>NZ_CM174401.1:0-5699968 GCF_057834355.1 Flavobacterium sp. GL_143 | reverse complement strand
AGATTCAAATAAATTATGTGTATTGATAATATTACTCTTATAAAAACGAGGTTGAATAATTGTCATTTTTCAAGATAACAAATATGTGAACAAATTTCGTTAAAAAAAAATATTTCGGGTGGTAATTATCTAAAATATTGTTGTAAGGCGAGGTTTAAGAATTAAATTTTTTTAATAAATAAATAATGAAAAATCATCAAACTCAAGTGCGTGTTCGTTACTCAGAAACGGATCAAATGGGAGTCGTTTATCATGGGAATTATATTCCTTATTTTGAAATTGGACGAGTGGAATGGCTTAGAAACAAAGGGGTTTCGTATAAAAGCATGGAAGAAAGCGGGATCGCTTTGCCAATTGTTTCAATGAATATTAATTATAAAAAATCGGCACGATATGATGAGTTGTTAACGGTGCATACAACATTTAAAAGTCAGTCATCTGTCAAGATAGAATTTGATTGCGAGATTTATAACGAGTCAAATGAGTTATTAACAACTGCTGTCTTTATTTTGGTTTTTGTGTCCTTAAAAACGGGTCGTCCAACAGCTCCTCCAAGCTATATTTTGGAGCTTCTTAAAAAGATTGAATAATTGCTAAAATTTAGCATAAATGAAAATGATTTTAGCATAATTTTATTCCTATTTCAAACATTGAATCAAAAATGTCGAATATCATTTCGGCATTTTTTTTGCGAATTTGGATCGTTATTTTGCCAATTGGGAGTCCGGAATCTTCGTCGATTTCCATTTCTTGTGAGACAATCTCCAATCTTTTTTCTTTGATAACTCGCATTACTTTATTCATGTTTTTATAATCAAAAGAGATTAAAAACTGTACATCAATGGTTTTTTCGACAATTTCGCAAACTTTTAATGCCATTTGTGCAGTTGTTCTGTAAGCGGCTATTAATCCTCCTACGCCTAATTTAATTCCTCCATATATACGTACAACAACAATAAGAACGTTTGTCACGCTAAAAGATTGTATTTGCCCGTAAATGGGCATTCCTGCTGTATTGCTTGGTTCTCCATCATCGTTGGCTCTGTAGCTTACGGTAGGTTCGATGCCTAATTGATAGGCGTAGCAATAATGTACAGCACTTGGATGTTGCTTTTTTAGGGCTTCGATTATAGGTTTTACTTCTTCTTCGGATGTAATAGGATAGGCATAGCCAAAAAATTTGCTGCTTTTTTCTTTATACAGTACTTCTTCCGATGGGAATGCTATCGTTTGATAGGTATCTTTAATTTCCAAGATTGTTTTCTAAATTATTTTTTTATCAAATAAATCTACGACATCTTCTTTTCCTACTTGTAAGTTCCATACCTGAAGACCAAGTTCGGCAGCAGCATTGGTATTTTCGATTTTGTCGTCTACAAACAAAGTTCGTTTTGGGGATAACTCGTGTTTGTTTATTATATAGGTATAAGCTTCGTGATTTGGTTTTCTCATTCCTATTTCGAATGAAAAGTAAACTTTTTCAAAGCATTGGTAGAAATCACTATAAAATGATACTCCTGTTTTATGTTCGAATGTTTTAATATGAATAGAGTCGGTGTTGCTTAATAAGAACAATCTGTATTTCTCAGAAAGCATCTGAAGAAACTCTAATCGGTATAATGGAAAATCTAGCAGAACAGCATTCCAGGCATTCAGGATTTCTTTTGCAGATGCATTAGGAATCTCTTTTTGAAACCCAGATATAAATTCTTCGGGAGTAATGTTACCAGTTTCGAATTTAATATTTAATTGATCTAGATTATTATTCCACTCAGTCAGGCCAAGTTTTTTTAGTCCATCAACTGTAGCTTGTTTGTCTAAGTTGATGAATATATCTCCAAAATCAAAAATAATAGTATCAATCATGGTTTCTAACTTGTATTAATTCGTCTTTACCAATGTAGGTTTTTTTATTTTTTATGCCAGCGATTATAGGGGCTTTAGTACCTTTTGTAAAGTAGGTGTTTCCAATAAAAAAACGTCCTTCATCCCATAGGTTTGTATCGATAAAGGATTGTAAAGTTTGTAATCCGCCTTCGATAATAATTGATTGAATTTGATGTTGGTATAAAATTGCAAGTATTTGCGGGATTATATTTTCTTTAAAATCAATTACTTCAAAGATAAGGTTTTCTTTTTCAATGGCAATTTTGGATTTTGTAAATACGATAGTTTTAACATCATTGCTAAAAATATGACTGTCTTGAGGAATGCGATTGTTTTGATCCAAAACAACGCGCACAGGATTATTACCAGCCCAATCACGAGTATTTAATTTAGGATTGTCGTCAATAACAGTTTGTGTTCCTACCAGGATAGCTTGTTCTTCGCTTCGCCATTTATGTACCAATTGGCGTGAATAGGTATTAGTAATCCAGATTGGTTCTCTTTTTATAATTGTATCGTTCTCTTTTTCTGGAGTAAGAAATCCATCTTTAGATTCTGCCCATTTTAAGATTATATAAGGTCTTTTTTGTTGATGAAATGTAAAAAAGCGTTTGTTTAGTTCGTTGCATTCATCTTCAAGGACTCCAATGGTAACTTTTTTTCCCGCTTCAAGGAGTTTTTTAATTCCTTTGCCGGCAACTTTTTCGTTTGGATCTACAGTCCCAACAACTACATTTGGAATTTCGTTTGCAATAATTAAGTCGCAACAAGGTGGTGTTTTACCAAAATGACTGCATGGTTCTAAACTTACGTAAATAGTTGCTTTTTTGAGCAATGATTTATCTTTTACTGAGTTTACAGCATTTACTTCGGCATGAGGCTCGCCTGCTTTTTTATGCCAGCCTTCTCCTATAATAGTATCATTATAAACGATTACGCTACCAACCATTGGGTTTGGGTATGTAGTTCCTAAGCCATTTTTGGCAAGTTGTATGCAGCGTTTTATGTATTTTTCATGTATATTCACAATGCAAAAGTAGTTATTTTTGAGTTTATGATTTAGTTTTGAATCTATCTAAAATAACAATAAAGTATATTTACTTTTGTACATTGTATAAGACAGAATAAGAAGAAATGGAAAATTGGATTATCAGAAAAATAACTAAAGAAGACAATCAGGCTGTGGCACAATTGATAAGAGCCGTTTTTGATGAGTTGAATATCCCGAAAGTAGGAACTGCATACGAAGATCCGTATCTGGATTTTATGTTTGAAGAATATAATAAGCCTAAAGCGGTTTATTTTGTAGTCGAAAATAATGATAAAATTGTGGGTTGTGCCGGAATTGCTTCGTTGGAAAACGAAGCGCCAACAATTTGTGAATTGCAAAAAATGTACTTTTTACCAGAAACTCGTGGTTTGGGAATAGGAAGTAAAATGATGGAAAAATGTTTGGAGAGTGCTAAGGATTTTGGTTTTGAGAATTGTTATATCGAAACGATGCCTTTTATGCATGCTGCTCAAAAATTATATAAAAAATCAGGTTTTGAATATCTTGATGCGCCAATGGGATGCACGGGTCATACTTCATGCCCAGTTTGGATGTTGAAAAAGTTATAAGTTTATGAAAAAAATTGTTGTTGGAATTGTTTTGGTTTCAATTCTGTTTTCTTGTAAAGATGCTAAAGAAACGAAAACAGAAAAAATTATTGGAGTTAGTAAAAAGACTATTGTAAAAGATTCTGTTCAGGAAAAAGAAGTAGTTTCGGAGGAGGAGTTTAAAAATGACTTTGATATTTTGCTTGCGCGAAGTTATAGAAGTTATGGAGAAGAAAATCCTGCTGTTGCTTTAACTAAAAAGTGGATTGATTTATATGAGCAGAATGGGGAATATTATTTAGGAAAAGCAGATTTTAAAATAGAAAAGGGATTTGATGAATGTTCGGGAGATTCCTTAGTGTCTGTTCTTGCTAAAAATAAATCAATCATTTTTATGGATTTGCCTGATTTGAAATTGGGAAAAATAAAGTCTTTAAAGATTGAAGAAGATAAAATTTGGCCAGACGAAAAAGTAACTTTTGCCTTTAATAATGTTAATTATACTTTACGTGGGGAAGGTAAAGTTCTTTCTTCGGAAATGGTTTCTACAGATGATAATACGGAGGAAGTTTTTAAGAAGGTCGAAAATTATAAGCTTTATCTGTCTACAGGAGATACTACTGAAAAAATGCTTTTATCGGAAGAATCGTTTAATGATACTTTTGTTAAGTTGATTTTTGCAGGAGATATTGATAACGATGGAAAATTAGATTTTGTTTTTAGCGCAAATAGACATTATGAAGAGGAGCGGGTAATTCTGTTTCTTTCGAGTAAAGCTAAAAGTGGTGAGGCGATGAAGAGGGTTTCTGAAATTGCAGTAGGATTTGATTGCTAATTAAACCTGCTTTTAACAACAAGTATAAAATGAAAATAAAACAATACAGAACGCAATTTATTCAAGAGCTTTCGGGAATTTATGATGTTCTGGAAGTGGAGAGTTTCTTCTATTTAATTCTGGAAGAGAAACGAAATCTCAAACAAATAGATTTGGCTTTAAACCCAGATTTGTCTTTTTCGGACGAAGAAATTGCAGATTGGAGTATTCTTGTAACTGAATTAAAAAAGGAAATCCCGATACAATATTTGTTAGGGAAAACGAATTTTTACGGATTAGATTTTGAGGTAAACTCAAACGTTTTGATTCCGCGACCAGAAACGGAAGAATTGGTTGAGTGGATTATTAAAGAGAATTCAAAAGTTGGAAAATCCAAAAACTTAAAAATTCTGGATATAGGTACTGGAAGTGGTTGTATTGCTATTTCGCTGGCAAAAAATATTTCTCATGCTCAGGTTTTTGCAATTGATGTCTCGGAGAATGCTTTGGCTACTGCCAAAAGAAATGCTGAGACCAATGGGGTTTCGGTTACTTTTTTGCTTCAGAATATTCTGGAAACAGAAGATTTAATGCAGGAGTTTGATGTCATTGTTTCGAATCCGCCTTATGTAAGGAATCTTGAAAAAGAGGAAATCAAGAAGAATGTATTAGATTATGAACCGCATTTGGCACTTTTTGTTGCCGATAATGATGCACTTATTTTTTATAGAAAAATAGCTGAACTAGCGCAAAAGAATCTGGAAAAAAACGGCAGCCTTTATTTTGAAATCAATCAGTATTTAGGGAAAGAAACCGTTGAATTGCTTGAGGATTTAGGTTTTAAAAACATCGAATTGCGTAAGGATATTTACGATAATGACAGGATGATTTTTTGTATTAAATAAGTTTTTTTAGAGTAAGATGTATTTTGTAAAAAGTGAAATGAGGGTTTCCTGCAAGGTTTTCAAAACCTTGTAGGAGATGACAACGTGACTTAAAAATGTAAGTTGTAAAATAGCCCCGATTGTCCCGAAGCTTCGGGAGAAATCCTTTTATCTTGATTTTTTTCTCAAGATAAAAGATTGGAGCGTAAAGCGGGACAGTTCGTGGTATGTAACGATTAAGTTGTGCTCCTGCAAACTTTCTTTTGGTAAAATGAAATACGTAAAATGTAGCTGTTATACTGAAACTGAAAACTGCGACTGAATACTATTCATAGCGTAAAGCTTCGATAGGGTCGAGTTGAGATGCTTTTATTGCGGGGTATAATCCTGACACAATGGCAACTACAAAACTGGTACCGAAAGCAGCGAAAATTGCCATCCATGGAATTACGAATACAAATTTCATTGCTGATGCAAACGCAAAACCAACCAAGATTCCTAGAATAATTCCGATTAAACCGCCTAATTGTCCTATAAGTAGGGTTTCGATAAAGAATTGTACGGCAATGGTTGTCTTTTTAGCTCCAAGGGCTTTACGAACACCGATTTCGCGGGTACGTTCTGTTACCGATACAATCATGATATTCATTAAGGCTATAGAGGAACCTAAGATGGTAATGAAACTGATTATTCCTGCTGCCCAGCCAAGGTATTGTGTGATGCTGAGGATGCGATTGATAAGATCATCGCTTCGTACTACGCCAAAATTATTATCGCGTATAGGACTTAATTTTCGAACTCGACGCATAGTGCTTGTTGCGTTATCGATGGCTTGATCCAATAATTCTTTTTTGGAAACCATTATGCTTATCGTATAGTTTATGTTTGGTGCAGTAAATAAGGAACGCGCTACCTGAATAGGAATTAATACTCGTAAATCCTGACTGTTCCCGAATGTGGATCCTTTTTCTTTAAGTACGCCAATAACTTTAAAGCGTGCGCCACGGATAGAAATGATTTTATCGATTGGGTTTACATCTTTTAATAATCCTTTCATAAAATCGGAACCTAGTACACATACGTAAGTATTATTCTCGATGTCAAACTGATTAAATGTTCTGCCAATGCTGGTTTCAAGACCAGAATTACCAATAAAATGTTCGTCGACTCCAAGTACTTTAATTTCAGGATCGGTTTTGGTGCCAAGATATTTTACTTCGGCTGTAGATGTTGCTGTAAATGAAAGCGATGTTTCGGTAAATGGATATCTGTATTTATTCTTGAATGCAACAGCTTCGGGATAAGAAATAATAGGATTTATGATTTCTCTTTCGTTACCGCCACGGTTTCGAACTTCGTTTTCGTACTGGTTTATATTAAAGGTATTTGCTCCCATAGAAGCAAAATCGTTGGAAATAGTGTTTTCTAATGCCGAAACTACAGTTAAAATCCCAACTAAAGCTGTGATGCCTATTGCAATAATTAAAACGGTAAGAATGGTACGTAATAATTGTGTTCGAATGGAACCAAATGCAATCCGGATATTTTCTTTGAATAATTTTAGCATCATACTAGTTTGTCACGAAAATACAATTTTTGTTACAAGTTTGTTTTAGAAGAGTCATTATTTATTTTAAAAAGTGAGATATTTGCACTCGATTAGAATTTAAGATTTCGAAAGCAAATCTAAAGTCTAAAATCAGAAATCTAAAATATCAAAGAGAAATGGCTTCGAAACCAAGTATTCCACAAGGAACAAGAGATTTTTCGCCTGCAGAGGTGTCAAAACGTCAATATATTATTCAAACCATAAAAAATAATTTTGAGAAGTTTGGTTTTCAACCTATTGAAACACCATCTTTTGAAAATTCCGATACTTTAATGGGGAAATATGGTGAAGAAGGTGACCGTTTGATCTTTAAAATATTGAACTCAGGTAATTTTTTCTTCAATAAAAGCAAAATAGAATTACCAGAATCTATAGAATCTCTACAAGTTAATTCTGCTGAAAAAATTGAGATCAACGAAAGAATTGAGTTGAATAAATTTACAAGTAGAATTTCTGAAAAAGCATTGCGTTACGACTTAACAGTTCCGTTTGCAAGATATGTAGTGCAGCACCAAAATGAAATTGAATTTCCTTTTAAAAGATACCAAATTCAACCAGTTTGGAGAGCTGATAGACCTCAAAGAGGACGTTACAGAGAGTTTTTTCAATGTGATGCCGATGTGGTTGGTTCTAAATCATTATGGCAAGAAGTTGAGTTGGTACAATTATATGATACTGTTTTTACCTCTTTAGGTTTAAGTGGTGTAACTATAAAAATAAATAACCGAAAAATATTATCTGGAATTGCTGAGGTTATTGGAGCTTCGGATAAATTAATTGATTTTACGGTTGCGTTGGATAAGCTTGATAAAATAGGCGAAGATGGTGTGAAGAAAGAAATGATGGAGAAAGGAATTTCGGAAGAAGCGCTTGTAAAAGTGCAGCCATTATTTAGTTTTACAGGAACGATCTCGGATAAAATTAATCAGCTTTCAGTTTTATTAGCTTCTTCTGAAGAAGGAATGAAAGGGGTAGAGGAGTTGCGTTTTATTTGTGACAATGTGTCTAACTTAGGATTGTCTACAGCAATTTTAGATTTGGATGTTACACTTGCTCGTGGACTGAATTATTATACAGGGGCAATTTTTGAAATAGCTCCACCTAAAACTGTTGCCATGGGTTCTATTGGTGGTGGTGGAAGATACGACGATTTAACTGGTGTTTTTGGATTGAAAAACATGAGTGGTGTTGGAATCTCTTTCGGATTAGATCGTATTTATTTGGTACTTGAGGAATTGCAATTGTTTCCTGATACGGTTACGGCAACCTCTAAAGCTTTGTTTATAAACTACGGTGATAAAGAGGCTTTTTATGCGCTTAAAGCGATTCAGGAATTAAGAAAAGAAAATATAAAAGTAGAGTTGTATCCAGATAATGTAAAGGTAGGAAAGCAGTTTCAGCATGCTGATAAACGTATGATTCCTTTTGCTGTTATTGCTGGTGAACAAGAAATAGAATCGAATTCGTATTCGCTTAAAAACTTACTAACGGGCGAACAAGTTTCGGTTGATTTAGAAGGGTTGAAAGCTGCTTTATTAGTATAAGGGTTTAACCGCAAAGTGCGCTAAGATTTAATTTTACTCACGCATAGAAAACGCAAAGTTCGCAAAGCTAGATCAACACAAAGCTTTGCGGACTTTGTGTTTTTTATAAAACCATACTTTTAAAAATCTTGGCGACCTTTGCGGTTATTTCACAAAGAGATTAAATTTTTTTTAGATTGTCTATAGAGGAACGCGGATTAAACGGATTTTTATCTATTATTTTTAAAAATCCGTTTAATCTTGTGCTTTTACTTTTGTAAATCCGTATCATCCGCGTTCCTTTCGAATAGAAAACACAAAGTTCGCAAAGCTAGATGAATACAAAGCTTTGCGAACTTTGTGTTTTTATAAAGTCATATTTTTAAAAAAATTTAGTGATTTTTGCGGTTGTTTCGCAGAATTTTTGTTTCGAAAGAAGAATGTAAATTTCATAAAGCTTTGGTAGTGATTGTGCTAGTGAATTATTAGCGCTGATTGGCTTAAAACTTTTTAAATTTGCGTAAAATAATTGGTGAGAAAGAAAAAAAAGCCTTTAATTTGCGGCCTTGAGTTACGGGCGTAGTTCAAGGGTAGAATAGCGGTCTCCAAAACCGTTGATGGGGGTTCGAATCCCTCCGCCCGTGCAATAAAAATATATTAAATAACAAATAAGTTATAAAATATTTTCAGAAGCTTTCTTGGAGTTAAAGGTAAAAAGCATAAAAAAAAGCTTCGTCTATCAGGCGAAGCTTTTTTTAATATAAGGTAAAGTTGAATTAATAATTTATTATAAAGCCGAAGCTAACCTTAAATTCAATTTTTGATAGGTAATAATTAATTGTAATTAATTCAAATGTATTTATTCTAAATCGCAATTATCTTAAAATTATACTAATTTTTTTGAGAATATGATAGTTTTGGATACATTGCCTAAAGACTTGATAGAGTAAGAATTTGTCAAAAGGTGACAATTTGACATTTTATAAGGTTTGGCAGTACTTTTGCAATCCATAGAAAAGAATAAAAAATGAAGTTTAAGAATATTTTTAAAAATAAAAGTAATATGACTACGGAAAATACAGAAATCGATCAAGAAATAGATGACGTAACGTTAGAGAATAATGCCAATGGCGAACAGATTATTATTGAGGAATTAAGTGTAGAAGAACAACTAGCTCAAGACTTAGCAAAAGAAAAAGATAAATTTTTACGTTTGTTTGCTGAGTTTGAAAATTACAAAAAAAGAACTTCAAAAGAAAGAATAGATTTGTTTAAAACGGCTAATCAAGAGGTATTATTGGCAATGCTTCCAGTATTAGATGATTTTGACAGAGCAATGGTTGAGATCAACAAATCTGAAAATGAAACATTGACTAAAGGAGTTGAGTTAATTCACGAAAAACTTAAAGGCACATTGGTTGCTAAAGGTTTAGAGCAAATTGAAGTGAGAGCAGGAGATGCATTTAATGCTGATTATGCTGAAGCTATTACTCAAATTCCAGCACCTTCTGATAAATTAAAAGGTAAAATCGTTGATGTTATAGAAAAAGGATACAAATTAGGAGACAAAATTATTCGTTTCCCTAAAGTTGTTGTAGGAAACTAAAATATCAAATTATAACTCCCAAATCCCAAATAAATAGTTTTGAGTCTTCAGAATTGAGTTATTTATTGGGTTTTGTTTTTTGGAATTTAAACAATTATGAAAAAAGATTTTTACGAAATATTAGGCATTTCAAAAAATGCGGATGCTGCCGAGATCAAAAAAGCGTACCGTAAATGTGCGTTGAAATATCATCCGGATAAAAATCCAGACGACAAACAGGCAGAAGAGAACTTCAAATTGGCTGCAGAAGCGTATGAAGTTTTAAGCGACCCTAATAAAAAAGCCAAATACGATCAATACGGTCACCAAGCCTTTGATGGTTCAGGTGGTTTTGGAGGTGGTGGTCATGGTGGCATGAATATGGATGACATATTCAGTCAGTTTGGCGACATCTTCGGAGGCGGATTTGGTGGTTTCGGAGGCGGTGGAGGCGGAGGTCCTCGTCGTACTAAAGGAAGTAATCTTAGAATTAAAGTTAAATTAACTTTAGAAGAGGTTGCAAATGGTGTTGAGAAAAAAGTAAAAGTAAAACGTAAGGTTCAAGCCAAAGGGGTTACTTATAAAACATGTTCTACATGTAACGGTCAAGGGCAGGTAATGCGTGTGACTAATACTATTTTAGGTAGAATGCAATCAGCTTCGACTTGTCCAACTTGTGGAGGTTCTGGTCAGATTTTAGACAAAAAACCTAGCAATGCAGATTCGCAAGGTATGGTTCAGGAAGATGAAACTGTATCAATCAAAATTCCTGCAGGAGTTGTTGATGGAATGCAGCTTAAAGTTTCTGGCAAAGGAAACGATGCTCCAGGAAACAGTGTTCCAGGTGATTTAATTGTTGCAATTGAAGAACTAGAGCACGAATTCTTAAAACGTGAAGGTGAAAATTTACATTACGATTTATACATAAGCTTTCCAGAAGCTGTTTTAGGTATCTCTAAGGATATTGAAGCAATTAACGGAAAAGTGAGAATTAAATTAGAAGAAGGAATTCAATCTGGAAAAATCTTAAGATTAAAAGGAAAAGGAATTCCAAGTATCAATGGATACGGAAATGGAGATTTATTGGTTCATGTGAATGTTTGGACACCAAAAACATTGAGCAAAGATCAAAAACAATTTTTTGAAAATGCTTTAACAGATGACCATTTTATTCCAAGTCCTGAGAAAACGGATAAATCATTTTTTGAAAAAGTAAAAGATATGTTTTCATAAACACATCTTATCTTTTATAAAACGTTATAATTAATTTACAAACCCATCTTAACTTTATTTAGGATGGGTTTTTTTGTAACAATACGAAGTTTTCGCTACTAATTATTTACTTTTACACACGCGAAACCAAAAAGGTCGAGTAGTCAAGTAGACGTAGTAAACCCAAAAAAAAAGCATGAGCAACTTACTCGAAGTACATAATGTCGTAAAACAATACGGTGATTATGTTGCGCTTAACGAAGTTTCATTAAATGTTCCAAAAGGCAGTATTTACGGATTATTAGGTCCTAATGGAGCTGGGAAAACATCATTAATAAGAATTATAAATCAGATTACTTATCCAGATAGTGGAGAAGTGATTCTTGATGGTGAGAAATTACAGCCTAAACACGTTCAGCATATCGGATATCTTCCTGAAGAAAGAGGATTGTATAGTTCTATGAAAGTAGGAGAGCAATGTTTGTATCTGGCTCAGATGAAAGGATTGTCTAAAGCCGAAGCTAAGAAACAATTAGAATATTGGTTTGACAGATTAGAAATTCAGGGTTGGTGGAACAAGAAAGTTCAGGAATTATCAAAAGGAATGGCACAGAAAATTCAGTTTGTGGTTTGTGTATTGCATAAACCAAAATTGTTAATTTTTGATGAGCCATTTTCTGGTTTTGACCCAGTTAATGCCAATGTCATAAAAGATGAAATTTTGGCATTAAAAGAACAAGGTTCGACTATTATTTTTTCGACACACCGAATGGAAAGTGTTGAAGAACTTTGTGATCATATTGCTTTGATTCATAAATCGAATAAACTGATAGAAGGCAAACTGATTGATGTAAAAAGACAATTTAAAACAAATAGTTTTGAAGTTGGAATATTAACAAACAATATCGAAGGATTGATGTATGATATTTCGCAGAAGTTTACCGTTTTACCAGCACATTTTAAATCATTGGGTGACGAACTAAAACTGGAAATTCAGATAGGAAACGCAACTCCAAATGAACTATTGAATGTATTAACACAACGCGGACAAGTGACTCATTTTGTTGAGAAAATTCCAAGTGTAAATGATATTTTTATTCAAACAGTAACGAAATAGATCGTTAGACTACTTAGACTGATCTCAAAATCTAACAAGTTTAAGAAAGTCTAAGAAGTCTAAGCAGTCTAAAAATCTAACAATCTAAAATAAAAAATGAGTATTATATCATTAATTATAAAAAGAGAATTTATTTCTAAAGTCCGTAATAAGTCTTTTATCGTAATGACTTTTTTAAGTCCGTTATTGTTTGTTGCAATAGCTGCTTTTATCGGATATTTAAGTTCTATGAAAGCCGATACGAAACGTATTGCAATTTATGACGAAACAGGTTTGTTTGCTTCGGAATTTACCAAGCAAAATGCAAAAAATGTCGAGTTTAGATATCTTGATTTATCCAAAATGCCTTTACAATCGCTAAAAGATAGTATTGCTAAAGAAAGTTTAGACGGATTGCTTTTGATTCCTAAAACTGATAAAATAAAGGATTTAGAAAGTAAAATCGAATTTATATCAAATAATAGTCCGAGTATTTCTTTTATCGAAAACACACAAAATACAATTGCCGACGAGATTACGAGAATTAATTTTCAAGAAGCAAATTTAGATACATTAGCAATAAAAAATGCACAAGCAAATGTAAATATCCATCTCGCAAAAGCATCGGGAGAAGAGAGTTTAAAAGGGCTTAACGAAATAAAAATCGCAATTGGAGGTTCTTTTGGTTACTTAATAATGATGTTTATTGTTATTTATGGTAATATGGTTATGCGAAGTGTAATCGAAGAAAAAACCAATAGAATCATCGAAATTATTATTTCATCGGTAAAACCTTTTCAGTTGATGATGGGTAAGATAATCGGAACTTCATTGGCAGGATTGTTACAGTTTTTAATTTGGGCTGTAATAGGATTTGCTCTAATGTTTGCAGCATCGGCATTTTTTGGTGTAAATGTTGGGCCAACGGCTAAGATTCCGCCAGAGTTAATGGCTACTGCACAAAAAGAACTTGTAGGTACAGCTCAAATGTATATTAATGAATTATGGAGTTTGCCAATTGCAAGCATTCTAATTGGGTTTGTGGTTTATTTTATAGGTGGGTATTTTTTATATAGCTCGTTTTATGCAGCTATTGGTGCAGCGGTTGATAACCAAACCGACTCACAACAATTTCTTTTGCCTATCATTATGCCATTAATTTTGAGTGTTTATATCGGTTTCTTTACTGTTGTAAATGATCCACACGGAACAGTTGCAGTAGTGTTTTCTATGATTCCGCTTACCTCACCAATTGTAATGTTAATGCGACTTCCGTTTGGAGTGCCTTGGTGGCAAATACTTATTTCCGTAACTTTATTGTTAGCTTCATTTTTTGCAGTAGTTTGGTTTGCTGCCAAAATATACCGAGTAGGGATATTAATGTACGGTAAGAAACCAACATGGAAGGAATTATATAAATGGCTGAAGTATTAGTTATAAAGGTTCAGAGTTGCAAAGGCGCAAAGGTTTTTGAACGTTTGAAGTTAAACTATCTATAAGAATTACACAAAAGGCATAAAAAAAAATATAATAACAAAGGTTCAAAGGTAAGAAGCGACAAAGATTTTAAACTTTGTACCTTTGAACCTTTGCAACTTAGAACCTCAAAAAAAGATACAGAGCAACAAAGGGACAAAGGTTTTTAGACTTTGTGCCTTTGTTCTTTTTTAACCTTTGCGGTTAATATTAAAATAATAATAAAGCTGTAAGGTTATAAAGCGACAAAGATTTTAAACTTTGTACCTTTGGGCCTTTGCAACTTAGAACCTCAAAAGAAATGAGTAAAATATTAATTATAGAAGACGAAGCAGCTATTCGTAGAGTACTTACCAAGATTTTATCAGAAGAGAATGATAGCTATCAGGTTGAGGAGGCAGAAGATGGTGTTTCGGGTCTTGAAAAGATAAAAAACAACGATTACGATTTGGTTTTGTGCGATATCAAAATGCCAAAGATGGATGGTGTTGAGGTATTAGAAGAAGTAAAAAAAATCAAACCTGAGATTCCGATGGTTATGATATCAGGTCATGGCGATATGGAAACGGCAATTCATACGATGCGTCTTGGAGCTTTTGATTACATATCAAAACCACCAGATTTAAACCGTTTATTAAATACAGTTCGTAATGCTTTAGACAGAAAAAAACTTGTTGTAGAAAACAAGATTTTAAAGAAAAAAGTAAGTAAGAATTACGAAATGATTGGTGATAGTGAAGCTATAAGTCATATTAAAATTATGATTGAAAAGGTAGCCGAAACGGAAGCCAGAGTTTTGATTACTGGACCTAACGGAACAGGAAAAGAACTGGTAGCACACCAATTACATGAAAAAAGTGCACGTTCTAATTTTCCTTTAATCGAAGTAAACTGTGCTGCAATTCCGAGCGAGTTAATCGAAAGTGAATTGTTTGGTCACGTAAAAGGAGCTTTTACATCGGCGGTTAAAGATAGAGCAGGAAAATTTGAAGCTGCGGATAAAGGAACAATCTTCCTGGATGAAATCGGAGATATGAGTCTTTCGGCTCAAGCCAAAGTGTTACGTGCTTTGCAAGAAAGTATGATTACAAGAGTAGGTGCAGAGAAAGATATCAAAGTAGATGTTAGGGTAGTTGCTGCAACCAATAAAGATTTAAAAACAGAAATTGCCGAAGGTCGTTTCCGTGAAGATTTATACCACCGCCTAGCAGTGATCTTGATTAAAGTTCCGCCATTAAATGACAGGAGAGAAGATATTCCGGCTTTGATTTCGCATTTTGCCGAAAAAATAGCTTCAGAACAAGGAAATACAGTGAAGATATTTTCGCCTCAAGCGATAAAACTTTTGCAAGAATATGATTGGACAGGAAACATCAGGGAGTTACGAAATGTTGTAGAACGCCTTATTATATTAGGTGGAAGCGAAATTTCGGAAACAGATGTAAAGATGTTCGCAAGTAAATAGATGCTTCGCGCAATAGGCTTTAAGCTAAATGCTTTAAGCTATTAATATTATTATAAATAATTTTTGCTTGAAGCATTTAGCTTAAAGCTTAAAGCATTAAAAAGATGAAACTAAAAAAAATAAACGAAAAGTTACAGGAGGCGTTAATCGCAAACGGTTTAACCGAAGCTAATACATTACAACAAGAAACTTTTTCTACGCTAAAAAGTGGTGCGGATTGTATTATTGTTGCTCCAAAAGGAAGCGGAAAATCTACTACAATTGTTCTAAATGTTATTCAGCAATTGACAGGTAAAAATGAAGAATCTCCTCGTGCTTTGATTATCGTAGAAGATAAAGCAAAGGTGTTGGAAATGGAAGAGCTTTTTGAGAAATACGGTAAGTATAGTGACCTTGAGGTTTATGGTGTGCATGACAAAGGAGACATGGATTATGATAAAAACTATATCTCAACAGGAGTTGATGTTTTAATCGGAACTCCAAATAAACTAAGCGATATGTTTACTACTGCGGGATATAATGTTAACCGCTTGAAGATGTTTATCCTGGATGATGCAAACCCAATTTTGAAATTACGTCATGAAACTAAAATCATGCGTATTTCTAATAGTATTACTAAAACACAGCGTATTATTTTTGCAGAACAACTGACAGAAAGTATTGATATTTTGGCAGATAAAATGTTACTTGAGCCTTATTTATTCGAAATCGATGAGGACGATGAGGATGAGGACGAAGAAGAGGATATTGAAGAATAGACTAGATTAAAAATAAGATGATGTATAATAAATGGAAATTTTTAAAACACTTAGATTTTTGATTGTAATAGTTTTAGGATTGCTGTTTATTGTTTATTTGTCTGTTGTTTCATATATCTATTTTAATCAGGCAGGTATGGTTTTTCAAAACTCCAAACTCCCTGAGAATTTTAAATTTGAATACCAACAAAATTTTGAAGAACTCAATATTCGTTCTTTTGATGGTGTAAATTTGAATGGTTTGTTATTTAAAACTGAAAGTCCAAAAGGATTGATTTTTTATCTTCACGGAAACGCAGGTACTCTGGATACGTGGGGAAGTATAGCAAATGTTTATACAAGTTTGGGATATGATATCTTTATCTTAGATTATAGAAGTTTTGGAAAAAGCGGAGGAAAGATTGATGATGAAGATCAATTAAACAAAGATATTTCGGTAGTTTATAAAAAACTATGTGAGAGATATAGTGAAAACAAAATCATCATTGCTGGCTATTCAATAGGAAGTGGTCTTGCGACGATTTTGGCATCAAATAATAAGCCTAAAGCATTAATTCTTCAGGCTCCGTATTATAGTTTTACAGAATTAACAGGTAGTAAAGTTCCTTTTTTTCCTGATTTTATGAAAAAATTTAATTTTGAAACGCATGATTATTTTAAAAAGATAAAGGCGCCAATTTATATTTTTCATGGAGATCAAGATCAATTAATTCCTTTTTCTAATTCGGTTAGATTAAGTAAATTATTAAAATCGAATGGGTATCTTTATGTATTAAAAGGACAGAATCATATTGGAATAAATGAAAATGAAGATTTTCAAAATCAATTAAAAACAATAGTATTAAAATAAATAGGATATGGGACTAATGAAAGTGTTTTCGGGAAGTGAGATTTTAGCGCAAGCTTTACAACAAAAATTAGAAGAGGCGCAAGTAGATACAGTAATTAAAAACAATATCCAATCGGCTCGTTTAGGTGGTTTTGGTAATACAGATTTGGCTGTTGAGGTATTTATTCAAGAGACAGATTTTGCAAAAGCAAATCCTATCATCGAAGACTTTAGAATGAGTCTTTAATTTAAGTAATTAGGCTCAGTTTACAGTCTCAGTAATTACAGTGAACTTAAAGTCACAGTTTTCAGTTACAGTTTTCAGTAAGTACTGAAAACTGTAACTGAAGACTGAATCTACTACTGAAAACTAAAAAAAATGCAATATAAAATGCTGGTTTTAGACATGGATGATACCTTGTTGACCGATGACCATAAAATTTCGGATATAAATAAAGAAATGCTTCTTAAAGCTCAGGCGATGGGAGTTTATGTAGTTTTGGCTTCTGGCAGACCAACTTCGGCGATGACTGCTTTTGCAAAAGAACTGGAATTAGATTTAAATAATTCCTATATGATTTCGTTTAACGGAGCTGTTATTAGTAATGTAAAAGATGATGAAATTCTTTTTGAACAAACTTTGTCAAAAGAACAAATTCACGAATTGTACGATTACAGTTTAAAGAACAAAACGCATATTATTACCTATTTAAATAATGAGATCATCAGTGAAACTGATTCGGAATTTATTGAAATAGAAAAGACTATTACTGGTTTAAAACACCATAAAGTAGCAAGTTTTAAAGAAGCTGTTAATACCGCTGCTGTAAAATGTATTTTGCTCGAAGAACCAAGTTATTTAAAAGGACTTGAGGCTGATTTAAAAACAGCAATGCCTCACTTAAGTGTAGCAATGTCTAAACCCTTTTTCCTGGAAGTAGCTCAAAACGGAATCGATAAAGCGGCAAGTTTAAAGCTTTTGGCAGCAAAATTAGATATTCATCAAAGCGAAATTATTGCTGTAGGAAATGCAGGTAATGATTTGTCGATGATAGAGTATGCAGGTTTAGGAGTTTGGGTGGATAATGTTACGCCTGAATTACGAGATAGAGCAGATGTTATTGTAGCATCAAATAATAATCACGGTGTTGCCGAAGTGGTGCAACGATATATCTTAAATTAATGAAAACTTCAATTGAAACAGAACGATTATTACTAAGAGAATTCCTCACTACAGATGATGAGGGAATGTTTAAGCTAGATTCTAACCCAAATGTACATAGATATGTAGGTAATAAACCCGTTACCCATATTGACGAAAGTCGTGCTTATATTAAAAATGTTTTGCAACAATATAAGGATAATGGGACAGGGCGTTGGGCAGTAGTTCTTAAGGAAACCAACACTTTTATTGGTTGGTCTGGAATAAAGTTTATTACTGATATGATCAATAATCACCAGAATTTCTACGAAATAGGATATCGTTTTATTGAAGAATATTGGGGTAAAGGATATGCTACCGAAGCTGGAAAAGCTTTTATAGATTATGCTTTTAATGAAATGAAAGTTGACGCAATTTATGCTTACGCAGATGCAGGAAATAGTGGTTCGAGAAGTATTCTTGAAAAGCTTGGACTGCAGTATACAAATTCCTTTATGCTTGATGGCGATGAGGAAGTTTGGTATGAACTAAAAAATCCTAATCTTTAGTTTAAAATACACCCAAATTTTTACAAACTATTGTTTTTAACGCAGTAACAAAATGTAGGTAAAGTTGTTACCGAATTTTGGTATGTAAAGATTTGGGTGATTGAGTTCGTTATGTGATAACGATATTTTTTATAGAACTTATTTTTTTGCTACAGAAATAAAATATTTATTTCCATCTCCCATTGTAAGTTTTACACGTTCGTCGCAAACATCAATAGAGTAATTAGCATTCTCGTAACAAGTACAAGTTGTATTTTTATCTTTAGACATTTCGGTTTTACAGTTGTTGCTTTTGTATGTAGACAATTGTGGTGTGTATAACGACACTAAATCAGTCGAAGCAGTTACTAATGATATGATACTCGCTGTATTACCATTTGCAATTCTATAAACGATTCTGTCAGTATAAGAAATGTCGTTTACAGTTACTTTTCTGATGTAGGTAAAAGCAGTAGAACCTTCTTCAACAGATTTTACTTCAAATTTAAATCCGATACTACGGATTTCGATATCAAATTTTGATTGAGAATTATAACTCGCCCAAGAAGTAAGTGTAGCAATAGTAGGAAACGGATTTGTAGTTGTACTAGCAGTTTGTGCCTGTGCTCCAAAAATAGTTAATAGCATTAATAAGATTGTGGGGAAAAATGCTTTCATTTTATTTTTTAAATTAATTTAAATACCTACTCTATATGGTTTTCGGCTTGCCCATTTATGTTTTTGTGTTCAATAAAGAATTGCAACAACTTTATGAAAAATAGTTAACGCCAATTGCTGTTAAATAGTATTGTTTTTACCACATTTTTCGTGGTGTGAATTTAAGGCGAATATTTACGCGAACAAAGCGTATAATAGGAAAACTTTAGTTTTTTAATTCATTTTTTAAAAAAGCCCGCATCTTGTTAATATCCATTTAATTGAGAGAATTTTATTTATAGATAATAATGCTAAAAAAAGTATTTAAGATGGGTAAAAATAAGATTTGTCTGTAGTTTAAAAACTTTTTATGTTCTTTTTGGAACTTCATTTTGCAGTTTTTTTTCTTAATTGAGGTTTCATTGAGTCAAAATGACACTTTTATTCTATTTTTTATAAAAATTAGGTTCTGTTTTTGATTAAAAGTAAAATCAGTATTGGTTTTAAGTATTTTTTGAAGGAAGTAAATGTTGGTACATGGCAAAATATTGATATATAGCTAATTATTGATTTCGTTTTGAAGAATATTGTACGTAAATTTGCAAACTCTTTTGAAAAGAGATAAATTATAATAAATACTACTTAAAACGTAGTTTATTGCCATGGAAAATAGAAAAAAAGTTGCTTTTTATACGCTTGGATGTAAACTGAATTTTTCAGAAACATCTACAATTGCTAGAAATTTTCAAGATGAAGGTTTCGATCGTGTCGATTTTGAAGATGTTGCTGATATATATGTAATCAACACCTGTTCGGTTACTGATAATGCTGATAAGCAGTTTAAGCAGGTTGTAAAAAAGGCGATGAAACTTAATGATAAAGCGTTTGTTGCTGCTGTAGGTTGTTATGCGCAGCTTAAACCAGAAGAATTAGCATCGGTAGATGGTGTTGATTTGGTTCTGGGAGCAACCGAGAAGTTTAAAATCACGGATTATATCAATGATTTGAGCAAAAACGATATGGGCGAAGTTCATTCTTGCGAAATATCGGAAGCTGATTTTTATGTAGGAAGTTACTCGATTGGTGATAGAACCCGTGCTTTCTTAAAAGTACAAGATGGTTGCGATTACAAATGTACTTATTGCACAATCCCACTTGCAAGAGGAATTTCTCGTAGTGATGCTTTGGAAAACGTATTGCAAAATGCCAAAGAAATATCATCTCAAAACATCAAAGAAATTGTTCTGACTGGAGTTAATATTGGTGATTATGGAAAAGGAGAATTCGGAAATAAAAAACACGAACATACTTTTTTGGATTTAGTTCAGGCTTTGGATAAAGTAGAAGGAATTGAGCGTTTGAGAATCTCTTCAATCGAACCAAACTTACTTAAGAATGAAACGATTGAATTTGTATCTAAAAGTAGAACTTTTGTTCCTCATTTTCATATTCCGTTGCAATCAGGAAGTAATGATATTTTAAAATTAATGAAGCGTCGTTACCTTCGTGAAGTATATACGGAACGAGTGAATAAAATTCGTGAAGTTATGCCCCATGCTTGTATAGGTGTCGATGTAATTGTTGGGTTTCCTGGAGAAACAGATGAGCATTTCCTTGAAACATATCATTTTTTAAACGAAATGGATATATCTTATTTACACGTTTTTACTTATTCTGAACGTGATAATACTGAGGCTGTAAATATGGCTGGAGTTGTTCCTGCAAATGTGCGCTCAAAACGTAGCAAAATGTTACGCGGATTATCGGTTAAAAAACGTCGTGCTTTTTACGAAAGTCAATTAGGAGCTAATAAAACGGTGCTTTTTGAAAGTGAAAACAAAGAAGGATACATTCATGGATTTACTGAGAATTACGTAAAAGTAAAAACGCCTTGGAATCCTGAATTAGTAAATACGCTACACGAAATAAATCTGACTACGATTGATGAAGATGGTAGTGTACGATTGGAGTTTGTAAATAAATTAGCAGAAGCTTAAAAGAGAGAAAAGACTGAGGAGAAGCAAGAGGCAAGACTTACGAGATTCTAGAAGTATGAATTGTAACTTATTTGTCTAATTGAGCGGAGTCGAAATTTATATAAACGAAAATAGAAATTTTATAAAATAACAAAACCCCTTTTGCAAGGGGTTTTATTGTATATAATAGTTAGGTCTGATTAAGGATTTGTAGACCAAATACTGCTGTTTTTTATAAAAACTCTACGGTTTAATTTAAGTTGAGCAATGATTAGTTCTGCGATATCTTCAGATTGCATTACTTTTTCAGGATTACCATCTGTTAGCTTTAAGTCTTTTGCCATATCGGTAGCTACAGTACTTGGGGTTAAAGCAGTAACTCGGATATTATGTTTTCTCATTTCTTGCATTAAAGAATCTGTTAGTCCAAGAACTGCAAATTTAGAAGCGCTATAAGCACTTGTTAATGCATTTCCGTTTAATCCTGCAGTCGACGAGATATTGATGATGTCTCCTGTTTGGTTTTCAATCATATTTGGTAAAACGGCACGAGTAACATAATAGGTACCCATTAGGTTTACCTGAATGATTCTTTCCCAAGCTGCTGGCTCTAATTCTAAGAAATTACCAAAAGCAGCAATTCCTGCATTATTAATTAAAATATCGATGTTTTTAAACTCGGCTATTGCTTTTTCTACCGCTTTATTTACAGAGTTAATGTCGGATACATCTGCTGTTATTGCTAATGATTTTACTCCAAGAGCATTTATTTCGGTAGCAACCTGATCAATGTCAGCTTGAGTTCTAGCCAATAAAATCACATTTACTCCTTCTTTTGCTAATGCAATAGCAACAGCTTTTCCTATTCCTTTTCCTGCACCTGTAATTAGGGCATTTTTATTTTTTAGATTACTCATATTAGTTATTTTAATGTACGATAAAGTACAATTTGTTTGAATCGTTTGTCATACAAAAATACTTATTTTCAACTTTGGAAGTGGCTTTTAATAGGGATTCTTAATATAAAATTAACTGCATTTTTGTTTTTTAAAATACTATTACGTTTTCGTTTTTTCTTTTATTGGTATATTTAAATAAAGAAACATATGGGGGAAATTATGTAATGCTTTTCTCTATTTAATAAGCCAAATTTGTAGTAAACACATTTATTATGAAAAAGATACTTCTTATTTTAACTATAGCAATTCTGTCCTTCTCATGTAAAAAAAAGGAGAGTCCAGAGATTAAAGAAATAGAAATACGAAAAAAGGCAACAGCAATTTCTTATCATATCGAGAATAGAAAAGATTGGTTGAAGGCTAATACAGCAAATGATGCACAATTAGGTAATCTTGCAGCTATTAATCGTACTGACAAAGCAAATTTTGCTAAAATGGATTCTATTATTGTTCCATCAGATTTAAATGAAAAAATCGAGAATTATCTTCCGTTTCCGTTGACTGTTCCTTATTTGAGAGATATTGATAAGATAATATTCTTTTCGTATCCATCGCAAACATTTGCTGCCTATGAGAAAGGACAATTAGTTTATACTGGACAAACTAATATGGGAAGAAAAAAAGACCCAACTCCAACGGGACTTTTTTATACCAATTGGAAAGCCGAAAAAACGACTAGTACTTTTAACGATGAGTGGGAGTTGCGCTGGAATTTTAATATAGAAAACAAAAAAGGTGTTGGTTTTCATCAATATGCTTTGCCAGGATATCCGGCATCACATTCTTGCTTGAGACTTCAGGAAAAAGATGCTCGTTATCTTTATGATTGGGCTGATCAATGGGTATTGGCTGATGAAGAGAATGTAAAGGTTAAGGGAACTCCTGTAATTGTTTTTGGGTCTTATGATTTTGACGGAAAGAAACCTTGGTTACAATTAGTTAAAGATCCGCTGGCTTTGGAGATTTCGAAAGAAGAGATAGAAAAACAAACAACGCCTTTTCTGGAAAAGATTTTGACTGAACAGAAGAATAGGGAAGGATATCAAAATAACAAATAATAAAAAAAAGTCACGAATTTCTTTTTAATGGAGATTCGTGACTTACTATATTTGGCTTTGATTTTTATTCTTTTAATACCATATCGATACACATTACTGCAGCAAGAATAAGTTGCCTTACGCTATCGTCTTGTGCTACTGAATCTTCTATTTGTAGTACATAATTATCGGCACTAGTGAAGAATTCTTTCCCAATTCCAGCCCATTTTTTATTTACTTGCCCAAGCATTTTTGTGTCTTTGGTAAATTTAAAATCCCAACCTGTCCATTTTCCTTGTAGTGTACAAACAGGTCTTTCGTTTTTGTCTAAAATTTCAAATTTCCCTCCAATAGAAAGTAATTTTTGCTTGAATGTTCCGATTAGGCGTTCTTTTTCGTCAAAAATTTCTACTGTAGAACGAAAAATTGCTACACCGCGTTTTACATTGATTATTTTTTCTCCAGTTGGAGTTGCAATTTCGATGTCGAAAGGAGTTGCTCTTTTAAAATCGGTAAAACGTAATACTTTGGTAAAAAAGCCTAGATTTTTTTCTCGGCAATTCATTATTAGTTCATTGTTTTCGGGATTGTAAATGTCATAGTTATTAGCAGCTTTGAACATCCCGACGTGTTCTTTTACTAGAAAAAGATTTTGATTTAAAAGAGGGTTCATTTTAATTGTTTAGGGTTAATTTGTAAATTTTGTTTTTTCGAAATATCCTTTTGGATTTTTAGGATTAATTTCTGGCTTTGATATTTTAATAATTTCAGTTGTATTAGGATAAATTATTCTATAGGTATTGTATTGTTTATTGTTCATAGCAAATGTCATTATAGTATTCAACTATCTCTTTAATTTGATTAGAACTAAATTTGTTATCTTTTATTTTTTTGACAAGAACTTCACAATCAGAAAAATAACTGGTTGATGTTTTTTTCCAATTAGAAAGAATTCCAATATTTATATGAGTTGCATATTGATTATTCTTTCGTTTCAAATAGTAAAGATCTCTTGTTTGTTCTGTAGAGTAAGAGTAATCTGGTAATGAAATTAAATTTTGATTTGGCGAGGCTGTTGTCTTTAATTTTGGATTTACAAAAATTTGTGATTTTTCCATTCTATATAAATTAACCTCTCCATCAACTACGAGTTCAACTAGTTTTGGATTACCCGAAGAATTTAGTTTTAAATATTCATAGGTTTGCACAAAATCAATTCCTAGGAATTTAATTTTGTAAACATTTTCAAAATCCCAAGAATCTGTTTCACTGTCTTTTGAAATCTTGAATTTTATTTTATTATTTTGAATTAAGCCGAAACCTTCAATAGAATCTCCTTCTTTAAAATAAATAATACATTCTTGATTTTGTGCATAAATCTGAGTGCTAAAAAAGAGTAAGTAGATAAGTAAGTTTTTATAGGTTTGTTTCATTTTTTAAATACTCTCGGGAATAGGAAGAGTAGAATTTAATAGATTGGTATTTTGATAAATATTTTTAGCTACAAATTTTCACGATTTATTTAATTCTATCTAACTCTTTGCGAAAGGAACGCGGATTATGCGGATTAGCTAAGGCGAAAACACGGATTAAAACGGATTTTATTTTTGATTATTTTTAAATCAGTTTTAATCCGTGGCTTTACTTTTGTAAATCCGTATCATCTGTGCCCCTTTATAGACAATTTAAGTTAGCAACTCTTTCGCTATCGCTCGGGTGTCAAAGTCCCAAAACGGCTTTCTTGAAATCTGAGAATATTTGTTACTTTGAGTCTTAAATTACAAGGGTAAAGTTAATTTGTAAATTTTAGTTTCTAAAAGCTCAGTATCATTGTCTTCGCAAAGTAAAAACTCAATTTGATTGTTAGATTTTTTATAAAGTGTTAGTCCTTCAAATTTATTGGTTGAAGTGATTTTTTTGGTGTAGTCGATTTTCATGGTTTTTAAATCGATTCTACCAATAAAACTACCTAATATCTCTCCATCGGCATAAGTTGATTCTGTATCTTCGGCTGTAGCCAAAAAGTAAATTTTATTATCTACAAGTATGGCATCGGTAAAACTGCTGCGAACTCCTTTTATTTTAGGTAGTTTATAATCTACAGATATAAGGCTGAATTCATCTCCCAAACTTTTGGCATGTATGGTAAATATGGAGTTTTTATTGGTTTTTCCGTTTCCACGATTGAATAAGTACCAGTTTTCTCCATCAAAAATAGATCCTTCCAGATTAAAATCTTCGGGTTTTATTCCTGAGAAGTTTTGCATTACGGCATAAAAATCGGTTAAGTTGTTTGTAGTGATCTTGGTTTTTGATTTTACATCAAATTCGACCATTTTATTTCTTTGGTCGGTTGAGCCTGAACCAAAAATATACAAGGTGTCGTTATGATGTGTTATAGATTCAAAATCGGGTTTTAGATTTTTTGCAATATTTTCGGTTGGATTTGTAATTATCTCATGCTTTTTTAAATCGGAATTATCGATGTTGTATTCGTATAAATAACCACTATTGTCGCCAATGATATATAATGAATTGTCTTGATATATAAGTCCTGATGCTGAACCGATCCCGATGATTTGGAATAGGATTTCGAGTGTGAATTTTTCCATGATTGTTGTTTTAAATGTAGTTGTTTTAGCCCCGATTATAATGAAAATACTTTGAGAGGAAATTGTTGTTTTTTCTTGAAGGAACAGAGCGACCAGCGGAAGCTCCTGTTACTTTTTAGAAAAAAGCAATTTACTGAAAAGTATTGTAATGCAAAGCGGGAAAAAGCTGACCAAAAATAGTATATTTACTTTAATTAAAACGAGGAATTATGAAATCAATTGACCCGAAAAATTTTAAAGTTGTTGATAAAATAAAATTATCAAAAATCCCGACTTTGTTGGATATAGATGCCGATGAGAAAGAGAAGGAAGTGAAGCTGGATAAGGTTCAGGCTAAATTGAGTAAACTACAAGATGTGATGTATGCACATAATAGGTACGGCGTTTTGATTTGTTTACAAGGAATGGATACTTCAGGGAAGGATAGTTTGATTCGTGAGGTTTTTAAGGAATTTAATCCGCGTGGTGTTGTGGTTCATAGTTTTAAAACGCCTACTTCGGCTGAGTTGGAACATGACTATTTATGGAGACATTATCTTGCTTTGCCTGAAAAAGGGAAGTATGCGATTTTTAACCGTACACATTACGAGAATATTTTGGTAACACGCGTACATCCTGAATTTATATTAAATGAGAATTTGCCCGGAATTGAGAAGGTAGAGGATATTCCGGAAGATTTCTGGAAGGACAGAATTGAACAAATTAATAATTTTGAGAAGCATATTACCCAAAACGGAACTATTGTTCTGAAGTTTTATTTGCATTTAAGTAAAGAGGAACAACGCCAAAGGTTATTGCGCAGATTGGAGAAAGAAAAGCATAATTGGAAATTCTCGGTATCGGATTTAAAGGAACGTGGTCATTGGGATGAATATCAGCAATATTATGAGGAAGCAATAAATAAAACTTCGACCAAAGATGCTCCGTGGTATGTTGTTCCTGCAGATGATAAGGAAATGGCACGTTATATTGTAGCCAGAATTATTTGGGAAGTAATGCAAAAACATGCTGACATTAAGGAACCAGAATTGCCTGATAGTATCAAGGATAACATTAAAATGTATAAACAACAATTAGAAAACGAGTCTTAGAAATAAGGCTCTTTTTTTTGGTTTGATGTTACTGTAAGTTTATGAATGTTTTGTATTACTAATTTAATGTTAATTAATTTTAAGTTTATTGCGGTGTTTTGGTAGAACTATTGTTTTTTTGATAATATCTAAATCATTTTAAGTTAAAGAGCGGGGGCTTACTTTGCCAAAAAAATATAAACCAACTTAAAACTAAAATGAAAAGAATTATTTTACCCCTAATTATTCTGGGATCACTGATTACATCATGTAACAACGATTCTAAAGATCAAGAGGAAGTAGCAACAAATAGTGTTGTATTAAAAGACCAATCGGTTACGCCAAGTTTGTTAAAAGCTAAGGCAGGTTTTGAAAACTTAAAAATCTATTCTCTTTTTGGTTCTGATGATGTTTTTCCAGATAGTCCAAAATTTGTTTTTGGAGGTTCTGCTGATGGTTCTGGTTTGTTAAAAAATACCGATGGAACTTTTACTTTTTTAGTAAACAACGAAGACAATTTTGCAGTTTCTAGAATTACTCTTGACAAAACTTTTAAGCCTACTAAAGGAGAATATTTGTTAAACTCTAGCGGAGGAACTTGGAGATTATGTGGTGCTACAATGGCTACGCCAGCTGAACATGGTTTTGGTCCTGTTTATTTAACTTGTGGAGAATCTGGAGAGGAATCTCGTACGCATGCATTAGATCCTAACGGAAGTGCTGGTTCGGCATCGGTATCTAAGGAATTGGCAGGTTTTGGTCGTTTAAGTGCCGAGAATGCTTTGCCTTTACGTTCATCTGCTTACAAAGGTAAAACAGTTGTTGTAATTGGTGATGATGACTCTGGAACTTACGGAGGTCAGGTTTTTATGTATGTATCTAATACTGTGGGTGAATTATCTAGTGGTTCTTTATACATGCTAAAAAGAAATGATGATAACCAAAGAGAGAAAGATATGGAGGTTAGTAAATCATATCCTGTTTCTTTTGTGAAAATTGATAATCATACTACGCTTACTGGTGCTCAAATTAATGCATCGGTTAATACATTGAAAGCGATTAAATTTGGTCGTGTTGAGGATTTAGATTACCGCAAAGGTGGTGGTACTGCTGATCGTGAATTGTATTTTAACGTAACTGGACAAAATACTACTGGAACTAACGCTGATGCTTCCAGAACTAAATACGGTAGAGTTTATAGATTAAATCTTGATGCTGCAGATCCATTAAAAGGAACTCTAGAGGTTGTTCTTGATGGTGATAACCGTACTGGAATTGCTGGTAAATTTCAAAACCCTGATAACATTTGTGTAACTAAAAACTTTGTTTACGTTCAGGAAGATGCTAATGGTTACGGAGACGAAACTCATGATGCTTACATTTATCAATACAACATTGCAACTAAAGATTTAAAAGTTGTGGTGGAGTTAGATCACCGTCGTACGCAAGCTGATGCTGCTAAATATAACGTAGGCGGAATGTCTCAATTTGGAGATTGGGAATATGGTGCTTTAATCGATATTTCGGAGCAAGTTGGTATCGAAGATACTTTTATGTTGAGTGTACAGCCACATACTTGGACTGGTGATAAATACAAAGGTGTTGATGGTGGAACAAATCGTCCTAACGAAAAACAAGCAAGTCAAATCTTAGTACTTAAAGGTTTAGCGAGATAAATTTTTTAAGTAATTATAAAACAGCTATCCACTACTTCATATTGAGGTAGTGGTTTCTGTTTTTCTGAATATTCCTCTTTTAATCGGTATTAAATCATGAAAAAAATATATTGTTTGTTGTTTGTAATAGCATTTGTTGCTTGTCAGAAAAAAAACAAACATCAGGAAATAAATGAATTGTTTAAAGCAGATATTACTTTATTAATTCAAAAAGTTGCCAAGCTTAAATATTCGGTTCAATCGGATTCGACCGAAGCAGAAATCCAGAGGCAGTTTCTAGAAGCACACCAAAGCTATAAGAAAGTTGAAATGATAAGCGAATATTATTCGCCAACGGTTTCTAAAGCGATTAACGGTCCTGCCATAAGTGAGTTTGAAGAAAATGATAAAATTACAGTTCCACCCGAAGGATTTCAGGTTATCGAAGAGTTAGTTTTTCCTAAATATAATGCAGAAAGCAAAAAAGAATTGGTTCAGGAACTGGGAGTTCTTGCAGCTAATTTAACTCGTTTAGAAAAAGTTTCGAGCACAAACGAATTAACCGATGCGCATGTTTTTGACGCCATGCGATTGCAAGTGTATCGCATTATTACTTTGGGAATTACAGGATTTGACTCGCCTGTTGTTTTCAACTCAATTCCCGAAGCATTGGTCTCTTTAGAAACTATCGAAAAATATTATCGCGTTTTTATAGAGGATAAGAAGGTTTCGAATGCCAAAGAAGTGCTTGATATTTTTGAAAAAGGAAAGAAACACTTAAAAGCAAATACTAATTTCAATGCTTTTGATCGTGCTTTTTTTATCAGAGAAATTGCGAATCCGTTGAGCAGAGGACTTTATAAAACTCAAACAGAACTAGGAATTCCGTTTATGACTGAATCTAGAGGTTTAAAACCAACGGCACAAACTATATTTGATAAGGACGCATTTGATGCAGAAGCATTTTCGGGATTTCCAGATTATAAAACAACGCCAGAAAAAATTGCATTAGGGAAAAAGTTATTTAACGATCCAATTTTATCCGGAAACAATACGCGTTCTTGTGCTTCGTGCCATCATGAAGAGAAAGCATTTACAGATGGTTTGGAACGAGCAGTTTCGTTAGACGGAAAATCGATGATTCAGCGTAATACACCAACACTTGCCAATATTGCTTTTCAGCGTGTATTTTTCTCTGATTCCCGAGTGGGGTATCTAGAAGATCAGGCAGTTGCTGTTATAAAAAATGAAAACGAAATGCATGGTTCTTTAGAGAAATCTGCATTGGCGATTAAGAAAAATCCAAATTATGTAAAGGAGTTTAAAAAGGCATTTCCGAAAGGTGAAATAAATGAATTTGAAATAAAAAATGCTTTAGGATCTTACATTCGTTCTTTGAGTCATTATGACTCTAAGTTTGATAAGTATATGCAAAATAAAACAACATTTACAGCAGATGAAAAAGCAGGTTTTAATTTATTTGCTGGCAAAGCCAAATGCGCTACGTGTCATTTTATCCCGCTTACAAATGGAACAGTTCCTCCAAATTTTGACAAGTCAGAAAGTGAAGTATTGGGGGTACCAAATAAAAATAAAATGCTTGATGGTGATTTAGGGAAGTTTGTATTAACGCAAGCAGCCATTCATAAGTTTTCGTTTAAGACACCTACAATAAGAAACATAGAACTTACAGCTCCTTATATGCACAATGGGGTTTATAATACACTCGAAGAGGTTGTCGATTTTTATAATGATGGTGGCGGTATAGGTTTAGGATTTGACCTTCCTAACCAAACGTTACCCGAAGACAAACTAAATTTAACCGAAAAAGAAAAGAAACAATTAATTGCCTTTATGAAGACGTTGACGGATGAGAGGTATTTGGGAGTGAAATGAGAGAAGTGAGATATTAGACTGGAAGAAGCAAGATGAGAGAGGCAAGATGAAAGAAGTAAGATGAAAGATGCAAGATGCTAGGTGGATAGATGATGGAGCTAGAGAAAAAACAATTTGTGTTAATTTGTGCAATTTGTGGTTAAAAAAAAGATTTCTGTCCGTTGGTCAAAAGAGTAATGCCGTTCATCAAACTAATTTTAATAGGGATTATAGTTTATGCTCCTTTGCATCAAATTAATAAAAACTATTATCATGAAAATTTACAAATTAGTATTGTTGACTACTCTTTTCTTATTAGGTTTAATTTCTAGCAAAGCAAATGCTCAATCTCCGTTACCGATTCATATAGGTATAAAAGGTGGAGCAAATTATTCAGAATTGCCAGTTTCGGATGGCTTTAGTTCTAAATATGCATCAGGTTATTTTGGTGGTGCAATGGCACGATTTGATATAGGAAGGTTTTATATTCAAAATGAAATCTTATATAGTGAGAAATCTTCTAAAATTGAGACTTCTTTAATGGGGTCACGAAATGTAAAATGGAAAAATATTGAGGTTCCCTTGGTTATTGGTTATAAAGTAGTAAATCTTGACGCTCTTAATGTGAGAGTTTTTGGAGGAGGAGTTTACTCTTATGTTATCGATGATAATATTACATCATTAAACCAATTAAAAGATTCATACAAGAAATTTGATAAGTCGAATATCGGATATCAGGTTGGAGCAGGAGTAGAGATGTGGAAGTTTACGCTTGATTTTACTTATCAAGGCGGCTTAAATAATATAAGCAAAGACTTTGACTCCAAAGTAAGTTCCTTTAATTTAAGTATCGGATATTTTATTTTATAACCTCTTTTTATAGTTAACTCAGAAGCAGCAGCAAAGAATCTTTTCGGTACTTTGCTGCTCTTTTTAGAAATATCGAGTTACTTTTGAGTACTAATTTTCTCATATTACTTATTCTTTTTTAGATGAAAATAAAAAACAAAGATAAATACCATTGGATTTTTATAGTCTTTTTTTGGTGTATACTAGGTACTACTATTTGGGCGCAAATGATTGAAGATTATGATGTTATTCCCGCTACTTACCAGGTTGTTTTGATTTTGTTATGTTCCATTATTTTGGCACATTTCCTCAGTGATGTTTTACTTCCTAATGCGTTGCGTAAAAATAAAATGCGCCTATTTGCAATGCAAGGGTTGTTTATAGTTTTGCTTTTGTCTTTGTGTTTGGCATTAATATATACAGCTTTTTCGGATGTGTCTTTTAGAGCAAGATTATATCCTGATGAGGTTAATATGACTACGCTTCATTTTTTATGGGCAAGGTTTTGTGGCAGCGTTCCAGCAGCGATTTTAATTAATGGTACAGCTTGTGGTATTCGATTTTATCAGGAACATAATGTTATCGAAAAAAATCATGCGCAATTGCAACAAGTGCATTTAGAGGCACAGATAAAGATTTTACAGGATCAAATTAATCCGCACCTAATGTTTAATGTGCTTAATCACATTCATATTTTGATGCAAAGCAATGTGAAATTAGCTTCGGATTTGTTGATTCAGTTTTCTGATATTTTACGATACCAATTGTATGAATGTAATAAAGAATATGTTGCGTTATATCTAGAAATCAAGTATCTAAAAGATTTGGTTTCGGTCGAAAAAACCCGATGGGGAGATGAGCTAGATGTAAAGACTAATTGGAATATCGAAGACGGACAACTACAAATTGTTCCATTGCTTTTGGTCCCTTTAATAGAAAATGCTTTTAAACACGTTTCGAGATTGCCAAACCAAAAAGGATATGTGCACTTATCTTGCGAACAAGAGAATAAACAATTGGTTTTTAAAATAGAAAACTCCTATACTGAGCAATATAAAATCCCATCTAAAAGTCAGGGATTGGGGCTTGAAAACGTACGTAAAAGACTGGCAATACAATACCCAAATCGACATGAATTAAAAATAAATAAAACCGATTCGGATTTTACAGTTGAGGTTGTTTTGGATTTAAAGTAATCAACATCAAGCAGATTTTTTACCGCAAAGGGCGCAAATTTTTGTGTTGAACTAGCTTTGCGAACTTTGCGAAAACCTTTGTACTCTTTGCGGTTAATTTTTTTGCATAAGTTACGCAGTTTAAAAATTTGCGGTTAACTTTAAAGTACTAAGAATCAGTTTTAAAAAATATATAAGATATGACTATGAAATGCCTTGTAATCGATGATGAGCCTATAGCTAGAAATGGAATTGTAGATTTTATTTCTAAGATAGATTTTCTGGAAGTAATAGGTACTTGTGCTTCGGCACTAGAAGCCACTTCGTACATTCAGGAAAAACAGGTAGACTTGTTGTTTTTGGATATTAATATGCCTTATCTCTCAGGATTAGAATTCTTGGAGTCTTTGGACAATCCGCCGTTGGTTATTTTTACCACAGCTTATTCGGAGCATGCTCTGGATGGATACCGCTTACAAGTGGTCGATTATTTGCTAAAACCTATAGCATTCCAGCGGTTTTATCAAGCTTCTCTAAAAGCGAAACAATGGCATCAAATGATTGGTTCTCCTAAACAATCGCAACTAGATCCATTTCTTTATGTACGCCAGGAAGAAGGATTCCAAAAGATTTCCTGGGTAGATATTTTATATATAGAAGGAATGCAAAATTATGCTAAGCTTCACTTTAAAGATAAGGTTCTTGTAATTCATCAAACCATGATTTCATTAGAAGAAACACTTCCAGCTGAAATTTTCTTTAGGATTCATAAATCTTTTTTGGTTAACATAACCCACATCGATTCTGTTTCTGGCGGACGTTTGTTTATAAAAGGACAAGAACTACCTATTTCAAGAACACGCCGCGAAGCATTATTGAAAGAGGTAGTGTATAAGAATTTGTTAAGCCGATAATTTTAAAATTTCCATTTAAGAGCTACAGCTCCATAAAAAGTGGTTGTAAATCTAGGATCAGCAAGATCTTTTTCTTTAAATATATCTTTTATTTTTCGGTTATTGGTCGAGAACGAACGAACGAGAGTTGATCCTATTGTAGGTTCAAATGTCCAGTGCTTGCCCAATTTTACTTGTGGTTTAATACCAGCAATAATTTGTTGATATCCTAACAATATCGATTTGCCTCCTACGTTGGTTTCCGCAGTCATTCCGCCTAACTCCAAAACAGCTTTTAGGTCAAAATTGTCATTCATTCGGTAGCCTATTTCCACTCCTTCTGGAAAGTTTACTTTAAAGTGAAAAGCACCTCGTGATTCCCAATTAAAATAAATTCCAGGAAGTACCATCGGAACACCAAAACTATTAGTAAGGACAGGTCCTAAACCAAGTGCTAAATTTGGATTGAATTGTTTAATGAAAAGAACACCTCCTTGAATCAACACATCATCTTTATTAATTTCTTCCATATCGGTATAAATACCTACAGAAGCCATTGCTAATAAAGACCATGATTGAGAAATTGATCGTAAGTGCTTGACTCCGATTTGTGCATTTAAAATCTCTGTAGGAAATCCATTTGGTAATGCTTCTGGGAGAGAAGGGATGTCATAATTTTTATTTTCCATTTTAGCATAAGCTCCCTGAACCCCAATCGACCATAATCTTGGGTTATTATATTTGTCCATTTTTAAAGAAATGGGAACTTCCAGAGCAATTTGAGCCCTTTTAAAATTGCTCTGTGCGTCAGTTTTAGAACTGTCTATTGGGCGAACATAATTAGAAAACGGAACGTAATCAATTTTGGCTTCTCCAGATATGCCAGATTGTGCTCTTACCGAAACGGAAATCAATAGAAATAAGAACAGTAGTGATAGGTAAAAAACAGATTTTTTCATGATTTAAATTAAATTTTCTACGAAGTACCATGTTCCTCTCCAATCCTAAAAAAACGTTTGACTAATGGTTATTATCTGTTGACCAATGGTAAAATATGATGTATGTCAAATTGTATATAACTAAAAAAGCCTCTCTTTCGAAAGGCTTTTTATGAATGTTTTATATTTTGGTTTACAATCTAAACCCGTATGCCAATCGCAATGCAACCTGATTGGTATTAAATTTTGTGTAATCTTCATATCGCACACTTATGTCAACATATTTATTAGCATACCCAATTCCTGGAGCCCATAAAAAAGTGGTGTCATTGTATCCGTTTGTCACTGCAAAACCAGCACCAACTTCTCCTAACACATAAAATTGATCTTCCCAAACAAAGGCTTTAAAACCAGCTTTTGCAGGAATGAATCCGATGTCTTTTAGATCCTGTTTGTTAACAAACAAATTAGTAAAACCTGTTGTTAAGGTTAATGAAGTTTTCATAGACAAATCATACTGTAACCTAACATCTCCACCCAACGACCAGCTATATACTTTATTTGTTGGAATACCACCATTTAAACCAAAACCTAAACGGAAACCTTGGTCATAGTTTTTTATTTCGGTGCTTTGTGCCGTTGCAGATGTGTATATAATTGCAAAAACTGCAATTAATAGCATTTTTAAGTTGAATCCCTTTTTCATAGTATCAGATGTTTTAGTTTATTAATGATGTAAAAGTATATTTTGGGTACAAGGAGCATGTTATATAATTATTAGCTTTTATTATATAATATTGAGGTTCCTGATAAAATGAATAATAAATAGGGTTATAAATTGAATAATAGGGAAAGAATTGAAAGGTTCTAATTATCTTTGCAGACTTAAAAAAATATAGAGTGAACTTTTCTCAATATACAAAAGAATTTTCTTATAATTTAAAATTAGCATACCCCATAATACTAGGAATGGTAGGGCATACCCTTATAGGTATTGTCGATAATATTATGGTTGGAAAACTAGGAAGCACAGAACTGGCAGCCGTTTCATTAGGAAACAGTATGATTTTTATTGCAATGTCATTAGGAATCGGGTTTTCGACAGCAATTACTCCTATAGTTGCCGAAGGAGATGCAGAGAAGAATGATAAAAAAATTCGCAACGCATTTCATCACGGATTATTCTTGTGTACTATTCTGGGATTAATGCTTTTTGGAGTAATTGTTTTGGCAAAGCCAATAATGGAATTACTAGAGCAACCAGCCGATGTAATTGCACTTGCAAAACCGTATCTTGATTGGGTAGCTTTTTCATTGATTCCTCTAATCATGTATCAGGGATATAAGCAATTTGCCGACGGACTTTCGCTTACAAAATATTCTATGTATGCTATGGTTATGGCAAATGTATTACACGTAGGTATAAATTATCTATTGATATATGGTATCTGGATTTTTCCTAAAATGGGAATTGTTGGGGCAGCACTTGGAACAGTAATTTCAAGGATATTCTTAGTAATGTTCATGCATATTATGATATCTAGGAGAGAAGAATTAAAGCATCATTTTCAGAATTTTAGTTTTTCAGAAATCAAAAAAGAAACTATTAAAAAAATTATAAGCATAGGATTTCCTTCAGCAATGCAAATGCTTTTTGAAGTAGTGTTGTTTACAGCATCAATCTGGCTTTGTGGTAATATTGGCAAAACTAGCCAGGCAGCAAACCAAATTGCCTTAAGTTTGGCTTCAATGACTTTTATGTTTGCCATGGGATTAAGCGTTACTTCGATGATTAGAGTTAGTAATCAGCGAGGATTAAATGATATTAAAAACTTAGTTGTAGTGGCGCGTTCCATCTTTTTACTTGCAATTATAATCGAAACTGTTTTTGCGATTCTATTTATAGCTTTCCACGATTTCTTACCGCATATCTTTTTGAATATGGAAAACGGAGGACAACTTTTAGACAATAACGAAGTAATAAGTATTGCATCAAAATTACTTTTAATAGCAGCAGTTTTCCAAATTTCTGACGGAATTCAGGTTGTTGTTTTAGGCGCTTTACGCGGATTACAAGATGTAAAAGTACCTATGTATATTACATTTGTAGCTTATTGGATTATAGGATTTCCTATTTCATACTATTTAGCCGAATACACAGAGTTAAAAGCAGAAGGTGTTTGGATAGGTCTTTTGGCCGGACTAACAGCAGCAGCTATATTTTTGTATATTCGTTTTCATTACCTCACAAAAAAATTAATCAATAATTCAGTTTCAAATTCTTAAATTTGACACATAAAATCTAAAATAAAAATGGAATTACCTAAATTTTTGCTCGGCGACAATACTGATTTCCCAGAAGATATCTTCATTATACATCTTGATTACCCAAGGTTTATCATCAATTTAAAAGATGATGAGGTTGAATTTATGGAAGAAGCTGAAGATCTTGACGAAGGCGAATTGAATGCCGAAATGGAAGGATTAATTGTTCTTGCCAATGAGTTTTATGATCGTGAAATAAAACGTTACGAAGAATAAACGCTCACAATTTAATTTAAAATATTTTTTTCAACACTTTAGAAATTCCTTATTAAATGAAAAAATTCGCTTTTTTAAAACCTATATTTAATTTTATAGCAATTGGATTACTGATAACTACATTAAGTCGAATATTTTTATTTTTTTTATTTAAGGAGCGAGTAGTTGAGACTCAGGATTATTGGTACATATTCCCGATAGGTTTGCGAATGGATTTGATATTGCTATGCTATATGTCATTTCTACCAGCATTATTAGTGACTTTTTTGCCTAATAACTGCATCAAATTCACAAACAAATTTTTGGTATTTTATAGTTTCCTATTTCTGTTTCTGATTCTTTTTGTAGAATTAGCAACGCCAGATTTTGTAAAACAATACGATACACGTCCGAACAAAATCTTTTTAGATTATTTAATATACCCAAGAGAAGTAGTAGGAATGCTTCTTAAAAGTTATTTGGTTTCTATAATCGTAACCTTCTTAATTTTAGGAGTTGTAATATATTTTGCTTTCAAAAAAGGGAAGAAATACTTTCATACACATCCAGCCAATTATAAAATCAAATTAATTGCGTTTCCATTTGTAGCTTTTCTGTTGTTTTTTGGAGCACGTTCAAGTCTTACTTCAAAGCGACCAATAAATGCAAGTAATGCAGTTTTTTCTACAGACCAGCTAACGAATTGTTTAGGATTAAATTCATTTTACACAGTTGCTTTTGCAGCTTATTCAATTAAAAATGAAGGAAATACTAAGATGTATGGGAAAATGGAAGAAGCAGAAGCAATTGCTCGTGTAAAAAAATACATGACAGTAAATCCTGCTGATTTTACCGATCCGGAAATTCCGTTTCTTCATATTCAAAACCCAGATACACTTTTAAAAAGACCTTATAATTTGGTTATATTTTTACAAGAAAGTCTAGGAGCAGAGTACGTTGGGATTTTAGGTGGCAAACCATTAACTCCAGAGTTTGATAAACTTTCTAAGGAGGGATTACTTTTTACCAACTTATATTGTACAGGAACACGTAGCGTACGCGGAATCGAAGCTGTTGTTACAGGATTCCTGCCTTCGCCTTCAGAAAGTGTAGTGAAATTAGGAAACTCACAACAAGGATTTTTTACTTTGGCAGATGCTTTAAAAAGAAAAGGATACGAGACGAGTTTTATTTATGGAGGAATGGCCAATTTTGATAATATGGCTTCCTTTTTTAACGGAAATGGATTTCAGGATATTGTAGATCAGGAAGATTTTGATTCCGATGGACATAAATATGCATTTAAAGGAACTTGGGGTTATTCGGATGAAGATTTGGTTGTAAAAGCAAACAATTACTTTAAAGCCAAAGGAGATAAACCTTTTTTCTCATTAATGTTTTCTACATCTAATCACGAACCATTTGAGTATCCGGAAGGAAGAATTAAACCATACGATAAGAAAGCTGCAACGGTTAATAACGCAATGAAATATGCCGATTTTTCGATTGGAAAATTCTTCGAAATGGCTAAAAAAGAAGCATATTTTAAGAATACTATCTTTATTGTAATTGCAGATCACAACACAAGAACATACGGAAAAAATTTAGTGCCAATAAACAAGTTTCACATTCCTGCTTTAATCATGGGGCCAGGAGTTCCTAAAGGTAAAGCATATGATAAATTGGCTAGCCAGATTGATATTCCTCCTACATTATTAAGTTATATTGGCTCACAGTTTGAAACACCGATGATAGGAAGAAATCTAACTAAAATAGGACCAGATGTAAAAGGAAGGTCAATTATGCAATTTAATGATATCAACGCATTTAGAGTAGATAATAAGGTGGTAATCATGCAACCAAATTTAAAACCATTGCAGTTTGAAATTAAAAATGACACTACTTTAGTTCCTGTTAAACTAGACGAAGAACTTGCAAAAGATGCTTTGGCACATGTCGTAACCGCAGGGAATTTATATAAAGAGAATAAGTATAAACTAAGAGGAAAAGGTACTAAGTAGCTAAGTTTCTAAGCTTCTGAGTCTTTAATTACTTAGTAACTTAGAATCTCAGAACCTTAGCGGCTTTTAGAAAAATATAATTCCAACAAAATAGTAGCAGCTGCAAAAGGTGAAATTTCATCATTTTGCACTGCTTTTTTGTTTTTATCAAGTTCGGCTATGATTTCTGGGTGATTGTAGAAGTTTGTTTTTAATTGCTCATTAATTGTTTCCATCATCCAGAACTGGTTTTGTTCTTTTCTTTTTTCCTGAAAATAAAGACTAGCTTTTGCCATTTCAAAATAATCAAGAATAGTTTGCCATACTTCAGGAATTCCTTCATGAGTTATGGCACTACACGTATTTACAGTAGGTTGCCATCCCGATTTTTTGAGAGGAAATAAATGCAAAGCCCTATTAAATTCAGTTTTGGCAAGCCTGGCTTTTTTTATGTTGTCCCCATCGGCTTTGTTTATGATAATTGCATCAGCCATTTCCATAATACCTCTTTTTATACCTTGTAGTTCGTCGCCGGCACCAGCAATTTTTAGCAATAAGAAAAAATCGACCATACTATGAACGGCGGTTTCGCTTTGTCCAACGCCCACGGTTTCTATTAATATGGTGTCAAATCCAGCCGCTTCACAAAGTATAATAGCTTCCCTTGTTTTGCGGGCAACACCACCAAGAGTTTCTCCCGATGCACTAGGTCTTATAAAAGCATTTTCGTCTTTTACCAATTCTTCCATTCGTGTTTTATCACCTAGAATACTTCCGTGAGAGAAAGAACTACTTGGATCAACTGCCAAGACGGCTAGTTTTTTTCCTAATCCGGTGAGTTGTTTGCCAAAGGCTTCGATAAAAGTACTTTTTCCAACTCCGGGAACACCAGTAATTCCTATTCGAACCGATTGATTAGCATGAGGCAGGCAGGCATTAATTATTTCATTTGCTTTGGCCAAATGATTCGGATTAGTGCTTTCTATAAGAGTGATTGCTCTACTTAGTGCAGTAATGTTTCCAGATAAAATACCAGAAACTAATTCTTGTGCAGAAGGTTGAATTCGTCTAAAACGCTGAATTTGCTCAATTGAAGTTCCGCTGGTAATTTCAGGTTGCGAAATTCCAGGCTTTTCATTTAAACTGCTTTCTTGTTTTTTATGTGCTGACAAACTCTTTGCTTTTTAAAAGGTAAAAGTAATCAAAACAAAAACAGTTTCAAAAGTAGAAAAGTGCTTTCGAAACTGTTTTTTTGTGAATTTGTTTTGTAGCTGTAAATTAATACGCTGCAGTAAAACGAACCTGATGATGTTTTGGAGTTTCTGCTTCATCGGCAATTACTACTGCCAAATCTTCTACAGATAAAATACTTCTTTGGTTTTCATCAAAAACCGGATTGTCTAATCCTAAACGATATTTAGCAGTTCTTCCTGTTGTAATTCCGGGATGCATTTCAAAAGCTGGGCTAAAAAATGCCCAATCCAAATCTTTTTCTTCTTTTAGTATATTCAAATAATCTCTTGCAGCTGATGCTCCTGCATGATATTCTTTTGGAAAATCTGGCGTATCTACAGCTTGCAAATTAGGAGCTACAAATAAGCTTCCTGCTCCACCAATCGTGATAAAACGTTTTACTCCCGATTGTTTTACGGCTTCCTGAATAGATTTTGAACCAGCTATAAAATCATCATAAAGATTAGGGTTTGTCCAGCCCGCATTATAAGCGCTAATTACAACATCGTTTCCTTTTAGTATAGTTGCTAATTCAGCTGTGTTTAAGATATCTGCTTTTACCCAATTTACGTTAGCAGAATCTTTTGGATTTCTTGCTATTGCAGTAATTTCATGATTGCGATTTGCTAATTCGTTTAAGATAGTTGAGCCTACAAAACCTGTAGCTCCGATAATTGCGATTTTCATAATATATAATTTAATTAGTAATAAAAAATGTTACAGTTTAGTGTAAAAAAATAGATTAGAACTGATTTGAAAAATTTTCTAACGTGATCGTGCTTAATTGCGCATTTATTTTCTCGTTGATATCAGCATATAATAAGTCTAGATTTTCGTTTATTTTTTTTCCAACAGGACAATCAGGATTAGGCTGATTCTTGGCGTAACCAAGATTTACGGTATCAAAAGTCATTTTAAAAATATCAAGTAAACTGATTTCTGATGCAGGTTTTAATAATCGTGTGCCTCCGTTTTTACCTTCCTTACTTTCTACAATATGATTTTTTTTCAGGTTCGAAATTTCTTTTCGTACCAAAACAGGATTCAAATTTATACTACCCGCAATGTATTCCGATGATAAATAATCATTCGGGGATTTAGAGAGTAACGTAAGAATATGTGTTGTTATGGCAAACTTACCTGAAATCATACTGTAATAAAATATGTTACAAATTTATAGGTTTATATTGAACTGACAAAATAATTTACTTTAAAATTAAGCTATTTAAGAAGATTTTAAGTGCTATTTTTGTTTTTTTTCAAAGATGAGCAACTTTATTTTAATTTTCGTTTTCATTAGTGCGGGGCTTATATTGCAAAATATCAAGGGTTTCCCAGTGCATATCTACAAAACGTTAAACAAACTTGTAGTTTATTTATGTCTTCCGGCTTTGGCGTTATATTTTATTCCAAAAATAAAATGGAGTACCGAATTGTTATTTCCAATCGGTGCGGCATGGATTGCTTTTATAGTTGCATTTCTTCTTTTTTCTATATTAGGTAAAAAGTATGGTTGGTCAAATAAGCTAATAGGATGCTTAATTCTCACTGCGGGATTAAGTAATACCTCATTTCTTGGTTTTCCTATAATAGAGGCTTTATATGGGAAATCAGGGTTAGAAACCGCAATTTTGGTAGATCAGCCAGGATCATTTGTGGTAATTTCGACATTGGGTGTTTTTGTTGCGGCATTTTATTCTAAAGGAAGTCCTAATTCACTCGCAATTGCAAAGAAGATATTGACTTTTCCACCTTTTATCACCTTTGTTATAGCCTGTCTTATGAACGTTTTTAATTATGATTTTGATGAAAACCTCCAGATTGGATTTCAAAAGTTAGGCAGTTTGGTTACGCCGCTTGCATTACTTTCTGTTGGGTTGCAACTTCGTTTTGAAAAGAATAGTAAACATTGGAAGTTTTTAACCTTAGGATTAGTTTTTAAACTCATTATCACACCACTATTATTTTTGGTATTGTACGTTTTTATCCTAAAACAAAATTCCTCAGTAATTAAAGTCACAATTATGGAAATGGCTATGGCACCTATGATTACAGGAAGTATTTTGGCTTCAACCTACGGTTTAAAACCACGGTTAAGTAGTATGATGATTGGTTTTGGAATCCCAATTTCGTTCATCACGCTTATTGTTTGGTATTTTATTATGAGTTTTATTTAGTTTATATATTAATTTTTTAGTTCAAATTTATTATGAGTTCCTCTAGTAATTCAGCTACAATCGATGGTTCGGTTTTGGTTCAAAAAACAGTTTATTCCGTATTATTTTCAATAGCATTTGCTCATTTACTTAATGATTTAATGCAAGCAGTAATCCCTGCTACGTATCCTATTTTAAAGGATAACTTCAATTTAAATTTTACCCAAGTCGGATTAATTACATTTGTTTTTCAGCTTACAGCATCTTTATTACAACCTTTTATTGGTTTTTATACGGATAAAAAACCTATGCCATATTCATTAGTATTTGGTATGATATTTACTATTTCAGGATTATGCTTGTTATCTGTATCCAATGCATTCTGGATGTTGTTGGTGGCAGTTGGTTTAGTTGGTGTTGGCTCGTCTATATTTCATCCAGAAGCTTCGAGAGTTGCTTTTTTGGGTTCAGGAGGAAAACGAGGTTTGGCGCAGTCTATTTTTCAATTAGGAGGAAATGCTGGTAGTGCGATAGGACCATTATTAGTAGCTTTGGTAGTTGCTCCTTATGGGCAATCACACGTAGTTTGGTTTGTTATTGCAGGGATATTAGGTATTATCATTTTATCAAGAATTGCAGTTTGGTATGAAAATCATATGAATTTGCGAGCTGCCAAAAAAATAGGTGCAGAAGAGACTACGATTCCTTTATCTAATAAAAAAATCACTATTTCGATTATCGTCTTGCTATTTCTTATTTTTTCGAAGTTTTTCTATATGGCAAGTATGTCTAGTTATTTTACTTTCTATTTGATAGACAAATTCGGAATGAGTATTCAGGATTCACAATTGTATTTATTCATTTTCTTAGCTTCAGTAGCAGCTGGAACATTAATAGGAGGGCCATTAGGTGATCGTTTTGGCCGAAAATATATTATCTGGATCTCAATACTAGGAGCAGCACCATTTACTTTATTGTTACCTTATGCTAACTTGTTTTGGACAGGAGTGCTGGCTGTAATAATTGGTGTTGTAATTGCTTCTGCATTTTCGGCTATTTTAGTTTTTGCGCAAGAATTAAAACCAGGTAAAGTAGGGATGATATCAGGATTGTTCTTTGGGTTTGCTTTTGGAATGGGAGGATTAGGTTCGGCAATTTTAGGATATGTTGCAGATCAAACAACGATTGAATATGTTTTTAAAATAAGTTCATACTTACCTTTAATCGGAGTTCTTACTTATTTCTTGCCAAATATCAAAAAGAAAGCATAATCCTATCAAGTCTATCAACTTTATGATTTTTTTATAAGGGTCGATGTTTTCCTTGTACTTTTTTTACTTATTTTTAAATAAAATTTTAAATAAATACTCATGGCAACACTACGATTAGGAGATATAGCTCCAGATTTTGAAGCAGATACAACTCAAGGCCCAATAAAATTTCATGAATGGTTGGGAGATTCTTGGGGAGTGTTATTTTCTCACCCCTCAGATTTTACACCTGTTTGTACAACAGAGTTAGGAACTGTGGCTAACTATTACCCAGAATTTGTAAAAAGAAATACTAAAGTTATTGCTCTAAGTGTAGATGGTTTAGCCTCACATCTAGAATGGATTAAAGATATTAACGAGACTCAAAATACTACTGTAAATTATCCTATTATTGCCGACGAAGATAAAAAAGTGGCAAATTTATATGATATGTTACACCCAAATGCAAGTGATAAATTTACGGTACGTTCAGTTTTTGTTATCGGAAATGATAAAAAAATAAAACTAACATTAACTTATCCAGCATCTACAGGAAGAAATTTTGATGAATTGCTTCGTGTTATTGATAGTTTGCAATTAACAGCAAATTATAGTGTGGCAACACCAGCAAACTGGAAAGATGGTGATGATGTTGTAATATCTCCATCGATTCCTGATAGCGATATTGCTGCTAAGTTTCCTAAAGGATATAATCCTATAAAACCATATTTAAGAATGACTCCTCAGCCTAATAAATAGGCTTAGCTATTAAATAAAAAAAAGGTATAATGAAAATTATACCTTTTTTGTTTATTATACTTTTTTTACGAATTGTTTCATTCGTTTTTTGTCTCCAACGACCCAAATAATATCGTCCTTTTCTAAAATCAATTGGGATTCAGGATTCAGAATTCGTTTTCCGTTTCTTTCAATTCCTACTACCAAGGCATTTGTTTTATGTCTAAATTCACTAATGCTTTTCTTGATAAATTCATTATCAGAAAGTTCTAGTTGGTTTAAAACAATCTCCGATTCTTCGGTAGTTTTAGGAGCTTCAATTTCGTTTTTATTCAGATAATTGGTAAACTCACTAACCTGTGCATCAGTACCAATAACGCATATTTCATCACCAGGAAACAAACGTTCGTTTTTGGTTGGAATTTGTATTGTAATATCACCACGTCTTATAAAAGCGATATTGATTCCCATTTCTTCTCTAATTTTTAATTCTTCAAGAGTTTTACCAGCAAGATTAGATTCTTTGGCAATCTCAAATATAGACATATGCCCATCCCAAGGAGTTAAGTTGGCATACTTCCTATCTATTTTAGTTGTTTCGCGATCATTAAGATTTTTAAGGAAGTGATTCTCTATTCTGTGGTATTGCTCGTTAAGTTTTTTAGGGAAAAATTGATAAGCGGCAACCGCAATAACTAAGGCAACAAAAGCAACCAAAGGTGAGAAGAAAATGTTTAACAGGAATCCTACATAAAATAATCCTAACCCGATGCGTATTAATATCATCATCATAATCGGACCACGATATTTTCTTTCTTCCCATAAAAGTTCAACCTCTTTTACAGCAACACGTCTTAACGAAAGTGCCCATAAAAACGGAGCAATAACGATAAGCGTAATAAGCGCAGCGATTGTATTTCCAAATCTAGTGTCCTCTACTAATGGAGCAACAAATTTAGACGATAATAATATAATCGCAGTTATAATAATAGTGTGTATTACAATCTGAGTTATATAAGATCGCAACACAATTTGCCATGTGCTTACAGATTTTATGGCTTGAGTATTAAGACTGTAACGATTAATGTTTTTAATCCATTTGCGAGGTAATTTCTGTTCTAAGTATTCAGAGAATGGCCCTGCAAATTTCACCATAAATGGCGTTGTAAATGTAGTTACAGCCGATACTGCAACAACTATAGGATATAAAAAAGCACTCGTTACATTAAGTGACATTCCCAGCGTAGCTATAATAAAGGAGAATTCCCCGATTTGAGATAAACTCATCCCGGTTTGCACTGATTGTTTTAAGGGTTGCCCAGAGAGTAAAGCTCCAATTGTAGAACTTATCGATTGACCAAAAATGGTAACAAGAGTTAAAATTGCTACAGGAATAGCATGTGTGATAAGCATCTCAGGGTTAATCAACATTCCCACCGATACAAAGAAAATAGCACCAAATAAATCTTTAACTGGTTTTACTAAGTGTTCAATATGTTCCGCTTGTGTAGTTTCTGCAATAATAGATCCCATGATAAAGGCACCCAAAGCAGGAGAAAAACCAACATTTGAAGCTAAGATTACCATCATTAAACACAAAGCAAGTGAAATGATAAGCAACATTTCGTCGGTTAATAAATGCTTGGCCTTTTTTAATAAAGTAGGGATAAAGAAGATTCCTCCAACGAACCATGCGGTAAGGAAAAATACTAATTTTAATACCGAAAGTAATAATGCACTTCCAGAAAATTGCTGACTTACTGCAATAGTCGATAGTAAAACCATCATTAAAATCGCAATAATATCTTGTACAATTAGGGAGCCAATTACTATGCCGGCAAACTTTTGCGCCTTAACACCTAATTCATCAAACGTTTTGAGGATAATGGTGGTGGAGGAAATTGATAAAATTACACCCAGAAAGATACTATCCATTTGGGACCAATCCATCCATCGGCCGACCAGATAACCTACGGCGACCATTGTTATAATTTGTGTAATTGCTGTTATGGAGGCGGTTCCGCCGACTTTCATTAATTTTTTAAAGCTAAATTCGAGACCTAAGCTAAAAAGTAAAATAATCACACCAATTTCGGCCCAAACTTCTACGCTTTTATTATCGGTTACAGAAGGAAAAAATTCAATATGATTTCCTGCTAAAAATCCTGCGATTAAGTAGCCCAAAACCAAAGGCTGTTTTAATTTTTTAAAGATTAGCACAGCTATTCCAGCTGTCATTAGGATTAATCCTAAGTCGCTAATTAATGGTTCTAAATGTTGAGCGGCATGTGTTACAGTCTCATTTGGACTCATAGGCGTATACTTTTTTGTATTTATTTTTGAATTGTTGTAAGATATAAAAAAATAAAAAAAAATGAAAGTAATGCGATTCCTTAATGTGAAATTTAAGATAATATTATAATAATAAAATCCCGTTATTTATAGTAAATGTACTTATAAATAACGGGATTTTTATCTGAAAACCAACTTTTTAGATACCTAAAAAGTTGCTTGGAGTAATCTTCATTAGCTCAGCCTTGATTTCTTCAGAAACATCTAACGTTGCAATAAAACTATGAATAGCATTTTTATCAATTGCTTCGTTCGTTCTTGTTAAACCTTTTAAAGCTTCGTATGGATTTGGATATGCTTCACGACGTAAAATGGTTTGGATTGCCTCTGCAACAACCGCCCAGTTTTTCTCTAAATCTTCATGAAACTTAGATTCGTTTAAAAGTAATTTATTCAATCCTTTTAATGTTGCTTCAAAAGCAATAATAGTGTGTCCTATAGGAACTCCAACGTTTCTTAAAACAGTACTATCTGTTAAATCACGTTGTAATCTCGAAATTGGTAATTTAGCCGAAAGGTGTTCGAATATAGCATTTGCAATTCCTAAATTTCCTTCAGAATTTTCAAAATCAATTGGGTTCACTTTATGTGGCATAGCTGATGAACCAATTTCTCCAGCTTTGATTTTTTGTTTGAAATATTCCATTGAAACATATGTCCAAATATCTCTGTCTAAATCAATGATTATATTGTTGATTCTTTTTAAAGCATCAAAAAATGCTGCAAAATGATCGTAATGTTCTATTTGTGTTGTTGGAAAAGAGTGGTGTAATCCAAGAATGTTTTCTACAAAATTACCACCGAATTTTTTCCAGTCAATTTGTGGGTAAGCAACGTGGTGAGCGTTATAATTTCCTGTTGCTCCACCAAATTTTGCAGCAAACGGGATATTAAATAACAAACGCATTTGTTCCTCGATACGTTCTACAAAAACACCAATTTCTTTACCCAAACGAGTAGGAGAGGCTGGTTGTCCGTGAGTACGTGCAAGCATCGGGATATCTTTCCATTCTACGCTTAAATCTTTTAGTTTAGATGTAAGTGTGATTAATGATGGCATATATACTCTCTCAAAAGCTTCTTTTGTAGAAAGAGGAATAGCTGTATTGTTGATATCTTGAGAAGTCAACCCAAAGTGTATGAATTCTTTATACTCTGATAATCCTAGTTTCTCGAAAGCATCTTTGATAAAATACTCAACCGCTTTTACATCGTGGTTGGTTACTTTTTCAGTTTCTTTAATCCAAAGAGCATCTTCGGTAGAGAAATTTTTATAAATGTTACGTAAACTCTCAAAAAGGTCTGAATTTACGGTTGCAAGCTGTGGCAATGGCACTTCGCATAAAGCAATAAAGTATTCAACTTCAATCAATACCCGGTATTTAATTAGCGCTTCTTCAGAAAAAAATGGAGCTAATGAAAGGGTTTTGTTTCTATATCTTCCGTCAATTGGCGATATGGCATTCAATTCGTTTAAAGTAGTCATTGTTGTGTTGTTAATTTTGAAAGATGCAAATGTAAGTTATTGTTAAAACTTCTGAAAGTTAGTTGCAAGTTATTATAGTTAAACATTACAATTTTAAATGATTGTTTTAAAAATTTTGTCCCAAATAGTAAAATAAAAGCCAAAATTATGGGATTCGTTTTTATGATGGTTCGAATGAAATTGTGTGGTCGAAATCCATTTTGTGAAAACATTCTTATTCCAGAAATTCGGAAAAATATCATTATTTAAATGACCTAATATTCCATAAGATAAATTCAGGATTAAATACACTATAATACTAATGTAATTAAACTCTAATATCGAAATTATAATTAGCCATATAGCACCAAAACCCAAAGTTTCGATAGGGTTAAGAACAAATAAACTGTACACATTTGTATCAATATGAGTGTGATGTAGCTTATGGATAGGGTGGAACCAAGTTAATTTGTGTGCCAAAAAATGAAAGCAAAACATAAAGAAATCCATTAGGAAAATCAATAGAAGAGTATTCAGTACAATTGTGAAAAGCGAAGCAGAAAAATCTATTCTAATAATTTGATATTGATATAATTTATAACCTATTAAAGTTACTAGCGTATTACATAATAAGGTGCTAGTAACCCATTTTATATCAGAATTTTTGATTTTTGTGGCTTCTCTGTCAATTAATTTCCCAATAAGAATAGCCAGAAGCATAAGTAATAAATTTTCGATAAGAAAAAATATTATTACGGTAAATAGATTATAATAAGACAATAACTCAAGCCATTTCTGTACAATCATTTTATAGTTTTCTGTTTATTATTTTGTAGTTATTTCGGCTAGTTTTGTTTTTAATATTTCCATTCCTTTAGAAGCCACTTCGGGAATAACTTCAATTTTATTTCTCAGATTCGGAATTTTAATAGGTTTTGGATCAATATAAAAAAGCGGAGCGCTAGCAGGAGTATAAGAAATTAATCCTGCTGCAGGATATACTTGTAATGAAGTTCCTATTACGGCAAAATAATCAGCTTGTTCAGCAATGTCTATCGCTTCTTCTAGTGCAGGTACTTCTTCGCCAAACCAAACAATATGCGGGCGTAGTTGGTTTCCTTTGTCGTCTAGATGCGTCATGAATAAATCATCATTCCAGTCTAAAATGTAGTTTGGGTTTTGAGAACTACGCACTTTTAGTAATTCACCATGCAAATGTAAAACCTTAGAGCTTCCGGCACGTTCGTGCAAATCATCAACATTTTGAGTTATAATATGTACATCAAAATCTTTCTCTAATTCGGCTAAAATCTGATGTCCTAAATTAGGAGTCACTTCTTTGAGTTGTTTACGTCTTTGATTATAAAAATCAAGAACCAATTCGGGATTTTTGTACCAGCCTTCAGGTGTTGCTACTTCCATTACATCATGTCCTTCCCATAGACCATCGCTGTCGCGAAAAGTTTTTATTCCGCTTTCGGCACTAATTCCTGCACCAGTTAAAACTACCAGTTTCTTTTTCATTTTGGATTATTTCTAAAAAAATAAAAATAGTCAATTTTAGCTTAAAAACTAGCTTTGAATACTTGTTAAAATGATTTTATTAAAGTGAGTCTTTTTTAGTATTTTTACAAGTAACAATAACCAAGATAAGGATTTAGGTTACTGCTGTTTTGTGGATGAAAGTTTAAATAATGATAATTTTTAAATGATATTAATACAATTTACAGGTTTGTCGGGTTCAGGCAAAACCACATTGGCAGAAAACGTTGGACAATTATTATTGAAAAAGGGCTACAAAGTCGAAATAATTGACGGTGATGTTTATCGAAAAAGCCTTTGCAAAGACTTAGGATTTTCTAAAGACGACAGATGCGAAAATGTTCGTCGGTTGTTTAGCGTAGGGCAGGATTTTGTTAAATCAGAAATTATCGTTTTAATGTCGGTAATAAACCCTTACGAAGATTTAAGAAATGAAATTGGTCAGCATGAGTTTGTAAAAACAGTATTCCTAAATTGTTCGATTGATAATCTGATTAAACGAGATCCAAAAGGATTGTATAAAAAAGCATTATTGCCGGATAATGATAGTAATAAAATCAGCAATTTTACAGGAATAAGCGATGTTTTTGAAACTCCTTTGAAAGCAGATTTGACGCTTAAAACGGACTCAGAATCGGTATCAGTTTCTACCGATAAGCTTTATTATTTTATAATAGAAAATATACCTAATACTGCTATTTAAGTATTACTCATTTTCTATCAGGTTGTTATGTAGATTGTTTTTTGTAAAATGTATATATTTACGTTGCAATACTTTGGAAACTTAATAATAGATTTTATAAAAATGGAAAACGCAGATCATCCCCTTTTAAATTGGATTCCCTATAAATTAGTCGAAACAGATAATGATGTATATTTTGAATGGATTTATCTGGGAGATAAAAGGTATGTAGACCCTTTTTTTGAAGAAACCATTATAAAATGTAAAGTTCATTATAACAATTCAACAAGGTATAAAGTGGTGAGTAGTGCCGAAAATCTTATGGAATGGTCTGCAGGATTAGTCACAACAGAGTTAAAATCATTATTGTTTCATGTTTCCCGCTGTGGCTCTACAATGATGAGCCAGTCTTTATCCGTTTCTCCACAAAATATTGTAATTTCTGAAGCACCAATTATTGATCAAATCCTAAGAAGCAATCTTTTTGATTTTGATAAAAAAAGAGCTCTTATTAAAGCGGTAATTTCTTTATTGGGACAAAAACGTTTTCCTGAAGAAAAGAATTTAATTGTAAAATTAGATTCTTGGCACATATTCGAAGTTAATCAGTTGCGATTAATTTTTCCAGAATTACCTTTTGTATTGCTTTACAGAAATCCAACAGAAGTATTAAAATCTCATGCACAATTAAAGGGAATGCATATGGTACCTAATTTGTTGCCATCGTCTATTTTTGGAATTAGCGCTAAAGAGATTGAGGAAATTTCTTTTCATCAGTATGGAGCAGTTGTTCTGGAGAAATATTTTCAGGCGTACCTTGATTTTTATGCAACAGACAAAAATGTTTCGATGTATAATTATAAAGAAGGAATGAAATCTATTCTGGAAAGATTCTTGTCTTTTATTGATGCAGATTATTTTATTGAAGAGATTGATTTAATGTGCGAACGTTTAAATAGGCATTCTAAAAATGGAAATGTTGATTTTAAAGGTGATTCTTATGTAAATGATACTTTGGTAATCGATTTTACCAAGGCTAATGTCTTGTATGAAAAATTAGATGAGAGTTTAGCAGAACTAGCTCATAAAAATTAGATTGCTTTTTAAATCTTTCGACAGATAAGAATTTAAAGCTAACTGTTTTTCATAGCCTTAATTGTACTCTTTTTTAGTATTTTTGCCACAAATACTACTGAAATGATTAATATAGATTACCTCAATTTTCTTGAAAATATCCTAACCGAAAATCGAAAAAATAAATTTTTAAAAGTTCTCGAAAACCGTACTAAGCATTTTACTGTTGTTGTCGAAGATATTTTTCAGATGCATAATACAAGTGCTGTAATGCGTAGTTGTGAAGTTTTTGGAATCCAGGAACTTAATGTTATCGAGCAACGTTATGGTAAAAGAATCGATAAGGAAATAGCGATGGGAGCTCAAAAATGGGTTGATATTAATACATTTGATAGTATTACCAATTGTGTAGATACATTAAAAAGCAAAGGATATCAAATTATTGCTACCACACCACATGATAATGATTGTTTGCTGGAAGATTTTGATGTTACAAAACCTAGTGCTTTATTTTTTGGTACAGAAAGAGATGGCTTATCTGAAGAGATTTTGCGAAAAGCAGATGGATTTCTTAAAATTCCGATGGTAGGTTTTACAGAAAGCCTGAATATCTCTGTTTCGGCAGCGATAATTATTCAGAATCTAACAAACAGATTGCGAAATACAGATGTCGATTGGCATTTATCAGAAGATGAAATTCTAGAGAAGCGTTTGGCTTGGGCCAAAAACTCAATTAAAGATATCAAGCGCATCGAAGCCCGATATTTTGAAGAGAATTCTGAATAAAAAATCCCCCAATTAATTAGTATAATTGGGGGATTTTTTTGAGTTTTTAGTTTCAGTTTTCAGTCTCAAAATGTTAATTGAGACTGAATATACTGAGACTGTAGATTATTTAACGATAACCCATTCGCCTGAAGCGATTAAGCTTTCTGCTTTTTTAAATTTCATCGTTTCAACTGTTCCAGTAGCAACTTGTTGCACTGTAACGTTATCATTACGATTTATTTTAGGCATATCTCTAGTAATAGTTTCTGTAACTTGACGTTGCTGAGTTTCTCCAGCTTCGCGGTTGATATCTTCACTATTTTCGATTTCGTCTTTACTTAATTTATAATTTTCTTTCTGACGAACTTCTCTTGCTTCATGAATTTCCGGAACGTTTTGAGCTGGTAAATCACCTTTAAATAAGAATGAAATTACTTCTCTGTTTACGTTATCCAGCATTGCACGGAATAAATTAAAAGCTTCTAATTTATAGATAAGCAATGGATCTTTTTGCTCGTGAACGGCTAATTGAACAGATTGTTTCAATTCGTCCATTTTACGTAAGTGTTTTTTCCAAGCTTCATCAACGATAGATAAAGTGATGTTTTTCTCGAAATCAGCAATTAGTTGAGCACCTTCAGTTTCGTATGCTTTTTTAAGATCAGTAACAACATTTAATGTTTTGATACCATCTGTAAACGGAACTACGATACGCTCAAATTGATTGTTTTTCTCTTCATAAACTCCTTTAATGATAGGGAAGGCTTCTCTAGCACTACGTTCTGTTTTTTCAGTATAGAATGACAAAGCTTCTTTGTATACTTTTCCTGTGATTTCAATATCTGACAATTTGTTGAAATCTGCATCAGAAATTGGAGAAGTGATTCCGAAATAACGAATCAAATCAAACTCAAAAGTTTTGAAATCATTTGTTACTTTATTGTTGCTTACGATTAATTCGCAAGTATCGTAAAGCATGTTTGCGATATCTAGTTTTAAACGCTCTCCAAACAATGCGTGACGACGACGTTTGTAAACTACTTCACGTTGTGAGTTCATAACGTCATCATATTCTAATAAACGCTTACGAACACCAAAGTTGTTTTCTTCTACTTTTTTCTGAGCACGTTCGATAGATTTAGTCATCATAGAATGCTGAATAACTTCACCTTCTTGTAATCCCATTCTATCCATTACTTTGGCAACTCTTTCAGAACCAAATAAACGCATTAAGTTATCTTCTAGAGAAACATAGAATTGAGAACTTCCTGGGTCACCCTGACGACCAGCACGACCACGTAACTGTCTGTCAACACGACGAGAATCATGGCGTTCTGTACCAACGATTGCTAAACCTCCGGCAGCTTTAACCTCTGGAGATAATTTAATATCGGTACCACGACCAGCCATATTGGTCGCAATGGTTACTACTCCAGGTTTTCCTGCTTCTTCTACAATTTGTGCCTCTTGCTTGTGCATTTTAGCATTCAATACATTGTGTGTAACACCTCTCATTTTAAGCATACGGCTTAATAACTCAGAGATTTCTACAGATGTTGTTCCAATTAAAACTGGTCTTCCTGCTTTAGATAATTCAGTTACATCTTCGATTACTGCATTGAATTTTTCACGTGTAGTTTTATAAATGTAATCTTCTTTGTCTATTCTTGACATTGGACGATTCGTAGGAATCTCAACTACATCTAATTTATATATTTGCCATAACTCACCAGCTTCTGTTACTGCAGTACCCGTCATACCGCCTAATTTGCTGTACATTCTAAAGTAGTTCTGTAAAGTAACAGTTGCAAAAGTTTGAGTTGCAGCTTCGATTTTTACATTTTCTTTAGCTTCAATCGCTTGGTGTAATCCGTCAGAATAACGACGACCATCCATGATACGACCTGTTTGCTCATCAACAATCATAATTTTGTTGTCCATGATAACGTATTCTACATCTTTTTCAAAAAGTGCATACGCTTTTAACAGTTGAGTTAAAGTGTGGATACGCTCGCTTTTTACACCAAAATCCTGGAATAATCTTTCTTTGGCTTCAGCTTCAGCGTCTTTGTCTAATTTTTGTTTTTCAATTGCAGCGATTTCAGTTCCGATATCTGGTAATACGAAAAAGTCTGCATCTGTATCTCCTGAAAGGAATTTGATTCCATTATCAGTTAATTCAACTTGATTGTTTTTTTCTTCAATTACGAAGTATAAAGCCTCATCAACTTTATGCATTTCACGGTTGTTGTCCTGCATGTATTGATTTTCGGTTTTCTGAAGTAATTGTTTAATTCCTTCTTCACTCAAAAATTTAATTAAAGCTTTATTTCTAGGTAAACTTCTGTAAGCTCTTAATAATAAGAAACCACCATCTTTAGTATTTCCTTCTTTTATTAATTTTTTAGCTTCAGCTAAGAATCCATTTGCCAATTGACGTTGTAAACTTACTAAGTTTTCAATTTTTGGCTTTAATTCATTAAATTCATGACGGTCTCCTTGAGGAACTGGACCAGAAATGATAAGTGGTGTTCTTGCATCATCAATTAATACAGAATCGACCTCATCGACAATTGCATAATTGTGTTTTCTTTGTACCAAGTCATTTGGCGAATGCGCCATATTATCTCTTAGGTAGTCAAATCCGAATTCGTTATTTGTTCCGTAAGTAATGTCTGCATCATACGCTTTCTTTCTTTGTTCTGTACTTGGTTGGTGGTTATCGATACAATCAACAGTTAAACCGTGAAATTCGAATAAAGGTGCTTTCCATGTACTATCACGTTTTGCAAGGTAATCATTCACAGTTACTAAGTGAACTCCGTTTCCTGTCAAAGCATTTAAGTAAAGAGGAAGTGTAGCAACTAATGTTTTACCTTCACCTGTTTGCATTTCGGCAACTTTACCTTCGTGCAATACCATACCACCAATTAACTGAACATCATAATGAATCATGTCCCATGTAATTTCTTTACCAGCAGCATTCCATTTGTTAGCCCAAGTAGCTTTATCACCTTCAATAGTAACATAAGTTTTTGAACCTGAAAATTCGCGGTCTTTTGGAGTTGCAGTAACCTCGATAAAAGAATTGTCTTTAAAACGACGTGCTGTTTCTTTTACTACAGAAAACGCTTCTGGAAGAATTTCCAATAATGTTTTCTCTGAGATTTCGTAAGCTTCTTTTTCTAAAGTATCTATAGCTTCGTAAATGTCTTCTCTCTTGTCGATATCTTCAATGCTTTCTACTTCTGTTTTTAGAGAAGCGATTTTAGCATCTTTTTCGGCTCTTGCGTCCTTTATCTTTTGCTTAAAAAATACGGTCCTGGCTCTTAGCTCGTCATGAGACAAAGCGATAAGGCTAGTTTCGAAAGTTTTAATTTTGTTTAAATAAGGTTGTAAAGCTTTGACATCTTTTTGTGATTTATCACCTACAAAGACTTTAATAATACTGTTAATGAAACTCATGATCTGTTGGTATTTCTATAATTTATCTAAATGTGTAAATTTAAACAAAAAAAAAGCCTCTTTTTTGAGACTTTTTCTTTGGGGTTACTTTTTAATATTCATCCTCGTTCCAAAGATAATCTTCGTCTGTTGGATAATCCGGCCATATTTCTTCCATTGATTCATATATCTCACCCTCGTCTTCAATTGACTGCAGGTTTTCTACTACTTCTAATGGAGCTCCTGCTCTAATAGCGTAGTCTATAAGTTCGTCTTTGTTAGCAGGCCACGGTGCATCACTTAAATATGATGCTAATTCTAATGTCCAATACATGTTTTGTCAATTTAGTTTGTGCAAAAATAATTTTTTTACTGAGAAAGACAAGTAAAAAACGATTTATTTTAGTAAAATTTAAGAACGTCTCTTGTTAAAATCCAATATTTAAATTCCAAATCCCAAAAAGGGAAGGTAAAATCGCAATATTTTGAATTTTTAAACCCCAAAAATTAAATTAAAAATTCCAAAAGGAATCTAAAAATTCCAATATTTTGGAACTTTATATATGATTTAAATTCGCATAATTTTTAAATTATTTCTTTGGAATTTGGGATTTTAAAAAATTGGAATTTTAAGAAAGTTTACTTTCTCGGAATCCATTTCACTTCATCCGCTTTTAAGTCAGAAGACAACTTTCGTGCCAAGACAAAAAGGTAGTCAGAAAGTCGGTTTAAGTACTGTATTGCTATTTCCGGAACAGTCTCATTATGACTTAAATGTACTGCCAATCGTTCGGCACGACGACAAACGCAACGCGCGATGTGACAATATGACACGGTTTGATGTCCGCCTGGTAAAACAAAGTGGGTCATTTGCGGGAGCGATTCTTCCATGGTATCGATTTCATTTTCAAGCAATTCGATATCCGAAGGTACAATACCAAGATTTTTAAGACGTAATTCTCCGTTTTTTAGTACTTCTTTTTCTACCGGAGTGGCTAGAATTGCACCTACGGTAAATAAGCGGTCTTGAATTTCGATTAAAATGTTCTTATAATGCGCATTCATTTCCTGATCACGTATGAGACCTATATATGAGTTAAGTTCATCAACGGTTCCGTAACTGTCAATACGGATATGGTCTTTAGGAACGCGGGTTCCGCCAAAAAGTGCGGTAGTTCCTTTGTCTCCTGTTTTTGTATATACTTTCATTATTTTTAGGTACTGAGTTTCTAAGATTCTGAGATACTAAGTTTTTACTTTTTATTCGATTAAACAATTAACCAAATAAACAGTTAAACTATTTTTTAATAGTCGCGTCGCTTTCAACAACACCATCGCGCAAACGAATGATGCGGTGTGCATAGGCAGCAATATCCTCTTCGTGGGTAACCAGAATTACAGTATTTCCCTGTGCATGGATATCATCAAAAAGTTTCATGATTTCTACAGAGGTTTTACTATCTAAATTTCCGGTTGGTTCATCGGCAAGAATAATAGATGGTTTGTTAACCAATGCTCTTGCAATTGCTACACGTTGTCGTTGTCCTCCCGAAAGCTGATTCGGCTGATGGTCCATTCTATCGGCAAGATTTACTTGTTTTAATACTTGGGTAGCACGAACAACTCGTTCGGATTTAGAGTAGCCAGCATAAATCATAGGTAAGGCAACATTGTCTAGTGCAGTAGTTCTTGGTAAAAGGTTGAAAGTTTGGAAAACAAATCCAATTTCTTTATTTCTAATTTCTGCCAATTCATCATCTTTCATCTGGCTTACATCTTTTCCGTTAAGGATATAAGTTCCAGAAGTTGGAGTGTCTAAACATCCCAATAAGTTCATTAATGTTGATTTTCCTGAACCCGATGGTCCCATTAAAGCAACATATTCCCCTTTATTTATTTCTAAATCAATTCCTTTTAAGACATAAACAATTTCGTTTCCAAGTACAAAATTTCGTTTAATATTAGTGATTTTAATTAATGGATTTGCCATTGGAGTTTATGATTGTTGTCCCGAAGTTTCGGGATAAATTTTAGATTTTAAAAGTACAAAACGCTTTTGAATTAATCATAAGTAGTTTAAAATACATTTTTGTTACACTTGTTTATTGTTTGCAAGGTAACAGGATTGTCTTTTTTGAGTCTAAACTACAAAGCGGATAAAGTGTTTTATATAATTACTTTTTAAATTTACATAATTATCATATTTGTTTAGTTTTTGTAATTTTAATTTAATGAAATTCATAATATTTTGATAAATATTTAATTTTATTTAAAAAATGTGTTACATTTGGCAGATAACATTAACAATTGAGATTATGAAAAATACACAATTATTATTCGGAATAGCATTTGTTGCGATGGGATTTGTTTCATGTAAAGATGAAAAAGCAGCACAAGCAGAAAAAACTATTGATACCTATGTAGCGTATGTAGATTCAATAAAAAATGTAACTGTAGAAAATGCTAAAACCAATTGGAACACAATTGAAGACAAGTATAAAATAGAATCTGAGAAAGCAGAATTGGCTTTGGCAGACATCAAAGAAAATGCAAAAGCTCAGGAAAGAATTGAAGCTAGTAAAGCTAAATATGAGGCTTTTAAAGCAGAACTTACCGCCCTTACTGCCCCAAATCCAAAACAAAAAATGCGTGATGCTTTATTTGGAGAAGGAAAAATAGGAAATGACATGAATTTTGATTGGGTAAATGCCAAAAATATTCTTAGTGTTTATCAGCAATTTGTAGATACTGCCCAAAAGAATAAAGACAGTTATTCCCGAGAAGACTGGGATGAAGTTAAAATGATGTACGAAGCACTAGATAGTCGTAAAAATACTGTTGAAAAAGAAGGGCTTACGGCTGAAGATAATAGAAAAATTGCTGGGTTGAAATTGAAGTTTGCACCAATGTATACATTAAATAGAATGGGAGCAAAATCTGAAGAAACCGCTGAAGCGAAAAAGTAAGTTAATTGAGTATTTTATATTAGAATTAGGTTGAATTTTGAATTTTGAATGAAATGGCAGTCAGGAATGATTGCCATTTTTTTATGCCCTGATAATAAAATGTTCTTTTTCTTGTTCGCGTCTAAAAAATACGAATCCCCATTGAAACGTATCGATGGTAACTTTTACTCTTGGATGATCTTTTATAATTCCCCAAGCTTCTTCCATTTCTGGAGACCAATGTATGTCATCAAAAATCCAAACGGTATCATTAGTAATTGTTGGAAGTAAAAAATCAAAATAATCTAAAGTTGCTTTTTTAGAATGATTGCCATCAAAATAAACTAATTGATAATTAGTAGTTGATAATTGATAATTGTTCAGATAACTTTCAAATTCTGTTACAACCGATTCTACATTATTACAATTAAATTGTTGCAACCCGTTTCTGGCTACCAATGCTGTTGCAAAGCAACCTTCGAGTGTTGTAACTTTTGCTTTTGGAGCGCCTAAGGCTAGGGCAGAGGTTGCTAATCCTAAAGAAGTTCCTATTTCCAGAATAGTGTCAGGTTTAAAATAGGCTGTAATTCGGAATAGTAATTCGGCTCTTTTAGGTGAAATTCCAGCTGTTTTGGCAATCTTAGAGATTTGTCTGGTATTACTTTTAAAAACTCTGGAACCAGCGCCAAAGTCAGTCACTTCAAGCGTATTTTTATTTTGTAAAAAGGATTTGCGATAATTTTTAAGAATCGCATATTCGGGTTTTGTTTTTCTGTCATAAAAACATTTAGTCAATAAATTAAACACAAAAGGCGAATGCACAGCATGTTCATTTTTGGAATTCCAAAGGAATTTAAGGTATGATTTTATTTGAAATAACATAAGGGGTTTTGCAAAGTAGGTGCGAAGATACAAAAAAGTCGAAAGTCTAAAAGTCAAAGGTCATAAAGTTAGAAGTGAAAGGGGAGAAGTTGGAAATAAAAAGAGGAGACTTTATGACTTTCAAACTTTCGACTTTCAGACTATAAAAAGCCTATATTTGCGCACTTTTAAAATTGAGCTAATAGTAATACGCATTTTTTATGATGACGAAGGAAGAAATAGAAATTAAGAATACAATAACTTCGGAAGAAATAGACCGATGCATTGCTGTTTTGGCACAATTAAATACTGATACAGATCAAATATTTGATATCCCTAAAGAGCAAAGAATTTCTTTGCTTAAAGAAGCAGGTATGTTTTCCAGACCAGACAGAGGTGAGTTCTCCCGACGAATTAAAGACGGGAAGGAAGCTGCCAAACGTAAAAAGGAAAAGAAAGATAAAACGGCTCGTAAAGAAACCGGAATTCGTCATGCTCGTGAAGCGAGTATATTTGTTGCGCCAAAATTATTGGCTTATAATGATCTTGCTCATAAGGAACAATTGGAACTAGAAACGCCTAGAAATTGTTATGTATGTAAAACGGGGTTTACCAAGATGCACCATTTTTACGATACTATGTGTACCGATTGTGGCGATTTTAATTATGCCAAACGTTTCCAAACGGCAGATGTAAAAGGGCAAGTAGCTGTTATAACGGGCTCTCGTTTAAAAATTGGGTATCATATTACTTTGATGCTTTTGCGTGGTGGAGCAACTGTTATTGCAACAACCCGTTTCCCTGTAGATTCTGCCCTGCGATTTTCTAAAGAAGAAGATTTCATGGAATGGGGACATCGCTTAAAAATTCACGGATTAGATTTACGACATATTCCTAGTGTGGAGATTTTCTGTAATTTTATTGAGCAAAAGTACGAACGATTAGATATTCTTATCAATAATGCTGCGCAAACAGTGAGACGTCCGGCTGGATTTTATACACATTTAATGGAAAATGAAGAGCGTGCAATAAGTTCTTTGCCTAAACAAGCACAAGAATTATTGCTAGATCATACTAATTGTTTGGATGAATTGAAGGTATTGACTTCTGGAGCTTCTTCTAACCAGAATATGCCTGTAACCTGGCACGGACCTGAACCAGGTATTGGTTTACGTGCTTCGGCTAAATTATCTCAGATTCCTTATTCTTTTGATAATGCGCTTGTAGCAAATGAAGTTTTTCCGGAAGGGGAACTCGATGCTGATTTACAACAAGTAGATTTACGAAAAACAAATAGCTGGCGTTTAAGATTAGGACAAATAGAAACGACCGAGATGATCGAGGTTCAATTGGTGAATTCTGTTGCGCCTTTTGTTTTATGCAATCGCCTTTCGGAAGTAATGAAGAAAGATAATACGGGTAAAAAACACATTATAAATGTTTCGGCTATGGAAGGGAAGTTTCATCGCTTTTTTAAAGAAGACCGTCACCCGCATACCAATATGGCAAAAGCGGCCTTGAATATGTTAACGCATACCTCATCGGGAACATTGGCAAAACATGGTATTTTTATGAACGCTGTTGATACTGGTTGGGTAACCGACGAAGATCCTGCCGAATTAGCCAAAAAGAAACAAGAACTAGAAGATTTTCAGCCACCGCTTGATATTGTTGATGGTGCGGCACGTGTAATGGATCCTTTATTCGACGGAATCAATACAGGAAAACACTGGTGCGGAAAATTCTTAAAAGATTATAATCCGATTCCTTGGTAGAATTAGTTTTCAGTCTCGGTCACAGTCTCAGTTTTTTACTTCATAATGAAAAAGCCACAACAGAATTAAATTTTGTTGTGGCTTTTTTGCTTGAATAGATGATGCTCTCTAAATTACAATTTGTTATTTCTTGATTTCCAGTTTCATTTTTAAAATAGGATACTCTTTTCCTTCATCATCTTTGTCGGTTCTGTCGTATGGTAGAAAACCAAATTTGGAATAAAAATTAATCGCATTATGATTTTGCTCGTTAACATCCACTTTGTTAACATCAAGTTCATTGATAGCAAAATTCATCAATGTTTTGCCAAAACCTTTTCCTATATGTTCTGGAGCTAAAAATAACATCTCGATTTTATTCTCTGCAATACCAATAAAGCCAAGAACTGTATCAGCTTCTGTTAGACAAAATACGGGGAAAGAGTTAAAATCGATAGATGATACGATTTTTTTGTAATAATCAATATCAGATGGAACTAGGAAATCATGTGTGGCACGAACGGAATTTTCCCAAACAAGAATCATCTGTTCTTTAAATTTATCATTGTAAGGTTGTATTTCAGTCTTCATTTTATGTTTTTAGAATAGTTGTTTTATAAAATAAAACCACAACAGAATTAGATCTTTGTTGTGGTTTTGTTATTTAATTAAAGCTAGGCTTTTAGTATTTTTTTTCAGAGTTTAATAAATAAACAGTGAAGCAGTAACTTAGTTTATTGAAATTAATTTAATGTCAAAAATAAGTACAGAACCACCTGGGATAGAACTATAATCATTGTCTCCGTATCCTAAATGGGCAGGAACGATAAGTGTACCGCTACCTCCAGTTTTAAAATAAGGAATACCTTCTGTCCATCCTTTTATAACTTGATCTAAGCCAAAAGAAATTCCAGCGCTACTTTCGTCAAATACTTTTCCATCGATAAATGAGCCTTTATATGCTACAGTTACATTAGAGGTTGGGGTTGGCTGTGCTCCAGTTCCAGGTTCGTTAATTACATAATACAAACCAGATTCAGTTCTATGTGCATCCAATTTATTTTTAGCTACATAATCTTTGATTTGTTGCTCATTTTTGGCAACATTGTCAACAACAACATCAGTATTTTCTGTTTTTTTGTTTTTAGCACAAGAGATAAAAAGTGTTAAGGCTAATAATGCAGGTATAAGGTGTTTCATGGATTGTGTTTTTTTAAGGTGTAAAGATAACAAAATTTAGATGTTTTATTTTTTTGACTTATTTACAAATAATGTATTCATAATATGGTCTAGCTCCCATAGGCAGAACTATGAATGTACCTTTGTTAGACAATGTCATCGTAAAATAATTATCATATTCTTCATTTGTAACTGCATTATGGAATATGATTTTTCGTGTTTTTAATTTTTTAGATTGTATTTCTATGTCTCCAATTTCATAATTTTTAAAGACGAAAGGTTTATCTTTAAAGTCCCAGTAGGTAAATTCATTTTTACTAAAATCCAAATAGGACTCATTTTGGGAATCACAGAATTTCTGATGTTCTGCAATGTAGTTTTCGATATCTTTTTTGGAATCAAAAGGGATGAAAGCTGTATTAGGGTCACTATAGGCAACGTCATCTGTGTAATCATAAGACAATCCTACTAGCTTTTTCTTCTCTTTTGTAATTGCAAAATAAAAATTATAAATTCGTTTTCCCTCTACATCCATAGCTAATGCTCTGTAATTGCATTTATCTTCCAAAGCATGATGAGACTTAAAAACGCTATCCGAAAGGTTTACATAACCATTGTCAAAATCGGAAAGCTTGAACTTGTTTACATATTTTTCATAAAAAAAGCCTGTTTTTTCAAATTGGGTATCTCCTAAATATGTTGGGAATTTTTCAGAAGAAATGTTTGTATGGATTTTAGATTCAAACCATTCTATGTAATCCATTTTAGTGGTAAAAATTATTATAGGATATGGTCCGTCATATAGAAATTCGACTAGACCATCTTTTTTATCAATGAACTTATTTATCTCTTTTTCTTTATTGCTATTAAATGCTTTTATGAAGTCTTGAAAAAAGATATTTAATTCTGTTTCTGGTATTTCTTCAGGAGTTGTACTTATTTCTTTCGGAGTATTTGGTTGTGTTGTATTTGAGATAGTTTTTTTAGACGAATCACTTTTGATTAAAAAAAATAACAGAACAATGACTGCTAACGCAAAACCTATAATTATAGTTAATTTTAAAATCTTATTTTTTGATTCCATTTTTATATTATAAAGTGTTGTTAATCCTTGTTTAAGGCATTGGTATTTTGTTTTTACTTTTGCTAAAATAGGAATTTACTATTGTAAATAATTAAAAACGACTTTTGTTTTTTAGCATTATTTCTTGTTAATTTCTATTGGCTTTGAGCCAAAAAAAGAACCTCAATATTTTTAGTGTTTTTTACTAAAAAAATATTGAGGTTGTATAATATAAAATCTTGCTTTATTCCCCTTCGGGGTTAAGGAAATTACCCTTCAATCTTAGCAGAAAGTTCAAACCAGCGTTCTTCTTTTTGATCTATTTTATTAATGATGTTTTGCAACTCATTAGCTTTTTTCTCAATATCAGCGTCAGCTACTTTTCCGTCAGAGAACAATTGTTCAATTTTAGTTTTATCTATCTCTAAGTCTTTGATTTCTCTTTCTAGTTTTTGATATTCCTTTTGCTCATTAAAAGTTAGGTTTCCAGTAGGATTGTTTTGTTTCCAATCTTTCTTATCGGCTTTGTTTTCTTCTTTTTGAGCTACATCGGCACTATCTTCATACGCTCTAAAATCGGAGTAGTTTCCTGGGAAATCCTCAACAACACCTTGTCCTCTAAAAATGAATAAGTGATCTACAATTTTATCCATAAAGTATCTATCGTGAGAAACTACTAATAAACATCCAGGATAATCCAAAAGGAAACTCTCAAGAACGTTTAATGTTACGATATCCAAATCGTTTGTAGGTTCATCCAGAATAAGGAAGTTAGGATTCTGAATTAAAACAGTACATAAATACAAACGTTTTAATTCTCCACCACTTAATCTATCTACGAAATCATATTGTTTTTTTGCATCAAAAAGGAAACGCTCCAATAATTGCGAAGCCGAAATAATCTTACCTTTCATCAACGGAATGTATTCTCCGTATTCCTTAATAACATCGATAACACGTTGTCCTGGTTTTGGGTTGATTCCGCTTTGCGTATAATATCCAATCTTAATTGTTTCTCCAACAACAACTTTTCCAGAATCTAATGGAAGTGTTCCTGTCAATAAATTAAGGAAAGTCGATTTTCCAGTTCCGTTTTTACCAATAATTCCGATACGTTCTCCACGTTGGAAGTCGAAACTGAAATTATCTAAAATAACGTGATCCTTGAATTTTTTAGAAATTTTGTGAAGCTCGATGATCTTGCTTCCCATACGTTCCATATTAATTTCAAGCTCGACTTTGTTTTCGCGACGGCGACTTTGTGCTTTTTCTTTAATTACATAAAAGTCATCCTGACGAGATTTAGATTTTGTCGTTCTCGCTTTTGGCTGGCGACGCATCCATTCTAATTCTTTTACAAATAAGTTTTGGGCTTTATCTACACTTGAGTTTTCAGAAGCAATTCGTTCTTCTTTTTTCTCTAAGTAATAAGAGTAATTTCCTTTGTATTGGTATAATTTTCCGTTGTCTAATTCTATGATTTCATTACAAACACGCTCTAAGAAGAAACGGTCGTGTGTTACCATGAATAAGGTAATGTTTTCTTTAGCAAAATAACTCTCTAACCATTCGATCATTTCAAGATCTAAGTGATTGGTAGGCTCATCCAGAATTAATAAATCAGGACGGTTGATAAGAATAATGGCTAATGACAAACGTTTTTTCTGACCTCCAGAAAGACTTTTTACTTTTAGTTTAAAGTTTTCTAGTTTTAGTTTAAACAGAATTTGTTTGTATTGTGTTTCGAAATCCCACGCATTATGTTGGTCCATTCCGTCAAAAGCTTTTTGATATGCTTCTTCGTCTTCTGGATTTTCTAATGCTTTTTCGTAAGCTTCAATAACTTTTAAGGTTTCATTATCCGAAGCAAATATGCTTTCTTCGATAGTTAGTTCCTCTTGCAAATTGTTGTTTTGCGAAAGAAAAGCCATTCTGATTCCTTTTCTTAAAACTACCTGACCTGTATCTGGTTCTTCTAAACCATTGATAATACTCATGATAGTTGTTTTTCCAGAGCCATTTTTGGCAATGAAAGCAATTTTTTGATCCTTATTGATTCCAAAAGAAATGTTGTCAAATAAGGTTCTTTCGCCAAATGACTTGGATATATTTTCTACAGATAAGTAATTCATGGTGTTCTAGTGCTTTATGTCAAGCTTTTATGTTTGCTAAAATTATGAGGTCTCTAATTGAGTCTCTAATTTTAAATAGGAGTCAAAAACGACGGTGCAAAGATAGCTTTTTGAAGCAAACAAAAAAAGGCAATGAATGTTATCTACTTTGATTTAAATTTCCGAAATATGAAGAAATGGAAAATAAATGTAGATAAGAGAAATAAATATTACATGTGAAAAACAGGTAGTTTTACCTATACTATGGCTAATTCAATTAGTTACATTTGATAACGAGTTAAATGCTTTAGCTAATTAATATAATTTGTTATGTATTTGGATAAAATTGCGATTCTCTCCAGTGTTCGTTTTACCAGAATTCCGGGTTTTGATAATTCAGCAACACAAGGGGCTGATCAAATTTGCCTCGATTTGGCAAATGAGTTATCTTACGCATTTAATAATATACAACTTATTCAAAATTATACGACAAAAGAGAGGGTTTTAAATTCTTTAAAAGATGCAGCGAAAACATTGCGTCCTGGGGGATTATGCCTTTTTTACTTTCATGGACATGGAATAAGTCTTCCAAATCAATTTGATGCTGATAATGAATTAATGGATCAGGCGTTGGTATGTTACGATGGATTAATTTTTGATGACGAATTAGATCAAATACTCCGTACTTTTCACCCATCTCAAAGAATATTCACAATTATTGATAGTTGTAACTCAGAAACTATTGTTGAGTGGAACTATGAAAATACTATAGATTATCCACAAATAATACATTTAGCAGCTGCTGCAGATAATGAAATAGCACTAGCTACTGGGCTAGGAGGCTTAATGTCTTCAAAGATTCTAAATAGTATTTACGGATATGGCTATAGCAATTATACATTTTTAAGTTTTTGTAAACGAATTAAAGAATTAAATAACTCCACGGTTTTTCGATTTACAAAAGACATTAGTTCAACTTACTTAAATAGTAAATTATTCACCTAACCATCTAAATATATGAAGAAAATCTTTCTCCCATTAATTCTTGTTTCGATGATAATATTATCATGTGGAAAAAAAATGCTAGTTCAGGATAGTAAGGAAGTAGTGCCTGAAAAGTACAATAGCTTAATTACTTACAACCTCCCCAAAACACTTTTAAAAATTAAAATTCCAATTGAAATTTCGTCATTTAAAAAAGGATTAATCGATACAGTTTCTTCAGAAGAGCAGAAGATAATGAAAGATTTTGTTTTTGAAAATTATGGTTGGTTATCTTTAAAAATACCCAAAACAGACAAAATTTTTAGTATTGGAGATAAAATACAATTTATCCCAATTACAATACCCGATCCTTCAAAACAATTTACTATTTCTTACAGTGGTTCAAAAGCACTATCCAATTCGATGGGTATCACATTAAATAAGGATGGTATTATATCATCAGGTGAATTTGCGCAAGAGGATAAAACTTTTGAATATGTTACTAAAGGTCTTGAAGCGACAGCATCAATCGCTGGTAAATTTTTTGGTTTAGGCTCTACACAACAGGATTTATCTCAAATACAGAAACATACAGATTTTTCGACTCATTATAATAGATTTGTAAATCTTACCAAAGAGCTTAACTCTTTAAATCAAAGTAAAAGTGATCTTATAAAAAGTGCAACTAATGCTGTGCCAACAATAGATCCTACTAAATATAGGCTTGATCTTATTGATAAAAGAATAACCCAGATTAAAGATGAAATAATGGGCACAAATAAAAAAACAATTATCAATATTAGTCTAGTTTATGAGCCAGGCAAAACAATTTCAAAACCAAGAATATTACTGAAAATTGACCAAGAAAAAGGCTATATAATTGAAGGAGCGCAAGAAATTCCACTTTTGGAAGGTGCCTTACCAGAAAAAACAGATGGAAAATTTAAAAATCTTAGCATCTATATTGAAGAAGTTTATAAATCACAAAAAATTAAAAACGAATTTAAAACGACCGCTGAGTATGGAAAACATTTTTTAGTATATAATCTACCTGCAAAGTATAGTGTCCAGTTACTTTTTAACGGTAAAGCTTTAAAATCTTACGCTAATGCAGACGACGAAAAAGGCACTGATATTTATGAGATTTACTTTCCCCAAAAAGGAACAATGGGAGCAATGCCATTCGATTTTAAGGATTCAAAAGTTGTTTTTTATGAAGATATTGGCGCAATTAAAGAAATTAAATATGTAACTAATGCAACATTAAATAGTACAAGTATTAATCAAGGAAGTGCAGCTTTAGATTCGATTGTTTCTTTAAGAAATAAATATAAAGAAAGTAAAAAAGAAGAAGTTGCTATTGTAGAAGAAACGAAAGAGCAAGTAATTAGATTAATTATTGAACAAGCACAGCCTGTGGTAAATCCTATACCGCCGACAAATTAAATCATATTTTAATGTGTTTTTTTTAAAATTATGCAAATGATATGAAAAAAAAAGGATAGCCAGATAGCTATCCTTTTGACTGAATTTTCAATAATTCACTAACCTTGTATCTTTTTCTATTACTTAATGGTCTATATGCTTTAATTTTTCCAATATTTTCATACTTTCCCATTGTAGTTTGGCTTTTTATTCCTAAAATTTCCATTGCTTCTTTTGTACCCACATATTCGTTCATAAAAAATATTTTAACACAAGTGATTTTTTTATCCTCGTGATAATTGTATCCAAATTGGCAATATTAGTTTAGTGAAATTTTATTTTATTTAAAAAAAATATTAAACTTCAAATTATAGTATTATGGAAAACCGTAAAATCATAAATTTATTTATTAATATTTTTGAAGAGTAAATAATTGAAAATAGGAATAATTCGGATTATAAGATGTATATCTTTAAACACAGTTTATTTTATATAGATTTACGGTATAAAAAACACTATTAAAAAATAAAAAACTTGAGCGAAAAAATAATTGAAAATAGCTTATCTGTCGTGGATTTTTTTTGTGGAGCCGGTGGTTTTTCTGAAGGTTTTAGACAAATGGGATTCGAAATAACACATGGATATGATCACTGGAAGCCTGCCATCGATACGTATAATCATAATTTTAATTTAAATTGTGGAATTAAAAATATTTTGGAGTTTAAAAATTCTATTATTGAAATTAATAATATTCCAGATACTGACGTAATCATAGGGAGTCCTCCATGCGTAAGCTTTTCAAGTTCAAATAAATCTGGGAATGCAGATAAATCACTTGGAGTTGAGTTAACAGAAACATTTTTAAGAATTGTAGCTGTTAAAAAACATCAACCTAATTCTATCTTAAAAGCTTGGTATATGGAGAATGTTGTAAATTCAAAAAGATATTTGCAAACTTCATATACTTTTAAAGATTTACATCTAACAGATTGGGCGATTGAATATAGAATTAGTCCAAATCGAATAGCGATTGACTTATTAGAAAATAGTGCCATTATTAATTCTGCTGATTATGGTTCTATCCAAGCAAGAAAAAGGGTTATTTCTGGGGAAATAATTAAAAGGAGAAAATTAATTATCCCTCCTGTTTCTCATGAAGATAAGAAATTACAAGGGAAATTATCACCATACAACACTATAAAATTAATCAAATCGAATTTTCCTTCACCCTTTGAAAAGAAAAGTAAAGCTGTAGTTAAAGATATTCAATATTCAATTGAAATAGAGCAAAGTAAATTGACTGATCATTTTTATGATACTGGGGTGTATGAAAGTGAATGGAAATCTTCAAAGCACTTTAAAACAAATCATCCTTTTATGGGAAAAATGTCATTTCCGGAAAATGAAGACAAACCTAGTAGAACAATTACAGCTACAAAAATTTCAAATTCTAGAGAATCGATAATTTATATCTCGGAGATTAAAAGAAAAGGAGATGGAGAGTATCGATCTCCTACGGTTCGTGAAGCTGCTGTTATAATGGGATTTCCAATAACATATCAATTTATTGGTTCTTCTGAGGGCGCAAAATGGAGATTAGTTGGTAATGCTGTATGTTGCTCTGTAAGTCGTGCATTTGCTAAAATCACTTTAGATCAGCTAAAGATTAAAAATGATGCTAGACTGTTAGTTTGTGAGGAGCCAAAACTTACTGGTGTTAATGATTTGAATAATTATGTTTTAAAGAATTTTAACAACCCACCGATTAAAAATAAAGGATGTAGATTTAGGAGACATCCAATTAAAGATGGTAATTTGACAGTGACACTATCAAATTACGATATTGAAAGCAATTCCAAAGCAAATGGTAAATGGATAACTTCAATACAATATGGTACAGGTGAAGGATTTCCTATTCAAAAAGTTAGTGATGGTCATTATACTGATTTAGAAACATTAATATCAAAATCTGAAAAAGGAAAAAAATTTATCAAAATTATAAATAATGGGTTTTCTGAAAAAATTGCCAAGGGTAAACAGCTTCAGGAAATGTTTGAAGTTCAAAAGTCATTTGATGCTTTCCTGGAACCAACTAAGTTAATTGAAGAAGTTAAAAGAATTATTGATGAAATTGGACCAGATCAGGAACATTTTATACAAAATGAACTTGTAATATTTAAAAATAAACAAATCATTCCTACCAGGCAGTTATATGCATTATACGCAATTAACAAAATATCAACAATTGCAAATTCTTAATAAAAATGCCAGTAAAATTTTATCCAAATAATCCACTAAATGCCTTAGAATCTATAATTGTTAAGGAAGACGGATCACCTTTACATGGTGAAATCGATGTCTACAGAAAGCTAGCACAGGATCTGGATAAAAGCAATTTAGATTGGGATGTTTGGCATGACTTGAAATTACCTGAGCATTCAGACAGTTTTAATTACTATAAAAAGACAAGTTCACAAATAGATTTTTTGATTGTATGTAAACACGGGGTACTAGTTTTAGAAGTAAAAGGAGGGTCAATTTCAACCCAAGGAAATGCCTTTTATTATGGAAAAAATTTTGATACGCCGATGAAACAGAATCCTTTTAAGCAAGTTGAAGGATATAAATATACATTAAAAGATAATTTTTTAAATAATATAAAAGGCTGCTTCTTTTGTGAAGCGGTAGTTTTTCCTCATGTTGATTATCCATTTGATTCTAAGCTGATAGATACTAATTTACTTTGGACAAAGTATAAATCCGCTAGTTTCAGTGATTCAATAGAGAAGTTTTTATTAAATGTTTTTGAGTATACCAAAAATAAGCATAAAAGGCATTTTAGAAGTTATAATGATTTGTTGATAAAAGAATGTACAACAATAAAAAAAATTCTAAGTCCAATAATTGGAGATAAAAACAAATATAATACAATTGATACTTTATCATGGTTAGGTGTTCAAAATATTGAAATTTTAGATGGATTATATAAAAATCCTAGAATTATGTTAGAAGGTCCACCAGGATCAGGGAAAACAACAATTGCAAAAGCTTTTATTGATAAGCAACATAATAAAAAAGGAATTTATCTATGTTGGAATAATCTTTTAATGCATTATACTAAATCAGTATTCTTAGAAAGACAATCTTCCAGTGATATTGAAGTAACGACTTTTTTTAAATTTTTTCAAAAACTTAATCCATCGTTGAAATATGAAGACTTAAGTAAATTGGATGAAGAAGGTTTTTACTGTTTGGTTCGAGACTCCATTTCGAGAATTGATAGTGAAAAAACATATGATTTTATTGTTATCGATGAGGCGCAAGACTTATTTGACAGAGGTTTAGATTTATTTATTAATAAATTTTCAGGTTCTCAGGGTAAGGGGCTTTTAAATGGTAATTCTTTAATCATTTATGATATTGATCAAAGTTATTCATTGAGTAATAGAAGTGTTTTAGAAATAGCTGATTTAATGGCGGAATACTATTCTCATTATAAAATTAATGAGGTAAAAAGAAGTGCTCAAAATCCAGATATTAGAAAATTATCTGCTGAAATTTTGGAGGATCCTGATGTGCTCCTAGCTCAGGAATTTAGTATCTATTATTCCCAAGTGAAAATTGTAAAACATAATTCACTGCAAGAGGTAAAAAAGCATATTGTAAGTAATGTTTTAACTCCTATTAGAGAAAGTAATTCTTCCCTAATAGGACAAGATTGCATTCTTCTAATTGAGTCTACATTTCTAAAAGGAAGTTATAACGGAGATGAAGATATGAGAGAGTTATTAGTTATTAAAGATGTAGAGGAATTAACAGAGTCAAATGTAGGTCATACAGCAAATAAGTTAAGATATTCTTCAATCCTTAAGTTTAAGGGGCTCGAAAAGAAAAATGTATTTTTAATTATATCAAATCCCAGTGATTTAAATAAATACGAAATTTTTGTTGGAATCACGAGAGCAATGTTGAATTTGGAAATAAATATTGTTTTTTAATGGAATTGATTTATAATCATATTAATAACTATTTAGATTCTTTTTTGAAAGAGCCGGACTTTCAATTTAAAAGGGTAATTGACAATTTACACAATGATTTAAAATTGGAATTTTTACCGGTTTTGGAATATCTAAATGAACTATTAAAAGTTTATCCAAATATTAATGAGAAGATAGATGTTTTTCATTTACATTTTGAAAATAATTTTAATAATAATGTCAAAGAGCTTATAGCAGAATTTTTAATAGTGAAATTGTATTATGATTGTGTTGAAACAGATTTAGGAATTCAAACTGAATGCAATTTAGTACTGGCTGAAACTATTGAAAATTTAACAAAAAAGGTTAATTCAAGTTTATACTTCCCTGGTGGTATAACAAAACAAACAGAAAACAAAATTCGTCTTGAACGTAAATCTAAAAAATCCCTTCTTGCATTTTATAATAAGCTAGATAGTAATTTAAATATAATCCCAAAAAATTTATTCAATTTACAAGTAGTTTTAAATAATAATTTAAAAATATTATTTGAGTCACGACCTTTTGCAATTAAATTGGGAGACTACAATCTTAGCTATAATGTAATTAATACAAATAAATCTTTGTATGAGATTGATGAGTTTCAGAGTGAAATTATAGATAATTTACAATCTATAATACTTTTTGATTGCGGGAGAAAATCTGAAATGACGACATACTCATTTGAAGAAATACAAAAATGGAATAATGAATTTGGTACCAATTTTAGAAAATATTTGGTATTAACATTTGGCAAAGAAATTAAATCGCTTAACAATTCCCGAAGTAAAATAGAAGCGACAAAGGAGAAATTTAAAATTCCAAATAAGTCATCTTATACGATTTTTGCTTCCGAAATAGACTTTCTTTTGAATCGGAAAAAAGGAGGGAAAATTTCTAATAAATTTATAGGCCCTAAAAATTGCATTTTTTGGGATAATTTTTTGATGCAAACTAATGTTCTGGAATTATATGAACTTAGGTCAATAAAATTAATGAACATATATTCAATGTGTTTAAACGAAGAAATTAAAAATTATATTTTAGAGGATTTATTTTCAAATTCTGAGAGTTCAGAACTTATTAAAACTAAGCATGCCATACTTGAATTAAGAGAAGAAGATATTAGTCAGTTAAAAGATGCTCTTGCTGCTGTTTTAAGTTTAATTATTGATTTAGATTTTAAAACATTGATTAGTAAACATACAAACTATAAAACAGCTCTTGTTCTTGATGAGTCAATAATAAATAATCAGAGTATAAAGTCAAAAATTAATGCTGTTCTTTTCCCCTTAGGAGATACAAATAGGTTAATTTCTTGGTCAAACATTGACACATTTAAAAGTAATCCCTTACTAATACTCACCTATCGAGATCAGGGAAAATTTCCAAATTATTTTTATCCAAATATAGTTGAACCTGTGGGAGAGAATTATTTTTCAGTTTCTTCTATTAATTTAAGATTCTTTTTTGAACACCAGTATAATTGGGCAAAATACAATTTATATATTGATTTTCATTCACTTGGTGAGCATGTTGTTAGACTTGATTTTTTTCAATGGGAGTTATTAAAGTCATCCATTAAGAAAATGATTCCAGAATCTAAATTGACAATAGACTGGAATTTAGAATTTGAATATTCATATTCAGAAAACAGAGATTTATATAAGTTGAAATTAAAAAATCATAAAGCCAGATCGTTTAATGGTTCTGATTTATTTATATTTAAGGATTCACTAAGTAACAATTATAAAGTAATTAAAATATGTGATTTATTTACTTTTGAAATAACCGGTGAAAAATATTTTATTCAAAATCTTGATGATATTCAAGAAGATATTAATATTTATGAAAAAATTGTAGATATAAAGCAACAAGAAGATGAGTTAAAGGTCATTAGAAATCAGTTCAAAATAGAAAATGATGAAACTGGGAGATTATGGAAAATATTATTAAAACGTAAGGCTGAGACCAAGGGTGAAGAAAACTTTTATAACGAACTCAAGGCATATTTAGAAAGCAAGAAACTTAAAATTGTTTCTTCATTTCATTTTAAGAATAGCTGGATTAACCCACTTAGTGAATCTATTGCACCTCTTAACAAAAAAGTGTTTGTAGCGGTATGTGAATATCTTCAAATTCCCAAAATATATTTTGCAATAATTCAAAGAATAAAAAATACTTCAAAGCAATCAAGTCGTCAAAGTACAAGGCAAATGAATCAATTATTAAAAGATTTATTTAATGATGGCTGCTTTGATAGCGAGTTAAATACTAGAGATATTATAACAAATAGACTGTCGTTTTATAAGAAAAACCATCCTCTTGATGAACTGGGAATTGATGAGAATTATCTTCTTGATAGTTTGGTTACGTTAACAGAATTAATCCAGCCAGAATTAAAGCTTTTAGAAGTTGAATCTATTGAAAAAATAAATAATGAGTAAAAAAATACTAGATAAAAGAAATTCACTTGAAAGATTTATCAGGGAACAAACATTAGGACCAGGAATTAATGGTTATCGATATGTTGATTTGGAAGATGAATCTTTGGTAACTAAGAATCTTAGAACTGAACCAGCTATTGATTACTCTGCAGAAATTTTAGATATAGTGCCCGCCGCAATTTATAGCACTGGTATTTTATTTCCAGAAGATGCAAGTGGAAGTTGTATTGAAGGATTGGTGTTAGATAATAATGATCAAATCGAAAAAAAAGATGGTGAAGAAGGTGAAGATTTTCAAAATAAAAGTGAAGATGATTTTGATAATACTGATACTGTAGAATTAAATCAAATATTTCCAAGAACAATGGGTTTAACGTGTTGTCTTGACGAAAAATATTTGGATGAAGGAACTATAGAGTTTAAAGTAAAGCTACGATACTACAAGAAATTAAAACAAGATAAGGAGGGGAAGTTTAATGAAAGGATTGGTCTTTTGTGCGAAGTTAATAATTATAATTTTAGTGATTTTTTAAATCAAAATCATTTATTGGATTTTTCATTGCGAGTTATAAACCAGAACGCTTTTGTACTTCTTGCTAAATTAAAACAAGAAGAAATAACCAGTTTAAAAACAAGAATAAAGGAAATACAAAAACAGCACGCCGAAAGGTTATTTGATAAAATGTGTGGAATTATTTCAATTCCTAAACTTACTAAGGCTTCTTGTTATTTGAGTAACTTAAAATCATCATTGTATTACGAGTTAAAGAACGAAATTACCGATGAAGATATTAGGTTTAAGATATATGAAATAACTCAAGAAATAGAATTAATTGAAAGTATAACCGACCACTTGAGAAATTTACTAGACGTTAATTCTGGAGGCTATGGTTTGTGGCAAGCTGAATTAGTAGAAAGAACAATAAGAGTTGAAGATTTTTCATTTCCAAAATCTCAAAAAAAGAAGCTGATTTTGTATGCTGGAAATAGTGAAAAGATAACTATATTTCATAATAATGGTATTGAAACAAAAGGCTTAAAGGATTTATTTAGATTTGATTTGGACGAACAAGCAAAGGATTATGCTTCTATTTCCGCAAATGCTCAATTAAGTCGAGATTCAAGGAAAGCCAATAATAAAATCTTTTTAAAAATACAGCTTGTAAATACCAGTGCAGCATTTATAAAATCAAATGAAGATAGTAGATATTATTCAACATTCAATGAATTAGTAAATCAAAAAGCTTTTTTTGGTGTAAATATATCAGTTACAAATAAATTTATTGTTCCCTATAGTGATTGTGAGTACACTTTAAAAAATAATGAGTTCAATGAAGATACAACTACACAATTTATTTATGACCAATTCAAGGATTATGCTGTAGGACACGGATGTTCTGTAAAATGGGAAATTAAAGAATTTAAAAGAACCGTTGAAACGGAATATTTACCAAGTTGTGAAACACCAGATATCGATCCTGTTCCCAGAAATAAAAATAGCACTCCGGTTTTTAACAAAAAAGACAATTTTTTTGAACCACCTATTTTTTCGGAAAACACCAAAAGTCAAGAGTTTAAGTGGTTGTCTGTATTCTCGCACGCAGATGATACTGAAATTTTAAAAGGATTGACAGATTTTGTTGACTCATATGGAAATTGGATTTTAACCAAAAGAAAGGACGAAAAATATAAAGATAAATATGCAGAGATTGCTAAGCAAGAATTAGATAAATGCGAAAGTGATTATTTGAGAATGAAAACCAATATCCGAAATTTTCTTTCAGGAAATAAAAACCGGGATAATTTATTGTCTTTTCGTTTAATGAATGGCGCTATGTTCATGCAATTATGGCATTCAATTGAAGTAAAAAATGGTACAATAGCTAATTATTTTCAAGAAGAAACATTCTCAACATTTGATTTAAAATTTTATGAAAAAAGCGCTGATGATAAACTATTCTCTAAAACCGAATCAGCTACATGGAGAGCATTTCAGCTAGCGTTTATTATTTTGAACTTAGATGGCATATTCAAAGATGAGCATGATATTGTATGGGATAAAAGAAATAATTGGGTTGATTTAGTGTGGTTTCCAACTGGAGGTGGTAAAACAGAAGCATATTTAGGATTGATTGCTTTAACAATAATTAATAGACGCAGAATATTCAGAGAAAGAGGAGGGGGAACTGCAGCTATAATGAGATATACTCTTCGATTGCTTACCATGCAGCAATTTCAGCGTGCTACTTTAGTAATAATGGCTCTGGAACTAATTAGGAGATGGGATAAGTATGATTTAGGTGAAGAACCAATTAATATAGGTTTATGGGTTGGTAATGACTCCTTACCAAACAAATTAATGCATAAGTATACCGATAGAAATAAAGATTCATTATTGAATGAATTTCAGAAATTAAATGAAGGAAGAGAAAATAAAATACCTTTAAATAATTGCCCATGGTGCGGTTCCAAAATTATAGGTGAAACGGAAATTGATAAAACGAATTTAGTATTTCAGCAAAACAGATTGCATTTGAAATGCTCAAATACTGCAAAATGTTCCTTTTCTTTTGGAACTGGCAGGTCTTCGCATAAGAAACCATATCAAGGTCCTATTCCGGTATGTTTGTCTGACGAGATAATCTACCAGCATCCGCCAGCTTTATTATTTGGGACTGTGGACAAATTTGCTCAATTAGCTCATAAAGTTAGTGCGACAGACAATGGTCGAAAGGCAGATTCAAGAAGAATTTTTGGAAGAGGAAATTGGGAAATAGGAAAACCAAATAAAGGTTATCTTCCTCCGGATTTAATAATTCAAGATGAATTACATCTTCTTTTAGGACCACTAGGTTCAGCAGTAGCATTATTCGAGTCTGCTGTTAATCAGTTATGTACTAGAGAAGACGGAACAAGACCTAAAATTATTTCATCTACGGCAACAACAAGAAATACTCAACTGCAAATAATGGCATTATTTGATAGAAATGTCAATTTGTTCCCAAAGCCCGGTGTCGAATGTGATGATTCTTTCTTTGCATTTTATAGAAGAAAGTATTCTGACGATTTGCAGAAAGATGAAGAATATTTGTCTAATAGAAAATACATTGGTGTTTTACCTACTGGTAGAACTCAAATATGGATGCAAATGAGGTTATCAGCTATTATTATGACTCACCGCGCAATTTTCGAATTACAAGAGTTGGATGATAACAGTCCTATTAATTTTAAAAAATATAATGATTTTGAAAAAGCAATGGACTACTACCATACTGCCATATCTTATTTTAACAGTTTGAAAGAAGTAGGTAAAACTCAATCACAAGTGCAATCATATATACTTAAAGAGCTAAGAAGGGTCTTTTCAAGAGTTATAAGACCACAAAAATTAATTCATTCGTTATATACGTACGGGCCAATTAAAGAAGCTGAATTGACAGGACGACTTTCTGGTGAAGATGTAAAAAATGAACTAAGGAATGTTGAAACGAAATGGAAATCGGAACTTAGGTTTGCTAATTTACAAAATAATGAAACTATAAAAGGAACAATACCTCCAGAGTTTGTTGTTGCCACAAATATGATTTCTGTTGGAATTGATGTCTCTAGATTTAATACTATCATAATGAATTCGATGCCAAGAAATACAGCGGAATACATTCAAGCAAGTAGTCGTGTTGCAAGGAATAGCTATGGTTTAGTTTTGACTGTACACCATCCATTTAGAGCAAGAGACATATCACATTACGAGAAGTTTATTGAATTTCATGAAAAGATGTATAGCTACGTTGAACCAATTTCTATAACACCTTTTACCCAAAAAGCTGTAGAAAGATATATGGGACTTTATGTAGCTACAATGATCAGACATACTCAAAACCAGTTCGTTGAGCGTAGTTCAGCAGGCATAATATCTAGAATTAGTGAAGTTGAATTACAAGAGATAGTTGCAAGTATTACAAATTACTTTGATGAACGTAAATTGCGACTATCACAGCCAAATATTGAAAGAGTAGTAGCTAATTTATTAAAAGAAGAAAATATAAATCAAATAAAAAAATGGGTTATAGAAGCCTTTGATGATTGGATAAATTTAAAATATAATCTTGATTCATCAACAGACCTAGTTTTTAATAATAAAAAGAATTTACCAACTCAACAACGTAAACAGGAGCAATTATATGTTGATATTGAAGAATATGAAGCAAATATTCATAGTAAAAAATGGCAAGTTCCAATGTCACTTAGGGTAATAGCTCCAGAATCAGCCATTAAGATAAATGTATTATAATTATGAAAATACTAAAACAGAATCAATATAACCAAGGGATTGGTAAAAGTAAACTTCTTTCGTCTACTTCTGGAGTCGGAGCCATAATCACTACAAAATTGGGGTCATATGTTCTAATTTCAGACATCAATAAATGGAAGTTTATTATATGGGCGAATTCTAAAATAGAGAATGCTAGAAATATATATACTGAGGATAAAGTAATTTATAATTTAACTAAGCAAGAAATAATAAATAGAGGATTGGAATTTATAGACGATCAAAGATTTATTGATTTTATAAAACAGGAAAAAAATCTTCCAAATCTAATTTGCCTAATAGGAATACCCCACATGTCATTAAATGAAGTTTTTAATACTCCTAATTGGAATAACCATCCGATTAAAGATGCTTTAGAAAAGACTGGAGAAACTTCTGAAAATGTTGCTAATGATTACATGGTCGTAGGGACGTTATTTCCAAAATGGTTTAAGAATAAAAAAGGAGAAATAAAAAAAATATCTGATTGGAAAGAAATTTGGTTAAGCGTAGCGAAAAAAAACAACGGTATTCCTTCAATGTCAGATTTTGCACCTCCTCGTGATGGGAATGATTTAATAGACCAATTTATTAAAAAAAATTATGAAGGGCGGGAAGAGATTTATAAAGAATATCGCCCATTGGATCAAATTAACTTAATACTAATTTGCCCAAATGGTCATTTATCTGATATTCCCTTATCAAATTATTTACGTTGGAAAACCGAAAAATATCTCAATAAAAGACCAGATACTGATAAAGGTGAGGAATTATTGTCAATTCAGCAAAGTGGTTCGTGTTGCGGAAATGCAAAATTAGTGTGGACAGAAAGTAAAACTAAATCAGAGGGATACGGAAGTATTTTTATTCATTGTGAGAGCTGTGGCACTGGGGATGGAGGAAGAAAATTAGGAGTGAAAATGGGTGATTACAGTAATTTCCCAAAAATAAATTTTGAAGGTATTAATAGTTTACAACCTTTATGCACAGGTCAAAAACCGTGGGAGATAGATTTAAGTAACCCTGACTTAATCCCTTTTGAAAAATGCGAGAAGAGAGCAAATAGTTGTAATAAGTGTGGTAAAAATCATCATCAAGAGCATATGCAAGTTGCATTGGTAACAGCAAACAATGTTTATTATGCTAATGGATTTTCAAGTTTGTATATTCCTATGCACTTAGCGGCTAATAAATCAGGAGAATTGATTGAGGCTTTACGAATATTAAATGAGAGGTATTTTAAACGAAATGCTAGCTCATCTATTTCGAAAAATGATTTTTGGGATAGCAAATTAGCTAATAATTTTGAAGATTTTATATTAGATAATAATTTGAAAATTGTCGATGATAATGATTTCAAAGGTAAATTAGAAAGTGATTTTTTAAACGTTGAATTAGATGATAGTAGCGATCCATATGAGGAATATAGGTGGCAAGAATACCAGTGCTTCTCTGGAAATTCAATGTTGACAGACATAGATAAAAATAAAGGACTAAGATTTACAGATATTCAATTACCCAACGAACTTCAGCAGTTTTTTAAAAAAATTCAACAAGTTGAAGAGTTAAAGGTTACAAATGTACAATTAGATTTTACTAGAGTTAAACCTAAAGAAAGAATTGTTATAGATGGAATAGTTCAGGAATCCGTTGGTGGTAAAAATATATTTTCAATAAATCCTGAAGAACTCTTTTTATTGCCAGCAAATGAGACATTAGGAGAAGGTATATTTTTTGAATTTTCAAATGAACAAATTGATAAATGGATTTCACAAGATAATCAATTTTTAGAAGAGCGTTTTTCAAAATATATTATACAATTACCAGAGCAAAACACTCAAGGTATTGCGTCAAAAATGAAACTATTTAATAATCAATATAAACAGTTTTTGATTCATTCATTTTCTCATTTAATGATGAGGGAATTAGAGTTTTCTTGTGGCTATCCGACCGCAAGTTTAAAAGAACGTCTTTATATATCTAGAAATCCAGAAAAGACAATGTCTGGAGTTTTAATATATACAGCAGAAGGTTCAGAGGGTAGCATGGGCGGACTCGTTTCACAAGGAGAACCAGAAAAAATATCAGAAATAATTGCGAGAGCATTAGAACGAGCAATAAATTGTTCCTCAGATCCATTATGTTGGGAATCAGAGGGACAAGGGGTTTTTGATTTGAATTTGGCAGCATGTTTTTCTTGCTCTCTTGTTGCTGAAACGGCATGTGAGGAAATGAATTTGGGTTTAGACAGAAGAATTTTGATTGATGAAGAATTTGGCTTTTTTCGAACCATCATTTAGTAAATGATGAAAAGGCACAATTCAGACGCTTATTAACTTAATTTCATAAAATGTTTTAAGATTTTATTTCCATCTAATTATATGTTGAGTCAACTTTTTAGTTTAGTCATCTATAAAATTACTAGTAGAGCTTTTTGTTTATTAATTTCATAACTTTATATCTTGTTGATACAGTCGAATTACTGATTTGTATCACTTGTTTTAAAAAAGCTAAATAGTATATAACGTATAAATATCAATATGGATCAATCGCAAAACGTTACTGATTACCCAAACAATAACACTATTTTCATGGTTTGGAGTTTTAAAGACCAGATAGATATTAAGCCTGCATTCGAGAAACTTTGTTCATTGGTAAGTAATTTAAATAATTCTTATACAATAAGAATCCCAAATGGGCGAAGCAGTTGTGTAATGGGTGTGGGGCATGATGCATGGATAAGGCTTGGTTTGCCAACACCTTTGCCAAAGGAATTGGTTAATTTTGAGCCTATCATAGGAGATAAGCATACAGCAAAAGCTACTGGAGGAGATCTCCATTTTCATTTAAGAGCTCAAAATGTGGCTATTTGTTTTGATATGGCCATAGCTATTACAAATGTTTTAGAATCTGTGGCAGAATGTCAGGAAGAAGTTCATGGATTTAGGTATTGGGATGGTCGTTCTATAATTGGTTTTGTAGATGGTACAGAAAATCCGATAGGAGATGAAAGGCAATTTTTTGCAGTAGTAGGCGATGAGGATTCTGCTTATAAAGGAGGGAGTTATTTATTTGTTCAGAAATATTTCCACAACATGAAAAATCGGGAAAATTTATCAACAGAAGATCAGGAGAAAGTAATCGGCAGATCTAAAATGAATGATATTGAAATGGCAGACGATGTAAAACCTACAAATTCTCATAGCGCTCTTACTGCTATTACAGATGAAGAGGGTAATGAACTTAAAATTGTACGAGATAATATGCCTTTTGGAAATCCTTCTAAAGGAGAAGTTGGGACATACTTTATTTCTTATGCTAGTAAATTTAGTACTACCAGAAAAATGCTGGAAAATATGTTCATCGGTAATCCGCCAGGAAATTATGATAGAATATTGGATTTTAGTACAGCAGAAACGGGAACATTATTTTTTGTACCAACCTTAGATTTATTAGACCAATATTCTGCGGATTCTGATTCTTAAGATCTAGATTACTACTTTTTTAAATTGGGTTTTGCTTCAATATTTCTTTTGAAGTATTGAAAAATTTCTTCCCATTATTGTGTGTAATTTAGTTGTATATAAAAAAAAATAAAAACAAAAGCCACTCCGTAATAAAGTAGCTTTTTTGACTTTGGACAACCAGAAAAATGTTTTAATTTTTATACGATATTCTTATAAATCTCTTATTTTATTCAAATGTTGGATGCAATAATTAATTACCAACAAATCTAATTCATTACCTAATTAATCAAATGATTCAACGTGTCCATTATTATTTGGATGAAGTCTAGGATTACCCAATAAACCAACAGTATAACAATTTGTTTTTCTATAATACTCAGGAGTAGGAATAGCGTTTTCATCTAGATGCCAATTTGTCTTAATTTTATATTTTGTTGTGTCTAAATGTACAGTGACTATTTTTGATTTGTCATTTACTAATTGCCATCCTCGATTCTCAATAAACCAGCAGATACCAATTTCATCAGCTAACTCTGTAACATCGGAAATATTTAGTTTGGCATAACCGCTTTGCGGGACCTTATCTAATTTTTCTAAAGCTATAATTCTTTCATTTTTTGAATAATCAGTCAGTATTGTTATCACCTGTGTTTTATCCTTATTGTATAAAAACAATCGACCGCTCCGACTATGTGAATTACAATTGAGAAATAACAAAGTTAACAATAACAAAAAAAGAAAATTTCTTATATTCTTGAAGAATATTATCATACAATGTAGTTTTAATTATTAAAAAAATCAATTTGATCATCTTGCTTGTTAAGTTGTATTCCAATATTCCAACCGACTTTTTGTGCTTTTTGGCTAATTTGTGCCTCTCTTCTTGGTCCACCAATCATTTGAATTGTTGGGCCTACTTCAGTTTCAAGTAATTCAAAAGATGTATCTGTATAAGTTTGATAGCTGTCAAAACCCAATCTGGCGGCCTGCCATGAAAGTCCAAATCTTCCTGCAACTATTCCTGCACCCATATCTCCAAAATCTCTAGCTGACCCTATTTCTCCATTGGGTCCAATACTACCTCTGTATCTATGCTGCAGTTCAGATGTATTTGCACCGATTTTATCAATACCTCTATCTTTTAAATCATAGGTTTCACCGTTTCCAGCATTTCTCATATAAGTAACGATAAAAGGGCTTTTCTTAATAATTTCATTTTTTATAAAATTACTTCCTTCGTATGATTTTGTATTAATAATACCCCTGCAACTGCCTTACCTTTTTCATCAAGAAATGAACTATCACTTACTGATTTTCCAATAGTTTTTGAATTTTTATCATAATTACCGTTTTTATCGGCAATGTAAACATTCTTATCTCCGTCTGCTTTGCCACTTACAACTGTATATGTTCCATCTTTATTTAAGTTTACTCCAGTACTTTTAGCTTCCATACCATCAGGGTCAATAAAATAAACAGGATTATTAAGAGCATATGTATAAGGGCTAAATCTACGTGATTTTTCTGCTAATGGGTCAATATTCATCCATCTACCTAAAGCAGGGTCATAATTACGTGCTCCATAATCGTACAGATTCAGCGATAGCTCGTCTTGGAGTTCTTTTCCGTTGTATTTATACTTATATCCAAAATTTTAAAGCTAAAAAAGCATTCTCTTCATAATGAAAAAAGAAGCACCTTATACAATAGGAAGTTTTTTAAAACATCATTCTGGCGTAATTATAGAATTACAACGCTATGACTCGCAATTAGTTCCCAGTTTACATTTGTCTATAGGCACAGAAAATATTAAAAGAGTTCCTAATTACAATTATCTCTATGGTATTGAAGTTGATACAAAGAAGCCTATTAAAGGTCTTACCAAAGAATTCGAACCGATAAACTCATAAAAAAAGCAACTCGTAATTGAGTTGCTTTTTTCTTTTACTCTCTTTGTAGATGCTCTTTGCGATTGGGTTTTCAAGACCAATAGTAATAAAACCACACCAAAGCTATGTTACATAATGAGTTTATAGTTCTAGCGCTCTCGCGCTGCACTATAAACTCATTATGTAAAATATCCCCGTTTCTTTAAGACCTCTCTCAACCCCGCCGCTGCTGCCAACGCACTACGAATCTTTTTTTATTTGTTCAGTCGCCACATGGCTAGGCATTTTTTTTGAAATAATGCCACAAAACCTGTTTTCAGAAGAACATTAAACAAGGCATTATTTCATAAAAAATGCTGATTTGATTTTTATTTTAAGACATAAAAAAACTCGCATCACTGCGAGTTTTTCTGTTTTTATGCTTTGTCGATACTCTTTGAGCCACACGAAAGGATTCGTGCGGAAGCGGTGAGTGGTGGGGTCTCAGCTTAGAATTTCTTGCACATAATTATCTGACTTATAAAAATCACTTAATTTTTGACTACAAAATGGACAATATTCAATAATCATTCGCGTAGTTCCGTGATCATGTATATTATTTGTATAACCAGAAGTTATTACAAAACCTTTATCATTTGCCTTAGGATTAAGTAATAGCATTTTTTCTCTAATACTTCCTTCATACTTAATCACTCTAAAATTTAGCCCTATATTATTTTCTGACCGACCAAAGAAGCTTAACTTCTCACAACAAAAAATTTTATTCATTATTTTTTTTTTAAGGATTATAAGGTTTTGCTAAACTATTAATTTCTTTAACCAATTCTTTACCTATAAATTTATATTCTGTTGAAATTACATTAGAACCGGCTTTAATACCGGGACCAACCATTAATTGTCCAGAATGTTCTAAAGTATATAACCCGGAACTACTAATATCATATTTCATAAGTTCTCCACCATTTAGAATATAACTCTTAGCAACAGATACCTTATCTGTTAAAAAAATACTACTAGTTGTTGCTTCACTACCTGTAGTTCCTCTATATAATATCTTAACGGGGTCAAACTCACCTGAAGAAGATAAAATTTCCCCAAAAGCTGAACTACTAGATTCAGTCACACCCTTTGCAGCTGTTCCAAAAACACTGTTCCAAGCATGTCCTACCCCTTTAAAAGCCCATCCCCAAACAAAAGCAGGAGAACTAAATTCCATGGGTTCAGCAACACCTGGAGTAGGTCTAATATTAGTTGTTCGTAATATCCCTGGCTCCCTTGAGGTGTTGGTATAACCTATTTCACTTCCACTATTATAAATATTTTCGGTTATATTCTGAACTTCTACCTCATGAGTATAGAGAGTTTCTCCATTTTCTTTTTTAAAATTTAAATAATCTGTTGTATCACCGCCTTTATTGCTTACTTGTGTTGTTGCTCCAGTTACTAAATCAACATCATATTCATTAGCCATCATCCCATCAGGATCAATAAAATAAACAGGATTATTAAGTGCATAAGTATATGGACTAAATCTTCTTGATACTTCCGCTAGCGGATCAATATTCATCCATCGACCAAGCGCAGGGTCATAATTTCTAAAACCATAGTCGTACATCCCAAGTCCCAGCTCGTCTTGCAATTCTTTCCCGTTGTACTTATACTTATAATTACTGTTGTTAATTACTTCTCCGGCAACTTTCTGTTTTAAACCAAACGGATAGTAATTGCTTTCTTCTACTATTTCTAATTTAAGTGGCGTTGTACGGGCATCTTTGTAACTCAAGCGTACATTTCCCAGATGATCTTTGTATTGGTAAATATACTCAAAAAGACCATTGGTATGGTTAACATAGCCTTCTGCTGTTGGAAAAAACTTCAGAACTTCAGTTCCTGATCCTGTTTTCTCATACTGAAAACCTCCTGCATAATCAGTTGTTATATTACCGGCTATCTTTTGCTGTTTTACACCTGTGGCATCATAGTTATAATGAATAGTCCCTCCTGACATTTTGATATCTATCGGCAGGTTCAGATGGTTGTAAGTAATAGAGGTTATACCTTTATTATCATCTGTCTTCATATTCCCATTATCATCATAACTGTATTCCTGCGTAGAATGACTTGAGTCCTTAAACCCTTCGGTACTTCCCGAAGTATCTTCGACCGTATTTATTTTATTGCCTAAATAAGTATAGGTCAGATTATCCATTGCCCCAAATATGCTAACATTAGTATCCCTACTTCCGGTTCTGCTTAGATTGATGATATTTCCATTTTTATCATAAACCAGACTCTCGTTGTAACGGTTCGATAACGAATATATCGCTCCGATCAGTCGGTTTAAAGCATCATAACTGTAAGTGTAGTTTTTCAAACTTGGATCTTGGTTTTGGGTTTTCCAATAGGTTTGACTAATATTTCCGTTGTATAATGGTGTTCCCGTTGAAGGAGTATTGTAATTAATCTGAAAACCGAATAAATCACTACTCTCCATTGTAATAGCACTGTTGCTTGTATCTCCATCATTAATCCCTTTGAGCCAGCCACGAATATTATAGGTGTAATCTACGGTCTGCAGAGGGGATTGGTTGCTTTTTCCTCCTACTTTTTTCTTATATAGTTCTCCGAGTTCATTATATCCATTCTCAGCTATTAATTCCGGAGTTGTGGCTCCGTTAATAACTTGTGTTTGTTTGGTAAGCCTTTCAGCGTGATCATAGGTAAATGTATCGACGACTACAATATTTACGCTATTTCTCTGATGTGTAGATGTTACTTTGGTTACTTTTCCTATAAAATTAAGTTCTGATTTTACTTTATTGACAGTATTCAAAAAATTATTTTTACTGTAGTTATATATAGGTCTTCCTTTATCATCATAGTAAATTACATTGGTAATCCAATTATGAGTTCCCAAAACACGTATTTTGCTTCCAGTTACCAAACTTTTAGTTGCGGTACTTGGTGTAATTGTTCCAACAACTTCAGAAACACCTCCATCCAGATCAAAATCATATTTATCATAATAATTAATGGTATGAATTTCTAAAATACCATTACGTGGAAATGAATTATTTGTATAGCCGGTATTAATTCCATCTAATGGAACTGAACCACGAGCTTCAGAATGAATTATTTCTAGATTTAAATCGTTTTGTAAATCACTTCTATTTTTACTACTACTAATTAATCCTGTGTAAACAGGTCGGTTAAATACATCATATTTAGTAAATAACCATTTACCCTGAACTCTTAAATTATCATCCTGGGTTAAAACTGGGCGATCCAGTTTATCATATACGATATGCTCCCAGCCTTTTCCTGGTAATTTTTTTTCTACCAAACGGTTTGTTTGGTCGTATTTGTATTGGTAGTATAAATCATCTAAAATTGATTTATTGCTATTAATTACTGCTGAAAAAATACTTCCCTGTTGCGCATAGAATCCAGGTAATAGTCTAATAGAATTAGATGCGATAAGATTTAAGGTGTTTCCTGAAGTCACCGTGGCTGTTGAAGTCAAATCGGACTGTTGATTTGTACTATCAATGCTAAGGCCAGCTGCATTTGGTGGAATGACATAGGTCAAATTTCCGTAATCATCATATACATAATAAGTATCGTGCTGTGTTTCACTGGAGATAAGAAGTCCATTTATGTCTTTATAATCGGAATATGATCTTTTAAGGATAAGATGTCCTTCTTTATTCTTAAATTCTTCGGTAGTATTGTTTTTACCCGAAGTCCAATTTTCATCTTTGGTTATTGTTTTGTATAGCTCATTTGCATTATAAAAACCGTTATCTGTTAATGCTGGGGTATAAGTATTATTTGCAAAAGACAAACTGACCTTGTAATACTTGACTTCGATGTTTATGTTAGTTTGATAATCAAGTTTAACTTCGTGGCCACTGCCTAATTTCCAGTCATTACCAGGTGCTGCCTGTTTTAAAACTCTGTTAAGTGGCGAGGCCTCAAATTCCTTCTCTGAATAGGGATTTGTAGTGTTTTCGTATAATTGAGTATTATAAAATGCACCAATCTCGGTCAATGCAGTTGTCTTATAATCAAGTGAAGCCGAAGAACTAGGAACATATGGCAAATATTCTTTTACCTGACGTCCAAAAGCATCATATTCAATTTGGGTAACAATATCTTTTCCTGTCCCAGATTGTTGATGGGCTAATTGCTGCATTGGACGCCCCAAACCATCAAAATAGGTAACTTTTACTTGCGCCTGTGTGCTGGTGGGGTTTGAAATGCTGCTGGTTGATGGTGTTTTATAAGTCGTTGTTTTTATGTAATTTTCAGTTTGGGTCTGGCTTATTGCTAGAATTGGAAATAAAACCAAAAGAAGGTTTAGTATATTTTTCATATTACTTTTGGTTTTATTGTTTGTAATTGTATTGATTTTCAGAAAGAAGGTTGTTATCTTTATCTTTTACGAATTCCAGTCTTCCAAAAGAATCATAAGTGTAGGTAGTTTTATCTCCTTTAGGATCAGTAATGGTGCTAATTCCAACTAAAGGAATATAAGTATATGTGGTAACCATAGAATTGGGAAGATTAGCCCTTAAAGTATTTAAAGAAGTAATTAAATCAGCCTCAGTTCCTGTATTAGACAGATTTTGAAGATTTGCTATATATGATGAAATTTCATTGAAGGCTACATTATCAATTTTTGCAATTGGGTATTGTTGATTATATCCCCAAATGTAAACGGTATGCATACCCTCTGCTTTACTCACTTCCAATGGATTCCCTTTATCATCATAATTGTGGAATATTATTTGATTATCCATAGGACTTGAAGACGAAACAATTCCTTTAAGGCCCTTCAAATATTCAGGCTCTACTAAATTAGTCATCCATTCTTTGTAATTGGTACGTTGTATTGAGCATGCTATAACAGTACCAATTGAATCTTTAATTGTTGACTCCACCTGTAAGGGTTCAGTAATACGGTGTAATCCTGTTTCTTTAAGTTTGTCAATCGTCGCTTTTTCTGTTGTCGATAAATTCGGGATTAAAGAATTTACGCTTGAAATATCATCTGGATAAAACGTTCTAACACTAATTGTTTTTCCGTCACTAGTCGATTTTTCTTTACGGGTGAGTTGCTTATGCATTGGATTATCATAGAAAAACTCAGTATAAATCGTTACTGGATTGTTACCATTCGTATCGTAAATAGTCTCTGATGTACTCTTTGGATGCCACCATTGTGAAATATTATCATAAAATTGAATTGTTGGAGCTATAGGTAAACCATGTGTTTGAGCATATAGTAAATCTTCACAATCCCTATACTTAAACCCTTTTAAACTCCTGCTTTGATTTTCATCCATTTCATATTCAAATAATTTATCTTTTACCATTTCAAATGAATTTTGTGAAAATTTATATTGTGTCTCACTAGTCAACAGCCCATTTTCAGGTCTTCTCAAAGCTGGCATATTAGGCAAAACAAAATATAATTGTTCTTCAGATGAATTCATGTATCGATATTCTGTTTTCCCATTTTCTCCATTCTCCCCATTTAAAACGGTTACGAAAGAATATCCGATATTATTACCTTGTGCAGAAGTCCCCAATGTCACATTGGATTCAGAAGTTCTAGTCAAAACAGTTGTTTGAGTTGCATTATCATAACGATTACCATTAGAGTCATTACATTGTTCATAAAAAATTTTTTTATGGACAAATTCATTTACAACAGGAGTCATTTGAATTCCGCTAGATTTTTCGATTCCTTTATTGTCAAAATAATGATATTTGTAAATTTTAATAACATCCCCGTCATGTCGAAAACCATTATAATCAACAATTTTTGCAATCCTTAGGCCTCCTCCTTTTTCAATATATATATATCCGCTTTCATCTTCAACTTCTTTTTTATAAGACAAAAGTACATTTGCTATACTATATGAACCTGCAGAAATACTTATATTATAAGTCCCAGGAGGAACAGAAATTATTTGAAATTTACTAGAAGGAAAATCGCTACAAAGTATATTGTCTATAAGTAATCTTCTAATATTACTGCTCGGAGTGCTCCCAGTTGGAGTAAAAGTAAATCCGACATACCCGCCACCACTAACTTCGTTTTGAAGCTGTTGACAAACGATTGTACTTAATTGACCTGATAATGTAACATCATAAACAGTTGTGGATGAAAGTGAAATTGCTTGTTTTGCAACCAAACTACTGTCAATCGACTCTTCATTAGCAGGAACATCTGAGCCTACTGACTGTAATGATATATATTCAGTGATTTCTTTCTTTTTTGGAGGTGCATATTGTGAATAATCATTACTCTCATATTCAAAACTTGTAGTTCCGCCAGTAGGATATTTAATTTTTTTTAATGTTCCTATTTGTGCAAAATTTTCATCGACTTCTCTACTAGCACCATTATAAAACACATTTGTTGATTTATCGAGATATGGAGGAATTAAAGTACTTGTGAATCCCGTAGATGACAAGTTATCTAAAACTGATATGTTGACTTTACCATTAAAATACCCCCAATAATCTTTAGATTTAGAGTATTTATCTGGAATGTCACCTAAAGAATAATCTACTTTGATATATTCGAACTCATAAGGTGGTTTAATTTTGTCAGCTGCTTTTTCTGTAGCACTTAATAGCTTTAGTCTCTTTCCTGTATAAGTAGTTGGATAACTCATATTATGTCCACTTCCAGGGCCTTCGTAATTAAAATAGGAATAATTAAGATTGTATTCTTTTACTAACTCTTCATTAGATAAAGTACTGAATAATTTTATACGATCGAGTCGTTGTGGTTTAGAATGGTTTGGCGATACGGCTTGGATATCATCGCGATCTGATGTTTCAAATTTTAGCTTCCCGTTTTTGAAAACAATTTCTTTAAGATAAACATCATATACAATGCTCAAAGAATTATAATAAAAATGCTTATTAGCCTCACTAAACACATTATTACCAGGGCAAAACCCACTAGATTGCCAGGATAGTAAATGATTCCTACTTTCATTCAAACTCATAATTTTTTTACTCCCCCAACTACCTGAAGTATAGTTTAATAGAATTTCATCACCTTTTTGAGAAACAATTTTATCTAAATACCATGAAGAGATACTCAAACTAGATGGCCCCGCATTTAGCGGAAAATTTTCAGGTTTTGGTGCTACTTCTCTTTCAGAACCTCCTGAAGTAGTTTGAATTCTTTCTTCAGTTTCAAAATAATACTTTACTCCATCTGGTGTAATAAATAACCATTTCCATCCGGATAAAGCCCCAGACTTTCTTTCTAATTTAATAAGAATTTTTTCTTGAGACTCAATTATAAAAGAGTAAGGCTCATTCACAGATAACCTTTGTTCAATATAAAAACGTCCTGAATATCCAGCAAAATTAAAATAAAAAACATCAGGTTCAGTATCTTTTAAATTACCATTTACCTCACTCAAAAATGCGGCTTCACTATTAGAATAATATCCTATAGGATCAAGATTATGCTGTTCAATACTTGTTGGAAATTTGTAATCTGGATATCCTAAAAAATAAGACATATTTGTATCAAGTCTTAAATCATCAAGCCCTCTAATTGACCTAGTTATTACACCACCTGAAAATAATGACCACCCTAAACCTACCCAAGAAGCTTCATCTTCCACTTTAATTCCTGAAGCATGGTAACTTAAGCTAATCGGCAGAGTCAAACTTCCACTTTTGACTTCAAATAAAGGAATACTAATATTGGGTACTCCAGTATAAAGAGATACTGGAGTTTCTCCATATTTACCCAGTGAAGATGCATTAGGTGAAGGGGGGACTGTGTTTATCGGTGACGAAGGTATATTTTGAGACTTTATTTCAACTGTGAATAACACTAATACACCAAAAACAATTATAATTTTTTTTCTTAATCTCATAATTTTCTATGTTATTATTTTAATATTTTTTATTTTAATATAATTGTAGTAATTATATTGTTAGTTAATAGTTCTGTTTCATCTGTCAGAATCAAATACAAATATTTCTGGAGTCCAAAAGTTTTGGTATTAATTTTTGGATGCGTTTCAATGCCAGAATCTTCAATAACAAAATTGAGATAGTCTTGTTTTATAAATTTATCTTCTTTAGTATATACAAACATAATAGAGGTGGAGTTGCTCATACTGTACATTCTGGGATAAATAAAATCTGCTATGGCTACAGTATCTTTAGTTGAAGTATAAACATGTAGTTTTTTTCCATGCCAAAAGCTAAATTAGTAAACATTTGATTTGTCCGAATTTGACTTTATCTCCTACTACACTATTTAATAATTTCTGGTTGATTTTAGACATAGAAAGGTTGAAATATAGGTATTTACTATATTTTTGTCAGTTTAAAATTAATCATTCGACATTTGCTTTCATCAGATTTGCCTTTTTTTAAAACTCAGCTTTCTCTATTTTAGTTTTGCTATAACCTGTAATCAATTTATTAACATCAACATAGAATAATTGTGAATTTGACTTTGCATAGTAGATTGCAATAAGGCTTAATAATACTGCTGCAATAGCAATACATGTAGGTATTTTCTTCATTATTTTTTAACTGAAATTTTACACAATGTTAGGGTATTTATGTTAATTTAACAAGTTATTTAATGTTGTTTTTAGTAAAAATAATAATATTAGCATTTACCTTTTAAAACTGTAAATTTTCTGGATTAATATGTTGTAATTTAGGACATTTGAGGGATTGGAGCGTATTACTGTTATGTATTCCAAATTCCAGTTTTGGATGCTAATTGGGCGTATGTAGTAAAATCTTTTGGTTTTCTGCCAAGAACTTTTTCAATATCATTAGTAATATTAGAATTTCTTCCGTCGAGTACTTGCTCAAAGAGATAATTTACTAGCCAAATGTAATCTTCGGGTAATTGATACTCTTGTAGCATTTGATTGTATTGTTCTAAAGTCAAAGCTTCAAAAGTAATGTCTCTATTTGTTGCTTTGGCAATTTCGGCGACAGCCTGCTCAAATGTTAGTAGTTGCGGACCTGTAAGTTCATAGGTTTTTCCGTTATGTATATCGTGCAAAAGTGATTCGACTACTACATCGGCAATGTCATCTGCATCTGTAAAAGGTTCTAGTGCTTCGGCTCTGGGTAAGGCTACAATACCAGCAAGTATTGGATCCAGAAAAAAACTTTCGCTAAAGTTTTGATTAAACCAACTTGCTCTTACAATTGTCCAATGTTTGGCAGTAGCTTTTACAATTTCTTCACAAATTTGGGCTTCTTTTTCTCCTCTGCCAGATAATAAAACCATTTTTTGTACGCCATTTTGTACTGCAAAATTGGTAAATCTCCTGATTGTATCTTCTGCCGAGGGAATGGCTAAATCTGGTTGAAAAGTAATATAAACTGAATCGATGTCTTTAATAACTGCCGCCCATGATTCAGGATTTTCCCAATCGAAGGGGATTTTTTCATTTCGTGAACCCAAGCGGGTTTCTACGTTAGTTATTTTTTTTAATCTTTCGACTACTCTGCGACCTGTTTTTCCTGTTGCGCCAAGTATTAAAATTTTCTTTGTGTTCATATCAATATTTTTTTAAGTGAATACTGATACAAAGGTGTTTGTATTATAACTAAATCATTTGTCTTAAAAGAATTATGATTTGTTTGAAAAGAATTGTTGCTTTATTTTAATTCCTTAAAAACGGCTCCCATGATTTTTAACCCTTCAATAAGTTCTTCTTTATTTAAGGAACCATAACCAAGTCTGATGCAATTATAAGGTTGATTATCTAAATAGAAACTATTAGGAGGTACAATTTGAACTCCTTTTTGCTTCAGTAGTGCAATATATTGGATGAGGTTTATTGGCTCATTAAATTTTATCCAAAAAGCCAATCCTCCTGCAGGTTTATTAAAACTAATAGTGTCTCCAAAATTTTCATGTAAAGATGCTTCCATTATATCGCGTCTTTCTTTGTAAATAGCCACTACTTTACGAGAATGTCTTTTTATGGTTCCGTCTTCCATTAATTCGGCTATGGCGTGTTCCAAGATAGTATCTCCTTGGCGGTCAATTTGTACACGGAGGTTTACTAGAGATTCCATAAAAGCGGCTGGTCCAGTTACGTAGCCTACACGTATAGCTGGTGCTATGTGTTTGCTTAACGAACTGATGTAAATAACATTATCTGATTTTTCATTACTTGCCAATGCTAGATTATTTCCAGCTCCAAAATGGTATTCGTGGTCATAATCATCTTCAATTATGGCAAAATTATATTTTAAGGAAAGTTCGAGTAATTGTATTCTTCGTCCCGCTTTCATAGTAATCGTGGTGGGGAATTGATGATGTGGCGTAACATATACTGCCTTGATTTTTGTCTTACGACATAACTCTTCGAGTGCATCAACATTAATCCCATCTTTATCTATTTCTACAGTTTTTATAATTGCTCCTGTTTCGCGAAATATCTTTTGTACGGCATAATATCCGGGATTTTCGACCACCACTGTATCGCCAGGTTTAATAAGAACTTTGGCAACAAGATATATTGCCATCTGGCTTCCACGGGTTACACAAATGTTATCAGGATTTACATTAAGTCCTCTATCACGAGAAAGCATTACGGAGAGCATTTCCCGGAGTTTATAATCTCCTTTTTCGCTGCTATAACCTAGTAATCCCCATTTGCCTTTGCGTTGAAAGATACGTTTGTATGCTCTCGATAACTCGTTGAGAGGGACAAGTCGTGTATCTGGACCTCCTTCATTAAAAATAATTCGACTTCCTTCGAGGGCATGGTCGGTAAGATAAAATGGGTTGTAATGAATATGTTCAAAAGTGCTTGTCTTTTTTGAAGGAGTGGTTTGGTGTTTCTTTATTAACGGTAGATTCTGGGATATATAGGTTCCGGATTTGTGTTTGCTCTCTAGCCAACCTTCTTCGATAAGTGCTTCGTAAGCAAAAACAACCGTTTTTCGGTTTACTCCAATATCTTCGGCGAGGACTCTACTGCCTGGTAAAGGTGTTCCTCTTTCTAGTCTTCCTTTAATAATTTCTTTTCGGATTACTTCGCTTATTTGCTCTACCAAAGTTTGGTCAGAATTAAACGAAATATTAAAAATAGTCTTCCAGGTTCTTAGCATTTGTTCTTTTATTTATTAAAAAAAGGAATGGCCTTTTGGTTCAAAATTAGCCTTTTTATGGTTATTACGTATTTATATCTGGACCTATTTATTTGTAAAAACTGGACTAATTAAATACTCCTGTAATAAATGATATTTGCTCTTTTATAAATCATTAATAAAATTTTAAATTATGAAACACATTGAAATTGCTACGTTAGATCATTTGGATGAATTTGCAGAATTGTTTGATAGTTATCGTGTTTTTTATAGACAAGAATCGAATGTCGAAATAGGGAAAGCTTTTCTTAAAGAACGAATCAGTAACAATGAAACAACTACTTTTTTAATTAAAGCTGATGGGAAATTTGTAGGTTTTGCACAATTGTACCCTTTATATCATTATAAGGCATTGCAACGACAATGGTTGTTGAGTGATTTATTTGTTGCACCCGATTTTAGAGGTCGAGGTTTTTCTAAGGATTTAATTGATAGATGTAAGCTATTTTGTGATGAAACGGATGCTTGTGGTTTGTTATTAGAAACTGAAAAGACAAACGAAATTGGAAATATTTTATATCCTAAATGTAGTTTTGAATTAGACCAAGACCATAACTATTACAATTGGTGGAAGAACGCTTAATAAGCGTGTTGTATATAACATGTAAGTATAAAATGAGCTGTCTCTGAATAATTGGAGCAGCTCTTTTTGTATTTGTCTTATTTTAGAAACTTAAAATTTTCTTAAAAAAATAAAAATATCAATGTAACATAATGAGCTTAACCTCGTCATACTAAATAGATAAAGTGTTTATTATGAGTGCAAAAGAGATTAATACTAGCAGATTTGAAGATTTCAAGGTAAATGTGAGAATCAAACTTTCGGCTTTATGGGCTTCGGTTATGTTTTGTTATATATATGGGGATTATTTTTCTCTTTATGTGCCTAATAAAATAAAGGGTTTTATAAGTGGAGAAAATATGCTTGATTCTCCGATAAAATTGTTTGCCGCAACGATACTTATGGTAATTCCATCTTTGATGATTTTTTTATCGATACTATTAAAACCTAAACTAGCCAGATTACTAAATATAATCTTCGGAATTATTTATACAGGAATTATGTTATTAATTGCAGCAACTACACTTGCTCCGTGGTGGGCTTTTTATGTGTTTTTGGCGTTGGTAGAAAGTGTGATTACGGTATTAATTGTTTGGCAGGCTTATAAATGGCCTAGGCAAGTATGATTTGCAGATTAGACCTAACAGTCCCGAAGCTTCGGGACTGTTAGGTCTTCTTAAATTAAATACCTACAAGGTCAAAAAAAAGACCTTGCAGGATGAAGATTAATTAAGATAAATAAAGAAATATATGGAAAATCAGATAGAAGTTTCGAATAAGAAGATGGCAAGAATTGCAGGTTTATTGTATCTCGTTGTTGTCTTAACTGGGATAATTAGCTTGGCTTATATTCCGTCAAAATTGATTGTTTGGGATAATGCTGCGACAACTTTTAATAACATTGTAAATTCTCAATTCCTTTTTAGGCTTGGGATTGTGAGTGGTTTAATATGTTATACTTTCTTTGTATTTCTTCCTCTTGCTTTATACAGATTACTCAAACCTGTTAATAAGGTTTATGCTCAAGCGATGGTTGTTTTAGCGGTTGTAAGTGTACCAATATCTTTTGTAAATATGCTTAATAAGTTTGCTGTACTCTCGCTGGTTAGTGATCCAAGTCTTCAGAAAGTGTATACAAATGAGCAATTACAAAATCAGGTTTTGTTTTATCTTAACCAATATGATTATGGGAATTTAATCGTTCAGATTTTTTGGGGTTTGTGGTTGTTTCCTTTTGGTTATTTGGTTTATAAATCAGGATTTTTGCCTAGAATTTTAGGTGTTTTTTTGATGTTGGGTTGTTTTAGTTATCTCATAAACTTTTTAGGTTTCTCTTTATTATCTAATTATGCTGAGCTTGGAATTTCTTCTATTGTAAGATTGCCAGCAAGTATTGGCGAAATAGGAACTTGTTTGTGGCTATTGATAATGGGAGCAAAGAATAAACTTGTGATTGATTAATAAAAATGATTTAAGATTTCTCTTTGCAGACGCGAGTGCAATGTCATTAAGTTAAGAAAAAAAACTTTAATTCTGTGCCGAATAAATCTCTCGCAAAGTCGCCAAGCCGCCAAGTTTACACCTAAAATCTTTGCGCTTTTGCGACTCTGCGAGAAAATAATTAATCATCATTGGCTAAAAAAAAGCTTAACTTAATGACATTGCGCGCTAGCTTGCGGATTTTAGACTAACGATTTTTGATTTCAGAAGTATGAAACCTTTAATGCCAAATGTATTAGCCCAGATAGTAACGGCATCCTTTTCTTTGTTTCTTTAACAAAGAAAAGATAGAGTGTCCCGATAGCTATCGGGAAGCTGGGCACGAGCGAAGCGAACCGACGAAGTAAATAGCTCCTTAAAATGATACTTTATAAAACAAAAAAAAATCCACTTTAGGGTTAGTAAAATGGATTTTAGTTTATAAACTTCAGAGATTAATTTTTGGTCTTTTCGTTGTCCTTCATAAACTTCTGAAAATTCTCTTCGGATGCAAAATAAGCGACATTTCCTTCTTCGTTTAATGACACAATATATGCCGAGGCTTTATCGATTTTTTCTCCTGTAAATGGGTCTGTTGCTTTGCGAACGCTTTCGTCGCTCGGAATACGTTCTACGCACATGGCGCAACATCCGTAGTACATTTTCCCATCATAGGGAACTTCCATTTGCTTTTTCTCCATGTGTTTGTCATTAACCATACATACCTCATCGTTGGGAACGTGTTTTGCTATGTTAGGAATATCTTGTTGCACTGGTATTTCTTGCGGAGTTTGTGCGGTGATTTGTTCTTTGGCTTCTTTGTCTTTGCAAGAAATTAATACGGCTGCAATTGCGACTATAATTAGGTATTTGCTAGATGTTTTCATGATTTTATTTTTTAATTTTTGTTCCTTCTACAATTTCTTCGGTTGCTTTTAGGAGTATGTTATCGCCTTCGTTTAACTCACCAAATACTTCGATTTTATCCATTAATGGGCGTCCTTTTGAAACGGGAATATTTTTGGTCATTCCGTTTTCGATTCGGATTACGTACATACCGATATTACTTTCGACCAAGGCTGTTTTTGGTATAAAAAAAGTAGCTTCTTTTGCTTGCAACGGAATCATTGCTTCGACTACCATTAAGGGTTTTAGCTCTGGATATGTTTTCAATAAATCGGCTTCGATACGTTCGGAGCGGAGTTTAAAATCGAGCACTCCTGATTTTCGGGATATTTTAGCCATATATTTTTTCTGAGGAATCGAACTTACCTTGAAATGTATCGAATCTCCTAAATTTAAAAAGGCTGTATTGGCTTCGGGAACTGATAGGGAAACTCTCAATTTCTTGTTATCCTGAAGTATCAATAAAGGTTTGTCGGAACCTTTTCCCATTGGTCCAACATACGAGCCTAAATCGATATTTCTTTCGGCTACGATTCCGCTAAAAGGTGCTCGAATTACCAGATAATCATTCATGATTTGGATTTCCTGATAAGCTGATTTGGCTGCTTCTAGTTGCGCTTGGTCGGCTAGTTTTCTTGCCGTAATCTGGTCTAAAGCATCTTTGGCAATTGCCCCTTTTGTTTCATTGGCTTTGAACATTCGGTCGTAATTGGATTTTGTCGCAATATAAATCGCTTCCTGCGCTTTCCATTTTGATTTTGCCGATGCTAACTGTGCTTGAATTTCTGGTGCTTCGAGTACAAGAATAACTTGCCCTTTGGTTACTACCGAGCCAATATCAACCGGAAGTTTCTTGACATAACTATTCACTTTGGCATAAATAGCCGTTTCCTGATCTGAAACTAATTCTCCAGCTAGTTTTAACTGAACTAGTGGATTACTTTTCTTGATAAATGTTGTTTCAAAATTTGGCATCATCATCATTGGCATCGCGTCTGCTTTTTCGACCTTTTTAGTTTCTGAATTGCAGGATGCAAATACAATTCCGATAAGGATATAATAGATTAGTTTCATCTGTATTTTATTTTTTTAATGTTAACCGTTGAGTGTAATTAATTTTAACACATAGTCCTGAAGCTTCGGGATAGATTTTATACTCTCAAAAAAGTCGTTTCACTTAGTTAAAAGACACATAGCTATGTTAAAGAAATGTGTTTCTTTTTGTATTCTTTTAATGCATAAAAATCTATGTTTCTATGTGTTAAACAATATTTTATAAATTACATCGAAGGGTTTGTTGTTATATAATGTGTACTGTTTTCGTCTTCAGGGTCTAATGATGGGGATTGTGTCGATGCTTTGCCTTGTATCCATACAAATACTAATGGCAATAGTAGTAATACACTAAATGAGGACGCAATTAATCCGCCAATTACGGCTCTCCCTAATGGTGCAGCTTGGTCGCCACCTTCGCCATGACCAATAGCCATTGGTAACATTCCTGCAATCATTGCCAGCGAAGTCATGATAATAGGACGAATACGAAGTGATGCTGCCTGAATTGCCGAGCTTAGCGCATTCCCATTTTGCATACGCAATGTTTCGGCATTACTTATTAATAATACGGCATTGGCAATAGAAACTCCTACGGACATAATGATTCCCATATAAGATTGTAGGTTTAGGGTCGAGCCCGTAATTTTCATTAATAGCAACGATCCTAAGATTACAAATGGAACGGTTGTTAGGATTACAAACGAAACTTTGAACGATTGGAAGTTGGCTGCCAGCATTAAAAAGATTACCATAATGGCAATTAATAATCCCATTGCCAGACTGCTCATAGTTTCATCCAGAACAGGAACCATCCCCGAGATTTGAATATTTACTCCTTTTGGTAATTCTCCCAAGGAAGCAATCGCAGCTTGTACATCTTTTTGTGCGCGACCTAAATCGGCATTATGGATATTGGCCGTAACGGGAGTATAGCCCATTGTTCCTAAATTGTAACTTTCGCCTAAAACTTTTGTTGGTGTAATTGTGGCTACATCGCCAAGAACTGGTCGGTCGGAGTTTTTTCCTAACGGAACATTAAGCAATTCGTCCTTACTGTTTAATATGTTTTGTGGCGTTTGTACTTGTACATCGTAGGCAATTCCCATCATTCCGCCTACCCACATATTTTTGCTTGTATAGCGCGAAGATGCAGTAATTGGAACTAAGGAACGAGCAATATCCTGAGCGTCGATTCCTAATTGTGCAGCTCTTAATCTGTCGATATTAATTTCGAAAGCCGGATAGTTTAGCGATTGCGGAATTTGCTGGTCTCTTAAATAATCGATTTCTTTTAGTTTTTCCAGTAATTTATTGGCATACATAATGTTCATTTTTTTCATCATTCCCGAGAAACGAACTTCGATAGGCGTATTGGTTCCTTGACTAAGAATTTTTTCTGTCAGCTCGATTGGTTCGAAAGAAAAGTGCAATTCGGGCATTTTAGCTTTCATGTGGTGACGGATTTTTTCTTTTAAGTCATTGGTGTTTCCGTCAAAATCTTTTAATGCAATTTGCATCAAAGCTTCGTGTGGTCCTGCATTGTATAAGTAAATAGGGCTTACCGCAAATGAGGAAGGATGCTGACCAATAAATACCGAAGAAATTGCAATGTGGTCTTTACCAATTACGGTTTCCATTTCGTGTAAAACCTGCTTGATTTTTAGCTCTGTTTTTTCGATACGAGTTCCTTCGGGCGCTTTTATACGTACCTGAAACTGACTCGAATTAACGGTTGGCAATACATCTTTTCCTGTATTGCTGTACATTATGAAAACTCCCAATGCAACCAAGACAAAACTCGCAATTAATATAGTTTTACGTTTTTCCATTATGGATTGTAAGAACGTTACAAAACGATTTTTAAATCTATCAAATTTGTCTTCTTCATGTACGTGGTTTTCGTCTTTGGCTTTCATTAACCAGTTTGCCATTACGGGAACAAAGGTTTGTGATAGGATAAATGACAATATCATCGAAAATCCTATAGCAAGAGCCAATGGTATAAATAGAGAACCAGGGATTCCTGTCATCATAAATGCGGGTGCAAATACAGCCAGAATACAAAGCAGAATCAATAATTTAGGGAAGGCAATTTCGCGACAAGCATCCAGAATTGCTTTGGCTTTTGTTTTGCCCATTGCAAGATGTTGGTGAATGTTCTCGATAGTAACCGTACTTTCGTCAACCAGGATTCCTATAGCCAGAGCCAATCCTGATAAGGACATTATATTGATACTTTGTCCGAATAATTTCAGGAATAATACGCCTGAAATAATCGAAATAGGAATCGTTAATACTACAATTAAAGCGGCTCTGTTATCACGCAAGAATAACAATACCATTAATCCGGTAAGTAAAGCTCCCAATACACCTTCGAGAATCAAACTTTTTACAGCATTGATAACATATACGGATTGGTCAAACTCATAAGAAATAGTAACATCATCCGGTAAATTATTCTGAATCATCGGGATGGCTTTCTTTAAATTTTTCACCACGTCCCAAGTCGAAGCATTACCCGATTTTGCAATATTGATATATACGGAACGCGCTCCGTTTATCAAGGCATAACCAGTTGTAATATCGGCACCATCTTTTACAGTTGCCACATCACGGATATAAACATTATCGACTGTACCTTTAAAAATTGGAATATTTCCAAAATCGGCAACCTCTTTAATTGTATTGTTTGTAGGTGTTAGATAATTAATATCGTCGATGTAAATATTCCCTGATGGTGAGGTAATATTATTGCGGCTTATAGCTTCTACAATTTGCTCAGGAGTTAATTGATGGGTACGTAATTTATTTGGGTCGATGTTTATTTCGATTGTTCTCGGGCTTCCGCCAAAAGGTGGTGCGGTGGTTAATCCCGGAATTTTAATCAAAAAAGGTCGTGCCGTAAAGTTGGCAATATCCTGCAATTCATTATTGGTTTTCGAATTACTCTTGAAAACCAATTGTCCAACAGGTTGCGACGATGCATCAAATCGAATGATGAATGGAGGCGGAGCTCCCGGTGGTAAGAATACCTGGGAACGATTGGACAATGCATTGATTTCGGCAATAGCCTGTCCCATATCAGTACCTTCGTAAAAGTTTATTTTCATTAAGGTCAATCCCTGTGTATTCTTAGTTTCGATGCTTTCGATTCCGCTCGTAAACAGCATCATATTTACATACATCTTTGTAAAATAACCTTCCATTTGTTGAGGTGTATATCCATTAAATGAATGGGCAATATACACGACAGGAAGATTCATATCTGGCAGAATATCTACCTTTATATCTTTAGTAGCTTTAATTCCGAAGAATAAAAGCCCTAGCACCATCACCATAATCGAGATGGGCTTGCGCAAGGCAAAACGTATTAAATTCATAATTTAGGCTTTAGTATATCGCGTTTAGTAAAATAGTCAGGTCACCCTTGGCAGCAGCTTTAATCCATAAGGCTTGCCAGATATTGTTTTGTGCTATTTCATAGTCTATTTCGGCTCTGTTGAGCGTGTAGAAAGATTGTGTCAGGTCTACAATAGTCGTTAAGCCATTGTTGTATAATGCAGTATGTTGTTGGTATGCGTCTGTGGCGGCTTTTACTTGAGTTTTGGTTTCTTCAAAATTTTCAAATGCATTTTTTAATTTGTCATCTGCCAATTTTTGTTGCGCCACAAGTTCCTGATTCATATAATCATATTCCTTTTGCAAGGATTGCGTAATGAATTTTTGTTCTTTCTTTTTAGAAGACTGACGGTATAAATTTATCAAATTCCAACTGATACCTATGCCAACAATATAATTGCTTCGGTCTATGCCAATTCCATCTGAATACGATTTAGAGAAAGCTGAATTGTCCTGCACATAATTCCAATCAAACCCTGAACCACGCCCTTGTAGTATGCCAAATGATGAAATAGTAGGAAGTCCAAGTGCCGATTGTAATTTTTCTTGTTGCATGCTTTTTTGAACCGTACTATTTTGCCATTCCAGAATAGGATGTTTGCTCGTTTCTATCGAAGATTCAAGGAGTAGAGTAGGAGTTTTGTTGGTAAAAAGACTATCTAGTTTATACTTGCGATATTCTTCTCCCATCATAACTGCCAGTGCTTTGGAGTAATCGAGTTCTAAATCATAGGCTTTTATTACTGCCGATTTAGCATTGGCAACTTCGGCTTTCGCCAAAGAAAAATCGACTTCTGGAATCAAGCCGCTATTAGAACGACTCTCGGTTGTTGTGGCAACAACTTGAGCGCGTTCCAGATTTTTATCTTGTACAAATTTTACACGTTGTGCAGCAAGAAGGTTTAAATATGCAGCTCCAACTTTTACCTGATGTTGGAATTTTAGTTGTTCCAAATCTCTCTGAGCAACGGTTTCATCTGCTTTGGCTATGGAAACCTGACTTTTTATTTTGCCAAACGTAAATAGGTTCCAATTGATGTTTGCTAAGTAAAGAGAGCCAAAAGCGGCATTCCAGTTTTGCTCCTGCAAAGGCATAGAGGTCGATGCAACGCCCAAACCTCCGTAACCATATAAAGGTCCGTTTTGAGCATTGATGGTTCCATAACTTTGTTGTGCCATCAATGTGAAATCAGGCAAATACTGACTTTTTTGATATATTACATTTTCTCTCGAAGCAAGTACCATTGCTTCTTTGGCTTTTATTTTTTCAAAATTCTGAACAGAACGTTCAAGAGCATTTGGTAAAGTTACGGTCTGCGCCAAAAGATTTCCTGTGGCAAAACCGAAGAATACCAATGTAAAGAATTGCATTTTCATACATTAAATATTTAAAATTAAACAATAGAAATCCCGTACTATTCTTTGGAAACAGCACAGTTTATCAATTGAATAAAATCAAATTCGGTAAACGCAATAGTAAATGTAGAGTATTGTATTCCTTATAGGAATCGTTGTAAATACGTATGAAAAAACAGTGGTTTTTACTTGCGGAAGTTCATAGCCAAATACAACTTTAAAGAAGTGAAAAGGCAAGGCAACTCCCAAGTATTTTAAAGAAGGATTGTCAGGGGAAGCTTTTTGAGCCTTTTCTGTTATTTTTAATAATTTAGTCTCATGTTTGCAGCAATCCTTAAGTATTTTCCCGTCTTTACGATCGCATTTGGTGCAAGGTTGCCCTTCTTTATTGTTTGCAAAAAAGTAAGTTTCCTGTTTGATTCCTTTACAGATATGAGTATTCTGGGTAAAGCCAGATGACAATACCAAGTAGAAAAAGGAGAGAAATAGGATTAATGCTTTTTTCATATCAGAGAGCAAAGGTTGCTATCTTATTGTAAATGGTTGTTGCATAATTTTGGTAGATATTTGCAAGATTTACAAAATTTCATTTTACTGTTGAGTTTTTTTACCATTAAGAGATTAAGGAAAATTAAGTTTTAAGATGGGAATGCAGATTTAAAAAATTAGCCGCAAAGGGCGCAATCCCGAAGCCTCGGGATATGCAAAGGACGCAAAGTTTATAAATCTTTCTAATCCTTTTAATCTGTGGCGAGAAAAATTGATAGTGAAGAGTTCGCAAAGTTTCTTCCAATATTGTCATTCTGAGCGTCCCGAAACTTCGGGAGAAGAATCTCCGCAAGTAGCTCGATAATCTAGGACAAGTTTGTGAGAATATAGAGTAAAAACAATATTGAGTATATACTCTATAAAGGTATTGTCGGTTTCGTGTTTTTAAAATATTAGAGAAGATTAAGAAAATTTAAGTTTAGCTTTATGAAACTTAATATCTTAATGGTTTAATTTTTTATTTTAAAGTTTTTTTGAGATTATCGACCTAAATATGCACTCAAATCAACTTGATGAATTTGCTGAGGTACATTGAGTACAGGTTTTCTAACTAAAGCTTCATTGGTTAAATAATAATATAAACCATCTTCGGTTGCGATACCTTCAATTTGATGAAATGGCAAAGCAATCTTAATTTTTCGTTTATTACCTGATAAAAAATCATTGTTTTTATAATCGTATAAAAGATATAAAAATGGTTTCCCGATTTTAGAATACCCACAAAGAACAACCAGTTTTTTGGATGGCAAATAAGTAGCGCCAGTTACTAATCCTTTTACGTCTAGGGTTTCTTTTAAACTGGCAATATGATTTCCAGATGTATTGGGTAAAGCATAAATACTGGATTTAGAGCTCCTCCATTGTTTGGTAAACAAATAAATACTGTCGTTTGTAACGATAAAAGCTTCACAATCGAAGTTGGTTTTGTTTGCTTTTTCTCGTGTAAAATCCGTTTGGTTGGAATAAGAAAACGAAATGGTATCGATGACAGGTTTTCCTGCCAGAAATGATTCTTTTTCGATTTTCAGAATATGTAAATTGGTTCTGTTTCTCTTATAATTATTCCCAAAATCGCCTATGTATATGTGTGTGCTGTCTTGCGAAATTTCTTCCCAGTCATTATTGATTACTTTCTCCAGTGCAATTTTCTTTCTAATCTCTCCCTGATGATTTAGCCCATAAATGGTTTTGTCATGGTCGTCATTATGTGTCCACAATAACGAATTAAAAGCCATTAATCCCGATGTTTCTTTGATAGAATCACTTAGTTTTTTGGAGTATTCGGGTTTTACTTTTACTGATTTGTAAAAACAACTTCCGTCGTTCTGAGTAGCTTTCGGATTGTAGTTTTTAGATAGCGGGTCTGTACAACCTAAGATTTGACCATAAGTTGAAGTAATGCATAAAAAGAAAAGCAAAAGGGCTTTTTTCATTGGGATGAATTGTGATTATCAAAAGTAAAGGAATATTAATTCATTTTTATAAAATTAGCCCTTTGCCTTTTACTTTGAGTTCATTTCAATTTTTTCTAATCTTTTTTCTATAGCTAATAATTTTTCATTTTGCTTTTCAAGTTCAATGATTTTATTATTTTGAGATTTAATGTTTTTTTCTTGAGCAATACTATAAAGCGTCAATTCTTCAATTTTTTTTAACAAACTCATATTCATTTCGGCAAGCATAAGCCCATTTTTTTCAATTTCTTTTGCCGATGGAATTTCTGGTAAATGACTGTTTTGTTTGATGAATTCTTCTACTTCTTGTAATGATTTTAGCTTGTAGTCGTTTGCGAAGACATAATCGGGTACGGTCATGGGATATGCTAGGTCAATTCTAACTTCTTTAGCATGAATTTTTCCGTTTACGGTAAGTTTTTCGTCGGGGTTTGAAGTTCCAATCCCCACATTGGCATTTGATCCTTTTATTGTTAAAGCATCACTATAGAAACTTTCAAATTCTGATCTGCTTGCAGTTGTTTTTACTTTAAAAGTTAGATTTCCAAAATTAGTATCAGTATCATTTAAAACTATTTTTGCAGTCAAAACATTTCCAGTACTCGAAGTCCTTGTTAGTGCCATTCTAGCATCAAATGGAGTACCATCTCCAGTACCACCATTAATGTTTAGTTTTTCAATAGGATTATTGGTGTGAATACCAATATATGCATTAGCTCCTTTTATAGTTAAGGCATCGGAATAGAAACTTTCAAACTCTGATTTACTAGGAGTTGTTTTTACTTTAAAGATTAGATTTGCAAAATCGGTGTCTACATCACTTAAAGCTATTTTTGCACTTTGGACATTTCCTGTACTTGATACTTTTGTTAATGCCATTCTCGCATCAAACGGAATACCATTTCCAGTACCTCCGTTAATGTTTAGTTTTTCAATAGGATTATTAGTTCCAATACCGATATACGCATTAGCTCCTTTTATGGTTAAGGCATCGGTATAGAAACTTTCATGCTCTGATTTACTAGGAGTTGTTTTTACTTTTAAGATTAGGTTTCCGAAATCGGTATCAACATCACTTAAAATTATTTTTGCACTCTGGACATTTCCTGTGCTAGAAACTTTTGTTAATGCCATTCTCGCATCAAATGAGGCACCATTTCCAGTACCTCCGTTAATGTTAAATTTTTCAATAGGATTATTAGTTCCAATACCTATATTCCCATTAGGTAAAAATGACATAAATTGATTGTCGAAGTCAGTTCCTATAAAACCATTGGTAAAACTAGATGTTCCATTTATTGATTTTCCATTAGCCCCGATTGAAAATAAATGTTGTAAACCGGTTTCATTAGAAACAAAAAAACCTCTACTCCAAGTCCCATTATATCCTGGGAAATTGGTTTTTATATTTACACCCCATGCAGGATCATCTAATCCAATAGCAACATTATTGAATGTTGTGTTTTGTGCATTTATAAATAGTAAATTACTTAATATAAGTAGTCCGGTAAATATTCTCTTTTTCATTTTATAGCTTCGTTAATTTTACTTTGAAGTAGATTCTATTTTTTTTACTTTTTGTTCAAGAATCAAAATTTTGTTATTTTGTTTTTGGATTTCTTTATTCTGCTCAATACTATAAAGCGTCAATTCTTCAATTTTCTTCAGCAAGCTCATATTCATTTCAGCAAGCATAAGCCCATTTTTTTCAATTTCTTTTGCTGATGGAATCTCAGGTAAATGACTATTTTGTTTAATGAATTCTTCTACTTCTTGTAATGATTTTAGTTTGTAGTCATTGGCAAAAACATAATCGGGAACAGTCATAGGATATGCTAAGTCTATTCTAACTTCCTTAGCATGGATTTTTCCGTTTACGGTAAGTTTTTCGTCTGGAACTATTGTTCCAATGCTAATGTTTCCATTAGAATTAATTCTCATGCGTTCTTGTCCAGAAGTTCCCAAAACAATATTTTGATGCATATCTGCTAGGGTTGAGGAACCAGACAATTCAATATATGATTTAGTAACATTATTAGTGCCACCCCCAGCTGACAATCTAAGAAAACCATCATCATAGGCGTTTCCATTGCTACTATAGCCTCTAATTTCACCATTTAACAATGTTCCAGATGTAATTAAAGGCCTGATAGAAGCATTTGTTCTTCCACCATCAATAATTATTGATTCTTTAATTATCAGTTTCTTTGCAGTAAAATCAGAATTGATATTATTAAGATTTCCTGAATGCCAAAGCTCATTCCATGAATTCCAAGTATTGCTATCTCCATTTCTTGTTCTAAAGCTAATATGTTTACCTAAACTATGCTCTGAGCTAATCTGACAATCGTATTGATTTGAAAAACCACCATAACTTATAAGGGCACCATTCCATGGTGTTCCAGCAGTTGAATATGAAAAAGTATAACCTCCTTTGAAACTATCTGCCAGATTAGATTCGGAAATTGCATGCGTTGGATTTAAGGTTTGTGCTTGTACTGAAATTATAGAAGACATTATAATTATAGCACTTAATGTGATTTTTTTCATTTTATATAATTATTTTAATTGATTTTCAAGTCTAAAAAGTCTTTCAGATAAAGATTTAAACCCTTCGTTTTCTTTCTCTAATTTTTCAACTTTTTGTTTGAGATCTAAATTGCTTTTATTCTGTTCAATACTATAAAGTGTCAATTCCTCAATTTTCTTCAATAAACTCATGTTCATTTCGGCAAGCATCAATCCATTTTTTTCAATTTCTTTTGCCGATGGGATTTCTGGTAAATGACTATTTTGTTTGATAAATTCTTCTACTTCTTGTAATGATTTTAGTTTGTAGTCGTTTGCGAAGACATAATCAGGTACAGTCATAGGATATGCCAAGTCAATTTTAATTTCCTTAGCATGGATTTTTCCGTTTACAGTTAGTTTTTCGTCAGGGTTTGTTGTACCGATTCCTACCTTGCCTTGAAAAAATGCTAATGAGGTATAATCTACTTCATTATAGCGTTGTATGAATTCTTGATTGATTCCACTATTGTTCCAAATAGTTTGCAATGTCAAACTATATCCGGGGTTACCAGCAGACCACTTTTGGGAGTTATATCTTCCTTGTGCAGTTACTGGTGAATAAACATCTAGTATCGCTGATGGAGTAGGTGTACCAATCCCTACATTTCCATTTTCTAAAACCGAAACTCCTGAATTACTAAAAGAGGGTAATAATGAACAAACTATCCACCAATCTTTACCTGTAGATTTATAAGTATCAAACTCTGATTGACTTAAAATTACAGAACTGTAAGATGAAAAGTCGTTATTATCAAAAGGTTGATCGAAATAGTTCCCTTTTATTACTGCTTGAGGATGCCATGCATAATTTATTTGATGTATAGCATTATATTCCAAATCATTTACACCATCCCATTTAATTACATTAACTGTAAAACTTTTACCAGGATTTCTAGATGCTACAATTGCATAACCAGTTGCTCTAGCATTTTGTTGTTGTAACGCTGTTAACGTTTGAGCATTTGTATTAAAAATAAAAAACAAACTAATGCATACTATCTTGAATAAATTTTTCATTGATTTTATATTTTATTTGAGAAGAAAGATTAAGAATTGATAATTAAAGGATACTTTCCTTGTCTATTTTGTTTTCAAGATTTATACTAATCTTATCTCTTTATTTTATGAAATGTTTTAATCTCATTTTTCAACATATTCATTTCATTTTTTAAGTCGTCTATATCCATTGCCATTTTTTGAGCATTCTTTTCCTGCTCAATACTATAAAGTGTCAATTCCTCAATTTTTTTCAATAAACTCATATTCATTTCAGCAAGCATAAGCCCATTTTTTTCGATTTCTTTTGCCGATGGAATTTCGGGTAAATGGCTATTTTGTTTGATGAATTCTTCTACTTCTTGTAATGATTTTAGTTTGTAATCATTTGCGAAGACATAATCGGGAACAGTCATAGGACTAGAAAGATCAATCCTAACTTCTTGAGCATGAATTTTTCCATTTACAGTTAGTTTTTCGTTTTGGGCGGTTGTTCCAATGCCAATGTTACCATTAACATCAATATTAAAAAATGGTTTAGTTTGATTATCAGACCAGTTGTAGATAGAAAAACTAGATTCTGTAACCATGTTTGTACCAGAGCTTATTGCCCAAGTTTTACCAGCAGGATTTCGAATAAACAATTTTGTAGTGTTTCGATTTACACTTCCACTTCCAATTGCTATGTCACCGTTAATGTCTAATTTATTTATTGGATTTATTGTTCCAATCCCAACGTTGCCATTTTCATTTTCCATGAGAATTTGTCTCCATGTACCCCATTGTGAATCTAATGGAAATGCATTTCTATAAAAAATTCCTCCATTATTAAAATTAAGTTGATGATTTTTATCCCCCGTATTATCTGTGCTAGTCCACTGTGAAAAGGTTAAGTTAGTTGACCAAACTCCTTGCCCAGGAACGCCTATAATGTCCCTGTTTTTAAAATCTGCTTTTATTCCATTGTAAGAAGCATTTGGTAAATCGTTAACAGATCTTGTGTCACTAATTAAAAGGGAACTTGCTACTTGAGCTTGAATTGTATTGGCTAAAAATAAAGTAACTAATAGTAGAGGTAGAGATATTTTTTTCATGATGTATTATTTTAATTGATTTTCAATTTTAGAAAGTCTTTCAGATAAAGATTTAAACCCTTCGTTTTCTTTTTTTAATATTTCTATTTCTTGAATTGATTTCTCGTCTTGTTTTTCAAGAATTAGAATCTTTTTATTTTGCTCAATCGTATAAAGCGTCAATTCCTCAATTTTTTTCAATAAACTCATATTCATTTCGGCAAGCATAAGACCATTTTTCTCGATTTCCTTTGCCGATGGTATTTCTGGTAAGTGACTGTTTTGTTTTATGAACTCTTCTACTTCTTGTAATGATTTTAGTTTGTAATCATTAGCGAAGACATAATCAGGAACAGTTGTCATAGGACTTAAAAGGTCAATTCTAACTTCCTTAGCATGAATTTTCCCGTTTACAGTAAGTTTTTCATCAGGAACTATTGTTCCAATGCCAATGTTTCCGTCAGTAGTAATTGCTAGTCTGGTTATGTAGCTTAAATCTTGATACTTATCCGACGGATTTGCAGTTTGTATTTGTAAACCTTTAATTCCGGAATCGATATTTGAGAAGAATCTCACACCATATGATTGATTGTGGTTTGTATGATTAATAAATTCTAATCCTCCAGCGCCATTTCCGTATTGACCTAGTTTTATTTCTTCAAAATTATATACCCCAGGGATACTTATTTTGGAGCTTTGGTTATTGTTGAATTCGCCAATTTGTAACTTTTCTAAGGGGTTAATAGTACTTAATCCAATATTACCGTTAGATTGGATTGTTAATTTCGAAGATGAAAGTAATTGTGTTGTTCCTATAGAATATTTTTGATTACCAGATTCATCATATAAAATTCCAGAATTCCAATATTCCGTACCAGTTTGTTTGTATGATGTAATTGCAGGTCTATTAAATCGTCCAGAATTTATTGTTAGGTAAGCTCCTTCTTGTCCAGAATTTTCGATTAAAAAATTAGCAGTTGGTGTTTTAATATGTAATGAAGCAGTTGGTGAGTTTAATCCGATTCCTACAAAGTTATTGTTAGTAGAGTTTCCTTGTATTGTTCCATATATCTGAGCTTGAATTGAGAGTATAGAAGACATTAAAATCAAAGCACTGAGTATAGTTTTGTTCATGATATATTATTTTAATTGATTTTCAATTTTTGAAAGCCTTTCAGATAAAGATTTAAAAGCTTCATTTTCTTTCTTAAGTTTTTCGATTTCTTTATTTGATTTTTTGTTTTCCTCTTTTATTGTCTCATTTTCTTTTTTCATTTCAATCATATACAATGTCATTTCCTCAATCTTTTGTAGTAATTTGATATTCATTTCAGATAGATTGATACCATTTTCCTGCATTTCTTTGGCAGAAGCGATTTCTGGTAAATGTTTGTTTTCTTTAATGAAAGTTTCTACAGAATTCAATGAGGGTAAATCGTAATCATTCTCAAAGACAAAATCGGCTCCAGCATTTACGGTTACTCTTACTTCACGAGAATTGATATCGCCTGCAACAGTTAGTTTTGCTGTTGGGTTTGTAGTTCCGATCCCTACGTTGCCTTCAGGGTTTACAACAAGAGAAGATTTGTTGTTTATTCTATTATATAATTCAAAATTTGGACCTGATAGTATTCCTGTTCCTAGTTCCCAACGATATTGACCCCCACTTACAAATTGAATTGACGCATTATATCCAACATCAGATGATTCTATACGTAAGTGAGTTGTTTGGCTTTTAAGATGTAAATTTACCAAAGGAATTTCAGTTCCAATACCTATATTTCCATTAGGTAAAAAGGACATGAATTGGTTTTTCCAGTCAGTTCCAATAAAACCACTGGTAAAGCTGGAAATACCATTTACTGAATTTCCATTAGCGCCGATTGAAAATAAATGCTGTAAGCCATTTTCATTAGAAATAAAAAAGCCTCTGTTCCAACTTCCAGTAAGCCCTGGAAAATTAGTTTTTATATTTACTCCCCAGTCTGGGACATCTAATCCAATAGCAACATTATTGTATGTTATGTTTTGCGCATTTGCAAGTAGTAAATTACTTAATATAAGTAATCCTGTAAATATTATTTTTTTCATTTTATTATAGTATGTTATTTTAACCTTTAATTTCTTAGTATTTTAAGAGCAATGTCGCAAAGATAACTTTTTGACCCAAACAAAAATCCCCGTTTCTATTGATATTTAACATAAATCAACAAGTTTGTCAGTCTTTTAAATACTCCTTTGATTTCTCCTTGAATATTTTATATTTGTTAATGTTAATACTGTAATGAATTATGAAATCGGCATGATTCGAAATCATAATTCATAAAAAAGAATGACGATACCATATTCCTTTAAAAAACAAATATTATCTGCGTATGAAAATAAAAGAAGATTTATTCAATAAAAGAATTATTTCTATAGATGCTTTTCGTGGAATTACTATTTTTATCATGATTTTTGTCAATGAACTGGCAAGCATAAAGAATGTACCACAATGGATGAAACATATGCCAGCCGATGCTGATGCAATGACCTTTGTCGATTTGGTATTTCCTGCATTTTTATTTATTGTCGGGATGTCTATTCCATTTGCATTTAACGCTAGATTAATTAAAGGCGATACACCTAAAACAATCTGGACACATACTTTAAAAAGAGCATTGGCACTTATTATTATTGGTGTTTATATGGTAAATGCCGAATATGGTTATGATGCCTCCAAGATGGTGATTTCTGCAGCCTTTTGGGGACTTTTGGCGTATTCAATGCCAATTCCTATTTGGAATAAATACGATAAATCATTTCCTAAAGTCACTAAAAATATTTTACAATATGGCGGAATGTTGGTTCTGGTGGCTTTATACTTTTTATACGTTCAGGAAAATGGAGAGATAGGAATCACTCCAAAATGGTGGGGGATTCTAGGACTTATAGGTTGGGCGTATTTAATTACGGTAGTCTATTATTGGCTTGTTAATGGAAAATTGATAGCCATGATTGCGTTTCTTTTTGTTTGTCTTGCGGCAAATATTTTAAATCAAATTGAAGGCTCTTTTGTTCATGAAATAAAATGGATAGGTTTTATTGCTGGACATATGACGCACGCTACACTTGTTTCAGCTGGAGTAGTAATATCTCTTTTGTTTTTTGAAGGAAAAATATCCGAAAAAATCAATTGGAAAATAATAGGCTTTGGAGTGCTGTTTTTTGTACTGGGGTATTTATTGCGACCATACTATGAAGTTTCTAAGGTAAGAGGAACACCTTCTTGGGTATTATATTCTGCGGGTATTTGTACCGTAATCTTTTATTTCTTGTATTGGCTAATGGAAATTAAAAAACAAACAAAATGGAGCAACTTTTTTATGCCAGCAGCTGCAAATCCGCTTCTTATTTATATACTTCCAGGGATAATATATTACTTCAATTTAGCATTCAAAATACATATAATTCCGGATTATTTCCGTGAAGGAACGCCTGGAATTATCTGGTCTTTAGTATTCTCGACGATTATGTTATTTGCCATGCGAATTTTTAATAAATATAAAATTCAGTTGCATTTGTAAAGTTTCAATTGAATCAGTTTGTGTTGAAAGAAATTATTTATATTTTCGGTTATATTTTGAAAAATTACATTATGACTGAAGAACAACGCCGACAAATTAAAATTGATAATGATACAATTATTAAACAAAAAGAATATCGTGTAAATGATTGGTTGCCGATTCTGGATACGCCAAAACTAAGGTCTCTGGAAGAGATTAAGGGAAGAATGTCGGTTATGAATGCTTTGATAAACATCGCGTTTGAGGCTCCAACTTATATTATTAAAGAATGGATAGAGAATCATGATTTAGCTAAATATCTATCAGATTCAGAAAAAAAAATACTAGATAAGGAAAATGATGATTTAACCGAATTTGAAATTAATTCTTTAAGATGGTATCTAGAATCATTGTGGGCTTTTATGTGGGTAACAGAAATGATTCCGGGACTTGAAGCCGAAGAATATATTGGAGATAATATGGCATCGCTATTGCCAAATCTAGAGCAAGGAGATGGCAATGAAAAAATGGAAAGTTTACAGAATTTAAAATCTGAAGTTGAGATTTATACCATGCTTGATTATTATTACCGACTGCATTGGTATTGTGTAGATGAAAGACTAAACGGTCGAGAAGCAAAGCTAAATGGAGGTCTAGTATATGAAAGACGCAAATCGTTGGAATGGATTTACAACCGAGCCGATGATTGGGATAATGTAGAAATGGGAACATAAAATATAGTAAAAGGGAGTTAATGATCACATTAACTCCCTTTTACATTTTACAAAAATCATCTCACAAGAAAAAAATCATCTCACACGTTTAAAAGCAATAGGACCTTCTCTTTTTTTGTTGTCTTTGTAAGTGCCTTCGAGTGTATTACCGTCTTCAGATAATGTCAAGGCATGTGTTCCTTGAGTTGCCCAGCCTTCTATAGGTAAAGTTACATCAACTGTATATTCTATCGTGTTTCCGGTTCTTTTTCCGATGCCACTTTCTACAAATTTTTGTCCTTTCCATTCCAGATAATGTGAGAAAATCACCTTTCCGTTTTGTTCAGAGATAATCACAACTGCATTTTCTAACCCCGAATTAATATCGGCCCAAACACCATTAATGTCGACCTTTTTATTTTGACTATAAGTAAGATTAGAAAAGAACAGTATTAGAAATAAGAATTTTAGAATTTTGATTTTCATAATGTTGAGGTTAGTTAGTTTTATGGATTTAAATTTTGAATCTGTACTTCAGTTATTTCTAATATAGCGCCAGAAACAGGATGATAATTCACAAAATTAAATTTGCAAAGATTATGAATGTTTACAGATTTGCCGTTTAGTTTAAAATCCGTCCAAGGAATTTTTATTGTAGAAAATTTATCGGGAGAAGCAGGTAAATCAGCCATTGCATGAGTTCCTCCATGTATGCATCCATTTCCGGAATCATTCCCTTCGCGAGCTTGGATTTTTATAGGTTGTGATGATTTATAAGTAATACTAACAAAGCTAGAATTGCTAGGTAAATTGGTTGGTTTTCCGTCGTTAGATTCAGATTGAGTAATCATTACATTCAGTTCGATTTCTCCAACAGGCGAGTCGTTTGCTGTAACAAGAATGCGATGTTCTTTTATTCGAGTATTGTTTATTGTTTCCTGATTTTCTTTGGTTGGCCCGGCAATGTACCAAGTGTTTGAGACAACCAAATCAGAATTAGTATGTTGTATAGAAGTTATTTTGCAGCTTAAAAATAAGATTATAATAAAACCAAGTGGTAAAAATCTATTAGTGATTGTTTTATATTCCATAAAGAGAAAGCTATTTTTTGCTAAAATAAATAATTAAAGGTTTAGTATTCAGTTGTAGTCACAGTTTTTAGTAGCAGTATTTAGTAACAGTAGTCGGTTTCAGTTTTCATCTCTCATCTCTCATCTTCCTTTTTTCATCTCACATCTCACATCTCACATCTCACATCTTGCATCTTGCATCTCTCATCCTGCATCTCCTATTTTTCATCTTCACATCCCACATCTTTTTGTAAGAATCTTTATTGATAAATTCGAGAGTAAATGAAATTTTAGTTTTATTTTTGTTAAGAGAGTGTGTTTTAAAACAATTAAAAATGAGTAGCTTACAATTAAAAAGTGTTTTGTCTTTTCTTTTTTTTAGCTGTTTTTGCTATTCGCAAAATGACTCCATCACGTACAAAAAAGATTCTCTCAAACATAATAGCAGAGATATTATCGATGTGTATAAAAGCATATTTTCTAAAAATGATACCGTAAGGCATGATGCCAAAAAGAAGATAGCTTTCTCATTATCTCCAATCCCGGTAGAGGGTAATGGAAATGCCAGAATAATTATTTCGTTTCTGAGTACTTTTTACCTGGGTGATGATCATGAAAAAACTACAATGTCACAAGTTGTTTTTTCACCTTATTTTAGTTTTTCTAATCAATATGTATTTCCAATTCAGTCCTATATATATACTAAGGATGATAAGTATAACTTTACAGGAGATTATCGGTTTATGATTTATCCGCAGCCTACATATGGTTTGGGAGATCATCATCTCGACGACGAAATGTCTATCCTGAATTATAAACAATGGCGTTTTTATGAATATGTAACGAGAAAGGTCAAAGGCAATTTCGGACTCGGATTAGGAGTTTTGTTTGATAGTTATCAAAATATTTCCGAAGATTCTAAGATTGATGGAGAAACTGATTATTTTAAATATATGAGCGGAGATTATTCTGATGATGTTTCCTTTGGAGTTGCAATTCAAGCACTTTATGATTCCAGAATTAATAATATCAATCCAGAACAAGGAACATATCTAGAAGCCAATTTCCGAATGAATACCAATGGAGGTCTTGATAATAAAGGGTGGCAATCCTTATATATAGATGCTCGAAAATACCATTCATTTAGCGATGTAAAACATAAAGTTTTGGCATATAGAGCTTTTTATTGGTCAACAATAGGAGGAGGAGATCCACATTATCTCGACTTACCGAGTATTGGTTGGGACCGACAGCAAAAAACAGGACGAGGTTTTACAAGAAATCGTTTCCGAAGCAATGCATTATTATATTTTGAAACTGAATACAGAACAGATATTTCTGCCGATGGTTTTTGGGGAGCAGTATTTTTTACCAATATTTCATCAGTATCTAAATTTCAGACTTATCAATTTACCAAATGGAATCCTGCAATTGGTACAGGATTGCGCATAAAATGGAACAAACGTAACAATAGTAATCTTGTAATGGATTTTGGAGTTAGTAAAAATGATTGGTCATTACGGTTCGGTTTAGTAGAAAATTTCTAACTTTCGAACTTTCAAGACTATTTTACATGCAATTATCGGTTATTATCCTCAATTATAATGTACGTTATTTTTTAGAACAATGTGTTTTAAGTGTGCAGCAGGCACTTAAAGATATTGATAGCGAGATTATTGTAATAGATAATAATTCTCCAGATGATAGTTGCGACATGATTCGTAGTCGTTTTCCGGATGTAAAATTAATCGCGAACGCCGAAAATTTAGGTTTCCCTAAAGGAAATAATATAGGTGTTTCACAAGCTCAAGGAGATTATATATGCATTTTAAATCCTGATACAGTAGTTGCCGAAGATACATTTACAAAAGTATTGGCTTTCGCCAAAGTACAACAGGATTTAGGAATAGTAGGAGTAAATCTTATTGATGGAGCAGGGAATTTTCTTCCCGAAAGCAAGCGTGGAGTTCCGACACCTTGGGTTGCTTTTACTAAAATAACTAGTTTATATAAGGTTTTTCCAAAGTCTAAGTATTTTAATAGATATTATGCGGAACATTTAAACGAAAACCAAACTGGTAAAGTCGAAATACTGGTAGGTGCTTTTATGGTAATGAAACGAGATTTATATAATGAAGTCGGCGGTTTTGATGAAGATTGTTTCATGTATTCCGATGATATCGATTTATCGTACATGGTTCTTAAAAAAGGCAAGGCTAATTACTATTTAGCTGAAACTACGGTAATTCACTATAAAGGAGAAAGCACTATAAAGGACGAGAAATATATGAAACGCTTTCAGGAAGCGATGAATTTCTTTTATAAAAAACATTTTAAAGTATCTTTTTTGTTTTCACTTTTTATGAAAATTGGAATTATATTTTTTTCTATCGTTAAAATGATTCAGGGAAAAACGACGATAAAAACAATTCCAAAAGAATATTTTTTATACTCCATGAATCATAATTTAAGTGAAAAATTGAGTTCAATTTTGCAAAATAAAGTTACATTTTACGATTTAAAAAAAGAAAAAATGGTAAATTCGTCGCTGATTTACATAGGAAAAGGAGCAGAGGTAATTTTAGATAATCAATACATATCATTCAAGAAATGTATCGATATGATAAAATCTGAAAGGCATAAGAAGATTACTTTTAAAATTTTACCCAAAAACACCACTTTCTTAATCGGAAGTGATTCAAGTAATGATAGAGGTAAAATCGTTAAAATCACATAAAAATTATATTTAATGTAATTTATATTTAAAAATTTCAGTAATTTCGCAATCTGAAAATCAAAATCACCTTTTAGGTTAACAATATGGCAAGATTTGAATTAAAACTTCCTAAAATGGGAGAAAGTGTCGCTGAAGCAACAATCACAAACTGGTTGAAACAAGTTGGAGACAAAATTGAAATGGATGAAGCAGTACTGGAAATCGCTACAGATAAAGTCGATAGCGAAGTGCCAAGTGAAGTTTCTGGTATTTTGATTGAGCAATTGTTTGGCAAAGACGATTTGGTACAAGTAGGGCAAACTATTGCCATCATTGAAACAGAAGAAGGTTCGTCATTTTTAGTTGATAAAGTAACTGAAGAAACGATCGTTCCTACAGAAGTTGTTTTTGTTGAAAAAACAATCGAAGCTGCTAAAGAAGCGGTTGCAACACCTGCAGATTACACTACTTCGGATAAATTCTTTTCACCATTAGTAAAAAATATTGCTAAAGAAGAAAATGTTTCTATTGCAGAGCTAGAAAGTATAAATGGTTCAGGAAAAGATGGTCGAGTGACCAAAGAAGATATATTGGCTTACGTTGTTAATAGAACAAACAAAGTAGAAGTTCCAAAAGTAGAAGTGAAAGTAGCTGTTGAAGTTCCTGTGCCTGCACCAGCGGTGGTAAAAGTACAAGAGCCATTAGTTTCAAAAGCGGCACCAGTTTCTGTAAATGGAGGTGATGAAATCATAGAAATGGACAGAATGCGTAAGCTTATTTCCGGATATATGGTAGCTTCAGTTCAAACTTCAGCACACGTACAATCATTTATTGAAGTTGATGTTACAAATATTGTAAAATGGAGAGATAAAGTTAAAGCTGCTTTTGAGAAAAGAGAAGGTGAGAAATTAACTTTTACCCCAATTATGATGGAAGCAGTTGCAAAAGCATTAAAAGACTTCCCGGGAATGAATATTTCTGTTGATGGGGATTATATCATCAAAAAGAAAAATATAAATTTAGGAATGGCAGCTGCATTACCAAACGGAAACTTAATTGTTCCGGTAATTAAAAATGCAGATCAGTTAAATCTTGTTGGAATGGCAAAAGCTGTTAATGATTTAGGTAATCGTGCAAAAACAGGAAAACTAAAACCAGACGATACACAAGGCGGAACTTATACAGTAACGAATGTGGGGACTTTTGGAAGTGTTTTTGGAACGCCAATTATCAATCAGCCACAAGTAGGGATTCTAGCTCTTGGAGCGATTCGTAAAGTGCCAGCGGTTATCGAAACTCCTGAAGGAGATTTTATCGGAATTCGTCAGAAAATGTTCCTTTCGCACAGTTATGACCACCGTGTTGTAGATGGAGCTTTAGGAGGAAGTTTTGTAAAAAGAGTTGCTGAGTACTTAGAGGCTTTTGATATAGATAGAGATTTCTAGAAAAAATCTATCTTATAAATAATTAACCCTTTTAACGTTTTAAATGTTGAAAGGGTTTTCTTTTTGCAGCATTATTGCATTACAGGTAGTAATCGGCAACTTTCTGAAAAAAACAGGTGAAATTCGTGTTTAAAAATTATATTTGTAAACTTATAAAATTAAAAAATGGAACTGAAACTCAACAAACCAATTTGCTTTTTCGATCTAGAAACTACCGGAATAGACATCGGAAAAGATCGAATAGTAGAAATTTCAATATTTAAAGTTTTTCCAAACGGAAATAAAGAAAGTAAAACTTGGTTGGTGAATCCTACGATTCCAATTCCTCCACAAACTACGGCCGTTCACGGTATTACTGATGAAAAAGTAGCAAATGAACCTACATTTGCAACTCTGGCGCCACAGGTTTACAATATGATAAAAGATAGTGATTTGGCAGGGTTTAACTCCGATCGTTTTGATATTCCGTTATTGGCAGAAGAATTGCTTCGTGCAGGAGTTGATTTTGATATGAAAAATAAATGCTCAGTCGATGTGCAAACTATCTTTCATAAAATGGAAGAAAGAACATTAAGCGCTGCTTTGAAATTTTATTGCGGAAAAAGCCTTGAGAATGCACACTCTGCAGAAGCTGATACAATGGCGACATATGAGATTCTTAAAGCACAATTAGATCGTTATCCAGAATTGGAAAATGATATGAAAGCGTTATCTGAATTTACAACCAGAAAAAAAATAGCCGATTTTGCAGGAATGATTGCTTTTGATAAAGATGATGAAGAAGTTTTTACCTTCGGAAAACATAAAGGAGCAAAAGTAGAGAAGGTTCTGGAAACAGAACCAGGATATTTTAGCTGGATACAAAATGCGGATTTTCCTTTATATACCAAAAAAGTATTGACGGCAATTAAATTAAGAAAATTAAATACTAAATAAGGTTCTGAGAAACTAAGGTTCTAAGGTTCTGAGTTTTTTGTGCTTAGTTTCTTAGCGACTTAGTAGCTTAGTGACTTAGCAACTTAAAAAGAATGAAAATAATCTGTATCGGTAGAAATTATACCAATCATATCGAAGAGTTACAAAACGAACGCCCAACAGAGCCAGTTGTATTTATGAAGCCCGATTCGGCAGTTTTATTAAAGCAACATCCATTTGTAATCCCCGAATTTTCTGAAGATATTCATCACGAAATTGAGCTTATTGTTAAAATTAATAAGGTCGGGAAATATATAGAGCCAAAGTTTGCGCACAAATATTACGACGAGATAAGTGTAGGTATCGACTTTACAGCTAGAGATTTACAAGAAAAACTAAAGCAAAAAGGATTGCCTTGGGAGAAAGCAAAAGCTTTTGATGGTTCGGCTGTAATAGGTGATTTTTTGCCTAAGACGCAATTTAGTTCATTGGAAAATATTACATTTGAATTAACAAATAATTCTAAGACCGTTCAAAAAGGAAACTCTAATATGATGTTGTGGAAAATTGATGAGCTTATTTCATATGTTTCTCAATACTTCACGCTAAAAATTGGAGATATTATTTTTACAGGAACTCCAGAAGGAGTTGCGGCTGTAAAGCCAGATGATGTTTTAGAAGGGTTTTTAGAAGGAAAAAAATTATTCAGAATACAAGTAAAATAATGGCTTTAAAATATAACCTTTCAAAAGTGTACGCACTTTCAGACAACGATCCCGAATTTGTAAACGAAATTCTTAATTTGTTTGTAACCGAAGTTCCTGAGGATTTAAAACAAATTAAAGAAGGGATAAAAAAGAAAGATCATAAGCATGCTTATGCGTATGCACACAAAATAAAGCCTACGCTTGATTTATTAGGGCTTAATGTTGCTTTTGAGGAGATTCTTCAAGTCGAAGCCTGGACAAAGGCTGAGGGTAAAAAGAAAGCCATAGAAGAAACATTTAAAAGCATAAAAAATCAAGTTAAAGAAGCAATCAAAGAAATTAAGAAAGACTTTGATTTGTAAAACTTCATAGATTGCCAGCCTGAATTTTCAGGCTAGGCTATCTTCTCCAAATACAATTTGCTTTGTAAATTAATTATAATACAAGTAAATTGATTTTTTCTTTCTTCCGTTTACTTCGCGATAAAAAGGATTTTCATTGCTATTCCCCACGCAATTCCTTGCGATAAATAATCTAGTAGTAATTTGAATTTTAGATACATGAAAGCAACAATAATTACAATTGGTGACGAAATCTTAATAGGACAAATTGTAGATACAAATTCTGGTTTTATAGCTAAATCTTTAGATAAAATCGGAGTCGAAATTCACGAAATGATTTCGATAAGTGATGATAAGCAGCATATTTTAGACACATTTTCTCAATTACAAAACAAAGTCGATTTGGTAATCGTTACAGGAGGTTTAGGGCCTACAAAAGACGATGTGACCAAAAAAACATTTTGTGATTATTTTGAAGATGAATTGGTTGTTAATCCCGAAGTTCTGGCGCATGTCACAGAACTAATCGAAGGTTTTTATAAGCGACCGATTACCCAAATGAACAAAGATCAGGCGTTAGTTCCTTCTAAATGTACGGTGCTTCATAACCAGATGGGGACGGCACCAGGAATGTGGATGAAGAAAGAAAATACCGTTTTTATTTCGCTTCCGGGAGTTCCTTATGAAATGAAATATTTGGTAGAAAGCGTAATAATTCCAAAAGTTGTAAAAGAATACGAGCGACCATATATTATTCATAAAACGATACTTACATACGGTCAGGGCGAAAGTTTAGTAGCTGAGCGTATCGAGGACTGGGAGAATAATTTGCCTGATTTTATAAAACTAGCTTATTTACCAAATCCAGGAAGAGTGCGTTTGCGACTTTCTGCCCGAGGCACAGATAAAGAAATGCTTGAAGCGGCTATCGAGGCCAATGTGCAATCACTAGATGCAATCATTCATGATATTATTGTAGGCTTCGATGATAATGAAACTCTTGAAGTAGTAATAGGAGAATTACTAACAAAAAAAGGAAAGACAGTTGCGACTGCCGAAAGTTGTACTGGAGGAAAAATCGCATCACTTTTAGCGGCAGTTTCTGGTGCTTCAAGCTACTTTAGAGGTAGTGTTGTGTCCTATGCAACCGAGGTAAAGACTACTGTTTTGGGCGTTCCGGCTGATTTAATAGAAGAAAATTCTGTAGTAAGTGCTGCAGTTGTTTCATCGATGGCTTCAAGCGTAAAACGCATAATGAAAACTGATTACGCAATCGCGACAACTGGGAACGCCGGACCGACAAAAGGAGACTCAAATGCGGAAATTGGTACTATTTTTATTGCAATTGCCACACCAGACGATGTAATAGTCGAAGAATTTAACTTTGGTCAACCACGTGAAAAAGTGATAGATAGGGCTGTAATTAAAAGTTTAGAAATGTTACAGAAAGAAATTTTAAAAAATGTACACTAATTTTTTGTTTCAATCGTTTATTTTTCTTTTCTTTGCACCCTGATTTTGAATAACGATAAAACATAAGTATAATGTCAAGAGTTTGTGACCTTACAGGTAAAAGAGCGATGGTAGGAAATAACGTTTCTCACGCTATGAACAAAACTAAGAGAAAATTTTCTGTGAACTTAGTTAAAAAGCGTTTTTATCTTCCAGAAGAAGATAGATGGATTACTCTTAGAGTAGCAGCATCTACGATAAAAACAATTAATAAAAATGGAATTTCTGCGGTTTTGAAAAAAGCGCAGTCAGAAGGATTTATCAAATAATCTTTTCCAAAATAAATATATAGCAAGATGGCAAAGAAAGGTAATAGAATCCAAGTAATTTTAGAATGTACTGAACACAAGACTTCTGGTGTAGCAGGAACTTCAAGATACATTACAACAAAGAACAAAAAAAATACTCCAGACAGATTAGAGATTAAGAAATTTAATCCAATCTTGAAACGTGTAACAGTTCACAAAGAAATTAAGTAATAATTAGAGATTTTATAAATCTCAATGGTTTTCCATTAGAGCTTTATAAAAACTTCAAATAACATTTGAATCATGGCAAAGAAAACCGTAGCATCGTTACAAACATCTTCTAAGAGATTATCAAAAGCCATCAAAATGGTGAAATCTCCTAAAACTGGTGCATATACATTCGTAGAATCTATTATGGCTCCTGAAGAAGTTGATACTTTCTTGAAAAAGAAATAATTAACAATTACAATATATAGAAAAGCTACTTTCATTCGGAAGTAGCTTTTTTATTTTTTATATTTGTCTCAAAATTTAGAGAAGCCAAACAAAAGTTCTTTTTTTAATCAAAGTTCCTGCTTTTGCTGCGATCTTTTGTTTTATCTCGAGCTTCGGGACCAGAACAAAAGGGTATTGCTACAAACGTAGTTCACTGAACTCCTATAAAATTGGAAAGTATGTGAAGTAATGGGGGTAATTAAAGACACTTTGCTTTTTTAAACTTTAGAATTGTTGTAGATTGTGAGAAAAATCTAAATAATTCGAAAAACTAACAACCTATATAAAAATGAGTTTTTTTAAAAAAATATTTTCTTCCGATAAAAAAGAGACATTAGACAAAGGTCTTGAAAAATCTAAAACCAGTTTCTTCTCTAAATTAAGTAAAGCCGTAGCCGGAAAATCTAAAGTTGATGACGACGTTTTAGATAATTTAGAAGAAATTCTTGTTTCTTCGGATGTTGGAGTAGAGACAACCCTCAAAGTTATTACCCGAATAGAGAAACGTGTAGCAGCCGATAAATATCTTGGTGTCGATGAGTTAAACCAAATCTTGCGAGAAGAGATTGCAGGTTTATTATCAGAGACTAATACAGGCGAAGCGACTGAATTTGTAGTTCCTATACAAACAAAACCATACGTTTTAATGGTTGTTGGAGTAAATGGAGTTGGTAAGACTACTACAATCGGTAAATTAGCTTATCAGTTTAAAAAAGCTGGTTATAAAGTAGTTCTAGGAGCAGCAGATACTTTTCGTGCAGCAGCGATTGATCAATTGCAAATTTGGGCTGATCGTGTAGGTGTGCCAATCGTAAGACAAAATATGGGGAGTGATCCTGCATCTGTAGCTTTTGATACCTTACAATCTGCAGTAGCACAAAATGCCGATATTGTAATTATTGATACAGCAGGTCGTTTGCATAACAAAATCAATTTAATGAACGAATTGACTAAAGTAAAACGTGTAATGCAAAAAGTTGTAGCCGATGCGCCTCATGATGTACTTTTGGTTTTGGATGGTTCTACTGGGCAAAATGCTTTTGAACAAGCTAAGCAGTTTACCGCTGCAACTGAGGTAACGGCTCTGGCTGTAACCAAACTAGATGGTACTGCCAAAGGTGGTGTTGTGATAGGTATTTCGGATCAGTTTAAAATTCCTGTAAAATACATTGGTGTAGGTGAGGGAATTGAAGACTTGCAGGTTTTTAATAAATATGAGTTCGTAGATAGTTTCTTTAAATAGTTTTCAGATGAGTTTTAGTAATATCCCGCCGATTTATTTTTATTTTGGTAGTATCCTGTCTTTTGTTTTATCTAATGTTTTTAGAGAACAAAATCTAACATTGTATTACGTTTTATTAGTAGTAGGTGTTATTTTATTTCTTTTAGGTCTTCTTAGAAGGATCCAAACAAAAAAATAATCTGGCAGCATAATTTTCGATTAAAGGTTTTATGATATAAAACTTTTATAATTAGAATAATGGCTGTTCAATATATAAAAACCAACGAATGCTTTTAGTATTCGTTGGTTTTTTTGTTTTATAAGTAAATCAAAATCTATAAAATAGTTTAATGGGTTTTGGCAATTTTTTCTTCTTTATCAATTATATAAAGTTAACTTTGTAACTCACAAAAATAAAATATTTATAGTACCGTGAAGCTTTAGCCCTGATAGAAGCGGTATCCTTTTTTGTGGATTTTTCTTCCACAAAAAGATATAGCGGATAGCAGGAAATAGCTCCTAAAAAATAAAATTTATAATGAAAAACGTATTTAAAATTCTCTTAGTATCATTTTTGTTTGTTGGATGTCAGCAAAAAATAGAACCTGCAGATATTGCTAAATTAAATGGATATTGGGAGATTGAAAAAGTAGTTTTTGATAAAGGTGAAGATAAAGATTACGGGATGAATGAAAGCTATGACTTTTTTAAGATAGAGGCCGATAATAACGGTATTCGTCAAAAAGTAATGCCACAATTAGACGGAACTTTTATGACAAACGATTTACACGAAACGGTAAAAGTTAGATTTAAAGACGGTAAGGCTTTCTTAGATTATTCGACTCCTTATACAAAATGGACGGAAGAGTTAATTGCTTTAACAGACGATAAATTAGTGCTGCTTAACGCCGAGAAAAAAGAATATCATTATAAAAAAGCAGGACCAATTAATATTATAGATAATGGCAAAAAGACTAAATAATCAGAGTAGTGTTGGGGATATTTTGCAAAGGATTATCCAGGTAAATAAGCTCCAACCCGGAATGGATCAGATTGATGTAAAAGAGGCATGGCGACAACTGATGGGGAATGGTGTAAATAGTTATACCCGAAATGTAGTTTTAAAAGGAAGTACGCTTTATGTAGAGCTTACATCGTCTGTTTTAAGAGAGGAACTCACTCATGGAAAATCAAAAATCATTACGATGATTAATGAGGAATTGCGAAGAGATGTTGTTCGAGATGTAGTTTTGCGTTAAAATTAAAAGTTATTAATATGATAAGTATAAAGTCTAAGTTTAAAACACCTCCAGTTTTTATTGCTATAGTTTCAATTGTTTTGCCGCCTTTGGTTGTTTATTTAAGTTTTACTTCTCCAACAGCAGGAATGTTTTTGCCTATTTTATTTTTACTACTTGTTGTCTTTTTTTGGTTGACAATGTTTAGAACAAGAGCGCATAAATTAACTATTGATGATAGATACATCATTGTTAATCGTTATTTTGGATTAGGAAAATCTAAAGTATATGAAATTAATAATTTAGACGGTTTTATAGTTCTTTTTGAGGTTGGAAAAGAAGGTATGGCAGAGTTCCTTTTTATACTCGAAAATGGTAAAAGAATAGCTTCTATTTCTACTTCTTATCATAGTAACTATAACGAACTAAAAGATGTTTTAAGAGAAAAAATACGAGACTTAGGAGAGAAAGTATATGTCTCTAAGGAGGAAAGTGCAGAAATGCTGAAATAAACAAAACCCGCTTCATTGAAGCGGGTTTTTATTTTACAAAAAATGACTAGGTAATAATCTTCAATCGAGAATGAATCAGATTTATTTAAAAGATGGATGGCAGCAACTGGTGGTAACGACGTAAGTAGTTATGCCAGAAGTGTAGTTTAGTTTTAGATTTTTTTTTGATCTTTGAATGGACTACGAACATTAGATTTTAATCTTGAAATTAAATTAACGTTCCTGTCTTAGAAATGGATTTTTTATGATATATTTGAATTGTAAGTATTTTTTTAATAATTATAAACAATCAAATAGAAAAAAAATGAAGAAAGTATTATTTATTTTAACCGTATTATTTGCTTTAAATAGCTATTCACAAAAGAAAAAGGTGGCGGTTGTTGGTTTTTACACAGACAAAACAATTGATCTTTCTGATTTGGGGCTTAACAGTTTGGCTGCAATAGCTGATTTGGGCAACAATCCAAACTTTAATCTTAGTCCTATTTTAGAGAAATACCATAATGCTTTTTTTAATGTTTATTCTAAACAATTTCCATTTGATTTAATTCCTGAAAATGAAGTGATTCAAAAACAAGAATACATTGATTTTTCTCCTAAATATGCTAAAGATGAAGTAGGAGAGAAAACTATAATAAATTACCCAGGATATAAATATATTTATGAAGGAACGGCTGGTCAAGCAAATGAAGTAGGAACTGCGACTATTTTTAAAGAAATTGCAGATGGTGTTTTATTTACAGAAATACATTTTACTTTAGTAAAAGGATTTGCTGTTGGAGGAACAGGAACCGTTAAAATGAAAGCTTATGCTAGAATCTCTTTGTATGATAAAACCGGAAAGAAAGTATTTGCTATAAATGAAGGGGCAAGCTCTAAAAAAACGGGTGTTATAGTAGGTGGAATTCCTGTTTTAACTCCTGAAAAAGTACTGCCTATGTGCGAAAGTGCTTTAGACGAATTGCTAAAAGATTTAGATCAAAAAATTAGCAAAATAATTAAAAAGAGTGCTGCTAATTTCTAATGTTTTTATAAGTAAAAAAGGAAAACCCGCTTCATTGAAGCGGGTTTTTATTTTAATCTAAGTCAGTCTAAGTAGTCTGAAAATCTAACTATCTAAGTAGTCTAAATTAGAATTGCTCTCTTCCAGCAAAATGGAATGCACCTTCGATAGCAGCATTTTCGTCGCTATCAGAACCGTGAACTGCATTTTCTCCGATAGAAGTTGCGTATGCTTTACGAATTGTTCCTTCAGCAGCTTCAGCAGGGTTTGTAGCTCCGATTAAAGTTCTGAAATCTTCAACAGCGTTGTCTTTTTCTAAAATTGCAGCAACAATTGGTCCACGAGACATAAATTCTACTAATTCTCCGTAGAAAGGTCTTGCAGCGTGAACAGCATAAAATGCTTGAGCATCAGCTACAGTTAATTGAGTTAATTTTAATGAAACGATTTTAAATCCTCCATTAGTAATCATTGCTAAGATATTTCCGATGTGTCCGTTTTGAACTGCATCTGGCTTAATCATTGTAAAAGTTCTATTTGTTGCCATTTTTATTTTTATTAAATTTTGTGCAAAAATAGACTTTTTTTATGAATTGAATTTAATAAATTCATAATTATAACTATCCAGAATACCTTTATGATAATTAATTATGAGTAATGACGTACAGCAGTAGAGACGCACCGCAGTGCGTCTTATACAAGTTTTAAAATTTAAACCTTAAAAATAAGTTTGTTCTTGTAGAAAAGCCATAAAATAAACGTCCAAATTCCAACATAAGTTAGTGCTCCAGCTAAGGAAGCTGTCATTGGATTACTGAAAAAAGGTGCAATCCCAAAGCTATATAAATAATTTAAAAGATTGATTTGTTCGCCTGGACTATGCGGGTTCTCAAACTGAACCATTACTAATCCTTGTGGGATTATTTGCGAGAAGAAAAATACAATCATTGGGTTAACGCCCCAAATTAAAAATATTTTGATTCCTTTTTTTAAGTTTAAAATATCAATAAGGTAATATAATAATGCCAGACAAGTAGTTGCTAGTCCTGCTGTGTATAATGTGTATGTACTTGTCCAAAGTGATTTGTTAATAGGGAAAACGATACTCCAGATTTGAGCAACTATAATTAATGCGATACCTGCGATTGCCATTTTTTTTGCAATTTCAATTTTTGGTATGGCACAGTGTAATAACTGACCTATAAGTAGTCCGATAATTCCGGTTCCGATGGATGGGATAGTACTTAATATACCTTCTGGATCCCAAGTTATGGTTCCGCGATACATATGTCCTTTTAGTAAGATACTATCTAGCCAAGAAGCAAGATTGGTTCCTTTATCAAAATTTGCTTCTCCAATTCCTGGAACTGGTATTAAAGCCATTATTGCCCAATAGACTAATAATAAGATTGTGGCGACTATTATCTGTGTTCTTTGGTTTGATTTTAAGTACAAAAGGGATACTACAAAATATACGATGGCTATACGTTGTAAAACACCTGGTAATCGTACGTTTTGATACGCTTCGATGCCGCTATAGGCCAAGAAGAGATAAATAAACAGGATTGAAAAGGCAAGAATATTTTTTACTTTAGAACTAAAATTTCCCATTAAGGCATAACATACCGCAATAGTTATAATTAATCGACCTATAAGTAACGGAATTCCGTCGAGTCCAAAAAGTTGTATTTTGGCAAAAAAATTAAAGAAGATTCCTAAGCAAAACATTCTTAATGAGCGTACTAGTATTTTGTTGAATGTAGTACTGTCGAAAGTTTTTGTAGGCATTGCAAATGAAATAGCTACTCCCATTATGAAGATGAAAAAAGGGAAAACCAAATCGGTTAGTGTGCAGCCATGCCACTCAGAGTGTAATAGAGGAGGATAAACAGCGTCCCAGCTTCCAGGATTATTGACAATTGTCATTAATAAAATAGTTAATCCTCTGAAGACATCTAGTGAAATCAAGCGCTCTCTGGTCATAATTTTTTTGTAATAGGTTAGTTCTTGTTTTTTAAAGTTAATAATTTGGTTTAGAGAGTAATAATTTCAGAAGTAAGTGGTTATTTGTTTCTTATGATTATTACTTTATTTTTTTCGCCATAGATTTAGAAGATTCTTACAGATTTCTGAATATTCAAAAAAAACATTTTAATCCTTTAAATCTGTGGCTCTTATTTTTTAGTCAATTACAAGTATAGTCATTTATATAGTAATAACATTAAAATTAGATTCTAATGGTTTTAATTCTTTAATAAGAAGGGGGATTAATTCCTCTCCTTTTTCCAGATAAAATTCTGAAAAATTGGCTTGACGTTCCTGCAAGCTTTTATTTGGAAATAGTTCATTTTGCAAGTCGGTAATACGTTGCAAAATGTCATTTAATTTTCTTTTTTGTGCTTTTAAGAGTCTTTTTTCAAGGTTTTCGAGTCCTTTTATTTGTTTAACTTCTTGTGCTTTTACTGCTCCGGTAAACGATTTATCTGTTTGATTTGCTAATTCATAAAGATATTCGAATTGCTTATGCAAAAGTTCTTTTTGAGGCGTTAAATCAATAGAAAATGGTGATAATTCTCTTGTGCTTTTGTTGATTAAACTGTCTTGTTTTGAGAATAAATCGCTCCATGATAAATTTAATTGATCCGCTTTTTTTGCCTGTTTTTCGGTAGCCAAAAGCACGGAATTTCTAATTAAAAGCATCGGAAAAGTAATCTTTGCAGTATCAAAGAATGATTTTAATTCTAACCAATACGCGATTTCTCCACCTCCGCCAATGTAGCATAAATTAGGCAAGATAATTTCTTGATATAACGGACGCATAATTACGTTCGGACTAAATTTTTCGGGATTTCTTTCTAGTAAATCAAAGATTTCTCTTCCTGAAAATTCAATTTTTGTATTGTTAACTTTATATTTTCCGTTTTCAAAAATGATACGTTCGCGTAAATTATCTTCGATATAAAATAAATTGATTTCGCGCGGATTTACCTGAACTGTATAATCTTTCAGTTTTTCGATAGTTTCCTGAACGGCTTTATAGGCAGATTGAGATTCTAATTCTTCTTTTATGTATGGAATAAAAGCACGCTTTAAATTAGCATTGTCTGCATCTAGAATTACTAAGCCTTGTGATGCAAATAAACTATTGGCAAGATAACGTGTTGCATCTGCTAGATTATTGTGTTTTAGATAGGCATCTTTAAATATTTTTTTCAAAACATTGGCATTGATGCTTGAACCTAATTCTAAAGCATATATTTCGAAAAAATCTTCAAGTCCTTTGGTTGATAATCTTCCTACCGGACCTGTACTTTCGGCATTCCATCGGAACTTTTTGCCTTTAAAATTAAAATAATTAATTTCTTCAAAATCATGGTCTTCAGTCGCCATCCAATAAATGGGAACAAAGTTATGCGAAGGATATTTTGCTTTTAATTCGTTGGTAAGATTTATCGTTGAGATTATTTTATACAAGAAATATAAGGGACCGCTAAATAGGTTTAGTTGATGTCCTGTTGTAACTGTAAATGTATTTGGGAGCGCTAAGGCTTTGATATTTTGTTTGGTCGAATCCGAAAGTTCAATTTTGGCATATTGTTCTTTTAAAACCGAAACTAATGGAATTCTGTTGTTATTATCGAAATTTTGTTGCTTTTCGATAATTTGTTTTTCAAAGTTTTCCAGTGTTGGAAAATTATTATATAATGGTTTTAAATCTGATTTTTGTTCTAAATAATCATGTATCAAAGTTGAGAAATATCCTGAGTTTTGGTAGCTGATACAGTCGGTTGGCATAAGTATTGTTTTTTTGATAGCTGTAAATTTAATCAAAATTTGTACTTAAAAATGGATTTAACTATTGCTTATGATTTGAATTTTAAAAATAGTTACAAATCATTGATAATCATGTAAATACTTTCAATATAGGAAAATACTTGTTTTTTAATTTATTTGAAAAATAATTCACAGAATTTGAATGTGTTGATGGGTTTTTTTGGGGTTATGAGGATTATGATTTTTTAAACTAATTTCTTAAAAAATGGGAATTTAATATTTGCTATTTTCAAAAATTAAACCCATTTTTATATCCTATTTTTAACCCGTTGGGTGCAATTCGTAAAAAAAAAAATTTAACACATAGAAACATAGATTTTATGTGTAAAAAAGAGTACAAAAAGAAATATATTTCTTTCACATAACTAGCTATGTGCATTTAAAACAAGTGAAACGCCTTTTTTGTGCGTAGAAGACCTATGTTTCTATGTGTTAAAATTAATTGCACCCAACGGGTCTTATTTTTATAAAAACTATATCAACCACATGAAAAATAATTCTACTAAGGAAAACTCCTTGAAACATGTTCTTTTTGGGAGCTTAATAGGTACGACAATTGAATTTTTTGATTTCTATATTTATGCTAATGCAGCTGTATTGGTGTTTCCGCAATTATTTTTCCCAGGTGCTAGTAGTACTAATTCGACCCTTGAATCTTTGGCAACTTTTTCGATAGCCTTTTTATCAAGACCTATTGGTTCTGCTGTTTTTGGTCATTATGGAGATAAAATAGGACGTAAAGTTACTTTGGTAGTGGCTTTGTTAACCATGGGATTATCAACAATTGCCATTGGATTTTTACCGAGTTATGCAAGTATCGGCATCGCTGCACCGATTTTATTGATGTTATGTCGATTTGGTCAGGGAGTTGGTTTAGGAGGCGAATGGGGTGGTGCTGTTTTATTAGCGATAGAGAATGCACCTCCGAATAAACGTGCCTGGTATGGAATGTTTCCGCAATTAGGAGCGCCTATTGGATTGCTACTTTCAGGAGGAACTTTTTTAATTTTAACAGATACTATGACCAGCGAAGATTTTATGGATTATGGCTGGAGAATTCCGTTTATAGCAAGTTCACTTTTGGTAATTGTTGGATTTTATATTCGTTTAAAAATTAGTGAAACTCCTGCTTTTGAAAACTCTAAATTGGAACAAAAAGAAGTGAAAATCCCATTTTTTACTTTGCTTAAATCATATAAAAATCAATTGATTTTTGGGACATTATCTGCAATTACAACCTTTTTGGTATTTTATTTAATGACGGTTTTTACCTTAAGCTGGGCTACTTCAGATTTAGGTTTTACCAAAAGAGATGCTTTGTTAATACAATTGTTTTCTGTATTATTTTTTGCTGCTTTTATTCCTGTTTCGGCTTTGGTTGCCGATAAAATAGGTCGCAGAAAAATATTAATTTTCACGACTTTAGCTATTGCTGCTTTCGGTTTTTTCTTTTCGTATTTTCTTAATTCAGGAAGTCCTTACATGGTAACAGCTTTCGTTTGTATCGGAATGTCATTGATGGGTTTTACTTATGGCCCATTGGGAACTTTTTTATCTGAATTATTTCCTACGACAGTTCGTTATTCTGGAGCATCTTTAACTTTTAATATGGCAGGTATTTTGGGTGCAGCTTTTGCTCCAATGATTGCAATTTGGTTGGCAACGACTTATGGTTTGAGCTACGTAGGATTTTATCTAACTGCGGCTGCTTTAATATCTTTAGTTTCATTTTTAGTAATTTCTAAGAAAGTACATCAGTTTTAAGAGGAAATCTACTGACACAATTTTTATAGTATTAGTAAACGAAGCTCTTTGGGTGTAATTACTGCATCTTTTCGCTTCGTTTGAGGTGTAAAAATTTAATTTAACACATAGAAACATAGATTTTATGTGTAAAAAAGAACGCAAAAAGAAATATATTTCTTTCACACTAGTTTAGCTATGTGCATTTAAAATAAGTGAAACGCCTTTTTTTTGAGTTTACAAGACCTATGTTCCTATGTGTTAAAATTAATTGTGCCTAACAATCAAATGTTTTGTAAATCTTGTGATAAAGTTATCTAAGTTCAGTTGCTTTTTTAACTATCTAATAGTTTTTGGAGCAAGAATAAGAGAGTTTATTACTAAAATTATTGATTATTTTGATTTTAAAATTTAGTTTAATTTGTTTTAAATCAGTGTTTTAATTTTAAAATAAGAAAATACTTGTTTTAAAATTTGTTTATTTCAAAAAAAAATCACAAAATTTGCATCAGAAAATAAATCATTAACCAAATTAATAACGAAGACAATGTTTGTATTAAACTTTACCTCTCAAAACATCACATCAGGATTAGATTCTGTTGGTATGTGTCTTCGTGGCTTTTCGCAATCATAGCAAATCAATTTTAGATATATGAACAAGCCCGAAGGAAATTAACTTTCGGGCTTTTTTTATTCTAGACACTTCAAAAAATTCCCGATACCCCGAACTCAATTTATCTATTGGAGATAAAATGCTTTTGCCTTGTATTTTCTAATACTTGGCAGGAAAACTATAATTTAAATTTTTTTAAATGGACAATTATCTTTTAGATGATTACATCTTGTGTAGTCGTTTGAAGAAAAAAAAGCAAAAGAAGAGTGCAGTTAAAAAAGATTTTGAGAAACAATTAATTCAGTTAGATAAGTTCGAGGATGAGCTATTGCATAAACGTAGAGCTTTACCATTAGTGCCTTTGGCAACACCTTATCAAAAAGGATGGGAACGCAATTTTGTACTTAGGGAAGATATTGCGAGATCTAAAGAAGCATTGTTCTATAAAACATTATTGGAGAAGATAAATACGGTGCAATATTCTTCTGAGAAATCTTTTAAGAAAAAGAAAAAGAAGAAAAGAAAGCATGTATACGTCGAGAAACTTCAGATTGTAAAAGAATTTTCAGAATCGGAATGGAGAAGTCCAAAACTAACATTAACAGACAAAGAAAAAATACATTTTTATAAAAGGGAACGATGGTGTCCTAATTGTAAACGCTATAAGATCCATTATATATTTGATGAGCCTTGGCGATATGTATTGCGTGTGAGACCAAATATGATAACACATACTAAAATGGTCGATGGTGTTTTGGAAAGTGAAATTGCTAGGATAAGTAATTATATCACGAATCATTTTCTTCGAAATTCAATGATAAAAATTGCACACGGAAGTGTGAACTATTGGAGATGGAATACTAAGAAATTGAAATATCTAAATCCATTGAACAATAAACAGATTCATACCGTAATGGATGAATATTATAAAGAAATAGAATATCTAAATAAAGAGTCATTAGAACTCATAAGATAAAAAATATAATGGGAAATAAACTATCTGGAAAAGACCTGATTAAAATAGGCTTTCCAAAAAATAATAGTATCAACATTGCCTTGGGGCAAATAAACAGATACAGAAAACGAGAAAAAAAAGAGAGTATATTAAACGAAGCCAAAGAAGTTTTACTATCTCCTGAAAAATTTACCGGACATGGTACTTGGGGCAAAGTTGCTGAAGGATTGGTAAATCCGGTACAAGTAAGAATGCATCAGCTTAATAATACAAGAGCACCTTTTTCCATATTTGGAGAAAACGAAATTGATGAGCAAGCTAAATATCAGTTATATGATGCTTTAAAATTGCCAATTTCGGTTGCTGGAGCTTTAATGCCCGATGCACATTCTGGTTACGGACTGCCAATAGGTGGTGTACTGGCAACAGATAATGTTGTGATTCCGTATGGAGTAGGAGTAGATATTGGTTGTAGAATGAGTTTGTCCATTTTTGATATTCCTGCGTCTTTTTTTAAAGGAAAAGACCATCAGTTACAAGCAATCTTAAAAGATAATACCAAGTTTGGAATGTATGAAACACATACCATACGAGCAGATCACGAAGTGTTTAGCCGAAGTGAGTTTCAGGATATTCCGCTTATAAAAAGTTTATTGAGTAAAGCCTACAAGCAACTTGGTACTTCGGGAGGAGGAAACCATTTTGTAGAGTTTGGAATTGCTAAAATTACCAACCCGCTTAATGAATGGAAAATAGGAGTAGGTGAATATTTTGCTGTGCTTTCGCATAGTGGTTCAAGAGGTTTGGGAGCTAATATTGCTAAACATTATACGTACTTGGCAACAAAACAATGTCCGTTACCTAAAAATGTACAGCATCTGGCTTGGTTAGATTTAAATACGCACGACGGACAGGAATATTGGCTGGCTATGAATTTAGCTGGTGATTATGCCAAGGCTTGTCATGATGATATTCACCGCAGAATTGCTAAAGCGATTGGCAAACGTGTGGTTGTAACTATTGAAAATCACCACAATTTTGCTTGGAAAGAAATGGTAAATGGCAAAGAAGCTATTGTACATCGTAAAGGCGCAACTCCAGCTAATGTGGGTGAACTGGGTATTATTCCTGGGTCTATGACTGCACCTGGATTTATTGTTCAGGGCAAGGGAAATACGGAGAGTTTAAACTCTGCATCTCATGGAGCTGGACGACTTTTTTCTCGTAGAAAATGCAAGGAATCGTTTACACAAAGTGAGATTAACAAAGTCTTAAAAGCAAACGACGTAAGCTTGATTGGTGGTAATATAGATGAAGCGCCAATGGCATATAAAGACATTAATAAAGTAATGGCTAATCAAACGGAATTGGTGGATGTGTTAGGCACGTTTACACCAAAAATCGTTAGAATGGACAGATAAAGAAGTTCAAGATTATGGAAAGGTTTAAAGATGAAAATAAATGGTTAGGCAGTTTTGGAAATGAAATTTTGGTAAAATGTCCAAAATGTGCTTCTCAAGCAGTTGTTAGGAGAGCTTTGGAATCTGAACTTTATTATAGAGATAAAAGAATTTTAGAATGTAAAAATTGCTATTATTCTTTAAAAGAAGGGATGGTAAAATACATTGCTTATGTAGATACTTATTGCTGTAATAATGAAGACAAAATAAATTTTGAGTCGCAATTACTGAATGAAAAACCAGAAACAATCAAGCTAAAATGTTCTATATGTAATGAGATTAAAGAGTTTAAGCCTAATATAAAAGAAGTTCCTTTTGTGTTAGATACTGATAAATCATTACAAAGAGTAGGTGCTTTTAATGCTGAAATATGGTATCAGAAAGAATTTGACCAATCAATTTTTTGGGCTTATAATTTGGAACATATCAATTACTTAGAGAGATACATTAAAGCTGATTTGAGAGAAAGAAACAATAACGGAAGTGGTAACGGGACAATGGTTTCCAGACTTCCGAAATTTGTAAAAGAAGCAAAGAACAGAGAAAAACTGTTGAAAATTATAGAGAAATGGAAAAAATAATTCAAATAACATCAGGTCGTGGCCCAGCAGAATGTAGCTGGGTTGTGGCTCAGGTTTTAAAGACTTTTCTGGAAGAAGCCAATGATAATAAAATAAAAACAACATTGCTTCAGAGAGAAACAGGAATTGAAAATGGTACGGTCGAAACGGCTACAATTTTATTAGAGAGTAATAATCTTAATGAGTTTGTAAACTCTTGGATTGGAACAATCCAATGGATAGGGCAGAGTCAATTCAGGAAATTTCATAAACGTAAAAATTGGTTTATCGGGATTTTTGAAATTGATAAAGCTACTACAACGCAAATTTCTGAAAATGATATTCAGTATCAGGCAATGCGTAGTTCGGGTGCAGGAGGACAACATGTAAATAAGGTGAGTTCGGCAGTAAGAGCAACTCATATTCCTACAGGAATTAGCGTTGTGTCGATGGATTCACGGTCGCAGCATCAGAATAAAAAACTAGCCACAGAGAGATTATTACAGAAGTTTAAGGATGAAACTGTAAAGCAGTTTAAAGCCGAATTTCAGGCTCAATGGATGAATCAATTGCAAATTCAGCGAGGAAAACCAATTCGGGTTTTTCAGGGTTCAGATTTTAAAAAACAAAAACAAACAAAAAATTACAAACAGGAAAGGCAAAGATTAAAAAGAGAAGATTATTTAGATAATGATTAATCTCTAAATCTCTGAATTTCTAAACAGAATAAACTATGAAAACAGTAGATAAATATCTTTTTCAGGCATTAGATAGTTATCCATATTCGCTGGAAGAAACCATCGAATCATTGGATTATGCTTTGTCTTATGATGATAAAAATACAATGGCTTTGTGTTTATATGGGCAGGTTTTAAGTGACCAGTTATTTAAATATGAAGAAGCCAAAGAATATTTTCAGCAGGCTATCTCAATTAATATTAATGCAATCGAAGTGTATACTTTTTACATTCATACTTTAATTTTAAATGAAGATTATGAGGAAGCCGTGAAGTTGATTGATTTTGCATTAACAATTAAAGGAATTAATAAAACAGAAATTCTTCTGAAAAAAGTGATGCTTTTTGAAAGTCAACAAGAGTTTAAAAAAGCCTTGAAAGCAATGAAAGAGGCTAAACTTGCAACTTTAAATTCAGCTTATGATTATGGTATTGAAGAAACCGAAAAAAGATTAAATAAAAAATTTGATAAAGATTCTGGAAAAAGTAAGTCAGATAAGAAGAAAAAGAAAAATAAGTAAAGAATAAAGGATGCTGTAATTGGCATCCTTTATTGTTTCTATTCAAAAAAGCAGTAAAAACAACCACCAAATCTTTTTATAAAAAGTCCCTAAATATGCCTTATTTTTGCACAAAACATTTCCCTTTGAAAACTAAGCTTTTTATAATCACTCCTCCTTTTACACAACTGAATACACCGTATCCAGCAACCGCCTATATCAAAGGGTTTCTGAATACTAAAAATATAGAATCGGTTCAGGCAGATTTAGGTATTGAAGTGATTTTAGAATTGTTTTCGAAAGAGGGATTGAAGAATTTGTTTAAAGCTTATGAAGATAAGGCAGAAGCAAGAAGCAAGAATGGGCAAGTGTTGGCTGATGCTGAAAAAATCTCGGATAACTCCAAACGTATTTTTGCTTTACAAGATGAGTATCTTAAAACGATTGATGCTGTTATTGCTTTTTTGCAAGGAAAGAACCCAACATTAGCATTGCAAATTTGTCAGGAAGATTTCTTGCCTGAGGCTTCTCGATTTGTGCAATTGGAAGAACTAGATTGGGCTTTTGGAACAATGGGAACGCAGGATAAAGCAAAACATTTGGCGACATTATATCTTGAAGATATTTCGGATTTTATAGTGGAATGTGTCGATGAGAATTTTGGTTTTAGCCGTTATGCTGAACGTTTAGGTCGAAGCGCCAATTCTTTTGATGAATTATACCAAGCCTTACAACAAGAACCAACTTATATTGACAGGGTTTTAATTTCCATTTTAAAAGAGAGAATAGAATCGGTAAAACCAACTCTATTTTTAATTTCAGTTCCTTTTCCTGGGAATTTATATAGTGCTTTTAGATGTGCACAATGGGTAAAACAGAATCATCCTGAAATTAGAATTTCGATGGGTGGCGGTTTTCCAAATACTGAATTACGTTCGTTATCAGACGCTCGTGTTTTTGAGTTTTTTGACTTTATCACTTTGGATGATGGGGAAGTACCTATTGAATTGATAGTTGATAATTGTGAATTGAAAGTTTCTGATGAGTATAAAAGAACTTTTTTACTCGAAGAAGGGAAAGTTGTTTACAAAAACAATTCGTTGCGACATGATTATAAACAATCTCAGGTTGGAACACCGGATTATTCTGATTTGCTTTTGGATAAGTATATTTCGGTTATCGAAATTGTTAATCCGATGCATCGTATGTGGAGCGACGGACGCTGGAATAAACTCACCATGGCGCACGGTTGTTATTGGGGAAAATGTACGTTTTGTGATATTTCATTAGATTATATAAAGGTTTACGAACCTGTTGCAGCCAGTTTGTTGTGTGACCGAATGGAAGACATGATGAAGCAAACGGGGCAAAATGGTTTTCATTATGTAGATGAAGCTGCTCCGCCTGCACTTATGCGTGCTTTGGCTCTTGAGATTCTTCGAAGAAAATTAGCGGTAACATGGTGGACAAATATTCGTTTCGAGAAAAGTTTCTCTGCCGATTTATGTTTGTTACTGAAAGCTTCGGGATGTATTGCCGTTTCTGGTGGTTTGGAAGTTGCTTCGGATAGATTATTGAAACTAATAGATAAAGGTGTTACGGTTGAGCAAGTGGCAAAAGTTACCCGCAATTTTACCGAAGCAGGTATTATGGTTCATGCCTATTTAATGTATGGATATCCAACGCAAACAGTTCAGGAAACGGTTGATAGTTTGGAAATGGTACGTCAGTTATTTGAAGCTGGAGTTTTACAATCGGGATTTTGGCATCAGTTTGCCATGACAGCACATAGTCCGGTTGGGATGTATCCAGAAAAGTTTGGTGTGGTTAAGGAAACCGAAGCCATTGGAACTTTTGCTAATAATGATATTAATTATACCGATAAAACAGGAATAGATCACGATAAATTCAGTTTTGGATTAAAGAAATCTTTATTCAATTTCATGCACGGAATCTGTTTTGATTATGAACTTCAGGATTGGTTTGATTTTAAAATTCCTAAAACGAAAATTGGATCCGACTTTATTTATGATGCTTTACAGGAATCTGAAGATTTTAATATAAAGCCTACTGCCAAAATTGTTTGGCTGGGAGGAAAGCCTTTTACAGAAGCTTTTACCAAATCTAAAAAAGGAAATTCATGGGAAATGCTAACGCTTACTTTTCATGATAAAAAAGAAAGCTTCAGTGTTCAGACCAATAAAAATGAAGGAGAATGGTTAGTTGAAATACTACAGAAAATTTCTTCTTCTAAAACTAAAACCTATACATTTCAGGAAGTAAAAACTGATTTCGAAACCAATTTTGAGGACTTTGAGTTGTTTTGGTATTCTAAACCTGTAAATACTTTAAGGGAATTTGGATTGTTGGTGTTGTAGTAGATTATTACGCAAAGTTTCACAAAGAGAAAACGTAAAGGGTTATTGTATAAAAGGCCTTCTTCCGTCCCTAAGTTTCGGGATTGGGACGTTCAGGATGATAAAATTGAGATGTTTAGCAAATAGACGAAACAAGTCAGCGTAAGATAGATAACGATTAGTTTTAATCGTTGTGGAATTATATTGAGAAGACGCACTGCGGTGCGTCTCTACAGGCATTGCGTAATAACTGTTGAGTTTTTACTTTTTAATCTTAGTTCCTCAGAACCTCAGTAACTTCCTTTGAACCTTTGTCGCTCTGTCCCTCTGCACCTTAAGAATCAACCTTAAACCTAAACCCAATTCCGTGTAAGTTCTCGATAACAATTCCTTTCTCGTTTACTAATATTTTGCGTAGGCGTGAAATAAAAACATCCAGACTTCGTCCCATAAAATAATCATCATCACCCCAAAGAGAAGTAAGGATTTGTTCCCTTTTTAAAACGGTATTTTTGTTGTCGATAAACAACTTCAGAAGTTCTGACTCGCGTTGTGTAAGACTTGTTTTTTCATTTTCATTGTATAAAATGAAATTTTGAATGTCAAAATGGTATTTCCCAATTTTATAAACCGATTTATCTATGGTGTCATTCTTTTGCGAACGCTTTAAGAAAATTTCAATTTTAAGGAGCAATTCTTCAATACTAAAAGGTTTCACGAGATAATCATCGGCACCCAATCGTAATCCTTTTATTCTGTCCTCTTTTAGTGTTTTTGCCGAAAGGAAAATAATAGGAATATCGGAGTTGATTTTTCGTATTTCGGTAGCGAGTTCAAATCCGTCTATTTTTGGCATCATAATATCCAGAATACAAATATCGAAATTCCCTTTATTAAAGGCTTCCAAACCTAATTCTCCATCACAGCAATGTGTTACCTCATAATTATTTTGTTCCAAATTATCTTTGGTAAGAAACGCCAAGGTTTCATCATCTTCAGTGTAAAGAATTTTGAAAATACTCATTTTTTGTACGGAATTAAGATGGTTATGGTTATCCCTTTTTCGGGATTGTTAATAGCATTGATTTTCCATTGATGCAAGTTGCAAATCTTTTTTACATAATACAAGCCCAATCCAAAACCATTAGATTGCGTACTTTTTTCATTTGGAATCCTATAAAACTTATCGAAGATAAAAGAAATATTTTTGTTAGCAATACCAATTCCGTTATCTATAAAAGCAATTTTTAATAGCTGGTTTTCAGTAGTTAAACGAATTGTGATTTTTGGCTTAGTATCACAATATTTTATGGCATTATCAAGAAGGTTGTAAACAATATTTGTAAAATGAAAAACGTCGGCAACAATATGATAATTTGTGGTAGCAGATTCAATTTTTATGTCAGTTTCGGGATATTTTAGTTTGATGTTTTCTATTGTTTCCTCAATAGCAGGAATAATTGAAATCTCTTTTAATTCGAGCTCCAAAGGAGTGTAATCAGACTTTGCAATGCTCAAAATCTTCTCGATATGATTATTTAATTTACCACTTTGACTGATAATGATTTCGGTATATTTTTCGAGTTTCTTGTCTTCCTTAATCGGATTCTGTTTAATTAAATAATTAGATGCGATTAAAATAGAAGCCAAAGGTGTTTTAAACTCATGGGTCATATTATTAATAAAATCGCGTTGTAACTCAGAGTATTTCTTTTGCTGTAAAAGCGTAAAAATCGAATAGATATAAATTAGTAAAATGACAATAAGCATTATCGAAAGCACAAACCAAAAACGCATGGAGCTGAAGATATAGCTGGTTTCATTAGGAAAACGAACAGCGAAGTAATAGACTAGATTTTTGTGTTTCGGGAAATAAACTGACTGTTTTTCTTTTGAATTTTTGGATAAAGAAACATGATTTCCATAAACCATTTCATTGCTTTGACAATTGTACATAGCATATTCAAAATCGGTTGTAATATTCATTTTTTTGAATTCCGATTTCAAATAAAACTCTAAGATGTCCGGTTCAAAATCATTTTCGATGTTTACAACATAATAGTCATTAGATATTTTTTGGATAGGACTTTGTGCAGGCAATTCGTTACTACTACTTTCATGTAATTTTTTGGCAACTTCAAGTAATGCAATATGTGTTTTCTGATTCAGTTTTTTTTGCTCAAGCATAAAAGCTTCCTTGGTCCATAGTAATTGTGCGACCAATATGCCGATAATTGCTATAAACCCCAGAAGGATAATACTGTTGAGTCTGTTTATTTTCACTTAAATAGAATTTTTAAGGTGTAATATTAATCAAAAATATCTTTAAATATAGCGATTAACAAGTCGTTAACAAACATTTGAGATCGATTAACAGCGTTCCGTTTTTATGTGATTTACATTTGTAATGTTCAAAATATGAAAAACCAAATAATCATTTAAATTTTAAACTTATGAAAATTATCAGACCTTTATTATTAGTATTTACATTAGGATTAATGTCTTTTTCTGCAATTGCTCCAGTGCAATCATTAGTAGAAAATAATGTTGTAGCTGCAGCAGGAATTGCATGGAAAGCTGAAACGATTGATGTGGGACAGATCCCTCAGAATGTACCAAAAGCAATTGATTTTGAATTTAAAAACACAGGAAAAACAGCTGTAGTTATTACAAGTGTTCAAGGTTCTTGTGGATGTACAGCAACAAATTATACAAAAGAACCGATTCTTCCTGGAAAATCGGCAAAAATTACAGCAACATACAATGCTGCTAATAAAGGTGCTTTTTCTAAAACTGTTACAGTTGTAACAAGTGCAGAAACAACACCAAAAGTACTTACTTTGAAAGGGATAGTTTTATAATAAGTAGTTTTATATCTCTGAACTCCAAACAACTCAACTTGTTTGGAGTTTTTTTATGTTTATTTCTGAAGTAATTATAGGTAGATTGTAAAGCAAAGATTAAATTTTTATAAATGGTTTGTTTCTACTAAAACTTTTCTATTTTTATTAAAAAATATATTATGAAAGTTTTGTATCCACTTGTAGCTGTTGCCATTTTTTTGGTTACTATTTCTTGCAATAAAAAGTCAGAAAAGAAAGAGGGAGAGTCAAAAAACACTTCAGAGAAAGTAGTTCCCGAATTAAAAATTACAATAGATAGTTCAAGTATTATTACTTTTTATCAAGCATACCCTAAATTGCTAAAATTCCAGAATGATGTTTTGGCATTATACAAGAAAAATAAGTCTACTCAATTGTGGTTGGATAATAAAGGAGTTGTAGAGTTCGCACATACATTATTTAATAAGTATAATGGATTGGATCAGGAAGGCTTAAAAGCTAATTTTCCTTATAGTGACAAGATTAGTCCTATTTTTGAACATACTTCAGAAAACCAATTATCACAAGTAGATACAGATTTAATGATTACGAATCTATATTTTTATTATGTTCAGAAAGTATCTGGGGTAGATGAAAAAACAACTAAATCATTAGAATGGCTTTTACCTCGTAAAAAAGTGAATTATCAGGTTTTTACAGATTCAATTTATAAAAAATCTACTATAAGTGATGACAAAAAGAACAAAATGTTCAGCCAGTATTACAAACTTCGTGATGCACTACATCAATATAGAGAAATTGAAAAAAAAGGAGGTTGGAAATCAATTGAGGCAGGTGATGATTTTAAAAGTCTAAAAAAAGGAGATTCAGCACTTGCTGTTGCGCAAATTAGAGAGCGATTGTTTATAACTGGTAACCTTAAAGAGGATAATAAGAGTTTAGTTTTTGATGATGTTTTGGTCGAAGGGGTTAAAAATTATCAATCACACAACGGGAATACTGTAAATGGGAAAATTACATTGGAGCATATTGCAGAAATGAATATTCCGGTATCTGACAGGATTAAAACCATAATTGCTAATATGGAGCGTTGTAGATGGATTGATCCTGAACTCGAAAAAGGAAAAGAATATATAGAAGTTAATATTCCGGAGTTTAAATTGTATTTAATTCGTGATAACGAAATTGCTTTTGTATCGGCTGTTGTTGTGGGAAAAATGATGACTCAAACTGTTATTTTTAGCGGAATGATGAGTTATATTGTTTTTAGTCCGTATTGGAATGTCCCTACAAGTATCATTAATTCAGAGATTAAACCAGGAATGGCCAAAGACAAAAATTATTTGGCAAAGAAAAATCTGGAATGGAATAATGGAGCTGTTCGTCAGTTACCAGGAAAAAATAATTCACTTGGTTTAGTGAAGTTTTTATTTCCAAACTCAAATAATATTTATTTGCATGACACTCCTGCAAAAAGTTTGTTCGAAAGAGAAAATAGAGCTTTTAGTCATGGTTGTGTGCGTGTAGCAAAACCAAGAGAGTTTGCAATTGGGTTATTAAAACAAGATCCTAAATGGACTCCTGAGCGAATTGATAAAGCAATGCATACAGGTAAAGAAAGTTGGTATACGCTAAAGAAGAAAATCCCTGTTTATATTGGTTATTTTACCGCTTGGGTAGATCGTGATGGGAATTTGAATTTTTATAAAGACATTTATAAAAGAGATGAAAGTCTTATAAAGCTACTTACAGAAGAATAAGGTTTTGTGTAGAATAGAACGCGAATCTGTGTCATCCGCGTTCTATTCTAGGTAATCCTAAATTAGCACAATTTAATTAGTGAAGATTTGCAACAAAAACGTTATTTAGGGCAATACATTAATACACTTATAGAAGCGCTTGCTATAATGATCGGAGTCCAAATTACTAATGGTTACACTACCAGCTTTGCCAGAAGAGGCATGTATGAATTTTGATTTCATACCATTGGCTTCACAAATGATTCCTACATGCCCAACTATAGTTTTGTTCTTGTAACCGTAAAAAACTAAGACGTCTCCAACTTTAAAGTCTTCGGCTTTTTTAGTAATTCCCAGACTTTTATAACCGCTTGAGCTCCGCGGTACGTTCACATCAAAATGTTTAAAAACATAATTAACAAAACCGGAGCAATCAAAACCTTTATTTGGATTATTCCCTGCATATAAGTAAGGTGTTCCCAGATATTGTTTAGAATATGTAATAATAGAATCTCTATCTATTGCGGTTTGTATTTTCTCAACTTGATTTATTCTAATTTTTTCTTCTTTCTTTATAGTAAAAGAAGAGAATAAAATAGCTGCTGCAAATAATATATAAATTTGGGATTTCATTTTTTTGAGAGGGAAGTAATTTAATTTATAAAGATATGTGGTTACTTTTTAATATCAAAGAAATGCTAGATCAAAGGGTTGGAAAGCATTTTTTGAATAGGATTTATATACTTATTTAAGAGAAGAATTAAAGGCTGCTTTATGAGTTATTTTTTACAAATAGGGGGTTTTATTTCTTATCTTTGAGAGACTTCGTAATAAAATAGCTTAAATATGGCTACTTTATGATGAGGTTAACCATTAAAGGTAAGCTGAAAACTTTATAGAGTAGGCATGATTTAAAAATATACTTATGGAAAATTCTTTATTTAAAAAAGTAAAAAAAGCTATTGATTACTGGTACATTCCATTATTAGTGGGGTTGCTTTTTGTGGGAATCGGAATTTGGTCTTTTATAACTCCCTTAGCAGCTTATTTAACCCTTGCGCTTATCTTTAGTATCTCGTTTTTGGGAAGTGGAATTTTTGAAATTATTTTTGCACTTTCTAACAGAAAAAAAATTGATAATTGGGGTTGGACATTGGCTTCAGGAATTTTAGGATTAGTTGTAGGGATATTATTAATCTCTAATCCGTTAATTTCTATTACGATACTTCCATTATATGTAGGATTTGTAATTTTATTCCGATCTATAATGGCAATAGTTATTGCTTTTGATTTAAAGAGTTATGCCGTACCTGATTGGGGAAATCTTGTAGCTTTAGGAATACTAGGGATTATATTTTCATTTATATTATTGTGGAATCCTATTTTTGCAGGGCTTTCACTAGTATATTGGACCGCTTTTGCTTTTATAGCAATTGGTGTTTTTTATATTTATTTCTCTTTCAAGTTGAAAAAAATACATGATATCCCCGAAAGGTTACATGATTTAGAAGGTAAAATCAATTCATAAAGATTAGTGTTTTTTTGGTTATTAGGAAAACGAACCAAAAGCATAAAACTATAAATCGAAAGTATTTTCAATTAGTATAAATTAATTGTATAATACTTTCGATTTCTTATTTTTACAAAAGTAGAATTTATGTGCTTTGTGATTTTAAATTCTTTAATTTTCAATCTTTAAATCAAAAAAATGAAATACAATAGATGCGGAAAAAGCGGATTGTTATTGCCGCAAATTTCTTTGGGATTATGGCATAATTTCGGTTCGGTAGATAATTTTGAAAATGGTGAAAGCATTATCAAAGAGGCTTTTGATAAAGGAATTACGCATTTTGATTTAGCTAATAATTACGGGCCAGTTCCGGGTTCTGCCGAAGAAAATTTCGGAAAAATATTGTGGCACAATTTTCAAGGAAATATGCGTGATCAAATCGTAGTTTCTACTAAAGCTGGTTATACGATGTGGGACGGACCTTATGGCGATTGGGGTTCTCGTAAATATTTGTTATCAAGTTTAGATCAGAGTTTAAAGCGTATGAAACTCGATTATGTAGATATTTTTTACTCCCACCGTTTTGATCCTGAGACTCCGCTGGAAGAAACGATGATGGCTTTGGATTATGCTGTAAGAAGCGGAAAAGCATTGTACGCTGGAATATCTAATTATAATGCGGAACAAACTCGAGAAGCAACATCAATTTTAAAACAATTAGGTACGCCTTGTTTAATACATCAGGTAAAATATTCGATGTTTGTACGTGAAGCCGAAGCTGGTTTACTAGATGTTCTCGAAGAAAAAGGAGTAGGTTGTATCGCGTTTTCCCCTTTGGCACAAGGACTTTTAACGGATAAATACCTGAAAGGAATTCCAGAGAACTCTAGAGCATCAAATCCGAATGGACATTTGCAACTCGAGGAAGTATCAGAACAAAAAGTGCAAAAGATAATTGCTCTAAATGAAATTGCTCAAAACAGAAATCAATCTTTGGCACAAATGGCATTGGCTTGGTTATTAAAAGATAATCGAATTACATCAGTTTTAATTGGCGCAAGCTCAGTAGGACAGTTAAATAACAATATAGATAGTTTACAAAATCTTGACTTTTCTCAAGAGGAATTAAAAGTAATTGAAACTATTTTAGGATAGGAGTACTGTAGAGATGTATAATTTTTTAGTATTCAGTTGCAGTTTTCAATCTAAAATTAAAAGCAAAAATCCCAATCTAAAAATTTTTAGATTGGGATTTTTTATTGTTTTTTGGCTTAAGCCTAATAAAATTATTTCTTTTTTGCAGGTTTCGCAGGCACATCAAAAATACCTGGAATTGCAGTTAACTCAGCAATTTTTACAATAACGTCAGTTGCTTTTTGCATGCTTTCTACAGGAACGTATTCGTATTTACCATGAAAGTTATGACCACCAGCAAAAATATTAGGGCAAGGCAATCCTTTGTACGATAATTGAGAACCATCAGTTCCACCTCTAATAGGTTTTATTAATGGTTTTATATCTAATTCTCTCATTGCTTTCTCTGCAATATCAACAATATGTTTTACAGGCAAGACCTTTTCTTTCATATTGTAGTATTGGTCATTTATTTCGGCAATTACGATTGGTTCTCCGAATTTTTTGGCAAATTTATGATTGATTTTTTTCGTAATTCTCTCAATCAATTTTTTACGTCTTTCGAACCTTTTTGCGCTATGATCTCTAATGATAAGTTCCAGAACAGTTTCTTCGATACTTCCGGTTAAGTGGTGTACGTGAAAAAATCCTTCATAACCTTTAGTTTCTTGAGGTGTTTCTCCCTTTGGTAATTCATTAATAAACTCATTAGCAATAAGCATCGAGTTAATCATTTTTCCTTTGGCATAACCAGGATGTACACTTTTACCTTTAAACGTAATTTTTGCACCAGCAGCATTAAAGTTTTCATATTCAAGTTCTCCAATTTGGCTTCCGTCCATGGTGTAAGCCCATTCGGCACCAAACTTATCTACGTCAAAATGATGTGCTCCACGACCAATTTCTTCATCGGGTGTAAAACCAACTCTAATTTTTCCGTGTTTAATGTCTGGGTTTTTAATTAGGAATTCCATTGCCGAAACAATTTCTGTAATTCCTGCTTTATCATCGGCACCCAATAAAGTAGTTCCGTCGGTTGTTATTAAGGTTTGCCCTTTATATTGTAATAAATCTTTAAAGTAACTTGGAGATAGAATTATGTTTTGCTCAGCGTTTAATACAATGTCTTTACCGTCATAATTAGGGATAATTTGAGGTTTTACATTAGCTCCCGAAAAATCTGGAGAAGTATCAAAATGTGAGATGAAACCAATAGTAGGAACAGTATGTTCTACATTACTTGGTAAAGTTGCCATTATATAAGCCTTGTCATCTATAGTAACATCTTGCATACCGATGTTTTTTAGCTCTTCGACAAGTTTATTAGCAAGATCCCATTGTTTTGGAGTACTTGGTGTAGTTTGTGAATTTGGATCAGACTCTGTATCAATTGTTACATAACTAATAAATCGATCTATAATATGTTGCATTTCTATTTTTTTAAGCAACAAATATAGACATTTTTTTTAGCTGTCTTATTTTAGATTAAAACATACTATTACAAACAAAAAAGGATTCTATTTAAGTAGAATCCTTTTCGTGTTAATTTTAATTTTTAAATGCTTTTAACGCATCTAAACCCAAGATGATTTGCTGCAGATCGTACTTCGCCTTTTCCTCTTGTACCTACCATATAACGAGTACAATATTGGTCGGTACACAAAAATGAACCACCACGATGTACTTTTTTTAGCTGTCCTGGTTCAGATGGATCATTGCTTGTAGTTGGTCCCTGAGGATTTTTAGCAACATTACCATTTTCTGATAATGATTTGTAATAATCTACGCTATACCAGTCATTAACCCATTCCCATACATTTCCTGCCATATCATATAATCCATATGCATTTGGGGCAAATTGTGCTGTTGGCGCAATCCCTTTAAAGCCATCTTCACCAGTATCACCATCCTTAATCGGGAAATGACCTTGATAGATATTAGCTTGGAATTTTCCTTTAGGTTTTAAAGTATTTCCCCAAGCATATAATTCTCCTGTTTTGCCGCCTCTTGCTGCAAATTCCCATTCAGCTTCGCTAGGAAGTCTTTTTCCTGCCCATTTTGCATAAGCAGTAGCGTCTTCATAAGCGATTTGTACAACAGGGTATTTTTCTTTTCCTTTTATAGTACTTTCTGGTCCCTGAGGATGTCTCCAATCTGTTCCACCTACATAAGACCACCATTGCAGGAAGTTGTTTAAGTTTACAGATGTTGGGGTAGGAGTAAATACGACAGATCCAGTAATTAAATCTTCTTCGTTAGCGGTAGGAAACTCTTCTTTCGTAGGTTTTTGTTCGGCAACGGTTATATATCCAGTTGCTTTTACAAACTGCTCAAATTGTTCATTAGTAACCTCAGTTTCATCCATCCAATATCCATCTATATATACACGATGTATTGGGGCGGCATCTTTGGTAACTCCTTTTATACTACACAAACTTTCGTCGGCAACATTACTTCCCATCGAGAATTCTCCGCCTGGAATCCAAACCATACCTTTTGGAGCTTTGGATGGAGCTGCTTTTTTATTAACGATTGTAGGTTCAAATTTAGATTCTGATGAAACCATTTGAACTTCATTACAATCCTGAGTAGTTTTTTCTGTAGTTGGCTTTATAAATTTTGCATAGCCAAAGCTAATAAATAGAATACCAGCGGCTATTGTCCCAAATAACCAATATTTGTTTATTTTTTTCATTAATTCGACTGTTTTTGTATAGTTTGTGTTTTCAACAATAAAAATACAATAAAAAGTTAAAACTGATCAAATTAAGAAGTTGTTTTTTTATATAAATTGGGTGCATTTTAGCATATAATAGCTAAATTTGCACCCACAAAAACAACAACACACTTATGTACAAATTGCTTATTCGTCCGATACTTTTTAGGTTTGATCCAGAAGAAGTTCATTATTTTACTTTTTCATTTGTTAGATTTATTTCAAAAATACCAGGAGTTTCATCGATTATAAAAGCAATTTATAAAGAAAATGACCCTCGATTAGAGCGAGAAGTTTTTGGGATAAAATTTAGTAATCCCGTTGGTCTTGCAGCAGGATTTGATAAAGATGCTAAACTATATAAAGAACTTACAGATTTTGGTTTCGGATTTATAGAAATAGGAACTGTAACACCAGTAGGACAAGAAGGAAATCCTAAAAAGAGATTATTTCGTTTAAAAGAAGATCAGGCAATTATTAACCGTATGGGATTTAATAATGGTGGTGTTATCGAAGCTGTAGAACGCTTGAAGCAAAATAAAGGAGTTTTAATTGGTGGAAACATTGGGAAAAACAAAATAACCCCAAATGAAAATGCAGTCGATGATTATATCATTTGTTTTGATGCCTTATTTAATCATGTAGATTATTTTGTGGTGAATGTCAGTTCTCCAAACACGCCAAACTTAAGAGCGTTACAAGATAAAGAACCATTGACGCAATTATTGCAAACGTTACAAAATAAAAATCTAACGCATGCAAAACCAAAACCGATATTATTAAAAATTGCTCCAGATTTGACAGATGAGCAATTATTGGATATTATCGATATTATAAAAACGACTCAAATTGCTGGTGTAATCGCAACCAACACTACTATTTCCAGAGATGGATTGCAATCGGTAAATAAAGAAGAAATGGGAGGTTTATCGGGTAAACCTTTAACCCAAAGATCAACTGAAGTAATTCGTTTTCTTTCTGAAAAAAGCAACAAAGCATTTCCTATTATAGGAGTAGGAGGAATTCATACTGCACAAGATGCTATCGAAAAATTAAATGCAGGTGCAAGTCTGGTTCAGTTATACACAGGTTTTATTTACGAAGGTCCAGCTTTGATTAAAGAAATAAACAAAGAGATTTTAAAAGGTTTGTAATAACATAACTTGAGCAATCAAGCCAGTAAGTAATGCAATACCAAAGCTTAAAAGAGTTCCTATAAGAACATATTCAGTCAGTTTACGATCTTTGGCTTCTTTTAAGTCACCAAATCTAAAAATAGATTTTGCTGCCAGTAAAAAACCAATGGCTTCAAAATGTCCGGTGATTATAAAACAAAATACAAATAGACGTTCTAGTATGCCAATGTAATTTCCTGCATTGGCAAGAGAATTGTCGGTTCCATTTTTATTTTCGGGAGTCCAAATCGAGATCAGGTTTCTGATGCAAATAGAAGTTGGTTTTGTTAAAAATAAAACCCCCGTTACTATAATCCAGAATTGACTGTTAAGCCAATGCAAGTATATTCTTTGCTGACTGTATAAAAATGCAATGGCTATCAAAACTATCAAATGTGCAATTTGGTCACCAATAAACCAAGCTCTTTTGGTAGTATCTTTTTGGAAATGAAGTTTTAAAAAATCAATAAAACCATGTGTTATTGCTAATAATAGCGCATACCATCCAAAGGACAATTCACCAACCAGAATCCAGGCTATAATACCATGCAAGGCTATATGTATATATAGGTAAATGCTTTTTTGTTTTTTGGTTTCTTTATCAATAACCCACGAATTAGGCTGAAATATAAAGTCACCAAGTAAGTGTGCCAAAAATAATTTTACAAATAGTATCATAAAGTAAATTCTTTTATTTGTGATCTAAAATATTGGTCTAGATCCATCATTAAATCATATTGTGCACGTTTCTGTCTTCGACTTACGGCTGCTTGGTTAATGCCTAATTTTATCCCGATTCCTTCCTGTGATAATGTCGGATTCTGAATTGCAATTACTATAAATTTAGCAGCAGGAACCAGCCAGTTATCCATAAAAGTAAGACTTAAACGTAACATTAAATTGAGTTTTGTATCAAAATCAAGATTTCCGGATTTTAATGCCAAAGTTGTTTTTTGTTTTTTCAAAGTTTCAAAAAGTTCTCCGGAATTTACAAAAGCAGTTCCGTTACTTTCGGATATTTTCTTTGCTGTATAGGTCTTGTCTCCAAAACCAATACTCATTCTGGCATCCAGTTTTATAGATCTCAAATAGGCTTTTATCAATAAAGTTGCTAATAGAGCTTCTTCAGGATTTTTAATTTCTATCTGGAATTCATCACCACGATAAATCTCCCATTCGCTCGGATTTTTGCCGAATTGAGAAAATAGCTTTTTTAAATTCTCAATCCAATCTTTGGATTTTAGTTGTCTGGAACCTATAATATCCCCTGTGATTACGCTTATCATATTCAAATATAATTAAAAATTAAATAGCTTTTTTGTTTCAATTGGCTACATTTCTTTGGTTTACCTATTATAAAATGTCCCTTCGACTCCGCTCAGGTGGACATATAAAAGTTTGTCAGGCTGAGCGTCCCGATCCCGAAACTTCGGGACGGGAGAAGCCCACATTTATTATAAATGCTCAAATCGATTAACTTTACTCATAGGAGTTTTAATATTACAAATATAAGGAATATTATTTATTATTACGTTTTTGTGTAATATTTGTAATTATTACTTTTTTATGTAATAAAATAAACGAGGAAGATATTTTTTATTTATATAAAAAAGACAGTAACTTAGCATTCAGAAACAGAACTGCTTTGAGTAAAGAAATTAAGATTATCGAATGTCCGCGAGATGCTATGCAAGGCATCAAAACATTTATTCCTACCAAGAATAAAGTTTCTTATATCCAGTCTTTATTGCGAGTAGGTTTTGATACCATTGATTTTGGGAGTTTTGTTTCTCCAAAAGCAATTCCGCAAATGCAAGATACAGCTGAGGTTTTGGCACAACTAGATTTGTCTCAAACTACCAGTAAATTATTAGCAATTATAGCCAATACACAAGGAGCAGAAATAGCTTCGGAGCATAAAGAGATTCAGTATTTAGGATTTCCATTTTCGATTTCCGAGAATTTCCAAATGAGAAATACACATAAAACTATAGCCGAATCTATAATTACGCTTCAGGAAATATTAGAAATTGCTGATAAAAAGAACAAAGAAGTGATTACCTATCTTTCGATGGGATTCGGGAATCCGTATGGTGACCCCTGGAACGTTGAGATTGTTGGGGAGTGGACAGAGAAATTATCCAAAATGGGTGTGAAAACACTCTCACTTTCTGATACCGTAGGAAGTTCAACTCCAGATATTATTACGTATTTATTTTCGAATTTAATTGCACAATATCCTCAAATCGAGTTTGGCGCACATTTGCATACCACACCCAATACTTGGTTCGAAAAAATAGATGCTGCTTTCCTTGCAGGTTGTCGCCGTTTTGATGGAGCGATTCAAGGTTTTGGAGGATGCCCAATGGCTACCGATAAACTAACAGGGAACATGCCAACAGAAAAAATGGTGTCGTATTTTACAGCGCAAAAACAAGATACCAATGTAAGGGCTATGAGTTTTGAAAGTGCTTATAATGAAGCATCTAAATTGTTTGGAGCATATCATTAAATCATTAATGTCTTTTTCTTTTAATTACAACAATTAATCAAAATCGTTGTTCTCATTACATCAAATTAAAATAATTTTGCAATGAAATTATATCAATACAATATGTTTTTCAGGCTCATAATCGTTGCGTTATTGTTTTGTTCGTGCGCTAGTGATTTAGATTTTGACCAAACCAAAGATCTTAAATTAGAGCCTGTTTTTGTTGCTAATTTAACCTACTTTGATGTTAAAGCAAATACATTTGTTGATAATGGAGAAGAACAAGATGTTGTTTTTAACGTACAGGATTTTGATGTGTTTAGGGATAGTTTTTTTAGAGACAATTTAAAGAAAGCCGAGTTCAATTTCGAAATTGATAATACGATTGCTAGAGCCTACATAGTTAATTTTGTTTTTCTTGATGTCGATAATCAGGTGGTTCATCATACCGAAATAGATGTTCCAGCTTATGCAAATACACCAAATATTGTAAAGTATACAGATGTTTTTGAAAATGAGACATTAGATTTATTAAAAAAATCAGTTAAACTAGAAATAGGAATTACCATGCTGCCAGGAACTCCATTAACTCCAGATAGCCCAGGAAGATTAAAATTACGTTCGGGAGCAACTGTTTACTTCGAAATCAAATGAGAAAAATCTATTTAATTTTCTTGTTGGCAATGACTATTTCAGGATTAGCACAGAACAAACAAGTGTTGTATAATTTCTCTTCAATTCCGCAATCGTTGCTTGTAAATCCAGGAACAGATATTTCGTATAAGTATTATTTTGGAGTCCCATTGTTATCTGGTATTTCGGCAAATCTTGGTTCAAGCAGTTTTTCGGCTTATGATTTGTTTGCAAATAACGGAGTCGACTTTAATACCAAGTTGAGAAATGCAGTAAACAAAGCATCCAAAAATGATAAGGTTTCTGTTAATCAGCAAGTCGAATTGTTTTCAGGAGGATTCAAGGTTGGAGGTAGAGAAAGTAAAGCTTACATTTCATTTGGAGTGTATCAAGAAGCTGATTTTTTTATGTATGTACCTAAAGATTTGGCATTATTAGCATTAGACGGAAATAAAAATTATATCGGAAAATCGTTTGATTTAAGTCAGTTAACGGCCAAGGCCGAAGTAATTTCTGTTTTTCATGTTGGATATCATAAAAAAGTAAGTGATAAATTAGTTTTAGGAGGTAGAGCAAAGTTGTATTCTAGCGGATTAAATGCGACTACTACCAAGAATTCAGGATATATTTATACAGGAAACTCTAATACAACAATGTATAATCAAATTATATCTTCTAATTTAGAACTAAGGACCTCTGGAATTGCCGAATTTCGTAAAGATGATTATAATGGAAGCGTAGCTTCGGATATTGCAAAAAACACTTTTTTGGGTGGAAATTTAGGGCTCGGTTTTGATGCAGGAATAACTTATTATCCTAAAAAAAATATTCAGCTCACAGCAAGTGTAATCGATGTTGGTTTTATTCACCATAGCAAAGATGTCGAAACGATTACTTATAAGGGGTATTATCAATATGAAGGAGTAAATCCTAATTTTACGAATCCCGAAAAACCAGAAAATGTATTCGATGAGTTCGAAGCAGCAATTCCGCGTGACACAGTTTATGGTAAATACACTACTTGGCGACCAGTAAAATTTAATGCATCATTTCAGTATTCTTTCGGTGAATCCAGATCCGACGAAGAATGTAATTGTGTATCAAAAGGAGAAACTGAATATCTTAATGGGGTAGGAGCGCAATTATTTGCAATGTCTACACCAAGAACACCATTGGTAGCTTTAACGGCTTTTTATAGACGTACTCTTTTTGAAAATCTTCAAATAAAAGCAACTTACACCATAGATTCTTTTTCTTCAAAAAACATAGGATTTGGACTTTCAACAAATCTGGGTAAGTTCAATTTATACGCCATGGTCGATAATATTCTGGAATACAAGGATATCACAAAAGCCAATAGTGCTACGTTTCAATTTGGACTTAATTTTATTTTCAAAGAAAATTCTGAATACTATTAAGTTATTTTTTATAAGAAGCTAATCCGGCTATTCGCTATAATCTTTATTGTTTTAAAGGAAAACAATAAAGGATTTCCGCTGCTATCCGGGCTAGGAACGAGGTAGATTTCAGGAGCTTTTTTTAATAGAGATTAACTATAGGAATTTATCCCGAAGCGTCGGGACTAAAAATTTCTGAATAGTATAATGTAAAAGTTTTCAATTTATTCACTATATTTGCACGCAATTCAACTAGAAATTGCACCATGATAGCACACAACTCCAAGATTATCGGCGAAGGTTTAACTTACGACGATGTATTATTAGTACCTAACTACTCGAATGTGCTTCCTCGCGAAGTGAGTATCCAATCAAAATTTTCTCGAAACATAACGCTAAACGTTCCAATCGTATCTGCTGCTATGGATACCGTTACCGAAAGTTCAATGGCAATTGCTATGGCGCAAGAAGGTGGAATTGGTGTTTTGCATAAAAACATGACCATCGAGCAACAAGCTGCCAAAGTACGTAAAGTAAAGCGTGCAGAGTCAGGAATGATTATCGATCCAGTTACATTACCATTAAGTTCTACAATTGCAGATGCTAAAATGGCAATGAAAGAATTCGGAATTGGTGGAATCCCAATCGTTGACGAAAACAGAATCCTTAAAGGAATTGTTACCAATCGTGACTTACGTTTCGAAAAAAATGGAACAAGACCAATTGTTGAAGTTATGACAAGTCAAAACTTGGTAACTGTAGCCGAAGGAACTTCATTAGAGCAAGCCGAAGTAGTTTTACAAGGTCATAAAATAGAAAAATTACCAGTTGTTAATGCAAACTATGAACTAGTTGGATTAATCACTTTTAGAGATATTACTAAACTTACCCAAAAACCAATTGCTAATAAAGATGTTTTTGGTCGTTTAAGAGTAGCTGCCGCAATTGGAGTTACTGGTGATGCAGTTCAAAGAGCAGAAGCATTAGTTGCTGCAGGAGTAGATGCCATTATCATTGATACCGCTCACGGACATACAGAAGGTGTTGTAAATACCTTAAAAGAAGTAAAATCAAAATTCCCGCAAATAGATGTAATTGTTGGAAACATTGCAACTCCAGAAGCTGCTAAATATTTAGTAGAAAATGGTGCCGATGGTGTAAAAGTAGGAATCGGACCTGGTTCAATCTGTACAACACGTATCGTAGCAGGAGTTGGATTCCCTCAATTCTCGGCAGTATTAGAAGTTGCTGCAGCAATAAAAGGATCTGGCGTACCAGTAATTGCCGATGGTGGAATACGTTATACAGGAGATATCCCTAAAGCAATTGCTGCTGGAGCCGATTGTGTAATGTTAGGTTCATTACTAGCAGGAACAAAAGAATCTCCAGGTGAAACGATTATCTTCGAAGGAAGAAAATTCAAATCTTACCGCGGAATGGGTTCTGTTGAAGCTATGCAAACGGGATCAAAAGATCGATATTTTCAAGATGTTGAAGACGATGTTAAGAAATTAGTTCCAGAAGGAATTGTAGGTCGTGTTCCTTACAAAGGAGAATTAAACGAAAGTATGCTTCAGTTTATCGGAGGACTTCGTGCAGGAATGGGATATTGCGGTTCAAAAGATATTCCGACATTACAAGAGTCAGGACGTTTTGTTAGAATCACTTCTAGCGGAATCACAGAGAGTCATCCTCATAATGTAACAATTACCAAAGAAGCTCCAAATTACTCAAGATAATCAAGAGATTTCTATATAAAACAAAAGGCATAAGATTTAGTTTCTTATGCCTTTTTTGCGTTTGATGGTTTTTATTAAAAAATAAATAAATCATTGTTTGTCATTTTCGCAAAGAAAATTAAAGAGCTTTACAAAGAATTATTTTACTGCAAAACATCCACAATGGTGTCTTTCTGACGCAAGAAGACATGAGTTTTCAATGTCATTAAGTTAAGTTTTTGAGTTATTTTTTTTTAAAGAAGTAAAGATTAAACATAATATTGTCATTTCGACGGAGGAGAAATCTCAATAAGTAACTCCGCAATGAGAACCCAATTTTTGTAGAGTTTCTCGCGGAGATTTCTCCTCCGTCGAAAAGACAAACCTTTGCTCCCGAAGCCTTAGGATTACATCTTTGTGAGAGATTTATTTGGTAAAGTATTACAATTGTTTCCCTTGCTTAATAACATTGCACAATAGCTTCTGACTAAGATTCTTTCTGGGTCAGAAAGACAAGTTGATGACGGCTACTCTACAGGTTTTAGGATTGACCTCTTTTATTTTAAAAAAGCATCTATTATATCTTAACCTAGGTATTAGCAAATTCGAGGTAATTGTTCCCCAATTAATGGAGATAAAACCCTTTTACCGCCAAATGCACTCTCGGTGATAATTTTTAAAGGATGGTCCTCGGTTATAAAACCTATGCAAGAAGCATGAGGATTCTTTTTTTGTAAAATTGCTAAAGCTCCGTCTTTAATTTCAGCATCAACAATACACACAAATATGCCTTCATTGGCAACATATAAGGGATCTAAACCCAGTAATTCACAGGCACTATTTACTTGATTTTCTACTTTTATATTTTCATCATAAAGATTCACTCCAAAATTGCATTCAGTTACAATTTCGTGTAATACCGATGCTAGACCTCCACGTGTTGCATCTCTTAGAAAATGAATTTTAGCACCATATTTTTCTATCAATTCAAGTGTAATCTCGTTTAAGTTTGTAGTATCACTCAATATATCACTGTCAAACTGAAGACCTTCTCGTTCCGACATGATTGCCATTCCGTGTGATGCTATCGGACCATTTATAAGTATGGCATCGTTTTTAAGAATATTCCCAATTTTTATATTTGCTTTTTCATGTACAATTCCAACTCCAGAAGTATTGATGTAAATTTTATCTCCTTTTCCTCTTTCAACTACTTTAGTGTCTCCGGTAACAATAAAAACGCCAGCTTTGTCGGCAGCCGATTTTATAGATTTAATAATCTGGGTAAATTCATCTAAACTAAAACCTTCTTCAATTATTAATGATAAAGAGAGATATTTAGGAATTGCTCCACACATAGAGAGGTCATTTACGGTTCCGTTTACAGCAAGCTCTCCAATGTTTCCTCCTTTAAAGAAAATGGGAGAAATAACATAACTATCAGTAGAAAAGGCAAAATTTCCTTGTAAATTTATAAAGGCGCCATCATGTCGAACATCTAAAATATCGTTTTTTAAAATCTTTAAAATAACATCATTTAATAATTGCGTCATGTGTTCTCCACCGCTTCCGTGATGTAGATAAATTGCTTCTGAATTTTTAGAATTATTCATTTTTAGAATTTAAATTTCTTCCCCCATTTCCTTTAAAACTGCCATAGTACGTTTGGCTTCTTCTTCGTCTATAATACCTATAGCAGCACCAACATGTACTAAAACATAATCGCCTTCTTTTGCTTCGGGAACAAGCGTTAGATTGACTTCTTTAATAATTCCTTCAAATGAAACGTTTCCAATTCTAAAAGTTTCATCGAGTTGCATTGTTACTTTTTTAAGTTGACCAGGGACTGCTAAGCACATACTGTTATTGGTTTATTGATTGGGTTAAATAGGTATACCATGCTTCTAACCCTTCTCCAGATGTGGCCGAAACTTCAAAGAATTCTAATTGAGGATTTACTTTTCTGGCATATTCTTTTAATTTCTCTAAATCAAATTTTAAATATGGTAATAAATCTATTTTATTGATAATGCATATTTGCGAACCATAAAACATATCAGGATATTTTAAGGGTTTGTCCTCACCTTCGGTCACAGATATAATTACAATACGTTTAGATTCTCCTAAATCAAACATCGCTGGACAAACTAGATTTCCAACATTTTCAATCATCATAATCGAATCTTGTTTAGGTTTCAATTCTTTAACAGCTCTCGAGATCATTTCGCTATCAAGATGACATCCTTTTCCAGTATTTATTTGAATTACAGGAACATTAAGTTTGTGAATCCTGTCAGCATCATTTGTGGTTTGTTGATCCCCTTCGATAACTGAAAAAGTTATTTTACTTTTTAAATCAGTAATTGTTCGTTCCAGTAATGATGTTTTTCCTGATCCAGGAGAACTCACCAGGTTGATTGAGAAAATATTTAAAGCTTCAAAGAAACCTCTGTTTCTCTCGGCAGTTAATTGGTTTTTATGTAAAATATCTTTTTCTAATTGTATAACACTTATCTCGTGATTATGACTATGATGATGGCTGTGGCCATGATTATGGTCATGAGTATGTTCGTGGTCATGTTCATGATCATGTTGTAGTTCATTATCATGATGGTGATGATGAAAATTACTATTGCTAGAATGATTCTGTTTTTCGCCCATTTTAGTATATCTTATTTCATTCTCATCAGAGCTACATCCGCAGGTGGTACACATAATTTTCTATTTTATAATTAATTTTTTAATTTTTAGTTCTTTCCCTTCTAAAATTTCTTTAAAAGGACTGTTGCAATTGGGGCAGGAATCAAATATTTTTTTGATAATAAAGGTGTGATTACATTCTGCACATTTTGCCCTCCCGACAGGTTCTTCAATAAATAATTTGGAACCGTCCAGCACACTGTTATTAGTGCACAATGGCCATACGAAATGAAAAGAATCTATCTCGACGCCAGATAGTTTTCCTATTTCGAGATAAATTTCTAAGACCTTTTTTCCTTTTATTTTCTCTACTTCTTGATGAGCAGTTTTTACAATAGAGGAGACAATAGAAAGTTCATGCATATTGAGTTTGCTTTTAGGACAAAATTTAGGGGTCAATTTAAGTTTATTAAACCTTTCATAACATGATAATTATCATAAAATTGTAGGAAAAATAAAATAAAATTTGAAGTATTGATATTTAATGAAAGTATTGGTCTGCAATGTTGAGTATTCTAAATCAAATAGACCATGAAGTGTTTTAAAAACTAACGTAAGGATGGAGGATAAAGTCAAAAAGAATGAGACTTATTATAATAGTATCGAAAGACAAGGTTATAGTAGGAGAGATTTTTTAAAATTTGTAGCATATATAGGGGCTTATATGGGTGTTGAAAGTTCTGCAATAGGACAGATCACAAAAGCATTAGAAAGGACACCCAGATTACCCGTTATTTGGGAACATTTTCAGGAGTGTACCTGTTGTAGTGAGTCGTTTATTCGTTCGGATCATCCTATTGTTGCCGATATTATTTTAGACAAAATATCATTAGATTATACGCTAACGCTAATGGCCGCTTCTGGGCATCAAGCCGAAGCAGCTAAACAAGCAACAATGAATAAATACAAAGGAGAATACATTCTTTGTGTTGAAGGCTCTATACCTCTTGGTGCCGACGGAAATTATTGTTGTATAGGAGGCCGTAGCGCTGTTGATATACTAAAAGAATCTGCTGCAGGGGCAAAAGCGATAATTGCTTGGGGAAGTTGTGCAACATCTGGTTGTGTACAAGCTGCAAAACCAAATCCTACAGGTGCAGTACCTATAAACAAAATCATTACCGATAAACCAATTATCAATGTTCCGGGATGCCCTCCTATAGGAGAGGTAATGGCTGGTATTATTGTACATATTGTTGCCTTCGGGAAATTGCCAGAACTAGATAATGCAGGTAGACCAAAAGCATTTTATTCTAAAAGAGTCCATGATAGTTGTTATCGCCGACCTTATTTTGACGCAGGATTATTTGTCGAAAATTTTGATGATGAGAATGCAAAAAAAGGATATTGCTTATACAAAGTTGGTTGTAAAGGACCTAGTACCTACAATGCTTGCGGTAATATGAAATGGAATGGAGGGGTAAGCTACCCAATTCAATCCGGACATGGCTGTTTAGGCTGTAGTGCCAAAGATTTCTGGAACGCAGGAAGTTTTTATTCGAGAGACTCCTCTGTATCAGCGGGAGATATAGAAGCAAATGCCGATACAATAGGTAAAATTGCCCTTGGGGGAGTTGCTGCAGGTATTGGGGTTCATGCCATCCTCTCTAATGTATCAAAACGAAAAGAGCTAAATCAAAGAATTAATCAGGCAACTGAAAACGAAAAACACTTAGACGATTTATAATCTATAAAAAAATAAAGAATGGCAGAGAGAATAGTGGTAGACCCAATTACTAGAATAGAAGGACATCTTAGAGCCGAAGTAGAAATTTCGGATGGAACTATACAAGAAGCTTTTTTATCTTCGACTATGGTTAGAGGTCTTGAAAACATTGTAAAAGACAGGAATCCAAAAGACGTTTGGGCTTTTGTACAACGTACTTGTGGGGTTTGTACAGCTTCCCATGCTACCGCATCAATACGGGCTGTTGAAGATGCACTTGGAATTGTAGTTCCTCCAAATGCAGAAATGGTTCGTAATATTATGCTAGGAGCTTTATACTTACATGATCACGTAGTTCATTTTTATCATCTCCACGCATTTGATTGGGTAGATGTAATAAGTGGCTTGAACGCAGATCCTGTAAAAACTTCTCAAATAGCACAATCTATTTCAAATTGGCCAAAAAGTTCACCAGGTTATTTTTCGGATTTACAAAAAAGACTGAAAAAATTTGTAGAGAGTGGTCAATTAGGAATTTTTGCTAATGGTTATTGGGGACATCCACAAATGAAACTACCACCCGAAGTTAATTTAATGGCAACTGCACATTATTTGGAAGCCTTAGAGTGGCAAAAAGAAATTGTGAAAGTGCATGCTATTTTTGGTGGTAAAAATCCACACCCCAATTTTTTAGTTGGAGGAATGGCTTGCTCTATTAACCTTGATGATGCAAGTGGATTAAATGCCGAAAGACTTGCCCACGTAAGACAACTTTTAGAAGAAGGGAAGCAATTTGTAGAACAAGTATATGTTCCAGATGTTCTTGCCATTGCAGGATACTATAAAGACTGGGGGGCTATTGGAGGGTTTCATAATTTTATGTCTTCTAGAGAATTCCCAATGCAGGGGCATAATAATACAAACGATATTAATTTTAAATTCCCGTCGGGAGTTATTTTGAATAAAGATTTATCTAAACTTCATGACTTAGATTTAAGAGATTTAAAAACAGTAGAAGAGTATGTAAATAATTCCTGGTATGATTATGAAGGAGATGGTAATTTAGGAAGACAACCGTGGAGCGGAGAAACCAAAATAAATTACACAGGTCCTAAACCACCTTATACACATTTGAATGTTGATGAAAAATACAGTTTTATCAAAACACCAAGATGGAAAGGTCATGCGATGGAAGTAGGTCCGCTTGCTAGAATGTTAGTTGGATATGCGTCCGGAAGAGAAGAATTTAAAGAAACTATTGATTCTACATTATCAAAATTGCAAGTTCCAGCTGCAGCACTGTTTTCGACTTTAGGAAGAACTGCCGCAAGAGCTTTAGAATCAAAATTAGTGGCAAACTGGAATCTGGAATTTTTTGATACTTTAATTGAGAATATCAAAAAAGGAGATACCAATATCGCAAATACAGAAAAATGGGAAACGTCTACCTGGCCAAAAGAGGCTAAAGGAGTAGGTATTGTCGAAGCACCACGAGGCGCTTTGAGCCATTGGATTGTTATAAAAGATGCAAAAGTGGCTAATTATCAACAAGTAGTTCCTTCGACATGGAACGCTTCTCCCAGAGATCCAAAAGGACAACGATCTCCTTACGAAAGTAGTTTGCTAAATACACCAGTTGCAAATCCAGAATTACCATTAGAAATAATTAGAACGATACATTCATTTGATCCTTGTATCGCTTGTGCAGTTCATTTATACGATGAAAATGGAGACATTATTAAAGAAGTAAACGATATCACAATTTGTAATTCTTAATTTAAATTGTAAAGCATGCCAACAAAAACCAACGATTATAAAAGAGCTTATATATGGCAATTACCCGTGCGTATTTTTCATTGGGTAAATGCTTGGGCTATTACAGGATTAGTCGCAACAGGATTTATTATTGCAAATCCGCCCGGAATTATCTCCAGCAAAGAAGCTACAGAACAATTTTGGTTTGGCTACGTTCGCGAAATCCATTTTATATGTGCCTATCTATTGGTAGCAGTGATGATTTTGAGGGTTTATTTTGCTTTCAAAGGGAATAAATACGCTAATTGGCGTGTATTTCTTCCTTTTAAGAAAGAAGGATTTAAAAGGATGTGGCACGTTATTAAATACGATATTTTTTTGCAAAATGAAGAAACAAATAATTCCCCTACAGGAGCTGTAGGACATAATAGTGTCGCTGCAGCTTCTTATTTGGTTATGTTTTTTATGGGACTTGTTATGATAGCCACTGGGTTTGCAATGTATGCTCCCACATCGACCTGGTTTTTACCAAAAATGTTTGGTTGGGTTGTAAACTTGTTAGGAGGAGATTTTAATGTTAGGACTATTCATCATATTACTACCTGGACTTTTATCTTGTTTGCAATCGTTCATGTTTATTTAGTATTCTTTCATGATTGGTTAGAAGGATTAGGTGAGACATCGGCTATGGTAAGTGGATATAAATTTGTACGAACCGAAAGGGTTAGAAAAGATGAAATTGCCGACGATGTAAAAGAAGTTGTGATAAATACTGGAAATCAAGAAGAAAATAAAAAAATATAAAAGCAAAGATGATTACAGAAAAAGTCAATATGCCATATAAATATGATGAGTTTCACTCTAATGGAAATGAAATTTTAGTACTTGGTATTGGTAATTATTTAATGGGGGATGAGGGGGTTGGAGTACATTTTATTAATAGGATTGAGAAGACCGATTTTCCCGAAAATATCTCTTTTATTGATGGAGGAACAGGAGGATTTACATTAATTCCATGCATCGAGAACCATAAAAAAGTAATTATTGTAGATGCAACAATGGATGGAAAAGAAGAAGGGACTATTACACTCTTAACACCCAGATTTTCTAATGATTTTCCGATTTCTTTAAGTGGTCATAATTTTGGATTAAAGGACATGGTCGAAATTTTGACTATGCTTGATACGATGCCCGAAATTTATTTGTATACAATTACGATTTCTAAAATGGAACCAATGCTTATGGAACTTTCTCCAAAAGTCGATGGAGCGATAAAAGAAGTAACAGAAAAAATTATTCAATTAATTGAAAATTTTAATAAAAACTAAACCTTGAATCATTCTTTTCAAATAATCATTTCTGGACGTGTGCAAGGTGTTGGCTTCCGCCCTTTTGTTTATAATTTAGCTACTGAATTTGGACTGACTGGTTATGTTTCAAATAATGAATTTGGACTGATTATAATAGCAAGTGGAGAGCCCGAAAGAGTATTTGAATTTCACAAAACGATTAAAAAAAAATATCCTAAGAATGCTAAAATAACAGCGATTAAGATTTCAGAATTTACTACAAAAGAAAAATTTGAAAATTTTTATATAAAATCAACAACAGAAAACATTTCGGCAAATTTACCTTTAACACCAGATTTTGCAATTTGCGAAAGTTGTAAAGATGAGGTTATAGATTCTGAGAACAAACGTTATTTTTATCCTTTTACTACTTGTACTCAATGCGGTCCTCGTTACGCTATCACCAGGAAATTCCCTTTTGAAAGAGAAAATACGAGCATGAATGAATTCCGAATGTGCCAAGCATGTTCTGAAGAATATCGTAATCCCAAAGATATTCGTTTTCATTCGCAAACAAGTTCATGTCCCGATTGCGGGGTTCAACTTTCTTTTACTGATAAAGAAAATAAGAAAATTATAGGTACAAATTTGCAAATTTTCAAACGTATTTCAGATGAATTAAAAAAAGGGAAAATTATAGCTGTAAAAAATATTTCGGGATATTTATTACTATGCGATGCTAGGAATTCAGAGGCTATAAAGGAATTAAGAAGTCGGAAAAGACGTTTGAAAAAACCTCTTGCAGTCTTATTTCCAAATTTCAGTCAGGTTGTTGCTAATTTGAATTGTAATAAAATAGAAGAGAAACAATTAAAATCTGTTGAAGCACCTATTGTTATTTTAAATTTAAAAGATCAAAATAATCTGGCAGTAGATGAAATTGCTCCAGAAATGAGAACAATTGGAGCAATGCTTCCTAATTCAGGCATTTTACAATTAATTTCATTTGTTTTTAATGCTCCTTTAATAGCTACTAGTGGTAATTTTCACGGGGCACCAATTTGTACAAACGAAAAAGAGGCTACAACTATTTTAAAACCTATTGCAGATTTTTTTCTCCATCATAATTTAGAGATAGAACATCCTCAAGATGATAGTGTAATTAAATTTTCGGAAAAGAACAAAGTAAAAATAATCCTGAGACGATCCAGAGGTTTTGCTCCAAATTTTAAAACAGATTTTTGTAATGATATCAATCAAAAAATAGTTTGCTTAGGCGGAGATTTGAAAAATACTATTACTATTAGTCCTAACAATCAATGTTATGTTAGCGAATATAATGGAGATTTAAGTAATTATGATGTTTATGATCGATTTGATAAAAAAATAAAAAAGTATCTGCAAATTTTTGATTTCTTGCCAGAGGTTATTATTTGTGATAAACATCCAAATTATCATAACAGTCAAATTATTAGTGATTTTACAGATACAAAAAATCAAAAAGAAATTCTGAAAGTTCAACATCATGAAGCTCATTTTGCAGCAATTTTAGGAGAGAAAAAGCTATGGGGAAGAAAGAATGTTTTAGGTGTTATTTGGGATGGAATGGGTTTTGGAAATGAAAATGAAATTTATGGAGGAGAGTTTCTACGCTACAATGCTAATAAGATTAAAAGAGTTGGTCATTTAGAATATTACCCATGGATTATGGGAGATAAAATGTCAAAAAACCCAAAAATTGCTGCATTTTCTATAAGTGGGAATAATACTTTTTTTCGAAATTTTTTTGATGAAAACGAATTGAAAATTTATAAAAATGAGATAGGGCTCGCAAAAATAAAAACATCCTCTATGGGGAGATTATTCGATGCTGTTGCCTTTACTTTAGGCTTTCTGGATAATATATCATTTGAAGGAGAAGCAGGTTTATATCTTGAAAATTTGGCTCAAAGAGGATATAATAAACCTGTTTTAGAATTAGAAGATTATTTAAAAAATGAGATAATTACCAACCTGGTTCCTGTAAGAAGAATTTTATTGCAAATTATTACAGCTCGTAAAAAGAATGTTGATCTAGAAATTATCGCTCTTAATTTTCATTATACTTTGGTGAAATGTATTGAAAAAGTTGCAAAATTTTCAAAAGCAAAAGAATTAGCATTTAGCGGAGGAGTTTTCCAAAACTCAGTACTTATAGATTTGATTGTTGATCATTTAAAACCAAAATATAAACTTCATTTTCATAAAATAGTTTCTCCCAATGACGAAAATATTTCATTTGGACAACTCAATTACTATTTACATATAAAAAAATAAATCATGGATATTTTAGAATTATTAGGGCATGTTGGTAAAACAGAAGAGAAAGATAAAATCTCTTATTCTGCGGGAGTGGTGATGGCATTAAGTCTAAAAGATATAGGTTTTGACGAAATAAAATACGAAGATTTTGTAGATGGAATGCAATCTGTATTTGGAAAAGCAAGCTCAAAGATTTCTCCTAAACGATCTATCGAGATCTTTAATAATTATGTAGCACTTTTACAAGAAGAATTGAAGATTACGAATGCAGAAATTGGAAAAGAATTTTTGGATAAAAATTCTAAAAAGGCAGGAATAATTTCGCTTTCAAGTGGATTGCAATACGAAGTTTTAGTTGAAGGAAATGGAAGTATTCCTAGAAGAACAGATACTGTAAATGTTATTTATGAAGGCTATTTGCTGAATAAAAATGTTTTTGATTCGACTAAAGAAACTGGTGCGCAGAAAATTAAATTATTGCAGACTATACAAGGTTGGCAAGAAGCATTGCAATTAATGCCAGAAGGCTCTCGCTGGAAAGTTTATATCCCACATCATTTGGCATACGCCGAAATTGGAGCACCTCCGATGATTCAGCCCAATTCAACCTTAGTTTTTATAATTGAACTTTTAAATATTGTTTGACATGAAGTATCTCTCAGAGTACAGAAATCCTGAATTGGTAAAACAGTATATTACCGAATTGCATAAAATAACCACAAAGCCTTGGAATATAATGGAAATTTGTGGTGGACAAACGCATTCATTAGTAAAAAACGGTTTGTTGGATTTATTGCCTTCAAACATAAGAATGATTCATGGGCCTGGTTGCCCTGTATGTGTAACTCCAATTTCTTTAATAGATAAGGCAATAGAATTGATGAAGCAAGATGTAATTTTGTGCTCATTTGGGGATATGACCCGAGTACCAGGTTCTTCTCAAAGTCTGTTGCAAGCTAAGGCTGAAGGGGGAGATTTACGTATTTTATATTCCCCACTGGAGGCGGTAAATATAGCTGCACAAAACCCTGATAGAGAAATTGTATTTTTTGCAGTAGGATTTGAAACGACAGCTCCAAGTATTGCTTTAGCAGTAATTCATGCTCAAAAATTAGACTTGGGTAATTTTAGTTTATTAGTCTCGCATGTACTTGTGCCACCTGCTATGGAGACTATTTTATCTGATGAGTTTTGTACTATTGATGCTTTTTTGGGAGCCGGACATGTGTGTACAATAGTAGGATTGGAAGAATATTATCCCATTTCTGCAAAATATAAAATTCCGATTGTAATTTCTGGATTTGAACCTGCCGATTTGCTTCGGGCTATTTATCATGCTGTACTACAATTAGAAGCGGGAAAATTTGAAGTTGAAAATCAATATACCCGACTAGTAAAAGAAGAAGGGAATATAAAAGCTAAAGAGGTTGTAGACGCTGTTTTTACAATTGGAGATCAAGAGTGGAGAAGTATTGGCGTAATCGAAAATAGTGGATTGGTGATGAGAGAAAACTATAGAAAATATGATGCTAATTCTCGATTTTCGATTAACAGTAGTAATAAAAAGACTGACCAAAATTGTATTGCAGGAGAAATTTTAAGAGGAACTAAAAAACCAAACCAATGCCCCGAATTTGGAAAAAAATGCAAACCGTCTAATCCATTAGGAGCACCAATGGTTTCTTCTGAAGGAGCGTGTGCTGCATATTATAATTATTTGTAGTTGTTATGATTGGAATAATAATAACACTTTATGCAGGATTAGAACATGCTCTTGAAATGGATCATTTATTGGCTGTTAATAATTTAGTAACTAATAGAAAAAATATAAAGAAAGCTGCCAAAGATGGGATGTATTGGGGAATAGGACATACCCTTACCATTTTTGTGATAGGTGTTGTTATGATTGGTTTTAAGGTAATTATAAAGGAAAGTGTTTTTAGTTATCTTGAAGGAACTGTTGGTTTAATGTTGATTATACTAGGTGTTTTTCGTTTGTTTAAGTTATTTAAAAAAAATACCCATACTCATACCTACACGCACTCACATGAACATACCCATAGTAATGGCGTTACCCACACCCATTTGCATTCTCATACATATACCCATTCTCATCCCATAGATTTGTTTGAGCATGAACATCCAGATGAATCTAAGGGATATCGGGCAGCATTTGGTGTAGGATTAATTCATGGATTGGCGGGCAGTGGCGCTTTGGTCGTATTAGTAATCTCTCAGATGAAAACGGTTTTAGAAGGATTAATGTATATCTTAGTTTTTGGATTAGGTTCAATTTTCGGGATGTTTTTAGCCTCTGGATTATTCAGTATTCCTTTTGCTAAAAATGTACTCAAATCTCAAAAACTACAATACGTATTAATCATAATTTCCTCGCTGCTTTGTATTGCTTATGGATTTAAAGTAGTGTATGAAAATTTCTTTGCATAAGGAACAAATATTAAATCAATCCTTTTATCTTGGCGTGTTGCAATAATAAAATTGTTTTGGCATCTTTTATTTCTCCAGTTGCAATCATATTGTAAGCTTCATCAAAAGTCATTTCTAGTACTTCGATGTTTTCATTTTCAATGTCGAGCCCGCCACCGTCACTAACTTTCATGCTTTCGTCATATTCGCCTGTAAATAAATATAGAATTTCGGTTACCGATCCTGGTGACATATAGGTTTCGATTACTTTATCTACATTCTTTAATCGATATCCTGTTTCTTCTTCCGTTTCACGGATGATACATTCTTTAGGATTGTCTTTGTCTAAAAGTCCAGCACAAACTTCAACCATCATTCCAGATTCATTTCCGTTAAGATAAGTTGGCATGCGAAACTGTCTTGTTAGGACTACTGTTTTCTTTTCAGAATTATAAAGTAATATTGCTGCGCCATTCCCTCTGTCATATACTTCTCGGCTATGGGTTTCTTGCTTTCCGTTATTCTTTTGATAATCAAACGTTACTTTGTTTAATACATACCAATTATCAGATAATAATTTAGTCTCAGTTATATTTATTTTAGGATTGCTCATGTGTGAAATATTTTTTTGGCAAAAAAAACGCCCTGGATTTCAGAGCGTTTAATGTTTTTATTTAAGTATCGTTTGTTTTCTGTCTGGACCTACAGAAACAATCTTGATAGGCACTTCGACTTCTTTCTCGATAAACTCGATATATTCTTTTAATTCAATCGGTAATTGATCATAAGTTGTCATTCCAGTTAAATCAGCTTGCCATCCTTTAAACTCTTTGTAAACAGGAGTTACATTTTCTGGCTCAATATTATAAGGGAAATGAGAAATGTTTTGTCCTTTGTAGTTGTATTCAGTACACACTTTTAAAGTTTCGAATCCAGAAAGTACGTCACCTTTCATCATCATTAATTGTGTAACACCATTTACTTGAACAGCATATTTTAAAGCTACTAAGTCTAACCATCCACAACGTCTTTGTCTTCCTGTAACAGATCCAAATTCGTTTCCGATTTTTGCCATTGTAGCTCCAACTTCGTCAAAAAGTTCAGTTGGAAAAGGACCGCTACCTACACGAGTAACATATGCTTTAAAAATTCCGTAAACTTCTTTAATTTTGTTTGGCGCAATACCTAAACCAGTACATGCTCCTGCAGCAGTAGTATTAGATGAAGTTACGAAAGGATATGTTCCAAAATCTACATCAAGTAAAGATCCCTGAGCACCTTCGCATAAAATAGATTTACCTGCTTTCTGAGCTTGGTACATATATTCTTCACTATCAATAAAATCTAATTTTTTTAGTTCTTCGATAGCTTCAAAGAATTCTTTTTCAAGTTCTGCTAAGTTGTATTGAATAGCAACATCATAAAAAGCAATCATAGCTTCATGCTTGTCTGCCAATGCTCTGTAACGTTCTTTAAAATCTTCTAATTCTATATCACCAACACGTAAACCGTTTCTACCAGTTTTGTCCATGTAAGTTGGACCAATTCCTTTTAATGTAGAACCAATTTTTGCTTTTCCTTTTGATGCTTCAGAAGCTGCATCAAGTAAACGGTGTGTTGGCAAAATTAAGTGTGCTTTTCTAGATATAATTAATTTGCTTTTGATGTCTAAATTAAATTTCTCTAGACCTTCAATTTCTTTTTGGAAAACCACTGGGTCAATTACAACTCCATTACCAATAATGTTAATAGACTTTTCATGAAAAATTCCTGATGGAATTGTTCTTAAAACGTGTTTTATTCCGTCGAATTCTAAAGTATGTCCTGCATTTGGTCCACCTTGAAAACGAGCAATAATGTCATAATTAGAGGTAAGAACGTCTACAATTTTCCCTTTACCTTCATCTCCCCATTGTAATCCTAGTAATAAATCTACGGTCATTCTGTTTTTAATTTTAATGTCGAGGCAGTTTTTACCGCCTGCTCAGATTAATTTGTTATCTATTTTTATTTAAATATTTTTGAGAACAATCTTTTTTAGCGATTGTCTATTTCTGTTTTTTGTTTCCGTAAAAATATAAGGAATGATTCGTGATTTCGATATCAAATATTTCTTCGATTGTTTTTTTTATGGTCTGAATTCTAGGGTCGCAAAATTCGATTACCTCACCAGAATCAGTCATAATGATATGATCGTGTTGCTTGTCAAAATACGATTTTTCGTAGTAGGCTTGATTTTGCCCAAATTGATGTTTACGAACCAAAGCACAATCTAATAATAATTCGATTGTATTATATAAAGTGGCTCTACTTACACGATAATTTTTGTTTTTCATTTTGATATACAAGTTTTCAATATCAAAATGTTCTTCACTATCGTATATTTCCTGAAGTATTGCGTAGCGCTCAGGTGTTTTACGATGCCCTTTTTGTTCAAGATATAATGTAAAAACATTTTTTACAATTTCTTGATTTTTGTTGTTGTCAGTTGAAATGAGTGTCATATCCTGCAAAGATAATTTATTATTTTTAAATGAATAAAAGTTTCCTGTTTAAAGTTTCACGTTCAAATGTTTAATCGTGAAAATTCAGACACTTATGTTCTATATTCTCTGGTTACTTTATCTACACCGTCAATTTTTTTGATATTATTAATCATTTTCTTGAGTATAGAATTATTTCGTACGATTACTGCAATCTGACCATGAAAAATCCCTGCATCGGTACTCAAAGAGATGCTCTGAATGTTCACGTTCATGTTGTTAGAAATCACTTTTGTTAATTGGTTTGTAAGTCCTAAAACATCCATTCCTGTAATATTGATAATAGCTTTAAATTCTTCTTGAGATGAATCAATCCATTTAGCAGTCATTATGCGATACGCATAGTTGGATTGCATTCCGATGGCATTAGGACAGTCTTTCTTATGAACTTTTATCCCTTCGTTTATCGTTACAAATCCAAAAACATCATCTCCAGGAATTGGGTTACAGCATGGAGATAATTTATAATCTAGTTTATCGTGCTCAGTTCCAAAAACCAACATATCATAATTACTGCTGATTTCAGGTTTATGAATATCGGTATCAGCTGTATTGCTGTTATTACGTTTTATTTTGTTTTTGAAGAAATTAATAAACGTGTTACCTTTTTGGGCAGCATAATCTTTTAATTGTTGATTTTCGATTGCGCCAACACCAACTCTGTAAAATAAATCTAAACTCGTTTTAAGTTTAAAGAAGTTAACCAACTCGTTTATAACTTGTTCGCTAATCGTAATTTTTAAGTGTTTAAGTTTGCGAGTAAGTAATTCTTTTCCTTCTTCTGCAATCTTTTTGGTGTTTTCGTTTAAAACGTTTTTAATTTTATTTTTAGCTCGGGATGTGGTAACATAATCCAGCCAGTTGACGGTTGGCTTTTGGTTTTGAGAAGTAATAACTTCTACCTGATCACCACTTTTTAATTCGTAGTTAAGAGGAACTAATCGTCCGTTAACACGAGTTCCACGAGTTTTTATTCCTATTTCGGAGTGAATACTAAAAGCAAAATCTAATGAGGTTGCACCTTTTGGCAATGATTTAATTTCTCCTTTTGGAGTAAATACAAAGATTTCTTTTGAATATAAATTCATTTTAAAATCCTCAACAAAATCTACCGCATTGGTTTCGGAATTTTCTAAAGCTTCACGAAGTAAGTTTAACCAAACATCCAAACCACTTTCTTCGGTGGCCCCGTTTTTATATTTGTAATGTGCTGCATATCCTTTTTCTGCAATTTCATCCATACGTTCGCTTCGAACTTGTACTTCGACCCAGCGTCCTTTTGGTCCCATTACTGTTATGTGCAAAGCTTCGTATCCAGTAGATTTTGGTGATGAAATCCAGTCACGTAATCGGCTAGGGCTTGGTCTGTAATGGTCTGTTACGATAGAATATATTTTCCAGGCAAGAAATTTCTCGTCATGGGGATTCGATTTATATACAATTCGAAGTGCAAACTTGTCATAAACTTCGTCGAAGCTTACGTTTTGCGCACGCATTTTTCTTCGAATAGAATAAATAGATTTCGGACGACCTTTTATAATATAATCGATTCCTTCTTCATCCATAGATTTTTTAAGAACATCAGAAATGTCTTTGATGTAAGCATCTTGTTCTTCTTTGGTTTCGCGAATTTTGCTTACAATATCATTGTAAACTTCAGGTTCAGTATATTTTAATCCTAAATCTTCAAGTTTAGTTTTAATGTTGTACAATCCCAATCGATGTGCAAGTGGAGCATAAATGTATAATGTTTCGGATGCAATTTTGGTTTGTTTGTATTCAGCCATCGAATCCATAGTTTGCATATTATGCAAACGGTCGGCTAATTTTATCAAAATTACACGAACATCATCATTTAAGGTAAGGATCATTTTACGGAAGTTTTCCGCTTGCATTGATGCATTTAAATCCCTTTGAACCATCGAAATTTTAGTTAATCCCTCTACAAGTTGTGCAACTTTAGGATTAAATAAACGCTCAATGTCCTGAACAGTCAGTGGAGTATCTTCGACAACATCATGCAATAAGGCAGCAGCAATCGAGGTGGCTCCCAAACCAATTTCGGAAGCTACAATTTTTGCAACAGCAATAGGATGGAAGATATATGCCTCGCCTGATTTTCGTCTTTGTTCTTTATGAGCATCAACAGCAACATCAAAAGCCTTTCGGATTAGTTTTTTATCTGTAGGACTTAAAGTCTGATAACTAATTCGAAGTAATTCTTTGTATTCCTGTGCAATTGCTTTATTCTCTTTTTCAATATCTATCTCTATCATATATTCGCCTGGTTCAATTCCCTAAAAATAAGAATAAGTTTCAATATACACAAGGGAATGAGGTGTTGATTTTAGATTTTAGTATCGAAGTTCCTAGATAAATTTTAGAAAGGACATTAACAGTTTTTATCTAAAAGGAATTATTTAGCAAAGTTTCACAAAGAGACACCAAGCTACGTAAAGTTTATTCTTTTTTTAACCTTTGTTTCCTTGTGTCTCTGTTCCTTTGAATCTATAAAATTTACGGAATTTTAATAAAGTCTAAGTCTTGAAAATCGTAACTGAAATCAGTTAATTCAGAAATTGCTTGCATTTTTAAATTAGTAGCTTTTCCGTTAGAATCATATTTAAAGAAAAGGTGTGCGTCTGCATGAAAATAGGCATTATCCCATTTTACTACATAATTTCCATCTTTATAAAAGAATGCTTCACCTACTAATTGAGGAGAACGTTTGGACGCAAAATATACCTTTCCTTTTTTTTCTGTAATGGTAACTTCTCCAAACCAATTGTCTTTGTAAGTTCCAGTAATTTTGGTAAAATCAGTTTTTAGTTTATCTTTTTTATTTTTAGCAACAACAGCCCAAACTTCATCGGTTACTTTGTCTGCTGTTTCTTCATTTGCTTTCATTTTGTTGCTGTATAATGCAACATAATCTTCAGATTTAATGCCTAAATAGCTGTCTTTTATAGTATTTGTAATTGCAGTAAATGCTGCACCTGATTGCTGATTTGTTAAGACGATAATTCCTAATTGTAGCTCAGGAATTAAAGTTACCTGAGTTACAATGCCTTCTAATCCACCAGTATGAGTAACCTGCTTGTATCCTTTTACATCACTTAGGAACCAGCCTAAACCATATCCGCTAAAATGAGTATTGTATGGAGCTCTGGTTCTTGCTGGGATAATAGTTTGCAACTGCCACATCTCGTCATGTTCTTTTTCTGAAAATAATTGTTTATTGTCAGATCCATATTTACCGTTATTCATTTGCATAATTGCCCATTTGCTCAAGTCATTTACGCTTGAATAAATACCAGCAGCTGCATCAAAAAGTTGATTTTTATATCTGCTAATTACTTTTAATTTTCCGTCAATAGGTACGTGTGGAGCAATAATATTTGTAGAGTCTTTTAAGCGCAAAAATGAAGCTGCACTATGATTCATTTCTAATGGTTTCATGATGCGTTCTTCAACAAAATCGCACCAGCTTTTTCCGCTTACTACATGCACAATTTCGCCGGCAACGATATACAATAAATTGTCATAATCGTATTTGGTTCTAAAGCCTGAAACAGGTTTTAAATACTGTAAGTTTTGGGTAATATCTTGTGCAGTAAAGTCACTACCGTCAGGCCAAATCATTAAATCTCCTGCTCCAAGCCCAAGTCCGCTACGGTGAGTTAATAAATCTCGAATCGTAAATTCCTGCGTCACATATTCATTGTACATCTTAAAATTTGGAAGATATTTTACCACTTTATCATCCCATTTTATCTTTCCTTCATCAACTAACATTGCAAGGGCAGCACTTGTAAAAGCTTTACTGTTAGACGCAATTCCGAAAAGGGTATTTGCATCGACTTTCTCTTTTGTTATGATAGATTTTACACCATAACCTTGAGCCTGTACGATTTTTCCATCCTTAATAATAGCAACAGCAATTCCAGGAACGTTAAATGTTTTTAGAGTGTTTTCTACCAGTGCATCAACTTCTTGATTGGTGATTTGTGCAGAAACCGTAAAACCGAATAATAGTGTTAAAAGTGATAATTTATAGTTCATACTTTAAATTTTATAATTGATTAAAACCTCGTTGTCTTTTTGCTTCAAAAATTAATATGGCTGCTGCAACCGAAACATTCATGCTGTCTATTTCACCTTCCATCGGAATAATGATATTTTGTGTCGCTGCATCTCTCCATTCCTGGGTTAATCCGGTAGCTTCGGTACCAACGACCAAAGCTGTTGGTGTTGTGAAATCCTGAGTGTGGTATGAAGTTGAGTTTTGTAATGTAGCGCAGTAAAAATTGATTTTATTTTCTTTTAAAAAAGTAATAATTTCAGAAGTTGTTCCCGTTGCAATCTGGTTGGTAAATAAGCAACCTACACTTGAGCGAACAATGTTTGGGTTGTATAAATCACTTTTTGGGTTGGCAATAATTACAGCATTCAAATTTGCTGCATCGGCAGTACGTAATAATGCACCAATATTTCCTGGTTTTTCAGGAGCTTCGGCAACAAGAATTAACGGATTATCGGATAATTTTAAATCAGATAATTGCAACGATTTGGTTTTGGCTATAGCCAAAACACCTTCGGTTGTATCTCGATAAGCTAGTTTTTGATAGATTTCTTTATTGATTTCGATTAAATTAACTTGTTTGCCAGTTAATTTATTGATTTCGTTTTCAGAAATTAATTCGGGTAAAAACAAAATCGTTTCTATTTCATAGCCGCCTTTTATGGCCAATGAAATCTCGCGTTTTCCTTCTATTAAAAACGTTCCGGTTTGTTTGCGTGCTTTTGCTTTTTCTTGCAATAACACTAATGATTTTATAAATGGGTTTTGTATCGAAGTAATTTGTTTCAAGGGAAAAAGTGCTGAGTTTGTAAGTGGCTAAGGTAATAAGATTTTTTAAATTTTAAATTCAATACTATTTTTTCAAAATGACTACAATTTATTAATTAGGGTTAGCACCTATTTATAATGTGGATTTCTTTATTTTTGTCAGAATACTAGAATTTCATTTCATTTTAAAAGCATATAAATGTTTAGCTTATTAGATATCATTGGGACAATGGCATTTGCAATGTCTGGCGCGTTGACGGCAATGAATAAAAGATTGGATCCGTTTGGGGTTTTTATAATTGCCTTTGTTACTGCAGTAGGTGGGGGAACAGTGCGTGATGTCTTAATTGGGAGAACACCTGTGGGCTGGATGCTTGATTTAAAGTATGTGTATGTTATTATTTTAGGATTTATTTTATCTGTTATTTTTAGAAAAAAGTTTGATAAACTAAGAACATCATTGTTTTTATTTGATACTATCGGCTTAGGAGTTTTTACGTTAATAGGTCTGGAAAGAGGAATAATTACAGGTTTACACCCTATAATTTGTATTGCACTAGGTACTATGACAGCGTGTTTTGGAGGTGTAACTCGAGATATTTTATGCAATGAGATTCCAGTGATTTTTAGAAGAGAAATTTATGCTACCATTTGTATTCTAGGCGGAATTGTTTTTTTTGCATTGAAAAAATTGAATCTCAATGATGATATTTTGTACCTCGTAACTTGCGTTGTTATTATTATCGTCCGATTAATGGCTGTAAAGTATAAATGGTATTTGCCAGCTTTAGAGCATAAACGCTAAATGATTTCTCTAATGAATTCCAATAATAAATCGTGAAAAACTATACCGTAAAATTATATCAGGAAACAGATTATGAAAAGTGGAATGACTTTATCGGTCAAGCTAAAAATGCTACTTTCTTGTTTCATCGTGATTTTATGGAATATCATAAAGACCGATTCGAGGATTTTTCCTTATTAGTTTTTGAAAATGAAAAATTAGTTTCAGTTTTACCTGCAAATAAAGTCGGTAATGTAGTTTATTCTCATCAAGGATTGACTTATGGTGGTTTGGTTTATGATGAAAAAACTAATCTTGTTTCGGTTATCGAAATTTTTAAAAGTATTTTAATTTTTTTGAATGAAAATACTATTGGAAAATTGCATTTGAAAACTCTTCCTTCGATTTATCATTTAAAACCTGCAGAAGAAATACTATATGCTTTATTTTTAGCTGAAGCAAAATTAGTTCGTCGGGATTCCCTTTCGGTTTTGGATTTATCTCAGGAAAATAAAATATCAAAAATCAGAAAAAGAGGTATTCAAAAAGCCATCTCTAATAACTTAATAATTAAGGAAGAAAATAATTTCGAAGGATTTTGGAATGAAATTCTGATTCCGAATTTAGATAAAAGACATAAAGCAAAACCAGTTCATACTTTAGAAGAAATAACCTCTCTGAAAGTTTTTTTCACGGAGAATATTAGACAGTTTAATGTGTATAAGAATAATGAAATCGTAGCAGGAACAACTGTTTTCGAAAGTAATAACGTGGTACATTGTCAATACATATCTAAGAATGAAAACGATGATAATCTGGGAAGTTTGGATTTCTTATTTGAGTCTTTAATAAAAGAAGTATTTGCAGAAAAAATATTTTTTGATTTTGGGATATCCAATGAAAATCAAGGAAAAAAACTAAATGAAGGATTGTCATATTGGAAAGAAAGTTTTGGTGCAAGTACAATTATTCACGATTTTTATGAAGTAGAAACAATAAATTATGATTTATTAAACAACGTTTTACTATGATTTCCTTTTTAGATTTAAAAAAAATAAATGAGCCGTACAAAAAAGTATTTCAGGAAAAGATGGAAGCAGTTTTGGATAATGGTTGGTATATTTTAGGAAAAGAAGTCAAAGCGTTTGAAGCATCTTTTGCAGATTATTGTGGTGTAAAATATTGTATTGGAGTAGGAAATGGTCTAGATGCATTAACCTTAATCTTTAAAGGATATATTCAGTTAGGAAAACTGCAAAAAGGAGATGAGGTCATTGTTCCAGCAAATACATATATCGCCAGTATTCTAGCTATTTTACAAGCAGATTTAGTTCCTGTTTTGGTCGAGCCAAAATTTGAGACATACAATATTGACCCTGATTTGATTCAGGAAAAAATCACATCTAAAACTAAAGCTATTTTAGTAGTTCATTTATACGGACAATTAGCCGAAATGGATGCAATAAATGAGATCTCAACTAGAAATAATCTTTTAATCGTTGAAGACGCTGCGCAATCGCATGGAGCCGTCAGCAATGAGCTTTCAGCGATGAGCGATCAGAATTCAGCTGTAGCTTACAGTTTTTATCCTGGGAAGAATTTAGGTGCTTTGGGAGATGGTGGAGCAATTACGACGAATGATTCTGAGTTGGCTAAGATTTTGTTTTCGCTTCGTAATTATGGTTCCGAGACAAAATATTATAATGATTTTATAGGTGTAAATTCGAGACTGGATGAATTGCAAGCAGCATTCTTGAATGTAAAATTGCCAAATTTAGATGCAGAAAATGAACGACGCAGAATTATTGCAAAGAGATATTTGACTGAAATAAAAAATAAGAAAATAATTCTACCATTTTGGGATTTCTCAGATAATCATGTATTTCATTTATTTGTTATTAGAACTCAGGACAGGAATGATTTGCAAACTTATTTATTAGATAATAATGTTCAATCGATGATTCATTATCCTGTTCCGCCACATAAGCAAAAAGCATTCCCACAATGGAATGATTTACCTTTTCCTATTACCGAAAAAATTCATAATGAAGTTTTAAGTTTGCCAATAAGCCCAGTTTTGACAGATGATGAAGTAAGTTATATAGTTGATATTTTAAATAAATTCTAGCCTTGAACTTCATTAAAAAATATACTCAGACTGATCTATTTAAAATTTGTTCCTTAAAATAAGTTGAGTGTAATATTAAAAATTGGTATTATAAAACCTTGACAAAAATTATAAAAAACTGAGCTGCTATAGCACAGGTTATAAGTCGTTTTCTTTTTCTATTAGCATTTTTCATTTATTTGAGATATAAAATTAATTAGTTAAGAAAATCTTAATTGTTTTTGTTTTCATGCAATTTTATTTAGTATGTTTGAGAGAATTAATCTACAAACAAAACTACAATAAAATGAAACCAACCTTTACTCTTTTGTCTTTAGGAATTTTTATATTAAGTACTATTACTACAAATGCACAAATTAGTACTTCTACAGGTGGTGCAGGAAGTATTTTACCAAATTCACCAACTTCTAATACTAATGTGGGTATTGGGACTACTAATCCAACATCGACATTAGATGTTAATGGAGAAGTCAAAGCAAAATTAGCTGTATTTACAGGTTTGAGTTTACCTGATGGACAATCTTTTGTAGATTATACTGACAGGAATTACAAATGTCAAATTATTCAAGCTGGGTCTCTTGTTTCTGGATCATCAATAGCTAGAATGTTTAATTATTATGATTTTCCTCAATCTAACTTGGATAGCAAATCCAATTTTATTTTTGGATTAGGCGATAGATTAAACTTTAGTAGATTTAGAATTACAGCTCAAACAGGAGGAAGTACACAAATGATAATGTTTAATAAAAGTCAACAAGAATTTTTGAAGGTTTTTGAAGATGGTAATGATATTGTATATATGCAGTTAGGAAAAGCTAACAGTCGAGTTGTTATTGGAGGATATTCAAATCATCCGAATAGTTTAGACCATAAATTGTTTGTACAAGATGGTAGTGCAAAAATAGAAGGAAATATTTTAACAGATTCTAATGTAGGTATCGGAAGTTCAAGCTTTACGGATGGGAATGACACCTATAGACTCTCAGTAAAAGGAAAGATAAGAGCAGAAGAAATAAAAGTTTACAGCACTTGGGCAGATTATGTTTTTAGTAAAGATTATAAATTGCCTAATTTAAAAGAAGTTGAAAAATTTATAAATAAAAATGGTCATTTACCAAATGTCCCTTCGGCTAAAGAAGTTACAGAAAAAGGATTGGCGCTAGGCGAAATGGTAAAAATACAACAGGAAAAAATAGAAGAACTAACTCTTTATTTAATTCAGCAGAATAAAGATATGGAAGAGTTAAAAGCTCAAATGAAGAAGTTAATAGAGAAGAAATAAAAATTATATCATGAAATATTATTTATCACTAGCCTTGTTAGTATTTGCAATGACAATTAATGCCCAAACAAAAATCACGTTTAATTATGATGCAGCAGGTAATCAAATTTTAAGAGAGCTATGTCTTTCAGGTTGCACGGCTAAACTAATTAAAGATATTCCTAAAGAAATAGAAGCAATTACAGATGAGGATTTACAAAAATTCTCACCAGAAGATGTTATATCATATTATCCAAACCCGGTAAGAGAAGAATTATATCTTAAATGGGAACTAAAAGATGATAATCGTGTTTCATCTATAGTTGTTTATGGTTTAAACGGACAAATACTAAAGACCTACCATAAAACCGAAAAACTAAATACTCAAAATATTTCTTTTCAAAGTTATCCTACTGGTGTGTACGTAGTTGCATTGATTTATACTAGTGGAGATCAAAAAACAATAAAAATTATTAAGCAATAAATTATACATGAAACAATTTTACCTACTCATTTTATTTTTTGTTACTCATTTAGCGTTTTCGCAAAACTTTACAGATACCAAAGGAGAATTACAAATTTCAAGCTCAGGTACAGCTACATATAATTTACCTATAGCTATTCCTCCTAGTATAAAAAATGTAGCTCCTGTAATAAATCTTACCTATAGTAGTGGGATAAAAGGAGGTATTGCTGGGCAAGGTTGGAGTATTAATAGTATCTCTACTATTAGTCGTATGGCAACCAGAAGAGATATTGATGGTTTTGTTGATGGCGTTGATTTTGATACAGACGATAAATTAGCTCTTGATGGGCAACGATTATTATTAAAAACGGGAACGTATTGGGCACCCGGATCAATTTATGAGACAGAATATAAAAGCAATACTAAAATTGAATTAAAAACTGAGGGTACTACAACTCATTTTATTGTAACAGCTCCTGATGGCTCAAGAAGTTGGTATGGTTCTCAAGGTTCTGGAAATTTACAAAACTCTGTTTCAGTAAACTCATGGTATATTGTACGCTATGAAGACCCTAATGGAAATTATATTAATTATAATTACACGACAGTTGCTTATAATAGTACCAATCAATTGTATATTGACAATATTACATTTAGTGGAAATGCTACCACAGGAATTGCAACTCAAAATAAAATAGTTTTCGTTTACAAAGATGCAAAAAGGATAGAAAGAGATTATATTAAAGGAGGTGCGGTATATGCAACTAAAATTTTGGATAACATACAAGTTTATGCAAACAATAGTTTATTTAGAAAATACCAACTTACTCAAATAGCAGATCCTGATTTAGGTTACGAAAGAGTGACTCAAATACAAGAATTTAATGCCCAAAGTGAGCCTTCTAATCCCGTTGTTTTTGAGTATGACAAAACAAATACAACAACAACAAGAATAGAAAAAGAATACACTAACGAACTTGCTTTTGATAAGACAGATCTAGTAGGAGATTTTGATGGAGATGGAAGATTAGATTTTGTAGCCAACAATCAAATTTTTACTAATTTATTTAATGGCAATATAGGAAACGCTCCTATTAGTTTGCCTTTTACAATAGTTCCAAGTAAAGTACTTACAGCAACTACATTAACGGATAATAAAATAAACCAATTTCAATCTATAGTAAAAATAACAGAGTCTGCAGATAATCTGGATTTTGAAATTTATAACTTAAAAAATAATTCTTTTGTAAATGCATATTCTAAGAGTATTACTTTTAATAATAAAAGGATAAATAAACAAGATTCCAGATGTAGTAATATGGAAGGAGAACCTTTTACACTTAAAACTAATAATACCTATTTAGAAGGTGATTTTAATGGAGATGGAGTTTCGGATATACTAATTATTGCTACTAAAAATGAAAGAAAAGTGGTTCGCTCCATTGTTGTTAGAGAGGATGATCCTATACATGCAGGAAGATGCATATATGAAGTTATCGATGATGGTTATGAATATTATCTTTTATCTTTAAACCCGAATAGTTCAAATACATTAGGAACATCAAGTTATACAAAAGTTGAAAGCCCTATTCCTCTTATTGGTGCTGATCAATGGAATAAACAATATGTAATGGATTTGGATGGTGATGGTAAGTCTGATATTCTAACATTAAACAATCAAACCAAAACGTACAAAATATTTAGTTTTAAACAACTTAATGCAGCTCCTTGGGTTAAATTAGAAATCATTGGAGAAGGGAGTATGCCTGATCTTGATTTACGAAAACAAATATTATTTGGAGATTATAATGGGGATGGAAAAACAGACCTTATGATTCCAAATACTTTAGGAGGAGAAGGTCATACCCTATGGCATATTTATTATAGTAATCAAAATCCAGCTGGAGGTGAATTTTTCACTAAAGAATCTCATAATATTGTAGAATATAGACCAGACACAAGTAAAGATGGTTCTGATTACACTACACAGGTGCAGTATAGTAATTATTATGCGATTGATATTAATGGAGATGGAAAATCAGATTTAGTACGTGTTTGGAGGAAGTATTACAAACCAAAATGGACAATTAATGATCATGATACGCAGTGGCAAGTAACTGCGTTTACTAATAATATCGGAAACAGTACTAGTGCAGTAACCTTTCCTTTAACTTATAATTCGGATTTTAAACTTCCAATTGGAGGGTATGTTCATTTCCAATCTAATTCTCCAGACATTCCAATTCCGATAACCTCAAATTATAGATATAATGGAGCAAATACCGAGTTGGTACTTATCAGAGGACATTACAATAGAATCGAATACTATCAATTCAATAAAAATGTCAATACCGATAACAGACTAAAATCGGTAACGGAGGCTAGCGGAAATATCAAGCAAACCATCGAATACAAACCGATGGAAGCTATTGAAAGTGGTTTAGGGGATATATCTAGTGATTTTTATTCTTCCAGTGAAACTGCTCTTTATCCTAATGTAGAAATTATCCGAAATCCAGAAAGCTTTTTAGTTTCTAAACTTACAGCAACAATAAATGGCGTTTCAAAGTATCAGGATTTCAGGTACAGAAGTTATATATCCAATTATAATTATGGTACGGTAGGTTTTGCCAGAACTACCAGAAGTAGCTGGTACGTATCATCATCTGATGCTAAAATATGGACTACTCAATATAATGACCCCAACCTTAGAGGTGCTAATACCATTACTTGGTCAAGTACAAACCCATCAACTGTTTTTGCGACTGTACCATCTGGGTTATTGAGCACTAAAACTAACGTGTTTGCTACCTATTCCAAAGGAGGTGATACACCATCTACTCCATTACCTAGTGACATAAACATTGTAAATCCTGTAACTACAAGTGAAACTACCAAAGCGAGTAATTCGATTACAGCTTCATCTGTTATAAACAATGATCTAAATGTTAATTATCAGGCACAGCAAATAATTTTAAAACCAGGATTTACTGCAAAAGCAATTGGTAATAGTGTGTTTAGAGCCTATCCATTTTCGGAAAGTGAAAACGCACCAACAACAAACAGTAGTGTTTACAATGTATTGTTGACCAAACAAACTACCGAAGATCATCTTGCGGGAGTAAAAAACGAAACCAGTTTTACTTATGATGGCACTGTGGAGAGTACAAATTATTACGGTTTGGAGACACAAAGCATATCGAGACAATATAGCGGAGGAACTTTACAAGGTACAACAATTGTCAATACACAATATGACAACAACCCCACAGGAGTTGGTAACGGGTATTATATAGGAAGACCTAAGAAGGTAAATTCTTCTGCCACTATTTATACAGGAGATACCAGAACATCTGAGGAAAAATATACCTACACAGGAACCAATTTAACCCAAACAGAAAAAAAAGGTCATAATACCTATGCTATAATAGAAGATATGACCTATGATACAGTAGGAAATTTATTGACCAAAAAAGTTAGTGCTCCCGCTGCTCCTATTACTGTTCCGGCACGAACTATTACCGATGAATATGATGCTACGAAACGATTTGTAATTAAAAAAACAGATCATCAGGGATTCGTTACTAGTTATAGTTACAATATACTAGGACAAGTAACTAAATCTATTGATTATATGGGAGTCGTTAGCGATTTTGTATATGATAATTGGGGTAAATTAACCACTAGTACTATTACCAATGCTTCTCAAACACCTCTTGTTACAAACATTGTGTATGAAAAACAGTCAGATGGCGGATATACCACAAAAAGCACAACTAATATGGGGTCTGAAACTATGACCGTATTTGATGTATTAGGAAGAGCAGTTATTAATTTAACTAAAGGTTTTGCTGCGAATTCTCAGGTATCAAAACAGACTGTTTACGATGGATTAGGGAGAAAAACCAAAGAAAGTGAACCTAGCTTATCATCCCCTAACAAATGGACTTCGTATGAATACGATTATTTAATGAGACCAATAAAAGTTACATTACCTACTGATAAAATACAAACAATAAAATACGAAGGATTAAAGACAATTAGTACTGATGATGGAAGAATAACTACAGCTACTGTAGATGCATTGGGTAACAAAATACAAACCACCGATCCCGGAGGTACTATCAATTTTGTTTATTATGCCAATGGGAAACTTAAAGAGTCTAATTACGAAGGAAATAAAGTAGAGATAACCATTGATGGTTGGGGAAATAAAACAGCCATGACCGACCCCAGTGCTGGTACCTATACATACTCTTATGATGCGTTTGGGCAAATGAAAACAGAAACGACACCTAACGGAACTACTTCATTTGTGTATGATGATGCAGGAAAAACAATTGAAAAAACAATTGTAGGCACCAATACCAATAGTAAAACTACTTATGCTTATAATGGTTTAAACCAAATTACAAGCAGTATTTTTACAAACACATTTGAAAGCAGTGTTATTACCAATAACTATGACTATGATAATTATAAAAGAGTATCCAGAACTATCGAAACGACTCCTTATGCTACTTTTACAAAAGAACTAACCTATGACACTTACGGAAGAGCCGATAAAGAAACTTCTATAGCCTTTGCAAGTGGAAAAACAAGTGCTAAAACAGTAAAGAACACCTATCAAAATGGTTTCCCCTGGCAAATAGTCGATGATGCTACTCAGCAAGTATTGTGGCAAACCAATGCTGTAAACGAAAGAGGACAGCTTACTGGTGCTTCTCTAGGAAATGGTATCGTGATTAACAATACGTATGACCAATATGGTTATGCCGAAAAGTTCAAACATGATAAAGCAGGAACAACACCGGTGAATATTATGACGTTAACAACCTCTTTTGAACCCAAAAGAGGTAACCTGACTAACCGAACAAATAATTTATTTAATTGGAATGAGAATTTTAGTTATGACGAATTAGATCGTTTAACAAGTTATTACAATGCACAGGGCGTTCCAGAAACTCAAAATTATGATGCCAAAGGTAAAATTTCTCAAAATAGCGTAGGAACATACAACTATACAGTTACAGGTAAAACATACCAGAATAATTCGATAACGCTGACCCCTGAAGCTTTAACTTATTACCAAAACAGAGGCTCTGGAGCAAACACAGCTCCTAAAATGGGAGTAGAAGTTACTTACAATACTTTTAAAAGTCCTGTAAGAATAAAAGAACTAGGTCGTGATGGAACTTACAACGATTATATAAATTTTGTCTATAATGGTGGTAATGACCGTAGTACTATGTTTTATGGCGGATTACAAGATGATAAATTACAACGTCGCTATTACAAGCATTACTCTGCCGATGGATCGATGGAGATTAAAGAAGATAAAACAACAGGAGCAGTAGAGTTCGTAACCTATATAGGAGGTGATGGCTATTCAGCACCAGTTGTATTAAAATCGGATGATATAAATCCTGCAAATTATTTATATTTACATCGTGATTATCAAGGTAGTATTGTCGCTATTACAGATAATAGTGCAACTATTGTTGAAAAGCGTCTTTATGACGCTTGGGGAGCGATAATCAAAGTACAAAATGGTGCTGGTGTAACTCTGGACGGGTTAACCGTTTTGGATCGTGGGTATACGGGACATGAGCACATACAAAGTATGGGACTCATAAATATGAATGGCCGTTTATACGACCCAAAATTACACCGTTTTTTACAACCAGATAATTACATACAACAAGTAGAAAATACACAAAATTACAATCGGTATGCCTACGTTCTTAATAACCCGTTAAAATATACGGATCCAAGCGGGGAAGAATTTATTACTTTAGGGGCTGCAGTTATTATAGGAGCGGCTATTGCACTCACAACATACACTTTGACTGCTTTACTAGCCGATGTGCCGTTTACTTTAGGCGGTGCTACAAAAGCTACATTTATAGGTGCAGCAAGTGCAGCTGTAACTTTTGGGATTGGTAGTGCAGCAGGAAATCTGTTTAGTAATTTCTTTTCGCAAGCAGCATTTCAAGCAGCAGCACATGGAACTTTTCAAGGAGGAATGACAGCAATTTCAGGAGGTAAGTTCTGGAGTGGTTTTGCTGCTGGAGCCTTAAGTAGCATTGCAGCGAGTGTATGGAGTGGTGGTTCTAGTATGAGTGAGGCTGGAAAAAATGGAGTTGCTTTAGCAAATACTGGTATGAGTGGAATTGGATCAGGTACTGGAAATTTAGGTATGATTGCCTTTGGTACAGTTTCTGGTGGAGCTGGTGCGGCACTTACTGGTGGTAATTTTTGGCAGGGAGCAGTAACAGGATTAGTAGTTTCAGGATTGAATCATTATGTACATATGATACAATTAAAAAGTGAAATTGAGAGTAAATATCCAGAACTCTATAAAACTCTTTCAAAATTAAGATCTTATGTGAAAAATAATTCTGAAGTTTTACAATCTATGTCTGAGACAAGTGGATATAGCAAACCAGAATTATTAAAATTACTTTCGCTAGGTAATCTTGTTAAGTTAGTTAAAGTTGGAGATACAAGTGGAGAATGGGGAATGTTTAAAAGAGCTTGGCCAGGAGATTTTGACCCGTATCATGTCTATATTAATGATAAATTTGTATCTAGCCTAGAAAGTGGTGGTTACAAAAATGATATTACAAAAACGTATGAAAGTCTGAATGGCACATCTTTTTTCGCTGGGGTTACAGTTTTACATGAATTAGTTCATTATGGAAGATTTTGGAATGGTCTTTCAAGCAATATTACTATTGGCAAAATTACTGACTTTGAAGCTGGTCAAATTTTTGAAACTAATGCGTTTCAAGGGATACAAGCAATTAAAGGTTCAACACAAAATGCAACACAAAATGGATGGTAAATTAAAAATGATAATATTGATTGTTTTATTATGGAGCTGTAAAAATAAAAATGATTTAAACAATAATAATCAAGTTGTCTCAGATAATAGTGGTAGAGAATTTATAATTCAAAATATAAATACTTTAATAGACTCTATCGAAAGATTTGATATGAGTAAAATACCACGTTCTGGAAAATTTAAGGATATTAAAATCGAAAAAATTAGAGTTGGTTTACTAGACTCAATTTTAATAAACACTAATCAAATAAATGAACAAGAATTTTTGAGATTTAATTTACATAAAAGTGATTTAATCCATTTTAAATCTGAATATAAAATTAATATTGTTAAGTTAAACAATTATGATGGCAATGTTTTATTTGTAAGCTTTTCTAATTTCAAATTAAGTAATATTGATGCTAGTATTGATGTGAAAAAAATAATAGGTATAAGTATGATTAAAGAACGATATTATTTTGAAAAACAAAATGACATTTGGATCTTAAAAAAGAAAGAACTCATAGGAATGGGTTAACCCAACTAGTGCTGAGAAATTCTTTCCGTGTTCGCAACAATGAAATGTTAAATAAACAATAACAAAAATAAAAGTCATGAAACAAATTATTACCTATCTCCTTTTGATATTATCGTTAACATCTTTTTCGCAACAACTCACTTATAAAAGTGGAGGAACTGTTTATAATTATGAAAACAAAAAAATATCACCCGATGAAGTTCGTAAACTATTGATTAACAATAGTGAAGTATTAGGGCTTTATAATTCAGGACGAAGTAAAAAAACATGGGGAAATGTTCTTTTTTATAGTGGAATAGGACTAGTAGCAACAAACCTAATTATTGGTATGAACACCGACAATAGTACAACATCTTATTCTGGAAACGGGTATTATCCATCTGTAAAATCCGAACGAACAAATATGACCGCAGCCATCATTGGTGGAGCACTAATTGTTGCTTCTATCCCTATTAAAATTGGTTATCCTAAAAAAATCAAATCAGCACTTGCAAAGTATAATAACGGTTTAGTCGAAGATTATAAACCAGCTCCCAAAACAACTTTATTGGCAAGTACAAATCAAATAGGTCTTAGAATCGAATTTTAAAACTATCTAAAAAAGTATAAACACCTGCAATAAAAAATATTACAGGTGTTTAATTAAATATATTTGTCTAATAATCTGTATCGATTATTTAGGACTAGTCAATTACAACAACTTATGGACAAATTTTTGGTTGTACAAATTTTGATGATTTAGTTTTTTTAGATAATGGTCTATTTATTAATAAAAATCATGGAAAAGGCAATTATAAATTGCATTATTCTCTAAGTAGAACAGAAAACTATTAAAATCAGATAATAGATTGATTTATCTCTAATTCCTATCAAATAGATTATACTTTTAAGAGAGTATTAAAATCGATTTTGGATAAGGATTAAAAATACAGTTATAAATCTATTTTAGAATTAAGTGTAAATATGTATTTTCTGGAACGTATATGTAATCCTGTAAACACGGAATGAATTCTGCACTACCATTTGCGATAAAAATAATATCTATATGCTTGAACTATTTTAGGTTTTGGAGGAATTATTACAGTACTGTTTTTAGGGAAGTTCTTTTTATTTGTTAATGTATTCTTTTATTATAAGAAAGAATTTGATTTAGTTAAAAAAATCTTAAAATCAATCCGTTTCATTAGGTTTAATTTGATATTTTTACAAGAACTAATCTACTAAAAAGCACTAAAAATGAAATTACCTTTCACTTTTTTATTTTCTGGAATATTTATATTAAGCAGCATTACTATAACCGCACAGGTTAGTACGGGTACAGGCGGTGGGAGTATCTTACCGAACTCACCAACTTCAAATACTAATGTAGGAATTGGGACAACTAATCCAATTGCTAAGTTAGAGATTAGTGGATTCCCAGCAATTAATAATACTTATACATTTTTGGATCTTAGTGATTTGTATACCAAAAGTATTTTATTAAATATTGGAACTTTAAGAGAAAATTCTGCCTCTGCAGTTGTACAAGGAAAAAGGCTCTTAACTTTTTATGATATACCTCCCTCTAATATTTTATCTAATGCCCAAACAATGTTGGCAATAGAAGATAGAAATGATGCGAATAGATTTAGGCATACTGCAAAAGCCAATGGTGATAGTTCATTCAAACTTAGTGATAGAAATCAAAAAACTGTTTTAGAACTATATGAAAATGATGAAGCTGGAATTTTAACCTTGAATAAACCAGATTCCTACTTTACAATTGGAGGTATGCAAACTTGGCCAGTACCTTATAGACTTATGGTGAAAAATGGCGCTTCAAAATTTGAAGGAGCTGTATATGTCGATACAAATTTAGGTATAGGGACTTCAAACTTTACGGATGGAGCAGATACTTATAGACTATCGGTAAAAGGGAAGATAAGAGCAGAAGAAATAAAAGTTTACAATACTTGGGCTGATTATGTTTTTAATAAAGATTATAAATTACTTAATTTAAAAGAAGTTGAAAAATATATAGCTAAAAATGGCCATTTACCAAATGTGCCTTCTGCTAAAGAAGTTACAGAAAAGGGTTTAGAGCTTGGAGAAATGGCAAAAATACAACAGGAAAAAATAGAAGAGTTAACTCTTTATTTAATTAAGCAAAATAAAGAAATAGAACAGCAAAGTAAAGATATTCAAGAGCTTAAAAATCAAGTAAAGGATTTGTTAGGAAAAAAATAAGCGTCATTATTTAAATTTGATGTTTTTGAAAAACTATATAAATGACTTTATTATGTTTTAATCTAGCTTTAGGGGATTAATTGTTTAGGTTTGGCTGTAGTTGTTGCAGATGGCTCAATGTTTCAAGATTATTAAAAAAAACAAAATATCTTTTTGATATTGATAAAAAATATTGTATTGACTAATTATCTTACTACTTTGCATAAACGAGAGGTTTTCCAGGAATGGAAAAATCTATCTTTCCCTATTACGAATAAGATTCATAACGAAGTTTTAAGTTTACCAATTAGTCCCGTTTTGACTGATGATGAAGTTCTTTTTGTTATTTCAATTTTAAATAAATACTAAATTGAATTTTGTAAAAAAAATAATACAAACAGATCTTTTTAAAATCACTTCTTTAAATAGTTTGAGTGTACTATTAAGACTAGGAACAGGTCTGATTACTTCAAAACTACTTGCTGTTTTTGTTGGTCCAAGTGGAATGGCTTTAATCGGTAATTTGCGTAATTTTATAAGTTCGGCTGAAGGAGTTTCTACATTAGGATTTCAAAACGGTATTGTAAAGTATATTAGCGAAAATGAAAATAATAAAAAAGAGTTAGAAAAGATAATTTTTACTCTAGTAATCAGTTTTTTGGTAGTGACTTCTCTTTTAAGTACACTAATTTTTCTCTTTTCAGATTATTTTTGCTATAAGATTTTTGGAAACAATTTACAATACGCAATAGTTTTAAATGTAGTTGCATTAGTTTTACCTTGGAATGCCATTTCGATATTGTTTTTGTCCATTTTAAATGGATTAGGCAAGTATAATAAAGTAATTTATGCCAATATTAGTGCTAATATTTTATGCACATTACTTTCTTTCGTGTTAATATTTTATTTTAGAACAATTGGAGGATTTTTTTCTATTGTCTTAGTTCCTGTTATTTTAGTTTTTACAACGTCCATTTATTTACCAAAAGAAATTAAAACTTTTAGAAGGTTAAAATTTTATGAATTTGATTTTAAAATTTTAAGGAACTTTTCGTCTTTTTCTTTAATGGTTCTTCCGCCAATAATATTAAGTCCGATTTTTAAATTGAAAACAAGAATTTTTTTGATAAATAATATTGGATTAGATCAAGCCGGATTTTGGGAGGCTATTACAAAAATCTCTAATTTATACTTACTATTCGTTGGTACAATTGTAAGTGTCTACTTTTATCCACAATTAATAAAAGCTAATGGAATAATTGAAACAAAAAAGATACTTAGGAGTTTTTATAAATTCATTCTTCCTATTTTTATTTTAGGTACGTTTTTAGTTTATTTTTCAAGATCTATAATTATTAAAATACTATTTACTGATGAATTTTTACCTGTTTCTGAATTGTTTTTTTTGCAATTAATAGGGGATGTTTTTGGAGTTTGTGGATTGATTTTAGGCTTCTTATTAATTGCACAAAAGAGAACTTTTCACTATATAATTATTGAGGTTTTGGCCATATTTTTTTTATACTTTGCAAGTATATTTTGTATAAAAATTTTCGGTCTTCAAGGGGCTTTAATAGGTCAATGTTTGGAGAGTTTATTGTATTTAATCGTATTAATGGTATATTTTAGAAAATATTTATTTTAAAATTATGATTCAAGATTTGCTAGTAACGATTTTTGTACCAGTATATAATGGGGAGAAATACTTGAACGAAACTTTAACATCGATTAAAAATCAAACCTATAGGAATATAGAAGTTTTATTGGTCGATGATTCTTCGACTGATAGGAGTAAAATTATTTTAGATGGATTTGCTAATAATGACGATAGATTTAAAGTTTTTAGAAAGAAAAACGGGGGAATGGTTTCAGCATCCTGGAACTTTATTATGCCTGAAATAAGAGGTGTTTATGTGTTCTATTCTTCTCAAGATGATATTTTTTCGAAAGATCTTATTGAAAAAATGATCGAAAAACAAAAAGAGACCGATGCAGACAGCATACTTCCAGATATGGAGTTTTATTTTGAGAACAAAAATAATAATAAAAAAATAGTTGGTTTAAACGGTAATAGAGCTGTTATATTGAGTGGAAAAGAAGCCTGTATAGCATCATTAGACTGGACTATTCATGGTTTTCCATTAACCAAAACAAATTTATTGCGAGATGAATTTTTTTTTGAAGATGCTTTTGATACCGACGAGTTTATAAGCCGAAAGCTATTTTTGAAAAGTAACAAAGTTGTTTTTTGTGAAGGAGTGTTTTATTACAGGCAAGATAATTTGGATGCCATAACTAAAACTTTTACTGTTAAAAATTTTTACATTCTAAATACTTTATTCAGAATCTTTAATTTACTTAAGGATAATAACTTTGATAAAAGTCTAATTATAAATACTCAATATTCAATACTTAGCAGTTATATACAATTATCTTCCAGATTTCAATTTTATAATTTTAAAAATGAGATTGATAAAGAAAAAGTAAGATTCTACTTGTCTGATTTTAAAAAAAATAAATTAGATAATTCTTTTTATTTTTTAACTTTTGATTATGCAATATTGTCAATGAGGTTAAGATATGTTTTGTTGGTAATCGTTTTTAAAGTACCTGCTTTTCTCGATCTTTTGATAAATGTTAATGAAAGAAAAATAAGAAAACAATATTATATTCGTTGAATCAATTAAAATTAAGTAAACATTCGTTAGTTTAAAAAAACAACAAAACAAATCTGACTCGTTTATTAAAAGTTATTTTTACTAATTGGAATTAAGAACTAAAAAAACATGAAAATTCTTTTACTAGGTGAGTACAGTGCTCTTCATTCTACATTAGCAGATGGGTTAAGGGTATTAGGGCATGAAGTTACTGTAGCTTCTGATGGATGTAAATGGATGGAAAATGATAGAGATATTGATTTGTTTCGCCCTAGATATGATTTTTATAACTCAATTAAATATCTAAGAAGAATACATAATATTTTCAAAAAATTTAAAGGTTATGATATTGTGCAAATTAAAAACCCTTCGTTTTTAGATTTAAACATAAAAAGAAATCTTCATTTTTATCGGTTTTTGTTAAAAAATAATTCAAAAGTTTTTTTAGGAGCATTTGGGACTGATTATTTTTGGGAGAAATTATGTATAGAAAATAAAACACTTAAATATTCGGATTTATTTGTTGGAGAAAAACCTCTTGATATATATAAGTGTGAGTGGTTAGGAAGTCAATTTCAAGATGCAAATATTGAAGTTGCGGAAACGTGTAATGGCATAATTTCATGTTTGTATGAGTATTATAAAGCATATGAGCCTTATTATAAAAATAAATTAGAATATATTCCTTTGCCTATTAATACTGATTTGCTTCAGTATAAACAAAAAGGAATTCAAGAGGGTAAAATCAAGTTTTTTATTGGTATTCAAAAACTTAAATCTAAATTAAAAGGAACTGATTTATTTCTTGAAGAAGTAATGAAAATTCAGAAAGCTTATCCCAAAGAAGTTGTGGTAAATAAAGTTACTTCCTTACCTTGGATGGAGTATGTGAAAATAATGTCACAATCAGATGTAATATTAGATCAACTCTATTCTTATACTCCTGCAATGAATGGTTTGATTGGCATGGCTAATGGTTTAGTTTTAGTAGGGGGAGGAGAAACAGAAATGTATGAGCTATTAAAAGAAAATAATAATCATCCAATTGTTAACGTATTTCCTTCAAAAGAAGATATTTATACTAAATTAGAAATGCTAATACAAAATAAAAAAGCTATTCCTGAAATTTCAAGTAATAGTAGAAGATTTGTAGAACAGCATCATAATTATATCCAGGTGGCTCAACAATATGTTGATTTTTGGAATAGCAAATAGTAATAATTAAATGAAAAAACTATTTGAAATTCTGTATGGTTTTAATAAGCACAATTTATTTCAGTCAATAGCTCTCTACTTCTTTTCCTATGATTATTGTCTTAAATTTTTATTTCAAAAAAAAGTTATATTTGTGGGTATAAAATAAAAAATGGTAAAGGTTTTTACAGAAAATGATATCGAGATTTTGATTTCTACAATGAATCAGGATAGTCTTGATTTTTTATTTCAAATGTTCCCTTTAAAACACTTTTCCAATTACAATATCCTTGTAATTAATCAGTCTAAAACCGCAAATTTATCATCTGAATTCCCTTCAGTTAGGGTAATTAATAGTTTAGATGTTGGCTTATCAAAGAGTCGGAATTTAGCAATAGAAAATGCAATTGGAAAAATTTTATTAATTGCGGACGATGATGTAATTTATCAAAATAATTTTATCAAAATAATTATTGAAGCATATAATAAATTTAATAAAGCAACAGTAGTTAATTTCTGTGCGATTAAAGAAAAGGGAGTTTGTCTAAAAAAATACCCTAGAGGCTCTAGGTTGCAATTAAATAGTTTGGAAATTTTAAATATCAGTTCTATTGAAATGACTATAAATAAAGAAAAATTAGATTTAATAGGGATTCGATTTGACGAGAATTTTGGTTTGGGAAGTAGTTTTGAAATGGGGGAAGAAGCTGTTTTTTTGTTTGATTTAAAAGATAAAAACCAACAAATAGCTTTTGAAAACCAGGTAATTGTAAAACATAAAGGCTTAACTTCTTCTGATAAAATAGATAGTTTACATAAATATCATATTTATGGGGCAATATTAGGTCGTATTTTAATAACGAATTATATATTTTGGTTAATGAGAAAGATATTCTTTGATATTAAACAAAAAAAATTAAAAATTAGTTTCTTTTTCAAGGCAATTGATAATGCTAATAAAGGTCGAAAAAAGATTGAACTCATTAATTATGGAAAATAGAAATAGTAAAATAAATCTGATTTCACTTCCTAAAATAGAAGACAGGAGAGGGAATTTATCAGTAATAGAAAATGATACAATACCCTTTGAAATTAAAAGAGTTTATTATGTGTATGATATTCCTAGTGGATCAGAGCGTGGTGGACATTCGCATAAAGATTTGCAGGAGTTTTTAGTGGCTTTAAGTGGAAGTTTTGACGTTATTTTGAATGATGGTATTTCAGAAAGAATTGTGGCATTAAACAAACCTAATATTGGGCTGTTAATACCAACGGGGATTTGGAGAGAACTAAAGAATTTTTCTTCAGGAGCAGTATGTTTGGTAGTTGCTTCTGATGTTTATATTGAGGATGATTATATTAGGGATTTTGATGAATTTATGTATTCAAAAAAGACTACTGATAAATAGAAAAATCAAAACCTTTTTTTCTCAAAAGTTTTTTTAATTTTAGTAAAAAGATTAATATATATCTAGGTAAAAAGTATATGAACTTAGTTTTAAAAGAAATGTTTTCTTTTAAAATGTTCTTAAATAATTCTTTAGACTTTTTGTTCTCGCCTGCAATCTTATATTGCAATGCATATTCTATTCTGTAAATGTCAAGATATTTTTTTAGACTCGGATTGCTTTCTTCTTGTTGTTTGTAGTCATTAAAGTTTTTTAATTTTTTTTCAAGTATTGGGGTTTTTGAAAGACTATTTTCGATGTAATGTAAATAAGAGGCTGTAACTTTATTACTAATTGCAACAGGGTATTTTGATGCAATTCGAATCCACATATCAACATCTTGTCCGCTGGATATGTTAGGTTTAAAGCAGCCTATTTCTTTAAATACATATTTAGGGATTGCGATTGAAGATGATGTAGCAATAGGATAAGTTAAACTGGTTTCAAAATAATCAGGAATAATGCCTTCAAAATTGATAGGAGTTCTTTTAAATTTAGGAATGTGATTTTTTCCATTACTAAATACTAATTCATAACGTGAAGCAAAAATACCAACATTTGGAAAATTTTGGATTAAAGTTTTCAATGTTTCCAAATGATTAGGCATCCATAAATCATCTGCATCCAAAAAGGCGATATAATTATATTTTGCTTTTTCAATCCCAAGATTTCTTGCTACAGATGCACCTTGGTTTTGTTGGGTATAAAGCTGTATGCGTTTATCATTAAATTCTAGGACTTTTTCCAAGCTATTGTCTGTAGACCCATCGTTTATAATAATAATTTCATAATCTGTAAAACTTTGATCGAGAACACTTTTTATAGTGTTTTCAATATAATAGGCTTTATTGTATAATGGAATAACAATAGAAAAAAATACCATATCATTTTAGCTTTTTAAATTACAATAATATCCCAATTTGTATAGGTCAAATAAAAATAAAGAAGGTTTTTGAGAAAGAAGGTTTTTTTTTATTCTTGTTTGATTTTTTCTGAAAAGAAAAGCTGTAAAATGATTTGTTTTGAGTTTTTTTAGAAATTTATAAGTTTTAATTATTTTACTTTCGTCAGAAGTGATTTTATTGGAATTATAAAGTAATTGAAGATTCTCTAAAGCTATATTGGTTTTGTTTAGAAATAGGATTGAAGTCTCCAGATTCAAATGATATGTGGGGTTTTCAATGCGTAAAATTTCAAAATTATTTGCTTTTAAAACGGAGAAAAAACACAAATCTTCATAACCATACTTTATAATTGCTTCATCAAAAGGATATTGAAGAAAAACTTCTTTTTGAATTAATAAATTTGAAGTTAGAGTTGATTTGGTCTCTCTTTTCTGTCCATAGATCCATCGTAAATATTGTTCTTTCGGAGGTTTTTTATTTTCATAAATAATTCCACCGAAAAATATTTGTTTTGCTGAATCTGAGATAATATCAATGTATTTTTTTATAAAATGACTTTGCGTAGGAAAAGTATCGCAATCTAAAATCAATAACCAATCATACTTTGCTATGCAAGCTAATGAATTAATGTTTTTGCCTCTGCCAATATTGATATTATTAATATTAAAAAAGCAATTGTTAAGAGTACTGATTTTTTGATTATAAATATTTTGCTCAGAATTAGATCCATCATCCTGACAAATAATTTCAAACTCTATTCCAGATTCCAAGCATTGTTTGTGTAGCTCTGTAACAAGAGGATAAATGTTGTAATTATAAACAGGAATAAGAATAGAAAGCATTACACCGTTCTCTGAACCACTTCAAAAATCCTGGCATCTTCACATTTTAATGTTTTCGAAGGGAATTTCATTAATAATGCATAATCATGAGTTGCCATGATAACAGTTTTTCCAAGTGCATTGATGGTTCTTAAAACTTCAAGAACTTCCGAGCTTGTTTGTGGGTCTAAGTTTCCTGTAGGTTCATCGGCAAGGATAAATTCAGGGTCGTTTAGTAAAGCTCTTGCAATTGCTACACGTTGTTGTTCACCACCAGAAAGTTGGTGTGGCATTTTTTGAGTAAACTCTTTCATACCAACTTTATCAAGAACTTCATCAATTTTGCGTTCCATACCTTCTTTGTCAACCCATCCTGTTGCTTTTAGTACAAAAAGCATATTGTCTTTTACAGTACGGTCTGGAAGTAATTTAAAATCTTGGAATACGATTCCGATTTTACGTCTCAAATATGGAATCTCACTCTCTTTTAAAGTTGCCAAATCAAAATCAACAATATGACCTTCCCCTTCAGTTAAGGGTAAGTCACCATATAAAGTTTTCATGAAACTACTTTTTCCTGAACCTGTTTTTCCGATGATATAAAGAAACTCACCGTGTTTAACTTCTAAATTTACGTGAGATAAAATTTTTCTTCCTTCTTGATAAATAGTTACATCTTTAAGAGACAGTACGGTTTGTGACATGATAAAATTAATTTGAATGGTAAAAGTAATAAGTTAACGGCTGTATTCAAAATAAATTTTCCTCAATTAAGGAAATAGTCCTTTATATGTCTTTATTTAAGACAATAAGTGTGTGGTTGTTGGGTTTTATAAGTGTGTTAAATCATGATAGTTGGTTTTTTGTTTATAATAAATACCAAAACGGTTTCGTTATACCCAGTAGAAAATGATACATTTGAATATTAAATTAAAATCACAATGCATAAACTTTCACGGTTATTTTTTATACTAGTTCTTCTTTTATCGATTAAGGTTTCGGCACAAAAGTCGGCTATTTACACCTACGATCTAAAGGATTTCGACAAAGCACTTTCCTTATATAATGACAAACAATATACATCGGCTCAGATTATTTTTGAAAAAGTAAAAGAAAAAGAGACGAGAGAAGAGGTAAAGGCAGACTGTGCTTATTACATCGCCAATTGCGCCATAAGAACCAATCAGCCAAATGCTGATGAGCTTATGGAGCGTTTTGTAGAGGATTACCCAATAAGTACCAAGCAAAATCAAGCATATATAGAAGTTGCTCATTATTTTTTCGACCAAGCTAATTACCCAAAAGCATTGCAATGGTTTGATCGTGTAGATGAGAACTATATGAGTAAGAGTGATTTGGATAAATTCAACTTCCAAAAAGGATATAGTTACTTTAATTCTAAAAAGAAAAAAGAAGCTACAACCTATTTTAACAAAGTAGTAAATTCTCCTGAATATGGTTCTCAAGCCAAGTATTATCTTGGGTTTATGGCTTATGAAGGTGATGATTACAAAGAAGCTACTAAATATTTTGATGAGGTTTCGGGCGAAGAAAAATACAAAGAGAAACTTTCGTATTATCAAGCTGATATGAACTTTAAGTTAGGTAATTTCCAAAAAGCAATCGATTTGGGACAAAAAGCAATGCCTAAATCTAATGAAATCGAAAAATCGGAATTGAATAAGATTATCGGAGAAAGTTACTTTAATTTAAAAGCGTATGATAAAGCAATTCCGTTTTTAGTACAATATAAAGGTAAAAAGGGAAAATGGAATAATACCGATTTTTATCAATTAGGATATGCTTATTATCAGCAAAAAGATTATGAAAATGCCATTTCACAATTCAATAAAATCATTGAAGGAAAAGACTTCGTGGCACAAAATGCATATTACCACTTAGGTCAGAGTTATTTAAATACCGATAAAAAGCAACAAGCATTAAATGCATTTAAAAATGCTGCCGAAATGGATTTTGATAAAGCAATCCAAGAAGATGCAAGTTTAAATTATGCTAAGCTGAGTTACGAAATCGGGAATTCATACCAAACTGTACCAACAGTTTTACTTGATTTCTTAAAGAAATATCCAAATAACTCCAGTAAATCTGAAGTTGAAAAACTATTAATAGACTCTTATATTTCTTCGAAAAACTACAGTGAAGCACTAACTTTATTAGAGAAAAATAAATCTCCAGAAAATAGATTGGCTTACCAAAAAGTGCTTTTTTACAGAGGTTTAGAACTGTATAATGATAACAATTATCAGGAAGCTTCTAAGATGTTTATTAAGTCTCTTAACGAACAAAAAAGCCCGGAGTTTACGGCTCGTGCAACTTTCTGGAAAGGAGAAACGGAATATCTTAATGAAGATTTTAAAAACGCATTAATCAGTTATAAGCAATTTGCAGGTTTGGCAGTAGCCAAAACAACGCCTGAGTTTAAAAATGTGAATTATAATATTGCTTACACCTATTTTAAATTAAAAGAATATGATAATGCTGCAAATTCATTTCAGGCACAAATCGATAATACCAAAGATGATGCTTCAAGATTACATGATTCATATTTAAGATTAGCCGATTGTCGATTTGTAACTTCTAAGTATACTTCGGCGATGGAAGCTTATACTAAAGTTATGACTTTTAAAGGTGTCGATGCTGATTATGCCTATTTTCAAAAAGCCATTTGTTATGGTTTTATGAATAAAAATGATAAAAAAATCGAAGAACTTAACGGGTTTCTTCAGATGTACAAAAAATCAGAATATCGTGACGATGCCATGTTTGAGCTAGCAAATACGTATGCTGCCGAGAAAAAAACAGAGCAGGCAATTAAAACTTATGATCAATTGGTTGCAGAATTCAAGAATGGAGCTTTCACTGCAAAATCTATTTTGCGCGAGGGATTAATTTACTATAACTCCGATAGAGATCAATTGGCTTTGGTGAAATTTAAAAAAGTAGCTGCCGATTTCCCTAGAACTCCCGAAGCTCTTGAAGCAGTTTCTACAGCGAGATTAATTTATGTAGATAATGGAAAAGTAGATGAATACGCTACTTGGGTACGTACGCTAGATTTTGTAGCTGTTACAGATGCCGATTTGGATAATGATACTTTCGAAGGAGCAATAAAACAATATGAGCAAAATAATAACAAACAAGCTATTGTAGGTTTTAGTAATTACGTAAGCAAATTTCCAAAAGGAATCCATGCGCTTGAGGCGAATTTTAAATTAGCCCAAGCGTATACTACCGAAGGTTCTGAGAGTAAATCGATTCCTAATTATCAATATGTAATCGAGCAACCTCGTAGTGAATATACAGAGCAATCTTTAATGCGTTTAGCGCAGATATTCTTGAAATCTAAAGATTGTGATAAAGCAATTCCGGTTTTATCTCGTATAGAAAACGAAGGAGATTCTTCGCAAAATAAAACATTTGCACAAGCTAATTTGATGAAGTGTTATTATGATAAAAACGATTATAGTAACTCGGTTGTGTATGCAGAAAAAGTATTGCAAAACCCTAAAACGGATGAAAATGTAAAAAGCGATGCGCAAATTATTGTGGCAAGAGCAGCAATTAAATCTGGAGATGAGGATAAAGCTAAAACGGCTTACGCAAAATTAGCTACAACATCCAAAGGAGAATTGGCTGCAGAATCATTGTATTATGATGCTTACTTTAAAAATAAAGAAAATAAATACGATGCGTCGAATGCAACGGTACAAAAACTAGCTAAAAACTATTCATCATTCAAATATTTTGGTGCCAAAGGATTAGTATTAATGGCAAAGAATTTCTATGGCTTAAAAGATAGCTATCAGGCAACTTATATTTTAGAGAATGTAATTCAGAATTTCACTGCTTATCCAGATGTAGTTTCTGAGGCCGAAAAAGAATTAAGTGCTATAAAAGCAGAAGAGTCTAAAACGAATTCATCGATTACAAAGTAGAAAATAGAGCAAAAAGAGTATAGATAATAGAGACAAGAAAAATAGATAAGTCTTTTCTCTTTAATCTTTGCTCTCAAAAAAATAAAATATGAAAATCAATTTCCAAAATAAATATATCGCTTTTCTTTTGCTGCTAACTTCTCAGTTGACTTTAGCGCAGAAAAAAGACGAAACAAAAAAGAAAGAAGAAACAATTGGTACCGAGGAAGTAAATGTGGTAAAAGCATATTCGCCTACAATCTCGGATGCTTTTAAAGTAAAAGAAATTCCTTCATTAAATGATGAAGGGAATGCTGCTAAAGAAACGATTAAATACACCATTTTTTCTTTTCCGGTAGCATCTACTTTTACACCTTCAAAAGGGAATGCTCAACTGGTTGATAAAGCTAAAAAAGAGCATTTGTTTACTAATTATGCTACTGCAGGAGTTGGTAATTACGGTAATTTAAATGCCGAATTATTTGTAGCGCAGGAATTAGGAAACAATGATTATGTAGCAGGAATGTTCAAGCATCAATCTTCGCAAGGAGGTATTAAGGATGTAGATTTAAATGATAAATTTTACGATACATCACTAGATTTAATTTATGGAGTAAAAAATAGAGATATGTCCTGGAATATTGATTTAGGATATCAAAACCAGATTTATAATTGGTATGGTTTACCAGTAGATTTTGGTTCAACATTAACTCCTCAAGACCGTGGAATACTAATTAATGGTATAAGTCCAAAGCATTCGTATAACGGAATTAATCTTGGCGGAAATATCGATTTTAGTGATGGTATTTTTACTAAGGCAAGTATGAAGTACAGTCATTTTTCGGACGGTTTAAAATCTTCTGAAAATAGATTTTATATAAAGCCATCTTTTAAAGTCGAAATAATGGATCAATCTATAAATACAGATGTAATTGTAGATTATGTTGGAGGAAGTTTTGAAAATAATTATGAGAAAACAAACTTACAGCCTATAAAATACGGATTTACCAATTTTGGACTATCACCAAGTTTTGTAATGCAACAAGATGATTGGACGCTTAATTTAGGAGCTAAATTGTTTTATAGTTTAGATAATGAAAATAGTAATAGTAAGATTTTAGTGTATCCAAATGTAACTGCTTCGTATAAAGTAGTTGGGGATTTAATGATTTTTTATGCTGGAGCAGAAGGAAATTTAGAACAAAATACCTATATGGATTTTGTAGATCAAAACCCGTTTTTATCACCAACACTGAATATTAATCCAACGGATATGCAATTTAATATTTTTGCTGGATTAAAAGGGAAACTAGCTAATAATGTAAGTTATAAAGTTCAGGGATCTTATGTAAACGAAAGAAACAAAGCTTTGTTTAAGAGTAATGACTATACAGAAGATATAACTAATGAAAATTACGCTTTCGGAAATTCATTTCAAGTTGTATATGATGATATGACAACAATGCGTTTTTACGGAGAGTTAAAAGCTGATTTCTCAGAGAATGTTTCTTTTGGAATCAACGGAACTTTTAATAGCTACAGTAATGATCATCAGAGCGAGGCTTGGAATTTGCCAACAATGAAATTAAGTGCTAATCTTGATTTTAATATTACCAAACAATGGTACGCAGGATTCAATTTGTTTTATGTAGGAGAAAGAAAAGACGAACAAGTAAATACAAGTTTAGCTATTGATGCTAGCCCGATTACATTAAAAAGTTATTTTGATTTAAATGCTCATGTAGGATATAAGTACAGCGATAGATTAACATTTTATTTAAAAGCAAATAATATTACTAATCAAGCCTACCAGAGATGGTTAAATTACCCAGTTCAAGGTTTTCAGATTATGGGTGGAGCTAATTATAAATTCGATTTTTAGGTTTATTTAACCGCAAAGACTGCAAAGTTTTACGCAAAGTACGTTAGGATTATTTAACCAAAAAAATACAAGATTCGCTAGATCTTTTTTAAGATTTAGCGAATTTTGCTTTTTAATTAATGTTAATCTATATCTAGTAAATAAACTTTCTTTGTGGTCTTTGTGTGAAACTTTGCGTTCTTCGTGGTTAACTCCTCAAAGTTCATATTAAATAAATTCTTTTTTGCGACCTTTGCATAAAACTTCGCGCACTTTGCGGTTAATATTTTATTATGACTTTCAAGCAAAAAATACACGCCTATTATTTACAAATGGTTCAGGATCGAATAGATGTTTTTAAAGACATGATTTCAGCATTGACCGAGGATTCTAAAAATGATGCAAAAGGTTCGGCAGGTGATAAGCACGAAACAGCTTTGTCGATGATGCATATCGAACAGGAAAAGCTAACCAATAAATTAAAAGAAGCGATTAGTCAAAAAGCTATTTTGGATCGAATAGATGCTGAGTCTGTGGCTTCGACTATTATTGTAGGGAGTTTGGTTCAGGCAAACGGTATTTATTTGTATCTAAGTGTTGCTCTGCCAAAAATAACTATCGATGGTATTAATGTAATTGCATTATCTCCTCAATCTCCACTTGGGAGTAAATTAATGGGGAATGCTGTAGGTTTTGAATTTGATATTAATACAACTCATTACATAATAGAGAGTATTTGCTAGGCTTAAACGCTTCAATTATTCGTGACTTACTTTGGTTTAATGTGCTCAAATTAAAATCTATAACCAGCATTCTGTTTTTTGTATATTAAAAATTACATTTTTATTGTAAATAGTTTATTTTGGTTTTAATTTATAACTAAAATAGCTATTTGTGTTTTGTATATGTAACTATTATCGCATATTTGCCTTATCAAAATAAACAAAACATCAAAAATATATAGTTATGTGCGGAATAGTATGTGCCTTTGACCTAAAACAAAAAGCAGAAACCTTAAGACCTCAAGTATTAGAAATGTCAAAAATCATTCGCCACCGCGGACCAGATTGGAGTGGTATTTATAGTAATGATAAGGTAATTTTGTCGCATGAGCGTTTGGCAATTGTAGATCCTGCTTCAGGAAAACAGCCTTTGTTTACTGAAGATAAGAAATTAGTTCTGGCTGCAAATGGCGAAATATACAACCATAGAGAATTACGTAAACAATTTGAAGGGAAATATAACTTTCAAACAGAAAGTGATTGCGAAGTTATCTTAGCACTTTATAAAGAAAAAGGACCTCATTTTTTAGATGAAATGAATGGTATTTTCGGATTTGCAATATATGATGTAGAAAAAGATGAGTATTTTATTGCTCGTGATCATATGGGAATTATTCCGTTATATATTGGATGGGATCAACACGGAACTTTTTACGTAGCTTCAGAATTGAAAGCTTTAGAAGGATATTGTACAAAAATACAGTTGTTTCTTCCAGGACATTATATGACAAGCAAAGACGGCGAATTTGTACAATGGTACAAAAGAGACTGGATGGAGTATGATGCAGTAAAAGACAACGAGACTAGTATTCCTGCGATTAAAGAAGCGTTAGAAGCTGCGGTTCACAGACAATTAATGAGTGATGTTCCTTACGGGGTTTTACTTTCAGGAGGTTTAGATTCGTCTATTACTTCGGCTGTAGCCAAAAAATTTGCGCAAAAACGTATAGAGTCTGATGATACTACAGATGCTTGGTATCCGCAATTACACTCTTTCTCAGTAGGATTAGATGGTTCTCCTGATTTAGCAGCGGCTCAAATCGTAGCAAAACACATCGGAACAATTCACCACGAAATTAAATTCACCATTCAAGAAGGCTTAGATGCAGTTCGTGATGTGATTTATAACCTAGAAACGTATGATGTAACTACAGTCAGAGCATCAACTCCAATGTGGCTAATGGCAAGAGTTATTAAGTCAATGGGGATTAAAATGGTATTGTCTGGTGAAGGTGCAGATGAATTATTTGGAGGGTATTTGTATTTTCATAAAGCGCCAAATGCGAAAGAGTTTCATGAAGAAAACGTTCGTAAACTAGGTAAATTGCATATGTATGACTGTTTGCGCGCAAACAAAAGTTTAGCAGCCTGGGGAATTGAAGGACGTGTACCATTCTTAGATAAAGAATTCATGGATGTTGCCATGCGTATTAATCCACAAGATAAAATGATCAATAAAGAACATCCTATGGAAAAATGGGTTGTTCGTAAAGCTTTTGAAGATATGTTGCCGGAAAGTGTTGCTTGGAGACAAAAAGAGCAGTTTTCTGATGGAGTAGGCTATAGCTGGATTGATACTTTGAAAGAAGTGGTAGCAAAAGAAGTTTCGGATGAACAATTGGCAAATGCGAAATACAAATTCCCTTTGCAAACACCAACTTCTAAAGAAGAGTATTATTACCGATCTATTTTTGCAGAACATTTCCCGAGTGATGCTGCGGCTTTATGTGTACCTCAGGAAGCAAGTGTGGCTTGTAGTACAAAAATTGCATTAGAATGGGATGAAGCATTTAAAAACATGAACGATCCTTCAGGTAGAGCAGTTGCAAGTGTTCATGATGATGCTTATGTTAAAGCATAAAAAGGAGCAATTGTTTTAGAGTGAAATAATATAAAAGAAAACGCTCTCAATTTTGAGGACGTTTTCTTTGTGAATATAAAACTATTGATTCAATGGGGTGAAAAGAAATTTTAACCATATTTGTTATCGCAAAATTTTAAAAGTATTAAAAAGATATAGTTATGTGTGGAATATTAACCATTATTGGAAAAGGAAAAGACCCGCAACTTGTAAAAGAACTTTCAGAAAGAATGTCACATCGTGGTCCAGATGAAAGTGATTTGCATATAATGGAAAAAGGGCATATCATGAGTCATGAACGTCTTTCTATTATAGATTTACATTCGGGAAAACAGCCTATTCAGGGAACATCTTCTGCTTGGATGGTTCATAATGGTGAAATATACAATCATCAGGCTTTAAGAGATGGTGTTTTAAAAGGACATACTTTTAGAACAAAGTCTGATTCAGAAGTAATTGTTCATTTGTATGAAGAGTTTGGTTATGATTTTTGTAACATGCTGGATGGAGATTGGGCTTTTGTAGTGATCGATGGAGATGATTTTATTGCAGGAAGAGATCCGTTAGGAGTAAAGCCTTTGTATTATGGGTTGGATGAAAGAGGAAGAATCTATTTTTCATCAGAAATGAAACCTATTGCAGATCAATGTAAGTCATTTTCGACGTTTCCTCCAGGACATTATTACACACCAAAAACTGGATTTGTAAAATACTATCAACCAGAATATGAAGATTATTTAAAGGCAGATCAAAATTTAGATTTAGACTTAATCAGAGAAACTTTAACAGAGGCAACTCGTAAGCGTTTAATGAGTGATGTACCAATCGGAGTATTACTTTCAGGAGGGTTAGATTCATCTTTAACATCGGCAATTGCTTCAAGATTATTGGCTGAAAGGGGTGAGAAACTACATTCGTTTTCTATCGGATTAGATGCTGATGCTCCAGATGCAAAAGCAGCTAAAAAAGTGGCTGAGTTTTTAGGAACTGAGCACCACGAAATACATTTTACGATAGAGCAAGGGATTGAAATCCTCGATAAATTAGTTTGGCATCTGGAAACTTATGATGTAACATCAATTCGTGCAAGTACGCCAATGTATTTCTTGTCTAAAGCAATTACTGATATGGGAATAAAAGTAGTGCTTTCAGGTGAAGGAGCAGATGAGATTTTTGGAGGATATTTATATTTTAGAAATGCTCCATCTGCTGAAGAATTTCAAAAAGAAACAATCGAAAGAGTTCAGAAATTATTTACTGCCGATTTGTTAAGAGCAGATAAGTCAACAATGGCTCACGGATTAGAGGCTAGAGTTCCGTTTTTAGACAAAGCTTTTCTTGATGTGGCAGTTCGTGTCAAACCAGAAGAAAAACAGCCTAAAACGTACGATGGTAGAGAAAAATATATTTTAAGAAAAGCTTTTGATACACCAGAAGATCCATATTTGCCTGCAGAAGTATTGTGGAGACAAAAAGAACAATTTTCTGATGGAGTAGGTTACAACTGGATTGATCAATTAATAGAGTATTGTTCATCTAAAGTTACAGATGAACAATTGGCTGGAGCAGCTGTTGAGTTTTCTTATAATTCACCAACTACAAAAGAAGCTTATTTTTACAGATCAATATTTCATAAATACTACCCACAGGTTAGTGCAGCGCAAACTGTTAGAAAATGGATTCCAAAATGGCAAGAAAACCAGGATCCAAGTGGTAGAGCAAATGCAGCACACGTAAAAGCCGATACAGAAATTGCTAAATCGGGAGTTGCAGTTTAGTAAAACGAGTTTCATTTTGAGTTAGAAATATTAATTAAGTCAATTAGCAAAATTTCAAAACAACATTTTTAATGTGCGTTTTGGAATTTTGTCGTTTATAAGAGTTAGGGTTTTTGTTTTTTATGCTTTTAAAAACTTGATTTTTTAATAATATGTTAATAACTTAAGTGCTTTAAATGGTATTTTAACGGATATATAATTTGCGTTTTTATATATTTGCGTGTTAGACAAATATTACATTTTTTAGAATAAATTATATGAGCGAAGAAATCAAGAAGAGCAATTATTCAGCAGATAGTATTCAGGCATTAGAGGGAATGGAGCATGTAAGAATGCGTCCATCGATGTATATTGGAGATGTGGGTGTTCGAGGACTACATCATTTGGTTTATGAAGTAGTAGATAACTCTATTGATGAGGCCATGGGAGGGCATTGTGATACCATAGGTGTTGCGATAAACGAAGATGGATCTGTAAGTGTAGAAGATAATGGTCGTGGTATCCCAGTAGATATACATAAAAAAGAAGGTGTATCGGCATTAGAAGTTGTAATGACTAAAATTGGTGCTGGAGGTAAATTTGATAAAGATTCATATAAAGTTTCTGGAGGTTTGCACGGTGTTGGGGTTTCGGTAGTAAATGCCTTGTCAAATCACTTACGTGCAACTGTTCACAGTAGTGACGGAAAGGTATATGAGCAAGAATATGAGAAAGGAAAAGCTTTATATCCAGTTAAACAAATTGGAGAAACTACAAAAAGAGGAACTATTGTAACCTTTTATCCTGACGAAACAATTTTCACACAAACTACAGAGTTCTCATATGATACTTTGTCAGCTCGTATGCGTGAGCTTTCTTTCTTAAACAAAGGAATCACAATTACATTTACTGATAAAAGAGAAGTTGATGAGAAAGGTGAGTTTAAAACAGAAATATTCCATTCTGACGAAGGATTAAAGGAATACATTCGTTATCTGGATGGAAATCGTGAGCCGATTATTGCACACGTTATTTCTATGGATCATGAAAAAGGAGAAATCCCTGTAGAAGTAGCTTTAATTTACAATACAAGTTATACAGAGAATATTTTCTCTTATGTAAATAATATTAATACACACGAAGGAGGAACGCACCTGCAAGGTTTTAGAACTGGATTAACCAGATCGTTAAAGAAATATGCAGATGCTTCTGGAATGTTAGACAAATTAAAGTTTGATATTTCTGGAGATGACTTCCGTGAAGGACTTACAGCAATTATTTCGGTAAAAGTAGCTGAGCCACAATTTGAGGGGCAAACAAAAACTAAACTAGGAAATAGAGAAGTTGTTTCGCCAGTAAGTCAGGCTGTGAGTGAAATGATTGAGAATTATTTGGAAGAAAATCCAAATGATGCTAGAATCATCGTTCAAAAAGTAATTCTTGCTGCTCAGGCACGTCACGCTGCTAAGAAAGCACGTGAAATGGTACAACGTAAAACCGTAATGGGTGGAGGCGGATTGCCAGGAAAACTTTCAGATTGTTCTGAGCAAGATCCGGCACGTTGCGAAGTATATCTTGTCGAGGGAGATTCGGCGGGTGGAACTGCAAAACAAGGTCGTGATCGTGCATTTCAGGCAATTTTGCCATTACGTGGTAAGATTTTGAACGTTGAAAAAGCGATGCACCATAAAGTGTTTGAAAACGAAGAGATTCGTAACATATTTACAGCTTTAGGAGTTACAGTTGGTACTGCTGAAGATAGTAAAGCATTGAATTTAGAAAAACTACGTTACCATAAAGTAATTATTATGTGTGATGCCGATGTCGATGGTAGCCACATTTCTACTTTAATATTAACATTCTTCTTCCGTTTTATGAAAGAGCTAATAGAGGAAGGGCATGTATATATTGCTGCTCCACCTTTATACTTGGTTAAAAAAGGAAATAAAAAAGAATACGCATGGAATGATGTTCAACGTGATCAAGCTAACGAAAGAATGGGCGGAAGTGCAGCAATTCAACGTTATAAAGGTCTTGGGGAGATGAACGCAGAGCAATTGTGGGAAACTACAATGGATCCAAGTTTCAGAACATTACGTCAGGTAACAATTGATAGTTTAGCAGAAGCTGATAGAGTTTTCTCTATGTTAATGGGGGATGAGGTTCCGCCACGTAGAGAGTTTATCGAGAAAAATGCAGTTTATGCAAAAATTGATGCTTAAAAAAGTTTAATTGTTTATATTTTTAATTGACTGTTGCTTATATTAGCAGCTAAGTAAATTGATTTAGAGTAAACAATTAACCCGAAAAAAAAATTAACTAATAACCGAATAAATTTTAAAATATGAAAGTTACCATTGTAGGAGCAGGAAACGTTGGAGCCACTTGTGCAGACGTTATTTCTTATAGAGGAATTGCAAGCGAAGTAGTATTGTTGGATATCAAAGAAGGTTTTGCTGAAGGTAAAGCTTTGGATATTATGCAATGTGCTACAAATACAGGTTTTAATACCAAAGTATCTGGGGTAACAAATGATTATTCTAAAACCGCAGGTAGTGATGTAGTAGTAATTACATCAGGAATTCCTAGAAAACCAGGGATGACACGCGAAGAATTAATTGGAATCAATGCTGGAATTGTGAAAACAGTTGCAGAAAATGTATTGAAACATTCGCCAAATACTATTATTGTTGTAGTTTCAAATCCTATGGATACAATGACTTATTTAGCATTGAAATCAACAGGATTACCAAAAAATAGAATTATTGGTATGGGAGGAGCGCTTGATAGTTCTCGTTTTAGAACTTATTTATCTTTAGCCCTGGATAAACCAGCCAATGATATTTCGGCTATGGTAATTGGAGGTCATGGTGATACAACTATGATTCCGTTAACACGTTTGGCTTCATATAATGGGATTCCAGTAACGGAATTTCTTTCAGAAGAAGTTTTACAAAAAGTAGCTGCCGATACTATGGTAGGAGGAGCTACACTTACTGGCCTTTTAGGAACATCGGCTTGGTATGCACCGGGTGCTTCTGTTGCTTATTTAGTTGATAGTATTTTAAATGACCAAAAGAAAATGATTGCATGTTCTGTTTTTGTTGAAGGCGAGTACGGACAAAGTGATATTTGCATTGGTGTGCCATGTATTATTGGTAAGAATGGTGTAGAAGAAATTTTAGACATCAAATTAAATGATCAGGAAAAAGCATTATTTGCTAAGAGCGCCGATGCGGTTAGAGGAATGAATGACGCTTTAAAATCGATTTTAGTATAAGATTTACGAGTAAATAGGAAAAGACTGCACTTTTGCAGTCTTTTTTTTGAGATTAATTAATAAATAAATTGGTTAATCTTTTCGTTAATTATATATTTGCTCGGTTTAAAAAAAATAATGTAATTCGTGATTCCGTTATTTAGATATAAAAAATAGCTTAACAGCTTGATTTTGTGGAATTTAAAACAAAACAAACTATAAAACATAATTAATTTTTAGTAATAATGCAGAATAAAGGACTTATTAAATTTTTCGCAATTCTATTTGCATTGGTAAGTATTTACCAACTTTCCTTCACTTTTGTCGCTGATAAAGTAAAAAGTGATGCGAAATCTTTTGCAGGAGATAATCCTGATAAAGAATTAAAATATTTGGATTCTATTGGTAAAGAAAAAGTTTTCAATCTAGGATTTACTAGTTTTACTTTTAATGAAGTAAAAGAAAAGCAAATCAATAAAGGTCTTGACTTAGAGGGAGGAATCAACGTTATTCTTCAAATCTCTGTTAAAGATGTTTTAAAAGGATTGGCTAATAATTCTAAAAATCCAGTTTTTAATAAGTCATTAGCTGATGCAACTGCAAATCTAAAAGGAAATCAAACGTATTTAGATGCGTTTTTTGAAGCTTTTGAGGCAAACTCAAATGGAACAGTAAGATTAGCTTCTCCAGAAATTTTTGCTAACAGAAGTTTGCAAGGTGAAGGTGGTATCGATTTTCAAATGAGTGATGCTCAGGTGAAAAAAGTTATCAAAAGAAAAGTTGATGAGTCTGTAGAAAGTGCTTTTGGAGTACTAAGAAAACGTATCGATAAATTTGGTGTAACTCAACCTAATATTCAAAAAATTGGAGAAACAGGAAGAATTCTTGTTGAACTTCCAGGTGCGAAAGATGTTGATAGAATCAAGAAATTATTGCAAAGTACTGCTCAATTAGAGTTTTGGGAGACTTACAAAATTGAAGAAATGGGTAATTTCTTAATGGCTGCTAATGATGCCTTAAAGAAAACCGAAGTTAATAAAGTTGAAACTAAAGCTGTAGTAAAAGATTCATTAAATGATTTACTTACAGGTGGTAAAGATTCACTTGCTACTAAAAAAGGAAACAATCCTTTATTTGACAAAATGATAGGTCAGGGTGGAGGACCAGTTTTAGGTCTTTTCTCTCCAAAAGATACTGCTGTTGTAAACGGTTATTTAAAAAGACCAGATATCAGAGTATTATTAGGTGCTGATCAGCATTATGCAAAATTTGTTTGGGGAAAACCAACAGATGTTAAAGATGCAAAAGGTAAAGAAATTGAAGCTGTTGAATTATATGCTTTGAAAGGAAATAGAGATAATGTTGCTGCTATGGGCGGTGGTGTTGTAACTGATGCTAAAGATACTTTTGACCAAATGGGTAAACCAGCTGTTTCTATGCAAATGAACAGTCAAGGTGCAAGAGCTTGGGAAGAATTAACAGGTAGAGCTTATACTCAAAAAAGCAATATCGCTATCGTTCTTGATGATATCGTATATTCAGCTCCAGGAGTTTCTAGTGGTCCAATTTCAGGAGGAAGATCAGAGATTTCAGGTGTATTTGATGTTACAGAAACTAAAGATTTAGCTAACGTATTAAGAGCTGGTAAATTACCTGCTGCTGCAGATATTGTTCAGTCAGAAGTTGTAGGACCATCCCTAGGACAAGAAGCTATTGATAATGGTACAACATCGGCTATCGTGGGATTACTTTTAGTATCTCTTTGGATGATGATTTATTATGGTAAAGCTGGTTGGTATGCAAACCTTGCGTTAGCAGTTAACTTACTTTTCTTATTCGGTATTTTGGCAAGTTTAGGTGCAGTTCTAACTTTACCTGGTATTGCAGGTATCGTATTAACAATGGGTACAGCAGTAGATGCGAACATTATTATATATGAAAGAGCAAAAGAAGAATTGCGAGCAGGTAAAACACTTGATGAAGCAATTAAAACTTCTTATAGCTGGAGAGGTGCGATGTCATCTATTACAGATGCAAACGTTACACATATTTTAACAGGAGCGGTATTATTTATATTTGGTTCAGGACCAATTAAAGGATTTGCTACTACATTGTTAATTGGTATTATAACCTCTTTATTTACTTCTATTTTTATCGCTAGAATATTTATTGATAGAAATATTAGCGGAAAGAATGATTTAACTTTCGTTACTAATTTCTCTAAAAATATGTTTAACAACTTCCATTTTAATTTCTTAGGAGCTAAAAAATGGACGTATTTATTCTCAAGTATCGTTGTTGTAGTGAGTATTACATCATTATGTATTAACGGACTTGATCAAGGTGTGGATTTCGTTGGAGGAAGAACATTCCAGATACGTTTTGAAAAACCAGTAGAGGCAGAAGTTGTTAAAGATGAACTAGCAGTAGTTTTTGGTAGTGCCGAAGCAAAAGTTTTTGGTAGCGATAACCAATTGAAAATTACTACTAAATATAAAGTAGAAGAGCACGGTATTAAAGCAGACGAGGAAGTAAACAAATTATTGTTTGAAAACTTGAAAAAGCACTATTCTGAAGGATTAACTTATGATAAGTTTGTTAACTCTTTCGAAGGTAATGGAGGTAAGAAACTTGGTACCTTACAAGCTTCTAAAGTTGGACCTACTGTTGCTGAGGATATCAAAACAAATGCATATTGGGCTGTACTTGGAGCAATGGCAATTGTGTTCTTATATTTAATGATTAGTTTTAGAAAATGGCAATTTAGTTTAGGTGCGATTGCAGCTATTGCTCATGATGTTATCTTCGTATTAGGTATTTATTCATTATGTTACAAATTCATGCCATTTGGTATGGAAGTAGATCAGCACTTTATTGCGGCGATCCTTACTGTAATTGGATACTCGATGAATGATACTGTAATTGTATTTGACAGGGTTCGTGAATTCTTAGCAGGGAAAACAAAAGGTTCTTTTGAGCAAATTGTAAATGACTCTATTAATACAACAATGTCAAGAACAATCAATACTTCATTAACGATGATTGTGGTATTATTGATCATGTTTATTTTTGGTGGAGAATCAATTAGAGGATTTATCTTCGCTATGTTGGTAGGTATTATCGTAGGAACATATTCTTCGTTATTTATCGCAACTCCAGTATTGGTAGATTCTATCTCTGCAGCTGATAAATTATCGATTGAAGAAAGACATAAAAACGCATAACAGTTTTTATAACTATATATTTAAAAAGGATTCAATGAAAATTGAATCCTTTTTTTTGTGTAAAAAAATATAGTTTCAAAAGGGTAAAGAGATAAAAGAGTTGTGATGTATGAGTAGCAAAGGACTGAAAGTAGCAAAGGTTAAAGGTCACAAAGGATTAAGAGGTTGGGTAAAGAATAATGAATATTTGAAATAGTAAAAAGCCTTGAGCTTTTAAGTAGTATGGAATGCTAATTTTATTCATAATACAATTCAATCTTATCTTTCTTCAGAAAGAATCTTTGCAAGTAGCTCGTTAATAGAAAAGGCATGTGCTTTCTTAGGGGGAATTAAAAGACAGCTTATCTGGCAAGTCGTTGAGAGTAAAATTCAAATTAGGAGGAATGCCAAGTTTCTGAAATGGGTAATTAATACTGAAGTAAAAAAAAGACCCGATACTTTCATATGAATGTATCGGGTCTTCTTATTAAGTATGTTTTATTTAGCTTTTTAAGGCTTTTTTATTGGCTCTAATCATAAAGTAAGCTCCAACTATTATAAAGGGAATACTTAGCCATTGTCCTGTTGAAAATAAGCCTAATTCGTTTTCAAAACCACCTTGACTTCCTTTTACAAATTCGACTATAAAACGAACTACAAATAAAAGAACTAGAAACAAACCGAATAAAAATCCAGGTTTTTGGCTTGCATTTGTTTTCCAGTATAAATAGTAAAGGATTGCAAACACAAAGATGTAGCAAAAACCTTCATATAATTGTGCTGGATGTTTTACGGGAACTTGTGCTAATAAGTTGGCAAATTTTGGATCTGTAGCAATAGCAGTATATGCGTCTTTTGGATTAGCAATCTGAGTTTTGTTTACTGCATCATTTTTGCTGAAATATTCATGTAAAAAACGAATTCCAAAAATAGAGTCGGTCTCATTTCCTGTAATTTCTGAATTAAAGAAATTACCTAAACGTACAAATATTGCTCCACTGGCAACAGGAATTACCACCCTGTCTAATATCCATAACAAAGGACGTTTTAATATTTTTTTGCTGTAATAGTACATTGCAATTATAATTGCGATTGCTGCACCATGACTAGCTAATCCTTGGTATCCTGTAAACTCAAAATTTGGACTAAAGCGGAATGGTAAAAAGATTTCAGAAATATGATTTCTATAATATTCCCAATCGTAAAATAATACGTGACCTAAACGTGCTCCAATTAAAGTAGCTAAAACTGTCCAGATAAATAAAGAATCTAATTTGTCGATTGGTTCATTTTCACGTTCGAAAATTTGTTTCATTATGTACCATCCTAATCCAAAAGCAATTACGAACATTAGGCTGTAATAACGAATCATAAAAAAACCTAAATCAATTCCCTCCGAAGGATTCCAAACAATGTTTAAAGCGTGTATCATGTAGTAATATATTTTTATTTTGTAAAAATAAATATTTAAAGTAAAGTTATACTTTATAAAAAGTTAATGTTTGTGATTGCATTTCTTTTCAGGAACAGGATCGTAGCCACTTCTTCCCCACGGATGGCAACTCAATATTCGTTTGATGCCTAAATAGCCGCCATAAAATAAACCATGGGTTTGTAATGCTTCAATCATATAACTCGAACAGGTTGGCTCAAAACGACAAGCTGCCGGAGTAAATGGAGAAATAGCATTCTGGTAAAACCGAACGAGTAAAACAAATGGATATATTAATATTTTTGATATCATATGCTCAGTAATTCAGTGTCGCTATTAAAAATATCAATACAAGACTATTTTCTAATGTTCATATGCAGAGTACTAAAAACTCTTTATTGAACACTAAATAAAGTTCCATCTTTACCATCTTTCAATTGAATACCTAGTTCAATCAATTGATCCCTGATTTGATCAGAAAGAGCAAAGTTTTTATCGGCTCTGGCTTGATTTCTCATTCCGATTAGCATAGTTACAACACCTTCTAATTTATCATTATTAGAGTCAGACATTTTCTCGTCTTTTAATCCTAAAACATCAAATACAAAAGCTCGTAAAGCAGTTGATAGGTTGTTTAAGTCTTCAGAAGTTATGGTTTCTTTATTGTCTTTTAATAAATTGACATAACGAACAGCTTCAAATAATTGTGCGATTAAAATAGGAGTATTAAAATCATCATTCATGGCATCGTAGCATAATTGTTTCCAACTTGCTATATCAATTGAAGAAGAAGTGCTTGGAACAATTGTATCCAATGAATCCATAGCTTCCATCAATCGTTTATATCCTTTTTCGGCAGCAACAATTGCATCATCCGAAAAATCTAAAATACTTCTGTAGTGTGCCTGCAACATAAAAAAACGAGCTACCGAAGCAGAAAAAGGTTTGCTAAGGATAGTGTTTTCACCACTCAAAATCTCGCCTGGTAAAATATTATTTCCAGTAGATTTTGCCATTTTCTTTCCGTTTAAGGTAAGCATATTAGCATGCATCCAATAATTTACTGGACTTTGACCTGTACAAGCTTCATTTTGTGCAATTTCACATTCGTGGTGTGGGAATTTTAAATCCATTCCGCCACCGTGAATATCAAAATGATTACCCAAGTATTTGGTACTCATTGCTGTACATTCAAGATGCCAACCAGGGAAACCATCACTCCAAGGCGAAGGCCATCTCATTATATGTTGTGGTTCTGCCTTTTTCCAAAGAGCAAAATCCTGTGGGTTTCTTTTGTCCGATTGTCCATCAAGATCACGAGTATTGGCTAACATATCTTCGATATTTCGTCCGCTTAATATACCGTAATTATTGGTTTCGTTATATTTTACAACATCAAAATATACAGATCCATTAGCTTCGTAGCCTATTCCTGTGTCGATTATTTTTTTGACAATCTCAATTTGTTCAATAATATGACCAGTAGCTGTAGGTTCAATACTTGGAGGTAAAAAATTAAAAGCTTTAAGGATATCGTGAAAATCTACAGTATAACGCTGTACAATTTCCATAGGTTCTAATTGCTCTAAACGCGCTTTTTTTGCAATTTTATCTTCACCTTCGTCAACATCATCCACAATATGACCAACATCAGTAATATTTCTTACGTAACGCACTTTATAGTCCAAATGCGAAAAATACCTAAAGATTACGTCAAAAGACATAAAAGTTCTAACATTTCCTAAGTGTACATTGCTGTAAACTGTAGGCCCGCAAACATACATTCCAACATTTCCCTCATGAATAGGATTGAAATTTTCTTTTTCACCCGAAAGTGAATTGTATATTTTTAGATGTTGACTTGTATATAAAGGCATATTTTTTTACTGTTTGATTGTTTATTTGAAGCTATTCCTGCTGTTCGCTATATCTTTTACTGGCTAAAGGAGCCAGAAAAAGGATGTCACTTCCATCAGGGCTAGGTTATAAATATAGTTTGAAAAGATGTTATAAACTAGAATTGTGTTTCTAACTTAATGTAATCCAAAAATTCTCTTCTTGTTTGAGGATCTTTAAATTTACCACCAAATTCAGATGTTACTGTACTGCTTTCGATATCTTTAATTCCTCTTGAATTTACGCAAAGGTGTTTTGCATCAATAACGCAAGCTACATCTTCAGTACCAAGAGCTTTTTGTAATTCCTGAACGATTTGCATAGTTAATCGCTCTTGAACCTGAGGTCTTTTTGAGTAATACTCAACAATTCGGTTCATTTTTGATAGACCAATTACTCTTCCGTTAGAAATATAAGCAACATGAGCTCTTCCTATAATTGGTAATAAATGGTGTTCACAGGTAGAATAAAGCGTAATGTTTTTTTCAACCAACATTTCGCCATATTTATAATTATTATCAAAAGTAGATGCTTTTGGTTTTCTTATAGGATTAAGTCCGCCAAAGATTTCTTTGACAAACATTTTTGCTACTCGGTTTGGAGTACCTTTTAAACTGTCGTCAGTCAAATCCATTCCAAGTGTAAGTAGAATGTTTTCAACATCTTTCTTTATTTTTTCTATTTTTTCATCGTCAGTAATTGCAAAAGCATCTTCTCTGATTGGATTTTGCGCACTTGAACCGATATGATTGTCACCTATTTCGTCTAAAAAATCTTCGTTATTTATCATTAAAAACTACTATTATATTGGGTATATCTTTTTGAGTGCGTAAAGATAATTAATAAAAGGGAAACATTTTCTATCGTTTCTACTATTTAATCTTCACTTTTTAGATTAGATGCACGTAGTTGCCTAAAACAGAAATAACAACAACTTTTGATTGTTGTTATCATTCACACTTTATTAACTAATTGTTTCTTTTGTTGTCTATTATTTTTAGCAATATAGGCTAAAATGTTTTGTTTTAAAGTATTAACTCTGCCTATTAATTCTTCTTTGTTCAAGATAAATGTAATTTGCATTTGGTTTAATCTCATTTTAATCTGGAATAGAAATCTACTGCAGATTTATAAAAAAACCTCTCAGAATTTAATCAGAGAGGTTTTCTTCATTTACATTTCTCAAAAAGAAGAAATCTTTATTATTTTTTAATTAACTTATGTGTACTTACTGTACCATTACCATTTACAATCTTTATAATATAAAATCCAGAATTTAGATTTCCAATATTTACAGTATTAGATTGACTTGTTAAGGTATTGTTCTGTACCAGTTTTCCATCGATAGAGTAAATACTCATCGTTGAATTTACAGAAGCTGTATTCTCTAAGTTTACATTAATTTCGTTATAAGCAGGGTTAGGGTAAATAATTACATGTTGAGCTTCGGTATTTAATAATTCTTCCGAAATATTTGCTGCCGAACGTTTAGTCATTAGGCTACCTTTTACGTCTGCCTTAGACAAAGGCCCCCAGTTATTAGTGGTAAAAGCTCTCGATACCAACGAATAAGTCCCCGAAGAAAGTGTAATACCTTTATTTGTATCGTACAGAAATGCCGATGGAGAAATAACACCATCTTTGCCCATAGGATCTGAACCATCGGTCGTATAATACACTTGTGTTCCTGTATTAGGATTGTTAATTGTAATATGCCCTGTAACAGTTGTATCAAATGGTGCTGCCAGCAAAGTATGAACCATATTGTATTCTTGCCATTTTTGCAATGAATAAGATACCCTTTCAGGTACTTGAGCTATTACTCTGGGTACATCTATATTTTTCCAATAATTGTAGACTTCTCTGTCATAAGACATATAAGCTGCGTCCAGTTTATACACATTATTCAGTTCGGTCACTGTGGTTTTTATCTTAGTCTGCACATTACTCACAGAAAGAGGAGCTGCAACCGTACTTTTTGAATCTCCAAATGCTGCCTGTACATAATCTTTTACGAGTGTTTTAAATTCGAGGTTACCCGTAGTTTGATTCGTATTTGAGCCCATAAAGTTGCCAAATAAGCCACCAGGTCCTAATCTAGATTCCCATAATTCCCATTTTTGTTTGTAATTACCTCCGCCACCAGCAAAGCCTATTGGAGGCATTGTTATTGATGAAGTAGGGGCTGTGAATCCTCCAAAAAACGCACCATCGGTATCATTTATATTCATTTTGGCTTTCATGAAAGTCGGTGCATAATTGTGTACTATGGCAATTGCTTCGTTTTCTGTATCAGTAAACATAAACATAATCTGGAATTTGATTAAGTCTTCAACATCTACCCAATTTTTAAAACTTTGAAAATCTTTGGCTGCTGCGAGTTTTTTTATATTTTGCCAAATGGCAGTACTACCATCGCCTTCCTCAACAACACCTCCTGGGAAATTACCATCCTGTAAATTTACGGTTGTGTAATTATCAGCATCATCTCCAAATACTTCTTCTAAATTATTGGAACTGAAGTCGTTTCTCATGGTTTTAACACCTCTGTATTTACCATTTATAAAGAAATTTACATAACGGGTGTCTAGCGCATATTTGCCTATTTCTTTGCATAGGTTCATTGTCATTTTTTCATCAAAACGTAAGTAACCAGTATTGTAAATATTATTCTGAGGGCCATCTTGTCCTTCTTTCAATGAGATAACTTGTATCTTATTTGTGGTAGGATAAACTTCACCAGGATACGTATCAAAGAAAGGATAGTTTGCCTTTTTAACAGCTGCGTTTTTGTTAAATTTAAATTTAACTCCGCCGTTATATTGTGCTAGACTTGCTTGTCCAAACTGCTTCGTAGTAGAATTTGAGAAAAAGTTGGTATGGTCGCTATAAATATGTTTATCTATATATTCAAACGAGCCTTGTACCCAAAGAGGAGATATCTCTGCATCTGTCGATATAGAAATAATAGGTAATTCAGCTATTGCTTTTGAATATTCGTCGGCTGTTAATATATAAGTTTTATTATACCATTGCGCATAACTGGTAGGTAATTCGTTCTTATAATTGTCTTGCAATACGTAAGTGTGGGATGCTACTCCTGAATTACCTGTTGCGTCATAAGCATATACTTTAAGTACACATGATTGTTTTATAGAAACGGGAACGGTATATTTTGTTCCAACTGTTTTTGAAGGAAACTTACCATCTAATGTATAATTTACGGTAGTACCTGCGGGAGCTGTGATTGTAACATCAAAGCCTGTTGGGTATACACCTCTTTCTTTACTGAACGACAAAGCCAATGTTTGTTGCCCCACACTATTAGATATATTGTATGTAGGATTGATAAAAGCCGCTAAAGTAGTTGATGCATCTGTGCTTCGTCCGTAACTTGTATTGTATGGAGTTTCTAAGTATTTTAATTCATCCAAAGAAGTTGTTTTTTTACCTACTAAAGTCGATAAATAGAGTGTACCTCCTGTATTTTTCAAATCGAAATTAAGATGGAAGTCTCCCTTTTCTGGTTTTTTATCTGCTATTAGTACAGCAAATCCTTTAGCAGGAACAAGAATGTTTTTTAGTATATTAAGATCTTTTTTAGTGTCTTTATTTGATACGGAAACATTACTATCGATAAGAACCATTTTATCAAGACTGTTATATATCTCTATCCAGTCTTCCTTTTGATCCGTAGTACCTTGTGCCGATACCTCGTTAATAACAAGTCCGGTCATTTGCGATGGAGTAGTTATTACATTGTTTAGCGTACTAATTACAGATGCTGCATTCGGTCCTTTTTGATTGTCTTTGTATTTAATTACTAGACGAGGTCTATACATATTACCTGCTTCGTAAGCGCGTACACGGGCAAAATTTGACGACACACCCTTGCCTTCAAATAAGAATGCTAAGCCTTGTCCGGATTCCCATCCTCTCAAACGGTTTTCGTCGATCAGTTTTTTAATATCTACTGTACGGTTTTGTGCATAATCGTTACGTGTGTCCGTATTCCATAATTCAGTATTTTCGGTATAAGTACGGCTTGAAATATTATTTTTTATCGGTGAATAAATTTGCGCATCGCCTATCTCTGATTTTATAGATACAGTAGTTGCATTACTTGAACCGTAGGCATAAAATTCGATGTATGCTTCTGTTATTTCGGCATTAGCAGGAAATTCAACAGCTTGAAAGCGAATACCTGTTTTATAAGAATCGGGTTGTCCAGCTAGTGATAAATAAGCGTCACCCAAATATATGTTACCATCCGTATTTTCGCGTCCATCATCATATCCATTGGTTACAATCGAAACAGAGGTTTGTGTTTCTGTTGGGTTTGTCACCATACTTGGTCCTGCACCATTGTTAGCATATTTTATTACTAAGCGTGGTTTATAAAGTACTGAACCTTCATAAGCATAAGCTCTTGCTCCATCGTTTATACCTAGTCCATTGAATTTGAATGCGATATTTTCGCCTGATTTCCATCCATTTAAACGAATTTCATCGATAATATTTCTCAGATTAGGAGTTCTATTTTTTGCCAAATCAGTATTCCAGGCTTCGGTTACCCAGTTGATTTTATTATTAGAGTACTGGCGAGCCGTAATGCTTTTAGGGTCATATGTATAAGGTGTTTTTTGGTTTACCTCGGCATATATATCTACAGTTGTAGCGGGGCTTGTGGCGTAAGCGTAAAATTCAATATAAGCATCTTTAATTTCTGAATTTGCCGGAATTTGAGCATTGCGAAAAATATAACCACTGTCACTACCATCAGTACGTCCGCTCAAAAACATATAACCATCTCCTAAAGCCATATTGCCGTTGGTAAATTCTCTTCCATCATCATTTCCGGTAGATACAATCGAAGCTTCAGTTTGTATTTCGTTAGGGTCAACCACTATACTTGGTCCAGCACCGTTAAGAACATATTTTATCACCAAGCGTGGTCTGTAAAATGATGATCCTTCGTATGCATAAGCTCTTGCCCCATCGTTTAAGCCTATTCCATTAATCTTGAATGCGATATTTTCGCCAGATTTCCATCCGTTCAAACGAATTTCGTCAATAATATTTCTCAGATTTGGAGTTCGGTTTTTTGCAAGATCGGTAGTCCAGTTTTCGGTTACCCAATGGATTTTATTATTGGAATATTCACGAGCCGTAATGTTTTTCGGGGTATAGGCATAAGGTGATTTTTGGTTCATCTCGGCATATATATCTACAGTTGTAGCAGGGCTTGTGGCGTAAGCGTAAAATTCGATATAAGCATCTTTAATTTCTGCATTTGCCGGAACTTGGGCATTGCGAAAAGTAAAACCACTATCGCTGCCATCAATACGTCCGCTTAAAAACATAGCGCCATCTCCTAAAGCCATATTACCGTTTGTGTATTCTCTTCCATCATCATTTCCTGTATTGATAATGGAGACATAGGTTTGTACTTCGTTCGGATCAACCACTATGCTTGGCCCTGCACCGTTGTTAACATATTTTACTACCAAACGTGGTCTATAAAGTGTAGATCCCTCGTATGCGTAAGCTCTTGCACCGTCATTTAAAGCTTGTCCATTGAATTTAAATGCAATATTTTCGCCAGATTTCCATCCGTTTAAACGGATTTCGTCGATAACATTTCTTAGATTAGGAGTTCGGTTTTTTGCCAAATCACTGGTCCATGCTTCGGTTGCCCACTGAATGTTATTGTTGGTATACTCGCGAGCTGTTATGCTTTTAGGATTATTTGTATAAGGTAAATTTTTGCTTTTCTCAGCATATATATTTACGGTTGTAGCAGGACTTGTGGCGTATGCATAAAATTCGATATAAGCATCTTTGATTTCTGCATTTGTTGGAATCTGGGTATTTCTAAAAATAAAACCGCTGTCGCTGCCATCAGTACGTCCACTTAAGAACATAGCACCATCTCCTAAAGCCATATTGCCGTTTGTGTATTCTCTTCCATCATCATTTCCTGTATTGATAATGGAGACATAGGTTTGTACTTCGTTCGGATCAACCACTATGCTTGGCCCTGCGCCGTTGTTAACATATTTTACTACCAAACGTGGTCTATAAAGTGTAGATCCCTCGTATGCGTAAGCTCTTGCACCGTCATTTAAAGCTTGTCCATTGAATTTAAATGCAATATTTTCGCCTGATTTCCATCCGTTTAAACGAATTTCGTCTATGATATTTCTCAGATTAGGGGTCCTTTTTTTTGCAAGATCGGTAGTCCAGGCTTCAGTCGCCCAGTGAATGTTATTAGTGGTATATTCGCGAGCCGTAATACTTTTCGGATTATAGCTGTAAGGTGATTTTTGGTTCTTCTCTGCATATATATTTACTGTTGTAGCAGGACTTGTGGCGTAAGCGTAAAATTCGATATATGCTTCTTTGATTTCTGCATTTGGAGGAATATGGGTATTGCGAAAAGTAAAACCACTGTCGCTGCCATCAGTACGTCCGCTCAAAAAGATAGCGCCGTCTCCCAAAGCCATATTACCGTTAGTATATTCTCTTCCATCATCATTTCCTGTAGACACAATCGAGGCAGAGGTTTGTATTTCGTTCGGGTCAACTACTATGCTTGGGCCCGCACCGTTGTTAACATATTCTACGACTAAGCGTGGTCTGTAAAGTGTTGATCCCTCGTATGCATAAGCCCTTGCTCCATCGTTTAAGCCAGTTCCATTGAATTTGAATGCGATATTTTCGCCCGATTTCCATCCGTTTAAACGGATTTCGTCGATAACATTTCTTAGATTAGGAGTTCGGTTTTTTGCCAAATCGCTGGTCCATGCTTCGGTTGCCCACTGAATGTTATTATTGGTATACTCGCGAGCCGTAATGCTTTTAGGATTATTTGTATAAGGCAAATTGTTGCTTTTCTCAACATATATATTTACGGTTGTAGCAGGACTTGTGGCGTATGCATAAAATTCGATATAAGCATCTTTGATTTCTGCATTTGCTGGAATCTGGGTATTTCTAAAAATAAAACCGCTGTCGCTGCCATCAGTACGTCCACTCAAATGCATATAACCATCTCCCAAAGCCATGTTGCCATTGGTATATTCTCTTGCATCATCATTTCCAGTTGATATAACGCTTGCTGAAACTCCATTTAACGGATTTGTTTCGACATTAGGTCCATTCCCTTCTGTTTTGTACTTGATTACAAGACGAGGTTTATATAATTCGCCCATTTCATTAGTACTTGCAGTAGCTCCATTATTTTGCAAAGTCCCAACAAATTTAAACCCGATTGCTTGACCTGATTGCCATCCTGATAGACGAGTTGCATCTATAATGTTTTTAAGATCTGGTGTTTTTTGTTGTGTGTTACTAATAGTCCAAGATTCGGTAAACCAATTGACTGTGTTCGCAGAATAGTTTCTTTTGGTAATATTGCCTGAAGTGGTTGCGTATGTAGCAGCATTTGCCAACTCAGTATAGATGTTTACGGTACTTGCAGGGCTTGTTCCATAGGAATAAAACTCTATGTAAGCTTCTGATATTTCTGCTTTTACTGGTATTTCGACAACAGGAAACCTTACAACACTATTACTAGAGTCAGATCTTCCTCCTAGGTTGATGTAGCCATCTGTTAGGTACATTGATCCATTGGTATTTTCGCGTCCATCATCGGTATTAGCTAACACGGTAGTTGTAAAAGTGCCGTAAGCCGATGTAAAAGTTATTTGTAACTTGGGAGCCATAGCAGCGTTTCCGTCAAAAGACCACATAACAAATGAGCCTTTTTGATTTCCTGCTAGTTTAAAAGCAACATTGGCATTTCCTACACCAGCAGGAAACATATCCTGTAATAAGTTTGTTACATCGGGTGTTGTGTACTCTTTATTTGCTACACAAACAGGGGTATTCCATGTTACGGAATCGAATGTGTATTGGCGTCCTTTTATTGAAGTAGCGGTGGTTGTTGCGGTAGAGGTAGGATATGCATCCGAATTACCTCTTTCGCCAAAAATAGTAACGGTTGTACCCACTGTACTGGCAGTTCTTCCATAAAATATAAGATTAGCACTCTGTATAACAGCATCTGCTGGTAATGAAATTCCTTGGAAACGGATGTATGTTTCTGTAGGTGCAGCGGTAGTTCCACCCTCTAAATATAAGCCTGTACTCGTATAGTTTACAGCGTTAGATGAAGTTGTAATTGCAACATCATTGTAGCTGCCTTTGATAGGTAGCTGTGTCTTTTGTTGGGCATTTAAGTAGCCACCAATGAGGCACAGTGAAGCAAGAAAAAGGTGTAGTTTTTTTTTCACGATGATTAGGTATTTTATTATAAATCAATATTTTGAGTATCGTGCAAAGGTATGGATATGCTCATGTGGTGTTTTCCCAGATAAGTTTTTATTGTAACATGATAAGTTTTTATTGTATCATTTAGAGTAGAAGATAAAAAGATTGTTGTATAAGGTTAAAATTAAACACACAGAATGATTAATTTTTTTTTGTAACTGATCTAGTAAACAAGATTTGTTTAAGATTATGATTTAAATTTTGAATAAAAAAAAGCTAGGAATTCACAAATTAACATTGGCTAATTTGCGAATTCCTAGCTAAAGGATTTGAAGATTGTTTTATTACTTCTTGTTATAAACTAAAAGCGCTTCTTTTAATATGTTTACAGCAGTAATTAAGTCTTTTTTATTTAAGACGTAAGCAATTCTTACCTGATTTAATCCCATTCCAGGAGTCGAATAAAATCCTGCGGCAGGAGCAACCATAACAGTTTCTCCGTTTAAATCATAGCTTTCTAAAAGCCATTGTGCAAAATCATCGGCATTTTCTATTGGTAATTGTGCGATGCAATAAAATGCTCCTTTTGGTTTTGTCACAATTACGCCATCAATTTTATTTAATTCGGTTATTAGAGTATCGCGACGACTTTTATATTCTGATATAACTTCATCAAAATAACTTTGTGGTGTGTCTATAGCAGCTTCACAGGCAATTTGCTCTATTGTTGGCGGACTCAAACGTGCCTGAGCAAATTTCATTACTGTTGCCAGAACATCTTTGTTCTTGGTAACCAAACAACCAATTCTTGCGCCACACATACTGTAGCGTTTGGAAACTGAATCGACCATAATTACATTTTGCTGTACATCTTCAAGATTCATTACTGAATAATGTACATCGTCTCCATCGTATAAAAATTCACGATAAACTTCATCGGCGATTAAATACAAATCGTGTTTTTTAATCAAAGTAGCCAATTGTTTAATTTCGGCTTCAGTATATAAATAACCTGTTGGATTACCAGGATTACATATTAAAATTGCTTTAGTTTTAGGCGTAATTAATTTTTCGACAGTTTCAATGCTTGGTAAAGCAAAGCCGCTTTCGATTGTGGAAATTACAGGAACTACAGTTGCACTTGTTGATGATGCAAAAGCATGGTAATTAGCATAAAAAGGCTCTGGAATAATAATTTCATCACCAGGATCTGTTATCGTGGCCAGTGCAAACAATAAGGCTTCAGAACCACCTGTAGTAACAATGATGTCTTCTGAGTTAACGTTTACATTTTGGCGTTGGTAAAATTTTGCTAGTTTTTTTCTATAACTTTCATATCCTGCAGATGGACTGTATTCAATAATAGTTAAATCAATATTTTTTACCGCCTCGATGGCCACTTCGGGTGTCTTGATATCCGGTTGACCAATGTTTAGATGATACACTTTGTGTCCTTTTTGTTTTGCAAGATCTGCAAAAGGAGCAAGTTTACGTATCGGTGATTCGGGCATGTTTCTGCCTTTGTGTGAAATTGTTGGCATGTGTTTTATTATTGAAGTGCAAATTTGCATTTTTTTTTCGAATTTAACGTGAACAATATTAGCACATGCTTATTTGTATTAATTAACTAAAATTTTAGTATTTTTATAAGAAATACTCTTAATGAAAAGAAAAATTACTTTGTTTTTTTTGCAAATAGTCACCTTTACTGCATTTGCACAAGATGGATTTGTTATCGATGGACATACTAACAAGATTAGTATTCCCTTTAAATTAATAAATAATTTAATATTTGTACCTATAAAGGTAAATGGAGTCGAATTAAATTTTTTATTAGACTCTGGAGTCGATGACACCGTGCTTTTTAGTTTAGAAGATAAAAAGGAAGTAAATTTTTTTAATGTCGAAAAAATAAGACTTAGAGGTTTAGGAGCCGAAGAAGCAATCGAAGGTTTAAAATCGACAAATAACACATTAGATATAAATGGATTAAAATCGACCAATCATTTATTGTATATAATATTGGATCAGGATTTTAATTTGTCTTCTCATATAGGCATTCCTGTAAATGGTATTATTGGGTATCAGTTTTTTAGAAATAATTTAGTTGAGATTAATTATCAAAAGAAAAAAATTATTGTCTTTAAATCGAATGAACAAAATCGAATTAAATTTGAGAAAAAATTCAAGTCTATTCCTATTACTATAGAGAAATCCAAACCATATCTTTATTCTACTGCAGTTATAGACAGTATTGAAACCCCTGCCAAACTTTTAATTGATATTGGTAATAGTGATGCTTTTTGGGTTTTTCAAAACTCAAGAATAAAAGTACCTAAGAAAAACTTTGAAGATTATTTAGGAAAAGGATTTAGTGGAGATATTGAGGGAAGGCGAGCCAGAGTTTCTTCGTTTTCTATTGGAGATTTTACTTTTAAGAATCCTATAATTGCTTTTCCAGATTCAAGTTCTATTCGTAATGTAAGGATGGTTCCAGATAGGATAGGTTCTGTAGGAGGGGAGATATTAAAAAGGTTTACATTGGTTTTTGACTATGCTGATAAAAAAATATACCTCAAGAAAAATAGAGATTTCTCTCATCCTTTTACTTATAATAAAAGCGGAATTATAATTCAGCACAATGGCTTGCAATGGGTACAAGAAACTGTACATCTTGAAACTGTCCCTATGATGGGAGATTCATTTGATTCTAAAGGAGAAAAAATGAGTAATGATTTTAGATATAAATTTCAATTAAAACCCGTTTTTGAAATAGCTAATATTCGAAAAAAATCTGCTGCTGAGCTTTCAGGTCTAAAAAGCGGAGATATTATTATTAGCATCAACGGAAATAAAGCCTATAAATACTCTTTGCAACAAGTAAATGCATTGCTAAAATCTGAAGATGATATTTGGATAAGTTTAGAAGTTGAGAGAGAGAGTCAAATTTTTAAATTTCGTTTTAAATTAACAGATGAATTATAAGGTGCTTGGATTTTGATATTTGTTATTGTTGGATATTGATACTAAATGTGTTAAAATATATTGTTTTTAGATGCTAAATTGCTAAATAAATATGTTTTTTTGGTGTTAAGGAATTGTTTTGTTAGTTTTATTAGAAATTTAATAATAATATATGGTCAAAAACTACCTTGTTACATTAAAAATACTTTTATTTTTTATTGTTTTATTCTTATTGCCATCCCAAAGTATTGCACAATGTGCAGGTATAGATACTGACGTAAAAATATGTGATATTGAGAATCCAGTACATGAATCAATTAATCTACTAGGATTATTAGATGGTAATCCAACTGCTGGAGGAAAATGGACAGATGATAGTAACACTCAAGAACTAGATACTATAACGGGTATTTTATATGCACAAAATATTAGTAGGGGTGGTGTTTATCAGTTTACCTACACAGTTCCAGCTACTCCTGGATGTGTAAGTACTACAGCAAAATTAAGAATTACTATAGGTGCTTATGCAGGAGTACCAGCTCCTTATGCTACGCCATGTAGCGATAGAGAGACTTATAATCTTTTTGAAGCATTTAATGGTACCGTTATGGGGCCACATAAAAACGGAACCTGGACTAACGGTGCAGGTCAAATTGTTAGCTCTTCGTTTCCAATTAAAAGACTACAAGGAACTTTTCAATTTACATATACTGTACCCCCAGTACCTGGTTGTGTACTATTAATACCATCAGTAACGGTATGGATAACAGTTGTTAGAGCACCTGAACCAGGAATAGCAAATAATTTATTGTTGTGTGGTAGTACAGATTTAGCGGCTTATACTAATTATAATTTGTATGATTTGCTTTCTGCTCAAGATGCCGGAGGTGAGTGGAGTGGTCCTGGGTTAACTTCACCAGCAGATCATAATGTCAATTTTCAGGAATTGTTTGATGCACAGGGTGCGGGAGATTATGAGTATACTTATACTGTTTTTGCACCAACTCTTAATGGTCATAGGCCATGTTCTAATAAATCGGTATCAGCAGTAATTACACTCGAAAAAAGTTTAGATTTTACAGGAGCTACCCTCGTTGTCGATTCAGATATATGCGAGACCGAAATTGCCAGTGCGACTTATTTGGCAACACTTACAAGAGGACCAGAAGTTATTCCTAATGGTAAATATAAGATTACTTATACCATATCGGGACCAACAGCGACATCAGTTAAGACCGAATCAGTAATCTTTAATAATGGTGTAGTAACTTTTCCATTAGAGGCTGTTAATTTTCAGGAAGTTGGGGCTTTTAAAGTTGAAATTACGAGTATAGTTGCCGAATGGAACAAAGGTGTTTGTAAAAATATAGTGGATAATCTATCGGATATTTTAAACATTTATCCAATTCCCAATTTAGATTTAGCAAAATTAAAAATTGACCCAATCTGTCAGAAAGAAAATGCTGTAGTACAGATTACCGGAGCTTCAAAACTTTTAAACGGAACTTATGATATTGTCTATAAGCTTAGTGGAGCCAATACTGCAAATGCCCAAGGAGCATCGATAACTGTTGTTAATGGAGTTGTGTCTGATTTTATAATTCCAGCAGCTTTAATTAGTAAAGATGGAAATACCTCTGTGGTAATTACAAAGATTACAAATAGCGTTACTAAATGTACTAATACAGCTAATGTTATAGGTAATATTGTGGTTAAGCCTTTGCCTAATGCAACTAATTTTAAGGTACAAATAGATGATTTCTGCTTAAATGAACCTGTCCCTGTTACTATTTCTGGATTAGGAACTTTAAAAGATATTGCAATTTCGTACACGATTTCGGGAAGTAATTCGGCAACGACGCAAACAATCAATTTATTAGTAACAAATGCAAAAGCGAGTTTTATAATTCCGCAAAATTTACTCCTTAATACAGGTACAACCAGACTTACAATTACAAAAGTTACCAATAATGAAACTACTTGCGGTATTGCACCTACAGGCTTATTAGATGATTTTTTAATAAATGCTATTCCTACTGCACCAACAACTAATCCCCAGTTTTTTTGTAAATCAGATGAAGCAACAGTTGCTAATTTAGTGCCAAACGGAACTCAATATAAGTGGTATGATTCAGTCACGGCTACAACTCCTTTAGCAGCCTCAACCATATTGGTATCGGGAAATTACTATGTTAAAGTAACGGCACCTGGAGGATGTGTATCACAAGAAAGTTTAAGTGTTGTTACTGTAAATGATACACCTGCACCAGTATTAATACCTAAAGGACAAGATTTTTGTGGAATAAATAACCCTACAATTGCCGATTTATCTAATAATACAAATGTTTCGGCTTCGGTAGTTTGGTATGATGCTCCAGATAATGGAAATCAGTTAACTAAAGCAACTTTATTAGAGGACAATGCAACTTATTATGGGTTTGATTTCTCGAGCACTACAAATTGTTTTTCTAATGATGTGCTGATAGCAAAAGTTTCACTTACAAATTGTACTAATGAAGAAGAGTATGCTGATTTCTTCATTCCCGACGGATTTTCGCCAAACGGAGATGGTACAAATGATACTTATACAATTCCAGATATAGACTTTTTATACCCCGATTATACACTCGAAATTTATAACAGATATGGAAACTTAATGTTTACAGGTAATAAAAATAAACCAGAATGGGATGGTAAGAATTCCGATTCCAAAGTAATTGATGGAGTTGCACCAAATGGCGTTTATTTTTATGTTGTCCATTTCAATAAAGATAACAGATCGCCTTTGCAAGGTCGTCTTTATTTAAATCGATAATTCCTATTTAATATAATTTTCAGATGAAAAAAATAATACTAATTATAAGTTTTCTTTTCTATGTCGTTCACGCTTCTGCGCAGCAAGATCCCGAATACACACATTATATGTATAATATGAGTATTGTAAATCCAGCCTATGCAACAGGAACACCAGCAATGCTAAATTTAGGAACTTTATATAGAACACAATGGGTAGGAGCAGTTGGCGCACCTAAAACATTTAACTTTTTTGCACATACTTCTTTAAGTGATAAAATAGAAGTGGGAGCCTCATTAATATCTGATGATATAGGTGATGGAGCCAAAAAAGAGAATAATTTCTATGCCGATTTTGCCTATATACTAGAGTTAGGAGGAAACAATAAACTGTCGTTAGGACTAAAAGCAGGATTAACCTCTTTGCAAACTAATTTTAATGGATTCCAGCTTCAGAGTGGAGATGTTACTACCGATTTAGCTTTTGCTGAAAATGTAAATGTAACCAAACCCAATATAGGTTTAGGAGCTTATTATTTTACAGATAAATTTTATGTTGGATTATCGGCTCCAAATTTATTGAAGTCTAAACATATCGAAGAGAAATCAGGAATAAACGCGTATGGTTCCGAAGATATTCATACGTTTTTAACTGCAGGATATGTATTTCAGCTTAGTGATGTGTTCAAACTAAAACCAGCTTTTATGTCAAAATTTGTGGTTGGAGCACCAGTTTCTGTAGATATTACTGCGAATGTTTTGTATAACGAACGATTTGAACTAGGTGCTGCTTACAGGGTCGATGATGCAGTAAGTGTCTTGATGAATGTAAACGTAACCAAAGCAATTAGAGTAGGTTATGCTTATGATTATACCACAACCAATTTTGGACAGTTTAATTCTGGAACGCACGAGATTATGCTTCTTTTTGATTTGGATTTATTAGGTAAGGGATATGATAAATCACCAAGATTCTTTTAAAATGAAAAATATGAAAAAATTACTAGTTATTATATTCGTATTTTCAATACAGTTTATAAATGCTCAAGATCAGGATTTGGCTCGAGCAAAACGTTTCTTTGATAAAACATATTACAGCGAAGTTATTCCGTTGTACGAAAAAATAGTCTCCGAAAAGCCTTCGGCGGAAGCCATAAAAAACTTAGCCGATTCGTATTATTATACCAATGATTTAAAGAAAGCGCAACAATATTATAGACTTCTGATTAAAAGTTATGATAAGGATTTAGATAGAAACTACTATTTTAAATATGCTCATACGCTTAAAGCGACCAATAGTTATGAAGAAGCAAATGAAGTTTTAAAACAATATTATTCTAAAAACAGTCAGGATTATTTAGACTTTGAAAATGCTACTAAAGAATTAGAGAATATTACGGCTATTGGAGAGAGATTTATTATTAAAAATCTAGCGATAAATACCAAAAACTCCGAGTTTGGAGCAGTAAAATATAAAGATAGTTTAGTTTTTGCAGCAGTAAAGAAGAGACCAGGAATATTTGATAAAATGTACAAATGGGATAATGAAACGTATCTTAACCTAGTTTCGGCACCTATAAACAAGATAAAAGCAGGAGATTCGATTGCTTATTATTTTGCAAAGGAATTAAAAACCGGAATGCATGAATCGAATGCTGTTTTTACAAAAGATGGTAAAACCATTTATTTTACAAGGAATAATTATAAAAACGGAAGAAGAGGAAAAAACGATGATAAAATTTCGAATCTTCAGATTTTTAGAGCCGAACTTATAAAAGGAAAATGGAAAAATGTAGTATCACTTCCATTTAATAGTGAGAATTATTCTGTAGAACATCCAGCATTAAGTGCAGATGAAAAGACATTGTATTTTGCTTCGGATATGCCAGGAACATTAGGTTCATTTGATATATTTTCGGTGGCAATAAACGAAGGTGCGTATGGTAATCCTCAAAATTTAGGCGCATTAATTAATACTGATAAAAGAGAGCAGTTTCCGTTTGCATCAAAAGATAATAAACTCTATTTCTCCTCCGATGGGCATTTAGGCTATGGTTCACTCGATGTTTTTGTATCCGATATTAAAGAGGGAACATTTACAAAACCCTTGAATGTAGGTTTACCATTAAATTCAAATTTAGATGATTTCTCTTTTAATATAGATTCAGATACCAAAGAAGGATATTTTGCCTCGAACAGAGTAGGAGGAAAAGGGAGTGACGATATCTACCAGTTAAATGAAATTAAACCATTGTTGATTGAAGATTGTAAGCAACTTATTGCAGGGATAATTACCGATGTTGATACAAAATTACCGCTAGAAAATGCGGTGGTTATACTTCAGCAGGAAGAAAGCAAACAATTGCGTACGATTGTAACGGCTGTCGATGGAAAGTTTAATTTTAAAGTAGCTTGTGAGTTAGCCTATACAATTTCGGCATCTAAAGAAAATTATACGAGTAATTCCAGAATCTTAGTTCTTGATAAAACAAGAGGGAAAAGTAACGATGCATCGATGGCGCTTAAATCTCTTGAGGTCGTAAAACAAGAAGAAAAAGAACTTGAAGAGCAGAAGAAACAAAAAGAAGCTCTAGAGTTGGTAGCTTTAAAAGCAAAAGAGGCAAAAACTAAAGCAAATGAATTAGCACAAGCTGAAATCAAGAAAAAAGAGAAGGCAGATAAAGTTATTACAGATCAAAAAGAAAAAGTAGAGAAGATTATTGCACAGGAAAAAGATGTTATAAGAGATAAAGACAGATTAATTATCAAGACCGATCCTATTTATTTTGACTATGATTTATGGTATATAAGGAAAGAATCTAAAGTTATCCTAAACAGAGTTTTAGAATTAATGAAGAAATATCCTGATATGGTTATCGAGATTGGTTCTCATACCGATTCCAGAGGTAATGAAAAGTACAATGCCGATTTGTCTCAAAAACGAGCACAATCAACCAAAGAATATTTGGTAGATTCCGGGATTGATACAAAGAGAATTGTAGCCAAAGGTTATGGAGAATCTGTGCCGATTATAAAATGTAAAACGGATGATGCTTGTAATGAAGAACAACATGAGTTAAACCGCCGAAGCGAATTTGTGATTAAGAATTTATAAAGTGGGGAAATTAACCGCAAAGGGCGCAAGGGTTTACGCAAAGTTCGCAAAGTTTTAAATCAGTTTAATCTTTTAATCTGTGGCTAAGAAATTAACCGCAAAGGGCGCAAGGGTTTACGCAAAGTTCGCAAAGTTGGAAAATCCTTTTAATCTCTTTAATCTGTGGCAAAAATTTTAACCGCAAAGGTTCAAAAGAAGGCTCTTAGGTTTTGAGGTACAAAGTGACAAAGGTTTGGTTTGCGTGTAAAAGGGAACGCGGATGAAACGGATTCGCTATCGCGAAAACACAGATAAAAACTGATTTTCTATCTATTGTTTTTAAAAATCTGTTTTATCAGCGTCTTTACTTTAGTAAATCCGTTTCATCCGCGTTCCTTTGTAGCCAATTCGTGCCAAACTAAAAAAAAATCGCTTCCTAAATTTTAGGAAGCGATTTGTATTTATAAGAAGTTTGATTTGAATGTTAGTTCGCTACTTCTCCTCTAATTTTTAAAGCTACACGACCCTCAGGGTAGTTTACTGCATTAGTTTCTACAGTAATTGTTTTTCTTATTGGCCCTGGAGCCATATTAAATTTAACTTCAATTTTTCCTGATTTTCCAGGCATAATTGCCGCACTTGGTTTAGATACAATACTAATACCTGTTGTAGACTGTACTGATGTAATCATTAATGGTGCGTCTCCAGAGTTAGTAAATTCAAAGGCTTTGGCCCCGTTATCACCTTTACTTACTGTACCATAATCAATCGTATTGTCCTTGGCAGCAAAATCAATTTTTGGGCCGTTTTGAGCAAGACCGATGGTTGTTACCATAAGGATTGCTATAAATGAGGCTGCTTTCTTCATTTGAAATTGTTTTAAGTTATTAAGTAAATATACTTTCTTTTAATTAATACACAAATTATTAATTCGCTTTTTATAGTGTACTTAATTATTTACTTTTGTTCTCTATTATAAATACAAAAATCAAACCAAAGTATAAAAGGGTTATTTGTTAAGCTGCCTGATCGGTTATTTTGCTGAGGTAAAAACGATTAGACAATTTAGTAATTAAACAAATTAACGATAAAACATATCCAAGATAAAATGACAATTCCAGCACAATTTGACGCTAAAACAATCGAGAACAAATGGTATGACTATTGGATGAAAAATAATTATTTTCATTCAGAGCCAGATCATAGAACACCTTATACTATTGTAATCCCTCCACCTAACGTTACAGGAGTCTTGCACATGGGACATATGCTTAACAATACCATTCAGGATGTATTGATAAGAAGAGCACGTCTTAAAGGGTTCAATGCTTGTTGGGTACCAGGAACAGACCATGCATCGATCGCTACTGAAGCTAAAGTTGTTGCTAAATTAAAAGCCGAAGGAATCAATAAAAATGATTTGACTCGTGAAGAATTCTTGGCTCATGCTTGGGAATGGACAGATAAATATGGTGGTGTAATCTTGGATCAGTTAAAAAAACTAGGAGCTTCTTGCGACTGGGAAAGAACTAAGTTTACTATGGATCCAGATATGTCAGCATCTGTAATTAAATCATTTGTAGATTTATATAACAAAGGATTAATTTATAGAGGTTACCGAATGGTAAACTGGGATCCTGAGGCAAAAACAACTTTATCTGATGAAGAAGTTATTTATGAAGAACAGCAAGGAAAATTATTTTTCCTTAAATATAAAATCGAAGGAACTGAGGAATTTTTGACCGTTGCCACAACGCGACCTGAAACTATTTTCGGAGATACTGCAATTTGTATTAATCCAAATGATGAGCGTTTTACACATTTAAAAGGTAAAAAAGCTATTATTCCTATTTCAGGAAGAGTTATTCCTATTATAGAAGACGAATATGTAGATGTAGAGTTCGGAACAGGATGTCTTAAAGTTACTCCTGCGCACGATATGAATGATAAAGCGCTAGGAGAGAAGCATAATCTGGAAATTGTAGATATCTTTAATGAAGATGCTACGCTTAATAGTTTCGGATTGCATTATCAAGGAAAAGATCGTTTTGTAGTTCGTACTGAGATTGCAAAAGAATTAGAAGAAATTGGTGCTTTGGCGAAAACTGAGATACACCTTAATAAAGTAGGAACTTCTGAAAGAACGAAAGCAGTTATCGAACCAAGATTATCAGATCAATGGTTTCTTAAAATGGAAGATTTAGTAAAACCAGCAATTAAATCTGTTTTAGTTGATGGTGATATTAAATTACACCCAAAACGTTTTGAAAATACCTACGCGCATTGGTTAAATAATATTCGCGATTGGAATATCTCTCGTCAGTTATGGTGGGGACAACAAATTCCAGCTTATTTTTATGGAGACGGAAAAGAAGATTTTGTAGTTGCAGAAAACATAGAAGACGCTTTAAAATTAGCACAAGAAAAAACGGCTAACAATTCACTAAAAACATCTGACTTAAGACAAGATGTTGATGCACTAGATACTTGGTTCTCCTCTTGGTTATGGCCAATGTCGGTTTTTGGTGGAATAATGGATCCAGAAAGCGAAGATTTTAAATATTATTATCCAACAAATGATTTGGTTACAGGTCCGGATATTTTGTTTTTCTGGGTTGCCAGAATGATTATTGCAGGGTATGAATATGCAGGCGAAAAGCCATTTACAAATGTATATTTAACAGGTTTAGTACGTGATAAGCAACGTCGTAAAATGTCTAAATCATTAGGTAATTCACCTGATCCTTTAGATTTAATAGATACATTTGGTGCCGATGGAGTTCGTGTAGGATTGCTTTTAAGCGCTTCTGCAGGAAATGATATCATGTTTGATGAAGAATTATGTAATCAAGGAAAAGGATTCTCTAATAAAATATGGAATGCCTTTAAATTGATAAAAGGATGGGAAGTTTCGGATACTATTCCGCAACCAGAATCATCAAAAGTAGCAATCGAATGGTACGAAGCTAAATTGCAACAAACATTGGTTGACATTGAAGATAATTTTGAGAAATATAGAATTTCAGATGCTTTAATGGGGATTTATAAATTAGTTTGGGATGATTTCTGTTCTTGGTTCCTTGAAATGATCAAGCCAGCATACCAACAACCTATTGACAGTGCTACTTTTGCGAAAGCAATAGAAATGTTAGAAAGTAACTTGAAGTTATTACATCCTTTTATGCCTTTCTTAACGGAGGAAATTTGGCATATAATTGCTGACAGAGCTCCAGAAGAAGCCTTGATAGTTTCGACTTGGCCAGAATTAAAACCATTTGATGCTAAATTAATTGCTGATTTTGAAAACACAAGCGAGGTAATCTCAGGAATAAGAACAATTCGTAAAGACAAGAATATTCCGTTTAAAGATGTTATCGAATTAAAAATTGTAAACAACGATAAAGCTTCTACTTATTTTGATTCGGTTGTAACCAAATTAGGGAACATTACTTCATTAGAATATGTTTCGGATAAAGTAGATGGAGCATTATCTTTTAGAGTAAAATCGAATGAATATTTTATTCCGATAACAGGAAATATTAATGTTGAAGAAGAAATTGCGAAACTTACTGCAGAGTTGGTTTATACACAAGGATTCTTGAAATCGGTTCAGTCTAAATTGGCAAATGAGAAATTTGTTGCAGGTGCGCCAGAGAAAGTTTTGGCAAACGAAAAACAAAAGGAAGCAGATGCATTAGCAAAAATTGCTACAATTGAGCAAAGTATTGCTGGTTTGAAATAAGAACTAGATTTTCTTTTAATATAGAGAGACTGTCCCTTAAAGACAGTCTCTCTATATTTTGCTATTATTTGTTTTTATAGTAGGAGAAAAGAAGTGAAAATGAATTTAGGAAGTAACGCCATGAGCAATTCAGCAAGTAATTCTATAAAGTAGACACAATATTGTCTTTCTGAGGCACGAAGAATCTCCGCGAGAAACTCTATAAAGATTGAATTCTTTTCTATGCGGAGCTACTTATGGAGATTCTTCGTACCTCAGAAAGACAAGTTTGAGAGTATTGGGAACGTGTAAAATAGGCTCTATATACTTTGTTAGAAATGACTAGTTTATGCCCATATATGGATATAAATGAATCTTTTACTTCTTTCTAGTTAAAACTAAAAATAAAGGATAAGAAACCAAGGTGATACCAACTATAATTATAAAGCTTTTAGGGTCGCTATATACAAATCCGATTAATAGTGCGAATGAAACCAAAATAGCTAAAATAGTAGTCCATGGATACCAAAAAGAACGATAAGTTCTTGGTAAATTAGGTTCTGAAGCTCTTAGCTTAAGAAGCGAAAAATAAGCCAATCCCCAAACAATAATAGAGGTGAAGGCTGCAAAGGAAAATAAGACTTCAAACGAGCCGATACAAATTAAGAATAAACTAAATAATGAGGAAACCAAAAGAGCAACAATTGGAGTTCCACCTTTGTTTACCGCTGTTCCTTTTTTGATAAAAAAACCATCACGACTTAATCCGTATAAAATTCTTGGCGGTATCATCATAAATGCGTTCAGGATACTAATTAGAGAAAAAATAGAAATGACTGTGACTATTATAGCACCATTTTTTCCGAAGATAATATTTGCTACATCGGCAGCAACCAAATTAGATTTTGCTACAGTTTCAAGCGGTAAAACATGTAAAAAAGCAATGTTTACTAAAACATAAATAGCAATTACAAGCAGTACGCCGCTAAATAATGATTTCGGAATGTTTTTACTCGGATCATCATTTTCTTCTGCAAAAAAGCAAACGCTATTCCAGCCGTTATATGTTCCGATAATAAGTTGAAGTGATTTAAATAATCCAAATAAAATACCAATCTGAAAGATAGAATTATCTTTTTGAATCGGAGCTAATTTTACTCCCGAATACATAAAACAAGCAACCACTAAGGCAACAAAACAAATTACTTTAATGAAGCTAGTAATTTGTTGGATAATACTCCCGTTTTTTACGCCACTTAAATGTAATAATACAAATGCTATTAATAGTGAGATGGCAATTGTTGTTGAGTAGTTTTGCAGACTTGGAAACAAGATGATGATATATTCACTGATAACAATGCAGTAAAAAGCAGGCGGAATTACATTGGTAATATAATCAAACCAACCCGAGAGAAAACCTGCATAGTTGCCAAAAGCTCTTTTTATATAATTATAGGATCCTCCAGCTTTAGGGAGCATAGTAGCTAGTTCGGCATAGGAATTGGCTCCAATTAAGACAAACAATCCACCAAAAAGCCAAGAAGCAATAATGAGCCAGTAATTATCTAATAATCCCACAATCGTACCTGGTGTACGTAAAATTCCAACTCCGATTGTGCCTCCAATTAATACCGCAATATTAAAACTTAGTCCTAGACTTTTTTTTAATTGGTTCTTTTTGGAGTCTATCATATTTAGAATTTTTGTCGGATGTTGAGGTTCGGATTATTTGCTTGGCAAAAGTAATACAATTAATGTACTTTTCTTTAAAACAAAAAACCTCGTTTAGTAATAAACGAGGTTGAATCTTTATGATAAGGAATAGGAATTAAGCTAGTAAAAACAAGAATGTAAGCAGAAAAAACGTTCGATGCTAGTTTCTAATTTCTGAATTTAAAGCTAACCTTGGTTGAATATTTATATTTGACTAAAATAAAAAACCTTTTTCTGATTTTCATTAAATGAAAATTTCAGAAAAAGGTTTTTATAAAGAGAAACTAAATGTTTCTTAGAATTTATATCTTAAGCTTGTCATTACTTGACGAGGTGCAATTGGATTCACACTATAATTCTCGTGAACTGTATAGTTTAACTCATTTGTTATGTTTGATAATTTACATAAGATTGAGATTTTTCTCCAAGTATAACCTGCTGATACATCAATTGTAGTGTAGGCGTCTAAAGGAATTTCTCTGTCGTTGATTCCATTTGGTTTCTTAGAGTCGTATTGACTGTTCCAACCACCAACTCTATCTCCAATGTAATTTCCAATTGCTCCAACAGAAACACCTTTTAGTAAACCGTCTTGTACAGTATAAAAGAAACTTAAGTTTGCAGTATTAGCTGGAGTTCTTACTAAACGATCTCCTTCGATAAAACTACCATTTGCTCCAGAAGTTTTTGTGTAACGCATATCGTTATAGCTATAACCAGCGATGATACTTAAACCGTCAACAGGTTTAGCAGTAATGTCAATTTCTATACCTTTACTTTTAGTTTCTCCACTTAAAACTTTAATAGTTGAATCTGTGTTAGCAGATCCGTCAGCTTTAAATTCGGCAGTTTGCGCTAAATTACTATTAGTAATTTGGTAAACAGTAACATTGGTACTTAATAAACCTCTCCAGAAATCTTTCTTCACACCAAACTCATATTGGTCAATGATAGAAGGTTTTATAGCTTGCATATCTACAGTTGTACCTGTGTTAGGTGTAAACGAGTTAGAGTAGCTTCCAAATAATGAGATGTCTTTTGTTGGTTGAAAAACAAGACCAACTTTTGGAGAAAAGGCTTGATCTGTAAGTTTATCACCTTTAGGTAATCTAGATGGATTTTTTGAATAATCAATTGTTTCTGCTTGAGTTTCTTGCCATGACCAACGTAATCCTGCTAGAACCTTAAATTGTTCTGTGATTGAAATTAAATCCTGGAAATAAATTCCAAAACGATTAGAATCTGTGTTTACAAGTTTAGTTGCTTTTGCATTTGGGATGTCCATACGTTGTCCTGCATAAGTAAGATCGTAAATATTTACACGATCGTATGCATTTGGAATGTAATTTCCTTTAGCATCCTCTTCTGCTTGTTCGTTGAAAGCATAAGTATACCCTTGTGCAAATGAATTTTCGAAATCAACACCTGTAAAAAGTTGGTGTTTTATTCTTCCAGTATTGAAAGTTCCTTGTAAGCTTAATTGGTCTCCCATTATTTGTTCAAAATTATCATTTTGACCTAATGGACGAATATAATCACCGTCTACATAATTTGGAATAGTAGTATCAATAGATACACGTTCAGTGCCTTTAGAAGTTCTGTGGTAATTTTGGAAAGAAGTATTAAAGTTTAATTTCCAATTATCATTAAAATCGTGGTTAACTAAAGCCGAAATACTTGTTTGAGTTGTTTTTCCGTTTGACCAAAGTGCTCCTAAATATTTACCTCTTGGTACATCTGCAAGTTCTTTACCAATTATTCCTGTTCCAAAATCTGGAGTCCAGTCGTAGCTTAAATAATCTCCTTGTAATGTAATTTGAGTTTTGTTGTTTACTTTAAATAAGAACGAAGGGTTTATATAATAACGCTCATTTTTTACAATATCTCTAAAGCTTTCAGAGTTTTCGTATGTACCTGTAAAACGATATGCGATGTGTTTGTTTAAAGGTCCGTAAACATCTACAGATGGTTTGTAAAAAGAGTTACTTCCCATTTGCATAGATACCTCGCCACCATGTGTAAATTGTGGAGTTTTAGTAACCATATTAATAATTCCACCAGGAGCAACGTTTCCGTATAATAACGCAGCACTTCCTTTTAAGAACTCTACTTTATCTAAAGAAGAAACTTCGGGCATAGATCCACTGCTGTAACGAAATCCGTTTTTGAACATATTATTTGTTGACATGTCGTAACCTCTAGAGAAAAAAGATTCCTGAGCGCCACCACGAGCCGATCCTACATAAACACCATTCATGTTTTTTGTAACATCACTTAATCTAATAGCTTGTTGTTGTTCGATTACTACATTGTCTATTACTTGTACACTTTGTGGAAGATCCATAACTTTGATGCCTGAACGTACTGCAGTTACGGGTTTTCTTTGTTTATTGGCTGTAATTACAACTTCGTTAAGAATTTCTCCTTTTTTGTTTTTTACAGTATCAGTAATTGCTGTGGCAGTATCACGATTTTCGACTGTGTTTGCTCTCCCTTGTGCAAAACCTGTTAGACCGAATAATAAGCCTAGAGTAGGCAATAAAATATGTTTCATGTTTGTTTATTTGGAATAAAAAAAAATAACGCCGCAAAAGTAATGTCTATGATTGAATAATCAAAGCTTATTTAGATTAATTACGTATAGTTTTTAACAAATTTTTAAGGTTTGGTTTAGCGTATAAATAATAAAACCCTGTTTATACAAACAGGGTTTTGCTTTTTTATATAAAAAGATGCTATAAAAACTCTTTTTTAAGGAATTAAGTTATTTAACTTCAATTGAGTAAGTTGCCATTTTCCAGATTTCATCGTATTTTTTCCCATTATGTTCACCAGCACTTTTTTCTGTGTGAGCAAATTCTACCATATATTGTCCAGACCAAATAGGAGTAAATTCAAATTGTCCTTTTTCGTCAGTATATAATTCTTTTTCCCAACCGTTTGGAGCTATTACTTTTATTTTTTGCTTTTTGGCAGCAGCACCATCATATAATGCAAATCCAGATATTTTTACATTTTTCTTAGCGATATCGGCATTTTCAGAAAACACACCGATTGTATTTTTGTTTGCTGTAGCATTATTACCTGCAGTTTTGTTCCCAACAACAACATTGGCGCTTGAGTTATAATCTAATTTCATTGTGCCGTATACATCCTTTACAGTATGTTGCATTACTACTGTATAAACTCCATCTTCCTCTGGAGTAAAAAAGGCTTGGTATTTTTTCTCTAAAGCTGTTGGAGTTAATTTGATTTCTTTTTTAGATGGGCTTATCAATACTAAAGAGAAATCTTTTAAATCCGAAAACCATTTAGCAGCAGGAGTAATATCATTATCTGAGAATTCGCCAAAGTATATTGAAATTTCTTGTGGTTTTCCTTTTGTTCCAGTTGCTTTAGTTTCGATCCAAAGAGCGTGAGCAAATAATTGTGGGCTTAGTATAAGAGTTAATAATACTAATAGCGTTTTTAAAGAGCTTAATTTCATGATGTAAAATATTTAAGTTAATTTTTGTTTTTAATTTTTATGGTGATTAAAATTTATAGGCAACAGTTAAACGTGCATTAGTTCCTGCTTCGGTTTGCCAATCATAGTAACCGTTATAGATTCCTCCTGAATATAGGTATTTGTTTAAAATGTTGTTTACTATTACGTTAAAAGAGATTTTTCCTTTTTGGTAAGTAACACCACCATCTAAACGGAAATAATCTGGTAAGTTTTGTTGAGAACTATTAGATACAAACCAAGGAGATCTGTCTATTTGATATTGGTATCCTAATGAAAGTCCAAAACCATTTAATACGCCGTGATCCATTTTATAATTAATCCAAGTGTTTTGGATGTGTTTTGATGTACCTGGAACTTGTGTACCTACTAAAGCGGGGTCTGAATCTTGAGTAACTTTTGCTTGAGTAAAGGCATAATTGATAACTACATCTACATTACGAATAATTTGCCCTCTAATATCAAGGTCAAATCCTTTTACTTTTTGTTGTCCGCTTTGTCTGCTATATTGTTTAGCACTAGTCGAATGTTCAGGATCTGCAGTTAGTACATTATTTTTAGTGATTTGGTAAGCCGAAATTACAGAATTCCATTTACCGTTTAACCAATCTCTTTTTAATCCTAACTCTATGTTTGTCCCTGTTTGAGGGTCAAAACTATTCCCTTGCCAGTCGGTTCCGTAGTTTTCGGTAAAAGCTTCATCTCTTACAAAGTAAGCGGCAGTATTTTTATCGATAGAATAACTAATTCCTAAACGTGGAGTAAATTTACTATCTTTAAAAGAACCTGTATAAGCAGTTGAAGTTTTTAAAGTTGTATAGCGCCCTGCAAGTGTTACACGAAGTTTATCTTCAAACATTCCAAGTTCATCTTGTACATAAAATCCGGTGTATCCATTTTGGTATTGAACACCTCTTTCTCTAATATCTTTGCTTCTGTCGAATTTAGGCATTTTATCTGCAGGAACATTCCCGTGTATCGGGTTGTAAATATCAAAAGGAACAATGTTTCCATCGGCATCATAACCATTAAGATCCGCAGATTGGCTCCAGTCATGATAATATAATTTATCGCTCATGTCTAAGCCACCTAATATTTTGTGGTTTATAGGTCCAGTTTTTACTTCGCCATTTACAAACATTTGTCCCGTTTTGGTTATTCCTAAAACATCCCATATAGAAACTTTACGATGCAAAATACCACTTTTAACGCCTAGGCTAGGATCTGGATCGAATGCATTCCAGGCTGGCCACATCGACATTCCTTCTTGCTTGTAATTAAAATAAGCACCTTGAGCAGTGAATTTCCAATTTTGATCAAGTTTATGTTCTAAAATAGCCAAAATGCTTTTGTCATTCATGTTGGTCGGGTCAAAATTAGGTTCCCCAGTTGTGAAACTCCTAGGCAATTCGGCAAACTGTTTATTAGAGAAAACATAGTTAGAACCAATTATATTTACTTGCGAGAATTGTTGAGTATATTCTAAAGTAATAGATGTTTTATCGTCAACAAGATATTTTAATACAGGCGCAATAGAGTAGCGGTTGTTGTAATCATAATCACGGTGACTTTCTTTCATTTGTCCCATTACATTGATTCGATACAATAATTTTCCATCCTTAGATAATTTTCCATCAAGATCAAGAGTTCCTCTATACATATCAAAGCTCCCCAAAGTAAGATTCATTTCTCCTTTTGTACGTCCGCTTGGTTTTTTGGTAACCACATTATAAAATCCGCTTGGGTTTCCGTTAGCCATCATAAATCCAGCTGGTCCTTTTACAAATTCAATACGTTCTACCATACTCATATCTTCAGTAAGAGGTCCCCAATCGGTACTTACGTTCATACCATTTCTAAAAGCTGCAACCTGGCTACCTCTCATCATGATATTGGCATAAGTGTCCCAATGTTCTACCCTTGTTACACCACTTACATTACGAGTAACTCCTTCGAGCATATCATAAATTTGTTGATCTTGAATTAATTTTCCAGTAATAACCTGAATGTTTTGCGGGATTTCTATAATTGCCGATTGTAAGCGAAGTGATGATGAAACCCTGTTAGTCTTAAAAGCACTTTTATTACTTAAAACTACAACTTGGTTTAGCTCCGTATTAGATAAAGTAAGTTGAACATTTGTAGTAATCGTTTCTCCAGCAGCAACAGTAACTTCTTGCTCAACATCATTATATCCTACCAAGGTTATAATTAATGTTTGTGTTCCTACAGGTACTTTTTTTATTTCGAAAACACCATCATTATCTGCGATAGTTGCTTTGTTTACCCCTTTAATAGAGATAGATACTCCTTCGGCAGGTTTGTTGTCGTTTGTAAGGACTTTTCCTTTGATATTACCAGATTCCTGAGCAGAAACGGCTGTTATTGCAAAGAAAAATAAAACTACAATAAATAATATTTTAGTTATTTGTTGGTTTGGATATTTCATTATTTAAAATATAAAATTTGGTTTTAGGTTTAAATTGTGTTTGGTTTTTGAAATATGCAGCAAATGTAAAATTTAATATTTGTTTAACAATGCTTATTTAGACTAATTATTAATAATATTTTGAAATATTTATATAAAAATTTTAATGTTGAATTAAAAAAATAGGCGAATTATATTTTTATTTATGAGGTAGTTACTTCTTTTACTTTCAGTAAGCAATGGGATAACACTTAATAAAGCTTAATTTTGCAGCTTTTATAAATTGAAATTTGCAAGATGATTGTATCGTATTTTAAGAAATTACAGAATTCCCCAAAAGGATTTAGACTAGCCAATACCGTATTTTTCTTTGTATCAGGATTCGGATATTCATCTTGGGCGTCTCGTATCCCAAATATAAAAGCACAATTAGGTTTAAGCGAAGCAGAGTTTGGAGCAGTTTTATTTGCATTTCCGATAGGCTTAATGTTTACAATGCCATTTACAGGAAAGTTATTAAATAAATACAGTAGTAGGTATTGTATGCTTCTTGGAGCAGTTTTATTTAATATTGTTTTGGCATTACCAGGTTTTAGTGCTTTTGTTTGGCAGTTGGTAATTATCCTATTGATATTTGGAGCTTCGCGAAATATTCTCAATTTATCGATGAATGCGCAAGCTTTAGAAGTTCAGAAACTGTATCCAAAATCGATTATGACACGATTTCATGCTGTGTGGAGTTTGGCAGGATTTGCAGGAGCAGGTTTGGGATATGTTATGGTTGCACAAAATATAGCACCATCGTATCATTTACTAGGAATAAGTGTTGCTATGATGGCAATTACAGCCTGTTTTTACCCAATGAGTATCCATACAGAACCAATTCCGGATAAAAAGAAATTCTTTTCGATGCCTGATAAAAATTTGATAAAGTTTGCTTTAATCTGTTTTGTTTCGATGGCATGCGAAAATACGATGTATGACTGGAGCGGAATATATTTCCAGAATGTATTACACGCTTCGTCAAAACTTACTACGGCAGCATTTGTGTTTTTTATGACAGCTGTTACTTTAGGTCGTTTTTTTGGAGATTATGCAGTACAAAAACTAGGTGTAAAACGCATCTTGTTTTACAGCGGAATTTTTATCACAATAGGATTTTTAATTTGCTTTTTATTCCCTTTTATTTACCCAACAATATTTGGCTATCTCTTAATCGGGATTGGAGTTTCTTGTGTTGTTCCGTTGGTTTTTAGTATTGCCGGACAATCAAAAACCTTGAGTAATGGCTCAGCATTAACCTCTATTTCGACTATTGGATATCTTGGATTTTTAATAGTACCACCAATGGTTGGTTTTATATCCGAATTTCTAAACATGAAATGGGCCTTCTTGATTATGGCTTGTCTAGGCGGACTTATGATTTTTATGGTCAATAAGATCGGGGAGGAGGAATAGTTTTTTAAAGATGCTAAGATTCTAAGTTGCTGAGGTTCTAAGTGAGAAAGTTTTTTTTGAAGCATCAGAGGTACAAAGAATCTAAGCTATTAAACTACAATATCTTTGAATGCTAACTAACGATTTCAGATTTCGTGTGAATAAATAAAAAAAATATCTTCTTTACATCTGAAATCAAAAACCGTTAGTCAAAAATCTTAAATCATTTCTTTAGCGCTTTAACAAGTTCGATGATTCCGTATATAATTAAGTGTAGTATTAGAAATACTAAACCATAAAATAAGACGGATAAGGAACCTCCATATTTAAAATTTTCTTGATTCGAAAAAATATAAATCATGAAAAGGGTATAGACTGAAAAGACTATTAAATTTATCTTGAAGTTTTTCTTTTTGGTTAAGAAGAATCCTAAACTAAAATAAAGAAACACAACAATATAGCTTAAATACAAAAATGAGAATTCGGAGTCAGTTGGAAACATTCAAAATGTATTTATTAATGTTGAATTTCAGGTTTATGCTTATTCTTTATATTTGGTTATATCAAAATTATACATGAAGTTATTTAATTGACCATTAGAACTTTCAAGACCAACAATATCCATAAGTTCTTCAAAATAATGGCATATTCTTTCCCGATTTTCAGTGTCAATTTCAAGATAAATTTCAGAGAATCTTTGAAGAGCTTTTTTTATGGCATTTTGATAATCCTCATCAGTTGCATTTTTTGATCCTGCAATTTGTTTAAAATCATCTGTTGCCAAATTAATTTTGTCAGTTAAAATAGGTTTCAATTTTTCATCGCCTATTCCTGGATAAAAAATTGTCATATCTTCTATAAACTTTTCTTTGTTTTTAAATTTTTCAAACTTACTCATTGCGTCAGTGGGCGTTTTAATTTGACTTTGTCCACAGGATGAAAATATAAGAGTTACAAATACTAAAAAGATATTTCTTATTTCTTTCTTCATTACTACTTCTTCACCATTACAAACTTCTCGGAAGCTAATTTTCCTTGTAGTTTCCCTGAAATTTCTGCGGTTAAAGTATTGTTTGCATCTTTGGTATAGCTAATTTTTTGTGGATAATCGTGTTTTGGATTTTCAAAAACTAATTCTTTCTCGGTCGAAGTAGTTAACTCAAAAGCAACTGCTTGATCATTATTTTGTCCTTTTACAGTAGCGTTATAAGTTAAGTCTTCGCCTTTTTGTTGTAGTTTAATCGATTCAAAATGAATGGTGTCTTTTCCTTTTATAAAATAAGAACTCCCTTGAAAAGTACTATCGTTTACTTTACTCCATGTTTCGGTTAAGGTTCCTTGTGGAGAAACGTTTTCCCATTTTCCGATAAGCCAATCGGCAGTTTTTATTTTGTCTTTTTCTGGAGTTTCAGCATTTTTACAAGAAACAACAGCCAATAAAAGTAGTATGAAAGTAATTTTTTGAGTCATTATATATTTATGTTTGATGTTATTTGGAAGTACTAAAGTATGAAAAAAAAGTTAGCCACAAATTTCACTAATTTATTTTGAAACTTGTCACAGATTTAAAGGATTAAAAAGAATTATTGTTTCACGCAGATTTTGCAGATTAAGGCAAATTTAATTTTGATTTAAAATTATATAAATCTGTGAGTATCTGCTTAAATCTGTAGAATCTGCGTGAAAAAAATCGTGACGAAAAAATCTTTTTAATCTATTAAATCTGGTGGCAAAAAAACTAAACGTTTTCTTGTAAAATAGCGTAAACTAACTCTTTAGTAGGTTTTTGATCTTTTAGTTTTTCTCTAACTACATCAAAAGTTACTTTAAAATCACAACCCAGTTTATAATCACCACAACCATAAGCGGTTTTCCCTTTCATGATTGTTCCTTTTTTACATTTAGGGCATATTAATGAGTCGGGTGTCGCTGCTGAAGCTGCTTTTGGTGTTGCTTTCTTAGGTTCTAGTTTTAGTTTGTAATTTTCCTCAAAACGAATTAAACCTTCTACTGTACCAGCATCGGTTTTAAAGCCTTTTATGTTTACTGTTGATCCTTTTTGGACTAATCTTAAATATTGGTTCTCGGATATTTTTTTGTCAGCAAAAGTATAAGGCAATACAAAATCACAACCTGCTTTATAATTGCCACAACCGTAAGCAGATTTTCCTTTTATAAGTGTTGCTTTTTGGCATTTCGGACAGGTTTCTGCCAAGATTCCTGCTGCTTTCTTTTTCTCGACTGTCGCTACTTGTTTTTGAATACTTTGTGCATGCGAAATATTGGCGTGTCTGGTTTCGCTTCGAACTTCATATACCAAGGCTTCAACCATGCGTTTCATATTGATAATAAAAGCACCAGCGGTAAAAGTTCCTTTTTCGATATCTTTCAACTGTTTCTCCCAAGAACCGGTAAGTTCTGCCGATTTTATTAATTCATTCTGAATCGTATCAATAAGCTGAATTCCTGTTGGTGTTGGTAAAACCTGTTTTTTGTTTCGAACAATATACTGACGTTTAAACAGCGTTTCGATAATATTAGCTCGGGTAGATGGGCGTCCGATGCCGTTTTCTTTCATTAATTCGCGTAAATCTTCATCATCAACCTGTTTACCTGCGGTTTCCATGGCACGTAATAATGTTGCCTCAGTAAACTGATTGGGTGGTTTGGTTTCTTTTTCTAAAAACGAAGGTTCATGCGGTCCTTTTTCTCCCACAACAAAACTGGGTAATAAATCGGCTTCTTTTTCTTTTGCGTTAGGATCTTCAAAAACAACACGGAATCCTTTTTTTAAGATTTCTTTTCCTGTGGTTTTAAAGTGCACTTCGGCTGCTTTTCCTATTACTGTTGTATTGGCAACCAAACAATCATCATAAAATACGGCAATAAATCGTCTTGTAATAATATCATAGACTTGCTGCTGATTGTATTGTAAATTAGATTGTACGCCAGTTGGGATAATTGCGTGGTGATCCGTTACTTTTTTATCGTTGAAAACCTTAGGCGATTTTTTAATCTTTTTTTCTAAAAGTGGTTGGGTCAATGCGGCATAATTGGTTAAATTTTGCAGAATACCAGGTACTTTCGGATAAATATCATTTGGTAAAAATGTAGTATCAACTCTGGGATACGTAACTACTTTTTGTTCATACAAAGTTTGCACAATCTTAAGCGTTTCATCTGCCGAGAATCCAAATTTGGTATTGCAATATACTTGTAAACCTGTTAAATCAAATAGTTTAGGTGCAAATTCGTTTCCATTCTTTTTTTCAACCGAAACAATTTCAAACTCGCTTTCTTTGACTTTATTGGCTAAGAGTTCTCCATCTTCTTTTTTTAAGAAACGCCCTTCTTCATAGCTAAAAAGTGTTTCTCTATATAAAGTTTGTAGTTCCCAATAGGGTTGAGGTTTAAAATTCTCGATTTCTTTCCAGCGATCTACAACCATTGCCAGTGTTGGCGTTTGTACCCGACCAATAGACAATACTTGCTTGTAACCACCATGTTTTACGGTGTACAAACGAGTGGCATTCATACCCAATAACCAGTCGCCAATAGCTCTGGAAAATCCGGCATAAAATAAATTATCGTAGTTGGCAGATGGTTTTAAGTTTTCAAAACCTTCTTTTATGGCTTCGGTAGTTAAGGACGATATCCATAAGCGTTGTACTTCGCCTTTATAGTTGGCTTCATTCATCACCCAACGCTGAATGAGTTCTCCTTCTTGTCCAGCATCCCCGCAGTTTATAACTACTTCGGCTTTGTCAAATAAACTTTTTACAATCTTAAATTGTTTCTGGATTCCTGAATTTTCCACCACTTTGGTCTCAAATTTCTCGGGAAGCATAGGTAGGTTGTTCAAATCCCAGCTTTTCCAGTGTGGTTTGTAATCGTTAGGTTCTTTTAAGGTACATAAATGCCCAAAAGTGTAAGTTACGGCATATCCGTTGCCTTCATAATACCCATCGTGTTTGGTATTGGCTCCTAAAACGGATGCGATTTCGCGTGCTACACTTGGTTTTTCAGCAATACAGACCTTCATTTTTCTCCTTCTTATTTGAGGGCAAAATTAACGATTTTTTATAAGAAAGGGGCAAAGGTTCTTAGGAACAAAGGCACAAAGGTTCTTTTTAAATATCGTAGAGGCGCAATTTTTTTGTTTCACGCAGATTGTTAAAAGATTAGAGCAGATACTATGCTGTGCATTCTATGATGAAAAACAAGTAAAAAGAGTTAAAATTCAAGATGCAAATTTATAAGTATTTATATAGGGAGTTTCTCTAGTTATAACAGCGAAAATTCTGCTTATAAGTTTGCATCTAATATTATTTAAAACCAACATTGAGTTTTTACCTTCCGCTTTTTTCTTTTTGTAATATTCTTTTAATTGTGGATCATATTTTAATGTTGTCATAGCACACATTTGCAATAATGACTTCATTTTTTTATCTGCCATATGATTTACTCTTGTCCTTCCTTTTACACTCGAACCTGAACTATGTTCAAAAGGCGCAACACCAGAATAACAGGCAAATTGTCTCCAGTTTTTAAAAGCTGTAAATCCTTTTGTTGCAATAATCAAATATACGCTGGTTTGTTCTCCCAATCCAGGAATCGATTTGATAAGTTGAGCTTGCTTAGTTAATTGATCGTTTGCTTTGATGACTTCTTTAATTTTTGACTCAATTTTATGGATGGAATTTTTAATAGATTTGACAAGAGTTTGGTTAATTTGTGATACTTCTTTAAAAATTATTTTATCCGTGAAAGCTTTACTTTCCTTAGTCGCTTGTAGAAGTAATAACGCTTTTAGCATTTTCTCTCTTTCAGTATAAAGAATTTTTAATTTCTGAATATCCATGCTTGCGAAAGCGAATAGTTTTAATTTATCTATATTTCTATAACTGTAATAAGAAATATCTTTAGCATCAGTTTTGTCATTTTTTCCTCTTGAAATTCCTTTAGATTTTTTTATTTCAATAGCGGGAACAATCCATAAATCTAGATTAAGTTTCACTAAAACACTTGATAAATGATTGGTATAAACACCTGTGTTCTCGCAACAAAAAAGAGTACATCCTTTATCAACTTTTCTATCCAGTTTTTTAATAAAAATAGAAATACTCTTAATATTGTTTTCTATGATAAAATGCTCTGATTTAAGAGTTAAAGAATCAAGAATATTAATATCCAATTTTGCTTTTGATACATCAATACCAACATAAAATAAATACTTTTTCATAACTTTGAATTTAAGATGAATAAAAATGTTGAACTTCTTTAGAGCCTTTATTAGACCGCCATGTCTATCATTCTATTTGAAGCAATTCAACGGGATTCAAGGAGAAGGCAGAGGACTAATGCACAGCATGGTTCTTAACTAGCGAAGTCTAAAGTTCACCTCTGCTTTCCTTTGAATAAAATTAAAGTTTTTTATCTAATCCAAAGTAAAGGCAAAGTCTCCTGACTTCGTACCCTATATAAAATAACTCAAAGTTTTTTAATGTTTTTATGGATGCTGTGCGAAGTCTCCCGACTTCGTACCCATTATTAATTTCCGCAACAGTTTTCAAACTTAATACTGATTGTATCGAGCAAAATTATTCAAATTTTGTGTGTCAACGATAGGAATATCAGCTTTTACAATTTTTAATAAGCCTGTATCAGAAACATAATTACTGGCACTGGAATAAGTATAATGTGATGCTTTTTCGACAATTCCAGCACGAACAGGATTAAGATGAATATAATCCATCTTTGACCACATAAATTTATTACTATAAATTTCTTCGGGATGACTGCCGTATTGCCAAAACTGATAATTTTTGTTTCTAGAATGACTTTCGGTTGCTAATATAAAACGTTCCAACATCCATTCTCTTCTACTCTCAGGTTCAGATTTTATCTTTTCTATAATTTTTGTAGCAGTAAATTTTTTAAAATCTCGAAGTAAATCCGACAATTTTCCATTGTCAGATTGCACTATCATATGGATATGATTACTCATAATCACATAACCATAAAGAACCATGGATTTGTTAGTAATGCAGAAATCTAAACATTCTATTATGATATCTCTGTAGTTTTTTCTAGTAAAAACATCAACCCAATCAACAACAGTTATTGTTATAAAATGTGGTAAAGTTTGGTTTCTTATTTTATATCCGCCTTGCACAATTTTTTATTCAAATGTAGTGTTTTTTCTTACATTTGTTAATATTGGTAGTTGCTTATTGGAATGGGTGCGAAGTCGGGAGACTTCGCCTTTACTTTGGATTAGATAAAAAACTTTAATTTTATTCAAAGGAAAGCAGAGGTGAACTTTAGACTTCGCTAGTTAAGAACCATGCTGTGCATTAGTCCTCTGCCTTCTCCTTGAATCCCGTTGAATTGCTTCAAATAGAATGATAGACATGGCGGTCTAATAAAGGCTCTAAAGAAGTTCAACATTTTTATTCATCTTAAATTCAAAGTTATGAAAAAGTATTTATTTTATGTTGGTATTGATGTATCAAAAGCAAAATTGGATATTAATATTCTTGATTCTTTAACTCTTAAATCAGAGCATTTTATCATAGAAAACAATATTAAGAGTATTTCTATTTTTATTAAAAAACTGGATAGAAAAGTTGATAAAGGATGTACTCTTTTTTGTTGCGAGAACACAGGTGTTTATACCAATCATTTATCAAGTGTTTTAGTGAAACTTAATCTAGATTTATGGATTGTTCCCGCTATTGAAATAAAAAAATCTAAAGGAATTTCAAGAGGAAAAAATGACAAAACTGATGCTAAAGATATTTCTTATTACAGTTATAGAAATATAGATAAATTAAAACTATTCGCTTTCGCAAGCATGGATATTCAGAAATTAAAAATTCTTTATACTGAAAGAGAGAAAATGCTAAAAGCGTTATTACTTCTACAAGCGACTAAGGAAAGTAAAGCTTTCACGGATAAAATAATTTTTAAAGAAGTATCACAAATTAACCAAACTCTTGTCAAATCTATTAAAAATTCCATCCATAAAATTGAGTCAAAAATTAAAGAAGTCATCAAAGCAAACGATCAATTAACTAAGCAAGCTCAACTTATCAAATCGATTCCTGGATTGGGAGAACAAACCAGCGTATATTTGATTATTGCAACAAAAGGATTTACAGCTTTTAAAAACTGGAGACAATTTGCCTGTTATTCTGGTGTTGCGCCTTTTGAACATAGTTCAGGTTCGAGTGTAAAAGGAAGGACAAGAGTAAATCATATGGCAGATAAAAAAATGAAGTCATTATTGCAAATGTGTGCTATGACAACATTAAAATATGATCCACAATTAAAAGAATATTACAAAAAGAAAAAAGCGGAAGGTAAAAACTCAATGTTGGTTTTAAATAATATTAGATGCAAACTTATAAGCAGAATTTTCGCTGTTATAACTAGAGAAACTCCCTATATAAATACTTATAAATTTGCATCTTGAATTTTAACTCTTTTTACTTGTTTTTCATCATAGAATGCACAGCATTGAGAAATTAGAGTGGTTTTTTATTCAAACTTCTTGTAGTTTTTATTCCAATAGTTCTCTATATAATCCCATTTGTCGCTGTAGTAACCAGGTTTTCTTTTTTCAGAGTATATTCTTTTTCTCGAATCTCCTTTTGTTTTATAAATGAATATGCCATTTTCTTTTTCTTCTTCACATCCAATTCCTTCAATTTCTCCAATCTTGATTACTTTAAAGTTTTCAATCTTAAATAATTCACTTCCCCAGTTTATATCAGCACATCCGCTTCGATGGTAAGAATACCAATATTTTGTGTTCTTGATTTTAGTTGGATTTGGATAATTAGAAAAATCTTCGACAGCTTTAAAAATTTTATTGTTTTTGTCATAAAAAATCAACTCACTAACTCCACCAACATTAGTGATTTGGTCAAGTCTTATATCTAATATGCCATTATTATCAAAATCTTCAAAGTTAAAACCATTTGTAGCATAAGTATCATGCACATAAATAGTATCCTTTTTACTATTTAATATAGAAAGGTTCATTTGTTTATCGTCTCTTGGGTCATTTTGGATAACAATAAACTTTTGCAAATCAATTTTTAGCGTATCAATTAGTACCGGATATGTTTCATGCGTAGAATCTGGTTTTCTTTCAGCCACATTTTTTATCGGTTTACTATCTAATTTTTGAAAGGCCTTAGCGGCTTGCTTATTTTGATTTTGATGGCAAGATGCTAATATGAATAAAATAAGGACCCTATATATCTTTATCATTTCTAGATTATAATGGTTTGTTATGCTTTAATTTTTTCAAGTTGTTCAATGTCTAATACGTCACTCAATTTATTTAGGCTTGATTTAGAAAATCTTCTGAAAGCTAATTCAATAAAAAAATATCGAATCATAACTACTTGAAGAATAGCCACGACAACAAAAATGATTGTAAATTTTTCTTCACTAAATATAATTTGAGAAATTAGAGCTAAAAAAGGAAAGCATAAAAATATACTTAATATAATTCGGAAGGCTTTATTTATTTCTACATGTACTTGTCCGTTTTGGTTCTTAATTTCTCCCGTTAAAACACAAAAAGCGCCTCTTCCAATTTCTGATGAGATTATCCTAAATGAATTATTTTTAACGATTCCTCGAAATGATTTGTCGGTTATTTTTGAAGTCAAGTTTTTAGAAAATTCTGTTCTTCGTTGTAATCGATCAAGGGCATTAGTTTCTTCTCCAATTATTTTGAAAGTGTAATCGCTTGTTGGAAATAGTTTCATTTTTTTATTTATAATTGAGTTTAGCATTGTGATGTTTTCGCGAAGGCGAGAAGCTTCAAAGTCTTTAGAAATTGTTTTATCCTGTCTTGATGTTTTGGTATGTTCTGCCGACAATATTGCAAAAAATATTCTGATGAAAACCGAACACCTAGCCCTGATGGGAACGGCATCCTTTTTCTGGCTTCTTTAGCCAGGAAAAGATACAGTGGACGACAGGAAATAGCTCCTTAAGGTTTTAAAAGTGAGAACGTTTTAAGTTAACAATCGGTTTCTAAAATTACTCTTTTTTTCTTCTATCTGTTAGATATTTTCGAACCGGAATATCATATAAAACCATTGTAAGATAGGCGATACCCACCAGAAGAATTGTTCCTATGATTATAATAAAAGTGAGTTGGCTTGTATCTGGTTTGTATTTTGTGTAATAGCCTGCAAACATCCACATTACGGCATAATGCGTCATGTATAAAGGATATGATATTTTCCCGAAGAAGATGCATAGTTTTTTGAATACTGGTGCCAGCGTTGCTCCAGCTCCTAATACGATTAATAAAGGGAAATAGAGTAATACAACGATAGGTTCTGTAAGCCAATTCCAGCTTGAAAACGGTACTAAAAAGGCTAGAAGTAGTAATACGGATAAACCTATGAATCCTAGTTTTGATTTAATAATCCAATTAGATCGATAAATAAGCATTCCTGCCAAAAAGGAATACGAAATACGAGCACATCCATCCCAAAAGTTTTCTCCGCTCCATCCGCCCATTAACGAACCTCCCGCACGATGACTGACAAAACAGATTCCTGCTGCAGCAAAAATGGTTAGTAAAAACAGGGAACGACGGCTTAATTTATATAAGAAAAGTGCATATAGAATATTGGCTACATATTCCCAAAACAGAGACCAACCTGGTGCATTTAAACCAAATAGATTAAAATAACGATCTGCCATTACGGGGAAAGGAATAAGGAAAACGGAAGCCAGAAATATGAGAATCAGCTTGCTTGTTTCGTAAGTTCCAGATTGACTGCCAAAAGGATCGAAAAGGAAAGCCAACAATCCTAACACTGAACCAAAAATAACTAAAGGATGTAACCTGATAAGTCTTAATGTGAAAAAATCGGTAATTTTCATTTTATCAATTCGGTCATGATACGCATAAGCAATAACAAACCCAGAGAGACAAAAGAAAAAATCGACTGCTAGAAATCCGTGGGCGATGAAGTTTTCGTTGGGAGGATAAACTATTTCCATAAAATGAAAAATTACTATTGCCACTGCGGCTATTCCTCTTAATCCATCAAGGATTTCAAAATGTTGTTTTGGTTTTAAAACGTTGGTTTCTGGTTTTGTCATGGTTAATAGTGTGGTATTTTAATAATGTGGTTTATAAACTCAATAATAAGAATTTACAATCTGTTTTCACAAAGATTGATTTTTTCTGTTTATAAAAAAAGCTACAGAAATTATTTTCTTGTAGCTTTTTTGTGTTGTGTTTTAACTTCGATTCCTTGCATTTTCACGAAAGTGAAAATTGCAGCAGTTGTGACTTTAAAAAGCGGAGTATTATTTTACTGATTTATCAATTTCATTTAGGTCAAGTTTATATAACCAATATCGTTTTCCGAGGCGTTGGTCTATTTCTTTTAAAATTTTAAATCCTAAACTTTCATAAATATGCCTTGCTTTATCCATAATCTCCGAAGTATGAAGGGCAATAACTTTTTCATTGTTCTGTTGTGCAATGTTAATGCATAAGGTTGTTAGTTTCTTTCCAATTCCTTGCCCTACAAAGGTTGGGTCGACGGTTACGAAACGGATATAAGACCATTCTTTGTCATAAATATCAGTTGGGTTGCCTTTAGGAACTAAAAACGCCATTCCTACTATTTCGTTTTTGTCTGTCGTGCTTACTATGCAATGTGATTTGTCAAGTAATTCGGTATAGGTACTATCATCCATCAAGGTATCAGATAAATTTCCCCAATTTTCGGTTGTTAGGTTTTTCTCAAATTGTCCCCAAGATTTTACAGCCAATTTTTTTAAACCCGCTAAATCGGTTTTAGTTCCTTTTCTATAAGTTATATCCATTTTTATTTAACTGATGTTATTTGAGCTTGTTTATAGTTTATAAACCATTTTAAATATGTTTTTGAAGCTTGATCCTCTACGAAGTCGGGAGACTTCGCAGAGCGGAGATTTAAATAAAATTCATAAATAAAAACCGCTACAAGAACACTCTTGCAGCGGTTTAATTAATTTGTAATATGCATAGTTTTTTATGGCAGAACAATTTATTTGAAACTTAATTTAAATTCAACTTTACTTATTTCTTCAGGTTTATTAGATGTAAATTTTATATTTTTTATTTTATCTAATTCTACATCTATTTTTACCGTAGAATTTACTTTTGCTTTTTTAATAACTGCAGTATTTTTAATTAGTGTTTTCATACTATTTTCTTTTAATAATAAATCCGTAAAAATCACCGTTTGAATCAAAAGGAACATCAAAAATATCTCCATTTTCATCTTCCATTGCACCAAAGATATGAAATGTTTCAGACAATTCTTTAAGATTTAGCGATATAGCTCTTCTGTATAATCGTGTTCTTGCTTTAGTACTACCTCTAATAAAAATATTTCTGTCTGGATATATTTCGGAAAATGTATAAGCAGATTTGGCAACAGTAGCTAGAACTACATTTCTATCTCCATTATCACTTACAGCTAAATCATCAATGATATATCTATTTTGGGCTGGGTCAAAAATTAAATCTCCAAAACCTAAATTGTATAATGTTTTATTTTTTGTCTTTGTATAAGCAATGCCTTTAGATATTTCGCCACTAGTTCCAATACTTTCAAATCTGAAGAGAGTTGAATCTGTGTTTGTAAGCAAATCATATTTTGGAATATTCATTATTAAAAATTAGTATCGCAAAAATACATTGTTTTTTATAAATATTTACTTACAAATAAATTTGTTCGATTTTGAGATTTTTATACTTTAAAAACATCAAGTTTTTTGATCCAGAAAATTCCTGATTCTAGAAACGTAAGTTTAGTTTTAATTACCTGATCTGTTTTATCTCTAGGGTTTTTGGTTATAAATCTAGCTTTAGAATTATTAAAATCCAATGTATATTTTTCATCAAAGTCTTCTTTTTTATCTGAAGAAAAAGTGATTACATTGTCTTTTGCATTCCATTTTCCTTTTCCGTATTTATCTACTTCAGGAGGATTTCCGCCTTTAATTTTTGAATAGGAATGAAATAGGAAAGTTCCGTCTTGATTTAAGGTTAGTTTATATTCGATTTCATGTTTTCCTTCTTCACTAAGTGTACGATTATAATCGCCAACGAACGGAGTCGATTGTGCAAATAATGTCAGGTTGAAAATTAAAAGTAAGGTGGTAATTAATAGTTTCATTGGTTTGGTTTTATTGGTGTTAAAAATGGATTGTTTATGTTGTCGTATTATTTTGATTTGGTGTTAATAAATAAAAAAAGCCTATTTTAAGAGGTTTCATATATCTGAAATCAAAAATCGTTAGTCAAAAATCTTAAATCATTTTAAAATTATTGCTTAGCTTTATGACTGCTCACGCCAAGAGTCATCATTATGTCCTTTATTTATTATCCGTTAGATATAAATTTGCAATATCTTCTATAAAATGTTGTGGATTTCCTCCTTGTAAATTGGTCAAAATAACTACTGAAACATCATCTTTGGGATAAATATATAAAGCGTTTCTAGCCCCGCCTAAAGCAGTAATTACAGGGTTTTGATCTCTTAAATTGGTATCAAAACCAATTGCGATTCCGTTGGTTGAATCGGCTGGACCTGGTTTTTTTCCATTGTTTAATAGAGTAGGAGTCCAAAGTGTTTTTAGGGTTTCGGCTTTAAGTAAAGTATTGCTTTGTAAAGCAATAACCCATTTTGCCATTTCGGTCGCGGTAGAATATATACTTGCTGCTGGATATAAATTTGTTGGTATAACTTCGTAAACATTGGTTAAACTACCATTTCTGAAATAAGAATAAGGTCTGGCTGAGTGATTCACTATTTTATAATAATCTCCTAAACCGGCTTTGATGGTATTTTTCATACCTGCTTTTTCAAATTGATTTTCTACAAGGAATTGCTCATACGATTTTCCGCTTATTTTTTCGATAATCATTCCAAGCAGCATGTAATTTGTTTGGTTGTATCTTCGATCTTCTCCGGGCTGAAAAACCACAGGTAATTCTGTTATCTTTTTGAATAAAGTTTTACTGTCTTCAGACAACATATGTTCTGGCGATTCCCAAATATCAGGAACTCCAGATGTGTGGGTTGCTATTTGTTTTACGGTAATGTTTTTCCAGGAGTTTGGCAGACTGTCCAGATATTTAGAAATAGGATCTTCTAGTTTTAATTTACCCTTTTCTACCAATTGCATAATGGCAACACCCGTAAAAGCTTTCGCCATCGAATTAATGCTAAAAACAGTTTTATTGTCAACACGTATGGAATCCTGAATACTCGCTAAACCATAATGATTTTTTTTAACGATTTTATTGTTTTTGATTACTGCCAATTGTAAACCCACAATTTTATTTTTTTGCATCAGCTCTTTTATTGCAAGATCAACCTCGTCTGATTGGGAATGAATGGAATTGCTAAGGGCAAAAAATGATAGTAAAAACAGTTTTTTTTTCATGGTTTTGGTTGGTTTATTTGGTTAGTTTTTTATGGTTTTAAAAACTGATTGTTTACGGAGGGAAGAAACTATTTTAGAAGTTGAATTATTTCGTTATTCTTTGTTTCTTCTGCGGCTTTTAAAGCTGTCATTCCGTTATCATCTTTGATGTTTTTATCGGCACCTTTATTTAATAATAATTTTGTTAGCTCTATGTTTTGGTTTGCTGCTGCCCACATTAAGCATGTCATTTTAAAACCATCTGTTTTGTTGATATCAGCACCATTTTCGATTAAAAATTTTGAGATTTCAAGCTCATTATTCATTACAGCTTGCATTAATACAGGGATATAAAATGATTGGTTTATTTTTCGGATATAATTAGCTTGCGATTTATCTTTTTCTACAATCTTTTTTACAGCATCTAAATTATGTTCAAAAATGGCTTTAAAAAGTTTTTCTCCAGATTCCTGAGAATACGTGCTTATTGAATATCCTAATAAAATTAAAAGTAATAATTTCTTCATCGAAATGGTTTTTGTGAGGTTTGTAAATGTTGGTTAATGTTTGGTTTCTTGGTTATTAGTGGTTTATTGTGAGTGATTTACGAACGAAAGACAGATAAAGATAACGGGTGAAAATTTTTTAAATCGTGAGATTTGTATTTTTAACGATAAAATCAATTGCCAATTTTACTTTCTCAGGTTTTGTCAAGGTAAAAATCTTTTTTCTATTACTATCATTTTTATCGATCATTAATAGAGTAAAACCAATTACTGAATGATTTAAATCAGGTTCCCAATTATGAAATTCTTCAATGTTGTATGAATAGGCATAATTCGTTGAAAATTTTCCTTTAGCTATAAAAATTTGTTGAAAATTAGATGTCTCAATTAGCTTTTTTGTTAAAGTAAATCCAAACAAAAAAACAACCTTATAAAGTTTTTGATTTTCTATTAACAAACCTTTCTTCGTAAATAAAATAGCAATGAACAGTAGATTCAAAAGAAATAAAATTATTTCAATAGGATAATAAGATTTAAAATCAACCGAGTTTAACATTCCAAGAAAAAACATTCCAGTAATAAATGTCAAAATAATCAAATTTTGAAATTGTCTAAAGTCTAATTTTTTTTCTAAAATAACTTTCATTTTATAAATCTTTAATTAAATCGCTTGGATTTATCAATACCGATTGATTTTTAGAGATTTAAAATTATGACGAATATAAAGTTAAAATTTCTAATTTAATAATCTTTTTTTTATGCGTTCAGTTGAATACAACCGATTGTATACGATCACATAAAAGTAATCTGTTACTTGTAATTTCGTCTATGTAAAAAATAAGATAAAATCAATTGAAATTCAATCATGGAAATAAAACATAAAGAATCGGTTGCAGAATTATTAAATTCAATGAATAAAGTAGAATATTTCAAAAAACTAAAACCTGAGAATGGTATTGACAATTTGTTTAGCGTAACACTAAAAGTATCTTGTTATAACGAGCTAAATTTAATGGTTTCAGACCTTCTTAAAGCAAGTATTATTTTGCTTAATGAAGATGCTCGAAATTTATCAAGTTTAACAACTGTAGCCGATATTAATGTAATGACTTTGCTTGAAATTGCTTTGCAGCTTTTGCCTGAGGAAGAAATGGAATTATTGGATGATTTGCATAAGATTCATTTGAAGGCTATTGCAGAATAAATATTATTGAAAGGCAAATCATTAAAATTTATAATGTTGTAAGAAGTCAGGAAACTCGAACAGTGAGGAGTTAAAAATCAGTCTTCTTTAACACTGGATAAGATGCCAATTCCTCTGATTAAGCCTTCCATTTCAGATGAAGTATTAACGCTTTCCAAACCTCTGAGCTGACTTTTGTCATATTTATCAAATATCATTTTGGCTCTTTCATATGATTCGGGAAAATCTTTTTTATTTTGTTCGAGAAAACTTAATGAAGCTAAAATGAAACCTTCATGAGTAAAATTATCACTTTTTTGTTCAATTAATAAGCTAGCAGATTTAGAAATTTTTTCAGCTCTATTTATTTTAGAGTTTTGATAATATATGTATGTTGACAAAAAAAGTAAAATTATTGTAAAAATAATTTTTATTAACGTTTTATTTCTCCATTCTACTGGAAAGAAAAAAGCAACTATTCCTAGTAAAGCACTTAAAAAACCTAATATTGATATTGTATCCATAATTTAATAGTTATTTGTTTAGCGAGATGTAAATGTAATGACTTTACTCGAAATTGTTTTGCAACTTTTGCCAGAGGAAGTGATGGAATTATTAGATGTTTTGCATAAGATTTATTTAAAGATTGATGCAATTGTCTCTAGATGATTTACTAAAACCTGAATATCTTTATAAAATAGAAAAAGGTACAGGATTAAGCTGCACCTTTTTGAATTCTTAATTTTGATTATTCTGCTTGTGTCGGTAAGATGAAAGACTTAGTTATTCCAAGGACTTCATTGACTTCAAGAGAAAAATTATTTGTTTTTCATGATCATTAAAAATTTGTGTAATGACCGTCACAGGTATTTGATCATTTTTTAGTTGCTCTAATACCATTATCCCATGTGGGTTTCTGGCATCTTCATTATTAAATCTATGAACGTAAAAGGAGCAGCTTTTCATATTTATTCTTCGGAGATTGTCATCATCAATGTTGCAAATTGCCCTAATGTGATTTCTCCAAACTGCACCATTTTTTGACCATTTGGGAATTCCATGGGCTTCAAATTTTTCGTTTTCCCAGCCTTTAGCAATGAATCCTTCATTATCAGGATACACATCTCTACCAGCTCTATTATAGATAGGGTTGTTAGAGTATCTTCCAAGTAATTTGAAATTTGAACCTTCATGTTTATATAAACTTACTCTACCGCTACCATCCGATTGGATAAAGAAGTCATGAAATATTTCACGAATGTTATCACTACATAATTTATAATATTCTGCCTTAACCGCTTCAAATTTTCTATTTGCTGAATTGAGTTCGTTATAAATCAATTCGTAAGATTTCTGCTTTTCTTTTTCAAAATAGGTCAACAAAATGCTGACAATAGCAAGTACAATTCCAATAGCTACCAGCCAATTATTAATATCATCCCAAGATTTATTAAGTATAACTTTATTAGAGCTTCCATTTTTTATATCAGCAAGCAAAAGTATATATCCAGAAGACAATGTAAAAAGCTCTGCTTTATGGTTTAAAAAGATATTTCTAAAAAAGGGAATTGCCCATAGAATTAATATTAATATGATATAACCTAAAATAAAAAAAATATCTACTGACATATTCAAAAATTAATTGTGCAAACATAATATATTTCTTAAAAGATATTAGTTCATAAAAGGGAATTTTTCTGAGTTTTAGTTAACTTGTTTATATGTCTTGTAAGACCTTGTTAACGAAGCATCTCGACTGTGAAGCTGTTCTATATTTCAAGCTTATTTTGTTTGTAATTAGCAATCGAAGTCGGGAACTTCAATGAATTGGTTAAAAAAAAGATTTATCTATGTTTTTTAAGGTCTTTACCAATTCCTCCACTAAGAAATAATGCATCATTAATATTTAAGTATCTATTAAAAGTATTTATAGGAACAGTTCTTCCACTAGAAATTATTTGAATAAGTATTCCTAAAAGAAATTCAAAATTATCTTTTGGCCTAGGAAAAAAACATATCGAATCAGCATCTTTGATAGTATGTACAATTTTGTTTTGTTCTTTATCTATATACAATAATAGACCATCATTTAATATACTTATCAGATTTATTTCCTCACCAATTATTGTTTTGTCTAAGTGATTTTCAAATTTATCTATTAAAGTGTTAGGTTTTAATTCTAATTTACCACATAAAGCAAAACAGAAAATCTGATCTAATAGCTTACTATTTTGGTCAAAATTTTCAGAAGGAGTGCATTCGATGGAAATTTTAGAGTTATAACTCCTAAATGAATAATATGCTTGATTAGTTAAAATACCAATTGTTTCTTCAGAATGTCTTTTTAATTTTTTTACTGATATTGCCTTTTCAAATATGTTTTCTAATTCTTTTGAATTTAAGGTAGTTTTAATTTCTCCAGCAGCAATAACACCTTCGCAAGGATAATAAGTAGTTTCTGCAGATTCGTTAATGCAAAAAACTGGACAAAATTCTTTTTCATAAATAATTACATCCATTTGTTTACTGGTATTGCCATAACTATCGATAATACATCCAGAACCAATTCCTACAGAATTAGGTAATAACATCTCTAATTTTCTTATAACTTCTTTTTCTTTTGCGCTCCCTTTAAGCACAGGTGTTGTGGCATTACTTGCAAAATCAAAATTCCTAATTAACTCATCAGCAAGATGATTAATATATTTTTTAAAATCGAATGTCATGTTCTTTGATGTTAGTTAATTGATTACGGTTTTTAAAAAAACTCGCTTTATAGCACGGATTTTTAATCTGTGTTTATAAATATTATTTTTTACTTTGAATTCCTTAATAGGTGTTCACAAAGTTTTTTTGTGGTTTGAAATATCTATGTCCATCAGTCGGGTTACATTGATAGTCTGAATTGCTCGATTTTTTGTCCCGATAGCGCGGATTTGAAATCCGTGCCCACAAAGATTGATTGTTTCCTCTTTGAGTATTAGTATTATGTGTCTCACTGTTACGGGCACGGATTGCAAATCCGCGCTATCAAACGTAAAGATATATCCGCGGCATCTGGGTTATATTGTAAATCTGTATAATCGGGTAGATAATTCATAATATTAACTTGGTTGTCTATTGGGCTCTCTTGTCTTATAGCTGTTTATGAACTTTAAAATCAAGTCTTTTTGGCTAAATTAACACACGAATTAAACCTATTATTTTACAAAATTTGAAATATGACAAGTATGTTTTACTCAGTTTTTATTCTGTTCCAATGGGTTTTATATGTGTTTCTTGATTTTTAGATAGCTCTTCTTCAATTTTATTTTTCTGATTTTCTAGTCTTTCTTTTTCTATTCTCGAATTCCAAATTAGAAATAGTTTGATTATATTAGAATAGTTTTTTTTATTTGAAGATAATGGTAAAATAATAGGTAAGTATCTTTTAACTGAAATACAGTATGTATGGCCAATTGATAAGTATCCAATTTGTTCGTCTGCGACTCCACTAACAAAAAACAAAGAAAAGCTTTCAAGGGGATTTAATAATTTTGCAATATCTAATGAAAAAATTTTTGTCTTTTCTTCATCATTTTCGAACACTGGAAAAGTTAGAATATCATTACTTGTAATAGTAACTTTTGTTCTTTCAAAAAATTTGATTTGATTTTCTTTTACTTTTGTATCTAAAGTATTGATCAATGGAATTATTTGGTCCATATAGTACGTGCATTTTTCAGCTGCAACTTTAAAAGCATCTCTTTTTGAGTTTAATATTCTACTTTTTCTAGCTTCAATTACTTGGTTACGAGATTCTTTTATTTGTTTTAATCCTAAGAAAGCAAAGACCGCGATTATTGGCCCACTTAATAAGTAAATAATTTCTAAAACGTCTTTGAATGTTTGCATTATAATTATTTTTTTTGATTCTTCATTTAAATTGAAGATAGTTTATATAATTAAATAAGATTTCCTAAATCTATATAGAATAGGATGTATATATGAAGTTTTATTTCATTTTTGTTATCTCTTCAAATATATAAATTAACAACGATAATACTAATAAAAAGAGTATAATTTAAAATATTTCCCAAAACTATCGAGTTTTAATTTAAGAATTTTACTGAAAACCGTAAAATCTCTTTTTATTACAAATGTCCTAGCCCTGATAGAAGTGAAAATCCTTTTGTGAAGCTTTAGCGGAACAAAAGATTGAAACGGATAGCAGGATAAAGCTCCTAAAAAAGGCTGTAATTGGGTTAAAAATTGTTGTGAAATTGTGGTTAAAAAACTCAGAACTTTAATGATAGAATTTTAAACAAAAATTTTGTAATTTTGCAGTCCAAATAAAGGACTTATAAAATGTTAGATAGACTTCAAATAGTAAAACAACGTTTCGACGAGATTTCGGATTTAATCATCCAACCGGATGTTATTGCGGATCAGAAACGTTATGTGCAATTGAATCAAGAGTACAAGAACTTAAAAGCATTGGCCGAAAAACGCGACGAATACGTGCTTTTGATGGCAAATATAGAAGAGGCAAACGAAATTATTGCAGACGGTAGCGATGCCGATATGACCGAAATGGCAAAAATGCAATTAGACGAAGCTAAGGAGAGATTACCTGAACTGGAGGAAGAAATTAAGTTTATGTTGATTCCTAAGGATCCTGAAGATGCCAAAAATGTTATGGTAGAGATTCGTGCTGGTACGGGTGGAGATGAGGCAAGTATTTTTGCTGGAGATCTTTTCCGTATGTACACTAAATATTGTGAGAACCGTGGTTGGAGAACTTCGGTTGTAGATATGAACGAGGGTACATCAGGTGGTTTTAAAGAGGTTATCTTTGAGGTTACTGGTGAGGATGTTTACGGAACATTGAAGTTTGAAGCTGGTGTGCACCGTGTACAACGTGTTCCTCAGACTGAAACTCAAGGTCGTGTGCATACATCGGCAGCTACGGTTATGGTGCTACCAGAAGCCGAAGAGTTTGATGTACAAATTGATATGAACGATGTACGTGTTGACTTTTTCTGTTCGTCAGGACCTGGAGGACAATCGGTTAATACAACTAAATCGGCTGTGCGTTTAACGCATATTCCAACTGGTTTGGTGGCTCAATGTCAGGATCAGAAATCACAACATAAGAATAAAGATAAAGCGTTAAACGTATTGCGTTCTCGTTTATACGAACAAGAATTAGCCAAAAAAGAGGCTGAAGATGCTACTAAGCGTACTTCGCAAGTAAGTTCGGGTGACCGTTCGGCTAAGATTCGTACGTATAACTATGCGCAAGGTCGTGTAACCGATCACCGTGTAGGTCTTACTTTATACGATTTGGGTAATATCATGAATGGTGATATCCAAAAGATTGTAGATGAATTACAATTGGTAAATAATACTGAGAAATTAAAAGAAGCTTCGGAAGTTTTTTAAAAAAAGGTACTGAGGTACTAAGTTTCTAAGATATGAAAAAGCCGAATTACTTTGTAGACTGCACCCAAAAGTTTGGACAAATTTATAATTAAGTTTGATAATAATGAGCTCGATATTTTATCGGGCTCATTTTGTTTAAATTTGATTTAATTCTTTCGTTATTGTAATATATTATATACTTATTAATTTCTTTTTTTAATTGTTCTATTGATTTGAATTTTTGGGTATAAAACATTTCAGATTTTAATATTCCAAAGAAGTTTTCAATAATTGCATTATCTAGGCAGTTTCCTTTTCTTGACATGCTTTGTTTGATTCCTTTTTGTTTTAATAAAAGTTGGTAATGATTCATTTGATATTGCCAGCCTTGGTCTGAATGAAGTATTAAATTTGTATTATCTGGTATTTTTCTAAAGGCCTTTTTCAGCATCATAACCACTTGATTAAACACTGGTCTCTCTGTGAGTTCATAGCTGATTATTTCCTGATTAAATAAGTCAATTATTGGTGATAAATATAATTTGTTTCCAGCTACATTGAACTCTGTTATATCAGTTGCCCATTTTTGATTTGGAGCTTTTGCTTTAAAATTTCGTTCTAGTATATTTGGAGCTATTTTACCATTTTCACCTTTATAAGACTTATACTTTTTTACTCTAATAACACTTTTTAACCCTAATAGATTCATCAATCTAAGAACTGTTTTATGATTGATAACCAGTCCTCTGTTTTGTAATTCATCGGTTATTCTTCTGTAACCATAACGCCCTTTATGTCTGTGATAAATGACTTTAATCAACTCTTTAATTTCTTTATATTTATCAGGTGACTTACTTTGTTTTTGATGATAATAAAAACTGCTGCGTGCCATATTTGCAAGGTTCAAAAGTAATTCCAAACCAAATTTATGCCTTAATTCGTTTATGGCTTTGGATTTTTCCTGGCTTGAATTAAGGCTTGCAGCTTTTTTAGCAATTCATTCTCACAGCGAAGTCTTTCGTTTTCTTTTAGCAGTTCTTGCTCTCTTGTCAGGGGTTTCTCTGATTTACTTTTTTTGCCTTTATTATTACTCATCGATACGGGTCTGCCTCTTTGTTTTGGTTGTAATCCTACTAGTCCAAAGTTAGCAAAATCTTTTTTCCATTTTAAAACTATGGAAATATCGGGAATATTAAATCTTATACCAGTCTGCATTAAGGTAAGGGATTCCTTTTCTATGATATTGAGCACTTTTAGCTTAAATTCGGCTGAATAGCTTTGATTCATTCGTGACAATAAACCAATTTTACCATATGCCTTATAAAAACTGACCCACTTACGAATATTCCATCTTGCAGTCTTTTTTAATTTTGAAACATATCCATCTGAATAATGCTTCTTTAAAACCAATTCTACACATTCTAACTTAAATGCATAGTCATACCTTGCTTTTCTTTCCATAAAAAATGCCCCAAATAGTGTCTAACTTTTTGGGGCATGTTCATTGTAATTCGGCTTTTTTTTTGGTGGTATTTTTTTGAAAAAGGTTCAAAGGTACTAAGGTTCTGAGGTTCAAAGGTTTTTAAAAACGGTTCTATCCCGAAGCTTCGGGACTGAGTCGCTAAGTTTTTTAAAGAAAGACAAAATAAAAACTTTACAATCTTTTTGGATAAAGCTTTGCGACCTTTGCGTATCCCGATAGCTATCGGGACTGCGTACTTTGCGGTTAAAAAAACTTTGCGGTTAAATTGCGGTTAAAAAACTTTGCGTTTAATCTTTACTATGCGCAGCGGTTTTTCTCGAAATAAAATTAGTTACTACTAACTGAAATATCGAGCCAAAGAATTTTGTAACCTTATTATGTGTGGTTCCTACCAATATGCGTTTGGATAAATATCCTGCGCCAATACTAAAGATAGATTGAAGTAAATTACTTTTTATATCGATACCGCTATTAATTTCCTCTAAGGTATCTTTTATTATATTCAGCGGTTTTAAATGCTCTTTTAGGTCATGAAATTTATCTTTTAAATCAATCCATTCGGCTTCTTGCTGATTTTTTAATTGCAAAATCATCTGATTTAAATCATCGGTTGCGTTATTGGTTTTCATGATGAATTATTTTAAAATTAATTTCAAATCATTTAACTCCTGTTTTTTAATAAAAGCGAAATTATGATGTTTCCTATTGGTTTCTTAATCCATTTATTCTGATTTTTATACAGTACGATTGCAAGAATTAAATAAGCAAATGCTAGTACAAAAAAGCCATAATAATATTCGCCAAGGAGCTGGCCAATTAATAAACTAAGTCCAATGTTGAGGAATAAACTAAAAAAAACAACAACAACAGCAACAATAATTTGTGATGTTAGGGATGATAGTACATCGGCGGATACAGATACCGATTTAAGCTTGAATAGTTCAAAGCTTGTTTTGGTATAATTTTCGGCCTTATCAAAAAGTGTATCTGTTGTTGTTGTCGTTTTAGTTTCCATCTGATTGTGTTTGCTTATTAAATAAAATCACACTTCTTCTTAATTAGTTACGTGCTCAATTCCGTCGCTTACTTCGGCTTTGGCATTATTGTATTTGGCTTTTCCTTGATTCATAAGATCTTTTCCAGTACTTACGATATTATCTAATTTGCCTTTAAATTCGTCTTTGTAATCTTTGCTTTTGTCAGCTATTTTTTGTCTCGTTTTTGATCCTTTATCTGGTGCAAACAATACTCCTAATAATGCTCCTGCTGCTGCAGCTCCGATAATTCCTAAAATGGTGTTACTAGTTTTCATAATATTTGTATTTAGTGTTTAATAATATAACTTGTTTCTAAACTTCTTTACCTTTAATCAATCTGAATAATACTGCGATAATTGCAATAACCAATAAAATATGAATAATACTTCCCAGGCTATAAACAAAGAATCCCAGAGCCCACATAATGACTAAAATAACGGCGATGGTGTATAATAAATTCGACATGGCATATATATTTAAGGGTTAATAATGAAGAATGCTTAGTTTAATTTATACGCAACGTATAAGCTTAAATTGCTATTCTTGGCATCTGGAAAAGTGTAGTTGGTTCCTAAGAAACTGCGTTCTTTTCCTACGGTTGTTAATCCGTAATTATAACGTAATCCTATGCTAAGTGGGTCAAAGTCGACACCGACACCTGCTGATAATCCAGCATCAAATCGATTAAAATCATCGGCATTGATGTTTTCTTCAAAGTCAAAAGCAGTACCAGCACTAGATTCGTTTGTAACCTTTCCGTCGACCAAATAAGAGGCGTAACCACCTACATGTACATTGAAGTTTTGTGTTACTTTAAATTTTACTAATAAGGGAACTTCGATATAGTTAAGTCTAAAACGACCTACACCACTCACAAAATTGCTATTGTATTCTAGCTCTGCACCCTTGGTAGTATATAATATTTCGGGTTGTATGAAGATATTATCTGCAATAGGAAATGCAGCATAAACTCCGACGTTAAAACCATATATGGCATTTTTGTCATCGACTTCTCCAGAATAAAGGTTAGACATATTTGCTCCTCCTTTTATCCCGAATTCGGCATTTACGGGAGTGTTTTGGGCTTGTAATATTCCAAAAGAAGCTGAAATAAATAATGTCACGGCATGTAATAATTGGGCTTTGTTTTTCATAGTTTTAAAATTTTAGGGCTTATAAATTACGTTGTTGCTATTTTAAATAATCATGATTCTTTTTTTATCGCTTTTGCTGTGTCCAGAAAGCGGTATTGTGTTGGCAAATATTTAATCGATAATTTTATTATATCAGTATCATTGGTTTCTCTTGTTATCGATTTTAATAATTCAATCTGATCGCTTATAGATTCGATTATTAAATCTATGTATGCTTTATCAAAATCGGCCTTGGTTGCATCAATCAAAGAATATAAATCGTTATTAGTTTCCTTTTCGTCGGTGTTTATAATAATGATTAGCTTTTGATTGGCCATTCTGGCTATTTCATGAAGCAATTCATTCTGATTGGTTTCTATTTCACTGCTTAATTTTTTTATTTTATCCTCTTGACATTTTTGCTGTGCGATTTGGCTTTTTGATATTATAGCTTTACTAATATTAGCTGTAGCTATTAAAAAATAAGCATCAATTTCTTCTGAAGCCGTTTTGCTAAAAACTTCATTATCTGATGTTTTTTCAAGCGCTTCGTTTTTTTTGCATGAAAGCATTGTCGTCAGAATTAAAAAGACAAAAATTGCTCTAACAAGCAAAAATTTAGAGGGGAACAGTGGGTTAATTTTCACTTCATAAAAGTTTATATTACAAAGTTGCAACCTAAATACAATTAATACTTTACAGCATAAAAAAGAATCGTTATATAATTCCCATAATATGAATTATATAACGATAAAAGTTAGTTTTTTGAGGGGATTATTCGGGCAGAAAAATGGTAAAAATAGATCCTTTGCCCGGTGTACTGTCGGCAATGATATGACCTTTATGGTTTTCGACTATTTTTTTGCAAATAGCCAGACCTATTCCAGTTCCGGGATATTGATCTGTTTTAGAATGTAAACGCTGAAACAATACAAAAATGGTTTCTTTAAACTGAGGGTCAAATCCCATCCCGTTATCGGTAAACGTAATTTTGTAATATTTTTTTATAGATTGTTCTAGCAAATCAGGAAATTCTGTAGCATGAATTTTGGTACACGAAATATTGATTTTTGGTAAAACATCTGGTTGGTCATACTTTAAAGAATTGCTAATTAGGTTAATAAATAGCTGTTCTATTTGGTACGGAATAACATGCAGTTTAGGTAGTTTATCCGATAATATAATGGCGTTTTTCTCCTGAAGTACCTCTGTGAATTCTAGTTTTACTTTTTCGAGTAAGTCGTTTAAATTCGTTTTTAAGAATTCTTTCTTGGTAGTATTAGTTCTGGAAAACAACAATAAATCATCGATTAAAATACGCATTCTTTTAGCAGATACTCCAATCTTGTTGATGTATTCTCGCCCGCTTTCAGATAAAGCTGCTTTGTCGTTATCAGAAAATCTCGAAATAAAAGTTTGAATTTTACGAAGTGGTTCTTGCAAATCGTGACTCGCCACATGGTTAAAGGATGCTAGTTCCTTATTCGTTTTTTCTAGTTCTTTGTTACGTTCGTAAATTGCAATATTCTGAAAATGTTCTTCGGTAATGTCAAACGTTATTCCTAACATGATTTTACTTCCTTGCTCATCTATTAAAAGTTTACCAATAGACTTAAAGTATCTGATGTCGCCATTTTTTCGAATAATTCTATAGTATATAAGCGGAAGTTGTTTATTCTCGATAATCCCTTGCATTAGGTTTGAGAAAGCTTCTTTATCTTCGGGATGTACAAAATCCAGAAAGGTATCTTTTTCTGGAACAAAATAGTTTGGCGGATAGCCTAATAAGCGATATTGATTATCTGAGTAAACCATTTTATCGGTTCCTAAATCCCATTGCCAAGTGCTAAAAGCTCCAATTATTTCGGACTCAGCCATTAGTTTGCTAGAAATTAATAGCTTTTTGTTAAATACACGCAAGCGATCAATATCATTACTAATTTGTCTGTATGAAAGTAAAATAAGCGAAAGCGCTACCAGAAATAAGGATATGGTAAAGACAGGAGTTAATGAAATCTCGCTTTGGTATATTTTTTGTCTTTTTTGTAAGATGTCTTTTTCAAAATCATTCATTTCATCTATCTGAAAACGAATGTTTTCCATTACAATTCTTCCTCCAAACATACAGTTGTCGAGTTTCCTTTTGTCGTAGGTTTTTTCGTTGCTGTATTTTAATGAACCTTCAAGATAGGTATAACGCTGGATGATTAAATCGAATAGATTTTTAAGATTTTTTTGTTGCTTAGGATTGTCTGCCGTTAATTTCCTAAGTGCAATAAAGGATCGATTTACTTTATCGCGAGAAAATAGGTAAGGGGCAAGAAAACGGCTGTTTTTGGTTATTATATAACCTCTTTGTCCCGTTTCGGCATCTTTTACAAACGAAAGTAGTCGCTCTAATTGAATGTTTATTTCATAGGTATGCATCATTAACTTGCTAGAATTCTGCAAGTCACGATTGTGTTGATAGGATACCGATGAAATAAACAATAAAATAAATATCGATATTGCAAAAATAATCCTCAGCGCACGTGGGGAATTAAAATTGGGTATCAATTTCATCCGATTTTAATTATTTTAAGCGTAACAAAAATGTATCACGGTTTAAACCAGAAGTGTGATAATGCCAATTTAAAGTTACAACTTCATTAATAATCTTTTTTAGAGCATTAAAATTGCTTGGTTTTTTAATGTAAATATTTGCTCCTTGTATAAAAGTATCTTCAATATCTTCCTCTGATGAAGAAGTAGAGTAGATAGCAATTATAAGGTGTTTTAAATGATCTGTTTTTTTTATTTCCATCAAGCATTCTTTACCTGTTTTTTTAGGCATATTTAAATCCAGAAATAAAATATCGGGTAATATGGTATCAGGATGCATTAAGTGCTCCATCAACTCTATTCCGTCATGAGCAAATTGTACTTGTGTCTGTATTTTTACTTCTTCAAAGGCGTCTTTGAAAAAAAGGCGATCATCTTCATCATCATCTGCCAGTAAAATATGTAATGCGTTTTTTTGCATTTATAAATTCTTTATTTTAGGTTTTCGCGTCGTTTTTTTATGATTCTCTGAAAGGCCGAAGGAGTGATTCCTGTTGTGTTCTTAAATTGTGTGCTTAAATGCGCAACGCTAGAGTAATTGAGTAAAAATGCAATTTCGGTCAAGCTCATTTCATTTATAATAATGAGATGTTTGGCTCGTTCAATTTTTTGTAAAATGATAAAATTCTCAATAGACGAATAAGTAACTTCCGAAAATACGTTTGATAAGTATCCGTAACTATGATTTAATTTTTCGGCTAGATAAACAGAACTTTTTAAGTTGTTCCCGTTTTCATCCATAAAAACCATTTCTATAATAGCATCTTTTATTTTTTGTACTAAAACACTCTTCTGATTCTCTACAATTTCTAACCCAAAAGGCTCTAACTCATTCTTCATGCTATCCAATTCTTCGGATGTTAGGTTTTTGTCCAATTCAATTTCTCCAAAACCCAACGGTGTATAATTTATTTGGCGTTCGCCTAATTTCTGTTTCAGAAATTGGGTGCAAACTGTATTAATGTCAAACTTAATAAATAACTTCATCGTTTAAAAAATATTGCTAAAGATAGATAAAAAATTATTGCTAAGTAGTAATAAAATGAGCAGTAAAGTAAGTGTAGGGGAGTGATTGTTATTATTTTAGTAATTAACAAAAAAATACCGCCTAATATAAAATTAGACGGTACTAACTGAGTTAAAAAGAATTTACAAATCAGATTGATTTGATTCTCTACTTTTTTTGATTTCCCTAATTTTTGCTGAAGTCTTAAATAATAATTTCGACTTCCTCACTTCAGCAAACATCAAATCATCATCTGAAAATGTAGTGCGTAATATTTCAACTTTTCTTTATAGCCCGTTTTCTTTATTTTAATTTATTTACACTTCGAAAAGTATAGTATGTAAATGTACAAAATATTGAGAGTTAAATAGTTATATTAAAACGGGTATTTGTTGCAGAATTCCCATTTTAGTAAAAATTTAACTTAGATAACGTCTTAATATCCAGGACATTTTTTCGTGTTGTTCTAATAAACCAGTGATAAAATCGGCAGAACCAATATCATGATTTTCATTTTCGAAAGCAGGAATGTATTTTCTAAATTCAGTAATAACCTGTTCGTGATTTTCTAATAACTCACTTAGCATTTCTTTTTGCGACGGATACTTATTAGGAAACTCCTTTAATGTCGAGTTACCAATAAATTCTGTCATGGTTCCGATTGTTTTTTCGCCAAGCTGATTAATTCTTTCTGCTACTTCATCAATGATAGTTTCCAGAACACCATATTGATCCTCAAATAGTTTATGTAACTCCATAAAACTGTTTCCAGATATATTCCAATGAAATTTTCTTGTTTTTACATATAAGATCATTTCATTTGATAAAATTGAGGTTAAGATGTCGGCACTTTTCTTTAAATCTTTTGGAGCTATTCCTATATTGGGTTTCATGTAATTTACTTTAAACGTTGTTTTCCAAATTTAGTTTTAACAACAGCTTGACTTGTTACACAATTACCGCTCTGTTTTATAAGAATTCTATGTTTGCCGAAATTCGAATACCAATAATATTATTTGTAATTTTGCCGCACTAGCAAATTACAATATGACAACACAACAACTACACGAACAAATTCTTCAAAAAAAATCATTTTTATGCATCGGTTTAGATGTCGATTTAACCAAAATTCCACAACATCTTCTAGAAACCGAAGACCCAATTTTCGAATTCAATAAAGCAATAATTGATGCCACACACGATTTGGCAATTGCTTACAAACCCAATACAGCTTTTTATGAAGCTTACGGAATAAAAGGTTGGTTGTCGCTGCAAAAAACGATTAACTATATCAACGAGAAACATCCTGATATTTTTACAATTGCCGATGCCAAACGTGGCGATATTGGTAATACATCGAGCATGTATGCCAAAGCTTTCTTTGAGGATTTAAATTTTGATAGTGTAACAGTTGCACCTTATATGGGGAAAGATTCAGTAGAGCCTTTCTTAGCTTTCGAAAATAAGCACACTATAATGTTGGCGTTAACATCTAATGAAGGCGCATTCGATTTCCAGACTTTAATTACCAATGGTACCGAATTATACAAGCAAGTTCTGGAAACTTCTAAAACATGGAAAAATAGCGAAAACCTAATGTATGTTGTTGGAGCTACCAAAGCCGAATATTTTACTGAGATTCGTAAGATTGTACCCGATAGTTTTTTATTGGTTCCAGGAGTTGGCGCTCAAGGCGGAAACTTAGCAGAAGTATGCAAATACGGAATGAATGATAAAGTAGGATTACTTATTAATTCTTCTCGTGCTATTATTTATGCTTCTAAAGGAACTGATTTTGCTGATAAAGCAAGAGAAGAAGCTTTGAAAGTACAACAAGAAATGGAAGAGATTATGAGTTCAAAGGTTTAATTTTTTAACCGCAAAGAGCGCTAAGATTTACGCAAAGTCCGCAAAGCTTTGTGTTCTTTGCGTAACCCTTTGTAACCTTTGCGGTAAAACTCTCAAACTAGAGCAACTTTAAACTTTAAACAAATGAAAACCCTAATAGACCAAATCGGTACTTCACATTCTTTCGAAACTGCACCAAAACGAATTATTTCGCTTGTTCCTTCGCAAACCGAATTACTTTATGATTTAGGTCTCGAAGATAAAATCATCGGAATAACCAAGTTCTGTGTTCACCCATATCATTTTAAATCAACAAAGAAAATGGTTGGCGGAACGAAGAAAGTGCATTATGAGAAAATCCGATTATTGAATCCAGATATTATCATTTGTAATAAAGAAGAAAACACAAAGGAAATTGTCGAAAAATTATCAGAGATATGTCCGGTTTGGGTTACTAATATCTTGACTATCGAAGATAATTTTCAAATGATTACCGATTTCGGACAATTGTTTAATTGCCGTACCGAAGCTCAAAAGTGGAACGATAAATTAGCTTTTGGGTTGCAGGATTTTAAATCTTTTATAAAAGACAAGCCGTTTAAAAAAGCAGCTTATTTTATCTGGAAAAATCCTTTTATGGTTGCAGGTTCAGATAATTATATCAATGAGCTACTCAAGCTCAATCACTTCACAAACATATACCTTGATAAAGGACGTTATCCTGAAATAGAAATTAAGAAAATGCGTTTAGAGGGCGATCCAGATGTCGTTTTATTATCCTCCGAACCTTATCCTTTTAAAGAAGAAGATGCATTCGAGATTGGTCGATTTACACATCATGCCAAAACTGTTTTTGTCGATGGCGAAATGTTTTCTTGGTATGGAACACGTTTGCTAAAAGCATTCTCCTATTTTAAGCAAATGCACGAACGCCTGCAATAATATTTTTTTATAGAGAATTTCCATTAAAATAAAAGTGCTCCTAAAATCTCAATAGGAAGCATTGGTTTTTGTATGCTTTAAAATGTAGGAAATTATAAGGCAAAAAAAAGCCGACATCTAACAGATGCCGGCAATCATTTAACTAACCAAAACCAAAATAATAAATAACCAGTTTATTACATTGCAAAGATCAGACATAAGCCAATGTTATCCTGTTAAGGTTTTGTTATTACTTTGTTGTACATAAGTTAACTTTTTTTTGATTACTTTTAGGTAAATTAAAAATGTACTAATTTAAAACTTTTTAATAGTTTGTAGTTATCAGAATATAAAAACAATCAATTTTGTTTATACATACAAGTACGTTACCTTTGAATATAATCATTAAAATTTGTTACTTATGGAATCGAATGACAAACTTACCACGGCAACAGGAACGCCTGTACCAGACAATCAGAACATAATGACTGCAGGACCTCGAGGTCCGGTATTATTGCAGGATTTTTGGTTTTTAGAAAAAATGGCACATTTTGACCGAGAGGTAATCCCAGAAAGAAGAATGCACGCCAAAGGATCTGCAGCCTACGGAACATTTACCGTAACTCATGACATTACTAAATATACTAAAGCAGACATTTTTTCGGAAATTGGGAAAAAAACAGACATGTTTGTTCGTTTTTCTACAGTTGCTGGCGAAAGAGGCGCTGCCGATGCAGAAAGAGATATACGTGGTTTTGCCATGAAGTTCTACACCAATCAAGGAAACTGGGATTTAGTAGGAAACAATACGCCAGTATTCTTTTTCCGTGATCCAATGAAATTTCCTGATTTAAATCACGCCGTAAAACGTGACCCACAAACCAATTTAAGAAGCGCAGATAACAATTGGGATTTCTGGACATTACTTCCAGAAGCATTACATCAGGTAACAATTGTAATGAGTGATAGAGGTATTCCTAAATCATACCGTCAGATGCACGGATTCGGAAGCCACACTTTTAGTTTTATCAATGATAAAAACGAAAGACATTGGGTTAAGTTTCACTTTGTAACACAACAAGGAATTGAAAACTTATCCGATGAAGAAGCTGCAAAATTAGTTGGAGCAGATAGAGAAAGCCACCAAAGAGATTTATTTGATGCTATCGAAAGAAAAGATTTTCCAAAATGGAAATTGTCTGTGCAAATCATGACCGAGGAGCAAGCCAAAACCTATAAATATCATCCATTCGATTTAACCAAAGTTTGGTTAAAAGGAGATTTTCCACTTATTCCAGTTGGAGAGTTTGAATTAAACAGAAACCCAGATAACTATTTTGCCGAAGTAGAGCAAGCAGCTTTTAATCCAGCCAATATAGTTCCAGGAATAGGATATTCTCCAGACAAAATGTTACAAGCACGTTTATTCTCTTACGGAGATGCTCACCGTTACCGTTTAGGAGTTAATAATGCTCAGATTCCTGTAAATGCAGCAAAATGTCCAGTAAATAGTTTCCACAGAGATGGCGCAATGCGTGTAGATGGAAACTACGGAAGCAAAAAACATTATGAGCCAAATAGTTTTGGAAAATGGCAAGAACAACCAGAATTTAAAGAACCACCTTTATCAATTCACGGAGATGCGTATGCTCACAACTTTAGAGAAGACGATAACGATTATTTCTCTCAACCAAGAAAACTATTCCGCTTAATGACCGATGATAAAAAGCAATTTTTATTTAAGAATACTGCTGCACAAGTAGGAGGAGCGCAAAAGTTTATTCAGGTAAGACATATTCGTAATTGCTTTAAAGCCGATCCAGCTTATGGAGAAGGAGTTGCAAATGCATTAGGAATGACAATGGATGAAGTAAATAACTTTAGTGATCCAAGATTATTAATAGAAGTTAAATAAGTCTTTTTTAAGTTGCAAAGGTTCAGAGTTACAAAGGTTCAAAGAGCTTTAAAGAACGCTTAATCTTAGATTTTAAATAAAAAACCCGTCAGATTTTTAAAATCTGGCGGGTTTTTCGTTTTAAAGGTATTGAGGTACTAAGTTGCAAAGGTTTTTTAAAAAGGTACTAAGGTACTAAGGTTCTAAGTTACAAAGGTTCAAAGGTTTTTAAAAAGGGACTATCCCGAAGCTTCGGGACTAAGTTACAAAGGTTCAAATAATTAAAACTTTGCGACCTTTGCGTAAATCTTCGCGCACTTTGCGGTTAAACCCTTTTACGTTTAAACCAATTAAGAAAACACAACCGTTTTATTACTATAAACCATTGTTTTACGCTCAGCATGTAATTTTATGGCTCTTGCCAGAACAATGCGTTCCAGGTCACGCCCTTTCATAATAAAATCATCTACCGAATGTATGTGCGATACACGTGCAATATCCTGCTCGATAATCGGACCTTCATCTAGTTCCTCAGTTACATAATGACTTGTTGCCCCGATAATTTTCACCCCTCTTTTAAAAGCTGAATGATACGGTTTTGCTCCAGGAAACGCGGGTAAGAATGAATGATGTATATTAATAATTTTATTTTCGTAAAGCGCAATCAGACTAGGTGTGATAATTTGCATGTAGCGCGCCAGAACAATAAAATTTATATCGTATTTTTTTAATAATGCAATTTGTTGTTTTTCGCCTTCTTCCTTAGTGTCTTTTGTAAAAGGAACACAATGAAACGGAATATCAAAACGTTCGGCAATCGATCTTAAATCATTATGATTGCTTATAATTACCGGAATTTCTACCCCCAGTTCATCAGCACTATAACGTCCTAAAATATCAAACAAACAATGATCGTATTTAGAAACAAATAAAGCCATTTTAGGTTTTTGTTCCTGATTGTATAATTGCCATGACATCTGGAAATCGGTTGCGATAGTAGTACTAAAGTCGGTTTTTATATCTTCAATACCAATATTACGATTAGTAAGTTCGCATTCCAATCGCATAAAGAATACATTTTGCTCCACATCTACATGTTGGTCAATGTAAGTAATGTTTCCTTCAACTTTTAGGATAAAATTGGTTACAGCCGCAATAATACCTTTTTGGTCCTTGCAGTGAATAAGAAAAGTTATTTTTTGCATTTTATTTTTTGGTTAATCGGTTAGCTGTTTATTTGTTTAATTGCTTAATCGTTTTTTTTAATCGGTTAGCTGCATATATTATATTCAGTTTTTTCAATTAAACAAAAAACGATTAAACGGTTAAACGTAAAATTACTTCTTATCCTGCAAAGCAAAAACACTTTTTAATAAAGGCGTAGTTCTTTCGCTTATATCAGTTCTAATGCCTTTTTCTTCTACAGCAATCATTTTAAAAACTCCAGCAAGAGCTTGGTTAGTAGTATAATCTGTTAAGTCAGGATTTACTTTTTTAACAAGCGGGATACTATTGTATTTAGCAATAATGTTCGACCAGATTACGTCGGCACCAACTTTACTAAAAGAGTTTTTAATAACAGGATTAAACTTGCTGTATAAAGCTGTAGTAGTGCTAGATTGTAAATAAGTTGTTGCAGCATTCTCATTGCCTAACAAAATAGATTTAGCATCGTTAAAAGACATGTTTTTTACAGCCGAAACAAATATAGGAGTAGCTTCTTTTACAGCATCTTCAGCAGCACGGTTCAATACTTTGATACCTTCATCAGCCAGTGACGAAAGACCAATTTTTCTTAAAGTAGCATCTACTTTTTGCAATTCGGCAGGCATAAGAATTTTAACTGCTTCATTTTTATAAAACCCATCGGTAGCTGTTAATTTTGTTACTTGTTTAGATATTCCTTTATCCAAAGCTTCTTTTAAGCCCGATGCAATATCTGCGCCGCCGCCCAAAGTTTGTATTTGCGAAGATAATTCATTTAAATTTTTCGGTATTTTTATTTGTGCACAAGCAGTTAGAGAAAATGTCAACGCAAGGAGTAAAATCTTTTTCATTAAATATTAGTTTTATAAGTTTCAAAAATACTACTTATTCAAAAACAAAGCCACAATTTTATTTTAGGAGCAGAAACATTTTGTTTTATTAGTAACAATGTTCCCGCTGTACACTATATCCGCGCCAAAAAGAGCGCGGGATGCCGTTTCCATCGGGGCTAGATTAGGAAAAATAGTTTGTATTAGGAGAGAATTTAAGATGTGAGAGAATAGAAGCAAGATGATAGAGGCAAGAGAATAGAGGCAAGATGATAGAAGTAAGAGAATAGAAAAAATGGTAACGATTATTTTGTATGTAAATAGAACTGCAAAAGATTTTACCGCAAAGTGCGCAGTCTCGATTGCTATCGGGATACGCAATCCCGAAGTGTCAGGAGCAAAGTTTTAATTCTTTGAACCTTTGTAACTCAGAACCTCAGTACCTTTTTTTAAAGAACCTCAGTACCTTCCTAAAAACCTTTGTCCCTTTGAGCCTTTGAACCTCTGAATCTTTTTTTTAAATCCTCATCTATGTATCTCAATTGGATAAATAAATACATCATTAGGTTCAAATAATACTCTTAGATCTTTATTATAAAATGCTTTTCTGTTCTTGAATATTCCTTTTTTTGTATACGGACTTTTCACTTCAGTAAAATCATTTGGGTAGATAAGCTTTTTATCTTTACTCGAATAAATTTTAGTTTCTTCAACGTAAATATCTATAGTTGTGGCCGAGTTGAGTTTGATTTTTTTTAATTTATTCTTTTTGCCAAAAGTTAGTTTAAAATCTTCCCAGACCTGATATTTTTTTTCTTCTTGTAAAGGCAATTTTCCTATCAATTCCTTTATTTCCTTTTTCGTCATGCCAAATTTCAAAAAATCTAAACTTACTCCAGGTTTTAAAACGGAATTAAGTGCTAGTTTTTTACCAGGTCCATAAATGTTATTATAAGTTCTGCCCGAAACAATTTCTTTTTCTTCTTTCTTCTTTTTGTTTTCGGAATAAACGGCAATTTGGATTATTTCATAAGGAGACAACAGACCACTAATCATCATGTTTAAATCGGTGAATATTAAATCTCGATTTACAATATATGGGTTGTGTTTTGATAAAAAGAGGTTTTTTTCGTCCTCATTACCTATCGTATATTTGGTTTTGTCTATTTCGATACTAGTAGCATCGTTTAAAATTATAGTTTTTAATTTATCATTTTTAAAGTAAAAATAATAACCAAATTCTTTTGTTGAGCTTAATGTAAAACGAGATCCATTTGTATATTTCTCATACTCTCTGAATTCGTTTTTTTGTTTTAATATTTTCTCCACTTCATTAGGATTCATATCTATTTTATAATCATCAATCCCGTCTTTATATATTAAAAAAGTATTTTTCATTTGTAGTTATTAAATTTTGGTAACTAAGCTTTTTCCATGTAGTTTATAACAAAAAGTTCTTGCAAGATTCCGTCTGTATTCTCATCATTCAAAAGTAATTGCGGTTCCAGTTTTTTATCCGGATTTACATTTCCGTCTAAGATTCCTAAGACATCTACAACAGTTTCTGCAATCGTATTTTGTATAATTTCAAAAAACACCTTTTGGTTTTCTTTAGACAAGCTATTAAATAAATTTAAAGCCGATTTGTAATAGGGGATTAACTCATCGGTTACAGTAGTTTTTTCGTATATCTCTTTGTATAAATTAGTGCCCAATAAAACTACATCCTCATATAACATATCCAAAAAATGTTCGCTCATTTCTTCCGTCGTTTTCATATTATCTATTGGTTTTAAATTAATCTATTTGAATTATAAATATCAAAATCGATAAAACCCATTGTATGACTTTATCGATTTTGATCATTGTGTTTATTTTATATCTGCGTAATTATCGGTAAAAAGGCGTCCTTCGCCTATAGATATTAAAGTATTGTATGGGTCTTTGTAATCATCAGACATGATTGATGCCATTTGTAGATTTTTGATGCCCTTAATTTTATTGTCCTGAACATCAAGTTCACCAGAAAGAATAATCAGATTTTGATATTTTGCAATATAAGCCCCTTTATCTAGCTCGCCATTACTATGAAATAGGATAGTGAATTTATTGCCTTCGCCAGATATAAAAGTACCTTTTCCTTCCCATATTTCATTATTGCTATCATAGGAATAAATTAGAAAATTTTTGAAATCGATACTTAATTTAGCCGTATTTTGGTTAGAGAGCGTAAGAGTCGATGTACCGAAAGTAGTTCCTGATGCAAGATCTGCAAAGTTGGATTTAGCACAATAAAACGGATCAATGGTGTAAACACCTTCTACCAGAGGTGGAGTAGTGCCTTTGTGTATGGTAATCCCTAATTGGTCAATCGATTTTTGCATGGTACTATTTATATAGTAATCGTACAAGATTTGTTCTGGTAGTACTGGACGGTCTTCATTATCATCACTAGATGAACATGCGGTAGTAGCCATTACAATACATAAAAGAAATAACTTGATTGTGGTAATTTTCATAGCATTAATAATTTTGGAATTAATAGTGATAAGAAGTATTCTCAATAAGAATGTTTGTAACCAAAACAATTACAATTAAATGCACTTATTGAGAAATAGTTTCAGTTTAGTTATATGCGAATATCATTTTTATTAAAGTTATTTCAGACTATTATAAGTTTAAAAACGAGTATTTTAGGGTAATGTTTTTAGATTTTATTGATGATGTTTATTTAGGAAATAGAACAAAAAAGCTTATTAATATGATTAATTAAAGAGTTGTTTTTGGGTAAGATTTTGCTCTGTTTTTAATATGGATAATGGTTTTTCCTGTTGTTGCATCAATCTCAAATCTCTCCTCGCTTACTCCATGAGGAGTAAATTCGCATGGAATAATAATAAAATACTTCATTACTTGTGAGTTTCTAGATACAGACGAAACATAATTATTAGTCTTGATTTGGTCATTTTCATTCATAAGATCTATATCATATTCCTGTTTCATTTTCTTAACCAAATCTTGCCAACTAAATTTAAAAGGCTTGTCATTATTTATCTCCTTTATAAGTTCTCCTTTTTCATTAAATTCTCTTCGGAAACCAATAATGCAATCATAAAAGCTTTCTATTTCTTTTGTTACATTTAAAGTTTTCTTATCATACAAATGCCTTTTTTTTATAGGTGTATTTAAGTATGTTACTGTTTGTTGGTAAGAATCTGTATGTTCCAAGAGATAAATTTCAAGGGCATTACCATTACTATCTGTAGTTATATATCGGCAATAAGTAGCGCCGTTTTTTTTGTGTTTGTAAAATGATTCTAAATCAAATTTTCTCATGGTATTTTTTTTATAATTACAATTGGGTATAGCGAGAAATTTTTATTTTTCTGTCAGATGGTATATGATTTGTCCTGGTATAGCCCCAAAGAATAAATTCTAACTCTAGGTATTGAGCATCTTTTTTTAAAACGGTAGTTGAGTCTGGAATAATTTTAAATGAGTCAGTTTTTTCATCTTCAATGATTGAACTATTAGTGTTATCCTTTAAATCTTGATGATTGTTTTTACAATTAGTAAAAAAAATGCTAAGAATTAATAGTTGCCAGCTTTTCATTTTGCATTGCCTATTAGGCTTTGTTAACAGTGTCAATAACATGATGATTGAGTAATGTTTTGTAATTAAAAATGAACAAAACAGTCTTTGTCTGAATGTTTTTTGACTTATTAAATAATAATTTTGTCGAAACAACAAAGGTTCTCTTAATTAATGGCGATTAATACTATTATAAGTTTTAAAACTACTAGGTTAAGGTAATATTGAAGTGAAAATGATTGTAGAGACTGGGAGCCAGCTTATGGGGAAATTCATAAAGTTGAATTTTATGAGTTCTGTGTACAGAATTATTTGTTTTGACTTTTATGCAAATTGCAAATAATGAAGATCAGGAGCATAAACAGGGTTGTTTTGTTCTAGGTCATTTAGTATTATTTGGGTACAATCTTTACCGCCAATTATATGATAATACAACGAGCTAATTGTATGAATTGGGCCCAAAGGAAGTCCCCACCAGCCGAAAATTAAATTTAGCATAAAATAATTAAAAGAGTACTTGAGTGTATTCTCGTTAGGGCGAACAAAATAAATTGGGGACTCTTTTTTATAAGATAAAAAAAGAGCAGAAACGGTGTAAGGAAATGCAACAAATTTTCCTCCTTGCTGTATTAGTTGTTTTATTTCAAAAAGTGTAAGCCCTTCAGTGTTATTCGTTTTCATTTTTAGATTTTTTATAAGTTATATTTCAGAAAAGAAAATTGACAGGGTAATCCTTAAAGCGAAAGAATCTTTGACCCTAATAGTAAATAAGTCGTAATCGAAAAAACTGCGATGATAAATAGTAATGAAATCCATCCGAAGATGTGTCTTTTATTATAGTAAACTGCTATTGTTGATAATATAAGTGCTGCTAAAAGCGTGAGAGGAGTAATTACAACGATAGAAAATTTGCAGAAATCCTCAATTTTTGCTGGAGCAATAATAAAAATGATTATCAGTATAAGAAGAGTACTTAGGGATGTGAAGCCTAAAATTTGGACGCTTTTTTGTTTACTTTGCATCAAATGGTATTTTAATAATTAAATAAAAATTTGATTCTGTTTTAAAAGTATTGTGACTAAGAAATTTTAATCACATAAAAATTCGCATTTATTTATTGTTTAAAATATAACTACTTCTAATTCAGTATTTTTTGCGATTCAAGAAAAGTCATATGTAACTCTTAAATCAAAGTGCAAAGGTCTGTTTAAAGAAAGCTGTTTTACGCCACTAGAAGTTTTAAAATTAGCAAGTTAGGGTAGTTTTTTGCTGTTTTTGGCAATAGAGAATTGATAAGTAAGAATACTATTATAAGTATGTGATTTCGTAAAAGAATTTAATCTGAAAAGAATATAATAACTCGCTGGGTGTAATTAATTTTAACACATAGAAACATAGGTCTTGTACGCACAAAAAAGGCATTTCACTTGTTTTAAATGCATCCCGTCCCGATGCTTCGGGATCGGGACTAGCTATGTGAAAGAAATAGATTTCTTTTTGTACTCTTTTTTACACATAAAATCTATGTTTTAAATAATTTTTTCACGACCCGAGCGAAGCGAATAGACGCAGTAATTGCACCCAACGGGTTATAATAGTATTAGATTATAATGTACTTGATCTTTTATGTTTTAATAAAAAATCTTTATTCTTAAAATGTTTATGGATACTTTAAGTTAAATAGATATTTAATAGTAAGGTGTTTATAATAATTAAGAGTCGAATATATTCATTAATTTACTTTAGGTTTGTCGATAACGAACCATTTGTTATTTATCATAACCATGATTTTATCTTTTGAAAAAAAACTTGCCATATCATCATATTCAAAAGGAACGATGGTTTCTCCGTTTTTATTTATCATTCCCCATTTACCATTCAGAACAACTTTGGCTAAACCATCTTCAAAAGCATTTGCCAGTTTATAGATAATCGGAATTATAATTTTGCCGTTTTTGTTTACATATCCATATTTTTCATTTTTGGATACTAACGCTAAGCCCTCAGAGAAAAAACTTGAAGAAAAATCGGCTGGGTCATATATTAACGGAATAACTTCTTTTCCTGTCGCATCAATAAAACCACTTTTATTATTTAGTTCAACATAAGCCATGCCTTCGCGAAAAGCGGCTATGTTGTCATATTTTAGAGGTGTAATTTCATTTGCAGTTGCGTTTATAAAGCCCCATTTGCCATTTAGTTTTACAGCAGAAAATCCCCCTTGATAAGCCTCTATTTTATCATACTTTAATAAGGAATCATCAGTTTGCGTAGTTCGGTTTTTCATGCATCTGGCAGAAAGAAGTCCGACACTAATTGCTGTAATAAATACTATTATTTTTTTCATACACTCTATATAATTGGATAAATGTCTATTTAGGTTTAAGTAAAATCAAATATATAAGAAAAAACGTATATTTTAATACTTTTGAGTAAGAAAAAATGAACAGAATAAGTTTTTTTTTCCGTATATAACTTGAGCCTGCTTTAAAAAGAGTATTTTTTTGATAAGGTTTAAAACTAGATTCAAGAATCATTAAATTTTTTTGTAAATTGCTCTCCTAAAATTATCATATTCTCAAAATGGAACCACATATACCTTATATTCCTAAAAATAAAGTAAGAATTGTTACCGCAGCATCACTTTTTGATGGACATGATGCGGCAATTAATATAATGCGTCGTATTATTCAATCCACTGGAGTTGAGGTAATTCATTTAGGTCACGACCGTAGTGTCGAAGAAGTTGTAAATACAGCTATTCAGGAAGATGCAAATTCTATTGCGTTAACTTCTTATCAAGGTGGTCACAACGAATATTTTAAATATATGTATGACTTGCTTCATGAAAAAGGAGCTGGACATATCAAGATTTTTGGTGGTGGTGGTGGTGTAATCTTGCCAAGCGAGATTGCCGAATTACATGAATACGGAATCACAAGAATTTATTCTCCAGATGATGGGCGTTCTTTGGGATTACAAGGAATGATTAATGATTTGGTAGAACGTTCTGATTATCCTATTGGAGATAAACTTACAGATGAAATAAATCATATAGAAGATAAAAATCCAACGGCAATTGCACGTTTGATTTCTGCAGCCGAGAATTTCCCTGAAATTGCAAAACCTGTTTTTGATAAAATACATCAAAACAATACAACTTCTAAAATTCCTGTTCTGGGAATTACAGGAACTGGTGGAGCAGGAAAATCATCTTTAGTAGACGAATTGGTACGTCGTTTTTTAATTGATTTTCCAACAAAAACTATCGGAATCGTATCTGTAGATCCATCAAAACGTAAAACTGGTGGAGCACTTTTAGGTGACAGAATCCGAATGAACGCTATTAATAACTCCAGAGTTTATATGCGTTCGTTGGCAACTCGTCAATCAAATCTAGCTTTGTCTAAATATGTTGCCGAAGCGATTCAGGTTCTTAAAGCAGCTAAATATGATATTATCATTTTAGAAACTTCGGGAATTGGTCAGTCAGATACAGAGATTATGGATCATTCAGATGTTTCCTTATATGTAATGACACCAGAATTTGGAGCAGCTACGCAATTAGAAAAAATCGACATGCTTGATTTTGCCGATTTAGTAGCATTAAACAAATTCGATAAACGTGGTGCACTAGATGCTATACGCGATGTAAAAAAACAATACCAACGCAATCATAATCTTTGGGATAAAAATCCTGATGATATGCCTGTTTTTGGAACAATTGCTTCACAGTTTAATGATCCGGGGATGAATACATTGTATAAATCTATCATGGATAAAATTGTAGAAAAAACGGAATCAGATTTAAAATCGACTTTCGAAATTACTCGTGAAATGAGCGAGAAAATATTCGTAATTCCACCACACAGAACAAGATATTTATCTGAAATTGCCGAGAATAATCGTAAGTACGATGATACTGCTTTGTCGCAACAACAAGTGGCACAAAAATTATACGGTATTTTTAAAACTATCGAAAGTGTTACGGGCAAAATTCCTGTAATTACAAAGGCAGGAATAGATGATAGTGTTATTGTGGGAGATGATGAAAATCGTGTTTTCCTGAATCTTTTACTAAATCAGTTTGATAAGGTAAAAATGGATTTAGATCCATACAATTGGGAGATGATCCTAACTTGGGATGAAAAAGTAAATAAATACAAAAATCCTGTTTACAGCTTTAAAGTTCGTGATAAGGAAATAAAAATAGCAACACATACCGAAAGTTTATCGCACCAACAAATCCCAAAAATAGCTTTGCCTAAATACGAAGCTTGGGGAGATATCTTACGTTGGTGTTTGCAAGAAAATGTTCCAGGAGAATTTCCGTTTGCATCAGGATTATATCCTTTTAAACGTGAGGGCGAAGATCCATCACGTATGTTTGCCGGAGAAGGTGGACCAGAAAGAACCAACAAACGTTTTCATTATGTAAGTGCAGGATTGCCTGCAAAACGTCTTTCGACAGCTTTTGATAGTGTAACATTATATGGTAATGATCCCGATGTACGACCAGATATTTATGGTAAAATCGGAAATGCCGGAGTTTCTATTTGTTGTCTGGATGATGCTAAAAAATTATATTCAGGTTTTGATTTAGTTCACGCTTTAACATCTGTGAGTATGACTATTAATGGGCCAGCACCTATGTTGCTTGGTTTCTTTATGAATGCAGCAATCGATCAGCAATGTGAGTATTACATTAAAGCCAATGATTTAGAAAAAGAAGTAGAACAAAAAATCATCAAACTATACAAACAAAAAGGAGTTACAAGACCTAAATACCAAGGCGATTTGCCAGCGGGAAATAATGGTTTAGGATTAATGCTTCTGGGAGTTACAGGTGATGAGGTTTTACCTATTGAGGTTTATAATGATATAAAAGCCAAAACACTTTCGCAAGTACGTGGAACAGTTCAAGCTGATATTCTTAAAGAAGATCAGGCACAAAACACTTGTATTTTCTCTACCGAGTTTGCTTTACGATTAATGGGAGATGTTCAGGAATATTTTATTACGCAAAACGTACGTAATTTTTATTCGGTTTCTATTTCAGGATATCATATTGCCGAGGCAGGAGCAAATCCAATTACGCAATTGGCATTTACGCTTTCTAACGGTTTTACTTATGTAGAATACTATTTGAGCCGCGGAATGAATATCAATGATTTTGGACCAAACTTATCATTCTTTTTCTCGAATGGAGTAGATCCCGAATACGCAGTTATTGGTCGTGTAGCGCGTAAAATTTGGGCAAAAGCCATGAAGATTAAATATGGTGCTAACGAAAGAGCACAAATGCTTAAATACCATATCCAGACTTCGGGGCGTTCATTACACGCACAAGAGATTGATTTTAATGACATTCGTACGACATTGCAAGCTTTGTATGCTATTTATGACAACTGTAATTCATTGCATACCAATGCGTATGATGAAGCAATTACAACACCTACCGAAGAATCAGTTCGTCGTGCTATGGCAATACAATTGATTATTAATAAAGAATTAGGTTTGGCGAAAAACGAAAACCCAATACAAGGATCGTTTATAATCGAAGAATTAACCGACTTGGTAGAAGCGGCTGTTTTACAAGAATTCGACCGAATTACTGAGCGTGGCGGAGTTCTTGGTGCAATGGAAACAATGTACCAACGTTCTAAAATTCAGGAAGAGAGTTTGTATTATGAAACATTAAAACATAACGGAGATTTCCCAATTGTGGGTGTAAATACTTTCCTGAGTTCAAAAGGATCTCCAACAGTTATTCCAGCTGAGGTTATTCGTGCAACAGAAGAAGAAAAACAATATCAGATAGATATGTTGAACAACTTACATGAGTATCATAAAGAATCGGTAAAAGACCATCTTAATACTTTGCAAGAAGCAGCTATTAAAAACGAAAACTTATTCGCCCATTTAATGGAAGCTACAAAGGTTTGTTCGCTTGGTCAAATTACTTCGGCATTGTTTGAAGTAGGAGGACAGTATAGAAGGAATATGTAATTATTACGATTTTATAGATTTAGGAAACCTCTCTGATTATGAGAGGTTTTTTTGGTTTTACTACTATTAAAATTTCAATATTAATGATTTTTCTTATTTTATTGTTTATATATTAGCCCAAAATATTAGTAACTATTAATTCTCGAAATAATATAATTAAAATGATATTTATAAATAAAAATCAAAAATTTATTAAAGTTTTTACAATTGCTTTAGCATTTAGTTTGATCTTTTTAAAGCAAATTAGTGAGATATTAATAAAAGTTGGTAGCGTTATTGATTATAATGATATTACATTTAAAGTTGGATATTTTTTAATTTCCTGTTTTCTCATTATTTCATATATTTTTCTGTTAAAGAAAAAATTTATACATAACGTTCAAACTAATTTCTTGATTATATATATAACAGTAATTTACATATTATTAAGATTCGTATTTTTCAATTTTATCTATTTTAAATCTTCAGATATTGTATTTATTAAGTACGCTGATATAATAATTTTGATAGCTTTTCTTCATTTGTTAAATTTATTTTTTGAAAGTGAAAAAAATAATTTGATAAAAAAAAGAGATCATAATGATTCCTTTTTTTTGGAAGACAAATTATATGTAGATAGTGAGATAGATAATGAAAAAATTTTAAACAGATTATTTGAAGTAGTCTCAAATTTTAAGCCTGATGTGGCTTTTAGTATCGGTATAAATGCTGTTTGGGGGTATGGTAAAAGTAGTTTTCTACATAGATTTAAAAAAAAATATGAGAGTACAAACCCTAACGGTATTATCTTTTGGAATAGAATTTGGAAAAATAAAGGTTCAATCGCTATTATTGAAAATTTCTTTGAAGAGTTAAAGGATAATTTGAAACCATATTCTGGCGAAATCTCAGATGATATTAATAAATATGTTGATTCAATTTTAAGTTTGTCTAGTTCAGATTTAAAAAAAATCATAAATACTGGTAAAGATGCTCTTTCCGAAAATTCCACTTTGGAAAAATTTTATTATGATATAAATGAAAATATTAAAAAAATTGATCGGCAAATTGTAGTTTTATTAGATGATTTAGATCGATTAGAAAAGCCAGAGATATTAAATACTCTTAAATTGATTAGAACATTATCAGATTTTAATAATGTAATTTTTATTGCGGGTTATGATAGGAAGTATATTGTTGAAACGATTGATATGCCAAAGGATAATTATTTGGATAAAATTTTTAACGTTGAGATTAATTTGCTTCCTTTTGATGAGCAACTTATTATAGATGAACTTTTAAGGCAAGTAGATGTTGCTTTTCCAATAGTAGTTGGGGAATCAGATTTAGTAGGTTTCAATAATGCTTTTAAAAATCTTTTTGCAAAAAAAATAAATACTTCGTCTGAGGTAAGTTTAAATGTGTTATTAGATCAAAATAATTTCAGTTGCACTAGTTATACATTAAAATATCAAGATTTTTTAAAAACATATCGTGATGTTAAGCGTTTTGTAAATGAATTTAAATTTAATGCTTTATTTCTTGACAGCCAAGAAGATGTTATAGCTGAAGAATATATTTTATTAAAATTACTGACTTATAAATATAGAGAATTACAAAATGAAATTTTTGTATCGATTAAGTCAATTTTTGATAAGGGATATATTGATGATGTAAACAATAAAATTCAGCAGTTTGGAGGATCAAGTTCTAATAGTGTTTATTTATATAATAAAGAAGTTCAAGAGAAAGTTAATACAATACTCGAAAAATATTCATCGAACGATAAAGAAATAATAAATGCTACACTTTACTTATTATTTGGAAAAAAAACACTAAAATTTTATGAGCTAAATCAAAACTCAATTTCTAAAATATATTACACTGATATTTATATTAAAAATAATATTGTAGGTGGTCAAATTTCTATTACTCAATTGCAAAGTGCTTTTGAGAAAGGTGGATTGTTTATAATTGCAAAAGATCTTTCAGATTCTCAACATCAGTATCAATTTCAGCTTGCTAATGAAATAAAGCAGTTTATTTTTAATAATGAGTTCAATACAATAGATCAGTTTAAAGACATTCTAAAAACGTTGAATTTTATAATACTTAATACTAGTTATAATGATAATCAGAAAGTAATAGATTTACTTACAAAAGGGTTTGAAACTTTTTATGAAGAAGATAAAAAAACTTTTTTAGATAATTTACTGATAATAATAAATAATGATTCTATTGGTTACTTAGATAATCTTTTTAGTTCAATAAATATAAATATAAAAAGAAAAGAGAGTAAATCATTTTATGTTGATGGAATAAACAATTACAAGAATAATCACTTAACTGCTCCGGATTTAAAATATTTACTATTAGAAAAGTTAAAGAATGCTATTGGATCATTGAAGTCTCCAGAAGTTATTTTTTCTATATATAATTTAGATCTAGAACTTATCACAATAGATAAAAAAATGGTGCATTCAAAAGAAGCAAATCAAGCTGTAAGAGAAGATATCAAATTTAGATTTATAGATTATATAAAATCTCCTTTTTTTTCAACATTAGTTGAGCGCATAGATGAAATTACAGTAGAAATGATAGAATATGAGCCTAGTTTCTTATTATCTCAAATATTTTCAAATCCAAAAGCTTTAGATTTATTAATTAAAAATCCAGAAGATATTAATTTATTTGAAGAATTACAGAAGGAAGGATGGCAAAATTTTCTCTTATTTTTAAATAAAATTGATGGCGAAATGACCTATGTTGGTAAAATTGATAGAGAACTATTAAAAAGAATGAAAAAAATTGTAAATGCTTATATAGATAATAACTATGAGGCATTGGACAAAACACAATATGATGAAATTTGGAAAAAAAGGATCTTGCTTTAAAAGTTCTTAGCTCACGGTTAATGTAAAAAAAAAACAATACTTATTTAATTATTTTTAATTAAATAATTCCACTCCACGAAGTGTTCGCAATTGCTGTGCATTCTATGATGAAAAACAAGTAAAAAGAGTTAAAATTCAAGATGCAAATTTATAAGTATTTATATAGGGAGTTTCTCTAGTTATAACAGCGAAAATTCTGCTTATAAGTTTGCATCTAATATTATTTAAAACCAACATTGAGTTTTTACCTTCCGCTTTTTTCTTTTTGTAATATTCTTTTAATTGTGGATCATATTTTAATGTTGTCATAGCACACATTTGCAATAATGACTTCATTTTTTTATCTGCCATATGATTTACTCTTGTCCTTCCTTTTACACTCGAACCTGAACTATGTTCAAAAGGCGCAACACCAGAATAACAGGCAAATTGTCTCCAGTTTTTAAAAGCTGTAAATCCTTTTGTTGCAATAATCAAATATACGCTGGTTTGTTCTCCCAATCCAGGAATCGATTTGATAAGTTGAGCTTGCTTAGTTAATTGATCGTTTGCTTTGATGACTTCTTTAATTTTTGACTCAATTTTATGGATGGAATTTTTAATAGATTTGACAAGAGTTTGGTTAATTTGTGATACTTCTTTAAAAATTATTTTATCCGTGAAAGCTTTACTTTCCTTAGTCGCTTGTAGAAGTAATAACGCTTTTAGCATTTTCTCTCTTTCAGTATAAAGAATTTTTAATTTCTGAATATCCATGCTTGCGAAAGCGAATAGTTTTAATTTATCTATATTTCTATAACTGTAATAAGAAATATCTTTAGCATCAGTTTTGTCATTTTTTCCTCTTGAAATTCCTTTAGATTTTTTTATTTCAATAGCGGGAACAATCCATAAATCTAGATTAAGTTTCACTAAAACACTTGATAAATGATTGGTATAAACACCTGTGTTCTCGCAACAAAAAAGAGTACATCCTTTATCAACTTTTCTATCCAGTTTTTTAATAAAAATAGAAATACTCTTAATATTGTTTTCTATGATAAAATGCTCTGATTTAAGAGTTAAAGAATCAAGAATATTAATATCCAATTTTGCTTTTGATACATCAATACCAACATAAAATAAATACTTTTTCATAACTTTGAATTTAAGATGAATAAAAATGTTGAACTTCTTTAGAGCCTTTATTAGACCGCCATGTCTATCATTCTATTTGAAGCAATTCAACGGGATTCAAGGAGAAGGCAGAGGACTAATGCACAGCATGGTTCTTAACTAGCGAAGTCTAAAGTTCACCTCTGCTTTCCTTTGAATAAAATTAAAGTTTTTTATCTAATCCAAAGTAAAGGCGAAGTCTCCCGACTTCGCACCCACTCCAATAATCTGCAAAGAGAATCAAAAAGATAAAATTGGAACAGAGAAATCTTCGCGAGAAGCTCGACTAAGATTGAACTTTCGTTGTGGAGTTACTTGTGAAGATTTCTCCTTCGTCGAAAAGACAATATTGTGGTTGAGGTTTTATGTGCGTCATGATCAAAAACTAGAATGCATGATTTTGAGATTTTGGAAATAAAAATTACTACAACAGAAATAAAGATATTAGTTCAAAACCTTTCAAAGATGAAAGGTTTTTTTATATTTTAGTGTTATGAAAAACACTACCTATTATATTCTGTTTCTTTTTGTTACGGTTTGTAGTTATGCTCAGGATAAGCAATTGTTACAAACGGGAGTTATTATCGATTCGGTGAAAATTGCAACGACTCCATCAGAATCGTATGCAATTTATTTCCCAAAAAAGTATGATGCCAAAACTCCAACGGCATTGGTTTTTATTTTTGATCCAGATGCAAGAGGAAAAATAGCAATTGAGCCGTTTATATTGGCTGCAGAAACGTATAATTATATTTTGGTATGCTCTAATACTTTAAAAAATGGATCTACCCAAGTTAATATTGCAGTTGCTAATAGATTATTTGATAATGTATTGCAAACCTATCCTATTGATACTTCCCAACTTTATATTTCGGGCTTTTCGGGTGGTGCCAGATTAGCTAGTTTTTACGGAATATCTTCGGGTGCTTTTCAAGGTGTTATCGCTTGTGGAGCTTCTTTTAATGGCATGGATAAGCTTATTCCTCCTTCTAACAATTTTTCTTATGTAGGTATGGTTGGAGATAGAGATATGAATTACCTGGAAATGATAGCAAATAAAGAATGGCTGGATAATGCAAAGATTGTAAATACACTTTTTATTGCACATGAGGAACATGTTTGGCCTAAACAAGCCGAGATGCTTCGCGCATTTGACTGGTTGGAAATTCAGGCATATAAAAAAAATATCAGACCAAAGAACGATACCATTATTAAAAGGATTTACGATAAAAATTTGCGAATATCAGATAGTTTAAAGGCTAATAAAGAAATGGTTTCTTCGGTGAGTGCGTATGAAAAAGGAATTACTTTTTTTAATACAAATGAAGATAATTTTATAAGAACCAAAATTGCCGAAATCAAAAAAACTAGAGAGTATAAAGATGAAGTTGCAAAAATGAAGAAGATAAAGGTTCAGGAAAATGAAATTTTAGATAAACTTTCGCTTCGTTTTGATCAAGAATTAAAATCGGCTAAGGGGAACACTAATTTTAAGTTTTGGAATACCGAAATGAAGAAGTTGAATGCGATGAAGCTCGATAATAATGATATTCCAACCCAGAATATGGTAATTAGAGCATTATATTGGTTTCAGGTTATAGTTTATGAAACTGGAGAGGAAAATAAAAGAAACCAACAAAAAGATAAAGCTGATTATTGTACCGAATTGTATAAAATTATTACGGAAACAAATTAAAGATAAAAGCCCAATTCTTAAAGAGAATTGGGCTTTTTATAATAACTAAATTGTAATTGTTTTGCTTAATAAAAAGCAGATAAATTAACGACGAAAAGCTGGGCTTTGATTATAAGATTCGTCAGTTGTTTTGTTTGCTTTTGAAGATTTTACGATAATTTCGTGTTTTACTTTTTTAGCATTGTCTTGAAATTCTAAATAATAAGTTCCCGCAGGGTATTCTTCTAAACTTAATGTTTTTGAAGTTTCTAATTCATTAGTTGCTATTCCTTTATATATCAAATGACTTTCGTTATCAATAATAGAGAAATTTGATTTCTGTTCTCCATTCAAAGTAAAACTAACTACTTTGCCATTTCCAGTTTTTATATTCAAGATATAATCCCCTTTTCCATCAATTGCATAAGTACTCATTGATGTCAAAAAAATAACCAATACTAAGCTTAATCCTAAAATCTTCTTCATGTCTTTGTTTTTGTTTTTTAATTTTCAAATCGCGGTGCGCAAAACTACAAATAGTTCGCTAACTACAAAATATTTTTTATATTATTTTTAGTCCTAAGTCGTTGACTTAAAAGTGTTTCGGCTGAACTCGTGATTATATACGGATTTATAAGATTCTTGGATGTTATTTTTATAACTTTTGTCAAATCAGTATTTTGCATTTTTGTAGTGGTTGACGCACAAAAGATAAATTTAGAATAAAAAATGATCGAAAAAATAGCTCTCTTTTGAATATTTGACACTATTATAAACAAAAAAAAACAGCTCTTTTAACCATAAAAGGGCTGTTTTTAAACGATGACGTTTTTAACTTTACTAACTAAATTAATTCATTTTTATAAATGAGTGGGAATGCAATTTTCTAACGTGATGCTACAGCTGTATTTTTAGCATTAGTTGTTTTGTATGTTTGTGAAATAGATTTGTTAGACAATGTAGATTCTCCATTGGTAACATTAATTTCATATCTCAATTTTTTTACGTTGTCTTCAATATCCAGAAAATAAGTTCCTTCTGGAAACTCTGTCAGATCAAATGCTTTTAAAATTCCGCCTTTACCTGTTGCGTTTTCAGAGTAAATTAAGATACCATCTTTATCATAAATAGAAAGATTTGCTTTTGATACATTGTTTAAAGCAAATGTAATTAGTTTACCGTCGCCTTTTCTTACATGAAGTGCAAAATCGGTATTTCCATCAATTGCATAAGTACTCATTCCTGTAAAAAGTACTGCACATACTAGACTTAATTTTAGAATCTTTTTCATGGCTTTAGTTTTTTAATTATTAGTTCTAATTCTCTGATGCTAAATTACTTTAAGAATATATTGTTTTACACATCTCTATTTGCCAATTTCTATGCTATATTCTCATTTACGAAAGCGTTATAGGTTAAAGTTTAAATTATATTAGGTGTTTTAGTTAAATTTGTTTTTATTTTTCAAAGAACTTATCATGAAGAACACCGCCCCAGCTCTTGAAGTGATATCAAACTCCTACGGAAGCTCTTTTAGCTATATTAAGCATGTCGAAAAGACCAATAGCAAATCCCATTTATGGCATTATCATCCCGAAATCGAATTGGTTTATGTAAACGGAGGTGCGGGAAAACGACAAATAGGAAGTCATGTTTCATATTACACCAATGGCGATTTGATTTTAATAGGAGCCAATTTGCCTCATTGTGGTTTTACCAATGAACAAACTGGGAATAAAAACGAAATCGTTATCCATATCAAACCAGAATTTTTAGGAAATGATTTTTTTGGAGTTCCCGAAATGAAAAAAGTTCAAAATGTTTTTGGTCAAGCCAAAGCAGGAATCGCATTTGCAGGAGAAACCAAAGAACGAATTGGTAAGAAAATAGAAATGATGGAAAACCAACTTCCATTAGAACGATTGCTAACACTCCTGAGTATTTTAGACGAATTAGAATCTTCTGAAGATTATACGGTGCTTAACGCCGATGGGTTTTCGTTAGAATTATACACTCAGGATAATGACCGTATTAATGTTGTTTTTAATTATGTAAAAGACCATTTTCAGGAATCGATTGCTATCGATGAGGTTTCGAGTTTAGTAAGTATGACTACACCTTCTTTTTGCAGATATTTTAAAAAAATCACCAATAAAACCTTTACTACATTTGTTAATGAATACCGTTTGGTACACGCTTCGAAGCTTTTGGCAGAAAAGCCTATTAGTATTAATGAGGTTTGTTATGAAAGCGGATTTAATAATTTTAGTCACTTTAGTAAATTATTTAAGACCTATACAGGGAAAAGTGCGTTGCAATACCGTCAGGAATTAAAGACTGTGATTAAGTAATAGAAATTAACCGCAAAGAGTTTAACCGCAAAGGGCGCAAAGATTTTATAAGTGAGATTCTATAAAAACGCAAAGTTCGCAAAGCTGTATGTTTTATCGGCTTTGTGAACTTTACGTAAAACCTTTGCGTGCTTTGTGGTTAATTTTTAAGCTGAGCAAATCCGTGTCATCTGCGTTCCCTTTTAGACAATCTTTATAATTTGAGTTCTATCTAAGTCTTTGTCAGAGTACTGTACGGGACAGTAATAATCCATTTTTTAGAATTGAAGTTTCATTTTGTATGTGAGAAAAAATTATATTTACATTCTTGTTTTTCGAATATTGTAACAAACAAGTGGTAATTAGTTAGATTTAATCAAAACAATCAAAATTATACTTAATGAATTTATTTAGAACACTCATCGTATTAACACTTACGGGAATAGTTGTTTCAAGCTGTGGCAAAAAAGAACCAGCAGTATTTCCAGATCCTTTAATAACCAATCGTGATACAACAATAAATCCTGCGGATGATTTTTTTAACTACGCCAATAATGGTTGGTTTAAGAAACATCCAATTCCGAGTACCGATAGTAGCAACGGTATTGGGAGAATTGTTATGGATACAATTAATGAACAAATAAAAAGTATTTGCGAAAAATCAGCAGCAGATGAATCGGCTGCAAAAGGAAGTAACAAACAAAAAATAGGCGATTTTTATGCTTCAGGAATGGATACAATTGCCATCGAAAAAGCAGGTTTATCTCCGCTTAATAGCGAAATGAAAAAAATTGCAGCTATAAAAGATGTTCCTTCTTTGGTAAATTCTATAGCGCATTTACAAACTCTTGGTACAAGTCCGGCTTTTTCATTTTATGTAGGTCAAGACGATAAAATAAGCACAAAATATGCGTTGTTTTTTGGTCAGGGCGGATTAGGAATGGGGCAAAGAGATTTTTATCTTGATACCGATAAGCGAAATGAATCTATTCGTAAGGAGTATTTAATTCATCTTAAAACGATGATGAAATTTACAGGCGAAGACGAAGCAACGGCTGCCAAAAGCGCTGCAACTATCATGAAGCTGGAAACTGATCTGGCAAAATCTTCTCGTAAACTAGAAGCACTTAGAGATCCAGTAAAAAATTATAACAAACTTACTGTTGAGCAATTCAGCAAAACGACTCCAAATATTGATTGGAAAACAGTTTTACCAATTTTGGGTATTTCCAAAGCTGATACGGTAATTGTAGGTCAGCCTGAGTTTTTTACTTCATTAAATAAGTTATTAAAAACATATCCTGTTGAGGAATGGAAAACTTACCTTAAATGGAATCTGGTAAATTCTTATGCTGAATATTTAAATGCAGCGGTTGAGAAGCAAAACTTCAAATTCTTTTCGACAGTAATGAATGGAGTTAGTACTCAAAAACCACGTTGGAAAAGAGTTGTTGGGCAAACAGACAGCTATTTAGGTGAATTAGTAGGACAAGTATATGTAGCCGAATATATGCCAAAAGGGGTTAAAGAAAAATTACTAGAAATAGGTAATAACATACGTGATGTATTTGCGGTACATATCAAAAAATTAGATTGGATGAGTGATGCCACAAAAGAGAAAGCATTACAAAAATTAAATAAAATCGTAATGAAAGTTGGATATCCAGATAAATGGAAGGATATGAGTAAGCTTTCTACTGATAGAAGTTCATTTTGTAGTAATGTATTAAAAGCTAATTCTTGGCATTACAATGATATGGTTAACAAATACGGTAAACCTGTTGATAGAACTGAATGGAGTATGCAACCACAAACATATAACGCTTATTATAATCCTAGTAATAACGAAATTGTGATTCCGGCTTGTAATATTATCGTTCCAGGTTATGAAGGAAGAATGCCTGATGATGCTATCTTATACGGAATTCTTGGAGGTTCTTTCTTTGGACATGAAATCACGCATGGTTTCGATGATCAGGGAAGTCAATATGACGATAAAGGAAACCTAAATAATTGGTGGACTGCCGAAGATTTGAAAAAATTTAAATCTAAAACGAAGTTGATTGTAGATCAATATAATAAGTTTACTGTACTTGGTAAACACGTTAACGGAGAAGCAACACAAGGAGAAAATATTGCCGATTTAGGTGGTGTTGTAGTAGGTTATGAGGCATTTAAGAAAACGGCTCAGTATAAAAATAATGAGAAAATTAGCGGATTAACGCCAGATCAACGTTATTTTCTTTCTTATGCTTATTCTTGGATGATTAATAGAAGAGATGAGTCTAAGATTAATCAAATCATGACCGATGTACATTCTCCAGAGCAATTTAGAGTAAATGGGCCATTAAGCAATATGCCAGAATTCTATAAAGCATTTAATGTGAAAAAAGGAGATAAAATGTATCAGCCAGATAGTTTACGTGTAGTTATTTGGTAGGTTTTTTTAAGGTTCAAAGGTTTAAAAAAGGTTCAGAGGGACAGAGGTTTCCTGTAGGGACGCATCACAGGCATCTTTTTGGAGGTTCAGAGTTTTTTTATAAGGTTTAAAAAAGGTTCAAAGGTTTTCTGTAGAGACGCACCGCAGTGCGTCTTTTTGGAGGTTCAGAGTTTTTTATAAGGTTTAAAAAAGGGACAGAGGTTTTCTGTAGAGACGCACCGCAGTGCGTCTTTGTCAAAGAGAGTCAAAGAGTTTTGAACACAAAATAAACATAAACTTATTTTTTAGAGATAAGAGTAATCTCCGCAAGGAATTGACACAAACTAGTCAGTTTCTTATGGAGATTCTTTTTTTGGAAGAAAAAAGTTTGCGTTTGCTGTATGTTCAATCCAAACCTTTGTCCCTTTATAAAACCTTTGCACCTCTGTGGCTTTTGAATCTTTTTTTATATCTTAGAACCTTAGTCTCTCAGAACCTAAAAAAAAAACCTTTATCTAAAAAAAAAATGAAAAACTTTAAAATTATATTGTTGGCTGTTTTTTTATGCAGCTCCCTTTTATCTTATGGAGCCAAAGTAGATACGCTACAAATAGAGAGTGTTGCAATGGGAAAAACATATAAAGCAGCAGTTGTTTTACCAAATTCGTATGCCAAAAGTAAAGCTTCGTTTCCTGTATTGTATTTGTTGCATGGTGCTTACGGACATTTTGGAGATTGGCTAAAAAACACACCAGATAAAAAATTAGTGCAAAATTTATCTGATCAATACAATTTGATAATCGTAATGCCCGAAGGAGAAACATTTAGTTTTTACTTAGATAGTCCAGTAAATAAAGGAAGTCAGTTTGAGACTTATATAACCAAAGAAGTAATTCAGAAAATAGATAAAACCTACCGTACTATTAATGATAAAAAAGGAAGAGTAATCTCGGGGCTTTCGATGGGAGGTCATGGAGCATTGTATTTATCATCCAAGCATCCAGATTTGTTTTGTGCAGCAGGAAGTATGAGTGGCGCAGTAGATATGGGCGGAATGCTTAATCGTGACGCAGTACAGGTAACTAAATTAATGGAACCCGTTTTTGGTAAAGAAGGAGTGCCACAAGAAGTATATGCATCATATGCTGTACTTGGTATGGTTGATAAAATGAAAGCCAATAAACTGGCATTGATAATTGATTGTGGAGTAGATGATTTTTTAATTGAACCGAATCGTGAACTACACCGAAGATTGGTTTACAGTAAAGTAGATCACGATTATACCGAAAGACCCGGAGCGCATACTTGGGAATATTGGGAAAACTCATTGCCGTATCATGTATTGTATTTTAGTAAAGTATTGGCTAAAAATGGAGTTGTGGTACATTAAAACTATACAATTCTAAAAAATAGCCTTTTATGATTTAAATGTTATGTGTTGAAAATTAATGATTTGTATGTGATTGTGTAATTTTTTTTCAAGAAAATAGTACATATTATTTTTTTTGGTTTGATTTTTGGAATACCTTTATGTATAACTTAAAAAATAAAAAAACATGAAAAAGATAATTACACTTTTTGCAATAGTAGGATTGATAGTATTCTCTAGTTGCGAAGGAGATGAAGGACCTCCAGGACCTCCTGGTCTACTTGCAGAAGTTATTCAGGTAAATTATTCATTTCAACAGAGTAATAATTTTAGACTTCGTTATGATTTGAAACCTGAAATTTTCCCTGGTGATATGGTTTTAGTCTATAGATTAGTAGCAATTGAAGACGGGGTAAAAGTTTGGAATCCGATACCAGAATCGGTTTTTGATAGCAATGGTGCTTTCGATTTTAGTTATAATTTTGAATTTTCAAGATTTGATGTCGATATTTTTATGTTAGGGTATGATTTAGGCACTGTAACACCTGGCCTAAGATTGGATCAAACATTTAGAATAGTTATTATTCCAGGAGATGGTATTAACTTAACTGCTAAAAAATCATCAGTAAATTTAAATGATTACAACACAGTTATCAAAAAATATAATATTGATGACAGTAATGTTAAAAGTGTGGAATTGTAATTAATTTGTATAGTACAATAAAAAAGGGAATCGTAAGATTCCCTTTTTTATTTTCTAAAAAAAAAACATTTAATCCGTGTTTTCTCTTTAGCGAATCCGTATCATCCGCGTTCCATCTACATTTAGGAGAGAGTTAGAGGATTTTTAATGAACCTTAATCTCTTAATGGTTCGAAAAAAACTGATGTATTTCTATTCTTCTGTTTTAGAAATTTTCTCTTTGTTTTTGCTTAATCGCAATGAAACAATAATTCCTATAATTAGTGAAAGTCCGATAAAGGTAAGTGAGCCCCATTCGGGTACTTCGATATAATCGTGGAGTAACATTTTAAGACCTACGAAACTTAAAATAGCAATTAGGCTGTATTCTAAATAACTGAATTTAGCCAACATATTAGCAAGGAAAAAATACATCGAACGTAATCCGAGAATAGCAAAGATATTAGAGCTAAATACTAAAAAAGGATCTTTGGTAATGGCAAGAATTGCAGGAACGCTGTCGATTGCAAATAAAACGTCCATAAACTCAATTACTATTAAAGCAACAAATAGCGGAGTGGCAGCTTTTGTTCCTTTTTCAGTTAAAGTGAAAAATTTTTCATGCTCCATGTGAGAGGTAATCGGAATTACTTTTCCTAATACCTTATATATAAAAGAGTCTTTTGGATGAAAATCTTCCTCTTTGCCCGAAAATAACATTTTCATTGCTGTAAACAGTAAGAAAGCACCAAATACATAAGTTGTCCAGGTGAATTTATTGATAAGCATAACGCCAAAGAAAATCATCAATCCGCGGAAAATGACAGCGCCTAGAATTCCCCAAAATAAAACACGATGCTGGTATTTTTGTGGAATCTTGAAAGAAGCAAAAATAATAGCAATCACAAAAATATTATCTACGCTTAAAGATAATTCGATTAGATATCCGGTAATGAATTTTATTGCGGCAGCAGCTGGTTTTAGTCCGTCGGGATTTTCTATATAATCAGTACCATATAACCAATATATTACGCCAGAGAATAAAAACGAAACACTTACCCAGATAAGAGTCCACCTGCTAGCTTCTTTTGTGCTTATAATGTGTGGTGTTTTATTAAATACGCCAAGGTCTAGAGCAAGAATAAGTACTATTGCTATTAAAAAAAGTATCCAGACTATCATAAGCCGATTTTTTTAGTGAATTACAAAGATAGTTTTTGATTTTATACCTAAAAAGCATATTTCCAATATTTTAACGATGCTTTTGGATTGTGTAAAAGAGAAAAGTAAAAATTTTACCATTAAGAGATTAAGGGGGATTAAGTTTTAATCTGTGGCAATAAAATTAACCGCAAAGGGCGCAATCCCGAAGCGTCGGATACGCAAAGGTCGCTAAGTTTCAAATTCTATGCGAAGGGGACGCGGATTAAACGGATTCGCTAAAGCGAAAACACGGATTAAACGGATTTTCTATCTGTTGTTTTTAAAATCCGTTTTTCATCCGCGACTTTACTTTTGTAAATCTGTTTAATCTGCGTCCCTTTATATAGACAATTTAAGATTTGGTACTATTCTTAAATTTTCTTAATTTCTTAATGGTAAAACTTTTTTACAAAAATAAAGAGCATAAAAAAAGTGCCTACATATATATGAGGCACTTTTTGGTTTTATGAAGCTATGAGATTACAATGCTGATTTTACAGTTTTGATAATTCTTGCAGCAATTTTATATGGGTCGCCGTTAGATGCTGGTCTTCTGTCTTCTAACCAACCTTTCCAACCTTTTTGTACTGTAATTAATGGGATTCTTATTGATGCTCCTCTATCAGAAATTCCATAAGAGAAATCATGGATAGAAGCAGTTTCATGTTTACCAGTTAAACGTAAATCGTTGTAAGCACCGTAAACTGCAATATGCTCAGCAGTAACAGGACGGAAAGCCTCACAGATTCTTTCGTAAGTAGCTTGATCTCCACAAGTTCTTAAAACTTCGTTAGAGAAATTAGCGTGCATTCCAGATCCATTCCAATCTGTATCACCAAGTGGTTTTGGGTGATATTCGATATAGTAACCATATTTCTCTGTTAAACGATCTAGTAAGTATCTTGCAATCCAGATTTCGTCACCAGCTTTTTTTGCACCTTTAGCAAATAATTGAAACTCCCATTGTCCGCAAGCAACCTCTTGGTTGATACCTTCAAAGTTAATTCCAGCTGCGATACATAAATCTGCATGTTCTTCGACTAATTTTCTTCCGTGAGTATTTTTCCCACCTACAGAACAGTAGTACATACCTTGTGGAGCAGGATAACCTCCAACAGGGAAACCTAATGGCAATAAAGTTTTAGTGTCCATGATGAAATATTCTTGTTCGAAACCAAACCAGAAATCATCATTATCATCATCAATAGTAGCTCTACCGTTAGAAGGATGTGGAGTTCCATCAGCATACATAACCTCAGACATTACTAAGTATCCATTAATACGAGTAGGATCTGGGTAAATTGCAACAGGAACTAATAAACAGTCAGAAGATCCACCTTCGGCTTGCTTTGTAGAAGATCCATCAAATGACCAATTACCAAGTTCTTCTAGTGTTCCTTTAAAATTTTCGTGTTCTTCAACTTTAGTTTTGCTTCTAAGATTTTGAGTTGGTTCATATCCATCTAACCAAATGTACTCTAACTTTATTTTAGCCATAATAATATAAATTAATTTTTCTTTTTTTTTTGGATTTTTTTGTTGGGTCAAATATATATTTATTTTTTTATTGCTAGAAAAACGGGGGTAGTTTTTATTTAGGGTAATGTTATTTTTTGCATAAGCTTAATTTTTGCGCTCTAAATTTAAAAATAGGTAATTTTAGAGGGGGATAAAATATAATTTCGCAATTATGGGTGGTTTTTTTGAAAATGAGCAAGGTTTCGCGATTGGCAAATTGTTTTATAAATACCGAAAAAGCTGCTCTTTTGTTAAATTACTTCGAAAAGACAGGGGTGTAGTTTGGATTAGTTTCATAAAATGCACAAAGGGGGCTATAATAAAGGGGATTAATTATTATATTTGCACTTTATTATCAAATCTAAATTAATAATAACTTAAAATTTGTCTGCATGTCAACATTACGTTTTCAAGCTTTAAAAGAAGCTTCAACAAGAAAATCTGTTCAGTTTGAAGAAACCGACAGAAAATCAACCATTTTTGGATCTAATGTATTTAACGATAAAGCGATGAAGCAGTATTTGACTTCGGATGCATTTAAAGGAGTACAAGGAGCAGTTCAGCATGGAACTAAGATAGACAGAAAACTGGCCGATTATATTGCGATGGGTATGAAAGAATGGGCACTCTCTAAAGGGGTTACTCATTATACACACTGGTTTCAGCCATTAACAGGAACAACTGCAGAGAAACATGATGCATTTTTTGAGATTTCTTATGATGGTAGTGATCCAGTTGAGAAATTTGGAGGAGCACAATTAGTACAACAAGAACCAGATGCTTCTAGTTTTCCAAACGGAGGAATAAGAAACACATTTGAGGCAAGAGGATATACAGCTTGGGATCCTACATCTCCAGCATTTATTTTTGGAACTACTTTATGTATTCCTACTGTTTTCATATCTTATACAGGAGAAGCATTAGATAATAAAATACCTTTATTAAGAGCATTATCTGCAATTGATGATGCAGCAACAGATGTTTGTAAATATTTTGATAAAAATGTAAAGAAAGTTACTGCAACCCTTGGATGGGAACAGGAATATTTCCTTATAGACAGATCTCTTGCAGAATCTCGTCCTGATCTTATGATGACAGGAAGAACCTTGTTAGGACATACATCTGCTAAAGGGCAACAATTAGATGATCATTATTTTGGTTCTATTCCTACTCGTGCTTTATTATATATGAGAGATTTGGAGCAAGAATGTATGTTATTGGGTATACCAGTAAAAACACGTCATAATGAGGTAGCACCAAATCAGTTTGAGTTGGCGCCGATTTTTGAAGAAACAAACCTGGCAGTAGATCATAACTGTTTATTAATGGATGTAATGCAAAAAGTGGCAGAACGCCATGACTTTAAAGTATTATTTCATGAAAAACCTTTTAAAGGAGTAAATGGTTCAGGTAAACACAATAACTGGTCATTGGCAACAGATACTGGAGTAAACTTGTTAAGCCCAAGCAAAACTCCTATGAGCAACTTACAGTTCTTAACTTTCTTTATCAATACAATTAAGGCGGTTAATGATTATGAAGAACTATTAAGAGCAGCAATTGCTACAGCAAGTAATGACCACCGATTAGGGGCAAATGAAGCACCACCGGCAATTATCTCTGTATTTATTGGTGAGCAATTAACAAAGGTTTTGGCTGAATTAGAAGGTGTAACAACTGGAAAATTATCTCCAGAAGAAAAAACAGATTTAAAACTAAATGTAGTAGGTAAAATTCCAGATGTATTATTAGATAATACTGATAGAAACAGAACTTCACCATTTGCTTTTACAGGAAATAAATTTGAGTTTAGAGCTGTAGGTTCATCTGCAAACTGTGCAAACTCAATGACAACTCTTAATGCAATTGTTGCAAAACAATTAAAAGACTTTAAAATAGAAGTTGATGCATTGATTGAGTTAAAAGACATGAAGAAAGATGATGCTATCTTTAATGTTTTAAGAGAGTATATAAAAGTTTCTAAAAAAATCCTTTTTGAAGGAGACGGATATAGCGAAGCATGGGAAATCGAAGCTACCAAAAGAGGTTTAAGTAATCATAAAACAACTCCAGAGGCATTAAAAGCCAGAGCATCTAAAAAAGCTTTAGATTTATTCTCAGAATTGGGTATCATGAACCATGTTGAGGTTGAGGCGCGTTACGAAATTGAATTGGAAGAATACACTAAGAAAATTCAAATAGAAGGAAGAGTTTTAGGAGATATTTCTAAAAATCACGTTATACCTACAGCTATTCGTTATCAAAATACATTAATAGAGAATGTAAAAGGATTAAAAGAAATCTTTGGAGATGAATTCCTTACTATAGCAAAAGAGCAAATTGTATTGATTAAACAAATTTCTGGACATATCGAAGGAATCAACTCTAAAGTAGAAGCGATGACAAACGAGAGAAAGAAAGCAAACCATCTTACAGATGCACAAGAAATGGCCGAAGCATATTGTAATAACGTAAAACCTTATTTTGAGGATATACGTAATCACTGCGATAAATTAGAGCTACTTGTAGATAATGAAATTTGGACATTGACCAAATATAGAGAGCTTTTGTTTACAAAATAAGAGCTTAAAGCGCATTATAAAAGGGTCTGGCATTTTGCCAGACCTTTTTTGTATAATAAATTCAAAAATGGGGTTTAAAATGCATTTTTTAGAATGAAATTCAAATCTGAATATTGATTTAATGATTAAGTAACTTTTTTCTGATAGTAATTTAAGATAAAATTAGCATTTCGTCGTTATTGTTTTGCAGTTCATCGAAAAGGTGATTAACTTATTGAAAAATAGGTGGTTGTATTTATTTCGTTAGCAGAAAGTTCTTTAAATTTGAATCGTAATTAAGAAATAAAGCTTCACACTTTCCCCTTTATTTTAACATATCAGTAATTACAATTTTGCAGTGATTCCCCGTCACGAAACCTACATAATAATTTGTATTAATAACCAATTAAATATATTTATTATGAAAAAAGTAGTTTTAAGCATCTCCGCGATGCTATTTGTTGGTACAGCTGCAATTGCGCAAGCTAATGTTAGTGATGTAGATCAAACAGGCTGGATAAATGGAGCCTTGGTATCTCAGGTAGGTTATTCAAATGATTCACAAGTTACACAATTTGGTTTGGCAAATTTAGCATTTGTTAGTCAAACTGGAGATGATAATGAGTCAGATGTTTCACAAGCAGGTATTTTTAATATCGCAGCTGTAAATCAAAACGGAGATGATAATAGTGCAACTATAGCACAATTAGGTCTGGCAAACGTGGCAACAATCGACCAAATGGGAGATGATAATGATGCGTTAACTGTACAATTAGGAGCATTTAACTCCGCTTCAACTATTCAATCTGGAGATAACAATAGTGCTACAACATTACAATTCTTTGTAGGTAACTCATCAACTATTGAACAAGATGGGGATGGAAACAATGCACTTGTTGTACAATCTTATTGGTTTAACACCTCAGATATTTATCAATTAGGAGATGGAAACACAGCAATTACAGCACAACTTGGTTATGACAATACATCTAGTGTTTACCAAGATGGTACTGCTAACTTTGCGTTAACACTACAATTAGGAAACGACCACATGAGTACAATTACTCAAACAGGTATTGCAAACGGAGCTATAGTTTTCCAATCTAACTAAGCTTTACTTGAAAAGAGTAGAATTTAATTCTGCTTACAATTCAGTTTATACCAGTTTTATTTATGAAACTGGTATAAATTTTTAAAGAAGATTTATTTTAAAAATATGTCATGAAACCAGCAGTGTATTTAATATTATTTTTATTTACAAATATTGCTTTCACACAGGAGTTAAATCCTTTAGATGTATATGCTATAAAAGCATTAGAAAGCAATAATGACTATAGAAACCAAAATGCAAATCTGTTTGTTCAAAATAATAATATTGTAAAAATTATGCAAATTGGAAATTACAATGCTACAGATGTAAGTATCATTAGTAATAAATCCAATGTAGTTCTTAATCAAATTGGTAATGACAATTATATAAATATGTATAAGAAAGCATCTGAAATTAATCAATCAGTTGTTCAGTCTGGAAATAACAATATGGTAAGCGACTTTTCTTTATACTCCAGTGGAGCTATAAATATGTCGATTAATCAAAGAGGAGATAATCTGACCATTTTTAATAATGGCTCAAACTCAATATCAGAGGGAATGAGAATTACCCAAACCGGAAATTCAGGCACTATTTATATTTTCAATCACTAATATTATGGAGCGATATAATCTAAATATTATTTTAATTATTATGATGTTAGTAGTGCAAAACACATTTGCACAAGTGGTTTATACAGAGGTAAAAGCTAAAATTGAAATTGAACAAATCGAAAATTCATTAGCAATTACCGGAACTGCAGAAAATTTAAAAGCAGAGTTTAAAAACATCTCCTATAAATTATCAGTTTTAAAAGTAAATAAATCCAATACTAATAAATCCAATAATGCACAAGACGGCAGAGTTACACTAGAACCAATTCAAAAAGTAAACCTCTCCAAAACACAAGTGAATTTTACTAAAGACGACGAAATAATTATTCTATTATTAATTTATGATGATAATAATGCAGTAGTAGGAAAAGACAAAGTAATATTTGGAGGAAAAGATGAATCTAAAACAGAGATTCAAACACCTACAGACGGATTAGAAATGATTGGTATAGTTTCTAACGATACCAAGACTAAGTTGGGCAATGATTTTTACGATTATTTTTATTCAGAATATTCGAAATTAAAAATCAAATCACATAAGATCGTTACAGTTCGAGAAGAATTAACCTTCGGGAGAACAACTAAAATAATGATAGATGTTGATGGAGAAATAATTGATGAATTTATTTCAAGACCAGACGAAGATTTTTTAAAATACATGGCAGAATCATCTTCGGCCAAAATTTTCAAGTATTTTAAAAATATCGAAAGACAAAATAAATTGATCACTCAGTATTAAGTTGTGCATTTAATTAGTTGACATTCGAATAGATTAATTAAATGTTTTTTGGCAGTTATTTTTAAACCCTAAAAATACCAAAATGAAGACAATAACTTTACTATTTTGTTTACTAGGAATATGTTTTACTTCGGTTGCGCAAGATTTGGCCTATAAACCTATCAACCCAGCTTTTGGCGGAGATACGTTTAACTACAATTGGCTACTTAGTTCAGCGCAAGCACAAAACGACTACAAAGAAGATAAGACAACTGGATTCGAACAAAAATCAGATTTACAACGTTTCAAGGAAAATCTTAACAATCAGTTACTAAACAAACTTTCTAATTCATTATTCGAGGATCAGTTTGGTACAGGTACAGGAGGAGGTATAGGTACTGGTGGTACAGGAGGAGGAATAAAACCGGGATCTTATGTCTTTGGGACACTCTCTGTAGATGTTTATGACTCTAATCTTGGGCTTGTTGTAGATATTCTGGATATAGAAACAGGAGAACAAACGCAAGTAATTGTTCCTGGAAACAATTAGGATTAATTTTTTATTCCTAGTAATAAGTTTTACATTTTTTATCGCTAATAAGTTAATAAAAAATCACTTATGAATCAAAAATCACTTTTTGGAGTCCTAATAGCTATTTTATTCTCTGGTTGTGGTGCTTATTTTAATCAACCTGTTGGAGTACAAAAAGCTGTTTATGGAGAGAATACACCAGCTACCTCGGCATTAACCAATATCCCTAAACCCAAAGAACAAATTGTTGTGGGGGTTTATAAATTCAAGGATCAAACAGGGCAATACAAAGCCGTAGAACTAGGTAGTACATTTAGTACAGCAGTTACACAAGGAGCAACTTCTATCTTGATAAAAGCCCTTGAAGACTCAAAATGGTTTATTCCAATTGAACGAGAAAACTTGGGGAATTTGCTTAATGAAAGAAACATCATTAGATCCACAAGACAAGAATATGCTACCAAACCCAATGAAAAAGAAGCCCCATTAACGCCTCTTTTATTTGCCGGAGTTTTGCTGGAAGGAGGTATTATATCCTATGACACAAATATAATTACAGGAGGATTTGGAGCCAGATATTTTGGAGCCGGAGCTTCGGTAAGATATAGACAAGATAGAGTTACAGTTTATCTAAGACTTGTTTCAACATCAAATGGTAAAATCTTAAATACCGTTTATGTTTCCAAAACAATTTTATCACAAAGTGTCGATGCCAATTTATTTCGATATGTAAACCTAAACAGACTTCTGGAAGTCGAAACAGGATTTACCCGAAACGAACCCATACAATTAGCCGTTACCGAAGCTATAGAAAAAGCAGTCGAAGGACTTATTGTAGATGGTATCAAAGACAAATTGTGGGAAGTAAATGCCCCACAAACCCAGGTAGATAATTTTATTGCCAATTATGATAACGAAAAAAGCGAAGCCGATTTAGCACAACTATACGGAAGAAACCTAGTCGAAAAAAGAGGTCGTTTTGGTATAGAAGTAGCAGGAGGAGCAACCCTTATGAAAGGAGATTATCCTAGTCCGGTTGCAAAACCAATGGGAAGAGGAGCCGTGAAATATTTCTTTACACCAAATTTAGATATAAGTGCCTCGACAAATGTTTTTAAACTCGGTAATAAAGATAAGCTAGATGTTGGGTATGCAACCCTCGATCTAAATCTAGAATTATTGGTATTGCCCTATGACAACTTTACGCCTTACATATTTGGCGGCGGCGGAATAGGATTTAATTCTAAATATGAAAATAGGCATAGCAAAGTTCAGTTTGGAGGAGGAGTAGAGTATTTGGTAACGAGTAATCTTGGACTCAAACTGTACGGAGAATACAATATAAATTTCACAGATATGATAGATTATGTCGATAGCGGAGTCAGGGATGATTATTACTGGCGTTTCGGATTAGGGGTAACATATTACTTCCCGAAAAACTATCACAAGAAAAAAAAGATGTAAAAAAATATCATTCAAAAAATTCGTCGAATAAACTCGATAAAGTCTAACAAAATAAAATCTACAAATGAAAATAGGATTAAGAATTTTAGTGTGTTTTATTCTTTTGATTTCTTGTAGTGAAGAACAGCTAGAGGATGGAGCAAGTGGAACTGTAAAAGGAAGAGTAGTCGAATCGGGAACATTTACTCCCATCGAAAATGTACGAATATCTTCGAGCCCTGCAACAAGTACGGTATTTACAGATAAAGACGGTTATTTTACTTTAGAGAAAGTGTTGGTTGGAGATTACTCCTTTCAGGCTCAAAAAGACGGCTATATTGCCAGATTCGAACCCGGAAAAGTTACTGCCGATGCAACAATACAAATTATATTCGAATTGCAAATTTCTACAGCAAACAACAAACCGCCAGATATTCCGGTTTTAACAGCTCCGGTAGATAATGCAAAAGACCAACCGTTAAATTTAAATCTAACCTGGACAGCAGCCGATAAAGAATCTGATTCTTTAACTTATACCGTTACCTTAAAAAATGGAACGACCGATGAGATTAAAACATATCCAGATCTTAAAGAAAAAACGCTGGCGATAAAAGATTTAAACTATAGTACAAAATACTATTGGCAGGTAGCCGTTTCAGACGGAATTAATAAACCAACTAATAGTGTAACCAATTCATTTACAACATTGGCATTTCCAAATCCAAGATTTTTATTTGTCAAAAAAATAAATAATAACAACGTAATTTACACCGCAGACGAAGCAGGGAATCAATTACAACTAACATCATCAACTGTTAATAGTTTTAGACCAAGAAAAAACCTAAGTGTAAATAAAATTGCGTACCTTAGTTCTGATGGTTCTCAGAGTCAGATATATACGATGAACCCGGATGGATCTGGAGTATTTAGAGTTACAAATTTTGTACCCGTTGCAGGATTTAATATGGAGTATGTAAATTACTGCTGGAACACAAACGGAAGTCAGATAATTTATCCAAACTTTGATAAACTATATCGTATAGATTCAGATGGAGGAGGACTCATTCAGTTATTTCAAACACCAAACGGAAAATTTATATCCGAATGCGATTGGAGTCAGGATGGATCACAAATAGCATTAAAAGTAAACGACAGATCAGGATATAATGTAGAAATTTATGTGATCGATATGGCGGGAACAGTTTTATATACAATACAAACAGGTTTAAGTGGTGCAACAAGCGGATTAAACATTTCTATAGATAATCAGAAAGTGATTTTTACAAGAGACGTTTCCGGTTTTGAAAACACAACATACCGAAGATTAGATTCTCGAATTTTCATGTACACACGTTCAAATAATACTGCTGCAGAATTAACAACTCAAAAACAGAATGGTTTTAACGATTTAGACGTGAAATTCTCACCAAATGAAGCCGAAGTTATTTTTGTAAATACATCCAATGATGGATTATCAGCACAAAATGTACAAAAAGTAAGTATTAATAGTGCAAGTGGTTCCGCATCGTCAAGAACCACACTATTTCAAAACGCATCAATGCCCGAATGGAAATAAGCGTGGTATGGATCTAGATTTCCAAACACTTTTTTCTAAAAATCCGATAAGAGTCTCAAACTTATCGGATTTTTTTATGTTTCAGACAGCCATAAAACCCAACAATTAAAAAAACTGGTTATCTTTGCACCACATCAACAACACAAACTAATTTCATGAGTTCAGATTCTAGCAAAAGGTACGCACAAAGAGGAGTTTCGGCATCTAAAGAAGACGTACACAACGCCATAAAAAATATTGATAAAGGATTGTTTCCACAAGCATTTTGTAAAATCGTCCCAGATTATTTAACCCAAGATCAGGATTATTGCCTTATCATGCACGCCGATGGAGCAGGTACAAAATCATCTTTGGCATATATGTACTGGAAAGAAACAGGCGATATATCAGTATGGAAAGGAATTGCACAAGATGCACTAATCATGAATATAGATGATTTGTTATGTGTAGGAGCAACCGATAATATCCTACTTTCATCAACAATCGGAAGAAATAAAAACCTAATTCCAGCCGAAGTAATTTCAGCAATCATAAACGGAACCGAGGAATTAATAAAAGAACTAGACACCTTTGGCGTAACCATCCATTCCACAGGAGGAGAAACTGCCGATGTGGGCGATATCGTTCGTACCATAATCGTAGATTCTACTGTAACAGCAAGAATGAAACGTTCAAATGTAGTAGATAATGCCAACATCAAAGCAGGCGATGTAATCGTAGGATTAGCTTCATTTGGACAATCAACTTACGAAAAAAGCTATAATGGTGGTATGGGAAGCAACGGACTAACATCTGCACGTCATGATGTTTTCGGTAAATACCTGGCAACCAAATACCCAGAAAGTTTTGACGCAGCAGTTCCCGAAGAATTAATTTATTCAGGACAAGTAAAACTTACCGATGCTGTCGAGAATAGCCCGATAGATGCAGGACAATTGGTGCTTTCGCCAACAAGAACCTACGCACCAATTATCAAGAAAATATTAGATAAATATACACCAGAACAAATTCACGGAATGGTACATTGTAGTGGAGGAGCACAAACAAAAATCCTTCATTTTGTACAGAATTTGCACATTATAAAAGATAATTTATTTCCAGTTCCACCATTGTTTCAGCTTATTCAGGAACAATCTAAAACCGATTGGAAAGAAATGTACCAAGTATTTAATTGCGGTCACCGTATGGAATTATACGTTCCCGAAGAACTTGCAGAAGACATAATTGCTATTTCAAAATCATTCAATGTCGATGCACAAATCGTAGGAAGAGTAGAAGCAGCCGACGATAAGAAATTGACAATTACCAGCGAATACGGTACATTCGAATATTAATATTTTAAGGTAGTAGAGACGCACCGCAGTGCGTCTAACATTGCCTTTTAATATTAAAGACATCATTAAAATAATAGCTTTTTTTAGGAGCTAATCCCGCTATCCGCTATATCTTTTCGGGCGAACACCGCCCAAAAAGGATGTCGCTACTATCGGGGCTAAAAATCACGTTATCATGTACGAATTACTTTTTTGGAGATACTCAGAAGGAATTTATTTAAACCATCACGAAGTTTACGAAGCACTTATCGAAGAGCAAGAAGTCGACGGTTTAGAAGAACTTCCAGTTACTGTAATCCTAAACAGGATAGGTTCATTGTTTTCCAAATGGGAAAAAGTCGATGATAATAGCTGGAAAAACAACGAAGGAAAAGGAGCATTTCAAGTTATAACTACACCGCAAAGCGTTAGAATAGACTGTTACGGAACCCAAGGAAAAGCCATGGATATTCTGGTAGGCGCCTTAGAAGAATTTAAATGTCCGCTTTACGACCCGCAAGTTCCAGAGCGTTACGACGAAATGAGTGAATAACAAAAAGAGTTTTTAAATAGATTATAAAATTATTTTTTTACAAAATGGATTTCAATTTCTCTGAAAATATAGTACTCGAAGACGATTTGGTTTTATTACGTCCGTTACAAAAAACAGATGTAGAGAATTTATTAGAAATTTCTATCAACGAGCCCAATACTTGGGAATATTCGTTAATTCGTGCCAACGGAAAAGAAAACCTAGAGAACTATATAGACATTGCCTTAAAAGCAAGAGAAAAGAAAATAGAATTCCCATTTATAGTCTTTGATAAAAAATCAGGAAAATATGCCGGAAGCACCCGTTTTTACGATATGCAACTTCAGTTTAAAACCCTGCAATTAGGATATACCTGGTATGGTTCGGCCTTTAGAGGAACAGGACTAAACAAACATTGTAAATTCCTGTTATTACAATACGCATTCGAAACCATGGGAATGGAACGAGTAGAATTCCGCGCCGATAATAATAACCAACGAAGTATAGCAGCCATGAAAAGTATTGGTTGCAAAGTCGAAGGAGTTTTACGTAATCATATGCCTACTTTTGGCAGCGAAGTACGCCGAGATTCAATTATCTTGAGTATTCTGCGAGAAGAATGGTTTGATGAGGTAAAAGAAAACTTGAGGAAAAAGCTGTAAAATAAGTTGTTGGTAAAAAAATTAACCGCAAAGTTTTTAACCGCAAAGCACGCAATGATTTACGCAAAGCACGCAAAGGATAAAAAATCCGTGTAATCTTTTAATCTGTGGCTAAGGAAAAGGTACTAAGATTTTTAAGTCGCAAAGGTTCAAAGGTTTTATTGATAAAAAACTTTTTCAGAGAGTTTATCACAAGATAACCTCAATATTGTCATTCTGAGCGGAGTCGAAGAATCATAAGAAACTCCATTATCTTTTTAATTGTTGCTATGATTTAACCGCAAAGTTCGCAATGGTTTACACAAAGCAAGCAAAATTTTAAGTTTATAGTTAAAAAACTTTTTTACAAAGTTTATCACAAAACAACCACAATATTGTCTTTCTGAGGAACGAAGAATCTCCGTAAGAAGCTAACATAAAGTATTTCTAGATTGGCGAGCTACTCGCGGAGATTCTTCGTTCCTCAGAAAGACAAGTTTGCGATGGCTATTCCACATCTTTTATGATCAATCTGTTATTTTTTAGTTTAGCAAAAAGCAATTAAAACTTGTTTCTAACCATCAGCAAGAATAACATTTTGCTCTTTCCTAATTTTTACAACTAGCTTATCAATATGTGTTTTTACTTTTGTAGGTAATGAATTCCAGTTTTTATCTTTTTTAAAGCTTCTGCAATAATCTAAGTCACATTCAACAGCACGTATAACATACTTTTTACCTTTATAAAGAGTAATGATTTTAATACGTCTTAAGTCACCAACATCTGTTTTTGTGCCATAAACAAGTACTGGTTCAATATAACCATCATCGTCTAAATCTTGAGTGCTACAATATTTTGTCCAGAACCAAATAGAAGTTTCTTCAACTTCGGCACTTTCAATTAAATCATTTATTTTCCATTTTTCGATATAACCACCATGATCGTTTAAATAGCAAACAGCTTCAATTTTGGTATTTAGCGTATCCTTGTCCGAAATTACTTTTTGGTTTTCGCTTAGAACCAATTCATAAACACCACCTTTATCTTGATATTCATAGGCTCTAAAAATAGGGAATTTACCACCATCTAAATCTCTTTCGGTTATTTCGGTTTGGCTTAATACTTTACTTTGTACAGCTTGCGAAAAACTAATTGTAGAATAAAAGAAGAAGAATAATAAAATGAAATTTTTCATGAGATCAATTACTTTTTTGAATACTCAAAGATATTCATTTTTAGCCTTATTAAAAACAAGAGAATATATGATAGTATATCAGAGCTAATAAAATTCAGTAACAATTTTCATTAATAGAATTCGCAAAGTAATTTTTAAAAAACCAATATTTATTGTAATTTTCTAACCTGAAATTGTTATTAAATCGTTTTAGTAAAAACGAATAATGCTATAAACACAAAACCATAAACTAAAAAAGACCTGATGAATATTGTAAATTATAAAAGTTTCCTTTTCGGATTATCAGTTTTAATGCTCAGTCATACACATAAAATGATTGGGCAGGAAAAAACGAATAAACTCAAAGATTTAGTTCAATATGTAGATCCTATGATAGGAACTGCCAAGATGGGGCATACCTATCCGGGCGCAACAGTACCTTTTGGGAGCGTACAATTAAGTCCTGAAACCGATACAATTCCTTATGCAACAAATGGCAAGTACAACAAAGATGTTTACAAATATTGCGCAGGCTATCAATACGAAGATAAAACCATTGTTGGATTTAGTCATACCCATTTTAGCGGAACAGGACATTCCGATTTAGGAGATTTCCTTATTATGCCTACAACAGGAAAATTACAATTAAATCCTGGTACAGCAGCGCATCCTGAAACAGGATATCGATCAGTATTCTCGCATAAAACCGAAAAAGCAGAACCAGCTTATTATAGTGTTCTCCTGGAAGATCATAATATCAAAGCCGAACTTACTGCAACAACCAGAGTTGGAATGCATCAATATACATTTCCAAAATCAGATCAAGCGCATATAATCTTAGATCTTACAGCAGGAATTTATAATTATGATAAAAAGAATGTCTGGACATTTGTTCGCGTAGAAAACGACACTTTAATTACAGGATATCGTCAAACAAATGGTTGGGCAAGAACAAGAACAGTATATTTTGCGATGTCATTTAGCAAGCCAATAAAAGGATACGGACAAGCTACACCCGAAAAAAGTGTGTATAAAGGTTTTTGGAGCAGATTTGATCAAACCAAAAACTTCCCAGAAATGGCAGGAGCAAACCTAAAATTATACTTTGATTTTGATACAAATGAAAATGAAAAAGTCAAAATAAAATTTGCTATTTCTCCAGTAAGTACCCAAGGAGCTTCGGCTAATATGAAAGCCGAAATTCCGGATTGGGATTTTGAAAGAGTTAAAAAAGAAAGTCAGGAAGTTTGGAACAAAGAGCTGAATAAAATTCAGGTACAAACCATCCAAAAAGAAGACATGGTTAATTTTTATACTGCAATGTACCATGCTTTTCTAGGACCAACAGTATATATGGATACCGATGGGAACTACAAAGGATTAGACGGAAACGTTCATAAATCAACTACATTCCAGAACTACACAAGTTTTTCATTATGGGATACCTATAGAGCTTTACATCCTTTATTTAATCTGGTTCAGCCCAAAAGAAACTCCGATATGATTAATTCTATGTTGGCGCATTACGACCAAAGTGTACATAAAATGCTGCCAATCTGGTCACATTATGCCAATGAAAACTGGTGTATGATTGGGTATCATAGCGTTTCGGTAATTGCAGATGCGATAGTAAAAGGTAACACCAATTTTGATGTAGATAAAGCACTTCTTGCAACTGTAAATACAGCCAAAGTTCCTTATTATGACGGATTAGAGTATTATATGAAAAAAGGATTTGTTCCAGAGGACAAAAATGGTTCATCGGTATCTAAAACTTTAGAATATGCTTATGATGACTGGGCAATTGCACAAGCAGCAAAAAAGTTAGGAAAAGAAGATATCTATAGCGAATTCTCTAAAAGAGCAACAAATTATAAAAACGTATACGATGCCAAAACAGGTTTTATGAGACCCAAACTCGATGATGGAACATTTAAGAAAGAGTTTGATCCATTAGACACACACGGGCAAGGATTCATCGAAGGAAATTCTTGGAACTACAGTTTGTATGTTCCTCAAGATCCTGCCGAAATGATAAAAATGATGAACGGTACAGATGCTTTTACAAGAAGGTTGGATTCTCTTTTTTCTATGCACTTACCGGATAAATATTTTGAAAATACTGAGGATATTACCAAAGAGGGAATAATAGGGAATTATGTGCACGGAAACGAACCTTCGCATCACGTGGTTTATTTATACAATTGGACAAAATCTCCTTGGAAAGCGCAAGACAAGATTAGGATGATTCTTAAAAGAATGTATAAAAATGGTCCTGACGGATTAGGAGGAAACGATGATTTTGGACAAATGAGTGCTTGGTATATTTTTAGCAGTCTAGGATTTTATCCCGTAGCACCAGGATCAGAAGATTATAGTTTAGGAAGCCCGCTAGTAGCAAATGCTATTTTTAATCTTGAAAACGGAAAAACATTTGAAGTTGCTACAGTAAATCAATCTGATAAAAATGTATTTGTGAGTAAAGTGCTTTTAAACGGAAAACCATTAACAAGTCCTGTTATAAAACACAGTGATATTGTAAACGGAGGAAAGATTACATTTTATATGAGTAGTAAGCCAAATAAGAAAATATATCTGGAAAAGGGACTAAGAGACTAAGGTTCTAAGATGCAAAGGTTCAAAGGCTCAAAGATTCAAAGGCTCAAAGATTCAAAGGTTTTACGCAGAGAGTGTAAAGCTTTTAAGTGTGAGATAATTAATTGATTAGGTGGTTCGCGTTCGCAGTTGTCCTGCAAGGTCTTTTTTGACCTTGTAGGTATTAAGACTTATGAGGTCAAGTTTTTGTTTTTTATTACAGATTTACTTCGCCTGTTTGTTATTGTTAGAGTAGCAGATTTTTTTGGTATAAAAAAATATTGAGTAAATACTCTATAAGCTCCAGCGGAGCGAAATGTTTATAGCTAATATATACGTTCTTGCTGTAAAAGCTCCAGCGGAGCGATACCTACGATTATTTTCTAATTGTGAAGCATGTCACCCCGATGGGGTTCTTTAAAAAATAATTAAAATTTCTATAAATATAACGTCCCGCTGGGACTTACTTTATTGTGATTTAATAAAGAGTTAGATAAGGGTAGGAGAATTTTTTCACATTGTTAGGTATTAAATTCAGACCTACAAGGTTAAAAAAAGCCTTGCAGGAATAGAATTTCTAAGAAGATTTGAGGTCAGCTCTTAATTTTCCTTAATTTCTTAATGGTTCGGTTTCTTGTCTTTAATTTTTTATTGAATTAAAATAGAAACATAATGCAGTTTGTAAAAAACTTCACGAAATTTGCCTTTTAAATTAATAGAAAGAGACACATGAAAATAAATCCAAAGAACGGAATAGACAAGTTGTTGTTCGGTATGAAACAGAACGATGTTACAGCTATTTATGGCAAACCAGATAGAAACTATAAAGACGAAGATGATAATGTAATTTTTGCTTACAACAAGCATAAAATAAGATTGACATTCTATCAGGAAGAAGCTTTAAAATTGGGCTATATTGTGGCATCAAGTCCAGATTTAGAAATCTTTGGTTTTAAAATTATAGGAAGAAAAATTGCTGATGTAAAAAAAGATTTGGCAACCAAAGAAATTACAAAATTCACGCAAGAAGAGTTTGATACTTTCGAGAATTACTTTAACGAAGAAAACTGGATTATCTTCCAGACAGAATTTGAAGAAGTAGTAAAATTTGAAATCGGAGCAATCATCAATAATAAAGATGAATTCGATTGGAAGTTTCCAACTAAAAAATAAAATAAAAAAGAGTATAAAAAAAACCGATAGTTCTAACTATCGGTTTTTTTTATGATATATAATTTAAGGAAATTATTGTTTTGGTGTTGGTTGATCTTTGTAGATTTCCAATTCAAAAACAAGTGTTGTATTTGGAGGAATCACATTACCTGCACCTCTTTCTCCATAAGCAAGTTTTGAAGGAAGGAAGAATACTGTTTTCTCACCATAAGACATAAGATCTAAACCTTCGATAAAACCAGGAATCATACCGTCTTTTTTACCAGCCTGAAAAGGAAATGCTTGGTATCCTCCTTGAGCGGCACGATTTGTATCATGTTTTCCGTAAGTTTTAGCGATTTCTTCGATACTACTATCAAAAAGAGTTCCGTCTTCAAAATATCCTGCATATTTAAAATAGAAAGTAGCACCATTTGCAGGTTTTTCTCCAGTACCTTTTTGAATTACTTTATAACTTAAACCAGATGGAGTAGTTGTTGCAGTTACTTTAGCAGTTTCTAGATACGCTTTTTTAGCAGCAATTACAGTCGCGTATTTTTCTTTGTAAAGACGTTCTTGTTCAAGAGCAGCAGCTTGTGCTTGTTTGGTCTTTTCAGCCTCAATTAAAGCTTGTTTTTTAGCATCTTCTGCTTTGTTTTCATAATAAGCAGCAAATACCTTTGGAGCATCAAATTTCTTAGCCATAGCTCCTTTACGAGTAATCGTTACAGTAAGCATTACATCATCCTGAAGAATAAGATTAACAACATCCATTCCTTGTACAACGTGACCAAATATACTGTGTTTATCGTTTAACCAAGGTGTTTCTTTATGAGTGATAAAAAATTGACTTCCGTTTGTAGTTGGACCAGAGTTTGCCATTGCAAGAATTCCGCCTTTATCAAATCTAAGATCAGATACAAACTCATCTTTAAATGCATATCCAGGACCTCCAGAACCATTTCCGTCAGGATCACCACCTTGAATCATGAAGTCATTAATAACTCTATGAAATTTTAAACCATCATAAAAAGGTTTTCCTTTTAATTTATCAATAGTCACATAAGGATTAGTTCCTTCTGCCAATGATACAAAATTAGCAACAGTAATAGGAGCTTTTATGTATTCTAGTTGCAATACGATATTTCCTTTTTTTGTTGCAATTGTAGCAAAAATTCCTTCGTTAACAGAAGGCTTAGTTTCAACTTTTGTAATTGTTGTTTTTTTGCCTGGAACAGGCTTTTTAGTCTGCGCTTGTAGGTTAAGTACACCCAAGCAAAATAAAAATAGAATTTTTAATTTCATCTTATTCGATTTTAAAATCTGTTAATTTCTAAAATAAACTTATTGTTGTGGCATTTTTTCCAACAACTGTACTTCAAATATAATATTTGCATTTGGCGGAATTACACCTCCTGCACCAGCTTGTCCATAAGCTAAATGAGAAGGGATAAAAAGTACTGCTTTATCTCCAAAAGAAAGTTTCTCGATACCTTCGATAAAACCAGGAATCATACCTTCTTTACTGCCAGCTTGAAATGGTATTGGGTTGTATTGCTTAGCTTCAGCTCTGGCTGCGTCAAATTTCCCAAAAGTTTGAGCTACATTTTCTATACTAGTATCAAATAAAGTTCCGTCTTCTAGAAAACCAGCATAATGTATAAAAACTTGTGCTCCGGCAGCAGGTTTTTTACCTGAACCTTTTTCAGTAATTACATATTCTAAACCTGAACTAGTTTTTGTAGCTTTTGATTTTAAACCAGCGTAGTAAGCTAATTTCTCGTCACGAACTCCTTTAAATTTAGATTCAAATTCGCTTTTTTGTTTCGCTTCAGCAGAAAAATAATCATGAAAAACCTTAACAGCATCAAATTTCTTAGCTGCCTCACCATTTCTGATAATAGTTACTTTCTTGATGTAATCATCTTGTTTAACTTGGTTAACAACTTCCATTCCTTTGTCTACAACATGACCAAAAATAGTATGTTTTCCTTCTAACCAAGGAGTCTCAACATGCGTGATAAAAAATTGACTACTATTTGTAGCAGGTCCGTTATTTGCCATTGCAAGAACACCACCTTTGTCAAATTTTAAATCGCTAAACTCATCTTTAAATTTGTATCCAGTATCTCCAGAACCAGTTCCTAATGGATCCCCAGTTTGGATCATGAAACTTTCGATAACTCTATGAAATTTTAATCCGTCAAAAAAGTGTTTCTTTTTTAATTCAGGATTAGTAACAAATTCGTTTTTGCCCTCTGCAAGCGTTACAAAGTTGGCTACAGTAATAGGCGCTTTTTGATAATTTAATTCAACAATGATATTTCCTTTATTTGTTTCAATTTCGGCATATAAACCATCAGGTAAATTGCTATGTTCGTCTTTACAAGAGTAAAGAGTTGTAATTGCAAGTAATAATAATATGAGGCTTTTTTTCATTTTAAAAATATTAGTTGTTTTTATTAATTTAATGAATCTTTCTTTATTGCAGGAGCTGCAGGTGTTGTAGGTTTAGGAGTCTCAGATTTTGGTTTTTTTGTTTCCATTTGTCTTCTATAAGCAGTTTCAGAAACAAAATTGTGTAACGTAACCGTACAGATTAAAGGCTGATTAATTCCAATTCTTTTTTCATCACCATGATAACCATAAGCCATATGAGATGGGAATAAGAAATTTACAGTTTCATTCTTGTGCATTAATTTAATACCATCACGCAACCCCATCATGATTTCTTGTTTATCTACAAAATAAGTTTGAGGTCTTAATTCCATTTCACTATAAATAATATTTCCTTTTAAGTCTTTTATTTCATAGTCAAAAAAAGCAACATCTCCTTTTTTAGGAGTTATAGTATCTGTAGTATTTTGGTTTTCGTAAGCGTACCAATATCCTTTTGTCGAAGCAATATATTTTATTTTAGGATTGTTTTTTATAACAGCCTTAATTTGTTCTTCTTCAGTAGCTACAAGTTTTTTATTTCGCTCGATAGATTTTTTCATGAAAGTTCCCGAAGAAATAGAAATGGGTCTTCTGGCATCTTCATGTTGCTTACAGCTCGAAACTAAAACGGCTAAAACAATAGCTGAAGCAAATATTTTAGGATAGTTCATGGTAGGTTATATTTTTAGTTTGGTTACTAAATCTTCAAATTTTTTCAAAGTTTCTTGCATCGAATCAACTGATTTTCCTCCAGCAGCATTGCTATGTCCGCCACCATTAAAATGAGCTCTAGCAAACTCATTTACATCAAAACCACCTTGAGAACGGAAAGAAATCTTGATTATTTTCTCGTCTTTATTTTCAATAAATATAGCAGTAAAAACGATACCTTTCATACTTAAACCGTAATTTACGATTCCTTCAGTATCACCTTTTACATAATTAAACTCATCTAATTCAGCTTGAGTTAAAGAAGTATAAGAAGTTTTATGCTCAGTTAAAATCTTCAGGTTTTGCAATGCTCTTCCAAGTAATTGCAAGCGACTGTAAGAACTGTTGTCATAAAGCAGAATCGGAATCTGCGTGTTTTCTACACCCAAATCAATAAGCTCAGCTATAATACGATGCGTGTTTCCTGTTGTTCCAGGAAAACGGAAAGAACCAGAATCGGTTAAAATTCCAGTATAGATACAAGTTGCGATAGTTTTATCTAAATCTTCTTTTTTGTCTAAGAAAGAAATGAAATTATAAACCATCTCACAAGTAGATCCAAACGAAGTATCAGAATAAGTGTAAGCGGAGTAATCATCAGGTTTTTGGTGATGATCAATCATTATAAATGGAGCTTTTAGCTTTGCCAAAGTATGTTCCATTTCGCCAGTGCGATGTAAAGCATTAAAATCTAGTGTAAAAATAAGCTCAGCTTCTTCAAGAATTTTAGTGCAGTTATCGATATCTTTTTCGAATACTTTTACAGTTTCAGAACCTGGTAACCAAGCAAGGAAATCAGGAAAATCATTAGGCGCAATTACAATTGGCTCATGATTATTTTTTAATAAAAAGTGGTATAAACCTAAGGTTGAGCCCATGGCGTCTCCATCGGGACCTCTGTGCGGAATTATGGCAATTTTTTTGGGAGTTGCAAGTAACAACTTTATGGCTTGAATGTCTTGTATTTTCATAGTGTGCGAATTTACATTTTTTTACTGTAAACCTGAAAACATTTTAGACATTAACATGCTTTTATATCTTCTTATTTTTAGTTGATAGTTGTTGGTTTATAGTTGTTAGTTTATAACTTTAAGTTTTCAGTCGCAGTTGCGGTTTTCAGTGAACAACTTTAGATTTGATTTTTTAACTGCAATCGCAACTAAAAACTGAGACTGGTACTGAGAGCTGCAACTGAATACGTAAAAAAAACTATATCAAAACCATTTCTGATACAAATCATACTTAGGACCTTTTACAATTTGCGATTTGTAAATGCCTACAGAACCCGATGATAAGTAGGCTATAACACAGGCAATGGCAATAAAAATTCCGCTTTCAATACCAAAAAGTTCTATTCCCATAACGGTGCAAGCAATAGGAGTGTGGGTTGCACCAGAAAAAACGGCAACAAAACCCATTCCGGCAAGAAGCGCAATTGGCATAGGAACAATGAGAGATAAAGCACTACCAAAAGTTGCGCCTACAAAAAACAGGGGAGTAACTTCTCCGCCTTTAAAACCAGCACCTAAAGTAAATCCAGTAAAGAGAATCTTGAGTAAGAAATCATACCAGGCATTAGTATTTGTAAAAGCGTCAACAATTACTGGAACTCCTAATCCTGAGAATTTTGAAAATCCGAAACCAGCAATAGCAATTGCCAGAATGATTCCGCCAACAAAAGGACGAAGTGGAGGATATTTTATCGTTTTAGAGAATAACGAACCCCAAAAATGTGTGCTACGGGAGAATAATAAAGCAGCAAACCCAAATAAAGCTCCACAAATTAAAGTATAAAATAGATTAGTCGCGGTGATTTCCGGCACAAGCGGAATACTATAATGAGTGTGTTTTACCTGCCAAATTTCGACAGTAAAATAAGCTGCGTAAGCCACTAAAAAAGAAAGCAAAATACTTTTTAAGTTAATTTTACTAAAATATACGACTTCAAGGGCGAAAATAGCACCAGCTAATGGTGTTCCAAAAACAGATGCAAAACCGGCACTAATTCCTAAGATAATTAATGTTTTTCTTTCAGAATTATCAAGTTTAAAGATTCGGGTAAATTGATCAGCAATTGCACCGCCCATTTGTACTGCAGTACCTTCGCGACCAGCCGAACCACCAAATAAATGAGTGATTATAGTTCCAAAATAGACTAAAGGAGCCATTTTTAGCGGAATAATTTGCTTAGGATTTTCATATTCTTCGAGCAATAAATTATTACCTTTTACAACATCTTTCCCTAAGTAATAATAGCTAAAACCTACAAGTAATCCGCCAATTGGCAGAAGCCAGATAATCCAATCGTGTAGGATTCTATATTGAGTAACAAACTCTAAAGTGATTAAAAAAAACGCCGAAGCAGATCCCGATAAAATACCTATTAAAACACAAATGAAAATCCATTTGAGAATGAGAAGTATAGTTGTTTTTAAATTCATTAAAGAGGGTTAACTGTGCTTGTGTGGGTACAAATATAATAAATCAGTTTTGAACACAAATTTCACTAATTACCACGAATTCTAAAGACTAACTTAGTTTGTGATATTAATTTCACAAATGAATTTGTGGTAATTAGTGAAATTACTTCGTATGTTCGCTCTTTCAGGCTCGAGTCGTGTTTGATTTTTATAATTTAATGATTGTTTGTTATTCTACAATTACAGCAGTAAATTCTATTTCTACCAAGTATTCAGGAGATACAAGTTTACTAATTTCGTAAAAACCAGTTGTTGGTTTTATATCTTTAAAAAACGCCGAATGGGCTCCTGCTACAGATTCAAAAGTCGAAATATCGGTGGTGAAAATTCGTGTTCTAATTACGTCTTTCATGCCGATTCCTAAATCTTCCAATACTTTTTCGACTCTTTCCAGTATGTTCAAAGTTTGTGCGTAAGCATCATCTGCTTTAACTTTGTCGCCATCAACAATTGCAACAGTTCCCGAAACTTCTACGATGTTACCAATGCGAACTGCGCGACAGTATCCCATTTTGTCTTCCCATGGTGATCCTGTCAAGATGTTTTCTCTTTTCATTATAAGGATGTTTTGTGTGTTTTCGAACTGCTTTTTTGTGGTTTTAAAGAGCAATTCATAGTTAGATTAATATGCTGCAATTTATAAAAAATGCACAAGAAAATCTGTAAAACACCACTAATAATTCCTTATAAATAATCAGTTTTTGTGATAAAATTTCATGATTTGGGCGTGTCCCTCCGGGTCGGGCTGTTCACTGCAAGTCCTCGCACTTCCTTCGTCAGGCTGTGGGCTTTCTGTTGCCATCCCTCACGCGAGATTGCGAATAAGAGAAACTTCTTAAACCAATTAACGATTGTTTTTTAACACAAATAAGAAAGTGTTTTATAACATATTGTGACCTATATCCATTTTTCGTTGCTAGTATAATCATTAGGAAAATAAGTAAGATATTGTACCATTCTAGGAGATGTACCTCGGTTTGCAGATGCACAATGAGGCAATGTATTTTGCCAAATAATAAAGTCGCCTGCATTTGCAACAATTGGCACAGGTTGAGTTATTTTAAATATTTCCTCTCGAGGGTTTATATCAGACTCAAGGTTTTTTAACCAAGAATCAATTTTGTTATGAAATCCAGGAACACAATGAAAAGCACCATCTTGAGCGCCACAATCAGTTAGATAAAGTAGTCCTTGCAAGCCAAAACTAATAGGTAAACTTAAACTAACATCCCAATGAAGAGCGCCGCCTAAAAAAACAAATTTCTGAGTTTCTGGCGGATTAAAGCTTACTTTATCAATCGTTTTATATATATTGTTAGTTTTATAAAGCTGTTCATACGCTTTTTTTATACGAGGAGAAAGTCTATTTCTATTCAACGTTTCATGATTAGAAAAATTAAGCATCAATCCTTTTTGATCCTGATGATTGTTATACCATGATTCCTTTTTATCAGGATCCATTTTTAAGAAATCCCAAATAGCAAGTTGTGTGTCTTTGCAATCTTTTTTAGAAATAGCATTTTTTACAATAACATAACCGTTTTTATTCCAAAAAGCGAGATCATCATCAGATAGTACATTTTCAGTAAGGTCCTCAGGTTCTAAAGTTTTGTCTTTCTTATTTTTGTTAATCCAAATTTTAAAAGCTTCAAAATCGGGTTTCTCAAAATACAGATATTGTAAAGTATCTTCCATGCTAATTCCAAATTGGTAAAGCATTTCAATTTCTTTATCCCAAGTTATATTTTCATTAGTAGTAAACGTATTTGGGTTTAAAGTACGATTCCATAGATTTTCAAGAATATTCCAAGGCATAGTTTAAAATGTAGATGTGGTTTAAAATTAAGGAAATAAACAGATTACTGTATCATTTCATGTGGTAATTGGTCAAAATAGACTTGTAGTATAAAATCACCCACTACAATATCATTTACTAACAATAAGTGACCATTTGGACTATTGTCCCATTTTATGTTTGTCGAAATATGAGGTAAGCTACCTTTCTGATTTTTAATACTAAGATTATCTATTTTTAATGATTTTCCGTTTTTATCAACTATTTCCTGTCCAGAAAAAAGTTTGTCGGCTCTGGTATATTTTCCATTCGGGAGTAAAAAAGGCAAATTAGAGTTACAAACTAAATAAGGAGTATCATTACGATCTAAAGTCATATATACCATTTTATTCGATTGGTATTGATTGCCTGCACTAAAAGAAATTTTTGCTTTAGATGATGATAATTTGATTTTCCCTCTGTATAGTTTTACTGATATTGCCGATACAGCATCACCTTTTTCAAAATGATCTATTGGTTTTAAACCTCTGGGAATCGTAATTAAAGCATTGGAAGTTGGGGTGAAATTGTTTTTCATAGTGCATTTTTTTTAGGAAGTTGTAGACTGTATTAAAAAAAATATGACTCAAAATTAATGTATTTAAAAATCTAGTCGTTACGTATAAATACCTGTTTTAAGAGTATAAAAAAACTAATTGAATGAATCCATTTATTTCTTGTCAGCGTAATTTGAAAATAAAAAGACTTCTTGCATTTAGTTAAGTTTCATAAAGAAAATCACTAAAAGCAAGAAGTCTTTTAGAATTAAGGGAATATTATTCCGAAGAATATATTCGTATAAGCAACATCATTATAATTAAGTATACTAATTAAATCAGTCAACTTGATATTGTTCAAAAAGGCGGAGCTTATTTTGGGTCGCAGTAAGGTCTTTTTGTAATGCTTCTATTTTATTTAATAAATGAGCAATAGCATCAATACCTTCTAGATTAATTTTGAGATCATAATGCATTCGTATCATTTTTTCTATAGCTGGTAATTGTTCAGGTTGCAAATATTGTTCTTCTTCCAGAACAATAATTTCTACTAAACCATAATTATTTAGTTTAGCTATAAAGGTGTCTTCAATTTCATGATATATACAAAATTGCTTTATCTGGATTAAATTTTCACTATTCATGATTTCTTATTTTAGCTAATTCTTGGAATAATTCTTTTTCCTTTTCGGATAAATTTGTTGGAATTTTGATGGTATAAGTAATATACAAATCTCCAAACTGATTGTCTTTTTTATATACAGGAAAACCTTTTCCTTTTAGTTTAACTTTAGTTCCGGGTTGAGTTTCTGCAGGAACTTTAATTTTTACTTTTCCATCAAAAGTATTTACTAAAACTTCGCCTCCTAAAATTGCCGTGTATAAATCAAGATCAACATCGGCGTATAGATTATTTCCTTCTCTTTTAAAATCTGAATCGTTTGCAATTACAAACGTAATATACAAATCGCCATTTGGGCCACCATTTGCTCCAGGACCACCATGACCAGGGATTTTTATAATTTGTCCGTTTTCTACCCCAGCAGGAATTGTAATTCTGATATTCTTACCGTTCACAGTCAGATTCTGTTTGTGAGTAGTATAGGCTGATGCCAGATCTAATTGTAATTCGGCATTAAAATCTTGTCCTCTGTATTTTGCCTGATCTCTGGAACTTCTTCCGCCAGAACCGTACATAGAATTGAAGAATTCAGAAAAATCACTTTCCGAAAAATCACCTCCGCCAAAACCAGAATAATCGGGATTACTTTGTTGTTGTCTGGAATATTGTTGCTGGTTAGGATCATATCCTGCTTTTTCAAATTCCTCAGCATGTTTCCAGTCTTTTCCGTATTTGTCGTATTTTTTACGATTCTCCGGATTGCTTAAAACTTCATTAGCTTCGTTTATTTCTTTGAATTTTTGCTCGGCTTCTTTATCATTCGGATTCAAATCAGGATGGTACTTTCTAGCCAGCTTTCTATACGCTTTCTTGATTTCGGCTTCAGTCGCAGATTTTGTGATTCCTAATGTTTTATAATAGTCTATATAATCCATTTTTATGAGGTTTTGATAATGGTAAATTAAAGCATTGAAGTTATGAATAAGTTATTAATTATCAAAATAGTATATTTTTTTATATTAAAAATTTGAAAGAAAAGTTTTAATATTATGTAATATCAATTAAGTCTTTTATAATTCTTTGGCAGGTTTTTTGCATCTAAAAATTAGCCTAATATATTGTTATAAAACTCTTAAAGTTGTAGAGCCCATTTAAATTATGCTATTTTTGCGTATACTCTCGATTTTAAAAAATCTAAAAATTGATTCCATAATATTATACCCGAATGAAACAGCTTTTATTTTTTATACTATTAATCACAACTGTTACAGCATCAGCTCAAGCAGAATTTAATACTAAGTTTAAACCAATTCCTCCAGCAAGTTTTGGCATTAAGCCTAAAAAAATACCGCCTGCGGGAACAATCCCGCCGGAAATACCTAGTATAAAAGCACCAAATGTTTTTAATAGCACAAGTATTGCACCTGTACAATCACAATTAAACTCCTCTTATCAAATAGGTAAAAAAGATAGTTTTACAATGACGCCTTCTGATGAATTTGCAAATCCAGGTGACCGATACATACCAGGAATGGAAAAAGATTTGAATAAAACCCTAAAAGATCAAGGCTTAAAAGAAGGAAGAGGAACGTTGCTTAAACAGAATATTTCGTTTGGAGATTTTAAAACCAAAGCAAATTATTTTATTATCAGGCTTAGAGATTTTGGAGCAATTGATGGCGATTTGGTTAAGGTAACTTCAAATGATAAAGTAATACAATCGGAAATATTTTTGGATGTTAATTTTAAAGACATCAAAATCATTCTCGAAAAAGGATTTAATAAAATGGAATTTGAAGCACTTAATATTGGAACTTTAGGTGGTAATACTGCAGAAATCCAAATACTAGATGATCAAAAAAATGTGATTGTTCATGACTATTGGAACAATCTTGCAGCAGGTTTTAAAGCATCTGTAGTAGTTACTAAAGAGGAGTAGGTCTTTTAAAGGTTCAGAGGTGCAAAGGTTCTGAGGTTCTAAGGTTTCTCTTTTTGAGGTTCAAAGTTGCAAAGGCTCCTAGGTTCAAAGGTTTTTTATAGAAATAGACTCCATTCTTGTCTTTTGATGTGGGTAAAACCCATATGATATAAATCAAACAAATAGCTCGATAACGTATTGTAAGCACAAATAATATGTTATAAACATTGCTAACGGTTTCAAGTAATGCGATGTTAATCAGATTAATAGCACAAAAAAAAACATATTGTAAATATTGCCAACGGTTTCAACCGTTGGAGCGCAATGTATTATCGCAATCCGTATCACACGGTTGAAACCGTGCGCTATGATTACAATAAGGTAGAATTTAGTTTTTTAAAGGTACTGAGATACAAAGGTTCTAAGGTTTCTCTTTTTGAGGTTCAAAGTTGCAAAGGCTCCTAGGTTCAAAGGTTTTTTATAGAAATAGACTCCATTCTTGTCTTTTGATGTGGGTAAAACCCATATGATATAAATCAAACAAATAGCTCGATAACGTATTGTAAGCACAAATAATATGTTATAAACATTGCTAACGGTTTCAAGTAATGCGATGTTAATCAGATTAATAGCACAAAAAAAAACATATTGTAAATATTGCCAACGGTTTCAACCGTTGGAGCGCAATGTATTATCGCAATCCGTATCACACGGTTGAAACCGTGCGCTATGATTACAATAAGGTAGAATTTAGTTTTTTAAAGGTACTGAGATACAAAGGTTCTAAGGTTTCTCTTTTTAAGGTTCAAAGTTAGAAAGGCTCAGAGCTGCAAAGGTTTCTTTTAAGGTTTTGCTTTACTGTTTACCTTTATTATATAAAAATCCCTTATTCTGTTTAATCGTTAATTCAATTAAAACAAAATAAGGGATTTATAAAGTAAGAGTTAAGCTAATTTATATTTAGCCTAGCGAAAGAATTTGTAATCGTGAGTAAGATTATACGAATCTATAATTTGTAATTTATATGGGCTGTCGCTTAAAGGCAATTTATCAACCTCTATAGAAAATTTGTTGCTAGTAAGATTATCTACTTCTAGTACTTTACTTCCAGTACTATCATACACAATTCCTGATTTTAAATTTTTATTGGCTGTAACATCAATTTTATCAACAGCAATAGTTTTTGTTGAGTCAATTTGATATTGAACTTCGTGGTATCTATTAATCTTCAAGCCTAATGCGATCTTTTGCATTTTAAGGAATTCATTATAATATCTTGCACCCATTTCTCTTTGGCCAGCAGCATCAAAATGAATATCATCAAAATTATTGTTAGGTTTAGAAATTACAGAAGGGAATTCAGAATCAGCATATCCTGTGTTCATAACTCTATCAGGAGTAGTTTTAATGATTTGCTGTTGTTGCTTTCTTGAAATGTTGTAATTAGCCCAATAAGGAACCATACCACCAAGTATAAATGGGATTTCCTGAATATCTTCCTGATGAATGTCGCTACGCATATCAGCAATCATTTGATCAAGCGTTTTTTGATATTCACTCCATCCAACATTGGCTTCACCCTGATGCCAAAGTATAGCAGTTAATCTACTTCCAGGAATATTATCTAATAGGTAATTTACCCTTTCCATAGCATCTTTATATAAATTCTGGTTTTTTGTCCAGTAAGTAATGCTACTTCCTGAATATCCGCAAGGAATAATTAAAACTTTTCTTTTAGAATTTTTTAAAATGTCATTTACATAAAGGTTAGAAAACGTAGTAGAGAAACTAACTCTGTCATTTGCTCTTGTCCAGAAATCTAGTACTGGTTTTGCAGGTGCAATTCTATAGTTAAGTCCATCTAATCTATAAAGTGAATAAACTCTTGAGCTTACCGTGTCGATAGCTTTGTTAAGTTGGTAACCGTAGTGTGTATTAGATTGTCCAGCTACTAAAACGATGTCATAACCTTCACTTTGATCTAAATTTGTATTGTTTTGTGCAATTGATAATTGGAAACAAAATAGTATTAATAGTAATTTTATATATTTCATGTCGATTATTTTTTGATAATTTTTATTTGTTTAGTCACATTGTTTTCAAGTGTTACCGATACAATATGAATTCCTGTTTGAAAATGATTTACTGCAATTACAACCTCATTTTGGTCATATTTGTTTTGAAAGACTACTTGCTGACTTTGATTAAAAATGGCTATATTTTTAATCTTTGACGTTGCCGATACAGTTATGTTGTCAGTTGTAGGATTTGGATAAACCATTACATTTTCTGCTGTAATCTCAGGTTCAAGTGATACAGTTTGCACCTCAATTGCAGGTTCAATTAATACCGTTTGTTTCTCAACCGTTGGTTCAATTACTTTGGATGTACTTAATAATTGAGGTTTTGTATCATTATTAAGCATTCTTAAAAATTCCTTATAATATCTTGCACCCATTTCTCTTTGTCCAGCAGCATCAAAATGAATATCATCAAAATTATTATTTGGTTTTGTAATTACAGTAGGAAACTCTGAATCTGCAAATCCAGTATTTAGAACTCTACTTGGAGTGCTTTTGATAATTTGCTGTTGTTGTTTTCTGGTAGCGTTGTAATTAGCCCAATAAGGAACCATACCACCAAGTATGAAAGGAACATCCTGAATGTTTTTTTGATCAATGTCAGATCGCATATCTGCAATCATTTTATCAAGTGTTTTTTGATAATCTGCCCAACCTACGTTGGCCTCACCTTGATGCCAAAGTATAGCTGTTAACTTACTGCCAGGAACATTCTTTAAAACATAGTTTACTCTTTGCATAGCATCATTATACAAGTTTTGGTTTTTTGTCCAGCTTGTAATACTGCTTCCCGAATAACCACAAGGAATAATTAGAACTCTTCTTTTTGAATTCTTTAAAATATCATTTACATAAAGATTAGAAAAAGTCGTAACAAAGCCGACTCTGTCATTTGCTCTTGTCCAGAAATCTAGCGCTGGTTTTGCAGGTGCAATTCTGTAATCTAATCCATCGTATCTATAAAGAGAGTATACTCTTGAGCTTACAGTATCAATAGCTTTGTTAAGTTGGTAACCATAATGAGTATTTGATTGACCCGCAACCAAAATTACATCATAGGAAACATCATTAGCATTTATTGGATTTTTCTTGGTTTGTGCAACCGATGTTTTTAATCCTAAAAAGGTGAATAGGACTGAAAAGAGTAATAGCGTAGTTTTATTTTTCATTGACTTGTTTTTTGGTTTGCTCTTAAAAAAATAGATTTAATTTAAGAGCACAATTAATACTCAATATTTTTTTTGTAAAAAAAGTATTATATTTTTTGCAAATGTAAGACATATTTATGTAGAATTTTTCTTAATATTAAAATAATTTTTCTCTTTTGACTTCATTTGAGATTGTTTTTATTCTGAAAAAAAATGATTTTAATATAGAAAATGTTTAATTGGTGTTCAATTATTAAGTTATTGATTGTTAAAGAGTTATTTCGTTGCTCTTTTTGTAAAAATAATTTTCACAAAATTTAAACTAATATTTAATTGTTTTGTAAGTTTTTAGCTTTTAAAAATTATATAAAGTGCTGATTTTTAGTTAGTAATGATTTTGTTTTATGTGGTTTTTTTAAGTCAGACAGATAACTAATAATGAAGTTTTGTAATAAAATTTTCGGGTAAATTTGAAAACGAATAAAGGATGTATGTTAAGAATGGATAAAACCTTAAAAGATAAACGTTCAAAACGATAAGACGTTATTGTAATGCTTTTGAAATCTCAGAACCTTTGTGGCTTTGAACCTTTGATCCTAATTTTGAAAAAAAATCAGAATTCAATTTTTCAATTCGGAATATAAAAAGTATTTTTGCGCATGCAACACAACGTACTTATTTTAGATTTCGGATCGCAATATACTCAGCTTATTGCGCGTAGAGTTCGCGAATTAAATATATTCTGCGAAATCTTCCCTTACAATCATTTTCCGAGTGATTTATCAAGTTATAAAGCAGTAATTTTAGGAGGAAGTCCATTCTCTGTTCGCGCAGAAGATGCTCCACATCCTGATTTATCTCAAATTCGTGGTAAGCTTCCAATGTTGGCAGTTTGTTACGGAGCACAATATCTAGCTCATTTTAGCGGCGGAAAAGTAGCTGCTTCAGATACTAGAGAATATGGTAGAGCCAATTTGACTTATATTAAAGAAGACGAAGTTTTCTTTGAAGGTGTTTCTGAAAACAGTCAAGTTTGGATGAGTCATAGTGATAGTATTAAAGCTTTACCTACAAATGGAGTGAAATTAGCAAGTACACACGACGTAGAATTTGCTGCTTACAAAATTGAAGGTGAAACTACTTATGGTATTCAATATCACCCAGAAGTATTCCATTCTACAGATGGATCAAAAATGCTAGAAAACTTTTTAGTAAAAATTGCTGAAGTTCCTCAAAACTTTACACCAAATGCTTTTGTTGAAGAGATGGTGGGAGAATTAAAAGAGAAACTAGGTAATGATAAAGTAGTTTTAGGATTATCTGGAGGAGTAGATTCGACAGTAGCAGCTGTATTATTACACCAAGCTATTGGTAAAAACCTATATTGTATTTTCGTAAATAACGGTTTACTTCGTAAAAACGAATTCCAAAATGTATTAGATCAATACAAAGGAATGGGATTGAACGTAAAAGGAGTAGATGCTGGAGATCGTTTCTTGTCTCAATTAGCAGGAATTAGTGATCCAGAAACCAAACGTAAAACTATTGGTCGTGTATTCATCGAAGTTTTTGATGATGAATCGCACCTTATAGAAGATGTAAAATGGTTGGCACAAGGAACAATTTATCCTGATGTTATCGAGTCGGTTTCTGTAAAAGGACCTTCGGCAACTATTAAGTCACACCATAATGTGGGTGGATTACCAGATTACATGAAACTGAAAATTGTAGAACCATTACGTATGCTTTTTAAAGATGAAGTACGTAGAGTAGGTGCTACTTTAGGAATAGATCCAGAGTTATTAGGAAGACATCCTTTTCCAGGACCTGGATTATCAATTAGAATTCTTGGAGATATTACTCCAGAAAAAGTACAAATTTTGCAAGATGTTGATGCCGTATTTATCGACGGGTTAAAATCTTGGGGATTATATGATAAAGTTTGGCAAGCAGGGGCAATTTTACTTCCTGTAAATAGTGTTGGTGTAATGGGTGATGAGCGTACTTACGAAAAGGTAGTAGCGCTTAGAGCTGTAGAATCTACCGATGGTATGACTGCTGACTGGGTACATTTACCGTACGATTTCTTAATGAAAGTTTCTAACGACATTATAAATAAAGTAAAAGGCGTGAATCGTGTAGTTTACGATATAAGCTCAAAACCACCTGCAACAATTGAGTGGGAATAGTATTTTTTTTCAAATTAAGGCATTACATTTGTAATGCCTTAATTTTTTCAAACCTACTATTTATGAGAGAACTTTTAACGATTTCTCTTGTCTTTATTTTGTCTTTTAACAAAATAACTGCGCAAGAATCAATTATTGAACACAAAATCCAAAAAGGAGAAACTGCTTATTTCATTGCCCAGAAGTATAAAGTTTCCTTAGACGAGATTTACAGATTAAATCCCGAATCGCAAAGTGGATTAAAGGATAGTCAGATTATCCGAATTCCAGTACATTCTCCAGTCAAGGAGAAAGAAATCAAACAACTTACGCACACAGTTGCTGCCAAAGAAACTCTGTTTGGATTATCAAAACAATACAATGTGAGTGTTGAAGCCATTCAAAATGCAAATGCTTCAATTCTTACTGATGGATTAAAAATTGGTCAGGAACTTATTATTCCACAAGATGCTGCCAATATAATTAAGATTGCATCTGCAAATAATGTTACTTCATCAAAAGTGACACATGAGGTTTTGGCCAAAGAATCATTATTTAGTATTGCCAGACAATACAATGTTTCGGTTCAGGATTTAGAAACCTTAAATAAAGAAACTTTATTAAATGGTTTGCAAATAGGGCAAACTATTGCAATCCCGAATAAAAGAAAAACACTCGATGGTCGTGTTCGTGTTATCAATGGAGAAACTATTTTTCATGTTGTAGCACCAAAAGAGACAAAATATTCGATTGCTAAAAAATACGGAATTACAATTGATCAGCTTGAGGCTCAAAATCCTGAAATTGTAAACGGACTAGTTGAAGGAAATAAACTTGCCATCAATACCAAAGAAATTACGCCTACCAACGACAATGAAGAATTGATGCTTGCATTGGCAGAGAAACAAGTTGTGGTCGAAAAAACGAAAGCCAAGACAATCGAATTAGAAGATTTAAAAGATAGATTGGTAGTTCAGAAAGAGATGAATGAGAAGGTTATTAAAATCAATGACCTTAATGTTGATCTTAAGGGAATGGATGGTTTAAAAGGAAATTCGGTAGAAAAACTAAGATTGGTTCTGGAAGCGAATAAAAATGTTCAGGAAGTTTTAATGTCAAAATTAGATTCATTAGTTGTTAGTATGACAGATGATTTATATGACTTAAAAAAGATGGATGTGCTGAATATGAAAGAATCTAAACGCTTAGAAAAACTTTCGTACGAAGGTATTGCTAAAACTAATGAGCTTTCTTCTCAACTTAAAAAAGAATTAGCCGAGAACAGAAAATCGTATGCGGGATTGATGAATAAAGTAGAGCGAATTGCTGTAGAAGAAAATCAAGAGTATAAGAGAAAGGTTCGTGAAAACACAAAGAATAAAACTGGTGAAACCCTTTTGCAAAGTCTTTCTTTAGAAAAAATCAAATATTATAAGATTGATCAGGAGAAAAATGATGCTCAGAATCAGAAATTGATTGCCAAAATTGATTCATTAGATACTCAGAAAAAAATTGAGGTAAAGCGACATATTAGTAAAGCATCATTTTATGGATCTGAGGCCAGAGCATTTGATGATAAAGTAGCTTTGGTTAAATTAAAAAGATACCAAGATAATGCAATTCAGAATCAGGGAAATACTGAAACTTCAATTGTAGCGTTATCATTAGACGAAATAAAACAGAAAATAAAAGAAGATCCCCTTTATACTAATAAAGATGTTAAAGTTGAATTTTTTGATAACCTGAAAGCAGTTCCCAACGGATATTACTTGGTTTTAGGTATATTTACAGACGCTACGCCAAGAGATCAATTTATTATGAAACTAATAGATTCGGGGGATTTTAATGCTAGTTTTTTCTATAATGTAAACAGTCAGTCGTATTATGTTTATGCTGAGAGTTTTGAAAACATAGAAGAAGCTTTGTATAAATACAAACAAAAAGAAAATTCACCGCTTTATAAAAATTGGAGTATCGCTAAATTAGAATTATACATTAGCAAATAATTAACAAGCTTGTGGAATCTTGTTTTATACAGAAATACTATCTTGTTTAAAATTTTTTATCTTATTATGAAATACATTTCAATACTAATTACAACTGCTTTTTTGATGTCTTATTCTGTTTTTCCACAGGATAAAATTAGTAAACACACCGTTACCAAAGGAGAAACAATTAACCAAATTGCCCAAAAGTACAAAGTAACTCCTTATGATATTTATAAGCTTAACCCAGATGCACAAAGTGGATTAAAGTTGGATAGTGTTTTGTTGATTCCGAATAATTCAGGAAAAACAACTAGTTCAGATAAATCTACAGCAACCGTTACTCCTAAAAAAGCAAACGGAGCAACTACGCATGAAGTAGTTGCTAAAGAAACGCTTTTTGGTATTGAAAAAAAGTATAATGTTTCGGATGAAGCTTTAAAAAAAGCAAATCCATTTCTTGAAAAAGATGGTTTGCAAATAGGACAAAAGCTTGTTATTCCTTCAGGAAACAGTTCTAAAGAAGCATCAAAAGATTCTAAGATACCTGCTACAAAATTAGTTCCTGCTAAGCAACAAGATAAATATGTTTACCATGATGTTTTGGCAAAAGAAACTAAATATTCGATTGCAAAACAATACGGAATTACAATAGAAGAATTAGAGAAACGCAATCCAGAAGTAGTTCCGAGTTTGCCAGTAGGATATCGTTTAACAATAAAAGGAACAGCTCCAAAAACAGTTGCTCCAACAACTACTCCGGTTAAAAACGAAGTAAAAACTCCTGTAATCGAAACTACCAAAAAAGTATCGTATGCAGATTATCAGGTAAAACCAAAAGAGACATTATATAGTTTGTCTAAAACATTTGGTGTGTCGCAAGATGAGTTGCTTAAATTAAATCCAACTTTATCTGGAGGAGTTCAGGAAGGAATGATTTTAAAAGTTCCTGCAGGAATTATGCCTCCGCCAGAAATTAAATCTGAGACAAGACCAGAAATTAAAGAGGAAGTAAAAGAAATAGTTACTCTGACTAAAAAGAGAAGTAATGACCGTAAGAAGATAGCGTTATTATTGCCTTTTAATTTATCTAAAATTCAAAGTGATACTACCAGTGCTGCTACTCGTTTGAAAAAAGATAAGTTCTTGAATATGACTTTAGATTTTTATTCTGGAGCATTAATGGCAATAGATTCTGCTAAAGTTCTTGGACTACCAATAGATGTTTCGATTTTTGATTCTCAGGAAACCAAAAACGGATCAAATGTAGCGGCTATTATACAAAACAACAGATTGCAAGAAGCTGATGCTGTTATCGGACCATTTTATCAAAGTAATGCCGAAGCAACTGCTAAGTTATTAGGAGAAAATAAAGTTCCTGTAATTTCGCCGTTGTCTAAAGATCAAGGAAATTCATTTGATAATTTATATCAAACAATCCCATCTAATGATATTCTAAAAAATGCAATGTTTGATTACATGCGTTCTAAAGGAGGTAATATAGTTGCAGTTGTTGATAAGAAAAAAGAATCAATAAGACAGTATATTCAGCAAAATCAGAAAGGTGTAATTTTTGCACCAGTTACCGAAGCAGGAGATTTTAATCCGGCAGGTTTAAAAATTCAGTTTGTACCTAACAGAATGAATTATGTTGTAATGGAAACAGGAAATACAGCTATGATTAATGCTACGATTAAAGTTATGTTGAGTTCTATGTCATCATATCAGGTACAGTTGGTAATTTTAGAACCAAACAGTACATTAGATACAGACGAAGTTAGTTTTGAAAGTTTAACTAAATTGAAATTAATGTACCCATCAGTAACACGTGAAAACGAATCTTCGGGAGCACTTATTTTTGAAAAAGAGTATAGAAACAAAAATAAGATCAATCCAAATACGTATGCTACGAGAGGTTTTGATGTAACTTTTGATACTATGATGCGATTATCACAAGGAAAAACGTATGAAGAAACTGCAAGTGAAATTGCAACTGAACAAGTAGATAATAAATTTCAGTTTTATAAAAAAGAAGATGGAGGATTTGCTAATAAAGGCGTTTACATCTTATATTATGATAGTGATTTAACAATTAAAGAAGCAAACTAATGACATCAAAAGTAACCTATTTAGGGGATTTAAGAACTAAATCAGTACACGTGCAATCAGGAAATGAAATCATATCTGATGCACCTATAGATAATAACGGAAAAGGAGAAGCTTTTTCTCCAACCGATACTGTTGCTAATGCTTTGGCAAGTTGTATGATGACTATTATGGGAATTAAAGCCCGTGATTTAAATGTAGATTTCATTGGCTCAACTGCCGAAGTAACTAAGATAATGAATGCTGAACCAAGAAGAATTGGAGCAATAGAAATTGTTTTTGATATGCAAGGTGTTGCAGATGAAAAAAGTAGAACAATTCTGGAACGTGCAGGAATGACTTGTCCAGTTTTCCTAAGTTTGAATACTGATATCGAAAAGAGAATTACTTTTAACTGGAAGTAATTTTGTTTTACACATATTTAAAAAGCCATCAAGGAATTATTCTTTGATGGCTTTTTGTATTTACTGAAATGATTCTATAATCCTTTCTCAGGTCTTAAATCTTCAAGAATAGGAGTAAGGATGGTTTTTACTTCCTTTTGAATGGTTTCATTTTTTTGCTCAAAAATAACAATGTTGTTTTTACCTTTTTTAAGCCAACAACCAGGTAGGTAAAGTGTTTGTTGTGGGCCAACACTCCAATAACGACCAATGTTTATTCCGTTTACAAATACAATTCCTTTGCCCCAATCGCGCATATCCAGAAATACATCTCCAGTTTTATTAAGATTGAAATTACCTTGGTATAAAGTTGGTCGATTTACTTTTGCTGAATTTTTATAAACGGTTAAATCTGGTTCGGTTGTCATTGGTAATTTATACATTTCCCAATCGCCAGTAATTGTTTCACCATTAATAATAACAGGACTTATAATTCCTTTATTGTTGGCATTGATTTGAGAACCGTAATTAATACGTCCCATATTTTCGACAACAATATCTAATGTTGCATTAAATGGGATTTCGATTTCACAATCGTATTTTTTGTAATAACGATTTAATTCGGCTACTTTTTTTCCATTTACATATACTATTGCATAATCACGTAATCCGTTTAATTCTAATTTTCCGTTAATCGGTTGTGTGAATTTCTTGCTGTACCAAACATAACCATCCCCTTGATTTAATTGTTCAAATGTTTGTGGATTATCTTCGATTACAGGAGAAATTTTAGATTTTAAATCGGCTAAATCTACTGCTTTTGTCAGCTTTATATTCGGAATAGTGATTACTGGTATTTGGTCGGGAATAGCAGGAGTTTCATTTGTTTTTAATAATTCTCTTAAAGCATTATATTTTGGAGTTGCCCAACCTGCTTCACTAATCGGGGCATCATAATCATACGATGTCATATCGGGTTGAATATCGTGTTCTTTATCATAATTAGCGCCCGAAGTAAAACCGAAGTTTGTTCCTCCGTGTACCATATAATAATTAAATGAAACCTGATTGTCCAAATATTTTTTCGTTTGACGAACAGTTTGTTCTGGTTTTTGAGTTGGGAATGGTTCTGCCCAATGATCTAACCAACCAGGATAAAACTCGGCTACCATATAAGGGCCTTGATTATTATTAAATTGATTCACGACTGCTTTTAGTTTAGCGATATCACTTTCACCATTTGCAGTGGGTAATGCACCTGGTAAAGCACCACCTTCAAACAACCAACTTCCATCAGAAGTAAAGAAAGGGACTTCAAAACCGATATCTTTTAATTGCTGAAATACGGCTGCGCTATATTTTTTATGTTCTTCGAGAGGAATATCTTTGCGTTGAGCAACATAAGAACCAAATTCGTTCTCACCTTGTACCATGATTATTGGTCCGCCTTTGGTAATTTGTAAATCCTTAACCTGATTATACAATTCGGTAAAATAGGCTTTGGTCGCAGCCAAATATGCTGTATTGTAACCACGAATTAGCATATTAGGAACATTCTGCAAGAACCACGGATAACCTCCAAATTCCCACTCGGCACAAACATAAGGACCTGGGCGTAGGATTACGAACAAACCTTCTTCTTGAGCTATTTTTATATATTCGGCTAAGTTTTTATTTCCGGTTTTAAAATCCCAAACTCCGGGAGCTGTTTCATGATAGTTCCAGAATACATAGGTAGCAACGGTATTTAATCCCATTGATTTCATCATTTTTAAACGATGACGCCAATAGGGCTGAGGAATACGGGAGTAATGCATCTCGCCCGAATGTATTTGGATTGGTTTATCATTTAATAAAAAGTTCCCATCTCTTATTGCAAAAGTTTGTTTTTGCTGTGCTACTAGCGAAGGCAAAGTAAAGAAAGAAAATAGGAGGGCTAAATAAACTTTTTTCATTTTTAATTGAATTAAAGATTATAATTTATTGTGTTTTTTGTTTTATAGAGTTTGGTTATTAATTATGTCACCCTGAGGCGAAGCGTCATACTGAGTTTTAATGCGCATAGTCAGGAACGCGGATGACACAGATTTACTCCGTAATGACGCGGATAAAAACGTTTTTTTTTAAATAACGATAAGAAAAATCCGTTTTTATCTGCGTTTTCGTCTTTGACGAATCCGTATTATCTGTGTTCCTGACTAAGCTTGATATTGACTAAGTTTATCTTGAGTAAAGTTGAATGAAATTGGTTTGACATTTTGCTTAAGCAAATGTGTATAACAAAAAGAGGGCACTTTATAATGGTGCCCTCTTGATGCAATTTAACTAACTTCAAAATTTTATTTTATTTAGAAAATTCTAAACCTTTTAATTTATTCCAACCTCCACGTGTGAAATCTGGGATTTCTACTGGAGAAGAATTGTTGTCAAGTGAAATTTCTGTTAATGGACCTAAACAAGACCATTCTGCAAGATCGTATACATCCATATCAAGAGGCAATCCGTTTTGTAAGCAGTGAATCAAACGGTAATCCATGATGAAATCCATTCCACCGTGTCCACCAACTTGTTTTGCTTTTTCTTCGATTCCTACTACAATTGGGTGTTTGTATTTTTCCATTAATGCTTTTTTCACATCTTCTGGCATGAATTTGTGTGCACTTAAGTTTTCGTGATCTGGTTTAATGTCTGAACTTATAGATTTAGAATCTAATGCATATCCTTCTACGGGATATTTATTAGCAAATCCTTTAGTTCCGCTAAGTTGGTACATACGGCTGTATGGGCGTGGAGATGTTACATCATGCTGGATTTGGATAGTTTTTCCATTTTCAGTACGAATCATAGTCATTGTGTGATCTCCGTTTCTGAAATCTTTAATATCGATTCCTGATTTTTCTTTGATGTAAGCAGGGTTTCCAACTGCTTTTGTATCCATAGAAACTAAATAGTTCATTTTGTCACCACGGTGGATATTTAATGCTTGACAAGCTGGCCCCATACCATGTGTAGCATAAATATCACCACGGTGTTTTATATTATAATCCATACGCCAGTTATTCCAGTACTCTCCCCAAAATGGTTGAAGACCGTGAATGTAAGATCCTTCTGCATGAAGAATTTCTCCAAATAAACCTTGTTGAGCCATGTTTAATGTAGTAAGCTCGAAGAAATCATACACACAGTTTTCTAATTGCATACAGTGTTTACGAGTTTTTTCGGAAGTATCGATAAGATCCCAAATTTCTTTCATAGTCATTGCACCAGGAACTTCAATAGCTACGTTTTTACCATCTTTCATAGCTTGAACTCCTATAATAGCGTGGTGTTTCCAGTCGGTAGCGATATAAACTAAATCTACGTTTGGAAGCGCAGTTACTTGTCTCCAAATGTTCTCATCACCATAAAATTCTTTTGCTTTAGGAAGACCTTGTTTAGTAAGGATTTCGTTTGCTGATTTGGTATTTTTTTCAAGCATATCACAAAGTGCTACAATCTCTACACCAGGAATATGTGTCATGCGTTCTACTGCACCAGGACCACGCATTCCTAAACCAATAAAGGCTACACGAACTGTTGGGATTGGAGCAAGTGCCAAACGTAATACATCCTTTTGTCCTTTGGCACGCGCAGGAGTAGGTGTCTTAATCATTTGAGCTGAAGAAGTAGCATATCCTAAAAAGAAGCAGGATATCAGAATAAATTTAAAGATACTAGTTTTCATGTTGAATTAATTTTAATTTAAAATTGTGGGCAATCTATTTTGGGATTGTCTTACTGTTTTTTTATGGCAAAGTACTAAAATTTATACTTGGCTTATTATGCTTTAATGGTTTTGTAAATTTAGTTTTGGCTTTAGTGTATTTGTTAAAGAAACCTCCGTCTTTTAAAAAGAAAAAATCTTTTTCGACTCCACCAGAATAATCCATTCTATATCCTTTTCTTCCAGTATTATCTACTGTAAAAATAGCCGAATCTATTTCTGTCCAAACGCCCTTATCATCGCAATACCATTGGTTGTTAAACAAAACTTTGCGAGATTTATTTCCTTGTTGTGGCACGAAATTCTCTAAGAAAGAATGAAATCTTTTTAGATAAGTATTGGTTTGCGGACGGTTAAAACTTGCTATTAACATCCATTTGTTTGCTTCGGGTGCATAAAAATATGCAGTGTATGTGGTTGAGTTATCATTTTGAGGAACTCCGTTAAGCAAGAATTTATATGTTTTGCCAGCTTTCCAGTTGTATCTTAAGTAACTTTGTCCACCAGAACCTTCATTTCCGAATTCACCAGTTTGTACATTTTCTCCTTTTTTTAGCATTTTAATTTTATGCGATTCAGGAATACTTTTTGGATCATCTGTAACAAAAGGGCTCCAAACAGAAAACAATACGCGGCGCTCTGTTTCAGAATTTACCTGAATTCCAAAGTACCCTTCGCCAAAACCGTTTGCCATATAATAAGAACCTATTTTATCTTCGTTTACAGGAACGGTAATTTCGTTATAATACCATTGAACGTTTACTTTTTCGGGTACTTCGTAATTTAAATGTACCGAAGGACCTCTTCGTCCCCAGTGAAAAAAGTTGTCATCATTATTAGGTACAAAAGCAGTTTTTCCTTGGAGTGCTGATCCGCTAATGATTAATTTAGAAATAGAAGGGAAATTGTTTTGTGTTTTACTAATCCCTTTTATTTTTAAAGCAACATATCCTGTATCAATAATTTTCCATTCGTTTATTACAATTGGTCTTTTGTTACTTTCGTCAAATTCGATTTTTTTGAATTCTTTGTTAATACCAAATTCTAATGTAGATTTCCCTTGAACATTTACAAATTCATCTGTTGAGATTCGTATTAATCCTGGAGTTGAAACTCTAAAATAAACTGTAAAGTATTCTTTAGGGTCTGTCCAATTTTCTATTCCGTTATCGGTTATAGTATTATTACTTTCAAGATTGTAAGAACTAAAAGCATTTCCGCCAAGTGGCAAATGGATTTCGTTTTTTGAATCTTGTGCTAATACATTTGTGCTAATAAGCAGCAATGTAAGGAAAGAGAAAATAATTTTATAATATTTCATTTAGCCTGATTTTAGCTATTATTGTTTTTTGCATTTAACTTCTCTAGAATCCCTCTTATTTATATAAGAGGGAAATTCTAAAGAAGGCCTTATTTACTAACTAACCATTAAACTTAAAAATAGTTTTCAAAATCTTTATTAAGGATTTTGAGTTAAAGTACCAGGATAAGCATTTATTTCCGATTGAGGAATATATTGTACTACTCTTGGACTTGTTGCTGGATAATCTACCATTGGGGTATGAGGACCAGGGTAATGACGTGTCATTGTTTGTCCGTTTCTGTAAACGTCATATCCACGTTGTGCTTCAAAAGCTAGTTCTAGCTGGCGTTCTTCATCAATAAGTTGTACTGCATTTGTACTAGTTAAAGAAGTATATCCACCACCAACGATTGATCTTTCTCTAACGATATTTAAATTTTTAAGCGCATTTTGATAATCTGATTTTTTAGCATAAGCTTCAGCCATATTCAAATACATTTCGGCTAATCTTGAAATAATAGGCGAGTGTAGGTGTGAGCTATTGTCTTGCAAAGAACATTTTGTAACGTAGTACATAGGGTATACACGATTTAATAACATCATATAATCTTTTTCTCCTACATACGTTTTACCAGCATAATTTATCGAATAGCTATTTTCGGCTGCATTTACTACCGTAAGATTGTAATCTGTATTTGCTATAGTAATATAGTATGAACCGCTAGAATTAGTTTTAAGAGGTTGTTGTACATAGTTATAACCAGTTTGTACTCCACTAGCATTAAAAGCATCTGTTATAAAACGGAAAGCTTCTGTTTTATTGTTAGCAGCATCCAATGCATATTGAGGATCGATAAAAGCCCATCTTGCATCTTTCTTTAAGCCAGATTTACGTAAAAGATCTAAGTATTTTGCACTTGCATACATTTCTCCCCAACCTTGTCCTTGAATGTTAGCATACATACCACCAATACCACCATAATGATCATCTCCAGAATACTCTGAAGCTACACGTTTAACAGCAAAAATAGTTTCTGTTTGTCCGCTTGCATCAGGAGCAAAAGTATTGTATTTCATAAAATCGGCTCTGCTAAGCATATTATAACGACCGCTGGAAATTACTTTATTAGCATACTCAATAGACAAATCAGCATATTGTTGATTTGGCGTTTCATAAGTTCCACTCATATATAAATATACTCTTGAAAGCATTGCCTGAGCAGCTTCCTTAGTTGCATAAGCTGCAGTTCTGTTTTCATTCATTAGCGCTTCTCCTTTTTTAAGATCGCTAATAGCTTGCTCATAAGTTGCTTTTACAGTAGCTCTATCCGGAAGGTTAATGTTGGCAATATCTTCAGGTAATCCGTTAACAATTGGTACACCCAAATTAGTTTCAGGAGATTGTGCATAAGGTCTACCGAAAGTTTTAACCAAATAGAAATAAAGCATTCCTCTTAGGTAATAAGCTTCTCCTAATTGTTGGTCCATTTTAGGGCTTTCTCCTTCAGCTATCATTTTCATTAAATCACTTGATTGTGAAATTACTTTATAACTATTGTTCCAGAAAGTAGATAATCTACCATTAACAGGGCTATGCTGATAAGAAATAAAAGAATAAAAATCATCTGTAGAGGTACCTCTAATCATGATGTTGTCTCCAGGATATTCACCAACACGGTGCATTACATCCGACCAGCCTTTAAGTTGAGCATAACATCCGTTAAGAAGTACTTCGACAGCAGCTTCTTTATCCTGCATGATTTTATCTTTTGTGTAATAACCGTATGGTTCTCGCTCCAGCTCACATGAAGAAAGAAAGCTAAGGGTAATAAATAATATGAATATTTTTTTCATGGTTTTGTTTTTTAAAGAGTAAGATTAAAACCTAATACAAATCTGCGTGTCTGAGGGTATACCGAGGTTGAAACTCCAGTTATTGTTCTTACACCATTTCTTTCAAATGGAGGTATTTCTGGATCTACACCTGAGAAATCGGTAATTGTAAACAAGTTTTCACCAGATACAAATATTCTGAGATTAGAAATATTCAAACGCTCAATAGATAAATTATATCCAAACGATACACTTCTCATTTTTAAGTATGACCCATCTTCTAAGAAACGTGATGATGCTTTATTTGAGTTGCTCGAATTGTTATAAATTGCTTGTGGGTGTGTAGCAATATCCCCTGGTTTTTCCCAACGACTCCATCCTTTTTGAAGATTCATTTGGTTACGATCTGTATAAGCTCCATCTGAATCAAATTCAGCACGAGCATAGTTATAAATTTTACCACCTACTGAGTAGCTGAATGTTGCTCCTAAATCGAAATTTTTATAATTTAAACTAGTCGAGAATCCTCCGTAATAAGATGGAGTGTAGGCATCGATAGCAATTTGATTTTTAGATGCATCTCCATAGTTAGATGTCTTAACACGTTCTCCAGCTGCATTGGTTGTAAACCATTCTGGCTTTCCGTTATCAGGATTTACACCAGCCCATTCTGTAAGGTACCAAGTATCTACATCTTTTCCAGGTGTTAATAGTTTTTTTGCAGAACCAGAAATACCAGTTCCATCTTCAACAATAATTTGTTGTTTTGTTCCGTAAAGACTTGTCACTTTATTTCTATTTAAACCAATATTAAAGTCTACATTCCATTTCCAGTTTTCATTTTTAATGATATCTACGTTTATAGATGCTTCAAAACCTTTATTGTTTACAGACCCAACATTTCTCCAGATACTAGTTACTCCAATTACTCCAGGCAAAGGCACTTCATATAATAAACCAGATGTATCTTTATCGTAATAGTCTAATGTTATATTGATTCTATTTAAGAAGCTAACATCTAAACCAATACCAGTTGTAAACGTTTTTTCCCAGCTTAAATCAGGATTTCCTATTTGAGAAATAAGCGCACCAGGATTTTCATTATAACCAGAAGACACAGAATACAAAGGTAAGTGCAGGTATAAACCAGTTGGTCTGTTTCCTACTGAACCATAACTTGCTCTAAGTTTTAAGTTATTGATATAATCGGCTTTAAAGAATTTTTCTTTATGAATATTCCAACCACCACTAATAGAAAAGAAATTACCATATCTTGCATTTTCTCCAAAATTAGAAGCCCCATCACGGCGTATAGAAAATTGTGCCATGTATCTGTCGTCATAGGTATAATTTATGTTGGTAAACAATGATTGAACTGCCCATTGAGATCTGTTACCTTTAACTTTTTCTGGAACAGTAGCTGCATCTGCAACAATAAATCCTGGAGGTATTCCAGTTGAAATTGCTTCATTAGTTTTACCATTGTATTCATTCCATTCATATCCAGCAATTGCGTTTATAGCGTGTGCTCCAAATGATTTGTTGAATTTGAATAATTGACTGGTATAAAAACGATTATTACTAGTAGTTTCATCTGTAATTCTTCCTTTTACTGATAACCCTTCAGATGATCTTGGATCAATATAGGTCATTTCGTTGTAATTTGAGAAGGTGTAGTTATTTGTAGAAGTGAATGATAGCCAACTAGTAATTTTAGCATCAAAATCTAAATTGGTTCGAACACTATATCTTTCAGATTCTCCATAATTCCATTGTAAGTCATACAAATAGTTTGAACCCGTTGTATTTACCCAAGTAGGATTTGGCTGGTTGCCTACCAAAGTTCCATCAGGAAGATATGGGCTATCCCAAGGCATATTGCCATACATAGCACTGACAGAATGTTGTTTGTCTTCAGTTTCTGTACGTGTAATATTAGCTTGAGGACGTATGGTTAACCAATTGTTTACTTTATAGCTAAATTTAAGTAGTAAGTTATAACGAGTATAATCATATCCTTTTATAGCACCAGTTTCGTCATATATACCAAGAGAAACATAGCTTTTAAATACATCACTACCACCGTTAATCGATAAGTTAAAATCTCTTGCGATACCAGTTCGAGTAGCATTTTTCCACCAATCGTAATTTTTGTTTCTTAATTCAGGGTTCCACCACCATGCATTACTAAAATCTTGTTTGTTAGGGAAAGAGTCATATAAGTCATATAATTCCTGACCATTCATGATGTCAAAATTTCCTGTATTTACAGTTGTTGCAGCAGTTTTGATAGAGGCATTAATAGTTGCCTTACCACTTTTTCCGCTTTTTGTAGTAACAATGATTACACCATTTGCACCCTGAGAACCATACACAGCTGTAGATGCAGCATCTTTAAGTACAGTTAAAGTTTCGATATCGGCTGGGTTCATGTTTCCAGAACTACTTCCTACAATCACACCATCGATAACCCATAAAGGATCAGTACTTCCGTTAACAGTAGTTTTTCCACGAATAACGATTTTACCAGTATCTCCTGGCTGTCCATTTCCTGAACTTACATAAACTCCAGTAGCTTTACCAGCTAATAAATTCTCTACAGATGGAGTAGTAATATCAGTAAGTTTTTTATTATCTAGCGTTTGTAAAGCTCCAGTAAGACTTTCTTTTTTGATTTTGCTGTAACCAACGATAACTACTTCGTCCATTACTTCTCCAGCTTCTTTTAAAGTTACAACGATAGGCCCTTTTCCAATCGTTACTTCTTGTTCTTGCATTCCCATATAAGAAATAACCAATACTGTTTGATTATCTGCTACTTCTATGGCAAATTCACCATTGTAATCTGTTTGTACACCGATAGCAGTTCCTTTAATAAGAACATTTACTCCAGGAAGTGGCATTCCATTAGAATCGGTTACTTTACCCTTAACAATTTTTTGTACCAATGATAAATCAATTCTATTTGTGCTTACTTCTTTTGATGAAGCAGCGGTTGAAATTTGAAAAGTCAAAGCGAACAATGAAAGAATTGCTAATTTAATTTCCTTTCTAGAAGGGGCGTTTAACCGAAAACTTCTAGGTTTTTGTTTAATTAATAAATTCATACTCTTAAAAATGGGTTTGGTTAATAATTTGTTTTGTGTTGTTGTGTTAACTGGTATTCATTTTTATTATAATCGATTTAAGGAAATCTGCCTTAAATGAAATCGTGATGCTATTCTTTTTTTACTATTAATTATCTGAAAATTCAATTTTAAAATCTTAAATATGTACACTTTTTCTTGTTTATTTAGTTATGTTTTTTTAACATAAATTGTACTTTATTTTTTAAGATATGACGAAACTATATATTTAATTTTTATTAAACAAGGAAAAACACAAAAAATGTGCTCGAACACACAATATTTGTGTTCTCGAGCACATTTTTTTTATGGAAAATGTTTTTTTAGTAATAAAATTCTAGTTTCTTATTAAAAAATATGAAGCTTCTTGATTATTTAAAAACTAGTATTTTGATGGTAATTACCATAAGAAGATGAAATAAAGAAAGAGGATTGATAAAAAAAGTATCAAATTCTTATATAAGGGTACAGTTGAATATTAAATATTCCTGAAATATTGTGTTAACAAAGGCGATAATATAGTATCAATAACGGCAATATAAACTTAAGATTTAGTGTGTCTTTTTAGCTTAACGGAGATAACAGGAAATCCTTCAGATGACTGTAATCATTTGAAGGATTTTTATTGTGCGTATTTAAGTTAATTTTTGTTAAAATAAGGGAATTAGAAATTAGGAGAAAATAGGTAATAGTATTTAAATTCCTTTAAATACTATTACCTGTAAGTATCAATATAAAGTAAACTCATTTTGGAGAATGAATATTAATGAATATTTAGTTTTTTTAACCTGTGTTATTAGATTAATGGCATTAATTATTTTAATTTTCAAGGGTGATTATGAGAGTTTTATTATAAAAAAAAATTGTAAAATCTATAATACAAATGCTAGTTGCAAAATAGACATATAATTATTGGGACATATTTTTTGTAAAATAAAAATTACAAATATGCTAGATTTTATTAAAAAAAGGTATAGCTTAGCTTTTTGTTTAATTTTTATTCTTTTAACTTTAAAAATGTTATATTATGAAAAAAATAGTGCCATGTCTGTTTTTATTGTTATTTATGTTTAGTTGTAATAGTGATGATGCTTTAGAGACTGTAGAGTCTTCAGCCCAAGTATCTAATGGTACAGAGCATTATGTTTCGACACGTAAATCGAGTAGTTTACAGTATTCTCTTTTTCAAAATGTTGATCAATTTTGTACGCCCAATGCTTGTTATGCTATGGGTGAAATTTATTCTTCTGAGGCTGCGGTGGCAATAATTGAATTTGGTTATCAGGGAAGTCCAGCAAGTAAATATGAGCTTAGGATGCCAGGAAGTCCGACAATAACATCTGCTGCAGGGAAGTCTTTTAGAACATTAACAGTAAACTTGAATCCTGGAATTAATACGTTTTCGGCTTCGGTACTATTTTCAGATCCTGGCCAATCAGCTAATCTGAGGCTTAGTTTGATTTCAATAGGAGGGGATGTTACTTTGGATGCTGAAGGGCATATTGATTTAGTAGCAGAAGGACGCAGTGAAATTAGAGCTGTAGATGGCTCAACTCCCTTTCATTCTAAATGTAGTAGGTGTGGGACTCTAAATTCGGTTTACGCGCCAAAATGTGTTTCATGTGGGAAGTAACATAACGAAAAATATAAAAGCCTTCAAATTATATAATTTGAAGGCTTTTATATTTTTGAAATAGGCTAAAAAAGAAAAAGTTTAAACCTTAAAAAATTACCTTTTACTATTAAGTTGAAACAAGCCAATTTCTTTACCAGAATCATTAAGCATTTGCAAATTTAAAACTTTAGGATTAGCTTCAATTCGTATTAAAGTTCTAATTCCAGTTTCTGGTCCGCCGCCAATAACAAAATGATAGGAGTGATCTTTATTTGGTTCGAACATTCCGTATTCGTGTGTGTGTCCTGCAACAAACAAATCAATTTTATATTTTTCGAATAAAGGACCAAATAACCTGCGACATTCGGTTGTTCCGTGTTCTTCATCGGAATGATAATGCGGAATGTGCATCATTACTACACGAAAAGGAGCATTCTTAAAAGCTTTAGACTTCATTTGTTTCTCTAGCCAAACTGCTTGTTCTTCTCGATAAGAATCATAATTTACAGTTCCGCCATATACAGGATGTGAATCTTTTTTATCTTCGCCAGTATCTAAAACAATTGTAAAAACGGGACCCATTTTAAAAGTATAATACTCTTTCTTATCGTAGTTGTAGTAATAATCTAATAGATTTCTTGAGTATTTACCTCTGGTTTCATGATTTCCTCTTACAAGCATAAATGGTTTCTCAGTCGAAAATAAGCTGCAAGGATTAAGTAAATGATTGATGATTTGGTTTTCATCCGTTTGATAGTCAAACATATCTCCGTTAAGGAAAACAAAATCGTAAGGTTTATTTTGGTTAAGTTGTATAAGTTCGCCAAAAGATTTCGGGCGGTCGTGTATGTCGTTTAAAACGAGCCAGCTTACTTCTTTTGCTTTTGGATTGAGTGTTTTAAAATGATATGTTTCGCTATTTATAATATCTCCAAAAGTGATTTTATATGGTTGAAAATCTAAAATTTGTTTGGAGAAAACTTTATAGTAATAGGTCGTATCTGGTTTAAGATTTGTGAGTGTTACAGTATTGATTCTAGAATTAATATTCATCATACCATGAGCACATTGCTGGGCTTTGATTCCTAATTTTTCGGTTTCGCCATATTCTACCCAATTTAAGCAAAGTTGGTTAGTGAGCCACATTATTGTAATACCATCATTTGTGGGAGCTTGCAAATAGGGCTTTGTTAAGAAATCATGTTTTGAGTCTGGTACTTCGCTATTTGTGTTTGATGCTAAAGCCGATAATGGTAGCCCTGTTGCTATAACAGATCCCGAAATACCTGCTATAGTTTTTGTTAAGAAGGAGCGACGAGAGTTTTTTTCTTCTTTCATAAAAAGATAAAAATTTGGTTATTTATAGTTTAAAATGGTTGTTCTTTTGAGATAAATAGAAACGAAACTATAGATTATATTTTATTAAACAAAGAAAAGTATTGTAAAATGTGCTCGAACACATATTTTTTACTTTGAGTTTTAAAAAGAATTCCTCTTAATTCAATGCAGAATAATTAAGAGGAATTCCAGAAGAATATTTATTAATTATGGGTTTTGAGTTAATGTACCCGGATAAGCATTAATTTCTGATTGAGGGATGTATTGTATAACTCTTAAGCTTGTTGCCGGGATATCTATCATTGGAGAATGCGGGCCTGGGTAACGACGCGTCATAGTTTGTCCGTTTCGATACACGTCATATCCACGATGTGCTTCAAAGGCTAGTTCTAATTGGCGTTCTTCGTCAATAAGTTGTACTGCATTTGTACTATTTAATGAGGTATATCCGCCGCCAACAACGGCTCTTTCTCTTATGATATTTAAGTTTGTTAGAGCATTTTGATAATCTCCTTTTTTTGCATAAGCTTCAGCCATGTTCAAATACATCTCGGCTAATCTTGAGATAGTAGGAGAGTATAAATGGGAGTTGTTATCTTGTAGAGAGCATTTTGTAATGTAGAACATTGGATATATACGATTTAGCAACATCATATAATCTTTTTCGCCAACATATGTTTTATTTTCATAATCTATAGAGTAGCTATTTTCGGATGCGTTAACTACTGTAAGATTATAATCTTTAGTTCCGATAGTTATATAAAATGAACCATCAGTATTGCGTTTAAGTGGTTGTTGTACATAATTAAAACCTGTTTGTATTCCAGCAATATCATAAGTATTGGTTATAAAACGGAAAGCTTCGATTTTATTATTAGAATTATCAAAAGTATATTGTGGATCTATAAATGCCCATCTGGCATCTTTTTTTAGACCAGATTTCTTTAATAGATCCAGATATTTAGCACTAGGGTACATCTCTCCCCAACCTTGTCCCTGAATGTTAGCATACATGCCACCAATACTATTGTAATAATCATTGCCAGAAAACTCTGACGCTACACGTTTAACGGCAAAGATAGTTTCTGTTTGTCCGCTTGCATCAGGTGCAAAAACATTGTATTTCATAAAATTAGCTCTACTAAGTAATTGATAACGACCGCTAGAAATTACTTTATTAGCATATTCTATAGATAAAGAAGCGTATTCCTGATTTGGACTTTCGTAAGTTCCGCTCATGTATAAATAAATTCTGGAAAGCATTGCTTGAGCAGCTTGTTTTGTTGCGTAAGCTGCATTTTTGTTTTCGGTCATTAAAGCTTCCCCTTTTTTAAGATCGCTTATTGCTTGTTCGTATGTTGCTTTTACAGTTGCCCTGTCTGATGGATTGATGCTGTTAACATTTTCGGGCATTCCGTTTTCAATAGGCACACCTAGATTAGTTTCGGGAGATTGTGAGTATGGTCTGCCGTATATGCGACATAAATAAAAATACATCATTCCTCTTAGATAATGTAGTTCTCCTAATTGCTGATCAGTTTTAGGGCTTTCTCCTTCAGATATCATTTTTATCAAATCGCTGGATTGAGAAATAATCTTGTAACTATTGTTCCAGAAATTAGTTAGCCCGCCATTACTAGTCATATGTTGATATGAAATAAAAGAATAAGAATAACCTGTAGAAGTTCCTCTGATCATTACATTATCACTTGGATATTCTCCTGCAACATGCATTATATCTGACCAATTTTTGAGTTGTGCATAGCATCCGTTAAGTAGCACTTCTACAGCTGCTTCTTTATCAGATAAGATTTTATCTTTTACGTAAGAATCGTGAGGATCTCGCTCTAAATCGCATGAATATAGAAAGGCGATAGTAATGAATAATGTAAATACTTTTTTCATGATTTTAAGTTTTAAGGTTAAGGCCAAATGATAATTTGTTTACTGAAGAATAGTTTGGTTAATAATTATTTTAATCTGTTCTGGTATTTGTTATTTTGGTAAGAATAATGATAGTAAATAGGTGTTATTTGTTGGTTTTTTGTAATTTTTTCGCATAAAAAACTTACTAATAAAAAACGAATCTATATATTATTCTTTAATTAAGCAAGAAAAATTGTATAAATGTGTTCGAACACACTATATTTGTGTTCGAACACATTTTTGTTAATGAGAAAAACTAACCAGTAATAATTTAAATAAAATGATTATGTCAAGTAAAAACGTAAAGCGTCGTGATTTTATTAAGAATACCAGTCTGTTCGTTACCGGACTATTGGTTTATCGTATTCCTGTAATGGCAAACTCTCTTCTCCCAGAAGCTTTGAATAATGAGAAAGGAATATTATTAAGACAGGCAATAAATCAAGAATGGATAAAATCATTGTACGAAAAGAGTACAGTAACTACTTATTTAAAAAGTAAGAATGAATTAGATTTTATTGGTATGCCTGTAGGAGGTATTAATTGTGGAACGGTTTATTTAGGAGGAGATGGCAGATTATGGTTATGGGATATTTTTAATAAAAACCAAGAAGGAATTGAGCCAAAAGTGATAGCATGGAATACCGAAGTATTAGATGGAGGAAGCAAAGTACGTTCCAGAGATGGTGCCTGTTATGTAGAGCCATCCAAAGATATTCGTCCATTGGATCAGGGATTTGCAATTAAAATTATATATGCAGGTAAAACAGTCATTAAAGAACTTAAAAGTGAAGATTGGGATGAAATTGCTTTTGAGGCAACTTACCCATTAGCAACCATTAAGTACACAAAAAAAGAGTTACCAATTACGATTACACTACAAGCATTTTCTCCTTTTATTCCTTTGGATGAGGATAATTCTAATTTACCAGCTACAGTCCTTTCTTTTCAGGTTACAAATAACAGTAAGAAACCAATAAGCATTGAATTAATGGGCTGGTTAGAAAATGCTGTAAATAAATTCTCGGCTGGATCTGGTGATGGTGAACGTGTAAATAAGGTTGTAATAAAAGAAAATATGTTATCTGTATTTTCCAGATTTGTCGCTACCGAAGAAAATAAATTTTCTGAGTTTGGAGATTCAGGCTCTATGTGTTTATCATTAATTGGATCAAAAGGATTTGCAAATCCATCATTAGGAGAATTAATTCAAAGCGAAAAGCTTTTTTCAAAAACAGACAAAACGATTGTACATACCGACGCAGGCAATAAATTAATTGGAGGAATAGGTACTTCTCAAAAAATTAAAGCTGGGAAAACGGTAAAAATAGATTATGTTATAAGTTGGTATTTTCCTAATGTAGGAGAACGAATTAATGTGCCAGATGCAAAGAGTGGGAATTATTATGCTAGCAAATTCTCGGATGCATTAGAAGTGAATAATTACATTGCAGATAAATTCTCTTTCCTTTCATCACAAACAGAGTTATGGAAAACAACTTGGTATGATTCTACTTTGCCATGGTGGTTTTTGGAACGAACATTTATGAACATTTCTACTATGGCAACCACAACATCCCATCGTTTTGCTACAGGGCGTTCGTGGGCATGGGAAGGAGTAGGCGCATGTGAAGGAAATTGTACCCATGTTTGGCAATATGCACAGGCAGTTGGACGAATTTTTCCCGCTCTTGAAAAAGATAATAGGGAAAGGGTTGATTTAGGAATATCGTTAATGGAAAATGGAGGAATATGGTTTAGAGGAGAATATGATAAACGACCAGCAATAGATGGACAAGCAGGAACGGTATTGCGTATTTATCGAGAACATCAAATGAGTACAGATGATACATTTTTGAAAAAAAATTGGACACGTATTAAAAGAACCGTCCAGTTTATTATAGATCAGGATAAAAATAAAGATGGAATGGAAGATACACCAATGGAAAACACATTGGATGCAGTATGGGACGGAGAAATTGCATGGATTGTAGGTTTATGTATCGCTGCAGTAAAAGCAGGACAAGTGATGGCAGAAGAAATGAACGATGCTGTTTTTGCTGCTAAGTGCAAAGAATATGTAGAGATTGGAAGAAAGAACATGGAAGAAAAGTTATTTAATGGAGAGTATTTTATACATCGTCCTGATGCCAAAACAGGCAGGAAGAATTTAGGTTCCTATAATACATGCCATATAGATCAGGTATATGGTCAGGCATGGGCTTATCAAGTAGGATTGGGAAGAATTTTGGATAAAGAAAAAACAGTATCGGCATTACAATCTTTATGGAAATATAATTTTAAGATTGATGTAGGTCCCTATATAAAAGATCATCCAGGAGGTCGCCCTTATGCGTTGCCAGGAGAAGGAGGAATGATTTTAAATACAAATCCGTATAATGAACCCAAACCTTATGGCGATGATGTAACTTGGCAACTTGGTTATTTTCATGAATGTATGAGTGGTTTCGAACATCAAGTAGCTGCACATATGATTGCTGAAGGAATGGTAGATGAAGGGCTGGCAATGACAAAAGCGATACATGACCGATATCATGCAGCAAAGCGAAATCCATTTAATGAAATCGAATGTAGTGATCATTATTCACGAGCGATGGCAAGCTATGGAACATTTATAACAGCATGTGGTTTTGTATATCATGGCCCTAAAGGATATATTGGGTTTGCTCCAAAATGGGACAAAGAAAACTTTAAAGCACCATTTACAGCGGCAGAGGGATGGGGCTCTTATACCCAGTATAAACAATCAGGAAAACAAATACATAGAATCGATCTGAAATATGGTTCCCTAAAGTTAGGATCAGTTGGTCTTGAAAAAATAGATTTGCAAAAAATAGAAAAAGTTTCAGTAATGTTGGAATCCAATAATATACCGTTCGAATTTACTCATGGAGATTCTGATGTAAAGATTAACTTATTGAAACCAATTACTATACAAACAAATCAAGCTTTAGTCATTTTAATATCCTGATTAATAAATAATGAATTTTAATTGTAAATTGTGCTCGAACACATTATGTTTGTATTACTATAAAAGTATTGTATAGATAATTGGATTCGTAACGTATAATTAATTTAAATACATAGAAACATAGATTTTGTATTCTCAAAAAAGGCGTTGCATTTATTTAGAAAGTATCCCGTCCCGATGCTTCGGGATCGGGATTAGCTTTATGAACGAAATGTATTTTTCTTGTGTCCTTTTTTATTCATAAAATCTATGTTCTATGTACTAAATTCTATTTTTAGGAATTCTATTCAACGTGTTAATTAAAAATAATTATGAATCAGGGAATTAAAAATTACGAAGTAAATCGAATAGCTACAAACCAATTGATTATTTCTGGAAAGGGTGATTCTGATTTATGGAAAACAGCAATTATCCTGGATAATTTTTGTTCGCCTTGGGATTCTAAAGCGGTTTCCCGAATCGAGTTTAAAGCCTTATGGGATGTTGAGCAATTGTTTTTTTGTTTTACCGTTTATGATTCTGAAATTCATATAGTAGAGAATGACGATAGTATTGATAGTATCAATAATTCCGATAGGGTAGAGCTGTTTTTTAGACCAGATAGTTCGCTTAATCCGTATTATTGTATGGAGATTGATACCGCAGCCAGAGTAATGGATTTTATAGCGTATCCTGATAAGAATCTTAATTTTGACTGGTCCTGGCCAAAAGATGATTTATTAGTTAAATCATCTGTAAAAGATGATTCTTTTGTTGTAGAAGGCGCAATACGTATTGCATCCTTAAAGAAGCTTAATTTAATTAATAACAACCAAATCGAAACTGGAATTTTTAGAGCCAAATATTCTAAAACCAATGGTTCCGATTATGAACCGACCTGGATAACTTGGGTGAATCCTGATACAGAAACGCCCAATTTTCATATTGCATCATCGTTTGGAATTTTAACCTTGAAAGACTAGATTATTCCAGATAAAAATCGGCATTTTCAGAGTTAATAATATCAATAGGTAAGAGCGTAACAGCAGGTGTTTCTTTATGAAAAAGGAAATGCTCTACAAGATATGTTATACCAAGATATGCTTGTCTTTTTTGATTTTGATGAATCAAGAAATCAATTACGCCAAGATTTAGATTATTTACATTCTCATCGATTAAGTCATAACCAATAATTCGAATTTTTCTATCCTTAACCTTGTTAATTGTCTTGGCTATTTGATATGCTCTGGATGTAGTAATAAAAACACCAGATAAATCTGGATTTTCATTGATGAAGTTTTTTAGAGTGACTTCAACATTCGGGCTTTTTAGTTTTAATGTTGTAATCTTATAATCAAGGTTTTCTTTTTCGCTAAAATAATTTCTAAAACCTCTTTCTTTTTCCTGCATGTGAATTGCATTCTTGTAAGTTTCATCAATATGTATAATTGCAATTTGCCCTTTGTCTAGAATTGTATTTAATAATTTGGCTGCTACACGACCACTTCTAAACAAATCTTGCCCAACAAAATTTTTGATTAAAGTAGATTCTACCTGATTATTAAATGTGTTGACAATGATATTTAAAGAATCGTATTTTTTTATGGCATCCAATGTTTCTTTATGGAATAAAGGGGCTAGCAAAACAGCATCTGGCGATTTCTCTATAATCGTTTCGTTTGTGTTTGTAAACGATTTTGTTTTTTCGGGATTAAAATAAAATGTTTCAACAAGTATGTTGTATGCTTTAAATTCCTGAATAGCATCTTTTATTCCGTGGATGCAAGGAAGCCAATAAGGGTCAATCTTGGGATCGGGTAATAAAATACAGATATGATAAATCTTATTGTTTTTTAAATTTCGAGCAATAAGATTGGGTTCGTAATCAATTACATTTAAAACTTCGTTTACTTTTTCTAGAGCCAGCGGAGAAACTTTTCCTCTTTTATGCAAAACCCTGTCAACAGTACCTTTCGAAACACCTGCTAATTTAGCAATATCTTTAATCGTATATTTTTTATTCATAAGGAGGCAAATATATAAAAACTTTGTATTTATTCTTTTTTGGAGATATTTATAAAGTAAATGGCTTTTTTATTTGTAATGAAGTATTTGGTTGTGTAATAAATGGTTAATTTACTGAAAAAACGGAATGTGAAACAAAAATATAAAATTAGGTATTCTTAATTTCAATTAACATAAAAATCGTAATAAATTTCAAGAAGATTTTTATCAACATTTTCAGGCATCTATATAAGTGTGCTCGATAACATTATTTAAGTGTGTTCGAGCACATTTTTTGTTTTTTCTTAGGTTAATTAAAATTTAATATCTAGTTTCGTAAAGTTAAAACTAAAATAAAAGCCTATTTTATAAACTAATAATAGTGTAATTACCAGTATTGCAGTATTTTAATATATTTTAAAAGTGAAGAAAATTATATCATTGGCACCAGGACGAACGTGCCTTTTTGGAGATCATCAGGATTATTTAGGATTACCTGTTATAGCTTGTGCAATAAATAGAAATATACAATTAACAGCAGTAGAAAATGGGACTTCGGTTTTTAAACTAAACATGGAGGATATTAATGAAGTTAGAGTCATTGATATCAATGCAACTTTTGAAGAATTAGAACCACGTGATTATTTTGCTTCTTCGCTGAGAGTTTTAAGAAGACACGGTTGTATCCCTACAGTTGGATATGATATTACTGTAAAAGGAGATATTCCGATTAATTCAGGAACGTCAAGTTCATCGGCATTATTAATGGCATGGATTAACTTTTTAATTACAGCTTATGGAGTTGATTGTGAAGTTACTCCTGAGTTTATTGCGCAAATGGGGTACGCATCAGAAGTTTTGGAACATGGAGAACCAGGCGGAATGATGGATCATTTTAGTATAGGAGTAGGGAATATTGTTCATATTAATACAAGTGTTCCGTTCTCGTACAATATAATTGGCACACAATTAAAAGGATTAATTACAGGTGTTTCGGGAGTTCCAAAAGAAACAATTGGGTTAATAGGAGAATTAAAAGGCAATGCATTATTGGCCATCGATATTATAAAACAAAATTTTAAAGATTTTGATTTGCATAAAACCGAATTAGAAGATATAGATAAATATCGTAATTATTTACCAGACAGATTGATTCCGTTTTTTGAAGCAGCTATAAAGAACTATCAATATACAAAAGAAGCTTTAAAAGAATTTGATAAACCAACGCTTGATTTGGTTAGAATTGGTGAATTAATGAATATGCACCATGCTGTTTTAAGAGATTTATTAAAAATAACAGTACCAAAAATCGACGATATGATTAATGCAGCCTTACGTGCTGGAGCTTATGGTGCCAAGATTGTTGGTTCAGGCGGCGGCGGAAGCATTGTTGTAATTGCAGATCCTAAAAAAGAAGATGCAGTTGTAGCTGCAATATTAGCAGCAGGAGCAAAAGAAGCATATACTGTAACCGTTGATCCGGGAGCAAGAGTAATATAATAATTTTAAAATTTTAAAGAACAAATCATGCATGACAATTTAATTATTTTAGCAGGCGGTGCATCTTCTCGAATGAAAAAAGAAGTTGTATTAAATAATTTAACCGAAGAAGAAATCGCTCAGGCGAATGAAAGAAGTAAAGGCTTAATAGGAGTTGGTCCTAACGGAAGACCTTTGTTGGATTATCTTTTGCTAAATGCAAAAAAAGCAGGATATAAAAACATCATCATTATTATAGGAGAGCAAGGAGAATTGTTTAAAGAATTCTACGGAAATCAAGATAAAAACAATGATTTTCATGGATTAAATATTTCATTTGCTGTACAGTATATTCCCGAAGGCAGAGTAAAACCATTTGGTACAGCCGATGCATTGTTTCAGGCAGTAGCCCAATATCCAGAGATGAACACCCAAAGTTACTCAACTTGCAATAGTGATAATTTATATTCTACAGCAGCTTTGCTTGCGTTAAGAGAAACTAACAGCCCAAATGCTTTTATTGGCTACGACCGTGACGCATTGGATTTTCCATCCGAAAGAATTTCTCGTTTTGCAATAGCCAAACTAGATAAAAATAATCACTTATTGGATATTCTGGAAAAACCAACCGCAGACGATTTAGAAAATTACAAAGATTCCGAAGGAAAATTAAGAGTAAGTATGAATGCTTTTAAATTTGATGGAGCAATGCTATATCCTTATTTAAAAAATTGTCCGGTTAATCCAGAAAGAGACGAAAAAGAATTGCCAACAGTGCTTTTAAATACAATAAAAGACAACCCAAATACAGCTTTAGGAATCCCTTTTTCGGAACATGTTCCAGATTTAACTGCCAAAGAAGATATTGCAGAAGTAAAAGAATATCTCAAAAAAAACTACCCAGAACTAAACTGGGAATCATAAAAAATTAACAAAAATTTCATATCTAATTTAGGAATAAGAAGAACTTATTGAGCTACTTTTGTCGTAGTATTGCAAAAAAATCGCACAACCCGTGATTAATTTGCAAAAATTATGAAAGTGTTGGTGCTATTTTAGATTGAAAAAAAATAACTAATCTATTAACCATCAACCAAAAAAAACTATGTCAAAGATTGAAAGTGCAATACGTATAGACCAGAGGAGTACCATTATTCCTATGGTTATTTTAACCGCATTATTTTTTATTTTAGGATTTGTTACCTGGCTTAACGGGCCGCTAATTCCTTTTTTCGAATTAGCCTGTGAGTTAACTGCTTCTCAAGCTTATTTTGTAACATTTGCTTTCTATATCGCCTATTTTGTAATGGCAATTCCATCTTCTTGGGTTATCGAGAAAGTAGGATATAAAAACGGAATTTCGCTTGGTTTAATTGTAATTGCAGTAGGAGCTTTTATGTTTTATCCAGCAGCAGCAACAAGAACTTTTGTATTCTTTTTATTAGCATTATTTACCATGGGAACAGGTTTGGCAATTTTGCAAACCGCTGCAAATCCTTATGTAGTTGTTATTGGACCGAGAGAAAGCGCAGCAGCAAGAATTAGCGTTTTAGGAATTGCAAATAAGTTTGCAGGATTTATAGCCCCATTAGCCCTGACAGCTTTGGTGTTATCAAATATGCAAGAATACACAGCAGATAAAATTGCACTTTTAGATGAGGTTTCTAAAACAGAAGCCTTAAATTTGCTCACATTACAATTGCAAACACCATATCTTTATATGGGATTGGTTATTTTGGTTTTGGCACTTTTAGTTAAGCTATCACCATTACCAGAAATTGATTTAGATGAAGAAGGTGATGTACTACATTTAAGTATTTTTAAGCAAATTAAAAACGCTTTCAAACATCCACAATTAGTTTTAGGAGTAATAACTTTAATGTTATATCTGGCAGCCGAAGTTTTAGCAGGAGATTCCATTGGAGGATTCGGAAAACATTTGGGAGTATATGGTAAAGACGGTAATTTTTATTTAAAATTAACCTCATTTACAATGTCAGCGATGGTAGTAGGATATGTTTTAGGAATTACATTAATACCTAAATATCTTTCGCAAGTTACTGCATTAAAAGCATCTGGAATTTTAGGATTAATTTTAGTAATTTTAATAGTTGTAATATCACCTGAAATAACAGTTCAGTTTTCGGGGATTCCAGCTATACCATTAGTTGTTATTTTAGTAGCATTAATGGGACTTGCAAATGCACTTTGTTGGCCGGCAATATGGCCAATGGCATTACAGGATTTAAAAGGATATACCAAAATAGGAAGCGCAATTTTAATTATGGGTATTATAGGAGGAGCAATCTTTCCTTTAATTTATGGAGCTTGGGCAGAAAGTGTTAATGCAGCCAATATAGCAAATGGAGTTGCTAAAACGGCTAAAAGCGGAAATCAGATAGCATATTTAATGTTAGTGCCATGCTACTTAATGATTATATTTTTTGCATTCAAAGGACATAAATACAGAAGTTGGTCACGCAAATAAAAAACAGGATAAATAAATAAAGTAAATATAAAAAGAAGCGAATAATGTTAAAAAGTTCCATAGATAAGGCGACAGGTTTCGAAAAACGATTCGAAAATATTGACACGGTAGTTTTTGAGAATTCCACCGATGCATCCAAAGCAGTTGCGCAGCAAATAGCGGCACTTATCAAGTCAAAACAAGAAAAAAACGAATCATGTGTATTAGGATTAGCAACAGGATCATCCCCAAAAGGATTATATGCTGAGCTAGTACGTTTACACAAAGAAGAAGGATTAAGTTTTAAAAACGTAATCACTTTTAACCTGGACGAATACTATCCAATGGAGCCAGATTCAGTAAATAGCTACGTACGATTCATGAAAGAATTGTTGATGGATCAAGTAGATATTTTACCTGAAAATTACCATATTCCAGACGGACTTTTGACAAAAGAAGAAATAGCAGATTATTGCGCAGATTACGAAGCTAAAATAGAAGCTCTGGGCGGAATCGATCTACAAGTTCTTGGAATTGGAGCAAATGGACATATCGGATTCAACGAATCAGGATCATTGCAAAATTCAAAAACAAGATTAGTAGCATTAGACCATATTACCAGAGTTGCTGCAAGTAAAGACTTTTTCGGATTAAACAATACGCCAAGAACAGCCATTACACTTGGAGTAAAAAAGATAATGGAAGCCAAACAAGTTATTCTACTGGCTTGGGGAGAAGGAAAAGCAGACGTTGTAAAAAAATCTGTAGAAGGAGAAGTTACTAATAGAATTCCTGCGTCATTTTTGCAAGAGCATAACAATGTGGTTTTTGTTTTAGACAAAGAAGCCTCATCAAAACTAACAAGAATCAACAGACCATGGTTAGTAGAGAAAATTGTTTGGACAGACAAATTAACCCGTAAAGCTGTTTTAGGATTAGCACTAGATTTAAAGAAACCAATCCTAATGCTTACCGATGCCGATTATATTGAAAACGGAATGAGCGATTTACTAGCCGATTCAGGACCAGCATACGATATCAATATTAAGATATTTAATAAACTGCAAAATACCATTACAGGATGGCCAGGAGGTAAACCAAATGCAGATGATACCAAACGACCAGAAAGAGCTGAACCAGCAAGAAAAAGAGTATTGATATTCAGCCCGCATCCAGATGATGACATCATTAGTATGGGAGGAACATTTATGCGTTTGCAAGAGCAAGGACATGAAGTACATGTAGCATACCAAACCTCAGGGAACATTGCAGTTGCAGATGATGAAGCTTTGCGTTTTGCAAGATTCGTTACCGATTACAACGAGAAATTCGGAATCAAAAGCGCCGAAGCAGAAAATATCTATCAAAAAGCAGTAACCTTCTTAACCAATAAAAAGAATAGTGAGATTGATATTCCAGAAGTTCGTTACATAAAAGGATTAATCAGAAAAGGAGAAGCACGCTCAACAAGTCATTTTGTAGGTTTGCCAGACGAACAAATTCATTTTATGGAACTTCCATTTTATGAAACAGGAACAATCGAGAAAAAACCAATTGGAGAAGAAGATATTCAACTTACAATGGCTTTAATCGAAAAAATCAAACCACACCAAATCTATGCAGCAGGAGATTTAGCCGATCCACACGGAACACATAAAGTATGTCTGGATGCTATTTTTGAAGCAGTAAAACGATTAAAACCAAAATCATTTATGGATGATTGCTGGTTATGGTTATACCGTGGTGCTTGGCAAGAATGGGGAATTGACGAAGTCGAAATGGCAGTACCAATGAGCCCAGATCAGGTATTAGCAAAAAGACATGGAATCTTTAAACACCAATCTCAAAAAGATGGAGTTGTGTTTCAAGGATCAGATGCACGTGAGTTCTGGCAAAGAGCCGAAGACAGAAATGCAGAAACAGCCGAATTATACAACCAATTAGGATTATCGCGTTACGCTGCAATGGAAGCTTTCGTGAGATGGCATTACTAAAAGGGTCAAAGGAACAAAGTTACAAAGGTTCTGAGTTACTAAGATTCTAAGTTTCTAAGTTTTTGTCGAAAAGGTTAAAAGAAAGGTTCAAGGTTTTTAAATCTGTGAAAATCTTTTTGATCAGTGGCAAAAATAAAAGGAAAATAATAATAGCTTTGCATTCAATAGAAGCAAGAAGAGAGAATAAGTCTATATTCTTTTTTCTTGCTTCTTTTTTTCTTAAAAAAAAATGGAACAAGACAAAAAACTTCTCATAAAATTAGCCCACACCAAGATGCCTTTCGGAAAATACGAAGGACGATTTTTAATTGATCTTCCTGAATATTATGTCGTTTGGTATCATAATAAAGGATTTCCTAATGGTGAATTAGGACAGCAACTAGCACTTGTCTATGAGTTAAAACTTAATGGTTTAGAAGAGTTAATCAGGAATATCAAAAAGCAATATCCTAAGCCTCTGAAATAATAAATCAGCGTGAAAAAGAATGAAGAATAATTTTCAACAGTCACAAGCTGGCCAAAACATGAGTATTGCAGCTTTAGTAGTAGGAATAGTGTCTATTATAGTTGCTTTTATACCTTGCTTTTATATACTAGCTATAATTGGTGGGGTTTTAACAATGATTTTTGCAGCAATAGGAATGTCTCAGGCAAAAAGCGAAAATGCTTCAACTGCATTGTCTAAAGTCGGCTTTATTATAGGAATCATAGCATTACTAATTGCGGTTTTCTTTACCTTAATTTATGGTTTTATTTTCGCATTATTCATGATGTGGGATTAGTAAAACTGCGATTTTTGATATTTCACTTTAAGACTTTATAGTGTAATAAGTCTAAGCAGTCTAAGAAAGTCTAAAATTCTAAGCAAGTCTAAGTTAGTCTGATAATCATTTATTTGTTAATAACTTTGGTTTATTCTCTCTAATAGGGATAAGTGTTTTCTTATTTTTGCAGCAATTAACATAAAAAACGATATGGATAACAATTTACAATCATCAAATGCAGGTCAAGGAATGGGAACTGCCGCTTTAGTTTTAGGGATATTAACAATTCTAATAGCATTTATTCCTTGTGTAGGATTAATATCGGTATTTTTTGGAATACTTGCAGTGATTTTTGGAATAATTGGTTACATGAAAGCCAAAAAAGGAAATGCTTCTACCTCAATGCCAATAGCAGGAATAGTTTTAGGAGTTGTTGGGACTATCTTTGCACTTATGTGGGTACTACTTTTTGTAGGTTCAGTTTGGGCAGGATCATTATCTGATGAAAATGAAATAAGATCAACTATAGATTCTATACATACAGAGACATTAAAATTACAGGATTCTTTAAATAACAGCGTTGAAACAGTAACTGATTCAATTGAAGTAGAAGAACCAAAAGAATAATTTTTTGTGAAAACAAAACCTTCTTACGAAATTGATTCATACAAAAGGATAAACAAGATTTTTATTATAATAATCATGTTTATCTTTTTTTATTGTTATTTATCTTCTTTTTTAAATTTAGGAGTACGGTCCCTTTGCGAAGGAATGCCTTTGAGTTATTGTAAAAGTCGAGGATTAACAAGAGCATTTTCTCAAATTCTAAATTTAAACTTCAAAGAAGCAATTGCCTATAATCCTTACAGTTTAAAAATTTTCTCATTCTTCCTTATTCAGTTAATAGCACGTTTTCTCATTAATAAGATACTTCAATTTTCTAATTTTAAAATAGTATTGATTTTTGATGTATTCTTCAGTATTGTGTTTTTTATTTTTTCATTCTATAATTTGATAATAATTTAGACTTCTTAGATTTATAGACTTGCTTAGACATCTTAGATATTTAGACTCCTTAGACTTTCTTAGATTTTTTAGTATTGTCGGATTATTGGGTTTCTTAGAGTTTTCAGACTTTTTAGGAATATCGGATTTTAAAATTTCATATCATATAGGTTATATACTATGCATAATATAGAGTATATGCTATATAAATCACCAGAATAAAGAGTCATTACTTTTATATTCGACTTTGAAATTTAATAATATAATTTGGGAAATTTTTTTAGGATTACTATAATTCATCAGTCTAAAATTAGACAATCCAAATATCCAAGAAGTCTAAGGCAGTCTAAGCAGGTCTAAAAAATCTAAGCAAGTCTAAGAAGTCTAAGAAAGTCTAAGATGTCTAATAATCTAAGTTAGTCTAAAACTCTAAGTAATCTAATAATCTAAGCAAGTCTAAGTTGTCTAAAAATCTAAGCGAGTCTAATAATCTAAGTCAGTCTAAGAAGTCTAGGATAAAATTCTAATAATCCAATTTTATTCACTATTTTTGCCACGTTTTTTACACAACTACAATACAAACAACAACAGAATGAATCAAACGAAATATATTTTTGTTACAGGTGGTGTGACTTCTTCATTAGGAAAAGGGATTATCGCAGCATCTTTAGCAAAATTGTTACAAGCAAGAGGTTATCGCACAACTATTCAAAAATTTGACCCGTATATAAATGTAGACCCGGGTACATTAAATCCGTACGAGCACGGAGAATGTTATGTGACTGATGATGGTGCCGAAACCGATTTGGATTTAGGTCACTACGAGCGTTTTCTTAACGTTCCTACATCACAGGCAAATAACGTAACTACTGGTAGAGTATATCTTTCGGTTATAGAAAAAGAGAGAAGAGGGGAATTTCTTGGTAAAACAGTACAAGTAGTACCACATATTACCAACGAAATTAAAGATAGAATGCAATTGTTAGGTAAATCTGGCGATTATGATATTGTTATTACCGAAATCGGTGGAACAGTAGGAGATATAGAGTCATTACCTTATATAGAGTCAGTTCGTCAGCTAGTATGGGAATTGGGAGAAAATAACGGAATTGTAATACACTTAACATTAGTACCTTATTTGGCTGCTGCGGGAGAGTTAAAAACAAAACCAACACAACACTCTGTAAAAACGTTGATGGAAAGCGGTATAAAAGCTGATATCTTAGTTTGTAGAACAGAACACGAATTATCAGATGAATTACGTAACAAACTTGCTTTGTTCTGTAATGTTAAGAGAGAAGCTGTAATCCAGTCTATCGATGCATCTACAATATACGAAGTACCTAATTTAATGCTAGAAGAAGGATTAGATGTAGTTGCTTTAAAGAAATTGGATTTACCTAAAAAAGCAGCTCCGGATTTAAAAAACTGGAACACTTTCTTAAAAAGATTAAAAAATCCAAAGCATACCATTAATATTGGTTTGATTGGTAAATATGTAGAAATGCAAGATTGCTACAAATCAATTTTAGAAGCATTTATACATGCAGGAGCTTCAAATGAAACAAAAGTAAATGTAGTTTCTATACATTCAGAGTTTATCGATGCTGATAATATAGAAGACAAATTGAAAGGTTTAGACGGAATTCTTGTTGCTCCAGGTTTTGGAGAAAGAGGAATAGAAGGAAAAATCGAAGCAGTGCGTTATGCACGTGAAAATAAAGTTCCGTTTTTCGGAATTTGTTTGGGAATGCAAATGTCAGTAATCGAATATTCTCGTAATATTTTAGGTTATGCAGATGCAAACTCAACAGAGATGAATGAGAAAACAGTTCATCCAGTTGTAAATTTAATGGAAGAGCAAAAAACGATAACCGATAAAGGAGGAACAATGCGTCTTGGAGCATGGAAATGCGATATTACACCAGATTCATTGGCGCACAAAATTTATGGTAAAACAACTATTTCTGAGCGTCACCGTCACCGTTACGAGTACAACAGCCAGTATGTAGATGAGTTACAAAAAGCAGGATTAATAGCGTCAGGAGTAAACCCTGATACAGGATTGGTAGAAATTGTAGAATTAAAAGATCACCCATTTTTTATTGGTGTACAATACCATCCAGAATACAAAAGTACGGTAGCGAATCCGCACCCAATTTTTGTGAATTTTATAGCCGCTGCAGTAACGGCTCATAAAAAATAATACGTATTTGTATAAGTTTCTAAAAAACAGGAGAAACGCAAACATAAAACTTGAATAAAAATTACAATGGAAGAAAAAAAATTTGATCTCAATTCAATTATTGGTTTTATATTGATTTTTGGTATTTTGATTTGGATAATGTATCAAAACAAACCATCTGAAGCTACTATTGCTGCAGAAAAAGCCAAGAAAGAATTAGTTGCAAAACAAGAAGCTCAAGCTAAAGAAGCTACTACTGCTAAAACTGCAGTCTTGCCAGTTGCAGCAACTCCTGGAGATACAGTGCAATTAGCAAAATTGCAAAAAACATTAGGTGGATTTGCTTATTCAGCTACGCTTCCTTCTGCTAAAGATGCTTATACAACTATCGAAAATGAAAAGATTATACTGAAAATCGCTAATAAAGGTGGTTATATAGTAGAAGCTACATTAAAAGGATTCAAAAGATTCGAGAAAAATTCAGGACAATTAGTAGAGTTGATTAAAGACAACAATGCTCATTTAAATATTCAGTTGCAAACAACTGACAACAGAACTTTAAATTCAAAAGACTTATATTTTGAACCTACATTAACTAAAAATGGTGAGGATCAAATATTATCAATGCGTTTAAAAGCTGGTGCAAATGAATTTTTAGAGTACAAATATGTATTAAAACCAAATGAATATTTAGTTGGTTTTGATATTCGTTCTCAAGGATTGAACAAAGTTTTAAATTCGTCTAAACCATTAGATTTAGTTTGGGATTTAAAAACGAATAGAAACGAAAAAAGTGTTTCTATAGAAAAACGTTATGCTGAAATCTATTATGAATATGGAGATGAAAAATACAGCTATGTAAATCCTAATGGAGTAGGAAAAGAAGAAACACCTGAGAAAGTAAGTTATGTTGCTTTTAAACAACACTTTTTTACCACTATTTTAACTACAGATAAGCCATTCGAAAAATCAAGATTACAATCTGATGATTTAGTAAAAGATGAAAAAATTGATACTAATTACATAAAACAATTTAAAGCAACAGTTCCTTTAGCATTTTCTAACGGAGAAGTTGATTATAAAATGAGTTGGTATTTTGGACCGGCAGATTATAAAACTTTAAAATCATACGATAAAAATTTCGAAAAAATCATTCCATTAGGTTGGGGAATATTCGGATGGATTAATAAATTTATTTTTATTCCGTTATTCGGATTCTTGAGTTCTACAATTGGATTGTCATTAGGTATTGCTATCATTGTTTTTACAATTATAATAAAAATAGCGATGTCGCCAATTACTTATAAATCATTCTTGTCTCAGGCAAAAATGAAAGTATTGCGACCAGAAATTACTGAGTTGGGAGAAAAATTCAAAAAGGACCCAATGAAGAAACAGCAAGAAACAATGAAGCTGTATAATAAAGCAGGAGTAAACCCAATGGCGGGATGTATTCCAGCCTTGATACAACTTCCGTTTATGTATGCTTCGTTCCAGTTCTTCCCATCAGCTTTTGAGTTAAGACAAAAAAGCTTCCTTTGGGCAGACGATTTGTCTTCATTTGATGCTGTAGCAAAATTACCATTCCACATTCCTTTATATGGAGATCATATTAGTTTGTTCCCGATATTGGCAGCAATTGCGATTTTCTTTTACATGAAAATGACATCTGGTGACCAACAAATGGCAGCTCCACAACAAGAAGGTATGCCGGATATGGCTAAGATGATGAAAATCATGATTTATGTTTCTCCACTTATGATGTTGATATTCTTCAACTCTTACGGAGCAGGTTTGAGTTTATATAACTTTATCTCTAACTTAATTACAATCGGAATTATGTTTGTAATTAAAAACTACATTGTAGATAGCGATAAAATTCACGCTCAAATACAAGAAAACAAATTAAAAGAGCCTAAAAAACAAGGTAAGTTCCAAAGACGTTTACAAGAAGTTATGGAGCAACAAGAAGCTGCTAAAGCTGCCAAAGGCAAAAAATAATATACTTGTTAAAAATAAAAAAATCTCGATTTATCGGGATTTTTTTATACACGTATAATTTATAATACACTATTTCGTTAAGGTTTTAAAATAGAAGATAAAATGATTTGTAAAAGAATAATACTCGGATTGCTTTTGTTGAATGCTTTTTTTATAAATGCTCAGGCAAACTTGAATAAGCTCGATGCAGATGGAAAAAAGGATGGACTTTGGAAAGGGATTTATGAAGAATCAAAAAGACCTCGTTACGAAGGAACTTTTAGTCACGGTAAGGAAACAGGTATCTTTAAGTTTTATGATGATACCAAAGCTGCTAGTGTAATTGCAACGAGAGATTTTAGTGCTAATGATGGGAGCGCTTATACTATTTTTTATGATCAGAGCAAGAATAAAGTTAGCGAAGGCAAAGTAGTTAATAAGCTTTTTGAAGGAGAGTGGAAATATTATCACCAAGCTTCTCCAACTGTTATGACAATCGAGAATTACAGAAAAGGGAAGTTAAACGGTTTGCGTTCGGTTTTTTATCCAAATGGAAAAATTGCTGAAGAAATGAATTATAAAGACGGTATAAAAGACGGTCCTTATAAAAGATATGCAGAAAATGGAACTGTCTTAGAACAGTTGTATTATAAAAACAACGAATATAACGGAGAAGCTATTTTTAATAATGCTGATGGAACTGTTGCTTCAAAAGGGATGTTTTTAAATGGTAAAAAATCGGGTAACTGGCAATTTTTCGAAAAAGGAAAACTAGTAAAAGAAATCAATATGAGTGATCCGAAAAATGCAAACAAAACAGCTGATAAAGTCGAGAAGAAAAAAAAATAAAACAATAGATAAATTTGTTAAATTTGAGTCTTAACTAATAGATTCATATGGATTTACAAGAACTTTTCGGAAGGTTTGTATTATTGTTTTTTTCAATTCTGATTTTATACTTTTTTTCGAATAGAAAAGATAATGAAACAATTAATCCATTAATGGTTATTGTTGGGTTATGTACTTTTTCCTTATGTTATTTGTTTACCAGAATCGAAATAGGAGTAGGAATTGGCTTTGGTTTATTTGCGATTTTTTCTATTTTAAGATTTAGAACCCAAACCTTTACTGTAAATGCTATAATCTTTCTGTTTGCTACAATAACACTTTCTATTTTGGATATTATGTATCCATTTGAAAAAATAGAAGTGTTGCTTTTCTTTCAGTTGATAATCATTGGTTTTTACATTATAGCTTCTGTTTTAGTAAACAAAAAAGCATCGAGATATCTTAACACGGTTGATGTGAAAGTAAGCCTGGGAGATGACTTTTCTTTGAATAATCGGAATATCCGACAATTAATTCAAACACAAATTAATATAGAAAATTTCGATTTCAAAATCATTACCATAAATACCGTAACAAAAGAAATCGACGTTACGATTTTGTATTGATAGCTATTACTAAAAATATTTAAACCATTAGATATTTGAACCATTAAGAGATTAAGGGAAATTAAGTCAAGTTTTAAAAATTTAGCAAATACGGAATGCAAGAGAGTAAGGACTTTAGCTTTACACAAAACAATCTCAAACTTGTCTTTTCGACGAAGGAGAAATCTCCACGGGTAGCTCGACAATTTAAGAAAAGAAAAAAACTGTGAGTCAGTTTCTTGCGGAGATTTACTACGTCTGTTCGCTATCGCTCGAGTCTCCTTCGTCGAAAAGACAATATTGAGGGTAAACTTTGCGAGAGATTTATGAAAACTTAATTTCTCTTAATCTCTTAATGGTGAACAATGGTAAAAAAATGGTGAAAGCTAATCATTAAAAGGGCGGACTTGTTTTATATATAAATCTCTGCTTTGGTTTACAATTTTAAATTCCATGTCGATAGCGCTACTTGAATTTTTCCAATAACGGGACATTTTGCTTTCTATCTTTTTGCTAACTAAATAAAGGTTATTGATCTCCTTTTTCGTTAGCAAAGGTTTATTGTCATTTAAATTTGAATTAGAAGTAAAATCGACATCAAAATCGGGATCTTTAGCTTCATCGAAAGTAAAATTATAAACTACAAATTGTTCACAAACTTCACCTTTTTCTGGCTTTACAACTGAGTTTTCTCCTTTTTGGATGTTTACAGTAATTCCAGGAAGGCTTTCTCTAAAGATATTCTTTGTAATAATAACACCATTTGCCAATTCATCTGGGAACGAACGGTGAACAAGAACTCCCATCGCAATATTTTGTTGGTCGATGCCAAAGAGTTCGCGCTCCCAATACGAACTTTCATTCCATACACTTGCCCAAACTTGTTTAATTGCTTTTTCGAATGTTTTAATAGTGTCTCCCAGAATTCCGGTTTTAGACTCATATAAGCCAGCACCATTAAATCCAGCTATATCTTCGGCATTAGTAGAAGAGCGAAATCTGAAATTCTTAAAATCAGTTTGTTTACCTAATTTTTCATTTAGTTTAGTAATCAATACATTATCGATTGGTTCTTTTTTAATCGCTGTTCGGATCTTTTTCAATTGATTGTTTATCCATTGTGCGGAGTCCTTATGCGGATTATCTAAAAGTTCTTTTATTAATGGTGAAATACTTTTATTCTGAATGTGTTTTGTGTAATAATAAAACGGAATCGCATTAGCATTCTCTGGTGTTTTAAAAGGTGTATCTTTTGCAATAGCAATTAGATAAGCCAGATTTTGCGCTTTTGCACCAATATAATTTACACCATTTTTCGGAATAGTAGATAAGTCAACTAGTTCTGTAATCGAATTATCTACGACTAGTTTTTTCTTTTTTGAGATTGATTTCTCGGCTATTTTCTTGGTTGTTTCACTAATGTAAAAGGTATCAATAGCAATTTTTAATTCTACTTTTTTACCAATCAAACTTGTTATTTTGTTATCCTTTAAGACTTCGGTATAAGCCATAATAGGAATCTTTCGGTTCTTTCCTAATATGACTAAATGACTCAGAGGAGTTTGTAATTCATTTACAATAATTCCTCTTACATTTGGTAGGATTTCTGGCGTTCCGTCTAGAATAATAATCTCGTCTTTGTTGGGTTTTATCTTTTCTAAATCTTTAGTTCGGTACATTTTTAAAATACCAACATTCTTTCCCGAAACGACTTCTTGGTATTTAAGTTCATTAAAGATATAATCGGATTTTACACAAGGAATTTTAAACTTGCCTAACTCGTATAAATCAATGTTTTCTCTGTTATTCAGATAGAATTTTAGGTTTTTTCCAATAAAACTAGTTTCGGTAATGAGGTTGTAAAACTGCTCAATCAGTGGAATTGGCATATGATCGGAAGCAGCCAATTCAAAAATCCATTTTTCAGTTCCTTTTATGTGGTTAAGATTTCCAAGTAGATAGTTTCTGTTTTTGTCGGTATTGCTATAATTATCACGATTAAAGATTTCTAATTCTTTACTATAACCCAAATAGTCAACCACAAAATCATAATGGAGTTTAATTAATGTACTATTGAAATAGTATATTTTTTTGCTTTTAAGGGCATAAATAATTTTAACCGATTCAATATTTGAGAATTTATCAGATAACGGTTTTCCTCTAAATGCTTTGTATGCTTCGTAGTTTGGTAATTTTGAAACATAATTTTGAGCATAAAAAGTGGTAATTATTGCAAAGCAAATAATGGTATAAATACACTTTTTCATAGCAATTAATTTGAGTATTAAATATAAACAAAAATTGCAATAACTTGATTTATATTGGTAAAATGTGTATTTCTAATCCTGTGAGATTTTGTATTATTATCCTAACAGGTTTTAAAAACCTGTTAGGTATTTCGTATAGATTATAATACCTACAAGGTCAGGAAAAAGACCTTGCAGGATATCGATTAAGATTAACTTTTTTCTTTAATGATTTGCTTTCTTTTTAAAATAAAAACTCTTTCTTGTTCAGCTATAAATTCAGCATTATCGCTTTCTTTAATTTTTTCATCAGTAATTTCAGATTCAGAGCTCCAATTGGTTTTCTCATATTCTTTAATTATCTGGCGTAGTTTTTTTCTAATCTCTCTGTATTCGGGTTTTTCGGCACTTAATAACCGAAGTTTTCGTTCAAGAATAAGTGCTTTTTCTAATTCTAATTCATCAGAAATAGAACCTTTTTGGATGATTTTTGTATAAGTTTTTGTTTTCATAGTTTTTTTAGATTTTAATCTAATCAGAGTTTTGATGTCGACTATCTTTTATTTTTTCCTCCATTCTCTTTGCTATTAGAATTGGGTATATGGAATTAAACATTAGATACGCAGCTATAGAGGATAGTACTGGGATTCCTATTAGTCCTGGGTAGCCAATTTTTGAATGAATATCATCACCATAAATTGTAGATATTATATAAGTGAAGAAAAACAATACAAGCGAAATTACCAATATTATAGTTGAACCAATTCTTTCTATTTTATTAAGTTTTATTTCAATATTTTCTGAATTTAAATCTAAATATAATTTTGTGCTTTTTATATGTTTCCAAGTATAATGTCCAGAAAGCTCATTTTTGAAATTTATATATTTGTCGATTGACTTTTCATTCGTTTCAATTCCAGTCTGGATATAGAAGTATGTTTCTTTTAAATCAGGTAAAATAAAGTTAGTTTTAAACTGTGTTTCAAATGTCTCAAAGAGTTTTAGAGATTCAGTAGCATTTTCTATTTTTTTTAATTTTCTTCTTTTGATTAAATTAAATAAAAGAATAATTGGTTTTCCCACAAATAGCCCCAGAATGGCAGTAATAATTGGAATAAACATATTTAGATTTTCCATTTTATATTGATTATTATTTTGGTTAATTATTTTTATGATTAAATAAAAATATAGCTTTTTTATTACAATAAAAAGTTTTTTAAAATTAGTTTGTAACCTTTTATATAATCATATTCTAAGGATTTTGTTGTTAAATTATAAACGGATTATAGATTCAAATTAAGAATAAACATACCAATAACTTTTATCTACTACCCAATTGCATAAACTAATGGAAACAATAGTTATTATCTGCAATTATGGATTAACTTTGCAAAATAATTTTTTTTAGATTTCGAATATATGAAACGTGTTGTAGTAGGACTTTCCGGAGGTGTTGATTCTAGTGTTGCGGCTTACTTGTTGCAACAACAAGGATATGAGGTTATTGGCCTTTTTATGAAGAATTGGCATGACGATTCGGTTACTATTTCTAACGAATGCCCTTGGTTAGAAGATAGTAACGATGCATTATTGGTAGCCGAAAAACTTGGGATTCCTTTTCAAACCGTTGATTTAAGCGAAGAATACAAAGAAAAAATCGTTGACTATATGTTCAACGAATATGAAAAAGGACGCACACCAAACCCTGATGTGTTGTGTAATCGTGAGATTAAATTTGATGTTTTCATGAAAATTGCATTAAGTCTTGGAGCCGATTATGTGGCAACAGGACATTATTGCCAAAAAACGGAAATCGAAGTTAACGGCGAAAAAGTATACCAACTTATTGCTGGGGCTGATACCAATAAAGATCAATCTTATTTCTTATGTCAATTGTCGCAAGAACAATTGTCTAAATCGTTGTTTCCTATTGGAGAATTGACTAAACCAGAAGTACGCGTAATTGCTGCTGAAATGGATTTGGTTACTGCCGAAAAGAAAGATTCACAAGGATTATGTTTCATTGGGAAAGTGCGTTTGCCAGAATTTTTACAACAAAAACTGCAACCTAAAGATGGTTTAATTGTACAAATTGATAAAAATGACCCAATATATAATGCTGAGAAATCAGAAGATTTATCTCTTGAAAAAGAATTAGAACTTGAAGCTAAGAAATTACTTTACACTCCAAAAATGGGTAAAGTAGTTGGAAAACATCAAGGAGCACATTATTTTACTACAGGTCAGCGAAAAGGACTTAATGTGGGCGGAACAACTGATCCGTTATTTATTATTGCAACCGACGTTGAAACTAATACTATTTATACTGGTTTAACAAGTCAACATCCTGGTTTGTTCAAGAAAGCATTGTTTATAGAAAAATCTGAAGTACACTGGATTCGTACCGATTTAGCTTTAAAAAAGGGAGAACAAATGGAGGTAATGGCAAGAATTCGTTATCGCCAGCCTTTACAAAAAGCTACTTTGCACCAATTTGAGGGTGGAATGTATGTTCATTTTGATGAGCCACAATCGGCTATAACCGAAGGACAATTTGTTGCATGGTATTTAGATAATGAATTAGTTGGTTCGGGAGTAATTTCTTAGATTAGTACTTTTTTACGGAAGGTTTAACCTTATCTAAAAAAGTATTCTATGAAAAGATATTTCATAATTCTCTTATTATTCATTTCGGCAGCGAGTTTTTCGCAAGAAGAAGCATGGGTTTATTTTAATGCAAAGCCCAATTCTCAAACCTATTATGATAATCCTTTATCGATGCTTTCGCAAAGAGCTTTGGATAGAAGAACCAATCAGAATATTGCTTTAGATTTTAAAGATATTCCTATCGAAACAGCTTATGTTAATCAGGTACAAGCTAGTACAGGAATAACGGTTATGGCAAAATCGAAGTGGTTGAATGCAATGCATATTCGAGGAACACAAGCTAATATCAATAATCTAAAGCTATTATCGTTTGTATCTAAAGTTGATTTTGCAAATAAATCATTGAATCTTACTGGGAGAAAAGTAGCTTCGGATAGGGTTGAAGTAACAGATAAAGAGCTTAAAACTGCTGTGAACTATTCTTATGGGACTTCTGCAAACCAGATTCAAATGCTTAACGGACATATCTTGCATCAACAAGATTATACCGGTGCGGGCAAAATAATTGCTGTTCTCGATGCGGGTTTTCCAGGTGTTAATACCGCAAGTACTTTTCAGCGCTTAAGAGATAATAATAAGATTCTAGGCGGTTATAATTACGTTTTAAGAAATCCAGATTTTTATACCGGCGTTTCTCATGGTACCGAAGTTTTGTCGACTATGGGAGGATATAAAGTTAATGCGTTGGTTGGTACTGCTCCCGATGCTTCCTATTATTTGTTTATTACTGAAGATGATAACTCAGAGAATCCTGTAGAGGAATCTCTTTGGGTTGAAGCTGCAGAAGAGGCAGATAGGTTAGGAGCTGATATTATCACAACTTCTTTGGGCTATTTTGGATATGATAATGCAAATTATAGCCATACATATAGCGATATGAATGGTACAACTAATTTTATTTCGCGAGGAGCTGAAATCGCTTTTAGCAGAGGTATGATTGTGGTTGCATCTGCTGGAAATGAAGGAGATACTGTAGAGAAACATATTGGTGGCCCAGCCGATGCTGCATCTGTAATTACTGTAGGTTCGGTGACTGCTACCAAGAATTTATCTTATTTTAGTTCTATTGGTCCTAGTTATGACCAGAGAATTAAACCTGATGTTATGGCTCAAGGTACGGCTGCAGTGGTATCGGATGTTTCAGGAAATATTGGTACAACAAACGGAACTTCTTTTTCATGCCCCATAATGGCTGGAACAATAGCTTGTTTATGGCAGGCTTTCCCGAATAAAACGAATCAGCAAATTAGACAATTGGTTTTGCAATCTGCAGATAGATATGCTTCTCCTAATCCACAATTTGGCTACGGAATCCCTGATTTTAGTTTGGCATTAAATAATGCTTTAAGTGTAAAATCGAATGAAAATATTGATTTTTTACTATATCCTAACCCAACTGATTCTGATATTTTCTTTACTTTATCAAATGGTATTAATGAAGCGTTAGTAACTGTATATTCTATTCTTGGGCAAAAGGTTATTGAAAAGCAAATTACAAATGAGGCTTCGACAGTTTCATTACAATCATTACATTCTGGGATTTATTTTTATACTTTAGACGCAAATAACCTGCACAAAACAGGTAAAATTATAAAACAATAATTGGCATTATTACATGAATAAGATTACAACTCTTTTTAATATAAAATATCCAATCATTCAGGCAGGAATGATTTGGAATAGTGGCTACAAACTTGCTAGTGCAGTAAGTAATGCAGGCGGTTTAGGAATAATTGGTGCTGGCTCGATGTATCCTGAAGTGTTGCGTGAGCATATTCAGAAGTGCAAGAAAGCAACATCTAAACCATTTGGTGTTAATGTACCGATGCTTTATCCTAACATCGACGAAATTATAAAAATCATTATTGATGAAGGGGTAAAAATCGTATTTACATCGGCTGGAAATCCTAAAACATGGACATCTTTTTTAAAAGAAAATGGCATTACGGTTGTGCATGTGGTAAGTAGTACTATTTTTGCCTTAAAAGCGCAAGAAGCAGGTGTTGATGCCATTGTTGCCGAAGGTTTTGAAGCTGGGGGACATAATGGTCGTGATGAAACAACGACTTTTACATTGATTCCGATGGTGCGCGAAAAAATTACTATTCCGCTTATTGCAGCAGGGGGAATCGCAACAGGTAAAGGAATGCTTGCAGCAATGATTCTGGGTGCTGATGGAGTACAGGTGGGTAGTCGTTTTGCGGCTTCGATAGAATCATCGGCACATGATAATTTTAAGCAAACTATTGTTAAGGTTAAGGAAGGTGATACTCAATTGACATTAAAAGAGTTGGCTCCTGTGCGATTAATTAAGAATAAATTTTATCAGGATGTTCAGGCATTGTATGAAAAATGTCCAACTAAAGAAGAACTTGTCGAACTTTTGGGTAGAGCGAGAGCGAAGCGCGGAATGTTTGAAGGTGATTTGGAAGAAGGAGAATTAGAAATCGGACAAATAGCTGGACTTATTCATGATATTAAACCTGCTGCTGAAATTATTGAAGAAATGATTTCGGATTTTGAAAGTGCACGTAAGCAAACATTAAATTTAGATTTTTAGATAAATGAATCGCATAAAAATATACATAGTATTACTTTTTTTAGGTCTTGGTTTGCAACAAACCTATAGTCAGAGTTACAAATTTAGGACTTCTGGTTATAGTGTTTTACAGAAAAATGAAAAGGGGAAATGGGGCAAATGGTCCGACTTGGAATTGGTTAATATTATGGTTATTTTAGATACTGATAAAAACCGAATTGTTGTTAACTCTCAAGAGGTACAAGTTTTTCAAATTTCTGATTATATAGCCAGAGAAGAGAATGATACCGATATTGTATATTCTTTTATTTGTAAAGATTTAGGCGGAAACGATGCTAAGTTGTCTATCATTACCAGAAAAATGCAAGATAACAGAAAGCAATTGTATATAAATTACAATGACCGAATTGTAGTGTATAATATTTTTAATATGTAATTATATTAGAATGTGTTTTGCGTGAGGGATGGCAGCCAATGCCATTAAGTTAAGGGCTAACAAAATAAAAACCATTGAGTTATAAACCTAAATTAGGTTCTTTGTAATTGACAAAAAGAACAAAAACCCAATGGTAGAAGCAAATATAAAAATAATTGAAGAGTTAAAAGAAGTTTTAAAGGTTATTAATTCTGATTCGGAGATCAGAAAGTGTTTTGTAACCCAAGCATCCGATTTTACACGGAAAAGGAAATTAACCTATGATAGGACAGTTTTTTTAATCCTCAATATGCTCAAAAGAAGCTTGTCTATAGAGATTCAGGATTTCTTTGAGAATTGTATATCAGGTACGGTAAGCTGTAGCAAGGCAGCTTTTACACTTCAAAGAAAAAAACTAAATCCGTTTTTCTTTGAAGTTTGGAATAGCTTATTGGTAGACTGTTTTTATAATTATTATGGAGATAAAGTAAAAAAATGGAATGATTTTTTGCTGATAGCAGTAGATGGATCCACAGCATATTTGATAGATAAAGAACCCGTTAAAGCCCATTTTGGCACACATGGAAATCATTTGTCGGAAGTTCCAATGGCTGGGATAATGAAGTTTTATGATGTGCTGAATAAAATTGTAGTTTTTTCAAAAATCTATCCAATTAAAACAGGAGAAAAAACGATAGTAGCTCATTATATTGAAAAGCTTCCAGAAAAGAGTCTTTCCATATATGATAGGGGATTTGCAAGTTTTTCTCTAATGTATTTGTTGATTCATCAGGAAAAAACAAAACATTTTGTTATGAGATGCAAACAAGGATTTAATACAGAAGTCAGCTTATTTATGCAAAGTTCTGCCAAGGATTTAATTATTAATTTAGGTCCAAATCATAGAGCTATACACAAAATGAAAGAGTATGGTTATACTGTGTTTAAACACACGACCATAAAGATAAGAATGGTAAAAGTTGTTTTAAATACGGGAGAAATAGAAGTGTTATTGACCAATTTATATGATCAGGAAATATATAAAACAGATTCTTTTAAAAAACTTTATTTTATGAGATGGGGAATCGAAACTAGTTATGGCTATGATAAAAATGTTTTGCAATTAGAGGAGTTTAGCGGACAAACAGTTTGGAGTATTGAACAGGATTTTTATGCAACAACTTTTGTTTCTAATTTGCAAAACATCATAGAAAAACAATGTGAACCTTATTTGATAATAAAAAATGAAAAACGAAAACATAACTACAAAATCAATAAAACATTGGGTATTGGAAGTATGAAAAACAAAATAGTAACTTTATTTATTACAGAAGATCCCAGAGTAATACTTTTGAGATTGCAAGAGATATTTGAGAAAAATTTAGAACCCATTAGATTAGAAAGAAATTATCCGAGAATAAAATCAAAAATTAGAAAAAATGGAAAATTTAAAACATTAACTAATTACAAAAGAGTGATATAGCTCTTAACTTAATGACATTGGGATGGCAGCGAAAAGCCCACAGCCTGACGAAGGAAGTGCGAGGACTTGTAGCGAACAGCCCGACCCGAAGGGACACGCCAAATTATTTAAGATATGATAATGTAAACGCTGTATCGGACTAATAAGGAAGAAATAGAACTAAATAGAAAACCCGACAGATTTTAAAGTCTGTCGGGTTTTTTGTTTATTTTGAGATAATAACTACAACTTTATTAAAATCTGCGGCTGCATTTATAACTGCTTTGTATTGCTCGAAGCTCGATAAAGGGTAGTTTACGATATTGTAGAACTCACTATTCTCGATTATAACTTCGTTATTGTTCTTAGTGTATTTACTTGTAAAACCAGCTTCGGTTTTGCCGTTTATCTGTGTCTTGAAATCCATATTAAATTTCTCCAGATTTTTTATGGTCGCTCCTTTTGGGAGTATAAGCTTAATTTTTCTTGTGTAGGAATGTGGGTAATCAATTTCTATAGGTAACATTCTTTTATTTTCCTGGTAAAGCTCCATTTGTTTACCAATAGTTTTTCCAGCGGATACTAAGTAATTTGCCCCCGCTTTTTGAATTATTTCTTTTCCATCGAACGTAAGATTAATTATAAAAGGTTTTTTTCCTATAAAATCGGTTCCATCATTTTCGGTAGTTAATGTTTTGAATTCTGTTTGCGAAGTATAATTTTCGGCTATGCTTTTTAGCATGGTTTGGTATTGTTCATCAGAAACAAAATCTTTTATAGGCTGAAAATTTAGTCCTGAATAACCTCCGTAAGTAAATTTACTTGTTATTAATGGGTTTTCTATATCTTTTGTAAAATCTATAGTAATGTCCATGAAATCATGTGTGATTGTAGCATCAGGAATTTCGATAAAGTTAATCTCACTAATTCCCATTTTTACGCCTGCAAATACTTTTTCTTTTATAAATAAACCATTGTTATTTGCTAAGTAAGCAGGAAATAACGGAATACGGAATTCCATTTCTGTTGGGGTAAGATATTTTTTTATTGAAGGGAAATAGAATAAAAATTCGCTTAAGTTTTCATAACTCTCAAAATTTTTATCAAAAGGGATTTCGTATCTGTTTGAAGTAAATACGACGTTGTTCTCGATATTAAAATTCTTTAAAACGGTAACATATAATTTTAAAATATCGATACTACAGGCTTGCTTACTTTTGATTACCTCTGTTAATGTTTCTTTCTGGCTTACATATTTATCGTAAGCTATGCTTTTTTTAATTGTGTTTTCAATATTCCAGATTTGTTCTTGTAGGTCATTTGACTTAGGTATTTTAGAACAAAATTCTGTTATTGCTTTTTGTTGTTTTTTGTCTAATTCGGGATTGATGCGTTCATATAAACTTGTAGCATATTCTTTAAAATTATTTATATTTTTTGAGCCGCTATAATTATTAGCATCTAGTTTGTAACGTAGTAATCTTAATTGAACATCCCAATTTGAGTATGCTTCGTCATTTTTTAAAGCAATGATGTTTTTATCGTTTATGCTCAATACCGTTTTGTTTTCAAACTTTTTATCGTCTAAAACAGGTTCACTTAATCCATTATATGATTTAGTTTTAAAAACGAGGTGTACTGGATAAATTAGTTCAAAGTTTAGCTCGGCAATAGGGTATTGCGATTGCATTTTAATTGTTTTACCATCTAATTCTGGCGTTTCTTGCAGGATGTATAATTTCTCGATTACTGCTCCTTTTTCAAGTCCGTTTACAGCAAAATAATGATATTTTAATCCTTTTTCGGCATCAACTTCTTCTTTAATATCTCCTTTGTCTAAGGTTATTACTTTTCCATTTTTTAAAATTACTCTGGCTTTATTAAGTAATAGGGTTTCATCTTCATTAAAAGGGATATAGATTTTATTATTTCTTTCTATTGATTCATCAGAATTGATGTAAATTTTTTCATGAAATAATCGGTATTGTTGAGCTGCTTTTCCTACTACAATAATTTCTATTTTGGTGGTACGATTTAAAATTACTTCTTTTTCGTCTTTGTATTGTTTAGGAATTTCTATCGTGGTTTCTTTCTCTTTCCAATCATAGTCTTTGAAACTGTAATCTTGTGCAAAAAAAACGGAGGTGTTTATAATTGCAATAAAGGTTAAGATTGTTCTTAATAGTTCTTTTTTCATTATTTCTCAGATAAGATTAGGTTCTCGTTGTAGTTGGTTTTTAGTTTTTTTATTGTTTCATTCCAAGCAGCAAAATCTGAATTGATAAGCAATAATTTCTTCTGGCTTAACTCGATATTTAGATATAAAAGATTGTTTTTTAATGTGTAAGTAAAATTTGCTTTTATATAATCGTTGTCTAATTCAAAGTTTTTTGGAAGATATTTTATCTTATAATTTTTAGGAATTTCAAGAATATATTGTGTGTTGAATTTCGTTAGATATTCAAATTCATATGGAAAAGTTCGGTTTTGGTCTATAACTGCTTTATCCAGATATTTATCCAGAAATAAATTGATATAGACTTCATTATCTACTTTTACGATGTAATTATCTAAATCGAATTTGTAGTTTATTATATAGGCTTTATCTCTGTCATTTACATTTTCCTCGGTGTATTCCTCCAGATTAAACTTGTTGTTGCCCTTTATAACAAGACTTTTTATTCTTTCGAATCGGGCTTTATTTGTTGCATCTCCAATTTGCATTAATGTATGGCTTCTGTCGTACCCTGTACGTGATACTTTTCCTGATCCTATTAATTTATTTTTTGCAATAGTGATGTTTACGGTTTCTTTTATTTCATTTTTTTCGGCAGGTACTATTGGGACTTTAATAATTTTATAGGTACCATTTTCGCCAAACATAGCTTCTTTTCCTTGTATGAATGCTGTAGGGATTCCGTATCGGGTTTGTTTGTCGGTACCGTCTAAAAAGATGTATTCATCATTATTTTTAAAAAGAGCAATCATATGGTTGTCAACAGCAGGCGTAGGTAAATCATCGTATGAATAGGGGATACTTCGTGTCCCAATCCAGGCTAGGGTTACATTGCTTACGTTGGCATATTTTGCCATACAGGAAATTATGCTTGCCATGTCCTTACAGTCTCCAAATTTTCTCTGAAAAACCAAAGTTGCTTCACGAGGAATAAACCCTTCATAGCCGTTTTCAAAAGCGATGTATTTAATGTTCTCTTTTACCCAATAAAAGATGCTTTTTATTTTATCGCTATCTGTTTTTTTATCTTTTGTAATTTCGAGAGATAGCGCTTTTAAGTCGGCATTATCGTCTTTATTTAAATCTTTAACAAAGCCTTTATAATAACCAAATAATTGATTTGTAGTACCTAATACTTCTGTTGGTTTATTGTCTATTTGATACTCTTTTATATAAAACGCAATATGAGGAACCAGATATAAATATCCTGGAGAATTGTCTTCGTATTTTACGGGTTTTATATCGGTTAATGTCCATTTATAAATCCATTTTCCTTTTTTCTCTGTTTTAGAAAATACGATTGTATTTTTAGGGTCATTAAAAATCTTAAAATCTATCGAGATATTTTTATCCGTTTTTACTTCTAAGCTTGAATATTGAATTGGTAAATTATTTCCAAAGATGAATCTTTGTAATAAATACGGATCTATAAATTCAGTTTGATAATCATATACTTTTTTTGCGCCCGTTTCAAGATTTGGAAATGTAAGCTGACGTTCCATAACATCATTATAAAACACAGAACTTTGTTGCGATTGCTTTTCGTTTGTCTGTGTTACTTTTATTTTTTTCTCTTTTCCGTTATCATTAACAATGGTGTATGCATCGTAACTTTTTAGTTTTATTAAATCCGAATATGAAAATGATTCTTTGGTGTTTTGAATACCATTTTGGTTAAGAATCATTGATTCATAATGATTATCCTGTATGATTTTTAGTTTTTTATCTTTAATAGATATATCATAAGACTGAACCTCATTTAAAATGAGTTCATTATAATCTGGATACAAAATTTTATAGTCCTTAAGTGATTTCTGAGCAGAACTCGTTAATACAAAAGACGCAAAAAAAGCAATATATAAGAGGTGTTTATTTAGCAATATTGACCAATTCATTTGAATCGTATTTTTTTGTTAATACTAGCTTTCCTTCTTTATAAATTAATGTGTTCCCGTGTAACTCACCATTTTTATAAGCAGACTTAAGCCAAGGTTTTCCATCTTCTTTAAAATATTCCTGAATGCCTTCGAAGTCATTTTTTACAAAATGCTCTTTCTTATATATTTTACCATTTGCGTAATATTCAATACGATCTCCGTCTAGAATACTGTTTTTGTACATAGATTCATATTCAGGTTTACTCTCTATATTGTAAATGACTAATTTACCGTCTAGATTTCCTTTTAAGAGATTCAGTTGTATTGCAACTTTTCCGTTAGGGTAATAAGAACTAACTTCAGCTGTTTCGTTCTCTATAATTACTTTATCATTTAGTTCGCCTGTTTTGCTTTTGCGGGTATAATACATAGGCTGATTATTTGTATAGCCAATAGCTAATATAGGTTCCCCTTTTTGATTGTAATAAATGTATTCCCCTTCCGTTAATCCGTCGAGTTCATTATATTCTGATAATTTAGTTTTATTGTGGTAATAACGAATGGTTTTTCCGTTTTCATCCCCAAAAGTGTATTCGGTTGTAAGCCTTAAATTACCCACTAAATCGTATTGTTTACTCATACCATTTATATCTCCAGAATAATAATTACTATCGGTATAAATACTACCAGATGGGCTATACGATTTGTATGAATTATGTAATTTGCCATTAAGATATTCGGCTGTAGTAATAGGAGTATTTAGTTTGTCTTTTAATGTGTAAGCACCGTTAAATGCTCCATTTTTTAGATTGTAATCCTGAATAACAGTGCCATTATTGAGTGATAAAACAAATTTTCCTGTTTTATTCTTATAATCAATTTCATTCTCTTTAATTCCTTTTTGGTTATAGTATTCCTTACTAATCAAATAACCATCAACATAATTATCGATGATAGAGATTACTCCATTTTGAGAATAGCTATATTTTTTGAAATTCAAATCTCCATTTACAAAATAGCCCTCAATACTTGTAGTTCCATCAGAATAAAAAGATTTAAAAGGTCCGTTTTGAGTGTTGTTTTGATAATAGAAAGTTCTGTTTAATTTGTTATCCTCATATACTTCAAAAGTTCCATTTATTGTATCATTTGCATAATTTCGGATGTTGTCTATATTTCCATTCTGATTATAAGCAGTATATAAACCATGCAGTTTACCTCGGGAATAAAACTCTTTAGATTTAGGGTTGCCAGATCTATAGTTATAATTCCATTCGCCATTTTTATTACCTTTCTCATAATTACCATAAACTACTACTTTTCCTTCGTAAGTTTTAATTTCAAAAGGTTTTTGTGACAGACTTATTTCTTTAGGTTTTGCATTTTTATCAGAATATTGTAATCCATATTTTAATTCTCCAGATTTGTATTTTTCATCATAATATTTATTACCATTGATGTCAAAATAACTGTATGTTTCTAATTGCCCTTTTTGGTCGTATGTTAATTCAGTTGATTTTTTACCATTCGGGAAGTAATCATTTAATTTTACTATTTTACCTGCTGAAAAAGTACTTTCTCTTTCTAGAGTTTTATTACTGTAATAGGATTTGTATGTATCCTGTACAATACCATTTTTATAGGTAACTTCATTTTTTACTGTTTTGCCATCATGGTATTGAACCGATTTTCCGTCGACTACATCATTAACATAATTTGCACTCTCTACTATGTCACCAGCTACATTGTACTCTAAGTAATTTCCGTTTAATTTTCCGTTTTCATACCCTGTTTCAGATTTTTTACCACCATTTTGATACAAACAAATTAACTTTCCGTTACGTTTTCCACCAGTGAAAGTTATCTCGCAATTTTTCCCTCCATTAGGATAATAAGAAGTGCATATACCATCTAAAAGACCATCTTTATAATTTTCGACTAAGTCTATAGATCCGTTTTTATAATATGTTGTTCTGGTACCGTCTAACTTTCCATTTATAAAATATTTTTCTTCGCTTAGGTTTCCTTTATCATCATAATATTTTTGATGTCCATCTAATAAATTATTCTTAAAGTTGATTTCTCCTTTAAGATTTCCATCACTATTTAAGTATTTATATTTACCTTCTGATTTTCCATTTATTTGCGGACCAATAAGATAAGGCCTGCCGTTTTCTAATGTTATAACTACATCTTCTTGTTTACCAAAAATATCTAAGTTTCTCTTAGCATATTTTGACCAAAAGCTTTTTTTAATGTAATTTTCATTAAAAGAGGTGATTTTCTTTAAGTTCTTGGTTAATGTTTTTCCTAATTTTTCTTCCATTGATACTAACATATAGTATGTATATCCTTCAAATTGGTTTTCTTCCATCATGGTTTTTACCCATGGAATATAAATAGTTTCAAAAAAACCATCACCCATTTTGTGCTCTAATGTATATTCGGCAACTGCCTGAACTTGACGTGTTATAACATCATCGATATTAGACTTTACTTTGTAAGCACTTTTTAAAGGCAATTGGTTTCTAAGTATAGTTTCTATTTCTTCAAAATTATCTCCTGTTTTAGAAAAAACAACTTTGCTTTCGTCAAGATAATTTTGACCATATTTAGCATTTAATTTTAAAATAGCAGCTTCTGCATATGGGCCAGTCGGAGCAATTATAAGGTAGCTCATTAAAGCAAGTGTGCCTTCGGTTATTTTTCCGTTCTCTAATGCAATCGATCCCAAGAAAAAGTGAGATGAAGGGTGATTAGGGTTATTTGTAATTATGCGTTCAAGTATATCAACACTTTTTTGTGTTTCTCCTTTTCGAACATACAGAATTGCAAGATTATATAGGAATGAAGAAGAGTTAGGTAAGTACTTTTCTCCTTCTTTAAAAATTTTCTCTGATTTGTCATACTCTTTTTCATCACTCAAATAATTAGCATAAACCGCGTAAAGTTCAGGGAACTCGGGCATTACATTTTTAGTGTATAAGCTTTCGATAAAGGATTTGAATTCTTCCTTTTTATCAGATTGTCGAAGGCTAATTGCTTTTTCATATTGAGCATTAAAGAATTTAGGATCAGTTTTACTGATTTTTTCATACTCCTTAATTGCTTCGTCATACTTTTTTGCATCGTGAAGAGAGATTCCTTTTTTAAGTATGGAATCATTATTATAAACGAATGCGTAATTTGTTTGAGAATAAGTTTTAGCAAATGAAACTAAAATAATTGCGAGTAAAATTTTTTTCATTGATTAGGTTTAATTTTGTCAAATATAAAAATTTTATTAACGTTTGTAAGAAATTAAGTGTTTTAATTTGAGTTTTTTTACTTGTATTAATTTGTTGTTTTTGAAGCTAAACAAAACTGATTTTTAGCTTTTATCGCAATAATTAGTAACTAAAAAAACAAACCCGATAAGTTATAAAACTTGTCGGGTTTGTTTGTTCCTTTTTATAAAATTATATTGCCACAATTCATAGAACCTTTGTTTCTTTGAACCTTTAGACGCACTGCTGTGCATCTCTACAGGAAAACCTTCGAAACTCTGAATCTACTCAATATCCTTAATAAACTCATCATACTCTAGATAAAACATTTCCAGTGCATTCATTTTCTCGTAATAGAAATCAAAAATAGCATCCCAATAATTGCGATTGCTAAAACCAACTCCAAGTTTTTCAACCCAAATTCGGCTAATAGTTTTTCCGCTTTCCAGTGTGTATTCTTTTTCGAAAATTAGATCTTTAATAAATTCTTCTTCCAGAATATTTTTTAAGGCTTCTAGTTTTTCATAGTAAGCATTTCGTTTTTCATCACTGCGATGTTCGATATCTATTAAGACTTGTGCTTTTTTATTATCGACATAAAATTTAAATGAAAAATCTTTTATTTTGGTATCATAAAGCACCCATTTTCGAGGATATTTTTCTGCGAAAGAAACCCAGAATTCTCGTTTTAATTTTTGTGATTCTTCTTTACTATACATTTTTATTGGCTTAAGATCTAGAAAATTTGTGAGACACCATTTTCTAAAGTATATTTATATATTATTTGAGACTACAAAAATAGACTTTGATTATGGATTTTCAAGACTTTTTACATTTTGTTCCCAATTTTGCCCATGCAAAACTTCCAGCTATTGATGCTCACTTAAAAATGGCACCTTTGGAAAGAGTAGAGTCCTTGATAAATCAGGATATGAATACTAAGAACCCAAGAATTGCTGCAGTTATGATGTTGTTTTATCCCAAAAACGGAAAAACACATTTGGTATTAATTGTTCGTAATGCCTATAATGGAGTTCACTCGTCGCAAATAGCTTTTCCTGGTGGGAAATATGAACTCGAAGATGAAAATTATGAACAAACAGCTTTAAGAGAAACTCATGAAGAAGTAGGAGTTTCACCTGAAAAAATTAAGGTATTAAAGGCTTTTACACCTATGTATATTCCGCCTAGTAATTTTATGGTACATCCTTTTCTTGGAGTTTGTAATGAGGAAATTCATTTTTATCCAGATTCTAGAGAGGTTGCTGATATTATTGAGTTGCCACTTTCAGTTTTTTTAGATGATGAAATAGTTATTGATACCATTTTATCAACTTCGTATGCGGCTAATATTTCGGTTCCGGCTTTTAAGATAGAAAAGCATATTGTTTGGGGAGCTACTGCTATGATATTAAGTGAATTGAAAGATTTTTTAAAAGAGAATTTTGTAACCAAATAGTTTTAGCACGGTATTTAAAAGCTCACACCTTAGATAAAAGTAATAGAAAGTATTATTTTTTTTAAGATACAATTATTTAACATAAAGGGACGTTTATTTTAAATAATTGACAGTATTAATGCTGATATTAAATAAGTTGCAATTTGCATTCATAGACTAGTTTCTACTTGGGACGACAAAAATAAATTTCGTAAGTTTGTCCTTCTAATTTTTCAAAATAACACATAAATTTATGGGATTGTTTAAAAGAAATCCTTTTGGTCATATATTATTCATTAAAAAATGGTTAATTCGAGTTTTTGGAGCAGTTACGCACAGACGCTATCGTGGTTTTAATGAATTACAAATTGATGGCTCAGAAATTATAAGAAGCTTACCCGATACAAATGTTCTTTTTATATCCAATCATCAGACATATTTTGCCGATGTTGTGGCTATGTTTCATGTTTTTAACGCAAGTTTAAGTGGGAGAGAGGATAATATAAAAAATGTAGGCTATCTATGGCAACCTAAAATGAATATTTATTACGTTGCTGCCAAAGAAACAATGAGAGCAGGGTTGCTGCCAAGAATTTTATCTTATGTAGGAGCAATAACAGTAGAGCGTACTTGGCGTGCTAAAGGCGTAGATGTTACCGAAAAAAGAGAAGTAAACCCAAATGATACTGAAAATATTAAAATGGCACTTAATGATGGTTGGGTAATTACGTTTCCGCAAGGAACAACCAAGTCATTTAAGCCAGTTCGTAAAGGTACAGCACATATTATTAAAGAACACCGACCAATAGTAGTTCCGATTGTGATAGATGGTTTCCGTCGTTCTTTTGACAAAAAAGGATTACGATTGAAAAAGAAAGGAATTCTGCAATCATTTATTATCAAAGAGCCACTTGTTATTGACTATGATAATGAAACTATAGAAGAAATTGTTGAAAAAGTAGAGTTTGCTATCGAACAACATCCTTCATTTTTAAAAGTTATTCCATCTGAAGAGCTAAAAGTTCAGGAAGAACTAAATCAAATGCGTAGATGGGATTATTAGTTTTCCAGATAAATGATTTTCATAAAAAAGGGAGATGTAAAATATTTTACATCTCCCTTTTTAGTTTTTATTGTATCCCTATTAATCTCTAAGCTTTATCTCTCTGAACCTTTGCCTCTTTGAACCTTTCTTTACCTATAAATCAATCTTTTTAAGTTCTTTATAATTAGAGTACAATCTTCGTAGTAACGTACCATATATAAGTCTGTAAAAACACCAGAAGAGCCCTAGGAATCCAAGAGTCACTAATAGTAAAATCCCTATTACCATTAACATTACCGTTGCATTGGTAGCAATCTTTTCTTTAAGATAATTCATTTCTGGGCTTGAAAAAGCAATAAAGAAACTTATAACAGAACTTAAAACAGCCATTGCCAAGTTGTACCAAACGTAGTATTGAACCGTTTTTCGGGTTTTTAAAATACTACTCATTAGTAATTTTGTAGATTTTGTTGTAGAAATTGTTGTGTAGTTTTTATAGAAAAAATACACAAAAATTAATACTACTACATAATTAAAGTAAGTTATTACTTCAAGATATAGTATGTATTCAGGATGATTGATTTGTTTTAAAAAATCATCAATGCTAAATACAAAATTTGATATTGTCCAAAATAATATTTCTAGAAGACTTATAACTAAAATCCATTTCACAATCGAAGACGATTTTTTATGAATCATGTTATAAATTTCAACTTCAGATACTTGATGAAAAGTGTCTGCCGTTTTGTTCCAATCTTTTTTTAGTAAATCCAGTTCTTTCATAATTTTTTTAAGGATTTAATATTTTTTTAAGTTTCCCTTTAATTCTATTCATTTTCACTCGTGCATTCACTTCACTAATACCCAACGTTTCGGCAATTTCCTGATAATCTTTATCTTCAAGATACATAAAAACCAATGCCTTTTCGATATCGTTTAGTTGGTAAACGGCTTTGTACATTAACTTAATTTGTTCTTCTTCCTCACAGTTGTAATCAACTTCTTTTATAAAATGTTGGTGATTTTCAAACTCTACAGTTGCTATCGAGCGTTTCGTTTTTCGATATAAAGTAATAGCGGTATTTAACGCGACACGATAGGTCCAGGTAGAGAATTTGCTGTCGCCCCTAAATTTTGGATATGCTTTCCATAGCTGAATCGTAATTTCCTGAAACAAATCTTTGTGAGCATCTTGGTTGGCAGTATATAATCTACAAATCTTGTGGATTATATTCTGGTTTGCCTGCAATTGCACAACAAATGAATGTTCTAAATTATCGCTCATAAATATATTAGTGTTAGGAACACTGATTTTGTTACAAAGTACATCTTTTTATTTTATATTTTTTTGATATTAATACTTCATAATAGAATTATTGCTGCACAGTTTATATCATGAGAAGAATATTTCCATAATAAGATTATTACTAGCTTATAAATTCAAGGTTCTTATTTTTATTTTAACAAAAGAAAAAGAATGTAAGGCAAAATTAACAATTTATGTCTTCGTATATCTTTATAAATTGTAAGAATAGTTATAATTTCGCGTTTCAGAAACTTAGTAATTCAATAATCTAAAATGAACACTCAGTCTGTATCAAATATAAAAGCATCATTATATTGGTGTAAATTAAAAACTTTGAAAAATATTTAGCGAAACAACTAATAGTTTCTTTTTGACTGTCAAGTACATTTGATTATCTGAATATAAACATAAAATATGCTGTATTAGTAAGCAACGTAATTTGAATCTTAATTTTATAATAAATGCTAACTAGAATATCTAATACTCATCCTGAGCTGGGTGATATTATTGCTAATTACAAAGAATTTTGGTCAGAAATAAATTTGCCATCTAAGCGAACCGTTTTAAAAGAAGGAGATGTTTCTAATACGCTATACTTTGTAGTAAAAGGAAGTATGCGACTTTCTAATAACAATAACGGTAATGAAATAACGATACAGTTTTTCTTTGAAAATGATTTTGTTGCTTCCTTTGAGAGTTTTTTAAAAGATACTCCCAGTTTTTTTAGCTTAGATACTATAGAAAATACGACAGTTTTGGTAATTAGAAAGGAACATTGGAAAATTATCATGGATGAAAACCCTTCGTTAAAAGAATTATTTTTTGATTTTACTTCGGATAGATTTATTAATTATATACATCATTTTTTATCTTATATAAAAGAGAAACCCGAAGAACGATATCAAAATTTGTTAAAAAACAAATCACATATATTGCAACGTGTCCCTTTGCAATATATCGCTTCCTATTTAGGAATTACTACGGTATCTTTAAGCCGGATTCGAGCGAGGAAAAGTAAAAAATAAGGTTTCCAATGTAATTGAGATATTTTAAGGGTGGGTTTTTTGTACATTTTTAATTAACAATTGTTAATTTTTAAAAAACAAATTTGACTGAAATTTGTTTAAAACTAACCCCCCAAAAAAAATGAACAAAAAAATTATTCTATTTAATTTCCAACCTATCCTTGTCGGGAAATTAATTGACCAAAGGAAACTTAATGAATACACTAAATTTCTTTACCATCATTTTCAAAACCAATCTGTTTTATCGCTTGCTGGAGAAGACGAGGTATCAACCAGCTTTGAGTTTGTCTCCGATCAAGTTGATAAGTATTCTATTTCTCCCGAAAACATTAGTCAAAGGCAGATTTTAATTTTTGAAGAAGTAGCCCAGTTTATTGAAAACGAAATGGATGATGTTTCGTATTTAGATTATCAATACCCTAATAGTCTTACGAACGAGTCTGGCGATTTGTGTATCCCTAAAATAGGGAACCGTATGCAATGGTTTAAAGAAAAAATGAGTTATGTTTTTGACGAATTTTATTCTAAAACAGTAACTGCTCCAGAAAATCTCGTGCATGTTACATGTTCTGGTTATGCCTCACCTAGTGTAGCTCAAGAAGCCGTTATAAAAAGAGAATGGGAAACAGCCCAAGTAACACATTCTTATCAAATGGGATGTTATGGAGCTTTTCCGGCGATTCGTACCGCAAGCAGTTTAATCAGCGCTAGTCCTGGTAACGGAAGGGTTGATGTTATTCATACAGAACTATTGTCTGCCCATCTTAATTTAACTGAATTTTCTATCTCTAATACTATGATTTGCTCTCTTTTTGCAGATGGATTTATTGGATATTCTTTACTCGAAGAAGAGGCTTTCATGAGTGATGATAGTATAGAGGAGAAAAAAGGATTGCGTGTTTTGGCTTCGCATGAAGTTATTATACCCGATTCTTTAGAAGATATGTCATGGGATTTAGGAGAGTTTAATTTTATAATGACACTCTCTAAGCGAGTTCCTGTTTTTATTCGTAAAAATATCAAATCATTTTTGTCAGTACTTTGTGAAAAAGCAGGTATAAATCTTGAAGAAGAAAAATACAATATGCATTTTGCAATTCATCCCGGTGGTCCTAAAATAATTGATTATGTAGTTGACGAAATAGGAGTTTTTAAAGAACAAGCCCGCTGGTCTTACGAAATATTACGTCGCCAAGGTAATATGTCATCAGCAACAGTACCTCATATTTTTAATGAAATTATAAATGATCCAACAATAAAACAAGGGACAAAAATTGTAGCAATGGCATTTGGGCCAGGACTTACAGCAACAGCTTTGTTAGTCGAAAAATTATAATTTAAATATCATATGGAAGAAGTATATGATGTAATAATAGCAGGATGTGGCCCCACAGGAGCCACATTTGCTAATTATTTTGGCAAGCAAAATTTAAAGGTTTTACTCTTTGATAGGGGAGCGGATATTATCGAATATCCTAGAGCTGTACACATTGATGAAGACGTAATTAGAATTTTTCAGGAATTAGGACTTTATGAAGGAATGAAAAAAGATGCGATAAAGCCTTTTGTAAATTATTCATTAGTTTCAAAAAAAGATAAGCTACTTTTTCAGTTTCAACCCAATTCAAGTATTTCCGAAGACATTCCTGATTGTAGTTGGATTTTGCAGCCTGAAATCGAGAAACATTTGCGAAACGGGTTTTTGCAGTATCCAAATGTCGAATTTTTAAAAGAAACAACTTGGAGTGATTTAGATAAAAAAGTAGATACAGTTTCTTTGGTATTAACCAATAATAGAAAGGAATCTATAAATGTAAAAGGTAAATTTCTTATTGCCTGCGACGGAGGTAGAAGTGCCATTCGAAAAAAGATGAATATAGCTGTTCATGATTTTGGATTTAAAAAAGAATGGTTTGTTGTTGATACAAATTATATAGGAAAAAAGATTTTCTCCGAAGATCATAAACAATATTGTGATCCAAACCAACCTATGACCTATGTAAATGGGGTTAAAGATCATTTTAGGTGGGAATTTATGATTTCTAAAAAACATGCTAAATTTTCAGATGAAATGCTGGCAGATACGATGATTCCAAGATTGGCATCTCATTTTCCTATTCATGATTTTGAAATTATTAGAAAGAAAAAATATGTATTCCATACTTTAGTAGCTAAGGAATGGCGTTCAGACACTGTTTTTCTTGCAGGAGATGCAGCACATCAAATGCCGCCTTTTTTAGGACAAGGTATGTGTTCTGGTATAAAAGATGCTAAAAATTTATCTTGGAAGATTGTTAGCGCTTGTACTAATTTTAATGTAGCAACAAATGAATTATTAGATTCTTATTATAAGGAAAGAGCACCACAGGTAGAAAAAATAATAAAAGTGGCTTCTGTTTTAGGTGGATTTATTCAGTATTCTAATCCTATTTTGGCATCTTTTAGGAATGGATTCTTACGATTGCTGAATGTTTTGCCCAGCAAACCTATTGATGCACTTATAGAAAAATATCTTTATGGTTTAGAGGTCAAAAATTTTTCAAAATTAAAGCATCCTTTGGTAGGCAAACGAATCCCTCAACCCCTTGTTATTTTAAAAAATCAAAGAAAAGTATATTTTGATGAATTATGTGGTTTTCATTGGGTTGTGCTATTTCGTTCAGATTGTAAAATAATCCCTTTTAACCCTTCAGGTTTTTTAAAATACATTTCGCTCGTAGAAGATTTTTCGGATTCCTCGATCGAGATTAAATCTGTTTTTTTTAATAAATGGATGATTAAAAATAAAGTAGATTTTGTTGTAATCAGACCTGATAAATTCATTTTCGATATCGGAAAAGTTAAGGATTATGATGAGATTATCAGAAACATTGATTCTTATATTAATAAAATTAGTTCAAATTAAATAAAAAGCTATGAATTATTTAATCATCTTTAATCACCCATTTAAAGGAAGTTATTGTAATGCTTTACTCGATGCGGTACAAGAAGGCCTTAAAACTGCACAACATTCTATGGATTTAATTCATCTGGATAATGAGCAATTTAATCCAGTAATGACAGCCGAAGATTTAAAATCGTTTAGAGATAAAAAACCTAGCGACAGGCAAGTTATAGCTTATCAGCAACGACTGGAAAAAGCGGATTATCTCATTTTTATATTCCCTATCTGGTGGGAATTGATGCCAGCTTTAATGAAAGGTTTTATCGATAAAGTAATTTTTCCTGGGCTGGCTTATGATTATGCAAATGACAAGAATACAAGAATGAAGCCTTTATTAAATAATATAAAAGGGGTTACAGTAATTACAACAATGAATACGCCAAGATATATTTATCGTTGGATTTTTGGCAATGCAATTCAAAAAGCATTTATGAGAGGCATATTTTGGAAATTAGGCTATAAAAATAGAAAATGGATCAGTTATAATAGAGTAAAAATGGTGAGCCAAAGCAAACGTGAAAATTGGTTGGATGAGTTAGAAAAAAAGTTCTCCAAGTTATAGTTCTTTTCCTTTATAGTAATTAACCATTAAATCAACAAACTTGCTGTAGCTTTCCATGCCGTCTTTTTGCTGATTTATTTTTAAGAAATTATCATAGAAAATATGGAAACCAGTTTCGATAAAAGTCTCATATTGTTTCCAGAAATCCTGACTTTCTTTATAGTTTTTTATAATTCCGGGATGAACGGTTTTTACTAACTGTTTAGATAATTTTTCATCTTTTGCTTGAATAATCCCTAAGCAATAACGCAACGCCAAGCTATAACCCGAATATTGAATATAGATATTGTCATTTTTTATCGATGCCAGAAAGCCTATAAAATTACATTCATTTTCGCTGGCATATCCCATCTGGTGCGCCATTTCGTGATTTGTAGTCATTGGAAAACTATACATGGGACCAAGACTATTTACTTGAGCCTCATTAGTAAATGGGTTTAAATAACCACCAAAACCCATATAAGTGAGCGGTAAACTAAATAATGATTTCTTGACGCTTAAATGCGAATAGGTAAAATAAGGATGTTCGGCAGCAAGATTATTATATCCGTTTAAGTTCATGTTAAAAACCTGTTCTTGCGAATAAGGAAACACAACTTTAAGGCTATCATTCTTGGTTATTTGTAATTGAATGGTGTTGGTTTTCGTAATTAGTTTTTTGGTAAAAGTCAATAAATCGGCATCAGTATAATCCTTTTGAATTCCCATTTTTTCAAATAAAGGCTCTCGGTAATAATTAAACGCCCATAGAAAATGAAATAAAAAATAAAATACCGACAGATAACTTAAAACAGTCAGGAGATTATCTTTCCATAATAATTTCCATGATTTTCGTTTTATCCAAAGCCATCTTAAAAACAATACAATCAAGATAAAATAAATACAATCTCCTATCGAAAAAGGAATTCCGCCAAGTGTAATTCTAGAAAAGGAAGCAATTTTTAAATACAATCCGTTACTATAATTTTTTTCGATGAACTCTGGAAAGAATGGAATAATCTTTAAGATGATGATTTGTAGGAGTAAAAAAAGAGGAAGGATATATTTTCGTTTCACAGTGTAAATTTTGGATACGTAAATATAAATACAATATCAATTAGTATCGAAAAAGAATTTAAACTTTGTAACTTTGAAGTTGGAAAATGTTAAACTTCAAACAAAACATAAATGAGTCAAGAAATAAGAAATTTAGAACCAAAAGCACTTTGGAATAAGTTTGCCGATTTGAATGCTGTACCTCGTCCGTCTAAAAAAGAAGAGCGTGTTATTGAGTTCATGAAAAACTTCGGTACTAGTTTAGGATTAGAAACTTTTGAGGATGAAATTCGCAATGTAATTATCCGTAAACCAGCCACTCCAGGAATGGAAAACCGTAAAGCAATTGTTTTACAAGGACACTTGGATATGGTACATCAAAAAAATGCCGATACGGTTTTTGATTTTGATACACAAGGAATTGATATGTATGTTGATGGGGATTTGGTTCGTGCTCGAGGAACTACACTTGGTGCAGATAATGGACTTGGAGTTGCAACAATAATGGCAATTTTAGAAAGTAAAGACATTCCGCATCCTGCAATCGAAGCATTGTTTACAATCGATGAAGAAACAGGAATGACTGGTGCATTAAATTTAAAAGGAGGAATTCTTCAAGGTCAGATTTTATTAAATTTAGATACTGAAGAAGATGACGAAATTGATATTGGTTGTGCAGGAGGAATTGATGTAACAGCTACAAGAACCTATAGCGAAGAAGAAGTTCCAGAAGGTTCTGTTGGGCATATTATTACTGTAAAAGGTTTAAATGGTGGTCATTCAGGAATGGATATCAATAAAGGTTTAGGGAATGCAAATAAAATAATGAACCGTTTATTATTTGATGCTTTCGAAAACTTCGGATTACAAGTTGTTGAAATCAATGGAGGAAGCTTACGTAATGCAATTCCGAGAGAAAGTGTTGCAAAAGTGATTATTTCAGAAATGTTTGATGAAGCTTACATTTTTGATATGCAAGAAATCATCAACGATATTAAAACTGAATATAAAACAACTGAACCAAACCTTACAATAGAAATCGTAAAATGCGATTTACCTAAAAAAGTTATGGATTTAGGTGTTCAGGAAGGAATTATTCGTGCTATTTATGCAGCTCACAATGGAGTTTACAGAATGAGTGCTGATATGGACGATTTAGTAGAAACATCTAATAATATTGCTCGTGTAATTGTAAAAGACGGGGAGATTTCTATAGGATGTTTAACACGTTCTTCTGTTGAAACTTCTAAATTTGATTTAGCAAATTCATTGCGTTCTGCTTTTGAACTAGTAGGGTGCGAAGTAGAGCTTTCAGGAAGTTATCCTGGTTGGACTCCAAATGTAAACTCTGAGATATTAGATGTTTTAGTTGGAATTTACGAGAAACAGAATAATGAGAAACCAAAAGTTGTAGCTTGTCACGCTGGTTTAGAGTGTGGGATTCTAGGAACAAATTATCCAGATATGGATATGATTTCTTTCGGTCCAACAATTCATGGAGCACATTCGCCAGACGAAAGAGCAAGTATTTCATCTGCTCAAAAATATTGGAAATTTGTATTAGAAATTCTATCAAATATTCCTGTTAAGTAATAAAGTTCACAGTCGCAGTTTTCGGTTTTCAGTTAAAAAAACTGTATACTAAAAACTGCGACTGATTCCTAAAAATTAGTCTCTTTTAGGACTATTTTTCTTTTCTCTCTTTTCCTCTTTTTTTTCTTTTGCAGTTTTAAGAGGTTCTTTTTTTGCTGTTTTTTTAGCGTCTTGACTCTTTGCCATGATATTTAAGTTTAGTTAATTTCTTTTTATATATAAGTAAATATAGTGACTATTTTTCAGATGTTTATACTTGTAAAGAGTAAAACCTTTTTTGTTAAAATAATTTCAGGTACTATTTCTTATTTAGATACCTGTTTATACACTTCTATCGAATCTTTTGCTAGTCGAATTTTGAGCCAGGATTTTAATTTCTTATCCATTTCATGATCTAATTCTTTCTTGCTTTGGTATAAAACTATTGGAATTATTTTAGTAGTTTGTCCATCTTTATAAGAGTAATTTCCAATGGCTAATGCCGATATATAAGGGAATAATGCTTTTGATTCGTTTGTAATTTGCTCATTATTAAATTGGTATTCGGATAGTTGTTCTCGTAAACTATTAATGAGAATATCTTTTTTATCTACTAAATCCTTACTAGAGTTTATCCTTTTAAGAACATCATTACTTAGATTAAAAGTATCTTGCTGAATTATCAGTTGCGTATTAAGTAGGTTGTATTCGACCAATTTTTTATTCAAATCAACAATTTCCTGATGATTGAATTTTTTAGATAAAAAGGCAAGTTTTATTTTCTTAGGTTTCGAATTATATTCTATTTTCTCATATATTATTGGGTAATCATGGTCGGTGAATTCCTTTTGTATGAAAGTTTCGGTTCTTTGAGTGTAACTTTTTTCAACAAAAAGCTGATAAGCAAAATAAATACTAGGCAAAATCATAAGCATTATAAGAATTGAAATTCCGTATTTTACTTGTCTTTCGCGTTTTAAATCCAGTTGTTCTGCAACAGGATATTCTAGAAATTTTACAATCACAAAAGTGGCAATACAAATAAACACACAGTTTATAGTGTATAAGTACATAGCACCAAAAAAATAGCTAATGTTTCCTAATGCCAAGCCATATCCAGCAGTACATAAAGGAGGCATTAATGCTGTGGCAATAGCTACACCAGGAATAGGATTTCCTTTTTCGACTCTGGTTACTGCAATTACACCAACTAATCCCCCAAAAAAGGCAATTAGGATATCATATATGTTTGGTGATGTTCGTGCTAAAAGCTCAGATTGAGCTTCTTTAAAGGGACTTACATAAAAATAGATAGTCGATATAGCTAAGCTTACAAATGTAGCGATAAGAAGGTTCTTAATGGATTTTTTGACCAATTCGAAGTCGTACATGCCTAAACCAAAACCAGCTCCAACAATCGGCCCCATTAAAGGCGATATTAGCATGGCACCTATAATTACAGCAGTAGAATTTACGTTCAGACCAACAGATGCAATAAGTATCGCACATGCTAATATCCATAAATTGGAACCTCTAAAAGAAATGGCACCAGTAATATTTTCGATTACCTTCTTTTTGTCTTCTTCTCCTTTGTGAAGGTCTATAAAATCCAAGACTTTGTTTATTCTTCGTTTCATTGTAATAGAGGTTTTATTTACAGTTAAAGTACGGATTTTATCTTGAAATAGCTATGATGCATAATGCTGACGCAAAAAAAATCCTCAACTACTTTTGGTAGAGAGGATTTGCTTTTTATTATTTAAAGTAATTTTAATTACGTTTAAGTATTTTATATTGCTCGTAGCAACCGCTTATGGCATCCATTATTTGTAAGTCATTTGCCGATTGTATAAAAGAATCAGAGTAGTTGCAACGTTTTAAAATCTCAGGAATTTCATCTTTGCTTACTCCAAGAAGTACAGCTACGGTTTCTCTGTCAAATTTAGATTCTAATAAGTTACGCACTGTATCGTCTTTTTTCATTTCCTTGAGTTTCTTGAGCTCCTTGGGGTTTTTTCCGAAAAAATTATAAAGTACATCTGTCGGATTAAAGATGGATCCTAATACTTTACCAAAGGCATTTGGCGAATATTCTCCAGCTTCATATCCTTGGGTTAAACCTGAAATACTATATCGATAATTTTCTTTTGCAGGAATCAGTTTAGAGTCAACTTCCAGATAACCAGTTAGGTTAAAAGGGCGTATAATTACCTCTTCAAGGGCAATTGCTTTTTCAGTAAGCTGAATTTTTGTGACTTTGTTTTTTATCCAGTCATTCGTAACACGAATCCTTAAGGACTGGAATCCTAAAATAGAGAAGTGTAAGGTATCATTTGGCTGTACATCAATTTCAAAATATCCTTTAGCATCAGATGTAGCACCTCTTACCTTATTAAGGTTAATGATGTTTACGCTAGATAGAGGAAGTTTTGTGTTGTCGTTAACAATGTAACCAGATACTCGTTGAGAATGCTCAATGTCTTGAGAAAACGCGGTCGTGGAAAGTACTAAAAATAAGAAAACTACAAAATATTTCATAAACTGATTTAAAACTTTAAAAGTAGTAAATCAGGATTAAATATTTTGTAGTCTTCAAGTATAATTATAAGAAAATTAACAAAGAGTATTAATCTCTTCTTGGTCTTCTTGGTCTTGATGAATCACCAAAGCTTTCAGAACGTCTTGGAGCTCTATCAGAACCACCTTCGCTTCTTGGAGCCGAGCTTCTGAAACCACCTTCTCTTGGAGCTGAGTTTCTGTCGCTTCTAAAACCACCTTCTCTTGGAGCAGAATTTCTGTCGCTTCTAAATCCGCCACCAGAACCTTCTCTTCTTGGAGCAGAACTTCTTCCGCCTCCAAAACCACCACCAGAACTTCTTCCGTTATGGTCACGTCTTCCACCACCGTCATTTTTAGAAATTTCAACATTAATACGACGTCCTTCTAATTGTACGTTGTTTAATACTTCCATAACTTTGTCAGTGTGCTCAGGATCTGTGTTAAAGAAAGAGAAACCTTCTTTTACATCTACCTTGAAAACGTCATCACGACCTAAGTCTAATGTTTCTTTCAAGTAATCTTTTAATGACATCCAATCAAAATTATCTCTTGATCCAATGTTTACGAAATATCTTGTTGCACCACCATTGTTATTAGGTCTTGCAGCACCATCTCTATCATCACGTCTTTCAGAACCAGATGATTGATTAGAGATATCTCTGTTCTTTTTGTAATAAGCAATAAAACGGTTAAATTCAACAGAAACCATTTTCTTGATTAATTCTTCTTTAGATAATCCTTCTAAAACATTGTTAATAGCAGGAAGATAGTTGTCAATTTCGTGATCAACCTCAGTATCTTTAATCTTGTTTGCTAAGTGCAATAATTGGATTTCGCAAATTTCGATTCCAGAAGGAATAGTTTTTTCTTCAAACTTTTGTTTGATAATTCTTTCGATAGAAGAGATCTTACGTAATTCACTTTTAGTAACAATTACGATAGAAGTTCCTAATTTTCCAGCTCTACCAGTACGTCCAGAACGGTGATTGTAAGTTTCGATTTCGTCAGGTAATTGGTAGTTTACAACGTGAGTAATACTATCAACATCAATACCACGTGCAGCAACGTCAGTAGCTACAAGCATCTGAATTTGTCTTCCACGGAAAGATTTCATTACGCCATCACGTTGCGCCTGAGATAAATCTCCGTGCAATGCAGCAGCGCTGTATCCATCTTCGATTAATTTTTCGGCAACAGCCTGAGTGTCTCTTTTAGTACGACAGAAAACTACAGAGAAAATGTCTGGATTAGCATCAGCTAAACGTTTCAAAGCCTCGTAACGATCACGTGCATTTACTAAGTAAAATTCGTGAGATACAGTTGAAGAACCTGAGTTTTTAGCTCCAACAGTAATTTCTAATGGCTCGTGCATGAATTGTTTTGCAATTCTAGCAACTTCTTGTGGCATAGTTGCAGAGAACAACCATGTGCTTTTTTCGTCTGGAGATGTTGATAAGATGTTTACGATATCTTCGTAGAATCCCATGTTCAACATTTCGTCAGCCTCATCAAGAACACAATAGTTGATTTGAGAAATGTTTACCAATCCTCTGTTAATCATATCTTGCATTCTACCTGGAGTAGCCACAATAATTTGTGCTCCTCTTTTTATGTCTCTAGCTTGTTCTGTTATACTTGCACCACCGTAAACTGCTACTACATTAATACCTTTTTCGTATTTAGAGTAGTTTTTAATTTCGTTAGTAATCTGCAAACAAAGCTCGCGGGTTGGAGATAAAATTAATGCTTGTGTATTTCTGTTGTTGGCATCAATTTTTTGAATTAGCGGAAAACCAAAAGCTGCCGTTTTCCCTGTCCCTGTCTGAGCCAACGCAACCATATCTGTGTCTTTTTCCAATAATAGGGGAATCGCTTTCTCCTGTACTTCAGTCGGATTTTCAAATCCTAGATCTAAAATCGCCTTCAGTAACGATTCACTCAATCCTAATTGTTCAAATTTATTCATATGTATTTTTAAAATAGGGTGCAAAATTACTGTTAATTATTCAGATAAACTAATGCTATTTTAAGAATTGTATATTTATTATGATTTGATTATCAAACGGTTATGTTTTTGATTAAGTATTTTATCATCGTTTTTTATGAAATTGCAGCAAAAAAACGTCTAGAAATTTAAAATTTGGGATGTAAAATGTTGCATTCTAAACAATTATTGAACGAGGTTCAGAAAATCAATAAGTTGTTGGGTTGCTTTTCCGCGATGACTAATTTTATTTTTAACAGTTAAAGGTAATTCAGCAAAAGTTTCTTCATAGCCTTCAGGTTGAAAAATCGGGTCATAGCCAAAGCCTTGATCTCCTTTTTTATCCTGAGTAATACTTCCATCAGCAATACCTGTAAATAGGTGTTGCTTTCCGTTTAAATTTAATGCAATTACAGTTTTAAAATGAGCTTTTCGGTTAGAAACATTATTAAGCCCGTTTAAAACTTTATTCATATTATCATCAGAGTTGCGTTGTTCTCCTGCATATCTGGCTGAATATACTCCAGGTTCTCCATTTAGTGCACTAATCTCAAGACCAGTATCATCGGCAAAACAATCGTAGCCATACTTTTGGGTAACGTAATCGGCTTTAAGAATAGCGTTACCTTCAATAGTATCAGCAGTTTCTGGAATGTCTTCGTGACAACCAATGTCTTCTAAGCTTAATATTTTTATACTACCGTCGAGTATACTTTGTATTTCCAGAATTTTATTTTTATTGTTCGAAGCAAAAACGAGATCCATTATATATAGGTGTGTAATTAAAAAGATGTTCATACAAAGTTACAAAGTTTTGATGGAATTTCGACTTTGTAGTTTTTATGAAGCTTCCGGAGTTTGGGGACACTGTATGTTATATTTTATATGGCAATCCAGCGGAAAGTAGAATATGTTCGTTGCAGACCTTTGTCAAAGTTCCTTACAGCCTTGGTTCAAAACTTTGACAAAGGTGTATGAGTGATCCTGTTCAGTCCAATGATAGGTATTGCGTATGAAATATAATTAGATTATGTTTGAATTAATGATTTATTGATTCAACTCAAAAGAAAAAAATATGATTAAGAAAATTATCCAAATCTCATTTGCTATCGTTATTATATTGTCATTAGTAAGTTGTAAAAACACCAAACAAAAACTTCAGGAATACGTTATTACTTACAATACTAGTATAGCACCAAGTTTTAAAGGCGAAAATATTATTGGTACTACTGCCAGAGGATATTTAGAAGATAATAAAATTGAAATAAGAATAGAAACCGATTTAGAGCAAAACGAATCAAATAAACAAAAATATAGCAAGGCATTTCCTGATTTGTTGGCTGAAATGATTAAAAAAGAACAACTCCCTAAAGCGTTAATCGAAGAAGGAGTATCTTTTCATGTGTATTTTTTAGCTAAGGATAATACAGTTTTGTCTAAAGTAATAATTAATAAGGAAGAATTAAAAGAGCTGTTAAAAGAAAAGTAAGCTTGTAAAATATCCTAAAAACTTAAAAGCCTCTTTGTTTTATACGAGGGCACTGAAAAAGTCCTTTTCACGAATAAATTGTTAATTAAAAGGAGTAGAAGCTAAAAGTTTCTGCTCCTTTTTTTGTATCTTTTGAGTGTAATCATAAGGCTTTTTAGATGTTAATTCAACAGCAACAAATTCAGTTTAGTCCCTATTCCTCATTATATGATTTAATTGTTCCTCAGGATAATCTCCTTAGAAAAATCAACGAACTCATAGACTTCTCATTCATCTACGATGAGTTGCTAAATAAATATTGCATCACTAATGGTCGTACAGCAGAAAGCCCAGTGCGTATGTTTAAGTATTTACTTCTAAAAACAATTTATGATGTCTCGGATGTTGATGTAGTAGAACGTTCACGTTTTGATATGTCTTTTAAGTATTTCTTAGAAATGACACCAGAGGAGAGTGTTATTAATCCAAGTTCTTTAACGAAATTTCGTAAACTTCGCCTGAAGGATACGGACTTATTAAATCTACTCATTGGTAAAACAGTATCTATAGCCGTCGAAAAGGGAATCATCAGATCCAGGTCTATTATAGTTGATGCTACACACACTTTATCAAGATCAAATCCATTTGCAGCAATTGATGTATTAAGAGAGCGCTCTAAACTTCTACGAAGAACAGTATATTTATTTGATGACCAATTCAAAGAGCATATGCCCGAGAAGAACAATACCAATGAATTGGAAAAAGAATTAGCCTATTGTAAAGAACTGGAGCAGCGCATAGAAAAAGAAGAATCTTTGAGTTCTATACCTGCTGTAAAAGAAAAGCTAAATCTGCTTAAAGAAACTATAGAAGATACTCAGGAAAATTTTATCTTATCAAAAGATATAGATGCTAAAACAGGTCATAAATCCGCAGATAGCTCTTTCTTTGGATACAAGACTCATTTAGCGATGACCGAAGAGCGAATCATCACAGCGGCTGTAGTTACCTCAGGAGAGAAAGCAGATGGTCCAGAGTTACCAAAACTCTTAGAGATTAGTCAGCAAAACGGAATTGATGTAAATACCATTATTGGTGATGGAGCTTATTCAGGAACAGAAAATCTCAAGCGAGCAAATGGGAAAAATATTAGAGTTGTAGCTAAGTTAAATGTTTCAGTAGCAAATGGGACAAGAAAAGAGGAAGATAAATTTCAATATAATAAAGATGCCGATAGAATGGTTTGTCCTGCAGGACATATGGCTATACGAAAAGCTAGACAGGGCAAAAAAAATGTTGGAAAAAATCAAACATATACCTACTATTTCGATGTCGAAAAATGCAAATCTTGTTCTTTAAAACAGGGGTGTTATAAAGGGGCAAAAACAAAAACCTACTGTGTAAGGATAAAATCAGACTTACACCAAGAACAAATCGCCTTTCAAGAAACGGATTATTTCAAAGAAAAAGCAAAACATCGATACAAAATAGAGGCTAAAAATAGTGAGTTAAAAAACGTACATGGCTATGATAGAGCAATATCGTACGGCATTGCCAATATGCAAATGCAAGGAGCAATGGCTATTTTTACAGTCAACTTAAAAAGAATACTGAAATTAATGTAAGAAATTTATAAAATAAGTATGCCTACACAAAATGCCCCCTATAAATCAAAAATCGATTCATATAGCTGCAAATAAAAAACAGATATAAAACGAAAAACGCTTACAACGGATATTTTTAAATCCTGTTATAAGCGTTTTTTCATTGTCTAAAAACAATCCCAATCAAAATAAGGGATGTTTTTCAGTGCCCTCGTTTTATACAAAGAGGCTTTTTTTATTTAGCGTTTGGTAACGCTTGTTAGATTATCTGGGAAATATAGTTCGGATAAATTGGTAAATTCATCACCACGCATAAAGATATTAATGTCGACATCAGCAAAACGTGTTTTTCCTGCAGCAGCCAATAATTCATTTGCCGAATGCAAGGTGTTTTTATGGAAATGAAATACACGGTCGGATTTATCTGTAACTACTAAACCTTTCATCAGCATTTTATTTTGTGTTGCAACTCCCGTTGGGCATTCATTATTATGACAACGTAAAGCCTGGATGCAACCTAATGAGAACATAAAACCTCTGGCACTATTACACATATCCGCACCAAGTGCTACAGCATGAAGGATAGAGTATCCAGAGATAATTTTTCCGCTACCAATTACTCTCATTTTATCTCTAATATTTAGAGAAATCAATGTTTTATTTACAAAAATTAAAGCAGGCTCAAATGGCATACCCACACCATCTGCAAATTCTAGCGGAGCTGCACCTGTACCACCTTCGGCACCATCGATAGTTATGAAATCAGGAAAACAATCTTCGGAAATCATTTCATGACAAATGTCTTCAAATTCTTTAGTGCTACCGATACAAAGTTTAAAACCAATAGGTTTACCGTTAGATAATTCGCGTAAGCGAGCCACAAAATGAACTAATCCTTTAGCATCAGAGAATGCGCTGTGGCTAGGAGGAGATAAAATTGTAGTATGTGGTTGTACACCTCTTATTTTGGCTATTTGTTCTGTGTTTTTAGATGCAGGAAGTACACCACCATGTCCTGGTTTTGCTCCTTGTGATAGTTTAATTTCTATCATTTTTACATTTGGAAGTAATGCTTTTTCTTTAAACTTTTCTCCATCAAAGTTTCCATTTGCATCACGACAACCAAAATATCCAGTACCTATTTGCCAAGTTATATCGCCACCACCAGCAAGATGAAATTCTGTAAGTCCACCTTCACCAGTATTTTGATAGAATTTTCCTTTTTGTGCACCTATATTTAAGGCACGAACAGCATTTTCGCTTAGCGAACCAAAACTCATTGCCGATATATTTAGTAAAGAAGCTAAGTAAGGCTGCTTACAATCTTTACCACCTACAAGTACACGAGGTAATTCGTCATTTACTTTGGCAGGAAAAATTGAATGTTTGATTCCTTCGTAACTATCGTGATTAAGATTTAGTTGTGTTCCAAAAGGAGAACTAGAATCTATATTTTTGGCTCTTTGATAAACTAATGAACGTTGATTTCTTGAGAAAGGTTTACCGTCTGTAGATCTTTCGATGAAGTATTGCTGAATTTCAGGTGCAATCATTTCAAATAAATACCTGAAATAACCTAAAACAGGAAAGTTTCTTAAAATAGCATGTTTTGTTTGAATTGTATTATAAACACCAACAACTAATAATATAGGAATAATAATAAGGAGTAAGAAACCACGTCCTGACTCAGAATAATGATAAATTGCTGCAACAACTAGAAACAATAAGAATCCGTAGATAAAGAATTTTTTTCTCATGTTTTTTAATTTTTAATTTGAAAAGTATAAATGTAAATTGTAAAATATGTTAGCTGTATCTCAAGCGAACGTAATTATGTTTGATTCCTTTTTTATCCGAATCTCTTTCGTCGATTTCAAGAATATCTGTTAAGGATTTTAGCATTGGAGTTAATTTTGAAAAACCATAATTTCTTGGGTCAAATTCAGGTTTCTTCTTAACCAAAAGATTACCTATATCTCCTAAGAACGCCCATCCATCATCATCACCAATTGCATCAATTGTATCTTCGATAAGTTCAATAGTTTGAAGGTCGATTTTGTTTAGTGGCTTTTCGGTTTGTTTCTCAGGTTGCTTTCCAGTTGGTTTTTCAACAGGTTTTTTAGAGTCAGAAGTAGTAGGTTTTGGCTCTTTCTTTTTGATAGCGCCATCTAATACTTCAATATATATAAAACGATCGCAGGCTACAATAAATGCACTTGGTGTTTTCTTTTCGCCAATACCGATTACTTTCATACCAGATTCACGCAATCTAATAGCCAATCTGGTAAAATCACTATCGCTAGAAACGATACAAAAACCGTCTAGTTTACCCGAATACAATAAATCCATGGCATCGATAATTAATGCCGAATCGGAAGAGTTTTTACCTACGGTGTAACTATATTGTTGGATAGGGGTAATGGCATGTTCTAGTAATACGCTTTTCCAACCGTTTGCATTAGGTTTAGTCCAGTCGGCATATATACGTTTAGTTGTTGGAGTACCAAATTTAGTAATTTCCTCCATCATCCCTTTTACATTGCTATACGGTACATTATCGGCATCGATAAGTACAGCAAGTTTCAATTCTTTGGTGCTGTTTAAAGACATTTTTTGGTTTTACAAAATTATAATCTACCAAAGATAAAACTAAAATTAGTTTTTATAGGATCTTGCTTTATAATATGTGTTTCTGAATAATTAAATTATTCTGGTTATAAATAAGGTAAGATTTTTATTTTAGAAATCTATTAAAGATAAATTTGTCTTTTAATATGTTTTTAAATACATTTGTATAAAATTAAATCAACTAGTCTATGTTTTCAAAAGCCTGTGAGTATGGTATTCGCGCCTCGATATTTATTGCTACAAAATCATCACAAGGAATTAGGGTTGGGATAAAAGATGTGGCGAAAGAAATTGATTCTCCAGAACCTTTTACTGCCAAAATAATGCAGATTCTTACCAAAAACGGAATTATAGATTCGGCAAAAGGTGTAGGAGGTGGTTTTGAGGTTTCTACTGATAAAGTAAAATCTATTAAATTAATTCAGATTGTTGATGCTATTGATGGAGACAACATATATAAAGGATGTGGTATTGGCTTAAAAGAATGTTCAGAAGTGCATCCTTGCCCGGTACATAATCAATTTAAGCAAATACGTGAATTACTTTTAGATATGCTTACAAATACAACCCTGGAAGAACTCGCATTAGGTGTAAAATCAGGAGATTCTTTTCTTAAAGCATTAAACAAAAACAATTAATATTATATAATTTAAATACTCAAAAATGAATAAAAAAGTCAAAATTTCGATTGTAATGCTAATGGGATGTTTAGCAATAACTTCATGTGGTAAAAAAGAAACTGCACCAACTGATACGCCAACAGAGGTAAGTGAGCCAACAGAGGATTCTGAAGGGCAAACGGCAGCAGTTAGTAATGTTTTGGTTATTGAAGGAAATGATCAAATGCAATTTAATACCAAAGAGTTAAAAGCTGTAGCAGGAAAACCTATCACGCTAACATTAAAACACGTAGGTAAGATTCCTAAAGCTGCGATGGGACATAACGTAGTTATTTTGCAAGAAGGTACAGATGAAGCTGCTTTTGCGGGTAAAGCTGCTGCTGCTAAAGACACTGATTATATTCCTGCTTCTGAAAAAGCTTCGATTATCGCTCATACTAAATTAATTGGTGGAGGAGAAGAGGATACTATTGAGTTTACTGTAGATAAAAAAGGAACATACAATTTTTTATGTACTTTCCCAGGGCACGTTGCCATGATGAAAGGTGTTTTAATTGTTGAATAATTAAAGAACTCTAATCCATAAATTAGGGGGTTAGAGTTTTTTATTAAACTAATAAAGGATAAAAAAGTCTTTTATTGATGAAATTTAAAAAAATGAAAAGAGAAAAAAAATTATGGATAGCATTTGCTTTGGTAATGAGCATATCGTTTGCTGTTTTGGGGTATTATGGCTATGAAATTTACCAACAAGCGCCACCAATCCCTAAACAAATAGTTTCAGATAGCGGAAAACTTATTTTTTCTGAAGATGAGATTAAAGACGGGCAAAATGTTTGGCAAAGTATAGGAGGACAAGAGGTAGGATCTATTTGGGGACACGGTGCTTATGTAGCACCAGATTGGACTGCCGATTGGTTGCATAGAGAAGCCATGTTTATTCTGAACAAATATTCGAAAGAAGATTATGGTAAAGAATTTAATGACTTAGATAAGGAAAAACAAGCAGCATTAAAGATACGCTTACAAAAAGATGTGAGAACAAATCGTTATGATAAAAATTCACAAACACTTACAATTTCAGAAAATAGAGTAGCAGCAATTCAATATCTTAGTGAATATTATCAAGGACTTTTTACCAATGATCCTAAGTTTGATAAATTAAGAGAAGAATATGCAATTCCTAAAAACTCAATAAAAGACGAAGCAAGAATGCATAAAATGAATGCATTTTTCTTTTGGGCAACTTGGGCAACTGTAACCCAACGTCCCGATTCGGATATTTCATACACACACAACTGGCCATCAGACGAATTGGTTGGTAATAATGCCACAAAAGAATTGCTTGCCTGGTCGGGTGTCAGTATTATTTTACTGATTTTTAGTATCGGAATCCTAGTATTTTATCATGCAAAATCGGGTGAAGAAGAGGAGTTTCCGCTTCCTAGTAAAGATCCAATACTTAATCAGGGAATGACTCCATCGATGCATTTGATCAAAAAATATTTCTGGGTAGTAAGTTTATTGATGATTTTACAAATGGCTTTAGGGATAATTACAGCTCATTATGGTGTAGAAGGAAATGCTTTATATGGCATTCCTATAGATCAGATTTTACCATACGCAGTTACACGAACTTGGCATACCCAATTGGCTATTTTTTGGATAGCAACAGCTTGGTTAGCTACAGGATTATATATAGCTCCGGCAGTTTCGGGTAAAGACCCTAAATTTCAGTGTTTTGGAGTGAACTTCTTGTTTATTGCTTTATTAATCATTGTTTTGGGTTCAATGGTAGGACAATGGTTTGGGGTAATGCAAAAACTAGATTTGGTACAAAACTTTTGGTTTGGACATCAAGGTTACGAATATGTAGATCTGGGACGTTTCTGGCAAATATTCCTTCTAGTTGGATTATTCCTATGGTTGGCATTAATGATACGTCCGCTAATTCCTATTTTAAAGAAAAAGACAGAAGAAAAAAATCTAATCATTTTGTTCTTGATTTCTTGTACAGCAATTGCCATGTTTTATGGAGCAGGATTAATGTGGGGAAGACAAACAAATTTAGCCATTGCCGAATATTGGAGATGGTGGGTTGTACACCTATGGGTAGAAGGATTCTTTGAAGTATTTGCAACAGTTGTTATCGCATTTTTATTTGTTCGTTTGGGATTATTAAAAACTAAAACAGCTACTTTAAATGTATTATTTGCAACTATTATTTTTATGTCGGGAGGTATTCTTGGAACTTTCCATCACTTGTACTTTTCTGGAACACCAACAGCTATTATGGCATTAGGAGCTTCATTTAGTGCATTAGAAGTTGTACCGCTTACATTAATAGGTTTTGAAGCATACCAAAATTATAAATTATCAAAATCTACACAATGGATTATTGATTACAAATGGCCTATTTACTTTATGATAGCCGTTGCGTTTTGGAATTTCCTTGGAGCTGGAGTTTTCGGATTCATTATCAATCCGCCAATTGCATTGTATTATGTACAAGGTTTAAATACAACACCTCTTCACGCACACACAGCATTGTTTGGTGTTTACGGAATGTTAGGAATTGGTTTAATGCTTTTTGTTTTAAGAAGTTTATACAGAAATATTACCTGGAACGAGAAACTACTTAAAATTACGTTTTGGTCATTAAATATAGGGTTGTTTTTAATGGCTGTATTGAGTTTGTTGCCAATAGGAATTTGGCAAGCTATCGAAAGTATTGATCACGGAATGTGGTATGCACGTTCATCAGAGTTAATGCAACAACCTACAATGATTACTTTAAAATGGATGCGTGCCATAGGGGATTCTATCTTCGGAATAGGAATTATAACTACGGCTTGGTTTGTCTTTGATTTGACATTAAAAAACAGAAGAAAATAATAAAATAAAAATAATATCATGGAAAATTTACAAAATAAAACAATAGGAACATTTGTAGCAGAAGATTTTAGAACTGCAGCAGTATTTTCAAAATATAAAATCGATTTTTGTTGCAAAGGAAACAGAACCATCGACGAAGTTTGTGCAAAGCAAGAAATTGACTCTAAAGTTTTGCTTAAAAAGATTAAAGAAGCTTTATCAGCCGAAGATACTAATGCAATAGATTTTAACTCATGGCCATTGGATTTATTGGCTGATTATATCGAGAAAACACACCACCGTTATGTAGAGGATAAATCTATCATTATAATGCAATTTCTAAATAAACTTTGCAGTGTTCATGGAGGGAATCATCCAGAATTGTTTAAGATAAACCAATTGTTTACCGAATGTGCAGGCGAATTAGCTCAACACATGAAAAAAGAAGAATTGATGTTATTCCCTTTTATAAAAAAGATGGTTAAAGCAAAAGAAACAGACGAAGCTTTAGCACAACCTCCTTTTGGAACTGTATCTAATCCAATTGCAATGATGATGCATGAGCATGATGCCGAAGGAGAACGCTTTCGCGAAATTGCCAGCCTAACTAATGATTATCAGGCGCCAAGCGACGGATGTACTACTTACAAAGTAACGTATGCTATGCTAAAAGAATTTGAAGAGAATTTGCATACACATATTCATCTGGAAAATAATATCTTATTTCCTAAAGCAATGATTATGGAAAAAGAGTTTTCTTAAAAAATAAGAATGTATAATTAATAAAAGAATGCACCGATAAATTAATTAACATCGGTGCATTTTTATTTCTATAAATAGGAGATTAGGATTATTTTGAACTACTTTTAATTTAAATAAAGATGAAATTATTAACTAAAATGAGTTCGCAAAAAAGTTGGGTTGTATGTTGCTTCTTTAATTTTTTAATAGCTTCGCTTATGGGGTTGTTAATGCGTTATGTCTATCTATTTCCTTTAAATATAAATTATAGTTTCTTACTTCATGCACATTCACATGTAGCGATGTTAGGTTGGGCTTATTTGATGATTTATGTTTTAATTGTTCGTTTTTTTATCCCAAAAGAAAAAAGTCAGAAACCAATTTATAATCAGTTATTCTGGGTTACCGAATTTGCTGTTATTGGTATGATGGTAACTTTCCCGATTCAGGGATATGCCTTGTTTTCGATTATATTTTCTACAATGCATATTGTACTCAGTTATGTTTTTTGTTGGCTGGTTTGGAGAGATGGTTTTAAGGATAAAAGAAGCGATCATAAACTTTTATTGGCAGCGATTTTATTTATGGTTTTCTCGACTTTCGGAGTTTGGTGTTTAGGGTCAGCAGTAAGTATGTTGGGGAAACAAAGTGCTTTTTATCAAATTGCAATTCAGTTTTTCCTGCATTTTCAGTTTAATGGATGGTTTTTGTTTGCGGTTTTGGCTTTGTTTTTAAAGCAATTTGAAGATAAAATAGAAAAAAAGTCGTTCAAAATATTCTTCACTCTACTCATCATAGCTACATTTTTAACCATAGCATTTCCTGTAAGTTGGTATGTCGAGAACAATTTATTAAGTTGGATTAATACTATTGGAGTTGTTTTGCAATTGGTTGCTTTTGTCCATTTTTATAAAATGCTAAAGCCTCAAATAAACTCGTTTAAAGCTAATTTAGATTCAACGACTAAAATAGTATATGGTTTGGCGTTGTGTTCTTTATTCTTGAAAATAGGCATCCAATTATTGGTTTTAATACCTAATCTAGCCGAAATTTCACATCAAATTCGAAGTTTTATAGTTGGTTTTATTCATTTAACAACTTTAGGTATAATCACAGGATTTTTGCTTGGAGTATTAATTCAGAATAAGCTGCTTTCGCATCAATCTTATTTACTTCGTGCAGGAATAAAGTATTTTATTTTGGGATATATAGCAACAGAAATATTGCTATTTATTCAAGGGGGATTTCTTTATTTTGGTAAAGGATCACTTTGGGGTTATTACGAAGAAATTTTCAGCACAAGCGTTCTTATTGTTGTAGGGTTAAGTTTAATTACAGCTTCAATCATTAAGACAAAAAATGTTAGATTGTAATATTTTTTCGCCACAGATTATTATGATTAAAAGGATTCTAACACTTTGTCAATAAAGGAACGCGGATTAAACGGATTCGCTAAGGCGAAAACGCGATCCCGAAGCGTCGGGACGGATTTTCTTTTTATTGTTTTAAAATCTGTCCCGACGCTTCGGGATCGCGTCTTTACTTTTATAAATCAGCGCTAATCCGCGTTCTTTTTTGCTACAGATTAACTTTGCGTTCCTTGCGTAACCTTTGAGCTCCTTGCGGTTAATTCCTCAACATATTATAAAACAAAAAACAAGAGTCGATTAATCAAAATCTTCCCTTGTTCTTTACGAATTAATTAACCTATTTAATTTTTTCTGCTTCCAGATTTATTCTGTCTACTGTTTTATCATTGTTTACTCCTAAGCCTTCTTGTTGGTAAATTAATTCTCCATCAGGGTTAAAAACACTTATAATATTGGAGTGTGAAAAATCTATGGGAGATATTTTTTTATAATTAACAGCTAGAACAGCTGCAAATTCTCGAGTATTATCTTCTGTAGAACGTAAGAAAATCCACGGGTCATTTTCCATTTTATTAGCAATAGCAAATGCTTTTAGTTTTTCGGGAGTATCAGTTTCGGGATCAATACTTACGAGAATAAGTTTTACGTTTTTCTTTGTTTCTTTATTTAATCGAGATTCTATATTTCTCATATCGGCAACTAATCTTGGGCAAGCAGCTTTACAAGTTGTATAAATCATTACCATAACCAGAAGATTTCCTTTTAGACTTTTTAGTTCGATATCTTTTCCATCTTGGGTTGTCCATTGTGAGGGCAAATTATAAATGGATAAATCACTAATTGGTTTGTCTTCTGTGGCTAATGAACCGTCTTCTTTTTTAGATTCTTTGCAACTTTGCAAAGTAAAAAGAAGAATGAAAATTGCCATTATTGTTTTTTTCATTTTTAAATGATTTAAAATTATAGCTTTGTTGTACTAGCACATCTAAAACCTAGATTTCGCGTTGAATATTGCGCTTTAAGACTTCCTCTAAAGGCATATCGCATAAAAGCAGCATAATCCATCAAGTCGGATGCATTTACAGATGCGCCTCCACAAAAAAGATTTTTATCGTCGCTTTTATCTTTTCTGGATTCTCCAGACAAAAAGATACTATTAAAGTCTGAAGTCCATTCCCATACTAAACCATGCATGTCATAAACGCCCCAATAATTTTTGAACGTTTGTCCAATAGGATTTTCATACGTTTTTGATTTCTCGTACCAGGACAAAATGTATTTATTAAATTCCGTTTTAGTTCTGGCATCAATCCTTTTTTCATCTGCCATGGCAACATATTCCCATTCGTCCATTGTAGGCAATCGCTTTCCTTGGCATTCACAATATTTTTTGGCAGCAAACCAAGAAACGTTTGTTACAGGAGCTTTTGGATTTGAATTTCCGAAATCAAAATCCGATTTCCAATAAGACAGATAACTTTTGTCTGCAAAAAGTCCTTTTATTTTAGATTTACTATAACTTGGATTCTTTTTGAGGAAACTCAAAAACTCATTGTTTGTAACAGGATAAACATCTATAAAAAAAGGTTTTACAATGACAGGTGTTTTTGTTGTAGCCCCGTAAAGAGGGACAAAGGAGCCCTCTTTTATCGGAACCATTTTCGATTCTTGTGCCCTTACCATTCCCGTAATATGAGCCAAGAAAAGAATAATAATGAAAATGCTTTTTTGCATACTATTTGGTGTTGTTATCTTTGTGCTTTTACCATTTCGGGAGTAACATCTGTTTTATTATTTCCCCAACTGTTGTATATATAAGTCATAACATTTGCTATTTCATCATCAGATAAATTCTGGCTAGGCATAACATTGTTATATTTTTTACCATTTACAGTTATCTCTCCACTTAAACCATGCAGGATTGTTTTAATTGCTCTGTTAGCATCTGCATTAAGATAATCTGATTTTGCAAGAGGAGGGAACGTACTAGGAATTCCTTGCCCTTCGGATTGGTGACAAGCAAAACAGGTTGTACCAAAAATTTCTTTTCCAATTTTCACCTTTTCTGCTACAGTCCTTTTTGGAATTACTGTTTTAGCAGCTCCATTATCAGGCATTTTCTGAATTGTTCCTCCTTCTGGTAAATAGATACCTTCTTGGATAGTTCCAGAATATATGTTTTTGTGCTCAGCACCTTCTACTTTTAGTATTCCTAGTGCACCTTTATTAAATGCTCTAAAAATGGAGTGATCGACTATGACAAAACTCCCCGGAGTTTCTACTTTAAAATCAACTATAGATGCTCCACCAGCAGGAATTAGCGTAGTTTGAACATTTTTATTAATCATGCTTCCACCTTCTACATGTACATTATCAAATATTTCACCAATAACATGGAAAGAAGATACTAAGTTTGGACCGCCATTACCAACAAATAAACGAACCGTTTCACCAACTTTTGCAGTAAGTTCACCTCCATTTGTTAATGAACCAACTTTCCCGTTAAATACAACATAATCAGGTGTTTCTTTTACCGCTTTATTCATGTCAAAAGCCTGAAGTCCTTGAGCTCCATATTCACCTTGAGTGTAAAAATCACCTTGCATAACGTAGTATTCTTTGTCTACTGGAGGAAGACCACCTTCTGGTTCTACTAAAATTAAACCATACATTCCGTTTGCAATGTGCATTCCAACAGGAGCTGTAGCGCAATGGTAAACATATAGTCCAGGGTTTATTACTTTAAAGCTAAACACTTTTTCATGACCAGGTGCTACAAGTGATGATGATGCTCCACCACCAGGACCCGTAACGGCATGTAAATCGATATTGTGGGGAAGTTTATTATCCGGATGGTTTTTTAAGTGAAATTCGACTTCATCACCAACACGAGTTCTAATAAAACTTCCTGGAACTGAACCTCCAAATGTCCAATAGGTATATTTTACACCATCAGTCATAGTTCCTTCCTGCTCTTTGATTTCCATATTAACTTTTAGTTTCATGGCAGGTCTGTTACCAACTGGTTTTGGTACCATTGGTGGAGCTGTAAGTTCAGCTTCCATTTCTCCATCAGTTTTAATATCAGTGTAATTCATAGATTCTTCTCCTTTTTTACATGATGCTAATAATAACATTGCAAAAATTGCACAAAAAACAGCTCTCAATTTTAAGGGCATTTTATATTTCTTTTTCATAACAAGTTTGGTTTATTTTAGTTTTAAATCTTTAAACAAAAATAAAAGACTGTTTTGTCTTTTATTATGATAAAAGTCATGTAAGTCATATAAAATATAATTTAATTCAAAATTGTTCTTATTTAATTGCGTTTAATCTTGTTAAAGGTGTGAGTTAAAATTTAACTTAATTATTTGGATATTGATATTCAGAATATTTTTCAATAAAAATAATTGCCAAACTCTATTTTAGAATAATAATCATTATTTTTGCACGCTGTTTAAATTAAAATTATTACTTCAAAATATATTTATGGTAAAAGATTTATTCGAAAGAATTCAGAACAATAAAGGACCATTAGGAAAATGGGCTTCACAAGCTGAGGGCTATTTTGTGTTTCCTAAATTAGAAGGTGAACTTGGCCCAAGAATGCAGTTTGGTGGAAAAAATATTTTAAACTGGAGTTTGAATGACTATTTAGGTTTAGCAAATCATCCAGAAGTACGTAAGGCTGATATTGATGCTGCAACTCAGTTTGGTGCAGCTTACCCAATGGGAGCACGTATGATGTCTGGTCATACTAAATATCATGAGCAATTAGAAAATGAATTGGCTGATTTTGTAATGAAACCAGCAGCTTATTTGTTGAATTTTGGTTATCAGGGAATGGTATCTATTATTGATGCTTTGGTTACTAAAAATGACATTATCGTGTATGATGTAGATTCTCACGCTTGTATTATTGATGGTGTTCGTTTGCATATGGGTAAACGTTTTACTTACAAACACAATGATCTTGAGAGTATGGAGAAAAACCTGCAACGTGCTACAAAAATGGCAACTGAAACAGGTGGAGGGATTTTATTTATTACCGAAGGTGTGTTTGGAATGCGAGGACAACAAGGAAAATTAAAAGAAATCGTTGCTCTTAAGCAAAAATACAATTTCAGATTATTAGTAGATGATGCACACGGTTTTGGTACACTTGGTAAAACAGGAGCTGGAGCAGGTGAGGAGCAAGGAGTTCAGGATGATATTGATGTTTACTTCTCTACTTTTGCTAAATCTATGGCAAATATCGGAGCTTTCGTAGCTGCAGATAAAGACATTATCGATTATTTAAAATATAATTTACGTTCTCAAATGTTTGCAAAAGCATTGCCAATGATTCAAACAATTGGTTCATTAAAACGTTTAGAATTATTGCGTAATCACCCAGAATTGAAAGATAAACTTTGGGAAAATGTAAATGCATTGCAAAACGGTTTACGTTCTAGAAACTTTAATATTGGTGATACAAATACATGTGTAACTCCAGTTTATCTTCAAGGAAGTGTACCTGAAGCGATGGTAATGGTAAATGATTTAAGAGAAAACTACGGTATTTTCTTGTCAATTGTTATCTATCCAGTTATTCCAAAAGGAATTATTTTATTAAGAATGATACCTACTACATCTCATACTTTGGCAGATATTGATGAGACACTTACAGCTTTTGAAGCTATTCGTGAAAAATTAGAAAATGGAACTTATAAAGAAATTGCTAGTAGAACTACAGTTGATTTAGATGCATAGTTACAATCCAATATTCAATTGAATATATGGGAATTATATAAAAAAATCCATTCGTTATGCGAATGGATTTTTTTTGTTTAAGGCTATTATGTACTATATTTAACATTCAAACTTTTAAACGGAATAATTATGAAAAAAATAATAGCAATAATAGGAGCCGTTACATTAGTATTGGTTTCTTGTAAAAAAGAGAAACAAGAAGAGATAATCCCTAGTACGGTCGAATCTGCAAAAATCGAAGAATCTGTAGGCAAACAATGTTTTCAATCGGTAACTAATAAAGATACGGTTGTACTGATTTTAAACACAAATTCTCATAATGAAGTAGATGGGCAATTGACGTACAAGATTTATCAAAAAGATAAAAACGAAGGAACTATAATAGGGAACATAAAAGGAGATACACTTATTGCTGATTATACTTTTAAATCTGAAGGAGTTTCTTCTATAAGAGAAGTTGCTTTCCTGAAAAAAGCAGGAACTTTTATCGAAGGGTATGGAGACCTTATAGAAACAAACGGTAAGTTGGTATTTAAAGATAAAAAGCTTTTAAAATTTGATTCAAAAATGACTTTATCAAAGGTCGATTGCAAATAGTATTGAGAATGGACAATAAAAAAAATCCATTCGCCGCGGCGAATGGATTTTTTATTATAATTCTTTACGAAAAGTAGCTCTTCGCTTGTGTATTACAGGATCAAAATGTTTCCATAAATTATGAATAGCTACATTATCTGATAATTCAGGAGTTCTATAGCAATTAACAATTCCTTTTTCTTTAAAAGTATGGTAATATTCATTGAAGATAATAGCTGTTACAGCCTTGTTCTGATACTCAGGATGCACACCAATTAGGTAAAAAATCATATCCTTACTATGTTTTTTTGCTTTAAGCAAATGAAGAAATCCAAACGGGAATAATTTTCCTTTTGTTTTCTGTAAAGCTTCCGAAAAGGATGGCATTACAATACTAAAAGCGACAATGTTATGGTCTTTATCTTCTACAAATTTTATAAATTCGGGATTGATAAAACTGATGTATTTCTTTTTGAAGTATTCTTTCTGAACATCCGATATTGCTACAAATGAAGATAAAGAAGCGTAAGATTCATTAAATAAATCAAACATCTTATCTACGTGAGGCATAACTTCTTTAGTTGTCTTAAAGTTAAGCGGTTTTAATTGGTATCTTCTCTTAACCAACTCATTTGCCTTTTCAAAAAACTCAGGTTTTACGTTAGCAAAAGGGAATTTACTTTCGTCGTATTTTTTTTCTACCACATAACCTAATTGTTCAAAATGAGTCGCGTAATAGGGGTGATTGTACCAAGTAATCATCGTTCCTATCTCGTTAAAGCCCTCGGTTAAAACTCCAACTTTATCCAGATTAGAGAATCCCATTGGACCCTCAACATATTCCAGGTTGTTTTTTCGCCCTAATTCATATACTCTTTCAAGTAAAACTTTGGTAACTTCGATATCATCAATAACATCAAACCAACCAAAACGAACTTTCTTTTTTTGTTGTCCATTAACTTCATCCCAGTTAATTATGGCAGCAATTCGTCCTACAATTTCATTGTTTCTAGAGGCTACATAAAAAGTAGCTTCGGCATTTTCGAATGCAGGATTTTTGGTTTTATCAAAAGTCTCTAACTCATCAGCAATAATAGGTGGAACCCAATATTTATTGTCTTTATATAAAGAGAAAGGAAATTTTACAAATTCGGTTAATTCCTTTTTAGTTTTAGCTTCTTGTATTGTAATCATTAAGACGGTATTGTTTATTTAAAATTCTCCTTTTTAAGAGATAGTGTATTAGTAACTACAGTTTTTATTCAAAAGTAGCTTTACGCTTTTGTTCCATTAACTGATAATCTTCTTCTTTTTCTTTTTTCTTGCTTTTTTTAGGGTTTTTGTCTTTTTTACCTTTTTTATCAGTAAAATTCATCTGAACCTCTTTGTATTTTGCATCGTAACGCCAAGAAAAACCTACTCCACCATAAAAAATAGAAGGAGTGTCTTTAAAATTAGTACTTATAGAAGCGTCGATTTGCATGCTTTTGTTTAATAAATATGCAGCACCACCTCTAATAATACAATCGCTATAAAAGTCACTTTTGTACCCTTGATTTTCGACAAAACCAGACCATTTGTCATTAAAACCTCTTGTGAGTGTTAATACATATCCATAACTAGGATAGTCGGTGGTAATATAATCGGCAATGATATTGGTTACAAAAACCCATTTTCCATCACCTAAGTGGTTTTGAGTAATCAACATGATTTTAGGAGAAATGCTAGATTCATTCGAAAAAGCATACGGATTTCCTGCAAAAGTAAAATTAGCTCCTGCAAAAATAGAAACCGCAGGAATTAATTGATGCCAGTTAAATTTTTGATTAGCCTTCCAGCTATAAATATTAGGTTTCTTTTCGTAGTTTTTAAAAGGATCGTAGATTAAATATTTAGCTCCAAGTATAGTTTGCTTAAAATCATTTTTTTTGTAACTATTAAAAGGAGTGCTATAATCTTCCATTTGGTATTGCAAATCGGCGATAAGCTCTAGTTGCTCACGAAAAAGTCCCCAACGAAGCGTTAAATCAGTACCGAAACCACTTGCGTTATAATTTAATAAGTCATGTTTTTCATTAATTCCATAAACACCAACTTCAGCTTGTATTACAGATTTTCCTACAGCAAAAGCAGACATTGTTTCTCCTGGGCGGTTTGAATTAATTACATCGGTATGTTGTCCGAAAAAAAGATAAGGCGTTAAAAAAACGCTGGAAATAATCAAGTTTCTGATTTTAAACATATTATTTTTATTAGTTAAAAAGTAATAACGCATTTCAAATGTACTATATTTTATTATTAATTTAAGATTGATATTTTAATTTTGAAGAATGGATTTATTATTTTTGAAAAAAATTATATGATTATGCAAACAGCATCTTTTTCAGGTCTTATAAAAGCGATTTTTTATATGATTGCTTTTTATTACATTTTTAGATTCTTGGCAAAATTATTTCTGCCAGTTTTAGTTAAAAAAGTAGTAGATAAAGCAGGTGAAAACTTTCAGAGACAACAGCAACAACAATATAGACAACCACAAGATAATTCATGGCAAAAAACCAGAACAAATGATGAGGTTATAATTGACACGGCCAATGCGAAAAATCCTCGTGAAACCAAAAAAGTAGGCGATTACGTTGATTACGAAGAAATAGATTAAGTTTGTAGTCAAAATAATAGATTTTCATCCATAACCAAACCCACCAAAATTGAAAGTAATAAATAAGCTTTATCCGCATGCCCTTGTTATATTGGGATTTGTACTCGTTTCTTTAATTTATTTTTATCCTGTATTACAAGGAAAACAGATTTTTCAATCGGATATTGCACAATATACCGGAATGGCCAAGGAACAAAATGATTTCAGAGCAACTGAACATTCTGAACCATATTGGACAAATTCGGCTTTTGGCGGAATGCCAACTTATCAACTAGGAGCTAATTATCCGCATGATTATGTAGGTCAGATAGATGATGCTTTACGATTTTTGCCTCGTCCGGCAGATTATCTGTTTTTATATTTCTTAGGGTTTTATGGTTTGTTATTGGTTTTGAGAATCGACCCGCTTAAGGCTTTTATCGGAGCATTAGCTTTTGGATTCTCTACTTATTTAATTATTATTCTTGGAGTTGGACATAATGCCAAAGCGCATGCTATTGCGTATATGCCACTGGTTATCGCCGGATTTATACTCGTATTCCAGAAAAAATATATTCTCGGAGGTTTGCTCACCATGTTTGCGGTAGCGTTAGAAATTAATGCTAACCACTTCCAGATGACGTATTATTTATTGATATTCTTATTGATTCTTTCAGGATATTATACTTTCAATTTTATTAAAGAAAAAGAATATAAGCCACTTTTAATTTCATTTGGGGTTTTGGCAGTAGCCGGAATTTTCGCTTTAGGCGCAAATGCTACTAATTTAATGGCAACGACTGAATATGCAAAATTTAGTATTCGTGATAAAAGCGAACTGACATTTAACCCTGATGGATCTAAAAATCTAACAACAGCTTCAATGACTACAGACTATATTACAGAATATAGCTATGGAATTGCTGAAAGTTTTAATTTAATTGCACCAAGACTTTTTGGTGGTTCTAGTCACGAACCTGTAGGTACAGATAGTAGAATGTACGAGTTTATGATTAGCCAAGGTGTTCCAGAAGGACAGGCTCAAGATTTTGTTTCGGCAATGCCAACGTATTGGGGGGATCAACCGATAGTTTCTGCACCAGCTTATATAGGTGTTGTTGTTTTCTTTTTGGCAGTTTTGGCTTTGTTTATTGATGACCGAAAAATAAAATATGTATTCTTTTCGGGAGCAATGGTTGCTTTAGTACTTTCCTGGGGTAAAAACTTCTCGATATTAACTGACTTTTTTATCCATTACGTTCCTTTGTATGATAAATTTAGAGCAGTTTCTTCTATACAGGTTATTTTAGAATTATGTTTCCCAGTTCTTGCAATTATGGGATTACAATCTTTCTTTAAATTAAAAGACATTGACCCAAAACTACAGCAAAAAGGATTGGTACAAACAGGAGTGTTTAGTATTGGAGTTTTATTGATATTACTTTTTTGTAAAAGTATGTTCAATTTCTCAGGAGCAAGTGATAGTTATTTTTTAGAAAGTTACGGACCAGATTTCGTAGATGCGCTTAAAGATGATAGAAAAAGCTTATACTCAGCAGATTTGTTGCGTTCTGGGTTCTTTATAGTAGTTACTTTTGGAGTTTTATGGTTTTATATTAAAAACAAATTATCTCAAAATACAGCACTAATTATAGTAAGTATTTTTATGATTTTTGATTTGTTTTTTGTTGATAAAAAATATGTTTCAGCAAAAGATTTTGTTAGTCCAGTACAAATCGCAGCTCCTTTTCAAGAAACGCCAACAAATACTCAAATATTAAAAGATACTTCAGTTTACCGTGTATTCGATGTTCAAGGGCAATTACAAGGAAGAACTTCTTATTTTCATAAAGCAATAGGAGGATATAGTGCTGTAAGGCCAAGAAGAATGCAACAGTTGTTCGATTATCAGATTTCTAAGAATAATCTAGAAGTACTTAATATGCTTAATGTTAAGTATGTTATACAAGTAAATAAAGAAGGTCAGGAATTTCCAACAATAAATCCAGATGCCAACGGTAATGCTTGGTTTGTAAAAGATGTAAAATTGGTAAATACTGCTGATGCCGAAATGAAACTTTTAGACCATTTAGACACTAAGAATGTAGCAGTTTTTAATATTCATGACCATGGTTCTAAATTTAAAAGTGCTCGATTAAAGAAAAAATGGGATGCAAGCGGAACTATAAAATTAGACGTTTATAAACCAAATTATATTAAATATACATCGGATAACTTAAATGATGGTTTAGCGGTATTTTCTGAGATTTATTATGAAAAAGGATGGAATGCTTACATTGATGGTAAACTTACAGATCATTTTCCTGTAGATTACGTGTTAAGAGCACTTGAGGTTCCTGGAGGAAAACATACAATCGAATTTAAATTTGAGCCAGAAGTTGTTAAAACTGGTAGTATGATTACACTTGCTAGTTCAATAGGTATGCTAGTTCTTTTAATCGGAGGAATTTATTTTGAAAGAAAAAAATCGATTGGCGTTAAGTAATCAGATTTTGATTTTAGCTTGACAATAATGATTTTAAAAATTCTTAAAGTATTTCTTCTTGTATTCCTAGATGCAGCAATACTCATTTTCTGTGGTATTTATATGATGGGATATGATGACTTTTATGAAGAGAGTCAAGGAGAATATTTTAGTCTTTCAAGTATGGAAACTAAATATAAGATCGTTTGGATTTTTTATAATTTTTGGATTGTTTTAAATTGGCTTATTTTATTCTATATTTTATTTAGAATATTTAAGAAAACTATTTCGAAATAATTTTATGAAATTGTAATTTTTCTATTAACTGTTAAATTTGCAACTTTAAACATTAAACCACTTTTTTCTTGGAACAAAAGAAACTCCTAATTATAACATATTACTTTCCACCAGCTGGAGGGCCTGGCGTGCAACGTTGGTTGAAATTTGTAAAATATTTGCCCGAATTTGGTGTTCAGCCAATTGTATATGTACCAGAAAATCCAACATATCCTATTGTTGATGAAGGATTGATGAACGAAGTTTCGGATCAGGTAATTGTTATCAAGAATAAAATTATTGAGCCTTATCAATTAGCTTCATTTTTTTCGAAAAATAAAACAAAGAAAATAGCTTCTGGAATTATTCCGAATCAGAAAAAGCAATCTTTTTTGGATAAAACATTCCTTTGGATTCGTGGAAATTTATTTATTCCCGATGCTCGTGTTTTATGGGTAAAGCCATCGGTTTCTTTTTTAGAAAAATACATTGTAGAGAATAATATCGATACGATTGTAACTTCTGGTCCGCCACATAGTTTGCATCTTATTGGTTTAGAATTAAAACAGAAATTAAATGTAAAGTGGTTTGCCGATTTTCGTGATCCATGGACTACGATAGGTTATCATAAATCATTGCGTTTATCAAGTTATGCTGCTAAAAAACATAAGAAATTAGAACATCAGGTTTTAAATACTGCCGATACTATTCTTGTAACAAGCAAAACTACCAAAGCAGAATTTCAGGAAATAACAACAAAACCTATTGAAGTTATTACCAATGGTTATGATGTAGAAAATGTAGAGAAGCAAACATTAGATACCAAGTTTACTTTGGCGCATATTGGTTCTTTTTTATCCGAAAGAAACCCTCTTTTTTTATGGGAATGTTTGGTTGAGTTATTGCAGGAAATCCCTGAATTCAAACAACACTTGCAAGTAAAACTAATTGGTGCAGTTAGTCAGGAAGTATTAGAAACAATCGAGAAGTTCAAACTGAATGATTACCTGAATAATTTAGGTTATGTTTCGCATAACGAAGCTATTGCTCATCAAAGAAAATCTCAGGTTTTATTGTTAATCGAAATAAACTCAGAAGATACAAAGAGTATTATTCCTGGTAAGTTGTTTGAGTATATGGTTTCTAATAGACCAATAATTGCAATTGGACCTAAAGGTTCTGACTTCTCAGATATTATAACTCAGACAAATACGGGTGTGTTTTTTGACTATTCTGAAAAAATGAAATTAAAAAGTGTAATTTTGGATTTTTATAATCAATTTTTAGAAGGAAAACTACAATCAAACGGAGTTGGATTGCAGCAATATTCTAGAAAAAACCTAACAAAACAGTTAGCACAATTGATTAAATAGAATACTTTTTAAAATTTCAATAAAAAACATAAATACCTTCAATGGGCATAGTCTTAAATCAGTCTTTTAAAAATACTATTATAACATATATTGGTTTTGGTATTGGTGCAATAAACACGCTTTATTTATATCCGATTTATTTAGGCGAAACGTATTATGGTTTAACAAATTACGTTACTTCAGCGGCAAATGTTATCATGCCTTTGTTTGCTATCGGGATGCAAAATACATTAGTCAAGTTTTATTCTCAATATAAAACAGAAGAAGAAAGAGAGCAGTTTTTGTCCTTTACAGCACTATTTCCTGTTTTAATGTGTATTCCTTTGGGAATAATTGGACTTTTCTTTTTTGATGATATCACGGCTTTTGTATCAAAGAAAAATCCTGTTGTAAAAGAGTTTATCTTATTGATTCCTTTTATCGGAATTTGTATGGCTTATTTCGAGATTTTTTATGCTTGGGCAAGAGTACATATGCATTCCGTTTTTGGTAATTTTATCAAAGAAGTTGGTTTAAGATTATTTTCTACACTTGCTTTGGTAGGATTATATTTTGATTGGATAACCTTAATTCAATTTGTATATGTGACAGCTGCAATTTATTTTATAGCTTTTATCGTAACGATGTTTTATGCTTTTAGTATCAAAAAGCCTAAGTTTCAGATTACAATACCAGCAAATGTAAAAAGTGTAATGGAATATACGTTTTACATAATCCTTTCAGGAAGTGTAGCCAATTTGCTTTTGGATGGAGATAAGCTTATGCTTAATCAGTATATGAAAATTGAGAATATTGCTTATTATTCGGTAGCAACATATATAGCCTTGGTAATCTCTGTTCCAAGTCGTGCTATGCATCAAATTGTATATCCTATTACGGCAAAGTTAATGCACGATGATAAACACGATGAGTTGAATGATTTGTATAAAAAGACATCTATTAACTTACAGATCGTTGGTGGATTTGTGATGTTGTGTATTTTCGTAAATATTAATCAGTTATACGAAATCGTTCCTGAGGAATATAGAGGAGGAGTTCCTGTTGTTTTTATGATTGGATTGTCTAAATATTTTGATCTTATTTTAGGGAATAATAATGCTATTATTTTTAATACAAAATATTACCGAACGGTATTGTTCTTAGGATTAGGTTTAGTTGTTTTAACCTTTGTTTTAAATATAATTTTTATACCAATTTATGGTATTACAGGTTCTGCATTTGCAACGTTGTTATCTATTACAGCATACAGTTTGGCAAAATTACTTTTTGTAGTTAAGAAACTTCATTTGTATCCTTTTACTAAACAAAACTTGTATTCATTACTGGTTACAACGGTATTGTTTCTATTGTTTTACTTTTGGGAATTTCCAGTTTATCCGTTAATCGGAATTGCTTTAAAATCAGCTATCGTGACGGTTTTTTATGTGTATTTAAATTATAAATTTGCTATCTCTAAAGAGATAAATCAAGTGATAAATAAGTTTATAGGTAAGCTTGGAATTAAAATTTAGTAAGAAATAAGGTCATGAACTAAAAGTGATGCATTTTGTTTTTATATTTGTTATAGCCGCTTGTGGTTTTATTACATACAAATATGAAAAAGAGAGTAATTGTTTTTCTGTTTATTTCGTTGCTATTAGTTTCACAAGTTAGTTTTGCTCAAAAGGCAAAAAAACAACCTGAAAAAGAAATCGTTCAAAGTAATACTGTCGATACGATTGCTAAAATTAATTTAAAAGGATATCCTGTAACACCTTTTAAAGACACCCTTTTTTATGTTTATAATAAAGTAGGTTCATTCTCGGCAGAGAATAGAGCCAAAGCCATTTCGGACAAAATAAAAAAGATTTATGAAGATGCTTTTTTTGTAAGCGATTCTCTAAAAATTATTCCTTCGGATATAAGTTTGGATATTGTTTACGAAAGTGATTTTGTTATAATGTCGATTCTTGAAGCGGATGCAAAATCAGAGAATATGCCTGCTGCCAATGTTGCCAAGCGTAATTTTACGGCAATAAAAAGAGCTATTCTTTTCCAGAATGAAAACTATTCTTTATTACCAAAAAGACTCGGATTTACGGCTCTGCTAATATTAATTCTTGGTCTTGTATTGTTTTTTGTAGGCAAACTTTTTAATAAAGGAAGTCTTTATGTATCCAGAAATAAAAAAAAGTATTTTACAGGATATAAATACAATGAGATAACTATTCTTAGTCCGCAAAAGCAACATTTTTTGGCATTACGATTAATAGGAGCTATAAAGGTTTTCGTTTTGTTATTAATTGTGTATTTATCTTTACCAATACTCTTTAGTATTTTTCCTGCTACCGAAGGTTATACAACAACTTTATTACGATGGATTCTTACGCCTGCAAAATTGGCTGTAATGGGTTTTCTGGCATTTCTTCCTAATTTGTTTACAATACTTGTAATTGCATTTATTTTTAGATACACCTTAAAAGGGATTAAGTTTTTTGTAGATGAGATTAGCAAAGGAAACATAAAAATAGATGGTTTTTATAGTGATTGGGCAAAACCAACCTTTAATATCATCCGTTTTTTAATGTATGCCTTTATGTTGGTTATTATTTTTCCGTACTTACCAGGTTCAGATTCGCCTATATTTAAAGGAGTTTCGGTATTTGTGGGAATCTTATTTTCATTAGGATCGTCTAATGCAATTGCTAATATGGTTGCAGGACTTGTAATAACCTATATGCGCCCTTTTAAAATAGGAGATTTTATAAAAATAGGAGATGTAAGCGGAGAAGTAATCGAAAAAACGGCTTTGGTTACGCGTGTAAGAACACCAAAATTTGAGGATATTACAATACCAAATTCAACTGTTTTATCGAGTACATCGACTAATTATTCGGCAAACACAAAAGAGAATGCAAGAGGATTGGTTATGCATTCTACCGTTACAATTGGATACGATGTGCCTTGGAGAGATGTTCATAAAGCATTAATTAATGCAGCGACAAAAACAGATTTTATAGAAACTACTCCGGCTCCGTTTGTTTTGCAAACAAGTTTGGATGATTTTTATGTTGCCTATGAAATTAATGCTTATACCAAAGAGCCTCAGAAACAACCTCAAATTTATTCATCCTTACATCAAAATATTCAGGATAGCTTTAACGAAGCTGGTATCGAAATTATGTCGCCACATTATAAAGCGCTGCGTGATGGAAATAAAACGACAATACCCGAAGACTATTTAGGTAATAATTACGAAACTCCTACGTTTAATATAAATGGCAAGTTATAATTTGTTTAAAAGGAATTAGATAGCTAAAAAAAAAGAGAATTGCCTTATGTGTAATGAAACTTTTAATAAGAGACTCTATCTTGTGGAATTAATATTTTTTAGTGTTTTATGATGAAAAATTAATTGTAATATCACTAAAAGTGGGTATTGTGTAGTTTCTGATTGTGAGCTAATTTTGCTTTCTAAATTCCCCCAAATAAATTATTAAAGTAAATAGCTAAAATAATTTTAATTAACGATTATGAAAAGCCCACAGTTTACACAAGAAGAAAGTCTACAAGTATTTTCGAATATAATTTCAAATAAAATACATAACGGTTTTATCTTAGAAGAAAGAAACGATGAAATGCTTTTTGCAGTTTTATCAAAAGGGGAGAGAGTAGTTGATCATAGTTTTAATTTCCTGATTTGTTGCTTAACATTCGGATTATGGTCTATTGCGTGGTTATACTTAACCATAGAATCATCTAAAAACAAAAAGATATTAGTTGCCATCGATGAAGATGGAATTCCTTTTGAAGATAAATGTTATTACGAATAATTTAAGATTACAGTTTGTCTTTTAGATAAATACCTGTTATAGATTTTTTTACTTTAACGATTTCTTCCGGAGTTCCTTCGGCCAATAATTCTCCACCATTTTCTCCACCTTCTGGACCTAAATCTATTATCCAGTCGGCACATTTTATAAGGTCAAGATTGTGTTCAATAACAATTATAGAATGTCCTTTGTCTATCAATGCATCAAATGAAGCCAATAATTTCTTGATATCATGAAAATGAAGTCCGGTTGTAGGTTCATCGAAAACAAATAAAGCTTTATCTTTTGTAGCTCCTTTTACCAAGAAAGAGGCTAGTTTTATACGCTGTGCTTCACCACCAGAAAGAGTCGAAGAGGATTGTCCTAATTGTACATATCCTAAACCAACATCTTGTAGAGGTTGCAATTTTTGAGTAATCTTAGTTTGGCTGTTTTTAGAAAAGAAACTAATAGCATCATCAATTGTCATGGTTAAGATGTCATTGATGTTTTTGTCATCAAAAGTAATTTCTAAAACTTCTTTCTTGAAACGTTTTCCACCACAAGTTTCGCATGGCAACTGTACATCTGCCATAAAAACCATCTCGACGTTAATAGAGCCTTCACCTTTACAAGTTTCGCATCTTCCACCATCTACGTTAAAAGAAAAATGTTTGGCTTGGTAGCCTCTTATTTTTGATAGTTTTTCTTTGGCATATAATTCTCGTATATCATCATAAGCCTTAATGTAGGTTACAGGATTAGAACGCGAACTTCTTCCTATAGGATTTTGATCGACATATTCGATATGTTTTATTTGCGAGAATGAACCTTTTATTTCGGTAAATTGGCCTGCTTTTTCGGCTGCATTATCTAGTTTTTTCTGAATTGCAGGGAACAAAATCTTTTTAACAAGCGTACTTTTTCCGCTACCAGAAACTCCCGTAATTACAGTTAAAACATCTAATGGGAAAGTAACATCTATATTCTTAAGGTTGTTTTCGCGAGCACCAATAACCTGTACGAAGTTTTTAGATTTACGACGTTGTTTAGGAACAGTAATTTCTAAATCGCCATTTAAATATTTAGCTGTTAGAGAAGTTGATTTTAATATTTCGTCATACGTTCCCTGAGCCACTAATTCTCCTCCAAAAGTTCCTGCTTCAGGACCAATATCGATGATCATATCGGCAGCTTTCATGATGTCTTCATCATGTTCTACAACAATTACCGTATTACCTAAATCACGAAGAGAAAGCAATACTTTTATCAATCGTTCAGAATCCTTAGGGTGCAAACCAATACTAGGCTCATCTAGAATATACATAGATCCAACCAAACTACTTCCTAAAGAAGTTGCCAGATTGATACGCTGAGATTCTCCACCAGAAAGAGTCGAAGAATTTCGGTTTAAAGTAAGGTAAGATAATCCGACTTCCGTTAAAAAGGATAATCTATTATTAATTTCGACCAACAAACGTTTTGCAATTTGCTTCTCGTAAACGTTAAGATCTATTTCGTTAAAAAAAGTAACTAAATGCTGAATTGGTAAATCGACTAAATCTGAAACTGTTTTGCTATTTATTTTTACATAAGAAGCTTCTATTCGTAAACGTTTTCCTTTACAAACATGGCATTTTGTTTTTCCGCGGTAACGCGAAAGCATCACTCTGTTCTGAATTTTATAATTTTTCTCTTCTAGTTCTTTGAAGAAATCATTTAAACCTTCAAAATATTGATTTCCTTTCCAGATTAACTCTTTTTGTTCCTCGCTTAATTGAAAGTAAGGTTTGTGTATCGGGAAATCAAATTTATGTGAATTATTTACCAACTGATCACGAAACCAACTCATGCTTTCGCCACGCCATGGGAAAATAGCATTCTCGTAAATAGATAAAGAAGTATTAGGAACGACTAAATCGGCATCGATACCAATAATATTTCCATATCCTTCGCAAGCAGGACAAGCGCCGTATGGATTGTTGAAACTGAATAAATGCGGATTTGGTTCTAAGAATGTGATTCCGTCTAACTCAAAATTATTAGAGTAACTAAATCTTTTATTGGTGTTTAATTCCTGTAAAAAACAAATTCCTTTTCCTTCAAAAAATGCAGTTTGAACAGCATCTGATAGACGATTGAAAAACTCTTCTTCGTCTTTTACAACGATTCTATCAATAATCAATAATATATCCTGATCCTTTTTCGCGTCAAGCGAAGAAGCAAATTCATCAAGACGAACCATTTCGTTATCGATTAAGATACGTGCAAAACCTTGTTGTAATAAAACATTAAGTTTCTCTTCTAGTTTTCTTCCTTTTTCAAGATGAATAGGAGCAAGAAGCAACCATTTACTATCTAATTCGAAGCTTTTTACATCGGTAACAACATCGGTAACGGTATTTTTTTTGACTTCCTGACCAGAAATAGGAGAGTATGTGCGACCAATTCTTGCAAAAAGTAACTTTACATAATCGTAAATTTCTGTAGATGTTCCTACAGTCGAGCGCGCATTGGTAGTATTTACTTTTTGCTCAATAGCAATTGCAGGAGCAATTCCTTTTATGTATTCGACTTTTGGTTTATCTAATCGACCTAAAAACTGACGTGCATACGATGACAAACTCTCGACATAACGACGTTGTCCTTCGGCATACAAAGTATCAAAAGCCAAACTTGATTTTCCAGAACCCGAAAGTCCCGTGATAACAACAAGTTTGTTTCTTGGAATGGCAACATCTACATTTTTTAAATTATGTACCTGAGCACCTTTAATGATGATATTTTTCTTTGGGTCGAGTGTAGAAAGGTCAATTTGCATACAAAAAATCAATTTCCACAAAAGTAATCAATTTTCATTTGAGTTATGTTAAGGATAGGAACTCAATTTGTTTAAAATAATGTGATAATTATTGTTTTAGAGTTTAAATAAGTGTGATAAAATACTATTTGTATTTTTATTTCATTTTTTGCCAAAATAGTGTTTTATCAGTTAATAATGATTTATTTTAGTGCAGTTTTAATACTAAATTAATACCACAGATACCATTGAAATCGAAATTTTACCTTTTGTTCGTTTTTTTATATTGTAGTGTTTATTCTCAGGAATTACCGCCTATAATTAAGTATCCTCCCAGCGTTTACGGAGCAGGTAATCAGAGTTGGATGATTTCGCAAGATCAAAAACATTCTTTATTTTTTGCTAATAATGAAGGTCTTTTGGAATTTAATGGAACCAATTGGGAGTTATATCCATCTCCTAACGAAACGATTATTCGATCTGTAAAAGTTATCGATGATAAAGTTTATACGGGGTTTTATATGAATTTTGGTTTTTGGACAAGACAACCAAATGGAAAATTAAAATATACTTCGCTTAGTGATTCGATAAAAAATAAAATTCTTGATGACGAACAGTTTTGGAACATATTAAAATACGATCAATGGATTCTGTTTCAATCTTTAAACAGAATTTATATTTATGATGCTAAAACTAAAAAGTTTCAGATAATAGCGCCCAAAAATGGTATTGTTAAGTCATTTAGAACAAATACTTCGATTTACTTTCAGACAATGAAAGAAGGCCTTTTTGAAATAGAAAGTGGCAAAAAAGTCTTGATTTCGGATAATCCAATTTTAAAAAATAATACCATTGTAAATATTTTCTCTGTTGATGAAGGTTTGCTAATTCAGACCCAATTAAGCGGATTTTATAAGTTAATCGGGGATAGTTTAACCAAAGTTCATACAGAGATAGATAATGAATTAGAAGCTAGTTTTGTTTATAGTAGTCAGCTACTTTCGGATGGTAGTTTTGCGCTTGGAACGGTATCTGATGGGATTTTTATAATCTCGAAAGAAGGTAAACTCAAGTATCATATTTCTCAAAATAAAGGACTGAGTAATAATACCGCTTTATCATTGTTTGAGGATGATGATAAAAACCTTTGGGTAGGATTAGATAACGGTATAAACTGTATTAATCTTCAGTCGCCCATTCATAGTTTTACCGATGATACAGGGATTCTGGGAACGGTTTATGCCTCAGCTACCCACAACGGAATTTTATATATAGGAACAAATCAAGGGTTATTTTATAAAAAATACCAAAGCACCGAAGAATTTAAGTTTATAAGCGGAACCAAAGGTCAGGTTTGGTCTTTGTTTACCTATGACGGAACGTTGTTTTGTGGGCACGATTCGGGAACATTTGTTATAGAGAATAATATTGCTAAAAAGATATTCTCGGCGTCTGGAACTTGGAAATTTGAAACAATCGCGAGTCATAGTAATTTATTGATGCAAGGTAATTATTATGGCATTTCGGTTCTGGAAAAGGGTAATAATCAGTGGGAATTTAGAAATAAAATAACAGGATTTGATTATTCGTCACGCTATTTTGAAATTACTAAGAATCTGGAGATATATGTAAGTCATGAGTACAAAGGTATTTTTAGGTTACAACTAGATAATGAACTAACAAAAGTTAAAACATTTTTTGCGTATGCATCGCCCAAGAAAGGGAAAAATGCGAGTTTAATTAAGTTTAATAATTCTATTTATTATGCTTACAAAGGAGGGATTTTTAAGCTTAATAATGCAACAAAACAGTTTGAGAAAGACAAACTGCTAAGTTCTGTTTTTGAGAAAGACGAATATACTTCGGGGAAATTAATTGTAGATAATTCTAATAAAATATGGTTGTTTTCTAAAAACTACATTCATTATTTTTCGGCAAGTAAACTAGGAAGTGAGCTTAAGCAAAATGTTATTCCGATTCCTGCATCGTTAACCAACTCCATGTTAGGATTTGAGAATATTACACAGTTATCCAAATCAGATTACCTCATCGGTACAACAGATGGTTATTATACACTGAATATTGATGATTTGAGTTTTAAAAATTATGTAGTTTCTATTGCTGCCATTACTACAAATAAACTTAACGAACGAATTGCCAATGAATCTATTCTTGAAGAAGGAAGTTTTAAATCTGACGAGAATAATATAACTTTTAATTATACGGTTCCAGAATACAATAAATACATTAACTCAGAATACCAATATTTACTAGAAGGTTTTCAGGATGATTGGAGCGAATGGAGTGTAAAGCCAGCGGTGAATTTCAAGAACCTTCCGCCAGGAAATTATACATTTAAGGTAAGGGCGAAATTTGCCAATAAAGTATTAGAAAATACAGCAACATATTCATTTACGATATTAAAACCCTGGTATCTTACCAATGTGGCTTATTTTATTTATTTGTTATTAGCATTAATCGTAGCTTATTTTATAAATAAAGCTTACAGGAATTATTACCATAAACAGAAAGAAAAACTAATAGAAGAAAACAACTTGTTATTAGAGATTAAAGAGCTTGAAAATGAGCAACAATTAATGAAGTTGCGAAACGAGCAATTAACTCAGGATGTAGATAGTAAAAACAGAGAATTGGCAGTTTCTACAATGAGCTTAAATAGTAAAAACGAATTGCTGGCTTTTATAAAAGAAGATCTAAAGAAAACATCCGAAGACGGGGATAAAAATATAAAATCGGTAATTACAACCATCAATAAAAATATCACCGAAGATGATTCCTGGAACGTGTTTAAAGAAGCATTTGATAATGCCGATAAAGATTTTCTGAAAAGGATAAAACAACTTCACCCTTTATTAACTCCAAATGATTTACGACTTTGTGCATACCTGAGATTGAATCTGTCGTCAAAAGAAATTGCTCCATTATTAAATATCTCGGTAAGAAGCGTGGAGATAAAACGTTACCGTTTGCGTAAAAAAATGGATTTACAGCATGAACAAGGCTTAGTCGAGTATATTCTTGCTGTATAGGAAGCTACTAAACAGAAAAATTTACCTATACATCACCACAACATTAACGTTATTGTTGTGGTTTTTTTATGATTTACATTAATATTTTAACATAATTTAACATTGCTGATTTACTATTAATACTGGTAATTTTTTATGTTATATTAAAAATAAATAGTCTTTTTTGTGATTGTATGTTTTTTGTAAAGGTTGTTTTTGAATTATTATCAGTGAATCCGAATAAATTTATCTTTCAATAAAAACCAACTAATTATGAAATCTAGATTATTACTAATGGTATTGTTACTGTTTACATCTTTTGCGTTTTCGCAAGCTTTTGATGTAAAGGGAACTGTACTCGATGGCTCAGGTTTATCATTGCCTGGCGTAAATGTAAAAGTTAAAAGTTCGTCACAAAGTACAACCACCGATTTTGACGGATCTTTTAAGTTGTTAGGTATCCCAAAAGGAACTACAATTGTTTTAAGTTATATTGGTTTTAGAACACAAGAAGTTGTGGTTTCAAGCAGTATAATTACTGTAAAGATGAGCGATGATGCCAGATCGCTTGATGAAGTTGTTGTATTAGGATACAGCAGCAAAAAGAAAAGAGATGTAACAGGAGCAGTTTCTATTGTATCTAGTAAAACCATCGAAGATTTACATCCTATAAAAGTAGAGCAAGCCTTGCAAGGAACCGTTGCAGGTGTTAGCGTTACTGCGCAATCGGGTTCTCCGGGAGCAGCTATGGATATACATATTAGAGGTGTTGCCACCAATGGAAATAATGCTGCAACTGTATTTATAGATGGATATCAGGGAGATTTAAGTATTTTAAATCCTAGTGATATCGAATCGATTACGGTTCTTAAAGATGCGCAAGCAGCAATTTATGGAGTATTAGGAGCTAACGGAATTGTTTTGGTAACTACAAAAACGGGTAAAAAGAATTCTAAAACCAAAGTTTCTTTTAATTCCTCTTTTGGTACACAGGAAACAACCAAAAAAATGTCGGTATTAAATGCTACAGAATATGCATTACTACTAAATGAGAGTTATGCCAATGGCGGACAAACATTGCCTTATCCTAATGTTTCGGGTTTAGGAAAAGGAACAGATTGGCAAAATGAAATTTTTAATCCGGCTCCTATAATTAATAATGATATATCAATATCAGGAGGTTCGGATAAAATCACATATACATTTAGTGGATCTGATTTAAGCCAACAAGGTATTATTGGAGGTTCTAAATCTGACTTTAAAAGAAATACAGCAAGATTGTCTTTAGGAGTCGATTTATCTAGTAAAATAAAACTACAAACCAATATTATTTATACTTACCTAGATAGAGATTCATTAAATGAAAACGGATTGGGTTCTGTGCTTTTTAATGCTATAAATACACCTTCGACTTTACCAGTTCGTGACCAAAACGGGAATTATACATTAGTTCCTGCCACACCAGGTTATGGAGTCGAAATTATTAATCCGCTTGCACAAATAGAGAATACATACAATGACTATAAATTAAAAAAACTGAACGGAAGTGTTAGTCTTACTTATGATGTAACCAAAGAGTTTAAACTAACATCACGTATCGGGTTTAATACAGGAAATAGTATTAGGAAAAACTTCTCAAAACAAATAAGTTATGGAGGAAAAGTGTTTGATATTTCCCGAAGCAGTGTTACTCAAAACACAGTAAACGATAATGATTATACCTACGATTTTTTGGCAGAGTATAAAAAGACACTTTTTGACAGTCATAATATCAAAGCAATTTTTGTATCAACAAGTTATAAAACTTGGGGATCAGGACTTGGAGCAACAGGTTATGATGTACCTAATAATTCATGGCAATATGCCGATATAAATCTGGCTAAAGGAACAAGCCCTGCTGGAGGTCGTGATGTTTCGTCTTATAACTACGATGAAAGAAGAATCTCTTATGTTGGAATTTTAGAATATGATTTTAAAGGAAAATACCTTTTTAGCGGAGTTATCAGAAGAGATGCTTCGACCAAATTTGGACCAGATAACAGAGTAGCATTCTTTCCGTCATTTACTGGGGGATGGGTAGTCTCTGAAGAATCATTTTTAAAAGATAACAGTTTCATTAATTTCTTAAAACTAAGAGTAAGTTATGGAGTTTTAGGAAACGACTTAATCCCTAATAATGGTTATGCAGGATTGTTAGATGGAGAAGCGACTTATGTATATAATGGAGCTTTAGTAAACGGAACTGCAATTGGGGCGTTACCAAATTCAAAATTGCAATGGGAAGAAGCCAAAAAGTTTGATGTAGGATTAGATTTTCGATTATTTAATGAAAAAATAGACTTTACAGCAGATTATTTTATAGATACACGTGATAACTTATTAATCCCAAGAATTCCAGTATCGGCAATAACAGGAGTTTACGCTCCGGGAGCTTCTCCGCCTACTATGAATGCAGGTTCGGTAAGAAATAAAGGATTTGAGTTTGCGATTAATTACAAAGACAAAATATCTGATAGTTTTAATTTTAATATCGGATACAATATAACAACCATCAATAATGAAGTTTTAGAAGTAGCAAATAGTACAGGTTATACCGATGCAGGAAGTTTTGGAGTAGGGCAACCGCTACCTCCGTCAAGAATGGAAAAAGGACAGCCAATAGGGTATTTTTATGGATATAAAACTGATGGAATCTTCCAGAACCAAGCCGAGATTGCAGCGCATCCATCGCAAGCAGCTTTAGGTTCGGTTACAACAGCTCCAGGAGATATTCGCTATAAAGATTTAAATAATGATGGCGTGATAGATAGTAAAGACAGAACCAATATCGGGGATCCAATTGCGAGTGTAATCATGGGATTAAATTTAACCTTTAATTACAAAAACCTTGACTTTCTAGCTTATTCCTATGCATCTATAGGAAATGATATGGTGAGAAATTACGAACGTACACTTACAGATGTAAATAAATCTAATTATGTTTTAGGACGATGGACAGGTGAGGGAACAAGCAATACAGTTCCTAGAGTAACAACTGGAGCTACAAATAACACACTCTTTTCAGACTATTATGTAGAAGATGCTTCTTTTTTAAGAATCCAAAACGTGCAATTAGGCTATACATTAAACAAAGCATTCTCGGATAAAATCGGAATCTCAAAACTACGCTTGTATATGGGAGTAAACAATTTGTACACATTTACCAAGTACAGAGGTTTTGACCCAGCAGCTTTATCAGGACCATTAAATGCCGATAATGTTTCGCAATCGTCAGTGGGATCAGGAATCGATAACGGATTTTATCCAACACCAAGGATTTATACAATGGGATTAAATCTAAATTTTTAAAAGTAAGAAAATGAAAAAGTATATTATAAATATAGGACTAGGAATCGTGCTTTTGGGAGCAATAAGTATTTCTTGTACAGATAGTTTTGTCGAGCGTGACCCAGTATATTCAATAGATTCCGAAAATTATTTTAATTCAGAATCAGATTATTACAATGCCTTAATTGGAGCCTACGATTTATTGCAATCCTCTTATGTAAATGTTTTATTGGGCGAGATAGCCTCAGATAATACATTTTCGGGAGGAGAAAGTGCCAGTGATGTAATAGGATTCCAGCAAGTAGATGATATGACGCACACAGCTGTAAATAGTAATATAAAAGATGTTTGGAACTGGATGTTTGCGGGAGTTAATAGAGCAAGTTACATTTTAGAGTTTAAGGACAAAACAGACTTCCCAGGGAAAAATCAAATATTGGCCGAAGCTCATTTTTTAAGAGCATATTATCATTTTGAATTAGTAAAATGGTTCGGGGCTATTCCGCTAAACGGAGATAAGAGATTTAAATTAAATGATGAGAAAACAATTCCGCGTTCATCAGTTCCGGAAGTTTATGCTTCTATAGAAGCCGATTTGCTTTACGCAGTCGCTAATTTAAACCCGAATGCTCCAGATGTAGGAAGAGCGACTAAAGGTGCAGCACAAGCACTATTAGGAAAAGTGTACTTGTATCAAAACAAATATTTGGATGCATCCAAAGTCTTAGATAAAGTAATTGAATCAGGTAAATATTCATTAGTGACTGATTACAATACAATCTTTGAAAATGCTGGAGAAAACGGAAGAGAATCTGTGTTTGAAGTACAATATAGCGATGCCGAAGGAGCAAATTTTGGATGTTTACAATGTAGCGAAGGTAACGTAGCAGTAGGATTTAACGGAGTAAGAAACTATGTAGGACCATTTTTTGATTCAGGATATAGTTTTAATATACCAACTCCAAAAATTGCAGATGCATTTGAGGTAGGCGATAAACGTAAAGATGTTGCTATTTTGGATATTGTCGCTTGGGCTGCAGCCAATAATGCCACTTATGGAGTAGGATATAAGCACACAGGATATTTTAACCGTAAATATTTACCACGTCAAGGCGATGCTAATATTGGGGATCAAAACCTAACAAATCCTAATAATTATAGAGCAATACGTTATGCCGATGTTTTGTTAATGGCAGCCGAAGCTTATAACAGAGGAGGATTAGACGATGCCAAAGCAAGAACATACTTAAACGAAGTAAGAAGACGTGCATTTGGAGATACAAATCATGATATATCGGCTTCAGGACCAGCCTTAACAGATTTTATTTGGTCAGAAAGAAGATTTGAATTTGTTGGAGAAGGACTTCGCTTTTTCGATTTAGTGCGTACAGGAAAAGCAGCACAAGAAATTGTAGGTTTTAAGGCTGGAAAAAATGAAATATTTCCAGTTCCTATCGAAGAGATTCAATTCTCAAACGGAAACTGGCAGCAAAATCCTCAATATTAAAAAATAGTATCATGAAAAAATTACATTTTATTATAAGTCTGTTCGTTTTAGCAATCGCAATAGGTTGTTCTAATGATAGTAGTGGCAGCGATGTCGATATAGATTCGGTAGGAGCGCCAGTAAATATATCGGCACTTACAACAATTGCACAAGATAATTCGGGAAAAGTTACTTTTTTACCCAAAGGCGAAGGAGTTACACAATATGAAATTTATTTTGGGCACGGAGCCACACAGCCCGTTATTGTAAATCCAGGAGCTACAACTACACATACATATCCAGAAGGAATATATCAGGCAAAAATTGTGGCAATGGGAATTAATGGAAAAAAGACAGAAATAACACAAACACTTACAGTTTCGTTTTTGGCACCAACAAATTTACAGGTAACATTAGCGCATGTAGTTGGCGATAATTTATCGGCATCAGTAAGCGCAAAAGCCAATTTTGAAACCTTCTTTCAGGTTTATTTTGGCGAAGACCCAAATGAAATTCCTGTTGATTTTATGGAAGGAGAAACAATTAAGCACACTTATGCAAACGTAGGGACTTATGAAGTAAAAGTTGTCGCTTTAAGCGGAGGAGTAGCAACGACTACGCATACAGAATCTATTACAATTTCGAACCCGATTTTGCTACCAGTCGATTTTGAATCGGCTACATTAAATTATGCATTTAATAATTTTGGAGGAGCACTTACTGCTGTAGCCAATAATCCTAGTGTAGATGCCAGTAATGTAAGTGCAAAAGTGGCTAAACTAACCAAAACTGCGGGTGCAGAAGTTTGGGCAGGTTCTTTCTTAGAACTAGGAGAACCGATTGATTTCTCGACATTGAAAAAAATCAGAATTAAAGCTTGGTCTCCAAAAGCAGGAATAGTGGTTAAAATGAAATTAGAGAATTTAACTGATTCAAATATAAATGCCGAGGTAGATGTTACCAATACAGTTGCTAATGGTTGGGAAGAACTTACATTCGACTTTTCGGCTGTAGATAATGCCAATAAATACCAGCGAGTAGTTCTCTTCTTCGATTTTGGTAATGCAGGAACAGGAGCCGATTATTACTATGATGATATTCAGTTAAGCTCCGGAGGAGAATCTCTAGTGCTGCCATTAACATTCGAATCGGCTACGCTAAGTTATGTTTACGGAAATTTTGGAGGAGCAACCACAGCAGTAATTACAAATCCAGAGAAATCAGGAATAAATACATCATCAACCGTAAGTGCTTTAACAAAAGGAAACGGATCCGAAGTTTGGGCAGGTTCATCATTAGCATTAGATACTCCGATAAATTTCTCCACATTTAAAAAATTAAAAATGAAAGTTTGGTCACCACAGGCTGGAATTATTGTGAAATTTAAATTAGAGAATCTGGCAGACTCGAATATAAATAAAGAGATAGATGCTACCACGACAGTTGCAAATGGTTGGGAAGAACTCACATTTGATTTTGCAGGGATTGTAAATGCCAATAATTATCAGAGAGTTGTAGTATTCTTTGATTTTGGAAACAGTGGCACAGGCAAAACATACTATTTTGATGATATAAAACAATCCAACTAAAAATATAAGGAATCATGAGTAAAAAAATAATTATAAATATCGTGTGCATACTCACCATGCTTCTTATGGTAGGTTGTCAGGAAGATGATTTAAAATTTGGAGAATTACAAGCGCCAACAAACCTCGTAATTACTGCCGAAATTGTAGGTAAAACGGATGCAGATCCTAACGGAGACGGCTCGGGATTGGTAAAACTTGTCGCTACTGCAAATGATGCAATCTCATACAAGTACGCCTTTAGCGACGGTACATCGTTAAACTCGCCAACAGGTAAAACCGAAAAACGATTTACCAAAACAGGATTAAATACCTATACAGTAACTGTAATAGCAACAGGAACAGGAGGAATACAATCAAGCACCTCGATAGAGGTTACCGTACAAAGTGATTTTAGCGATCCCGATGCAGTAACGTTCTTAACAGGCGGAACTTCTAAAAAATGGTATTGGTCAGCTTCAGAACCAGGTCATCTGGGTGTTGGGCAAAATGATGGCGACGCAACCAAGAATTATTATGCCAACTATTATACAGCAGGACCATTTGAGAAAGCAGCTTCACCAGCAAGTAGTTGTTTATATGATAATGTACTGACTTTTTCGCTAGATGGAGAACAAATAAAATACCAGCTGGATAACGGAGGTGCAACATTCTTTAATGCAGCTTTTGCAAGCGTAGCAGGAGGAAGTTCGCCAGACGATGCTTGTTTAGCATACAACTCAAGCGGGACAAAAATAGTATCATTAAGTCCTTCAGAATCGGTTATTATGGGTAATCCAGACCATTTAACACAAACAAGAGGAACAACAATGAATTTCTCTGATGGAGGATTTATGGGGTATTATATAGGTCAGAACTCATACGAGATAATCTCCATAACAGCAAACAGAATGGTTGTAAGAGCAGTTATGGGAGGTAATCCGGCATTAGCATGGTATCATATATTTACCACAACAAAACCTACTCAGGCGCCTCCTACTGATTATACCACCTTAGTTTGGTCGGATGAATTTAATACCGATGGAGCACCAAATCCTGCAAATTGGGTAAATGAGTTAGGGACTGGCGACAGCGGTTGGGGAAATAATGAAAAACAAAATTATACCAACAGCCCAAACAATGTAATAGTGCAAGGCGGAAGTTTAAAGATTACTGCCAAAAAAGAAGCTTCAGGCGGAATGGCATATTCCTCGGCACGATTAAAAACAGATGGCAAGTTTAAATTCACTTATGGAAAAATTGAGGTAAAAGCCAAGTTGCCAATAGGAGGAGGGACTTGGCCAGCAATCTGGATGTTAGGACAAAATTATGCAACAAACTCATGGCCCGCTTGCGGAGAAATAGATATTATGGAGCATGTAGGCAATAGCCAAAATCTTATTCATAGTACATTGCATTATCCAGGACATTCTGGCGGAGATGGAAACACAGGTTCAACAACTATTGCAACAGCATCATCAGAGTTTCATGTTTACAAGGCAGTTTGGAGCCCGGAATCAATTAAGTTTTATGTAGATGATGCCTTGTTTCATTCTTTTGCCAATGATGCAACAACACCATTTAATAAAGATTTCTTTCTGATACTAAATTTTGCAATGGGAGGAAACTTTGGAGGAGTCATAGATCCAGCATTTACACAATCTACAATGGAGATAGATTATGTAAGAGTATATCAATAATATAAAAGTTAAAGTTAGTCGGAATAAGGAGGTTAGCGGCACATTTGTTGGCCTTCTTATTTTTAATGATAAATAAAAGAAATAAAATGAAGAGAATTTTAATCCTATTATTAATAGGTAATTTAAGTTTTGCACAACAAGCAAAAAGGAAACTGGTTTGGGAAGAAAATTTTAACGGAAAAACCTTAAACGAAACCGTTTGGAATTACGAACTCGGAGACGGTTGTCCTGATTTATGTGGTTGGGGTAATAACGAAAGACAAATTTATACCAAGACAAACCATCAATTAAAAGATGGAAATTTAATTATTAATGCAAGAAAAGACGGAAACGTATATACATCTACACGTATTACAACCAAAGGAAAAAAAGAGTTTAAATACGGACGCATCGAAGCCAGAGCTAAATTACCAGTTGGTCATGGCCTATGGCCAGCATTCTGGATGTTAGGAGCAAACAAAGATCAGGTAAACTGGCCAAAATGTGGCGAAATAGATATCTTAGAGTATATAGGCAGAGATCCACACATGGTTTATACCACATTACACACCCAAGATAGCCACGGGAATACAATTAATACCAAGAAAACTGCATTTCCAGATATCGAAAAAGGATTCCATGTATTCGCAATAGAGTGGACAAAAGACAAAATCGACTTTTTTGTCGACAAAGATTTAGTGTACACATTCGAACCAAAAGATAAAAATGAAGATGTTTGGCCATTTGATAAGCCATTTTATATATTAGTTAATCTGGCAATAGGAGGAAATTTTGGAGGACCTGAAGTAGATGATAAAGTTTTTCCACAAGATTTTATTGTCGATTATATTCGGGTATATCAGTAATTAAAGATTGCAAAAAAAAGAAGGTTAAATCGTAATTACTTTGTTTTGTGAGATTTAAGCTTCTTTTTTAACTGTTGTAACCAAAATGTTAATTTATTGTTTCTTGGTCTTTTTTTAGAAATCATTGACTTTATTTTAATGTTTCTCAGTTTTTTGTGTTAATTATTCTTAATTTAATTTGCTTTATAAAATATTTATTTGTTAAATTTGAACACTTAATTAACACTTTAAAAACCAGAAGCCTATACATTAAAATTACTTTTTAGAAAATTACTCCAATTCAAAACTAAAACTAAAAGGTAGTATTATGGCTAATCTGCAAATTCCTGACGCTCTATTGGTGAAGAACTATGTTGAAGGTAACGAAAGTGCCTTGTCAACATTAATAAAAAGACATGAATCTAAGATTTATGGATTCATATATTCAAAAATAGCAGACAGAGATATATCAAATGATATTTTCCAAGATACATTTATAAAAGTAATCAAGACATTAAAAAGCAATTCTTATAACGAAGAAGGTAAATTCCTTCCTTGGGTAATGCGTATATCACACAACTTAATTGTGGATCATTATCGAAAAAATAAGAAAATGCCAATGTATAGAGAAACCGAAGAGTTTTCGATATTCTCCATCATGTCCGATGATTCCTTAACGATAGAGAACAAAATGATTATGGATCAAGTTGAGGTCGATTTAAAAAAATTAATCGAAGAACTTCCAGATGATCAAAAAGAAGTACTCGTAATGCGTATGTATCAAGACATGAGCTTTAAAGAAATATCCGAAATAACGGGTGTAAGTATTAATACAGCATTAGGTAGAATGAGATATGCATTGATGAATATTCGAAAAATTATAGAAAAACATCAAATTATTTTAACTAATTAATATACTAAATTGAGCAATAGGTCGTTGTTATATAAAATAAACATTTATTAGCATGGCAAAAATTTACTCAAAAAAAGTGATGATTAGTAAAAATCTAAAACCAAACAAAGAAGTAGTTTCTTTTTTATTGAGCTATTCACAAGCCTTAACAGTAGTGAAAATCGAAGATAAAAGTTTTGAGATTATAGCTAATTAAACAGCCCACAGCAACTGTCGGATGTTTTGAAAGTAAATGAAATTAATCAAATTGGTCGTTTGATTAAAAAATCACTAAGGGCAATATGCAATTAGTGATTTTTTTGTTTTTTAGAAGATTGATTTTCGTAATACTCATCAATAACCGATTTTCTTCCAATAGTCTTTGTGATAATATCTTTATCAAGATCCCATCCTCGAGCAGGCGAATATTCACGACCGTACCAAATAATTTCAAGATGCAAATCATTCCAAACCTCCTCAGGAAAAAGACGTTTAGCATCCTTTTCGGTTTGAGTTACATTTTTTCCGTTAGATAAATTCCATCTATACATCAGCCTATGAATGTGAGTATCTACAGGAAATGCAGGAACACCAAAAGCTTGCGACATAACAACACTTGCTGTTTTATGCCCAACAGCAGGCAATTCCTCCAGATATTCATAACTCTGAGGAACCTCTCCGCCATGTTTATCAATCAGGATATGCGACAAACCATAAATACCTTTAGCCTTCATAGGCGATAAACCACAAGGACGAATAATATTCTGAATTTCTTCAACCGACATTTTAATCATATCATACGGATTATCAGCCTTTGCAAACAATATAGGCGTGATCTGGTTCACGCGAACGTCAGTACACTGAGCCGACAATAAAACAGCAATTAATAAAGTATAAGGGTCTTTATGATCTAGAGGGACAGGGATAGTAGGATATAATTCTTTTAACGTATTTATAACAAAAGTTACCCGTTCTTGTTTATTCATTTCCGTAAATTTAATCCCGTAAAAATAGTACAAATTTTATCATGAGCCTAATCCAGCTTTCCGTTACAACACCTCATCGAGGCAGTAACATTTTTAAGTATTCGCAAGAGCTTCCGCTGGTCGCTTTGCCAATACATAAAATGTAAACCACCACAATTCCGGGGTTTTCACTACAATCTGGGCTAACAAATCAAGAATTATGGCAGATGAGTTAGGAATTATAAGTCATGAATTATTTAAATTTGCTATCAAAATTCTAAGCGAGTCTAAAACTCTAAGAAGTCTAAAATTCTAAGTAGCCTAAGTCAGTCTAAGTCAGTCTAAAAAAAACAAAAATCTAAAATAAAATGACAACATTACAAATAGGAGATAAAGCACCAAATTTTTCAGGAACAGATCAGGACGGAAATACACATAAACTAGCGGATTATGCAGGCAAGAAATTAGTAGTATTCTTTTATCCAAAAGCAAATACACCAGGATGTACAGCCGAAGCTTGCGATTTAAGAGATAACTACGAACGTTTTCAAGCAAACAATTATGCTCTTTTGGGAGTTAGTGCCGATGCACAAAAAGCACAAGCCAAATTCAAAGAAAAATACGATTTCCCTTTCCCGTTATTGGCAGATGAAGATAAATCAGTAATTCAAGCCTTTGGAGTTTGGGGACCTAAAAAATTCATGGGCCGTGAATATGACGGAATCCACAGAACAACTTTTGTTATCAATGAAAAAGGGATTATTGAAGACATAATCTCAAAAGTAAAAACCAAAGAACACGCCGATCAAATCTTGAAGTAGAGATTACTATTTCGGTTTTTAAACTCAGTTTTTGGAAGATCTTTACCAGCCAATCTTGTCACCCCGAGGTACGAGGGGTCTCCGTAAGTAACTCCATAATCTAATACTATTTTGTGTTAGTTTCTCGTGGAGATTCTTCCTCCGTCAGAAAGACAATATTGTGGTTGTTTAATGTGTAAATTAAGCCTTGAACCTTTTTCGACCAATCTTGTCAGGTAGAGTCGAAGAACATAGTTCACGGTTTCAACCGTGTGATACCGATTGTAATAATGCATCGCGTTCCAACGGTTGAAACCGTTGGCAATGTTTATAATGTGAATCTCACTAACTATCCTCCCAAAACAAAAAAAGCACCAGTTATAAAACTGATGCTTTCCTATTTAAAACCTTTGAACCTTTGTTTCTCAGAACCTTAGTTCCTCAGAAAACTAATTAGACTCTTTTAAAACTTTATTCGGTTCATAACCAAATAAGTGATGTTCTTTTATAATTTCGGCAATACCTACAGGAAGCATTGGTTCCCATCCAGGTTTTCCTTGACTAATCATTTTTAGTACCTCTCTCGAGAATACTTCTAATGTATGAGGATCGAAATCGGCTACATCGACAACTTTACCATTGAATTTAAAGAATTTGTACAATTCTTTCATTCTAGGATGTACTTTTAAGTTAGTCGAATTCATGATAGTACCATCTTCATCAATCATAGGATATAAGAATACTTTCATATCGCGGTAGAATAATTTTCCGAAAGCTTCAAGAATTCCTCCACTTAAATGGCGATAGTATTTCTCATCAAAGATGTCGACTAAATTGTTAACACCCATTGCTAATCCCATTCGGGCTTTAGTATAATTTGCAAAATACTCAACAACTTTATAATATTCCTGGAAGTTCGAAATCATTACAGTTTGTCCTAACGAACAAAGTAATTCGGCTCTATCCATAAAATCGCGTTCATCGATTTCTCCATCAGAACGAAGATTAGATAAAGTGATTTCAAAAATTACCAGCGTATTGTCTTTTTCGACTTTATTTTCTTCGAGAAACATTTTTAATGATTTCTCATACATATCCATATTAACCTTCGTTACAGGACGAAAACTCCCACGTAAGGCAAGAATATTCTTTTTGTATAAAATGGCAGCAGGAAGGATGTTTTTACCTTCAGGATTGAACATAACGGCATCAGTCATTCCATTTTTTACCAATTGTAAGCTAATCAATCGATTATCTACATCGGCAAAACGTGGACCAGAAAAGTTAATAGTATCAATTTCTAGTTGATCTTTATCTAAGTGATCATATAAATAACGAAGTAATCTTTTAGGATCATTGTATTTATAAAATGCTCCATAAATTAAGTTTACCCCAAGAATACCTAATGTTTCTTGTTGTAATCGAGCATCAGTTTCTTTAAAACGAATGTGAAGTATAATTTCATTATAAGCTTCATCAGGTTCAATTTGGTATCTTATTCCAACCCAACCATGACCTTTAAATTGTTTTGCAAAATCTATTGTTGCAACAGTATTAGCGTAGCTAAAGAAAAGTTTTGTAGGGTGTTTTTCTCTGCTTAAACGTTCTTCAATTATTTGCCCTTCAAGAGTTAACATTTTCTTTAATCTCTCTTCAGTTACATAGCGGCCATCACTTTCAATTCCGTAAATGGCATCACTAAAATCTTTATCGTAAGCAGACATCGCCTTCGCAATTGTTCCAGACGAACCACCAGATCTAAAAAAATGCCTTACAGTTTCTTGCCCCGCACCAATCTCTGCAAAGGTTCCGTAAATATTTTCGTTTAGATTTATGCGTAGTGCTTTGTCTTTTATGGATGGTATCTGAGCGATGACTTTGTCACCTTTAAGTTTTATTTCTATACCCATTTTATTTTAAATATGGCTGATTTGTTACAAAGTTAGTAAATTAGGCTTCTAATGAAAGATAATTAATCCTATTTTTGTAAAAAAATAAAGTACAATTGAAGGTATATTTTTTAGGCACAGGCACATCACAAGGCATTCCGATAATAGGGGTAGATCATCCTGTATGCAAAAGTACTGACGCTAAGGATAAAAGGCTTCGAGTATCGATTTGGATTAGTTGGGATGACCATTCTTATGTTATAGATTGTGGTCCTGATTTCAGGCAACAAATGTTATCTTGTAACTGTCAGAAATTAGATGCAATTTTATTTACACATGAGCATGCAGATCACACTGCAGGTTTGGACGATATACGTCCGTACAATTTCAGACAAGGCGAAATGCCAATTTATGCACACGAGCGTGTTATTGGTAACTTAAAAAAACGTTTTGATTATGTTTTTGAAACCGTAAATAAATATCCAGGAGCACCATCTGTAAAAACAATCGAGGTCGTTAATGATAAGCCATTTGCTGTGGGTGATAAAATGGCAATTCCGGTAAATGTTATGCACGGAGATTTACAGGTTTTTGGGTATCGAATTGATGATTTTGCTTATTTAACAGATGTAAAAACTATTGAAGAAGTCGAAATCAAGAAACTAAAAAACTTAAAAGTATTAGTGATAAATGCATTACGTGTTGAGCCACACGATACACATTTTAATTTGCAGGAAGCCTTAGATTTTATAACTTTGGTTCAGCCAGAAAAGGCTTATTTAACACATATTAGTCATGTATTAGGATTTCATGAAGAGGTACAAAAAATGCTGCCTAAAAATGTTTTTCTAGCCTATGATAATTTAGAAATCACAATTTAATTACATTTAAAAATGAAAAAATCCCTATTGCTTTACCTTTTTATCATTGCGATACTTATGAATATATTTACCTATATGTTTTATAGTAAAGAAGTAAAGTTCGAACAGGAACGTTATGTTAAAACAACTAAAAAGCTTAGAGATAGCCTTAATTTAGTAGAAACTAAATTAAACGAAGCCAATTACTTTTCATTAGAGAATAATCAAAACGCCCAAAATTACTTTGATTCAGCAGATGCTTCTAAAACTATTCAGTACGAGAAACTAATTCCTATTGTTACTGAGAAATTAATGGATCTAAATGCGAATCCAAAAGGGAACCCATATACAGGACAAGACCAAATAGGCGCCAATAAATTTATCATCAATAAAGTTAAGGTTTTAAATCATAGATGGATTATTGCAGATTTTAGCGATGGAGAAATATGGGGAGAAGTCTTATTAAAATACTTTGTTAATAATGATGAAAGTATTACTTTTGAAGTAAATCAATCATTATTATACCAAAAATAGGATTCCTAACACAGTGTAATAATTGTAACAACTAATAAATAGAACATATGAAAAAAGTATTTTTATTTTCGATTATTATAGGTCTTACATTTTCTTGTGCTAAAAAAGTTTCTCAAGAAGAAACAAAACCTATCAAGGAAGAAGCTAAACCCGAGCGTATTGTAGGAGGAGATTCGGATGCACATGGATGTAAAGGATCTGCTGGTTATACTTGGTCGGTTGTTAAAAATGAATGTGTACGATTGTTTGAAGTAGCTACAAAGTTAGAGCATGCCAAAGACGGTAAAACGTATTCAACAGTTGCTTATGTTATTTTTGAAAAAGACGGAAACAAAGCCGAACTTTTTCTTGATACTGAAGATGGAACAATTATTTTAGAGCGTAAAGCCGAAGGAGAACCTTGGATCAATGGAGATTATGAGTTAATACCTTGGAAAGGTTACGTACTTAAAAAAGCTGGAAAGATTATTTATACAGGAGAGTAAAGTTTGCAGTATCTAGTTGCAGTTTACAGATTATAAAAAAGACAAAACAAGAAAGGCGAGAAGTAATTCTCGCCTTTCTTATTTTTATAGTAGTAATGATATTTTTTGACTTAATAGTTCATTTCACAACTTACATTTCTCATTTTACAAACCACATTTCACAATCTAAATATTCTGTTTTATAAAATCGGTTGTTACTACTTGAGCAAATTCTTCGTTTAAACTAGCAAGAGCAGTTTCGTGAATTGTCTCGGCACTAAATTCCTGTCCATTCAATCCCTTCTTATTAAAAGTGGCAGTTGCATCAGAAATTAGAAAGGTATTATAACCAAAATTCCCAGCCATTCTTGTAGTTGTCGAAACACAATGATCGGTTGTTAAACCTACAATAACAAGCGTATCGATTTTATCATCATCAAGTTGTTCTTTTAAATTGGTACCAATAAAAGCGCTATTTACATTCTTCTGAATTACGGTTTCTCCTAAATAAGGTTTTACAATATCTTTAAATGCATTTTCAGGATTGGTTTCATGAAGTAATGAATTTGGATTAGAGGAACAATGCTGAATATGGAAAATAGGTAATTTATTAGCTCGCCAGATTTCGAGAAGCTCACTTGCATTTTTTTCAGCATTTGGATTATTGCGTTCTCCGCCCCAATATTCTATATTATCAAAACCTTTCTGGATATCAATTAGAATTAATGCAGGATTGTCAAGTTTAGATATTTTCATTTTTATAGTTTAATTGATGTTGTAAAAAAGTGAAAAGGGAAAAGTGAAAAGGGAGATGAAAATCAAATTTTCACACAATAAAGCCAACACTGTTTTTATCATTTTTTTAGTTTAAAAGGAGACTTTTATGCGTTATTTTCCTTTTTGAAGTTCTTCCAGTTTTTGTTTCGTTTCGGCACTTTCCTTGTTGATGGATAACGCTTTTTTGTAATTGCTTATTGCATTAGTTTTATCATTCACTTGTTTATAATAATCTCCTAGAGAATCATATACATTAGCGCTTTCTGGATAGTTTTTTACATTTAGTTTGAAAAAATACTCGGCTTGAGCTAAGTTCTTTCTGCCTAGTGCCATATATCCACATTGATTAATAGGAGCTTCGGGAGGTGGTATTTTATACCCCATTTTTTCAGATACATTTAGATAATGTTTTTCAATTTTTGTAGGTAATGCCATCCCTGTTTCCATTAAATCAGTAATAGTCAAGTTCAGATTATAGAAATCAAAAATGAATCTAAGTGCGTCATATTCGGCAATAAACGGAACAGAACCATGACTGTCTTTATCATAATATTTGTATTCAAAGTGTAATTGGTTTTGTTTGTTCTTTTTTAAATCATTGGCTAAATCTAATATTGAACGAATGTGTCTTGTAACTTGAGTAGTATCTTTCTTTACTCTAAGAGTGTCCATTCCTGCTTCCATCGTGTTTGCAATACCTAAAAATAAACTAGTGTTTTTGAATTTTTTCTCAGCAAATGTTTTTTTGCTTTGCTCTAAAAATTTCTGTTTGTCCCACCACATACTTGGGTCGATAGCAACATAAGAATTAAATAAATTAGTATGATTTGCAAGTGTATTTATAACTGTTAAACCGCCAAAAGAATGACCAATTAGCATTTTGTATGGAGCAGTAGGATAGTTGGTTTCAACGTATGGTATTAATTCTTTTTCAATAAATGCAATAAAATTTTCATTTCCGCCACTAGTTTTACTCGCTTCACTAGTCATCATTGGCAAATCAGATTCGATATGAGTAGGAGTTAAATCACGGGCTCTGTCAGTATTGAGTATTCCCACTACAATCATTTTTGGACAAATTGTGTTACCGTTCATGGTACTTAATTGCTCCGTCATACCAACAATAGAAGTGAAATGTACGTTTCCATCTAATAAATAAAGAACGGGATAATTCTCAGTTTTGGGTGCGCCTTTGGTATAACCATCTGGGACATATATCCAAACTTTTCGATCTTCATTTAGTATCTTAGAATGAATGGTTTCAATCGTACCAATAGTAATTTTGTTATCCGATTGTGCTTTTGCGAAAAAAGAAGTGCCAATAAAAAGCAGTGAAAATAATAGTTGTTTCATGGTTAGTTAAATCAGGTTTATCGAGTTAGTCTTATACTTTGTTATTTGTTACAAAGTATAATAGTTTAAAGATAAGATGATTTATTATTATATGTAAAAAGTGAGAAGTAAAATGTAAAAAAAAGCGAGAAGGTGAAATGTGTGTTGTAAAAAGGAAATGTAAAAAGTGAGTTTAAATTCCTATTTCTATTCTTGAATTGCCTCCTGCTTTAGTTCGATGTCATTAAGTTAAGCTTTTTTGAACTGATCATGGTTAATTATTTTCTCGCAAAAGCGCAAAGATTTTAGGATTAAACTTGGCGGCTTGGCGAGAGATTTATTCAGTGCAGTATTAAAAGTTTTTTTCTTAACTTAATGACATTGTGCTTTAGTTGGAGGTTTAAGAATTGTTTATAAATGTGGCTTTAGTCAAAATAACGGGGCATTTTGACTAAAGTCAATATATTATTACTCCAGCTAAGGCTGGAGACAATTCAAAATATCAAAACTGATATTAAAGAAAAAATAGAAGATATAATTTCATTAATAAATTTAGAATCCCTAAAATGAATAATATCTTCCAATATTTTTTTGAAGTTTGGAAGTTCGGATTTTTAGTGTTTTTTATAAAAAGACCACCGGCAATTAATACTATTGGTAAAATAAAACCAATTAAACTTTCTATTCCCATAATTGTGTTTTTTGTTATTGTTTTAGAACTGAATTAAGTAAAAAATCTTATTTCGAGTTCAGCTAATTTTTAAAATTAAATAAATTTTTACAGTATTTGATAGAATTTAAAAATTACAACTGAAATATTTTCAAAAAAGAGATACAGTCATAAAAATGATTATATAAATCCAAAAGTTATATAGTATTGTAAAACTAAAACCATAAAAAAAACTTTTTGAATATGAATCTTTACATATGGATGATTTTTTAAAGATAAGCCTTAAAGCTCTAAAAAAAATCCAATAAAGCATTGCAATAAAAGTTAGAATAGAAATCCATATTATTGCTCCAAAAGCCCAAAATAAATAACTGATTATAATTGCCATAAAAAACCATAAAATCAGACCGATAAGAGCTTCTAAAATGCCTTCGCCAACATCAGGAGCAGAAGATAAACTTCCTTCTGCAGCTAAGTCTCTTAAAAAATCTAATTTTTTTGATTCAAAACGATCAGTTATTTTGCCTAAATTATCTTTTATTTTTACTCCTCTATACAATCCGATTGTAATAAAAAAGAAGAAAGCTAAGGATAAAATTGTTGTAGATAGTAATGAATTTTCAAAAACAGAATTATGATTTCCAAGGCCAAAAAGCCAAACAGATAGGATTGTTAAGCTTATGACAATAAGAGTAATTATAAAGATGTTCTTGGAATTAAGGATTTTATAATTACTCTTTGATTTATATTTGATTGTTTTTTTCAACTTAAAAAAGTGACTGAATACTGTAAACTATTGTGCTAGCCAATTTTTAAAATCGAAGAAATTTTGAGGTGCAACTCCATGTCCTACTGGATATTCTTTATAAGAAACTGGAATATTTAGATTTTCTAGAATTGCAGGTGTTTTTCTAGCCCAATCAATAGGGATTACCTGATCTACAGTTCCGTGAGAAGCAAATATTTTTAAGTTTTTGAAGTCGTTTTTCTCGTAACCATCTTTGATGATTTCATCATTAAAATAACCACTCATTGCAACTACTCTCTGGATTTTTTCAGGATAAGAAAGTGCTGTTGCATAACTTAAAATAGATCCTTGGCTAAAGCCAATTAAAGTTATATTGTTTGAGTCGATTGGGTAATTTGCAGTTAACTCATCAATGAAATTTGCAATTAAATCACGTGATGTTTTAGCTTGTTCGTTATCAGAGAATTTGTTTTGATCTGCATCAAAATTAATAGCATACCATGCATAACTACCATATTGTAAATCATAAGGAGCTCTAGCCGAAATAACATAATAATTATCAGGAAGTTCGCTGGCAAAAGAAAATAAATCTTCTTCGTTGCTGCCATATCCGTGAAGTAATAGTAATAGTGGATTTTTGTCTAAGATAACTTTTGGTTCTCTTATTTTATATTCTAAAGATAAATTCATTTTTTTAGTATTCAATTTTGAGATTCTATCTTTGTCAAAGTTTTAAACTTTGACAAAGATTATTAGGATTTATAGTGAAATTTCTGGATTAGAATTTGATTTTAACCGATGCTTTTAAACCATTTTTGAAAAAGAGCACCAACCAATGGTACTGGTTTAGTTTCGCCTTTTATGGCACTGAAAATCCCGTATGTCCATAAAATAGAGATACAAATCCACATTGGGAAAGTAATCATAAAGCTGTCAAAGTTGCTTATGATAAGTCCGAAGGAGATAAAAGTTAACGATAACCCTAACGCCTGACGTATATGAAAAGAAGCAAAGCTATTTTTATTTTCAGAGTTCATCGACATCGCGATTAAAACACCAATAATTAATATATAACTGGTAATAGCAGGAGTTTTTCCTTCTTCGATTGAGTTGTTCATTCTTGTGTTTTATAGTTGTTTTAACAATTTGTTTTAAACCATTAAGAGATTAAGAAAAATTAAGTTGACTTTTCTTAATTCTTTAATGATTATCTTTTTTTGCATCAAATTGTTTAGATTAAAAAGGTTTTTCGACCATTGAGAAATTAGGTGTATTAATTAAACTTAATTTTTCTTAATCTCTTAATGGTAAAATTTTAATTTTTTATTATTTTTCTAATACCAATTGATTCTGATTCACGATTCCGTAAACAGAACCTTTTAATTGAATTCCCAAAAAGGCAGAATTTTTAGATTTAGATAAGATATTGCTTTTTGCGAAAACACTTTCTCCATTAGGATTAAACAACGTGATATTTGCTTTAGAACCTTCGGTAATTGTGTCGTTTTTAATACCAAAAACTGACTTTCCTAATGTTAGTTTCTCGATTACAGTTTCTAGTGGCAATACAGTTAGTAAAGTACCAAAAGCACTTTCCAAACCAATAGTTCCGTTTTTCGCCATATCAAATTCCATTTTTTTGAATTCAATATCAATCGGGTTATGATCAGATGTAATCATATCGATAGTTCCGTCTAGAACACCTTTAAGCAACGCTTGTCTGTCAGTTTCAGTTCGTAATGGTGGCGTAACTTTAAAACGGGTATCAAAACCTTCTAATTTTTCATCGGTTAAAACCAAATGATGTACAGCAACACTAGTTGTTACGTTTAGTCCTTTTGCTTTAGCATCTTTAATTAATTGAACCGATTTAGCAGTCGAAATAGTTGGAATATGAAGTTTTCCTCCTGTATATTCTAATAAAAATAAGTTGCGAACGATTTGTAATTCTTCAGCAAGATCTGGGATTCCTTTTAATCCTAATTTTGTTGAAACGATTCCTTCATTGGCAACACCATTTCCTTTTATATTTTGATCTTGCGAGTAAGCAATTACCAAACCATCAAAATCTTGTACATATTGCAATGCAATCTTTAGTAAGTTGGCATTGTCAAGGCTTTTATTATAATCACCAAAAGCTACCGCTCCGGTTTTTTTCATGTCAAATAGTTCGGCCATATCTTTTCCTTCGCTAGCTTTGGTTAAAGCTCCTATTGGGAAAAGTTCTGTAGCAAAACCATTGGCTTTGTTTTTTACAAAATTAACTTGTGATTGGTTATCAATAATCGGGTAGGAGTTAGGTTGTAAAGCAATGGCGGTAAATCCACTTTTTGCAGCTACATTTAATCCGTTTGAGATTGTTTCGCGGTCTTCATAACCTGGTTCTCCAAGTGAAACGCTACTGTCAAACCATCCTTGCGAAATATGTAAATTGTCGAGTTTTATCTCTTCGGCATTTTCAGTATTAGTAAGTGAAGTTCCTATTTTTTCGATTAAACCATCTTTAATTAAAATATCTGCAGTCTTATTATGAAACGGACTTTTAGAATCTATAATTTTTGCTTCACGGATGATTATTTTCATATGTAGATAAATTTATTTTAATTGAAACAATTAAGTTTTAAAATAGTAAAGCTTAATTTATTTGAACCATTAAGGAATTAAGTTGATAAAGGAAAAACTTAATTTTCTTAATGTCTTAGTTGTAAAAAATTACTTCACAAACCTGATAATTGCCATTTCTAGTGCTAAAAATAACAATGCAAAGATAACAAACCATTTCCAAATTTGATTGTCAGTTCGTTCAGTTTGTAAGGTGTTAAAAATTGTCGAAATCGTATCGGCAGTTTTGTAATCAGAAACTAGATTTGAATTGATTTGACTTAAATCACTTTCGCTTCGTTTGTAATTAAAACTTACGTTCTCTAATGCTTCTTTTTTATTGTAAATGGTATAATTACCAGCTTGTTCAGGATAATCGTTGAAAACGATTTTTACTTTATTATTTAAAATCTGTTGAATCGGAATAAATTGTTCATCAGTTCCTCGTACTTCCAGAATTGCATCTTTAGATAATAAGGCTTCAACAAAATAAGGCTGATTATTGCCAATTGTTATTGCTACTATTCCAGATTTCTGATTGCTTTGTGCCATTTTATAAAAAACAGGAACAATTAAAGGTGATTGCTGAAAGTTAGAATTAATACTGTTTATAGGTGCTGAAAAAACGGAAACTGCTGAAACTTGATTTTGTATCGAAGTTAAAAATGCACTTTGATCTTCATAGGACAAAGCCGATGAATAAGAACTTGTAATAGGGAACGAACTCTTCGTTTTTGGATATTGGAAGTTCTTGATTTTATTTTCGAAAACACCTGAGAATATAGGATGATCGAAGTTGATTTTGGTAATCAGTTTTTCTTTGTTTTCAAGTGAACCCATTTGCACTTTACCAAAATTTGATAAAAACGAATTCATATTGGCTACAGCCATTTTTTCTGATGGAATAATAATAACGTTTCCACCTTTGGATACAAATGATTTTAAAGTGGTTTGTAATGCTTGCGGAATTTCTTCTAGCTCATTCAAGACAATTGCGTCTTGTTTATCCAGACTATTGTAATTAAGCGAACGTATATCAAAATTGTGGTAGTTGAATTCTTCCGAAGTATAAATGCGGGATAAGAAATTACTTTTTGCAGGATCTCCAATACTAATAACATTGGTTTTTTTAGGGTCAGAAATACTAAAATACAATCTATTGTCGTATTCTAAACCATTGTCTTCAATAGCTACATAGCCATGAAAAGCTTGTTTAGGAATGGTAAAATTAACTTTCTTCTTTTTAGTGTCAAAGTTTACAATGGTTTTAGCTATTAGTTTGCCATTGTTGAATAAAGACATAGAAATAGGTTTGAAATCATCACCATATCCAGATAAATTAATACCTATATCATAAAAGTTATCCAATGTCTGATTGATAAAAACACTATCAATCGCCACATTGTTTTTTTGCTCAGCTTTTGGAATTATAAAATAAGGAGCATCTTCGGAGTTAATATTTTTTAATTGTTTTTCGTCCAGTCCTACTGCATCTGTAATAATGATAATGTCTTTTTTAAAGGCCGATTTACGAGCTTTAACTTTTGCTATTATATTATCCAGTTCAAAAGGAGTTGCGCTATAATTTAGACTTTGCAATGAGTTACGAACTGATTTTATGTCGGTATTCCAATAATTATCAGTGTTAGTCAATAAAGAAAATTGAGCATTTTCGGGCGTATTCTCTAATAATTCCTGAACGGCACGTTTTAGTAGTTCGCCTTTTTTGCCTTTAGCTTGCATACTAAACGAGTTATCAAGAATGATATACATTTCGTTATTGGCATTTTTGCTGTCTTTTGCTGTAAAAAAAGGTTGAGCAAAGGCAAGAATAAGGCAAGTAAGTAATAATAAACGTGAAGCTAGTAATAGCCATTTCTTAATCTTGGAACTTTTTCGGGTTTGAATAGAGAGTTTTGCTAAAAGTCGAACATTGGTAAAATAGGACTTTTTAAAACGGCGTAATTGAAATAAATGAACCAAAATAGGAACAATCAATAAGAACAGAAAGTATAAAATTTCGGGATGTTTAAAATGCATTCTAAAGTTTAGTTTATTTCACTACGTTTTATTTTTCGCGAAGATGCTGGTCAAAAATACAAATTTGTTTAGAGTTAAAGGTTTTAAAGATTATTTTTTATTGAAAATAAGTATGTTGCTCAGTTTTTATCTAATCAAAAAAAGCAAAATCTCCCACATTTATATTACCTATTAGGTGGTTAGTAAATTCTTTTTTTGCAATATAAAAATATCCTTCAAGATGAGGCGTTTTATCTCCTTTTTTTATAATAGAATTATCTTTGTCAACTTCTATAACTATAGTATTACTTTCATTATTTAAAAAAGTGCAATATTTCAATAACTTATCATCATTTACCCAAGTATAAATAATTATATTTTTAGAAAATACTTTGCTTTTAGTTATAATTGGTTTGCCATAATCTGAGATTAATAGATGAATGAATTTGTTTGAATTTTCTAAGCTAATTTCATCAATTAATCCACTCACTAAGATTAGTTTATTGTCTAATGTAGTCAGTACGTTTATAGCTTGAAAAGGAAATTTTTCATACACTGCTACGGTATCTATAGAAGAGTAATTCTTTTTAGTATATACAATCCATTTTGAAGTTTTGTTTTTTGTAAAATTAGAATTATCAAGCGTACCATCATCGTTAATAAATAGTGTGTCTTTCTTAATTAATTGCGTATGTAAATCAATCCCTAAATTATTATTTATAGGGATTTCATAATATTCGGGATTATTTTTCAACTTATATTTTTCAGGAAAAAAAACGGGAATGTTTAAATCAAATATTTTATTTTTAAGATTTAAAGGCTTTTCTCCAAATATTTCTGGTTGTTGAGCATTGCAACTAGAAATAATCATAAGTAATAATAAAACTGAAAGTTGTTTCATTTGTAATGTTTTGATTTAAAATAAAAAAGAAGAATATTCTTAATTAAAAACAAAAGTACAATTTAATTTTTGAGATTCCATTTGTTATAAAAAAAACAACCTCTATTGATAATATTGAGTATTTTAGCATACTCAAAAAAACATTTTTATACTATGAAAAGAACATATATACTACTTTTAGTGGCTTTTGCTGTTACAAATTTAAAGGCGCAAAACAAAGTTAATTTATTAGTAGGAACTTACACTAATAGTTGTGATAGCAAAGGTATTTATGTGTATGAATTCGATACTAATTCGGGTGAATCTAAATTAAAAAACACGTCAGAAAGTACCGTAAGTCCAAGTTATTTATCGGTTTCTGCAGATAATAAATTTATTTATGCTGTTAACGAAAGTGGAGCTGAAAGTACAGTTAGTGCTTTTGGATATGTACCTGCATCAGGAAAGGTTACTTTTTTGAACAAGCAAAAAGCAATGGGGGCAGATCCTTGTTACTTAATTAATGATGGAGAAAATGTAATTACAGCTAATTATTCTGGAGGAAACATCTCAGTATTTAAAAAGACTGCCGAAGGAATTTCGGAAGCAAAACAAGTGATTCAACATACAGGAAAAGGAGTTAACCCACAAAGACAAGAAGGCGCTCACGTGCATATGGTTTATTTTTCGCCTGACAAAAAATATGTTTTATCGAATGATTTAGGTCTTGATAAAGTTTTTATCTACAATTACAATCCAACTTCAAAAGATAAAATTCTTACTTTAAAAGGAAGTGTTGATGTAAAAGTAGGAAGCGGTCCAAGACATTTAACGTTTAGCAAAGACGGGAAGTTTGTGTATTTAATTCAAGAATTAGATGCTACCTTAACTACGTTTAGTTATGATAAAAACGGAAGTTTGAAATTAATCGCTGAAACAAATATTCTACCTAAAGATTTTAAGGGAGGAACAGGAGCAGCAGCTATCAAAATTTCGCCTGACGGTAAATTTTTATACGTATCTGATCGTGTAGATGCTAATAATATTTCAGTTTATAAAATTCTTAAAAATGGAAAAATTGAATTAGTAGATCAGGTAAGTACATTAGGAAAAGGACCAAGAGATTTTTCTATAGATCCTACAGGGAAATTCCTTTTGGTAGGACATCAATACACCAATAATATTGTAGTATTTAAAAGAGATAGGGATACTGGAAAGCTTACAGATACAGGAAAGAGAATTGAGATGTGCGCGCCAGTTGGTTTAGTTTTTACGAAAATTTAGTTTATTAAAGGTTCAGAGTTATAAAGGCTTAAAGGTTTCTCTATCTTGTGCGTAAAATATAAAAAGAAAAAAATCCAATAAAAAAATTCCAAATTCCAGGCGTAACAGCATTGGAATTTGGAATTTTTAATTTTTGGAATTTAAGAAAATCTATTTATTCTTATCTTTTCTTTTCTTATCTCTTGTTTTTAGCATGTTTCTGTTAACAGATCCGTGCGTTTTCTTTTTAGTTTTAGAAGGGCCTCCCAAGTTGATTTTCTTGTTCTTTTTGGCTTTATCATGAAAAGCTCCGTCACCATCAAGTTTTTGTTTTTTCATCAAGAACTTAACGGGTTGTCTGTCTTTTTCAGGCTCAATTAGTTTTATCGAAACTTCTACTTCTTCAGGGAAATCGGCAATCTCAAGTTCTCTGTTCATTAAAACTTCTACTTCTACTTTAAACTCCTCTTCACGTGGCGTGATAAAGCTTATTGCAGTTCCTGTTGCATCGGCACGACCAGTTCTACCAATTCTGTGCATATACAATTCAGGGAATTCAGGAAGTTCAAAGTTTATAACGTGAGTAATATTAGAGATATCTAAACCTCTCGCCATAATATCGGTAGTTATAAGTCCGCGTAGGTTTCCTTCTTGGAAAGAAGCCATCGTACTCAAACGATAATTTTGTGATTTATTAGAGTGAATTACTCCAAACTGACCTTCAAAATCTTCTTCGATACGGTCATGAAGCATATCCGAAATCTTCTTATTGTTTACAAATACCAGGACACGACTCATGTCTTCGTTAGTTTGTAATAAGTGTTTCAGTAAGTTTACTTTGGTATTAAAGTTAGGAACGTTGTATGTAATTTGCTCAATGTTCTCTAATGGTGTTCCAGATGCTGCAAGTGTAACTTCTTCAGGAAAATCAAAAAAGTCATTTAAAACCGCATCAACTTCATCTGTCATCGTTGCAGAAAACAATATGTTCTGACGTTTGGTTTTCATCATTGCCAAAAGTGCTGTTAATTGCGTACGGAAACCAAGATTAAGCATTTCGTCAAACTCATCAATAACTAGTTTTTGAGTTTCATCAAAACGAACCACTGCATCTAAGGCTAAATCCATAGTTCGTCCTGGCGTTCCCACCAAAATATCGATTCCTTCGTAAACAGCTTTCTTTTGTGTATTGATATTTACACCACCAAAAATACCTAATGTTTTAACCGACATGTATTTGGTTAATTTCTCAACTTCTTCTACAACCTGAACTACTAATTCACGTGTTGGAACAAGGATTACAATTTTTGGCGTATTGGTTGGAGTAAACTTGTATAGTTTTAATAAAGGCAATAAATAGGCAAATGTTTTACCTGTACCGGTTTGTGCAATTCCCATCATATCACGACCGGACATAATTACAGAAAAAGATTTTTCCTGGATAGGAGTAGGCGTAACGAAGCCTAATTCATCGATTGCTTTTTGTACGGATTTAGGAAGATTGAATGTCTCGAAAGTGCTCATTTGCATTAAATTTTGTGCAAAGGTACATTAAAATCATGGTTAGTTCACTAGAATCTTGGAATCATCTGTTGATTTAGTGATATAACAATCTAATTATCAATCTTAAAAGCCTTCAAAAACGCCTAGTCCAAATAATGCAAAATCGTATTTTACGGGGTCAAGTGGATCCATTTTGCGGAGATTTAAATCTAGTTCTGCCAGTGCTTTACCATCGTTTTGCTTTCGCGAAAGCAGTTCTAGTTTACGAGCAACATTTCCAGAATGTACATCGAGCGGACAAGAAAGTTTTGCAGGCGAAATATTTTTCCATATTCCTAAATCTACTCCTTTTGTATCTTGGCGAACCATCCATCTTAGGTACATATTAATGCGTTTGGCTGCCGAATTGTTTAAAGGGTCTGAAATGTGTTTTTGAGTTCTTTGTAAATGATCGATTTCAAAGAATGCTTTTTTAAATTCGTGAATGCTTTTTTGCAAACTATCTTTTTCCTGATTTTTAGAGAAAATAGCTTCTAAACCTCCATGATTTTTATAAATGTGTTGCAATCCTTTTATAAAACTTCCAAAGTCTTTTCCGTTGAAGGTGCGGTGTACAAAATTTTCTAATCTTGCTATGTCTTCATCGTTGTGACTCATGATAAAATCGTAGGGCGTGTTACCCATTAATTCCATCATTTGGTGTGAGTTTTTAATAATCATTTTGCGATTTCCCCAAGCAATTGTTGCACTCAGGAAACCAGCAATCTCAATGTCTTCTTTTTGTGAAAATAAATGCGGAATCTGTACCGGATCACTTTCTATAAAATCCTGATTGTTATATTGAATGACTTTTTCGTCAAGGAAATCTTTAAGCTCAGTTTGATTCATTTGATATGTTTTTAGCGTAAAAGCCATCTTTTAAATTAGTTGTTCGCATTTGAGGTTTTATCTTGTAATAAGCCTCAAAATATTTAATCTGTTCTTTATTAACGCAAGGTATTGCACCATCTCCGGTTCCCCAGAAAAAAGAATTATCTACAGGAGAATTGTATCGTAAATTGCCATTGATGATGGGTTTGCATTCGGTATCAAATTTGGAGTTTTTATATGGATAAACGATGTTGCTTATAGAGAAGGTACTATTACTCGTTAAAAAAGTATTTGTTGTAAATACTTTTAAATTAATTGGAATGACTACAATAAATGCCAGTATTGATAATGATATATAAAGAACAAGAATAATCCTGTTTCGATTATTAAGAATAAGACTCGCTATTAGAAATGAAAATAGCAATATGAAATTCATGAAGAATCTATATTGTGGTGAGGATAATAAGAGCAATATTATTTGAAAAACAAAAACGCCATATAAAACCCAAAATGTTTTTTTATTGAAAAATTTAAAGATTAAAAAAGGCATGATTATAAGTAATAATACAATCAATTTATTAAATAAGCCATGTAATGCGGGCCTTGAAATCCATGTTTTAAAGATTTCGAATACACTCATAGTATCGAATTCATTTTGTGTAATCGAAAAAGCTGCCCGTTTAGTTTCATCATAATAAAAATGCGCCATTGATATAGGAATTTGAAAATCAAAATGGAATATATTTAGTGTTATAGGGAATAAGGGATATCCGCTAATAATGGTGTTTTTTATTAAAAATAAAGAGAAAACAAGCATCCCAATGCTTAAGGGTTTTGCTATTCTTGGAATTAAAATTTTGTAGTGTTTTATAAATAATAACAGCGGAATCAAGATAAGTGCAATTGCTGTTGTTTTAATATATATCGCAAAAACAACTAGAATAAAAACGGTGTTAAATGTCTCAATATTAAGATTTTTATAGCTGCTTAAGAAGCTGAAAAAGATAATTAACGATAAGATATAAACAGGTAAATCGGGGGAAGGAGAACTAATAAAAGAGAAAAAGAAAAGATTTGCCAAAGGCAGCAACCCAATTACTAGGTAATTGATTTCTTTATTTTTGAAATAAGAATTAAGATGTAAAATGGCATAAATATTCCCTAGCAAAAGACAAAATCCGCTTAAGTCATTAAACTTATCATACAAGAACGAAAAATTAAATGCACTTTGGGTAATATGCCAACCACTTGTTTGGGCAAGAAAAAGATGTAAATTGGCAAGACCTTTTACAAAACCATATTCATTAATCCATTTAATGGTTTGTATGTAATAAGATTCATTATCTATTATGTAAGGAATTGATGCGCATTGAGCTAAAATTAAAAGAGTTATACTAATTAAAGCTATTTTTAAGGATCTATCTAAAGATCGTAATTCTTTAAAAAATGAGGTGTAAATAACTTTAATTTCCTTTTTTAACTTTAGGCAGATTCCAATATTTGCTATTAAAAGAAAAAGATGGAACTCAATATTTATCCTGCCAAAAATAGCCCAAATACTCGCAAGAATAGTTACTGTAAAAAGACCTAGAATAGAGAGAATTACAAAGTTTGAATTCTTTAATCGTAGAATCTTATCAGTTTCTAAACCAAGATTTATGGTTGTGAAAAGAATATAAATCCAGCTTAAAAGAATTAAAATCATTTTAGGATATTATTTGCCCATCTACCATTACTAGTTTTCTATCGGCCATATTAGCAAGTTCTTCGTTGTGAGTTACGATAACAAAAGTTTGTCCAAATTCGTCACGAAGCTGGAAGAATAATTGATGTAAATTCTCTGCAGAATGAGTATCTAAATTCCCTGAAGGTTCATCGGCAAAAATAACATCGGGTTTGTTAATCAATGCTCTGGCAACTGCAACACGTTGTTGTTCTCCACCCGAAAGTTCATTTGGTTTATGGTGTATTCTGTGAGATAAACCTAGATATTCTAAAAGTTTTTTAGCTTCTTTTTCTATTTCGCTTTTAGATTTATTGGATATAAATGCGGGTATACAAACGTTTTCTAATGCTGTAAATTCAGGTAATAATTGGTGAAACTGAAAGATGAAACCTAAATTCAGATTTCTAAATTCAGACAATGTTTTGTCTTTTTTACTTTTCTCTTTAAAATATCTAAAGTAATAAATAAATAGAGATACTATTGGTAAAAATATTGATACTAAGGTAACTGTTCCAAGCAAATCATCTCCTATTTTTGATCTAAAAAATAATAAGTATATGGCTAAAACTACAGCGTAAATTCCTCCTATCCAAGTAACAATTCGAAGCCTTTTTTCTTGTTTCGAATTATCATTTTCTACATCCTGAAGTGCTAAAATATTCTCGCCATTTATAGTTAGAGAGGATTCTTTATTTCTTTCAGGTTTGTCTAATGTTCCTAAAATTTGTAAAAGTGTTGTTTTTCCTGCTCCAGAAGCTCCAACGATAGAAACAATTTCTCCTTTTTTTATATGCAAATCAACTCCTTTTAAAACTTCAAGTTGATCATAGAATTTATGTATATTTTTTGCCTTTATCATTACGAAACTGTTTTTACAAAGAAACAAAGATTCTACCGATATAAAAATGTGTTGTAACAGAATTTTAGGAACATTTTTTGGTAAAAGTAAATTGTAAAAAAAGGAAAGAGGATTCTAAAAAAAGAAATCTCTTTTTGATGAAGATTATTTTAGGAATGAAATTTGATTAATGGTTACAGAATGATAAGTTTATTCGAAAAAAATAAATAGACAATCTGTTCAAAATGAATTATATTTGAAGTAACTCAGGTTTTAATATATATTAAAATGGAAGAAAAAACACTTGTGAAAGACGAGAGAACAAAAAAACTTTTATTAGGATTGCTTTTTGATGCAATCGGAATGGTGAGTTTTACAATTCCTTTTTTAGGGGAATTTGCCGATGTTATTTGGGCGCCACTAGCTGGTTTCTTAATGACTTATATGTATAAAGGTCGAGTAGGGAAGGTGGCAGGAATCTTAACTTTTGTCGAAGAGATACTTCCGTTTACAGATATTATCCCTTCATTTACCCTAACATGGGTTTATACTTATTTTATTCAAAAGAAAGATAAGCATATTGATAACGATATTATTCTTTAAATAAGAAACCTAGCCCCATATTTTTAAGCATTTTTTTCTCGAAGTTCCAGAAAAAACGGAATTGCCCAAAAATAGCTCCTATTGCTACAAGTAATACTTGGTAGATAGGGAAAATAATTATTAAGCGGATAAGGGTAAACCAAAAGCCAAAATCTTCTTTTGTAATTCCTAACCAAACGCAAAAAGGTTTTGATAACCATGCCGAAGTAGAACCGGTTATAGCAAATACAATAAATATGATAGTGAGTTGAAAATTAGAAGTAATCCCCCAACGTTGTTTTAATTTATTCATTTCTATTTATAATGAATACAAATATAGTAACATTATCTTGATGGGACATATCCTGCTAGCTTTTGTTTGTAAGTATTTTGAAAATAAATCATGTAGTTGTAAATTAAGTAATTTACCTCGTATCCATAATTAATTGTAGGGTCGTAATCAATTCTCATTTCGTACAGATTCGGACTGAAACGTTGTGGTTGTGAAACCCTGTTATTCCATTCACGTACATATTGTTGGTTTTTATTTTCAAGATAAGCTTGTGAATAATAATTTCGAGGTAATGCTGTAGAAGCTAGCCAGGTACTAAAACCGTTGTCTATTATAATTACTTCATATTCTAAATCGTCGTTTGCAATACGAACTGTATCGTTTACCGATGTAGCAGGTTGTTTTGTAACAGCCATACTTGTTTTTTGAGTAGAACACGCAACGATAACAAATAGAATAAGCAATATGTAGATACTATTTTTCATGGCTTAAAAATGAGATATAAATTTACAAAAAAATCAGCGAAGGCTTTTCTTATTTAACAGTTTTTTCAAGGGAGGTTCTGAGGAGCCAAGGTTCAAAGGTTTTCTGTAGAGACGCACCGTAGTGGGACTAAAAGTTTCAAAGAGACAAAGGTTTTAATAGAGACGCACGGTAGTGCGTCTAAAACATTCAGATACAGAATGTTTTGGTAATAAAAACATCAAGAAACATACCCACAAAAAAAGCTGTTTACATTTATGGAGGGCACTGAAAAAGTCTTTTCACGAATAAATTGTTAATTAAAAGGAGTAGAAGCTAAAAGTTTCTGCTCCTTTTTTTGTATCTTTTGAGTGTAATCATAAGGCTTTTTAGATGTTAATTCAACAGCAACAAATTCAGTTTAGTCCCTATTCCTCATTATATGATTTAATTGTTCCTCAGGATAATCTCCTTAGAAAAATCAACGAACTCATCGACTTCTCATTCATCTACGATGAGTTGCTAAATAAATATTGCATCACTAATGGTCGCACAGCAGAAAGCCCAGTGCGTATGTTTAAGTATTTACTTCTAAAAACAATTTATGATGTCTCGGATGTTGATGTAGTAGAACGTTCACGTTTTGATATGTCTTTTAAGTATTTCTTAGAAATGACACCAGAGGAGAGTGTTATTAATCCAAGTTCTTTAACGAAATTTCGTAAACTTCGCCTGAAGGATACGGACTTATTAAATCTACTCATTGGTAAAACAGTATCTATAGCCGTCGAAAAGGGAATCATCAGATCCAGGTCTATTATAGTTGATGCTACACACACTTTATCAAGATCAAATCCATTTGCAGCAATTGATGTATTAAGAGAGCGCTCTAAACTTCTACGAAAAACAGTATATTTATTTGATGACCAATTCAAAGAGCATATGCCCGAGAAGAACAATACCAATGAATTAGAAAAAGAATTAGCCTATTGTAAAGAACTGGAGCAGCGCATAGAAAAAGAAGAATCTTTGAGTTCTATACCTGCTGTAAAAGAAAAGCTAAATCTGCTTAAAGAAACTATAGAAGATACTCAGGAAAATTTTATCTTATCAAAAGATATAGATGCTAAAACAGGTCATAAATCCGCAGATAGCTCTTTCTTTGGATACAAGACTCATTTAGCGATGACCGAAGAGCGAATCATCACAGCGGCTGTAGTTACCTCAGGAGAGAAAGCAGATGGTCCAGAGTTACCAAAACTCTTAGAGATTAGTCAGCAAAACGGAATTGATGTAAATACCATTATTGGTGATGGAGCTTATTCAGGAACAGAAAATCTCAAGCGAGCAAATGGGAAAAATATTAGAGTTGTAGCTAAGTTAAATGTTTCAGTAGCAAATGGGACAAGAAAAGAGGAAGATAAATTTCAATATAATAAAGATGCCGATAGAATGGTTTGTCCTGCAGGACATATGGCTATACGAAAAGCTAGACAGGGCAAAAAAAATGTTGGAAAAAATCAAACATATACCTACTATTTCGATGTCGAAAAATGCAAATCTTGTTCTTTAAAACAGGGGTGTTATAAAGGGGCAAAAACAAAAACCTACTGTGTAAGGATAAAATCAGACTTACACCAAGAACAAATCGCCTTTCAAGAAACGGATTATTTCAAAGAAAAAGCAAAACATCGATACAAAATAGAGGCTAAAAATAGTGAGTTAAAAAACGTACATGGCTATGATAGAGCAATATCGTACGGCATTGCCAATATGCAAATGCAAGGAGCAATGGCTATTTTTACAGTCAACTTAAAAAGAATACTGAAATTAATGTAAGAAATTTATAAAATAAGTATGCCTACACAAAATGCCCCTCTATAAATCAAAAATCGATACATATAGCTGGAAATCAAAAACAGATATAAAACGAAAAACGCTTACAACGGATATTTTTAAATCCTGTTATAAGCGTTTTTTCATTGTCTAAAAAATAAACCTGATTAAAATAAGGGATGTTTTTCAGTGCCCTCCTTTATTGGGACTAGCTTTTGATTATTTTTTTAACTTAGAATTTAGAAACTTTTAGTCTCACTACGGTGCGTCTCTACAAGAAACCTTTGTGCCTTTGAGCCTTAGCACCTCAGTACCTTCCTAAAAAGACCTATTTCCCGAATAATTTACCTAGTAAACCACCTATGCCACCGCTTTTGTTTCCTAGTGCCATAGCATCGCTAACATCTACTTTCCCATCACCATTTTGGTCTAAGCCAAATTGAGTTCCGTATTTAGAAATTGCATCCATAATACCCGAAGCTTGTCCTCCGTTACCAGAAATAGCAGTAATAATATCTGAAATTTGAAAGCTACTATCGTTTGAGTCTTTTGCTTTCCCTACAAGAGAACCTAAAATTTGCGGAATCATACCTGCAGCAACACCAGTTGATGCTTCACTACTTAATCCAAATTTTTCTCCAAGATTACCAGACAACTGTTGTGTTATTTGTTGTACAACAGGGTTCGAACTGTCAATAGGTGATTTTCCGCTAAATAAACTGGCGAGTTGTTCTGCGCCACCTTCCGAAGCAATTTTTTGCAATCCTGCAAAAATAGAATTACTTGTTTCACTTATTACAGCTTCATTGTGTTCATTAGGAACAGCGGGGTTGTTTACGACTGCACTGCCTCCGTATTGTTGCACTAATTGGGTTAATTGTTCAAACATGATGTTTACATTTAGATTAGACGACAAATTTAATAAAAAGAAAGGGATTTACTACAATGCGCAGTAAATCCCTTTAAAGTTAAACTATTTTTTAATTACTTAACTCAACAAAGTAATAATTTGTGAAGCTAGTTCAGTACCAATTCTGTCTTGTGCCTCTCCAGTTGCGGCTCCAATGTGTGGAGTCAAAGAGATTTTTGAGTGCATTAAAATAGCCATTTCTGGTTTTGGTTCGCTTTCAAAAACGTCTAAACCAGCAAACGATACTTTTCCGCTATCCAATGCTTTTACTAGTGCCACTTCGTCGATAACACCTCCGCGAGCACAATTTACGATTCCAACACCATCTTTCATGATTTCAAATTCTTTCTCTCCAATGATGTAACCATTTTGAGCAGGAACGTGTAAAGTGATGAAATCAGCTTCTTTAAATAAAGATTCTAATGATTGAGATTCTATTGTTGTCGTGATAGATTGACCGTCAAAGAATTCAACTTTAACGTCTACTTTAGGAATAAAACTATCAGCAGCGATAACTTTCATACCTAAACCAAGAGCCATTTTTGCAGTAGCTTGACCAATACGACCAATACCAACGATACCAAGAGTTTTACCTCTTAATTCAGTACCATTTGCATACGCTTTTTTCAAACCATCAAAGTTTGTATCACCTTCTAAGGGCATATTTCTGTTAGAATCGTGTAAAAAACGAACTCCATTAAATAAGTGTCCAAAAACTAATTCAGCCACAGATTCAGATGAAGAAGCTGGAGTATTAATTACATGAATTCCTTTGCTTTTTGCATAGTCAACATCAATGTTATCCATACCAACACCACCACGACCAATAATTTTTAATCCTGGGCAAGCATCAATAATATCTTTACGTACTTTGGTAGCACTACGTACCAAAACTACATCTACGTTGTTTTCGTTTACAAAATTAGCTACTTGTTCCTGAGCCACTTTTGTAGTTATAACTTCAAATCCACCTTTTTCTAAAGCTAGAATTCCACTTTTAGAAATTCCGTCATTTGCTAATACTTTCATTTTTTTGATATTTAAAGATTGAAAAATTTAATAATTAAAATATTCAATCTGAATTTTTAAATAAAGAAATAGAATGATTTAGTGTAGAAATAAATCTTTAAATCATTCAATATTTTAATTTTTAAATCTTTGTTTCTAAAGCTTTCATTACATCTACCAATACCTGAACGCTTTCTATAGGCATTGCATTGTATATAGATGCTCTGTAACCACCAACCGAACGGTGACCTGGTAAACCAGAAATGTTAGCTTCTTTCCACATAGCATCAAATGTTGCAGTATGGTCAGGATTGTTTAATAAGAAAGTAACGTTCATGTTAGAACGATCCTCTACAACTGCAGCACCTTTAAATAAAGGGTTTCTATCAATTTCTGCATAAAGTAGCGCCGCTTTTGCGTCGTTTAATTTCTCAACGGCTGCAACACCACCTTTTTCTTTAATCCATTGTAATGTTAATAATGAAACATAAACTGCAAAAACAGGAGGAGTATTATACATACTTTCTGCTTTAATATGTTTAGCATAATCTAACATGCTAGGAATTGTTCTACCGTTTTTCTCTAAGATTTCTTCTTTAATAACTACCAAAGTAGTTCCTGCAGGACCCATATTTTTTTGAGCTCCAGCATAAATTAAATCAAATTTTGAGTAATCTAAACTACGAGAAAATATATCCGAACTCATGTCGCAAACTACTGGTACACTCGTTGTAGGGAATTCTTTCATTTGAGTTCCAAAAATGGTATTGTTACTTGTACAGTGAAAATAATCTGCATCGGCAGGTATTTCGTAACCTTTTGGAATATGGTTGTAGTTTTCTTCTTTAGATGAAGCTACAGTAATAGTTTCTCCAAAAAGTTTTGCTTCTTTTATAGCGGCAGTTGCCCAAGTTCCAGAATCTAAATAAGCTGCTTTACCATTCTCTTTCATCAAGTTATAAGGAGCCATTAAGAATGCTGTACTTGCACCACCTTGTAAAAACAGGGCTTGATATCCTTTTCCTTGAAGTTCTAATAATTCTAAAGCAAGAGAACGAGCTTCTTCCATTACAGCAACGAAATCTTTACTTCGGTGCGAAATTTCTAAAATTGATAATCCTGAGTCATTAAAATTTAAAATAGCTTTTGATGCTTTCTCAAAAACTTCTTGAGGTAAGATACTTGGTCCTGCGCTGTAGTTGTGTTTTTTCATGGTGTAGTTAAATTCCAATATTTTTTAGAAACGCAAATTTCGGTAATAGCGCCCGAAAAATCGTTAAATTATTCGCAATAATTATCAGATTTTAACTTATGTTATTAACAAAAACGATATAGTATCTATATTGTCTGCATAATCCCACAAATCAGGAGTTTGCGTTTTTCCAAATAAAATGCTGTTTTCTATCAGGTTATCGCTTACAATGCATTGAATTTGCTCATTCTCAGCTTGTAATCTTTGTTTTAAATCTTCAATATTATTGTAGGTTTCATAAAAAACACTCGAAATAGGAGAGGCGTGGCTTGTATCTTCTTTTAAAGTTAAGAAGCCATTATCTAGTAATTTAAAATTACTCATTAAGAAAACTGCCTTATTGTAATCGTAATTGTTAGCGTATTTTTCATAATGAATAACATCCTGATATTCGAAAATTGCTTCAAAAAAAGCATCAAATTTATATCCTTCAGGAACAAATAGCTTAGAAACATTTCGACATCCTAAACCAAAATATCTAAATATATCTTCGCCCAAAGCAATAAGTTGTTCTTTAGTTTCTTTTCCGTTTAAAACGGCAATAGAGTTTCTGCTTTTTCGAATAATCGAAGGTTTATCTTTAAAATAGTATTCAAAATAACGTGCCGTATTATTACTTCCTGTAGCAATTACAGCATCAAAATTTTCTAGTTTTCCTTCCACGAAAGTGATTTTATTAGCAAAATCAGGATTGATAGCAATAAGATATTTCGCCAAGAAAGGAAGTAAATGTTGATCATTAGAAGATGTTTTTACCAAGACATTATGTCCAGTAATTAAAACAGATAGAAAATCATGAAAACCAACTAGCGGAATGTTTCCAGCTAGTATTAAGGCTACGTTTTTACCTTCTTTAACAGAGTCAAAAGAATAAGCAGAAAGCCATTTGTTAAGGTTCTCTTCTGTTAAAGCATTGGCCCATGATTGGATAGAAAAAAAAACTTGTTCAGGAGTGTACCAACCGTTATGTGATTGAGACAAGTGAATCAGTTTTATGAAATCATCAAAAAACAAGTCATTACTTAAAACATTATTGTGTTTTTTACAATCATTTTCTGAAAATTGGCTCAAAAATTTGCCCAGTTCTATAAAAGATTGTTTTTTTTCGTTTTGTAACATAAGTAATTTGTATATGAATAGTTTTGATTGTAATTTTGCACAAAAATAAGGATAAATAAGTCGAAAGTCAAAAGTCATTAAGTCAAAACGCTAAAATGCTCTTTTTTGTTTTTTTTGACTTTGATAACTTTAAGGCTTTTAACTTTAAGACTAAAAAACAATGGCAATAATTATAACCGACGAATGTATCAATTGTGGTGCTTGTGAACCAGAGTGCCCAAATACAGCAATCTATGAAGGTGCTGATGATTGGAGATACAAGGATGGAACAGCTTTAAAAGGAAAAGTAATTTTGCCAGACGGTACAGAAGTTGACGCAGATGATGCTCAGACTCCTATTTCTGACGAAGTTTATTATATCGTTCCTGGTAAATGTACTGAATGTAAAGGTTTTCATGATGAACCACAATGTGCGGCAGTATGTCCTGTAGATTGTTGTGTACCAGATGATAATCATGTAGAAGATGAAGAGACGCTATTAAACAGACAAGCGTTTTTACATAACGAATAAATACTTAAGTCTTTTTAGATTTTAAACATAAAGAAAATCCTGAGTTTACGCTCAGGATTTTTTTGTATATAACCTTTTTTTTGTATTGTATTGGTTTTTAATGTTTTATTTGTAGTTTTATAGCGGTTAATTTTTTTAACAAAGCCTATGAAGAGACTTATACTTTTATTTATTGTGTTTTTTAACGTGAGTATTTTTGCACAAAGCAAAGAATATTCTATAATCGTAAAAGATATAGAAACGCAGTTGCCGATAGAAAATGCAATGGTAGTTATAATGAAAACTAAGCAAGTTTTATTGAGTAACGAAGAAGGTAAGGTTACTTTTATGTTAACAGGAGCTTCAAATGTTCAGACTTCCGAGACAAATTATGAGAGCTTAACAACTCGTTGGATAGCTTTAAAAGAGAATGATTTTGTCGTTTATTTAAAGAACAAGAAGAATAAGTTAACTGAGATTGTTGTGTCTAAAGAATCTCCGCAAAAAATACTTCAAAAAATAGTCTCTAATTCGGTAGAAAAACTAACAATGCCATATCGATTAAAAGTATATGTACGAGAGTATTTTATGCTTGATGATAAATATTCGTATTATAATGACGGACTTGTAAATTTTCAGTTCTCAGGAAATCGCAAAAAAGCAACAACAACATTATTGGTAGAGCAAAATCGATCTTATGGTTTACTAGAAGCAGATGTAAGTGCTGATTTAAAAGGATATAATTTGAATAATATCATGGAGAATTATTCTAATTTGGATTATTTTGAGCCTATTTTAGATTCAAAAGCAAAAAAAGAATATGATTTTATAGTAAAAGGATTTCCTGGTAATAAAGACTATTATGTAATGAGTATTACTCCGCTGGATAAGTCTAAGAAGGAGATGGATAGTTTTGAAGTTATTTATGACCACAAAAAAAAGATAATTATTGAGTTTACGTGTGCTTTGATTCCTGCAAAGCCAGTTGAAACGGAAGAAAAACCAGATGTAGGTTCTAAAAATATTACGAGATCATTCATAAAAGTTAAATACAGAATAGATGGGTCGGATTATTATTTATTGAGTTCTAACGAAGAAATAGCTTATAATCTTATTTTAAAAGACAAAGTCAAGAATATTCAAGTTCGGAATAGTTTTATAACGACCAATTTCAATAAACAAAAATTCACTTATAACGAAAGCGATGTTTTTAAAGAAAAAACACTCTTTAATAAAAAGAATAAAATCCTAACCAATTACTGGGATGTTTCGGGATTTACCGCCACTGATAAAGAAAAAGAAATAATAAGTTCTTTAGATTATAAGATGTGAATTGTGAGATGTGAAATGTAATCTTTATATAAAAAAATCCTGAGTTTGACGCTCAGGATTTTTTTTGTTTTGTCAGGCTGAGTCCATTTGACTTCGCTCAGGCTAATAAAAGAAAGGCATTGTATTAAAACGTAAATCCAAGTCTTGCATAGTAATACGCTCCGCTGAAACCCATTTGTACAGCGTCCCAATATCCACCAGCCTCAGTATTTCCTTGTTCATCTTGTTTTGTTGGGTAAACATTAAATAAATTGTTACTACCAACACTTAATTTTAATGATTTTGTAAGCTGGTATCCTACAGTTAAATCTGTTACAATTCTTGGGTAATACGTATCATCTTCATCACCATAATCTACTAAAACTACTTTGCTGAAATGGGTAAAGGCTAAACCAGCATCAAATTTATGACGAGCATAATTTAAGTTCAATCCAAATTTATTTTTAGGAGCCGAAGCTAATAAAAATGCTCTATCACGTCTTCCGAAAAAAGTTTCTTCGGGTAAGCTGCCATTTTTTATATTGTCAATTTTCATGTTATTGATGTTTCCTACCAGTGTTGCACTAAATAGCGATTCTCCAAATTTTTTCTTCCATGCAAGAACCAAGTCCAATCCAGTTGTTTTAGTATCAACACCATTAACGAAAAATTGAGCTTCAGAGACACCAATGTTTAATGCGGTTGCATCAAAATAACCCGTAAGTACAATACGATTTTTTACTTTTATAAAATACCCATCCACAGTTGCTGTAAAATCACCAAAAGTTGCAGTGAAACCCAAAGAAGCGTTCAACGCTTTTTCTTCATCTAGTTTTTGGATACCAAAAGCGCGGGTAATTGGGCTGTTATTTGGCGCAAGCAATACTTCTGTTGCTCCACCAGCATTAAAGTTTGTAAAATGTAGATTATAATATATTTGTGCCAATGATGGAGCGCGGAATCCAGTACTCACAGATCCTCTAAAATTTATGTTTTTGCTCGCTTTTAATCGCATAGCAAGTTTACCATTTAAGGTGCTTCCAAAATCGCTATAATTTTCAAAACGAACAGCACCACTAATTAAGAAAGCATCTGTAATATCTAGTTCGGCATCAGTGTACAAAGATAAATTAGTACGACCTTTATCAACAGTGTTTAGAGGGCTATATCCAGGGAAACCTTGAGAACCTCCAGGTCTTGGATTGCCAGAAATAGGGTCTATTGGAGCACTTTGATTTGCGGGATCTCTTATCGGGATTCCGTTTGTGTCATAAGTAGCGTAAGAGCCTTCATCACCAGCAAAAATGGTGAAATTTTCAGTACGATATTCAGCTCCAAAAGCTAGGTTTAATCCATCAAGTACAGAATCGTAATTTTTAGAGAAATCAAAATTAGTAGTGTTTTGCGTCAGCGTATGACCTCCAGCATCAAACTCAGTTGGAGAAGCAGCTTCAAGAGAAGCATTTATGGTTCCTTTTATATAATAGTGAAAAAGGTTTTTCCCGTACGTATTACTAATATCTATTTTCCATCCACCAGTAGTTACAGTTCTAAATCCAGCCGATAATGAGTTGTCGATAATATTCGATGTAATTCTTGGTGTGTATCCGCCAGGATATATAGATTCTACGACTCTCTCGCCATCATTACGAGTAAAGGCATAAGCATCAGTATCTCTGTAATTTCTTCCTCCAAAGGCGTAGAACTCCGTTTTATCCGAAATTGGAATAGCAATATTTGCAAAAAGATTAAAACTCTGAATTGCAGCATCTCCAAAGCCTTTTCTAAAATCGTAAGCAGGGCGAAGTGTTTTGTTTTTGTTGATATATTCAGTAGTAAAATTAGCAAATCCACCTTTCTCTCCAATGGCAACACCATAATTGGCAGCAACTTTTACTGAGCCACCGTCAAAATCTTGATTTTTTCCATACGAGTTTCCATTTCCGTTTTTATCCAAACGATATCCCTTAGTGTTAGGAGTTCCAGGAAGAAAATCACCTTTGGCTTTAGTATTAAAAACTCCATAAGTAACCGAACCATTAAGTTCGTTTATATTATCGTTTAGTACGATATTAATAACTCCGGCAATAGCATCAGAACCATATTGAGCTGCTGCACCATCTCTTAAAATCTCAATTCTTTTTATAGATGAAGCAGGAATAGCATTTAAATCCGTTCCAGTATTTCCGCGTCCGCGAGTTCCAAATAAATTTACGAGCGAAGATTGATGTCTTCTTTTTCCATTTATCAAAACCAAAGTCTGATCAGGGCCTAAACCTCGTAAAGAAGCTGGGTCAACGTGATCTGCTCCGTCAGATCCAGATTGTTTGTTAGCATTAAAAGATGGGGCTATGTATTGCAGTAATTGGTTAATTTCTAGTTTTCCGCTTTGCGTAGTAACATCTTTTATGTTAATGATATCAATAGGTACAGCAGAGTTTACAACTGTCCTTTTGGTGTTTCTGGAACCAACAATTACAACGTCTTTTAAGGTTTGTCCGCCGTTTTCGTTCATAGTAATATCAATAATACCACTTGTAGCATTTTTTTCGGTATTTGTGTACCCAACATAACTAAAAACTAAGACCGCACCTTCTTTAACCTTAATAATGTAACCGCCTTGTATGTCGGTAGATACTCCGTTATTAGTTCCTTTTTCTATAATGTTTACCCCCGGAAGCGCTACGCCATTATGGTCTTTTACGACGCCACTAATTTCTTTTTGAGCAAAAAGAAATGTAATATTTAGTATAAATACTAATACTGTAAATTTTTTCATAATTAATTGAGTTTGGTTTTGTTGTTTGGTTAGATGTTTAGCTAAAAGTAATTCTTTTTAACAAAATATTAATATAATGTTTAATTTTTTTTAAGGGTTTGTTTAAAAGTGTATTAATACGCAGTTTTTGTTCGGCAACGAAGTATTAAATCTTATATTTGCAAACTTTTAAAAGCGAGAACATAAATTTCAGCAGAATTGAAGCGCTGCAAATAAAAATAAATAGAAACTACATATGAAAGCAGGAATTGTAGGATTGCCAAATGTTGGAAAATCAACATTATTTAATTGTTTATCAAATGCAAAGGCACAAAGTGCAAACTTTCCGTTTTGTACAATCGAGCCAAATATTGGTGTTGTAAACGTACCAGATCCAAGAATTGAAAAATTAGAAGAATTGGTAAAACCAGAACGTGTGCAAATGGCAACTGTAGATATCGTAGATATTGCAGGTTTGGTAAAAGGAGCAAGTAAAGGTGAAGGACTAGGGAATCAATTTTTAGGAAACATCAGAGAGTGTAATGCGATTATTCACGTTTTACGTTGTTTTGATAATGATAATATTGTTCACGTAGATGGGAATGTAAACCCAATTCGTGACAAAGAAACAATTGACATTGAGTTGCAATTGAAAGATTTAGAAACTGTTGAAAAACGTTTAGAGAAAGTAAATCGTGCAGCTAAAACTGGAAATAAAGAAGCTCAGACAGAAAAAGCACTTTTAGACAGAATTAGAGAATCATTATTACAAGCTAAATCAGCTCGTACTATTACGCTTCAAGGTAATGATGAAGAGGTTTTAATGGAATCTTTCCAGTTGATTACTGCAAAACCAGTATTGTACGTTTGTAATGTTGACGAAAGTTCTGCTGTAAACGGAAACAAATACGTAGATCAGGTTCGTGAGTTGGTAAAAGATGAAGATGCAGAAGTTATTATCCTTTCAGTAGGAGCAGAAGCAGATATTACCGAATTAGAAAGCTACGAAGAGCGTCAGGTTTTTCTAGAAGATATGGGCTTGAAAGAGCCAGGAGCATCAGTTTTAATTCGTGCTGCTTATAAATTATTAAAACAACAAACTTATTTTACAGCAGGAGTAAAAGAAGTTCGTGCCTGGACAATCAATATTGGAGCTACTGCGCCACAAGCTGCGGGAGTTATCCATACCGATTTCGAAAAAGGATTTATCCGTGCTGAAGTAATTTCATACGAAGATTTCGTTCATTACGGTTCAGAGGCAAAAGCTAAAGAAGCAGGGAAATTCAAAGTAGAAGGAAAAGAATATATCGTAAAAGATGGAGATGTAATGCACTTCCGTTTTAACGTATAATTTTTCTTTAGAAAAAAGAATCAAGATTAAAGAGAATAGACAAAGCTGCTGAAGAAATTCAGCAGTTTTTTTTTGTTTAAATTTTTATTTTTAAAGGTTATAAAGAGGTTAATCTGCTTTTATCTGTAAAATCTGTGTGAAAATATTTTTTGTGCTCATTTTGGTTTTTTTTAACATTTGGCTTGAATTTTGGTTAATCTAATTAAAAACAACTTATGAAAAAAATCGCTCTAATTTTAGGAATATTAATTGTTCTATCATCTTGTAGAAAAGCTGATGCGGCACCTGCCGATGCCTTTGCTTTGTATTTTGAAGCTCCACAACCAGTTAATGATTCCGAACTAGATCGATTTCCTACTAAGTTTAGGGGGGTGTATATGAATACAGATTCTACATTTTTAAGAATTAATGAAAATACTATACAGTACGAATGGCATTATAATCTTATGATTCACAAACGAGAATTAGATTCTTTAATAAGGAGGTATGATATTGTAGATGGAAAATTAATAATAAAAGATACAAATCAAAAATATGATATGATTTATAAAGGCGATTCGATACAATTGGAAGAGAAAAATATCGACACACTATTTAGATTTTCATATTATAATAAGGCAAAACGAATCGATGGTAAATTGGTTTTAAGCAAGCGCGATTCTATTTTTTGGACTGTAAGGATTTTATCAATAGAGAATAACGTATTAAGAATTAATAATGTTCTTTTAATGGATGATTTGAAAAAATTAGATTCCATTACAGCTATAAAATCACAAATGCTTGATTCTACTTCTTTTGTTGTTAAACCAACCCGCAGAGAATTCAAAAGCTTATTAAAATTAAAGAATTTCGGATATGAGCAACAATTCAAAAAAGTTTCAGAATAGCTTTTTTTTGTTTTACCATTAAGGAATCAATAAAAATTAAGTTTAGTCTTAATGAAGCTTAATGTCTTAATGGTTTCGAGTTTTATTTTCTACAAATTATTCAGTTGCTTTTTTTTACCATTAAGGAATTAAGAAAGATTAGGTTTAGTCTTAATCAAACTTAATGTCTTAATGGTTCAGAGTTTTATTTTCTATAAATTATTCAGTAGCTTTTTTTTACCATTAAGGAATTAAGAAAGATTAAGTTTAGTCTTAATGAAACTTAATGTCTTAATGATTCAGAGTTTTATTTTTTACAAATTATTCAGTAGCTTTTTTTTACCATTAAGGAATTAAGAAAGATTAAGTTTAGTCTTAATGAAGCTTAATGTCTTAATGGTTTCGAGTTTTATTTTCTACAAATTATTCAGTAGCTTTTTTTTACCATTAAGGAATTAAGATAGATTAAGTTTAGCCTTAATGAAACTTAATGTCTTAATGGTTTAAATTTTTATTTTTCAGAACCCATTTCCAGCTTTCCGTTTCAAGATTTTTCGGTAAAACCTTTTTTTGTAATACTATAAAAAGAGCTTCCGCTGGTCGCTTTTTTACAGCAACAAAAAATAGGTTTTCCTCTCAAAATGCTTTCCACTACAATCTGGGGTAGTCATGGACAAAGTATAACATTTACAGGAAATATGAGAATAACTTTATTTTTTTAATTGCTTATATTTGAGAGAAATAATTAATTAAAGTATTGTGAAAAGTCAAAATATAATATCCAAATCATGGTATTTGTTAAAAACTACAGTGTTAGAGTTTAACGATGATAATGCAATAAAGTTAAGTGCTGCATTGGCTTATTATACTATTTTTGCGTTACCACCTTTGTTAATTATAATTATTACCATTTGTGGTGTTTTCTTTGGAGAAGATGCTGTTGCAGGTGAGCTTTATGGTCAAATAAACGGATTAGTGGGAGATAGTGCAGCGATACAAATTCAGGAAACAATAAAAAATGTACAGCTATCAGGAAGCAATGTTTTTGCAACTGTTTTTGGAGTCGGGATGTTATTAATTGGAGCTTCAGGAGTTTTTGCCGAAATACAGAGTTCTATTAATTTTATTTGGGGATTACGCGCCAAACCAAACAAAGGACTTAAGAAGTTTATACAAAACCGATTAATGTCATTTTCTATGATAGTTTCAGTAGGATTCTTAATGCTTGTGAGTCTTTTTGTAAGTACAATTTTAGATTTAATGAGTGCACGCTTAAAGTTGTATTTTCCAGAGAGTACCGTTTATTTATTTAATATAATAAATCTGATCATTATCTTGATTAGCATCACGTTACTTTTTGCAATTATATTTAAAGCATTGCCAGATGGAATAATAAAATGGAAAGATGCTTTTATTGGAGCGTCTTGTACCGCAGTACTTTTTATGATAGGGAAATTTGCCATAGGATTTTATTTAGGAAGTTCTACAACAGCATCGGTTTATGGTGCGGCAGGTTCCGTAATAATAATTCTGGTTTGGGTCTATTATTCGGCAATTATTCTGTATTTTGGAGCTGAATTTACGAAGGTATATGCTAAGACATACGGAGGTAAAATTTACCCGAATGAATATTCGGTAGAAATAAAAAAAGAAATCTTAGAAATAGAGTAAACACTAAAAATAAAATCATGAAAATCATAGCATTTGGAGGAAGTAACAGTCAGCATTCCATCAATAAAAAACTGGCAACATATGCTGCAAATCAATTTAATGATGCCAATATAGAAGTGTTGGATTTAAATGATTTTGCAATGCCTTTATTTAGCGTTGATGTCGAAAAAGAGATAGGGCAGCACCCAAAAGCAAAAGCTTTTCTTGGAAAATTGGCAGAAGCAGATATTTTGGTAGTTTCTATGGCAGAAAATAATGGGAATTATTCAGTTGCTTTTAAGAATGTTTTCGATTGGTGTTCGCGTATCGAGAAAGATGTTTTTCAGCACAAACCAATGCTGTTATTAGCTACATCGCCAGGAGGGAGAGGAGGAGCTTCAGTTTTAGAAATTGCCACAAAATTGTTCCCACGTTATGGTACCGAGATTAAAGCAAGTTTTTCATTGCCGAGTTTTAATGCTAATTTTGATTTAGAAGAAAATAAAATATCAAATACAGAGTTAGATAAAGAATTAAAAGACATTATTAAGTCTAGTTTTTAATCGATGACAATAAAAAAGATTGCTTTTATATTTCTTTTTCTGAATTATATTTTTCTCTATTCGGCATATTCACAAAAGTACAATGCGATTGATGATATTGTGCGGAAATACCCAAAACATTTTAGTTCGACAGAAGATTTAGCGACAAGAATTCAAAAAGATTTTACTTCAGAATATGATAAGGCGAGAGCTATTTATAGCTGGATTGCTTTAAATATAAAATATGATTACAAAGCGTATTTAAATCCGCAGAAGCCCGTACAATTTAGCTATAGAACTGAAGCTGAAAAGCAAAAACAAATAAAGTTAATAAAGGAAAAAACGTGGCAAAAGGCATTCGATTCTCAAAAAGCAGTTTGCGAAGGTTTTACGCTTTTGTATCAGCGTTTAGCTTCTTTGGTAGATTTGAAATCTCAAGTAATTAGAGGTGATTCCAAGCAATCATTGATAGATATTGGTCGGAAAAATTTGTTGACTAATCATTCATGGAATACTGTTTGGGTTGATGGAAAATGGATTTTGGTTGACGTTACTTGGGGGCAAGGTTATTATGATAGTAATAGAAAAGTAATGGTAAATTATTTTAACTCAGTTTACTTTGATACGGATCCAAAATACTTTTTTGCGAAGCATTTTCCTGATTCAGGAATGTATTTGGATCGTAAATTAAATCAGGAAGATTTTTTAAATGGCCCTTTAATTTCTGATAAAGCTATTGAAGAAGATCTCGAAATTTTAAGACCTGAATCAGGAATAATTAAAGCCAATGATGGTGATAAAATATCTTTCAAAATAAAAAATATTTCAAAATCGGATACATTTTTTTATTTAAAAAGAGGACAGCCAGTCAAAGTAGAAAATCCAAAAGAAGTAAGAGGAACTTTGGAATTTCAGATCACTTATGATAAAAAAACAGGCTCGTTTATTACTTTTTTTCTCTATCAAAATAGTGTTGCTTCTTTTAAAATAATTCCAAAGTAGAGATAATTAAAGATGTTTGTTTAAACAATTTTCTTTTTTTGTTGAATTGCCGTATATTAGCAATCAAGGTTTTTTAAAATTAATAAAGCAATTTGGGTATGGGGACAATCTTCCTAAAATCAATATTAGATAACGATTTCTATAAATTTACGATGCAGCATGCTGTAATAAAGCTGTTTCCTAAAGCTAAAGTACGGTATAAATTTATAAACAGAGGAAAGCATGCTTTTCCTCCGGGTTTTGCTGTTTTATTGCGTCATTCTGTTGAAGCAATGACAAAACTACAATTGACTCAAGAAGAGAAGTTATATTTAAAGAAACATTGTCCTTATCTAGACCCAACTTATTTGGATTTCTTACAAGGATATACTTTTGACGCTTCAGAGGTCGAGATAGAACAAGTTGGTTCCGAATTAGATATTACAATCGAAGGATTCTGGTACCGTACCATTTTATGGGAAGTCCCATTGATGGCTTTAATTTCGGAACTTTTTTATGCATCTCAGGATTTAGTGAGAATAGATGATAAAGCAGTTCAGGATATTACCAAAGCCAAAATTGAAAGTTATAATGCATTAGGAGCTTCAGTTTTAGAATTTGGTACAAGACGACGTCATTCGTATAAAGTACATACTTTGGTTAATGAAACATTAGCTCTTTTTGGTCAGGAAAGTTTTCTAGGTACAAGTAATGTGCATTTAGCAATGCTTAACGGTAAACGACCTTTAGGAACTCATGCGCACGAATGGTTTATGTTTCATGCGGCGCAATATGGGTTTAAAGTTGCCAATATAGTTGCGCTGGAGAACTGGACACAAGTTTACGGAGGTGATTTAGGAATTGCCTTGACAGATACTTATACTACAGATGTGTTTTTTGAGCAATTTGATAAAAAGTATTCCAAGCTTTTTGATGGAGTTCGACATGATAGTGGAGATCCAATTGAATTTGCTAAAAAAATTATTGCACATTACACAAAACTCGGAATCGATCCTAAGTCTAAAATCATAGTTTTTTCTGATTCATTAAACTTAGAAAAGGTAAAAGTGATATCAGATTTCTGTAAAGGCAAGATAAAAATGTCATTCGGAATTGGTACAAATTTCACCAATGATGTAGGCTTGCCAGCAATGAATATGGTTATAAAATTAACCGAAACGAAGCCAGATTTTACACATTGGGAAGGAGTTGTAAAACTTTCGGACGAAAAAAATAAAAATACGGGAACTCCCGAAATGATTGCTTTGGCAAAACAAGTTTTAGGTATTAAATCCTAAAATATTGTTTAAAAAGCAGTTTTTTTATAAAAATAATGAGTTTCTGTTTTTAATTTAAATAAATGCGTTTAAAAGATACTTTTATTGATAACTTTCAAAAGATTGACTTTCATTTTTTAAGGAGATATAGTACATTAGCAAAAAATCCAAAATTCATTTATGCTAGAGCAAAATCAATATAACGAAGATAATATTCGATCACTCGACTGGAAAGAACATATTCGTATGCGTCCCGGAATGTATATCGGGAAATTGGGAGATGGATCTTCACCAGATGATGGTATTTATATTCTTTTAAAAGAGGTTTTAGATAACTGTATCGATGAGTTTGTCATGGGTGCAGGAAAAACTATTGAAGTGACTATCAGAGATAAAACCGTTTCGGTTCGTGATTACGGCCGTGGAATTCCTCTAGGAAAAGTTGTTGATGTAGTTTCAAAAATGAATACAGGAGGGAAATATGACTCCAAAGCTTTTCAGAAATCAGTAGGTTTAAATGGAGTAGGAACCAAGGCAGTAAATGCACTTTCTAACTATTTTCGCGTAGAATCTGTTCGTGATGACAAACAAAAAGCAGCCGAATTTTCAGCAGGAAATTTGGTTCTTGAAGAAGATGTAATTGATACTACAAAACGAAAAGGTACAAAAGTAACTTTTGTTCCAGACGAAGCTATTTTTAAAAATTATAAATTCCGATTAGAATATGTAATAAAAATGGTTAAAAACTATTGTTACTTAAACAATGGCCTAACTATTATATTTAACGGAGAAAAATACATTTCTGAGAATGGTCTTAGAGATTTATTAGAAGAAACAATTAGTGCTGAAGATTTAGAATATCCAATTATCCATTTAAAAGATACGGATATCGAGATTGCTTTAACGCACAGTAAAACACAATATAGCGAGGAATACCACTCTTTTGTAAACGGACAAAATACAACGCAAGGAGGAACGCACTTAGCTGCTTATAGAGAAGCAATTGTAAAAACTATCCGTGAGTTTTACAATAAGAATTTCGAAGCGTCAGATGTACGTAAATCGATTGTGAGTGCGATTAGCATCAAGGTGATGGAACCAGTATTTGAATCTCAGACCAAAACCAAATTAGGTTCTATGGATATGGGATCTGATGATGGAACGCCGCCAGTATCAGTTCGTACTTTTGTAAATGATTTTGTAAAAAATAAATTAGATAATTATTTACATAAAAACCCTCCAACAGCCGAAGCTTTACTTCGTAAAATTTTGCAGGCGGAAAGAGAGCGTAAAGAACTATCTGGAATTAGAAAACTAGCTACAGATCGTGCTAAAAAAGCCAATCTGCATAATAAAAAATTAAGAGATTGCCGTGCGCATCTTCCAGATACAAAGAATCCTAGAAACTTAGAAAGCACCCTTTTTATTACCGAGGGAGATTCGGCTTCGGGATCTATTACCAAGTCACGTGATGTAAATACACAAGCAGTTTTTAGTTTGCGTGGTAAGCCTTTGAATTCCTACGGAATGACAAAGAAAATTGTGTATGAGAATGAAGAATTCAATTTACTACAAGCAGCTTTAGATATTGAAGACGGATTAGAAAAATTACGATATAACAATATTGTAATCGCAACCGATGCCGATGTCGATGGTATGCACATTCGCTTGTTGTTGATTACTTTTTTCCTGCAATTTTTCCCGGAATTAATAAAAGAAGGACATTTATATATCTTGCAAACACCACTTTTTAGGGTTCGAAACAAGAAAGAAACAATTTATTGTTATTCAGAAGAAGAGCGAAAAGCAGCAATCGAAAAATTAAAACCAAAACCAGAAATCACTCGATTTAAAGGTTTGGGAGAGATTTCGCCAGATGAGTTCAAGAACTTCATTGGAGAGACGATTCGACTAGATCCTATTATGATGGATAAAAACACATCGATAGAACAATTGTTATCTTTCTATATGGGTAAAAATACACCAGACAGACAAGAGTTTATTATCAAGAATTTGAAAGTGGAACTAGATGCTATAGAGGAGGAAGTTTAGTTTTTTAAATAAAATATATTGTCAACCGATCTTCAAAATAAAGTCATATTTCAACAAGTAGTTGAGTTATTGCAAAATGCTCGACAACAAGTTTTACGTACTGTAAATTCAACGATGACAATTACCTATTTTGAGATAGGAAGAATGATTGTTGAAGAAGAACAAAACGGAAAAGATAAAGCCGAATATGGAAAACAATTATTGAAAGGACTTTCTCAGCAATTGATTAAGGAATTTGGAAAAGGATTTTCAGTTGATAACCTACAGAATATAAGAAAATTTTATTTAGTGTATTCAATTTCCGAGACAGTGTCTAGTATTTTGGAAATTAAGAATTCCGAGACAGTGTCGCGGAATTCTAATGATTCAATTTCGTCATCGCTGTCGACGAATTTCAGAAATGAAAAAATGCAGATATTATCTTCGTTTTTTAAATTGACTTGGTCTCATTATGTTTTTTTAATGCGAATTGATGATGAAAAAGAAAGACTTTTTTACGAAATAGAATCAGAGAAACACAATTGGAGTGTTCGAGAATTAAAGCGACAGTATGATTCGGCACTTTATAGCAGATTATCATTAAGTCGTGATAAAGAAGGAGTTTTAAAATTATCAGAAAAAGGTCAGATCATTGAGAAACCTAAAGATATTATTAAAGATCCTTACATACTTGAATTTTTGGGATTGCCAGAATTACATCAATATTCAGAATTGCAATTAGAAGAAGAAATTATTAATAAACTAGAACATTTTTTACTAGAGTTAGGTCATGGTTTTACTTTCGTCGCAAGACAAAAAAGAATTACATTTGATGATAAACACTTTCGAATTGATTTAGTTTTTTATAATAGAATTTTAAAATGTTTTGTACTTATTGATTTGAAAATAGGTGAATTAAAACATCAGGATTTAGGTCAGATGCAAATGTATGTTAACTATTATGATAGAGAAATGCGTTTGGAGGATGAAAACAAAACTATTGGAATTATACTTTGCCAAAATAAAAGTGAGGCAGTAGTAAGATATACTTTACCAGAAAATAACGAGCAAATTTTTGCTAGTAAATATAAAACAGTGTTACCGAGTGTTGAGGTTTTAAAAGAACTCATCGAAAACAAATAATATTAAAATTATAATTTCGAATATAATTAAATGAAAGACGAAGAAGACGATAACATAATTCCAGATAACGAAGAAAATAATTCGGAGGATACTAATTCTTTTGATGACAATCAAGACGAGGAAGAATCTGAGGAAATTATCGAAGTAGATGCCAAATCTTTTGAAGGAGGACATTTTTACGATAATAACGATGGCGAAGGTGGTGATACCATCACCAAAGTTACCGGAATGTATAAAGACTGGTTCTTGGATTATGCTTCGTACGTAATTCTGGAACGTGCTGTTCCTGCTATCGAAGACGGATTTAAGCCCGTACAACGTCGTATTATGCACTCTCTTAAAGAGTTGGATGATGGTCGTTATAATAAAGTTGCCAATGTTGTAGGTCACACCATGCAGTATCACCCTCACGGAGACGCGAGTATTGGTGATGCAATGGTACAAATAGGTCAAAAAGATTTATTGATAGATTGTCAGGGAAACTGGGGAAATATCTTAACAGGAGATGGAGCTGCAGCTTCGCGTTATATTGAGGCACGTTTATCTAAATTTGCTTTGGAGGTTTTATACTCTCCAAAAATTACCGATTGGGGTGTTTCTTATGATGGTCGTCGTGCAGAACCGAATAATCTACCAGTAAAATTTCCTTTGCTTTTGGCACAAGGAGCCGAAGGTATTGCGGTTGGACTTTCTACGAAAGTATTGCCACATAACTTTAATGAATTAATCGATGCTTCGATAAAAATTCTTAAAGGAAAACCGTTTACATTATATCCTGATTTTATGACTCAGGGTATTGCAGATATTTCTAATTATAATGATGGACTTCGTGGCGGACGTGTTCGTGTACGTGCCAAAATTGCACAATTAGACAAGAATACACTTGTAATTACGCAAATTCCGTTTTCGACCAATACGACTACTTTAATTGATAGTATTTTGAAAGCCAATGAAAAAGGCAAAATCAAAATCAAGAAAATTGAAGATAATACTGCGGCAGATGTAGAGATTTTGATACACCTTTTTCCAGGAGTTTCACCAGACAAAACAATTGATGCTTTGTTTGCGTTTACAGCCTGCGAAACTTCTGTAGCGCCTTTAGGTTGCGTTATTGAGGATAATAAACCATTGTTTATTGGTGTTTCAGCAATGTTGAAGATTTCTACGAATAGAACTGTCGATTTGCTTCGACAAGAGCTAGAAATTCAATTAGAGGAATTAAAAAATAAATGGCATTTCTCTACTTTAGAGAAAATCTTCATTCGAGAGGAAATGTACATTGATTTCAAATTATATTCAGATAGAGAATCGTTGTATAAATATTTATATGACCGATTTGAACCTTTCAAGAAATCATTCGTAAGAGAAATTCACGATGATGATTTACAGCGTTTGACTCAAATTCCGATGATACGTATTACCCGTTTTGATTCTGATAAAGCCGATGATTTTATCGCTAAGTTAGAAGATGAAATGAAGGAAGTAGAATACAATCTGGAAAACTTAACAGATTTTGCTATTGCTTATTTTACCAGATTAAAAGAGAAATATGGTAAAGGTCGTGAACGTCAGACCGAACTTCGTGTTTTTGATAATGTTGAGGCTACAAAAGTAGTTTTACGTAACACAAAGCTTTATGTAAACCGCGAAGAAGGTTTTGTTGGAACTAGCTTGAAAAAAGATGAGTATTTAACTGATTGTTCGGATATTGATGATGTGATTGTATTTTTACGAGATGGTAAAATGATAATTACAAAAGTTGATTCTAAGACATTTGTGGGTAAAGATATCATACATGTTGCTATTTTTGATAAAAGCGATAAACGTACAATTTACAATATGATGTATCGTGACGGAAAATCAGGACCTTCATATATAAAACGTTTTAATGTTTCGGGAGTTACACGTGATAAAGCGTATGATTTAACCAATGAAACTACAGGTTCGCAAGTAGTTTATTTTTCGCATAATCCAAACGGAGAAGCCGAAGTAATAACTATTTTACTGCGTCAGGTTGGAACGATTAAAAAATTGAAATTCGATATTGATTTTGCCAAATTAGCTATTAAAGGAAGAGCTTCAAAAGGAAATTTGGTAACCAAATATCCAATTAAGAAAATCGAACTTAAAGAGAAAGGAATCTCTACTTTATTACCAAGAAAAGTTTGGTTTGATGATACTGTAAAGCGTCTTAATGTAGATGCACGTGGAGAATTGTTAGGAGAATTTAAGCCAAGTGATAAAATATTAATCATTAGCCAGACAGGAAAGCTGAAGGTGATTATTCCAGAATTATCAACTCATTTTGATGAAGACATGATTGTTTTGGAAAAATGGAATCCTAAAAAGCCAATTTCAGCTATTTATTTTGATGGGGAAAAAGAACGTTACTATATTAAGCGTTTCTTGATTGAGACTGAAAATAAAGAAGAATGTTTTATTACTGAACACCCTAATTCTCAGCTAGAGATTGTTGCGACTGATTATCGCCCTGTAGTCGAATTAGTTTTCGCTAAGGTAAAAGGAGTTCAAAAAGATAATTTGTATGTAGATATCGAAGATTTTATTGCTGTAAAAGGCTTTAAAGCATTAGGGAATCAATTAACAAGTGATAAGATAAAACAAGTTAATCTGTTAGATCCATTACCATACGAAGAACCTAAAGAAGAAGTTCCTGAAAAACCAGAACTATCTGATGATGATTCAGTTGAAACAGAACTAGACGATGATGGACAAATCGGATTGGTTTTAGATTAAAATAAAAGTGAAAAACCGTTAAGAGATGCTTAACGGTTTTTTTGTTCTATTTTTTTTGTAATTGTTAGAAGAGGGTCAATAAAAGTTTTATTCTGCTATCATTGTGACTTATTAAGGAAAATTTATTGGCTTTTAATTGTATTATTTACATGAATAATTTAAAAGCTAAAACCAATGAAAAAAATAATATACTTATTAAGTACTGTTTTATTAGTGTTCACTTCTTGTTCTGGAAATGGAGATGATGAAATAGTTAAAGATCCTATAGGAGTTGTTGTTGAAAGTAAAGAGGTAACAATTGCTTCTGCAAGTCCTTTAAGTGCTAAGAAGAATACACTTATAACTATAAAAGGGACTAATTTAAGCACAAGTATTTCTGATATTAAGATCTTTTTTGGAAATAAAGAAGCATCAATACAATCTATTAAAGATGATGAAATAGTTGTATTAGTACCAAATAAAGTAACAGATGGAACTATTAAAATTGCTTTAAAACAAAAAGATTTTGTTTTAAAAGGTTTTGAATATATTCCAACAGCTACAGTAAGTTATGTTAGAAGACTGACAGATTATTCATTATATGCTAATCAGATAGCAATTGATAAAATCGGGAATATTTATATGACACTTGGCTATACGGAACAAATAGATAAATTATCTCCAAAAGGCGAGTATTTTAGTAATATCGCTGAATTTACGGGATATGCAGCCGCTATTACTACCGACAATAACAATAATGTTTATGTAAGTGATATAAATGGATATCTTTATATGATTACACCATCGGGAGAAAAGACTAATGTCTATACAAATACTGGAAATCGTGTCAGGTCTGGTAGTTCAACTGGTATGTGTTTTGATAGTAAAAATAATTTATTTATTGCAGAGTTTTCTAATAATAGGATTCTTAAATTTTCGTCATTAGGTGTACTAAGTATATTCACTGGAGATGGTTCTGGGTCTGTAGATGGTAATATAAATGTGGCAAAATTTGGCGGACCAAGCGGCATTGTTTTTGATAAAGATGATAATATGTATGTATCTGAATATAAGTATAATAAGATAAGAAAAATATCTTCAAATGGGATTGTTAGTACTTTAGCAGGATCTGCCGTTCGTGGACGTAAAGACGGGGTAGGTTCTGAAGCAACGTTTAATGGACCAAGAGGAATAACAATCGATAAGAGCAATAATTTGTTTATTACGGATAGTGATAATAATGCAATAAGAATGGTCACTTCGAAAGGAAAAGTTACAACAATTTCTGGTGGATCGTATGGCAATAAAAATGGAATAGATCTTGAGGCAGAATTTGCAAATCCTAGAGGAATTGCTATAAATCCTGAAGGAATATTATTCGTTGGAGATATTGGTAATGACGAATTAAGAAAAATTGTTATAGAATAATTATAAAGAATGTTTTTATTAAGGATTATTTTAAAAACGTAGATCAGAGTATTTTGAAGGATAGTAATTTCTGCGAAAATTAGGGAGAACAAGTTGAGAACGTTATTACTGAAGTAACCAGCATGTTCAAAGATTAGTTTCTGCTTCGTACTTAATTCGGGAGTGTATAAGATCCATTACCATACGAAGAACCAAAAGAAGAAGTTCCTGAAAAACCGGAACTATCCGATGATGATTCAGTTGAAACAGAACTAGATGATGATGGACAAATCGGATTGGTTTTAGATTAAAAGATTATTTTTAGAAATATAAACACAAAAAAAACGCTAAGTAAATCTTAGCGTTTTTCATTTATAATAAATGGGAATTAAATTAATTTTCAGAGTTAATTAATACTTCCTCTTTAATCCATTTTACCTCGTCATTTTCGATAACGACAATCATTTTATCGCCATCTTTTACTTCACCAGAAATTATTTTCTTGGCCAATGGTCTTCTTAAATGACTACGAATAATACTTTTAATAGGTCTTGCACCGTATTTGGCATTATATCCATTTTCTGCTAGATATAGTTTGGCTTCCATAGGAATTTCAACAGTTATATTGATGTTTTTAAGTAAATCCATGAACTCTTTTTTGAGGTGGATTTCAAATATCTTCAATGCGTTTTCTTTGCTAATAGGAGCAAAAGGAACAATTTCGGTTAATCGTCCTAAAAATTCAGGTCTAAAATAATTCCCCATAATTTCCATTAAGGAAGTTGAAGTTGGAATTTTACCACTATTAAAAGTTTCTACAATATGATCTGCACCAATATTTGAGGTAAAAAGGATAATAGCATTTGAGAAATCGCCTTCTTTACCTAATCGATCATGAAGTTTTCCTTCGTCCATAATTTGCAAAAACACATCATATACAGAAGTATGTGCTTTCTCGATTTCATCAAATAATACGATTGAATATGGTTTTTGTCTTATTTTGTTCACCAATAATCCACCTTCTTCATAACCCACATATCCCGGAGGTGCTCCATAAAGTAATGCTGCGGAGTGCTCTTCTTTAAATTCGGACATATCAAAACGGATAATAGCATTTTCATCCTGAAAAAGGAACTCGGCCAAACTCTTTGCAAGTTCTGTTTTTCCTGTTCCTGTAGGTCCTAAAAAGAAAAATGATGCAATAGGTTGTCCAGCTTTACTTAAGCCTGATCTTGACTCTAAGATAGATCCTGCAACTGTAGCAATACAATGGTCCTGACCAATAACTCTTCGGCCTAAAACTTCTTCGATATTGTTTAATTTTTGCTTTTCTTCCTCTTTTAGTTTTCCAGCAGGAATACCAGTTTTTTGAGCAATAATAAGCGATAAATCAAAAGCTTCGATATGTACACGTTTGTCTAAAGCTCTTTCTTCAAGTGTACTTATTAGGCTTTCGATATGGTTGATGATAGACTCAGATGTTTCAAATACTTTGTTGTCATTTTGTTCATCAACAACCATCAAAAATGTTGTCTTATTGATTAAATCGGTAAGGAACCAGTTTGATTCTTTTATTAATTGTTCTTCAGATAAACCAGCATCATTTTGCTTTAAAAGCTCTAATTTATCAAGAATTGATTGTTTTTCTTTAAGAAAAGTTTCGCCAGACGTTTTTAAAACCGACATCGTATGGTCGATAAGATTAATAGCCGATTCTGGTAGACTTTTTTCTTTTAAATATCTTTTGGATAATCGAATGGACTCTGTAATAGTCTCATCATCGATTTGTATTTTATGATGTTCCTGATATGTTTTAATGGACTCGCGAATCATTCGAAATAAAGTGTCATCATCAGATTCTTCTAGTTTTACAATCTCAAACATACCAGATAAACCTTGTTCTTTTTCAATTCTTTTGGTGTATTCATCGATTGTCGATGTAGCAATAATGTTTAATCCTTTAGCTAATTCGCCTTTTAAAACATTAGAAACGCCTGAATCGCCACCATTTTTATCTAGTAGTATATGAATTTCTTCGATGATAAGAATCGCTTTAGGAAACTGTCTTAGTTCCTGAATACAATTCTTTAATCTATCCTCGATTTCGCCTTTATAAGAAGCTCCAGCGATTAGGGATGATAAATCTAGTTCAAAGAGTTGTACTTTATTTAAAACATCTGGAACTTGATTTGAGATTACATTTTGAACAAGTGTATCTATTAAAATTGATTTTCCAATACCTCGATCACCAATTAACAATACATTGGGTTTAGAGAATCGACAAAGAATTTCTTTAATCGTGTTTAATTCTGTTTCACGACCAATAGCAACTATCCTTTTTTTCTTTTTTTCGAGGTTTTTATGAATGCAATATTTGCCTAAAAAGCCTTTTTTAACTTCTTGTTTGGCAATGTTTTGGTCTTGAGGTATATTAGTTTGGTCTTCTAGTAATTCGTTTCGGGAAATAGGATAAGTTTTCATCTGGTCGAAATTAAAACCTACTCCAGGTGAACTTAAGGCAACTATAATGGCATAAAGAGTAATTTCATCTTCATTTAATATAGCTCTTACCGATTCTGCTTCTTTGATGATTTCATCAATTACATCGCTCGGCTCTGCATTAAGAACTTGACTTGTTTTAGGTTCATCTTCCATTCGAACTTCTGCCCATTCGTCAAGATAATAAACATCTTTCCCCATTGTTTCAAGTTGTTTTAAAAGAGATAAATCTCTGTTTAAAATAGCTTTTAATAAATGGGCTGCCGAATAATATTTGTTTGAATTGGTTTTAGCAATTTTTCTTGCTATTTCAAATGCACTTAGTAATTCTACGCTGAAAATGTTTTTTTCTTCTTCCATACTATTTTAATCTTTAGACCAGATCAAGTATTTTTTTACTTTATAGCTAATATTTAGTCCCTTAATGCAATTATTTTGTTTGTCTTTGTTTAATCGTATTGATTCTATTTTTATTTTTTTCCCTTTAATAGCAGCACATAATTGTGAAAAAGTCAACAATTCTTTATCATTTTTTACAATCGGAATATCAAGATCATCACATAAATATTCAGAGAAATCATCTTTGACTTTGCTACCTTCAGCAACTTTAGTTAATAAAATTTCAAACTGATCTTCGGATACTTTTGGAGCCTTTTTTATTGCGCTAATACTATCTTTTTGAGTTTTAGTTTTTGGGGCAACAGGTACATATTGTAACATGTCTTCCAGAGGGTCTTTTTTAACAGAACCCCTTGGTAATGAAAAAGCTTCTGCCTTTTTTTCATATTCATACGAGGTAACATCCAGCGGATTTGTTTTCTTAATTACTCTGGTATGCACATAAATTGTTTTTTTGGCAACGGTGCTAAAATCTCCATTTATGATAAGTGTAATTGTTTTTTCGCCCGGAGTTGAAAAAGTGTATACTGGATTTGCCGAAGTTTCGTCGATTCCTCTTCTATTTTCTCCAAATGACCACTCCCATGTTCTAGCATCATCAGACTCGGATCTAAAATAAGTAGGTTGCCCTGCGGTGATTATTTTTGGGACAATAATTTGTGGAGTTCCAAATTTATCTGTGGCATATTTATCCTTAATTATGAGTTCTCGTGTGTGGACACAATTGCCATTTATGGTTAGTGTCACCTTATATTTTCCTGGTTTTTTATAGACATGAAAGGTATGTCTTCTTACATCTAGTAAAGACCCATCTCCAAAATCCCATTCCCATGTTTTTGCATTATGGGTTCGGTCATAAAACTCAATGGATTCCTCGCTTTGCGAGTGATCTGAGAAAATGTAAAGCTTAACATCTTCGCAGTCTACATGGTTGAAAAACTGGACTATAAACGCAACTATTCCTATCAATAATAAAACTGCAAAGAAGAATATAACCCTAATGTCGATGTTTTTTTTATTCATTTTTTATTTTTAAGAATTCACAAAAGTCAGAATATATTTTATAAAGTTACTCGCAAAAATAGTTTTTATTATTTTAAGATTCCAAGAATTATTACTATAAAATTTACAAAAAATAATTTGTATTCTTACAGAATAATTTATTACGTTTGTAACCTTGTGATTGTGGATGTGATAAATTCATAATAAAAGAACCAGGCTAACAAATACCACAACAGTTAGTTTTTGGAAACTGAAAAATGATGTTTTATTTCATTTTTTAGAAGCAATAGATTTATTTAAAAAAATATAAAAATGCCTTAAAGTAGTATTTTTATGACTTATTGAAATTGATTTTAATTTTATTGCAATCTATATTGCAGTATTAAAATTTGAGAATAAATTTAAAAACCATAAAATCTGAAGATGTCGCATTGTTTGAAATAAGATGGACATTTTAAGAAAATTATAATAAAAATAATTCAAGTTAACAAATACCACAACAGTTAGCTTTTTACGATTGATAGATTTCAATAATTGAAAATCTATAGCCACTGATTTCTTTGAATCAGGGTAAAATAATATTTTATATTTTTTTTAATGAAGCAAGTAATTTTATTAATACTAGCAATATTGCTACATACAGAATGCAGGAGTCAGAGTTATATTTCTCAGATTCCCTTTAAATATGATTATTCCTTGGATTTGCTAAAAAAGCAATCTCATATGGAAGAAGCAGGATTAAAGAATAAAACTGTTGTAAATGATAATTCAGAAAATTTAAGTGATGCTACTTTAGCCTTAAAGGAGAAGTATTCGATAGTTCTTGCTGTAACTCCTAATAAAATAACGAATTACAATTTGTATGGGTATATCGATACTTGGATTAATACGCCGTACAAAGAAAAAAGCTTTTCGAAAAAAGGAATCGATTGTTCTTATTTCCTGCAATCCCTGTATAGTGATGTTTATAAAGTAACACTTCCTAAAGATCCTGCTGGAATGTGGAAATCTAAAGCAATTCAGATTTTTACAGGACGAAGTTTTTTGGCAGAAGGGGATTTAGTTTTTTTTCGATACGATAAAGATCATCCTATCTCGGATGTTGGTTTATACCTTCATAACGATAGGATTTTGGCATGTACAGATAAAGGATTGGCGATTTATAATTTCAATGACGAATATTTTCAATTGCGCTATATAGGAGCAGGAAGAATCAATGAAGATGCAAAGAAGAAATAAACAGTCTCTTGAAACTTTGGTAAAAGAAATAGAGAGTATTTCTTATGATATCAGAGCCGAAATTATAGCCAATGAGCTTATTGAGAGCAATAATGTTGTCTCTGAAGAAATTATAATTTCTAACAGAGGACAATTCTCAAGAGCGTATAGGAGTGATGTTTTAGGCGCAACGATCCAGGATGATAACTACGATAAACAGGAATATCTTAACATATTCTTGTCTAGAGATAGTATTTATGATGCGCTACCAGAGGGTTATGTTCATAGTTTGAGTGAGAACAATACTGATAAGTCTGTTCGGCAAATGATAAAAGAGCATAAGCATCAGAAAAAACAAGAAGCCGAAGCTCGTAATTTTTTTATTCCTTTTGAAAATGAAATTTTTCATTATAGGACTAAGATAGAAAGTGTTGAGAGAGATTTTTTATACAAATTAAACGGAAGCAAACCACTAGATTTTTTTTATGATTTCTGGGGTTTGCCACATATTTACCCAGCAGTTTTGGTGTCTAAGTTTATTCAGCTTTTGCCATACGCTTATAAGATTGTTGGTGATATTGATTTAGCATGCCGATGTTTAGGCAGTATTATAGAAGAAAAAGTACAATATAAAATAACAAGTTCTAAAGAATATAGTGATGAGAGTCAGCAAATTAATTTAGGAGAAAATAGATTGGGTGTCGATTTTATTTGCGGTAACAAGTATATGGATTACTCCATGAATGTAACCGTCGAGATAGGACCTATAATCAATAAGCCTTTTCAAGATTATATCCATGAAGGCGGGGTTAAAAAATTTATAGATTGTTTTTATGAGCATTTTTTTCCAATGGAAGTTGAACTTAAAACAATCTTATTAATGAATGAAGAAACAGAAGCATTTAATTTTAGTAAACAGCCTGTGTTGGGATATTCAACACGAATTTAGAAATGATAAAAAAACATTTAACAGCGCTTATAGATATTAGGCTCATTGTATTTCTGGTTGTAATTATAGCAGTAAGTGTTATTCTTACAATGGTATTTAGTGATAAAATAAAAGAATTTGCAGTAAAATATAAGAAGAAATTCTATATCTATATATTTTCATTTGTGCTTATTTACGCATTAGTAGCCTTCTTGGGTTATAATAAGTTATTTACAGAATTATCTGATGAATTTCTGTTTTATCAAATAGCTTCTTTATTGTTTGGATGTCTTCATGTTTATTTATATAGATGGTATTTTGAAGAATTTAATGTCAAATCTGTTGGTATTGAATTGTTGTTTTCTTTATTAATTATTCTGTATTCAAGTGTTCTGTTTATAATTATTTATACAGCACTTAATGGTATTGGGCTTACTTTCTTAATGTGTTCACACTTCTTAGTGTTTATTGTTCCTACTGGAATTTATGCAGTATTTAATTATATGATGCAAATACCACCCAAAGAATATGTTACCTGGAAAATACGTGAGGGAAATAATCCATATCCTGAGATTGATGGGGTAGAAATGAAAGATTTATTACTTATAACCTTATTGATTCAAAAAAATGAAGATAGCCTTGTATATACATCTCTTAGATCTAAGGGTCCTGTAAGAATCGATTTTGGTAATTTATTTTATCATACTGTTTCGGGGTATAATGACCATAATAGCGAAAGTAAAATTGATTTACATGATAGTGATGGAGGGAATTCTAATTGGGTATTTTTTCTGCAGCCCAAATGGTATCAAAGTGCTAAGTATGTTGATGCTAAATATACTTTGGGAATGAACGGTATTACTGAGAATTCGGTAATTATTTGTAAAAGACAAAAAGAAAAAATAGTAGGGACCTCTGGTAAAAAGAATGAAGATGATCAAGCGGTATATGGTGTAGGTAGTGATAACGGAAAATCCGCATCAGGAAAATCTGCCAAAAGTGAAAATAAGGCGACACAACTCAATTAAAAAATTATGATAGAAAAATTAAATCATTTTCCTGTTAACTGGATTGATGGGATGAAGATAAATAAAAGTCATTTCTTATCGATGCAGGATAATGTTTCTGAATTAGTAAGTGATGCAATAGGTATTCATACAACACCTATGAGTTATGGACTACTTGATTTGGGGAATCAGAATAGAGAATCAACAAAAATTACATTAGGAATAGATAATCATAAACTACTTCGTGTACGTGTAGAAGAATGTCATGCGATTACCCCAAATGGATCCAGAATTGAAATAAGTAAGAGTCATACAGATACATTGGATTTGCAAGTTCCATACCCAGAAGATACTTATCAGATAAAAGATGGAGAACAATTGGTATTACTTGCTTGTATATCTGTTAATTCTATGAAAAGGATTCCTTTTGGAGAACCTGATCCAGAAGAAGTACCACCTAGATATCCATATTCACAGCCAGAATATAAACTTCATTTAATTAAAGCAGAAGATTTTCGTTCAGGAATAGGGTATGGAGGTTTTTATCTGGCTATTGGTAAGGTTTTAGTTGGAGATACTACAATTCTTGATGATGCTTATATTCCGCCATCTATGACTGTAGCTTGTCATCCAAAATTAGTTGACATGCAAGCACAAATTGCGCGGTCATTTGGACAGATTGAAGTTTATTCGGTACAGATTGCTCAAAAAATAAACCGAATTCAGCAAACAGGTCTTCTTGCTAATGCAATGTTGCAGTTGGCAGATAATACTGCCTATTTTTTAGGAAATTGTCTTACGCAGTTTCATTGGGTTTCATTGTATCAACATCCGTCATCGATGTTAAGTACAGTGGTATCTTTCGCCAGAGTGATGAAAAATTTCATTGATTCAAAATCTGGAGCAGGGAAAGAAGAGTTGTTAAATTATTTTGCTGAGTGGTGTGATCTTTCACAAGGTGATTTAGAGACATTATTTACGTCACTTATCAATACAGGCTATAATCATGTATATATAGATAAAACAGCTACACCTACGATGAATTTCTTAGTCAAAATAGAGAAATTGTTCGAGACTTTAAGTAAGCTGGATTATATAGGTAAGAAAAAAGAAAATATTGAATTATTTGTTGCCGAAACAGATAAAAAAGATATTGTTCATAACCCAAAACGTCATGGTTTTTTTATAAAAGATTAAAAATAAATAGAAATAATAAATAATGGAAGTATTAAACAAATCAGAACGCCAGAAAGCATTTATAGCTTTTCTAGTAGCCTTTATTCTAACTTTTGCAGTGATGTTAATTGCAGTATCATTTAATTTTTATATGCCTATGGCTGAAAATAAAATGCTTAAAGCAGAGAATGAAATGATGAAAAGAGAATACGATTATCAAACTAATTTTTCGGTAAAAATTGATAGTATCAGGATGACTGTAGATTCTATTAATTCGCCAAAAGTAGATAATGATTTTCAGCAACGTTTGGCAAATGTAATGATAGCCAATATTTACCAGAAAATCCCAAGGGATACTACAGAGAATAAAAAACTATATAATAATGTTATTCTAGCTTATAAAAATATTATTGATTATAAAAAACAAATCAGGAGTCTTACACATAATTCTCATTTAATAGATAGTTTGAACCAATCGGCCAAAACATATAAAGAAGAGTTGGAAAAAGTTAGCAGAGATTTAGATGTTTGTCGTCAAATTTATCAAAATCAATAGGCTAAGAGTTTAAAAAAAAACGCGAATTAATAAACTAATCATTTAAAATTTAAAATTATGTTATCAAATTATGGAATTGGAGGTAATGAAGTAAAATTAGATGCAGATGAAGCAATCATTGCAATCCCTCAAAACAGAACACTTGTTGCTCAAAAATTAACAGTTGATGCACCTGTAAAACCAGAATTAGTAGAAGGAATTACAAGCATAGAAAAAGCATTTGAGCATTTTAAACCAGAGGTAAAAGTAAATTTTGAAACTGTAGATGGTGCTACTAAAGTAGAAGCTTTAAAATTTAAAAATTTAGGTGATTTTGGTATAAAAGGTATTACAGGACAAAGTAGCTTTTTATCTGATTTGGAAACAGAGAAAGATCAATATCAAAAAATTATTCGTCAGTTAAAATCGAATAAAATTTTGAAGGCAGCATTAGAAGATGCTGATGCTAAAAAAGCATTATTAGAAAGTCTTGGAACTCTGATTAATGAATTGAAAGAGAATAAATAAGAAATTTTAAAAAAATAGAAAGCATGTCAAATAAAGAAGCATATAAAAGTAATGACGTTGATACAGCAGTATTAGAACGTAAAGTAACAGGAGGTTCTTCTATTGAAAAAAACATTGAAAAACTAGCTAAATACGGTGGGTTTGATTTGTTGGAAATGTCTATTGAAGGAATTCAAAATCTTAATCCGGAAAGAAAAGCAAGAAGAAAAATTTTTCTTGGAGAAGTAAACAAAGCCAAAGAAAGAGAAACACTTAAAAAGACATTAGAGCTTTGGACTTCGGTTTTAAGCAATAATGAAGCTTTGACTGATATGGTGGCTCAAAGTGAAGATAAAGCTAAAGAATCTGAAGCGTTATTAAAAAAGAACTTGATTAAAGCTGTTGAAGATACAAGAGAAATTGAAGCAGCATATAGAACGGTTGCTTTATTTTTCAAAAATACCGAAACAGATAAAGTAAAGAATGTTACTATCGTAAATGCTGATTTAGAGCAATTAAAAGACCTAGATAATACTCGTTTTATTGATGCAATTCACTCAGAGTTAGTAGATAATTATGATCGTTTAGATCTTAAAAATAACTATGGTATTCTTGTTATTCCTGGTTATTTAGGATCAAATAAAGTAATTGAAAAATGGGCAAAAATTGCACATGAGAACAAAGTAATGTTGGTTACAGATTTTGAGCATTTAGATGAACCGGATGATGTAATGGAAATGTTTGATGCTGCTTCTTTAACAGGAGGAGATGTGTACCGCTCAAATGTAATTATGACATGTAACTGGTTGGTAGGACGCGGAAGATTTGATCAATTAGGTGAAAATGAAGATTTACATATTGCTCCATCTGCAGCGCTAGCTGGTAAAATATACAAAACATTAATGTCTCAGGTTACTGCTGGTAAAAAATTCGGTGGTATCAATGAAGTTGATGGAGTAAAATTTGACCTTAAGAAAAGTGAAATTGCAAATCTTGAAAACTTAGGATTAGTTCCTATGGTAAATGAGTATGGCAAAGTGATGGCTTTCTCAGCTAAAACATTATTTAGCGGAGACAATTTAGGATTACAAACGTATTCAGTAGTTCGTGTTTTTGATTACGTAACAAAAGTATTAATGGATTTTCTTAATCGTCGTGCTTTCGAAAACTTTACAGCCAAAACTCGTAAAGAAATAATGAATCAAATTGTTGCTTTCCTTGATGGTATAACAGGACCAGACAAATTGATTGAGAACTTCGAGATTCGCAGATTCGAACAAGATCCAATTCAAAAAGACAGAATATATATGGATATCCATATGAAACCATATTTTCCAGCCAAAAATTTCCTTATAAAAATGGATGGCCAAAAAGGAGATGATGGAACAGAGTGGGATACAGATTACGAACAAAAATAGTAGCTGTATAGAAAATTATAAAAAGGAAACACATTCTTTGTGTTTCCTTTTTTAAACAAAACATTGATCTTTTGAATGGTCAAACCAAATAATTCAAATTCATGAATGCACTTAAAATTTTATTTTTAATCGTATTGTTTTCAATTTCATATTCGATTAAAGCCCAAAAAGTTAATCCGATAGATACTTTAAATTGCTCTATTTCGCAAAATGAATTATTGCTTTCAGGGAAACTTTTTGCAAGTGCACCAGCAATTTTATTACGTGTTTTTAATGAGGATTATGAATATGCCGTATTTCAATTAGGAAAAAGAAAAAGTAAGATTTTTTTATATTTTAAAATTTTTACAGATAATGTTTGTGTAAAGCAGCAACAACCTCTGGTACTTTATTTTAAAAGTGGAGAAAAGTATGTCTTGAAAAATTCTTTTGCAGTTAATTGTGATGGGACTGCTGCATTAGAACTTACAAGAAGAGATAGGAAAAAGCTAATGGCTAATAATATTAACACTATAAAGTTTTTTACACTCAAAAGAGATTATGAATTTAGCCCAAGTGCTGTAGATAATGAAAATATAAAAGAATACTTAAGTTGTTTGAAGTTGTATAGAGTTAAGAAAAAATAAGGGGAATTTATCTTTGGTCTCGAAGAGTAAATTATAAATATTTTGACCAATCTATGTCATTTTAGAAATAAAGTTAAAAAACAATTTATTAAAAAAATATAATATGCCAATTCCAGAATTAAATCTTTCACTAGGACTCACAGATAATGATGGTTCTGTTTTTTATGCAGGAAGTGGCGAAGGTAAAGTTATCGTTCGAACAGATTCTGCCTTGAAGAAGCATACTATTAGTATAACAATCTCTGAGCAGCAAGTAGGATCGGTGAATTTAAAAACGCATTTTAAAGGTGCTGAAATTCCTGCTGAAATTGAGATTCCAACCTATCAGATGATAGTTACAGATGATAAAACTGAAGAAAAAGAAATATATAAAGTTACACGAGATACTTATTTCTTTAAAGAACAAACAACAAAGAAAGGGCTATGGAGTTTCTTGGGATTAAAATTTTTGGCGACAAAAAACTTTCTTTTCGAGAATATACCTTTTGAACCTTTAAAAGAAGAAATTGAAACATTTGATATTTCTAAATATAGAAAATTGAATCATGATGTGCTTACCTATACTTTTCAGAACGAGGATAAAAATATACAAATTTTTGCAGGAGACATAAATACGTTTAAGGCCGAAAAAGGAACGAGTTATTTTATTATTGTTGATGAAAAAAAAGGACAACGCTTTATAGGGGACATTTTATATCGCGAGAAGTTTTTGAAGCTTACACCAAAAGTAAAACTTCATGTTATTAAGAGAAAACAGGTTTCGAAAGGAATGGAAACAAATAAGCAGGGACAAGCAGATAAGCTAATTTACATTTAAAAAGTAAAAGATATGAAAGGAGCTTTTTATAAACTGCCAATAGATTTTAATGCAATAATTCAGAAAAAAGAGTTAGAAAAGACATCGATTGAACATTCTATTGCTCAACAAGTAATATTGTTAGCAACAACAACTTTTGGAGAGTGTAAATTTGATGAAACCTTTGGGTCTAAAATTTGGGAAATAGACTTTGATTTATTAATGAATGAAAACACTTTAAAAGAGATAATTTCAAAGACCATGAGACAGTCTTTACTTTTTCATGAGGTTAGGATTAATGTAAATGAACTTAAAGTAGAATTGTCTGAGACAAAATATTTTGTAGATGATGTGAGTAGAGCCAAAAAAAGAGTAGATATTATTATCGAAGCAACGATAAAAAGTACCAATAGGAATTTTGATTTTAGAGGATACTTTTTTGTAGGGCCATTATCTTATAAATAAAAGTTATTTGCCTGAGTACTAAATATAAGGGTTTAGCTGTGTTTTTGAATACTGAAATCTTAAAATATTGATAATGTAAAAGAAATTTTATTAAAAAATATATTATAATAAGATTTTTTTTATATATATTTACAGGATAAATAAATAAATTAATAATTAAAAAATTTTTATTATGTCGTTTTTAACATCGTTGTCAGTAGCCGGAAAGGACTACAAAGTATTAAATGTAAGTTATGATTTAGCTCAAGAAACAGATGCTTCTGGGCGTCCATCTACAGTAACACGTGGTGGTAGAATCATGATCGAAGTAGAATCAACTGGTAGCACAGAATTGTTCGAATGGATGACCAATAATTTCGAAAGAAAAGATGGGTCAGTAAAATTCATCAAACGTGATTCGAATGCTACATTAAAAGAGTTGAAGTTTACAGAAGCTTACATGGTTAAGTACAAGGAGAACTTTGATCATAACAGTGCTACTCCGTTAACGGAAACTTTTATGATCTCAGCTCGTAGAATTTCGATGGGCGGAGGAGAATTTGATAATGCTTGGGTTTAATCCTTTGGACTTTATCAAACTTAATTAAGCTTGAATCTATTAAAGGAAGTCCATTAACTGGACTTCCTTTTTTTGTTTAATCTTTAAGATTTTGGCTTAATTCTTTCAGACTTGTTAAACTAGATTTTATATACACATAATTAAAAAATAATAAACATGAGTTTTTTAGCAAAATTAGAATTAGATAATGAAGTTTTTAATGTTTTAGAATTTGATGTAACCTTTGACCAAGGGACAGATAATAACGGAAAACCTGCAAATAAAACCAAAGGTGGACAAATTAGGCTGGTTGTTGAGAGCACACATACCGATTTATTTTCGGATTGGATGGTTTCGCACACTAGTATAAAAGATGGTAAAGTTATTTTTTACCGTAGAGACGCCATGAGTACCATGAAAAATGTAACTTTTAAGAAAGCGTATTGTATCTCTTTCCATGAAAGTTTTCGTAGCGAGGGTGCTAACCCTATGACTACAAAAATTCTTATTACATCCAATGAAATAAAAATTGGTAATACTGTATTTGAGAATAATTGGAAAAATTCTTAAAAATATACTTGTTTACTATGGCAGTTTAAAAAGTGCTAATAGAAAAAAATAGCTATCATACTTATTGGCAGATTGCCGTTTTAGATATGTATATCTGAATAAAAACAAGTATAAAATTTAGGTTATGAAAATAAACAAGGTACAATGGTTTGAGAAATTAGCTTTCTTATTGCTTCTTTTGGCATCTATTGGATGTAAAAAAGAACCAAAGCAATGGAAAGAAAAATGTATCATATATAAAGATAGTTTATATAAAATTCCTTTGGATACAATCCTTTTATTCGAAAAAGATAGCAATTACGTAAAAAAGGATGGCTATTATAGGGTGTTTTCCGGCTATAATACGGGTAATTATTCTGAGGGTAAAATTAAAAATCACAAAAAGGCTGGTTCATGGAAATTATACTTTGACGAGGCTTTGCGAAGCAAAGAAAATTATAATGATAAGGGAGAATTGGATGGTTATGTAATAGATTATGATCAGTCTAATGGTGATTTTGTTTCGGTTTACCATTTTGTAAATGGAGAGCAAGAAGGAGTCCAAAAGGAATATCATTCAAGTAACATTTTAGCCAGGGTTTACACATTACATAAGAGTTATAATTATAGAGATGAATATGTGTGTTACGACGAAAAAGGAAAAATTATTTATAAGGAGAATTTTGGAAAAGAAGGTACGGGCTATTATAAAGAATTTAAAAATGATACGATAATTAAAGAAGGAACAATACTAAAAGATAAGTATGTGGGAATGTATATTAATCGTGAATATTTATATGATGGCTCAGTAGCAATAGAACAAACTTTTTATAATAAAAATGGAGGTATGTATAAGGCAAAAAAATCTGGGAATTTAGAGTTTTATAAGTCGAAAGGAGATTCTATCGTTTATTATTATTTAAATAATAAAACCAGAATAACTACTTTTTTAAAAGGGAAAATTATTAAAAATGAGATATATAATGATACTCTTTTGTAATAAACTCTTAAAGAGTTAAGATTTGTTAATTGAATAAATAATATGATTTTATAGTAAAATAATATAGAATTATGGCAATAGAAAAAATAGCTAGTGCTGCTGAGAGGTTAGGTAATAATCCTGATATTATGAATAGTTATAGAGATTTTTATAATCTAAAAGAATATATTTTAACAAAAAATAAGGATTTGGGAGGATATCTTAAGCCATCTAAATTTCCTGCTGCCACATATTTTATTGAAGAATGGAAGAAGTATAGCCAAGCTCAGATGAAGTATTTACTTTATTTGGCAGATTTGAATGATAAAGAGATTAATCTAAAAAATTATTCAAAGTTTAAGAATGCTTATGAAAAGTGGCCTAATGGATATTACGTAATTTATTATGGTAAAAATGCGAAATGGGCCTGTAATTTATTTGTAGGTGAGGCATTACATATGGCTGGATATGAGCTGAGAAATGGAAACAAATACTATTCGGCAAAAGACATTTGGGAAGCTAAAGGGATTCTTAAAATAGTTGATAAAAAAGATGTAGAGAGAGGAGATATTGCGGTATTTGGAGGTAGTCATGTAGAGATTGTCACGAAAGTTAACAGAGGGCAAACATTCTTTGATGATGATTTTTGTTCTAGAGGTGCAGGTCGCGGGTCTTCGGATTTTGGCACAGAAAAATGTGAAGGTTTTGCTGGAAATACTAGAGAAATTGATAATGAAAACATTCGATTTTTAACTATTAGAAAATAAAACTTGATAATACTTTATTAGAAAATAATTAGAAAAACTCTTAGAAAGATAAGTTATGGGATATCGAACTCCTTTTATATTAATGCCTGACGAAGAATGTATCGATTACGAAACAGATGTAAGAGCAGGGGAACTATCTGTAAAAGATGCGTATGATTTATATCTTATAGCAAAAGGAAAAGAACCAAAGAATTATACTTTAGTGTGTTACATGAAGGTGCAGTTTTTTTTTCAGGACTCAAAGACACTTATTTGGACAAGTCAAGAAAAAAAGGATTTTGTAAGTAAATGGGAAAAGAGTATTCAATCGGTTTGGTCGCACAAAATTTTAAAGTATCTAAAAAATGGAAAAAAAATAGTTTTAGATTTTAAATTCGGAACTCAAATAGAATGGTTTGGCATATCAGAACATTGGGAAGGATATGTTATAAAAACAGATGAATATTTTGCAAGAAGTTCTGTGACTACAGACAAAAAGATAACAAGTTTAGATGATAAAGATTTAGCATTTGCGGAAAAGGATATTTATTCCCAAAGAGGAGCTGTACACGAGTTTGGCCATATGTTAGGGATAGATGACGAATACAATAAAGGTAATATTTGGATAAAAGATAAAAATTCAGTTATGCATAGTGGAGAAGTTATAAAAGCAAGACATCTAACATTTTTTGCAATATGGTTGAATAAAAAATTAACTAAATATAAAATTCAATGATAAAAAAAGTAGGCCTAGGTTTAATTATCTTATTATTGCTTTCGTGCGAAAATAAAGAGCGCCAAGTTGATGTCATTTGGCAAAATGTTATTAAAAGTAAAAATTCTTTAGAAGAAAAAGATGCTTTAGAAGAATTATGGAAGATTTTTCCTGATGAAAGAGTCGCATTTGCAGTTTCTTATAGAAATGAGAATGGAAAAATAGAAAAATTAGAAAATAAGCAAAGTAAAGATGTTGTTAAAGAAATACAAGTGAAAATTTGGATTATTGATGATAATATTAAGATAGTTAAAGAAAATAAAAAGCCTATAAATCCAGAAAATTATTATTTGTTATTTAAGAATAAATGATATTAATTACTCTAAAACAAGAACTATATAGACAATATTGAGTTATTTAGAATTAAACAACATAAATTTTAAGAAATGAGATATATTATAATTTCCGATTTGGGAGGATTGCTTTGGTAGTTGTTAATTAGATTTTGTCGAACAAATCTAAAAGATGAGCAAGATGGGGATAAATGGGCTAGAAATGTTTTTTTTACATTCGTACTATTAGTTGTAATAATGTTTATTGTAATAATGTTTTTTTTAAGATAAGCTATGAGATATCGTATACTTTTTATTTGGTTAAATAAAACGCTGGTTAAACATAGAATACAATGAAAAAATCGAGTCTAATAATACTAAGTGCGTTTTTATTATTCTCTTGTGGGTATTATAAAAATAAAGTTCTCTCTGATCATTTGGAAAGTGTTAAAAATAGTTCTTCTAGTGAAAAAGAAGCGGAAGAAATTGCTTTGCTACATGAGTTTATTGTAGAAAATGCAATCTCCTTTGAATCTGTTGTTCATACATCTTCTAAAAAAAGTATTTATTATCCTGATTTTTTTCAGGTTAAAGATATTGAAAGTATAGATATTGATTTTTATGTTTCGGAGAATGATACTGTACATTTCAAAAAATGGAAGCCAAAGGATATTGAAAATTTCTTTTATTTATATAATGAGTAAAAAAATGGCTATAGTTTCATAGTATCATAAGAACAAGAAAATACGTAGATAATGATATTTTTTTATAACAAGTCGTTCATAAATATAATAAGCTTAATTTAAACAGAATACAAATTTCGACTTATCATTATGAGAAAAATATATTTAGTATTAATCTTTTGCTTGATTGCATTGGTATGTTGTAAAGAGAAACATGAAGATTATATCGTCGATAAAAAGAGTATGGTCACAAAGGAATATGTTTCAAAAATCTCTTATGAAGAGGCGTTAAGTTACTACGGAGAACCATCTGAGACAACTGTTTTTGAGAATGCTAAACAAAATGAAATTTTCCCAGGTATAAGAGCAGGAATAGGAAAATATTATAAAGGTGGAGTCAAAATAAGTATAAAAGAAGCTATATGGAATAAAAACGATTCTATACAAATTGCGGTATGGTACACTAAAAAACAAAATCAATGGATGCCTTTTGATAGCTTAGAATACAATAGGTATACTGATTTTTAGAGAATAATAAGGTAAATTTTAATTCAACCTAGTTTTTAATAGAATATTAAAATTTAATAAATAAACATCCAAAATATTTGAAAAGCATTTTGATTTCCGATTAATTTTTGATTTTAATTCATAACTAGAATAAACTAAAAAAAAGAAATAATGGCATTACAAACAATCACAATAATAAAAATAGGCGAAACAATAATTAAGAATTTTAGCCATTTGCAGATAAATCAGGAAATTCATGACCATCATACTTTTTCGGTAGAAGTACGTCATGATATATTGGTAAACCAATTACAAAGCGTAATGCCTATTTCTCAAAAATTGATAGGAGAAAAAATAAGCATTGAGATAAAAGCAATACCAGATTTAGACGATCTTATGGTTGTAACAAATCCTAAGGACTATATCATGCAGTTTTATGGAATTGTTACCGAGATTAGTATGCAAAAATCCCGTGTTAGGGATATGGAAGAAACTATAATGATACAAGGAAAAAGTGTCTCTATAGGTATGGATTGTGGTCCCGAATCGAATTCATTTACAAAGATGACGATTGAGGATATTGTTAATAAGGTAAAATCAGATTATGAAATCGATATGGATGTAAGCCCATATCATAAAGATAATTTGGCTTATACAGTGCAGTATAACGAAAGTGATTTTGATTTTCTAAATCGTTTGGCAATGCGTTACGGGCAATGGTTTTATTACAACGGCCGTACAATGGTTTTTGGAAGTCCGGGAAGCCCTGGAGGAGAACCAAAACTTGTTTATGGAGTTAATATGCAAAACTTTAGTTATGACATAAAGTTAGCTCCTACCTTGTTTAAAACCATAGAAAATGACAATCGTAAAGGAGATCATTTCCCTGATAGTACAGCTAAATTTGGAAATGAAGTAGATGGGTTTCATCAAAATTTTATAAATAAATCCAATCAGGTTTTTAATAAAGAGACCGTGATACAACTTAACCAAAATGGAGTAGGTGGAGATGGTAAAAATGCTTCTGAAGAGTATGCTAAAAACAAGATGCGTTCTGCTTTGGGTGGGATGATGAAGATAGAAGCTTCTAGTGAGGTTCCAGGAATTACATTAGGGAATACGGTAAGAATAAGTGGTGTCGATGTACAACTTGAGAGTTCTTATAGAGTGACTCAAATAACACATACTTGTGATGACGGAGGAGGGTATGAAAATTATTTTACTGCAATAAATTTTAGTGGAGCTGTATTCTCACCAAGAACTGATCCGGATTTAATCCCACGTTGTGAGAGTCAGTCGGCAATAATCATATCTAATGACGATCCCGATGGACTTGGTGGTGTAAAAATACAAATGCCGTGGCAAGAAGCCAAAGGAGAAACAACTCCTTTTATCCCTATGATTCAACCACACGGAGGTAGTGATAAAGGCTTTTATTTTATTCCCGAAGTAGGCGAAAAAGTCTTTGTAGATTTTCAGGCTAGTAACGCCGAAATGCCTGTGGTGGTAGGAACAATGTCTAACAGAAGTGCCAAAAGCGGTTATAGTACTCCAAATAACGATATGAAAGTGATGCATAGTCGCTCTGGGACAAAAATGGCCTTTAATGATGCAGAGGGAAGTATTTTAATCGAAGACCCAAGCGGAAATACTTATGTTATGGATGGAAAAGGGAACATTAATGTAACTGCACCAAAGAACATGACTTTTAATGTAGGAGAAGATTTTACTATTAATGTAGGTAAAAATATGACAACCCAAGTAGGCGAAGATAAAACTACAGACATAGGTAAAAATAAATCGACAACTGTAACAGAAAAAATAAGTTTACAAGCTCAAGAGTATATTCAAGACATTGATAAAAATAAAACTATTACAATTGGTGGGGATTTAAAAGAAACTACATCAACAACAACCCATAATGCAACAGGTGGGGACATATTAATTAAGAGTGCTGGAGTTTCTAAATTATTAGGAGCTACTGATGCAAAAGTAAATATAGGGTAGAATGTTTAGAGGAAATATAAAAAAGCTTTTAGACACTTATATGAAAATTTGGCAATCTATTTTTGATTATAACCACTTATTATCTCGAAGTCACTTTTGGTTATTTATTACTGTCAATTTTATGAGCTCCTTTGTTATTCTAGAAATATGCAAATTTGTAGAAAACAATGATTTGACAGGATTATTTTATTGGTTGTTTATATTATCAACAATTAATGCAGGAATACAAAGAATGAATGATATAAAGAAACCGAGATACTATTTATTTGTACCATTTTACAATATTTTTTTATTGTTACAAAAGGGAGTCGTCAATGAGGAAGAACCTAAAACTCATGTAAATGGGTTTAATCTTATAAAATTACTTTTATATTCAATCCTCATTTGGGTGTTAAATGTAATTTTGGTTGTTGCTTTATATGATTCACATTCAATGAATGATATTGTATTAGTACCAATGTTTTCAGGTTTTTGGACGCTATTATTTTTAATAATTTTTGTGATACAAGTTGATCACTTTAAAAAAGAGATTTCAAATAAAAACTTATTTACTTACTTTCTTCAATTTATTCTTTCTAGTTCAATTATTACATTATTAATTATTAAGCAAAGTTGGAATAGAAATTAAAAAAATATTATTTGTATAGAATTGACTTAATCTTTAATTATTTGAGAAATATTAGAATATGAAAATATTAAAAAATCTGCAACATCAATATTCTGTTTACTAATTATAGTAGTATTGTTAACAACATTAACAAAAGCATATTAAAAAAGGTTTAAAATTTTGGAAAAGAAGAGGAGTAACAATACAAATATAAAATCATTAATAACGGCACTTATTGTATCGTTTATTATTGTTAATTATGTTTATTCAAGAAGAGGAGGATTTATAAGTTTTGGAGCTGCTATTATAGGAGGAGTTATGGCAATTGTGTTTTTTCTATTGTGTTTTATAATAGCAAAAATAATAGCTTATTTTATAGTAAGAGAAATAATTTATCCCAAAATAATATTTCGGATTTTGTTACCTTTTTTTTCAATTTTGTTTGTTTCGTTTATTGTATATGGATATATTTATTTTGAACCATTTGGAGTTTTAAAAGATTTCATCAGAATATTAAAAAACTATGCGACAGAGATTTTACCTTTTATAGCAATTTCTACTATTATTATAGGTTTGATTTTTTCTACTTTCAATGAAGAAAATGAAATTAGAAATATGGCTCTCTTTCGTAAGAATCTAATATTTTTAGTAGGTATTGGAGTCTTAAATATCCTTAGTATATATATGTTTTATTGCATTAATAAAATTAATCAACCAGAGCTAGGTGTAAAATATTCATATTATAAGAATCTAAATGAAACTATTACCTCTGAGAACTATGAAATAGAATTATTATTTTCAGACTTAGAATATCAATTTGGTAGTAAGCCTAATGTTAGTAAGCCTTATTTTCTTGTAGATAAAAATGAATTGGTAATATACTCTTCATTTGATGACATGACAAATGCCAAAAGACCAGTTAGATTCTTAGTATGCTATAAAATAAATAAAGATGGAGTTATTATAGATAAAATTAAGGACAGTGAATTAACTACTTATTATGGGGGGTATTTATTTCAAGACGGATATTTGAGAAACTCTGATTCGACTAAAGTGGTTACATGGGTTTTTGATGGTCAAAAAGATTCACTTGAGTATAGAGATTTAAAAATAAAAAAAGATTGGAAAATTGAAACACTTTTAGAAGATAAAAAAAGTTTAGAAATGATCCATTTTTTTAAAAACAATAAGTTTCATTGTAATGACATTCAAAGTGTCCAATATAATGGGACTAAATACTATAATCTTTTAAAAGAAAAAGATATTTTAAAAATTAAAATTGACAGTGTTTATTCTCATATTGATAGAATAGAGAATTGTGAAGAAAAAAAACTAGTTTACTATGATTGTAAAAGCATGAACTTTAGTTTGTTGTGTTACAATGAGCAAAAGTATTATATAATAAGAGCTAGAAAAAATGAACCAAAATGATAAAACTAATAAAAATGCTAATTTTTGGCATGTTAATAAGCTTAACCATAGCCTGTCAAAACAAACCACAAAATACAATGTTGCAAAATCATACAAAATTACCAGAATTTGAATGGGTCGAAAATCTAAACTGTCCAACAGGTTACCCTATAGCAGTATACAGAGGAGGACTGGAAGGAAATGGATTTGTGAGTTTAAGCGATAGATTCTCGGCAGGTAAGAGAGGTTGGGGCTCAAGCGGTAATGGTACCAGTTACGGAGTAAAACCCTTGCCAAGTCGTATTAATTGTATCTGGGTTTCGTATGCCGAGAATTGTACTTATTCTATAGATAGCGATATAGATTACGAAAAAATGGTGCAACTTTTTAAGGAAGGATATCAAGATAGTAGTTTCTTTTTTAATGGAGGCGGAGAGTATAAAAAAACGACCTTTAATACTGTTCTTGTTGGTTTTGCACCAGGAGGTGTAGTGGTAATTTGGGCTATGGGAGCAGGAAGAACTGTAGAGGTAGGGCGTTATAAAGGCGAAAAATATACTGTTCCGCAAGCAGAGATAGATAAATTAGATAATCATGAGCGATTATTGTTTGATGCTACCGATCGTAAAAATATTATGGACAATACCAAAGTTATCCCTCTAGAGGTACGTGAAGCCAATGCTGGCAAACCCATTCCTTATGGCTTATGGGATAATTATAGAGCAAGATATACCTGGCGACCTACTTATGTAATACGTGAAGAGGGTGGGAAAGTGCATGAAGTAAGAATAGAATGTTTTAATGGAGAAGCTGAAAATTTATTCGATGGAGAACTGGCTGAAAATAAATATAAAAAACGAGCTATTCCTATAGGCTTTGGCTTTGGCTGGAGAGATAAAAAGGGGCAAAGATATGGAGGTTCTGTTGATTTTGATGAGCAGGAAATATTCATAGCCTTTCAGGAAATATACAAAGAGGATAAAGAGGGACAAGCGGAGTTGCAATTTAGTATAAACTACGCCAACGATTATGTTACGGTATTGCTTAAACAAGGAGAGAAAGAAATACGATTGTCAAAAACTAAAGTAACCACTTATAAATCAAGTTTAGAATAATTATGGGAAAAGCATTTGTTTATAATACAGGATTGGCTGACGATGATAAAAAAGAAGATGAATTGCGTCTTACTTTCGGAATTTTTATTGATGGTACGCTTAACAATAAAAAAAACACACAATTGCGTCGTTTTTCTCGTAAGGAGACAGCAAATAGCACGATAACCGAAGAGAAAAAAAAGGATGATATAAAGAGGGAACAGGAAGATTATGAAAAAATAACAGATGGAGAACCTGTTACTATTCCTAGTGGTTTTGAAAACCTGGAGGAGTACAAAAAGTATCTGGTAGGTGTTAATCGTACTTTTTTGGACAGGCAGGGAACGGATAATAGTTACAGCAACGACGATACCAATGTGGCTCGTATGTGGAGTTGTTGCGATGAGGATTACGCCATTTATGTAGAAGGAATGGGAACAAGCGATAATAAACAAGACAGCCAGGATGGTTTTGCTTTTGGCTCTGGAACTACTGGTGTACGCGCCCGAGTACGACTCGCTTGCGAGAGAGTAGTAGAACATGTTCAGAAAAGAAAAAGTATTAGGGCAGATTCTGATAAAAAAGTAACCCAAATTACGTTTGATGTATTTGGTTTTAGTCGTGGTGCAACATCGGCACGTAATTTTGTACACGAGGTAAATACCAAAAAAGCTTATCCTGTGAAACCTATAGAAATTCCCGATGGTTATGACAGTTATACTGTTCGTGGGGAACCAAGAATGATAAAAAGACCACCAAGAAAAGCACAGGGAGACTATGATGGCCTCGAGATAGACCCAAAAGGATTAATAGATGGAAAACTACCTAAATTTGGACATTTGGGATATAGCTTGCTTAAAAGTAAAGTTGTAACTCCAAAAGAGTTTGAGGGCATTAGTATTGTTGTACGTTTTGTTGGGGTTTATGATACGGTTTCTTCTTATTACGAAAGAGGAGCGCTTGGAGCTTATAATTCTTTTGGAGAATTGGAGGACGATAATAATTTTTTAAAATTGACAACTTTTTCAGATGAAGATTTCCAAAATGATGAAAAAGAATTGGGACTTCACGAGCTGGGAGACGTGACCAAATTTGAGAAAATGGTTCATTTTACTGCTCAGGATGAACATCGAAAAAACTTTGTTCTTACCCGAATCAATCAAATCCCCGATAAAGCAATTGAAAAAAATCTGCCAGGGGTACATTGCGATATAGGTGGCGCTTATGAAAATGAGGATTATGAGATTATTAAGGAAATAGGTACTTCACTTAAAGACAGTAAGTATACTAGTAAGGTGTTTAAATGGAAAAAACCGGTTCCTTTTCCGTATTCATTGCTGCCTGAGCCTGAAGATTTGGTGGGTTTGGATGCATTAAAACAAGATTTAGTAGATCAATATTGGTATGTAGATGATGAGTTAAAAATAAGAGGCGATTGGGCAGGTTATAGTAAATTAACAGGTAAGAGAAAAGTCAAAAAAGAGTATAGTTATATAGCCCTACATTTTATGGAGGAGTATTGTAATCAAACTACTATGTGTAAGTATATTACATTACCCGTTGCGCCAAAATACCCGCTTGGTAGTTTTTTTCTTGAGGAAGTAAAAGAGCACTTGCATATGTATGTTTTCGGGAATGCTCCCGAATGGAAGTTTAAAAGCGATGGACAGCTAGCAAAAGATGCTTACGAACTTAAAGAGAAAGAAGAAGAAGAGAAAAGAGAAAATATCAGAAAAGCTTTAATAAAGCAAATTGATGATGATATTAAAAGTGGTAAATTCTTAAAGGAAGAAATGACGATGAAGACAGATAATCTTGATCCAAGTATTTATAGGCCTAAAATTTTGGAAAAAGAAATTAAAGAACAAGAACTAAAACTAGATACAGAAGTTAAACCTACCATGCTTGAGGAGGTTGTAATTTACGGCTATAGTAGGCAAAAAGCACTTAGAACATTGCGTCACGAGTATTTGCATTGGTCTTCTAATAGAAAGTGGTTTGGTATGGAACCACCTAATGATAATAGACAAAGAGAGTTTTTTCCTAGAAAATAATTTGTTATGATATTGCTAATACATTTTTTACCAGAGCATTATTTACAATCTGTTTTAAACAAAATACAGCCTTATAGGTTTGCAACAAGAACAATCGATTCTTCTAATAATAAGCGTATTATCGAGAAAAAAGTTATTAGCGAAGTAGAAGCTTACTTATTTAGGAAAAAGAAAAAAGTTGTTTGTTTCAAGTATAGCTGAAAAACTCATTAGTTAAAGAAGACGGAGTGAAAAATTATTAAATTGTATGGCTTGAAATAGTATAAGCCATGAGAAATTTAAAATAAATGAATAATAAAAGTAAAATGTATTTCGTAATTATATTATTCGGTTTATTTATCGCCTATAAATATTTGGGTTTAGATGTTTTAATAATAAATATTTTACCAAAAGGAAAATTACCCACTGAATTTGTAAGTTATCAAGATTTATCGAAAATAAAAAGTTTTAATAATCATACTGTAGAGCTTCTTAGTAAAAATGAAAAATATGGTAGAACTTTTGAAATATTTGAAGTTCCTGAAAATAAAATTGTCGTTCAAGTGGTTACAGGAAGTAAATATATCAATCATGGAGCGGGTTATGATGAGACTATTTTTACTAACGTTTTATTTAAATTAGATCAAATTGGGAATATTATTGATACAATACATTATAAAACGTCATCTTCAAATCAATCAGACTTAGGAAATATGATTTTCATTAATAATCAATTGGTAAATAAAGACTTATTATATTATTACAAAAGTTCACCATTTGAGAGAGATACTACTAAAATGAAGTTTATTCCAATAAACAAAAGTTTAGAATGGGATAATGAAAAAATAATTACTTATTTACAGAGTGTAGTGAATGATAGTAAATATATGGAATACTGTTCTTACTGGAGAGACCATTCTATACCTGCTGATAAAAGGAGTAGTATAATATTTTTATTGAAAGATCAGTGGCATATTTTATATGGAATGACTTATGATTTTTATAAAGATTCTATAAAGGATGTATTTAATATTAATAATGGAAATAGTAGTGATGCCGTGTCTTTTTATAAATTTCCAAACAACAATATAGAATTCAGATATTTCCAAAAAGTAAAATATAGCTCGACTCCGATAGGCAGTCATAATGGAAGTTCCTCGTATAACTATTATTCATGGCGCGGAATAGTTTTTTTTGATTTCATAACGGGAAAAGATACATTAAAATTTAAAAAAGAAGACGTTTCTATACCTGATTATGATACTAGTAGTAAGACAAAATATGATACAATTAGAGATAAACAAACAATTTTAAGAGAATTAGCTGAGCCATATGATTTTTACACAAATTCAAATATTAAATTTAGCTTAATCGTCGATCAAAATGATTTATACATCATTAAGGATAAAAAATAATTTGCTATGATATCATTAATACATTTTTTACCAGAGCATTATTTAGAATCTGTTTTAAATAAAATACAGCCTTATAGGTTTGCAACAAGAACAATCGATTGTTCTAATAAGCGTATTATCGAGAAAAAAATTATTCGCGAAGTAGAATTTACTTATTTAGGAAAAAGAAAAGATTTGTTTGTTTTTCATGTACTTACAACTAAAGTTATTATAGATTCTAGTAAAGCCATGCGCAATGAAAAATTATTAAAAGATGACATTTTTGCATTTGGTATTTTAGTAATAGGTGTAAACGAAAAAGGAGAAATTGTAAAAGTTTATAATCTCAAAGAAATGGAAAACAGATGGAATAAAAGAACGCGAGAATTAAGAGAGGATAATTTTGGATACGAATTTGATGCTTTTGCTAATGATATTTTAAATGTTTTGAGAGATGAAGAGAAAACACTTTTTTTCTTGAATTCTCAGAATATGTTTGGCTTGTATTTTTACAGATGGTTTGGAAAGAATGATATAAACGAAGTGCCCACAATAAGAACAGCAACTATTCTGGAATTTGATGACGTTACTGTTACCGAAGAAATTCGGGTAGATAATAGAAGTGATAAGTTTGTAATTACTGCACAAAAAAGTAATGACGAATATAAAAGAATCATTTCGAGTAACGATATAATAAAAAAATACGAAGGCGAATTGATTTATAATAAAGACAATCAATTGTTAGATGGATTTTTAGAAATAGAAAATGAAAACATTAACATAAAACATAGTGTAGTATGGGTTGGTTAGATAATATTTTTGGCGGTTTGAGTATGCCGGATTATGATAAGATGCAAAAAGAACGTCTTGAAAAAGAGCAAAAGGAAGAAGATGAAATCTTTGACATGAGCAAAAACATAGACGAGATAAAAGAACGGACACAAAATGATGCAATTGCAAATCAGGTATCGAAAAAAGCTGAACGCGAGGAAGAAGTAGAAGAGGAAAAGAAAAAAGAGGAAAAAGCAGCAGACGATTTACAAATTGTTATCGATACAGCAAAACTGAAATGTGATTTGTGTACTAACCCTGTAGGAGATTTAAAAGTAAATTTCCGTACTCCTACTATACAAGGAAAGAAAACTGCTACTGTAAAAGAGAAGGACATGAAGAGTCTTATTTTTAAAGGTAATTGCAAGAAAAGCCCACAGAGTGCCAGTCCTTGTGCCTCGGTAATGCAATTGGGAGATTGGAAAGATGTTGGAACGATAAAAGTACAGGAACAATTTCCTTTGCTGCTAAAAAGTACTGTAAAATGTAATTATGGTGGTACCGATATAAAAATTACCGATAGTGCACAGCGTAATGAGCCATCGGATATTGAAGCAGTACCAAAAGAAGCAAAAAAAGAAAAGAAAATTTTGGATGTAAAGTGGATGTGTGCAGAAATGGAAGAAGAAATTAAAACAGCTGGTACTGGAGATAAGGTAAGCCTTTTGGTAAAAACTAAAAATTATAAGGAAGGAGAAGCTTTAACAATAATTATAGATGATGAAAATGGTCATGATATAAAAGAGGGTGAAAAAGAAATGACTTTTACAGGAATAGTGATGGCGGATGGTTATGCTAAGGTGAAGAAAAAAATTGAATTAGAAGATATATAATATAAATGTTAAAGTAGGCAGGGTATAAAAAAATATTCAATTCTATGGGATAAGGGAGGAGGTAAAGATGATGTCTGAGCTGAATGAAAAGTTTATTAAAATTAGTGGCATAATGATATAGTATATATTGAGGAGAAAAGAAATTTGTGAAAAGAATATGAAAATTGGATTATGGCAGGCACAGGTACAGTTTTAAGAGTAAAGAGCATAAACGGGGATACAAAGTTTCAGAAAACAAAATTAATTGTAGCTAATCTAAAGCTGATTATTACAACTGAAATAACTGGATATACTTGTCAATTTATTTATGGAAATCAAAATGATTTAGATTATGAATCTTTTGTCGTTCCAACATATAAATTAGATATTGAGAAGAATGGAAAAATCATTGCAAACTACAATGTAACGAGAGATTCGTGGTACTCAAGAGGAGTAATTAAAGATAATTGGGGACCATATGATGATATAGAATTATCTAATAGATGTTTTGAACCATTAGAAAAAATAAATTCGTATTCGACAGTTCCTACTGCATATCCGCCAGGTGCTGGTGTAGATGCTCTCGCTTTAAGAGAAAAAAAATCTGAAAAATTAAAAGCAGTACCTCATACCAAAAGAATGCAAACTTATGTAAATGGAGACTCCATTGATGATGCTAGGAAAGACTTAGCTATAACAACTGGTGTAATGATTCATATTGGTGGCTGGTATAATAACGGTAGTAAAAATAAGCTAGGAGGATCTTATGGTTGTTTCGGGATTGTTCCTAAAGCACAGATAAGTAAAACAAAAGCAGATGCAGAAAAAATTAGAACAAGTAAAGGATATAATAATTATGAGCCTTCAAATAAGGCATATAAAATAGCACTTGATTTTATTATAAATGAATCAGAAGGTAAATCTATATATGTTGTAATTAAAAAGAGAGAAAATGTAGAACAATTAAAAACTTTAAAAGATCAATAAATATGAAGTTTTCGATACTTTTTTGTTTAATTATTTTGACACTTGGTTGTACAAGTAAACATGATTTGAAAAACGTAAATAAAATTGATGAAAAATTAACTGTTTTTAAAGATGACGGAGGTAGTTATTCAGAAAATAAAATTATTTTAATTGAAAGTAAAAAATGTGTTATTGAAGAAAAAGTAATCTATGATAATGATGGTAAATGTTTGTATTTATATACTGGAGGATCAGAGGGATTAATTCCACATTCAAAAAATTATATTAAAGGTTTTCTACCCCTTGAAGAGGAACAATTAAATTATAATATTAAGATTGATAAAAAGAATAATTGGATTTTGGATAATAATGATACAATACGAGTTTTTAAAGTTTTAAAAGATGTAATCATAGTTAATAGTGATTCAACCAATAGATTTCGTGTGTTTAAATATAAGTAGAGGGCTAAAATAAAATTTAAGTAAAAAATAAAAAGGGAAGCATGCTCGTTTTTATTCAATTGAAGATAATTAATGGCAATATATATAAAGATTATTTAGGATAGAACGCCGATAATGAAGAATGTTATTATTTAGATGAGGATAGATATGGAGGACTATTTATGAGATCCAAATGGAAAAGAAAAGTAATGACAATTTTTGAGATAATATGAAAAAAAAATTATGACGGAAATTATTGGAAGAGTTTTAAGAATAAAGAGCATAAATGGAGATACAAGGTTTGCTAATGTGACACTAGAGATAGAAGAGAAATTACTGATATTATCATTTGAAGCAAATAGTAAAGATGTAAAAAACGGAATTTTTGGCTTCGATAAATTTAAGACAAGTTTTAAGAATATATGTATAAGTGATTTTACTAAACTAGAAGAAGAATATAAACCATTGACTGTGTATGGGCAAAAGTATTATCCCGTATGGGTAAGTATGAGAAAAGGGCAAACTATAACTTTAGAACTTGATATTCTAGATAAAAAAAGCTATAAATCTTATAAAGAAATAAAGTTTGAGAATAATCCCGATTTTACTTTTGAACCAGCCAATTTAAAAGATGCCAAAGAAGTTAAAATAACCTGTAATAACAATAATCCTGAATCCTTACAATTAAAAATTGATGGTGATGGAGAAACTGTAGGTGCAATAAACTTTTTTTATCCAGAACCTAAAACCCTAGCTTTAGACTGGCGATTTGTAGAACTTATGGAAAAAAATGAAGATCAAACTAAATTAAAAAAAATTGTAAGCATTGAAAAATTAAAAGAACTTATCAAAAAATCTTTTAATCCGTCATTAATTGATATAAAAATAGAAAATAATAAGCCCAATATTGCGGATTTATCTCTTTTAAAAGATGAAATGGATAAAAAAACTAAGGTTATAATATTTAATGAAGTTGAAAGACATTATTATATAAATGATATTAGAAAACAGACTTTTGTGGCCTATGTACAAAAATATAATAAAGCTTCAGAAAAAGCGCTTACGATTTATTTTATTAACATGCGTTGTATAAAACCTTCTGAAGTAGCCAAATCACAAAATGGAGAAGGATTTAGTCTAATAGGTGGTTTTTCTCCTACAGGTACAGGTGTTGCTTATGGTGTACTAGATTCAGGTGATATTATTAAAGAAGAAAATATTATTCACGAGTTATTACATGCTGTTGGTTTGCAGCATACATTTGAAACAGAATCGAAACATCAGTTTAAGTTTTCTAAAACCAATGATTATATGGATTATAATAACTCTAAAGAAGTTACCTATTGCTGGCAATGGCAGATTATTCAAAATTGGGTAAATTCTAACAATCAATTTTTATACCATGAAAAATAAATCATTAAAGTATCAGTTTTTAATTTTTTTCTTCCTTGTATCATGTTTAGGAATTTACGCTCAAGAAAAAAAATGTTATATAGATTCTATTTTTACATTATCAAAAGAGGAAATGTTTTTTGATATCGATGCACATAGAATTGAATTAGAAAAAGGTGATTTAATTGTAATGGATAATGATACTTTTAGTAATTCTTTTTATAATGTAGGTAATATTGGTAAAGTTTCGAATAGAAAATGGTATAAGCAATTAGGGATAGATAAATATATTGGTTATTCGTTAGAAGGTAAAATCGAATATGCTTATTTTGGTGTCTCTATAGGAGAAGCAAAGCTATTTAAAGAGTATAATTTCGATGAAGAAGGCAATGTAATAAAAGAAATAGATACTGATAAAGGTTACACTATTTGTTGGCAAGAAGCAATAGAAATATGCAAAAAGCTTGTAGGTAAACGAGAATTAGAAAAATATAATATTAAAAATTTCGCATTACGACGTGCAGATTTAAATGACCGTCCTAATGACACGCCTTTATGGATTGTAAGACCAATTTCTAGAAAGAGCGACGGAAGTGATTATGAAAACAACCTTGAAGATAAATATTATAAACATAACAAAGGTGATTTGTATTATTATATAGACGGTATTACTGGTAAAGCGAAGAAAAAAATCATGAGATGGACTCTATCTACAGATGATCAATTATGATAAAATATTCTATCAATGAAATTTTAAAATGTCTGTTTTTAGTTTTTTCTTTTTCTTTAGTGAATGTGAAGGTTTATTCGCAGGAAAAAAAATGTTATAGAGATTCTATATTTAGCATATCAAAAGAAGAAATGTCTTTTTATTTTGACATTAACGATAAGAAAATAGGAGTAGTTTTGACTGATAATGAAAAACTCAATGACCGATATTCAATATTAAAAGAAGGTGTTTTTAATATAAAATATTATAAACAGTTAGAAGTAGAAAAATGGTTGTTTTATAGAAAGAATGGCAAATTAGAACAGATAAAATTTGTATATGCATATAATACTGATATTAATTTATTCAAAGAATATTTTTTTGATGATGATGGAAATATTAGTAAGATAGTTGATTATGACAAAGGATATAATATTTGTTGGGAAGAAGCTATTGAAATATGTAAAAATAAAATTGGCCAAAAAAAATTAGAAAGATTGAATATAAAGAGTTTTGAGTTGTATCGAGCAGATTTAAATAATAATCCAAATATTAAACCTTTATGGATTGTATGGCCTCTAACTAGGGTAAAAGGAGTTGAGAAACATGATGATAAATACTTAAAAGGAAAGAAAGGTAATTTATCTTATAGTATTGATGGAGTAACTGGTGAATTAATAAAATAGCTATTGAAAGAATCTTAGTAAAGTAAAAAGAACTATAGATAGATTATAATTACTTAAAAGAAGTTAGTTATTACTGACAATGGTAAATCATTTAAGATTGGGTAAATTCTAACAGTCAATTTCGATACTATGAAAAATAAATTTTTAAGATATCCACTTTTAGCTTTTCTCTTTTTTTTATCAAATATAAAAGGGTATTCACAAGAAAAAAAATGTTATGCAGATTCCATTTTTACTATATCTAAAAATGAAATGCTTTTGAATATAGATATAAATGAACTAAAAAAAGGAGAATTAGTTTTGGTTGATAATGAATTATATAGCGTTTCATATTCATTATATAGTGCTTCAAGAGGAGTTCTTAATATAAAAGTTGATAAGCAATTAGGGGTTGTTAAATATCTGGATTATTCATTAAAAGGTAAAATATCTAGGGTTTCTTTCAATAGTTCGTCTGGAGATGCAAAACTATTTAAAGAATACGATTTCGATAAAGAGGGTAATTTAATAAAAGAAATAAATACTGATAAAGGTTACACTATTTGTTGGCAAGAAGCAATAGAAATATGCAAAAAGCTGGTAGGTAAACGAGAATTAGAAAAATATAATATTAAAAATTTCGCATTACGACGTGCAGATTTAAATGACCGTCCTAATGACACGCCTTTATGGATTGTAAGACCAATTTCTAGAAAGAGCGACGGAAGTGATTATGAAAACAACCTTGAAGATAAATATTATAAACATAACAAAGGTGATTTGTATTACTATATAGACGGTATTACTGGTAAAGCGAAGAAAAAAATCATGAAATGGACTCTTTCTACAGATGATCAGTTATAACAAAGTATCGTGTCAATGTAATTTCAAGATGTCTATTTTTGGCTTTATAATAGACATAGAATAGGAAATGGTTATGTTTTTAGAATAAATTATTATCAGTAGTAAATCAAAAAGTAGAGTACTACAATAGTTTTAAAATAGAGGAGAGAAGCTAACTCATAATAAATGAGGTTTTGTATGTGATGCATGTTGTACTATGATATTTGAGTAAGTAAAAGAGAAGTAATAAGTATTTTAGAGATAATATTAAAAAATGCATTATGGCGGATAATACAGAAAGAACTTTAAGGATAAAGAGTATAGATGGAGATACAAGATTTCAGAATGAGACGTTAACAATCGTAGATAAGAAAAAATGTTTTTGTAATAGAGATTTTACCGAAGCAGAGATTACAAATGTTATAACTCAATTGAGAAAAAAAGATGATGTTCATGACGAACAGCAGTTTCACGGAAAAGATCCATTATATATAAATGATAGAGGAGTTTTACTAGTAAAAAGAGGGAAAGATGGATATTATGATCTGCAAGGAAAATTTGTACAAAAGGAAGAATGTAAAAAGTATAAAAAATCAGTAAGTAAATTTGATGATATAGGTATTAAGATTTTTAAATCGACAAGAGCAGAAAAAATACAAGATTCCGATGCAAACATTGCCACTTTTACAAAAGAATTAAATAAAGCATTTACAAAGTATAAAATAAATACTTGTATTAGAAAAATCCACTTTTTGGCTCAATGTTACCATGAATCAGGGCGTTTTGTCAATACTTATGAAGGATTAACTACTGTAAAAAGTAATTATAAAGGAGGTGTTGATTTTCAGGGGAGAGGTGTAAAGCAAATTACACATGATATGAATTATCTGGAATATTATGATAGTGTAAATAGCACAACTCTTTACAAAGATAATTACAAAGGTAGAAATAAGGCTGGCGAGGGGCTTACAGAATACATGAAAAGGGTTACGAAAAATGGATTTCCTGAGGATTTTCTAAAAACGTTAAAAACTTTTGCCAAAAAACTTTCTACAGAGCTTCATTATGCTTGTGATAGTGCAGGGTGGTTTTGGGACAAAGAAGGACTTAATAAACCTGCTGATGAGGATAACGTGACTAAAGTGACAAAAATAATTAATGGAGGGGATACAGGGCTACCAGAAAGAAAAAAATATACGACTGATTTAAAAAATATATTTGATTATGAAAACTGTAATTCTAAAAAGTAGCGCTCTGGTTTTATTTATTTTATTGGTTTCGTGTAATAAAAGAATCATAGAGTCGAAAAAAAATGAATCTACAACTACTAAAGAAAAAGTAAGTGATTCAAATTTAATTATAACAAATTCTTTAGAGCCTGGTTTTGATGAAGATTTGATAAAAACTAAAAAAGTAGCGAAAGGGGATACCATTTTATTTAGAGAATGGGCAAACTCTGTGAATAAACCAGTAATAATTTATGATAATAAAATAAAATATATTTTATCTAAAGATACAGTTTCTAAATTTTATAAAACAGGAGAAGAAATTTTTTCTAAAAATGAAATTACAATTTTAAATACTTTAACTAAACAAGGTTTTAAGATAAATGCGATTGCAGTTTTGGATAATGATGCTAAAGACATATATGATAATAACCAGCCTAGTTCATATTTGAACATAAAAAAAATATCAAAGACAATAGGTACATTTGATTTTAGTAGTGAAAGATATAAAGAATATTTTATGGATTTTAAAATAAAAGATGATGCTATTCATATCATAAAGTTATCAAATCTTGAATATTCATATTCTGAAACGTATAAGTATGAGTTGGACACACTAATTGTTTTACATAATAATAGTTGTATTTATCCTGATTCGTTGCGTTCTTTAGTGTGTAAAGAAAAAAATCGCATTCCTGTTAAAGACGTTAGAAAATGATAATCTAAAATATTTGGAAAATTTTCACCCAGATTATAGAGTAACAAGTGCTGCCAGAAGTCTAGATGAGGATAACAGTAGAGGGCTAATAGGGTCGGGATTTTAGAGGAAAAACATATCAAGTAGGGAGAAGTAAAAAAGGCATTGAGTTTTAGCCCTGATAAAGACACGTTGAGTAAAGAAGTATTAAAAGAGGGAAGATGTCCAAAAGCTATACCAATGAATTGTTATAAAAATGGTACACTTATTAAATCATCACATCAAGGGATTTTTAACGATCACCGTTAGAATATTTCTTTTATTAGTAGTATTAATCAATTTGAGTTGTAACAAAATGAATAAAAATAATTTTGAAGTTTTTGGGAAGAATCATTATTGAAAGATTGTAAAATCAATGTATATAAGAGCGGTGAAGATTTACAAATGACAAAAACTTTATTGTTTAATGGGAATCAATATGAGGTTAAATCTTCTGAAATAGATATTAGATATATTATTTATGTGTCTTACTAAATATCATAGATTATGAAAATATATTGAAGGGAGAAGAAAATCAAATTAATCATTTCTATTTATATAAAAATAAGGATGTTGTATCTTTTAAATTTGTTGGTAATGCAGAAATTTTACAAGAAATGGAAGAAAGCCCGGAGCATATTTTAATTCCTATTGATGAATATCTGATACAGAAACAATTAGATGCTAAGGAATTAAAAAATAAAGAAAAGAGATTGTTTTTTGAATTTTATGGAAAATAATTCTATCATTATTAGTTTGTTTTGCATAAAATCAAGATGTAATAGTAAGATTAATTGTTTAAATAGATTTACTTTTAATTAATGAATGATTTAGAATTATGATAAGGAAAATTAAAGTATGGATAATAAGATAAAAATAAAGGTATTAGGTATTCTTTTATTTTCGTTAATGAATCAAAATGTATTTTGTCAACAGTTCAATAATAATACTATTTTATTATTCCAAAAAATGGATAGTGTTGTTGTATCTAATATATTTTATCGAGATAAAGAATTTAATGCGCCTTTAGCTATAAATAGTATTCCAGCTAAAAAAGACAGTATTACAGGAGAATTAACGCTACCGTATAATGACTTTAAAGAAGAAAAAGATACAATTTTTGCGCAATCAAAAAAAAGATTAACAAAGAGTCAGATTACTATATTAAATAATTTTTTGCAAAATAAAAAATCATTTAGCAAGAGTGGCATTGCATTGTTAGGTCATTATGATATTGAAATTAGTTATTATCAAAAAGGGATTGTATCTCAATTTGTAAGGATGTCATCAATAACAAATAAAATAACCCTTTATAGGGAAGGATGCAAAAGAGTTACTGATAAAAATAAGCAAGAAATAGATCCATGTTTATTTTATGGTAATGCGAGTAAGAATTTAAAAAAATATATTTTGCAATTAGCGGCAAAATAAAAGTAATAGTAAAATAAAAAATACGTTCCAAAAAAAATATAATAATGAGACAAGAACGAATAAAAGATAGAGTATTAAAAAGAGCAGCGAGATCATGGGGCTTTTCGGATGTAGAGATGGAAACATCATTTGATCCTGTTGTATCAATGATGCTAAATGCATTATCGTATGAACTTGAAAAAGTAGCTCATGAACTTGAAGATTCTAAAACTCGTGTGGTCGAAAGAGTTCTTGAAATTATGTTTCCAGAAGTTAGCGCCGGAGCCAAACCATCCAGGGCAATCATGCATGCTTTACCTATAGATAACAACATGAACGTTTCTTTGCTAAACCAAATGTCGGTAAGCAGGAGAATTCATAATATTTATAATCCGTTAGCACCAATTACTAAAGAGATAACGCTTTCGCCAACATTAGAGGTGAAATTAGCTTCTTGTGAGGTTAAGTACATTGCTTACGAAAGAAATTTATACGAAGTTTCGAATCTTTTTTACAAAGACTCAGTTCGCGATTATAAAAACTCACTACCTTCAGGAATAGTGTTTTTAGGAATAGAATTAAATAATACTAGCGTAGAAGAGCTAGAGGATTTAATGTTGTTTATAGATATTAAAAACACCCACCAAAAAGAAATGTTCCATTATTATTTAAAGCAAATGAAATGCTTTCATGATGATGAGGAAATTAAGGTAGAGGAGGGATATAATGTTCCTGTAAACAATCTAGATATCGAAAGTATCATAAACAGAAATTATACTCATCTTAGCGAGTTGATGCAAGAAGTAAATGAATTTTACTTTGATAATTTTTATACGCTAAAAGGTGCATTGAAACATAAGAACATAAGAGATTATGGCTCTGAGTATAGATGTTTTGATGAGGTAACAAACAATAATGATAATTCTGTTATTTGGATTAAAATGGTTTTTCCAGAGTCATTAATTCCTCAAATAATAGACAATGTATCTTTTACAGCAAATTGCTTTCCTGTAATAAATAAGAGACGACATATCATAAATAAAACACTTGGAGGTTTCTTGTCTTATGTATCCTTAGATACTGGTAATAATATATATCTTGATGTAGATACTGTAGTAGATCCATTTGATAACCATTATGAAATAAAAGAGTTTAAAGACGGAGTTATCGAAGAAGGAAATGCTGTATTACGTACAGGTGGAGTTTCTCGATTTGATTCCAGAACGGCTTCTGAATTACTTCAGAATGTTTTAGACTTATTAAAAGACGAGAGTTCATCGTTTTCGGGTTTAGGGAAAGATTTCATGAATAGTTCATTGGTCGAAATTAATCAACTATTGGCTTCGGTAGAACAACAGGCGAAAGAAAGTAGCTTTTCTAAAAATAATGATCCGTATTTAATGATTAAACCTAAAATTGATGAATCAGTAGGGAAATCATTTATAATAAGTTATTGGTCGACTTGTGCCGAAGAAGGAAATGATATTAAAGCAGGTACAGTCTTAGAGTCTAAAGAAGATTTGTTTTTTGTGAGTAAAGAAGCGGTATTAGTTACTAATACGGTTGGCGGAATGAATAAACAGAATAACAAAGACCGTATTCTGGCTTATCGTAATGCATTATTAACACGAGGACGAATTGTAACTTTTGCAGATATAAAAGCATTTGCTTTTAACCATTTTAAAAGTTGCATTACCGATGTTAAAATAGAAAAAGGAACGCGAAAAGAAATCTCTGTAAAAGCAGGTTTCAGTCGAACAGTAGATATTTATCTAAAAATTAATGCAGCCGAAAAAGAACATTTATCGGTAACTGAGTGGGATTATTTGTGTGAGAGTTTCATGAAGAATTTAAAAAACAGATCATCAAATGTATTCCCGTATCGATTATTTATCGAGGATTAATTTAGGAAACAAATTAATACAAAAAAGCGCTAAGATATCTTAGCGCTTTTTTTGTTATAAATTAAATCAGTTATGATTTCGATCTCTTTCTCATCTTCATATTAATAAACTCAACTGCTAATGAGAATGATATAGCAAAGTACAAGTAACCTTTTGGTACGGCCCCGATATGTTCTCCTATTAAAGAAGCATTAGATAAGTGCATACTTTCAGTAATAAGCATAAACCCAATTAAGATTAAAAAAGCAAGTCCTAAAATCTGAATAGAAGGGTTTGCATTTACAAAATTCCCAACAGGAACAGCAAACAACATCATAACTGCTACCGAAATAACAACGGCAGTAATCATAATTGTTAAAGCGCCAGTAACGCCATTTGTCATTCCTACTGCAGTTAAAATAGAATCTACAGAGAAAATTAAATCGATTAGTAAAATTTGTACAATTACATTCGAGAAGGATTGTTTTGCAACATCTTTTAATGTTTTTTCTTCATCGCCTTTATGGTCAACTTTTTCGCTTATTTCTTTGGTGCTTTTATAAATCAAGAATAATCCACCACCTAATAAAATCAAGGCTTGTCCGGTAAAATCGGCATTTAGCCAGCCCCATTTAATACTAAAAACTGTTGCTTTCATAGCAATTAAGTACGAAATACCCATTAGCAAAGCAATACGCATGAACATGGCTAAAAACAAACCAATTCTAGTTGCTTTTTTACGACTCTCAGGAGGTAATTTTCCTGTTACTATCGATATGAAAATAATATTGTCGATTCCTAAAATAATTTCAAGAAAAGTCAGTGTTAATAAGGCAACCCAAGCGTCAGGGTTTAAGAATACTTCCATTTAAAAAGGTGTTAATTAAGGGGTATTAGTATAAAAAATGTAATTTAATCTACTCGAACAACTTTTCCGCGTTGTTTCTGGGTAGAACCAACCATTCCGAACTCAAAAGTATAAGAATCTTTGGTTGTACTCAAAATTTTCATTCCGATAGCTTTCTCTTCTGCTTTGTTCTTTGGATGTTTCTTTTCCAGAACATATTCGCAATCACTTACCCAGCGAATTGTTGCCGTGTCGGTTTTTCCTTCAAAAGTTTCGATTTCAATATCATCTTTTCTTTCAAAAATAGTTGTTTTTTTTACTCCATCAACTTCGTATTCAAATTTGAATTTTCCAGTTTTAAAATCCTTGCAATTGTGTTCCGTATTATAACAAGATGCAACAATAAGTAATAAAGGGAGTAATAGTAATTTTTTCATAATATATAATTTGTTTATTTGAAGCTATTTACTTCGTCAGTTCGCTTCGCTCGAGCCCTGATTGTAATTTTAAAATAAAATTATTTCAACCGTTTCAGCTCATCATCGGTAAAGTTCTTAATTTCTTTTTCTTTAGCAAACTTTCCTGCATTGTAATTTTTAGATTCTTTTCTTGGAATCGATAGGCTTTCCCAGCTGCTGTTTTTTAATTGTTTGGCATAAAATACAATTTGACCAATATGATAAGGATAATGTGCTAATTGTCTGTTGATAGCTTCAATAACCGTATGGCCTTCATTTCGAATATAAATAATGTCTGAAAGTTGATTGGGTTGTAAATCATTTAGAGCGTCAAAAAGACATTTCCAACCTTTTTCCCAAGCTGTCATTATTTCTTCTTTAGATTGGAAATCATTTTCGAATTCTTCATCGCGATTGCGCCATTCTTTTTCGCCATCGGTTGTAAGGAAATCTGTCCAGCGCGAAAGCATATTGCCCGAAAGATGCTTTACAATAGTTGCTATACTATTTGTATCTTCATTTATTGTAACAAGAAGTTGCTCTGGCTCGAGTTGTGCGATTGCTTTTTCGCCCAGTGTTTTATAATATAAAAATTGTTTTTTTACACTTTCTAAATACGCTTCGGTTGCATTCATAATTATACAATTTTAATGTCATATTTATCTAAAAGACCTAAAATTCCCTCGGTCGAGAATTGAGCTTTTTTCATGGGATTAAATTCCGGATCAATTTTAAAATTATAAGCTGTTTTAAAATTAACACCTGCCAATTGTGTTTCGTTAAAAATTGCTCCTTCCAGATTGCAGTTATCAAAAACAGAACTGGTTAAATTAGTTCCTATAAAAGTAGTTTCTTTCATAGAGCAATTTACAAATTTAGTTTTTGGCATTTTTTTATTAGAAAATAAGGCATAGTCTAAAACCGATTCTTCAAAATATACCTGGAATAAGAAATCTTCACATTCATTAAATGCAATTCCTAGCAATTTACAGTTCTTAAATGTTACATTTTTTAAACTTGTATCTTTTAGACTAGTCATAGATAAATTGCAATCGATAAATTCGCAATCTAAAAAGGTATTGTAAGCAAAATTACTATTAGAGAAATCACAATTTTTAAATACACAATCCTCAAATTCGCGGTTGTTTATTTTTTTATCAATGTAGATAACCTTATCGAATGTTTTTTGAATATGAATTAAGCTATCCATTGGAGTTTTTGAGTTTTATTTAAATATTAGTCGTTAAAGAGCCCCCTCATGATTGTTTTTAAACCATAAAAGATTAAAAACATTCCCGCTAAACAGGCAATTATGCCAATAGCCAGAACTAAGTAATGCCAAACGTTTTGTTTGTTCATAAATGCATTGTAAATTACTGCAGGGCCAATAAATAATAGGGGCAAAGAACCCGATAAGTATTTAATTCCTTTTCCTATTAACTCTTTATTTGTTCCCATTTTTTTTATTCTTAAAAGTTTAAGGTTTGAAGTTTAAAGTTACGAGAACTAAAAAACTTCTATTTGTTGTTGCATGACAGATAGTATATCCTTGCAATATTTTTATTGAGACTAGTACCAGTAACTGTGACTGAATTACTGTGACTGAAAATTATCTACTGCATTTCTTACACTTCCATATTTGTGTAATAAATCAGATGCTTGCTCGTATGTAACAGGAATTTCTCCCATAATCATTTTTACTCCACGATCAATTAATTTGCTGTTGCTTAATTGCATATCCACCATTTTGTTACCTTTTACTTTCCCGAGTTTTATCATGGTTGCTGTCGAAATCATGTTAAGAACTAATTTTTGTGCAGTTCCAGCTTTCATTCGGGAGCTTCCTGTAACAAATTCTGGACCTACAACTACTTCTATAGGATATTGAGCTGTTTGTGAAAGCGGACTTTCGGCATTACAGGTTATGCAACCTGTGATTATGTTATTTTTATTGCAAATCTCTAAACCACCAATTACATAAGGTGTTGTTCCCGAAGCAGCAATTCCTATCACAACATCATTTTCGGAGATATTATGCGCTTGCAAATCTATCCAGGCTTGTTTGGGATTATCTTCGGCATTTTCTACCGCTTGACGAATGGCTTTATCTCCTCCGGCAATGATTCCGTTTACTAAAAATGCTGGAACGCCAAAAGTAGGAGGGCACTCGGATGCATCTAAGATTCCTAAACGACCAGATGTTCCTGCACCTATATAAAATAAACGTCCACCAAGTTTTAGTTTGGCTACGATTTGATCCACCAAAGCTTCTATTTGTGGAATTGCTTTTTCTACGGCATATGGAACTGTTTTGTCTTCCTGATTTATATTAATCATTAAGTCATGAACACTCATATTTTCCAGATGTTCATATTTTGAGGACTGTTCTGTAGTTTTTGTGAAGGTCATTTTTCGTATAATATCTTGTCCAAAATTAATCTTTTTTCTCGCGATTTCGAAATTTAGAACGTAAGAATTAAAAGATAAAAAAAAACTTTTTCTCTTTTAATTTTTATGCAACGATTGCTTTCTGAAATCTTATTAAAAGAACTAAAATATTATATTTGTTAAATAATCAAAAAAATAAATGAATATAGATAGCTTTTTGGGTGTTATGGGCTGGATGTCAGTTTTTGTTTCATTATTGCTGGCATTCTTTTTACTCACTGTGAAAACCCAAAATAAATCAGCAAACCGACTGTTTGTGGCATACTTACTGCTTTTTGCAATTGATAATTCTGGAATTTTTATTAATGAAGCTTTCGTTAAAGACCATCTTAATTTAGAATTTTTCAGATGGGCTAGTTGTGCTTTGATACTTCCTGCTTTTTATCTGTATATAGTATCAGTTTGCTTCACTGATTTTCGATTAAAAACCAAGCATATAATTCATGCCATTCCATTTATAATCATAAATGCTGTTTTCATACTCAGGATTTACTTTTTAAATGATGTAGATAAAATGCAGTTTTATAATCATCGTAGTGAAATGCCCGAATTTTACGGTTTCCAGTTAATGTTAGGTATGCAAATCGTATTGTATAGTATTGGTGTATTTTGGGTTTTAAAAAAGTATAGAGAAATATATCAGGAAAATTATACCAATCCTAAAACTTCTATTTTTAAATGGTTATTTCAAATATCAATTGTACTCTTTGTTTTGTATTATTTATCAATAGCTAAGAATTTTATAAGATATACCGATTTTAATTTACTGTGGATTTGGGCAAATGTAGTAATGCAATTTTTGGCTTTAGTAGTAACCTGCTGGTTTGTCTTAAAGGCTTTAAATTATCCCGAACTTTTTAGAGGAATTGATTCTAAATTGCAATTAGCAAGAGACATTATTCCTAAGCAAAACGAAAAGAGTGTTGAGATAAAAAATAATCAAAATGACTTAGTTACGAGTCAAATTTCGACATTGAAACAATATATGATTGAAAAAGAACCTTTTCTTCATCCGTCGCTCACGATTCAGGAACTCTCCAATCAAATCGATATTCCAGTTCGGGATTTATCGGTTTTGATTAATCATCATATGGATCAGCATTTTTTTGATTTTGTAAACGAATATCGCATCCAAAAAGCCATGAGTATTTTAAAGAATCCTTTAAAAAGTGATTTAACAGTTTTAGAAATTCTATACGAGGTAGGTTTTAATTCGAAATCTTCATTTAATACTTCTTTTAAAAAATATACTAATCTTACGCCTACAGCTTACCGAAACGCTTCGTAATTAGCGGTTTGTAAAAAGTCGTACTTCAAGCTTAATAAAGTCGAACTGATTTCCTAAAAAGAAATTGGTTCGACTTTTTTTGTCGGTCGCATATCGAAAATTTCTAAGGCAACTTTGCTTCAAATTAATCAAACAAGTTAAAACTAGAAATTATGAAAAAAGTTACCCTCCTTATTTTTATGCTATTGCCTCTCTTTTGTTTAGCACAAACATCCTTTAAATTAAATGGAAAAATTGCCGATGAAAAAACAGCAGTAGCCTGGACAGATGTCGTAATCTTAAATCAAGACGGAAAAATTATAAATGGAGCAACTACAAAAGAAGATGGTAGCTTTGAATTGAATTTGAATAAAGGGTCTTATAAAGTAAAAATTAGTTCACAAGGATATTCGGAATTTGATAAAGAAATTACGATTGAAAAAGATACCAATTTGGGTTTGATTATCTTAAAGGAAAATGTAACAAATTTGGGAGAAGTTGTCATTCAATCCAGAAAAAATACGATTGAGCAAAAAACAGATCGTTTGGTCTATAATCTTGAAAATAATGTAACAAACGTTGCTGGCGATGCTTTGAGTGCTATAAATACTGCACCAGGAGTTGCGGTGCAGAATGATGTTATTAATATATTAGGAAAGGGAGTTTCTCGTGTGATGATTGATGGAAGAATGATTGAATTAACTGGAGAAGAATTAAACGATTTCTTGAAATCTATCTCGGCAAGTGATATTAAGAATATCGAAATTATAAGTAATCCTTCATCAAAATATGAGGCGGAAGGTACTGGGGGATTGATTAATGTTGTTATGAAAAAAGGTGCTCGTGATTCTTGGAAAAACACAACAACAGCATCTTATGATCAAAATAAATATGGAATTTATACTTTAAGGAATAATTTCTTTTATAATAAAAATAAATTTAGGTTTTCGGCTAGTGTTAATGGAAAAACAGGTTATAAAAATATTAATGAAACTCTGGATATGTATTTTGTTGAAGGGCCTACGAAAATGGATGTGATAACAAAATTAAATGAGGAAAATGTATCTGGAAAGTTAGCTTTAGATTATGATTTTTCAGAAAAAATGACAATTGGTTTTCAATTTTTAAAAGATAAAAGCAATCCGGATTTTGACTCGGATATTAGAATTAATAAATACAATTCTCAAAATGTATTGGATAATTATATAATCAATGAGAGCTTTTTAGACAGGAAATCCGGCAATCAAACGTATAATTTACATTTGATTACAAAACTGGATTCTCTCAACAGAAAATTATCATTTGATGTTGATTACTTTGATTATAATTCAAAATTTGATAGAGATTTTATAGCAAACAATTATTCATCAGATGAAACCTTTATCGATGTAGATCAATCAGGACGTAATCTTTCGAATCAGGATATTGATAATTTAAGCTTTAAGGCTGATATGGAACATCCGCTTAAAGCCGTAAACTTATCTTATGGGGCGAAAGTAAGTTTTACAAAAAGCAATAGCGATGTCATTTTCTTTAATACGATTACTGGAACTCCAGAATTAGATATAAACCAAACAAACCAATTTAAATACACCGAAAACAATCAGGCGGTTTATATTAGTGCAGATAAAAAAATCAATGAAAAATGGAATTTTCAAGCAGGATTGCGATTAGAAAATACGCAAACAAATGGTTTTTCGGAAAACCTGAATCAGGAAACGATAAACAATTATCTTAAGTTATTTCCAACGTTTTATGCTTCTTATAATAAAAATGAAAACAACAGTTTTAGTTTAAACTACGGAAGAAGAATCCGCAGGCCGAGTTTTTCTTTATTGAATCCGTTTCGAGTTTATATTAGTAGTAATAGTTATTCTGAAGGAAATCCGTTTTTGAAACCTTCTTTTAGTGACAATTTTGAATTTTCTCATTCGTATAAAAAAATATTGCGAACTAGTGTTTTCTTAAATGCGATTACGGATGGTTATGGTGTGATATTTACTGCAAACCCTGAAACATTTACTCAAGTTGTATCGAGAGAAAATTATTTTAAAGGCATTAATTATGGAGTTGGAGAAACGTATTCGGCTAGTTTTACAGATTGGTGGCAGAGCGAGAACTCTTTATATTTTTTAGGATCTGATATTAAATTTACAAAAGATATTAATGCAACACCTGTAAATAGTCTTCAAGTCGATTTTTCGACAAATAATACATTTTCATTGAGCAAAGCGACTAAATTGCAAATAAATTTTAACTATACTTCGCCTTACAAAAGCGGTTTGTATGAAACTGGGTATACGTCTAGTCTGAATATTGGTTTTAAACAAGATTTGTTAAACAAAACAATGCAGATTGCCTTTTTGGTAAATGATATTTTTAATACATCTTATCTAAAAGATGATGTTTCGATTGTGAATGGCGTAAAACAAGTTTATAGCCAAAATGAAAGCAACCGATTTGCTCGTTTATCTGTAGTTTATAATTTCGGAAACAAAAAGATTAATGTTAATCAACGTGATTTTGGAAATGAAGATGAGAAGAAGAGAGCTAATTAGATAATTTGTCAATTAGATAATTCTGGAATTTACTGTTCTGTTAAAAAATAATCTTTTATTTATGATGTAGTATCCTAACAAGTTTTTCAACCTGTTAGGTTTGTTCATTAATGCTTTGAGGATTTACAGTAAGCATTTGATTAATTTCATCTAGTATCTCAAATTCATCAGCAGGAAACATTTCTAACACCATTTCTAAAACGAGCGCCACATTAATAGGTGAGTTTTTAATGGTATCCGAAGTTTTATGTGCTTCGTGATCCAGCGCAACAATGCATAACTTCAGGGTTTCGGTAATAACACAACCAAGTTCAGAATAATTTGACAGTTTAATTTGAGCCGTATAAGTACCTGTTTTATCCGGAGATGGTTTTAAGGTGTTGAAATATCGCATAGTTAGTTCTCTAAGATTTTCCATTTTTTAGTTTTATTTATTTTTATTTTGATGTTTTTTCTTTCAAAATCAAATGTACGAAAAATTCTAAATAACATATGATAGTATGTTAAAAAGAATAAATAAAAAACGCAAATTGTCTCAAATTAAAAAAAGTGGATAAATCAGATGAATTAAAGCGTTTAGGTGCTCGAATTAAAGAGCTTAGAAATGCCAAAGGATTGACACAAAATAAATTGGGATTACTGATACTTAAAGATCAGCAATCTATACATAAGGTTGAAGCAGGTGAATTCAATCCTACATATTTATATTTACTTGCACTGGCTAAAGGTTTAGGAATATCAGTAAAAGAATTGCTTGATTTTGAATAAAACTGATAAGATGGATTTACAATCCGTGCTTGTAAACAATATAAAAGACTTTTCTACTTCTTAGCTTTTTACATTTTTGGCATCTATTATAGAGTATTCTAACATGTTTTAATCCAGAGGTTTCGGGTAATGTTATTAAATTAAGGAAAAATCTATAATAGTGTATCGAATAAATTTATCGCAAAGGCGTGAATTTTTTATAAACATCAATTATCCACACTGTTTGTCATTTCGACGAAGGAGAAATCTCCACAAGAAACTCCGCAACGAGAGTCCTAGCTTTGTAGAGTTGCTCACGAAGATTTCTCCTTCGTCGAAATGACAAGATTGTGTTTAAGCTTTGCGTTTTACATCTTTACAAGATTAATGTTGCTTTCTAATAAGCTTAACTTAATAACATTGGACTTCGGAACTGTTAGATGTTTTTTGAAAACGATAAGTTCTAGTTTTTGCGTGAGGGATAGGAGCTAACTACCGAAGTAGTGCGGATAGCCCGACCGTATTTACAGAAGGCGCATATAAGCGGTTTGCTAAATAGCGCCTTTTGTAAATGTGGTCACGCCCAAACTATATAAAATATGCCAAAGCGATTCCGAATATAATCATCGAAATTTTGGCAATATTAAATTTGTGTCCTTCGCTACTTTCAAAGATTATAGTTGATGAAATATGGAATAATATCCCGATTACTACGGCTGTGATTTCGGTGTAATAATCATTTAAAAATGGTAAATATTCCGATGCAATAGTTCCTAGAGGTGTCATGATTGCAAAGGTTATCATAAATGCGAAAATGGCTTTTTTGTTAAGCTCGGCATTGATGAAAAAAGTGGTCAAGATAATTGCAATAGGCAAGTGATGTATGGCAATTCCTATGACGATATCGTGGTGGTGACTCACAGGAAATCCTTCTAGGAAAGCATGAATACATAAACTTATAAAGAGCAGCCACGGAATTTGGTGCATTTTGGCATGACCATGTACATGCCCGTGCTCAGCTCCTTTAGAGAAAAACTCAAGTATGATTTGGAATAAAATTCCGAGCATTATAAATAACCCAATATTGTGGTTGTGGGATTCGTAAACTTCTGGCAACAGATGCATTACTGTAAGTGATAGCAGGAATGATCCGCTAAAAGCCAATAAAAGTTTAAGATTGGTTTTGTCTTTTGGTTTAAGTACCAATGCAACAATATATCCTAGTAATACAGAAAGTAGGGGTAATAGATAATTCATCTTTTTGTTTAATCGGTTTTTTGTTTAATCGTTTTGTCGATTTTGTTACTTTGCTTAATCGATTAAACAAATTAACAGTTAAACGATTGAACCTATTTAAAAATCATGATTAATCGTTCGCTATCAGTTTTATGGAATTTCTTTAGTTTATAATCACCAAATGTATCCAAAAGGAAAATACCTGCTTGTTCCATTAAGTCTTCGAAATCTTTTAATGTTAGGGCTTTTACTTTTTCGGTAAAATGAAATTTACGTCCTTGGTCTTCAAAATCTATTTCTTTAAAGATATGTCCGTCCTCTACGTATCGTTTGATATGGAAATCAATATCGTCGACAGTTTTTACTTCTTCGGGAACTAGTGTTTCGATTACTTGTGTTACGTTCATAAAATCGATTACGGCAAAACCATACTCGCTTAAACTTGCTTTTATAGCTTTTAGCGTGGTAAGATTATCGTCGTCACTTTCGAAATAACCAAAACTGGTAAACAAATTAAAAATAGCATCAAATTTTTCTTCGAATGGTTCGCGCATATCGTGCACTTTAAAATGCAAAGTTTCATTGCTATTCTTGCTAGCTTCGGCAATACTGTTTTCGGATAAATCGGCTCCTAGAACATTAAATCCTAGTTGATTTAAATAAATAGAATGGCGTCCTTTTCCGCAAGCTAAATCAAGTACATTGGCTTTTTCTGGAAGATTAAGATAATGTGTAAGATTATCCATGAAAATTTGCGCTTCTCTATAATTTCTGTCTTTATATAGTATATGATAATAGGGTGTGTCGAACCAAGAAGTGAACCAGTTTTCGGACGGTTGGTTTGTATTTGGGGTAGATGGGTTATGTGCTTCAGACATTTATTCTTTTTCAATTAATTCAAGTCCCGCAAATTTAGTGTATTTTTGCTGAAAAATAACTATTTTGCAAGTGATAGACTAACAATGTCGCTGTGTAAATTCGAAAATTTTTTATTACAGATTGATTTTAGTTTAAATAAATCTGTTTTAATTTAAATATAAAAATGGAAGATAATTTTAAAATGGTGGCCAAAACCTTTTTTGGCTTTGAAGAAATTTTAGCAAAAGAACTACAATTGCTAGGAGCACAAGATGTTGAACAAGGTGTGAGAATGGTAAGTTTTAAGGGGGACAAAGGGTTTATGTACAAAGCCAACTTGTCGTTGCGTACAGCATTGAAGGTGCTAAAACCAATTTACTTTTTTAGAGCAAATAATGAACAAGCTTTATATAAAGGTATTTCGGGGGTAAACTGGTCTAAGCTTATAAACGCTAATCAGACTTTTGTGATTGATGCAACTGTGCATTCAGAACATTTTAATCACTCTGAATTTGTTTCTCAAAAGTGTAAAGATGCTATTGTAGATCAATTTAGAGAACGTACCGGACAAAGACCAAGTATTGATAAAGCACATCCGGATTTAAGGATTAATGTGCATATCGATAAAGATCAGGTTTCGGTTGCTTTGGATACTTCTGGTAATTCATTACACCAACGTGGGTATAGAACGGCTACAAATATTGCTCCTATAAATGAAGTATTGGCAGCAGGAATTTTATTGCTGTCTGGTTGGGAAGGTCAAGGTCATTTTCTAGACCCGATGTGTGGTTCGGGAACTTTTCTTGCTGAAGCGGCTATGATTGCATGTAATATTCCAGCGAATATTAACAGAAAAGAGTTTGCTTTTGAAAAATGGAACGATTGGGATAATGATTTATTTGATCAGATTGTAAGCAGTTTGATGAAAAAAACTAAAGAGTTTCATTATACTATAAAAGGTTTTGATAAAGCACCAAGTGCTGTTAGCAAAGCTAAAGACAATATTAAGAATGCTAACTTGGAGGATTATGTCACTATTGAAGAGAATAACTTTTTTGATACTGAAAAAACAACTCAAGGAACTTTACACATGGTATTTAATCCGCCTTATGATGAGCGTTTGGATATTCATATGGAAGAATTCTATAAAAACATTGGCGATACATTAAAGAAAAATTACCCAGCAACTAATGCTTGGTTTATTACTGCCAATCTTGAAGCCTTGAAATACGTTGGGCTTAAACCATCTCGTAAAATCAAACTTTTTAACGCAAGTTTAGAAGCCAGATTAGTAAAATACGAAATGTACGAAGGAAGTAAGAGAACTAAGTTTCAGGTAACTGAATAATTTAAGGTTCTAAGTAACTAAGATACTAAGTTGCTGAGTTTTTTTAAGCTCAGGATCTTAGAGCCTTAGTAAGCTTAAAAGAAAATAATAATTTAAGGTTGTAAGTGGCTAAGATACTAAATTGCTGAGTTTTTAAGCTCAGGATCTTAGAGCCTCAGAACCTCAGTAACTTTAAAAAAAAATGACAAAATTACAAGTAAGAGCTTTTTTATATCAGTTGGGCTGTTTTGCTATATTATTTATATTAGCTCGATTTTTGGTAGCTGAATACTCAGGATTAACAGGATTTTGGGTTCCTATGACAGCATTTGTTATTGGAACTCTTTTGTCTCCAAAATTTCAAGCCGCTAAAACTAAAGATGGTGAGAAACTTTTTATGAAATGGATTTTCATGAAAGGAATTAAAGAAATAGGGTAGTGCCTATTTATATTTTACAATTTGGTTATTGTTATATGAATAACCAAATTGTAAGATTATATTATTTTTTGGTTTCTATTTCTGGGATTACTACCTTTTTCTTATAAATAGGAATAAAGTAAGAAACTGTATAGTTGAAACCAATTCCGAAATTACCGTTATATGTTCGGTTGAATCCAGGAATATAAAGATTATCGAAGTTGTCTGGTTTTTTGTTTGTAACCAATGTTTTTAATTGCACGCTGAAGCCTACAAATATATTATTGATTACTTTTACTTTTACTCCTGCATTTACTTCTAGCCAACTAGCAGATAAACCACTATACTTTGTGCCTGAAACCTCAGGAGGAAGTTCTCCCCAATATCTATCTGAATTGTATATTTTATATGTATTTAATTCTTGGCTAAATGTGCTGAAACCATAACGCAAACCGACTGATATTATGTTTTCCATATCAAGCCAGTTTTCATACAAATTGTAATCAAATCCTGCTTTTATGTAGGTGCCATTTGTTGTTGAATTAAGCCTGTCATCATCGGTAGTTTTATCTTCTATACCTATTTCGGCAGCCAGATAATATTTTTTGGATAATCGATAATCTCCTACGAATTCTACACCTTTATAGTCTGAATCATATAAGCTGCGAGTCAATTTATACAAATCGACACCAAAACGTACTCCATAACGATCAGTTTTTGCAGGAATGCTATCTTTTTTAGCTTCTTGTGTAGCTGCTTTTTTGGGAGTAGTCTTTACAGGTTTTGTTTCAGTTTTGTTTGTTAGCGTAGTTTTGGTTGTAGGTGTTTCTTGGGCTTGAACCAAAAACAAAGACAACATAAGGCAAAAACTAAAAATATACTTTGATGTGTGTCTCATTTTCTAATTCAATATTAAACTTTTCTACATTAACAACCTGCATCCAAAATCCTTCTGCAAGATCAGAATCGGTGTGTATAAATGGTATATTCCGATCTAATTCAAAAGTGGTTTTATAGCCACATGCTCTTGAAACAAAAATATTTTGATGGGTATAATTAAATTTCAATCTATCTTCGTTTATCAAAGCCGTATTTGGATCATTGTAATTTAAAATAAAACGATACGTTGTGCTTTCGGCATTTGTTTTAAGCGGTATAGAAATAGTATTTCCATTAGCGATGTATTTGTCTGCCTCGAGAAGAGCATTTTCATTAAAGACAATACCTTCAGTCATCCCTTCGCCAATCACTTTTAGGTTTCTTACATTTTTAGGAACAGAAGTGTTACCGCGGTCAAAAAAAGAAATTACCAATCGAGGTGTCGTAGGTGTATTAGCATCACAAATATCATCTTTTTCACATCCTGAAAAAGTGAAGGCAATTATGATTATTATAAAAAGTATTTTTTTCATTTATTGTTTGTGATTTATGCTTCACACGTTTTTGTTTACTAGAACTTAGCGAAGTTCCAAAAGTACAACATTTTCTACGTGATGTGTCTGCGGGAACATATCTACTGGTCTTACGCGAGTTACTTTGTATTTTTCATCCATTAATGCCAAATCACGTGCTTGTGTAGCCGAGTTACAGCTTACATAAACTACCTTTTCTGGAGCAATTTTCATAATTTGTTCAATTACATCTTTATGCATTCCGTCACGAGGTGGATCAGTAATAATAACATCTGGTTTACCATGTGTAGCGATAAAACTTTCGTTAAATACAACTTTCATGTCTCCAACAAAAAACTCACAATTGGTAATATTATTGCGTTCTGCATTTGCTTTAGCATCTAGAATTGCTTCTGGAACACTTTCTACACCAATTACTTTTTTAGCTTTTTTAGATACGAACTGTGCTATTGTTCCAGTCCCTGTGTAAAGGTCATATACTGTTTCGTGACCAGAAAGACCTGCAAAATCACGAGTGATTTTGTATAACTCATATGCTTGATCAGAATTGGTTTGGTAAAAAGATTTTGCATTGATGCTAAATTTTAAACCTTCCATTTCTTCCAGAATGTAATTTCTACCTTTATATAGTTTTACATCCTGATCATAAATTGTATCATTAGCTTTTCCGTTTACAACATATTGTAGCGATGTTATTTCTGGAAATTTATCATAAAGATGATCTAAAAGTAATTCTCGGTTAGCCTTATCTTCTTCAAAAAACTGAATCAATACCATGATCTCTCCAGTTGAAGCAGTACGAATCATAAATGTTCTTAATAAACCAGAATGTTCTCTTGGATTAAAAAAAGCTAAGTTATGTTCATTAGCAAAAGCTCTGATTTCGTTTCTAATTGCATTTGATGGATCTTCTTGCAGATGACATTTATTAATGTCTAGAATTTTATCCCACATTTTAGGAATATGAAAACCTAATGCATTACGATTCCCTAAATCTTCGGTACTATCAATTTCTTTTTCGGTTAACCAACGGCTATTCGAAAATGAAAATTCCATTTTGTTTCTGTAAAAAAACTGTTTTTCTGAACCTAAAATATTTTCAAATTCTGGAAGTTCAATTTTTCCTATACGTTGTAAGTGATTTTTAACCTCATTTTGCTTGTAGTACAACTGTTGGCTGTACTTCATGTTTTGCCATTTACATCCTCCACAAACACCAAAATGCTCACAAATTGGTTCTATGCGATGTTCTGAATATTCGTGAAAACGAACTGCTTTTCCTTCATAATACGCTTTGCGTTTCTTAAAGGTTTGTACATCTACCACATCTCCCGGAACTACGTTCGGGATAAATATTACTTTTCCGTCGGGAGCTTTTGCTACCGATACGCCTTTTGCTCCAGCATCAAGGACTTGTATTTGATGAAAGACAACTTTGTCTGTATTTTTTCTTCCCATAGCGCAAAAATAAGGGTTTGTAAACTTTTATAAATTTAATTTCGGAAAAATTTTATCAATTTCTTTTATTTAACATTTATTTTGTGTTTAAAAGTTAACTTTGTTTTAATCTAGAACCCCAAATTCTATGGCTTATCAGGAACTTACACTATTTTTATGAAGTTGTATCACATCTTGTCGAAGATTAGTTTTTTGAAGAAAAGCTATGCGTTTAAATTTCTTTTTGTTGCTTTTATAGGCATTCATATTCCGTTAATCGGAATTTTGTTTTTTGTCCTTTATGGTAACAATACAATTTCGGCCAATTCTATTTTGATTTTTTCTTTAATCATGACCTTATTTGCTACTTTGGTTACATTGGTGGTAATAACTCAATTAATAAAACCAATTGTTGTTGCATCTAAAGCATTGGATAATTATAGAACAGCCCGAAAGTTATCTGTTTTGCCATCTCTATACGAGGATGAAGCTGGATTACTAATGCGTAATATTCAGGAATCTATTGATGAAGCGGAGAGTTTTATAAATGAAAAGCAAGATTTGATATATATGATTTCTCATGATTTAAGAAATTTTGCAGGAAACCCTCAGGGATTAGCAAAGCTTATTATAGAAGAGAATCCGTCAGAATCGGTTAAAAATATGGCCGAATTAATTTGTGAATCGACAGATTTACAGTTTCGATATATCGAAAATTTTATTAAATTATTAAAACAACAAGATGAAATTGCTAAATCGAGTTCGGTAATCAAAACAATTCAAATAGCGCCAATTCTTCCAGCTGTAAGAGAACAAGTATCACAGCTTTTGGCACAAAAAAATATTAAGTTGGTTTCGGATATTACAGTTGACGAAGCTGTACTTAAAATAGATGAAGGGTTGCTAATTCAGGTTCTTGTGAACTTGATTAGTAATGCCATAAAGTTTTCTTATTCTGGAAGCGAAATCTTATTGCGTATTTTTGAGGATAATGAGGAGTTGGTTTTTACTGTTTCGGATAATGGGACTGGTTTTGACCAGAGTCAAATCGAAGAGTTGTTTAAAAAATTCACGAAAATGAGTAAATTAGGAACTGCCAATGAAACTTCTACAGGAATTGGATTGTATTTATGTAAAAAGATAATCGATAAGAATGGAGGTAAACTAAGTGCAATGAGCCTTGGGAGAAATAAAGGAGCGACTTTTACAATTGTCTTTTCTTATAACAATTCTGAGAAACTTAGTTTTTAAGGTTCAAAGGTTCTGAGTAACAAAGGTTCAAAGTTTTTTTGTGTCAAGTTCAGAGTCTTTGCAATTTTGTATCTTTTTTTAAGGTTCTAAGAAAACAAAATTGCAAAGATTTTTTTGTAGCAAGCTTTTAAAACCTTAGTACCTCAGTCCCGAAGCTTCGGGATTGCAACTTTGAACCTTTTTTCTATCAATCAAATAAATCTGAAGATAGATAACGATCACCACGATCACAGATTACAGCAACAATTACCCCAGACTCTAGTTGGTTAGCAATTTTTAGAGCTACAGCTACAGAGCCTCCGCTACTCATTCCTGCAAAGACACCTTCTTCTAGCGCTAATCTTTTTGTCATATCGCGTGCTTCTTGTTCGCTTACATCTACAATAGTATCTACTTTTTTAGCATCAAATATTTTTGGTAAATATTCTATTGGCCATTTTCTTATTCCTGGAATTTGAGAACCATCGCTTGGTTGTGCTCCAATAATTTGAATATTGGTGTTTTTCTCTTTAAGATAAGTTGATGTGCCAATAATAGTTCCAGTGGTTCCCATTGCCGAAACAAAATGAGTTACTTTTCCATCGGTATCATTCCAGATTTCTGGACCAGTGGTTTTGTAATGTGCTTTCCAGTTATCATCGTTTGCAAACTGATTTAGCATAATGTAACCACCTTCGGCAACTTTTCTTTCGGCATAATCTCTTGAGCCGATTATTCCTTCGCTAGCAGGCGTTAAAATAACTGTAGCGCCATAAGCCCGCATAGTTTGTACACGTTCTTTGGTAGAATCCTCAGGAAGGATTAATTCGATATCAATACCCATTAATTGTGCGATCATTGCAAGTGCAATTCCGGTATTACCACTTGTAGGTTCGATAAGTTTATCACCTTTTTTAATATCGCCTCTCTCCATAGCTGAAAAGATCATATTATATGCTGCTCTATCTTTTACACTGCCGCCAGGGTTATTTCCTTCAAGCTTTAATAAAAGTTTGACGTTTTTATTTTTGACTAAATTCACTGTTTCCATCAAGGGAGTATTTCCTATCAGGTTTACTAATGTATGAGTGTTCATAATTATCTTTTTTCTTTTACTTTTACTTCGGTTGTGGTGGTATTGGTTACAATAGATTTTTCTGGGATAGATTTAGTAATCCACGCATTTCCGCCAATAATACTGTCTTTGCCAATAGTGGTTTCGCCTCCTAATATTGTAGCGTTGGCATAAATGCAAACATTTTCTTCAACAGTAGGATGTCTTTTTGCATTTTTCATTTCCTTGGCTATGCTTAATGCACCTAAAGTTACACCTTGGTATATTTTTACGTGTTTTTTTATAACTGTTGTTTCGCCAATTACAATTCCTGTTGCGTGATCGATAAAAAACGGAGAAGCAATCGTTGCTCCCGCATGAATATCAGTTCCCGTAATTCGATGCGCATATTCACTCATTAATCTTGAAAACAGCAATAAGTCTAGTTTATATAATTCGTGACTTAGTCTATATATGGCAATAGCGTAAAAACCGGGATAAGCCAAGTATACTTCTTCGATGCTATTTGATGCAGGATCATTCTCTAAAATATATGTTGCGTCTTGAATTAATTTTTCCAAAACAGTAGGTAGTTTTTCCAGAAACTGTTCCCAAATCGATTCACAGGAATTTTCTGATTTTTTGCAAGCTATTATCGCAATTTCTTTAAAGCATTTTTCAAGTTCATTGATGCTTTTGTCTAAAGGAGCATTAGAGTCGAATAAAGTATAAAATAGCTTCTCTGTAAAATCTTCCGTCTTAGTTTTGATTCCGTAGTTTATAGTAGTGTGGCTCTTTAAAGCATTTATATTTTGGATAATCATATTTTTTGTCACAATTATAAAATTGAATTGTTAGTTTGAAATGTTAAAAGTAATGTGTTTTTTGTAAATAGAGGTAGTAATTGGTTAAAGAAATTTAGTCATTAACATTCTGTTTGCAATAATTAAAAAAAATTAAGCAGCGCTAAAGTTGTTAGTATAAAGCGAATTAAAAGAGTAAATTAGCTTATAAAATTATTAAAATGAAAACAAACGGAATGTTTAAAAGTACACTTTCACATATTTCTTATCCTGAGAGTGAAAAAGTATCAGGAAAATCCATTCAGAGCCCAATTTTCGCATTAATTGTTGCTGCTTATCCGTTATTTACCCGAGAAGGATATATTTCGATACATGAATTAAATGTATTTCGAGAAAAATATATTTCGAATTATTTATCTGAAGAGATTGGAGTACTTTCTAATCTTGAAAAGAATGTAATTGGATCTTTAACGGATGAAAAACTTTTAGTAAGTGCTGTTGAAGATGATATGGGGCCAAGAAGTTTTGGTCAAAAAATAGCAGATAAAGTTGCTGATTTTGGAGGAAGCTGGACTTTCATTATTCTGTTTGTAGTTTTTATAATGTTATGGATTTCCATTAATATTTATATTTTGACAAATAAAGGTTTTGATCCCTATCCGTTTATTTTACTTAATTTGATTTTGTCATGTGTTGCTGCTTTGCAAGCTCCAGTAATTATGATGAGCCAAAATCGTCAGGAGGAAAAAGATCGTGACAGAGCTAAAAAGGATTATATGATTAACCTAAAATCAGAATTAGAAATAAGAATGATGCATGAAAAATTAGACCATTTAATTTTGCATCAACAACAAGAATTAATCGAAATTCAGAAAGTGCAAATTGAAATGATTAATGATATTTTGAATCAGATAAAAAAATAATTATTCTGATTTGTGAAGAATTAATAATAGTGCTTGTACGCATAACCTAATATCATTATCACGCTATTTGTGATGCCAAAAATCCAAAGAGGTTTTTTGTAATTTCGACTTTTATCAAAAAAATATAAAGCAATAATCACCAAGAATAATAGGCTTGTATAAAGCGCTGGATACATCTCAAAAGTTGCTTTAAAATCACCTTTAAAAAGTAGGAATAAAGCGCGCTGGAAACCACATCCTAAACACTCTATTCCAAAGAGTGTTTTGCTTAAGCATGGCAGCATATATTTTTCTAGATTCAAGAGATTTGGTTTTTACAATTTTACAAAAAATATTCGAATGCGTTTCAAGAATAATTAGATCGTATTTTAAAGTTGATTACTTTTGGAATCTGATAACGTATTAAAATGAAAAAACTAAGAATCCCAATAATGATAATTGCAATTTTGATTGCATTATATGAACAGTCATCTGCGGATAAAAATATTTATATTACAATTATTGCGATTGTAATTTTTATGATAGGGATGATGCAGTTAAGTGCAAAAACGCCAAGTAAAAATCAAGATAAAGAAGAGGAAGATGTTGAATAAAGGAGATAAGGTTTCGGTTCTGGACGAGGCTATAAATGGAGTAGTGTTATCGACTAAAAATAACGAGGTAACGATAGAAACTGAGGATGGATTTATGATGACATTTTTTGTCAACGAGTTAATTAAGATTCATGATTCCAGTAACTTAATGAATTCTATTAAAAGAATTGATATAAGTGAGGTTTCAAAAGAAAAAGAAGAGCCAAAAGCAAGGAGTTTTGTGAAAGAACGCAAGGATAAACGCGAAATTCCTGCCCCTGAATTTGATTTGCATATCGAAAAATTAGTGCCAAATAAACGCGGAATGTCTAACTATGATATTTTGACTTTGCAGACAGAAACGGCAAAACGACACATTGAGTTTGCAATTAGAAATCGTATTCCTAAAATTGTTTTTATTCATGGTGTTGGCGAAGGGATTTTAAAAGCCGAACTTGATTTTTTGTTAGGACGTTATGACGGAATCAATTTTCAGGACGCCAATTATCAAAAATATGGCTTAGGAGCAACTGAAGTTTATTTTTTGCAAAATGCTAAATAAAGTATATTTTAAGGCATAAAATAAATTAGTATTAAGCATAAAAAAAACGTCTGTTTTTAAAGAGAATTTCAATTTGAAACTCAATTTAAAAACAGACGTTTTTGTAAGAATTATTTTTTCTAAGTATGGGTAGTAACATTCGAAAAAGGGATTTTTTGAATGTTGTTTTTTTGTTTTATTTACTGGTTGTTATTTCGCCTAAGACAAAAGCATCACCTAGTTTGAACACATTAGTTCCTTTCTGTAAAGAAACTTTTTTAAGTGTTATTGTATGTAAAAAACCTGTGCTTCCTATACCTGTAGTCTTAACTTCTATAATACCACTTTGTTCAGCAATACCATTTATACCTGCCCAAATTTGAGTTACTGAAGGAGTAGTTGGAGGGATGGCTTTACAGAAATAATCTTTTGTTAAAACACCTCCTTTATAAGTACGATATATTACTTTGTTTGTTGTGTCATTGATTAATCCAGTTCTAGGAGCATCAGGAGGAGTAACTTCGTTTACTATTAAACTAGGGTCAATATTATCGATAGTAATTGATTCACTAGATCCAGCATTATAATTGTATACTTGTTTTAACTCAGTGCATTGTCCTGCGTTTGACGCAAGAAAAGGTTGTGCTAAAGTAGCAGGTGTAACGGTCGTATTATAATCTCCGAATGAAAATGTTTGATAAGTTTGAGGCCCACTAGGTTTATCAAATGTAATATTATTAAAAACGATGTTATAGTTGTATCCTGTTATACGAGTACTATTATTGGTTTCATTGGTTACAATAATAGGAGATGTGAGAACTCTAATTAACCCTGAAGTTGCTATCCATTCTTCAATTACATTAGGAGTTGCGGGCGGGATAACAGCGCAAATATTATTTTCCTCAATTTTACCATTATAGGCGCGATAAATAACACGATGATCGGTAAGGTTGATGTCGTAAAATTTTGGTACTATATTTGGCTCTCCTCCAAAAATGGTTTTAGGTACGTAGAGTAATAATGATTCCTTCTCTTTTAGTTTAAAAAGTAGAGAGCTTAGAACTGTATCATCAGTAGGACAATTTAATGTTTTAGTATCTTCAAAATTAATGAGATCAACCGATAAATCTCCATCGTCACAACCGTTTAATAGAAAGGCAAATAATAGTATGCTTGCAATTTTTTTCATTATGTTTTTATTTGGGTCAAAAATAGTGAAAAAAATGATAATTGATATTTAAGAATAGACAATTGATATTTCATAACTTTGCCCCAATGAAAAAAGTATACCTCGATAACGCCTCTACAACTGCCATACGTCCAGAAGTCATTCAGGAAATGACAAAAGTAATGACAGAAGATTATGGAAATGCATCATCGCCACACAGTTCTGGACGTAATGCTAAGACAATTTTAGAACTTTCAAGAAAAAGTATAGCTAAACAATTTAATTGTTCGGCACAAGAGATTATTTTTACCTCTGGTGGTACCGAAGCTAATAATTGGATACTTCGTTCGGCTGTAAAGGATCTAAAAGTTGAACGTATTATTACTACCAAAATCGAGCATCATGCCGTTTTGCATACTGTTTTGGTATTAGAATCAGAATATAATATTCAGGTTGATTATGTAAATATTAATTCTGATGGTTCTATAGATTTAACTCATTTGTCAAATTTACTTTCAGCTGAGAAAAAAACATTGGTGAGTTTAATGCACGTTAATAACGAAACTGGGACTGTTTTAGACTTAGAAAGAGTAAGTGTTATATGTAAGCAATATGATGTGCTATTTCATTCGGATACGGTGCAATCTGTAGGTAAGGCAAAAATTGATTTACAAAGCAATTTGCTAGATTTTATTGTTGCAAGCGCTCATAAATTTCATGGGCCAAAAGGAATTGGTTTTGCTTTTGTTCGAAAAAATTCGGGATTACAACCATTACTTTTTGGAGGAGAGCAAGAAAAAGGCTTGCGAGCAGGGACAGAGGCTGTACATCAGATTGCAGGTATGGCTAAAGCTTTGACACTTTCTTATGAAAACTTAGATAATGAAAAAGAATATATTTTAGGATTAAAAACCTATTTAATTACTCAATTAGAGAAAGAATTACCAGGTTTTAGAATTAACGGAACAAAAGATGATTTCTATACAATCCTGAATGTAATATTGCCTTTTTCGGTAGACAAAACATCGATGTTGTTGTTTAATCTAGATATGAAAGGAATTGCAGTTTCTAGAGGAAGTGCTTGCCAATCGGGGAGTATTAGACCATCCCATGTTTTAAAAGAAATGCTTTCGGAAGCTGATTTAAAACTTCCGAATTTGCGAATTTCTTTAAGTCATTATAATACCAAGGAAGATATCGATTGGTTAATAGAAAGTTTGAAACTAATTGATAATTAACAATTGTTAATTATCAATTAGTTCTAAATTACTTACGGATTACTTTTACTTGAGAATCACTTGTAAGTTTTATAATTGTAGATGGTTTTCCTGCTACTTTATCGTGATATAGGTTTACTACATAATCAACTCCCTTAATGATTTCAGGATTAATGTCTTTGAAAGCTATTGGTGTAGGTTGTCCAGAAATATTAGCCGAAGTTGATACTAGAGGCTTTTTCATTCGCTCTAAAAGCTTAAAACAAAAAGGCTCTTTTACTATTCTAATTCCCAAAGAATTATCTGGAGCAATAATATTTGGAGCTACATTTCGGGGTTTGTCTAAGATAATCGTTGTTGGTTTTTCAGACAAATCCATAATTTGCCAAGCTACTTCAGGAATATCTTTAAATACATTATACATCATTTTTTCGCCATTCATTAGGCAAATCATGCTTTGAGTTTCGGCTCTTTGTTTCAGTTTGTATATTTTGGCAACAGCTTCAGGATTTGTTGCATCACAACCAATTCCCCAAACAGTATCGGTTGGGTAAAGTATAATTCCGCCATTTTTAATGACTTCGTATGCGTTGAGAATTTCGGTGTTTATGTCTTGACTCATAAAGTTTGGATATTAAATGAGAGATAAATTTTCATGATAGCAGCGTATAACTGATACTATGATACTTCTTTGTTTATAATTTGAACAATTTTTTCTAAATCTTCAGGAGTAAGTCCTACGTAAAGTGGTAAACAAACTATTCTTGATGCAATAGATTCAGATATTGGCATTGCATCGCCTTTTGTGTAATCAATGGTGTTTAGCGATGGGTAAAAATAACGTCTTGGAATTATATTTTCTTTTTGTAATTCTTCCTGAACTCTCAATAATGTTGTTTCAGAATCAAAAAGTAAAGGATAATAACTATGGTTCCATTCTGTGTTTTCTCTAATTTTTATGCTTTTTAAGTTGCTGAAATTTAGATTTTCATTGTAAAAATCAGTTACTTTTTTTCTTTCGGCAATAATGTGTTCCATATATGGGAAAATCGCTAATCCCATAGCCGATTGTAATTCAGAAATTTTAGCATTAATTCCAAGGCCATGAAAAGCAAGAGGTCCATTGTGGCCAAAATTATGACTGTAAAATAATTGATGATGTATTTCTTTGTCATTACAGAACATTGCTCCACCTTCTCCTGTGTGAAATAATTTTGTTGCATGAAAACTACAAGTGCTTACATCTCCAAAATTAAAAAGAGATTGATTGTTGTATTTAACGCCAAAACAATGTGCAGCATCATAAATAACCTTGAGGTTATGTTTTTTTGCAATAGATTCTATAGCAGTTACGTGACATGGATTTCCGAAAACATGAGTGGCTAATATTGCCGTAGTTCTTGGAGTTATTGCAGCTTCGATTTTGGTTTCATCTATAGTTAGATATTCAGGATGAATGTCTACAAAAAAAGGTTTGCAATTTTCCCACACAATTGCAGCCGAAGTGGCAACATATGAAAAAGGAGTTGTTATTATTTCGCCTCCTTTGCCAAATAATTTTAATGCAATTTGTATCGGGATTGTACCGTTATTAGTAATTGTTAGGTTAGAAACACTAAGATAATCTTTAAGTTTTTGTTCTAATTCTAATGTCAGTTCACCACGGTTTGTGAGCCAAGCTTTATCCCACGCACGTTTTACATAAGAATTGTATTCTTCTTGTGGAGGTAAAAAAGTTTTGGTTACAGGAATCATTTTAATTATGGATTTAGTGAGTTTAATTAACCGTTAAGGGTAAACTATTGTTATATTTGCGGGGTAAAAATAGGAAAAGAAACCTAATTTATTAGTATAAGTCAATATTATAAAAGAAGAAGAAATATTCTTAATGTCAGACTTGTTTGAAGAACAATATTTTAAGAGTAGTTTTTTCCTGTACAACAAGAATATTTTTTATAAACTTATTACAGAATTTAGATACATAATAAACCCAAAATAAAATTAAGAATAATATGGAAATCAACACTTTTTTGCAAAATTTTGCAGATATTTTAGATGATACGGATGCAACATTAATAAAACAAGAAACTGTTTTTAGAGATTTAGAGGAATGGGATTCATTAACAGCCTTATCATTAATTGCTATGGCGGATGAAGAATATTCAGTAAAATTAACTGGAGATGATATTAAATCTTCAAATACATTAAACGATATCTTCGAAATAATAAAAAATAAAGGGTAATTGAAATGGCTACTTTTTCAGTAAATAATATTGCAATAAAAGGTATTTCATGTTGCGTTCCTAAAAACACAGAACGTAATATTGATTTAGATATATTGACACAAGAAGAAATTCAGAAATTCATTGATGCAACAGGCGTTGAAGAACGACGTATTGCAACTAAGGAAATTTGTACTTCTGATTTATGTTGTGAGGCTGCTGAAAAATTAATCAAAGATTTAAATTGGCAGAAAGAAGAAATAGAAATCTTAGTTTTTGTTTCTCAAACTGCTGATTATATTTTACCCGTTTCTGCGGCTATACTTCAGGACAGATTAGGATTATCGACAAATTGTATTGCTTTTGATGTGCCATTAGGATGTTCAGGGTATGTTTATGGTATGTCGATAATTGCTAGTATGATGAATTCAACAGGAATTAAAAAAGGATTGCTTTTGGCTGGAGATACCAGTAGTAAATTGCTTTCAAAATCAGATAAAAGTACCGTTCCACTTTTTGGAGATGGAGGTAGTGCTACAGCATTTGAGCTTGATGAAAAAGCAGAGCGTTTGCTTTTTGATTTAGGTACAGATGGTTCAGGTTATAAAACGATAATCGTAAATGATGGAGGTTCTAGAAACAGAACAAATTCTGAGTCCTTGACCTATCATACTATTTCGCCAGGAATCGAAAGAAATGCTTGTCAGCTAATTTTAGACGGAATGGATGTTTTTAGTTTTGGGATCTCACAGGCTCCTAAGACCGTAAATAAACTTATCGAAAAATTTGAGATTGATAAAGATGCTATAAATCATTTTGTATTTCATCAGGCAAATTTGATGATGAACAAAATGATTGTTAAAAAACTAAAACTACCCGTTGAGAAAGTTCCTTATTCTTTGAAAGAATTTGGAAACACATCTTCTACAACAATTCCTTTAACAATAGTAACGGAATTAAAAGATAGTCTTGCTAATACTAGTCAGGATTTGATTTTATGCGGATTTGGAGTTGGTTTATCTTGGGGAACAGCCAAAATAAGGTTGGATAATGTTATGATTTCAGATTTAATAGAAATATGACAAAAAATTTAAATTACATAGACGAAGCCGTTTATCAAAAAGAGAAATCTTTGTTTTTTGATGAATCCTGGATATTAGTTGCTCATAAAAATGAATTATTAAACAATAATGATTTTGTAACTTTTGAGTACTATGGAGATAAAATTTTTATCCAAAACTTTAATGGTACAATAAAGTCTTTTCAAAATGTGTGTTTACACAGATTTAATACAATACATCAGGAACCTTATGGAAATAGAGTTTCTTCTTGCTTATACCATAATTGGACCTATGGCAAAAAAGGTAATGTAGTAGGTCTTATGTGTCGAAACTCATTCGAGAAAGATAATATAAATGAATTAAGGCTTAAAGAATACGAAGTTGGTTATTGTGGTGATTTTATTTTTATAAAATTAAATAATCAGCTAGATAAAAATTTAGAAGAGTATTTAGGGAATATATTTACTCCGTTAGAAGATATAAGCAAGCATTTTGGGACAAAAACAATCGATTATACAATTGAACACAATGTAAATTGGAAACTTTTGGTCGAAAATGTTTTAGAGTGCTACCATTGTACATCTGTACATGAAAATTCATTTGCAAAAATGGGATTTGGTTCAGTATCTCCCGAAAAATTTGATTTTTATAATGCACATAGCTGGTGCGAATTTCCAAAAGGAGAAAGCGCAAAACAGAGTAAAATTATTGAAAAGTCATTATCAGGCAGAACATTTAAAACACAGGGATATTTACATTTTTATATCTATCCTAATGCATTTATAAGTTCGGTAGAAGGAAAAGGGTTTTATTTTGGCTTTATGCTTCCCGAGTCACCTTCTAAAACAAATTTAAGAGTACGTTATTTCTCTCCAAAATTTGATAAAGACCTAAGCGAGTCAGAGCAAAATATTATTGATTTTATTAATAATAGTTCAAATGAATCCTTAGATTTAGTTTTAAATGAAGATAAAAAAATCATTGAAAATATTCAGTCGAATTTAGTGAATTTTAAAGACAGTTCCCCAATATTTGGAGATGAAGAATTTAGAATTTTAAAGTTTTATGAATATTTTAATGGTAAAAAAGAATTAAAAGATATATAATGAATCCATTTGATTTATCAGGAAAAAAAATAGTAGTAACCGGAGCCTCTTCGGGTATTGGTTATGAAACTTGTTTAGCAATAACAAGACAAGGAGGGACTTTTATAGCTATAGCAAGACGCAAAGATTTTCTCGAAAAATTAATTGAGGAATGCGGTAATGAAAACAGCTTTATAGTTGCAGATTTATCTAAAATGGAAGATATCAAAGCTATTGTAGATACCATCGAGAATATAGATGGAATTGTGCATTCAGCAGGAGTTGTAACATTAGCCCCAGCTAAATTTTATTCAGAAGAATTAATGAATGAGATGCGATCGATAAATTTTGACTCAATTGTATATCTGATTAATTTAATTTTTAAAAAGAAAAAAATAAATAAAGGAAGTTCAATTGTTTTGGTTTCATCGATTGCTGGTTTGTTTGGCATGAAAGGAAACGGAATTTATGCAGCAAGCAAAGGAGCATTAATTGCTATCTCAAAAGTTTGGGCAGCTGAATTTGCTACAAGTAAAACGCGTGTAAATTGTGTTTCACCAGGAATGGTTAAAACAGAAATAACATCCAAGTCTATTGAAGATTTATCTTTAGAAGTAATTCAGCAAGATGAAAAGAAATACCCTTTAGGTTATGGAGATCCAATTCAGGTTGCAAATCCAATTGTCTTTTTATTATCTGATGCAAGTAGTTGGATTACGGGACAAAATATAGTTTTAGACGGAGGAAGAACATCAACGATATAATTCTGACAATGAAAGCTAATATAAAAGCCATTTCGTATTATTTACCCGAAGCTATTTTATCTAATGATTTAATTAATCAGGAATTTCCAGAATGGGATATTGAAAAAATCAGTTCAAAAACTGGAATCAATTCTCGTCATATAAGTGCAAATGATGAATTTTCATCAGATATGGCCGTAAAAGCTGCCGAGAAATTATTTGCTGAGCATAATATAGATAAATCGACTATTGATTTTTTATTATTTTGCACACAGAGTCCTGATTATTTCTTACCAACTACAGCCTGTATTATTCAGGAAAAATTAGACTTAAATACTACTATAGGAGCCTTAGATTTTAATTTAGGATGCTCAGGGTTTGTGTATGGTTTGAGTTTAGCAAAAGGACTAATTGCAGGAGGAATGGCAAAAAATGTTTTGTTGATTACTTCGGAAACCTATTCGAAATTTATTCATCCTAAAGACAAAAGCAATAAAACAATTTTTGGAGATGCTGCAGCTGCAACATTAATAAGTAGTGAAGAAGGATTTTGTACTATTGGTAACTTTATCTTTGGAACGGACGGAAAAGGAGCAGAGAATCTAATTGTAAAACAAGGAGGAATGCGTTTTCCTGTTTCAAACAATAATGAAGATATTTCTGATGAGTTTGGAAATGTCCGAAATGACAAAAATTTATTCATGAATGGAACCGAAATCTTCAACTTTACAGGAGAGTTTGTTCCAAAGCTTACAGAGGCAATTTTAGAAAAATCTAGTCTGACAAAAGATGATATAGATTTGTTTATTTTTCATCAAGCGAATAAGTATATGCTTAATCATTTGAGAAAAAAAATCAAAATACCAGAAGAAAAATTCTTTATCTCAATGCAACATTGTGGTAATACCGTTTCATCTACAATTCCGATAGCATTGTATGAAGCCCAAAAAGAAAATAGATTAGTAAATTGTCATAATTTGATAATAGCCGGTTTTGGAGTAGGATATTCTTGGGCAGCATGTAATTTAATAATTGAGTAATGAAGAATTTAATAATAATAGGAGCAAGAGGATATGGTCGTGAGGTTCATGACTTAGCAAAACAATGTTCGGGATATAATACTGAATATGTTTTAAAAGGTTTTTTGGATGATAAATCTGATGCGCTTGCAGGTTTTGAAAATTATCCAGAAATTATTTCATCAGTCGAGAGTTATGAAATTCAAGAGAATGATGTTTTTGTTTGCGCATTAGGAAGTGTAAAATGGAAAAAACATTATGTAGAACTAATTCTAGACAAAGGAGGAAAGTTTATTAACTTAATTCACCCTTCGGTAATTTTAAACACGAATGCAGTTATAGGTAATGGATTAATAGCTTTTATGAACTCCAATATAAGTAATGATTGTGTGATAGAAGATTTTGTTACAATACAAGGTTTTGTAGGATTAGGACATGATACAAAGTTAGGCAAATGGTCTCATTTAAACGCTTATTGTTTTACGGGAGGGTTTGTGGTGTTAGAAGAAGAAGTTTGTTTAAATACAAGAGCTACAATATTACCAAATGTAGTTGTACGCAAAGGAGCTACAGTTGGTGCGGCAAGTTTAGTTATTAGGAATGTAAAAGAGAATACAACAGTTTTTGGAGTTCCTGCCAAAAAACTTGAATTTTAAATTAAATACAAAAGAAAACGTAGGCTTTTAATAGAGATATTAAGCAGATAGTTAACTACATTTTAGATATAATTTCATGAGAGATCAACATAATATTATTTTAAATTGGAAAGGTAATCCAGAACAACCTTTGGTAAGTATTTTGTGTGATACATACAATCACGAAGGATTTATTCAGGAAACTCTTGAAGGTTTTTTAAGCCAAGAAACGACATTCCCTTTTGAGATAATTATACATGATGATGCTTCTACAGATAAAACTGCGACTATCGTAAAAGAGTTTGTAGATAGATATCCATTGATCATTAAGCCTATCTTTCAGAAAGAAAATCAATATTCTAAAAAAGTTAATTTTTGGAGTGATCTTACTTTTCCGATGGCACAAGGAAAATATATTGCTTTGTGTGAAGGAGATGATTATTGGATTGATGCATCGAAGTTACAAAAGCAAGTTGATTTTTTAGAAAGCAATGATGATTATGTAATAACATGGACTGATTTTTTTACTAAAAAAGGAACGGAATTAGTTCCAAATGATTTTAAGGATACTTTGCCTTCAGTTTATACTATTGATTTTGATAATCTTTTTGTTCCTTATTGTACCTATACTTTAACTTGTCTTTTTAGAAAATCGGCGGTTGATCCACTTGATTATAAAAAGTTTACTTACGGAAAGGATAATACACTTTATTCTTTGGCATTATGTCACGGAAAAGGTGCTTATATGAATTTTCAAAGTGCCGTTTATAGATGGCATCCAGGAGGAATATATTCTTTAAAATCTGCTTTCTTTCAGCGATATTCATCATATCTCAATCTAAAAGAAATATACGAATGTATTCCAGAAGCCAGAACAAAGAATGTGGCAAAAATTATGAATTCATTATTGAAATATTCAGCACAGGAAGCTTTGAAATTAGTTAAAGATAAAAATCAAGATAAAACAGAACCTAAAAAAGCAATCAAAGCATTTTTAGCGAATGCTGGTTTTTTAACTAAAATAAAATTTCTTTGGCGTTATATTAAAACCTAATTATTTCTTCAGGTTAATTATAGATTTAAATAAAAGAACAATTTTGTCCAGCCCATTTATTTTCTGGAAAAGTTTATTCTCATTTTTTCTTAAATGATTATAATAGGAAATATTATAGTTGCTAGCATTACGAATTGTACGTATTAATGTCCTGTTTATGTGTTCTTCAAGTTGAGGATGATCAAAGTTTTTTAGTTTTTCATTTTGTGAAAGTAAAAATTTAGAAGCATTTATAACTTCAATTACTTCGTCAGTAACGAGTCCTCTTTTTATAGAAAGTGCATTTATGTAAAAATCTATTTTAGGATCAGCAGGATTTATCCCAAATTCTGTCATTTGGTTTGCTTTTACTCTTTTTATAGATTTATTTACATTGTCAATTTTTGTCTTGCTAATGTTATTATTATGCTGTCTATAATTTAATAAAGATTCTTGGATATTGTGAAACTTAGTTTTAGGCAACAACCTGCTCCATAAATCATAATCTTCAACAGGGACATAATCATTATTAAATTCTAAATTATTTAAAGCGTCTTTTTTTAGCATAACTGTTGGGTTTCCGATACCGCAGCTATGTAAAAATGAAATTTTTATGTGGTCATGATCTTCACCATGTCTGATAACTTTATTTTGCTTTGATCCAAAAAAGGTAAACCACGTTCCGCATACTCCAATCTCGGGATTGTTTTTTAGAACTTCTACTTGTTTCTCAAAGCGATTTGGTAAAGCAATATCATCGGCATCCATAAGGGCAATAAAATCACCTTTTGCAATCTGCATTCCTTCATTTCTAAGGTTTGCAGGGCCAACGTTTATTTTTTTGTCAATTATAATAATTCTTGAATCTTTCTGCTGGCATTGTTTAATTACTTCTAAACTATTATCGGTAGATTTATCATTCAGGATTAGTAATTCAAAGTCAGTATATGTTTGGTTCAGAATGCTTTCTATGCTTTCTTTTAAAAAAGGCTCTGCATTATATACGGGCATTATAACAGAGATTTTTGGAGTGTGCATGATATTTGTTATTAACAGAAAAACGCAAATATATAATATTACTTTTTCAATTGAGGTTAGCTCTAAAAATAATTTTAATTAATATTAGTACATTTGTACCTTTAAATATAGATAAATGAAAAAAATTCAAGTTGGCTTTTTGGTTTCTTATGATTATAGTTATCTTAAAACTGCTCTTCCTCAAGTATATAAAGAATCAGATTCAATTTTTTTAGCAATTGATAAAGAAAGAAAAACTTGGAAAGGGGAGTCTTTTATTATAGAAGACGAATTTTTTCAATGGATTAAAGCAGTAGACGTAGATTCGAAAATTCAGATTATAGAAGAGAATTTTTATTGCCCAGAACTAAACAGTATGGAATGTGAAGTTCGTGAACGTAAAATATTATCTGAAAAAATGGGTATTGGTAATTGGTTAATCCAATTAGATTGTGATGAGTATTTTTTAAAATTTAAAGAATTTGTTGCTTTTTTAAGAACTAAAGATCATTTTCTTGACAACCCTGAGAAAAATCAAGTTCAAATATCTCCTTATCTGATAAATCTTTATAAGAGAGTTGATAGTGGTATGTTGTATGTTGAAAAAACATCAAAAGTTATTGTAGCTACAAACTATCCGAGTTATAAGATTGGAAGAAGAACACGTAAGAGGGTAATTTATTATAAAGGATTGGTTCTTCACGAATGTGTATCGCGCTCAAAGGAAGAATTAGAGATGAAGTTCAGCAATTGGGGGCACGACTTTGAGATTAATAAAAAGGCGCTTATAGAAAAATGGGAAAGTGTAAATGAGAATAATTACAAAACTATATTCGATTTTTATTATTTAGAGCCAGAAAGATGGAAAAGACTAGAATTTGTTAAAGGAACTACGTTTGAAGAAATAAAAGAGAATCTGGATCTTGAAAAGATAATGCCTACCTCTTTTTTTATATGGAAAAAGAACTTTGGACAATGGTTTAAAGATTTCTTTGTATAATCGTACTATGTATAAAATTTAAAAAGTAGCAGCAAGTTTTTATTCAAGACTTGCTGTTTCTTTATACTTTATTTATGAAAACAGGATATTAATTTGAAGTGTTAACTTCTATGCGTATTTTTGTTTTTTTATAAAAATCTACTAAATGAATTTCAAAATAAATCCAGTTTTTGCTAACGAAACGACATCAATACTTGATAAAATTAAAGCATTTAATAGCTCAGGTACCCTTTTAGGGAATGGTCAGCGTAATGTTATTAAATTATTTGATTTAAATGATAAGGTAGTCAATATAAAGTCATTTAAAATCCCCAATTTAATAAATAAAATTGCTTACAAATACTTTCGAAAATCGAAAGCAAGGCGTTCTTTTGAGTATGCTACAATTTTATTAGAAAAAGGTATCGGAACTCCAATGCCGATTGCTTATTTGGAGAATTATAATTGGTTAGGACTTAGGGATAGTTATTATGCAAGTGAGCATTTAATAACCGAGCTTACTTTTAGAGAACTTGTAGAGATTCCGGATTATCCAGATCATGAAAATATACTAAGGCAATTTACCAGATTTAGTTTTGGTCTACATGAAAAAGGAATTGAGTTTTTGGATCACTCTCCAGGCAATACATTAATCAAAAAAAATGCAGATGGTAATTATAGTTTTTTCTTGGTAGATTTAAATAGAATGGAATTTCATGATTCTATGAGTTTTGAGATGCGAATGAAAAATTTATGTAGATTGACACCTGTTAAGGAAATGGTTGCTGTAATGAGTAATGAATATGCTAAACTATATGGCAAATCTGAGCAAAAGATATTTGATACTTTATGGAAGTATACTTCAGACTTTCAGGAGCATTTTTATAGAAAAAAACGTTTAAAAAAGAAACTTAAATTCTGGAAGAAATAATTAATACAATTTATTTCGCTTATACTTCATAAAATTAATATTGGAAAACATTATCGTATATTACTTTTTTTTCTTAATCATAATCGATTTTTACTGGACAAATAAGCTTTTTCTAAAAATAATTTACAAACTATTTTTAGAGAGACATAATTGTAACAAAAGATTAAGGATTGAATAATCAAAAAAGTTATATTTTTGTGTTTCATATATTAAATTTTAAAATGAAAATTAGTGGATTGATTATTACTTTCAATGAAGAAAAAAATATAGGAAGATGTATTGATGCTTTATTCAGAATTTGCGATGAGGTAATTGTTGTAGATTCTTTTAGTAAAGATAAAACAGCTTCTATTGCAAAAGAAAAAGGAGCAATTGTTATTGAACAATCTTTTTTAGGAGATGGACCACAACGTACATATGGTTTACCATATTGCAAGAATGATTGGGTTCTTAATCTTGATGCAGATGAATTTTTAGATAAAGACGCTGAAGACTTTATTTTAAAAGAAAAGTATTTAGAAGGCAGTTATGATGCTTTTAGTTTTAGAGTAAAAAACTTTTTAGGAGATAAACTTATAGATTTCTCAGGTTGGTATCCAGATTATAAAGTTCGTTTTTTTAATAAAAAATCAGCCCATCCTTCTAACTCGATTGTACATCAAAGCGTAGTAACTCAAAGAGAGAAAAAAGTTCCTGTACATATTTTACATTATGGTTGGGAATCATTAGAGCAAATTATTTCAAAGAAAAATCAATATTCTACTTGGCATGCACAACAACTTTTTGACCAAGGAATAAGAATTTGTTTTTTTAAACCTGTCCTTAACGGAACTGTCGCTTTTGTTCGTTGTTATTTTTTTAAGAAAGGTATTTTTAACGGAATAGACGGATTGTCAATTGCAATGATTCAGAGTTTTTTTTCTTATATGAAATATGCTAAACTTTTAAAGCTTCAAAAACGAAAAATATAAAATTCATCAGATTTTTAAAGATTTCGTGTCATGAAAAAATGAATCTGACTCTTAAATAATTCAGGATTTAAATCTTGATAGAATAAAGCTGAATTGCTTTTAATTTCCTTGTGTAGAATGTTGTTAATTAATTCAGGTTTAAAGTCATTTAAATGTACCGAAATATTTTGCAATCCATCCTCAAAGGTTGCCCAGTCATTTTTCGTTACATAAGGTGAAAATATTGTAAAAGTAGGTTTGTTTAGCGCTTTTGCCATATTAATTGCTCCACCATCATTTCCTATAATTATATCGCACTGATTCATTATACCAATGAATGATCTTAGATTACTTCCTAATAAATCGAAATGTATTTTCTCTTGTGTGCTTTTAGAGCATAAATTGAATACTTTTTGAGCATCCTCAATTTGATTTGGAAAATAATTAAAAAGGATGGTTACGTCTTTATTTTCTGCAACATAGTCTACTACTTTTGCCATATAATCTAGAGGGTACGTTTTTGACTTCTCGCTTCCCAAAAGACTTATCATTACAATTTTTCGGTCCTTGCTTACTTTATGTTTGTTTAATAACGCAATTGCTTCTTGGTCCTCTTCTTTACTTACATATAATTTCGGAAAAGGGTCTATTAATGCGTTATCGATATTTAGGGGGCTAAGCAATAAAATCCTATTGTCTATTGCAAATCCATAATTTGTTTCGTCATTATTCTCCAATCGTTTTATATTGTGATTATAAAATAAAGAAGAATACCATTTATGATATGATATTTTATAATCGGCACCAGAGAAAATAGTTATTAAATTAGTCTCTAATTTGCCGTATACATCGATTAATATATCATACTTATTAGATCTCATTTTAAAAATAAATTTAAACAATGATAAGTATGATTTTCTTATTTTTTCTTCTAATACAATTACAGAATCAATATTTGGATTACCTATTAAAACATCTGTGCAATTAGAATAACACATAAAATCGATAGTCGATTCTGGGTATTTCTTTTTTAGATTGTTACAAAGAATTGTACTAATAAGTACATCACCAATTCTTTTCTGTTGTATAACTAATATTTTCATTATTGGGGACAAGTTTAATAAAAAACTGTATTGTGTTTTTTGTTGGATTCTAGATGTCAAAAATAGCTATTTAAAAGCTATTATTCCATTTTATTGTGAGTTAACCAAAGAATCAAATAGCGTTTTAATACTGCAAATGAGTTTATGTAAGCAAGAATGTAACCTTCTTTACCATCAAGAAATCCTAATCGAATAAAATATTGATTTATAAAACAAAAAAAAGGTTTCATTAAAAAATGATAGAAATTTGGTTTTACTTTTTTATCATACAATTCTTGAGCTTCTTTTTTACTTAATAGACTTAGCTGATAATTGTATTCATCGAAACTCTTATAAGCATAAGAGTCTATTCTGTTTTTTAATATGTTAGATTTTCCAAATAATGTAATAGATGGATTACTTTCTTCATTGCCAGAATAAGAGTGTCTTTTTTTATCAAAAAGAAAAACTCTTTTTCGGTTATTAAATTCTCCATGCTTTATTTTCTTTTTAAAGAAAAACAGGGTTTGTTTAATGTAATAAAGATCATTGCTTTTTGGATTAGAAATTTTGGTCAAAATTTCATCCTTAAGTTCGGGAGAAATATATTCGTTTATGTCCAACAACAAGATCCAATCATTTTGCGCCTGATTAATAGCTAGATTGTGTTGTAGTGTTTTATCAGCAGTCGTTTGTTTAATAATTGTTGCGCCAAGCTCTTTCGCAATAGCAACTGTTTTGTCTGTACTATTGTTGTCGATAATGATAATTTCATGAGCAAACGACACATTCTCAATAAGTTTCTTGATGTTGTTTTCTTCATTAAAACAAAATGCCAAAATACTAATTTTGGGAACTATTACATTTTGAGGCATAAAATCAATTTTGTGCAATATTAATAATTTTAGATTTATAACTTTGTAAAAAATCAAACAAAATGTCAAGACTCCCAATTTTAATGTATCATAATATTTGTCAATCTGAAAATGAAAGTAATAAGTTGACTATTTCAGTGCAAAAACTGGAGCAACAACTTCAGTATCTGAAAGATAATAATTATGAAACATTTCATTTTGCAGAATTAGAAAAAATGAAATCTATTCCTAAAAAGAGTATTGTTCTTACTTTTGATGATGTAACTGAAAATCAGCTTGTTTTTGCAGCACCGTTATTAGAAAAATTTAATTTAAAAGCTAGTTTTTTTATTCCTTTTTCATACATAGGAAAGACAGATTTATGGAATGGTAAGTCTGAATCCTTGGGAGAAAAAATAATGACAATTGAACAATTAAAGGGGTTAAACAATAAAATAGAATTAGGCTATCATTCCTATGAGCATAAAAAATATAGTTTATTATCAGCCTCAGAAATAGAAAATGATTTTCTAAAATGTGAGGAGGTGATTAAAAACAACGATTTAAGAGTATATCCGGCTTTGGCTTATCCATATGGGAATTATCCTAAAAAGGGTGATGAAAATGAGCAATTTAAACAAATAGTCGCTAAGAATAAAATAAAGTTTGGTTTAAAAATAGGGAATCGTCCAAATAATTTTCCTTTTAAAGATAACTACGAAATCAAACGAATAGACATTAAAGGTCAGGATAGCTTGATGACTTTTAGGTTAAAAATAAAATTTGGAAAATTAAAGCTATTCTAAATCTTTTTCGATTAGCATCATTTTTGCATATCTGGAGAATACTCCATAGGCATCTATAGCAGCAGCAGCAAGACCAGGAACTCCATCTAGGTAGACTCTTTTTACGATATATGTATGAAAAAATCGGTAAAATGGTTTAAAAAAGAGTAGAAACAGTGTTACTTTCTTTCCCTTATTGGTACACATCTTTGCCTGAAACCAAGCGTATTTGTCTTTTTTACCTATAAAGTGAAATAATCCTTTGTAGGTGTAGTGTACCATATAATTTTTTAATACACCAGGTTTTGATTTTATGATTAATTTTTCATGTACTTCATTTTCAAAAACTAACTTTTCATTTTTCATTAAACGAACAACTTTGTCGGTATAATGAAATAAAAAGCGATTCATGAAAAAATGAGGAAACCAGATTTTATAGGTGTCAAATTCATCCCATTCGATGCTTTTTAAAATTTCAGCTTGAAGTTTATCTGTAACCCTTTCGTCTGCATCTAGAAACAATATCCAGTCACCAGTTGCAAAACTTATTGCATGGTTTCTCTGATTACAGTAATTGTCAAATTTTCTAGAAAAAAGTTTAACGCCTAAATCTGTAGCAATTTTTTGTGTAGCATCAGTACTATTAGAGTCTAAAACAATAATCTCATCAGCAAATGAAACAGATTTTATTGCATCGGCAATATAAAACTCTTCATTATAAGTAAGTATGATAACGGATAGTTTTTTCATTTCTTTACTTAACATACTTACTTATAATTATGGAGTTTAATAAAATAATATTATACTGCAACATCGTACTCCCGAAGTGCATTATTTAATGACGTTTTTAAATCTGTAGATGGTTTACGAGTACCAATAATTAAGGCACATGGAACTTGAAATTCTCCAGCAGCAAATTTTTTGGTATAACTTCCAGGAATAACTACTGAGCGAGCAGGAACATATCCTTTCATTTCTACAGGAGTATCTCCAGTTACATCGATAATTTTTGTAGAAGCAGTTAAGCATACGTTTGCTCCTAAAACAGCTTCTTTCCCAACGTGTACACCTTCTACAACAATACAACGAGAACCTACAAATGCTCCGTCTTCTATAATTACAGGCGCTGCTTGTAAAGGTTCTAATACTCCACCAATACCTACACCACCGCTTAAGTGTACATTTTTACCAATTTGAGCACAGCTTCCTACAGTCGCCCATGTGTCTACCATAGTTCCTTCGTCTACATATGCGCCAATATTTACATAACTAGGCATTAAGATAACACCGCTAGAAATATAAGCTCCATAACGCGCTACAGCATTAGGTACTACACGGATTCCTTTTTCGGCATATCCTTTTTTTAGCAACATTTTATCATGATACTCAAAAATACCAGATTCTAAAGTTTCCATTTTTTGAATAGGGAAATACATTACAACTGCTTTTTTTACCCATTCGTTTACTTGCCAAGCATCACCAACTGGTTCTGCAACACGTAATTTTCCTGTATCCAAAAGTTCAATAACTTCTCTGATAGCATCAGTTGTTGTAGTTTCTTGTAACAAAGCCCTGTTTTCCCAAGCTTGTTCTATAATAGTTTGTAAAGGATTCATAGTACTAAAGATTTTAGGCAAATATAATTCGATTTTTTTTTAAAACAACCCTCATTTCTTTATAGTAACATTTTTATAAAAAAATATTATTTTTTTATTGTTGTATAAGATTAAGTCTTTTTATTTTAAATAATTTTTCCTACATAAAATATTTTTTATCTTATTCCCTGATAAATATCAATTTTTAACTTTTCTTATAAAATTACTTTTGTAAGACAATTTAACAACAACATAAGGTGATTTTAAATTGATTGAATTCAATAATTTAATTAGTATATTAACAATGAATCAAGAAAACGAGTCGTTTCACAGACCTACACCAATTGATAAAGAAGTTTCTTGGGATAAAACCCAAGTTATCATGAGTAAAACAAACCCATTTGGGATTATCGAATACGCCAATGAAATTTTTGTTGATGTTTGCGGATATGAAGATTATGAATTAATGGGGCAACCGCATAGTATCATAAGACATCCAGATATGCCACGAGTGATATTTAAAGTATTATGGGAAAATCTTAAAAAAGGAAATAACTTTCATGCTGTTGTTAAAAATCTAGCTAAATCTGGAAGATATTATTGGGTTGTTACCGATTTTGAAATTGCAAAAGATTCAAATGGAGCAATAGCAAATTATTTTGGACGCAGACGTTCTGTGCCACAAGAAGTAATCGCGATGCATATTGAACCTTTGTACAAAAAGTTGCTTCAAATAGAATCTGCTAGTGGAATGGAATTTAGTGAGAAATATTTGATTGGATTTCTAGAAGAGAAAAAACGAACTTATGTTGAGTATATTAAAGAATTAATGTACGAACATGAAAAAGCACAGTCTGCAAATCAACAAACGGAGATTCATGTAGAGGAAGAGGAGGAAAGAGGTTTCTTTAGTCGTTTTTTTGGTAGATAGGATATAAGCAGGGTAATTAAAAGCCTTAAGTTTTTAAAATAAATGGGGTTTAACTTTTTAATTAAGGTTAGACCCTTTTCTTGCGAATATAGGTTGGTAGTTATTGACTTTATTTCCTGATTCTAGATAATTTTATGTATAAATATTGATGTGGTTATCTAAATCAGACTGTGCAGAATTATAATTAAACAAAAAAAGGAAAGAGGTTTTAAAACCTCTTTCCTTTTTCGTATTATTAAATCGCTAATTTATTATTGACTACTCTTTCATTGAAAGATTGTATGTATGCTTTTAAGAATTTTTCAGACTCTTCAACTTTAGCTTTATCCTTTAGCATCAAATTGTTTTTTAATAAAGGGTCATTTTTCCAGTTATATAATCCAATTGTTTTATTATTTGCAAAGGCAAGATAATAATCATCTTTGATGTAATGATATGTTCCTTGAAGGTAATAAACCACATAGTTTTCTTTAGATTTATAACTTTTACCAAAACTAACCATGTCAGTTTTTATATTTAAGTAATCTAGAATACTAGGCATGATGTCAATTTGCTGAAAGTTTTTTTCGTTAACACCTGTTAATTCAGGATTAGATGGATCAAAAAACAAAATCGGAATGTGGAATTTTCCAATATTAGTTTTGTCAATATCTTTATCTCCTCCAGACGAAGTATGGTCAGAAGAAATAACAAATAGTGTGTTTTTGTACCATCCTTGTTTTTTTGCTGTGTCAAAAAATCTTCGCAATGCAAAATCAGTATATGCTATGCTTTCTTGAATTTCAGTAGTTCCCTTAGGGAATTTTCCTTTGTATTTTTCTGGAATAGTATATGGGCTATGAGAAGAAATGGTAAATAACGAACTAAAGAAAGGTTGTTTAAACGAAGTTAATTTAGCAGCGTAAAATTGTAGAAAATCTTCATCAAAAATCCCCCATTTACCATCAAAAGATTCTTCTCCTGTATATTGGTCTTTTCCAAAATACTGGTCAAATCCTGCTACTTGAGCATATTGGTCAAAGTTCTGACTACCATTAAAGGCACCATGAAAGAATGAAGTAGTATAGCCTTCTTTCTTGAAAATTTTAGGAAGACCATTTATTTTATTTAAAGAGTAACTAGATGTTATAAAAGAGTTATTCATTAAACTAGGAATACTTGAAAGAATGGATGGAACGGCATCAATTGAAACTTTTCCGTTTGCAAACCCATTCTTAAAGTAGTACGATTTTGTTATTAGAGAATCTAAGAAAGGAGTTTGTCCACGACCAATGTTTTCATTACCGAAACTTTCCAAAATTAAAATGACTACATTCTTTTTAATAGTTGGTTCGCTTGATTTTAAAGAAATGACAGGGTTGTAAATTGAAGCTAACTCTTTTTCATTAAAATAATTTACTTTCTCAATATCTTCTTTTTTAACAGCAGATTTTAAGATGCAAAAAGGGGTATTTAAGACTAATGCAGAATTATTTAATGCCCCATATTCTGCAGCATCTACAATTTTAATTGGTTTTTTTCGGAACCCACCACGTCCCATAAGTAAAATTATAACTATCGAAAGAATAAAATAAGAGTATTGTTTATAGTAGTCTTTTTTGGTTGATTTTTCGTGTATTAAATGTGTTTTTAAATTCGGAATCAATTTCCAAAATATAATACTAACGATAAGAAATAGTACAAAGATGTACCAGAATTCTTTTAAGAAAGAAGGAATTAAACCTAAGGCTTCGTGTTCCATTCCTTTGGCAGTAATCATCCCAAAAGTACTTCTTCTACCAGTAAAACGATAGTAAATAATGTCTATGAAGTTGGTAGCAATAAAGATAAGGTTAACAGCATAAAAGGAAACTTTTAGGATGCTTTGATATCTTGGTTTGTATTTGAAATTTCCTGGAATCAAATGCGCTAACAAAAAAACAATATTTATATAAGCTATAGCTGCAAAATCAAAAAGAAGACCTCCTAGAAAAGTTTGAAATGTAAAAGGTTCGAATAATTTTGAGTTCATAAGATAGAATAGAACTCTAGAGAATTGATAAATTATGACAATTAAAAAGAATCTTTTTAGAAATAAAATAATGCTATTTTTATAATTATTCATTTGGTATTTAGTGAATTTGGGTATTTGTTTTTGAGTAATTTTCTATAATATGTGGGAAATTTGAAGCAAAAGAACTATTTTTTTTTCAAATTACGATTACTTGGTCAATCTAATTTTATAACAATATAACTCTGATTTAAAATATTTTAAACTTTAATTTTTTGTAATTATTTGGTTTTTAAATTGTTAATTGATTTATGTGTGCTATTAAGTGTTGTGAATAAATATCTATAATACGTTAATTCTTTCTTTTGTTCGATGATAATTATCATGAATTAGGGATGTAATTAGGCCTACTTTTGAATTGAAATTATATGCAAGAATATTTTAAAGAGCAAAGTTCTATTTATGGATTGTTTAAAATCTGTGAATTAGTATAAATAGATGGTTAGTAGGTTTTTAAATTATTTTTTTTGATATCGTTTTAATTTTTTTTTTGGAAAAAAGTTTAATTAATCCGTTCTGGAATATAGAACGGATTAATTTTTTTAAGGCACAAGGTTTTTACTTTATGTATCTTTGTTCCATTAATATTTAATAAGATGCCAAGAATTCTCGCTATAGATTACGGACAAAAAAGAACAGGAATTGCTGTTACTGATGAACTGCAAATTATTGCCTCGGGTTTAACTACAATTCCATCTAATACAACTATCGATTTTTTAAAAGATTATTTTGCTAAAGAAAAGGTGGAAGCGGTCTTAATAGGTGAGCCAAAACAAATGAATGGAGAGCCATCACAAAGTGCTTCAATTATAAAAGGTTTTGTAACTCATTTTTCGAATATTTTTCCGGATATGAAAGTGGTTCGGGTTGATGAAAGATTTACTTCTAAAATGGCATTTCAAACAATGATAGACAGTGGACTTAGCAAAAAACAACGTCAAAATAAAGGTTTGATCGATGAAATCTCAGCAACGATAATGCTTCAGGACTATTTGTCTCGTAAAATGTTTTAAAATATCAAAGGATTTAGCTCGCAAACGTTTTAGAAAACTATAACTTTTAAGGTGAAATTTATAGTTTTTTTTTGCAATTTTATGAAGTACCTTTGCACTTTAAAATTTTCTTACTATGTCCGACAAAACCATACGTTCAAATACCGAAGTAGTACTTATTGGTGCTGGAATTATGAGTGCAACTCTTGGGTTAATCTTAAAAGAATTACAGCCAGATTTAAAAATTGAAATTTACGAAAGATTAGATGTTGCTGCAGCCGAAAGCTCTGATGCTTGGAATAACGCAGGAACAGGGCACTCAGCCTTTTGTGAATTAAATTATACACCAGAAAAGAATGGTAGTATAGATCCTAAAAAAGCAATTAGTATTGCTGAATCCTTTGAAGTTTCTCGTCAGTTTTGGTCTTACTTAGTACAGCAAAACAAAATTACATCTCCTGATAATTTTATAAAAAGTGTTCCTCACATGAGTTTTGTTTGGGGAGAAAAAAATGTGGATTATCTTAAGAAAAGATTTGAAGCACTACAAAAAAATCCAATCTTTAAAGAGATGGTTTTTAGTACCGATTTTGCTCAATTAAAAGAATGGATGCCATTGGTAATGGAAGGAAGAGATGCTACAGATAAATTTGCAGCAACTTCTATGGCAATAGGAACCGATGTGAATTTTGGAGAGTTAACACGAAGTATGTTTAACTATCTTGGGAAATTAGATGGTGTAACAATACATTTTAATCACGAAGTAAAAAAATTAAAGCAGCGTGAAGATAAATCGTGGAGAATTAAAATCACAGATTTAGCCACCGGACAAACTAGAAAAGTATATACTAAATTTGTTTTTATTGGTGCAGGAGGAGGTTCATTGCCTTTGTTAGAAAAAGCAAATGTTGCCGAAGGAAAAGGATTTGGAGGTTTTCCTGTGAGCGGACAATGGTTAAAATGTACTAATCCAGAAGTTATTCTTCAGCATCAAGCCAAAGTTTACGGAAAAGCTAGTGTTGGTGCGCCACCAATGTCAGTTCCTCATATTGATACACGAATGATAAATGGAGAAAGAGCATTGCTTTTTGGACCATTTGCTGGTTTTTCGACTCGATTTTTAAAGAACGGATCTTATATGGATTTGCCTTTATCAATAAAAACAGACAATATAATGCCAATGTTGGCAGCTGGTTATCATAATATCCCACTTACTAAATACTTAATCGAGCAAGTAAGACAATCACCAAAAGATAGAATGAACGCTTTACGCGAATACTTGCCAAATGCAAAATCTAAAGATTGGAAATTAGAGCGAGCAGGACAACGTGTTCAGGTTATCAAAAAAGATGAAAAAGAAGGTGGGATTCTTGAATTTGGTACAGAGGTAATTAATACAGATGATGGTACATTGGCTGTTTTATTAGGAGCTTCACCAGGAGCTTCAACTGCAGTTTCTATCATGGTTGGATTAATAGGGAAATGTTTTAAGGATAAAATTAAAACACCAGAATGGGATGAAAAGCTTAAAGCAATGATTCCTTCTTATGGTCAGACTTTAAATGATAAACCAGAATTGTTATCTGAAATTAGAAAAAATACCGCTGCAACTTTAAAGTTAGATAACTAAGTAGGGCATACATAATAAGAATAAAAACAAAATCCAGATTAATTTAATCTGGATTTTGTGCTATAAACTCTTTTGTAATCGTTACTATTTTTTCAGACAAATCAGTCATCCATATTAATTGTTCGATTACCAATTGGGCTTCCTGCATTTTGGTTTCTCTTGCACTATCATCGAGTTCATTATCATTTTCTAATCGACTGAAATTTTTTCTTTTTAATTCCTCAAAATGAAAAGTTAGTTGTTCTTTATTAATGTCTTTGTTTTTATATTCAGCGGTGCTTTCATGTCTTAAGATTGCAATAGAATAATTTAAGTTATAAACAACAACGCCAATTACAAAATTAAAAGACTCAGATGCCGATGTCGTTTTATGAGATTGTATATATGTGCCTAGTGATGCCGCAGACGAAAGTAAAGAATGATTTAGTACCGCAAGCTTGTTTATTTGCGGAAGCTGTTTTTGCTTCGATTTAGGTTCTTGTACCATTCTTTGGAAAGAAGTCATAAGATTTCCTATTTCTATAAAAGCATTTTTTCTTGCCAAGCGATAGGATGTAGGTAATGTTCCTTTCTTATTATAATATTCGGCAATTTCTCTTAAATAGTTTCTGTTAGCTTCAATAGATTTTTCTAAAAATGATGCAGCATTTAAGAACTCCCAAGCAGGCCATAAATAATAATTTGCCAAAAAGGCTAACGTAGCACCTACAAGTGAATCCAGAATTCTAAACTGAATTACCTCAAGAATGTTAGGTGTTAATATCCCGTACACAAAAACCACATACATGGTAACAAGTGTAGTGCTTATTTTGTAATTGCTCTGCGTAAAAGAAATACCGATAAGCATACAGACAATAGCAAATATGCTTATTGCTACATGATTGTGTACCAAAGAGACAATCCCAAAGGCTATTAATCCGCCTAAAATAGTACCAAAAACACGATTATAAGAGCGCTCTTTGGTTAAACCATAACCAGGACGCATAATTACTACGATTGTCAATAAAATCCAATATACGTTTTGGAAAGGAAGTAATTTACCAATTATAAAACCGACCATAATAGTTATGGTAAGTCGCAACGAGTGCCTGAAAAATGTTGACGAAAAACTAAAATTTTCGATTAAAGTGCGTATCGGATAATATTGTGGAGTCAGGAATTTTTCAAGTTCTTTATCCTTGTCTTTAAAATCAAAAGATTTAATAGCTAATGAAAAAGCCATTTCTACGATTTTTATTTTTTCGACTTGCTTTTGAGCATATTTCAGCATATTAGTAAGCATCCAAACCCCTTCAGAAGCTTCTATTTTTCCTAAATTATTTTGATACACATCAATAGCAGATTGTAATCCGTCAAGTTCCTTTTTTAAATCATTTATCGAGATATATTTAGAGGCTTTATGAACACTTTTAGATAGTTTTTTTAAAGTCGATGCAAGTTTATAAGCAAGGTTTTGATAAGAACGCAGAACCTCAGGATGATCACTAAATTTTTTGTGTAATTTATCATGGTCAAATGATGTCGATAAAGCCAATTCCTGAATTTCGACTAGTGTTATAAAAACAATCAGCATTTTTCGGTTTTGGCTAGAATCGCCAGAAGTGGCTCTGTTGCCAATAAGCACTTGTCGTAAATTTTCGTGAATTTGGTTTAACTCAACCTGAAGATGCAACTGTTTTTCGATAATCTTTTTTCTATCGGCTTCAGGATTCCATAAATCACCTCTTAGTTTTAAGTATTTTGCAGTTAATCGTATTCCGTCGGCAGTTTGTAATTCTATATAACGATACGGTTTTATATAATGAAAGATAAGTGAAACTATTAAATAGAATAATCCACCAGCAAAAATATAGCTAGAATGTAATACGGCTTCCCAGCCTTCGTGTAAATGTGCAAATGATAAAGAAATCGAAAGTAGGGCAGAGAATGATGCCATAGTCGCTCTTTGTCCGTAAACAGAGATCATAGAGGACAAGAAAAGTAATATGCCTAAAAACGGATAAAATAGCCAAGGATAAGGATAAACAAGATTAACTAGTAGGTTAACACCAGAAACAATAAGAGCAGTAACTACAATTCCTTTTATTTTGTGTTTAAGATTACTCGGGATATCACTCGGATAAGTATAAAAAGCACCGAGAGCAATCGTAAAACCAATTTCAAAATAACCTAAAAAGTTAAAAAACAATACAGGAACTACTGATGCAATTGTAACTTTTGAAGCATTGGTAAAAGAAGTACTGTCTGTGAATTTAACGATGCGATCTAACATAGAAATAGGTTTACTAGCAAAGATAAGAATTGTAAGAGTTATTTAGTAATAATAGTGAGTTTGATTTAAATAGAAATCAAAAAGTAGATAATCTGGTTAATAGAATTATTCATTGACTATTTTTTACTATTTTTGCCAACCTAATTCAGAATAATGAAATTCTGGATTAATAGTCGTTAATACATAATACAACAAGAATGATTTTACCAATTATAGGATATGGTGATCCTGTTTTAAGAAAAGTTGGGGAGGCAGTATCGCCAGAACATCCAAATTTGAAAGAAACAATAGCTAACATGTACGAAACAATGTACAATGCTTATGGAGTGGGTCTTGCTGCGCCACAAGTTGGTTTGGCCTTGCGTTTATTTGTAATTGACACAACTCCTTTTAGTGATGATGAGGATTTACCAGCAGATGAACAAAAAGAATTAAAAGGATTTAAGAGAACTTTTATCAATGCCAAAATATTAAAAGAAGATGGCGAAGAGTGGAGTTTTAACGAAGGTTGCCTGAGTATTCCAGATGTTCGTGAGGATGTTTACAGACACGAAAGAATTACAATTGAATATTGTGAAGAAGATTTTGTCGTAAAAACCGAAGTATTTGATGGGTTAATTGCCAGAGTAATTCAGCATGAATATGATCACATCGAAGGAATTTTGTTTACAGATAAAATTTCATCATTAAAAAAACGTTTAATTCAAAAGAAATTAAAAAATATCACCGAAGGCAAAACTTTTCAAGAATACAGAATGAAATTTGCTGCTGCTAAAAAAGGAAGATAGTTTTTGAAGTTCTTTAGATAAAAAATAAAATAACCGAATTCTTAATACTAATTATAATAAACATGAATTTAGAAAAAATATTAGCTATTTCTGGGAAACCAGGTTTATACGCATTAAAAGTACAAACGCGTACAGGATTTGTAGCTGAATCATTAATTGATGGAAAAAAAATCACTGTTAGCTTAAAGAGTAATGTAAGTTTATTGTCAGAAATTTCAATTTATACTTACGAAGGAGAAAAACCTTTGTCTGAAGTAATGCAATTAATTGCAGTAAAAGAAAACAAAGGACCAGCTATTTCTCATAAAGAAGATAATGCTACTTTAGGAGCTTATTTTAAAGAAATTTTACCTCAATATGACGAAGAGAGAGTTTATCCTTCGGATATTAAAAAAGTATTGAACTGGTACAATATGCTTCAGGCAAAAGGATTAGTTACTGATTTAGCACCTGCACCTGCAGCAGCTAAAGAAGAAACTCCAGTTCTTGAGGAAACAAAAAAAGCACCAGCAAAAAAAGCTAAAGCAGCTGCTGAAAAAAAATAGTTTCAATTAATTGAACGATATTTAATCCTGTTGAGATGATTTCTTGACAGGATTTTTTACTTTTACATGAATTCGTTACCAACTTAAAATTACTTCAAAAATGAGTAAAGAACTGCAATTACAAGCCTTCGAGAGATTATTAAATATAATGGATGATTTGCGTGAAAAATGCCCTTGGGATATGAAGCAGACTATACAGAGTTTACGCCATCTTACTATTGAAGAAACATATGAACTAGGTGATGCAATTCTGGATAATGATCTGAATGAAGTAAAAAAAGAATTAGGAGATTTGTTGTTGCATATTGTTTTTTATGCCAAAATAGGCAGCGAAACAAATGATTTTGATATAGCAGATGTATGTAATGAAATTTGTGAAAAGCTCATTCATCGTCATCCTCATATTTATAGCGATACAGTTGTAAAAGATGAAGAAGAAGTAAAACAAAACTGGGAAAAACTAAAACTAAAAGAAGGTAAAAAATCTGTTTTAGAAGGTGTTCCAAGGAGTTTACCAGCATTAGTTAAAGCAAGCAGAATACAAGATAAAGTAAAAGGAGTAGGTTTTGATTGGGAAGAACCACACCAAGTTTGGGATAAAGTACAAGAAGAATTACAGGAACTACAAGTAGAAGTAGAGGCTGGAAATCAAGATAAAATTGAAGCAGAGTTTGGAGATGTATTATTCTCGATGATTAATTATGCGCGATTTTTAAATGTAAATCCCGAAGATGCACTAGAACGCACCAATAAAAAATTTATAAAACGTTTTCAATACCTTGAAAGCAAAGCAGGAGAATTAGGAAAGCCATTAATGGACATGACTTTGGCAGAAATGGATGTTTTTTGGAACGAAGCAAAGAAGCTTTAATTATTCGGCCATTTTCTTTAAGGCACTAATATTTTTAAGGACAATTTTCTTTCCAACTAATTCAATAACTTTTAGTTTATTAAAGTCAGATAATAGCCTGATGCAGCTTTCTGTAGCAGTACCAATCATGCTTGCTAGTTCATCTCTGGAAAGTTGAATTTGTAACGTGTTGTCTTTGTTCTCGCCAAATGTGTCATGTAAGTATAATAACGTTTCGGCTAAACGAGATTTAACGGTTTTTTGGGCTAATGAAACAGTATGATTGTCTGATTCTTTTAAATCATCACAAATTGTTTTCATCACATTCATAGAAAACTGATTGTTTTGATTAAAGAAATTGATAATTTCTGTTTTAGGAATAAAACATACTTCCATGTCATCTAAAGCTTTAGCACTTAAATTAGCAGGTTCGTTACTAATCATAGAGCGTTGACCTAAAAGTTCTCCAGATTTTACAAGCTTTACAATTTGATCTTTACCATTGGCGCTTAGTTTAGAAAGTTTACCAATACCATCTTTTACACAGAAAACACCATTAGTAACTTCGCCTTCTTCAAAAATAGAATCGCCTTTTCTAATAGTGTAGGTAGTTTTACTATTAGCTAATTTTATAACTTCATCTTTGTTTAAAGCTTTTAACGAAGTAAGTTGTCTTACGATACATTGGTCACATTTATTCATAGCAAAGTTATTTGTTTGCAAAATTAGGTATAATTATGATTTTTTTATCCTATTTTTTTATAATAATAACAGAAAAATGATTTCTATAAGTTTATTCCCAATTTATTTTATTAAATTTAAAAATGTAATTTATAGGCTATGATAATTGTCATGTTTTTTAACTAGGCTGTTTGTGACCTTTGCAAAAGCATAAAATGGTTAAATTATGAGTGTACAAAATTGTTTTCATTGCGGTTTGATTATTCCAAAAAATGAAGTAATTGTTTTTGATGAAAAAGAATTTTGTTGCAGCGGATGTAAGACAGTTTATGAGATTTTTAGTCTTAATGACCTAACTTGTTATTATGATTTCGAAAAATCTCCAGGAGCAACACCACAAGATATTCAGGGCAAATATGATTTTCTGGATAATGAAAGTATTCAGGTAAAGTTATTAGAATTCCAAGAGGATACAACAGCTATTGTCTCGCTAAATATTCCACATATTCATTGTAGTTCTTGTATTTGGATTTTAGAAAATTTAAATCGTCTAAAACCAGGAATTAGTGCTTCTCAGGTTAATTTTCCTGAAAAGAAAGTTAGAATTACTTATAATCCAGAAAAAATCAGTTTTAAAGATATTGCTTATACCTTAAGTTCAATAGGATATGAGCCATATATAAGTTTAGAAAACTATGAAGCTGGAAAAAATAATGTAGACAGAAGTTTGACATATAAATTAGGTGTCGCTTTTTTCTGTTTTGGGAACATTATGTTACTTTCTTTCCCAGAATATTTTGAAGTAAAAGAATTTTGGCTAGATAATTACAAACCCTTTTTTCGTTGGTTGATATTAATTCTGGCAATGCCAAGTTTTTTGTATTCAGCAAGTGGTTATTATGTTTCGGCTTATAAAAGTATCAAAAGTAAAATGCTGAATATCGATATTCCTATCGCTTTAGGAATTATTGTTATGTTTATTCGAAGCACTTTTGATATCATCATGGATTATGGAGGAGGTTTTTTTGATAGCTTAACAGGATTGATTTTCTTCATGTTGTTAGGGAAAATGTTTCAGATTAAAACCTATAGTTTTTTAAGCTTCGAAAGAGATTTTAAGTCTTATTTTCCTATTGCAGTAACCCGAATAAATCCTAATACTAAAGAAGAAAGTATTCCTATTTATGATATTGATAAAGGGGATCGATTATTAATTAGAAATCAAGAATTAATTCCAGTAGATGGAATCTTGATAAGTGATAAAGCCGAAATAGATTATAGTTTTGTAACTGGTGAGGCAGTTCCTATTACCAAAAAATCAGGAGATAAGGTTTTTGCAGGAGGAAAGCAAATAGGTAAAGTGATAGAGATGGAAGTATTGCATACTGTTTCTCAGAGTTACTTGACACAATTGTGGGGAAATGATATTTTCCAGAAAGATGTTCAGCAAAAACACAAGACGATAACCGATACTATAAGTCGTTATTTTACACCAATTTTATTATTAATTGCGTTTGCAGGTTTTGGTTATTGGATATTTATAGACGCTAATACAGCTTTTAATGTTTTTACAGCGGTACTTATTGTAGCATGTCCATGTGCACTGGCATTGACGGCACCATTTACATTTGGTAATATCTTAAGGATTTTAGGAAAACAGAAATTTTATTTAAAAAATGCTTTAGTTATTGAACAGCTTGCTAAAGTCGATACATTGGTTTTTGATAAAACTGGAACTATTACAACTAATAAAAAATCGAATATTACATACGAAGGAGATGCACTTTCTGATGTAAACCTTGTAATGCTTAAAAATGTACTTCGAGCTTCAAATCACCCTTTGAGTCGAATGTTATATGAGTTCCTGCCTGAATCAAGCCGAATAAAATTGGATGATTTTAAAGAAATAACAGGAAAAGGAATCTTGGCGGAAATCGAAAATCATCAATTTCAGATTGGATCATTTTCTTTTGTTGCAAATCAAGAAGAAAACTCAATTCAGCAAACATCACTTCATATTAAAATAGATGGAGTCTATTACGGTAAATATATTTTTAATAACCAATATCGAGAAGGGTTAGGGGATTTATTTAAAGAGTTAAGTCTTAATTATAAAATCAAAGTATTATCGGGTGATAATGATGGAGAGCGAGAAACTTTAGAAAGTCTTTTACCTAAAGGAACTGAGCTTGTTTTTAATCAAAAACCGGAACAAAAACTAAACTTTATTAAAGAACTACAAGACCAGGGTCATAATGTAATGATGGTTGGGGATGGATTAAACGATGCGGGAGCATTAGCACAAAGTAATGTAGGAATATCTATTTCAGAGAATGTAAATGTTTTTTCTCCTGCTTGTGATGCAATTCTGGATGCAACTGAATTCCAGCGTTTAAATTATTTTTTAAAACTCTCCAAGAACGCTATTAAAATCATTAAGATGAGTTTTGTTTTATCACTACTTTATAATGTTGTAGGACTTTCTTTCGCTATTACAGGTAACTTATTGCCTCTGGTGGCGGCTATTATAATGCCTTTGAGTACTATTACGATAGTGAGTTTTGTAACATTAGCATCTAACTATTTCAGTAATAGTAGTTTAAAATGATTATAAATAATTCAAAGGTTATTTTTTCATAAATTTAACATAACTAGCTAAGGTATGATAAATGTCATATTTTAAAAGAATGTATAAAAGTAATTTTGTTTAACAAATTTCTTAAGTTATGAGCGTAATTTATTTATTAATCTCAGTTAGTATCATCATTGCCATTGGTTTTTTTATAGCATTCGTAATAGCTGTAAAATCAGGACAGTATGATGATGATTACACTCCTTCCGTTCGAATGCTTTTTGATGATGAAATCAAAAAAACTCCCAATAATAAAATAAAAACAACCACAGAAAAACAAATCTAGATTATGGAAATGCAACAATTTTATTACGACAACAAAATTGTAAAGAAATTCATTTATGCTACCATTCTTTTTGGTGTAGTAGGGATGCTGGTCGGTCTTACATTGGCCGTTATGTACCTCTTTCCTAATATTACCGACGGAATCTCATGGTTAAGCTATGGACGATTAAGACCTTTACACACCAACGCAGTTATTTTTGCCTTTGTAGGGAACGCGTTTTTTGCAGGAATGTATTATTCTTTGCAGCGACTCTTAAAAGCCAGAATGTTCAGTGACTTTTTAAGTAATGTACATTTTTGGGGATGGCAATTAATTATTGTAGCGGCAGCAATTTCATTGCCTTTAGGTTATACATCATCTAAAGAATATGCCGAATTAGAGTGGCCAATAGATATTGCTATTACTTTAATTTGGGTTGTAATGGGTATCAACATGATTGGTACAATTTTACGTCGTAGAGAGCGCCATTTATATGTTGCAATTTGGTTCTATCTAGCCACATTTGTTACTGTTGCAGTATTACATATTTTTAATAATATAGAGATACCAGTTTCTGCAATGAAAAGTTATTCTGTTTACGCAGGAGTTCAGGATGCTTTAGTGCAGTGGTGGTATGGTCATAATGCAGTTGCATTCTTTTTAACAACTCCGTTCTTAGGTTTAATGTATTACTTTGTACCTAAAATAGCTAACCGTCCAGTGTATTCTTATAGACTATCGATTATACATTTCTGGTCATTAATTTTTATATACATCTGGGCTGGTCCTCACCACTTATTATATTCAGCGTTACCAAACTGGGCGCAAAATTTAGGAGTTGCTTTCTCTATTATGTTACTTGCTCCATCTTGGGGAGGTATGATAAACGGGCTTTTAACATTAAGAGGTGCGTGGGACAAGGTTCGTGAAGAACCAGTTTTAAAATTCTTTGTTGTTGCAATTACAGGTTATGGTATGGCAACTTTTGAAGGACCAATGCTTTCTTTTAAAAATGTAAATGCTATCGCGCATTATACAGACTGGATTATTGCTCACGTACACGTTGGAGCATTAGCATGGAATGGATTTATGACCTTTGGTATGATTTATTGGTTGATACCAAGAATGACAAAAAGTACTTTATTTTCTAAAAAATTAGCCAACTTCCATTTTTGGATTGGTACGTTAGGAATTATATTATATACATTACCAATGTACGTTGCTGGTTTTCAACAAGCGTCGATGTGGAAACAGTTTAATCCAGATGGTACTTTAACTTACGGAAACTTCCTGGAAACAGTTACAGCGATTATGCCATTATATTGGATGAGAGCTATTGGAGGTACTTTATATCTTGTAGGGATGTTTGTATTGGTTTACAACATAATTCAAACAATACGAGTAGGTAACCCAATTGAAGATGAATTGGCAGAAGCACCAGCATTAGAAAGAATTAGTAGTAGTAGAGTTCGTGGAGAAAAATTCCACTCATGGTTAGAAAGAAAACCTATCCAGTTAACAATTTTGGCTACAATTGCTATTTTAATTGGAGGAATTATTCAAATCGTACCTACGATTATGGTAAAATCAAATATTCCTACGATTACAAGTGTAAAACCATATTCACCGTTAGAATTAGAAGGTCGTGATATATACATTCGTGAAGGATGTGTTGGATGTCACTCACAATCAGTACGTCCGTTCAGAAGTGAAGTTGAACGTTATGGACCACAATCTAAAGCGGGAGAATTTGTATACGATCATCCATTCTTGTGGGGGTCTAAACGTACAGGACCAGATTTATTAAGAGTAGGTGGTAAGTATAATGATAACTGGCACTTTAATCACTTCTGGAATCCACAAAGTATATCGGCAGGTTCAATCATGCCAGGATACAAATGGTTGTTTGATAATAAGCCAATGGATATTTCATTGACACAGAAGAAAATGGAAGTAATGGTTCAACTAGGAGTTCCATATTCTGCTGAAGAAGTAGCAAATGCTCAAAAATTATTAAGAGCACAAGCTTTAAAAATCGAAAAGAATTTAGAAAACGATCCAGACTATGTTGCTAGTTATGCAGATAGTAAGAAAAAAGCTGAGGCAAAAGGAGAGAAATTCATTCCGATGAATGAAAGAGAAATCGTAGCGCTTATTGCTTACATGCAAAGATTAGGAACAGATATCAAAGTAAAAGAGACTTCAAAATAGAGAAATTATGTTTGAACAAGTAAAACACAACTTAGAAACTATTGCGGGCGTACAGATCTTCCCAATACTTTCCTTACTAATATTTTTTATCTTTTTTGTTTGCCTGGGAATTTGGGTGTTTTCATACAAGAAAGAAAAGATTGAAGAAATGAGTCATATACCATTAGACGAAAATTAAATTGTAGAATTAAAAATAATATATAAAATGAAAAAATTAATTCCAGTATATGTACGATTACCACTAATTTTCTTCATCGTTTTTGGTGCAATGGAATATTTTATAGACTCAGGTGATAGGCCAGCATTTATAAAATACCCAATGGTTTCTGTCTTCTTGTTTGTATTTCTTTTCCTTTTAATAGCAATAGAAATTACTGTAAGTGCAATAGATAGCATAACATATAGTTTGCTAACAGATGAACAAAAGGCTAAGCTTGAAATTGATAGCAAGTTGAGTTTAAAAGAAAGAGCCTGGTATAAAAATTTGATGCAAAAATTAACAAAGACAGAACCGATGGAAACGGAAGGAACTTTGTTATTGAATCACGATTATGATGGTATCAAAGAGTTAGATAATAACTTACCGCCATGGTGGATTTATTTATTCTACATTACTATTGTTTTTGCCGTAGTTTATATGGCACGTTACGAGTTGTTTGGTGCAGATAACCAAGAAATGGAGTTGCAAAAGGAAATGGCTCAAGCTAAGATAGATGTTGATGAGTATCTTAAAACTGCTCCGGATTTAATGGATGAGAAAACGGTTACCTTGCTAACAGATGCTGCTGATATTGCTGCAGGAAAAGAAATATTCACGACCAATTGTGCTGCTTGTCACAGAGCTGATGGAGGAGGGCAAATTGGACCAAACTTAACCGATGATCATTGGATCTTAGGGGGAGGAATAAAAGAAATTTTCCATACAGTAACTAATGGAGGACGTGACGGAAAAGGGATGATAGCATGGAAAGGAACGTTAAAGCCGAAAGAGATACAAAAAGTATCGAGTTACATCTTATCATTAAAAGGTAGTAATCCTAAAGATCCGAAAGAACCAGAAGGAGATATTTGGATAGATAAAGATGCACCCAAAACAGACGCAGCAGTAGTTGCAACACAAACAGACACTACACAAGTTAAAAAATAATACAATGTCAAATTTACCAGACGAAGCTTTTAGAGATACCATTGGAACGATTGATGAAGGAGGTAACAGAAAATTTATTTTTCCTAAAAAACCGTCTGGTAAGTTTTACGAATACAGGAAATGGGTTAGTTATGTTTTACTAGCTATTTTAGTTGCAAATCCATTTATAAAAGTAAATGGAAATCAATTTATGATGTTCAATATATTAGAACGTCGTTTTAATATATTTGGATTCCCTTTTTGGCCTCAGGATTTTTACCTTTTTGTAATTTCGATGCTGGTAGGTATCGTATTTATACTATTGTTCACGGTCGTATTCGGTCGTATTTTCTGCGGATGGATTTGTCCACAAACTATTTTTCTAGAACTCGTTTTCCGTCGAATCGAATATTGGATTGATGGAGATAGAGGAGCTCAAACCCGATTAGCAAAACAAGAGTGGAATGGAGAGAAAATTAGAAAGCGCTTAACAAAATGGTTCATTTTTTTTGTGATTTCTTTTTTAATAGCCAATGTTTTTTTAGCTTATTTGGTGGGAAGTGATCAATTATTTTTAATGATTGAGGAAGGACCAATTAAACAGTCCAGTAACTTTATTGCATTATTGATATTTACAGCAGTTTTCTATTTTGTATTTGTATGGTTTCGTGAGCAAGTATGTATTATAGCTTGTCCATACGGAAGATTACAAGGTGTACTTTTGGATAATAAATCCATTAATGTCGCTTATGATTTTGTACGAGGAGAAAAAGAATTAGGTAGAGCTAAATATAATAAACAAGAAGATAGAGCAGCAACAGGAAAAGGAGATTGTATCGACTGTAAACAATGTGTACATGTTTGCCCAATGGGAATCGATATAAGAAACGGAACTCAACTAGAATGTACTAATTGTACGGCTTGTATTGATGAGTGTGATACTATAATGGAAAATGTTGGTTTACCAAAAGGACTTATTCGATATGCATCTGAAGATGAAATAGAGAAAAAAGAACCTTTTAAGTTTACTGCAAGAATGAAAGGTTATACAGCAGTATTGATTATCTTGCTTGGAATTTTTGTTGGAATGCTATTTTTAAGAAATGATGTTCAAGCTATAGTTTTACGTTTACCAGGACAACTTTTTCAACATAAAGGAGATAAGATAAGTAATATTTATACGTACAAAATAGTCAATAAAACAATGAATGATTTTACAGACATTCATTTTGGTTTAATTGATCAAAAGGGAACTATAAAAAACGTTGGAAATCAAAAATTTAAAGTTCCAAAACAAGGGATATCACAAGGAACTCTCTTTATAGAAATTGATAAAGCACTTTTAGAGGGTGACAAAACCAAGGTTCAAATAGGAGTTTATAATGGAGATAAGTTAATCGAAACAACATCAACAAACTTTTTAGGGCCAAGAAGTTTTAATTAAAAAAAAACAATATTATGAAAATTAACTGGGGAACAGCAATTGTAATTGCATTCGGATTGTTTATGACTTTCATTTTATACTTTGTTTTTAAAGTACAATCAGATAGTAAATATGATAATGATTTGGTTGTAGAAGAGTATTATAAGCATGATTCACATTTTGGAGAAGAAATGGAGCGTGTTCAAAATGCGCATGATTTAAAACAAAAACCAACAATTATTACGATGAAAGATGGAGTAAAAATTGTTTTTCCAAATACTTTTGAAAGTAAAAAAATTAAAGGGGAAGTATTAATGTACCGCCCATCAAATAAAAAACTAGATTTTAATACAGCAATAGCCTTAACAAATTCTGAATTATTGATTCCTCAAAAGAAATTGATAAAAGGACGTTGGGATGTTAATATGGAATGGCAATATAATGGTAAACAGTATTTAACCAAAGAAGTTGTTTATATTAACTAAAAAGATTTTTGCATAATTATCTAAATATAGAAAACAATGCTCTATTCTGCTTTTATATTCGGTTTAATCAGTAGTTTTCATTGTATTGGTATGTGTGGTCCTATTGCTATGATGTTGCCAGTAGATAAGCATAATCAAGTAAAAAAAGCACTACAGGTTACAGTTTACCACTTAGGAAGATTAACTGCATATGGAACGATAGGATTAGTTTTTGGATTATTAGGAAAAGGTTTTTTCCTGGCAGGAATCCAGCAAAAACTATCTATTCTTATCGGTGTGATTATGATAATAGTAGTTTTAACACCCGAAAACATATTTGCCAGGTATAATTTTTCAAAACCTATTTACAGACTTATCTCAAGAATAAAGTCGAACCTAGGAAAACATTTTAGAAACAAAAGTTACAAGTCTCTTTTTATTATAGGAATGCTCAATGGTTTTTTACCATGCGGAATGGTATATGTGGCTTTATTTGGTGCGATTGCAATGCAAAGTGCCGAGTTTGGTGTTCTATATATGGTTTTGTTTGGACTAGGAACAGTTCCTTTAATGACCAGTGTAGTATATTTTAATTCCTTTTTAACGCAATCTACTCGAAATAAATTTCAAAAAGTAATTCCTTATGTTGCTATTTTTATTGGAGTATTGTTTATTTTGAGAGGATTAGGATTGGGGATTCCATATCTTTCTCCATCTAATATGAGCTTATTTATACAAGAAACTCCTAATTGTCATTAGGAGTTTTTTTTATTAAATAGTCATTGAGAATAAACTTGTTTCAGGAGCTTTTCTTTTTAAATGTAAATCAAAAGCCATACAGATATTGCGTACAAAAGGTTTACCAGTTTCAGTAACCTTTATTGTTTCATTTGTAATAGTAAGTAATCCATCATTCTCCATTTCTTTTAACTGAATTAGAATTTCAGGTATTTCTTTAAAGTAATTACTTTCTTCGCTCCATGTTGTTTCAAAATTGCACATCAAGTTTAAGATGTGTTTTCTAATAATAAGGTCCTCTTCGGTAAGTATATGCCCTTTTACAACAGGAAGTTTGTCCCATTCTAATAATTGATAGTAGTCTTCTATGCTTTTTACATTTTGAGCAAAACTATACCAGCTATCGCTTATAGATGAAACTCCCAAGCCAATCATTAATTGTGTTTTAGATGCACTATATCCCATAAAATTACGATGTAATTTACCGTCTTTAAAAGCAGTATATAAATGGTCAGATTTTAGGGCAAAATGATCCATACCAATTTCATGATATTCGTTTTTATATAATAATTGTTTTCCAATTTCATATAATTTTCTTTTTTCGGCATCTTTAGGAACGTTTTCATCACTAAATCCTCTTTGTCCGTTACCTTTAATCCAAGGAACATGGGCATAGCTATAAAAAGCAAGACGGTCAGGTTGTAATGAATTTGTTTTTTCTATTGTGTCAATTATGTCTTCAACTTTCTGAAAAGGTAAACCAAAAATTAAATCATGACTTATAGAGGTATAACCAATTTCTTTAGCCCAAAAAGTTACTTTGGCAACATTATGAAAAGACTGCTCGCGATGAATTGCTTTTTGTACTTTTTGAGAATAGTCCTGAACACCATAGCTAACTCTTCGGAAACCTAAATTATAAAGCTTTTGTAAATGCTCATAAGTTGTATTGTTAGGATGACCTTCAAAGCTAAATTCGTGTTCTTTGGCTTTATCAGCATAAGAAAAAATACCGTTTATTAAATCTTCAAGATTCTTAGGGGAGAAGAAAGTAGGTGTTCCGCCCCCCAGATGAATCTCTTTTATTATTGGTCTTTCGTTAAGAAGTTTGCAGTATATACTCCATTCTTTAATTACTGCTTCTATATATGGATTCTCTACATCATGATTTTTTGTAATTCGCTTATTGCAACCACAAAAAGTACACATGCTTTCGCAAAAAGGCAAATGAATATATAGACTAATTCCGTCTTTTTGATTGCTTTCGGCAAATGATCTCTGTAGAGATTCAATCCAAAGTTGATAAGTAAAATCATTTTCATTCCAATATGGAACCGTTGGATAGCTAGTGTATCTTGGTCCTGGAACATTATATTTTTGTATCAACGAATTTTTCATAGCACATTATTTAAGCGAAATCAAAATTAATTAGAATACAAAGAGATTAAAATGATAATTATCATAATGTAATCCAAAAAAAAGAGGCTCATGAAGAACCTCTTTAGCGAATTAAGAACTAACTAGAAATACAATCTTGGATGATTTGCACCCATTTTTTACCTAATTGTTGATCTTCATGCAAGCAAACTTGCCTTATTTGATCGTCTTCAATGTTGTAAAATGGAATTACAATTTTTTGTCCTGATATCTTGTCTTGAAACTCAAAATCAACTTTTACGATAGTATCGTCTACTTCGGTAGTAGGAACTAATCGACAAGATTTTACATGATTTAAATCTATAAATGAAGCTTCTTCTTTTCCTTTATTAAAGTTCATTACTAAAAAGCCTTTGTTTTTTTTATCTATAGTTAGAATTCTTTTGTTTTGTGATTCTGTTAAATCAAAATCAAAAGCTCCATTTAGGCTATGTTTTTCTTTTATTGCTTTGATTTTTGCTTTGTTTAACGAATTAGAACGTAAAGAAAAATAAAGAGGTAATAGTGTGATTATGGCAAGTGCAATGCCTATTATAGTTACAGATGTATCCATTATTGTTTGTATTTAAGATTTAATTATATAACATGAAATAATAAACCGAATGCAGTTTGCAAACCGGTTGTAGTAGAAGAAACTAATCTTCTGTAGCTAGAATCATGTGATTAAATCACCAGAAATAATGGAAAGGGTAGAGCAATATTGAAATTTTTTTGCTCTGATTTAAAGTTTGATTTGCAAAATTGGATATACTTCTTTGAATTTTGCAATCTGGGATTACAATTAAAAAAGTATCAAACCATTTGTTAAGAGTAGGACTCGGATAGTTTGTTTTTACATCGGCTACAACATGAAATCCAGCTTGTGGTTGTATAAAAGCTGAAGTATGGATGCTGTCGTGGGTGAAATTCGAATCTGTTTTTTGAGGTTGAATTACGTCAATAGCAACTTTGTCTGCATTATAAGCAGATAAAAAGAGCATTAAAAGCCCAACAAATACGATGGTCTTACGAATCCAATTCATGCTGCAAATTTAAATCATAAAAGGCAATTTATATGCCCTTTTAGGAAAAAAAACGCATAACATAAGACAAATGTTGTTGTTTTAATGTGTTATTGTTGTATTTTAAAATAATAATCGGCAGAATGTTTTCCACTGCCGTAAAAAAAGAAAAATAAACAAACAATAAAGACACAAATTGCTAATAGTAAATTTTGAGAATGCATTTCGCCCATAAAATTTACTAAAATTGCTCCTAATAAGATTGGTAATTGTGCACCAATTGCCCATCGGGTAAGCAATCCAAAAACAATCATGATACCTCCAATCATGTGTGCTGGTGCTATGTAATGTAAAAGGAACATTCCGCCACCAAATTTATCAATTGGAGATATTAAATCATGTAAGTATTGGATGTTTGTTACGAAGAAAACACCTTTCATAAATAAAAATACACCCAAAGCAATACGTAATAAATCTACAGGTAAATAAGTGTGCGCATTTGCCCATTTATTTAAATTTTTTACATTTTCCATGATATTATGTTATTTAAAATAATAGTACTAAGTTACTAATTTTTAACGACATAGTTATTTCTTGGACTGCAAAATTGATTTGGGTAATTTTATCTTTTTGAGAATTAAAATGTGTTTATACCTGAATAACGCCTAGATTAAATGGTTTTAAAATAGGAGCGTGGTTCGCTGCTTCAATCCCCATAGAAATCCATGTTCGGGTATCTAGAGGGTCGATAATAGCATCTGTCCATAATCGGGAAGCTGCATAATATGGAGAAACTTGTTCATCGTAACGCGCTTTTATTTTTGCAAATAATTCAGCTTCTTTGGCTTCGTCTACAATTTCTCCTTTTGATTTTAAAGAAGAAGCTTCGATTTGTGCCAATACTTTTGCTGCTTGAGTTCCGCCCATTACTGCCAGTTCGGCACTTGGCCATGCAAATATTAGTCTTGGATCGTAGGCTTTACCACACATAGCATAGTTTCCTGCACCATATGAATTACCAACGATAACGGTAAATTTTGGTACTACTGAATTACTTACGGCATTTACCATTTTGGCACCATCTTTTATAATTCCTCCATGTTCAGATTTAGATCCTACCATGAAACCAGTAACATCTTGTACAAAAACTAGTGGAATTTTTTTCTGATTACAATTAGCAATAAAACGAGTTGCTTTATCTGCGCTATCTGAGTAAATAACTCCACCAAATTGCATTTCGCCTTTGGCTGTTTTTACTACTTTTCTTTGATTGGCTACAATTCCTACTGCCCAACCATCTATTCGGGCATAACCTGTAATTAATGATTGACCATAACCTTCTTTATAGGCTTCAAATTCCGAATTATCAACCATACGCTTGATGATTTCCATCATATCGTATTGCTCATTTCGGGCTTTTGGCAAAATACCATAAATTTCTTTTGGATCTAAAGCTGGTTTTTCTGCTTTAATGCGGTTGTAACCCGCTTTATCATAATCACCAATTTTATCTACAATGTTTTTTATTTTATCTAATGCGTCTTTATCGTCTTTGGCTTTATAATCCGTAACACCCGAAATTTCGCAGTGAGTTGTTGCTCCACCCAGAGTTTCATTGTCGATTGTTTCTCCAATAGCTGCTTTTACCAAATAACTTCCTGCAAGAAATATACTTCCTGTTTTATCTACAATCAATGCTTCATCGCTCATGATTGGCAAATAAGCTCCACCAGCGACACAACTACCCATTACAGCAGCGATTTGAGTTATACCCATACTGCTCATTATGGCATTGTTTCTAAAAATACGTCCGAAATGTTCTTTGTCTGGAAAGATTTCATCTTGCAACGGCAAATAAACTCCAGCACTATCTACAAGATATATAATAGGTAATCTGTTTTCCATTGCTATTTCTTGTGCGCGTAGATTTTTTTTGGCAGTAATAGGAAACCAGGCACCAGCTTTTACAGTAGCATCATTGGCAACAACTACACATTGTTTTCCTCGTACATAACCTATTTTTACAACAACACCGCCAGATGGGCAACCACCGTGTTCTGCATACATTCCTTCTCCAACAAAACCTCCAATTTCTATATTTTTTGAATTTTCATCAAGTAAATAATTAATTCGCTCTCTTGCTGTCATTTTACCTTCGGCATGAAGTTTTTCGATGCGTTTTTCGCCACCACCTAATTTTACTTTGGCAAATTTTTGTTTTAGTTCAGAAAGTAAGAGTTTATTGTGATCTTCGTTTTTATTGAAGTTTAAATCCATAATAATATAGTTTTTTAACAAAATAGTGTGTGCTAATTTACGAAATCGATCGAAATAAACAGTATAATTAATTTGTTTTAAAAAATGTAACTGTAAAGTGTTCAGAAACAGTTATAAGCAAAAAAAAACAGAAGCGAACTTCTGTTTTTTTATATATGAGGAATATTGTTTTATTTTTTAGAATCGCAAACTAATCGTTTTAAGATTGCCCATTGTTTTAAAGCATCACGAGCTTCTACAGCAGGATATCCTAACATAGTTTTGCCAGCAGGAATATCTCCGGTAACTCCAGATCCTGCACCAACAATTGCACCATCTCCAATAGTTGTATGGTCTTTTATCGAGGCACTACCACCAATGATAACTCCGTTTCCTAGTGTTACAGATCCGGCTAAACCACTATTTCCAGCCATGATACAAAACTTACCTAGTTTACTATTATGACCAATTTGAACTAAATTATCAATTTTACAGCCATCTCCAAGAACTGTAGAACTAAATTTACCACGGTCAACACATGAATTTGCTCCAATCTCAACTCCGTTTCCTATAATTACATTTCCGATTTGCGGAATTTTAACTAATCCTTTTTCACTACATGGACGAAATCCGAAACCGTCGGCTCCAATAGTTGCATTAGGATGTATGATACAGTCATTACCAATATGACAACGCTCACGGATTACTGTTCCTGACCAAATAATAGTATTTTTTCCGATAGTAGATTCATCAAGAATAGTCACATTTGGGTAAATAGTTACATTGTCTGCTAGTTTTACTTTTGGGCCTATATAGCATCCTGCACCAATACGAACGCCTTCGCCAATAATTGCAGACTCATCTACAACTGCTCTAACATGGATGTTATTATGGAATATAGGTGTAGGTGGGGCAAAAAGAGCTAAGATTTGTGACATTGCCAAATCAGCATTCTTTACTTTTATAAATGCACGGTTTTCTCCTGGTTCTATCGAAATATCTTCATTAACAACAGCTACGCTTGCTTTGGAGTCTTGCCAGTGTTTTTCGTATTTTTTATTTCCAATGAACGAAATTTCGGTATTGGTGGCTTTGTCTAATTGTTCAGTTGCGGTAATGTTCTGTGAAGTATTACCATAAATAACACCATTAATTACTTCATTCAGCTCTTGGATAGAATAGGATTTCATTTATTGTTTTATAGTTTTAGGGGGTTAGCGGTATTTTTTGCCAAATAAAATCAATTAGTATTTAATTACCTAATTATATTTTGATGTATTTTAATAAAAAGATATAATAACAATTCTATTATTATAAAAACGTTATTAAATCTATTAAATTGTTAACAGTTTTTTGATTTGCTAACTTTAATGGTTCTTTTTTGGTTTATCTAGAGATTAGTACTGATATATGGGAAATCGTATATAAATAGAGCACGAATGATATAATATTTTAATGTAAAAATGTAAGTGTAATGGTTCTTTAAACAGTATTTTTATGATAAAATTTAACCAAACAGTCATGAAAATATTTTCTATAAAAAACATACTTTTTTTCCTGTTATTTAATTCCTTATTTGCTTATTCTCAGGTTAAAGACTTGTTTAGTAAGCCTAATAAACTTCATACAATATCCGAGAGATGGGAGTTAACTCCTGAGTCATCTAACGGAACATTTTTAATAACGCCATATAAGTCTATTTATATTTTGCCTGCTAATTGGTATAGTTCGCCAAATGAGCAACCATACTCAGGAAATGGTAAGCCCGAATATGTTGCACCACCAGGAACGAACTATAATAATATTGAAACTAAATTTCAGCTTAGTTTTAAAACAAAAATATTTCACAATCTGCTTTTTGGAAAAGGCGATTTATGGGTTGGATATACGCAAGCATCGCAATGGCAGATTTATAACGAGAGTTTGTCAAGGCCATTTAGAGAAATTAATTATGAGCCAGAAGTTATTTTTAATTACCCACTTAACTTTAATATTTTAGGGTTTAATATGCGAATGGCTGGTGTTGCATTTAATCATGAATCAAATGGTAAAGGTTTGCCTTTTTCCAGAAGTTGGAACAGGATTATATTTCATTTAGGATTTGACCGTGATAATTGGAGTGTTTATGTGAGGCCTTGGCTAAGGCTTCGTTCGGAAAAAGATGATAACCCGGATATTGCTCAATATATAGGTCGTGGAGATATAAATATTATTTATACTAACAATAAGAGCATTTTTACTTTTACAGGAAGTAATAATTTAAATTTTGATAGAAATAGGGGGAATGCCGCATTCTCGTGGTCATATCCAATTGCAGGAAATTTAAAAGGATTTCTTTTGGTTTCGCACGGGTACGGAGAAACTCTAATTGATTATAATAATTTGCAAACTACAGTAGGTGTTGGTGTTTCTTTAGTTGGGCCACTATAGTAAAAGAAAAACCCAGCAAAAATGCTGGGTTAACTATTCGTTTGAGATTAAGATTCTTCTTCTTTTTGTCCCATCATCATTAAGAATGCTTTAAGGAAAGGGTCGATTTCACCATTCATTACGCCATCGACATCGCTGGTTTCATAACCTGTACGAACATCTTTGACTAATTTATACGGTTGCATCACATAGTTTCTAATTTGTGATCCCCATTCTATCTTCATTTTTCCAGCTTCGATATCGGCACGTTGTGCTTGCTGTTTCTTTAATTCGATTTCGTATAACTGAGATCGTAACATTTGCATGGCACGTTGTCTGTTGTCTTGTTGAGATCTTGTTTCAGAACATTGAATTTGAATTCCTGTTGGTTTGTGGACCAATTGTACTTTGGTTTCAACCTTATTTACGTTTTGCCCTCCTGCGCCACTAGAACGAGAAGTTGTAATTTCAATATCGGCAGGATTAATATCAATTTCGATACTATCATCGACAAGCGGATAAACGTAAACAGATGCAAATGAGGTATGACGCTTAGCATTACTATCAAAAGGGGAAATTCGAACTAAACGATGTACGCCGTTTTCTCCTTTTAAATAACCAAAAGAATAATCTCCTTCAAACTCTAAAGTAACGGTTTTGATACCTGCAACCTCACCAGCCTGAAAGTTAAGTTCTTTTATTTTGTAGCCATAACTTTCGCCCCACATCATATACATACGCATAAGCATTCCTGCCCAATCGCAACTTTCGGTTCCTCCGGCGCCAGCAGTAATTTGTACTACGGCACTTAAGCTATCACCTTCGTCTGAAAGCATGTTTTTAAACTCGATATTTTCGATATGTAATTGCGCAGCTTTATAATGCTCGTCTAATTCTTCAGCCGAAAGCCCTCCTTCTCTGTAAAAATCATAGGCAATTTGCAACTCATCAGTAAGTTCGATGGCTTTGTTATAATCTTCGATCCATTTTTTCTTGTTTCTTAGATTTTTTACAATAATCTCGGCTTCTTTTGCATTGTTCCAGAAATCAGGTGCAAAAGTCTTTTCTTCTTCGTTGGCGATTTCAATTAATTTGGCATCAACGTCAAAGATACCTCCTCAACGCACCAAGGCGCTCCACAATACCTTTTATTTGTTCGGTAGTTGTCATAAATTAATAGTAGTTTTATATTTTATAAATAGTACGCTAATTCGGTTTTATGTTACTTATAGATTAGATTTTACAGAAAAGTGTTTTTAAAAAAAACTATTAGTAAATACGTAATTATGCTGGACAAAAATAAGATATAGTTTTTAGAATATGGAAATAAATTTCATTGGAGAAAAAAGAATACTAAAAGTTTATATTATAGCGTAATAGCACAAATAATAATGAAAAATATAACTTACGTGAATATGTTTTTTAAAATTAGTTAGCCGATTTTAAAATTTATTTAAAACTATTAATGTGTGTTTATATGTTTTTTATAAATAATACGTTAATTTGGTTCTGATGTTATTTACAAGTTAAATTTTACTAAAACTTGCTTAAAATAACTATTAGTAATACGTAATTTTGTTGTGTAAAATTAAGATACAGTTTTTAGAATATGGAAATAAATTTAATTAGCGATACCATTACCAAACCTAGTATTGAAATGTTGCAATACATGTTCAATGCTAAAGTAGGAGATGATGTTTACAAGCAAGACCCGACGGTTATTGAACTTGAAGCTGGAGTAGCAGAAATGTTCGGTATGGAAGCAGGGTTATTTTTTCCATCTGGAACCATGGCAAATCAAACCGCAATAAAATTACATACACAACCAGGAGAGCAATTAATTGCCGATAAATATGCACACGTTTTTCATTATGAAGGAGGAGGAGCTTCGTTTAATAGCGGTGTTTCTTGTTGTTTATTAGATGGGCATCGTGGTATGATTACCGCCGAGCAGGTTGCAGCAGCAATTAATGACCCTGAGTTTTATCATAGTCCATTAACGAGTTTAGTATGTGTAGAAAATACTACTAATAAAGGTGGAGGGGCATGTTATGAACTTGAAGATTTAAGGAAGATAAAACAAGTTTGTGATGCTAATAATTTGAAATTCCACTTAGATGGAGCCAGAATTTGGAATGCTTTAGTTGCAAAAAGACAAGATCCGAAAGAATTTGGAAAAATATTCGATACCATTTCGGTTTGTTTCTCAAAAGGATTGGGTGCTCCAATTGGTTCTATGTTATTAGGAACTAAAGCCGATATAAAAAGAGCATTAAGAATCCGAAAAATGTTGGGAGGAGGAATGCGTCAGGTTGGTTATTTGGCGGCAGCTGCAATTTTTTCCTTAGAAAATAACTTAGAAAGATTGGCAGAAGATCATAGAAGAGCCAAAGAAATCGAAGCGGTTTTGCTAACAAAACATTGGGTTGCTTCAGTAGAACCTGTAGAGACGAATATTCTAATTTTCTCATTGCAGCCAAACTTCAGTGATCAGCTTTTGATAGAAAAATTAAAACAAAAAAATATTTCGATAAGTTCAATGGGTAACGGAAAACTTAGGATTGTTACGCATCTTGATTATAGACAAGTAATGCATACATATGTTTTAGAAACGCTTCAGAAGTTTTAAAAAAAAAGGTTTAAGAAAGGTACAGAGAAACAAAGGTTCAGAGGTTCAAAGTTTACTAATTAGTGTAAATATTTGAGTCTTTGAGCTTTTTTTATTTATTTAAAAGATTATCTATTTTGCAATAGCATAAATTTTTAAAAGTCTTAGAAATAAAAAAGGTTCAAAGTTTACTAATGATGTAAAACCTTTGAACCTTTGTAGCTTTTTTGAACCTTTGTACCTTACTTAAACAAATCATCCATTCCAGGAATCATTGGCATATCCATTTTTGCGACAGCATCAAGCTCGGTTTGGTTAACATCTGTAGCTTTTTCTATTGCTTTATTTAATGTTACAATCAGGTAATCTTCTAATTGCTCTTTATCTTCTAATAAAGAATCAGCAATTGTAATTGATTTTATTTTTCGGTTAGCTGTCAAAGTAACTTTTAATAATCCATCAGCACTTTGTTCATCTATTAAAACCGTATCTAATCGTTTCTTTGTATCTTCAATTTTTTGTTGGGTTTCTTTAAGCTTTCCCATCATTCCCATTAAATCCATTTTCGGTTGTTTTTAAATTATAGAACGAAATTACTAATTCAAATTTAAATTCAAGTGTTAATTAGATAAAAAAGCATTTAGTTACCCGTTCGTTTATGTTATTTTTGTACTTTCATTTTAAAATTAAAATCCAAAAAATGCCAAATAAAATTGCTGCCCCCATAGCTAAAGAAATTCCTAAGTCATTAAAGAAACATAAAGAAGTTAGAATTGATAATTATTTTTGGCTGAATGATAGAGAAAATCCTGAAGTTATTGACTATCTAAATCAAGAGAATGCTTACTACGAAAGTATGACAGCGCATACTAAAGATCTACAGAAAGCATTATATGAGGAGATGAAAGCCAGGATTAAGGAAGATGATGAGTCGGTTCCTTATTTTTATAATGGATATTTTTATATTACTCGTTTTGAAACGGGCAAAGATTACCCAATTTATTCTCGTAAAAAAGGAAGTTTAACTGCCGATGAAGAAATCTTATTTAATTGTAATGAGTTATCAGTAGGACATAATTACTTTAAATTAGGCGGATTGAGTATAAGTCCTGATAATAAATTTGTATCTTTTGCGCAGGATTTAGTTGGAAGAAGAATCTATACCATTCAGATTAAAAACTTAGAAACTGGCGAAATTCTTTCGGATAAAATCGAAAATGCAACAGGAAGTTCAGTTTGGGCAAATGATAACAAAACTATGTTTTATACGAAACAAGATGAGGTTACATTGCGTGCTGATAAAGTTTTTAAACATAAATTAAATACAGATTCTATAAATGATGTTTTGGTTTTTGAAGAAACGGATGATACTTTTAATGTTTCTGTAGGTAAAGAGAAATCCCGTAAATATATTGTAATTAGTTCAGGAAGTACACTTACTACCGAATATAGAACACTAAATTCTGATAATCCAGATGGAGAGTTTGTTGTTTTTCAGCCTCGTGTTCGTGGTTTAGAATACAGTATTTCGCATTTTGAGGACCATTTTTATATTCTGACCAATAAAGATAAGGCGACGAACTTTAAGTTGATGAAAACGCCTGAAAATGCTACTGGAAAGAAAAACTGGAAAGATCTTATTCCGCATAGAGAAGATGTTTTATTAGAAGACATTGAAATTTTCAAGAATTATTTAGTTGTAGAGGAGCGTTCGAATGGGTTAAACCACATCCGAATCATGCCTTGGAATGGGGAACCAGATTATTATTTGCCTTTTGGCAGTGAGACCTACAGTGCTTATACCACAACAAATATCGATTTTGACACGGATATTTTACGTTATGGTTACCAATCGTTAGCAACACCATCTTCGGTTATCGATTTTAATATGAAAACGAAAACCAAAGAAATCCTAAAAGAACAACAAGTTCTAGGAGGGAAGTTTGATAAGGATAACTACATCGAAGAACGTATTTGGGCTACTGCTACAGATGGTGTAAAAGTGCCAATTTCTATGGTTTACCGTAAAGGATTGGAGAAAAATGGTAAAAACCCGTTATTACTTTATGCATACGGATCATACGGAATTACAATGGATACTTATTTTTCTTCAACACGATTATCATTACTAGATAGAGGTTTTGTTTTTGCAATAGCACATATTCGTGGAGGAGAAGATTTAGGAAGACAATGGTATGAAGATGGGAAATTATTGAAAAAGAAGAATACTTTTACAGATTTTATAGATTGCTCTAAACACGTAATTGAGCAAAAATATACTTCACCAGAACACTTATATGCCGAAGGAGGCTCTGCTGGCGGGCTTTTAATGGGTGTTATTGTAAATTGGGCACCCGAATTATATAACGGTGTAATTGCTCAAGTACCATTTGTAGATGTCATGACCACAATGTTAGATAGTAGTATTCCGTTAACTACTGGAGAGTATGATGAGTGGGGAAATCCCAATACAAAGAAATATTATGACTATATGTTGTCTTATTCACCATATGATAACATAAGTGCTCAAAAATACCCTAATATGTACATTTCTACTGGTTTACATGATTCTCAGGTGCAATATTGGGAACCTGCTAAATGGGTAGCTAAATTAAGAAATAAAAAAACTAATAATAATTTATTATTCCTTCATACAAACATGGATGCGGGTCATGGCGGTGCTTCCGGGCGTTTTGAAGCCCTAAAGGAACTTGCCAAAGAGTTTAGTTTTTTATTAGATTTAGAGAAAATTAAAAGGTAATTAGAATTTTTTTGTTAAATTTGCAACCTGTCGAGGTTAATTTAAAAATACCCTCGATTAACTATTTTTTTATGAAAGAAGAAATAACTGCTTACAACAACGTTTTAGAACTAATAGGCAATACACCGCTTATTAAACTAAATAAAATCACTGAAGAGTTAGAAGGCAATTTCTACGCAAAGGTAGAAGCTTTTAATCCGGGACATTCCTCAAAAGATAGAATCGCATTATATATTATTGAAGAGGCCGAAAAGAAAGGAATTTTATCTCCAGGAGATACAATTATAGAAACTACTTCGGGCAATACAGGTTTTAGCTTAGCAATGGTAAGCATTATAAAAGGATATAATTGCATTCTAGCTGTTAGCTCAAAATCATCCAAAGACAAAATCGATATGTTACGAAGTCTAGGAGCCAAAGTATACGTTTGCCCAGCGCACGTTTCTGCAGATGATGAGCGTTCTTATTATAATGTTGCCAAGAGACTACATGAAGAGACCAAAGGTTCGGTTTATATTAATCAATATTTTAATCAATTAAATGTTGATGCACATTATAACACTACAGGACCAGAAATTTGGGAACAAACCAAAGGTCAGATTACACACCTTGTAGCCTGTAGCGGAACTGGAGGAACAATCTCGGGAACTGCAAAATACTTAAAGGAACAAAACCCAAACATTCGAATTCTAGGAGTTGATGCTTTTGGATCGGTATTAAAAAAATACCACGAAACAAGAGAATTCGATAATAAAGAAATTTATCCATACCGTATAGAAGGTTTAGGTAAAAATCTTATCCCTTCGGCTACAGACTTTGATATCATCGATAAATTTATAAAAGTTACCGATGAAGAAAGCGCTCACTCAGCCAGAGAAATTACCAGAAAAGAAGGTTTATTTGTAGGATATACATCTGGAGCGGTAATGCAAGCGATCAAACAATATGCAGAAGAAGGTGAGTTTACAAAAGACAGCAATATAATTGCAATATTTCCTGATCACGGTTCACGTTACATGAGTAAAGTATTTAGTGATGACTGGATGAATGAACAAGGTTTCTTTGACAGTGTCAATGAAGAAGAAGTTCAAAAAATTGAATTTGTAAAATAGATAAAATATTATTTTAGATATATAGAAAAACTCCAGAGATATCTCTGGAGTTTTTTGTGTTTTAAGGGGTAGTTGAGAGTTGGGTTGTTTTTTTAATTTTACAGTTTGTACCACAATTAGAATAACGGTATAATTACCGTGCATTTGGTGTGTTTTATGTTTTATTGTGGTGTGGTTCAGATATTGTAGATTGGATTTAGAGTTTCTAATTTCATTTTTAGTTTTTCATAATAAGGTATCCAACTTTCATATCCAACTTCACTAAACTTTAAATTCATTTTTTTTATTTTACTTTCAAAATTTTGATCATTACATAATTTAGATATAATTAAACCTCTAAAATATGCATCTAGGCTTCCTGATAAAATCCCTTGATCTTTGTGATTCCAATTTAAACCTTCATTTTCTAATCTATCCATTTCAGTTAAAATATTTGGCAAATAACTATATTTTTCAATGAATTTTTCACCATCAGTTTCTAAATAATTAATCATCCAATCAGTAAAAAAAAACAATTGTTCTTCTGTTTCTACGTCGTAGCCTATACCGCGAAAATATTCTGCTGGCATTGTTGTAATTTTATCGTCAACTGTGATTAAAAAATATTTCTTATTATCTAAAAATGAATAATCTTGATTTGGCTTCTTTATTTCAAACATTACATCCTCTACCGCATTTAGAGTTATTTGTATTTTTGAAAAATCAATTTGGCCCATATCTTTAAAATTTAAAAAGAATGAAATGACTTTCTCTTTTTCTTTTAAAACAAATGTCGGATCTAATCCAGTTTTTACCAAGTAAAAATTTTGAGACTTTAATGTTTCTAATATTTTTTTAAAAACAAAATCTTTTTTTTCTATTTTTTTCATTTTATGTTAGTTATTTTGTTGATTGTAACATTGGCAATATTATCTGTTCCGGCATCAGATATTTTAAAAATTTTGTCTTTAGTTATTTTTAAGGGACCTTCATTCACTCCCAATCCAGGTACACCATATTTAATTTTCATACTTTCCTGTCCATTAATTATTGCTCCAAATCCTTCTTTTTGTCTTTTAGTAAAAGCAGTACCTGATGAAAGTTTATTTTCAATTATAATCGTGTCAGTAATTATGCCATCTGCATTTTTCTTGATTAGCATCACATCAGCTCTCATAAAACCTCCTGTAGTTTCAAGAGGAACTTCACTTAACAGATCATAGAGTTTTAGTTCTTCGGTTGTTAATCCAAGCGTTTGTGCTAAGTCAGTAAATAATTTTCCAGATTTTAGTTTTATTGCATTTGTGATGTTTTTACTTAATCTATTCCCTAAAGCTACGACTTCTCCAAAATTAGATAATTTTGAACTTCTGTTAATCCAAAGTTCTAATTTTTCTTTTGATGCTGATTTGGTCAATTCTCCAATCTCATCTGCAAAATCTTCATAATCAGCTTTAGTAAAATTGTTTTTATGTCCGACTATTGCTTCAGAATATTGTTTGTCTGAATTTAGTAATGTGATAAAATCAGAATCGCAGTCATCAAGAAATTTACTAAGGGTTTCGCCAGCTTTATTATCTGTTAATTTTGCAATGAATTGTTGTGCTTCAGGAGTTAATTTTTCAAATTTCTTAAGATATGTTGTGTTTTTTAAGACATAATTGCTTCCTCCATCATACAAGCGTTTATAGGTTCCCATACCATCTTCGCTCTCACCTATAAATTTTTTAAAATCTGCACTTCCAGTTTCAAAGTCTTTTTGGAATTGAATATACCAGCATTGTGCTTGAATACTACAAATGCTTAATAAGTTTATTAATATAAAAATAAATATTTTTTTCATTTCGTTTATTATTGATTACATAAAATTGTTAATGGATTTTTCTTTCTATATTTTGTCCATCCTTTTATTAATTCAGAATCTTCTTTTTGTAGTGCTTTTATAAGTTCTTCACTGGCATTAGCAAAATCATCGTTAAATTGTTTTCGTAAATTTGCAGGTACTCGATTCGAGATTAAATTGATCTGGTCTGTAAAACTTCCTGGAATTTTTGTTTGATTTTCAATATTCTCTTTATATAATTCCTGTAAAATATTTATTATCTGAGGAAGGTAAATTGTTTGTAAAAACTAATTTACTTTTATTAGGATAGTATTTTATTGATTCTTCGTTCATTACTTATTTAAAATAAAGTTTATGTCTTTAGTTGAGTAGAAACAATTTATATTTATGCCTGTTTAGCCTATCATTGTCTCTACGAAGTCGGGATACTTTGCCAATCATTTTATCTGAGTTATCATTGTATGCAACATGTACTCCAACAATATATTTAATTATGTCTGGTAATTGATTTTGTTTAATTGCTTTATCAAGGAGGTTATTCTGTAAATTGAAATATTGCTTAAATTCCTGTTCTTCGTTAAATAATTCGTTATTCATTTAATGAGATAGATCTACTCGGCAAGCTACTAATGTAGTATTTAAAAAATCAATAAAATGTATATAGGGCATAATTAGTAATATCTTTAAAAGATTAAATTGACCTTTATCAGTAATGTATTTCCTGTCTTTGAATTCGATATAGAATCTTTTCCACAAATCTAGCGAACTTAGTTCAAAATTTTTGATTACTTCTACCCAAGTTTCACAATGCAAGCTAAATATTAAGCAGAATAGGCGTTGATATTAATGATTTGAGGCTAGAGTGTTTTTTTGTAGATAAATCAACAGGAGAGCTTTAAAAAGGTCTTAGATAGCGAGTATTGTTGAGGTTGTGAATGAAAATGTAATGAAACAATTGAATGTGTAGCTAATAGACAGAAAATAATGGCTAATAAATAGCTCTATATGTTCCGTAAACAAAAAAACTCCAGATTTCTCTGGAGTTTAGTATATAGTATAAAAGTAAAAATTACTCTTCTTTCATCGTATGATATACGTTCATAACGTCATCATCTTCTTCGATCTTTTCGATAAGTTTTTCTACATCAGCAATTTGAGCTTCAGTAAGTTCTTTCGTTATTTGTGGGATACGTTCAAAACCAGAAGATAAGATTTCAAGACCTCTATTTTCTAGTTCTTTTTGGATAGTTCCAAAACTTCCAAAAGGAGCATAGATTAAAATTCCGTCTTCATCTTCAAAAACCTCTTCAGCACCAAAATCGATTAATTCTAATTCCAATTCCTCAGGATCAAGATTACCTTTAGGGATTCGGAAATTACAAGTATGGTCAAACATAAATTCAACAGAACCTTGTGTTCCCATAGTTCCATTACATTTGTTAAAGTAACTACGAATATTGGCTACAGTACGATTATTGTTATCAGATGCGGTTTCTATTAATATTGCAATTCCGTGAGGAGCATAACCTTCAAATAAAATTTCTTTATAGTTGGCAGTATCTTTATTGCTGGCATTTTTTATAGCGCGCTCAACGTTGTCTTTAGGCATGTTGGCTGCTTTGGCATTTTGTATAACCGCTCTTAGTCTAGAGTTGGCATCCGGATTAGGACCACCTTCTTTAACGGCCATTACGATATCTTTACCAATACGGGTAAATGTTTTGGCCATTGCCGACCAACGTTTCATTTTTCTACCTTTTCTAAATTCAAACGCTCTTCCCATTGCTAATTTTTTATTTTGAGTTGCAAAAATACAGTTATTAGTTATTTTACAAAAACAAACACTATATTTTTTTTGGTGAAATGTAAACTGGTGACAGTAAAATGTAAATTGAGAATATATACTACATTGTAAGTAGTCAATAATTTCAGTATTCAGTTTTAAAATGGCACCAAATACTGAGACTAAACAGTGCCACTGAATACTGTAAACGGAGACCGAATACTAATTAGCTGCATTAAAATCATTAATAATATTTACAGCCTCATTTAAGTACGGATTAGTTTTAAGATTATTAATTTGATATTGATTCATAACTTTTTCGGTAGGATAAATACCTAGCAGAAATTGGTTAACGGTCGAATTATAAATCTCAAGTGGACTATTCTTGCTATTAAAAGCGTTTATTTCTTCCCACAAAATACTTTTTGATTTTTTCTGATTAAAAACAGCATCCAAAGTCATCGGAATTTCAGTTTGAGGAATATTAATAAGCTGGTCTATTTTTTGATTTATCTGGATAATATTATTAAAATAATCACTTGCAGCAACCCTAATACTACTATCATCTGCTAAGCTATTTATAAGACTTCTTTTTACATAAGGTCTAAATCTTAAAACAGGAACAATACTATCGTTTTTAATTGCCGTGGGGAAATTTTTCTCCTTCTGGATAATGTTTTCGTAAAACTCAGGAAGAACCACATCGGGAGTTATACCTATATATTGATGACTCTTTCCTGTTATTCTGTAAAATTTATTGATAGTTATTTTCAGGAAGTCGGTATTTTTTTTCTCATCCAGAGATTGTATAGTTTGCATTGTAGCTTTTCCTAGCGTAGTACTACCCAATAATAAAGCCCTGTTGTAATCCTGCATAATTGCAGCAAAGAACTCACTAGCCGAAGCCGTGTTGCCATTTACCAAAACCACAACAATACCTTTATAAAGCATACCTTTATAAGGATCATTTATAACCGATTGCTCCTTTTTATTATCAACCACAATCGAGATAGGGCCGCTATCTATAAACATTCCGGCTAGTTTTATGGCTTCCTCCATAGAGCCACCACCATTATCTATTAAATCGATAACCAGACCTTTAATATTATCTTTTTGTAGCTTAATAATTTCTTTCGCAGTATCATCTGCACAACCTTTTCCACTATTTCCTTCTAAATCGGCATAAAAACTAGGGATTTTTATATAACCAATCTTACTTTCTTTACCAATTATAAAGCTAAAAACAGAGTTCTCCTCATCCTTCATAATTTGTTTCTCTATGCTTACTTCAAAACTTTTTCCAGAATTTCTTTTAAGAGTCAGAACGATAGTTTTATTCAGCTCAGATAATATCATGGTCGAAATAGATTCAAGCGTGGCACACGAAACCTTTAAAGTTTCTTTTTGGTTAGAGATAGAGATAATTTGATCTCCCTTTTTTATCTGACCAGTTTTAAAAGCAGGACCATTAGGGTCTAATTCATCTACAATAATCTCATTTTTTTCATTCAAATTCACATTTAAACCCAGAGATAAATGCTCTTTGGATAAAGAAGCTACAAAACTAGATTTTGAATCATCGCTAAAATAGGCAGTATGAGGATCAAAATACGTACAGAAATAGTTATATAGTTTTTCTTGAGGATTTTTTCCCGTTTGCAAAAGCGTATTAATTCGACATATTTCGTTATCAAGAACAGTTTTTTTATGAATCGGTTCAAGAGAAGTGAAATTCGTTTTAAGCGAGTCCAGATTAGAACTTACTTCAGAGATTTCATCCAGAATTTCGTAGCGCATTTTTTTACGCCAAACCTTCTCGATTTCAGTTTCCTTCATATATACAGGAAAAGATTTTTTGTAAAACCGAATCGTATCTTTTGCAGAATAATCAATAGGCTGAGTCAGGATTTTTTCTAAGGCAGCTTTGTTTCTTATAAGACCATTACGATATTTAGTAACAATATCATTCAGGAAACTACAATCTTTATTCAAAATAAGATTGTCAATATTCAAGCGGTATTTTTTGGCAAGCGCATCGTATTCCGATTTCAGGAATATATTTCGGGAAGGGTCAAGGTCATCGATAAAGTTATCAAAAACAAAAACCGATAGACTATCATCTACCGGTTTTGGCTGAATATGCTCGCTTTGAATAAGCGCATTTATTTTAGTTAATATTTCACATGTAGAGTCACTATTTTGACCAAACAGAGAGAAACCAACAAGCAGAAATACTAATGAAAATTTTTTCATAAATCGGGTATCAACATTTAAACTAAAATTACGCTAATTTTTTTTATAAAAAGAGTATAATCTCACTAAAATATCGATGCCAGAAAGTATTATTTCTTATAGAAAGGAAGTTTTACCACTTTCGCAGGAACATCATTTTTTCTAATTCTAATAAAGATATCGCTATCTACAGCACTGTTTGAGATAGTTACGTATCCTAACCCAATACCAATACCCATAGATGGAGACATAGTTCCAGATGTTACCACCCCGATTACATTTCCTGAACCATCAACAATTTCATAATCTTGTCTAGGTACAGCACGTTCCTGCATCTCAAAACCAACAAGTTTTTTAGTAACACCAGCTTCTTTTTGTTTTTTCAGGTTCTCAGAGTTCGTAAAATCTTTAGTAAACTTTGTAATCCAACCCAATCCAGCTTCAAGAGGCGAAGTAGTATCGTTAATATCATTTCCGTATAAACAGAAACCCATTTCTAGACGCAACGTATCACGAGCCGCTAATCCTATTGGCTTAATACCAAAAGCAGCACCAGCTTCAAACACTTTATTCCAGATAAGTTCAACCTCATCATTTTTGCAATAAATCTCAAAACCACCAGAACCAGTATAACCCGTAGCCGAAATAATTACATTATCGATTCCTGCAAAAGTACCAATCTCAAAATGGTAATAAGGAATAGCCGATAAATCAACCGAAGTCAAACTTTGCATAGCCTCAACAGCTTTAGGCCCTTGTATTGCCAACAAAGAATAATCATCCGAAAGGTTTTTCATATCCACACCCAAATCATTGTGCGAAGAAATCCAATTCCAGTCCTTATCAATATTCGAAGCATTTACAACAAGTAAATACTCTTCATCTTTCATTTTATAAATAATCAAATCATCTACAATTCCGCCATCATTATTAGGTAAACAAGAATATTGAGCTCTACCAATAGTAAGCGTCGATGCATCATTCGAAGTTACTTTCTGAATCAAAGCCAAAGCATTTGGACCAGATAATAAAAATTCTCCCATGTGCGAAACGTCAAAAACGCCCACACTAGTACGAACCGTCTCGTGTTCAGCATTTACACCCTCGTATAAAATAGGCATATTATAACCAGCAAAAGGTAGCATTTTCGCTCCCAAACCCTCATGTATGTGCGTTAGCGCAGTATTTTTCATTGTGTATGTTTATAAAAGTTAATCGCAAATTTATTCAAAAAATGTTGTAAACAAGTACTCAAAATTATAAAAATCGCAAAAATTAGTAGCTGTTTCCTGCTATTCGCTATATCTTTATGTCCGCCGCGGCGGAACATAAAGGATGCCGCTATTATCAGGGCTAGAGCTTACCAGGTAATATTAATGATTTTTGAATCATGGTTTTTTGTAATTTTAATAAAAATACCCATTTCATGAAAATACCCATTCCCATAACCCAAGCCGATATTCACCAGATTTACAAGCCTATAGATCCCAAAACACACAAAGGAATACAAGGGCATGCAGCAATAATTGCAGGAAGTTATGGCAAGATTGGAGCAGCCGTTTTAGCATCCAAAGCCTGTATAAAATCAGGCTGCGGACTCGTAACGACACACATTCCAAAATGTGGCTACGAAATCCTCCAATCTACAATTCCCGAAGTTATGGTGGTAACCACAACACATGAAAAATACATATCCGAAATCATATTCGATATAAAACCACAAGCCATAGGAATAGGCCCAGGAATAGGGAAGGAGCCCAACACACAAAAAGCATTTTATGAGTTTTTAAAAACAAATAAAACTCCACTAGTTATCGATGCCGATGCACTAAATATCCTATCACAGAATAAAGGATGGTATGATTTGTTACAACCAGATACGATACTAACACCACATCCGAAAGAACTAGAACGCTTAATAGGAAATTGGACTTCAGACAGCGGAAAATTTGAAAAAACCATAGAATTCTCCAAACAATATAAAGTAATCATAGTCATAAAAGGTGCTCCAACACATATAGTAAATGGCGAATCGATTTATCAAAATACCACAGGAAATGCAGCATTGGCAACCGCAGGAAGCGGAGATGTCCTAACAGGAATAATCACAAGTTTACTGGCGCAAGGATATTTACCAATTCAAACTGCTCAATTAGGAGTTTACATACATGGTTTAACCGCCGATATTGCCTTACCCGAAACAGGATATCAGTCATTCATAGCATCCGATATCATTACAAATCTTGGAAAAGCATTTTTGACATTAGATTAGTTAGATTTTTAGACTTCTTAGAGGCAAGGCTTAAAGAATCAAGATTTTACGATTTAATGATTTATTGTATGTTACTCAGTTTGTCCTCCTGAGCGTCCCGAAACTTCGGGAGAAGAACCACAATATAATTTCGAAAAGATAAACACACGCAATGTAGAGACGCACCGCAGTGCGTGTCCCGTAATATATTCCACAAACTAAGCCTTAAAAGCAAACCAAACCAGAAAAAAATCCGCTGAATCTGCCAAATCTGCGTGAAATATCTGTGTGAAATAAAATTAACATAACGTTTTGCATCTTTATGGAATACATTGTGTGAGACGCACTGCGGTGCGTCTCTACAGCCATGGCGTGATAAATGTTGGCTCAGCATGACAAATCGATAAAAAATCCGCTGAATCCGCTGAATCTGCGTGAAACAAAATTAGCGCAATGGCCATCTTTACAGAATACATTGCGGGAGACGCACTACGGTGTGCCTCTACAGCCATGACGTGATTAACTTCAGATGTAATCTAAAAATCTAACTAATCTAAGAAGACTAACAAATCTAAATTAGTAAGTTTGTATTCCAGTAAAAGCTGACTATGAAAAACAAACTCGATCTAAGAACGGTAAACGTAACGCGATATATAAGTCCGTTGCGCGAAGGCGGTTCGTTACCCGCTTTAGCCGAAGCAGATGACGATTTTAAATACGTCCTAAAATTTAAAGGAGCAGGACATGGTGTAAAAGCCCTAATTGCCGAATTAATAGGAGGTGAAATTGCCAATGTCTTAAAACTTCAAATCCCCGAATTAGTATTTGCTAATCTCGACGAAGCATTTGGCAGAAGCGAAGGCGATGAAGAAATTCAGGATTTACTACAAGGAAGTCAAGGACTTAATTTGGCTTTACATTTTTTATCGGGAGCAATTACTTTCGATCCAGTTGTAACAGTAGTTGATCCTAAACTAGCTTCGCAAATTGTATGGCTAGATGCTTTTATTACCAATGTCGATCGTACGTTCAGGAATACCAATATGCTTATATGGCACAAAGAACTATGGTTAATAGATCACGGAGCATGTTTGTATTTTCATCATTCATGGAACAATTGGGAACAACATGCCAAAAGTCCTTTTGCATTAATAAAAGATCACGTATTGTTACCACAGGCATCACTTATAAAAGAAGTTGATTCAGAATATAAAGCAGTTTTAACTCCCGAATTATTACAGGAAATTGTAGGGCTTATTCCAGACGAATGGCTTAATTGGGAAGATACCGATGAAACGCCTGAAGCATTGCGAAATGTATATTTGCAATTTTTGCAAACACGATTAAACCATTCTGAAATTTTTGTAAAAGAAGCCGAAAATGCAAGATAACCACTTATATGAATATGCCGTAATTCGTGTTGTGCCAAGAGTAGAACGCGAAGAATTCCTAAATATAGGTATCATATTATTTTGTAAAAGAGCCAAATTTATAAAAGTATTGTATCATATAAATGATACGAGAATTCAAGCACTTTCAGCCGATTTTGATATCGAACAATTACATTGTAATTTAACCTCGCTAGAAAAAATAGCCAATGGAGCCAAAGACGGCGGACCAATTGGACAAATGGAAATTCCGGAACGTTTTCGTTGGTTAACGGCGATTCGTAGTTCGGCAATTCAAACCTCAAGACCGCATCCGGGTTTATGCCAGGATTTAGATAAAACAATTAAAAGATTGTTTGAGGAGTTAGTTCTCTAAATTTAAGGGACAAAGGTGCAGAGGTTCAAAGTGACAAAGGTTCAAAGGTACAGAGGTTGAAAAGGTACAGAGGTTGAAAAAGTAAATAAACCTATAGCTTTTTCTTTGCGACTTAGCGCCTTTACGAGAAAAACTTTTGCGTTTTTTGTGTATCCCGAAGCTTCGGGATTGCGAACTTTGCGGTTAAATCCTTAGTTTATATAAAAAAAATAAAACCATATAAGTCATATAAGAAAATCTAAATGCTCTTACATAACTTATATGGGTTAAAAAATAATTCAGTTTTTAATTAAAAAGAACCACAAGTATTACCTGTAAATGTAGCACCAGCTCCAGCAGTAACATCCGCTTTAACCGCAGATGCAGCAAGAGTCACAATAGAATATGGTGGCGTAAAAGCAGTATTACTTCCTGCAGTATTTCCAGTTGTACTTGTAAAAATATTTCCAACAGCAGTTACAGCTGTATAGCCAGTCATTAAGTCAATAGGAGTTTTTACACCTTCGAATACGTTGTTTTCTACACGAATATTAGCTTCAAAACCAGCTGCAACACATTTATTGCTAACCGTACTATTAAAATAGCTATTTATGATATGCACTTGACCAAAACGAACTCTTGGCATTCTTTCCTTACATCCTGGAGCCCACCAACAACGAGCAAAAGTAATTTTCAGATTTCCACGGTCAGCCGTTGCGCCATCGCTAGAACCAATTAAGTTAGAGTATCTATGATCGTCTGATCCTCCAGAACCACCAGCTTTAGGAGGTTTTAAGTACCCAAATTTTGTGTAAGAAACAGTAACGTAATTCGACTTGTTTTTTATATCAAGATTACCATCTACACCATCTCTAAACTCACAATGATCTACCCAAACATTTCGGCAGTCATCTATAATAGCATTATCCCAACCATCAGTATCATAAGCACCGGGACCTTCAAAAATTAAATTTCTGATAATAATATTGGTACACCTTTTAATATTAATAATACCAGAATTTGCCTGAGTTTGATCTGTAGAGACCAATTTAGCTCCGCTAGCACCATAAATTGTTTTGCCAGATTGATCCTGAAAAGATAACCTTGTTGTAATTGTAATAGTACCAGTAACCTTTACCACTTTTACAGCGCTGTTTTCAATAGCGGCTTTTAGTTGTGCGTAGGTAGTTACAACAGTTTCTGCTGCGCTTCCGCCTCCTGTAGTTCCTCCGTTTTGCGACGCCCATCCAGGAACCTCAGCACAATTACCCACTTTGGCAGTCAGATTTTGACTTGTTGATAAAGCTGTACTTGCATTGCTATCACCATTTTGTGTAGCAGTAATTTCTTCGTTGTTGCAACTTGCAAAGCCGAAAATCAGAGTTAATAATAACGCTGATAATGTAGATTTAATCTTCATAATAGATATTTTGGGGTTAATTAATACGCCAAAAGTCTTTATAAAATATTTTAAAAAAATTGAACTAGTTCTATCTTTTTTATTAATTTAGTAATCGATTACATTTATTTTTTATTATCTATAAATATATTGTAAATTAAATAGTTATAATGTTTTTGCTAAAAATGAAAAATAACCATATGTATAAACTATTAAGGGATAATATTGAGCGCAAAATTACCCTTACAGATACTGAATGGGATATAATTATAGAAAAAACAGAATTTATTAAACTGAAGAAAAACGAGTTTCTACAAATTCAGGATTCTAATAGTGTATATGAAGGTTTTATTTTAAAAGGAGCATTTAAAATCTATATCCTAAACGAAAGCGGAAGTGAAAGTGTGCTCTTTTTTGCTTTCGAGAATGACTGGATGTGTGATATTGAAAGTTTCTATCATCAGAAACCAACCAAATACAATATAAAGGCAATAGAAGACAGCGAAATATTGGTAATTAATAAATCGAATAAAACGCTATTATTTAAAGAAGTGCCAAAGCTAATTCAGTTTCATATAGCAATGGTAGAAAGAGCCAATATCCTTATACAAAATAGACTTCTTGACGTTTTAAACAAAACATCCAAACAGCGATATCTTGAATTTATAAAGACTCATCCAGACAAAACACAGAAAATAAATAACAAAAATTTATCCTCATACCTTGGAGTTTCACATGAGTTTTTATCGAAGATAAAGAGAAATGTTTAGCTCTTTTTTTAGGTTCAAAGTGGCAAAGGCTCTAAGGTTCTAAGGTTTGAACGGCATAATGTTAATGATTCTCAAAGCTTTTTTTCTTTGCGACTTAGCGTCTTAGCGAGATAACATCTTAGCGAACTTCGCGGTTAAATTTTAAAATCTAATATTCCAAAGAGACATTCATTTGAAAAGGCAAGCATTATATGTTCCTTTTTTTGATTTTCAATAACTAATAAATGTTTAGGTTTTTGAGAGGTTCAGAGGCTTTTTTAAGGTTCAAAGTGGCAAAGGCTCTAAGGTTTGAACGGCATAATGTTAATGATTCTCAAAACTTTTTTTCTTTGCGACTTAGCGTCTTAGTGAGATAACATCTTAGCGAACTTTGCGGTTAAATTTTAAAAATCCAATATTCCATAGAGGCATTCATCAGAAAAATGAAGCATTATATTCTCCTTTTTTTGATTTTCAATGACTAATAAATCATAAGGATTTAGGTTGTATGGCTTCTCATTAATTTTAATAACTGTTGTATGTAGAGAAAATAAAATTATTATCTGAGCATTACAACTCTGATTACTATTCGTTATTTTCAGTTTGTGATGGGAAATTTTTTCAGAAACCATCCAATTAAAATCAATACCTTTTGTATAAGAAGTTACTTCATCATCCGAATTAAATTCCATGATTTCATATTTCTCATATGATTTTTTTTCTTTGTTTACCTCAATATGCAAGCCGTTATCAAGCATAACTAAGTATCGGTAGTAACCCTTAAATTTGGTAAACTCTGAAGGTTCTTTCTCTATTGTAGCACTGCTTATCCTGAATATAAAATTCCTATCGGTATAGTTTGCTGCTTTCGGATATATCAGATATTCATATGTCAATCCACCACTCCAAATAGAGGCTGTACAATCTTTTTTAGGCAAAAGGTGTATGTTCATTATTTATTTTTAATAAGAAATCAATATTTTTTCTAGGTTCAAAGGTTTTCTGTAGAGACGCACCGCAGTGCGTCTAAAGGTTCAAAGGTTCAAAGGTTCAAAGGTTCAAAGGTTCAAAGGTTCAAAGGTTCAAAGGTTCAAAGGTTCAAAGGTTCAAAGGTTCAAAGGTTCAAAGGAACTAAGGTTTGAAAGGCACAAAGTTACTGATAACCAAAGCTTTTTTTCTTTGCGACTTAGTGTGTTAGCGAGATAACACTAATATCTTAGCGAACTTCGCGTATCTCTTTGCGACCTTTGCGGTTAATTTTTTCGGGTGACTTATAAACTTTGTGGTTAAACAATTAAACCTTTTTCTCTAATACAACAAACTCCAAAGGTTCTTCTGCAACAGTAACATGAACATCACTTTCAGGGAAAGGTTCTCTTACGCCCGTATCTACATAACCATTACGTTTGTACCAAGCAACGAGTTCTTCTCTAACAGATATCACTGTCATTATGATTTTAGGTAAACCCAATTCTTTAGCGTGAATTTCGGCCTGATGTAATAGTTTTTTACCAATACCGCTATTTTGTAACTCAGGCGAAACCGTAAGCATTCCTAAATAGAGTTTATCCTCTTTTTCTACTAACAAAACGCAACCGATAATCAGGTTATTCTCTGTGAATTTTAAGATAGTATTCTTGGAGTTTTGTATAGTTTCAGTTAATTCTTCTTCAGTAGTTCTTTTTCCTTCTAATAAGTTAGCTTCAGTTGTCCATCCTTTTTTAGAAGATTCGCCGCGATAAGCAGAGTTTATTAATGTATTTAATGCTGGAATATCTTGTAATGTTGCTTTTGTAATCATGAGGTTTTTTATTCTTGAGATTGGTTTTCAAAGATAAAAAAAAGCTACAAAATTATAGTTGTAGCTTTTAGTTTAATCTTATGGAAATCGGTTATAAATTCAAACAGTTATTGAAATTATTCGTAAGTGTATAGTGTTTTCATAACTAAAGGACGATCAGGCTGCGATGCTCGAGTTGTCGTTTGTTTAGACTCTTTTAGGTATCCATTCGAGTCATACACATATTCATAATCATATCTCAATTCATATTCTGTCACACCTTCAGATACCGCCTTAACTTTCCAATCTAATATATGCATCCAATTATAAATGTAACATCTAAAGATAGGTTCACTAGAATATATACCAGCTTTCGCATAATCTATGGTAAGTTCGTATGTAATCTCAGTAATTTTATCTTTAACAACATATTCAATTCCAGTAGGAGTTTCTTTAGCTGTAGAGTAGTTTTTTTCAGTCAAGAGAATATTAACAAATACTTTATTATCAACATAGTTGTATAAATAAGTAGCGGTTTTAGGATTGGTAACAGTTTCGTATGTATAATTACCATCAGGTTCTTGATGTTCAATCTCCTGCTCATAAGTTCCTGTTTCAACTTCTTTTGCAAGACGCCCGATTTCGTCGTAATAAATATCCATTATTCCTCCATCATTGCCAGTTGTTTTTGTGATATACCCACCACTATTAATTTCAACAGGATTATTACCATGAAAGGCTTTTGTAACTTTATCTGCAGCATCAAACTCATATTTAGAAATTATTCCGATGAATTTGTCTTTGATGTATCTGTCTATTGAATACAATCGACCTTTTGAATCATACAAATATCTATTTTCTTTCAACTCATTTTGAACCTCATTCCCAAGTTGATCTTTGGTAACTCTAAAAATTAATTCTTTGACAATACGCTGTTTTGTTGCGGTTGATTTTCCAGTAACTTTTCCAGTAAGGGATTTAGGAACCAATTGTATTGCGGGTTTAAAAACTTCTTGATTAGGTAATCTTGGATCTGGTGTTTGGGCAGTTTGAGGTGGAGTAACTGTAGTACTTTCGTCCTTAGAGCAATTAATAAATAACATTGGTAAAGCGATAAGTAGTATTCCTAAAGTAGTTTTCTTCATTTTTAGTATTGGGTTAGTTAATTATAAGTGGTTTCTAAAATAGATAATTTAAGAGAAAAGACAGGTTATTATTATTTTATCTAAGTGAATAAGCTGCTATGGTTTTTTTGAAAAGGGAAGGGACATAGACTATTCTTTTCTCATTGTCGAGTCCTATATCCGCCGAGTAATATTCTTCTTTTCTGGTATCCGAAAGAATTTCTTTTGAGCCATCTTTATTTACATAATAAATAATTCCAGTCCAGCAACTCACAATAAACTCTCCTTTTGCTATTTGCTCAATTCCATCTGTATTTTCATCCATACCGTCTGTCAAAAGGTGCTTGTTCTTTTTATTATCCATTTTGTATAATGAACCATTGTCTAAAAAATACAAATCATTATCGATGAATTTTAGACCATTTGGCTTGTTTAAGTTTTCTAAATAAACAGTTGCTATATCATTTTCTAATTTGAAAATTTTACCAACTTTTGGATCAGACACATAAACAACTCCTTTTTTATCAACAGTTACATCGTTTAATATTTTGGAATCATCAACGGTTATTTTTTTTAGTATTTTTTGTTGTTTTATATCAATAATTACAATTTCTGTAAGGTCGGCTACAAATAATTTATCTTTGAATTTTGCCATTCCTTTTGGAGCATTTAAGCCTGATATCCAATTTAAATTAATGATTTCACCATCGGTAGTTAATTTCCCTATACTTCCTTTTCCGTCACGTTCAGCCGGTGAACCATCCATTAAAGAGGTATATAATACCCGATCTATTTTATCATAAAATACCGATTCTGGAATTGGTAAAATACTATCTGTTACCCAAATTCTTTTTAAAGAATGTTGAGCAATACTTGAAAAACTTATTATTAATAGCAATAAAACATAAAAAGTATTTTTTTTCATTTTGATTGGTTTTTGGTTCGTTTTTTTAGCAATGCTGGTCAATTCGATAAATTAAATAGCTATCGAAACTTCATGTAATCTAAATATTTTTATATTGATAATATTTCACAGTTATTGAATTCTTATGTCTGATTAATTCAGTAACCCACTATTCAACACAATCTTCCTAATTTCAGCTTCAAAATAATAAGCGATATCAAAATTATCAAAGGTTTGGTTTTCCAGAACAATGATACTTGTTTTTGTTTCAGGATAATATAAATTTACCGATGTAAATCCTTGATCAGGTACGATTCCGGTATGACCAAATTCTTTAATTTTAGCTTCGTCGTTCACACGAATGCCATAGCCATATCCAATTTCTTTATCGCCAAAAACAGGATGTTGGTTGGTAATTGTATAAGTGGTCATTCGGGCGTAGGTAGCTTCTTTTAAAAGTTTACCATTATGCAGCAAATCATTCCAAATAGCTAAATCTTTAACTGTGCTAACAAGTCCTGCAGCAGGAACTCGATCTTTAGGAATAATAACACCCTGGATTACTTTGGTTGTATTGTCTTTAAGATATTGACGACCGTTTACAACTTCATCTTGGTTATCTGAGTTAGGAAAAAAACTATCTTTCATTTTGTTCACTTTGAACAATTCGTTTACAACAGCTTCATAGGTTTTATTAGTTACCCTTTCGATAATCTGTCCTAGCAAAATATAATTCAAATCGGTATATTTAAATTCAGTTCCAACAGCAAAGGCGGTTGGCTTTTCTAAATCTACAATTCCTGAAGTATGATTTAGTAAATTCTCTACAGTAACAGTACTAGTCCAGGGCTGTTTTAGGTTTGGTAAATATTTTTTTATAGGAGTATTTAAAACAATCTTTCCTTTTTCAACTTCCTGAAGAATTAAAACAGCAGTTATTTGCTTACTATTGGACAAAATAACAAAATGGTCATCTAGTTTTAGAGGTGTTTTTTTTGTATAATCAGAATAGCCGTATGCTTTAGAGTATTTGATTTTTCCGTTTTGAGAGATTAGTATAGTCCCATTAAACGGACGTACTGAAGTTGTTTGAATTAAACTATCAATTCTGGCTGTGTAATTGTCTTTGACTTGAGCAAAAATAGTTTGTTTAAAAGCGAAGAGTAATAATAGAATTAGGAAAAACGTAGGTTTGATTTTCATGAAATTAGAATAGTTTTTTTTGGTTTATAGTTAAAAAAGCAAAACAAAAATACTATTATATTTGTTAAAATTTTATTTGATAAGGAATAAAATTATCTTAGGTTTTACTTCGTGTTTCATCTGATTTTGGTTTGAGGACTCCGATACAAATCAATTTTTTAATTAATATTTTTCTTTACTTCTTTGTAGATTTAACTAGCGTAGATAATTTTTTAATTGTAAGATTAATGTCTTAATATTGTCACGAAAATTTAAGACTTAATATAATCAATTACCTATTTTATGAAATTTCCAAAACTACTATTTTTTTTACCTCTAATGAGTGTGGTAATAACATCATGCTCCTCTGATGATTCTAAATCTGATCCAGTTGTAGCACCACCAGTTATTGATTTGGCAAATCAAAAACTGATTTCTTTTTCTTATCCTTATGATCCGTATATCGGAATTAGACGTGATGACGAATCCTATGAATATGATAACACAAATAAAATTGTTAAAGTAAAAGAAGGTGGATATGTTTATGGAATTACTTATGTGAGCCCAGATTTAATTGAGGTTAATCAATTAGAAGATAATCTTACAGGTTTTAAAATAATTTCTAAAAGATCAATTCATTTAAAAGCTGGAAGTGTTGAGTCAATAATAAATAACGAAATTTTTGTATCTGAAACTAATAGTGAAATTTCTAGTGTTAGTTCAGATTCAACAGTTTTTACATATAAAAATCAATACATTTCTAAAGTTGAATCATATAGAAAAAGTAAATATTATCCTACTTATAGATTAGGTCAACAAGTGGATTTTGAAGAACAGAATGGAAATATTACCAAAGCCATAATCAAATCAGTTCTGGCAGGAACTAGCTATACGATTAATTATACTTATGATTCTGATGCTTATGTAAAAGGTAGTGATTATACGTATGAAACTCCACTGCTTTATAGCTACTATACGCTTTTTTCTGTACTACATGACAAATTTGGAAAAAAGAGCACTAATAATATTGTAAAAATAGATCATGAGTATACTGATTCAAAGCCATCTCCGAGGTCCTTTAAAACAATGACTCTGAGAAGAATTTTGGATAGTGAAAAAAGATTAAAAGAAATTGTAGTATCAGGAACTACTTTTGATGATCTTAAGAATTATGTAGGTTTAGATTTTAAAGATGCTAAAGGTACTTTTACTTATAAATAATTGTAGAAAATAGATTGTTTTCCTAAAAGAAAACCACAAATTGTACTAGTCATTTTTAGTGTAATTTGTGGTTTTTTTTAGGTTTTATAATCAGAAGTGTATTACCCTAAAAATGATTTCAATTCCTCATAAGTAGCAATCTTTACACTTACTTTATCCTCATTAATAACACTTTCAATTTGTTCCGGAATCGAAAGTTTAATTCCTAAAGCAGGCTCAACAACATCAAGAAATTTAATAGGATGAGCAGTTTCTAAGAAAATACCAATTGCATTGTCATGCTTTTGTAATTCTTTTTTCAAACCAAGATAGCCAACTGCACCGTGTGGTTCTGCAATATAACCGTTAGCTTTATAAATCTGTTTCATTGCTTCTAACGTTTCTTCATCAGTATAACTATAAGAAGAGAAGTCTTTTTCGAAAGCTTTTAAATCATTTTGGTACATTTCCTGAATACGAATAAAATTACTCGGGTTACCAACGTCCATGGCGTTTGAGATAGTTGCTTTAGAAGGTTTCGGGTCGTATTTTCCGTTTTCTAAGAACCTTGGTACAGTATCATTTACGTTTGTAGAGGCCACAAAATGTTCAATTGGCAAACCTAATTTCTTGGCCATAATTCCGGCGCAGATATTCCCAAAGTTTCCACTTGGGCAAGAGAAAACTAACGGTTTGTTTTGGCTTTTCAACGCTTTGTAAGCAAAGAAGAAATAGAACATTTGCGGCAGCCAACGCGCAATATTGATAGAATTTGCTGAGGTAAGGTTTTTATGTTTTAGAGTTTCATCTAGAAAGGCTTTTTTTACCATATCCTGACAATCATCAAAAACACCATCAACTTCTAGAGCTTTGATGTTTTGACCTAATGTTGTTAGTTGCTTTTCCTGAATGTCGCTTACTTTTCCTGAAGGATATAAAATCACAACTTCTACACCCGCAACGCCAAGAAATCCGCTTGCAACGGCTCCACCAGTATCACCCGATGTAGCCACAAGAACTGTATTTTTACTTTCTGCTTTATCTTTGTTAAAATAGGCCAGACAACGTGACATAAATCGTGCACCAACATCTTTAAAAGCCATTGTAGGCCCGTGAAATAATTCAAGCGAATAAATTCCTTTTTCGACCTCAACAACTGGGAAATCAAAACATAACGTTTCGGAAATTATTTCTTTTAAGATATGCTCAGGAATTTCATCTCCAACAAATTGTTTGATGGCTTCAAAAGCGATTTCTTCATTGCTCAGATTTTCGATTGCATCAAAAAAAGAAGCATTTAATGGTGTGATAGTTTCTGGAAAATACAATCCTTTATCACTTGCTAATCCTTGTATTACAGCTTCCTGAAAAGAAACCTTTGGGGCATTATGGTTTAAACTATAGTATTTCATTTTTTTATTGCTTTGCGCAGTAAGCTTTAGGCTAGAGGCTTTAAGCTTTTTTGCTAATGTTTAATTATTTTTATGCTTCAAACGGTAGGCTTAAGGCTTAAAGCCTATTGCTTAAAGCTAAATTACGCGTACTCCGTCTGGATTAATTTGCGAGATATGAATTTCGTATGGTAAATCTATATTATCATATACTTCGCTCATGGCTTTACCGATTTTTTCAGCGTTTTCTTTTCCTCTGCTTAAAGCAAAAATAGAAGGGCCAGAACCTGAAATTCCAGAACCTAGTGCGCCATTTTCGAGAGCTGCTTGTTTAATTAAATCAAAACCAGGAATCAAGACACTTCGTAAAGGTTCTACGATTTCGTCATGAAGAGATCTTCCGATCAAATCGTAATCTTTAGTATATAATCCAGCGATTAAACCACCTACATTTCCCCATTGCATAATGGCGCTTTTTAGGGAAACATTTTGTTTTAATACCGAACGTGCATCAGATGTTTTTAGTTCGATTTGAGGATGTACAACTGTAGCATATAATTCTTCTGGACTATCTATTTTTATAATATCCAGCGGATTGTAGCTTCTTACCAAAGTAAAACCACCCAAAAGGGCAGGAGCAACGTTATCGGCATGAGCATTTCCGCTAGCTAATTTCTCGCCTTGCATGGCAAATTGTACCAATTCTTTTCTAGAATAAGGACGTCCTAATAATTCGTTTATGCCAAATACAGCACCAGCAGAACTTGCGGCACTACTACCGATTCCGCTTCCGGCTTTGATATTCTTATAAATTTCGATTTCAAATCCGAATTCGGTTTCTATAGTTTCAAGCATTGCCAATGCTGCAACTCCAGCTACATTTTTCTCAGTTTCCAAAGGCAAATCGGCACCAATAATTTTTGTGATACGAACACCTTTCTGATCTGATTTACGAACAATCATTTCATCACCCGCAGTTTCTAAACAAAGTCCGAGAACATCAAATCCACACGAGAGATTGGCAATTGTTGCCGGACAAAATAGTTTTATTTCTTTCATTTTTTTTAAGTTTCTGAGGCTCTAAGTTGCTAAGTTTCTAAGCTTTTTCTTAAATAAGAGTCTCTTTATATCTTTATAATAATATTTAGAATTCCTAAGATACTAAGTTTCGAGTTTTTCTCAGAACCTTAGTAACTTAGCAACTTAGTACCTCAAAATTAATTATTCCCAATTCTAATTACATCTGCAAAAATCCCCGAAGCTGTAACTGCAGCACCAGCACCAGCGCCTTTTATAAGTAGCGGCTGATCTACATAACGATCGGTGTAAAACAATACAATATTGTCTTTTCCTTCCAGATTATAGAATGGATGATCTTTTGGGATAAATTGTAATCCTACGCTTGCTTTTCCGTTTTCGAATTGAGCTACATATTTTAATCTTGAATCTTTACTTAAGGCTTCATCATAAATAGATTCAAAATGTGCTGAATATTTTTTTAATGATTCAAAGAAAGCTTCATTTGTAGTTGTTGCAAGAGATTCTGCAGGCATGAAAGATTCATTTGCAATAGCATCAATATCCATTTCATAACCACTTTCTCTAATTAGGATTAGAATTTTTCTGGCAACATCAATTCCGCTTAAGTCAATTTTTGGGTCAGGCTCAGTAAATCCTTGTACTCCGGCTTCTTTTACCACATCGAGGAAAGAGTTGTCTTTATCAAAATTATTAAAGATAAAATTCAAACTTCCAGATAAAACAGCCTGAATTTTATGTACTTTATCACCAGATGCAATTAAGTTTTTTACTGTATCTATAATTGGTAAACCTGCACCAACATTGGTTTCGAATAAAAATGGAGCATTGAATTGGCGTGATAAATTTTTTAGTTTTTTATAATTAGCATATTCAGATGAACAAGCAATTTTATTACAAGTTACTACCGCAATACTTTGTTTTAAGAATTCTTCGTAAGTTTCAGAAACAGTTGCATTTGCTGTAATATCAACAAAAATACTATTACGTAAATTCAGTTCTTTTGCACGTTCTATAAATGCATCTTTATTAGCTGTTTCTCCATTTTCAAGAGCCGATTGCCATTCTTTAAGTGAAATGCCATCTTCGTCGAAAATCATTTTTCTAGAATTGGATAAAGCAATAACGCGAACATTTATCTTTAGGTTTTCTTTCAAAAACTTTCTTTGGCTGTGAATTTGTTCGATGAATTTTTCTCCCACGTTTCCAACTCCCATTACAAATAAGTTGAGTTGTTTGGTATTCTCTTCAAAGAAGTTTTCGTGTAGGGTATTCAATGCTTTTTTTACATCACGCTCATTAATTACAACCGAGATATTTCTCTCGGAAGCCCCTTGAGCAATGGCACGAATATTCACGTTATTTTTACCTAAAGTACTAAACATTCTTCCGCTTAAACCTTGGTGATTTTTCATGTTTTCACCAACCAATGCAATGATGCAAAGGTTTTTCTCAACAATACAAGGATCCACTTTATTTTGAGTAATTTCTACTTCAAAAGCACCATTAATTGCTTGTTCTGCATTTTCGGCATCAGCATTTAAAATACCGATACAAATAGAATGTTCAGATGATGCCTGAGTAATAAAAATGACATTGATACTTTCGTTAGACAAAACTTCAAAAAGACGTTTTGAAGAACCGGAAACACCAATCATACCTGAACCTTCAAGAGTTATTAGCGAAATATTATCGATATGACTAATTCCTTTTACAATAGTATCTTTTGATGAAACCTGATTCGAAATATAAGTTCCTTCCGATTCTGGTTCAAAAGTATTCTTGATTACAATAGGAATGCTTTTTCTTAAAACGGGTTGGATTGTAGGCGGATATAACACCTTGGCACCAAAATGCGATAATTCCATCGCTTCCTGATAAGAAATAGTTGCAATAGGGTGTGCTTGTTTTACAATTTTAGGATTGGCAGTGTACATTCCGTTTACATCAGTCCATATTTCCAGTCCTTTAGCATTCAGTGCGCCTGCCAGAATTGCAGCAGTATAATCAGACCCGCCACGACCTAATGTTGTAATGATTCCATCTAGTGACGAAGCTATAAAACCAGGCATGATAACGACTTGAGATTCATTTGTAGCAAAGTAATCACGAATTAATTGATTTGTAACTTCAAAGTTTACAGCGGCTTTCCCAAAATGATTATTGGTTTTTATAAGTTCGCGGCTGTCTTTGTAACCGCTATTTTTATTAGTTTGTTTTAAAGCTTCGGCAATAATATAAGACGAAAGCAATTCTCCAAAACTCAAGATAGTATCAGATGTTCTATTGGATAATTCTCCTAATAAGAAACATCCGTCAAGTAAAGTTTCAAGATGGTTTATAATTCTTTTTACGTGGCTTAATAAGCTACTTTGTTCGCTAACAGGAATTAGAGCTTTTAAAGTATCTAAATGTTTTTTCTCTATTTCTGCAACTATATCTTTAAAACTTTCGTCATTAGAAGCTGCTTTCGTAGCAGCAGCCTGAAGTAAATCGGTTACTTTGCTTAAAGCTGAAACAACAACTACTAATTGATCTTGTTCTGATTTTTTGTTTACAATTTCTAAAACTCTTTTTATATTTTCGGCATTGGCGACCGAAGTTCCACCAAATTTTAATATTCTCATTTTGTGTTTTTTATTTTATAAATGCAAGTGTTTATACGTATTCAATGCTTTTCTTCTTTCTAGAAAAAAAAGTATGGATAACCGGATTATATGTAAAAATGTATACCCCTAAGGGGTAGTAGTAATTGTAGAAGTTGTTGTAGCAGTAATTGCAACCCAGTTTTGAGTTGTTATCGAAGAGTGATATTTTATACTGTTATCTTTCATTTTTGATTTTTCAAATGTACAGGTTTTTCTAAAGAGCAAAAAATCAAATTGAGTTTTTGCGAATATTTTAATAATCAGGAGGGTAAAATTGCAATACTGACTATTTGTTAAAATTTAAAGCTTCAAAATAGGGTATTCATATATTTATCTCAGATTAAGAGGGGTATTTTCTTTTGTCTGAGCAACAATATGAGTTTAAATCGCTTACAAATCGAACTTCAATAGTAAAATACATATATGCAGTATAATTTCTCGTTTCAATATTTGCTATCTTAATTTTGAGGTCAAGTTACTAGGGTTATATTTTAGGAAATGGATATATTTAATTTTAAAGAAAATTATTATTAATAATTTGTTTATTTAACATGTAAAATCTTTAGTTGTTTGTGTTGTTTTTAACTATTTTAGCCGAAATAATTAAAAAAAAATATAAAAATGAAGAAAAAAATCACTCTGTTATTTGTATCTTTTTTCATACTTACATCTTGTAGTAGTGATGAAGATAGTTCTATTATTCCAATAGCACCAGTGGCTCCTACTGCTATTCATGCAGTATTAAATGAAGGTAGTGTAGATGTAGATTGGTCTGTTGTACAAGGTTCTGGTATTACATATAATGTTTACAGAAATGCTGTAAAAATTAATAAAGCTCCACTTACGGAAGCAAAATTTACAGATGTTCTTAAAAATACAGGTTCTTTTGTATATACTGTTACGGCTAATTTAGATGGTGCGGAGAGTACAAAAGGAGTGGTTTCTGAAAAAGTAATATTAGAACTTCCTAAAACAAAAACTATGCAATCAATTGATATATATTATGACACGAAATATGAATATGCATATACTTATGACACATCTAATATTACTAAATTAGTGAGTCTAACTATTAAAGAAACCAATACAGATTTAACATACAAAAAGGTAACTGTAACGAATACAGTAGTTAAGTATACTTATGCTGGAAATTTAATTACAAAAATGAGCTACTATAGTGTTGATGATATTCCTAGGTCCTCTGTTGAGAATGTGTATAATGCGCAAAAGAAAATGATAGGTAGGATAGTAAAAAGATCGGATGGAAGTATTAATTATACTGTAACTTATAAATACAATGAGGATGGAACAATTACTGAAACAAATGACGCACGTGATTCGGGTGTGGGGATATATACTTTCGGAAAAGGTAATTTGGTAAAATATAGTATTACAACTCCAATGCGTGAAGATGAATATCTTGCGGTAAGTAATTATGTATTTGATACAAAGAATGAACCTACTTTAAATATTTTAGGATTTAATTTTTTTGTAAATAATAGTAAAAATAATGAGATCAGCTCCTCAACTGTTATTACGCTTAATGGTGAACTTTCGAGTACGGAATCGTCTAAAAGTGATAATACGTATAATGAAAATGGTTATGTTTTAACAACAATGAAAACTCTTAAGGTATCTTCTGGTGAAACATTACAAACTCAACAAACAGTTATTACTTATTATTAATTTAAGAAGTTTTAATTTGCCTAAAATTATAACAAAAGCACCCCATTTAGAGTTGCTTTTGTTGTTTTGGCACGTTCCTTTATTTACTATTAAGATTAAATAATCCTAAATAAACATTACTTTTTAATATTTGGCATTATAAACGGTCAAATTATAGTGGTTTATATTTTTGAGAATTGATACAATTTTATAATTAATCCTAAAAAAAAGATTATTATTCATTTAATTATATGTTTAACATGTAGAACCTTTGGTTATTTTAGCTATTTTCGCCGAAATAATTATAAAAATAAAAATGAAGAAAAAAATTACTCTGTTATTTATATCTTTTTTCATACTTGCATCTTGTAGTAGTGATGAAGATAGTTCAGCTACTCCAGTAGCTCCTGTGGCTCCTGTGACTATAAAAGCAGCATTAAATGGGGGTGGAGTAGATGTAAGCTGGTCTGTTGTGGGAGGTACTGGTATTACGTACAATGTTTACAGAAACGATAATCCTGTAAAAATTAATGCCGCCCCACTTACAGAAGCAAAATTTAAAGATGTACTTACATCTACTGGTTCTTTTACATATACTGTTACTGCTAATTCAGGAAGTATGGAAAGTGCAAAAGGGGTAGTTTCTGAAAAAGTAATATTAGAACTTCCTAAAACAAGAACTGTAGAATCAATTAGTACTAGAGAAAACACAAAATCTGAATATACGTATACTTATGATGCGACCAATATTACTAAAATAATAAGTCAAACGATCAAAAGTACTACGACTAGATTAAGTGATCAAACCGTAACTGTATATGATGTAATAGCAAAGTATACGTATAACGATGATTTAATCACAAAAGTGACCTACTATAATGTTGATAATACTGTTAAGTCATCTTATGAATATGTATATAATACAAAAAGAGATTTGACATCTATGATAAGAAAGGGATTTGATGGAACTATTGATTATACAATTAATTATGCTTACGGTACGGATGGTTTAATCACCGAGACGAGCGATTACCCTGATTGGGGCACCTGGGTTTATACTTATGAAAAAGGTAATATGGTTAAATATGTTCATTCAACTTCATATGTTGATATGACTAACTATGTTGAAACATCAGATTTTGTTTATGACACAAAAAATATGCCTACAAAAAATATTTTAGGATTTAATACTACTCTTATAGGTGTTAATAGTGCTAATAATGAAGCTAGCTCTTCGGTTATTGTAACTGAAGATGGAAATGTAGTCAATACCAGATTATCGAGAAGTGAATATACCTATAATGAAAATGGTTATGTTTTAACAAAAATGAGATTTCATGGAAAACCTACTGCAACAGTGCTAAATGAAAAAACAGTTATTACTTATTATTAATTTAATAGATTTTTAAAGTTTATATAAATTATAATAAAAGCAACTCATTTAGAGTTGCTTTTATTGTTTTTACTACTGTTTTTTCATTTTCTTATTTTTTATTTGAGAAGAAGTATTAAATAATCCTCAATAAACATTGCTTTTTAATATTGATTTGCTGAATTTTGACATTCAAATACAATATAAAATGAGCAACATTCATTATATCAGTACGGAGCTACTGAATTTAGAGCAATTACAAGAGATAATCGTAGAGCAAAAAACATTAGAACTATCTGATGAAGCTAAAATCAATGTTCAAAAATGCAGGGATTATTTAGATAAAAAAATGGCTTCACATTCTGAGCCTATTTATGGTATCAATACAGGATTTGGATCACTTTGTAATGTGAAGATATCTAATGAAAATTTATCTAAACTTCAAGAAAACCTTGTAAAATCTCATGCTTGTGGAACAGGTGAGGAGGTACCACAAGAAATTGTAAAATTAATGTTATTGCTTAAGATACAATCATTAAGCTACGGACATTCGGCTATACAATTACAAACATTAGAACGTTTAGTTTCTTTTTACAACAATGATATTTTACCAGTTGTTTATACGCAAGGATCACTTGGTGCATCTGGAGATTTAGCTCCATTAGCACATTTATCATTGCCGTTGTTAGGTGAAGGTGAAGTATATTTTGAAGGGAAGAAAGTACACTCAAGTGAAGTTTTAAAACACTTTAACTGGGAGCCAATTGTATTAAAATCTAAAGAGGGATTAGCATTATTAAACGGTACACAGTTTATGAGTGCTTACGGAGCTCATATTTTAATGAAAGCTTATAAGTTCTCTTATCTAGCCGATTTAATTGGAACAATTTCTTTGGAAGGTTTTGACGGAAGAATCGAACCGTTTCATGAATTGATTCATTTTATCCGCCCTCATAAAGGACAAATTGTTACCGCACAACGTATCAAAGAATTTTTAGAAGGAAGCGAAATCATATCTCAGGTAAAAACGCATGTTCAGGATCCATATTCGTTCCGTTGTATTCCGCAAGTTCATGGAGCTTCAAAAGATGCTATTGATTATGTGAGAAAGGTTTTTAAAACAGAGATTAATTCGGTTACTGATAATCCTAACATATTTGTAGAAAGCGATGAGATCATTTCTGGAGGAAATTTCCACGGGCAACCTTTGGCTTTAGCCTTAGATTTTATGGCAATTGCTTTGGCTGAATTAGGAAGTATTTCTGAAAGAAGAACGTATCAATTAATTTCAGGATTACGTAATCTTCCTGCATTTTTGGTAGATAATCCAGGGTTAAATTCAGGATTAATGATTCCGCAATATACAGCAGCAAGTATTGCTAGTCAGAACAAGCAATTAGCAACACCATCTAGTGTAGATAGTATAGTTTCTAGTAATGGCCAAGAAGATCACGTGAGCATGGGTGCAAATGGTGCTACCAAAGCATTGCGTGTTATGGATAATTTAGAGCGTATTCTTGCTATTGAATTATTAAATGCTTCGCAGGCAATTGCTTATAGAAATCCGTTGAAATCAAGCGACTTTATCGAGATGTTTTTAAGCAGTTATCGCGAAGTTGTACCGTTGGTTACTGAGGATAGAATCCTACATTATGATATCGAAAAGACAATTTCATTTTTGAATAGTTTCCAAATTGAAAATGATTTGTTAACAATGGCTTAACATAGCGAAAGAATAATGAAGTAATTTTGCAGTATTAAAAATATAAAAATGTCAATAAACAGTATTTTCCAATTTTTAGTGCCGAAAGACAAGAAATTCTTTCCACTTTTTGAAGAAGCATCAAGCAATTTAATTGAGTTAGCTTCTAACTTACACGAAGCAGTAAATCTTCCTTTGAAAGAAAGAGAAGTACTTTTTCAAAAGATTGATGAATTGGAACAAAAAGGCGAGGATATTACTCGTCAGACAAATCTAGAATTAAGCAGAAACTTCATTACTCCATTTGATAGAGAAGATATTCATACTTTGATTACTTCTATTGATAACGTAGCCGATTATTTACATGGTGCTGCAAGCAGAATGAAGTTGTATCAGGTTGATAAGATTACAAAATCTATCAGAAAAATGACTGAAATCAATCTTGAAGCATGTCAGAATATTGATAGTGCAGTAAAAGAATTGAGAAATTTAAAGAATTTCAAAGTCATTAAGGATGCGTGTGCCAGAATTAATAAACTGGAAAACAAGTCGGATAATGTTTATAACAAAGCAGTTTTTGAAATTTTTGAAAACGAAACAGACGCTAAAAATATTATTAAATATAAAGAAGTGTTATCTGTTTTAGAATCTGCAACAGATAAATGTAAGAGTGTTGCAAACATACTAGAATCTATTTCTGTAAAACATTCTTAAATTCAATTTATTTCAATTCTGAAGTTATAATTTTATGACGCTACTTATAATTATTATAGTATTAGCTTTAATCTTTGATTACATCAATGGTTTTCATGATGCGGCAAATGCTATAGCTACAGTTGTTGCTACAAAGGTATTAACGCCTTTTCAGGCCGTTCTTTGGGCAGCATTTTTTAACTTTTTGGCTTATTGGGTTTTCGGTTTTGGTGTAGCAGATACTGTTGCTAAAACAGCAAACACCATGGAAATCAATCTAGTTGTGATTTTGGCAGGGGTTATCGCTGCTATTTGTTGGAACTTATTAACTTGGTGGTTAGGAATTCCTTCAAGTTCATCTCATACCTTAATTGGAGGTTTTGCTGGTGCTGCAATTGCTCATGCAATCGCTGTACATGGTTTCTCTGGTTATGTAGGAGAAGATGGTACCACACAATATTGGTATCAAATTGTAAGCTGGTACAAAGCAGGAAAAGACGGAGGGATGCCCTCGGGAGTTCTCGTCATAGTTGCTTTTATCGTTTTAGCACCGCTGTTAGGAGCATTAGCTTCTTATTTAATTTCTATTTGGTTATTGAACTCTTCTAAAAAAAGTATTTTACCAAAGTTATTCACGATTGCTTTAATGATTTTTACAGCTGTTTTTATCTATTACCAAATGATTCCTTATGAAACAATCATAAAGGATGGAGGAAAACCTCGTTTTGCGTCTTCAGAATTTTGGAGCGTTGTATTAGAGGCACATAATATAAAATGGTTTTTGGTAGGATTTATTATCTATTCAATTTCAGCATTTGCTTTGATATTTAGTAGTTTAAATCTTCATCAGGCAGATGGAGCACTGAAAAAAATGCAATTACTATCTTCGGCTGCTTTTAGTTTAGGTCACGGTGGTAACGATTCTCAAAAAGTAATGGGTATTATTGCAGCAGCAGTTGCGGTTTATATTCATACAAATCCAGGTGTACATATGGATGCTTGGTTAGATGTGGTACTTCCGTCAGATGATGGAGCATTCAAGATGCCATCTTGGATTCCTTTAGCTTGTTACTCTGCAATTGCAGCGGGAACATTAAGTGGTGGATGGAAAATTGTAAAAACAATGGGTTCTAAAATCACTAAAGTAACTTCATTTGAAGGTGTAGCTGCAGAAACTGCAGGAGCATTAACATTATACTTTACAGAGCATTTTAAAGTGCCAGTAAGTACAACACATACTATTACAGGATCTATCATTGGGGTTGGATTAACAAAACGTGTATCTGCCGTTCGTTGGGGTGTAACAGTAAGTTTATTATGGGCTTGGGTATTAACGATTCCTGTTTCGGCACTTTTAGCTGCAATAGTGTATTATATACTTAGTATTTTTATATAATAGAAAAAAAGTATTTGTGAAATGTGAGATTTAAAATCGCATTTTAAACCTATAAAAAAAAGCTAGTTTCTTTATTGGAGGGCACTGAAAAACATCCCTTATTTTGATTGGGATTGTTTTTAGACAATGAAAAAACGCTTATAACAGGATTTAAAAATATCCGTTGTAAGCGTTTTTCGTTTTATATCTGTTTTTTATTTGCAGCTATATGAATCGATTTTTGATTTATAGGGGGCATTTTGTGTAGGCATACTTATTTTATAAATTTCTTACATTAATTTCAGTATTCTTTTTAAGTTGACTGTAAAAATAGCCATTGCTCCTTGCATTTGCATATTGGCAATGCCGTACGATATTGCTCTATCATAGCCATGTACGTTTTTTAACTCACTATTTTTAGCCTCTATTTTGTATCGATGTTTTGCTTTTTCTTTGAAATAATCCGTTTCTTGAAAGGCGATTTGTTCTTGGTGTAAGTCTGATTTTATCCTTACACAGTAGGTTTTTGTTTTTGCCCCTTTATAACACCCCTGTTTTAAAGAACAAGATTTGCATTTTTCGACATCGAAATAGTAGGTATATGTTTGATTTTTCCCAACATTTTTTTTGCCCTGTCTAGCTTTTCGTATAGCCATATGTCCTGCAGGACAAACCATTCTATCGGCATCTTTATTATATTGAAATTTATCTTCCTCTTTTCTTGTCCCATTTGCTACTGAAACATTTAACTTAGCTACAACTCTAATATTTTTCCCGTTTGCTCGCTTGAGATTTTCTGTTCCTGAATAAGCTCCATCACCAATAATGGTATTTACATCAATTCCGTTTTGCTGACTAATCTCTAAGAGTTTTGGTAACTCTGGACCATCTGCTTTCTCTCCTGAGGTAACTACAGCCGCTGTGATGATTCGCTCTTCGGTCATCGCTAAATGAGTCTTGTATCCAAAGAAAGAGCTATCTGCGGATTTATGACCTGTTTTAGCATCTATATCTTTTGATAAGATAAAATTTTCCTGAGTATCTTCTATAGTTTCTTTAAGCAGATTTAGCTTTTCTTTTACAGCAGGTATAGAACTCAAAGATTCTTCTTTTTCTATGCGCTGCTCCAGTTCTTTACAATAGGCTAATTCTTTTTCCAATTCATTGGTATTGTTCTTCTCGGGCATATGCTCTTTGAATTGGTCATCAAATAAATATACTGTTCTTCGTAGAAGTTTAGAGCGCTCTCTTAATACATCAATTGCTGCAAATGGATTTGATCTTGATAAAGTGTGTGTAGCATCAACTATAATAGACCTGGATCTGATGATTCCCTTTTCGACGGCTATAGATACTGTTTTACCAATGAGTAGATTTAATAAGTCCGTATCCTTCAGGCGAAGTTTACGAAATTTCGTTAAAGAACTTGGATTAATAACACTCTCCTCTGGTGTCATTTCTAAGAAATACTTAAAAGACATATCAAAACGTGAACGTTCTACTACATCAACATCCGAGACATCATAAATTGTTTTTAGAAGTAAATACTTAAACATACGCACTGGGCTTTCTGCTGTGCGACCATTAGTGATGCAATATTTATTTAGCAACTCATCGTAGATGAATGAGAAGTCTATGAGTTCGTTGATTTTTCTAAGGAGATTATCCTGAGGAACAATTAAATCATATAATGAGGAATAGGGACTAAACTGAATTTGTTGCTGTTGAATTAACATCTAAAAAGCCTTATGATTACACTCAAAAGATACAAAAAAAAGGAGCAGAAACTTTTAGCTTCTACTCCTTTTAATTAACAATTTATTCGTGAAAAGGACTTTTTCAGTGCCCTCCTTTATTGAGACTAGCTTTTTGTTTGTTGCATGTTTTTTACTGCCTAAATTTTATTTTCTATTATTAATATGTTGATTTAAAAAGATTAATCTTTCTGAAGCTTTAATAATATAAAAGACAATTTAATGGTTATTGACTTGTTTTTTAAAACTAGTTTTTTTAGAAGTTTTCATTCGAGTTAATTGCAAGGATGGCATAAATTAAGGTAAAATTGGCATTTACGCCAAATATGAAGTTTATATCTTTGAATTATGGAAAAAAAACTGATAGTTATTGTTGCAATACCCGATATGCTTATTCTGGATCTTGCAGGTCCTATGGATGCATTTCGCCTTGCAAAACATCTGATTGAAGAACAGGATAAGCAAATTAAATCTTTTAATTATGATGTTGTAATTGCATCACCTACGGACGAATTATATTTAGGTAATTTTAATGGTTTAAACTTTAGTTGTGATAAGAAAGTTGTTGACATTGTTGAGCCAATTGATACCCTTATTATTAGTGGATTTTCCTTTAAAACTCCACCACAGGATTATCTGATTTTTCAGGAATGGTTACAGAAAAATGCATACAAAATCCGTCGTGTTTGTTCCGTTTGTGTGGGAGCATTTTTATTAGCAGGATCAGGATTGCTGAATGGTAAACATGCAACTACACACTGGATGTATTGCGACTTACTAAAAAAGAAGTATCCCTTAATTCAGGTAGAATCGAAACCTATTTATATACAACAAAATTCAATATATACAGCTGCGGGTGCATCAACTGGTATTGATTTGTGTTTGGCTTTAATTGAAGAAGATTGTGGAAAGGAAACAAGTCTTTCTATAGCAAAAATATTAGTTATGTATTTACAAAGACATGGTAATCAGAGTCAGTATAGTAACTTTCTCTTACAGCCTGTGGTAGATAGTATGATTATTAAAAAACTTCATTTCTGGATATTAGAAAATTTAAATAAGCCGATAACTGTTCAAAATATGGCTGAAAAAGCAGCTATGAGTCTGCGTAATTTTAATAGAGTCTTTACTGCCGAAACGGGAATTACTCCTGCTAAATACGTAGAAAAAGTACGATTAGAAACGGCGAAAAAATATTTAGAAGAAACAGATCATGAACTAAAAAATATAGCGCATCTGGTAGGATTTGTATCAATAGATACTATGAGAGGAGTATTTATGAAACATTATCAGATTTCTCCCGCTGTTTATCGTATACAGTTTCAGAAATCAGACTTTAATCTGCTATTATAAAACCGTAGCGTTAAAAATGTAGAATAATAATTAAAATTAAAATCATTTAAAATGGAATCAAAAAAATTTCCACAATTCAACGAAAAAAAAACAATAAAAGTCGCGTTTCTAGTATTTGATCAAGTTGAAGCACTTGATCTGAATGGTCCTATAGATGTATTTGCCAAAGCTAATTTTTTTGGTAACAGATTTGAGCTCTATAGTGTTTCCCCAAATGAAAGTTTAGTATATTCTGAAGGTAATATCCTTCAAATCAAAGCTACTTATAATTTTTCTAATGCTCCACAGGCAGACATTATAGTGATTCCCGGGGCAGAACCATCTTTAGCAAAGCAGATTGGGGATAGTAATATTGAGATTGCCGAATGGATTAAAAGTCAACATAAGGCGGCGGCATTGATATTCTCAGTTTGTACAGGCTCCGTGATTCTTGCTGCAACTGGAATATTGGATAATAAAAAAGCAACTACTCATTTTGGAGCAATGCAGTATTTAAAGATGCATGAAAGTATTGAGATTGTTGAAAATGTACGATATGTCTTAGATGATGAAGTACTCACCACTGCAGGAATCACTTCGGGTTTAGACGGAACATTATATGTAATTGAAGAAATATTAGGTAAGGAAATTGCTGAGAATGTTTCGAAAATACTGGTTTACAATCGCGATGCGGTTTATGAATAATTAAATATAAATTTATTAAATGAAAGCTACAGGAGTAAAAAATCTTGTAGCTTTTTTGTTTGTTGAAATAATTTGTGCAAAAACTAAAATAGAGTACATTTATTCTATTCTAAAAATAGAACGAAGGAATAAAGATTAAAATGGAAGAATCGAATAATAAGTTCTTAGCTGAACAAATAGAAAGAATTAAAAGTAAGTTAGTCGAGGCTAAACAAATAGATAAAGGCTTAAAAGTATTTGGAGCTTCAAGTCATAAGTATATCTTGGGAGAAGTTGTAAATGCAGAAGATATATTAAAGTTTGAAACCGAATACAGTGTAGAGCTTCCGAATTGTTATAAAGCGTTTTTAATGAATATTGGAAACGGAGGGGAATCGTTTTTATCTTCGGCTGCAGGACCTTTTTACGGAATATACCCACTAGGAAAGAATGTAAATGACTTAATCTATGAAAATACTAAGGAGTATTTAAAAAAAGATTGTATTCTATATCCTAAAATGTCAGATGAGTATTGGGATGATTTAATCGAAAAAATAGAAGAAGATACCATTTCAGATGACGATTATGAAAAGGAACTAGGAAAGGTATATGGGGGATTGTTGCCTATTGGTGAGCAAGGTTGTTCTTGTTATCATGCAATTGTTTTAAATGGAGAATTTAAAGGAAGAGTTTTAAATATTAATAGTGAAAGATATAATCCTCAGTTTACTTTCGAATTAAATTTCCTGGATTGGTATGAAAGATGGCTTGATGAAGTAATTTCGGGTGATTTAATGCAGGATAATGCAGGATGGTTTGGGTATAGAATAGGAGGTTCTTTGCAAGATATTCTAAAAATGTACTTTTCGACTAATGCTGATGAGGTGAAGAGCGATTGTTTGACAGGGATTTTAATCAAGCAAAAGCTAGATGCTGAGACATTAGATATAATCGAAGAAGAATATAAAATAAGTAATGGCGAAATTCAAAAAGAGTTACTTCAGATGCTCGCAAAATTTGATTATGAACGTGCGTATCCTTATTTAGTTGATTTTGCCGATGTGAGTTTATTGCATGTTTTTCAATTTGTATTTTGGTATGCAAAAGATAAAAGTTCAGATTGGCTAGGAGTAATCGAGTCGAATATGGAAATGATAAAAGACGACGAAACTTTTAGTTTTTGTGCATATTTATTAAAAGAAATGAATATCGATTATAGCTATCTTATAATTCCTTTTACTGAAAATGATAATGAGAGTATAAAAGTTACTACATATTATATGCTTGGACAATTAAGTAATAAAGAAAATTATATAGATAGCTTTATTATAGGTTTAAATGATAAATCAAATAGAGTTATTCACACGGCTTTGCAAGCTTTAAATGGGGTAGAAGACAAGAAGCTTTTAAAGCATTATAAAAATATAGCAGAAAGATTTCCTGTAGAGCAAGATTATATTTTGGTAAATCTAAACCACAGACTTAAGCCGTTCGGGCTATCCAATACTACAATTAAAGATTTGGTTCTAGATGCTTAAAGTAATTTTAATTCTATAAAAAAGAGGATAATTTCATTGAAAATTATCCTCTTTTTTTATGATTTATGCTTTCCTGCAAAGTCTTTTTTGACCTTGTAGGTATTTAAATGATTATTTCTATTTTAAACTTCAACTTTAAATCCTAGATCAACATCATATGCCGATTGTCCTCCCTGAACACCCCAACTTTCTTTCTGACTATCTCTAACAACAATTAAAACATGGTCTTTTGGGATGCCTAATTCAGATAAGTTTTTAGTCATTTCACTGAATAGTTTTCTTTTTGCATCAATAGAACGTCCTGAAAATGCATCAACACTTATTAAAGTGTATAATTCAGGTTGGGTTTTAGTTGGTGAAACTGCAAATCTATGTGGCGGATGAACTAAAAGTCTGACGGTTTTATCTTCAGGTGGGATCTGAAAAGCTGTTACCATTGCAGAATGAACTGCATCGATAATTCTAGTACCTTCTTCTTCGTTATAGTCTTTTCTAACTTCTATTAAAATTGCCGGCATAATATTTTTGTGTTTGAGCTACTTGGTTTTAGTTGTTTTGACTGATGTTGATCCTTTTGACTTTATGACTTTTAAACTTTCGACTTACTTTTAACTACTTCTGAAAGTTTTTGTGATTGTGTTTTCGCTTGTATATTGTCTGCTTTAAATGATTTGTACTTTTTGAGATAATACTTATTGTACCATCTATTTCTAGCATGGCTAATTTTACCTCTTTATAATGTTCTACACCATGTTCCCGCATAGCTTCTTCAATTTCATCCGAAGATATATTTAATTTACTTAGCGATTTAAAATCGATATGACCATTATGAATGAGAACTTCAGGTTTTTCTAGCAAAAGATTGTGTAGTCCTTTGTATTTGTAGGTGAGTTTTTTTAGAATATAATTAATGATAAACAATACGGCTGCTGCAGCAATTCCTCCTAAAAGACTTGTGTCGCTACCAACCATTGCGTTTTGGACAGCATTACTAATTAATAATATCAGAATTACATCGGCAGTATTGAGCTGAGATAATTCCTTTTTTCCAAAAACACGTAATGCGATTACCATAAAAAAGTAAACCGAAGCACTGCGGATGACAATATCGAGATATGGATTCATTTTTTTAGTATTCGGTTTTTTAGTAACAGTGTTTGGTAACAGTATTCAGTTGCAGTAACTGAGACTGTAAACTGCAACTGTACACTAAAAACTTATCTAAGTTTAAAATTCTTTTCGATAGCTTTTATCATTTCACTGGCAACATCTTTATTAGTCGCTCCTTCAATTCCTTCTAAACCAGGAGAAGAGTTTACTTCTAGTAATAAAGGTCCTTTTGATGAACGTATAATATCTACACCAGCAACTTTTAAATCCATTGCTTTGGCAGCTTTTATGGCGATTCTTTTTTCTTCGCTAGTTATTTTTAATATCGATGCAGTTCCGCCTAAGTGAATATTTGCTCTAAATTCACCAGGCATAGCTTCACGCTGAATAGCTGCAACTACTTTTCCGTCGATTACAAAACAGCGTATATCTTTACCGTTTGCTTCTTTAATGAACTCTTGTACCAGAATATTAGCATTTAAGCTTTTAAAGGCATTTATAACACTTTCTGCAGCCTTTTTTGTTTCGGCTAATACAACACCTTTTCCTTGAGTTCCTTCTAATAGTTTTACGATTAAAGGAGAGCCTCCAACCATTTTTATCAAATCGTCGGTATCTAAAGGAGAATTAGCAAAACCAGTTGTCGGAATATCAATTCCGCTATGCAATAATAATTGTAAAGAATATAGTTTATCGCGTGATTGGGTTATTGCTGAAGCAGAGTTTAAACAAAAAACCTTCATGGCTTCAAATTGGCGTGTTAATGCACAGCCATAAAAAGTTATGCTTGGGCGAATACGCGGAATAATAGCATCAAATTCATTTAGAATTTTTCCGCCACGATAATGAATTTCTGGAGTTTTGGCATCGAGTTTCATGTAGCATTCTTTGATGTTCAAAAACTGCATATCATGACCTCGCATTTCGCCAGCTTCCATGATTCTTTTGTTGCTATATAATTCAGGATTACTGGCTAAAAGACCAATTCGTAAACCAGAACTTGCTTTTTCAGAATTTTGATATAATTCTTTTAGTGTATCAGATGACGGTTGCCCTAAAAGATATTTTTCCTCAGGATCAACAAGTACTCTGCCACTCATTGCTTCTCGACCTAAAAGCATTCTGAAACCCATCGAATCTCGATTGGTCAAAGTCATTTCTATAGGCCATTTGGTATCACCAATTTTTAGGCTGGTTTGTATAACATAGCGTTGCTCTCTAAAACCGCTAGAGCTTTTTACAACCCTTTTGTCTACTAGCGGAGCTTCGCAATGTATTATTGTTTTTGTATTGTTTTGTATCGGATTAATATCAAATTTAACCCAATTTGCATCATTTTTTATAAAAGGAGCTATGTTAATGGCATGCATCGCCGAGGTTTTTGCACCCGAATCTACACGTGCTTTAATTGTAGGGATTCCCAATTCAGGAAATGAGCACCATTCTTCGCTACCTAAGATGACTTTATTTTGAAGCATAATTTGATTTGTTTTACTTAATCAAAAGTAAATATTTGTTTTTAATAATTGACCGATTTCATATAAAGAATAAACCCGTTATGTTATAAAAAACGTAACGGGTTTATGATTTGTTATAAAAAATAAATTATATTATTGATTTGTTGGTTCTTCTGCTTTATGAACATCAACAGTAAGTTCTTGTAATTCTTCATTTAAATCAATTAAGATTTCATCGCCTGAAGTAATTTTAGAAGTAATTATTTCTTCTGCCAATATATCTTCAACGTATTTCTGAATCGCTCTTTTTAATGGTCTTGCTCCAAATTGCTTATCGAAACCTTTATCTGCGATGAAAGCTTTGGCTTTATCGGTAAGATTTAATTTGTAACCTAACTCTTCTACACGTAAGTATAGTTTTTTAAGTTCAATTTCGATAATCAAATCGATATCGCTTTTCTCTAAGCTATTGAATACAATAACATCATCAATTCTGTTCAAGAATTCTGGTGCAAATGTTTTCTTCAATGCATTTTCGATAATGCTTTTAGAATTATCATCGGCTTGAGCAATTTTTGCAGCAGTTCCAAATCCTACTCCTTGACCAAAATCTTTTAATTGTCTTGCTCCAACATTAGAAGTCATGATAATTATAGTGTTTTTAAAGTCAATTTTACGACCTAAACTATCTGTTAAATAACCATCGTCTAGAACTTGAAGCATCATGTTAAATACATCTGGATGTGCTTTTTCAATCTCATCTAAAAGTACCACACAATAAGGTTTTCTACGAACTTTTTCGGTTAATTGTCCACCTTCTTCGTAACCAACGTATCCCGGAGGCGCTCCAACTAAACGAGAAATAGCAAATTTCTCCATGTATTCGCTCATGTCAATACGTACTAAAGCATCTTCAGAATCGAATAATTCTTTTGCCAGAACTTTTGCTAGTTGTGTTTTACCAACACCAGTTTGTCCTAAGAAAATAAATGATCCAATAGGTCTGTTTGGGTCTTTAAGACCGGCTCTGTTACGTTGTATAGAACGAGCGATTTTTAAAACAGCTTCGTTTTGACCAATTACTTTGTCTTGAATTAATTCAGGAAGTTTGGCTAATTTGTTGCTTTCTGTTTGTGCAATTCTGTTTACAGGAATTCCTGTCATCATAGATACTACATCGGCAACATTATCTTCGGTTACAAGAATTCTATTATTTTTAGAGTCTTCTTCCCATTGTTCCTGAGCTATAGCTAGTTCTTTTTCGATACGCTTTTCGTCATCGCGAAGTTTAGCAGCTTCCTCGTATTTTTGTTTTTTAACAACTACGTTTTTCAGTTCACGTACTTCTTCTAGTTGGCGTTCTAGATCAAGGATTTGTTTAGGAACATCAATATTAGTAATATGCACACGAGATCCAGCCTCGTCAAGAGCATCAATTGCTTTGTCTGGTAAGAAACGCTCCGACATGTATCGGTTTGTTAATTTCACACAAGCTTCGATTGCTTCTGGAGTATATGTTACGTTGTGGTGATCTTCGTATTTGTCTTTGATGTTGTTTAAGATTTCAATTGTTTCTGCAACAGAAGTTGGTTCTACAATTACTTTCTGGAAACGTCTCTCTAAAGCACCGTCTTTTTCTATATATTGTCTGTATTCATCAAGTGTTGTTGCTCCAATACATTGGATTTCTCCTCTTGATAAGGCAGGTTTAAACATATTCGAAGCGTCTAGAGATCCAGTTGCACCTCCAGCACCAACGATAGTATGAATTTCATCGATAAAAAGGATGATATCATCATTTTTCTCTAACTCGTTCATTACAGCTTTCATTCGTTCTTCAAACTGACCACGATATTTGGTTCCTGCTACAAGGCTTGCTAAGTCTAGGGTAACTACACGTTTGTGAAATAAGATACGGGATACTTTTTTCTGAACAATACGCAAGGCTAGTCCTTCGGCAATAGCAGATTTTCCTACTCCAGGTTCACCGATTAATAAAGGGTTGTTCTTTTTTCTACGGCTTAAAATTTGCGAAACGCGTTCAATTTCTTTCTCACGCCCTACAACAGGATCTAGTTTCCCTTCCTCTGCCATTTCTGTTAAATCTCTCCCAAAATTATCTAGAACAGGTGTTTTTGATTTTTTGTTGGACTTATTGGCTGGATTATTAAAACTTCCTTCTTTAAGACTGTCATCTTGTCCTGAATCATCATTATATGATTCGTTTCTTGGCAAGTTTTCTAAAAATTCTTCTTCGCTTGGAGTCATATTTAAGTATTGTTCTTTAGCTATATCATAATCTATTTTTAGCTTATTCAATAGCTTGGTTGTTGGATCGTTTTCGTTTCGTAAGATGCATAAAAGCAAGTGTGCCGTACTAATAGATGAACTCTGGAATACTTTGGCTTCTAGAAATGTAGTCTTTAGCGCTCTCTCAGCTTGACGTGTGAGGTGCAGGTTTTTTTTCTCTACATTGACTTCGGCACTAAGATTGGCAGGGCTCAGTATTTCGACCTTCCTACGTAAATGCTCTAAATCGACTGCTAGGTTATTTAATATATGAATGGCTTTTCCGTTTCCATCCCTTAAAATGCCTAGCATCAAATGTTCAGTACCAATAAAGTCGTGACCCAATCTTAAGGCTTCTTCTTTACTGTAGGTAATAACATCTTTTACTCTTGGTGAAAAATTATCATCCATAATATATAATTAGTATTGTAAATTTAGTGAATTAGTGTATGAAAAACAAAAACCATACCCATTAGAAACTCATGTCAGCTAAGGGACGAAAAAAATAATAATAAAAGAGTTAAATAAGATTTAAATTATTAACTAAAATGTAAAATAAAGTTGTTAATAAATCATTGAAATAAGTAGGGGAAAATGCCCTCAAAAATTTCAAAAAGGCGTATATTGGCACGTTTTGAAACTAATATAATTTTTTAATATAACAACTTATGTCTGAAGGAGAAAAGTTAATTCCTATTAACATAGAGGATGAAATGAAATCAGCTTACATCGATTATTCGATGTCAGTAATCGTATCAAGAGCACTTCCAGATGTTAGAGATGGCTTGAAACCAGTGCATCGAAGAGTTCTTTACGGAATGTATGACTTAGGAGTAACATCAAAATCTGCCCACAAAAAATCTGCGAGAATCGTAGGGGAGGTTTTAGGTAAGTATCACCCACACGGAGATACTTCAGTATATGATGCCATGGTACGTATGGCTCAAGAATGGAGTTTACGTTATTTATTAGTGGATGGCCAAGGTAACTTTGGTTCTGTAGATGGAGATAGCCCGGCAGCAATGCGTTATACGGAGGCTAGAATGCGTAAGATTTCAGAAGAAATAATGGCTGATATCGAAAAAGAAACAGTTGATTTTCAATTGAACTTTGATGATACTTTATATGAGCCTAAAGTAATGCCTACCAGAGTTCCTACCTTATTGGTTAACGGAGCAACAGGTATTGCAGTTGGTATGGCTACAAATATGCCACCACACAACTTAACAGAAGTTATCAATGGTACATTAGCGTATCTTGACAATAACGATATTGAAATTGACGAATTAATTACTCATATTAAAGCTCCCGATTTTCCAACAGGAGGTATAATATATGGTTACGAAGGCGTTCGTGAAGCATTTAAAACAGGTAGAGGACGTATTGTAATGCGTGCCAAAGTAGGTTTTGAAGAGGTAGATGGTAGAGAATGTATCATCGTTACCGAAATTCCATACCAAGTTAATAAAGCAGAAATGATCAAACGTACTGCTGATTTGGTAAATGATAAAAAAATTGATGGAATCGCAAATATCCGTGATGAATCAGATAGAAATGGTATGCGTATCGTTTATATCCTAAAACGTGATGCAACTCCTAATGTAGTTTTAAATACATTATATAAATATACGTCATTACAATCTTCTTTTAGTGTAAATAATATTGCACTGGTAAAAGGTCGCCCACAAATGTTGAATCTAAAAGATATGATTCACTATTTTATTGAGCACCGTCATGATGTTGTAGTTCGTAGAACAAGATTTGAATTACGTAAAGCAGAAGAAAGAGCTCATATCTTAGAAGGTTTAATTATTGCATCTGATAATATTGATGAAGTAATTGCTTTAATAAGAGGTTCGAAAAACACCGAAGAAGCTCGTGAGAAATTAATCGAAAGATTTAAATTATCAGATATTCAGGCACGTGCAATCGTAGAGATGCGTTTACGTCAATTAACAGGTCTGGAACAAGACAAGTTAAGAGATGAGTATAATGAATTGATGAAATTAATCGATCATTTGAAAGCATTATTAGCAGATGTAGACTTAAGAACTAATTTGATTAAAGAAGAACTTATCGAAATCCGTGATAAATACGGAGATGCGCGTCGTTCATTAATTGAATATTCTGGTGGAGACGTAAGTATCGAAGATTTAATTGCCGATGAGAATGTTGTAATTACAATTTCGCATGCAGGTTATATCAAGCGTACAAACTTAACAGAATATAAGACACAAAATAGAGGAGGAGTTGGACAAAAAAGTGCAGGAACAAGAGATCAGGATTTCCTTGAGCATATGTTCGTAGCGACCAACCACCAATATATGATGTTCTTTACCCAAAAAGGAAAATGTTTCTGGATGCGTGTTTATGAAATTCCAGAAGGAAGTAAAACGGCAAAAGGTAGAGCAATCCAAAACTTAGTAAACATTGAGAGTGATGATAAAGTAAAAGCTTTCATTTGTACACAAGACTTAAAAGATAAAGATTACATCAATAGTCATAATCTTGTAATGGTAACTAAAAAAGGACAGGTTAAGAAAACTTCTTTAGAGAAATATTCTAAACCTAGAGTAAATGGTGTTGCTGCAATTACAATTAAAGATGGTGATGAATTACTTGAAGCTAAATTAACTAACGGAGAAAGCCAAATTATCTTAGCTGTTAAGTCAGGTAAATTGGTTCGTTTTGAGGAAACTAAAACGCGTCCGATGGGAAGAACAGCTTCTGGAGTTCGTGGAATTACCTTAAAAGACGATACTGATGAAGTAATTGGTATGGTTACTGTTGATAAAGACAACGTTAACGATTCACAAATCCTTGTTGTAACTGAAAACGGATACGGTAAACGTACTAAATTAGTTGATGATGATGGAGAAGATGTTTACAGAATTACTAACCGTGGAGGAAAAGGAGTGAAAACTCTTAATATTACCGAAAAAACAGGTAAACTTATCTCTATTAACGCAGTTACAGATGCTGATGATTTAATGATTATCAATAAATCTGGATTAACAATTAGAATGGCTATTGAAGATTTACGTGTAATGGGTCGTGCAACGCAAGGTGTTCGATTAATTAACCTTAAAGGTAAAGATTCTATTGCAGCTGTTACTAAAGTTATGAAAGATGATGTTGCAGAAGTTATTGTTGACGAAGATGGTAATGTTATCGAAAGTGTTATCGAAAGAGTAAAACCAGATTTAGAAGTTCTTGAAGACGATGGAGTTGTTGAAGACGATGAAGACGACGAAGATGATGTTGAGGACGAAGACGGAGATGATTCAGAAGAAGAGGAAGAGTCTGAAGAATAAATAATAAGAACCCAACAAACAATTTAAATAAATCAAAAATTAGAATTATGAAAAGTAAATATGTAATACTAGCGTCAGCATTATTGATATCGGTAGCTACTTTTGCTCAAAAAGATCAAATTAAAGACGCTGAAAAAGCATTGAAAAATGGCGATTCTAAATCGGCTATTACTATTCTGGATGCAGCAGATTACCTAATTGTAAATGCAAAAGATACTGAGCAAGCTCAATATTATTTCGTAAAAGGAAATGCTTATTTAGATATGGCAAAAAAAGGAGTAGAAGAAAGTAAATACCTTCTACTTGCTGCAGATGCATATAAAACATTAATTGATACTGAAAAAACATCAGGAAAAGTTAAGTATTCAACTCAGGCTGCTGCTTCAATTACTGATATCAAAGGAAGATTGATTAATGGAGCTATAGCAGATTCAAAAGCTAATAAAAATGCTGATGGTGCAAAAAAAATATATGATGCTTATTTGTTAGACAAAAAGGATACTATTAATTTGTATTATGCTGCTTCTACTTATGTAAATGCAGGAGACTATACAGCTGCTTTACCTTTGTATGAAGAATTAAAAAAACTGAACTATTCAGGAAAAGGAACAGCTTACTTAGCAACAAACAAAGCTTCAGGAGAAGAAAATGCATTTAATACTGCAAGTGAAAGAGATCTTGCTGTTAAGATTGGAACTCATGAAAAACCAAGAGTAGAAGTTTCTCCTTCTAAAAGAGGTGAGATTTATAAAAACATCACTCTTATTTTAGTTCAAAGTGGTAAAATTGAAGAAGCTAAAAAAGCAGTAGCTGAAGCTAGAGCTGCTAATCCAGAAGATTCTTCATTAATCTTGACTGAGGCAAATTTATACTTAGAAACTAAGGACTTTGAGACTTATAAAAAATTAATCGGTGAGGTTTTGAAAAACAATCCAAACGATCCTGATTTACTTTTTAATTTAGGTGTACTTAGCGGAAATGCTAAAAACGCTGCTGATGCTGAGAAATATTATGCTAAAGTAATCGAAATCAAGCCTGATTATACTAATGCTTATATTAACCTGGCTGCATTAAAATTAGAGGACGAAAAGCCTATAATTGATGAAATGAATAAGCTTGGAACATCTGCAAAAGATATGAAGCGTTATGATGAATTGAAAGCTAAAAGAAATAATCTTTTTAAAAGCACAATTCCTTATCTTAAAAAAGCTTCTGAGTTAGATCCTAAAAATGAGGATATTTCTAAGACACTTTTAAACGTTTACAGCGCACTTGAAATGACAGCTGAATACAAAGCATTGAAAGCAAAAATGTAAAATTATTTTGCAAGCATAAAAAAACCGAGATTTATATCTCGGTTTTTTTATGCTTTGTAAAGATGTACCGCAGTGCATCTTCTTTCTCTATTAATTTTTAAGAACTGAGATAATAATTGCAATGTGAGTTAATCAGACATTCATTGCATTTTGGTTTTGGACGACAAATTTCTCTTCCTAAAAATGATATTACCATTCCTATTTCTCCCCAAATATCCTTTGGTAAAATCTGCATTAATTCTTTCTCTACTTTATTACCATCTTTAGATTCATTTGTTAATCCAATTCTTGGAGCAACACGTATAACGTGTAAATCAGCAATAATTCCTTCTGCAGGTTTTTTCGATTCTCTCAAAATTACATTTGCAGATTTTCGACCAATACCTTTTAAAGCAACCAGATCTTTCATTGTCATCGGGATGTTTTCATCTTTTTTAAGAGTATTTGCAATTTCTATTAACCATTCCGCTTTCGTTCTGTAGTTTCTAACTTTACTAATGTCAGCAAAAAGTTCTTCCAGATTTGTTGCAGCAAGACTTTGCATATTTGGATATTTAGCAAAGAATGTAGGTGCAATGGAGTTAATATTTGCATCAGAATCTTGTGCAGACAATATGACCATTACAAGCAGCTGATACGTGTTTTTATAATCCAAAGGATGTTTTCTTCCCTTATATTTAGCAAGAAGAGGCTCTAGATTTTCTTTCCAATTTGGCGAATCTCCAAATAAATCCATGACTATTTGTCTTTAAAATCTATCGATAAGGAATTTACACAATAGCGTTGTCCAGTTTCAGTCGGACCATCGTTAAATACATGTCCCAAGTGACTTCCGCAATTGGCACATAAAATTTCAGTTCTTTTCATACCATGGCTCACATCCGAGATATATTCTACTTTACCTGGAATCGATTCATCAAATGAAGGCCATCCACAATGCGCATCAAATTTTGAGTTGCTCTCAAACAAAGGTTCATTACAAGCACCACAACAATAAACACCTTTTTCGAAATGAAGATTGTATTCTCCAGTATGCGGGCGTTCAGTTCCTTTTTGGCGAAGTACTTGATAACGGTCATTACCAAGTTGCTCTCTCCATTCTTGTTCTGTTTTTTCGATTGGATATTTCATATGTTTTATTTTAATTTATTTTTATCAAAAAGTAAGACTAACAAAATTAGTTACTTATGTTCGATAAATTGTACGGTTTTATTAATAACATTAGTATTGCCTAATATTTTTCGATGACCTAATCCTTCAGTTAATATTAGTGTACCATTTTGTAAATGTTCATTAATATGAATTCCAGCTTTTACGGCAACTTCAGGGTCATCTTTATCATGAATAACCAAGACAGGAATAGTTACAGCTGCTGCGGCTATATATGCCGAAAAATCATTCATTTTTATGTTGTGCTTTTCTTCAAAATAGTCACGTAAACGAATGCCTATTTCTGGTTTTAATTCTAGTTTAGCAACAAAGTCATCAACAATATCCTGAACAATATCACCGCTGCCAATAAGTACTGCTCGATTAATCTTTAGTCCCTGCTTAATAGCGTTTAATACAGACATACCACCTAATGAATGCCCGACTGCAGCTTCAAAAGGACCATATTGTTTTTCAATCTCTAAGATTGAAGCAATAAAATCTACCATATGAGTAGTTTTTCCAGGAGATTTTCCGTGAGCAGGAGCGTCAAAACTTATGGTTTCATAACCATGCTTAAGTAGTTCATCGGCAATCTTAAATAATTGCGTTCCGCGGCCTGACCAACCATGAACCAATAGAATCTTTTTTTTGCTTTGGCCAAACTTATAAACAACAACTTCTTTATTAATCGCAGGAACTTTTATTGTATTCTGGATGCTTTTATGATCCATTTCTAGTTCTCTTTTCGGAACTTTATGTTTTATTGGAGTTATAAAAAGTTTTATTGCATAGGAAGTAACCCACTTAGGTGAAATGAAATTAAGGAGTTTGCCTGTAAATATTATAAATTGAGGAACTTTTAATGATTCTGTAGGGCTAGGCTTTTTTTTAGACATTATAATACGTTTTAAGGAGCTTTTTGTTGTAATCAAATTTTAAAAATATAAAAGTAACACAATTAATAAAATCTATTGATAAGTTATAATTTAATAAATGTGCGATGCATGGGATAATAATCTAATTATGATATTTTTTAAACGAATTGTATAAAAAATAAATTTAGAATAATCGTATTTTTGTATGTCATTAAATGTAAAAGTCATGAGAAATAAATTATTGTTGGGAATATTCACTATAGCTTCAGTGTATTCATGTGCAGTAAATCCTGTTACAGGAAAAAAGAGTCTTAATTTTGTTTCTAATAGTGAGTTATTTCCATCTTCGTTTCAGCAGTATAATACTTTTATTAAAGAAAATAAAGTAATTACAGGAACTGCCGATGCTAAGCGAGTTGAAGTTGTTGGAATGAAAATTAAAGCAGCGGCCGAAAAGTATCTAACTTACTTAGGACAATCTCAATATCTTAAAGATTATCGCTGGGAATATAAATTGGTAGATAATAAAGAGGTGAATGCCTGGTGTATGCCAGGAGGTAAAATTGTAGTTTATTCTGGTATTTTACCAGTAACTAAAGATGATGCTGGTTTAGCAACAGTTTTAGGGCATGAGGTTTCGCATGCTTTGGCTAATCACGGTGCACAACGTATGAGTGCAGCTCAATTACAACAATTAGGTGCAGTAGGAGTTGCTGCGGTAACAGGTAGCCAGAGCGCTGACAAGCAAGAAATGTGGCAAAAATATTATGGAATTGGCTCACAAGTAGGAGTGATGCTCCCATTTAGCCGAAATAATGAAAGTGAAGCTGATAAGATAGGGTTAACGCTTATGGCAATTGCAGGATATAACGTAGATGAATCTATAGCTTTTTGGAAAAGAATGTCGGCTCAATCTTCGGGACAAACGCCAGAATTTCTTAGTACACACCCATCTGATGCTACTAGAATTGCTAATCTGAATGCTTTAATTCCAGAAGCAAAAGCTACTGCTCTTAAGGTTGGAATTATTAGGTAAAATTTCTCTAGGCTTAAGTTGCGATTAGATAGATAAAAAAAAACGAATTTCACTTTTAAAATTTGTGTTAATTCGTAAAATTAGTGTTCAAAATAGATTTACTTGTATGAATAAAAAAAGATTGACCTTTTAAAGTCAATCTTTTTTATTTACTATTTTGTTTGAGTGTTATTTAGTAACAGTCATTTGTGGATATACGCTATTTGTAGCAGGATTAATTACTCCAGTAGCGGTGTAACCATTTGCATCTTTGATAACAATGTTTTTAATGTTACTTGTTTTTGCAACACTAAGAATATTGATTTTTCTGAATGGAATACAAAGGTTAAATTTAAAGCTATTTGCTGTGATATCTTTAGCAGCAACTGTTACTGTTTTTGCAGTTTCTAATACAGTTCCTGTATCTGAATAAACATCATAAGTAACTTGTAAGTTTCCAGAAAGTGCTTTTCCAGCAAGTGGATATTTATAGTCTAAAGTAATATCAAAACCATAAGAATAAAGTCCGCTACATGGTAATGAAGAGGTTTTTACAGATCTGAAATTAGATACAGTCATTGTTTTGTTATAGTTTCCAACATTCCACAATGATTTGTTTTCATTAAATAATTCTGTAGTATATGCATTTATTCCTAAAGCTCCGAAAGAGAAAACTCCTGAAGAATAGAAATCTCCTGTAGAAGCAAAAGCTGATGTTTGAGAGATACTTCCATTTCCGATAGTAGAACTCTTAATTCCGAATACAATATTTCCTTTTATATCTAAAATATTAGAATCTAATAATTTAATTTTAGGTTTGATTGTTATTTTCATATCCGAGATAACTTCTCCTACTAAATCACTTTCAGTAACTTTTGCATTTGTGATGTTATTTTCATAGATGAAATGGCTCTTTTTACCAGGTATACCGTTGTAATAAGCAAAACCAATTTTGAATGTTCCGTTAGAATTGATAGCAAAATGAGATGCTTTTGTTACATTAGCCTGAACTTCCATTGGAAACGAAATTTCATCAATGCTTATTTTAGCAGGAAGATCTCCTAAAAGGTCACCAGCTGGAATATCAACATCTATTTCTACTTTTTTAAGTAAGTCTAAGATATTTGCAGGAACATTGTCGATTAGGTTGTAAGCATATTTTTTATTTACAGCTCCATCAAACGTAAAGAACGGATTGATAGCACTATTAATTTGGTAATACACTTCTATCTCGTTAGGAAGTAACTTAGATTTTCCAAATCCTATTTTGATATTAAGAGTTGAATTTACAGAAGTGTTTGGGCTTAATGTAAAACCGTTTGATTTGTAGTCTTTGACATTATTGAAGATGTCATAAGTAAAAGTGTTATCATAGTTTCCTCTTGCTGTAAGCAATGAAGTCTTTTTAGAATTTAACGCTTTTTCGCTTTCTTGCACATCCATTGAAAGTTCAATAGAACCTCCTTGGAATAAATCTCCAATATAAGCATCAGTTGTTTCTAATGAAAAGCTATTGTTATTTTTAGTAACATTAGAAATTTTTCTGAAATATACTTTACCACTATCAGATGTTAAGTAAATTAAATTTCCTGAGATAAGTTTTTCACTCATTTCAGAAGATGAAGCTTCAACTTCAAATTTACCTTTTTCCATATCTGCTTCAGAGCTAGAAATTGTAGCATTTTCAGAAGAAATTTTTGTTAAATCAGGGTTTACTGCTAAGTCCTGAAGTTTATAAGTCACCCCATCAGCCGATCCAGATGCATTAATCACTCTACTAGGATCATTCGCAGTAGCGGATAGGTCTTTCCCTAAATCATTATCACTAGAACATGATGTTAATGTGATAAAACTGGCAATAAATAAGTACAGTACTTTTTTCATAGTTTGTTTTTTTTAAGTTTAGAACAAAAATATCATGATGTACGCGCTGAAACTACCCCAATAGATTATTAAAATGGTTAAATAAGACTATATTTTGCTTTTTGAATTAAGGCGTGTTTTGTTTTAAGAAAACATAACTATTTTTCAGGCTTTTTATCGAGTTGTAAAATGATGTGGTTGAGAAGGATAAATTTTTATTAACAACATATTATTTAATATATGTTTTTCAGAAATTTATTTAATTACAAATAATAAATAGATAAATTCGCAGCCTATTAACGAAACTATTTTTATGAAAAACTTACAAAAAGGAGATAAGAAATTATTAAATGCGTGGGCATTTTATGATTGGGCAAACTCGGTTTATACGCTTACTATAGCCTCAGCAGTATTTCCAATATTTTATGAAGCTTTGTTTGCAGAACGTAATCATTACATTCAAGTTTTCGGAATGAATCTTAAAAATTCTGCTTTAATTAGTTTTATAACTGCGATGGCCTTTTTGGTTGTTTCTTTTATTTCCCCGTTATTATCAGGAATTGCTGATTATGTGGGAGACAAAAAAACATTTATGAAGTTCTTTTGCTATATGGGAGCCTTATCCTGTATGGGATTATATTGGTTTAACCTTGAGAATATATACGTAGGATTAGCATTTTATTTTCTGGGATTACTAGGGTATTGGGGAAGTTTAGTTTTTTATAATTCGTATTTGCCAGATATAGCTTTTGTAGAGCAGCAGGATAAGATTAGTGCCAAAGGATATTCTTTAGGATATATAGGTAGTGTTGTTTTATTACTTCTCAATTTAGCTATGATAATGAAACCAGAATGGTTTGGAATTGAAGGAACAGAAACAGAAAAAGCTTCAAATGTGGCTATGCGTTATTCCTTTTTAATGGTAGGAGTTTGGTGGATATTATTTAGTCAGTATACTTATTATTATTTACCAAAAGGAAGTAAAGACAAAGGAGAAAAATTAACTACATCTGTAATTTTTAATGGCTTTAAAGAATTAAAAAAAGTCTGGGCATTATTGAAACAAAATATTCCTTTACGAAGATATCTGGGCGGATTTTTCGTTTCAAGTATGGCAGTTCAAACCGTTATGCTTGTTGCTACTTATTTTGGAGCACAGGAAATTCAATGGTCATCCGAAGAAGAAAGCACTATTGGGTTAATTAAATGTATTTTAATAATTCAATTAGTAGCTGTTATTGGTGCTGTATTTACTTCGAGAGCTTCTGCAAAATTTGGAAATATTCCAACCTTGATTGTAATTAATATTATTTGGGCAATTTTTTGTGCACTTGCTTTTTTCATCACATTACCAATTCATTTTTATGTGATGGCTACAGTTGCTGGATTTGTAATGGGAGGAATTCAAGCGTTGTCACGTTCTACGTATTCCAAGTTATTACCTGAAACAGAAGATACTGCTTCATTCTTTAGTTTTTATGACGTGGCTGAAAAAGTTGGAATTGTAATCGGAATGTGTGTTTACGGTATAATTGATCAAATAACGGGAAGTCCGCGCGCAGCGATTGTAATTTTAGGAATCTTTTTTGTAGTAGCTATTTTTCTATTAAGAAGAATACCTAAAAATGACATGGTAAATAAGTAAAATATAATTATATGATAATTACTTCGCCACTATTAATATGTTGTGGCGAAGTAAAAATTATTTGTTTACAATTTCTTTTAACATCTCTTGAGCTAATTTATTAGTCGAATCTACTTCTAAGGCTTTTTTATAGAAAACTGTTGCCATTTTTTTGTTTTTATTTTTTAAATAACATTCGCCAATTAAAGTATACGTATTTGAATTTCTATTTAAATTAGAAAGGTCTATAGTAGTAGCACTTATCGTAAATATTTTGATAGCATCATCATATTTATCTCTTCTCATAAGGTATTTTCCCGTATTAACTAAATCTGAAACTTCATTCGAGAAATCGTATTTATCTTTTTCTTTTGATTTAATATGATTGTAAAATGCAATACCGGAATCGTAATTATCAAGTAATTTACCTCTAATCTCTAAATAAATAGATTTTTTGGGTAAAGAGAAAGGTTTGTTATCCAGGATATTAATGATTGATTCTGCAATTTCAGGAAGTTTAAAATTTTGATTATTGGCTATCATGGTTATGATTACATCTTCTTTATTTCTATAAAAAACAAAGGACTCATAATTGTTTCCTGATCCCTGATGAGAATGCTCCAGAAGATTTCCTTTTTTAATAACCACATTTCCTAAACTGGATTCAGAGCTTGCATCAAAGCTTTGCGAAAGTATATGTAAAGAATTTTGATTTATTAATTTTCCATCATGCAGACCTTTAACCCAATAAAATAAATCACTAATGGTAAAATACATTTCGCCACCACCATGAATAAAGGTTGTTTCTTTATAATCATTATCAAATGAACCTGCCATATTTAAAGAAAGTATGGAGTCTTTAGGGATTTCTCCACCTTCAATATCTAGTGGTTTAAAAAGATTTTCTTTTATAAAATCAGGATAAGAAAGAGAGGTGATTTTCTTTATGATTTCCTGCTGAAGAAATATATTGGCATTACTATAATTATATCCTTTTCCGGGAGTAAATTCTAGTTTTTTAATTTTATTTAATTCCGAAATATACTCAGTATCGGTAGTTTTTGATATTCTAGGTAAACCGCTAGTGTATTGTAAAAGATGTTGTATTTGAATTTCATTTGCCCATTCAGGTAAATAGGTCAAGTAATCAGAAACCTTATCTTCCAGTTTTAGCTTTCCTTTTTCTTTTAATAGTAGTATTGCAACACCATTAAATTCTTTACTAATAGAGCCAATAGGCATAGAGGATTCGTAGCAGAGTCTTTTGCTCTTAGTGTAATCGGTATATCCTAATTGTGACACATAAATGATTTTACCTTCTTTGGCAACGATTATATTCCCATTGAATATCCCTGTTTCATTTGCTGATCTCATTAAAGAATCTAAATTTCTTTGCTTGTTTGGTTGTCCAATAATCATAGAACAACTTAAAAAAACAATGAGAAAAAGTAATTTTTGTTTCATGATTTCTATTTTTTTGATTAATAGCTAAAAAGAAGACGTTTGAAACACTAATTAATCTTTATAGCTAATGATTTATTTGTTCATTCTGTTTTCGATTTTAGGAAGCATTTGTTTGGTGTTATCATTTTATAGTTTTCAAAAACAGCAACACTCAGTCCTTTAAGGTTATACTTCGTCATTAATGATGCAGTGCTAGCCTTTAGGCTATCTAGGACGATGATTTTATTTGCTGGTTTTTCCGTATATTCTCTTTTTTGCCCAAAAGACAGGGCACAAGAAAGCACCAGAAGGAAAATATAAATTATCCGTCTCATTTTTATCGAGTTTTAAAGGGTTTTTTAGGGATTATATCCCTTCAGCTTTATTTGCCAGAGTTTTTTAAATCGGTCAATAAACCTAGAGATGCAGCTTCAAGGTAAGTGCCCGAATTGTTATCGCTTTGATTCATAATAATTATAAAACCTAAATTATATTCAGGATATATTTTCAGCATATTTTGCGTGCCATTAGAGCCACCATCTTTGGCATAACTAAGCTTTTTGTTACTGTCTTCCTGAATTTCCCAAAAATAGCCCATATCACCATTTACATAGATTCTTCGATGCGATTCTATTACAACCTTATTGGTCGTATCTAATTCAAATTTTATGAATTTGATTAAATCACTCATTGTTGATTTTAGCATTTTTGAAGCTCCCCAAAGATTGCTTGATAAATTGGTCATTAACAATCCACTTCCGTTATAACCATTAGCAAGAACATCATTAGGAGCTAATTTTACCTTTGTGTTTTTCATTCCTGCTTTGTCAAAAATCACCTGACGCAATAGGTCTTCATAATTTTTTTTGTAAACATTTTCCAAAATATGTGCACATAATTCAGGACCTAAAGCTCCGTATTTAAACGCTGCACTTGAGCCTGGTAAAGTATCAACTTTTACTTTTCTTAAAGCGTTAAAAAAATCAGTTTTGGTGTAAGATTTATCTAGCCTGTTTTTATGAACAAGAAAGCTATCAGGACTAAATTTTTGTCTTATTTCTTTGGTATCAGGAAAAGGAGTTAGAATTCCGCTTCGGTGTGTAATTAGATTTTTTATTTTGATAGGAGTTCCTTTAAATTCTAAATTCGGGAATCCTTCATTGAGATACTTTCGAATATCATCGTCTAATTTTAATTTTCCATCTAAAACTGCATTTGCAACAAGAGTTCCTGTAAATACTTTAGTAGTAGACGCTATTTCAAACAGCGTTTCGTTTGTGGCTTTATTCCCTTTTCCTTTATCTATTTCGCCATAATGTCTGGTATACGTTTTACCGTCTTTTATTACACCAATAGAAACCGAATAGGCTTTTGAATCTTTTAGTAATGCATTGGCATTTTTATCTATAGATGCGAAAATTTCTTTTTCGCTAAGAGTATTTATTCTTTGCTGACTTGAGCATGAAAAACCAATGCTTAATAAAAAAGCAATAATTATATTTTTCATAGTTAGTTTTTTTTTGTTTAATAATTATTGCTTCTTTGTGATCTTTATTTTTTTAGGCTTTCGAGATACTTCCTGAGCCGCTTACTTTGGTGTCTTTTGTTTTAGGATCTCCCTTATATTGAATATCACCTGAACCCGAAACTCTGGCTTTTAGGTTTTCGCTACAAAAAACTTTGCTGTCACCAGATCCAGAAATGGTAATATCTACATTTTTAGCTTTTAATGCATCTGAATCGATATCGCCAGAACCAGACAATTTTGTTGTGAAATTTCCAGTATTTCCTTTTAAAACAACATCTCCGGAACCACTTACAGCAAGGTTAAATGAAGTTGCGTCAACATCTAGATCTAAATTTCCTGAGCCTGATAACGCTGCCGAAAAAGAATCAGATTTTATTGTACTCTTAGATCTTACATCTCCAGATCCTGAAAGTGTAACACTAGATATTTTTTCGAAAGGAATAGTTAGTTGGATGTTTTTACCCATGCTCGAACTAATATTTTTGTTTTTTTCGGTGTAAATTTTAAGAACATTGCCTTCAACTTCAACTTTAATATACTGTTGTAAATTTTCTTCGGCTTTAACTATAATTGCACCTTCTTTTCCTGCAACTAAATCGACATCAAACGATCCCATTACTTTAATATCATCATAAGAGCCAGTTGAGCGAGTATTGGTTACAACTTTTCCATTTCCTTTTATGCGTTCTTTAGACCATTGTGCATTGGCAACTGTACTTAAAAAGAATACGCTACAAACTAATAATTGAATTGATTTTTTCATTTTTTGATTGATTTTTAATGATTTATTGTTTTATTGTTTTTTAACTAATGATATACTTCCATAACTTGAGGTAAGAACGACTTTGTTTTGTCCTTTTTTCTTGTAAAACCCGTCGATTTTTTTTGCATTACTCTTTTCTTCACTAATAGAAATCTGAAGAGAAGAATCGGTTTTTATGCCAGAATATCTTGCCGAAATATCAAAGTCGAAAGCATAGTTGCTATCATATCCAATTGATACATCTGAATATCCAGAGGTAACATTTATATTATTGGCTTTTTCGTTTATGATGCCTACAGCCAGATTACCATAATTAAGATCTATGCTTAATGTATTTAAAATTTCACCAATATTAACAGTCAGATAATTTCCTGCTCCTGCAATAGAACCCATTTTCTGAAATTTAAATGTTCCGTAATTACAATCGTATCTAATATTCTGACCATCCCCCATAACAATATCAGTATAATTGGTGTCAAGATTAATTCTTCCAGCACTATTAATTTTAAGTCCTGAATATCTCGCTTCTAGATTTCCGTTTTTAATGTGTTGTATGCTAGAGTTTTGACAATATTCTATATGAATTGTATTTGCATTCCCATTTAATCTGCCCAGATTTACTTTCCCATATTTACAAGAGATATCTGTAGTTGATGCTAAATCTCCTGTAGTGATATTTCCGTATTTATTATTAAGCTTTACAGTTCCATTTTTCGGGATTTTTAAGGTGTAATTAATCTCAAAACTATTATTACTTCCTTTGCTTTTGTATGTTGAGTTCCCAATGCTTGTGCTGGCAGTAAGCATTGATTTTAATGCTGTGATATTTACATTGATACTGTTTAATTTTTCGTTTACCCAGTTTTCATTGTTTCCAGATACTTTTATAATTACTTCAATATCAATTTTATCTTCATCCCAGGTTGTAACCGTGATATTTCCGTATTTACTGTCTATATCTATTCCAGCATCAGAGTTAACGATATAGGTTTTCTTGATAACTTTTTGCTTTGTCGAATAACCATCGTCATTTGCAAATCCTAAAAAGGGAATTATCAGTAATAAGATAAGGAAGTTATAGTGTTTTTTCATGAGTGCTGTTTTTAAATTTTTCATTTTCGTCAATACGGGTTAATACATTTTGCAAGAATGAAATACGGGTTTGTAAATTGCTAATCATAGCGTAAATAATCTGTTTGTTTTCGCCATTTTTTTGTAGTTCGGTAATGATTTTTGCATAATCATTATCCATAACTTTCATTTGTTTAAGGGCATCGCTAATTATTTGCTCGTTTTCGGGCGATTTCTTGTCATGAAGTTTTTCAAGTTCATTGGCAATTAGAGCTCCAAAAATCGAATCAGTTCTTTTGGTTTCCTGTGAGGCAAATTTTAATTCTTTTGGTTTTTGATTTGCATTAAAAAACACAGAAATCCCCAGCATAAGTACTATCGAAGCTGCGATAGCATATGTAATTGTATAATTCTTTTTCGGTTTTGTTTTCTTTAATTTATTTAAAAAATCTGCTTCATGTTGAGGTTCCATCTCCTGGATATCCCACTGGTTTTCAAATTTTTCAAATAATTGGTCTAGTTTGTCATTTTCCTTTTTCATATATCCAAATTTTTATTTTTTAGAGGTGATATATAGTATCGCCTTTTTGATAATTAGTTCTTTGTTCCCACAAAATTGTTTAAGTGGCGATTTCATATCTCCTCTAATTTTTTTCTTAAACTGTTTTTAGCTCTGTTCAATGTAGTCCGGCAATTGGCATAGCTAATAGTAAGTATTTCACTTATTTCTTCTTGATCGTACCCTTCAATATAAAATAAGGTCAAAACCATTCGATAGTTATCCTTTAAGCTTAAAATAGCTTCCATGACTTGTTTTACCTTCAGAGAATCCAGATCTAGATTTTCAGAAAAGAAACTATCATTTTCCTCTATTTTATATAAAGTCTTACTAAGATCTTCTATTTGAAACTTATTGTTTTTTTTGTAAAAATCAATACTGTAATTAATTACGATTTTCTTGAGCCAAGCTCCAAAAGCGACTTCTTGTTTATAGTCATCAATTTTGGTGAATGCTTTAAGAAAAGCTTCTTGCATAACATCTTGAGCATAGTGTTCGTCTTTTACAATACGATACGCAACATTATACATGGCTTTACAGTATCTGTTGTATACTTCAAATTGTGCTTTTTGATTCTTTTGTTTGCACAATGTTATTAATTCTTCGATATTTTGGTTAGTTATATTCAAGTAGCGTCTAATGGTTTTTATTAATGACGGTGTTTTTTTTGGTTTGTTACACTTTTGATAAAATTAAATGTAAATTTTTTATAAAAGTTTTTTTGAGGCTTTAATTTAAAGCGAAACTTTCTATATTGCCGATTCTTAAAAATCAAAGTCGTTGTTTGCATTTGTTTGGCACAATGATTGTCTATTTTTATAGTTATGCAAATAAATTAAGCTCTTGTGGCGTTTTTATTTGAGATTAAGCAAGTTTATTCGATAATTTGCGATTTGAATTTATTTTTTTAATGACAAAACGACTTATATTATACTATGTCAAATCATAAAATACTTACTATTGACAATCTGTCACTTCAAGAATTTGATTCTGAAGCCGAATTAATACCGTTATTGACTCCTGAAGATGAGGAAGAAATGAATAACGAAGAATTACCTTTTTCGTTACCAATTTTACCTTTACGCAACACTGTTTTATTTCCAGGAGTTGTTATTCCTATTTCTGCAGGTAGAGATAAATCTATAAAACTTATAAATGATGCAAACGCAGGTGATAAAATCATCGGAGTTGTATCTCAGATAAACGAAGAAGACGAAGATCCATCCAAAGATGATATTCATAAGGTAGGAACAGTTGCGAGAATTCTTCGTGTCTTGAAAATGCCTGATGGAAATATCACGGTTATTTTACAAGGGAAAAAACGTTTTGAAATTGCTGAGGTAATTTCTGAAGAGCCTTATATTACTGCAAATGTAAAAGAGGTTGAAGAAACGCGTCCAGATAAAAACGATACAGAGTTTAATGCTATTGTTGATTCTATAAAAGAATTAGCAATTCAGATTATTAAAGAAAGCCCAAGTATCCCATCTGAAGCTACATTTGCAATTAAAAATATTGAAAGCCAATCGTTTTTAATCAATTTTGTTTCATCGAATATGAATTTATCGGTGAAAGAAAAACAAGGATTACTTTCGATAAATGGCTTAAAAGACCGTGCGCTTGAAACGTTACGTTACATGAACGTTGAGTTGCAAAAATTAGAACTGAAAAACGATATACAATCAAAGGTTCGTTTTGATTTAGATCAGCAACAACGAGAATATTTCTTGCATCAGCAAATGAAAACCATTCAGGAAGAATTGGGAGGCGTTTCGCAAGAGGAAGAAATGGACGAGATGAGTCTAAAAGCCAAAGAAAAGATTTGGGATGAGAAAACGCAAAAACATTTCGAGAAAGAATTGTCTAAAATGCGAAGAATGAATCCGCAATCGCCAGATTTTGGTATTCAAAGAAACTATCTAGAGTTATTTTTGGAATTACCTTGGGGAACATTCTCTAAAGATAATTTTGACTTAAAACATGCTCAAAAAGTATTAGATAGAGATCATTTTGGTTTAGAAGAAGTAAAGAAAAGAATGATTGAACATTTGGCAGTTTTAAAATTGCGAAATGACATGAAATCACCAATTATATGTTTAACAGGACCTCCGGGAGTTGGTAAAACATCGATAGGAAGATCTGTTGCCGAAGCTCTAGGTAGAGAATATGTACGTATTTCGCTTGGTGGATTACGTGATGAAGCCGAAATACGTGGACACAGAAAAACATATATTGGCGCAATGCCAGGTAGAATAATCCAGAGTTTGAAAAAAGCAGGAACTTCTAATCCAGTTTTTGTTTTAGACGAAATTGATAAATTATCAAATAGTAATAGCGGTGATCCATCATCAGCTTTACTAGAAGTTTTGGATCCAGAACAAAACAATGCTTTTTATGATAACTTCCTTGAAATGGGATATGATTTATCTAAAGTAATGTTTATTGCAACTTCTAATAATATGTCGGCTATTCAACCTGCGTTGAAAGACAGAATGGAAGTTATCAAAATGTCTGGATATACTATTGAAGAAAAAGTAGAAATTGCACGTAAGCACTTGTTTCCAAAACAACTTTTGGCTCATGGTTTAACTGCAAAAGATTTGACTATTGGTAAAAAACAATTAGAAAAAATCGTTGAAGGATATACTAGAGAATCAGGTGTTCGTAATCTTGAAAATAAAATGGCTCAGGTAATCCGTAATGCTGCTAAATCGGTAGCGATGGAGGAGGAGTACAATAAAAAAGTAACTGACGAAGATATCGTTAAGATATTAGGTGTACCAAGATTAGAGCGTGATAAATATGAAAGCAATGATGTTGCTGGTGTAGTAACAGGATTAGCGTGGACAAGCGTTGGTGGAGATATTCTTTTTATAGAATCATTAATATCTGAAGGAAAAGGTTCTTTGAGCATTACAGGAAATTTAGGAACTGTAATGAAAGAATCGGCTACAATTGCATTAGAGTATATTAAGGCAAATGCTAAGAAATTAGGATTGAATCCAGAATTGTTCCAGAAATATAATATTCATATTCACGTACCAGAAGGAGCAACTCCTAAAGATGGTCCAAGTGCAGGTATTGCAATGTTAACTTCATTAGTGTCATTATTAACACAAACTAAAGTAAAGAAAAACACTGCAATGACTGGAGAAATCACTTTGCGTGGAAAAGTATTGCCAGTAGGCGGAATCAAAGAAAAAATATTGGCTGCCAAAAGAGCTAACATTAAAGAGATTATTTTATGTCATGAAAACAAAAGTGATATTGACGAAATAAAACCAGAATATTTAGAAGGTTTAACTTTTCATTATGTGAAAGAAATGAGCGAAGTTTTAGCTCTTGCTTTAACAGATCAGAAAGTTAAAAATGCTAAAGATTTGAAATAAAAGGCATTGAATAGGTCTTAAGGACAATTCGAAATCTGAAATAAAATTCCAGATTCTAAATGATATAATAAAAAGTTTAGGGTTTGGAATTTTTTATTTGATACATAGAAGATTTAAGTAAATTTTCACCATTAAGTAATTAAGAAAAGTTAAGTATTCGGGACGAGAAGAAATCCGTGTTTATCCGTATTTTCGCTTTAGCGAATCCGTTTAATCCGTGTGTCATTTGCGCTGAATTTTCACCATTAAGTAATTAAGAAAAGTTAAGTATTCGGGACGAGAAGAAATCCGTGTTTATCCGTATTTTCGCTTTAGTGAATCCGTTTAATTCGTGTACCATTTGCGCTGAATTTTCACCATGTAAGTAATTAAGAAAAGTTAAGTATTCGGGACGAGAAGAAATCCGTGTTTGTCCGTGTTTTCGCTTTAGCGAATCTGTGTTATCCGCGTGCCATTTTCGCTAAATTTTTTACCGTTGAGTAATTAATTAAGAAAAGTTAAGTAAGCCCCAAACTTGTCTTTCCTGTAAAAATGAATATTGTGTTTAATCCGCGTTACTTTGGCAAAGAGTTAAACCAGATAGAAGCTGCAATACATAATAAGTTTAGGTTTTGGAATTTTTATTTTAAATTGAAATCCACAATTTGTAATTTGTCACATTATAATTTTATCTTCGCAGCTGCGTTTTAGTAAAAGGTAAAAGCAATATATAAAGCATGCTAAAAAAACTGGGATTCTTTTATTTATTTACTTTTTGTACTGTTTCCTACGGGCAAATAGGAGGTAAGTATACCTATCAGTTTTTAAATCTAATGCCTTCGCCCAGACAAGCCGCTTTAGGAGGTAAAGTAATCACCATTTATGACGACGATGTAAATCAGGTATTGTTTAATCCTGCTACTTTAAATCAGGATATGAGTAATCGTCTGGCATTAAATTATGGAAGTTATTATGGCGAAGTAACTTATGGTAGTGGTTCTTACGCATATACATATGATCAGCATTTACAAACTTTTCAGGCAGGCGTAAGTTATGTCAATTACGGAAATTTTGACGGATATGATGAGAATGGTCAGGAAACTTCGGATTTTACAGGAAGTGAAGCAGCATTATCTTTTGGGTACGCTTATAATATTCCATATACAGACATTCATATTGGGGCAAATGCCAAGCTGATTTCTTCGACTCTTGAGAGTTATCATTCTTTTGGTGGAGCTCTGGATTTAGGGATGATTTATATCGACGAAAAAAATGATATAAACTGGGCTTTGGTCATCAGGAATATAGGAACTCAATTTAGTACCTATTCAGGGATTCATGAAAAATTGCCTTTGGAGGTAATTGCAGGAGTTTCGCAAGAATTAGAAAATGTGCCTATTCGATGGCATCTTACATTAGAGAATTTACAGCAATGGAATCTTGCTTTCTCTAATCCAGCACGAGCAGAAACCGGTATTGACGGAACTACAACCGAAGAAAATGTGTCATTTTTTAATAATGCATTACGTCACGTGATTTTTGGGGTTGAACTTTTCCCTAAAAGAGCGTTTAATTTGCGACTGGGATATAATTTTAGGAGAGGCGAAGAATTGCGAATCCTAGAGCAACGTAATTTCTCTGGAATGTCTTTAGGTTTTGGACTAAAATTAAATAAATTGAAATTTAATTATTCCTACTCCAGATATAGTTTAGGAGCAAACACAAATCTTTTTGGGTTAACGATTAATTTTCAGGACTAAAAATAAAATAATAGAATTACTATCTTTAAACATTAAAATCGATATTTTGAAAAAAATAACAATAGCTATCGACGGATTTTCGTCAACGGGAAAAAGTACTTTGGCGAAACAATTAGCAAAAGAGTTGGAATATGTATATGTTGATACTGGTGCAATGTATCGTGCCGTAGCACTTTATGCTATGAAAAACGGATATATAAATGCAGATTCTTTTGATAAAGAAAAACTTGTTGCTAGTTTACCTTCAATACAATTGGCTTTTCAGTTTAATGCCGAATTGGGTTTTGGAGAAATGTTTTTGAATGGCGAAAATGTAGAAAAAGAAATCAGAACAATCGAGGTTTCTAGTTTTGTGAGTAAAGTTGCCGAAGTTTCTCAGGTGCGTTCTAAACTAGTAGAGCAACAACAAGAAATGGGAAAAAATAAAGGTATCGTTATGGATGGCAGGGATATAGGAACTGTAGTTTTTCCAGATGCTGAACTTAAAGTATTCATGACAGCAAGTGCAAGTACACGTGCGCAAAGACGTTTTGACGAATTGCAACAAAAAGGAGATGATGTATCTTATGAAGAAGTCTTGAAAAACGTTGAAGAACGTGATTATATCGATACGCACCGTGAAGATTCACCATTGGTAATTGCCGATGATGCTGTAGAGATAGATAATTCCTACCTAAATAAAGAAGAACAATTTGCAGCCGTTATGGAATTAGTGAATGATGTTGTAAAAACAGCTTAATTCTTTGCAGATTTCATTTTAAATAGTAGTTTTACCGCCTAATTTTATTTTAAAGACAATTCATCATATGGGAATTAAAAACAGATTGATTATAATGAGCTTTCTTCAGTTTTTTGTTTGGGGAGCGTGGCTTATTACAATCGGAAATTATTGGTTTGGAACAAAAAATTGGGAAGGAACTCAATTTGGTCTAGTTTTCGGAACCATGGGAATTGCTTCTTTATTTATGCCAACTCTTACAGGAATTATTGCTGACAGATGGGTAAACGCCGAAAAATTATATGGTGGTTTACATATAGCATATGCTTTAGTTTTGTTTGGAATAGCACAAGTTACTACTCCAGATCTTTTTATATATGTTATGCTTGCTGCAATGTGCTGCTATATGCCTACAATTGCATTGAGTAACTCCATCTCATATACTTCGCTTAAATTAAATAATAAAAATATCGTAAAAGATTTTCCACCCATTCGTGTATGGGGAACAATAGGCTTTATTGTTGCAATGTGGATTACGAATCTTAGCGGAAATAAATCAACAGAATATCAGTTTTATATCGCCGGAATTGCGGCATTGATATTAGGAGTGTATTCGTTTACCTTACCTAAGTGTAAGCCACAACGTTTAACTAAAGAAAATGCTTCGTTAACAGAAACATTAGGATTAGAAGCTTTTAAGTTATTTGCTAATTATAAAATGGCTTTATTCTTTGTGTTCTCTATGTTTTTAGGAGGAGCTTTGCAACTTACAAATGCTTACGGAGATGTTTTTCTGGATGAATTTAAACATTTTCCTAAATATGCCGATTCATTTGTAATCCAGTATTCTACAATTATCATGTCGATTTCTCAGGTTTCTGAAACCTTGTTTATCCTGGCAATTCCGTTTTTCTTAAAGCGTTTTGGTATCAAACAAGTAATGCTTATTAGTATGCTAGCTTGGGTATTACGTTTCGGATTATTTGCTTTTGGAGATCCTGTAAACGGTTTATGGATGATTATTATGTCATGTGTGGTTTACGGAATGGCGTTTGACTTCTTTAATATCTCAGGTTCATTATTTGTAGAAAGTAATACGGATTCTAAAATACGTTCTTCGGCACAGGGATTATTTATGATGATGACCAATGGTGTTGGGGCAATTCTAGGAAGTTTAACTTCGGGATGGGCAATAGATAGATTCTTTACAAAATCATTTAAAAACTCATCTGAATTAGCTGGGTTTTTGCAAACAGACGCAGCAAATCCTAAGATGTTAGAATTTGTAAAAAGCCATGGAAATACAGTTTCTCCTGATGGTATTTTTGGTAGCGAAATTTTAATGAAAGACTGGCATAACATCTGGTTGTCATTTGCAGCTTATGCCTTGGTTATTGCGATTGCTTTTGCTATTTTATTTAAGCATAAACATGATCCAAAAGAATTTGAAAATATGAGTCATTAAGAACTTATTGATATATTTTAAAATCCCGTTTTCTAGTTATAGAAAACGGGATTTTTGTTTATTTTTGTTATTCAAAATTATATATTTCACCCCAACGACGCAATCAGGTTATCAACCTGCTTTTTTTGTTCAGCATATTTTTGTTGCAATTCTGAGCCTTCGCCCATTCGGTTGTAGTATTCCAAGCCTTTGTTGGCGAAGAATTTTTTATGAAAGTTAGATATTTCAGGAAGGTTCGGAAACAGAATATGAAAATTCATCTCGTAATAAGCCTGCCATTCTCGTTCGTTTTTGTCTAAAACATACGGTTTTATTGTCTTTTGGTTTACATGAACCATTTCGTGAGCAATAAGAATAAGCATTAATTCTAGAGGAAACTCGAAAGTGTTTTCTGGAATCCGGATAATTTGTGGTTTTCCAAAATCACCTTCGGTAGTCATTAGGATAAAACTAGGTTCGGCTTTTTCTCTAAATTCAAATCCTTTTAAGTTAGAATTCTTGAGATTATACTTTTTTAAAAGCCAATAAACAGCATTGATAACTTGTCCGTTTTTATGGAAAGTATCAATTTTTAGTTTTATTTCTTCTAGTGTTAATGTCATGAGATAAAAATAAGAATTTTAAACTTTTATAGTGTCATTTAGAGTTTTAATTAAAACTTATTGTATAAATTCGCTTGATCAGTTTGGAGAATGAAGAAATATAAAAAAAATATTTATGAGAGATTTGAAATTGTTTTTTCTAATTTTTTCGTTGCTCACTTTTGGTAGTATTTATGCTCATAAGGATAGAGGCGAGTATCCAAAAAGTATTAAATTTATTTTTATTGATAAAGAGGTTTTAGTATTGAGTTATGATGATTCAAGATTAAAAAATATTTGCGATGAAATAATTTCAGGAAAAAGGAAATTGACAGAAGTGTACGTGACGTATAAAACCGGTGAAGTAATAAGTGCAAAATTTAATGGTAAAAATTGGACTTCAATTAGTATATTATATAAAAATAAAAGAGTATTTGTTGACAAAAATATCTTAGAAAAAATTAAAGAAATTCATTTTTCAACACTCACTTTGTCTTGGTCATCTGATTATGATAAGGCCTTCTCATCATCTTACTTTATAATAAGTTTTGATATGGGATCTGAACTTTTTTATGATGAGTTTCCTAATGTACAATTGTTTTTTAACAAGCAGGTATTTTCAAAAGCTCAAGTTTGGAAACAAATTAGTAAAGATGGTAAACAGGGGAGTAATTTGTAATCTTAAATTTACCGCAAAGGAGTAAGTATATCTTCGAAAACTTTTTCTAACATTTCAATTTAATAACCCGACAGATTTAAAAAATCTGTCGGGTTTCGTTTTAGCGTTAGTAAAAAGTTCTTAAAAATTACAAAACCTCTAATCTAGCCCCGATAGAAGTGAAAATACTTTTGTGCCGGGGTTCGGCACAAAAGATTGTAACGAATAGCGGGACTTTAGGTCTTAAAAACGGTTAAATCTTCTGCTTCTGAATAATTGGCTGATAATCATTTGGAATTGTTTTGCTATTACAAATAAATGTATTAATTTTGCAGACCTTTTGGCAGAGAAGAGTTTCCATTAGGTATCAACTATTTATGTAAAACAACTTCTGTTTTTTCTATCGCTTTATGAAACTCAAGAAAAGCAGAATACAAATTTTTTATCAGCATGTCTGAACAATTAAAATCACAAGAAGAGTTTTTAGCAAATTTTAACTGGCATAACTTCGAAGAAGGTATCGATGCAGTAGATGAGAAAAACTTACAAGAATTCGAAGACTTAGTATCAAAAACTTTCATCGCTACAGATCAAGAAGAAGTAGTAGAAGGTGTAGTTGTTAGAATTACAGATAGAGACGTTATCGTTGATATCAACGCAAAATCGGAAGGTGTTATTTCTTTAAACGAATTCCGTTACAACCCAAACTTAAAAGTTGGTGATAAAGTAGAAGTATTAATCGACATCCGTGAGGATAAAACAGGTCAATTAGTATTATCTCACAGAAAAGCTCGTACTATTAAATCATGGGATAGAGTTATTGCTGCAAACGAAACAGGTGAAATCGTTAATGGTTTTGTAAAATGCAGAACTAAAGGTGGTATGATCGTTGACGTTTTCGGTATTGAAGCTTTCTTACCTGGATCTCAAATTGACGTTAAGCCAATTAGAGACTACGATGTATATGTAAACAAAATGATGGAATTCAAAGTGGTAAAAATTAACCACGAATTCAAAAACGTTGTTGTATCTCATAAAGCGCTTATCGAAGCTGATATCGAAGTACAGAAAAAAGAAATCATCGGTCAATTACAAAAAGGACAAGTATTAGAAGGTGTTGTTAAAAACATTACTTCTTATGGTGTGTTCATTGACTTAGGTGGTGTTGACGGATTAATTCACATTACTGACCTTTCTTGGAGCAGAATCAATCACCCAAGTGAAGTTCTTGAATTAGACCAAAAATTAAACGTTGTAATCCTTGATTTCGATGATGAGAAAACAAGAATTCAATTAGGATTGAAACAATTAAACGCTCACCCATGGGATGCTTTAGATGCTAATTTAACTATTGGTGATAAAGTAAAAGGTAAAGTAGTTGTAATCGCTGATTACGGTGCATTTATCGAAGTTGCTGAAGGTGTTGAAGGTTTAATCCACGTTTCTGAAATGTCATGGTCTACTCATTTACGTTCTGCTCAGGATTTCGTAAAAGTTGGAGATGTTGTTGAGGCTGTTATCTTAACTTTAGATAGAGATGACCGTAAAATGTCATTAGGTATCAAACAATTGACTCAAGATCCATGGACTGATATTACTTCTAAATACCCAGTAGGTTCTAAACATACAGGTATCGTTAGAAACTTTACAAACTTTGGTATTTTCGTAGAATTAGAAGAAGGAATTGATGGATTAATCTACATTTCTGACCTTTCTTGGACTAAGAAAATCAAACACCCATCTGAATTTGTAAATGTTGGTGAGAAACTTGATGTAGTTGTATTAGAATTAGATGTTGAAGGACGTAAATTATCTTTAGGTCATAAACAAACTACTGCTAATCCTTGGGATCAATACGAAGATTCTTTCGCTGTAGGAACTATCCACAATGGTGAAATTTCTGAAATCGTTGATAAAGGAGCTACTGTAGAATTCGGAGATGATATCGTTGCTTTCATTCCTACTCGTCACCTTGAAAAAGAAGACGGAAAGAAATTGAAAAAAGGTGATACTGCTGATTTCAAAGTAATCGAATTTAACAAAGAATTCAAAAGAGTAGTTGCTTCTCACACTGCTATCTTCCGTGAAGAAGAAGAGAAAAACGTGAAAGCTGCAACTGAAAATACTTCATCTAACTCATCTACAAATGCACCAGCTGCAACTTTAGGAGATAACAATGATGTATTAGCTGCATTGAAAGCTAAAATGGAAAAAACTGAGAAAAAATAATTCTTAAGTTTATCTAAATATAGAAAGTCCCACAGCAATGTGGGACTTTTTTTTATGTTTAATTTTTACGGCTAAGAGAGGAGTCGAAGAGTAGGAGCAGTTTCCTGCTATCCACTATATCTTTTTATTTTTAAAGAAAAAATAAAAAGGATGTCGTTACTATCAGGGCTATAAGAATCATTTTCATTAGGATATCATTATTTAAATAATAACGTGGACTATAACGTAAGATTCTTGGTTTTTAAGTGGCGATGTGGTTTGTTTAGTTTATTTTAACAAAAAAAGTTGTGTTATTATCTTAAAAAGTTATTTTTGTTCAAAAATAACTATATGAAGAAAATCTACTTTTTAATTCTGGTTTTATGCTTTTTTAATGGATTGAGTGCACAGGTTGTGAGTATTCCTGATGCAGTTTTAAAAAATATTTTGATTTCTACAAATTGTGTCGACACTGATAATGATGGTATAGCCGATAGTGATGTTGATACAAATAATAATAATGAGATTGATTATGATGAAGCTAGTGTAGTTAATAATTTATATTTGGATGGAAATATTAGCTCTTTAGAAGGTTTTAATTCTAATATTTTTTCAGGATTGAAAAACTTGAGTATTAAAAATACTTCTTTAACTAAAATAAGTCTTTCCTATTTTGGTTCGTTAAAGATCTTAAAAATAAATAATAATTCACAATTAAAATCTTTGCTTTTAACTTATCTGACTTCTTTATCAACTCTTGATTGTTCTAATAATCAATTGAATTTTATAAAAAGAGATAATACCAATAATATCGCTAACGTTAATTGTAGTTGTAATAATTTGACTACACTATATTTTTCAGATATAAACGCATTAACTAATTTAAACTGCTCAAATAATAACATTTCAACTTTATTTTTAAATCGTCTATATAACGTTTTTAGTTCTCTAGAGTTTAATAATAATTTAAATTTAAACTCTATTTGTGCATATCAAAGTGATATTTCATTAATTCAAAATAAATTAGCAGAATATGGAATTGCTAATGTTGCAGTAGTAAATTCTTGTGCTTTACCTCCATGTGTGGAAGGAACCATATGTTTTGATGATGAAAATTTTAAAAATTCTATTTTAAATAATACAACTATTGATTTAAATTTTGATGGTGAAATTCAATTTTCTGAAGCATTACAAGTAACTACAATGAGTATAGCTCAAAATGTTAAGTCAATTAATACAATTAAGTATTTTACCAACTTAAAAAGTTTAACTATTGATAACACTCAAATTGGAGGAACAATAGATTTAACCAGTTTGGTTAATTTAGAAGATTTGACTGTACAATGGAACAGTATTTTTTCAACATTAAAAATTGATGATTTAACTAACTTAAAGACTTTAAATATTAATAATAATCATAATTTGGTCGGCTTGTATGCAAATGGACTTACAAATCTTAGCAATGTTAGATGTAATATTAATCAATACTTGTCTGTTTTTCAAATGAAAAACGCCCCTAGTTTATTAACTATTGATTGCTCAAACAATGCTATTACATCTTTAGATTTATTAAACGGTACAAACATAAAATCCATTAAATGCTGTAATAATAATATAACTTATTTAAACACTGGTTCTACAACAAATTTAATTGATTTAAATTTTTCCGGAAATAAAATTACCTCTTTTGTTTTTTTACCATTTGTAAATTTGCAAACGCTTAATTTTTCTGCAAATCCAATATCAATTTTTGATTTAACAGGGTTAAATAAGTTACAAAAGCTAGATTGTCAAAGTGGAAAGTTTTCAAAAATAGATGTTTCCTATTTACCTAATCTAAAAGAATTAAATTGTGGATATAATAATATTTTAACTGATATTTTTATTAAAAATAATAATCCTAATCAGGATTTGATAAAATTAGACATAAGTGGAAATTTAAATCTTAAACATATTTGTGCAGATATTATAGATTTTAATGTTATTCAAAAAAGCATAGATTTAAGTGGTTTAAATAATGTCTTATTAGATTCTAGTTGTAGCTGCGTAGGTGCTTGCAGTGATGCAATTATTAATTTTACAGATCCAATTTTTAAAGCAAAATTATTATCTGCAACTAATCAAAATTATGTGGCAAGGAATTTATATGGTTCTTATTTTAAAATTGATGCTAATAATGATAAAGAAATACAATTAAGCGAAGCGTTTAATGTTTATTCTTTGACTTTAAATGAAAGTAATATTTCTTCTTTACTTGGAATTGAATATTTTGTAAATCTTGGAGTATTAGATTGTTATATTAATAAAATTAAATTGCTTAATGTCAGCAATTTGTCAAAATTAACTTCCATTCAATGTCAGATTAATGGCTTAACTTCATTAAATATAAGTGGGTTAACAAAAATTCAACGACTTATTTGTTCTACAAATAGTTTAACATCTTTGGATCTTAGCAATTTAACCGAATTAACGCATCTTGACTGTTCAGCAAACCAATTGTCATCATTAATGATAAAAAATGGAATAGATGAAGACCGACTTTATTTTACTCAAAATCCCAATTTAAAATACATTTGTGCTGACGAATCTCAAATTCCAGCTATACAATCACAACTATTATCAGCAAATATTAAGGATTGTAATGTTAATTCGTATTGTACATTTAAACCAGGAGGTAAGTTTTATGCAATTAAAGGAAATAATAGATTAGATTTAGATAATAATGGATGTGATAATGGAGATATTAAATTTCAAAATATGAAAGTTAATATTTCAAATGAAGTTATAACAAACAGTTCCGCATCTGATGAAAATGGCGATTACAATTATTATGTTAAATCGGGGTCTTATAATGTTACTCCAATACTAGAAAACCCAGCGTATTTTAAAGTTTATCCAACAACTACTAAAGTTACTTTTCCAACAGAATCCAGTCCATTTACTCAAGATTTTTGTATTACTGCAAACGGTGTTCATCCAGATTTAGAAGTTGTTTTATTACCATTAGAACCCGCAAGACCAGGTTTTAATGCTGTATATAAAATTGTCTATAAAAATAAAGGAAATACTATACAATCTGGTTCGGTAAGTTTAAATTTTGAGGATGCTGTTTTAGATTTCGTTATTGCAAAACCTACACCAGTGACTCATTCCTTTAATAATTTATCTTGGAATTTTGTTAATTTATTGCCATTTGAAACTCGCGAAATTAAATTCACGCTAAATGTAAATTCTCCAATAGAAAAACCAGCATTAAATATTGGTGATATATTAAAATTTAAAACAACAATAGCAGGTGCTGTAACAGACGAAACTCCAATTGATAATATATTTGCTTTTAATCAAACAGTTGTAGGATCGTTCGATCCAAATGATAAAACCTGCTTGGAAGGAACAGTTATTACACCAAGTCTAATAGGTGAGTATGTACATTATATGATTCGTTTTGAAAATACAGGAACCTATGCTGCGCAAAACATCGTTGTAAAAGATATGATTGATTTATCTAAATTTGATATTTCAACTTTAATTACAACGAGTTCAAGTCATTCTTTTGAAACAAAAATTACTGAAGGAAATAAAGTAGAATTCATTTTTGAGAATATCAATCTTCCTTTTGATGACGCTAATAATGATGGTTATGTTGCTTTCAAAATTAAAACAAAACCAACATTAGTAGTTGGGGATACATTTACAAACGAGGCAAATATTTATTTCGATTATAATTTTCCAATTCTAACTAATAAAGCAACTTCTACATTTCAAACAACATTAGGGACTCAGGATTTTGAGTTTTTAAATTATTTTACAGTATTTCCTAATCCTGCAAATGAGGTTTTAAATATAACTAATGCAAAGAATATCGAAGTACAATCGATTGCTGTTTATGATGTTTTAGGGCAATTGGTTATTGCTGTTCCAAATGCAAAGTCAGTTTCTACAATAGATGTTTCGAAACTTAGAACAGGTAATTACTTTATAAGAATAAAATCGGATAAAGGAAATTCAAGTACTAAGTTTATTAAAAAGTAATTCTTATTTTTCCATAATATAGAAAGTCCCACAGTTATGTGGGACTTTTTTTTATGTTTAATTTTATTGCTCTGATTAAGTTGTAGAGTTTGGAAGTTTGTCTATATAGTAACGTGGATGATATGGATTTGCTAAGGCAAAGTCGTAGAGTATAACGGATTTTGTTTTATCCGCAAGCTTGTCTTTCTGAGGAACTAAGAATAACCGTTTGCTATATTAAGTTTTAGTTGACTGCCAACAATTCTGATTCCTCAGGTGTAAAATCATTTACAATTGCATAAGTTTCAATTTTAGCAATTGCCATTTCGTCCAAAATGTCCACTAAATTCTTATAATTGGATTTTTTACTTGGTTTTATAATTACAATTGGACCAATTTTAGGTTTTCCAATTGCTGCTGAATATTCCAAAATAGTTTTATTTCTATTAAAAAGTTCTTGACGGATTCCGTTCTTTCCATAATTTAGTTCTTTTGGACCAGTTATCGGAGTAAATAAAAGACCAGAATAACTAATAATTTTGTCATTATCATCCAGTAAAATGGTTATAATACGGCTCATATCTGCACCACAGTTGATAACGTGATGTTCTTCTTCATCGAAATCTTTCTCAGGTAAACTTAAACTCATGATTTTTGGTTTACCCAATTCAGTCGTAACCATAAAAAATACAATTAATAAAAAAGAGACGCTTACCATGGCGGTTAAATCTACACGTGCTTTTAGTTTTTTGCTTCTTACTTTCTTGTCTTTTTTGTAGATTTCCATGATTGTGAGGTTTTGAATGATTTAAAAGTAAATCTGAGTTAATTTAGGTTTTTGTGTTATTTGGTTATCATAAATATAATAATTTTTGAATATGATTGAGAAATAAGTTGATTTGTTTTTTTATGTATTGCTATTTCAAAACAAGATATAAATATAAAAGTCCCACATTCCTGTGGGACTTTTATATTTAATTTTCATCACATTGAGCAGAGTGAAGAGTTAGAGAACTTATCTAAAATAGTAACGCGGATTAAACGGATTTGCTAAAGCAAAAACGCTGATAGAACGGATTTTTTTTAACAATGAAATAAAATCCGTTTTAATCTGTGTCTTCGCCTAAGCGAATCCGTTTAATCCGCGTACCTTTTTCAAGACAAACCAAGCCTTTGAACCTTTGTTACTTAGAATTTAAGAACCTTAGATTCTCTTTTTCTTAAAGTAAATTCACAGTTAAAGTAATATTCGTTTTCAATAACTTTGATATCGGACAAATTTCTTTGGCTTTTAAAGCAGTTTTAGAAAACTCATCTTCAGTGATATTTGGAACTTTCCCTTTTAGATCCAAATTAATCTGAGTTATTGTGCCGTCTTCAAACGTAACAGTGGCTTCTGTATGCAAATCTTCGGGAACATAACCAGCTTCTGATAATAAAAAGCTTAATTGCATTGTAAAACAGCCAGAATGAGCTGCAGCAATCAATTCTTCGGGATTGGTACCTACACCGTTTTCAAAACGGGTCTTGAACGATAGTTGTGCATTATCTAGAGTGGTACTTTGTGTACTAATAGTTCCTTTTCCTTCCATTCCAGTGCCTTTCCAGTTGGCATGTGCTTTTCTAGTAAATTTCATCTTTTTTGAATTTAATGGGTTTATTAATAATTATGACAACTCAATTAATTGGATTTTATATATTGTTTTGAATTTCAAATGATTGTATTCTCAAATATAATCAAATTTTGGTTGTAGAGACGCACCGCAGTGCGTCTTTTAGATGTTGTTAAGAAAAAAAACACGGTGAAGACGCATTACAGAGACACACTGCGGATCGTCTCTATTATTTCACAATCATTTTTTTGACAATTCCATCAGAAGTTTTTACAAAATAAATCCCTGTAGAGAATTGTGATGTATTGATGGTTTGTGCATTTTTGGTAGTTAAAACATTTTTACCATTTATATCAAATACCTGAACATCGGCAGTTCTGTTAAAATACACAATTCCTTTTTGCGACGGATTTGGGAATAATGCAAAAGTAGGAGTGCTGTCCGAAACAAAATCGGGAGCTGATAAGCTTTTGGCATTAACTTCAAAGATGGTGATTGTACCACTTATTTCATTAGCTACAAGAATATATCCTTTTCCTGTAGGGCTATTTTCGGGAGCGATATAAGTAATACCTTCTGGCCCGTGATCTCCTGCATATGCCGATGTGCTTCGGCTATTTTTGTATTCTACAAATTTTGCATTATTAGGGTCGGTCACATTATATACCATAACTCCACCAACACGTTCTAATGATATGAAAGCAAAAGTTTCGCTTCCGATTTTTGCAGTTGTTATACCTTCAGGTTCTGGACCTTTGGCACGGCTTCTTGTTTTGGCAGTATTACTTTCGTGATCAGCATTAAAGAGTAATGGTAAATTTGAAGCTGTGTACATTTCGAAGTCGTCTCCGCTATCAAAAACAATTTGTTTGGTAGTTGCATTAAAAATAGAAAAAGAACGTGTTCCTACGCAATTGATTTCTTCAAATTCTGCATCGCCATCTAAATTTCCATTTAGATTTGTTGTTCTAAAACGACCCAAATTATACGTTTGTTTTAAAACAGCTGAATTAGGAAAAATAGTTGCATCTAGATTGGTTGCTCCTACAGTTGTTCTTTCTACAAAACCAGTATATTCTTTTTCGTCGCCTTCATTTGCAGTAACCAAATATGTATTTGCTCCAACAGTATAATTTGCAACTCCATCAGGAAGATAAAAGGCTTTCATGGGCCAATTGGCAATTAATACTTCACCGTTGTTATCCGATACATCAAATCCGTTTCCAGGAATACTAATATCTTTTGTTCCTAATGCCCAGATATCGGTTATCGTATTATTGGTTAAATCAATCTCAGCAATAGCATTGTTTTCCTGCAAGGTTACCCATGCTTTTTTAGAGTCAGAATTTATAGTAACGTATTCTGGTTCTAAATCCTGAGATAGAGTACTCGTTAGTTTCAGTTTTCGAACGCCTGACGCAATTAAAGTAGCTTCCTGAGTATTATAAGCTGTAAATAGTAATGTTGTAACATTTGATTGGTTTAAAGCGGTAATTCCGCCAGAAATATCAATTATACTTACAGAACCTTCTGGATCTACAGTATAATCAAGATTTGGTTGTCCTTCATTAGCAGTCATAACCTTTTTTCCATCTGGCGAAAATGTAATCATATCCGGTAAAGCACCTACGATTACTTGTTTTTGAAACACACCATCGGTATCAAAAAATACTACTGAACCATTAAGGGCTTCATTTGTATTTGGAGAAGCAACAGCTACAATTCCGTTTTTTACCGCAACACTTGTTACGCCGCCATAAACATTCATATCTATAGATTTGATCACTTTTGGAGCTGTAGGGTCGCTAAAGTTTATTACATCCAGGAATCCTGCAACTGCACTTGTAGTAAATAAGCATTGAGAAGTTTTGTCATGAACCACAATCTCGCAGGTACTAGTATTACTTCCTGATGGATCAAAACTGCCTATATAATTTAGTTCGATTTCTTTATTAGGAACAGGAGCTAAACGATCATTATCTTTAATGTAAATTGTTGTTGTTGATGTTCCTGTAATCGTAAAACCAACAGGATTTTCTAAACTCAGTACGAAATATTCAGCTTGTTGTTCTTCTAAATTATCATCGATAATAGGAATTGTAATAGTTTGCGTTAAAGCGCTTGAATTGGTAAAATGCAAGGTTTGTGTACTTAAGGTAAAATCATTAGCATCAGCGGTACTAAAAGGCACTCCTTTTACAACTAAATCGACAGAACCAGTTATCGGACTTCCTAGATTGATTATAAAATTCAAGTTTCCTGCATTTTCGTTTACAGTAACAAAGTTGGAAGCAAATGAAACAGTTGGACTAGCGGTTGTAAATAATGATGATTGTGTTGTGGCAATTGCATTGTTATTTAAATCTTCGATAGTATTTGGTAGTAATGCCAGATAATAGGTTTGATTATTAGCCAATGCTTGTGCTGCTACAATTGTAATTACCTTATCATTTACTGTTGCGGTAAATGGAATTAGGGTTCCAGTTGCATTATTCAAACGTAATTCTAGCAAAGATGCTACATTAGCGTTATCTATAATATTATCATTGATTAAACGGATACTTTCGTTAAAAGTAATCGTAGGATTAATTGTAGTGCTAATAGCTGTGCTTGCGTTTGCAGGCAAAATAGTTGCGACAGGAGCGTTTGTATCTCCGCCACCATTAGGAGTTCCTTCGGTTGTGAAATTATCAAAACGATTATTTCCGCCAGTTCCGCCAGGACCTTGAACAAATTCGACCTTTAATTTAAAATTCGGATTGTTGTTTGCGCCTGTAATTGCTGTAAAATCTAAAGTAGCTAAACCAGGATCACCGTTATTTGGGGTGACTGGAATAAAGGAGATATATGTATTTCCGTCAAGAGAGTAGAACCAATTTTGCGTTCCTGCTCCTTGTGCAGAGCGGCGTGTAGCAAATTTTACAATTATATCTTTATAGCCTGTGGTTGGTAATGCAAATACAAGTGCGCCACCTATAGGATTGCTAAAACGGAGGTGAGTACCCGAAACTTCGCTATTGCGAGAGTTTAGATTTAAAAGGTCGAAATTTTGTCCAGTTCCGCCATTAAACTCTATAAAACTAGTTCCTCCTGCAATGGCAGTTATAGTAGTTCCAGAAATTAGAGCAACATTTGGAGTTGTCATAGTCGCTACAGATGTAGGATTATTAAACGACCAGTAATTAATTAATGTTTGACTCCAAGAGAAAGAAGAGGTTAGGAGTAAGAAAAAGTAAAGTAATCTTTTTGTGTAAAGTTTTTTCATAGTTTGTAGTTTAGTTATAGACTACAAACATCACTTAAAACTGTTATAATAAGATTAATATAAAAACAAGGAATGATTAAATCAAAGACCTGAACGTTTACTAAAGGTTATTATTTGTAATTGTTATTCAGGTAATTATAAATTGATTAAATAAAAAAATGGTTTGAAAGTTTTACACTCTCAAACCATTTTATGTGATATAACAGAAGTATTAAATCGCAGTTACAATAGCAACAAAATCATCTGCTTTTAACGCAGCTCCACCAATAAGACCACCGTCTACATCTGGTTTAGAGAAAATTTCTTTTGCATTGTCAGGTTTTACACTTCCTCCGTATAAAATAGAAACTTCTTCAGCAATTTCTTTTCCAAAAGCTTTACGAACAGTTTCTCTAATAAATTCATGCATTTCTTGTGCTTGTTCTGGCGAAGCAGTTTCTCCAGTTCCGATAGCCCAAACTGGTTCGTAAGCTAGGATAACATTAGCCCAAGATTCTTTTTCTATTTGAAACAAACCATCAGTTAATTGGTTTTCAACCACATTAAAATGATTTCCTGTTTGACGGTCTTTTAATTCTTCTCCAAAACAGAAGATAACTGTTAACTCATGTTTTAAAGCAGTATCTACTTTATTAGCGATTAGTGCATCAGTTTCTTTAAAAATAGCTCTACGCTCAGAGTGTCCAAGAATAACGTAGTTTACACCAACGCTTTTAAGCATATCTGCAGAAACTTCACCTGTAAAGGCACCACTTTCAGCTTGGTGTACATTTTGTGCAGCAACCTCAATAGTTGTAAACTCTAAATGTGCAACTGCAGAAGCTAAGTTTACAAAAGTAGGAGCTACAATTACTTGAGCCTCACTTACTGTTGGTAATTTAGCAATTAATTCGTTTAATAAATCTTCAGTTTGTTCTGCGTTTTTATGCATTTTCCAGTTTCCTGCAACAATTTTCTTTCTCATCTCGGTTCGTTTTATTTTTTTATTTTTTGAAATTCTATACTTTTATTTTAAGCTTTGTAAAGTTTGATTGATTTTTTCAAAATCCTTTTCGATTGCGCGATACAAAACAATTTTACCTTTTTTGTCCACAATGATATATCTCGGAATCCAATCTAAATCAATTGCTTTTCCAAAAACACCTTTCATACCGTCGTTCATCATAAAATGATCACCTTTTATTTCGTGTTTTTCAATTCCAGCTTTCCATTTATCAGCAGTTTTATCTGCCGAAAGGAATAAGTAAGATACATCTGGATTGTTTGCTTGTAATTCTTTTACTTGCGGCATTGCTTTTACACAATCTCCGCACCATGAAGCCCAAACTTCGATAACCAAAGTTTTTCCTTTGTACTTTTTTAAGATGTCTTTAAAAGCAACCTGACTATTATCAGTCGCTAATAATTTTTCTGATAGCGCTTCTTTAGAAAAAGCAGTTTTTTGCGCATTTGTACAAGAAAACGTAACAAAAGCAATAAGCGATAGAACTATTTGTTTCATGGTTAATTATTTTTTACCAAAGTTAAACAAACAAATCGAAACAGAAATAGAGATTAACAAAATTTGAAGGCGTCCTTATTTTGTCACAAATTGAGAAGTTTTGGTTACAAAAAGGAAAATGAAATCGTAATAGTTACACCACAAAACGAGTTTTTGGAGTGTTTTTTATTCAAGAGATTTCATGAAGAGGGAAAAAAGGCTCTTTTTTTATTTAGTTAGATGATTTTTAAAAGCCAAAAAACGTCTAGGCAAGCTATAAAAAATGTCCAATAAATTCTCAGTCAGAATTATATTGAATATTATATTTATTTTAATTCATAATTGCCATTTGCCCATTTTTTGCAAGGCACAATCCAATCATTTAAAGCTTTATATAAAAAGCCATGTTTCAGACCTGTATTCAATTCAATTTCCTTGAAATGATTGATTTTTAATTTTGAAGTTTCTTTTCGTTTTATGGCTGATACTCCGTAAATATCTGATTTCTCATAGATTGTCAAGATATTTCCACAATAATTTATAACAGGAATATTTTGAATATCAGATTCTGTAAAGCATCCGATAAATACAAAATTAACATTGGGATTTGCTAAATAAGTAGAAACGTATTGTGCAAGATAGCCTCCTTTAGAAGTTCCTATTACCGTTATTTTATTTGGTTTAACTCCTTTTTTAATTAAGCTTTTAATTTGCTTTACAACTTTTTTAGCATATCCATCAAAATCGGTATTCTTATTTCTTAGCTCACTAAAAACGATGAAGTTGTCATCTTTAAATGATTTAATGATTTCATTGTATTCTGCTTTTCCATATTCAGGATGTACAGCATTTAAATCATTTTCTTCAAGAAACTTATTATGTAAAAAAAAGATATAGGCTTGGGTTGTATCTTGTGTTTTGGCTTGACCAAAACTTAAAGAACTCAAAAGCATAAAAAATAAAATAAACACCAGATTATGTATTTTGCTCATTATGTTTTCGTTTTTTAAGTAAGAATGTTCTTGACTTTGATTTTAGTAACCATATAAGTGATATAAGTAAATATAAGCGTGACTAATCAGCATAAACCTTAAATGGACTTACATCACTTATGTGGTTAACTTTTTTGTAACAAACTATAATTATTCAAATTTTATAATTTCAAATCTTTAATGTCGTTATAATGTACTTTTTGAGTAATAGTTCCATCATTTAAGATTACGATACTAGGATTTGCTCTTTCGATTGTTTTTAGCGTTATAGCATCACAAAAGTAAAAATCGACATTTAGTTTATATTGTTTTTTTGCAGCAGCAATTTCATCTTGTCCCGAAGCTGTCATTGCAATTACTTTATATCCTTTTGCTTTAGCTTCCTGATTTAGTTTTTCTAATTTTTCCATTCCAGATGGCTCAGAACGAGTTAAATCATAAGTAACAAAAATCATAAGTTTAGGCTCTTTTAGTAATTGATCTTTATGATCTTCACCATCTTTTTCCATGCTAAAATCATGAATTGGTGGTACGTAACCTTCAGTGATTACTTTGTCTTTTCTGTCAACAAAAGTAGCTCCTTCGGGAATAGCCATTAAATCTTTCTCAGTAAATTCTTTGTTCACACCATTTACATTGTAAATAAAAATCATTTCAACAACAGATTGTGGTGCTCCTTCTGGAATTTCCATTCCTTTCTCGATGTTTGAACCTACTTTGTAAGGACGGAAATCTTTTATTGGTAAATGGTTCAATACCCAAACTCCCATAAAAATGCATAAAAATATAGTTACGTATGCAACAATATTTTGAACGCTATTACTAAATAATGGTTTAATCAATTCTTTATTAATGAACAAAATCAAGATGAAGAATAATAAAACAATATCTTTTGTGAATGATTGCCAAGGTGTTAAATGTAAAGCATCACCAAAACAACCACAGTCTTTTACTACATCAAAATAAGCCGAATAAAAAGTAAGGAATGTAAAAAGTATAATCAGGATTAATAAACTCCAAATTGTAGCTTTAGATTTGTATCCAATAAGTAACATTACACCTAAAACTACTTCTAAGATTACTAAGAATAAAGCCAAAGCCAAAGTTATTGGCTCTAAAAAAGGCATATTAAATACAGGTTCGCTAAAATATTCTGCCAGTTTATATGAGAATCCTACAGGGTCGTTTAGTTTTATTAATCCAGAAATAATAAATAATACTCCAACAAAAAGTCTAGAGAATTGGGTAATTATATTTTTCATAAAAAGTTTTTTTATTTACAAATTGCAATTTATTTTTTTGTGTCCAAAGGGTTTAATATAAGCGCAAAAACAGCATAATTAATCATATCCTGATAATTAGCATCGATACCTTCGGATACTAAAGTTTTTCCTTTATTATCTTCGATTTGCTTAACGCGAAGTAGTTTTTGAAGAATGATATCGGTTAAAGAACTCACACGCATATCACGCCAAGCTTCACCGTAATCATGATTTTTGGCAAGCATTAATTCTTTGGTAAGTTTTACTTTGGCATCGTATAATTCGGTAGCTTTTTCTACGTCTAAATCAGGCTGATCAACAACACCTAATTCTAATTGAATCAATGCCATTATGGAATAGTTGATGATTCCGATGAATTCTCCTTTTTCATCCTCGTCAACTTTACGAATTTCATTTTCTTGTAAACTTCTAATTCGTTGCGCTTTTATAAAAATTTGGTCGGTTAATGAAGGCAATCTTAATATGCGCCATGCACTACCATAGTCTTTCATTTTATTGATAAAAAGCGAACGACAAATCGCAATTACATTATCGTATTCTTGAGAAGTATTCTTCATTATTGATGTATATTTGTCTAAATTTCTTCAAAAATAGGGATAAATTTTTGAAAGAGTTTAAAGTTTCAGGTTTAAAGTTTTAAGTTGTTGAAATAGTTAATCTTGATTTCTAGGCCTCAAACTTTAAACCTGAAATAAAGAAAACATTAAACAAAACACAAAATGACAATTAACTGCAAAGGGCAACTTATTGATTTGTCAGTTCCTAAAGTAATGGGAATTTTAAATGTAACGCCAAACTCTTTTTTTGATGGCGGAAAATATGATAGCGACGAAGCTATAATAACTCAAGTAGGAAAAATGCTTGCCGATGGAGCAACGTTTATAGATCTTGGAGCTTATTCGAGTAAACCAAGTGCCGAGTTTGTTTCGGGAGAAGAAGAACTAAACCGAATTGTTCCTGTTGTAAAGTTGATTTTGCAGCATTTTCCGGATGCATTACTTTCCATAGATACTTTTAGAAGTGAAGTTGCACAAGCTTGTATAGAAAATGGAGCGGCAATTATTAATGATATTTCTGGCGGAAACCTAGATGATAAAATGTTTGATGTTATAGCCAAATATAATGTTCCGTATATCCTGATGCATATGCGAGGTACGCCACAAACGATGCAAACCTTGACTGATTATGATGATATTGTAAAAGAGATGCTTTTTTATTTCTCCGAAAAAATAGCACAAGCCAGAAGTTTAGGTATAAACGATATCATATTAGATCCTGGTTTTGGCTTTGCTAAAACACTAGATCAAAATTATGAAGTTCTACAAAAAATGGAATTATTCAATATCTTGGAATTACCTGTTTTAGCTGGATTTTCGAGAAAATCTATGATATACAAATATTTAAATACAAACCAGCAAGAAGCGTTGAACGGAACAACAGTTTTGAACACGATTTCTTTAACAAAAGGAGCTAAAATTTTACGTGTTCATGATGTGAAGGAAGCAATGGAATGTGTGAGTTTGTTTAATAAAATAGCAGTTTAGCGAATAAATTTAATTCAACACTTGTGAAAGGAACGCGGATTAAACGGATTTTATTCCGTCCCGACATTCTGGGATTTGCGTTCCCTTATAGACAATACTGAAAGTCGTACAGACAAAATAAATTTGTGACAAAAAATAAATAAAAACATAGAATTTAAAATATGAAATACCTTAGTCTTATTCTCGTTTTACTTCTTTTTTCTTGTGGAAAAAAAGAGGATATTCTGTTGCCAAAATCGAATGTGTCTGTAGTGAAAGATGTGCAAGACCATTCGCCTATTTATATCTTTTTTAGAGTAAATGGAAAAGATACTTTGGCGGAAGTAAATAGAAAAAACAGTATTATTTCGACCAATTGGTTGTTTAATATAGACAAGCGTTTGCCTTTACGATTAGTTATTCCAGAAGTAGCAAAATTGCAAGAAAAGAAACGAGCTGACAAAGCACATGAAAATAAAAAAGCCGAAAATTATTATTCGTACGCAGATAGCATCGGAAAGAATTTAGCTTTTGTACCTTTTACGGAAGTGTATTATAAACTCGAAAAACCAAAACAAGAAGGATTAATCATCTTTTTTGAAAAGAATAATAAAATGGTTAAGGTGAATAACGAAACAATTAAAAGAGAAGAATTACTCAATTATATTGCGAGTCTTGATTTTGCGGTTAAACCAAAAATGCAATTTTGCTTTGATAAGAATATGAGTTATGAAAGTTATATTCAGGATAAAGTTTTAATTAATAAGTTGCAATCATTTGCAATGGTCATAGATGAATTTATCTATTAAACTAATTTAACGATTAACACCTCAACAAATAAACGATTAACCTGGCAGCTCAAATATATGCAACGCTAACGCGGAAACATAAACAAAATCGATAAAGAATAGAAAAAAGAAAACCCCGCAATGCGAGGTTTTTTTATGCTTTTAGCAAAGAAATCTATTGATGATGATAAGGTTCATTTCTTAAAATTGTAAACCCGCGATACAATTGTTCTATAAAAAACAAACGAACCATTTGGTGTGAGAATGTCATTAGCGAAAGCGAAATTTTCCCTTGTGCTTTGCTGTAAACCGTATCCGAAAATCCATAAGGACCACCAATTACAAAAACCAAGGTCTTGATACCTGAGTTCATTTTTTTCTGTAATTCTTCTGAGAAACCAACGCTTGAGAAGTTTTTACCATTTTCGTCTAATAAAATTAATTGATCGGTTGGCGTTAGTTTTGCCAGAATCAATTCGCCTTCTTTTTCTTTTTGCTGACTCTCCGATAAGTTTTTTACATTCTTAATATCTGGAATAATCTCCAAATCAAATTTGATATAAAAAGACAAACGCTTGGTATAATCGTCAATTAAAGTTTGAAGGGATTTATTATCGGTTTTGCCAATGGCGATAAGTTTGATATTCATCTTAGGAATTATATTTTGTTTTGAGTTTTTGCCACAGATTAAAAAGATTAGACTGATTTTATCCCGACGCTTCGGGATTGCGAGCTTTGCGTAAACTTTTGTAAACTTTGTGGTTAAAAGCTAACTAGATTTTATTCTCAAAAACAGTTTCAAAATGTTCTACAATAGGAAACGGTTCGTAATAATGATGTAATAATTTCTTCCATTCCAGATATGCTGCCGATTCTCTAAAACCAATTGTGTGGTCTTCGAGATTGCGCCAATCGACCAATAAAAGATACTTATTGGGCTGTTCCATGCATTTTTTAAGGCTGTGCCCTAAATAACCTTCTATAGAACTTATATACTGACTTGCTTTCGCAAAATCATTTTCGAAATCCTTTTCCTGGTCTTTTTTTACAAATAAAACAGCTGCTTCCTGAATCATATTTTATTTTTCAGAAAATTTAGCTTCAAAAGTTTTAAATCTTGCGTCAAGGTCTTTTAGTAATTGCTTTTTTACGGCATTATCCTGAATGAAACTGTAGTTGATACTATTGTAAACATATTGCTTAATTGTCGCATAAGAAACATCCTGATATCTGCTGGCCAATAAAACATATTGCTCTGTCATATTTGTTCTTAAAATCCCTGCATCATCAGTACTAATTACAATTGGCACATTAAATTCTTTGTATAATGTAAAAGGATGACGTGCATTTTTAACTTTCAGGATAAACTCATTACTTACCAAGTTAATCTCAATCGGAATATTATTCTTTGCCATATAACGCAATAAGTCATACGAGTTTTCTTCGTAAGCGATATCTACACCATGACCAATTCTATTAGCTCCGGCAGTATGAATAGCTGAAGTAATATGCCATGTTAATTCTTCTGGTTGTACGAGTCCTAATGTAAGTTCACCAGCATGAAGTGTATACTTTACATCTGGAAAACGAGAATGGCAGTATTTAAACATTACCATGTGTAACCAATAATCTTTCATAGACGTTTCGCCATGTTCTGGAGAAACGATATTTACACCTGCTACAAGCTTGCTTTTGTCAGCAGAGATAAAGGCAATCATAAGATTTTTGAACAAATCTACAGGCTCCATAAAACGCAACACAAAGTTTTGATAGCGCATTGTGAAGTTTGCATCATCAATTTTAAGATCTTTATGTAATTTGGCTATAAAATTAGTATTGAAATCCTCAGCGTATTTTACAGCATTTTTATCTTGTAATGATTTATAAAGTGCATCTAAAGATTTAAAAATTGCTTTTTCGTCTTTTTGTGCAGCAGCTTGTCTTAGTTTTGTATTAAAATCGGCTAAATCATCCACATTCATATCACAAGGAATTGTGTTTAATTGTGTTTCGATATAGCTTACATTTTCTTTAATTGCTCTGTTTTTAAGCTCAAGCATACCTTCGGCAAAATGTCCGTCGATAGTTGGAGAAAATTTCTCGAAAGAGTCAAAGAATAAATCATCAGAAGGAACAGCAACACCATTGTAGTCTTTTGCAGACCAGGTTTGCATGATTTGTTGCTTGTAATATTCTAGTTTTCCACTGTTTCTAAGGGAAGAAAAAGTTTCCCAGTTTCCTTTTGCAGGTTTTGCTTTTAGAACTTGCATGGTTTCTAAATTCAAATAGAAATCTTCTGCGATAGCTCTTTCTAGTAAAGGTTCGGCATAGATAGAGCCTGAAAAATGATGATGTAAATCACCGCCTTTTGGCATCTGAGAAAAGAAAGCAGTTAGTGCTGCTTCGTTATTTCTGATTTTATCTAAATAAGTTGCTGTTGATTGTGAAAAGCAGAGTTGTGCTATGAAAAAACTAAAAACTGTAATTATCCTCGTCATATAGTAAGTTTAAATTACATGCAAATGTAATTGATTAGGAGGACATTTGAAAATTAAGATGAAAATTGGTAAAACGACTGCTTGTTTTCTTATATAGATATAAAAAAAGACGCACTGTTGTGCGTCTTTACAGAAACTTTTAAAAAAAAATAGAACGCGGATGACACAGATTTACTTCGTAAAGACGCAGATAAAAACAGATTTTTAAAATAACAATGAGATAAAAATCCGTTTTTATCCGCGTTTTCGCCAAAGGCGAATCTGTATCATCCGCGTTCCATATTATGCGCAATTGGAACTCAGCATTGCCCTACGTCTCCGCTTAGTCTAACAAGATTATGACTTAGAACCTTAGCATCTTTGCAGCTCAAAACCTTTGTACCTTAGTTTCTTAGTTCCTCAGAACCTTTGAGCCTCTTAGTGAAACAATACATCTTTTATATCGTCTGTTTTATCAAATACGCTTTTCGCAAAAGGGCAAAGCGGAATGATTTTTAGATTGTTTTCGCGAGCATAATTTACTGCTGCCATAACAAGTTTTTTTCCAACACCTTTACCGTTAAAATCGGGATTTACTTCGGTGTGGTCAATTATAAATTTAGTGTCTCCAGCCCAAGTGTAGGTCATTCTTCCTCCTTCTTTTCCGTCTTCTACTGCTTTATAATATCCTTTTCTTCCTTCGTTTATTTGTTCTATTTCCATGATATTTAGTCTAAAGTTGTTTGTATTTGTATCGTGTTTGTTAGCGTTTTGTGAATTGGGCAACTATTGGCAATTTTTAAAAGCCTTTCCTTTTGAGCTTCATCTACATTTCCTGTTATCTCTATCTTGCGGTTTAATAAGGAAACGTTTTGTTCAGAGTTTCTCTCAAAATCTACCGAAATATTAATTTCTGTAATATCCCATTGTTTACGGTCAATATACATACGCAATGTAATCAATGTGCAAGATGCCAATGCAGAAGCCAGTAACTCGGAAGGGGAGAAGCCCAAATTTTTTCCTCCCATTTCTTGTGGCTCATCAGCAATAACTATATTACCGCTTGCCGATTTTATTTCCGTTCGGTATTTTCTTGTGTCAATATTTGCTGTTATTGTATTCATATTAATTTATCGTATTTGAGGTTTTGGTAAAGGAACAAAATCGGTTTCACCAGGGACTTTCGGGAAAGTTTGTGCTTCCCAGTCTTGTTTTGCTTTTTCTAATATTTCTTTGTCTGATGAGACAAAATTCCAAAAAATGAAATGTTCTTCTGGAAATGGAGTTCCTCCAAATATATAAACGGTTGTATTGGCAGCAATTTCGAATTCACATAAGGTACTGTCGTTTGCAATCAGGATTTGTTTCGGGTCGTATGTATGTCCATCAGCTTTTATACTTCCTTCAAGAATATATAATCCGCTTTCTCCAAATAAATCTTTTCCGATGTTTATTTTTTGAGCCGTCGTACTTTTGATCTCAATAAAATATAACGGACTATATACGGGAACTGGTGATTTTTTTCCGAAAGCTTCTCCTGCAATTAGCTTATATGAAACTCCATCTTTTTCCCAACTCGGAATATCACTGGCTTCTACATGCACAAAATTAGGTTCCATTTGTTCCAATTCTTTTGGTAACGCCACCCAAATTTGTAATCCGTGAAGCGTTTTTTTAGATTCACGCAAGTATTGTGGTGTTCTTTCAGAATGCACAATTCCTTTTCCTGCTGTCATCCAGTTTACTGCTCCGGGTTTGATTTCTATTTCAGATCCCAAACTGTCTTTGTGCATGATACTTCCCTCAAATAAAAAAGTAAGCGTCGATAATCCGATGTGAGGATGTGGCGGAACATCTAAATTTTCTTGTTCGCTTAAATGAACCGGTCCCATATGGTCAATAAATACAAATGGTCCAACGGCTCTTTTTTGCCGAAAGGGCAATAATCTTCCTACCATAAAATTACCAATACTGGCAGCGCGTTCTTCAATAATTAGATTTACGTTTGACATATTATATTTTTTAAATTAATCTTCCAGAGTTCCAAATTTACCATTATTGTAATCATTTACAGCCTGAACTAATTCTTCCTGCGTGTTCATTACAAAAGGTCCGTGAGTAGCAATTGGTTCTTTAATTGGTTCTCCGCTTAAAATCAATACGATACTATTTTCTTGTGCTTTGATATGAAAATCTTCGCCTTCATTTTCGAATAAAACCAAATGATTTGGCGGTACGTTTGTAATATCGTTTACTGTAATACTACCTTCTATAACCAATAATGCAGTGTTGTAAGTTGCTGGGAAATTAAAAGCTGCTTTTCCGTCTTTAAGTAATCTTGCATTAAGTAAGTGCAAAGGGGTAAAGGTAGATGCAGTTCCTTTTACATCTTTATATTCTCCAGCAATCACTTCGATATGACCACCATTTTCAGGAAGTTCATATTTATTAATTTGGTCATTAGTGATTCCTTGGTATTTAGGTTTCGACATTTTGTCTTTAGCAGGTAAGTTTACCCAAAGTTGTACCATTTGGAAATCGCCTCCAGTTTTACTGAAATTTTCTTCATGATATTCTTTGTGCAAAACTCCCGATGCTGCAGTCATCCATTGTACATCGCCTTCGCCAATTACTCCGCCACCTCCGCTACTATCATGATGTGCTACTTTGCCTTTATAAGCAATAGTTACGGTCTCAAAACCACGATGTGGATGTACACCAACACCTTTTGGAGTATTTGTAGGCGGAAAATAAAATTTTGAATTATAATCTAGCATGATAAAAGGGCTCATGCGTTTCATGCTTAATTGTGGTACACTCGGAATAAAATTGTGCACTCTAAATCCATCACCAACATAATGTGGTTGTCTTGGAGCTACTACTATTTCTATATTTTTAGTTTTCATAATGTATTTGTTTTATTGTTATACAAAGTTACTCTCATTATGAAAAATGTAACTTAATGTAGATTAAGAAGTGAGTTAGTATAAAAGTAAGGAATATTATTTAATTTTTTTTAGTTGTTGGTTGAGGGGTATCAGTTGTTGGTTTTTAAAATGATGAGTTTTAGAAAATAGGAGGTTTTGAATTGATTATAAATGATTTGGCTTTAGCCAAAATAATAAAACTTTTTTAGGCAATTGTTACTAAAATTTTCACGCAAAGCCGCGAAGTCGCAAAGGAAAGGTGTGTAATCTTGGCGCTTTTGCGATGACTTTATTTGTAAGAGTATTAAAACGACATTAACCTATAAAAAAGGGATCAATTCAAAAATGAGAATAAAAAAAGGACGTTCATACAAAATCGTACAAACGTCCTTTTTAAACTATTAATAGAAGATCTAGAATTTCATTCTCTGAATCCTTACGGCATTTAATATTGCTAATAAAGCAACACCAACATCTGCAAATACAGCTTCCCACATGGTTGCTAAACCTCCTGCACCAAGTATTAGCACAACAGCTTTTACAACAAATGCCAAAGTGATATTTTGCCAAACGATTTGTTTGGTTTTTTTACCAATGTTTATAGCTGTATAAATTTTTGTTGGTTGGTCGTTTTGGATAACGATATCTGCAGTTTCAATTGTAGCATCACTTCCTAAACCGCCCATTGCAATACCTGCATGAGCAAGTGCAACAACCGGCGCATCATTTACACCATCGCCTACAAAGGCAATTTTTAGGTTTTTATCTTTAAGTGCTGTTACTTTCTCGACTTTGTTTTCAGGCAATAAATCTCCGTAGGCTTCATCGATATTTAGTTCTTTTGCAACAGCATTAACAACAGCAGTTTTGTCGCCCGAGAGCATAACTGTTTTTACGTTTATCGAATGTAAACTCTGAATCGCTTGTTTGGCATCTTCTTTAATTTCATCGGCGATTAAAAAGTAACCTGCATATTTCTGGTTAATGGCAATTACGATTATAGTAAACGGTGTATTGTCTATCTCGGAATCATAGCTTATGTTGAATTTCTTTAATAGTTTAGCATTACCTGCCAAGATTTCGTTTCCATCAACTTTTCCTTTTAAACCATGACCTGCAATTTCTTCTACATCAGTAACCGAAACACCTTTTTCAGTACCTTTTGCATATTCGATTATGGCAGTTCCTACTGGATGCGTTGATTTGGTTTCGAGCGCTGCGGTATATTTTACTAAATCAGCTTCTGGAATATCTATTGCAACTACTTTCTGAACTTTAAAAACGCCTTTGGTCAATGTTCCTGTTTTATCCATTACAACAACTTGAATAGCTGCCATGATATCAAGGAAACTAGAACCTTTAAACAAGATTCCGTTTTTACTTGCTGCTCCAATTCCGCCAAAATAACCTAGCGGAATAGAAATAACCAAGGCACAAGGACAGGAAATAACCAAGAATACCAATGCTCGGTACAACCAATCACGGAAGATATATTCATCTACAAAGAAGTAAGGCAATAAACAGATTGCAATTGCGGAATACACTACAAATGGTGTATATACTTTGGCAAATTTCCTAATGAACAATTCAGTTGGCGCTTTCTTGGCTGTTGCATCCTGAACCATTTCCAGAATCTTGGATAATTTACTATCGGTATATAATGCTGTAACGCGTACCTCAGCTACTGAGTTTAGATTTATCATTCCTGCCAAAACACTTTCGCCTTTGCTCTTGGTGTCAGGTTTACTTTCACCTGTTAAAGCCGCTGTATTAAACGAAGCATTATCAGAGAGTAATTCTCCATCTAAACCTAGTTTTTCTCCAGGTTTAAGCTGAATAATAGACCCAATTTGAACGCTTTCGGCTTTAATTATTTTTGGCTGATTATTTTCCAGAATAGTAACCTCATCAGGACGTTGGTCGAGTAATGATTTAATATTTGCTTTTGCTCTGGTAACTGCCAGTGTCTGGAAGGTTTCGCCAATAGCATAAAACAACATTACTGCAACTCCTTCGGGATATTCGCCAATGGCAAAAGCTCCGATTGTAGCAATACTCATGAGCAAAAATTCTGAAAAGAAAGAACCCTTTCGGGCGCTTTCTAATGCTTCTTTAACGACTGGAAAACCTACCGGTAAATAGGCAATTACATACCAAACGATTCGTATCCATCCTGTAAACCAGTTTTGTGGTAAATAATTATCAAAAACAATAGCAATAATTAATAAAGCAAAGCTAATTATTGATGGAGCAAACATCTGGAAAACGGTTTGGTCTCCTCCTGAATGGTCGTGCCCGTCGTGATCATCATGAGTTTCTTGCTCATCATGGGAACAACATCCTGAATTCGTATTTTTTGAAGATTTTTTATCGGGGACTTTACAATCTACTTGCTTATTATTCTCGTCGGATTTATGTTGATGGTTCATATTTATTTCTTTTTAAATCCACAAAATTGAAAATTCTGTGTTGTGTTAAATGGTGTAATATGATCTTCTGTAAAACATTTTATTGTTTCAAAACTTTTTTGGAAAGTATCTTTCATATTCTTTTCAGAATATTGCTTTATTTCTAATCCGCTACATTTTAATGGTCCATTTTCTGAAAATGTGCCTAATAAAAAATGACCATTAGGATTGACTGCATTACTGATAATGGAGACATATTTATTGATACTTTCGTCATTAGTTAGAAAATGGAAAACGGCTCTGTCATGCCAAAAATCGAATTTTACATCAGGGATAAATTCTGTAATATCCGAGACAATCCAATGTACGGAATTAGCTTTTTCGCCTAAGCGTATTTTTGTTTTTTCTAGTGCAGCAGCAGAAATATCCAATATCCAAATGTTTAGAAAACCTTTGTCTAATAAAGCATCGACCAGATTACTATCGCCACCGCCAACATCAATGATATTGGCAGTTTTTGATAGTTTTATGTTTTCTATATAATCTATTGCAGTTTTAGGATATTCTTGTGTCCAGCTTACTTCATTTGGAGTTTTGGTCGTGAATACATTTTCCCAATGTTGCTTATTATTCATATAAAAATTAATGTGTGTGCTCTCCACCGCCTTTTTGGGCTGCTAATAAGTAGAAAGCACCCTGTGTAACAATTTGACTATTCTCAGGGATTGAAGTTACAAATTTTATTTCGGTATATCCCATATCGGTTGTACCAGGAATAACTTCTATAGCTTTAAAGTGTATTTCTTCATGCTCTTCTTTGTGTTCTGCTTCAGATTCTTGTTTTGCTCCTTTTTCAGGATGAGGATGTGAATCTTCTTTTATGTAGATAAAAAATTTGTCCCCATTTTTTACCACAGCTGCTTTTGGTAAAGATGGAACTGTGGCACTGTTTAAATTGATATTAGCAGAAACATACATTCCTGATATTAATCCTTTGGCATCATCTGGGTTTATTTTGGCGTGAACCGCAACAGTTTTACTTTCGTTAGAAAACGATTTATTGATACCAAATATTTTTCCTTTTATCGATTTATTAGATTGATTGGTAAGAATAAAATCGACTTCCTGACCGATTGAAATCGAACCTAAATCTTTTTCATATACGTTTAGATCTAAGTGCATCTGGCTATTATCAACAACTTCAAACAACGGGATTCCTGTATCTGCAAATGCACCTTTGGCAATGCTTATTTTCCCCACATAACCACTTATTGGTGATGTAATAGGTATTAATGCGCTGTTACTACTTGTGCTTACATTTAATGCTTGCAATCTGTTTTTTGCAGCTTGTGCTCTTGCTTTTTCTACAGCTAGTTTTGCTTTTACTTCCTGAAATATTTTTCGGGGATTTACATTTTCATCAGCCAATGTTTTCTGACGATTGTATTCCAATTGTAAATACTCGATATTGGCTGTAGCCGATTTATAATCTTCTAACATTCCAACAACTTCAAGATTTTGGATGGTTGCCAAAACCTTTCCTTTATTTACAAAAGTACCTTCCAGAACAAAGATATCTTTAACTGTTCCGCCAAGTAATGTAGCTATTTGAGCCGAATTTTGAGGAGGAACTGTTGTGTATCCATTGGCTTTAATAATGGTGTTGAGGTTGCGATTTTCGACTTTACCAAATTGAATTCCAACTGTCTTAAATTGCGCTTCGGTTAATGATACTTCTGTTTGTTCCTTTTCTTCTTCATGTGCTTCTTCTGTTTTCTTTTCGTTGCATGATGTTAAAGCCAGCATTAAAAAAGCAATTGGAAGTAGGGTAGAAGTACGGCTTATTGTGTTCTTTATATTTTTCATTGTAAGGAATGTTAGTTATTGGAAATTGAAGGAAATTGTAATCGAATGGCACTTTGATTATATGTATTCAAAGTTTCAGCATATTGTTTTTTGATATCAATTGCTTGATTTAAAAAACTGATATACGTCCAATAACTCATATCTCCGTTAGCATAACTTTTTTGTGCTGTTGTAATAATTTGTTCTGCATAGTGCAAACCTTCTGTTTGGTAATAATGCAACTCTTTTTCCTGTTTTTCAAATTCATTTTGTAGTTCCTGCATTTGTAATTCCAGCGAAAATTGATTTTTCTCTAATTCCAGTTGTGATTGCGCAATACTTATCGAAGCTGCTTTGGCTTTAGCCGTATTTACACCTCCAAACAACGGAATTTGTAAACCAGCCGTAAATCCTTGAAACATAGATTTAGTATCGATGGTTTGAGCAAAATAACCTAAACCTAATTTTGGTGTACGTTGTGCTTTAAACGTATTGGCTTCTTTTTGGAAAACCGAAATTTGTTGCTGATAATAATCATTCATCAAACCTTCTACTTTCGATTTATTAGATTCCGTAAGAGAAGCAAATTGAAGCGGTGTAGTACTATCAGGGACAATGTTTTCTTTTGTTCGAACAAAAAACTGTAATTGCTTCTGATAAATAGCCAAATCGTATTCTAATTGTGCTTTTTGTGTCTCAATTTCTTTAGATTTAGCCTTTGCGCTAATAACTTCTATATTGCCACTTTCGCCTGTTTTAAAACGAAGTTCTGCATTTTTTAGGAACAAAGCATACACATTGAATAATTCAGTATTTAGTTTTTGAACAGAAACACCGTATAGATATTGATAATAGGCTAATGTTACTGCTTTTTCGATTTCATATTCGGATAAAGCTTTTTGTTTTTCGGCCAGTTTTACCAGTTCTTCCTGCAATTGTCGATTGGCTTTGGTAATTTTTCCGATAGGGAAATATTGCTGTACCGAAACATTATTATCATATGAAGCACTATTAAATTGCCCTCCTTGATATTCTACTTGCAAAGGGTCGGGTTGAAACGCTGTCTTTTTAAGCACCGTTTGTTTTTCTATCTCTTTATCAGCGATTTTTAAGTTAATACTATTAGTTTTTGCCATTTCGATTGCTTTATCCAAACCGATAGGTTGGTTGTTTTGTGCAAAAGAAAAGCTGCTAATAAGTAATAAAAGCACTGTTACTATAGGTTTTATCATCGTTGTTTTTCTTTTAATTTTCGTTTCGAATAATAAGTATAGTATCGGCAAAACAATAAGCGTAAGTAATGTAGCCGAGAATAAACCGCCTATTACAACAGTTGCAAGAGGTTTTTGTACTTCGGCACCGCCACTAGTAGATAATGCCATTGGTAAGAAACCTAAAGAGGCTACGGCTGCGGTCATTAAAACAGGACGTAATCTTGTTTTGGTTCCAATTAATACACGTTGTAAAGGATCTGTAATACCTTCGGCTTTAAGCTGGTTAAAGTAAGATATTAGTACAATTCCGTTTAATACTGCAATTCCAAATAAAGCAATAAAACCAATTCCTGCCGAAATACTAAACGGCATTCCACGCATCCACAATGCGAATACACCTCCAATTGCCGAAAGTGGAATTGCGGTAAATATCAAAGCGGCTTGTTTAGTGCTTTTAAAAGTGAAATAAAGTAATACCAAAATTAAACACAAAGCAATTGGTAAAGCAATAGAAAGACGCTTATTAGCTTCGATTAAGTTTTCAAATTGTCCTCCGTAAGTAACATAATATCCTGCAGGAAGTTTGAAATTGTTGTCCAGTTTTTGCTGAATTTCTTCTACAACACTTTTCACATCACGTCCGCGAACATTTAGTCCGATAGTTATTCTACGTTTACCGTCTTCACGAATTACCTGTACAGGACCTTGCTCATAATCGACAGTTGCAACTTGCGAAAGCGGTACTTGCTGACCATTTGGCAACGGAATAAATAAATTACTCACATCGTTAATGTCGTTACGATTGTCTTTGTTCATACGAACTACGATATCAAATCGTCTGTTTTCTTCATAGATTTTACCTGCAGCTTCTCCTGCAAACGAAGAACGAAGAATTTTATTTAAATCCTCGATATTCAAACCATACAAAGCAATTTTATCATAATCGTATTTAATGGTAATCTGAGGCAATCCACTTACTTTATCGGCTTTAAGGTCACCAATACCTTCAATTTTATTGATTTTTGAAATTAGCTCATTGGCTTTTCTTTCCAGAACATCCAGATTGTCTCCAAAAATTTTAATAGCAATATCACTTCGGCTACCTGTCATTAATTCGTTAAAACGCATTTGAATAGGCTGAGAAACTTCGATATTGGCTCCAGGAATTTTTTCCATTTCTTCCTTCATCATATGTGCAAGGTCTTGCCAATTATCTGCGCTCGTCCATTCTTTTTTGTCTTTTAGCACAATAATCAAATCTCCACTTTCTATAGGCATAGGGTCAGTTGGGATTTCGCCACTTCCTATCTTGGTTACAATGGTTTTAATCTCTGGAAATTTTGCTTTAAGCATTTTCTCATATTGCGTTGTTGTTTTTATCATTTGCGATAAAGAGCTTCCTGTCATGATCGTAGCATTAATAGCCAAATCTCCTTCTTCGATAGTAGGAATAAATTCTCCTCCCATGTTTTGAAACGTTACAAGTGCAAGAACAAATAATGTAACAGCAATACCCAAAACAGCTTTCTTAAAACGCAATGCTTTATCTAAGAATGGAGCATATATTTTTTCGAACCAAGCCATCATTCTGTCACTAAAGTTTGGTTTATGCTCAGTGTTTTTGGATAGAAACATGGCACTCATCATCGGGACATAAGTAAGCGATAATATAAATGCACCAATAACGGCAAAACCAACTGTCATTGCCATTGGTTTAAACATTTTTCCTTCGGTTCCAACCAAAGCTAATATTGGGAGATAAACAATCAGGATGATGATTTCTCCAAAAGCAGCACTATTTCTGATTTTTGAAGCCGAAGCATATACTTCTTCGTCCATTTCAGATTGAGTTAATTCTTTTTTCTTCTTGAGTTTTTGCAAATGATGCATCGTGGCTTCGACAATAATTACGGCACCATCGACAATAATTCCAAAGTCAATTGCTCCAAGACTCATTAAGTTTCCGCTTACGCCAAAGGCATTCATTAAGATTACAGCAAAAAGCATGGCTAGCGGAATCACAGAAGCAACAATTAGTCCGGCACGAAGGTTTCCTAAGAATAATATCAGTACAAAAATTACAATTAAAGCTCCTTCCAGTAAGTTCTTAGAAACAGTTCCTATTGCATTATCTACCAGTTTGCTTCGGTCAATAAATGCTTCGGCAACAACACCTTCGGGTAGCATCTTGTTTACCTCAATCATTTTTTCTTTTACACGCTCTACAACTGCTTTAGAGTTTTCCCCTTTTAGCATTAGCGTTAAACCACCTACAATTTCGCCTTTACCATCTTTGGTTGTAGCACCAAAACGAATGGCATTTCCTAATTGTACAGTGGCTACATCACGAACCAAAATAGGAGTAGCATTTCTGTTTTTAATAACAATGTTTCCTATATCTTTTATTCCAGATGCCATACCAACACCACGAATAAAATAAGCGAATTCATCTTTTTCGATATAAGCACCACCAGTATTTTGGTTGTTTTTTTCTAGTGCATCAAAAATTTCGGTAATCGTAACTCCGGCACTATTTAATCGGTTTGGGTCAACAGCAATTTCGTATTGTTTTACGCTTCCTCCCCAAGTACTTACTTCGGCAACACCTTTTACGCCTTGTAATTGTGGTACAATAATCCAATCCTGAATCGTTCTTAAACTGGTAGCATTGTATTTATCTTCGTAGCCTTTTTTGGCATAAACATCATATTGATAAATTTCGCCAAGACCTGTTGTAATTGGAGCCAATTCTGGCGTTCCGGCATATTTAGGGATGTTTTCTTCGGCTTGTTTTAATCTCTGGAATACTTGTTCACGTGCCCAATAGGTATCGGCATTTTCTTCAAAAACAACAGTAACAACCGATAATCCGAAACGAGAAATACTTCTAAGTTCAATTACTTTCGGAATTGTTTTTAGAGATTGTTCTATCGGATAGGTTATTAATTGTTCTACTTCCTGACTCGCAAGAGTAGGAGCGGTAGTAATAATTTGCACCTGATTATTTGTAATATCAGGAAGCGCATCGAGCGGTAAATTTTTAAGTGAAAAACTTCCCCAGGCTATAAGAACCAAGGTTAGTAATAGTATAATGAATTTATTCTTTATACTAAATTGTATAATCTTATCTAACATTTTCAGGATATAATGAATGAGAAATCAGGACGAGAAATCGCCTGTTTTTTTGTGGTACACCACAACACATTTACCCGTATCCCGAAGCGTCGGGGCGGGCTACATTATACTATTTGGGGTGGTTGCCAAATACTTCCGTAGAAATTGGAAGCAAGAATTGAATGGTAAGATGATAAAGGCTTTTTAATAAGAGCTGTCTCTTCGTTAAAAATCCATGTAATGGCAGGAGCTGCAGTTAAAACTTGAGCTGCGCAACAATTACAACTACAGAAAGGAGCGCAAAGGTCCAATCCTTTTGTGTGAGATTGATGACCATTATCTTTACTTACTATTTCGCTTGTATGCGATTTAGTTTCGCTTTCCAGCGTATCTGCACAAGGCAAGCACGATAGCACGATTAAATAAACTGATAATATGATGTTAATCCATTTCACGGCAGTAAAATTACAGATAAAAGTCTGATATTTTAAAAAATATTTATGTTTTTTAGCAGAATAATAACATAGTTTTAGTGTAAAACCTTGAGTTATAAGTAAGGTCTTGTTCAGGAAATACCTATTTTTTTACCTAAATTTTAAAAAAAAACGAACCATATAAGTTATGTAAGTTCATTTAAGGAAAACTTATATTTCCTTATATCACTTATATGGTTTTTAAAGAAACAACTGTTTTATTCTTAGTATTAAATCAATTCGAAATCCAGTAATTCGCTTTCAGTGCCATTAATTATTATCGATAATTGATGTTTTCCTAAATGAAATACACGTGTTGTGATTACCTTAAATGATTGGTTTCTTTTAATCTTAACTAATTGATTTGGCTGATAAATACGCTCACTAATTTTGAATACTTTTTTAGCCAGATGCCCTTTTGATTTCTGATAATAAACGGCATATTCTAATCGAATAGTTTTGCTTACAGAGTTCGCATTATTCAATGAAAACTGAAATTCTAAGTATTCACCAATTTTTACTTTTGGAGTACCAATTTCAAATTCTGATAATAGGATATTAGTGCTCTCTAAGCCATAATGTTTCAGGATATCTACATTACCTTGTTTTAGTAAAGTGCGAGAACCGTGTTTGATAATAGCATCGGTTTCTGGGCTTATATTTTGCCATTTGGCAACAATATCAAGCACAATTTCGGGATTGTCTTTTACAATGTCGTTGAGGTTGTTGGCAACGCTTCGACGAACATATTCGGACGAGTCAGTTTTTAAATTTTCTAATATTGGTAAAATTGGCGTAGGGTCTTTCTTTAAGGCAGGAATTGCCATTGCCCAAGGTAATCGAGAACGAGAACCTTCACTAGCCAAGCGTCTTACATGGTGATTTTCATGCAAAGACCATTTTATCATTTCATCAATCATATCCTGATGGTATTTAATAATAAATGGGCGTACGGCAAACTCGCAACTTATAAATTGCGTAATCATTACAAAAGCTTTTGCGCTTGTTTTAAAATCATCAATACCGTATTTCTCTATATAATCAGCAAAAAAGATAAAAGCCAGATTACCATCAGTAAATTTGTTTTTCTTTAAATTCTCGATAATATTCTCAATTGTTAAAACTGCTTTTCCAAAGTCTTTAGGCATAAATTCATGTAAGACAATTGTAGTATGCTGCATGCGATCTTTCCATTCTTTATTGACAAAATCAGCATCAAAAATCAAATTCATAAATTGTTGTTTGTCAAAGTCAGGAATGACTTTAGCTACACAATCAGTAAAATTTTCGTAAAAAGCAATCGAGTAAATATCTTTAATTAATCCCATTTGATAGTAAATTGAAGTTCAAAGATATTTAATAGAGAGCATACAAAAAATAAAAAAGCGAACCATTTTAAACCATATTTCTTAATGATGAAAAGAAGATATGAGTAATAATGTTTAAACCATTAAGGCATTAAGTTTCATAAAGTGTAAAGCTTAATCTTTCTTAATTTCTTAATGGTAAATAGAAGATAATCTTAATACCTTAATGGTAAAAAAAAATATTATTTAGGTAAATAAGATAAATCTTTAGCAATGTCTAAATAAAATTTATTTAGCCAAGTACTAGTTGATTGTATATAATCTGGAGCTACAACACTTAAGTGATCTTGCCCTTTAATAGTAGGATGTACATCCCAAACACCTTTTGGCGCCAACTTTCTGTTAAGCGGATCCATTAATACATAATCATGCCCAATAGGATATTGACTTGAAACTACACTTACTAGTCCATCATTTGGTCTCCAATTTAAGAAGCCAAGAGGTAAGCTTGCTGTAGTTCGGCCTATATTAGCAGCTTCAAGTTTAAACAAAAGACTCATAGTAGAGGCAGGTGACCAAGTTCCATTAGTTTGCTCAACCATGTCATTAAATGTATACGATGCATAATAAACATTTGGCGAACTCTTAACCCATTCGTTTTGTACCTGCATTGCTTTTACACTCAAGTCATACATACAATTATCTTGCGAATTCCAAAAACGAGCCGATGATGGAGCGCCAGAAGATGTTTTGTCAAATATCCTGTCAAAATATGCCTTTACAGTTTCATTTTTTTGACGTTGTAATCCCCATTGACCAAGGTCAAAATTGTAAAATGTATTTTGCTCTAGTCCAATTCCTCCTATAGCGCCCATTCCAAGTACCATTTTCATAAGATCCTCTCTAAAATAACCAGAATCTACAGTTAAAGCACCATTTTGTACACCAGCAATTGAGGTAAGACTTGCTACCCAATTTTTTTTGTTTCCTTTAAATAAGTCCGAAGTCGGAGCTTCTTGACCACTAGAAACATAAGCTTTTTCTGCTGCATCGCCATTTTCTAACAGCTGAATTAAAAATCTTGGAGACGCACCACCTAAACTATGACCTACAAGATGTACTTTATTAGTAGCACTCCATTGTTTGTAAAATCCAGGATAAGTATCGCCATAACGGTTATGTCCATGTTTTAGAGCATGCGCAGCACCATAATCGACTCTTCCGCCTACAATATTATAGTAAAGCTCAACAGCACGATCCCAATTACTAGATATTGGCCCTACCGATGCCGTAAAAGTTTTATATCCGTAAAGGTTTAAATAGGTTTGAGTATCTCCAAGTCCGCCCCAATAACGATAACCAAGCATTTCATCGCGTCCCCAGCCGCACATTCCGTGTACCAGTACGATAGGATAATTATTTTGTCGTTTGTTAGGATAAGCATCGAGACTGTTTGTCGTTACTTGTTTTGCAGTAAGAGATTTAGTGGTTGCGGTTGTAGCTGCCGAAGTCAAATCTTCTTTTTCACACGAAGTAATAATTGTTATGCAGAAGAGTAAGAGAATAATTTTTTTCATAAATAAGAATTTAATTTTTTTTTAAATTGAGTGTCATAAATTAGGATGAGTACTTTAAAAATGCACCAGTAATTTTTTTTTGTACTAATAAATCAGACTTATTTAGTATTTTAATAGTAAGATTATATTTACATTGCGAATTTGTTTAAAAACGCAAAGACTATCTACTACTAAAAGTTTTTAAAAAAGTATTTTAAGACATTTTTTATTTCTGATGTTCAGAGAATCAGAGGATTCAGTGTTGTGAAACTCATGGAGATTATTCCGAAATTTCGGGGCTGAGATTGTATACTTGCACTAAAGACTTTTTCTGGCAGATATTAATAAAATATGTGTTTTAAATTTTCAAATCGTCTAAATTTTCAAATCCACAAAATATATCCTACTTTAGCATTCTATTAAAATTCATACAAAATGATTAACGAAGTACAATTTCAGAACGAGTTACAATTGCTTATTTTTAATGCAATTCGCGAAGATGTAGGGACAGGAGATTATAGTTCTTTGGCTTGTATTCCTGCAGATGCACAAGGAAAAGCCAAATTATTGGTAAAAGAAGATGGAATAATTGCAGGAGTTGCTTTTGCTAAAATGATTTTTAATTATGTTGACCCAAGTTTAAAAGTCGAGACATTCATCGAAGACGGAACTCCGGTTAAATACGGAGATATCGTACTGCATGTTACAGGTAGTTCACAATCGATTTTAAAATCGGAGCGTGTTGTGCTTAACTCCATGCAACGTATGTCGGCAATAGCTACTAAAACAAACCAATACGTACAACTTTTAAAAGGTACAAATGCCAAGATATTAGACACCCGTAAAACGACACCAAATTTTCGTGTTGCCGAGAAATGGGCAGTAAAAATAGGAGGTGGCGAAAATCATCGATTTGCACTTTATGATATGGTAATGCTTAAGGATAATCATATCGATTTTGCTGGCGGTATAACTTTGGCTATAGCCAAAACCCAAGCCTATCTTAAAGAAAACAATCTTGATTTAAAGATAATTGTCGAAGCTAGAAGTCTTGATGAAATTAGAGAAATTCTACAAAGTGATGGTGTTTTTCGTATTTTAATAGATAATTTTAATTATGAAGATACTAAAAAAGCGGTTGAATTAATCGGTGATAAATGCCAAACAGAATCTTCAGGTAATATTAACGAAAAAACAATTCGTGAATATGCTTTATGTGGAGTCGATTATATTTCTTCGGGCGCATTAACGCATTCAGTTTATAATATGGATTTGAGTTTAAAAGCATTTTAGTTTAAGTTTTAATTATGACTTACGACTTGTGAGTTAGAATTGTAATCTAAACTCAAAAATCTAAAATTTAAAAAGTATGTCTGTAGAAATAGAAGAGCGACTTGATAAAGTTCCTGTAGTACGCTATCTGGTTCGTCTCTTAAAGAATATAAAACTGCCATGGCTCGAAGGATTTTCATTGTATGATTTACTCGAATTATATACTATTGGAATCATCGAAGGAGCATTCTCATACCATGCAAGTGCTGTTTCTTTTAGTTTTTTTATGGCATTATTCCCGTTTGCGCTGTTTATACTTAACTTAATTCCGTTTATTCCGATTGATGGATTTCAACAAGATTTTTTGCAGTTTGTACAGCAAGGAGTTCCGCCAAATACGTATGATGCAATTAGCAAAATTATTAGCGATATTTTAAATAATAGTCATTCAGGCTTATTATCATCGGGGTTTTTACTTTCCATTTTTTTAATGGGAAATGGGATTAACGGGATCCTTAGTGGTTTCGAATCATCAAAGCATGTCTTTGATAAACGAGGTTTTTTTCGACAATATTTAGTAGCCTTAGCAATATCGCTTGTCATGACAATTATATTGTTTGTAACCGTTGCTACAATTGTTGTTTTTGAGGTATTTATCCAAAAAACAACAATTCAGGATGTTCTAAGCGATAGGATTCCTCTTATTATCATGGGGCGTTACTTATTTGTAATCTTAATGATTTTGATAACATCCTCTATATTATTGCGTTATGGTACCAAGCAGTATAATAAAGTGCCGTTTATAAGTATTGGTTCCGTATTTACAACAATCCTAATTGTTATATCTTCATACTTTTTTGGGATTTGGGTTATAAAATTCTCAAAATACAATGAACTTTATGGCTCAATTGGTACATTATTAATTCTAATGTTTTACATTTGGATAAACTGTATGATTTTGCTTTTGGGTTTCGAACTAAATGCCACAATCAGAAAATTAAGACAAAAAAATAATAATAACATTTAGAAGCTATTCCTGCTTTCCGCTATATCTTTATCCCTAAAAGAATCGGGATAAAGGATGTCGCTGTAATCAGGGCTAAAAAACAAACATCATGAAAAACTGGATCTTAACAATGGGCTTATTATTTGTAGTAATAGGCAACGTACAAAGTCAAACTGTAATCGGAAAATGGAAAACTATTGATGATCAAACAGGAGAAGCAAAATCGATTGTAGAAGTGTATGAACAATCAGGTAAAATTTATGGTAAAGTAGTTGAGATTCTTCGTGAAGATCACAAAAAAGATGTGTGTACTTCGTGCTCGGGAGCGCTTAAAAACAAGCCTATCTTAGGAATGGTAATCATAAATGGTTTAAAAAAAGATGGTGATGAGTACAACGGAGGAACAATTTTAGATCCAACAAACGGTAAAGTGTACAAATGTTATATTACATTAGACTCTGCAAATAAATTGAAATTACGCGGATTTATTGGATTTTCTCTTTTAGGAAAAACACAATATTGGGTAAGAGTTAAATAAACTTAATTGAGTTATAAAAAAATGCGAAATAAATTAATGATATTATTTTTGCTCATAGGATTTACAAAATCTTTTGGACAAACAGAAAATAATAAATTACAAATAAGTCATCTTACAGGTGACTTTTATGTTTATAAAACTTTTCACGATTACAAAGGAACCCTGATTTCTGCCAACTCCATGTATCTGCTTACGGATAAAGGTGTTGTGTTATTTGATGCCCCTTGGGACGAAGCACAATTTCAGCCATTGCTAGATAGCATAAAAGCCAGGCATCATAAAGATGTTGTTATGCATATTGCAACACATTCGCACGAGGATAGAGCAGGAGGCTTGGGATTTTATAAGCAAAAAGGTATAAAAACATATACTATAAAACTAACCGATCAGATTCTTGAAAAAGAAGGTAAAAAAAGGGCTGAGTTTGTAATACCAAACGATACTACATTTACAGTTGGGCAGCACCGTTTCGAGGTTTTTTATCCAGGTAAAGGACATGCGCCAGATAATGTTGTAGTTTGGTTTAATAAAGAAAAAATACTGTACGGAGGATGTTTTGTAAAAAGTACCGATGCAAGAGATTTAGGTTACTTAGGAGATTCTGATGTAAAAGAATGGGAGCAATCTATTAAAAAAGTTCAGGCAAAATTCAAAAAACCAGTATATATCATCACAGGACATGATGATTGGAAAGATCTCCAATCTCTTAACCATACCTTAAAAATGGTAAGAGAATATAATGCAGCAAAAGCTTCTGGGAGTTCAGATAAAAAGTAAATTTGCTTTAAAATTAAAAACTAAATAATAGTATTTCAAATACTATTATTTTAAATCATACATATCTTTAAAATGCATTTTGTAGAAGTCATTTTACCACTTTCATTAGCCAAAACGTTTACGTACCGTATTTCCGAAGCAGAGTTTAATTTTATTCAGAAAGGGATGCGTGTTGCTGTGCCTTTTGGTAAAAGCAAAATGTACACCGCATTAGTTCTGGATATACATCAAGATGAACCAACGCTGTATGAAGCTAAAGAAATTCATCAAATTCTGGATGAAAAACCAATCGCTACCGAAATTCAAATAGCGCATTGGCTTTGGATTGCTTCCTATTATATGTGTGCTATTGGCGATGTATATCGTGGTGCATTCCCAAGCGGATTATTGCTAGAGAGTGAAACAGTAATTTCGCATAAAGCAGATGTTTTTATAGATCAAACTGTTTTAACAGACGAAGAGTATTTGGTTTACGAAGCATTGCAACAACAGAGTTCGCTTAAGGTTCAGGATATCGTTTCGATTTTAAATAAAAAGAATATTTTTCCTATTCTTCAAAAATTAATAGATAAAGATATTGTTGTACTCCAGCAGGAGATACAAGAAAGTTACAAGCCAAAATTGGTTCGTTATGTTAAGTTACATAGCAAGTACGATTCCAATCAAGGGTTAAGTGAGTTGCTAGACGTGCTTAAAAATGCTGCCAAACAAAAAGAAATTGTTATGGCATATTTTCAGTTAAGTGCGGCCGAAAAGAAACCAATAACAGTTAAGAAATTGGTAGAAGCCTCACAATCATCATCGGCAGTTGTAAAAGCCTTAATTGAAAAAGAAATCTTTGAAGAGTATTTTTTACAACAAGACCGAATTAATTTTACAGGAAAAAGTACCGAAAAAGAACTACAGTTAAGTTTGGTTCAGCAAACAGCTTTTGAGGAAATTAAAACTAGTTTTATCGAAAAAGAAGTTTGTTTACTTCATGGAGTAACTTCCAGTGGTAAGACCGAAATTTATATAAAACTTATAGAAGAGTATTTGGCAACAGGAAGACAGGTTTTATACTTGTTGCCCGAAATTGCACTTACGACACAATTAGTAAGCAGATTACGAATTCATTTTGGAAATAAAGTAGCTGTTTTTCATTCTAAATATAGCAATAACGAGCGTGTTGAGGTTTGGAATCAGACTTTAGGGAATGCCGAAAATGCGCAAATAGTAATAGGAGCAAGGTCGGCTTTGTTCTTGCCATTTGCAGATTTAGGATTATTGATTGTTGATGAAGAGCATGAACAAACTTTTAAACAAGTAGATCCTGCCCCGCGTTATCATGCACGTGATGCAGCAATTGTTCTGGCAAACTTTCATAAAGCAAAAGTCCTTTTAGGTTCGGCTACGCCAAGTTTAGAAACTTATTTTAATGCACAATCACAAAAATTCGGGCTAGTAACAGTTACAGAGCGTTATAACAATGTTCGGATGCCGGATATAGCCTTGGTCGATTTAAAGGATAAGTATTTTAGAAAACGCATGACGGGACATTTTAGCGATGTTTTAACCGAAGCAATTTCTGAAGCGATAAGTTTAGGCGAGCAAGTTATATTGTTTCAAAACAGACGTGGATATTCACCTATTATAGAATGTATTACTTGTGGGCATGTTCCGCAATGCCAGCAATGCGATGTAAGTCTTACTTATCATAAACATAAAAACCAATTGCGATGCCATTATTGTGGTTATAGCATGGCAAAACCAACAAATTGCCATAGTTGTTCTAGTATTGATTTAACGACCAAAGGTTTTGGTACAGAGCAAATAGAGCAGGAGTTGATTGCGCTTTTCCCAAATGCCAAAACAGGCAGAATGGATCAGGACACAACTCGAGGCAAGTTTGGGTTTGAGAAAATTATAGATAGTTTTAAAAATCGGGAAATAGATATTTTGGTAGGAACACAAATGCTTGCCAAAGGATTAGATTTTGATAATGTGAGTTTGGTAGGGATAATGAATGCTGATAATATGTTGTTTCACCCTGATTTTCGTGCTTTCGAAAGAAGTTTTCAAATGATGATGCAAGTTTCAGGACGTGCAGGACGCTCAGAGAAACAAGGTAAGGTTGTAATCCAGACCTATAACCCAAATCATAATACAATTCAGCAAGTAACCAATAATGATTATGCCGGGATGTACAAAGAGCAATTGTATGACAGGCAAATTTATAAATACCCTCCTTATTTCCGACTGGTTAAATTAACGCTTAAACACCGTGATTTTGATAAGCTAAAAGAAGGTTCTATATGGTTGTATCAGGTTTTGAGTCAGAATTTGAATATGCCAGTTTTAGGTCCGGAAGAACCTGTTATTAGCAGAATAAGAAATGAATATATACGAACGATTTTAATTAAGATTCCGCAGAATGTGCCGTTGGGAGGTACAAAAAAAACTATTCAGAAAATACTGAATAGTTTTGAGGCTGTTGCGCAATATAGAGCGATAAGGGTGGTAACAAATGTCGACTTTTATTAAACGTTTTAATGTGTTATAGATAAAGCCCGAACGAGGTCTTCTTTTTTGTTTCGACTTAACGGAATTTTTGTGATTCCGATTTCGGCAAATTTGCTATTAAAACGTTCTACTTTGTCGATATTGATGATATACGATTTATGTACTCGAATAAATTTTTCTTTTGATAAATCATTTTCAAAAGACTTCATTGTCGAAAGTACAAGATTACTATCATCTTCTGTAACAACTCTTACATAATCACCAAAAGCTTCAATCCACTTAATTTTTGCAGTGAAAATTTTAAGTTTTTTTAGATTACTTTTGATAAAAATATGTTCTCCTTCATCTTCTTTTACATCTGTACGTAAGGCATATAGGTCTAGTGCTCTTTTTACAGAAGCATTAAAACGATCTATTGCTATTGGTTTTTGTAGATAATCGGTGGCGTCATAATCAAACGCCTTTAAAGCATATTCTGCTTTAGACGTAATGAAGATAATTTGAGGTTTTGTTTTTAGACCATCTAAAAAATCAAAACCATTTATAACGGGCATTTCGATATCTAAAAATATCAAATCAATATTATTTAAAGAGATACAACTTCTAGCTTCAATCGCATTAGAAAAATCTCCTATTAAGTGTAAATTCGGATGATTATTGACTAATTTTGAGATAATAGTTCTTTGGATAGAACTATCGTCTACTACAACACAATTTAGTTTCATAACATTTAAATTTAGGGAATGTAATAGTAAATATAGATTTATTTTTAATAAAAAACTAGATTTAGAGCTTATTTTTTGTCATACGTCGAATAAAAGCAAAAAAGTGTTGGATATATAAAATAAATGGTTACTTTTGCACCCAATTTTAACAAATAAATATTGTATTTATGAATCATTATGAAACTGTTTTCATTTTAAATCCCGTTTTATCTGAGGTTCAGGTGAAGGAAACAGTAACGAAATTTGAAGAATTTCTTACTAGTAGAGGAGCTGAAATGGTATCAAAAGAGGATTGGGGTCTGAAAAAAATGGCTTACGAAATCCAAAACAAAAAAAGTGGTTTTTATCACTTATTTGAGTTCAAAGTAGCAGGAGAAGTTCTTATTGCTTTTGAAACTGAATTTAGACGTGACGAGAGAGTTATGCGTTTCTTAACTGTAAGTTTAGATAAACACGCTATTTCTTGGGCTGAGAGAAGAAGAACAAAATTAAAATCTACAAAAGCTTAATTATTATGTCTACAATAGAGCAATCAGCAAAAGGAAAAAAAGACGGAGATATCAGATATTTAACGCCTTTAAACATAGAAACTAACAAAACTAAAAAGTATTGTCGTTTCAAAAAATCTGGAATCAAATATATCGATTATAAAGATGCAGATTTTTTATTGAAATTCGTTAATGAGCAAGGAAAAATTCTTCCTCGTCGTTTAACAGGAACTTCATTAAAATACCAAAGAAAAGTGTCTGTAGCTGTTAAGAGAGCACGTCACTTAGCTTTAATGCCATACGTGGCCGATTTATTAAAATAATATTAAACAACAGTTGTTGGTTTCCGGTAAGATGGAACCTAACTTCTCAAATATAAGGACAACAACATGGAACTTATTTTAAAACAAGACGTACAGAATCTAGGATTTAAAGATGATGTAGTATCTGTAAAAGCTGGTTACGGTCGTAACTTTTTAATTCCTCAAGGTTTTGCTAATTTAGCAACTCCTTCTGCAAAAAAAGTATTGGCTGAAAACCTAAAACAAAGAGCACACAAAGAGGCTAAAATTGTTGATGACGCTAAGAAAATAGCTGAAGCATTGAAAGCACTTGAAATTAAAATTTTCGCAAAAGCTGGTGGAGAGAAACTTTTTGGTTCTATCACTAACATAGATATTGCTGAAGCTTTAGAAAAAGCTGGTAACTCTATCGAAAGAAAATTTATTACTAGCGGTATCGTAAAACGTACTGGTAAATATGCTGCAAGCATTAGATTACACAGAGATGTTGTAGTTGAATTACCTTACGAAATTGTTGCTGAAAAGTAATAGTTTTAATTTATAATATGAAATCCCGATGTAAATCGGGATTTTTTTGTTTAAAAGAGATAATAATTAATTAGACTTAAAGTTATTTGCACAAAGCATCTTGCTTAAAGCTTATAGCGTAAGGCATAAAGCCTAAAAAAAAATGAAATACGCAAGATTAACAAAAGAACAATTTGATGAATTACATGCCGAATTTGCTAACTTTTTAGGAACGCAAGCAATTGATAAGGCAGAGTGGGATTCGATCAAAATAAACAAGCCTGAGGTAGCTGAGCAAGAGCTAGATGTATTCTCTGATTTAATTTGGGAAGGCGTTCTCTCAAGAGCCGAATTTTTAGAACATTTTTCTAAGAATCATATTTTCTTATTTCAATGTTTTGATACACATGTGCAATCAATAGTTTTGAAATCCTTAGTTCCAGAAACTGATTTCCTGACTAAAGAAGGTTTACAATGGCTTAGTGACAATATGTTTACTGAAACTATCGAAATGAAAGTTGGTAAAAAAGTTTTTACCGATGATCGTAATACTTCAATTTTTGAATTAATTCAACAAGGAGCATTCTTGAGCGATGGTCAATTGTTTAAGCAAATAAATACGATTATCGAATCGTAATCGCTTTGATTGATTACCATTAAATAAATCTGGATTGAATTAAATTCTAATCAGTATATTCTTTACTGCCCAGATTTCCTTAATATCTTCAGAGTCGATAGTAGTGTTTTTAAAGAAAGCATTATCATTGCTTAAAGTAAAGTTTTTTTCTAAAGGGCTATCATTACTTATTCGATTAATGATTAGCCCTTTAGTTTTACTTATTATTACTACAATCGCATTTTCTTCTATCGTATTTATATCTGCAATTTCACAAACTACAAATGAATTTGCGTTTATAATAGGTTTCATATTATTACCAACTACTTCAAAAGCTCTTGAAATTTTGCTTTGGATAAACGGAAAATGATATTTGGGTAAAGTGTTTAATAAATCTTCATTTCCAAGACAATATTCAAACTGAATCTCTCTTTTAATTAAAGGGGTATTGTTTAATATTATATTGTTAGTTTTTTCGTTGTGGCTTTTTTCTGAAAGTATTTTATTTAAGTCAATTTCATGAACATTGCAAATTGAGATTATTGCACTAAAATCCAAAGTATCCCTTTTCTTCCATGTAGAGATAGTGTTTGGTTTGATATTCAATAATTTAGATAACTCGATGTCGGTGTTTATATGTAAAGCTTTTTTTAATCGTTTTAGGATTAAATTCGCATTTAGTGATTTTTTTACTTGCATATTCGAAAAAATATTTTTACATTTATGAAATATTAATCATTAAACGATTGTTAATTAATATTAAGACTGTTAAAGAAATAGTCAAAAAACGTTAATTACTCTCATCTTTTAAGTTAATATCTTAAAATTTGAATTATTGCCCAAAATCGCACAACACCGAAAGTCAGATATAAATCTGATTAAGTATAGATAGGTTATATATTTATATAGAATCGGGGAATTCTAATGAAATGGAGAGCAATATATAAAAAAAAATGATTATTTATTATTATTCTAATTTGTTTTCTGTAATAAAATAATATAATACCACATAATAGCATGAAGGCTTTTTAAAAAAAGCTCTTTAAATAAATAAAATTTTTGTACGATTTTTTGTCAATTATTATTTAACCTGGATGCTTATGGAATTTATAATTACTTTTTTCAGAAGAAATGAATTCTTCTTTTCTTTATTTTTTACTTCATTAGCATTCAATTCAAAATTAAATGTCATATCTAATTTTGTTGGTATAGCTAGAAAGCAATTTTCCCTTTTAAATATTTTTATAAAACAACTGATTTTTTGTATCCCAAAATTAAACAATCAGTATGTTCAATATAGGCGTGATTATCGATGTTGTCTATTCGATAATAATACGTAGGTAGTATTATTAATTTGAGTCTTCAGTCCCCAGAAGCGTAAATCGACTACTCAAGTATTAGTAATTAAATCTATTTATAAAATCAATAGATTTTTGTTTTTCGCATTTCTTGTAGAACTCTGTTTCTTTAAGATTATCGTGTGAATGCTTTCTTGTACTTAAAATCGTCGAGTTAAAATTTCTGTTTTTTATTTTTATGGATGACCATATGGAGCATCGCATACAGGCTTTTAGTGCCTTATGGTAACCAAAAAATGACAAAAGTAGAATCCCTAATAAATACATTAATCTCTTAAAAACATTTTTATGAAATTAAAATCTACTTTAAATGACTCTTGTAAACGTCTTTCTTTTTTTAGCATTCATTTGACTTTTAAATTTTGTCGAATTAAGGAATCATACGCTTCTTCGCGAATTGAGTTTGCAACAAATTCTGAGTAATTTTTTATAGACCTTAAAATTTAGATGTTTTTAACAGCATTAGAATGTATTTCTGATGATTTGTTATTATGGCTTTTGTTTTAATAATCTCTGCGTAAATGCACAAGAGAGGTTGTTGATAGAGTTGCCTATTTATCATATTGGAATTTATTTATCACTTTATTAATCTCTCAGGAATATGAAAACATTTTTCTTAACAATAAAAAAGGGGGCATTTCTACAAAATTATTTGTGGTTGTTTTTGATATTAATTCCCTTTTCGAGCTCATTTTCACAGACTTTTTGTAAGCCGACCTCACAGACCAATAGTACAGGTGGATTATTGTGCGTTGGTATGAGTGTAACGACTCCCAATGATGCATTTGATGGAAGTATGGCTACTTATGCTTCGTTAACAAATGCTGTTGGTTTACTCTGTTTTGCACAAGAAACATTAAGTTTTAGTCAGACAGCAAAAGCGGGAGACCAAATTGTTTTTTATTTAGGAACAGGAAACGGATTGTTGGATGTTGGTTTATTATCTAATGTCTCTGTTCAGGCTAAAAATGGAGCGGCTGATGTTGGCTCGCAGGTAGCCTTAAATAGTCCATTATTAAACCTTCAGCTGTTACCTGGTAATGCAATAGCAACTGTAACATATACATTGCCCGGTGATGCAAATGGTGTAAGAATTGAAACTGGAGGCCTATTAAGTTTATTAGTAAATTTAAGAGTATATGAGGTGCGTTTGCAGTTTGCACCGCCAACTATTACAGGAGGCCAATCACAATCAGTATGTTATGGGCAATCAGCAGCTCTTTCTGCTACGCCTGGTGCTGGAACAACATTGGCTTGGTATAGTTCAGCAACTTCTACTACTGCACTTTCTACTACTAATACATATACAACACCAGCTTTAACAGCTACAACTACTTATTATGTAAGCGTTTCAAGAGGTGTAGGTTGCGAAAGCGATCAGCGAATACCAGTAACAGTAAATGTTCTAAATCCTGTATTGCCCGCTATAGATAGTAGCGGTACTGCAATTTGTTCTTCTACAGCTACAAAGGCGACTACATTATCGGTGATAAGTCCCGTACCGGGAACAACTTATTCCTGGTTTAGTACTCCAACTGGAGGTGTTGCTATAACTACAGGTACTACATATACACCTACAGTATCAGCGGGTGTGACTAATTTTTATGTTGAGGCTTCGATAGGAGCTTGTAAGACACCGACAAGAACTCAGGTTAGTGTTACTTTAACTCCAATTCCTGCTGTGGCAACGGTATTAACGCCAAGTGTCTCAATATTAACGGGACAAAATGCAACCTTAAGCGCTTCGACATTAGAGTCTGGCGTTGTTTTGGATTGGTATGATGTACCTACAGGAGGAACTTTATTATTAGCTAGTTCTAATACTTTTACTACTCCAATACTAACTGCTACCAAAACATATTATGTTGAGTCGCGTAATGTTGCAGGAGGATGTGTAAGTGCTACCAGAGTACCGATCGTTGTAAATGTTTCAACTAGTTCGTTGGGAGGATGTTTGGATGCTAATAGCCAACAGACAGCTCAAAACGGACTTTGCTTATTATGTTCTTCAAGTAATCCTAACAATTCGGTTGATGGTAGCAGCAGTACAGCAGCCACATTATCAGTGCCTGTTGGTTTAGTTACTGGTTGGATTCAACAAACACTACAGTTTAATAACTCAGGTCAGGCCGGAGATGTTATTACAGTTGATTTAGAAATTCCAACTGGACTTTTAGATATAAGTGCCTTAAGTTATATTTCATTAGCTACCTATAATGGTGCTACCTATAATAATGATAGGGTAGCTGTAAACAGTTCTCTTTTAAATATTCAATTATTAACGGGTAATCGTTTTAAAGCAAGTCTTACAGCAGGTTCAGCCTTTGATCGTGTTGAGATTAGGTTAGGAGGTTTAGCAACATTACTAACAAATCTTAATATTTATGGGGCTTCATATAAATTTAAAGCAAGAACTATAACTGGAAATACGACAATTTGTAGCGGACAAACAACAACGTTAATGTCTAGTGCAGCTTTAGGTGAAACGATTAAGTGGTATGATGCTTTAACTGGAGGAACTTTATTGAGTAGCACAGCTGCTTATACAACATTACCTTTAACCGTGAATACTACCTATTATGTAGAAGTTACTCGCAATGGTTGTTTAAATAGCGAAAGGAATCCTGTTCTTGTAACAGTTAATAATCCTGTTGCTCCAACAACGGTTGTAGCTACACCTTTAAATGTATGTAGTGGAGAATCCACAATAATAACAGTTGATTCACCAGTTGCAGGTACAACTTATAATTGGTATGATGAATCTGCAGGTGGAAATTTGGTATTTACAGGTACGACTTATACGACACCAGGTTTAACTGCTTCTGTAACTTATCATGTTGAAGCAGTTATTGGAAGTTGTTCAAGTCCTACACGTACTCCGGTACATGTAAATGTTAATCCAATACCAGCAGTACCAACTGTAGGATCATCAACAGTATTTATTCAATCTGGACAGAATGTTACTTTGCAGGTTACGAATCCTGTTACAGATGTAGCTTACGATTGGTATGATGCTCCAATTAATGGAAACTTACTATCATCTGGCACAACCTCATATACACCATCTCCTGCTTTAATAGTAAATAAGAGCTTTTATATTGCAGCGAGAAGTACAACTACAGCTTGTACAAATAGTAAAAGGGCTGTTATTAATGTTGTTATAAGTAATTCAATCAATTCTTGTTTATTAGCTAATTCACAAGTAACTTCAAAAGGAGGAACAACAGGATGCTTATTATGTGATTCAACAAATAACGGAGCTTCTGTGGATGGAAATAATGCAACTGCTGCCAACCTTTCAATTCCTGTTGGTTTACTAGGGGATTATATTCAGCAAATGTTGAGTTTCCCTACAACAGGGCAAACAGGTGATATTATAGATGTTGAATTAGGAATTCCTGTGGGACTTCTTGATATCAGTGCTCTTTCGAATATTACTTTGCAAAGTTTTAACTCAGGTGTTCCTAATAGTGATCAAGTTACTATTAGTTCGCTTTTAAATGTTCAACTATTAGGAGGAAACCGCTTTAGAGCGAGTTTTACAGCAGCAGGTCCATTTACAAGTGTTCAGATTCAATTAAGCGGATTAGCTACTCTATTAACGAGCTTAGATATTTATGAAGCTTCTTACAGATATCCAAATGCTTCGATAACAGGAGCATCATCTCCAATTTGTGCAGGACAAACTACTACATTAACAGCTACGGCTACGGGTACACAAACATTTACTTGGTATGATGTAGCAACTGGTGGGACTGCTTTAGCAACTAATACAAACACTTATACAACGGGATCATTACCAGGAACTAAAACATTTTATTTAGAAGCTAGTCGTGGAGTTACACCGTGTTTGAATACTAATCGTCAGGCTATTACAGTAACAGTGTTGCCTATTCCTACAGAAAGTGATATTACGATAACAACTCCTTTAACCGCTACTTGTGCGGGAGGTGCTGTTTTATCTCCAACATCTACATTTGCGGGAGCAACATTTAAATATTATACAGATCAAAGTAAAACTCAGGAAATTATAACAGGGACTACTATTGTTGCCCAACCTGGAGTTACCTTCTCCAAAGATGCTTCAACAGGTGCTCTTACAATTAGTGGACTTAATGCTACTGATGCACCTTATAAATATTATGTTTCGGTACTTAATGGAGGTATTTGCGAAAATATAGACGGAGCTTTAAAAGAAGTTGTAGTAAATTTTCCAGCAGGCTCAGCTTTAACAGTTACAGCAACTTTGGCTGGTTGTGCTAAAGTAAATTTAAAAGATGCTATCACAAATTTTGATACATCAGGAAATACAACATATACTTTCTTTGATTCATCAAACAATCCAATCACAGAAGTTGCCGCAGGGAATATTACAGTAAGTGGTGATTATTGGATTCAGGCACAAACAACTGGTGTTGATTGTCCATCTGTAAAACAAAAAGTAACGGTTACAATTAATCAGTTACCTACTTTAACAGCAGTAACAAGTTCGGTGGTTGTGAATTTAGGTGATTCTGTACCTTTATCCGCAACTTCAAATGGAACTGTTACCTGGTATGATCCATCAGGGAATGCTATACCATCAAATAATACAGGCACACTTAATACTGTTGGTGTTTTTACTTATACGGTAATTGCGAGTAATGGAACTTGTACTAATAGTCAGACTATTACAATTACTGTTATAGACCCAGCTAGTTGTGATCCATTATTAGAGAGAGAATATGCTACAACTCAACAGTGGGGAACTATTGTTACAGGAACTGTTACAAATGAAGCTAGTGCTGTAGATGGTAATCCACAAACCTATTCTACAATAACAACTGGTTTAGGACTTTTAGGTATCGGAACAACATGGCAAAATCTACAATGGCCAGGAACAATAACACAAGGTACTCCTGTAACAATTAAGTTAGGTTCAGATTATAGCGCTGTTGCACTGGGACAAAGTGTTACTGTGGTAGGAACTAAACGTGATGGACTTGGAAACCCAATTGATATTGGAACTTTACAATCTATATCAGGATCATTACTAAATTTATTATCAGGTCAAAATTCATTCGAATATACATTTGTTCCATCCGATGCTACAGGGCCTAAAGCTTATGACGGTATTCGAGTACAAATGGGGTCAATTTTAGGTGTAGCACAAAATATTAATGTGTATGATGCTTATTATGATAAGCCAGTTACTCAGATAACTTGTGGACAAGGTGATATTGAAGATGTTTTCTTTGGTGTAAAAGACTTAGGAGTAGGCGCATTAACAGCTACTGTAGGGGTGACAGACCCGTGGAATATTGCCGATGGTGATGTTGCTACTTATGCTACAATGTTTAGTGGAGCAGGAGTACTTGCTGCTGCTCAGCTTACAGCAACTTTTAGAACACCATCGATGGTTGGAGATAGCCTTAGAATAACAATTTCTAAACCTGGAACGATTTTAAATCTCAATTTGCTTACAGGATTTAATATTCAGCTTTATTTAGGAAATACTGCCGTTGGTGCACCGATTCAAAACAATAGTAGTTTATTGTCTTTAAGACTACTTTCGGGAGGTACAATAGCAATGACCGTTGTTGCACCTCAAACTCAACCATATGATAGAGTTACAATATCTTTAGGAGGTGTAGCAAGTGTGTTAGACCAACTTAGAGTACATAATATTGACCGTGTAACAAATACTAAAGTTCTTGGGGGAGACATTAATAATATGGTGACGGTCTGCCCTGGTAGCAATATAACATTAGAAGTGCCCCCTGCCAATTGTTCGACTTATAAATGGTATGACTCCCCAACTGGAGGGAATTTCCTTGCCGATGGTCAGACATATACGATTCCAGCTACGTTAGCAGCAGGTACTTATAAATATTATATCCAACCAATTCGTTATGGCTGTGCAGCTCTTGCGAGAGGAGAAGTGACTGTAGTTGTTAGAGCTACAACTCCTGCAGCAGCAGTAGAAAGTGTAACAATTAATGGGGAAAATAACACTATTATTTGTGCTGAAGATGGAAAAGTAACATTGAATGCAACTTTAGCTGCTACACCAGTACTTACAAATCCAATATACTATTGGTATAGTTTTGATGGTACAACAAGTCAGTTGGTTCCTGGGGAAACAACTTCTGAATTAAAGTTAACAGGATTAGTTCCTGGAACTTATACTTATTATGTTGGAGTAAGTTCAGATGAGTTTTGTGAAACAGTTTCAGGCGATAGAAAACAAGTTACGTTCACAATATTGCCAACATCTTTACCAACAGATATTGCAGTAAACAATGCTTCTATTTGTCATGATACTGATGCTGTATTAACACCAACAAGTACTTTGGGAAGTCCAATCTTCTTTTGGTATTTTGATGCGAATAAAACACAGCCTATTACTGATGGATTAGTGGTTGATAATGTCACTTATGCAGTTAGTAATGTGGGAGTTTTAACAATCTCAGGATTAACAAAACTTATGAGCCCTTTTTCTTATTATGTTGCAGTAACAAGTGATTTTACATGTCAAAATAAAAATGGTGAACTTCAAGTTACAACCGTAACTGTGATCGACCCAGCTACACCAACTACTACTGATGATACTCAAGATTTCTGTCTGGTAAATACGCCAACAGTAGCAAATCTTCAGACAAATGAGACTAGCGTAATTTGGTACAACGTTGCAACTGGAGGAGCGGCTTTAGCTCCGACAACAGCTTTAGCAAACGGTGCTTATTATGGAGCAATCTTAGACCCAATAACAGGATGTGAAAGTTCAGTTCGTTTACTAGTAACCGTAACCGTAACTGATCCAGCTACACCAACTACTACCGACGCTACTCAAGACTTCTGTTTGGTAAATGCACCAACAGTAGCAAGTCTTCAGGTAAATGAAACTGGCGTAGTTTGGTACAGCACCGCTACAGGCGGAGTGGCTTTAGCGCCAACGACAGCATTAGCAAGCGGAACATATTATGGAGCCATCCTTGATCCGATAACTAATTGTGAGAGTTCAGTTCGTTTACTAGTAACCGTAACCGTAACTGATCCAGCTACACCAACTACTACCGACGCTACTCAAGACTTCTGTTTGGTAAATGCACCAACAGTTGCAAGTCTTCAGGTAAATGAAACTGGCGTAGTTTGGTATAATGTTGCCACTGGAGGAACAGCTTTAGCATCAACAACAGCATTAGCTAGCGGAACTTATTACGGAGCAATTCTAGACCCAGTAACTAATTGTGAGAGTTCAGTTCGTTTACTAGTAACAGTTACTGTAACAGATCCTGCAACACCAACTACTACCGACGCTACTCAAGACTTCTGTTTGGTAAATGCGTCAACAGTAGCAAGTCTTCAGGTAAATGAAACTGGCGTAGTTTGGTACAGCATCGCTACAGGTGGAGTGGCTTTAGCGCCAACGACAGCATTAGCAAGCGGAACTTATTACGGAGCAATCTTAGACCCAGTAACTAATTGTGAGAGTTCAGTTCGATTACTGGTAACAGTAACCGTAACTGATCCAGCTACACCAACTACTACCGATGCTACTCAAGACTTCTGTTTGGTAAATGCGCCAACAGTAGCAAGTCTTCAGGTAAATGAAACTGGTGTAGTTTGGTACAGCACCGCTACAGGCGGAATTGCTTTAGCGCCAACAACAGCTTTGGCTAGCGGAACTTATTATGGAGCAATCCTTGATCCGATAACTAATTGTGAGAGCTCAGTTCGTTTACTAGTAACAATAACAGTAACAGATCCAGCTACACCAACTACTACTGATGCTACTCAAGACTTCTGTTTGGTAAATGCACCAACAGTTGCAAGTCTTCAGGTAAATGAAACCGGCGTAGTTTGGTACAGCACTGCTACAGGCGGAGTGGCTTTAGCGCCAACAACAGCTTTAGCGAGCGGAACTTATTATGGAGCAATCCTTGATCCGGTAACTAATTGTGAGAGTTCAGTTCGTTTACTGGTGACAGTAACAGTAACAGATCCAGCTACACCAACTACTACCGACGATACTCAAGACTTCTGTTTGGTAAATGCGCCAACAGTAGCAAGTCTTCAGGTAAATGAAACTGGCGTAGTTTGGTACAGCACTGCTACAGGCGGAGTGGCTTTAGCGCCAACAACAGCCTTAGCAAATGGAACATATTATGGAGCGATCCTTGATCCGATAACTAATTGTGAGAGTTCAGTTCGTTTACTGGTAACAGTAACAGTTACTGATCCTGCAATACCAACTACTACTGATGCTACTCAAGACTTCTGTTTGGTAAATGCTCCGACAGTAGCAAGTCTTCAGGTAAATGAAACTGGCGTAGTTTGGTACAGCACCGCTACAGGTGGAGTGGCTTTAGCACCAACTACAGCTTTAGCAAGCGGAACTTATTATGGAGCAATCTTAGACCCAATAACAGGATGTGAAAGTTCAGTTCGTTTACTGGTAACAGTAACGGTAACTGATCCAGCTACACCAACTACTACTGACGCTACTCAAGACTTCTGTTTGGTAAATGCACCAACAGTAGCAAGTCTTCAGGTAAATGAAACTGGCGTAGTTTGGTACAGCACTGCTACAGGCGGAGTGGCTTTAGCGCCAACAACAGCTTTAGTGAGCGGAAATTATTATGGAGCAATCCTTGATCCGGTAACTAATTGTGAGAGTTCAGTTCGTTTACTGGTAACAGTAACGGTAACTGATCCAGCTACACCAACTACTACTGACGCTACTCAAGACTTCTGTTTGGTAAATGCACCAACAGTAGCAAGTCTTCAGGTAAATGAAACTGGCGTAGTTTGGTACAGCACTGCTACAGGCGGAGTGGCTTTAGCGCCAACAACAGCTTTAGCTAATGGAACATATTATGGAGCAATCCTTGATCCAGTAACTAATTGTGAGAGTTCAGTTCGTTTACTAGTAACCGTAACAGTTACTGATCCAGCTACACCAACTACTACCGATACAACCCAAGACTTCTGTTTGGTAAATGCACCAACAGTTGCAAGTCTTCAGGTAAATGAAACTGGCGTAGTTTGGTATAATGTTGCCACTGGAGGAACAGCTTTAGCGCCAACAACAGCTTTAGCTAATGGAACATATTATGGAGCGATCCTTGATCCAGTAACTAATTGTGAGAGTTCAGTTCGTTTACTGGTAACCGTAACCGTAACCGACCCTGTAACACCAACTACTACCGATACTACCCAAGACTTCTGTTTGGTAAATGCACCAACAGTTGCAAGTCTTCAGGTAAATGAAACTGGCGTAGTTTGGTACAGCACCGCTACAGGTGGAGTTGCTTTAGCACCAACAACAGCTTTAGCGAGCGGAAGTTATTACGGAGCGATTCTAGACCCAGTAACTAATTGTGAGAGTTCAGTTCGTTTACTGGTAACTGTTACCGTAACAGATCCTGCAACGCCAACCACTACCGACGATACTCAAGACTTCTGTTTGGTAAATGCACCAACAGTTGCAAGCCTTCAGGTAAATGAAACTGGCGTAGTTTGGTATAATGTTGCCACTGGAGGAACGGCTTTAGTACCAACAACAGCTTTAGCAAGCGGAACATATTACGGGGCAATTTTAGACCCAATAACTAATTGTGAGAGTTCAGTTCGTTTACTGGTAACCGTAACCGTAACTGACCCTGTAACACCAACTACTACTGATGATACTCAAGACTTCTGTTTGGTAAATGCGCCAACAGTAGCAAGTCTTCAGGTAAATAAAACTGGCGTAGTTTGGTATAATGTTGCCACTGGAGGAACAGCTTTAGCGCCAACAACAGCCTTAGCAAATGGAACATATTATGGAGCGATCCTTGATCCGGTAACTAATTGTGAGAGTTCAGTTCGTTTGCTGGTAACGGTAACGGTAACAGATCCTGTAACACCAACTACTACCGATACAACCCAAGACTTCTGTTTGGTAAATGCGCCAACAGTAGCAAGTCTTCAGGTAAATGAAACAGGAGTAGTTTGGTATAACACCGCTACAGGTGGAGTGGCTTTAGCACCAACAACAGCTTTGGCTAGCGGAACTTATTATGGAGCGATCCTTGATCCAATAACAGGATGTGAGAGTTCAGTTCGTTTACTAGTAACAGTAACAGTAGCAGATCCAGCTACACCAACTACTACCGACGATACTCAAGACTTCTGTTTGGTAAATGCGCCAACAGTAGCAAGCCTTCAGGTAAATGAGACCGGCGTAGTTTGGTATAATGTTGCCACAGGCGGAGTGGCTTTAACGCCAACAACAGCTTTAGCGAGCGGAAGTTATTATGGAGCAATTTTAGACCCAATAACCAATTGTGAGAGCTCAGTTCGTTTACTGGTGACAGTTACAGTAACTGCTCCAGCTACACCAACTACTACCGATACAACTCAAGACTTCTGTTTGATAAATGCACCAACAGTAGCAAGTATTCAGGTAAATGAAACTGGCGTAGTTTGGTACAGCACAGCTACAGGTGGAGTGGCTTTAGCGCCAACAACAGCTTTAGCAAATGGAACATATTATGGGGCGATCCTTGATCCGGTAGCTAATTGTGAAAGTTCAGTTCGTTTACTGGTAACAGTAACGGTTACTGATCCTGCTACACCAACTACTACTGACGCAACTCAAGACTTCTGTTTTGCAAATGCACCAACAGTAGCAAGTCTTCAGGTAAATGAGGCCAATGTAGTTTGGTATACCACAGCTACAAGCGGAATCGCTTTAACACGAACAACAGTCTTAGCTAATGGAACCTATTATGGAGTTATCCATGATCCGACAACTAATTGTGAGAGTTCAGTTCGTTTATTAGTAACAGTAACAGTTACCGATCCTGCAACGCCAACTACAAATAACGCAACTCAAAGTTTCTGTTTGACAAATGCGCCAACAGTGGCAAGTCTTCAGGTAAATGAAACTGGCGTAGTTTGGTACAATGTTGCAACAGGAGGAACTCCATTAGCACCAGGAACATTACTAGTTGCAGGTACGTATTATGGAGCTCTGAAAGATGCGACTACAGGTTGTGAAAGTAGTTTGAGATTAAGTGTACAGGTCAACTTTACAGGTAATGATCCGGTTACAATAACTCCAAGCAAAGTAGCTCCTTGCGTTTTTGATGAGATTACGTATACAACTGCAAGCGGAATGTCAAATTATAATTGGACAATTACTGGAGGTGGTACTATTACAGCTGGAGGTCTAGCTACCGATAATTTTGTAACAGTTTCATGGCCAGCAATAGGACCAGCAAGTGTAAGTGTTTCTTATTCTAATCAATGTAATGAGACAAATAGTAAATTACTAACCCTTGCAGTTGCAACTTGTTCAGATATAACAATGAGCAAAACGGTAGATAATCCAACTCCTAACATTAATGATAAAGTTACTTTTACTGTAACAGTAAATAATGTAGGATCAGGAGACTTTATAGATACAATAGTTAGTGAAATTTTGCCAACAGGATATGATTTTATAAGCGCACAAACTACTACTGGAACATATAGTAATATAACTGGAGCATGGAATATTCCAGTATTAAATGCTAATGAAAGCGCAGTACTTACTGTAGTGGTTCAAGTATTGCCAACAGGGAATTACCTAAATGTAGCCACGGTTGTTATTTCAAATCCAATAGATTCTGATACAACAAATAATCACGGTGAAGCTTCTGTAACTCCTGTATGTTTAGTGGTTTATAATGAATTTACTCCTAATAATGATGGTGCAAATGATGTTTTCAAAATAGATTGTATTGAAAATTATCCAAACAATAGTTTAAATGTTTATAACAGATACGGATCATTAGTTTATAAACAAGACCATTATAATAACGATTGGGACGGAATAGCAAATGTTTCGGGAGCAATTAACAAAGGAGATAAATTACCAGCGGGAACATATTATTATGTTCTGGATATTGGTGCAGATGGAGTAGTTAAAACAGGTTGGTTATCTATTATTAGATAACCCCCTGTTAACATAAATCATCAAATTAAATTAACTGACTAAATAGTTATAGTATGAAACTAAGTGTAAAATTTATAGAGTCCTATTTTTTAATATTTTGCGGGTTTGTATCGTTCTTTGCTAATGCGCAACAAGATCCTGAATATACACAGTATATGTACAACACAATGGTTATTAATCCAGCTTATGCGGGTTCTACAGGATACTTGGAGGCAGTATTATTACATCGATCACAATGGGTTGGTATAGATGGTGCGCCACAAACACAATCGCTTTCTGTACAAGCACCATTAAGAAATGAAAAAATAGGTTTGGGACTAAGTGTTGTCAATGATAAACTAGGACCATCAAATGAGCTGTATCTAGATGGTAATTTTTCATATTCCATACCATTAGGGTATGAAAAAAGATTAGCATTTGGGTTAAAAGCAGGAATGCGAATGATGAACATAGACTGGTCAAAAGGCCGATACTATGATGGTAATGATGCATTGTTAAATACTAATATAAATAATGTTATCAAGCCTTCAATAGGAGCAGGGGTATATTACTACACCGACAGGTGGTATGCAGGAGCATCCGTACCTAGCTTTATAAGAAGTGATTATTATAATGATATACAAGAATCGATAGATTATGATAGATTACATTATTATTTTATGGGAGGATATGTATTTGATTTGAGTCCAAGTTTAAAATTTAAACCTGCATTTTTAGCCAAACTGGTAAGTGGAGCACCAATGTCTGTAGATGTTTCTGCCAATTTTATGCTTCAGGAAAAAGTAGTGTTAGGAGTATCCTACCGCTTTGATGATTCGGTTAGTGCATTGGCAGGATTTCAAATTTCGCCAAGTTTTTACATCGGATACTCATATGATTATACCGTAACCAATTTGAATAAATACAACGATGGTTCCCATGAATTCATATTGCGTTATCAATTTCATAAAGATCCAAGTAAAATTAAATCTCCAAGATTCTTTTAAAAACCTGACCTATGAAAAAATTCTATATACTTAGTTTGCTATTTAGCTTTGTATCAATTTTGGCGCAAACAAACTTAAAAAAAGCCGACGCTTTATTTAAAAATTACTCCTATACAGATGCTGCAAAAGCATACGAAGAGTGTTTGCAAAAAATAGATAAACCATCGGTTCAAACTTTAAAGAATGCAGCCGACTCGTATTATTTTATTTCCGATAATCGAAATGCTTTAAAATGGTATCAAAAACTATATGAAGTTCAAGGAGATAACCTATCCGATATTTATTATCTAAGATACATTCAATCCATGAAAGGAGTTATGGATTATGATAATGCGGATAAAGTAACCAAAGAATACTTAAATAAAAAAGGAGATCAAAAAGAGATAGACAGATATATCTATCAAAAGAAATTATTAGATAGTTTATCAAAAGCAAAATCACTTTATACTTTAAAAAATATTGCTATTAATACCGATAAATCCGATTTTGGAGCAACTTTTTATGGAGATAAAGTAGTATTTACATCGGCAAGAGATACAGGTAATTTTGATAAAAAATTATACAATTGGAACAAACAACCATTCTTAAATTTATATGTAGCCGAAAGAAGTGCGATTGATGGGAGTTTATTCAATGAAGTACTTTTTATACCTAATGTAATGTCCAAGTATCATGAGGCAACAGTAACCTTTAGCCCAGATTGGAAAACCATGTATTACACAACCAATATTCTTAAAAAGAATAAATTAGTGATAGATGAATCCAGAACCAATAACTTCCAGATTATAAAAGGAACAATAGAAGATAACAAATTAGTTAAAACCGAAAAAGTATTTTTTGATAGTGATAAATACTCAGTAGGGCATCCATATTTAAGTGATGATGGCAAAATGTTATTCTTTGCTTCGGATATGCCAGGAGGTTATGGAGAAACCGATTTGTACGTTGTAAAGATAGCCGATGATGGTACAATGAGTTCACCACAAAATTTAGGACCAACAATTAATACACTTGGTAATGATGTTTTTCCTTCATATAGAAATGGAGTACTTTATTTTTCATCAGATGGACATTATGGTTTAGGCGATTTAGATGTATATGAAAGTAAACTATCGGGAGAATTAAATTTTTCTGCTCCTAGAAATTTAGGTGCACCAATAAATAGTAATAAAGATGATTTTTCATTTGTAATAGATCCCAAAGAAAATTACGGTTATGTATCATCAAATCGTGCACAAGGAAAAGGAGATGATGATATTTATTATTTTACCAAAGGAAAACCTATCTGTAATCAACTCGTTTCTGGTCAGGCAATAAATACCAAAACCAAGAAAGGTTTAAGCGATACATTTATTATAGCATATGATGTTTATGATGCCGTTATTACCGAAACCAAAACCGATGCAGATGGAAATTATAAATTAGAAGTTCCGTGTAATAAACGAATAAAAATGACGGCCAATAAGCCAAATTTTAGCGGAGACGAAAAATTTATAGAAACTACAAAAGATAACAATTCCGAGATAAAAGACGTTAATTTCTATCTTAGTAATTATGATGATTTAGTAGTTAAAAAAGATGGAGTAGAAAAAGTAGATATCAATCCTATTTTCTTCGATTATGATAAATCAAATATCAATCCTCAAGCCGCAGCCGAATTGGATAAAGTTGTATTTGTGATGCAAAAATTCCCTAAGATTAAAATTAAAATCGAGTCACATACAGATTCCAGAGGTAAAGACGCTTATAATATGAAGCTTTCGGATGCCAGAGCAAAATCTACTCAAACTTACATTCTTTCTAAAGGTATTGAACCTTTCAGAATTGCTAGTGCAATAGGTTATGGAGAAAGCCGATTGGTGAATAAATGTAGTAATGGTGTAAAATGTACTGAACAAGAGCATCTTGCTAACAGACGTTCCGATTTTATTGTAATAGAAAAATAATGTTCAAAAAACTTTGTGAAAACCATTCTTAAAAGAGTGGTTTTTTTGTTTTTAATTATACTTTTGAATGTCTATTTTAGACAAACTTTTTTAGGATAATAAAAGACAATCGAATTATAATAAAATATGAATATTCAGGATTCCATACAAGCTTTAAGAGATGAACTAAACGTGCATAATTACAATTATTATGTACTTGATAATGCTACAATATCAGATTATGAATTTGATTTGAAATTAAAGCAACTTCAGGAGTTAGAAGATCAGCATCCAGAATTTTTTGATGAAAATTCACCAACTCAACGAGTAGGAGGAACAGTAACCAAAAACTTCCAGACAGTAGCTCATGAATATCGTATGTATTCATTAGATAATTCATATTCAAAAGAAGATTTGGTCGATTGGGAAACCAGAGTTCAAAAAGTATTAGGAAACGTTGATTTACAATATACTTGCGAATTAAAATACGATGGAGCTTCGATAAGTATTACTTACGAAAACGGAAAATTAAAACGTGCAGTTACTCGAGGAGATGGATTTCAGGGAGATGATGTAACCAATAATATCAAAACTATAAAATCGATTCCGTTACAATTAAAAGGAAATTATCCACCTGTTTTTGCAATTCGTGGCGAAATAATTTTACCATTTGCAGGATTCGAAAAAATGAATCAGGATTTAATCGAAATAGGAGAAACGCCTTATTCAAACCCAAGAAATACAGCTTCAGGAAGTTTAAAGTTACAAGATAGCGCTGAGGTTGCCAAAAGACCATTAGAGTGCTTACTTTATTTTGTAACCGGTAATAATTTACCTTTCTCCTCACAGTATGAAGGGCTAGAACTAGCAAGAAAATGGGGATTTAAAGTACCTGTAGAAGCTAAACTGGCTAACAATTTACAAGAAGTATTTGACTTTATAGATTATTGGGATGTACATCGTCATGAGCTACCTTATGAAACCGATGGAGTAGTAATAAAAGTAAATAGTATTCAGCACCAGGAAGAGTTAGGTTATACATCTAAATCGCCTCGTTGGGCAATTGCATATAAATTTAAATCAGAGCAGGTTTCGACCAAATTAAACTCGATTTCGTACCAAGTAGGAAGAACAGGGGCAATTACGCCAGTAGCAAATCTAGAGCCAGTACAATTGGCAGGAACAATTGTAAAACGAGCTTCTTTGCATAATGCCGATCAAATAGAAAAATTAGACATTAGAATAAACGATACCGTTTTTGTAGAAAAAGGAGGGGAAATCATTCCGAAAATCATCGCAGTCGATTTAACACAGCGTCCAGCAGATGCAGAACCTACAAAATACATTACACATTGTCCAGAATGTAATACAGAGTTAGTTAGATCAGAAGGAGAAGCAAATCATTATTGCCCTAATTTTTACGGATGTCCACCGCAGATTATAGGTAGAATCCAGCATTATATTTCAAGAAAAGCAATGGATATTGAAGGACTTGGAGGAGAAACCGTAGCGTTACTTTTTAATAATGGATTAGTTCATAATTACGCCGATTTATATGAGTTAACCGTAGAGCAGATTTTACCTTTAGATAGAATGGCTCAAAAATCGGCAGAAAACCTAGTAAAAGGAGTAGAGAATTCTAAAAAAATCCCATTCGAGAGTGTTTTGTTTGCACTCGGAATCCGATTTGTAGGAGAAACAGTAGCCAAAAAATTGGCTAAACATTACAAAAATATTGACGCATTGAGCCAAGCCACTTTAATGGATTTAGTTCTGGTAGATGAAATAGGAGAGCGTATTGCAAAAAGCGTAATAGAATTTTTTGAGAACGATGAAAATAAGAGAATCATTGAACGCTTAAAAAGTTACGGAGTACAATTTGAGATTGTCGAAAAAATCAATCCAAATGCAACTACCAAATTTGAAGGAAAAACTTTTGTAGTTTCGGGTGTTTTCTCTAAATTTTCAAGAGATGATATTAAAAAAACTATCGAAGATAATGGAGGTAAAGTAGGAAGTTCAATTTCTGCCAAAACTGATTTTGTTGTTGCCGGTGAAAATATGGGGCCAGCTAAATTAGAAAAAGCTAATAAATTGAATATCCCTATAATTTCAGAAGATGATTTTATAACCAAATTAAATGAAAGCTAACACCCCGTCATTAATTCTTTACTTCTTAGCATTAACATTAACAATTATCTTTGATTTTTTAGAGCAAGATTTTATTGGTATGTACGCAAAGGCAATAGTAGTGCCTTCAATATTTATATATTATCTTATTACAACCAATTATAAGATAAGTATAATTCAGGGATTTATTTTTGCACTTTGTTTTATTGGAGAAGTATTTAATTTAATGGAGGTAGAGGCTTCAGAGTTGGGTTCACTCTTCTCTTTTTTATTAGTCTATTTGTTATTGCTAAGATTAATAATAGAAGATTATCGAAAAATAAAATTAAGAAAAAACGACTATTTGCCAGTAGCAATAGTCGTTTTGTTTATTATATACCTTTTAGTATCTGTTCTCGGGTTACAATACGAGAAAGTAGGTCAGAACCATTTTATTTATACCATATATGGTATAGTATTGAGCGTGTTAGGTTGTGTCTCATTTATTAGTTATATAACCAAAGGTACGTATCTCACCCTTTTAGTAACGTTGATGACAACTTGCTTTATCTTCTCAGACATCTTTTTTATTTTTAACCAATCCTTTGATCATTCAGTAGTATTGGCCTTAATAAGAGATACGACCCAAATGTTGTCCTATTATTTTATGGTAAAATATTTTATCCAAAAAAGAATCGAAAATATTCGGGTTAGACAATAATAGATTTTCCTTGAGCCGATTTTGTTTTATCATTATTAAGATAAAAGTCAATTCTTCCTAAATTAATCCCGTAACATCCTACCTGATTAACTAAGACATCTTCACCAGCTTTATTTTTTACAACAGTAGGCTTATCAAGAAAAGTATGCGTGTGTCCACCAATAATCAAATCGATATCCTGAGTTAGTTCAGCTAGTTTTAAATCACAGATTTTAGTAGCATCATCACGATATTTATAACCCAAATGTGATAAACAAATTACTAAATCACATTTTTGTTCTTTTTTAAGAATTCGAACCATATCAGTAGCTGTTTCAACAGGATCATTGTAAACAGTTTCCTTATACATTAATTTATCTACCAATCCATCAAGCTGAATCCCTAAACCAAATACACCTATTTTTATACCATCTTTATTAAAAATCTTGTACGGTTTTACAAGCCCGTCCATTACAGTATTTTTAAAATCATAGTTAGAAGAGATAAACTCAAATTTAGCATGAGGCATTTGTGCATATAATCCATCTAAACCATTATCAAAATCATGATTACCAATTGTAGACGCATCATATTTCATCATGCTCATTAGTTTAAACTCCAGTTCACCACCATAATAATTAAAGTAAGGAGTTCCCTGAAAAATATCTCCGGCATCCAATAAAAGAACGTTTGGATTTTCTTTACGAATTACATCAATCAAAGCAGCACGTCTAGATACACCACCCATGTTTGCATTACGAGGATCATCAGCAGGAAAAGGGTCAATATGACTGTGAACATCATTGGTATGTAATATAGTTATGTGTTTTACATTTGATGATGTAAAACTGCTCATAGATAAACCCAAACTCAATAATGCTGTACTAGCAGCGGTTTTTTCAATAAAATCTCTTCTTTTCATTTTAATTTATTTTGCGGTAAAACGCTTGAACCCAAAGTTCTTAAATATTTTTTTAATTGTTTATCTTATTCTTGTGTTACTCGGACATCATTAGGAACCGGAATTGTATCAACAGATTTAAAATAATCAATAAGAATGTCTCGTAGTTTGTAATTTAAATCATATTTCTGAACACTCTTTTTAAAGAAGTTCATATTGTCACCACCATTTGCTAAGTAATCATTTGTAGCAACATAATAAATTTTGTCTTTTTCGACAGGTTTACCCTGAACTAAAACATTCGTTGCAGTATTGTTCTTAGTTATCGTAAAAGTCATCCCAGAAAGAGGATGAGGTTTCTTTTCACCAATAAAATAGGTAACCATTTCTAGCACCTGTTCTCCTTTTAGAGCCATAACAACTAGACTGTTTTCAAAAGGCATAATTTCAAATGCATTTCTGGCAGTAACATTCCCTTTAGGAAGAATTGCTCGAATCCCACCATGATTAAGAAAACAAATATCAAGATCTTTTTTCTCTCTGGCTTTAAAAACTAAATTCCCTCTTTGCAGGCATACATCAGCCATTAAGTTACCAATAGTTGTTTGCCATTTACCAGTACTTTTATCCAGTGTTTGAGGACAATAAGCAAGCACACTATCTAAATCTTTATTAATGTGCTCTCTGTAAGGCTTAATAAAATTCTCAATCTCGGGAGTTTGATTTTGAGTACTTGTAATAGGAATTAGTTTACCTTCAATTTTTGAAACTTGATAAGTTTGTTTGCTACAAGAAACTCCAAAAAAAAGTGTTAAGAATATAACAAAAAGTTTTAAAAATCCGTTATACTTTTTTAGTTTTACCATCTTAAATGCGACTTAAATAATTAATTTTGTAATCTAGTAAAAGTACTATGTTTTTAAATTATACAAAGGTTTTTTTTGTAAAAAAATCGTTAAAGAAAAATCTTAATAATGTAAAAAACGGTGCATTTACTAATGATATACAAAAGGTTGGTTTACTTATAGATGAAAGTCATTTTTCAGAAAAAGAAGCTTTACTAGCCGAATTGGTATCAAAAGGAATTGAGAAAAAGAACATCAAAATTATTGTTTATAAAGACAAATTCAATAAAAAAGAGACGTATTCTTGTCCAACTTTTGGGATTGATCATCTTAATTGGAATGGAAAGATTGCCGAAGGATTTTTAAAAGACTTTGTAAACGAAAAATTCGATTTATTAATAAGTTATTATGATATCGAAAAAGTAATGCTGATGCTTGTAACACAAAATTCGAATGCCAGGTTCAAAGTTGGTTTTGCATCAATTGATAAAAGATTAAATCGATTGATGATTGATACCAACGTTCGGGAATATAAAATTTTCGTGAATGAATTATTTAAATATTTAAAAAACATTAAACCAAATACAATCTAATATGCAATCATTAATAGGAACAGGCGTTGCACTAGTAACTCCTTTTAAAGAAGATTTTTCAATTGATACAGAAGCATTACAAAGAATAGTTAATTTTTCTGTAGATGGAGGAGTTGAATATCTTGTAGTTATGGGTACGACTGCAGAAAACGCAACATTAACTCAAGACGAAAAGGAACTTGTTATCACTACAGTTATTAATGCAAATAAAGGAAGATTACCTTTAGTATTAGGAGTAGGAGGAAATAATACAATGCAAATTGTTGAAGAATTAAAAACTAGAGATTTTTCAGCTTTTGAAGCTATATTGTCAGTGTCACCTTATTATAACAGACCTACCCAAGAAGGAATTTATCAGCATTTTAAAGCTATTGCCGAAGCATCACCAATACCAGTAATATTATATAATGTTCCAGGAAGAACATCTAGCAATATGTTGCCATCAACAGTTATACGTTTAGCAAATGATTTTGCAAATGTAGTTGCAATAAAAGAAGCTGCAGGAGATTTGGTACAAGCAATGCAATTGCTTAAAAATAAACCAAGTGATTTTCTCGTTATATCAGGAGATGATATGATTGCTTTGCCAATAATTTTGGCGGGAGGTTCAGGTGTTATATCAGTTATTGGGCAAGGTTTTCCAAAAGAATTTTCAGAAATGATTCGTTTAGGATTGAATAGAAAAGTAAATGAAGCATTTAAAACACAATACTTTTTATCAGATTGTATTGATATGATTTTTGAGCAAGGGAATCCAGCAGGAATAAAACAAGTGTTTAAATCACTTGGTATTGCTGAGAATGTTGTAAGATTACCGCTTGTTGTAGCCGATGAATCACTTGTAAATCGCATTGATGAATTTGTTAAAAAAAGTATTAAATAAAAATAAAAAACGAGGTGTTTTATTATACCAAAAAATATTTTGTAGTAGCTAAATTAATAACTAAATTTGCCACCGAAACTTCGGTGTGGTTTTACTTGGATATAAACATCCTGGGAATCATAATAAAAGTAAAAAAATGAAAAAAATAATATCTGTATTGTTTGTAGTTGTTCTTTTTTGTTCTTGTAGTGATTATCAAAAAGCACTAAAAAATGATGATGTAGCAGCAAAATTTGAAATTGCAACAAAAATGTACGATGCCGGAAAGTATACTAAAGCAATTCGTTTGTTTGAGCAACTTGCAGCATCATATAGAGGAAAGCCTCAGGCAGAGAAATTATTTTATATGTTTTCTCAATCCTATTATAAAACAAAACAGTATTATTTAGCTGGATATCAATTCGAGAGTTTTGTTTCTGGATATCCAAGAAGTGAAAAAGTAGAAGAAGCGGCTTATTTAGGAGCAAAAAGTTATTCGATGTTGTCACCAGTATATAGTTTAGATCAAACAGATACTAATAAAGCTATCGATAAGTTACAGGCTTTTATAGATAATTATCCAAATTCACAATATATAGTAGAGGCAAATGCAAGTCTTAAAGCATTAACTACTAAATTGGAGAAAAAAGCATATGAAAATGCAAAAGGATATAATACTATCTCAGATTTTAAATCGGCGATAGTAGCATTTGATAATTTTGTTGGAGAGTATCCAGGAACAGAATTTAAAGAAGATGCATTGTATTATAAATTTGATTCAGCATATCAGTTAGCAATTAACAGTATTTCAGCAAAAATGGAAGACCGTTTAAAAGTAGCTAAAACTGCATATTCTAATTTAATGAAATATAAAAGTGATACTCATTACAAAGTGAAAGCTGATGAGATGAATGAGAGAGTTGAAAAAGAGTTACAAAATTTTACTAAATAAAATAAAGTCATGGATTTAAAAAAGACGAATGCTCCAGTAAATACAATTACCTACAATAAAACGGTTATTGAAGAGCCTACAGGTAATGTGTATGAGGCAATAACTATTATGGCTAAAAGAGCAAATCAAATTAATTCTGAAATTAAAAAGGAATTGACTGAAAAGTTAGAAGAATTTGCTACCTATAATGACAGTCTTGAAGAAGTTTTCGAAAACAAAGAACAAATCGAAGTTTCTAAATTTTACGAAAAATTGCCTAAACCACACGCTTTAGCAGTTCAAGAGTGGTTAGACGGTAAAACATACCACAGAAATTCAAATAAATAATACAGTACCATGTCAGTTTTAAACGGTAAGAAAATTTTACTAGGAGTTTCTGGTGGAATTGCAGCCTATAAAACAGCATCATTAGTACGACTTTTTATAAAAGCAGGTGCCGAGATTCAAGTAATCATGACACCTGCTTCTAAGGATTTTGTAACGCCACTTACGTTATCAACCTTATCAAAAAATCCAGTACATTCTTCTTTCTTTAATCAAGAAGATGAAAATGAAAAATGGAACAATCATGTCGAATTAGGACTTTGGGCCGATTTGATGATTATTGCTCCAGCTACCGCAAATACAATGTCAAAAATGGCAAACGGTACTTGCGATAATCTATTGATAGCAGCTTATTTATCGGCAAAATGTCCAATTTACTTTGCACCAGCAATGGATTTGGATATGTATAAACATCCCTCAACGTTAGCGAGTTTTTCGTTATTAAAACAGTTTGGAAATACTATTATTCCTGCTGAAAGCGGAGAGTTGGCTAGTGGTTTGTCTGGAGAAGGTCGTATGGCAGAACCAGAAAATATAATTGCATTTTTAGAAGCTGATTTAGAAAGTAAATTACCTCTTAAAGGGAAAAAGTTTTTAATCACAGCTGGTCCAACATACGAAGCAATAGATCCAGTGCGTTTTATAGGAAACCATTCCTCAGGAAAAATGGGGTTTGATATTGCATCAGAAGCAGCAAACTTAGGAGCTTCGGTTATTCTTGTTGCAGGACCTACAAATTGTAAAGTTACAAACACATCAGTAAAAGTAATTTCGGTAACATCAGCACAAGAAATGTATGATGCATGTCATGAATATTTCTCAGATGTAGATGTTGCAATTGCAGCAGCAGCAGTTGCGGATTATAGACCGAAAATAGTTGCATCGCAAAAAATAAAGAAAGCTTCAGAAGATTTTACAATTGAGCTGGAAAAAACAAAAGATATCTTATTGTCATTAGGAGAAATAAAGGAAAAACAATTTTTAATTGGATTTGCTTTAGAGACTGAAAATGAAATTGAGAATGCAAAGCTGAAAATTCAGAAAAAAAACTTAGATTTGATAGTTCTAAATTCTTTACAGGATAAAGGAGCAGGTTTTGGTGGGGGAACTAACAAAGTAACCTTTATTGATAAGGCTTTTGCCATCGAACCAATGGAATTAAAATCCAAAGAAGCAGTTGCAATTGATATTTTAAATAAGGTGATAAAGCATTTTCATGAATAAAATACTTACTTTTTTGTTGTTTTTAACTTTTGGCCTTACGCAGGCGCAACAGTTAAATTGTACGGTAACCGTAAATTCTCAAATGCTTCCTAATGCAAATCAGCAAGTTTTTAAAACATTGCAGACAGCATTGAGCGAATTTGTAAACAATACAGATTGGACAGGGAGTTTGCTAAAGCAAAATGAAAAAATAAACTGTTCGATGTATATTACGATTACGTCAAATAACTCAGATCAGTTTTCGGGTACAATACAAATACAATCATCTCGATTAATTTATAATTCTACTTACTCATCTCCAGTATTCAATTTTAATGATAAGGATTTAAGTTTTAGATATACAGAATTTGAAAATTTATTGTATAATCCAAATGTTTTCGAATCAAATCTTGTTTCTATAATGACTTTTTATAGCTACATGATTTTAGGAATGGATGCTGATACTTTTATGCCAGCATTAGGGAATCCTTTTTTCGAGACTGCTCAAAGTATTGCCAATGTAGCTCAACAAGGAGGATATAAAGGCTGGAGTCAGGCTGATGGAGTACAAAATCGTTATTTCTTAATTAACGATATGCTTTCGCCAACATATAATGACTTGAGACAATGTGTTTATGGGTATCATACAGGTTTAGATGTAATGAATCAGGATTTAAAGCTAGCCAAAGAAAAAATTAAAACTTCGTTATCGCTTATAGGAAAACTAAATGCAACGAAACCAAATGCTTTTTTAACGCGTGTCTTTTTTGATGCTAAATCAGATGAAATTGTATCTATATTTACAGGAGGGCCAAGTGTTCCTATAGCAGATTTAGTAGAGAATTTAAATAGAGTTTCGCCAATGAACTCTGCTAAATGGTCGCAGATTAAATTTTAAGCATTCTATTAAGATTGCTTATTTCCAAAACTTATATTACAAAAAAGAGATATGATTACTTCATTGTCAATAAAAAATTATGCACTGATTGAAAAATTATCAATTGATTTTTCAAAAGGCTTTTCTATAATTACTGGTGAAACAGGAGCTGGAAAGTCGATAATATTGGGTGCATTAGGCTTAGTTTTAGGTAAAAGAGCCGATTTGACTTCATTGAAAAATAAAGAAGAAAAGTGTGTAATCGAAGCACATTTTAAAATTTCTAAATACAATCTGGAAGCTTTTTTTGAAGCTAATGATTTAGATTATGAAGAAGATACTATAATAAGACGCGAAATCTTGCCTTCGGGAAAATCACGTGCTTTTATAAATGATAGTCCAGTAAATCTTCAGGAATTGCAAGAGTTGAGTTTGTATTTAATAGATATTCATTCGCAACAGCAAACCCAGGAACTTTCAGAAGAAAGCGTACAATTTCAGATTATTGATGCAATTGCTGATAATTTTGGTGTTATTACAGATTATCAAAATGTTTTAAAGAAATATAAGTCAGATAAAACAAAGCTGAATTCCCTTCTTAAAAAACAAAGCGAATCGGCTAAAGAACAAGAGTATAATACCTTTCTTTTAAATGAATTAGTTGCTGCGCAATTAAAATCGGGACAACAAGAAGAGCTGGAAGAAGAATTTGAAAAACTTAACAATGTTGAGATTATCAAAGAATCATTAGATAAATCTTTGGCTATAGCCAATGAAGAACAATTTGGAGTAATCCAGAATCTTAATGAAATAAAAGCTTCTTTGCATAAAATTGCTACTTTCTCGACAGAATATGGAGCTTTATTTGAAAGGATAACAAGTCTGGCAATAGAGTTTGATGATGTTTCGGGTGAATTGCAAAAAGCATCAGAGAAATTATTGAATGATCCGGCTCAACTTGACTTCATCAGTCAGAAATTGCAGGTTATTTATAATCTACAAAAAAAGCATCAAGTTGCTTCGGTTGATGATTTAATTGAAATTCAAACTAAACTAGAAAATTCAGTTCTGGAATTAGGTAATATCGAAGAAGAAATAACAAAATTAACCACTTCGATTGAGCAAAAAACAATTGAGTTGGACGCTTTTGCAAATAAAATTCATGAAAACAGAATTGCTGCAATACCATTATTGTCAGATAAATTAATAATAATATTAGAAACATTAGGAATGCCAAATGTTCGTTTTAAAATTGATATTAATTTTGGAGAAACATACTTCCCGAACGGAAAAGATGAACTTCAGTTTTTATTTTCCGCAAACAAAGGAACCGATTTTGGGTTACTTAAAAAAGTTGCTTCAGGAGGGGAAATGTCACGTATAATGCTTGCAGTAAAAGCAATTTTGGCACAATACTCTAAATTGCCAACATTAATTTTTGATGAAATCGATACAGGAGTTTCAGGAGAAATAGCAGTTAGGATGGGAGAGATAATGAAAGAGATGAGTCAGCAAATGCAAATCTTCGCAATAACTCATTTACCGCAGATAGCGGCAAAGGGAGAGTCTCATTTTAAGGTATTTAAGTCAATAGTAGATGATGATACACAATCAGAATTAAAGCTTCTGTCACAAGAAGAACGAGTAATGGAAATTGCTCAAATGTTGTCAGGTTCAGTCGTTTCAGATTCAGCTTTAAATCATGCTAAAGCCTTGCTTAACTAAAAAAATGGATTATATTTGTCAATCAAAATAAACGGTCTTGCCAAGTAAAAAACGGTAGTTAAATACCAGCATTTTATAAAATAAAAATAAAAAACAGTTCCAAAATTATGATTATAGAACCAAGAATGAGAGGATTCATTTGTTTGACATCACACCCAAAAGGATGCGAACAAAATGTAAAAAATCAAATAGAATATATAAAATCTAAAGGACCAATTGAAGGTGCTAAAAAAGTATTAGTAATTGGAGCATCAACAGGTTTTGGATTGGCTTCTAGAATTACAAGCGCATTTGGATCTAATGCCGCTACAATTGGAGTGTTTTTTGAAAAACCACCAGTTGAAGGAAAAACAGCTTCTCCAGGATGGTATAACTCAGCAGCGTTTGAAGCAGAAGCTCACAAAGCAGGATTATATGCAAAAAGTATCAATGGTGATGCTTTTTCTAACGAAGTAAAACAACAAACATTAGACTTGATTAAAGCTGATTTAGGTCAGATTGATTTAGTTATTTATAGCTTAGCTTCTCCAGTTCGTTTGCACCCTGTTACAGGAGTATTGCATCGTTCAGTTTTAAAACCAATCGGAAGTACATTTACTAATAAAACTGTTGATTTTCATACAGGAAATGTAACAGAGGTTTCTATCGAGCCATGTACAGAAGAAGAGATTGCTAACACTGTTGCAGTAATGGGCGGTGAAGATTGGTCAATGTGGATGGATGCATTGAAAAAAGAAAACCTATTAGCTCCTGGAGCTACAACAGTTGCTTATTCTTATATTGGACCATCTTTAACAGAGGCAGTTTACCGTAAAGGAACTATCGGTCGTGCTAAAGACGATTTAGAAGCTACAGCATTTGCTATTACAGATAGTTTAAAAGATTTAGACGGAAAAGCATACGTTTCAGTAAATAAAGCATTAGTTACACAAGCAAGTTCTGCAATTCCAGTTATTCCATTATATATCTCATTATTGTACAAAATTATGAAAGCCGAAGGTCTTCATGAAGGATGTATCGAGCAAATTCAGCGTTTGTTCCAAGATAGATTATATACAGGAAAACCAATTCCTACAGACGAAAAAGGAAGAATCCGTATCGACGATTGGGAAATGCGTGAAGATGTTCAGGAAAAAGTAGCTAAGTTATGGTTGGAAGCAACTACAGAAACATTGCCGGCAATTGGTGATTTGGCTGGATACAGAAATGACTTCTTAAACTTATTCGGATTTGAATTTGAAGGAGTAGATTACAAAGCAGACACAAACGAAGTAGTTGGGATAGAAAGTATCAAATAATCCAACTGAATTTATATAATTATTTAAAACCATCAACCCAAAGTTGGTGGTTTTTTTATGGATATAACTTACCTTTGTTAAAATTTTACAGTTAAAACAAATACTACCTTAATACCGCATACCTAATTATGGTGTTTTCTTTAATTATACCAGTGTATAATCGTCCTGACGAAGTTGATGAGCTATTAGAAAGCTTATTATTATCTGAATATAAAGAGCCTTTTGAAATCGTACTTGTAGAAGATGGTTCAACATTGCCATGCGATGACATAGTTCAGAAATATCAAGGAAAATTAAATATTTCCTATTATTTTAAAGAAAATTCAGGACCTGGAGATTCCAGAAATTTTGGAATGCGTAAAGCATTAGGAGATTACTTTATCATTTTTGATTCAGATTGTATTATCCCACCTGATTATTTATCAGAAGTTGATAAAGCACTAAGAGAAGATTATGTAGATTGTTTTGGTGGTCCGGATAAAGCATTGGCTAGTTTTTCGAATATTCAGAAAGCAATTAATTTTGCCATGACATCTTTCCTTACAACAGGAGGGATAAGAGGAGGTTCAGAGAAAATAGGCAAGTTCCAGCCGCGTAGCTTTAATATGGGATTATCTAGAAAAGGATTTGAAGCATCAAAAGGATTTGGAAACATTCACCCTGGCGAAGACCCAGATCTATCAATACGTTTATGGAATTTAGGTTTTGAAACCAGACTTTTCTCTAAAGCTTACGTATATCATAAACGAAGAATCGATTGGGATAAATTTTCGATTCAGGTAAATAAATTTGGAAAAGCCAGACCAATACTTAATAGTTGGTATCCCCAATATAATAAACTTACTTTTTTCTTTCCAACTTGTTTTATTTTAGGACTTGTTTTGGCAGTTATTATATTGCTGTTTTTCAACATTGATATATTATTACAATTGTATTTTGTTTATTTTGTCATAATTTTTATAGTATCGACAATTCAAAATAAGAGTTTAAAAATTGGATTTTTATCAGTTATTGCAGTTTGGAAGCAATTTTATGGTTACGGAATTGGATTTTTAGAATCGTTTATTAAGATAATTATCTTAAAGAAAAAGCCACAAGAAGCATTTCCGGGATTATTTTTTAAGATTTAATATGACAAAAGTAATAGGCTTAACAGGAGGTATTGGTAGTGGTAAAACTACCATAGCAGGGTATTTTAATGAAATGGGAATTCCTGTTTATATTGCCGATGATGAGGCTAAAAAAGTCATGCAATCCGATGAAATAATTGCCGCTATTCATGAAACTTTTGGTGCTGAAATTTTTGATAATAATACATTAAATAGAGCCAAATTGGCTGATATTGTTTTTAATAATGCAGATAAATTAGCATTACTCAATGCAATTGTACATCCTGCTGTAAAAACGGATTTTGAGAATTGGTTACTAAAGCATAAAAAAGAGCCCTATATAATTTACGAAGCAGCAATTTTGTTTGAAAGCGGACGTTATAAAGAATGTGACATTATAATTACGGTTACCGCACCCCAGGAAACCAGAATTGAGAGGGTAATGAATCGCGATAAAACTACTCGCGAACATGTTTTAAAAAGGATGAATATGCAATGGAACGATGAACAGCGTTTTGCTAATAGTAATTATATTATTCATAATTTGAATCTTAAAATTGCTAAGCAAGAAGTTGTTAAAATTCTTAAAATTTTAGATATTAAACAAAATCACTCTTAAATGTTAATATTTGGTTAATGTATTATTTAGTATATTGTTAAAATATTAATTTTGTTTCGATGAATAAATTGTTTTTTAGAATTCTTGTTTTATTGATGAGCTTATCCTTAATAGGGATAATTCTTGTTCAGGTATATTGGTTTACTTCTTCGTTTAAAAATAATGACGAACAGTTTAAGTTTCATGTTAAACAAGTTATTGGAAATGTAGCCGATAAGCTACAACAGCAAGAAGCCTATAGTTTTTATGATAAATACAATCATTATAAAGATAGTACAGGTAAAGTACCACAAAAAAATGATTTGTTAGAATTTTATTACGTTCAAAAAAATCCTAGAACAAATAAAACAATTGTATATTCAAATAGTATTATATCAGAAGATTATAATATAAATGGCTCGTTCTTTGATAAGAAATTTAGTAACGAAAGGTTTAAGAATTTTAATTCTAAGCGTACAACCGAAGTTTATAATAATAACAGTATAGATAATTCGTTGCAACAAAGCATAATACCAGATGTAAAGATTGAGAAATCAGGAAATCTGGATGTTTTAGATAACGCGCAATTTGAGATATTCTTTAAAGACATTGCTTCGGCAATGCCAATTAACGAAAGGATCACCAAAGAGAAGCTGCAAAAGCTGCTGAAAAAAGAATTAGAAGAGTACGGTGTAAAAACAAAATTCGAGTTTGGAATTTATAGTAGCGGTATTGCTACCAAAATTAAATCGGATGGGTTTAAATATGATAAAGAATCAACCTACTCGATACCAATTTTTGCAGATAATGAAGGGAATAACAAATATGAGTTATCGGTAACATTTCCTCACAAGAAGAAATTTTTACTATCAGAGTTAGTAAGTATAACCATATTGTCAATCATATTTACGCTTATTATCATAATTGCTTATACAAGTGCATTAAATCAGTTAATACGTCAGAAACATATATCTGAAATTAAAACAGATTTTATAAACAATATGACGCATGAGTTTAAAACTCCAATTGCAACAATAAATCTGGCTTTGGATGCCATTAAAAATCCTAAAATAATCGAAGATAAAGAGAAGGTCTTTAGGTACCTTCAGATGATACGGGACGAGAATAAACGAATGCACGCTCAGGTTGAGAATGTATTACGAATCTCTAAATTAGAGAAAAGTGAATTGGATATCAACAAAGAACCGACCGAAATCCATGGGATTATCGATGATGCAATTGAGCATGTAAGTTTGATTCTTGAGGATAGACAAGGTACTATTACAAATCATTACGATGCAGCCAGAGCGACAGCATTAATTAATGAAGTACATTTTACCAACGTCTTAGTTAATATCTTAGAGAATGCTATAAAGTATTCGCCAGGTATTCCTAAAATAGAAATTTTTACAGAGAACATTAAAGATATGATTCTTATAAAAGTAAAAGATAATGGGTTAGGAATGAGTAAAGTGGCTCAAAAAAGAGTTTTTGAGAAATTTTACAGAGAACACACGGGAGATTTACATAATGTTAAAGGCCACGGATTGGGCTTATCATATGTAAAAAGGATAGTAGAAGACCATAATGGTCAAGTTTACGTAGAAAGTGAAAAAGGGAAAGGTAGTACCTTTATAATAAAAATACCACTAATAAATTAAAATATGGAAAATATCAATAAAAGAATTCTTTTAGTAGAAGATGACCTTAATTTTGGTGCAGTTCTTAAAGACTATTTAATGCTAAATGACTTTGAAGTTACATTGGCAAAAAACGGAATGGAAGGCTTCGAGAAATTCAAGAAAGACGTATACGACTTATGTATTCTTGATGTCATGATGCCATATAAGGACGGATATACATTAGCAAAAGAAATCAGAGAGAAAAATAGCGAAGTGCCTATTATCTTTTTAACAGCAAAATCTATGAAAGAGGATGTGTTAAAAGGGTACAAAGCAGGAGCAGATGATTATTTGAATAAGCCATTTGATTCAGAAGTATTATTAATGAAAATCAAAGCGATTATTCAAAGAAAATCTTCTGATACTAAAGCTGAGCAAGTTCAGTTTGAGTTTAACATTGGTAAATTTCATTTAAATTCAAAACTTAGATTTTTAACTTTTGAAAATGAAGAGCCAATAAAGTTATCTCCAAAAGAAAACGAATTATTGAAAATGTTAATCCTTCATGAAAATGATTTAATGCCAAGAGAATTAGCATTAACAAAAATCTGGAGAGATGATAATTACTTTACTTCAAGAAGTATGGACGTTTATATCGCCAAACTTAGAAAGTATCTTAAACCAGACGAAGATGTTGAAATTCTTAACATCCACGGTGAAGGTTTTAGATTAGTTGTTAAAAACAAAGTAACTGCATAAATTAAAAAGCTTCGAGAAATCGGAGCTTTTTTTTGTAACTATTTCCCGCTTTCCGTTACAAGATTTTTCATAAAAAAGGCATTTCCTATGATTAAAAACGAGCTTCCGCTGGTCGCTGTTTTTATTCAGGAAATGTTTTTTTTTATTTCAAAATGCTTTTCATTACAATCAGGGTTAAGAGATGTTTATTTAAAATAGAATATGAAGATTTTAATTGATAATCCTGCAAGGTTTTTTAACCTTGCAGGATATTAAAAATGTTAGTTCTGAAAACCTTATTTCTTCCAGTTAAGTTGTAATGCGAAGCAAGATTTATCGCCTTTTGTAATACTAAAGGTTGAATTGTCTTCAGTTTCACTTTCGTGTATTACAACAGCATCGTTTAAGGATAATTCTTTTAAGAAATTCATTTCGAAACTTTCTATTTCCTGATTCAGAATATGTTTTGGGTCAACGTGATCCAAACACCATTCTAAGTATTTTACATTATTGGCATGGTTTACAATATCTAAATCGGATAGATAAACGGTTTTTTCAAAAACTGATTCTTTTTCTGGATTGATATTAATTTTAGAGAAACCTTCTTTTGTGGCTCTGTTATCTGGATATAACTCAAAATGGTCATAAGGAAGTGCTAATCCTTCAGGGCGACGTGCTTTTGTATTAAAAACTGCCCAGAATGTCTCGCTGCCAATTATTTTTTTGCCGTTTACATACATTTCTAATGCACGTACAGAACGGGAATTTTCCAGACTATTAATCCATGTTTTTACCGTTACCACATCTTGCCATTTAGGCAAAGCAGTAACTTCTACGCGCATTCGGCTTAAAACCCAAGCTTGATCGAATTCCTGCATATCTGTAAAACTAATTCCTCCAACTTCTGAGTGGGCGGCGGCTGTTAGTTGTAAAAGATTGCACATATCGGTATATTTTAAATATCCATTTGGTGTGCATTGTGTAAAATTGATTTCCCAGTCTTTGCTTAATACAGACGTGAAATTTGGAGAGATTGGCATGAGTCCTTTATCTTATTTTTTTATACTTTCTTCGATGAAGTTGATTATCTCATTTTTTGGAGTGAGATAATCAAACCATTTTGTGTTTTCATTGCGTTTGAACCAAGTTAACTGACGTTTTGCAAAGCGTCGGGTGTTTTTCTTGATTTCTTCGATTGCAAAGGGCAACGTAAATTCTTCATCAAAATAACTAAATAATTCCCGATATCCCACCGTTTGTAGTGCATTTAACGCTTTGTTAGGATAAAGGCTTTGTGCTTCTTCTAGTAAACCTTGGTTAAGCATTATGTCAACACGTTGGTTTATTCGGTCGTAAATTACAGCTCTGTCAGCTTCTAAACCAATTAAGACAGGAGTGAAGTTTCGATTATTCTTTTTCTGATTTAAAAACGATGAATATGGCTTTCCTGTTCCTAAACAAACTTCGACAAAGCGCATCATTCGTTGCGGATTTTGTAATGTCTGAGGATTTTCGATAGTTAGTTTATCGTAATAAGCAGTATCTAGTTTTTTTAATTGCTCTTGTAGATACAAAATTCCGTTTTGTTCATATTCTAGTGCTACTTTTTCGCGAATTGTTGTATCGATTTCAGGAAATTCATCAAACCCTTTTAATACAGCATCTACATATAATCCGGAGCCACCTACAAGAATTACGTAATCATTGTGTTGGAATAGTTCTTCTAACTTGGTTATGGCTTCTTTTTCGTAATCGCCTACGGTATAGTTTTCGAAAATAGATATATTCTGGATAAAATGATGTTTAGCGGCCTGTAGTTCGTCTTGATTGGGTACGGCTGTACCAATTGTCATTTCTTTGAAAAACTGACGGCTATCGCACGATATTATCTCGCACTTAAAATGTTGTGCCAAAGCAATACTTAAGGCAGTTTTACCTATAGCTGTTGGTCCGACGATGGTGATTAAGTATTTCATATTTTTTAGCCCAGATGGAAACGTAAACCCCGGACTTAGATTTGTTTATTTTTTTGGTATAAAAGAGCGACTTTATGAAGCTCCTTTTATGCCTTAAAAAAATTACGAATGTAAGGAGGAGTTGTAGTGTACAGCTGGAAAAGGCTTCATAAATTAATTATCGGGTAATGTTTCGCCACATTCATAGCAATATTTTGCATTATCAAAATGAACTTGGGAATTACATTTTAGACATTTCTTTTTTGTACTGATAGAGTTGCTTTTCAGGCTGCTTTTGGCAAATTCGGCTGTTACGATTCCAGTAGGAACGGCAATGATTCCGTAACCCATAATCATAACCAATGAGGCTAAAAATTGTCCTATTGGCGATGCTGGTGAGATATCACCATAACCAACGGTTGTTAGGGTAACGATTGCCCAGTAAATACCCATTGGGATGCTGGTAAAGCCGCTTTCTTTGCCTTCGACTACGTACATTAATGAGCCAATAATTACTGCACTAATAACTACAAAATAGATGAATACAAGGATTTTTTCTTTACTGGCTTCCATTGCTTCGCGAAGCTGTATGGATTGTTGTGAGATTTGGGGGATATGTAAAATCTTAAACAATCGGAAGAAACGTAGCACCCTTACAATTGTTAAAACATTTGTAGCAGGAAAAAATATAGATAAATACATGGGTAATATCGCCATTAAATCGATGATTCCATAAAAGCTAAAAACATATTTTATGGGTTTTTGTATCGAAATAATACGTAAAATGAACTCTATGGTAAAAAATACGGTGATTATCCATTCGCAAATAAGAAGCTGTGTATGGTATTTTTGATTGATTCCTTCTACGGTATCCATCATAACCAATAATACGCTTAGTAAAATAAGTCCTAGAAGTACCAAATCGAACAAGCGCCCTAAAACGGTATTTGTACCATAAAGGATGATTTGGGTTTTTTGCCTAAAAAGGTCGTATTTGGATTTTATTCTTGACATATCTGCGAAGATACTGAAAGTTAATATGTATTAAAAATGAATTACTTTTAATGATTTGCTTTTTCTCATGTAATTCTGAATTATGCTTTTAGCATCACGATTGTTTTGCATCGGAATTATGATATTTTTCAGGATTTCGATGTTGGTAATCTGATAGTTTAAATCGTAAAAAGCATAACCTTTATAAACGCCATTTTCTATTAATATTGCGCTGCGCTCGTTTACAGTTCGCCCACGGTCGATTAAAATCATGTTTTTGTTTTCGAAACTATAATCGGTAATAAAGTTTTGAACTCTTGCATTATATTCTTCGGGAGTGATTTCTCCGATACATGCACCGTCGCATTCTTTTATTTTATATTGAAAACATTCTTTCTTAGTGAGATATAAACCAGTCAGTTTTTGGCACAATTTGTATTTATCGGTGATGAAAAACAAAGCGTTTTTTCCTTCTTGTAAACTTCCGTAAGAGGTGATTTCTTTTTTACGTCCGTCGGTTTTCTGAAGTTTTAAGTTTAGATAACCATTTTTGTCTTTTTCGGCGTATAATGAAAGTGGGAAAATAGTTTTTTTCTGCGAACGATTGTATTTGGGTTTATTGACTTTTATTTCTTCGCTTTCTTTTAAAAGCGCAATAAGTTCGCTTCCTGTTTCATCATAAGTTACTGTAAATACTTCGGCTTGGATTTTTTTGCTTTTGGTATTTGTTCCTGTAAAATGCTGATTGATGCGTTTTTTTATGTTTCGGCTTTTGCCAATGTATATTAAATTTCCGCTTTCGTTATGAATGTAGTATACACCTGTTTTTGTAGGTGCTTGTGCTACAATATCTAATAATTTTGGCGCAATTCCTTTTTCGACTTCTAGTTTTATGAAGTCTTTTATGATTGTTTTTTCGGTATCTTTTTCAAGAAGCATTTTGAACAACTTTACTGTTGCCATTGCATCACCATTGGCACGATGTCTGTCGGCCATTGGAATTCCTAGTGCGCGAACTAGTTTTCCTAAGCTGTAAGAAGGTTGTTCTGGAATTAATTTTTTGGCAAGTTCGACTGTACAAAGCGTTTTGGCTTCGAAATCATAACCTAAACGGCGAAATTCTGTGCGTAAGATTCTGTAATCAAAAGAGGCGTTATGTGCTACGATAACACAATCGGAAGTAATTTCGATAATTCGTTTAGCAACTTCAAAAAACTTTGGTGCTGAACGTAACATTGCATTACTGATACCTGTAAGTTTTACAACAAATGGCTGAATGGGAATTTCCGGGTTCACCAGGCTAATGAATTGGTCGACTACTTCATGACCATCAAATTTATAGATGGCAATTTCGGTAATTCCTTCTTCATTAAACTGTCCTCCAGTTGTTTCTATGTCTAGTATTGCGTACATTATCAATGTCAATTTCAAAAATCAAATTCAATTTCAAAGTCAATAATAATCCTTAAAATTACTATTGTCGTTGTGATTGTTATTGACTGTTTTTATTTATTATCATTTTTGATGAAATTGCAATAAGTTGTTCTACTTCAATTAGAAGTTTATTTCTTTTATCGTTATCACCTTCTTTAATATAATTCAGAATTTTTAATGAGTTTCTTGATTCTTTTAACTCTTTTGCTACTAATGAAACTTTAAAAATAAAATCTTTATCAGTAATTGTACCTTGAGCTTCTCCAAAATTTAAGGATGCACTTCCAGATGATCTGATTAATTGATTTTTATAGTATTCGTTTTCAAATAATTTCTCCAATTGCCTTGTAAAGAAAATACATTCTCCTGCAAAACGAACTAACCTATCTTCAAAATTGAATATTTTTTCCATTAAGTATTGATTTTTGCAATTGATATTGATTTTTGAAATTTATCTCCCTCCAAATATACTACTTCCAATTCGAACCATGGTACTACCACATTCTATGGCAAGTTGGTAATCTCCGGACATTCCCATCGAAACCGTATTCAGTTTACAGTTTACAGGTTTTGTAGCTTGTAAAGAGTCAAAAATAGACTTTAAATGTGTGAATTCTTTTTTTATTTGGTTTTGATTTTCTGTAAAAGTTGCCATTCCCATTAAACCCAAAATTTGAATGTTTTTCATATTATGAAAATCTTCTGAGGCTAGGAGTGATGTGAGTTCTTTTTCGTCAAGACCAAATTTTGTTTCTTCTTCGGCAATATGCATTTGAAGCAGGCAATCTATAACTCGGTTGTTTTTTAACGCTTGTTTATTGATTTCCTGCAATAATTTTAAACTATCAACACCATGAATTAAACTTACAAACGGAGCCATAAATTTGACTTTATTCGTTTGTACGTGTCCAATCATGTGCCATTGGATGTCTTTTGGCATTTCTTCCCATTTGTCTGCCATTTCCTGGATTTTGTTTTCTCCAAAAATGCGTTGACCAGCTTCGTAGGCTTCCATTAAATCAGTAACAGGTTTGGTTTTAGAAACCGCAACTAATGTTACATGTTCGGGTAGAGAAGCTTTTATTTGGACTAAGTTTTGCTTTATTGAATTCATTTGTTGTTGTAAAACTTAATTATTTCATTGTTTTTTTGCTTTGCCCAATTTTTAAGATTAAGCGAAGAAATGTTTTTTATTTTTTGAGAATCTTCTAGTTCTAAAAGGTTAAAATTGAATACTTCTGAAATTTCCTTCTTATTGTTTTCAGTTCGGATAATTTTAATTTTCACATAAAAAAGTGACATTTCAGAATAGTAAAACTCTCCGTAAATATTTTCTGAATATGCATTCTCATAATGTATAGCTTGATGATACACTCCTTTTATTAGTGTACTATATTCTTCAAAATCATAATTTAGTTGTTCGGTTTTTGATAGAGTATTGTATTTTTCTTCATTAAAATGTTTTGTGTAAATCTTATAGGAGAAACCTCCAGTACCTTTTACGGTTTTGGCTTTCTGTTTTTTGAGTTTAATTTTAGTTGTACCTTCAATTGTTCCTTCTACAATGAGATAGTTATTGTTTTTTTTACAGAGACTATCAATTTCATTAGTTGAGAATTTTTTATCAGAATCTATTTTTATGTTTTGAGAAATGCAAATTGCAGTTACAAAATAAATAATAACTAAAAATAGATTTTTCATACTGTTTAAAATTTCATTTTAAATAAATTGCTTTGAGATTTTCTCTGCTTTTTTACTTTCACTATAATCATAGAATCCTTCGCCAGATTTCACTCCTAATTTCCCAGCTCTAACCATATTTACCAATAAAGGACATGGTGCATATTTAGGATTTTTGAAACCGTCGTACATTACATTTAAAATAGCCAAACATACGTCAAGTCCAATAAAATCGGCTAGTTGCAATGGTCCCATCGGGTGTCCCATTCCTAGTTTCATTACTGTGTCTATTTCGTAAACGCCAGCCACTTTGTTATATAACGTTTCGATTGCTTCGTTTAGCATAGGCATTAAAATTCTATTTGCCACAAAACCTGGATAATCGTTTACTTCAACTGGAGTTTTACCTAGTTTTACAGATAATTCCATGATTATTTTGGTAACTTCATCGCTAGTATTATAACCGCGAATGATTTCTACCAATTTCATAATTGGCACAGGATTCATAAAGTGCATCCCGATAACACGCTCTGGATGAGTTACAACAGCTCCGATTTGTGTTATAGAAATAGATGAAGTATTGGTCGCTAAAATTGTATTATGCGAACAAGTTTCGTTTAATTGCTTAAAAATATTCAGTTTTAGATCGATGTTTTCTGTCGCAGCTTCTACAACTAAATCAACACCTACAACACCATCTTTAATATCGGTATAGGTAATAATATTAGTTATTGTTTTAGCTTTTTCTTCTTCAGTAATACTTCCTTTTGCAAGCATTCTGTCTAAATTAGCGGCAATAGTTGCCATTCCTTTATCCAACGATTTTTCGGAAACATCAATTAGTTTTACTACAAAACCACTTTGTGCAAACGTATGAGCGATTCCGTTACCCATTGTTCCTGCACCGATTACAGCAATTGTTTTCATATTATTTAAGTACTATATTTTATAATTTTAGCCACAAACGCACAAATTAATTCGTGAATTTATGGCTAACTTTTTTTAAGATTATTTTATTTGTTAAAACAGTCGATAATTTGGTAAGCTACTCTTAAAGCATCTGTTGCTTGTTCTAGAGTTACCACTGGAGCTGTATTTGTATTGATTGCATTTGCAAAAGATTCTAATTCATCAAGAATTGCGTTGTTTTGCTCTACATCTGGATTTGTAAAATAGATTTGTTTTTTTACACCTTCAGCATTTTGCAAAATCATATCAAAATCACCTGGAACTTCAGGAGCATCTTTCATACGAACAACTTCACATTTCTTCTCTAAGAAGTCAACCGAAATATAAGCATCTCTTTGGAAAAAACGCGTTTTACGCATGTTTTTCATCGAAATTCTGCTTGCTGTTAAGTTGGCAACACAACCGTTTTCAAATTCAATTCGGGCATTGGCAATATCTGGAGTGTCGCTAATAACTGAAACTCCACTAGCATTGATACTTTTTACTTTAGATTTTACGACGCTTAAAATGGCATCGATATCATGAATCATTAAATCTAAAACTACAGGAACATCTGTACCACGAGGATTAAATTCGGCCAAACGATGTGTTTCTATAAACATCGGATTTTCAATCATGTTTTTTGTCGCTATGAATGCTGGATTAAAGCGTTCTACATGTCCTACTTGACCTTTTACGTTATATTCTTTTGCTAAAGCGATAATTTCTTCAGCTTCTTCAACAGTATTCGAAATAGGTTTTTCGATAAAGATATGCTTTCCTGATTTTATGGCAACTTTAGCACATTTATAATGGGATAATGTTGGGGTTACAATATCAATTACATCTACAGCGTGTATTAACTTGGCAATTGTATTGAAATTTTTATAACCGAATTCTTTGGAAATTTTCTCGGCGTTTTCTTGATTTTGGTCATAAAAACCAACTAATTCATATTTATCAGATTGTTGTAATAAACGTAAATGTATTTTACCTAAGTGACCAGCACCTAAAACTCCTACTTTTAACATGAGAATGTATTTTTAACAAAAATATAATTTATTTGTTGAAAGTGAAAGTGAATGCTTTAAAGTTTTAGTAATTTAATATTTAAGAATCAATATTTGAATTACTATTTACTTTCTTATTTTTACCAAAAATTAAATAATAAACATTGAAAGACACTGCCAAACATCAAGGACTTCGGAATCAATTAGTAAGCACTTTGCAACAAAAGGGAATTACCGATAAAGCTGTTTTGGAAGCGATAAAAAAAATCCCAAGACACCTTTTTTTGAACTCTAGCTTTGAAGATTATGCCTATCAGGACAAGGCTTTCCCGATTGGTGCGGGGCAAACTATTTCTCAACCTTACACTGTTGCGTTTCAATCGCAGCTGTTAGAAGTTAAAAAAGACCATAAAGTATTAGAAATTGGTACTGGGTCAGGGTATCAAACTGCAGTATTATATATGTTGGGTGCCAAGGTATTTAGTGTCGAAAGACAAAATGAACTGTTTAAAACAACATCTATTTTATTTCCTAAATTAGGAATTCGTCCGAAACACCTTTCTTTTGGAGATGGTTATAAAGGATTACCTACTTATGCACCATTTGATAGTATAATTGTAACTGCCGGAGCGCCATTTATTCCGCAACCATTAATGGCACAATTAAAAATAGGAGGAAGGTTAGTAATTCCGCTAGGAGAAGACGTTCAGATTATGACGTTGTTAATTCGTAAAAACGAAACACAATTTGAAAAACATGAGTTTGGAGAATTTAGATTCGTTCCTTTATTAGAAGATAAAAACTAAAATATTTTTGGTATTGTTAGCCAAAAAGTAAAGAATTTTACCATTAAGAAATTAAGTTTCTTTAAACTTCAGATTTCTTAATGGTTTTTTTAGCTACAGATTTTTCAGATTAAAATGATTTCTCGATTAAGTATCTTAGTTTTATTTTAGATTAAACTTAATTTTTCTTAATTTCTTAATGGTGAAAAAAAAACATTTTTAAATGTTTATACTCTAATAATGTAATTATTGAGAAACTAATTGGATGGCGCGTTGTAAATTTTCCTTTTCTACTTGTGCAACATAGTTTATAAAAATAGATTCATCATTTTGATTTTGACTTTTCTCAAGAATGCTCAGATATTCGTTTTTATGTTCTGTATCTCCTTGTATTGTTGCAAAGACATAGCCATTTTGTATTAATATCCAATTCATTAATAAATGAGCTATTTGTGTGTTTCCACTTTCAAATGGGGTAATTTTTATAATTCTTAAATGTACTTCAGAAGCTAATAATATTGGATGTAAGCTGTTTTTATTCGTTTCAAACCAGCTAAAAAAGGAAGTCATTTCGCGAATAATGAGGGCGTCATTTTTATATTTTCCTGCATGGTCAGGTTTAATTCCTCTTGAAATCAAGTTATGAATATTGAGTAATTCTTTTTCGTTAACAGGGCTGTTTTTTTGAGTCAAATCTTTAATATAAGAAATGGTTTCATGGTGGTTTACGGCTTCTAAGTGCTCGCGCATTGTTTTACCCGCAATTGTTAACCCTTCATTAATTACCGCTTTGGTTTCTTGTAATGTTAATGAGTTATCGTTGAGACGATTGCTTTCGTATGTAAATTCAAGCTCAAGAATTTTTGAAATTCGATGTAGTTCAAATTGCTGAAACGATTGAACTTTCTTTTTTAAAATTTCAATTTCATCCAAAACGTTCTGTAGCGTTGATAATATTACCGAAGCAACTACTTTTTTGTTATTTTGAATTTCGATTTCTGCAAGATGTAGTGCTTTAAGTGCAAATTCTTCTTGGCCGATTTCGTGTATTATTTTTTCTTTTAGCCAAAGAATTAATAAGTTTTCAAAATCAATTTCAAGTAATGAGGCAAGTTTAACGATTTGTTCCCTTGTGGGTTTTCGGGTACCACTTTCAAATTTACTTATTAAAGCTTGGTCAATTTCTAATAACTGCGCTACTTCTCGGGTTTTAAATCCTTTTTTCTCTCTGGCATTTTTAAGAATCGTTTTCATTTTAAAAAGCAGGTTTTAATTGTCAAGACAAGTTTAGTCATTATTTTTTAAATAAAAAAAAGCATCAAATTAATTCGATGCTATTTTATGATTTATTTTAGAAGAAATTATTTTTCAGGAAGCGTTCCGTCTTTTTTCATTTCGTTCACTACAGTTCTCATGATATCATCTACTGTTGCACCTATATCTGTTATATCTGACGATTGTGTGGTGCCTGTCCAGATTAATTTATTGTGTTTTAAAGAGAAAACGTTGGTTTCTACAATATAAAATGTGTTTTCTACATAATAACCTGGAGAATAGAAATCAGTTGCGTACATACCGTACCAACCACCAAAAGCACCTCCATATAAACCATTATAGCCACCATAATAAATACTAGTATCAATTCCTGGGACATAATCAGTTTGTTTTTCTTTGCTTACCAAGCGCATTGTTACTACACCATCAAAATTTTCGTCGTTTAATATTTTTAGTTTCTGATCATTTGTTAAGTCATTATTAATCTGATTTAAGAATTGATAAGAAGTATGGAAGATAGGGCTGCTGGCAGCAATTCTGTTCTCCGTAATTCTTCGTGTTTCTTCATCTTTGACTAAAGCTACGACTAATACTTTTTTGAAATTTTCAGAACTAATTGTTATTTTAGGATCTCTCCAGCTGCTAACAATTGTAGAACTAGTACCGCAACCATAAAGTAAGATGACGGTTAATACAACAAATATTCTTTTCATAAACTTGAAATTTAGAATTTATTGTAGTAAAAATAAGTATAAAAATCGAGAAATAACTCTTATTAAAAGAGGATTAAAAATTAGAAAGCTTTTTTAATTCTATCTAAATCACGTTTGGTATCTTGTTCTTTTAAAGATTCGCGTTTGTCGTAGTTTTTCTTTCCTTTACAAAGACCGATTTGCAGTTTTGCTAATCCTTTTTCATTAGTAAATAGTTTCAAAGGGATGATTGTTAGTCCTTTTGCTTGTACACTTTTCTGAAGACTCTTCAATTCTTTTTTATTCAAAAGCAATTTTCTTTCGCTTCTTGACTTATGATTGAATTGATTTCCAAAAGCGTATTCTTCTATATAAGTGTTTATGGCAAAAAGTTCATTACCACTAAATTCACAAAAACTCTCGGTAATATTTGCTTTACCAAGACGTATTGATTTGATTTCGGTTCCCGCTAAAACAATTCCAGCAGTATAGGTATCTATTATTTCGTAATCGAAACGGGCTCTCTTATTGAGTATATTGACAGTTTTTAACATAGGATTGCAAATGTAGAATAAAAAAGAAAAACTTTAATGAAATCAAAGATAATTAAAGATTTTTTTAAACCTATGATTTTAATCATTCTTCAGGAAAAACCTTACGCTTAAGTTTGTTAAATAATTTATAACAAAAACTTAAAAACATGAAAAAAATTTTAACATTAGTTAGTATTGTGTTAGTAGGCTTAACGGTAAAAGCTCAGGAAGCAAATCAAGGTCTAAAAGGTGCATGGTTTGTAACATCCCAATTTGGTTACCAACAAACTAAAACAGACGATGTAAAAAGCACAAATTTATTAGTAATGCCAGTTGTAGGTAAATTTATTACGCCATCTGTAGCTGTTGGAGCAGGGCTTGGATATATTAATATAAAAGCAGATTCAGATAAAGGAACTGCTGCAAATTCTAATTTAATAGTTATTCAGCCTTTAGCTAGAAAATATTGGAATGTTGCTGGTTCTTTATATTTCTTCGGACAATTGGCAGCACCAATAATCACTGGAAAAGAAAAGGAAAGTGAATTAAAAGTAAATCAATTTGGACTGTCTTTATCTGGTGGATTTGATTTCTTTGTAACGAAATATTTCTCAGTTGAGTTCTCTTATGATTTAGCTAATTTTACATCTACAACTTTAGATCCTAAAGATGGTTCTAAAACTACGGTAACTAATTTTGGATTAGCACATGTGGCTAATGTTGATTCTTATTATAATGGGGCATTAGGAGGAAGTAATCCAAATTTAACTTCTCCACTTTCTTTCGGATTTAAATTCATATTCTAATATTTAGGAGATTATTTAAATTTCAATTTAGTAATTTTGTAAAAAAGAAAGACCGTACTTTTCATAGTACGGTCTTTTTATTATTTATTTAAAAAATATTAAATGCAAAATCAAGATAAAAATCCTCTACACGGAATCACTCTTCAAACAATACTAGAAAAACTAGTAGAGTATTATGGATTTGATACTTTGGGAGAATTAATTCCGATTAAATGTTTTTCTTCAAATCCTAGTATTAAATCTAGTTTGACTTTTTTAAGAAAAACGGATTGGGCTAGAAAAAAGGTAGAAGATTTATATATAAAATCGATTCCTAAATTTTCAAATTAATTTAACTTATACGAGATCATTACACCACCACCGTAAGGTAACCATTCTCCACTTTTGTTGTAATCATGGGCTTTTTCATAACGGCCTGGTGTACCATCATTATAATGCCCTTTATAAAAACCTTGGTGCCATCCTCCGCTAACAAAAAAATCAAGCATAAATTTATCATTAAGTTTCTTTTGGTATCCTAGCGTAGCTCCTAATCTGTATCCAAAACCATCTTCGTACATATTACTATCCCAGTAGTTCCATTTTTGAATTTGATATATATCACCTCCAATATGACCACCAAGGTATAAGCCATTGAATTTCTCATTAAAATGATAACGAACTTCTGGAGTAAAGGTGACAAATTTCATTGGGCTTTTTCCATCAAATGATTCCCAAAAAGAAGCCATTAAATCAACATTCAGAGTTAATTTCTCACCAATGCTTGTTTCTACAGCAATATCTGGAATTGCTACTAAAGCGGTAAGTGCATTTGCTTTAATATAAGTTTGACTTTGGGATTGAATTGAAAATAGTAGAACGATTAGGGCAAATAAATTTTTCATAAAATCTAGTAATTACTAGCAATAAGTTAGTTTGGGTTGCTAGTTTTGGGTGCAAATATAACGGAATGAAATATGTTGTATTGTTATAAAGTTAAAATTTAACAAGAATCAATAAAAAAAGATATTGCTATGAATTACTTTTTGTTTAATAACGAATAAATTACGCTATCTAAAAAATTGCCTTCATAATATTCGACTTCTTTAAAATGCCCTTCTTTTACAAAACCAATTTTTTGTAATACTCTTTCTGATGCAAAATTTTCAGGATCAATAGCAGCTTCGATTGAGTGTAGTTTCATTTCGTTAAAGCCATAATCAATTACTGTTTTTACTGCTTCAGGAATAATTCCTTTTCCGTGAAGTTCAGGTAATAGCATATAGCCAATTTCGGCACGATAATGTTCTGGTTTTATTCTATAATAGCCAATTATTCCAACTACTTTGGAATCGCCTTTTAGTGTTATTCCCCAATTTATTCCTTCGTTAGTTTCAATTGTACTATCAATTTGAGCTATATGTTCTAATGCCTGTTCAGTAGTTTTTGTGAGTGGCCTTGGAATGTATTTCATAGTTTCAGGATTAGAACGAAGTGCTATAATTTCGTTTGCATCCTCATTGGTTACTCTTCTAATAATTAAGCGTTCCGTTTCGAGTACTGGAAATGGAGAAAAATTAAATGTTAACATAATATATCAAGATAAGATTATAGGATTTCGATACTGAATTTAGAGTTAAATGTTTGATTTGCATCTAAAGTTACTATTCCTTCTTTTTCGAAAAGATTTCCTGTGTTTTCAGGAGTATCAGAATAACCAAACCAAGGTTCGATACAAATAAAAGGAGCATTTTCTTTTGTCCAAATACCTAAACTAGGAAAATCTGCGAAATCTACTTTTATATATGGTTTGTTGTTTTCTAAAATGGTTAGCGAGTTTGACTCTAATGATTTAAAAATTAAAGCATCATTTTCAAATAGTTGATAATTTAGCTCAATTTGATTTTCTTTCGTTTCTAATTGTTTTGTTTTATTAGATATCAAATCATTTTCGAGCAAAGAATATTTTAGAGGCTCTTTTTTTTCAAATTCTAAAGCATAATTTTCAAAATTCCCAGGTAGCGCAATTGCTGGATGTGCACCGATAGAGAATGGCATTTTAGAATCATTTTTGTTAAATATTTTATATTGGATGTCTAATTGAGAATCTATTAAAGTATAAATTATTTGTAATTCAAATTCAAACGGATATACTTTCAACGATTCTGCATTAGATTGAATCGAAAAAATGGCGCTTTCGTCAGTTTTAGAAACTAAATTAAATTCCATATCTCTTGCAAATCCATGGCGTGGCAAGTGATAAGATATATCATTAATGGTGTAAGTATTGTTTTTTAAAGTACCAACAATTGGGAATAAAACAGGGGAGTGTTTACCCCAAAAATCTGGGTTTCCTTCCCAAATGAATTCTTTATTATCGTTGTTTTTTAATGAAAATAATTCGGCTCCGGCATGTTTAATAGAAGCAGTAAGTTTTGAATTTGAAATAATTGTAGTCAAAATTTAGTTTTTGAATGGTTTAAGAATGAGTTGTAAATATATTTATAAATTTAATTTATAGGAAAAAAAGCTGATGAAATATTTTTTGATAAAATTGTATTAACCGGTAGGATTTAATTCATAAATAGCTTTTTTTTTCATTAATTTGCTAGATAAACAGCAACAAAAATGAAAAAACACTCTTTAAAAGCCTTGTTAACGATGGCTTTATTGTTTGGAATTTCGGCCACCTGGGCACAACAAGTTCCTACTGCGACAACTAATCCTATTTCTAAATATGATTATTATGATGCATTCTCTCCATTATTTTATTCTAAAAACGGAACAACAACCCGTTCTGCAAGTGGTCAGCCTGGTCCAGAGTACTGGCAAAACAGAGCAGATTATAAGATAACTGCGAAGTTAAATGGGGTTACTAATGAAATTATTGGTACAGACGAGATTACATATACCAACAATAGCCCTGATAAAATGTCATTTGTTTGGCTTAATTTGGATCAAAATTTATTCAAAGAAGATTCAAGAGGAAATGCTGTAGTGCCATTAACAGGAAGTCGTAACGGTGCTCAAGGACAGGTTTTTGATGGTGGAAATAAAATTAAATCGGTAAAAGTTACTATACTTGGTAAGAAAAAATCGGTTGAAGTTGATGCTAAATATGTTGTTACCGATACAAGAATGCAAATTTTTCTTCCAGAAGAGTTAGCATCAAAAGGAAGCAGCGTTAAAATTAAAATTGATTTTTCTTATATAGCTCCTAACGAAGGATCAGATAGAACAGGAGTTCTTGAAACAAAAAATGGTAAAATATTTACAATAGCACAATGGTATCCGCGTATGTGCGTGTATGATGACGTAAGAGGCTGGAATACACATCCATATTTAGGAGCATCGGAATTTTACTTGGAATATGGTAATTTTGATGTAAAGTTGACAGTTCCTGCTAATCATTTTGTAGTTGCCTCTGGAGAATTATTAAATGCTCCAGAAGTGTATACTGCAGAACAACAAAAACGTTTTAAAGATGCTGCACTAAGCGATAAAACGGTTATGATTCGTTCAGCCGAAGAAGTTGCAGCTGCAAAAGCTAATGGAAATGGAGAAAAAACATGGCATTATCAAATAAAAAATGCACGTGATTTCTCTTGGGCATCTTCGGCTGCTTTTATTTTAGATGGTGCTAAGATTAATTTACCTAGCGGGAAAAAATCATTGGCTCTTTCTGCATATCCAGTTGAAAGTGATGGAAATGCTGCTTGGGGACGTTCGACAGAATATACTAAAGGTGCAATTGAAAATTACTCAAATAAATGGTTTGAATATCCTTATCCAGTTGCAACAAATGTTGCAGGGAATGAAGGAGGTATGGAATATCCAGGAATTGTATTTTGTAGCTGGGAATCTAAAGGAGAAGATTTATGGGGAGTTACAGATCATGAGTTTGGACACATCTGGTTTCCTATGATTGTTGGTTCAAACGAAAGATTATTTGGTTGGATGGACGAAGGATTTAATACATTTATTAATTCATTGAGTTCTGCCGAATTTAATAAAGGTGAATATAAAGATGCACCGAAGGATTTGCATAAAATGGCTGAGGCATTTACAAATCCTAAGTTAGAAACTATTATGAGTTCTCCAGATAATATGAAGGAGGCAAATATTGGGATGTTATGTTATTTTAAACCAAGTTCAGGTTTGGTAATTTTAAGAGAACAAGTATTAGGTAAAGAGCGTTTTGACACAGCTTTCCGTACTTATATAGACCGTTGGGCTTATAAACACCCTACGCCAGATGATTTCTTTAGAACAATGGAAAACGTTGCAGGAGAAGACTTAAGCTGGTTCTGGAGAGGTTGGTATGTTAACAACTGGCGTTTTGACCAAGGTATTAACTCAATTAAATATGTGAAAAATGACCCTGCAAAAGGAGTGATTATTACTATTGAGAACTTTGAAAAAATGGTAATGCCTGTTGTAATTGATGTGAAAACTAAAAGCGGAAAAGTTTCCAGAGTGAAATTACCAGTTGAAATCTGGCAAAGAAACGTAGAATGGTCTTTCAAATTTGACTCAACAGAAGAAATCGAAAGTGTTACTATAGATCCTGATCACGTTTTTCCTGATAGTAATGAGGCAAACAACGTATGGACGGCTGGAAGTGGTAAATTAGAAAAAGATGTTGTTCTAGACCCTTATTTAGGGACTTATTCTAGTAAAAAAACACCTTTAAAAATCACTTTTACCGAAAAAAATAGCGCTTTAACTGTAGAGCTTCCTAATTATCCTAAATTTCCAGTTCAGCCTGTTGCGAATGCGGCAGATACTTTTGAATCTGTGAGAGCTGGATTAAGATTTGCATTTACTAAAACTGGATTAAACATGACAATTTTAGAAAATTCGCAAGTATTAGAATTTACGAAAGAATAATTTGAATTGATAAATATTCAATAAAATTAACCCGTTGAGTACAATTATTTAACACATAGAAACATAGGTCTTGCATACAAAAAAAAGGCGTTTCACTTATTTTAAATGCACATAGCTAGCTATGTGAAAGAAATATATTTCTTTTTGTACTCTTTTTTACATATAAAATCTATGTTTCTATGTGTTAAATAATTTTTTCACGCCCCGAGCGAATAGATACAGTAATTGAAACCAGCAGGTTAAAATTATAATTTTTAGGCTTTTTTAAAGAGCAATAAAGATATAAATAATTAAAATCGGCTATTTGAGTTTAACTCAGATAGCCGATTTTTTATTAAAAGTTTAATTTTTAGTTGATTTTTTAAGTGTAGAAATGAGATAAATTGATAAAAGCAACATAATATTAAAAAAATGTTACAAATTATCAATAATGTATTGTAATTAAAAAAAAGATGTAAATTTGCACCAATGAATAAAATGAGTTTACATATAATTTCTATCTCACGGACAAACTTGCCTGTTACTTCTCCCGAAGTACGGATGCTATCTCTATAGCATTCACAAGAGTTTTTCGTCGTATGTATTTATATTCATTTTTTTGTTTTGAAATTACCTAAGTTGTCCTTTGGACAAACACATCCTACAAGTACATTTTATTTAAAATTATCTCAATGTCATCTTTTTGATATTAAGGGTTTTACGTATTTTTTATTTAATTTTGCTGAAGCAACTCTTGGGTTTCAGAAGAAAAATCATGTCTTATTTTTTAACCCTAACTTCAACTATTGAAATGAAGATCTCTATTGTTGTAACACAAGAAGAACATTATAAATATGCGCAAGAAATATGCGATACTATAGAGTCGTCTGCCTTATTGAGAGGTACCGGAATTGCCAAAAGAACTCCTGAATATATCCAGAAAAAAATGGAGAACAGAGATGCATTGATTGCTTTGGTAGATGGTAAATTTGCAGGTTTTTGCTATATCGAAAGTTGGCAACATGGCAAATTTGTGGCTCATTCTGGTTTGATAGTACATCCAGATTACAGAAATTTAGGTTTAGCCAAAAAAATTAAATCTAAGGTTTTTGATTACTCGTTAGAAAAATTTCCAGATGCAAAAATATTCGGAATCACAACTGGTTTGGCAGTAATGAAAATTAATTCAGATTTAGGATATAAACCAGTTCCTTTTTCAGAACTTACAAGTGATCCAAGCTTTTGGGCAGGTTGCAAAACTTGTACAAATTATGAAATATTAAAAAGTAAAGAAAATAAAATGTGCTTATGTACAGGAATGTTGTACGATCCAAAAGAAAAACAAAAGGATCCACCAAAACATCCTTTTAACGTAAAAGTACTCAATAGATTAAAATCAATTAAACAAGCCCTTTTCTTAAAAAAATAAAATTATGAAAAAAGTTGTATTAGCTTATAGCGGAGGATTAGATACTTCGTATTGCCTTAAATATTTAAAAAATGAAAAAGGATATGAAGTCCACACTGTACTTATTAATACAGGAGGTTTCGATGAAGAAGAATTAAATGCTATTGAAGAAAGAGCTTACGAATTAGGAAGTGCGCAACATGCAAATCTTACCATCGTAGATAAGTATTATGATAAAGCTATAAAATATTTGATTTTTGGAAATGTATTAAAAAACAATACTTATCCATTATCTGTAAGTGCCGAGCGTGTTTTTCAAGCTATTGAAGCAATAAAATATGCTAAGAAAGTAGGAGCAGAGGCAATTGCACACGGAAGTACAGGAGCAGGAAATGACCAAATTAGATTTGACTTAATTTTTCAGACAATTGCTCCAGAGATTGAAATAATTACTCCAATTAGAGATTTAAAATTGTCAAGACAAGAAGAAGTAGATTATTTGTCTAAAAATGGCGTTCATTATTCTTGGGAAAAAGCACAATATTCTATCAATAAAGGACTTTGGGGAACAAGTGTAGGAGGAAAAGAAACTTTAACTTCTGGTACACCATTACCTAGTGAAGCATATCCTTCGCAATTGCAAAAAGAAGGTGAAGAAAAAGTGACTTTACATTTTGAGCAAGGAGAATTAGTTGGAATAAATGGTAAAACAGATAAACCATCAAATAATATTGTAGCACTAGAGAAATTAGCAAATGCATATGCAATTGGTAGAGATATTCACGTAGGTGATACTATTATAGGTATTAAAGGAAGAGTAGGATTTGAAGCTGCTGCTCCGTTAATTATCATTAAGGCACACCATTTATTAGAGAAACATACACTTGGTAAATGGCAACAATATTGGAAAGAGCAATTAGGAAACTGGTACGGAATGTTATTTCACGAAGGTCAGTTTTTGGATCCAGTAATGCGTAACATCGAAACATTTTTACAAGACACGCAAAAAACGGTTAATGGAGTTGTAACTGTTTCGCTTAAACCATATCATTTTTCGCTTGACGGAATTGAATCAGATAATGATTTAATGAATACAGGATTTGGTCAATACGGAGAAATGAATAATGCATGGACATCAGACGATGCTAAAGGGTTTATTAAGATTTTAGGAAATGCTCAAAATATATTTTCATCTGTAAATCACTTAGACTATGATTAATGTTGGAATAATTGGCGGTTCAGGCTATACAGCTGGGGAATTGATAAGAATATTGATGTATCATCCCAATGTAAATATCGATTTTGTGTACAGTACAACAAATGCTGGAAAGCCACTATCGGTAGCACATCACGATTTATTGGGAGATATCGAAATGGATTTTACAGATGCTCTTAATCCAGATGTAAATGTGTTGTTTTTGTGTTTAGGTCACGGAAGATCGATTTCGTTTCTTAAAGAAAATAAATTTGCGGGTCATACTAAAATTATTGATTTAGGAAATGATTTTAGATTAAACAAAGACGCTAATTTTGATGGAAAAGAATTCATTTACGGCTTACCAGAACTGAATAAAACCGCTATCAAAAAAGCACAATTCATTGCTAATCCAGGTTGTTTCGCAACAGCAATTCAACTGGCATTATTACCATTGGCAAAGAATGAGCTTTTAAATAATGATGTACATATTAATGCAACAACAGGAAGTACAGGAGCTGGAGTAAATCCTTCAGAAACGACACATTTTAGTTGGAGATTAAGTAATATGTCACATTACAAAGCATTTGATCATCAGCATTTGGGAGAGATAAACCAAAGTATAAATCAATTGCAGGCAGATTATTCAAACGAATTGTTGTTTATTCCGAACAGAGGAGATTTTGCAAGAGGAATTTTTGCAACTTTATATACAACTGTCGAAGAAAGTTTAGATGAAATCGTTGCTAAATATGAAGATTTTTATAAAAACGAACCGTTTGTAACTGTTACTACAACTAATATCAATATGAAACAAGTTGTACAAACGAACAAATGTATAATAAGCTTAACCAAAAGCGGAAACCGGATATTGATTACTTCAATAATCGATAACCTAACCAAAGGAGCTGCTGGACAAGCAATTCAAAACATGAATTTAATGTTTGGATTACCAGAAACGACAGGTTTACATTTAAAACCAAGCGGATTTTAAATTGGTTGTTGATACGGTTAATCGTGAATTCGGTTAATCGATTAAACAAATAGCCGATTAAACATTTAAACAAAAAAAGATGAACTTATTTAACGTATACCCACTTTATGACATAACACCTGTAAAAGCATTAGATTGTACTATTACAGATAATAACGGAGTAGAGTATTTAGATTTATATAGTGGACATGGAGTAATTTCTATTGGACACACACAACCAGATTATGTAGCAAAACTTAAAAATCAATTAGATAATTTAGGTTTTTATTCCAATGCAATTCAGAATCCTTTGCAGGTAGAATTAGCTGAGAAATTAGGAAAACTTTCAGGATTAGAAGATTATGAACTGTTTTTATGTAGTTCAGGAGCTGAGGCGAATGAAAATGCTTTGAAACTAGCTTCATTCCATAACGGAAAATCAAGAGTTGTAGCTTTTGATAATTCTTTTCACGGAAGAACTTCGGCAGCAGTTGCAGTTACAGACAATAAAAAAATTGTAGCTCCAATAAATGCACAACAAGTTGTTACTTTTTTACCTCTTAATAATATCGAATTAGTAGAAGCTGAACTAGCAAAAGGAGATGTTTCGAGTGTAATTATTGAAGGAATTCAAGGAGTAGGAGGATTAGACGAGGGAACAACTGAGTTTTTTCAGGCTTTAGAAAAAGCTTGTAAAAAATACGGTGCAGTTTTAATTTTAGACGAAGTACAATCAGGTTATGGAAGAAGCGGAAAGTTTTTTGCGTACCAACATCACAATATCAAAGCCGATATTATTTCGGTTGCAAAAGGAATGGGGAATGGTTTTCCAGTTGGAGCCATTTTGATTTCGCCTGAATTTGAAGCTAGTTTCGGATTATTGGGAACTACTTTTGGCGGAAGCCATTTGTCTTGTGCTGCAGGAATTGCGGTTCTGGATGTAATCGAAAAATTGAAATTACAGGATAATGTAAACGAAGTTTCGGCTTACTTTTTTGAGCAAATCAAGCAAGTTCCTCAAATCATAAAAGTAAAAGGAAAAGGATTAATGCTTGGAGTAGAATTCGATTTTGAGATTGGTCCGCTTCGTAAAAAGTTAATTGTCGAGAAACATATTTTTACAGGAAGTGCCAACAACAAAAATCTATTGAGAATTTTGCCGCCATTAACTGTGAAGAAATCTGATATAGATACCTTTATCGTTGCATTAAAAGAAAGTTTAGAAGAGCTTCAATATTAAATGAAAGTATTAAAAAATATTTGGGGTGTTGTGCTGGTAATTAGTGTTTTACTACCAATGTTGCTTTTTCTGAATCCATTTGCGTGGGGAATGAGAAGAGCCCCTGAATATATTCCTTCTGCTGGACTTGAAAAAGTTTTAGGAAGAATGCAAAATGAAATCAATGAACAAGAAGACATAGAGATTGATACTTATAATAATGAACCTAGTTTATGGTATTTGAGAGATTGCGAGAATCTAAAGCTAGATTCTTTAGATAATTTTAAAATTGAACTTTCAGAAATTAAAAGTGATTCTTTTATTAAAGAAAAAATTAATAAATACGCACCTTTGATTGAGAAAGAAATAGGTTGTAAATGTTATGATTCTTTAATATTCACCTATAAATTGAAAGAAGATAAAGTTCAGCCTAATGAAGAAAATGCTTTAGCTAAAAAATATAATTTAGTAAAGGAAAATGAGCCAAAAAAAATAGTTTATGGATTTAAAATTAAAGAACATGAACAATAATTTTTTGATTTCAGATTTGTTTCTCAAATATCAATCATTAGCATATTTGATTATCATTTTTTGGGCGATTTTAATTAGTAGCTTTCAAAGTTTGTTTGTTATTTGGAAGCATATAGAAATGATAAACCTAATTCTTTTTTTTGTATATTTTTTAATTGGATTATCTTCTGTTATAATATTGATAATGCAGATTTCAAGAATTTATTTTTCCTCGGATAATAGTATAAAAAGGAGAGTATGGATAGTAGTAAATATTTTATTTTATTATGGAGTTTTATACGCAGATTTATATCTCTCAACACAAACTAGATTTTAGAAAACAACCAAAAACAACCAACTACAAAAATTATGAACCACCATTTATCAATTGAAAAGCGAAATTTGGTTTTACTCTCGATGGCAAAGCTTGTCGAAGAAGAAAGAAACCAAATTATTCTGACGAATCAAGCTGATTTAGCCGCTTACAATGGCGAAGATCTAGCAATGGAAGAACGTTTAAAAGTAGATAACGCCAAGATTGATGAAATGATTCTGTCATTGAATCAATTGGCTTCTCAGGAAGACCCAGTTGGCGTGGAAAGGTTTCATTTTGTACACGATAACGGAATTAAAGTCAGTAATAAAACAGCAGCTTTTGGTACGATATTAATTATTTACGAATCAAGACCCGATGTAACTATCGAAGCTGGTGGAATTGCCTTTAAATCAGGAAATAAAATTTTGCTAAAAGGCGGAAAAGAAGCGCTAAAATCCAATTTAAAGATTGTGAGTTTATGGCATCAGGCTTTAGCAGAACACAATGTTTCGACAGAATGGGTGGAATATCTAAATTTCAATCGACAAGAAACCCAAGCTTTTTTAGAAAAACCAACACAAAAAGTAGATTTAATTGTACCACGTGGAGGCGAAAAATTAATAGAGTTTGTAAAAGCACATGCTACTTGCCCAGTAATCGTAAGCGGACGGGGAAATAATTTTGTTTATGTTCATAAAGAAGCAAATACAGATATTGCATTGAAAGTGATTCTGAATGCAAAAACATCCAAAATCTCAGCTTGCAACGCTGTAGATAAAGTTTTGGTAGATTCACGATTGCCAAATTTTGAAGGTTTTCTAGCCATTTTAATAGAAGAACTAGATGAATCGAAAGTGGAAATTATTGTAGATAAAACATTAGAATCTTTTGCGAACACAAGTGTTCTAAAAGACGAAGATATTTGGTATGAAGAGTTTCTTGATTATAAAATCGTACTAGGTACAATCGATTCAGAACAAGATGCTATTGCAAAAATAAATAAGTATTGTGGCGGACATTCGGCTGCGATTATTACAAGAAATAAAGATATTGCTCAGGAATTTATGGAATCTATAGATGCGGCAGCAGTTTATCATAATGCCTCGACAAGATTTACCGATGGAGGGCAACTTGGTTTAGGCGGAGAATTAGCCATAAGCACAGATAAATTACATCAGCGAGGACCAATCGGATTGCAACATCTGGTTACCAATAAGTGGTATATTTACGGAGAAGGGCAAATTCGATAATTAGACTTCTTAGATTGTTAGACTATCTTAGATTATTAGATAGTTAGATTTCTTAGAATTTAAGTCCCGAGGCTTCGGGATAGATTAATAATTCTCGATTGTTGGAATTTGGAATTTGGAATTTAAAATTTGGAATTTAACTATAGATTTAGCTTTGCGAACTCAGCGTTTATAAAGGTTTACAATATAAAAATCTTAGCGCCCTTTGTGGTTAATTTTAGATTTTAGATTGATGATTAACGATTTTAGATTTCAGATATAGCTTTGCGAACTCAGCGTTTGTAAACACAAACAGAATATAAAACCTTGCGCCCTTTGCGGTAAAAACGTTTACAATATAAAAACTTAGTCCCGAGGCTTCGGGATAGTAACTCAGAACCTTAGCCACTTAAAAAAAATGACTAAAAAAAGGATTTTATTAAAAATAGGAAGCAATACACTAACCAAAGAAACCAATCATATTTCCAGAGGAAAGATTGAAGATATTGGTATGCAAATTGCAGCTTTAAATGACAAATACGAATTTGTAATTGTAAGTTCCGGAGCTATTGCAGCAGCGAAACAATTTGTGAAATTAGAGAGCAAAGGCAAAGAGATTATTGTAAAACAAGCTTTGGCATCGATCGGACAACCTCATTTAATGCGGATTTTCCATGAGAACTTCAGTGATTTGGGATTATTGACTTCGCAATGTTTGTTATCCTATTCAGATTTCGAAAAAGAACAATCCAAAATCAATATTGTAAACACAATTAATGTTTTGGTCGAGAATAATTACATTCCGATTATCAATGAAAATGATACCGTTGCAACCGACGAAATTCAGTTTGGAGATAACGATAAATTAGCAGCATTAACAGCAGTTTTATTAAATGTAGATATCTTGATAATCGCCACAAACACAAGCGGAATTTATACAAAAGCATCTATACATAACGAAGTGCCAGAAACGATTGCTTTAGTGAATGATTTACAGCTTTTAGAAAAAGAAATCGGAGAATCTAAATCGTCACACGGAACAGGAGGAATGCAATCAAAAATTGAAGCAGCGGCAATCGCCAAAGCAGCAAATATCGAGACCTGGATTGTAAACGGACTAGAAGATAATTTTATTCTAAAAGCATTAAAGGATGAAATTCCTTTTACCAAGATTGTATAAAGATGTTGATTTGTTTAATCGTTTATTCGTTTAAATGACAAACTATCACTTTAATTCGAATTATGATTATTAAAAAGGAACACGGATGATACGGATTTTTAGAAATTATAATAAGAAAGAAAAGAAATCTGTTTTTATCAGCGTTTTCGCAATTGCGAATCAGTTTAATCAGCGTCCAAAAAACACAACAATAAATAAAGAAAACATAAACTATATTTTTAATTCAAATTATGATGATTATCAAAAGAAGAACGCGGATGATGCGGATTTGTTAAGGCAAAGACACAGATAAAAACAGATACTACTCTTAAAAATGTTGATTTGGTTAATCGGTCATTCGGTTAAACAATTAGACAAAAAACGATTAAACAATATATTATGAACTATATTTCAATTCAAGATATCAACTCATTATCAAAATGGGTTAAGAGTGCGTTAAAAATCAAGAAAAAACCACTAAAAAACCAACACCTGGGTAAGAACAAAACATTAGGAATGTTATTCTTTAATCCGAGTTTAAGAACGCGTTTAAGTACTCAAAAAGCAGCTATAAATTTAGGGATGAACGTAATGGTAATGAATTTTACCAACGAAGGATGGACGCTAGAGTTTGAGGATGGAGCGATTATGAACTCAGGAGCTTCAGAACATATCAAAGAAGCTGCCGAAGTAGTTTCTCAATACTGCGATATTATTGCTATTAGAGCCTTTGCAGGATTATTAGATAAAGAAAAAGACTATGCAGAAACCGTTATCTCGGGATTCTTAAAATACGCTACAGTTCCAATCGTAAATATGGAAAGTGCTGTTCGTCATCCAATGCAATCTTTGGCAGATGCTATTACAATGGAAGAGTTTAAGACTAAGCACAAGCCAAAAGTAGTACTTTCTTGGGCGCCACATCCTAAGGCTTTGCCACAAGCAGTTGCTAACTCATTTGTAGAAATGATGCAAATGAAAAAAAATGTCGACTTTGTAATTACACATCCCGAAGGATATGAACTAAGTCCAGAAATTACCAAGGATTCGAAAATAGAATACGATCAGGACAAAGCATTTGAAAATGCCGATTTTGTGTACGTAAAAAACTGGAGTAATTTTAACGATTACGGAAAAGTAACTAATTCAGATCCAAATTGGACAGTTACTGCCGAAAAAATGGCATTAACCAACAATGGAAAATTCATGCATTGCCTTCCTGTTCGTCGTAATGTAATTGTAAGTGATGAAGTTTTAGATGGCGAAAATTCAATTGTAATCGAGCAAGCTAATAACAGAACATACGCAGCACAATTGGTATTACAGAAGATTCTTAAAAAGTTATAAATAAAGGTACAAAGATACAAAGTTGCAGAGGTACAAAGGTTCTAGAAACCTTAAGAGAAACCTTTGAACCTTTGAGCCTTTGTTCCTCTGAACCTATAAAAAATGAACGTTACATTAATAAAAATTGGCGGTAATATAATCGATAATCCATCAGAATTGGAGAAATTCTTAACTGATTTCTCTAAGATAGAAGGACATAAAGTATTGATTCACGGTGGTGGAAAATCGGCTACAAAAATGGCCGAAAGTATTGGTTTAGTTCCGCAAATGATAGATGGTCGTCGTATAACCGATGCAGCAATGTTGGATGTTGCCGTGATGATTTATGCAGGACAAATCAATAAGAATATTGTAGCGCAATTGCAGGCAAAAAACAATAATGCAATTGGATTTTCGGGAGCCGATGGAAATTTAATCCAATCGACAAAAAGAAACCATCCAACAATCGATTATGGATTTGTAGGCGATGTAAAACAAGTAAATACAAGTTTATTGGCTACATTGCTAGAAAACAATATTGTACCAGTTTTTTGCGCCATTACGCACGATAAAAGCGGACAATTGCTAAACACAAATGCAGACACAATTGCAAGCGAGTTAGCAATTGCATTATCCGAAAATTTTGATGTTACGCTTACCTATTGTTTTGAAAAACAAGGTGTTTTATCAGATTCAGAAGACGATGATTCGGTTATTACCGAAATAAACGCCGAATTATACGAAAAACTAAAAGCCGAAAAAGTAATTCATTCCGGAATGATTCCAAAACTAGACAATTGTTTTAATAGCCTGTCTAAGGGAGTTCAGACCATAAAAATTGGACATCATAGTATGTTGCAAAATTCCAATATATTGCATACAACTATTAAATTATAAAAGAAAAAAGTTGTTAAGTTTCTAAGAAACCAAGACTTTTGTAATCTTAGAAACTCAGCCCCGAAGCTTCGGGATAGACTTCAGTACCTATCAAAAAATGAAAAATATAGAAACGCTTACTCAAGAAGCAATAGCATTATTAAAAAGTTTGATCGAAACCCCATCTTTTTCAAGTGAAGAAGATCAAACGGCACTTTTAATCGAAAATTGGTTCAATCAAAACGAGATTCCTTTTAAAAGAGAGAACAATAATGTGTGGGCTTTCAATAAATATTTCGACAAAAATAAACCAACACTATTACTGAATTCGCACCACGATACAGTAAAACCCAATCAAGCATATACCAACGATCCGTTTAAAGCAATTGTAAAAGAAGGCAAATTATTCGGTTTAGGAAGCAACGACGCAGGAGGATGTTTGGTTTCGTTATTGGCGACGTTTGTACATTTTTACAATAATGAAAACTTACCTCATAATCTAGTAATTGTAGCTTCGGCAGAAGAAGAAAGCAGCGGAAAAAACGGATTAAACAGCGTTTTACAACATTTACCAGAGCTAGATTGTGCCATTGTAGGTGAACCTACATTGATGCAATTGGCAGTAGCCGAAAAAGGGTTATTAGTTCTTGATGTAAAAGTAAAAGGAACAGCAAGCCACGCTGCACACCAAAACGATGATAACTCATTATACAATGCTATTCCCGTAATGGAATGGTTCCGAAACTATAAATACGATAAAATATCCGATGTTTTAGGACCGGTAAAAATGACCGTAACCCAGATAAACGCTGGGAAACAACATAATGTAGTGCCGTCAGAGTGTGATTTGGTGGTCGATATTCGTGTAACCGATTGTTACTCCAATACCGAAATTCTAGAAGTGGTAAAAGCTAATGTAAAAGCCGAAGTAACGCCACGGTCTATGCATCTTAATGCTTCGTCTATTCCAATTGCACACGCTTTAGTACAAGCCGGAATCGCTTTAGGAAGAACAACCTATGGCTCTCCAACACTTTCCGATCAATCCGTTTTAAGTTGCCAGTCATTAAAACTAGGACCAGGAGAAACATTACGTTCACACTCGGCAGATGAATTTATTTTTATCAACGAAATCGAAGAAGGAATCGAATTGTATATTAAAATACTAACCGATTTCTTTAAATTATAATAGTTATGCTTTTGTCATCCTGAGCGAAGTCGAAGGATAATAAGGAGCTATTTCCCGCTATCCGTTTCAATCTTTTATTTTTTAAAGGAAAAAATAAAAGGATTTTCACTGCTATCGGGGCTAAGGCATTTAGGAAATAAAGAAACATAGTAATAAAATTAAACTTTGTGAATCTTTGAGTTTTTTTTTGAGAAACTCTGTGAAACAAAACAACATACAGCTTATGAAACTTTGGGAAAAAGGAATTGCAACAGACAAACAAATCGAACATTTCACTGTTGGAAACGATAGAGAACTAGATTTGGTTTTGGCAAAATACGATGCATTAGGTTCAATAGCTCATGCAAAAATGCTGGGACAAATCGGACTTTTAACAGCCGATGAAACCAATTCGTTAGTAGATGCATTAAACGAAATCATTGTCGATGCCGAAAAAGGAAATTTCGTAATCGAAGATAGTTTTGAAGACGTACATTCTAAAATCGAATATTTGCTAACAGTAAAACTAGGAGATGCAGGAAAGAAAATCCATACGGCACGTTCACGTAACGACCAAGTTTTAGTCGATGTGCATTTATACCTAAAAGATGAAGTAAAAGCATTAAAAGAACAAGTAAAAAGTCTTTTTGATTTGTTAATGGAATCTGCAGAGAAACATCAAAATGTATTATTGCCAGGATATACACATTTGCAAATAGCAATGCCATCATCATTCGGGATGTGGTTCTCAGCCTATGCCGAGAGTCTTATCGACGATATTACGATGCTAAATGCAGCTGCCAAAATTGTAGATCAAAACCCACTAGGTTCTGCTGCAGGATACGGAAGTTCATTTCCTATAAACAGAACATTTACAACGCAAGAACTAGGTTTTGAAACCTTAAAATATAATGCCGTAGCAGCTCAAATGAGCCGTGGTAAGGCAGAGAAAACTGTTGCTTTTGCAATGAGCAGCGTTGCAGCAACGTTGTCTAAATTTGCAATGGACGTTTGCTTGTATATGAGTCAGAACTTTGATTTTATCAGTTTGCCATCACATCTTACAACAGGTTCAAGCATAATGCCACATAAAAAGAACCCAGATGTATTTGAATTGATACGTGGGAAATGCAATAAAATACAAGCATTACCATATGAAATCACGTTGATCACAAACAATTTACCAAGCGGATATCACAGAGATTTGCAGCTTTTAAAAGAAGGATTGTTTCCAGCAATTCAAAATCTTAAAGCCTGTTTAGATATTGCGATTTTTTCTATAAAAGATATCACAGTAAAAGACCATATCTTAGACGATAAAAAATATGATTACCTATTTACAGTAGATACATTAAATGAAATGGTTGTAGCAGGAATGCCGTTTAGAGATGCATACAAAGAAGTAGCTGAACAACTAGAAAACGGTACGTTTAAGTCGCCAAAAGAAACTAAACATACACATGAAGGAAGCATCAATAACTTATGTTTAGATGCCATAAAAAATAAGATGAAGAGTTCTTATTAATTCAGGAAAATGCGCTATGATATCATAGCGTTTTTTTTTGGTTAAAACCTTTTTTATTGAAAACAGAAAATTCATACTAAATACATATATTTGATACATAGTTATCTTAACCCGTTGGGTGTAATTAATTTTAACACATAGAAACATAGGTTTTGTATTCTCAAAGTAGGCGTTTCACTTATTTTAAATGCACATAGCAAAGCTATGTGAAAGAAAAGTATTTCTTTTTGTATTCTTTTTTATACATAAAATCTATGTTTCTATGTGTTAAATGAAATTTTTACGACCCGAACGAAGCGAAGAGACGAAGTAATTACACCCAATAGACTATCTTAAAGTAATAGTATGACACAATTTGATGAACAGGCAACTCAAAAACTTTTTGAGAACAATTTAATCACCGAAGAACAATTTATACAGGTAAAAGCCTATCGTAGTTTAGGGATTTTTTCGCTGCATAACGAATTAAAGTTATTTCTGTACCTGTCGGTTTTGTTATTTACAACAGGAATCGGAATCTTAATTTATCAAAACATCGATACAATTGGGCATGTAGCTATTTTATCTTTATTATTAATCGTAACGGTAATTTGTTTTTACTTTTGCTTTAAAAAATCAAAAGGATTCCAAAAAGAAGATTCTAGTTTTGAGAACCCCGTTTTACAATATTTAGTCCTTACAGCAACAATCCTCAGTTGTATTTTTGTAGGTTATATTCAGTTTCAATACCAGCTATTCGGTACCCACTACGGTTTAGCAACATTAGTTCCTACTATTATAAGTTTCTTTTGTGCGTATTATTTTGATAACAAAAGTGCCCTAACAATTGCAGTAACAGGTCTAGCTGCCTATATAGGATTGTCAGTAAGTCCGCAAACATTGCTACATAATGATTTTTATACTACAGATACCTTAAGTTATTCGGCAATTATATTAGGAGGTTTATTAATCCTTTGGACTATTTATAGCACAAAGATTAATTTAAAAACACACTTCAATTTTATCTACCTTACCTATGCTTTGCATTTAATAAGTATTGCTTCAATCAATAATTTATTTAATGGTTATTGGTTAATCTTTGTAATTGTTTTAGGAGCTTCTACCTATTATTTTTACAATGTAAGTTATAAAATTCCCGCAATTTCATTATTTGTGTTTACAATTTTATACGGGTATATCGGTACAAATATTGTAGTTTTTAAAATCTTAAACTTTATAAATGCTTACGAATTTTATGGATTGTTGATATTTGGAACTCCTTTATATATTATAGGTTCTATTATATTGTTCATTAAATTAATTAAAAACTTCAATAAACAAAAAGCAAATGATAGTATACAATAAGGATTTATTGAAGAATATTTTCTTGGTCAATGAGGCTGAGAAATTACAAAAAGCTAATTTTATTACTAAAGAGCAATTAGATACAGTTTCTAAAGAATTACCAGTTCTTAAAAGTCAGGATAATATATTAATACGTATTGGGTTCTTTTTGTTAGGAGCATTTTTATATTCATCTATTTGTGGGTTATTATCTATTTTTGGACTTACTTATAATGATGATTATTTAGCGGTCTTACTTTATGTATATGCAATAATAGGATTTGCAGGAACTGAATTTTTAGCAAAGCAAAAATATTATGGATATGGCTTAGATGATGCATTTGTACTAGGAGCACAATTAACTTTGGCGGCAGCAGTTATAATGTCTTTTGTAATGAGTATATCTCGAGTTACAGACCTTGATGTGCTATCTTGTATGATTACAGTAACCGTAGTTTCTTTACTATTATATCTGCGTTATATACATTTATCTTCAGCATTAATTTTTTGTTTAGCACTAACCACAACATTAGGATTTTTTGTCTTTAAGTATATCGAGCTGGGGAGTCTTTTCTTACCGTTTGTATTAATGATTTATGCAATCGGAATGTATTTTGTTAGTAAAAAGCTTCTTAAGGATTTAGCAGAGCCTTTTTATTATAACGGCATACTTTTGATGAAAAATTTTAGTTTAATTATATTTTATTTTTCAGGGAATTATATGGTTGTAAGAGAGTTTTCGGCTTTTTTATCAGGGATGTATTATGAGTTAAGTCCAGATGTTCCTTTTTCGTTATTCTTTTGGGCTTTCACGTTTATAGTTCCGGTTCTTTATTTGTTTTTTGGATTACGCAATAAAGACAGAATCTTACTTTGGATAGGTTTTTTAGCCTTTTGTTTTTCAATTTTTACTTTTAGAACCTATCATCATGTTTTGCCAGTAGAAGTTGCCTTGACTTTTGGAGGTTTATTGCTTTTTGCCTTTACTTATTTTGTGATAAGAAAGATAAGGGACAATGAAAAAGGAATAACATTTAAACCAGATCGTATCGATAGCTCAAATTCATTACTAAATGCCGAAGCCTTGATTATAGCTTCTACTTTTAATTTAAAACCAGAAATAAAAGCTGAAGAATCCCCAATGGAGTTTGGAGGAGGAGATTTTAGTGGAGGAGGCTCAGGAGGGAGTTTTTAGATTGTATATTTATAAGAAAAACGCTGAAATTTTAATTTCAGCGTTTTTTATTGTTAGCTAGATAATAAGCTTATAATCACTAAAATCAAAGTAAGTATAATTTCAATAATAGATAATTTTCGCTGATTTATAAATGAAACCAATGCTCTGTCAATTGCCAAAAGAATCAATAAACCAGATACACACCAAAGGACTACAAATCCACCCATGCTGCCGTAATTTGCTAAAGCATATAATCCAAAAGGAAAGCCAATTACAATTCCAATTATTGAAATTACAGAAACAAAAGTTCGTTTGTTTTTAATTATATCCATTTAAATTTTAAAGTATATATTTTCAAAAATCATCTTTGCTATATATTTATAAAGAAGAATTCTTAATCAAGGTATTGCTCGTATTCTTCAATTTTTGAGCGTAAACGATTTTCTAAATATTGATTTGCTCCTTTTAATTTTTCTAAAATTGTTTCAGCTTCTTCCTTATATTTTCTTTTTTTAGGACTATCCCAAGATTTAGGAGGTTTTTGTAAGTTTGTTATTCTATCTGCTAATTTCACAGCCCAAACTTCTTTTCTTTGGGGTAAAATTCGGTTCAAACTATCAAGCATTCTTTCTTCTTTTGGTAAATCACCATTCTTAGTGAGGGCAGAAACACCTTCAGCTATTTCAGTTCCAAATTCAAGTTCTAATTCATCAAATGTTGTAGCAGTATCTTCTATGGTATCATGTAATAGCGCAATTTGAGTAGCAAAGTTTAAGTCAAATTCCTTTGTGTTATTTGAAGCAATTAAAATTTCCATGGCCACATTGCTTAAATGGACAACATAAGGTAGTTGAGAATCAGGAATGAGTTGATTATTTTCTAAATGTTTAAGGGTAGCAAAAATTATTGTTTTTTGATAAATTGATTGGATATCCATTTAGTTTTATTGAAAATTAAACTTTCTCTTTCAATACTTCAGCATCAATATCGCTATGAGAAGCATTATATATTGACTTTCCGTCTTTGATAAGTAATAATTGAGGAGATTGGTGAACAACGTTAAAACGAGAAGCTATTTCGTTCGAAACATCACGATACGCTATTAAATCAAGAAAATATGCATTAACTTTATTGTCCAAATCGAACTCTTTTTCAAATTGTTTTAGTGCCATTCGGCTAATACTACATCTTGTACTATGTTTGAATATAAGAATTTGCTTATCTTTAGATGCCGTTTCGATTTCGTCTAATTGCTCCAAACTTGTTAAGGGAATCCAGTTTATTTTGGTTTCTGATGATTTATTTTGATCAGAATCTCCGAATAGTGATGATAAAAAACTCATGTTTTGTCGTTGTTTGTGACTTTTTGTCGTTTAAAAATGATAAAAATCAAATTTTAAGCGTCATTTTGTCTGTTTTATTGTTGTGGAATATAATTTGAGAAATAATAAACAAAGTTACTTATTAAAATAGAATCATAAATCATAAATCAAATAAAGATGAACATAAATAAATTTACAATCAAATCGCAAGAAGCAATTCAGCTCTCTCAGCAATTGGCCCAAAAAAATGGTCAACAGCAAATAGAGAATGAACATATCTTCAAGGCTATTTTTGAAGTTGATGAAAATGTGGCGCCATTTATTTTGAAAAAACTCAATGTAAATGTGCCTTTATTTCTTCAAATTCTAGATAGCACCATACAAAGCTTCCCAAAAGTTTCGGGAGGAGATGTAATGCTTTCCAGAGATGCGAATAAAGCATTGAACGAAGCGGAAATTATTGCACAAAAAATGAACGATGAATATGTTTCAATCGAACATTTAATGCTTGCAATTTTTGATTCAAAAAGTAAAGTTGCTCAAATATTAAAAGATCAAGGAGTAACAGGTAAAGGCTTAAAAGCTGCTATTGAAGAATTACGTAAAGGAGAACGTGTAACTTCAGCATCTGCCGAAGAAACATATAATTCTTTGAACAAATATGCTAAAAACTTAAATGAATTAGCACGTACAGGAAAATTAGATCCTGTTATCGGACGAGATGAAGAAATTAGACGTGTATTACAAATTTTAACACGTCGAACTAAAAATAACCCAATGTTAATTGGTGAGCCCGGAGTTGGTAAAACTGCAATTGCCGAAGGTTTAGCACGAAGAATCGTTAATGGTGACGTGCCAGAAAACCTAAAGGAGAAAATTGTGTTTTCGCTAGATATGGGAGCATTAATTGCCGGGGCAAAATATAAAGGTGAATTCGAAGAGCGATTAAAATCGGTAGTAAAAGAAGTTACTGCAGCCGAAGGTGATATCGTCTTGTTTATAGATGAGATTCATACACTTGTAGGAGCGGGTGGAGGAGAAGGCGCAATGGATGCGGCTAATATCCTAAAACCAGCATTGGCTCGTGGAGAATTAAGAGCGATTGGTGCAACAACTTTGGATGAATACCAAAAATATTTTGAAAAAGATAAAGCGCTTGAACGTCGTTTCCAAAAAATTATAATCGAAGAGCCAGATACTGAAAGTGCGATTTCAATTTTACGTGGAATCAAAGAAAAGTATGAAACACATCATAAAGTTCAGATAAAAGACGAAGCAATTATTGCTGCTGTAGAGCTTTCTCAACGTTATATTACCAATCGTTTCTTACCAGATAAAGCGATTGACTTAATGGACGAAGCTGCGTCTAAATTGCGTATGGAAATCAATTCAAAACCTGAGGAATTAGATGTTTTGGATAGAAAAATAATGCAGTTAGAAATTGAGATTGAGGCTATAAAACGTGAGAAAGAAGAAAGCAAGCTTAAAGCTTTACGAATGGAATTGGCGAACCTGAAAGAAGAACGTAATGAAATCTACGCTAAATGGAAATCTGAAAAAGATGTAGTAGATGGTATTCAGGCTGTAAAATTAGAGCTTGAAAACTTTAAACATGAAGCAGATCGTGCAGAGCGTGATGGTGATTACGGAAAAGTAGCTGAGATTCGTTATGGTAAAATTAAGGAAGCTCAAGAAAGACTGGATGTTTTATTGAAACAAATGCATGAATACCAATCTGGAAATTCTTTGATAAAAGAAGAAGTTACCAGAGAAGATATTGCCGAAGTTGTGGCAAAATGGACTGGTATTCCAGTAATGAAAATGCTTCAAACAGAAAGAGAAAAACTATTGCATCTGGAAGATGAGTTACACAGACGTGTAGTAGGTCAGGAAGAAGCAATCGAAGCAGTAAGTGATGCTGTAAGAAGAAGCAGAGCTGGTTTACAAGACATGAAAAAACCTGTGGGTACATTCCTGTTCTTAGGAACTACTGGTGTTGGTAAAACAGAGCTTGCAAAAGCATTGGCAGAGTATCTTTTTGATGATGAAAATGCCATGACCAGAATTGATATGAGTGAATATCAAGAACGCCATAGTGTGAGTAGATTAGTAGGTGCGCCTCCAGGATACGTAGGATATGATGAAGGAGGGCAATTAACAGAAGCTGTGCGTAGAAAACCGTATTCAGTAATTTTGTTAGATGAGATTGAGAAAGCGCACCCAGATACATTTAATATTTTATTACAAGTATTAGATGAAGGACGATTGACTGATAATAAAGGGCGTTTGGCCGATTTTAAAAATACGATTATCATCATGACTTCAAATATGGGAAGCCAGATTATACAAGAAAAATTTGAAAACCTAAAAGGTGGAATCGAAGCTGCTACAGAGGCTGCAAAAGTCGAAGTGCTTGCTTTATTAAAACAAACAGTACGTCCGGAATTTATAAACCGTATTGATGAGATTGTGTTGTTCCCACCTTTAACAGTGGACAATATTAAACAAATTGTTGGTTTACAATTAAAAAGTGTTACCAAAATGTTGGCTTTGCAAGGAATTACAATGGATGCAACTCCAGAAGCAGTTGCTTATTTATCAGATAAAGGATTTGATCCGCAATTCGGAGCAAGACCAGTAAAACGTGTTATACAAAGAGATGTTTTAAATCAATTGTCAAAAGAAATTTTGGCAGGAAAGATTACAACCGATAGTATTATTTTATTAGATGCTTTTGATGGTAAATTGGTTTTTAGAAACCAAACACCAGAATTGGCTAATTAATATTTAATTTTTAGTAGAGACGCACCGCAGTGCGTCTTTACATTTATAGTAAGCACCAGTCGTAAGGCTGGTGCTTTTTTTTGTAAAAACTGAAAATCAGTAAATCATGAAACTTTTTTTAAAATTATTATAAAAAAAAATCTAATTAAGTTCTCACCTTTACGTAAGCTGAGTTAAACTAGAATTAATACGATATAAAAACTTAAAAATAAATATTATGAACAACATATTTAGAGGGTTAATAGCAGGTTATGGAGCCAAAAAGCTAGGTAGCGGATGTTTTGGTACTATTTTCGTTTTTGTAATCATCTGGTTGCTTTTAGGACAATGTAGTTAATGAAAGCCAGATTGAAAATATTTGATTAAATCAGAAGAAAGAGATTTAAACAAAAAGTATTAGATTCGCACAAAATAACAAAATGCGTCAATTATTTTTTTGTGCCCTACACAAAGAGATTAGCGCAATTTTTAAAACAAAGATATGGCATCAGGTTTTTTCGTTCTATTAGATGATATTGCAGCAATTATGGATGATGTTGCGGTAATGAGTAAAGTTGCAGTAAAAAAAACAGCAGGTATATTAGGAGATGATTTGGCGGTTAATGCCGAAAAAGCTTCAGGATTTGTTTCTTCAAGAGAATTACCTGTATTATGGGCGATTGGTAAAGGTTCGTTTATTAATAAACTTATCATTTTGCCAATAGCATTTTTATTAAGTGCCTTTTTTCCAGTAGCAATTATTGTAATCTTGGTACTTGGTGGGGCTTTTTTAGCTTATGAAGGAGCCGAAAAAATATTTGAATTTTTCTTTCCACATAAACACGCAAAAATTGAGGTTACAGCACAAACTTTTTCAGAAGAAGAAATTTTAGCTGCCGAAAAAGAAAAAATAAAATCAGCAATAGTAACCGATTTTATATTATCTGTCGAGATAGTAATTATAGCATTAGGAACTGTAATAGAAAAACCTATTCTAACGCAAATTATGGTTGTTTCGATAATTGCAGTAGTAGCAACAATTGGAGTGTATGGCATTGTTGCGCTTATTGTAAGAATGGACGAATTAGGTTTAAAACTTATTCAGCTTAGTAAAAAAGAACGTAGTATATCAAAAACTATAGGGAATTTTTTAGTGCAGGCACTTCCAAAGGTGATTCAGAGTTTATCAGTAATTGGTACAATCGCTTTAATCCTGGTAGCAGGAGGTATATTTGTACATAATATTGATTTTTTCCATCATTTAGTTCCACAATTACCTTCTATCGTAAAAGAGTTTACTATAGGACTTGTAATCGGTTTTGTGGTTTTAGCGATTGTAACCCTAATCAAAAAAATGCTTCCTAAAAAAGAAGTAGCAGAATAAATAAAAAAGCAATTATTAAGGAACATCAGTCTAACGGCTGGTGTTTTTTTATGCCAAAAATGAAAATTTTAAAATTATTAATTTGTTGATTTTTAAGTATTTGTTGTTTTGTTTGGTTTTTTTAACATTTTTATGAAGCAACCATAGTAATCTATTTGCATCTATGTTATAATTAACAACAATAATTATTTATATGAAAAATTTTAAATTAAAAACAGTTTTAGTCGTATTATTCTTGTCAACAGCATTTATTGCATGCAGCAATGATGATGATAAAGAGGAAGAAAAACCACCAACTCCTGAGTTTGTAATAAAAGGTGCTTTGGCAACAGAAGTAAAAGGTCCTACAACTGGAAAATTAAATGAGGAACTTAGTTATGATGTAACTTATATAGTAGATAATACTTGTGGAGAATTCAGTAAAATTTCTGATGTAACAATTGGTAAAGACAAAGGATTACAAGTTGAGGTTAAATATCCAACAGGAGTTTGTACTACACAAGTTCCGGATCCTAAAAAAACGATCTATAAATTTAAATCGGCTACTGCTGGAACTTTTGAAATAAAATTCAAAAAATCAGAGACAGAATTCGTGATACAGAAAGTTGTTATTGAATAGTTTATTCAATAAAAGTAAATAGCTGTTAAAAGCGTAATGCTTTATATAGCTAATTTAAAAACCGTTTTATATTTATTTCTTTTATCAAAAACCATTGAAAAGAAATATTTATAAAACGGTTTTCTGTTACTATCTAGAAAATTAACTATTTTTGCAGTCTAAAAATTTTAAGTCATGCCGAATAAGAAATATAAAATTGCTGTTATTCAATTGAACCTTAATGATGTTGCCGAAAACAACTTGAAAAAGTGTATCAGTTGGGTAAAAGACGCTGCAAATAAAGGTGCCGAAGTTATATTATTGCCAGAATTATATAGCAGTCATTATTTTTGCCAAAGTGAAGATGTTGATAATTTTGCTTTAGCAGAACCATTATATAGTACTTCATTTATTGCATTTAGTGCTTTAGCTAAAGAATTAGGTGTAGTTATAATTGTTCCTTTCTTCGAAAAAAGAATGGCAGGAATATACCACAACAGTGCTTATATTATCGATACAGACGGATCTGAAGCTGGATTATACCGTAAAATGCATATTCCAGATGATCCACATTTTTACGAAAAATTCTATTTTACACCTGGAGATTTAGGTTTTCAAGCTATTGAAACAAAAAAAGGAAAAATAGGGACATTAATTTGTTGGGATCAATGGTATCCGGAAGCTGCTCGTATTACAGCCTTAAAAGGTGCTGAAGTATTGTTTTACCCAACTGCTATTGGATGGCATCCGAAAGAAAAAGAGCAATATGGTGAAAACCAATATGGAGCTTGGATGAACGTGATGAAAGGACATGCTGTTGCAAATGGTGTATTTGTTGCTGCTGCTAATAGAATTGGTTTAGAGCAATATATCGATGGTACAGACGGAATTCAGTTTTGGGGAGCTTCATTCATTGCAGGACCTCAAGGTGAAATTTTAGCGCAAGCGTCACATGATAAAGAAGAAATTCTTATTGCTGAAGTAGATTTAGATTTACAAGAAAATGTACGTCAGAACTGGCCATTTTTTAGAGACAGAAGAATAGATGCTTTTGGAGATATTACTAAAAGAGCAATCGACTAATTGAGTTGATTTATATAAAAGCAAAAAGGACAAAATTTACATTTTGTCCTTTTTTTGTTTGTAAAAGTAAAATTAAATTTATTTTACTTGGAAAGTAACTCTTCTTACGATTTGACGAGCTTCTTTAGAATTTTTATTCACAGAAGTATCTTCACCGTTAGCAATAACATTTAATCTAGATCCATCGATTCCAGCATTTAAAGCTACTTTTTTCACAGCTTCAGCTCTTTTTCTAGATAGCTCAGTGTTATAGCTAGAGCTTCCAATTTCGTCAGCATAACCTACGATATCTGCACTTTTTGATGGATTGTTTTTTAAGTATTTAACTAAAAAGTCAACACCAGATAAAGACGCATTTGTTGGTTTTGATGAGTTAAAGTCAAAATATACGTTTACATATCCTCCGTTAATTAACTCCTCAACAGTATTGTTTGTAGCGGTAGTATTTTTTTGCCCGTAGGTTTTATCTAAGTAACTTTCTAATTCATCTGGAACACCATTTTGATTGTTGTCAATAGATTGTCCTTTGGTATTTACGGCAACTCCAGCAATAGAATTTGGTTCTAAGTCATATAAATCGGCTACACCATCTTTATCGCTATCGATAAGACCTGTTTCGATAAGACCAACTCTTTCTTCTAATTTGTTGTACTTGTCGTTGTCTTCAGAATACCAATCGGCATGTTTTTCGTTTTTACCTAAGTAGAAAGTTAAACCTACAGAAGCATTTAATAATACACCGTCAAAGCTACCGCTTGTTGTTGGGCCCATTCCGTCGAAATTGTAATTTTGTCTTCCATTAACGATTCCGGTAAGATCTCCAGTTAAAGCAATTCTATTACTAAGTCTAACTTGTCCTGTAAGACCAAGAATTCCGTGACCTGTGTAATCTTTTCCGTCAAAACCTGTGTCAGAACTTAATTGAGAAACTCCAAATCCACCATGTGCTAACAGACCAAAAGTATTAGTCCAGGTTTCAAAGTTTAAAGCTCTACCAAGGTTAATAACCCCTTGCAAACTTGTTCTTAATTGTCTGCCTTCAAAGTCGGGAGTATCATCACGTTCTTTAAATTGATCATATCCAAAATCGAATTTCAAACCAAACTTTGGATTAAACATGTATCTTACCCCTAAATCTGCATGAAATGGGCTAAGTGTAGCAGTCGAATACCCTTCGGTCATTGTTCTGGTTGGTTTGTTTATACCACCATTTAATTCGATAGACCATTTATTATACGGATTTTTTTCAACTGAAGGTTGGGCAGAAGTTGTTGCCATGTTTTGGGCACCTGCTGCCACGGATAGTAATAAAAGCGATACGGAAGCTAATTTCTTTTTCATGATATCATTTGTTTAATTTGATTTTTGTGAGCTCTATTTTTTAAACTCAACATAAAATTAGAGTAATGATTTTAAAAGAGTGTTCTATCGGTATTATATAATTCCCATGTTTTAGGGCTTTGGCTAGAGTAAGATTGCTTTATTAGTATTGTATTTTTAATTATTTTAGAGAATATATATATTATAAGGAGAGGAAAAAATGAATATTGCACAATGATAAAAGTTACGAATGATTATCTTTGCTTTTTTAATTTAGAACCTTTTTATGACAACGAATAATAGAAGATTTCCTGCTGAATGGGAAAAACAACAAGGTATTGTATTGTGTTTTCCTCATAATGGTAAAGATTGGCCAGGGAAATACGAGGCAGTTCAATGGGCTTTTGTAGAGTTTATAAAAAAAGTAGCTACTTATGAAACTGTTTTCTTGGTAGTTGCTGATGAAGTTTTAAAAGCTAAAGTGAATGATATGCTCGAAAGAGCACGTGTAGATTTAAACAATGTTACTTATATTGTTCATAAGACTAACAGAAGTTGGATGCGTGATTCTGGACCAATTGTGGTTAAAAATGGAGATAAAAGAGAAGCATTAAACTTTAATTTTAATGGTTGGGCTAAATATAAAAATTATCAATTAGATAAATTTGTTCCAGCTAAAGTTGCTGATGTTTTAGATATTCCGCTTACACAAGTAATGTATAAAGGGAAACCAGTTATTGTAGAAGGTGGTGCGATTGATAGTAACGGAAGAGGTACCTTATTAACATCAGAAGAATGTTTGATGCACCCAAGTATCCAAGTTCGAAACCCAAATTTTACCAAAGAAGATTACGAAGCTGTTTTTAAAGAATATCTTGGAATAACCAATGTTATTTGGTTAGGAGATGGAATAGAAGGGGATGATACACATGGGCATATTGATGATTTGTGTCGTTTTGTAAACGAAGATACAATTGTTACGATTGTAGAAACAGATAAAAATGATGCAAACTACGAACCTTTGCAGGATAACTTAAAAAGGTTGCAAAATGCAAAGCTAGAGAACGGAAAATCTCCAATAATTGTTGCTTTGCCAATGCCTAAGCGAATAGACTTTGAAGATTTAAGATTGCCAGCAAGTTATGCTAATTTCTTAATTCTGAATAATTGCGTTTTGGTTCCTACTTTTAATGATAGTAATGATCGCATAGCACTAAATATCCTTTCGGAATGTTTCCCTGATAGAGAAGTAATCGGAATTAGTTGTGTTGATTTTATTTGGGGATTCGGAACATTACATTGTTTGAGCCAGCAAATACCTGTATAATTGGTTTTGATGAGTTAATATGAAGTTTGAGAATGTAAAAGGTTAAATTACAGAAAGATGAATGGAATGAAATTTAAAATATTTTCAGTTTTAATTGTGTTTTTGGTTTTAGTAAGCTGTGTCTCAAAAAAGAATAACTTAACAAATGAAAATTTTGAATTTGTTAGTGGCAATGAAAAAGTAATTTTTGAAATTTCGACTGGAAATAAATATTTAGAATCGAATGTTTTAACGAAAACTAAATTTAAGTTTGAAAATATTAATCCAAAAAATGTAAATCTTTCAGGGAAGACAATTCGGATTCTAAAAGGAAATGATGAAAATGAATTACTGGTAGAAATGTCGCCCAAAAAAGAAGATTTAGAAAACGGAAAATTAAAGATATTTGTTTCTTATAGAAGTAATAATGAATTTAAGACATTTGAGTTTAATATTCCAGTAAAATTATAAAATAGAGTAAAGCTAAAAAGAGGCGATTTTAAATTTAAAATCGCCTCTTTTTTATTATTCTGAATCAAGATCTCTTCATTGTCTCACGAAAGGAGCAAGTAATTGGCTTGAAACTTCTCCAAAACCAATACGAACTTCATTGCTCTCGCAATATCCTCTCATAATTACAGTATCGTTATCTTCGATAAATTTACGTTCGCTACCATCATTTAACTTTAAAGGATTTTTTCCTCCCCAAGTTAGTTCCAGCATAGATCCGCAACTGTCTGGAGTAGGTCCGGATATTGTTCCAGAACCCATCATGTCGCCAGAATTAACACGACAACCATTAGAGGTATGATGTGCTAATTGTTGACTCATTGACCAATACATATATTTAAAATTCGATCTGGAAACTACCGTTTCTTCTTTATCTAATGGTTTAATAGAAACTTCTAAATTGATATCAAAAGCTTTCTTTCCTTTAGTTTGTAAGTAAGGAAGCGGAGATGGGTCTTGTTTAGGTCCTTTGGTTCTAAAAGGCTCTAAAGCATCCATGGTAACAATCCAAGGAGAAATAGAAGAAGCAAAGTTCTTAGCCAAGAAAGGTCCTAAAGGCACATACTCCCATTTTTGGATATCGCGTGCACTCCAGTCATTCAATAAAACCATTCCGAAAATATATTCTTCAGCTTCATAAGCAGGAATAGGTTCTCCCATTATGTTGGCATCAGTTGTAATAAATGCTGTTTCTAGTTCAAAATCAATAGATCTTGATGGACCAAAAACAGGAGAGTTCTCTCCATTAGGAAGCGTTTGTCCCATTGGTCTGTGTACAGGAATTCCAGAAGGAATAATAGTCGAACTTCTTCCGTGGTATCCTACAGGAATGTGTAACCAGTTTGGGAACAAAGCATTTTCCGGATCACGGAACAATTTACCTACATTGGTAGCATGCTCTCTGCTTGAGTAAAAATCGGTATAATCACCAATTAAAACAGGTAATTGCATTTCGACATCATCAATTTTAAAAATGACTATATCTCTATCTTTTGTAGAATCTCTTAATTGTGGATTGTTAATGTCAAATATATCGGCAATACGGTTTCTAACCAATCTCCAAGTTTTTTTTCCATCAGAAATGAAATCGTTTAGAGTGTCTTGCATAAACATATCATCAGTTAAATCAATTCCTGAGAAATAGCTTAATTGTTGCAAAGCACCTAAATCTATGGCGTAGTCGCCAATTCTTGTTCCAACCGTTACTATATTTTCTTTGGTAAGAAAAACACCGAAGGGAATGTTTTGAATAGGAAAGTCACTATTCTCTGGTACATCTAACCATGATTTTCGTTTAGTATCGTTGGCAGTTATCGGCATGTGCATGTTAATTATTTGTTGAAAAATTCTATGTCAAATATATCATAATCTAACAGTTTGACAAACGTTTTTTTGTATTTTTGCATCAAATTAACGAAAAACTAAAAAATGCAACGCGACGAACAAATTTTTGATCTTATTCTTGAAGAACAAGAGAGACAAATTCACGGATTAGAACTAATCGCTTCAGAAAATTTTGTAAGTGATGAGGTAATGGAAGCAGCTGGTTCTGTTTTAACAAATAAATATGCAGAAGGTTATCCAGGCAAAAGATACTACGGAGGTTGTGAAGTAGTTGACGTTATTGAGCAAATTGCTATCGATAGAGCCAAAGAGTTATTTGGAGCTACTTATGCAAACGTACAACCACATTCAGGATCACAAGCAAATACTGCTGTTTATCATGCATGTTTAAAGCCAGGAGATAAAATTTTAGGATTTGACTTATCTCACGGAGGTCACTTAACTCACGGGTCTCCAGTAAACTTTTCGGGACGTTTATATACTCCGGTTTTTTATGGTGTAGATAAAGAGACAGGACGTTTAGATTATGATAAAATTCAAGAAATTGCTACTAAAGAGCAACCAAAATTAATCATCGCAGGAGCTTCGGCTTATTCTCGTGATATGGATTTTGAGCGTTTTAGAGTAATTGCAGATAGCGTAGGAGCAATCTTATTTGCTGACATTTCACATCCAGCAGGACTTATTGCTAAAGGATTAATGAATGACCCAATTCCTCATTGTCATATCGTTTCTACTACAACACACAAAACATTACGTGGACCACGTGGAGGTTTAATCTTGATGGGTAAAGATTTTGAAAACCCACTAGGATTAATAAATCCAAAAGGAGAAATCAGAATGATGTCTGCATTATTAGACTTAGCTGTATTCCCTGGTAACCAAGGAGGTCCTTTAATGCATATTATTGCTGCAAAAGCGGTTGCTTTTGGAGAAGCATTACAAGATGAGTTCTTTACTTATGCAATGCAATTAAAAAAGAATGCAAATGCTATGGCAGAAGCTTTCGTAAAAAGAGGATACGATATTATTTCTGGAGGAACTGACAATCACATGATGTTAATTGACCTTAGAAATAAAGGAATTTCAGGTAAAGAAGCTGAAAATGCATTGGTAAAAGCTGAAATTACTGTAAATAAAAATATGGTTCCATTTGATGATAAATCACCATTTGTAACTTCAGGAATTCGTGTAGGAACAGCAGCAATCACAACTCGTGGTCTTGTTGAAGATGACATGGAAACTATCGTTGCATTAATCGATAGAGTATTAACAAATCACACAAGTGAAGAAGTTATCGAAGAGGTTGCTAACGAAGTAAATGAAATGATGAGCGAAAGAGCAATCTTCGTTTATTAAGAATATTTTATTTAAAAAGATTAAGGTTTAAAGTTTAAGGTTTTGTTGATATCGAAAGCTATCACAAAAGTTTTAAACTTTAAACTTTTTTACTTCCAGCCCTAACTTTAAATACTTTTTTAAACATTAAACAAAAAGAAAAATGGGTGTATTAAGATTACAGTTGCCAACTGACCCAAGATGGGTAAATATAGTAGAGAAAAATATTGAAGAGATATTAACGGATCATGCTTGGTGCGAACAAAAAGCTGCAACAAACGCTATCACGATAATTACGAATAACTCAGAACATCAAGATTTAGTTAAGGATTTATTGGCTCTAGCCAAAGAAGAAATTGACCATTTTGAGCAAGTACATAATATCATCATCAAAAGAGGATTAAAACTTGGTCGTGAGCGCAAAGACGATTATGTAAATGAATTGTATTTATATATGAAGAAAAGCGGTGACGGAAGTCGTGTTTCTAGCTTAGTCGAAAGATTACTATTCTCAGCAATGATTGAGGCAAGAAGCTGCGAACGTTTTAAAGTACTTTCGGAAAATATCAATGACGAAGAATTATCTGTTTTTTATAGAGATTTGATGGAAAGTGAAGCAGGGCATTATACCACTTTTATTACTTATGCCAGAAAATACGGAGTTGGGATTGATGTAGAGAAACGTTGGAGAGAGTGGCTTGCCTACGAAGAATCAATAATTACCAATTACGGAAAAGGAGAGACGATTCACGGGTAAGATTAGTGTTCAGTGGCAGTATTCAGTCTCAGTGTTTAGTGGCAGTGCTCAGTTTCAGTAAACAGTGACGGCGCTCAGTCTCAGTTTTAGTAACAGTGTTTAGTGTCATCCTGAGCGGAGTCGAAGGACATTCCAATTATCCATATAGTCTAAAAATCTAAGAAATCTAACAATCTAAGAAGTCTAACAATCTAAGTCAGTCTAACAATCTAAGAAGTCTAAAAAAATGATTACACTTAAAACAGCATCAGCAACAGATATACCTACAATAAGAGAAATTGCATTTAAAACCTGGCCTAATACTTATGGCGAAATCCTATCTCAAGAACAACTTGATTATATGCTGGACAAATTTTATGAGCCAGCTCTTTTAGAAGAAAGCATTCGTAACGGACATATTTTTACTATGGCTTACGAGGATGATTTTTGTCTTGGTTATGCTGGATATCAACATAATTATCAAGACAAGAATGCTACACGCTTAAATAAACTGTATTTGCTTCCAGAAGCACAAGGAAAAGGTATGGGGAAAATATTAATTGATGTTGTTGTGGCTGCAGCCAAAGAGAAAGAAGCAGATATCGTTACTCTGAATGTAAATAGATTTAATAAAGCAGCTTCTTTTTATAAAAAAATGGGATTCGAAATTGTAGCCGAAGCTGATATTGAGCTAGATCACGGGTATTTAATGGAAGACTTTATTATGGAAATGAAAGTAAAGTAATAACCTACTTTATTCAATTCTTAAATAAATTAGAATTTTACTTTAGTAATGCCAAAATTGGGAATGTAGCCATGTTTTAAAAAACTTTTTTGTAATATTACTATATAAATCATTTATTGAATGAGAAAAATAAAATACAAAAAAGGCCGAAAACTACAACCCTATTCTTTAGAATATACAGGTCGGCATAAAGACACTCAGTCGGAAATGCAACTTTTTGTTTACGATGATTTAGAAATCACCGAATATGAGAATTTCAATATATTAGCTTTAAATGCGTGTATCGATTACACTAAAAATAATTGGCTAAATATTCATGGATTAAATAATATAGATCTTATTAAGACTATTGGAGAATATTTTAAAGTAGACGGCTTTATGCTTGCTGATATTCTCAATACTACAAAAAGGACTAAACTACAAGAACAACAAGAAATACTCTTTTTTAATATAAAATCTCTTTTACCTTCTGAAGATTCAGATAATATTAGTGTAGAGCAGATTAGTTTTATAATCAAAGACGGTATTTTAATCTCTTTTCAGGAAAAACGAAGTGATTTCTTTACACACATTCGCGAACGTATTAGGCAACATGCGGGAATTGTACGAACCAAAAAAGTAGATTACTTGCTTTATTTATTATTAGATGCTGTGATGGAAAATTTTTATATCACACTCGAAGATGAAGAAAACAAAGTAGAAGAATTGATTAATATTACCAAAGGAGATACTAATCCTGCTATTCTTGAAGAAATAGAAAAACACCGCGATAATTTCAATTTCTTAAAACGTTCTATTATACCACTTAGAGATTCTTTATATGATATAAAAAGTATAAAAGACGACAATACATTTAATGGAATCGAAAAGGAAAATTTTAGTTTTTTTGCACGTTTACATCAAAAAAGCTTAGAACTTTTAGAGCAAATAGAGTCGGATATGAGTTCGTTAGAAAGTGCTTCTAATTTCTATTTTTCGGCGCAAAGCCGTAAAATGAATGAAATTATGAAGACATTGACCATAATTTCGGCAATATTTATACCACTTACTTTTATAGTTGGAGTGTATGGAATGAACTTTGAAAATATACCAGAACTTAAATATCAATACGGGTATTATTCTGTTATGATTGGAATGTTTTTATTGGTAATTGCGTTAATAATTTATTTTAAAAAAAGAAGGTGGTTTTAGAGTTAATAGCTGATAGTGAATTAACTGTCGTTCCTTAATTGGCCTGTAATTACGGATAAAATTAATAGTGGACAATATTGTCCTTGATATGACAAATGTCAGTTGTAGTAAGGGGCAATTTCTCTAATTTTGCTTCTTTTTAATTGAAAGGATTTATAACATGAATACCGATTTAATTAAAACTATTTTTAATAAATAAAATATAGGATCTAGACTATTTTTAGATGTTTTTTAAACAATGAAATTATGAGTAAAGCAGTATATATAGCAACAAGCGAGCAGAATAGTGGTAAGTCGATTATTACTTTAGGGTTAATGAGTATGTTGATGGGGAAAACTGCCAAAGTGGGCTATTTTAGACCCATTGTTGAGGATTTTATCGACGGAGAATTGGATAATCATATTGAAACTGTGATTACACATTTTAATCTAGACATTAAATTTGAAGATGCATTTGCTATCACAAAAAGTAAATTAATCAAGAAGAAGAATAAAGGCAAAATAGGAGAAGTATTAGACTTAATAATTGAAAAATACAAACGTCTCGAAGAGCGTTTTGATTTTGTATTAGTCGAAGGAACTAGCTTTACAGGAGAAGGAACAGTAATAGAACTGGATACAAATGTATTAATTGCTAAAAATTTAGGAATTCCAACTATTATCCTTGGTTCAGGAATTGGTAAAACATTAGATGAATTGGTAGATAACCTTTCTCTCGTATATAATTCTTTTAAAATAAAAGAGGTAGAAGTTCTAGCGGTTATTGCAAATAAAGTTCAAATTGAGAATGTTGAATTGGTAACTTCGGGATTGAAAAAAAGCCTTCCAGAAAGTGTTTTGGTTAATGCTATCCCGGTTATTTCGAGTTTGAATAATCCAACAGTTCAGGAAATTGTAAATGAACTAGATGCTAAGGTTTTATTTGGAGCAGCACATTTAAATAATCAAACGGGACATTTTAGTGTAGGAGCGATGCAATTGCATAATTATTTAATGCATTTAAAAGAAAATAGTTTAGTTATTACTCCTGGTGATCGTGCCGATATTATTTTAGGTGCTTTACAGGCTAATGAATCGGCCAATTATCCTACGATATCGGGGATTGTACTTACAGGAAATATTATTCCCGAAGAGAGTATTTTGAAGTTAATAGAAGGACTTTCGCCTATTGTTCCTATTATTTCAGTAGAAGGTGGAACGTATAATATTACGAACCAAATTGGTGCTGTTAAATCGAAAATTTATGCAAATAATGAGCATAAAATAGAAACTTCAATTAATACATTTGAAAAATATGTTGATTTAGATAGTTTATCTGAGAAACTAATCACTTTTGTGGCAGAAGGAATGACACCAAAAATGTTCCAGTATAACTTGGTAACCAGAGCCAAAAAGCATCGTAAACATATTATTTTGCCAGAAGGAAGCGATGAGCGTATTATTATTGCTGCATCGAGATTATTAGCGATGGATGTTGTTGATATTTCGATAATTGGAGATAAAAAACAAATAGAAAGTAAGGTGGCTGAATTAGGAATTACTTTTGACTTTTCGAAAATTAAAATTATAAATCCAATAGAATCTCCATTTTATGAAGACTACGCGAATACTTATTATGAGCTTAGAAAAAATAAGAATGTGACCATTACTATGGCAAGAGATTTAATGGAGGATGTTTCTTATTTTGGAACCATGATGGTTTATAAAGGGCATGCTGACGGAATGGTTTCTGGTGCTGCACATACAACCCAACATACAATATTACCCGCTTTACAGTTTATTAAAACCAAACCAAACTCATCTGTAGTTTCATCGGTATTTTTTATGTGTTTAGAAGACCGTGTTTCGGTGTTTGGAGATTGTGCTATAAATCCTAATCCTACTGCCGAACAATTGGCGGAAATCGCTATTTCATCAGCAGATTCCAGCGCGGCTTTTGGGATAGAACCAAAAATTGCAATGTTATCTTATTCTTCCGGAACTTCTGGTAAAGGAGATGAGGTTGAGAAAGTAAGAGCTGCTACTGAAATTGTTAAACAAAAACGTCCCGATTTAAAAATTGAAGGACCAATTCAATATGATGCAGCCGTAGATAGAAGTGTTGGAAAAAGTAAAATGCCAGATTCTGAAGTTGCAGGACAAGCAAGTGTACTTATTTTTCCTGATTTAAATACAGGAAACAATACCTATAAAGCAGTACAGCGAGAAACAGGAGCACTGGCAATTGGGCCAATGTTGCAAGGATTAAATAAGCCTGTAAATGATTTAAGTCGTGGTTGTACCGTAGATGATATTATAAATACAGTTGTTATTACTGCAATTCAGGCGCAAGGATTGTAATTAATTAAAAATCTGTAAAAAAACTAAGCTTATAAAAAAAAGGAACTGAGTAACTTTGAAACTTAGTGCCTTAGCACCTAAAAAAATAACAATGAAAATATTAATTTTAAATTCAGGAAGCTCTTCTATAAAATATCAATTAATGAAAATGCCAGCAAATGAAGTGATTTGTTCTGGTATGATTGACAGAATTGGTTTAGAAAGTTCGAATGTAACATATAAAACAAAAGATGTTTCTTTTGAAGAAATTTTGCCAATTGCAACACATAAAATAGGATTACAAAAGGTAGCCAGCTTACTTTTAAATGGAGAAACAGGCGTTATAAAAAGTACTTCAGAGATTAATGCTGTAGGACATCGTGTGGTTCATGGCGGAAGTGAATTTACCAAAACAGTTAAGATTGATGAAAAAATAAAAGCCAAAATCAAGCAACTTTTCGAATTAGCACCATTACACAATCCTGCAAATCTTGAAGGAATAAATGTTGCCGAAGAAATTTTTGATACAGCGGAACAAATTGCAGTTTTTGATACTGCTTTTCATCAAACAATACCAGTTGTAGCTCACAAATATGCTATTCCTGACAAGCTTTTAACAGAGAATAAAATACGTATGTATGGTTTTCATGGAACAAGTCATAAATATGTTTCGGAGAATGCTATTAAATACTTGAAGAAACATACTGATACAAAAGGTAAAAATATCATTACAATACATTTAGGTAACGGTTGTAGTATGACAGCGGTTAAAGATGGTAAGAGTATTGACCACACAATGGGATTTGCACCTGCAAATGGTTTAATAATGGGAACACGTGCTGGTGATATTGATCATTCGATAATTTTCTATATGAAAAATACCTTAAATTATTCATTAGAAGAGATTAATACAATACTCCAAAAACAAAGCGGAATGCTTGGTCTTACAGGTTTTAGCGACTTAAGAGATATTGAGGCTCAAGCAGAAAAAGGTAATAAAGAATGCCAATTGGCATTGGCAATGAATGCTTATCGAATAAAAAAATATATAGGTTCTTATACAGCTGTTTTAAATGGTTTAGATGCTATTGTTTTTACTGCAGGAATAGGGGAGAATTCATCTTATATGCGAAAATTAGTTTGTACCGATATGGAGTTTTTTGGAATTGAATTAGATAATGAGAAAAATGAAATTCGTTCTAAATCTAATCGCGAAATCAATACAGAAGCGTCTAGAACCAAAATTTTGGTAATCCCTACAGACGAAGAATTTGAAATTGCAAATCAAGTTCATCATTTGCTTAAAAACTAGATATAACACATTATTTTATAAAAAAAGCTTCTCATCGAGAGGCTTTTTTTATATGAAAATTTGAATAAATGTGATTATATTTGATGATAAATACCAATATTTTGAAATCAAATCTTCTTAAATCACTTTTCCTTATTTTTATAGCGTTACAGGTTCATGCTCAAGAGTTACTCCCTTTTGTAGAAAACTATAATAAATCTAATTACGAAGGTGATAATCAGATATGGAGTGTTGCGCAAGGAAATGATAATGCGATGTATTTTGCAAACAATCATTATTTGGTGCGTTATAATGGAGTAGTTTGGGAAAAATATACTTTGCCAAACAAGACTATCATTCGCTCGATAATGGTCGAAGGAGATAAGATTTATTCAGGTTCCTATAAAGAGTTTGGTTATTGGTATAGAGAAGATGGAAAAATGAAGTATGTTTCTATCTCTAAAAATAGGGGAGTATTTGATGAAAATGAAAATGAAGAAGTATGGAAGATTTTTAAATTTAATGATGTAATATACTTTCAATCATTTAATCAAGTTTTTGCTTATGATGGAAAAAGAATCAAGAAAACTAAACTACCGTTTTTAATATCCTATTGCTTTATTATCAATAATCAGTTGCTTGTAGCTTCTGTAGAGCATGGTGTTTATGTTCTAAAAGGGGATAAGTTAAGTCCGGTAAAAGGATGGAATGCCTTAAAAAATAATGTTATTCATGCAATAGAAAAGTATAAGAATAAGACATACATTTTTACACATAAAAACGGAATTTTTGTTGAAGATAAAGGAACTTTAATTGCCTGGAATAATCCATTAAATGGAATCCTAAAAAGTGCCAATATAAATGTTGCCCGATTTTTAAAAAATAACAAACTTATAATTGGTACCGCTGGAGACGGGATTTATATGTTTGACTTTAATGATAATTCTTTTAAAAACATCAATAGAAAAAATGTATTGATGAACAATTCTATCTTAAGTATAGGACTGGATAAAGAAAATGATTTATGGTTAGGTCTCGATAACGGAATAGCACATATTGAAGTTACTTCGCCAGTATCTATTTTTTATGATAATTCGGGAGTTTTAGGATCAGTATATTCAGTTGTAAACATCGAGAAGGGATATTTAATGGCATCTAACCACGGTGTTTTTAAATATGTAGATAAAAAGCTCTCATTGATTCCTAATAGTCAAGGTCAGGCTTGGAATATAAGTAAAATAGGTTCTAAATACTTTATTGGTCATAACGAAGGAACATTCTTGTATGAAAACGGACAATTTTCTAAATTAAATACAACAAATGGAGGTTGGAATTTGACTAAGAGTAGTATTGGTAATTCTTATTTTCAAGCAACATACAGCGGAGTTGTTGTGTATAAAGACATTAATAACTTAGATGAAAAAGTTATCTTAAACGGATTAAAGAAACCTATAAAATATGTAGCTCAAAACAAAAAAAATGAAGTTTGGGCAGCTGATAATTATAGAGGTTTATATAGAATTTTATATAACGACGATTACGAGACAAAAAAAGTAGAAAACGTTACGCAACACAGTAAAATTAAAAATGATTTTGGTGTAAAAATATTTGAGTTTAGAAAGGAAATACTCTTTTTAATAAATAAAACGTGGTACACTTATAATTCGATAGCGAATCAATTAGAGAAAAATGAACTTTTTAATTCGAATTTTAGTAATATTTCTGATGTAGCTGCTATTGACGAAAGTCATTTTATATTGCTACAAGACGGGTTTTTGTATCACATTTATGCAAATGGCAATAAATTTATCTGGAACAGTATTCAAGAGAAATATTATAAGGGTAAAATAATTAATGACAATCTGAATATTTTTAAAAATAACAATAACTATTTATTAAATCTGGATGATGGTTTTATTTCTTTTCAATTAAAAGACATCAATAAAGAAAAACTAAATTTAGAGGTTGAGGCGTTTAATAACGAAAACTTGATAGAGAATAATTCGAGTATAAATTATAATACCGAGTTAAAGATAAATGTAATCTCAGGAATATTTGGGGCATCAAAACCAAATTTGTCTTATAAAATTAATGGAGAAAATAAATTTATTCCCATAAAAGACGGTTTAATTGTTTTGAACAATTTAAATAGCGGTTCTCACGATGTCGAAATATTTAATCATGATGGTTTAAGTTATAGTAAGATTGCAAATTTTGAATTTGTAGTTGCAAAACCATGGTATCTTTCTGCTTGGATGCTTTTGTTGTATTTGTCTATTATAGGTGTTGTTTTGTATATCTATTATAAATGGAATAACATACGCTACTTACAAAAACTTGAATTAAGAGAAGAAGAGCTAAGACATCAAAAGAAAATTCTGGAAATGGAATTGAAAGCCGAGAATGATTTAAATAGTCAAGAGTACCAAAAACATATTCTTGAACTAGAGTTACAAACTAAATCATCAGAGGTAGCAGGTAAATCACTTTCTATTGCCAAGCAAAGCGAAATGATTGAAAAGATACAAGGCATTCTAGATTCTGAAGCAGATTTTAATAAACTCAAAAGTGAAATAAAGAAAGCGATTAAAATAAATGCTGTTAATAAACACGAGTGGGAAACTTTTGAAAATAACCTGAATCAGATACACAACGAGTTTATCACAACACTTTCTCAAAAATATCCTAACCTGACTTCAAAGGATATTAAGCTTTGCATTTACCTAAAAATGAATCTTTCTTCAAAAGAGATTGCACCTCTAATGAACATCTCATTTAGAGGGGTAGAACTACATCGTTATCGATTAAGGAAGAAATTGAACCTTGTACAGGACGAAAACCTTTCTAATTTTCTATTAAATATATAAAAACACCCTGTTTTTTTAGGGATAATATATTATTTAACTTTAAATTTTATCATATAACAATACATCATTACTACATCAACATGATGTGTGATGGTGTTTTTGTGTTTTTGTAATTTATTAAAAATCATTAACTTAATATGTTTTTTTGCTGTTTTGATGTAGTCATGTAGTATTTCTATTTAACGCACTATAACGTTGTAATTATCTAAGTTTGACAAACTAACTTTAACAATTTATTAATATATGAGAAATCTTATTTTTAGCTTATTAGCGCTCATTCTACTTCCAGCATATATGTCTGGTCAAGTAATTAAAGGTAAGGTTTTGGATTCACAGGGTATGGCAATTCCAGGAACAATGGTCGTTGCCACAGAATCTAGAACTTCAACAGACACAGATTTTGATGGTAATTTTGAAATTAAAGCCAAAGTAGGCGAGACATTAAAAATTAGCATGGTTGGTTTTGAAGCTTCGACTATTAAAGCAACTTCAACTCCTATGAGTATTGTTTTAAAAGAATCAGAAGATACAGCTTTAAAAGAAGTTGTTGTTATAGGATACGGAACAAGAAAGAAAATAGATAATACTTCGGCAGTAAACTCAATTAAGCCAGAAGAAATCACTAGAATGAAAGTAATGAACGCTTCTCAGGCAATACAAGGTAAAGCTGCAGGGGTTCAGGTATCATCTTCTGATGCTCCAGGAAGCACACCTTCTATAGTAATTAGAGGAGCTGGTACTGCATTAGGAGGAAGAAACCCATTATATGTGGTAGATGGTATGCCTACAGAGAATATCAATAACATTAATGCTAATGATATTACTTCGTATGAAATCTTGAAAGACGCTTCTGCACTTGCAATTTACGGAACAAGAGGTGCTAATGGTGTAATTATGATTACAACCAAATCAGGAAAAGGAAAACTTACTGTTGAATTGGAGAGTTTTACAGGTTTTAGAACTCCTTTGAAAAAAGTAAAAATGGCTAATAGTGATCAATACATTAGTTATAATAACTTAGCAGCTTTTGATGATTTCCCAAAAGGTAGATTTGCAGCTAATCAGCCATATAGTACAAATTGGATGGATGAAATAACAAGAACGGGAACTTATTCTCAAAACAATCTTGCTATTTCTGGGTCTACAGAAACTGTTAAATACTTTTTTAGTGTAGGTAATTATGAAGAAAAAGGAATTTTAAATGGATCGGATTACGGACGTACAACTATTAGAAATAATAATGAGTTTAAAATTTCGGATAGGCTTAAATTGTCTCAAAATTTAAGTGTAACTAGTATAAAAAATAGACCAATGCCTTTAGGTGCATTTTCTGCAGCTTATAGACAGTCTCCATTAGTTCCTGTACGTTTTGCTAATGGAAAATATGGAGTTCCATTTGTAGATGAAGCAACAGGAATCGTTTCAGAAAACGGAACAAAATCGTTTAACAATGTAGGAAATCCAGTAGCTCAGTTAGATTATACAGATGAACAACAACAAAGTGTGATTTTACAAGGAGGGTTAAAATTAGATTACGAGATTAGTAAATCATTAAAGTTTACCTCACAATTTAATGCAGAGTATTATACTTACAAACAGTATAACTATGTTGATAACGTTGCTCTTTGGTTAGCAGCAGATCCTACTCGTATACAGGGAGATTATCCTAAGGATTTAAATATAAATACATTAACAAGAGGTAGAGACGAATATTTTAACTGGAATTTATCTAACTACTTAACTTATAATAAAGTTTTTGGAGATATTCATGATATTGAAGTTACTGTAGGTATGGAGTCTAACGTAAATGGTACTAGACAAAAATTAACTATTGATAGAAAGAACGTATATCCAGATTCTAATTACTGGTCTTTAGAAAATGTTAATGTTGCTGGTTCAGTAACAGGTTATAAAGATGAAGCTCTTAATCAAAGAAGATTAGCATCTTATTTTGGTCGTTTCCAATATAAATTAATGGATAGATACTTACTTACAGGTACTGTAAGACGAGACGGTTCATCTCAATTTGCTAAAGATCAGCGTTGGGGAACATTTCCATCAGTTGGTTTAGGATGGATTGTAACAAAAGAAAGCTTCTTAGCGGATATTAAAGAGTTAGACTTATTAAAATTAAGAGGTTCTTGGGGTAGATTAGGAAATCAAAATGTACCACTTAACACTCAGATATTAACTTCAGGAGTAGATTACCCTGGTTTTGGTTCAGGTACAACAATCAATTCTCAAATTGACCCTAGTTTAGGTTGGGAGATTGTTGAGGAGCTTTCAGGAGGTTTTGATTTTGAATTATTGAACAATAGATTAAAAGGATCTTTTGATGCGTATAGCAAAAACACAACAAATACAATTTTGAATGTTAAGCCATATTCAGCTTCAGGAATTACAGTACCTACGCCTGCACACGTTGGGGAGGTATCTAATAAAGGATATGAAGTTGCATTACGTTGGGATGATAGAATAAACGACAATTTTAGCTACTGGGTAGGAGGGAATTATTCTTATAATAAAAATGAACTTACTAGCCTTAAAAATGTTCAATTATCTCCAGTAATTGGTGGTAGTTTATCAAATGGACAAAATGTTAAATTACTTGACAATAGAGCGATTGGACAACCTTTAGGTAGTTTTTATATGTACAAATATGCTGGTGTAGATCAAGATAGTGGAGAAATGTTGTACTACAAAGCAAATGGTACTAAAGTTGTTCAGGAAGGTTTAGATGAACTTAATGATAAAAAGTATGTAGGTTCACTTTTACCAACTTCTACTTATGGAATTACTTTAGGAGCAAACTACAAAAACTTCGATTTTTCTGTTGATGGTTACGGAACAGGAGGAGCAAAAGTGTACAATGGTAAAAAGGCACAACGTTTTGGAGGAGAAAATGTAGAAGCTTCTTTAGTTGGTAATTACGGAACAGCTTCAACTCCTTTACCTTTTAATAAAACTCCTGTTGCTTCCACTTTTTATTTAGAATCTGCAGATTTTTTCAGAATCAATAATATTACTGTAGGATACAAACTTCCTCTTAAAGAAGATCAGTTTATTAGCTTTTGTAGAATATATGTAAATGCAATTAATCCATTCATCACACAAAAATTCTCAGGATTTTCACCTGATATCACAGGTGATGGTAAGTTAGTTGAAGGTACTCAGGGAGTTGAGCTAGATGCTTACCCATCATTGAGATCATTTGTTATAGGTGCTAATTTAAAATTTTAATATTATGAAAAGATTATATATATCAATGTTTGTACTTTCTGGATTATTCTTTTCTGGATGTTCAAATGAGTTTTTAGATGTAGACCCAACTCAAGCTCTTCCAGCAGATCCAGCGTTGGTAAATAGTGATGCGGGAGCTTCAGGATTTGTAACTGCAATTTACAATCAGTTCTTAAACTGGGACATGTCTTCTTTTGGATGGAACGCAGTAACAAGTATTATTTCAGATGATGCCGATAAAGGTTCAGATCCTAGTGATGCTGGTACAGATAAAGACGTTATTGATGCTTTAACTTATAATGCATCAACTCCATCATTTCAATCTACTTGGGATGCTAATTATGCAGGAATAAACAGATGTAATCAGGCATTGGCAATGTTCCCTAGATTAGATAAAGTAACACCTAGTTTGAAAGTGAGATTAGAGGGAGAAGCTAAATTTATGAGAGCTTTTATGTACTTTACTTTAGTAAAAGGATACGGAGGAGTTCCTATTGTAGATCGTTTAGCTAATGTTCCAATTACAGAAGAGGACAGAAAAATGCAATTAACACGTAAATCTACTGCAGAAGTTTATGCTTTTATAGAACAAGATTTAAATGATGCAATAGCTAATTTACCTGAAAAATCTGCTTACTCAGGTGCTGATAGAATGAGAGTTTCTAAAGGATCTGCATATGCGTTGTTAGCAAAAGTTAATTTATATCAAAAAAATTGGCAAAAAGTAATTGACAATTGTGATAAAGTAACAGGATATGTTCTAGTTTCAGATTATGCTTCTATGTATAAATTAGACGGAGAATTTGGCCCAGAATCTATTTTTGAAATTAATGGAGTAGGTTCTACTTCTAGCCCTGGATTTGGAATTCCAAATTACACAGCTTCTCAAGCACCACGTGGAGCTGGAGGTTGGGGTTGGGGATTCAATACACCAACTGAAGGTTTAGCTAATGCTTATGAAGCTGGAGATGTTAGAAGAAGTGCTACTATTATTTTTAGAGGATCTACTTTATATGATGGAAGAGAAGTACCTTCTTCAGTAGCTAACGCAATGTATAATTATAAAGCATACTCATCTGCTTATTATAACCAAGAATTTACAGATACAAATCTTAGATATTTGAGGTATGCTGAAGTATTGTTAATGAAAGCAGAAGCTTTAAATGAATTAGGACAAACATCAGCAGCTATTCCTTTCTTAAATCAAGTTCGTAAAAGAGCTAAATTAGGAGATACACCCGCAGTAGGTCAAGATGATGTTAGAATAGCAATCTGGAAAGAAAGAAGAGTAGAGTTAGCTTTTGAGCATGACAGATGGTTTGACATCATCAGAACTGGTCAAGCTGAAGCAGCGATGAAAGCAGACGTAAGCCCTGCTTTCCCTAATGGAAAAACTTTTATTGTTGGTAGACACGAATTGTTTCCACTTCCAACAACTTTCATAAGAGAATCTGTAGGATACTCAGATCAAAACCCTGGTTACTAAAATACCAAATAATCACTTCCTCCAGAGTATGGAGGAAGTGATATTTATTAATTGCATAAATTTTTATAATGATTAGAATTTCAGTTTTATTGATGGCTTTTGTTTTTTTAGGTTGTGGATCAAAAATGGACAAATCTAAAGAGAGTACTGTAGCTCCCACAGTTGTAAAACTATCGGATGAAGAGCTTATGGATGTAGTGCAAAAACAAACTTTTAAGTATTTCTGGGACTATGCTGAACCAAACTCGGGATTGGCGAGAGAGCGCTATCATCCTGATGGGGTTTATCCCGAAAATGATGCTAATGTTGTTACGACCGGAGGTTCTGGTTTTGGGTTAATGGCAATTGTGTCTGGAATGTCAAGAGGTTACATTACAAAAAAAGAAGGTACAGAGAGACTTAATAAAATAGCTGATTTCTTGGCTAAAGCCGACCGTTTTCACGGAGCTTGGTCACATTGGATTGATGGAAATACAGGAAAAGTAAAACCATTTGGAACTAAAGATAATGGAGGAGATTTAGTAGAAACTTCATTTTTAGTTAGCGGAATGATTACTGTTCGTGAATACCTAAAAAATGGTTCGAGCGCTGAAAAAGCAGTCGCAGAAAAATACGATGCACTTTGGAAAGGGGTAGACTGGAAATGGTACACAAATAACAAGAATTTCTTGTATTGGCATTGGTCGCCTACTTACGATTGGCAAATGAATTTTCCTTTAGAGGGATATAACGAATGTTTAATTACTTACATATTGGCGGCAGCTTCGCCAACACACCCAATTACGCCGAAAGAATACCACGAAGGTTGGGCAAGAAATGGGGGAATAGTTACGGATAAAACCAAATATAATATTCCCCTAATTCTAAAACACAATGGAGCTGAAGAATTTGGAGGTCCTTTATTTTGGGCACATTATTCGTATGTTGGACTTGATCCAAACCAATTAACTGACAAATATGCAAACTATTGGGATCTTAATGTAAATCACGTAAAAATCGATTATGAGTATTGTGTAAAAAATCCTAAGAAATTTAAAGGATACGGTTCTGATTATTGGGGATTAACAGCATCTTATTCTAGAAACCCAGACGGAACTACAGGTTACAACGCACATATGCCTAGTAATGATGTAGGAGTTATTGCACCAACAGCAGCAATTAGCTCAATTGTTTATACACCAAAAGAATCTATTGCAGTGATGCGTAATTTATACGAAAATCATAAAAAAGATACTTGGGGAGTAGCAGGATTTTATGATGCTAGTAGTTTACAATACGGTTGGACTGCTCAACGCTATTTGGCGATAGACCAAGGTCCAGAAGTGGTTATGTTAGAGAACTATCGTTCTGGTTTATTATGGGAATTATTTATGAATGCTCCAGAAGTTAAACAAGGATTGATAGGATTAGGTTTTCACTCAGGTAAATACGGATTCTAGAAAACAGTTTTAATATGAAGTATAAATTAGCAGTAGTAGCTCTATTATTTTCGTTCATTTCTTTTGCTCAAACAACTGTAAATGGGAAGATTAAAACCGAAATCATTCAAAAACATGAACTAGGGTACGCATTGCATATTCCAGCGGATATAAAAGAGAAGAAACCATTGCTAATTTTTCTTCATGGTTCTGGCGAAAAAGGAACCGATATTGAGAAAGTAAAAATTCACGGTCCATTTAAGTATTTAAAAGATCACAAACTCGATGCTTATGTTCTTGCTCCACAATGTCCAGAAGGCGAAGAATGGGATGCAGAAGTTTTATACCGATTGATCTTAAAAATCCAGAAAGAAAACAATATAGATTCAGATAGAATTTATGTTACAGGATTAAGCCTGGGAGGTTGGGGAACATGGAATTTAGCTTTTGCGCATCCAGATATGTTTGCAGCAATAGTTCCTATTTCGGGATTTGTAGATTTAATTCAATTAGAGCAGACATGTAAAATAGCAAAGATTCCAACACGTATTTTCCATGGATTAATGGATGATGTCGTGAATATAGATTATGCGATTACAATTTATAAGGAATTAAAAAAATGTAATAGCAATGTAGAGTTGACCATTTTTGATGATGCAGGTCATGATAGTTGGTCAAGAGTATATGACAACCAGGAAATTTATGACTGGATGTTTAAACAAGTAAGAAATAAATAAAACCCATAGAATGAAAAACAAATTAGTAATACTCTTTTTAGGATGTGCTTTTTTGAGTTATGCTCAAAAAAAAGAAGCCAAAAAAACTGTAAAAATTAAGCCAAGATCAGAGTTCGTTTCAGAGTTGATGTCAAAAATGACAGTAGATGAAAAAATCGGACAGTTAAATTTACCAACTTCTGGAGATATAACAACTGGTCAGGCTAATAGTTCTAATGTTGCTAAAAATATTGAAGAAGGAAAAGTAGGTGGACTATTCAATATTAAATCAGTTCAAAAGATAAAAGAAGTACAAAAGATTGCAGTCGAAAAAAGCCGATTGAAAATTCCTTTGCTTTTTGGTATGGACGTTATTCATGGTTATGAAACTACATTCCCAATTCCGCTTGGATTATCTTGTATTTGGGATATGAAAGCAATTGAAAGAAGTGCTCAAATTGCAGCACAAGAAGCTAGTGCAGATGGTATTAACTGGACATTCTCACCAATGGTAGATATATCTCGTGATCCACGTTGGGGTAGAGTTTCTGAAGGTTCAGGAGAAGATCCGTATTTAGGTAGTGAAATTGCAAAAGCAATGGTTAACGGATACCAACAACATGATCTTTCTAAAAACAATACTATTTTATCATGTGTAAAACATTTTGCTTTATATGGTGCGCCAGAAGCAGGACGTGATTACAACACGGTAGATATGAGTAAAATAAGAATGTATAATGAATATTTTCCACCATATAAAGCTGCTATTGATGCAGGTGTAGGTTCGGTTATGGCATCTTTCAATGAAATTGACGGAATTCCAGCAACTGGAAATAAATGGTTAATGACCGATGTTTTAAGAAAAGAATGGGGTTTTAAAGGATTTGTAGTTACAGATTACACAGGAATTCCAGAAATGATTGATCACGGAATGGGAGATTTACAAACCGTATCAGCATTGGCATTAAACGCAGGTGTAGAGATGGATATGGTAGGAGAAGGATTCCTTACGACATTAAAAAAATCATTGGCAGAGAATAAAGTAAGTATAGAACAATTAGACAATGCAGTACGTCTTATTCTTGAGGCTAAATACGATTTAGGATTGTTTGAAGATCCTTATAAATACTGTGATCCAAAAAGAGCTAAAACAGAGATTTTTACAGCAAGCCATAGAGCCGAAGCTAGAAAAATATCTTCACAATCATTGGTTTTATTAAAAAACGAAAATCAATTATTGCCATTAAAAAAATCAGGAACAATTGCAGTAATTGGACCATTGGCTGATGCCAAAGAAAATATGCCAGGTACTTGGAGTGTTGCTACAAATATGAAAACTGCTATATCATTATTAGCAGGAATTAAAGATGTTGCAGGAAAATCAACAAACGTGCTTTATGCAAAAGGAAGTAACCTAGATTACGATGCTACATTTGAAGAGAAAGCAACAATGTTTGGTAAAACATTACACCGTGACAACAGAACTAAAGAAGAATTGCTTGCAGAAGCTTTAAAAGTAGCTTCACAATCAGATGTAATTGTTGCTGCAATCGGTGAGTCTGCTGAGATGAGCGGAGAAAGTAGTAGTAGAACTAACTTAGAAATTCCACAAGCACAAAAAGATTTATTACAAGCATTATTAAAAACAGGAAAACCAGTTGTTGTAGTTTTATTTGATGGTCGTCCGTTAGTAATAAAAGAAGAAAGCGAAACTGTTCCAGCAATTCTTAATGTTTGGTTTGCAGGAAGTGAAGCAGGGCATGCAATTGCAGATGTATTGTTTGGAGATGAAAATCCTTCAGGAAAATTAACATCTACATTCCCAAGAAACGTAGGACAAGTGCCTATTTATTATAACCAAAAAAATACAGGAAGACCACTTTTAAACAAAGAAGGAAAATTTGAAAAATTCAGATCTAACTTTATTGACGAAAGAAACGAGCCTTTATATGCTTTTGGTTACGGATTAAGTTATACAACTTTTGATTACTCAAACTTAAAAATTTCATCTGATAAAATGAACTTCACAGGAAAACTAAATGTTACTGTTGATGTTACAAATACAGGAAATTATGATGGTAAAGAAGTAGTTCAATTATACATAAGAGATTTAGTAGGATCTGTTACAAGACCAGTAAGAGAACTTAAAGGTTTCCAAAAGATAGACCTTAAAAAAGGAGAAAAAAGAACTGTGAATTTTGAAATTACTGTTGAAGACTTGAAATTTTACAATTCAGACTTAAAATTTATTGCAGAGCCAGGACAATTCGACATATTTGTTGGAACTGACTCAAATGCAGAGAAGAAAGTTAGTTTTGAGTTAATCAAGTAATTGGTTGGTTTGATTGATTCGTGTTTGGCCCTTCGTTATTGGTTTCGAAGGGCCTTTTTTTTAACTTAAAATGGCGTAGTTTTTAAGTAAACTCGCTACCTATTAACTATTTTAAACCTTAAAAAATTATACAATGAATGCTAGTAAAATATTAAGCGCATCTTTTATGCTAACAATATTTGTTTTCACTTCTTGTAATGTTACAAAAAACGGAATTGTTGCACATCGAGGAGCTTGGAAAAAAAATAATTTACCAGAAAACTCTATAGCCGCACTTAGGCATGCTATCGATTTAAAAGCGGTAGGGTCAGAATTTGATGTAGTCATGACAGTCGATGATTCTCTTGTTATAAATCACGATCCTCATTATAACAAACTAATTGTTGAAGAAACAAAATATGCCGACTTAATAAAGTTTAAACTCTCTAATGGAGAAAAGCTACCAACCTTACGAGAGTATATTCTGGAAGGACAAAAAAATAATAAACACACAACTTTAGTTTGCGAAATAAAACCTTCGGGAGTAAGCAAGGAAAGAGGGAAGAAAATTGCCTTAAAAGTGATGGAAACAGTAAAGAAGCTTAAAGCTGAAAAAATAACTACATATATCAGTTTTGATTACGAAATCCTGAAACAAATTAGAGAAGTAGATTCAAAAACTACATTGCAATATCTAGAAGGAAATAAATCTCCTAAAGAAGTAAAACTAGATAATATTACAGGTGTAGATTATCATTATTCAGTTTTTAAAAAACATCCAGATTGGATAAAAGAAGCAAAAGATAATAAGATAAGCCTAAATGTTTGGACTGTTAATGAAGTAGATGATATGGATTGGATTATTGAAAACAAATTTGACTACATCACAACCAACGAACCAGAATTATTAGCCGAAAGAGTAAAGACTAAAAAATAGATTTTTTGAGAGAATAAGATTCAGCCAGATTATGTGTAAAATATAAAAGATATGATGAAAATTAACTATAAACTATATTCATTAGCAGCACTTTTGTTGCTTTTGGTAGGATGTAAAATTCATACATCAGAACCTAAAACAAACCTTATTGGAAAAACGGAATGGTTTGATCCAAATAAACCAGCATCAACATATTGTAATCCAGTAAATATTGGATACAATTACACGACCGAAAACCATAACGGAATCCCCGAATCACGCCGTTCGAGCGCAGATCCTGTGATTATTACCTATAAAAACGAATACTATCTTTTTGGTACGAATCAGGCAGGATTCTTTTGGAGTAAAGATATGTCCAATTGGGAATTTGTTTACGGTAGTTTTCAGAGACGTCCCGCCGATGATGATCAATGTGCGCCAGCAGCTTGGGTTGTAAATGACACCTTATTTTATGTAGGTTCAACCTGGAAAAAAGACCATCCTATTTGGAAAACAGCTAATCCAAAATCGGGTAGATGGACAAGACATGTTGATACAGCTATGTTACCAACTTGGGATCCGGCAATTTTTCAGGACGATGATAAAAAAGTGTATATGTACTATGGTTCAAGCGGAAAATTGCCATTAGTTGGTACCGAAGTAGATTATAAAACATGGTTACCAGTAGGGAATCAGGCAGATTATGCCAAACTATACGCAGCAACCGAAGTAGAGGATATTCAGCATCCATACGGAGAGATAAAAGAAGTTGTAGGTTTAGATCCTGCAAACCATGGTTGGGAACGTTTTGGACCTAATAATGATATGGAACCTGCACCGTGGGGAAATTTTATAGAGGGAGCATGGATGACTAAGCACAACGGAAAATATTATATGCAATACGGAGCGCCGGCTACCGAGTTTAAAGGTTATGCCAATGGAGTACATGTAGGAGATAATCCGTTAGGGCCATTTGTTTACCAAAAACACAACCCAATGTCATATAAACCAGGAGGTTTTGTAATAGGAGCAGGACACGGAAATACCTTTGCTGATAATTATGGGAATTACTGGAATACAGGAACGTGTAAAATTTCAATAAAAGACCGTTTTGAGCGTCGTATCGATATGTTTCCGGCAGGATTTGATAAAGATGATGTAATGTACTCTATTACATCTTATGGTGATTTCCCGATTGTATTACCAACAAAACAACGTGATCAGACAAAAGGAGCTTCTGCAGGTTGGATGTTACTGTCGTATAAAAAACCAGTAACTGTTTCTTCTTCAGAAGAATGTATGGAAGTTCAAACACATAGAGTTGATAACGGAGGGAAAAAAGTATTTGAGAAATTTTGTTACGGAGCTAGTAATTTAACCGATGAAGATATTCAGACCTATTGGTCGGCAAAAACAAGTAATCCAGGCGAGTGGTTACAGCTTGATTTAGGTAGAAAGATGCAAATAAATGCACTGCAAATAAATTATGCCGATCATAAAGCGACTCAGTATAATAAGGCAATGGATATTTATTATCAGTATAAAATATTTATGTCTGATGATGCTGTAAATTGGACTTTGGTTGTAGATAAGTCCCGAAATGACAAAGATGTACCACATGATTATGTAGAGTTAACAAAACCAATCAAGGCGCGTTATATAAAAATGGTGAATATTCATAACGCTTCAGGATTATTTGCAGTTTCAGATTTTAGAGTTTTTGGAAACGGATTGTTAGAAAAACCAAAACCAGTTTCTGAATTTAAAGTAGACAGAAGCGCTACAGATTCTCGTAATGCAATGATTTCTTGGAAAAAGCAATCAGATGCAATAGGATATAATATTTATTACGGAATTGCTTCTGATAAATTATACAACAGTATAATGGTTTATGATGAAGGTTCATACGACTTTAGAGGCTTAGATAAAGGAACAAAGTATTACTTTACTATCGAAGCTTTTAATGAAAATGGTATTGCAGAAAAAAATCAGATTATAGAAGTAAAATAATTTAGATTTAATCTTCAGAAAAGGTTCTGGAAAATTTCACGGAGTTGTAAAGAATTTTGTTCCTTTGTGAAACTGATTTGAATAAAGTTAAAATCAGAATAATTAACCATACAAAATGCTATATAACCAATGAAAAAAACATCTTTATTAACTGTTTTTCTTTTAACAGGATTGGTGTCGTTTGCACAAACACCAGATGAACAAAATTTAAAATCAATTTACAAAGCAGCGCTAACCCAATCTAAATGTTATACTTGGTTAGAATATCTATCCAATGATATCGGAGGGCGACTATCTGGCACAAAAAATGCTGCGGATGCAGTACAATACACTAAAAATCAATTAGAGAGTATTGGACTAGACAGAGTATATCTTCAAGAAGTAATGGTGCCACATTGGGTTCGTGGAGAAAAAGAAACAGCTTATATTTTAGACAATAAAACAAAAACTGTAGTACCAATTACAGCTTTGGGAGGTTCTATAGCTACACCAAAAACTGGAATTACCGCAGAGGTAATCGAAGTAAAGGGAATTAAAGAGCTAAACGAACTAGGAGATAAAGTAAAAGGAAAAATCGTATTCTTTAACAGACCAATGGATCCTGAAAATGTGGAAACATTTAAATCATACGGAGGTTGTGTAGATCAAAGATATGCAGGAGCAAAAGAAGCTGCTAAATTTGGAGCAGTAGGAACAATTGTTCGATCTATGAATTTAAGATTAGATGATTTTCCTCATACAGGAGCACAAAGTTATGGCGATTTACCAAAATCAGAATACATACCAACGGCTGCAATTAGTACAAATGGAGCAGAATTATTGAGTAAATCTTTAAAGAAAAACCCAACTTTAAAATTTTACTTTAAGCAATCTTGTGAGCAACTACCAGATGTATTATCTCATAACGTAATTGGAGAAATAAAAGGAACAGAGCATCCGGAAAACATTATGATTGTAGGCGGACATCTTGATTCTTGGGATTTAGCTGATGGTTCTCATGACGATGGAGCAGGAGTAGTACAAAGTATGGAAGTAGTTCGTATCCTTAAAAACTTAGGATATAAACCTAAAAACACAATTCGTGTAGTATTGTTTATGAACGAGGAAAACGGAGGTAAAGGTGGCGCTATGTACGAAGAGATGGCACAAAAAAATAAAGAGAACCATATTTTTGCTTTAGAGAGTGATTCAGGAGGATTTAGTCCAAGAGGTTTCTCTTTTGAGACAGATGATGAGAATTTTGCGAAAATACAAAACTACAAAGGCTTATTTGAACCTTATTTAATACATAGTTTTGTAAAAGGACATAGTGGTTCAGATATCGGACATTTAACATCGGCTAAACCACTTGTAAAAGCAGGTTTAAAACCAGATTCACAACGTTACTTTGATTATCACCATGCAGCCAATGATAAATTTGATGCAATAAACAAAAGAGAACTAGAACTTGGAGCTGCGACAATGGCTTCATTAGTGTATCTAATTGATCAAAACGGAATCTTGACTAAATAGTCTCACTATTTATAAATAAAAGTAAGAGGCTGTCCGAAAAGTAATTTTTAGACAGCCTTTTTGTTGTTTTTTTAATTCTTAGATGATATGATAGATAATTGCTCCAGCGGAGCATCATATTTATAGTAAATTTAAAGAGGTTTGGGGAAAAGCTACAGCGTAGCGGTATTTTGGTTTTTCTTTATATTGCTATGCGTATTTCAATTAATTGTATACCAAATGGATATGTTGTGTAATTAATAAAATATCACCCCGATGGGGTTTCTTTTGGATACAATTAAAATTGCTATAAATATAACGTCCCGCTGGGACTTTCTTTATCAATAATTTTAAAAAAATTAGACATTATTTCAAAAAACAAATAGGTTGTCTGAAAATTACTTTTCGGACAACCTATTTGTTTTTTATATAGATTATATTATTTACCCCAATCTATTTTTCTTGAAAAGTACATTACGGCTGCAAGAATTAAAAATAAACCAACACTTCCCACCAATAATGCGTAATTTTCTAATTGGATAATAACATAAATAAAAGTGTATAATCCGGTGAGTGAAAACCCGATGAATATGGGGAATTTTTTATTCTTTAAAATCGAAAATGAATAAGCGGTAATAAGCGATATAACGGCTATTCCAGATAATATATACGCTTTGGTAAAATTACTATGTTCAGTTATCGAAATTAATAAAGTATAAAACATAATAAGAGCCAAACCAATCATTGAATATTGGAAAATATGAATACTAATTTTACTCATATTTTGAATTAAAAAGAAAATCAAGAATGTAAGTCCGATAACAAGAAAACCATATTTAGAGGCACGCTCATTTTGTTGGTATTGATCTACAGGAATCACAAAGTCAACCCCAAAACTATACATACTTAAATCAGGCAGAATATCAAAAGCTTGTTGAGAGAATGCTCTGTTAATATGTAAAATTTTCCAATTTGCTGTAAAGCCAGTTTCACTTATCTTTTTGGTTTTATCATCAGGGAGGAAATTACCAGTAAAACTAGGAGAAGCCCAATTAGATTTCATTCCAACATTGGTAGTTTTCCCAATCGGGACAATCTTAATTTGTTTACTACCATTGTAAGTAATACCAAAGCTATAATCGGTTTTAGGAGACGATAGTATTTTTGTTAAATCGATGTAACCTGTTTCAAGAGCTTCAGTAGTATCTGATTTAGACGAATTATATACAGGTTCAAAAACATAGTTAGTAGTTCCTATTTTAATTTTAACTTCCTCTTTTATACTTTTTAAATTTGTAGTTTTAATTAATATAGTTGCTTTGTCCCATTGAATGGTTTCTGGAGCAATATTTTTGCTACTAAAATCGGGTTGAACATAATTGCCATTAAATTGCATATTCGTTGTAAATACAGCCGATTCGTAATTGTTTCTATTTAGTATTTTCGTGTCAATACTCGAATTGATATTTAGTTCTTGAGGGAAAAAATAGGCATATCTTGTAGATGCCACTTTTTGCTTTACCGTTTCTTTCGTTTTTTCGTTTATAGTTACTGTTTCCTGATAAGAAGTATACGGAATCTTTAATATCGGTCCATAGATATAGACACTTTCTCCCCATTTATCATTGATTTCACTAATAACATCGTTTTGTCTGTAAGAGCGTTCCGAGATTAAATTTTTTACATATTCCAGAGGAATTAGTAAAAATAGAGTAAGCAAGCCTACCATAATCATTTTGGCAGTATTAGACTGAAAAATAGAGGCCGGTTTTGGAGTTTCGTTTGTTTCCATTGTAAAGTTGTTTTAAGGTTTTTATAATAAATTAAGTTTGATAATGATTGTATAGTACAAAAGCGCAATTGGGATGTTTGATAATAGAATTAAAATCTTACGACCTATATATTCCCTTTGATTTGGCAGAGAAATGAAACTCGCTACTAAATGAAATAACATTATGGCATTAAGAAATAAAGCGGCAACGGTAAAAAGAAAGCCAACAATCAAGATATAAGAGTTGTCTTCTACAAGTACAAACAGTGCAAAAAAGAGCGAACAAATTATAAGACTACCAATGGTGAGTTCAGTTGATGCTCTACATTCAAATTTTTCATGGTTAATTAAATCATCTTTCATCGTTTTAAATTTTAAAAGTTTTTTGAATGGATTGAATAGGAGTGAGTAACATTTTGGAGAAATCCAAATAATAAAAAGGCATTGCTTTTTTTCCTCTTTTATATTGGTCTAAGAAATAACCAAGTTGGGTAGGATAGAAGATAGTCCCTGATAGAATTACCATAAACAAATACAAGCTCTTTTTGCTATTACCCAAAAGATAATATTGCATCCCGATTTCGTCTATAACAGTAATTCCAGTATTGGTCAATACATGAATGATGTCATGATCTTCTAATTTGGCTTGAATATCAAAATTGTTTCTACGAAGAAAATCTCCCAAACCATATCCTAAACTTCCTTCGGGAAAGGCAAGTAATTCATCCTTATTAATTTCCCAAGGCGCATTTTTCTTCATGTATTTCTGATATGGTTTTCGGGACCATTCGTACATTTTTTCTATTAATATATCCTTCATATTTTTTTTTGGTTAGTTTTTTAAAAGTACTTTGTATTTCAAAGTTAATAGGTAAAAAAAAGGCTCACTTCTTCTGTATCAATTTTTCAAGGGCATCGATGTGTGCAACAAATGCAAGTTTTCCGTCTTTGGTTGCCCTATAACTAGTGTTGGGCTTTTTACCAATAAATTGTTTTTGTATCTCGATATAGTTTTCTAGTTCTAATGCTTTAGCATGACTCGCAAGATTACCATCCGTAACGCCCAAAAGCTCTTTCAGAGTACTAAAATCAGCCGATTCATTGACCATCAATACAGACATGATTCCAAGTCTAATTCGATGATCAAAGGCTTTATTTATATTTTGAATGATGCTTTTCAATTTTTAATAGGTATCAATTACGGTTTTTAATAATTTCGAATCCACAATGTTCGAAGGAGCAACAACATCTTCCTCAAGCGGGATATTATTACCATATCGTTCTTTTAATATTGCTTTAACTCTAGGATCTTCTAGGTTAAAGTCTTTTAATTTCTGTAGCGGACATAACTCAATACCAGCTCCATTTTTATAAATTTTCCAAATTAATTCAGAACAATAAATTTTAGCATCCGACCAACTAAAATGAGCATCATAATCTCTATTAAGGAAATTACGACTATATATCTCCATTTTTTCAATAGTAGTAGGAGTTAACGCAGTTGTATCTTTTAATCTCTTTACAAGATAACTTTGATTTTTACCATGCTCAATCCATTCGTCCAGAGGAGTTAGTTTTACGGGCTGTACAGCTTCAAAAACAAAACGTTTCCCGTCTAAAATATAAACGATTCCGCAATGTGAGAATTTAGATTTTGTAGCAATTCTTACCGCCTCACACTGACTAGATTCTGAAGTTTGAAAGATTAAATCACCTGCCTGGATTTTGTCTAACAAATTGACCTTTAACTTTGAATTTTCAGCTGTTGGTTTTGAAAAAGGATTGTTCGGGAAAAACTGCTTTGTAATGTATAAAGCAAAGCAAAAGCTGATTATCAAGGTAACCCCTGCGAAAATATATTTAAAATTTTTCATGTTTTACTTTTTAGAGTTATGACAAATAAAGATTATTTCCTGTCGTATTTAAAGTACATAACACTTCCGTATATAATATGGCAAACTCCAAAGCCTAATGCCCAAAATTCCAAAGCGTAACCAGAGAATTCAGTTGAAATTAATCCAAGGATAATTATGGTAATTCCTAGATAACGCACATCCCTCAAAGTATATTTACTTGCATTTACACAAGCTAATCCGTAAAATAGGAGAGTGACTGGACCGATTAAACCATAATAACCATTTCGAAGCAAAAGTAAGCCGAAAATACCACCAGTAACAAGCGGAATTAAAAAATTGATTAATACTCTTTTAGAAGTAGAATTCCATATTTTTTCACCCTGCTTTTTGGCTTTGCTAACAGTTAATATCGCAGCAGTTATAACAGAAAATAATAATACCAAAAAAGCAGTTAGTACAATTAACTTAAAAGTTTTACTTTCCAGAGTTACATAATAGCTCGAATGGCTCTCAATAAGACCATTGGCGATGTGAGCGCCAATAAGAGCATATATTCCTGCCATAATTCCTGATAAGCCACTTAATGAAATAAACTGGGAAGATTTATTCATCATGTTTTTTATTTCAGTAATATCCTGTAAATATTTATCTTCCATATAAAGTACTTTGAATTACAAAGTAAATAATAAAAAAAATAGTCACCAAATAAAATGATGACTATTTTTTATGAATTTGTAAATTATATTCTGAAGATACCTCCGAAAGCAATAATTCTCTGGAAAAAGAAAAAGTCTTGAGAAGCACTATCATCGCTACTTTGAGTAGTTCTGATGTCTTGCATATTAATATAGCCACCTTTTAACTCCCCTTGAATATAAAAGTGTTTAAAGAAAGTGATATTTAAACCAGCTTTAGCCGATAATCCATAACCTGAAACATGAAAATCATCGTGACGTTCTTTTCCTAGAAGGGTTGTATTTGTTTTAGGAAATAAAAGACCGACACCTAAACCTTCGGTTAAGTTAATTTGAACTTTATCTGTATTAGGAAGATTGAACAAAGACGAAATATCATCATGTCTTGAAACCTCTGTATTAACATAGTTCAAACCATCTGTGTGTTCGTACATTAAAAAAGGAGGAGGATTTTGAATAGTACCTTTATCTACACCACCTTCTTGAGCACCATACAAAGACATATCTACAGGAGTATTATTGTAAATACCGTTGTAAAAAGATCCAGCTTGATCTGCAGGTAAATCAATATATCCATTTACATTAGCTGTCTGATTTTGATTCATTACATATTTCATGTGGTCTACCCCAATCGTTACGCTATAATGGTCGCTAAAAAAATAACCCAAGCGTAAATTAGTTTGAGGAATGGTCATTCTTGCAGGATTAACATAATCCATGTGCCATCCTTTTGGTTTGTCATGAGCAGACATATCTTCTACTGTAAAGTTGTAACCTTTTCCTCTAAAGTTAACATCTGATTTGCTGTAACTTTCTCTGTTACCACCCCAGGAAACAAAGAACTTACCTTTATTATGTGCAGTGTATTTTTCTTGTAACGGCATTTCTTCTTGTGCAAATGTGTTTATTGAAAAACACAACAAGAAAAATAATATAAAATTAGTTTTCAAAGTATTAAGTATAAAAAATTAAAATTGATTAATAGTTTTTCTGATGGCAACTAGTTTGGTCATTAAATCTTCAAAATAGTCTAAATGTAACATGTTTGCACCATCACTTTTGGCGTTAGCCGGATCAAAATGAGTTTCGATAAAAATTCCATCAACACCTACAGCAATACCCGCTTTTGCAACAGTTTCGATCATATCAGGTCTTCCGCCAGTTACACCTACAGTTTGGTTAGGTTGCTGAAGCGAGTGTGTTACGTCAAGAACCGTAGTAGCATATTGTTGCATTGTTGGGATTCCTCTATAATCTACAATCATGTCTTGGTAACCAAACATAGTACCACGATCAGTAACCATTACGTTTTGGTTGTTACAATCTAATACCTTCTGTACGGCATGTTTCATGCTTTCAGGGCTCATAAATTGTCCTTTTTTCAAGTTTACCACTTTTCCAGTATTGGCTGCAGCCACAACAAGATCAGTTTGACGTACTAAGAATGCAGGAATTTGTAAAACATCTACATATTGAGCGGCCATATCTGCATCCTCATTAGTATGAATGTCAGTTACAGTAGGAACATGAAATGTTTCAGAAACTTTTCTTAAGATTTTTAATGCTTTTTCGTCACCTATTCCAGAGAAACTATCGATTCTAGAACGGTTAGCTTTTTTAAATGACCCCTTAAAAACATAAGGAATCTGAAGTTTGTCGGTAATACCGATTAATTTTTCAGCAATACGCATTGCCATTTCTTCACCTTCTATGGCGCAAGGCCCTGCAAGTAAAAAGAAGTTACCGCTATCTGTATGCTTAATTTGTGGAATATGTTGTATGTTCATAGTTTGTAATTTTTGAAAGTGCAAAGGTAGTTAGGATTTGCGATTTACAGATTAAGAATTAAGTTTTTTTTAAGAAGCCTCTTTGCACTATTCATGTACTATTTTTTGTTTAAAATGCTTTTTCATGGATTTTCAGGAGCTTCCATTGGTCGCTCTTTAAATTCATGAAAACCAGCTTTCTTAAAAAATGATTTCCACTTTTATCGGGGCAATATTAAGGCATTGAAATAAACTAATCAATGACATTTATCATATATAGCCTATCTGGTTCTTTATGTTTTTCTTTGGTGTATTTGTATGTCTAAAAGTTTTTGGTATTACTTGTTGCCAACAAGTAGTTTCTTCCTAAGTTTTATATAGAAAATCCCAAACAGAATTTGTGTAAGTAAAAAAAGAATATTTATAAGTGTTTAAATGCCAATTAGTATTTGAATTCTAGATGTAAAAAAATCAAAATAAAGATAATGGAAACCGAGTAGGTGGTATATTTTAACTTTAGTAAGCAAAACCCCTGGAATGGTTAGCAAAAGATGAAGTACGAATTTTTTGAAGTTTATTTCATCAGTAATTCTCGAAAGCTTCCAATAATAAAACGTTACTACAGATAAAACAATAAATTTAATCAATGCAGAAACAACTCTTGCAGAATCGATAGCAATTAAACCCGAAAGCAACGAAGACAAAAATCAGAATTTGGATAGAAAATATAATGCGGAAATACCAATTACTGATGAAGCTAAGAAAACTATGAAGGCAGTTTTTGTTTTAAACATAGTATCTTATTTAGCTTTTCTTTCTTTTAAAATTTTAATAAAAAACTGAAGAAGTATTATAATACATAGGACTATAATAAAAAAGATAATAGACATTAAAACTCCAAAAAAGGGCATTCCACATCTTGTTGAATTCGGATGCTCATCAAAATATTTTGAAAGATTATAATTGGCGACGTAAATAGCAGCAATAGAAAATATTATTTGCGAGATAAAGCTTATTAGGCTTATTTTTCCAAATTTAAGTTTAGTAGAATTTTTGAAGAATATAGTTTTCGAACCAACTATTAATTGAAATAGTATTGGTAAAATAACCAAAATTAAACATGCTATCCCGAACATTACTATTAGTTTAAATTATGTTTGTTTGCTTTCAGATTGTTCTATAAAATCTTTCCTCTTTTAGTCTTGCTTCTACAAACAAGTCTTTCTTCTATTTCTTTAAAGTCAATCCAAGCGGAACCATCAAAACTCCTTTTTCGTAGATATTAAGATATAAATTGATTGGTTTTTTTTGTCCTTCCCATTTTAATTCATAAACATCAAGAAAACCAGCTCCCATATCGCTTCTTTTGCTAGGAAAAGGGCAACAACTTTCAAGTTTGGTATAAGTTATCTTTTCTCCATTTGGTCCAGCCAGAGCATTTAAAAAGCGTTGTTGGTTAATTACTTCATCTTTAGATGTTCTGTAAAATATATTTATAGGGTAATCTTTGTCATAACCATATTTCTTGTCTTTGCTATATTCAGTGATTATAAAAGTATTGTCTTTGTTTAAAGTTAAGTTTGGCGCATTATCATCTACATTTTTTAAAGTAGATTTTGTACTCATACAAGATGTGGCTGTAATAAGTAAAATGATAAAAAGAGCTATTTTTTTCATGTTTTGACAGTTTTATGATGCAAATGTAAAAGGTTTTGATAAAATAAGCCACAGATTAAAAGTGATTAAAAGAAAATCTGCCAAATCTGCTAAATGTGCGTGCAAAAAAAGCTTAAATCTGTTTAATCTGCGTAATCAGTACTTTATTTTGTTTTTACTGAATTCAGTTTTAAAATACCAATTACAATCAGATATTGTGCCATAAGATAAGTTAGCATTATAAAAAAGGAATTTTTATAAATAGGTTCATAAAATTTATCCATTGCAAGGATACTATCCGAAAGCACAAAAATAATAGCACCAACAAAAATGTATGTGTTTGCAGGTTTTTTCCAAATTAAATATCCGCTAAAAGCGTACAAAAGCATGGTAGAAATAGTTAATGCATAAACAATAACAGGAAGTTGCAAGTCGCCAAGTTTTGGTAATAAAACGGTAAGCATTGTTGCTAAATAAACTAAAATAAATCCCAAGCCAATAAAGAAAACACCTTTGTTTTTAGGAACATCTGGCTTGTTTTGTTTATTAAATAGTATAATATAAATGACATGAGATATCAGGAAAGCGACCAAACCTAATATAAAATAGATTTCGGCCTTATCGGCAAATAATAAAATTACATCGCCAATCCATGAGAATAATAAAGCGCCAAGAAGTATTTTTTTTGAAGGAAAGTCTTCAGAAAGATAAACAGCAAGCCATAAAATAGGGATGAGTAATCCCTTTAAGTACCAAGCAATATTTTCAAGATTATAAAGAAGAATTAAGAGATAAAAAAAACTAAAACCAATATAGAATTTTAAAAGAAAGGGGCTTTTCATAATTTGTTTTTAAGAGTTTACCAGAACTGGTTTTATGTTTTTAAAATCGACTTTTACAAAATAAATCGTGACTAGTAAAGAGATAATATGATACCCGATAACAACGATGTTACCAAAGGGGAAAACAGAATTAAGCCCAAACCAATCTCCAAAATAAAGAATAATTGCAAGAACAGTTAGTAAACGTAGGCTTTCCCATAAAATAGCAAAACGGTTTTTATCCATTAGTTCAGTATAACTATAAATAGTTATGAAAATAAAAAAGCCATAATAAAAGATATTTGGGAAACCAATCTTGGCAATATTACTAAACAAGTAACTTACAAACAGCAATGTTATCATAACTTGGGTAATCGACCAAAAAATGAGTTTGTTAGAGTTATCGGTTCCGTACTTGGCGTAGTTATATACATCGGTGATTTTGTTGACAGGATATTTTTCTTCAAAATTTTCAGGACGCCAACCTGTTGGTTTAAACCAAATTGTGAATTTATCTTTCCAGTTTTCGGCACGCCAGGCATCACTAATCATTAGTGCCAAATGCTGAAAATTTATTCGGATAGGATTCCAGGTGTTTGCGGGTCTTGTAATACCAAAAACAGGCGGAACAGTATCTAGTTCTTCTTGAAAAGTGCCAAAAAGTTTATCCCAGAATATAAAAATCTGCGAATGGTTTTTGTCCAGATATTCAGGGTTTATAGCATGGTGAACTCTGTGATGAGAAGGTGTTACCAATATATGCTCCAAAACTCCCATTTTCTTGATATATTTAGTGTGATACCAAAACTGTAAAAACAAATGAAGAGGCAATGTTATAGCAATAACATTAGCGGGAATCCCAAGTAATGCTGCGGGAATAAGCAAGAATGTAAATAGATTTACAAAACTAGCAATAGGTTGTCTTAATGCACAAGCCAGATTAAATTCTTCACTACTATGATGAATGGCATGTTTGTTCCAGAGAAAATTAATTTGATGTGATAAACGATGACTCCAGTAGCCATAAAAATCTATTACAAAAAATCCGATAAGATAGGTGAGGACAGTAGTTTCGATATGATAAATGGCGATTTTAGAAACCAGCCATTCATAAGAAATAAAGGTAATTGTAAGCCCGAGAACGTCCTTAACCGAATTTGTAATTCCTGAACTTATGCTAGAGACACTATCGATTAAAGGAACGTGGTCTTGTTTTATATATAAACCATAAGATTTCTCGATTATAATTAATAATAAAAAAATCGGCATTGCAATAATTAGTATTTTCCCGTACTCTTCCATAAAAAAAATAGTGTAATTTATTCAAATATAGAATAAATTACACTATTTTTTAAATTTTTGGTAATTAAATTAAATAATCTCAGCGCTCAGTCCAGCTTCTAAAAGTTGGGTGCATTGTGGTTTTAATTTATCCATCGATCCCGTTTTTACAGTACATTTTCCGTTATAATGTACAATAAGGGAACATTGTTCTGCTTGTTCAGGTGTATGATTACATACGCGAATTAAAGTTTCGATTACATGATCAAAAGTATTTACATCATCGTTATACACAATAATTTCGTTGTTAAACGATATTGCTTCTTTTTCCCGAACTTTTTCTCTTACTTTTTCTTTAGTACTCATTTTTTCAGCTTTTTGTACTGTTGTAATTCATTAATTACAAATTTACATATTTTAAAGAAACCCAATTATTTCTTTGAAATTTTTTAACATATTCTAACCCTCTTTCAGTGCATGATGCATCGATGTAAGGGATGTCTTCTTCATAAAAACCACTTAATAATAAAGTCCCTTTTGGATTCAGACAGTCAACATAACTTTGCATATCATTTAGCAATATGTTACGGTTGATATTAGCAATAATCAAATCATATTTTTTACCTGCTAATAAAGCTGCATCACCTTCGTAAACGGTGATATGCTTGCAATTATTGCGTTCAGCGTTTTCTATAGAGTTTAAATAACACCAGTTATCGATATCAATAGCATCGATTGGTTGAGCGCCTTTCATTTCGGCAAGAATAGCAAGAATAGCAGTTCCACAACCCATATCAAGCGTTTTCATTCCGTTAACATCCATTTCTAATAAATGCTGAATCATCATGTGAGTTGTTTCGTGATGACCAGTTCCAAAACTCATTTTTGGTTCAATTAAAATATCAAACTCGGCATCAGTTTTTGGATGAAAAGGAGCACGCACATGGCAATTTCCATCAACATCGATAGGTTCAAAGTTTTTTTCCCACTCTTCGTTCCAGTTTACTTGCTCGATTTCTTCGAATGTATATTCAATTTTAAATTCATCCGATTGTAAAATATGAATATCTTCCAGGATAGCTTCGTCCCATAAATCCTTTTGAACAAATGCAGAAATCCCAGTTTCGGTTTCAGTAAAACTCTCAAATGCTTTCTCGCCTAATTCGGCAATTAGTATTTCTGATCCTAACTCTTTAGGTTCAATTGTAAAGTGATACCCGATATAAATGTTTGACATGTTTATTTTTTTTGCAAAGGTAGCAATCGAAACTTAAAATTGTTTAAAAAAAATAAAGAACCTTATTCTTTTATGCATTACTTTAGCTTTAAAATTGTAAGTATTATTAAAAAATGAAAAGCTTAATTATTATACTGTTGTTTGTGGTAATAAATAGCTCTGGATGCGATGAAAAGAAAGAAGTCGTTCGTTCTTTTTGTTATTGGAAAACAAGTGCTTATTTTGATAAAGAAGAAGATTCTATTTGTAAGAATTTAAATGTAAAACACATGTATGTTCGGTTTTTTGATGTGGATTGGAATCCATATACCAATGAACCTCTTCCTGTTGCAACGATAAGCCGAATAGATCTGAATGAAAGTAATCCAGAAATTACGCCAAGTGTTTTTATTACTAATGAAGTTGTTTTGAAGGCAAATAAAGTACAATTAGATAGTTTAGCCAGAAGAATCCAGAAAAGGATAACAGAAATTGGACTCAATTATAATAAAGAAAAGGCATATAAGAGAGCCAGTACTATTGTATATTCAGATTATGGGAAGCAAAATGGGCAGATTAAAAAAGCATTAGATTTAGATTCCATAAAAGCAATTGAATTAGCTAAGTTAAAACCCAATTTTGAAGAGATTTTAATTGATTGTGATTGGACAGAAAAATCCAAGGACAATTATTTTTATTTATTACAACAAGTTAAAAAAGAATTTAAAAGTTCCCAATTATCTGCAACCATAAGATTATGGCAATATAAATATTGTGAAAAAGCTGGAACTCCCCCTGTAGATCGTGGGTTATTAATGTGTTACAATTTATCAAGTCCTAATGATTATAAAACGAAGAACTCAATTGGTACAAGTGATGAATTAGAAAAATACATAACACATAGTGATTATGATCTGGATTTAGATATTGCATTACCTTTATATAGTTGGTCGGTTGTTTTTAGAGGAAATGAATTTAAAGGTATCGTTTCTGATTATGAAGAGTTTGTTAAAGATTCTACACGGTTTAAAAAAGTAGCAGACAATAAATATCAACTTCAAGATGATGTTTTGATAGGGCAGACGTATTTGCGAAATGGGGATGAGATAAGAATTGAAAAAATCTCAGATGAGGAGATAAATAAAATGATTTCGATTATAAAAAACAGAATACCATTTGATAATCATACAAAGGTTACTTTCTTTTCTTTTGATAAAAAATACATCCACGATTATGGCATCAAAAACATATCCGGGTATTATGCGCGTTTTCAGTAGTTTAGTTTTACTGTTTGTTTTTCAGGCTTCGTTTGCTTGCGGATGGTATGAATCGGCAGAAACGAGTCGTTTAGCCTTGTTTAAATCAGAAAGAGATGGGTTCTTAAAACTGCATTATTTTTGTTATTCAGCTAATAGTTATCATGAGGTTAGCCAGGTTTCTAATAAAGATCAGGAATTAAATTGTATTGAATGGCAGAAAAAAATAGGAGCAAACGTTTCTACATCAGATATTTATACAATTTTATACGAAACAGATTCTGATAAATTCCAAGCAGCTTATCAAACCAATACATTAAAGCGAGTTTTTGCAAAGAATACTTTTATCGCAACTTTATTGCGTTTAAAAAACAAACCCTTCTTAGACTATTTAGTATTAGCTAAAAAATTAGAATATAATAACGTTCCAAGTTCTAAATGGGAATCTTGGAGCGGAATAAACAGTTATCCGGAAAACGTAAACACTGTTGCAATAGGTGATTATAATAAAAAGATTTTGTCTGCCAAAGATCCTTTTTTAAAACAGCGCTACGCATTTCTTATTCTTAGAGATCGTTTTTATAGCTCAGACAAAGCCGAAGTAATCCGTTTATACGATACTTATTTTGCTAACAATAATAATACAATTTTAGCATCTTGGGCATTGTATTATAAAGCTTTATGTATTGATGATTTTCCTCTTCAAAATTATTTACTGAGTAAAGTTTTTGCTTCTTGCGATGATAAATCATTTGCGGTAATGCAGCATTACAATTTTAAGCAAACTGCCGCTACACTAAGATTGGCAAAGAATGATGATGAACGAAACATGATTTTGATTATCGAAAGTTTGCGTAATCCTGCTCCAGACTTAAATACTATAAAACAAATCTATAAATTCGATCCTAATAGCATTTATTTTAGTTTTTTAGTTCAAAGAGAGATAAACAAACTCGAAGATTGGATTTTTACTCCCAAATATTCCGTTAATAAAATTCCGGCAGTAAGTTTTGATAAAATGAGTTGGTATGATAATTATGAAAAAGCCAAAGCAGATAATTTTAATAAAGACATTTTTTATCTAAGAGAGTTAAAACAGTTTTTAATTGATGTTCATGACGAAGTTTCAGGAGAACAGAAAGATTTTATTGCGTCGGCAATTGCTCAATTGTGTTTTATAGATGATGAAATAGACTTGGGAAAAAAATATGTCAACATGATTTCTGTTAATGCTAATGTTTCAATCCAATTGCAAAAAAATATTCAGTTGGCTCTTGTGGCATTAAAACAAGATAATTTACAAGATAAAAACACCCAAAATAATCTCTTTAAATATTTTAATGTAATAGAGGATTTAGTTGAAGAGGATGTTAGTTTACTTAAAAACTTGTATAGTTTATATCGAATTGCAAGTGATGAGTTTTCTAAACAAGGAGATAAAGCGATAGCAGGTTTATTATTTTTAAAATCTAATCTTAAAAAAGAAGCATCTGATTCCTGGTATTATTATGCACCATCTTTTTATGAATATACTGGCTACTTTGAGCGATATGCAACTCTAGAGGATATGGATAACCTGATTGAATTGTATCAAAAAGAGGATAAAACACCGTTTGAGAAATACATTTGTGCAGGAACTACGGCACCAGATGTAAATTTTTATAGAGATGTAAAAGGAACGATTGCTTTCAGGAAAAATAATTTAGCAATAGCCTATCAGGTTTTTGCTAGTATGCCCGCTAATTTCTGGCAGAAAAACTACGAGTATAAAAATAATCTTAATGAAGATCCATTTGTTCCGAAGGTGTTGCAAAAAGCTAAGGAAAGAAAGTTTAGTTATCGTTTTAATAAAGCTGAATTTGTAGCTAGATTAATTGAGTTAAAAAAAGAGAATACTGCCACAAGCAATTTACTATTAGCGCATGCTTATTTTAATGTTTCCTATTGGGGTAATTCTTGGATGATGCTTGCTTATGACTGGTCTTCTAGAATTGGAGAAACGGATTCTGATTATATATATGGAGGAAATAATTATGATTCTGAGATGATGTATCAAAATTCAAATTATTATCGATGTACGCTGGCTAAAATGTATTATGAAAAGGCATTGAAATTGTCTAAAAATAAAGAAGAAAAGGCAGTGGCTAGTTTAATGATTTTCGAATGTAATTATTATGATTATTATCGAAATTCTGATATTTCATCCGCTAATCTTACAGCTTTTAAATCAGGAAAAGAAATTATCGATTTTTATTCTGTGTATAGTACAACAAAAACATTCAAGCAATATAATTGCCCACTTTTAAAAGCATTTATAAATTAGGATTTGGATATAAATTTAACCGCAAAGCACGCTAAGATTTACGCAAAGTTCGCAAAGAATACAAGGCTTTGCGAACTTTGCGGTTTTTCGACATTATGTAGAGAAACCTTAGCGCCCTTTGCGGTTAAACATTAAAATATAAAACAAAAAAAGAGCGATAAAATTAATTATCGCTCTTTTTATTTATAAACTTTTAATAGATTTAGTGGTTGTCTAAATTTCTTAATTGGTGTAACTTTTCTTTCCAAACATCAAGACTTTCTTTGTGAAGCGCAATGTTTTTGCGAACTTCCAGAACTATTGAGTTTTCTTTCTTGGCATTTTTAGTATTGGTAAAGAACTGAATGTTGTTTTCTAATTGGAAAATTTCATTTTGAACTTCTTCAATTTTGCGCATTAAGAAAATTTTCTCATTGTCTAATTTTCTAGTATCATTACTTTCTGATAAATTATCGATTCTATTAGCAAATCGAATCATTTCTGTTTCTTTTTTGCTTAAGCTTAATTTTTCAAAAAGCGCATCTAGTATCTTATTGAATTTACCTTCGATATGACGTCTAGGAAATGGTACTTTTCCGAAGTTTTTCCATGTCTCGATGTGTAATTTTATAGCATCAAGATCTGTTTTGTGATCACCAGTAAGTTGGAATTCACGAATAGTTTCTAAGTAGGCTTTTTTATTATCAAATGCAGCTACTTCATCACCATTTTCTTCGTTTTTGTGCTCTTTTAATTTATCAAAATAACTATTACAAGCATCTTTAAATTCTTTCCAGATTTTATCAGAGTATTTTCTAGGAACATGACCAATTTGTTTCCACTCTTCCTGAATCTTTTTCATTACAGGAGTAGTCGATTCATAATCGGTGCTTTCTTGTAATTCTTTGGCTTTGGCAACAAGAGCCATTTTTTTATTTAAATTGTCGTTTTGATCCTTCTTAATGTCTTTATAAAATGAATTTTTAAAAGTATTAAAGTTTCTAACAGCAGTTTTAAATGCAGTCCAGGTAGCTTCGTTTACATCCGAAGGAACTTTTCCTGCTGCGAAGAAAGCAGAGCGTAAAGCTTCTACTTTTTCTATTTGTAACAACCAAAGCGCGTGTGTATTTACCTTTTCGGTAGCAAGAACTTCGATTTGTGCAATAATATTTTTCTTAACTTCTAGATTTTCAAGTTCTGAACCTCTAATGTTCTCAAACAAAACTTCGCGTTTATCATGGATTTTTTTAGTTAATTCACTAAACTTATTCCATATCTCATCACGGTGTTCTTTAGAAACTGGACCGATATCTTCTTTCCAGATTCTATGTAAATCTTGTAATTCTCTAAACGCTTTGCTTACATCAGCTTCATTAACTAATTCTTCTACGCGAGCTACAATTTTTTGTTTTTGTTCAAGATTGTGTTTAAAATCTAAATCTCTGGCTTCACGATCTAAATGCAAATAATCATAAAAATTTTCTACATGAAAATGGTAGTTATTCCATACGTGATTGTACTTGTCTTTTGGGATAGAACCAGCGTTTTTCCATCTTTCTCTTAATTCATTAAAATGTTTAAGAGTATCTTTTATGTTTTCTTGCGGATTAATAAGCTCTTTTAATTCTTCAACAATAGCCAGTCTATTTTCTAAATTTGATTTTAGATTGGTTTGTAGATTTTTAAAATGTGCATTTCGATGATTTCTGAATATATTGTAATATTCATCGAACTTCGTTTTTAATGGAGAATGATATTGAAATTCCTCATTTGGGTCTTGATTCTCAGCATTAAATTCTTCTCTTTTTTCTTCGATAAGATGATTATACTGTAGTAAAAACGATTTCTTTATTTCTTCAATATGCTCTTTTACAGACATAACTTTGTCTGAAGAAACTAATTTTTTTAGTTCAGCAACAAGTTCGTCAAGCGAAAAAGTATTATAATCTTGCATCGGAAGGTCGTGACGCTCTTTTAGAGTTTCGTCTTCACTTTCTTCAGCATTAGAATTGGTTATTGCATCTAGTGCTGTCTGATTTTGAGTTTCAGCAACAGCTTCTGTATTCGATAATTCTTCCTCAGAAAGAGTTATTGTATTCTCAGATTCAGGTACAATGTTCTCTGCTTCATTTTCAATAATTTCAACCGAAGTTGTCTCACTGTTTTCAGCAGAATTTGCAGATCCATTTTCTAATTTTCCATCTGCATCTTGCAGGTTATCATTCTTTTCTTCTAACATCTTGTCAATGTATAAGGTTTTTACTTTAAATCTAGAGCGAAAGATAGTAAAGGTGTTCGGAACTACAAAATAAAACCTTTATTTATAGTGCATTTATGTTTAAAATTCTTACTAATGGGTTGTTTTTGAGGAGATAAAAGAGATTGAGATTAGTGTAGAATATTTAAAATATTTTGAATTTTTTTGTCTAAAGTTGGTTTTAGAGCTATTTTATGTTCGAAAAACGTTTTACAATTGTCTGATAAGTTTTGCCTCCATTTTTTAATTTTCTTTCTTGTGTTTCAAGATTTACCGTGTATAATCCAAATTTTTTGTCATATCCTAAACTCCATTCAAAATTATCGATTAGTGACCAGTAATAATATCCTCTTATATCATAGCCATCTTTTATAGCTTCGGATATGGCATATAATTCTCTTTCTATAAATAAACTTCTTCTGTTATCTTTGGCATCGGCAATACCTGTTTCGGTAATAATAATTGGCTTCCTAATGCGTGACATTCGTTTTATGGCTCTGTAAATTCCTTCGGGATAAACGGTATAATCCATGTCGGTCATTTCTTCGCCAGCTACTGGTGAAAACATTTTTTCATGTTCTATAAATTTGAAGGTTGTAGCATAATGTGAATAGTAATTAAGCCCCATAAAGTCGATTGTATTGGGAGCATCTTTATCAATGTAATTTACATTGGCTTCAAACGGAACGCCAAAATGATATTTCCCAGTTTCAAAAAAGTTCAATGATGAATTGTTAAAATTATCATTGGCAACTAAAGCTCCAATCCAATCGAGCAGATTCCACCTATTTTTAGGTTCAAAAAAGAAAATGTCTTTTACAATACCTATTTGTGATTCCTTGCCATTTGGTAAAGCTTTCAGCATTTTGTAAGCTTGCGTATGCGCAATTAGGATGTTTTTTAAAACTTGCCCGGCAATTTTAGAGTTCTTTTTGCCCGGAGGAAATATATCTGACATAAAAGCCAAATTGGTGTACACATTAATTTCATTAAATGTTGTCCAAAAAGTAACCCGATTACTGTATCTATTAAAAACAGTTTTTACAAATAATAAAAAATAACTGTTATTTTCTTCTTTTTCAAATCCTCCTTTATTCATAAACCAAAGCGGTTCTTCAAAATGGTGTAATGTGATGTTTGGGATGATTTTCTTGGCTAATAAGCTATCAATTACATCTGAATAATGCTGAATTGCTTTTTCGTCAAACTTGTCTTCTTCGGGGTTTATTTTGCTCCATGATAAGGAGAAACGATAGGAGTTAACGTCTAGTTCCTGCATGAGTTCGATATCTTTGGGGTATAAGTTCCAATGATCTGTGGCAAGTCCAGCTTTGTCACCATTATCTATGCGGGGTTTACCATCTTTATTTTTTTGATTTTCCCACCAAGACCAATTACTATTCGTGTGTCCACCTTCGACCTGATGAGCGGCTGTTGCCGTTCCCCAATGAAAATCTTTAGGGAAGTTTAAATCATTTGTATTTTTCTTAGTCCAATCCCAACTTATAACGGGGTATTTTATAGAAAGATAAATAATTATAAGAAGATATAGTATTGCTATTACAACGAGTACTTTTAAAAATATATTCATACTTTATTTATCTGTTTAACAGAAACAAAGCTAGAGTATTAAGGTTAAGTGATTATTTTATGGTGTTATGTTAGTATTAAAAAACGGCAATTAATGGTTGTGTTGTTATGTTTCGCTATAGTATAGAAAAAAGGAACGCGGATGACACGGATTTACAAAAGTAAAAACGCGGATAAAAACGGATTCTATTTGTTATTCTTTAGATCCGTTTTTATCGGCGTCTTCGCCTAAGCGAATCCGTGTCATCCGCTTTCAAAATCAGCGTTCAATTAAGCGAGAGGCTTCGGAATAGTCGTAAATAAAAAAGACTACAATCATGCAATTGTAGTCTTGATATTATTTTTTGAAGTATTTTATTTATTCCATATTTTCCAGGCTTTTTCGGCTTGAAAAATAAGCATATCGTATCCGTTTTTTATTACGGCTCCGTTTTCTTTTGCTTTTTTAAGAAATGTAGTTTCTTCAGGATTATAGATTAAATCGTAAGCGATGTGTTTTTTTGTAAAAAACTCGTACGGAATTGCTGGATAAGCTTCAATATTTGGGCTTGTACCAACGGGTGTACTATTGATTATAATTTGGTAATTATCAAAAGTTGTAGCGTTGATTAAATTATAATCTATAATGTTTTCTTTGGCTTCGCGAGAAACAAATGTGTATAAAATTCCTAATTCGTCTAATGCAAAAGCAACCCCTTTAGAAGCGCCACCTGTACCTAAAATTAATGCTTTTTTATGGTGTGGTTGTAATAAAGGTTTTAATGATTTTTTAAAACCATAATAATCGGTGTTGTATCCTTTTAATTTTCCATTTTTGGTAAATTTCACTGTATTTACAGCACCGATTAATGTGGCTTTTTTTGATAGTTTATCTAAAAAAGGTAGTATTTGTTCTTTGTAAGGAATCGTTACATTCAATCCTTTTAAATCGGGATTGTTTTTTATTAATGCTGTAAAAAAGTTAATTTCCGGAATATCAAAATTCTCATAACTACATCCTTTAAAATGTTCGTCGTTGAATTTTTCGGTAAAATAACCTTTTGAAAAAGAGTAACTAATATTTTTTCCTAATAAGCCAAAACGCCTTTTTAAAATATGAATCATTATTGTTTTTTATGTTTTGTAATATAATTTTGCACCGTTTTTTTAGTCCAAACCACTGGAAATAAGTCTTCGATTAAAATATAATTGTCAAAATTTAATCGTAATCCATTACTTAAGTGAAATTTGGCTTTAGTATTGTCTTGTATCATAAAATACAATCCTGCTAAACGGTATTCGACTTCGTTTTCTTCTGGGAAATATTCAGTTGCTTGCAATAATGTTTGAATTGCGCTTTCGAATTCGCCCAAAAACTGAAGGATATCTGTCCAGAACAACCAAGTATCTAGTGCATGATCACCAAATTCGACTGCTTTTCGGTAGCCAAATTCTGCTTCTTCAAAAAAGTTCATTTGTTTGTTTATCATCGCATAGCGTTTCCAATATAAACGGTTTTGATTGTCGATTGCTAATGCTTTATTAACAAAGAACAATGCTTTCTGGAAGTTTTTTTGGCGTACATAAAAGTCGGTTATGGCAATCCATCCTTTGTCTAAAAGTGGATCTTCATGTACAGTTTTATTGTAATATTTTAGCGCTAAAGCTTTATTGCCTAGTTTCTCGTAACATTTTCCTATTCTTAATAATGCATACGATGTTGCATCATCTAGCTCGATGGTACGGTTGTAGCTTTCTATAGCTTCGGCATATTGTTTTAAACGTTCGTAAGCTTTGGCTCTTTCCATGAATGCACCAAGAAACTCATCGTCGATTAAAGTTGCATAATCAAACGCACGGATGGCGCTTTCATATTCTTTTACGCCATAATGTAGGCGTCCTAGCTGATGCCAAGCGATTTCGCTATAAGGATTTTTGTTTATGTACTGGTTTAAATAGGTAATTGCTTCTTGATTTTGGTCTAAAAACTCAAAACAATACACTACGTTGTATAAGGCCGATTGGTCTTCTAAATCTTCTTCCAGACATTTGATAAAGCTATCTTTTGCCATTTCAAGATTGTCCATAAAAAGATATTCCATACCGATTAAATTGTACACGTCGGCAAAATCATCTGTGTATTCTAAAGCAATTTTAAGTAATTCGACTGCTTTTTCGTGTTGATCTCTTTTAGAATAGATGTTTGCTTTCTGGATGTAAATTTCTTCGTTGTTAGGTTCGATTGCGTACAACTCGTTCAAAAGCTTTTCGGCTATTTCGAGTTTGTCGTCATACACCAGCATCTCTACTTGTACTAATTTTAAGCCTGTAGATTTAGGATGTTGATCTAGTGCTAGTTTTAAGGCCTTTTTTGCTAAATTAGCCTTGCCTATGTCCAGATAATGAAGGATAATCTCTTCAAATTCTTCTGAATCAAAAAAGAGTACTTTGTTAGTTTTTAACATAGACTCAAATTTGGATAGGGATAGGTTATAATCTTCTTCTTCGTTGCTTAATTGCATACTTTATTTTTTTGATATTAGCCTATTATAAATTTAGGCAACATGTTTTTGTTATGTGGGGAAGGAGGGAATTGTTGTGAACAATTTAATTAACAATATTTGCAGTACCTGCAATCAGTTTCAAGGTGAGTTTTTTATAAAACTGAAAGTATTTTAATTTTTAACTGCTTTGTAATCAACGATATGTTTTAGCCCAGATAAAAGCGGTATCCTTTTGTTTTTTTCTTTAAAAAACAAAAGATATAAGCGGATAGCTGGAAATAGCTCCTAATTATTCTTTTTGCTTCATTATTTCATCCATTACATTTAGGATGATGGCGCAACCTTCTCTTATTTCTTCTTCAGAAATTGTTAACGGAGGTGTAATACGTATGGCACATCCTTCAAACAGCAACCAGAATAAAATAAGCCCTTTGTCCTGACAGGTTAAAATAACTTCGTTTGTTATTTCGGCACTTTCTGTCATGGCGGCAAGCATTAATCCTCTTCCTCTAACTTCCTTAATCAAAGGATGTACCAAAAGTGTTCTGATGAGTTTTTCTTTTTCTAATGTTTCGGGCATTAGGTTTGTCTCAGTAATTTCTTTCAAAGTTGCCAAACAGGCTGACGCAATGACAGGGTGGCCTCCAAAAGTGGTTATGTGTCCGAGTTTTGGATTTTCGGTAAGTAGATCCATTTTTTCTGCCGATGCTGTAAATGCGCCTACTGGCATTCCGCCTCCCATACCTTTTCCCATAACTACAATATCGGGAACGACATCGTAATTCTGAAAGCCAAATAGTTTTCCTGTTCGACCAAATCCTGGTTGAATCTCGTCGACTATCATCATGGCTCCAACTTCGTCGCAGCGTTTGCGTACTTTTTGAAGAAAGTTATTATGTGGCTCTATAAATCCTGCTCCTCCTTGTATTGTTTCGAGTATTATTCCGGCAGTTTTTGTGGTAATTTTTTGCAAATCTTCTTCGTTGTTAAACGTAATGAAGTCTACATCTGGAATTAAGGGTCTAAAAGCTTGTTTGCGCTCTTCGAATCCCATAACACTCATTGATCCCATTGTATTGCCATGATAGGCGTTATGACATGATATTAACTGGCTGCGTCCTGTTGTTCTTCGGGCTAGTTTTAGTGCGCCTTCAATTGCTTCGGTTCCTGAATTTACTAAATAGGTTTTATTTAGTGATTCTGGAAGGAGGGAAGCCATTAGTTTGCAATACTCTACTGCTGGACTTTGCGAATATTCTCCGTAGACCATTACATGCGAATATTTGTCTAACTGATCTTTTATTGCTTGATTTACTCTTGGATGCTGGTGACCTAATGTACAGGCTGAAACACCTGCTACGAAGTCTAAATATTTTTTATTATTGGTGTCGTATATGTAGGATCCTATGGCGTGCGAAACTTCCATTCCTAACGGATATGGTGATGTTTGTGCTTGGTATTTTATAAAATCTGGGTTCACGTTTATTTGTTTATTTGAGAATTTGTTGATTCGATTAAAATGGTTTTAAAACCTTGCTCTAATGGAATTAATATTTTATTTTTTAAGTCTATTTTATATCTGTATGTAAATAAACTATCTGTCTCTTGGATTAAATTATCTTTTTTAAGAGTTAGAATATTATCTTTAATTTCATAATTTCCTTTTTTATAGCATGACCATTCTGGTTGCTCAAGTTTTATTGTAAAACTTTTATTCTTATTAAGTGTAATTTGTTTCTCTCTAGAATTATTACTAATTGAGCCAATCATAAATGGCTTATTGCTGAAAGAAAAATTAATTATAGGTTTGAGTGTAAGATTTAGAATTATTGTTGTTAGAACGATTAAATATATCCTTGAGTCGTATTTGTTCTTAGCAATTAAAATAATAGTTGCAATTATAAAAATTAAACAAAATACAATCCATTGAATACCATCTGGCATTCCGCTACAATAATCACCAAAATGGATGTTTCTTTTTAATGTTAGAAATCCTAAAAAAATGAGTATTCCATATTTGATAGATTTATTCTTCATTATATTAGTAAGTTCATCATAAATTGAAGACTACAATTGAATGCTACTTCTTAGCTTTAGCTTTGGTTTGCTTTGCTGCTGGTTTCTTTTTGTCGTAATCGAGTGTTTCTTTCCTTACTTTCATAGGGACATTTTCCTTGGCATTTTCATCTTTTCCTTCTTGGACTAATTTGTCGTTTTCGTCATTTTCTTCTTTTGTGAAAATATCATCTTTAGACTTTATCTTTTCGTCTCCTCGCCAAACCATACCTCGAAGTTTTCGAGCATTTTCGGGTAATTCGGCTTCGGGGAATATATCTCCATCGACTTGATTGAAGAATGTAATGGTTTCGATAGCATTGTTTTCTAAAATAAGATTGATTTTGCTACTTACATTTTTATTGATTCCGATAAGTTCATTGGCATCATTCCGCATATAATAAATTACTTCGGTATTTTTTATGACATCAACATCGTGTAGTTTTCCGTCCCTAAATTTTCCGAATAAATTTAATCCCTTGACTTGATTATAGCCAGTTCCCAAGGTATCCTTAGAGATTATAAAGGTGTTATTGAGGACTTTGAGCGAGTCGAGTTTCTTGGTATTATTATCGCCAATAAGATGCATAATATCGCCTGTAATCTGACTTTCGCCGTTCCAAAGTATTGGGTTTCCTATTAGTTTTGTTAAGGCTGTTCTGCTATTAGAGTGTATCGAATCGCATTTTCCACTCATATCGGTTTTAAAAAAACGAACATTGTTAAAAGCACGAATGATTCGATCACCTTCTTTTCCAGTAATCATTAGCCTTTTTCCGTGTATGTAAACGGAATCGTTATCGACAAAGTTTATTGCAACGGCTCTCTTAGTAACAAACATGGAATCTTTTTGTTTGTATATTTCGGCATAATGTCCTTTTACTATTCCGCGATTTATGGAGTCGGTGATTTTTACATTTCTAGTAGCCGATGCAAAATCTTTATTTCGGTCGTAGTATAGACTATCACCTTCTATTAGGCGGGTATCATAGCGAATGTATGATTTCCGGAGAAAATGTGCCAGATTTTTTTTAGTATCATAAAAACCTTTTTCGGTATATATATAATCGGTTTTACTGGTAATTGTAGATGGTCCAAACAGATAGGAATGTCCAGAATTACTGTAATAATCTAAGTGGTTTGATTTTATAACACATTTAGGATTGGTAACCGTAACTGCGGTTAGGAATACAAACTTTTTTTGTTCGGCATAATATCTTCCTGATTTACTTTCTAAAGTATTGTCTTTGTTGATAATAGTTCCTTTAGAATTATAGAATACTTCCTGAACGTTTCTGTCAAAGTTTATCGTGTCTGTTTGTAATGTTGCATCTGGCGAACTCATAACTGCATTTCCAGTTGCAAATGCTTTTTTAGAGTTTCCGCTATATTCTGCGTATTTACTATTTAAGAATAAGGTATCACCTTGTACTATCTGTACATTTCCAAAGGCTTTTAGGTAATTTTCTCCTTGAAATAAATAAGCCTTATTACAGGTTAAAACCACACCATCGTGATTTACTTTTACGTTTCCGGTAAGTAAAATGGCGCCTGGCATTTCGATTTCATTCCTGTCGACAAAGTCAGAATGCTCGATGTTAATAATTTTTGGAGCTTGTGCCATTCCTAAATTAACACTTAAAATTAGCAAGCAGCTATATATGAAAAAGAGTGATTTCTTCAATTGATTAAATTTTTGTCAAATTTATGAAAAAGGAAACAACCTTAACAGATATTAGGATTTATTTATAACTGATATTATTTGATAAGGCTAAACTTTTTTTGCCAAGAATTGCACGAATTTACTCGAATTGGGTTGATTTTGTTTAATTCTTTAGTTTGTGGGGGAAAAGAACGCGGATAAAACAGATTCGCCTAAGCGAAAACGCGGATAAAAACGGATTTTTTAATCTGTGGCAGAAAAAGTTTAACCGCAAAGGGCGAAAAGATTTACGCAAGGTTCGCAAAGATTTGAATCTATTTAATCATTTAATCTGTGGGGGAAAGGAACGCGGATAAAACAGATTAGCTTAAGCGAAAACGCGGATAAAAACAGATTTTTTAATCTGTGGTATAAAAAGTTTAACCATTAAGGTATTAAGTTTTATAAAGGATTAAACTTAACTTTTCTTAATTTCTTAATGGTAAAAAAAGCTTTTAATCTGTTTAATCATTTTAATCTGTGGCAAAAATTAATAGCAAAATAATTGTTTACGCAATCCCGAAGCGTCGGGAGTAAAGTTTTAATCCTTTGAACTTTTGCAGCTATGAACTTTTGCGCCTTTAATAAAAAGTTTAAGTTATCAACAAATAAATATACTAACACGTTGTAGTGTTAGTAGTGAAACCCTTTTTTTAGTTAAAATTTATTCTGCCATTTTATGTCTTAAAAAATAGATTAAATTTAAAAATTGGTTAATACATTTTGGTATTAAAAATTAATAAAAGCACACTATATAAACATGATAAAAGCACGTATTCTTATAGCAGGTATTACCGCAATGGTATTATTTACTGCATGTAAAACAAAAGACATAAAATTAAATACGGACAAGAAGGAAGCAGTTTCAGGAAATAAAGTTGTTGTATATCAGGTTTTCACCCGTTTGTTCGGAAATACTAATACTACAAATAAACCTTGGGGAACTATTGAAGAGAATGGAGTAGGGAAGTTCAACGATTTTAGCGATAAAGCACTTCACGAAATTAAAGATTTAGGTGTTACTTATATTTGGTATACTGGTGTTCCTCATCACGCTTTGGTTCGCGATTATACTGCATTTGGAATTTCTAACGATGATCCCGAAGTGATAAAAGGTAGAGCAGGATCACCATATGCCGTAAAGGATTATTATGATGTAAATCCTGATTTGGCAGTTAATCCAGCCAATCGCTTACAAGAATTTGAAGCTTTGATTGCACGTACACATAAAGCGGGTTTAAAAGTAATTATAGATATTGTTCCGAATCATATTGCGAGAAAGTATGAAGGTAAAAACAATCCTGTAGGCGAAAAAGATTTTGGCGCCCATGATGATGTAACGGTTGAATACAAACGTGATAACAATTTTTATTATATACCAAATATTCCGTTTCAAATTCCTGATAATGATGTTCCGTTAAACGGAGAGAAAAATGCGCTTGTAGATGGGAAATTTGATGAAAATCCTGCAAAATGGACAGGAAATGGTTCGCGTAAAGCCAAACCTGATCAAAATGACTGGTATGAAACAGTTAAAGTAAATTACGGAATTCGCCCTGATGGTTCTAAAGATTTTCCTGAACTTCCTGCTGATTTTGATAAAAAATCATACCAAGAACATTATAATTTTTGGAATGATAAAGATGTTCCTGATTCTTGGAAAAAATTTAAATCAATCGCTTTGTATTGGACAGATAAAGGTGTTGATGGTTTCCGTTTTGATATGGCGGAAATGGTTCCGTACGAATTTTGGAGTTATATGAACTCAGCGATTAAGGTTAAGAACCCAAATGCTTTCTTATTAGCAGAGGTGTATAATCCTAAGGAATATCGTAATTATATTCACTTTGGTAAAATGGATTATTTATATGATAAAGTAGAAACGTATGATAAACTAAAAGATATTGTAAAAGGAAAATCTTCGCCTGATGAGCTTTCGGGTATTCAGCATAATATGGCAGATATTGAGCACAATATGCTTCATTTTCTAGATAATCATGATGAACAGCGTTTGGCAAGTTCTAAGTTTGCTGGAACTCCAGAAAAAGGAAAACCTTTGATGGTAGTTTCTACAACAATAAGCACTTCGCCAACGATGGTTTATTTTGGTCAGGAAGTAGGAGAAGCAGGAAATGAAAATGCTGGATTCGGAAAACCTACAAGAACTTCGATTTTTGATTATATCGGCGTGCCAAATCATCAGCGATGGATGAACAATGGCAAATTTGATGGGGGGCAACTTACGCAATCTGAAAAGGATTTGAGAGATTTTTATAAGCGATTACTAAATTTCTCGATAAAGAGTTCTGCATTAATGGGCAGTTTTCAAGAAATTCAAACTGTAAATAGAAAGAATACTTCAGGATATGATGCTGGTATTTATTCTTATTTGCGTTGGTCAAATAATCAAAAACTAATTATTGTAGTTAATTTTTCTGCGGATAAAACCAGTGAATTTGAATTGAAAGTTCCTGTGGATGTTATTGCTAAATGGAATTTGAAAGATGGAGAATATACGCTTACGGATCAATTGTATTTAAAAGGTAAAACTAGTTTGGTTGTGAAAAATGGCGAAGGAAAAGCTAAAGTTAAATTAGCGCCATCGGAGTCGTTCATTTATGAAGTAGATTAATATTTTTGTTAAAACCAAAAAAAGCTGATACATTTTGTATCAGCTTTTTTTTTTAGACTTTTCTAACCTTTGTTAGAGCTGTTTTATAATTTTCGTTTATCCTTTCCCAATTAATAATATTGAAAAAAGCATCGACATAACTATTTTTTCTGTTTTGGTAATCCAGATAATAAGCATGTTCCCATAAATCCAGAGCTAGAATTGGAGTTCCAGAGATTAATGCGTTTTTCATTAAAGGATTATCTTGATTTTGGGTTGTTGTAATTTGTAATTTCCCAGCTTTATCTACAACTAGCCAAACCCATCCTGATCCGAATTGTTTTGTTGCTTCAGCTTTAAATAAATTTTTAAAGTTATTATATGAGCCAAATTCTTTATTCATTGCACCAGCCAGTGTATCTGTAGCTTGTTCAGCTTCTGGTTTTGGAGTCATACATTTCCAATAAAGGGAATGGTTATAATATCCACCAGCATTATTACGAAGATTTGCATCATTTAAATCTAACTTGCCTAGAATTTGCTCAATCGTCATATTTACATAATCAGTATTGGCAATTGCTTTATTTAGGTTATTAGTATAAGTTAAATAATGTTTTGAGTAATGTGTCTCCAGAGTTAATGATCTAATATTTGGAGCTAATGCGTTATATGCATACGGAAGTTTTTCTAGTAGAAAAGCTCCTGGATTTGCTTTAACTTCATCTGGGCTCCCAATTATTATTTTTTCATCCTTTGATGGTAGAGGAACTTCAACGACTTCAGTTAGTTTATTGTTATCATTACAAGAGAGAATCGTAAGTGAAATCAAGATAAAAAACGAAAATTGAATACTATATTTTTTCATAAAATATCTATTTTGTTATTAGTGAATTAATGATTTCTATATAATTTTCTTTGGCTTCGTCTACACTTAAATGACTAATTTGAATCCACGCATTTGTTTTAAAAGCGTTTCTCAAGTCAAAATTTTCAGATTGGCTATATTTTGCAGTACCAAAAGTTGCTTGTTTATAAAAAGCATACAGCCTCAATTGCACATCTTGTGGCAGTGAGGCTTGTGTCATTTTGGAAGCAATTTCAACAGCCTCTAAAAATCGTGTATCTAAATCTTTTTCAGTCATTACCCTTTTGTAGCAATAATGGTTTTACCCCCAATTGCTTTTTGGTCTAATACAACATTAATAGGTGTGCCCAAAGGTAAGAAAATATCTACTCTTGAACCAAATTTAATAAAACCTGCATCTGTTCCTTGTACAACTTGCATTCCTTCTTGTGCATAATTCACAATTCGGCGTGCTAATGCACCTGCAATTTGTCTGTATAAAACTTCTCCGAAAGTTTTATTTTCGATTACAACAGTTGTTCTTTCATTTTCTTCACTTGCTTTTGGATGCCATGCAACCAAAAATTTACCTGGATGGTATTTACTAAATTTTACAATTCCGTCTAATGCATAACGAGTTACGTGTACATTAATAGGCGACATGAAAATTGAAATTTGTAGGCGTTTGTCTTTAAAATATTCACCTTCGTAAACTTCTTCAATTACAACAACTTTACCATCAACAGGAGCAAGAATCTGATTGATATCTTTGATAACTGTTCTTTTTGGATTTCTAAAAAATTGCAATATTATGATTAACAATAATAAAGCGCTAATCTGAATCAACATTTTAAGCCAATTGACATCAATAAAATGATCAGTTAATAAAAGTACAACACTAACGAATATAGTGCCTAATAAAATGGATTGGGTTCCTTCTTTATGAAACATAATTTAAAATTTGGTAAAATAAAAATACAATTGGTGCTACAAATATAACACTATCTAATCGATCTAGAACGCCTCCGTGTCCAGGCATTATTGTTCCGCTATCTTTAACTCCGGCTATTCTTTTAAATTTTGATTCAATTAAATCGCCGATAGTACCAAAAACACCAACGATTAAAGCGATGATTGTCCATATTAAAATAGACATATCACTAAAGTTAGCGTTAGGCTTGATATATAATTTTGAAATTAAATAACCTGCAAAACAGGCAAAAACAACTCCGCCAAGAAACCCTTCGATGGTTTTTTTTGGTGAAATACGTTCAAATAATTTATTTTTCCCAATAGATTTCCCTACCAAGTAGGCAAAGGTATCGTTTGTCCAGATAAGAATAAATAATCCAATAATGATTTTTGGATTATAATCTTTTATTCCAAACGAAATTTTGGTAATAAAAATAAAAGGCAATGTAATGTATCCTAATAAGTAAAGATATTTAGATGCTCGACTTATTGTTTGAGTATCATCAAATAAAAATACAATGCATTTTACCGATATCAATAAAGTGATTACTAATAATGCGGTGTTTAATTGATCTACATTAATGGTGAATTTAATATCTTCTTTTAAAAATTTATTGATGTAATTTTCAGTTTCGCTTTTATAAAAACTTAGGAGTGATATGGTTGAGTAAAACACAGAAACAAATAAAATTGAAAATATTTTATTAATGTGAGCCAGATTACAAAATTCGTAAGTTGCAATAATTAGAAAAACACCGAAAAGTAAAATAAAACTTTCCGTTGAATATAGGATAGACGTTAGTAGTAATACTATATAAACGGCACCAGATAGAGCTCTCTTGAGGGTTTCATTCATCTTACAGGTCTTCTAAGAGCAATAAATACAAGTTCTTCGCTACACTTCCGTATTGCGTAAAGTCTTCTTCTTTTGCTTTTTCGAAATATTTTATAGTGGTAATATTGGTAGGGTAATCTCTTTCGTACTTACGTTTTATGGCACTAAGACCATCACTTTTAGCAGTAAGAATTTGACTTGTAGTTGCAAGAATAACAATATTTATAGGCAACTCGTTAGGTTTGTTCTGTTTAATTTGTTTTGATGAAAACAATATAGAACCTTCTTCTGCAATTAGGTTTTCACAACTAGCTAGTAAGAATTTAGGATTAGTTGGACTTTGGTAAATTAATTTATTCTCTTCTAGTAAATGAAATAAGGCGGGCTCATAACATGCGGCTTCGCTTTCAAACCAATCATTTTCTTCTAGGATATTTTCAAACTGTTCAGTTACTTCCTGAATATTTTCGCAGTATAAAAATTTACCTCCATTTTTTTTAAAATTGAAAATGAATTGTTCATCTATAGAAAGAGGATTCTCAGAAAGTGAATTGCTATATTCACTTTGATTCTCTTCATCAGATGCGTCATGGCTTGAACCAAATAATTTTTTAAAAAAGCTCATTATTGTTGAAATGCTTTACGTGTTAATTGAAAACGTTCAAAGATAAAAAAATCTTAATTCAAAAGTGGCTTTTGAATTAAGATTTTAAAAATAATTAAATTATTTGAATAGTATTACGAAACTACTTCTTCTAGGTTTTTATCAAAAGTACGTTTTCCGAAAATTGCTTCTAGGTCATCTTTAAAAATAACCTCTTTTTCAATTAAGATTTCAGCAAGTTGATTTAACTTATCTTTGTTGTCTTCTAATATTTTTATTGCTCTTTGGTATTGACCTTCAATTAATTCTGAAATTTCACGGTCGATAACTTTTGCAGTTTCATCAGAATACGGTTTTGAAAAGTTGTATTCGCTTTGTCCTGTTGAATCGTAATATGTAACATTTCCGATTTTGTCATTCAGTCCGTAAATCGTTACCATAGCACGAGCTTGACGTGTAACTTTTTCTAAATCGCTTAATGCACCAGTCGAAATTCTGTCAAAAGTTACTTTTTCAGCGGCTCTTCCACCCATAGTAGCACACATTTCGTCTAACATTTGATCTGTTCTTACGATTTGTCTCTCTTCTGGTAAGTACCATGCAGCTCCTAAACTTTGTCCGCGAGGTACAATAGTTACCTTAATAAGTGGTGCAGCATGTTCCAGCATCCAGCTTACAGTTGCGTGTCCAGCTTCGTGAATTGCAATTGCTTTCTTCTCGTCTGGAGTAATAATTTTGTTTTTCTTTTCTAGACCACCTACAATTCTGTCTACAGCGTCAAGGAAATCTTGTCTATCTACAGCAGTTTTGTTGTTTCTTGCAGCAATTAATGCAGCTTCGTTACATACGTTAGCAATATCTGCTCCAGAGAATCCTGGAGTTTGTTTTGCAAGGAAATCTAAATCAAGACCTTCTACTTTTTTCAAAGGAGCTAAGTGTACTTGAAAAATTTCTGCTCTTTCACGAATGTCTGGTAAGTCTACAAAAATTTGTCTGTCAAAACGACCAGCACGCATTAAAGCTTTGTCAAGAACATCGGCTCTATTTGTTGCAGCTAATACAATTACGTTAGAGTTTGTTCCAAAACCGTCCATTTCTGTAAGTAATTGGTTCAATGTGTTTTCTCTTTCGTCATTACCGCCAGACATATTACTTTTTCCACGAGCTCTACCTACAGCATCAATTTCATCAATAAAAATGATAGCTGGAGATTTTTCTTTTGCTTGTTTAAACAAATCACGTACACGGGAAGCTCCAACACCTACAAACATTTCAACAAAATCAGAACCTGATAATGAGAAGAATGGTACTTGTGCTTCGCCAGCTACAGCTTTTGCTAATAATGTTTTACCAGTTCCAGGAGGTCCTACAAGTAAGGCACCTTTTGGTATCTTACCTCCTAAGTTGGTATATTTTTCAGGGTTTTTCAAGAATTCTACAATTTCTTGTATTTCTTCTTTAGCACCTTCTAAACCAGCTACATCTTTAAATGTAGTTTTGATATCAGTTTTCTCGTCAAAAAGTTTAGCTTTTGATTTTCCAATGTTGAAAATTTGTCCGCCACCGCCACCAGCGCCGCCTGACATTTTTCTCATAATGAAAATCCAAACGCCAATAATTATGATAATAGGAAGTAAACTAATTAATATGTCACTCCAGTTATTTTTTTGAAGGAAATTAAAATCTTTCAGTTTGCCTTCGCTAACTGCTTTTTCTAATTTAGTTTGAAAAATTTGATCGTTCCCAATTTCTAAAGTATAGTGAGGACCTTTGTTAGGTCTGTCAAAAATGTCTTTAGATACTTTTTTTTGCGCTGGATCCTTAAGTGCAGCAGCATTAAGATACACTTCAGCTTCAGCTTTATTGTATACAATTACTTTATCAATTTGTCCTTTTTCTAAAAAATCATTGAATTTAGAAGAGGTTAATTGGGCAGGCTCTTGTAAACTTGATCCTCCGGTTGCAAAACTGATAAATAAAAATATTAAAAGTATTGCGGTATAAATTAACCAAGGACTTATTTTAAATTTACTCGGGGTTGGATTATTATCTTTAGCCATTTGAAGAATGTTTCTTTAGTATTTGTTTTCGATTGTAGTTATTTTGGCATCTCCCCAAAGACTCTCGATATTATAATATTCTCGAATGTGTTTTTGAAATACGTGAACAACAATGTGCACATAATCCATAAGAACCCACTCTGCGTTATCGGTTCCTTCTATATGCCATGGTTTGTCTTTTAATTCTTTTGATACAGTTTTTTGTATTGAGCCTACGATGGCGTTAACTTGGGTATTCGAATTTCCGTTGCAAACGATAAAATAATCGCAAACTGCTGCGTCTATTTCCCTTAGGTCTAGGATACTAATATCATTTCCTTTTACTTCTTCGATTCCTTTGATTATGTTCGCTAACAGAACATCATTATTAACAGTCTTTTTCGCCATGAATTATTTTATATGAGTTTGTAAAGTTACCAATTTTTGTGATTATTTTTGAACCTTAACAAAATATTAAATTAAGTTATATAAATTATTTAGATGAAACTAATCAAACTCGATGCCATAGATTCAACAAATGAGTTCTTAAAATTATTAAGTAGCCAACAGGAGTCGGAGAATTTTACTGTTGTTACTGCCGAAAACCAAACAAAAGGGAAAGGACAAATGGGGGAGGTTTGGCGTTCTGACATAGGTAAGAATTTAATAATGAGTGTGTTGGTTAAGGATTTCTTGCTTGATAGTGAGCAGTTTTTTAATTTAAATATTATCTTTTCATTATCAGTAATAAAAGCTTTAGAAGAATTAAATATTCCTGATTTAAGTATAAAATGGCCAAACGACATTATGTCATATAATAAAAAGATTGGTGGTATTTTGATAGAAAATACGCTCAAAAGTGATGGCACTATCGTGTCAGTAGTTGGCTTAGGCTTAAATGTAAATCAGACAAATTTCGAAAATCTGCCAAAAGCATCTTCATTAGCAGTGATTTGTAACGCCCAATTTAACAAAGAAAATCTAGTTGTTTCGATTGTAGAGATAATGAAAGAGAATATTCTCCTTTGGAACAAACAATCTAGCTTCTTTTGGGGGGAATATTTTAATAAGTTATTTAGAAAAGGAGTTCCAATGCCCTTTAAAAATGTAAATAATAAAAATTTCATGGGAATTATTCAGGGAGTTTCTCCAATAGGAAAATTACAAGTTTTACTAGAAGATGATTCAGTTTCGGAATTTGAAATTAAAGAGATTAAGATGCTTTATTGAGGTTCTAAGGTTCTAAGTTGCAAAGGTTCAAAGGTTTTTCTGTAGAGGCGCACCGCAGTGCGTCTTTTTTGAGGTTCTAATCCCGAAGCTTCGGGACTAAGTTACAAAGGTTCTGAGGTTTTAAGGATTGTGTGAAACTTTGTAAAGACTTAAAATTTGATCTTTTCTTGGTGTTTTGGTCGCTTTTGGAGTAAATATAATCGGCTTAATCTGCCGAATCTGCGAGAAACTATTTAAAATATCACTTTAACTCTTTTAATCTGTGGATAAAAGAGATGCAAAGGCTTTAAATAGTAAGGATTAACAAGGTTCGTAGTTGTAAAGGGGGAGTGAAACATAAAGAATAAAGAAGTAAAGAAATGAAAGTTCTTATTACAGTTTCAAAACAAAAAGTCCGATTTAGCTTTGCTAAATCGGACTTTTGAATTTTATAATTATGAACTAACAATTATCCATTGTTAATTATAGTTTAGTCATATTATTGGCTAGAGTTTCAATAAATTTACCAATAGGTCCTTTTATCATCATTGCCATCATAGGGTTGAATTCTCCTTCAAAATCAAGCTTTACAGCACTAGAAGTGTCAGAAACAGTTTCGATGTTAGATACCAATGTAAATGGTAATTTGTCGCTTGCAGCACCCAAAACAATTTTGCTTGGAGCTGTTTTTTCTTTCATTTTTAATTTTATTTCCGGCATACCTTTTAATCCAAAAATAAAAGCATCTTCGCCAATTACTTCAAATTTAGCAATGTTATCTGGCATTAATTTTTCAAAATTTTTCACATCACTCAATAAATCAAATAATTCTTGAGCCGATTTCTGAACGGTAACTTTTGGACTTTCTAAGTTCATGTTTTATATTTTATTTAAATAATATCGTAAATTTTTGCAGCAAAGTACATAAGTTCTTTATGTTATTAAACTTTATAAAGTCCAGGTTTCAAAGCTGTGTCGGAACTAAATTTCTAAAATCTAGAATTTAAAATTATTCTTCTTGTCTCCAAACCGAAGGATTTACGCTCCATTCCTGCAAGGTAACCAAATCTTCTTCAGGAATATATTTTTTAGCGACAGCAAGGTTTAATAAATTCGAATAGTTACTTAGTGTGTATAAGTCGATTTTTGCATCCTGAAAGTTTTTCTCAGCAACATCAAAACCATAAGTAAATATAGCAGCCATACCCTTAATATTGGCTCCAGCATTACGTAAAGCCTCAACAGCAAGCAAACTACTATTTCCTGTGCTTATTAAATCTTCGACAACAACAACATTTTGTCCCTTTTGTAAAAAACCTTCAACTTGATTTTGTCTTCCGTGTTTTTTAGGTTCTGGTCTAACATATACAAATGGCAATCCTAAGCTTTCGGCAACAAGAATACCAATACCTATGGCTCCTGTAGCAACTCCAGCGATTACATCTGGCTTACCAAATTGTTTTTCAATGTTCTTAGCAAACTCATCTCTAACATAATTTCTGATGCTTGGAAATGAGAGAATTAGCCTGTTATCACAATAAATAGGTGATTTCCATCCCGAAGCCCATGTAAAAGGATTTCCTGGATTCAATTTAATTGCATTTATTTGCAAAAGCAATTCGGCTGTTTTTTCGGCAGTATCTTTATTAAAAATCATAGTACAAATGTATAAAGTTTTTGTGAACGACAAACCACTTTTTTTGACAAATGAAATCTCCAAAGAGACTAATTTTCAATTGTTCTTGTTAGAAAGTATTGACATAGAGCAAATTATAGTCAAAATGTTCCAAAATAAAATTCAAGCGGCGTATTTATATCATCCTGACGAAAAGGAAATTATGAAAACGTTAAAGTCAAAAATTCCTGTAAATAAAGCTGGAGGAGGACTAGTTTACAATAAAAAAGGAGAAGTGTTATTCATCTTCAGAAATGGAAAATGGGACTTACCAAAAGGGGGAATAGAAAAAGGAGAGGAGATCGAAGACACCGCCATGCGTGAGGTAGAAGAGGAAACAGGAGTTGGTAAATTAAGAATTACCAATAAATTACAAAAGACATATCACGTTTTTAAACGCAACGGAAAATACAAATTAAAAATAACGCATTGGTTCGAAATGCAATCCGATTTTAAAGGAACGCCACAAGGACAACAGGAAGAAGGAATCGAAAAAGTAGCCTGGTTAAGTCCCGTACAAATAAAAGAAGCACTTAAAAACTCCTACGAAAACATCAAATTACTATTCGAAGAAGAAAGTAAAATCGCTTAGAATAAACATTTGGGCGTGCCACCATATAAAAAAAGACCCAATGAGCCATAACGTTCATTGGGTCTTTTTTTATATGCTGTCGGGCTATACGCGCTACTTTGGTAGCTTGCTGCTATCACTCACGCGGGATTCTGTTTGTGGTTATTAGTTTTTAGTCTTAGTTACGTTTTCGATTTCTTCGCGAGCGCGAGCGTCCCGCTCGTGACTATCTTTTTAAGTTTAGTTATCTAATTGATTTTGATTACGTTCACGAGTGGGACACTCGCGCTAGCGGGGAGAATTAATTATAAAAGCCCACTATCTTCAATACAAATACCATTTTTCCAAACAGTTTCTCTTAATAGCTTACCATTAATATCCCATCTTTTAAAGATTCCATCTAATCTATTGAATTTGATATAAAATTCCTCTTCTTTTTGATTATTCTGAAAATATGTTCTTTGTACACCTCCTCGATGACCATCAGTAAATTCTTCTTCTCCAGCGATATTTCCATTTGGGAAATACTCTATTAATATGCCTGTAAAAGGTTTGTTTTGGTATTTATACATTTCGCCTCCTCCAGCATCAAAACCATCGGATTCTAATAAGTCTTCTGTTACAATTAAGCTCATAATAATGTTTTATTTTATAAAAGTAATTAAATAAAAACAATCTGCACATGTATGCATAATGAATCTATGTTCACTACCAAGGAAATTTCTATTGTATCCTTTGACTGTTTTAAGTCATTCATCAAAGATTCTAGGTTCAATAAAAACATTACCAAACTTTTATCGATAAGTCATTTAAAGTTCGACATTCGGCATGCATAGCCATATGGTCTCCAGTATAAACAATATCAGTAGGGTCTTTTGGATTATACAAATCTCCTGCTCTCCGAAGTGTTCCCATAATCATTGTCGCTTTGCAAAGTCTCCCGACTTCGTACCCACTCCAATGATCCGCAAAGAGAATGAAAAAAAATGGAACAGAATGTAGCAACGGGTACGAAGTCGGGAGACTTCACACAGCAATTGCGAACACTTCGTGGAGCGGGAATAAAATTTAAACAATTGTCACCTTATATGTTGTATTTTGACTTATGACATCATTAAAAAAATCTTTTAATTGAGTATATACATCTATAAAATATTTAACAGTATAACCATCTTGCTCTACATCATCAATATTAAAATAATTAAAAAAGCTACCTTGATTCATTAAAAAAGCTTCGAAGCTATTTCCTATGTTCCATGTGGTTGCTAAATCGAGATTTAGAGGTAACAATTGTAAAGAAGGGATAACTTTATTATTTAAAAATGCAGTTAGTTGAGGTAAATCATTTATTGAGATATAGACATTACTATCTGTTTCAGTTAGTCCTTCCAAAGGCATACCGGTTTCTAATTTGTAATAATATTCACTTACCATAGCTTTGTATAACTGTAATGCTAAATTTTGATTTAAAGTATATGTATAATACAGTATCGCACCATAATCATCAAAATTCAATAAGATTTTCAAGCTATTATCAATGCGAAATTCTATTCTTCTAGACATAGGTTTTATATTTTTATTAATAAATTTGTTAGCCCCGCTTCAATAATCTGCAAAGAGAATCAAAAAAATAAATTTGGAACGTCATTTTGGGATGGGTACGAAGTCGGGAGACTTCGCACAGCAATTGTGAACACTTCGTGGAGCGGAGTTGATATTTTAATATGGTGGTTTTAATTTTTGTTCCATTTCTAAACTCGTCAAATATATCTTGTCAATATTTGGCCAAGCTATATAATAAGTCCAGTTTTTTCCATCTCTTGTACAAGCAATCAAATATTCACCGTTTTCTATTTCTTTTACGTGATATTCGCCACAACCTTTAATGTTGTTCTTTATCATTAACTTACTAATTGTGAGGAGTTCTTTATTTGTTGGTTGTCTCCAGTTCGTTTCATAGGTTCTTCTATCGTTTATAGCAGTATTGCTTTCTTCACTGTATTTGCCTAATATCCAAAAGAAACCAATTACTATTAATATTATCCATAAAAGTTTTTTCATAATTTAATTAGCTTAAAGTTTGTAAGATTATTTCTGTTTTGTATATTTTTAAGAAAATATCAGTCCAAATATAAAAGCTTATAATATTGTAATATTATGGTTAACCATAAAAGCTGTTGATTTTTAAATCTCAGTTTTACCTTTGTCAAAGTTGAAAAACTTTGACAAAGGATTAGCGAAACAGCTTTGCGACCTTAGCATTTTACAAGAGAATCAATATAAAAAGCTTTGCTCCCGATCCCGAAGCTTCGGGACGGGATTGCGGTTAAATTCACAAAACACGATATATTGGATATTGCATATGCGCCTTTTCATAATATGCAGAATGTTTGTAAACCCAATCCAGTTGTGCTTCGGGATCTTTGGCAAGTTTCGGATCGTTGAGTTTTGCTTGTTCCAATTCAGCTTTTAATTTTGGGTTGTCTTTTAGCAGTTTAGCCGCTGTATCTTCAAAAACATACTCAGAATATCCTTCTTTTTGTTGTAACATAGTATCGAAGAAATTCCAGTTAAAGAAAGAATCAACGCCTTCGGGTTCTAATGTTTCTAATAAGTATTTAATTGCTTTTTGTTGAGTGGAGAATACATAATCGCCTTTGTAAAAAGGTACTTTTGTTAACTGAGAAGTTACCTTGGTATTTCGATGTAAATAATGCCCTTCGTAAGCAGAATTCGTCGTTTTAAAATCGGCAATTCGGTAGCTCTCAACTTCTATAATTGTATCTTTTTTTAGTTGTGTATAAGTTACGCCATTGCTTTTTAGTAAATCGACAACATTCCAAAATCCTTTTGGAATAATATACGCCGTAGGAACAGTAATATCCTTAACCGATTTGAATTCTTTTATATAAGGAATGTCTTTTTTGTATGGTTTTGTTCTGTCATAAAATAATCTATTACCAGTTGTAACTTCACTCTTCTTATGAGTTGCTTCATATCCTAAAAATGAAAAGGTTGTCGTTTTTGTGCTATCAATTTCCCACTTAATGGTATAAGGTTTTTTAGGTGCATATTGCGCTTCGTTTTTTAAACGCATTTCCTTTATTTTCTTATAATTCGCATCTGTAAAATCAATTGTAGAAGTCATGTATTCGTAAGTCGCTTTTACACGGTCGGCATACTTTTTAAGCATATGTGTTTCGACCACAAAACCGATGGTATTAAAAAGAGAAGTATAGCCAGTTGTGTAACGCGGACTGTCTGAAAATTGTATAAAACCATTATCAGGAGTTTCTTCAAATGCATTGACATAAGGTGTTGTTTCCAGATTTTTTTTCTGCAAATCTTTTACTAATGCCGGCATCATCTCCTGATTTAGATAATCTCCTAAAACAGTTCCTAGCTTATTATGTTGTGTCATAATATAAGTCAGCTTATATTGATAATCAGATCCATTGCTTACGTGATTATCGATAAAAACATCAGGGTTTGTTTTATGGAATATCTCCACAAAGCTTTTCGTATTGCGAGTGTCCGATTTAATTAAATCACGGTTTAGGTCATAGTTTCTTGCATTTCCGCGAAAGCCATATTCTTCCGGTCCATCCTGATTGGCTCTTGTTGTGGAGTTTCGGTTTAAAGCACCGCCAATATTATAAACAGGGATTGTTACTATAACCGTATTTTTTGGAGCTTTTATCTTTCCTAAAGCCAAATCTCTAAACAATTGCATAGTTGCGTCAATTCCGTCAGGTTCACCAGCATGGATACCATTATTAAGAAGTATTACTGCTTTATTCTTTTTGATTGTTTCAAAATCAAATTGTTTGTCAGGATTAAAAGTAATCATGTGTAGAGGATATCCACTATCTGTCAGTCCCATTTCTTCCATTTTGATAGTCGAAAAATCATGTGCAAGAAGCGTGTAGTATTTTATGGTTTCTTGATAATTAGCGGATTGGTTTCCGTTTCCTTTTTCGAAATAAGTCTCGTATTTATTGTTTTTCTGAGCAAATATTGAACACGTTAGGAATAAAAAGCATAAAGTAAAAATTCTCATGGTTTGGTTTTTTAATAGAAATCAAATATAATTATTTTCTTTTAAGGCACTATCCCGAAGCTTCGGGACTAAGTTGCAAAGGTTGCTTGATTGTCTAATATTATGCGACGATTAACTATAAAGAATATAAAGTTTTGTTTTGACTATAGTAAAGATTAACCGCAAAAGAGGCACGGTTTTACGCAAAGAGTGCAAGGTAGATAAAAGTGCCAAGAAGCTTTGCGAACTTTATGGTAAAATAACTTGGCGTTAAAATAAAGCCATCATTTTGAAACTTATAATCATATAACTTTTCTCATAAATTATATAACTTTTTTTATTTTATAATTATGACTTTCGTTATGTTTTAATTATAAAACCCCAAAACTATGAGAAATATTAACCAAATTGCTATTGTTTCGAGTATGCTAATAAGTTTATTAAGCTGCTCTAGTGATAAAGATGTCGATGTAAATCCAGGTACAATAACAAATCCTGTAGAAGGAAATGCTGCCAATACAACTTACAAACCAGCATTTGAAGGACAGACCCGAATTAGTGGTGTGCAAACCAATACACCTTATGAGGGAGTTGTTATTGCTACAACATTAACAAGCCCATGGGGAATTACAAGTCTTCCTGATGGTAGATTATTAATCACCGAAAAAACAGGAACGATGCGTATCGCTACGACTACAGGAGTTGTAAATAGTACAATTACAGGTATTCCTGCCGTTAATTCTGCCGGACAGGGTGGTTTATTAGGACTATGTATTGACCCTGAATTTGCAACTAATCGTATGATTTACTGGGTTTTTGCAGAAGCTACAACTGGTGGAAACAATACAGCAGTAGCCAAAGGGAAATTATCAGTTGATGAAAAAACAATCGAAGGCGCAACCGTTATTTACAGAGCTAAACCAGCCAATGCAAGTACACTTCATTATGGCGGACGTATTCTTTTCGATAAAACAGGTTTTCTTGTTGTAACTACCGGAGAAAGATCTGTGCTTGAAACCAGACCATTAGCACAATCAGTTGCAACAGGTTTGGGTAAAGTAGTTAGAATAACAAAAGAAGGGCAACCCGCAACTGGAAATCCTACTTTTGCGCAAACTGGAGCTTTGCCTGAATTATATAGTATTGGTCATAGAAATCCACAGGGTTTAGCACTTAATCCTGTTACTAATGAAATTTGGGTTGCTGAGCACGGACCACGCGGAGGAGATGAAATCAATCGTATAAAGGCAGGTGCAAATTACGGATGGCCAACCATTACATACGGAATAGAATACAGCGGAGAAAAAATTGGAGCGGGAATTCAGCAACAAGATGGTTTGGAGCAACCGGTTTACTATTGGGATCCAGTGGTTTCACCAAGCGGAATGACTTTCTATACAGGAAATCGTGTTCCAGAATGGCAAAATAATCTTTTCATAGGGGCTTTAAGCGGAATGCATATCGTACGTCTTGCTATAAAAGACAATAAAGTTGTTGGGGAAGAAAGACTTTTGGCTTCAGAAAACCAACGTTTTAGAGATGTCACTCAAGGAAAAGACGGAGCGTTATACGCTATTACTGATGGAGGAAGACTTTATAAGATTGACAAAAAATAACAATTAATTTCTTTGTATATCCTATTTTTAGAATTCTAATATCCTGTGGGTATTAACCGTAAAGAGAGTAAAGATTTTCACAAAGTTCGCAAAGCTATATTCAAATAGCTTTGCGAAGTTTGCGTTTGTCAATACATTCAATATAAAAAAAATTGCGCTCTTTGTGGTTAAATAAACACACACACACACAGTATTAACTTGAAACCTGAAACAAATTACTCATTACAAATGTTTCGCCAATTCTATAATTCCTTCTTCGATTTGTTGTTCGGTTAAGGAGGCATAACCAAGTCTGAATCCTGATATGGGTTTATCGAAACTAAACTTTTCGGGAGTCATAATTTTTATCCCTTTTAAAAGGAGTTTATCTGCAATTTCAGAGATGTTTACGGGTGAATTTGGTACAATCCAAAATGCTAAGCCTCCTTCAGGTTTTACGAATGTTGTTTTGTCTTTTAGGTATTTGTTGCAAATGGTTTCAAAGTAATCTCTTTTGGCTTTGTAAATGATAGTTGTTCGTTTGATATGTCTTTTTATTTCTCCTTCATTTATCAGTTGTAAAACTGCTTCTTCCATAATATTATCGCCTTGCACATCGATTATTTTCCTGTGTTTGGCTACTTTTTCTATGGTTTCTATATTGGTTACCAAGTAGCCAATTCTTAATGCTGGCGCGACTATTTTACTTAATGTGCCTATGTAAATCGTGTTTTTGGCATTGCTATAGCTTGAAATTGGCAGGATTGGTCTTTGTCCAAAATGGAATTCATTGTCATAATCATCTTCAATAATTGTAAAACCGTAAGTATTGGATAATTCTACGAGCTTTAATCTTCTTTTTAAACTCAGTGTTACTGTAGTTGGGAATTGATGGTGAGGTGTAACGTAAATAGCTTTAATATTCTCGTATTTCTTTACGTATTCCTCAACCTCATCAACTACTAATCCGTCTTTATCAACAGATATTGGGAGTAATTGAGCTCCGGTATTTTCAAATGTTTCCCAAGCGGGTTTATATCCGGGATTTTCGACCATTATATAATCTCCTTTGGTAAATAAGCAATGCGAGGCTAGGTACATTGCCATTTGGCTGCCTCGGGTAATGCATATTTCATCTGGAGTAATATTCATTCCTCTTTTAAAATTCAGCATTTGAACAATGGCTTTTCTAAATTCTAAATTTCCAAGTCCGTTGCTATAACCCATAATTTGCCAGCGCGATTTCCGATTAAAAATCTGTCTGTAAGCCCTTGCGAGTTCATTCATTGGGGCAATGCGACTATCGGGAATACCATCATCAAAAACTAAAAGTGGCTTTACTTCTTTAGTTGTAGATTCAGTTTTTCTTTTATGGTTTGTGGTTTCTGTAGCAATAGGTAAAATATCGGCAACAAAAGTTCCTTTTCGTTCCATTGTAATAAGCCAACCCTCGGCTATGAGTACATCTAGCGCTTCAATAACTGTATTTCTGTTCACTTTAAGTAGTCCCGCAAGTTGCCTGCTTCCAGGTAAAGCGTTTCCACTATTAAGAATTCCTATTTTAATGGCTTCAATAATGGCATCGGCAATTTGTAGATAAATTGCTTTATCGGAATTGTTATTTATCTGAATCTCTAATTGCCAAGGTCTTAACATCTGGACTAGGTGTTTGTGTTTAAACTGTGTTATATGGGTAGTCCAAAGTTACGGTAATTTTGTAACGCAATAATGCAAAAACAAATAAATTATATGATTATGGAAACTAAGAAACAATTTTCATCAAAAGACTTTCACGAAACATTTGCGCGACCAACTTTTGTGATGCCAGAAAAATTAATACACAGAGATGTTGAACAAGCCGGAGTTCACAATCAATTTTCTACTGAAAGAAAGCATCCTGTTTTCTTTATTGATCTTCCGAGTAAAAACGTGAGTATGACTATTGGTGGATTATTACCTGACCAAATGACAAACAGACACAGACATACTTATGAAACAGTATTGTACGTAATCGAAGGACACGGATATACTGAAGTTGAAGATGTAAAAGTAGAGTGGAAGGCAGGCGATGCTGTCTATATACCGAGTTGGGCTTGGCACAGACACAAGAATTTAAGTAATGTGGTTTCGGCTAAATATATAGCTTGTGAAAATGCACCTCAGCTACAAAATTTAGGTGTTGCATTGCGTGAAGAAGAAGGAAGAGATCTTTAATTAAAAAAGAAAAGTAAATGAAAAACACATTGTTTAAAGGTATAATTGCCTATCCGATTACTCCGTTTGACAAAGACGAAAAAGTAGATATTGTATTGTATAAAAAGTTATTAGAAAGATTGATTGTTTCTGGTTCTCATGGTGTTGCTCCGTTAGGAAGTACGGGTGTTATGCCGTATTTGACTGATGAAGAAAAAGAAGCAATTACCGAAGCTACAATAGAACAAGTTAATGGTAGAGTTCCAGTTTTGGTAGGTGTATCAAATTTAACAACCGAAAAAACAATTTACCACGCGAAGTTTGCTGAAAAAGCGGGCGCAGATGCAGTCATGATTATTCCGATGAGCTATTGGAAACTTACTGATGATGAAATTGTACAACATTATGATGCTGTTGCTAAGCAAATTTCGATACCAATAATGGCGTATAATAATCCTGCAACGGGTGGAGTAGATATGTCGCCAGCATTGCTAAAGAGGCTTTTGGAGATTCCGAATGTTACTATGATTAAGGAAAGTAGTGGAGATGTACAAAGAATGCATTATTTGAAAAGAGAACTTGGTGATGATGTTGCATTTTTTAATGGATCAAATCCGTTGGCATTGGCAGCATTTTCTGCAGGAGCAACAGGCTGGTGTACGGCTGCGCCAAACTTAATTCCCGAACTAAATGTTGAATTATACAATGCTATTCAGAAAAATGATTTGCAGGAAGCTCAAAAAGTGTTTTACAAGCAATTAAATCTTTTAAAATTTATTGTAAACAAAGGTTTGCCAAGAACTATTAAAGCTGGTTTGAAAATTAAGGGAATAGATGGAGGTTTTTTAAGAAGTCCGTTGAAACCATTAACTGAAGATGAAATAGCTGAATTGGAGTTGATTTTTAAAGAATTAGAACAGTAGGGTATTGAGTCTTTTAAGTTTTTAACCGCAAGGAGCGCAAAGATTTTCGCAAAGTTCGCAAGGTTTATAAAACATGTAGCTTTGCGAACTTTACGATTTTAATAAATCCGGCTTATTAAAAACTTTGCGTGCTTTGCGGTTAAATTTCATGTATTTCTGTTCTCATTTCAAGCCTGAAACTTTAAACAAACAGTATTTTGACTACTTTTGCAAAATGAATAAGAAACACCATTCGAATAATATACTTTTGAATTTAGGCATCGAAAGCCTAAACGAAATGCAAGAAGTTGCTCAGGACGCTATCCTGAATGATAATAATGTTTTACTACTTTCTCCAACCGGATCAGGAAAAACACTAGCTTTTTTACTACCTGTTTTAGAATTATTACAACCCGAAATCCTTTCTGTACAATGTTTAATCCTTGTTCCTTCGAGAGAATTAGGATTGCAAATAGAACAGGTTTGGAAAAAAATGGGAACCGATTACAAAGTTAATATTTGTTACGGAGGCCATTCTATCGATACCGAGATTAAGAATCTAAGTAATCCGCCAGCAGTTTTAATAGGAACTCCGGGAAGAATTGCTGATCATATCGACAGAGGTACTTTCCGTTTGGATAAAGTTCAGACTTTAATCCTGGATGAATTTGATAAATCATTGCAATTAGGCTTCCATGAGCAAATGTCTTTTATCATTGGTAAATTACCAAAATTGAATAAACGTGTGTTGGTTTCGGCTACATCGGATATTGAGATTCCAAAATATACCAGAGTAATTAATCCAACTATTTTGGATTTTATTCCTGAGGAGGAAGATAAATCGAATCTTTCGATGAAAATGGTGGTTTCTCCATCTAAGGATAAAATAGGAAGCTTATTTAATCTTATTTGTTCTTTAAAATCACAATCGGCTATTATTTTCTGTAACCATCGTGATGCTGCTGAACGTATTAGTGATACGCTTAATGAAAAAGGGATTTACGCAACTTATTATCACGGAGGAATGGATCAGGATGAGCGTGAACGTGCTTTGATTCAGTTTAGAAACGGAAGTGTGAGTTATTTAATCACAACGGATCTTGCTGCTCGTGGTCTTGATATTCCTGAGATGAATCATGTTATTCATTATCATTTACCATCTAAAGAAGATGAGTTTACGCACCGTAACGGACGTACTGCTCGTATGCTTGCATCGGGAACGGCTTATATCCTAGTTCATGAAAGTGAAAAGAAACTGGATTATATTAATTATGATATGGATGTTTTAAAGGTCGATAATGCTACGACTTTGCCTAAGCCTCCAGAATTTCAGACTATATATATTAGTGGTGGAAAGAAGAACAAACTTAATAAAATTGATATCGTAGGGTTCTTTTCTCAAAAAGGAAAACTAGAAAAAGGTGACTTGGGATTAATTGAGGTGAAAGATTTTATTTCGTTTGCTGCAGTAAAATTCAATAAAGTAAAAGATTTGCTTCAAAACATCAAAGAAGAGAAGATGAAAGGCAAAAAATTTAAAATAGAAGTAGCTAGAAAAGTAATTAAGAAAGAAGAGGAGTAATTTATTTATACACAATTAGTTACTGTGTTATTGTTTGTGGTGGCAAGTAATTATAAACAATAAATTATATTTAATGTCAATAAATTAACTGTCTAAGAAAGGAGTTAATTTTTTTTATTATTATGTTTGCCCCATAAAATAAATAAACCCCAAAGAATATTATGAAAAAAATTATTACTATTGCTGTTTTGTTTTTAAGTTTTGCATCTTTTGCTCAAATTAAAGTTATTGAAACTGTGCCAGTTGAGAAATTAGGTAAAGTGAATAATAATTATATCCAAAAAATTGGAGACGAATACACTGTATTTTATAACTGTATTCAAAGTGATGATGAAAACAATACTTTAAGAAAATTCACTTTCAAGAATATTGATAACGATTACCTAAATCTTTACAATATTATCGTAAACGGATTTACAGCAACTCCTTTGTATGATATCAAACTAGAATTACCTAACAATTATGTTTGGTTGCATTATACAGCAAGTGTTGATAAACCTACTGTTCAATTTATGGTTTCGAACAAAGAAGGTAATGCAAACAATGTTTCTGAGGCTTTAACAAAAGACCAAGTAAGTAAATTGTTTCAAAAATAATTAGATTATCTACTATAAAAAAGGAGGCTATTCAATATTGAATAGCCTCCTTTTTTAGTTTTCAGTCTCAGTCTCAGTCTCAGTCTCAGTCTCAGTCTCAGTCTCAGTCTCAGTTTCAGTTTCAGTATTGAATACTGTGACTGAAAACTGAGACTAAAAAACTATATTTTCTTCACGTATTGTGTGATAATTACAATTTGCTGACCATCTACTTTTCCTTCGATGTATTCGGCGTTTTCATGGTCTAAACGAATGTTACGCACAGCAGTTCCTTGTTTAGCTACCATACTAGATCCTTTTACTTTTAAATCTTTAATTAAAACTACAGAATCTCCGTGTTCTAAGATTACGCCATTACTATCGCGGTGGATGATTTTGTTTTCGTCTTCTTCACCTTCTCCAGTTGCTTGTGCCCATGCTAGTGTATCTTCGTCTAGGTACATCATGTCTAGCAATTCTTGTGGCCATCCTGCAGCACGCATTCTGCTCAACATTCTCCAGGCAACAACTTGTACGGCAACATTCTCGTTCCACATACTGTCGTTTAAACATCTCCAATGATTTAAATCTACGTTATCTGGGTTTTCTATCTGATCTACACATGTGTTACAAGCCATTACGCTTTCATCAATTCCGCCTTTTTGAGTAGGTAAAACTTGATATACTTTTAGGTTTTCGGTTGCGCCACAAAGTTCACATTTAGATCCGCTACGTTTGTTTAATTCTCTTTCTATGCTCATTTTTTAATTGTTTATTTGAAAATGCGAATTTACTTATAATTTAGGAGGGGGACAAATTTATATTTTTGTTCGTTTTTTGCCACAGATTAAAAGGATTAAAAAGGATTTTTTCGTTTTGTCTTTGCGAGGAACGAAGCAATCTCATTTAGTATGTCCGTTCCAGTAATTTATCATTTTAGTGTGTTTGCTTCGTTCCTCGCAATGACTTACGCAAAATATTTACTTCTTCACCCTAACCGCGTCTGGAACCAGCATTTCGTATTCTCCGCCATTTCGTAATACATCACGAACGATGCTTGAACTTATATATGATGTTCTTGCTGCTGTTAATAAAAATACAGTTTCGATTTTGGATAAACGTCTGTTGGTATGTGCGATTGCTTTTTCGAATTCAAAATCGGCTGGGTTGCGCAATCCTCTTAATATAAAATGTGCCTTTAATTTATGACATAAATCTATCGTAAGACCTTCATAGGTTATTACGGTTACTTTGGGTTCGTCTTTGAAAGTTTCTTCGATAAATCGCTTTCTTTCTTCGAGTGAAAACATGTATTTTTTTTCGGCATTTACACCAATTGCAATTACGATTTCATCAAATAGTGAAATTCCTCGTTTGATGATATCTTCGTGTCCAAGTGTAATTGGATCAAAGGATCCTGGGAATATGGCTTTTCTCATTTCTTTTTTAAGGTACTAAGGTTCTGAGTGACTGAGTTTCTGAGTTTCTGAGTTTTTTGAGTTTTAAAAATTAAGGTGCTAAAATCTTAGAATCTTAGCACCTTAGTTTCTTAGCATCTTTATGAAAGAGCTAACTCAATTGAATTTGTAAACAAATCTTCTAGTGAAATTCCTGCTGCTTTTGCTTGTTGTGGAATCAAACTTTCGGTTGTTAAGCCCGGGATTGTGTTCATTTCGAGCATATATGGTTCGTTGTCTACAATGATGAATTCGCTTCTTGAGAATCCTTTCATTTTTAAGACTTCGTAAGCACGTTTTGCAACTTCGCTTACTTTTTGAGTCATTTCATCAGTTATTCTCGCTGGTGTGATTTCTTGTGATTTTCCTTCATATTTTGCTTCGTAATCGAAGAAATCATTATCGGAAACAATTTCAGTAATCGGTAATACGATAATTTTTCCTTGGTAATTGATTACACCAACAGAAACTTCGGTTCCGTCAAGGAAGCTTTCGATGATGATTTCGTTATCTTCTTTATAAGCAACTTCTATTGCAATAGGAAGTTCGGCTGCAGTTTTTACTTTTGAGATTCCGAAGCTTGAACCTGCTTTATTCGGTTTTACGAAACATGGCAATCCTACTTTTTTTACAATTTCGTCGGTATTGATAATGTCTCCTTTGTTTAGATAATATGAAATAGCCGTTTTTATTCCGTATGGTTTTAGAACTGAAAGTAAATCACGTTTGTTGAAGGTAAGTGCTGCTTGGTAATAATCGCATGAGGTTTGCGGTATGTGCAATAATTCAAAATAGGCTTGCATTAATCCGTCTTCACCCGGAGTTCCGTGAATGGCATTGAACACGCAATCAAAAGTGATTTTTGTTCCATCTACGGTTACTGAAAAATCATTTTTATCTATCGGGAATTCGGCATCTTTTTCATCTACATAAACCCATTTCTCTTTAAAAATATGGATTCGAAAACCATTGTATTTGGTTTTATCAAGGTATTGGTATACTACATTTCCGCTGATTAGTGATATTTGATATTCGCTAGAATATCCTCCCATGATGATGGCAATGTTTTTCATTTTAAATTTTAGTTTAAAGTTTTAAATATTTTAGTTTAAAGTTTTTCTGGTTTAAAGTTTTTCCCAGAGAACTTATTTTTTTAATTATGTTATTATGAAAACGTTTTGTGTTTCTAGCCCCGATAGTAGCGGTATCCTTTTTTCATGCTTTTTTTGCATGGAAAAAGATATAGCGTATAGCGGGAAATAGCTCCTAAATCTTTGGCTTGGCTCTGGGTGAGGAAATGTATGATTTACTGATCTAATAACGCTCTTACTCTCTGCTCAGGGCTACTATAAAGCTGCTTTCTTGTATTAAACAAAATTATCATTTTTTTTGGAACGAAATCTTTATCTTTGCCACAAATAAAAATAAATTTATGAGTTTACGTAAGTATCTAACTAGCCGAGTATTTTTTACGCAAATACTAATTGCTGTTGCAATTATTGCAGTTTTAGGTTATTTGTTTATGCATTGGTTAACATTTACAACTGATCACGGACATGAAATCGAAGTACCAGATTTAAGGAAATTGACCGAAGAGCAAGTGGAGGCAAAACTGGACGGACTGGATCTGGATTACGTACTCTTGGATAGTGTGGATTATAGAAGTGGATTCCCGAAATTTAGCGTTGTTGAGCAAGATCCTTTGCCAGGGACGAAGGTAAAAGTGGGTAGAAAGATTTATATTAAGATAAATGCATCTGGTTTTTCATCAGTTCGTATTCCGGATTTGATTGAGAAAACGTATCGTGAGGCTATACCAACATTAAAGGCTTTAGGGCTTGAGGAAGGGACAATTACGTATATTCCGAATCTTGGAAAAGACATGGTTTTGGAGATGCGCTTAAAAGGAAGAAACTTAAAAGTGGGAGATCGCGTACTGAAATCATCAAAAATTGATTTGGTTTTGGGCGATGGAAAAGCAAGTTATTTAGACGAAAGTCAACCAGCAGATTCTCTAGCAGTGCCAGGAGACGAAAAAACAGCAAATGAACAATAATAATACCGATAGTTTAGATTTAGAAGAAGAGTTATATGAGCATTTTAGATTTGAAGTTCCTAAGGGTCAAGCACCTTTAAGAATCGACAAATACTTAATGGGCTTAATACAGAATGCTACAAGAAATAAGATTCAGAATGCTGCAACAGAGGGTAATATCTTTGTAAACGACGTTATTGTAAAGTCAAATTACAAAGTAAAAGCGTTTGATGTTGTTACGGTGATGTTATCCCATCCTCCGTATGAAAATCATATTATTCCAGAAGATATTCCGTTGAACATTGTTTACGAAGATGACGCTTTATTGTTGATCAATAAGGAGCCAGGAATGGTTGTGCATCCGGGTCATGGTAATTATACAGGAACACTTGTTCATGCTTTGGCACATCATTTTGATAATTTGCCAATGAATAGTAGCGAGCGTCCGGGATTGGTTCATAGAATCGATAAGGATACTTCAGGACTTTTGGTTATTGCCAAAACAGAAGCTGCTATGACACATCTTGCCAAACAATTTGAAGCAAAAACTTCTGAAAGAGAATATATTGCTCTTGTTTGGGGAAATGTTGTTGAGGAGCAAGGAACTATTGAAGGAAATTTAGCAAGACACTTAAAAGACAGAATGCAAATGGCTGTTTTTGCTGATCCAGAAATAGGAAAACCTGCTGTAACGCATTATAAAGTTTTGGAACGGTTTGGTTATGTTACTTTGATTTCTTGCCAGCTTGAAACAGGTAGAACACACCAGATTCGTGCTCACATGAAACATATTGGTCATCCGCTTTTTAATGATGAACGTTATGGTGGTCACTTGATTTTAAAGGGAACTACGTTTACAAAATACAAACAGTTTATAGATAATTGTTTTAAAGCTTTGCCAAGACAAGCTTTGCACGCTAAAACATTAGGTTTTGTTCATCCTACAACGGGTGAAATGATGCGTTTTGATACTGAACTTCCGCAGGATTTTCTTGATTGTATCGATAAATGGCGCAATTATTCGAAATCGCATAATACTGACGAAGAAGAAAGTTAAAAATATAAAGCCCCAATTTGGGGCTTTTTTTATGCTTTATCTGGAATAAAATTTTGATTTTTTTTACCATTAAGAGATTAAGATTAATTAAGGTTTTACTTTTTTTGCTGTTAGATTGTCTATAAAAGAACGCGGATGATACGGATTCGCTAAGGCGAAAACACGGATTAAACGGATTTCCTCTCAAGCCTTTTTCTTAATCTTTCTTAATCTCTTAATGGTAAAAAAACTTTATTGTAAGCCAGAATCTAGCTTTTCTTCTTTTGCAGCTTGAGGTTCTTCTTTTTTGGAAGTAATCATTACACCAAACATCATCAAGAAGGCACAGATTAAGATTACTTGAATAATAAGGGATTCGTTTACTAAGCCGATTTGATTTTCGACAGTTATACCAATGAATAATAATATGGTTATTAGTCCGCGTGGTGCTACGAAAAGTAAGGGTAATAAGGGAACTTTAGATAAGTGTAATTGAATCGTTCTAATTATAAAAATAAGTATTACAATTCCAATTGCCCAAAAGATAGTGTCTGGGTTAAGTATTTCGGCTCTTCTGAGTGAATAGCCAAATAATAGAAAAAATAATGCTCTTACTATAAAAGCACCTTCGGCGGTGAGTTCTTTAAATTTCTGTACCTCTTTAGCTAGTGACTCTGAGCGAAGGCGTTCACTCCATTTATAGTTTTTTAACTGATTAAAATTATTAATTGAGAGACCAAATATCAAGATGAAAAGTAGTGATGGTAAATGGTGTTTTTTTGAAATTTCATAAATTAAAATCATTAATAAAATAATAGGTACAAACTTAATATGATGTTCAATTCTATTAAGGAGTAATGATAATAGCATGGTTGCTAAAAAGGAGATTACTATCATAATTAAAATCTGCAGAAAAAAGTAGCTAAAAGTTGAGAATCCAAAAGTGGTATTATAATATATGAAATTGAAAAATACTACGCCAAAGATATCCGATAAGCTACTCTCGTAAGTTACAAATTCTCGTTGGCTCAGGTTTAGATTTTGAACACTTGGAATTGCAATGGCACTACTAATTACACAAAATGGTATTGCATTTATTAAGCAGGCTTGAAGTGGGTATCCTCCATAATAATGGAATAAATATGCCAGTACAAAAGCAAATGCTATAAAGGAAAGAAATGCACCTATTGCTGATTTTTTTATTAATGGCAATTTGGTTTTGTCAAGTTCCAGTTCTAGTGCTCCCTCGAGTACAATTAATATAAGTCCTATGGTTCCTAAAATAGGGAGTAGATGGGTGAATTTAGGAAGCTCGATATCAAGGAATTTGGTTATTTGCCTTACTGTCCAGCCCAAAAGGAGTAATAATATTACGGATGGAATTCTTGTTTTCGATGAGGTTAAATCGAATAAGTAGGCGATAAGCAATAAGACACAAAATGTAATTATTATTGTCATTTTTGATTCTTTTTTAATTACTCTTAGCTATTGTTATTATACGGAACGGAAGGAAATATTGATGTAATTTACCAAATATCGCTAATAAATCATAGATTTTGTTAAAGAAATAATGGCTTTTATCTCATTTGTAAAGTTGGATTTGTAACGATATACGCTGTAAAATAGTTACTTTTGTTGCGCTTATAAAAAAGTTATTTTGCTATTGTTGAAATATTAATAGTAGGAAAAAACTGTTTTTTATTTGTTCTCATCTTTTCAGATTTATATTTAAATAATGAAGCAATATTTTAACTTATTTGATTTTACACAAAAAGTAGATTATAAAACCGAAATTCTTGCAGGTTTTACGGTGGCTATGACTATGATTCCCGAATCGCTTTCGTTTGCCATTCTTGCTGGTTTTCCGCCTTTAGTTGGTTTATATGCTGCATTTATCATGGGATTAATTACGGCTGTTTTTGGTGGTCGCCCAGGTATGGTTTCGGGTGGAGCAGGAGCAACGGTAATTGTATTGATTGCTTTAATGAAATCGCACGGTTTAGAATATGTTTTTGCTGCTGTGGCTTTGGCTGGTGTGTTGCAAATTCTGGTAGGTTTGTTTAAATGGGGTAAATTCATTCGATTAGTTCCTCAACCTGTAATGTTTGGTTTTGTAAATGGTTTGGCAGTTGTGATTTTTATGTCGCAATTAAAGCAATTTAAAACGCTTGTTAATGGCGAGTTAGTTTGGTTATCGGGAAATCCTATGTTTATTATGTTAGGCTTGGTTGCTTTAACAATAGCAATAGTAATTTTGTTTCCTAAAATTACCAAAGCAATTCCGGCATCGTTAGTAGCGATTATTGTTGTTTTTGGTTTGGTTCTTGGTTTAGGTATTCAGACAAAAACTGTTGCCGATATCGCCTCAATAAGTGGTGGTTTTCCTCCTTTTCATTTGCCTAATATTAATTGGAATTTGGAAACGTTACAATTAATTTTCCCATATTCTTTAATTATGGCTTCTGTAGGGTTAACGGAAGGTTTGCTAACATTAAACTTGGTCGATGAACTTACAGGAACTAAAGGAAACGGAAATCGGGAATGTATTGCTCAGGGAAGTGCCAATATTGTAAATGGGTTTTTCTTCGGGATGGGTGGTTGCCCAATGATTGCCCAAACGCTGGTAAATATCTCGGCTGGTTCCAGAGCTCGTTTATCGGGTATTATTGCATCACTAACTATTCTTGTTATTATCTTGTTTGGAGCACCAGTAATCGAGAAATTACCAATGGCAGCTTTGGTTGGCGTTATGTTTATGGTTGCAATAGGAACGTTTGAATGGGCTAGTTTCAGGATTATTAATAAAATGCCTAAACACGATATTTTTGTTGGAATTATCGTTGCGGTGATTACTGTTTTTATGCATAATCTGGCTTTGGCAGTTTTAATAGGTGTTATTATTTCGGCTTTGGTTTTTGCTTGGGAAAGTGCCAAACGTATTCGTGCCAGAAAATATATTGATGATAATGGAGTAAAGCATTACGAGATATTTGGACCGCTCTTTTTTGGTTCTACAATGGGGTTTATGGAGAAATTTGATGTTCAGGATGATCCGAAAGAAATAATAATCGATTTTAAAGAAAGTAAAATTGTAGATATGAGTGCTATTGATGCTGTAAATAAAATTACAGAACGGTATGCAAAAATCAATAAAACGGTTCGGTTATATCATTTAAGTGACGATTGCCGATTATTACTTAAAAATGCTAATATTATTGTAGATATTCTCGAAGATCCTACTTATAAAGTTACTGCTGATTAAGAATATAAAAAGAGCCTGAAATTATTTTCAGGCTCTTTTTAATTATAGGGAACCCGTTGTTGGGTGCAATTAATTTTAACACATAGAAACATAGGTCTTGTACGCAAAAAAAAGGCGTTTCACTTGTTTTAAATGCACATAGCTCTAGCTATGTGAAAGAAATGTATTTCTTTTTATTCTCTTTTTTATACATAAAATCTATGTTTCTATGTGTTAAATAATTTTTTTTCTGAATTGCACACAATGGGTTATAGGGATTGTGATTTGATATTTCCAATTGACCCAGTTTCTGATGGAATTAATTCGAATATAGATGTAGGTGTAAGACCTGGTTCTATGCGATGAGAAACGTATAAGATTGTCATACTAGTTTCTTTGACCAAAAGATTAACTAGTTCAATAACTAAAGCTACATTTTCATCATCCAGACCTTCTACAGGTTCGTCTAAAATTACTAAAGGCGGATGTTTTAATACGGCTCTAACTATTAATGCAACTCTTTGCTGCCCAATAGAAAGTTGTGTAAATGTTTTATTCTTTAAATGGCTCATTTTAATTACATCAAGCCATTGCGATACGATTTGTCTTTGTAAGGATGTTGGTTCCGTATATAATCCAATTGAATCAAAAAAACCAGATAAAATCATGTGTTCTAAGCTGTGCTTTTTCTGAAATAAATCGGTCATGGAAGTCGAAAAATACCCAATTCTCTTTTTGATATCCCAAACACTTTCTCCGCTGCCTTTCTTCTTTCCAAAAAGGAATAAATCTTGTCCGTAGCCTTTTGGATTGTCACCAGAAATTAAGGATAGGATTGTACTTTTTCCAGAACCGTTAGGTCCGATAAGTTGCCAAAATTCATTCTTTTTAATTGTCCACGTAATAGCGTCAACGATTTTTCTTTCGTCGTAACTTACAGAAACGGCATTCATGTGTATCAATACTTCTTCATCGTAATCTGTAGGTTCTGCAGGTTTAGGAATGGAGACTTTTACTGAATTTGAACTATTTTCGGTAGTTTTTATTTCGTTTAAAACAAAAGAATTATCTGTAATTTGGGCTTTATTCTGAATAAAAGGAAACAAATCGGCAGCACGATTTACCAATTGAATTATCCGAACTGATTTCGCCAATTGTTCCAGAGAATTTGCCAATGTAATACGTGAGGCATGATCCAAATGATCTAGCGGATTATCAAAAATAATATAATCTGGATTTTGCTTTACGCAATAGTTTAAGAACTCTTTTTTACGTTCGCCAGAGGAGAATGTTCGTAGTTTTCTGTTTGATTCTGCAGCGGCTTCAATCAGATCATATTGGTATTCTTTTTCTATAAATTTATCAATTGCAATGTCCGAAAATAGAATTCCGTTTAGGGAATTAAAAGCCGCTAATTCTCCTTCGGCATTTCCGTCAAGTACCGTTTCGATAAAAGCTTTTTTATTAACTGTATTGGATAAAAGGATGTCCCAATGTTCTATAGTGTTCATTTGCGCAATTTAAGAATTCTATTTTGTTTCGGCAGTAATCATTGGGCGATTATTTCTTGACCATTCACTCCAGGAACCAACATAAAGTTTAGGAATTGGTAATCCGGCATAATCCATTGCAAGTAGCGTATGACATGCTGTTACGCCCGAACCGCAATGTACAATTACGTTTTCGGGTTTTGTATTGCCTATTATACCTTGATATTTAGCTTTTAAAACTTCTGGAGATAAATAGGTACCATCTTCATTTAGATTGCTGGTAAAAGGAACATTTGTCGCTCCGGGAATATGTCCTGCAATTAAATCGATAGGTTCTGTTAAGCCGTCAAAACGGTCTTTATCCCGAACATCAATGATTATGGTATCTTGGTTTTTGCTTGCTTTGTCAATTTCGGTAATATCTGCCTGAGATAATTCCCAGTTAGAGATTGGATATAATGCAGCTTCCGCAAAAGTTTCAATTCCAGAACTTACAGGAAAACCTGCTTGTATAGCTGCTTGTAAACCACCATTTATAACCTGTACTTTTTTGTGTCCAATTGCTCTAAGCATCCACCAGAAACGTGCTGCAGCATTCGAACTATTTTTATCATCATATATAATTACATGACTTGATGGTGATATTCCGAGTTTTGATAACACTTCGGAAAATTTTGACAATGAAGGTAATGGATGTCTGCCACCATTTGCAGCATCTGTAGGAACAGTTGCCAAATCGAGATTTAAATCAACATAGCGAGCATTTTGTAAATGAGATGCTGTATAGTTTTCTTTGGCATTGATTCCTGCTCTGGCATCAACAATTACAATATCTGATTTTTGTAAAGCTATTAAATCTTCTGTATTTATGATGGGTGATACTTGTTCTGACATTTTTTTATGAATTAAAAATTAAAGTTTTCCTGTATTGCTTTTTAGCCACAATAACGTGTTTATAACCAGCTGACTTTGTGGTTCGTTTTCGAATGTGTACGAAAGTGTTTTATTGGTGTTATTCTCATAATCGATATCATTATGTCCCATATTAAAATAGACCATTTTATACTTCTTATTTGTCCAAACGACAGGATAATAACCACTATGCCATATCTCGCTTGGTTTTGGTCCAGTACCTAAAGGAAAACTAGTATCATCTATTGCTAAGAGTATATTGATATCAGGATTATCCCTAAGGTCATTTTGCCATCTGTACCATTCGTTTGGCGATGATTTAAATGTTTGAGGAATATCTTTGGTTATAATAAATTTGCTTTCAAGTCGTAGTATTGCCGATGTAGGTTTCCATGTATTGCTTCCGTATTCGCCAGATCCTAAAAATTGATTGTGGTACCAATCCCAGTTTTGTGGGTATTGAGAATCGTTTAAGGCAAATGCAGCGAAGTGAAAACCAATCCAGGCGCCACCATTTTCCATATACTTTTTAAACGCTTCTCGTTGCTTGGTTTCTTCGGGTCGTGTATCTAAGAATATAACGACCTGATATTTTGCTAAGAACTTAGCATTTAGATTATCCCAATTATTGGTTGAATCATATTCAAAATTATATTTCTCTGCCATCTTAGGAAACCATTTATTGGCTTCATGCACAAAACTGATATGTGCTTGGTCATTTTTGGCAGTATAAAATGCAATTACCTTAAATTTTGAATTGCTTTTACTATTTTGAGAAAATCCTGAAAAAGCAGTTATAAAAAGTAATAACAACATACTTTTTTGGGCAATCGAATAGATTTTTTGACCAGAAAATTGCATTGAATAAATTTTGAATTGATGATTTTATTTAATTAATCAGGAATCTTTTCTATTAATATTTCATTTCCAGATCTATCGTAGTACGTACAAGTCATTTCGATAATATCTACTCTCCATTTAGCAATACCGCATTCTCCTGCTTGTTTGCAAAATGTTATATAATCTGTTTGTCCGTCTTGGTGTTGTAATAAGAATTCTAGAAAACGTTCTTTATTAACATTTGATGTTACTTTAATTTCATCGTATTTATCATCAGTGGCAACTCTATAATTGTTTACACCATAATATTCTACAGTACCATCATTTACATTGGTGTCATATCCTTTTACTCCTAAGATTATTAAATCTTGAATATAATTAGGAAAATCAGCTCCAGTTTTCACTTTTGAGTGTGCTTCTTTAATTTGCTCTATTGTAAACATATTAATTTGTATTGATGTTAGAATTATTTATTGTTTCAAAAATACGATTAATGGCAATACGTTTTCTTTTTATGAAAACAAAAAATTGCATAGCAGATGTGCAGAGATAATTGTTTTATAATTTATGGTTAAGATGTTACTTTAAGGATATCCTCGTTTTGAGAATATGTAAGTATGTGTTTGATTGTTAATATTTTGTAAGATATAATTGTAAAAATATTGCATTTTGACGAATAATGATGCACTTCATAGGACTTCTTTTATTAACAAGAAAAATATATGTAAATTAGATATGTAATGTTGTAAGCTAAAACTGGAATTATGAAAATAACTATACTTTTACTCTTATTTGTTATCCCCACATTTGCTCAAGAAGTCAATACATTTGATTTTGCAGTTATAAACTCGACTTTAATATCGCCAAATATCGATCTTGATAAAGGACGAAGCGTTGTTGCGGGGAATAACAACGAATATTCAACCTATTTTCAATATGCTTTTGGAATACGTTCGGATGATATCATTCTTGGAGCTGGAATTGATAAATCAGAAATTGACAGAACTTACATAGGCTATGTTGGTAAAATATTTGAGAATTTCAGAGCAACAATTGGTGTTGGTTACGTAGAATCGCGCAGTGGTTATGATGGAACATTTACTGGGCTTAATATTTCGTGGCATCCAAAAAATAATACTTTTATTGGTGGAAGTTTAGAAAATTTGCATTCTACAAGTGTTGACTATGAAACAGATGAAAGTTTTGATTATTATCAAAAAATGGCCCCAAAAGTATTTGCGAGCTACGAAATTGTTCCTAGAATAATAGTCTTCGGTCAATTGAGCAGTCGGGTTAATGATATTGCATTAAAATATCAGATTGACCGTTTTTCTTTAGGTGGATTTTACTCGGGTCATGGAGTTGAGGGTATTTTTGGAACCTTAAATATTGGGAGATTTGCTCTTTCATGCAGTACTACATTTGATAAAGTAAATTTCGGATTGAAGTTTCAGTAATAGCTAGAGTTCTTTTTTTAGTGTAACGACTTGTTGTGGGAATGGAATTTCTATTTTATCGGCATCAAAACGATTTTTTATACTGTGTAATAAATCACAATACATAACAAAACCATCGGTCGCATCTTTGGCCCAAGCCCAAACTTTTAAGTTTACGCTCGAATCGTTAAGCGCCACAACTCTTGCTACAACTAGTGGAGTATTATTCTTTTTGTTTGCAGCAGTTCGTGTATCTATAAAAAGAGGATGCTTAGCAACTTCATCTTTCATTATTGCTAAGGCTTTATCAATATCTGAGTCGTAACCTATTCCTATTTCGATTATTTTGCAGCATTTAGAATCATTCATATTTGTGTTTAGGATAATCTGATTACTTATAACGGAATTTGGAATAATAATACGGTTATTTTCCATGTCTTTTAAAACCACTTGTCTTAAATTAATATCTTCGACTACGCCGCTAAAATTATTGATTGTTATTTTATCGTTTATCTTGAAAGGTTTAAAAATCACCAGGAATATCCCACTCATAATATTGCTTAAAGCTTGTTGCGAAGCAAGTCCTGCAATAACCGAAAGTACTCCTGCACCAGCAAGTAATGAATGTCCTATGAGTTTAAATTCTGGAATTTGTATTAATGCAAATGCAATCCCTAGTATATAAACTATGGTGATTACTAAATGTTTCAAGAATTTATATCCTGTACTATCAAAATCGTTAACGCCTAATCGGCGGCGAATAAAACGAATAAAAAGCTTATCGATAATAGTAGCCAATAGGATTGTTATAATCAGTATTATTACTATAGCAACAATTAATCTAAAGTCTTTTAAAAGGTTTATCATTGGTTGATTTTTTTACCATTAAGGAATTAAGTGTCATTAAGTAGTAAAAGCTTAATTTTCTTGATATCTGAATGGCTAAAGTTTTTGTTGTATGTTTCTAATGGAAACACAAATTTAATTAAATTCAGAGAAATTGGAAGCTTTTAATTCGCTCCAATCTTCTTTAATAATGCTATAATAAACATCGTCTTTGCTTTTTCCGCCGGCATCGATATAATTATTTCGAAAAACACCTTCTTTTTTATGTTTGATAGCGTGTTTGGACGCGGATTATACGGATTCGCTAAAGCGAAGACGCGGATAAAAACGGATTTATTTTTATAGCGAGTTTGGACGCGGATTATGCGGATTCGCTAAAGCGAAGACACGGAAAAGAACGGATTTATTTTGTTTAAGTTTTTATTGTATTGGAGGCTGATTATATAGATTTTATAAAGCATAGATGCGATCTTGAAGTGTCGGGACAGATTTTATTGTTTTGCTTTTCTGGTATTTTCGAAAATTTTTCTTTTAAATTCAGGTTTTTTTCCAAAATTTAAAAGTAATCCTACCTCGCAGTTTGTGCCTCTTAAATAATTTAGAACTTGATTTTCAAAACCTTTTACTAAATAATCAGCAGCTTTTAGTTCTAATATAATTAAATCTTCTACAATTAAGTCAGCATAATATTCTCCAACTTCTATTCCTTTGTAATAAACACTAATTTTCTTCTGAGCTTCAACTTTAAATCCTTTGTTTTTTAATTCTAAATACAAAGAATTTTGATAAACTTTCTCCAAAAAGCCATGTCCCAATTCATTATAAACTTCATAAAAAGTTTTAATTATGGAATCTGTTAACTGTTGATGCAGTAATTTCATGTTTTAATAAATTTGTTATTATTTGAATGAAATATAGTACAAATTTATTAATTGTAAGATTTGAAAATGAAATTTTTAAAAAGAGATTATGTTAGTTTTATATAACAATCATATTCATATAAAATCTGTTTTTATCCGCGTTTTTGCTTCAGCAAATCCGCATCATCCGCGTTACTTTTTTTAGGCAATCTTTATTCTTGATCTTCGAAGTTGTCGTAGTACGTGAAATCCTTGGTTATTAATCCGTTTTCGATGGTAAAGATGGTACAAATTGGTAATTCGAAAGTCGAATCATCTTCAGCTGTTCCGCTAGAAACAAATTCTACAATTACGTGTTTTTCTCCTGATGGATATACTTGTATTACTTTATCTTTTAAGTCTGGAAAAATCTGGTTTAACTCGCTGTATTTTTTTTCTATCTCGGCACGAGTTTGTTTTACAATTCCAGGTCCTAAAGACGGGTCTTTAAACTCGGCGGTTGGAATATACATTTCGGACATTTTTTTCCAATCGTGATTGTTGAAATGGGTAAAATACTGTTTGACTAATTCGGTGTTTTTAGAATCCATATTTTGTGGGTTTTGGTTGTTACATGATATTAATGATACAATTGTTATTAGAACTACGATTACTTTTTTCATAATTATATTATTTTAAATTGTTATTATTTTACAAAGAACCTTATAATAATTCCACACAAAATATGGACTTACCTATGCGTATTGATGAGGTATTACTAGGGAGTTTAAAGCCCTACAAAGTCTTCACTTTTTGGGAAGATACTCAATGCTTCTATTGCGATTGATGGAGTAGGAGAAGCTAGTTTTCTTAGTTTGGTGTCCATCCATGCACCATCGACAGTAATGGTTGCACAAAGTTTCCCTTCTTCATTGATAAATTCATGTATAATTGACCAGCGTGATCCATCAGGTTTCATCTTTGATGTTTTGGTATGGATGAATATTTTATCCGAAAGTTTTATTTCTTTTCTAAAAATACATTCTTCTCTAAAAAGCACAGGACCAAAGCTTTGTTGTTGCATTACTTTTAAAGTCAAGCCTAATTGTTCTAAAATTTCGATACGGTGTTGTGCTCCAAAATCATAATAAGCACTATGGCGTAAGTGAAAATTAGGGTCTAGATCAGACCAACGGAAAGACAATTCTTTGCTAAATGAAACCATTTTAATTCTATTTTATAGTTATTTTCGATGTATTGCTAATAATCAATCGATTATTTGAAGAAATACAATTTTTTTTGAGAATCGAAAATACGAATAAAAATTGAATAGCTATTGCTATGGTAGTTAAAGTATAATTAATGGAAAATGATTTTGTGATATTATTTTTAAAGCTGTTTATTGCTAATACTAAACAGTTTTTTGTTACAAATTGTACGAATTTCTACGAATTAATTTTATTAATGTAGTATTCTGTTTTTAGTAAAATTCGGTAGTAAATGGTTTGAAATCCTGTAATTTTGGCAATGGTCGTATTAGGATTTTCTTTTGGCTTTTGGTAGGTTTTTCATTGCTATCATCGTAACGCTCGCTTGTGCTTACTCGTATTCCGGTTGATAAATTAAAATCGACCATTCCCATTGTTCCTTGTCCATCTGAATATACTTCTGAAAAACCGATTAACTCGAAATTAGTATTCTGATAGCGAAATTTATGTTCGAAATTGCCTCTTGTTAGCTCGTTTTTAATAGTTAAGATTCCTTTTTCGATAGTGATATCATAAAAAGAATTCCCATTGTAATATCCGTTTTTGCCTTCTGGATATTGTGGGTCAATGGCTTTTATTGTTGAAACTATTAACTTAAAAGTACCGTTGGGTTGAGCAAAGAATATGCTTAGTTTATAAGGAGCTTTTGGGTTTATGGTATCTTGAGTTACAACAACTAAATCGGCTAGATTGTCTTTGTTTAAATCTCCTTTTACTTTTTTTATTTGAACAACATAGTTATCTTTTTGACTCCTTTTTTGAGCTATCAATGATGATGAAATGAAAATAAAAAGAAGTAATACTATTTTGTTCATAGTGTTTTTGTAGAATGATTTTATTGTAATAACCTGTTGGTTGAGATTAATTTAAACAAATAGAAACATAAATATTTAGCTATGTTTCTATTTGTAAATGTCATTTTTGCGAGTTATACTCAACGGTTTATAGTAAAAATGTTCTTGAATTATTTATGGTTCGTCACACTCTGAAGTTACTTTTATAAACAGTTTGGCAAATTCTTTTGCCATAGTACCATCATCATTTATCTTGAATGTTGCGGCATTAGCGCAATTCCACCAGCCATAGGTCATTAATTCTATTTTAGCATTTAAAACTCTGTCTTTAGAATTGTATTTCTCCAGATGTCTTTTCATAAAATCTTCTGGACTACCATTATTCTTTTTTTGCTTTTCAGCCAAATTATTCCAGGTTTTCAGCATTAAAATGGAATCATTAGAAGTTAATGCTTTTGTATATTCTGTACAATTTTTAGAGAATCGGTTGTTAAGTAAGACTGAAGGATTGGAATAGGCCTCGATAGCTATTTTTGTTAGTTCGTATGTGTCCTTTAATTCATGTAACTTCTCCGCTTTTATTTTTTCCCAATACGGTGATGAAATCATTTTTTTGTTATAAAAAGCTTTTTTCTCATTGTATTCTGCGGTTAAATCAGAAAGGCTTAGTTTATCGATTTCGGCTTGAGAACTCGGGCTTGAATTGGTACTTAAACTGCCGCCTGAATTAGAAAACCATAAATCGTAGGTGTTCTTTAATTCTTCTTCGGTGTATTTTTCTGAGTCATACGTTCCTGTATTGGCACATAGTTCGGTATCCCATTTAAAAACGGCAGTTTTACCGCTAGTGGTACTGTTTTCTGTAGTAGAGGTTGTGGTTTCTTGTTCTGTTTCTTCTGTTTGTTTTTTTTGCTTATCGGAGCAAGATAATAAGAGTATTGAACTTAAAAATACTAATAGGGTTTGTTTCATTGGGTAATAATTAAATATAAAACTTGGCTTTTAATAATTCGAATTTAATACTATTTTTAATATCCTTTATCATTATAGATATTGAATTTTTCAAACGAAATTTCTCCAAAGTCTTTTACTGTTTTTAGTTTCTCATAATCAACAACTAAGGCTTCGGCATTTTTATCATTACCGTCATTAAGTTTGTAGTTTATATAATGGTCTTTGTACAGAAACCAATTGTTTTTGACTTTATTATATTTAAATGTAGTAACATTTTCCCAATGATGTCCTCCTGAAACGCCATGTTCTATAGAGAAATAACCATTTTTTATTGTTATTCCTGTAAATGGATCTCCAAAAAGTCCGCCGCAATCTATGCAATACACGGCATTATCATTTTGATACGCTAGTTTGTAAGTACCGTCTTTTTGACCTAACAAGATAAGTAATGGTCTTTTGTCGGGTTTGTTTTCGGCATAGTTAGAGGTTGATGCTTCGCTGGTTTTGCGTAAGACTAAGATAGCATCGGTATATGGGTCAAGATTAAGATTTCCTGATTCTATGCTTATAACACTATATTCTTTTGGCACAAAAGCTTTTAAATCTTGATCTAAACTATCAATGGAGTCATTAAAAGTTTGATGCTTTTCTATCGAATCAGATTTAATTTCTTCTTTTTGAATAGAGTCGGTGTTATTCTCTAACTTATCGATTGTTTTTTCTTTTGTGGCATGATTGCAAGAGAAAAGTAATATTGATGCTAGTAGGAGGTATGCGGTATTTTTCATTGTTTTATCAATTTCTATAATTCTAAGAAAAGTTTAAGAGGTTGTCTAAATTATGCCAGTCATGATAACAATTATTTTGGCAATATGTATTTCTTCTTTCGGTATCTACGATTTTAAATACCGAAATTAATGTAATAAAAGTTTTTTTTATTTCATAATCTGGAAGTAATTCAATCTTATCCAAAGCAACTTTTAGGTTTTTAAAAGTTTTTAAAAGTACAATAGCAGTTGCTGTTGGTTTTAAAGGTATTAATTGAATTGCTTTATTGAATGTTTCTTCGGTAGGATGAGATTGTATTAAACATTGACCTGTCCATCTAATAATTTTTTTTTGAGTTTGAATTTCAAGATTGCCAAACCAATCCAAAATTTGCTCAAGATTGATTTTTTCTTGAGCAAACTTATTTATCATTACGTCTCTTACTGTAAGCAATTTTATTATTTTAAGAATATTGTTTTATTTTTTCTTGATTTCTTGGGCTATTTTAAGAATGTCCCACCATTTTTTCTCAGAGCTTGGTTTTGGATTGTCTAAAATAGTTTCTCCGTTAAAGTCTAAAATGTATTCATTTGATTCGAAGTCGAATAAATGAATTTGATTATTTTCTATACTAAATTCTGTTTTTCCTTCTTGATTTACCCAGATATTTCTCCCTCCAAAACTCCATATTATTTCTCCACTCTTGCTTATTCTTTTGATGTCGAGTTCTCCGTGGATAATAAAATCATCTTCGACTTTATGAATTGAAAAATTGGTTATAAAATCTATTTCTTTGCGCCATATTAAATCTAATGTTGGAATTTCAAGACAATATACTTTGTTGCAAACGCAAATCCAGATTTTGTCTTCTTCGATTACAAATGATTTTTCGGTTATTGCTGTTGCTCCACCGCTTTCGCAAATTATGGCACTTGCAATTTCATTATCGGATTCTTTAATAATAATTCCGCATTTACTTGTTGGGTAAAACCGATCTTCATTATTTTTTCCAGGAAAGAAAACTGTATCGTAAACTTTTAAATTATCAGCCGAGTTTATCGTGTAATTGCTGTCGTTTATGACTTCGATTTGATAATTTTTATAGTTAAGTTTTACCATTTATTATTTTATTGCTAAGGTAGTTGTTTACAAATTTAAATGCTTTATCTAAATTAATTAAAATATATAAGCTGTCACAAAATTCTTAGCCCTGATAATAGCGACATCCTTTTTCTGGCTTTTTTAGACAGGAAAAGATATAGTGTCTCGAAGTTTCGGGAGCAGGATTAGCTCCTGAAAATAATTATTCCTTTTTTGGATTAAGTTTTTTAACTATCCACGGTAATGTAAGTCCTTGTCCGATGAGAGTTAGTAATACAACTGCAACGGATATGAATATTATTGCGCTTCGTTGGGGAAATGGACTTCCGTCTTCGAGTGTTTTGGGTAATCCCATGGCAATGGCTAGCGAAACAATACCGCGCATTCCGGACCAACTTATTATGAAACTATTCTTGGAATCCAGAAGTGTGTGTTCACTAACTTTTCTTTTTTTCGTGTCATTTTTTTTGAATGCTTTCTGAAGCTTTATTTTCTGAAGAAATACCCTTGTCATTCGTATCAATAATGCTACAATTGTTATTATTACTGCATAGCCGATATAAGGTAGTATAAGGCTGTTGTCGATATTTTTTAGGATATAAGGAAAATTGAGTCCGATTAGGATAAAGATTAATCCGTTTAGGAGGAAGATAATAATATCCCATAATCCTTTGGATTGGTTCTTTAAACTTTCGGGGAAAATTTTGTTGCTAAAACGTGCTATTGCTAGTCCTAATATTACTACGGCGATAACTCCTGAAACATGCAGGTGTTCGGCAACCAAATAGGTTACAAAGGGCATAAGGAGCATAAAACTTATTGTGACTATTGGGTTTTTATTTACTCTCTGGAGTACAAACGCTAAAATTTTCCCCATTGTAAAACCTACCAGGAATCCGCCTCCTAATAATAGTACAAATTGTAGTGTTGCTTCCCATATTACAAATGAATATCCTAATGCTGCTGCAACTGCAAAGCGGTATGCTACTAATGCCGAAGCATCGTTAATAAGACTTTCGCCCTCTAGGATTGTTATGGTTTTGTGCGATAGTCCTAATCCTTTGGTAATGCTCATGGCAGCAACAGCATCGGTTGCAGAGAGTATGGAGCCTAATACAAATGCTAGTGGCCATGTCATTCCTGGTATCATATAACGCGCTACTACGGCTATCCAAAACGTGGTAAGAAATACTAAGGGTATTGCTAGTGTGCCTATTGTACTAAGATTGGTCTTAAAATCTTTTGGGGAAATATTAAATGAGGCGTCGTATAATAATGGTGGCAGGAAGAGTAGGAAGATTATCTCGGGATTAATTTCTATCTCAGGAATTCCGGGAATAAATCCTATGGCTATACCTACGATTACTAATAAAATGGGGTAGGGCAATTTTATTTGTTCGGCAAGTACAGAAAGTCCTATTACTATTGCGAGTATAAAGATGATGATGCTGTAGTTTTCCATTTATGTAATTTTGAAAAATGCTAATGTAATATTGCTGTGTTTGTTTTTTTTTGATTATTTTAACTTGTTGGAAAACACTCTATTAGTAAAGTGTTTCCATTCTTCCATTTTATCCATCCTGATTTTATTTCACTTTTTACGTCATCACATTCAGATGTGAAAATCTCTATCCAATCGCCTTTCATCGATTTAACCTGAAAACACTCTTCTCCTAAATATTTAATTGTTCCGGAATTTGTATTTGGCAATTTATAAATTTTGTCAGCTTTCGATTTTCTTGAAATTCTAAACATATCCTGAAGGTACTTTTCCCAATCTCTAAATTCGGTATTTTTACTTTTCTTAATCCAGAGCGATTTTCCGGACTCATTGTCTACAATTATCTTAAACCAGTCTTTTTCTTGTTTCTCGCAGCGGAAAACAAAGAAGTTATAATCTAGCCATAGTATTTCTGGTTTTAACCATTTTTGCTGATTTTTAAGATCTTTAATGCTCCAACTATTAATTGTTTCATCATTAAAAAAACGAATTGTTTTTATAGGTTGTTTATCATTTATTGAAGAATATAAGGGTAAAACTGTTTTGTCATTAAATTTAATGGCAATTAAGCCAATCCCTAAATTGGTTTGTGCAAATGCCGAAATAGACAAAGTCAAAAAGAGTAAAGTTAGTTTTAGTTTCATTTTTTAGTTTGGGTTAATATTCTGAACCTACTTGTTGGCAACAGTATTTTTAAAATCGAGTATAATCTTTTGTTTTTGTTAACTCTGACCATCTTGCAGATAAAAACTTAGCATAATTTGTTGGGCTTATTCCATAAGTTCCCAACGAATGTCCATCATTTATTTCGACTAATTTCATAGTGTCATTTTCATCTATACCAAAATCTAAAGCGTATGAAGCTGGAGCACTTTTAAAATCTTTAACAGCATTTTCAATTATAGACAAGTCGAGTTTAGAATCCCAAGCACCTTTATACTGCCTAATATCTAAAATTTGACCGTATCTTATAAAACATCTCCATTCTGTCTTAAAATTTACTATTTCAGAACACCAAATTTGCGTTGGATTGTCGTTGTCAACAATTCCAATAAAGTCTTTATAATCCTTAACGACTTTTCCTGCAAACTTTTTGGTGTCTTTTTTTGGTTTTATAAAAACATTCCAATTTTGTTCGTCTGCAAATATTTCTTCAATTGTAGAAACCCAAACCTTTCTGCCTAAATATTTTTCTAATTCTTGAGGATAGTCTATTTCATTTGAAGGTCGCTCTATTCCAAATTTTTCCAATCGTTTTCTCACGTTTCCAATGCCTCCAACAACTAAACTTTCGGGGTTGTTGTCTGTGATGTCATCTATTAAAAAGTATTTTTTTGTTTCCCAACCTAAAGATTGAAAGCCTTCGTTGGCAACATAAGCGTTTACATTGTAGTAGTTTCCGGATTTGTCTGTTTGAATGTATGCTTTCATTGAATGTTCTTATCTGTTACTATTTTGGAAAGTATTTTTAATATAGAACAGCAGTTGTTCATCAATTCTATTTGTTTTGTTGCTGTTCTTGTGAATGTAAGTAATTTAAAAATGGTGCTAATGTAGCTATTTCCTTAAAATTATTTAAATCCTGTAGGGTATTATGCTATTAGATTATGCTAATTTTTTTTTGATAATAAAGTTAAGATTAAGTTTCGTATCGGTTATGCTTTTTTATCGTGACCTTAAAATTCATTGTCTTTTGGATATTTATGTTTAAATTTATGTTTTTAATAACTTTTTGAAATATAGTATTTTATATAAGATTTGTAATTTTATATTTTTGGGAAGTATTAAAATAGGGTAGCGTAATGGTTGTTCTAGCCCTGATGGAAACGGCATCCTTTTTCTGGCTTCTTTAGACAGAAAAAGATATAGTGTACAGCAGGAATAGCTCCTGATAATGACACTGTATATTGGGTTGTGACGTAAATGTCAGTAGGAAAAAATGTCATGTTGTCATATAATATTTGGTGTGCCAGTATGGAAAACTGACAATTTATATGGTTTTTTTGTATTGGCACAAAGATTGACTTAAGCACCATGAGTTGTTAAAATAAGTATACATCAAAATTAAATATATAAAAAAATGGGTAAAATAATCGGAATTGATTTAGGGACTACGAACTCTTGTGTTTCTGTAATGGAAGGTAACGAAGCAGTTGTTATTCCTAACGCAGAAGGAAAAAGAACAACGCCATCTATCATCGCTTTTGTTGAAGGTGGAGAAATTAAAGTGGGTGATCCTGCAAAAAGACAAGCGGTAACGAATCCTACAAAAACGATTGCTTCTATTAAACGTTTTATGGGACACACTTTTGCTGAGACTACAAACGAAGCAAAAAGAGTATCTTACAAAGTAGTAAAAGGTGACAACAATACTCCACGTGTGGATATTGATGGTCGTTTATATACTGCTCAAGAATTGTCTGCAATGACTCTTCAAAAAATGAAAAAAACTGCTGAAGACTATTTAGGTCAAACTGTAACTGAAGCGGTTATTACTGTTCCTGCTTACTTTAATGATGCACAACGTCAAGCTACGAAAGAAGCTGGTGAAATTGCAGGTCTTAAAGTTATGCGTATCATCAATGAGCCTACAGCAGCAGCTTTGGCTTACGGATTAGATAAAAAAGGAACTGATCAAAAAATTGCTGTTTACGATTTAGGTGGAGGTACATTTGATATCTCTGTTCTTGAATTAGGAGACGGAGTTTTTGAAGTATTATCTACAAACGGTGATACTCACTTAGGTGGAGATGATTTTGACCACGAAATTATTGACTGGTTAGCTGACGAATTTAAAGCTGAAGAAGGTATTGACTTACGTCTTGACCCAATGTCATTACAGCGTTTGAAAGAAGCTGCTGAGAAAGCAAAAATTGAATTGTCTTCTTCTTCTGAAACTGAAATCAACTTGCCATACGTAACTGCTACGGCTTCTGGACCAAAACACTTAGTGAAAAAATTGTCTAGAGCTCAGTTCGAAAAATTAACTGATTCATTAGTTAAACGTTCTATGGAGCCAGTTGCTAAAGCATTAAAAGATGCAGGTTTAACTACTGCTGATATTGACGAAGTTATTCTTGTAGGAGGTTCTACTCGTATGCCAAGAATCGCTGACGAAGTTGAAAAATTCTTTGGTAAAAAAGCATCTAAAGGTGTTAACCCTGATGAGGTTGTTGCAATTGGAGCAGCTATTCAAGGTGGAGTTTTATCTGGAGATGTAAAAGATGTATTGTTACTTGACGTTACACCTTTATCTTTAGGTATCGAAACTATGGGTGGTGTATTGACTAAATTAATTGAGTCTAATACTACTATTCCAACTAAAAAATCTCAAGTTTTCTCTACTGCTGCTGATTCTCAACCATCTGTTGAAATTCACGTATTGCAAGGAGAAAGAGCGATGGCTGCTGATAACAAAACTATCGGTCGTTTTCACTTAGATGGTATTCCACCAGCACCAAGAGGAGTTCCTCAAATCGAGGTTACTTTTGATATCGATGCTAATGGTATCATCAAAGTTTCTGCAACTGATAAAGGAACAGGAAAATCTCATGATATCCGTATCGAAGCTTCTTCTGGATTAACAGCTGAAGAAATCGAAAAAATGAAAAAAGATGCTGAAGCTAACGCTGACGCTGATAAAATAGCAAAAGAAAGAGCTGAGAAATTAAACGAAGCTGACAGCATGATTTTCCAAACTGAAACTCAATTAAAAGAGTTAGGAAGCAAATTAGCTGACGATCATAAAGTTGCTGTTGAGTACGCTTTAACTGAATTGAGAATGGCTCACCAATCTCAAGACATTCCAGCTATTCAAACTGCTCTTGACAACATTAATGCAGCTTGGAAAACAGCTACAGAAGCAATGTACGCTCAAGGAGAACAAGGTCAACAAGCTGCTCCACAACAAGAGCAAGCTCAAGGAGACAATGTTGAAGACGTTGAATTTGAAGAAGTCAAATAAGCACTGATTAATATCAGTTAATAATAAGTGTTAAACCGCTGTAAACGAAATGTTTACAGCGGTTTTTCTTTTTTATTCTTTTTTATTTCTGCTGTTTTTTAATCATTTTTTGCCATATATTTGTACCATATTTGTACCGGCACTTAAAAGGCGATAATGTGACACTTATGTATACTTATGGCACTTAAATTGGGGATAAAGGCGATGAAAAGAATAAATAAACAATGTCTTGTCTGTGGGGAAGTGTTTCTGCCCAAGACCGTAACTTCTGTCTACTGCTCACAAAAATGCAGTAAAAAAGCATACAAGCAGAAGATGAAGTAGCTTAAAAATGAAGCAGAAATCAAAGCGATGATAGAGAAAATACCGCAGGACAGGGCATTTCTTTCCGTCTCTGAGGCTGGCATGCTTTTTGGCATTGCCAAAAGAACCCTCTATAGGCTTGTCGGCCAGGGAAAAGTTCCGTCAGTTAATCTTGGAACCCGCCTTGTAAGGATAGACCGCAGCGACATGGAAGGGATGTTCGGCCCTGCCCGCAGCCTGCCGCTGGCTGAGAGTATACCGAAGAAAAAATTATACAGCCTTGAAAAAGAAGACTGCTATTCGATCGGTGAAATAGCTCAGAGATTTCAGATATCAGAAGGTTCTGTTTACAGCCATATCAGGAAATATTCAATCCCAACCAGACAGATCGGAAAGCATGTATATGCCCCCAAAACGGAAATTGATAATTTGTATAATGGAAATGATTTTATATGAAACAATTAGCAAAAACCAAGGTGACTGTGCGTCTTCGAAAAGCAGAAGACCGAAAGGAATGGTATGTCTACATAGAATGCTATCCTGTTGAGGTTTGTGGAAAGAAAGCGCCCCAGAGAATCCGTGAATATTTAAACAGATCCGTAACAACAGTGGAATGGGACAAGAAAAGAACTGCCCGCACAGATGCAGAGGGTATAAAATCCTATAAACCCAGACGCAGCGATAACGGAATAATAATCTGCAGCAACGAAAGCGACCGTGAGATAATGCTATATGCAGACGCAGTGCGTAATATCCGGCAGAAAGAATACGATAAAACAGATCTGTACAGTGATGCTGAGAACCTATTGGCTGAACAGAAAGAAAAAGCAAAAGAGGATTTTATTAAATACATTGCTGCGGTGGCGGCTAAAAGGCACGCCCGAAGTTCAAAATCCATTCAGATCACTTGGGAGCGCACCAGAGAATTTTTAAAAAGCTATTCAGCCGGCAACCTAATGTTTTCCCAAATTGACAGCAGAATGGCGGAAGATTTTAAACTTTTTTTATTATCAGCTCCGCGCGGAGGAGGTAAAAAAGGAATCCTTTCCCGCAACACTGCGGGAACGTATTTTTCGATATTTAAAGCCGCTTTGAAACAGGCTTTTATTGATGGATATTTAACTGTTGATTTATCTTCAAAAATAAAAGGCATCCCTGAGCAGGAGTCAAGACGTGAATATCTCACTATTGAAGAATTGAATGTATTGGCCGAAACGCCCTGCGAAAAAGACGTCCTTAAAAGAGCGGCGCTTTTCTCAGCGCTTACAGGTCTGAGGCATTCCGACATTCAGAAGCTCCGCTGGAAAGAGATAAGTCTGGAAGACCGCAGGGCTAAGCTGCATTTTACGCAGAAAAAGACAAAGGGTGTCGAATACATGCCTATTTCCCAGCAGGCTTTAGATCTCTGCGGAGAACCTAGGCTTCCCGGACAGCTTGTTTTCGAGGATCTGCCAGACCCATCGTGGATTTCACGCCCTCTGAAAAAATGGGTTGAATCGGCAGGGATTAAAAAAAATATTACCTTCCACTGCTTCCGCCATACATTTGCAACATTGCAGCTGTCGAGCGGGACAGACATTTATACGGTCAGCAAAATGCTGGGGCATACCAACGTAAAAACTACTGAAATCTACGCCAAAGTAATAGATGAGAAGAAAAACAGAGCTTCGCAGGCAATACAATTGGAATTTTTAAAGAAGTAAGCACAATGAAAATTAAATACTTTGAATATATCACAGTTTACCTGTCTGTTTTTTTAGTATGCGTCTTTGTCGGTGTAATCGGAAGACTGGTGCTGCTGGAAAAAGGTGCCGATGAATATACGGCCGGCGTTTTCTTTTGGATCAGCACTGGATTTGGAGTTTTAATGTTTGCAATTCTAAGTTTATTTCTAAACGATTTGGCTGAGAGATTGGTGAATCGTTTTTTAAAAGCTGAAAAAAATGAATCGCCTGAAAGCCGCATTCCAAATGAAAACCTTGAAAAAACAGAAGAGGAGTTGCAGGATGCTTTAATTAAGCCCGAAAAACCCGAAAATAAAAATTCAGCCACCGATATTCGACAGTTAAGGGAACAGCAGCAAAATGCAGTCACAAATCAAAAGCAGGCCAGAATTGATACTGCCATCCGTTATGCACAGCAAGAGTTTGCGCTTTACGTGTCGGATGATGATATGGAACAATTGGGCAGGAATATAATCATATATGCTGAAGGCATAAATTTTGAAAAGATTAAACCGGTAAAAGTTAAAGATCTGTCCAATCTCGATCTGTATCATTTTGGCTGGAATATCTGGAATTGTTTTAAAGTCAGCAGACAGGACGGAGCCGCACAATTTTTAAAGCTGACTTTTGCTGACGCTTTAAAAGATGTTGAGCAGAACAGCATTAAAACGCATCTTAAAGATGATGAACAGAAAGGTCTTATAAAGATTATGGAAGATTTTACAGATTTCTAAATACCAATAGGTATAAAGCACTGTGTTTTTTAAGTGTTTTTGCTGTGAAGAAAGACACAGCAAAAACACTTTTTTTATTTGCACCATAACTATTAAAAACGATAGCTATGGACATAAACGAAATCTCTTTTGAGAACCTACCCAAAGCAGTAGCACACTTAGTGAAAGAAATTGCTGAGATTAAACTTATGATTCAGAATGTGCAGGTATATGAATCTAAAGAAAAAAGTATTCCTATTGGTGTGGAAGAAGCAAGCCGGTTAATAGGAAAAGCAAAGCCTACAATTTACGCTCTTGTAAGACAGAGAAAAATTCCGTGCTATAAATATGGTAAAAAGCTGTATTTTTTTGAAGAAGAACTTTTAGAATGGATTTCTAGAGGGAAAAAGAAAACAATACAGGAAATAGAATCAGAAGTATTGAAGTATAATCATAATCGAAATAAGTAGAGGGATAACAGCCAGCAGGAATACTTATATCATTCTAGTAGATCATCAAAAGGCATTTAATACAAAGTGATATGTTATCTGTAAATGAATTTGAACAAAAAAAAATCCTGAAAAATCTAAATTTTTCAGGATTTTACTTTTTATAGTGACCACTACGATACAAATTCCAAACCATTTGCTGCAGGATTTGAAGAAAATAGTAGGCTTTAAAACAAATTATATTAAATAAATTTTAGATGAAGAAGATTTGATGTCAAAAGAAATTTTATTGTAACTTGAGCTAAAGTTAAAGAAATACTTTTAGAAAATTAATGTCGAAATTTAGTAAGGAATACATTTTTCTGAAAGTTAATTTCCGATGCAGAAATTAGTAGTCCAGTCTTTACTGGGATTTTTAGATGCCGAGGTACAAAAAAGGTACTGATCTGAACATAATAATACGTAATAATAACAAACAAACTTTATCCATTATTTAAATAGATTGGATGCCATTTGATAAATTGTAATACATTTTTTCGAAGAACACATTAACCAGTGGTTGTAGCAAATGTATAGAATATATTTGACAAAGAAAGGTGGTTCATTTCCTGTTTGGGGAAGTATAGCATTTTCACGAATGTTGTAGGTTTTGTCCGAAGTAAAATATTGTCCTGCCATATATTTTAATTTTTTCCCCAGAAACTTTACTACAGACAAATGTATAATCCGTTGATAAATGATAGATCAATATTCTTTTTGTACTCAACATTTAAATTAAGTTTGTCTATTTGAAGTATGCGCATATAAATGAATTTTTATAAAAGGATATTATTTTCTAAAAAAGCGCAAAATCAATAATAACATCAACACTGCCAGACCTAGCGAAAAGCAAAGCCCAATTCTTAACCCATAAGCATCGGCAATGAACCCGATGGTAGGAGGACCCACAAAAAAACCAAAATAGCCAATGCTCGATGTTGTAGAAATCCCTACATTGGTATCAACTCCTTCAATATTACCCGCTGTAGTGAATATAATGGGAATAATAGTTGAAACCCCAAGCCCTGCTAAAAAGAAACCTATTAAAGTGGTAAATACAGTAGGGAAAATCAATGCTAAACTTAATCCAAATAGTGCCACTAAAGCATCAATTAGCAATAATTTGATTACACCTATTTTCTTTGTAAAAAAATCACCAAAAAGCCTGCCTATTGTCATTCCTGCTGAGAAAACACCGAAAGTAAAGGCGGAGACTATCATGCTTTCTCCAATGACTTTGTTCATGTAAATAGCCGACCAATCAACCAACGAGCCTTCGACAATCATACAACAAAAAGCAATTATTCCTAGAGGTAGGATCAACAAAATGGGTAGCTTATGCTTTACCTTAACAATGGTTCCTGTTGCAATTACTGGTTTTATTAAGTGTTTTGAAGTTAAAATAATAGCTCCCATACCAATTATTGACATCATGATTAAATGTTGACTTAGTGCTACTTGAAAATGAGAAAACAGGGCGCCAATACCCGCACCTATTGCCATTCCAATGCTGAAACAAGCATGAAATGAGGACATAATTGGTTTTTTTATTACCCGTTCCACATACACTGCCTGCCCATTCATTGCCACATCCATTGAACCTGTCCCCACACCTAATGCTAAAAAACTTAATCCAACCATCCATAAAGAACTCGAAATAGGAATCAAGGGAATGCAAAGGCAAAATATGATCGCTGCAATTTTTGTGATTTTAGCAGAACCATATCGCATTGTAAGCCATCCTGTAACTGGCATTGCAATTAAGGCACCAATCGACATGGCAAATAGTAATGTACCTAATACACTGTTTGAAATATCTAAATCCTTTTTAAGTTCGGGTAGCCGAGCCATTAGATTGGCATGCAAAAAACCGTTTACAAAGAAAAAAAACAATACTGAAGTTCTATTTTTATTTATTATCATTTTCATAATCTAATTTAGATGCTATCATTTATCAAAAAACATGTTTGGTATTATATATTGTTTTTTCTACTATCTCGTGCCGCCTCCCAATGAGCGATAGAGCTTAATAATTGATTGCCATTTCAATAACATATCATTAGTGAGTTGTATTTGAGCATTTAAGTAAGCTTGCTCTGAGGCTAATACATCGGTATAATTCGTTGAGGAGTGATAGACCAGCAACTTTTTTGTGTAGTCAACAGCTAAACTAAGTTTATCTATTTGTAGCATGCGTTTTTGTTCTTGCTCAGTTGCAGATTCATAACCATACAGAGCGTCTGAAACCTCTTGGCCTGCAATAAGTAATGTTTTTTGAAAATGATATAATTTTTCTTGATAATTAGCTTTAGAAATTTCTAAACGAGTCTTGTTTAGTCTTTTATTGAAAACGGGTTGAATCAATCCTACAGCTACATTGGCAAAAAGACCAGTAGAAGTGAACCAGTTTTTAAACTCATAAGTAGAGAAACCGCCTGATGCAGTGATTGTCAACGATGGATAAAAAGCTCGCTTAGCTACATTAACCTCCTCAAAATAAGAAGCTACTTCAAGTTCAGCCGAGCGTACATCAGGTCTATTTGCCAATAATTGTGACGGCAGACCTACACTTAAGTTATGATTTGTTTGCTGATGGTCCAACGTGCCACGTGTTATTGGTTGGGCTGCTTGTCCTAACAATACATTTATAGCATTTTCTACTTCTCTTATTTGTCTTTTGACACGAGGCAGATCAGCTTGAGCGTCATAATAGTTTGCTTCACTCTGTACCACAGCAGCACCAGTTACCACATTTGATTCTTTTAGACGCTTCATAGTTTTTACGTCCAGCGCTCTATTTTCAATTGTTTGTTCTAAGATAGATTGCTGTTTGTCTAAGGTTAAAAGTTGATAGTAGTAATCTGCTATTTGAGCTATTATTCGTGTCTGTACCACTCGCTGTGTAGATTCTGACTGCATTAGTTTGTAGAAAGAAGCACGTTTACTACTAGCTAGTTTGCCCCATAGGTCTATTTCCCAAGAGGTATTGGCATGTACGTCGTATAAAGCTGCATTCTTAATTGCACCGAGATCTTGTGGATAAGACATTTTTGATTGCTTGACTTGACCGACAAGATTTAAATCGGGCAAAAATGCTGCCTTGGACTGTTTTAACATCTCCTGAGCAATACCAATGCGTTGTATGCCTATTTTTAAATCTAAATTATTTTGTAAGCCAAATTGAATCAATTTTTTTAAATCGGTATCTGAGAAGAATTCTTGCCAGTTAGTTTGAGCTATATTAGCTGTATCTGTAGCATTTACTTCTCTGTATAGAGATTGAGTAACTTCTTTTTTAAAGTGATAGGTCTTATTCGAGCCACAAGAGACTAGCACCCCTGCAATACACAAGGACGTTAATATTTTAAAATGTAGTTTCATTTTCTGAGGATAAAATGTCTCAAAGAAATGACATTATCATTCCTTTGAGATGTTGAATTTAATTTATTGGATCGAGTACTTCATCTGAAGTTAATTCAGGCTTTCCTAAGATTCTTTCATGGAGGGACTGGAATACAACAAACAAAGTTGGTATAGCTAATACACCAACGAGTGTACCTATTAACATGCCACCTACTGCTGCTGTTCCTATAGATTTATTACTCAAAGCACCAGCTCCGGAAGCTAACATAAGAGGTAATAGGCCAAAGATAAAAGCGAAAGATGTCATCAGGATAGGTCTTAGTCTAATATGAGCTCCCGCAATAGCAGCTTCTTTTATAGATTCACCCTGAAGTCTTCGTTGCAAAGCAAATTCAATAATTAGGATAGCATTCTTTGCCAAGAGGCCAATGAGCATAATTAAACTAATCTGTAAAAAAATGTTATTGTCTACAGCAAATAGTTTTGCAAAGATAAATGCACCAGCTAACCCAATAGGTAATGAGAACAATACTGCCAATGGAAGTATGTAACTCTTAAACTGTGCACTTAATAAAAAATATACAAATACTATTGATAAAATAAAGATAATAGTTGTTTGGCTACCACTCGTGCTTTCTTCTCTTGTAAGTCCTGAGTATTCAAATCCATAGCCTTTAGGAAGTGTTTTTAAAGCTACCTCTTCAATTGCCTTGATTGCATCTCCGGAACTATATCCTGCTTTAGGAGCCCCACTAACCATAGCGGAATTAAACAAATTAAATCGAGTTAGAAACTCAGGACTATAGACCTTCTTAAGATTTATAAAAGCAGTAATAGGAGTCATCATACCTTCGCTATTTTTTACATATAGCCCATTAATTGCGTCTTTATTTTCTCTGAAATTTGGACCTGCCTGAATCATTACTTTATACTGTTTTCCGAATCGGTTAAAATTGGTTGCATAGATACCTCCTAAATACCCTTGTAAAGTAGACAATAGCTCTGTAACACTCACACCGGCTTGCTTTGCTTTAACAACGTTTACAGAAACTTCATATTGAGGAAAGTTGGTGTTAAAGGAAGTTGTGGCAAACATAACTTCAGGACGCTGATTTAGGTTATTTATGAAAGTTTGCAACACTGCTTCAAACTTCTTATAATCACCTCCTGTTTTATCCTGCATTTGTAATTCAAAACCGGAATTATTACCAAATCCTTGCAAGGTCGGTGCGGCAAAAAATACAATATTGGCTCCTTTTATATGAGCTGTTTTTTCAAAAAGCTCCTGAACGATACTTTGTGAGTCTTCTCCTTTTTCCTTGCGTTCATCCCAATGTTTTAACTTGACATATTGAACTGCATAAGAGCTCCCTTTTCCACTAAAAAAATCACTTCCAACCCAACGTGCTCTCATTCCTAGTTTTGGTACACTTGCAGCTATACTATCAATTTGATTTGCTATACGAACTGTTTCTGCTAAGGAGGTAGAGGGGGGCATAATCACATTTCCATATATAAATCCACTATCTTCATTTGGTACAAATCCAGTTGGAGTTGTTTTACTTAAGTAAATAAATATCCCCGAAAAGACTACTACACTTGCAAGCGCTATCCACAATCGTTTATTAAGGAACTTTAGAATTCCCACATAACGATTGGTCATTTGATCAAAACTACTATTAAAGGCTATTTTCATTCGATTCGAAATACTTCTCTTTTCATCATCAATTCCTGAGTCGGGTTTCAATAAGATAGCACAAAGAGCTGGACTCAATGTTAAGGCATTGATAGCCGAAATTAAAATAGCTACTGCGAGAGTAATACCAAATTCCTTGTAAAATACCCCAACCGAACCTTGAATGAATGTAACAGGCACAAACACTGCTGACATTACTAAAGTGATAGCTATAATTGCTGTAGACAATTCATTCATCGCACTAATAGTGGCTTTTTTTGCCGTTTGTGCTCCTTCATGTAACTTAGCGTGTACAGCCTCTACTACAATAATAGCATCATCGACTACTATTCCGATAGATAGTATTAATGCAAATAAGGTTAATAAATTTATGGTAAACCCAAAGAGGTTTAAGAAAAAGAATGTTCCTATAATTGCCACAGGTACAGCAATAGCAGGTATCAATGTAGAGCGCCAATCTTGTAAGAATATAAAAACAACTATAAAAACCAGTATAAAGGCTTCAATAAGTGTATAAACAAGTTTATTGATAGAAGCTAGTAAAAAATCATTTGAGTTGGTGTAAATTATGGATTTAACGCCAGGTGGGAAGTTTTTTTCAGCCTCTTTTAATTTTTCTTCACAGGCTTTGATTATATCATAGGCGTTAGACCCTGCTGTTTGGTTAACGGCTACATATGTACCCAGATAGCCAAATGCAGTTTGTGTTGTTTCATATGAAAAAGCTCCTAAATCTATTTCAGCGACATCTTTTAGATAAAGTATTTTTCCATTGGCCAAAGAACGGATAACTATATTCCTAAATTCTTTTGGAGTTTCTAAACGTCCTGTGTATTTTAAAGTGTATTGAAAACTTTGATTGCTATTCTCACCAACTTTTCCAGGTGCAGCTTCTACGTTTTGTTCTTGTAATGCTTTAATAATATCTGTAGGGACTAAACGGTACGCAGCCATAACATTTGGTTTTAACCAAATACGCATACTATATTCACTATTACCGACATTGGCTACATCACCAACACCATTTATCCGTTTTAATTGAGGAATAAGATTTATACGTGTATAATTTTCTAAAAACATTTCATCATACTCTGGAACTTCACTATAAAGCATAAAGCTAAATACCTCACTTGCTAGTTGTTTTGTTGTCTTAATGCCTTGTTTTACCACTTCTTCAGGGAGCTGGCTCATGGCTTGATTAACACGATTTTGCACATTTACTGCAGCCATAGCAGGATCAGCTCCCTGGTTAAAGGTAATTGTGATTTCGGCAGAACCATCATTACTTGCTTTTGAGTTCATAAATGCCATTTGTTCCACTCCATTAATTTGTTCTTCTAATGGGGTAATCACACTTTTCATTACCGCAGCTGCATTAGCCCCTTGGTAATTAGCAATTACTTTTACGGTAGGCGGGGCAATATCAGGGTATTGTGTCATTGGTAGAGTAGTTAGCCCTAATAATCCCAAAATCACTATAATAATTGATATTACAGTTGACAATACTGGGTTTTCTATAAATTTCCTTAACATAATCTATGCGCTGTTTATTTCAATTTAATTTTTACTCCATCTCTCAAACTCCCAACAGTTGCGCTGACTATTTTATCTCCTACATGGATCCCTGATGTAACAATATAATATTGACTATTAGGTTCTTTTTCCATAATTTGAATTTCCTTACTCTTTACTTTGGCATCATTTCCCACTATAAAAACAAATCGTTTCCCTTGCAGATCAAATGTTGAATTTTGCAGAATCAGCATGACATTCTTGATATTCTCATATACACGTATAACGGCACTGTTACCGCTACGGAGCAAACCGTTTTTATTGTTAAAGACAGCTCTGAAATTAATACTTCCTGTTAATGGATCGAACTGTCCGCTGACGGTAGTAATCTTTCCTTTTATGTGATTATTATTTTCGTTAGCTAGGATTAAACTAACTTCAGGTAATAAAGCTATCCGTTCTTTTATATTTCCTTTAGTTCCTTTTTGCATGAAATCAAAAAATTGCTTCTCATTCATGGACAAATAAGCATGAATAGATGAAATATCGGATATGACAGTTAAGGGGTCTATTGAATTACTGCTCACTAAGGCACCCTCTTTGTAAGGAATTAAGCCTATTACTCCATCAAAGGGAGCTACAATCTGTGTGTATCTCACATTTGCTCCGGCATTGCTCAACTTTGCTTTTGCCTCTGCCAGTAATGCTATCTTACTCTTTACATTGTATTGAGCAGATTCTAATTCATAATTACTAATAATATTCTCTTCTACCAGTGGCTTTGCTTTTTTTACTTTCATGCTGGCATCTTTTAATTCTGCTTCAGCACGATTTAAACTTGCCATAGCCGCGGCATTCTCTTCTTTAAATTGGGGGGCGTAAATGCGAAACAATACTTGCCCTTTTTTAACTTCTTGCCCTTCATCAACTAATATTGCTTCAATAAAACCATCAATTTTAGGTCTTAACTCAACATCTTTTTTCCCTTGAAGAACTACAGGATAGTCACTATATACAACCGCATCCTCTTTTACAATAGACATAATTGGATAGTTTTCTACTGCTTCTTTTGTTGTGTCCTGTTCTTTGTCCTTGCACGCCCAAAGAAAAATCAACGTGGAGAGAACTAACAACTTCTTTATTATATTCATTTTTTTATTTTTATTAAATAGGCATATAAAATTAATAAGGCAATCCTATTAGAAATCTTCTGCTTAATAAACTTGTCGAGCAAAACTATGGTAATAAGACAAAGCAGAAGGTGGACAAAACGTAGATAAAATGTTCTTAATTACAGTTTTATTTATAAAACAGGTTTGGATTATTCTTCTAATAATTTCAGCCTAGGGTGATATATTTTTAGGGGTTAATGATCGCTTCTGATGGTATATGGAGATTCATTACTATCTTTTGTTATGCACTATATTGTTTTAAGAGAGTTTTGTTTCAATTAGGTCTATAGTTTTTTGATGTGCTATATCTATATTTAAGTTGTATTCTTCTTGATTATTTGCCTCTCCATCGATATTTATTACATGAATGTCAGAGATTCCAATTACATTGAAGACCCACTTTAAATAATTAGTTTGAAAATCTATATGTTGATTATAACCACCTTTTTCATAACCTTGAGATCCTCTTGTTAGTAATAAAACAACTTTTTTATTTTCTAAAAGTCCTATATATGGATTTTGAACATCATTGGGATTATATTTCCAAGTTTCGTTTACACGCACTACCTGATCGATATACGCTTTTAAACTGCTTGGTATGGACCAATTATACATTGGTGAGGCAACAACTATTACATCAGCATCTTTTAGTTCCTTAATATATTCATCGCTACTTTTTAAAGAATTAAATTCTTCCAGAGTTCTATTTTCTAAAGGCTTGAATGCTGCACTAATCCATTGTTCAGTTATATGAGGTATGATTTGATTCCCTAGTTCCCGAATTTGTATTTTAGCATTTAAATGTTTTTCTTTCCAATGATTTATAAAGGTTTCTGCTAGTTTTCTACTTTTAGAGCCTATACTTCTTGCACTTGAATTAATGACTAGTACGTTTTGCAGTTTCTTATTTTGTGAATTCATATTTAAAATTTTCGACAAAAATAGAAGGATATTGGATTATATTTGTGTACCAATTAATATAAAACATACAGCCCAGATGTTGCCTTATAAAACTTTAATTAAAATTGACAGAGCGTCTTCCTTACCCTTATATATTCAAGTATGTAATCATTTTATAGCATTAATTACAAATGGTACATTGCAGCCCTCTGACATCCTACCAAGCACACGTAATCTGGCTTTATTGATTGGAATCAATAGAAATACAATTAAACTAGCTTATGAAGAATTAATTAGTCAGGGTTGGACGGAATCTATAGAACGAAAAGGAGTGTACGTTTTATCTAGTTTACCAGTACTTGCACAAAAGGGCATTAGTGATGTAAAAAGTAAAGAAATAAAGCAAGAGGCATTTATATGGACAAACAAGTTTAATACTTCAATCCTTAGTAAGAATTTTCAAAAAACAGGATTAGCAATAGATGATGGATTTCCTGATGTTCGACTAGCTCCTGTAGATGAACTTATGCGTGAGTATAGAAGTATATCAAGAAAATTTTATGGTCGTAATTTCTTAAAATATGGCGATGGAAAAGGTTCCGAACATTTAAGAGCATCGTTATGCACTCATCTTTCTACTACCAGAGGATTAAATGTTGATATTAATGATTTGTTGATTACAAAAGGAAGTCAGATGGGAATTTATCTAGCGGCTCAATTGCTTCTTGAACCAGGAGATACTATTGCAGTAGGAGTATCGAACTATACTACTGCCGATGAAATTTTTAGACAAACAGGAGCAAAATTATTAAGAATTCCAATAGATGAATATGGAATGGATGCTGATTATCTCGAAGATGCCCTTAAAAAAAAGAAGATAAATGCAGTGTATTTAATTCCTCATCACCATAGCCCAACTACAGTTACTTTGAGTATGGAGCGTAGATTGAAATTTTTGAAATTGGCTAAAATGTATAAGTTTGCAATTATTGAAGATGATTATGACTTTGATTTTCATTATGCCAATAAACCTTTTCTACCTTTAGCAAGTATAGATCATAATGAAAATGTTATATATTTAGGATCGGTTACTAAAACTTTTGCTCCCGCTCTCCGAATAGGATTTATGACTGGACCTTCCAGTTTTATCCATGCGGCCACTGCCTTAAGAGAACTTATAGACAGGCAAGGGGACACTACCTTAGAAGAAGCTTTTGCTTTGTTATTTAATCAAGGGGAAATGAATAGATATTATAGAAAAGCGCTGAAGATTTATAAAGAACGTAGAGACATTTTTTGCGAACTATTAAAGGTTCATTTTTCTAATGAAATTGTATTTAAAGTTCCACAGGGAGGGCTGGCTGTATGGACTGTTTTTGATACTGATATTGATTTAGTGAAATTATCGGATAATGCCTTAAAAAATGGACTTTATATTGATAATGGACTGTTTTATAAAAATGAGCTATTTTCGACAAATGGACTTAGAATGGGATTTGCTTCATTAGATGAAAAAGAGATGTTGAAGGCATTCTCTATCTTGAAAAAAGTGATTTCTTAACTGCTACTGGGCTATCTATTATTAGTAAACTGGTATGTGTATTTTTTTTGGCTGTGTTTTAATTTTGCTAAAAAAATAGTAGAATATGGAAAATACATTTGAAGTCAAATCTATTGAATCTGATTTAGAAATTGAGCAATGCCTAGATGTAGCACTAGTATTTAGGCCTCATTTAAAAAAGGAAAGTTGGGGTAGTACTATCCGTGAAATGGTTGCTAATGAAAAGTACACCCTCAAAGGAATTTATGATAAGGGAAATATCGTTTCATTTGTAGGATATCGTATTATGACTACATTACATAGTGGTAATATGATATACATTGATGATTTATGCACTTTAGAAAGCCATAGAGGCAGAGGTTTTGGAAGTATGTTATTATCACATGTTAAAACAGTGGCAGAATTAAAGAAGATGGATGCAGTTGTTTTAGATACAGGTTTTGATAATCATACTGCACAAAATTTATACTTTAAGAAAGGATTTGTGCTCTCTGCAGTGCATTTACATGCTTATTTAAAATGATGTTTTTTTGAATAAAAATTGTATTTTACAGGGCTAACGAATTATATAAATTTAAAATAAAAAAAATGAAAAAACGTATTGATTTATCAAGTGTATCCTCTAGTATCTATAAAAGAATTTTAGCATTAGATAGTGCCGTTCAAAATTCAGGATTAAAGAAAACTTACATTGAACTTATAAAAATTAGAGCTTCCCAAATAAATGGATGTGCTTATTGTCTTAATCTACATACTCGCGATGCAATTAATCAAGGAGAAAGTACTCAACGAATTTTTTTGTTAAATGCCTGGAGAGAAACTGATTTATTCTCAGAAGAAGAACGTACTATTTTAGCCATGACAGAAGAAATCACTATGATTAATGCCAATGGGTTATCTGACGAAACGTATGATATGGCAGTTAAGTTGTTTGACCAGGAATATGTTGGTCTGATTATAATGGCAATTATTACAATTAATGCCTGGAATAGAGTTGCCATTAGCACACATAAACCTTTAGATTAGACTTTTTTATTTATTTTAGATTTAAAAGCAACATTTTGTGCTGTGCTACAAATATCATAGTAACATTTGTAATGCACATTTTTAGGGGGTGTTACCTGTTGGACTGATGTCTTAAAGCGTAAGACTAGCTGACCAGCGTGTAATGAAATTTTTAAAGAAAGTAATCTTTGCTAAATGGCTGATTGAAAAAATATAATTAAAAAAAATAAATACACCTATGAATAAATTTGACCATCAAAAAGGGCAACATTTCAATATTGATGATGTAAAGATTTACTATGAAGAAATGGGCAATCCAGACAAACCTGTTCTAGTTTTTCTTCATGGAGGTTTAGGAAATATAGAAGATTTTAATGCTGTGGTTCCACTTTTGGGAGACGATTTTAGGATTATTGGCATAGATAGTAGAGGACAAGGAAAATCTTCCCTTGGAGCAGAAGATCTAACTTATAAACGTATCCAGCTTGATGTTGAGGCTTTGTTAGAGTCGCTAAATGTCAATGATATAACGATTATTGGATTTAGCGACGGAGGAACTATTTCTTATAGAATGGCAATTGAAAGTACTATAAGAATTAAAAAAGTTGTCACGATTGGTGCGACTTGGAACATCATGGATTCATTATCGACCGAAGAAATATTTTTAAATATAACGGCTGATAGTTGGAAAGAAAAGTTTCCGGAAAGTTTCGATAGTTATCAGAGATTGAATCCTGAACCTGATTTTGAGAAATTAATAAAATCAATGATTGGGTTATGGCTTGACAAAACAACAACAGGATTTCCAAATGAGAATGTAAGTAAAATAAATTGTCCAACACTTATTGTAAGAGGGGATCAAGATCATTTATTTTCCAGAGAAAGTGTTTGCCAAGTTGCAGATCTTATAGATAATGCTGCATTTTTAAATATTCCTTTTGCAGGACATTTGGCGCATGAAGATCAATCGAAAATATTTTTTAATACTTTGAAACAGTTTTTAGACAAGTACTAATAACTAAAACTTACTCGCAAGAGATCTTGAGTAATTTGTTACATGAAAATTAGTTTTGTGCTTAAGCAAATCCGAAGACAGTTTCATTGTACTTCAATTTTTATAAACCAGCGTATTTTATATGATAGAACGTGAAGTAAAGTATCGTGAAGGCAAAGAGAATTTTAGGATAGATACACCTGTGAAAAATGATTATTACACTGTTTTAATTTGTTATACTGGTTCATCCTCCATCAAAGTCGGTTTTCACCAATTTGAATTAAGTCCCAATACAATAGCTATTATTCCTCCTGACGTAATATTTTCTATTAACAGCGTTTCTAATAACTTAGATATAAGACAGATTTTCTTTTTAAAGACCTTCTTGAAAAAGATGTTTTTAAAGGAAGGAATTATTGATGAGTTATTATTACTTAACAGCAACTATCCTCCTCTATACCAACTCAATGAAAGGTTTTTAATCGTAGCGGATAAATTTACATCTGTAAAAAGAGAAATCGAGTCACAATATGCTTATCATTTAGATATCGTTCGATTAGTCCTGATGGAAATTTTATATGAATATAACCGGGCTTGTGAATACTGTTTATTAGGTTTTGAAAAAAGCATGAACAGGAATTATCAGTTGACCTATGAATTTAAAAGACTGGTTGAGCAATATTTTTCTACCTGGAGTTCTATTGGACAGTACGCTTCACACCTTGGAATTTCTGCCAAGCATTTAACAGAAGTTGTAAAAGAAGAAACAGGATACACCGCATTACAAATTATTCATGAGAGAATATTACTTGAGAGTCAATATTTACTAAAACATTCTACCATATCCATAAAAGAATGTGCCAGTGTACTTGGTTTTGAAACAGCCTCCTACTTCTCACGATTTTTTAAAAGTCATATGACAATTTCACCTAATGACTATAGAAAAAAAATGTAGAATACCGTATTGATAATTTTTCTAATCAGCCCTGTAGATTACTTTTTTGAAAAGAATAAAGTGATTTAATCCACCAATTTGATGATAAATCCGAAAAATTTGAACTTTATTCCGAAGATAGGATATTGTTAGTGACTTCATTCTTTTTGAACTTTGCAAAGTAATTTTAATACTCTGCAAATGGATGATATAGATACCGCTATACATAATGGAAAAGAAGCATCATGGTCAGATCTTTTTTCAAAAGGGAATTCCTTAAAGGCAATTGTACTTGCTCTAGGAGTCATGTTACATGCTACCAATGTGTATTTGGCAACAACTATAATGCCTTCAATCATAAAAGAAATTGGAGGACTTGAGTACTATGCCTGGAATACAACCATCTTTGTAGTAGCATCTGTAATAGGTTCTGTGATTTCAGCAAATCAAATGGCTAAATCGGGGCCAAGAAAAGCCTATCAAATTGGAATTTTACTTTTTAGTATAGGAACATTACTTTGTACAATAGCACCAGCTATGACCCTTTTATTAGTTGGTCGCTTTATTCAAGGATATGGGGGAGGGTTGCTTTTTGCATTATCCTATGCTATGATTAGATTAGTTTTTACTGAAAACTTATGGGCAAGAGCTATGGCTTTAGTATCAGGAATGTGGGGTGTCGCAGCTTTTTCAGGACCTTTCCTTGGAGGTATATTTGCAGAGCACGGACATTGGAGATGGTCATTTGGAGTATTGTTGCTATTTTGCGTTTTCATTCTTATAACAGCCTCTATAATATTGCCAAAAGAAAGAAACAATAAGGCAATAAAACCAATACCATATTTAAAACTTTCACTACTTAGTTTGGCTGTATTAGCTGTATCCGTTGGAAGTCTACAAAAAGGCGTATTGGAAAATATATTGGGAGTTATAATTGCCTTGTTATTTTTACTACTACTTATATTGGCTGAAAAAAAGAACAAAACCCGATTACTGCCTACCGGTGCATATAAAATCTCATCTGCTCTTGGCTCAACCTATATTGTTATGGCTCTACTGACCATTGCTACTTCTATTGAAATCTATGTTCCTTACTTTGCACAAGTGATCTACAAATTCACCCCATTAAAGGCGGGATATCTTACCGTTTTAATAGCGATTGGATGGACTTTATCCTCTATACTGTTTTCCGGCTATAAAGGGCGTTCAGTGCAAAAAGTCATAATTTCAGGGACGTTTTTAATGTTCATTGGTTTAATAGGCTTGAGTTATATAGCCATGACAAACACATTATCTCCGGATTGGACTCTTGTTTTAAACTGTATATTCCTTCTAGCCATCGGATCAGGAATAGGAATGGGATGGCCTCATTTGTTAACCAAAGTTTTTTCTTCAGCTCCTTCAGGAGAAGAGGACCTAACATCTTCTTCAGTGACCACTGTTCAACTTATAGCGACTTCTTTCGGTGCTGCTCTGGCAGGTTTGGTGACTAACTTAGGCGGGATCACAGACTCCCACAATATAATAGGAATTACTAAGGCTTCCATATATTTGTACAGCAGCTTTGCAATGGCTCCATTAGTAGTAATTATGATCCTCATTTTATTAAAAGATGATGGTAGATAAACAGATGATATCAAATAGTTTTTATTAAATTTTAGAAAGAAATTGACGTGTTCCCTAAAACTTTTCTGTTTTGTAAATAAGCAAATCACTATAAGATAGTTTTTCTACTTGTTCTTGCTGAATATCAAAATAATCATAGTAGTAGTCACATTGTTTTTTCAATTCATTTAGTTTCAATTCATTTAGTTTCAATTCACCTGTTTCATCTATAGCTTCTACTTCGATAAACGTTCCAAGCTTATCCACAATATCAAAATGAAACTTTATATTATCAATTCTGTATATTTTTCTTTTTTTAACCACTATTACTTTTACACCCATTTGATTGGTAAGTATTTGTTTTAAAGATTCATTTGGGTCATGCTTGTATAGAAAAATATCGGATTTTTTACTTCCTTGTATATTTTCACGGTTATAATCTATCAGCTTACTTTCTTTGCCTAAAATTTCCCGAAGTTTTAGCCTTCCCTTTGCTGTGTTAAAGTAGGTATCGATATGATGTTCTGTCACAAGATCAACAGGATTTAATTTAAGAAGGATATTTTCATATTTTTCAAGCTGATCTACTTTCGCTTTAAATTCAAAGTTTTTTATTTTCATATATTTAATGGATTAATGTATTTTGTTTAAAAACAGCGTCCTGAATATCAACATTCCACAATACAAATAAATTCAGCTTAAGCTTTTTAGCAAGGATAAGAGATGAAAGGTTGTCAGATTGACAACGGTATTGTGGTTGAAACCCTTCCAATAAAGCCGATTGACTAATCGCTAGTACTAACTTTTTTGCTAATCCCTGTCTTCGATACTTAGGTAAGGTAATCACTCCGATATCGGCAATTTTTAGACTTTCACTCCAAGGGTACATACTTGCTACAGCCACCAATTTTTCTTCTTCGAAAACCCCGTAAACTTTCCAGTGATCTAACGCCACAAATGCACAATCTAAATCCTGTGCTGTAGCCGAAGCTTCAAATTCAGAAAAATAATCGGCGTCTTCTGATGTCAGGCTACGGATATTTTCCGGAATTATTAGGTTCTTAATGTGCTCTTTTTCTCCTTTTGAATAGTAGAATATATTATCTACACCGTGTAGGAAGATTCCATGATCCTGTAATCTTCTGATGAATCCTTCAAAATTGAGTACTTGCAAATCTTCCTTTCTGAGAAGTTCAAAAAGCTCTGGACGTATGATGATCCAGATGTGTTTTTCGGGAAATTCCAATGTCATAACCTGATATTCCTTGTCTAATTTTTCATTCACGAACACTGTAAAAAGCTTGTTTTTAATGACAATCTTTGTTCCGGATTGCGCTTGCCAATAGTCGGTTACTATTTTTGAAAATTGATTTTTGCTGTACATACTAATGCATATGGTTTTTCCGAAACTGCGAAGGTGTTAGTCCGGTTTGTTTTTTAAAAAAGCGGTTAAAATACGAATCATCCGTAAAATTGAGTTCGGAGGCAATCATAGAAACGGTGTCGTTGGTTTGCAGCAGGCGTGATTTAGCTTCCTGTACCAATTGTTTGTGTATAAAATGACTTGCCGCAACGCCTGTTACTTCTTTCACCAGATCGTTAAGGTAGTTTGGGTGCACATGCAACATTTCGGCATAATCACTTACTTGTCTTTTCTTTACAAAATGCTGGTTAACGATTAGTTGAAATTGTGATACCATTTGATCTTTCCTGGACAATGAGAAACTTCCCTGTACTATCTGTCTGTTGTAAATTCGTTCAGCTTCTAGCAATATTACATTAAGAAACATACGTGTAAGAAGGTCATCATTAAAGGTGGTTTTTTGACATTTTTCACTGTTTAGCTTCCAAAACAGGTGTTGCATCATATCCATTTCTCTTTCTGATAAATTTACATAAGGTGCCTTATCCAACTGAAAAAATGGAAATTGATTGAGTTTGATCTGGTGTTTTAGGCAAAGTAAAAAATAATCTGCATCAAACATACAGAGGATTCCTTTTAGGTCCTCGCTCCAACATTCAATGGAATGAAGCTGATTTTCAGGTACAAAATACATGCTTTGCGGACCAAAATGATACTTCTGATGCCCAATAACTTCATCAACTTCTCCAGCAGTCAAAAGAATAATACTGTAAAACTTTCTACGTGCCTGATGACCAATATGCCGGCTATACATTTTCTGTAAATCCTCCAAAGGAATGATTTCCAGAAAACCTGCTCCCTTGGAGTATTCTAGATGATTACATTCCGTACAATAGGAATATTGAGCATCCTGAAGGTAAAACTCTTTGAATTCCTGTGCTGTATTTATTTCTTTAATCTTAGAAGAAGTACTCATTTTTGTAGAATTAGATCATATAGATTTTATAGATGAAAGTTTTATAAGGTTCTTCCTAGTTCAAAATTAACCTCAATAGTTGCTCCTAAATTTTCTTTTGACAGTTGACTGATCACTTTATTAAGCCTTGTTATCGCATAGGTTCTTATATTTTTCGAAGAATACACGGTGGTTATAAATATTCTGTTTCATTGCTATAATTGATTATACCATTTTACAGCTTTTTGCTCTACTGTTTTTATAAATGGGTCCTTTGCTTCATTATATTCGTTTCCATCTTTCCATTCCTGCAGACTTAATTCTTCTTTCAGTTGCTGATATTCGATCATGACATCAGGATGAGTACGAAGGTAATCACGGAATGCTATATGACGTATCCAGTGTTCGGAATTCAATGGCAATATATGGACATGTGCTAAACGCAGGGTATGATTATGTAGTTCTTCAGGAATAATAGCTCCCGGTGTGATATGCACAGGTAAGGATAAACTTTTAGGGAAATCCTTTAGTTTTACAAAAAACCTGCGGTATGGCATATCCAGATTGTAATTTTCATAATAGACGTAATCATTATCCATCAGCAAAGGCGGACATAGATCGAGATCAGTAGCGCTGTTAAGACCGATCATGATGTCTATGACTGGCTTAGAGGATAAACCATTTACCGAGGTACTCCCAATATGCTCAATCCGGGGGTTCAGAGAACTAAATGCTTTTACCAGTTCTATTTCGAGGTCCCTAAAGAATTGTAACCATAATGGGTTATATTTTTCAAATGTGATTTTCATATTAAAGTTTTTTTGGTATCCAAAGCTAATCCAAAAGGTAATGATTCAGTGTTTTAAGCATCCTGCTCACCCGTCGGATCCCAATCTTCTGGGCAGTACCATGACTAAGAGTCTTAGAAGTAATTTCAAGAAACCTATGTTTTTATATGCGTTAATTGCCTGCTTATTGTCAACAGAAACATCCAGTTGTGAATGTGTTAACCCATATACAAAAGCCTCCTTTATTTGATTTGTCAAATCTTCCAAATACAAAACCAACTTCTATTAAGCCAATCTCCAAATACTTTGTAGTAGTTATTACCGGTAGGTTTTCTTCTTCTCAGTAAGTTGGAAAATGATTTTTTGTTTTGCAGTGTCCCACTCATCATCTAAAATACTATAATAAGCAGCATTTCTTGTTGTGCCATCACTTTGAATTTTGTCTTTACGTAAAATGCCTTCAAATGCACCACCAATTTTTTCTATTGCTCTTCTGGAACGAATATTTGTGTCTTTGGTTTTTAGTTGTACCCGGTTTGCTTTAAGTATCTCAAAACAGAATGTCAGTAATAACAATTTGCATTCTAAATTTATTTCTGTCCCCCAAAACTCTTTTGTAATCCAAGTCCATCCAATTTCTAATTTCTTGTCATTGGGAAATATTTCAAAAAGGCGTGTTGACCCAATAAGTTTATTTGTTGCTTTGTGAAGTATTACAAAACAATACTGTTTTCCTTTTTCTCTTTCGGTCAAAGCCAAATTATATGTTTCATAAAATATTTCTTTTTCTGAACAGTCCGTTGGTATAAATTTCCAAAGTTCTTTTTCAGATGCAGAAATAAATAAGTCTTTAAAATGTTCCTTCTCTAAAGGAATTAAGTCAAGAGTTGTTCCTGTCAAAATAGTTGGGTGAGTTATCCATTGTTGTGTCATAGTTGTGATATTTGTTAAGCTTACCGCTAACTTATAGCTATACCTACCAGCTCGTTTTATCTGAAACAACAGCGATCACCTGCTCTTTATTGATTATCGAGGGCATCATTTGTTATATTGCTGATTTAGATCCAAAGAAATTACGGAATTTACCTTCAAAAGCATCTGAAAAGAGTTCGCTAGCCTCTATTATAAATTCAGCTGGCAGGGTTCTATAAATATTCATACATATAAATTATTTGATCCGTTTTATAAGTCAAGTACCTCGATATTCACTCTCACGTCCTCCAAAATATAAATATTCAGATTTGATAAACAATCGCACAGAATTACAATTTTAAAAAACAAAATCTTGATTCGATAAAAAAATGTGGGTTGTCTTAACGCCCATCATACAAATCTGCATGATGAGTTTAAGGTCTGTCTTAGTTGCTCTTCTATATTCATTTCTTCGTCTTTTAAACTAAAACACACTTTTTCAAACGCATTTTTTTTCCATTCCATTCTGTAGTCTTTTGCTCCTGTATTTTCATCCAGCATTTCTTCAACCACTCGAAAACCATGTTTCTTATAAAAATGAACTGCTTGCTGATTTAAAGCATACACATTCAAGGTTAGAAAATGATATTTTGTCTTAAGAAATTGCATGAGTTGAGAGCCAAAACCTTTCGACTGATATACAGAAGCTAAAAAAAATGCTGCAATATGATTATCAACCATTGAAACAAAACCTATTACATTGGTTTCATCTTCTAATATCCATGTTTCGCTGGAAGGCAAATAAATATTTTTCATTTCATGCGTTTGATTTATCCAGTAAGTTGGGGCGATAAAATCATGCGCGCTAATAGATGCTTCCAGCCAAATGGCAATTAATTTTTCATAATCTTCAAACTTAGCAATACGTATCATTTTTATATATTTTTTACCATTTCAAATTGGTTGATATCGTTGGTTAAACCATGTTTCTCGAGGAATAGTTCCAGGTTTTCAGCGACTTCATCCATGTTGTTGATCTGTACTTTTTCGTTGGATAGTTGCTTTTGTGCTTCTGCAAGCAATTGTGTCCCAATGCCTTTTCTCCTGTGTTGTGGTGCTACTGCTACCTGGTAGATGCGCTTATTAAGCGGATTAAAAAGTAGGTATCCCACCAGTTTAACGTCAATAAAGGCTCCCAATGCGGCGGGTTTTACCACATCCATGCTTGGAATGGCACTCTGCCAGCTGGGCAAAATATCCCAAAACGATTGAAAATCTTCCCATAAAAACTCTTGTAAAGGTTCAATAGAAGTCGTTGTACTTAAATGAGGAGGTGTTTGTAGTTCACCTGAAAAACACAATAATTTGCGACGGATGGCGAATCCGTCTTTCTCATATGCACGAATGGCAGACTTGTTACTTTCAATTACTTCCAAAACGAGTTGATGCACCTGATTTTCTTCAAAATAAGGCTGGAGATAATCGTACATTTTCCCTACCAACCCTTGTCCTCGGTATTCAGGTAGCACTCCCGTTCCGGCATTGTATACTACGGTTTTGCCTTCTGATATCCGCATGCCGTGCATTATGAAAGCAATCAAACGGTCTGCTTCAAAAATTCCTACAGACCATTCCGGCAGAATATTTTCTGACATCATCTTAAATTGTAATTGCGTCGCATTCAGTTGAAACGGTACTATATAATCGGCAAAAGCACCGTTGATGGCATTTAATAAATCATTTGTATCTTGCGTTGTTAGTTTACGTATCTGCATTTTTACTTTTATTTAAGTATTTGACTATTCGTTGTTTTCTGTCGTATTTTTTCGTAAAATTCTTCTCGGGTAACGGTCATTTTATATGATGCCCAATTTTCATTGTTTACTTGTGTTGTTGCCTGATTGGTGTATATTTTTTTGAAACCAACGTTTTCATAAGATTTGATTGCGGAAGTATTGAAGTCATAAACGTTTAAATCAACAAAATTTGTGTTTAAGTTGTCAAAACTCCACTCGGTCAATATTTTTATCAAAATTGTTCCATAACCTTTACCACGAAAATTTTTGTCGCCAATAAGTATTCTGCAAAGCTTGCTATTTTGTTTGTCCGTCTTATACGCTTCGCAATGTCCTATTGTAGTATTTGTGTCGTTGTGAATAACTTTGAAAGCATGTCGTTTGGTATCTGTAAGATAGTTACGCAATTGTTCTCTTGTCAATGGGAAACTGAAAATTGGTCCAGCAAATTGAATAAGTTCCTTTTCCTCTTTAACCCAAGAAAGCAATGTGTCAAAATCAGTTTCAGAAAATTTTTCAAGTCTTATATCTTGGTTGTTGTTCATTCGTTTTGTTGTTTCGTTACAATGACAGCTAACGTTGCTAATGTACTTATCTGCATTTTTTATTTTTAAATTTCTTTAAATATTTGAATGGTAGCGCAATACTCCTGTAAGCTGTCTATCAATTTGGCTAAGTGAATTCCGTCGCAAACAGCATGGTGAACTTGTATTGCCAATGGCATCAGGATTTTGTTTCCTTCTAACTGGTATTTTCCGATGGTAAAACTGGGGGCAAAGTAGTCGGTAAAGTCAGCAATGTTTAGGTTAAAACTATCAAAATGAATCCATGGGAGTGCCGAAATATTAAAATGATTTCCGGGTGCTTTTTCCGGGAAGAAACTCCTATTGTTTATATTTTTTTGGAGCACCTCATTATAGCTATTAATAAAACTCATTAAGCTATCTGTATGTGATAAAGATAGTGCTGAAAAAGTTTCTGTGTCATTATGAAGAAGGGTATAAACCGGATTTACGTAATCCCAAACAATCAATTCGTTATCTTTCATCGCCATTTTGAATTCTGGATGTTGGTTCACTGCTTTTGTTATCAAATAAATCATCACGGGATAAAATTTATATCCTCGTTCTTTTATAAAAGGAATAACCTGTGAAATATCTAATTTGAAGGTCAAACTAAACCCACATTTTACCGCATCACGATAAACAGTAAAGTGCTCCTTTCTTTTCCACCCTTCTATATTTATTTTTTTATATCCTACATTCATTACAGATTGTTTTAAATTTTATTTTGTTCCATAAGCTGAATTAAATACTGAACGAATTCTGTTATTTCCTCATCTTTTCCTACCCAATTATCGTCACATTCGCCGAGATATGGACTTTTAGCCATTTGCAAAAGACCTTTAAACTGCACTGAAATTTTTGGAAGTAGCCAATCAGCTGCTTTATTTTTCGATGTGATTTTGCCCGTAACTACTATAAAATGCATTCGGGCTAAAGTCAAAATATCAAATACTAATTACAAAATTATAGAATTTTAAAGTGCTAGAATTTTCTTTTTATCGCACATTACATTCAATTTGTAATATTTATGTACATTTGAAATACTGTAATTGATAAAAACATTCATTTTGTAATCATGCCAACAACTCCTTCATTCTATAATTTAGATGACTTTTATAAAGTATATGAAATCGATTCTTCTTTAAAAATGGAAGGCATTGTAGTCGTAGATCAAACTTTTTCGGAAGAAGATTATTTTTCAGATTACAAGCAACAGTTTGAAGGGCTTTTGCTGGGCTTTATGTTAGAAGGTACAATGAATGCTCGTATTCATTTTATGGAATATGAAATAAGAAAAAATGAAGTAGCAATTGTTCTTCCACAATTGATCATTGAACCACTGAGGGCAAGTAATGATGCTAAAATGATTACTATAGGGTTATCAATGGATTTCCTCAGTGGGTTTCCGATATTACGCGAATTTATTACCAATGACCAGATTCGCTGGCAGCCCATTATTCGGCTTGGAGAGGAAGATCAACATCTACAACAAGAATTAGCCATATTATTGCAAAAGTTTTTTCTCAAAACCCGAAGCACTAAAAAGACAGAGGTCTTACAATATCTAATTTTTGCAATAATCACTTTTCTTTCAGAATCATATTCAGGTTTGGCTCAAAGTAAAAACCTACCCAAGAGTCGTAAGCATGAAATTATCGACAATTTTTATGTATTGATTTCAAAATATGCCAGCCAACAGCGAAATGTGAAATTCTATGCCGAAAAACTGTACTTAACCCCACAATATTTAACAACAGTATTAAAGTCGGAAACCGGAAAATCCATATTGCAGTGGATTGATCATGTGGTTATGATACACGCTAAATCATTTTTGAAATCATCAAATTTATCCGTGAAAGAAATTAGCAATGAACTTCATTTCGGAGATACGAGTTTATTTTGCAGATATTTTAAAAGACATACAGGTATTTCTCCGAAAGGCTTTCGAAATAGGTATTACAGTCAAAATAAATAGTACATTATCAGGCTATTCTGTTAATTTGATATTTTTCTCATCAACATTTCCATGGGTCCATTTTTATATTTTGTCACCCATATTTTACTAAAGTAATAACTTGCTGCAAAATATAAAATAGAGAAAGCTAGTATCCAAAATGGATGAATAGCATCTGTTTCATTAAGCTTTGCTGCATACTCTTTACCAGAGATTAGCGAAAAAATAATCATTCCTATCGTTAAGTGCGAAATATAATGGGTTAGGGTCATTTGTCCTGTCTTCGCTAAATTTTGAGCAAATTTACTGTCTGAAAAAAACTGACTGCAATACATAAAAGCTGAAATAAGCATCAAGCCAAAACCTATCGTGCTCAACAAAAACGGTAAAAGAGGAGGAAGATAATCTGCGGTAATGATATCAATAAGTTCTCTATTGGTAAAAATGCTTTGAGCAAAAATTTGCACTATGGTTACGGGTAAGAAAAGTGCAACTCCTAATGTGAACATTCTTTTTTTCGTAATCCATAATGTCCAGTTTAATCTACCCAAGTACATTCCGACAGTAAAATAGGCTACCCAAGGAAAAACACTATTCCACCCATTGTAAAATGTATTTCGAATAAATCCCGATATCGACCACAAATCGGTGTATTCAAGTGTTTCAAAGTTCCATCCTTTTTCGAATGGAACAATAAACAATAACACATGGAAAACTAAAATAGAAATAGTAGCAGCAATTAGATAGTATCTTTTGTGCAGAAAAAGAAGAAAGGTGGCAATGAGCATATATACTCCGTAGAAATGCAGAATATCTGCCGGCCACCAAATGCTTAGCAACAATCCTAAGACGAATAGAAATAATGCCCTTTTTAAAACGGTATTCCACAGCTTGTTCTTCTCTTCTGTGGTATAATTCGGTCTATTGGTCATTAATGCTATTCCCATTCCTGCAAGCATGACAAATACAGTACTTGAGTTTCCACTGAAAAGCGATAGAAATTTTCCGGCTAAACTTGTGTCGTTATAGCTACCAAACACCATATTAAAATTGACAATATACATCCCAAAAATGGCGTATGCTCTTGCCAGATCAAATCCAATAATTCTATTATTATTTCCCAAAATATTTAATGTTTAAATGAAAAAGCAAATTTCTCAAAATGAATCTGCTTTCCATTTGACTTACGTCAAATAATCAAATTTTGGATCTGATCCTACTCAGGGTTTCCAACGAAATACCCAAATAAGATGCAATATAGGTAAGCGGAACTTCAAGAATAATGTGAGGTTGTTGCTTGAGTAATTGTAAATATCTTTCGGTTGCATTAAGTGTACGAAAATCAAATAATCTTTTTTCGAGCCACATAGTATAATATTCTGTCATCATCAGATCAAGCTCAATGAGTTTTGGAAACTTGGCTTTAATTATTTGAAATGATTTTTCCTCGGTCTGGTAAACACTTACATCTGTGACAGCTTGAATGAATTCTTTACTTGGTACTTGAAGTACATAGCTATCAAATGAAACCGCAATATCATTTTCAAAAATAAGTTCTGTTGTGATATCTTTAGCATCATTCTGATAGAATTTTCGAAGAATTCCCTTTTCAATCCAGAAACTATATTTACACAGTTTATCTTGATGTAAAAGGAATTCCCCTTTTTTATAGATTTTTAATTCTCGAATACTTTCTAAAGCTAAAAGGGTTTCACGATCTAAATTCTGAATTAGTTCATCTATTTTTCTAAGCTGTATATTTCCGTTCATATTGATATTAATTTTAAAGTTACTTTGCACGCAAGCTCAACAATTAAACTACTATAAAATATAGTAAGGTTTTTTGCTAAAAGTAAAGTTATAATCCCATGTGCAAAATCGGATACTCTTTGCCTTGTTCATCAACTTCGGATCTTTTCAGTATCTGAAATCCTATATGTTTATAAAATCCAACTGCTTGTAAATTTTGTTCATTAACATCTACTTTGGAGATCTTTAAATGATCTATACCATGTATAATTAGTTTTTTTCCGATTCCCTTTCCACGAGAATTATGGTCAATAAATAACATTTCAAGATTTTCATTAGAAATTCCCATAAATCCAACTAAAGTTCCATCAACTTCATATCCAAATAGCTTAACGTGTTCAAAATAATTCGGAATGTTTTCCTTATAATAATTGAAATCCTCTACTTTTAGAAAATCGTGTGTGTTCAGTACAGCACTTTCCCATATTTTTACCAGAGTGGGATAATCTGTTTTTTTAATTTTTCTAATCATGACATTAAATTTATAAAAGCAAAACTCTGCTTTTTGTCACAATAATTACTGAACTTAGGTTAAAAAATACGCTTGCGTATTCTGCTTAGGGCTTGCGGGGTAATGCCTAGGTAAGAGGCAATATCTTTTAATGGTATAAAATTTAATACACTGCCATATTCCTCCATCATAAGTAAGTAATACTGCTCAGGTGAATATTTAATCAAGTCAATATTTCTTTTTAAGATTCTACTTAATAATATAGCCGTCATATCATCAAAAACTGATTTTAAGCGGGGAATTATTTCATAAATTTGGATTACTCTCTCATTGTCGATTCTATAAATTACACTATCTACAAGAGTTTGTACGTTGAAGTCCGATTTCTTTTTTAAGGTAAAAGATATATTCGACATGGAAAATGTTCCTTCTTTACAAAACCAAAAAGTTTGTTCTTCCCCCTTATCATTTAATGTCCAACAACGTGTAATTCCATCAAAAATAAAATAACTGTACTTTTCTAATTCCCCTTCCCTAATTAAGAAGTCGTTGCGTTTGACAAGTATTTTTTCAAAAGAGTTATCAAATAATTCAGATTCTTCTGAAGTAAACAAACTCATATCCACATTAAATTCCTTAAACAATTTTTCTAAAATCATAATTTGAAAATCTAAACGTGGCAAAGGTAGAACTTATTTTTTATGGATAGAAAAGACAAAAGTTATCTGTTGAAGTTTTAAATTATTAAAAATAAGATTTGATATTTATAATATTATAAAGCTCTATAAAAGATAAAAAATAGTGTTTAGATGCGGTGTGTATTTTTTCTCTCTTCTGCAGCACCTTTGATTTGTACAACTTTCCCAATGATATGTGTTACGTATGATTGGCTTTTACAATCTAATTTTGAAGTATTAAAATATTAGAATTATGACACACGGAAATACTAACGTTCAAGAACAAAACGATTCTTTAGTATTATTACAATTTTATGCCGATTGGTGCCAGCCATGCGGTCTGATGATGCCTATTGTTGAATCTATTAAACAGAAACAGTTTGATTGGCTTGTAATTAAACAAATTGATATCGATAAAGACTACGTGATCTCAAATCAATTTTATGTGAGGTCAGTCCCAGCATTCGTTGTGATGAAAAACGATAAAGAAATCTGGAGAAAAACTGGTACAATGTCTGAATATTCTTTTTCAGAAATCTTAGAATCTCTCAAGTAAGTAATTTTAAAACAAATTGGTAGTTAAAGTTTTTTAAACATTTTCAAAAAATAAAATCCTTATGAATAATTCAAATACATTCAAGAATATAGAAAGACCGTTACTTCTTCAATTTACTGCTACATGGTGCGGACCATGCAAGATGTTAGCACCAATTGTTAATCAGATAGAGCAAAAGATGAAGGAAGTTGCAGATGTGAAAAGAATAGACGTTGACAAACAAAGTGACCTTTGTACGGAGTTTTCGATTCGTGCTGTACCAACTTTAATTCTTTTGGATAAAGATGGTGCGATATCTTGGAGACATACAGGAGTGATATCAGAAAATGATCTTCTAGCGCAAATAGCACATCTTAAATAATGCAAGACTATTTAAGAATTTCTAAAAATTGATTAATAAAAATATAAGTCAATGAAAACAACAAAATGTTTAATAATAGGGTCGGGGCCAGCTGGATATACCGCAGCACTATATGCTTCAAGATCGGCATTAGATCCAATACTATGTTCTGGTCTTCAAATAGGTGGGCAATTAACACAAACAACAGCTGTGGATAATTTCCCAGGATATCCCAAGGGAGTTCAGGGACAGGATCTGATGGAGGATCTGAAGTCTCAGGCAGAAAGATTTGGAACAAGAATTGTAAATGAAGAAATTTTGAATATTGATTTTAGTGATCGTCCATTCAAAGTTACTGCAGGTAGTGGAAAACAAATCTTGACTGAAGCAATTATTATAGCCACTGGTGCATCTGCCAAATGGCTGGGGTTATCAAATGAAGCTAAGTATTTCGGAAAAGGTGTTTCTGCTTGTGCCACCTGCGACGGTTTTTTTTATAAGGATAAAGAAGTTGTTGTGGTTGGTGGTGGTGATACTGCTATAGAAGAAGCCCTTTTTTTATCAAATTTAGCCCAAAAAGTTTACGTATTGGTTAGAAAAGAAACATTCAAAGCTTCAAAGATAATGCAGGCACGTTTGGATGATATTGCCAATATAGAGGTCTTGTTTAATACAGAGCTGGTTGATATTCTGGGTGATGATCATCTTGTAAATGGTGCCAGAATATATGATAGTAGCACAAAAACAGAAATTATTTTACCAGTAGCAGGCATATTTATTGCGATAGGTCATATTCCGAATACCCAAATTTTTGGAAATGCTATTCTATTAGATGATATGGGGTATATAAAAACGATACCAGGCACATCAAAAACCAATATTTCTGGTGTATTTGCTTGTGGAGATGTGCAAGACCGTGAATATCGACAAGCTATTACAGCGGCTGGTTCAGGTTGTATAGCAGCAATAGACGCCGAACGCTATCTTTCCTCGAGAGTTATTAAAAATGGATTCTACTGTATTGGATCTAATGTAGGGATCTCAACTCTAGTATCAAGAAACGGAATTAACTGTATATATCAATGATTACGAGAAGAAAATTTATTGCACAAAGTAGTATTGTAGCCTCGGCGCTTGTTTTGCCTACTACACTTTTGTCCTTTGCCACTTTAGATACAGAAAGTGAAAGCCAAACTTTTGATGTGATTATCATTGGAGGAAGTTATGCTGGTCTTTCTGCTGCTATGGCTCTGGGACGTTCTCTAAGGAAGGTACTGCTTATTGATAGTGGATTGCCATGTAACAGGAAGGCCCCGCATTCCCACAACTTTATTACCCAAGATGGAGAGAAACCTAAAAATATCGCGAATAAAGCTAAGACACAGGTATTAAATTACCAGGCAGTATCTTTTCACGAAGATATTGCTACCAAAGTAAAAAACTATGGTAAAACATTTGAGCTCACCACTGAATCAGGACGAGCATTTAAAACAAAAAAAATCCTCTTTGCCACGGGATTGAAAGATCTTATGCCTTCTATTCCTGGATTTTCTGACTGTTGGGCAATATCAATTTTACATTGTCCTTATTGTCATGGTTATGAAGTCAAAAATCAAAAAACTGGAATCTTTGGGAATGGTAATCTGGCTTTTCATTATGCCCAATTGGTATCAAATCTTACCAACAAGCTAACCATTTTTACTGATGGAGTGTCAACCTTTAGCGAAGAACAGCTGGAATTGATTCATAAAAACAAGATCCATATTGAGGAACAAAAGGTTGTTGCCTTACAACATGAACAAGGGAATTTGTCCGCTATTGTACTAAAAGATGGTTCTGTACATCAGTTAAATGCAATGTATGCACGTCCGTCCTTTGAACAACATTGCAAAATTCCAATGGAAATGGGATGTGAACTTACAGAACAAGGTCTTTTAAAAATTGATAATTCTCAGCAGACTAATATTCCCGGAGTATATGCATGTGGTGATAACTCTGCTTTCCGTTCTATTGCAACAGCAGTTTCAACTGGTTCTCAGGCTGGCGCTGCTATTAATATGGCCTTATCTACAGAAATTTTTAATTATAAATAAAACAGATGAATACATTTTTTGAACTGATTATTTTTTCAATACTCATAGGCACTGGAGCCACAATAATTTTGGATATATATTCCTTACTCATGAGACTTGTTTTCAAAATCCCTTCCCTTGATATGGGTATAGTGGGCAGATGGATAGGTCATTTTAAGCATGGTGTATTTGTTCATCAAAATATTATAGAAGCCGAAAAGATTAAAGAGGAACGGATAATTGGGTGGATCGCTCATTATCTTATTGGAATTTCTTTCGCATTCCTACTTTTAATTATTTGGGGAATAGAGTGGGTATATAATCCAACGTTTTTACCGGCCCTAATCATTGGTGTTTTAACAACTATTGCACCATGGTTTGTAATGCAGCCTGCTTTTGGTTTTGGTATAGCTGCTTCTAAAACACAGAATCCTTCTCTAGCGAGGTTAAGGAGTTTAAAAGCACATACTATTTATGGAGTGGGATTATATCTGGCAGCTATTTTACTTAGCATTGTCATCTCATAATAAGATTACATTTCTTAATATAAAGTTACAAGAAGGGTAATTCAAGTTACGAAGAGCATCTCTGTCTAACAAATGAAACAATTGATAGAGCAGAAGGACGTAATATAAAAAAAATAAAAAATAAGTAATTAGCAATGAATAAAAACGAAATTACAATTAGAACAGATATTCGTCCTGGAGATATAGGGATGATTACTTACTTACATGGTATTTCATATAAAAAAGAATATAATCATGGGATTTCTTTTGAAGCAATTGTAGCGGCAGGTCTGAACGAATTTTATAGCTCGTACAATTCTGATAATGAGCGTATATGGATTGCTGAAGATAATAGCAAAATAATAGGATGCCTTCTCCTTAAAAACCGTGGGGAAACAGCTCAATTGAGATATTTTTTTTTAAAATCTGAATATAGAGGATTAGGTTTAGGTAATAGGCTAATGCAATTGTTTATGGATTTTGCGAAAGAGTGTAAGTATAAAAATGTATGTCTTTGGACCACGGATGAGTTAGACACCGCTCATCACTTGTATAAAAAAGCAGGATTTAAATTGACAGAAGAAAAGCCATCTAATCAATTTGGTAAACTTCTTATTGAGCAACGGTATGATCTTATTTTTTGATAAGACTAGAAAATTAATTGAAAAAATAATGCATGTAAAAACATCTTATTAGTGGAAAAAAAAGTGATAAAACGAGTTTTTATAATTTCTGGTGGTTAAAAAAAATAAAGAAATAAGGAAAAGCATATTTGGTAGTTTACGAATGTTGATTAAAAAACCCTTTGATATTTCAGAGGGTTAATTGCTTTGTGTCTAGCTCTTGATAGGGTGATTTTAAACTTCCAAGTTTAAATCTTATTCTTAAATACGACAGAACTCAGATAGAACACCTAAATTTTCTTTTCGAAAGGCAAAGAATTAAAAGTGATATTTATTTGAAATACTTATGTGGAGTTTCCCTGGTTCTGTCGCATCTGGGAATAACTTTTATCTTTAGAATTTTAAACCGATCAAAAGATGAATACTAAAGGGCATTGTTATCCAAAATACGTAATTCTTCAGGCAGTATATTTCAAACTAAGATTTACAGGTAGTTACCGGGATGTTGAAGAAATAATGAAAATTAGAGGAGTGATTGTGGATCATGCCACGATTAAGCGTTGGGTTTATAAGTTTATGCCTTTCATTGAGGCAGAGATGAAGAAGAGAAAAGCCAGAGTGGGGAAGAGTTGGAGAATGGATGAGACGTATATTAAAAAGGTATTTGGTGTTATTTGTATCGGGCAGTAGATAAATTAGGTCATACAGTAGGCTTTCTTTTGACCAGAAAAAGACAGAGAATGAGCACTCAGTCTTTTCTAATTAAAGCAATTATTGATAACTACCGGCCAAGAGTAATAAATATGGATAAAAGCGGTTCTAATATCGCAGCCATCAAAGTATATAACAAACGTTTATGCTCAAAGATTAAAATCCGGCAGTGTAAATATCTCAACAATATTGTAGAACAGGACCATCGATTTATAAAATGGCAAATACAAAACGGGTTAGGTTTTAAAAGTTTTGAATCGGCTAGGCGAACCTTGAGTGGAATTGAAGTTGTACATATGCTTAGAAAGAATCAGATGGTCAAACCAGGGATATCTATGTTTAAATCATTCTGCAAATTGGCGGGCTAATTTTTAAATTACTTACATTCTTATATTTGATTCTGACAGCTGCGACAGAACCAAACTAAGCCTGTCTAATAAAGTTTTAAATTGTTAGCTTTCAGAAAGGAAATATGTTCTTTCGTGAAATAAAATAATTATTTTGTTCCATATTTGTACCATTATTTTGTAATGTATTGGTAATCAGTTGTCGTTATTTTTGAAGAAGGTAAAATAATTTCTTTTAGATTATAGATTAAAGCCGAACTAGTAATAGTTCGGCTTTTTTTATGCGAAAAAATTATTCTAGAACTATTTTTTTAATTGCTTCATTAATGTTTTTTTATTAGGAAAAATTAGATTTAATTTGCCGAAAACTAACAAATAAATATGAAAAAAATTTTAGGAACAGGATTAGTGATTTTATCATTATTCTTTGCAGGATGTAATAGCGATAGTGGCGATGATACTAATGACGCAAACAATGCTAATAATGCAAACAATCAGGCTAGCTCAATTACTGCTACTATTAATGGTGCTGCCTGGACAGGTAAGGTTAATAGCGTAACATTAATTCGTGCAACAAGTACAAAAGAGCAACGTTTTGATATAAGTGCTCAGGATGCATCACAATTATTGTCTTTGACATTTTCTAGCGAATTAACGACTGATAATGGGATGCCTGTGCGTACTTATTCTTTTGATGAAGAAAGCGAAACAAGCGATGCATTATTTATAAATACGTATTTAATAGGGAATAGTACTTATACTGAGCATGCTCCTAAAATAGGGAAAATAACAGTTACCTCTATTGATAAAGAAAAGAAAACTATTTCGGGAACATTTAGTTTTACTGCTATAAAAGCTGGTTCGTTGCAAAATCAAATTGTAACTCCAGAAACGGTAGAAGTTAGCAAAGGTGTTTTTACAAATTTATCTTATAAGGTAATTACGATAGATTAATTATTCTAAAAGCATAAAAAAACCGAGCCAGAAATGACTCGGTTTTTTTATGCTTTATACTTTTTAAAATTCAATGTATTCGTCTTCTGGTTTTCTTAGAACTATTACACCTGTCATAATTAGAGTTTCATCTTTAGAAGCTGTAGTTCTTTTTAGATTAACTTCAATGTTAGGATTATTGGAAAGCTTGAGTTCTTTTTTTTCGAAAGTAATATAAGCTACTTGTAATATATCTCCTTTTTTTGCCTTTACAGAGAATTTACCATCAAAAGCAGTATGCATACTTCTTCCTTTTATCTTTATAGTTGCTCCAGGCATTGGTAGTTTTTCTTCGTCATAAACGGTTCCTGTATATGTAATTTCTTCTGATATTGTATCATTGAGCTGTTTTGTATCGGTTTGTTCCGTTTTTATTGCTTCTTGCGCTTTTGCGCTTTGATTTCCTAACCCTAAGAATGTTATTACGGATGCAGCCGCCATCATCCAGAAAGAGTTTTTTTCTTTTGGTGTTGTGATTTTTCGGTTAAGTTGCGTGCTATTAAAACGACCACATAAGGTATTATTCTTGGTATATGCTATAAGAATTTCTCTGTCTGATGCTTTTGTAAAATCAATTACATTTTTCTGGCAATTACTGCAAAATCTACCTTTTTCAGATGGTGTCATTTCTAGCCAGTTTTCGTGGCAAGGCTCGGGAATTGTTATTTGGATATTATTTTTCATTTTAATTTGAATTAAATTTTCATCAGACAAATAATATTATGGAGTACATTTTTGTGTGTGCCTAGCTTTTGTGAGTTTTAAAAATGTATTTAATCATCTTCTGTTTTTGCTGTAACGACTTCTCCTATAAAATAATAATTTTTCATTATTGGTTTAATTTTAATATCATTTTCAAGTTTAAATTCGGTGGTTAAAAAATCTTCATGTTGAAATATTAAAACTGCTCCTTTTTTTGCCTTTATTGTAAACTCTCCGTCAAAATTAGTTTTGGTTTCAATTTTGGTTCGTTTTACTTTAACATTAGCATCTGTTATTGGGTTATTTTGAGAATCATATAAAGTTCCTGTATAGGTTATGAGGTCTTTTTTAGACTTAACCTTTATATTGTTTTTAAGTTGTTTGCGGTCTGTTTGTTCTGTTTTTGTAGCTTCTTGTGCTTTTACACTTTGCTCTCCTAATCCTAAGAAAGTAATTATAGATGCCGCTGCTATCATCCAGAAAGAATTTTTTTCTTTTGGAACCATAATATTGCGGTTAAGCTGTGCATTATTAAAACGTCCACATAAGCTATTATTCTTGGTATATGCTATAAGAATTTCTCTATCTGATGCTTTTGTAAAATCAATCACATTTTTATGGCAGTTGCTACAAAATCTACCTTTTTCGGTTGGTGTCATTTCTAGCCAGTTTTCGTGACAAGGTTTTGGAATTGATATTTTGATATTATTTTTCATTTTAATTCAAATTAAATTTTCATCAAACCCATAATGTTATGTAGGCACATTAGCTGTTTAAAGATGCAATAAATATGACATATATACTTCTTTTTGTTCCAGATTGCTTTTACGAGTTTAAAAATAGGGATTAATTGATTAAGGATTTGAATATTTTTTTAAATGATTAAAATTTTATAGAGGTTAATGTCAAATTATCTTGTCAAGATTAATGAGAACTTGACTCAGGTTATCTTAGGGTTATACTATTTTATCCGATGTTGTTTTTAGTGTATTCTTTTAGCTAAAACATTGGTTTTCATTATTTTTTATTCTTTTTATTTGTAGCAAATCAGACATAAATAGTCTTTCATTTTTCTAACTTTAAAAACCATAATTATGTATTCAGAATTTTTAGTTTCAATACTTTTATTTGTTGTTTCAATGGTATTAATGCTTTTTCCTCCAAAAAACATTAACAGTTTTTATGGTTATCGAACTAAAAAATCGATGAAGAATATCGAGAATTGGAATTTTTCAAATCATTTTGCCTCTATTGCAATTTTTGTAATCTCAGTTGGTAATATTATAGGGTTTTGTGTTGCGTCTTTATTTGTAGATGGAGTTAATAAAATTGTTTTTGCTTTAATTTTATTAGCTGAATTGGGATTGGTTTTTCTTATTACTGAAAGAAAATTATCTGAATATGAAAAAATAAGTAAATAGGATGACATCTATTTTATTTTTAAAAAAAATGAAAGCACTATCATTGGTAGTGCTTTTTTGTATATCGGGATATTCACAAGAAGTTTTTACATATGAGAAAGAGATCAGTGAAATCGGAAAATATGACTCTACTGAGATTGAAATCGAACAAACCGAAGAAAAAATAAAACTTTATGGAACTTTAATTTGTCCTAAAACAGAATTTGATAAAGTAGTAATTATTATACCAGGTTCAGGTAAAGATTCCAGGAATAGTCATTATATTTTGGTAGAAGAGTTATTGAAGAATAATATTGCCGTTTTTAGATATGACGAAAGAGGTGTTGGGAAATCTGAGGGTAAATATAACATGGTTTCTTATTGTATATCTGACAAGATAAATGATGTTATTTATGCAATTGAACATATCAAAAGTTTACCATTCTTAAAAGATAAAAAAATTGGTGTAATTGCACATAGTGAAGGTGGTTTAGCAAGTATTGGAGCAATTGAAAAAGGAACAAATGTTGATTTTTTAGTCCAATGGGCCACACCAGTAGAAAAGCATGGAGCTTTCTTAAAATACCAAGTAAAAACTGGAGTAAATTTACAAGAGAGGAATCTTCAATATACAGATTTAGAAACTAAACTCGAGGTTATGGACTTGATCCATAAAAAGGTAGAAGAAAATAAAAATGATACTAACGATTTATTAAGAGAGAAAATTAAAATTTCATTAAAAGAAAAAGGCTTTAAGAAAAAAAAATTCGAATGGTATATTTCTTTTCCTACTCATTTGGATTTATTAAGAAAGAACTACGAAGACACGTATAGAGCCCTTCAAATACCTACACTTTATATAATTGGGAGCAACGATAAATTTGTAGATCCAGTATCGAATATCAATCTTTTAAAAAGCTTTGACAATGATAATATTGAGATAAAACTTTTTAATAACCTCAATCACTATTTGACTTATGGTGAAATAAAAGTAATGAATTTTCATTTATATGAAATAGATAATTTGGTGTTAGTAGAGATTATTACTTGGATTAAAAAGATTTAGTCATTTTTTTCTTAAAATAAAATAGGTGATTTTAAGGTGAATATTTGGTCTTTTATCCTTTAGAGAAAATAAAAAGCAAAGTAATAGTGTAAATAATTTTATAGCTTAAAAATTAAATTATAAAGGCAAATAATATTGTGATGACAACATTTTTACATTCGTATTTTACCGTATTTATGAGAGAAATCTATTTTCGGGAACTAAAAAATACGGTTGAGGTCTAAAAAATGATTCTTCGGTAGTTTTAGAAAGAATCTAAACAAATAATTAAGGAACTTTACTTCTATAATTATTTAATTGATATATTATGACTTCACCACTTACTATTATTGCAGCTACAAATTTTTCCGATATAGCAAATAACGCTGTTGCTTATGCAGCGGGACTTGCAAAAGCCACAAGTGCCAAGCTTGTTTTGTTTAATTCCTTCTCTTTGGGTTTACATAGCTCTAATGCCCATATTACTGCCGAAGCTATGCAAAAGCAAATTGAGAAAGCTACCGAGAAACTAGAAATTTTCGGGAAAGAAATAGCAGATCTTTATGCTATCGAAGTAAGTTGTTTTTGCAAATATTCTTTCCTGGAGGATCAGCTTACATCGATAATTGACGATACTAATGCTGAGTTAGTTGTCATGGGAATGGCAGAGCGATCTTTTGAGCAGGAACTATTAGGAAATTCAACAACATCGGTAATAAAGAACTTAAATATACCAGTATTGGCAGTTCCTAAAAATGCTAGTTTCCAGAACATACAAAAAATACTCTACGCTTGTGATACTTTAAGTTTCTCTTCGATAAAAAGATTTAGTTGGTTAAAAGATATTGTAGGTAATCTTGGTGCCGAGCTAGAGTTTTTTAGTGTAGATGAAAAAATAGACAATCTTAAGCAGGAGCAGGGGGTACAGCTATTAAATTCTTCGCTTGAAGAAGAGTTTAAAGAAGTTAAATATATTTATAAAACGGTTAAGTCTAATGCTGTAATTAATGAGATCAAGAAAGAAATCAAGAATTATAATGCAGATATTTTAGTAATGGTACCACAAAGGTATGGTTTTTGGGATTCTTTGGTGCATAAAAGTAAAACCAGAATTATGGCAGCAGGTTTAGATATACCCCTATTATCTTTTCCTAATTTCTGATGATATTTTTATTTTATATAAAAGCAAAGAAATAACAATATAATCGATTAAAAATGAATGCAACAATTACGGCTATAGGTGGCTTTGTACCGACTTCTATCCTTAGTAATGAGATGATCTCTGAAACGGTTAATACAACTGTTGAATGGATTGAAAAAAGAACTGGAATAAAAGAACGAAGACTAGCTACTGGCAAAGATCAGGCAACATCAGACCTTGCTTGTGCTGCAATTGAGAATTTATTGCAAAACTATGATGTTGACCCAAAGGAAATAGATGGTTTATTGCTGGCAACAACAACTCCAGACCATCTTTTAACTCCTACAGCAAGTAAAATATGCGAAATAAGCGGACTTACCAATGCATTTGGATTTGATCTTAACGCAGCTTGTAGCGGTTTTTTGTATGCGCTAGAAATGGCAACTACAATGATTGAAAGTGGTCGATATGAAAAAATTATTGTGGTTGGAGCTGATAAAATGAGCTCAATTGTAGATTACGAAGACCGTAATACCTGTATTCTTTTTGGAGACGGAGCAGGTGCAGTCCTTTTGGAGAAAACAGATTTAGAATATGGCATGATGAAAAGCATCTTGCGTACAGACGGAAGCGGCACATCAGCATTATTAGTGCCTGGAGGTGGCTCTAAACTTCCTGCTACAGTGGGAACTATTGTAAACCGAGATCATTATATTAAGCAAGAAGGGGCTTTTGTATTTAAAAAAGCTGTTGAATCTATGAGTAGTGTTTCTCAAGATGTTCTTGCTAGCAATGGCTTAAGTGTAGAAGATGTTGATTGGGTTGTGCCACATCAGGCTAACTTAAGAATCATTAACGCTGTAGGCGAAAGTCTAAATATTGGGACTGAAAAGGTTAAGGTGAATATTGATAAATATGGTAATACAACATCTGCAACGATTCCGTTATGTCTTTGGGATTTTGCAGCTGATTTTAAGGAAGGGCAAAATATATTAATTACTACCTTTGGAGCTGGTTTTTCGTGGGGAGCAACTTGTATAAAATGGGGAGTTATGCGAAAACAGAAACCTGTAAAGTCTTCAAAAAACGATAAAAAATCAGAATATGCTTTAACACATTAATAGAAATTTCAATTACTTTAATAATTTTCTTAATACAACAATTGTTCTTACTTATTAGCTTATGAATTCAAAAACACAAAATAAAACTAATGGTAAGAACTTTTTCTATAAATATTATAGGATTATTGTAATACCAGTTGTTTTTTTAGTGTACTTGTCTTCTTATTTTGTTTTAAATCCTTACAGAAGTTATGGACAAGATTCTTTATGGGATTTAGATTGGACTCTTGATATATTCTTGATTTTAGCATATTGTGCGATTCTTACTGAATTAAGTCTTTTTGTAGGACGTACTCTAAATCATTGGATTAGCTGGGAACAAAAGCCTATTTTTAGGGCTTTTGTACAATTTTTGTTTCTCATTATAGGTAACATTCTTTTAAATTATTTGTTTTCTTTTTTATGGCAATTTTTCTATCCCTGGACTCCGTTAAAAGAAAGTGAACTTCTGATTATATGGCAGTCAAATTTAATGGCAGCTATATTGTCACTTTTCATAAGTTTTATTCATACTAGTATATTTTTGCTTAATCGATGGCGCGTCACTTTGGATGAGGCTGCGGAGCTCAAAATTAAGGCTTCTCAACTTCAAGAAGCTGTAACCCGCTCAGAGTTAGAATCTTTAAAACTACAACTTGATCCCCATTTTACGTTTAATAATTTTAGTACTCTTACCGAATTAATTCATGAAGACCCGCTTTCGGCAGCTTCATTTTTAGAGAATATCACAAAGGTTTATCGCTATATGATTTCTAACCTTAATAAAGACACTATTACGGTAAGAGAAGAAATTGAATTTTTAAATGCTTATTTTTATCTTTTAAAAAAACGCCTTGGTGACAAGGTTGAATTGAAAATACAAGTGAATATAACTTGTCTAGATTTTCATTTACCACCTTTAACACTGCAATTACTGGTAGAAAATGCTGTAAAACATAACGTAGCTACGTTGTCTAATCCGCTTATAATTTCTATTTATTCAGATGTTGGAGATATTGTTGTTAGGAATAATTTGCAACCTACATCAGGTAAAAGTTTTGATTCTACAGGTGTAGGGAATAAAAATATTGAATTTAGATATAAAATATTATTTGATCGAATGCCTGTCTTTTCTGAGTCTAATGGTTTTTATTGTGTTCGTTTGCCTTTAATAAAATAGTATGAAAATTTTAATTGTAGAAGATGAAATTATCAATGCCAATCGTCTTAAAAGATTGTTGGAAGAATTGGAGCCAGATTGTAAAATTCTGGATGTCATAGATACGGTTCAAGGTACGGTAACATGGTTAAATACCAATGCCATGCCCGATTTAATTACAATGGATATTCGTCTGGCAGATGGTATAAGTTTTTCTATTTTTGAAGAGGTGAAAATTACTTGTCCCATCATATTTACTACTGCTTATGATGAATATGCAGTAAGGGCTTTTAAGGTAAATAGTATCGATTACTTAATGAAACCGATTGAAAAGAATGAATTACAAGATGCTTTAACTAAATTTAAGTCTTTAGCAAAAGCAAAACATAATACCGAGGATATTGCAGATATTTTAAAGAAATTTGTTCATAAACCTTCCTTTAGATTACGTTTTTTAGTTACTTACCGTGATGGATATAAAAGCGTGGTTGTTACTGATATTGATTTTATATATTCAGAATTTAAAACGTCGCATCTTTTTCTTAAAAATGGTACTATTATAGCCATTCCCCAAACTATGGAAGAGCTTGAAGAAGAACTCGATCCAGATATTTTTTTCAGAGCCAACAGGCAATTTTTTATACGGGTAGAAAGTATAAAATCTATTTCGAATTACTTTAATGCCAAGCTTAAAATACTACTTTACGGAGATTCGGAACGTGAGGTAATCATTAGCCGAGAAAAAGCTCCTTTTTTTAAGCAATGGATGGATCGCTAATACACTTAAAATTAGGTATAACTTACTAGTTTTATAGATACTACTCTTTTTTATTGCGGTAACTATTTATCATTTATTCAATGATTATTTAGTCTGTCTGCATTACAAATCCAAAAAATAAATTCAATTTTATTTCTTCATTGTAAATCAAACTAATAGCTCGAAAACGGATTGTAAACACAAATAACATAAACATTGCCCACGGTTTCAACCGTTGGAACGCAATTTATTATCGCAATCTGTACTGCACGGTTGAAACCGCGGGCTTAGTTCTTTTTTCCTTTGGTAACCTACGTATTCGTTTCAGTATTGAAAAATTACGGTTGGGTAATCTTCTAATAATTTATGAGGGGTTTGGGTTGTTATTTTGTCGTCAAATTCGATGTATTCATTCAAAACGAAATAAAATGACAAAACAGTTTTTCCAAAATAATAAAACACTCAGCAAAATGGTAGTTTTATTGATTATCATTAGCTTTTCTTCGTGTGGAAAAGGTGGCGCAGAAGCTTTAGAAGCTCCAAAACCAGAAGTAGATTTTTTCCAGGCTAAATCTATGACAGGCGAAGTTGAAAAAAAATACCCAGGAATTATCGAAGGCTCAGTTAATGTAGATATAAAACCTCAGGTTTCAGGATATCTTGAAGCAATTTATGTAAAAGAGGGAGAGTATGTAAGCAAAGGACAATCACTTTTTAAAATTAAAGCAGATGTTTTTGTAGAGCAGGTTAATAATACTCGTGCAGCGTATAAGAGTGCTTTGGCAAATCTTGCAAACGCCAAATTAGAGATTGAAAAAATTAAACCTCTTGTAGATGCTAAAGTATATTCGGATATGCAATTAAAAACTGCACAAGCCAATTATGATGCAGCAGTAGCGCAAGCAGCTCAGGCAAAATCGGCTTTGGGATCTTCACAACTTAATGCTGATTTCTCTTTGATTAAAGCACCGGTAAGCGGTTATATTAGCCGTATTCCTAATCGTGTAGGTAATCTGGTTACCCCAACAGATGCTGTTCCATTAACTATTCTTTCTGAGATTAATACTGTATTTGTGTATTTCTCTTTGAGCGAATCTGATTATTTGTCTTTTTCAAAAGATTCACAATTAAACCAATCTGTAAGTTTGATTTTGGCAGACGATAGCTTGTATGAACATCAGGGAAAACTAGAAGTTGCCAGCGGTAATATTGATCGTACTACAGGAACTATTGCATTAAAAGCAATTTTTCCAAATCCAAAGAAACAATTACGATCAGGAGGTTCAGCAAGAGTTGTATTAAATAGTAGTTTGTCTTCGGTAATTAGTGTTCCAATGGCAAGTGTAAAAGATATTCAGGATAAATTTTTTGTTTATGTTTTAAGACAAGCCAACAAAGTAGCGATGGTTCCTATTGAAATTACTGGTAGTGCAGGTGCAAATTATTTTGTAAAATCTGGTGTAAAATCAGGAGACAAGATTGCATTAAATACTATCGATGCACTTTATGACAATATGGAAGTAGTTCCCAAAGTAGCTGCAAAAGCGCTAAGCAATAAATAAATTTCGGTTTTAATATAAAATAACATTTTCCATGTTAAAAAAAATAATAGACAGGCCTGTACTGGCTACAGTTATCTCCATTGTATTGGTGATATTAGGTGTCATAAGTCTTACAAGATTATCGGTAACAAGGTTTCCAGATATTGCACCACCAACAGTAATGGTAAGTGGTACTTATCCCGGAGGAAATAGTGAAACCGTTATTCGTTCTGTAGTAACACCACTAGAGGAACAAATAAACGGGGTTGAGAATATGCAGTATATAAAATCTACTGCGAGTAATGATGGATCTTTTTCTATCAGTGTAATTTTTAAACAAGGTGTAGATCCTGATCAGGCTGCGGTAAATGTGCAAAACAGAGTACAACAAGCAACACCAAAATTGCCGCAAGAAGTTATCAGAATGGGGCTTACGACCTCTAAGCAGCAAAATAGTATGATTGTTATTTTTAATCTTTATACAGATGATAATAACAAATACGATGAGTTGTTTTTGCAAAATTATGCCAACATCAACTTGGTTCCGCAAATAAAGCGAGTTCCAGGAGTAGGTCAGGTTCAGATTTTTGGACAAAAAGATTACTCTATGCGAGTTTGGCTTGACCCACGCAAAATGGCAAATGCGGGCTTAGTACCATCAGATATAAGTCAGGCAATTGCAGATCAAAGTTTAGAGTCGGCTCCGGGAAAATTAGGAGAAGAATCAAAGTCGGCTTTAGAGTATGTTATCAGATATAAAGGAAAGAAAAATAAGCCAGAGCAATATGAAAATATTGTGGTTAAAACTGATGGGAATAATATTTTAAGACTTAGAGATGTAGCGAGAGTAGAATTTGGTTCAATTTCTTATAGTGGAGACAATAAGTCTAGCGGAAAAAACGCCGTTACAATGGCGATATTACAAACATCAGGTTCGAATGCAAACGACATTGAAATCGGGATTAATAAAGAAGTAGAACGTTTATCTAAATCTTTTCCTCCAGGTATTAAATACGTTAACGTAATGAGTACCAAAGAAAGACTTGACGAAGCAACAGGACAGGTAAAATCGACATTACTAGAAGCTTTTATTCTGGTTTTTATAGTAGTATTTATATTCCTGCAAGACATTCGCTCGACGATTATCCCAGCTATTGCAGTTCCGGTAGCAATTATAGGAACGTTTTTCTTCTTGCTCGTATTTGGATTCACCATAAATATTCTAACACTTTTTGCTTTAGTTCTTGCGATTGGTATTGTGGTCGATGATGCCATTGTGGTGGTTGAGGCCGTGCATAGTAAGATGGAAGAAGATTCTGGGCTTTCCGCCAAAGAAGCTACTCATAGTGCCATGACAGAGATTACAGGAGCGGTTGTATCGATAACACTGGTAATGTCGGCAGTATTTATTCCGATTGGATTCATGACAGGATCATCAGGGATTTTCTACACGCAGTTTGCTTATACACTTGCTATTGCAATTATCATTTCGGCAGTAAATGCACTTACGCTTACACCAGCATTATGTGCACTTTTGTTAAAGAACGACCATAATGGTAAACATGGAGGAAATGATCATAAATCAGGATTTAAAGAACGTTTTTTCGTAGGATTCAATACAGGGTTTAACAACTTAACGGGTAAATATATTAAAGGAGTTCGTTTTCTTATAGGCAGAAAATGGCTTGCAGGAGGATTAGTTGTTGGGATAAGTACTATTGCTATCGTAATGATGATGTCTACACCTAAAAGTTTTGTGCCAATGGAAGATGATGGCTTTATGCTTTACAGTTTATCGATGCCTCCGGGAACAGCATTAGATCGTACTACAGCAGTAGTTGAGAAGATTGAAAAAGAACTTTCGACAGTAGAAGCTATTGATAATAATACCAGTATTACAGGTTTTAACATTCTTAGTAATAGTGCCAGTCCTGCCTACGGATTAGGGTTTATAAAATTAAAGCCTAAAAAAGAGAGAGGAGCGGTTAAGGATATTGATGAAGTACTAAATATGGTTACGGGCAAATTATCGGGTATAAAAGAAGGTTCGATTATGGTACTCAGAATGCCTCCTGTAGAAGGATTTGGTGTAACAAGTGGTGCCGAGATTGTGCTTCAGGACAGAACAGCGCGTGATCCGGCTACATTAAAAGCGATGACTGATAAAGTGATTGGGCAAATTATGCAACAACCAGGAGTACAATACGCCTATACTACATTTAGAGCAGATTATCCGCAGTTTGAACTAGAAGTAGATGAGGAGAAAGCCAGCCAAATGGGAGTTAACATACGTGAACTTTTAAATAATATCCAGACTTATTTTGCAGGAGATCAGTCGGCAGATTTTACAAGATTCGGAAAGTTTTACCGAGTTAATGTTAAGGCAGATGGTATTTTTAGAACAGACCAAGACGCGTTTAATGAAATATTTGTTAGAAATGCAAAAATGGAAATGGTACCAGTAAAATCTCTTGTTAAGCTTCATAAAGTTTATGGGCCAGAATCTGTAAACCGTTACAATCTTTACAACTCGGTTAATATTACTGCGGTAGCCTTACCAGGATTTAGTAATGGAGAAGTTATGGGTAATCTGGAAAAAGTTCTGGATAAACTCCCATCTGATTATAGTTATGAGTGGACAGGATTAAGTCTTGAAGAGAAAGAGGGAGGAAATCAGACTATTGCCATATTTGGGTTATGTCTTCTATTTGTTTTCTTTTTATTAGCTGCACAATACGAAAGTTATTTATTGCCTCTTGCAGTATTGCTTTCTATCCCAACAGGTATATTAGGAGCTTTTGCGGGAGTTAAAGCAGTAGGGCTTGATAACAACATTTATGTTCAGGTTGGTTTAATTATGTTGGTCGGGCTTTTGGCCAAAAATGCTATTCTTATTGTAGAATTTGCGCTTCAAAGACGTTATGCAGGTCTATCTATTACAGAAGCGGCTATCGAGGGAGCCAGATCGAGATTGCGACCTATTATCATGACATCTCTAGCTTTTATTGCGGGTATGATACCATTAATGTTTGCCACAGGAGGAACAGCAGTAGGAAACAGATCTATAAGTGTAAGTGCGGCTATAGGAATGTTTAGTGGCGTTGTTTTGGGAGTTTTTGTAATTCCGTTACTTTTTATACTATTTCAATATTTACAAGAAAAAGTATCGGGTAAGAAGATTGTAATTAAAAATATAAAAGAATAATAATGAGAGTACTATATAAAATTGGAATTTCTTTATTTGCGGGTGTTTTACTAACATCCTGCGTAGTAGGGAAAAAATATTCTCGCACAGATTTAAATGTTCCCGAAAAATATCGTGAAGAGGTAACACTAACCGGAGATACTATTTTACATCCCTGGAAAAATTACTATAAAGATCCATTGTTGGTTGATTTGATAGAGAAAGCCCTCGTTAAAAATAACGAGGTGCTTATCGCTATAAAAAGCATGGAGCAGCTAGACCTTAATTACAAACAAGCAAAATTAGGTCTATTACCAACGCTTGATTTTGATGCAAATGCGAGCCGCAGTTATCAGTCTAAAAACTCACTTAATGGTTCTTTGAGCGCACAGTTTACCAGTAAGGATTATATGGACGATTATAATGCCAATATTCAGTTGTCTTGGGAAGCAGATATATGGGGGAAAGTAACGATGCAGAAAAGAGAGGCTAAAGCCAATTATTTTGCTCAAAAAGAGAATCTTTCGGCTTTAAAAACCAGAATTATTGTTCAGGTTGCGCAATCGTATTATAATCTTTTAGGATTGGATGAACAACTTAAAATTGCACAGAAAAACATCGAATTAAGTGATAACACTTTAAATATGATGAAGCTGCAATATAATTCGGGAGCAATTAGTTCCTTGGCACTTTATCAGACTGAAGCTCAGAAAAAAACAGCTGAGTTATTGGTTCCTTTAGCGAAAGCAAATATTGCAGTTCAGGAAAATGCATTGCAAATTTTATGTGGAGAATATCCGGATAGCATATTACGATCCGGAAATCTGGAAGTAGCAGAATTTGATGTTGTTTTGCCTTCAGGGATTCCAGCCTCACTTTTGAGTCGAAGACCAGATGTAAAAGCTGCCGAATACGCTGTTATGTCTGCTAATGCTAAAACAGGATTGGCAAAAGCTACCATGTATCCAACACTGAGTTTGAGACCTTCAATCGGAAAAAATTCATTTGAGTTTGATACTTGGTTTAATTTTCCAGGTTCAGTTACTAAAACTATTGCAGCTAATTTGGCACAGCCAATATTTAGAAAACGTGCTTTAAGAACTGCTTATGAAGTTGCGATTATAGAACAGGAAAAAGCAGTTATTCAGTTTAAGCAATCCTATATAACTGCTGTTGGAGAAGTAAATGATGCCATGTCTCAATTAAAATATGCCGATGAACGCATGGAACTTGCGACAGAAAAAGCAGTTTCTTTAGACAAAGCAACTTCTGATGCAACATTACTATATAAAAGCGGCATGGTAACTTATCTAGATGTTATTGTTGCCCAAAATGGTGCTTTACAAAATGACTTAGATGTTGTTAGTATAAAGTTAGAAAAACTAAATGCTGCAATAAATTTATATCGTGCTTTAGGCGGCGGAGTGCAATAGATAAGTAAGTCGAAAGTTTTAAAGTCATAAAGTCAAAAGGACTAATGTTAATTAAAATTGTTGAAAGTCAACGAATTAATCGTTTTTATTTTTTCTATGATTTTAAAATATGACATTACAATGTGATTGTTACTTAGTTGTTAGGCAAAAAATAATCCATCATCTTTATTATAATTTATAAGGATGATGGATTTTATTTTTCTCCCATTTTACAAGGGTTGCAGCGTGTTTTTGATTTTATTTGTTCAAATTTCAGCTATATTAAAAACCAAATCGAATGTTATGTCGTAAATGCTTTTATAACTAAAAAATTAAATCATGAAAACGAAAAGCATTTTAGCAGCAGCATTTTTTGCATTAGTATTTGGAGCAACTTCTTTCGCTCAAAAATCAGTTATGGTTGGTGGAGCAGCAATGTACCCAAACAAAAATATTATCGAGAATGCCGTAAACTCAAAAGACCACACCACATTAGTAGCAGCAGTAAAAGCAGCTGGTTTGGTAGAAACATTAGAAAGTAAAGGACCCTTCACTGTTTTTGCTCCAACAAACGAAGCATTTAATAAATTACCAAAAGGAACAGTTGAAACATTACTAAAACCAGAAAACATTAAAACGTTGCAAAATATTTTGACCTACCATGTTGTGGCTGGAAAAATGAATGCAGCCGATATTGCCAAAGCAATAAAAATGGGTGGAGGTAAAGCAACATTAAAAACTGTAAGTGGTGGGACACTAACAGCTTGGATGAAAGGAAAAGATTTGTATATAAGCGACGAAAGCGGTAATAAAGCTAAAGTGACCATCGCAGACGTAAACCAATCAAATGGTGTAATTCACGTAATTGATACGGTATTATTACCAAAAAAATAAAAGCACTGATTGTCCCAATAATCAAAAAAAGTCCTGTATGTTGTACAGGACTTTTTTGTATTTATTAGGAATGCATAGGTAATTGTCCCAATGAGGCATGTTGTTTACTGCAAATTTTTCAGGCATCCTCTCTGTTGTTTTTGGAATTTTTATAAATCATGATAGATAATTGCTCCAGCGGAGTAACATGTTTATAGCAAATTTAAAGAGGTTTGGGTAAAAGCTACAGCGTAGCGATATTTTGGGTTTTATTCAGATTGCTATATATGCCACCCCGATGGGGTTATTTTTGATTACAATTAAAATTGCTATAAATATAGCGTCCCGCTGGGACTTTTTTTATTAATATTTTTTTAAAAAAAAATAGATATTATTTCAATAAACGAAGAGCAGTCTATACTTTTCGAACGGCCTCTTTTTGTATTTATTAGGAATGTATAGATTTAATCTAAAGCACGTTTTGTAACGTAATAACGGTAACCAATTATTGCCATTTGCCATTTTTTGGCTTTTGTAATATCAAGTCCTCGCTTGGTAAAACTTGGTAAAATCAATTTGTTTATCTGAGCTAGAATTTTATACATAAGAGTAGGATTTTTTTCAAAGATATAAAAAAAGACTTTGTAGTGTTACAAAGCCTTCTTTCATTGGATTCTCAAATATTATTTTACTAAAAGTTTATCTATTTTGGTTAGCATTTCTTTTGCATTTGCATTTTCTGGCGAAAGCGCTAAAGCTTTTTGATAAGTCTGTTTAGAAATCTCAAGTTGACCATTATTAAAATAACTTTCGGCCAGGCTATCAAATGCATTTCCTGATTTAGGATTTTCTTTTGCATTTAATTCGAATACTTTTATAGCATCATTTATTCTTCCGTAATTCATTAAAGTATAGCCGACAACGTTTAATCGGTATTCAAAATTCCATTCAGGATGATTCTTTTTCAAGGCAAGATAATTTTGCTCAGATTTAGCAATATCTAATTTTAAAAAATCTTGTGTTGTCTTTTCGTCAGCCAATAAATAATCATCGATTAAGGTTTTATCTACAATTCCTGCTACATGATTAATTACTTGAGACTGTACATATAAATTGTCATATTTATGCCCATTGGATAAAAAGATAATTGTCATATCGTTTTTAACGAACTTTCTAAAAGCAGTTTCATTGCCTCCTGTAAAACCATATGAAAGAATTTTGTTTACAGGGTAAAAGTCCCATCCATATCCAAAGTTTTCATCACTTTTAGTGTATTTAAACGGCTCCCACATCGAATATTTTGTTTCCTTTTTTAAGAAAGTATTCTTATCCAGATTTTCATTCCAACGAATAAATTCTGGCAACGTTATATTTAAACCATTAGCAGAATGACCATCAGAACCACTGTTTAAAGTGTTTTTCACATACTTTTTAGTTTTACTGTCATAGTTATATCTAAACGCACTATTAGGAAAGCTTTTGCCAAAGTCTGATGAAAAATAAACACCTGATTTTACTCCTGGAAATTGATTTTTTAAGATGTATTCTTCAAAAGGTAAACCAGTTATTTTTTCAATAATCTTAGCAAGAAAAAAATAATTGGTTTGATTATAACTGTATTGTTCTCCTGTTGCAAATTCCATTGGTTTGGTTGATAATATTGCAATTTTTTTATCATAAGGTAAAGTAATCGGAATATCTTCGAACATTACAATATCTGGCAAACCAGAAGAATGAGACAATAAATTAGCAACTTTTATCCCTTGCCATTCTTTTGGGAGATTATCCAGATATTTTGATATTGGATCTTCCAGCGATAATTTTCCTTTTTCTATAAGTTGAAATATCCCAACATTTGTAATTAATTTTGTTGTAGAGAAAATCTTGAAAGCGGTGTTTTTATCTACTAGTTTATTATCCTCAAAAGAAGCTGTACCATAGTATTTTTCATAGATAACTTTTCCGTCTTTAATAACAGCCAGCGCCACTCCGGGAATTTCATTTATTTCGATTACTTCATTAATGTAAGTATCGATTTTTTGCTTTATTTCCTTTTGATTACTATCTGCTTTTTGACCAAAACAGATGCTAAAAACGAGTAGAAATATTGAAATTAAAAATGTTTCTTTCATAGTAACAATTAAGGGGTGATGCATATATTATTATGATTTTTGATTAGAGATGGATGGCGTTTTTTATTTGGATTTATTTTCCTTTTCAAATTTTCGCATTTCCTTTTCATGGTTCTTCATCTCTTTTTCATATACTTTCATCTCTTGATCGAAATTCTTCATTTCCTGATTAAAGTTTTCCATTTCTTGATTAAATTTCCCCATTTCCTTATCGTAAATAGCTTGACGTTTTGCCATTACGGCTTCTACTTCTTTTTCGTAAGCTGACATATTTGGTTCAAAAGCATCCATCTTCTTCTGAAATTCTGCCATTGCTTTGTTGAATTTTTGCATTGCTTTTTCATCATTTACATCTTTTGGATGTACAGGAGGTTTAGGCATTTTAGACATGTCAATATTTGCAACAGGCATTGGTCCTTCAGGAAATTCTGGAGCATCAGGTGGTGTTGGAGGCGTAGGAGGTGTAGGAAAATCTTCATCGTTATTATAACTTTCGGCTCCTTCTGAACTTTCACTTAGAGTTACAGGCTGATGAGTTTCTTTGCCAGTTTGCAAATTAATAGTTTCGGTACCATCTTCATTTTTTATTATAACAACACCAAAAGGTTTTATGGCTTCGTTACCGCTAGTTTGCATGATTTGCGATTTACCATTCTTTCTTTTTATGTCAACTCTTATTCCAGTTAATTCATTATCAGAATTTCTTGTTACTTCTGTAAATGCAACAATTACTTCATGATTTGCTTTTAATTTTTGTACAATTTCATCTAATTCTTTATCAGTTGTATTCTTTTTAATTTTGTACACAAATACATCCTTCGCGTCAGATTTTGTATTTATAACAATATCTTCTTTCGCTTCTTTTTGTTCTTTTTCCTGGGCAATAACTTTAACTTGAAATAAGAATACAAATGCTCCTAATACGGGAAGAACTAAGGCATACTTCCAGTAATTTTTCTTTTTTGATTGATTTTTGTTTAACATGACGATTCGTTTTTTGATTAATGATTGATAAAAGTGATTGGTGATTGCAACACAATTTTCATGTGTTGTTATTTTTAAAAGCGTGTATTGATACGCTTTTTTGTCGGTAATTTTTTTCAAAGCTTCAGCATCGGCAATGAATTCTAAGTTTTGCATAATAGCTTTCTTGTACAACCAAACGATTGGGTTAAACCAGAATACGATACAAAATATCCTAGTTATCAATACGTCGGTAGTGTGATTTTGTTCGCTATGAATTTTTTCATGTTCCAGAATATTCTCCAATTCGCTCGTATTGTACAGTGATGAGTTGTACACGATATAATTGAAGAAAGAAAACGGAGCAATATTCTCAGAAACATCTACAAACTTAAAATCGGCTTGGTTTTGAATGGTTTGTCCTTTAATAACCTTTCTAAGGCTATAAAAGTCGAAGGCAAATTTTAATAATAATAAAGTGATGATTGAAACATATAATATAACGAGACACAGGTTTAAATGTGTGTCAAACCAACTCTGCTCTACAGGAACTGTTTTAATTGTGGTATTTAAAGAAGAGGTAAAATTGGTACGAGTAGGAGCAACCCAAACTATTTTGGTGTAAACTACAAATGGCAATACAATCGATGTGATTAATCCCGATAATAAAAACCATCTATTGCTATTAAAGAAAGTTTCTTTTCGCAATAAAATGTAATACGCCAAATAAAACAAGGTGATTAGTCCGCTAGTTTTAAGAATATAGATAAAAATTGCTTCCATAAATTATTATTTTTTGTTTTCTATCATATCTAAGATTTCACGTAACTCATCGGCCGAAATTTTTTCTTCTTTGGCAAAAAAGGATACCATATTCTTATACGAACTATTAAAATAATTATCAATTGCGGTACTCATAAAGCGCTTGCTATATTCTTTTAGAGTTACTACAGGATAGTATTGGTGTGTGTTTCCAAAAGGAGTATGTGCTACAAAACCTTTTTCTTCTAAGTTTCTTACAATGGTCGATAGGGTGTTGTAATGCGGTTGATCCTCGGTAATTTCTGCTTGGATTTCTTTTACAAAAGCTTTATTCAACTTCCATAAAATGTGCATTATCTCTTCTTCTTTGTTGGTTAACTTTTGCATGTTTTCTAATTTTAATTCAAACTTACAACTAATTTTATAGTTACACAACTATAAATGTAGTTATTTAACTATTTTTATAGTTAGTTATAAAATAGATAGATGCAATTAGAAACGTATTTCAGGTTTAAGATATTGTTTTACAGTGATTTAATTTGTTTTCAGGAAAGGGTTTTGTGTTGTTACAAAATGCTATTTTCTTTTTGTAATTCTTTTTGAATCCAAATACAACATGCGGTTGCAGCCAATCCGATAGTTCCCATTATAAACCAATTAGACTGATATCCTAATCGGGTAATGAATTCAAAACCTACTTTAGAACTAATTATATGCGCCAGACTAAAACTCATGGTGTATAAGGCCATGTATCGCCCTTCTTGACCGCGAGGGGCTCTGCTTAAAGCAAAAGCATTAGAGAAAGGAAAATTCAATATTTCGCCCACCGAAACCATAATCATTGCAAACACAAGTACTCCAGCCCAAACATTAATTAATAATAGATAGAAACTAGAGGCCATAAGTAATGTTCCGTAGGTAATTATTTTTATTTTCGGGAAAGCTTTACGTTCTAAATAACTTACTAATGGCATTTCTAATGAAAATATCATAAGTCCATTTAAGGTCATTAATAGCCCCGTTTGTAATTCGCTTAAGCCAAATTTTTCATTGTGATATAAAGGTAAAGTGGTAAAAAGCTGGAAGAAAACCATTGCAGTTGCAAAACTCACAAATAAAAATACCCAGAATATCTTATCTCTAAATACCGATTTTGGTTCGCTTATTATATCATGGCTACTATCATAAACTGGTTTTTTCTTCTCTTTTACTAATAATGCAAAAATTGAAATCGAAAGAATACAAGAAGCTCCATCTACCCAAAATAATCCCTGATAACCAATTCCCATAATAATTAAACCTCCTAATGCAGGACCAGCAGCAAAACCAAGATTTACCGCAAGACGTACCAATGTTAAGGCACGGGTTCTATTTTCGGGTTTGGCATAAGCACTAAGGGAAACATACATTGCAGGGCGAAACATATCGGCAACAGTCATAATAGCAAACATACCCAAACACAATGACCAGAAAGTGGTTATGTATTGCAAAAAGAATAGGGCTACACCACTGGTAAATAAGCTAAATACCATTATTTTGTAAAAACCTATTTTATCGGATAGTTTACCACCAAGCCAGGAACCCAACATAGATCCTAAACCAAATGCTACCATAATCCAGCCCACTTCGTTATATGTAAACTGAAGATCTTCTTTTAAATACTTGGATAAAAAAGGGAGAACCATAGTTCCTGCACGGTTAATAAACGTAACAAGTGTAAGTATCCAAATCTCTCTAGAAAATCCTTTAAAATTATTAATATAGCGTTGAAAGGCGGTGATTAGCATTATAAATGGGTTATATATGCAAAGTTATAAAACTTTGTAACTTACAGACTTTGTTGCTTTGTTACTTTTAAACTATTTTTGCTAAAATTTATACGATGAAAAACCTAATTCTATTTTTGACGCTTTTGGCTTTAAATTTTGGTATTGCCCAAGAAAAATTTGATCGTGCTGCTGCCGAAAATTTCCAAAAGACAATTAATGGAGAATATGCAGATGCAAAGACGAGTCCGTTATTGCCAGAAGATTTAAAAACATTCCATACATTAGATTTTTATCCAATAAATGAAAAATATGCTGTTGTGGCTAAATTTGTGAAAGCCAAAAAAGAGAAACCTTTTGAGATGAAAACTTCTACAGCCAGAAAGCCAATGTATATAAAATACGGAACCGTATATTTTACCATTGATGGAGTAGACTTACAATTAAATGTATATCGCAACATCGACCTTTCTAAAAAAGATGAATATAAAGATTATTTGTTCCTTCCATTCTCGGATTTAACCTCTGGGAAAGAAACTTATATAGGAGGAAGATATATTGATTTAAAAATTCCAAAAGGAAATACAATCGTAATCGATTTTAATCAGGCATATAACCCATATTGCGCTTATAACCATAAATATTCTTGCCCGATTGTACCTTTAGAAAATGATTTGAACGTGGCGATTGAAGCAGGCGTTAAAAAGTTTCATGATTAATGCAATTTTTTAATTTCCATACACATAAATCAGCAAATCATCCAGATGTTCTGGATTTAGTAAATCAATATCCTAATGAATTTGACGCGACTATTCCGTTTTATTCTATCGGGATTCATCCTTGGTATATTATAGAAGATAGGGTTGAGGCTGAATTGGAAATTATAGATAAAAAACTGGCTGCAGCAAATTGTCTTGCCGTTGGCGAATGTGGTTTGGATAAGCGAACAGAAGTTTCGTTTGAATTACAGAAATCAGTTTTTGAAAAACAATTACTTCTAGCCGAAAAGCATCAAAAACCAGTCGTGATTCATTGCGTAGCAGCGTTTCAGGAAGTAATTGCTTTAAAGAAAAAACTAGGAATTACTGTTCCTATGATTATTCATGGTTTTTCTAAAAATCAGCAAGTAGCCAAGCAACTTCTGGATAATGGATTTTATATTTCTTTTGGAAAATATCTAATCAAGAACCCTGATTTGGAAGCGGTTTTTAAAAATATTCCCAATAATCGATTTTTTTTAGAAACGGATACAATCGAAGAAACGATAGAAATAGTGTATGCTTTGGCAGCAAAATATAAAAACATAACAATTGAAGAATTACAGCAGCTAATATCAAGTAATTTTGCAACTGTTTTTAATAAACAAAAATTGGATTTTTAAACTTCAATAACATTAAACTTTAAACAAAAAATATATGGCAGAGTGGACGGAAAGAGCCGAATTATTATTTAAAAAAGAAGGATTAGATAATCTTAAAAATTCACACGTTCTTGTAGTAGGATTAGGAGGAGTAGGGTCTTTTGCAGCAGAGTTTTTGGCAAGAGCTGGAGTAGGAACAATGACAATTGTAGATGGAGATGTAGTAGATATTACAAATATAAACAGACAATTGCCAGCATTACACTCGACAGTTGGGCAACCTAAAGTTACAATTGTTGGGGATCGTTTGATGGATATTAACCCAGAATTAAAACTAATACGTGTTCAGGAGTTTCTTTCGCCAGAGCGCGCTTTTGAGATAGTTACTGAGGAGTTTGATTATGTTTTGGATTGTATCGATAGTGTTACTCCAAAACTAAATTTGATTATTGCTGCCAAACGCAAACGTGTAAAAATTATTAGTAGCATGGGAGCAGGTGGAAAGATGGAAGCTGCAAAAGTGAAAGTAACAGATATTAGCAATACTGTAAATTGCTATTTTGCAAAAACTATCCGCAGAAGATTAAAAGAAGCCAAAATTGATAAATTGAAAGTAGTTTTTTCTTCAGAAATTCAGGATGAATCAAGTTTAAAAATGACTGACGGATCTAATTTCAAAAAATCATTTTATGGTACAAACAGTTATATGCCAGGATTATTTGGTTTATACGCAGCCGAAACCGTGATTCGTTATTTGCTTAAAAAGAGTAATTAAGTAATTAAGTATTAAGTATTAAGTATTAAGTATTAAGTATTAAGTATTAAGTATTAAGTATTAAGTATTAAGTATTAAGTATTAAGTATTAAGTATTAAGTATTAAGTATTAAGATGTTCATTAATTTACTTTGAGGTCTAATAAGAGATATAGTAAATAAGCTATCTCGTAGTAAATACTCTAAATAATATTTTAGCGTAATGTAAAACCTTTGAACCTATATAGACGCACTGCGGTGCGCCTCTACAGAAAACCTTTGAACCTTTGTTACTTAGTGCCTCAGAACCTTAGAAAAAAAGAAATGATAAAAACAGTAATTTTTGATATGGACGGTGTAATTGTAGATACAGAACCCGTACATTATTATGCTTACCACAAACAATTTGAAGAATTAAATATTGATGTAACCGATGAGGTTTATGCTTCGTTTACAGGATTTTCGACTCGAAATACGTTTCAGAAACTAAAAGAGACTTTTGTGATAGAGCAAGAGGTGGAAGATTTGATTCAGAGAAAAAGAACTATTTTTAATGATGCTTTCGATACCAAAGAAGATTTATACTTGCTAGATGGTGTTGAGGATTTAATTAAAGATTTATATGCCAATGGGATGCAATTGATTCTGGCTTCATCGGCTTCTAAAGTTACTATCGAACGTGTTTTTACTCGTTTTAATTTGTATCAATATTTTACAGACATCGTTAGTGGAGAAGATTTTCCTCAATCGAAGCCTAATCCGGCTATTTTTCTGCATGCAGCATCGTTGTCTAAAGCACCTAAAGAAAATTGTATTATTATCGAAGACAGTACAAATGGAGTAAAAGCTGCAAAAGGAGCAGGGATATATTGTGTGGGATATAATAGCGAGCATTCTAAAATGCAAGATTTATCTGATGCAGATATAATTATCAACCATTTTGATGAATTAAACTTTGAAAAAATAGTAAAAATTAAGTCTACCATTAGGTAATTATTAACAATTAAAACTAATTGAATTCGTAATTTTGAGGAAACAAAAAAACTATATATAAATGAAAAAAATACTTATTGCCCTAGCAATTGTTATTGCTCCATTTGTTGCCGAAGCACAAATGAAAACACCTCAATCGAGTCCTAAAGCTGTTGTAAACCAAATTGTTGGTTTGACAGATCTAGAAGTGGTTTACTCTAGACCTGGTGCTAGAGGTAGAGCAGTATTTGGTAATTTGGTGCCGTTTGGTAAATTATGGAGAACGGGTGCTAACGAAAATACAGTAATATCATTTAGTGATGATGTTGTAATTGACGGTAAAACATTGAAAAAAGGTAAATATGCTATTTATACTATTCCAAAAATTGAAAGCTGGGATGTTATTTTTTACTCAAAAACGGATAACTGGGGATTACCAGAAAACTGGAATGAAGCTGATGTAGCTTTAAAAACTACAGTAAAAGAAGAGGCTTTAAACAAAGCTGTTGAAACGTTTACTATCGGAATCAATAATTTAGATCCTAATTCTGGAACTATCGATATTGCATGGGAGAATTCTTCTGTATCAGTAAAATTTGAAGTTCCTACAGATAAAATTGCTTCAGAAAGTATCAAAAGAGTATTGGCTGGACCAACATCAAATGATTATTTTAACGCTGCACAATACTTTTTTCAAACTAAAGGAGGCGATATCGCTAAAGCAAGAGAATATGTTGACAAAGCATTAGAGTTAAGCGCTGATAAACCATTCTATTTTTACAGACTTAAATCATTAATCCAAGCGAAACAAGGAGACAAAAAAGGAGCTGTTGAAACTGCTAAAGTTTCACTTGCTGCTGCTGAAGCTGCTAAAAATCAGGATTACGTAAAAATGAATAAAGACAGTATTACTGAGTGGAGTAAATAATAATTTATTCTATCTTAATTTAAAAATCCCATTTCGGAAATATTCGAAATGGGATTTTTGTTTTGAGTGGTTAGATGCTTTTATTTATATAAAAGTTCTTGAGGATATTCTTCTATTAAATCACGTAAAATGTAATCATAATAAGCCTTTGAGTATTTAGGATTTTTCGCTTTCATGCTATCTATTTCCTGTAATGTTTTATCTCTGCCATTAAGATATAGTTTCATGATAAAATATTGTGTATACAGTAAGGAATCGTTGGGAGTACTTGTAATTTTATATTAAATCGATATTTTTATAAATATACTTTTTCGAAAGTTCCATATCTTTCTGATTGTTTAAAGACTTAATTAAATTACTGGTAATTTCTTTTTGATATTTATCGAGTATAGTATCCTCTTGTAATAATTTTTCTAATTCATCATATTTTTTCATGTACATTAATAGGGGTAAGACTAACTCTTTGTTATCGTTGGTAATACCTTCTTCCTTATAAATTGTATTCTCATTTAATGATTTATAACTCTTTTCGAGAAACTTTTGATTCTTTGTTTTATAATATTCAGTTAAATACTGATTTGCTATTTTAAGCGAATTAGTATCGTTTAAATTATCTTTTTTATTACACGATAATAGTATTACACAGCTTATTAAATAGATTAAATTTTTCATAGTTTATTTGTTAGTCTAAATAAATTTTTAGTCTATTTGATACTTACTTCTTTTTCTTTTTTAGAATTAAAAAAAGTAATAAGGTGATAATTAAAGCGGTTAAAAACACATAAAATCTAAGATTGGTACTAGTTGTTCCTCCTTCATTATCCCATGGCGCGCCTAATGTAATTGTAGTAAGAATTGCTTCTACAAGACCAATGAATATTCTACCAAATATCTCACTTATTCCTTTGCCACAATCTTTGCAAACAGAAAAACCATAAATAAATCCCGTTAATGGAAACGAAAATATAATACCTACAATTGCAGAAATAAAGAGTAATTTTCTTTCTGATGTTGTCTTTTTTTCCATCGATTAATTATTGTTCGAGTTACTTAATGGTTATGACTTATTAATGTATTGTGTTTGCTACGAAGTTAGGAGAGTTCATAGAGTAATCAAAATAATTATTTAATTATATGACAAATAGGCTTCTATTTTTTCGTGTGTTTTTGATTTAAAGCGCTTGAATTCGGCATAGTATTTACTTGTGCAACTTTCGTCCAGGAAAATCAGATAACTGAATTTCTTTTTTATTCCGTAATTGTTGTCTGTAAACTTTTCAAAATAGGTTGTTGCAATTGCTATAACTGCTTCTTTGGTAGTAAAATAATATTTTACGCCATTTTTAAGCGTAAACTCATCTCCAACTACTGGATAGTGAACGGTTTGATTGATAATGAAAGATTTGGGAACTGTTACCCAATAGTTTTGGTCTTTATCTCGATAACTGTATATAGCATTATCTGATACTGTAAATAAAGTACCATTATCGGTATCGAGAATGCATTTACGTTTAATATCTCGATTACTAGCAAAAACAGCTATTTCTGAAGTGTATTTTTGTGTCAGTAATTCGGTTACCTTTTTTTCTATTTGCATAATAATTACTTTAGGTACAGTTGATTGACTGTAAGGTTGAGGTAAAAATATGTTTAAGGCTGTTTGGTTGTAACCCAAATAAATTATAAGAATGATATAATAAGGTATTTTCCTGAAGTGAAAAATAGAAGTATGATTTTTAGGTTTTAGCCCTGATGGGAATGGCATCCTTTTATGGCAATCCCGATCCCGAAGCTTCGGGATGGGATGCTATAAAAGATATAGTGTACAGCAGGAAATAGCTCCAAAAAAAAATGCTATAAAACTAAGTCTTACAGCATTTTTATACTAAATGTGATTTATGTTAAGCTACTATGGCTTTTTGTTTTCTAAAGATTGTAAGTTGCATTAGTAAGGAAAGGAATATGGTTAATATTGCTCCGATAAAGTTGAGCCATAAATAACCTAATTTTTCTTGCCCGCTTGGATAAATCCAGATTGAGTAATAAAAGATGATAAATATGGTTATCTGGCTAATTAGTGCACTATAAAATACGGCTTTGGACTGTACGTGTTTGATATAAAAACCAACCAGGAATATTCCTAAAACTGTTCCGTAAAATATGGATCCGATGATATTTACTAATTGTATTAAATTCTCGAATAGGGTTCCTACACAAGCAAAAAGTATGGCGATAATTCCCCAGAATAGAGTAAAAAACTTGGTTGCATACAGATAATGCTTGTCTGATTTTTCGGTTTTAAGGTTACGTTTGTAAATGTCGATTGCTGTTGTCGATGCCAATGCATTTAGCCCTGAAGCGGTAGATGACATGGCTGCCGAAAGGATTACTGCCAATAACAACCCAATTAATCCTTTTGGTAAATAGTGCAGGATAAAGTGGAAGAATACATAATCTTTATCGTTGGTTTCGCTGTTACTGTCGGCTTTTATAATGATTTCTTTGGCTCGCTCGCGCAAATCTCTTTCTTTATTAGATAATGTTACCAGTTCTTTGCGTAAAATCGGATTGTCGTAATCCTGATTTAACTGATCAATGTATAATAAATTGATTACTTTTTTATCTTCAGAAAGTACGTTGAGTTTTTTCTCGAGCGCATGATATTCGTCTTTATACGCCGATTTCTCGATTATGACTTTGTTATTTGGATTAAAATTTAAAGGAACTGGATTGAACTGAAAGAATACAAATACCATTATTCCGGTTAACAGAATAAAGAATTGCATAGGAACTTTTAAAAGTCCGTTCATGATTAATCCCATTTGGCTCTCCTTAACTGATTTTCCTGATAAGTAACGACCTACTTGCGATTGGTCGGTTCCGAAATAGGCAAGGGCAAGGAAAAAACCTCCTGTGATTCCGCTCCAAAAAGTATATTTTTCTTCTGGGTTAAAAGAGAAATCTACGATATTCATTTTATCATTTGCTCCAGCAATATGCATGGCATTGGTAAATGTCATATCGTTTGGCAGGTAATGTAATATCAGGAAGAAGGTAATGAACATTCCCGACATGATGACAAACATTTGCTGTTTTTGGGTTACGTTTACTGCTTTTGTACCGCCTGAGAAGGTGTAGATAATTACCAGTAATCCGATCATGACATTCATTAAAGTTAGATTCCAGCCTAAAAGTGCTGATAGGATAATTGCTGGTGCATATATGGTAAGTCCTGTTCCTAAACCTCGCTGAACTAAGAATAGTATTGCTGCAAGTGATCGGGTTTTTAAATCGAATCGTTTCTCTAAGAATTCATAGGCTGTAAATACTTTGAATTTGTGGTATAAAGGTATAAAGGTTACGCAAATGACTATCATAGCAATTGGTAATCCAAAATAGAATTGCACAAAACCCATTCCATCATGATATGCTTGTCCCGGAGTTGATAAAAAGGTAATGGCGCTTGCTTGTGTTGCCATTACCGAAAGTCCTACGGTGTACCAAGGAGTTTCGTTATTGCCTAGAATAAAATCTTCGACATTTTTGCTTCCTTTGGTTTTCCAAGATCCGTAACCAACAATAAATAAAAGTGTAACTATGAGTACAATCCAATCAAATAGTTGCATATGTTATGAGTATAAGTGCATTATTAAATAAAAAATCAGAATATAGATGGCGTTGGCTACAAGTACATAAGTGTAGCTTTTTTTCCATGTTTTTATTTTTTTCGTTGCCATATTAAAGCTTTTAATTCTTAATTTCTTTATTTGGGATTTGTACTGGTTGTTTTAATGAGATTATATTCGATAATAATCGATAGGCTCCGGGAACTCCTTCGGGTAATTCTCTAAAGAAGCTTAAACCGGTGTAAATATAATATCCTTTTCCGTATGGGGCGACTAATAATGCGCCCTTTTTAGCCGATTCTCCTTTGTCATGGGAGGATAGGATAGGAGTGAAGGCTTTGTCGTATTCACTTGGGTAATATAATCCTTGTTCTTGTTTCCAACCTTCAAAATCTTTGGAAGTAATTTTATTAGGTGTACTTAGAACAGGATGATTTGGTGCCAGAAATGTAACTTCGGCATTTTCTTCGGTTACTCTATCTGAGGAAATTTTTAGAGGATATGGCGCAATAGTATCGGTTACAAGATCGCCTGCTGTATTGTATTGTACTATCATTGTTTTTCCGTTTTTGACAAAGTCAAATAATACAACTTGTTTATTAGCAAGTGCCTGAATGGTGTTGTAGGCACGGATTCCTGTTATTACGACATCAAAATTATCTAGTCTTGTTGGTGTAATTTCTTCGGGTTTTAAGATGGTTACTTTATACCCCATTTGTGCCAGGCTATTAGGAACTTCATCGCCAGCGCCCATGATATAGGCAATTGAATCTCCTGTTGTTTTTAGGTCAAATCGGATGCATTTGGCTTCTGCTGGGGCTAAAACCTGCTGTTTGGTGATATGACTGTAATCGATGATGGTTTGGTCTTTATCGTAGCGTTTATTGCCTACAATCGCTACGCTTTTTACTGTTGCGTTTTCTGGGTTTACTGGTGGTGTTACTTCAAAATAAACAATTTGTTCTATTCCTTTTTTGGCTAGGGTAAACGGAATTTGTTTCGGAGAAATTATCCAGCTTTTTGGTAATTCTAATTGTAAATTACCTCTTACACCATCTTTTCCTGCTTTTATTTTTACAGCAACTGTTTTGGTCTGAGTATCTTTAAATAGTAATACTTTTTCTAGAATTGTGGTTGTAACTTCGGGAACAATATCCAAGAAATCATACATTTCGCCTTTTACATCATCATTATATTTATAAACTACGGTACGCTCAAATGGAATTTCAACATTGTTTATCTTAATATTAAAAATAACTTTTACATCGCGAATAATATCTGGAACGCCTATGTTTTCCTGATTAGAAACGGTGTACATTCCTATAGTTGCTTTTTCGGCTAACCAATACGGTTGTGTGTAAGGAATTGTAGTTGGTAATTGAGTTTTTAAATTGATTTTTTGATCTTTATTATTAGTTAAATCAATGTTTTGAGGTGTTGTTTTTTGGTCAGGTAATGTTGTTATACTTACTAATTGCATAGGAACCGAAGTACGATTAATAGCTTCTAGTTTTAGGCTTACAGTGCTTCCTTGTGTTGTTTCTTGCTGTTGTGCAACTGCTTCCAGGTATAAACCAGAACAGGCTGCTATTATTTTTTTGATTTCTTCAGATTTTAATACTTTCCAATGATTTTCGTTTAATGACTGAATCATTGTGTAGGCTTTTACCAAATCGGGTATGCTTGCCGATGGATTATTAAAATTGTATTGTGTCAGGATTGTATTGATTAGTTCTCCAATAGGTTTTCCTCCTTTAATACGGTTCCAAGTAGTATCGATTCCGTCAAAAATATTAGATGGGTCTTTTGGTGTATCTCCGTTAATAAGTTCCAGATATTCGGTATCCTGACCACGGCTTCCAGTTGCACCAAAACCTTGTGATTGATGACGGCTGCGGCTCAAGGCTGCAATTTCCTGATTAGATTTTCCTATTCCGGGATAATAAACCCCAGTTTCTAATGTTGTAAATTTAGATTTATTGGCTGCTTCAAATTTTTCCTGACTGCCGTAAAACCACCAAGAAGTATTAAAGAATTGGCGCTTAGGTTGCCATGGCGTTACATATTTTAATTGTTCGGGATATATACTAGGATTATTGGCCAGATCAAAGCTCTCAACGCTTAACATTGCCGATGAGGTATGATGCCCATGTGTTGTACCGGGTGTACGATGATCAAAACGATTAATGATTACATCGGGCTGAAACTTACGAACTGTCCATATGATATCGGCAAGTACTTTTTGTTTATCCCAAAGAGTTAATGTTTCATCTGGTGTTTTTGAGTAACCAAAATCATTGGCACGTGAGAAAAACTGTTCGCCACCATCAACTTTTCTGGCTTCGATAAGTTCTTGCGTTCTAATTACTCCTAATAATTCTCTTAATTGTGGTCCTATTAAATTTTGACCACCATCGCCTCGGGTTAAAGATAAGTAGCCTGTTCTTGCATTTACTTCATTAGATAAATAAGAAATTAATCTTGTGTTTTCATCATCTGGATGTGCAGCTATATAAAGTACCGAGCCCAAGAAATTTACTTTTTTTATTTGATTGTAAATTTCAACCGAATTTGGTTTTTGTGGTTTTTGGGCAAAAGCAGCTTGTAAGCTAATAAGAACTAAAAGGATAATCTTTAGAAGGAGTCGGTGCATCTGAGAATTATTTAATTTTTTAAGATTGTTTTCAAAAATAGTAATAATAGAAACTGGTAATTGTTAATGACATGTAAAGATGTTAAAGTATTTGTTAAAAAAAAAGAGAGTGCCTGGATATGGCACTCTCTTTTAATTACGAAATGTTGTTTAGTGTCTTCCGTGTCCACGACCATGTCCTCTACCGTGGTCATCATCGTCGTCATGGTCGTCATCACGGTCATGTCTGTCATGACGATTGTGTTTGTCTTTTTTGTAGTAATCATTACGATCTTTTTTATAATAACCGTATGTTCTTTGCGGTTTACCACGATACCCTTTGCAATATTGAACTCTATGTCTGTCAAAATAAGCATACGGAGTTCTACCGTGATAATCATTTAAAACTACTTTGTATCCTCCGTACAAATCATAATTTCTATATTGTCTTGGCAAACTGGTTGATCTAATCCATCTTCCTCCACCAAAATAAATAAACTGTGTGGCACGAACGTCATAATAAGCCTCAACGTCTGGTAAATAATAATATTCTGTTTCAGCATATCCAACTGGTCCCCATTGTGGCGGTGAGCCTATGTTTACGTTTATCGAAACTTGAGAATGCATGGTACTTGAAATAAATAGAAATATTCCGAAAGTAATAATTTTTAGTGTTTTCATTTTTTCTGGGGTTTTGGATTCTTAATTTCAATATTGAAATGTTTGACTATTTCGATATCTGATTTGTGAAATCCAAAAGTTGTGCCACAAAAAGTTTTTAAAATGATAAAAAAAGACAATATTTATTTATTTAAAAATAAAAACGCTGATATATAAAGTGTTAGGTTGGTTTTTATTTTTAGTTTTTTTCTGAAAAATAAAATAAAATGAGGGAATATTCTGTGCCTATCTATACTCGACTAATCTTGGTTTAGCTAATTCAAAATTTTGTAATCCAAAATCGGTGGTTTCAAATGTGTTTGTTTTAAAAACATTATCGCCTTCAAAAGGAATTGTTGGGTAGTAAGAAATAGATAACTGAAAGGAACTAAAAACTAAATAGTCATTACTTATTAGTAATCCCAGAGTTATTTTAGAATATACTTTATTTCTCATCATTGCATCGCCAGTACTTCCTAATACTGCAGCGGTATAATTAAAAAAGGGATTCACACGAAAACCTACTACTGCATGTGGCGCATAGGTTTGGGTTTGTAATGACAATACCATTTTGCTAGTGCCATATATTGGACTGTTAAAACCTTGCAGACCATTATTTCCATTAATATTAAGTTGGTCACCGACAGTATTTTCTCGATTAGCACCAATAACTAATGCAGGTTTTACAAACTGTCTTAGTTTCCAGTTCCCTATTTTTACTAGGTTTGTAAAATAATTGGCTTCAAAAGCAAATGCACTTTGGTATGTTTTAGATTGATGAAAGAAAGTCCCAAATTCAAAATCGGCACTAAAAAATCCCCATTTATGATAATCTCCAAATGATGCCTGAGCGCCTATGTAAGGACGCCAAAATGTATTTTTATATTGATATCCGGCTGTTATTCCAAAGATTCTTCCTGTGGCTACATCTTCGGTAGCACCATTTCTAAATATATAATTGTCTTTAACAAACTCTCGGGTGTTGATTCCGATTCCAGTAAGCAATAATTTTTCGTCCGAATAAAAGCTAATAGGGTCGTATTGTGGCTCGGGAGATTCTATATAGTCTACATTTAAGATACGCCCTGAGATAATTAAGTTGGTTTTTCTTTCTTTTTCTTTAAAAATAGGAAATGCTTTTCCTAACCATGCATCTTGCGTATTGTATTTAAAATTCTGAAAGCTATACTTAAGATCAGGACCTTGCAAGGAATCTCTTCTAAATTGTTGCCCAATATATAATCCGCCTGCCCATCTTGTTAAAGGGGAGTAGAAAGGACGTTCTATGTTAATGCTTTTGTTGTAGTTGTTATCTAAATCGTTATTATACTTTGCAGTTACATTAATAAAGGTATTTTTAATGTTAGGAACGGTATAGGTAAAATCATTGGCGTTTTTTCCATCGCTAAAACGGTTTGTAAATTTATACTCTAATTGCTGACCTGTCCCGAAGAAGTTTTTATCTTTTAATCCTATACCAACCTGATTGCTTGATATAGAAAATTTAGGAATATAACTCCACGAATCCAGAACTCGAATTGTAACATCTACCGAGTCGGATTGTACATTGGGTAATTCACCTTTAATACTTACGGTATTTATATATTTTTGGGATCGGATGATACGCTCCGATTCTTGTACTTTGTAAGCATCGTAAGGCGTATTTTTTTTGAATAATAATAAATTACGTATTGCGAATTGTTTTGTTTTTAGATGAAGCCTATTTCCGGTTCTTTCTCCCCAATTTCTAGGTGTAATTGTTGAGTCACTCTCAGAATATCCAAAAGGATCTAGGGTTACAATGGTAATTTTGCGTATAATTTTTCCATCATAATTGATAGTATCTACTTTTTGGATTATTTCCTGATTTTTTTTTGGACGTGTAGTCCTAAAAACAAACCGGTGAAAGAAATTAGTGAACTTATGTTTCTTGGTATATGATTTAAGCTTAGAATACATTTCGGTACTATCTTTTTTAGGCTCATTTACCTGCGAAAAAGAACTAGTATAGCAAAAACATACTAGGATGAGTAATAGGTATGTTTTATATTGAAATAGTTTTATTATCAAGTTAGGTAATTTTTATGAATTCATTTTAAATAGTGTTTAAAACGGTATTCTATTCTTTTAATTTTGTTTTTTTTATTTTCCAACTAAATTTTTTCGGCAAATCATTCCCTATTAAATATCCCCAAGGCTCCAAGGATTCGATTCTATCAAAAATTATTTTAAGAATAGCCAGTAGAGGTATTGCCAGAAACATTCCTGATATTCCTGCAACTCCGCCACCAACAATAATTCCGATGATGGAAAATAGCGCATTTATTTCGACCTTAGTATTTATAATCAATGGTACAAGTACGTTATTATCTATTAGCTGAACAATTATATTTACTATCAGAATTCCCAGAATTATAGAAATTTCGGGAGTTCCTGTAAGTGATGCTAAAACGGTTAATACACCTGCAATAAAAATTCCTATGTACGGAATCATGTTTAAAATCCCTGTAATAAGACCTAATAAAACAAAATATTTCACCCCAATAATATAAAGGCCTAAACTTGTTAATACTGCCACTACAAGCATTTCTATAATAAGACCTACAATATAATTGTTTATCGATACTTTTATCTGAGTTAATATCTCTTTTAGTTTAGTATGATGTTCTTTCTTAAACAATTTAGCCAAGAAAAGGGTAAAGTGTTTTTTATATAAAAGAAACAAGAAGATAAAAATAGGTATTATAGTGCAATCCAAAAGAACATCTGAAAGAGATCCTAATGCTGTTCCTAGTTTTTCTCCTCCATTTTTTACAGAATCTGAAGTAACGTTTTCAATATATTTTTTTTGTTCTCCATTACTGATATTAAAATTTGCTTTTATAAAATTCTGCAAATCATTAAAAACGGCAATTGCATTTTTCTTAATTATAGAGAAATCATTGGCGATATCACTAATCTGATACGAGATAAATGTAAGGATCCCTATTATTACAAGTACAAAAATAAGGACAGTTACTATAGATGCAAGAAAATGTGGGAAACGTAACTTTATGTGTAATATTGAAAATAAGGGCAGTAATAATACCGAAAATAAAAAGGCTAATAGTACTGATGTTATGATGTCTTTACCAATAACAAATATAAAACCAATACAAATTATACTTATTAAAACACACACAAGTTTTACATAAAAAGGCAATTTAATTGATTCCATAACTAATTTGTTGAGGTTAAAAAGCTTTTATTGCCACTAATAAAAGCTAAGTTAAACAAATGTTATGCTTTATTCCTCTTTTTACGTTCTACATTTTTAAAGTTAGCTTATAAAATTCCCATAAAAGAGCTTAATCAAAAAATTCTTTATCTTCAAAATGAGCTGGTATAATTGAGATTCCTTTTTGCAGAAGCAAATTATTAGGATAGATTATTTTTTCTCCTTCTTTGGTTTTTAAACTTACGTGAAATGCATTTATATCTTCGATTTCGGCTTCGATAGGGAAATCTTTATCATGAATTTTTATTGAATCTCCTATTTTAAACGGAAAGGAAAAAAACAAAATAATTCCAGAAGTTATATTACTTAAGATAGACCATTGTGCAAACATTGCCACACCAATAACGGTTGCTATAGAAGATACGGTAAGGAAAATATCATCGGTTTGAACACCCCAAACCACAAATAAACCTATTATAAACAAGATATTGGTTAGTAAATGAATGTATTTGATTATCAGATTGGTTCTATGCTCTAAGAAATGCTCTTTTTTAGCGTATCGGCGTACCAATTGGGTAATAGTAACTCTTACCGCAGCCGTTATTACAATAAGGATTCCTGTTGCAAATATTTCTTTGGCGTAATCGGTAAAAAAAGCTGTCATAATTTTATATTTTAATCTAATGTACTTAAATATTCATAAACTCTGTGTGTAGGAAGCCCCATAACATTGGTATAAGATCCTTCCACTTTTGCAACTCCTACAAAACCAATCCATTCCTGAATACCGTATGCACCAGCTTTATCGTATGGTTTGTGATTTTTAAGATAATATAAAATGGCTTCATCGGTCAATACTGTAAAGGTAACCTTTGTAGTTTCGTTTATAACAACCGATTTTTCATTGGTCCTAAAACAAACAGAAGTAATTACATCATGAGTTGTATTCGATAAAGATTTTAATATATTAAATGCATCTTCTTCGTCTTTTGGTTTACCCAATGCTTTATCATTATGCCAAACAATTGTATCGCTTGTAATCAGGATTTCATTTGGTTTTAATTCACCTTCAAAAGCTGCTGCTTTAAGTTCGGCTAGGTAATCGGTAATTTCACTTCCTTTTAATTCTGGAGGAAAGATTTCCTCTACATCCTTTAATCTAATTTCGAAATCTAGATCCAGGTCTTTAAAAAATTGCTGACGTCTAGGTGAACCTGAAGCCAGTATTAAAGTATATTTTTCTAATTTTTGCTTAAGCATTGTATTTAATATTAAGATTGATGATTAAAATAGACAGGATTCCGAAGAATAAAATCCATTTTAAAACTGCGCTCAAATGATGAAACTCTTTATTTGTTTTGGCAGTGATTATTTTTGCTATAAAGTAAAATAGTGGTGCCAGCACAAATACAAACGCATATAATGTAGCGATGTACAGATTATAAGCTACAAAATAATTATTGATATAAATTAGTAATAAAACAATTGGAATAAGTGCAAGCGCAAAAACGACTTTGGCAGTTCGGCTTGTGCCAATTGCAATAGGTAATGTCTTCATCCCTTGATTATAATCGCCATTTGCATCTTCGATGTCTTTTACAATCTCACGTATAAAATTAATTATAAAAGCAAATACGGCATAATCTAAAAGAATAGAGAACATACTCGCCATTTGTGCTCTATTGCCCGCGTCTGTAGCAGGAAAAATATCAAAAACTCCGATTATTATAACACTAAAAGATAATACTAAGGCAACAACAACATTGCCCAAAATCATGATTTGTTTTAAAGTTGTAGAGTAAAAATAAAGACTGGCAGCAATTAGAATAAAAAGAGTTGCAAAACCTGGTCTCATAATTACATTAGATAAATAAAATCCAATTGCAACACCAGTAACATTAAGCGCTACGTATATGTTATAAGCAGCAGTTTCAGAAATACTTTTGCCAACTACAACATCGCTTGGTTTGTTAATTAAGTCAGTTTCTTGATCAAAAATATTATTTATAACATATCCAGCTGCCGCAATTAAAACAGTGCTTAAAACCAATAAACCATACTGCCAATCGGCTAATGCCAACGGGATATTTTGCAATTTTAAGAAACCATAACGAAATAGTATTTGCATAAATGCAAGCATTAATAGGTTTTGGTAGCGAATGAGTTTGAGGTATTTCATTTTTTTTTAAGGTGCTTTTTTGAGGTACTAAGGTTCTAAGTAACAAAGGTTCAAAGGTTCAAAGGTTCTTCGTAGAGACGCACCGCAGTGCGTCTTTATAAGAGATTCAAAGGTTACAATATTGTCTAAATCATGGGTATTTAGATTATACACTACATAAATCACAATAATAGATTATATACTACATGGTTTTGTTACGAAGTCTATAATGTAAAACTCAATTCTTAATGTGTAATACAGGTACTGCAGATTGATACTGAACACTGTTACTGTATACTAGACTCTAATCGTGTTTCCCGTTAAAATGCTCCATCCATTTCCCTTGTACTTTCATAACTTGTTCTATTACATCGCGTGCAGAACCTTTTCCTCCTTTTACGTGTGAGATATAACGACAAATTGTTTTTATTTCTGGGCTAGCATCTTGCGGGCAAGTAGGTAATCCTACCAGTTTCATTACGTGATAATCAGGAATATCATCACCCATGTATAATACGTGCTCAGGATTAATATTATATAATTCAGTATATTCTTTAAACGTTTCAACTTTATCCGGAGTTCCCAAATGAATATCTTTAATTCCAAGATTGCGTAATCGTACGCGTACGCCTTCATTGCTACCGCCAGAAATAATACATACATTATACCCACTTTCTACAGCCGCTTTCATAGCATAACCATCACGAATATTCATCGTACGAAGAATTTCTCCTTCATTGGTTACAAAAACCGAACTATCAGTAAGTACTCCGTCAACATCAAAAATAAAAGTAGTGATGTCATTCATTATTTCTTTATAACTTTTTGCCATTATTTTGTATAGATTTTGTTAGTAATGTATATATGTTTTTTTGATTTTCATCAGATAAATAACTCAAATGAGCCTTAATTGTTGTTGCATCTTTACGTTTTGCAGGTCCAGTTTGAGCATCAATAGGAGGCAGCGTATTTATTTTATTAGCTGTTTCGGCTATTAAAGGCTTAAGGATTTCGAAAGAAACGCTATGCTCCGTGCAAATTTCCTGTCCGATTTGGTATAGGTGATTGGTGAAATTATTTACAAAAACGGCAGCTACGTGCAATGCTTTTCGTTGTTCAGAATTGATGGGATATACGGCATTCGAAATGATCTTAGCAAGTTTTTCGAGTACTAAATAATCGGTTCTGTTTTCGGCTTCCAAACAAAGCGGAACCTCCTTAAAATTGACTTCTTTATTTTTTGTAAATGTTTGTAAAGGATAAAACACGCCACTTCGGTTTTTTATATTAATTGCTTGTAATGGAGCAGTTCCTGATGTATGAGTAACCAATTTGTTTTTAAAAGGTAATTGCTCCGAAATAGTAGAAATAGCATCATCAGAAACAGCAATAATATACAAATCGGCTTCTTTTAAAAGTGCCAAATCAGTTACAATTTTGCTAGAATCGAGTAGAGGAGATATCACTTTTTTTGTTCTGGAATACACCTGAATAAGTTCAATCGCACTACTTTTTGCGAAAGCATTTATTAAATGTTGGGACACATTTCCCGAGCCAATTAGTGTTATTTTAATCATATTGCAAAATTAGCATTTTTTTGAAGAGAATTGATCTTGATTTTTTGGGATTTTTTTTGTTTTATAATTTCAATTCATTGGATATATAAATACGTCACTTCCTTTTATTTCTATATTTGTAAGAAAAAAACAAAACAAAATAATGAAAAAAACAATTACTCTAATTGCTCTCTTGTTTATCGTTTCACATGCTTTTTCCCAACAAATAGGAGATGGACATGCTCCCATTATAAATGACTTTACTGTCCCTCTTAAGTCAGGAGTTTATACTGGGAAAAATGTTATTGGAGGAACTTCTGATATAGGTATTGGCTGGCAACATTTATTTTTAGTAAGGCATATAGATTCAAATAATAATTATCAATTACAGATTACTTCATCATATGTAGAAAATGATAGAATATTTTTTAGGAAAATTGCTAGTAATGATTTAACACCTTCAAATCCTGCATGGGTCGAACTTGCTACAAGAGGAACTAATGCATTTACAGGAAATCAAATTATTAATGGTAACGTGGGTATTGGTTCTACAGCGCCAATAGCGAAATTAGATATAAGTGGCAATTTAGTCTTGAGAAATTATGAAAATGTTAACGGCAAAGGCAATACAATTACTTTTACTTCCTATGGAGATAATTTATATGGACCCCAAATAAGAAGTTATTTAACTTTTGCTGGTCTTGAAAATTCTAGAACGGGATTAATGTTAAGCTCTTATTCAAAGGGATATAAAGACGAACTTTTTCTTATAGATGGTAATGTAGGTATTGGCACAACAAACCCAAATAATAAACTAGACGTAAATGGAACAATTCATTCCAAAGAAGTAAAAGTTGATTTATTAGGGTGGTCAGATTTTGTATTCAAAAAAGAATACATTTTACCAACGCTTGAAGAAGTAGAAAAACATATTAACGAAAAAGGACATTTAGAAAATATTCCTAGTGAAGATGAAGTTTTAAAAAACGGAATTAATTTAGGAGAAATGAATGCTAAGCTCTTGCAAAAAATCGAAGAGTTAACACTTTATATGATTGAAATGAAAAAAGAGAATCTTGAAATGAAAAATAGATTAATTAAACTTGAAAATAAATAAAATGATGATAAAAAATATTACTCTAATTGCACTGTTGTTTATAACATCATATACTTTTTCTCAACAAATAGGTGATGGACACGCATCTATGAAAAATGACTTTACAGTTCCTCTAATGTCGGGAGTTTATGTAGGAAATAACCTTACTGGAGGGACTCCAGATACGAGCTACGGTGGTTGGCAATATTTATTTGCAATTAGACATGCTAATTCAGAGGATAACCATCAATTACAAATTAGTTCATCATACACGGAGAATGATAGACTATTTTTTAGAAAAATTGTAAGTGACTTAACACCTAGAAATCCTACTTGGATAGAACTTGCTACAAGAGGAACGAATACTTTTACTGGAAATCAATTTGTGAATGGTAATGTTGGAATTGGGGTCGAAAACCCATCAGCATTATTAGAAATCTACTCCCCAAATTTTTCAATAGGTAGAAATGATACTCAGAAATGGTCATCGAGAAATGCAGAATATTACCTTAAATTGCAAACGATTTGGAATGAAAATGGAATTAATCAAGAATTTATTCAACGTTTTAATGGGGTTGATTATACATCATTGGCTTTTTATTATGGTAATGTAGGTATTGGTACTTCAACTCCTGACTCTAAACTTGCTGTAAACGGAACAATTCATTCAAAAGAAGTAAAAGTTGACTTATTAGGGTGGTCTGATTTTGTTTTTAAAAAAGAATATATTTTACCTACACTCGAGGAAGTAGAAAAACATATTAACGAAAAAGGACATTTAGAAAATATTCCTAATGAGGAAGAAGTTTTAAAAAACGGAATAAACTTAGGTGAAATGAATGCTAAGCTCTTGCAAAAAATTGAAGAATTGACATTATATACAATCCAGCAATCAAAAGAAATTCAGACTTTAAAGGAAGAAAATAAATCTTTTAAGTCGTTATCCGAAAGGCTTTCAAAATTAGAGAAACAACTTAAATAATTTTAATAACTTAATGCAAAACCAATCAATATATTTTTTTAAGGACTCCCGTTACAAAGTAAGTTCGTACAGAAAGTGTTTTTTGCAGGAAAAATAGTTCTTTAATGACTGTTGGAGTACTTTATTTTGGATATTATTAACAAATCCACGAATATCTGAATCAACATTTTTGAGTACTTTTGTGCCACTTTATAAAATGTAATTCCTCAATAATGGATAAAAAAATATTCTCCTTTTTGTTTTCTACACGATTAATGGCTGTCCTTTTTTTAACATTTGCAATTGCAATGGGAGTTGGGACTTTTATCGAAAGTAAATACAATACCGATACCGCTAGAATTTTTATTTACAATGCATGGTGGTTTGAGGTCATAATGGTCTTCTTCTTAATTAACTTCTTCGGAAACATAAAAAGATATCAATTACACAAAAAAGAAAAATGGGCTACCTTAATGGTGCATTTAGCTTTTATATTTATCCTTTTAGGAGCATTCATAACACGTTATATTAGTTACGAAGGAATGATGCCAATTCGCGAAGGCGCTGCCGAAAATCAAATCTATTCAGATAAAACATTCATTACCATTTTTGCCGATGGAGAGTACAAAGGCGAGATGAAACGCCGTGTTTTCGAGAAAAGCTTACTATTATCTCCAGTTGCCGATAACGATTTTAGTATTTCGGGTAAATTCAACGAAACTCCATTTGAAGTGGAGTATAAGGATTTTATCATGGGAGCAAAAGAGGTTATAAAACCAGATCCTAGCGGAATCGTATATTTAAAACTAGTAGAAGCTGGTGAAGGCGGACGTGAAGAGCATTTTCTTAAAGACGGAGAAGTTCAAAACATACACAATGTTCTGTTTGCATTAAACAAACCTACAGACGGAGCCATCAATATTAATACAACAGGCGAAACCTATACGATACAAACCCCTTTTGAAGGAGATTTTATGCGTATGGCCGATAAACTTAAAGGAAAAGTAACTAAGGATAATGTACAGCCATTAATGATGCGTTCATTATACAGCATTGGCGATATCCGAATTGTTTTCCCAGATCCAGCCGTAAAAGGAGTTATAGCTTACGAATCTAATAATGATTATAAAGCCAAAACCCATGAAGACGCATTAATTGTAAAATTAACAGCCGAAGGACAAGAAAAAGAAGTAACCTTATTAGGGTCTAAAGGTAAAATAGGAGACTTTAAAACAGTTAAAATCGGAAATATCGATTATACATTCTTCTACGGAAGTAAAGCTTATGTATTGCCATTTAAGGTTAAACTGAATGATTTTATTGCTCAGAAATATCCAGGAACTGAGAAAAGTTATTCTTCGTTCGAAAGCAAAGTTACCGTTATAGATTCAAGTAAAACATTTGATGCCAGAATTTATATGAACCATGTATTAGATTACAGAGGATTCCGCTTCTTTCAATCTTCATTTGATCCAGACGAAAAAGGAACAGTATTATCTGTAAACCACGATTTCTGGGGAACTAATATCACCTATTTAGGTTATTTTATGTTATTCTTCGGGTTAATGGCAATCATGTTTACCAAACATTCTCGTTTTGCCGACTTAAAACGCAAACTAGAAGTGGTAAAAAATAAAAAAGCAAAACTAATTACTATTTTAGTATTAATGTTGAGCTTTAGCGGATTTGCACAAGAGCAACATGATCACGACCATGACCACGATCATGCGGCACATAGTACAGACCCAAATCATGACCATGAGAAGGATCATAAACATGAACATGCACCACAAAGCACAGATCCAAACAATCATGCAAATCATGTAACAAGACCACCAAGTCAGAAACAACTTGATTCGTTAATAAATATCTATAAAGCGCCAAAAGAGCATGCTGCTAAATTTGGTCGTTTAATTATTCAGGATGCAGGCGGAAGAATGAAGCCTATTAATACTTTCTCATCAGAATTATTGAGAAAAGTAAGCCATGACGATACGTATAACGGAATGAATTCAGACCAAGTATTTTTGTCAATGACACAATACGCACAGGTTTGGATAGAGATCCCGATTATATACATAAAATCAGGAAATGATAGTATTCGTAAAATTATAGGAGTTGATAAAGATGCAGGATTTGCACCTTTTATTAAGTTTTTTGACGAAAAAGGAAACTATAAATTATCACCTTATTTAGATGCGGCTTATAAAGCAGCAAATCCGAATCAATTTGAGAAAGATTTTATCGAAACCGATAAAAAAGTAAATCTTATGGAATCGGCTTTAAGCGGAAGTATGCTTAAGATTTTCCCGATACCAAAAGATCCAAACAATAAATGGATTTCATACCTTGAGATTAGTAATGCTGGTTTAAAAGGAATGGACGAAACGTACGTAAAGCAAATACTACCAATGTATTTTGCTGCTTTAAACAACGCTTCGATAACCAAAGATTTTAAACAAGCCGATGAGTTACTAGAAAGTATTAATGGGTTCCAGAAGAAGTTTGGAAGTAAAGTACGACCAAGCGAAGAGAAAATTACATCAGAGTTATTGTATAATAAATACGATGTGTTTAAAAAGCTTCCGTATTGGTATATTACAGCTTCAATCCTGATGCTTATTTTTACAATTCTGAATATCTTCTTCGAGAAAAAGTCATTAAGAATAACAGTTAATGTTTTCCATATAATTATTGGAGCCTTATTTGGGTTGCATACACTAGGATTAATAGCACGTTGGTATATTTCGGGACACGCACCATGGAGTAATGCTTACGAGTCTATTATATATGTAGCTTGGGCAACAATGTTCTTCGGGTTGGCTTTTGACAGAAAATCTAAGCTTACCGTAGCATCATCTGCATTTGTAACAGCAATGATCCTAATGGCAGCATATATGAACTGGATTGACCCAGAAATAGCCAATTTACAGCCAGTTCTTAACTCATACTGGTTAATGATACACGTAGCAGTAATTGTTGCTAGTTACGGACCATTTGCATTAGGAATGATATTAGGATTTGTATCGTTGGTGTTAATATTCTTTACCAATAAGAGCAATAAAGCCAAAATGGATTTAAACATCCAGGAAATTACATACATCAACGAGATGGCATTAACAATCGGATTGATTATGCTAACCATAGGAAACTTTCTTGGAGGACAATGGGCCAATGAAAGTTGGGGACGTTACTGGGGATGGGATCCAAAAGAAACTTGGGCATTAATTAGTATCATGATTTACGCATTTGTAATTCACGCTCGTTTTGTACCAGCCTTACGCGGAAAATGGATATTTAACCTAATGAGTATGTTTGCGTTTATCTCAATCTTATTTACATATTACGGAGTAAACTTCCACTTAGTAGGATTACATTCATACGCAAGCGGAGAAGCACATTCACTAGACTGGATTTGGTATTCATTAGCAGCAATAACCTTAATAGGAGCCGTGACATACCCAAAATACCGCAAGTATTATAAAAAATAACAGATTATTAATTCACATAAAAAGGTTCAACTGCAAAGTTGAACCTTTTTTTATTTAGCATTTTTCTTAGTAACAGTACAGCTTTGCGAACTTTGCGTAAAAGCTTGCGTTCATTGCGGTAAAAAAAACTCAGTGCTTTTATTAATAAAATTTAGAAGCTATTTCCTGCTGTCCACTATATCTTTTTATTTTTAAAGAAAAAATAAAAAGGATGCCGTTCCCATCAGGGCTAGGACATCCATTTTCATGATAAAGCAAGCAATATAAATCTGCTCAATCAGCCAAATCTGCGAGAGTCATTGAGAAAGAGACTTCAGCGAAAGCTAACCGATGTAGTAATAGCTCTCCAAACTGTTTAGAGTTACGAGAGGAGACCCTTCCTCTGTCAGGGTGACAAGATTGAGAGACGCTGTGGTAAAACTAGTTGCAAAGTGTACAAAGATTTATACACAAACTAAGCAACCTTAGAACCTTTGCAACTCAGAACCTTAGTACCTTTTAAAAAAAATCCGTTTTTATCCGCGTTTTCGCCCAAGCGAATCAGTTAAATCTGCGTCCAAAACCAGAGTAAGTTGCTCTCCAAACTGTGTAGAGTTACTAGTGGAGACCCTTCCTTTGTCAGGGTGACAAGATTGAGAGATGCTGTGGTAAAACTAACTGCAAAGAGTGCAGGGATTTATGCAAAGTTCACAAAGAAACCTCACAAAGATTTATACACAAACTAAGCAACTTTGTCCCGAGGCTTCGGGATTGCAACTTAGAACCTCAGTACCTTTTTTAAAAAAACCTTTTCCTAAACCAAAAAGCAACATTAACCAAAGCAATCAAAGCGGGAACTTCGACTAATGGGCCAATTACGCCAGCGAAAGCTTGTCCGCTATTGATTCCGAAAACGCCAATGGCAACAGCAATCGCAAGTTCAAAATTGTTTCCAGTAGCTGTAAATGCAATCGCAGTAGCTTTAGAATAATCGGCACCAAAATATTTTCCTGTAAAAAAGCTAAATACGAACATTATTACAAAATAAAGAACCAGCGGAATAGCAATTCGTATAACATCCATTGGGATTTGTACAATTAATTCCCCCTTTAGGCTAAACATTATTAATATGGTAAAAAGCAAAGCAATCAATGTAATAGGGGAAATTGCAGGCACATATTTATTCTCAAACCAAGTGATACCTTTTAGCTTAATAAGAATATAACGGCTACCAATACCAAGTGCAAAAGGAATCCCTAAATAAATACCAACGCTTTCGGCAATTTGACCTATGGAGATATTTACATTAAAACCCGTATATCCAAAGTAAGGAGGTAAAACAGTAATAAAAAACCAAGCATAAATGCTATAAAGCAAAACCTGAAAAATACTGTTTAGTGCAATTAATCCAGCAGCATATTCACGGTTTCCATCGGCAAGATCATTCCATACAACAACCATTGCAATACATCGGGCTAAACCTATTAAGATTAAGCCAATCATATATTCAGGATAACCATTTAAGAATAATAAAGCCAAACCAAACATTAAAAAAGGACCTACAATCCAGTTAAGAAAAAGAGAAGCACCCAATACACGAGTATTTTTAAAAACTTCACCCATGAGTTCGTATTTCACTTTTGCTAGCGGAGGATACATCATAAGTATTAAACCAATTGCAAGCGGAATATTGGTAGTTCCGCTAGAGAAAGAATTGATAAAATCTCCGCTAGACGGAACAAAATAACCAATAGAAACCCCAGCTGCCATGGCAATAAAAATCCAAAGCGTTAAAAAACGATCAAGAAAACCTAGCTTTTTTCTTTCGATAGTAGAGGCGCAAGTATTTGCAGACATATTATTTGTTTATTTGTGAGAAAACATAAAACATTTCGGTAGCAATTTGCAAACTGCGCTCCTGATATTTCTCAAGTTGTAAAGGTGTATTATCAAATGCTTTTGGGTCTTCATAAGTAATCGGAATTCGCTTCTCGGAACCAGCAATAAATGGACAATCACCATCGGCTTGAGAGCACGTCATGATAGCTGCAAATTTGCTTACAGGATTAAAACTTGCATCAAATGATTTAGAAAATCCAATAATAGGATGTTCATTCGATGCAAATTTTATAGAATAAACCGGATTTTTACCTTCCGAAATAGTTTCGATTGTAAAACCAGATTTTTCTAATGTTTTTACTACCATTGGATACAAAGCTGTGGCTTCAGTTCCTCCCGAATAACTAGAAACGTTTTTTATGTCAAAATATGCCGCTGCAGTCTGCGCCCAAACTTGAGCCAGATGGCTTCTTCTCGAATTATGAGTACAAATAAAAACAAGCCTGATTTCTTGTAGCGTATTTACTCTATCTTGTATATAAACTATTAAAGGCTGCAAAACATTCTTTCGTTCATTGGTAATAGATTTAAAATCAAAAGAACGAATTGTGTTTTCGATTTCAGGAAATAGTATGCTCATATTTAATAGATTATGTGATTAGCAACAACTACCGCCTGGAGTACAAGAACTAGATTGATTTGATATATCCGAAAGACGAACTTTTGGTTTTTCAGATGGAATTCCGCATTGATCTTGAGCCAAGCAAGCCGTTTGTTTGTTTAGTAAAACAAAATCTTTACCATTAAAACCTAAATCATATTTGCCAATAGTAGTATCTTGATATTCAACTTCAATTTCAAAATCTTCGATCCCGATAGCTATCGGGACTAAAACCTTTTCCGAAAGTTCGATGATATGAACCAGTTTTTGAGGTTTTAATCTATGTTCATAATCATTGGCGTCCCAAAGTTGGAAGTTTACAACCGTTTCCTTGCGTACAGTTCCGCCACAATCGATAAAATTCTTGGTTATTAAACCAACTTCAGTTACGTGAAAATATTCGGGTACAAAAGTCCCATTTGGAAGCTGAAAATTAATAGCTTCAACTGTTTTTAAGATGTTTTTAATTTCTGAAAGTTTCATAATTTTTATTTTTTAATATTTAACAACATTCATTATTTCTTTTCTCCAAATGCGTTTCAACATGTTGGAAAAAGACTTTAATTTTTTCAAATCCCGATTCGTTAATGCAATAGCAAATAGCGTTTCCTTCGATATTACCTTTTATCAAACCTGCATTTTTAAGCTCTTTAAGATGCTGAGAAACCGTAGGCTGAGATAGAGGTAATTCGTTTACGATATCACCGCAAATGCATGCGTTAACCTTTAGTAAGTATTCTATAATGGCAATTCTTGCAGGGTGACCCAATGCTTTTGCCAGAATAGCAAGTTCGTTTTGGTTGTCTGTAAAGAAATCTGATTTAGTTGCTCCCATTGTTATATTTTTATATTGCAATATTACGATATAGATTTTAGAAAATAAATAAAATTAAGAAGAATTTATTATAATTGGTTTGTATTGATGTGTGTAGACTTAAAAAAAAGAGTATGAAAAACAGTATTCTTTAAATCGATTTTAGGCGATAATAGTAGTTATCCTGGGGAGAAATAAATTCTGAATTAAGTATTTTTGTTACAGATTTAAAAAGATCATTCGTAGACTAAAAAATATATAGATATTATTAATTCAAAAAATATGATAAGACAAATTGCCGAAAAATTATTAGGGCGTTTATTAACAAACAATGACGGATTTGATGTAGAAACAATTGAAAATGCAGAAACGAAACTAGGACAATCAATACCAGCAATATTGAAAGAGTTTTATATTACCGTAGGTAAATTGGATATTTTTATGTCTTCATTTCAGCGATTTCTAAAACCTGAAGATTTGTTTTATGAAGATGAAAAATTAGTCTTTCTAGAAGAAAACCAGAACGTATGTTATTGGGGCGTTAGTACAGCAGATACTTTAGTTTATCAAACTCAAAGTATAGATAATGCGGTATGGTATTCAGAAGAAATATTGCTTTCAGATTTTTTACAAATGATAATGTACGGACAATGTGCAGAAGGTGGCTATCCGTTTTCGGGTGCAATTTATGACATGGATCAAGATGAGTTATCAGAATTTATAGAAGAGATAACCACTAAAGATTGGCAAAAAGTTGTAGATCATAATAACTGGATTATTTATGAAAATGGCAGAAAACTAATTTGGTATTTTACAGATGATAATGGAAACTTATCAGAAGATTATCCCTTATTTGTCTCAACTCCAACCAAAGAAGACTTGTTGAAGATGGAAGAAGAGTTTGGTTTTTCAGATTTAGATTGATTTTTTTATAAGGTACTGAGGTACCAAGAGACAAAGGTTCAAAGGTTGCATAGTTTGTATAAAAAAATTAATCGCAAAGGGCACAAGGTTTTACGCAAAGTTCGCAAAGCTATTGTGATTATTTTATGTGCAAACTATGCAACCTTTGAACCTTTGTAACTCAAAACCTTAGCTCCTTTAAAAAACTTTGAACCTTTGTCTCTTGGTACCTCAGTACCTTTATTTCTCAGAACCTCCAAAAAAAACCTTTTGGAAACATAATTGCCAGTAAAACGCAAATCAGTAAAAAGTTATATTCCATTCCGTTTCTTCCACCGCCTACAACAAACCATCCTTCCTGAAAATGAACCAGAATAATCCCCATAATAAGTACGAAAATAGTAACGATTGCAGCAAAGTTGATATATTTATTGATAAGCAAAAGTACAGCAGCTACAATGTGCGATAATTTTATAGACCAAGCGAGGAATACACCAAAAGGAGCAAACCCAATTTGGTTTAAATAGAGATTTCCAAAATTATTAATGCCATTATCGAATATTCCAAAAACGCTGTGTGTAAGTAAGATAATCGCAACTGCAACTCTTAAGATTAATGTACTGTTCATAAATTGGTTTAGTATTGGTTAGTTTAGATTTTAAAAATAATAAAAAAACGCATATTAATTTGTTTTAATATGCGTTTTAAATTTTTATAATAAGTTGGTTTTTAAACCTTTCCTAAAGTATATAATTGATCCATTGTAGGACTTGGGCTTCCGCCTTCAGGTTCGAGTGTGATTCCAAAAGCTTCGGCATAACCAGTATTTTCTACCTTGAATATTTTTTGATTGTTAGAGTCAAATTCAGTCAACAAACCAATACTAGTAGGAGTAAGTACAGGACTTAATTTTAAAGCCCAAACCTGATATACTTTTCCTTTTGGAGGTTTTGGTAATCCAGCAGCATCAATATAAGTTACTTTAGTGTCTTTATTCCAATATGCTTTGGCAAAAGATTGTGGCGCAACAGCTTGTCCGCCTAGTGTAACTCCAGTGTTTTTTATATCCCTTACAATCGATAAGTTTTTCTCGGTGATTTTGCTTTCTTGGTCTAAGAGCGCATATTCACTTTTTAATTTATCTTTTTCACTACCTACAACTTCTATTGCTTGTTTAGTTTGGGTAAGTTGCACATACTGATAAGCAAAACCTAATAAGAAGAGTACAGCCGCTGCCCAACCAACATATTGAGACCAAGTAGAAGCTGGTTTCATATCGACAACTTTGCCGTGTTTAAGTTCTAGTTTAGCTTTAATTTTTTCAAAATTAGCTACCGAATGAAAAGGAGAAAAACTTGAAGACAATGCAACTATTGCTTTTTCAATTGCAATAATCTCATCATTAATTTCGTCATGTTTTTTAGCCATTGCGGCTACTTCTATGCTTTCGGACTCTGTAAGTAATCCGTAAACATAAAGCTCTAAAATTCCTGATTCTATATATTCTTTTGTTTCCATTATAATTTCAAATAAATTCGTAAGTCGTTAATACAATTTCTGTTTTGCGTTTTTATAGTTCCCAAAGGCATCGCAAGCTCTTCTGAAGCTTCTTGTTGCGTATATCCTTTAAAGAATAATAAATCGATTATTGCAATACATTTAGGTTTTAGTTTTTTTACAAACTCATGAATACCAATAGTATCTATTTTATTGACGAGTTTGTTACTGTCGTCAAGTAGATGTACGAAATTATCTGAAGAAAGGTTTTTTTGACTGTTATTGAAATTTTTTGAACGGAGTTTATCAATGGATGTATTCCTGGCAATATTAAGGATCCAGGTATAAAATCGACCTTTACTTTCGTGGTAAGAATCGATGTTTTTCCAAATTTTAACAAATACTTCCTGAAGCACATCTTCGGCTTCTTCTCTATTTTTTATAAGAACATTAATTACTGCAAATAAACTTTTGGAATACATATCGTAGAGATGTGTAAAAGCTTTTTCGTCTTTCTTATAAATTAATACTAATAACTCTTCTTGACTCATATTCTATAGATTTTGGGTGAATAAACACATGAACTTTAGTTTATAAATGGGGAATATTGGTAAAGTTGGTATAAATATAATTCAAAAATTTAAAGAAATTGTAATTTATTTCTAACAAGAAAACTTCCTAAATGCATGAAAAATAAAATATTACATTTTTTTTATTTTTTTAAAACCAAACTCAAACCAATCTCGTATATACAAAATAATGAAGGTCTGAATGGGGGATAATTTAGACTTAAATATTTGTTTTTAATCAGGGATAGGTTTCCATTCTAATGTATTTAGGATAGTAATGGTAAATATGGGGGATAATATTTTGCCATTTTCTACAGAGCAGACGAAGGAACGAATTCGGAAACCTTTTCCTAATTAAATTACATTTTACTTCAAAATTCCATTCACCAAAAGTTAGATTTAACCACAAAACGCTTAAAATTGAGTTATTAATGTCGTTTAAGGTTTTAAATTAAAGTTCGACTTGGCGATGAGTTATAAAAAGAATATTTTTGCCAAAAAAAATGTAAGAATAATCAATTCAAAATCTTGCATGCAAAAATAATTCAGATTATAAAATTCCCCAATGAAAAAATATTTATTAATACTCCTGATGACCTTTGGGTTAAAAAGTTACAGTCAAATTTTAAAAGGTATTGTAGTTGATGTAAATGGAAACACTATTGAAAATGCTTATATTTTTAATACAAAATCCGAAAGTCACGCACATACTAACGAAATTGGAAATTTTAGTATCGAGAAATCTACCATTGGAGATGTTTTAAAGGTTAGCGCTTTGGGATATAAAAAGACAACCTACACAATAACTGACTCAGATATCATAATTGCGCTAGAAGACGATAGTTTTAAATTAGATGAAGTTGTAATTCAGCCTAAAGTACTAGCTATGAATGTGATTTCGAAGATAGATTTGGAGGTAACTCCAGTAAACTCTTCGCAAGAAATTTTACGTAAAGTGCCAGGATTATTTATTGGACAGCATGCTGGAGGAGGAAAAGCCGAGCAAATGTTTTTAAGAGGGTTTGATATAGATCACGGAACCGATATTGCAATTACGGTTGACGGAATGCCTGTAAATATGGTTTCGCATGCACACGGACAAGGATACTCAGACTTGCATTTTGTGATTCCCGAAACGGTAGATAAAATAGATTTTGGTAAAGGAGCATATTATGCCAATAAAGGCGATTTTGCAACAACAGGATATGTTGATTTTAAAACCAAAGACAAACTAGAAAACAGTAGTATTGGTGTCGAAGTAGGACAGTTTAATACCTTTAGAACCGTTGGTTTATTTGACTTACTAGGAAAACAAAAAAAGCAAAGCGCTTATATTGCTACCGAATATATTATAACCGATGGTCCTTTTGATTCTCCTCAAAACTTTAATAGAGTGAATTTATTAGGGAAATATTCGGCTATACTTGATGATAATAGCAAAATATCGATTTTAGCCTCACGTTTTTCGAGCAAATGGGATGCATCAGGACAAATTCCGCAACGATTGGTAGATCAAGGGATAATTTCGAGATTTGGATCTGTAGATGATACAGAAGGAGGAAACACATCGAGAACAAACTTTAATGCTTCTATTCATAAAATAATTGACGAAAATACATTCTTAAAAGCCAATGCTTTTTATACTAATTATGAGTTTGAATTGTATTCGAATTTTACTTTTTTCTTAAATGACCCAATAAATGGAGATCAGATTAAGCAAAAAGAAAATAGAAATATTTATGGAATGAATGCCGAATTGAACAAGAAGGTTAAAACAGATAAATTAGATTTAGGATTTCAATGGGGAGTTGGATTTCGTAGTGACGCTACAACCGATTCTGAACTTTCGCATACACTAAACAGAAGAACCGTTTTAGAACAAATTAAGTTAGGAGATATCGATGAGTCTAATCTTTTTACTTATTTAAATTCTGAGATAAACATTGGAAAACTAATTATAAACCCAGCTGTAAGAGTCGATTATTTTAAGTTTAATTATCAGGATAAATTAACGATAGATTACAAAACACAATCAGAGAATAAAGTGAGAGTTTCGCCTAAGCTTAATTTTATTTATACTCAAAACAATAATTTGCAATATTATCTTAAATCGGGTATTGGTTTTCACTCTAATGATACCAGGGTAGTAGTGGCTAATAATGGAACAGATATTTTACCTATTTCTGTTGGAGCAGATTTAGGAACAATCTGGAAACCATTCCCTAATTTAATTGTAAACTCAGCTTTATGGTATTTATATTTACAACAAGAGTTTGTGTATGTAGGTGATGCAGGAATTGTAGAACCAAGTGGTAAAACCAGACGTATGGGAGCAGATTTAGGTTTGCGTTACCAATTAAACCAATGGTTGTATTTTGATTTTGACGGAAATTATACCTATGCCCGTAGTATTGATGAACCTAAGGGAGAAAACTATATTCCGTTAGCACCAGATTTTACTACAACAGGAGGATTAAGTTTTCATAAATGGAATGGATTTTCTGGAGGAATACGCTACCGTTATTTAAAAAATCGTCCTGCCAATGAAGATAATTCTATTGTTGCAGCAGGTTATTTTGTATGTGATATGAATGTGAATTATGATTATAAAAAATTCACTTTTGGAGTTTCAATAGATAATTTATTTAATACAGCATGGAATGAAACCCAGTTTGCAACCGAATCGAGATTAAAAAATGAGCCAGAAAGTGTCGAAGAAATACACTTTACGCCAGGAACACCCTTTTTTATGAAAGGAAGAATTATATACAAATTTTAATAAAATAATTTAATTTGTTTGTTAAAGAAGCCTAACGTTTATAGCGTTAGGCTTCTTTGGTTAATTAACAATTGTTCATCATAAAATAAAGTGAAGAACGAAATCAGGTAAATCAAATTTGATTAATTTTATAAAAAATTTAATTATGAAAAATATATTGTTTCTATTCTGTGGAGTTATGTTTTTATTTAGCTGTCAGAATCAAGCACAAACTAAAAAAAATAAAAACAGCAAAAGCGAAAACGTCATGGAAAAACAAACCATTTATCAGTTTAAAGTAGAAGACTTATCAGGAAATCCGTTTGATTTTGCTTCTTTAAAAGGAAAAAAGATAATGATTGTAAATACAGCTTCAAAATGTGGATTAACCCCACAATACAAGGATTTAGAAGCGATTTACAAAGAATATAAAGATAAAGGTTTTGTAATTGTTGGGTTCCCTGCAAATAACTTTGCATCACAAGAACCAGGTACAAATGAAGAAATTGGTGCTTTTTGCCAACAAAATTACGGCGTTACTTTTCCTATGATGGACAAAATCTCAGTAAAAGGAGATGATATGAATGAAGTATATAAGTTCTTGACTCAAAAATCTAAAAACGGAGTGCAAGATTCAGAAGTAGAGTGGAACTTTCAGAAATACCTAATCAACGAAAAAGGAGAATTAGTAAAAGTAATCTCTCCTAAAACATTGCCAACAGATCCAGAAATCATCAGTTGGATTAAAAGCTAATTAGCGTTTAAAATAAATAAAAAGCGATTTTCATTATTGAGAATCGCTTTTTTTATGGGTAAAAGTCTATTTATTTAAGTGATTTAGATTCTTATTTTTAATCGCAAACAAAATAGAAAGTAAGGATAATGTGATGAGTATTAAACCAAAATTCTGAACTAATCCAGAAATAGCCAACCCAATTCCTATTAGAACATAATACATTAGTCCAAATAAAGCACCAGCAGTACCTGCAACATCTCTGTATTTAATTAGAGCCTGACTTAATATATTTGGAATTGCCAGACCATATGCTACGATAATTAGCATCATAGGTATTAAAAAGTATAAACTTTGTTGTAATAATAGAACTCCTAAACTTCCTAAAGATGCAATTATTGTCGCAATTAGAATTAGACGATTAGCAGAAATGTTATTATGAATCAGTTTTTTATTTATCATACTACCTATAAAAGAGCTTATAGCTAAGATAATCCCACTATATCCAAACTGAGTTGAATTGTATCCTAATTTTTCAAAGATAAATGGAGTAAGCGAATAATAGCTAAATAACATTATGTTAAAGGCACTAACCAAAAAGGTGTTTAACCAAATAGATTTATCATTAAGTAACTTAATCAGGGTTATTTTGAAGTTAAGCTTGTTTGCTGATTCATTTTTTGTTTCAGGAAGAAATTTAAAGGACATTAAGCTCAATATAAAAGCTAGTAGCAGGAGAATTGAAAAAACTCCAATATGTCCATATTTTTCAGCAGCTATTCCTCCAGTTACAAGCCCAATGACAGGACTAATGGAAAGTGCGATTCCCACTATCGAAAATACTTTACTAAGTTCTTTTTTATCATAGATATCTCTGAGGATAGTTTGTGTTACTACAGAACCAACTGCTGCTCCAAAAGCTGATATTATTCGGGCAATTAGGATTATATTAAAATTGCTGGCTAATATGGCAAGAATTGACCCAATTGTGTAGATGATTAAGCCAGAAAGCATAGACTTCCGCCTTCCAATTTTATCTGATAGGATGCCCCAAAATACAACGCCAAGTGCAAAAGCGATAAAATATATTGATATGGTTTGGGATGCTTCTTTATTACTAACATCAAATTGCTCGACTATACTTGGTAGCGCAGGGCTATAAATTGTCTCTACAAATTGAGGAAACATTATTAAAACAATCAATATAGTTATAGTTGGTTTCTTTTTCATTGTGGTTCAATTGTAATTATTTTTTATTTTTAGCAAAAGTATCTTTATGATTTAGTATCTTATTAACGACATTGAGACTAAAAACATTAAAATAAGGACAAATGGCATTTATTTTAAAAGACAGTTATTTTAATCCTGATGATTTAGAGGCATCAGTTATTGGTATTGCATCAGATTTTACTAATCATGATTCGGGGTTGCATCAGCATGAAAAGGCGCAATTTTTATATGCTCCAAGTGGTTGTATTACAGTTATTAGTGAAAACAAAAAAAGTATTTTGCCTCCCACTATGGGAGTATGGCTTCCTGCAAATTTTCCACATAGAGTCATTACCCGAAATGTTGTGGCTTATCGCTCTATATATTTTGATACCGTTTTGTTTCCGGAAGTACCTGTAGGATTAACAATTTTGAATGTAAATAATTTATTAAAAGAGATAATAGAAAAAATCTCTTTTTGGGAATGGGATATGCCTTTTGATTTGCAAAAAAATGTATTATCGGTTTTTTGGGAAGAGTTTTATAGTGCAGCAAAAGAAAATCTAACATTAATAGTTCCTCAGGATTTAAGAATTAAACCATTTGTAGAACATTGGAATCTGGGAGAATCGTTACCACCTTTTTTAAAAAAATTAGCCATAGATGCTCTTGTAAGCGAAAAAACAATAGGTCGTATCTTTTTAAAAGAGACTGGCATGTCATATCAGGAATGGAGGCAACAATGGCGCCTTCAAAAAGCAATTGAATTACTGGCAGAGGGTAAAAATGTTGGCGAAACGGCTTATGCTCTCGAATTTTCAAGTGATAGCGCTTTTATCGAATTCTTCAAAAAATATTTAAGAGCAACACCAATGAAGTATTTTCAATAATCTTAATTTAATAATTTCGGTTATCAATAAAGTTTATTCTTCATGAATAAGAGGTGTTGTATTAGGTCATTACTTTAAGAGCTCTTGTTTTAAGGGCTCTTTTTTTATTGTAATACTTGTATGAATAATTTTTATATTTACGTAGTGCATTTAAAAAATGTCTTAATCTGATATTTTTTAAACATATTGAGCCGAAAATATTGTTTCATTTTGCAGTCTGGTTTTTTAGAAATAGAAGATAAATAACCAGATTAAGTAGTATTGACTCTATCATTGCCCCGCGATAGTTGATTAATAAAATACAATCCATTAGATTTTTCATTTAAATATGGAGGTTTTTTGAAATTAAATTAACGCAAAACCAACTTTGTTTTGTAAAAGGCTTAAGTAAAATATTCATGAAGAAAATCACACATCATTACGGGGTAGAGTTGGACTGGGTAGAGCCCCTGGCAAATCAACTTGAAGGAAAGGTTGATGGTAATTTTATTGTGGTACCAGATCATATTCATACAGGTTATAGGTATTTTTTAAGTTGTGACTTTGGAATCTCAGCACTTTATCTGGATGTTTTGTATCATTCAGACATTCATTACAGGCAAGAGAATAAAACAGATGATTTTATTGGTGTTTATTATAATCTTACCGAAGGAGAAGCTGTTTTTGTATCAAATGGTTTATCGAGTCCTATTGGCAGGTGGAATTATAATTTAGCTTTTGTAGACAGTAGCTTATATCATGATTACTTTGTTAAATCAGGTAGTCAGGTGCTTTCGCTTTGTATTTTTATAAAAAAAGAAGTGATAAAAGGGTATTTTAAAAACAATCCTTCTATAAAAGATCATGCAGATGATATTTTTAATCCAGAGCTTAATACGATAGTTAAATTAACAAGGATGACTAATGAAAGTTATAATCTTTTGATGAATTTAAAGGCTCAGAAGCCTGAGGATGGATCTTTTGAGCTACACTTAAGAGGTACGGTACAAAATCTTCTGGCAGAATATATAGAAAAAATGATTCTGGATGAGATTGTAGTCGACACTGTCAATGAGATTGATTTGGGTAGTATCATAAAATCACAAGCCTATTTAATCGAAAACTTAAATCACACTTTTCCAAGTATCAATTTCTTGGCGCAAGAGGCAAATATGTCAGAATCAAAGTATAAAAGCTTATTCAAGAAGATTACAGGAATGACTCCTAATTCTTTTTTCTTAACCAATAAACTCTTAGAAGCCAAACGACTTTTACATGAAAAACAATTAACGATAGCTCAAGTTTCACATGAATTAAATTTTACCAACAATTCTTATTTTACTGCTAAGTTCAAGGAATTATTCGGAATGTCTCCAAAGGATTTTATTAAACAACTGCAATAATGATCGAAATTAGTCACACTTATACTTTAACATCTGTATGGCAAAAACAACTTGTAAAACAACTTATTGAGCAACTTGGAGCAGAGTTAATAGATGATAAATTCTTGCAGATGCCTAAAAAAGTTGGAGATGGAGGTTTTTACTATACCGAGGTTGTTCCTGGACTATCTGTTGTAATTTGGGATTTAATATTTAAAGAAACTATTCTTATAAGAAAACTTAAATCCGATGAGGCTTTATATATAATTCATTATGATTTTAGCGATGAGATGAATCTAATTCATATTCAGGGGATAAAACATAAAATAGGATATAAAGCAAATTTAGGTTTAGGAGTATTTGATAATGCTATAGATAAGGTTTTTCAACCTGTTGTGGGAGAAAGGGTTTTTGCGATGCGATTATTGGTTGCCAAAGATTTATTAAAATTTTCGGTAGTAAACGGAGCTATAAAAGATGTTAATAAGCGTAAAATAAAAAGCGGAAAAAACACACTTTTTTTTTATGATCATATAGATAGTGAAAGCAAGGTCATTATGCACGCTATTAAAAGTAAATCCTTTCTGGATCCTGCTTTTGAAATATATTTACGAGGAGTAGCGCTTAGATTACTGGCAACATTTATCGATCGGTATTCTAATCTTGCACCCATGCTTCATCATATACCAGAAAGAGAGGCGGAAATTTTGAATACTACCAAAGATTATTTGTTGGATAATTTATATACAGGGTTTGTTGGGGTTGATTTTTTGGCTGATATGGCAGGAATGTCAGTTTCAAAATATATGTCTTTGTTTAAAAAAATGTTTATTAGTCCCCCGAATAATTTCTTTGTAAGAGAAAAAATGATTCTTGCCAGTGAACTTCTTAAAAGCGGCAAGTTTGATTCATTGCTGGATATTTCTCAAGAACTAAATTATACCAAGCTAAGTTATTTTACTTCAAAATATGCTCAGCAATTCGGAAGGAAACCTTCTGAAGATTTTGTTAAAGCCTCTTATTAAATCTTTTTATTCGACTCTGTTTTACTACTTCTTTTTGTTTAATAAATAATTCGCATTTATTTGATATTTAGACGCTTGTTGTTTACTGAATATTCAAAGTATGTCTTATTCTGTTACTTTTTAAACATATTGTGTCAAAAAGTTTGTGTCATTTTGCATTCTAAATTATTTAGTAATGGGAAATAAAAGAATAAGGCTAATACTAGTAGCACTATTGGCATATAGTGGTGCTTGGGCACAGCAAGATTCGCAATACACACAATACATGTACAATACAACAAGTATAAATCCTGCATATGCGGGTTCACGTGGCGTAATGAGTATTTTTGGTTTGCATAGGAATCAGTGGGTTGGGTTAGATGGCGCTCCGCTTACCAATGTCATATCTTTTAATACGCCTATTAACAATAGTAATGTTGGTTTAGGAATATCGGTTATCAATGATCAGATAGGACCAATGACAGAGAATGATATTGCGGCCGATTTCTCTTATACAATTAATACTTCGGTTAACTATAAATTATCTTTTGGGTTAAAAGCTACGGCAGGTTTACTTAATGTCGATTACACCAAACTAAATATTTATGATCCTTTAGATCCCAATTTTCAAGATAATATCGATAATAAGTTTTCTCCAAATATTGGAGCAGGAGTTTATTTACACTCAGATAAATTTTATGTTGGATTATCGATTCCAAAAATATTAGAGAATAGTTATTTTGATAAAAGTGCCTATAGTTATGTTGCCAAAGAGCGCATAAACTATTATTTAATGGCAGGATATGTTTTCGATTTAGACTACAATTTAAAATTCAAACCCTCCTTATTGACAAAAATGGTTGATGGAGCTCCTTTACAAGTGGATATATCGGCTAATTTTTTATTCGATGATAAATTCACCGCTGGAGTTGCTTATCGCTGGAGTGCAGCTTTAAGTGCGATGGTAGGTTTTCAGGTATCTGATGGTTTGTTGATTGGCTATGCTTATGATGCCGAAACAACCAGGTTGGCAAATTACAACTCAGGTTCACATGAGATTTTTCTACGGTTTGAGCTTTTTAAAAATTATACCAGAATCGTTTCTCCTCGATTCTTTTAAGATCCAATTTATTACAAAATAGAACTACATATGAAACTAAAATTACTATTTATATTTCTGTTCAGTATCAGTATTGCTTTTGCTCAAAAGAGAGAAGTTAAAACAGCAGATAAAAACTATGATCAATTTGCTTATATCGATGCTATAAAGGTTTACGAAAATATAGCCGGGAAAGGATATAAATCGACGGACTTATTTCAGAAACTAGGAAATGCATATTATTTCAATGGTGAATTGGCCAAAGCCGAAAAATGGTACACAGCACTTTTTGATTTAAAAGAAACCATACCAACAGAGTATTACTATCGTTATGCACAAAGTTTAAAAGCGATTGGAGATTATAAAGAAGCTGATGCAATACTGGATCAATTCAGCCTGAAATCTGGTCAGGATAGTAGAGCTCAATTGTATAATAAGCAAAAGGACTATCTGGAAGTGATTAAGAAAAACTCTGGAAGATATACTATAGAGAATGCAGGAATCAACTCGGAATACTCGGATTATGGAACTAGTTTTCTAGGTAATCAACTGGTTTTTACTTCGGCAAGAGATACAATGGGATTTGTAAAGCGCAGAGATAAATGGACAAATCAATCGTTTACCAATTTATATGCTGCAATTATTGATGATAATGGACATCTAAGTACTCCGAAACGATTTTCGGAAGTAATAACCACTCATGTAAACGAGTCAACTCCGGTATTTACCAAAGATGGGAAAACGATGTATTTTACCCGAAATAATTTCTTGGACGGGAAGAATCAAAAAAGCAAAGACAAAACGATTCTTTTAAAAATATACAGAGCAGTTTTAAAAGATAATAAATGGACAAATGTTGCCGAATTGCCTTTTAACTCCAATGAATATAGTGTAGCACATCCGGCGCTTAGTCCAGATGAGAAAACACTTTACTTTGCTTCGAATATGCCCGAAACCAAAGGGGATTCGGATATATTTAAAGTATCGATTAATGCTGATGGAAGTTTTGGAACCCCAGAAAATTTAGGAGATAAAATTAATACTGAAGGAAAAGAAACATTCCCTTTTATCTCGGAGGCAAATGAATTGTATTTTGCTTCGAATGGGCATCCTGGATTAGGCGGACTGGATATTTTTGTATCTCCATTAGAAAAAAACAATACCTACCAAAGAGTATTTAATATTGGGGCACCAGTAAATAGCAGTAATGATGATTTTGCTTTTTGGATTAATTCGCAATCAAAACAAGGATTTTTCTCGACAAATAGAGAAGGCACTTTGGGTTATGATGATATCTTCAAACTAAAAGAGAAACTTCCCTTAACCTATAATTGTGACCAAGAACTTGTAGGTACTATTACCGATGATGTTACAGGGATGCCTTTGGCTAATGTACAAGTACAATTATTCGACTCGAAATTTAATTTATTAAAAGAGGTTTATTCCAATGATAACGGAGCATATACTCATGAAGTTGTATGCGAAGAAAATTATTATGTACGTGTTTTACAGAAAGACTACGAAACAAAAGAAGTTAATGTTACGACTTCTCAAATTACAGGAAAAACACAACAAGATTTTGCTCTAAGTAAAAAAGTAAAAACAATTATTACAGGTGATGATTTAGCAAAAGTTTTTGGGATTTCTAATATTCATTTCGAATTGGATAAATCGAATATTAATCCAATTGCAGAGCATGATCTAGCCAAGATTATAGCTGTTATGAATGAATACCCAATGATGAAAGTTGACATTCGTTCTCATACAGACAGTCGCGCAAATATAGCTTACAACCAAAAGCTATCAGAAAAAAGAGCGCAGGCTACGATGAAATATATGATTAAAAATGGGATTGATAAAAGCCGACTAACGGCAAAAGGATATGGAGAATCACAATTGATAAATGGTTGTAATGATGGCGTATCGTGTACAGAAGAGCAACATCTAGCCAATAGGCGTAGTGAGTTTATTATAAATATGGGTAAATAGAAATTATTTAGTTCAAAGAATTACAATATAAAAATATGAAGAATATAAAATTACTAATATTGCTTTTGGGTTTTCTGCCATTAGTAGGAGGAGCTCAAGTACTTGATTTTACGACAGTGAGTACACCAGCCTTTTGTGTAAACGATGGTTCGATTACAGTAACGGCGACTAATGCAGTTGGAAGAGTACAATATGAACTGGTAGATTATAAAGTAACCCGATCAGTAATTGGTACTCCCCAAGATGATCCTGTTTTTTTAAATTTGGCACCAGGTACTTATACTGTAGGAGTATATGATGACAACAATGCATCGACTCCAATAATCAAAGAGGTTATTGTACCAGATTATGGATCAGGAAGGACATTAACAATAAATAATATTTATTCTAACCGATTGGCTTATTGTGCTACGGATACAAATCCTGGGTCAAGATTAACAGTTGTTCCCAATGGAGGTGCTGTTCCTTATACAATAACAATATTAGATACTAATGATGTAATAGTAAGAGAAGAAATTTCATATAGTAGTTATAATTTTCAAGGTATGCCTGCTGGCACTTATAAAATAAGAGTAAAAGACAATTGCGGGACAATTGTAAACAGTAATAGTCCTTATGTTATTGCCCCAAATATTGTTTATAATTTTACTGTTACTACGCCTACCTACTGGTATTGGGACAATAATGTTAAAGTTGCTCATGGTGGTGCAGGAACAATATGTGACCCTGTTACTGATGCTTATTATGATTTTAGTTATTCTGGTGGGATTCCTGTAATTACAGGTAATGATGTGTTTCCTATTTCGCAAGCACCAGGAATGACAAGAATGTATGCTGTAGAATATGATGGTGTAAAAACGCCTTATATGACTTATAATGAGCTTATAGCTTATAAGCAACCTTTGCCATTGGATATAAATGCGTGGAAACCTATGACTTTGTGGGTTTCTATTTGCGGAATAGAAAAATCGACTATTTATAACCTGCCATCTCGTAAAAATGAATTTTTGCCTAAGCTTATCGCAAATGCGGGATTAACATTTTACTTAGCCGATGATAAAGCAAGTACGCTTTGTACCCCAACAGGTTTAGTCACATTATCAAGATTATCATTACTTTCGGGTTTTTGTGATCCACTTACTTTAACCATTACTGAAAAAAATGGAGTAGTACCTCCAAAACAATACACTATAACGGCAGCAAACCAAAATGATTTTGAAGCACAGTTAGCGATAGGAAATACTTATACTTTTAAACTTACAGATATTAATGGAAGTGAATTAAACAGACTTTCTTTTGTAAACGTAACAAGAGGGCAATGGATAAACATGAATTCAAGAACAGAAGTGTTTATAGATCCAGCTAATTTTCGTTACTATAATCAAGATGAATTACCGCTTGAATTGGCTAGTATGGCCGATTTTAAAAACTTTGGTAAGAGTCAGCTTGGTATTAAATTAGATTATTATATGCCAATGCCTTATACTATAGCAGTTACAGGGCCCAATGGCTTTTATCTAGAGAAAACGGTTAACACGATGAGCTATAGTGGTACATTGATTAGCGATAATCTGGAAGTGGGCAATTATTCTGTTCATATTACTTCGGCAACAGGATGTTATGACAGGACTTTTACAACAACGTTAGATAGAGTAATAGATAGTATTTCGGTTACTTCAACCATTACACCAGATCCTGTATCTTGTGATCGTTATATAAAAACATTTAATTATAAAATTAGTAATCAGGGATTATTAAGACCTTATCCCAGTACGAGTTTTGAATCTATGTTCAATGTTCCCCAAATAGGTTTTAAAGTAATTGATGGTCCAGCAGGTTATACTGAAACTAATGCAATAGTAGATAGTAGTTATAGTTGGCCAATGTCTTTTCGCGAAACTGTAACAGCAGCTTTTCGAGGCGATATTACAGGACTTTATAAAATAAACCTGGTCGATTATTATACTCCAACAAATGTGTATGGAGGACCTTGGGAACTTGATGTAAAATCAGAATTTCCTGTGTTTGACATGAATGGATCAGGAGGAGTAATTTGTACTGGATTTACAACGGGGACACTAAGTGTTGTGGTGAAAAATGCAACATCGCCAATGTATTATTTAAAAAAGACAACCGATACCAATTATCCAGCAACAGGACAAAGCTCACCAGATTTCCCTAATCTTACCGCAGGTGATTATATGGTAAAAGTAGAAACAGCTTGTTATCCAACAGCATTGGAAGCTTCTTTTAAAATGGATTATGTTAGTAATTTAGGGCATGTTATTACGGGAACCAATGTTTTATGTGATACAGATACATTGAATTTATCTGTTAAATCAATAGGTCCGATAACTAGTACCGAATGGAGGCTGCCAGATGGAACTACTCAAACTTCTAATACTTTGGTACTTGATAATCCTCAATCTGGAGAATATACGGTAAATATTATTACTCGTTCTGGATGTATTGTAACAGATACGGTAGAGGTAAAAATAAACAGGAGAGCCACTGCAGCCGATATTACTGGAGCTTCTAATTCAACAATCTGTGAGGGAACTGGAGTTGATATGCTTTTATTCTCCAGTATTACTAATCCAATATTTACTTGGTATAGTGATGCTGCCTTGACAGATGTAATTGCGACAGGCGAAAATTATGGTGCAATGCCAACTGTAACAACTTCATATTATGTAACCGTACGAGGAGATAATGTTTGTGAAAATTTACCAGGCACAGCCAAAGAGATAGTTATAACAGTGAAGCCAACACCAGCAATACCAACGGGAGATGCCGTACAGGAGTTTTGTACAGTCACTACAGTAGGTAACATTGTAACTAATGAAACTGGGGTTGTTTGGTACACAGCAGCAACAGGAGGTACTGCAATACCTAATAATACATCTTTAATAAATGGAAGAACATATTATGGGGAGCTACAATCGGGTATTTGTGCTAGTCTTTCTCGATTAGCTGTAACAGTTACAATAAATCGATTAGCAGTTGCTGCTGATATTAGTATTCTTGACCAGACGATATGCCCGGGTATAGGTATTACGTTGCCACCTTACACAACAATAAGCAATCCTATTTTTACTTGGTATGATGATGAAGCGCTAACAAACCCAATAGGTACCTCGCCAATATGGTTAGAACCTCTTGTAACAACAACTTATTATATAACCGTAAAAGGAGATGGTGTTTGTGAAAATTTGCCGGGTACAGCTAAACCGTTTACAATTATTGTAAATCCACATCCTGATACGCCTATTGGAGATACCAATCAATCCTTTTGTGAAGCAGCTACAGTTGCCGATTTAGTAGTATCGGGGATTAATGTTGAATGGTATGATAGTCCAGAGTTTGGTAGGTTTGTTACGCCGAATACTCCTTTGGTTAATGGAACAACTTATTACGCAGCTTCACATGTTTACCCACTTTGTGAAAGCGAAATTCGTCTTGCAGTAACGGCAACAATTTATCCTGCTTTGGTTGTAACGCCACCAGTTCCACAAATATCAGGCAACCAATGTATTTTTCCTGATATTAATTTTGATAGTAATGATCCCGGGACTTTATATGTTTGGAGTGTTGATGATTGGAGTATAGGTTTAGAAGATAATTGGATTTCAAGCCCTAATATACCCTCTTTTAAAGCAATTAATAGTGGAACAAAGCCCGTAACAGCAACAGTAACGGTCCATCCAATTGGGACTGTTTGCGGAACGGGGTCTTTTACATTTACCATTACTGTAAATCCAGATATAATCTTGACTAAACCAACTGATAAAGAGGTTTGTACCAATAATATAGTTTCAGAAATTGTTTTTGATAGTAATATAACAGGAACTACTTATGGTTGGACAAATGATAATCCTAGAATTGGTTTAGCTGCTGTTGGTACAGGAAATATACCTGCTTTTACAGCGATTAATACTAGTGATTCTACAGAAATTGCTACAATTACAGTAATACCTACAGCTGCTGGCTGCACAGGTATTCCAGTTGTATTTACTATTAAGGTAAATCCTGAAGGAGTAATAGATAAAATTGAAAACCAGAAAATTTGTGTAGGAGAAACAGCAGTATTAACAGCAAGTAGTTCTACAGTTATCAATCCAGTATTTACTTGGTATAGAGATGCAGCTTTGACAGATGTTTTAGGCGTTGGAGTTAGTTTTACTACACCTGTATTAACAGCTGATAAAATTTATTATGTAACAGTTAAAGGTGATAATGCATGTGAAGCGAATACAGGTATGGCAGTGATGGTAACTGTTAACGAAACAGTACCTCCAACTGGAGATGTTACTCAGGAATTTTGTTTAGCATTTAATGCTACAGTTTCAGATTTAGTTACTAATGAAAACAATGTCATTTGGTATGATGCTCCAATTGCAGGGAATATAATTCCGACAGGAACAGCATTAATAAATGGAACTATTTATTACGGATCCTTAACCGTTGGAACGTGTGAAAGTGCCACACGTTTAGCCGTAACGGCAATAATTAATGATGCAAGAACACCAACAGGAGATGCTACACAAGAATTCTGTTTAAATGAAAAAGCTACAGTTGGCGATTTGGTTACTAATGAAAGCAATGTTATTTGGTATGATGCTCCAATTGCAGGAAATATAATTTCGACTAAAAGAGCATTAAATCATGGAGCAATTTATTATGGTTCGTTAAGAGTTGGAGCTTGTGAAAACGTAGTGCGTTTAGCTGTAACAGCTATTATTAAAACCGATTTACCAGGAGAAACCATTGGTTGGAATACTACAGCATGTATTGGCGATGAGGTAACCTACAAAACAACAGTTGCGATGTCCGATTATAATTGGATTGTTACAGGAGGTGTAATTAAAGCAGGAGGACAATTAAATGATGATTTCGTGACTGTTACATGGACAGCTGCAGGAAATGGTTCAATCGGAGTAGAGTTTATCAATGTTTCTAATTGTAACCCGATTGTTACGATACATTTTCCAGTAACAATAGCAGTTTGTTCAGATATAGCAATAGGAAAAGTGGTAAACAATCCAACACCAACAATTGGAGAAAACGTAATATTTACAATAACAACAACCAATATTGGAACAGGTGATTTTAAAAACGTAAGCATCGACGAAATGTTACCATCGGGGTATAGTTACGTAATGGCAACAACTACTTCAGGCAATTATAATAGTGTCAATGGTGTTTGGAATCTTCCAGTTTTAGCTGCGGGAACAACCGAAATATTAACGCTAACAGCAAAAGTACTGGAAACAGGAGATTATCTTAATGTAGCCTATTTAAAGGATTCAACACCTACAGATCCTAATCCAGATAATAACCGTGCAGAAGCAGCAGTTGTTCCTACAGGTGTAGTGATTTATAATGCAGTTTCTGCCAATGGAGATGGGTTAAATGATTATTTTAAAATAGAAGGGCTGCAGCATTATCCGGACAATACCGTAGAGATTTATAATCGCTGGGGAGTAAAGATTTATGAAGCTAATGGATACGGATTAAACAATAATGTATTCCGTGGTATATCTGAAGGAAGATCAACGGTTAAAAATGGAGATATCGTACCAGCTGGAACGTATTTTTATATTCTGCGTTATAAAACAAATACAGAATCAAGAATTGAAAAAAGCGGGTATTTATATATTAATTAAGCCCAGCAATAAGATTAGATTACAAAACAAAAATTGTTCAATAAATGATTTTGGACAGTTTTTGTTTCTCAATTTGTATTGATAAGTAAGGATACAAATCAATACTATAAGAATATAATAACAGTTTTGGGTTTTGCTCAGAGCTAAATTATTAGGAAACGATGAAGAAAAAAAGAGGATTGGTATATGATAGTCAGAAATGCTTTTCGAGATTCTTAAAATATGAATTCAAAGAACATTTTGCATTCGATGTATATAAAAATTTTAAAAACTTCGATGGAGAAGTAGAAGAATATGCCGTAATGTTATTTGTGGTTTATTCGGATAAAGAGTTAATAGATTTAATGCAAATACATAGAAGAGGAGTTCCATTGATAGTTTCGACCCTAAATGAAGAAATGAAATCAAAACTTGAAAAAATAGAGGATATACTATTATTTGATCCAACCAAAGTTAAATCAGAAATGAGAGCTGAATTAAAGTTCTATCTAAATATAGTTGCATAAAAGGGGTTATAATAAAGTAAAAAACAAGTATGCCGTTACTCTTTGATAAAGTTAAATACAGAAATACTAATTTATATAAAATAAAGCTTGATAAGCTAAAAGCTATATACCTATTTATAGATAAGTTTTTATCTAAAAGAATCCCCAAAGCAATTGCTTTAAGAAAACAAAAAGCAAAATTTAAACTATCAGAAGAGCATTTTCAATTTGCATTAGAAGCGTCCTCCATAGGAGTTTGGGACTGGGATATAAGAACAAATACCGTTTTTTATTCGTCGCAATCAATGAAAATACTCGACTTAAAATTGACAGATACTTTTGATAATTCACAACGTTGGGATAAAATAGTCCATCCAGATGATTTAGAAAAATATTATGCAACCATTCAAAAACACTTTGATAAGAAAATACCCTTTTACGAAAATTACCATCGAATAATAACTTCAGATGGAGAGTATAAATGGATTCTGGACAAAGGTAAAGTTATAGAACGGGATATAAACGGGAGACCATTAAGAGTTATAGGAACTCATATTGATATCTCTTCCCAAAAAGAGAAAGAATTAGAATTAAAAAATAAGATAGAATTATACCGCAAGCAAAAACATCGTTTGTTGAATTTTTCATATATAGTTTCACATAATTTAAACACCCATATAAGTAATATTAAATTGCTTTTGGATATTAATGAATTAAAAGGAAATAAAAACGATATCGAAACTTTAATGAATCTGCGAACAGTTTCTAATGACTTAAACGACACATTAACCGATTTGTCTCAGATAGTTAATATTCAGAATAACCTAAACATAGTGGTTAAGCCATTAGATATAAATTTTTATTTCATGAAAGTTTTGTCTTTAATTAATGGATACAATCATAAAAACAAAGTAGCTATAGAAAACAATATTCCCGTAGGAACTGTTGTTAATTTTAATCCAGCCTATTTAGAAAGTGTGTTGTTGAATTTTTTTACAAATGCAATTAGATATGCACACCCCAATCGTTTTCCGATAATTAAATTAAACTTCTTTATAGAAAACGAAAAAAAAACGCTGACCATAGCCGATAACGGTTTAGGAATTGATCTGGATAAATATGGAGATTTATTATTTGGAATGTATAAAACATTTCATAGACATAAAGACGGACAAGGATTAGGTTTATATATTGCAAAAAATCAAATCGAAGCCATGAAAGGGCAAGTAAGTGTAAGTAGTAAAGTAGGTGAAGGAGCAACTTTTAAAATTGTATTTAATGATTGATTCTTCAGAGATAAAAATATAAATGTAGTAAGATGAGTATTATTATAAAACCAATAGTAGATCACGAAAAATATATGGTCAATGAACATTTAGTCTATAGAGACAGGCTCTGGAACTGGTCCTGCAAAGATGATTTGTCAAACAAAGAACTCCAAGCTTTTAAACTCTATGAAAAATTGATTATAAAGAATTCAAGAATAAAAAAACATATTAAAGCAGTATATAACATCAATAATGTAAAAAACAGGTTCTAATTGAACAGTTTGATACTAATTCAAACAAACTTTTTTAAATGAATGAATTAGTAAAAATTGGTAACAGAAAATTAACCGCAAAGACCACAATCCCGACGTTCAATGTTATTAAGTTAAGGGAAAATAGAGAAAAATGATTGATGATTTTTGATTAACGTCCCGAAGCGTCGGGATTGATTTCAGATGAATGAAACCTAAGAAAAATCGACAATCTTACTATTTACAAACACCATACCTTCAATCTGAAATTTCTTAACTTAATGACATTGAGTGTCAGGACGAGAGAAAATCCGTGTTTGTCTGTGTTTTCGCTTTAGCGAATCTGTGTCATCCGCGTTCCCTTATAGACAATCTTTGTCGAGAATACAATTAACCATAATTGGCTAAAAAAGAGCTTAACTTAATAACATTGAACGTCGGGATATGCAAAGGTCACAAAGTTTATAATTAGTAAAAATTAGTGGCTAACTTCTTTTTAGTTGTTTAAAAATGTAATAATTCTATTTTCAATTGCAGGTTCAGTATCAGAATGCCCCGCATTTTCAATATATAAAACAGAATTATTTAATTTTTCATGTAGTTCCTGAGCATATTCAATTGGGCAAATTACATCGTTTTCTCCGTGAATTATAGTTATTGGTATACTATCTAGTTTATCCACATTTTTAGTAATATAGCCTTCTTCGATAAAACAACTATTACCAAGATAGTGTGCTTCTAATATTGAAAGAGAATGATAAGGAATTTGTTTTACAATAGCATCGATTTCCTTATCTGATAATTCTTGTTTAAAAATAGATATTTCGTAGAATGCCCATTCGTAACAATAGAATTCTTTGTTTTCGGCTGTTCCGTTTAACATCTGTGATAGATAATATTCAGATATTTTTTGTCTAGAGTTTACGGTGACATTATTTTCAAACCGATTCCATTCTTTTGGGTACTTATCTTTGATACCGCCATTAGTAAAATGGTCAATTGATTTTTTATCCCCCAGAAAAACAGCTCTAAGCAATAGACTTTTAGTTTTTTCAGAATTCTTAATGGCATATACAAGACTTAAAGTTGTTCCCCATGAACCTCCAAAAATGTTGATTTTATCAATATTCAGATGATTTAAAAGTGTATTGATATCATCAACTAAATGTTGAGTGTTATTTTCTTCTATACAGCCAAAAGGTTCACTTTTAGAAGAGCCCCTTTGGTCAAAAAAAATCACTTTATGTTTTTTAAAATCAAAAAAGCGCTTGTCATTTTCAGAAAATCCTGCACCAGGCCCTCCGTGAACAAATAAGTATGGATCTCCATTTATATTTCCGCAAACCTCATAATATATTTTATGAAGTTTACTGACCTCAAGAAAACCTTTTTCGATAATGTAGTTTTGTTCCAATAGATTTCTATTTAAGAATCAATTGCATGAAAACTAAATCCAGCCAATGGTCGAATTTATATCCAACTTCACGAATAGTTCCAGTTGCTACAAATCCGAATTTCTCATGAAAAGTAATACTTCCTGCATTGTCGGCATCAATTGCACCAATCATAACGTGATATCCTTGTTCCTTGGCAAGCCGAATTAATTCAGTCAATAATTTAGAACCAATACCTTTGCCAATAGTGTTTTCTGTAACGTACACAGAATGCTCTACGGTGTATTGATAGCCAATTTTTTCTCTAAACGGACCATAACTACCAAAACCAATAACTTCACCGTCTAGCTCGGCTACAATAACAGGCAGGTTCTTGGCATTTTTATCCTCAAACCATTTTTGCTGAACATCAATAGTCTGAATTTCGTAGCTATAATTAGCCGTAGTATGTAAAATAGAATAGTTAACAATATCAAGAATTTTTTCTAAATCCTGAGAAGTGGCTTGTCGAAGTGTAACAGACATATTGAGTTGTATTATTTGTAGTTTTATTTAAGTTCTGCAAGTAAAGCATCGGCATCTTTAGAGTCCCAATCCATTTCCTTGCAAATAGCTTTTGCTTTCTTAGCATATACCAAAGCCGATTTTTTGTCTTTAATTTTAATATAAAGGCGGGATAACAGTAAATTACCATCATAAGAATCATTTAGTTCTAACGAACGTTTTACCCATTCTATAGATTTTTTAAGACTTTCTATATCTGTAATGTTTTTTAAGTATACTTCACCGATTTCTTTTAAGATACTTGGAGTATTCCATACATATTTTTGAGTTCCATCTAAAGTTGTTTTCTTATAATATCCCCAATTAGTACTTCTTTCTGCAATAGTTAAATCATAAGAAAAAATAAGAGAATCAGTTTTTTGAAGCTTAATCGTCTTAGCAATTTCCCTTTGTTTGTAGTAATTAATAGTATCCAGACTTTCGGTATAAGGACGAAGCAATTCGGTAACGATATTAACTATTTTTTTCTCTACACGATCAGCAGAAGCAACAGTTCCGAACTCTTTTTGGTGTTGCAATACATATTGAAATTCATGTGACTTGATATCACTCACACCATTGGCAATAATGCGCCAGTTCATTTCGGTAAGCAATTGAGCGTCTGATTGTGTGGCAAGATAAGTATGAGTAGCTTTAGATAAATCGACTCTTTCACGGCCTTTTCTTAACGTATTTAAATAAGCCAAACATTTATTAGCATTACTTGGATCAGCCATAAAAACAGACTCCAAATAAGGCAATTGCATTTTTGGATTTAAAGCATTTTTAATTTCGTTTAAAAATTCAGCAGTTTTTATTTCACCTTTCAAATTATATAGAACAGTTTCATTAGCATCAACAATCAAAAAGCTAGGCAATGATTTAGTGTCAAATTTGGTTTTTAGAGCAAGACCTTCCTCTTTTTCGATATCTTTCCAAACACAAATATAATTCTCCTTTAAAAAAGCCATTACAGTAGCATCCTGAAAAGTACTATTCTTCATGGCATTACAATGTGGGCACCAATTAGCATAAAGCATAATAAAAACAGGTTTATTTTCTTGTTTGGCCTTTACCAATGCATCTTTATAAGTAATATCATCATGAACAAATTGTTTTTGAGCATTTCCGGTATGAATAAAAAGGATAAGTAAGGATAGATAAATAAAACGCATGATTCTACTGTTTTTAGTAAAGATAATAGTTACAAATATATTTCCTTTTTCTATAATTAGATGGTAATATATTGTTATTTATACCCTAAATCATTTCTGAACTTACTAACTTTGTACTTTATAATTTCCAAGAAAATGATTTACCCCAAAATACCTCTGGCTCAGAGTATCATTCAGATTTGTTTAGAAAAAGGAATCACCAACATAATTATATCTCCAGGATCACGAAATGCACCTTTAACCATAGGATTTGTTAGTAATCCGGCTTTTCAGTGCTATAGTATAGCCGACGAAAGGTGTGCTGCATTTTTTGCATTAGGAATTGCACAACAAACCGGGCAACCAACAGCCTTAGTATGTACTTCGGGTTCAGCATTATTAAATTATTATCCCGCTTTTGCAGAAGCGTTTTATAGCCAGATTCCACTTATTGTAATCTCAGCAGACCGTCCGCAAAGCAAGATAGATATTGGCGATGGGCAAACCATTCGTCAGGAAAATGTGTATATAAATCATTCTATATACAACGCTAATTTACACGAAGATGTTTCGCTCGAAAACGATAAGAAAATAAACGAAGCAATAGATACAGCCAGAGCTCAAAAAGGGCCAGTACATATTAATGCACCTTTTGAAGAGCCATTGTATGAAACCGTTTCAGAACTTGCCGTAAAACCAATAATAAACACTTACGTAAAAGAAAACCAGCCAGAAACAATCGGAGATTTAGCCGATATGATTGCTGCTTGGAACAAATCGGCTCGTAAGATGGTTCTTGTGGGAGTAAATGAGCCAGACACTATTAATAAAGATATAATCGAAGGATTGGCAAATGATAAATCAGTAGTAGTTTTAACCGAAACAACGTCTAATTTACATCATCCGAGTTTTATCAATAGCATCGATACCTTAATTACCCCATTTACAGCCACTGATTTTGAAGATTTTCAGCCTGAAATTCTGGTAACTTTTGGAGGAATGATCGTTTCTAAACGTATAAAGGCGTTTTTAAGAAAGTACAAACCAAAACAACATTGGCATATAGATACATTAAGAGCTTATGATACATTTGGAGCTTTATCAAAGCATATAAAAACAAACCCAAATGATTTCTTTCAAGTCTTTTTATCAGAAACAAAATCTATAGAGAGCGATTACTTCTTAAGAATTAATAAAATAAATGATTTAAGAAAAGTAAGAGCAAAGGAATATTTAAGTAAAATTCCGTTTTCGGACTTTAAAGTATTCGAAAAAGTAATAGAATCATTGCCTAAGGATGGTCAGTTACAAATAAGCAACAGTTCAGCCATTCGATATGCACAATTAATAGACATCGATTCATCTATTAGTGTATTCTGTAATCGTGGTACAAGTGGTATCGATGGTAGTACATCGACAGCCATAGGAGCAGCGGTTGGCAATTCTAAACCAGTAGTTTTTATTACAGGAGATATTAGTTTCTTGTACGATAGTAACGCTTTATGGAACAGTTATATCCCTAATAATTTTAAGATTATAATCATAAATAATGGAGGAGGAGGAATCTTCCGTATTTTGCCAGGACATCAGGAACAACCAGTGTTTAATACCTTTTTTGAAACATCACATCATTTAACCGCCGAGCATTTGGCAGTAATGTTTAAGATGAATTACATAAAAGCAGACAATGAAAGTTCGTTACAATCAGGACTAGAAACACTGTATAATGTAAATGAGGCACCAGCTATTTTAGAAATCTTTACACCAACAGTCGAAAACGATAAAATATTACTTCAGTTTTTTAAAGAGTTATTGTAAGTTTAATTTTCATAAAAATTACTTAAAATAAAGTCTTGTATAGAATAAATGCTTAAATTTGAGAATATAAACTAGTATTAATCAAATATTAAAATTTTATTTATGAGCGCAAGAGACGAATTAATTGTAAAGTATGCTGCTGACTTAAAAGATAAATGCGGCGTAACTCCGAATATGGATTTATTGACAAAAGTAACCATCGGTTGTGGGCCGTCAATATATAACGCAGATGCAGCTACAGTTGCAGGAACTCAAAAATCGGAATTAGATACTGTAAAGAATAATTTTTTAATCAAAAAATTAGGCTTGCCAGATGGTCCCGCTTTAGATGCAGGAATTGATGCAGTATTAGAAAAATACGGGCGCTCAAACAAACATAAATACAGAGCAGTAGTATACTACTTATTAACGCTACACTTTAAAAAAGAAAGTGTTTATAAATAGTATTTAAACTTCCAAATATAGAAAGCGCCTTAATGGCGCTTTTTTTAATAGAATAATTTTTATGCTTCTCATTTTCAAACTTCGTACCTTTGCGACTTAGAAACTTGCTTAAATAGCAATACAGAACTTTAAAGAAGATGATTGAAATAGGAAAATACAACACCCTAACTATATTACGTGATACCAAAGTAGGATTGTTTTTGGGTAACCCCGAGAAAGATCCAGAAGGAATCCACGACATACTATTACCAAACAAATATGTTCCAAACGAATTTGAAATAGGCGAAGAACTTATCGTTTTTGTTTATTTAGATCACGAAGAACGTCCAGTTGCAACAACCCTAGAACCATATATTTTGTTGAATGAGTTTGCTCTTTTACGAGTAAATTACATTAACCAGATAGGTGCTTTTATGGATTGGGGAATGGAAAAAGATATTCTTGTTCCGTTTAAAGAACAAGCGCGTCCTATGGAAAAAGGAAAGCGTTATTTGGTTTATTTATACATGGACGAAAAAACCAATCGTTTGGTAGCTTCAAGTAAAACAAACCAATTCTTAAGTAATGATAACCTAACGGTAGAAAAAGGCGAAGAAGTAGATTTAATCGTTTCGCATATTACCGAGATAGGAATCAATGTAATTATTAATGAAAAACATAAAGGATTATTATACAAAGATGAGGTTTATGATGATGCCATTCGTACGGGAGACCGTATGCGAGGATATATCAAGACTGTACGTCCTGATAATAAAATAGATGTTTCATTACAAGTGCAGGGATACCAAAGTATCGAACCAAATGCCGAGAAAATAATGGACGAATTAAGAGCAAGTCGTGGTTTTTTAAGACTTACAGACAACTCACATCCAGAAGACATTAAAACGGTGCTTAAAATGAGTAAGAAAACATTTAAGAAAGCGATTGGAGCTCTATACAGAGAGAAACTAATCGAGATAAAAGAAGATGGTATTTACTTGGTAAAAGAGTAATACTAAGCTACTACAACAAAAAAGGCTAATCATTACGATTAGCCTTTTTCTTTTTATTCTAGTTTTATAAAAAAATTGTAATTAAAAAAAAACAAAAATAAAAATAAATCTACTTTCATCACGAAAAGTGAATAGAATCACATCTTATATAATACTGTACTTAATCTTGTTGCGTGTGACTTACTACTTCTTCAGATGGGTTTGTCTTGAATGGGATAACAATTTCTTACATGCTGAAATTGATTTCACGGCAGAACCTTTGGTTTATTTTTAATATTTTTAAAGATGATTAAACAATAATAAGTACCCATTTGTAGAGTAGTTTAATATATCTTTCTTGTTAACCGTAGGTGTTACTATCTCTTTTTTGCAATTTCGACAAATGCTAATCTCATTTGCTCTTTGTCTAAAGGTTTTAAATTTAAAACCATAGAAAAATGAGCGACAAATTTTTTAAATTTTCTCAAAAAATCATTTTTTAGGTTAATAAATCAGTGAAAGAAAATCAATCTTAAATGTGTACGAAAAATAAATGTATCACATTGATTAATAGAGGGTAAAGATAAATATAAAAAACAGAATACACTATAAAATGATTGCAGTTTTTAATTGAAAAACAATATTTAACATTTGATCAGATTTTTTTTAGAATAGACTTCATGATGATTGTATAGTCTAAAGTGTAAAAAATGATTTATTTTTACACTATAATTAATTAAAAATACATCTAATGGATTGGATTACTGCCAGAGAATTTGAAGATATAACCTATAAAAAATGTAATGGAGTTGCAAGAATAGCATTTAACAGACCTAATGTACGCAACGCTTTCCGCCCAAAAACAACATCCGAATTATACCAGGCATTTTACGATGCACAAGAAGATACCTCGATAGGAGTAGTTTTATTATCTGCCGAAGGACCTTCGACCAAAGACGGAGTATATTCTTTTTGTAGTGGTGGAGACCAAAACGCAAGAGGACATCAAGGATATGTTGGAGAAGATGGACAACATCGTTTAAATATTCTAGAAGTACAACGATTAATTCGTTTTATGCCAAAAGTAGTCATAGCCGTAGTTCCAGGTTGGGCAGTAGGTGGCGGACATAGTTTACATGTAGTTTGCGATATGACATTAGCGAGTAAAGAACACGCTATTTTTAAGCAAACAGATGCCGATGTAACTAGTTTTGATGGCGGATATGGATCAGCTTACCTTGCCAAAATGGTAGGACAGAAAAAAGCACGTGAAATTTTCTTCTTAGGACGCAATTATTCAGCTCAGGAAGCAATGGATATGGGAATGGTAAACGCCGTTATTCCTCATGATGAACTAGAAGACACTGCTTACGAATGGGCGCAAGAGATATTACAAAAATCGCCTACATCTATAAAAATGCTAAAATTTGCTATGAACCTTACAGATGATGGTATGGTAGGGCAACAGGTTTTTGCTGGAGAAGCAACCCGTTTAGCGTATATGACCGAAGAGGCCAAAGAAGGAAGAAATGCCTTTTTAGAAAAAAGAAAGCCTAATTTTGGCGAAAATAAATGGTTGCCATAAACTAGTTTGCAGTATCGGTTTTCAGTTTCAGTTTTAACTGAAATACAGTGACTGAGACTGAAAACTTTTTTTATAACAAACTTTAAATTAAATAAAACATAAGAATGAAACATTGGATTGAAGCCGCTAGATTAAGAACATTACCCTTATCAGTTTCTGGGATTATCGTCGGTAGTATGTATGCTTTGGCAAATCCCACAGAAAACGTTTATACGCCTACAGAAGTTTTTAATTGGAAAATTTTTGGTTTTGCACTTTTAACAACGCTAGGATTGCAGGTATTATCCAATTTTGCCAACGATTATGGCGATGGAGTAAAAGGAACCGATAACGAAGACAGAATAGGGCCAAAACGTGCTATACAAAGCGGAGTAATAACGCCACAAGCCATGAAAAAGGCTATAATAATTACTTCGTTGTTAACTTTATTATCAGCAGTTACATTGATTTATTTTGCCTTTGGCGAGACAAATTTTGTGTATTCAATCTTTTTCTTACTATTAGGGATTGCAGCAATTGTTTCGGCAATACGTTATACAGTAGGAAACTCAGCTTATGGATATAAAGGCTTTGGAGATATATTTGTATTCGTATTCTTTGGTTTAGTAAGTACATTAGGCGTTAACTTTTTATACTCAAAAGAAATAGATCCACTTTTAATCCTGCCAGCAGTAGCGATAGGATTATTAAGCGTAGGAGTTTTAAACCTAAACAACATGCGTGACGAAGCCTCAGATAGAAAATCGGGCAAAAACACAATTGTAGTAAAAATGGGCGGACAAGCTGCAAAAAAATACCATTACTTCTTAATTATAACAGCAATGATTTCAGTAGTTGCATTTGCTATTTTAAGCGATTATAACTTTGATCAATACTTGTTTTTATTGGCTTACATACCATTAACCAAACATTTAATTGTTGTTTATAAAAACCAAGAACCTAAATTACTAGACCCAGAATTAAAAAGAGTAGCACTTAGCACATTTTTGCTTTCAGTATTATTGACTTTGTGCATGATATCATTAATTTCAGACATTATTGTAAACCTCTTCTTAGGAGGAAGATAATTTATTAAACTTTAAAATTGTATCAATATGAAAATTACATTTTACGGTCATGCATCATTAGGAATCGAAGTAGGAGGAAAGCACATTCTGGTAGATCCTTTTATCTCAGGTAATCCATTGGCATCACATATCGATATTAACACATTAAGAGCCGATTATATCTTGCTAACGCATGCGCATGGGGATCATATTCTGGATGCCGAAGCAATTGCAAAACGTACCGAAGCAGTAATCGTGTCTAATGCCGAAATTGCGAGTTATTTTGCCCAAAGAGAGCTAAAAGCACACCCAATGAATCACGGAGGCAGCTGGCAATTTGACTTCGGAAAAGTAAAATATGTAAATGCCATACATTCAAGTTCATTTCCCGATGGTAGCTACGGAGGGAATCCAGGAGGATTTGTAATCGAAGGTGAACACAAAAATATCTATATCGCAGGAGATACAGCACTTACGATGGATATGAAATTAATCCCGATGCGTACCAAGCTAGATTTAGCGATTTTGCCAATCGGAAATAACTTTACAATGGATGTAGAAGATGCCATTATAGCATCAGATTTTATCGAATGTGATAAAATTCTAGGGTATCATTATGATACCTTCGGATATATCAAAATCAATCATGACGAAGCAATACGTAAGTTTTTTGATAAAGGAAAAGACCTAATGCTTATAGAAATTGGAGAATCTATTGAATTGTAAATAGCGTTATTCTAAGAGAAATTGAAGAATTAGGAGCTATTTCCCGCCATACGCTTTATCTTTTCCTGTCCGCCGCGGCGGACAGGAAAAGGATATCGCTGCTGTCAGGGCTAAAAAAAAACACACATCCAGTCAAGAAAATGAAATCTAAAAAACTGATTTTAGTACTTTTATTAAGTTCGTTTTATTCAGCTTTTGCACAAAAAGAAGGATATTGGGACAAAGAACGATCCACTACAAAAGAAATAATCGTTTCAGCCCGCGACAGAATCATCATTCCAACCGAAGATTTACCATTAGGAACCACCGAAGTGATATATAGAATCACTCTGCTGGACGAAAACCAACAATTGGCAAGTAGCTTAGTCTCGGTATTAAAATCGATTCCAGACCCATCAGGAATTAGTCAGGGATCAGCCGGAGCAGTATTCCTAATGTCAAAAATATCAGGAGATGATAAGTGTAAATATGCCTTGTTTACCGATCAGGCAATTGCCAAAAGTTATGTACAAACAGGAAAAACCGATAAAGCCTGTTATGCACAAGAAGAACCAGTAAGCAAAGACGCAAAACGATTATCATTAGATAAAACCAGCTGTTTGCAACCAAATGTAAATACAATTTGGTTTGGATTCGAAAGCAAGAATTGGCTTTTAAAACAAAAAATAGTGCTAGAAGTAGTGCCGTGGGTTGATGTAAAGCTAAGCCGTGGTTGGAATCAGGAGAATAAAAAAGAAATTATCAGCCAATGTAAGACCTCAAATCTGGCACAGAAAATGGCAAGTTCTGATGAATTTTGCGTTTGTATCCTCGAAAAAATCCAAAAGCAATACCGTTACACAGAGTTTGATAAACTATTGGCAATGGAAAAAATCAAAGCCTATAAAGATTATGGGAACACCTGTTATAACGATACTAGTATCTCTAAAAACATTTATAGCGATTTAAGAAATCAGGCTTCTAAATTAATTAAAAGTCAGAAATATGGTGAAGCGATAACATTGTTAAACACTGTAATTGCTGACAAAAAGGCTACAGCACTAGATTATAGCGCTATTGGATATTGTTATATAATAACCAAGCAATACGAGAAAGCGATTAAGTTTTTAAAAGAAGGAGAAAAACTAGATGAAACAGAGTTGCAATTAAAACTCAACCTAGCTCATGCTTATTTGGTAAGCGACGATTATAAAGACGCCAAAGCCATTTATAAAAAATACCAAACACAAAACGTTACTGATAGTTTAAGCTGGATTCAAAAAGTAAAACTTGATTTAGCAGCTTTTAAGAAAGCAAATTTACCTTCAGCAAACTTCGATAGAGTTTTAGACCTTTTTAATTAATAATTAATCCTATAAGTGATGCAAGCAAATATAAATTGTATTTTCTAAATGCTTTATTATATGAACTTATATCACTTATATGTTTAAAAAAAGTAAATCACATTGAAAGCCACTTACCACAAATATATTCTCAATTTTAAGCGCCCATCGGGAACTTCCAGAGGCGTAATGAACGAAAAAGAAACTTGGTTCATTGTTATTGAAGAAAATAATAAAAAGGGAATAGGCGAGTGCGGAATCCTCAGAGGACTAAGCGCAGACGATCGAGACGACTACGAAGAGAAATTGCAATGGAGTTGCGATAACATACATCTTGGCGAAAAAGTCCTTTGGGAAGCCTTATTAGAGTTCCCTTCAATACAATTTGGTATAGAAATGGCTTTCCGTTCATTGCACAGTAAAACGCCCTTTTTACTCTTTCCTTCACCTTTTACTACGGGAGAGAAATCTATTGCAATAAATGGGTTAGTCTGGATGGGAGAACCAGAGTTTATGAAACAGCAAATAGAAGAGAAGCTAGCCACAGGTTTTCGTTGTATAAAACTTAAAATTGGCGCTATCGATTTTGATAAAGAGTTGGAATTACTGGGTTTTATCCGCAGCCACTTTAGCCCGGAAGAAATAGAAATACGAGTAGATGCCAATGGAGCTTTTAGTTTAGATACAGCTTTAAATAAGCTAATTCAGCTTAATGCATATAAGTTGCATAGTATCGAACAGCCAATAAAACCAGGCAATACACAGGTTATGGCTAGTTTATGTGAGACAACACCTTTTCCTATAGCACTAGATGAAGAATTGATTGGAGTGTTTACATTACAGGAAAAAGAAAAATTACTGCAAAATATAAAACCACAGTATATTATTTTAAAACCAAGCTTTATAGGCGGTTTTCGAGGGACTCAGGAATGGATTGCATTGGCAGAGAAATATAATATCGGTTGGTGGATAACATCGGCTCTGGAAAGCAATATAGGTCTTAATGCAATTGCACAATGGACATTTTTGCAAAATAATACTATGCCGCAAGGTTTAGGAACGGGAGCATTATACACGAACAATTTCGATTGTCCGTTAGAAGTTACACAAGGACAATTATGGTATAACCCAGATTTAAACTGGGAAATAGATATTGATAAGTTTTAATCTAGAAGAAAAGGACAACGCTTTTATCTTTGTCAAAGTTCAAAACTTGGACAAAGATTCTCACCAATAGGTTGTCTATAAAATTAGAAATAAAAAAAACTGGCATAAAGCCAGTTTTTAAATTTTAGAGAATAAAAATTATTCTTTTCCGCCATCTAAGACATCTTGCCAATCTTTTAATTCTTTCCATTTTCCTTCATAAGCCAACTTAGCTTGTCTTGCCCAAGTTCCAGGATTATGAATCGCATAGTTTTCACCAGCATTATCTAGAATAGTTTGAGATTTTTCTGTTGGTGTTTCCGATAAAGCCAACCAGGTTTTGATTCCAGCCTGATGATACAGCTCTTCGATTTTAGGACCAATTCCTTCGATTATCTTCAAATCATCTTTCTTTATTTTTTTGCCAAATACTGTTGCTGCCAATGCAGCATCAAAAGCAATTTCTGGAATTGTAGTTTTACCCACAAATGATTGTGCAGATGCCGAAGCATTATTTAATTTAGCTGCTAAATCTGCTTCAAGCGAAGATATTTTGGCATTTAAGTTCTTAGTATTAGCTCTGCAAGCGTCTAAATCAGCTTGTAAAGAAAGCAAATCAGAATCGTTTCCTTTCGAAGCCATTTTTCCTATCAAGTAACCTAAAATTCCACAGATTAACCCAACTAAAGCTGGTATTAAGATACAAGGTATATTCATAATATTATTTTTTTGGATTAATTATTTTATTGTAACTACAGTTCTACGATTATTTGCTTTACCGTCGGCGGTTGTATTATCTCCTACAGGTTCATCTGGACCTTTTGATTGAGTTTCGATTTTACTACCATCAATGCCATTTTTAGACAAATAGTTTTTAGTAAAGTCAGCACGTTTTTGGCTTAACACAACATTCGATTCACGGTTTCCAACATTATCAGAATGTCCAACAACCAATAATGCGCCATCATTTACATGAAGAATGTAATACGAGATGTCTTTAATTTTCTGACGATCGGCAGCATTTAGATTATTATTGGATTTATTGGTATTAAAATGAAGAACCAAAGGATCAGCATTTATTTTGGTTTTTAAAGCAGCAAAATCTTCACCATCTGTTTTTGTTGCAACCGAATCCGTCGAAGTATTAATTTCGAAAGAAACTGGACCTAATAGCGTATCTCCACTTGTTTTCCAGCTATCGATTATTTCGCCATTAGTATTAAACTTTCCAGCCGATAGTCCTTTTGATACAAAATAATTTTTAACATCATTTGCCCTTGCAATACCAAGATTAGGGTACGTTGTGGTGTTCTTTTCATCGGTAGTCGCATATCCAGTTATTGTAACCTTTTGCTCTGGATTGGCATCTAAGAAAGTTTTCAGTTTTTCAATACCAATATTAACAGAGTCTTTAACTGGCATAATCACCGAAGCACTATTCTTCAGGAACTTCAGATTGTCGCTACTGCGGTAGTCAATACCGGTACCATTAATTACAAAAGGAACAATCTCCGTGACCGTTTCTTTAATAACAACTACTTTTTCGATATCGTCTGCGGGTTCTTTCGTACAGCAATTGCAGCAAAATTTCAGATACAGGAATGTACCTAAGATAATTGTGACTACAATGCCTAAGAGATAAAGTGTTTTTTTAGACATAATTTTTATGAGTTAAAATTCTCTCAAATTTAACAAAAAAATAAATGCAAAACGTTACTAATCAGTTATTTTAATATTATTGTTAAAAAAAGCTGTTTTTTATGTTTAAGAATTTACTTACTTTTTAAAATTAACAATTAATTTGAATAATTGTAAGGAGAAAATCTTAATTCGCCAATTAATTAAAATGAGTAACTTGCTAACTGAATTTAGTTATGGATATGATGGTCGAAATAGAAAGAAAATTTTTAGTTAAAACAACCGATTTTAAAGAACAGGCTTTCGCCAAAAATCGAATTGCTCAGGGATATTTAAGCTCCGAACCAGAGCGAACAGTACGTATACGTATAAAAGGCACGAAAGGGTTTATTACTATAAAAGGAATAGGAAGTGATAGTGGAATGTCACGATTTGAGTGGGAAAATGAAATTCCGCTGGACGAAGCACAAGAATTATTGAAATTGTGCGAGAAAGGTAAAATTGAGAAAACACGATTCGAAATAAAATCAGGAAACCATGTTTTTGAAGTAGATGAGTTTTATGGAGAAAATGAAGGATTGATAATTGCCGAAATCGAGCTTGAATCAGAAACAGACACGTTTGATAAGCCTGATTGGTTAGGAGAAGAAGTAACCAGTGATCCAAGATATTATAATTCTTATTTAAGCAAGCATCCGTTCTCAGAATGGAATAAAGAATAATGTTTATGACAATTGAAGAATATGATTTGATTATAGTAGGAGGAGGACCAATAGGTTTAGCCTGCGCAATCGAAGCACAAAAGAAAAATTTAAAGTATTTAATTATAGAAAAAGGAGCAATTGTAAACAGTATTTTTAATTATCCGCTGTATATGACGTTTTTTTCTACAGCCGAAAGACTAGAAATAGGAGATATACCTTTTAATTGCCTGGCTCCCAAACCAGGCCGACAAGAAGCATTGGAGTATTATCGCAATATTCACCGTTATTTTGACTTCTCCATTCATTTATTCGAAAATGTGACCCAAGTTATCAAGCAAGAAAATTCGCTTTTTAAAATAACCACAAATAAGACATTGTATGAAGCCAAGAATGTAATTATTGCAACTGGCTTTTATGATATTCCGATTTATATGAATGTAAAAGGCGAGGAGTTGCCACAAGTGCGCCATTATTATAAAGAGGCACATGAATATGCTTTTAGGAATGTTCTTGTTGTAGGCGCAAATAATTCATCTGTAGATGCAGCCTTAGAATGTTGGCGAAAAGGAGCTAATGTTACGATGGTAATTCGCAAAAGCGAAATTAACAATCGTGTAAAATATTGGGTTAAACCAGATATCGAGAATAGAATAGCCGAAGGAAGTATAAAAGCTTATTTTGAATCTAATATTACCGAAATCAGAGAGAATGAAGTTGAAATTGATACTCCAAACGGAAAAGTGACTATCGAAAATGATTTTGTTTTGGCACTTACTGGTTATAAGCCAGATTTAACGTTTCTGGAAAAAATGGGAATTCAATTATCTGATGATGAAAGAAAAGTACCAACATACAATCCTGAGACAATGGAAACCAATGTTGCAGGATTGTTTTTGGCAGGTGTTGTGTGTGGCGGAATGGAAACTCATAAATGGTTTATTGAGAATTCCCGTGTTCATGCCAATATGATTGTAGATTGTATTACTTCGAAATAGAAAAATATTGCCATGATCCGAGCGCAATGTTATTAAGTTAAGCTTTTTGGGCTATAATTTTACTCGCAAAGCCGCAAAAGCGCAAAGTTTACACATTCTTTCTTTGCGTTTTTGCGACTTTTCGGGAGATTTAATTTGACAAAGCATTATAAATATTCCCTTTTATTTAATGAAATTGCGCTCGGATCGTGGCAAAAAATAGCTAAGAACTACAAGAAAGCATAGAACAGCCTACTTTGTCTCTCGCCCAATCTGGACGTTTGGCAAACCATTTTTCGTATTCTGGTTGTTCATCGTAAGGATTTTTAAGTAATAAATGTAATTCCTCTATTAGAGAATAATTACCTTCATCGGCAGCATCAATACTTAGTTGCGCCATGTAGTTACGCAATACATATTTAGGATTTACTTTGTTTTGGTTTGCAGCACGTTCTTCGTCGGATATTTTTTCAGTATTTAAACGCGTTAAATACACCGAGAACCATTCTAGCCAAGTATTTAAAATCGTGTCTTTAATTTCTTCTGGTTTATAAAAAGCATCCTGAATGCAAGCAAATGCTTCTTCTGCAGATTGTTCTTTTTTGATTTTATTTAAATTTCTGAAAAAGATAGTCATATCTGTTTCAGATAATTGCAAGTTAGTTTCTAAATCTAAGATGATTTTGTTATCAATTTCTTTTGATGTATAAATTCCTAATTTGCTTAACATCATTTCTTTATATTCTTCATCAAATGAATCAGAGAATGATTCTAATATACTCTCTAAACCTTCGGCTTCATTGATTAATGGGTATAATGCATTTGCTAATTGAAATAAATTCCATTTAGCAACATTAGCCTGATTGCCAAAACGGTACCTTTTATGTTGATTATCGGTAGTATTTGGTGTCCAATTCGGATCATAATCTTCTAACCAACCATAAGGTCCAAAATCTATTGTTAAGCCGTGAATCGACATATTATCGGTATTCATAACCCCGTGTACAAAACCTACACGTTGCCAATCGAGAATCATCTTACGGGTTTTATCGGCTACAGCCTTAAAAAACTGGATATAAGATTTCTTAGGATCTTCCTCGGTTATCTCAGGATAATAATACTTGATCGTATAATCGGTAAGAGATTTAAGATTTTTAAGCTCATTACGTGCCGTTAGCATCTCAAAACTTCCAAAACGAATAAATGACGGTGCTACACGACATACAATTGCCCCTTTTTCATAAGCAGGATTACCATCATATAGTTTATCACGCAATACTTCGTCACCAGATAACATTAAAGCAAGGGAACGAGTGGTAGGAACTCCTAGATAAAACATGGCTTCGCTACATAAATGTTCTCGTATAGAGGAACGTAAAACTGCTAAACCATCGGCAGTTCTCGAATAAGGTGTTTTCCCTGCTCCTTTAAGCTGTAAAGTGTAAAACTGGTCATTGTGTTCAACCTCGGTTAAATTAATCGCTCTGCCGTCTCCTAATTGTCCCGCCCAATTCCCGAATTGATGCCCTGCATAACACATGGCGTATGGATGCGTGGTTGGTAAAACTTCTTTACCCGAAAAAACATTCAGAAATGATTCCGATTGAATGTCTTTTGGCGAAAGCCCAATTAATTCAGCCACAGCTTCAGAAGCGTGAATTAATTTAGGTTCAGCAGGAATTCGTGGGTTAACATAAGAGAAACAAGTATTTAAAACCTGCCTTATTTCGTTAGTACTTAGTGGATCTTCGGGTAGTTCGGCTGTAAACCGATTATGTATATTTAATTTTTTCATTTTATTTAATTTCAATAAAAGTAATACGTGCTTGTTTATGCGAGTTTATCGGCATACATTTTTCTTAATTTTTGCACTTTAGGGTCGATTACCATTCGGCAATAACCAGCTTCCTGATTATTGTTGTAATAATTTTGGTGATCTTCCTCAGCTTCATAAAACACTTCAAAAGGTTTTAATTCGGTTACGATTGGATCAGCATAAAGAGGTTTTACAGCTTCAAATACCTGTTCTGCAATTGCTTTTTGTTCCTCATTATGGTATAAAATAATAGAGCGGTATTGTGTCCCTCTGTCAGCTCCTTGTTGGTTTAATGTCGTTGGGTCATGACTCGTCATAAAAATGGCAATTAAGTCATGGTATGAAATGATTTCTGGATCGAAAGTTACCTGAATAACTTCGGCATGACCTGTTCTCCCAGTACAAACCTCGCGATAAGCAGGGTTTTTGATATGACCATCGGCATAGCCCGATTTTATTGATATTATCCCCTTTAGGCGTTGAATAACTGCTTCGATACACCAGAAACAGCCCCCTCCAAAAGTAGCTATAGATAAGTTTTTCATAATATATAATTTAAATAATTATTGTTCTTTGTTGATAATGAGTAACATATTTAAAATAGATACTCAAATTTAATTCTAATTTGTTGGTTTTGCTAAAAAGAAACCTGTTTAAGAGGTGTTTATTTAAAAATAACAGAAATTGTAGTACAGTTTTCACTTAAGTATTAACAAATTCACAATTATATAAAAAATATATACCTTTGTCATCAAATCAGTTTATAATGAATATCAAAAACAATACCACGGCTTTAGAAGCTTATTTCCAAGATTTTCGTAAAAATATCATTGGAATCGACCAGGAATTTACCTCTCCTTATGGTAAAAAACAGATAATTTATACCGATTGGACTGCCAGCGGACGATTATATAGACCGATTGAAGAGAAAATTATAAACCAATTTGGACCTTTTGTCGCAAATACGCATACTGAGACCACTGTGTCAGGTACTGCCATGACAAAAGCGTACCATCATGCCAGAAATATCATTAAGCGTCATGTTAATGCCAATCAAGATGATATTTTAATTACTGATGGAACAGGAATGACTGGTGTTGTTAATAAATTTCAGCGTATTTTGGGTTTGAAAATCCCTGAAAACCTAAAGGATTTTACAACTATACCAGCTGATAAAAAACCAGTTGTTTTTATATCTCACATGGAGCACCACTCAAACCAAACGAGTTGGTTAGAAACGATTGCCGATGTCGAAATTATTCCTGCTTGCGAAAAAGGACTTTTTAGCCTTGAAAGCTTAGAAATTTTATTAGATAAATATAAAGACAGAGCTTACAAAATAGCTTCAATCACTTCATGTTCTAACGTAACAGGGATAAAAACACCCTATTATGAAGCTGCTAAGTTAATGCACCAGCATAATGGAGTTTGTTTTGTAGATTTTGCGTGTTCTGGACCGTATGTAAAGATAAATATGCACCCAGAAGATCCAGAAGCGTATTTGGATGCGATTTTCTTTTCTCCGCACAAATTTTTAGGAGGTCCTGGAACTTCGGGAGTTTTAGTTTTTAATAAAAAATTATATAAAAACATGATTCCGGATTGTCCTGGAGGAGGAACTGTAAGCTGGACAAATCCTTGGGGTGAGCATAAATATATCGATAATATCGAAGACCGTGAAGATGGCGGAACTCCTGGCTTTTTGCAAGTTATAAAAACTGCTTTGGCAATTGAGCTAAAAGAACAAATGGGAGTAGATAACATGTTACAACGTGAGCATGAAATCGTAGATTATGTGTTTAATGAGCTAAATGATATCCCGAATATTAAAATCTTAGCAAGACAACATCAGGAACGTTTAGGAGTAGTTTCGTTTTTTATCGAAGATTTACATTTTAACTTAGGTGTGAAAATTTTAAATGACAGATTCGGAATCCAAACCAGAGGAGGTTGCAGTTGTGCAGGTACTTACGGACACTTTTTGTTACATGTTGACCAAGAAACGTCTAGTAAGCTGATTGACCAAATCACTATTGGAGATTTAATCCGTAAACCGGGATGGATAAGAATGTCGATACATCCTACTACTACCAATGAGGAGATTGCTTTTGTTTGCGAAAGCATCAAAGAATTAGCCAAAAACCATAAAACATGGGCCTTGGATTACGAATACAATAAAGAAACCAATGAGTTTATTCATGAAAATGTAACTTCATTTGAAGATGAATTAGTCGCAGGTTGGTTTGCATCATAAAACAAAAAAATAGCTTCAATTGAAGCTATTTTTTTTTGATTTTTTTTAACCATTAAGATATTAAGGAAAATTAAGAATGCTATTAGAAAGGCAAGTTTTGATTATTGAATCTCGTAAAGCAGCCAAGTCGCAGTTTTTAAAGAACATTTTAAGAAATTTAAAATAACAGTAAAAGCTTAATTTCTCTTAATTTCTTAATGGTTTAATTTATTATCGATCAACCATTTTACGCGTCTAATAATCGGCGGTGATAGTTTATTTGCCCTAAATGATAGGCGAGGTGAGTGGTGAGATGTGTTAGGATAAAATCGGTAGAATTTTTACCTTCAAGAACAAATACAGGAAATTCATGTTCCAAATCTTCTTCTGATAAATTACTTAAAGCGGTATCAACAACAGTAATTGTCTCTTCAATTTTAGCTATTAATTCTGCTTTTGGGATGTTTTTTAGAGAAAACTCTAATTCTCGATGTCTTATATAACCAGAATTACCCAATGCAGCGCCTATATAAGTGTTTAAATTGCCAATTAAGTGCAAACATAGATTACCGCCCGAATTTAGAATTTGTTCGCTTACGAGCCAAATTTTAGCTTCGTTTTGATAAGATTCTATTTCGAGTTTTAATTTATTAAGATCTCGGCTAAAAAGAGCTCTTAAGGTCTCGAGATGTGCCATTATTTCTTAGTTTGATAATTATGAAGTGATAATAAAGCCTGTTCTTGTATTTTTTTCTGAAAAAAACCTGTCCAGCCCAATAAGTATCCTGTAATACCAAATGCTTGTTTTGACCATTTCCAGACATCAAAAGTATCGGTATGTTTGATGATTAAGCCATCCTGAAACTGAAATTCGGCAGAAATACTATTGATAACCCTTCTGTTTGTTTTGCTAAAGTTGTAAGTAGCAACCCAATGTGCTGAACCTACAAAATCATCGGCTTTTACATCCGAGAATTCTATTTTTATGTTTCCTTTGCTTTTTTTAAGTAGCATTTCCCACATTTTAGAAACCTGATTCTCTTTTAATAAACCAAAAGCAGGATCACGAAATTGTACTTTAGGATGGTAACATTCGCTCATTTTGGCTGCGTCGGCATTGGCAAATGCAGTATAAAATTTCGTAATTGTGGCTTCGTTTGCAGTCATTTTTAATCTAATTAGAATATAAATGTACAGAATTATTGACTATTTACTCCAAAAATAAGCTTATAAACCCTGAATTTCTGTTGCGGTATCAAAGCTTTTTTTAGTTTTGTCAAATTTGGTCGAAAAATAAGACTTCTTATTTACGGCAGTAAAATTACCAATTTGGCTACTAAACTTATTTGCAGTCCCTGTTATATTGAATCTAATAGATTGTATATCAGTTTTCTTTAGTTTATTGATTTCAATAGCCGAAAGATTGTAATAATTTGCCGTTTTATTTTCGGCAGCTTCAGTATTTTTTTTATCAATACATACAATAATCGTATTGTCTACTAAGTAAATATAGGCAACGCCTGTAATTTGTAATTTAGGATCTGTTGTGGCAACACTAAGTTTTAAGAGACCTCCCGTTTCTGTTTTTGCAATTTGCACATTGGCTTCGCCAGATAAAGCATAATTTTCGCAGATAAAATCCCAAGATTGGGTAGCTGGATATGTTTTTCCTTTAAAATTAAGCGACTCCTGAGCATTAACCAAAATGGATAAGAAAAAAAAGGGTAAAATCAGTAGTGTTTTATAATTCATATGTAGATAGTATTTGTTTTTTAAAGGAATATGGAATTCGCATATCTTCATTGGTATTTGCGACCAATTTTCGGTAATGCTCATTTCATAAGGTTTTATTTTTCAATTAAATTTGACTCGAATGTTTCGTCCCAGTCCAACGATTTTATGGCAGAAATCAGATTGTCTTCATTTACATACACGCGAAGTTCTTTATTGGCTACTTTTTTTTCATATAAAGCTCTGTATCTGTAGATGGTTTCATGTTTGGTTTTATAAACACCATCTAATTTAAGATCTTTAAATGCTCCGTACCATTGTCGGAATTTCTGGCATGTTTTTGTCAATCGCTCTTCTGTTGTATTTGCCATAACCGATGGCGTAACTTCAGTTTCGTTAAAAGGCTTAAATTTTGAGGTATTACAAGTCAATAAAACTCGTTTTCCTAAATCGTAGGCCTTTTTTTGTTGGCTATTATCTACTTCTGTAGGTAAAACTTTTGATATTTTTAAATCCTCTGTTTTGTTTCCTCCTGTTTTAGATTTGCAACCAATCAACAGAAGCAAACTTAGAATAAATAGTACTTTTTTCATCGTTCTTTATGTTATTTTTAATACTAAATTGGGATTTGGGCAGTTGTTAGCATAATAATCTGCGTCGATTTTACTGCAAACACCTGGATAATCGCCAAAATTATCTCCAATATTTTTTATAATCTGAAAGTGCAAGTGTGGTGCATAATCCCCATTTACATTTGATTCTCCTAAAGTGCCCAAAATTTGTTCTTGAATAAAAACATCTCCAACTTTAAGATTCTCTATACTTTCTAACGATAAATGCCCGTATAAAGTATAGAAAATATGATTTTCGATATCATGTTTCAGGATAATTGTAGGGCCATAATCACCCAAACCAATATTGTTTTTAAAACTATGCACTGTCCCGTTAAACGCTGCCAATACTGGAGTTGAGGCTTTTATCCATAAATCGACACCAATATGAATATTACGTTCTGGTGCATCAGAATTATTGAAATTTTCACTTCGTTTGTATAGATTACGTTCCTCTAAATATCCGCCAAAAGCAACTTTTGCATTGGCATGAGCTAATAAATTATCGATATAATTCTCAAAATCGGCAGCGGTTTGTGGCTTGTTGTTTGCTAAATCCTGATTTGTGATTGATAAATCCAAAGGCATATACTGAGCATAACCGATTGTAGCATCGATTACTTTTGCTGGAGTTAATTTTTTTAAAGTAGTTTCTAATGAGGGCATATGTTTTACTTTTTTTAATATTCTATCTAATACTTTGTGGAAGGAACGCGATTCTGAAGCATCGGGACGGATTTTCCTCCGTTACTAAGCTTAATTTCATTGAGTTAAAGAAACATATGCTATGCTATGTCGAATAAATCTTTCGTAAAGGCTCCAAGCGTAGAGTAAATACTCTAAATGTTATTTTTTTTCTCAATATTGTCATTTCGACAGAGGAGAAATCTCCACGAGTAGCTCGCTAATTTTTTTTAAAAACTATGAGTTAGTTTCTTGCGAAGATTTCTCCTCTGTCGAAATGACAAGTTTATGGAGTTTCTTCGCAAAGACGTAAAGAAATCATGTTTAAACTTGGCGACTCGGCGTCTTTGCGAGAAAAATTATAATTAAAAAAACTTAACTTAATAAATTTACCGCTAAGCTAGTTTTTCAATAATTATCAATTCATTGTGTTCTTCGATTCGAGGAAGCATTTTTACAGTATGTTGGTTATTGTTTATCTCCGAAATATATTTTTGGTTTCGTACATTATGCTTCTCATCCAGAATCATGGTATTAAAAAGTACAAAACCATTATTTTTTAAAAGATCACAAACCCTATTACTGAAGAAACTTTCAAATAAAAAATTTGGCATCGTAGTATCCTCAAAAACATCAATTATTATCAGGTCATATTTTTTATTTGTTTTTAGTACAAATTCAAAAGCATCATCAATAATAACTTCGAGTTGTTTTATTTTATTTAGATTAAAATATTTATTGGCAACCTGAATCATTTCGGGATCAATTTCAACTCCGGTGATTTTGCCTTTGTATTTTATTTCATCGACCAATGTTTTGATTACACTTCCTCCGGCAACACCAAGGAGTAAAATGTGTTTCATTGGAGTTATCTTTTCGAAACCAATATTTTTTAAACCATATCTTAGAATGCGTTGCAAACTTCCGTAAGAGTAATTGGTATTTTCGGAATCTAGGACTAATTCTCCGTTTGCCCAAGTGACTTCAATTGCTTTACTGCGGGCAGATTTTTTTTCAAATATTTTTATAGGAACCAGGTAACTGAATATTTTCTTAATCATTCGTATGCGTTTTTACCAAATTTAAGATTTAAATTATTTATTTTGCAGGTTAAAATAAAATAATGAAGAAACAATTATATAAATTCATCTTTCTGAAGTTGATGGGATGGAAAATTGTAGGGGTTGAAAATGCTGAGGTTAAAAAATGTGTATTAATGGTAATGCCACATACAAGTAACCATGATTTTTATTTAGGAATTTTTACCCGAGGTATTTCAGGATTAGAAATGAATTGGGTTGGAAAGAAGGAATTATTTAAATTTCCTTTTGGATATTATTTTAGAAGTGCAGGAGGAGAGCCGCTGGATCGTTCAGGAGGTTTGAACAAAGTCGATTCTATTGCAGCCATTTTTGATAGAAAAGAAACTTTTCGATTAGCAGTTGCTCCAGAAGGAACTCGCAAAAAAGTTTCGGAAATTAGAACAGGATTTTATTACATCGCTCTAAAAGCAAATGTGCCTATTGTTCCTGTTGCTTTTGATTGGGGTAAAAAAGAGGTTAATCTCGGAAAACCTTTTTATCCGACAGGAAATTATGAAGCTGATATGGAAGTTTTAAAACAACATTATAAAGGCGTAGTGGGGAAAATTCCAGAAAATGGATTTCAATTATAAAAAAATGCTCAGTGGGCTTTCTTTTGGATATAAAAAAAACACAATTTTCTTTAGTGGTATCGGAAATTGTGTTTTTTATTTACACGAGGTGCTCGTTTATTTTTTTTTGACGTCTTTTTTCTCAAAAAAGCCTTTAAAAAAGCCTTTTTTCACTTTTTCTTTATCGTCTTTTCCAGTAGCTACAAGATGATCTACATATTCCATGTACGTTTTGTTGCGTTCCTCCAGAAAACCTATTAAATATTCTTCAGAGGCTTTAACTCCGCTAGCTTCCTCAATATGTATTAACTTTTTATACAAAGGCTCTATAAACTTTACTATAATGGCTTCAGGAACAGATTTTCTTGTTCCAAAGAATCCCGCAATTTCTCCATCTGAATCGGCAATTATTTTAAAATCGGTAATTACCCAATAGTATCTACCGGTTTTAGACATGTTTTTGATAATAGCATGTATGTTCTTGCTTGCTCTAATATTATCCCACAAGAATTTAAAAATTACTTTAGGCATATCGGGGTGTCGTATAACATTGTGAGGTTGCCCAATTAGTTCAAACTCATCATAACCCGACACGTCTATAAAGGCTTCATTTGCATATAAAATCGTTCCTTTTGTATCTGTTTTACTTAGCAGTACTTTAGTTTTGTTCCAATCAACTTCTCTATCAGATGGAGTCGGGCGAGTAGTTCTTGTTTCCATAAATTTTTATTTTAAGTTAATATATGAGTTGGTTTTTTTTATAAAAGGTGTGATATTTTTTATAAAGTAGTGCTTAGTTAAATTCTTTTTCTAAAGTTGCTAATAGGTCATTTATTTTCTGGAAAACCGTACCTAATTCATCTTCTAGCCAATCAGGCAGCGTATCATCATTTACCAATCTCAAATGTTGGATATCGCTTGCAATATGAATGATTTTCTTGTATTGAAAGTCCAGGTTTTTAACGGTTGCATTGGTGCTGTGTTCACTTAATAATTTTTCAACTTCTTTGCCAAAACCAGTTTCTGATACTACCATATCCCTTGGATTTAGCGCGATGTTGTTTTTTAAAAAATCATCAAAAGATTTTTTCCAGGTAATCAGTGTTTTATTTGCTGATTGAAAATCATATTCTGCCATAAAATAGAGGTTAAGGTTACTAATTGATTTTGGGGGAAATAACAAATACGCCTAAAATTTGGAAATAAAAAGTTTAATTCGCCATATGGTTTGCCGATTTACCGTGGATATCATTGACCAAGCCATCTATTTTTTTTGTATTTTCTTTAATCATTTCAAAATACCCAAGAAGTTTCTCATTGTCGGTTTGCCCTTTAGAAACTTCGATTAAAGTGAGTACGGAGTGTACAGGTGATTTTAAATCTTGTGACGTTTTATAAATAAAACTATTAAATTCATTGTTTGCAGAGAGAGAACTATATTTTGCCGATGCCAATTTGATATTTTCCAATTCGTATTCATCAGAAATTTTAGAAATATGATTTTCACTATGTTCTTTAAAATAATAAGACCAATAGCCATTCATAAAAAATACAACAGCAGCAAGGACAACGTGAATGATAAAAGTTTCTATATCAAAATTAACTTGCGAAAAATATATTTGAGGACCATTAGCATCATTGTAAACAAAATTTTGCAAGTAAGCCAAAGCTCCATGATGAAGTACAACTAAAAGCGTAAGCGGAATTTGTAATTTCCAGTTCTGATAAATAATCAAAATCGTACTGGCGATGAATACTGTAAAATGCATTTCGAACAAACCATGCATTTGGTAAATATACTGCGCCATAAATATAGCCAGAACTACAGAGAGAACGTATTGGTAGAATTTAGATTTTTTGAGAAAAAATTTTGCTGAATAGTAGGCGATGAGATTAAGTGCTCCAACACCGACTCCAATTTCCCATGTATCATATTTAAATGCCAAAGCTATTCCGAAGAGGAAATAGAACGCAAGAACATAGTTGATAATGGTATCAGATTTTTGTGTCATCGTAGACATAAAATTGTGCAGGTAATCTCGTTCATTCAAACTTGCTTTTGTTTTCATAGTAATTAGAAATTGGTTAAGGTTAGATTTATTTAGTACATTTAGGTAATGAACATCCATAAGCTTTAAGAGCCAAAGCATCAAAAGAAGGTTTGTTGTTTTGGATTAATAAAGAATCAATTGCCATTTGTGCATAATTAGTATTTGCATCAGTGCAATATCTTGTCTTGTTATAATTTCCTCGATAATATAAATTTTGGGAAGCATCAATAAGAACCGCTTGAGGTGTAGAGAACACACCACATTTATCAGCAATATCATTATCAAAGAAAACGGGAACCTTAGAATCAAATTTGTCTTGAATTTCTTCTACTGTGAAATTTTTTACTTTGTTGAGAACTACGATATTGAAATTAATCTTATCTCCATATTTTTTTATTAATTCACTTACATGTGGCACGTTAAAACGGGAGCATGGACAATCGGGATTAAAAAAATGGATGAAAACAGGTTTATTTTTAGTAGTAAACTGTTTTCCTAGATTAATGTGAGATCCCATAGCAATATCGTGATGATTTTTTGGGACGGGTGTAGGTAAACTGTATTGGTATTCATTTTGCCAGAACAAAACTAAGATGGCACCGAAAAGAAATGAAAACCACACGGCAAGAAGGAATTTTTTCCTCATAAATTGGTTGTTTTTTTGGTTGAAAATACAGAATTAAACACTTGTTAATTATTTTCATTATAAAACACATTTAGCTAATATGAATAAAAATATCATATTTAAATACTATTTAAATAGATAATAATAAGATATTATTGTTAAAATATGTTTTTCTTAAGCCGTATCAATGTTACAAATAAAATCGATAAACAACAAATAAAATGGACAAATTGCGACAAAAAAAGCAATATGTAAGAATAGGATTAATTATAGGAAAATATCGTACAATTTTAGGTTAAACAAAAATTACTTTGTTTTAGAAGTAGCTTTTGCAAACAAGTCTTGATTTTGCAGTAATAGTTTGAGAGTAAGACAGAAGAGAGGTAGTGTAGAGGATGTTTTTTTCTGTCTTACAAAAATCGAAAAGGGCTCGCTTATTTTTTAAGGAGTGTAAATTTTAAAAGTTCCATTTTTATAAAAAAGCACAATTTTTTCTATTTCTTCGGAAGAAGAAGAATTAGGAATTACGTTTTTTATTTCAGGAGTATTTTTTTCAATTGGTTTTTTCTCCGTTGGATTTTCTATCTCTAAGAATAGATCTTCGGGGATAAAGCTTTTAGTTGGAAAAATAGGAGCGATGGGTTTTTCAATTTCTTGTGGAATTGAATTTGTAACAACTTCGATATTTTCACTTTTAGGAAAAGTACCTTTTCCGTTCAAGACCCAATACAAATCTACATCGGGAAAAATCTCAATAATTTTTAATATAAAATCTAAGCTAGGTTTGTTTCTGCCAGAAAGTAGGTGAGACATACTAGAGCGTTGCACTCCAATTTTGTCTGCAAAAGAAGAAGCATTTAAACCATAATAATCTAGGATGGTTTCCAATCTTTTTATAAAATCCTCGATGTTTACCATTGTAAATTGTTTTTTAAATTAAGATGGTTTACAAATGTAACTAAAATATACCGAAGCACCAATTATACAATTGTAAATTGCCTAATTCTAGCTATTTTACTGATTATATGACTTCATGTAATGTTATATAAGTTGTTAGTATTTAGTGTTGTAAGTGTGTTTTTGTAAATAGGTAACAAATGTCACCAAAACCAAGGGAAATGGAGGTTATTTCGAGAAAATAAGCGTTTACAAATGTAGATTATGGCAAAATTTAATTGTTTACAATTGTAAAAATAAAGATGTTTACTTTTGTAAACCAAACAATACGACATGAATTTAGAAGAATTATTTAGCTTACATAAAGAACAAAGTATTCAAGGAAGGTATCTTACACTAGATGCAATTACTCCCTTATTAGACAAATTAAATACTAATAATCAAGTTAAGATTATTGGTAAATCGGTTTTGGATCAACCTATATATAGTTACGAAATTGGGTCTGGTAAAACACGAATTTACCTTTGGTCGCAAATGCATGGAAACGAAAGCACGACCACAAAAGCCTTATTTGACTTTATTAATGTCTTAAATAGCGGTTCGGATTTTGCAAATAAAATGCTAGAAACCTTTACTTTTTATTCCATTCCTATACTAAACCCCGATGGTGCGAAGTTATATACCCGAGAAAATGCTAACAAAGTCGACTTAAATCGTGATTCGCAACAGTTAACACAACCAGAAAGTAAGGTATTAAGAGCTGCTTTTGAAGCGTTTAAACCTCATTATTGTTATAACCTGCATGATCAGCGTACTATTTTTGGCGCAGGAAACACAGGGAAGCCTGCTACGGTTTCATTTCTGGCACCTGCATATAATGAAGAGAGAGAGATAAATGAGTCCCGTACAAAGGCTATAGATCTGATTGTTGCTATGAATGATGTTCTGCAGCAATATATCCCTGGGCAAGTAGGGCGTTTTGATGATTCTTTTAATATTAATTGTATAGGAGATACATTTCAATATCTGGGAGTGCCTACAATTTTATTTGAGGCGGGGCATTATCCGAATGATTATGAAAGAGAAGTTACTAGGAAGTATATATTTTTCGCCTTAATTGCTGGATTTAAAGCACTAAGCGAAAACGATATAGTTGTCAATGGAATTAATAAATATTTGAATATTTCACAAAATAAAGTCGTTTTTTATGATTTTATGTATAAAAACATCAAAATAAATTATGATGGTATCGAAATAATCACGAATTTTGCCGCACAATACAAAGAAGAATTGATTGAAAATAAAATTTGTTTCACTGCTTACATTACCGAAGTTGGTGAATTAGAAAATTATTACGGTCATTTTGAATATGATGCTAAAGGGGCAACATATACTGATGATTTTAATAATATTCCGAAAACAAGTCAGAAAGCAGATTTTTATTTAGATAATAACATAAAATTTGTTAATGGATTGATAAAAAGTTAGTTTTTTTGTCATTTTGTTATTTTTTATATATATTTTTATACTTTGTAATAGCAATTAGTAATATTAATTAAAGAATTATGAGTAAATTTCGTTTGGATGAAGTAGATCACCAGATTTTAGACATGTTGATAGACAACACAAGAGTACCGTTTACTGACATTGCAAAAAAATTATTGATATCTGCAGGAACAGTACATGTAAGGGTGAAAAAAATGGAAGATGCCGGAATAATAATGGGATCTTCATTAGCCTTGGATTATGATAAATTAGGATATTCATTTATAGCTTATGTAGGTGTTTTCTTGAATAATACATCTCAAACAAAATTTGTTTTAGAGCGTATTAATCAAATTCCATTCGTAACAGTAGCATCTGTAACTACAGGAAAATTCAATATTTTCTGTAAAATAAGAGCAAAAGACACGAAACATGCTAAAGAAGTTATCTTTATGATTGATGATATCGAAGGAGTTTACAGAACAGAAACTATGATCTCGTTAGAAGAAAGTATTAATGATAAGAAGCGTTTGATGCATACTATTTTTAAAAATATGTAATTGATCTTGAATGCTATATTGAATATAACCTCAAGTTTTTCTTGGGGTTTTTTTATGAAAAATTAACTATTAACAACCAACCAACTATAACACATTATGTATACGCTTCCTAAAATTGAACGTTTTAATCAAGACGTTCTTTCTAAATACCATATTTACAATAGTGTCTTTATTACATTACCATTTGATTCTATTGATAATACTGGGGTTTTACTTCCTTTATTTACCGAAGTTTGCGAAACAGGCTTCAAAAAACAAGAAACACCTAAAGAAATTGTGAATTTTTTCTCAGGAAAGTATTTAAATAATGCTTCCGAGAAAGATAAAATCGACTTAATGTTTCGATTTATTCAATATATCGAGCGTCAAATTGTATTGTTTGATGCTATCGAAGACGCAGCTTTTCCTACTGTAAACAATATGGAAGGAAGAGGATCGCTTCGTGATATCAAAGAAAAGTCTGATGCTAAAGAAAAAGAAGATGATTTAGTAGAGTTTTTAGAAGACTTTAATGTTCGTACCGTTTTAACTGCACATCCTACACAATTTTACCCAGGGCCAGTATTAGGTATTATTAATGACCTAACCGATGCGATTCGTGCAAATGATTTGCTTAAAATCAAGAAATTACTTGCTCAATTAGGGAAAACACCATTTATACAAAATGAAAAACCAAATCCTTACGACGAAGCAGTAAGTTTAATTTGGTACTTAGAAAATGTATTCTATGAAACTTCGGGCGAAATAGTACATTATCTTCAAAGGAATATCTTTCACGGAAAATCAATTCAAAATCCATTGATAAAACTAGGATTTTGGCCAGGAGGAGACCGTGACGGAAACCCATTTGTAACCACTGCAATTACCTTAAAAGTTGCTGAACGTTTGAGAACTTCGATTCTAAAATGTTATTATGTAGAGATACGCAACCTGAAAAGGAAACTGACTTTTGCGGGAGTAGATACATTAGTTTCAGATTTAGAGTTTAAATTATATCGTTCTGTTTTTTATTCAAAAGGGGAAATTTACATCACTTTAGATGAGTTTAAAACACAATTAAACAAGATAAAAGATATAATTATCGATAAGCACCAGTCGTTGTATTTAGACGAATTAGAGGCGTTACTTATAAAAATTAACTTGTTTGGTTTCTATTTTGCAACACTAGATATTCGCCAAAATAGTAAAATACATGATGCTGTTTTTAAAGATGTTGTAACGTATTACTTAAAGTCTGACTCTACAGTTTTTCCTGCTAATTATTATGATTTATCAGAGAACGAAAAGATAACAATCCTTTCAAAAGTAAAAGGGGATCTTAACTCTAATGTGTTTGAAAACGAAATTACAAAATCAACAATAGAGTCAATTCAAGCTATTAAAACCATACAAGAAAATAATGGCGAGTATGGAGCAAATCGCTATATAATCAGTAATAACGAAAGTGCGCTGAATGTAATGGAGACTTTTGCATTGATTAGATTAAACAATTGGGAAAGTCCAACGGTTGATATAATCCCACTTTTTGAATCTGTTGATGATTTACAAAAAGCCCATAAAATTATGGAGCAATTGTACACAAATCCAGAATATGCAAAACACCTTGTAGAGAGAGGAAACAAGCAGACTATAATGTTAGGATTCTCAGACGGTACAAAAGATGGAGGGTATTTAATGGCAAACTGGAGTATATACAGAGCTAAAGAAGCGCTTACTGAAATCTCAAGAAAATACGGAATTAAAGCTATTTTCTTTGACGGACGTGGAGGACCACCAGCTCGTGGAGGAGGAAAAACACATAAGTTTTATGCTTCATTAGGTCCGAAAATCGAGAATAACGAAATTCAGATTACAATACAAGGGCAAACAATTAGTTCAAATTTTGGAACATTAGATTCTTGTCGCTATAATTTAGAGAATTTATTAAGTGCTGGAGTTACAAATCAGGTATTTAGTAAAGGTAAAAATGAGTTGACTGTAGATGAAAAAGATATATTAGATCAACTAGCAGAACTAGGGTATCAAGAGTATTTAAGCTTTAAGAATCATCCTAAGTTTATTCCTTATCTGGAAAAAATGAGTACTTTAAAATATTACTCTAAAACAAATATAGGTAGCCGACCATCAAAAAGAAGCAAGTCAGAGAATCTGGATTTTGCCGATTTACGTGCTATTCCGTTTGTAGGTTCTTGGAGTCAGTTAAAGCAAAATGTACCAGGTTTCTTTGGGGTAGGTTCAGCTTTAAGACATTTTGAAGAAACAAACCAATGGGAAAAAGTTCAGGATTTATATGATAATTCATTATTCTTTAAAACCTTGTTAGAAAATAGTATGATGTCATTGGCAAAATCATTTTTACCATTAACAGCTTACATGAGGAAAGACCCTGAATTTGGAGAGTTTTGGCAAATTATCTACGATGAATTTTCGGAAACTAAACGCCTTTTATTAAAAATTGCAGGACATAAAGAGTTAATGGAGAATTATCCTGATGGTAAAGCATCAATTCAGATAAGAGAGCGTATAGTATTACCATTGTTAACAATACAACAATATGCTTTGTTAAGAATTAACGAATTAAACAAGCAGGATAAAGTCGATGAAGACCTAATCAAAGTTTATGAGAAAATAGTAACGCGTTCGCTTTTCGGAAATACAAACGCAAGTAGAAATTCAGCTTAAATTTAATTATTATGTTAGGATCACAATTATTAGAAAACGAGTATTCTGGCGGATTTACAACTTATATCCGCGAAGCAGGAGATGTAAATTTGATTGAAGAACTAGAGATTTCTTTGCATGATTTTATAAAGTTTGTTCAGAATATTCCAATGGATAAATTTGATTATCGTTATGCCGAAGGAAAATGGACAATCAAAGAAATCATTCAGCACATAATCGACACCGAACGTATTTTTGCATATCGTGCTTTACGTTTTTCTAGAAACGATAAAACAGGATTGCCAAGTTTTGATGAAAATGATTATGTAGATAATACGGATGCAAACGCAAGAAGCATTCAGGATCTATTAACGGAACTTTCTGCAGTAAGACATTCGAATTTATTGTTCTATAAAAATTTATCAGAAGAGCAGCTTAAACGAATTGGTACAGCATCAAATAATCAGATATCAGTTAGAGCTTTAGGTTTTGTAATTATTGGTCACCAAAAACATCATCAAAAAGTTTTTCAAGAAAGATATTTGTAGCTAATAAAACGCTACAATTAAATATTAAAAGTCCTGTGAAATAGTAATTCACAGGATTTTTTTTTGAAGCTATTCCTGCTGTTTACTATATCTTTTTATTTTTAAAGGAAAAATAAAAAGGATGCCGTTTCCATCAGGGCTAAGGATTATCCTAGTTTCTAAAAGATTTTGTGATTAAAGTTTCAAATTTGTCCTCCTGAGTCGAGTCGAAGAGTAATTGCAATTTGTCTTGTTTTTGTTGATATGCGAGTAGTTTGTGTCCTTCGATTCCGCTAGAAAGTCTTAAAGGAACGCAGATGATACGGATTTGCTAAAGCAAAAACGTTGATAAAACGGATTTTTTAAACGAATAAAAATAGTATTCGTCTCAATTTTGATAGATAATTTTCTGCAAACTTGCTTTTTTGAGTGCGATAAATCTCTGTAAGAAACACAATAATCTTTGTCAAAGTTCAAAACTTTGACAAAGATTTAGAGGTGTAATATCGTTTAATGAGTACGTGAATTTATCATATTTTAATAATTCTTCTCGATAATCGCCAGGCCTAAACGTATTTTATCATAAGAAATTTGCTCTTCAAAAAAGTCATAATAGGGCTTTAGTGTTTCAGGATTTTCAAGTTTTACTTGGGCTTTTCTTATCTGGATAACTTCGGCATCAGAGACATAATCAGATAAATTAATATCATGCCCATCAACATATAGCTTGGCTAAGTGAGATGCAATTGTCGAAATACCAAGTTTTCTTTTTGCTGCGATAGCCTCAATAGAAATTCCTTCCTGAAATAACTCTAAGGTTACTTTATATGTGCTGCTTTCCTTTTTAGATTTTGCCTTTGGAGCTTTTTTGTTTTTGAAAAAATCGATTATAGCATTTACAAAATCGGAACCATACTTCTCGAGTTTGGCTTTTCCGACTCCGTCAATTGCGATAAGTTCATCATCGCTCATTGGGCGTAATAATTCCATTTGCCTTAAAACAGCATCGCTAAAAATTACATAAGCCGGAACTTCTTCTTCTTTAGAGATTTTGTAGCGCAATTGTCGAAGTATTTCAAAAAGAGAATTTGGCTTAGCTTTAGTAGCTTTTTCTTGTATTTCAATTTGCTCAATAGCTTTCTTAACTACTGTTGTAAGCTGAACTTTTTCTCCTTCAAACAATACTTTTTTAGCAAAAGAAGTCAGTAAAATTTTATTGTGTTGGTGAAAAGCAATTTCGCAATAGCCTAAATTGATCAACTGAATCAAATATTGATTCCAATCGTACCAAGAAATATCGGCGCCAATACCATAAGTTTTTAAATTCTGATATTCGTTTTCGTAAATATGAGCGTTTTTAGAACCTCTAAGAAAGTCGACAATTACTGCTAAAGTTTCTTTTTCTTGTAAACGTGTAATGGCTGATAGTGCTTTTTGAGCAATAACGGTTCCATCAAAAAACTTAGGAGGGTTTTTGCAAATATCACAGTTACCACAGTTTTCATTTACTAATTCGCCAAAATAAGAAAGTAATATTTTTCTGCGACAGCTTAAAGCGTCCGCATATTGTTTCATTCGTTCTAATTTTGCAAGTTGTACTTCGGCGTTTAAACCTTCAGAAGCAAATTTTTGCAACTGAATAACATCGCTGTAACTTTCGAACAAAATAGTTTCTGATGGCAAACCATCACGACCAGCTCTTCCGATTTCCTGATAATAACCCTCTATATTTTTAGGTAAATTGTAATGAATTACCCAACGAACATTTGATTTATCGATTCCCATCCCAAAAGCAATTGTGGCACAAACAACCTGGCAATCGTCGTTTATAAAATCATCCTGAGTTTTAGAACGTAGTTTATTATCTAGACCGGCATGATATGCTTTGGCATTAATTCCTCTTTTCTGTAATTTTCCTGCAAGTTCTTCGGTTGTTTTTCTGCTTAGGCAATAAACAATTCCAGATTCGTGAGGTTTCTTTTCTATAAAATCTATAATTTGTTTTACTCTGTCGAGAGCAGGACGTACTTCCAGGCTTAAATTTTTTCTATCAAAAGAAGCAACAACCGTTTTCGGGTTATTTAAATTTAGTTGTTTTGTAATGTCGGTTCTCGTCGCTTTATCGGCAGTTGCCGTTAATGCAAGGACAGGAGTAGAAGGGAAGCGATTTTTCAGATATCCTAAATTAGTATAAGCAGGGCGAAAATCATGTCCCCAAGCCGAGATACAATGCGCTTCGTCTATTGCTATTAAGCTTACCGTTAATTGATTAAAAATAATATCTAGATAAGATAAGCTTTCGGGAGCTATGTAAACCAACTTTATAGTGTTAGATTTTAAGCTTTCCATATAAAATTGTTGCTCTTGCTCAGATTGGCTGCTGTTTATAAAACAAGCAGTAATTCCGTTTGCTTTCAAGCTATCGACTTGATCTTTCATCAAGGCAATAAGGGGAGAAATAACGATTGTAATTCCTGGCAATACTAATGCCGGTAACTGAAAACAGATAGATTTTCCTCCACCAGTTGGCATAATTGCTAAAGTATCCCGACCAGAAAGTATTGTATTTATAATATCTTCCTGGTTTGGTCTGAATTTTTCAAATCCAAAATTTTCTTTTAGTTTGGCGTGTAATATTTCTGTTTTCATTGGCTTGTATTTTTGTAGGTAATTTACTAAATAAAAAAGGAACTCATAATATGAGTTCCTTTTTTATTTTGAAATATTCAGATTAATTAATCTTCATCATCTTCATCATCTTCGTCATCATCCTCATCGGCGATATCTTTCTCACGGTCTTCATCGTCATCATCTCCGTCAAGATCTGGCTTGTCTAAGTTTTCATCTTCATCGTCGTCATCGTCAGCAGCGTCGTCGTCTAGATCAAGACCTTTTATTGGTTCGATTGTGTCAACATCTGCATCGATTTCATCATCTTCATCGTAATTTTCAATTCTATCAGCAAGTTTAGTACTAATTTTTACTAAATAGATAGTATCTTCTGTACGTACTTCAACGGCTTCTATCAATTCGTTTTTAGCATTTCTAAAACGGATAACATCCGAATCATCATAACCATCAGGAAATTTATCAACTAATAAGTTTAAAATTTCATTGGTAAGTTTAGCGTAATCAACTATTACTCTTTTCATAAAGTTATTCTATAAATCTAATAAATATGCAAAAATTAACGGTGCTACAATGGTAGCGTCTGACTCTATAATGAACTTAGGAGTTTTAATATCTAATTTACCCCAAGTAATTTTTTCATTAGGAACGGCTCCAGAGTATGAACCATAACTGGTTGTTGAGTCTGAAATTTGACAGAAATAGCTCCAAAACGGAACATCGTGCATTTCCATATCTTGGTATAACATTGGTACCACACAAATTGGGAAATCTCCAGCAATACCACCACCAATTTGGAAAAATCCAATTCCGTTGGTGCTATTTTTAGGGTACCAATCTGATAAGAAAACCATATATTCGATTCCAGATTTCATCGTAGATGCTTTTAATTCACCTTTGATTACGTATGAAGCGAAAATGTTCCCCATTGTGCTATCTTCCCATCCTGGTACAATAATAGGTAAATTTTTCTCTGCTGCAGCATACATCCAGCTATCTTTTAAGTCAATTTCGTAGTATTCTTCTAATACACCAGAAAGTAACATTTTGTACATGAATTCATGTGGGAAATAACGCTCTCCTTTATCATCTGCATCTTTCCATATTTTGTAGATATGTTTTTGCAAACGACGGAATGCTTCATGCTCAGGGATACAAGTATCTGTAACTCTGTTTAATCCTCTCTCTAATAAATCCCACTCATCCTGAGGAGTTAAATCACGATAGTTTGGCACTCTTTCGTAGTGAGAGTGTGCTACTAGATTCATGATGTCTTCTTCTAGATTTGCACCTGTACAAGAAATGATTTGAACTTTGTCCTGACGAATTATTTCGGCAAAAATCTTTCCAATTTCGGCAGTACTCATTGCTCCAGCCATACTTACCATCATTTTGGCTCCATTTGCCAATTGTTGCTCGTATGCTTTTGCAGCATCAACTAAAGATGCAGAGTTAAAGTGTAAATAATGTTTTTCAATAAACTGACTAATTGGTCCTTTCATTTTTTCTTTTTTTTTGAATTCAAAGGTTATAAAAACCCTTAAAGATTGTTATGCAAATTAATAAAATTTATAAAAATATAGTACAATTTGCGATTTTTTTTATTGTTTTTTACTGTACCCTAATATCTTCAATACTTGATCTGATGTTTGCTCTTCTGAAAAGACTTCAGTTGCCAAAAATCCATTCTCATCTCTATCTATCAAAATGTGCTTAGGTTGTGGGATTAAACAGTGGTGTAATCCTCCATAACCACCAATCGTTTCCTGATAAGCTCCTGTATTGAAGAAACCAATATATAAAGGCTTTTCTTTATTATATTTAGGTAAGTAAATGGCATTCATATTTTGTTCGGAATTGTAATAATCGTCACTATCACAAGTAAGTCCGCCTAATAGAACCCGTTCGTAAGTATCATTCCACCGGTTTACAGCCAGCATAATAAATCGTTTGTTAATTGCCCAAGTGTCAGGTAAAGTAGTTATGAAAGAAGAATCAATCATATTCCATTTTTCTCTGTCATTTTGTTGTTTTTGATAAAGAATTTGGTAAATCGCACCACCACTTTCACCTACAGTAAAAGAACCGAATTCGGTAAAAATATTAGGAACATCTACTTCAGCTTCATCACAAGCAATTTTAATTTGATTGATAATTTCATCAATCATGTATTGGTAATCGTACTCAAAAGCCAATGAGTTCTTAATCGGGAATCCACCTCCGATGTTTAGTCCATCAAGAGTAGGGCATTCCTTTTTTAAAGCTACATAAACTTTAATACATTTTACCAACTCATTCCAGTAATACGCATTGTCATTGATACCAGTATTAATAAAAAAGTGCAACATTTTTAGTTCCAAATTTTTATTTTCTTTGATCTCTTTTTTGTAAAAAGGAACAATATTTTTGTATCCAATTCCTAATCTCGAAGTATAGAACTCAAATTTTGGCTCTTCTTCGGCAGCAATTCTAATTCCGATTTTAAATTTACCTTTTATTTCTGCCTGAAGCAAATCAAGTTCTTCATAATTATCAATAATCGGAATGGTGTTTTTATGACCATTATTTATAAGTCTTGCAATATTAGTTACGTATTGGTCTCTTTTAAAACCATTACATATTATATGTGTATTTTTGTTAATCTTGCCATTCTCCAATAAATTTTCCGCGATATTGATGTCAAACGCCGAAGAAGTTTCTATATGGATATTGTTTTTGAAAGCTTCATTCATGATAAACTCAAAATGCGAACTTTTAGTACAATAGCAGTAATAGTATTTAGCTTCGTATTTATTTTTTTCCATCGATTTTCTAAACCAACTTTTTGCTTTGTTGATATTATTAGAAATTTGAGGTAAATAAGTAAATTTTAATGGCGTACCATATTTCTCTACTAATTTCATCAAATCGATGTTGTGGAATTGAAGGTTGTCTTTGTTTAAAGTAAATTCCTCTTGAGGAAAGTAATAAGTTTGATTGATTAAATCAGAATATTTTGTATTCATTGAGATATGTATATTTTAAATTAAATTATGTGGTAAACAATAAAATAATCTAAAATTCAAACCCGAATATTTGCATACACGATTTGTAGTTTCTCGTGCTCCGCTTTTGTACATTGAAACAGGTCAAAACAATAGTTTCCTTTTATATTATAAAAACGGTTCAATATCCTCAGGAATGAAGTATTGACTTGGTTCTTGTATGAACGGAATTCTTTTTGTTTTTGATTTTTTTTCACGCTGCAAATGTAAAAAATATTATATACGTAAAGCAAAGCTTTTTTATTAAAAAATACGTTAAGATTTGTAATCTTGAAAGGACTCAAGAATTAATTCATTTTCAACCGATTGATTGATCTTTATTTTCCCGATTCCTTCTATTAATGCAAACTGAATTAAGCCATATTCGTTTTTCTTATCATGAATCAGTAATTCTAAGATAGGTTCGATATCATTTTCTTCAATAATAACATCGTCATAAATAGATTTTATAGCCGATTTTATCTGTGAATATTCCTCTTTTGTAATTAAATTTTTGTGTAATGATATGTAACTTTCCAGAATCATACCTATAGCAATTGCCTCACCATGTAGTAATGTTTTCTTATTTTCATTCTCTAAAAAGTAACTTTCGATAGCGTGTCCTAATGTATGTCCGAAATTTAAAGCCTTACGAATATGTTTTTCAGTAGGATCTTGCATTACAATCTCGTTTTTAATCTCTACCGAGCGATAAATCAACTCGTCAAGATCTGCAAAATCGATAGCTTTTAAATCTAAAAATTTCTCCCAATAGGCAGCATCGTAAATTAATCCGTGTTTTAGCATTTCGGCAAGACCAGAACGCATCTCGCTTTGAGGTAGAGTTTCCAGGTATTGCGTATCAATTAATACCATTTTAGGTACATTGATAACACCAATCTGGTTTTTTAAATTTCCTAAGTCAACACCATTTTTACCACCTACAGATGCATCTACCATAGATAATAAAGTAGTTGGGATGTGTATAAAATCAACTCCACGTTTAAATGTAGAAGCTACAAAACCACCTAAATCGGTAACAACGCCACCACCAAGATTAATAACCAATGTTTTTCTATCAGCACCAAGTTCCGTTAGAACCTTCCATATTTCGATGCAAGTTTCAATATTCTTATTGATTTCGCCCGATTCAAACTCGATAATTTCGATAGTTAAGTCCGTTTCTAATAAAGGTAGAAATTTAGGTAAACAATATTCATTTGTGTCAGTATCTACAACAATGAACAGGTTTGAATACTTATTTTCTTTTAAATGATTATTTAAAGCTTCGTATGCATTTTGATTAAAATGTATCGGATAATTATTGGCGTGAATTGATTGCATGTTTTCTGTAGTTAATTGAAAGCGCAAAAATAAGGCATTTTAAACTAAAAAATATTCAAACTCACTCTCTAATTTGTGTAAAATACTAACTAATGAGTGAAAAAATATTCAATAACAAACAACATGCTTTTTGGTTAAAAGCAATGATATGGAAATTAAAAGGGCGTGTTTTCCCTTTGCAATTTGCGAAATAAGGCTTGTATTACTTACAGTTTAGATTTAATTGTTGTTGAGCCAGGGGAAAGTTTTTGGCTTTAGATAAATTAAAATATTTACAAGCATTTTCAGGATCATTACTTTTTAAATAACAAACACCTATATAATATTCTGCTGTTCCATCATTTGCTCCGGGGAGTTTTATTGCATTCAAAAAATAGTTTATAGCCTGTTTGTATTTTCCCGAAAAATAATAATTTAAACCGATACTTTGTAATAAATAAAAGTTCTCAGAATCGACTTTTAGAGCCTTTTCAAAAGATTCGAGTGATTTATCAAATTTTGATTGAGATAGGTAAATTTGTCCTTCAAAAGTGTATTTCTTGACTAGAATATCTTTTTTTAGTTTAACTAAAGTACTGTCATTTGGGATCTCTTTTAATCCCTGATCTATAAAACGGACTAAACTCTTTTGATTGAAATTCGCTTTTTGTAATTCCATAGCAGGTACACTCCATGCTTCTGGGGTTTTTCTATATTCAGAAAATAGTTGATGTTCTTTAAGTATTTCAAGAGTATCTTTTTTTATGGCTGCCAAATTAGTAGCATATTTATAAAATAATAAATTTCTTGGGCGTAAGTAAAAAGCTTCTTTTATGTAAACATATGCACTATCTAAATTCCCTTTCTCTTTAGAAATGAAATACTTGTAGAAGTTTATTCGACCTGAGTAAGGGTTAATTTTGCTTGCTTTACTAAAACATGATAAAGCCTTCTCATAATTTTTTTCGCGGATATAATAAATTGCAGCATATTCATAAAACGATTCTGAGGTATAGAAAACATTAGGGTATTTAGGCATTCTATTGATAATTTCATCACCAGTTAATACTCCTTTTAAATTCATATTAATGTTATCATTGGCAATTTCACTTTCAAGATTTGAAGCTTTGTAAATTATAAAAGCTGAATAAGTAGTAATAATTGTCAGGACAATAAAAAATGGCAATAGTTTTATATTTAATGGTTTATCTAAGGCTTGATTGGCTAAAACAGGGGTGTTTATTACTGTTAATGCTAATAATAAACTAAAAAACAATTGCATTGTAGGTTTATACATAGGGAAATTGAAAAATGCATCACCACCATAAACAATTAATAACATTAAAGTTAGAACTGCAACTATCTTTATATTCTCATCAGTGGATTTTATTATTCTTCTTAAATTAATAATTAAAATAACCACAAAAAGAGAAAGGTATACTATACCATTTACGATTCCAGTTTCGGCAAGAATTTCAAGAAAATCATTATGCGGGTCTAACGAAACGGAAAAATCATTTTCATGGAATTTTTCGTAAGGAATAGATTCAATACGATAATTACCTAATCCGACTCCTAATAAAGGGTTTGCCTGGGCTATTTTTATGGCATTTCCCCAATAGGTTAATCTGGCTTGTGCCGAAGCATCGTCTGTGCTTATTTGTGTAATTCTATTTGTTACTGATTTATAACGCTCGTTATCTTTGGCTTTTTTTAAGGATTGATTTGAAACAAATAATGCAATTACTACAGGTATAATTAATACAAAACTTTTTATTAAACTCGATTTGTTAAATGAGTGTAATCTTAAGTAATAAATAATATAAACCAAAAAGATTAAAAACAGATTGAGTAGTGATGCTCTTGCAGCTGTTAGAAAGATGGCAGTGGTTACTATAAATAGTGTAAAAAGTAAAAATTTCTTTTTTATACTAGTAAAATGAGTAATTCCTAGTAATAAAAAAGGCACTTTTATTGTTAAACTCGCAGCAAATATATTTATGTTCCCAGCGTTTCCGATAAGGTTAGTTAAAGCCTCTGTTGCAGAAACATATCTGGATAGTTGTGAGTAATTGTATAGTGCAAACCCCGATTGAAAAAAAGCACTAATAGAAATTATAAAAGCAATTTTGTAAAGCAAGTAAAGTTTATCTTTAAGTAAGATGGTAAGGTTTATGAATAAACAAAAAACAATTATTAATTCAGTAAATCTAGTTATAACTAAAGAAGTGTTTTTGGCGGTAATAAAAGACAATCCACAGATTAATAAAAAGACTAAATAGATTCTGGTAATGTAGCTCCTTTTTAGTTTTGGAATTATGTCACTCGAAATCATTTTTGAATTCACATAAAAATATATTCCAATTAAAAAATTTAATACAGATATGTATAAATATTGAATATTAGAGACTAAATAGCCATCTTTTGGCATATAATCAATAATTAAAAGTAGGGCTATAAAAATATAAACAATATACTCAGGGATTATGGATATTCCTTTGTTTGCGTTAGTTCGAATATTATTCATAATATATAATTTTTGCAAACATACATTTTTATCAATAAAAACTTGTTAAAAATTAAGTTTGTAGGTTTTTTATATTAACTAAAAAATTAAAAAATGCCGCTTTTAATTTAAAAACATTCAATAATGAACAAGTTGTTTATCTATTAAAAAGTGACTCAAAACATGAAAGAGCTTATTTTATTCTTTTATAAATAAGAGTTTAAAGGAAAATATACTTTCTGATGTTGTATTACTTACAGTTTAGATTTAATTGCTGCTGAGCATCAGGAAAGTTTTTGGCTTTAGAGATAGTAAAGTACTTACAGGCATTTTCTCTTTCGTTAGTTTTTAAGTAACAATTACCTATAAAAAATTCGGTACGTCCAGATTTAAACTCACGACGTTTTAATGCTTCCAGAAAATATGATTTAGCATCTTGGTATTTGTCCAAACTATAATAATAGAATGCTAAGTTTTGCATTGTATCGGGATTATTTGGGTCGATTTTTAATGCTTTCTGGTATAATTCCAAGCTCTTTTTTAAATCATTTTTCAGGAATAAATCCCGACCTTCGTTGGTATATTTTTGAATTAAAATATTGTTTTTTTGTCTTGTCAAAAGAGTGTCTGCAGGATGGTATCGCAAACCGTTGTCTATAAAACGGAGTAATTTGGAGCTGTTATAATTACTTTTTTGTAGTTCCTCTGCAGCAATTCCCCACGCTTCGGGAATGTTTCGGTATTTAATAAAGAGGTTATGTTCTTTAAATATCTCCGAAGTATCGTTTTTAGCACGTGCAAATTGTGCAGACATTTTAAAGAAATTTACATTTCGAGGTCGTAAATAAAATGCCTGTTTTGCATAGATATAAGCGCTGTCTATGTTTCCTTTTGCATTCGATATAACCATTTTATAAAAGAAGATGCGTCCGAAATGAGGATTTATTTTATCAGCTTTCGAAAGGTATTTTAATGCGTCGTCATATCTTTTTTCGTTCGTATAATAAATACCAGCATATTCATAAAATGATTCGGCTGTGCTAAGTGTATTTTTATATTTTGGTATTCTCTTAAGTAGTTCATCACCAGTTAAATTATTTGTAGCAAATAAACTTTCAACATCTTTTTGGATTAAATATTCAAGATTTGATGCTTTGTTGTTTAAAAAGGCAAAATAGCTAGTTATTACGCTTATTGTAATCAGTATTAAATAGGATTTACTTTTGTTAGTTTCGAATTCAAGGCTTGATGGAGGTGGAGTATTTATAATTGTTAATACAAATATTAAACACAAGAAAATTAGCATTGCAGGACGAAACATCGGGAAGTTTATAGCAGAATCGACTCCATAAACAATCGTCATCATCAAGGTTAGTAAGGCAATTGTTTTGCGGTTAGTTTCAGCTGATTTGAAGATTCTTTTTATATTGATAAAAGTAATAAGAATAAAAATGGATAGGTAAATCAGGCCATTTAAGATTCCTGTTTCGGCAGCTACTTCCAGGAAATCATTATGAGAGTGTAAAGAAATAGAAGAATTGTTATCTAATGTTTTCTCATACGGAATTGATTCTACTTTATAATTTCCTAATCCAACGCCTGTAATTGGGTTTTCTTTGGCTAATTGTATCGAATTTCCCCAAATTGTTATTCTGGTTTTAATAGATTCATCCTTAAGATTTATTTGTTCTACCCGGTTTCCTAATGATATGTAACGTTCTTCGTTTGCAGATCTTTCAAAAACTAAATTGGTAATAAATACAGCTATAATAATCGGGATAATAAGTGATAAACAAGTTCCTAAAGAAGATTTGTTAACCGAATTATTTTTTAGATAGTAAAGTATGTAGACAATAAAAATTAAAAACATACTAATAAATGTTGCTCTCGCCGCAGTTAAAAGGATGGTTGTGAGAACAAGTAATAATGTGATGTATGAAAATAATTTTTTGAATCCAGAAAAAGTAGTGATTCCGAGTAATAGGAACGGAATTTTTATTGTTAAGCTTGAAGCTAAAATATTAATGTTTCCTGTGGTTTTTATCATATTCTGAAGCCCAAATGATATTGTTGCCTGAGAAGCTAATAGTTTTAAATTGTATATTTCGACACAGGATTGTAAAAAGGCTGTTATGCCAACAATAAAAATAATTTTATTAAATAAATCAAGTCTGTTTTTTAGTAAAACGGTGAAGTTTATCACTAAACAAAAGGCTATGATTAGTTCTGTTATTTTCTCTAAAACTAAAGTTGTATTTTTTGTATTAATGGCAGATATGCCGCAAAGAATAATAAATAGGAGGTATAACCTTAAGAGAGAACTCTTTTTTAAGAGCGGAAAGGTATCGGTGGAGATGACATTTGGATTAACATAAAAATACAATCCCATTACTAAGTTTAGCCCCGATAGGTATAAAAACTGAGGATAAAGAAGATCGATAGATTTGGGATGGGGCAGGAAATTGGTGAGTAAAAGCGATATTGTAAAAAAAATAACAACGGTGTCTGAAATATTTTGTTTGTCAATATTGTTTGCCATAAGAAAACATTTTATCGATTAATATTTTTTCTTTAACAAATATAGCTTTTTTTATTAAGTGAAAATTTACATTTTTGCCTTGTTTTTATTTGTTTTAGGCATTTAATAATGTGAAATAATGAATTTTTAACAAAAAAAGTATTCAAACTCTCTCTATATTTGCACAAAAAAATCCCTAATAATGGAAAAAATATTTAATAATACACAAGTTGCATTTTCGTTAAAAAGTGATACAGAACTTGAAAGAGCTTATTTTCTTTTTAAAATGATTGCTAATCAGCCTTTAGTTCGCATAGGAACGGCTGTAACTAACTTTGCTTTAAAAGCAAATTTACCAGTAGAAAAATTAATTCGTGCTACAGTTTTCGACCATTTTTGTGGTGGTGTAAACGAGAACGATTGTATTACTGTTGTTGACAAAATGTACACTAAAGGTGTTTGTTCCGTATTAGATTATTCAGTAGAAGGGAAAGAAGAAGAGGAGCAATTTGATGCTGCTTTAAAAATGACTTTAAAAACAATTGAGTTTGCCAAAGAACGTGAAGCAATCCCGTTTGCGGTTTTTAAACCAACAGGTTTAGGTCGTTTTGAATTGTATGAAAAATTAGGAGAGAAACAAACTTTAAACCCTGCCGAACAAGCGGAATGGAATAGAGTAGTAGAGCGTTTTGATATTGTATGTAAGGAAGCGCATAAAAATGATGTGGCTTTACTTATTGATGCTGAAGAAAGTTGGATGCAAGATGCAGCCGATGAATTGGTTACTGAAATGATGCGTAAGTATAATAAAGAGAAAACAATTATATTCAATACATTACAAATGTACCGTTGGGATCGTTTGGATTATTTGAAAAAATTGCATGAACAAGCTAAAACAGAAGCTTTTTTCATTGGTATGAAACTGGTTCGTGGTGCTTACATGGAAAAAGAAAACAAAAGAGCAGAAGAGAAAAATTATCCTTCTCCAATTTGTGAATCAAAAGAAGCTACGGATATTAATTACGATGCGGCAGTTTTATATATGTTAGCGCATTTAGAAACTATGTCTATTTTTGCAGGAACACATAACGAGAACAGTTCTTATACTTTAATGCAATTGATGCAGGAAAGAGGAATTAAAAGTAATGACCACAGAATTTGTTTTGGTCAGTTATACGGTATGAGTGATAACATTAGCTACAACCTTGCTGAAAACGGCTATAATGTTGCTAAATATTTGCCATTTGGACCTGTAAAAGATGTTATGCCTTACCTTATCCGTCGAGCGGAAGAAAACACTTCGGTTGCGGGACAAACAAATAGAGAACTTGAGCTTTTAAAAACAGAGCGTAAGAGAAGAAAAGGATAGTAGATTTTAGTCTCAGTTTTCAGTTGCAGATTATAATCTCCAGTTAATATAAAAAAACTCCAATGAAAATTGGAGTTTTTTTATGGATTTTACTTTCCAGATTTAATCTTTAAAACTTAAGAATTACTAAATTGTAAGTTGCTTAAGTTTTTATATGTTCCGTTTTCTAACGCAATTAATTCCTGGTGCGTTCCTTGTTCTGAAATAATTCCATTATCCAGAACCAAAATTTGGTCGGCACTACGAATCGTTGAAAGGCGATGAGCAATGATTATACTTGTTCTTCCTTGCATTAAAATCTCTAATGCTTCTTGTACTAGTTTTTCGCTTTCGCTATCTAATGATGATGTTGCTTCATCAAGAATTAAGATACTTGGGTTTTTAAGCAATGCACGTGCAATGGCTATTCGCTGACGCTGACCACCAGAAAGTTTGATTCCTCTTTCTCCAACCAAAGTGTCGAATTTTTCAGGAAAACCTTCAATGAAATTAAATGCGTTGGCTTGTCTGGCTGCTATTAAAATTTCTTCTTCGGTTGCGTCTGGTTTACCATAAGCGATGTTTTCTCTAATGGTTCCACCAAATAAAATAACATCTTGAGGTACAATACTCATGTTTCCTCTTAGATTTTCTAAATCGTAATCGTAGATATTTTTTCCGTCTACAATTATTTCTCCAGCATCAATATCATAAAAACGTAATAATAAAGATGAGATTGTTGATTTTCCGGCTCCACTTGGCCCAACAATTGCAATTTTCTGACCGAATTTGGCTGTGAAATTTACATCTTTTAAAACCTTGATTTCTTTTCTTGACGGATAACTAAATTGTACGTTTTTGAAGGTAACATTTCCTTGTATTTTTTCTATTGCAGTCGAATTTTGGTGTGAGTTTATTTTCTCAGGATGTTCGTCTAATAATTCAAAAACACGCTCGGTTGCTCCAATAGCTTTTTGTATTTGTGCATATAATTCGGCGATTCCACCAAAAGAAGCTCCAACAAAAGTAGAGTAGAGTACAAACGAGATTAATTGCCCTACACTCATTTCGCCAGCAATACTTAATCGTACACCATACCAAACTACAGCTACAATTGCACCAAACAGACAGAAAATGATAAAAGAAGCAAAGTAACCACGGTATTTACCGCCTTTGATGGCTAGTTTTACTACTTCTTTAATTTTTCCGTTATAACGTGCAATTTCGTACCATTCGTTAGCAAAAGCTTTTACAATGCTAATTCCTTGCATGGTTTCCTCGACAATTACCTGACTTTCGGCTACCTGATCTTGTACTTTTTTAGAATATTTACGAATAAAACGACCAAAAATAACTGCTGCAACTGCCACAAGCGGAACTACAGACAGCATTAATAAAGTTAGTTTTAAGCTCTCGGTAGCCAATAAAATAACTCCTCCTATAATTAATATAAACTGACGTAAAAACTCGGCAATTGTAGAAGTTAATGTGTCTTGTATCTGAGTAATATCGGCACTTATACGACTATTTAATTCTCCTACTCGTTTTTGAGAAAAGAATGACATTGGTAGTTTTACTAAATTACTGTAAAGTGCCGAACGAAGATTTGCCAGCGTATTTTCGGTAAAATTTACAAATAAGGATAATCTGAAGAATGAACATATTGATTGTAAAAAAAGGATAACAACTAATCCTAGCGCAATCATATTAGCCTCAGAATTGTCTTTGTTCTTAACACAATCTATTAGCATTCCCATTAATTTAGGAAAGGCCAGAGCAGTTGCTCCTGTAAAGAGTAAGAAGACCAATCCTACATAAAATTTCCATTGGTGTTTTCCTGCGTATTTAAATATTATGGTTGCTTTATTGAGTGAAGTAGCGGTTATTTTTGATTTTGGTAAATCATTTTCTTTGAATCTTGCCATTGTATAGTATTTATAAATGCAAATGTATGACTATACCAAGTTACTACAAAAGAAATGTAGCATTTCATCACGTAATTAAAACGCTGCAAAAGAGTAGAGTAAAAAAAACTTTAAATTTATTTAAAAAAAAGGCTTGCGAATATGAAATCTAGCTGTATATTTGCACTCGCAATCAGATAACGATAGCAACCTAGTAAAATAGGGCGATTAGCTCAGCTGGTTCAGAGCACCTCGTTTACACCGAGGGGGTCGGGGGTTCGAACCCCTCATCGCCCACTAAAAACTCCATTAGTAATATTGGAGTTTTTTTATGTCTTTCCCCACTTGTACTTTACTGTCGGGGTATGGATTGCAAATTTGCACAATCGGCCTCGTGGCGCAACTGAATAGCGCACTTGATTACGGCTCAAGAGGTTACTGGTTTGAATCCAGTCGAGGTCACAAAATAAAAAGCTTCAAATCACTGATTTGGAGCTTTTTTTATGGCTTTTTCTTGCGACAACTTTTTTTTGATCCATCAGAAAGTAGTAAAACTTCCAAAATGCATATTCATGATAGTATCTGGTAAACTAAAAGTCATTTGATAATTTATTAAGAATTGTTTTTATATTAGTATAAAATATAATCTGAACGAATATCAGACACAATGAAGAAATACTTACAGGTTTGTACCTTGCTATTTATACTTTTTCTTTACACCTCTTGTCGACAAAACAAAACAGAAAGTGGGGGAATTATTATCCACTCCAAAACCGAGGATGTAATTACTTCTTATGGACCTCAATGGATAAGTCGAAATATTATACAGGACAGAAAGAATAATATTTGGATTACTACATTTGCTGGTATTTTTCGGTACGATGGAAAGTCTTTTACCAACATTACAAGTAAGGTGATTTCGACTCGTTTTTTTTCTCTTTTAGAAGATAGAGATGGCAACTTGTGGTTCGGTTCTATAGGTTCAGGTGTTTATTATTACGACGGGAAAACCTTTCAGAATTTCACAATTAAGGAAGGTCTTCTTAATAATGAAGTTACAAGTATTTATGAAGATAAAAAAGGCAACATTTGGTTTGGTGTTTCCGGAGGAGCAAGCCGTTACGATGGGAAATCCTTTCGAAATTACATCATAGATGGGAATGGCATGAATGAGGATCGGACAGGGAAAACTTTTCCGAATAGACGTCCTTATGAAGTTAATTCTATTATAGAAGACAAAAAAGGCAAGTTTTGGTTTGCTACAAGAGGTAACACCTTTACTTATGATGGAAAAACATTTTCTGTTTTCACGCATAACGACAAACCTTTTAAAAATGTTCGTTCTTTAATTGAAGATAAAAAAGGAAATATCTGGCTTGGTGGGTTCGATGGTCTTTGGTGCTATGATGGCAATACATTTATCAGTTTCACGAAGAATTTTGTTGGTTATATACTTGAGGATAAACAAGGTAATATTTGGACTAGTTCGCAAAGGAACAATAGTCAGGTTTGGGCACTTTTTCGGTATGACGGAAAATCTTTATCTAATAAAAAGCCTACTGTAACCGAAATTAAATCAGGAGGAAACGGTCTTTTTGGTATTTTAGAAACTCGTGATGGGAATATTTGGTTTGGATCTATGAACGGAGTGTATCGTTATGATGGAAAGACCATCATGGACTTTAAAAATAAAGAGAGTCAGAAATAGTATTTACGTCATTTTAAGAACTACAAAAGTATGGATAGCTATAAAGAAACATTTGAAACTTGGAACAAAATTGCTTCGCTATATCAAGACAAGTTTATGGACTTGGATTTATACAATGACACTTATGATTTTGTATGCAGTTCATTTGATAAAGCAAATCCAAAAATTTTAGAAATCGGTTGTGGGCCAGGGAATATTACAAAGTATTTATTGTCAAAAAGGCCAGACTTTGATATTTTCGGGATTGATATCGCACCAAATATGATAGAACTTGCAGGTAAAAGTAATCCAACTGCAAGTTTCGCTGTAATGGACAGTAGACATATTGACGAAATCAAAACAAAATATGACGGAATAGTTTGTGGCTTTTGTTTGCCGTATTTGTCTCAGTCAGATAGTCGAAAATTTATCAGTGATTGTTACAATCTATTGAATGAAAATGGACTGATTTATATGAGTTTTGTAGAGGGCGATCCGAGTAAATCTGGCTTTCAAGTTGGGAGTAGTGGTGATAGAATTTACTTCTATTTTTATAATTTAGGTGACTTAAAAACGCAATTTGCTAAAAATAAATTTGAAGAACTTCAAACATTCAAAGTAGAATATAAGAAATCAGAAACCGAAATTGAGATTCATACAATATTAATTGCAAAGAAGAAGGCATAGTATTACGGTATAAAAAAACTAAATATTTATACTCATTTATTAAAATCACGTATTTTTACTTAGAGTCTAAAAATTAAAATATCTTAGTTTTGAGTACTTTATAATTTATTTTTGAAACTGTAGCAATCATATCTTAATAGTATAGTTTGTAGATTATTGGCAACTTAGATATGACATAAAATATTCATATTTTATAAAATCTACAATATTTATTTGTTTTGAATATTAGTGTTTTAAGGAGTGTATCTGGTTTTGATGAATGTAAAGTCTAATTATTTAATTAATAATACCATCAAATTATGAGCAATTATCCGGCACTAAATTGGGTTACATTTGAGAAAGGCGGTATAAATAGTTTTTTTAATGACTACCGGCCAGCTATTGGTCCGGACGGTGAAGCCGTAATATTTGAACGAACATCATTCAATATTGAATTGGAGCCGTCGGCCACCCAGCTCTTTATTGTCAGTGATCTAAAAAATCCTTCTCCGCAACTTTTTCTTAATAACTGTGATTCTCTCCAACAAACCAGACCTGATTGGTCTGGTGATAACATAGTTTTAAATTTAGAACATGAGAAAAAGGCTACTGTTTGGACAGTTGATGCCAGAGGTAATAACTTGAAACAGATTATAAATACAACGAGTTGTATTTATCCGCAATGGGCTATCGATCCAACATTTAAAGGTTTCGTTGTGATGAACAATAAACAGCCAAAACCGCACAGTACATTATTAGATATTGACGGTAATATTGTTATTACCAACATGAACGGTAAGGATACTAATAACAATATGATGTTAGGCGGTATGCCTGCTGTTTTCCCAAATAAACCAAGATCAATAGCATTTGCTGGCCAGTCTTCATCTGGCGGTAGTTATAATCAGGAGGATAACTATATTTTCCTTAATGTCGAGGACGGGGAAGAATTTTTATCGATACCTATGGAGCGTTCAGCAAATTTAAAACCGATCGACAAGCATTTTCAAGGAAGGGCTCCTGCTATATCGCCTGATGGAAACTATATTGCTTTCGAGAGCAATAGAGACGAGGGCCGCTATGCAATCTATTTATTTAATTTAAATAAGCCTGAAAATCCTCCTGTCCAGCTGACAGATTCAAAAGTTAAGCTCAATGCGCAGCATCCAAAATTCTTTCCTGATGGTAGTCGACTAATTTTTAGTGCAGTATCTCCTGGAAATACTTATAATAGTATTGTCTGGATTGATATTTCTGAATACTTATGACATTTTTCAATTTTATTTTGGCATTTGTATTACGTCATTTGATTGTTTTTGATAGTGCTTTGTTTTAGAAAATAAAAAAGCAGTTTTAAAACATTGAATTTTTTAAAAAAAACTTGTCTTTTGTAAAAAGTCTACTGACTTACAAATAAGATAAGTAAGCAGTGTAGATAGAACTTTTTTAAATTATTTAAAAAAAAGGCTTGCAAATACGAAATCTAGCTGTATATTTGCACTCGCAATCAGATAACGATAGCAACCTAGTAAAATAGGGCGATTAGCTCAGCTGGTTCAGAGCACCTCGTTTACACCGAGGGGGTCGGGGGTTCGAACCCCTCATCGCCCACCAAGAAACTCCATTAGAAATAATGGAGTTTTTTTATGTCTTATTTGAAATATGTGTGATTTATAGAATTAATGCTAACGTTAATCTATTTCATATTATAAAGTTTGATAAAATAAATAGTTATATGCTAAACTATATACCATTTTCTTTTTTCCCATCATTTATTAATTCTATAATCTTTAAAGCTACACCACTTGACGATTGAAAATTTTGTCCAGTAACGATTCTTCCATCCGTTTCTACATGTGCGGCATTACGAGCAGAAAACTTAAAAACGCCTCCTCTTTCTTCAATTGTCTTTTGAATTAAGAATGGAAAGTATTTATAATATTCTCCATCTTGCTTTTCGAAAGAATCGGGGTAACCACTAATTTTTTTTCCTGCCACTAAATAATTGCCGTCTTTTGTTTTTAAGTTTACAATTCCTGCAGTTCCATGACAAACAGAAGAGATAATACCCTTATTTTCTTCATATACTTTAAGAGCAATAGTTTGAATTTCTTTATTTTCAGGTACATCATACATGGCAGATCCACCACCGATATAATGGACAGCTTTATAATTTTTTGAATCAATTTCTTCGGGTTTTTTAGTGCTTTTTAGTGCATACATGAAATCTTGATCAAATAAATATTGCTTTTGCAAAGTGTCGGATGTGTTGATATATGCCAATGGAATACTTCCTCCTTCTGGGCTTACAAAATCGACGGTATATCCTGCTGTTTTAAAAGTATTGTAAGCATTTACTATTTCAGAAAAACTATTGCCTGTTGCTATGGTTGATTTACCATAATAATGAGCATTAGAAACAATAAATAGAATACGCTGTCCTGATTTATTAGAATTTAAGCTAGTTGCAGATTTACTAATAATTTTCCATTCGCCTTGAATCTTTTTAAGTAAAAACAGATCAATAAATTCTAATTTTTTGGAAGGTATTAATATTTCGGCCTTAGCCAAAGCTATATCGTTATACAACTCAACTGAAAGAATTCGGCCTATACGACCATTAAACTGTCCCTGAACGCCCTTTTTAAACCCATTGGCGTATTCGTTAATAGGTACAATCCAGAGATCTTTGTCTTTATGACTTAAAAACAGATTGGCTTCTGGATAAAATGCTTTTTCGATGCTTTCAGGTTTGTTGTATGAACTTCCTTCAATGTAATTTTCAATACATTTTTTCACTAATACTTCTTCTGTTTGTGCCAATAAGCAACCTGGCAAAAATAAAAGTGCAATAAAATAAATGATTTTTTTCATAAGCTTTTTTGAATTAAATTTTTCACAAAGCTATGATTGGTGGCATTTCAACAGGAATGAATTTATAAATCAGGACTCCTGATTTATAAATATTAAGAGAAAAAAATGAGTTTTTGCGTAGTTTATAGATGTTGTTCCAGTTTAAATATAGTTTTATTAGATTTATGTCTTTACTCGTGTCTTATTGTGTGGGCACGGAAAGTATTTCCGCCTTTACTTTGTATTTGATAAAAAACACTAAATTTATTCAAAGGAAAACAGAGGTGAACTATCAAATCCGTGCTTATCTACTGGCTTTTACTTATTAATTGTATTTTGATAATCTGATGTTGCTTTCCATATTTGCTCTATTTCTGGCCAAACAGTAGCTGTGAAATCGGTATCAGTGTTGACTAGTACTATGGTGCCAATTTTAGTTTTAGGATTAAAGTACATTGCTGTAAACACCCCTGGGTCTGAACCGTTATGACCAATCATTTCATTTTTAATATCTAAAAAGGAATCACGAAATTCAATAAAAACACCATATTCTTCATTTGTTCCATTGCTGGCAAATGTTTGTTTTTCAAAGAGTTTCTTGTAATTTTCTTTCTTTAAAAGTTTTCCATTTCCCTCATATCCTTTTATAAGTTCTGATAAAAATAATCCTAAATCCTTATTCGATGTTAGAAATCCTCCATCAGGATACGTTATAAGAGAATACTCGGCAATCATCTTCTCTTTGGTTGCAAATAATCTCGAACGTCTATTAGTATCAATATCTTTTGATGACCAACCAGAGGAATTCATTTTTAATGGTTTTAGAATATTCTCTTTAGTAAATGAGGCGTAATCTTGTCCCGTTGCAGATTCTATTACTAAAGCACAAAGAGCAGCAGCTATATTCGAATATTCACGCTTTTCTCCTGGTTTAGTATTTAAAAATGTATTTTTTGAATACCATTTTCCTTTTTCTGTAAGGCTATTTTGTATGAAATCTGATAATGGAATATAGCTTTCGGGTTTATTGAAGTAGTCGTAAACACCTTCATTTTCATCGTGTTTGCTTTTTGTTAAAACATATGATTTTGCATAAACTTTATCAAGATCAGTAATTGAAGAGGTATGATAAGCCAAATGTTTTATTAATATTGGAATTTCAGGATGATTAGGATTGACAATCTTGAATGGCAAATATTTATTAATTGGATCATTTATATTTAACTTTCCTAATTCTTGTGCTTTAAATAAAGATATTCCTATTAGCGTTTTTGATATTGAAGCTATGTTTTGAATTGTGTTTGATGTGTATGCTTTTTTTTGCTCGATATCTGTAAATCCAAAACCTTTATCATAAATTAATCCCTTTTCATTTACTACGGAAACCGAAAATCCAATTATTGCCCCTTTTTTATAAGCTAAGTTTAAGTTTCTAGTTAGTGTATCATTTTTTTTGGTTTTTTGGTTACACGAAAAGACTAGTATTGAAAGTATGAGAATTAAAGATGTTTTTTTCATTGTCTGTTATTTTTTATGCTATATTTTCTCTATTTTAGTTATGATTACATCAGTTCCTCTTATTTCTATGCAGCCTATTCTTTGTGATTTTTTAGCTGTTTTTATTACTTCAATTTCATAAAGGATTTTTTTATAATGTCTTTAGACTCTCAATATCCGTTTTCCCTTTACAGATATGGTTTATGAAGCGTAATATAGCGACATCTCTATGTGTGATACCATTTTTGAAATAAATCTCTTAAGTATAAAATAAATTCTGCGTTTCATAATTATGGTATTTATAAGTAAGTCAAAAGTTTAAATGTCGTAAAGTCAAAAGAATCAATATTGGGAATAATAGCTTGAAATCAATCTGTTGTGTTATTTTGTCAAATTTTTAAACACGACATTATACAATAGTTGCTACTTAGTTTAATTGGAAAATTTTATTTAAGATACGCTAAAATAAAAAAATGAAAGAATGTTTGATTAAAACATTCTTTCATTTTTAATTTTCTTTAGAAAAATAAAGATTACTATAAGCTGTCTTTTATTCTTTCAGTAATTTCGTCAATCGTTCCAAGACCATCAAAAGTGAGTACTTTGATTTTTGATTTCATATATTCAATTGCAGGTCTGGTAGATTCTTCAAAAACCTCTATACGTTTTATATGAATTTGAGGATCTTTGTCGTCTTTTCTATTAGATGTTTCGGCTCTTTTTTGAGCTCTGATTAATAATTCAGATTTTGGAACTTCGATATTTAAAGCTTTTCCGATTTTTAATCCTTTTGAATCAACAAGTTCTATTAAATCGTCTACTTGGGCTTTCGTCCTTGGATAACCATCTAGAATTATACCCGATTTTGTTTTATTTTCATCCAATATTTTACTAAAAAGATCTTTCATGATAGAATCAGGAACTAAATCTCCTTTTTCTTCATATTCAGACATAATCTTTCCTATTTTGGTTTCATTTTGTTTTTCTTCTCTGCATTTATCACCTGTTGAAATATGTTCAAAACCAAGGAGTTCTTTTAATACATTACATTGAGTTCCTTTTCCTGAATATGGTGGTCCGGTTATTAATAAAATTTCCATTTTAGTGTAATTGTTTTTTAAGCTAATATAAGAAATATTGTTGCTATGAGTGATTAACTTTTTTTCAAATTTAAACAGAAAACATTTTTGATCAACATGTCATTTTTCAGAAAGAGCTTTGTAAATTAAAATGGCTACAACGAAGATGTATGTTGTTGATTTAGAGTGCGATTTTTAATTTTGTCTATTTCTTATTTCCTGAAGTTTTAAATTAATTTTAGTACTAATTTCATCTGGCATAGCATTCTTATAAAATTTAATTGTTTTGTTTGTAAGATCAAGCTTTACGATACCACCTCTTACTCCCATAAATATATTTTCATCATCGAATGCTGCAATTGAAGTTGGATATAAATTGTCCCAAAAGGTGCTTTTAAAAACGAGTTCTTTCTTAAAATCTTTGAGAATGTAAATTTTTTTATGTGTAGCGATTAGAATTTTGTCCTGATATATGGTGTAAGCCATGGGAGTATCATCAAAGTTGACAAGTTCCTTATAATTAAAATTATCATCTTTAATATCAAGTTCGTATAGTTCACCACTATGAAATGTCATATTTCCAAATCCTTCAATAAAATATATTTTATCTTTAAATTTGAAAATATGTCTCATAGCTGCATCTTTAATTTTAATAAAGTTTTTCGGATTGTCATTTGGAACATAAATAAGTTTACCTCCACCAAATTCCCCTCCATCATTTCCTGCTAAATAGCCATTAGCCATCAGAAGTATGCATATTTCATCTGTCTTATATTTTTCAATTTTAAGTTTTCCATCAAAATTTAGAACCTTAAAATCAATAGAATTATTTAATAAAGACCACTCAGCACTCCCAACTTTAGGAATTTCACTTTCAACAAATTCTTTAGGAATTAAAATAGTTTTTTGTTTATAATTGGTTAAACCAAATAAATTCAAAATCATTAAAAATATTTTGCTTATCTTAAGTTTAGATTGTTTTTCTTCAAGCATATATTTATCTAGATAAAAATATTAAATTGGTAAAGCATCTTACACATCTTTTTTCTTCAAACATCTTCCTCTAGGCTTATCACCTTCATGAAGTACAACTTCGGAATGTAGGAATTGTGCGGCTTCTGCTGAATCTTTGACTTTTACAGCACTGCGTTCTAACATTTCGGCTTCAAAATCATTTAATACACTTTTTCTAATTCCAGCTTTTCTCCATTGTGATAAAGGTCTGCATTCTTTTGTGATTCCTCGGGCGAGTGAGAGGGCATCTAGTAGTGCCTGATTTGCTCCTTGACCTTTAAACGGACTCATGGGGTGGGCTGCATCTCCAATAAGAGTTATTTGCTGTCCTTTTTCTAACAATTCAGGTTGGAGTAATTCCCGATCATAAACAGGATAACCAGAAATTTGAGTTTCTTGAGTAGCTGCCAAAATCTGAGGAATAGGGGTGTGCCACTGAGTTCTGCGACAGGCTTCTTCCTTGAGTGCTAGAGGGCCTTTGGCACTTAATGCTTTGGCTTCTTCTTCGGGCATTGGGAAACTAAGTTGCCACATTACGGAGTCTGATGTATAAGGCATAATATAGATTCGCTCATTACCATTGGCAGTTTGAAACACTGTAGCTGAGTCTAACAAAGGACTATTAAGATCTTCGAGAGCACTTAAAGGGCAAATACCTAATATTACAATACAATCCAGGTAGCGCAAAGGAGTAGTATCATCGCCAATTAGCGATTTACGTACTGAACTACGTATGCCGTCGGCTCCAACTATAAGATCTGCCTTTGCCATTTTTATTTTGCCGTTTACTTGAAAGCTTAAATCAACACTTCCATCTTCAGATTCTTTAAAATCGATTAATTGATGTCCCCATTGTACCACGTCATGTTTGCCTAGTTGTTCAAGTAATTCTAAGCGCAACGATTGTCGTGCGATGTGTATATTTGAACGTTTGGGCGAGGTTTTTACATCAGATTGTATCCACTTTCTAACTCCCCATTCGCCAATCACTTTTCCTTCTGTAGTATGAACGAGATGCCTTGTTGAAACCACGCCATCTTTTAATGAAAAAATACCCAATCCTTCGATGGCTTTACTAGCTTGTTGCAAAGTGAGTCCGTAGCCTTGTGATCTTGCAGCAAAGTCATTATCTCGCTCATAAAGAGTAAAAGGGATTCCACGATGTAAACAAGCTATGGCCAGAGCAACTCCTCCTATACCAGCACCAATAATAGCAACGTGTGGATAGTTTTCTTTATCTACTACAGGTGGAGTAGCAGAATGTACCAATCCAGACCCGTGACAGATAGTACAGGAATATAAATGTCCTTTAGGGCGAGTTGGAGCCGTTCCTTCTCCCTTGTTTTTCTCAAATAGATCGAGTGCCATTTGATATTGAAGTCGAACTTTCTTGCTGATTCTTCTGCTTTTTTTGCCGCGTCCCTGGCATTCCTGGCAAATAGTCCAGCTTACCTCTTCATTTTCTCCTTTTTTTACTTCCACTTTTTTTACTTTATCTGGACATTTAGATCTTCTTTAAGGTGTCAAAGCTATTACCTTTATTCTTTCTTTCCTTAAATTTTAAATAAAAAAATAAATAAAATATCAAATGAATTGAAAATGTCCCGTAAACTAAAAATCTTTGTATAGCCATATAATTTTGAAAATTTTGATTGACTGAACCTGGTGTAATACCATCGTAAACTAATAATTCACCAGTAATAAAAATTACATTCACAATAAAAAAATAGAATAAAAAAATGTAAAGACTTACAAATTTTCGAATGCCAAAATAAAGAAATATCGGTATAATTATATTTAGTAACAATATAATTGAATAAAACCTACTATCATTTATATGTGAATTCCATCCGGGAAAAATTGAGGAGACATAATCTAATTTAAATAATGATAAAAATAGTACTAAAATTAGTACTATCAATATAAGTAAAAAATTTCTCATTCTATGGTTAGTTTTGTGTTATCAGCAGGTTTTCTTTAGGCAAAAAGTACTATTTCAGTTAATTAACTTTTAGCATATTGAAACAGAAAGTATTTCCGTCAATCGAAAATGCGGAACTAGAGAAGCTAAAATTCATATTGTTCTAGGTACAAAGTCAGGAGACTTCGTACAGCAGCTTTTCGGGATTATTAGAATAGCCTCTAATTATTCGTTACTTTTTTTATTTATATTGTTTTTTATCAAAAGAAAAATCGTTGCTAAAAAAACGATCAGGTATATAATAGAGAGACCTAGTTTTTCAAATCTTAGAGTTTCAAAATTAAACTGTTTGTAAAGCGCACTTCCTAAAATTAGTATTATAATAATGGGTACAAAATTCTTCATATAATGGTTATTATTTAATGGTTAATAATTGTTTTTTATTCAAATAATATCGCAATCTTTTTTATCCATTTAGTTTTATAAGACGTGACTGGTCATCAAATTCGGCTGTTACTGTATCTCCATTTTTAGTTGCGGTTAGTTTTATTCCATTTTCTGAAATGTTGTATCCTTTATCAGTTAAATAATTGGTCAAGGCGAGATTATGGTTCATGTCAAATTGCGAAATTAGTTGCGGGAAAACAGTCATAATTCTAAAATGATTGTCCTTGCGATTTTTATCAATTTGATCACTTTTTATTGTTACGACCATTGCACCTTGTCCGTAATCACAAATATAGTAAGCACTTGAATTATGAATTCCGGACGCAATAGTACCTATTAGATGTAAATCTTCTTTTGAGAAATCGAAAGTATCATTTTTTAAAATGTTGATTTCATTATCTTCTCCATATTTTTTTAGTTCCAAAGCTTGTTGGATAACTTTATCTGTAAGCCCAGATTTTGTGTTTGCCCAAGCCCAAAGCCAGGTTTGAGAGGAATGTGAAATAGTACCTAATACTTGAATTGGAAAAACAAGGTCGGTTCCAAAACTAATTTCTCCGTTGGCAATATTTATATTCCAATTATTATTCCCAATTAAGTCTCCAAAATCTAATTGTTTATCAAATACAATCCCACCATATCTTTCGATCAGTTCTTGGTCTGTTTTAAAAGCTGTCAAATCCTGTTGTGTTTCTATCTTGTTATTTTGCCCAAATATTTTATTGAAAAATCCCATATGTTTCTTTTATTATTGTTTAAAATTAAAGTTTAGTTTGTAAAATATTTATTAACGGATTATATTTTTGTCAAAATTATTTCGAACCAATTTTTATTAGTTCACTATATAAATTATCTAAAAAAGCTTGCTGTTCTTCATTTTCCTTAAAATAGCGTTGATAGTTTACACTACAACTTTCGACATCTGAAATGTTTTTTGTATTAAAAGACCAATCATCTGTGTCTTTGACTGTAATTCCTAAGTCATTACTGCAACTTTGCCACAGCTCAGAGAATTTAGTTTTTTTATCATTGCTTAATTTATCAAAGTCAGCATTAACAGTAAAACCATGCATTTCGGAATTAAAAAATTTATCAATCGAAATTATAGGAACACCGCCCCAATTTAATGGTTTCCCAGTTGGAAATTCTATCGTTATAAGGTTTTCCTCGTTCATTATTTGATCTTGTTCATCTTCTTTAAAGTATTGTTCTTCATAAACTAGCTTTGTTCCTACTGGAACTGCTATTTTCTTAACGACCAATGGTTTTGTAGTGATAAAATAAGGATAATGTGGTGAAGAATTCCCACCTGTAGGACTCATATTTCCGATGCATCCCGTTAAAAAGAATAAGACGAATAGGAAAGAATAGTGGTTAAAAGATTTCATAAGTGTTTTTCTTTATTTTAAAATTTAAATTTTCTAATCTCCTCCGCAACCACTACAGCCACTTCCGCAACCACTGCATCCACTACTACAACCGCTGTCAAAACTAGAGGAGTAATCATCAAAACTCCAATCGTAACTACTACAGCCACTTCCTCCATCGGTTGAATTACTTCTATTAATTTCGGTTACTAAATCAGTATCAATCTGATTTAATAGTTCGTAATCAAGATTTACTAAAAGAAATATATTTGCTCCAATTATTTTTATTAATTCAATCGCTTTTTGGTTTTCGATATTGTCTATGTCTGAAAGCTCATTTCCTGCGTCTTGAATTTCTTTTTTAACCTTTTGTTTTAATTCAGTTCCATATTCTGTAAGACTATAACCATAATAAAATTGCTGAAAAAGGTTTTGAGAAAAGCATTTTTTCAGAGTTGGAGTTTTTATTAAATCATTTTTTAAATCTTGTACTGTTCTAGTTTTTTGAAAAGCAATTTTAACCAAATTCCTAAACAATATTTCCACCGTATTATCAGTTCCAAAAGTAGATAGAAACGATCTTTCGTGATTTTGAGAATTATAAGTTTTATAGTTTTGTCCTATGCCAACATATTTATAAACTTTCACTTTTTCTCTAATGTGTGGCTGTCTTTCTACTTCAAAAGTTCGTAAAACTTGTTTAAATAATAAATCTATGAAAGTTATTTTTAAAAGTTCCTGCTGAGTAACATTTTTTTTAGTTAATATTAATATTTCTGCTGGCGTTAGTTCAGATAAATATTTCATTTAAAAAGGTTTTTTTATAATCCAGTTTCTATCCAGATTTATTCTTTCAAAGTTAATTTCAGTAAACCTAATTTCGCTTGACGGCCAAATATCTTTCGGTATTTCGGTTTTGAAAATTTCAAGATATAATTCTTTGGTTTTTTCGTAATAATTAGTGTATTTACTTTTCTCGGTATTACCACCTTTAGTTGGTCCGTGATGAATTTTTCTTTTGATTGTGTTTTCGCAAAAATCTTCCCAATATGATTGCGTGTAGAGCAAATGCAAATGCCAAACCTGATCCACCTGATCCGATGGAGTTAATGGATGATTTGCAATGGTTAATAGAAAAATGAATTTTTTATATTCTAAAATCGCTCGGATAGAATATTCAATTGTCCAACCATTTTCTCTGGCAAGTCTATCTGTAAAACTAAATGAAATTTCAGGTTCATCGAGCTCAAAATTCTTAATCTTATTCCACAATATTAATTGTTCGTCACTCATATTTTACTTAGATATACTATTTCTGGGTTACTATAAAGCAAAAGTTAATTCGTTTATAGAGTATCAAAAATAGCATTATTACTTCTTTCTACCGATTATCCTCAAAGTAAATTTAATTGTGTCATCTTCATTATTTATGAACTCTTCTAATGTTTGTGATTTGTAAATATCAGGTATAACTCCTCTTCCAAATTTCTGATTCTTTTTCTTAATTACATCTTGTTCTAAATTTACAATAGAAAACTTAGTTGTAATCTTTGAATTCGGTAATTGATACTCAATAGGAGTATGCCCGTTATGTCCAAAATAACCTCCCATCGTTTCCTGCCCGATAGTTGTTGCATTAGTATTACTAGCAACTAAGGCAGCAAAAAGAGAACCAGCCGAAGCAATTCGCTCGCTAATTAAGAGATATACTTTTCCTTTAAAGGCGTTTTCGTTTGGTTCAATAGGTTTATTGAAGTTTTCAGTTTGATAGTATTTTCCGTTTATTAAATTCGGGAATTCTTCTTTGATTTCATTTTCAAATTCTAACCTTGCTTTTTCTTCTTCCTTCGGGTCTTCTTCTTCTGGAACTAAATATTTGGAATAAGGAATTTTCTGAAAACTTATATAGGCAGATTTATTTTCTCTAAATTTCTTATTTGCAAGATATGAGAATAGTAATATATCATTAGGGTCAGTTCCGCCACCATTTGTCCTGACATCAATGATTAAATAGTTTATTTTATCACTATTTAATTTAGTAAAACAACTATCCAAATACTTCTTATAAACGATATGTTCAGGATCTTTGCTATTTCGGCCTATTGCAAAAGTGTTTACAGTTAGGATTGCAATTTTCTGGTTTATCAATTCAAATTTGTATTTATCCTTTTTAATATTGGTATAATAAAGGCTATCTATAGATTTTGAATGTCGATTAAGAAACGCTTCAGATCTAATTTTGTCCGTAACACTTTTAATAGTTATGGTTTTAATTTCGGTTTTATTGGGTTCTGAATATTCAATTTTAAAATTTGCAGCAGGACCAAATTCATATTTGTAATATCTTGAAAATGCAGCATTAATTCCAATCGTTTTCCCAGAAACATTATAGCCATCGGTTGTGTAGTATTTTTTTATTCTTTTTAAAATAGTTTCAATAGCTACATCATTTATGCTATGTATTTTTGATGCTAATGAAATTTCATGATGATTGGTATTTACAACCAAGTTATTCTGAATTAGTTTAACCGGAATTGGAAAATACCCATCTGATGAAATAAAATCTTTTTTGGTATCAGCAGATAAATTGGTTTCGTTATGAACGCTTCCTTCAAAATCGGTTAATTGACAAATGATTTTATAAAACTCAATGGTATTTAATGGTTTCTTGATTTCATTATTTGCCCAAGTATAGATACTATCAATTTGAGCTTTTGTTCTATATTTATATAATCCTGAATTTGTAGTTTCGCGTATATTCCTAAAAGTTATTAAATCCTCGTTTAGTTTTTCAGGAGTAAGTATTTCAATTTGCGAAAATGCAAATTGACAGTTAATCAGGATAAGAAATAATATATTTTTGATCATTTTTTTAATTTTCAAATTCCAAAATGTAACAGTTCTTGCTAATCTAGTTATGCCTTTAGTAAACTACTCAGAACTTTTTTTCCGTTTTCGTTATTAGGATTTAATTCAACAGATTTTTGATACATTTTAATCGCATCTTCTTTTTTGCCACATTGAAGTAATGCTTCACCATAACTATCATAAATATTCCAACTCTCAGGAAAAATTAATGATCCGGCTTTGAATGTCTGCAAAGCATTTTCATTTTTTTGTAGTCTAAGAAACTGATAGCCTAATCGATTAAAATCTCTTTCGGTTGCTTCATAATTTTTTGGATTTTTTAAATAGTCATTAATCAATTGATTTGCTTTTTCTTTATTTCCGTTTTCAAGTAAATTGCCATAGATTCTTGAAAGATTTTGTGCAGGAATTGTATAAGGTTTGTTGTCCATTAATTGTAAGATGGTATTAAGGATAGAATACACTGGGCAATTTCCTGTATTGGATAGAAGGATTACAGTTTGATTTTTAGTAATGTTATGTGCCAAAATACTGGTAAGACCTGTAATAGAGCCATCATGAAAAACTATTTTTCCATTACTTTCATCGGTGTACATCCCCCAACCTAAACCATAACTCATTTCTTTTCCTTCTAGATTATAAGTTGCTTTTTTTCCATCATTAAGTATTGTAGCTGTAAGAGCTTCCTCTAGTTCTTTTTTGCCTAAAATCTGATAGGTAAATAATGCGTTTTGATATTTTTGCAAGTCTAAAGCGGTGCTTACGATTCCTCCATTTCCATAAAAGTTGCTTTTTTCGAATATTAAAAATGGTTCTTTTAAGGTATTTATATTAGCAAAATCTGTCGAATAGAAGTTAGGATACATGTATAATTCTACTTGATTTGGTTCTTTAATTTTTCTGTTAATCGGAACAAATGAGTCTTTCATTTTTGCAGGGGCGAAAATATTTTTTTCCATATAATTAGCATAGCTAATTCCTGATACTTTTTCGATAATTAATGCAGCGATGCAAAAATTAATATTATTGTAGTCCCATTTACTTCCTGGTAAAAATGCAAGCGGTGTTTTAAAACGAATGAATGTTGGAATAATATCCTGATTCGAAATTATTTTTTCGGGTTGTTCTTTTATTATACTATCAAATAAATTATAATATTGTGCTAATCCTGATGTGTTATTAAGCAGTTGTTTGATAGTGATATTTGGATAAGGAAAATCTGAAAGGTATTTCTGAACCGGATCATCAATTTTAAGTTTGCCTTTCTGTTTAAGCTGCAGTATAGCTGTTGCTGTAAAGGTTTTTGTAACAGAAGCAATTGGAAATCGAGAATTGTCATTAAACTTTTCTTTTTTCTCTATATTAGAAAACCCATAAGTATTAGAAAAAATAGTTTTTTCTGATTTAGAAATTACAACACTGCCCTTAAAAAGATTCCTTTCAGAAAGTGTCGAAAATAAATTGTTCAATTCTTGAGCAGAAACTGTATTCGTTAAGAAGCTAGAGAGTAAGATAAAAAAAAGTATTTTTTTCATTTTAGTTTAATTTTTATTGTTCGCTATTACTTTTTTCAAAACTTCACCATAATTTGTATCAAACAGATAACTCCAATAGAACTAGAATTAAGATACTTGTAATTATTTTTACAGATAGATGTTTTTTATAATAGACTAATAATTAATAAGATTGTTACGCCTATAATTTTATTATTTTGAATTATTGTGTTTACCTACTTAAAAAGTGTACGAAGTCGGGAGACTTCGTACAGCTTAAGATTTTGAAGTGTATTAATTTGTTAGATTAATCATCATTAAAAGATTCATCAACCCAAGGTTTTTGGTTTAAAAACTTCCCACAAAAGTCGTAACGTTTTATTATTCCTTTTTCAGGATTTGTATTGTAATGAAAAATCCATATTTCATTATTTACAATTTTTACTCGACGATATTTTATATCATCACAAGAGCAGGATGAACAAACTTGAATTGTAGTTTTCTTTAAAATTCTCTTTCCGTTACTATCAAAAACTTTATCAATATGTATTATTTTTTTGTGTGGTAATCTCCAAAAAAGGAATTTTCGTTTCTTCTCAATTCTTTCGGTTTTTAATGTTACAGTAGTAATAGAACATTTGCTTTCAATATTATTTATACTATCTATAGGCGGTAATTTATGCATACCATAAGCAGACGATAAAATAAACAACATGATTATTTGTATGGTAATTTTCATTTTCTAATAAATGGACTATATCTTATTTTACTGATTTGATAAGGGTTTCAATTGTTGATTTTTTTTGGTTTAATATTATCAATTGGCTTTTATCGTCTAATAGAATTTTGTAGGCAAACTCTTTGTCTGCATCAACTTTCCAATTTTTTAATTCCTTAAATTTAGTTTTTAATAGTTTTATCTTTTCAGAACTGTTTTTGGAAATGATTACCACTTTTGTTAGCGATGTTTTTTGCATTTTTTCAATGCTACTTTCTGTAATTTGGTCTTCGCTTTCAGTTCTGGAGCGATAGCGAAACAATTGGTTTATGGTTTTAATATCTTTCTCATTTTCGGTAAGCACATATCTGTAAGACATTATATTATTAAGCTCATTTATCCAATCAGGAAAGTTTGTTTCATATAGGTTGATGTATGTATCAATAAAGTTTTTATCTATTGGTTTCTTCTGATTAATATATTCTGTAATCAACGGATAAATTTGCTTTGCCATAAGGTTAATATATTTTTTATTATACCAATCTCCAGTGTCAATTTTTCCGTCTAATTTTTCATAAACATACCCATTTCCTAAAGCGGTTGCCAAGACTTCGTTCATAAGCTGATAGGCATAATTGCTACATTTCGATTTATTTTCTTTAAAATAAGTATTAATATCTGTTTTTACTTCAAGCGACTGTTCATCATAAATTATATGATAGGTTTCGTGCAGCATAACACTAAATAAGTCTTTATACGATGTTAAATCGGTTTGTATTGCACTAATAAAATTGTTGCAAAATGCTTGTGCAGTAAATCCTTTAGAATTTGGTAACGGATAAAAAGCTACGTTGAAAGGAATTGAATTGTCCCAACTCGAATTATAAAATAATAATCCCGTCTGGAAGTAGTTTTCTATCTGGTTTTCGTTAGAATACTTTGTGACTTCTTTAATTTGGTTTTCGAATTTCTCTTTGTTTGGATTGTATATTAGCTCATTATAAATTGGGGTAAATTCCAAAATACTTTCAGCTAAATCATTCAGTGTATTATTTGGAATAAAACCAATCGAACGAATTTTAAAATCCTTTAGATTTTCTGTTTCTATTAGATTTTTTTTCAATAGATCTTCCGTTTGCATCGTCTTTTTTGAACCATATGGATAATCATCATATGGGAAACTATAGTAAATGTTTAATTTGTTAAATCTTGAGATTATAGTTTTGTATTTGTCAACGTTATATTTTGATTTTTGAAATTCAGTCTTGAAAACATTCTCAGGATAATCTTCAGAAAGATTTTGTAAAAAAACATAAACGGCCAACTGTTCAGAATATTTAATATTAAAAGTTGCCTTTTGTCCAAATGCTAATGATGTCAAAAATAAAAATGTTAGTAAAAGTCTGTTCTTCATTCTTTTTGTGGTGGTTTTTTGGTGAATGTTTTAGGTTATAAATGACTTTGAATAGTATGTTTTTAAATTATTTTAAGATATAAATTGAATTATGTTTAAGCGAATATAAGAAAAATCTTGAGTATTGGTAATTTAATAGTTAAGTTGGTACAATGAATATAATCAGAGGGTATTTTATCAAAATGTTACTAATAAAGACCATAAATTCTACAAAAAACCTCCATTATTTTTAATGGAGGTTTTATAGAATAGATCGATTATTAGATTTGTATGGTTGGGTAGAGTAGGAGTCATCCAGTTTGATATTTTTTATATTGTCATTGTGCATTAATCTTTAAAATAGAACTTCGAAATATTTTCTGTTATAGTATAAGTTTCAATCCCAGTAAGATTGGTAAACAATATAATAGCTAAATTATCATTAGGATAAATGGTAATAGAAGCGCGTCCTCCTCCAAAAGCCGAAGCAGCAAAATGAGTTTTTCTGTTTATGATTGGCCAACCTAACGCATATGAATCTAAAATACCTCCAAAGCCATCATAACTTCCATTATTTAATTTTGTAGGTTCCCATATTTTACGGATATTTTCCTTGTTTTGTAAAAAATCGCCATTTTGTAATGCAATAACCCATCTAGCCATATCATCGGCATTTGTAAATACACCAGCATCTGCTCTAAAGGTAGTCGGGAAATCTTCGTACGTAACGGTTAGTTTATCGGTTTTAATATAATCCCCAATTGCTTTGTTAAATTGATAAAAACTATAAGTTGGCGCTTTATATTTAAATACATCATATGAATTTGCATATTTTGTATTGTTCATTTTAGCAACATTAAATTGGTATGTTTCAACAAATTTTTCGAAAGGAAGCTTGGTGATTTTTTCAATAATTTGCTGTAACAAAAGATAGTTTGTTGCATTGTAGTTGAATTTTTCTCCGGCTTTAGATAGTAGAGGCAAAGTTTGAACTTTAACCCAAGCTGAATCTTGCCCTTTGTCGCTAATTAAGCCATCGCCACTTGAGGCTTCAATGTCGGGTAAACCAGAAGTGTGACTTAGTAATTGCTTAACGGTGATTTTGCCCCAATCCTTTGGTAAAGAATCCAAATAATTAGAAATAGGAGCTTCAATTTGAAGTTTGTTTTTTTCGACAAGTTGCATAATCGCAACCGAAGTAATTATTTTGGCAATAGAATTAATTGAGAATTTAGTGTTATTAGTTACAGGAACAGAAAACTCAATATTTGCTATACCGAGAGATTTTGAAAATAGAATTTTATTATTTTTAATTATAGCAATTTGTAGTCCTGGAATTTTTTGCTCTTTCATTTCTTTTTTAAGATACGATATAACCTCTTTCTCTTGATTTTGTGCAAAAATAAAATCAGTTTGAATGAGTAAAATACATATAATGAATAAAATGTTTTTCATAAAAATGACTTAATAAGTTTTATTTTAGAAAGTTACTGATTAGTTATTTATAAAAAGCATAAAATTATTTTGCCAATGTAAGTTTGATTGACTTTGTGCTACAAGTAGGCTTTTATTTATGTTATTATAGATCTAATTTCAACGTAAATAATCAAAAAAAAATGCGCAAAGTAAGAGATACTTGCGCATTTTTTATAAAAGTTAAGTTGTTTACGAGATTATGGATATATCATAAGGAATACAAAGGCAAATAGATTGACTAGCAGTACTACTCCGTAAACAATATTTGACTTTCCTTTGCTTAACGACAACATTACGGTAAATACTGATAATGCTAATAATACAATAGATTTTATGTCGAGCCCAAGGATAATAGGCATATCCATCATGATACAAACAGCTGCAACACTAGGAATGGTTAATCCTATACTTGCCAATGCTGAACCTAAGGCTAAGTTTAAACTCGTTTGTAGTCTGTTTTTTCTTGCCGCAGTAATTGCTGCAATTGCTTCGGGCAACAAGATTATTGCTGCAATTACAACTCCCACTAAAGTTTTAGGAAGATGATAGCTTACAATAATGCTCTCGATAGTAGGCGAAAGTGTTTTTGCTAGTAGCACCACAATACCTAAGCTTACGATAAGGAAAACCAAACTTGTATAAAAGGTTTTATTATCGATTGCTAATGGTTCTGCAGCATCTTCATTTTCATCGGCTCCAATCGTAAGGAAATATTGGCGGTATCTTGTGGTTTGCGCAAACAGAAATGAAGAATAAATAACAATACAGGCACCTGATGCAAAAACAAGTTGAGGTACTGAATAATAAGAACCCTTAACACTTTCGGTGAAAGTAGGGAAGACCAATGTAAATACGATAATCGAAACTAGCGAAACCAATCCAATAGTTACAGAAGAGACAGAAAAATTTTGTTCGTAATGTTTTAGACCACCAATTAATAGGCAAAGACCAATGATACCATTAAGAATAAGCATTGTGGCGGCAAATACAGTATCTCTGGCTAATGAAGCTGCTTCTGCGCCTTCGGACATCATTAAGGAAACAATAATCGAAACCTCTATAACGGTTATAGATATGGCCAAAATAATGGTTCCGTAAGGTTCTCCAACTCTTTCTGCGATTATTTCTGAATGATGTACTGCCGACATAACGCTCAGGATAAGTAGTATACTTGCAATAACTTGAAAAATACTGCTGTTGTCAACAAGTCCGCTAAAAAATAGAATCCAGGAAAGTGCTGGAATGATGATTGTCCACTGTAGTAATTGTTTCATTTTTTTTAATATAAATACGGGTAAATTAATATTCTCGCCAATTGCTTTTAATCACAAATTGGCTCTGATTTTCCGTAATATAGAACTTTTTTCGCTAAAAACGGCAAAAAACTCACACTTTCTTTGATTTTAGGTTAAAAAGTGTAAGCTTAAAAAAGACAATTTTGGAGCTAATCGCTTTAAAATCACTTGTAGAAAATGAACTTATATTTAGGTTTTGCATGAACAAAAAAAATGCGCAAAGTCAGAGACATTTGCGCATTTTTTTATATAAACTCTTTTATAAATTGATTAGATGCCTTCTAATTCATTTTTGAATTGTTCGATTAATTCGTAAAATAATTTAATAGATTTTAAATGCTGTTCTTGAGTAATATCATAAACAAAAAGCTCTTCCCAAATTATATTCTCAGGTTTGACTCCTATGCTATATGCTAAAATCATATTTGCCCATCCAGCAGTTGATTCAAAATAGCCAAGCTTATTTGCAACCCAATCAAAAAAAGGTTCATCTATGTGCTCATTTACAATCTTAATTATCAATAAGCGCTAGATAATAGCCCGAAACAAAGGTCTTTATACTCTTAAGACTTGCTTCGCCAGTCCACATAATAGGTCGCTGTTCTATTGTTTTTAATAAATTGTAACATTCTAGAATCATAAATATTGATGAGGTTATTTTATAAAAGGGTATTTTGTATATATATCCACATCTTCAATTTTTCTTAATGATGGTCCTTTACTAGTAAGTATTTGTTTGCTTTCGACTATCAATTCATCTAAATCAAATCCTTGTATAGTTCTTCCTAATAAAAATGAAATGGTATAATCGGTCCAGTTTTCCCCTTTTTTAATTGCTATTTCAGAAGCTTTTTTCATGATTTCCCAAGTTTCATTTTCGGTTAAATAACCTACCCAATAACACCATTTTGCTAATGATACTGCTCTGCAAATATCCCATGCATAAGCTGATTTTATTTTTGTAACATTATCCAGATCTAATCCTAAACCTTTTGAAATATCTTTCTGAATACTACTTAATTCTTTTGATGATTGCAAGAAAACAGGTTCGAACTCATTACTTCTCTGCAATGATAATAAATCATTCAAAGTTTCTTTGGCTTCAGCTTCGTTTGTTATTTCCCATTGAAGTTTTAAACCTCCTATGTATTCATTTAAACTATTCTCAGGTTTAATACCAAGTATTTTTTCTCCTCTGTAATAAAACAAAATTCCTCCAAAAGAAAGCAGTCTTTTTTGCTCATCGGTTAGTGGTGAGTTGGAGTGATTGTTATTAAAGTCTTCTAAAAGTTTATTATTGCGTTTTTTCATAATGGTTTTTAGAAAAATCATGTATGCAATAAATAAAACGGCAATACCGCCAATAATAAAGTAAGTGTTTGTAGTCATAAAAATTTATAGTATTAATTATTTTGAGGTTAATAAATTCTGAGGTTAGTATTATAGTTGTTATCAAGGTTAATTAGTATTTAATACTAACTATCGTCTATGATGGTATTATGCGTTTTTTATATTTTTACTTTAGTTTTTAAAAAGGCTCCTTTTTCATCCTCATTCCACATGTCATCCCCAATTAAAAAATAGTAGTCATTTTCTTTAATTATTCTGTTTTTAAAATCTTTATCTTCAGAAATAAAGGCTTTTGTTTTTGCAATTTTTTCCCACTTTTTATTATAAAAACTCCAAATAGAAATTTCATTCCACCAGCCTTCATGAGTTCTGGAAAATATTATGATTTCATTTCTATTATCGCCATTCAAATCATTTACTTTTTGAATATAAACACCTAAACTTTCAAAACTTAAAGGAGGAATTATTTTAGAAAACTCAATAACTACTTGGTCAAGACTGTTATGACTTATAACACTTACAAAAGCGGTATCTTGGATTTTATCATTATTAACATCGCCAATAATAAACCGTTTAATTTCGGTTTTGGTTTCTCTTGCTGTATTGTCTTTTTTTGTTTCGCATCCAAAACAAAATATCAGAAAAACAAAAAGGACAAATTTCATATTAGCATTAGTTTGTGTAAAATAATAGATAACTTGATTTTAAGAAAAATCTTCGTTTTATTGGTGGCAAATATAATAAAAGAGTAATATAAAAACAGGATTTTTCGTGTTATTAAAATGAAACTATATTTCATTAAAAATTTCTCAATACTAATAGACATAATAATCTTAAGCTTGTATTTAATGCATAAATATAAAAGCCGTGCAAAGTCAGTGATACTTGCGCAGTTTTATAAGAGATGTTTAAATAATTGAGGAATTTTTAAAAACGATTAATTTTAACTAACTCCACATTTTATTCAACTATCTTTTTATGGTTTGAGTTGATTGATTTTTTTTTAATGGAATAATATTAAATTCTATTATATTTATTAAAAATTATATATGAAAATAGTTAAAAGCAATAGAATTATACTCCTCATTGCCTTATTAGTAACTTGTGGTAATTGTTACAGTCAATCCTCTCAAAAAACGACTAATCTAGACAGCTTATTTCAAAAAGCGCATAAGTTAAAAGCTTTCAACGGTAATATTTTAATTGCTCAAAAAGGTAAAATAATATACGAAAAAGCCATTGGTCAAGCCGATGCAAGTAATACAACTCAATTAAACACAAAATATCGCTTTCATATAGGTTCAATTGCAAAAGAGTTTAACGCTATTGGAATTATGATGCTTAAAGAGCAAGGAAAATTAAAACTGGACGATTCTATTTCTAAATTTCTACCCGAACTTCCTTCTTGGGCAAATAAAATTAAAATTATTCATTTACTGCAATACACAAGCGGTCTTCCTCAAATAAAATGGAATGAAGTTAATCAGGATTCTGATAATATGATGTTACTGAAAAAAACACTAATTCTTGATTTTGAGCCAGGAACGAAGTATGATTATAACAACAATAATGTATTTCTGCAGAGAAGAATCATAGAAAGAATCACCAATATGCCTTTCAATTCTTTTGTGATAAAAAAGATCCTAGAACCTATTGGTATAAAAAATGGGCTTGTTGATCCAGACGAAAAAGAGAAACTTTTTGCAATATCATTTAATAATAAAGGAAAACAAGATGCCATTAAATACAATATTTCGGGCTGGACAGCACTAAATTTAAAGGATTTTTATAAATGGTCTGAAGCAATTAATTCGTTTAAAATTATTAATCCAGAATCTACACTTGAGCTTTTTATCCCGTTTTCTAAAGGAAATCAAACGGGACTTGGAGAAGGAAGTATAGATGATGATAAAGTTACAAGTCATATACATGATGGAGCTGCTTTTAATTACCAAGCTTTACTGGTTAGTAATCAAAATTTCACGATTATTTTAATGACCAATAACAAACAAAATAATTTAGATGAAATAAGCGATTCGATACAATCTATCCTTGAGGAGAAGCCTTACAATCAAATTAAGCCCCTATAAGTACTTTACTAATCAATGTGCCTTTGCAGTAAGTTTGTGCTTTTTTGTAATGACAATAAATATCATATAACCATTCTGTGATAGTTGATTATAGCAGTCTTGAATTAGTTTTTCTCTTTTGGGATTATTTAATAAATGAATCAAGGCATAGCAAAATATTGCATCATATTGGTAATTGTTAAACGGCATATCTGTTACCGAGTTGTGATGGATAGCAATTAAAAAAAATCAGTATTAAAATTTAATCATATATCATTTTGATAGAAACTAAACCAATTTCGCAAAGTCAACGAACACCAATTATAGATATTTTAAGAGGTTGGGCATTATTTAGTGTGGCTGTAATGAATTATTCTACAATATATAGCTGGAACAATCACTCGAAGGATTCTGATTCAAATTCTCTTTCGGAAACTTTAAAAATAATATCCGAAACTGTTTTTGAATCCAAGGGATGGACATTATTAGCTATTTTATTTGGTTACGGATTTTCTGTTTTGCTCAAAAACATTAAGCAAAATGGACAGAATCATTATACTTTTTTTATAAATCGTATGCTTTGGTTGTTTGTATTTGGGTTCATAAATAGCATATTTTTTGGAGGTGATATTTTAACTGATTACGCATTCATGGGGCTAATATTGCTTATGTTTTATAATTGTAGCACAAGATCACTCTTTATTTTGTCAGTAACTATTTTATTACTGACACCGGCATTACAGTCATTGTTGGGACGGCATCATTTATTGTTTACACCAAAATATCGTGATATTTTTTATGAACTTTATAATAGCCATACAACTTTGGATAGTGTTAAAGCTAATTTATATATGCGATATAAATGGATGTTACGCTTAAGTTATTCGGTAATATTGCATTTAATTCAATTAGGGTGTTTTATATTAGGAATGGCATTTCAGAGAAGTAATTTCTTTGAAATGATAGATAGAAAACCAAGGATAGTTCTAAAAAAAATAGTGTTCTATAGTTTAATTATTTCTATAGTCATGTTTCTATTACAAATGGCTGTAGATAAAAATGACTGGACTCTTAATGATTACTACAATCTGTATTACCCAGTAGCATTAAGTTTAACGATTTTCTCAAGTTCACTTATTTGCTGGATATATTTTTCAGGATATTTTAAGAGTGTATTTAATCTTATAAAAGCTACTGGGAGAATGACGCTAACAAATTATGTTTTGCAAAATATAATCTCCTTCTTTTTGTTCATCTGTATTAGACCAAATTGGTCTTGGTATTGGTATTTCCTTGCTGGAATTATTATTTATATTCTGCAAGTATTTTTTAGCAATTGGTGGTTAAAAAAGTATAACTATGGCTTATTAGAATGGTTATGGAGAAGTTTATCATACAAAAAATGGTTTCCATTAATTAAAGTAAAATAAAAAAAGGATTACCATGTCAACAGATTTTTATCAACTTTAATAGAAAATAATGAACTGCGCAAAGTCAGGGACATTTGCGCAGCTTATTTTAGCTGATAGCAGGAGAGCTGTTATTTCTTTTCTCTCTGATAATACGTTACAATACTTGCCTTGGCAATAGTATTTGCCCATAGATTGTAACCAACAACAGCAGGATTTGTATTGGAGTCTAAACCTAGTTTATCGGTTTTTAGAGCATAAACGGTTATTATATATTGATGAAAACCGTGATTTTCGGGAGGACAAGGTCCGCCATATCCTGCCACACCATAATTGGTGACACCTTGAATTGCTCCTTTGGGAGCAAGATTTAAAGTTACGTTTCCTGCATTTGTAACTAATTCGGTAATGTTCGCCGGAATATCAAATACTATCCAATGCCACCATCCGCTACCAGTTGGAGCATCAGGATCATACATGGTGATTGCAAAACTTTTAGTGCCTTCTGGTGCATTTGCCCAAGATAATTGTGGAGATTGGTTTTTACCTGTACATCCGAAACCTCCAAATTCTTCGGTTTTTGTGGCTTGTCCGCCTAAATCTTTACTACTTAAAGTAAATGTTTTTTGGGCGAAAATCGTACTTGTAGTAAATAGTAAACCAAGCAATGCTAAACTAATCTTTTTCATTTTTTAATTCTTTAAAATTATAGACTACAAAGATATTTTGCAAGGAAGGTTTAGAGATGTTCTAAGAAGTTCTAAAAGTGTTTCCAGAAGTTCATTTTTCTAGCTGGAACTGTTTAGGGGTAGTATTGTATTTGGTTTTAAAGGCTTGTGTAAAACTAGATAAACTTTCAAATCCTATTTCATAATAAATATCAACAGGGCGTTTTTTTTTGGTACTTAATAAATAAGCAGAGTACTCCAATCTTTTTTCTTGAAACCATTTTCTTGGGCTTGTTTGATACTGTTGTTCAAAGTTTCTCTTGAAAGTAGAAATACTCATATTGCATAAAAAAGCAAGCTCCTGAATGGTTAAATTATTAAGTTTATTACTTTCTATTACATCTGTAAAGCGCCTGTTTTGGCTGTCTTGGGCGAGTATATTATTTAAAAATCCAGTACCGTTTTTGTATAATAAATAGGTTAATATTTCCTCAAGTTTGGTTTGCAATAAGCTATCTCGTAGAGAATGATCGTATGTCTTTATTTGGATTAAACTCTTTACAAAATGATGAACATAATCATCGTATTGGAATATCTCATAAGGTTTGGAACTAGGATCAGCAGTTTTTGAAACATTGTTTTTTTGCAATAATTTTAAAAGGACATCATCGTTAAAAAATAGCAATACACTACGATATACATTGGTATCCGAAAGGTTTTCGGTCATTAAACAATTTCCTGATTTTATCAACAAGAACGCATCATTATTAATAATTGTTGCTTTATCTTTTGTAATGAATTCTTTAGTTCCTTCAAGTAAAAAGCTTAAAACATTTGTATTGAGCATTACCTTATTCTTGATAGAAGAACTGGTCACACTATAATCAAAAAGTTGTATCTCACTTTTGGAATCTATATTGAAGTCGTTAGGAAGATTATGAATATTCATTGTGTTGTTTACCATTAGCTACGTAAAGTAAGCCATATTTACGCTGATTTTATAAAATTATTAAAGAAAGAAAGGGTAGGGAAGATTACCAAAATTTCCACCAGGCTTTTGTTTCGTTTGAATTTTCTTCATTTATAATATTAGTATTTATCGCAGCATCTTGTTTTTTCTCAATTACAGGTTCGCTTGGCTTTTCAGCAATTGGAGCTTCTATTTTCTTTTCGATTACGGTTTCTTTTGATTTATCTAGAATTCTAACTCCAGCTTTATTTTCAATTGCTTTAATAATATTAATATTTCTGCTGTCTTCAGGATAGAGATTAACTAAATACCAGGTAATTATACTTAATTGTTTCCTAGAAAAAGTTAATAGATTTACTTCAACAAAACTTAGCACTCTATCTTTAAAGTTTTCATGATATCTGCCAAGCTTCAAGATATAATCTAATGCAATTACACCTTTAGATTCTTTATCTACTAAAATAATATTTTCAAGATATTGAAAATTTTCGTCCTTATATTCAAATCCAATTATTGATGTTATAGCATGTAGTATCGTGTTTTTTAGCTTTATTTCAGATTCGCTAACACTTTCTTCATAAATATAAATATCCGAAACTTCATTTAAGTTATCATTTTCAACGATAGCAGTTAAACAATCAATAGCCCATATAACATTTACATTTTTATCAGATTCTTTTTTTAATAATAATCTGGAAGAAGCCACTATTTTTTCATAAAGATCAGGGTTTATCTCTTTATTCTGGATTTTTTTTAGTTCAGTTAAATCTTCTTTTACTTTATTATTTTGAGCTTCGTTTTCTTCAACCAATTTTCTGGCATTTATGTCATCATCAATATGTACTCTTTTAATTTCAGGTATTTTTTCACCAGTAAGTAATTCAAAATTCACTTTAGCCTTTTCAAAAATTTCAATTTCCTTTTTTGGGCGAGTGTCTATTTGGGCCATTTCAGGAAATAAACCACTTGAATTTTTAACCGATTCACATTCAAAGTCATTCATTATACCTTGATAAATTTTGATTGCAAATTCAGTTTGACCAACTTGCTCATAACTTTGAGCAAATTGTAGCATATCTTCTCCAATTTCAACCTTTTCGAGTAAATTTCCTATGGAGTTACTAACCTGAGCTTTGGCAGCTGCAATATTTGCAATAGCTTTATCCTCGTCATTTTTTGTATTTAGTATATCAATAAAAGCTTGCAATTTTTCTCTTATTTCGGGTTTAACTTCATAAAGCTCTTTTGCATCAGATAAGTAAACGCCTTTATCCATAGCCGTTTTTGACATAAACTGAATCAAGGCACTCATGTTAAAAGCCAATTCTACTAAAACATTTGAATATTCTTTGAGCTGTAATTCATTAATATTAGACTTTTCCAGAGCTAAATATATTTCTAAACCTTCTATAAATTCTTCCTGATATTTTTTGGCATCAAAACTTTCGTTATTAATCTCAATTTTATTATTTAACAACACTTCTAAAAGGAAGTTATGTATTTGAAAATCATTAGAGTTTTTTAAATTTTCTATTAGTTCCGGAAATCTATTTTCTTTAATTAATTGAATCATTGTTTTAGTTTTTTATGTATTATGTAGTCTTTTCGCGGTATACTATATTTTATATTTTGGAAGATTTTTTTTATTAAACGAAAATACAAATTAAAAATATTAATTTTGCAAAAGTTTAATCTTACTAAATAATTGTTATAAAAAGGCAAAGGTTTCTGAAATTGAGTTAAATGAAGTTCTTACTTATTGTAAATTAGCGATTGCTATTATTGATTATGGACAGTTTAAAATAAAGCCAATATGAAATTCAATGAAAACTTCAGATCTAAACTTCAAACAAGTTTAATTAATAATACTTCATTATTAAAGGATAGTAGTATTGATATTGTTAATGAAGTAAAAGATAATTATTGTAAGATAATTTTGGATGGCGTTTCTGATGAGTATTATCCTCTTAAGATAAGCCCTGAAAGAGCAATTTATAATATAAATAGAAGTTTAGAGGTTCTGAATGTGCCAAAATTAAAATTCAGAAATGACGATTGGGCTGTTTTTAGAGAGAATGAAATAGACTTTAGAATTATTAAAAATGATGAACCTGAGTGGCATAGTAAGGAGCAATTACAATATAGGGTTGATACTGAGAATCTTTTATATGAATGCCAAGAGGAATTTTGGAAGAATTTAAAAAAGAATAAGAGTTATAATGAAATTGCAGATTTTTTATGTCTTGAAGATGTAGAATTTCCATTGAATGAATTTGAAAAAATTAAGAATAGAGGGGATATTGATGTTTATAATATTGAATCTTGGAGTCAATATGTATTTAAGCTTGTCGAGATGAATTTTCCGGATTTTAAATATGAAAAATCAAAGTCAAATAGGAAATTTAGATTTTTAAAATCTCTAAATGATGATATAGAATTTGGTTTTGAATATGATAATATTGGATTAAAGAACCAAATTAAAAATAAGAAAGGAATTCAACTACCTAACTATTTTAATATCATTGTAATAAATAAAAACTTTAATCCAAAAGAAAAGTTAGATTATGTTTTTACTCCTCATGATGATATAATTAGTTTAGGAATATTGGGCAATCCTTTTTTTTATCATCCTTGTTATCCGTTAATCTCATTTGCAACGGTTGAATTATATCATTATGGTACTTTTTACCCTGATAACATAGAACCTAAAAAAGTGCGAGAGTTTGTAAAAGTTAATGATGAAATAGTGAAGGTTGTACATTTAAAAGAATATGGGGAGAAACTAAAAAAACATGCTTTCTTCTATATGGATTTACTAGGTTACTCCTCAAAAGGCTATTTGGATTATTTAGAGAAATGCATTTTGGACGTGTTTTAGAGTCGACAATTTTGCCAAAATTAATATTCCTCTTTCACAGTATTTCTAATTCGTCTAAATGTAAAAAATAGCATCAAGATATAGACTATCATTGGTAAATAACACTTCTTAGCGAATTCTATAGTTTTTTGTCATTCAATTGAATTTTTTGTAATCGTTAATTTCAAATTCGATATAGCAATTTTTTATTCTAAGATTCATTTGCTGTTGCTAATATTTATTGTAATTATTTTTAATCTTTTTTATACACATTAGGATTAAATAGTTCCATATATACTTCGGGTTTTGGCAATTTTGTAAAACCGTATTTTTCATAAAGCCAATCGGCTGTAGAAGTCAATAAAATCCAACGTCTTAAGCCTTGTAAATTTGGGTGTCCCATTACAACTTTCATTAGTTTTTTAGAAAGCCCTTGTCCTCGATAATCATCTAAAACATAAATATCGCCTAAATAGGCAATAGTCGAAAAATCTGAAATTACTCTTGCAAAACCTATTTGTTTGTCTTTATAAAATAGTCCAAAGTTTAGCGAATTGTCTATAGAAGTTTTTACGTTATCAAAAGGAATATTGTCACTCCAACCTGAATGTTTTGATAAAAAATCATGAATGGCAACAATGTCTAATTTAGCTTTATCAGTCGTAATAAAAAAATCTCCAAAAGAGTGTTCAGTTATTTTCATTTTTGGTTTTCTATTTTAGTATTGAAGGTGTTATTTAGCTATTTTTCGAACCTCAGGATTGATAAGTTTAGATACTATGAAATAAATCCGTTTTTAAGTATTATCTAATGGGTTCGCTCAATATGATTTATTAAGCGCTAATATAAAGCTAATTTTTTAAGATTAATACGTTATTTAGTGCTAACTCTATATTATGTAAAAGCCTCCAAAATCACTGATTTTAGAGGCTTTAATTTTTATTAAATTGTAGTTTTAATCTTTTTTGTAAACTCTTTCCTTTCCATCCTGAAAAACTCTTCTGATTCCTGTTACAGATTTATTTTCAGAAATAATTTTGATACGAAAATCATCTATACCATCAATCAAAAATAAATCTGATTCTAGAGGAGTAAGTAATAAAGTAACTATATTATTCCATTTGTAATATAAGCTATTATCTTCAAATACTATTTCGGCTTTCCCGTATTTACCTTGATATGATTTTAAAATTGCACTATCTACATGTACTGGTTTTTGTCTGTTCTTTATGATAGGAATAAACCAATCAAGGTTGTTTAAAGAATCTTTATTTTTAGAAGATAGTTTTTGTAAGGCTATCAAATGCGATGTATTTACAGCCTCTTCACTTTTGCATAAAACATCTGGCATAACACCTTTGCCCTCAAAATCCGTATTTGTAATAGGATCTTTTACTTCTCCAAAAGGGATATTTACAGAAAAACCATGAGCCAAAACTTTGCGATCAATAGGGTGGGCGCCACCAGCTGTTTTTTCGCCTATAATTGTAACACGTTTTAAATTTTGGAGCGAATAACTCATCCATTCTGCTGCAGAAAAAGTAGCTCCGCTTGTTAAAATATAAACATCAATATCATCCAGACGTTTACCAGGAACAGATGGTAATAACCACATTTCTCGCTCCAATTTTTTTCTGCCTTTCTCGTAATAATAGTATTTATAAAGAGGTAATTCTTTGTTAGAGTACAGATAACTACTAATAAATTGTCCCATCTCCATTGCTCCTCCATTATTTTTACGCAAATCTATAATTAGAGCATCTGTATTGCCTAAAATTTGCATCATTGCAGCTGCAGTTTCGCTTCCTATTGCAGGATCTTCAAAATAATTAAATTCTAAATAGCCAATATTTCCTTCCAGAATTCGCGCTTGCTGAAACCCAAAGTTCTTCTTTTTAGCTTCAGCTAATTCTTCCGCTTTAATTTTTTTAAATGTTTCTTTATCAGTGTCTTTTAGCTTACTTTCTGCCCATTGTGGATCAAACATTACTCTAAAATGTAAATCTTTGCTAATATCTATTAGATTTGTAGAGAGTTTAGAGGCAAATTCATTTGGATTTGAAATATTTTTATACAACCCTTGCTTATAATTCTCATTCAGCTTTTTCTTTATCTCACCAATAGCGTTTGGTCTGATATAGAATTCTTCGAGTTGTTTGGTTAACGAATCGATTATTTGTTTTTTATTTAATTCAGTAAGATTAATTTCTTCTTTTGCAGTCGGATTTTTTTGAGAAAACGTGCAAACGGAGAATAGTAGCAATGCTAAAGTTACAATGTGTTTCATTTTTAGGAAGTTTTACAGTTTGAAATTATTTTATGTAGAATTTTATCAAGGAATTCAATTTCATCAGCAGATAAACCGTCTAGAGCAGTATTGCGATTTAGCTTAAAAACAGGAGTTAATAGAACAATAGTTTTTTGTCCTTTTTCGGTTATTACAAGTTTGGATTTTCTTTTATCTAATTCATTTGTTTCCCTCGTTAGATAATCTTTTTTAACCATTAATTCTATTATTCGGGTTACCGAAGCATTATCCTTAAAGATTAATTTGGCCATTTCTATTTGAGAAATTGTTGCGTTATCGTTTAAGATAATTAATACCAAACATTGATCAACTGTAATATCATCTACAATCTTTTGGATGTTTTTTTGGCAAATTTTCCTGTATTCTTTAATTGTCTGTTCTATTGTATAAAGTACAGTTCCAGTTGGAGTTTTCTGCTTCATGTTTACTTATTTAGATTTGAAAGTATTTGATATATCAAATATAATTATTTATTTCAATATTGGTTATTATTTTTATTAAATTAGTTATGATTTTGTAAATGAGTGAATTATGAAAAGTAAAATGATTTTTGCCGCATTAATACTAGGTTCTGTATTATCGGCTAGTGCACAAAAGAGAATTACAATTACTGAATTACCGAAAGCATCACAGGAATTTCTGCAAAAATATTTTAGCCATTCAACAGTAGAGATTGTCAAAAAAGATGCTGAACATGGCGAAAAAGGGTATGAGGTAATACTTAAAGATGGTACCGAGATAGAATTCTGGAAAGATGGTTCTTATCGTGAAGTAGATGGAGGAGACAAACCAATTCCTACCGAGTTTATTGCTGCATCAATTAAAGAGTATGTTGCCAAGAATTATCCAAACGAAAAAATTACTCATATCGATTACGGACATAAAGATGTTGATGTGGATTTAACAAACAAAATCGATTTGGAATTTACTAAGGATGGGAAAATTATAAAAGGGAAATAGAGTTTTTTTAAGGTGCTAAGATTCTAAGGTTCTAAGTTACAAAGGTTCAAAGATTAATTAGTTTGTGTGTAAATCTTTGTACACTTTGCAGTTAGCTTTTCCATTGTATCTCTCAATCTTGTCATTCCGATGAAAGAGGAATCTTCGTGAGTAACTCGACATAGTTTTGAAAGTTATTTAAAGAAATTAACTTTATTTCTTTACTAATGTTCGATTAAGATTGTGATAATACATTTCGTTCCAACGGTTGAAACCGTTGGCAATGTTTATAATATGTTATTTGTACTTGCGATCCGTTGTAAAGGTATTAGTTTGATTTTATTCAGGAACTTTATCATATATAGTTACATATACAGGTATTTTTACCTTACGATTTATAGTACTAATGATTTAGTGTTCGTTTACTAATAAAAAAGTTTTAAAGATAATTAATCCTCAACCAAACAAAGTTCAAAAGTAGTTTTACCATTTTCATTTTTATGAGCGAGATAACCTCCATGGGCTTCTACAATACTTTTGGACAAGGTTAATCCAATTCCTGCACCTTCTTGGCGAGTAGTAAAAAACGGCAAAAATATCTTGTTTTCTATTTCTTTTTCGATGCCTTTTCCAGTATCGGTAATTCGTATAAAAGTTCGGTTTTCTTTGGCTTCGGCCGAAATAATAATTTGTTTGTTTAAAGAATCTTCGAGAGCATAAATACAATTTGTTAGAAGATTAATCAGTACTTGTTCCATTTGCTGAGAATCAACATTTATCTTGCGATTTAAAGCGATTGTATTTATAACTTCTATTTGATTTTTTTGAAACAACGGAGCCATAACCTGAAGACTATTTTCTACCCAATACTGCAATTCTATCTTCTCTTTTTTAGGAGAGGGCAACATGGCTAATTTGCGATATCCTTCGATAAATTTTTGCAAATGGTCGCTTCTTCTTAGCATTGTTCCCACGCTATTTTTAATGTCTTCCAGATCTTCTGTCGACATGGTGTCCTGATCGACCAAATCTTGTAGGTTTTGGCAAATAGAACGAATAGGAGTGATGGAGTTTAAAAGTTCATGAGAAATCACTTTCATTAAATTTCCCCAAGCTTCTTTCTCTTTTTTCTCTACCACATTTTGAATTGAATCCAGCAAGACAATAAAATAATCCAAATCGCATATTTCTGTTCTGGAAGTTTGCATAACAAAGGTTTGCACGTTTTCCTGATTCACACGAATTTCTAGTGATGTTTTAATTTCCTGAAAATCCTGATCTTCGATAACTTCGCATAAAGTTGGTAAATGGTTCTTTAGATATTTCCATTTAGAAATTTTAGGCACATCAAAATATTTGGAGAAATAGTCATTCATCAAAAAAATGTTCCATTCATCGCCATCTTTTTGCAGAATAAAAATTCCGGTTTCGATATTGTTTAATATAGAACGGTATATAATATCTCTTGAAACTTGTTCTTTTTGGTTGTTTTTTAGGGTATCATATAAAGTAAATAAATCATCATAATTTTTGTTGAATTTATGTTTAGAAAAATCTGAACTAAAATCATTTTGCAATATCGATGCAATAGTTTTATTATAAAGCAAAACGAAATTCCGAACATAAAAATACATTTCGCGTACAAGGAAAAAAACAATGAACAAGCTAAATATAGCAGTAAAAATCAACTCCTTTTTAAAGAAGTAAATAGCGATTTCTACACCAGATAAAATAAGTAGTAATCTCAGAAAAAGAAGATTGTATATTTTTAATGATTTAAACATAGTAGATAGTAATGTATTATTCGTTAAACTGGTTTTTGTCACAGATTAATCACATTCAAAACTTTGCGACCTTTGCGTAAACCTTTGCGTTCTTTGCGGTTAATTTCTCTACCACAAATTGCACAAATTTCCGCGAATTAAAAACTTTGCGTAAGTCTTTGCGACCTTTGCGGTAAAATTTTTAGCCACTCCCGATAGCTATCGGGATAAAAGGATTAAAAAGATTCTATTCTTTGCGGTTAATCTTTTGTATACTTTGCGGTTAATTTCAAAACTTATGGATTAATATTATATTTCTCTAAACGTCGGTATAAAGAACCTCTTGATAATCCTAGTTCTTCAGCTGTTTTACTTATATTATTATTGTTCTTGAGTAATGCTTTTTCGACGGTAGCTTTTTCGACTGTGGAAAGCTGAATATCATCTGGATTTTCGTCATAAGTTGTTATTTCGTTTAAATCCAAATCAGAAACCGTAATGAGATTGTTTTCGCAAAGGATAACAGCGCGTTCTATTTTGTTTTCCATTTCACGGATATTACCTTTCCAAGCGTGCTTTTCGATTTGTTCGAATACTTTTTTGTCAAAAGTAATTTCGTCTCTTCTGTATTTAACAATCATTTTTTCTAAAAGATATTCTGCCAGAGGAATTTTGTCTTCGTTTCGTTCTCGTAATGGCGGTAACACTATCTCCATCGTATTAATACGATAATACAAGTCTTCTCTAAAGGTTTTATCCTCAACCTCTAGTTTAAGATTTAAGTTGGTTGCTGTTATGATGCGTACATTAAGTGGTCTTGCTTTTGTTTCTCCCAATCGGGTTACGGTTTTGGTTTGTATAACCTGCAAGAGTTTAGATTGTAAATGTAGCGGGACATTTCCTATTTCGTCTAAGAAAATAGTTCCGTTCTGAGCCATTTCAAAACGTCCGGGAGTATCAATTTTGGCATCGGTAAAAGCACCTTTGGCATAGCCAAATAATTCACTTTCGAATATATTAGAGTTTAATGAACCTAAATCGACTGCAATAAATGGATTGTTTTTTCTTTCGGATTGTGTGTAAATATGATGTGCCAAAACAAATTTACCAGTTCCGTTTTCACCCAGAATCAAAACATTCGCATCGGTTTTTGCTACTTTATCTGCCAATGAATATGCTTTTTTTATAATCTCTGAATTACCAATAAAGAAATCTTCTGCGGGTTCGTGGTCTTTAAGTTTCTTTTGGTCTTTACGGGATTTATCTACTGCTTGTTTTACAGATTCTAGTAGTTTTTTATTTTCCCATGGTTTTAAGATATAATCAAAAGCACCCGATTTTAAACCTTCTACTGCTGTTTCGACTTTACCAAAAGCCGTCATTAAGATTACTACTGTTTTTGGCGAAAGCGTTTTTATCTCTTTTAATAAATACAAACCTTCTTTTCCGTCCTCAAAACCTATTCTGTAATTCATATCGAGCAAAACTACCTCGATGGTGTTTTTTGCCAATAATTCGACGATATTTTTTGGATTATTGAGCGTATAAATGTTCTCAAAATACTTTTTTAAGTACACTTTTGATGCAAAAAGGATGTCTTCCTGGTCATCTATAATCAATATTGAGGCATTTGTCTTTTTCATTCTTGTTCGGTTTTGGACGAAAGGTGTCCAATAATGGACACTTTTAAATTTGGCTTTAAATAAAAACTTAAAAATAAGCCAGTTACATATTTTTAATTTTTGGCATGAAAATCACTTTAAGACTAGTAAATCATCAAGTATGAGAATCATTATTGCTAGTAAATGTAACAAAAATAGATATTTATAGATTATGTTATCAATTATCTTAATTTAGGATCTGTTTTTTACTTCAGCGATACAATTCTTAGACAGAAAAACAAACATCAAAAATCAAATTATTATGATCAAAATTGAAAAGCTTTCTAAAATATTTAGAACTGAAGAAGTAGAGACAAAAGCTTTAAGCGAAATTTCATTAACGGTAAACGAAGGCGATTTTATATCGATCATGGGACCATCTGGAAGTGGAAAATCGACTTTATTAAATATCATCGGATTATTAGATAGCGCTTCTGGTGGAAGTTATGAATTGTTAGGACAGGAAATGATTGGATTAAAAGAGAAATTTGTATCGAAAGCCAGAAAAGAAAACATTGGATTCATTTTTCAGAATTTTAATTTAATTGATGAATTATCAGTTTATGACAATATCGAATTGCCATTAATTTACAACAATGTTCCATCATCAGAAAGAAAGAAAAAAGTAGAGAATATTGCAACTATATTAGGTATTTCTCATCGTTTAAAACATTATCCGCAACAACTTTCGGGAGGACAACAACAACGTGTGGCTGTTGCCAGAGCTTTAATCAACGACCCAAAAATTATTCTTGCCGATGAACCCACAGGAAATCTGGACAGTAAAAACGGTAATGAAGTAATGGAATTATTAACGGATCTTCATGCTAGTGGTTCTACAATTTTAATGGTTACACACTCTGATTATGATGCTTCATTTTCGCAGAAAACCATTTTAATGAAAGACGGTATTATTCTTTCGGAAAAAAAGAATAATCGAAATGTAGATGTTTTAGTAAGTAACTCAATAAACTAAATCATGCTAAAGAACTGGATCAACGTATTTATTTATCACATCAAAAATAATAAGCTTTTTACGGCTTTGAATGTTTTGGGCTTGGGTATTGGAATTGCAGGTTTAATTTTTGCGATTTTATATTGGAACGACGAACAGAGTTATGACCAATGGAATCCTAATAAAGAAAATGTCTTTTTAGTCGCTAATCAAATGGATGCAACTACCTATTGGGCTTCGAGTTCATCACCAATAGGATCTGCGATACAGGCTGTAAGTCCTGAAGTAGAATCTTACTGTTATTTAAGCGGAAGTTATGATAATGAGATACTGTATTTTAATAATAAAAAAGTACAATCTGACAAGGTTGTCGTAGCACAAAAAAACTTTTTTGATTATTTTCCTTATGAGTTTATAGAGGGGAATCAAAAAGCTGAATTACCAGATGTAAACAGTATTTGTTTATCGCAAGACCTGGCTATTACCCTTTTTGGAAACGAAACGGCTCTGGGTAAAAAAGTAGTTTTACAGAAAAAAGTTCTGATTGTAAGAGGTGTTTATAAGCTGGATAAAAAATCAGTATATAATCCTTCTTGTGTGGTCAATTTTATGGATGCAAGAATAAAAGAAACCATTCAGCAATGGGGTAATTTTCAATTTGTTCTATTGTTAAAATTAAAAAATCCGAATGACCAAAAACGAGTGACTCAAAATCTTCAAAAAATATATTTTGAAAATATGACAGCTCGTTATGCAAAGGATCAAGGTATTAAAATTGAGGAATTTATTAAGAAATTTGGCGAAGTAAAACCCCTTTTAGAACCCTTATCATCCATTCGCTTACATTCAAAAACTGGTAGTTTGATAGAAGCAAAAGGTAATCTTCAATTTTTACTTATTATGGTTGGGTTATCGGTTTTAATCCTACTGTTATCTATTGTAAATTATGTTAATTCGGCAACAGCAAATGCTATAAAAAGGGCTAAAGAAGTTGGAGTTCGCAAAATTATCGGGGCTTCGAAACTCTCTATAATTCAACAATTTATTTTTGAAACCGCTATCATTTCGTTGTTTTCAATTTTAATAGCATTGGTTATTGTCGAGATTTCTTTACCGTATTACAATGCATTTTTAGAAAAATCTCTCGTTTTACAAACTGGACAGTTTTACTCGCAGCTTGTTGTTATATTTTTTGTAACCGTTGTCGTGGCAGGAATATTTCCGGCTATTTATGTTGCTAATTTTGAACCGCTAAAGGTTTTAAAAGGAAATTTTGGGCGAAGTAAAAACGGTATCTGGCTTAGAAACGGAATGCTGATATTTCAATTTGCGGTAGCTACTTTCTTTATTATTGGATCTTATATTGTGTATGAGCAAATAGAGCTTATGAACTCAAAAGATTTGGGTTTTAACGGAAAACAAATCCTTAATATCTCTTACAGAAATATTTACGGTGAAGCAATAACTGAAAAAGAACAATTTGCCCGCTACAACAGTATTAAAAACCAATTGCAACATATAAAAGGAGTACAACAAGTTGCAGGAGGTGGCTTTGTTTTTGGGAGTGGGGCAAAATCTGTAATATCATATCATTATAAAGATAAAAATATTGATGGTAGTAATATGCCAATAGATTTTGGACTGTTGGAAATGATGAAAATAAAAATTGTAAAAGGGCGCTATTTGAGTCCGAAATTTGCGCAGGACACCATTACTTCGATGCTAATTAATGAAACTGCCCTAAAATTATTAAATGAAAAAAATCCGATAGGTAAAAAACTAAACTGGAACGGAAATGATGCTATTATTGTTGGGGTTGTAAAAGATTTTAATATCGGAAATCCGGGAGATCCAATACCTCCAATGTCCTTTTTCCATTTTAAAACTGTACCCTGGTTTCCTGGACTTTTGAATAATATTTATATTACAGCCGATCCTAAAACTATGCAGCAAACCATAGCTGATATAGAAAACCTTTGGACAAAAAAAGTAGATACTGAATATCCGTTTTCATACGATTTTGTAGATAAAGAATATAAAAGATCTTATAGTAATTATGTGAAGCAAAAGAATCTTTTCACTTTGTTGAATGTCATTGTTATTATAATTGCACTTTTTGGGTTATTTGCTCTCGCATCGTACTCTATTGAGCGTCGTATGAAGGAAATTGCTATTCGAAAAACACTTGGTGCCGATACAAATGTTTTATTAAAAGAACTTTGTAAGCAATATGTTGTTTTTAGTATAATAGGTTTTTTAATCGCTTTATTTCCAGTGTATTATTTCCTCAACAAATGGTTGGATAATTTTGCTTACAGAATTAGCATTTCTGTTTATCCTTTTATAATCGGATTTACTGTCTTACTGGTATTAACATTATTAGTTGTACTTACAAGAGCTTATCAGGCAACCAAAATAGATGTTCTAAAATACCTTAAATACGAATAAGATGCTAAAGAACTGGATCAACATATTTATTTATCACATAAAAACCAACAGGCTTTTTACGGCTTTAAATGTTTTAGGATTGTGTATTGGAATTGCTGGATTAATTTTCGCGATTCTGTATTGGAACGAGGAACATTCTTATGATCAGTGGAATCCCGAAAAGGACAAAGTATACTCGGTTATGAATGATATCGGGGGAGGTAACATCTGGTCGGTAAATCCTACGACGACTGCTCCAATGCTAAAAATAATGTCGACAGCGGTGGATAGTTATTGTTATACCCAATGTCTATATACTAAAGAAACAGTAGCCTATAAAGGGAAGCGAGAATTACTGGATAAAATCTATACGGCTCAAAGTAATTTTTTTACTTTTTTTCCTTACGAATTTATTCATGGTAACGGAAAAACGGCTCTTAAGGATCTTAATAGTATTGCTTTATCAGAGGAAACTGCTTCTCGATTATTTGGAAACGAAAACCCGATGGACAAGCAAGTAAGGTATTTGGATAAAATATTTATGGTTCGTGGTGTATATCGTTTAAATCATAAATCGTCTGTAATGCCAGATTTGGTTACTACTTTGATAGAAGAAGATTTAGAAAAGGATAAAGGAAAATGGAGTTATAATTATGGATTGATGCTTAAGCTCAAGAAGCAAAGTGACACAACTTCGATTAGAAAAGATTTGGATGCCATTTTTATAGATAATAATTTAAAAGTTTCAGCAAGAGAAGAAGGTGTATCGGTTGCGGAATATGTAAAGATGTATGGGGAACCTGTTAAAGCCAGTTTACTTTCCTTACCCAATACCAGATTATATTCGGGAAATTGTCCTTTTCCAGAAGGCAATGGCAATTTGTTATTCTTGCGAATATTGATGGGTTTATCAGTACTTATCCTATTGCTGTCTATTGTAAATTATATCAATTTGGCTACAGCCAATGCAGTAAAAAGAGCCAAAGAAGTAGGAGTAAGGAAGATTGTTGGAGCTGGAAAAAAGCAAATTATAGCACAGTTTGTATTTGAAACGGCGTTAATTACACTTTTCTCAGTTTTATTGGCATTGGTAATGGTAGAACTTTCGTTGCCTTTTTATAATTCGTTTTTAAGCAAAGAACTTGTGTTAAATGGGGCTCAATTTTATGTTCAGTTAATACTTATTTTCGTAATTGTAATTTTAGTTGCTGGAGTTCTGCCTGCTATATACGTGTCTAATTTTGAACCTTTAAAAGTTTTAAAAGGAAATTTTTCTCGTAGTAAAAGCGGAATTTGGTTGCGAAATGGTATGCTGGTTTTACAATTTGCTATAGCTACTTTTTTTATTATTGGTTCATTTATAGTGTACCAACAGGTAAAATATATGAATGAAAAGGATTTAGGGTTTAGTGGGGCTCAAATTATCGATGTGATTTTTAAACCTAAGCAAGGCAAAAGTCAATTTGAAAGATACAAACTAATCAAGCAGCAAGCAATGAAGATTAAAGGTGTTGAGGCTGTTTCTGCAGGATTGTTTTCTATTGGTAGCAACGAGAATTCCTGGGATAGTTTTTCTTATAAAGACAATAAAGGAATCTTAATTCAGCGTATGGGAGTCGATTTTGGAGTATTGGATATGTTGGGAATCAAAATTGTAAAAGGGAGAGATTTAAATGAAAAGTTTTCTTCAGATACAATTTCGAACGTTTTGGTAAACGAAGCGGCTGTTAAGACAATGCAAGAAAAAAATCCAATAGATAAAGTAATTAATTGGCTAGGTAAAGATTATAAAGTTGTAGGCGTTGTAAAGGATTTCAATTACTTTGGACTTGAGAATGAAATAAGCCCGATGATTTTTGTACACTTAACAGCAAGTGCTATTAATAAAGAAAATTTACATAATGTTTCTTTTAAAATTGCTCCGCAAGATATGGCTAAAACAATTGCTGATCTGGATAAGTTTTGGAGATCAAAAGTTGATGCAGAATATCCTTTTGAATATAATTTTGTAGATAAGAATTTTGCCAGAAACTATAAAAAATATGAAAACCAAAGAGATTTATTTTCCTTATTAAATGCAATTGTTATTCTTATCGCCGTATTTGGATTATTTGCTTTGGCTTCTTTTTCTATGGAACGTAGATTACGCGAAATTGCTATCAGGAAAACACTAGGAGCAGAGACGAATGTTTTACTCAAAGAATTATCTAAACAATATGTAATCTTCTGTGTAATAGGATTTATAATAGGGATTATTCCAGCGTATTTCTTATTGCAACAATGGCTTGACTATTTTGCTTTTAGAATTAATATTCAGATATTTCCGTTTGTAGTTGCCTTTTTGTCTTTATTGTTTTTAACATTAACTATTGTTTTGGCAAAAGCCTATCAGGTTACTAAAATTGATATTTTGAAGTACTTAAAATATGAGTAGTTTTTGAGGTTCAAAGGTTTTTTTGAGGTTCAGAGGTTCAGAGGCGCAAAGGTTCAAAGTTTTTTAAGATTGAGTTTAAAATCTATAAAATAGAATATATGCTCAATTGTTTTCTTCGTAGTCTTGTCACTCTGAGCGTAGTCGAAGAGCCATACTGAGTTCCGACTAAGTTTATCCTTTACGAACTCTTGTTGCGTATAATTTAGGACGCGGATTTTAACGGATTTACTTCGTAAAGACGCGATCCCGAAGCATCGGGACTGATTTCTTAAAGTAAGAATAAGAAAAAAATCCGTTTTTATTCGCGTTTTCGCGATAACGAATCCGTGTCATCCGCGTCCTAATCGTCATTTTATTGACATGGCTCTGATTTAAAAATAATAATAAAAAAATTACTAATGCTAAGATTAATTAAATTAGTTGCTTCGGCAGCAATAATGCTGTCATTTACAATTTGTGTAGCACAAAAAAGTTCGAAATCAATAGTAAATACTCAAATAGATCAATACATAGCTCAAGTGCAAGAAAGCTCTGGAATTCCGGGTATTTCCCTTGCAGTTATTAAAAACGGTAAGATAATCCATAGAAATAATTACGGAAAGGCAAATATTGAACACAATATACCTATATCTGATAAATCTATTTTTAGACTATATTCTTTAACAAAGCCAATTATTGCGACTGAAGTTTTTCAGCTTATTGAGCAAGGTAAATTATCTCTGGAAGATTCAGTTTCAACATATATTCATGATCTCCCAAGTTCTTGGAATGCTGTACAAATTAAAAATTTGATAACACAATCTTCTGGACTTCCTGATATTGTTGCGTATGAAAAACTAGAGGAAAGTGTAGCTAAAGAAAAAGTTTTTGCCGATTCTCTTCATTTTAAAAAAGGAGAAAAATTTGAGTATAATCAAACTAATTTTTGGCTTCTTCAAAAAGTTATTGAAATAGTAAGCAAGCAAGATATTGAAACGTTTATAACAGTAAATCAGTTTGAAGGAAAGGAATCTAAAAAAAGTGTTTTTTTCTCTACAGATTCAAGAGATATTATCCTTAATAGAGTAACACCTTATTTTTATTATGCTACGGGTAAAATACAGCTAGATCTTCCTAATAACGGAAGTTATCTTAATAGTTGTAATGGTATCAATATTACAATGGACGCATTTATTACTTGGGATAAAAAATTCAGCAGTAATAAACTTATCAATGATACCTCAAAAAAGAAAATGTGGGAAGCATTTCCATATACAAAACCTGATACAAAATTTACTTTTGGATGGGATGAACAAATAATTAATGGACATCTATCATACGGCTTTTCAGGCGGCCGAATAACTGCTTATAGAAATTTTCCTAAAGATAATTTAAGTATCATTTTTTTAGCAAATGGTTTGGGTGGTGATTTTAATGTAGATGATATAGTTAATCAGATTGCATATCTAGTAGATAATGATATTTTCAGGAACTAAGGTTCAGAGATGCAAAGATTCAAAGTTGCAAAGGTTCAGAGTAACAAAGATACTGAGTTGCAAAGGTTTTCCGTAGAGAAGCACCGCAGTGCGTCTTCATAATATGATTCCATAAAGAGGGTGACACACTATTGAGATTTTGGAAAACAAGATTGAGTATATACTCTATTTTATAAAACAGTTTCACAGTGTTGCGCATAAAATAGGACGCGGATGATACGGATTCGCTATTGCGAAAACGCGGAAAAAGACGGATTTTTTATAAATAAGAAAAAGAAAAAAATCAGTTTTTATCTGCGTCTTTACGAAGTAAATCCGTCTCATCCGCGTACCATTTTTTTATACTCTAAGCGAGCTACGGAATCCTCTTACGGCATAGTATGAATCGGCACCGTTATGGTATATAAAGATAGTATTATAGCGAAAATCGGCAAAGATAGCACCACCGAGTTTTCTTATCTCCGCTGGGGTTTGTATCCAGCTGGATGTTTTTGTATCAAATTTTCCGAGTTTATGTAATTCCCGATATTCTTCTTCGTTTAAGATAGTAACACCCATAGCTGTTGCCATATTAATAGCACTATTTTTTGGCTTGTGTTCTTTTCTTGCTTCTAGTGCTACATGGTCGTAACAAATGCTTCTGCGACCTTTTGGGGTTTCAGCTGAGCAATCGTAAAAAATGTATTCGTCGGTACTTTTATCATGTCCTACAACATCGGGTTCTCCACCAGTTTCTTCCATTTCATTAAGCGACCATAATTTTTCGGGATTGGCTTCTAGTTTAGCTTGTATTTTGGCCCATTCAAGGCTTTCGTGACGAGCCTTATTTTTTTCAAAACGAGTTTTTAATAGGTCAAGAAGTTCTTCTTGTTGTTTTGGGGATAATTCTTTTTTCATTTTATTTCTTGATTAAAAATTAAACTAAAATGGTTTTTCTGTCTGCAGGTCTGTAATACCAAGATATAACAGTTAGAACAAGTAATAATATTGGTCCAAAGTATTCTTTGGCGCCATCACCGCTTGCAAAATGAGAAAATACTGCACCCGACATTGCAAAAACGAAACCTGCATATGCCCATTCTTTTAATAACGGAAGTTTAGGAATAAGAATTGTTATAACACCTAATATTTTCCAAACACCTAGTATGGTCAAAAAATAGAGCGGATAACCTAAATGTGCCATCATATCGGCCTCTTCTTTTAATTTTAATACTTGTACTATTCCAGTTGATAGCATTCCTAATGCTAGCCAGAGTGTAGCAATCCAATAGATAATTTTATTTCTCTTTGTCATGATAAGTTATTTTAATTTGTTAGCAATGTCTTGTAATCGGTTGTGTGCCATATTTATGCCTTGGGCAAAAGGTAGTTTGAGCATTTGGTCTCGAAGTTCAACCGATTTATATATGATATGTATATCTAGTTTACTTGTATTGTCTGTAAGTTTTTCAAATTCTAAGAATTCAAGTTGTACAGCAAATGGTGTGTTTTCCATTTCAAAAGTTCGTGTGATTTTTTGGTTCGGAACAAACTCATGAATGGTGCCATTGGCTTGAAATACTACATTCCCGTTAGCGTCACTTGTTTGATATTGCCAACTGCCGTGTTTTCTATTTTCGAGTTTCAGTACTTTGGTTCCCATCCATTGTGCTACAATTTCGGGTTCGGTGTAGGCTTTAAAAAGCAATTCCAGAGGCAAATCAAATTCTCGTGTAATTACTATTTCCTGTTTGCCATTTTCGGCATTGATTTTTGTTTTTTTCTCCATGTTAGATAATGTCTTTATAGTTTTTCATTATTGTTTCTAATTTATTAAATCGGTCTTCCCACATTTGGCGGAATGGCTCAATAAAGTCGGATACGTCTTTCATCTTTTTGGGATTAAGGTGATAATAAATTTCTCTTCCGTTTTGTTCTTGTTTCAGTAATTCACACTCTGTGAGTATTTGTATGTGTTTAGAAATAGTTTGTCTCGATGAGTCAAAATTTGCTGCTATTGCACCAGGAGTCATTGCCTGTATTGCAATTAGACTTAATATTGCCCTGCGAGTAGGGTCGGCTATTGCCTGAAATACATCTCTACGAATTTCCATTTTGCAGTTATTTGACTGCTAATATAGTGCAGTTATTTGACTGCGCAAAATTTTTCTGATATTTTTTTTATTTAAGTGTTTGATTACTAAAGATAATAAGTGTTTTTTGGTTGATTTTTCTGCCACAGATTGCACGAATTAGCACTAATTTAAACTTTGTGCTCTTTGCGTAAAACTCTTGCGCTTTCTCTGCGGTTAATTTTCTGCCACAGATTACACGGATTTAATGAAATTAACCACAAATTACTCAAATTAAAAGCTTTGCGACCTTTGCGTATCCTGATAGCTATCGGGACTTTGCGAACTCTGCGTTTATTTCTTTGCTACAAACCACAATCTTGTCACCCTGACGCAGGAAGGGTCTCCGTGAGTGACTCGGCAAAGATTATGAAGTTTGTCGCGGAGATTGCTTCGCCAATTCGCTATTGCTCGTGTCTTCGTTCCTCAGAAAGACAAGATTGTAGAAAAACTTTGCGCGCTTTGCGTTAAACTCTTGCGCGCTTTGCGGTTAATTCTTCGCCAAGGATTACATACTCTTTGCGGAAAATCCTCATGTAAATAACAGTTATTCTTACTTATTACTCAAACGATATAGTTTTTTGTAACTTATTTATTACGAAATAATTAGAGTAATTTGTTTTTAAAGAAAACTATTCCTATTATTGTTATTTGTTTAAAGTTTTTACTTACAAAAAAGCATATTGTATAATTAAGCAATCTGAAAAAATGAAAAAACACTACTTATTACTTATGTGTATTTGTCCATTATTCATGTATTCCCAAGATATCCTTTGGGAAAAATCGTATGGAGGAATACATGCTGATTATCTTTTTGATGCACAACCCACAGCCGATTATGGTTTTATACTCGCAGGAAGTTCTTTATCTGATAAAACAGGTAATAAGGCTGACAATAATAATGGCGATTTAGATTATTGGATTTGGAAAATGGATGAAAAAGGGGAGTTAGTTTGGCAAAAAAGCTTTGGAGGAAGTGGTTTCGACTTACTACAAAGCATAAAAAACACCAGAGACGGCGGTTTTATTCTTGCAGGAACGTCTAATTCTCCTAATGATTTTCAGAAAAAAGATGCTTGCAAAGGAGGTACTGATTTTTGGGTAATTAAGCTAGATGCCAATGGTGAGGAACTATGGCAACGAACTATTGGTGGCAGTGGTCAGGATGAACTTTTATGCGCTTTCCAGACCAGAGATGGGGGATATATACTTGGAGGTTCTTCTAGCTCTAGCCCGGAAATAACAGACGAAACGATAGAAACTACACAAGCATTAGATTTTAAACCAAATATATATACCAAATCGGAGATAAGCCGTGGCAATATGGATTATTGGATTGTAAAATTAGATAAAGCGGGAGTTGTAGAGTGGCAAAAGACATACGGAGGAGAATATGCCGATGTATTAAGAAGCATGGAGCAAACCCAAGACGGAGGATATATTTTGGGAGGATATTCTAATTCTCCACAATCGGGAGATAAAACAGAACCTAATGCAGGGATAGGCGATTATTGGATCATAAAGATTGATGGTGTGGGTGGTATCGAATGGCAAAAAACATACGGAGGTGATGGAGACAATCAGTTGTATGTAGTTCATCAAACACTAGATGGCGGATATATAGCAGGAGGAAATTCAAATAGTACCAGTCCGCTTACTTCTTTAGGTGGTATGGTAGGCAATGGTACCGATTATTGGGTATTAAAGCTCGATGATAAAGGAGATGTTGTATGGAGTAAGACTTATGATTTTGGTAAAACGGATATTTTGACCTCTTTGGTCGAAAACCAAGATCAAACCTATTTAATTGGAGGGTATTCTCAAAACGAAAATGAATACGCTAAAGATGGAATTGCCGGAAAAGCAGCAGGACTTGTCAATAAAAACAAAGAGGCAGGATATATTGCTTTAAAAATTGATGATAAAGGCGAAGAAATCTGGAAGAAAAATGTAGCTAGCAATGGTGATGATGTGCTACAAAAACTATTCGAAACCAGAGATGGAGGTTACTTAATGGCAGGAACATCCAACTCCGGTACATCCAAACAGAAAAAATCTACTATAGGAGGTAATGATTTTTGGGTAGTCAAGTTAAAAGACAAGACCAAACCCGAAAAAGTTAAACCCAAAGGCATAGAAGCCATTCCTAATCCCGCAGTAACATTTACCAATATTATTATAGGATATGAGTATGAAAAAGGAACGGCTACGGTTGTAGATATGGCGGGACGCATCCTCCAGCAGTTCGCAATCACAGACCGGACCGTTCCTATTGATTTAAGCCGTTACCCAGAAGGAATTTATGTGGTGAATATAAAAACCAATGTGCAAACGGATGGTGTGAAAGTAATAAGAAGAGGGAGAAATTAGATTTTGATAAAAAATAAGAACTGTAAATACAGGACATCTTAACAGCAATACTTTTTACCTATATCATCCGTGTATTTATGAGTAAAAATAACTAAGGTTGTAAAGTTTAAAATTAGTAATACGTTACGAAACTTTCCTAATTATAAATAACCCTCCATTGATCTATGCCAATTCCCTAATGGAATTTATTTAATAAAAGTAACTGACGTAAATAGCATTCACTGGAGGTAATTAAGAGAGAAATACATAAAACTTAAAAGCAACCTAGTTTAAAATATTATAACATTTTTTCACAATAGTAACACCTTTTTTATTTTTAAACATTCATGAAAACAAAATTCATAATCTTATTTTTGTCGTTTGTAATATCAAGTAATAATCTTTTTGCGCAAAATGTATTACAAGTCAAACCTCCTTCTGCTGAAGTTGCTTCATTAGGAAAATATATTGACCAGCCTGTGTCATTAAACTCTGGCCTTGTAGATATTAGTATTCCTATCTATAATTTTAAAGAAGGGCAATTAGAAATCCCAATTTCGTTATCCTATTATTCTGGAGGAATTAAAGTAGAAGAAACAGCCTCTAAAGTAGGATTAGGCTGGAATTTAAATGCAGGTGGAGTTGTTTCCCGAACTATAAAACAATTGCCAGACGATGCTCCAACGGGCTATATGTATACAACTCATACCGTGAATGAGTTTCGTATAGGAATTAATAATGCCCAGTTTACTAATGAGGTTACTAATTCTTTAGATAGTAGAGATTATGAACCAGATAGTTTTATGTTCAGTTTCCTGAATTATAGCGGTCGTTTTTATTATAATAAAAGTATACAGTCCTTTATGCAAATTCCTTTTAGTAATATTAAAATCACTCCTATTTTTAATGTTAATAACACTATTTCTTCATGGATTTTTACAGATGAAAAAGGAATTAAATATTATTTTGGGAATACAAACGATACGGACAACAGAAGTCAGGTAGAAAGACAGTTCTCAGTTACCAGTTATAATTATAATAGTGAAGTGGGTATTACTGGCCAAACTAGTAATACAGATTATATATCATCATGGTTTTTAGTAAAAATTGAAAGTCCAAAAAAAGACCTAATAAGTTTATTCTACCAAGAAAGTGATTTTTATGATGAAATTATTAAAACCGAAAGCAGTATTTTTAAATGTTATGATAGTAACTCTTCGAACTATAATCACAGAGATGAGAATTACCTACAAAGGAAAATTAAAGAAACTTACATCAATAAAATTACTTCAAAATCTCAAGAGGTTATTTTTGAAAATAAAATAGAAGATCGGCTAGACGCTCCAAAAACAAAAGCTTTAGGAAATATTTTTATTAAAGCAGGCAATATATTATTAAAAAAATACAGCTTTAATTATGACTATTTTATCTCTCCTGACATTAAGTTCAATTGGGTAATAGGTGATCGATCAAGCAGTGTTTATAGATTAAGATTAAATACAATCCAAGAAGAAAATGCATTAGGACAAAAGTTACCGCCTTTTAAGTTTTCTTATGACCCAATGGATTTGCCAAATAAAACATCATATGCTCAGGATGCATGGGGGTATTATAATGGAGAGAGAAGTAACAGCTCTCTAATCCCTCAAATTGTTTACTATGGAAAAGGTATTGAAACAACAATCGGATCAGCAAATCGTGCTGTAAATGAGTCATATGCCAAAGCAGGAATATTAACAAAAATAGAATACCCAACTGGAAGTAGCAGAGCATTTTTTTATGAAAGCAATCAGGTTGGACTCATTGTAAACAAACAAGAAAATACTTCATTTACACCTATTGTATCGAGACATGAATTATTACAACCTCCCTATGAAGATTTAGGAAATTCTCATTTAGAAGAAAACCCTATGGCTCAGTTAAAAGATCTTTATTCAAAAGAATTCGAAATTAAAAATAGAGTTAGTGATTTTAAAGTATTCATTGATGTTGAAGGAGTCACAGGTGAAAACCTTTATGCAACTGATGCACATTTTACTTTTAGAATATATGGCGTTACAGATCCTAATTTTTATATGGGATTAGGCAGTAGACAAAATAACCCTAAATTACCAGATGGTAAATATATAATTGAGGCAAAAAAACAAAGTTATCCAATTTCAAGATATGGTTTTACAGTAGCTCTGTCTTGGGACGAAAAAAAAATAGAAAATGAAGATGAGGGAGAAAAGGTAGGAGGATTGAGAATTAAAAAAATTATCACCTCTGATAGCAATGGGAATGACTTAATCAAAGAATTTGATTATAAAATATTTTTATCAAAAAAATCAAGCGGCTATTGTATAAATTACCCATTCTTTTTAGAAAAAAATTACTTTCCTAATTTCTCAAATAGCTATAAACTTTCAAGTCAGTCTCAGCTGCCATCAGTTAATCTTAGCAAAAGTGTTGTAGCATATGAAAATGTTACTGAATTTGATATAAATGCTACTAATGAAGCTAAAAATGGTAAGATTGAGTACACCTATTTAGCAAATTTCACGCATGATGACCTCGGATATCAAGCAATTGGTAATGGAAAAATGAATGATAAAACGGATAAGTATATAGGATGGAAAGTTGGAAATTTATTACAAGTTGACACTTATGCTAAAAGGGATGCTATTTTTAAAAGAATTGAAAGTAAAATAAACGAATATGAAAGCTTTGGAACTTCTATTATTCCAGATTTTGGGGTAATGATAGAGACTAGAGGTTATTTCTACGATGCTATAGGAATTGCATACATTTTATACCCAATTTCCTCACAATGGTTCAGACCAAAATTTTCAAAAAGCATTAGTTACTTTAACGAAAAGACTCTACTAGAGACTACAGAATCATATACTTACAATAACAATCCGCTATTGTTTTCACAAGTTATTAAGAGCAATAGTAAAAACGAAAAACTAGAAACCAACTATTTCTATCCACAAGATTCTCAAATGGCAAGTGAGCCATTTGTAAAAGAGCTAATTGCCCAAAACAGAATTGGAGAACCGCTCAATGTACAAACATTTAGAAGAGGAATTAAGCTATCGGAGCAAAAAACAGTTTATGATAAAAGCATTGCTACCAGCAATTTGTTGTTACCGAGTTATATACTCGAAAACAAGGGGAAAGCAGCTTTAAATCCTGTTACCGACAAGAAAATCTCTTACGATTTTTATGACGACAGAGGGAATCTCTTGCAATATACTCAAGATGGAGGTACGCCAACATCTATTGTATGGGGATATGATAAAACATTGCCTGTTGCCAAGGTAGATAACATTGCTTATAAGAACATCCAAACCTATTTGGTTAATGGAGTACAAAATGCTTCATCTTGGGATAAAGGAACCGAAGGCGATATGATTATTGCATTAAATAGATTTTGGTATGGGTATTCAGGATTATACAATACATTGATAACTACTTATGCATATAAACCATTGGTAGGAATAAGCCGTATGCGAGATATAAACGGCACAATGACTTACTATGATTACGATGATTTTAATCGATTAAAGTTTGTAAAAGATAATGATCAGAATGTTTTACAAGCCTATTTCTACAATTACAAAGGGCAGGTTATGGATATTTCGCTAGATGTTGCTCCAGTATATCGTAATACAGCAATAAGTAAAACTTTTTATAGAGCTAATTGTAGTTCAGGGCTTACTGGACCTTTAGTATATTCAGTTTCTGCAGGAACTTATACTTCTGTAATCTCACAGCAAGATGCCGATAATAAAGCGTTGAACGATATGAACATGAATGGGCAAGTTAATGCTAATAGAAATGGATATTGCGCTTTTTGGAATAAGGAGAAAAGTGGTGTTTTTACCAAGAATAATTGTGCATCTGGAACAGCAGGCACTTCTGTAGTGTATACGGTTCCTGCAATGACTTCTTATTCTCTTACTTCACAAGCAGCAGCTGATGAAATTGCACAAATATCTGTAAACAAAAACGGGCAAGCTTATGCAAATGCTAATGGTAGTTGTATGTATTTAAGCAATGAACTAAGTGGTTATTTAAATATGTTTTCGGAGTACCTCGGTATGGTAAAGGTAGCCTATATCGTCCCAGCGGGTGAGTTTAGTTCAACTATTTCACAGGATGATGCCGACAATCAGGCTCAAGAAGGATTATCTCAATGCTGGCAAGAGTTTAGTTGTAGCGCTGAGCAATATCAAGATTTTGCACCAAATATTCCACCAAATAAAATACCAGACTTTAAGGGATATGATTGTAAGAATGTAGTATTTACAATTATGCAACCTTCTTATGAAACAAACTAATCATAAACTAAATAATATGAAAAAGTACTTATCACTAATTATTTTGCTACTATTTTCGAATGCTACTGTAGTGGCACAGGCTTTTAGCGATGATAATTTTATTTATACAGCTTCACCCAAAAAAGGAGTTTCAGCAGATTATTTTAAAACGCTGAAAAAAGAAGAAATGAACCAGAGTGTAACTTACTTTGATGGTTTAGGACGTCCTATACAAACTATTGCTATTGGGCAAGGAGGAAATGGAGAAGACATCATAACCCCAATAGAATATGACGGATTTGGTAGGCAAGAGAAAGAGTATTTGTCTTTTTCGCTGCCCAATGGCAACAATAAATATCCAAAAATGGATAGGCAAACAGCAATTAATGCTACAAAAGTGTTGTATGGTACCGAAAAATACGATTATACAGCAAATCCTTTCTCAGAGAAAAAGTTCGAAAATTCGCCGCTTAACCGAGTTTTAAAACAAGCCGCACCTGGAAACGATTGGGCAATGGGTAGCGGTCATGAGATAAAGTTAGATTACCAAACGAATACTACAAATGAGGTACGATTATTAGAAGCCGCCACAATCTGGAATGCTACAGCAGGATTGTATGATATAACTTTTTGGGATAATAAGTATTATGACAAAAATGAGTTGTATAAAACTATTACTTATGACGAAAATTCCTCAGCAAATCTCTCTGAAACAAAAGGAAGCACGGTAGAATTTAAAGATAAAGAAGGAAGGCTTATTTTAAAGAGAACTTATGAGTCTGATAAAAAACACGATACCTACTATGTATATGATGAATATGGGAACTTAACCTATGTGATTCCTCCAAAAGCCGATGGAGCAATAAGTGATAAAATCCTGAATAACTTATGTTATCAGTATAAGTATGATAATCGCAACCGATTGGTAGAGAAAAAATTGCCAGGAAAACAATGGGAGTTTATTGTTTATGACAGACTTAATAGAGTTGTGGCGACGGGACCTGCAAATTCTCCATTTCAGGATGATACAACTGTAGGCTGGTTATTAACGAAGTATGATGTTTTTGGCAGATCAATATACACAGGATGGGATAATACAGTATGTAATAGCGGTACAAGGCAAACTTGGCAAAAAACTCAAAACGCAGTAATTCCAGTAATAGAGACTCAAAAAAAAACAGGAATGATCGAAGGGATAAAAGTAGAGACTAGTAGTATTCCGTCAGCATCAAGTTTTAAGTTACTTACAGCGACCTATTACGATACATATCATTTTCCTAATCTTGCTCCAAAACCTTCGGCTATTTATGGACAATCTGTTTTATCTATGGAAACTCGTCTAGTAACAGGTGGCTGGACTAGAATAACTACAAGTAAATCGATTGTTTTAGGAGAAACAAACTCTCTGTTTTATGATACTAACAGAAAACCAATAGAAAGCTATATTATTAATTATTTGGGAGGATATACCTATGTGCAGGATAGGTTAGATTTTACAGGTAAAAAAATTACTTCGTTAACAGCTCACAAAAGAACGATATCAGATTCGGGTGTTAGTACACTCGAAAATTTCACATATTCTATACAAGACCGTTTGCTTACACACTTTCATAGAATTGGTTTTGCTGCCGAAGAACTCTTGGCAAATAATACCTATGATGCATTAGGGCAACTTATAAATAAAAATGTAGGAAACTCAGCATCAAGTCCATTTCAGAAAATTGACTATAAGTATAATATACGAGGCTGGCTTACAGGAATTAATAATACCGATAACTTACAATATGGCAATGATCCAAAAGATTTATTTGCTTTTAAAATAAATTACAATAAAGTTGAGGGAAATGCAACGGCAGCCAAGGCACTTTATAACGGTAATATAGCCGAAACGTTCTGGGCAGCAGGTTCAGATGGTATAGGAGTTGTTCGAGGATATGGTTATCAATACGATCAATTGAACCGCCTTAAGAATGCTACGTATCAGACTCCAAAGCTCACAGACAATAAAAATTATTTTGGAGAAAATATGGATTATGATAAAAACGGAAACATTACCCGAATGCAACGCAAGTTTATGGCAGGAGTATCCAGTAATCCTTATGTAGATGATATGGATAATTTGGGATATTTTTATCCCGAAAATTCTAATCAGCTTATGAAAGTAACCGATACATCCAATAACCCACAAGGATTTAAAGATGATAGCAATGGGTATAACGATACCGAAGACGATTATGCCTATGATGATAACGGAAACCTAATAAAAGACCAAAACAAAAACATTACTAAAATACAGTATAACCATCTTAACTTACCTACCAAAATAACATTTGGAACAGGAAATACGATTGCTTATATTTACAATGCAACGGGACAAAAATTAGAAAAAAATGTAACCGAGAATGGAGTAGTAACCAATACGAAATATTTAGTAGGAGGTTTTCAGTATAAGAACGATGTTTTACAATTTTTCCCAACGGCAGAAGGATATGTAAGAAATACAAGTACCAATGCAACTACATATGTTTTTGGTTATGTTTATAATTACACGGATCATTTGGGGAACGTAAGATTAAGCTATGTTAAGAATCCAACAACAAATAAACTGGAAATATTAGAAGAAAACAATTACTATCCTTTTGGTTTAAAGCATCAAGGGTATAATACGGATAATAAACAGCCGAATTACAAGTATAAGTACAATGGGAAAGAGCTGCAAGACGAACTGGGGCTTGGGTTTTACGACTACGGCGCAAGGAATTATGATGCAGCCTTAGGTAGATGGATGAATATTGACCCGCTAGCGGAACAAATGCGAAGATGGTCTCCATATAATTATGCGTTTAATAATCCAGTTTATTACATTGACCCAGATGGGATGGCCCCAAACACGTATGGAGTTGATGAAAATGGGAACATTAAATATCTTGATGATAAAAAATACACAGAGGATAAAAAAATCGTTGATAGATTATATAAACTAGATTCTAAAGGAAATAAGACAGAAGAATTTGTAACTGTAAAAGAGAATGTTTTGAAAGATAAAAATAAAGGAGAAAGTTCTAATGGAAGTTATGACTATTTTTATATGGGTAATGATAAATCATCTACCAAAGTTTTTGAATGGCTAGCAGAAAATACCTCCGTAGAATGGGGAAAAGTTAATGAAAACGCAAATAGTTGGATTACAACATCACATTCAAAAGATAAAGAATGGGGTGCCTCAGATTTATTAAATAGTTTTATGAATGAGGGAAAGGGGAATGGCAACTCTTATGAACACATTCACAGTCATCCTAAAAAAGGTGGAATTCAGGGATACTCTGGACCATCTGGGTTTGACATAAGAGATAAAAATTATGGAGCTGGGGATAAAAAATTTAGTTCAGAAATGAGAGGGAAATTCCCAAATGAATTTTTAAAATTAAGAGTATATGATGCAAAAGTTAAAGAGTACATTTTATATGATGCTAAAGGAAGTATTAACCGAACAAAAAAATAGTTTAATAGCTTTTTCTCTAATTTTTTTGATTAGTTGTAATCAAAAAAAAGAATATTCTCGAGAAGATATAATGAAGCTGAATCCAACATACATAATACTTAATAAAGAAATAAAAAATGAGTTAAAAAAAATTGATACTAATAAAGTTGATTTTGATATTTCATCGGATATTTTTGTTTTGTATATAGAAAAAAAAGATTCTAAGGACTTTGCAATAAGTATAACAAAAACTGAATTCCCTTTTTTTAAAAAATATAAATCAAATTATTATTTTAAAACTCTTAAGGGATATGCCAATTATAATAATAGAAAAGTATTAATATATGGAGATGTAGAAAATCATTTATTAAAAAAAACAAATGAGAAATTACTAGATATAATGTATTGTCAAAAATCTCAGGATAGTCTAGAAGCACCTGTTGTTTATGAACCTACATTCATTGATTTTACAGTTAGGTAATATATTTAGTTAGCTAGTTTAACAAGTATAAGTACAATGGAAAAGAATTACAAGACGAATTAGACTTAAATGTATATGATTACGGAGCGAGGAATTACGACGCTGCAATTGGTAGATGGATGAACCCAGCTGTTCGAAGTCTCCGCTGCTGTTCGAAGTCTCCCGACTTCGAACCCTGCTATACATACTTTTAGCTACGTGTTTAATTACACTGATCATTTAGGGAATGTTAGAGTCAGTTATGCGCAGAACAAAACAACAGGGAAACTTGATATTCTTGAAGAAAACAATTATTATCCTTTTGGTTTAAAACATCAAGGGTATAATTCTACCGATTTACAACCAAATTATAAGTATAAGTACCAAGGACAAGAGCGTCAAGACGAACTAGGCTTAAATTGGGATTCATTTAAGTGGAGAAATTATGATTATGCTATTGGCAGATTTATGAGTATTGATCCATTAGCAGAACAATATGCTTATAACTCAACTTATGCATTCCAAGAGAATAAAATGGGAATGGGTAGAGAATTAGAAGGGTTAGAATTGGTATCTGAACGTTCAAAAGATGGGAAATCAATTACATTGACCTACAATGTCAATGTTGTTAATAATACTCTTAATGCAACTTCTGCTCAAGTTAGTCAATTAGTAAGTGAAAGAATGTGCTCTACAGAAAACAGTTTTAATGGGAAAACAGCAAATGGAGAAACTGTAACTACAAATGTTGTATATGACCCAAAAGCAACAATTATATGGGAGTACAATGATGCAATAACTGTTGAAAATGGTATTCCAGGAGAAGCAAATGGCAAAGGTTATACTTCACCTGATGGAAATACACAAGCAAGTAAAACACAGGTGAATATCCCTAATAATTTTGAATATAACAAAGAAGGTTATCCTATTATTTCTGAAAAAAGCAATCCAGTAGTAACAAGTACCGGTACTCATGAGGATGGTCATGTGGCTGGTTTAAATGATCAGCAAGGAAACGGTAATTTAATGGATAGAGGTGCAAGTACAAAAGTGACTAAAGAACAACGTACGCAAATAATTCAAAAAGTGGAATCTGAACAACAAAAAAAATAATTCTACCATAATATGAAACAAATACAAATATTTATTTTTCTTATCCTTTTGTTAATAAGTTGTAAACCATATAAAGTTGAATTTATAGAATATGAAAATGCATCTTTTAAGCATGTTGTTGAGAAAACTTTAAAAAAGTATAATGCAGAGGAAGAGCAGTATTCTTTATTATTATTTACAGATTTTTATTATGGCGAACATATGACAGTTGAAAATAATTTTAAAGTTTTGTACAATGATTCGATAAGAACAATTAAGAATTTTGGTTTAGCAAAAATTATCCGAATTAATAATCGTTCAAAAACTAAGATTGTTGATGAAAAAACGGATATTATAATGTTAATAAAACCTTCTTTATCTAAAAAGTATAAGTTCATTTACATAGAAAAATTAGATTATTTAAAAGATAGATGGGGTAAAGATAGCATAGTGAATAAAAAGCCATATAAAATAATTTATAGTAATAAATTAATAGGATTTATGTAAATAAAATTGGTAGTGATTACCTGACCTACCCAGCTGTTCGAAGTCTCCGCTGCTGTTCGAAGTCTCCCGACTTCGAACCTACAACGATAATCGACAAAGAGTATAAAGCAATCAAACCTCGTCCAAATACTGGCGAGGTTTTTTTATGTTTAAAAACAAAATCACTCCCGATAAGCTTCAATCCTGTGCTTGTTTTTTTGGAAGATTTTTTAATTTTCATTTGATATTAAAAGCAAAAAGTTTTAAAAAAAAGTTTTAAAAAAACAAGCCTAGCCTTGTGGCGATTGAACACATAAGGTGTATAAATAACACCCCGAAGCACCGCAGGGAAAAAGTAGTTTTTACGGAGTTTTCCCGAGGAGCGCCACGCGGTGTTGCGGCAATCGTACAGCCACACTAGAACGGGAAGCCCTTTTTTCGGGGCTGTAGGGCTAGCAGCGTGAAACGGCAGCCGAAAAGGTGAAATGATAATGGAACAAATAATCAAAATCAGCCCCGACACTTCGGGGTTCCTATTGAGGCTGATGGCTGGGCGAGAGAGCAACCGCCCAATACACAAGTGGCGGTTTGTTTTTTTTCCTCTGAAAAAGGTATAGCGGAGCGAAACAACACTATTCAGCTAAAAAAATAAAAGTAGCCACGACGAGCGCAAGGTAGAGAACGTGTGTAATGAGGAGCGGGAACGGAGAGAAGAACGAACGACTGGAAGCGAAGAATGGAACAAAGAGAACGACTGTAGTGAGACCGTTTGTTTGCATCCAATGCGAATTAAATTTGTCTTATTGTGTTATAAATAAGCCTATTATGGATTAATTCGTTTTTATTATTCGCTGTAATTTTGTAAAAAAATAAGATATGACGACAGATATCATTGATTTTAAGAAAGTTTCAAGATTAATACAAGAAAATAGACGAAGAAAAGAAATGCTTCAAGAACGAATAAAGGCTAGGTTATTATGGGGTGCAATGATTAGCTTAATAATGATTTTAATCTTTATATAAATACCACAGAACGTAAAAAAAACACTCAGAAATGAGTGTTTTTTTCTTTTTTAAACAATCGTAAAGGGTTTTTGATTGTTGTTATTTTTAGGAAAGAATAAGTCTTGAAAAGCACCTTTAAAATAGAATACAGTTGCAATAGTTAAAGACGTAAATGTACAAAAGGCTATAACGGCTCCATTTACAGTAAGTTCAAACTTTAGCCAAACTAAAAGAGCAATTAAGAAATAATAATAAGCGCAAAAAAGAAATGCACATATAACTTTAATCTTAAGGATGTATTTAGCAATCTTAAGAGTATTTTTTAAAAACTTAGAATGATAAACTAGCTTAAAAGCATTTACAAAAACCGCTCTCCGAAGTGTTCTAAGGAAACGCTGTGCGAATGTCTCCGACTTCGCACCCACAATATTAAACCAATCAAACCTCGTCAGAAATGGCGAGGTTTTTTTATGGTTTAAAGCCGAATCAAATCCGATTAGCTTTAATCCTGAGCTTGTTTTTTTGGAGCATGCTTAATTATACGATGATATAAAAAATGATATAATTGACAGATTTATCCTGTATATGCTTGATATAAAGGATGATAACATGGCAATATTGGAACATTAAAACAGAATGTAATAACTTGTTTTACAGTGTTATATGGTAAATTTGGTAGGTAAAAGAGTCCCCGAATTTTTACTTAAAAACTTTGCATTTATGTACTACTGTAAAAATTTAAAAAATGAAAACATTATATCCATCCGCTATAATTTTAGGCCTTTGTTTTTTTGTTTCCTCTTTTGGGAGATATGAAAAAAATGACTTAAATGAGATTAAAATTGCTACATATTCTAATGGTCAAATTACAAATGATAATGACCGTTTAGTAGACAAGGAAGTTTTAAATGATTTTTTCGAAAGATATCCTGATTTTAAAAAGTATCAAAACGATGTTGTCTTATTATACAAAAACAGATCGTATGGAACGATTTGGTATGATAGAAATAAAATCACTGAATTTGGAAATTTATTGTACCAAAAATTAAAAGTTACAGATGAAGAAGGAATACAAATTACTATTCCTTATGAAAATGCAATTGACCAAATTTTTGATAAAAAATCAAAACAAAAACCTTCTATAACTGATACCGATATGCTGTTAAGTACTGCTTATATCATTTATATGAGTAATGTATATGGAGGACTTGACGAGGCTGCTGTAAAAAAAACTGGTTGGCTTTTGCCTAAAAAAAAGATATCCTATGATACTTTATTAGATTCTTTAATATCTAAACCTACGTTATTAGAGGTAAATGGAGAACTTCTTTTTGATCAATATTATAAACTTCAGGAAGCGCTAAAAAAATACAGAAAAATAGAACAAGATAATACTTGGCAACCTATTATCACAGACATTCCTTATAAGGATTTGAGACCAGACGCAACTTCGGCAACCATTGGACAAGTCAGGACACGATTATTTGTAATGGGAGATTTAAAGAGAGATTCAGAAAGTAATTTTTACGATCAGGAATTAATGGATGGTGTTATGAAATATAAATTACGTAACGGTTTTAAACCAAACTACATTATTTCTGAAGTTCATATCAAGGAAATGAATATCCCAATAACGGATAAAATAAAAACGTTGATGGTTAATATGGAGCGTTGTAGATGGATTTCTCCTAATCTGGTAAAAGATAAAGAGTATATTATGGTAAATATCCCTTCTTTTGAATTGATTTATGTAAGAAACGGAAAAGTTGAATTGCTTTCTAAAGTCTTTGTAGGAACGGTACTGACTAAAACCACCATTTTTAGCGGAAGTATTGATAAAATTGTTTTTAGTCCCTATTGGACTATACCACAAAGTATTGTAGAAAATGAATTGAAGTCAAAAATTGCTTCTGATAAAAATTATTTGGCTGATCATAATATAGAAATGGTAAATGGTCAGTTGAGACAAAAACCAGGTCCGAGCAATTCGTTGGGATTAGTGAAATTTATCTTTCCCAATTCAGATGATATCTATATGCATGATACGCCATCTAAAACGTTATTTGATTTTGAAAAAAGAACTTTTAGCCATGGTTGTATAAATATGAGCAAAGCCAAAGAATTAGCTGTTGCCATGCTGAAAGATTATCCGGAATGGACACAAGAAAGAATAGATAAGGCTATGGATGGGACAGAAGAAACAACTTTTAAATTACCTAGTAAAGTTCCAATTTATATTTGCTATTTTACTGCATGGGTAAAAGATTCGGGCGAAGTTAGCTTTTTTCAGGATGTTTATGACCAAGATGCAGATTTGGATAAAATTCTTTTCCCTCTAGTTGAAATATGATAGTATTTTAGAATGCCATGTATTAAGATGCAAGTTGTTCAGAACAAATAAAAACACTAAAAAAAGCTCTCATTTTGAGAGTTTTTTTATGGCATTCTAAGTCCCAGAGGGACGATATATTTATAGAAATTCACAAATTCATTTTACAAATCCGTCCCGATTGTTGGGATATGCGCAACGATAGCGCTGATTTGCAATCAGTGCCTACAAAGAGAATCTATTTAGAAAAATAAAAAATAAAAAATCAGGTTTTGAAAAGTAACTTGAGAAATATCTATAAAAAAACTGCTTGAAAATTATATTCAAGCAGTTTTTAATGAATTTTAAATTTAGAAAGAAATATAATGCCTTATTATTAAAGACTATTCTTTTAATTTATTGAACAATTCTCCATAAAAAATTATCAGTTGTAGGTGTATTACCCTGACAGGCAAGAGCACCATTATCCTTACTGGCATTTAATATATTCAGATATTGTCCACTACTTTTTACCTGAAGCTTAAAATAAACTCCACCAGCAGGAATAACCTGCCATAAGAAATTATCTGTTGTAGGTGTATTACCTTGGCATGCTACAGCTCCATTATCTTTGCTTGCGTTTAATATATTGAGATATTGACCACTACTTTTTACTTTAATCAAAAAATAACCTCCAACTGTTGTTGATGGTATTAATTCCCATAAGAAGTTATTTGTTGTAGGTGTATTACCTTGGCAGGCTAGAGCTCCATTATCATTGCTTGCGTTTAATATATTTAAATATTGACTACTGCTTTTTACTTGTATTTTCATGATTTTTTAAATTTATTTATTCTTACTCATAAGGCTTTTCAGATTTCACCTCGTTTTTATAGTGGTTTCTGAACTCCACTTTAAATAAAATAATTTTTGAAAATAGATTTGGCTAGCTTTTTATTTCTTTAGTGAAGTTATTCATATTCAGTGTTTTATATGTATGAATTGTCATGAATACTATTTTTTTATCCATGGGAGAGGTAATTCATTGAACGAGAATATTTTGGATACTATTTTTGTAGTAATAGATTCGCGTTAGTTATAGTTTTTGTTATGCTCTAAAATTTTTTCTTATTTAAAGTCAATTTTTTGATGAATGCAAACGTCCTAGCCCAGATAATAGCGGCATCCTTTTTATCTCGTTTTTTTCGAGATGAAAAGATATAGCGGATAGCTGGAAAAAGCTCCAAATTTGGCTAAAATGTCTTTTGGGTTTCGGTCTATTTTCCTCAATAAAATATACCTTTGTGATAAATTGATTATCTACAAAAACATAATTGTATGGATTATGATAAATTTATTTTCTGCCTCGAGGCTGTTCCCGATGTAGAGATTGACGTGACTACCGAAGTGGTTAAAAACTTAGAACAACTGGCTTTTGATCAAGGTATTTCGAGTATTCATAAGACTTGCGATACTATCGAAGGTTTAGAGGATAGCTTAAACGCTTTGCTTTATGACGACCATAACTTTAAGGATTACGAAATAATATATTTGGTGATGCCTGGGGAAGGAAACAATGTGTGCCTTAATGATTATTACTACAGTCTGGAGGAAATAGCCGAAATTTTTGAAGGTAAAATGAAAGGTAAAATTTTGCATTTTGCCAATGCAAAAATATTGGATTTAAGTGAAGAGGAAGCGCAATATTTTCTTGATATTACCGGAGCGAGAGCCATTTCGGGTTATGGAACTGCACTTAAAAAAATAACTAGTTGTAGTACGCTTGACAAAGCTTTCTTTAGTTTGTGTCAGGAGGAAGATGATGTAATTGAGATTGTGGAGGAATTACACCAAAAACACTATGACCTTTGTAAACATCTAGATTTTAGATTGTATTATTAATAGAATCTGTTGGATGCAATTATTAAGAATTGCATCCAACAGATTAATATTTGCTTATTTAAGTTTCTGAATCTGTTCGAATATTTCGTTTAAGGTATCTTTCATGTCTTTTGGTGTGTTTTCGCCACTTTGGTTTGTGATAATAAATACACCCAAATTATATTCTGGAATTATATAAATAAAACATTGTGAGCGAGGAACTCCTCCATGATGCATATATAACGTTCCTAGTTTTTCATCTTTGGTTACTCGCCAGCAATATCCTGAGCTAAAACGATCATTAACTTTAACCAATGGACGGTGAGATTCGGCTACAACGGCATCATTTTTTAATTGGTATTTAATGTATTTTACCATATCGGGAACTGTAGATTTTACATTTCCGCCCGCGCCCCAAGGCAATGTTGTCATTTGGGTAGTGATTTCGTCGTAAGCACAATGATATCCTACTGCAAGATTTTTTTGATCCTCTGGAGATAAATTTATCATTGTATGATTCATCTGGGCATTTTTGGCAAAATATTCTTTTAATATAACTTCAAATTGTTTGTTATATACTTTCTCCAAAACAGCTGCTAAAAGTTCTATTCCTGCGCTTGAATAAGAGAAGTTGTATCCTGGAATGGTATCAATTTTTATTTGATGCAGGTCTCTGAAAAAATCTTTTTGAGTATAATTTTTTAATGCATTGTTGAGGTCAGTTGGTGTCTCTTTTTTGGTGAAGTTTTTCAGCATTTCATTTACGCTTAATGGAATCATATTTGGCAAACCACTCGTATGGGTTACTAAATCTTTTATGCGAATTGGGTGGTTGTTAAATATTAAATTAGGATAATCTTCGCTTAAATATTTTTGAACCGGATCATCAAGATTTATTTTTTTATCTAAAACAGCTTTGGCTATTAATGTACCTGTATGGGTTTTTCCTAATGAACCAATTTCATAAATTGTATTATTAGTTGGTGCATTTGATTTTCCTTTTTCTAATTCTCCATAATGTCCTATAAATTCTTGTCCTTGATATACTATCCCGATTGAGGTAGAATTGATCAAAGGTTTTTCGATCATTTTGGTTGCGGCATTATCAACTATAGTTTTAATGGTTGTTTTTTGTGCAATAGATAATAGTGGCAATACTAAAAAAACGATAAGGATTAATTTTTTCATGATTTCTAAATTTTATTGGTTGTTGTTATTTGATACAAATATCCTTTAGATAATTATGGAATACGTACGACAAAAAATAGTCGTACGCATTTTTTTATTTAAAATGAGTTCGACTATTTACAAGAAGGCGTACGAGTAGTTACAAATGTTTGAAAACCAATAGTTTTATAGTGGTTTTTAAGCTTGGTTTGTATGGTTTTTTGAAAGAAGGCTTAAAATTTTATTCTTTGCAATGATCTTTAAAAATTGATTTTTCTTCGATTAAAAAAGCTTTTTGGAACTTAATAAAAGTATCTATCTTTTTATAAATATAAAGTAAGTTGGTATTATTGTAATCATAATCCTCTGCGTTTTCTTCGCCAGCCACATAGTTTAGTTTATTGATGTAGGCGTTTCTTTTTTCATCTAAATTATAGTTTAGTTTAAAATTGATATCCTCTGTATCTGATTCTCGAATATTATATTTTGGTGTAGATAGTACAATTTTTGGTTCAAAATCGATACCCGAAATTTGCCCGAATTCAGATTCTTTTAAAGCATCATTTAAATTCTGTTTTTTGCTATAATCATCTTCATCCTCGTACATAACATTATCCTTGAATAGGTATGAAAACGCATGATAATTTGGATGGTCACTAAAGTGATATACAATAAAATCGTTAAACTTTTCGGTATTATTATAAGTGTAAATTGTAGGCTTGAAATCTTTAGCTCTTAGATTATCATAGGGAAATGAAGAGAATGATATGGTATCTACTTTTTTAGTTGTTGTATATACTTCGGGAAATTTAATACAATGATGTCCTTTTACATAAACTCGTTGTAGTTTTGGGTTTACTCCACTAAGTTTCCCAATATGCATAAAAGTTTCTCCTTTGTCTAATCCGTTTGAGAGCATGAATTTGGAGTTTTCTTTTAACTCTGGGGTATATCTTCCGTAAACCTGAAACGATTCTTTAGGAGAGTCGGGAACAAAGTTTACTTCGCCATGTTCTTTTAATGTCCATTTTCCGGTTATTAATGTTGCGTATCCTATTATTACAAATGTACCATCGGGTTTTAGGTAATGGCTTCCGCCTCTTAATTTGTAATAACCAACGACATCGTTTGGAGTTTGTGCTTTTGCATTATAATTAGAAAACATAAGTATAATTAGAATAAATATTTTTTTCATTTGTTGTTTCTTAGTGTACATCAATTCCGTTAAAATAGATTTCGGTTATAGCGGTGTCGTTGAATTTATCTCCTTTATAGACTTCAGCAATTTCGAATTTTAAAATTAAGTCGGTTCCATTTTTGTTATGTCCAAAAGTTCCAAGGTCGAATATTTGGTCATTTTTACTGTCTTCTAAATTCAGGATTCCAAATACTTTCCCGTTTATGCTTAATCGTAGTTTCTTTACTCGATTGTTGTTCTTCCAGGCGGCATCGGATTTTACATATCCGTTAGAGATTATAATTTGTGTTATTCTCGGGCTTTTGTTGTAAAAATAATACTCTAAATATTCTCCAATTCCTTCGTCTGATTTGCCTTCGACCCAAGCGGTTTGGTAGCTTAAATCATTGGCATTTTTTGCTTGGTATTTTGTATCTTTTTCGGTGTTTAAAGTCGATGATGCTTTTACTTTATAATTTCCGCCTGCACAATACCAACTACAGCCACCATCTACTACATCCCACATACTCTCTACAACCTCACCATATTTCTGTAATAAAATATCGAGTTCTTTTTGTTCTGTAGCTGTAAGTTTAGATTTTTGTAAAAGTTCGTTTTGTCGTTTTATTTCATTGTCAGTCTTTGTACTTAAATCTACTTTTCGGGTTTCCTTGGGATAAAAGCTCTTATCTGAATTTTGGGCATAAGTAAAGCTTACAATTATTGTAAATAAAAATAGTGCTAAGTAGTTTTTCATAATAGTATTATCAGTTTTGGCACTATTCTTTATTTTTCGGTTGGATATTTTCCAACTGCTGTTATTCCGTTTTCCGAAATAAACAATATTTCTGTTGTAATTGGATAACCTGAATTCTGATATTCTTTGACTACAGTTGTTCCTATTCTATTAGCGAAGAAATCAAAATCTTTTTCAGAAAAAATATAACAAAAATCTCTTACCGGGATTACTGCGTAAAATGGAAATCCAATATGGGCTTTCAATTTTTCTTTTATTTTTGAGGCAAATAGGAGTGAACTTTTCAGAAATGTTTTTTCAACTTCGATCATACCAAGTTTCCTGTCTTCTATTATTTCAAAATCTATCTTCGTTTTTGCTAGTAGTTCATTAGCGTTTAAATCAGCTTGTTTAATTAAATCTAGCTCGGTTATTTTCCACTTTTTTAAATTATCTGTAGAAATCCAAGTTAGTTTTTCTTTTTCGCTTACTGCATAAATCTTACTAAATTCATCTGTAACTTTTTCAGAAATTAAGTTATTGAAATCAAAATCATTTGGAAATAGCTGGATGTAGACATTATTTTTTGAATCCTCCCAATTTGGAACGTCAGCTGGATAGGATAGTATAGTTTGAACCAAATCTGTTATATGACTTTCGTCGGAATCTCTTTCGTAATTTCGTCTTACGTTTTCCAAACTTATTTCTAAATTATTTCCGTCAATATTAATATGAATGAGATTTTCGTTGTCAATTGAATCGATTTTTAGACCACTTTGTTCAAGTTGTTCTCTAAATTTTTCAAAAACAATATCTTTTTTTTGATTGTTGTGTCCAGAAAGATCAAGCATAAATATTTAGTGTTATTGTAATTTTAAATTGCCTTATTTTTTTAACAAAGTGTTTTAAAACACCTTCTTATATAAGCTATAAGAAAGGTTTGCAAAGTCTGGTTCTGGTAGACTTTGTATCATAAATACCCTTTTCGTAGGCTAATATAGCACTATTTTTAGTACAAATAATGTACGAAATAATGATAAATTAAGGAAGTAATTACAATAAAGAATAGGAGTGGAGCTAGTATCCTAAAGATTTAGGAATGCGTATGCAATATCTTATGGACTGACAAAAAATAAAAATAAGTGAGAAGAGGATAAACGCAAGAAACGTTTTTAGGAATAAAAAGAAGGGAATCAGGAATGGGACATATTTTAAATGCAACTTAATTTTACTTAAATTAAGTTGCATTTTTTTTACTACAAGTTTCATTAATGTGAAACTGATTTTAATCCGATGATTGAACCAACCAATGTTGCAATAAAGAACAATCTCCAGAAGTTTGTTGGATCTTTAAACACAAAAATACCGACCAAAACTGTTCCAACAGCTCCAATTCCTGTCCATACAGCATAAGCAGTCCCAATAGGTAATGTTTGTGTACTCTTGATAAGAAGCAACATACTTATAATAAGTGATGCCAAGAATCCTCCATACCATAAATAAACATCATTTCCTGTTGCTTCTTTAGCTTTCCCCAAGCACGAAGCAAACGCCACCTCAAATAATCCTGCAATAATCAAAAGAATCCAATTCATATTTTTAAATTTTAATAAGGCAAAGATCCTCTAGCGGATTCAATTAAAATTTAACAAATGATAAAAAATGAATTTATTTTATTTCGGCTCGTATTCGGCTTAAACTTACTTGGGTAATCCCGAGATAGGAGGCAATATGACCAAGTTGTACTCTCTTGATTAAATCAGGGTTATTGGTTATTAGTTCGTTATATCTTTCAGACGCTGTTTTAAATTGTCTGGAGATTAATCTTTCTTCTGTTTTTATGAGTTCTTTTTCGGCAAATTTTCTTCCCCAATTTGCAATATGTATATCTTCTTCAAACAATCTTTGCAAATTGATTGTATTTAATTCATACAGATCACAGTCTTCCAGAAGTTCGATATCTTCATAGCCTTTTTGGTTTTCTACATAGCTTTTCATCGAGAGAATTGTTTCTCCTTCTTTTCCAAACCAAAAAGTAACATCGCTGTCATTCTGGTTTACATAAGCTCTTACAATTCCCTTTTTTATAAAATAGATATTTGATTCGATTTTACCTGCTTTTAATAAAATATGTCCTTTGGGGAAACTAACCAAAGTAATGTTTTCCTCCAAGGTTTTTCTGGAGCTTTCTGGCAGTTTAGATATTTGATCAAAAATAAGGTTACTGTTCATTTAGGGGTGTTATTCTGGGATATTGTTTAATTGTTTTTTATGGCTTTTTCGATCTCATTTTTCCAAATTTCTCTGTTTGTTACAACAAATCGTTCATTCATGCCATTAGAAGTGATTATAGATAATCCGTTATTAACGATTCCTAATGTTTTTTCAAAATGGGTTTCGGTTATATTTTTAATATCAATTGCAGTTTCATGCTTTTGAATAAAGTTTAGCATGTTGGTTTGAAAAATAAGTTGATTATCTGTTAGATAAAGATTCCCACCAACTGTTACTCCATCTTTATAATGATTTGCACGTCCTGAATATGCTACGTTTTTTAGTTGTTGAAATTTTACTTCTTGATTTGTTATATGTGCAAACATTTTAAAATAAGACATTAAAGTCATCATAATAAAAACAAAAATAGCACATACAATAAGTACATCATTACTAAAGTCTTCTGTAAGGGTTATGTATAAACTTAGAAGAAGGCTTGTTACTAATCCTAAAACAATCGAATATTTAAATCTTTTCATATTTAATTACTAAGAACAGGAATAATATGCTCCCAGTTTAATTGTTTGGCAATGTCTAATGCTGTTTTACCTTGAGTTGTTTTCATGTTTTTATCTACACCAGACTCTAATAAAAGAGTTATAGAAGTTAAATTTCCAGCAACGGTTTCAGTATGTAATAATGAGAATCCTTCTTCATCCTGATAAGTAATTTCGTCAGGATTTTGCTTTAAGAAATCCTGGAGTTTTTCTTTCATGTTTTTGCTCATAGGATGTTCTATAAGGTTTTCCGGCTTTTCTTTTTGCTCGTTAACAAGAAGCACTTCATTGTAATCTCCAAAATCTAATCCCCAGGCTTTATCATGATCTTTTCTTTCCTGATTTGTCATTTCTGAGCGTATTGCCTGAATAGTAAATCCTCCATATGCTCTAGGTTGAGGCGATGAGAATAGTTTTGAAAGCCCTTTTGGCGAACTACCTTGAATTGCAAATAACCAATCGCTAATTTGGTTTAAAGGAACTACAACTTCATCTCCGTTCTCGATGTTTGTTAACTCGTTTGGATCATTTATTAAAACACCCTTTATTTGTTCACCATCAAATGAGACATCGTTAATCCACATATGTTCTACAATAGGATGTTCATTTCCTTCTACATCTTGAGAGAAGGCTACTTTTACGCACGCTACGGTTAATGCAGGTACAATTCGGCGGTATTCCCAAGATAATTCTCTCCAAAAATATTTAAATGTTTCTTGAGCATTTTTAAAAGCTTCTATCATTTTTGGACTATCTCCTTTGGCAAAGAATATTTCTTGGTTTTGCATTTGTTTGAATATTAGATTATTAATAAAATAAGTAAACTCAATTTAGTTTGAGTTTGTATTAAAATGTAATTTTTGTATTGCTAATATATGATTATTTTATAATTAATAACAAGCGATTTTTTGACTAATACCACGTTTTTGACATAAAAAAACTCCCTAATTTCTTAAGGAGCTTAATTTTATAGATTGCAATTAGAAGGCAAGAAGATTTAATTTTTTTATTGGAACTAGTACATTTATTATTGGATTGAATGAGATTTATTCATAGAATTTCAGGAATGAAAAGTCTGAACCATGCATGGCTATTTCGTTCTGGCTTGTTTCTTGTTGCGCTTCGGTTGCATAAATCATCATTTTTTGTTCATAATCATTGATTGCTGCTTCTATGGTTTCAAATTTTCCATTAGTCAGATTATCAGATAAAATTAATGCGTCTAATAATCCTGTATTTGCGCCTTGACCAGCAAAAGGAGGCATTATATGTGCAGCATCGCCAATAAGTGTGATAGGCAATGAGCGGTTATTTTTCCAAGGTTTTTCTAAAGGTATTCTTCTCGTTGGCCATAAAATAAAAGACGATGTAGCGCTAAATAATTGTTTATAACTGTCATGCCAATGGGCAAATTTATCGATAAGGTATGTTCTTACACTTTCGGTATCTTCGGGGTTTAATCCAGTTTCTGGATTCCAATTTTCAGGTGTTTTAAAAATTACATTGTAGCTTAATATATTACCATTCTTAGGGTTTGCTACTAGCGAATTACCTTCGGCTGCAATCATTAGTATATTATCATTGCATAATTTGTAGAACTCGTTACAGGTAATTTCTGGCTCAGAAACATCACCTTGTATAATAAGCGTTCCTGTGTATTCTATTTGGGCATCTGTTACATGTTTTCTCGCTTTAGACATTCCGCCATTGGCACCAATAACAAAATCTGCGATTACATCTTTTTCATTTTCAAATTGTAAAAGCCATTTTCCGTTTTCTTCTTTAATATCAGTAAATTTTCTGTCCCAAATTAAGGTATCATTTGCTAAACTATCTAGTAGCAATTTTCTTAAATCATTTCTGTTTATCTCAGGATTATCATTTCTGTTTTTGGCAGTAGGTTTGTTAGAGAATAGCACTTTGGCTTGCTCGTTAGCAACGGTTCTTCCCATGGGTGTTCCCATTGCATAATACTTTTCGAGCAATCCTGCTTTTTTCATTGCTTCTTGGCCAGAACCTTTATGCAGGTCGAGTGTTCCGCCAGAAATCCTTGTTTGTGCGTCTTTGTCTCTTTCGTAAACAGTTACATCTATTCCTTCTTGCTGTAATAATCTTGCCATGGTAAGACCGACTGGTCCTGCACCTATAATGGCTATTTTTTTATTTTTAAGTAACATGATTTTGTATTATTAATTATCATACAAAATTCAATAATGTTAGTAGGTTAGGATTGTATAAACGCGACAAAATCATTACTTAAGGTTTCTTTCTTTGCCTTTCGTGCAAATGCCGCTGGTGTAGTGCCACTATAGCGCTTAAATTCTTTACTTAGATGAGATTGATCGGTGTAGCCAAATTCATGAGCTAAACTGGCAATATTCGAATTTGGATTGTCCCATAATTGGTTTCGTACTTGCTCAAACCGCATGAGTCCTGATACGTCTTTTACACTATAACCAGAGGATTGTTTAAACTTTCTTTCTAAAGTACGAACTGTTGCATGTGCAGCTTCGGCAACCTGACTTACGGGTATAGAACCGTTTGCTTTATTCATAGCAACTCCAGCTTTGTATAACATACTGTTAGTAGGGATTTGCGATTGTGCATTCAGAAAGTATTGCTTTACCAGAGTTATGGCGCCATCAATTTTATTACTAAGTACTAAATCTTTTAATACTGATTGAAGTTGATTAATAGGATGTTCAAATGCTTGAACTCCGTTTTTTCCAGAGGATAATCCTAGTAAATCAAATACTGTCCAGGGATAACATCTTATACCAATAATTTCTAAACAATCTTTGGCATAAAAAAGAACCGGTTTATTAAGTAATCCTATCAAAAAAGGTGACGGGAGTGGCTGTAAACTTCCATTATAAGATATGCTGCAGGTGCTGCCGAAATAGAAAATTATTTCGGCATAACCATCTGGAACTACTTCAAAACTAGTTTCTAATTCTCCTAAATTTCTTTTGTCATACCAAAAACATTTTATGGCAGCGAGCAATTCTGTAGGAGATTCAAATTCTTGATGTTGTACTTTTAAAGATTCCATATATTTTACAATAAAATTGTTCGCTCAATATTTATTTGTTCCAAAAAGTATTCGTCGTGTGATATAACGATTAATGTTCCTTTAAACTCATTAATTGCTGCAGTTAGGATCTCGATGTTCTGAATATCAAGGTTATTTGTCGGTTCGTCGAGGATTATACTATCTGGCGACTGATTGCTTATTGTTAGACAACAAAGCATCAAACGCATTTTTTCTCCACCACTTAATACATTGCAAGGTTTATCCCAATCTTCTTTGGTAAATAAGAAACGGTTAAGCCTCATCTTGATTTCATGCTCTTGTAATGCCGTTGTATTAAATTGTTGTGCTTGTTCGTATATTTTAAGCTGATTGTCTATAAGCGAATAATCCTGATCTATATAAACTGACGTATTTTCTGCTCGGGATAATGTACCTGTTTTTGGTTCTAATTTCCCCAGTATTAATTTTATCAAAGTGGTTTTTCCTGAACCATTAGATCCTTTTAATGCAATGCGTTCGCCACTAGTAATCTGAATATTTAGGTTTTGCTTCCAAATAAACCCATTATCATAACTATAATTAATGCCTTTGGCATTAAATAGAATTTTGCCTTTGTGTAATGACGAATTATCAAAACCAAATTTCATTTTGTCAATATCTGGCAAAGCCGAACGTAATTCTTGCAGTTCATGTGAGATACCGTCAATCTTTTCGGCGTGCATTCCTTTTATTTTCGAGGTACTATTCTCAGCATTATTTCTTAAGGTATTTATCATTATTCGGGCTACACCAGCTTTTTCCTGTTTCTTTTTGCCACGAGCATCTAGTTTTTGTTGGCGTTCCAGCGTTTCACGTTCTTTTTCTTTGGCCTTTCGCAATGCTTTTTCTTTGCTATGTAAATCCTGATTTAGGGCGTTTTGTTCTATTTGCTTTTGCTCAGCATAAAAATCATAATTACCACCATAAACACTAATACCTCGCTTACTTAGTTCGAAAACGGTGTTTAAAAGATTTAATAATTTTCGGTCGTGACTTACTACAATTAAAGCGCTCGATGTAGACTGAATAAAATCATACAATAATTGTCTGGCAGCTATATCAAGATGATTACTGGGTTCGTCTAACAGAACTAATTCTGGCTGATGAATAGAAATACCAGCAAGGAAAACCTTTGTTTTTTGTCCGCCGCTTAAAGTTTCTATTTTTTGTGATAAATCTAAGTCTGTTAATTGCCAATATTTTAAGGCATTGTTGCAGCGTTCCTCGATTGTCCAATCATCATTTAATGCGTTAAGATTATTCTCGGATACGTTTCCTTCCAGAATCTCTTTTAGAGCGGTTAGTTTTTCCTCAATTTGTAATGCCTGAGCAATTGTAAGATCATTATACTGACCAAATATTTGTGGTATATAATAAGGTTCAGAGCCGCATCTTACTTGCCCGTTTGAGGGTTGTAATTTGCCTGCAATGATTTTAAGCAAAGTCGATTTTCCTGTGCCATTGTTGCCTATTAAGGCGATTTTTTCGTTAGTGTTGACAGTAAAGCTAATAGTGTCAAATAACAATTCCTTGTTGGGATGTGTATATGAAATGTTTTGTAGAATAAGCATAATTTCTTTCTTTTGAGATGAATAAATTAAGCAGACTCGATTTGGAGTCTACCTTCTTGATTGTCCGAAAGAAATTATTTTTCACATATAGTGTTGCTTTAATTTTGAGATTACAAAGATACATTTTTTTGTTTAATAAGGCATATAATATGATTTTGGAGATAATTCTGCTGTCATTTTTTTCTTCTATTATTTTAAGAAAAAGGATAACAAAGCTATATAATTCAATATCTCAGCTATAAAAAGGATAAAAATAAGTTATATTTACAACAATAGATTTTATGTATATGTATGAGGAATTAAAGTATTGGTATTTGCGTGATCACAAATTGTTTGAAACATTGAGTTTTAGACAAATAAAACAATTATGTATTATTACTGGTTTTAAAAAAGCAAACAAAGGAGAAATTATTTATTTTTCTTCTTCTGATGTGCCTCGTATCTTTTTGTTGAAAAAAGGGAATATCAAAATTGTTTCTGTTGATGAAGGAGGCAATGAAAATATAAAGGATATTATCCAGAAAGGAGATTTATTTGGAGAATTAACTCTCGAAACTGATGAACAGACAAATGAATATGCCAAAGTACTCTCTGACGATGTTACAATATGTAGTTTTTTGATGTCAGATTTTGAAGACTTATTATTGCGAAATCCTGCTTTGGCGCTGTCTTACACTAAATTTGTCGGGCTAAAAATGAAACGTATCAAAAACAGTTATTCTAATCTGATCTCTAAGGATGCGAGAACCAGAATGATTCAGTTTCTAAAAGATTGGGCAGCAAAAGAAGGTGTTCAGTCTGGAAACTCAGTTAGAATAGAGAATTATCTAACTCAAAATGATATTGCTCAAATTATTTGTACTTCAAGGCAAACAGCCACACAACTGATTAATGAATTAGAAACTAATCAGATTCTTGTTTATAACCGAAAAGAAATTTACATACAGGATATTACTAAATTATAGTTATTTGTTTGACGATTAATTTAGTAGATATTTTGATTTGAAAGTGTATTGTAGCTTTATATTATTTATTAAAGCAATATCGATTGCATTTTGTACAGCGTAATAAAATTGTAAATTTTTATGTTTTGTTTGAAATAAAAAAGCTCCTTAAAATGAATAAGGAGCTTAAAGAATTATGTTTTTTTTAGGTTGAAAGCATTAGATAAGTTCTAGGTTTATTTCTTGTCTAATGTTAGTTTCATTTCTTCACCATCTAATATTAATTGATCTTTTTCTATAGTACTTACAAAAGGGTAGGGAGTACCTACTTCATCTTTAATAATTAAACTTTTTCCTGCTTTGTATAGAGCAAATGTTCCATTTAATTCTGAATCTAAATACCCGGTTACTTTTCCATCTTTTGTAAACGTAAGATTTCCTTTAGTGAGTATTATGTTTTTGATTGAATCTGTAAGTGGTTTTTTGACCTCTACATTGGTAACTTTCCAGGAATTAACGAGTGTATTTCTTCCTTTATGACATGAAATCATTAATATTGATAATAAGGCAATCCCGAAGATAAGCAGTGTAGATTTTTTCATAGTTTTTTTGATTAAAAGTTAAACATGAAAAGTTACAAAAAAATAATATTCAATCAAATAGCTAAAATAGTTTTTTTTAGACTAAAATATCTGTTTGTTAGAGGATTAGTATTTTCTAGGTTCAAAGGAACAAAGGTTCTGAGGTACTAAGGTTGAAAAAAGAAAACAAAAACATAAGGTAAGATTTTGCCACAATACATGCATAATCTTGTCACCCTGACTCAGGAAGGGTCTCCGCTAGTAGCTCGACAAAAAGAAGAACAGTATTTGATTTAGATGATAATAAGTTAGCATATAACACAGAGTAAATACTCTCATGTTAAATAGAGTAAAGGCTCATTTTTTTTCTTGAATTGTTTCATTGGATAATTGAGTTATTTACGGAGACCCTTCCTGCTTCAGGGTGACAAGTTTGAGGATATTTGGATACAAATAACCGCAGAGGACGCAAGGTTTTACGCAAAGTCCACAAAGCTTTTCAGAGCCTTTGTACCTCAGTCCCGAAGCTTCGTGATTGCAACTTTGAACCTTAATAAAAAAAAAGCCCAATTCAACTGAATTGAGCTTTTTTGAGTATAAAAAGGGGGGCAAAATTAATTGTTTAGCTTTATAGAGTAGCTTCTTGTTGTACTGGGGTTTTACTTTCTACAGCAATGAATTTTGTTAGCATCATGTCTGCAGTTTGTAATGCTCCTTCAACCCAGCCTTGTCCATCAGAATAAGCTTCTCCACATATATATAAAGAACAGTTGTCTATCGGGTGGATAATTTTTTCTTTTACTTCCCAGCTTTTTACTCCAATATTCCAACTATTCCAACCTCCTCCAAATGGGTCTTCTCCCCAGTCACGGAACGATGCGTTCTTAACTGCTGGTGCATAATCGACATCATGTATTTGTTTTAACTGACGGCTTAATTCTTCGACCATTTTGCGCGGAGCCTGATATTGATGCCAGGTTTGATTTAAAGCTTTGCTTAAAAGAGATTCTGTTTCTGAATATTCCCCAATAAACGGATCGTCCAGAAGTTCGGCATGTGAGATGCCTTTTTTCCATGCTTTTTTACGTTGAGGTCTAAGTCCATCCCAGAACCCGATATTCGAACCATCATCATAACTTGCTAATAGCATTGATTCTCCACTTACTGAAGGATGTCCATTATTTAATGGCCAATAATAAGTTTGTCTTATTGGTAAATCGGTAACGGTTCTTCCGGATTGTAATGGAACATATTCTCCTTCAGAATCATTATATCCTGCATTTCTCCACCAAGGACTTGTATAGGTCGTAAATATTTTAAATAATGGTCGTGGTGTTACACTGCTTATAAGGGATTGAATTTCCTGTAATCTAGGCGAAGTATTGGTTAATAAGTCTAGCGAACGACGTGGCATTGCTAATATTAATTGTGTCGCCTCGATTATTTCGCCATTAACAGTAAGTTCAAATAAATTATTTTTAGACTCAAATCCTTCGAGTTTTGAGTCTAATCTTATTTCGCCTCCATCTGCTTCGAAGAAGTTTGCTAATGAAATCGGAACTTGTTGGAATCCATTTTTAAATCCTTTATATACAGGTTTAATACCAAAATCTGAGAGGTACCACGGGATTGCATCAGCAGCATTCCAATTGACTAATGTTGAGTTATATCCTCCGGAATCGATACTAAATTGATATGCTTCACCGCTAATTACGCGATAGAGCAGATTCCAAAAACCTAATTTGTATAATGGCTCTCCTTCAAAAGTAGCTTCCTGACACATTTTTAAACGCTCTTTTTCCGTCAATTCCGTATTTGTTATGCCCGGAACCAATTGTTCGATTGCATTTACAATTATGGCTCCAGAAGTATTGCCTTTTTCTAAAAAGGATAATTTATAAGGTACTTTGTCTGGTTCGCTTGTAAAATCAGATAAACGCAGGTGCTCTCCACGCAAATAAGCGATGTTTTGTGGCTGATCTACTGGGAAATCATATAACTTGATTTGATCCTCCTGAGATAATTTTGCATTAATATCATCTATTAATTTTACAATTAAATGTTGTGTGTTTTCAAGAATTCTCATTCCGCCTAACTCTGCTACCATATTAGGAATTCCTGGGGGGATTACAGATAATAAACGCCCTCCAATATGATCTCCTCCTTCAAAAAGAACAATCTTTTTGTTTGGATATTTTGTTTTAAGTTTCCATGCGCTGTATACGCCCGAAACACCTCCACCAACTATGGCGATATCAATTTTTTCGTTTTCCATTTTGTTATATATTTATGTTGTTTTACAACGATTATTTCTTTAAAAGAGTGATGGTAAATTAAGTATTGTACTTTCGTTTTCTAGAAGGTCAGTGTTTTTTAAAGATGCTTTCATGTTTAATGAATTCCCTCTTAATGAATCTTCCAGAGATATATTTAAGGTTGGTTGTAACGCATATCGTTTATCGACCAAAAAGGTTGCATCATTAGATTTTATTTGTATTGGCGGTGTATCCGATGCAATACGCATATCTAGTATATAAGAGGTATTATTGTTTAAAACATGGTTTATTCCTCTTTCGACAGCTTCTTTTACTGTAGCGGGAGTAAGAACAACTTCTCCATGTTCTCCACCAAAAGCTTTTGCCAGATTTACAAAATCCATTTTTGGTCTTTCTAATCGCAAATAAGAGGGATCCATAGTTTTAGGGTTCCATCCATATCCGGGAGCTTTACCATAGGCAGCAACTACTTGTTGTAAGCCTAACTGTAATGTATGGTATTCGTGATTATTGGTAATGATATATAAGATTGGTAATTTTTCGTGCGCTGCTGTCCACCATGTTTGCGGATAGAATAAAGATGATCCATCGCCAATGGCATTAATGACTAATTTAGTACCAATTCCTTGTGAAGTTTTGTCTTCTAGTTTAATTCCTAATGATGCTGGCATTGACCATCCTAGTGAGCCTCCTGCGACACAATAATAACTAATAGGTTTTGCTCCTTTGGTTCCAAAAGGTAGATAATACTGAAATGGAGCTCCATCTGATACAGCTTCGTGTACATAGACAAAATTATCGGCTAAGTTGCGATCTTCTATAGCTTCTTTTAATGCTTTGGCTATAACAACTGCCCAGATATCTGGCTCATTCATAGCTTTTTCATGATACAGATCCCATTTTTGTGCACGAACAAGATCTAAGGCCTTGAGTTTTTGATTTCTTGCATCGGCTTCTTTAGGTCTTTGCGGGGAGATATAATTGTTTAGTATGGGTAACGTGGCTTTAATATCTCCTAAAATGGCTGTTTCACCATAAAAATTCTTAGCTATATCCCAAGTGTTGTTTGTAAGATAGGCTAGTTTTACCTGTTCTGGTATAAGCGGTCCATCTGAATATTTGAATACTGCTACTTGTGCCTGAGCTCCAAAACCGATTAAAAAAGCAACGTCATGGTCTTTAAAAGCAGCTTGAACTCCTGCTTGGCTTCCTGCTAATTCTCCTTGCCAGTGATAGTCATTGTTTGGGAAGTTTGCTACACTACTAAATGATTGTAAAACTACAGGTGCACCAATTAATTCGGCTAGGTCTTGAATTTCTTTCCAGGCATCGGCATATCCTACTGCATCGCCAGCTACAATAAGTGGGTTTTTGGCTGTAGCCAATAAATTAGCAGTTTCTTTAATAGACTCATCATCTCCTGTAAAGTGTGGAGAAATACGGGTAACTCCTTTTATTTTTTGATTTTCCTCGATGGCTACCATTGTAAATTCCCATGGTATAGAGATAAATACTGGACCATTTGGCGGTGCCATAGCTTCTTTAAAGGCTCTTTGTAATACAAGTGGCATTTCTTCGGCTGTGCGTACTTCATGCGCCCATTTTGTGTATTGTTTGGCTAGATCTACTAAGTTTGATGCTAGTAATGGTTCTTGTGTTACCAGCTCATTCTGTTGCTGACAACAAAGTACTACCAATGGCATTTGCGATCGATGAGCGTTAAAAAGATTACCAATACTGTGGGCAATTCCTGGTGTTACATGCACTATAAGTACTCCTGGCTTACCTGTCATTCGGGCTGAGCCCATTGCAGCTCCAATAGCAATATTTTCGTGTAAACATTCTATATACTTAACTCCATTTTCGGGGTAAGAGGTTCCGTCTATTAGTGGAATTTCGTTGGTACCGGGAACACCAAATATGTAATGGATTCCTAAATCTTTGAGAATATCAAATAAATAATCTCTGGTCCATCGCGTAGGTGGGGCAATAGCGTCTTTTTTCATTTCTTTTTGATTTTTAGCGTAGGTTACTAAATCAAAGATAGAAACAAGGTTTTACAGAAAATTGAGTATAAATACGTGTTTTACAATTAGTTGTTTTAATATTTTTGAAATAAAAAAGGAAGTGTTTTTAATGTAAAGAATAGAAGTTAATGTTGTATTTCGAAATTTTATTAGATATTACCTTTTATAATTCCTCTAGCTGATTGTTTTATAAAGTGTATGATTTTATCGCGTTCTACAGTTTGTTTAAAGTGGTTTTCAATTAATTCTAAAGCAAGGGTTGTATTTTTCTTTTCTTGAAAAATAATACGATATATTTCTTTGAGTTCATTTAATTTTTCGGTTTCAAATCCTCTCCTTTTTAAACCTACAGTATTTATACCCACATAACTCAGTGGTTCTCGAGCTACCATTATGTATGGAGGGATATCTTTTACAATGCGACTCATGCCACTAATCATGCTGTGTTCACCAATAATTGAAAATTGATGTATTGCAGTTAATCCACTAATATTAGCCCAATTGCCTACAATTACCTCTCCAGCCATCCCAACACTAAATCCTATAATACAATTATCTCCAATCAGGCTATCATGACCAATATGTGCATTAGACATCAATAAATTATTATCTCCAATTATAGTTTTTTGTTTGGATATTGTTCCTTTATTAATGGTTACAAATTCTCGTATAATATTGTTATTTCCGATTTCGAGTGTTGTATTTTCTCCATTATATTTTAAATCTTGTGGCATTCCTGCCAACACTGCTCCCGAATGTATTTGGCAATTTTCGCCAATTCTTGAGCCATTTAAGATACTTACATTATTAGCAATCCAAGTATTATTGCCAATTATGACGTCACTTTCTATAGTAGTAAAATTTCCTATATGAACATTTTTCCCAATATTGGCTTTCTTTCCTATTATTGTATTTTTCACTTTTGCTTTATTAGTTGGCAAATGTTGAAAAAATATAAATGATTTTGATTGATGTAATATCAATTAATTGAAGCTCTTATTCGGCTTAAGGTTTCTGGACTTACATTGATAAGGGAAGCAATATGTTTTAATTTTGCTTTTTTTATGATGGAAGGAAATGAATGAAGTAAGTACATATATTTTTCCTGAGCACTCATTAGTTTATATGAATGATGGAATTCATTAAGTTTAGAAAGATATAGCCTTAGTAGTTTTATATGAAATTTTGCAAATAATGGGTACTCTAATAAAAGTTGCTCATCAGTATAAGATAAGGAATATAGTATAGTTTCTTCGCAGGCTTGAAAGATTTCGAATGATGGTTTTTGTTCAAAAAAACTACTTAATGATGTAACGAACTGGTCGTTGGTATAAATCCATTTAGTTATTTCTTCACCATCATCAAGATAGAACCTACGGACTAATCCTGATTTTATGTAACTGATTTTTGAACATATTTTTCCTTCTTCAACGATAAACTCATTTTTAGCATAGGTTTCCTTGACAAAGCATTTTTTGATAGCTTGTTCGGTTTCGAAATCTAATTCTTGTAGCGTATTTATAAATGCAATTAGTTCGGTCATTTTTTACGAAGTTTTAGGAATCATCTTCCAGGTAATTTCTAGCACACTAAAATACTATTTAAACTGATATTTCCATAAAATCTCTAGCCCAGATAGCAACGGCATCCTTTTCTTTGTTTCTTTAACAAAGAAAAGATAGAGTGGAGAGCTGGAAATAGCTCCTTATTCTTCTCCTGTTCCGAAAAAAATCTCACGTAAAGACGCTAAATAGAAATGACAAAATTGTAGAGAAATTTTGCGCCCTCTGCGGTTAATTTTTTTGCCACAGATTAAAAGATTTAAAAGATTTAAAAAAAAATACTTAGCGTTCATTGCGTATTTCTTTGTGAACTTTGCGGTTAAATCGCTCAGGTTTCCTACGTCGAAATTGACAAACTATAGGGTTTTATTTAAGTGTAAGTTCTCCTAGAATTTCTTCGGACATGAATGGTCCTCCAGGATATTTGGCTGTATAATCAAGGTTTAGCCATACTTGTCCGCGCTCATCGATATGATAGTGCAATGTTTTCTTGTAGCTTTCGTTTACAAAAAGGACATTTTTAATCAAGTAATTTACTTTTTCGAGGTCTATCATTGACCCAATTAATATTTCGGGGTAAATATGCCCTTTGGTATGAATAAGTCTTGGTGTGCCGCCAATAGAGCGCACAGCTGCCGCCATTAAAATAGAATGATCGTCGCAATCGCCCGAAAAATACATTAGGGATTCGCTTGCTGTAGCGATATAGTCGCCTTCTTTGGGATCATTTACATAATTCCATCGGCTGTTGATTTCTTTAAAAACAGCAAAACATTGTATTATGGTTCTGTAATCTGAATATCCTTTGATGTTTTTAAAATGCTTGGATGTTGCCATTATAGCAAAATTCCTCACTTTAGGATTTTGATATTCTATGGCATTAATAATCTTAGATTTGTTAGGAAACGGAAGCAGTTTGGCAACAATAATATCCTGAGGATAAGGATTATCAGACATGGTGTAGATAATCGAATTGTAATCTTCGGCAACTTCGCTAAAGCCATAATTGCCCAAAGCGGTTCCGTAAAACAAGATTATGAGGTATAAAACGATACAAATAATGATTATCGTTTTTAATTGCATTAAGAGAAAATAGAGTGCTACGAGAACAAATATAAAGAGTAATACTCTATCAAAATTAAAGGGCCAGTTGAGGTCGATTAAATTTTGGTGCAATATGATAAAAGTAGGAAGGGTGATTAAAAAACTCAATAGCATAATAATAACCTGATTCCAAGGTGATTTTACCTGAAGGCTACTTTTAAGTTTTATTAAGTCAATTTTTCTATTTTTTATCATAATGCCCCCTAAGCAATTTTTAAAGAACTTTTACCGTTTCTACAAAAGTACCTTTTTTATCAATAATACTCAGTTCAAATAATTGATTTTGAATTTTATTAAATGTTTTTTCATTTAATGGTTTTTGTGACCATTGTGTAAGTTTTAACCATTCTTGAATATCTTCGACTTTTTGCTCAAATAATTCGGCTAAAGTTCTGTCTATGCTAGGTATTGACTTGAAATCTTCGGTTGTGGCGTTTATAACTTCTAGAATTGAAGCAATTACCTCTGGATTCTTTTTTAATACTTCGTCACGCACTGCAATTACAAATGATGGCCATGGAGTAGGACAGTCGGTTATGCGTCTGAAAATGCCTTTATCGACTAATGGTTTTGTCATGAAACGTTCCCACATAAAGTAATCGGCAGTTTTATTTGTTAGTGCTTCGACTGCGCCATCGATAGTATTTACGATTTCGAATTGTAGGTTATCTGTTTTCCAACCTTGATTATTGGCATTTACGTAAGCCATTAATTGTGATCCTGAACCTAAGCGGGAAATTGCTACTTTTTTGTTTTCTAAATCTCCGATGGTTTTATAATCTGATTTTGCCGCAACGTGTATTCCCCAAATTAAAGGTGATTGCACGTATACTTGCACAATTTTGCTTGGGTTTCCTGCAGCTATATCTTTTACGATTCCTTCGGTTAATATTACAGCAATATCAGTTTCGCCATCGCGAAGCATCTGGCACATTTTGCCCGTTCCTTCAGGAACATCTGTCCATTGTAAATCGATTCCCTCGTTTTCGAATTCGCCATTTTCAATACATAAATGCCATGGTAAATTAAAATGCTCGGGAACACCTGCTATTTTTATAGTTTTCATTTTTAGACTTCTTAGATTTTTAGATTAGTTGGACTACTTAGATTTTAGAAAATTTATTTAGCCTTTAATGGTGAAATTATAATGCGAAAACCATCTGGATCAAGAAACATTTTTCCGTTTTCATCCAAATTCCAATATGGATTTTTAGCAGTTATAAAAGATATGTTATTATTTAAAATGTTAATTACTAATCGATTATATTCTAAAATTGTTTCTGGATATAGCACTATGGCATCGTCTTCATCTGAAGTATGATTGGCTTTATCATGCGATTTTGTAAATTCAAAATGCCAGCCTAAATCAGGTTTCCCGATAAAAGCTCCATCATAATTGTTATGATCCTGAAAACTTCCTAGTCTTTCAAATCCCAAAATATTGACATAGAAATTTACTAGTTTTCCTAGATCATTTGTATGGCGAGCAACTCTTAAAGTCATGCTATTTTTTTATTTGATTAATATGATGTTCCAAATGCTCAACGTAATCTTTCATCAAGAAATCGAGGTTAATCATAGAACCATCACTTAATATAATTTCGTAATCGAATGCTTTTTCATCAACAGATTTAAAAAGTCTAATAATTTGCTTATTTATCGAGTACCAAAGCTGTATTAACTCTTCCATTTCCATTGTTTGATATTGGTTAATGGTAACCAAATCATTCTGGTTATATGGCCTGTGATGATACGGCTTTGGTAGATAATTTATCTCTGTAAAACGAACTAAATTATGTATGGATGAATCTACAAGATGTCCTAAAATTTCTTTCTTTGACCATTTTTCAGGAAGTTTCTTTTCTAAAGTTTCTTTGTCTAAAGATCTTAAGTATTCTGAATTTTCATGGAGCAATTTTTCAAACTTATAGATTGCATTTTGCATATTAATTCGTAATTAATTTGTTTAACGTGTATTTAATTAATTCATCTACAGCTTTGTATGGGTCTTCGCTAAAAGTTCCCGAAGCACGATTGGCAATAATTGCATTTAGTGATAATGCATGATGTCCTAAAAGTGCCGAAAGTCCATAAATAGCAGCAGTTTCCATTTCTAGATTTGTAATTCGGCTTTCATTAAAAGTAAAATTATCCATTTTAGCATTTAATTCTTCGTCCTGAATGTTTAAACGTAAAACACGCCCTTGTGGACCATAAAAACCTCCTGCAGTTGCTGTGATTCCTTTGTGTATTTTGTCACTTTCGATAAGCTTTTCTAGTTTCTCTGAACCAGCAATTACATATGGTTTTCCTTTACGGATGTCCCAATTGGTATGGTTTATAAAAGCTTCTTCCATGCCAACATTCGATACTTCGTCGATTAAATAAGAACGTAGCATATTGTCAAGTCCTAACCCAAAAGTAGACATTACAAAACTATCTACTGGAATATCTGCTTGTAATGAACCCGAAGTTCCAATTCTGATAATATTTAAAGAGGTTAGGTTTTCTTTTGGTTTACGAGTTTCTAAATCAATATTTACCAAAGCGTCTAATTCGTTTACTACAATATCAATATTATCTGGACCAATACCAGTAGACATTACAGTAATTCTTTTTCCTTTATAGGTTCCGGTTTGAGTTTTAAATTCTCTTTTTTGTGTAGAAAACTCGATGCTGTCAAAAAACTGAGTAATTTTTTCTACACGATTTTGATCGCCTACAAAAATAATGTCATTTGCAATATGTTCTGGGCGAAGATTTAAATGGTAAACGCTTCCGTCTGGATTTAGTATTAATTCTGATGATTGTATCATTGTTTTTTTTTAAGGTTCAAAGGGTTTTTAAAGGTTCAAAGAGACAAAGGTTCTGAGGTTCTAAGGTTTATTATAGAAGCGCATAGCTGGATGTCTTTATTTTTAAGGTTCAAAGAGGCAAAGGTTCTGAGGTTCTAAGGTTTTCTGTAGAAACGCATAACCATATGTTTTTGTTTTTTTTGTTCTGTAGAGGCGCACCGCAGTGCGTCTTTTTATTTATTTTTTTAAGGTTCAAAGTGACAAAGGTTCTGAGGTTCTAAGGTTTTCTTATAGAAGCGCATAACTGTACGTCTTTTTTTTTATTTTTTTTAAGGTTCAGTTCTGTAGAGGCGCACCGCAGTGCGTCTTTTTATTTGTTTTTTTTAAGGTTCTGAGAGACAAAGGTTTTGAGGTTCTAAGGTTTTCCTATAGAAACGCATAACTGAATGTCTTTTTTTGTGATTTAACCGCAAAGGGTGCAAAGGTTTCATATCTAGATTTTCGTAAACGCAAGGTTCGCAAAGAAAAATTTTGCGGTCAAAGTTATGTAACTGAAAACTGAAACTGATCACGGGGACTAAACTCTAGCCTCCTACACGTTTTACTTTAAATCCTTTAGCTTTTAGTATTTCCATTATTTTATCTCGGTAATCACCTTGTATAATAATAGAATCGTCTTTAAAAGTACCGCCAACGCTTAATTTGGTTTTAATTTCTTTGGCTAGGATTTTAAAATCTTCATCGGTTCCTTCGTATCCTTCGATTATGGTTGTGGCTTTTCCTTTTCGTTTTTCGTATTTACAAATCATAGGCTCTTTTTGAATAAAAAGCGTATGATCTTCTGGAACCACAATTTCGTCGGGAGATACTTCGTGATCCGGGAAAAGATTTTTTAGTTGGTCTTGTAAGTCCATTTGTAATTTATTTTAAAATTAAAAAGACATTAAGTATAAACTCAATGTCTTTTTATTATTAGGTAAATTTAAAGATTATTTTTTGATTAAACCCAAATCTACCAAACGTTCGTATAAATATTCTCCAGCAGTAATATCCTCGAATTTTTTAGGATTCTCTTCATCAATACAGTTTTCTAAACAATCCAAACGCATATCGCTTACTGGGTGCATAAAAAACGGAACAGAGAAACGAGATGTTCCCCATAATTCTCTTGGAGGGTTAACTACTTGGTGAATAGTCGATTTTAGTCTGTTGTTGGTATGACGAGAAAGCATGTCTCCAACATTAATTACCAATTGATCATCTTCGGCAATGGCATCAATCCATTCTCCATCATGATTTTGAACTTGTAATCCTTTTCCTTGCGCTCCCATTAATAAGGTAATAAGGTTAATATCACCGTGAGCAGCAGCACGAATTGCATCTTTAGGTTCAGATGTAATTGGTGGGTAGTGAATAGGACGTAGGATAGAATTTCCGTCTTTGGCATATTTGTCAAAGTAAAATTCATCTAATCCAAGGTGTAATGCTAAAGCTCTTAAAACATAAACTCCAGTTTTTTCAAGCATTTGGTACGCTTCTTTACCAACTGCATTAAATTTAGGTAGTTCTGTTACTTCAACATTTTCTGGGTATTCTGAGGCATACTTTGAGTCTTCACTCACATACTGACCAAAATGCCAGAATTCTTTTAAGTCACCTTCTTTTCTTCCTTTGGCGTGTTCTGTACCAAAAGAAACATAACCTCTCTGACCTCCAATACCTGGAATTTCATAATTATGTTTAGATTCTATTGGCAATGCGAAAAATTTTCTAATTTCGCCATAAAGTTCGTCAACTAACTGATCATCTAAAAAATGACCTTTTAGGGCAACGAAGCCAATGTTTTCAAATGCATTTCCGATTTCATTTACAAATTTTTGTTTACGTTCCGGGCTGTCCGAAAGGAAATCACGTAAGTCTACACTAGGAATGTTTTGCATACTTTACATATTTATTGATAACTTGATTGGTTTAAAAACCATATCTTGAGCAAATGTAAAACTAATTTGTTATTTTTATTTCAACAAATGCTAATAATTTACAATTATATAACAAAATATAGCTTAATTGTTATATTTTTACAACATTCATTGACTAAATAATAAACCAAAAAATGATTTTTGACAGAAAAAAACTGACCAACGACCAACTACTAGATTTATACAAGAGAATTTTAAAACCAAGATTGGTAGAGGAGAAGATGCTCATCTTAATCCGCCAGGGAAAAGTTTCTAAATGGTTTTCTGGAATAGGGCAAGAAGCAATTTCGGTAGGAGTTACTGCCGCTTTAGATTCCGATGAATACATTTTGCCAATGCACCGCAATTTAGGTGTTTTTACAGGAAGAGATATTCCATTATACCGTCTTTTTTCGCAATGGCAAGGAAAAGCAAATGGTTTTACCAAAGGTCGTGACAGAAGTTTCCACTTCGGAACACAACAATATAAGATTATCGGAATGATTTCGCATTTAGGACCACAATTAGGTGTTGCCGACGGAATCGCTTTGGCTAATAAATTAAAAAAGAATAATAAGGTAACCGCTGTTTTTACTGGTGAAGGAGCAACGAGCGAAGGAGATTTTCATGAAGCCCTAAATATTGCTGCTGTTTGGGAATTACCTGTAATGTTTATTATCGAAAATAATGGTTACGGACTTTCGACTCCTACAAATGAGCAATATCGTTGCGAAAACCTTGCCGATAAAGGCGTTGGTTATGGTATAGAAAGCCATATTATAGATGGGAATAATATTCTGGAGGTTTATAATCTTTTATCAGAATTAAAACTTTCGATGATTGAGAATCCACGTCCTGTTTTATTAGAATTTAAAACATTTAGAATGCGTGGTCATGAAGAGGCGAGTGGTACTAAATATGTTCCGCAAGACTTGATGGATATGTGGGCAGTAAAAGATCCTGTAAATAATTACAAGAACTACCTGACAGAAATAGGGGTATTAACGCCTGAATACGATGAGAAATTACATGCAGATATTAAAACGGACATTGAAGAAAGTTTGGTTATTGCCAATGTAGAATTTGAAATCGAGGCTTCGTATGAAGAAGAGTTAAATGATGTTTATGCGCCATATAGCTATAAAGAAATCACACCTGATCCTGAAGAAAAAAACATCCGTTTTATTGATGCTATTTCTTCAGCTTTAAAACAATCGATGCAATTACATCCTAATTCGGTAATAATGGGACAAGACATTGCCGAATATGGTGGTGCTTTTAAAATTACGGATGGTTTTGTAGATTTATTTGGAAAAGAACGTGTACGGAATACGCCAATTTGCGAAAGCGCTGTGGTTTCTGCCGGAATGGGACTTTCTATAAATGGTTACAAAGCGATTGTCGAAATGCAATTTGCCGATTTTGTTTCTACAGGATTTAATCCAATTGTAAATTTATTAGCAAAATCGCATTACCGTTGGTTAGAAAAAGCGGATGTTGTAGTTCGTATGCCTTGTGGAGGCGGAACTCAAGCAGGACCTTTCCATTCGCAAACCAATGAAGCCTGGTTTACAAAAACTCCTGGTTTAAAAGTTGTTTACCCAGCTTTTCCTTATGATGCCAAAGGTCTGTTAAATGAATCTATCAATGATCCAAATCCAGTTTTGTTCTTTGAGCACAAACAATTGTATAGAAGCGTTTATCAGGATGTTCCAACAGATTATTATACAATTCCGTTAGGAAAAGCAGCTTTATTAAAAGAAGGTACAGCTGTTACTATCATTGCTTTTGGAGCTCCTGTTCATTGGGCTCTGGAAACACTGGCTAAAAATCCTGAAATCTCAGCTGATTTATTAGATTTAAGAACATTACAACCTTTGGATACTGATGCAATTTATGAATCGGTTAAGAAAACAGGACGCGTAATAATCTATCAGGAAGATTCCCTTTTTGGTGGTGTTGCTAGTGATATCTCAGCATTAATTATGGAAAACTGTTTCCGTTATTTAGATGCTCCTGTAAAACGTGTGGCGAGTTTAGATTCTCCTATTCCGTTTACAAAAGCACTAGAAGATCAGTATTTGCCGAAAGGTCGATTTGAGAAGGAACTCCTTGATTTGTTAGCTTACTAGAAGGTTTTGAGGAACTAAGGTTCTAAGAAGCAAAGATTCAGAGGGGCAAAGGTTCAAAGGAACAAAGGTTCTGTGGTACTTAGTAACAAAGGTTCAGAGGTTTTCCTGCGGATGATTTAGTTTAAAGATATCTAGTAAAGGCTCAAAGCAAAGGAGTTCATAAACTAGATGCTTTGCATCTTTGTTTTTTTGAGGAAATAAAACCGAATATTTATATAAAAGAATGATGAGACTTATAATCTCATCATTTTTTGTTTATAGCAATATCATAATGATACAATCTTATCATTATGATAGGGATAGAATTTACCAATAAATATCTTATTATTGGCGCAAACCAAGCAAAGACAGCTTGTAACGCTTACACAGCAACCATAAACCCACATTGGTATGTAATTTGGATATTTCATATTGTATTAGCATTATTAATAAAATCAAAATACGTTAAATTAGATATGAAAACCCGACAACGTACCATAAATTTTTCAGACAACCCCTTTTTATTGTCTGATCCATTCCCAGACAAAACAGCCTTATTATTAGGTATTCAACCAGCTGAGGAACTACTAACTTTCACTATTGAAATCGCCAATGCCAACCATCTATTTTGGATAAAAGAAATTTGCGAAACGACCTTATCATCGGCTATAGCACGGGGAACAGGAATCTCAGGACGTTCTCCAGAATCGCTAGAGGAAAAAATGAAAAAGGGAGAAGCTATTATTGCTTTTGCATCCGACGGAACATGGGCAGGTTTCTCTTTTATCTCTTCTTGGGGTAATGGACAATTTGTTTCTAATTCAGGATTAATAGTCGCTCCACAGTTCAGACATACTGGTCTTGCCAAAAGAATTAAAAGAAAAATATTTTGGCTGAGCCGCCAAAGATATCCTAATGCTAGCATATTTAGTCTAACCACAGGGCTGACAGTAATGAAAATGAATCATGAACTCGGTTTTGAACCCGTTACTTATTCTGAATTAACTACTGACGAACGATTTTGGGAAAGTTGCAAATCCTGTATTAATTGCCCTATATTAATGAGTAAAGAAAGGAAAAACTGTTTGTGTACGGCAATGCTTTATAATCCAAAAACAAAACCTAATGAATTTTAAAATATAATCTATTGGTTGTGATTATTTTAACACATAGAAATATAGATTTTGGATTCTCAAAATAGGCGTTTTACTTGTTTAAAATAAACATAGTTCTTTATGTTAAAGAAATGTATTTCTTTTCGTTACTCTTTTTTACATATAAAATCTATGTTTATGTGTTTAGTAAAATTTTCAGGACCTGAGCGAATATTTAATAAAAAAACACAAGCTTTAGAAAATTAGGCAAGAGATTAAGTATTGTTTTTTAGGGGTTTATCTTTTGGTTTGTTTGATGATTTCTTTCAATGTTAACCATTGTTCTTCTTTTATGAAATGATCTCCGCTCTCTTGTGTATGATGTCCCGTAAAAAAGATTACGGGCATTATTTTCTGAAATTTCGGGTCATATTCTTCATTCCCGTCTCTGATTACTTTATGGTTTAAAGAGCAGAACAGTTCAATATCGGTTCCGATTTTACGGGCAATTATATTTTTTACGTCCCAGGAATACCCCCAATACTTTTTCTGATTTTCAATGATAATCGGATTGATATAAAGCAATATTTTGTCTTTTCCTGTTATTAAATCCTGATCCCTAATAGTGTAATCAGCACCATCCTCGTCACCGTTTGTTTCAAATATTTCAGGTTCAGGATCATCATCTAAATTTATAAACCAACGATAATGAAAACCGTCATAATGTTTTGCTTTTTTTATAGTTTTATATTCAGATGAAATCCAGTATTCATTTCCAATTCCTAACGAATCTATCGCCGTTTTACAGATATAATCAGGAATTTTATCGCCTGTAAAATCAACACTTTCCACGCTTTCAATTTTTTCTGTGATTACTTTTCTAAGTTCATCCGTAGCGGGTATCATTTTGGTTTTTATAAAATAAACAGCAGTTGATGAATCTGTAATTACTGATGCTGCATTTTTTTCTTCTTGTTTTATACTGTCAGACTTTATAAGGTTGTTTTCCTGTTTTACAGTATCCTTACACGAAATTAAAAGTATCGTTAAAAAAATAAAAAGTATAGACTTCTGTTTCATTTTCAGGTTTTTAGAGATTTTTTTTAGCCTTAATGGGGGCTTTTTGATATTTTTTTGTGTTTTTTAAAATCAATCAAAAATAATAAAAAAGGGTTAAGTTGAGACTAGTCTAAAAAAATAAACCCGATACAAGATCGGGTTCATTATGATTAAGTTTACTTATAAATCAATTTCAATTATTAGCGACTTAATTTTAAGAAAAAAATTAATTTATTCCTCCACCCAGAGCTTTATACAATAGTATTTGAGAGTTTACATTCTTTAATTGCATATCGACAAAATCAAGCTCAGCCTGAAGTCTGTTTTTTTGCGCACTGATAATTTCAAGGTAATTAGCATATCCACTCAAATACAAATCATTCGAAACATTTACAGCAATTTCAAGGTGCTCAATTTCCTTTGATTTATATTCAAGTACATCTTCAAAAGCTTTTGTACGATATAATAAAGCACTCAACTCATTGTAAGCAACAGTGATAGATTTTTGATATTCAAGAAAACTAATTTGCTGTCTTTTATTGGCTGTAAAATATTCATGCTTAATTTGTCCTTTGTTAAATACAGGAGCAGTAATTCCTCCAAGTAATTGCCATGCAAATGATCCGCTATCAAAAAATGTGGAGAAAGAGAAGGAGTTAAATCCAGCATAACCACCCAAGTTTACAGTCGGAAAGAAAGCGGCACGAGCAGATTTAGCATCAGCTTTTGATGCCAATAATTCAAAATATGCTTGCGATACATCAGGTCGGTTGTGTATAATAGAATCTACACTTATTTTTTGATTCAATACTTCAAGATGTCCTGATAAAAAATCTGAGCTTCTTGTAATCTTACCACCGTATTCTCCCAACAAGGTCAACAAAGCTTTTTCGGTTTGATCAATACTAAGATTTAATTCTTCGGCTTCAGCCAAAATATTATTGTTTTGAGCATTAAATTGCTGTACGGCTAATTCAGTTGCTTTTCCAACAGACCTTTGTGCAGAAACGATATCAAGTGCACGTTGCTGTGTTTTAAGATTTTTTTCATAAATAATAGCTTGTTTATCTAGCGCTATCAGTTTATAATATAGTTCGGCAACATCGCTCAAAAGTCTGGTTTGTAATAATCTCATTCCTTCTTGTGAAGCAAAAAATCGCTGACGAGCAGCTTTTTTTCGATTGCTTAATTTCCCCCATATATCAGCTTCCCAAGATACTTTTCCGCCTAAAAACAAATTAGGGGTAAGATCAGTATTGATTCTTTGCTTTTCTGATATATTCTGAGAAAAATTGGTATCAAAGTTTCCTACGCCATCCATTGTATATTTACCATAACGCGTCCCCGAAAGGTCAGCCCCCAAATCAAATGATGGGAGCAAAGCCAGTTTAGCAACTTTTAAATGAGAATTTGCTATCAGAATTCTTTCTTGCATTGCCAGATAATCAGGATTTTGAGCAATAACGATATCTAATATTTTTTCTAATTCAGGATCTTTAAAATATGTTTCTGTTTTTACAGGAATAAAAACCTGCAAACTGTCTGTTGTTGTTTTACGATTAACATCAAAGTTCTCTGGCAATGTTTTAGCCTTTTGCTGTTCTGCCACCTTAGGCGCAGAACAAGCAAAGAGTAACGTGGTAAATACAACTGGCAAAATATACATTGCTTTTCTTCCTTCGAGACTTACCGAAGGTGTTGTATTTTTATAGAATTTATTAAGTGAATTTTTCATTGTTTAAATTTATTTTTTCGAAGCTTTTTCAAGTTTTGCGAATAGTATATAAAGACCAGGAATGATTAAAAGACCAAAAACAGTCCCGATAAACATTCCTCCAGCTGCCGCAGTACCAATAGAACGGTTACCAATTGCACCCGCACCAGAAGCAACACATAAAGGTATAAGTCCGGCAATAAAGGCAAATGATGTCATTAAGATAGGTCTAAAACGAAGTCTGGCACCTTCTATAGCAGCTTCAGTTATACCTTGTCCTAGTTTGTTTTGAGCCATCGCAAACTCTACAATCAAGATGGCATTTTTGGCCAGTAGTCCTATAAGCATTACCAAGGCAACCTGGGCATAAATATTATTGTCTAACCCCACAGCGAGAAGTGCAAGATAAGAACCAAAAACACCTACAGGAAGCGATAATAGTACAGGGAAGGGTAGTAGCAAACTTTCATATTGAGCGGCAAGTAATAAGTAAACAAACAACAAACACAGGGCAAAAATGTATATCGTTTGGTTTCCAGACAGGATTTCTTCTCGGGTCATTCCTGACCATTCCAGTTCAAACTTGCCAGGGAGTTTTTCGGCAGCAATTTTCTCTACGGCAGCAATGGCTTCTCCAGAACTGAAACCCGGAGCAGGTTCGCCATTAATCATAGCCGACATATACATATTATATCGTGTAAGAACTTCTGGTCCATACACACGCTCTAATTTTACGAATGTAGAAAACGGAACCATTTCGCCTGCATCATTCTTAAGATACATATCTAATATGCTTTCAGGATTTTTTCTGAACTGCGGACTTGCTTGTACCATTACTTTATACATCTGAGAAAAGCGAATAAAGTTTGTAGCATAAAATGATCCCAACATTGTTTGTAAAGTCGACATAGCATTATCTACAGAAACCCCTTTTTTGGCTGCAAGATCATAATCAATATGTATCATATATTGAGGGAAAGTAGCATCAAAACTAGTAAATGAATTTTGTATTTCGGGCGTGGCATTTAGTTCCTTTATAAAGTTTTTAGTAACTTCATCGGTATTACTAATTGGTCCTCCAGATTTGTCAAGCAAACGGAGTTCGAAACCACTTGTATTACCAAATCCAGGAACTGTAGGTGGTGCAAAAACTTCAATTTGCGCATCCGAAATGCCTTTAGTTTTTTCCGTTAATTTTGCAATAAAGTCGTTTACAGATATATCACGATTACTCCAATCTTTTAGGTTAATCATTCCCATACCGTAAGATGCACCAGCGATTTCGGTAACAATACTATAACCAGCAAGTGTCGTTACATTATCTACACCTTCTATTCCTTTTGCTATACGTGTTACTTCATCAAGTACTTTATCTGTACGTTCTACAGTTGCACCTTGTGGTGTAGTTACACTAACATATACCATCCCCTGATCCTCTGAAGGTATAAATCCTGAAGGTAAAAGAGCTGATGTTCCCCAAGTAAGAATACAGAATAAAACTAAAAGTCCTATCGTGATAGAGCTACGATCGGCAAGTTTAGAAAGTACTTTGATGTATTTTGAGGTGATTTTATCAAACCATTTATTGAATCGATAAAAGAAACGATCTAGCAATGATGTTTTCTCTTTGTTTGGATCATGTCGCCTAAGCATTATAGCACATAGAGCAGGAGTTAGCGTAAGCGCATTAACACCCGAAATTACAATACTTATAGCCATAGTAAGCGAGAATTGCCTATAGAAAACCCCAACTGGCCCACTAAGGAATGCTACTGGTATAAATACAGCAGCCATTACAATGGTAATTGCAATAATAGCTCCTGTAATTTCTTTCATCGCACTTATGGTGGCGGGTAAAGGATCCATGTGTTCTTCCGTAATTTTAACGTGTACGGCTTCGACGACGACAATGGCGTTATCGACGACGATTCCTATCGATAATACTAAAGCAAAAAGGGTAAGAAGGTTTATAGAAAAGCCCATCATCGACATAAAAGTAAATGAACCAATTAGAGCTACAGGCACTGCCAATACTGGTATAAGTGTAGAACGCCAGTCTTGTAGGAATATAAAAACAACAAAGGCTACAAGAAGAAATGCTTCTACAAGAGTTACTAAAACTTCGTCTATAGATGCATCAAGAAAACGAGAAACATCATAAGCAATATTATAATTCATTCCCGGAGGAAATGAACTTCCTTTTAGTTCGGCCATTTTTGCTTTTACGCTGGCAATTACCTCAGATGCATTAGAACCTGGCCTTTGCTTAAGCATAATCGAAGCCGAAGGTTTTCCATCGGTCTTAGACACCATTCCGTAGCTCATAGATCCCAATTCTATTTTTGAGATATCCTTTAGTTTTAAGATAGTACCATCAGAATTGGCTCTTAGCGGTATTTCTTCATACTGTTTAGGCTCATAGAATTTTCCTCCGTATTTAATAACATATTGAACGTGACTGTCCAGTTGTCCTGAACCTTCACCAACTTTACCCGGAGCAGCAGATATATTTTGTTTTTGCAATGAGTTTATAACTTCGTTTGCCGAAATATTATAAGACAGCATCTTTTGTGGATCAAGCCATACTCGCATCGAATATTCTTTCTGACCCATAATTTCTGCACGTCCAACACCATCAATACGCTTTAATTCCTGAAGAATATTAATATCCGTAAAATTGAAGATAAACTGTTCGTCCTGAATCTTATCCGTACTAGTAACATTTAAGTACATCAACATACTGTTAACTTCCTTCTCGGTAGTTACTCCGGCACGTATAACCTCTTCGGGAAGTTCATCCAGAATTGTGGTAACCCTGTTTTGTACGTTTACCGCAGCCAGATCGGGATCGGTTCCTACTTCAAAAAATACTTGAATCAGCGTTAAACCATCGTTTGATGTAACTGTAGACATATAAGTCATTCCCGGCACACCATTTATGGCTCGTTCCAAAGGAAGCGCAACTGCATTGGCAGAAACCTCGGCATTGGCACCAGTATATTTTGCTGTAACTGTTACCGATGGCGGAACGATATCTGGAAATTGTGTTATAGGTAACTGGAATAAAGCTAATATTCCGAGCAAAACTATCATAACCGAAATGATTAATGATAATATTTTTCTTTTGATAAACATCTCTATCATTTTATATCTTTTTAATTGTAATTAAGTGATTGATTACAAGCTTGCGCTTTGCATTTGTTTTATATTGATTTTATCTCCGTCTCTCAATGATTGAGTACCTTCTTGTACGATAAGATCATTCTTTTTCAACCCTTTATTTAAGATATATACATCATCTAGAGTGCTAGCAATGGTAATATTGGTCATTTTTACGATACCCTCTTTGTTTACAACAAATACAAATTGTTTATCCTGAATAGAGAAAACTGCTTTATGAGGAATTAGCATAACATTGGTTCTTGGCTCAGAAATAATCAATTTTCCTGATGTTCCATGCTTTATAAAACCTTGCGGATTATTAAATTTTGCTTTGTATTGGATAGAACCTGTTTGTCTGTCGATTTCTCCATCGGCAGTTTTAAGTTCACCTTGCTGATCATATACCATTCCGTTTGGTAAAACCAGTTTTATATCTCCTTTAGTATTAAGGCTTTTGTCTGCCATCATCTGGAAATAGATATTTTCTGGAATAGAGAAATAAGCATACACATCATCTAACTGTGAAAGTGTTGTTAGGAGCGAACCGTTTTCGACAAGACTACCTTCCTTAAACGGAATGCGATCTATTGTACCATCAAACGGTGCTCTTAATGTGGTGAAACTTATTTGCTGATTAATCGATTTTTTCTCTGCAGCAGCATGAGCAACTTTGGCTGTAGCCGCATCATGTTTTGCCTTAGATAATTCTAATTCTTGATTTGCAATTACCTTTTTATTAAAAAGAGTTTGTGCTTGCTCAAGCTCAACATTTGCCATTCTTAAGTCGGCCAACATACTTTTGTAAACAGCATCTGCCTTTATAAGTTGTATTTGTAATTCGGCATCGCTAATCTTAAAAAGGACTTGCCCTTTTTTAACCATTTGTCCTTCGCTTACATATACTTTATCTAATAATCCTGGTATACGAACGTGGATTTCGACATTATTTTTGGCGTGAACATCTGCAACAAATCGGTTAGAAACTACAGTATCTCTTAATGTTATCTTGTAAACAGGAAGTGTTTTTATATTGGCAGTGTCTTTTTTGTCTTTATCTCCGCAAGAGGTTAAGAATAGTAATGATAAACCGTACAACAGGAATTGTTTTTTACTAATAATCATGATTAATTTTTAAGGTATTATATAAATATATTGCCTCCCAAATAATGATTTACAGGGAGTTGTGAATAAGATAAATATTGAAAATGGAAGTGTATCGTATATTCCTGTAAAGAGGAATACCGTTCTTAGTGAATTATTTTTATACGCAATAACCCCTTTAAATAATAATGAAAACCATTATTACAAAAGAATAGTAGAAATAAAATACACAATCTTAAAATCTAGAAAAGTTGATATAAATGTAGGTGAGTATGTCGCTGATTTTCATATATAGTAGCGATACTATAAATAACATTGTCTTTTAAAACCTTAAAGTGAACTAACTGGGTGTAGTAATCTTTTTTTAAGGCACTTGATTCAGAACTTACAATGCGATTTTTAATCTTTTTGATTATAAAATGCACGTCCAAATCATTAGACATTGATAGAGTAGAAGATACAGTCTCTAAAATATGTTCTTGTCCATTATAATTATCTAGTTCAAAAGAGTATTTGTAAAATTCCGTGCTACCTAAAAGGGAAAGCAAGAATAATAAAATAACAGATATAAACTTAATATGTTTCATAGGTAAATAGGCAGATACTTTTCTTTTTTAGTATCTAAATAAATAGTCTTATAAGTGATAAGCCGCCAAATATAATACTTTGCAAAATTAATGTTTATTAAATTTTCTTTAAAAAAACATGATTTAAAAGTTATCAATAGGTAATTAACTAATTCATAGCATTTTTAGAATTCCCTTGATTTTGATAGTTAGAAAAATTTTGTAGTCTTATTTCCCGATAGTGAAACTTTGAGCTTAGTATTTATCAGAATTTCAGATTTTGAAGTAGAAATAATAGCAAATAAATCTATCGTTTTTGGGTAACATAATATGTGTTTGTGATAATATATTGTTGAGTAAAATATTAAAAAGCAAAGATATTTACTTCAAATAAATCTGAGTAATAGAGTAGAGTCATTGGTCATAAAACAGTTAAAATTATACGCTTTTAATAATTATGTTTAGAAAAAGAACGATTCAAATTAAATTTATAAAACATTATTTTTCAGCATCTTGTTTCCTATTACTAATTGGGTGCAAAACAATTAATCAAGATGTTATTAAACATAATTATATAACTGGAGAAAGAAACTACGGAGATTTGTTTTACAATGATTCACTCGATGTTTCTATTGATATCTTAGGAAATGTAACTTATGAAGATCTTTCGAAAGAGAAGAAAAACAACTTAAAAAAGAAAATTGGAGATTTTAAAGATTTTTCTATAGCTAATTTAATCCTTAGTTATAAAACAGATAAAAATGTAGAAACACTATATTTCTTTGAAAAAGTTGAAAAACCAACTGATACTATTGTTCATGAAAAACTTGTAGAAAATGACAGTATCAATGGAGTTGTTATTTTTGAAAAACAAAAAGGAACAAAGAAAATTATTTGCATTACACGTATGTTGGATCATGCTAATAATTTAAAAAAGGCTACTGAAAATATGAAAACAGTTAATCTTGATAATACCAATTTGGATAAACTGTCCTTTATGAAACTGTACAATTATTATACAGTCGAGCTTCATAAAAATTTTCTTCAAGGAAGAGAGAAAATAAAGGAAGCTCCCATAAAAGATCCTAAGAAAATAATGCTCAAAGAACCATTGTATTTTACAATTAACTCTTTTATGGGCAATAATAAAGAATATGATTTACTCATTAAAGACTATGAAAATAAAAAAGATGATTTTAATGCTACAGTTCTAAATTCTTTATCAAAAGAGGAAGTTAAAACCAATCAAGATATTTATAATATAATTGCCGACTTAGCCAATAATAATCAGATAATCATGCTTAACGAGGATCATTTTTATCCCAAACATCGATTATTTGCTATGTCATTATTAGACATTTTAAAACAAAAAGGATTCACAACTATCTCGATGGAAACATTTGTGCCTAATGAAGATAATAACACGACTGTAATCCCAAATTCTAAAAATGGATTCTATATTAAAGATCCTTATTTTGGTCATTTTGTAAGAAAAGCAAATGCTTTAGGATTTAATCTTTTAGGACATGAAAATCAAGATCGAAACGTTCCAAGAGAAATAGGGCAAGCCAAGAATATCATGAAAATATTAGAGAAAAATCCAAAAGAAAAAATTTTCATTTATGTTGGTCATGGTCACTTAGAAGAGGAAGGAGAAAGTCGTGTCATGGGAAGTTATTTAAAAGAATATTCAAACATTGATCCGATTACAATTAATCAGGAAACAGTTATTGGTAACACGAAGGAAAAATTAGTTTTGCTTCCTAAATCCATATTTGTAAATGATACTTTAATGAAATCAAGTGCCGATTATTTTTTAATAAATAATCTTGAAGCAAACCTAAAATCAGTTTACCCGAATGACGTTTTTAAGGAGGTAGTTTTAAAAAATGAAAAACTCAATGCTTTTAAAAATGTAGAATTACTAGTTGAAATTTTTCTGTTTGATGAATATAACAAAACTAAAAATGCAGATTTATTAATCCCAATAGAATCAACCTTAATTATCCCTAAAGGCGATAAAATTGAAATCAATTTACCTATTGGAAAGTACTACGTAACAGTAAAATCAGCAAATAATGATAGATTTGAATTTCATGACATCGAAGCTAAATAGCTGTCACTAGTATTTCCTCGAAAATTACAATAAAAAACCAGAATTGATTTAGGAAATCAATTCTGGTTTTTTTATGCTGTATCACGCCATAATACTTAGATAATAATCTTATTAAAAAAATGTCATAACAATGAAAAACAGGTATTTATACTGGGCAAATTTATTAATTAAAAACTTAGCTTAGATTCTTCTAATACCAACTAAAAACCAATACACTAGACAGTTATAACAGAATGAGTTTAGGTTATTAAATTATTATTTGAATTAAAAGTCTAAAATCCAGTAACGATCAGCATTTATAATTGAGTTGGTAGTAAGTACAATATAATTAAATAGAAATTTAACTAAACAATATATTATGAATTACAATCCGAAAAGAGACCATTTTATTTCCCCAATATTAGAATGGGCAAAAGCCAATAATAAACCGACGGAGAACGCCGCAAACAAAATGTTTATGGCAACAGATAGTCTTACCGACACTTATGAAAATCTAGAAAAAGTAAAACGTTTTAAGGTACCATCAGAATTTAATGGAAAAGATTACATTACTATGTTACTACAGATAGATGCCGAAATAGAGCAAGGGCTTATGTTGCAGTATCTTTACTCTGCTTACAGTATAGGTGGACCTCAAATTCCAGAAAAATATCAAGAAAAAGTACATACTTGGCAAAATATAATTTTAGGTATTGCCAAAGAAGAAATGGGACATTTTATCTCGGTACAAAATGTATTAAAAGTGATTGGAGCTCCCTTAAATTTTGGAAGAGAAAGTTATCCTTGGGATAGTCCTTTTTATCCTTTTCCTTTTACTTTAGAAAAATTCTCTCTTAAATCCCTTGCTAAATATGTTTATGCCGAAGCTTCTTCGGATTGGTTGGATGGTGATGATCCTTTGGCTGCCGAAATTAAGAAATCCGTACAAACAACTGTAGATGATCCGCATACCGTTGGAGCATTGTTTATAGTATTACTTCAATTAATTAAGGATCCTGATGTAATATCCGATGAAACTTTTCAGGCTGCTACTTATAACTATCAGGCTAAATTTGGCGAATGGGGTCGTGGATATAAAGAAGGTGACAGAGGAAGTGATGGAAAAAGCATTTATACAAAAAGTCCCGACGTATTAGTTGCAGCATTATTATCTCGTGATGACGCTTATAATGCATTAAATGAAATTGCAGAGCAGGGAGAAGGTTTAGATGTAAAAGAAGGTACACCATCTCACTTCGAAAGGTTTTTACATATCTACAAAGAGTATAAAGAACTATTAGAAGATACCAAAGGTTCTTTTAATCCCTCTCGTGATGTTGCTACCAATCCTTATGTAGGCAAAAAAATCGAAGTAATAGAAGAATCAACGTTTAAAGCCTCGGCAGTAGAAGCAGAAAGTGAAAAAATTACAGATCCGCAGGCAATACTTTGGGCAAACTTGTGTGATATTCGTTATCGATTATTGCTTAATTTCTTAAATCATAGTTTTTTACTAGATGATGGTTATAATCATTCTGGGAATACTTCTCCTCGTGGTATGATTATCAATTCTTCATTTGGAGAAATGTATAATTTACGAAGTCTGGCTACTATATTGGTTCAGACTCCTATTGCTAAAAATAGCAGCAAAATGGCTGGACCACCATTTACACTCCCATATACATTTGATTTGCCTTTTGGAGAACACAATAGATGGAGATCACACAAAGACCTTCTCGAAGCATCAAATAATCTTATCGTACAGTTAAAGAACTTTAAAGACCAACCACATATTCAATATTTGAATGGATTACAAGAAGCTGATAAAAAGCTATTACAAGCAATTGTACACTTAACCCAGGAAAATCTGGTATAGTTTCAAATTAATTCAACTCAATTAAAACATTTAAAATACTACAATATGAAAATTATAGAATTACGAATTCTTCCTCCCATTGCAATTGGCAGACTAGGAGAATCAAATACACCAATGGAAGCGTATGACCTTGAATTATCTAAAGAAAAACCACTTGACTTTAGAGAAATAATACCAAAAACGACCTTAACAGTAGACCCCGTTTCAGGAGAAATTAAAGCTCATGACCCTATAAATATAAAATTTAAAGAGGTTACAAGTCTGGCAGATAGAAAAGGAAAAATACGTCCAGTTTCACCTTTCCTGGAAGTGTTTGCTATAACAGATGAAAACCCTGGCGAGTTAGTGCCTCTTACAGAAGAATTACTTGTTCAGGCAGGATTAAGTCTGAAAGACATTAGTTGGGATGTAGATGTGGCTAACATAAAAATATTTAGAAGAACCACCGATGTCAATGATAAAATGACAGCAAAAATTACTAACATTACCTCGCATGAATCAAAACCATTGCTAGCTGATTGTAATAACTTTTTGCCAAATAAAAAATTACCATTAGGTTCTGTTCAGTACATAAAACCAACAAAAGAGTTTCCAGAATTAAGATTACGATATACACCTGCAGGCGGTAAAGTTTATGGTTCAAATTTAAAAAGAAAGACAGGTCCTGGTGAAACAGAAATACAAGAAGACCCAACTTTTGAAAAGAAAGAAGATTTAATAATATACGATACAAGCGAAGGTAAAGGGACATGGCGTGGTTACCAGGAAAGTGGCACTCCTAATATATTTTACACTGCTCCGGCACAAATTTTTGCTGGTTATTCCTATACAGATGATAAACAAGTAAGCTGGCAAGTAAGCTGGGGATATATTGATGATGAATGTGATGGTTTTGTAACCGTTAAACTAAAGGTTTCAGATGAAAAAACATTAACAGCCAAAGCACATATTAGTGCAGGGCCACCATCTTTTGCTCCCGATACTTTACCAATTCGTGTAGTGTCTGATGAGTTAGAACAAATAATATTAAGTACAGATATAGATGGAGAAGTAAGTATAGAAGAAGCCGAAGAAATTATTCGCAGAGCTTTTGAAACCATTCGATTGATGAATACAACGATTATGAATGGGAATAGTTACGAAGGAAAACAAAATGTTGCAAGTACAATGGTACGCCAAAACACAAATGATTTCGGACGTTTTTTTGAACCCATTATGGCAACCTCCCTTGTAGATAATCTTGCTTTGCAATTATTACACGAAAGAGTTTTTAACGGGTTAAGTTCGGGTGCTTCGCCCTGGTTTGGTGATTTATTGCGAAAACCTACAGAAATAGGTGATTTATCGAGTAAAGCACTTCGAAAAATGCCTGCATTAATGCGTGGCGCCGATGGTAGATCACTAACTTTTACCTACCGCCAAATTAATACGATAATAAAGGCTGCAAGCACCTCTATTTTCAAGAATAATAATCCAGATACGCTGCCAGTATCATACGGTTCGCCATTAAAAGCTACAAATTTAACTGCACAATTACATTATAGAGGAACAGGAAACCCTATTGCAGTTTTGCCAAGAACGGCGATTTCGAATTGCTTTCCTGGGCTCGAATTTGATTTTAGAAATCTTTGGAGAAGAACATTTAATGGCATTGTTCTTATTGAAAATAATAATTATGTACTAGAAGCTACCGATATAAAATTTCAAAGTTTAGTAGGACATCGATTGGTAGCTATAGAAGGAAAACCTACAATGGTACAGACATTTGGGCCTGTTTTTCCCGATGGAGATAATACTCCCTTAAAGACGGATGCAAACCCTAACGGTGTTTCGTTTATGGAATGGTCGAACTCTATGGTTCACGTTTTGCAAAAACAAGGTCAGGAAGTAATATGTCATTTTACAGCTAAACCTTCAATGGAGGAAGTTGTAGTTGATCTAAAGGAATTACATGATGTAGAAAAATATATTGCTGTAATATTAGTAGTTAATAAAGTATTTGATGGTAATAGTGCTGCATTTTCAGATACTATTTTAAAACCCGGAGAATTAACTCAAGGACTTTGTGCGCCATGGCAAAATGATTACCGTGAATGTTCTTGCTATTATTGGGCAGCCAGCAGACCTGATTTTGTAAATATTGTACCAGATGAAAATGGCTTAAGTACAGGTGATTTATGGATGTCAAAAAAACGAACAGGCTCTTATATTCCAGACGATTGGAAAAATTCAAGATTAATTTCGTATCAAGACTTATTTGAGAATTGGCAAGGCGAACTCAACTTTATTATAAAAGGAAATGATGCAATAGAAAGCAGCAAAATAAAACCTAAATCAAACAAAACGAAATGATAGGAGTTATTGATACGTTTGCCGAACAGAAAAAAAATGCGTCGATTGCAACAAAATTGGCACAAATAATTGTCCCGCAATCAAAACCACGTTCAGCCAAAGCACATTTGATAAAAGGAGGACAATCGTCTCAGATTTTTATCCCAAATGGAAGCCGACTTTATACTATTTCTCCAGAAGTAGAGCAAAAAATAGCTTTCCTAATGGATAAAAAAGATGATAAAGGCCTGCAAGATGAACTAAACTTTTTGGGTCTGGATGCTCCCGAATACATTACAGATGAGCCTTTACAAAGTCCGCCATTGCATGCTTTATCATTAGCAATAGCGCAAAAATGTAATATGGGCTGTACGTATTGTTATGCCGATCAGGGTGATTTTGGAGGACCTACAAAAAACATGTCTTTAGAAACCGCTTATAAAGCCATCGATTTATTATTAAAAGATTGCCCGGAAGGAGGCAAAGCACAACTTACTTTTTTAGGAGGAGAACCACTAATCAACAGACAAGCAATTAGAGAAGCTACTGTTTATGCTGATACAATTGCAAAAAAGAAACAAATACAAGTCAGTTATTCCATTACTACAAACGGAACTTTAGTTACAGAAAGTGATGCTATTTTTTTTGAAGAATATGGTTTTTCAGTAACTATTAGTTTAGACGGAATAGGCAAAGATCATGACCTTAATCGCCCCATGAAAGGAGGTAAAGGAAGTTATGATAGAATCATAAAAAATATTCAGCCTTTATTGTCTTTGCAAAAAAAAATGCAAGTATCTGCAAGAGTAACCGTAACTCCCGAAAATACAAACCTTCCTGCTGTTCTGGATGAATTTATTAATATGGGTTTTCATGGTGTAGGTTTCTCGCCTTTGTTAAGATCTAGCAACGGACAAAATGAAATGAACAATGAGCAGCTAGCCATCATGTTAGAAAATATGATTGCTTGCGGACTTAATTTTGAGAAAAATGTACTGGCAGGAAAACGCTATCCTTTTTTGAATATGGTAAATGCTTTGAAGGAAATTTCCAAAGGAACACATAGACCTTATCCTTGTGGTGCAGGCGCGGGTTATATGGGCGTATCTGCGGATGAAGAATTATTTGCCTGCCATCGTTTTGTAAACGAAGACGTAGGGAAAATGGGCGACTTAAACAATGGTATACAAGCTGACTTGCAAAACAATTGGTTAGCTTCCAGACATGTAAACACACAAGAACCATGTTCTAAATGTTGGGCTCGATATCTTTGTGGAGGTGGATGCCATCATGAAGTAATCGAAAAAGGAAGACCAGCCTGTGATTATATACGTTCATGGTTGTTTTATACCATACAAGCCAATGAAAGATTATCACGATTAAAACCAAACTGGAATAATTAATTGTAAATGAAAACGGTACCTGATACTTTCGATGTCTTTATTCTTGGAGCTGGTCCTTCTGGATTATGTGCTGCAATACGCTTATTAGATATGGGATATACGGTTGGAATGCTAGAACAGGAACAATTTCCGAGACCACAAATAGGGGAGTCACTTTCACCAGGAATTCACAATATTTTCGAATATTTAAATGCAGCTCATTTACTGGAAGATTCTGCGTATTTAAGAAATATTCCCGCCAAGGTAATTTGGGAAAATACAACCGATATATACTATCGTTCTGCTCAAAATAACGAAGGGATAATTGTAGATAGAAGCAAACTGGATCAGGAATTACTAGAATTTGCTATTGCAAAAGGATTACATTCCATACAACCCGCAAAATTAAAGCAATCCATAAATACAGAAAACGGATTCATATTAGAAATCATAGCCGATTCAGTTGAAATTAAAGTTAATTCGAAAATAGTATTAGATGCACGAGGTCGCAAAGGGACGCTTTTAAGCGAGAGAGTTCCCATTGCACCTTCGGCTATTGCAGTATGGACACATATAGATAATAACTCAACTACCAAAGAAGCATTAATCGAAGCTGTTGATGATGGTTGGTTATGGGGATCTCCAGTTGCGGGAAATCGCTATCGCATTATGTGCTTTACAGATCCAATTACATTAAAAAATAATAGCGATTTGCATCTTTTAGATTTAATGAACAAGACCGAATTGTTTTCTCCATTAGCAAACAAAGCAAGAAACGGTCATATAGAAACTTGTTCCGTTACCTCGTTTGTTAATCAAAACCCATGGAATAAGCAGTTTGTAAAAATTGGAGAAGCCGCTTTTACATTAGATCCACTTTCTTCAACAGGTGTAGAAAAAGCAATGCGCTTTTCATTGCAAGTTGCTATTGCAATAAATACCTATTTAAAAAATCCCGATTCTCAGCATCCAAAGAATTTTTATGAAGAAAAGTTAATAGAATCGGTTGTTAATCACACACATTGGACAGCCGATTATTATCGCAAAGCATGGGCATACTCAGAAAAAAAAGAGTTTTGGATGAAAAGAGCAAACTTTCAACTTGATATTTTTAAAAACCAAACCAATTTTGCCTTCAAATTAGAAAAGGAGTACAATCAAGATCTGCCAATATTTGAAAAAAAACAAGTAGAACCAATTCCTGTAGATTTATTTTTATTTTCACTTTGGAACAAGGAAATTAATATTTCTTCGGATGTTACATTTAAAGATGTTTACGCAATTAATAATGATCGTATAATAATAAAACAAGCACTAATACATCCTAATTTAGAGCGGCCTACAGTTTATCTCGATCAAGTCGAATTATTTCCTTTTTACAAAAGTATGAATGGAAAAGTAGTTTCAAATGTTATAGCTGATTTAAATAAATTTATGGAAATAGAAAAATCTAAAAAAATATTAGTTTTTCTTTTATCAAATCAGCTACTTGTTGTTGACAAAAAATATGCAAATGTTTAAATCGTTATTTCGTGCTTTTTGACAAATCTTAAACGAATTTTAAATTTCGTAATGATTAATCTTTTGTATAGTTCTAAATAAACTATTTTGATGCATCTCCTAAATTTCTAGAGTAGTATAACAACAATTAAAATTAAGAATACAATAATAATAGCTAGTGCAATTTTTGTTGCACTATATGGTCTTTTACCTATCATTTTGCCATTTCTTCCATTTACATAAAAATGGTAAATTTTGCCATCATAATGATAAGAACTAACATAAACTGGCAGCAAAATATGTTTAAAATGTATGTTGCTATATTGTGTGTTAACAGAATTTATACGCTGATCATCTCCACCAATGTCATTATATATCTTTTTTGTAATGTTGTTATCAATGAGACCTTTTATAGATTGGAAACTTTCTTTTAATTTAATCTTATATTTTTCAGTTACAAAACCACTCAAATACTGGTCATTAACTTTCACCAAAGCATTTACATCCCAAGGCCCCAATTGTGCCAATGAATTTGGATCAATACTTCCTGATGCTGGAACCATGATATCATCAAAAAATATTGAAACATTGCCTGCTGTGTCATACCAACGGGTTTTAATTTTAGTTGTTTCATTATCACCACTACCAGTTGTAACTTTATAATTTTCTCCTCTTTCTCCCGTATACATAGTGTGAGTATTGACATCGAAAGTCCAATAAGGAACATAAACACCTCGTAATCCTATTGGAGAGAGAGCCGCCTTTTTTAAATTATTTGGAGCCCACCAAAGACCATCTACCCAACTCGAAAGTAAGTTATAAACTTTTGGAGTGTCTAAATTAAAAGGCAGTAAATAACTAGGTTTTATAACTCGTTCTTCTCGAATATCTTCCTCAACCAAAGGAGTACTGCAATAAGGACAATGAAAAGATTTTATGCTTTCATTGATAGAAGATGTAGCTCCGCAACTTTTACATTGAATCATTTTCTCTAATCCAAGACTTTCTGATTCAGATTTTTCTAGATAATCATTAAAATCGAGTTCTTCAATTATTGTTTTTTCCTGAGGAATTTCATTTTTAGTATTGCAGTGGTCGCAAACTAAAGTTGTAGTGCCAGGTTTGTATTTAAGTTCACCTCCACAATTAGAACAGGCAAAAACATTAAATTCTTTTTCTTTTAGCTCAATAGATTCCATTAGTTTTCTCTTGTAAGTTAGGCGCTCTTTTAAAATTTTTATTTACTGAATATCACTTACAAAAAAATGAAAAAATAACTTACTTTCATCCTAAATTTTTAGTTTTTTACTTTATTATCTTTTAAATTCTTACAGACAAGTTTGTATTTACGTTTACTTGATCTTGAACAAATTTTACACAATTACTTATAACTGCATTTTTTTTCTGGGTTTAGGTGTCTTTTCAGAAGATGAAGTTTCCAACTGTTTAATTACAGCTTCGATAAAAGTAAAAAAAGTAGTTCTTGTCTTTTCGTGTGGTAATAATTCTGGATTTTGCAGATAATTACTTAGAGTGATTGTGTAATCGTATGTATCTAAAAATTCAGCCCGACCTTCTTCTAATACAAAAGCTACTTTACCGTTTTTTGAAATAACATTCTCGTACAGTTCATTAAAAGATTTAAATTGTCCAGTAACAGAAAAAATAATAACCAGACTATTATTACTCAACATATCAGTTATTGAAGTTTCGTGAGCAACAGCCCATATCGGGATATCTAATAGGTTTCTTAATTTATATTCAAAATACTGCCCAGCAATAAATGAGGGACCGTAACCAAATAAAATGATTTTTTCGAACTTCTGGAGATGCTTAACAAAGTGATCAACAATATCTGGATTAAAATTATCTAAGAATTTATTTAAACGTTCGTTTTCGTCAAGGATTACAGTAAAGGCATTTCCGCTAGTAAATGCTAAATATTCCTTGTAGTTTTTAAATCCCAGCTTCTGCACAAATTTTGAAATTTTAGAAGGGGAGCAACTGCATATTATTGCCGCATCTGTAATAGATAGCGTATCGTTTTGTTTTATTTCTTTGAGTAGAATGGAATAAATATTTTTCTCTAATGGGTTGAGTAGATCTTTATTTACAATGTACATTTCCTTGATGTTTTTTAGTAAAAGTATTACATTTCCTTTAAAACAGGTATTCTTTCTGCTTTTTTATCAATTTTTTAAAATCTTCATTTTACAAATAAAGCATATTAATCTCATATAAATTGCTTTTATTTTCCATTTAAAATTATACTTATTTTTTGTTTTAACTGCTGTAAACCCCATTTAAAGCAGATGTATGCTCGTATAAGCTGCTTTCTATTTGATTATTTAGCATTGCAACCTTCCGTTTGTTGTTATCTATTCAATTTATTTTCCATTAATCTATATTAAATTAAAATTTAAGGAAAATTATTATTTTAATTGAAATACATTTCTTACGTTTGTTATGAAGTAAGTAATTTAATACAAATTAAAAGTAGGAATGAAGGCGGATTTTAATCAAGAAAGTTTAAATATTATGAAAGAAAATAAAACGATTTTAAAAGATTTAGATAAGATGCTTAAAAAAGAGCAGATAAACATCAATACTGATGATTTATATGAAGCATCGGCAGACAGATATAAAAAATATGCAAAAGCAAAGAAGGTGCTGAATGTTCCAGCTCCAATTGCGATTGTTTATCCTGATTCAGCAGAGCAAGTTTCTGAAATACTGAGATATTGTAATGCTTACGGAATTAATGTTATCCCAAGAAGTGGAAGAACAGCAACCGAAGGAGGTTTAGAAAACTGGAAAGAACAGACTTTAGTAGTTGACGGAAAAAATCTAAAAAAAGTAATAAAAATAGATCCTTATAATCTTCAGGTTACAGCGCAATCAGGTGTTGTATTACAAGAATTAGAGGATGAAGTTAGAAAGCATGGTTTAACAATGGGGCATTCTCCTCAATCTAAACCAGTTGCTCAAATGGGAGGTTTGGTTTCTACCCGCAGTATTGGGCAGTTCTCAACCTTGTACGGAGGTATAGAAGATATGGTTGTAGGATTAGAATGTGTTTTTCCTGACGGACATATTTCCCGTATCAAGAATGTACCAAGAAGAGCTGGAGGACCAGACATTAGGCATATTGTTATAGGTAACGAAGGGGCGTTATGTTACATTACAGAAGTAACGGTTAAGCTGTTTAAATATTTCCCAGAAAACAACCGCTTTTTTGGATACCTACTTAAAGATGTCGACACAGGAGTTAAGATTTTAAGAGAAGTAATGGCAAATGGATACAAACCTTCTGTAGCAAGAGTTTATTCTGAAGAAGATGCAGCGCAACATTTTGGCAACTTTCATAAAGGGCAGTGTGTTTTGATTTTTATGGCAGAAGGAAACGAAAATATGGTAGCTGCGAATGGTGTTGGAATAGAAGATGCCGTAGAGAAATTTAAAGAAGGTATCACGGAAAAAGTCGATCCTTCATTAATCGCAAATTGGTTTAATCATCTTAACTGGACTCAGGAGAGAATAGAGGAAGAGGTTAAAGATATGGTTACTAAAAATTCTCATGATGGTTTTACAACAGAAATATCTGCCGATTGGGAAAATGTTACTAAGATTTACTACAATGTAATCGAAAGAATCAGAAAAGAATTTCCAAGAAGTAAAGATATTACCATGCTTGGCGGGCATTCTTCTCACAGTTATATTAACGGAACCAATATGTATTTTGTATATAACTACAATATCAATTGCGAGCCACAAGATGAGATGCGTCTTTACCACCATCCAATACAAACCATTATTGTAGAAGAAACACTAAAACTTGGTGGATCTATGTGTCATCATCACGGAATTGGTAAGTACAGAAACGAGTGGACAAAAGAGGAGCATGGAAGCGCTTACTATATGCTTGAAAAATTAAAAGAAGCTTTTGATCCTAATGGAATCATGAATTTCGGAACCATTTTCCCTCAGGTTGAAGGTGAAAAATATCAAAAATAATAGCATTTAAAAAACGAAGCGTATGAAACGATATATTCAATTTATCCTCATAGTGCTGGCTGCCGGAGCAATTTATCCACTGATTTATTTAAGAACAAATTATCAGGAAACCATTCTATCTGTTTTTAATATTGGTTTAGATGATCTTAATATAATCTATACCGTGTTGGGTTTTATATTCATATTAGGATATTTCCCGAGTGGTATATTAAGTGATAAATTTTCTGCAAAATACCTACTGGTTTTTTCTTTGTTAGGTACAGCAGTCGGAGGATTTTGGTTTGCTCAGATTCCTGAATATACATCAGTCATAGGTATATTCTGTTTATGGGGAGTATTTTCCGTATTCACTTTCTGGGGAGCACACATGAAACTGGTAAAACTATTGTCTACTCCAGAAGAAGAGGGGCGATTCTTCGGGTTTCTTGATGGAGGCAGAGGTGTCGTAGAAGCTATATTAGCAAGTGTAGCATTGCTTATTTTTTCTCATGTTTTAGAAAAAGGAGAAACGCTGGTAAATAAAACCGAGGCATTACAGTATGTTATATATATGTATTCAGGCGTATTACTTGTTGTGGGGATTCTCATAGCTCTGTTTGTAGAAAAAGAAGTAGCTACATCAGGCAAAAATGAACTGACGACCATAAAAAGCTCTGAGGAAGAGGAAAAAGGCTTTGATTTTAAAGATGTCAATTCCGTTATAAAAAACAAGTTTGTGTACCTGATGGGAGCAATTATATTTTGCTCCTACGCGGTAACATGGGTAGTATATTATTACGGAGGTTTTATGGAAAAAAATCTTAAAATCACCCCCGTTACAGTAAATACTATTATGGTAATTGTATTATGGATGCGACCTGTAGGTGGAATTTTAGGTGGTTTTCTGGCAGATAAATTTGGGAAGACCTTAATACTAGTTTCCGCCTTATGCGGAGCAGTTCTTACTTTGTTTGCAATTGCTTTTCTTCCTATAACAACAAACTTCTATATCTATTACATATTAATAATATTGGGAGGAACATTTGTTTATGCTATTCGTGGTACGTATTGGTCATTACTGGGAGACAGCAGGATAGATAATAAAATAATGGGTACAGCGGTAGGTTTTATTTCACTTTTAGGATACTTGCCAGACATCTTTATACCGTATTTCAGTACGGTGGTTTTTAACAAATTTGGTCCAGAGGGAGGATACAACGCCTACTTTGTAATAAGTGCAGTTCTAGGAATAGCAGCAATTTGCTTTGTGACCATTTTTAAACAACAGACTCAAAAAAATAAATTAAAATAACCCATTGGGTTTAATTCTTTAAAAATATTCTTTAACACATAGAAACATAGATTTTACACTCTCAAAAAAGACGTTTCACTTATTTAAAATACATATAGCCTAGCTATACGAAAGAAATGTATTTCTTTTTTTGAGTTCTTTTTATACATGAAAGCTATGTTTCTATGTGTTAAAATCATTCACAGTCAAAATATTAATAATAAAAAAATATATAAAATGGAAATCACAGATTTTAACATGGGGTATTTTTCTCTAAAAGGGAAAAACGCAATTGTAACAGGAGGAAATACAGGATTAGGACAGGCTTTTTCTTTGGCTTTAGCCAAAGCAGGCGCTAATGTTTTTATGCCAAGTATAATGCCAGACGACGCTGCATTCAATAAATTGATAGAAAATGAAGGCGGAAAAGCTGTTTATATGGAAGCAGATATTACTAAAGACGGAATACCAAAAAAAATTGTTGAAGAATGCGTTTCAACATTAGGATCAGTAGATATCTTGGTGAACTGCGCAGGAATTTGCTTAATTGCTGATGTTCTTAATTTCGGAAGAAAAGAATGGGATCCGATGGTAAGCATCAATCTTACTGCAGCTTTTGAAATGTCAGCAGAAGTTACCAAGTTTTTCATTCCTCAAAAAAGCGGAAAAATCATTAATATTTGTTCTCTGTTTTCATTCTTAGGCGGACAATGGTCTCCAGCCTATGCCGCTACCAAACACGGATTAGCAGGTTTAACAAAAGCCTATTGTGACGAATTAGCGCAATATAACGTACAGGTTAACGGAATTGCTCCAGGTTATTTTAAAACAAAAGTAGCTCAGGCATCAATAGAAAATCCGGAACGTAATAAATGGATTGTAGATCATACGCCAGAAGGTCGTTGGGGAGATGTGGCTGATTTAATGGGAACTACAGTATTCTTGGCAAGTCAGGCTTCTCACTTCGTAAACGGACATATTTTATCTGTTGATGGCGGATTTTTAACGAGATAAACCGAATTGTTATGAACGAGCAATATTTTATTTCGATAGATAACGGGTCTCAAAGTACCAAAGTTTATATTATCAACTTAAAAGGGGAAATAATACATTCTGAAATTGAGCCTCTTAAACCTATGCTGTTCCGTAAAACCGGATATGTAGAGCATCCTGATGATGATTTGTGGGATAGTATACAGGTAGCTCTGATTAGGTTAATGAAGAATTTTAAAGGAGACGTAAACCTTATAAAAGGAGTTGGACTTTGTACTATTCGTTGTTGCAGGGTTTTTATGAAAAAGGACGGAAATCTCGCAGCTCCTGTAATGAGCTGGATGGATGTAAGAGCCTATGAGACTTTTAAAGATTCAGAAGAAATAGCATACACTTGTCCTACAACTGGATATATCACGCATCGTCTTACTGGAGAATTAAAAGATACGGCTGCAAATGCTTTTCAATGGCAATTTCCTGTAGATATGGATACCTGGAAATGGTCTGAAGACGCAGCTGTTCTGGACAATTTTAAAATTCCAAATGAGAAATTGCTACAACTACAAATGCCTGGGACTGTTTTAGGAACTATAACTAAAACTGCTGCTCAATTAACAGGTCTGCCAGAAGGATTACCTGTAGTAGCCACAGCCAATGATAAAGCGGTAGAAGCTTTGGGAGCAGGATTAATAGATTCGTCGAGAGGATTATTTTCTTTAGGTACATACATAACATCTATGGTTGTGGGTAATGAAAACAGACCAGCTCATGATAATTATTTTACAAACTTATCCTGTATACCAAATCGTTATTTATTCGAAAGTGGTGGAGTAAGAAGAGGTATGTGGTTAATTTCATGGTTTAGAGATCTTATTGGCGAAGAATTAAATAGCAAAGCAAAAGAAAAAGGAGTTTCGCCGGAACAAATTTTAGAAGAAGAAGCTATAAAAGTTCCCGTAGGATCAGATGGATTGATGATTGTACCAGATTGGCTCGCACCAGCATATCAGTCCTATAGAAAAGGAGTAATGATTGGTTTTAATGGTCATCAAGGTCGCGGACATATCTATCGTGCTATTTTAGAAGGAATTGCATTGACCTTGAATAATCATTATCAGTTAATGAATGAAACGCTGGGTCATAATCCTGAAAAAATCATCATATCGGGAGGTGGAGCAAATAGTAGTTTGTTTATGCAAATTTTTGCTGACATAAGCGGAACGCCAATTATACGGAATGAAATGAGCGGTTCAGCTGCTTTGGGAGCAGCTATTTGTGCAGCAGTAGCAACAGGATGTTATCCTGATTTTGAGACGGCAGTGAAAAAAATGGTAAAAGAAAAAGACGAGTTCCTTCCTGATTTAGATAATCATAAAAAGTATAAAAAAATCAATGATAAAGTGTACCATAAATTACCGCAACTATTAGAAAATACATTAAAAGAAATGCAAAGTCTGGAAGCAGAATAAATCCTTCCGTTTTCTTTTCAATATTTTAAAAATAGCTTTCTATTACCAGATTAGGGAGCTATTTTTTTCTCAAGTATAAAATCAATTTGGCTATAAAATGAAGGGATGATGTACCATTGTACATTTTATGCTCTCCACTTGTATGCACTTGACTGAAGCTTGAATTAGTCTGGATTTTATAATTTAAATACTATAAAAATTATGCGCTACACACATTTTAAATTGCTTTTAATTTTACTCACACTCTCTATAAGTAATTTTATTTATTCACAAGCTGAAATTAACGTCAAAGCAGATACTTTGGTTACAGATTCTGAAAAGCCAAAATTCACAATAAACGGTGCTTTTAGAGTACATTATAAAGATGAATTTTATAATGAAACAAGAAGAAAAGAAGGAGGGGAGTTTGGTTTCGACTTGTTTGGTCTTGTAATAAATGGCTCGTACAAAAAATTTAAAGTATTTGCCGATATGAGATTTATGCCCGCTACAGTTGGAGGAACAATGCCAAAAGAAGGCTGGATAGGTTATGATTTTGATAATGGCGATGATATTCAGGTAGGTTTAATACAAGATCCCTTTGGTAACTTAGACTATAATTCATATAGTTGGTTTTTAGGGATAGGATATGGTCTCGGCTTTGAAGGAAAATACAGTATGGGAGCAAAGTATCATCATAAAGGAAAGACCTGGGATTGGCAGCTTGCTTTCATGAAAAATGCAATGGAATCTTTTACAAACGATCCAGATTTAAGGGATAATCAATGGTCTGCAAGTGTGCTGGGCGATAATAAAGAGATCAATCAGGTCTCAGGGCAACTTGTATACAAGTTTAAAGCAAACGATTTCTCCCATAAAATAGGAGTTTCAGGACAATTAGGGCAACTATATAATTTTGTAGAAGACAAAATGGGAAGCCGAAATGCTTTTGCATTCCACTACAACATGGATTATAAAAACTTAGGAATAAAAGCGCAAGTTTATAGATATGAGTTTAATCCTAAAGGTGGAAATTCGGAATATGTAGACATGGGATCTTATAATTATACCTATCAAGTAGTTTCTAAAGCAGATGTTTATACTTTATCAGCTAAATATAGTATTCCTTTTAAAGGAAAATCTCTGAATGAAATAGCATTTTATAGTGAATACGGATATTTAGATAAAAAGTTTAATCTCAATGCAACGCATATGCTTACAAATGGGGCATTGATAAGAATATTAGATTCGATTTATACTTACGTAGAATATGTTGCAGGGTATAATCATCCTTTTTTAGGCGGTAGCCAAGCCAGTTTATATAATGAATTTGATAATAAATGGCACGCCCGTTTGCAATGTAACATAGGATATTACTTCTAATTAGAATCAAGTATTCTTTTAATTATAAAAGAGGATGTCTGAAAGTATTTTTCAGACATCCTCTTTACTTATACAAACAATCTTATTTCAAATATTTAAATTTCTCAATGATAGCGTGGAAATTCTTTCTGTGTCCACAATAGTGTCTTTTCGACGAAGGAGACCAGAGCGATAGCGAATAGCGAAGTAAATCTCCGTAAGTAACTCCACAACGGGAATCCGATCTTTGTCGAGCTTCTCGCGGAGATTTCTCCTTCGTCGAAAAGACAAACCTTTGCGATTTTGCGGCTTTGCGAGAGATTTATTCGACAAAGAGGGTGTCTTAAAAATTACTTTTTGGACTTCCTCCTTTTTTAAATTATTCCTCTTTTTTACAAACAACGTAACTAGTTACGTATTTTTTATATATTTGCGTAACTAGTTACGTAATTTATGATACAGAACGATTTTTTAATAGAATTACAGTTGGTGGGACTTACCAGCCGATTGAAGCGACTTACAGATAATATCCTTTATAGTACTAAAGATTTTTATAAAGCTGTTGGAGTAGATATTGAGCCGAATTGGCATCTTATATTCTTACTTTTAAAAAAACATGAAGAGCTCACGGTAACCGAAATATCAGAGCGTTTGCAAATGTCACATCCTGCAATTGTTAAGATTATCAGGAACATGAAAGAAAAAGGGTATATAGAAACCAAAACTGATACTACCGATTCACGGAAACAACTGCTATATCTTACAGAAAAAGCAAAGTTAGCCTTGCCTCAATTAGAAAAATGTTGGGAAGCTTGTATTCTTACCATGAACGAATTACTAGAAGGAAATGAACTTTTCTTGAAAAATCTAGAACTGATTGAGGAAAAAATCGGAAAGAAAAGCTACAAAGAGAGAACTTTAAATAATTTAAAAAAAATATAATGTTTAGATACGTTTTAATGGTACTTGTAGGCGCTGCAAGTTTTGGTATTCTTTCTTCATTTGTAAAACTTGCTTATCAGCAAGGATATACAACTCCTGAAATATCTTTTATCCAAGCTCTTTTAGGAGCAATTGTGTTATGGTCTATTGTTTTTTTTACAAATAAAGAACGTCGTAAACCTAAAGAAATAGGGTGGCTTTTAATCACAGGGGCAGCAATTGGTATTACAACTTTTCTTTATTACTTATCAGTAAAATTCATTCCTGCATCTATTGCAATTGTACTACTTATGCAGTTTACATGGATTGGTATCTTGCTAGAATGGCTTTTATACGGCAAGAAACCGCTTAAAATGGAATTAATAGTAACTGGAGTTGTTATTTTCGGGACGATTTTGGCAAGTGGAATAAATTTTAATGAAGAGAGTTCTTTATCGTTAAAAGGTATTGGATTTGTGCTGTTGGCTTCCCTTATTTACTCTATTTATATTATACTTAATAGCAAGACTGGAAAGGAAGGAAACTGGCAAAACAGAAGTGCATGGATTATGACAGGTTCTGCTCTTTGTATTTTGATAGTAAACTTTCAGCCTATTGTTTTCTCTAATCATTTTGACTTTCATTTATTAAAATGGGGGCTTTTCCTTTCTGTTTTCGGAACCATATTACCTCCGGCTTTGTTTGCAGTAGGTATTCCTAAAGTAGGAGTTACAACAAGTGGTCTTTTAATGACTGTTGAGTTGCCAGTAGCTGTTCTTACTGCTAGTTTGGTGTTAGGAGAAAATATAACTTTTGTCCAGATCATTGGAATTATAATTATGATAGCAGCAATTATAGCCATGAATCTAAAAAAGGCAAAAAGCACTTCTGTTTGACATTTTTTCCCCTTCAAAAGTAAAATCAGAAATCAGAAATGAATTAAAATTCTGTCTAAATAAACTATCGCGAGAATACTTTAAGAGAAAATTAAAATGACTATAATTCTTATACAGTATATTGCAAACTCAAACAAGCTCACTTTTTGTACCCGATATAAAAAGATTTGCTATAATAAATTTGATTAGAATGAAATTGAGGAGAAAACCAAAAATGACATTAAAATACTATTTTGAAAAAAACTTTAATAATGCCCAGTTATGGGAATTTAATAGCGAAAATGTAGAATTACTGGTAGAACTGGTGAATTTAATTCGCCCGAAAAACCCAAAAACTGTTACTTCTGTAGATCTATCAGAGCTAATTAGTCTACTTAAGGAGAATGAAAATTATCGTAACGGACTGATGGTTTGCGTTAATACCCATTTAGAAAAGAAAAAGTTTAATAAAATCCTTTCTGATGCAGGTATTCTTCAAGATGCCAATTTCTTTTTTGAAGTTCGCAAGAGGATTTTCGCTAAATTAATTCCCGAGCAACCTGAAAAGGACACATTACAATTTATTTTAAATCAAATATTCTTTGTTAATACTGACCCAATATGGATTAAAAAAATACCTCAAGAGCAAATTCTAGAGCTATTTTATTTGCTTAAATTTCATTCTATTTATGGATTCACTGACGAAAATTCCTCTTTTAATGAGTTAATTTTTGCAATGGAGGTTATTACTTATCGTATCTGTGGGTCTGCTATGGAGACTGATGTAATACAAATGGTGCCAGAATATGAAAATCTCGAAAGCCCGTTTATTGCTTTTCAGCGAGAATTGTTATTAATGAATGAGAAACTAATTGATTCTCCTGAGAATGCTATCAATGAAGATGATTTAGGTTACAAACAATTAATTATTCTGCACAAACAATGTGTAGATTATATAGAAACCGCATTTAAAAACAGTAATAAATTTGGTATTTCATTACACGTAAATCAAAGTCTTTTACGAATTCGTCAGCAACTTCAGCGACTTAAATCGCTATTACCACTTTTGATACAAGGCAATCAAGAAGATGCTAAAAGGAATACAATTTCTCTAGCATATAAACTGATTAAATACAATTGTGATAAAAATAATATCCAGAAACTAGTTAATGAGAGTACTCAGCTTTTATCTTATGAAATAACCCAACATACTGCCAATACTGGAGAACATTATATTACTAATAGTCGTAAGGAGTATTATAAAATGTTTTATTCTGCTGCTGGTGGAGGTTTTATCGTAGGAATACTGTGTATCATTAAACTGTTATTAGGTAAAGTAGAAGCAAGCGGATTTGGACATGTCTTTTTATACAGCATGAACTATTCTATCGGATTTATAATCATTTATATTCTTGGGTTTACGCTCGCAACAAAACAGCCTGCAATGACCGCTTCTGCACTGGTAAGGGCTTTACAAGAAGGATTTAAGCAAAAAACACAGGACAAAAAAGACTATAAGTATAAAGAATTTGCAATATTTTTTGCTCGTGTATTCCGCTCACAGTTTATAGCTTTTGTAGGGAATGTTATTATAGCTTTTCCAGTTTCATTACTCGGAATCTGGCTTATTGACCAAACTTTTCATTATAATATAGCTAAGGAAAAATGGCCAACTTTAATGCAAGATCTAAATCCGATTTATTCTGCAGCAATTTTTCATGCAGCCATAGCAGGGGTTTTTCTGTTCTTGTCAGGAATTATTGCGGGTAGTATCGCCAATCGTGATAAACACAATCATATATACTATCGTATTCAGGAACATCCATTATTAAAATTGAGTTTAGGTAAAAAATGGACTAAGAAATTAGCCTCTTTATATGAAAAAAAATGGGCAGGTATTATTTCTAATTTCTGGTTTGGTGTTTTTATGGGAAGTACAGCTTTTATTGGGATATTCTTCGGATTAAATATAGATATCAGGCACATTACTTTTGCAAGTGGAAACTTTGCGTTGGCTTTATACGGAACCGACTTTTATGTTACTCAATGGATGTTTATCTGGTCAGTATTAGGTATCGGAATCATCGGTTTGGTCAATTTCATGGTTAGTTTCAGCTTATCGCTTGGACTTGCATTTCGTTCTCGAAACATTCCGCTTTCAGAACTAAGACAAGTGGCAAGAGCAATCTTCAGGTACTTTTTAAGTAAACCTATGCATTTCTTTTTTCCACCAAAAAATAGCAGTATTTCACAATAGCTATTTACAAAACTCATTATTTCTTAAGTAATAAAAAAGGTGCTGTCTAATTTTTGGACAGCACCTTTTTTTTAGAAGTTTTAGAAAATTATAATCCGTAATTACTCCATCAGAACATTGTATTTATAGCACACATATCATAAAATTAAGGCCTAAATCTGCCATTATTATAGAGGTTATGTGCTGTTTTTTTTCTGTTTATATCTATTTATTTAGGTCTTCATATAATTTATCAACCACGTTTTCCAAAATTTCTCCTGTTTCATTAAAGCTGGTATTTGTTAATATAGATATTCCCATATTTTTTTTAGGATAAATCACAAACCAATTTTGCATTCCGTATATACCTCCGTGATGTCTATAAATTAATTCATTATCATTTTCTAATATATACCAATGATAACCCTCCCAAAAATCAGAACCTTCTTTGTATAATTTTTTATGAGATTCATTTACAACAAGATTTGACTTGTCAAGTTGTAATTTCATATATTTTACTAAATCCGTAGGCGTAGAGTGCAATCCTGAAATTCCGCCCCATAAAGTTCTATTGAAGTTTGGCATTAACTCGTTTTTATCATTGTAGCCCTTTACTAAAATTGCTCTTTCATTATCATTTAAGGTAAATTTGGTTTGGTTCATTTTATTTGGTTTCAAAACAAATTCAATTACCAATTCCTCATAAGGTTTTTGATATACTTTTTCAAGTATATATGCTGTTAACTCTGGAGCTGTGTTTGAATAGGAATATATTTCTCCAGGTTTCGTTTCAATTTTGATTAGTTTTAATCCTTCAAAAAAAGCTTCTTTATTTTCGCTTTTTATAGGAAAATTAGGAAACCCACTTGTATGCGTGAGGAGGTGCTTGATTGTTATACATTCTCCATTAAATTCTAAATTAGGATAAGGTTCGCTTAGATAAATTCTAATATCATCATCTAAATTTATTTTTTTATCAAGTACAGCTTTAGCGGCTACATAGCCCGTAAAAGTTTTAGTTACAGAAGCTAATTCATAAAGTGTAGAATCGTTTGGTTTGTTTCCTTTTCCAATAGATAATTCTCCAAAATGTTTTATTGTAGATTCTCCATCTTTAAACACAGCTATTGAAACAGAATGAAATCTTTTATCCTTTAATAACTGTAAGGCATTTTTTGTAATCGCATTTTCAACATTTTGCTGATTACTTTTACACCCAAGTAAGGCAAAAAACAAAAATATCGTTAAATGTTTTATTGTCATAATTTATAGTTTAATTATATGATTAGATTGCACATAACGTCAGTTTCTGAAAAAACTTTGGTTTTGTTGTAAACAAATATAGGAAAGTAATATTTTCAAAAAAGTCTTTTTTTACTTTAAGTGATGTAACATATGCAAGGAATTTCTCACTATTAAATATGATTTTCAAGTTTAGAAAATACTTTAGCTCTCAGGAAGTTTTAGAAAATTATAATCCGTAATTACTCCATCGGAGCATCATATTTATAGTAGATATACAGATTCTTGAGGCAAAACTACAGCGTAGTGACATTTAGTTTTTTTCTGCAGATTAATATATCACTCAATGGACAATGTTATTAAATTAAGAAAAATAGCTGCAATACTGTGTACCGAATAAATCTCACGCAAAGTCGCCAAGCCGCTAAATTTACGCCTAAAACCTTTGCGCTTTTGCGCAAAAATAATTCACCATAGTTAGATCAAAAGAGCTTAACTTAATGACATTGCCCTACGGGGTTTTGCAAAATATTTTTATGAATTTCTATAAATATAGCGTTCCTCTGAAATTTAAAATGATATAAACTTATATCTTGATTAAGAATTTCCGTGCTATCGGGTGTTATAAACATTGCCAACGGTTTTAACCGTTGGAGCGTAATCCATTATCGTAATCCGCATCACACGGTTGAAACCGTGAACTATATGAGTATTAATTAAGAACCATTTTATTGTACTTATTGCGGTATTCGATTGGGTTTAATCCTGTAACTTTTTTGAAAATACTACGAAATGCTTTGGTATCTGTATAACCTACATCGTACATTACTTCGTTAATATTCTTACGGCTGGTTTCAAAACTCTTTTTAGCAAATTCAATTTTTACTCTGTTTATATATTCTAAAACAGAATTATTGGTCGCAGCTTTAAATCGTCTTTCAAAACTTCTTCTGCCTAATAGTACTAGTTCTGCCAATTCATCAATTGTAATTTTCTCCTGAATATTATCTTCTATAAATTCCTGTACTTGTTTAATTGCAGCATCATTATGATTTTTTTGTCCCTGAAACATTGCAAATGCTGCCTGGCTATCTCTATCTATATCAATAGCAAAATATTTAGATGCCAATATAGCAGTTTGTCTATCAGTATATTTTTCTACCAGATGCAATAACAAATTCCAATAAGAATTTGCTCCTCCACTAGAATAAATACGCAGTTCTTCGGTAATTATGCTTCCATCTACAACTTCTACTTCGGGAAACATTTCTCTAAACTCGTTTTGAAAACCCCAATGTGTAGAACATTTTTTATTATTTAATAAACCTGTAGATGCCAATAAGAATGCGCCAACACATAAGGAAGCTACTTCGGCTCCTTTATCATATTGTTCGTTTATCCAAGGTAAAAATTGTTGATTTAGAGCTATTGCATTCTTCATATCCCCAAACAATGCGGGTATTACAATTAGATCAGTCTTTGTAATATCTTTTAAAAGATGAGATGCATTTACAGAATATAATCCGTCATTTAGCTTCACTTCATTTTTTAAGCCAACTAACTGCACATCAAACAGCGGTTCTTTACCTGATGAAACCATAAATTGGTTTACTGCCGAAAATAAATACTGAGGGTCTGCAATAGCTTGTAAAACAGAACTTTCAGGAACAAGAATACTAACTTTTTTTATCATAGCTTTAATTTCTTACTATTTCAAAGATAAATATAGTTTGTCGCAAATCACCCTTTTGTTGTCATTTTTGTATATTCATATTCTATTATTTCTGTTCGATCTTTGTATTAATCAATTAACAATTAAAAAATTAGACAAATGGCTACGAAAATTTTTATCAATCTGCCTGTAGCAGATTTACAAAAGGCAATGTCCTTTTATTCAGCAATCGGATTTACAAATAACCCACAGTTTACAGATGAAACTGCTGCTTGTATGGTTTTGACCGAAGAAATCTATGTAATGCTTTTAACGCATTCAAAATTTAATGAATTTACCAAAAAAGAAATCGGTAATACTTTTAAAACCGCTTCTGTAATTAACTCTTTATCTGTAGATAGCACTCAGGAAGTAAATACAATGATCGATAAAGCCGTAGGAGCAGGAGGTAAGGAATCATCTGAAGCTAAAGATTATGGTTTTATGCAACAACGAAGCTTTGAAGATTTAGATGGGCATCTTTGGGAAGTTCTATATATGGATCTAACTAAATTTCCACAACAATAACACAATAAAAATGGTACAGCTTAATTCTTATTTAACATTTAATGGCAATTGCCGGGAAGCTATGACATTTTACAAAGCTTGTCTTGGTGGTGAACTCAAACTACAAACCATAGCCGACTCACCAATGGCAAAAGATTTGCCTCAGAAAATGAAAAAATGTATTTTGCATGCCACACTTAAGAGTGACTCTATTGTAATTATGGGATCAGATATGGCTCCAGAAAATTTAGTTAAAGGTAATAATGTTGCTATGATGCTTACTTTTAACACTGAAGAAGAAATAAGAAATGCTTATGCTTATCTGGCTAAAGATGGCGTTGCAACTCATTCTTTAGAAGTAACTTTTTTTGGAGCCTTATTTGGTCATCTTACGGATAAATTTGGTTATCAATGGATGCTCTATTATTCATCTGCTAAAGATTAACTATTACTATAAATTGTATCACAAACTAAACCAACACGATTATGTCATTTCAAGCGTATATAGATAATATTAAAGCCAAGACTGGTAAAACACCAGCAGAATTTAAAGAACTGGCTGAAAAGAAAGGATTCCTGAAAGATGGAAACATTATTGAAACTGTAAAAGCCACCCAAATTACCAATTGGCTTAAAGAAGAATTTGAATTAGGTCATGGACATGCTATGGCAATCTACGCTTCATTCAAAGGGAAAACGGAATAAAATATTGTATAAAAGTAAAATAGAAAGAAGCCGTATCGATGTAATATTTGATACGGCTTCTTTTTTATTATAATATTTTTATTATTTTAAATTACATCTTAGTGATAATAAATTCACTACGTCTGTTTATTTGATGTTGTGCTTCAGTACAAGAAACTCCGTTTGAGCAATTATTAATAAGCTGTGTTTCTCCGTAACCAATCGCACTTTCGATTCTATCAGGGGCAATTCCTTGAGAGATTATATAATCTCTGGTTGATTTTGCTCGTCGGTCAGAGAGTTCAAGATTATATTGATCATTAGCTCTGGAATCGGTGTGGGATTCTATCTTAATAATTATTGTTGGGTATTGGCTCATTAATAAAACTACTTTATTTAATTCTATTGCGGCATCGTATCGGATATTCGACTTATCAAGATCAAAGAAAATAATACCAATTTTTATTTTTAATAAACCGTCTTTTCGTTCTATAAGAGCAGGGTCAAGGTCAATAGGAACTTGTATTACCCCAGAACTTTCGGCTGTTGTAATTGCTTTTGTATTTGTTGCAAAATTATCTTTTGCAGCTTCAATCGTGTAAGAAGTACTGCAAGCAATGTTTCCGTCAAACTCGTAACTGCCATCAATTTTAGAAACTGTTTCATCAATTTTTTGATTTTCTTTATTTTTAAGCGTAACAATGGCTCCCGCTATTTTAGCATTAGAAATAGCATCAAAAACATATCCTTTAATCGATTGTGTACAGCTTCTTTCGAAGGAATAAATATCATCATCACCTTTGCCTGTTTTTCTGTTGGAACAAACAAAACCTTTATTGGTTTCTTCGTTTACGATATAACCAAAATCATCCAGATTGCTATTTAATGGAGCGCCAAGATTAACTGGCGTATTAAAGATTTCGTTGTTTAATCGGCTTTCAAAAACATCAAGTCCACCCAGACCCAAAAAACCATCAGATGAAAAATATAATGCTTTATCTGTTATAAAAGGAAACATTTCGCGTCCGCTAGTATTTACTTTCTCTCCTAAATTTTTAGGATTCGAATATTGATCTTCCCCTAAAATATCAACAACAAAAACATCTGTAGAACCAATTGTTCCTGGCATATCCGAAATAAAGTATAGTTTCTTTCCGTCTTTACTTACAGATGGCTGCCCAACAGAATAGTTATCGCTGTTAAAAGGAAGTTCTTTTACGTTTTCCCATTTTACAGTACCGCTTCCATTTTCTACTGCTTTTGCCGAATACATTTTTAAATTATTGATTCCTTTAGCATCTCTTTTCAGTTTGCCGTTATAATTATTTCTTGTAAAATAAATTGTTTTTTCGTCAGGCGAAAAAGCCACACATGCTTCATGATATTGTGTTGTAATCTCTTTCCCAAAACGTTCTTTAAAAGTCACATCGGTTTGTGTCGGGCTAATTTTGCCTAGTTGAAGGTTTAAAAATGGCTGATCATTCCATCCGTATTTAGCTGTTTTTAAATAAGAGGAATCTACGGTTGTAGAGTAAACTAAATCGCTTTTATAAAACATTGGTCCAAAATCGGAATAAGCCGAATTTATATCCAGATTTTCGAGTATAAACTGTGGTTTTATAGCTTTAATATCTTCAAGTGTTACTGTTTTTAGTGAGAAATTCTCGCCTCTGGAATCTGATGCTTTTTGTTTTTCAGAAAAGCTTTTCATCCATTTTTTAGCCAATTCGTAATTCTGGATTCCTTGTAATGATTGTGCATAACGGAAATAATATTCAGCGGAAACTTCATTTGAATAATCGGCAAGGAGCTTACCATACCATTTACTTGCATTTTCCATTTGCGTATTAAAATAATGAGCATCACCAACACGCTGCAAAATCTCTTTAGAAACGTCTCCATTTTTTATAGACATTTCATACGATTTTGCTGCTTTTATATAATACATTTTATCAAATAGAGCATCGGCAGTTTTGTTTTTCGTTTGCGAATAAACCAACTGCATAACTAATAATACAAGTATAATAATCGTTCTTTTCATATAGCATAGTATTAAAAGAATCTAGGCGATTTTAATCCTTTTTTGCGTGATACCAATTCAAATCTTAGCATAATTTCATGTGTGCCACTATTGTAATTTTGTAATTCGGTTGTGGTATAATCATACGCATAACCTACTAGTATTTGCGGTGATATTTGCAAAGAAACCAATCCGCTTACTGAATCTGAGGTACGATAGGATGCGCCAAGAGTCAGACAATCGTTAAACATAAAGTTGGCCGAAAAATCAGCAATTAATGGTGCACCTGCAACGTACTTAAGCAAAGTTGCTGGTTTAAATTTTGTGTTAGCCGATAAATCAAAAACAATTCCACCAATAAGATATAAGTGCATGCGTTGGTTTACAAGATCGTCCGCAATATCATCATAATCATATCGTTCCCGTGTCATAAAATTCGGAATTGATAGTCCGATGTAATCTCTTTCTCCGTGCCAATATAAACCTGCACCAATAACGGGCAAGAATTTGTTGGTAATGTTTTCGCGAAACTGAGCATCAGGATCTCTATAACTTCCTTTTGTCCAATCGATATTTAATACTCGTCCGCCTCCTTTTATACCAAAAGATAATTGATGAGTTGGTCCTGATTGTATCGTATAAGAGAAATTAGCATCTATGTATTGTTCTTCCGAAGGTCCGATTTCTTCACTAATTACAGATAAGCCTAATCCAACACGTTTTCCTAGTGGCGTATCTAAACTAAATGATGCCGTTTTTGGTGCTCCTTCCAGACCAACCCACTGGGTTCTGTATATTCCGGTTACAGCCAAATGTCCTAACGATCCGGCATACGCAGAGTTAACACTAAGCGTATTATACATATACTGTGTGTATTGCGGATCTTGTTGTGCCAAACCGCTAAATACAGATAGCATCGTTATGATGGTGAAAATCTTTTTTATATTTTGAATCATAGCCAATTTAATTTTGGTTATTTATTTTAAATAAAGCCATCCTGAGGTTTTAGCCGAACCATCTCCGAGATCAAGGATGTAGAAATAGGTTCCTTCTGGAAGCACTTTCGCAGATCCATCTGCTTTTCCATCCCAAGTATTATTATATCCTTTTTTATTGTAAATTAAATTCCCCCAACGGTTAAATATCTGAAGGCGATTATCAGGATATTGTGATATACAATCGATATAAAAAGTATCATTTTGTCCGTCGTCATTTGGAGAAAACTCATTGTAAATTTTCAGGCAATTAGGAGAAATCGTTGCAGTATCCTGATTGTTTGACGGATTGGTATCTATCTGATCCATTTTTATTAGACTTGCCGTATTTAGATAATCTTTAAAGTCTAATACTTTTACATTAATTGTCAATGTTTGAGAACTTCCTGCATTTACACTTGGTATTGTCCAGATTCCTGTTGAACTATTATATGCTCCCGATGTTACAGTAAAACTAGTTAATGAATATCCTTTTGGGAGAATATCCTGCACCTCAACATTTGTAGCTGTTAAACCACCAAGATTTTCTGCTGTGATCGTGAAGATTACCTCGCTGCCCATAGGAACATCTGTTTTATCAACTTCTTTATTTATTGCAATATCAGTTGATGGAATGTTTATGAATTCTGAATCTTCGTCGTCTTCACTTTGATCTCCATTATCGTTATTTGGTTTACTATCTGGATCAAACTGATTACTAGCTGTAACCTGAGCAATATTTTGATAATCGAAGCTATCAAGTCCATGCGGATTCTCGACTGTTACCTGATACGTTAGCGTTATTCCGCCAACAGGTACGGTTAAATTCACCCATTTTATAATGCTTTTGCTAAATACTCCTCCGTTATTGATGTTGGTAATATGAGACAATCCTATAGGAATCATATCTTCTACAGCAACTCCTGTAGCTGTACTCGGCCCATCGTTGTTTAGTTGTATGGTATAAGTTACGACTTCATTTACATTTGCATTTTTATTGCTGACTGTTTTCTCTAAACTTAAATCGGCAACAGCTACTTTAATTTGTAAACTGTCATAATCATCTTCTGTTATAACTCCGTTATTTGGTGTAGAGTCAGGATCAGGCAGGTTACTAGCAATAATTTCGGTTGTATTTGTGTATTCATTAGCAACTCCTGTCGGAGGGTTTACTTTAGTATATATATCAAGAGATTGTGTTGTACCATTAGCAACTATTCCTGTATTCCAAATACCTGTAATATAGTCGTAAAGACCACTTGTAGGACTGCTGGTTGTATATTCAAAACCAGGCGGCAATAGATCTTTAACTAATACGCCAGTTGCATCTGCCGGACCATCATTGGTAACAGTAACAGTAAAAATAACTGTTGAACCTACATCATGAGTAGCATTTTCATTTAATGCCGTTTTACTGATAGATAAATCAGCCATAACAATTACTGGCGTTACTGATATGCTATCATAATCATCTTCTGTAGTAACTCCATTACCTGGAGTACTATCTGGATCTAATTGATCTGAAGTCATTATCTCGGCAGTATTAAGATATTCATCTGTAGCCCCAGTTGGATTTTTTACATAAACATTAATTAACAAAGTATGGCTATTACCAGACAAAATCGTTCCTGGCGACCATATTCCGTTAACGCGATTATAACTTCCAGAGGTTACATTATAGAATACAAAATCATATCCTGAAGGCAAAATATCTTTTATTGTTACACCAGTTGCAGTACTCGGTCCTGAATTGGTTACTGTTACCGAAAAAGTAATTAAAGATCCTACATTAGGTGTAAGGGTATTATTAACGACTTTTTTATCTATCGAAAGATCTGCAACAGCGGAAACTGGAGTAAGTACGAGTGTCGAAATATCATCTTCGTTAGGATCATTATTATTTGGAGTACTATCCGGATCTAATACATTTGAAGCATAAACCTCGGCCGTGTTAGCATAATTACCAGTAGTATTTACTTTTACAGTAACAAATAAAGATGCCGAAGTACCACTAGAAACAGATCCTATATCCCAAATTCCAGTTGTATTAAGATATTGTCCCACTGTTGAGCTGTAGGTGATATATTGATATCCGCTTGGCAATAAGTCTATTACTTTTACACCAGTTGCTGTTTGTGGACCACTATTACTTACCGTAATTTCAAAAGTAACTGTTGAGTCGAATACAGGACTTAAATTACCTCCTAAAACAGTTTTCACAAGGGATAAATCGGCCATGGGACTAGTAGGAGTAACTACGGCTGTTGCATAATCATCTTCGGTTACAACACCATTATTTGGAGTTGAATTTGGATCTGGCAAACTACTTGCCGTTACTTCAGCAACATTTACGTAATTACCTGTTGCATTTACAATGGCAGTAATTTGTAGCGTTTGTGAATCTCCATTTATCAAAGATCCAACATTCCATTTTCCGTTAGTCTTATTATAAGTTCCTTTAGTAGCTGTAAAACTGCTGTAAGTATACCCAGTAGGTAATAAATCAGTTACTTCAACTCCTGTAGCATTCTGAGGACCACTATTAGTTATTATTACTTCAAATACAACTTGATTACCAATTAACTGACTTAACTTATCTACAGTTTTAGTTAAAGATAAATTTGCAGCCTGATTGGTTGGAATCGTAGTTGTTGTTGCATAATCATTTTCTGTAGTAACTCCGTTATTTGGAGTAGAATTAGGGTCGGGAAGACCTGCTGCAATTACCTCAGCAATATTTAAATAATCGCCTGTTGTATTTACAGTTCCTGTTATTTGCAGTGTTTCTGATTTTCCGTTAATTAAATTACCAACTGTCCATAAGCCTGTTGTAGAATTGTAAGTTCCTGTAGAAACTGCAAAACTGTTATAAGTATATCCTGAAGGTAATAAATCGGTAACCTGAACACCAGTATTATCTTGCGGACCATTATTGGTCACTACAACACTAAATGTTACTTGTGAACCAACTAATGGTGTTGGATTATTAACTGATTTAGTCAAAGATAAATCCGAAGCTTGATTCATTGGTGTAATCGTTGCCGTTGCATAATCATCTTCTGTAGTAACTCCGTTATTTGGGGTAGAATCAGGATCAGGAAGACCAGCCGCAGTTACCTCGGCAATATTCATGTAATCGCCTGTTAGGTTTACAGTTCCTGTTATTTGCAGTGTTTCAGATTTTCCATTAATTAAATTACCAACTGTCCATAAACCTGTTGTAGCATTGTAAGTTCCTGTAGAAATTGCAAAACTGTTATAAGTATATCCTGAAGGTAATAAATCGGTAACCTGAACACCAGTATTATCTTGCGGTCCATTATTGGTCACTACAACACTAAATGTTACTTGTGAGCCAACTAAAGGCGTTGGATTATTAACTGATTTAGTTAAAGATAAATCTGAAGCTTGATTAGTTGGTGTAATCGTTGCCGTTGCATAATCATCTTCTGTTGCATCTCCATTATTAGGAGTAGAATCAGGGTCGGGAAGGCCTGCTGCAGTTACCTCTGCAATATTTAGATAATCGCCTGTTGTATTTACAGTTCCTGTTATCTGTAGGGTTTCTGATTTTCCGTTAATTAAATTACCAACTGTCCATAAACCTGTTATTGAATTGTAAGTTCCTGTAGAAACTGTAAATCCATTATAGGTATATCCTGAAGGTAATAAATCGGTTACCTGAACTCCCGTATTATCTTGCGGACCGTTATTGGTTACTACAACACTAAATGTTACTTGTGAGCCAACTAAAGGGGTTGGATTATTAACCGATTTGGTTAAAGATAAATCTGAAGCTTGATTAATAGGGGTAATGGTTGCTGTTCCGTAATCGTTTTCTGTTGGTACACCGTTATTTGGTGTAGAATTAGGATCAGGAAGATCAGACGCGGTTACTTCAGCAATATTTATATAATCTCCTGTAGCATTTACAGTCCCTGTTATTTGCAGCGTTTCTGATTCTCCATCGATTAAATTACCAATTACCCATAATCCTGTTACAGGGTTGTAAGTTCCTGTAGAAACTGTAAATGCGTTGTAAGTATATCCATCCGGAAGCAAATCGGTTACCTGAACACCAGTATCGTTTTGCGGGCCATTATTAGTCACTACAACTTTAAAAGTAACTTGCGCCCCAACTAAAGGTGTTGGATTATCAACCGATTTAGTTAAAGATAAATCTGTATAAGGCTGAATAGGGGTAATAAATACACTATCTTCATCATCTTCAGTCTGATTACCGTCATCATTATTTGGTGTACTATCAGGATCGGGTAAATCACTGGCTGTAACCTGAGTTATGTTTAAGTAAGTACCTGTAGGCAATACTTTTGCATCAAGAATAAGAGATTCTGAAACTCCTGTATCGATACTACCTACATTCCAAAAACCTGTACTTTCATCATAAAGTCCAGCAGATGAACTATAATTTATAAATTCATAACCAGATGGCAACAAATCTTGTACCTGAACACCTGTTGCATTGTTTGGTCCGCTATTGGTAATAATAAGTTCAAAAGAAATCTGAGTTCCTATAAAAGGACTTGAATTCCCTGCAACTACATTTTTAATCAAAGACAAATCTGCAGATGGACCAATAAAGATAATTTTTGCATTGGCTTCATCATCTTCACTCTGATCGCCATCGTCATTATTTGGTGTACTATCAGGATCAAGTAAATCACTTGCTGTTACCTGAGCCGTATTTAAATAATTGCCTGTAGGATTTACAGTTGCTTTAAATGTCAAGTTTGTAGAAGCACCGTTAGCCAATACTAAGTTTTTCCACTCGAGTTTTGCACTTGCTACTTCATATAATCCGCCATTAGATACTGATCCCGGAACTAAAGTATAACCAACCGGAATAACATCTTGTATGTTTACTCCAGTAGCATTTCCTGGACCTCTATTTACGAGAGTGAGGGTGAAATCTACTACATCGCCAGCTGCCGCACTTGTAGGCAATACTGTTTTGCTAAGTTCTAAATCTGCCAGTTTTAAAGTTATTGCGGCATCATCCATATCGTCCTCAGGGAGTCCGTTACCAGGAGTACTGTCAGGATCTAGTTGTCGGGCAGTTTGAATCTCGGCAATATTTATATAATTGGCAGAGGTTGCCACATTAACCTTTGCCGTAATTTGAAGCGAGATAGAATTCCCATTATTAAGATTCCCAACATTCCAGATACCTGTAGTATTGTTATATTTACCAGCACCATTATCGCTCACATAAGTATATCCTGGGGGTAATTTGTCCAGAACAGTTATTCCGCTGCCATTATTAGGGCCACTATTGGTAACACTTATAGTAAATATTACATTATCATTGATACTCACTACTGAAGGCGATACTGATTTGGCAAGTGATAAATCGACAATATCTAGTATTATAGCTGCTTTATCCTGATCATCTTCTGATGGGATATGATTATTTGGTGTACTATCCGGATCAAATTGATTTGAAGCAACAATCTCGGCAACATTTACATAAGATCCTGTTGAATTAATAGTAGCTTGAAAAATTAAGTTTAATCTGCCTCCGTTAGGAACAATTAGATTAGACCATAAAATTGTATTATCACCAATATTATATTGCCCAGCGAGATTAACAGAACCAGGCACTATAGTATAACCAGTCGGAAGGAAATCCCGAACAGCTACACCAGTAGCATCGACTGTACCACCCAGTGAGTTGTTATTAAAAACCTGAATATTAAAGGTTACAATATCACCTGCGCTTCCTTTACCAGGTGTAACTGATTTTGTTAATTCTAAATCAGCAACAGCAAGAATAGTTATGGTAACAGTATCTATAGAAGCAGCACAATTGCCATTAGTTACTGTCCATTGTAAAACATAAGTTCCTGAGATAGTTCCAGCAATAGCAGTTGTTGGAGATGTTTTATCATCAAACCCAATAACTGTTGGGCCAGAAACCTGACTCCAAACTCCTGTTCCTACTGTTGGTGGAACAGCATTTAGATTTACTGGCGAAAATTGCGGAATTGTCTGGTCTGGTCCAGCATTAGCCGTTGAAGGCAATTGATATATCGTAACTTTAACAGAATCCTGAGAAATACATCCATTTAAATTAAGAGTTGTTACAGTCCATAAGAATTCATACGTTCCGGGAATCAATCCCAACATTAAGGAATTTTCATTATTTGGCGATGCAATATTGGCTGTATTAGGGCCACCAGGTACTTGTGTCCAAGTTCCTAAACCTGAAGTTACAGCCACTGCATTCATAGTGGCAAGACTAACATCGCATAACTCTTGATCGGGTCCTGCGTTTGCTATAGAAGGAGGGATGTCATTAAACGTTATCTGAACAGTATCTGAGGTAGGCTGGCATAAAGACGGATTGCTAAATGGGCCATTTGTTACTGTCCATGTTAAGATATACGTTCCTAATGTAGTTATATTAGATAAGGTTGTTACGGGACTATTTGGACTGTCGATTACTACGTCTCCGCCGGATGGATCGTCGGTAGGGCTTGCAAAAGACCATGTTCCGATACCTACTGTTGGTGGCACTGCGGCAGTTTTATACGTTGTTTGGCAAGCAGCTGTATCATCAGGACCTGCATTTGCTGTACTTGGCACAGCATTCATCTCTATTCTTACAATATCTGATAAGGTACGGCAACTATTGCTTTCGAATACCCACTCTAAGATATAAAGTCCGGGAACAGTTAAACCTGAAACGGTACTATTGGGAGCATTAGGAGTATCAATAACGGCAACACTTCCTGAAGGCTGAAAAGCAAAACGCCACTGGGCTAAAGAAACATCAGGAGGTGGGGCATTCCCATTTAAAGATGTAATTCCTCCAACATCCTGAATACATAAAATTTGATCTGCTCCAGCATTAGGATCAACACTAGCTCCACTAAAAACATCAATATTTACTGAATCTGATGATCCGGGACAAACCGAACTATCTGGATAAGTAACAGGATCGGTCATATAAGTAAAAACATAACTGTTTCCGGGTACAACAGTAGCATTGGCAATATAACTGTCAGGTGGAGATTGCGTAATAATTACATCATTTACGTTTCCGGTTGTACTAGTAAGAACCCATGTTCCTGTCGAATTATTATTTCCTATAAGTTGTATACTGCTTACATCACAAAAGGACTGATCAGGTCCAGCATTGGCTGCAGGAGCAACTACAACAGTCATATCATCAAAACTACCAGTACATAGATAAATATTTTTTGCCAAAATAGTCCATCTAAAGATATAAGTACCAGCTACAAGTCCATTAATTACAGTGTTTGGATTTGATGGATTTAGAATATTTGGCTGATTAGGAGCTCCAGAGAGTAAAGTCCATTGTCCACTTTCAAAAAAATCATCATAATTATTTCCAACCATAGTAACACTCGTGTTACTACAAATATATTGATCTGGTCCTGCTACAGCAGTATGAGGAGGAATCCCGATTGATACGGTTACATCATCAAAGGCTACACCACAAACATCTGCATTTATAGTCCATCTAAAAATATAATAGCCGCTGTAAGTAAAAGTAAATACAGCATTTGGGTCATGTTCATCGCTTATGCTATAGTTTCCAGCACCCGAAATTCTTGTCCAGGTTCCAATTCCGCCACTACTGGCTGTTGCAGCCATGGTAATGGTGTTACCGCATATTTCCTGATCAGGTCCTGCATTTGCTGCTGGAGGAGTATTTGCTATAGTTACAGAAACGCTGTTTTTGTTGGGTTCGCATAGTCCGCTTACCGTTTCAATAGACCATGTAAAAACATAAGTCCCATTTCCGGGAACTGTCACCATCGTATTAGGATCATTTGGATCAGCGATTACAACTCCTGTCGTAGGAGTTACAGTCCAGGTTCCAGATTCTGATAGCGTAGGCGTATTACCTCCTAGATTAAAAGTACTTGTACCAGAAGGATAACAAGCATCTGGGCCTGCATCTGAGTTTGAGGCAGCCTGAGAGCTATTTGTAGTAATTGTAACTGTATCAGAAATAGATGCACTACAGGATGGACCAGGATGAAGATAAGATATCTTCCATTGAAATACATATGCAGATGAAACTGTAGCAAAACCTGTAGCAACAGCATTTGGATCATTAAGACTAGAAAATATAACTATATTAGGCCCACCTATCTGAATCCATTCTCCAATTTCACCACTTTGTGGGGGTGAACCAGCCATAGTGACTTGAGAGCTAGCACACACAATTTGATCAGGCCCCGCATCAATTGTTCCAAGAGCACTTGCAGAAACATATATTGTTACTGAGGCTACAGAAAAACCACAGGTTGCACCACCACCTTTTGTTATATATTGAAAAACATATGTTCCGGGAATAAGTCCGCTTATTTGTGTATCGACAGCAAAAACATCTGCAATAGTTGCGGTATTAGGACCACTTAACTGACTCCAAAAATGCATTCCATCATCTGTTACCACTCCAGATAACATTGCTGTGGTATCACCACAAGGCAAACTTACGTCAGAACCAGCGTTAGAAGGTGTTGGAGCTCCAGAAACCAGAATAGTCAGCGTGTCAAATCCGAAATCACAATTAACAGGAGATCCATTTTGGCTCCTGATAAATTCAACGCTATAATCTCCAGATGAGGTTAGGGTTAGGGTTAAAGAATTCCCAATATCTTGTAACGCAGTAGGGAATGGGCCTAATGGAGAACCGCTCGGGCCACTTACAATCCTGTACTGATTTACGCCAGTTCCTGTAACTGCAAGAGGAATCGTAAATACGGTTGCATTACAACTACCCACCATATCCTCACCATTATTAGCCAAAATGGTTCTTGTTGCGCCATTATATTGTACATTATAATCTTTGGTAAAAACACAACCTGTATTATTATTGGTTAGCGTATATCTAAAAGTATAAGGATTTCCTGCACTTGATATATTAGTCACCAATGTTGTGGAATTAGTTGGCGAAACAATGACAGCACCAGGATCTCCTGCAATCTGTGTCCATTGTACAGTTTCGCCAGTATACAAAGGTGTTTGTGCTATAAGTGTAACCTGAGTAATACTATTATTACAGAAGTATATATTTTCATCTCCTCCTGGCAAAGTAGTTACATTTTGCGTTGCAGCAGGAACAGTAATCGTAACCAAATCATTTCCAGACGCACAGGATCCTGTAACAGACCATCTAAAAGTATAGATTCCCTGAACAAGATTAGATATCTGAGTTTTATTTGAGTTTGGACTATCAATAGTAGGAGTATTAGGACCACTTACAAATGTCCATACACCTGCTTGCCCATTTATATTACATCCTCCGTAAGAACCAATAAGGTTTGTAGTTTGTGTTGTAGTATAACAATTGCTCAGGATTTGATCTGCACCCGCGGTAACGGGAGTAACTCCACCATAATTAGTCACAGTAATTTGCGATGTAGTTCGGCATCGTTGCCCTGGCGAATATTCTGGCCCTTCTATAACCCACTCAAGCGTACTAGTACCACAACTAGTTTGTGGTAATGTAATGGTTGATGTAGGTAGGTTTGGAAAATTAATTACAACTCCAGCACTATTAGCACCAACTATATCCCAAAATCCTGTTTCTCCAGAATTTTTTGGTGCATTTGCCATAATCGTAAGTGTTCCGTTACTATTAGGGCAGCTTGATATATTATTACCAGCGTTAGCAATCGTGATTGGTTGCACATTAACAACTTTATCCTGATAGGTTGCAATTCCGTCAGCGCAAGTGGCGCTATACCTAAAAATATAAGTGTTACCACCTGTGTAACCACCTACAGTTGTTGTGGGGCTATTAGGAGAATCTATAACTACAGTGGGGCCCGATATTTGAGTCCATAACACATTTCCAGTAATAGGAGATGGTGTGTTTCCGGCAAGGATTAAATCGTCTGTTGCACATATAGTGACATTAAGTACACCTGCGTTTACAGAACAGTTTTGTCCATAAGACCTCGTAGTAAAAGAAACAATTACAAGTGAAATAAAAATTAGTTTCCTGAAAAAAAACTTAAATAGTATAGATTGTTCCATAGACATTCTGGATTGAAAGGTGGACATGAACAATTTATTAAACCACGGCAACTTAAAATTTTAATACTGCTAAAATTTCAAAAAAAGGGGGTAAAAGAATATGTGGTCTCTCAAAATTAATTAAATATAACTTTGAGATATTTATTTATATGTTTCATATTATAACATGAAACATGAATAATACCATTGCTTAAATGTTATTATTTATATAATACAGAAAAAAATAAGTAAGAATGCCAGACTGGGTTAGTCTTTTTTTGAAAATTTATAATCAAAGTACTATTTCGATTATTTTATTGAAGAGAAAAACAAAAAAATCAATTTTGAGAAAATTATTGCTGCAAAACGGAAATAAGGCATAAAAAAAGCCCAAATTGGAGGGATTTGGGCTTTTAAACTAACACCAAAACACTTTAGTATAAAGGTGTAGTCGATTTTTTTTTAAATTTTATTCTTTTTTATAAGGACATTCCGAAGCTGCCCCAGAAGATTTAATTTTATTAGAGTTAAATTGCTCCTCGATTAAGCGTCTTTGATCCTCAGAAACATCTTCTATTTTGCGAAGCGTATTTACTTGTATATGTGGCCAGCTGGTAGTACCACCGTCATCACCAAAATGAAATTCAAATAATATAACTTGTTCGTATTGCAACTGAAGAATTTCTTTTCCGTCTTCTACAACCGTTTCAACCCACATTTGCATATTCATTTCGACAGTAGGCGCAAAACGATTCACAAACGGAACATTTAATATCCCACCCTGAGCACCCGTTTTATTTTTAGATGACATCTGGATGTGTACATGATTTATTATATCTTCTCCTTTGTTGGAATCACGAAGGCGTAAATCAGGTCTTACTGAATAAGGATATAAATGATGTGCAAGTATTCGTTGTGTGTATATTTTATTCTCTCTGGGGTCATTATCCGCGTTAAGTTCCTCAAATACCCAAGCAGGAGGAGCCGCATCAAGATTTATAGGCTCTTTTTTTGCATCAGCTCCACCCATAGTTTTCGAGATAGAAAGATGATCAAAGTCCCAAGCATTAAAACCTTCTGGAAATTTTGGAGCACCAGTATTTAGACCGCTAGGTCCAGTTTGAACTAAATCTCCCAATAAAGTTATCGTACTTCCATGTGGAATCACTCCGCTACGAGAAATAGAATAATCAGGTATAAAATAAGGACCTCTTTGACCATCTCCCGGTTTAAGTTCTTTCGCTGGGATAATTTCAGAATATTCTCGTCCGTTTAAATTCTCCTGAGTTACATATTCTTTACTACCTAAAGGCAAATAAAGAGTTTCATCTTTGTATCCGCTTTTATATAAATCTTTATGCTTGTCATCTGGATCTATAGGGTGCAAACCACGATCCTCTTTAATAGATTTTTCGGTAGCCGCATAGTTAAATATATCACTAAGCCATAAATACATACCGTTCTCCTCATGAATTGGAGTATATTTAAGCTTGGTATCGTTTGGTACTTTATTTACACTTTTAATACTTTGTTCGTATTTAACAGCGCCACAAAATTGTTCATTTACGCCACCGCGATTACGAACTCCGCCATCTATTAAATCAAATGTTAGTTTCTCTATATACTCCTCACATTCAAAACTATATTTCCCGGGAATACTACCTAAATTTGTACCTGGCGAAGGCATAATAGTAGTATGGATTCCAGTTCCAATTAATTTTTTCTTACTTGAGTCATTATTGCTATTATAGCTTACCCAGGTACCTTCTAATACTTTTAAAACACCATATTTTACATCATCTACTATATTCTGTAAATTACTTTCATGAAAAGCTCTAATTGGATCGTTAATTTGAACTTTTTCATATCCAAACATCAAATCATACAAAATATTTTTCTTATTCTTTTCAGCAGATTTTAATAATGTGTCGTTTCCTTCTTCTGTCAAATATGAAGATGCCTGGAACAAATCATTACCTTCTTCGGGGGCTTTACGTTTAAACATAATATTATTATTTTTTAAAGTTAATAGACTATTTATTAAAAAGTTACCCATGCATGATAGTACGCATCTAAAGACATCTTCATTAAACAAGCCTCAATAATGCTTTAACTTTTTTCGAAAATTATATTCTACAATGATAGAATTAAATTTCAAAAACCAACTAGGTATTTTTACTCGTTTTTCAATAAATACTCAACATTCACACAGATATAGAAAAAAACAGAATTACTTATAAATGAAATATGCCGATAGAGAAAGAGGTCTATTATTTAGTTATTGAATGTAAAATTTAGTCACGCCATTTATTTATATTTGAAGTGATAATGCAGTAGCAGAAACTGGGATATAATTTTTTTTAAACTATTTTTTTCCTGTTAAAAAATTTTAGAATAAAATTTCTGTTCTTTGTACCTAAAGGTTTATTAAAAAAATAAGCCTGTCAGACTTAGCTATAACTGTAATGTGCCATATTATTTTGGCGATTAGGTTAAGACTATGATCATATTTACGTTATGGACAACAGAAAGTTTATATTAAATTTAAAAAAAGGGAATGAAGCATCTTTCAAGGAGGCTTATCTTAATTACTATGATAAACTGATAAACATAGCCAGACGATTTAACTTTACAGTACTTACTCCGCAAGACTTTGTTCAGGAAACTTTTTTAAGATTATATAATAAAAGAGAATTACTTAATGAAGATGTTCTATTTGACAAACAACTGTTTACAATATGCAAGAACATCATTATTAATCATGTTAACCGAGAAAATAAAATAATTCAACTTGATACTTTACCATTACAAGTTGAAGAAGAGGATACAGAAACAATAATTTTTGAAGAAAGAAAAGAAAAACTTTATAATTTCATAAATCTTCTTCCCGAGCAACAACAAAAAATATACACTTTACACAAACTGGAAAACCTTAGCTATAAGGAGATTGCAGAAATGACGGATCTTTCTGAAAAGACCATTGCCAATCATATTTATCTTGCCAGTAAATTTATTCGAAAAAAAATAGAAGAGCATTAGGAACTTTTATGTTCTCGTTTGTTATAGATATAAACGGAAACATAAAATGCGTACTGAATCTTATAAAACAGATGTTAAAACCAAGGAAGAAGCAAGCTTTATTGTAGTTCTCCTGCAGTTTATCATTTCTGATTGTATAATGAATTTTGATTTGGATAATAGTGATCATATTCTAAAAATCGAAACCAACAGAGATATTAAAGAAATGGTTTATGGTGTTTTTAATAAACAAGGATTTTATTGTCAAAAACTTTAACGCACAAAAGATATGGACGAAAAGAAATTAGAAGAGGAATTAAAAAAATTATGGGACGAAACTCCCATTGCACATTCCGATACTGAAAAAGAGAATTCTTGGGAAGAATTTCAATTAAAAACATTCCCATCTCAAAAACAAAAAAATAAACCGTGGCGCTATTATGCAGCAGCGGCAGTTTTAATTTTTGCTCTTATAGGGACTGGATTATACTTTACTAATGATCCGATAAGTAATAATATTGAAATTGTTGAAAATACAATTGAAAACACAACTTCTATAATCAAAATTATTGACTTACCAGATAGTACAAGAGTAGAATTGAGTCCGAATTCTAAAATCATGTATGCCAGTAATTTTGCTATCAATAGAAAAGTAGAAATAAATGGAGAAGCTTATTTTAAAGTTAAAAAAGATAAAAAACATCCATTTCAGGTGTTTTGTAACGAAACCACAACTACAGTATTAGGTACCGCTTTTACAGTTAAAGGATATCCTCAAAAAGAAGTGGCAGTAGAACTTTATGAAGGAAGTGTTGAGATGAGTGTGAAAAACCAAGATAAAAAATGGATACTGAAACCTGGAGATAAATTTATCTACGGGAACGAAACTGCTTCAGTAACAGAATTTAACAGGTTTACGGATTTTGATAATGAAAAACTGAGTGTTATCAGTACTTACATCGAGTCTAATTATGGTTACAAAGTTATTATTCCAAAAGAATATTATGACCAACGAATTACTGTGCGAATAAATAAAAAGGAAGATTTAAAAACAATTGTTCTATTAATATCAGAAATGTATAACCTAAACTATGAAGTAAATGAAAAATTAAAACAGATTACTTTTCAATAGAAAAGAAAAGGATGCACTAGCCGCGAAACTAAACATCCTTCCTTAGTCAAGATAGTATAAAACTATCCATTTAATAATATTCAAAAATACAAAAATTCATGAAGCATATAATTTCAACATGCTTTTTTTTATTCAGTTGGACTATGTTCTCTCAAAACATAACCGTAACTGTAGATCAAACTGTAACATTAAAAGAGTTTTTTAAGCAAATTGAGAGTCAGACAGATTATAAATTTGCTTTTACAGATCAGATTAATATGAGCCAAAAATATTTTACCCAAAAAAAGGCTTATACTAATATCGAAATAAAACAACTTATAAATGAGCTTAACAAAAGTGGTTCAATCCACTTTTCGATCGTAGGTAATAATATTTTTGTAAAACAAAAAGTTACAAAAGGGTCCAAAAAGAATAAACTAACAGGGCAGGTTCTTGATCAAAATAGAGAACCTGTTATTGGGGCAAACGTATTTGTTGAAGAAATAGAAATAGGTGCTACAACCGATAAAAACGGAAAATATTCTTTAGACTTAGATAACGGAATTTATACTATTTTGGTTAGTTACGTGGGGTTTAAGAATAAAAAAAAACAAATTACGGTTTCTCAGGATGCAAAAAATGATTTCAGCATAGAGTCAGACAGTCAGGAGTTGGAGCAGGTAATTATAAGAACTAACAAAGCGGTTGATGTTAGAAACACCCAAATGAGTGTGAATAAGCTTTCGATGGCTGAGATTAAAAGATTACCGACTGCTATGGGCGAACCAGATCCTTTAAAATCATTATTGACGTTACCCGGAGTTACAAATGCCGGAGAAGCCTCATCGGGTTTTAATGTTCGTGGAGGTGCTGCCGATCAGAATTTGATTCTTTTAGATGGCGCTCCAGTATATGGTGACTCTCATATGTTTGGATTTTTCTCTATTTTTAATGCCGATGTTGTTAGCGGATTAGACTTATACAAAGGAGGAATTCCGTCTAAATTTGGAGGACGCGTTTCTTCAGTTCTAGATGTAAGTCAGCAAACAGGAGATCTTAATGAGTATAAAGTAAATGGAGGTATTGGCCTTATATCGAGTCGACTTTTAGTACAAGGCCCTATAAAAAAAGATGTTGGTTCGTTTATTATTGCCGGACGTGCTTCGTATGCACATTTATTTTTAAAACTCACTGATATTAAGAGTAGTGTCATGTTTTATGATATCAATGCCAAGTTAAATTATCGTTTGGGAGCAAATAATACAATTGCTTTTTCTGGTTATCTGGGAAATGATTTGTTTGATATCAACAATTTTTTCGCCAGTACATATGGTAATACTATGGGAACGGTTAGCTGGAAACATAAATTTTCGGAAAAGTTAAATACCAACCTTTCTGCTTTTTACAGTGATTATAAATTTAATCTGCAAATACCATTTCAGAAATTTGAATGGGATAGTAAAATAACCAATTACGGGGTAAAATATAACTGGAATCACACCATATCAGAAAACTTTAAACTTAACTACGGTATTGATGCTTTATATTATGATTTTAATCCAGGAACTGTAAAGCCGTTTGGTCTTAATTCGGGATATAATTATAATCAATTAGATAAAAAATACGCTTTAGAAACGTCTGCCTATCTTGATGTGGAACATCAGGTTACAGAAAAGTTGAATCTTCGTTACGGACTTCGTTATAGTTCATTTTATCGTTTAGGTGGCGAAAGTATCAGTACTTACGAAAATGATCAAGCAGTAGTATATAATCCGTTATATCATATTTATGAAGAAGCAACACCAACTGGAAGCAAGTATTACGGAAAAGGACAAACCATTAGCAGTTTTAATAATTTAGAACCACGATTGGCACTATCATACGCTTTTAATGATGAAACTTCTGTAAAGGCAAGCTACAACAGGATGGCACAATATATTCATATGTTGTCTAATACCCGTGCTCCGTTGCCTATGACTATCTGGACACCAAGCGGACCTTTTACAAAACCACAAATGCTGGATCAATATGCAGTAGGATATTTCAAAAATTTTAAAGAACGTGAGTATTCTTTTGAAGGAGAATTATTTTATAAAAAAATTAAAAACCGTATTGATTATATTGATGGTGCAAATCTATTAGGTAATAATAATATTGAGCAGGATATCCTGAACGGAGAAGCCAGATCATACGGTATGGAGTTATTATTCAGAAAAAATACGGGTCGTTTTACTGGATGGGTTTCTTATACTTTGTCTAAAGCTGAACAAAAAACTCCGGGAAGAACACCACAAGAACCTGGTATTGCTAATGGTGAATGGTATTTATCAGGATATGATAAATTGCATAATTTAAATATTACGGCAAATTATGATTTAAGCCCAAAATGGTCTTTTAATGCTAATTTCACCTTACAATCAGGTCAGCCGGTAACATATCCAAACGGTTATTATGAATTTGGAGGAAGAAATGTGCCTAATTATACGTTGAGAAATGCCAACAGACTTCCTGCATATCACCATTTGGATATTGGTGCAACCTATACTCCTAAACCAGATAAAAAGAAAGGATGGCAAAGCTATTGGGTATTTAGTATTTATAATCTTTATAATAGGCAAAATGCTGCATCGATGATGTTTTCACAAAATACTAACTCGGGAACTAATGAGTCCAGACAACTGTCTATTTACGGTTTAGTACCTGGTGTTTCTTATAATTTTAAATTTTAATAATATGCTAAGATTAAAAAAATACAACCTTAAAAGCAAAACAGTTACTTTATTTAGTCTTCTTTTTGTTTCACTTTTTTTATCCTGTGACAGGGTTGTTGAACTTGATTTAGAAACTGGTCCTCCCAGAATAGTTATAGATGCTGAGATAGTTTGGGAAAAAGGAACTAGCGGTAATGAACAGACAATAAAAATAAGCCGAATGGCTCCTTATTACAGTGCTGTTGTACCAAAGGTTTCAGGAGCACATGTAAGAGTTGAGAATAGTGAAGGGACTATTTTTACATTCAACGAATCAGCACCGGGTTTATATACCTGCACTAATTTTGTACCCGTGATTAATATGGAATATAAATTATTTGTAGAGGTTGATGGGCAAAGTTTAACAGCTACTGAAAAATTAATTGCTGTCCCGCCAATTGACAAGATAGATCAGGAATTTATGCCCGATATAACAGGACCTGATCTTATTGTGGTAACATTTTATTACAAAGACCCAGCAGATCAGACCAATTATTATCTTACAGATTACAAAAGTGATATCCTTGCTTTTCCAGAATACACATCAACAAGTGATGAATTTGTTAATGGGAATGTAATAGATGAAAAATTTTCTGACGCAGATCTTAAGCCGGGAAAAGTTCTTGATATAACACATCGTGGGATTTCTAAAAACTTTTATAATTATATGAATTTAATTTTAGAGGTAACAAATTCGAACCCTTTTGGTGCAGCACCAGGTAATATTAGGGGTAATGTTATAAACACAACTGACACTAATAATTTTGCATTGGGTTACTTCAGACTTTGTGAAACAAATCATATTATTTATACTGTAAAATAAGAATTTAATTGAAGGTTGATTTGTAAACACTTCTTGTTTAGGTTTGGATTCCGTAGAGTTATCTCTCTACGGGACTTCAAACTTTTTTATTTTTATAGATTTATGAAAACCTCTTAATTAATTCGGTTAGTATCGAAAACAGTATTATTACTAAGGTAAAAAACAAAAAAAGAGATAAAGAAGGAAATCTTCTCTATCTCTTTTTATACTTATGCTAATTAGTCTGTAGTATAATTTTAGCAAGAAATGTATAAAACAATTTCTTAATTTGTACCAGCAGCACTTTTATCTACAAGAAATAATAATTCGCCAGAAACAGGTTTAATTAACTGCATTGGGTAAAGTGTAGGATTATATGTTCCTGTTGTAACTTCTTTTAATGCTGGTGCTTTTTTCTCTCCAAAAGCCACTACTACAATTTTTTCTGCTTTGTTTATTAATGGTGCAGTAAGTGTAATTCTGTGCATTTTTTGAGGTTCAAGGTAGTAGGCAGAAACCCATTTGTTTTGTTCCTCTAATACTGCTTGTCCAGGAAAAAGTGAAGCTGTATGTCCGTCGTCTCCCATTCCTAATAAAATAAGATCAAACTTTCCTTCATTTCCTAATACCTCTCTAATAGACTCTTCATAAGTAACTGCATAATCTTCTGGTGTTACGCCATCCTTATACATTTCAAATATATTAGCTTTCGGAATAGGAACGTGGCTTAATAATGCAGCATAAGACATTTTTGCATTACTAAGATCATCATTAAGAGGAACCCAACGCTCGTCACCCCAAAATATAAAAACTTTACTCCAGTCTATTTTAGTTTTATAATCATCAGAAGCTAATAATTTGTAAATCCCTGCAGGAGATGAACCTCCGGTAAGTACGACTGTAAATTTGCCTTTTCCCACAATTGCTTTCTGTGCAGCAGCTACAAATAAATCTGCAGCTACAGTATTAATTTCTTCTGTGTTATTATATATCTGTATCATCTAATACTTCTTCTTTTATTTTATTTTGTGAGTTTTGAATCCAAGCGTGTCCTTGGCGAGCCAATAATTCGTCAGCTTCTTCCGGTCCCCAGCTTCCAGCTTTGTAATTAGGGAAATTGGTTGGCGCTATAGTTTTCCATACTTGCTGTATGGTATCAATAGCATCCCAAGCTTGTTCTACCTGATCCCAACGCATAAATAGGGTAGGATCTCCTGCCAGAGCATCGGCAATTAAGGTTTCGTAAGCTTCTGGCGACATTGTAGAGCAGGAGAAATAATCAAATATCATTTCTGCTGGTTCTAATGAAAGGGACAGTCCAGGTTTTTTGGTCATAAACTGCAACTTGATATCCATTGCAGGCTGAATATTGATAATAAGCCTGTTTGGTGTCATACCTTCTTTTCCATACGAAAATGAAGAATGCGGAACTGGTTTAAACTGTATGATAATAGAAGACTGTTTTTCTTCCATTCTTTTTCCTGTGCGCAAATAGAACGGAATTCCCTGCCATCTCCAGTTGTCCAGATAAATTTTCATCGCTACATAGGTTTCCGTATTAGAATCTGGAGCAATTCCTTTATCCTGACGGTATCCCAGAACTGGATTTCCCTTTATAAAACCAGCATCGTATTGACCTCTTACAATATAATGATCAACCTCATCAGGTTTAATGCGTCGAATAGATTTTAAGACATCTGCTTTGCGGTTTCGGATATCGTCTGCTTCTAATGATGCTGGAGCTTCCATAGCTGTCATACATAGAATCTGAAGAAGATGGTTCTGAATCATATCTTTTAAAGCACCGACTCCTTCATAAAATCCACCACGTTCTTCTACACCAACTTCTTCGGCTACTGTAATTTGAACAAAATCGATAAAATTACGGCTCCATAAAGGTTCAAACATCGAATTTCCAAAACGGAAGGCAAGTATGTTTTGAACGGTTTCTTTACCTAAATAATGATCAATTCTGTAAATCTGTTCTTCCTTAAAAGTGTGCGAAAGCATTTCATTAAGCTCAATCGCTGAAGTTTTATCGTAACCAAAAGGTTTCTCAATAATGATACGATCCTGCTTAGCATTAGCCGCAAGGCCAATTTTCTTAATATTACTAGATATTGTAGTGATAAAAGAAGGAGTAATAGAAAGGTAAAAAAGACGGTTAGCGCGTTCTTCAAATGCCTGATCAATACTATTTATTCTTTCATTTAATCTTTGATACGATTCTTCTTTATCTATATCAAAACTTTGGTAGATTATGTGCGAAAGAAATTCTTGAGTTTCTAAATCAGAAAGTCCTTTCTTTCTTGAAAAAGTATTTAGATTTTCTAAGACATAGCTGCGAAAGTCTTCATTGCTTTTTTCTGCTCTTCCCAGAGCGATAATCTGAAACTTATCAGACATACGGCCGTCTAGGTACAGATTTTGAAATGCGGGAAAGAGTTTTCTCTTTGCCAAATCACCCGTTCCTCCAAAAATAACAATGATTGTTGGATTTATATTTTTGAACTTATTCATTTTAGTGTGTTGTGTTGCTTAAAGTTCTTTATTCAGACCATTGTGTATGGAAAACTCCTGTCGTATCAATACGCTCGTAGGTATGTGCTCCAAAATAATCACGTTGTGCCTGAATTAAATTTGTTGGAAGATTTTCTGATCTGTAGGCATCAAAATAAGCTAATGAATTCATTAGTCCAGCTACAGGCAATCCTTTTTGAACAGCAAATTGTACAACTGCTCTCATCCCAGATTGGTTTTCTGTTAGTTTTGAAGCGATTCCAGAATCTAAAAGTAAGTTTGGCAAATCATTCTTAGTTGCAAATGCTTTTCTAAAATCTTCCAGAGCATTAGCACGAATAATACAGCCACCTCGCCATATCTTGGCAACAGTTTCGAGATTTAATCCGTAATTGTATTCTTTAGAAGCAGTATGAAGTTGTGCTAATCCTTGCGCATAAGTAACTACAATAGAAAAATATAAAGCTGATTTTAATGCCGCAATTGCTTCACTTGTATTTACATCTGTTTCGGCAGCGTTCCAAGCTAGTTTAGTAGCGGCTTCAATTCTTTCCGGTTTAGTTTTAGACATATCACGCATAAAAACTGCTGCATCGATAGTAGGAACTGGCACTTGTAAATCCATTGCGTTTTGCGAAGTCCATTTTCCTGTTCCTTTAGATTTTGCCCAATCAGAAATTTTATTAATCAGCCTGCTTCCGTCAGTATCTTTTTCTTTCAGTATGTTTCCTGTAATTTCGATCAAGTACGATTTAAGATCGTTTGTTTGGTTCCATTCCTCAAAAGTTTTCTGAATCGTATCTTCATCCAGATTATAACCTCTTTTCATTAGGTCATAAATTTCAGAAATCAACTGCATGATTCCGTATTCGATTCCGTTGTGAACCATTTTTACATAATTACCCGCAGATCCGTTTCCTAAATATTCTACGCAAGGTTCTCCATCTACTTTTGCTGCAATAGCTTCAAAAATTGGGCGAAGTCTCTCGTATGCTTTCTGATCTCCTCCAGGCATCATAGCCGGACCAAATCTTGCGCCTTTTTCTCCACCAGAAATTCCCATTCCAAAGAAGTGAATTCCCTTAGCAGATAATTCTAAAAATCTTCTGTCTGTATCGGTAAAATAAGTGTTACCACCATCAATTATAATATCTCCTTGGTCTAAATGAGGTAATAAGCTTGCTATTGCGCTATCAACAGGTTTTCCTGCAGGAACCAATAACATAATAGCTCTAGGTTTTTGTATAAGCTCTACAAAATGCTTAACATCTGTAGTAGCTTCAATTGTATGGTCAGAATCTGCTTCTTGTTGAAGTGAATTAACTTTTTCAGTATCTAAATCTAAACCTGCTGCCGCAAAGTTATGGCTCGCAATATTCAAAAGTAAATTACGTCCCATTACACCGAGTCCTACGATTCCAAAATCAAATTTATTCATAGTTTTCAATTAACTAAAATTATTATAAAAATGCTTTTCCAAAAAAATGTAAGAAAAAAAACAGTAACGCTTTTTCATTCAGTTCTTTGCGAAAAACAAAGTTTGTTTTAATCTTATATTTTAAGATTTACAGCGCTAAGTTAGAGAAAAATGATGAAACACTATATTATTTACTATCCTCTTTAAGCCTTTATTATGTTACTTTTTATGTGATAAAATAAATTTTATTGTCGAAAGTCTTTAGCAAATACAAAAAAGCTCCATTAGAAATAATGGAGCTTTTTATGTTTAATATTTAATACATATGTTTTTTCTTTCAGACAAGGATTATAAATTTATGTAACTGACATTATAGATTACTTTCCTTTTAATAAATTGATACTTACTGTAGCTATATCAGCATCTGGAAATCGTTTAAAAATTGATTTATCCGGGAATAATCCTGCTTCGGCAGCAACATTATTAAAAACATCTATCTCAACAATATATTGGTCAGAAAAACCATGAGTGGCATCGTACGCTGTTGCAGGAGTTTTACCTAAATTACTGGCAGCAAGTTTTGGATTTATGGTATGTAATTCGATAAGTAGCAATCCAAATTTACGCACATACGGCGACCATTTTTGTAAATGTTCCAGAAGATTATCTTCTACAAGGTTATTACTGACTCTTTTTCCTCTATAGGCAAATGCACCTGTAGATTCACTAATCCTGTCTTTGCGAATGTGTTCCGGATCTTTCCAAATTCGATTATGATCTAGAAAAGTCCTTACGTTAAGTAAATCTTTCAGATCAATATTATAATTTTCTCTTAAATCATCTGAGAGCATATCCGGACGACCAATGTCTCCCCAAATTACCTTTGCCCAAATATCTGCTTTTATAAGATTGGCTCTGGTTACTTTCAGCGCAGCTTGATTATAATCTGCCCCAACGAGAAATAATGGGTATTCATCGAGCATTTTACCTCGCAAGGTTTGCCTGTCGATTACTTCAAAAATATGTTGCAGAAAAGCGCCATTACCACAACCCATATCCAGGATTCCTTTTGGTTGTTCTTTAATTGGCAAATTGAAAAGTTTAACTATAATCTCATCTACGACTTTAAAATAAGTGTCGTGAGCACCACCGCTGCCCCAAACATTCATTTCGCGATCAACGTGAATTTCATTTTCGCCGTCAGCGATCATTCTTAACGCGGCTGGGTCGCCAAAAATTAACTCTTCAATTTTTGCAAATGTTGGCAAGTAAGAAACTGTAACACCGTAGGCACTGGCTCTTTTTGCAAAAAACAAACCGTCTTCGGTAAATTGATAATTGCCATTTTTTTCCAGAAACCATCCAAGATGCACAAAAAAGTCTAATATTTTTTTGAAATTTTCAGGAGATTTATGAAATTCTTCTGGCTTAAAAGAAGTCTCCATGAAATATTTATGAAACATTCCTTTCATTGCCAAACGCACTATCGTAGGTCCAATTAAATAGCCTTCTATATGTTTTAAAATCTGGGTCTGAATACTATTTATCAGAGCATCACTAGAAGGTTCAATTCCGTAGTTTTTTTTATATTTTTCAAAAATAGCATTGAGTTTTTCAAACGGCACATCTTCAAATAGGCGAGGGTGGAACTGGATAGAAAACTGAAGTAAATCAACAACATCTTCGTAAAGATGAAACATCGAAAAAGCTATTGCTGTCTTTTCATTTACCGAAATTTTAATTTCCTGTTTTTGGTTATCGACTTCATAATCTAAGAAACCTTGAGAAGCCAAAATCCTTAAGCCTACATTTAGATAACCTTCATTTGCTTTAAAAGCGATTGCAAGTTCAGTTAGTTGTACTTGCTTTTTGTTCAGGATAAACTCTAAAACATCTTTATTTCTTAATGCGATCGCCACTGGTGCAACTGCTAAGCCGTCTAGATGTCTGAAAATGGAACCTCGGAGTAGTGATTTATCGGTCATAGTAAAAGGTTGATGGTTTGATAAAAATAGTCATTTTTTTTAACAGAGAACATATCTGTTTTAGCAAATCACACTAGCATGGTATATCGCGTTTGATTCGGTAAAAACACGGCTTGTTTTTGATAATAACACGGTTTGGAAACTGCTAAGATCTCTTATTATTGCTATCCGTTTAGAAAAAATCTTACACAACAGAAAAGTATCTATTAGTATTAACTATTTTATTTTTAGATATTTAAATACTTCATAATATTTTAATTAACATTTTTTTACAAAAAAAACAGTTAAAATTTTGGGACTAATTTTTTTCAATATACTTTTGTTCTATCAAATTAGTAGAATTTAAATTTAAATAAATATAAAGTATTTCATTTTTTGAATAAGAGTAAGTCATTTATCGATCTAGATGACATATCGTTGATAAAAATTCTTCAATCTCTAATTCACGCAAATTTTTAAAAAGATAGGTTTTCAATTTTAGAGTTGAAATCTTATAAAGACCAATTCAAATAATAGTAATCCAAAATAAATAAAAATGAAAAGACGAATGCAATGCAGATAAAAAAAAACCATTTCTGTTGCAGCAGAAATGGTGAAGCTTAAAGAAATTGTACATCTCTATAAGGAAGCGAGAATGGATTAAATCCGTTTTCGGCTCGCCTTATTTATTAAACTAAAACAAAGTAATGAAAAAAAAAATAAATAGATATGCATGGCTATGCATTTTGTTGATTTCCATAGGGGTTAGAGCACAAGAAACCAAGCCATTAATTCAATCCAAACTAGAAGGAAAAGTAATCGATGCTATTACAAAGGAGCCTATTATTGGTGCTTCGGTAAATATTAAAGGTACTACACACGGAGTTATAACAGATACTGAAGGGCAATTTCATTTTCAGACAGGACAAAAACTTCCTTATACGCTAATAGTAAGCTATATGGGATATAAAAAGACGGAAATTGTAGCTAATGGAAATTCAATAACTATTAATCTAACTGAAGAGCAGAATGTATTATCAGAGGTTGTAGTTACTGCACTGGGTATTACAAAAGAAAAGAAATCTTTAGGATATACCACTCAATCACTTAAGGGCAAAGAGTTGGCAGAAACAAAAGAAACCAATTTCCTGAATAGTCTTACTGGTAAATTAGCAGGAGTACGTATTACAAATTCGCAAGGAGACATGGGGTCTTCACGTATCATTATACGTGGTGAAACCTCTATATCTGGAAATAACCAGCCTCTATTTGTAGTAGATGGAATTCCGGTAGATAACTCACAGTTAAACGCTGGTGGAGCTACCCGCGATTTTAAAAATGCTATTGCCGATTTAAATCCGCAAGATATTGAATCATTAAGTGTACTAAAAGGACCTAATGCTGCAGCTCTTTACGGATCGCGTGCTGCACATGGTGTTGTACTTATAACTACAAAATCAGGAAAAGGACAAAAAGGATTGGGCGTAAGCTTCAGTTCGGGTATAACTATCTCTCAAGTTGCTACTTTACCTAAATTTCAGAATTCATTTGGACAAGGATCCAATGGGAAATTTAGTTATGTAGATGGGAAAGGTGGTGGAATTAATGATGGTGTTGATGAAAGTTGGGGACCTAAACTAGATGGTCGTCTTATTCCTCAGTTTTATTCAAATGGAGAAGCAGTGCCTTTTGTGGCTAATCCTGATAATGTAAAAGACTTTTTTAATACTGGTCTTACTTATGATAACAGTATTTCGGTAGCTAAATCTGATGAGAAATCAGATTTTCGATTAGGAGTAAATAATCAAAAACAATTAGGAACTGTGCCTAATAGTGAAATAAACAAAACAAACTTTACGGTTAATACTAATTATCAAATATCTAAGAATATAAAAGTAGGAGTAACGGCAAACTATATTGTTACAGATGCTCCAGCACTACCAGGTGGCCCATTTGGTAGCCGTGCTGCTGGTGTAATGCTACAGTTTCTTTGGTTCGGGCGTCAGGTAGATATCAATGAGCTTAGGAATAATAGAGATGTAAACTGGAACAACAGCTATTATAGCAATCCGTATTGGAATGCTTATTATAATACTACCAGCCAGCAGCGTAACCGCTTGATAGGAGATATTCACTTAGATGCAAAAATTGCCGATGGGCTTAATTTTAAATTCCGTACTGGAGTTGACTATTATAACGATCGTAGAAAATACGAGATTAAATATGGCACAAATGGAACTCCTTTTGGGTCGTATGCAGAAGATGCTTATACGGTAAACGAAAGAAACACTGAGGGTATCTTGCAATATACCAAAAAACTGAGCCAGGATTTTAGTTTAGATGCTCTTGCCGGATTTAATATCCGTAACCACAGCGATGCAAACAATTATCAGAAAGCACCTCGTCTGGCTGTACCTGATTTATATACATTGACAAACTCTCGAGATCCGTTAACTTCATCAAACACATTCTCAGAATTAAAAGTATATAGTGTATATGCTTCAGCACAATTTGGTTATAAAAATTATGCTTTTTTAAACGTAACTGCGCGTAATGACTGGTCATCGACATTACCAAGCAGTAACCGTTCTTATTTCTATCCTTCTATTAATGGTAGTTTTGTAGTATCTGATGCCTTTAATCTAAAAAGCAATACACTCGACTTTTTAAAACTTCGTGGTGGTTGGTCTGAAGTAGGTAATGATGCAGATCCGTATCAATTGGCTACAGTTTACACTTTCAAATCTGCATTCGACGGAAATCCAATTCAAACCTCTTCTCAAAAGAAACTTAATGAGAACTTAAAACCAGAAACAACTCGCTCTACAGAGATTGGTCTAGAATCTTCTTTCTGGAAAAACAGATTACATCTTGATGTTGCTTATTATAACACCAATAGTTTTGACCAGATTCTGGAGATAAAAACAACAACTGCAAGCGGTTATAATTCGCAATTAATTAATGCAGGTAAAATAAACAATCATGGTATAGAAATTCAATTGGATGGAAATCCTATTCAAACTAAAGATTTTAAGTGGAATGTAGGTGTAAATTATTCAAAGAATATAAGCAAGGTAGATGTTCTTGACTATGAAGGAAACATTCAAAACTACACAATTGGTTCTTCTGGTGGTGTCGATGTATTAGCATCTGTAGGGCAAGCCTATGGCGCACTTTACGGTACTGCTTATCAGCGTGACGCAAACGGAAATATTGTAGTAGGGGCTAATGGATTACCAAAAGCTGATCCGCAAAAGAAAGTATTAGGACATTATACTCCTGATTATTTAGGTGGTATTACAAACACATTAACTTACAAGAATCTTGAATTTTCATTCCTTGTTGATGCTAGTGTAGGTGGGGAGCTTTTTTCGGGAACTAACAGAACTGGTAATTATACTGGTGTGCTAGCTCAAACTCTCCCGGGTCGTGATGCTGCCAATGGTGGATTAAATTACTACTATGCAGGTAATAACAAAACCTTATTAACAGGTGCAGCACCAAATGGAGCAACTGTATATGATGATGGTGTTATCTTTAATGGTGTATATGCAGATGGAACTCCCAATACTCAGGTAATTAGTGCACAAGAGTATTACAAAGCATCATACAATATCAGCGAAGCTTATGTTTATAGTTCAACTTTTGTAAAATTAAGAGAAGTAAGACTTACTTACAATGTCAACAAAAATTTAATTAAGAAATTTGGATTACAAGGAGCTAGTATTACTGCAACAGGGCGTAATCTGTTCTTTATCTACAAAGACGTACCAAATATCGATCCTGAATCGGCTTTTAATACAGGAAACGGACAAGGGTTGGAGAGTTTAGCCTTGCCAACTACCAGAAGTTTTAGCCTTAATGTTAATCTTAAATTTTAAAAATACGAAATCATGCTAAAAAAACTATCATATATAACACTATTTGCATTGTCTCTGTTTTCATGCAGTGACAGCTTGGATGAAATTAATAAAAATCCAAATGCAACAGAAACTCCATTGGCGCCTTACTTATTAACAGGATCATTAAAACAAGGTGCTGATTTATATTGGGGGTCAATAAATAACTTTGACTCGTCTTTATTATTTGTTCAGCATTGGGCTAAAATCCAGTATACAGAACCTGACAGATATGATGTATCTAATACTTCTTTCACTTCTTTATGGGATACGGGATACGCAACCTTAATTACAGATTTAAATACGATTTTGAATTTCCCAAACCAACAAGCAAATTCAAATTATAAAGGGATTGCACTAACGCTGCGTTCATGGACGTTTTTATTGTTGACAGATGCTTACGGAAGCATTCCTTATAAAGAAGCTGGTCTAAAAGTAACACCTGCATATAATACTCAAAAGGAAGTATATACAGGATTACTAGAAGATTTAAAACAAGCTCAGTCCTTGCTAAATCCAACAAATGGAACTGTAATTGGTGATTTGGCTTATAAAGGAGATATTACTAAATGGAAAAAACTGGTAAATTCGCTTCGTTTGCGTATTGCGTTAAGAATTTCTGATAAAGAACCTGCTTTAGCTAAGCAAACTGCGATTGAGGCAACAACCGATGCAGCGGGATTAATTAGCAACAATAGTGAAATCTTTAAGTTTACTTACACGAGTTCGCCTCAGCAAAATCCAGCTTCAGCTTGGTTCGAAACTAGAGATGATTATCGTATTTCAAAAACATTGGTTGATAAGTTAAATGCATTATCAGATCCTCGTTTGCCTGTTTATGCTCAACTACCATCAGATGCAAGCGTAGGCAAATATGTTGGAGGTGCCAATGGATTATCCAACAGTGATGCTAATAGTCAGGGGTTTGCTAAAACTTCAAAACCAGGTACGTATTTCTTAACCTCGGCATCACCAGCAGTAATTGTTTCTTATTCCGAAGTACTATTTAATCTTGCTGAAGCTGTAGCACGTGGCTATATTCCTGGAGATGCAGAGCAATTTTATAAAAATGCAATCACGGCATCGTTCAATCAATTTGGTATTACCGATGCAACAATTATTTCTAATTATCTTAATCAGACAACGGTTAAATATGATGCAACAAATTATGCAAAATCGATAGGTACTCAAAAATGGATTGCATTTTATGGGCAGGGTCTTGATGCTTTTGTAGAGTGGAGGAGACTGGATTATCCAGTTTTAACAGCTGGTCCAGCTACAGTTTTGGACGGACAGATACCTTCGCGCTTTTTTTATCCAGGTACAGAACAATCGCTAAACGGAAATAGTTATAAAGCCGCAGTAACTGCTCAAGGAAAAGACTTGCTTACTACAAAACTATGGTTTGATGTGAAGTAAACAGAATTCCGAAAGAGATATTCAACTTTAAGAATATAAAAAAGCTAAATCGAAGGATTTAGCTTTTTTTATGTCTAATAAATGCGACACATTGAAGCTCTATTTCCCAATGATATAAGATTAAATTAAAAAACGCCTCAGTAACTACTTGATATTTTGCTAACTAACTGTTTATTTAATAAATTTTAACATATTGTGTATTCTATAATTTATTATTTTTGCAGAGTAGATTAGAGCAGTGATTCTTTTTTGTTAAACGACTATCTTTAAATGCATTTAAAATTTGCTTTTATGAAAATACTTTATTTAATTTTATTTCTTAATATCGGATTTTTTTCTACCTCCAATAATAACAATTTAACGACTACATCTGGTACTGAAGTCGAAAGATTTAATAGTCAGTTAAGTGATCTTAAATGCATGATAGATGGAAATCCTAAATTTAATCCTAAGGTTGCCTTTTTTATCGATATGAAGATTAAATCAGGCATGAACCGCTTTTTTGTGTATGATTTAGAGAATAATAAAATCATAGATAAAGGATTAGTAGCTCATGGATCAGGGTCAGAAACAGGGATTAATGGAGATTTAAAATTTAGTAACATGCCAAATTCTAAATCTACTTCTTTAGGAAAATATATAATAGGTAAGGACTACAAAGGAATGTTTGGAAAATCTTATAAATTATTTGGTTTAGAGGAAAGCAATAATAATGCCTATAAAAGAGCTATAGTATTACATTCCTATTCTGCTGTTCCTTATGAAGAGCAAGATTATTACATTAGTCACAGCCAAGGATGTCCTATGGTAAATGAAGTGTTTTTTAAGAGAATAGAAAAAATAATAGATACTTCTAAATCGAGTATTGTTTTAGATATTTATTATTAAATAAAATACTGATATAGTTACAATAAGTCTTAATTTAATCCGTCGGGTGTAATTTTTTAACACATAGAAACATAGGTCTTGTACGCAGAAAAAAGGCGTTTTACTTGTTTTAGACGCACATAGCTAGCTATGTGAAAGAAATATATTTCTTTTTGCACTCTTTTTTACACATAAAATCTATGTTTCTATGTGTTAATAATTTTTTCACGACCCGAGCGAAGTGAATAGACGTAGTAATTGTACCCAACGAGTTTAATTTATTAAAAAATATCAAACCAAAAAAACCTCCAAAATCATTTGATTTTGGAGGTTTTTTAGTTCTAAATATGAAAGTTTTTTTAAAATGCTTGCGTAAAACTAATAGTCATACGCGTGCCATTTTCTTTCACATAATTCATGTTATTAGACTGCCATTGAGAAATAACAGTATAGTAATCTTTATTAAATAGGTTTTCTACACCTAAACGAATCGTGCTTTTTTCTCTAAAAGTATAACTAGAAGAAAGATTGAAAGCTGTAAAAGATTTAATTGGACCAGTTCCATAAGTATAAGCCCCATTAGTAGGTTCAAATCTATCCCTGCCTGTTGTACTTGTCATTTGTAAAAAGACTGACCAGGATTCCAGAGGTCTAAAAACGGTATAAGCTGCTATTTTAGGTGGATTTATGCGATCACCTCCTAAATATACTTTTTTGTCTGTAAGTTCACGTTTTCCTTCCGTAAAAGAATAATTAGCTCCAACATCAACTTTTGGATGAAGACGATATTTTGCTGACAACTCAAAACCATAAATTTTTTCAGGTGAACGTGAAATTTGTGGATTACCATCGACATAAACATAAGAAGCTCCTAATTTTGAAGTACTATAATATAAAGCTCCTTCATAAGAAAGTTTAGCCACAGATCCGGAAAATCCAAATTCATAATTGTTAGCTGTAACTGCTTTTATCGAAGTATTGTTTACTGTGTTTTCTTTGGCGGCACGTAGGACCAGACCTAAATCGGCTACACTGAAACTTTGAGAAAAACTAACAAAAGGTTTAAACAACTTCCATTTTGTATAACGCAATCCTGCATTAAACATAAGTGCATTAAAATCTAATGCACCGCCATTTACTGCAATACCGCCACCTACATAAGTTCCGTTTACATAATTACGAATACTAATAGTTGTATAATCTGGTACATCGATGTTAACATTTTCGAGCCTTAAACCCGTTTTTAATACCAAGTTTGGTCCAAACATATTTTTAAGCTGAAAATAAGGTGCCAGGTTTGTCATATTCATTTCAGGAATTACCAGTCTTCCATCTGTAAGATGTGTATCCGTTACATCTGAAAGAATGTCTAATCCATAAGTTATATTCCCAGATATAAGAGAATTGAATTCATACGGTGTATTTAAATTTAAACGAAAACCGAATTTCTTACTTTGTGTAGCTGGTTGTCCATTATTCTCAAAAAAATCACTGTAGTTAATTAGTGTAAGGTAATCTTGGAAATAAAGAGTAGCATTAAGATCCGTTTTCCCAATAAAATTCTGTCCAATATAACTTAAACTTGCGTTATGATTATAAGGCGTGCCTTCGGGATCACCTGGTCGTTGTCCTTTAATTCCTGTAGTTGGTGAATCAAAATTGCCATAAACACCAGCTTTAGCTATATAATCAGTATGCTGAGTACTCTCGAAATAGTTATACATTAATTCTAGACGATTGTTTGAATTAAAATCATAGCCAATTTTCGCGAAAGCGTTCCAATTTCGAAGATCATTCATTCCATATTCTGGAGAAAGTACACGCCCTTTAGCATCACGATAAAGTCCAGTCTCTTCATAGCGACCGCTAACTACATAATCTAACTTCTTTACTTTTCCTGTAAAAAGCTGAGATACAAAGAAACCAGCTGTCCCTCCAGGCTTAATAAGTGAGAAAGCAGTTCCTGCCTCTGTTGATCCGCTTATTGCCTTGTCTGTACTAGCTTTTTTAGTGATATAATTAATTAAACCACCATCTGCACCGTTGCCATAAATAGCGGTTGCTCCTTTAATTACTTCAACACGATCTAATACTGTAGGGTCTAGTGAACGCATGTCTTTAGCACCATCTCTCAGAGGTGTAGATTGCGGAATACCATCTATCATTACCAATACTCGGCGGCCACGTAAAGTCTGTCCCAAATTTTGAGTTCTATTAGTTGTAAAACCCAAACCAGGTACCGATGCTCCTAAGATATCACTAAGATTAGAACTTATACTTAGCTGCTGTTGCAACTGTTTTTTAGACAATAAAGTTACCGAAGAGGGAACTTCATCCAAAATTTCTGCTCGTCTGGTTGCAGATATAACAATTTCTTGTAATTCGTTATTTGCTGCAGGCTTATCTGTTAAGATAGTATCTTGGCTTTTAGTATTTACCTTTTTATCTTTTTCGTTATTCGTATTTGTTTTGGAAATCTGTTGCGCAGAAAGTGTACCTATTGTAAAGAACACTAGAAGTAAAGTAGAAATTCGTTTCATCTTCTTATTTAGACTTGTTTTAAATAATTGCAAATATAGAAAATGAAACACGAAAACAAACGCTGTGCTAAAAAAAAATATTCACGATAGTTTGGGTTATCATTAGGGTAATCGAAAGGATTTATCCTAAGTTATGCTATAATTTTTTATTTAAGAAAATAGAGCAAGACGATAATCTGAGGATTTCGCTAAGCTATAAGTCAAGAAGAATAGGAAAGGGTAGAGGCAATGGAATAAATAGTTAAAAAATGCATCAACAAATCCTCTAATTAGTTTTTTATTCAGAATGAAACATACTAGAAATCTCTGATATTTGTTTATTCAGAATGGCTTTTGTAAAAGTTAAATTTGCTTTTGAAGAATCGGCAATTAAATAAATAAAGTAACTATTATTTTTTGAAATTTTTAAAAACTGATACTGATTCGTTAATGTTATAGTAATATCGTCTATGCTTTGATTCAGTTTTAGAAAATCATTAGCATTTAACTGAGCTCGAATCATTTCTAATGCAAATTTTGATGCTACTTCTATATTAAAGCTATCATTAATTTTTTTTGAATAATATAGATTTCCACTTTTCACATCAATAACACTCAAAGCTACAAATCCGGGCATTTCCCTAGATATATTTTCTCCGAATAATTTTAAAAAATCTGACATCTATAAAAATTTAAGAAGCAAATTTAATTTTTTTCTGCTTCAAATACTACAAAACCTTTTTTATTCTTCTAAATATTTATTAATCTAATAACTGAAAGGCTGAGTACATTAAACACATAAAAAACATAGTAAAATTACTTACAATTCACATCTTTGTTTTATTAATTTAAGAACGGCTTGAAATATAGTTAAATTCTTATGATTAATGTAATGCTGAAATTGTATTAAACTGTAAATCACATCAAGAGATAAATTATATTTATCTAACATTAAAAAAAATCACTAACGAATTATATACTAAATAATTAAAGAAATATTCAGATGAAATCTTACATTTTATTCTTTAAAAATTGAGGTATGCTGATTTTTTTTTGTAGCTTCGCAGCCCAAAAACACTAGCAATTGCGATGAAAGTGACATCCAAAAATTTGCTTTACAACTAATTTAAAAAATCTTTCTTTTTCATTCTCAAAAGATATGATATTTCTGCATTACTAAATCACTATAATAAATTACGGGATTTTAAATGTCAACCCGAGACAAATAAAACTTAACCTATGAAAAATCTAAAATTGTATTTTACACTATTTCTTTTATTTTTTATTACACCAATACTTTTTTCACAAGAAAATATTTTTGCTGGAATTGAAATTGGAAGTAAAGGAATTAAAATGTCAGTTATTGATGTTTACAACATTAAAAGAGGAGACTTCACCGTCAAATCATTTTGGACAGAAAATGTAGCTATAGCAAAAGGTATTTCTATAGATGGAAATATGGCACTAGTTGATATTGATAGAGCTATTGCAGTTATTACAGCTAACTACAACAAAATGAAGACGACTATGAAAGTCCCTGATGAAAACATTTTTATAGTAGGTTCTTCTGGAGTAGCCATGGCACAAAACACTCAAATTCTTACCGATAAAGTAAAAGCTGCCACTGGTAAAGATCTTGAGTATATTGAAGTACAAATGGAAGGAAAAATGCTTCTAAAAGGTTGTATTCCTCCTGTTGATTATAAAAATTCTATAATACTAGACATAGGTGGAGGTAATACTAAAGGTGGTTATGTAGATGTTAGTAACAATAACACTTTTGTATTTTTCCCATTATCCCTTAATTACGGCAGTGTAACTCTTACAGAAAGTGTAAAAAAAATAGCTCGTAGTCAAGATATTGATGAATTCAACTCTAAATCATTCAGCTTCTTGCCAATCTTAAGAGAGCAGGTAAATGCGATGTACAAGTCTAGCCCTCAGGCTTTAGATAAAGATAAAGTCTATTTGTCTGGTGGAGCTGTTTGGGCATTTTATACTTTGTATAAAGGTGCTACTAAAGAAACATACAATCAGTTTAAACTTGAAGATGTTATAAACTATGATGCTATCTTAAAAAACAATTTCAAAAAATTTGAGGATCTGGCAAAAACAGATAATGAAGTCAAAAAAGTACTAGAAACATACTCGCAAAAATACTTAATTTCAGGTAGTAATATCTTATTGGTTAGCTTGGAAGCCTTTCCTGATATTAACAATAAAAAATTGTATTTTGCAAAAGAAGGACAAATAGCATGGTTAATATCTTATATTGCTGATCGTTCTAAAAGAGTAAAAAAAATCTACTAAATACAACGAACTCATATTTAATGAGTTATTTACTAATACCCAAATAAATTGAAATTTTATGGATAAAATATGTCCAACCCCAATTGATAAAGAAGTTAAGTGGGATACTACCAAAACTATTGTAAGTAAGGCAGACTTGTACGGAACTTTAGAGTACGTAAACGACACTTTTTCAAAAGTTTCAGGATATGATGAATCTGAATTGGTAGGTCAGCCACATAATATTATCCGTCATCCCGATATGCCTAAAGTGATTTTTAAAGTCTTATGGGATAATATTAAGATGGGAAGAAAATTTCACGGTATCATTAAAAACTTAGCCAAATCTGGAGAATACTACTGGGTAATTACTGATTTTGATTATATAGTAAATGAAGATGCAAAAATCACGAAATATATTGCTCGCCGTAAAGCTATTTCGGCTGGAGTAATAGAAAAAATCGAAGATTTGTATAGGAAACTATCTAAAATCGAACAAGTAAGCGGAATAGAGGCAAGTGAAAAATACTTAACTGGTTATCTTGAAGATCATAATCTTGATTATGTAGAATTGATTACAAAATTGATGATGGATGATTTAAATGAACAAATTAAATTAGAGTCATCTACTGAGGAAATTGAAGAAACTAAAAAAAGTTTCTTTGGTAGGTTCTTTGGAAATTAGTACTTCTTTAAAGTACTCAAAAAAATATATGCCCCAACTAAATATTTTTGAAAATGCTTAACCGTTATTTAGGAAATTTTAAAAATTTCCCAAGAGAAATATGGATTCTTGCCCTAATTACTCTGGTAAATAGAATAGGAGCTGTAGTAGTTCCTTTTTTATCTAAATATTTTAAAGACGAATTAAACTTAAGTTACTCAGAAATTGGTTGGGTTATGGTTTGTTTTGGAATAGGATCTTTATTCGGAACTTTCTTCAGTGGAAAATTATCTGATATTTTTGGGGCATATAAGGTCATGGTTTTTAGCTTGTTTTCTAGTGGACTAATCCTTCTTTCACTGCAATTTGTAAAAACTTTTGAACTATTATGTCTTTCCATTTTTCTTTTAACGGCAATAGCAGATATGTACAGGCCTGCAATGATGGTAAGTCTAAATAGTTATGTAAATAACGATTCACGACTGCGTGCCTTATCATTATTAAGAATGGCAACCAATGTTGGTCTTGTCGTTGGTCCTGTTTTAGGAGGACTACTAATTATAAATTCAGAGTATAATACCTTGTTTATTGTAGATGGTTTAACTTCTATTATTTCTATAGTAATTTTTGTCTTTTTTGTAAAAGAAAAGAAGCTATTGTATAAGCTTGAAATGAATACTGTAAATCAGGATAAATTTGCACCGCTAAAAGATTTTCCTTTTGTAATGAATTGGATAATTGCTTTAGTAACAGGATATCTCTATTTTCAGGTTTTTTCTATTGTACCCATTTATCATAAAGAAGCATATCATTTAACAGAATTTGATAGCGGAATGTTCCTTGGTTTTAGCGGAGTTATATTTGTCTTATTTGAAATGGTGGTGGTAAATTTTGTTCAAAAGAATAAAATCACTGATCTGGTTGCTATAATGATAGGATTATTATTAATAGGAACTTCATATCTCATGCTGTTCTTAGTACATCAGGCATGGGTATTTTGGATATTTATGTTTTTAATGTCTTTTGGAAATATGCTAACTTTTGCTTTTGCAAGTGGTTTTGTTATGAATAGAAGCCATAAAAACCTAGAAGGGATATTTATGTCAACTTTTCAAATGAGTTATGGTTTTGCACATGTATTTAGTTCTAAAACAGGTTTGACAATTATTCAAAATTACGATTACAATACAAATTGGATGTTTAATTATATACTTGCATTTGCTACAGCTTTTATTACTTATTTAATTTATTTAGTGGTTAAAAAAGAGCAAAAAAAGGTAAAAGAAGACATTGTAGTTTCCTTTTTTAAGTAATAAAATACTTCTATTATCACTCATGATGAGCATGGCTACTATTTTGACCATGTAAATCCTCCTGGAACAGTGCTACCTATTTGCCGGTATGAAAGGGGAGTGTGATTTTACCTTTGACCGTCTGGGTATTAGCGTTCCTAATATACAAGATAAATTATAAAGTTATCTTAATCTTTTTGTTTGTAAAATATACTTTTTAGTATATTTGTAATCAAATTATAAAAGACAATGTTGACAAAGGCAGAAAGAACGAAACAATTTATACTCGAAACAGCAGTACCGTTATATAATGAAAAAGGTATTTCGGGAGTGAATATAGATGATATCCTTAATGCAACCAAGCTTACAAAGGGTTGTCTGTACGGTCACTTTGAAAATAAAGAAGATTTGTCTGAACAAGTGATCGACTTATCGCTTAAGATGGTTTCTGACAAAATTAGAACTGCCGTTTATAACGGAAAAACGATAAAAGGTAAGATATTTGCCTTCTTGGATTTTTATAAAAACCCTATTCAAACCTATATAAGTGGGGGATGTCCAATATTTAATACAGCTGTAGAAGCTGATGATAATTATCCTTTTATAAAAGAAAAAGTTGCCAAAGTTTTTAGAAACGGACAGGAAGAAATTACTGGTTTGCTTCAGGATGGAATCAATAATGGTGAGTTTTCGAATACTCTTGATCCTGTAGTTTTTGCTTTTAAATTGGTAGCTTCAGTAGAAGGAGGAATTGTAATGTGCAGGGTTATGGATACAGCAAAACCTATGCAAGGACTTATTAAAAGCTTAAAAGCCGAGCTGGAACAATATACATTATAATTTTTTTTCTAATAAAATAGACTAAAAAGTATATTTAAAAATAGACTAAAAAGTCTAAATGTTAAAAAAAAGTTTGTATTGCAAATAGAAAAACAAATAAAATAGAAAAATTAATTTAAAAAATTAAAGAATGAAAACATCAGGAAATACAGTATTTATCAGTGGAGGAAGCGCTGGAATAGGGTTGGCAATAGCGAAAAAACTAAATGTTGCTGGTAATAAAATAATCATTAATGGACGTAATGAAGAACGTTTGCAAATTGCCTTAAAACAATTGGATAATGCAGTTGGTATACAAGGTGATTTATCTATTGAAGCAGATAGAATTCGCATTGCAAAACAATTAAAAGAAAACTATCCTGAGGTAAATATCATAATCAATAATGCAGGGGCAGCTTTTAGTTATCTTTTAAATGAAACTTTAAACGCACACGAAAAAGCAGCTATAGAGATGAATACAAACTATTTGAGTGTAATTCATTTTACAGAACTTTTATTGCCACATCTACTACAAAAAACTGCAGCTGCAGTTGTAAATGTTTCATCAATTGCAGTTTTTGGCAGTCATAAATTAGTACCAACATATGGAGCTACCAAAGCAGCATTGCACAGTTATACAGTTGCTTTAAGATATACTTATGAAGAAGAGAAAAATCTTCAGATATACGAAGTTTATCCTCCATTGGTAAATACAGCGTTTTCAGCAGAAATAGGCGGAGTCAATGGTATCCCACCAGAAGAGGTTGCTGATGAATTATTATTAGCCTTAGAAAAAAATCAGTTTGATGTTCCGGTTGGTGATTCAAAGCAATTTTTTAAATAACTTTAGATATGAATATAAAAGGTAAAACGATATTAATTACGGGAGGAGCTTCAGGCATTGGTTTAGAATCTGCAAAACAGTTTTTAGCCGAAGGATTAAAGGTTATTATCACAGGTAGAAATCAGGTTAAACTAGATGCAGCAAAAAAAATGTTTCCGTCGTTGATAGTAATAAAAAGTGATGTTGAAAATCAAGATGATGCAGCAGCGCTTTTTGAGAAAGTGGCTTCTTTGGGCGGAATTGACATTTTGTACAATAATGCAGGGGTTGGAAGCCCGCCACTTAATCTGGGAATTGCAAATGAGCAAATTTTGAAGAATGCAATCTATGAAATGAACATCAATTATTTTGGTGTTATAAGATTGAATACTCTTTTTATAGACATGCTGAAATCAAGAAAAGAAAGTGCTATTATAAATACAACCTCTATTTTGAGTTTGGTACCCGCCTTAGAAGAGCCAAGTTATTCGGCAACTAAAACCGCTTTAAGCTTTTATACCAGAACACTAAGAAAGAACTTGGAGATATTAGAAAGTAATGTAAAAGTATTTGAGCTGCTTCCGCCTGTTGTAGCAACAGAGATGACTGCTCAAAGAAATGACAAGAAAATGACTCCCGAGCAATTAGTAAAATCACTTATTTCAGGAATAAAAAAAGATCAATTTACGATTCGGGTAGGAGATGCAAAATTATTATATTTCGTGAGTAGGTTTTTTCCAAAACTGGCTTTCAATTTGGTAAACCCTAAAAAAATATATGCAAGCTTAAAGTAATAATTAGAACTCTAAAATATTTAAAATGAAAGCATTTATAATTAATAAGTATAGTAAAAATGGAAGTTTGCAGCTAGCCGAAATGCCTATACCGCAAGTAAACGATAATGATGTTCTGATTGATATTTACGCAACAGGAGTAAATCTTTTAGACTCAAAAATAAAAACTGGAGAGTTTAAACTCATTTTACCATATAAGCTTCCGTTAATTTTAGGACATGATGTAGCAGGCGTAATTACTAAGGTTGGGAAAAGTGTGAAAAAGTTCAAAGTTGGAGATGAAGTTTATGCCAGACCAGCAGATTATAGGATAGGTACATTTGCAGAATTTATTGCTGTAGATGAAAGAGATGTTGCTCTGAAACCTAAAAACCTTTCTATGGAAGAAGCAGCATCTATTCCGCTAGTAGCATTGACGGCCTGGCAGGTTTTGGTAGAAAGAGGACAAATAAAAAAGGGACAAAAAGTATTTATTCAGGCAGGTTCAGGTGGAGTAGGTACTATTGCGATTCAGTTGGCAAAGCATTTGGGTGCTACAGTTGCAACTACAGCAAGCACTAAAAGTTTCGATTTGCTTACTACACTTGGAGCAAATTTTATTATTGATTATAAGAATAGTGACTTTGAAAACAGTTTAAGTAATTACGATCTTGTATTGAATAGTCAGAATCAAGAGACACTCGAAAAATCATTACATATATTAAAATCAGGAGGAAAACTTATTTCGATTTCAGGGCCTCCAACACCAGATTTTGCTAAAGAAATTAATGCACCATGGTTTGTAAAAATAGTATTATCATTGTTAAGTTTCGGTATTCGTAAAAAAGCGAAAAAGAAAAATGTAGATTATTCTTTTTTATTCATGAAAGCCGATGGTGAACAATTAAGCAGAATTACAACACTTATCGAAGCTGGAATAATTAAACCAGTTCTTGATAAAATCTTTTCTTTCGAAAAAACGAATGAAGCCTTAGCATATGTAGAAAGTGGACGCGCGAAAGGAAAGGTAGTCATCAAAATAAAATAAATATCAGAATCATATACTGGTTGAGTACCACAAAAAGACATAAAAAACCAATTCCTAAGAATTGGTTTTTTCAGATTATGACCACCCAGCTGATATTAAAAAAAGCAACTTTAATAAAAAGCATTATATCTTTATCACAATTTTCAGCAAACGATGACTAAAAAACAGGAGTCTTTTACAAAATTCTATTGGTTTCAAACTATTTTGCTTCTGTCAGATTCATAATCCAATTTGTTATTAAATCCTTTGCCTGTTCTATGTATTGAAATTTGTTTCCAAACATATTAACTCCTTTAATTCCCCAACCGTGATCCCCCTGAGGAAATATAAATAAACTTGAATCTATCCCATTGTTTCTAAGTGCTTCATAATACATTATGCTATTAATGGGAGAAACAATGGTATCGTCATTACTTGTCAATATCAATGTAGGCGGGGTATTTACAGACACTTGGTTTTCACAAGAAAATGCTTCGATATCCTCTATTGATGGTTGATTTCCTAAAAGATTTTCTCTGGTATTTATTTGTGTATTACTATTCATGGTAATAACCGGATAAAATAAAATGGAGAAGTCTGGGCAGTATTCCATACCATCTTTAGAGGATAAGGTAGAGACTAATGCTGCAAGATGTCCTCCGGCAGAAAACCCAGCTATACCTATTTTGTTATCATCTAAATTTAATGTTTTTGAATTTTTACGTACATAACGTATTGCCTCCTTAACATCATCGAGAGGAATTTCTTTATTTGCGTTTGGCATTCTATACTTTAATACGATTGCCATAATACCAATTGAGGATAACCATTCTGCAAAATCATATCCTTGAGGAGTAATTGCTAAACCTGCATAAGCACCTCCTGGACAAATAATAATTGCCCTTCCACTATTTAAGGAAGGGGCAGGAGAATAGATAATAATCTCCGCTTGTGTAATATTACTGATTTCAATAACCTCATTAGGATGCAAAATTTCATTACCGATTAAGCCACTATTTGTTGGCATATTGTTATTCCAGAGATTAACTCTTTTTATTGTTTCCATTTTTTATAATTACGTATTATTTATTTGCTAATGCAGCTCTTACTTTAGGTGCAATTTTTGTCCCGAATATTTCAATAGATTTCATGATATGACTATGAGAAGGTGCACCTACATCCATATGAGCTGTGAAACGAGTCATTCCGTATAGTTCATGTGAATACAATATTTTATCGATAGCTTGGTTTTCATCTCCTACAAAAAGGGCAGCTTCTCTTGATCTTCCATAATCAAATTGGTTTTGACTAAAAGGTGACCATCCTCTGGTTTTTCCTATCCTATCCATTTGAGCAGCATATAATGGGAAGTAATATTTTGCTATGTCATTAGCATCATTACCAAATAACGAATGAGAAAACATACCCACTTGAAATTTGGACATATCATGACCAAATGCTAAATAAGTCTCTTTATAAAACTCAAAAAGAGGTTTAAAGTTAATTAAAGGAGTTCCAGCTACAATTGCAAAAACTAATGGCAATCCTAAACGACCTGCACGTTCTACAGACGCGGGAGTTCCTCCAGCAGCAATCCATACTTTTAGGTTATTATTAACTGCTCTGGGAAGCACTTGCTGATCGTGTAAATCTGGGCGAAATTCTCCAGTCCAGGTAATCTTTTCTTCATTATTGATTCTAAGCAGCAAGTCTAATTTCTCCTCATACAAAAGGTTATAATCTTTTAGATCATAACCGAATAGAGGAAAAGATTCTATAAAACTTCCTCTGCCGGCCATCAATTCAGCTCTGCCATTAGAAAGCAAATCGACCAATGCAAAATTCTGATACAATTTAACGGGATCCGAAGAGCTTAAAACAGTCACAGAACTTGTCAATTTTATATTCTTTGTTACTATCGCTGCAGCAGCAAGTACAATCTCAGGACTTGATACTGCATATTCTTTTCGATGATGTTCCCCAATTCCCGCAAGATCTAAACCCACTTCATCAGCAAGTTTTATTTCTTCAATTAATTCTTGTAAGCGCACTTGCGCAGATTGTATTTTGCCAGTAGTAGGGTTAACATGTAAGTCCCCAAAAAGGCTAATTCCTAATTCCATATAAAGTATTATTATTTTTAAAAATGCTGTTAAGTAAGATTTATTACTGTATTATCCTCTTTTTTGTTTCCATACCTCTAAGTAATCATACGTTAGATATGCTTCGGAATTAAAGGCGCCCCAAGCTCCTTTTTCGATGGCAAGATTTACTTCTCGTAATTGAGATGGAGCAAATCTGAGTGTGATTAAATGTCCAAGACCAACCAATACATTCCAACTCAGAACTTCTACATTAGGAGAAGGGAAAATTTCCCAGAATTTGTTATCCTCCAAAATCTCAGAAATGCTATCGAGATTTTTGTCTTGTTGATGCTTTAAGATGTAGCTAACTACTATTTTATTATTTTCTTCCATTATTATTACTATTATTATTTTTAAATATCACTTATTAGAACGATCGTTCTATTTTAAATCAAAAAAATATGGAGATTGTTTTTCTCCATTAAATAAGCTAATATGCTTTGATTATTAATTACATAAATATCATTTTAAACTTTCCAAAATACGTTCTGCCATTGCTTCGACCATGATTCTATCATTAAATAAAGACTGCATTTGCCAAAGTCCTGCAAAGCTTCCAACAATAAATTGAGCCGATTTTAATGCATTTTTTTCTGTTGAAATCTCACCAGCTTCCTGTGCTTTTATAATAAGATTTTCAAAAATTACAATTAGTCTTTGAGTGTGTTGTCTTAGTAAATCTCTCATGCTTTGATCTAGCGGAGCTAACTCAAATGAGGATTTAACAATCATACAAATTTTCTCCTTTTCAAACGAACGTTCAATTGCTTTTGATATAATGCCTTCTATGGCTTTTTTGGGTGATTTTTCTAATTGAACAATGCTATTAAATTCACCATATGTTTCGATTGCATAGCTTTCAAGACTTTGAATAAACAACTCATGTTTATCTCCATAAGTGTCATACATACTTCTTCTATTAACTTGCATTTGGTCTACCAAATCCTGTATAGAAGTTACATGATATCCTTTTTTCCAAAAAAGATCTCTAGCTTTTACTAGTTTTTCTACTGGGTTGAATTGTTTATTTCTTGACATAATGTGGCAAAGTTATGTAATTAGAACGACTATTCTAATATAAATTAAAAATATTTAGCGCTTCCCAGCTAGCATTGATTCTGTTTATAATTTTAAGCAGAACTTCTCTCAATACTGTTACTGGTTTTAAGAGCTAATTTGTCAATTACTTATGCTTTAATAAAGCTCTCATGAAGGACTTTTTTGGCATCATTTAAAAATGAAAAATAGAAGATGATAATTGCTTTTTTTAAACTGCTCATTAACATAATCTACGAAGATATTAAAACAGGTATTTTTACGTGATAGTATATAATTTTCTTTTTTTAAATTTGGTAATTACTTAGTTATCAATAGTTTGTTTCTTTATTGGACTTGTTTTTAATACAGGAACTAACCATTTAATTTTTATGGAGTTAATAAAACATATATCCCAATAAGGTAATTTTTTTGGTTTAATAGCAGGACTTAGACTTCTTCTTAAAGAACTTTTTTTAAACCATTTAACCCTTGTAATTTTTATCATTTTTATTAGATAAATAACATATAATCAGTGTATTATTTGTCATTAGAGAATTATATAAGAATCAATGACAATAAATTGAACAGCCAAGACAACACATTAGTAAAGTATAAAGTGTTGTAATCTCACCTACAAGTCGATAAAGTTACCCTCATTTGCTTTTGCCTCAACGCATTAAATAATAAGAAATGAAAGAACAGACTAAAAACAACTCTAACAATGAATTTCTCCAAACTGATGGAGGAAAAACTAAATCCAATGCAATAGAGGTTCCATCAATTTCTTTACCAAAAGGAGGTGGCGCTTTAAAGGGAATTGATGAAAAGTTTACTGTTAACGCTGTAAATGGCACATCTTCATTTTCAATTCAACTTCCGTTTTCATCTGCAAGGGGTACATCACCTTCATTAAGTCTTTCTTATAATTCAGGTACCGGTAATGGTATTTTTGGATTAGGTTGGGGGCTAAGTTTAGGGTCAATTAAACGTAAAACAGACAAAGGACTGCCTCAATATCTTGATTTAATTGATTCGGATACCTTTCTGTTTTCGGGTGCGGAGGATTTAGTTCCTGAATTTACAAAAGATCCGGATGGAAGTTTTCAGTTAGATGCTAATGAAGACTATATTATACACGAAAGAATCTCATCTGACGGACTATTTATTATAAGAAATTATAAACCCAGAATTGAAGGTCTTTTTGCTCGCATTGAACGCTGGACAGAAAAGGCGACTGGAAGAATTAAATGGCGGGTAATTTCAAGAGATAACGTTACAACTGTTTTTGGATGGACTAATAATTCTATTATTTCGAATCCAAAAGATCTGACAAAAATTTTTGAATGGTTTCCTGAATTTGTATTTGATGATAAAGGAAACTGCACTCAATATATTTATAAGAAAGAAAATGAGATTGGTTTTGATGATTCTTTATTGCATAACAAAAACCGATTTAAAGACGGTAAAATTACGTACACCAATCTTTATCTAGAAAAAGTTTTGTATGGTAATAAAACACCCTACAAAAAATTTGGTGATGCATTCCCAAGTGAATCTGATTATTTGTTTTCAACAGTTTTCGATTATGGAGAGTATAATGATGTCGCACCTTTCAATAAAATAAAAGATTGGATCTTCAGATTAGATGCTTTTTCAGATTACAAATCAGGATTCGAAATTAGAACGACAAGGCTATGCAACAGGATATTACTATTTCATCATTTTACCAATTCCAATGAATACGAAGGTTTGGTAAAATCCCTCAATATAGGATATGACCTTGCAACGGAGCAGGATTTTACATTTCTGAAATCCATAACTTCAATCGGCTATATTAAAAAAGGGGATGGTTCCTATTCTTCTAAAAAGATCCCTCCTATAGAGTTCGACTATCAAAGGCATGAATGGAATGATATTGTTAAATCCATAGATGCAGGAAATTTAGCTCATGCACCATCAGGCTTGGATGAACAGCAATATCAATTTACCGATTTATTTAATGAAGGATTGTCGGGTATTCTAACAGAACAAGCCAATGGATGGTATTATAAACACAATCTGGGAGATGGAAAATTTGAACATGCAAAATTAGTCTCCCCTAAACCCGCTTTTTCAGGATTGGGCAGTAGGATGCAACTAGTAGATTTAGATGCAGACGGTGGTAAACAACTAGTCAGTTTCAATACCGAACCTAAAGGTTATTTTGAATTGGATGACGATAATGCATGGCAGGGATTTCGCTCGTTTAAGGCGATTCCAAATATTGATTTTAACGATCCTAATACTCGAATGCTGGATCTGAATGGTGATGGAAAACCCGAAGTAGTTATTTCAGAAGATCAGGTTTTTACATGGTATGCTTCTGAAGGTAGAAATGGTTTTTCAGCTGCACAAAGAACACCTAAATCGTTTGACGAAGAAGCTGGCCCGCATATTGTTTTTGCCGATGCAAAGCAAACAATTTATCTAGCAGATATGTCAGGTGATGGTATGACTGACATTTTAAGGATTCGAAATGATGAGATCTGTTATTGGCCAAATATGGGTTACGGAAAATTTGGTGCAAAAGTAGCGTTGGATAATCCACCAATTTTTGATAGTGAGAACGATTTTAACCCTTCCTTTATAAAACTCGCAGATATTGATGGTTCTGGAACAACAGACATCATCTATTTGGGTAAAAACAAATTTACTTGCTGGAAAAACCTAAGTGGCAACCGTTTGAGTACAACTCCGTTTGAGATAGACTCCTTTCCAGAAATCGATTCCCATGCTAAAATTACTGTAACCGATTTATTAGGCAATGGCGTTGCGTGTATTGTATGGTCCAGCATATTATCAAAAAACACTCCCTCTCCATTAAAGTATATTGACCTAATGAACAGTAAGAAACCACACATCATGGTTTCCTATAAAAACAATTTAGGGAAAGAAGTATCATTAGAATATACACCCTCGACTAAATTTTACATCGAAGATAAGTTGGCAGGAAAACCTTGGATAACTAAATTGCATTTCCCTGTACATTGTGTTTCCAAAACCACCACCGAAGACAAAATATCAGGCTACAAATTTGTAAGCGAATACAAATACCATCATGGTTATTATGATCATTCAGAAATGGAGTTTAGAGGTTTTGGCATGGTAGAACAAATTGATGCCGAGAGTTTTGAACATTGGAAAAAGAGTAATGCCACTAACATTGTAGAAAAATCATTGCATCAGGAGCCCGTCGTTTCTAAAAGCTGGAATCATACCGGGGCTTTTTTAGAAAAGGATAAAATTCTGACTCAATTTTCGAAAGAATACTGGTATGAAGAAATGTCTCGCAATGGATTTGATGTTATTCATCATGAAATTCCTCTGCCAGATGCCCGATTGATAACCGCTCCCGAGGTTCAACCAACTATACTTAATCACCTTTCTGCTCAAGAATGGTGTGAGGCACTCCGAGCCTGTAAAGGCATGAGTTTACGCTCTGAAATTTTTGCAAAAGATGCTATTAATTTTGAAAACACAGCTGAAGCAAAAAGAAAAGAGCTTATTCCTTTTTCTGTAGCTTCACATAATTATGTTATTGAATTACTACAGCCCAAAGGAAAAAACAAACATGCCATTTTTATAGTTAAAGAAAATGAAGCAATAACTTATAACTACGAACGCAATCCAGAAGATCCGCGAATTGCTCATAACTTAAACATTAAACTAGATAAATACGGCAATGTATTAGAGTCTGCTGCGGTTGTCTACCCGCGATTGTTAACTGATGTAACTCTTCCTGTGGAAACACAGCAAGAGCAAAATAAAACTGTTATTATCTATACACAAAATCAGTTTACAAATGATGTCATTAATGCTGATACACTTCGATTGCGATTGCCTTCAGAGGCAAAAACATATGAACTAAAAGATGTCCCAAAAGCAAATGCATTTTATATACCAAATGATTTTAATGAAATACTCACTGAAGTAAAATCAGCAACAGCTTTATATCATGAAATAGATAAACCAACAATCCCTGGTTTATCGCAAAAGCGATTGATAGAACACACAAAAACGATTTACAGAAGCAATGATCTGAAAAGCCCTTTGGCTTTGTATAAATTAGAATCTTTAGCCATGCCGTTTGAAAGTTATCAATTAGCATATACTCCCGATTTATTGCAACATATCTACCATGAAAAAACAGACGATTGGGCACTTCAAAATTTAATGTTAGAAGGCAAGTTTACTCACGCATTAAATGAAAGTGGTTTAGAAGATGCTAATTGGTGGGTACGTTCTGGTACGATACAATTTCTAGCAGATGTAGAAGCTGTGATAGATGCAAGCAAAAGATTTTATGTCCCAATATCTTACACAGATCCTTATGGAGCCCTAACAAAAGTAAAATACTATGGGAATTATTTTCTGTTTATAGAAGAAACCGAAGACGCAATAGGGAACATGGTTAAAGTGAATTTATTCAATTTCCGAACACTATCGCCTCAGCGGATGAGTGATATAAATACCAACTTATCAGAAGTAATAACAGATGAATTAGGTTTGATAAAAGCTGTTGCAATAATGGGTAAGGGAAATGAAGCGGATGAATTGACCGATTTAACCGAAATAACAGATGCAGCCGAATTAATACTGATTAATAACTTCTTTCAGGCTTTTGACTCTGTTGATTTAACCAATATTGGAAAAGACTTATTAAATAAAGCAACGTCAAGATTTGTCTATGATTTTGATACTTATATCAATTCTGGTAAACCTGTTGTAGTAGCGTCAATAAGTAGAGAGCAACATTATAAGCAAGATAACAATTCACCAGTTCAAATTGGCTTTGAATACTCCAATGGTTTAGGTGAAGTAATAATGAAGAAAGTACAGGCAGAACCTGGGCTTGCCAAAAATGTTATTGTGCTTCCGGATGATACTATTACCGTTTCAGATATAGATACATCGAAAACTCTTCCTAAACAACTTCGTTGGATTGGCAACGGCAGAACCATCAAAAACAACAAAGGTAATGCTGTAAAACAATATGAACCTTATTTTTCGACAACGCATCAGTTTGAAGATCTAAAAGAATTGGTTGAAACCGGAGTAACGCCCATAATGTATTACGATGCAGCTGGACGATTGATAAAAACAGAAATGCCAAACGGTGCTTTGTCAAAAGTTATTTTTGATAGTTGGAAAGTAAGTATGTATGATCCTAACGATTGTGTATTGGAAAGTGAGTGGTATAAAAAAAGAACCAATATTGCACATCCAGAGTTTATCAATGACTTAAAAGAACAACAAGCAGCATTAAAAGCCGAAAAACATGCAGACACTCCAAGTATTCAATATTATGACACCTTAGGAAGACCAATACTATCTGTAGAAAATAATAAAAACGCTGTAACGAATAGTGCCGAATTACAATATACAAAGCAAAAATTAGATACCGAAGGAAACCTGCATTACGTAACCGATGCGCGATTTAATGCAGTCATGGAGTACAAATATGACATGTTGGGGAACAAAGTATACCAGCAAAGTATAGATGCTGGGCAACGTTGGTTATTAATAAATATTTTAGGCAATCCGTTACGCACTTGGGACGAACGAGAATATGAGTTTCAATATTTTTATGACACGCTGCACAGACCCCTTTACAGCATGGTTTTAGGTGGAGATGAAGTAGTCGCCTTAAATCACATATTTGATAAAATAATTTATGGAGAAGAACAGCCTGATGCCCTCCTTAAAAATTTAAAAGGAAAGATTTGGAAGCATTATGATACGGGTGGCGTAATAGAAACACCCAGCTATAACTTTCAAGGAAAATCAACAAGTACAAAAAGAACACTTTTTAAAAAATATAAAGAAGTCGCCAATTGGATCGATGATAATTTAGTCGATGATTTAGAAAATCAATCTTTTACTTTTATTACAGATACCGATGCATTGGGACGTATTATCAAGCAAATTGCACCTGACGGTAGTGTTATTACTCCTTTTTATAACGAGGCAGGTTTATTAGATAGTGAGAGTGTGTTGCATCCTGATAAAGTACAGGCAAATACCTATATCAAGAATATTGATTACAATGAAAAAGGCCAACGTAATAAAATTGTTTACGGAAATAATGTAACCACTAAATTTTATTACGATAAAGAAACGTTCCATATTAAACGATTGGAAAGTAAACGTCAGAATAATGAGCTATTGCAGAATTGTTATTATACATACGATCCTGTTGGAAATCTTACTCATATAGAAGACAGAAATATACCCGTTGTATTTTTTAACAACCAAAAAGTAACAGGTATTTCAGAATATACCTATGACGCATTATATCGATTAATAGCAGCAAGCGGAAGAGAAAATAATGCTGCACTAACGATAAATGGCCAAGACAATTGGAATGATGCTCCTTTTATGCAGCAATTAAATCCTAGTGACCCAATGGCTATTCGAAATTACACTCAAAATTATCGTTACGATAAAGTGGGAAATATGATGCAGATGAAACATGTTGCAGCTGGTAATAATTGGACACGCGATTATACTTATGAAACCAGTAATAATCGATTGAAAATGACACAGGTAGGTGGTGAAATGTTTACGTACCCACATCATGCGCAGCACGGTTTTATAACCACATTACCTCATTTACAGGAAATGGGTTGGAATTATAAAGAAGAATTAATTAAGACCATTAAGCAAAAACGGACTGATGGCGGTACACCAGAAACTACTTATTATCAATACGACGGACAGGGAGAACGCATCAGAAAAATAACCGAGAATACTGCCAATGAGGGAGAAATCCCCACATTAAAAAACGAACGTATTTATAATTCAGGTTACGAATTATATAAAAGCCATAGTGGTGCCGATGCCGGATTAGAGAGAATCAGTTTGAGTTTGATGGATGGAGGACATCGTTTTGTAATGGTAGATATGGAAACTAAACCTAAATATATTTTGGGTATTCCCTTTGGCAGAACATCGACTGAATTTACTACACGTTACCAGTTACATAATCATTTAGGATCTTCTGCTTTAGAACTTAACGAAACTGGTGATATTATCTCTTACGAAGAGTATCATCCCTTTGGTACCACTGCATATCAAGCTATAAATGCATCTATTAAAGCGGCAGCTAAACGCTATCGTTATACAGGTATGGAGCGTGATGAAGAAACGGGATTAGAATATCATAGCGCACGATATTATTTGCCCTGGTTGGGAAGGTGGTTGAGTAGTGACCCCGTTGGGATTGGAGATGGGGTGAATGTTTATATCTATGTACGGAATAATCCGATTAACACAACTGATCCTACAGGACAATGGGGTTGGAGAGAGGTTGCGGTTATAACAGCGGTAGTAGTGGTTGGTACAGTTCTTACAGTCGCAACAGCTGGGGCAGCTGGACCAGTAATAGCAGCAGCAGTTGCATCAGCTGGGGCAACTGGCTTAACGGGAGCCGTGATAACTGGAGCTGCAGTTGGAGCAGTTGCAGGTACTGTAGGAGGTTTGGCGGGAGGTTTGGCAGGTGAAGCTACACGTCAAACTGTACATCATAGTGCTTTAGGTTTAGGAAATGAACGTTATGATGGTGGTAGAATATTGAGTGAGGGTGGCAAAGGTGCAGCAGCAGGAGCAGTTGTTGGAGGAATAATTGGCGGTGCTGTCCCTCTATTGGCAGCAGCTATAGGGGCGGGCGCTAGTACAACTGTTGGTGCTGCTGCAATTGGAGCTGCAAGAACCACAGCCCAACGAGTGGCAACATCTACAGTTGGGAGAGCCATATCTTCAACAGGTCAACGTATTGCTAGTTCAACTACAGGTAGAGTAGTTACAGCAGTTGGAAGACAGGTAGCAAGACCTGCTCAAGCCATTAATAGGTCTCTTAATGCATTACAGCAAGGTGCTGAAGGTGTAGGAACAAGAGCTGCATCACTTATTCCAGGTAGAGGAGGTGATGCAGCAAGACGAGTATTAGCAGCAAGAGCAGCAGTAATAGAACATGCAAATGCAGTGCAAGGTTTATCTGGTAGTACGAGACCTCAAACAGTGGGAGCAATTGCAACAACAGATGGAAATGTTAGTGTAGCTGGTAGTATGAGAAGGGCAAATCCAGTTTTGGATAATGGTGTTCAAGGAAACTTAGATACAATAGCTGCTGGTGGTAGAACTGGAGTCGGGCATGCAAGATGCGCCGAGCCTCAATCTCTTACTGAATTAATTGAGGCAGGTTCTGAATTAAGAGGTAGTGTTTCGGCTAGTGCACTCGTTCGTAGTGCTGGAAATGCTAATCATGGACTTCCTATACCAGCTTGTCCCACATGTGAACAACTACTTCCTATGCATAACGTAGTAGATGCGAATGCAGTAATGGGAGTTACTCGAAGATTTGTTGATCAATTGCGTGGCGGAGTTGTCGGTAGAGCACTTCGAGCTGAATAAGAAAGATTATAAAATTTTAATATGGACACACCATTTTCAGAAGAATCGATTAAGATGCTGTTGGATTCAGGATGGAATGAAAACAGAAGAGTATTAGATAAAGTAAAACTTCCAAAGAGATACCATTTTCATGATGCTGCTCTAAAAATACTAAATGAATTTGGTAATTTAAGAATAGGCGATTATAAAAAAGGTAAAGGAAAATTTATGGCCAAATGTACTATTCAGTTTCTACCTATTCTGGCTAATTGCGAAGAAGACAGGTTTATCGAATTTTCGGATGCGCTAGGTGTTTCTTTATGTCCTCTTGGTGAGGTTAATGAAGGTTATTTTTTTCTTGCAGTTGATGAATACGGTAAAATATATGTTCTTGATCAAGAATTATTTCTAGCAGGAAATGATATTCGGGAAGGGATTGAAAATCTTATTACAGGGGGTAAAATAGAAAGAATAGATATTTAAAAATTAGTTATAAATACACATCCCGAGAGCATAGATCTGCAATCTGTACTCTCTGGAAAAATAGCTCCAATAATTAGAGTTAAATAAAAAATGGAGTACAAGAAAAATTAAGAAGATAAAAGGAATCTCATGACCATAGACTTTTAACACAATATTTTTTAACCATTTAAAATTTTAAATTATGACAGCAAAGAAAAAAAGTGACGAAGAATCGATCTTCTTAGTATCCTTAGAAGGGCTTGATTTATCTAAAGATCAGAAGAAAAGAATTGAAGAAGGTATAAAAAGCCTTGTTTTAAAGGAAATCGCGGGAATAGATTTTGAAGGTGACATAAAAATCAGTAGGAGATTTACAGGAAAGCCTGGCTGGGAAGATTTATGGAAAAGAGGACAACTAGCAGGTTTCTGGATTGGAGGTTTCCCAAACTTCCCATCTGAGATCCCAAAATAATGTTATCAAGGTTGCTAAAATTCATAATTATGAATTTTAGCAACTTATAATTGTCATTTAAAAAATAAAGAAATGGAAAACAATAAAGATAACGACAATAGTTATTGTCCTAGTTATGCCGTTAAACCAGGTGCAAAACTTTATGGTATTGTAAATGAAAACGGCTTCATTAATTATCTAAAAAGTCCCATTGAAATCAATCAGGATTTTATTGAAGAAGCTTATAAAGGGAGAGACCCCGAAAAAAGATTCAGATTTGCTGGCAATTGCTCCAAATCTGGTTGCAATCAATGGAATGGTACTTCAAAAGAATGTGGTCTGGTTGATCAATTGATTGATATCATAGGGAATGAAGAGTCTATACAGTTACAGGATTGCCCAATTCGGTCAAAATGCAGATGGTTTAGTCAACGTAAAGGTCATGCTTGTGCTCAGTGTAATGAGGTGATTCGGGATATAGAAATGAAAATTATTGGGGTTGATTGACATAATCGCTTCAAATAACTGATTTTATAAAACTGTCAAAATTCTAAAGTTTTGGTTTTTCGATAGCATGGATTTACACTCCATGTCACATCAAAGTATTTCTGCTAAGTCCAATAATTTAGGAAAAATTAGAGAATAATTTTAAAAAGTTGAAAATTATGAAACCTACAAACGATAAAAAAACACATCAAAATACACTACCCGTAAATGACAAAATATTTCAGGCAGTATATGATTCTCCCTCTTCATTACCAGGAAAGCAAAAATGGATAACAAAAGACGAAGATGTTCGCATAATAGAAAAATTATTAGGTATGCCGGACAAAACAATTGGTGCCCCGCTTTGGGTAAGTGGAGATAATAAAAAATGTCCAAAATGCAGACGCGAAATCAATTGGCTAGATATTGTTTCCTCCGCAGTAGATAGCATTCATGCTAAAGAAATGATTGCACAAGTTATTCTTGGCGAAACCAAATTTGTAAATATTGAAGTTCCAAGAGCTATAGCAAATCTACATTGCTTTAAATGTAAAACCGCTATTGAAAATCTTCGCAGTTTTAAATGCCATAATTGGGCTTATGCAAAACCAGCTTTGCTTAAAGTGCTGCAGGAAATGGAGAGAAAGCAATAACCGATTCAGAAAACATATAATAACAATATCATGGCAACACAATCTGACAACCAAGATCCAAATAAAAATAAACTCAATTTTTTTAAATTCGATTTAAAAGCCGGAAACCAACTCAAAGCATTCGATGCTATTTATAAAATACATCATGGCAATTGGGATGAGGTAAAAAGTGAACTATCCAAAGACAAAAGTTTTACACCAATACTGGTTAAGAATCTTGAGTTTACACACTACTTGTCTAAATGGAGTAATGATAATAAAGCGGTTGTTGAGCTTTTTCAGAAAGATGATAAGTTACTTTCGATGCGTGATATTGCTTTAAATTTTAATAAAGAAGCTTTTATCCAAAAAGTAAAAAGTAGTTCACCGGCAACATCAAACGAGGATAAAAAAGCATTTGCCATTGATTTGCATCATAAGCTTTTTGAGTTTGAACCCACTGCGGTTGTCGTAAACATGATAAAAGACCCACAAGTAACAGTGTTAAATACTGCTGTAGGAACAAAAGTTGCTACATTATTAGAAAAAAATCCGGATTTTAATATCAGAACCACTTCGATATATGAAGTATTCAAAAATAATAAGGAATTCAAGAAAATCCCGGTCGAATTACAACAACCTGTTCAAACAGAATTAAAAACGTTACAAAGAATTGTTGCTATTAGTCCCATAGCCGATGCTATTCCGGTTTTGTACGATGCCAAAATTCATACTGCATTTCAAATTTCAAACGTGCCACCTGCGCAATTCAAAACCGCAATGAGTGGTAAAGGATTGGATGAAACCGTATTGTTGCAAATTCATACCAATGCGCAGCATTTACGTGTACGTAATGAACACGCTTTAATTGCCTTAAAAGAAGCCAGTCAGAATACTGGTATTGACATGATTGACAGAAGTGTGCGCCTGGGTAATGGGGCTGAAATAAAAAAGGGGCTGGGAGCAATGAAGACAGAGAGTAATACCATTATATATTCTCCGGAAGAAGCTACAAAAGAGATTATAGAAAAAAATAATTTAACATGGGATATGCTTTTTGGCGATGCTGATATTTGCGAATGTGGCGAATGTACTTCCGTCTACAGTGCCGCGGCATATTATGTAGAATTATTACAATATTTACGCAACAACAATCTTGATCCTCTTGCCACGGGAGATATTGCAAAAAAATCTAACCAAAAGAATATTTCCGGAACTCCGTTAGAAAAATTATTTAATCGTCGCCCAGATTTAGGCTGTTTGGAATTGACTTGTAAAAATACCAACACTATTTTACCTTATGTAGATTTGGCAAATGAAGTCATGGAAAGTTATGTGGCATTCAAACATTTAAAACCTTTTAATGTAGCCGATGAAACTAGTAGTGAATTGCTTGCAGAGCCTCAGCATACAGAATATCAGGCGTATTGCATCCTGAAAAATGAAGTATATCCATTTACACTACCATACCATCAGCCCATTGATGCCACAAGAATATATCTGGATTATTTAGGAACAAGTCGTTATGAAGTAATAGATACATTCCGAAAAAACAATAGTAGTAACAATGCCAAATTAACTCAATTAAAAGATGAGGTTTTAGACAGGGCTTCTGATTCTGAATTTTTAAATATTACTAAAGAAGAATATATCATACTCACAAAGGAATGCTTTGAAAGTAAAGCCCTGATGAATAAGCTCAAAAATAAAACATTCACAGATTCAGAATATCAAGAACTGATTGGTGTAAAATCAGTAGGTGAATATTATGGCTATGATAATGATGCAACAATGTTGAGCGATAACGGACTCACATTAATCAAAAAAGAATTTTTACGACGCACAGGAATTGATTATTTCAACCTTGTTGATTTACTTAAAACACAATTTATCAACCCGTTTTTACCCAAAGGAAAATCAAAAAACATAACGGAAAGCCTGCATTTTAGCTATCGATTTTTACAAAACTATGCCAAAAAATACGGCATGGATAAAATGGCGGAAGATTTGGTAAAATTGGAAAAATTTGCTGATTTATTGCCAATGATTATAGATCAGATAGAAACATTAACCAACAAAAAAGTACTAAGCTGTCCTGATACATGCAAAGATAAAGTTGAAATAAGCGATAAAGATATTATTTGTTGGGTGAAATGCCATTTTGAGAAAATAGGCAAAATGATAGTCATAGAAAGCGGTAGAGGATGCGTGAACGGGGAAATACTGTTTGCAAATAATAATAGTTTATTTGATAATGACTTCAGCATAAGGGTTGAAAATTGTAAAATACTTTATGATACAGCAAAAGAAAAACTTCCACTTGGGCAAATCGATAAAAAAACAGGAAAAGTCACTTTTTTGATTGAGAATGGAGAAACGGATCCTAAAAGTTGGGAGCAAATAAAATTTGTAGGGGACAAGGGCGAAAAAGGCGTATTCTTAATAATAGACGGAGAAGTATATCTCATTTTCCTGGAACAAAAAGACAGTTGCGATTTAAATACGGCGCTATTGCAGCATTTAGACGGAACACCGCTGACTGTTGACGAATATGATCGTATACATCGTTTTATACGCTTGTGGAGAAAATTAGATTGGACAATTGATGAAATTGATAAAGCAATTATTGGATTAAGCATCCAAAAATCAGTAGATAATGAAGACGATGTAAGCGAGGATGATTCTATTTGTGATGATTGTGGTGATGAGTGCAATACTTCAGATTGTGATGAATGTGATTGCGATGATTGTAGCGAAGAATGTCATCATGATTATGCTATTTCAACAACCTTACTACATCAATTGGTAGCCGTAAAAAAACTATTGGATAAAACAGGAATTGAAGTAATAAAATTACTTTCTTTTTGGACAGATATCAGCACAGCAGGAGAAAATTCGCTCTACAAAAAACTTTTCTTAACACACAATGTATTAGGAATCGATAAGGTATTTAAGGCCAATGCAAATGGCAATTACCTTACTGTAAATACTACAATTACCGAACATTTTCCGGTATTAATGGCGGCTCTAAATTATACAGCCGATGATTTGCAAACTGTCATGCAGGCAACAGCAATGACAGATGAAATGACTATCAGCAACCTCTCAACACTATATCGCTACCGATTGCTTTCAAAAGTTCTGGGCTACAAGATTCCTGTATTTATGGATATCGTTCCTTTATTAGGTACTATATTTTATGATGCATACAGTACACTTGAATTTATAGAGAATCTATCTAAAATAGATGATGCAGGTTTTACACCACAAGAACTAAATTATATCATTAGCGATTTTGATGATATAAAAAAACCGTTTAAACCTACACAGAAATCAATTTTAATTTTAGCAAAATCCATATACGATGGATTAAACACAATCGACGAAACTCAACAGGATTTGAAGCCTGATGATAAAATAGGTAATGCAGCATTAGAACAAATTAATCTCAAAGAAAAAGCAACGTCAGAATTTGTAAGAGCTAAAGCAAGTTTGCTTTTTGAAACGGATATTGTAGAAAAAGTCATCGGTATATTGAATGGTACAAATGTATTTATAACCAATGCTCCTAAAAACATAGCGTTCATTCTAGGAGAAGATAAAACGCTTCAAAATAAATTAAAATATGATAAAATAAATGGTAGTATCCAAATTACAGGGATCTTAACCGAAGCTGAAAGCATTGATTATAAAGCAATCAGTAACGACCCAGAGTGGATATTTGCATTGATTAGGGTTGAAAAACAGCAAAACAAGCAATTCAAAGAATTATTGTCTAAAGTTTTTGAGACTGAAAAAACAAAAACAGACGCTCAAAAAGAAGCATTAAAAATAATAATTAAAGCAGGTGACATAAGTTTACCTATTGATAAAATACTTGATGGAGATCCTGATATTAATACAGCTCCTCAAAAAAGAATAACCTTTTTAGAAATTTTCATGCCTTACCTGCGTCAGGAACTGAGTCATCGTTTTATTGTAAACACTTTGTCTGGCATAGTAGGTTTACAATCTAATATTACTGACATATTGATTTCTGATATACTAAAAATTGGTAATATACCAGTTTCGTTATTCAGTATTTTTGAAAAAATAAAAGAAAGTAGTAAGCCTGTTGAAAGCAATTGGAACGGATACCTAATTCCTGCAACAACTGCTACATATACTTTTGTTATTAAAGAGAGCAATGTTCAACCCATACTCAGTATTGATGGAACAACATTGACTTTTACAGTTCAGGAAGATCCTACGAATGAATGGTGGAGTACTGATATTGTGCTCCAATCTGGCAAATTATATAAATTATCAACTACTGGTGTCGAATTAAAAAAGATTCATTGGAAAACAACAGCCTCTACTATTACAGCTGTTCCGTCATCGGCATTAATTCCCGACTTTGCCTCACAGCAATGCGAGCCCGCATTAATTGCATTAAAAAAAGCAGCCATGCTGGTTACTGGTTTTGATTTGAGTGCAGATGAAATTCAGTTTCTGGAAAAAAATAAAGTTCATTTTGATAATCTGGATTTTAATAAATTAACATTAATTCATTGGTTGCGACTGGAGGCATATACCAGATTGCGAAACTCTTTGCCTCAATCTGAATTCAATATACTGGATTTCTGGAACTGGACTTATAATCCATTATCTGATGTAACATCATTGAGCAGTAAAATTGATAAACTCACAACATGGAAAAAACAACGAATTGATAAGTTAATTACAACAAATCATTTCAATATAACACAACTACAAGATTACAACAACGAAAAAAATCTATTAAAACTGCAGTCTGCTCTAGTTGTTGCCGATAAGATAAGTGTAGATATCGATTTGCTTTTTGAATGGGCAATTCCTACTTCTAAATTCAATAAATGCAGAGTAATTGCCGATAGTATAAAAAATGCAATTCGTGCCAAATATAACCAAACCGATTGGGAACAGGCTGTAAAACCATTGAGTGATAAACTGCGTAATAACCAGAAAGAAGCCTTAATTGGATTTTTGTTGCAACAACAAACATTGTTAGATTGGGGAGTAACGGATGCAGACAGCCTATTTGAATATTTTCTGATAGATGTTCAAATGGATGCTTGCATGGAAACTTCACGTATTAAACAGGCATTATCATCGGTACAATTATTTATACAACGTTGTTTCTTGGGATTGGAAGAAGAATACAGCGGAATCGCGCCAGATATATTAGATAGAGAACGTTGGGACTGGATGCAGCGTTACCGCGTTTGGGAAGCTAATCGTAAAGTTTTCTTATATCCCGAAAATTGGATTGAAAGCAATCTACGAGATGATAAGAGCCCATTTTTTAAAGAATTAGAGGGCGAATTACTGCAAAAAGACATCAACAAGCAAAATGTTATTGATGCGTTAAAATCCTATCTCTATAAAGTGGACGAAGTGGCTAATATGGAAGTAGTAGGATTGTATATTGACGGCGAAAAAACATCCGAAAAATGGAATGAAGGAGCAAAATTGCATGTGTTTTCCCGCACCCGCAATGCTCCCTATTTTTATTATTATCGTTATTTGGCGTTGGATGAAATGAATTGGTATCCTTGGGAAAAAATGCAGGTGGATATACCAGGTTATGATTTGGAAGATGCAAGCGGGAAAGTTACCGATAATGGTTGTTTTTTAGCACCTGTGGTATGGAATGAACGCTTACTGATTTTCTTTCCTCAGATTGCAAAAAAAGTAAAGCCAGCTAAGACTGGTAATGATTCAATGAAAACTCTTGGAGATACAACAGTTAACAGTAATTTGCCTGTAGAATATTTTGAAATAAAAATGGCATGGAGTGAGTACCGAAATGGTAAATGGACACAGAAACAATTGAGCAAAGATGTTTTGGCTACAGGACCAAAAAGTAGCACACTCAATATTCAGTATTTTAAGCTTGTTCCTGTAATAAGTGAAAATGAAATACTGATAAGTGTAGGTAATCTTAAAGACGAAGATAAAAATTATTTTGGTGTATTTAAATTTGAAGGCAATACCATTAAAGTAGAATCAACGATAGGAACTGTACCAATTCCAATTCCAATTGATCAGTTTAATCAATCTGATGGGAAAATGTATTCATGGCAGCTCAATGACCCAACTTTTACACGTCATCTTGATTTTTATTTTAATGAAGAATCATCAAAAGAAAATTTAGTTTGGGATAATGTAAGTTCAAATACGGTAAAATTCCATCATTCTTTTACACACAAACTAATGGGTAAAATTAATTCTGGGAAACTGGAAGAATTTTTTAATTGTAATCTAAAAATAGTTGATAAAGAAGATGCTTTTGGTTGGTCAGACCATGACGGAGATCCAAATACACCCAAAATATACAATGAACTCAAACGTCCCTATTCGTTATATAATTGGGAGTTGTTTTTGCACACACCAATGATGTTGGCAGATGCATTAAGTAAATCGCAACAATTTGAAGATGCTATGAAATGGTATCATTTTGTGTTTAATCCTATTGCTGAAGGTTCTGATGATAAACGTTTTTGGCAATTTGCTCCCTTTAAAGAAACAGACAGCCAAAGAATTTTGGACAATATTTTTAATAATCTCAAACCAAATAAGGCTAATCAAACTATAAGCGAATGGCGTGATAATCCTTTTATGCCACACTTTGTAGCTCGTAACCGTCCGGTGGCATACATGAAATGGGTCGTAATGAAATATATAGATAATCTGGTAGCGTGGGGCGATTATCTATTCCGACAAGACACTATAGAAAGTATTAATCAGGCTACACAATTGTATATTTTGGCCATGCATATTATGGGACCTCGCCCCATGATTATTCCAAAGCGCGGTATTACAAAACCGCAAACCTATATTGGTTTATTAGACAAATGGGATGCTTTTGGGAATGCCATGGTAGAGTTGGAATTGGCAGCTCCATTCAGCAATCAAACTCCCTTACCTTTTGGGGCAGTAAATGGCGAATTGGCGTTTGCAAATATATTTGGTTTAGCTTCTTCACTTTATTTCTGTATCCCGAACAATCCTAAACTTATGGGCTATTGGGATACCATTGCCGATAGATTATATAAAATACGCCATTGTGAAAATATCGAAGGAGTATTCCGAAAATTACCATTGTTTGAACCGCCAATTGATCCTGCATTATTGGTAAAAGCTGCGGCACAAGGATTGAGCATTGCCTCGGTAATAAATGATTTAAATACTCCAATGCCTAACTATCGTTTTTACTATTTACTCCAAAAAGCATTGGAATTGTGCGGAGAATTAAAATCTATGGGAAATGCTTTGCTTTCCGTAATCGAGAAAAAAGATAATGAAGCCATTGCACTTATCCGTTCCAGACATGAAAATGCGATGCACAATCTGGTAATGGAAATTAAAAAAATGCAATTGGAAGAGGCACAGAAAAATATGGATGGTTTGGAACAGAATCGTAAAAGTCCGGAACATCGCATGAAGTATTACCTAAAATTAATAGGAGAGGACTTAGGCAAAGTACCAGGATTGGATGCTGAATTTGCTGAAATTGTAAATAGCATAGAAGCACCTGTAGATGAAAGCGGATTGAAACTTATACCTTTTGAGAAAGAAGATATGGATAAGGCCAGTGCTGCTGCCGATTGGCAAACTGGTATTGGAGTAGTAGAGACATTGGCTTCGGTTTTTCATGCATTACCAACGATAAATGGTCACGGAACACCTTTAGGAGTAGGAGTTGCTGTATCTTGGGGTTTCCCTAATTTGGCGAATGCTACATCAGCAGTTGCTAGAGGTTTACGAATTTATGCAGATCATCTTTCTTATCAATCCTCATCAGCTGGTAAAAAAGGGAATTTCAAACGTGCTTTACAAGAACGAGTTATGCAAGCTAATGCTGCTGGTTATGAATTGAAACAAATAGACAAGCAAATAACAGCTCAAAAAATCCGTATTGCCATTGCCAATCAGGAAATTACCAATCAACAAAAAATGATCGATAATGCACTGGAAATAGAAGATTTTTTAAAAAATAAATATACTAATGAAGAATTGTATACCTGGATGCGCGGAAGTCTTAAAACATTGTACCATCAGGTTTATAGTTTGGCACATGAACTGTCTAAAAAAGCAGAAAAAGTATATCGCTTTGAGCGAGGTATAAGCAATTCCAATTTCATACAATCAGGCTATTGGGATGCTGGACGAGAGGGTTTACTCGCTGGAGAACAACTTTATGTTGGATTAAAACAAATGGAAGCCGCTTATCAGAACGAACGTGGGTATGATTATGAAATCACAAAACATGTTTCTTTATGTTTATTAAGCCCATTGGCACTTATTCAGCTTAGGGAAACAGGCAAGTGCGAGTTTGAAATACCCGAAGTATTATTTGATATGGATTATCCGGGGCAATACAAACGTCGTATTAAATCGGTATCAGTATCATTACCATGTATTGCTGGACCTTATACAGGTGTCAATGCCAAATTCAGTCTGTTGGAAAATAAATTCAGAAATAATGCGATCGGAGGTAAGACATATGAGGAGAATACAGATGATACAGATGATCGTTTCAGTACATACCGAATACCAATTAATGCTATTGCCACCAGTACGGGGCAAAATGATAGCGGTATGTTTGAATTGAATTTTAAAGATGAACGTTACATGCCATTTGAAGGTGCTGGTGTTGTTAGTAAATGGCGTCTTGAATTACCAGAGATTCGTCAATTTGACTACGGAACAGTTACCGATGTTATTGTACATATTAGATATACATCCAACGAAGGTGGAGAACGATTAAAACTAAACGCTACAAAGACCGTATTTAAACAATTGGAAAATATTAAACAACAATTGAACGAAACTGGTCTCCATTTGGCATTAAACATGAAGCATGATATGGCTAATGAATGGCATTTATTAAAAAAATCAGGAACAGTTGAGTTGAATATTGACAAAGTACGATTGCCTTATTTGGCTCAGTCTATTAATTCAGTACATATTGAACAAGTTATGTTCTTGGCAAAAGTCAAAGACAATCCAGTTAGTTTTGTACTTAATATTGATGAAACCGAAACAATAGATCTTTCTAAAGTCAATGAATTGAATATGTGTCGTGGCATCAACTCGGATATTAAACTTAATATTCCATTTAGCCTATCTGTTGAAGAAGTCGATAAATTAAAATTGGAGGAATTGATAATGATAGTGAAATATGGTTTTTGAAGCTAAATGATTCTATATTTAGATGGAGAGGTAGTTGACCATGCCACAATATAATTGACTTTTTTTGTTGACTAAACAAAGACAGAGGATGGGTGTTTAGATATTTTAAATAGAGGTAATTGAGAATAATTGTAAACCAGATATACTAAATATTGATAAAAGAGGCTCAAATATCAGTACTGCCAGAGTTTATAGTAAACGTTTGTTTTCCAAAATAGCAATCCGACAGAACTTTATAATTTAACCATCATAAAATGGCGTCACTACAAAAGATTTAATTTTTTGTTGTAAATAAGGGGAGGAACTCCAATAAACACTTTCTATAAAAAGGCTGTAGACTCACTCGATAATGATGCGTATATTTGGAATTATAAATTATAATAATGCTATCTATGAAGAAAATAGGATTTTTATCGTTTGGGCATTGGGCCAATCATCCTTCCTATCAAACTCGTACTGCTGCTGATACACTGCTTCAATCTATTGATTTGGCCGTGGCTGCTGAGGAAATTGGTCTGGACGGCGCTTATTTTCGAGTGCATCATTTTGCTACACAGCTGGCATCGCCTTTTCCTTTACTTTCGGCCATTGGTGCTAAAACCAGTAAAATAGAGATTGGGACAGGAGTAATCGATATGCGGTATGAAAATCCGTTGTATATGGTGGAAGATGCTGGTGCTGCAGACTTAATTTCGGGAGGACGTTTGCAATTAGGAATCAGCAGAGGATCGCCGGAACAGGTCATTGATGGTTGGCGTTCTTTTGGTTATGAGCCCATGGAAGGTGAAACAGATGCCGATATGGGACGCAAGAAAGCTTTGGAGTTTTTGGATAAGTTAAACGGTGTGGGATTTGCTGAGCCAAACCCGTATCCGATGTTCCCAAATCCACCAGGTTTATTGCGCCTTGAACCACATTCTGAAGGTTTACGAGAACGAATCTGGTGGGGAGCAGCCTCTAATGCTACTGCCATTTGGGCGGCCGAAAATGGGATGCACCTGCAAAGTTCTACCCTGAAGTATGACGAAAATGGTAAACCTTTCCATGTTCAACAGGCCGAACAGATCAGGTTATATAAAGAAGCCTGGAAAAAAGCAGGACATAAGTACGAAGCACGAGTTTCGGTAAGCCGTTCTATTTTTGCACTGGTTAATGATCAGGACAAATACTACTTTGGAGATCAGGGTAAAGGATCAGATAGTTTTGGTAATATTGAGAGAGATAAACGAGCAATCTTCGGAAAGAGTTATGCTGCTGAGCCAGAGAAACTAATTGCAGAATTAGCACAGGATGAAGCTATTCAGGAAGCTGATACGGTGCTGTTGACCATACCCAATACATTGGGTGTTGACTACAATGTACATATACTGTCGGCTATATTAAAATATATTGCTCCAGAATTGGGTTGGCGTTAGTTTTTTATAAAAAGAGAACCTCCAAGATTAAATAATTTTGGAGGTTTTTTTGTTTCAAAAACTCTTAATACCATCGATTTATAAAAAGGAGGATACAAAATCACTTAGGCTCTAAAAGCTTTGAATCTGCAAAATAGAATGTTATATAATATATAAGCAATAGAACCTTAATTTACACAACTACAGTTACTTGATCTATTCTTAAAATCAAATCCAATAGTTAACATATGTGTTCCTGAGTTATGATTTTGAAGTTGATTTAAACTAATATTAAAGGAGTAAGCGGCATAAAACTTATTTTGTCTGAATCCTACTAAGGGTGCGATTGAATTGGGCTTAAATGATTGATCTGCTAACAATCGGAAGTTTATACCTCCCCAAATATAGTTTTCACCAGTCATTTTCCGAATCTTAAGGTTAAGATCAAGACTTGACCGACCATCGCTTTCGTATATTTGATATAGAATAGATGGTTCGTATTCTATAGAAGTAAATTTATTTTTTAAAAGAAATCCTGTATATAAATAATAGTTTCTAATATTCATTGGTTCTTTTAAGATTGTAGGTTTTACGGATTTATTTAAAATATTAACCGCATTGAAACTGACGAAAAAATTTTCTAAACGATATAAAAAGCTTAAATCAAAATTTGAGTTATTTACATTATAAGACTGGACACTCGGATCAGATGTGTTAATGTCGGATATATCAATATTAAAATTTGTAAACTTATAAGAGAGCCCAAATGACAAATACTGATTATTAAACTCTGATAAAGTAATATGATGAGCATAAGTTAACTGTCCTCCCTTTTGAGAAGTATTTCTATTTTTATCATTAAAAAAAATGGCACCAATGCCTGAGCGATCTGCAATTCTGGCATCAAAGGATAATGACTGTGTTTGTGGTGCATCTTCTACTCCTAACCATTGTGTTTCGCCAGTAAGACGTATTTTATAAAATTCACCAATACCCGCGTAGGCTCCAGCAATAACATACGGATTATCTGCTAAATATTGGCTAGTTGGTGCTAGTTGTAATTCTTGCCCATAAGTGGGAAGACTAGCTATTATGAAAAGTAATAATACTATTTTGTTTGTTTTTTTCATTTTATCTAAATAAAGTCATTCCGCCAATAAATTCTCTTCTATCCTTATCATTATTAGTTTTAATAACGTACCAATAATCCCCGGTAGGCAAAGGTTTCCCTTGATATGTACCATCCCATCCCATTGTTGTATTCCCTTTAAAATTCATGATTAATCTCTGATATCTATCAAATATTGAAACTTCTAAATTTGGATAATCTTCTATTCTTGTAGGATACCAATAATCATTACTTCCATTTCCATCTGGTGAGAAAAATTTAGGAAATTCTATTCCTTCATAAGCTAAATATGCTGTTTCAGTAGAGAAACAACCTTTGTTATCTTTAACATAAATGGTATAATTTCCAGAGTGATCAATCTTAAAAATTGGATTGGAGGCATAACTATTAGCGCTATTAATGCTATATTGATAAGGAGCAGTACCACCTGATGCAACAATTGTATATTGATTAACTCCTGTTTCGGAAAAAGAAAAATCTGGATTCTCAATATTTTGTGTAACTAAAACAGTATCACTAGAAGCACATCCCAAAATACTATTTGTGACTGTTAAAGTATAGACTCCACTGGAACTAACAACAGGAGTTAAAGTATTGGCACCACTATCGATAGTTCCCCCAGTCCATAAATAAGTAACACCCGAAATATCAGAACCAGCTCCATTAAGCATAATTGTTGATGAAGCACAAGTAATTATAGCTGGACTACCTGCTTCTGCAATGGGAGCTGTTTGAATATTTAAGGTTACAATAGCTGTAGCGGTTTGGCTGCAAGGAGAACTACTATTTACAGTATAAGTATAAATATTACCAACATTAGTCCAGATACCACCTGCATCTGGAGTTCCACCTAACTGAGCAAACAATTGTGCATTGGTAGGAGTAGTTCCTGAGCATAAAGTCAACGTTCCGTTTGTTCCTGCATTTGGAGTTGTTTGCCTATTTATAGTTACAGTAGCTGTAGCAGCTAGATTGCAAGGAGAAACAGCATTTACAGTATAAGTATAAATATTACCAACATTAGTCCAAATACCACCTGCATCTGGCGTTCCGCGTAACTGAGCAAACAATTGTGCATTGGTAGGAGTCGTTCCAGAACATAAAGTTAACGTTCCGTTTGTTCCCGCATTCGGAGTTGTTTGCCTATTTATAGTTACAGTAGCTGTAGCAGATAGATTGCAAGGAGAACTACTATTTACAGTATAAGTATAAATATTGCCAACATTAGTCCAAACACCACCTGTATCTGGCGTTCCGCGTAACTGAGCAAACAATTGTGTATTGGTAGGAGTAGTTCCAGAACATAAAGTTAACGTTCCGTTTGTTCCCGCATTTGGAGTTGTTTGTCTATTTATAGTTACTGTAGCTGTAGCAGATAGATTGCAAGGAGAAACAGCATTTACAGTATAAGTATAAATATTGCCAACATTAGTCCAAACACCACCTGTATCTGGCGTTCCGCCTAACTGAGCAAACAATTGAGCATTGGTAGGGGCAGTTCCTGAGCATAAAGTTAAAGTTCCGTTTGTTCCCGCATTCGGAGTTGTTTGTCTATTTATAGTTACAGTAGCTGTAGCAGCTATATTGCAAGGAGAAACAGCATTTACAGTATAAGTATAAATATCACCAACATTAGTCCAAACACCACCAGTATCTGGCGTTCCGCCCAACTGAGCAAACAATTGTGCATTGGTAGGAGTAGTTCCAGAACATAAAGTCAAAGTTCCGTTTGTTCCCGCATTGGGAACAGCTTGCGTATTTAAGGTTACAGTAGCTGTAGCAGGTATATTGCAAGGAGAAACAGCATTTACAGTATAAGTATAAATATTACCAACATTAGTCCAAATACCACCTGTATCTGGCGTTCCGCCCAACTGAGTAAACAATTGAGCATTGGTAGGAGTAGTTCCTGAACATAAAGTCAACGTTCCATTTGTTCCTGCATTTGGAGTTGTTTGAATATTGATAGTCTTAGTTATTCCTGTTAGAGCCTGACTACAGATACCATCTGTAGTATTTGTTAAATTTAAAGTCGTATTAGAACTTACTGAAGGAATTGTTACCACTACAGAACCTGTTGTTCCTATTACAGCTGTTCCTGAAACGGCTCCTGTATAACTCACATTATCACCAGTTTTCCCAGTTATTGTAAAATTAGCATCCGATCCTAAGCAAATGGAATTTGGAGCTGTTAATGTTGGAACTGTTGGTAATGAATATGCTCCTGTAACATTAACAGTTACCGGAAGAGAACTACAACCTCCACCAGCTGTATTGGTTACAATTAACTTATAAGTGCCTGCAGCATCAACAATTGGATTTAATGTTGTTGCTCCGCTGACAATTGAGCCATCAGTCGTTGTCCATTGATAATCGATACCAGCACCGGTTGTCGAGCCTGTACCGTTTAGTGTAACCGAAGGACTCAAGCAAGTAATTACCGCTGTAGTAACTACTTGTGCTACCGGAATGCTACAAGTTGGTGCTGTACTAGTCTGGCAACTATATTTTTCAACGTCAAAACAAGTACCAAGACTACCTACTGGAGTTACAAAAATATCGACATTATCAGATGGTTGCAATCCAGTTACACTATAGGTTAAGACATTACCAATGGCTCCAATATTTTGGATTAGATTAGTATTTACTTGATAAGAAATCGTATAATCGGTAGCTCCCGCAACTGCTTCCCATAGAAAAGATACCGCATTTTGTGATGGTACTCCGCATGAAATTTTAGGCTTTAATATTGAATTTATACCAACCTGTATCTGTTCTTTTTTTATAATGTCTGTACTACCATCACAATCCTTAACCGTGCAGGTTACTTCATAAATACCTGCATTAATTGTTTGCGCATTGGTAATACTCGGATTTTGGGTTGTATTAGAATAGCCGTTGGGTCCAGTCCATGAATAAGTAGTACCTGTAGGTAAAGTTCCGTTTACTTTTAAATCGATAATGCTGTTGGCACAAAGAGAAATTGGCGTAACAACGCTAGGCTCAAGAACCACGCTAGGAGTAACCACTAGTTCTTTGGTTCTTGTAATCAGGCAATCAAAAGAAGTAATTTCTAAGGTATAAATACCAGCATCTTGAGGTGTTACAGCGGAGATAGTATATTTATTAGACGTAGAAACGACTGTCCCCAATGGATTCTTCCATTTATAAGTAACTCTGGAATCTGTATCGAGATACTTTGGGAAATTATTTTCTACACTAAAATCTGCTTGGTATCCTTCGCATAATAGGGTAGGCATAGACTCGGTATAAAGTATATCTTCAAAATCATCTACATTAAACAAAAACATTTGTACACCCGAAACAGTACTTCCGTATGTAATATTCCTGAAGCCTATTTTTTGAGGTTTAGAACAATCACTGTTTACATAAATAGCATGCACTTTTCCAGGTTTAGAGTAGCGGGTATCAACTCTTCCTGCTTTAAATTGTGATTGGGTTTCGGCAATAGATGTCCAAATTCTTGGAGCGATGAGAGTTCCGTTATTTATAGTAATAGCCGTTTCTTCTCCTGCTATTGGGCTCACAGTATTTTTTTGTTCTACGTACATTTTACCTAAAACAGGAGTATCATCATTATTGCGCACCCCAGCATATAAGCCATCTTTACCTATAAAACCATTGCCATGTAATCGGTAGTATTTACCTTTAACGGCCCCACCAGATTGAAATTCAATATTATAAATATATAAACCAGTCGTTTGTATCTTGTAAATAATCCTGTCGGCATTAAGTCCCAATCCATTATACCAACTTCCATCGTTTATTCCCCCATTAGTGATTGCACGATCTGCAGATGTTGTGTACAAGCCATGACCATCTATTCCTGTTGGAAAACAAGGCGTACCTGTTAAACTTGGTGGCAAACAAGGACCTTGATTAGGTCCATAATATCCAGCATCATTGTTTCTAAAATTTAGCGTGTTATTAACCGCTCCAGTAGTATAATTTACTATATCAATTTTTCCAGATGAATTATTAAGTTGATGAAACCAACGTTGGGTAATATTACCAGAGTTATCTAATTTATCCCAGGACCACTCGTTTCCTCCAGGTAAATTTTGAGTTTCAATTAAATGGATTCTATTATCATGTCCCATATCGCGCACTCCATCGGCACCCTGAAAACTAAGCATATGCACTTTTTTCCCTGGGATCACTTTACAATCTAAAACACGTTGTTTGTCTATCCACAAATTGGTTTCTTTTTCTTCAACCTTAGGCAGTACCGTACTAAAAATGTCCACGAGTAAAGATCGCGATGTTAACAGCGTATGATCGGCATTCATTCTTCTGTAATATTCAGCATTGAATTTTTTGAAAACATCAGAATCTTCAACATACATTTTATAAAAAGCAGCCGAACTCGTACCATAGCGTTCCCAATGTGCTCCAATACCTTGATCACTTGACCAAAAATCAGTAGTGGTAAGTTGAGAGTGGTTCTGAAAATCATAATCCCAATCAAAGGCATAACCGTCCTCATGTCCCCAATGTTTATTTAGATAAGCAGTTCCTGCAGGGAAGTAATTAGGATATGCAGCAGCAAACTTATCCATTACAATCTGCGCAACACATTCTGCCATACCTTCTTCAAAACCACTTAAAGTATTTTGGTAATGCCAAAGATTATCAGAAGATAAACACACATTATCACGCCAGGCATGCAAAAGTTCATGAACCATTAAGCGTGGTTGAGTCATCTTACCAAAAGCATCAGCAGTATATTGAGTCGAAATCCAGTTAGGGCCATTATAAAATGTATTACTCCCAGAAGCATTACCATCATTCACTACATTTACTGTATAAGAGTGAGAAGACGGACCATATATTTGCGCTATAATGGGGATTACTTTACTGTAAAAGTCCATCATATTGGTAGCTTGCCAATTGGCAAAACCTCCCAATCCATTGACTCCAAATTGCGTCTCTATAGTAACATTTACCATATTGCCAGCTGTACCCAAATTTTGCCATGTAAAATTTAACGGACCAATCACTGTGTCTGTACCGCCATTTAATAAGTGAAAATAAAAATTTTGCCCTTGCATAAATGTAGTTCCCAAAGCGAGAGCCGTTAAACGTAATTCTTCATAGCTATAGCCGTAAGTCGTCTTATCTGTATTATTTAAACCTTGACTCCAACGAATATTTTGCGAATTAGGACCATTAGGAACTGAGCCTGTTCCGATAGAGAAGCTTGTAAATCCTCCAGTTTGCCAGTTTACAAAAGCACTATGAATACTTTCTACATTTCCTGTTATTCCTGTGGCTGCTACAGCCTTTAATTTGCTTTGTAGGTTTGATTTAATAGGAACCGGAGCAGGAACATTTGCCGGTTTACATCCCATTGGCAAAGTACCAGACTGTTGTACTTGAGCGACTAAAGTGAAGGAAAAAAAAGCAAACAAGGCTAGGATGTGTAATTTTTTCATTGCATAAAGTTGTAGGTTAATCGACAATGGACATGTTTTATCGAAGCACTACAAAATTAGTTTTGTCATGAAAAGAAAATAGTCATAAGTTATTCAGTATTGATATTAAATTAACATAAAAAATACACTTACAATAATTATTTACAATATATGTAGTATTAATCGTTGTTTTTGGTTTTCTGATTAATGAGAGATGAGGTATGGTTTATTAGTTGATGTAAGAGATCAAGCATTATAATCTGATTTAAACTTAGAACTAAATAAAAAATTAAAATAACGGCTGGGATCTCAAAGCCCGCTTCAAAAAAGTGATAAAAAAAATTAAATGACACTGTTTCTTTTTAGCTTGAATGTGGTCAACTCAAGAACTTTTATATATTTGTTGCGCCTTATAAATCAGTTTTTTATTGGGAATAAATGAACATTATTTATAAAATTATAACATATATAACAATGAATTTGAACACCAAATACGGGAAGAAAGAATTCCTGAAGCTATAAAAAATGTTTTTATTTTGAATGACCTGAACTAAGAGAATTACTTTATTTATTATCCATTCCATTGGAAGGAGTCTGAGAAGAATTGGATTTTAAGCAATATAAATTAATAGATTTTATCTTCAGAAGTTGTTCAGAATAAGCCGTTTTTATTTTGTGGATATTTAACTTAATTTATTAGAATGAGAACAATTTCTAAATTACTAGTTGCAAATAGAGGAGAGATTGCACTACGTATTTTTCGCGCTGCCGCGGAATTAAAAATTAAAACTGTAGCTATTTATACCTATGAAGATAGGTATTCCCTGCACCGTTACAAAGCCGATGAGGCGTATCAGATAGGCAAAGATACAGACCCCCTAAAGCCCTATCTTGATATTGATGAAATCATTAAAGTTGCCAAAGCTGAAGGAATCGATGCTATTCATCCTGGGTATGGTTTTTTATCAGAGAATGTACTATTTGCTACTAAATGTGCCGAGAATGGTATTTTATGGATTGGACCCAATCCAGAAGTCATGGAACAATTAGGTGATAAAGTGGCTGCCAAAAAAATTGCACTTGCTGCCAATGTACCTTTAATTGAAGACAGTAAGATAGACCTTTCTTCATTTTCTATTGCTCAGGAAGAAGCAAATCGCATTGGATATCCTTTGATGCTAAAAGCTGCTGCAGGCGGAGGAGGGCGCGGTATGCGAGTGGTTAGAAAGGCCAATCAGTTAGAAGCTTTGTTCAACGAAGCAAAAAGAGAAGCAAAAACAGCTTTTGGAGATGATACGTTATTCCTTGAAAAATTCATTGAAAATCCCAAACATATCGAAGTACAATTATTAGGAGATAATTATGGAAATATTGTCCATTTATTTGAACGTGATTGTAGTGTTCAGCGAAGATTTCAAAAAGTGGTTGAAATTGCTCCAGCCCCAAATTTAAAACAAGAAACAAAAGATAAGTTATATAAGTATGCACTTAGTATTGCAACTAAAGTAAACTATAATAATGCTGGAACGGTTGAATTTTTAGTCGATGCGGCAGAAAATATTTATTTTATAGAAGTAAATCCCCGCATTCAGGTAGAACATACCGTTACGGAGGAAGTAACAGGAATTGACATTGTTAGAAGTCAAATTCTTATTGCTTGTGGTCATAAACTCTCTAGTCCGGGAATTTATATTATGGGACAAGAAAGTTTAAAATGTAGTGGTTTTGCAATTCAATGCAGGATTACTACCGAAGATCCAGCAAATGATTTTACACCCGATTATGGGACAATTATTGCATATCGAAATGCTGGAGGTTATGGTATCAGAATAGATGAAGGTAGCTCATATTCGGGAGTTAAGATTTCGCCTTTTTTTGATTCTATGCTCGTAAAGATTACTGCCAGAGGAAGAACATTAGAAGGAACGAGCCAACGTCTTTTAAGAACGCTGAAAGAATTTACTATTGAAGGAGTAAAAACCAATATTCCTTTTTTAGAAAATTTAATTGTACATCCTGATTTTCAGGCAGGAAATATCACGGTGAATTTTATAGGAGATAATCCGTCATTGATGAAAATCAAAAGAAAATCTGATAATGTAACCAAGAATTTGGCATTTATTGGAAATATAATTGTCAATGGTAATGCAGATGTTCCTTTTATCGTTCCTGAGAAAAAATTTATGACACCAAAATTACCAATTCCATCAAGTGCCTTTCATGCTAATGGAACCAAACAACTACTAGATCAGTTAAAACCTAAAGGATTTTCGAACTGGATCAAAGAGCAAAAACAAATTTTGTATACAGATTGTACTATGCGAGATGCACACCAGTCATTACTTGCAACCAGAGTGCGTACGATCGATATGATGCCTTTTGCAGAAACATTTACAAAAGACTTTCCGCAAATGTTTTCTATGGAAGTTTGGGGAGGAGCGACATTTGATGTTGCGATGCGATTTTTGAATGAATGTCCTTGGAGTCGTTTGGAACAAATGCGAAAAGCAATGCCCAATGTACTGTTGCAAATGTTGATTAGAGGTTCTAATGGAGTAGGTTATACGGCATATCCTGATAACTTGGTTGAAAAATTTATTGAAGTATCCGCTCAAAAAGGGATAGATGTTTTTAGGATTTTCGATTCATTAAACAGTATCGACAATATGAAAAACAGTATTAATGCCGTACTTACAAATACAGATTCCCTTGCCGAAGTATGTATGGGCTATTCAGGAGATATCTTAAATCCTGAGCGTCCAAAATTTAATCTCAACTATTATTTAGATCTCGCTAAGAGAATAGAAGATACAGGAGCTCATATTCTTTGTATAAAAGATATGGCAGGTTTATTGAAACCGTATGCTGCCGAAAAATTAATTACCGAGTTAAAAAAATCTATTGACATTCCAATACATTTGCACACGCATGATACAGCAGGAATCCAGTCTGCAACCTATCTCAAAGCAGTAGAGGCAGGGGTTGATATTATAGATGTTGCATTATCCTCTATGTCAGGACTTACCTCACAACCCAATTTTAATGTATTTGCAGAAGCCTTAAAAGGAACTCCTCGTGATTCGGGGCTTGATGTCGAAAAACTAAATCAATACAGTAATTACTGGGAAGATATCAGGGAGTATTATTACCCTTTTGAGTCCGATTTAAAATCAAGTACGGCTGAAGTCTACAAGCATGAAATTCCTGGCGGACAATATTCTAATCTTAAACCTCAGGCTTATTCCTTGGGCTTAGAAACCAGAATGACAGCTATTAAACAAGCATATCAGGATGCCAATAGTTTGCTTGGAGATATTATTAAAGTAACACCATCCTCTAAAGTAGTGGGTGATCTGGCGATGTTTATGGTAAGTAGTAACCTGAGCAAGCAAGATGTTTTAGATCAAGGCACCACCTTGTCCTTTCCTAATTCTGTAAAAGGAATGCTTAAAGGAGAGTTAGGGCAACCAGACGGCGGATGGCCAATTGATTTTCAGCAAATGGTTCTCAAAAAAGAAAAACCATTTTTAGATTTGCCCAATGCACATTTAACTCCTATAGATTTTGATAATGAATTTGAAGCTTTTCAGGAAAAATTTTCATCATCCTGCACATTAGCTGATTTTATATCTTACCAATTTTATCCAAAAGTTTTTGAAGATTATTTTAAAACTATCGAAAAATATGGAGATGTGAGTGTAATTCCTTCGACTACATTTTTCTACGGATTAAAACCTAATGAAGAAGTAATCGTTAATATCTCGGAAGGAAAATCTATTATTGTAAAATTTTTGTATAAGTCAGAACCTGATTTACAAGGTGTCAGAACAGTCTATTTTAAGCTTAATGGCCAGACAAAAGCTATTGAAATAAAGGATAAGTCTATAAAGACAATGAATGTTCAGAACCGAAAGGCATTAACTGCTGCTGAAATTGGCGCTCCTTTACCAGGATTGCTGAGTAAAATATGGATCAAAGAGGGAGAGGAAATCAAACAAGACCAACCTTTATTTACTATTGAAGCCATGAAAATGGAAAATACAGTATTAGGAAAGTCTGGAATAATCCATAAAATCCATCTCAATGAAAATAGTTTGGTAGAAAAAGGAGATTTACTTATTGAGTATCTTGTTGAATAACATACTTATGTCAACTTTCAGTTTCGTCTAATAAAAAAAGCTCTTTTGTAACAAAAGAGCTTTTTTTTATAATTGATTTTGACCAATTAATTTTTAAACAACTTAAATACTTATTATTCGATTCTGACAGATGTGACAGAACTATGTTTTGTACGATTCCTTTTTTAACTTATCTTCGCTGTTTATACATTTGTGAGTACATTTAACTCATTTAAAAAATCTAATTTGTGAAAGAAAAACATGAAGACGTAAAAGAGAATCAGCTTAAACGTGGGCTGACTAACCGCCACATTCAGTTAATTGCCTTAGGCGGATCAATAGGAACAGGTCTTTTCCTAGGTATTGGTCCAGCAGCTGTATTAGCAGGGCCATCTGTTATTTTAGGATATGCTGTTGCCGGAATTATCGCTTTTTTTATTATGAGACAACTTGGCGAAATGGTTGTTGAAGAACCTGTTTCAGGAAGCTTTAGTCACTTTGCCTATAAGTATTGTGGTTCTTTTGCAGGTTTTGCATCAGGTTGGAACTATTGGATTTTATATATTTTAGTTAGTATGGCTGAACTTACAGCCATTGGTGTTTATGTACAGTTTTGGTGGCCTGAAATTCCGCTGTGGGCATCCAGTTTATTTTTCTTCCTGGTTATTAATGCTTTAAATTTTGCCTCTGTAAAAGTTTACGGAGAAACTGAATTTTGGTTTTCAATCATAAAAGTTGTCGCAATTATTGCAATGATTCTCTTTGGTACTTACTTGCTAATAAGTGGTACAGGAGGAGAACATGCTACAATTCATAATTTGTATAACGATGGAGGCTTCTTTCCAAAAGGAGTTTTTGAAAAAACGGGAGATGGTAATTTTCAGGGTTTATTATCAGCAATGGCTCTAATTATGTTCTCCTTTGGAGGTTTAGAACTAATTGGGATTACGGCTGCTGAGGCAGAAAATCCAGAAAAAAATATTCCAAAAGCAACAAATCAGGTTATCTACAGAATCCTTATATTTTATGTTGGTGCCTTAGTAATTTTATTTGCTTTGTCACCTTGGCAACAAATTACTACAGATAGTAGTCCATTTGTAATGGTTTTTCAAAATTTAAACGGAATGGAGTTTGAGTTGTTTGGTAACAAAATATTTTTTACAAGCCTTATCGCTAATGTGCTTAATTTAATTGTATTAACTGCCGCTTTATCAGTATATAATAGTAGTGTATATAGTAACTCACGTATGTTATATGGTTTAGCAGACCAAGGCAATGCTCCTAAGTTTTTAATGAAGCTAAACAAACAATCGGTACCAATTAATGCTATTTTAATTTCTTCCTGCTTTGCAGCGATTTGTATTTTAATAAATAAGCTAATTCCAAAAGAGGCTTTTAGTATTTTAATGTCTTTAGTGGTGTCTTGTTTAATTATTAACTGGGTTATGATTTCTTATACGCATCTAAGATTTAGACGTTCAAAAGATAAGGAAGGTACAAAAACTAAGTTTGCTTCATTATTTTATCCAGTAAGTAATTACATCTGTTTTGTATTTTTATTAGGTATTTTATCAATCATGTGGATTACTAATATGAAGTTATCCGTAGAATTAATTCCTATTTGGTTAGGTATTCTTTTTGTATGTTATAAAGTTTTTAAAACAAAAAAATAAGTAGTTTTTACTACATCATTCTAGCTATCTGTGTACATCTGCTAAAATCTTTTAAAATCTGCGAGAAACAAAACTAATATCTTCTAAGTATGCAGATATTAGATTATTAAACTAGCAACTTTAATTAAAGGATTTAACACCTAGTCGACAAAGATTGGATTCGTGTTGCGGAGTTATTTACGAAGTAACTGGACCCAATGGGTTAAAAAAAACAGATACAATTAAGATTTATAGTAAAAGTAAAATAAAAAAACCTTGCTTAAATAAAATTAAGCAAGGTTTTTTTATTTATTATGGTGTCTAGTCCTGAAATAACGATACATAAAAAAACATCGTTATGAAAGAGCACTCAAATTATGTAAAGCGTAGTCAACGCGACTACAGTATGTCATTAAAGCTTCAAATTGTTAGTGATATTGAGAAAGGATTTATATCTATTACTCAGGCAAAGAAACAATATGGTATTCAAGCCCGTTCAACTGTTGTTCAGTGGCTTATAAAATTTGGTAACTTTGATTGGGAGAACCAAACCCCAATCAAAATGATAAAAACACCCGAACAAAAGATTATGGAGCTTGAAGCTCAAGTCAAACTTTTAGAGAAACAAAAGGCATTCTTAGAGAGACAGGCTTTTGTTGCTGACAAAAAAGCGATTCTGTTTGATATGATGATTGATTTAGCTGAAAAGGAATATCATATTGATATCCGAAAAAACTCTGTGCCCGAACAATCGCCCATTTCAGACAAAGAGAACGAGAAACAATAGCATTTACCTGTTTTTTGTTCGGGATAGACAGACAGGTTTATTATCGAAAAATTAGAAGAACAACATCCAGTCAGAATAAAGCCAAAGAAGTTGTATCATTGGTTCATAATATTAGATCAGTAATGCCTAGAATTGGTACTCGAAAGCTCTATTATCTTTTATTGGATCAACTCCATTTAATGAAGATTGGAAGAGATAAATTCTTTGATATACTCAGAGCTAATCATTTGTTGATAAAGCCTAAACGGTTATATCATGTAACAACCAACTCGCATCATCGCTTTAGAAAACATGAGAATTTAATTTTAGATTTAAATATAATCAGACCCGAACAAGTTTGGGTATCTGATATCACATATATTGGAAAAAGAGATAATCCTCGTTATTTAAGTTTAATTACTGATGCTTATTCCAAGAAGATAATGGGGTATTATGTAGCTGACAATTTAAATACTCAAAGCAGCATAAAAGCTTTAAAAATGGCTCTTAAGCAAAGAAAAAATTGCAATTTACCTTTGATACATCATTCTGATAGAGGAATTCAATATTGTGCTAATGAGTATCAAAATGAACTTATTAAAAACAAGATTTTATGTAGTATGACTCAAAACTCAGATCCTTATGAAAATGCAGTGGCTGAAAGAATAAATGGAATACTAAAACAAGAATTTTGGATTGATAAGTATAATTCAAGAGATAAAATTGTAAATAAAATTATTAAGGAATCAATTGCTGTTTATAATGAACTTAGACCTCATTATTCCAACTATATGCTGACCCCTAATCAAATGCATTCTCAAAACAAAATAAACATGAGAACATATAAAGCAAAAAACAGCAGTAAAAACGTTTTTACTGCTGTTTAATATTTTAATTTTATTTAATAATTCGTATCGTTTTTTTAGGACGAGACATGGGCTTATTTTTTAGATTCTTCCACAGATACTTTTCTAAACTCTTTTAATAGTTTTTCAATTTCTAAAGTTGATTTACGAGCTCTTGGTCCTGCTGCTTTCACACCTTTCTCGATTAATGATTCTGATTCAGTTTTGAATGTTTCGAATTCTGCATTGATTTTTGATACTAGATCTTTCATGATGTTATTTTTAATTTAAGAATCCAAAAATATTCTTTTTGCTCTTAATACATAAATTAGATGCAATTAATTTTACTCAATGCTTTTAATCTTTAAATCAATTACTTTAATTTCACCGTCGGTTAAGAATCCTAGTTTTCCTTGTTGGCTTAAATTACTTTTTTCTATAGAACACTCTAATGTCTTTTCATTATTAACAGAGAAGTATAATTGATTGTTCGTTACCCTAATTTTTACCGAATACCATTTGTCATTTTCTAATTTCATTGGCTTATTAAACAAAGTAGGGCCGCCGCGTTTTTCGTATTCGTCACTTCCTTCTTTATAAACACCTTTCCCTATTACAATATTCTGATCAATATTATACAAATACGTTCTTATATATTGTTCTTTATCAATGTTTAGCATTACCTCAAATAGAGATCCTTTGGTCATGTTTACTCTAAATTCGATTTCATAATTTTTTGAGAGTTTCTTTTTAGATTCTATAACTCCCCAATGCATTGGTCCTCCAGTACCTATCAAGGTATCTTTTTTTAGTAACCATTCTTTTGAGTTAAAATTCCAATTTGATTTCAGTTTAGAAGCTTGAACAATTTTATATTCTTTTTTTGCAGTTGAAATTGTGCTAGAACACGAAATCATAACAAGAGATAGTATCAATAAACCGAAATATTTATTCTTCATTTTTGTTTTTAGTAAATTTATAATTATTTTTTTTAAGTCTTTTAGAAAACATAATTTTTAAAGGTAATTACATAATTTTGTAATGCACGAAGCAACTAGCTTCTTAAATTATACTATGAGCAATATATTTTCTGACAGCAACCAAATTGGGATGGTATCAACTTTCTCTGATCTTGTACAGACCAGTTTCATGGGAGAAATGAATGCGCTATGCTGGCACAGAAATTTGGATGGAGATTTTAACGAGATTGTAACCCAACTAGGTTTAAAAGAAAATATAACCGAAGTTTATCCTGAAGATCTAATTGCACTCCAACTATCAGAAAAGGGGAGTATAGCAAGAGAAATAATCTTAAATGATTTACAATTATTAACTGATTTTGGTGCTTCGCCAGCTCTTAATTTACTGAAGTGCTATGAACGTGATGATGAATTTGATTTCATATCTACAGATGTGTATTCTTTTCATGTTGATCGTTCGCCTATTGCAACAGATACTTTTTTATGTACTTATCACGGAGCGGCAAGTGATATTGTTTCTAATTCGGAAGCAGCCCAAAAAATCCTGATTCCGGAAATACGAGCAAAGCTAAAAGGCCTCTATGACGGACCAGAGGAAGAATTCGAAGACTTCTTGAGGGAAAATTATTTTGATTTGCATTATCAGATACACGACGATGCAGAGCCTATTAATTTAGGCATAGGACATCTTTGGCGATTGGCTGTAGATCATCCAAAACAACAAGTGCTGCCTTGTATTCATAGAGCACCAATAGAAAATGAAGGAGAGTATAGGCTGTTGTTGATTTGTTAGGGAAATTGTTGAGACAATGTAGTTGAGAAAAGCTTATTTAAATCCTTGAAAACCGAATAGATTTATGGCAATAAGTAAAGTAGCTAATCACGAAACCTCTTAATAATAGTATTTAATTTTTCTTTATTTTTGCGTTTTTATTAAATATATCTTCATCCTCTTTCTGTTTTATCCAAGTAAGATCATTAGTTTTTGTGGTGTAATTCCAAATCCTTTCCAAGTCGTTCATATATTTATATTTAATGTAAATCATACCATCTTTAACGATATAATCGTCTATCTGATGATCTAAAACAAATTTTATATTCTTGTAAAAATTTGGTGGTGTTTCATTTCTTTCAGCGATTCGATAGAAGTCATTTTGAAAAAATACTATATTACGACTAAACACTTTAACTCCGTGTATGTCATTATTTAAGATTACAGGACGAAGTTCTACATATCTATTTTCCCAATAATAGTAACCAGAAAACAAAAGAACTAGAGTGATTAAGGTTATGTATATTTTCTTTTTCATGAATAAACCTCTTAATAATAGTATTTAATTCTCTTTATTTTCCTGATCTCTATGGAATTTAATAGAGTCTGTCTTTATAGTTTTTAAAACAGAATCTATTTTTTTTCTCCGAGAATCTACATACTCCTTTTCGGAAATAAGATTGATGCTATCCATTTCTCTTTTTATTTTAAAATACTTCGTAGAGATAGCTCTAGTAGTGTAATTCCAAACCATCTCCATGTCGTTCAGAAATTTATTTCGAACATAAATAATTCCATTTTCTTCAATATAATCCACTCTGGAATCATTCAATACCCATCTTATGTTCTTATAGTAACTTGGAGAAATCTCATTTGGTTTTGCAAATTTATAGTAGTCATTTTGAAAGAATACTATTTGGCGATCGTATCCTTTTGAAATTACCGGCTTAAGTTCGACGTATCTATTTTCCCAATAATAGTAACCAGAAAAGAAAAGAACTAGAGCAATTAAGGTTATGTATATTTTCTTTTTCATTTTAATGAATAAATCCCTTAATAATAGTTTTTATTTCTCTTTATTTTCCTGATCTCTATGGAATTTAATAGAGTCTGTCTTTATAGTTTTTAAAATAGATTCTATTATTGTTTTTTGAGAATCTGTACGTTTTTTGATTCTAATAAGATATAGACTATCTCTTTCTCTTTCTTGTTTAAAATATTTCGTAGAGATAGCTCTAGTGGTGTAATTCCAAACCATATCCATGTCGTTCAGGAATTTATTTCGAACATAAATAATTCCGTTTTCTTCTATATAATCTACTCTGGAATCATTCAAAACCCATTTTATGTTCTTATAGTAACTTGGAGAAATCTCATTTGGCTTGGCAAATTTGTAAAGATCATTGTCAAAAAACGTTATTTGTCGGGTGTAGTTTTCTTCTGCTAAAATTACTGGACGAAGTTCAATATACCTATTTTGCCAATAATAATAAGAGGCATATAAAAGAACTATAACTATTATTGATATGTATATTTTCTTTTTCATTATTCTATTTTAATGAATAAATCCCTTAATAATACTATCTAATTTTTCTTTGCTTTCGTAATCTCCATTAATACTATCCATCTTTCTTTGCGATTTAAACCATTCGAGATTGTTAGTTTTAGTAGTATGGTTCCAAATCATTTCGTAATCATTCATGTATTTATATCTGATATAAATCACTCCATTTTTTACAATATATTCTTGATGTTCTCTTTCCAAAACCCACTTTATGTTTTTATAAAAATTTGGCGGAATTTCATTTGTTTTTGCGATTTTAAATAATTGATTATGAAATGTTTCTGAAAATAATACCGGTTCACGCAAATCCTCATTTACAAGTACAGGACGAAGTTCTACATATCTATTTTGCCAATAATAATAAAATGATAATAAAATAATTAGAATTGCTAAACCTATGTATATTTTTTTTTTCATTTTTTCTATTTCAATTTTATACTTAATCCTCCAAAAAATCCAGATTGAAAAGTTTTATTAAAACTTTGTTGCCATTGACTTCTCATTTCATACGGTCTTGCTCCGCAATGTTTTTCTACTAACAAAGCATCTGAGTCGTTAACATATCCAAAACCATTGATATAAGCATTTGCTCCTTTGTGCCAGTCGTACCTATCCCACCAATAATGAATTATTGTTCCTGATAATACAAAATTATTATTTACTCGGGTAATTTTAAAATCAGCCTTTGAGGTTATTGTACTTGTACCACAAACATAATATAATTCACGAAAAACACCGCCAACAAGTTGACGTTGCAATTCATTCTTATATTCTGAAAAATCTCCATTTTTAATTAATTTTTCATTAAAACGTTCAAGTCCAAGTCTTTCCTCGAATCGTTCAAGATTTACATTTTCTGCGGCAATAACCTCACTTTGCTTTCTCAACCAGTTAAAGTCTATGGTTTTTGTAAATCCTGTACCGTCTAACCACCATTGTAAACAATCTGCTGCCATATTGAAATTTCTTTCTCTGGCTTTTTTAATCATTTCAAGGTAATTCTTTTTTAACATTAAAGCTTTGTCTTTTTCGCTCAGCTGGAGATAAAAGTTTCTAGCTTTTGGACTTCCTTGTTCATTCCAAAAAGGATCTCCAAATAATTTTTTGTACTCTGAAGGATCTAAATTAGTTTTTGATTTAAAAATATCTTCATTCATATTTTATAATTATTTAATTATCTCTCAAATTTGAGATATCCAAATAACTACCATGCCTGAAATAAGATTTAAGAATGTTACTAAAAGTCTAAATATTGTTTTTTGTGTAAATCCGATCGCTCGGATATGCGCAACGAGAGCACGAAAAATCTTTCTGTGCCTGTAAAGCAATTAGTTTCGTCAAAATTAGATTTATGGATATTAAATTATTGACTTCTGAATGGAATAAATTTTGTTTTTTTACATATAAATTCTCCACTAAACAAAGAACTATGATAAGAAATTTTTTAATAGCCATTAGCTTTTTATTGTTATTGAGCTGTCAAAATACTACAGTTCCGGCAATGGCAGAGCCGGCTTCTGAAAATATCGAAAAGACTGTACCACAACAAACAATAAAATTAGAAAAGCATCACGATAGTAAGCCAAAAGATAATGAAGTTTATAATGCTTCTGCGGTAGAAACTCTGCCAAAATTCCCGGGAGGTATTGAAAAGTTTTATGCTTTTTTAAAGAAAAATTATGTTATGCCACAAGAATTAATGGATGATGAAGCTTCCAGAGGCGGTGTTTTTGCAACTATAAAAATTGAAAAAGACGGCAGTTTGTCTGAAATAAAAATTCTTCGTGATTTTGGTTACGGATCGGGGAAAGAATTAGAAAGGGTTTTAAGATTATCCCCAAACTGGATTCCGGCAATCAAAGATGGAAATCCAGTACGATGTTTATATAATATTCCGTATTATGTTCAATAATTAATAATAACTGTTGTTTATAATATTGTTTTTGAATTATTGAAACCACTGCTGCAAAGTCTCCCGACTTCTTGCCGTTCCGATATTCTATAATATGATGCTATTACTTTTTGAGACATCTCTTTGTTGATTCTCTATGCGGGTGCGAAGTCAGGAGACCTTCGCACAGCTTTTCATAAGAACTCTTCGGGGAGCGCGTTTTATTTAGTTCTATAATATATCTATACGAGAGGGGAGAACAGGGTCTGATAGTGTTTTGATTGCACTTTATCTTGTTTAATAGTGGCTGTTGTATTTTTTTTAAGTGTTAAGTTTTAAGCATAGTTCGATAGAAGTTTTGTTTGAGATTATACAATTTAGGATAATATAGTATTATTTGATGATAATATTGTATTTCTAAAATCTTATGAATTATTGTTTTTTTTGCTTAAAAATTAATTATGAATAATCATATATTTAAAAAGACTTCAAATACTATTTTGATTGCTAATGGCTATCATGCTTTAACATTATGAATGTAATAGAAGAAATAAGTAAATATAAACACTTGAGTTTTTTTATCAAACCAAACAGTGCAAATAAATATAAACCGAAAGATCATGGGAAAAGATGATTTTAATATCGAAGTTTCCCAATTTATTAATTTAAAATCCGCATAAAATGCATTCTAAACTTTTTAAAACCTGTTTCGTTGTGATGATATTTTTTACAGGCAAGGCTACTAGTCAGGAAACCATTACGGTATCCACTGAAAACACAGTTCTAGTACTGCAAACAGATAAAGACAGCTCTTTATTGGCTACCTACCTTGGGAAAAAACTAAAAAATACAGATGAATATGCAGTCATCAACTCACTGGATAAGTTTAAGGTGGGTAATGATGATTTGTTTAACAAGCGGGAAGCCTACGTAGCATCCGGCTCGCTTAACCTGATGGAGCCTGCCCTGTCTGTAACCCACAGCGATGGAAATAAATCCGCCGTGTTGAAGTATGTGAATCACGAAGTAAAAAAAATTGATGATAACCAGACGTTGACTACTATTGTGTTGAACGATGCGAGGTACAAATTCCAGGTTACATTATTTTACAAGGCCTATTATAAAGAAGATGTAATTGAACAATGGTCGGAAATAGAGCATAAGGAAAAGGGTAATGTTGTGCTGAATAAATATGCTTCTGCGAACCTTACACTTCAGGGTAAAAAGTTTTTCCTTAAAAATCATTACAGTGGCTGGGGGCGTGAGATGCTGTCGGAAGAACAACAGTTATTGCATGGCATCCGCACACTTGATTCAAAGCTGGGTACACGCAGCAACCTGTTGCATTCATCCTCCTTCATGATATCGATTAACAAGCCCGCAGGCGAAACAGAAGGTGAAGTAATTGCCGGTTCATTGGAATGGTCTGGTAACTTTAAAATTGATTTTGAAACCTTTGATGAATACTACTTGCGGGTAACAGCGGGCATTAATAATTTTTCATCGAACTACACATTAAAACCATCTGAGAAGTTCACTACACCACGTTTTGTTTACACTTATTCTGATGAAGGTAAAGGCAGGGCAAGCCGTAACTTGCAACGCTGGGCCAGAAACTATCAATTGGCGCAAGGCAGTGGCCAACGCCAAACCATATTAAACAATTGGGAAACCACTTATTTCGATTTCAATGATGAAAAACTGAGCGAGCTCACTAAAGACACAAAGAAACTAGGAGTGGATGTTTTTCTGTTAGACGACGGGTGGTTTGGTAATAAATATCCCCGTAACGGAGCCTCAGCAGGGTTGGGCGACTGGCAGTATAATAAACAAAAACTCAAGAATGGTATCAGCTCTATAGGTAAGGAAGCTACTGCCCATGGCGTAAAGTTTGGTATATGGATAGAACCCGAAATGGTGAATCCTAAAAGCGAATTGTATGAAAAAAATCCTGACTGGATCATCAGGCAACCAGGTATAAAAGAATTTTATATGCGCAACCAACTTGTGCTTGATCTTACTAATCCAGCGGTTCAGGATTTTGTGTACAACACTGTGGAGCAATTGTTTAAAGATGTACCTGAATTGGCATTCATCAAATGGGATTGTAATTCGCTTATCTATAATGCTCACTCACCATTCTTAAAAAACCAGGATCACTTTTATATTGAATATGTTCGTGGTTTAAACAAAGTATTGGAAAGAGTAAGAGCCAAACATCCAAAAACACCCATGATGCTTTGTGCAGGTGGTGGCTCAAGAGTTGATTATGCTGCCCTGCAGTACTTCACGGAGTTTTGGCCGAGCGATAATACCAACCCGTTTGACAGAATATTTATGCAATGGGAATATTCATATTATTTTCCTTCTATTGCAGTGGACAATCATGTAACGGATATGGGCAAACAATCCATCAAGTTTAAAACAGATGTTGCCATGATGGGCAAACTGGGTTTCGATATTCGGGTAAATGAATTAGATGCTAAGGATTTACTGTATGCACAAAATGCAGTGAAGCTGTATAATGGAATTAAAGATATCATTTGGCATGGCGATCAATATAGGTTACAAAACCCCGATGATGAAAAAGTGGCATCGATGGCATACGTAAAGGAGACTCAAGAAGAGGTAATTGTGTTTAACTATTATGTAGCCACCACATTCAATACCACCATTGGGTTGCCTATTAAAATGCAGGGACTGGATCCAAAAAAACAATATAGAATTGAAGAAGTAAATCTTTATCCCGAAACACAGTCACCCATTGATAGCTCTAAGATTTATTCGGGAGATTTTCTGATGAAGGTTGGTTTTAATCCTGAAGTCAATGCTAGAAGAACCAGTGTAATCTTGCAGGTGAAGGCTGTGAATTAAGTTAATTTTTATTTGTTTAGTCAAAAAAATAAGCTGAGGTTGAAGTTTAATAGAATTTCCATATTTTAATTGTATTTTCGGTTTCAGAAATTTTCGGTTCAAAAACTGTCAATTTTATAAAGTTATAATGTTCTAAACATAAATTCTATAATGATAAAATTTAAAGAAGCATTTAAGAAATTTCAGATTGATTTTTTACCTAAATTATATTACGATGCTTTTAAAATATTAATTGGATTGGTATTTGGATTCATAATTTTAAAGCTTTTTCAAAGAGAGGTAAAGGCTGAGGATTTTTTGGATAAAGTAATTTCCTTGAAATTTTATGAAATAATAATTATTTGTATAATTATTGTATTTATAACAATTGTAATTGTAAGAAATTTTCTTAAAAGGAAAATTGAACAATTAAAAAAGATAACTTATACAGATCAAAAAACAGGATTGAAAAGTCACCGCCTTCTTGAAGAATACCTTGAAGAAAAAATAAAAGAATCTAAAAAATCAGGGAAAGCTCTCTCAATTATTCTAATTGATATAGATGATTTTAAAGTATTTAATGAAACTTATTCTCCTTCAATAGGAGATTTGATTCTTTCAGAGGTTGGAAGATTATTACTAGATGACACTCGTATAACAGACGAAACATTTCGAAGATATGAAACGGGAGACGAATTTGTAGTAGTTAATTCAGATACTAATATAGCTCAAGCTAAAATTCCAGCAGAAAGAAAAAGGAAATTTATTGCAGATCATAATTTTCTTATAGATGATAAGGTATATAAAATTACCGTATGTTGTGGTTTAGCACAATTAAAAGAGACTGATACAGTTAAAACATTACTTGACCGAGCGAATTACGCAATGAGAAATATCGCAAAAAAAAGTCTAAATAAAAATACTACAGAACATACTTCTTAGGTGTTTTTTTGTAAATAACTTAAATGTTATAACCAAATTGATTCTTATAAATTAATATAATTAATGACATGATAAGATACCATCGAAATGCTCTAAAGAAGCTTTTGGATCAAGTAAAATTTGCTAGTAAAGAGCCATATTTAAATGCAGAAATGTGGAAACTAGTACAATTGAATATTATTAAAAAAATTATATCCTTAGAAAATAAAGTTAGAGCTAAAAAATCTGAAATAAAAGATTTAAATATTCGCAGGAAAAATCCTTCTCAAAAATTAACTAAAGAAGAATCGATAAAAATAAAAGCAAAAATTAAATCTTTAGAAAATAAACTTGAAGAAATAAGATTTGTGATAGATACTTATCGTAGCGTTGGTGATGCTGTAGCTTTTACTTTTATTAGCAAACTAGATATTAAGCCACAAAACTTTAAAAAATCTGCCGGTTTTATTTCAGAGAAGATAGGGTTAAAAAAAGAAATAAACACCTTTAAAAAAATTTATAAGGAAGGAATGATTGCTGTTTTCAACGATATTACTAGTGTTTTGAAATATTGTGATTTAACGATTGTTTATCCAGGAGGTTTTAGTCTTTTTGAAGTTAAATCAAGTACATTTGAAAATTCAAGAATTCATAGACAAAAAGAAAATGCTGATAAAATTGTTAAATATTTAGAAACCGACAAAACAGAAGGTTTGTATGGGATTCAAGGAGAAACAATACGTGTGGACTTGAATAGTAATGAAGTAAATTATATTAACGAATTAAATAAATTAATTCAATCTTCTAAAGAAACTAAAAACGCTGCTTCCGAAGTTGAAAAAGGAATTTATTATTTTGTTTCGAGAGAATTTGAAGAAGGATTCATGGAAGAAAATTTTAGACAATTTAAAAATCCAATGATGTTTTCTTTAAATAAGTATAAATTTTCGGGTCAAGGATATTATCCTTTTTCTTTAAGTATTTTAGATTCTAATGATTATTTGGATTTTATTAGCGGTAGTTTTGTCATCTTTATAATTATTGATTTAGAGGAAGTGAAAAATTACTGTTCCTTTAAAAACTATGATTTTATATATGCGGATGATGATAGGTATATTTTCACTATACAGCCACAAAAGAAAGAAAGTTCTGCTGGCATGATAAAAATTTCAGATCACTATTTTTTTCGTACTTGTACTGAATTTGTTTCTTTAAATTGGTTAATAGATGATTCAATTAGCCAATTTGAAAAGATGGAAAATTACAATTAAATAAAATTGTAATTTTTTTGTTTGATTTATTATAGCTTGTGAAAATTCCTTCCGTTTTAATTTCAAAGAGAATTTAAAAAGTTAAGATGGTAACTTCTTTAGTTTCCTCAATCCTCTTTATTTTTTTGTAAAGATTGGTTTCCATGAAATATCTTGACTCATAAGCTAGTGAGATACCCGATTATCAGATATGCGCAACGATAGCGCGGAAATTCGTTCCGTGCCCATTCCTATATTAATAAAAAGGTTGTAGATAAAAACCTGAGGTTTCTTTTTTTTAATCTGTTAATATACACTTTGCAAGCACGGATTTCAAATCCGCGCGATTGGGTTAAAATAAACTAGCAATTATTTCATGGTAATTGTTAACACTTAAGTTTATACCCTGTGCGCATCTATGAAAATTTCCTTTGTTTTTTGTATTAGAATCCATTTCAATAATAATTCTAAACGCTAAATCATCACTAATCTCCTTATTAGACATATTTAGTACATGACGCATTACGTACCATCTATTATGTGACTTCCCTAATTCAGCAGAAGTAACAACAGCTCTAGCTTTTACTTCCAAATCAAATGTTTTATTATAGATATCCAATATATATCCAATAATTACATCACAATAATCAAATTGATAGCTTGTTGAATAAACCCAATCAAAATACATTAAACAAAAGTCATTGAATAATTCAACATCAATTATATAAAGGTTGACTATTTTCTCTAAATTAGTTTCATAAAAAAATGAATGATGTAAAGCTTCATTTTTTTTCAAGAAAAAAACAAAACTTTCAAAAGTATCTACATTCCAATTTTGGGTATTTTTGAAATCTTCAAACCATTGATTATCTACAACAGCCTTTAAAATAGGCTTTTTAGATAAGACATATAAAAGTTTATTTCTTAATGTACTAATATCGCTAAAGCGATTTTCTTTTTTATGTTTAGTGCATTTCCCAATAATTACTCCAATTTCCCCATTCGCAGTAAGCTCGGAATAAGGAACTCTATTTCCATCAGTAAAAATATCATGTAGAATTGCTCCAAAAGAATATATATCAGCTTGAGGAGTTACTCGTCGAAATTCTGTAGTTTGTTCAGGTGCACAGTAATTAACAGTTCCAAACGCATTATTACTCGTAGTGATTGTTTGGGATAAAATTTCTTTATCTTGAGAAATTAACCCAAAATCTGCTAATTTCCATATGCCTTCGTGTTTTAATACGTTCTGCGGTTTTAAATCTCGGTGTACAAGCCCTTTACTATGTATAAATTCAAGAGAATTTAAAATATCACTTAATCCCTCAGGATTTCTATTTTCATTTTTGCAAGCAATTATCTCATTTACATATACATCTTCAGCTATTGGCATTAAAAACCAAGGATTACTGCTAATTAAATCGTGGAAGATAATTGGTATAAAATATTCTTTGGGCAATAATTTTTGCGTTTTTACTTCTCTTATAAATCTTATTTTTAATTTATCGCAAAGTTGTTTATCACTCAAAAATTGAGAAGAAGGACTAAAAGTTTTGCGAGCATAATTTTTCCCATCATCACATGTTACTTCTTCTATAATTCCAAATCCTCCCTGGTTAATTACTTTAACAACGTTTAAAATCTTCATCTAATAAAGTTATATTTATAATTTTCTAATTCAAGAATGCAGATACTGCCATACTCTTCCCTTTTTAAAAAGCTTCCATTATCAATGCATATAACTTTATTTTTATTTTCTATGCTAGAAGCTATAATGTTTTGTTCAGTTGGGCTATGCCCATGTATTAGTATTCTGTTTTTTATCCAGCTCTCATCATAATATTTAGATGGTTCTCTTTCCCATAAAATAGTTTCAATATCTGTGAAAGGATTTTCTATTGTCATGTTTAAAGACGCATGTACAAAAATAAAATTTTCATTTTCGTAGTAGTAAGTAAAAGATTTAATTAAATCAATGTACTTAGAGGGTATTTTGTTTATAGAACTTGTTAGAAAACTTAGTAAAGTTTTTTCTCCACCGTTCTTAAGCCAACTATTTAAATTATTAACATTATCGAAAGAGTCTAAAAGCATTTGTTCATGATTACCTTTCAAGCAGACTAGATTGAAATTATGCTCTTTTAGCAATAAAATTGTATCTAATACACCTTTACTATCTTCACCGCGATCAATAAAGTCTCCCAAAATAATTAGATGGTCAGTTTTTTTTAATTTAACATGTTTAAGTGCTTTTCTAAAAGCAACATTATTTCCATGTATATCGGATATAACAAAAGTTCTCATAAGTAAAAGAAACAAAAATAGAATAAAATACTTATTTTATTTTATAAAATAGATAATTTTAAAGTATTAAAAAGTATAGATTAGATTCAAAACTTTGTACGCGATTTAAGATACTTTAAATAATTAGCAAATATATAATTTCAAATTATTTGACAAAAGTATGGTTTAAATTATTTTTAACTTGTATTACCAAATCTATCCCCGTTGTAGTTCCAAAATACAAAGAGACTTCCAAGTCTCTTTTTGTAATTAATATATCTTCTATAAACGATTATCTAGTGATTAATTTTTCAAGCCTTGCCATAAATATTTTCTTCTGATTCCAGTCATTTCCCAGATTATAAGACACTGCTTCTTGTTTTATACCAAGCATTTCTCTGAAGAGTTTTAGGTTTCTTTCCTGATGTATTTTCTGTTCTATAATGAATATCAATTTTCTGAAGGCTCAAATTCCAAACCATTTTCTGCAGGATTTGAAGAAATAGGCATTTCTTTTTAGTGCATCCTTAACACTTAAAAAAGAGATTCTTAATATAGAATTCATTTTAAAAGTTCAATATTATCATTAATACAGGATATGCATATTTTCTTATTAAAATTTGTATTTTATGAGAAAAAAGTTTTAATTTTAAAGGAAATAAGGAATAAGATTAACCCAAATCTTACAATATTAACTTAAAACCTAAAAATTATGCAAGAAGCAAAATTAAAAACTGTTAAAAAAACCAGACATGGTTATGCATTCAACACGCGCGGAAGACTCGCTTATGATCTCGGTTGGTTACTCGATTGGAACATAAATCAATTTGAGGGAGGCAAATTTTTTACGACAATAGTAAGTTCCGGTTTAGATAAATATCCTCAAGATGAACAAGGTGGTCCTCACACCAGACCTGTACCTCCGGATAATTATATAAATAGCGGAGGGTGGACAAACGAATCTGGATCTGATTGGGATATCGTAAATTGTACTGACCGTGAGTTGCAAGCAAAAAAAGGGCAAGTATGGCCAAAAACAAAAGTTAATTCGGGTCAAAATTTTAGAATGAGATGGAGTTATAATGCTCCTCATGCCACCAGAGGATATAATCACTGGATTACTAAAGATGGCTGGAATCCTGATGAAAGAATAACTAGAGATCAGCTTGAGCCTGTACCGTTTAATATGCATCATTATGCAACTCCTCTACCATATGGAGCAGCACCAACCGAAACCAGTGTAGTACTTCCTCAAAAAAAAGGGCATCATGTAATGATAGTAGCATGGATTGTCTCTGACACTGCTCATGCATTTTATCAAACATTTGATCTTGATTTTGATGATTCCGAAAATCCAGAACCTGCACCTATAGTAAATATTACACCTAATGAAGTAGAGGTAGAAAAAGGAAACACAGCTTTTTTTAGTTGTTCTGCTGAGGGAGAAGCTCCATTTACTTATTTATGGAACTTGCCTTCAGGATTAGGTTCTAGTGGCAATAGTCTTGATAAAGAGAATGTAACCTATACTACAGATAATGTGGTAGGTAATAAAAGATTTGATATTACGTGTAAGGTGACTGATAAAAATGGTAAAACTACCGAAGCTTATGCTGATTTAATAGTAAAAGATAGTTCAGTTCCGTCATTACCTACATTAGAGATTATGCCTGCTTTGCTGACTGTAAAAAAAGGTGATGACGCTAAATTTAATGCTATGGTTTCAGACGGGGAGGGGCCATTTACTTATAAATGGAACTTACCTGATCCTTTGACATCTCCAGATATTGATCACAATATGTTTCATATCACTTATGTAACAGCTAATGTAGAAAATCATAGAGTATTTGATATTACATGTACAGTTACTGACAGTAAAAATCAGACTGCGACTGCTGTTGCAAAATTAACTGTATTACAAGATGACCCTGAACCAGGAAAATGTGTTGATGATACTGCAGGTGATTATCCGGTTTGGAATTCTACTATAGCTTATCCTGGAGAAAGAACTCATAAAGTAAGTTATAAGGGCTTAGTATGGGAGAACAAACATTATATTAATCCCGGAGAACTGCAACCAGATATAAATGATAGCTGGAAGTTGATTAGCAATATAGCAACAATCTGGAATAATATAAGAAGTTATGAAGCCAACAGTTATGTAAATCATAATCATTCTCAATGGAAAGCCAGTTACCAAGCTGAGCCAGGTAACGAACCCGGCAGCTCTACAGGTTCAATGTGGCAAGATCTTGGTTCAGAAGCATGTGAACCAAAATCATAAGACTACCTAAATTAATACTAGTGCAATAAATCCGACTCTTAAACAGAGTCGGTTTTTTTTGAAATTTTAATTAATCCCGTATTGAATATTATAAAACTAATTTTCCCGCAGCCTTTTTCCAATTAAGCCACGACACTATCAATTCTTTTTGAAGTTGATTATAGGCTAGTTCCAGATTTTGTAATTGAATCTCTTTATCATTTAGTTCATTAAACGATATTTGGTCAAACTTATATCGCTCCTGATAAACCAGTACCATTTCGGAAGTGAGTTTACTATTTTCACGTACCGTTTTTAACTGTTGCAAGACGTTATTATACGTAGCACTAGCATTCAGGGCATTGTATTTGTTTTTATTAACATCCTCAACAATTCGATTATTATTTTGCTCTTGCTGGAATTTTAATTGATCTATTCTTTTTGCCGTATTCTCTCCAAAAAAAATAGGTAACTTTAATGAGATACCAATATAACTATTCCCATACCAACTGTCTTGCTGAAAAGGGTTCATGTTTTCTGTGAACTGATCTGTTCCTAAATAACCATTGGCACTAATCATCGGACTATGTTTAGCTCTTTCTAGTTTCTTTTTATTCTCTAGTACTTCATTTTGTGTTTTCAAAATTTCGATCTGAGGTAAAGCCAGAATTTGATTTTCATCAAGATCAGTAATATTTTCATTTATATTATACTTCTCTAATATCATTGAAGACGCTAGAGAAGATTCATTTCCTGTAACATACAAAAGATACTGTTTTAGAACCAATACGTTATTTGTTGCATTAAGATATTTTTGTACAGCATTATTATGCGTTATTTTGGCGTCATTTATGTCAACTTTTAAAACTCTTTTATTATTATATTTTTGGGTTATAGTTTTCAGACTTAATGCTGTACGAGCGGTATCGCCTATAGCTTCTTTTACTTGTTCTTCTGTTACCAATATATTAAAATACACTTTTGAAACTTCATAAGTTAGTTCTAATCTTACTTCTTTTTCACTTAAATTGGCTAGTTTCTCGTGTAACTTAGACTCAGTAATTAATTTTGAAATAGAGATATCCAGTAAAGGTTGTTGCAGCAAAATACCTGCATTTTGAGAATAATTAGCGCCTAATTTTATCGGAATCATATCACTTGAAGAAGTTCCAGAGTTAAATGCGCTTGCAGGTAAAACATTTGTAGCAATAATTGGATTATACTGATAATTGTAATTCAGCGATACTCGGGGTAAATATTTTGCATTTAACTCTTTTGTCTTTAATTGATTGATTTTATATTCAGTTTCCAACGAAGCCAATAATTTTCGGTTTTTTTGTGCTTCTTCAATTGCTTTATTTAATGACCATACTACACTTTGCGCATTCATTTTTGAAATGCTTATTAGTATAAGACATCCTATAAAGAAGATATTAATTGAATTGTTTTTTATCATAATAACTTTTTTAGCCTCTAAATACTGAAGCTGGTTCTACATTTTTTATTCTTCTAATAGCAAACACAGCCCCAAAAAGCGAAATAGAAAAAGTGACCATTAGGATGGAGAAGAGTATTATTGGGCTAAAATCGATCACTATTCCCGATTGATACATGCCTTTTTTAAAACCCATTAAGAAAACCAGAGCAATTAGAAAGCCGACAACAGCAAACAAAGTAGCTTGAGTAAGTATTAACTTTCGGATGTACGAATCGGTAGCGCCAATTGCTTTTAAAGTTCCATAATCTTTAATCCTGTCAAGTGCCGACGAATACATCGTGAGACCAATAATAAAAAAACCGGCAATGATAGCAAATCCCACCAAAGATCCTGTGCTGGCACCTAAGCCAGTAGAAGCCAAAACACTTTTTATAGTAGAGGAACTTAGGGATGATGTACGCCAAGCTCTTACTCCATAAATAGAATTATTGATTTGATTTACAACATGATTCACATCTTCGCCTTCTTTTACATTGACCATTAAGGCACTTATATTAGTGGAAGAAATATTACCATAATATCTTGCTCTATCTATTGAGGTGTACATTAAATAACCACCCCAACCTCGTATTCCTTTAGTTTGTAGCATAATAACGGCTCTTTTTCCGTTAATTTCAAAATAGGTTCCAACATTTGATGAACCTCCAAAATTGCTCCGATCAAAGTAATCTGCAGAGACTCCCGCTTCTTGCAATAAATCAGGAAGTTTTCCCTCTATTATTTTAGTGCTGTCAGGACCTGCTTTAAAATAAGGGTATTCGCTGCCTATAATGTTTACCACAGCACTGGTTCCTCCAGAAAATTTAGCTTTTCCATTTGTCATAACAATAGGAAATGCTTCTTTAACACCTGGCAGGCTCTTAATCTCTTTTTCTTTTCTCGAGTCAATCAGGCTAAGTTGGTTGGCATCTGTCGTCTTATTATCAACAACCCAAATGTCAGATGTTGTATTTTTTACCAACACACTCATTAGTCCTGTCAAAAAATTAAATGTGCCGATTTGCTGACCAATAAGAAAGGTGCTTATCACTATCCCAACAACTACTCCTATACTTTTTGTTTTATCAAAGCGGATAAACTTCCAAGCTATTTTAATAATAGAATTCATTTTTAGAGGCTATTTGTTTATAATGGAACATTGTATTTGCATATTCAGATCGGTATTTGAAACCAATTTGAAGGTATATACAATTCCATTCTTGTTTATCTTACTTATTTGATGTTTGAATAACGCATTCAATCCTGGAATTAATTAAATACTTTGTTTGGTTTGCCAATAGAATTTTTATTTCCCGAACCCTTCTGTCTTCCTGATCGCCAGCCTTTTCAGAAAAAAGTGATTTGCGCTTAAGTGCCGAAGAAGTAAAAACTACAATACCAGAACCAATAGTTTTATTGGAACCAATTTGGCGGATAATAGCCTTTTGCCCTTTTTTAATTTTGTCTGCAAACAGCTCATCAATTTCACAAGTAGCAACCAATTTGCTTTTTGGAATAAAATCTGCAAATGATTGATTTGGTGATAGTGCGGCGCCTTTAGTAGCATTCATAGTTAAAATTTGTCCATCGTTTAGTGCTCTTACCAAATACTGTTGCAATTCCTTGTTTGAAACTTTCAACTCTTGTTTAATTTCCTGAAGTTGTGAATTTGCTATCAAAACCCGCGCTTGTAATTGTTCTACATTCGTTTGAAAAATTTTGGTTTCTGTTTCCAGATTATCAAAGTTTTGTTTTGTTTCAGCTCCTTCTTTAAGTAAGTTTCTCAATCGCTCCAACTCAATTTGTTTATTGGCTAAATTTATTTTCTGCTCTCTTAAGTTTAGTTGCGCTACATTAATTTCGATTCTTTGTGTTTCAATTCTACTCTTAATTTGGTCTTTTTTGGCATCCTGAACAGCATGATCCAATTCAATAATTAGATCCCCTTTAATAATCACATCATTTTCTTTCTTATGGATAGCTACAACAATGCCTCCCACTTCTGTCGCTAATGAGGATAGTTTCTCGTCAGGTTCTATGCGACCAAGACCTACAATACCTGATAGAGGAACTTCCTTGTGATCTGATGTCTGATTTGATATCTTTTCTTCTTTCTTACTACAACTGCAAAAAAATAGAGCTATTAGATAAATTAAAATATATTTCATTCTTTATAATATTGGTTTAATGATTTTCGTTATCGGTTGCAATCCCATTATCTACATAAATAATTCTGTCAGCAAATTGTTTAAGGCGCATATCGTGTGTAACAACAATAACACTCTTACCATTTTGGGCAAGTGCTTTTAACTCATTCATTACCAAACCAACGCTCTTAACATCTAATGCAGCCGTTGGTTCATCACAAAGCATTATTGGCGGATTAGTTACCAGGGCTCGTGCAATTGCAACTCTTTGCTGTTGACCACCACTTAGCATTTTGGGTAAGTTTTTCATTCGATCTTTCATCCCGACTAATTCCAATGCTTTCTCTGCTTTTTTCTTTGCTTCAGTATCACTTAAATTCATAAGTTGTAGCGGCATCATAACGTTTTCTAAAGAGTTAAGCGGAGCCAAAAGGTTAAAGCCTTGAAATACGAATCCTATTTTATTTAATCTCAAAAGCGATAATTCTTTGGCCGAAAGTGTATTTACCTGTTGACCATCTATAAAAACATCTCCTTTTGTGGGGTAGATAACACAACCTAACAGGGAGAGCAAAGTAGTTTTTCCTGAACCCGAAGGACCTACTATCAATGTAAGTTCTCTGGTTTTAAATTGAACAGTTGTAGGTTGTAAGGCTGTAATTAATGTATCGCCCGTTTGATATTCCTTGCAGGCACCTTTTATTTCTGCAATAATTCTATTTTTAAAAGTTGCCTCTTTCATAATTTGATATCATAATTTAAGTTTTCTTAATTGAGGTCAATTGTAATTGTAGAATCATTGTTTAAAACATAAATTGAGCAATCACTAAATGTTGGCGCTCCACCATCAGGCTTAAAATTAGTGCTGTTTCCCACAGGCTCTTTAGGAATCCCCAACCAGTTGCTATTAAGATTGCCGTTACTATCTAAATCCTGAAAAACGGTAATAGCATAAGTTCCTCTTGGCAAATCGATTTGAAATTTTATAGTTCCCTGATTTGCCTTTTGAACCTTGGTAAAGTAAGCGGTTTTAAGAAAATTTTCTTTTTTGTTGTAAACATTCAACACGACACTGCCTTTTCCTTTTTGAACATTGGTCACATCAACATTCATTTTTAATTGTTGCGCATTAGTAAAATACGACACTCCTAATAGTAGAACACTAAGAATTAATTTCATCATTTTTCCTTCTTTTTATTTATTGTTATTGATTTTTATTCTGTAATTATTTTCCAAAACGGTAGGTTAGCATCATCTTTACATAAGGCATTTCTTTTGCTTTATAGTTGCTAATGGTGTCATTATTAGAATTATATAAAGTGTATTTGTTTGCAAATCCGAGACCTCCTTGCAGTTGAAGCCAAAAACCATCAAAAAGACGTTGATTAATTTGTAAGCCTCCATGAATAGCCGAGAACTGAGCATAATCAATCTCCAGGTTCTCATCATTCTTGTAATTTTGTAAGTTGTGAAGCGTCCAGTCTATTGATCCCGCTACACCAATTTGTGTGTTATTGCCGAGATTTCGAAAAATATTAACTCTTGGCCAGTATAGCTGTGCAAACCACTTACCGTTGTTACTTTTATAATCGACAGATACGGCAGGTGTTATCAGAAATTTTCCAAAAGCATACATGATATGAGGACCAATCCCGATTTCGAGATTTGATTTTTCTCCGAATTTTCTTGAGACTCCAAAAATGCCATCATATACCATATCATTCATAGAAAAAGAGCTTTTAAAATCGGAAGCAATAGTTGGTATTAAAACTCCAAAAACTGCGCATCGTTTTCCAAAAGGATGCCGCACTACAATGGTTGGTTTTATCTCTTGTATTTTTGTGATGTAATTCGGACTAACTTCAATTTCCTTATTGAATGTAAAGTCTAAAATACGGTAGTTGACTGTTCCAAGAATACGAGTTTTTCCAATTTTAAAAGATGGTATTGGCAACCAAAAATCGTACGTATTATATTTGAATTTATTCCCATAATACGGATTTGCCGAAGATAAATTCTTAAAGCTGCTTTTTCCATTAACTGTAACGCCAATCCCCGCGCCATCGGTTATTAATTGAGCATAAAATTTATTAGGAAGGCAAATAAACAAGGTTAATAAAACCAATGATAGCACTTTTTTCAAAATAACATTTATTAAATTTAAACACACGAGCTGCATTAGCCCTCTAAGATTTTCTTAAGACAAAGGTGTGGTTAAAACAATAATTGTTGCTAGGATTTAGCTTGCCTTTATTCGGACAAATCGTGCCTAAGTGAACTTCGATACTGTGAAGGAGTTGTACCAGTTATTTTTTTGAAAAGTCGTCCAAAATACGAAGGGTCTTCATAATTCAATTCAAAAGCAATTTCGGAGATATCTTTAGTCAAATCTTGTAGAAGAATTTGGCTTTGCAGGATACTAACGTTGTTTATCCATTCTTTTGGGGCTATTCCTGTGGTTTGCTTAATGCATCTGTTGAGATAATTTACAGAAATTTTTAATTTATCTGCATAAAAGGATACCGATTTATCCTGGCTATGGAATTTATAAACCAACTCTTTAAAGGAAAAAGTGATTTCATTACCACGATGTACGGTTTTATTAAGTTCTTTATTTGAAGAAATTATTTTTTGAAAGGCTGCTTGCATAAGCGAATAACAAATTTCAATATTGGAATTTTCATTTCGAAATTCCTGACCTAATAAGCAAAATAATGAATTAAGCCATATACTAGTTTCTTTGGGTAGTTTAATAACCGAATTAGTGGCAAAAATTTGTATCAACTCTTGTTTAGACAAAATGTGATTGAGGACGCTTTCTTCAAATAAAATAAAATGACCCGTAATTACCAAATCAATTTCTTTCATTGCTGTAATATGGCCTTGTTTTATAAATAAAACATCATTTTCTGTTAATGATATTACCTCATTATCTACTTGCTGTTTTGCATTACCCTTAGTAACATGGACCATAAAATTATAATCAGGTCTAAAAAGGGGAGTTGGAATTTGTATATACTCTGTTGTTGTATTCAGATCATATATCTGTAAAGGAGTTTTTAAAAAATCAAACTCTAAAGAAGCATCAGACATAAATTGTCTTGGAAATTCTTCTGATGAAATAATTTTGATAGTCTTCTCCATGCTACAAACTTAATTATTTTTTTATTGGAATGATATGATTTATTTGTTTGAAGGTTGAGTAGGGGAGCTCATGTTGTGAGCCTTACGAGACAATTTATAAACCATTTCCTTTAAGATTTGAAGAAATGAGTGAATTGATCTCAACCAAGAAATAAAATTAATTAAATATTCACATCATAATTTAGGGCGTATTTTATATACCCTCTTGAGGTATTTTTGGAAGTGTGTTTTTTAGCCTCACTAATTGATTCACTCTCCAAATTAAAAATATGGTACAAAGCGTTATTGCGGCAAATACATATCCTAGTATATCATAGTTTTCCAGCGGTGATTGTTTAGTATCCTGATGTACAATAAACCCAGCACAGACAGCAGCAATCCCTCCGGCAATTTGTTGCAATGAAGAAGTTACAGACATATAGGCACCGCGATCTTTTATTTCTGGAATGGCTGTATTTAGAGTAGATGCAGGTATCATTCGGCTCATTATTGCCATATACAATACTATAGTTATTACTACGATTTCCCATAATGCTATGGGATTTAAATTGGTGTAGATTATGACCATAATTATCGAGAGAAGAGATGCTATTGTAAATAGCTTGAATTTATTAAACTTATCACTTAATTTCCCAATCAACGGCATTATTATAAGTATTGAAAGTCCTATAAGGAAAAATATCATAGGTAACTGGAGTTGACTAATATGTAAATTATTAACCATAAAAGCGGTTCCAAAGGGTTGGAGCATAAAAGCGCCAATAGACAAAAGAGCAATGGCTGTAAAACCTATCCTATATTCTTTATTGTTTAATGTGCCCCAAAGATGGAGAAAAGGATTCTTACTGGATTGGAATTCTAGATGCTTATTTATAGACTGCATTTGAGTCACTATCGCAATAAGGATTAAAATACCTATACCTGCAATCATAATAAAGGCCGAATGCCATCCCCAGTTATTGGCAAAATAAACACCTACCGGTATTCCTAAAATCAGGCTTGCAGCAAATGCCATTTGAATATAGGCCATAACACGTCCTCTTTGATTAATCAAAAATAAATCAGCTACTATGGCAAGGGAAATGGATCCGATTACACCGCCAAAGAGTCCTGTAACAATCCTTGCTATAAGAAGCATTAAGTAACTGGAAGAGATAGCACAGAAAATAGTACCAATAATAAATCCGGTATAGAAGAAAATTAAAATCTTTTTTCTATCAAATTTATCTGCAAATCCTGCAGCCAATAATCCTGATATTCCTGCACTAAAAGCATAAGCTGAAACTACAAAGCCAAAACTAGATGTAGTCATATCAAGGTTTTTAATCAGCATATCCCCGAGAGGAGAAATAACAATAAAATCTAATGTGACCGTAAATTGTAAAAGGAATAATATAACAATTATAAATTTTTGGTAAGGAGTAAAAGATGTACTCTCAACTATTGATTTTTTCATTTATAGGTGTGTATAAAATGATGTTTTTTTTCTCTCTTTTTTTTAAAGATATGGAGGTTCTGTTAAAATAGGATATTTCATTGCATCTAAAATCATTTTATCTGATTGATACATGACCATAGATTATCTTTTTATGCTGACTATTTAGAGATTAATATTAGCTTATAGATTTTTTTTCCAAGACCTTATTCATTACATATCTGAATCTTAAATACAGTAAGACAGACGATGTTAACAAACCAAGAGTCAGACCATACCAGATTCCATTTACACCTAAATTGAAGTGCATACCTAAGACATAGGCTGCAGGCAGACCAATAATCCAATATGCAACAAAGGTTATAAAAGTGGGAATGTTTACATCTCCCATTCCTCTTAGTGTTCCTAGTCCAACTACCTGTGTACCATCAAAGAGCTGGAATATTGCAGCAATTATTAATAATTGTGCAGCCAGCGCTACAACATTTACGTCATTTGTTATTAAGTAAGGTAAATATTGATTAAAGATTGTAAAAATTACAGCAAAGAACATCATGAAAATGATAACTAAATGATAGGATGCATAAGCAAACTTTTGAAGTCTTTTGTAATTTTTGTTTCCGAAACTATTTCCGACTTTAATAGTTGCAGCCGATGCAATTCCTCCTGCCATCATGTAGGTCATTGCGGCAAGGGTTATTGCTGTTTGATGGGCTGCCTGTTCTACTGCGCCTATATGACCCGCCATTAGAGCGGCAACTGCAAATACTCCAATTTCGAACACATACTGCATAGCAACAGGTAATCCTATTTTTACCACTTTTGCAATTTTTGAAAAATCAATAAACTTAACGGAGAAATGGTGCAGGTAAACTCTAAAGTTTTCTGAGCGAAGTACATACCACATCATAACCAGCATCATTAAAATCCTATCTATCAATGTTGCAATTCCAACTCCTTTAACTCCCATTGGCTCGATCCCAAACATTCCCTTTACCAGAATTACTGCGATAATTACGTTGAGCACATTTCCCCATATCGTTATGGACATTGCTTGTTTTGTAAAGCCCAGTCCTTCTGCAAACTGTTTAAAAGTTTGAAAGATCATTAAAGGTATAATAGATAAACTTAAAATAAGTAAATAAGGTTTTGCTGTTTCGACTACCTGAGGATCCTGATCTGCATGCTGCATGGCAAACATAGAACCATAGTACACTACTAAAAAAAGAAAAATTGAAGACGCGACATTAAGCCATAAACTGTTTGACAGAAGTTCGGCGCATTCCTTAAAATTTGATTTTCCATTTTCTTGTGCAATCAATGGCGTTAATCCGTAGGCAACTCCTAATCCTATGACCAAAACTACCATGAAAACAGAATGAACCAGCGAGACTGCTGCCAATGATATAGTTCCTGCATAATGCCCAATAATAACTGTATCAAGAGTCTGCACTAAGGTATGCCCCAGCTGAGAAATTACAACTGGTCCTGCAAGCGTTATTGTACTTTGGTAATATATCTTATTGGATTTGTATTTTTTGATCATATTGAAAAATTAATTGCCTTGAGGCAGATTTAAATGTATTGAAATTGCCATGCTGTAAACTTTCATTTAAAGTATAGTAATTCTTTTGTTGTAAAATTATCTTATTCTGTAACAGCTTTATAAAATGTTATGAAAATATACCATTTTGATAATCTGAGAGGAACTGACTGCTGGTTATTCCTGTCTGTGTTTTAAAAAATCGCATCATGTGTCCAGGTTCAGAAAAATGAAGATCATAAGCAATCTCAGCAATAGTCTTTCCGGAATGTATCAGGTCATTCTTTATCTCAAAAAGCAGTCTTTGTTTTATGAGCTCTGTCGCGGTTACATTAAACTGCTTTTTCACACAAGTGTTAATTGTAATCCTGCTCACATTTAATAAATCTGCATAGTAGTCAATTCGCTGCTTCTGCCTAATATGTATTTCTAATAACTGTTTAAATTGGTATGCAAAGTTATTTTCTGCCCTATCAATTGAAAGATTATTTGCATTAGCATATATTCTGTTAAACTTCAAAAGTAGGTAATAAGTAAGAGATCGTATAATATGAATACTATCTGTTTTGCTATTAACAAGTTCGTATTTGATTTCCATAAGCTGACCAAGTGCTTTTTGAAGCTCTTCCTTTTCAATACTAATATTTAAAGGATAATTCAATTGATAGAAATACAAAAGGCGATATGTAAAGAATTTGTCTGAGAAAAAATCATTAAGAAAATTTTCCTGAAAAACCAGAACCGTATAATCCAATCCCTCTTTCTCTAAAGTCCATTGCCTTTTTTGAAAGGGAGAAATAAAAACAATTGTATTGTCCCTTATATCGATCTTCTGCTGATTTAAAATCAGAGATCCTTTGGCAGTCTTAAAAAGCAATATTTCAAAAAAATCAGTATTGTAAGTATCGCGCTCTAGATATCTTTCGCTCAGCATATCGCCGTGCAATACATTTAGAAGCACTTCAACACCACATTCTGTTTTATGAAATTTGACCGTTTTCATTTTTTTAATTAGTTAATGTATTGGAATCTGTTCCTTGATTACTTTCTTTAAGAGGTGCTTAAAATATTATAATTAACCCGTTGGGTGTAATTAATTTTAACACATAGAAACATAGGTCTTGTACGCACAAAAAAGGCGTTTCACTTGTTTTAAATGCACATAGCTAGCTATGTGAAAGAAATATATTTCTTTTTGGACTCTTTTTTACACATAAAATCTATGTTTCTATGTGTTAAATAAATTTTTCACGACCCGAGCGAAGTGAATAGACACAGTAATTGCACTCAACGGGTTATAATTAAAGCAAATTTACAACTTCATTTACAAATTACTTCCAACCAAAAAAAATAAGCCGTAATAAATTACAGCTCATTTTATAAAAGTGATTCTTTATTTGCTCTTTATTTTACGACAGCAAATAATCTTCTGTAGTTATAATTTTTGCATAAAAGAATTCCAGTGCCGCCAAAAATGCATTATGAACATCTGCAGCCTTAACTTCCTGACCATTTATTTGAAGATTCAATGTAGCACAGGCATCTCCAATTACAGTACATTCAAATCCAAAGTCAACAGCAGCTCTTGTTCCTGCGTCAATACACATATGAGTCATCATCCCTGCAATTACCAAATGTGTTATTTCCTTTGACTGAAGATATTCTAATAAATCAGTCCCTCTAAAACTATTAGGAAACTGTTTTGTAATTACTTTTTCTCCTGCTAACGGTTTTACATTTTCATGAATATCCACTCCTTTTGTACCGGCAACAAAAATGGGAGCACCTTCTCCGGATATATGCTGAACATGAATAATAGTCCCATTTTCTTTTCTAAAATGCTCCAATAGTTTCTTGGCGTTTTCACTTGCAGCAATAGGATTTACAAGTTCTAATGCTCCGTTTTCAAAATATTCTTTCTGTATATCAATTAATAATAATGCCTTATTCATTTTATTTTTATTTTAAAATTTATATCTGACAAAATTAAAACTTAGACTAGCGATACCAGATACCAAAGCACTGCCAATACATACCATTTTGATAAGCACTGTTTTTTTTGTCTATGTTAATGGAAAAATTAGTAACTCGGATCACGCTCTTTCGGTAAAGTTTGAGCAGTAATTTAGAAAATATTGTTTAACACTTATGTAAACATCTAAAAAAGTACTGAAAGTAGCGTAAATCAGGATAGACCTCCTAAACTTTTTGTGACAAAAAAAGCAGCGATTTTACAGGTTATATCTTATAATCAATATGCATCCAAGGTGTTAGGTTTTACCTATGTCAACATTGTTTTTATCAGTTTGAATTTATAAATGTGCTCATATACATTTGTCCTCTAAAACAAAATGCTATATGAAAAAAAGATCAATTCTGTGTGCTTTGGTTATGTCATCAATATCAATAATGGCACAACAAAAACAGATTACAACTAATACAGGTACTCCTGTTGGTGATAATCAAAATTCAAAAACAATCGGTCAGAATGGACAGGTTTTATTAGAGGATATTCATTTAATCGAAAAACTGGCTTCTTTTGATAGAGAACGCATACCAGAAAGAGTAGTTCATGCCAGAGGTACAGGAGCTTATGGCGAATTTATAGCATCTGGAGATTTCTCAGGCTATACAAGAGCTTCATTATTTGAAAAAGGGAAGAAGAGTCCTGTTTTTGTTCGTTTTTCTACAGTTGTACACGGTACAGGTTCGCCGGAGACTTTGAGAGATCCAAGAGGATTTGCTACTAAATTTTACACAGATCAAGGGAATTATGATCTGGTAGGTAATAATCTGCCTGTATTTTTTATTCGTGACGCGATTAAATTTCCTGACATGGTGCATGCTTTCAAGCCATCACCCGTGACTAACAAGCAGGATGCAAGCAGAGTTTTTGATTTTTTTAGTAACATTCCCGAAGGAACACATATGCTTACACGTGTTTACTCTGATTACGGAATACCTGCTAATTACAGACAAATGGATGGTTCTGGAGTACATGCTTTTAAATGGGTTAATGATGGGGGCGAAGTAACCTACGTAAAGTATACATGGAAATCTCTACAAGGCGTAAAAAATCTAACAGCTGCAGAAGCTACCGAAATGCAAGGAAAAGACTTTCAGCACGCTACAGTAGATTTATATGAAAACATAAAGATGGAGAAGTATCCGTCATGGGAACTTTATGTACAATTATTAAAACCTAGTGACTTTGATAAATTGGATATCAACCCGTTAGATCCTACTAAAGTGTGGCCTGAAAGTATGATTCCCTTACAGTTGGTTGGGAAAATGACATTAAACAGAGTTCCGGATAATTTCTTTCAGGAAGTAGAACAGTCGGCATTCTCACCTGGAACATTAGTACCCGGAATAGAACCATCGGAAGATAAGTTATTACAAGGACGTTTGTTTTCTTATTTTGACACACAACGATACAGGATAGGAGCAAATTTTCAGCAATTACCTATAAATGCCTCTAAAGTAGCAGTAGTTACTAATAATCAAGATGGTGCTTTTTCTACAAAGAAAGGAAATGGAGATATTAACTATGAGCCTAGTGCTTCTAAAAATGGTTTTATCGATAACGAAAATTATCAGTATTCAAAATCAAGCTTTGTGAATACAACTACTGTTCAACAAAAAATTAGTAAGCCGAACGATTTTAAACAAGCGGGTGAATTTTATCGTTCTCTAAATGAAAAAGAAAAGCAAAATTTAATAAGTAATCTATCGGGTGATTTAAAAGGTGTAGCCAATAAAGATGTGGTTAAGAAAATGGTTGGTTATTTTTATATGGCTGATGCAGATTATGGAAAACGTTTGGCAAAGGAACTTGGTTTATCTAGAGAGGATGTAGAAAAAATGTTTTTAAGATAAACAGTCCAGATATACATTTAGAAGTAATATCACTCTAAAAAAAGGAGTTCAATTTTTAATTAAATGAACTCCTTTTTTTCTACTTCAATCATAACTAAATCAATAGTTTTTATGGCTATACTAATTTATAATACATCAAGAAAATGAAGACAAAACACAATATGCATATTTTGCTTTTAATGCTGTTTACATCTTTTATAACTTTTGCTCAAGAAGATATTTTTACAGCTGCACGTACCAATAATGTCAAACTATTGAACAAGCTGTTAGTTGAAGATATTAATAGAGCGGATGAAAGAGGGAGTACTGCATTAATAATAGCATGCTATAACGACAATTTTGAAGTTGCCGAATTGTTGTTAAAAAAAGGGGCGAACCCTAATATTCAGGATAAAATGGGGAATACGGCACTTATGGGAGTGTGCTTTAAACGATTGGATAAAATGGTTCAACTATTATTGAGTTATAAAACAACCATCAATCAAAGAAATTATAATGGAGCAACAGCATTAATTTTTGCAGCAACCTTTGGCACTGATTCAATAATAAAAATTCTACTTGATAAAGGAGCTGATAAAACAATACGAGATAGGTTTAATAAAACGGCATTTGATTATGCAATTCTTCAGGAAAATGAAATTGCAGTACAACTTTTAAAATAGATAAAAATGTTTATTGTTTCTCTTTAAAACTTAAATAGTTTTTTATTAACATGTCATCTTAATTGTAATAAGGTTTTTTTTAATTTGATATTTACTACTAAAAAAAAATTAAAAAAAAATATTCATTGTAATACAATTTAGATATATTTATATATAAATTCCTTATTTTCTTTTTGGAATATTAAAACGCCGAATCTTATTATACGCTGTTATTTTTAAACTTGTAAAACATTAAGTGTCTGTTTTATAAACGTATGAGTACCTATGTGGTATGTGTTTTTTAGGATGTTATCTAGTTTTTATAATATGTTTGCCTAACGTTTTTATGTAGTGTGAATATTGTTCCCAAATCAATCTCACATTATAAATTGCTTACTTAACCTCAAGAGCTATTGAGAAAATTTTTTAGTTTTTTACTTGTTAAAAAAAGTAACACAAGTACAAACCTAAATTTTATTTTCTTCTAAAAGAATTACTGAGTTATTAACACAAACTAAAAATTTAAGATATCCTTATGGGTATTGTTATTGACCAAAATCGCAAAGAAACTTGTTTTTCTTAACGTTTTTAGGCATGATGCAATATGACAATTTCAGTACCAGATAAATCTTAAATCTATAGCTAATAGCAGTAATCGCTTATTACGCATGTAATTTTTAAACAACTTATATATTATGGATCATTCTATTTTTTTGAGGCGCTTTGTGCCTTGGGCTAAATTGTTTTATAAAATATTTAAACCAATTAGTATTCGACATGGATTACAAATCCCGAATCATCAAGTAACGGCTAGTGGTAACAATAGTGCTTATAGTACTACACAGTCATTCTTGACAACACTGATCAGTTATTAACATTAAGCCCAATTTTAAATCAATTTAAAAACTTTATAACTGCGAAACATGAAAAAAATTACTTTAATTAAAAAATCCTGCTTGGCAAAGGTTTTTCACCGTAGATCGGTTTTATTGCTATTTCTACTGGTGAATTTTGCAATGCAAGCGCAAGTGACCTTGCCTACATTTACTCTCAGCGTGACGCCAACTCCAGAGACTTGCAGGAACAATGGCGCATTAGCATTTAGTACTACGGGAACAGATCCCGGTGCTACTGTTACCTATGCGATCTACAAAGCTCCAAATTTTAGTACGGCGCTTGTTACAACAACAAGCAATTCTCAGACGGGACTAAGCGGAGGTGTTTATCGTATCGTTGCCACCCAAAGTATGGTCGGACACACGAGTAACTCTCAAACTTGGGATGGCAATATAAGTGCAAATGTGAGTCCGCTAGGTTTTACTGTTACTAAAACAGATGTGACTTGCCCTAATTCAGGCGCAATTAATGTCACGATTAATGCAGGAAACCCAGCTGCTGTTAATGCGTATTCAATTACAGGCCCTATGAATGTAGGTCCTCAATCGAGCGGATCTTTTACAGGTCTTAGCGGAGGTTCTTACGTAGTGTCGGTTACAGATAATTGTGGGGAAATTGTAACTCAAACAGCTACTCTTACTGTATTTACACCTAATATAGAATTTGCTGATGGTAGTAATGGTATTAGTAGTTATAATACAGAAAGAAGTGCTTGTGGTTTTGGCGATTTTCGACAATTTATAAAAGCAGGAGCAGATAGTAACGTAATGGTTTACCCGCTTCAGTTTGACTATATTGTTCATCCACCTGGTGGAGGAGCAGACATAACAACTTCTAAAACAATTACAGGTCCTAATCGGTTTGGTAGTAGTACTGAGGACATAACTACCTCTATTCCTTTTTATACTGCACCTTTTGTATTAGATCTAAAGATCACAGATGCTTGCGGAAATGTCTTTCCTGCTACACGAAATATTAATAATCCTGCAGAAGTATTTGCTCAGATTTTACCTGCAGATTGTATGGGATCCTATATTTCTTTAGGCACTCAATATATGGTAAAAACTTTGCAATACGAGGTTTTATCGGCACCGCCGGGATACACCATTGGTGCACCATCTAACTCTAACCTTGTAGGAGGTGTTGGAAATCCAATACCAGATGGGGTTTATATGATTCGTGTAACGGATGCTTGTAATGTTTTTATTGATGAAGAGGTTACAGTATCTACTCCAACTCCGAGTGTATGGGTATTTCAGGGAATAGGTTGTGGAGCTGGAAATGGTACATTTTCGATATCACAAAATACGTCAACATATACTTTTGTAAGTGCAAGAATTTTGGCAGGACCTTCGGGTTTCTCTGGTTCTTATCCTGTTGACGTTACATCTCGTATTACTGCAGACGGATACAATGTTGTCTTTGATGATGTTGCAGGAGGAATATATAAAGTTGAAACGACAGATAATTGCGGACATATCATTCCTACCGATGTGACTGTTATAGGTTATGATCAAGGGACTGTAGTTGCAGCTAAAGTTCAAAAGTGTGGTAGTTTTGATGTTAATTTGAGTGTAACAGGAGATAATCTTGTTCAAGCTAATCAAAATGTGTTTTATTGGCTACAAATAAAAGATCCTTCAAGTAATAATTGGGGACATCCTACAGCAGGAGGTTTTTCCAGCGATGTACCTAGTGCATCAAATGCTCAATCATTAATAAATGGTCAGCAGCAAGGTTCTTGGACAGCACCGGGAACTTATAGAATAGTAAAGACTTTTACAACGCTTGAATTGTATCCAGGTGTTGCTAATTATGGTTATGGAAGAAATTGTTTTGATGTTCTTTCTACTTTTGATTATGCTACAATGGGGTTGAAACCGAAAGATTTATATTCGTTTAAATGTGCAGATGGGGTACATTATAACGCTTCTATAACTGGTTATGACGGTGTTGAACCTTATACGTATGCGATTACTACTAAAGATGGTAACCCATTTGTAGTAAATAATGGTAGCAGTAGCCTTTTTACAGGTTTAACCGGTGGTATCTATAATTTTAGGATTACAGATGACTGTGGTAATGTAGTTAACTCTTTACTTGATATTGAAAAACTAGGTTTACCAAAATTAACAGCTGTAAATATATGTAATGGTTCAACAACAGGAAAACTTTCTGTAGATGGAGTTCCATATCTTAATTTTAGCTGGACAAAAGACAATGATCCAACTGTATTGAGTACTACTTCAACGTTATCTTTTCCAACATTTAATACAGCTACCGATACGGGTACTTATCATGTAAGACTTACTTCGTCTCCTCCAGGATCTTGTGTAGATGTTGTTTTAGATTATCAAATAACCTCAAATTTAGATAACCCAAATTCTGGGGCAGATAGTTCAACAGCTGTTTGTAGATCAGTTACTACTTTAGATTTAAATACATTGCTTCCTGCTACAGCTGATCCTTATGGAACGTGGGTTGAAACAACAAACCCATCAAGCGGAAACTTAAATGGTCATCTTTGGTCACCATCAGTATCTGCAACAGGATCATTTACATTTACATATACTGTGAATGGGTTATGTTCAGGAACTTCTGTGTCAACTTATACAGTTGTTAATACAGCTGCTCCAGCTGCTCCAACAGCTGATGTAACGGAACCAACTTGTACTTTAAGCACAGGTACTATTACTGTTCTTACTCCCGTAGTAGCTCCGGATATTACTTATACGCTTACGGGAACAAATCCTGTAATTCCAGCTGTTACCAATGCAACCGGTATATTCTCAGGATTAGCATCGGGTATTTATGATCTTACTGCTTCTGCAGGAACATGTATCTCTGCAGCAGCTAGTTTTACCGTGAGTGCACAACCAGTAACACCTGCAATAGCTTTATTTGGTGCAGTAACACAACCAACGTGTACTGTTGCTACAGGTAGTTTTACAATTACCAATTATGATGCTACAAAGACCTATAATTTTACACCATCTGCAGGAGTTAGTATCTCTGCAGGAGGAGTTGTAACGGCACCTGCCGAAACATATACAGCAACAGTTACAGATGCAAATACAGGATGTACGTCGGCAGCTTCGGCTAGTTCAACAATAGATGTTCAGCCTGTAACGCCAGTTGCACCAACATTAGGAGCTGTAACACAGCCTACATGTGCCACAGCAACAGGAAGTTTTACAATTACCAACTATGATGCGACTTACACATACACTTTTACACCAAATACAGGAGTAAGTGTCTCTGCATCAGGAGTTGTAACAGCACCGGAAGGTAACTATACAGTTACGGCAACATTAGGAGCTTGTATTTCACCTTCGGCTAGTACAACAGTTAATGCGCAACCTGTTACACCAGTACAACCAACATTAGGAGTTGTAACACAACCAACAACTTGTGCTTCTCCAAATGGAAGTTTTGCAATTATCAATTATAGTGCAGCTTACACTTATGTTGTTACACCAAATACGGGAGTAACTATATCGGCTACAGGAGTTGTAACAGCACCGGCAGGAGATTATTCAGTAACAGCTACATTAGGAGCTTGTACTTCGGTAGCTTCTTTAGAGGTAACAGTTAATGCAGCACCATCTGCACCTGCAATAGCATTATTTGGAGCGGTAACACAACCAACGTGTACTGTCGCTACAGGTAGTTTTACCATTACCAATTATGATGCTACAAAGACCTATACTTTTACACCAAATACAGGAGTAAGTATCTCTGCAACAGGAGTTGTAACAGCACCGGCAGATTCATATACAGCCACAGTTACAGATGTAACTTCAGGATGTACGTCGGCAGCTTCGGCTATTTCAACAATTAATGTTCAGCCTGTAACGCCAGTTGCACCAACATTAGGAGCTGTAACTCAGCCTACATGTGCCACAGCAACAGGAAGTTTCACAATTACCAACTATGATGCGACTTACACATATACATTTACACCAAATACAGGAGTTAGTATATCAGCATCAGGAGTTGTAACAGCACCAGAAGGTAACTATACAGTAACGGCAACATTAGGAGCTTGTATTTCACCTTCGGCTAGTACAACTGTTAATGCACAACCAGTTACACCAGTACAACCAACATTAGGAGTTGTAACACAACCAACAACTTGTGCTTCTCCAAATGGTAGTTTTGCAATTACCAATTATAATGCAGCTTACACTTATGTTGTTACACCAAATACGGGAGTAAGCATATCAGGAACAGGAGTTGTAACAGCACCGGCAGGAGATTATTCAGTAACAGCTACATTAGGAGTTTGTACTTCAATAGCTTCTTTAGAGGTAACAGTTAATGCAGCACCATCTGCACCTGCAATAGCATTATTCGGCGCAGTAACACAACCAACGTGTACTGTTGCTACAGGTAGTTTTACAATTACCAATTATGATGCTACAAAGACCTATACTTTTACACCAAATACAGGAGTAAGTATATCGGCTACAGGAGTTGTAACAGCACCGGCAGATTCATATACAGCCACAGTTACAGATGTAACTTCAGGATGTACGTCGGCAGCTTCGGCTATTTCAACAATTAATGTTCAGCCTGTAACGCCAGTTGCACCAACATTAGGAGCTGTAACTCAGCCAACATGTGCCACAGCAACAGGAAGTTTTACAATTACCAACTATGATGCGACTTATACGTATACAGTTACACCATCTACAGGAGTAAGTGTATCTGCAACAGGAGTTGTAACAGCACCAGAAGGTAACTATACAGTAACGGCAACATTAGGAGCTTGTATTTCACCTTCGGCTAGTACAATTGTTAATGCACAACCAGTAACACCTGCAATAGCATTATTTAGTGCCGTAACACAACCAACTTGTTCTACTGCAACGGGTAGCTTTACCATTACCAATTATGATGCTACAAAAACATATACGTTTACACCAAATACAGGAGTAAGTATATCAGCAACAGGAGTTGTAACAGCACCAACAGGAGGATATACCGCTACAGTTACAGATGCAACTTCAGGATGTACATCAGCAGCTTCGGCTAGTGCAACTGTTAATGCACAACCAGTAACACCTGCAATAGCATTATTTAGTGCTGTAACACAACCAACGTGTTCTACAGCAACGGGTAGTTTCACCATTACCAATTATGATGCTACAAAAACATATACATTTACACCAAATACAGGAGTAAGTATATCAGCAACAGGAGTTGTAACAGCACCAGCAGGAGGATATACCGCTACAGTTACAGATGCAACTTCAGGATGTACGTCAGCAGCTTCGGCTAGTGCAACTGTTAACGCACAACCAGTAACACCTGCAATAGCATTATTTAGTGCAGTAACTCAACCAACGTGTTCTACAGCAACAGGTAGTTTTACCATTATCAATTATGATGCTACTTATACGTATACATTTACACCAAATACAGGAGTAAGTATATCAGCAACAGGAGTTGTAACAGCACCAGCAGGAGGATATACCGCTACAGTTACAGATGTAACTTCAGGATGTACATCAGCAGCTTCGGCTAGTGCAACTGTTAATGCACAACCAGTAACACCGGTAACACCAATATTAGGTACTGTAACACAACCAACTTGCGCCATCGCAACAGGAAGTTTTACTATTACCAATTATGATGCTACTTACACGTATACATTTACACCAAATACAGGAGTAAGCGTATCAGCTACAGGAGTTGTAACAGCACCAGAAGGTAACTATACAGTAACGGCAACATTAGGAGCTTGTACTTCACCTTCGGCTAGTACAATTGTTAATGCTCAACCTATTACACCTGCACAACCAGTATTAAGTACTGTAGTACAACCTACAACTTGTGCCATGACAGCAGGAAGTTTTACAATCACTAATTATGATGCAACTTACACGTATACAATTATACCATCTACAGGAGTAAGTATATCGGCTACAGGAGTTGTAACAGCACCAGCAGGAGATTATACAGTATCAGCTACATTAGGAGCTTGTACTTCAGTAACTTCTTTAAGTACAAAAATCAATGCAGCACCATCTGCACCTGCAATAGCATTATTCGGTACAGTGACTAAACCAACGTGTACTGTTGCTACAGGTAGTTTTGCAATTACCAATTATGATGCTACAAAGACATATACTTTTACACCATCTACAGGAGTTAGTATCTCAGCATCAGGAGTTGTAACAGCACCAGCAGGAACATATACTGCAACAGTTACAGATGTAACTTCAGGATGTGTTTCATCAGTGTCTGATGATGTAGTAATACAATCTGTAATTTGTGCCAAAATAGATGATTACACTCCAATGCCAATCATAGGAAGAGATGGAGGTACAACATTGAGTGTACTAAGAAATGATACTTTAAACGGATTAGCAATCATTGCATCTGAAGTGAACTTATCAGAAGTAAATGTACCAACAGGATTAACATTAAATGGTGATGGAACAATAACTATAGCTCCTAACACACCAGCGGGTATTTATGTTGTTACTTACAGGATTTGTGAGAAGTTGAATCCATCAAATTGTGATACAACAACTGCCACGGTAGTTGTAGTTACAGCTAGAATTGATGCAATAGTTGATGATTATTCTGCAACACCTATCAATGGGAAAAATGGCGGTACAACTACGAGCGTATTAACAAATGATACCCTTAACGGATTCCCTGTTATACCTGCTGAGGTAAACTTAACAGGAGAAAATGTACCAACAGGATTAACCTTAAATGCAGACGGAACTATCACGGTAGCACCAAACACGCCAACAGGTAATTATGTGGTTACTTACAGAATCTGTGAAAAGTTAAATTCATCAAATTGTGCTACAACAACTGCTACAGTAGTAGTAGCTACAACAGTAATTCAGGCAAACGATGATGATTATACTGCAACGCCAATTAATGAAAAAGATGGAGGTACAACGCCAAGTGTATTAACAAATGATACCCTAAACGGAGTACCGGTTATACCATCTGAAGTAAACTTAACAGAAGTATCTGTTCCGGCAGGATTTACATTAAATCCCGATGGTACAATCACGGTTGCACCTAATACGCCGGCAGGAAACTACACCATTAGTTACAGCATCTGCGAAAAAGCAAATCCAACAAATTGTGATACAGCGACAGTTTCAATAGTTATAGATCCATCTTGTATTATAGAAGTTTTTAATGCTGTTTCACCAAATGGAGACGGAGAAAATGATGTATTTAAAATTGATGGATTAGAATGTTTCCCTGATAACACAGTAGAGATTTATAATCGTTGGGGAGTTTTAGTATTTGACCAGGATCATTATAATAATTCAGACAGAGTCTTTAAAGGAATATCTGAAGGACGTGTAACGATTAATCAAAGTGCAGAGCTGCCAGTAGGAACTTACTATTATATTCTAAAATATAAAGACAACGCTTCAAATGCACATTCGAAAGCAGGGTACTTGTATTTAAACAGATAACAGATAAATTTAAATTAATCCCTGAGAGCTGGGAAAACTTTTCTTCTCAGGGATTTAAATAAAAAAACAGATGAAAAAAATAATATTAAGATTTGTTTTGCTACTGGCAACAATCGCAAGTTATGGACAACAAGACGCACAGTATACACAGTATATGTATAATACTATAAACGTCAATCCGGCCTATGCAGGATCAAGAGGAGTAATGAGTATTTTTGCTTTGCATCGTTCACAATGGGTAGGACTGGATGGTGCACCAGTAACTAATTCAGCATCGATAAATACCCCAATAAATGGAACTAATTTAGGAATAGGAGTTTCAGTTGTTAATGACAGAATTGGCCCATCAGACGAAAATAATATTGCTTTAGATGTTTCGTATACTATTCATACATCAGAGCGTTATAAATTATCTTTTGGAATAAAAGGAACAGCTAATTTATTGAATGTTGATTTCACCAAGTTGAATCAATACGATAAAAATGACTATGTTTTTGAAACCAACATTGATAATAAATTTTCGCCTAATATTGGAGCAGGAGTCTATTTGCATTCAGATAATACTTATGTTGGTTTGTCGGCACCACAATTGTTGGAGACCAAACATTTTGACAGATATGCTGATGCAGGATCTAATAGTCATGTGGCTAAAGAAAATATGAATTTGTATTTAATTGCAGGTCATGTATTTGATTTAAGCTATAATGTAAAATTCAAACCTTCTTTGCTAACCAAATACGTACAAGGAGCTCCTTTGCAAGTAGATGTATCAGGAAATTTTTTAATCAATGAAAAATTTGTTGCAGGTGTTGCTTATAGATGGAGTGCTGCATTAAGCGCCATGGTAGGATTTCAGGTAAGCAATTCTTGGTTTATCGGGTATGCATATGATTTAGACACCACCCGATTAGGAAATTACAATTCAGGATCACATGAAATCTTTTTGCGATATGAATTGTTCAATAAATATGATAAAATGATATCTCCAAGATTCTTCTAAACTACTACTATTATGAAAATAAAAACTCTACTTTATAGCACCATTTTTAGCGTTCTGGCTTTACATAGCTATGGACAAAAAGCAGGAATAGTTGCGGCCGACAAGAAATATGAAAGATATGCCTATGTCGATGCTATTGCCATCTATGAGCGTGTAGCCGAGAAAGGTTACAAAGATGAAAAAATGTTTCAAAAGCTTGGTAATGCTTATTACTTTAATGCTGAATTACCCCAAGCTGAAAAATGGTATGGTGAACTTTTTGCTATGAACCCAAACCAGGAACCTGAATATTATTATCGTTATTCTCAAACACTCAAGTCTGTAGGTAATTATGCCAAAGCAAACATGATGTTAGAGGAATTTAATAAGAAATCAGGCAATGACCTAAGAGCTAAATTATATGAGAATAATAAAAATTATCTGGAAATAATTACAGCCAATTCAGGTCGTTTTGATATAGCTGATCTCGGTATTAATTCTGCATCTTCAGATTATGGGAGTTCATTTTTAGACAATAAATTAGTTTTTGCCTCAGCAAGAGATACAGGAGGAGTTTCTAAGAAAGTGTTTAGCTGGACCAATCAATCGTTTACTGATATATATACTTCTGAAATAAAAGCTGGAGGAGAAATGGGGAAACCTGAGCGCTTTAGTAAAAAAATAAATTCAAAATTTCATGAGTCAACACCAGTATTTACAAATGATGGTCAAACGATGTACTTTACCCGAAACAATTATTTGAACAATAAAAAAGGAAAAGACAACAAGAGTATAACACTATTAAAATTATACAAAGCAACGCTAACGGATAATCAGTGGGGCAATGTAACCGAATTACCTTTTAATAGTAATGACTATAGCGTTGCACATCCTGCATTAAGTTTAGATGAGAAGACATTATACTTTGCCTCAGATATGCCAGGTACATTAGGGCAGTCAGATTTGTTTAGTGTAAAAATCAACAGCGATGGCAGTTATGGTGTTCCAATGAATTTAGGAAAGACTATTAATACTGAAGGAAGAGAAAGCTTCCCATTTATATCTGGAGATAATGAGCTTTATTTTGCAAGTGATGGACATCCCGGGCTTGGAGGTTTGGATGTATTTGTATCTAAGATAGGAAATGACAACAGCTTTGGCGAGGTTCAAAATGTAGGCGCTCCAATAAACAGTTCTCAGGATGATTTTGCTTTTTTGATAGATAGCAAAAATCGAAATGGATTTTTCTCTTCCAATCGAAGTGGTGGTAAAGGATATGATGATATTTATCGTTTTTTAGAAATGCGTAAACTAATTTGTGAGCAATTATTATCCGGAATTATAACAGATCGTGAAACTGGTGCTGTCCTTGCAGACTCAAAAGTAAGCTTGTACAACGAGAAAATGGAGTTAATAACTACCACAACAACCGATGATAAAGGAAGTTATAAATTTGATGTAGTGTGCGGAAAAATATATTCAGTACGAGCAGAGAAAAAAGACTATGAAACTAAGGAAGAAAGAATTACGATAAATAATGCAACGGGAAAAACGGTGCTATCATTGCAGTTAGAGCAACGAATCAAACCTATAGATGTAGGTACAGATTTAGCAAAAACCTTAAATATACCTATTATCTATTTTGATTTAGATAAGTCATTTATTCGCAAAGAAGCAGCCTTCGAACTAGAGAAAGTACTTGCTGTAATGCAACAATATCCAAAGATGAAAATCGATGTTCGTTCGCATACCGATAGTCGTGCAACATTTAAATACAATATTGCATTATCAAACAGAAGAGCCAAATCTACTATCGCATGGTTAGTGAAAAACGGAATTTCTTCAAGCAGGCTAACAGGAAAAGGTTATGGCGAATCGCAATTGGTAAACCATTGTTCTGATGGGGTAAAATGTACCGAAGAAGAGCATCAGGCTAATAGACGCAGTGAGTTTGTTATTGTTTCGATGCAATAGTGAAATAATGTTACACTATTAAAATTGCATTTATTTCAATAAATGATGGCATAAATATTTAGAAGGGATAGGCGATTTAGGATAATGATTTTAATTATTATTACAGCTGATTCCCTTCTTCTTAAATTTGGTTTGTAATTGTCATATTTATTTTAGTATTAGTCAAATCTTTAAATTGAAAATACAAATAGAGCCGTTATTCTCTTTACAATAACATTTTCCCCTTTTCAAAGTAAATATATTTAACCTAAAATGAAACAATCAAATAATTTTTGTTTTGTAGTTGCTGATCGTCATTGTGTAGTCCGGCATGGACTTTCTCTAATTATAAAAGAATCATTCTCAAACGCTTTAGTTTATCAAACAAAAAAATTTAGCGATATTATTAAAACCCTTACAGAAACTAAAGTTGATTTATTAATTCTGGATGTGAATTTTCCAGAAGGCAGTAGCCTGAATATTTTAAAAGAAATAAAAACAATTCAGCCCAATGTAAATATTTTAATATTCTCAATCTGTGATGAGGATTCGTATGCGATGCGATATTTAAACGCTGGAGCATCTGGGTTTCTAAGCAAGGAAAGCTCAGAAGAAGAAATAAAAAATGCCTTAAATGCAATGATTTTTTCAGGTAAGTTTATCACACCTAGTTTAAAAAATAAAATTTTAGAGTCTTGCATCTCAAAAAAACCAGTTAATCCACTAGATCTTTTATCTAACAGAGAACTTGAAATTGCTCGTTTACTAGTCGATGGGTATGGAAATTTAGAAATAATGGCATACCTAAAAATAAAATCAAACACTATTAGTACTTACAAATTTAGAATTTTTAAAAAATTAGAAATAGATAATTTGGCTAGTTTAATAAAGCTCTTTTTGCAATATTCAGATGTAGTAAATTAGTTAATTTCTATTCAAAAAAAATCATACAGAATTATGAATTCATTATTTATCTAATTTGTTTTAATGAATTAGTAATGAGTGATTTTGTAATGATTTGTTGTTGTTTTTATAAAGTTTCATCTTTAAAAAGACAAAAGTATATTTGCAGACTTATATACGTAAGCTAATAAATTTAATTATTATATAGATAAAATCTAACACAGTGAATATACAGCAATTAGAATACATAGTTTCATTAGATAAACATCGCCATTTCTTAAAAGCATCAGAAGCCTGTTTCATTACACAAGCGACCTTAAGCGGAATGATTAAAAAACTGGAAGATGAACTCAATGTCATCTTATTCGACAGGAGTAAGCAACCAGTTCGACCTACAGACATTGGCATGAAAATAATAGAGCAGGCAAAAATTGCTTTGCAGGAAACCAACAGGATAAAAGAGATAATACGTGAAGAAACAGGTGAGGTGAGGGGAGATCTCCGAATAGGAATTATACCATCACTAGCTCCATATTTATTACCTCTTTTTATAAAAGATTTTATGGCAAACTATAAAGAAGTTAAGTTGGTCATTAATGAGTTGACTACCGAAAAAATTCAGGAGAAATTGAAGGATGGCTCAATAGATGTAGCCATATTGGCAATTCCATTATTAGATAAAGGTTTAAAAGAAGAAACCTTATTTTATGAAGAATTCTATCATTATGGTGATTTGAATGCTGCTTCGGCTAAGAAAAAATACATTGTTCCGGAAGATATAAATCCTAATAAATTGTTACTGCTGGAAGAGGGGCATTGCCTTAGAAACCAGATTGTAAATTTATGTGAATTAAGAACCAAAGGCGCTTCAGATCTAAAAATAGATTATCAGTCGGGTAGTATCGAAACCCTCAAGCAAATGGTAGATTTGAATATGGGTACAACTATCCTCCCTGAGTTAACAGTACTAGCGTTAAATAAAGAACAAAAGAACAAAATTAGCCGTTTTGTATCCCCATACCCAGTTAGGGAAATAGGATTAGTTTATTACAATCATTTTGTAAAAAAAAGACTGATTGAGGCATTAAAAAAATCCATCCTTGAGACTATTCCCGACACCATGTTATTGAAGAAAAATATGTCTATTATTCCAGTAAAACAATAGTCACTTTGTTATAATCTGAATAACACAAAATAATAAATAAAATAAACGTGTATGAATTGTCATTGAAAAACTTTAATAGCCATTTCTGGATTATTACTAATGACAGTTTATAACAAAACTGAAAAAAAACAAATTCAGGAAAAGAAAGTACATGGAGAAGAATAAGTTAAATAGATGTAACGTTTAAATAATAAATGATGGAATCAAAACAGGTATTAGTGTATGATAATCAGCATGGTTATTCTAGATTTTTAAAAAAAGAATTTGGAAAAAGAATAGATTTTGAAGTTTATAAAAAATTTAATTTTATTAGCGATTTTGATAACAGTAAAAGTGATTACTCATTTATTTTTTTTGTAATTTATTCCGAGAATGATTTATTAGACTTTATTAAAATACATGACCAAGGACTTCCTATTGTCGTTTGTAGTTCTAAAGGAGTATTTGATAAGTTTGACAATAATTGCGGAGTAAATTTCATTGATATTTCTAAACCTAAAAAAGAACTAGTAAATGATTTTCAATCTTTTCTTTATAGATAACAACAAGCCATCAAAGAATACTAATATCTCATTTTTAGACTATTGATTAACTATTAGTTTTTAACTATATTATCATAGAAAATACCAGTTTGATTTAGATATACTTGTTTTGTAAATTTGCAAACAACTTGTTTACTGGGTCTTACAAAATAAGTAGAGATGATTTGTATTTTAATAATATCTTAAAATAAATACTTTAATTCGCTGTTTTATGGGTATCCTTTATGTTTATAAAATGTAGTTATCAATAATAAATTCATTAAAAAAATGGAAAATAATTCAAATGATATTAGTAAGTGTCCATTCCACAACTCAAGCAAAGAGCAAAGTATTGCGAATGGAGGCACAAAAAATCAAGACTGGTGGCCAAATCAATTAAAAGTTAATATACTACGCCAACATTCTTCTTTATCAAACCCGATGGGCGAAGACTTCGAATATGCCGAAGCTTTTAAAAGTCTAGATTTAGAAGCCCTAAAAAAAGATCTTCATTTTCTTATGACTGATTCACAAGATTGGTGGCCAGCAGATTTTGGACATTATGGAGGTTTGTTTATTCGTATGGCATGGCATAGCGCAGGTACGTATAGAGTAGGTGATGGTCGTGGTGGTGCAGGAGCAGGACAACAGCGTTTCGCTCCGCTTAATAGTTGGCCCGATAACGTAAACCTTGATAAAGCCCGAAGATTACTTTGGCCTATCAAACAAAAGTATGGAAGAAAAATTTCATGGGCAGATTTGATGATACTTACAGGTAATGTTGCACTGGAATCTATGGGATTCAAAACATTTGGCTTTGCAGGTGGTCGTACAGATGTATGGGAACCAGAACAAGATATATATTGGGGGTCTGAAAAGACATGGTTAGCTGGTGATGAAAGATATGCAGATAGTAATAGTACTCGTAATCTGGAAAAACCACTTGCAGCAGTCCAAATGGGTTTGATTTATGTTAATCCAGAAGGACCAGAAGGACAACCTGATCCAATAGCAGCAGCTAAAGATATTCGCGATACTTTTGGACGAATGGCAATGAATGATGAAGAAACAGTTGCTCTTATTGCAGGAGGTCACACTTTTGGTAAAACACACGGAGCAGCACCAACCGAACATGTAGGAGGAGATCCGGAATCTGAGAGTCTTGAAACGCAAGGTTTTGGATGGAAGAATAGTTTTGGTTCTGGAAAAGGTGCAGATACAATCTCAAGTGGTTTAGAAGTAACCTGGACAAAGACACCGACTCAATGGAGTAATAATTTCTTTGAAAATCTTTTCGGTTTTGAATGGGAACTTTCCAAAAGTCCAGCAGGCGCACATCAGTGGGTAGCAAAAAATGCTGAAGCTTTTATACCTGATGCCTATGATAGTTCAAAAAAACATCTTCCAACGATGTTAACTACCGACTTGTCTTTAAGATTAGATCCTGAATATGAAAAAATATCACGTCGCTTTCTAGAAAATCCTGATCAGTTTGCAGATGCATTTGCCAGAGCATGGTTTAAATTAACCCATCGTGATATGGGACCACGTGCTTTATATCTTGGAACAGATGTACCTAAGGAAGAGTTGCTTTGGCAAGATCCAATCCCAAGAGTTGACCATGACTTGATAAACGAAAGTGATATTACATTGCTTAAAGCAAAAGTATTAGCTACCGGATTAAGCATATCAGAACTTGTATCTACCGCATGGGCTTCAGCTTCAACATTTAGAGGTTCAGATAAAAGAGGTGGGGCTAATGGTGCACGAATTCGACTAGCTCCTCAAAAAGATTGGGAAGTAAATAATCCTGTGAAGCTGCAAAAAGTATTAAATGTGTTGGAAGGTATCCAAAGAGAATTTAATCAGACACAATCTAATACTAAAAAAGTTTCTCTTGCCGATATTATTGTATTAGCGGGTAGTGCAGGAGTAGAAAAAGCGGCCAAAGATGCTGGAAGCAACATTAATGTTCCTTTTGCTCCAGGTCGTATGGATGCTACACAAGAACAAACGGATGTAGAATCATTTGGATTCCTGGAACCAATAGCGGATGGTTTCCGAAACTATAAAAAAAATAAATACGCTGTTGCAACTGAGACTTTATTGATAGACAAAGCACAATTATTAACACTTACAGCACCCGAATTAACTGTACTTGTAGGAGGAATGCGTGTATTAGATTCCAATTTTGATGGTTCTAAAAAAGGTGTTTTTACAGAACGTCCCGAAGTATTAACTAATGATTTCTTTGTAAATCTGCTAGATATTGGTACAGTTTGGAAAGCAGTTTCCGAGGATAAAGAAGAATATAACGGACATGACTATACAACTGGGAAAGTGAAATGGACAGGTACACGTGCAGATCTTGTATTTGGTTCTAATTCAGAACTTAGAGCTCTAGCCGAAGTTTATGCTAGTGCAGATGTTCAGAAACAATTTGTTACTGACTTTGTTGCAGCATGGACTAAAGTAATGAATCTAGATCGCTTTGATCTGCTATAATGTAGTATATCGTACAGATAACCATTATAAATAAAAAGTTATTAAGTATAGAATGAAGAAAAGAAACAGCCTTAGGGCTGTTCTTTTTTAGATAATAAATCTCAATAAAAGATTGGGATTAATCAATTCTTGTTCGATTTGATTGAAAAGTAAGGTTAAAACAATAATTAATTTGTGAGGAATATTCCTGTAGTACAAAGTCTACAGAGCAATCGTTCACAGTTCTACTAATTTATAATTTTATTGATGCTATTTTTGCATGCTGATAAAACACCAGTTTTTAAAAGTTTTAAATCCCACTAAATCGAAAAAAAAAGTACTTACCATAAATACAAAAATCTTAACCTAAAACAGTATCCCACGTCTATTTTTACAATCAATAAAGGCTTTTTTTATACCATTAGCCATGTTATTGATTTTATTAAAACTAGATGTAAAATCACAATAACGCTTTAGTTTATAGCGAGTGTTTTTTATAAAGTTTACTTAATAATTTGCAATAAGATTTATCGAGAGAATAAAGTAAGAATTAAAGCCATTAATAAAATTGGTAGTACTCAACGATCAGTAAAACTAGTAAAAGTAGAGGGAATGCCTAATAAAAAAAAGAATAAATGAATAAACAATATGTCCCAAAATAAGTTTTTATTAGTAAAATATATGCGGTTATATTTTACTGTTTTTTATATTGTTTTTGGGTTATGGAATAGTTATGGTCAAAGAAAAAATTTGACTGTAAAGGAAATGGATAGCACTTTAAATTCGGTAAATCAGTATTTAAAAAAATCACCAAATGAAGGTTATGAAATTTCAAAAAATATATATCATATTGCACTAAAACAAGACTATCGTATAGGTTCGTGCTTCGCTTTATTAAACATGGGGAATTGTAAAGGGAAACTTCGTGACTTTGACAAGGCATTAAATTATCTAGAACAATCCAAAGAGATAGCCCAAGAAATAAGAAATGATTCTCTTTTGCTTTATGCAGATTTTGTTATTGCAGTTCAACATGGGAGAATGCACCTTAATAAATTAGCACTCTCCCAATTAGACAATTGCTTAACAAGAGTTAATTGTTTAAAAGGAAAATCAAAATACTGTTTTTTAGGTAGAGTGTATAGTTTTAAAGCTTGTTTCTCAGCTGGTCTCAAGAATAAACCAACTGTTGATGAATTTATAAAGTTACATAAAAAAGCAGCCTATTATTTTAGTAAGAATCCACGAGTTCCCAATTTTGCTTTGGTGAATATCGGAGATACGTATATGTCAGCGGGTAGACTTGATTCAGCCGAATACTATTTTAAAGTGGCATTGTTAGATTATAAAAAAAAGAACATAAGTTGCACAGAAATAGTACTAAGTAATCTGGGTGAAATTTATTATAAAAAGAAAGATTATGCTAGGGCAATTACATATTTAGACAAATCTACTGTCGTGGCCAAGCGCGAAAAAACTTATTACATTCTAGAATACAATTATGGATTATATAAAAAAATAGCAGAAGAAAAAGGTTTAAATCAGGCAGTATTTGATTATCAAAAACTAGAATTAATTTATAAAGACAGTACTCAAATAGCAGAACAAAAAAGTATGATTGCGGCAACTAATTATGTTGTTTCAAAAGCAGAAGCTGAAAAGGAAGTATTAGTAAACAGAAGTATGATTTTATTAATAATTGCAGGCTTACTTATAATTAGCTTGTTGGTATTTTCCTATTGGCAGTTTTGTTATAAAAATAAACTAAAATTAGATACTCAACAAAAAAAGAAAGAAATAGAACAAAAAGCGACTCAAATTGTATCCCTAAAACAGAAAGTAACAACATCTTATGATGAGGTAATAGAAATGGCTAAAAAGAATGATCCATTGTTTGTAGTTGTATTTAAAGAGTTGTATCCTGATTTTTATTTAAAATTGATTGCCATACAACCCGATTTAACGATTACCGAACAAAAAATTTGTTTTTATCTTAAACTTAAATTTTCAACTAAAGAAATTGCAGATTACACTTTTGTTACCGCTAAGGCAATACAGAATAGGAAAAATCGCTTGCGGAAGCGGCTTTTTCTGAAGGAAGGAGAAGATATTTACAAATATTTCGACTAACTAATATATTAAAGATAGTATAAGTAGATACTGAGGGGATTAGATATTCGAAGGCTACTTATCTTTTAAATCTAAGAACATAAAAAAAATAAAACAAATGAAAAAAACAATTTTGATCGTTGGAGCCATTGTAGTAATAATTTTACTGGCAGGAATTTATAAATTCAATTTTACAAATGACGACATTTATGTGAAAGATCCTGAGGGAAAGTCTATACCTATTGATGAAGCAAAAGACATTAGTAAGAATACAGATTCCAAGGAATTTAAAACTAAGACAGGAAAAATTATCATTATTACCGAAACTCATCCAGTTGGACAAAGTATTTCGTCTATAACCATTACCACAAAAGGATTCAAAGAAAATAAACTCATTGAATTAAGTGATATCGATCCAATTGAAAAAATAGAACTAAAAGATTTAGACAACGATGGTTTTGATGAGATATATTTGTTTACTCGATCTGTTGGATCTGGAAGTGGAGGTGATTTTTATGTATATGGCTCGGACAAAGATGATAGACTAATGGAATATGAAAAAGAAAAATTAGATGAAAAAGAATATCTAAAAGGAGGAAGACTAGAAGGATATATGGGACATGACACTTATTTCTTTGATAAACAAATGTTGGTAATGGAGTTTCCAATTTATAAAGAAAATGATGCAAATTTAAAACCTACTGGTGGGACAAAAAAAGTATATTATATGTTGAATCAATCAAAGTTCAAAATTAAAAAAATTGATATAAACTAGCTTAAAGTTTTACAATCTTAGAAAACGTGTAAGTTATCGTAAATAGGTTTTTAATTCGCACACGATGAGATAATATCAATAAGTATATTTAGCCAGTTGCTTCAAATCCTGAAAAAACAGGTTCGTAAAGACTGTTAAGAGGCTCCATTGTTACAAATGGAGTTTTTTTATGCTTTATTTTTATTGAACGGATTAGATTTTAAAAATTCTGAATCGCCTATACCTATATATAGTAGGTATGAAACAATAATTAAAGTGACTAAATTCGGAAAAACTCAGTCTTTTTAATAGTGACATTGCGAAAAATACAGTTGTAATAAGAAAATTCTTAAAAAGATAAAAAATGGATAAAATACAAATGTTACATTATCAGGTTGTTAGTAAAAAGTTTTAAAAAACATTCAAAAAAGTCTGTAAAAAGGCTTGCGAATCTAAATAAAGGGAGTACTTTTGCACCCGCAATGAGAAACAAACGAAACGAACAAAGCGAGAGTCACACAGAGTGAGACACATTAAAAAGAAGAACACGTTCCTAGACATATTGAATTGACAGCCGTTTTAAGAGAGATCTTAAAACAACAAAATAAGAGTAATAGAATCGAGAGATTTGAATAAAACCGATAGAATCATTAGTCGAATATAATATTAAAATATACGATGAAGAGTTTGATCCTGGCTCAGGATGAACGCTAGCGGCAGGCTTAACACATGCAAGTCGAGGGGTATGCTTCTTCGGGAGCAGAGACCGGCGCACGGGTGCGTAACGCGTATGCAATCTACCTTTTACAGAGGGATAGCCCAGAGAAATTTGGATTAATACCTCATAGTATAATAGCTCGGCATCGAGCAATTATTAAAGTCACAACGGTAAAAGATGAGCATGCGTCCCATTAGCTAGTTGGTAAGGTAACGGCTTACCAAGGCTACGATGGGTAGGGGTCCTGAGAGGGAGATCCCCCACACTGGTACTGAGACACGGACCAGACTCCTACGGGAGGCAGCAGTGAGGAATATTGGACAATGGGCGCAAGCCTGATCCAGCCATGCCGCGTGCAGGATGACGGTCCTATGGATTGTAAACTGCTTTTGTACAGGAAGAAACAGTTCTACGTGTAGAACCTTGACGGTACTGTAAGAATAAGGATCGGCTAACTCCGTGCCAGCAGCCGCGGTAATACGGAGGATCCAAGCGTTATCCGGAATCATTGGGTTTAAAGGGTCCGTAGGCGGTTTAATAAGTCAGTGGTGAAAGCCCATCGCTCAACGGTGGAACGGCCATTGATACTGTTAAACTTGAATTATTAGGAAGTAACTAGAATATGTAGTGTAGCGGTGAAATGCTTAGAGATTACATGGAATACCAATTGCGAAGGCAGGTTACTACTAATTGATTGACGCTGATGGACGAAAGCGTGGGTAGCGAACAGGATTAGATACCCTGGTAGTCCACGCCGTAAACGATGGATACTAGCTGTTGGGAGCAATTTCAGTGGCTAAGCGAAAGTGATAAGTATCCCACCTGGGGAGTACGTTCGCAAGAATGAAACTCAAAGGAATTGACGGGGGCCCGCACAAGCGGTGGAGCATGTGGTTTAATTCGATGATACGCGAGGAACCTTACCAAGGCTTAAATGTAGATTGACCGTTTTGGAAACAGAACTTTCGCAAGACAATTTACAAGGTGCTGCATGGTTGTCGTCAGCTCGTGCCGTGAGGTGTCAGGTTAAGTCCTATAACGAGCGCAACCCCTGTTGTTAGTTGCCAGCGAGTCATGTCGGGAACTCTAACAAGACTGCCAGTGCAAACTGTGAGGAAGGTGGGGATGACGTCAAATCATCACGGCCCTTACGCCTTGGGCTACACACGTGCTACAATGGCCGGTACAGAGAGCAGCCACTGGGCGACCAGGAGCGAATCTATAAAACCGGTCACAGTTCGGATCGGAGTCTGCAACTCGACTCCGTGAAGCTGGAATCGCTAGTAATCGGATATCAGCCATGATCCGGTGAATACGTTCCCGGGCCTTGTACACACCGCCCGTCAAGCCATGGAAGCTGGGGGTGCCTGAAGTCGGTGACCGCAAGGAGCTGCCTAGGGTAAAACTGGTAACTAGGGCTAAGTCGTAACAAGGTAGCCGTACCGGAAGGTGCGGCTGGAACACCTCCTTTCTAGAGCCCTACATGTTAGCATTTATGCACGTTAGGGAAAGAAGACGAATTGACCTATAGGTTAAATTGAAGATTATATTACTCTGCTGTTAGTTCAAATAATACAATTAAGTAAAACAGAGTCTCGTAGCTCAGCTGGTTAGAGTACTACACTGATAATGTAGGGGTCGGCAGTTCGAGTCTGCCCGGGACTACTTTTTTAGAGTTGTGAATTGATAATTATAAATTATGAATTTAAAACAAAAGAAAAGACTGTAAACTTAAAAAAAAAAGGAAATTTTAGAAGTTGAAAGATTAAGAATGATAAAGTTCATAATTTTTAATTCACGATTTTTAATTTTTAATTAAAATGGGGGATTAGCTCAGCTGGCTAGAGCGCCTGCCTTGCACGCAGGAGGTCAACGGTTCGACTCCGTTATTCTCCACAAAAAGCTATAAGCCGTAGGCTAAAAGCTTAATGCCTAAAGCGTAAAGCCTAAAGCATAATAAAGTTCATTGACATATTGAGATAAGAAAATAATAAAAAGTAGAAAGCATTTTTTATTGAAAGTAGTGATACAGACGATAAAGAAAACGGTCTTGATTTATCAAGACTGGTACAATAAGCAAAATAAGGGCGTATGGGGGATGCCTTGGCTCTCAGAGGCGATGAAAGGCGTGATAAGCTGCGAAAAGTTACGGGGATCGGCACACACGACTTGATCCGTAAATACCTGAATGGGGCAACCCACTATGTTGAAGACATAGTACACCGATAGGTGGGCAAACCCGCTGAACTGAAACATCTAAGTAGGCGGAGGAGAAGAAAACAAAAGTGATTCCGTAAGTAGTGGCGAGCGAACGCGGATTAGCCCAAACCAATGTTGTTACGGCAAGATTGGGGTTGTAGGACCACGACATTTCTTGCACAAAGAATTAGAATCTACTGGAAAGTAGAACCATAGAGGGTGATAGTCCCGTATAGGTAATGAGTGTAAAGGATAGTGGTATCCTGAGTAGGGCGGGGCACGTGAAACCCTGTCTGAATTTGGCGGGACCATCCGCTAAGGCTAAATACTCCTGAGAGACCGATAGTGAACCAGTACCGTGAGGGAAAGGTGAAAAGAACCGTGAATAACGGAGTGAAATAGATCCTGAAACCATACGCTTACAAGCGGTCGGAGCCCTTTCGTGGGGTGACGGCGTGCCTTTTGCATAATGAGCCTACGAGTTAACGTTGCTGGCAAGGATAAGTGGTTAAGCCACGGATCCGTAGCGAAAGCGAGTCTGAATAGGGCGCTTTAGTCAGTAGTGTTAGACGCGAAACCGTGTGATCTACCCATGGGCAGGTTGAAGCTGTGGTAACACACAGTGGAGGACCGAACCGGTTGACGTTGAAAAGTCTTCGGATGACCTGTGGGTAGGGGTGAAAGGCCAATCAAACTCGGAAATAGCTCGTACTCCCCGAAATGCATTTAGGTGCAGCGTTGTGCATAAAGTTATATAGAGGTAGAGCTACTGATTGGATGCGGGGGCTTCACCGCCTACCAATTCCTGACAAACTCCGAATGCTATATAATGTTTCACAACAGTGAGGGCTTGGGTGCTAAGGTCCAAGTCCGAGAGGGAAAGAACCCAGACCATCAGCTAAGGTCCCCAAATATATGTTAAGTTGAAAGAACGAGGTTTGTCTGCCCAGACAGCTAGGATGTTGGCTTGGAAGCAGCCATTCATTTAAAGAGTGCGTAACAGCTCACTAGTCGAGCGGACGAGCATGGATAATAATCGGGCATAAACATATTACCGAAGCTATGGATTTTGACTTAGGTCAAAGTGGTAGGGGAGCATTCTAACAGGGTTGAAGGTGTGTCGTAAGGCATGCTGGACTGGTTAGAAAAGAAAATGTAGGCATAAGTAACGATAATGCGGGCGAGAAACCCGCACACCGAAAGACTAAGGTTTCCACAGCTATGCTAATCAGCTGTGGGTTAGTCGGGACCTAAGGCGAACCCGAAAGGGACAGTCGATGGACCACGGGTTAATATTCCCGTACTACTTATTACTGTGATGGGGTGACGGAGTGATGAAAGCGCCGCGAACTGACGGAATAGTTCGTTGAAGTACCTACCTATAAGCTGCGCAGGCAAATCCACGCGGCTTGGGGAAATACGATAGTACTCGGAGACTTCGGTCAAAGAGATAGTGCGCCTAAGGGCTTCCAAGAAAAACCTCTAAACTTCAGGTAATAAGTACCCGTACCGCAAACCGACACAGGTAGTCGAGGAGAGAATCCTAAGGTGCTCGAGAGATTCATGGCTAAGGAATTAGGCAAAATAGACCTGTAACTTCGGGAGAAAGGTCGCCAGCAGCAATGCTGGCCGCAGTGAAGAGGTCCAGGCGACTGTTTATCAAAAACACAGGGCTCTGCAAAATCGTAAGATGAAGTATAGGGCCTGACACCTGCCCGGTGCTGGAAGGTTAAGAGGAGATGTTATCTTCGGAGAAGCATTGAATTGAAGCCCCAGTAAACGGCGGCCGTAACTATAACGGTCCTAAGGTAGCGAAATTCCTTGTCGGGTAAGTTCCGACCTGCACGAATGGTGTAACGATCTGGACACTGTCTCAGCCATGAGCTCGGTGAAATTGTAGTAGCGGTGAAGATGCCGCTTACCCGCAGTGGGACGAAAAGACCCTGTGCACCTTTACTATAGCTTAGTATTGACCTTGGATAAATGATGTGTAGGATAGGTTGGAGACTGTGAAGTGGCGTCGCTAGGCGTTGTGGAGTCATTGTTGAAATACAACCCTTTGTTTATCTGAGGCCTAACCCCGCTCAAGCGGGGGACATTGCTTGGTGGGTAGTTTGACTGGGGTGGTCGCCTCCAAAAGAGTAACGGAGGCTTCTAAAGGTTCCCTCAGTACGCTTGGTAACCGTGCGTAGAGTGCAATGGCATAAGGGAGCTTGACTGAGAGACATACAGGTCGATCAGGTACGAAAGTAGAGCATAGTGATCCGGTGGTTCCGCATGGAAGGGCCATCGCTCAAAGGATAAAAGGTACGCCGGGGATAACAGGCTGATCTCCCCCAAGAGCTCATATCGACGGGGGGGTTTGGCACCTCGATGTCGGCTCGTCACATCCTGGGGCTGGAGAAGGTCCCAAGGGTTGGGCTGTTCGCCCATTAAAGTGGCACGCGAGCTGGGTTCAGAACGTCGTGAGACAGTTCGGTCTCTATCTACTGTGGGCGCAAGAAATTTGAGTGGATCTGATTCTAGTACGAGAGGACCGAATTGGACAAACCTCTAGTGTATCTGTTGTTCCGCCAGGAGCACCGCAGAGTAGCTACGTTTGGAAGGGATAAGCGCTGAAAGCATATAAGCGCGAAACCCACCACAAGATGAGATTTCTTTTAAGGATCGTGGGAGATGACCACGTTGATAGGCTATAGATGTAAAGGCAGTAATGTCATAGTCGAGTAGTACTAATAATCCGTAAGCTTATGTACGCTTTTCCAGCCCCCTAACCCCCGAAGGGGGAACAAAGGGGCTGGGAGAAACTTTCTAAAAAATACTTTTTTCTTTATCTCAGTGTGTTAAGATATTTGCTCGACGCAGAGCAGTTGATGGTTAATAGTTGATAGTTGCTGGAGAAATCCATCAACCGACAACGAAAACCCAACAACTAACAACCTTAAGGTGGTTATTGCGGCGGGGCTCACCTCTTCCCATCCCGAACAGAGTAGTTAAGCCCGCCTGCGCAGATGGTACTGCAGTTATGTGGGAGAGTATGTCGTCGCCTTTCTTTAGAATCCTCATCAAGTAATTGATGAGGATTTTTTTTTGGCTTAACTTTTTGGGATTTGTAGAGATGAGAGTAATTAGGTAAAAAATACCGCAAAGAGCGCAAAGGATTACGCAAAGGTTCGCGAAGTTTAATCAATAGCTTTGCGAACCTTTGTGTTTTTCTCTTTCCTTACTTTGCGGTTAAAATGGATCAATTAGTAGCTCGACAATCTAAAAAAGCTTTGTGTTAGTATCTTGTGAAAACCCTTCGTTCCTCAGGATGACAAGACTGTGGTTGTTTTAATAGCAAAATAAACGCAAAGGATTACACAAAGGCTCACAAAGTTTTGTAAACCTTTGCGTTTTTTTATTTCCTTACTTTGCGGTTAAAACCGGAAGTATTATTTATGCTAAAAGACTTTACTAGATACTGTAATCTAAATTGATTTATATGCTAAGTTTTCTTTTGAACTCTCCGGTTTTATAATCTTACTATTAGCAACAATATTATTCTCCATGAGTAAAATGACAAATCGTAGACTCAGCTGCATATACATATAAAGATATATAATTGGAATATTTATTCCAATTGTATATCTTTGTCACATCATTATATTGTTATGACAAAAAAAGAAAAAATACTAGCTGCCACTTTAAAACTCATCGTATCGAAAGGAATAGACAATACTCCAATGTCTGAAATTGCTAAAGAAGCAGATACAGGAATGGGAACGATTTATAATTATTTTTCTACTAAAGAGGTATTGATAAACGAACTTTACTTCCATCTTAAAGTAAAAGAATCTGAAATCATCATTGATGGATATGATATCACACTTTCTGTTAAACAACGTTTTATCCATTTATGGAGGAAAATGGTTGATTATTTTATTCAGGAGCCCATGGATTTTTTGTTTTTGGAGCAATTTTATTATTCGCCAACTATAGATCCCGCTGCAAAACATAAGGGTGGATTATATGTGAGGGAATTAGATCAAGTCTATCTGGATGGGCAAAAACAGCAATTAATAAAAGAAGGAGATATCAAAGAATGGATTGGGTTTACGAGTGGATCTTTGGTGTCACTTGTCAAATTACATCATAGTAAATACATACATCTACAGGAAACAACCATAGATAATTATATTCAGGCAGCATGGGATGCCGTAAAATCGTGATTTATAAAAATGGAATAATCATTCCATGAAATACTACAACTTTATGTTTAAGAAAAAAATAGCTTACATAGGCTCCTTGAGCCTTATTGGGATGATTACGACTGAATTTGGAGTAATTGGCATTCTACCCCAAATAGCCTCATACTATCATATCAATATTAGTACAGCCGGCTTGTTACTAAGTGCTTATGCCATAACAGTGGCTATTGCAGGTCCGTTCATGACCATGTTCACTTCTGGAATTAATCGGAAAACATTAATGGCTGTGACGATGTTGATCTTTTTACTTACCGGTATTGTATCTTCCTTTGCTCCACCTTTTTGGTTATTAATGGTCGTGAGGATCTTACCAGCCTTTTTACATCCAGTGTTAGTATCAAATGCTGTTGCGGCAGCCACTAGTTCTGCAGATAAAAAAGTGGCACACCAAATGATGGCCATTGTTATGGCGGGTATAGGTATCGCAACAATTACAACGGTTCCCTTTGCAACCTATATTGCAGGGCTATTTGACAATTGGCAATTATCATTTATGGTTCAAGCATCCATTAGTTTAGTCGTGCTTGTAGCGATTATTATACTTTTGCCTTCAATGCCCATAAAAGAGAAAAAATCCTATGGGAGCCAGTTAAAAATATTGACAAAACCCACATTTTTGGTCAGCGCTTTCTTTTCATTCCTTATGATTGGGGGACTCTTTTCAACCTATAGTTATTTTGCAGATTACCTTAGCAAGGTTAATGATATGAATCCCAAGACAATTGGTTTAATGTTGTTGCTTTTCGGATCTACTGGTGTTCTTGGAAACTTTCTTGCAGGAAAACTATTAACCAAAGATATTACAAAAACTACAGCGGCTTTTCTAATCGGATTGTTGATGATCTGCATTCCGATTTATTACTCCGGAACAATGTCCTTTTCTACTGTGCTTCTGATTGCGGTATGGGGATTCTTGCAAACTCCCTGCTTTCTGACCGCACAGGCTTATATGATAGAGACTGCACCAGAAGCACCCGAATTTGCTAATAGTCTTGCGATCTCTTTTGGGAATCTGGGTATTTCTTTCGGTACGGCAATTGGCGGACTTTTTATTAATAACTATGGTGTTCAGAGCACGCCATGGGTGATGTTTGCATTCTGTACTCTAGCTTTAGTGATGATGTTGTTTAAGAAATTAATTGAAAAACATGTATGTAGAAAAAGTTAATAGTTTTCTACTATTAACTTTTTTACAATTTGCAATTACACCACTTCTTTTAAAACTTTTTCTGCAAGCATCAATAATTGATTTTATTTGTAGATACTTTAAAGATTAGTCAATTGAATACAAGTTTGTTTATAATGATAACTATTCGCATGATTCAAGTGGTATTCTGTAAATACTAAATAATTTTCTCCTTCTACTTCAAATCCTTGACCAGCAAAATAAAAAAAGGCTTGTATTGTAGTTTTTTAATCTGCTTTCAAATTCAGAAAGTAAATCCATAATATCCTGTGAATTTCTATTTGTGCTGAAAATTACATGGTAGCCTAAAATTCATTATAACCCTCTTTTAAAAAGACAAAAGAGGGCAGTATAAAATAAGTAATTAGTATTAGATAATTAGTTTAGGGGTACAACTTACCCGCTTAAAGCATTCGGAGTGCAATAAGTCAGTTCCAGAGGATAGGGCAGAGGATAACCATTATGCACGTTGCAAGCCCAACGGTTTACAATTAATCTTTATATTTGATCATTAAATTAATAAAATGAGCGAAAAAACTAAACCGTATGCCTTAATAACTGGTGCTAGCAAAGGAATTGGAAAATCTATTGCTTATGAATTAGCGAAACAGGGTTATCCACTTTTGCTTGTTGCAAGAAGTGATGAGGAATTAAAAGTATTATCTCATGATCTTCAAGTTAAATACGGCATCAATGCTCTGGTTTTATCGATTGATCTTTCGACAAATGGTGCATCGCTAAAAGTAACCGATTGGATAAAAATGAATAATTATTCAGTTGGCTTTTTAGTTAACAATGCTGGTTATGGTGTGTGGGGCGATTTTAGTCAGTCTTCTCTAACCAATCAGCTTGGCATGATGCAACTTAACATGAATGTAGTTGTAGAACTTTCACATTTATTAATACCTATACTTTCACAAGAAAAACAAGCCTACATTTTAAATATATCGAGTACTGCTGCATACCAAGCTGTACCTACGTTAGCTGTTTATTCGGCTACAAAGGCTTTTGTTTTATCGTTTACGCGTGCCTTGCGTTTCGAACTAGCGCAAACTTCAATTTCAGTAACTTGTTTTAGTCCAGGTCCGGTTGATACTGGTTTTGCTGCAAGAGCTGGTTTAGACGCTTTTAGCAAAATGGCCGAAAAGTTTAATATGCAGGCTGATGAAGTGGCAAAAATGGCAGTAAAAGCCATGTTTAACAAAAAATCAGAAGTTATTCCAGGTTTTACAAATATTATTTCGGTTTATGCCAACCGTATACTACCAAAGGGATTTATCGAAAAAATGGCTGCTGGAATTTATAAAATTTAATTTTTACAAAAAATAAATAAAAAAATATTCTTTGAAAAAAGAAAAATTATATTAAGTTTGTATTAAATTCTACTAATTCTATAGGGTATGTCAAATAAAAGAAAAAATATGTTTAATTTATCTGAAAACCGAATGCACGTAAACATGCTAATGTTTTGTTGCTGTTGTTGTTATTCTGTTTTAGATAAAATTACAAACTATATTATTTCATTTATTAAATCTATATTATCATGGTATCTTCTTATAAAACCTTTACCCTTACTGAGCAATTAACTAATGAGCAAATTGCGTTTTTTAATGAATATGGCTTCATCCATTTCAAAAAATTTATAAATCCGGAAACTGTTTCATCGATCATTGATGCCTCGAAACAAGTAGAGCAAAATTGGATTGAAAACGATCTTCAAAAAGTAAACGGTGTTCCTATTAAATACGGAAAAGATTTAGATGGTTCCCCTATTGTACAACGTTTTGCTTTTATCAATCAACATCATCAAACCTTAAGCGGTCTTTTACTTGATCCAAGATTTAATGGTTTATTACCATTGGCAGGCGATGGCGCAAGATTAGGAACTGAAGAAAAAGACGGAATGGTTTTCAATCATTATATCAACGGGCCAGAAAGTAAGTTTACTAAAATGGGCTGGCATACAGATGGATTGAGAGATATTTTTTATGGTGCAAAATTAAATCCGATGTTAAATGTGGGTATTCACTTAAGCACTTTAAAACCTGAAAATGGCGGTCTTAAAATCATTCCGGGTACTCATAAGCAAAGTATTTATCAAATGCTTTTTCGTAAAAAATACTTTTTAGATAATAAACCTGATCCTCAGGAGGTTTCTATCAATCCCGAAGCTGGAGATTTAACCATTCACGATGGCCGTTTGTGGCACAGAGTGGCAGAATCATCTATTCGTGGCGAAGAGAGTAGAAGAAGGGTTATCTATATTCCGATTATAGCTGGAAAATACGCTCCTAAAAATGAGAATAGCCCAACGGTTTTTTATCAACGTTTTGCAGGTATTGTTAAATAATTATGCTGTTTATTATCGCATTTAGTTATCTGGTTAGATCAGGTAAGCTAAAGAGTACCACAGATTTTTTTAAAAATAGTCAAAGAAAAGTAAAGCTAAAAATTGTAAAACTAGAATTGGCTATACTATCTGGCTTACAAATATTACGCTATTAATGGGAAAAGAAATACAGATTGAAGATTATAATGCAATTGCACAAAGAACATTTTCAGACCGTAAACGAACTAATATTTTAAAAAGAGCAGAACAGTTAACGATTGTATTTTTGCTTCCAAAAGTACCTAAATTCATTTCGCCAAACGTACTTACTTTAATGGGTACATTTGGTTCGGGATTCGTTTTTTTAGCTTTTGTTTTAGGTACTTATGTAACAAACTGGTATTTGCTTTTGGGTATTATCGGTTTGGTTATAAATTGGTTAGGCGATTCATTAGACGGAAGGTTGGCTTATTATAGAAATATTCCCCGACGTTGGTATGGTTTTGCACTCGATATTATTGCCGATTGGATTGGTATTGTACTCATAGGCTTTGGCTACTACATTTATGCTAAAAATGGCACACAAATAGTAGCCTTTGCTTTTGTCGCATTGTATGGCTGGTCTATTATCATCAGCCAGTTACGCTACAAAATTACAAATGAGTACAGTATAGATTCTGGCTTTGTTGGCCCAACAGAACTTAGATTTATTATTGCTTTAATTTTAATTATCGAAGTTTTATTTCATGGGTCAATTACGTATTTGGCTAGCTTAATCACTATTATATTATTCGTAATCAATACTATTGATAGCTTAAAACTTTTAAAATTGGGCGATTTAAGAGATAAAAACCAAGACTGATATGTTCAGTAAAAAATCCATTTTTACTTTTTTACGAGCACAAGTTGCGGCATTTTTAGGAGGCATTACCGATTATGGTTTAATGATTTTGCTAACAGAAGTATTTAAATTGCATTTTACTTTTTCTATTCTAATCTCCGGAACCGTTGGCGCCATTATCAATTTCAGCATTAATAGATTTTGGGTATTTAAAAATCAATCTGGTTATAGCGGCCACATCAATAGTCAGCTTTTTAAATTTGCGTTAGTTGTATTGGGAAGTATTTCCTTAAAATCATTTGGTACGCTTATTTTGCAAAAAGTATTTCAAATCGATTATAGAATCGGAAGATTAATCACGGATAGTTTTGTTTCTTATGGATTTAATTATCCGCTGATTAAATATTGGGTTTTTAGAGTAAACGAAAAAAGAATGTAATTAAATCAGATTAGCGTATAAATTATCAATTAAGTGTTTTCTATTCAACACATAGAAACATAGTCCCGAAGCTTCGGGATTAGATACCTAAAAAAGAATATAAAAAGAAACTAGTTTCTCACACATAATCAACTATGATTGTTTAAAGAAGTGAAACGCCTTTTTTAAGCGTTGTGAATCTAAGTTTCTATTGTTAAAATAACTGCAATCAGCAGATCATAAAATTCTCGTTATGAATAAATTATCATTTAAATATTTTACAAAATTACTAATCGTTATAACGATCTTAGTTAATATAATTTCTGGAAATCTATTGGCACAATCCAAAAATCCATCACCATTAAATTTTCCAACACCTAAAAATATAGAGAATATGCTATTTTACATTCAGCGTGATCCAAATACAAACACTGCTATTTATGCCATAAACTATCAGGAGAATGGAAAAATAGACAAAAGCAATCCTATAAAAGCCTATTGGATTCGATATGCTGAGAAAGGAGAAAGAAAAGATTTTAGTTACATGCAACGCAAATTTGCCTACGGAATAGAAAGTAAAACGGTAAATAATGAAGAGTTTGAGCTTCAGTTTGTATCGTATAAAAAGTTGCCTCTAACCTTGAAAAAGATAGATTCAGATCAAAAATATCATGTTTTTGTAAGTGTGAATCAGAAAAGAATTCAGGTAGAAAAAATATTTGTGCGCATTGAAGGAGGCTCTTTTTGGCTACCAAATGTGAAGTATGCCGAAGTTACCGGAATTGATGCTTCCTCAAATAAAATAATTACTGAGAGAATGTTGTTGAAATGAGATAGCTATATTTGGATACGTTAAAGGTTACCCAATCGTTCAGATATACGCAACGATAGCGCGGAAATTCTTTCCGTGCCCATTCCTATATTAATAAAAACTGGATTTTCTTTTTTTAATTTGTTATGATATATTTTGCGGGTACGGATTATAAATCCTCGAGATCGGGTCAGACTTTAAATTTAAAATTTCTCTTATTTTTTTTAAAAATATGTTTTTTTTTTTTTTTTTGAAAAAAAAGAACAACTAAAACAAATTTTTCTGTATTAAATATTAAAATATTGGTTTCATTCTATAAAATGAAACGTTTTTAAAATGTTTTGTTAATGTGTTGAATATTAAAGTTTTAAATTTGATTGTGTAAAATATGAAATTAATTAATTTAGAAATAATAACACATGAAACTAATTCTCAAAACTTTAGTAAAGAGAAAATTCTCCCTTTTTCTTTGTACATTTTTTGCTATATCATCTTATGCCCAAAAGTATAAGACAGAAATCCCTTCCCCGATCACTATACCAGATAAAGTAGAAACTCGTTTGGGTACATTAAATTTTAAAGATGGTTTTCCTGATGACAAAACAGTAGAAATAGTATATGACAATCTAGATTTTCAGCGTGGTACGCAGGCATTTTTAACTGCAATGCCTGCTGCATCATTGTATGCAATGCGCGAGGGACTAAAAAGTATTGGTGTAAACAATCAATCTGTTGCTATTTTTGAAGATCGAATGGATTCCAAAACACTTTTTTTAACAGCAAATACCGAATCAATTTATCTTGCAGGATGGCTCGATTTAAAAGATGGTCCTCTTGTGGTTGAAACCCCTCCAAACGTACTTGGTTTTGTTAATGATTTCTGGTTTCATTATGTTTCTGATATTGGAAATGCAGGACCGGATAAGGGTAAAGGCGGAAAATTCCTTTTTGTTCCACCAGATTACAAGGGAAATATTCCCAAAGGATATTTTGTTTTTAAATCTCCTACTTATGGAAATTGGCTGGTAATGCGTGGCTTTATAATTAATGGAAGCAGTAAAACTGCGGTTGATAATTTTAAGAATAAAATAAAGATTTATCCCCTGTCAAAGTCCGCTAATCCACCAAGTACAAATTTTATTAACGGGTCAGGTAAATATTTCAATACAATTCATTCTATGGATTATTCTTTTTATCAAGAAGTAAATCAAGTAATCCAAGAAGAGCCAAATAGCGCAATTGATTTGGAAACACTGGGATTGCTGGCTTCTATTGGAATTGAAAAAGGAAAGAAATTTGCGCCAGACGACCGGATGAAAAAAATACTAAACGAATCAGCCACTGTAGGAAATGCAACTGTTAGATCTTTATCTTATAAGTCACGTATTGCTGAATTTTATTTGTTTCCAAATAGTGCCTGGGGTAATCCATTTATTGGAAACAGCTATCTTTTTGAAAATAATGGAGTTAGACTTCTTGACCCTAGAAGTATGTTTTTCTTTGCCGCAACAGGAATTACACCTGCTATGGCGATAGCCAAAGTTGGAATTGGATCACAGTACGCAGCGGCTTTTGTTGATTCAAAAAAACAGGTCTTAGATGGTAGTAAAAACTATAAAATTCATTTGCCAGCAGGAATTCCCGCAAAGGATTTCTGGTCTTTTGTGGTTTATGATTTGCAAACACGTTCGATGCTTCAAACCGATCAGCAATTTCCTAGTGTGGGAAGCCAGAATAAAGAAATTGTAATTAACACTGATGGCTCTGTTGATGTCTATTTTGGACCAAAAGCACCAAAGGGAAAAGAAAATAACTGGGTACAAACCATGCCAGGGAAAAGCTGGTTTACCATTCTTCGTTTGTATGGACCACTGCAAACCTGGTTTGATAAAACATGGAAACCCAGCGAGATTGAAGAGATACAATAACCAATGGATTTTTGTAAAAATGTTTAAGTAACTTATCTTTTGACCAATGAAAAAAATATTTTTTTTTATAAGTATTATGCTAAGTTTGGCAGCATGTAACAAAAAGGATTCTAAAGCTACTGCAGTTGGAGTAAAGGAATCTGAAGATGGTAAAAATGCGCAGGGATGGATTGAGACAGAAACCGTAAAATCAAGATTAGGCGATTTTGAATTTAAAAATGGATATCCTACCACTGAAACAGTAAAAAAACTCAATGACGCTTTTATTTATACCCGCGCCCTTGAGGTTTATATGGATCAGATGCATGCGGTTTCATGGTTTGCCGTCTGGAAAGGTGTGGCAAATGCAGGAGATGCGAAAGCAAATCAGTTGGTAATTTGGGAAACTTTAATGGATGGAGAAACTCTTTTATTGACAGGCAATAGTGAAACTGTATACGGTCTTGCAGGTATAGATTTAAAACGTGACGGACCTGTTATAGTCGAAGTTCCCCCTATGATGTTGGGAGGCTTTAGTGATATATGGCAGAACGAAATTGCAAATATAGGGCCAACAGGGATGGATAAGGGAAAAGGAGGGAAGTACGTATTGCTGCCACCTGATTATTCGGGCGCAATTCCAAAGGCGTATATGGTTTTAAAATCTACAACTTTCAAAGTGGTATTGGGTGTTCGAGGTTTTTTGCAGGATGGAAAGCCTGACAAAGCAGCTGCCTTAATGAAAACAGCCAGGATTTATCCATTATCTAAAGTATCAAGTCCGCCAGCAATGGAATTTGTAAACGGTTCGGGCAAAGAAATCAATACGATTTTTGCTGATAACGCAGGTTTTTTTGATGATCTGAATGAAATTGTACAAACAGAACCGAATAATAAATTGCAAACAAATGAACGGTTTTTACTAGCTTCAATTGGAATTGAGAAAGGAAAGGCTTTTAAACCTGATGCAGAGCGTAAAAACTTATTTAGTGATGCTGCAAGAACAGGCTCGGCATTAGCCAGAACCAATAGTTTTGCATCTTCTGATCCGGCAAGATTAGTCTATAAGGACAGAAAATGGGAATGGGCTTTTGTGGGAGGAAGTGCAACATGGGATTCACAAGGGTATGTTAATACAGACAGGCGTGCCGCTTTTGCCTACATTGCAATTGGAATGTCTCCAGCGATGGTCATGAAAATTGTTGGCGGAGGTTCTCAATATCTGTGGACACCTCGTGACGCCAAAAATAAATTTCTCGACGGAGGTAAAAATTACAGTCTGCATATTCCCAAAAATATCCCGGTAAAGAACTTCTGGTCAGTGGTTGTTTACGATTCTCAAAGCCGTTCCATGCTACGTAATGGAGAAAAATTCCCAACGGTAAGCCAATTTACGGGACCAAAAAGTAATGCAGATGGTTCGATTGATGTTTATTTTGGACCAACAGCACCAAAAGGACAAGAAAATAACTGGATTAAAACAGTCCCAGGCAAAGGCTGGTTTGTGCTGATGCGTTTTTATGGTCCCCTTGATCCATTTTTTGATAAAACATGGAAACCTGATGATATAAAAGAACTTGATTAACGAAAATATTTTGATAAATGAGACATGAGGTTACGAAGACAACTTTTTTTAATCTTTGTAAAAAATAGTTCGTAAACAGGTTCGTAAGAACCACTATAATTTAGAAATCTCCAAAGTCATTTTGATCTTGGAGATTTTTGTTTAATGGGAGTGTATGAGGTTCTGTCGCATTTATGAATAACTTTTATCTTTAGAATTTTAAAGCGATCTAAAAATGAATACTAGAGGTCATTGTTATCCAAAACCCGATCGCTCGGATATGCGCAACGATAGCGCGGAAATTCTTTCCGTGCCCATTCCTGTATTAATAAAAAATTGATTTAACTATTTAGTTAAAACCCAATCGCTCGGATATGCGCAACGATAGCGCAGAAATTCTTTCCGTGCCGTTCCTTAATATGGGACTTGTTATTTTAATTAAGGATTATATTCAAAAACATCCGCGATTCTTTTTTCACCATCTTCATTCAGTATTTTTCCAACTTTTATCTTTGTATTAGGAGTAGATAATGCCTTACAGACATATTTTATATATTCTGTATTTGATTCAATGGGAATTAGTGTTGAAAGTTCTAACCCTATTTTTGTAAGTGTTAATATAGGTACTGAATAAGGTTCATTATGAGCACTTGTTGTTACGTATATTCCTGTTTCTCCAATTTCAAATAGTGATATTCCAGGTTCTTTTAAAGAAGGGAAATTTAGTCCTATAGCAGTTTCACTTGAAATCAATCCTAACTCAATCATAAGTAAGATTTCAGTGTAAGGAATATTAAATTGTATTTCAAAATATTCATAATAAAGAAAAGGAATAAAATGTCCACCATTATGTTTTACATTTAATTTAGCAAATTTCGTAAAAACCTCAGCTTCGTATTTTGTAATGTTCTTAAGAAGTTCCAAAGTTCTTAAAGAAAATGAACCTGGTTGTTTTACTTCTCCTGAAAGTATTCTTCCCCATAGTTTTTGCATTTCATGATTTGAAATGTCTTCTGCTATATTAAAAAATCTTGTTGTCCAGTCTGGATCCACCGATTCAGTTGAAATTTCAGGTTCTTGAATTATTTGTTTAACAGCAACATCAATTATATTGTCGATGTTATTTTGTTTCCTATGTTCTTTAAATAGAATTTTTTGTTCTATTGCATTTAGCATTTCAAATTCAATCAATTTATTCTCTGCGTCGGCAATAGTTTTGGCTTTTTCAATAACTTGTATTTTATAGGCTTCTGCATCAGCTTCTTTTCTAATTGCACGAGGTCTATATAAAGTTCCTATTCCTTGACTTATAACTTGAATTAATTTTTCAATTGGTTTTCCCTCAAATAATGTTATTCCTCCCATTTCATTAAGAATTATTTTTTATCAGAAAAACGATTATTTATTTATCAATTTCTCAAGCCTCACCATCATTTCATCTTTCTCTGTCATCATACGCTCATACAATGCAATTTTTTCTTCGTGTATTTGTACAATTTTATCAATTGGATTAAAAGTGCAATTGATATATCCAGAATTGTTAGCAACTGCACCTTCATGAAAAGTGTTAGCAATAATATTCACAGCTTGTTCCTCATCAAAATTCTGAAACGCTTCCACAGGAATTTTTAAGACATCTGAGATTTGATTCAATATATCATCTTCAATTACATCTTTTTGCTCCAGCATTGAAATTTTCTTTTGGTTCCAGTCATTTCCCAGATTATAAGCCAATGCCTCTTGTTTGATGCCAAGCATTTCTCTGAAGCGTTTTACGTTTCTTCCCTGATGTATTTTCTGTTCCATAATGAATGTCAATTTTTCTGAAGGCTCAAAGATAAAGCCATTTGGATAAAAATCCTGAATTTCAAAGATAAAAAAATATCTCGTAAAATATCTCTTTTGTCAGATATTATACCAATTTCATTTATGTTTTACTCCAATGTTTTCTGATATAATACCGATGTAATAGGAAAATAGTTACCATGCAATGGGACTATATTGAGTATACAATCGGTATTATATCCGTATTAGGAATAGATTATCCTTTGGGAAGAATAGAGCTTTGCCGGAGAATTTTTAATCTCCTTAGTATGAAAAAAAATAAAAGATTCTTCGAAACTAGATTTTGGGCAGGGGTTGAGGCGGGAAATCCATTTAAGGCTATTGATGCCTTTTTTGACTTTGAAGATCTTGATTATTATAAACAGACTTTAACCGAAGCGGTAATTTATAGCTATAAAAGAAAAGTCTACAAACAGGACAATCCATCCGATGTTTTTGTCTTTTATACTATTATTAATTCTTTTCTCAAAATCTGTTACTGCCTAAAACAGAAAAGTAAAAAATGGAAAGTTACAGCGTCTTTGCGCTCTGAAACTGTATTTCATCTTACTTCCCTAACGAAGGAAGAATACGATAATCCTTTTATTGTATTTCAAAATGCATTTGATGAAAAAAGGCTGGAAGAATTTGAATTGTTTTTATGTCTAATCCTGGAACTCTCCTTGTCTCCCAATGCCGGAGATGCTGAATCTGACCTAACGACGCCTTATATTTATTTAATCAAAATGCTGGATGCGGTGGAATTAATAAGAGAAAGGGGTGTTGAGAAAATCAAAAAAAAGAATCAGATTGATGTTGTAACGGAATAAAATATCCCTTATTCAAGCTTTAGAATACTAATCTGTTTAACCGCAAAGGTTTATCATTATGCATCTTATTTTTTAACGCAGAGAACGCAAAGATTTTCACAGAGTTCACTAAGATTTAAGTTGTGTTTAGACAATTTAAGTACGCAAAGCTTTGTGTTCCGAGGTTTGGGGTAATGTCATTAAGTTATGAAAAATGCCTTTAATACTGTGTCGGATAAATCTCTCGCAAAGCCGCGAAGTCGCAAAGAAAGTATGTGTAAATAGCTTTTTAAACCATTTTCTCCAGGATTTGAAGAAAATTGTTGGCTTTAAAAGATCTAAAAGTCTTGCCCTCCAATAATGGTAATAATCTCTACCCGTTTATTTCCATTGATTTGGTAGTAAATAGTATCAACACCACAAACACAATAACGATATCCTTTTTTAATATGGTCGGCAGATGGAAATAAAAAAGGATTTCCCTCTATTTTATCAAAACAATCGTAAAACATATTAAAATAGTTATCAGCTAGATCAATGCCAAACTTACTAACACCGTAATAATAAATTCTTTTTAAATCTTCTTTGGCTTCGCTACTTAAATAATAGCTATACATTAGGCAAATCTTTTTTAAATTCGGCTAACATTTCTTCTCTAGTTTGTTTTTTTGCAAAACCACTTTTTTCTCCCTTATCTATTTTAGATCTCACAAACTCATAGTATTCTTCTTGTGAACGAGCTTGTTTAATCAAATAGTTAATAGCTTCACTTTTACTACTAAACTCTTCTGTGTTAACCTGATTTTTCAACCATTCTTCATTAGGAGCAGTTAATGTTATACTTTGTCGTGTCATAATAATAAAAAGCTTTAGTTTGGTGTAAATTTACACCAAAACTTTGAAATGGAAATTATTAAATAATAAAAAGGCATAAAAAAAATCCCATTTCGTAAGAAATGGGATTTTTTGTGACCTCGACTGGATTCAAACCAGTAACCTCTTGAGCCGTAATCAAGTGCGCTATTCAGTTGCGCCACGAGGCCTTTTTTGTTTCTCAATTGGCTAATTTTTCGTAGCTTTGTTGAGCGCTTATTGCGGGTGCAAAGATAGAAACAAATGTGAGATATACAAGCGAAAAACAACAGAAAATTAAAAAAAAATGCAAATAAAAAATTACATCCGTGATATTCAGGATTTTCCAAAAAAAGGAATATTGTTTAAAGATATCACTCCGCTCTTAAATGACCCAATTGCCAGAGAAGAATGTCTACAGATTTTATTAGATTCTTTAAAAGGACAAAAAATCGACAAGGTAATAGGAGCAGAAAGTCGTGGTTTTTTCTTCGGAATGCTATTAGCACAAAAATTAAACGCAGGTTTTGTACCTGTAAGAAAACCCAAAAAGCTTCCTTATAAAGTAATTTCGGCAGAATATGATTTGGAATACGGTACAGATTCATTAGAAATGCATATTGATGCAATAAAAAAAGGTGATAAAGTATTAATACACGATGATGTGTTAGCTACAGGCGGAACAGCCAAGGCACTTTGTGATTTAGTTAATGAACTAGGAGGAGAAATTGTACAATGTAATTTTTTAATGGAACTATCTTTTTTAAACGGAAGAGAAAAGATAAAGGAAAATCCTATTTTTGCTGCTATAACATATTAGAGTAATTCTACACAAGCATCAAAAACATAAATTAACCAAATGAAAGCATTTTATTCGTTAGCCTTATTTACATTATTAATTTCTTGCAAAAATAATAACGACGTAGCCATTAAAACTGATTCAATTTCTCAAAAGGAAATTCCAAACGCAAAGGATACTATTAATAATATCCCTAGTGAGTTTAAAAGTGAAATACGTCCGAGCGAAAAATTAAAATTGCAGCAAGTATATACTGATGTAGCCGAATATGCAGGGTTTAATGAAGGTGGAGATTATTCATATGTTAAAATTAAAAAGAATAACAAGATAACATTTTTAACGTCTAACATAACTTCCGAGGAAGATCTTAAATATACTCTGGGGGATATTTATGAATTTAAATGGAAGATTGATAGTGTCTTTATTTCAGGAGATGGAGAAACACGAGATTTTACAGAATGGTTTGTAAGCGCTAAAAAAGTAAAAGACGGAAGTGTGACTCTATTTAGAAAAAAACACCCAGAGCCAATGAAATACAATTGGGCAGATGGGGAGGATAAATATACTACTGAGTTTAAAGATTATCTGTACACTTTAGTCGAATATTATTTGGCTAATTCTAAAAGTGAACTCGTAAAGGCTAACTTAAATGATCCAAATCTAAGTATATCTTACTCAATAGAAGATAGAGAAGAGGACGGACGTTCTTATACGGTTTTAGGCATCGCTAATGAATTTGAAAATCGTACAAGTATAATGCAATGGTTATATGTAGATAATGCAACCAGAGTCTTATATGAATATGATTTGCCAAATGAAAAATTAATAGAATTTAAGTAATAAAAAATCCGCTAGAGAATTAAATATTCTTTCTAGCGGATTTCTTTTATAATACAACTTTTAACTATCGTAAGGTTGCCCCAAGTTCAGTTTCAAAGTTTTGTTGCAATTTACTCATGATTTTATCAATTTGAGCGTCTGTAAGCGTTTTTGTGTTATCCTGAATGGTAAAGCTTAACGCGTAAGACTTCTTGCCTTCAGGAAGATTTTTACCTTCATACACATCAAATAGATTTACATCTTTTAATAAAGATTTTTCTGTTTGCTTAGCAAGATTGTAAATACTATCGTAAGTTACATTTTTGTCAATCAATAAAGCTAAATCTCTGCGTACTTCTGGATATTTAGGAATTTCGGTATATTTAATTTTACCTGTAATTATTTTCAAAATTAAATCCCAGTTAAAATCAGCATAAAAAACTTCTTGTTTAATCCCGAAGTGCTTTAAAATTGATTTTTTTACAACTCCCATTTCAACCAGAGTATCATGACCATATCCAATGGCAGCACCTTCAGAAAACACATCTGATTGTGTTGGAATATTAAGGATTTTATCAATTCCTAATCTAGAGATTACACCTTTTACATATCCTTTTAATAAAAAGAAATCTGTAGATTGTAAACCATTTGTCCAGGTTTCTTTATTTCTGTTTCCAGTAATAAACAAAGTAAGGTGTTTATGTTCTTCATAACCATTAAGAAATTTATGGTATGATTTTCCGAATTCAAATAATTTTAAATCTGAGTTTTTTCTGTTGACATTATATGAAATTGCTTCTAATCCTGAAAACAATAATGATTGACGCATTACTGATAAATCATTACTTAACGGATTTAATATAGTCACATTATGCTCTTCTTTTAATAGTGTCGAAAGATTAGCATAAGCCGCTGTTGTTAATGAATTGGCCATCATTTCGTGAAAACCTTGTGAATTCAGTTGAGCTGCAATACTATTTTGTACTTTATAATCTTCTGTTCTTGGCGAATTAGCAACTGTCGCATTGAATTTTTTAGAGAAATTAATATTGTTATATCCGTAAACTCTTAGAATTTCTTCGATAACATCAATTTCACGTTGCACATCTACACGATAAGCAGGAATTGTTAATCCCAAACCAGCTTCAGAAACACTATTAACTTTAATATCCAGAGATACTAATATCTTCTTAATGGTATCTTTTGGAATTTCTTGTCCAATAATTTTTGAAACATGGCTGAAATTTAAAAACACAGAGAAATCCTCAATTTTCTTTTGGTAAATCTCAACAATATCAGAAGTTATTTCTCCTCCAGCAATTTCTTTTATCAATAAAGCAGCACGTTTTAATGCATACGCAGTAATCGATGGATCAATACCTCTTTCAAATCTAAAAGATGCATCTGTATTTAATTGATGTCTTTTGGCTGATTTACGAACGCTTACAGGATTAAAGTAAGCACTTTCTAAGAATATAGAAGTTGTTGTATCAGTCACGCCAGATTTTTTTCCTCCAAAAACCCCTGCAATACACAACGGACCTTTTTCGTCACAAATCATTAAATCTTCTTGGTGCAAAGTTCTTTCTACATCGTCCAGCGTTACAAATTTAGTACCTGCAGGAAGTGTTTTCACAATTATTTTCCCGTTGATTTTACTAGCATCAAATGCATGCAAAGGTTGCCCTAATTCATGTAGCACATAGTTTGTAACATCAACAATATTATTTTTTGGAGTAATCCCAATAGCTTTTAATCTGTTTTGTAGCCAGCTAGGAGATTCGTTTATTGTAATTCCAGAAATAGTAACACCACAGTATCTAGGTGCCAAAGAAGGTTCTTCGACATTAACATCAATTTTTAAAGTTCGCATGTCAACTCTAAAATTACTAACCGACGGAGTAATTAATTCTACGTTTACACCACTTTGTAACAATCCCGCACGTAAATCACGTGCAGTACCAAGATGGCTCATTGCATCGGCACGGTTAGGAGTTAATCCTATTTCGAAAACTTCATCATTTTCTATATTAAAAACTTCTGCTGCAGGAGTTCCTGGTTTCAAAGCTTCGTCTAAGACCATAATTCCATCATGACCAGTTCCTAAACCTAATTCGTCTTCGGCGCAAATCATACCGTGGCTTTCCTGTCCGCGTATTTTTCCTTTTTTGATAGTAAAAGATTCTCCGTTTTTATCGTATAAAACAGTACCAATAGTAGCAACTGGCACTTTTTGTCCAGCAGCAACATTAGCTGCCCCACATACAATTTGTACAGGATGTTCTAAACCTAAATCTACAGTTGTAACTTTTAATCGGTCAGCATCCGGGTGCTGTACACAGGTTAATACATGCCCAACAACAATACCTTCTAATCCTCCTTTTATCGATTGGTATTTTTCAACCACTTCTACTTCAAGACCAAGGTCAGTAAGCAAAGCAGATGTTTCTTCGGATTTCCAATCTATTTTAATGAATTGTTTTAACCAGTTGTAAGATATTTTCATTTGAGTAATATTATTCTTGAATAAGTTTACAAATATAAGGATTGCACATTGTAGTAGGAAACAATTTATTTGGTTTTTTACAGCTGTTTTTACTTTATTATAAATCAGTATTTTTTGAATATACTTTGTTTTTTATGGTAATATTTTACTAATAGAGTATTAAATTTTAGTTATAAAAGAGAATCTGCATTTTTTGTGCTATCAGATGAATGAATTGTGCTATTCTTTACAAGAGAATGAAAGTAAATTTGAAATGAATCCAAAAAAAATATTTTTATGAGTACTCTAGCAAAAAGACCTGACTTTAAGGCAAAATACGATAATTACATTGGTGGAAAATTTGTAGCACCTATAAAAGGAGAATATTTTGATGTTCTTTCTCCAATAGACGGTAAAGTCTTTACAAAAGCAGCCCATTCTGGCAAAGAAGATATTGATCTGGCTGTAGATACAGCGTATGAAGCATTTAAAACCTGGGGAAAAACCTCGGTAACTGAACGTAGTATTTTACTAAATAAGATTGCTCAAAAGATAGAAGACAATCTAGAATATATTGCAACTGTAGAAACAATTGATAACGGAAAACCAATCCGTGAGACCTTAGCCGCAGATATTCCATTGGCAATAGATCATTTCAGATATTTTGCTGGTGTAATTCGTGCCGAAGAAAGTTCGATTGCCGAACTAGATTCACAAACAGTTTCTATCGCATTAAGCGAACCATTAGGGGTAGTTGCTCAAATTATTCCTTGGAATTTTCCGATATTAATGGCTGTCTGGAAAATAGCTCCGGCACTTGCAGCAGGAAATACAATTGTTTTAAAACCTGCCGAGAGCACACCGATTTCTATATTAGTATTAATGGAACTTATAGGAGATATTCTTCCTCCGGGAGTTTTAAATATTGTAAATGGTTTTGGTGCCGAACTAGGGCGTCCGTTAGTTACCAATAAAAAAGTTTCTAAAGCAGCGTTTACAGGTTCTACTACAACAGGACGATTAGTAATGCAATATGCTACCGAAAATATTATTCCGGTTACATTAGAATTAGGCGGAAAATCACCTAACATATTCTTCCCATCTATTGCCGATCATGACGATGATTTCTTTGACAAAGCCATAGAAGGAGCTGTTTTATTTGCATTGAATCAAGGAGAAATTTGTACATGCCCTTCACGATTATTAGTTCATGAAGATATCTATGATAAATTTATTAAAAGAGTAATCGAAAGAACTGAAGCTATTATTGCCGGAAATCCACTGGATAAAACAACCATGATTGGCGCACAGACTTCGATAGTGCAAAAAGAAAAAATCCTTTCTTATATAAAATTAGGAAAAGAAGAAGGCGCAGAATTACTTACTGGTGGTGAAGAAAATAATTTAGGCGGAGATTTAGAAGGTGGTTACTACATCAAGCCTACTTTGTTTAAAGGAAATAATAAAATGAGAATTTTTCAGGAAGAAATTTTCGGACCAGTTCTAGCCGTAACTACTTTTAAAACCACCGAAGAAGCTATTGCTATTGCAAATGATACAATGTACGGTTTAGGCGCCGGAGTTTGGACACGTGATGCACACGAAATTTATCAGGTTCCGAGAGCAATTCAAGCCGGTCGTGTTTGGATAAATCAGTATCATTCTTATCCTGCAGGCGCACCATTTGGAGGTTACAAACAATCCGGGATAGGTCGCGAAAACCACAAAATGATGTTGGGACAATACCGCCAAACCAAAAACATGTTGATTTCTTATGATAAAAAGAAATTAGGTTTCTTTTAAAGAATTGTATAAACCAAAGAGTAATAAACTATTAATTATTGCTCTTGCAAATAAATAAAATTATGTTGCCAAAAACAATGAAAGCCGCAGTTGTAAGGGAATTTGGTTCTCTTTTGAAGATTGAAGAAGTCGAAGTTAAGCGACCAGGTAAAAACGAAATCCTTGTAAAAGTCATTGCAAGCGGAGTTTGTCATACCGATTTACACGCCATAGAAGGGGATTGGCCCGTAAAACCCAAAATGCCATTAATTCTAGGACATGAAGCCGTGGGCTATGTTGTTGCGCTAGGTCAGGATGTAAAAAATGTAAAAGAAGGCGATGCTGTTGGCGTACCATGGCTTTATAGTGCCTGTGGAGGATGTGATCAATGTATTACAGGTTGGGAAACCTTATGCGATACACAACAAAATGGTGGTTACAGCGTAGATGGTGGATTTGCCGAATATGTAATTGCCGATGCAAGATATGTTGGACTTTTACCATCAAATGTCAATTTTATGGAAATGGCTCCCATACTTTGTGCAGGAGTAACCGTATATAAAGGACTTAAAGAAACTGAAGTTAAACCAGGAGAATGGGTAGCAATTTCAGGAATTGGAGGATTAGGTCACGTTGCTGTACAATACGCTAAAGCAATGGGAATGCATGTTGCAGCAATAGATGTTGCCGATGATAAACTTGATTTAGCTAAAAGACTTGGAGCAGATTTAGTAGTAAACGCAAAAAATCAAAATCCTGGAGAATTTTTAAAAAAAGAAGTTGGTGGAATGCATGGGGCATTAATAACCGCCGTTTCTCCTATAGCATTCAAGCAAGGTCTTGAAACTTTAAGACGAAAAGGTACAATGGCTCTTAATGGACTTCCTCCAGGAAACTTTGATTTATCAATCTTTGATACTGTTTTAAACAGAATTACAATTCGCGGTTCAATTGTTGGTACACGTAAAGACATGAAAGAAGCAATAGAATTTGCTGTAGAAGGAAAAGTAAAAGCAACAATTACTCCCGCAAAATTAGAAGATGTCAATGATGTTTTTGACAAAATGAAAAAAGGACAAATTGAGGGTAGGGTAGTGCTTGAGATTGCAAAACCATAATTAAATCATGAAAGCAACAAACTTTATAATTTTAAAGTTTGTTGCTTTTTTTAAATACAAAATCATGATAAAAAGAATCGATGCCACAGATAAAGCCATAGAATTGATAAATATATTAAAAGAAAAACATGGTGATTTAATGTTTTATCAAGCCGGAGGATGTTGTGAAGGAACACAACCGCAATGCTTTGAAAAAGGAGGTTTTTACCAACGAATGGGAGATGTATGTATTGGTACAATCGAAGATACAGAATTTTGGGTAGACAAAGATCTATTCGAATATTGGAAACATGCCCATTTTACTCTCAATGTAATTGATGCTTTTGGTGTGGGCGGATTTTCATTGGAAACACCATTAAAGAAAACATTCCAGATAGAATACCGAATTTTCACTGAAGATGAGGAGAAAGATTTGGAACCGATTAGAATTATTTCTTAAGGTTTAGAGGGGCTAAGGTTCAGAGGTGCAAAGAGACAAAGCGACAAAGGTTTCTTGTAGAGGCGCACCGCAGTGCGTCTTTTTTTTGCGCAATAATTGTTGAGTTACTAGCGGAGACCCTTCCTGCGTCAGGGTGACAAGATTGTGGTTGTATTGTGGGAAAGTTTTTCTATAACAAGATAGATGGTTCACGTTTCGATAAGAAACCTTAGCGCCTCAGAACCTTTGCCTCTTTGCACCTTTTTTTTAACCTTAGAACCTTTGCAACTTTGTACCTTCCTTAAATTCTCGAGTTACTAGCGGAGACCCTTCCTGCGTCAGGGTGACAAGTTTGTGGTTATGTATCACTAAAATTTCTTTATAACAAGATAGATTGGTTCCCGTTTCTATAAGAAACCTTTGTCTCTTTGTCCCTCAGAACCTTTTCTAGAAACCTTAGTGCCTCAGAGCCTTAGTGCCTCAATTTATAAACAACAACTGATATTGTTTTGGTGTAATACCTTCGTGTTTTTTAAATAATCGGATGAAATAATTTGCGTCTCCAAATCCTGATAAATAGCAAACTTCATTAATTTGTATGGAAGGATTCTTCAATAAATTTTTGGCACATTTTATTTTCTCATTCAATATATATTCTATCGGACTCATTCCTAATTCTCTCTTAAAAAAGCGGTAGAATGAAGCTGTACTCATACACGCTTTATCACTCAAGCTTTTTAAGTTCATGTTTTCCTTTAAATTCTGTTTGATGAATTCTGTAACTTCTGTTATTGGATTATTTGCCTGAATTACTGTTCCTTCATTAATAGATTTTACCGTTTGAGTTTGTATTATTCGAATCAACAATTCTTTCAAGGTCAAATCTGCCAAAACATCTTTGGTTATCGAGGTACTCATACATTCTTTTATAAGCTTATTGATTGTAGTAGCCATATCGACATTATTATAAAAGAAATAATTCTGATAATTTAATTGCCAATACATATCCTTTCCTTCTTTTGGATATCGTTCGTTTAAGAAATTTAAAGTGTCTGTAATTTTAGATTGCTCAATTGCCAGAGCCAAACATTGCGTGGGATTATTTCTTGTAGCATCTGGAAAATCAATTTTCATTTCTACATTTGCAGGAACTACAACAGTTTCTCCTGGTAAATAATCAAATTCGGGATCATCAAAGAGATGCATTATTTTCTTTCCTCTCAACATACTTGTAACAACCAAATCATCAAATTTTAAAGGAACTAAAGTAGATGATTCGTATGTTTCAAAAATATTTAACTCACAATGATTCAAGTTATAAATTGTCCTGTTTTCTACAAGAGTTTTTAACGATTTCTCTTTTGATAGTTGAAGTGGATTGATTAAATAACGTTGATTATTCATTGCTTTTTAAATTTTAAGACGGAACTTTAAATTTAAGCAAAATAATTATAAGAAGAGTAGATTTAACGTTTAATTAAATCAACTCTTCGACATGTTTCTTAATGTTTTCGGCTATTTTTTTGGTCGGTAAATCATTTTCATCATCACCAAATGGATCTTCAATTTCCTCTGCAATAAGTTCTAAACTCGCCAGTACATAAAAAACAAAAACAACTACAGGAGCAACATAATACCCTAAGCTAATAGAATAACCAAAAGGCAAAGTCATAATGTAAAAGAAAATAAATTTTTTGATAAACGCACTGTAAGAGTAGGGAATAGGCGTGTTTTTAATTCTTTCACAAGCTCCACAAACATCTGTAAATGCTTGCAATTCATCATTTAAAATAATGAGTTGTTCACCAGATATTTTTTTAGCATCGTATAAATCATTTATTTTATGAAATATGATTCTCTTTACCTGATTTGGCTTGTGTTTGTGGTGATCTATTTCTAAATCTACGTCTTCAAAAAGTTGTTTACTTGTTTCTGAATCATGCAAATGCTTATGCAAAATATCAGCATATAGCGGAATGAATTTTCTGAAAAATTTTCTATCATTTTCATCTTTTAGCATAGCTGAAAGTTTAATAGCAAGATTTCGGCTATTATTTACAAGGCTTCCCCATAACTTTCTTCCTTCCCACCAGCGATCATATGCTGTATTTGTTCTAAAAACTAGCAGTAACGAAATTACAAAACCTAACATTCCGTGCATAATTGGAATATTCTGAACATAATCGTTTTTAGTTATTTTAAAATAATAAATTTCCAGATAACCAACAGTTGACGCGTATATTGCAATAGCAATCATGATAGGAAACAACTTCCTAACTGTGTCTGATTTATGAAAATGAAAAATAAAGGTAAACCAGTCTTTTGTATTATATGATATCATTTGCTATGTGTTTGAAACAAATTTAGTTTAAAAACTAATATTTCCTGCTAATTCTTTTAATGCAATTTCAGATAATTTAGCTTCAAATTGCGCATTGCTGTAACGCACTTTTGCATTTACATAATTAAGCTGTGCCGTTCTAAACTCAAGTGTTGTGATTGTCCCAATACGAAATTTATCTAGTGTAATATCTAAGTTTTGTTTGGCTATTACTTCGTTATTTTCTTCAAGATTTATCAACTCCAAATTTGTTAAATACGTTTGATAAGCCGTTGCTAATTGTGTACTCAATACTTGATTTTGTTGTTCTAAAGCAAATTTAGTATTCTCAATTTCAAGCTTAGACGTTTTTTCATTTCTATGTTGATTAAAACCATCAAATACGTTTAAAGATGCGCTAAAACCATAATTTAATCCTCGGGAAGTTGATTCACTTGTAAATCCTAAACTAGAATGACTTTCAGAAAAATTATATCCTGTATTTAATTTTACAGTAGGATAGCGATTTGCTTTTACTTGCTTTAATTGTAATTCGGCAATTCTTAAATTAATAATTTGCGATTCTAATTGTGGATTTTGTTTCTTGGCTAATTCTAATAAATTATCCAAAATCAATGTATTATCTAAAGTAACATCATCCATAACCCTGAAATCAATTTTAGAATCTCGAGCTAAAATCTGATTTAATAATATCTTGGCATTTGCATATGATTCTTTCTGTCTCAATAATGTAACCTGATCTGTGTTTAAATCTACCTGAGCATTTAAAACCTCTAATTTTGAAGCTTTTCCAATAGTAAATCGGTTTTGTGCCAAAGTCAATCTTTGCTTAGAAATTACAATAGTAGTATCTAATGCTGCTAATTGTTGTTGTTGCTGAACCAAATCGTAGTAAGTAGAATTAACCTGTCCCACTTTTACTAAAATGGTACGTCGCAATTCGGCATCACCTAATTTCTGAAGTTCTTTAAGTTGATCTAATTGGGCAAACATTCTCATACCATCAAATATTGTCCAGTCTAATCCAACACCGTAATTTAAACTGTTATTTTTTGCGTTGTTCAATGAAGTTGATGTTCCGTCCTGGCGTGTTTGCGAGCTATTTTGTATGCTGTTATTATCTACAACAGTAGCTGTTACTGTTGGTAACATCCCTGCATTTCCAATTGTAGCATTGGTCTCGCTAATTTTTAAATTATTTGACGCAATTTTTATTTCAAAATTATTGTCTAATGCTATTTTTACTGCATTTTCTATGGTAAGAACTTCTTGAGCATTGCTTTTTGCAATACAAAAAAGAAACAAAACCAAGCATTTAAATAGAGTTTTAGTGTACATCATTTTTTATTTTTATTACCACAAATCAGCTATCAAAATTTTGTTTAAAAGCGATTTGTGGTTCCTATTTTTATTTAAAGTGAGTTTGAGATTATTTATTACTATCTCTTTCATATTCTTCGATATGATCAAACTCAGGGTAATGTTTACGTGCTTTAGACCACATTAAATACATGGCAGGAATTACAAATAAAGTAAGTACTAAAGAGAAAATTGTTCCTCCCACAATTACAACTCCCATACCTATACGGCTTGTAGATGCTGCTCCAAGAGACATTGCAATTGGTAATGCTCCTAATGCAATTGCTAAACTCGTCATTAAGATTGGTCTAAGTCGCGCCTCTGAAGCTTCTAGTATTGCTTCTAATTTTGGCTTGCCTTGTTCTCGTAATTGGTTGGCAAACTCTACAATCAAGATACCATTCTTGGTAACAAGACCAATAAGCATTACGGTACCAATCTGGCTAAAGATATTCCAAGTTTGGTTAAATAACCATAAAGAGAATAATGCCCCAGCAACTGCCATTGGCACAGTTAATATGATAATAAATGGATCTATAAAACTTTCAAATTGAGCAGATAATATCAAGAAGATTAATAATAAAGCTAATCCAAATGCAAATGAAGTATTCGAACTACTCTCCACAAAATCTCGCGATTCTCCACCTAAATCAGTTGTAAAAGTATCATCAAGAACTTTTGCTTTTATCTCGTTCATAGCATCGATACCGTCGCTGATACTTTTGCCTGGAGCTAAACCAGCCGAAACTGTAGCCGACATATATCTGTTATTATGATACAATTGTGGCGGATTGCTTTGTTCTTCAATCGTAACTACGTTATCCATTTGTATTAACTGTCCTTTTTTATTTTTTACAAACATCGAAGTTAAGTCCAATGGTTTCGAACGGTCTTTTTGGTCAAATTGTCCAATTACCTGATATTGTTTTCCGTTTTTAATAAAATATCCAAAACGTTGTCCACTTAAAGAAAGCTGTAATGTTTGTGCAATATCGATAATAGAAATACCTAAACTTTCGGCTTTTTCACGATCGATACTTACATTAATTTCGGGTTTATTAAATTTCAAGTTCACATCTGTAACCGAAAAAGTATCATTTTTATTGGCTTCGTCCATAAACAACGGAATTTTTTCTCGTAGTTTTTCGAAGGTTGGTGCTTGGATGATATACTGAATTGGCAATCCTCCACGTCTATTTACAGCAATTGTAGGCTGCTCTGTTACCGAGGTTTTTGCTTCAGAATATTTTTTTGTCCATTTTGTTAATTTCTCTGCAATTTCTTTTTGAGAACGGGTTCTTTCGTTTGGTTCTTTAAGCGCAATCCTAACCCTACCGCTGTTTACAGACGATGATCCAAAACCTGGTGAAGTGATTACCAAACTTACTTTTTTCTCCGGAATAGAGTCATCAATAAGTTGTCCTAGCTCTTGCATAAAACGATCTGTATATTCGTATGAAGAACCTTCGGGAGTTGTTACACTTAAAACCAATGCACTTCTATCATCATAAGGAGCAGTTTCTTTTGGTAAAATACTAAAGAACAAATAAATTAATCCAAAACAAATGGCGATAATAGGAAAGCTCAACCATTTTCTTTTCATAAAACGGGTTAAAGCATCTGCATATCCTTTATTTAAACTTTCGAAATAAGGTTCTGTTTTAAGATAAAAATTCGATTTCTTTTGTTCGCCACCTTTCATTAAATAAGCATTTAACATAGGTGTTAAGGTCAAAGAAACAAAGGCCGAAATTAATACTGCTGCTCCAATGACGACTCCAAACTCTCGAAACAATCGACCAACGAATCCCTCTAAGAAGATTACTGGTAAAAAAACGGCTGCAAGCGTTATTGAAATAGAAATTACAGCAAAGAATATCTCGTTTGATCCTTTAATTGCAGCTTCAATAGGTGACATTCCTTCTTCGACTTTCTTAAAGATATTCTCCGTTACCACAATTCCGTCATCGACCACAAGTCCCGTTGCCAAAACAATTGCAAGTAATGTTAATACGTTTATTGAGAATCCAAAAAGCCACATGATAAAAAATGTTGCTATTAAGGAAACTGGAATATCTATTAAAGGTCTAAATGCGATTGCCCAATCTCTAAAAAACAAAAAGATAATCAAGATAACCAAAACTATAGATATCAATAATGTTTCAGCAACTTCCAAAACAGATTTTTTTACAAAAAGCGTACTGTCTATCGCAATGTCAAGCTTAATATCTTTAGGAAGATCTTTCTTTAAAGCATCGTATTTTTTATAAAACTCTTTCGAAATATCTAAATAATTAGCTCCTGGCATAGGTACAATCGCAAGACCAATCATAGGAAGTCCTGATTGGCTCAATTTTGTTTCGGTATTTTCCGGACCTAATTCGGCATTACCAACATCGCTAAAACGAACTATTTTTTCACCTTCTGAACGAATAATAATATTATTAAATTCTTCTGGTTTAGATAAATTTCCAACCGTTTTTACTGTAAGTTCGGTATTGTTTCCTGTTAGTTTTCCAGAAGGTAACTCAACATTTTGTGCATTTAAGGCATTACGAACTTCGGATACGGTACAACCATATGCAGCTAGTTTTATAGGATCAATCCATAAACGCATGGCGTAACGTTTTTGTCCCCAAATTTGAACTGCACTTACTCCTGGAATTGTTTCTAATCGCTGCGAAATAACATTCTCTGCATAATCACTCAGTTCAAGCGCACTTCGTGTATCACTTTGAACAGTCATCGAAATAATAGATTCTCCATTGGCATCAGCCTTAGAAACAACAGGCGGAGCATCTATATCCTGAGGTAAACTTCTAACGGCTTGTGATACTTTATCACGAACATCGTTTGCAGCTTCTTCTAGATTTTTATCTAGATTAAACTCGATTGTAATATTACTACTTCCTTGTACACTCGATGAAGTAATGTTTCTAATTCCGTCAATGGCATTAATTGCTTTTTCAAGAGGTTCAGTAATTTGAGATTCTATAATGTCTGAATTTGCTCCTGTATAATTAGTACGTACAGAAACTTGTGCCGGATCAATAGACGGAAACTCTCTTACGCCTAAAAAGCTATATCCAATAAGACCAAACAATACAATTGCAAGATTTAATACAATTGTTAATACTGGTCTTCTTATACTTGTGGTTGATAAACTCATATGAGATTTATGATTTTAGTCCCGATAACTATCAGGATTAGATTTTAAAATAATGAAAATTGATTTGGATTATTAAATAATTCAAAATCTCTATTTTTTCACTTTTACTTTAATTGGATCGTCATTTTTTAATGCCATTACACCGCTAGTTATAACAGTATCTCCCTTTTTTAAACCTGATAAAATCAAGATAGACGCATCTGTTCTTGTAGCCGTTTCTACCATTACTTCTTTGGCTTTGCCAAAATTAGAAATAAAGACTTTTTTTCCGTTTTGTACAGGTACAATAGCTTCCGTAGGAACCACAATGGCATCTTTTATTATATCTAATGGTAATTTTACATCAGCAAATGTTCCAGGGAATAATTTGCCATCTTTATTTTCGGCGATAGCTCTAATCTGGAGTGTTCTTGTTTCTACAGCAACTTCAGGCTCAATAGCATAAACTTTAGCCGTATATTGAGTCTCAGACCCAGAAACCGTAAAAGTAATAATAGAATTGTTTCTTACCTGACTTGCGTATTTCTCTGGAATCGAGAATGTAATTTTTAATTTACTAGTATTAACCAATTTAGCAACCAAAATTGTTGGTGTAATATAAGTTCCCGGAGAAATTGATCGTAATCCTATCTTTCCAGAAAATGGTGCTTTTACAGATGTTTTTGCAATTTGAGCACGTATTAATTGGGTTTGTGCTTGCGCAGAAGCGTGGTCGGCTCTTGCAACTTCATATTCTTCTTGGCTAATAGCTTCTTTTTGAAGTAATAACTTTGCTCTTCTTTCATTTTCGGCAGCCAAACCTTCTTTAGTAGTCGCTTGTCTTAATTGCGCTCTTAATTCTATATCATTTACCTTAAAAAGAACTTGACCTTTGGTTACGTTGCTTCCTTCACTAAAATAAATTCCTTCGACAATACCCGAAACTTCACTTCGAATTTCTACTTGCTCATTGGCTTCAATAGATCCGGATAAAGATAAATTATTGTCAAAAGTTTGAGTGTCTACAACAACTCCCGAAACTGTTGTGGTTTTGTTTTTACCGTTCTGACCTTTAGATTCGTCGTTCTTATTTTTATTAGATACAACTCGGTAAGCGATAAATCCGCCAATTCCGATTATTAGCAAGGCATATACAAGGTTTTTTACTTTCATGAGATTTAGGTAAAGCTAGAATTAATAGATTATGGTTTTAAGTGAATTCACAAATTTAGTTTTTTGTATTGAAAACCTATGACCTTATTTTTTATTTAACAATTGTATGTACAAATATTAATATTTTCGTTAAAATAAGATGCAAAAGGGCAATGCTAGAAACAGAGGTTCTGAGTTACAAAGCCTCTAATTTTCTAAGATTTACAATAAACATAAGTTCAAAAATTTGTATTAAGACTCCATTCGTGAAGAAAGGTTTAAAGGGGGTAATAAAAAAAGGTACAAAGTTGCAATCCCGAAGCTTCGGGACTGAGGTACTAAGGTTAGAAAAACGAGGTTAATCACAAAATAACCGCAAACTTGTCTCCCTGACGGAGGAAGGGTCTCCGTAAGTAGCTCGACAATCTAAGAAAGGTGCAAAGATTTTAAGAAAGGTGCAAAGTTGCAAAGGCTCTGAGGTTCTAAGAAGGTTTATTATAGCTCACGGTTTTAACCGTGTGATGCAGATTGCCATAATACATTGCGTTCCAACGGTTGAAACCGTTGGCAATGTTTATAACATGTATTTAAGATTGTAATTCGTTGTCAAGCCATTACGCTGTCGCTTGAGAATTTAAGAAAGGTGCAAAGGCTTTAAGGAAGGTAAAAAGTTGCAATCCCGAAGCTTCGGGACTGAGGTACTAAGATTAGAAAAACGAGAAGAACTAGGTTAATCAAAAAGTAGCCGCAATATAAACCCAATCTTGTCTCCCTGACGGAGGAAGGGTCTCCGCTAGTAAATCGAGAACAAAGAGTAAAATTTAATTAATAGGCTTGTATATAGTACAGAGTAAATACTCTATATGTAAAATAGAGTAAACACTCATTATTGTGGTTATTATGTTGCCTTAAATTAGTAAATTCCTTTATAAGATAGACGCACTGCGGTGCGCCTCTACAAGAAACCTTTGCAACTTTGTACCTTTCTCAAAACCTTAGTATCTTAGAACCTTAAAACCTTTGCAACTTTGCACCTTCCTCAAACCTTTGAACCTTAAAAAAAGAATTAACTTATATAATTCCAGATATTCTTTTTCTTTGTTAATTCGATGAAAATGGCTTTAAGGATTGCATTTTCAGGTTTTTGCAATGGAGCGTCTTCTTTTAGGACTTTTAAAGCATAATTTCTGGCTAGAGCCAAAATATCACGATCACGAACAATATCGGCGATTTGAAGATTAAGTACACCGCTTTGTTGCGTTCCCATTAAATCACCAGGACCACGAAGTTTTAAGTCAACTTCTGCAATTTCGAAACCGTCATTGGTTTGAACCATAGTTTCCATTCGGGTTTTACTATCCGAACTTAGTTTATGCGAAGTCATTAAGATACAATAACTCTGTTCGGCACCACGACCAACACGACCACGTAATTGATGCAGTTGCGAAAGCCCGAAACGTTCGGCACTTTCTATAATCATTACACTGGCATTTGGTACGTTTACACCAACCTCAATAACGGTTGTAGCAACCATTATATTAGTTTTTCCTTCCGAGAAACGTTTCATTTCTGAATCTTTATCAGCTGGTTTCATTTTTCCGTGAAGGATAGAAATTGAGTAATTAGGTAGGGGGAAATCACGAGAAATACTCTCATAACCATCCATCAAGTCCTTGAAATCCATTTTTTCAGATTCTTGAATCAATGGATATACAATATATATTTGTCTTCCAAGAGCAATTTCATCACGCAAAAACTTCCAGACTTTCAGTCGGTTACTGTCATAACGATGAACCGTTTGGATTGGTTTTCGTCCTGGAGGCAATTCGTCGATTACCGAAATATCTAAATCACCATATAAACTCATCGCCAGAGTACGCGGAATAGGCGTAGCGGTCATAACTAATACGTGCGGCGGAATTTCGTTCTTTTTCCATAATTTAGAACGTTGCTCTACACCAAAACGGTGTTGCTCATCGATAACAGCCAAACCTAAGTTTTTAAATTTCACTTTATCTTCAAGTAAAGCGTGTGTTCCGATTAAAATATGTAAGCTACCGTTTTCTAATTCTTCATGAATTATTCTTCTGGCAGCAATTTTGGTAGATCCGGTTAGTATTTTTACATTGATATCTAATGTCGCTGCTAATTCTGATAATCCCACAAAATGCTGATTTGCTAAAATCTCTGTAGGTGCCATTAAGCATGCCTGAAAACCATTATCGAGCGCCAATAACATACTCATAAACGCAACGATAGTTTTTCCCGAACCTACATCTCCTTGTAACAATCGATTCATTTGGGCATTACTACCCATATCGGTACGTATTTCTTTGATTACTCTTTTTTGAGCATTTGTAAGTGCAAAAGGCAAGTGATTTTGATAAAAAATATTAAAATATTCGCCTACTTTTACAAATGGATGCCCTTTTATTTTATGCTTTCTAATCAGGTTTTTAGTTATCAGTTGCAACTGAATAAAAAACAATTCTTCAAATTTTAATCGATATTGGGCTTTCGCCAAAGCATCGGCACTTTTAGGAAAATGTATATTGAATAAAGCTGCTTTTTTAGGAATCAGTTTTAATTCATTTGCCAAATAATCGGGAAGTGTTTCAGTGAATAAAGTTTGTGTTTCCAGAAATAATTGCTGCATGAGTTTGTTAATCACACGATTTGAAATCCCTCTATTAGCCAAGGTTTCTGTCGATGGATAAACAGGTTGCATTGCAGAGCGAAGGCTTTGTTCGTGTTCGCTCATGAGTTCAATTTCGGGATGCGACATACTAAACTGACTTCCGTATAAACTACATTTCCCAAAAATCACACAAACTTCGTTGAGTTTTAAACTCTCACGAATCCATTTATGTCCCTGAAACCAGTTTAAGTCAATTTGTCCTGTATCATCTACAAAAGTAGCAACCAAACGCTTCTTGTTTTTGGCAAATTCAACGGTTTTTATATTGATGATTTTACCAACAATCTGAACTTCGGCAGCAGTATTCTGTAATTCGTTAATCTTATAATATCGCGTTCTGTCTATATATCGGTTCGGAAAAAAATTAACCAAATCAATATATTTATGAATCCCCAATTCCTTACGCAGCAATTCGCCACGATTAGGGCCAACACCTTTTAAGTATTCGATAGGAGTTTGAAGAAGATAATTAGACATTCTTTATTTAGACGATTAGATTTTTAGACTTCTTAGATTTACGAACTTTTTTATCTTTAAATATTTCAATAATTAAATCTTTTAATTTCTATTTTATCTTTAAATATTTATAAAAAGCGAAGATAGATTTTAATTAGGAAAATAGAAAATACAATTGTTTTGAAAAAGTTAAATGCTTTTATTTATAGTAAGAAAGAATCATTTATCTATCTCATAAAATAAATAGTCAACTCTATAAAACAAATATTTTAAGAATATATTTCTTAAAAAAGTTTCTTTTAGTAAGTTTTTTATACAAAATAAAATACTTATTTTTGAAAAACTCTAGAGGAAGAGCTAATTAATTCTATAATAAATTCTTTTCTCAACACTATTTGAGATGAAGAATTATAATATAAAATTACTGCTGAAATAAAAATTATGCAAAGACTTCCTTACCACATTTACCTAAATAAAAAAACAATTATAATCCGTTTTGCTTTATGTCTATCCCTCTTCTTAATTGCAGTTTGGATGTTATGGCATAATACAAAACAGTTTTATGATGGTCAAAATTTTCATCCAGAGGTACTATTTTTATCTCCTTTTGTGATTATTGGAATGCTCTTTTATACAATAAGAGAAGTGCGCTTATTTGATAATAATGAAATACAAATAACACTTAATCATAAAGGAATTATTTTTTACGGAAAATATTTCATTGAAATTGGAGTAGTAAATTGGGAAGACATAACAAGATGTGTTGAAACAAAGGAACAATACGAAACTGTATTAAATATAATTGTTCATCAACCAGATACTTATATAAATAAAATTAAAAATGAAAAGTACCGTAAAAAAGCAGAAACTTACTGCAATGAAAATGGTAATGTCTTATTATGGATAAATGTAAGGCTTTTAAATTGTGATCTTACGGAGTTAAAAAGAAACATTTTTCAAATGATAGATAAAACAAAGAATACAAATAACTAAGATTGAGCAATTATTTGCTATTTAATAACCCCCAAACTAATAAACAAAATGATTTACGTTTACGAAATTGTAACAAAGCCTTTAACTTCAAAAATTATTTCAGATGAAATCTGTCCCGTATGTAATAAAAATGGTTGCATTGAATTAACATTGTATGTGCGTTATATCTCTATGGTTATCCCTTTCTTTGGAATGGGACGAAAAACAGGAGTAGTTTGTACCAATTGCGGTGAAGTTTTAAAAAATCCTGATGCATCTGTATTTGCAAAGAAAAAATACTCAGCCAATATAGAAGCTGAGATTAATCAGATTAGAAATAATCATAAAAGGACTTTATGGCAGTTATTATACCCATGGTCATTTTGTATTGTATTGCCATTAATCGTTTTAATCGCATTGGGTTATAGTAAGATTAATAACAAATCAATTGAGAAAAAGTCTGAGGAGTATGCTGCATTAATTACTAATCCGCAATCTGGAGATATTTACAAATCAACATGGTCTCAAGAAAATAGCCAGTTGCAAGGTGCATTAGTGAAACTGATACGAATTGATGCTGATACGATGTATGTTATTCGTAGTAAAGAAATGATTCCTATGAGTTTTTCTAAAGCAGAATGGGATAAGCTTTCTTCTAATGCCGACGCATTCGATTCTAAAGAGTATAAAGTAAAGAAATTTACAGATTTAAAAGGAGGCAATTTTGGGCAGTTTTTCATGTACAATAAAGATCATAATGGTAAAATGACTCCAAAATATTTGGGAGCAATACTTGATAATACTGCTGCAATGGATTTAAATTTTGAAACGATAGTACGAGCAAAATAAAAAAGATAATATCAGTAGTTTTTATGATTCTAAATAGTTTTATAAAAACTACTAATATCTTGATAATTTAAATCACTCTAGGTTTTTATTATAATTGAATCTTTATCTTTGAAAAAATAAAATCAATACAATGACAACTCATCTCGCATTACTTCGTGGAATCAATGTTTCTGGACACAACATGATAAAAATGGAAGCTCTAAAAACAACACTTGAAGCTATTGGTTTTAAGAACGTACAAACATATATTCAGTCGGGAAATGTTTTTGTAGATACCGATGAAGACAATGCATCCAAAGTTGGCTTTGTAATCAAGCAAGAAATTTTTAAAGTTTTTGGACACGAAGTGCCTATTGTTGTTATTAATAAACAAGATTTAGAAGCTTGTTTTAAGAACAATCTTTTCTTAAAAGAAAAAGACGCTGACATTAAAAAATTGTATGTAGCTTTTATTTCGATAGCATTGAAAAGTGATAGTATAAATGATTTAAAAATAAGTCAGTTTAAGCCAGACGAAGCTAGTATTGATGGTAACAGAATATTTATTAAATATGCTGTTGGCGCAGGAAAAACCAGATTTGACCAGAAATATATTGAGAAAAAACTAAACGTAACTGCAACGATAAGAAACTGGAATACAGTAACTCAATTATTAAAAATTTACGAAGAAAGAGAAGCTTAAAAACTAAACGTATTTACTTAGAAATTTGAATCGATACTTTTTTTAGATAAATAGTATCGGCATCATGTACGGCACCTTTTCTCATTCCGCCACCAAAAGGATTGTGCAGATCTATAGATTTCTTTTCGTAACCCTCTTTGTATATAGCTTCATTAACATGTAATGGTGGTGCTTCATAACCAACAAAAGTAAATTGAGAATATCTTATTTCTTTTAAATTAAAATAGCCCATTGCATTGGTTAAGCTTTCTCCTACGTTACAATTTTCGATAGGAGTATGGGTTGTTTCGTCATAGATATAGCCCATAATTTGTGGTCTTTGGCATCTACTTACTAAACAACTCTGGAATGAAAATGCGACAATAATTAAGGTAATTATTATTCCGAATTTTCTAAAATTTGATTTATTCACTTCTGTTTATTCTTTTAATTAAATTAGGCTTACTCTAAATTTTTAATAAGCTCATCTGCCATTGGCGTATTCATTCTTTTTAACTCGGAAATCATGAGTTGTTTTTGCTCTTCGCTCATTACTGGTGCAGCTTTTACAAATTGGTCTTTGTCTGCCTCTTTATAAAACATCGCATCAGTCCATTCATTTCTTATCCCATCGATTACAAGATGAATGCGGTTTTCTGTGCCACGATTGGCAACCGAATGAATAAAATTAGCATCTATATACCAACATTCTCCTTCATTCATAATTAAGCGAGTACCATCTAAGATAAACTCGACTTGGCTATTTGTAATTATGGGAATATGTAATCGAAAAGAATCATCTTCATATCCTAAACAATTATCGCTATGCGGCTTAATTTCAGCTCCAGCAGCTAATTGCAATAATCGAACAGCTGTTTTTTCGAATAAAAAACCATCTAATATTTCTTTAAAATAGGTGCAAGAATCTAATATTTCGGTAGCAATTAGTTTTTCATCATTGTTTGAAAAAGCATAGATAGCGTCCGATTTTCCGCTTTGTGACATTAAAGCAATCGAAGTCCATTTCCCTGAATAATCATTAGTATTATAATGATCAATCCAGTTCTTATCCATGATTTTCTGGAAATCATTTTTTAGTTTTTCCTTATCAAACAAAAGAGGAAACTTTATAGAGCGTACTAATTTATCCATAATTTATTCTCTTAGCCATTTTATCATTGTAGGAAATGCTTCTTTTCCTTCATTTGTTGCTCGTTCTTTACCTAATGTAAGTCCTGCCCATTCAAGAAAAGGCAAACCTATATAGTTTTCATCGTTAAAATTTGAAATTAACCATTCTGAATCGTTCTTGTATCCATTAGGATGAAACACAAATTCTATTGGTAATTTTAAATGTTTTGCTGCTGCAAAAGACCATAAGATTGTTGCAATTTCTTCTCCTTCAGTTGGCCAATTAGCAGCCATTTTATCTGTACCAACTAATTCTCTTTCAGCAGTAGTAGTAACTGCCAGATGTCCTGCTTCATGTAGAATATCTCCAGGATATGATAATTTTTCAAAATCAATATAAATACAATTTGAGCCTAAAGATAATCCAGGTAAAAAAGTGTTATTTAATTCCTTTTCGACAACTTTAATACCGATTTCGTCTAAGAAAAATAAAATCTTTTCTATTTCTAAGCTCTTTTCTTTTACAGGTATTTGCATGAGTTTTAAAATAATATTATATAGTTAGAATACATAAAACCAAGACTGTAACAAAAAAAAGCTAACCATATAAGTAATATAAGTTCATTTAAGTTTGCACAGATTCGATTATACTTACATTTACTTACGTTGCTTATATGGTTAAAATAATTAATGTCTTACTGTTTATATCAAATCGCAATACCAAAATCCATAATCAAAAGCATCGCTTGCATTTGTATCACAAGCTGTATCGCTAGATTCTGTTTTAGGTTTTTCATATTTTCGATGTACAATTTCTCCAATTTCAAATTGTATTGGTTCAGAAAAAATAGGTCCATCGAAAGTAAAGGTATGAAATTCGCCATTTTCTCCACATACATCTACATTATCTGGCAAATCATTTATAAAATTCTGATCGATTACACGACCTACAAAACTTTTATCCAGAAAGCGTTCGTTTACACAAACCACTATTGTTTTAAAACCTAAAGATATAAATTCCTGAATTAAATCTTTTGTTGGTATTTTCCATAACGGGAATACGGCTTCAAAGCCAATATCTACCAATTTATCTTCACGGTACTTTCGTAAATCTTCCAGAAATATATCTCCAAAAATAGAATATTTAACACCTTGATCTTTAAGTTTAGCCAATGTTTTAGTCATTACTTCTTCGTACACTTCCATAGTTGGCATTTCTGGAATTTGCATAATTTCTAGCGGTAATCCAATACTTTTTGCTTGTTGTTCTAATAACTCTACACGAACTCCATGCATCGAAATACGCTGAAACTGCTGGTTGACACTGGTAAGTAAACAATTTATTTCGAATTCTTTTTCTTGTTGTATTTTATATAATGCTAAAGCTGAGTCTTTGCCGCTGCTCCAATTAAATAAGGCGATTTTTTTCAAAGGAATTGTTTAAATATTTTCTGAAAGTAAACATACAAATTTCCTTCGATTTGTTCATCAATCCTTTGTAACTTTGAAGACCACGCAAGTTATTTTATGTCATTATTTAGAAACAAATACAAAACAGAGTCTAATAGATTACTAAATTGGGATTATTCCAGTGATGGTATTTATTTTATTACGTTGGTTTGTTATAATAGAGAAAATATTTTTGGCTCAATTGATTCTGATTTGATGATTTTAAATGATAACGGAAAAATTATTGAGAATGAAATTATAAAATCTACAGAAATCAGGGATAACTGGATTTTTCATAATTGGATTGTAATGCCAAATCATATTCATTTGTTAATTGAAATTCAAAATAATGATATCCAAACCATAGATACGCAATCTATACAGACGCAAGGTTTTCAGATGCACGATGTAGAGACGCACCGCAGTGCGTCTACACATAGCATATCAAACAATACAGAGACACGCATTACGAATACCCATATTGCGGAGACGCACTACGGTGCGCCTCTACAGAACCAAAATACAAACCAATCGATAGACGTACAATCTGTAAATACAGAATCTATTGATGCGCAAACCATAGATACGCAATCTATACAGACGCAAGGTTTTCAGGCGCACGATGTAGAGACGCACCGCAGTGCGTCTACGTTCAGTATATCAAATAACACAAAGACACGCATTACGAATACCCATATTGCGGAGACGCACTGCGGTGCGCCTCTACAGAACCAGAACCAAAATCAGAACCAAAATCAATCAATATTAAAATCATCCCGTAAATCCAATTCAATTTCGTCATTTATTGCGATATTTAAATCGGTTACAACAAAACAAATTGTTTCACTAGATGACATAGATGGTGTAGACCCACTGCGGTGTGTATCTACGTGCACATCTTCAGAAAATCCATTCGTTTCCAGAACACCAATTTGGCAATCTAATTATCACGACCACATCGTTCGAAATTATAAATCATTAGAAAAAATAGATTCTTATATAACAAATAATCCTGCAAACTGGAATTCTGATTCTATAAATATTCTAAATGCAAATACATCAATATGAAATACCTCTTTTTTTTCTTTTCCCTTTTCAGTTTTGCTCAACAAACCCAATATGTCGATTTTAAATCAGTTTTAGGGGAAATCACTATCAATACAACAGACAGATCACTATCAGGAAATGTGATATATGATTTTGATGTTCTAAAACCTATCGATACTATAAAAATTGATGCTCAAAACATGTCGTTTTCGAATTTAAAAATCAACGGAAATGAAATTATATTTATTAATACAAACAAGCAATTACAATTGATTTTTCCGTTCCAAAAAGGAAAAAACACACTTACATTTAATTATTCAGCCAAGCCAAAACAGGCATTGTACTTTGTCGGTAACTTTGACTCTGCTCAAGGTGATAAATCAGATGATGTAAATGGACAAGTATGGACACAAGGGCAGGGAAGATATACCAGCAACTGGTTCCCGAGTTTTGATGATGTAAATGAAAAAGTAGTTTTTAACCTAAATATTACTTTTGATAAAAACTATAAAGTTATCTCAAACGGATTATTAAAAAACAAACTCGAAAATGGGAATTCTGTTGTTTGGCAATACCGAATGCAAAATCCTATGAGTTCTTATTTACTTATGCTTGCCATTGGGAAATATGAAGAAAAAGAGCTCAAATCTAAATCCAAAATCCCTTTAGAATACTACATCGAAAATAATGATATCTCTCGTTTTGAGCCAACTTATCGCTATTCTAAACAAATTTTTGACTTTTTGGAGAAAGAAATAGGAGTGAAGTACCCTTGGGAAATATACAAGCAAGCTCCTGTTCGGGATTTTATATATGCGGGTATGGAGAATACAACCGCTACTTTGCTTTCTACCAGATATGTTGTTGATTCTATAGGCTTTGAAGATAGAAAATACACCAATGTTAACGCACACGAATTAGCGCACCATTGGTTTGGGAATTTAATTACTGCCGAAAGTAGTACGCATCATTGGCTGCAAGAAGGTTTTGCAACCTATTATGCTTTGCTTGCTGAGAAAGAAATTTATGGTGAGGATTATTTTTATTCCAAATTATACGATACTGCACAACAATTAAAATATGCATCAAGAACCGACACAATTCCAGTTTTGAATGCCAAAGCTAGTTCGCTTACATTTTACGAAAAAGGGGCTTGGGCTTTATTTGTTTTACATGACGCTTTGGGCGATAAAACATTCAAAAAAGTAATCAAAAATTATTTGAAAAAATATGCCTTTCAAACTGTAAACACGAATGATTTTTTTGATGAAATAAAAAAACTATCCAATTATGACTTAAATGAATTCTCTAAAATATGGCTTGAAACAACTACTTTTAATACGCAACAAGCAAATGAATTGTTGAGTAAAAATAAAGCAATTCAAATACGCTTAGAAGTCGATAAAGCAAATAAAAAACCTTTAGCTGAAAAAGAAGCTTTTCTTATCAAAACATTACAATCCGATGTTTATTTTACAGCTAAAAAAGCAATTGTAAACCAACTCAAGAATGAAAAATACGAAGCTAAAAAACAATTACTCATTCTGGCTTTAAACACAAATAACCTTCAGGTTCGACAAGAAGTAGCTGTTTCTTTGCCAAAAATTCCTGAAGATTTTAGACCACTATATGAGACTTTACTAGATGATAAATCATACCAAACGCAGGAAATAGCATTGTTTTATTTATGGAATAATTTTCCTTCTCGTCGCAGCGAATATTTAGATAAATCGAAAAACTGGATAGGATTTAACGACTATAATTTAAGAACATTATGGTTATCATTAGCTTTATCAACACCTAATTACGCAACAGAACCAGAGGGTTTAATTAATGAATTAATAGAATATTCTTCGTCTAAATATGAAGCAACAACGCGCCAAAATGCTTTAGAGAAATTAATAGATTTTCGATTAACAAATGATGTTGTATTAACAAACTTAGTAAACGCGACAACGCATCATATGTGGCAATTTTCTAAATTTGGTAGAGATACTATTCGATTATTATTAAAAAATAGTGAAATGCGTACTTCATTTGAAAGAATTTTGCCTAATTTGTCCTCGAATGAACAGTTTCAATTAGAACGTTTGTTGAAAGAGTAAAAAGAGAATAGAAGAAAGAGAATAGAAGAAAGAGGATAGAGTAAAGAAATAGATTAAAGGTTTAGTCTATTTTCTAGCTTCTTTTATCTATTTTCTTTCAGATAAAAAAACTACAATACATTTATGAGAGCATTGGTTATTTCAGGAGGAGGAAGCAAAGGAGCTTTTGCCGGAGGAGTTGCACAATATTTATTACAAATAAAAAAATGTGAATACGATTTATTTCTAGGCACATCTACAGGAAGTTTACTTATTCCGCATTTGGCACTTGGAAATATTGATAAAATCCATGGAATCTACACCAATGTAAGCATGAATAAAATATTTAATATCAGCCCTTTTGTTGTAAAAGAGAAAGGCGGTATTGATATTGTTACCATAAATCACTTTAATGTATTACGTCAGTTTTTTAAAGGAAAAAGAACTTTTGGCGAAAGCAAAAGATTGCAAAAATACATCAAAGATCATTTGTCTTTATCTGAATTTAACCAGCTAAAAAAACTAAAAACGGATGTTGTTGTTACGGTTACCAACTTGTCTCGAAATGAAGCTGAATATAAATCGATAAAAGATTGTTCTTACGACGAATTTTGCGATTGGATCTGGATATCAAGTAACTATATTCCGTTTATGAGTTTAGTGTCTAAAAACAACTCAGAATATGGAGACGGAGGATTCTCTAGTCTCGTACCAATACGTGAAGCCATAAATCGTGGTGCAACCGAGATAGATGTGGTTATTCTGGAAACTGAAGTAAACACTACAAAAAGCACTATTGGTAAAAATCCGTTCTCGTTAATGATAGATTTGTTCCGAATTGCTCTAGATCAGGTCGAAAAACATGATATAGCTATCGGAAAACTATTGGCGAAAAACAAAAATGTAAAACTGAACTTGTTTTATACACCTACAAAATTAACCAATAACGCATTAATTTTTAACAAAGAAGAAATGAAAAAGTGGTGGGAAGAAGGATATGAATATGCTCAGAATAAGTCTGAAATTATGAGTGATAACAGGTAACATCTGATTTTAGATTGTTGAGTTCAGATTTTAGATTGACATTGCAGGAATCTAAAATCTAAACTCAACAATTAAAGATTACCACATTTCGCTTACTTCTCTTTTAATATATCCTAAAGCAGCACTGCTTGGTGATTGCTTATCAAATAAATCATTTAAGATAACCTCACGTAATTTATCTGCACTGTCTACACGGTCGCTCATATTTGCTTTACGAATCATCTGGATTGTAGCATTTTTAGCTGTGGTTACAATAGTCCAACATTCATCAGACATGTATATTTGTTGTGTTAAGTTATGCTCAAATTCTTGCTCGATTTGTGCAATAACTAAATTTTCATAATCATTTTTATCATTAGATATTGGCGCAACGCGTATCAATAAATTAGTTAAGCTAATGCGTTCTAAGTATAAAGTAATTCGTTCATAAGCTTGTAATCGTAAAGGCAAAGCTTGTTTTTGAGCATCTTTTTGCAATAACCATCTTCGTGTATTTTGTTTATCCTGAAGATACGATTTGAAAAAATAATAAGCTACGCTTCCTGTTATGATTGAAGGTATAGTATAAGCTAGAACTTCTATGATTTTGTTTGAATCCATTTTTATAATTTAAGGAAACAAAAATATTCTTTTGGTTGTAATTCAGCATCATTTTAATTGTAATATTTGTTTAAGAAGGCTAATTTTGCCGACATTCAAATTTTAATCAAATACTACACTATAATTGGAAAACTATATTATAATTTTGCTTTGTTTAGCTGCTTTTGCAGCAGGATTTATTGATGCTATTGTAGGCGGTGGCGGGTTAATCCAAACTCCCATGGGATTAATTTTATTACCAAATTTACCTGTTTCGACTGTTATTGGAACTTTGAAATTACCTGCATTTAGCGGAACTGCTTTTGCTGCTTTTCAATACATGAAAAAAGTAACCATTCAATGGAAGTTATTATTGATTATGATGGTTTTAGCAGTCCCATCTGCATTTTTAGGATCTACTTTATTGACTTATGTTAGCAATGATTTTATGAAACCATTGTTACTGGTAGTTTTATCGCTATTGCTAATTTATACTTATGCTAAAAAGAATTTTGGTCAACATGTGGCCAAAGATCATTCAGCTAAAACCCAAATATTATATGCTGTTGTAATTAGTGTAATAGTTGGTTTTTATGATGGTTTTATTGGGCCTGGAACGGGTAGTTTTTTTGTGGTTGCTTTTATAGCCTTAATGGGTTTCGATTTTTTGCAAGCTTCGGCAAATGCCAAAATGGTAAACTTAGCTACTAATTTCGGATCTATTTGTTTGTTTATTATAAAAGGAAAGATCATTTGGACAATCGCAATTCCTATGGCCATAAGTAATGGACTTGGCGGATGGCTAGGTGCTAAGCTGGCAATAAATAAAGGGAATGGTTTTATTAGAGTTTTCTTTTTGATTGTCGTAATCGGTACGTTGATACGTTTTGCTTACGATGTATTTTATAAATAGAGGTTCTGAGAGGCTAAGATTCTAAGAAGCTAAGTTTTTTTCATCTTTGATATTTTGAACCTTAGTGCCTCAGAAACTTAGAATCTTAGTCTCTTTCTAGAAAAACTATTGTTTGAGTCTAGCCCCGATAGAGGTGATATCCTCGCAGTGAAACGTAGAGATAAAGCCGAAAGCGGGAACTTTGCTTCTTAAAAAAGCCTTTTGTTGTGCTTCAAAAAAAACTTAGCAACTCAGTGTCTTAACAGCTTAGGAACTTTCTTTTTAAATTCTTATTTTTGCATCAATTATGGAGAAAAATTTCATGCAAAAATACATTGACCAGCTCAATGACGCACAGAGACAGCCTGTTTTAAAGAAAGACGGGCCGATGATTATTATTGCTGGGGCAGGTTCGGGGAAAACACGTGTTTTAACAATTAGAATTGCTTATTTGATGGCGCAGGGTGTTGATGCGTTCAATATTTTGTCGCTTACTTTTACCAATAAAGCGGCACGTGAGATGAAACACAGGATATCTGATATTGTGGGAGCATCGGAGGCAAAAAACCTTTGGATGGGAACTTTCCACTCTATTTTTGCGCGTATTCTTCGTGCAGAATCTGATCATTTGGGATATCCGTCTAATTTTACGATTTACGATTCTCAGGATTCGGCAAGACTAATTTCTTCTATTATAAAAGAAATGCAGCTGGATCGTGATGTTTATAAACCAAAGCAGGTTTTAGGACGTATATCAAATTATAAAAATAGTTTGATTACGGTAAAAGCCTATTTTAATAATCCTGAATTGGTAGAGGCTGATGCCATGGCTAAAAGACCAAGATTAGGAGAAATTTATCAGCACTATGTTGACCGTTGTTTTAAAGCGGGTGCTATGGATTTTGATGATTTGCTGTTGAAAACCAATGAATTACTGAATCGTTTTCCAGAAGTTTTGTCGAAATATCAAAACCGTTTTCGCTATATTTTGGTTGATGAGTACCAGGATACAAATCACTCTCAGTATTTAATTGTAAAGGCTTTATCTGATAAGTTTCAGAATATTTGTGTTGTAGGAGATGATGCGCAGAGTATTTATGCTTTCCGTGGAGCGAATATTAATAATATTTTGAATTTTCAGAAAGATTATGAAGGTGTAATAATGTTTCGTTTAGAGCAAAATTATCGTTCAACCCGTAACATAGTTGAAGCTGCAAATACTGTAATGGAACATAATAAGACCAAACTTGATAAAATAGTTTGGACTGCAAATGATTTTGGACAAAAAATTAAAGTCCACAGAAGTTTAACAGATTCTGAAGAAGGTCGTTTTGTAGCGAGTACCATTTTTGAACAAAAAATGCAAAATCAATTGCATAATGGCTCTTTTGCAATTTTGTATCGTACTAATGCACAATCCCGTGCGATGGAGGATGCATTAAGAAAACGTGATATTCCGTATCGAATCTATGGTGGATTATCGTTCTATCAACGTAAGGAAATTAAAGACGTTTTGTGTTATTTGCGTTTGGTAATTAATCCGAAAGACGAAGAAGCACTGGTGCGTGTAATTAATTATCCTGCTCGTGGAATTGGAGATACTACTGTTGAAAAATTGACTATTGCTGCCAATCATTACAAACGTTCTATTTGGGAAGTAATGGTTAATATTGATAAAATTGACTTGAAACTGAATGCCGGGACAAAGAATAAAATCAGGGATTTTGTAACGATGATTCAGAGTTTTCAGGTTATTGATCAAAATCAGGATGCTTTTTATATTACGGATCATGTAACAAAAAAAACTGGATTAGTTCAGGAACTAAAGAAAGATGCTACACCTGAGGGTATGGCAAAAATTCAGAATATTGAAGAATTACTAAACGGTTTAAAAGATTTTACCGAAGGCCAGAAAGAAATTGATGGAGCAAGAGGGGCATTGTCTGAGTTTATGGAAGATGTGGCACTTGCTACTGATTTAGATAAAGATACGAGCGATGAAGATAGGGTTGCTTTAATGACGATTCACCTTGCAAAAGGTCTGGAATTTCCTCACGTTTTTGTTGTTGGGATGGAAGAAGATTTATTTCCTAGTGCCATGAGTATGAGTACAAGAAGTGAACTTGAGGAAGAACGTCGTTTATTTTACGTAGCTTTAACACGCGCAGAGCATCAGGCTTATTTAACGTATGCACAATCGCGTTATCGTTGGGGTAAATTAACGGATAGTGAACCTTCTCGTTTTATTGAAGAAATTGATGGTCAGTATTTAGAATATTTGACGCCAGCAGAAAGTGGTTATCGCTATAAACCAATGATTGACATTGATGTTTTTGGTGATGTTGATAAATCAAAATTGCGTTTAGCTAAACCAATTGGTACAACACCTCCTAAACAGGTTAATAGCAACGAACCAAAATCGGATTTAAATATTCGTAAACTTAAACCTGTATCGAGTAATAATCCTAATGCAAGTGCTCCTAATTTATTTGATAATAAATTGACTATTGGAAATCTTGTAATGCATGAACGCTTTGGAAGAGGTGAAGTTGTAAATATAGAAGGAGTAGGTGCTGATAAAAAAGCTGAAATAAAATTTGAAGTTGGCGGACTTAAAAAGTTGTTACTTCGTTTTGCAAAATTAGACGTGATTGGGTAGAAGATCATTGAAGTAAGAGAATAGACTTAGATAGCTAGATAATAGAATCAAGAAAAAGTTAATGAACTCTTACTGAAATCTTTTGAATTTTAATCAAATTAAAACTTTAAACTAAAACAAAATGGCAGAATTTATAAAAATATATCCCGATAAACCGAGTGAAGCTGCTATTGCAAAAGTAGTAAAGATTTTAAAAAATGGTGGTTTGATTATTTATCCAACAGATACTGTTTACGGTTTAGGTTGTGATATTACCAATTCTCGTGCTTTAGAGAAAATTGCAAAAATAAAAGGAGTAAAGCTCGAAAAAGCAAATTTTTCCTTTATTTGCCACGATTTAAGTAACTTATCTGATTATGTACGACAAATAGATACATCGACTTTTAAAATACTAAAAAGAGCTCTACCAGGCCCTTATACTTTTATTTTACCTGGGAATAATAATTTACCAAAAGAGTTTAAGAAGAAAACAACTGTCGGAATTCGTGTACCAGACAACTCAATTGCTTTAGAAATTGTACGCCAGTTAGGAAATCCTATTGTTTCTACTTCTATTCGAGATGAGGATGATGTTATTGAATATACAACCGATCCTGAACTTATTTTTGAAAAATGGCAAAATGTAGTTGATATGGTTATCGATGGTGGTTATGGAGATAATGTTGGTTCTACTATTATTGATTTATCCGAACATGAGCCAGTAATCGTTAGAGAAGGAAAAGGAAGTTTAGATATTTTGTAAAAATATATTGCTACGGCAAGGTATTTGAAGTTAATTGCTTATATTAGAGCTACATTAACAATGCATTATAAACATATATCACGATAATGTTATTCTTAATTGATATTTAATTGGTTATTAAAAAGATTAAGGATACATAAAAGCAGGTCAACCGACCTGCTTTTTCTGTTTTTATAAATAGGTTTTTTTAAGGCATAGCTTATCAGTGAATTCACTTCAGTACTATCACTGTAAATTTTTAGGTACAAACCCTTCGACTTCGCTCAGGGAGACAAACATACTTTCGTCAGACTGAGCATTCAAAACTACAAGAGAAGCTTAATTAAGTAGAAAATAGTAAGCATAAAAAAAGCCAGTGAAAATTTTCACTGGCTTTTAATTTATTCTAGAATCTTAAATCCTAAAAAGGACGATTCTAATATGAAATCATCAGATTATTTACCTGATTGTTTTTTCATTTCTTTTTCAACCATATCATAGAATTGGTCAATTTTTGGCATAACAACGATACGAGTTCTTCTGTTACGAGCTTTATCTTCAGCTGTATCATTAGCTACTAATGGCACGTAAGAACTTCTACCAGCTGCAATTAATTTTGCTGGGTTAACACCAAGGTCGTTTGTTAATACACGAACGATAGATGTAGAACGTTTAACACTTAAATCCCAGTTGTCTAACAAAATTCCGTTGCTTTTGTAAGGAACGTTATCAGTATGACCTTCAACCATACATTCAAAATCAGGTTTGTCATTAACTACTTTTGCAACTTTAGCTAAAACAGTTTTTGCTTTATCAGTTACATCATAGCTACCACTTTTAAATAATAATTTGTCAGCGATAGAAATAAATACAACTCCTTTTTCAACATTAATTTCGATATCTGGATCATTGATACCTACAGCTCCTTTTAAGCTAGTAACCAAGGCAAGAGTAACACTATCTTTCTTAGTTAAAGCATCTTGAAGTCTAGATATTTTTAAATCTTTTTCTTTTAAACTTTCTAAAGATTTTTCTAGATTTTCAGCTCCTTTAGAAGTAAGCATTGTTAAATCTTTTGAACTGTTTATCAAATTCTGATTGTGATCTTTCAAACTAGCAACTGTAGCAGTTAATCCAGCTTTTTCTTCTAAACAAGAATTTAATTTTACAGTACAAGAATTTAGTAAATCTTGTGTTTCTTTGTTTTTAGCTTCTAAATCAGCATATTTCTTTTTAGAAACACACGAAGATAGTACCATTAGTGCAGTTAGGGCAATGAATATTTTTCTCATAAAAAATAAAATTTAATTAGACTTTCAATTACAAAGTTAAGGGTTATTAATTTGATTACTGTTAAAGATATCTTTAAAAACACGGTTTTTCGTTACATAGTACAAGAAAACGACACTTTTAATCATATAGTATTTTCGTGTTTGAAAATTACTTCTTTTTTTATAATATTCCGAAAAAAGACTATAAAAAGAGAAATGAGCTTTTATAATTGCCCAAGTGTGTTTGAACTTTCCTTGCACAAAAAACTGTACTCCAGCGATACCATCGAGTACTAGCCTTGCAAAAATAATGCCGTAAAACCCTTGCTTAGGTAAGTTTTTGGTAAGCATTAGCAAGGAGTTTCTAAAATTAAGGAAGGTCTTTCTAGGGTTACCTTGTTGTAATGTTGCTCCACCAACATGATATACAACAGATTGCGAATTGTATTTAATTGTATGACCTAGATTAATTGCACGCCAGCACAAATCTATTTCTTCTTGATGGGCAAAAAAACCTTCATCAAAACCGTTTAATTCTTTATAAACAATGCTTCTTATAAAAAAACAAGCACCCGAAGCCCAAAACAATTCACAATTATCATCATACTGATTATCGTCTTTTTCGATAGTATCAAAAATACGCCCACGACAAAACGGATAACCATATTTATCAATAAACCCTCCGGCTGCTCCCGCATATTCAAAGAAAGCTTTATTTTTAAAATCTAATATTTTGGGTTGGATAATAGCGGTTTTTGGTTCTTTTGCGAAAGTATCCAGAATTGGTTGTAACCAGTTTTCGGTAACTTCAATATCCGAATTTATCAAAGCATAAATTTCGGCATCGATATGTTGCAATGCATCATTGTATCCTTGTGCAAACCCATGATTACCTGTGTTTACAACGATTTTTACAGTAGGAAAATGCTCTTTTACGTAAGTTATAGAAGTATCTGTCGAAGCATTATCGGCTACATATATAGTAGCTTCAGGCGAAAATTGTATTACTGATGGTAAAAACTGTTCTAATAATTTTACTCCATTCCAATTTAATATAACAACTGCTATTTTATCCAAGTGTATAGTATTTTATTTATGTTAGAGAATTATAATTCGGTAACTCCCTTAAAAATTCATATTTTTCATTCTCAAAATCCATTTGACAGAAATAATGACTCAATCCATTGGTAACTGTCAGAAATTGCGCATTCATGGTCATATTATATCTAGCAATCTGATCAAAGGTAGCTTGCGAAATTTTTACTTCTGGTGCTTTACATTCTACCAATATATATATAGTACCATCAGGATTATAAACTACAATGTCGTAACGTTTACGCAACCCATTGACCTTTAAAACTTTTTCTACATTTATCAATGATTTAGGGTATTTTTTCTCCACCATTAAAAACTGAACAACATGTTGGCGAACCCATTCCTCTGGAGTGAGAATGATAAATTTTTTCCTGATTTCATCAAAAATAGACACTTTATTTTCGCTATTTTTGAACCGAAATATATAAGAGGGAAAATTTAGTTTTTGCATGAAGCAAAAATATAAAATAGTTTTAGGTTTCTCCCGAAGTCTCGGGATAAAGTTTCAAGTTATTGAAACAACAGCCTTAAACATTTAACTTGAAACAATAAAGAAATGGATGAAGTTATAAAAATTGTTAATGATATAAAAGCTGGGAATATCATGCCTATCTACTTCCTTATGGGAGAAGAGCCTTATTACATTGACAAATTAGCCGAATATATAGAAAAAAACGTTTTATCTGAAGAAGAAAAAGGCTTTAACCAAACGGTTTTATATGGTCGCGATGTAACTGTAGATGATGTTGTTTCAGCCGCCAAACGTTATCCTATGATGGCTGACCGCCAAGTTATTATTGTAAAAGAAGCTCAGGATTTATCCAGAACAATCGATAAGCTCGAAGCTTATGCAGGAAACCCAATGACTACAACAGTTTTGGTTTTTTGTTACAAATATAAAACGTTGGATAAACGTAAAAAAGTAACCAAATTATTAGGGCAAAAAGGACTTGTTTACGAAAGTAAAAAATTATACGAAAACCAAGTAGGGGATTGGATCAAAAGAGTTTTATCAGGCAAAAATTATACGATAGAGCCAAAAGCCAATGCGATGCTGGTTGAGTTTCTTGGAACCGATTTAAGCAAAATCAATAATGAGCTGGAGAAACTACAGATAATTTTACCAAAAGGTACTACTATTACACCAACACATATAGAGGAAAATATTGGTTTTAGTAAAGATTATAATGTATTCGAACTACGTAAAGCAATCGGAGAACGAAATCAAGTAAAAGCATACAAAATTGCAGAGAATTTTGCTCATAACCCCAAAGATTATCCGCTAGTTATGACAACAGGATTAATTTTTGGTTTCTTTATTCAGTTATTAAAATACCATGGATTAAAGGATAAAAACCCAAAAAATGTAGCGGCTGCAATTGGTGTGAATCCTTATTTCTTAAAAGAGTATGATTTAGCAATAAAAAATTTCCCAATGAAAAAAGTGAGTCAGGTAGTTTCGGCATTACGAGACATTGATTTAAAAAGTAAAGGAGTGGGAGCCAATGCATTACCACAATCTGATTTATTAAAAGAAATGCTGTACAAAATATTTAATTAAGCCACTAAAATTACCGATATTTGTAAGCTGATATAAAAATAAAAAACCGCAAATTATGGGGATGAATAAAAACACAATCTTAGGATGGGCAACTTTTATAATGGTGATCATGGGATTTCTCTTAATAGGACTTGGCATTTTTAGATACAGAGATGTTTCAGGTTGGGGATTTGCTGCGACTGGAGTTGGTTTTTTAGCCAATGCATGGGTTTTCAACGCTTTAAAAGGAAGAGTTTAAACAAGAATAAATAATAAAATTTAAAATAAATAGGCATGTCAGACGATAAGAAAGTAATTTTCTCGATGTCAAAATTGAGTAAAACCTACTCAAGTAGCGACAAACAAGTATTAAAAAATATTTATTTGAGCTTTTTTTACGGAGCTAAAATTGGTATTCTAGGTTTAAATGGTTCTGGTAAATCTTCACTTTTGAAGATTATTGCTGGAGTTGACAAAAATTACCAAGGAGATGTAGTTTTTGCTCCAGGATATACAGTTGGTTATTTAGAGCAAGAACCACAATTAGACGATGAAAAAACAGTTATCGAAATTGTACGAGAAGGAGTTGCCGAAACTATGGCAGTTCTGGAAGAGTACAATAAAATCAACGACTTATTTGGTCTTCCAGAAAACTACGAAGATCCAGATAAAATGGATAAGTTGATGGATCGTCAAGCTGCTTTACAAGATAAAATAGATGCATTAGGAGCTTGGGAAATTGATACCAAACTTGAAATTGCAATGGATGCATTACGTACTCCAGACGGAGATACGCCAATTAAAAACCTTTCAGGAGGAGAGCGTCGTCGTGTTGCATTATGTCGTTTGTTGTTACAACAGCCTGATGTATTGTTACTTGATGAGCCTACCAACCACTTAGATGCTGAGTCTGTTCTTTGGTTAGAGCAACATTTAGCACAATATGCTGGAACTGTAATTGCTGTAACGCACGATAGATATTTCCTTGATAATGTTGCTGGTTGGATTTTAGAGCTTGATAGAGGAGAAGGTATTCCTTGGAAAGGAAATTATTCTTCTTGGTTAGATCAAAAATCTAGCAGAATGGCACTTGAAGAAAAAGTAGCTTCAAAACGTCGTAAAAACTTAGAGCGTGAGCTTGACTGGGTTCGTCAAGGAGCCAAAGGTCGTCAGACAAAACAAAAAGCACGTTTACAGAATTACGATAAATTATTAAACGAAGATCAAAAACAACTAGATGAAAATCTAGAAATCTATATCCCGAACGGTCCACGTTTAGGAACAAATGTTATCGAAGCTAAAAATGTAGCTAAAGCTTTTGGAGATAAATTATTGTATGATAATTTAAACTTTACTTTACCACAAGCTGGAATTGTTGGAATTATCGGACCAAACGGTGCTGGTAAATCGACTATTTTCAGAATGATTATGGGAGAGCAAGAGCCAGATAGTGGTGAATTTTCTATCGGTGAAACTGTAAAAATTGCCTATGTAGATCAAGCGCACTCTAATATTGATCCTAATAAATCTATCTGGGAAAATTTCTGTGATGGTCAGGAATTAATCATGATGGGCGGACGTCAAGTAAACTCTCGTGCTTACTTAAGCCGTTTCAATTTTGGTGGAAGTGATCAAAACAAAAAAGTTTCAACTTTATCAGGTGGTGAGCGTAACCGTTTGCACCTTGCAATGACCTTGAAAGAAGAAGGAAACGTACTTTTATTAGATGAGCCTACCAATGATTTAGATATAAATACACTTCGTGCACTAGAAGAAGGTTTGGAGAATTTTGCTGGTTGTGCTGTAGTTATCTCTCACGACAGATGGTTCTTAGATAGAATTTGTACACACATCTTAGCTTTTGAAGGAAACTCAGAAGTGTACTATTTCGAAGGAGGATTCTCAGAATACGAAGAAAACAAAAAGAAACGTTTAGGTGGAGATTTAACTCCAAAACGTCTGAAATACAGAAAATTAATAAGAAGCTAGTATTCTTATCAATCACAAAAAAGCCTCAAATTAAATTAGAGGGCACTGAAAAAGTCCTTTTCACGAATAAATTGTTAATTAAAAGGAGTAGAAGCTAAAAGTTTCTGCTCCTTTTTTTTGTATCTTTTGAGTGTAATCATAAGGCTTTTTAGATGTTAATTCAACAGCAACAAATTCAGTTTAGTCCCTATTCCTCATTATATGATTTAATTGTTCCTCAGGATAATCTCCTTAGAAAAATCAACGAACTCATAGACTTCTCATTCATCTACGATGAGTTGCTAAATAAATATTGCATCACTAATGGTCGTACAGCAGAAAGCCCAGTGCGTATGTTTAAGTATTTACTTCTAAAAACAATTTATGATGTCTCGGATGTTGATGTAGTAGAACGTTCACGTTTTGATATGTCTTTTAAGTATTTCTTAGAAATGACACCAGAGGAGAGTGTTATTAATCCAAGTTCTTTAACGAAATTTCGTAAACTTCGCCTGAAGGATACGGACTTATTAAATCTACTCATTGGTAAAACAGTATCTATAGCCGTCGAAAAGGGAATCATCAGATCCAGGTCTATTATAGTTGATGCTACACACACTTTATCAAGATCAAATCCATTTGCAGCAATTGATGTATTAAGAGAGCGCTCTAAACTTCTACGAAGAACAGTATATTTATTTGATGACCAATTCAAAGAGCATATGCCCGAGAAGAACAATACCAATGAATTGGAAAAAGAATTAGCCTATTGTAAAGAACTGGAGCAGCGCATAGAAAAAGAAGAATCTTTGAGTTCTATACCTGCTGTAAAAGAAAAGCTAAATCTGCTTAAAGAAACTATAGAAGATACTCAGGAAAATTTTATCTTATCAAAAGATATAGATGCTAAAACAGGTCATAAATCCGCAGATAGCTCTTTCTTTGGATACAAGACTCATTTAGCGATGACCGAAGAGCGAATCATCACAGCGGCTGTAGTTACCTCAGGAGAGAAAGCAGATGGTCCAGAGTTACCAAAACTCTTAGAGATTAGTCAGCAAAACGGAATTGATGTAAATACCATTATTGGTGATGGAGCTTATTCAGGAACAGAAAATCTCAAGCGAGCAAACGGGAAAAATATTAGAGTTGTAGCTAAGTTAAATGTTTCAGTAGCAAATGGGACAAGAAAAGAGGAAGATAAATTTCAATATAATAAAGATGCCGATAGAATGGTTTGTCCTGCAGGACATATGGCTATACGAAAAGCTAGACAGGGCAAAAAAAATGTTGGGAAAAATCAAACATATACCTACTATTTCGATGTCGAAAAATGCAAATCTTGTTCTTTAAAACAGGGGTGTTATAAAGGGGCAAAAACAAAAACCTACTGTGTAAGGATAAAATCAGACTTACACCAAGAACAAATCGCCTTTCAAGAAACGGATTATTTCAAAGAAAAAGCAAAACATCGATACAAAATAGAGGCTAAAAATAGTGAGTTAAAAAACGTACATGGCTATGATAGAGCAATATCGTACGGCATTGCCAATATGCAAATGCAAGGAGCAATGGCTATTTTTACAGTCAACTTAAAAAGAATACTGAAATTAATGTAAGAAATTTATAAAATAAGTATGCCTACACAAAATGCCTCTCTATAAATCAAAAATCGATTCATATAGCTGCAAATAAAAAACAGATATAAAACGAAAAACGCTTACAACGGATATTTTTAAATCCTGTTATAAGCGTTTTTTCATTGTCTAAAAAATAAACCTGATCAAAATAAGGGATGTTTTTCAGTGCCCTCTTAAATTATTTGAGGCTTTTTTTATATAGTAAACTTTGATGTTTTTTAGGAGCTAATTCCTGCTGTCTGCTGTATCTTTTTATTTTTAAAGAAAAAATAAAAAGGATGCCGCGACCATCAGGGCTAGAGATTTAGTTTTCAGTTTCAGTTTCCAGATTTCAGTTACAGTTGTGATTTCTCTCCACTCAAAAATGACAAGATTATGTTGAATCAAAATTTAGTTTAAAATAAAATTTGCTAAATCTGCGTAAAAAAAAATAGGTCTTACAAAAACTTAGCTTTTAATTCAGGAGTAGGAATCATGCAGCTTTCTTTTTTCCCGTACCACTTATATCTGTTCTTAGCAATATAATTATATAGTGGATCTCTCAAAAAAACAGGAATTATTTTAAAAACAGAAAACCAACTCCATAAAACTCCAAGATTTTCGGCTATGGCAATCGCTGCTCCCGATTTGTAATAATAAGCAACTCCAGGTTCGTAAAATATAATACTATCAACTTTAGTAATATCAACTCCTATATGTTTACAAATTTCTTTTCCTATTTCAGATTGCAAAGCGGCAAAACGAAAAACATCTTTTTTATCATGCTTAATAATAAACAGCACCGCCGAATCGCATAAATTACAAACTCCATCAAAGAGAATTATTTTTTTGCCTTGAGCCGTCATTGCGAGGAACGAAGTAACGTCATCTTGTGGATTCATTTTTTTGTTTGTTAAAATTTTAAAAAGCTTTGTCAAAGTAAAAAATCAATGATGAAAGAACTTTAGTATTTACACAAAATAACCCCAAGCTTGTCATTTCGACGAAGGAGAAATCTTCGCGAGAAGCTCGACAAAGATTGAACTTTCGTTACGGAGTTACTTGTGAAGATTTCTCCTTCGTCGAAATGACAAAAATGCGCAGACCAACATTAAACTTTAGCTTTTATCAAAGTTCCTTACATCCTTAGTTCAAAACTTTGACAAAGCTACTTTATGTAGTTTATTTCGTTAAAAATATTCCTTTTTATTACTATTGGTTTATTCTATCAATGTTGATTATTGTATAAATTTATTAAATCTAAAACAGCTTTCATAAATAACTTTTAAGTGGTTTTTTAAAATCTTCCAACTCATTAAGTGTCTTTCTGAAGATGATTGTTTAAATCGCTTTATTTTGGTTTTTGATATAATTTAAGCTTTTTAATGCTGAAAACTGCGACAAAAAACTAAAAACTATTTTTTAGCTGCTTCAACAAATTCCAATTCATCTAAATTTACTTTCGAAGTAAAAATGCCATAATTTACCGTAGCTTTATTTTTTTCGATAGAGTCAATACTTCCTACAGACCTTCCGTCAATCATACGCACTCGATCACCAACTTTTAAAGTTACTTTAGGTTTTTCGACAACAGCTTTTAATTTCTTTTCTTTTTTCTCTTTTCGAATTTCTTCAACCTGAACAGTTACTTCGGCAATAACTTCTTTTTTCTTTTCAACTATTGCTTTTGCTTCTTTCGGAGTTGCTTTTTTGCGTTTGGAATTTTCAATTTCAATAATCTTCAAAAATTCTCCTATCAGTTCTTTTTTATTTTTATTATTGAAATATTTCTCAGAGATGTCTTCAATTTTTTGCCCAATATAAATCGTCTTCTGGTTACTATCATATAATTCCTGATAGCTTTCTAGTTTTTGTTTTATCTTGACATTTATATTTTCCATTTTGTTACTTTCGGCACGCGCTCTAGTTTCTTCTTCTTTTAAGTTCAAAGAAGTTTTTTCTAGTTTCGAGCGTTCTTTCTGAAGTGTTGCAATGGTTTTGTCAAAACGAACTTTTCCGATTTCGATTTTCTTTTTTGCACGATTAATCAAACCATACGGAATTCCATTTTTCAATGCAACCTCAAATGTAAACGAACTTCCAGCTTGACCAAGAACTAATTTGTACATTGGCTCTAATGATTGTTCATCAAAAAGCATATTGGCATTTGTTGCAAAAGGCAATTCGTTTGCCAAAATCTTAAGATTAGAATAATGCGTCGTTATAATTCCGAAAGCTTCACGATGGTAAAATTCTTCTAAGAAAATTTCAGCCAAAGCTCCACCTAATTCGGGATCAGAACCAGTTCCAAATTCATCGATCAAAAACATGGTTTTCTTGTTGCATTTCTTCAAGAAATAATTCATGTTTTTTAATCTATAACTATATGTACTTAAATGATTTTCAATAGATTGATTATCACCAATATCAGTTAAGATTCTGTCAAACAAGAAAGTTTCACTACGCTCGTGCACAGGAATCAACATTCCTGATTGTAGCATTAATTGTAGTAATCCTACGGTTTTCAGCGAGATTGTTTTACCTCCGGCATTTGGTCCAGAGATTACAATGATTCTGTTATCTTGTTTTAATTCAATAGTTTGCGGATGCGTAATTTCATTCTTCTGTTTGTTATTTAAATACAAAATAGGATGAAAAGCATCTCTAAAATACAAACGACGTTCCTCTGTAATTGTTGGTAAAATACCATTTATCTTATTGGCATATTTAGCTTTGGCAGCAACAACATCTATATCACTTAAAAAAGCCTGATAATCAACAAGTAAAGACAAATACGGACGAATAGCATTTGATAATTGTTTTAAAATACGAGTGATTTCTTCTTTTTCCTCATATTCTAAATTGCTAAGTTCTCTAGAGTATTTAAGAGTAGTTTCTGGCTCTATATAAGCAATACTTCCGGTTTTTGAACTTCCTAAAATAGAACCTTTTACCTTACGACGATACATTGCCAAAACTGCAAGAACACGACGGTTTTGCACAAAACTTTCTTTAATATCGTCCAGATAACCTAAACTGTTGTATTGTGTTAAAGCTACACCAAAACTTTGGTTTACTTTACCACGAACCAAATTCATATCACGTCGAATGTTAGCTAATTCTGGAGAAGCATTATCTTTAATTTCTCCATACTTATCTACAACAACATCTATTTGCGAAATAATTTCTTTTGTAAATTCTACTTGTGAAGCTCTCGCATTTAAATTTGGGTAATAATCATCAAATTTTTTAAAGTAATTCAATAAGAAATTAACTGTAGATGATAAGGTTGCAATTTTTCTAAAACTGCCAACTTCCAGAAAACTATCTTCGATTGCCAGAAATTTAATTTCGTAAGTAATCGCATCAAAACCATGATTTGGAATTGCATTGTTATTTTGGAAAGACGAAATATACTCGGATGTTTGCATCAATGCTTGCATCAAAGTTTCTTTATCTCTGAAAGGTCTTATTTCTAAAGCTTTTTGTTTGCCTATATCGGTATTACAAATGTCCGAAATAGTTTCGAGCACTGTAGGGAATTGTAAATCTTGTAATGTTTTATCAGTAATAGATATCATATTATATCGTAAGTTGTAAAGCTTCAAAGTTACAAAGTTTTGAAACTAAATAGTAGTATTAATTGGTTCTTTGCAAAAAACTTTGCGTAATTTGTAGTAAAATTTATTGAAATGAAAATTAACCTCAATCCAGATTGGCAAGCAGTATTATCAGATGAAATAGGAAAACCTTATTTTAATGATTTGTTATTATCTCTTGAAGATGAGTATAAAAACCAAGTTTGCTATCCTCCAACTGATTTAATTTTTTCGGCATTCAATCATTGTTCATTTCAAGATGTAAAAGTAGTTATCATTGGGCAAGATCCCTATCATGGAGTAGGAGAAGCTAATGGTTTAAGTTTTTCGGTAAATGATAATGTAAAAATTCCTCCTTCTCTCCGTAATATTTTCAGAGAATTAAATACAGATTTTGATTCGGTTTTTATGCCGACTTCGGGTAATTTAGAATCTTGGGCAAAACAAGGTGTTTTACTTTTAAATGCTTCTTTAACTGTTCGAAAAGATAGACCTAATAGTCACAAACATTTAAAATGGAATTTATTTACCGATGCAGTAATCAAGACAATATCTGATCAAAAAGAAGATGTTGTATTTTTATTGTGGGGTGCTTTTGCTCAAAAGAAAGGTCTTAAAATAGACCGTACAAAACATTTGATTCTAGAATCTGGTCATCCATCGCCTATGAGTGCCAATCAAGGAAAATGGTTTGGAAATAAGCATTTTACTAAGACAAATGATTTTTTAAAATCGAAGAAAATCGAAGAAATTAAATGGCTCTAATTTGATACCACTTCAATATAAAAAAAGTAAACACGAATTTCTCTAATTCTCACTAATTATAATAATTAACTTAGTTTGTGACTCGAGACTGAAAGTCGAACAGACGAAGTAAACTCGTGTTTAGTTTTTTAAAATATCTGTATATACGATAGCTTTAATTTGCTGGTTTCTTTTCTATAGATTCTAAAACAGCTTTCCCAGGATAATTAATTACTTTAAGTATTACTTCTTGATTTTTCAAGGTTTTACCTTCTATAATGTATAATTTCCCTTTTTTATATTCTACATTACTTTTATCAAAATCAACATCACCAAATTGTAATGTGTTTTTTATATCCAAAGTGTCAATCCATTTTTCTGTCAAAATTTTAGAAGCTTCTTCAGAATAGTGAAATGGTTTATTTCTTAAATCATTTAAAACTCTTGCATTAGGAAAATAATTACAACGTGTATCTTTTCCACTAAATACAAGGGCTACAAAGAAACATCCCATAACTAATCCAACTAAATAATATGCAAAACGATGTACAAACTTCATGAATTCTATTTTTGGCAAAGGTACGCTAAAGTTGCCTTAAAATACAAGTAAATTAATGTCATTATCAGGTAAATCAAACCATTCGCCTATAGCTTTATTGGTAAGGATTCCGTGATACATATAAATTCCGTTTTTCAATCCTTTATTGCATCTTATAGCGCTTTCAAGTCCGCCATCTTCAGCAATTTGTAATAAATAAGGCGTAATTATGTTACTTATTGAAAGTGAGGCAGTTTTAGAATATCGAGATGGGATATTTGGAACGCAATAATGCAAAACATTACTTTTAATGAAAGTTGGTTTTTCATGTGTAGTTACTTCTGAGGTTTCAAAACAACCACCTGTATCAATACTTACATCTACAATTACAGCACCTTTTTTCATGTGCTCTACCATAGTTTCGGTTACTATAATCGGGCAACGTTCTTTACCTCGCATAGCACCAATAGCCACATCACAACGTCTTAACGCTTTTAATAACGCTTTTGGTTGTATTGTTGATGTAAATACACGCTGATTAAGATTGTTTTGTAAGCGACGTAATTTGGTAATCGAATTATCAAAAACTTTTACAGTTGCTCCTAGACCAATTGCTGTTTTAGAAGCAAATTCACCAACAGTTCCTGCACCTAAAATTACAACATCGGTAGGAGGGACTCCTGTAATATTACCAAATAGTAATCCTTTTCCAAACTCATTTGTAATCATTAATTCGGCAGCAATAAGTATTGATGCTGTTCCTGCAATTTCGCTTAATGATTTTACAGCTGGATAAGTTCCGTCTTCATCTTTTATATACTCAAATGCTAATGCGGTAATTCTTTTTTGAGCCAAAGCTTCAAAATAGGTCTTTTTCCTAGTTTTTAGTTGAATCGCAGATATTAAAATTGTTTCTGGATTCATTAATTTAATCTCTGCAACTGTTGGTGGTTCAACTTTTAACAACATAGGGCAACCAAAAACTCGTTTGGTATCTTTTGTTACTTCTGCACCAGCATCACTATATTCTTTGTCGGTATAACTAGAACTTTCTCCTGCGCCAGATTCAATCATAACTCTGTGACCCTGATAGGTAAGTGAGTTTACGGCATCTGGTGTTAAGCAAATACGACGTTCCTGATAACTTGTTTCTTTAGGAATTCCAATGAAAAGTTCTCTTTTGTATCTGCCAATTTCAAGTTTTTCTTCTTGAGGCAACAAATCTTGTTTCGTAAATGGAGTTATCGTTATTGACATTGTTTATGCAAAATTAAGAGTACAAATTACGTAAAATCTTTTTAATAAAACAGTATTCTCTAGGCTAATACACATTCTTCAATGAAGTATAATTTTTGTATTAGCCTAAGGAATTAAACTAGTTTTAATAAACGTTTTCCGTCTGGCAACAATTCTATTGTTACAATCGAATGTTGTTCTGGGATTAAACTTGGAATTTTTTCTGACCATTCAATAAAACACCAATTTCCAGAATATAAATAATCATCAACTCCCATGTCTAGAGCTTCGGTTTCATGATTTAATCTATAAAAATCAAAATGATATACAGTTTGATTGTCATTAGTTTGATATTCATTAACCAAAGAAAAAGTTGGGCTACTTGTGGCATCTTCAATTCCTAAACTTTTACACAATTGCTTAATAAGTGTGGTTTTTCCCGCACCCATTTCTCCATTAAAAAGGAGAATTTTATTAGGGTTTTGTGCTAAGATTTGTTGTGCAACTTGCTGAATTTGGTCTAACGAAAAAGTAACTTCCATTTTTTATTTATATTTTTTTTAAGCTAATTTTTTTTACTTCCGATGTAAACTGAAGCTAAATTTTTCTCCTTTTACTTTGGATTAAATATCAAGAACGGGATTATCATTTCTTCTAGTGAAATTCCTCCGTGCTGATATGTGTTTTTATAATAACTCACATAATGATTGTAATTATTTACGTAAGCCAAAAACAAATCATTTTTTGCAAAAATAAACGAACTGCTCATATTTATTGCAGGTAAACCTATTTTTTTAGGTTCTTTTACAACGTACACATCTTTATGCTCGTAGGTTAAACTTCGTCCTGTTTTGTATCGTAAATTTAAGCTTGTGTTTTTATCTCCTACTACTTTCGATGGATTTTTTACATTGATTGTTCCGTGATCTGTAGTTAGAATTAATTTAAATCCTAAGTTCTGAGCTTGCTGTATAATTTCTAACAAAGGAGAATTTTTGAACCAGCTCAATGTCAGCGATCGGTAAGCTTTATCATCCGAAGCTAATTCTTTTACAACATCTAGCTCTGTTTTTGCATGTGATAGCATATCTACAAAGTTGTAAACGACTGTTACAAGATCATTATTTTTAAGTGCTTTAAAATTTTCAGCTAGTTTTTTTCCACTTGCTAGGTTGGTGATTTTAAAATAGTCTTCTTTTATATTTAATCCCAATCGTTTTAATTGTGCACTTAAAAACTCAGCTTCGTATAGATTTTTTCCTCCGTCTTCTACATCATTTTTCCAATACTCAGGAAATTGTTTTTCCATTTCTATTGGTAATAAACCTGAAAATATCGCATTTCGGGCATATTGTGTTGCCGTAGGTAGTATCGAGAAATAAGGAACTTCTTTTTCTAGTTTATAATAATTTCCTACTACAGTTTCAAATGATTTCCATTGATCGTAACGTAAATTATCAATTACAACAAACAAAATTGGTTTGTCTTTCTTTTTAATTTCCGGAACTACTAATTCTTTAAATAAAGTATGTGATTGAATTGGTTTATCTGCTTTTGGTGCAAACCAATCTTCATAATTACGTTCTATGTATTTCCCAAATTGAGAATTTGCTTCAACTTTTTGAGATTCCAAAATTTGAATCATTCCCTGGTCATTGATATTCTCCAATTCTAGTTCCCAAAAAACTAGTTTTTTGTACAATTCAATCCAATCTTCATAAGAATTAACCATCGCCATTTCCATAGCAATTTTCCTGAATTCCTTTTGATAATCTAGTGTTGTTTTTTCAGAAATTAATCTTGAGTGATCGAGATTTTTCTTTAAGCTCAACAAGATTTGATTAGGGTTTACAGGTTTTATCAAATAGTCGGCTATTTTAGATCCAATAGCTTCTTCCATGATATATTCCTCTTCACTTTTGGTAATCATAATCATCGGAATAGTAGATTTTTTCTCTTTCATTTCCGAAAGTGTTTCCAATCCGCTCATTCCAGGCATATTTTCGTCAAGAAAAACAATATCAAAATTTTCATCTTCGAAAATCGCAATTGCATCAAGTCCATTATTACATGTCGTTACTGCATAGTTTTTTTTCTCTAAAAATAATATGTGTGGCTTTAATAAGTCGATTTCATCATCAACCCAAAGTATTTTTATCTTATCCATAATTATATAGCTTGTTCAAAATTGTTAAATCTAAGTGGCAATTTACTTCTTTTTAAAACGGCTATTTATTAATATTATGATAATTTTACTATGAAAAAAATAAAAACCACTGAATATAAAAAATATCCAGTGGTTTAAATATGAAAATTAATAAGTAACCTAATTATGAAATCTTATTGCCATCCACCTCCAAGGGCTCTGTATAATTGAATAATGGCATTATATTGTGAAAATTTGTTTTCGATTAAAGTTAATTCTGCATTTAACGCATCGTCTTTTGCAGTAAGAACTTCTAAATAATTCACTAAACCATATTTTAATAATTCATCTGAATATCCTGTAGCAACTTTTAATGCTTCTACTTGTTTCTCGCGAATTGCAATTTTTTTGGTTTCATTGTTATATTGCGCTAAGGCATCAGAAACTTCTTTTCCTGCAGTAAGCAATGATTGCTCAAATTGTAGGTATGCTTTTTCCTGATTTGCTTTAGCTATTTCAAAATTTGTTTTAATCTGGCGTTGATTAAAAATTGGCTGTGTTAATCCTGTTACAACATTTGCGAAAAATGAATTTGCACTAAACCATTCTTTTAAATCAATACTTTGAAGTCCGCCAGTTGCTGTAATTTTAAGTGTTGGATAAAAATTACTTCTTGCAACATTGGTTCTTTCAAAATTTGAAATCAAATTATATTCTGCAGCAATTACATCTGGTCTGTTTCTTAATAAAGTTGCAGGTACACCAAGCGTAATTTCTGGTTGCATTTTCTGCACTTCAAAACTACTTCTCTCTACTTTAGTAGAAGATTCTCCTAAAAGAATGCTCATTTTGTTTTCATAAAGAATCGTGCTTACTTTTAAATCAGCAATGATAATTTCTGTAGCATATTTTTGAGCTTCTGTTTGCTTAACTCCAACTTCGGTAACGTTTCCTGCATCTTTTAAAGCAATAATCGTTTCTACACTTTCTGTTCTGTTAATCAAAGTCTCTTCAGATAATTTGATTTGCTCATCTATTGCAATCAATTGATAGTAAGTAGAAGCAATATCTGCAATTAATTGAGTTTTTACAGCTTGATTTGCAGCAGTAGTTTGTAAATAAACAGCATTTGTTGCACGTTTATTACTTCTTATTTTACCCCAAATATCAGCTTCCCAACCTAGAGTTCCAGCAAGCTGGTATTGATCGGTACTGCGATTTTGAAGTAAAGCTCCAAACTGGCTGTTTTTTGATAACTGTTGGTGTGTCCAATCTGCACCTACAGAAAGAGTAGGGAAGTACCCTGATTTTCCTTGTTTCATTGATGCTTCGGCAGCAGCAATGTTTTGCATTGCAATTCGGATATCCAAGTTGTTTTCTAATCCTTTTTTGATGTAACCTTGCAAAATTGGATCTGTGAAAACTTTGTCCCAAGAAAGATTTGCCATCGAAGTACTGTCTTTAGAAACCACTTCGGTTCTATATAAGTTTTCGGTTTTAATATCCTTTGGTCTTTCGTATTCTTTTGCAACGAAGCAGGATTGCATAACAGTTGCCGTGATGACAACTGTTACTATTTTATTTATATTATTTTTCATTTTCTTCGTCTAAAAGTATAACATCTGATTCTTTCTCTGTAAATGGTTTTCCAGAGATTCTTTCTTGTAAGCTTTGGAAAATAATAAACAATATTGGAATTACAAATACTCCAAAAATTGTTCCTATCAACATTCCACCTACAGCTCCCATACCGATTGAACGGTTACCTACAGCACCAACTCCTGAAGCTAAAGCCAATGGCATTAAACCAAAGATAAAAGCAAGAGAGGTCATTAAAATAGGACGTAAACGTGCTTTTGCACCTTCTATCGCAGCTTGTGTCAAGTCCATTCCGTGTCGTCGCCTTTGTATGGCAAACTCGACTATCAGAATGGCATTCTTCGCTAGTAGTCCTATAAGCATTATCAGGGCTACCTGGAAATAAATGTTATTTTCTAATCCTGCGAGTTTCACAAATCCAATTGCTCCGGCAATACCTACAGGCAATGAAAGCAATACTGATAATGGAACTAAATAACTTTCGTATTGTGCACTTAATAAGAAATATACAAATATTAAACTCAATAAGAATACACCAGCAGCCTGACTTCCGGCAAGGATTTCCTCACGTGTCATACCAGAGAATTCATAGCTATAAGTTTTTGGCAAATGCTGAGCTGCTACTTCCTGAATTGCTTTAATAGCATCTCCAGAACTATAACCAGGTTTTGCTTTACCATTAACGTTCACGGCTTTTAGCATGTTGAAACGTGCAACTGCTTCTGGTCCATAAATTCTTTTGAAATCAACAAACTGGCTTATGGCTACTTGCTGACCTGCAGCATTTTTAACATAAATCGTATTGATTGATTCAAGAGTTGCTCTGTCTGATGGTTTTGCCTGAATCATTACACGGTATTGTTTACCAAATTTATTAAAATCGGTAGTGTACAATCCTCCGTAGTATCCTTGCATTGTATTAAAAATATCAGAAACAGAAACACCTGCATTTTTTGCTCTTTCTACGTTAATATCCATTTGATATTGTGGGAAAGTAGGATTGAAGTTGGTAATTGCGTACTGAATTTCCGGTCTCTTCATTAATTCAGCCAAGAATTCATTACTTACTTTACTCACTGTTGTCCAATCATCATCTCCTTTATCCTGGATTTTTAATTCGAAACCATCGGCAGAACCAAAACCTTGTACACTTGGAGGTGTAAAGAATAATGCTTTGGCATCTTTAAAATGTGCTGTTCTACCAAATAATTCACCTACAACTGCATCTACAGATTGATTGGCTTCTTTACGGTATTTCCAGTCTTTTAATTTAATTACTGTAAATGCATAAGATCCTCCATTTACACTATTTAATAAACTAAAACCAACAACACTCATTCTTGATTCTACAATATCCATTGAGGCCAAAATAGAATCTAATTCATTAACGGCTAATTGTGTTTTCTCCAAAGTTGTTCCTGGAGGAAGCGTTAAATCTGCCATGATGATTCCTCTATCCTCATTAGGAATAAATCCTGATGGTGTAGTTTGGAATAAAAATATAGTGATTGCCGTGAATACTAATAATCCTGAAATTGCAACCCATTTTTTTCTTGCTAAGAATCCAAGAGACTTAACATATTTATTGTTCATTCTATCAAAACTAGTATTGAAAGCAATGAAGAATCTATCTTTGAAATTCTTATCGTGATGATCTGAAGCTTCATGAGGTTTTAAGAACAAAGCACATAATGCAGGACTTAAAGTCAATGCATTAATTGCCGAAATTAAAATCGCAATTGCCAATGTAATTGCAAACTGTTGGTAGAATACTCCCGATGGTCCACTTAAGAATGACACAGGAATAAATACCGCAGACATTACTAATGTGATAGAAATAATCGCTCCTGTAATCTCGCTCATTGCAGAAATTGTAGCTTCTTTTCCTGATTTTGCTCCTTCATCCAGCTTGGCGTGGACTGCCTCGACGACGACAATTGCATCATCGACCACAATACCAATAGCCAGAATCATTGCAAACAATGTTAACATATTGATAGAGAAACCAAATACTTGCAGGAAGAAAAACGTACCAATAATTGCTACAGGAACTGCTATTGCAGGAATTAACGTAGAACGGAAATCTTGCAAGAACAAGAACACAACAATAAATACTAATATAAAAGCTTCAATTAACGTTGAAATTACTTTTTCTATCGAAGCATCTAGGAAGGTTTTAGTATTATAAGGAATTACATAATCTACTCCTTTTGGGAAATCTGGTTTTGCATCGTCTAAAATGTTTACTACTTCGGTTATAATGTCTTGTGCATTTGAACCAGAAGTTTGAAATACCCCAACGGCAACCCCTTGTTTACCCATTGCAATATTTTTGGTTCCATAATTAAAACCACCTAATTCTACTGTTGCAACATCTTTTAAGTGAACAAAGTTTCCGTTACCAGTAGCTTTGATAACAATATCTTCGTAATCTTTAATTTCCGAAAGACGACCTTTATATTTAATTACGTATTCGTAAATACCATCGGCATTTTCTCCAAATTTACCAGGAGCTGCCTCAACGTTTTGCTCTTGTAAAGCTGCCTGAATATCTTTTGGCGCTACATTATAAGCAGCCATTTTTTCTGGATTAATCCAGATTCTCATCGAGTAATCCTTAGCTCCAAAAACGTTTACTTGTCCTACACCTTTAACACGTTGCAATTTTGGTACAAGGTTAATTTTGGCATAATTCTGAATATATGTCTCGTCAAAATCGTCGTTGTTCGAATACAAAGCAAAGAACATCAAAGCACTCGTTTGACTTTTTAGGGTAGTAACCCCTGTTTGCACAACTGCTTGTGGCAATTTACTAGTTGCACGAGAAACTCTGTTCTGAACGTTTACCGCAGCAATATCTGGATCAACTCCAAGTTCAAAATAAACAGATATTTTTGCAGAACCATCATTTGCAGCAGAAGAAGTCATGTATGTCATTCCTTCCACACCATTAATTTCTTCTTCTAGAGGAATAACGACACTATTTAATACTGTTTCAGCATTTGCTCCAGTATATGTTGCACTTACCTGAACGGTTGGTGGTGCAATTTCGGGGTATTGTTCTACCGGTAATGACATCAATCCTAAAATACCAAGTATGGTAATTAAGATGGATATTACCGTCGAGAGAACAGGTCTTTCTATAAACGTTTTTAACATCTTGTATATTATTTTTTAGCTGTAGTATTTGTTGTTTCTGTAGCTTTATTAGCTGCATCTTTGGCTTGTTGTGGCGTGATTTCCATGTCATCTTTTAATTTTGACGCTCCTTCTACAACAACAACATCGCCTGCTTTAAGACCTTCTGTTACAATGAAATCTAAATCTGAAGTACCATTTGTTACTACAATTGTAGATTTTACCTTGTTTCCTTTTTCAACAACATAAATCATTTGTTTCCCTTGCACTTCAAAAACTGCATTTTGAGGAACTAAAATCACATTTTTTTGCTCAATAGGTAAACGGATAATTCCTGTACTACCACTTCTTAAAATACCTTGTGGGTTATTAAAATCTGCTCTAAATTGTGTGTTTCCTGTTGCTGCATTAACTAAACCATTCATTGTAGCGATTTTCCCTTTTTGGTCGTACTCTGTATTATCAACCAATAATAATGAAACTGGCGGTGCAGATTTTAATTTTTCGGCAGTAGTTGCTCCTTTAAATGTTTTATTAAAGAATAATAACTGTTTTTCATTCATAGAGAAATAAGCACGAACAATTTTTGTATCAGATACTGTTGTTAAAGGCACTTCGCTAGTTGCACTAACCAAGCTTCCTTCTCTAAAAGGTAAACCACCAATTACTCCACTTACCGGAGAAATGATTGTTCCGTATCCAATATTGGCAGCAATACTTCCATAAGCACTTTTGGCTTGAGCCAACTTAGCTTTTGCAGTTTCTAATTGAACGATACTAATGATTTTTCTATCAACTAGTGGTTTCAATCTGTCAACTTCTACTTGTGCTGCTTGAACAGAAGCTTTTGCTGCAGATGCATCTTGATTTAATGTTTGAGTTTCAAGTTTAAAAAGCAATTGTCCTTTTTTTACAACCTGACCTTCATCAACATAAATCTTTTGGATATATCCATTTACTTTCGGACGAATTTCAACATTTTGCTGACCCTCAAGATTTGCGCTATACTCTTGATATACTACTGCATCTTGTATTGAAATTGTTTTAACAGGGAACGGAGCTGGACCTTGCGGCGGGGCTTGTTCTTCCTTTTTTTTACATGACGCAAAAACTAGCATGATAGCTATTAGGGAGAATGAGATATTCTTCATTTGTATTAAATTTGATTTATGATTTATTATTAACTTTTTCGATTTCTATAATTTCAGTAATTGTTTCTATAACTAATTCTTCGACTTTTAGGATGTGGCTTTTATATGCTTTTGCATGTTCCATATTCATTCTTTCTTCAGGGGTATTCATTGTTTTCTCTCTGTAAAAAATCATTTTGTCAATTATTTTATTCTCAAACTCAAGAATTTTTAAATAATTAGTAAATCGTTCACTAAACGGTGGCGGTCTGAAATATTTTTTTCGATCACCATGTAAAGTATAATAATCTATCTTTCCTATTTTTAAAAGAAAATTCAAATTTGTAGATACAGAACTTTTACTAGCACCCATTTTTTCTACTATTTGCTCAAAAGTCAGCCCATCTTTAAAAGCTTCAACGATTAATAGTCCAAGAATTCTTGAGCAAAGCGGGGGCAAGTTATATACTGATTCAAAATGAATACCGAATAACTCTATAAGCTCCTCTCTTTCCTTTTGTATGTTAGTATCCATGATTTTTTGGGCAAAGATAAAATTGGTTCGTAATTTACCGAACTAAACGAACTTAAATTTGTGTTAATTGTTTGTTACCAATAAAAAAGCGTAATATTGTCTTTTCGATGCACTAATTTAGATAATTATGATAACATTACATCATAAAAACTTAATTTGTTTGCTTTTTTGCCCAAAATGTAAAACAAAATAAGTAGTAATTTAGTTATATTTGTTGACCTAAAAAATAACCAAATAGTGAACGTTATAAATAAGCTGAAAATTTTCAATGATCCCATATATGGTTTCATTTCCATTCCAAATGCTTTTATATATGATTTAATAGAGCATCCTTATTTTCAGCGTTTACGCCGAATCTCTCAAATGGGACTGTCTTATTTGGTTTATCCTGGAGCTAATCATACTCGGTTTCATCATGCCTTAGGTTGTATGCATTTAATGCAAAAAGCAATCGAAACATTACGCTTTAAAGATGTTACAATTTCCGTCGAAGAAGAAAACGCATTATATATAGCGATTATACTACATGATATAGGTCATGGACCTTTTTCGCATGCAATGGAGAGAAGTATTGTTGAAGATGTAAATCATGAAGCAATCTCGTTATTGTTTATGAATCAATTAAATATTGAGTTTAACGGAAAGCTAAGTTTGGCAATTCAGATATTTAAAGGAGACTATCACAGAAAGTTTATGTTGCAGTTGATTTCGAGCCAATTAGATATGGATCGTATGGATTATCTTAAACGTGATAGTTTTTATACTGGTGTGGCCGAAGGGAATGTCAATTCTGAGCGTTTAATCCAAATGATGAATGTTGTAGATGATGTTTTGGTTATTGAAGAAAAAGGTATTTACTCTGTCGAAAAGTTTTTGCTCTCTCGCAGATTAATGTATTGGCAAGCTTATTTACATAAAACGAGCTTGGTTGCAGAACTTATTTTGACGAAAGTCTTAAAAAGAGCCAAAGAATTAACTCTAAAAGGAATTCATTTGCCTTGCAGCGAACCTTTGATGTTTTTTATGCAAAACAAAATTACCTTGGAAACTTTTACTCCAGAAACATTGGATTTATTCTCTCAACTGGACGATTTTGATATAATAGGCGCTTTAAAAGCATGGCAAAAACATGATGATTTTATATTATCTACTTTAAGTAAAATGATAATAAACAGGGATTTATTAAAAATTAAACTAAGTAGCGAAAAAATTTCATTAGAAGAATTGCAAAGCCTGAAAGAAAAATTTGCATCTCAGAATAATATCTCTGCAATTGATGCCAGTTACTTTATATATAGAGGGAAAATAAAAAATCAAGCATACAGTAAAGAAGCCGAACCTATACGAATATTAAAAAAAGATAAGACAATTGAGGATGTTGTAGAAGCCTCAGACCAGCTGAATTTGAAATCGTTATCTAAATTGGTAACAAAGTATTACCTCTGTTTTCCAAAACAACTGATCTAAAATTAACATTTAAAACCTATTTTTTTATATTTTTGTCGCAATGAAATTTACAGCAGAACAAATAGCAGAAATTTTAGGAGGAGAGGTAGTTGGGAATCCCAATGCAGAAGTTTCTCGCTTATCTAAAATAGAAGAAGGTACAGAAGGATCTCTTACTTTCTTGGCTAACCCTAAATATATCAATCATATATATTCGACAAAAGCATCAGTAACAATTGTTAATGATACTTTTGTACCCGAAACAGAAATTAGCACAACATTAATTAAAGTTGACGATGCTTATGCGTCATTTTCTAAATTATTAGAGTTTTATAATCAAGTAAAATTGAATAAAAACGGAATTGAACCACAATCTTTCTTGTCTGAAAGTGCAAAATATGGCGATAACCTATACCTAGGTAGCTTTAGTTATGTGGGACAAAACGTAGTTTTAGGAAACGATGTCAAAATTTATCCAAATTCTTTTATTGGAGATAATGTTGTTATTGGCAATAATGTACATATTTTTGCAGGCGCTAAAATTTATTCCGAAACAATCATAGGAAATAATTGCACAATTCATTCAGGAACAATTATTGGAGCCGACGGTTTTGGTTTTGTACCAAATGAAGAAGGTATATATAGTAAAGTACCACAAATAGGGAATGTAATTATCGAAGATAATGTTGATATTGGTGCAAATACAACTATAGACAGAGCAACTTTAGGATCTACAATTATCCGAAAAGGAGTGAAGTTAGACAATCAGATCCAGATTGCCCATAATGTAGAGATTGGTGAAAACACTGTTATCGCAGCCCAATCTGGCGTTGCTGGCTCTACAAAAATCGGTAAAAATGCAATGATTGGCGGTCAAGTAGGTATTGCAGGACATTTAACTATTGGAAACAATGTTAGATTGCAAGCACAATCTGGAGTTGCCAGAAATATTAAAGATGACGAAATTTTGCAAGGAACACCTTCACTTGGATATACTGATTTTAATAAATCATATGTTCATTTTAAGAATTTGCCTAAAATCGTTGCTGAATTAGAAGAATTAAAAAAACAAATATTAAACCAAAAAAATGGAAATAATGGTTAAACAGAAGACCATCAAGAAGGAAATTTCACTAACAGGAGTTGGACTACACACTGGGAAAGAAGTAACAATGACTTTTAAACCTGCTCCAATAAATAATGGATTTACTTTTGTGAGAGTTGATTTACAAGGACATCCTATTATTGAGGCAGATGCTAATTATGTAGTAAATACACAAAGAGGTACTAACCTTGAGAAATTAGGTGTTAAAATTCAAACGCCAGAGCACGTTTTAGCTGCATTGGTTGGATGTGATCTTGACAATGTTATAATCGAGTTAAATGCATCAGAGCTTCCTATTATGGATGGTTCATCAAAATATTTTGTTGAAGCAATCGAAAATGCAGAAATAGAAGAGCAAGAAGCACAACGTAATATATATGTTGTAAAAGAAGTTATTTCTTTTACAGACGAAGCTACAGGAAGTGAAATTCTTGTTATGCCAAGTGATGATTACCAAGTAACTACTATGGTCGATTTTGGTACTAAAGTTTTAGGTACTCAAAATGCTACTATGAAAAGTATTGCCGACTTTAAAGCTGAAATTTCTAATTCAAGAACATTTAGTTTTTTACATGAACTAGAATCTCTTTTAGAGCACGGATTAATTAAAGGTGGTGATTTAAACAACGCTATTGTATATGTAGATAAAGAAATATCTGACGCTACAATGGAAAATTTAAAGAAAGCTTTTGGTAAAGACAAGATATCTGTTAAACCAAATGGTATTTTAGATAATCTAACTTTGCATTATCCTAATGAAGCTGCAAGACACAAATTACTTGATGTTATTGGAGATTTAGCTTTAACAGGAATAAGAATTCAAGGAAAAATTATTGCTAATAAACCAGGGCATTTTGTAAATACTCAGTTTGCTAAAAAATTAGCTAAGATTATAAAAATAGAACAAAGAAATCATGTTCCGGTTTATGATTTAAATCAAGAACCATTGATGGATATTAATAAAATTATGGCAGTTTTACCTCATAGACCTCCATTTTTATTAATTGATAGAATTATAGAGATGTCTGATAGCCATGTTGTTGGGATGAAGAATGTTACTATGAACGAAAATTTCTTCGTAGGGCATTTTCCTGAAGCACCAGTTATGCCAGGTGTTTTAATCGTAGAAGCTATGGCACAAACAGGAGGAATCTTAGTATTAAGTACTGTTCCTGATCCGGAGAATTACTTGACTTATTTTATGAAAATAGACAATGTTAAGTTCAAACACAAGGTATTACCTGGAGATACGTTAATATTTAAATGTGAATTAATTTCTCCTATCAGAAGAGGAATTTGTCACATGCAAGCAAATGCCTACGCAAATGGTAAATTAGTTACCGAAGCAGAATTGATGGCGCAAATTGCAAGAAAACAATAAAGAAAATAGTTAATTATTTAGATTTATTGTTTCAAAAAAAGACAATTTTAATTTAAAATATAAAAAATACAGATGAATCAACCTTTAGCTTATGTTCATCCTGGCGCCAAAATCGCTAAAAATGTTGTAATTGAGCCTTTTACAACAATTCACAATAATGTAGTTATTGGTGATGGTACTTGGATTGGTTCAAATGTAACCATAATGGAAGGCGCGCGAATAGGGAAAAATTGTAATATTTTTCCAGGAGCGGTAATTTCTGCCGTACCGCAAGATTTAAAGTTTGGAGGAGAAGATTCTTTGGCTATAATAGGGGATAATTGTACAATTAGAGAGTGTGTTACGATTAATCGTGGTACAGTTGCATCAGGGCAAACAATCCTTGGTAACAATTGCTTAATTATGGCTTATGCACATATTGCTCACGATTGCGAGATTGGGAACAATGCAATTATTGTAAATGGTGTTGCTTTGGCAGGACACGTAGTTGTAGGAAACCATGCCGTAATTGGTGGTTTAGCTGCAATTCACCAATTTATTCATATTGGGGATCACGCAATGATATCTGGAGGTTCTTTGGTAAGAAAAGATGTTCCTCCTTATACAAAAGCGGCAAAAGAGCCTTTATCATATGTAGGAATCAATTCTGTAGGTTTAAGAAGAAGAGGATTTAGCACAGATAAAATTAGAGAAATTCAAGAAATTTATAGAATTTTATACCAAAAAAATTACAATACAACCCAAGCACTTAGCATAATCGAAGGTGAAATGGAGGCAACTCCAGAAAGAGATGAAATTTTAGATTTTATCAGAAACTCATCACGTGGTATTATGAAAGGATACTCAGGAAATTATTAAATAAAAGTTTAATCGTTTATTTGTTTATTCGTTACATCGAAAACAGATAAACGATTTAACGATTAAACAAAATATTAAATAAAACAAGAACAAAATGGCATCAACATCAGATATTAGAAACGGATTATGTATCAAATTCAATCACGATATTTATAAAATCGTAGAATTTCTTCACGTAAAACCAGGAAAAGGTCCAGCTTTCGTAAGAACGAAATTAAGAAGTTTAACTACAGGAAGAGTATTAGATAATACATTTTCTGCAGGACACAAAATTGAAGATGTACGTGTAGAGACACATAATTACCAGTTTTTATATGCTGAAGGAGATGAATTTCATTTTATGAATACTGAATCTTTTGAGCAAATTTCTTTGAATAAAAATATCCTGGATGCTCCAGGATTATTAAAAGAAGGAACAAGTGTAATGGTTCAGGTAAATACTGAAACTGATTTACCTTTATCTGTAGATATGCCATCTTCTGTAATCTTAGAAGTTACTTATGCTGAGCCAGGAGTAAAAGGAAATACAGCAACAAATGCTACTAAATCTGCAACTGTTGAAACTGGGGCTACAGTAAACGTGCCTTTGTTTATTAATGAAGGTGATAAAATTAAAATTGATACTGCTTCTGGTTCTTACATGGAGCGTGTAAAAGAGTAGTTTTTCAATAAGATAATTTGTCAATGAGTCAATTAGAAAATTGATACATTAGCAGAAATTAACTAAAAGCTTTTGTTTTTTCTAATTGACACATTTTCTAATTGACACATTCTCTAATTGACAAATTTTCTAATTATAAATTATGAAATTTCAAAAAGTTCACTCTTTACAAGAAATTGCAAATTTGCTTAATTGCGAATTTGTTGGTGATAAAAACTTCCAAGTCCTAGGTATGAATGAAATTCATGTTGTCGAGCCTGGAGACATTGTTTTTGTAGACCATCCAAAATATTACGACAAAGCCTTAAATTCGGCAGCAACAATTATATTAATCAATAAAGTTGTTGATTGTCCCGAAGGTAAAGCACTACTAATTTCTGATGATCCTTTCAGAGATTTTAATACCCTAACTAAACATTTTAGACCTTTTCAGGCAACAAATGTATCTATAGCTCTTTCTGCAACTATTGGAGAAGGAACCGTTATTCAGCCTAACTGTTTTATTGGAAACAATGTTACAATTGGTAAAAACTGTTTAATACATCCTAATGTTACTATTTACGATCATACCGTAATTGGTGACAATGTCATGATTCATGCAGGAACAATATTAGGTGCAGATGCTTTTTATTATAAAAAACGCCCAGATGGTTTCGACCAGTTAATTTCAGGTGGAAGAGTAGTAATAAAAGACAATGTTGGCATTGGTGCATTATGTACTATTGATAAAGGAGTTACTGGCGATACAACTATCGGAGAAGGTACTAAACTAGATAATCAGGTTCATGTTGGGCACGATACCGTTATTGGTAAAAAATGCTTAATTGCTTCACAAACTGGTATTGCTGGTTGTGTAATTATCGAAGATGAAGTAACAATTTGGGGACAAGTTGGTACAACAAGTGGTATTACGATAGGAGAGAAAGCTGTAATAATGGGACAAACAGGAGTTACTAAATCTGTAGAAGGAGGGAAGTCTTATTTTGGTACACCAATAGAAGAATCTAGAGAAAAGCTAAAACAATTAGCTAATATCAAGAAAATTCCAGAAATTCTTAATAAATTAAAATAACTATGACTGCTAAAGAATTTGTTCAGAAATTTTATAAATCGGATGCATTGATTGATAGTGAAACTTTCAAATTATATCTGCATCCTGAGGTAATAGTTGATTGGCACAGTACAAAAGGACCTATCCAGTTGAACTACAATGGTGTATTGGATTTATCTAACGAATTAGGCAGAGCTTACGTACGTTCTAAAGTAAGAATTAGTCATATTATAGAAGAAGATGATTTAGTTTCTGTACGATATTCTCATTATGTAAAAACAATAGAAAATCCTAGAGAAGAAATGCTTTTAGCCCATTTTATGGCTATTTGGCAAATAAAAGACAATAAATTATACAGAGGTTATCAAATGAGTCAATTATTATAAGATATTTTGATAATAAAAAGGTTTAAAATAATTTACAAAACCTTACTTTTGCATCACAATTTTAAAAACTACATAAAATATATATCATGAGTGTTTTAGTTAATAAAGATTCCAAAATAATTGTTCAAGGATTTACAGGAAGCGAAGGAACTTTCCATGCTTCTCAAATGATTGAGTACGGTACTAATGTTGTTGGTGGTGTAACTCCAGGAAAAGGAGGAACTACACATTTAGATCGTCCGGTTTTTAATACAGTACAAGATGCTGTAGAGCAAGCTGGAGCAGATACAACTATCATTTTTGTACCACCTGCATTTGCTGCTGATGCTATCATGGAAGCAGCTGACGCTGGAATTAAAGTTATCATCGCTATTACAGAAGGAATTCCTGTAGCAGATATGATTAAAGCTAATAGCTATGTAAAAGAAAGAAACGCTAGATTAATTGGACCTAACTGTCCTGGTATCATTACTCCAGGTGAAGCTAAAGTTGGAATTATGCCAGGTTTCGTTTTCAAAAAAGGTACTGTAGGTATTGTTTCTAAATCTGGAACTTTAACTTATGAAGCTGCTGATCAAGTTGTAAAACAAGGATTAGGAATTACTACAGCAATTGGTATTGGTGGAGATCCAATTATCGGAACTACTACTAAAGAAGCTGTTGAGTTGTTAATGAACGATCCAGAAACTGAATGTATCGTAATGATTGGTGAAATTGGTGGACAATTAGAAGCTGATGCTGCTAAATGGATTAAAGCTGATGGTAACCGTAAACCAGTTGTAGGTTTCATCGCAGGAGTTACTGCTCCAGCAGGACGTACAATGGGTCACGCAGGTGCAATCGTTGGTGGTACTGATGATACAGCTGAAGCTAAAAAACAAATCATGAGAGACAACGGAATTCACGTAGTTGATTCTCCAGCTGAAATTGGTAAAAAAGTAAAAGAAGTATTAGGATAATCTCTAATATTCAAAATAATAAATTCCAAAAAAAAGTCTCAATATCTGTTGAGACTTTTTTACATTTTTAAAATGTACGGAGTATAATTTAAAAACGTAGCAACTTAGATACTCCCTTTCTTAGAAGCTTAAAAAAAGAAATATGTATAAAGAATTAGAAAAGTTTACAGTAAAAGGAAATTTTACTTACACACAAGACGATAGCTTAGAAGAAGTTTGTAATGCTTCTGAATCAGGAAGTGGTGTTTTTGTTGTTTACGCTGTTAATGGTGATGACAAAGAATTAATCATGGTAGCTTCTACAGGAACCGTACAAAACGACGGAACTTTAAAAAGTAAAAATGGTGGATTACACGATAAAATCGTAAACGGTCATCAATTTGCAAAAACTGGAAGAAAATATTCTTGGCCAGCTCAAATGAAATTGGAAGGAATCGAAAGATTAGAAGTTTCTTGGTATGAGACTTTTAATGCAGATGTAAAATTAATCCCAACATACATTGAAGGGAAAATATTGCAAGATTTCTTAGATGAAAATGGTAGATTACCAAGATGGAATGTAGCTTTCTAGTCATACTCCTAATAAAATATAAAAAAGCTTCACTTCGGTGAGGCTTTTTTGTATTACAAATTTTATAAAACGCCTAAATAATCTATATTTGTATTTCAAAAATAAAAAACGAATACCTTAATATGAAATTACTAGAAGGAAAAGTAGCCATCATTACTGGCGCAAGCCGCGGAATAGGAAAAGGAATTGCTGAAGTTTTTGCAAAACACGGTGCAAACGTAGCTTTTACATACAGTGCATCTGTAGAATCGGCTTTGGCTTTAGAAAAAGAATTAAACGCTCTAGGTATTAAAGCAAAAGGATATCAATCGAATGCAGCAGATTTTACAGAAGCTCAAACTTTTGTAGATGCTGTTTTAGCTGATTTTGGAACTGTTGATATCTTAATAAATAATGCAGGTATTACTAAAGACAACCTTTTAATGCGTATGTCTGAGGCTGATTTTGACCAAGTTATTGATGTTAACTTGAAATCAGTTTTTAATATGACAAAAGCTATTCAAAAAACATTTTTGAAACAACGTTCTGGATCAATCATCAACATGAGTAGTGTTGTTGGAGTAAAAGGAAATGCTGGACAAACAAACTATGCTGCTTCTAAAGCTGGTGTTAACGGATTTACAAAATCAGTAGCATTAGAGTTAGGTTCTCGTAATATTCGTTGTAATGCAATTGCACCAGGATTTATCGAAACAGAAATGACTGCAAAATTAAGCGAAGATGTAGTAAAAGGTTGGAGAGAAGGAATTCCGTTGAAACGTGGAGGAACTACTGAAGATGTTGCAAACGCTTGTCTTTTCTTAGCTTCAGATATGAGCGCTTACGTTACAGGACAAGTTCTTAATGTTTGTGGAGGAATGCTTACTTAGAAAGGTACTGAGGTTCTGAGTAACAAAGGTTCAAAGGTTTTTGTTGTAAAGATTTAGGTTACTATTGCTCAATAATTTAAAGATTTGAGTAATAACGACTGATTTATTTTTTTCAATCATTCAACCTTTCAATCATTAAATCTTTTAATAAAAAATTATGACTACAAACACGATTCTATTATTAGTACTTTCATTAGTAATTGCAGGAGGTTTGTCGTTTTTTCAATATTATTATAAAGCCAAAAGCAAATCAAAACTGAATTTGTTTTTGGCTTTTTTACGTTTTCTATCCATTTTTGGGATATTGGTTTTATTGATAAATCCGATAATTACCAAGAACTCGTTAGAAATCATCAAAACTCCATTACCAATTGTAGTGGATAATTCAAGTTCGATAACAGCTTTAAACTCTAAAGAAAAAGTTCTTGAATTGTATAAAAAATTAACGTCGAATAAAGATTTACAAGATAAGTACGAAATTCAATCGTATCAATTTGATGCTGACTTTAAACAATCAGAAGAATTTGATTTTAAAGGAACTCAGACTAATCTAGACGAAATTGCCAAGAATTTAAAAAGCATCAACAAGAATGTGGTTTTTCCAACTGTAGTTATTACCGACGGAAACCAGACTACAGGAAATGATTATGTATATCGATTTGATCCAAACAATAAAGTATATCCTGTAATTGTAGGAGACACAACAACTTTTTTAGATTTAAAAATTAATCAGCTCAACGTAAACAAATACGCTTTTTATAAAAATAAATTCCCAGTTGAAGTATTCTTGCAATATTCGGGAACAAAAAATATAAATTCTGATTTATCGATTTCTCAGGGAGGTACAGTTTTAGCCAAAGAGAGAGTTTCTTTTTCGCCATCTAAAAAAACAGCGACTTTAAATATATTATTACCAGCAGATAAAGTAGGCGTACAAATTTTTAAAGCTACCATTTCGTCAAGCGAAAAAGAAAAAAACACCTATAACAATACTAAGAATTTTGCTGTAGAAATTATAGATCAAAAAACAACTGTAGCTATTGTTTCAGCAATAAATCATCCAGATATTGCAGCTTTAAAACGTTCTATAGAATCTAATGCACAACGTAAAGTGGTTTTGGTTAAGCCAAATGAAATCAAATCATTACAAGATTATAATATTTTAATTTTGTATCAACCAACAGCTGCATTTAAATCTGTTTTTGATACCAATAAAGCGGCAGGAATTAATACCTTTATTATAACAGGAAACAATACCGACTTTAATTTTCTGAATCAGCAACAAACTGCTTTCTCATTTAGAATGAGCAGTCAGAAAGAAGATTATTTGGCTGAATTTAATTCGCAATTTAATCTGTTTGCAGCCGAAGAAATTGGATTTGAAAATTTTCCGCCTTTGCAAAATTCATTCGGAACAATTACTACTAATGGAAATGTTTCGGTATTACTTTCGTCAAAAATCAGAAATGTAGCAACCAATGCCCCATTATTGGCATTTACCGAAAATCAAGGAAAAAGAAATGCCTATCTACTAGGAGAGAATACCTGGAAATGGCGCATGCAAAGTCATATCGATAATCAGTCGTTTGCCAAATATGATATTTTTATTGATAAAATCATACAATATTTAGCATCTAATAATACTAAAAAATCATTAGTTGTAAATCACGAAAGCTTTTATAATTCGGGTGATGCGCTAGAAATCAATGCTCAGTATTTTAATAAAAATTATGAGTTTGATGAGAAAGCCAATCTTACCATTTCTGTAACCAATACAGAAACCAAGCAAACTAAAAATTACGATTTATTAAAAGGGAATAATTCTTACTCAGTAAACTTAGATGGACTCTCTGCCGGGAAATATTCTTTTTCTGTTAAAGAATTAAATTCTAAAACCACCTATTCAAGTCATTTTGAGATATTAGATTTTGATATCGAAAAACAATTTGTAAATCCAGATGTTCTGAAATTGCAGCAATTGGCATTGCAAACCAATGGGAAAGCTTTTTTTCAAGACCAATCGGATGCATTAATAAAAACTCTTTTAGAAAATCCTGAATACAAAGCAATCCAAAAAAATGTGAGTACCAAAACTCCTTTAATTGATTGGGTTTGGCTTCTTGTTTTAATTTCTATTGCATTAGCAACCGAATGGTTTGTTAGAAAATACAATGGAATGTTGTGATGAAATATAATCGAATTCCTTCTAGCTTTTTGTAATCTTGTGGTTATGAATTAAAAGTCTAAATTATGAAAGTTAAATTCTTGTTTATTGTAGCAATTTTGATGGTAATTTTTTGTTTTTTTTCATTTTCAAAGACAAATAATACAGTTAAAAGCAATCTTTTTGGAAACACAATTCAGCAGCGTTTTCAACTACCTCAGGGATTTGTGCGAGAAGAGGAATCTAAAACTTCGTTTGGATTTTTTTTGCGAAATCTTCCATTAAAACCTACAGGTTCAAACGTTTTGTATTTTGATGGAACTGTAAAATCAAATCGAAATGTTTATGAAGCGGTTGTGGATTTGCCGATTGGAAAACAGGATTTACATCAATGTGCTGATGCCGTGATGCGTTTGCGAGCGGATTATTTTTATAGCCAAAAACAGTACGATAAAATACATTTTAATTTCACAAATGGTTTTCGAGTTGATTTTAGTAAATGGGCCGCAGGTTACAGAATTGCAGTTAAAGGAAACAAAACCAGTTGGGTTAAAACTGCAAAACCATCTGACAGTTATCAAACCTATTGGAAATACTTAGAGACGGTTTTTATGTATGCAGGAACTGCTTCGTTAGAAAAAGAACTGAAATCAATTAATGCTTCAGACATAAAAATTGGAGATGTTTTTATAAAAGGTGGCTTTCCAGGTCACGCTGTTATTGTAGTTGATGTGGCTGTGAATCCTAAAAACAATCAAAAAATTATGCTTTTAGCACAAAGCTATATGCCTGCACAGGAAATTCAAATATTGAAAAATCCAAATAATAGTTCATTGAGTCCTTGGTATACTGTCGATTTTGGAACCTCTCTGAAAACACCTGAATGGACTTTTAGTTCCTCACAATTAAAACGTTTTTAAATGAAACGATTCCTTTTTTTAGTCCTTATATTCCAAAATGTTTTTTCTCAAGAAATCCCATTGAATGTTCAAAAATTAATTAAAGCATACCCAAATCAAGTTGTTGGTTATAAAGATAATAAAGTTATTTTTAGTGATAAATCAAATTTGATTTATGATGATTTTAAAAATAAAACGAATCAAGAATTGTTAGAGAATCCTGATATTGAGGATCAATTTAAGTTTGTTTATAATAAAGCAAATAAGAATTTAATTCCAAAGGATGATGCAGGAAGAATTCGAAATGAAGCTTTTTTTAAGAAAATTTACGGAAACTCAAAATCAGAAGTTGAATCAAAAATGACTGAAGTTATTTGGTGTCCAAAATTAGTCAATCAAAAAATAAAAGTAACAACTGTAAATGGAATTGATAAAATAGTAAAAAAACTCTCTGCAGAATTAGATAATTATCCAGAATTTAAAAAATATATTAATGTTATTGGTGGTACATTTAATTGGAGAAAAATTTCAGGAACTAACCGATTGAGTATGCACAGTTATGGGATGACTATAGATATTAATGTTAAAAATTCCAATTACTGGCAATGGGATTGCAAATGTAAAAATGAAGAAGCTGCTCTTTCGTATAGAAATCAAATTCCCTTGAAGCTAGTTTCGATTTTTGAAAAGTATGGCTTTATTTGGGGAGGCAATTGGAAACATTATGACACAATGCATTTTGAGTATCGACCTGAACTTTTTTTATAAATTATTTTATTAAAAAAAATGTAGTCAAATAAATTCCAAAAAGAAGATTTAGCAGACATAATATGAAAATTATAAAATTACTATTAATTTTAAACCTCTTTTTTATAAGTTCAATTACAAAAGCACAACTTGCAATTGTATATGATAAAGATGGTTATGTAAATGTTAGAGAAAAACCTGGTCTTAAATCAAAAATAACAGGAAAAATTATTGAAGGACAAGTTTTTTGTATTAACACATTTGATGATGAAAGGAATAATCCTGAATGGTTAAAAATTTGGTATCCGATAAATCCTGATTCAAAGATTAAAGATTTTACCAAATTCAGAGACATAAAAGAGGATGGATACATTCATAAAAGTAGAGTTTTTTATCTAGAAAATTTAAAAGAGATATCTTTTAAAAATGAGAGTTCTAAAAAAATTAGTGTAAAGAATGATACTTTACAAATTTACATTGAGTCAAAACCATTTGAAAAAGAAAAACATCAGATTATTAAAGATAATGATGGAGGACTTATTATCGATAAAGATGCATTTTATTGGGGATTTCTTGGTCAAATTCCAAGAAACGAATTAAAAGCAATAAAAGTTGTAACAAATAATAGTAGTTATAGTTTTCCTAAAGAGGCAATTTCTGGCTTGTATGAACTAAATTTAGAATTTACAAAATTATATATCGGAAATAAAAATGAAATCTATATTAATCTTTCAGGAGCAGATGGTTCAGATTCTTATGAAGTTGTTTGGTGTTTAAAGAATAATAAAATTTATTCGATGACTACAATGCAAATAATACCTTAAATAAAAATATGGATTTTAGGCTAAAAGTATTTTCTGCTGTTGCAAATAGGCTAAGCTTTACCAAAGCTGCTGCCGAATTGTATATTACGCAACCCGCTGTTTCTAAGCATATTCAGGAATTAGAAGAAACTTACAAAACCAAGCTTTTTGAACGAAATGGTTCTAAAATTACACTAACAAAAGCTGGAGAAATACTTTTAAAACATACCAAAGACATCTTCGAAATTTATCGGGAAATCGATTTTGATATGAGTAAGTTTATCAACGAACGTCAGGGATTATTGCGATTGGGAGCAAGTACAACCATTTCACAATATATTATTCCGCCATTACTGGCGCGCTTTCATCAGAAATTGCAAGACATAAAAGTCAATTTATTAAACGGAAATACAGAGCAAATTGAGAGTGCTTTAATTAATAAAGAGATAGAAATCGGAATTGTTGAAGGACAATCCAGAAATCAATCTATTAAATATACTGAGTTTCTAAAAGATGAATTGGTTTTGGTTTGTAGCAGTAAAAATCCTTTGGTTAATAAAAAAGAGATTCTATTAGCTGATTTACAAAATTTACGTTTTATAACTCGCGAGAGAGGTTCTGGAACACTTGAAGTTATTGAATATGCGTTAAAACAATTCAATATCAAGTTATTAGAATTACAAATCGAAATGCAATTAGGAAGTACTGAAAGTATTAAATCCTATCTTTTAAATTCTGAATGTGTTGCCTTTATGTCTATACATGCCGTAGATAAAGAATTAAAAAACAATGAATTAGTAGTTTTGGATATAGAAAAACTAACCATCGAAAGATTCTTTTACATTATAACACTTCACGGAAAATCAGATGCTCTTACAGAGTTATTTATAAAAAACATGTCTAGTTACTATAACTTGAAGTTATAGACGATTGCATTTTACGATTGGTAAATGTTGTAATAAGTGCAGACCTTTGTACTGTAATTATTAAATAGATTTACCTTGAAAACAAAACAACAAACAGCGAGTCATTTATTTGAAATTAGTACAATTTCAAAACAAATCATTTTTGTTTTTCTAATTTTACTTTGTCTAACTTCAATTATATCTCCACCAATCGCCTTATTATTAGGTTTATTGGTGGCAAATTTATCTGGGAACCCATTTTTAGATTACAGTCATAAAGCAATTACTATTTTACTACAATTCTCCGTTGTAGGATTAGGATTCGGGATGAATGCAACTAGTGCATTATCAGCCGGAAAAGAAGGATTGGTTCTTACTATTGCATCAATTTTTAGTACAATTATTCTAGGGACTTTTTTAGGAAAATGGTTTGGAATCGATAAGAAAACATCTCACTTAATCTCTTGTGGAACTGCTATTTGTGGCGGGAGCGCTATTGCAGCAATTGCTCCAGTAATAAAATCTGATGAGAAACAAACATCGGTAGCCTTAGGAGTTATTTTTATACTAAACTCTATTGCTTTGTTCTTATTTCCATATATAGGACATGAATTAAACCTGTCGCAAAGAGAATTTGGCTTATGGTGTGCCATTGCAATTCACGATACAAGCTCGGTAGTAGGAGCAGCCAATAGATTTGGTGCAGAAGCTTTACAAATTGCAACAACAGTAAAACTAGCGCGTGCTTTATGGATTATCCCGATTGCGCTTATTACAACGGTGCTTTTTAAAAATAAACAAACAAGAATTAAAATCCCATACTTTATCGGGTTGTTTATTCTGGCGATGTTACTAAATACTTATGTACCACAAACGGCTATTATAGCCCCTTCAATGGTTGTTCTTGCTAAAATAGGACTAACGGTTACTTTATTCTTAATTGGGGCAGGATTGAACCTAAGCGTACTAAAAACAGTAGGAGTAAAGCCTTTGTTGCAAGGAGTTTTACTTTGGGTATTTATTGCTTCAGTTGCACTAATAGCAATTATACATTTTTCTTAATAATGGCAATCAAGAGTTTTGATTTACAATACTAACCTAGTAGTTTTAAAAATCTGTTAGGTTAAATTATTAAACTTCAACATCATTTGGACCTTTTTGATACTATCAAAGAGGTTATTTTTTTTAATTAACATAATCTTTAGCAATATCCTTTTGAATTCTGCTTAAATAAAATACTTTTGCACCCCTAATAAATATAAAAATGAAAAACTTTAAAATGAAACCAAGACTAATTGCATTATTTGCATTAGCAATTGGTTTTTTGACATTATCCTGGGGTATTGTTGGTCACGAGCGTATTAATAAAGCCGCAGTTATGGCTTTGCCAAATCAACTTCAGGTTTTCTTTTACAATCACATCGATTTTATTACACAAGAAGCTTCTGTACCAGATATTCGTAAATATGCCTTGAATTATAAAGATGAGAATCCGAGACATTATTTTGATATGGAAAATTTTGGTTCTGCAGACAGCTTACCAAAAACTTTAGAAGAAGCTAAGAAAAAATATGATGATAAATTCCTGAACGTAAACGGGATTTTGCCTTGGTATATCGAAGAAATGATGGTTAAATTAACCAAAGCTTTTAAAGATAAAAATCGTGCTGAAATCTTATTTCTTGCTGCCGATTTAGGTCATTATATTGGTGATGCGCACATGCCATTACATACTTCTGCAAATCATGACGGACAATTAACGGACCAAAAAGGAATTCACTCTCTTTGGGAAAGCAGATTACCTGAATTATTTGCTAAAAATTACAAGTTAAATGTTCCACAGGCGGTGTATTATGAAGATGTTCATAAAGCAACTTGGGATATGATTAATGATACACATAGTTTAGTTCAGCCGTTATTAGACGTTGATAAAAAACTAAGAACAGCAACTCCGGAAAATCAGGTTTTTAAAATTGATGCTGATGGAAAAGTAGTGAAAAGCAAATACAATTCGGCTGTTTTCTCTGATGATTATGCTAAGAAATTACATAAAGAGTTAAACGGAATGGTTGAAAGTCAGATGAGAAAAGCTATTACTGCAACTGCAAGTTTTTGGTACACTGCGTGGGTAAATGCAGGAAAACCTGATTTAAGTGGTTTAGATGCTCCAGCAGTTACACAAAGAAATTATCAAGCTTTAAGAGATGATTTAAAATTGTTTCAACAAGGAGATTTATTCGGAATGAAAAATCAAAATGACTAGAGGAAGGGACTAAGGTTCTGAGGCTCTGAGGTACTAAGGTTTTAGGCTCAAAGGTACAAAGGGGCAAAGGTTTTTAAAGGGACTGAGACTCTAAGTTACTAAGGTTCTAAGAAAGACAAAGGCTCAGAAGTTCTGAGAAAGATAAAAAGGCTCAAATTCTATTGAATTTGAGCCTTTTTTAGTGCTTTTTACTTTGCGAACTTAGCGTAAAACTTTGCAATCTTTGCGGTTAAATTTTCAAAACCTTAGTGCCTCAGAACCTTTGAACCTTTCCTAAACCTTTGAGCCTTTGCACCTTTTTTTTAAAACTCATATTTCTTATGCTTCAACATATCCGAAGCAGTTTGATAATACGAAATCGTCTCGTTAACCAAATCGGTTCTTTCTTTTGCTAAAGGAATTTCATCGTAGAATATCTGATATTCTGGTGCAATACCTTTCTTCGGAATTAAGTTTAGCTGAAATTGTTTTACTTTTTGCTTTGGTGAAAGTATCGTTAATACATTATCTTTTATCAATCCCATATCTTGGTATGTTGCGATAAAAGCTCTAGGCTTATAATCTGATTTTAAAACATCTTCGCCATAAAACTTACTTTCGTAGCTAAAATTTAGTAATCCAAATACAGTTGGCATAATATCTATTTGCGACATCAGCTTATTATACTTTTGAGCAGGAACAAAACCAGGGCTATAAATAAAAGCCGGAATTCTATATTTATCTAGTGGAAGTTCTGTTTTTCCAGCACTAGACGCGCAATGATCGGCTACAATTACAAAAACAGTATTCTTAAACCAAGGCTGTTTACTAGCCATCTCAAAGAATCTTTTTAGGGCATAATCAGTATATTTTACGCCTCCATCACGGGATTTAATATCCCCAGGAATATCAATTTTACCATTAGGATATGTAAACGGACGGTGATTACTTACTGTCATGATATGATTAAAGAAAGGCTTATTTGCTTTTGCTTCAGCATTCATAACCTTTATCGCTTTATTGGACATATCTTCATCACAAACACCCCAAACATTTGAGAATGTAATTTCTTCGGGTGTAAAACTAGATTTATCTACAATATCATATCCATTTCCTGAATAAAAATCCTGCATATTATCAAAATAAGCATCTCCACCATAAAGATATTTAGTAGTATATCCTTTCTCTCTAAAAACAAATCCTGTCGAGAACTTATTCTTATTGTCTTCTCTTTTTACAACGCTTTCTCCGGCAGTAGGAGGAATACATAATGTAACTGCTTCCAGACCACGAACGGTTCTATTACCAACTGCATATAAATTAGTAAACTCTAAGCTTTTATTAGCCAGACTATCTAAGAATGGAGTCATATTCTCTTCGTTACCATAACGTTTCATAAACTCGGCACTATAACTTTCGATAGTTATCAAGACTACATTTTTACGATTTTCTGCAGAATCACTTTGTATCTTTCGTAAAGTACTTTCGCCAGATATAGTTGGTAATTGTTGTTTCAGAATTTTATAAGCTTCGGCATTAGGAATAGTTTTATAAAATTTAAAATAATCTAAACTACTGTTTTTGTAGGCTAAATAGAATTTATACAATCCGTTTGATTGAAGTTCATTGGAAAATACATTTTCAGAATTTTCACTAAGCGCTAGACGTGGAATTGCAAATAATGAAAAAACAAAAAGCGTAACGTATAAAGCTGATATTTTTATCTTTTCAAGAAATGAAGGAATAGCATCAATATAAATTCTTGTTTTCTTTACAATAAAATAAGTAACTGTTCCTGCAATTAAAAAAAGAGCAGAAAATAAAGGAATTACAGGATAGGATTGTATTATATTACCAATAACCTCATTAGTATAAACCAAATAATTTACTGCAATAAAGTTATACTTTACACCAAATTCATTCCAGAAAAAATATTCACTTATTCCGTTTTGCAAGATTAAAAGCACGTACAAAAAGATCACAAAGGCAAATAACCAAAATCTAATTTTATCACGATAGTTAGGAAGAAAAAGTAATAATCCAAATAAAAATGTTTTTATACCAACAAAAATAAGTACTATTTGTGGTAAGGCTCCACCATACTCGTTAAGGATACTTTTTCCGCTTGCTATATAAAGAAAAAGAGCTATAAGTATTCCAAAAATAATGTAACCTGATGGTTTTAAATACTTAGAGTTGGAGATAAAAATAAGATACAACCATAAAAAAACACTTGCTACAACAAACACAAAAACATCAGATACTAATCCCAATCCAAATATTTTGATGGTATCAATAAAACTAAATGAAGTTTCGGTTATAGGATGAAAAAACAAAACTAATCTCAATACAAAACTTACTAGTAAATAAAATAAAGAGAGATAATAAAATGGGGCTAATTTCTTGTATAATGTCATCTAAAAAATTTTATTGCAAATTTAATTCTTTCTATTAGTCGGCTATTAGCCAAACCTTTCGCATGACTTAGCATTGCCTTAAGATTGTCTTAAGATGGTGTTTTTTATCTTTAATTTAAGGAAATATACAGCTTTTTATTTAGAATCTAATTCTTACAAAGAGATGTAAAAATAATTAGGTAGTAATAACGCTTAGTTTTTTAAGTTCAAAAACATTTATCTTTGAAACTAGTAAATAGAATTATTTAGAGAATCTTATCAATTTTAGAATATATAACAAATTAAAAAATGCATATTTTAATAGTCGAAGATGAAGCTGGTATTGTACAATTTCTTCAGCAAGGTTTAGAAGAAGAGGGATACCAAATTACTACAGCATCAGATGGATTGGCTGGTTTTGAATTAATTCAGAAACAAAAATTTGATTTAATTTTACTCGATTGGATGCTTCCCAAAATCACAGGAATAGATTTATGTAAAGCCATTAGAATAAAAGATACTACAACACCAATCATTTTTTTAACAGCAAAAGATACTATTCTTGAAACCGTTGAAGGATTAAAAGCTGGGGCAAATGATTATATAAAAAAGCCATTTAGTTTTGAAGAGTTGGTCGAACGAATTAAAATTCATTTCAGAAACCAGAAAACCCCCGAAATACTCACGCTTGGAGCAATCCAAATTAATTTGGTGCAACACACCGTTATGACAAATAACACAACTGTTTCGCTTACTCAACGTGAGTTTGAATTACTAACTTATTTGGTTAAGAATAAGGGCAAAGTGTGTACACGAAATCAGATTTTGCAGGATGTATGGCAAATAAATTTTGAATACGACACTAGCGTTATTGATGTTTTTATGAATGCTATTAGAAAAAAGCTGAATTTAAAAATCGAGGAAGATTACATAAAAACAATTCGAGGTATTGGTTACATCGCAAACGACTAAAAAATGCTACAATTTTCGTTTAAAAACAGAATCGCTTTTAATTATATAATTATTACCGCATTATTAATTTTTGTGGTCTTTTTTACTATTTATTCTATTGTAAAACAAAGTGTTTACAGCCATATAGATAATGATATCATCGTTGAAATTAAAAATCATTTAGATGAAATTAAAGTCAAAAATGGGATATTGACTTTAATAGATGTAGAAGAATGGAATGAACGCGAACATAATACTGTCGATGTAAATCCGGTTTTTGTTCAGTTCTTAGATGTAAATGGAAAAATTATAGAGAAATCTCCCAATTTAAAACTTGAAACACTAACGTTTCATAGCCAAAAAGAAAATTTTGAATTGTTTAATACCAAGTTACTTGATAATATTATCAGACAAATTCAGGTTCCTATTTATGTAAATCAAAAGAAAATAGGATATTTAATGATCGCCATGTCATTAACAGACTCTACATTGGTACTCGACAACTTATTTTATATACTGGTTGTAGCGTTTCCGCTTATTTTGATATTATTATTTTTTATAGCAAGATTTTTTGCAGGAAGAAGTATAAAACCAATTAATACTATTATCGAAACCTCGAATATTATTACCAAAGACAATTTAAGAACCAGGATTCCGCTACCAGTAAATCGAGATGAATTGCATGTATTATCAAAAACAATAAATAGCTTACTAGACAGACTTGAAAATGCTGTAGAGAGAGAGAAACAGTTTACATCTTATGCGTCTCATGAATTAAGAACACCATTAACTATTATTAAAGGAACACTTGAGGTTTTAATACGTAAACCTCGTAATAACAATGAATATGAAGAGAAAATAAATTTTTGTATTACCGAAGTTGATCGATTAAATATTCTAGTAGATCAATTGTTATTATTGGCACGATTCGAAAATCAAAAGCAAAGTTTACATATCGAAAAAGTATATTTAAATGCTTTAATTTTAGATACAATTTCGCAGTATTCAAGTAATATACAATCTAAAAATATTCATATTGTTACAGAATTTAAAAAAGATTATTGTCTGGATACCGATCGCTATTTGCTTTCGATAATTATGAATAATTTAATTTCAAATGCAATCAAATATTCTCATGAAAATGGTAAAGTCAGTATTATAGTTGCTGAAACTTCTGATGGTGTTGAATGCCAAATAATCGATTCCGGAATAGGAATTACATCGGATGATTTACAAAAAGTATTTGACCAATTTTTCCGTTCACATTCAGAGCTACATCCCGATATTAACGGAATGGGACTAGGTTTGTCTATTGTAAAAAAATTAAGTTTACTATTAGATATTACAATTTCTGTGTCCAGTAAATTAAACGAAGGAACGACATTAAAACTTGGTTTTTATAAAAATGAAATCGATTAAATCAAACTCAAATTTCATTAAATAAATAGCAATATTTCCCTGTATAAACGGGATAGAATTAGGTAATTTAACAATAAAGTCATTTTAAGTTAAATTAAAAATTGCTTTTTAATTAATTAATCTAGTATATTTGCAAACGAAACAAAGAAAAAAAACAATTCTAGTTATGTTATTAATTCAATTACATCATCATCATTTTCATTATTGCCCTCAAGCGATGTGTTAATGGTATGCGTGTAAATCATCATATTTTAAAAACCCGTTTGAGTACATCAAACGGGTTTTTTTATACCCAATTCTTTGTACTCAGACTATTAATTTAAACCAAAAAACTAAAATGAGTACTTTAAAAATTGCAATTCAAAAATCAGGTCGTTTAAACGAAGAAAGCATTCAAATCTTAAAAGATTGCGGAATTTCGATAGATAACGGAAACGACCAATTAAAAGCCGAAGCGACTAATTTCCCGTTAGAAGTTTTATTTCTAAGAAATTCAGATATTCCACAATATTTAATCGATGGAGTTGTAGACGCTGCTATTGTTGGAGATAATTTATTGGTAGAGAAAGGAAAAGGCATTCAGATTGCACAAAAATTAGGATTTTCAAAATGCAAAGTTTCTGTTGCAGTTCCTAAAGCCTTCGAATACAATTCTATAAAAGACCTTAACGGATTGCGTATTGCAACTTCATACCCTAACACCGTTACCGAATATTTTAATTCATTCGGATTATCAGTAGACATTCACCAAATATCAGGATCAGTAGAAATTGCTCCAAACATAGGTCTTGCAGATGCAATTGTAGATATTGTTTCAAGCGGAAGCACCTTGTTTAAAAATAACCTGAAAGAGGTAGAAATAATCTTAAAAAGCGAGGCAGTTCTAGCTGTTTCTCCTAAGATAAACCCTGAGAATCAAAAACTAATTGATACCCTTAAATTCAGAATAGAATCAGTTCTTAGAGCTAGAAAATCAAGATATATATTGATGAATATTCCGAATGATAAAATCGAAGAAGTAGGTAAAATACTTCCTGTTTTACGAAGCCTTACCGTATTGCCATTAGCGCAGGAAGGATGGAGTAGTGTACACTCCGTAATCGATAAAGACACTTTTTGGGATGTAATAGATAAACTAAAAGATGTTGGCGCCGAAGGAATTTTGGTTTGTCCAATCGAAAAAATGGTTCTTTAGAGCTTCGCTCGCATTAGGCTTTAGGCAATATGCTTTTAGCCCAAAAAAATACAACACAAACTTAATAAAGCTTATGGCTTAGAGCCTAAAGCTTAAAGCATAAAAGAAAATGAACAAGATATATAACCCAACACCCGAGACTTGGTCGGAAATATTAAAAAGACCAACCAAAACCATCGATGATATCGAAACTACGGTTAAAGAAATTTTTAAAGAAGTACAAAAAAAAGGAGACGAAGCAGTTTCTAAATACACTTCGATATTTGATGGAATTGTCTTAGATACCAATGAAGTTTCGCAAGAAGAAATAAACGAAGCAATTACTTTGATATCTGATGAACTTAAAGAAGCTATTCAGCTAGCTAAAAGCAATATTTACAAGTTTCACTCGGCACAAAAAACCGAAAGAATCACAATCGAAACTACCAAAGGTGTAAATTGCTGGCAAGAAAAAAGACCAATCCAAAAAATTGGTTTGTACATTCCGGGAGGAACAGCGTCTTTGTTCTCAACCGTTTTAATGCTTGCAGTTCCAGCAGCAATTGCAGGTTGCAATGAAATCGTTTTGTGTTCTCCCCCAGATAAAAACGGAAAAATAAATCCAGCTATATTATATGCTGCAAATTTATGCGGAGTAACCAAAATTATAAAAGTAGGAGGAATCCAAGCTATTGCCGGAATGACATTTGGTACAGAAACAATTCCTAAAGTGTATAAAATATTTGGCCCAGGAAATCAGTTTGTAACTGTTGCTAAACAACTGGCAACACAGTTTGGAGTAGCGATAGATATGCCAGCAGGACCATCAGAATTATTGGTAGTTGCCGATGATAGCGCCGTTCCAGCCTTTGTAGCTTCTGATTTATTATCGCAAGCAGAACACGGAACGGATAGTCAGGTAATATTAGTTTCGACTTCAAAAATTCTGATTGATGCTGTAGAAAGCGAAATTCAATCGCAAATGGCTGTTTTACCAAGAAAAGCAATAGCCGAAAAAGCAATCGCAAATTCAAAATTAATCTTTGTAGAAAATAGTACTATTGCGCTTCAGTTAATTAATGAATATGGTCCGGAACACTTTATTATTTGCACTAATGATGAGGATTTTTATGTAGATGGAATATATAATGCTGGATCAGTTTTTATAGGTAATTATACGCCAGAAAGTGCTGGAGATTACGCATCTGGAACCAATCATACTTTGCCAACAAATGGATATGCCAAGAATTATAGCGGAGTGAATCTGGATAGTTTTATGAAATCGATGACTTTTCAGAAAATAACCGAAAAAGGAATCCAGAATATCGGAAAAGCGATCGAAGTTATGGCTGAAGCCGAAGGATTACAAGCTCATAAAAATGCAGTGACTTTGCGATTGGCGAAAATAGAGGCAAGTGAATAGAGTAAAGAGTAAAGAGTAAAGAGTAAAGAGACAAGATAACAGAGTAAAGACTATACGATAAATAAATAGAGTAAAAACTATATAGTAGAGAGTAGATGATAGGTTAAAAAAATATAGAGTAAAGACTATATAATAAGTGAATATAGAGTAAAAGCTATACAATAGAATAAAGAAAATCAATACTATGTTTTTAAAGCCAATGGCTATTATCTATTCTCTTGCTTCTATTCTCTTTCTTCTATAAATCTTACCTCTCTAAAAAAAATAACATGGAAAATTTTGATATAAATAACTTAGTGCGTGAAAACGTAAAACAATTAAAACCTTATTCGTCTGCACGTGATGAATTTGAAGATTTTGATACTGCCGATATGGTTTTTCTGGATGCTAACGAAAATCCTTTTGAAAATGGTGTAAATCGTTATCCAGATCCACAGCAAAATAACGTTAAACAAGTTTTAGCAAAGCAAAAGGGCATTAATCTAAACCAGATTTTATTAGGAAACGGAAGTGATGAAGTATTGGATTTATTATTTCGTGCATTTTGTGAACCAAAAAAAGACAACATAATTTCGTTACCGCCAACATACGGAATGTATAGTGTTCTGGCTAATATAAACGATGTAGAAAATAAAGAGGTTTTGCTTTCGGAAGATTTCCAACCAAAAGTTGACCAAATATTAGAAGCTGTTAATGACAATACCAAAATACTCTTTTTATGTTCGCCAAACAATCCAACAGGAAATTCATTTTCTGATGAAAGCGTGGTAGCTTTATTGCAGAATTTTAAAGGTTTAGTGGTAATTGACGAAGCATATATAGACTTCTCTAAAAAAGAAAGTTGGATAAACGAATTAGATGAATATCCTAATTTAGTAATCACCCAAACACTCTCTAAAGCTTATGGTTTAGCAGGAATACGTTTAGGAATTTGTTATGCATCGGCAGCAGTAATTTCGGTTTTAAATAAAATAAAACCACCTTATAATGTAAACGAACTAACGCAACAAAGAGCTGGTTTACGATTAAAAGAAACCGCTAAAATAAATACCGAAATAGCTGCTATTATAGCACAAAGAGAGCAATTACTTAAAGTATTACTTAATGTGAAATTTGTAGAGAAAATATATCCAACCGAAGCTAATTTTATATTGGTAAAAGTAGATGACGCTAACAAAAGATATGATGAACTTATTGCAAAAGGAATCGTTATAAGAAACAGAACGACTCAGCCATTATGCGAAAATTGTTTGCGATTAACTATTGGAACTGAAGCTGAAAATAAAAAATTAATTGAAGCATTGAAGCTATTAAACTAAAAAACAGGCCACAGATTTTTTAGGACTTTGAGAAAGAGTTGCTAACTTAGATTGTCTATAAAGGGACGCGGATGATACGGATTTACAAAAGTAAAGCCGCGGATTAAAACTGATTTAAAAACAATCAAAAATAAAATCCGTTTTAATCCGTGTTTTCGCGATAGCGAATCCGCATAATCCGCGTTCCTTTCGCAAAGAGTTAGATTGAATTTCACAGATTAAACGGATTATTAAAGTTTCTCCTCACTAAAAGAAATCTTCTTAATCCTTGAAATCAGTGGCAAAAAAAAATATAACATGAAAAAAGTACTTTTTATAGACCGTGACGGAACGATGGTTCTGGAACCAGCAGATTACCAATTGGATAGTTTTGACAAACTAGAGTTCTATCCAAAAGCGTTTCAATATCTGGCTAAAATTGCCAATGAATTAGATTATGAGTTAGTAATGGTAACTAACCAAGATGGATTAGGAACTGATTCTCATCCTGAAGATTCATTCTGGCCAATACATAATTTTATTATGAAGGCGTTTGAGAACGAAGGAGTTATTTTTAAAGCTGTTTTTATAGATAAAACTTTCCCGCATGAGAACGCAATAACGCGCAAACCAAGAACGGGAATGCTTACTCAATATCTTGATAATCCAGAATATGATCTGGAAAATTCATTTGTGTTAGGAGATCGTTTAACAGATGTAGAATTGGCTAAAAACCTAGGTTCTAAAGCTATTTTTATTAATACTGATGAAGGTTTGGGGAGCACAGAAGTAGCTTCAAAAAGAGAAGAATTAGATCCTGTTATTGCACTACAAACCACCGATTGGAAGACGATTTACGAATTTTTGAAGCTAGAAGCACGCTCGGCTTCGATAACTCGTAAAACCAACGAAACTGATATTTATATCAACCTGAATCTTGATGGAACTGGAAAAAGCAAAATCGAAACTGGGATTGCATTTTTTGACCATATGCTGGATCAAATAGCGCGTCATGGACAAATGGATCTTGAAATCCTTGTAAAAGGAGATCTCGAAGTCGATGAGCACCACACAATCGAAGATACTGCAATTGCGCTAGGAGAAGTGTTTGCTAAAGCATTAGGAAACAAACTAGGAATTGAACGTTACGGCTTTTGCTTGCCAATGGACGACTGCTTATCGCAAGTTGCTATAGATTTTGGAGGAAGAAATTGGCTGGTTTGGGAAACCGAATTTAAACGTGAAATGGTTGGGAAGATGCCAACAGAAATGTTTTTCCATTTCTTTAAATCATTCTCGGATGGTGCCAAAGCAAATATTAATATTAAAGCTGAAGGAACAAACGAGCATCACAAAATTGAAGCGATTTTTAAAGCTTTCGCGAAAGCAATAAAAGTTGCCGTAAAAAGAGATACCGAGAAAATGATTTTACCATCGACAAAAGGAATGTTGTAGCCCCCTTACCCCCAAAGGGGGAATTACCAATCTATACAAATATATTATGAATCAAAATATCACACAATCTACAATAACTCCCCCTTCGGGGGCTGGGGGGCTTGTCATTATAAATTACGGTGCAGGAAACATACAAAGTATCATGTTCGCAATCGAAAGATTAGGATTTAAAGCTACTTTGAGTAATAATCCTGACGAAATACAAGCTGCGGATAAAGTTATTTTCCCCGGAGTTGGCGAAGCAAGTTCGGCAATGGAAAAATTAATTGAGAGCGGCTTAAATAATTTGATTCCAAATTTAAAACAGCCCGTTTTAGGTATTTGTTTGGGAATGCAGTTAATGTGCAAATCATCTGAAGAAGGAAATACCAAAGGTTTGGGAATATTTGATGTCGATGTAATAAAATTCACCCCTTCGGTAAAAGTACCACAAATGGGCTGGAATAATATTTATAATTTGCAATCGCCTTTGTTTACTGGGGTTAATGAAAACGAGTATATGTATTTAGTGCATAGTTTTTACGCGCCACTTTGCAAAGAAGCAATCGCTACAACGAATTATGAAGTAGAATATGCATCGGCTTTACAGAAAAATAATTTTTACGGAACCCAATTTCACCCTGAAAAGAGCGGAGATATTGGAGAGAAGATTTTGTCGAATTTCTTAAAAATGAATGATTTAATAATTTAAATATTGAAAAAATCCAACAATCTTTAAATTATTAAATTTTTAAATCTTTTAATAAAAAACAATGAGAATAATACCAGCAATAGATATCATCGAGGGAAAATGTGTTCGCTTATCCAAAGGGGATTACAATACTAAGATTATTTACAACGAAAATCCGCTAGAAGTAGCTAAATCATTTGAAGCACACGGAATAGAATACCTGCATTTAGTAGATTTAGATGGTGCAAAATCGAGCCGAATCGTGAACTATAAGATTCTGGAAGAGATTGCTACAAAAACAAGTTTAAAAATTGATTTTGGAGGAGGATTAAAATCCGATGCTGATTTAAAAATTGCTTTCGAAAGTGGTGCAAACCAAATAACCGGCGGAAGTATTGCAGTAAAAAACAGAGAAATATTCGAAAAATGGATTGCCGAATACGGTTCTGATAAAATAATCCTTGGTGCTGATGCTAATAATGAAAAAGTTGCTGTTTCGGGCTGGCTAGAAGATTCTAATGAAGATTTGATTCCGTTTATTAAAGATTACATAAAAAAAGGAATTGAATACGTCATTTGTACCGATATTGCCAAAGACGGAATGCTCGAAGGTCCAAGTTTTGATTTGTATGAAAAAATATTAGATCAAGGAACAGTGATTGCTGATGATAAAGCCATCGTAAGAAAAATAAAACTAATTGCTTCTGGTGGAATTTCAACCTTTGACGAATTACCAAAACTAGAAGAATTAGGTTGTGAAGGAACCATTATTGGGAAAGCGATTTATGAAGGACGGATTTCATTGAAGCAACTAGAGAACTATATATTAAGTATTAATTATTAAGGATGAAGTATTAAGTTATGAATGAGGATGTTATTAAAAAGAAAAGTTTTTCATTTGCTATAAGAATTGTTAATCTATATAAAATATTAAATGGTAGAGGAGAGTATGTAATGAGTAAACAAATATTGCGTTCAGGTACTTCTGTTGGTGCAAATATTAGAGAAGCAAAAAATGCAGAAAGTAAAGCTGATTTTATACATAAAATGGGAATTTCTCAAAAAGAGGCTGATGAAACCTTATACTGGTTAGAACTTTTACAAGCAACAGATTATATTTCTAATGAAGAATTTTTAAGTATGAATAATGATGGTATTGAAGTTTTAAAATTAATAAAAAGCATAATTATAACTTCGAAAAACAACCACAAAAAGAATTAATACTTCATCCTTAATACTTACGATAGATGTTAACAAAAAGAATAATCCCTTGTCTTGATATAAAAAACGGAAGAACTGTAAAAGGTGTAAATTTTGTAGATTTACGTGATGCGGGAGATCCAGTGGAACTAGCCAAAATATATTCGGATGAAGGTGCCGATGAATTGGTTTTTTTAGATATTTCGGCAACCGAAGAAAGACGCAAAACCTTGATCGATTTAGTTCGAAAAGTGGCTTCGACAATAAATATTCCGTTTACCGTAGGCGGTGGAATCTCATCTGTCGAAGATGTTGAAATTTTGCTCAATAACGGAGCAGATAAAGTTTCTATTAATTCTTCGGCAGTCAAAAATCCGCAGTTAATTAATGACTTAGCACAAAAATTTGGAAGCCAATGCGTGGTTGTGGCTATAGATGCCAAACAAATTAACGATCAATGGATTGTGCATTTAGTAGGCGGAAAAGTCCCTACGGAATTAAACCTATTCGATTGGGCTGTAGAAGTTGCCCAACGTGGTGCAGGCGAAATCTTGTTTACCTCAATGGATAATGACGGAACTAAAAACGGATTTGCAAACGAAGCTTTGGCTAAACTTTCAGAATTGGTAAATATCCCGATAATAGCATCAGGCGGAGCAGGAAATATTCAGCATTTTGTAGATACTTTTAAAATAGGTAAAGCAGATGCAGCACTAGCGGCAAGTGTTTTTCATTTTAAAGAAATTGAGATAAAAGCTTTAAAACAAGAACTTAAAAATAATAATATTGAAGTAAGGCTTTAATTTAAATATTTACAATACAAACCAATATATGCAGAACAAAGACAAAATAGAAATCCCAATGAGTAAAGGTAAATTGATAAAACTATTATTTTTTTCAATCTTATTTTTAGTCGCAAGCCTTTGGATATTATTGGATCAACCAGAAGTAGGTAATCCGATTTTTAATAATCTAATTATAAAAAACACAGCCTCTATTTTGGGGACTTTAATGGGATTGTTTGGTATATATTTTTGTACAAAAAAAATATTCGATAAAAAACCGGGAGTTATTATTGATAATATGGGAATAGTCGATAATTCTTCGGGAGTTTCAATAGGAAGAATACCATGGACAGATGTTATGGCTGTTGCCGAACGAGCAGTTATAACTCAAAAATTTGTTACCATTTATCTTAAAAATCCAGAAGATTATATTAACAAAGAAACTAATTCGATTAAAAGAAAAATGCTTAAAATGAACTTTAAAGAATCCGGTTCGCCAGTAAGTATTTCTGCGAATGGACTTAAAATTCCTTTTATCGAACTGAAATATAATATAACACAGAAATTTGAAGAATTTCAAGCTAATGAAATTAAATCATCTTTAAATTCTTAAATTTTTTAATCTTTAAATAAAAAAATGAAAATAGATTTCTTAAAAAATAGCGACAGATTAATTCCGGCAATAATCCAGGATAGCGAAACCAAAAACGTATTGATGCTTGGTTACATGAATGAAGAAGCGTATCAAAAAACAATCGAAACTCAAAAAGTTACATTCTACAGCCGTACCAAAAAACGATTGTGGACAAAAGGCGAGGAGAGCGGTAACTTTTTGCACCTAAAAAGCATTAAAAATGACTGCGATAACGACACACTTTTAATACAGGTACAACCCGAAGGACCAACCTGTCATACAGGTGCAGACACCTGCTGGCAAGAAGAGAACAAAACTAATTACGGATTTATTTCGGATCTTGAGGATACAATTAAATCAAGAAGAGAAAACGCCGATTCTGAGAAAAGCTATGTCGCTTCCTTATTTAAATTAGGCATTAACAAAATAGCTCAAAAAGTAGGCGAAGAAGCCATAGAAGTGGTTATCGAAGCCAAAGACGATAACGATGATTTATTCCTGAGCGAAAGTGCCGATTTACTTTTTCACTATCTAATATTACTACAAGCCAAAGGTTTTCAGATAGATGATGTTGTAGAAGTATTAAAAAAACGTCAGAAGTAGATTATTAGGGAACAGCAACCTTTGTCAAAGTTCAAACTTTGACAAAGGTCTCTAAGACGCACTGCGGTGCGCCTCTACGGAAAACCTTTGTCCCTTTGCGCCTCAGAACCTTAGTACCTTTAGCCTTACTCCACAAACTCAAAAACCTTAAACTGATCAGGTTGATGAAATCCAAATTGTGAGCCGTCATAAGGGGAAATTGCCTGATATTCGGTTTCATTACCATAATCGATTCTAAAAAGATTTCCTTTCCATTTTGTACCAACTACAGGAACAGTAAAACCTGCATCTTTAACTGCGGTTAAGCTAGAAAACGGAATCATGATTTCTGTATCATAACCGTCTTTGTTAATTTTACTGGCGGTTTTTAGTCCAGTAATATCTAATGAAATATCGGTATCCCAGCCACCGCAAGAGGGTGAAATACAATGAATAATCATATCATAATTGCTTGAAAAAGCATTAACACCAATCTCAATATAGTTTTCAGAATCTCCATCGGGATCCAGAAATAACTCAACCAAATCATCGGTGTTAAATATTTGAGTATCATGATTTATAGCCGAGCCAATAATTTTGGAATCTTTACTCTTATATCCTAAATATAAGTTTTCATTATCCCAAGAAAGGGAAACATAGGTTTCCTGAGTGGCTTTTGCTCCAGAATCATGTATAACAAATGGGCCAATAAAAGGAGTCTTCCAATCGGATAAATCACCATCGATAGTAATAGCATTCGTTATTCGATGAATAGGAATATTTTGAGAATAAGATAAAAATGAAAAAAGAAAAACTACAAAATAAAATAAATGGGAGAGCTTCATAACTAGGATTATAGCTTTATATCTTGCTAAAATAAGCAAGAAAATTTAGATAACAATAGTTAAATATTTCAATAATTTTAAAAATGAAAACTATCACGAATTTAATTCGATTAGTTACATTTGTTGAAATAAAAATTAATACCAGAAAATTATCTATTATCCAAAAACTGAAATTCATGAAAAAATGTTTTAGCGTTATCTTTTTCGCAGCATTTGTTTTTAATTACGCAAGTGCACAAGGGCTTCTCAATAAGTCCGAAACTGCCTTTACAAGACAAGATACCTTACGCGGCAGTATTACCAAAGAGAGAGCTTGGTGGGATTTAAAATACTACCATTTAGATGTAAAAGTAAATCCAAAAGATAGTACGATTACGGGATCAAATACTATACGATATACCGTTTTGCAGGATTACAACAAAATGCAAATCGATTTGCAAAAACCAATGGATATCTACAAAGTTATCCAGGATGGTAAAGAATTAAAATTTGAAAGAGAAGGAAATGCTTTTTTTGTTCAATTAACGGCAAGCCAAAAAGTTGGCGAAGTAAAAGAAATAAAAGTATTTTTTGGAGGAAAACCAAAAGTTGCAGTAAGACCACCATGGGATGGAGGAATTACTTGGAAAAAAGATAGTAAAGGCAATGATTTTATCGCCTCATCATGCCAAGGATTAGGCGCTAGCGTTTGGTGGCCTTGCAAGGATCATATGTATGATGAAGTCGAAAATATGCTTATTAGTGTAAACGTTCCGGGACATTTAATGGATGTTTCTAATGGTCGTTTGCAAAGCGTAAAAAAATTAAAAGATGGTACAAAAACGTATAACTGGTACGTTGCAAACCCAATTAATAATTACGGAGTAAACATAAATGTTGGAGATTACGTTAATTTCTCAGAAAAATATAAAGGAGAAAAAGGCGATCTGGATTGTAACTATTATGTTTTAAGAGAAAATTTAGAAAAAGCTAAAATACAATTTAAAGATGCACCAAGAATGCTTAAAGCGTTTGAGCACTGGTTTGGTCCTTACCCTTTTTACGAAGACAGTTATAAACTGGTAGAAGCTCCTTATTTAGGAATGGAACACCAAAGTAGTGTAACTTATGGTAATGAATATAAAAATGGTTATTTGGGACGTGATTTAAGCGGAACAGGTTGGGGATTAAAATTTGATTTTATCATTATTCACGAATCAGGACATGAATGGTTTGCTAATAATATTACCTATAAAGACATCGCTGATATGTGGGTTCACGAAAGTTTTACCAACTATTCTGAAAGTCTGTTTGTAGAATATTATTATGGTAAAGACGCTGGTGCAGAATATGTAAGAGGTTGCCGAAAAGTTATTCGTAATGACAAACCAATCATTGGTAATTATGAGGTAAACAATGAAGGTTCTGGCGATATGTACCAAAAAGGAGCCAATATGCTGCATACAATACGTCAGTTAGTAAATAATGATGAAAAGTGGAGAGCTATTTTAAGAGGTTTAAATGCTACATTTTATCACCAAACAGTTACTACACAACAAATAGAAGATTATATGAGTAAAGAAGCCGGAATAAACTTAACTCCAGTATTTAATCAATATTTAAGAACAACGATGATCCCAACATTAGAGTATTACTTTAAAGGAGAGCAATTAACATATCGTTGGTCAAATGCAGTGGCAGGATTTAATATGCCAATAAAAGTTACTCTAAACGGTGTTGAAACTTGGTTAAAACCAGTTGCCGAATGGAGTAATCTAAAAGTAGCATCTGGAAAAACAGATTTAAAATTAGATATCAATTTTTATGTTTCTGAATTCAATATTACAAAATAAGAACTTGCATAAAACCTATAAAAAGGCTTCCAAATTGGAAGCCTTTTTTTATTGAGAATAATTCAAGATTTTTTACTATAAAACTATTATTTGTTATAAAACTTACAAATTAATTATGTTATGTTAATTATTTTTATAATTTAGATTAGCTAAACTTATAACTATTAGCAAATTAAAAAGCGTAATCCGAAAAGCTAAAGAGTAGGAAAAAATTAAATTATTACAATTATGAAAAATTTAAAAAACCTAAAAAACATTGAAATTATTAGTAATAACGCTCAAAAATTAATATTCGGAGGTGTTAAACTTCCATACGTAAATCCTACAATTGGTTTATGCGATAGATTATGTGGAGAAGCTGGAGGAGTACTATCTAATACGCCAGGACAAGGAGATGTTTGTTTACAAGGAACATCAACATGCTGTTATTGCAGATAAAATAGACTCAAAGGTTCTGAGGTTCTAAGTTACAAAGGTTTAAAATCTTTTAAATTTTCTTAGTACCTCAGAACCTTTTCTCTTTATCTATTAATAAGCTTCGCTTTTTCTCTCATGATATCGGCTATTTTTCGATTCTCGATTTTGCTTTCAAGCCACGAAATAATATCCAAGTATAAAAATGCTCTTTTTTCGTAAGTGTTTTTTTCCAACTCGATAAAACGCTCACGCATCTTTATAAATTCCTTTTTAATATCGTTAGGGTAGAAGTTATTTAGGTTCTTTAAGAACTTAATAATCTCTTTTTGTACTTCGTGTAAGTCATTCATTTTTAATAAAAACTTATACGTGTTCTTCAGTTGATTTTCTAAGTAATAATCTTTCCCTAACTCATAATGAACGATAAGGCATAATATTCGGGAGAAACACATTAAATCCTCACGCATCGTAAGATTCTTATTGTTTATGATTTTCTCTAAATAAAATATAGATTCATTATACTTTTCGTTACCAAAATAAATACAAGCAATTTTATAGTAAAACAACATCTCGTGATGTTCATCAAGATGCTCGCTATGAAGTTTTATTTTATCTAATATTTCTGGAATTAAATATTCGCTTTCAGCAAAAGACGCATCAAGAATATGATAATTCAGTTTATTGTTATACAAATACAAGAACGATAATGAAGCAACGTTGTCATTTACAGGAAAACGCGGATCATTAATAGTTTCTTCTAATAAAGATAGGTATTTCTTAAAATTAGATTTGTATTTCAACATATACAGCGACTCCAGAAAATAATGGTTTCCTTTTAAAAAGAACACAGGATTTAAGAAAATCATATTTGGATTATCGTAAAACAACGTAACCCATTTATAGGCATATTTATAACTTGCCAAGAAATCCTGAACCAAGAAACTACGCCATAAATTGGCATTATAAAACCAATATTTTTCGCGGAAACCAAACTTAGTTTCGTCTAATTTGGCAATATGTTTATTAAAATAATCATCGATGTATTTATATTCTTCATCACTCTTTACATAACCCGTTTTTAGCATTATACCATATAGCTGTAGCGAAAGATTAGAAAGTTTACTAGAAATAGTATTACGGTAATTTAATTCTTTGGCCTGAATAACCAATTCGTCGGCACGACCTTGAATACTTCGTGTAATATATTGAGACTCGATTAATTTCTCGAACTCAACAATTTCATACGCCATATACTTTTCGTCATTCTCCAAAGCTTGCTGTTTGGTTTTATCCAAAATTTTCAAACTCTGTTTATACAACCCTTTATTATAAAGAATAGCAGCAAAATCAATTTGTTCACGTAACTGATAACGAATGTTCTGGCTAGGAATATTCAACCGAATACTAACCAAAATTTGCTTGTATAAATACGATTTAAGATTTGATAATTGTACTTTTTTAATAATACCACTTTTCAAAATGAGCTTCTCATCGTAGACTTCAGATTTGTCTAAAATATTAAAAAGCTCGATAAATTTTGTATTTGAGCTAGTTTCTAATCGACTAGCAAAAATCTTGAATTGTCTTTTTTCGGATTTGGAAAGGGACTTTATTAATACAAATAAAAAATCTTTTTGATGGTTAGCCATTGTAAAATATAATAATGTAATTTATTGATATTTAGATAGTTGATAGGTTTTAATTTGTGTTATGAACAGTATATTTTCACTAAAATGAATTTCATACTAAAGTAATACAATATAAGTTTGTTATCAGGATGTGAAATTACATTAAATATATTAAAATGAATAGAGAGAAAGTTCAAATTTTTGATACCACCTTAAGAGATGGCGAACAAGTCCCAGGATGTAAGTTAGATACAAAACAAAAGTTAGTGATAGCAAAACGCCTGGACGAAATGGGAGTTGATATCATTGAGGCAGGTTTTCCTGTGTCTAGCCCAGGGGATTTTTTATCAGTCTCTGAGATTTGCAAAATTGTAGAGAACGCCACCGTCTGTGGTCTTACAAGAGCTGTAAAAAATGATATTGATGTTGCAGCAGCGGCATTAAAACATGCAAAAAAACCTAGAATCCATACAGGAATCGGAACCTCTGAATCTCACATCCTCCACAAACTCAATACAACCAGAGAAGACATTATAGCAAGAGCAAAATTTGCAGTATCGCACGCCAAATCATACGTAGAAGATGTAGAATTTTATGCAGAGGATGCTGGTAGAACTGATAATGCGTTCCTTGCAAAAGTCTGCGAAGAAGTAATAAAATCGGGCGCAACAGTGCTTAATATTCCAGATACAACAGGATATTGTTTACCTGACGAATATGGTGCAAAAATTAAATATTTAAGAGAAAATGTAAAAGGCATCGAGAATGTAATTCTTTCATGTCATTGTCATAATGATTTAGGAATGGCAACTGCAAACTCAATCGCAGGAGCTATAAACGGAGCAAGACAAATAGAATGTACTATTAACGGTATTGGCGAAAGAGCTGGAAATACAGCACTTGAAGAAGTAGTAATGATTTTTAAGCAACATCCTTACTTAAACCTAGATACCAATATTAATACAAGACAGTTAAACGAAATGAGTCGTTTGGTTTCTGAAAGTATGGGAATGATAGTTCAGCCAAACAAAGCAATTGTAGGAGCAAATGCTTTTGCACACAGTTCAGGAATACATCAGGATGGTGTGATTAAGAACAGAGCTACTTACGAAATCATGGATCCGCTAGATGTTGGAGTAAATGAGTCTTCGATTATTCTTACAGCAAGAAGCGGAAGAGCAGCATTGGCTTACCGAGCCAAGAAAGTAGGTTATGAACTTACCAAAGTACAATTAGACATTGTATATGTTGAGTTTTTAAGATTTGCAGATATTAAAAAAGAAGTTATAGATGAAGATATTCATCAAATTATTGAAGCTTGTAAAATAGAAAGTGAATTAATCAGAAGTTAATTTAAAAAATAAAATAAGATTTAAATACATAAAGAACGAGGCATTATGAATTTGAAAATAGCAGTTTTATCGGGGGACGGAATCGGACCAGAGGTAATTTTACAAGCCAAGAAAGCATTACATGCTATAGGCGAGGTGTACAATCATGAATTTGTTTTTGAAGATGCACTTATGGGAGCAATTGCAATCGATAAAACAGGAAATCCACTTCCTGAACAAACACTGAATCTTTGCTTAAATACCGATGCTGTTTTATTTGGCGCAATCGGAGATCCTAAATATGATAATAATCCAAGTGCAAAAGTTCGTCCGGAGCAAGGATTATTAAAACTGCGTAAAGAACTTGGTTTATTTGCAAACATACGTCCGATAAAGCCATACAAAGCATTATTAGACGCATCACCTTTAAAAAGACAAATTATTGAAGGTGCTGATTTTACAATTTTCAGAGAACTTACCGGAGGAGCATATTTTGGTGAGAAAACATTAAACGAAGCAGGAACACATGCTTCTGATTTATGTGAATATTCAGAAGAAGAAATCACAAGAATTGCACATTTAGCTTTTAAAGCAGCACAAAATCGTCGCAAAAAAGTAACAATGGTCGATAAGGCTAATGTACTTGAAACGTCTAGATTGTGGAGAAAAGTTGTAAAAACGGTAAGTGAGAATTACCCAGATGTTGCCTTAGATTTTCTATTTGTAGATAATGCAGCAATGCAAATTATCCTTAACCCAAGACAGTTTGATGTTATTCTAACAGAAAACTTATTTGGAGATATCCTATCAGATGAAGCAAGTGTAATCACAGGTTCTATCGGATTATTAGCTTCGGCTTCATTAGGAGAAAAAAATGCGCTTTTTGAACCAATTCATGGTTCTTATCCGCAAGCAAAAGGAAAAAACATTGCAAATCCTATTGCATCAATATTATCGGCCGCCATGTTATTAGAGCATTTTGGTCTTTTTACCGAAGCAAATAAAGTATACGAAGCTGTAGAAAAAGCAATAGAATATCAAGTAGTGACAACAGATTTAAAATCTGATTCAAAATTTGGAACTAACGAAGTAGGAGAGTTTGTTTCTAATTTTATTTTAAGCAAAGATGACTTGCTTTATTTCAATAATGATAACGTATATATTGGACAGTCTACGATTGTTTAAGGTAAAATGTTAAAATCGTGAAATTAATCACAAGAAGAAGTTGAAATGTTGAGATTTTATTTTTTTAGTAGTATTAGTTTTTATACTTTTGACACATCTAAAAAGAAAACATGAGAATTTCAATTATTATATCTTCTGTCATTATTGTCAATGTGGTAATCACATATACATAGGGGAATGGTATAAATATAATTGAAAAATAATATTATAAACCTTCCAAATACTGGAAGGTTTTTTTTTGAATAAAAATTAAAATACAAATAACACATAATGGAATTAAATAAGTACAGCAAAGTCATTACTCAAGACCAAACACAACCAGCAGCACAAGCAATGTTGTACGGAATTGGTCTAACTGAAGAAGATTTGAAAAAAGCACAAGTTGGAATTGTAAGCATGGGATATGAAGGTAACACTTGTAATATGCACCTGAACGATTTAGCAAAAGATGTCAAAAAAGGAGTTTCAAATGCAGATTTAGTTGGATTAATTTTCAACACAGTTGGGGTAAGTGATGGAATCTCAAACGGTACTGACGGAATGCGTTTTTCATTAGTTTCTCGTGATGTTATTGCTGACTCTATCGAGACAGTTATGGGGGCACAATGGTACGATAGTTTAATTGCTATTCCAGGTTGTGATAAAAATATGCCAGGAGCTCTAATTGCAATGGGAAGAGTAAATCGCCCTGCACTTATGGTTTATGGAGGATCAATTCATTCAGGAAAATGGAAAGGAGAATCTTTAAATATTGTTTCTGCTTTTGAAGCATTAGGGAAAAAATTCCAAAATACTATTTCTGATGAAGATTTTAAAGGAGTAATTCAAAATGCATGCCCAGGAGCAGGTGCTTGTGGCGGAATGTACACTGCAAACACTATGTCATCGGCAATCGAAGCATTAGGTATGAGTTTGCCATTTAGCTCATCATATCCAGCTTTGAGCCCAGAAAAAAGACAAGAATGCATTGAAGCAGGAAAAGCAATCAGAGTATTATTAGAAAAAGATATTAAGCCAAGAGATATTATGACTCGTAAGGCTTTTGAAAATGCAATTACACTAGTAGCAGTTTTAGGAGGTTCTACAAATGCAGTTATGCACTTAATTGCAATGGCACATTCTGTAGATGTAGAAATTACATTAGCAGATTTCCAAAGAATCAGTGATAAAACACCAGTACTTGCTGATTTAAAACCAAGTGGTAAATACATGATGGAAGATTTACATGATGTAGGAGGAGTTCCTGCAGTAATGAAATATCTATTAAAAGAAGGATTTATTCACGGAGATTGTTTAACAGTAACAGGGAAAACAGTAGCCGAAAATTTAGCTTCAGTTCCAGATTTAAATGATGGACAAGAGGTGATTTTTGAAATTCAAAAAGCATTAAAACCAACTGGAAATATCCAGATTTTATACGGAAACCTGGCTACAGAAGGAGCGGTTGCCAAAATAAGCGGAAAAGAAGGAGAATATTTTGAAGGAACTGCAGTCGTTTTTGAAAGCGAATTTGATGTAATTCCAGGTATTCAAGCCGGAAAAGTAAAACCAGGAGATGTAGTCGTCATCAGGTATTGTGGGCCAAAAGGTGGTCCGGGGATGCCCGAAATGCTAAAACCAACATCGGCTATTATAGGAGCTGGTTTAGGAAGCAGCGTTGCTCTTATTACAGACGGTAGATTCTCTGGAGGTTCGCATGGATTTGTGGTAGGACACATAACACCAGAAGCTTATGATGGTGGTGGTATAGCCTTAGTACAAGATGGAGATTTAATTACCATCGATGCAATTAAAAATACCATTAACCTGAAAATATCTGACGCAGAATTTGATGAAAGAAAAGCTAATTGGATTCAACCAGCTTTAAAAGCCTCAAAGGGAGTTTTGCTTAAATACGCAAGATCAGTTTCCAGCGCTTCTACAGGTTGCGTTACTGATAAATAGTATTCAATACAATTTCAAAAGTTTAATTTCAAAATTCAAAAAAATGAAGGAATTATTGAAAGAAGAAAATATAGATCTAATCTCTACTTTATTTGAAGGTAGGAGTGAAGAAAAAGATACCGATATGGAAAAGATAAAAATATCAGGCGCTGAAGCCGTGATAAGATGTTTGTTAGAAGAAGGAGTAGACTTGGTTTATGGATATCCGGGTGGAGCTATAATGCCTGTTTACGACGAGTTATACAAATTTAAAGACCAATTACACCACGTTCTTGTACGCCACGAGCAAGGTGCAACGCATGCAGCTCAGGGATATGCAAGAGCAACAGGAAAAGTAGGCGTTGCAATTGCTACATCTGGTCCCGGAGCAACAAACTTGGTTACAGGAATTGCCGATGCACAAATCGATTCGACTCCAATGGTTTGTATTACAGGACAAGTTGGGAAACATTTACTAGGTTCAGATGCTTTTCAGGAAACTGATATCATCGGAATTTCGACTCCAGTAACAAAATGGAATTACCAAGTTACCGAAGCTTCAGAAATTCCTGAGATTATCGCAAGAGCATTTTATATCGCAAGATCAGGTCGTCCAGGCCCAGTTTTAATAGATATTACTAAAAATGCACAATTTGATGAATTTGAATTTAGCTATAAAAAATGTACAGGAATAAGAAGTTATACTCCAGTTCCTAAATTAAAATTGGATAAAGTTGCAGAAGCAGCCGAATTAATCAATAAAGCTAAAAAACCATTTATCGTTTTTGGGCAAGGAATTATTCTCGGTCAAGCCGAAGAGCAATTAAAAGCTTTGATTGAGAAATCTGGAATACCAGCTGGTTGGACAATATTAGGACTTTCAGCTTTACCAACAGACCATCCGTTAAACGTAGGAATGTTAGGAATGCACGGTAATTACGGACCAAACTTACTTACTAACGAATGTGATGTTCTAATTGCGTTAGGAATGCGTTTTGATGATCGTGTTACAGGAAATTTAGCAACTTATGCTAAACAAGCCAAAGTGATTCATTTTGATATCGATCCAGCCGAAATTGATAAAAACGTTAAGACAGAAGTTGCTGTTTTAGGTGACGTAAGAGAAGCATTAGATGCATTACTTCCGTTAATCGAAAATAACAAACACGAAGCTTGGCATAATATATTCAAAGAAAAGTATCAAATAGAGTTTGATTCGGTTATAAAAGAAGAATTAAACCCTACAAATAATAAAGGTATTTCAATGGGTGAAGCCATGGAAATGATTAACAAACACTCCAAAGGTGATGCGATAATTGTATCGGATGTTGGTCAGCACCAAATGTTTGCTTGTCGTTATGCTAAATTTAATACAACCAAAAGTAATGTTACTTCTGGAGGTTTAGGCACAATGGGATTTGCTTTACCAGCTGCAATTGGAGCTAAAATGGGAAGACCAGATCGCGAAGTTGTAGCAATTATTGGAGATGGAGGATTCCAGATGACCATTCAGGAATTAGGAACTATTTTCCAAACAAGAGTACCAGTAAAAATCGTAGTACTTAACAATGAATTCTTAGGAATGGTACGTCAGTGGCAAGAACTATTTTTTGACAACAGATACGCTTCTACAGAAATGATTAATCCAAATTTTGTTGCTATTGCTGAAGGATATTATATCAAAGCAAAAAAAGTAACAAAACGAGAAGATTTAGATGCAGCTGTTGCCGAAATGATGGCTTCAGAAGATGCTTATTTCTTAGAAGTTATGGTTGAAAAAGAAAATAATGTATTCCCAATGATTCCAACAGGAGCATGTGTTTCTGATATCAGATTAAGCTAAATAAAAAAGTTTAAGGTTTAAGGTTTAAAGTTGAGCAACTTGGAACTTTAAACAAGAAAACTTTAAACAAATAACTATGGAAAATAGAACATTTACCATTTCGGTATACTCAGAAAACAATGTGGGTTTATTAAATAGAATATCAGGAATATTCTTAAAGCGACACATTAACATATTAAGTCTAAACGTTTCAGAATCAGAAATAGACAATGTTTCAAGATTTATTATCGTTGTAGAAACAACAGAAAAATGGGTTAAGAATATTGTTGGACAAATCGAAAAACAAATCGAGGTAATAAAAGCTTTTTATCACACAGACGAAGAGACTATTTATTTAGAAAATGCATTATTTAAGATACATTCAAGTTTGTTATTTGATGAAAAACAAATTCAGAATATCATCAAAGAAAGCCAATCTACCATCGTAACTGTTTCGCGTGACTTTTTTGTGATTTCAAAATCAGGAAGACGTTCAGAGATTGAAGAAGTTCATGCAAAACTGAAACCATACGGAATCATGCAGTTTGTACGTTCAGGAAGAATTTCGGTTTCTAAAGAAAAAATGGAAGTATCAACATTACTAGAAGAACTGAAACTGTAGTCAGTTTTAGTCTGTAATACCAACTAACTTATACAATTATTAAATTACACATTCATTAAATATTTTTTAAAAAAAATGGCAAATTATTTCAACACATTACCACTAAGATTACAATTAGAACAATTAGGCGTTTGCGAATTTATGGAACAATCAGAATTCGCTGATGGGATTGCTGCTTTAAAAGGAAAAAAAGTAGTTATCGTAGGTTGTGGAGCTCAAGGTTTAAACCAAGGTTTAAACATGAGAGATTCAGGACTTGATATTTCTTACGCTTTACGTCCAGATGCAATTGCAGAAAAAAGAGCTTCTTATAAAAATGCTGCCGAAAATGGTTTTAAAGTAGGTACTTATGAAGAATTAATTCCAACAGCAGATTTAGTATGTAACCTTACACCAGACAAACAACATACAGCTGTAGTTACAGCGATTATGCCATTAATGAAAAATGGTTCTACACTAGCATATTCTCACGGTTTTAATATTGTAGAAGAAGGAATGCAGATTCGTAAAGACATTACTGTAATTATGTGTGCTCCTAAATGTCCAGGTTCTGAGGTTCGTGAAGAATACAAAAGAGGATTTGGTGTACCAACATTAATTGCTGTTCACCCAGAAAACGACCCAAATAATTTAGGTTTAGATCAAGCCAAAGCTTATGCTGTAGCAACTGGTGGACACAAAGCAGGAGTTTTAAAATCTTCATTTGTTGCCGAAGTAAAATCGGATTTAATGGGAGAGCAAACTATTCTTTGCGGAATGTTACAAACTGGATCTATCTTATGTTTTGACAAAATGGTCGAAAAAGGAATCGAGCCAGGTTATGCTTCAAAATTAATCCAATACGGATGGGAAACTATTACAGAAGCCTTGAAACATGGTGGAATCACTAATATGATGGATCGTCTTTCTAATCCTGCTAAAATCGAAGCTTACGAAATTGCAGATGAATTAAAAGATATTATGCGTCCTTTATTCCAAAAACACCAAGACGATATCATGTCTGGAGAATTCTCTAGAAACATGATGATTGACTGGGCTAATGACGATGTTAATTTATTGACTTGGAGAGCTGCAACAGGAGAAACTAACTTCGAAAAAACGGCTCCAACTGAAGCTGCAATTTCTGAGCAAGAATACTTTGATAACGGAGTATTAATGATTGCAATGGTAAAAGCTGGTGTAGAATTAGCTTTTGAAACTATGACAGAAGCTGGTATTATCGAAGAATCTGCTTATTACGAATCATTACACGAATTACCTCTAATTGCAAATACTGTTGCAAGAAAGAAATTACACGAAATGAATAGAATTATATCGGATACTGCCGAGTATGGTTGTTATTTATTTGATCACGCTTGCAAACCGTTATTAACTGATTTCATGAAAACGGTTGATACAAATGTAATCGGAAAACCATTCTCATCTTCAAATGGAGTTGACAATGCAGTACTTATCGCAGTTAATAAAACTATTCGTCTACACCCTATCGAAGAAGTAGGAGCGTGGTTGAGAGAATCGATGACTGCAATGAAAAAAATTGGATAATTAAATTAGGACTTCAACAAATGTTGGAGTTTGCGCTGTATCTCTGTTTTTATATAATATTTTGAATTAGTAAGCACTTATTAAGATAATATGGATATAGATGCATATTACTTTCACTTAACTACAAACGAGGCGATAGTTAAGTGGAGTAATACCTAATAAAAGACATTTTAAACCCTGTCTTTTTGTATCCTATTAATTAATAATGTTGCTGCTATTTTCAAAATCGAGAAGATATTGTAAGATGCAGAAAAATGAAATTAATGCCTTATTTACACATTAATAAATTAGTGAAAACAATTGATTCGAATTTATCTAAATCGCAATTTTCTGGCATTAAAATTAATTGTTGTTGATCTTGTTAAGACTAAAGGCATGATATTGTTTATCATGCCTTTTTTCATGCAAAGTAAATTTACCTATAATCGCAAATTTTTAAATGAATGCAAATAAATTGCTAAATTTTAAATACATAATGCAATTTTTTGTCATAATTAATAAATTAAATAGTTTTAAGAATAGAAAGAGATTTAATACTTTTATAAAAAAATTGGAAACATGAGTTATTACAAAATTGAAAATTTAGAACAATATTTTAAACACTACAATAAATCTGTTCGTGAACCAAGAAAATTTTGGGGAAAAATAGCAGAGGAAAATTTCACATGGTATCAACAATGGGAAAAAGTTGTTGATTTTAATATGGCAGATGCAGAAGTAAAGTGGTTTTCTGAAGCAAAAGTAAATATTACTAAAAACTGTATTGACAGACATTTAAGTAAAAGAGGAGAAAAAACAGCAATAATATTCGAACCAAACGATCCATCAGAAAGTTCATTACATATTACTTATAATGAGTTGTACGAGAGAGTTTCGAAAATGGCAAATGTTCTTCGTGAACAAGGAATAAAAAAAGGAGACAGAGTTTGTATTTATTTACCAATGATTCCAGAATTGGCAGTTTCAGTTTTGGCATGTGCTAGAATTGGAGCAATACATTCAGTTGTATTTGCAGGATTTTCGGCATCGGCAGTAACTGCTAGGATAAATGATAGCGAATGTAAAATGGTTATCACTTCTGATGGAGGTTATAGAGGTAACAAAACGATTGATTTAAAAGCAATTGTTGATGAAGCGTTAGAAACTTGTCCATGCGTAACCAAAGTATTGGTTGCAAAAAGAACAAAAACTGAAGTAAAAATGAAAGAAGGGCGTGACCAATGGTTGCAACCGCTTCTAGATGCAGCATTAGACTATAATGTTGCAGAAATTATGGATGCAGAAGATCCGTTATTTATCTTATATACATCTGGTTCTACAGGAAAACCAAAAGGAATGGTTCATACCACAGCCGGATATATGGTTTACACAGCTTATACATTCAAAAATGTTTTCGCTCACGAAGAAAATGATATTTTCTGGTGTACAGCCGATATTGGTTGGATTACAGGTCACTCATACATATTATACGGTCCATTATTAAATGGAGGAACAACTGTAATCTTTGAAGGAGTTCCGTCATACCCAGATTTCAGCCGTTTTTGGGAAATTATAGAAAAACATAAAGTAACTCAGTTTTACACTGCGCCAACAGCAATTCGCTCTTTGGCAAAAGAAAGCTTAGATTATGTTCAAAAATACCCTTTAAAATCACTTAAAGTAATTGGATCAGTAGGAGAGCCTATCAACGAAGAAGCTTGGCACTGGTACAATGACCACGTAGGAGATAAAAGATGTCCAGTTGTAGATACTTGGTGGCAAACAGAAACTGGAGGAATCATGATTTCGCCAATTGCTTTTGTAACGCCTACAAAACCTACATATGCAACATTACCGCTTCCTGGAATTCAACCCGTTTTAATGGATGAAAAACGTAATGAAATAGAAGGGAACCAAGTAGTAGGAAGTTTATGTATTAAGTTTCCATGGCCAGGAATCGCCAGAACTATCTGGGGAGATCATCAACGTTATAAAGACACTTATTTCTCTGCCTTTCCAGGTAAATACTTTACAGGAGATGGTGCTTTAAGAGATGAAGTAGGATATTACAGAATCACAGGTAGAGTAGATGATGTTGTAATTGTTTCGGGACACAACCTAGGAACGGCTCCAATAGAAGATGCTATTAATGAGCATCCTGCAGTAGCAGAATCTGCAATTGTTGGATTCCCACATGATATAAAAGGAAATGCTTTATACGGTTTCGTAATCTTAAAAGAAACAGGAGAATACAGAGACAGAGCCAATTTAAGTAAAGAGATTAACCAATACATTTCAGATCACATTGGGCCAATTGCTAAGTTAGATAAAATTCAGTTTGTATCTGGTTTACCAAAAACACGTTCAGGAAAAATCATGCGTAGAATTTTACGTAAGATTGCCGAAGGAGATTACTCAAACTTTGGAGATATCTCAACTTTATTGAATCCAGAAATTGTAGAAGAGATTATGAAAGAAAAAATCTAATATCTTTTTCAAAAAATAAATTTCTAAGCTGTCTCAAATCGAGACAGCTTTTTTTGTTTTAAAATGGGTTATTATCAATAAATTAGTTAAATTAGCAATAGCATTAATTCGTTAAAATCTAAAACACCTTATAAAAAATAGATTAACGAACTCATAACTGTTAAAAACGAATAGTATCTACATATGAAAAAAAATGCTGATGTAGTGATTATTGGTGGCGGACTAGCAGGACTTACTTGTGGGATTCATTTATCTAAAATGAAACTACAAGTGATTTTAATTGAAAAAAATGAATTCCCAAAACATAAAGTTTGTGGCGAATACGTTTCTAATGAAATCAAGCCCTATCTGGATTGGCTTGATTTGAAAATTCAAGATTTAAACCCTACAACAATTACAGAGCTAGAATTCTCTGCACCCAACGGCAAATTAATTCATTGTACCTTACCATTAGGAGGATTCGGGATTAGTCGGTACACATTAGATTATCATTTATACCAAAAAGCAATCGAAAATGGATGCGAAATAATTCATGATACTGTCGAAGATATTGATTTTGAAAATGATGTATTCACAGTTTCAACTTCAGATGCTAAAATGTTTATTGCTAAAATTGCAATAGGCGCTTTTGGCAAACGTTCTAATTTTGATCAAAAACTACAACGCAATTTTATTCTGAAAAAAGCACCTTGGCTCGCTGTAAAAGGGCATTATAAAGGAGATTTTCCTAATGATCTTGTAGGTTTGTACAATTTTGAAGGAGGTTATTGTGGTGTTTCAAAAGTTGAAAATGACATCATAAACATGTGTTATTTAGTGAATTTTGAAACTTTTAAAAAATTCAAAAATATCGATGACTTCCAAACTAATATTATCTATAAAAACGCACATTTAAAGCAGATTTTCACAAATAGCACCCCATTGTTTGAAAAACCATTAACGATAAGTCAGATTTCATTTGAAGAGAAAACAGCAATAGAAAATCACATACTGATGGTTGGTGATAGCGCAGGACTGATTCAGCCATTATGCGGAAACGGGATGGCAATGGCAATTCATAGCGCCAAAATTGCATCTGAATTAATTACAGATTTTTTTACTAATACAATTAAGTCAAGAAAAGAACTTGAAGAAAAATATACCAAATCATGGAATTACAATTTCAAAAAGAGATTAAGAACTGGACGCTTTCTAGCTTCTCTTTTGCAAAATAAAACCAAATCTACATTTGTTATGTGGTTATTAATTCAATTTCCTTTTTTGTTGCCTCAAATCATAAAAAGAACACATGGCAAACCTATAACTCTAAATTATTAATGGCAATAAAAACCAAATACAGAACTGATGATCCTGAAATTATGGATGATTTCAATTTAGAAGGTGAAATTTTGCAAAATGCTTTGGATAAAATCGCCAGAATAAACCAACTGCTAGGAGGGAACCAATTAACTTTACAAGGAGTAGAAAAATTATTAAAAGGTATTGATAAAAACCAAACTATAACAATTATAGATATAGGATGTGGAAATGGTGATATGTTAAGAAAATTAGCAGATTATGCATTAAAACACGATTGGGATTTTCAGCTAAGAGGTATTGATGCTAATGCATTTACAATAAGCTATGCTCGAAAATTATCCAAACATTACCCCAATATCAGCTACCGTTGTGAAGATGTGTTTAGTGAAGCTTTTAATCAATTAAAATATGATATTGCCTTATGTACATTAACCTTACATCATTTTAAAACGGATGAAATTATTAATTTGGCAGCTATTTTTAATGTTAATGCAAAGTATGGCGTTGTTATTAATGATTTGCAAAGAAGTATAATTTCATATCGTTTATTTCAAGCATTATGCTTTATTACCCGATTAAACGGAATGCCTAAGAAAGATGGATTAACATCTATTTTAAGAGGATTTAAAAAAAGTGAATTGGTTGATTTTTCAAAACAATTAAACTTAAAAAAATATACCATTCAGTGGAAATGGGCTTTCCGATACCAATGGATAATTTCAAAAATATGAGCGTAAAAATAACCACAGTTGTTAAGCAATTACCAAAATATTCCAGGACAACAGAAGAAATTATTCCTTTTTTAGATTCATGGCTTATTGGTCAGGATGATCGGTTTATTCGAAAAGTCAAGAAAATTTTTGAAGGAGCAGCAGTAGATAAACGTTATTCTATTATGGATCCAATCGAAGTTTTTACCAATACTTCCTTTGAAGACCGAAACGATATCTATGTTCGTGAAGTTATTGATTTAGGTGAGAAAGTATTAAGCAAAGCACTGCATAAAGCAAATTGGAAACCAGAAAGTCTTGATTATATCATTACTGTAAGTTGCACCGGAATAATGATTCCGTCCTTAGATGCCTATCTAATAAACAAGCTCAAACTACGCCAAGATATCGTGCGTCTTCCAGTTACCGAAATGGGCTGTGCGGCAGGAATTTCAGGAATTATTTACGCTAAGAACTTTTTAAAAGCTAACCCTGGAAAACGAGCTGCAGTCATTGCGGTAGAAAGTCCTACGGCAACATTTCAGTTAGATGATTTTTCGATGGCAAATATTGTCTCAGCTGCAATTTTTGGAGACGGAGCAGCTTGTACATTGTTATCATCCCATAAAGACGATAACGGGCCAGAGATTCTGGATGAAGAAATGTATCATTTTTATGATAACATACACATGATGGGTTTTAAACTTGTAAATACAGGATTGCAAATGGTGCTAGATATTGAAGTTCCAGAAACTATAGCTTCCCATTTTCCAGATATTATTCATCCCTTTTTAGCCAAGAACAATTTAAAAATAGAAAATATCGACCATTTGATATTTCATCCGGGAGGGAAAAAAATCATACAAACCGTGGAGGAATTATTCTCGGATCTAGGTAAAAACATTGACGATACAAAAGAAGTGTTGCGATTGTACGGAAATATGTCTAGTGCAACCGTTTTGTATGTTTTAGAACTAGTTATAGATAATCAACCTAAAAAAGGAACTAAAGGTTTAATGTTAAGCTTTGGTCCTGGGTTCTCAGCGCAACGCGTTTTATTACAATTTTAAATTAAAGCAGAAATGACGAATAAGGATATAATAGCTAAGTTGCCTTATACGAAACCCTTTTTGTTTGTAGATGAACTTATTTCTATATCCGAAAATGGAGTAGAGGGGAATTATTATTTTGATGAAAATTTAGATTTTTATAAAGGACATTTTATCTCAAATCCAGTTACGCCAGGTGTAATCTTAACGGAAGTTATGGCACAAATTGGGCTTGTGTGTTTAGGAATATTTTTATTAAACAAAGAGTTTATAGAAACTACCTCAATTGCTTTAACATCAGTTGAAATTGATTTTTTAAAACCTGTTTATCCAAAAGAAAAAGTTACTGTTATTTCAGAAAAAATGTATTTCAGATTTGGAAAATTAAAATGCAAAGTAAGCATGAAAAATGAACAAGGAACAGAAGTTTGTTCCGGGACGATTGCAGGAATGATTGTTTAGCCTGAAGAAAGCTTTGTCTCAAAATGGAACGCTGATGATACGGATTCGCTATAGCGAAAACACAGATTAAAACGCATTTCCTTTCGTCCCGAAATGTCGGGATCGTTATTATTAAAAAAAATGCGTTTTAATCCGCGTCTTACTTTTTGCAAATCTGTATCATCCGCGTTCCTTTACAGGCATCGGTGTTACTAACAATTAGATTATAAACTTAAAAGTAAGTAAAATGCAAAATAGAGTTGTCATTACAGGTCTTGGAGTTGTTGCCCCAAATGGGGTAGGACTTGATGCCTTTACAAATGCATTAAAAAAAGGTTTATCAGGAATTAAACATGATTCAGAATTAGAACGATTACAATTTTCTTGTCAGATTTCAGGAAAACCAGAATTATCTCCTGAATTAATTGCGGAGTATTTTACCGAGCTCGAATTACGAAATTTTAATGCCTCAGGGATTTTATATGGCGTAATTGCTGGATTAGACGCTTGGAAAGATGCAGGATTATCAATTGAAGAAAATGAAGAACCCGATTGGGATAGCGGAACAATATTTGGTTCGGGAACATCAGGAATAGAAAAATTTAGAGAAAGCATTTATAAAATTGATGATTTCCAAACCAGAAGATTAGGAAGCACTGTTGTAGCGCAAACAATGAATAGTGGTGTAAGTGCTTATTTAGGAGGGAAACTTGGACTTGGTAATCAAGTAACAACCAACTCATCGGCATGTACAACTGGTACAGAAAGTGTTTTAATGGCGTATGAGCGTATAAAGCTAGGTCAGGCAAAACGTATTCTGGCCGGAAGCACTAGCGATTCTGGGCCATATATTTGGGGCGGGTTTGATGCAATGAAGGTGTGCACATTCAAACACAATGATTCTCCCGAAAATGGTTCAAGACCAATGAGTGCAAGTGCTTCGGGTTTTGTTCCCGGAAGTGGTGCAGGAGCTTTGGTACTAGAAGATCTGGAAACTGCTTTAAGTAGGGGAGCCCGAATTTATGCAGAAGTTCTAGGCGGAAATGTAAATTCTGGCGGACAACGTGGTAGCGGGAGTATGACTGCGCCAAACTCAGTTGCTGTACAAAAATGCATTAGTAGCGCATTAGAAAACGCTAAAATTTCGGCTTCGGAAATTGATTTAATCAACGGACATTTAACGGCAACTTCTAAAGATGCTTTAGAAATTGAGAACTGGAGTATTGCATTAAACCGAAAAGGAAAAGATTTTCCGTATGTAAATGCATTAAAATCAATTATCGGACATTGTTTGTCAGCGGCAGGAAGTATCGAACTTGTAGCAGCGGTTTTGCAACTACATCAAGGTTTTATTTCTCCAAATACCAATTGTGAGGATCTAAATTCTGAAATTACATCTATTATCGATAAGTCAAGAATCCCAACTCAATTAATTAACTCAGATCTAAATATTATTGCTAAGGCAAGTTTTGGTTTTGGAGATGTTAATGGTTGCGTGATTTTGAAAAAAATATAACCAACTTTCAATTTAAAACTAATAATCAAATATGAACAACGACCAATTACTTACCGAATTAAAGAAGATTGTAAAGCCTTATACTAAAAATGATGAAGCTTTTGAAAACTTTACTGAAGAAACAAATTTCATAACCGATTTAAATATTAACTCTGCCAATTTAGTCGATATTGTATTAGATGTCGAAGAAGCGTTTGATATTATAATCGATAATGAATCGATGGAGAAAATGGTTAATGCTAAAGCTGCTTTAAGTATTATTCAATCCAAACTCGATGAAAAATGATTGGCAATGATATTGTTGATTTAGAAACTGCTCGGCAAGAAAGTAATTGGAAACGAAAAGGATTTTTGGATAAAATCTTCACTCCAGAAGAGCAATTTCTTATTCTGAATTCCGAAAAACCCGAAATTATGGTTTGGAATTTATGGAGCCGAAAAGAAGCTGCTTATAAATTATACAATCGCGAAACGAAAATAAGTGGCTATTTTCCAACCAAACTAGTTTGCTTTTACGAAAGTGCTAATTCTGGTACCGTAACTATAAATAGCACATTGTATTATACAAAAACAACAATTACAGAAGATTGTATTGATACTATAGCAGTTTCTAGAAAGAATCATTTAAAAAGAATCTCTGTTTTAGATACTGAAACTAAAATATTCAAAGATGTTGGGATTCCGTACATAATTGATGCTGCAACAAAATCTAGAATACCTGTTTCGGTAAGTCATCACGGACGTTTTATTAAGTTTGTGAGGATTAAGTAAAAAATTAAATACATTATAAAATAAAGTTTTGAACCATTAAGAGGTTAAGAAAAATTAAGTCAAATCTAAGTGAAGTTTAATCTCTTAATGGAAAAAAAAAACAAAAAATTCCACAAATTCACACTAATGGGTTTCGTGAAAATTTGTGGAATTCGTGTTAGTTTTAAAACTTTATAAATATTATTTTATCCCTAATCTTGATTTAAGCTTTAAGAATAATAAAGCAATTTTGTAAGCATCTTCAGAAGATGAATTTCTTTCGCTTTTTGGAATTTTATAAATTTCACATAATTCATCCAGAGAAAACTGTCTGTCGTTGATATCGTGTAGTTTGCGATACATCACATCAACATCTAAAGCTTCATTTTTAAGTCTTCCGCAATCTAATTTTTCTAAGGCAGCATTAATCATTTCGACATCAAAATTAATATGATGTCCAACTAAAATACCGTTCCCAATATATTCGATTAATCCTCTAAGCGCATCAGGTTCAGCTAATTTTTCCATTTTACTTTCTATAATAAACTCATTTGTGAGTCCGTTATCATGAAAGAATTTATACTGCAATAAAACGGCTTCAAAGCTATCCTGAATAACAATGCTATTATTTACTACTGCAAATGAACCAATAGATAAGATTACATCTTTTGATGGATTTAAGCCAGATGTTTCGGTAGATAAAACAACAAAACGCTCTGATTTAGTTTCAAATTTAGCAAGGTATTCTTTCCAGAAATCAGGATATTCTTTGTTGATATTTTTCAGCCAGTCTAACATATTATGAAAATTGGGTCAGTTGAAATTTACTCTTAATAAGCTCTTCAAGTTCTTTCATTGGAGCTAATGCATTTTTTAATTTTTCTTTATCGCTTTTAGATAATTCTCTTAGATTTATATATTGACCAGAGTCATCATTTTTAAAACCTTCGATTGTTCTAAACTTTGATAACGTTAAAAAAGCTTCAGCACAGCTAAGATAAATATCTGCATTCTTAGAATCTGTAATTGCTAATTGCTTAAATCTTAAATAAGTATTTTTGATTCCTTTTATATTCGAACTTAATATCAATAAACGTGCTCCATCAATTAATGGCATTAATGCACGAGTTTTAATATCAAACATAAATTTATGCGGTCCATCTTCTTCAACTATAAATTTCTTAAAGAAACTTAAAGGAGAGTTTTTTCTCAAAGCATCATTTCCTAAGAAATCAAAGAATAATGTATTATTAATTGCGTTCTTGAATATCACATTTTCTATTGCTTCTTCAATTTTTGGTTCCCCAAAAACAATCTCATAATCAAAGAAAATACTACTTAAATCGTTACTATTTTCACCTGGAGTATTCATCCAACTGTTGTATTGTTTTGTCCAGTCTGTCAATGACTTACACCAAAGCATATTACTTGCCATGTGTCCGTTTGGGCAATAGTCGTATCCGATTTTTTCTAACGTTCCTGTAGTTCTTTTAGCCAGACGTAAAAAGTAATCTTTTACATCACGATACTTATCTGCAGTTACATCTTCAAAGATTAGGATGCTATCCTGATCAGTTAACAAAAGCTGTTCTTTTCTTCCTTGACTTCCAATACTTAACCACGCAAATCGAGCAGGAGGTGAGCCCATTTCTAAAATAGAAAGCTCAACTGAGCGTTTAATCAATGCTAGATTGATTTCGTTTGCAATATTACTTATATGTGAAAGCGGAATATTCTTTTGTATGTAATTCTGAATTAAATCAGACAAACGATCTCTGATTTGTTTTAAATCCTTTGGTAATTGCGAACGTTTGATTTCTTTTATCAATACACCAGGATTACTCGCTTGAGCAACAATTAAATCATGCTCGGAGATAACTCCTTTTACAGCAGATTTACTTGTTCCGTCTTTTGTAACACACAAATGGCTTACATTATGTTTTAGCATCAATAATTGAGCTTCTGCTAATGAAACATTTTCTATTACAGTTACAACAGGCGAGGACATGATTTTATCTACAGTTTCTTCTATTGAGAATCTACCTGTAGCAATTTTAGAAGATAAATCGGCATCGGTTACAATCCCAATTGGCTTATGATTCTCACAAACAACAATATTATCTACCATAGCATCTGTCATACGCAAAGCAGCATCTTTTACAATATCGCTTGCAACAGCTGTTAATGGCGAATTGTTATATGTTAATGACTGAATGTATTGTATTTCAGATTGTTGATCTGAATAGAATATATTATCAGAAATATGATTTCCTTTAGCGTCAGAATTGTCTTTTGTGTGACGTGTGTTTGTCGCAAAACTCTCCAGCAAGAAATTTAAAACATCTGGATTGTTTGCAACAAATGGCCTAAAGACAGCAATTGGTATTGCATACACAATACTTTCTTCTCTGGCTTTTGCAGTCATCATATAGTTATTCTTGGCAAAAAATGGACGTAGCCCAAATATATCACCATCATGGCATTTATTTAGTAAAGTTTCTTCGGCATCTGCAATTACCGATAAATTAATAACGCCAGAAGCAACTACATAAAAACTATCGTGTAAGGCATCGTTAACTTGAAATAATACTGCGTGTTTTTCTAAATTAATAACACGAATATTAGTTGCAATCTCAGATAATTCTTGAAAAGTTAAATTATCGAATGGCGGATATTCTTTCAAGAAATCTGCAATATGCTCAGCAATTGTATTCATAAGATTGATAAATTTTTAGAAAGTATCGTTTGTAAAAATAATAAAATAAACCCTTACAATGAAAGCATAAATAATTTTGAATCTATTTATTTTGCTGTATATTGATTAGCTAAAATAAGCAATAAAAGTATTCAATACCAAACATAGGGATTGATATGATCGTTTTCGGGTTTAAAAACATTCTATTTTACATAATATAAATTATAGTTCATTTATGTACTAGTAGAATAGGCGCAAATAAAAAACCATCTTATTGCTAAGATGGTTTGCTTATGCTTAATACAAATGAATTTAATATTTCTTTGAGTAAACAGATTTCCCGTTTAAGAAAACTTCAAATCGACCGTTATCATCATAATAAGCTGTTTTATAAACGTCTCCTTTAAATATCGAAATGTCACCATGAACTCTTCCGTCAGCTTTTGTAGTGTAATCAAATATAATTTTTTTATTGTAAGGACCTATGCCTAAGCTATAATCTGTAAATGGCGTTCCTTTTAAATCAAATTCTTGCTTAGAATCTATAATTTTATCATCTGAGTAAAAATTTGTAATTTGTTTTGTAAGCGGAATATCCGGATAAAATTTGTTGACTTTTTGAAGAAATTCATACTGTTCAACGCTTACAGGCTCAATTTTGGAAACCACTTTTTGAGAAAAAGAAACTGTAGTAACTAATAGTAATAATAAGGCACATCTTTTCATAATTGATAATTTTAAATTAATAATTATAGCCCTTTACAAAGCTAACTATGTTAAAAAAATAGTTTTTTCACTAAAAATTTCTTTAATGAATTAACAAGGTACGAAATATTTATCTTTGCAGTCAAATAAAAAATATATTTTTAAAATACAATGACTACAAAAAAATACATTCAACTTATACTTATTTTAGGTTCATTAACTGCTCTGGGACCATTTTCTATTGATATGTATTTACCTGGTTTCTCTGATATTGCAAAAGACTTAAACACCACAGTTGCAAAAGTTTCTATGAGTTTATCTAGTTATTTTATAGGAATTTCGGCTGGACAATTACTTTATGGGCCTTTATTGGATAGATTTGGAAGAAAAAAGCCTTTATTTATCGGATTGTTGGTTTATATTTTGGCTTCATTGGGATGTATTTTCGTTACAGATATTGATACTTTTATTGGTTTACGTTTTTTACAAGCCGTTGGTAGTTGTGCTGCAACTGTTGCTTCTGTAGCAATGGTTCGAGATCTTTTCCCTGTAAAAGATATTCCTAAAGTATTTTCTATGTTAATGCTTGTTGTGGGACTTTCTCCAATGCTTGCGCCAACTATTGGTGGTTACGTAACATCGTATTCTGGTTGGCATACAGTATTCTTTATATTAATGTGTATGGGAATTGTTATTTTATTGGCTTCACAAATTGGTTTACCAAATACTCATAAACCAGATACATCTATTTCATTAAAACCGAAACCAATTATTGCAAACTTCCTTAAGGTTGTAAAAGAGCCTCAGTTCTTTACTTATGCTTTTACTGGCGCAGTATCTTTTTCTGGATTATTTACTTATGTAGCGTCCTCTCCTATCGTTTTTATGGATATTTTTAAGGTTGACGCTAAAATGTATGGTTGGATTTTTGCCTTTATGTCGTTGAGCTTCATTGGTGCCAGCCAACTTAATTCTTTGTTGTTAAGAAAGTTTTCTAGCGAACAAATGATATTTGGTGCATTAATTACGCAATCTGTGATAAGTATCGTATTCTTGATTTTGGCAATGAACAATCTTCTTGGTTTGTACGAAACAATTGGTATGTTGTTTATTTATCTGGCTTGTCTAGGAATTTCTAATCCTAATACGGCTGGTCTTACAATGGCTCCTTTTGCGAGAAATGCAGGAAGTGCATCGGCATTAATGGGTGCAATTCAGCTTGGTTTGGGTGCAATTGCATCATTTGCAGTTGGTATATTTGTTGTAAACTCTATTATTCCGATGGTTGCGATTATGACTACAACTACAATTACCGCATTTATAATTTTAAATATTGGGAAACGTTTTATAAAAGAAAAAATAGCTGCTTCTAATGATGAAGAAACAGCAATGATTCATTAATGAAATAAATATAGTTTGCGAAAGGAACGCAGATGAAGCGGATTCGCAAAGGCGAAAATGCAGATCAAAAACGGATTTTTAAAAACATTAAGATGTCTCCCGGCTGGATCTTTAACTAGAAAGACGTGCAAATTGACTATAAATATTACGCTCCGCTGGAGCTTTTAATGAAAAATTAAAATTTAGATTATTTACTCAGTCTAAACTCTTTGTTAAAGGAACGCGAAATACGGATTTACGAAAATAAAAACACGGATTAAAAGATAAAAAATCTGTTTAATCCGTGTTTTCGTTTAATCAGCGTTCCTCTAGATCAAGTAGATCTGTGCCCGAAAAATACCTTCTAGTTTATTGCTTTCTTGTCTGGTCTGATAATCATACGCAATGATTGATCTTTTGCAAAATAAGCAATCATCCAGTTATAGAATGTACTAAGACGATTACGATATGTTATAAGTGAAACTAAGTGTATAAATAACCAAATTGCCCAAGCTAAGAATCCATTAAAATGCCATTTTGGTTTTGGTAAATCTACAACCGCTTTATTTTTACCTATAATTGCCATCGAACCTTTATCTACATATATAAATGGTTTTAATGGTTTGTTCTGAGCAATTGCTTTGAAATTTTTGGCTAAGTTTATTCCTTGCTGAATCGCCACTTGTGCTACTTGCGGATGTCCGTTTGGAAATGCAGGATCAGTATCCATGATTGATGTGTCACCGATAGCATAAATATTCTCAACTCCCTTTACTTTATTATACGCATCGGTTGCCATACGTTTACCGCGTCCGTAACTTTCCACAGGAATACCATCGAAAGCTTTGGCTGAAACTCCGGCTGCCCAAATTAGGTTTTTGGTATGAATGGTTTCTCCGTTAGAAAAATATACAATATCATCTACATAATCGGTAACTCGATTATTTAGTTTTACCACAACGCCCAACTCTGTAAGTGCTTTAAGAGTGTCTTGTTGCGATGCTTTGCTCATTGGCGCCAACAGTGCATCTCCTCCATCGACTAAGTAAACATTACTTGCTGTGGTATCTAGCTCTGGATATTCTTTTAATAAGATGTTTTTACGCATTTCGGCAAACATTCCCGAAACTTCTACTCCTGTTGGTCCGCCTCCGGCTACAACAATGGTTAATAATTTACGGCGTTTACGAATATCCTTGGTAATAGCTGCTTTCTCTAGGTTTTTAAGCAATGTATTACGCATTACGATGGCGTCATTTAGGGTTTTCATCGGAATGGCGTTTTTCATTACGTTTTCCAATCCAAAATAACTGGTTTCGGCACCAGTTGCAAATACTAAATAATCGTATGCTAATTCTCCGTTATTAAGAATTACTTTATTTTCAGCAGGAACTACTTCTTGTAATTCTCCTAATCTAAAGTTAAGGTTCTTTTTGCCTGCAAAAAATTTTCTAAATGGGTAGCTAATACTTGATGGTTCTAAAAAAGCTGTAGCTACCTGATAAATAAGCGGCGGAAAAAAATTATAATTGTTTTTGTCTACAAGTGTGACTTGGATTTGATTGTGATTGATTAGCTCTTTTGCAAGATTGATTCCTGCAAAACCGCCACCTATAATAACTATTTTCATATATTGTTATTTTATAAGTAAGATTGTTTTTAAAAAAATTACCTTATAAAAGTACAACATTAATGTGCAATGACAATTGTCAGTTTTATTACTTTTTGAATTTTTTAACAGGTTTTTCGACTATCTCAGTTTTGTTTTGCAACAAATAATTGGCAAGTAACTTTTCTATCAATTCGTCTTTGGTTAAATGATGAAAAACTGTTTTTACTTTGGTTTTTAAATCTGTAGAAACGTCGTGATTTGGCTTTGTTTTAAAGATTTGTTTTGCCCACAATAAGGTATTGTTTTCTTCCAAACTTGCTACAGATGGTTTCTTGAACTCGGTAAATTTAATTCCTAGTTCTTTTTCAAAATCTGCTATTTCTTTTACTTCTTCTGGTTGTAAAACTGTAAGCGAAAGTCCCTTTGCCCCTGCCCTAGCAGTTCTACCGCTACGGTGTACATAAGCTTCGTAAGCATCTGGCAAATGATAATTTACAACATATGAAATTTCTTTAACATCTATTCCTCTAGCTGCCAAATCTGTAGCTACTAATATATTGATGTGTCCTTCGCGGAATTGCTCCATGATTCTATCACGGATTCCTTGCGATAAACTTCCGTGTAAAGCTCCTGAAGAAAAACGGTTAATGGCTAAGTTTTTGGCCAATTTATTTACGGCTGCTTTTGTTTTACAAAAGATGATTCCGCGTTCTCCATCTCTGGAGTTTAAGAAATGCATTAAAACTTCTAGTTTCTCTATCGGATCTACTACAATATATTCGTGGTCAATTCCTTGGTTTCCTACCGTTTCCATATCTGCACTTACCTGAACTACATTTTTAGATAAGTAATTCTGGATTAATTGCTTAATTGTTCCTGGTAATGTTGCCGAGAATAATAACGTTGTATGTTTTTTTGGTAATTCGGCTACGATTTCGTCAAGACTTTCTTTTAGGATAGAAACCATTTCGTCGGCTTCGTCTAAAATAAGGTATTGTGTCTCTTTTAAGTTAACCGCTTTACGCTGAATTAAATCGATTAAACGTCCTGGTGTTGCAACTACAATGTGTGTAGGTTGTGTAAGACGCTCTATTTGTGGTTTTATTGGGATTCCTCCGCAAGTTGCTGCAATAGAAACTTGTGGCAGGTGTTTTGAAAAATCTTCTAAATTTTTAAATATCTGATGTCCTAATTCTCTTGTTGGAACTAAAATTACAGCTTGAACCGTAGGAAGTTCAGGATTGATTAACTGCAATAATGGTAATCCAAAAGCAGCAGTTTTTCCTGTTCCTGTTTTAGCTAAACCTACTACATCACTGTTATTTGCTAAAATAAGCGGAATTGTTTTCTGCTGTATTTCAGTTGGTGTAACTATGTTTAATTCGGTTAACGCTTTTAATATCGGTGCTGAAATTCCTAAATCTGAAAATTGTTTTGACATTGTTTTAATTTATTTAAAAATTGAAAAATTTAAAGATTTAAAGATTTCTGATTGTGTTTTTTACCATTAAGAGATTAAGGAAAATTAAGTTTAATCTCTGATATAGTTTATTTTTTTGTTTTCTTGCCACAGATTAAAAAGATGAAAATGATTTTTTTCAATCTTGTCATCTTGACAAAGTAAGAATCTCCACTCGCTTAATCAGTTTTGCATAGAATTATGCAACTTTTAAAAAGGCTTAAATTTTCTTAATTTTATTTTACCATTAAGAGATTAAGTTTTATTTAGACTTGACTTTTCTTAATCTCTTAATGGTTCAATTTTTTTTATAAATACGAAACTCCTAGCCCTGATGGCAACGGTATCCTTTTATTTTTTTTCTTTATAAAAATAAAAGATATAGTGTACAGCAGGAAATAGCTCCTTACTCTTCTCTCGAAGTTTCGGTACGCTCAGAGTGACAAACTTTAGGACTTAAAAAATCAATCTGGTTCGTTCATTATTTTTTCGCGGTATTTTTTACCGGTTAATAATACTAATCTTAATTTATAATCGTCTATAAGCCATTCGCGGTAATTCTTACTACACTGACTTAAACATTTTGAATAGCGTTTGATTCGGCAATCGATATCGTCTTCTAATTCTTTTCCTAATGCTTTTGCTTCTTGTAATGTTTCGGTATTATCTACACACATTGCTGCGTGTTGCTCTAATGATTTATCCAAAACTACTTTTGAACGTAAATTTTGTGCTATGGCGATTTTGTGTTCTTCATCGACATCAAAAGTTACATCGGCAGTTTTGCTGAATTTTGCACGCAATTCTGGTGGCATGCTATATTTAAAGTACAATTCGATTTCGGTATCGTCACGTAAATTCTCTAAATAGAATTCTGGTGATTTAAAGATATGTTGCCAGTTTACTGGTTCGCTCCATAAACCAAAACGTGCTGCATTGTTTCCTAAATCAATTACTGTAAATTCGTCTTTATTAGGTAATTTTCTTGAACCACGACCAATCATTTGGTAATATAATGTCAATGATTTTGTAGCTCTGTTTAATATAATAGTTTCTACTGTAGGCTCATCAAAACCTGTAGTTAAGATTCCTACTGATGTTAAAATAGCATCTGGAGTTTTCTTAAACCATTGCAAAATGTCTTTTCGCTCTTCGTTACTACTTGTATTATCCAGATGACGAATATCGTATCCTGCTTCTCTAAATGTTTCATACACATATAATGATGTATGAATACCATTGTTGAAAATTAGGGTTTTCTTACCAAGTGATCTTTCTGTATATGCATGCAATAATTTTTCTTGCATGATTGTATTTGTATATAAATCATCTGAGGATTTTACGGTGTAATCTCCATTGATACCTACTTTTAATGATGTTAAACCTACATCATAACTATAAGTGGTTGCTTTTGCCAAAAAGCCTTTCTCGATTAATGAACCTATTGTGTCTCCTACAATTAGTTCATCGTAACTTTCGTGCATTGGCAATTTAATATTCGAACTTAACGGCGTTGCTGTTACTCCTAATATAAATGCATTTTTAAACGAGCTTAATAGTTTACGGAATGAGTTGTAATGCGCCTCATCGATAATTACTAAACCAATATTATCTAAATGTAGTTTTTCGTCATTAATACGGTTTTTTAATGTTTCGACCATCGCCACAAAACAAGAATATTCGTTTTGATCTAATAGTTCTTTTACTTTACTATTGATTATCTTATTTTTAACACCAAAACCTTTCAACATTTTTGAAGTTTGCTTGCAAAGTTCAATTCTGTGTGTTAAAACTACTACTTTTTTATCGTGTTGTGACAAATAACGGCGTACGATTTCGGAAAAAACTACTGTTTTTCCTCCACCTGTAGGCAATTGATACAACAAATGATGTTGCGCTGAACCGTTGTCTAGACGATCAAAAATGGCGTCGATATCGCCTTTTTGGTATGCATATAGTTCTTTTTTTTCTTCTCTTTCTATTTCTAAAGTGTTTTGAGACATTGTATTTTATTGGTTTTTGCAAAAATACACCTAAAAAACAGTTATTCTGTCTTTTTTATCTTAAAATAAAAGGAAAAGTTTCGCTATTATTTAATTATGAATTTGGTTCTAAAAGAACATTTTATCCAAAATTACTTCAAAATCAGGCTCGTTTTTCCATTTTTGGGTAATAGTTTCCTGATGAATTTGATTGATTCTGGATTTAAATTCGGCTAAAATTCCGTTTGAAATTATAAAATTTACGGCTTGTTCGAATGAATTAAACATACTTTTGTAAAAAAGTTCTTGCTTTATTATGTTTTCTGAAGAGTATGTTTGGGCAATTTCGATATTATAAAGCATAACATCGGCGATTACAAAGGGGTCTACTCCTAAAAGTATAAAGTGTTTGATGTATTTTTGAGCTACTGACCGACGCATTTTTGGTTTTACCCGACGGCGTGTTGCTTTTGCTTTTACGGGAAAATATTCGTGCGAAATTTTTAATTTACATTCCTGTAAAAGGGTTTCTTCTTTAGGATTAAAAACAAAATTGTAATACACTTTTACTGGGCTAAATTTCTCGTATAATTCGATTATTTGCTCTTCGAGTTGTTCTTTGGTAAGATCGTTTAAATATTTTTTTAAATCGCGTTTACTCATTATCACTGTTTAAGATTGTAAAAGTAAATTACTTTAGCTTTCGATACCCTAAAAATCAAGCAGAATCATTAATTTTACCGATAATAATTTAAAAAAATAATTAAATGCTCAAGATTTTTAAGATTACAGCGATTTTAGAAGGAATTTCATATTTGGTTTTATTCTCTAACATGCTTTTTATTAAGCCTACAAATTTCCCATTATATAAAACATTATTGTTCCCTATCGGAATGAGTCATGGTTTGTTATTTGTTGCTTATATTTTATTGGCAATTTTATTAAAAAGTGCTCAAAAATGGGATTTTAAAACATTTATGTTGATTTTGGTTGCTTCTGTAATACCGTTTGGAACTTTTTATGTTGAGTATAAATACTTAAAAAATGCCTAATTTTTTGGAGAAAATATTTAACTTCTTATACCCTCTTTTTAGAGACTGGGGTATGAGCCGCAATATTGCGTCTTATCTCAGCCTTACTATTAATATTGCTTTATTAATAATCATGGCTTATGCCGTGTATTATGTAGCAAAATTTGTTTTGGTTACGCTAACTGCAATTTTTGCTCAAAAGACAAAAACTAAATTTGATGATTTTTTAATCAATAATAAAACAACTAAATATACGGCTTACTTAATTCCGTTTTTCTTTATTTATAAAGCTGTTCCGATAATCTTGGATAAATATGAATATTGGGAATTGATTTTCGGAAAAATAGTAGGTGTTTATATTGTATTATTATTGTTGTGGATTATCCGTACTGTATTTAATTCGCTTAAAGATTATTTAAAACAAAAACCAGAATACAGCGACAAACCTATTGATAGTTTTATTCAGGTTGTCATGATGGTGCTCTGGATTTTTGGGGTAGCAATTATTATTTCTAAATTATTTGGAATCAAGCAAGGCGAATTGCTAACTATTTTAGGAACGCTTTCGGCAATTATTATCTTAATTTTTAGAGACACTATTCTGGGGTTTGTTTCTAGCGTACAGGTTGCGATAAACGACATGGTACGTATTGGTGACTGGATTACGATGGAGAAATTTGGTGCCGATGGTGATGTTATCGAGATTAATCTTACTACGGTAAAGGTTCGAAATTTTGACAATACTATCACTACCATTCCTACTTATGCTTTAAGTTCGGATTCATTCCAGAACTGGCGCGGAATGCAAAAATCGAATGGACGTCGTATCAAAAGACATATTTTGATTAAAACCAGTACAATTCGTTTTTTAAATGATGAAGATTTGGCTTTGATGAAGAAAATCCAACTGATTACTCCTTATATTGAATCTCGACAGGCTGAAATAGAAAAGTTTAACACGATGCATGGCATAGATAAGTCGTTGGCTTTAAACGGTCGCAATATGACTAATCTTGGTTTGTTCAGAAAATATATCATCCAGTATATGGTGAATCATCCTGGATTAAATAAAGAGATGCATATGATGTGTCGTCAGTTACAATCGACTGCGCATGGTGTACCTCTGGAAATCTATACTTTTTCGAGTGACAAACGTTGGGCAAATTATGAATATATTATGGCCGATATCTTTGATCACGTTATGGCTTCGATAGTATATTTTGATCTTGAGATATTCGAATTACCATCACAGATAGGACATTTAGAATAGATTTTAAACCTATAAGGTTATATTAAACCATATAAGTTATATAAGAAAATATAGGCTTTGCTTAAATGAACTTATATAACTTATGTGGTTATTTTTTTATATAACTTACTTTGTAATACTCTATAAACGGTCTTTTACGTATTCTATCTTCGTTTTTCCGTGTGCTTTTGGTTTGCCATCTTCTCCAAGGTTTACCATTGTAATATTATCGATTGTAATAATCGTTTCTCTGGTCATCATGTTTCGCACAATACATCTTAATACTAGCGAAGTGTTTCCGAATTTAACTACATCAATCCCAATTTCGACAATATCTCCTTGTCTGGCTGAGCTTTTAAAATTAATCTCGGACATGTGTTTGGTCACTACTCTGTAGTTTTCTAACTGAATAATTGTATATAAAGCCAACTCTTCGTCTATCCATGCTAGTAATTGTCCTCCAAATAAAGTTCCGTTTGGATTTAGGTCTTCGGGTTTAACCCATTTTCGAGTATGAAATCTCATAATTGTTAATTTATTAGTAACAAAAATAACATTTTAGTATCATTATTTTTTTTAATTTTAAAAGAAAAACATGAGCCAGCGAGATACTTTTTTACAAGAATTCCGAGGACCAACTTTAGGCACTGTAAATGCTCAATCTTCTGCAGATGAATTATTTCAAAACGAAGTACTTCGGCCAATTTTACAACTTCAAAATGATTTATTGGTGGATGTTTTTATAAATTATGTGAATAAAAACAAAACTGATTTTTATTCTTATACCGTAGAAAAGAAACTATCGGTAATCGAAAACTCCATTCAGAAAGACATTAAGTTTCGAAATTCTTTAAAAGGAATGGTCATCGCTCTTTTTACATTAGATGAATATCAAACTTATATTCTAAACTCATCTAGCCTGAACAAAAGAATGATGAATCTGGTAATTGAAAGACTTAAAAACCAAGTTCAGTTGTTTGAGTTGGAATCGAATTAGAAATATCTATAATGGAACGCAATCCCGAAGCGTCGGGACAGATTCGCTAAGGTGAAAACACGGATAAAACGGATTTTCTTTTAATGCTTTAAATAATCTGTTTTATCAGCGTTTTTACTTTTGTAAATCCGTTTTATCTGCGTACTTCTTTTTCACACATACTAAAGGAAAAATATCATTTGAGTAATTAATACAAAAAAAGCCTTTAGAATCATCTAAAGGCTTTTTGTTTTTTACTTTTTACTAGTCATTAGCTCTTTTATGTATTTTACTGGAGCACTACCATAGCTTAGGAATTTTTCATGAAACTCTTTTAAGTTAAACTTCGTTCCTTGTTCTTTCTTTAATGCTTCTCTAAAATCATAAATCTCTGTATATCCTGTAAAATAAGAACAAAGCTGAACTTGAGATAATGTTACACGCTTCCATTTTCCATCGGCTTCTGCTTGTTGTTGGAAAGCTTCTTTAGTAAGTAAAGCTATTGCAGCTTCTTTACTCATATCTTTAGTATGTACACTATAATCTAATATTGTATTACAAGTTGTTCTTAGATTCCATTTGTAATACATCAACCACATTTCATCTGAGTTTTTGTAGCCGCTTTCAAGCATCATTCTTTCAGTATAAACCGCCCAACCTTCAACCATTGCTCCATTTCCTAAAATAGATTTTATGATACTTGGCGATTGATTGCTGTAAACTAATTGTGTGTAGTGTCCCGGAATTGCTTCGTGAATGTTAAGAATCTGCAATATATAATCATTGTATTCTCTTAAATAACTTTCGGCATTTTCGGCTGTCCAACCTACCATGCTACCAACATTATAATACGTATTTGCATTTTTATCGTAAGGACCAGGCGCAGATATCGAAGCTCCTGCAACTCCAGCCATATAAGCAGGTTCTTTTCTTACTACAAGCGGTTTTGATGGATCTATATAAAGTAAATCTTTTGCCTTAACGTAAGCAACAAGTTCAGGGATTTGCTTTTCTATTTCTGATTGAAATTTCTCTGGAGTTGTATGCTGTAATGAAATCTTATCGATTACTTGCTTAATTAATTCCAGTTTATCTGTTGGTTTTACTGCTGTTCCGTTATATTTTGACCACAGTTTATTAGCTAGAACAAACATTTTATCATGTAGATCATTTTTATGGTTTACTGCAATTTTAAAAATTTCATCGGCAGTATATCCTGACTCAATATCAAAATTAAATTTCTTAGCATATAACTCAGATCCTAATCTAAACGAACGAGGGGTTTTATTATCTAATTTTTTCAACCAATCAGCATAAGCTGTAATTGCTTTTACTGATGCATCTGCTTTATTAATAATAACTTTTTTCTCTTCAGGAGATAATTTACTTTTGCTTAAAGCGGCAACTAAATCTTCTTTAAATACCGAAGTTCCTCCTAGGTTTTGATCTATTGCAAGTGATGTATGTTCTTGAGTTGGGTTTTTAATATTCAATTTTGCTGCTTCATAATAAGCAGGAATTGCATTCATCTTTAAATTAAAATTATGCAATCTTACATCTAATGAATCATATTTTCCGTTTAATATTTCTGCGAAAGCACCACAAACATTATACTCAGATGGATCCCATTGTCCAGATTTAAGCTCATTTATGCTAAAAAGTGTTCCTTCTAGCTGATTTTTAATCATATAGAAATCAGTTTTATTATTATCAGAAAGGCTTTCTAAAGAATATTGTTTTAATGAATCTAATTGAGAATTAGCAAAATCCAATTGTTTCTTTTGATTTTCGGCATTTGGTATAACCAAAACGCTATCTAATTTATGATATCCTTGGCTTGCAGCCCAATCAGGATTCAGTTTCCATAAGTCGGTAATAAAACCATCCTTATATTTCTCAAATTTTTCGTTTGAAGCTTTATCGTCACCTGTTTTAGAATTTTTATTACAGGAAACTAGTAGAGCTACAATAACAATAGGAATAAAAAGTTTTTTCATATATAATGTATTAAACCGCTAAAGATAAAAAATGATCTTTATGCTGGGCAATTTTGCGATCTTTTTTAATTAACCGCAATGTTAAATTCTTTGCGAAAGGAACGCGGATGATACGGATTTTTTAAATATCATAGATAGAAAATCCGTTTAATCTGTGGCAAAAAAATTAACCGCAAAGAGCGTAAAGGTTTACGTGAATATTGCTACGTTTATTCTTTGATTCTTAACGACTTTGTGTCTCAGAACTTTTATCAGATTACGGAGCTACTTACGGAGACCCTTCCTGCGTCAGGGTGACAAGTTTGTGGTTTTTTTTTGCCTCAGAATCTTTGAATAAATTAATAAGCTATTAAATCAAGAAGTTCATCTTAACTAATTGATGTATTGTTTTAACTAGCAAGCAAACTCTTGTAATAAGCTTCTACATCTTTCCAATGATAATATGGTGCTTTATCTGTTTGTATAGTTGGAACAAGTATTTCTTTTTCGTGCAGAAGGAATTTCACAAGAATATCATCAGATTTTGATTTTCTGAAAAATACAATTTGTATGTTACCAGCCATAGGTGCTACTTTAAAGTTGCTCCAAGCTTCATAAAATTTAGCAGGATCTGAGATACTATTATAACTTCCGTCTAAATGAAGTAACATCGCCAACGGAATTATATTACCATCATGAGCAAAACGTAGAGTTGCTCCTTTTCCTTTAGAAGCAATTATTTTATTGGCACTTTCCAGAATATTCTTTAAAGTAGGCTTTTGGTTTTCAAACATGATTCCGTTATTAAGGGCTGAGTTTGCATCGTTTACATACAAGCGATAGTTGCCAGTTTGCCATAGGTCAAACAATTCCTGTTTTTCGAATAAATCATAAAATGATAGTTTTGTTTCGGTATTTTGCATCCCTCCTGCTATGGCAAATAACTTTTTCATGAGATCATCAGGATTTACTTTTTTAACGATATAATCACTATCGGAAAATAGAGAATTTACTAAACGATCTGGGTTTGTATGTTTAGCTTCAAATTTTAGGAATTCTTCTTTCCATGTGTCTTTAGCAGATCTAAAAGCAATTGCTTCTTTTGTATGATAGTTTAAATACTGTTGCCATTTTATACCCGCATTTCGAGAAATTTGCAGGCTTGGATTAAGTTCTTTAATACGTTCGCTAAAAGCATCCATACTTAGAACAACACGCACAACTGTTGTAGCGCTGGCTTCGACTTGAGCATCTTTTGCAAAAACTTTTGGATAATGCGCATACATACGTTCAGCGATTCCTCTTTGCTCCCTTTGTCCTAATGGCGTAAGATCGCCCCCTCTAAATTCTACTTCAGTCCAAAGTTCTTGCAATCGTTTTAAAGCGTCTTTACCTAAATCTGATAATGCTCCATTTTTATTTGCATCTTCAAATAGGTTAATTACATCTTTATAATCATTATCACTTATTAAATAACGGGAACCATGTCGCCCAAAATGACTGATATAAAATGCCTCATATCCTTTTGGTACGGGTGTATAAGCTACAATATCCTTATCTGGATAGGCATAGTGTACGCCTGCAGTTTTTTCGGGAGTATCAAATAATTCTTGTTGGGTAGTTTGGGCTAAAATAACAGACAAATTAGCTAGCGTAAATAATAATGATAAACGGATTTTTTTCATTTTGGTTTAGTTTTTTGCAAAGTAAATATATTGTAAATACTAGAAAATAATTGCGGTTATTTAGCTCATTAAATTATCATTAACAACCCGTTGGGAAATGTCACTAAGTTAAGGGAAAATGATAAAAAGATTTAAGATTTTTGACTAACGTCCCGAAGCGTCGGGATTGATTTTAGATTTGTGAAACTGCGTAAAATATAAAATCTATTAACTTAACGACATTGCGGGATGAGAGAAAATCTGCGTTTATCTGTATTTTCACTTTAGCGAATCAGTGTCATCCGCGTTCCCTTATAGACAATCTTTGTCGAGAATAGAAATTAGTGGTTTAATAAAATTGAAGCGTATAAAAAGACTTCTCTATAAAATAGAAGTAATCAAAATCAATAAAATAAAAACGAATTCGGAAACTATTTGGTGTTATGAAAAAAGTTAGGCTTTTTCAGCTTTTCGCAATCGCATCCAAACATATCCAAGTGCAAGGAAAACCATTGTTGCACTGGCATACATAAGCATCGGAATGTTTGCAATTACATCCTGATACATCCATCCGGCGATAAGTGCGCCAAGACCAATTCCTGCTTCAAGGGCAATGTACATAGTTGCCATGGCTTTACCTCTATGATCTGCAAAACTCATATCGACTGTCCAGGCATTTAGTGCTGGCGAAACAATTCCTGTAGCGATTCCGTAAATTGCTGCTCCAACTAGAAGTCCGCTAATTGAGGTTGAAAATCCAACAATGATTAGTGATATTATTAAAAAGAAAAGTCCGATTCCTATTAAATGTAAACGCCCATATTTATCGGATGCTTTTCCTGCTCCAAAACGAATCATTACTGAAGTAATTGTAAAAACCATAAAGAATAAGCCTTTGTTGGTTATTCCTAAATGCTGACTCCAATCGGGAATTAATGTAAGTATGACTCCATATGCCATATAAGAAAGGAATGTTACTATGGCTGCAGGTAAAACTTCGACAGCAATAATATCTTTTCTGGAAATCTTTAGGATATGCAAGCTAAAACGCTGTTTATATTTCAACGTTTCTTTCATATTCATTAAAATGGCGATGGACAAAAGAGCAAAAATGGAAGATGCATAAAAAAGCATGTTCATAGATGAATATATTTTAATTGTACTCCCAATGGCTGGCCCTAATGCCATTCCGATAGAAAAACAAAGACCATGTAAACCCAACGCTTCGCCCCAACGTTCTCTCGGCACAATATCGGCAACATAAGCTGCTGTTGCTGTAGGTTTAAATCCGGTAGAAAATCCGTGAATTAGTCGCAAGAATAAAAATCCTGAAACTGTTCCTAAAATTGGATAAAGTATACCACAAACAAAGCATACAATAGATCCGACCGCCATGACAGGAACTCTTCCTAAAGTATCGGTTAACCGACCACTGAATGGTCTTGAAATTCCGGCTGTTAATGTAAAAAGCGCAACAATTAATCCTTTATATTCTGCTCCACCCATATTACTTAAATATTCTGGAAGTTCAGGAATTAGCATATTAAAACTAGCAGAAAAGAGCAAGGAACTTAAACATACTAATCCAAACTGAAGATTATAGATTGGATGAACGGCTTTTACAGGGGAATTCATGAGGTATTTTTAGAAATGCAAAGATAGGCAAAACTCTAACCTCAAACTAACGGATAATTGAAGAAGTTGTTATGTAAAAAGAGTTTAAATTATAAGCTATTCATAAGTCTCATAATTGATATACAAAACACAATTAGGCAGTATTTCTTTCATTGTAATAACGTATTCCAGAAGGTATTCTCTATCAATGTTTTCGGAAGAAACGTACAATTCTTTTAATTTTTGAAGGTTAAATAATCCTGGTAAATCTTCTAAATGAATTTCTGTTTTTAAGATATCTAAGTATTCTAAATCGACTAATTTATTAAGATATGGTATAGATTTGTTTGTGATCTTTTCATGCTCTCTTAAAGTAAGTTCCCGTAAGTTTTTAATGTTACTAATATGCCTTACTCCTTCATCGGTTATGAGATTAAATTTAAAATAAAGCCGATGAATAGATGGAATTCTAGATATCATTGTAAACAAAAAGTCATCATCGAGTTCGGTATCAATAGCCTTATAACCATCTATTTCTGATGGTATAGCAGCAAGATTTCCAATATCAAAGTTGCTTCTCCAGAAGTGTTTTTCTTTTCCTTTTAAATGCATGACTAAATTGATTTATAGGTTATCAATGTGAAATAACTTGATTTACAATTACTGCGTTTGTTCCTTCACTCGGAGTGCTAAAATTAATTAATAGCTGTATATAAAATTAATAATAAAACATTCATTATCATTGATAAGAAAAGAATTAAAGTTGCCCAGACATAATTACTATATTTAAAGCATTATATGTAATCATGCTAACCAAATTAATCCTAATGTTTTCATAATTTGTACGTTTCTATAACCGTTTAAAAAGTTAAAAATACTTATATTTACTTTTTTGGTGATAAAACCCGATTACACGAATAGTAAATTTGAGTAGGTTAAGCCGATTAATTTTAAGCAGTCAAGATGGAACAAAATACCATATCAATAGCATCATTATCTTTAGAGGATAATCCTATACCGAATAATAAAATAATAAAAGCTGATTTATTACCCAATCCAGAATCCAGGTTAGATTCTATGGAAATGAAGGAAACACCTCTTTATGATTCTAACATTCCTTATAGAGATTTAACGGATGTTGCTAGTAAAAAAGAAAGTATTGCCCGACTGATAGATAAATTAGATGTTGAAAAAAATGTTAGATATCAAAGAACCGTAGAAGATACTTATTGTAATGTGTACTCTTACGATTATTGTTATTTTTCTAAAGTTTATCTTCCTACGGTTTGGTGGACTGATGAAGCTCTGGAAAAAATATTGAACGGACAAGATGTGGAAGCTGTTTTTGAGCAAACTGTAGATCGTATTTATTCTAGTGCAATACACGACTGGTTTTTACAATGGGGAGCCAGTTTTGGTTGGAAAAGAATGTTTTCTGTTGATGAAATTCAGGAAAAAGTAAATACAAATGGTGGAATCGGAATGATTTGTGCCAAAAGAAGAGAAAAAGGACTGTCTGGACATATAGTTCCTGTTGTTCCCGAAACAGATTTACATAAGGCATATCGTGAGAATGATGTGGTAGTGTATCCGCTGCAATCACAAGCAGGAAAGCTAAATTATAATTACTTTTCTGAGGATAGAAAAGATTGGTGGAATGATGAGTTATATTCCTCTTATGTGTTTTATTACCATGAATAAAAAAACTTTTGCACTTTATTTTTAAACCCAAAAAAAGTATATTGATTTTCAATGTGTTAACAACTTGGAAATGATAAAACAATTCACTACTTTTGCAACTTAGAAAATACTAGGAATAGCAAAAGTTGTAATTAAGCTATCCTTATGCTTAAATTATTGATATAAAAGTGATTAATAACAATAGTAATTTTATAACCTTATTATAAAATTTTAGTTTTTTTTCAATTCATCAGTCGCTACAAGTACAAAAAGTCTAAAATATATTTTCCTATATTTTTAAAAGTAAACGAAAACTTTTATAATGGAGGCAACAATGATGCTCAATCCGTTACAAGGTTTCTTGTGTCTAATTTAAACTGATTAGACTCTTGTTTGCGGATAAAAAGTATCATCTTAAAAAAAGTATTATCAACCATAAAAAAGAAAATTAGTATAAATGAAAGACAATCAGACAAAAAAATATTATTGGGGAATTGGATTAGAAAACGAAACCTATTTGCAATTTGAAGACCCCCTAATAGTTTCTGGTGAATTTATACAAGAAAAAATTGGATTTGAGAAATACAGTATTGATTATAGAAAATGCTATAAACCAGAAAGCCTGGCTCCTATTTTGAAAAAAGCTTTTGGATTAAATGAAAGCTATAAAGTAAGCCGAATGATGAATAGTCATTCTCTGGAAAAACTCGATATAAACTATCAGCACAAAACATTATCACCAATAAAGCCATTAATTGATACAGAAAATGGTGAGGTGATCGCAGAACCACTTGAGAATCCTGATTATCTTGGAAAATCTATCATGGAACTTTTCCTTGAGGATCAACCGTACAATATTCAGAGTATGATTACTCAAAGAAACAAAACAATGGGTTCTGTTCATTTTGATGGTGATTCTATCGAATTTGTAACTAAATATTTTGAAAACAGAACAATAGCCGATTCGTGCAAAGAACTAAAAGCTACCAAAAAGTTATTCATTGATAAAATTAATGAATCACGTGTATTAAACGGAAAATTAAACTTTCCGGATTATAACAATGGACTTAATATGTTTATGACCAATCAGGAAAATTTGGTTTTGTTTAATAACGGAACGTACCATTTTCATATTACTTTGCCTTCATTAACAGAAGATAGCAGAATTGTAGATTACAATGAATTTGAAAAAACACATGCCAATGCTATTTATTTGTTGCAATGGTTTGAACCATTTTTTATAGCTACTCTTGGAAGTCCAGATATTATGGGAGTGATAAGTGATACTTATAGCATGGACAAAAAATTTACTTTGGGCTCTATGCGCAATGCAATGTCTCGATATATAGGTGTAGGAACTTATAATAAAGCAATGCCAAAAGGTAAAATTCTGACTTATAAAGTAGATGATTTTAGAAAATTACTAAAATTTGAAAAAGAAGAAAATGTTTGGTGGCGTGATCAGGTTGAAGCTGATATGGAATATGAAATGCTTTCGGAAGTTGGTCTTGATTTTAATCAGGAAAAAATGTACCAAAGTGGTTTTGAATTCAGAAGTTTTGATGAGTTTCCAGCGCAGTACTTAAACGATGTTCTTTTTTCTATAATTTTAATTTGTGAGCATTCTTTAAACCTACCCGATGTACAATGGGGACATGATAGTAAAGCATGGAATAATCTAGTTTTTAGAACTTTAAAAACCGGTTATTTAACTGAAATTAATGAAGATGAAAAGAATGAAGTTTTAAATTTATTGCAAGTATTAAATCCTACTGATAGTAATTATAATGCGCTAAAAGCTGAATTTGATGCTATCATAATGTTAGATGAATTCTTCTTTAAAATTTTGGCTGTCTTACATGATAAATACAAAGACAATAATGTTTGTTTGGATTCTATGTACGGACAAAAAACAAACTTCCCTCCTAAATGGGATAACTTTAATAAATACCAAACAGAGAAACATTTAAAGCAAATAGGTTCTTTCTGTGAGAATTAAAAAATCTTAAGAAGTTTTAAAAAAAATCATACAACGTCATAAAATTATGGCATTGTATGATTTTTTTTTTGACTCCTACTATTTTATAAGCACGCTTTTATACTTAGCTATATCTTTTAAGACAGTTCCGGTACCAATAACCACGGCTCTTAACGGATCTTCTGCAATATATACCGGTAAATCGGTCTTCTGAGATATTCTTTTATCAAGACCACGTAACATTGCGCCTCCTCCTGCCAGATATAATCCGGTATTATAAATGTCGGCAGAAAGTTCTGGTGGTGTTAATGAAAGTGTTACCATTATTGCATCTTCAATTCTTTGTATTGATTTATCCAATGCTTTTGCAATCTCTCTATAGCTGACTTTTATTTCTTTTGGTTTCCCCGTAAGTAAATCTCTTCCACGAACCAACATATCATCAGGAGCTTCCTCAAGTTCTTCCATTGCAGCGCCAACCTCGATTTTTATCATCTCTGCAGAAGCATCTCCGATATACAAATTATGTTGCGTTCTCATATAATACAAGATATCATTGGTAAAGACATCCCCTGCAATTTTTATCGATTTGTCACAAATTATTCCTCCAAGCGCAATAACTGCAATTTCGGTGGTTCCTCCTCCAATATCAACAATAAGATTTCCCTTTGGGAGCATCACATCTAAACCAATTCCGATGGCAGCAGCCATAGGTTCATGAATTAAAAATACTTCTTTCCCGTTTACCCGTTCACAGGATTCTTTTACAGCTCTCATTTCAACCTCGGTAATACCACTCGGAATACACACAACCATTCGTAATGCGGGAGTGAAAAAACTTTTCTTTAGTTCAGGTATATTTTTTATAAACCAACTAATCATTTTCTCAGAGGCATCAAAATCGGCAATAACCCCATCCTTAAGTGGTCGGATTGTTTTAATATTTTCGTGTGTTTTTCCCTGCATTAAACTGGCTTCCTTGCCTACAGCGATAATTTTTCCGTTTCTAATATCTCTGGCTACAATAGAAGGACTGTCAACAACGATTTTTCCGTTATATATTATTAAAGTATTAGCTGTTCCTAAATCCATAGCTATCTCCACCATCATAAAATCAAATAAGCCCATAATATTGTTTTGTTTAAGAACGGTTATTGTTGCGGCTTTATTTTCTGCAAAAAATAAAATTCAAATGCGGCAATTAAATATGTTTAAGGATGAAATCTAGTTAAAAGGCACTAAATCATTCTTATACTAAGGTAGAACAAAAGATATGATTATTATGATGATTTGTTTTTATTAAATTATTTAATATTTTCTTAGTGTTAATTATCAAATTTTTTGTAAGGATTGGTTTATACTCGTGATTTACAGAGTTATTTATCTGCCAATTTAAAGCATTAAGTTACATAGTGAGATTCATGAAATTAATATTACAGCAAAAAAATAACCATAATAAGAGAAGTAAGGTCATTTAAGTTTACGCCGATTAGGAGTACTTATATTCACTTATTTTTTCCTATTATGGTTAAAAGATTTTTATTGTATTCGCTAAAAATTTTAGCAATACTTAAATAAATTTCTAGCAACACTTATCATTACTTTATCTATACAGCAAAATAAATTATTTTATTGGATAGCAGTTTGCTTTTAGTGGTGAGCATGTTTATCATGATTATCGCCTGCATCTTTAGGGCCTTCAGAAACATTTACTGTAAAATCTGCTGTATGAAGTTTACCATCAATTTTAAACTGTACCCACATTCTATAAATACCCGCTTTTTTAACTTGAGTCTCTGCGTAAATTGGGAAGTTTTTATCAGATATTGGATGAATATGCAGGAAGTCTTTAGTTTCTTTAGCAACCATTACAATATGAGCGCTTGCTCCAAGATACTGTTCAATATCTTTCTCCTCTAGTTTCTTACCCCCTTTTTCTACAGTAAATTTTAGTAACTGACCTCTGTCTGTTTTTAAATCATTTCCGTTAGTTAATGTAACTGTATAATTATCAACTTTAGATACTAGTTTTTCTGTTGCCGTTTTTGGTATATCCAAAGGAGTTCCTTTTACTTCAACTTCCATCATTTTGACGTTACCAGATGCGCCAACTGGTTTATAATCGGTAAATAATAAATATTTGCCTCCACCTGGAAATGTCTCGGAAACACTATAAGTACCATCCGTTTGTTCTTTTGGGTGAACGTGATCAAACCATGTTAATTCTTCGTTCATAACCAAAAGATGCATCTTCATTTCATGTACTACATCCATTGTTACATTTTTACCATCTTCGGTAACTGAGATTGATAGACTTGTTGTTTTTCCAGCCTGAATTACTTCAGGATTACTAGATAACTTAACATCAAAAGCCCTATCCTTCTTTGCTGCAGAAAGTTCTAATTCCATTCCGCATTTTGGACATTTTTCTCCTTTTTTTCCTATTACTTCAGGATGCATAGGGCAAACATAATTAGCTTCTTCATTAGCGTGCTGATGTATATCCATATCTGATGTGTTTTGTTTCTTTCCTGTATTATTACAAGCTGATAGCATAGCAATAGATGCTGTTCCGAGCAATAAAATTTTTAGTTTATTCATACTATTTTTAATTATTTTAAAGGCTTTATTACCTGTTACAAAGTTCTATGTTTCTTAGAATCTAATCATTACACTTTTTCTGGTTTTATTTGTGACATTTACAGATAATGGATTGCGAACAAAAAAATATCTTATAAATATTGCAACGGTTTTAACCGCTGGAGCGCAATGTATATCATAATTCGTATCGCATGGTTGAAACCGTGCGCTATGATTAAAATAGAATTTAAGAACTAAAAAGAAAGAGCCCGATATGGTATCGAGCTCTTTCCAAACTGCATAACTGTAATAATATTGACTTTTTGCTTTTAACCTCTTTTGGAATAAGGTGTATTTACAATACTAAACAGATAAAGGTTCCGCTTTAAAACCTTTACTTTTAATGATAGCAACGATTTCGTCTTCTGTTGCTCCTTCTGATTGCACTGTAAGGATTTTGTCGGCATTATCAGTGTCTACATTCCATTCGCCAATACCTTGAGCATTGTCTAAATCAGATTTTACTTTTGCTACACATCCACCACAATTAAGGGTTGTTTTAAATTGAAGATTTTTATTTTCCATTTTAATTGATACTTTAATAATTATTTGATACCACAAATTTCCGTCAATAATGCCTCAATACGTTTACAATATTCCTTATTTGATTTGTGATATTTACTGATTAATAAGTAAGTCAAAAGTTTTAAAGTCATAAAGTCAAAAGGACTAATGTTAATTAAATTATCAAAATCAATGAATTACTTATTTTTATCTGATTTTAAAATACGACATTACAATGTGATTGTTGCTTAGCTATCTTTTATATTCTTTAAAATTTCATCTTTTGAATTCTAACAGCATTTAGTATAGCTAATAGCGCAACTCCTACATCGGCAAATACAGCTTCCCACATGGTAGCAAGTCCGCCTGCTCCAAGTATAAGTACAATGGCTTTTATAGAAAATGCCAGTATGATGTTTTGCCAGACTATTTTTTTGGTTTGTTTACCAATATTTATTGCCATTGCTATTTTTGATGGCATATCGTCTTGTATTACCACATCGGCAGTTTCTATGGCAGCATCACTTCCTAGGCCACCCATTGCAATTCCTGCATCACTCAGAGCAATTACTGGAGCATCGTTTACACCATCGCCCACAAAAGCTACACTACCATTACTGGCTTTGATTTCTTTTACTTTATTCACTTTGTCCTCAGGTAGTAAATCTCCGTAAGCATTATCTATTCCTAATTGCTTAGCAACATGATTTACAACGGCACTTTTATCACCGCTGAGCATAGTGACTTTTACATTCATGCTATGTAACTTATCGATTGCTATTTTTGCATCAGCTTTAATGCTGTCTGAGATTGTGAGATAGCCTACAAATTTCCCATCATAAGCAATAGCAATAACCGTGTAAACAATATTTGCTGTGTCGGCATCATGGCTGATATTGAATTTATCAAGTAATTTAAAATTACCAACAAGTAATTCTTTTCCTTTTACAGTCGATTTTAGTCCGTGTCCGGCTATTTCTTCCGTCCCTACTAAATTGATGGTATTATCTATCTCGCCAACATAGTCATGAATGGCAGTTGCGACCGGATGTGTGCTTTGGCTTTCGAGCGCATTGACCATTTTAAGGATTTCATCTTTATTAAACTCGGGTTTTATAATTACTTCCTGAACTTTAAAAACGCCTTCGGTCATTGTTCCTGTTTTATCAATTACAACATTTTGAATATTAGCAAGAATATCCAAAAAGTTAGAACCTTTAAATAAAATACCATTATGACTTGCCGCTCCAATACCTCCAAAATATCCTAGTGGAATAGAAATTACCAAGGCACAAGGACAAGAAATAACTAAGAATACTAATGCTCTGTACAACCACTCACTAAAGACATAATTATCTACAAATATTGCTGGCAACAACGTAATCGCTATAGAAAGCAATACGATAATAGGTGTATATACTTTGGCAAACTTACGAATGAACAATTCTGTAGGTGCTTTTTGAGCAGTTGCATTCTGTACCAGCTCCAATATTTTACTAAGTTTACTATCCGAATAGGCTGTGGTTACTCTTACTAAGCTTATAGTACTGCCGTTTATCATACCTGCCAATACCGTTTCGCCTTTAGATTTCGTGTCGGGTTTACTTTCTCCCGTAAGGGCGGCAGTGTTAAATGAGGCATTTTCCGAAACCAGTTCGCCGTCTAGTCCTAATTTTTCTCCTGGTTTTAGCTGAATGAGATCTCCTATTTTTGCATCTTCAGCTTTTATAACTAGCTGTTTGTTATCTCTCAGTACAGTAACTTCATCTGGGCGTTGATCCAGTAGTGATTTTATATTTCCTTTGGCACGAGATACGGCAAGTGTTTGGAACACCTCGCCTACTGCATAAAATAACATAACAGCTACAGCTTCGGGATATTCGCCTATGGCAAAAGCACCAACCGTAGCAATTACCATAAGAAAGAATTCCGAAAAGAAATCTTTGTAGCGTATACTCTCAATCGCTTCTTTTATAACTGGTAGCCCAACAGGAATATAAGCTATGATGTACCATGCTAATCTTACCCAGCCAGTAAACCAAGGTTGCAGAAAATAATTATCAAAAGCTATAGCAATTAGCAATAAAGTAAGGGAGATAATAGCAGGCAAAAATAACTGAAATGCTGTTTTATCTTCGAGGTCGTGGCTATGATCATGATCGTGTCCGTGACTATGGTCATGCCCGTGATCATGGTCTTTTTTGGTAGTATCGCACTGATGTGGGTGCACCTCTTTTTTTTGAGGTTTTACATGATTATCCGTAGTGCAACATTGCTTTGACATATCTATTAGTTTTTAATTCTATGGCAAAGTTATAAGTCTGTTTTGGCAACCTGGTTGCAATTGTCGAAATGATAAAATTGTGTTTAAGCTTTACGGTTTTAAATCTTTACAAGATTAATCCCGATACCGCAGAAATTCTTTCTGTGCCCACAAACATTGCATATCCACGCGGTTGCATTTCTAGCCCTGATAGAAGGGAAAATCCTTTTTTATTGTTTTTCTCAATAAAAAAGATTTGGAATGATAGCAGGAAATAGCTCCTAAAAATCTTTAGAGAATAAATTATTTCCTGATTGTCGGGCAATTCAAGGCTTGAAATAAAGGATTTTCTAATGATATAAATACTAGTTTATTCTTGAGGAAATCTAAAAGAATTTGGAGCAATTTTCGCAAATTCCTTTCATTACAAAATTGACACTTTCTAATAAAAACTTTTCAGGAAGCTGAATTGGTGGTATAGAAATGCTTTCGAGACAATACGTATTATGGCAACGGTTACAATTAAAATGAACGTGTAATTCTCCAACGGTACACATACAGGTTTCATTACAAATTGAATATTTCATTGAACCAGAACCGTCGTCAATGTTATGAATAAGTAAGTTTTCATGAAACAAAGATAAGGTTCTAAAAATGGTCGATTTATTCACGGTTTCTAATTCCGTTTCCAGATCAGTCAGGCTAAAAGTTTTTTTAAATTCAGTCATTGTTTTAAATATCAATAACCGTATTGATGTTGGCTTTATATTCCTGTTCAATAATCTTTTTTCTAAGCTTTCCATTTTTATACTTTATTTAGGCTTCTATTACAAATTTAAGAAAATAGCGAACGATACTAACGTTACAAATATTCCATTAGGAGTAATTACTTCGTCTGTTTGCGTCGCTTGGGCTATAAAAGTTCAATTAAACACATAGAAACATAGGTTTTATGTGCAAAAAAGAGCACAAAAAGAAATACATTTCTTTCGCATAGCTAGAGTTATGTGTATTTTAACTAAGTGAAACGCCTTATTTATAACTAAAAAAATCTATGTTTCTATGTGTTAAAAATAATTATACTCAACACTTACAAATAATGTATATAACCAATTTCTGGTAAGTACATACAATTATCGCAAGTGTCATATTCGATAGTTGCTTTAGCCGGTTGTTCAAAATTGGCCTTTAAAAATGCATCTGAGAACAAAGCATACGGCGGAAATTTGGCAATATGATTTTTAAGCATTTTGTGAGCTTCTACAACAGGCGTTCCATAAAGTTTCTCAAATCTTCCAATTTTATATTTAGTAAAAGTACCATAATGCACAATGATTTTTAATGATAAAGGAATTTCCATTGCAAGTTGTTGTGATAGTCTGGCTATTTCTTTTTTGAAGTTGTTGTACATTACTTCAATTTGAGTTAATGTAGTACCAAACGACGGTATTTTGTGGTATTTGTAAAATAATATGGCATCACCTTCAATCTCCGAAACTTCTAAGGATAATGTGTTGCTGTCTATTATTGATTTTAGCAGACTTTCGGTTATGTATTTACCGATAAACATATTGGTATTTATTACAAAATCTGTAAAACCAGATATGTCTGGAATCATCACCATTCCTGTTTTATATTGTGCAGTATCATTTTTCATAATTCGGATTACAGCTGGGCTGATTACTATTATTAATTACCAACTGTATATCCCGCCTTTTTAATAGCATCTATAAGATTTTCTGCAGCATCATTGTCTTCTACAGAAGCGGCTAGTTTTCCAGCCTCTATTTTTTGAATTTGAATTCCATCTATATCTTTGATAACAGTATTTACTCTAGCCTGACAATGTTCACTTTTCATATCAGGTATATTTAATATTATATTTTCCATTTTGCTTTATTTTATTATACAAATTTCAGAATTGTACCACTGTTTTTCATGGTGTAATTCCTTGTTTGATTTATAATATTTACTGATTGATTGAAGAAGGTTCAGAGGTTCTGAGAGGCAAAGGTTCAAAGGTTTTCCTGTAGAGACGCACCGCAGTTTGTCTTGAAGAATGTATTTATAAAGGTTCTGAGAAGCAAAGGTGCAAAGGTTCAGAGGTTTCTCTTGCGCAGATGCCAAGTTGTCTAGTGAATAAGTTTTAAAGTTTTTATTTAAAATAGTTGATTTATAGCTTTTTATGGTGTTTTGGAATTTATTTTCCAAAAAAAAGACCCCATTATTAATCAACTTCCATACTATTAAAGAAGAGGATTAAAAATGAGGTCAAAAAAATGGTTTGTTTTAAGAATTTATAAAGCTCGTTTTTTGAATAGCATTTATTGTTTAAGCGTTTTTATAGAAAAAGCTGCTATAATTGCGGCAATGGCACATATAATGGCTGCTGAGAAAAAAGCCGTCTGAAAACCTGCGTTTAATGCCGCAATATCAGTTTCACCCATTGCTTTGAGCGTATTCGTTTTTGCTGCTGAAATAGCTACAACAATACCCAGTCCTAAAGCCGAACCTACTTGATAACTTGTATTAACCAAGCCAGAAGCAAGTCCCATTTCTTGGGGTTTAGCGCCAGACATTGAAGCAATAGTTCCTGGAATATAGGCTAATGACATACCAAGTGCTCCCAATAAAGAAGCAGGCAAGACATTGATTAGGAATGTTCCGTCAGGCGGAATTGTACTAAACAGAAGAAGTGACCCTGTAAGTGCAATTAATCCAGCTATTAGATTTGCTTTAAAACCAAATTTAGCGACCAACTTTCCTGTAACGCCAACCATCAAAAACATGATTGCAATTGTCATCGGTAATAAAGCTAGTCCACTATTGAAGGCAGAATAATTCAGCGTTTGCTGCAAATAAAGATTTAGAAAAAACCATAACGGAATCCATCCTGCGGCCATTAAAGCCATTACTAGATTACCTCCCGAAAGATTTGGAACTTTAAAAATGCTCATAGGTACTAATGGTTCTTTCTTCTGTTTCTGAACAATAAAGAAAACAAGAAATAATAACAAAGAAAGACCTAGTAAGCCAATGGTTTGTAAAGATTTCCACCCTGCTCCTTCTCCCGACACGATTGCATATATCATTACTAATAATGCTGTTGTGGCTAGAATTGCTCCTGCAATATCTACTTTTCCTTTGCGGGTAGCACCAGCAAATAATAAACTCTTGCTATATGCTAATACTATAAGTCCTACGGGAATATTAATTAGGAATATCCAATGCCAAGAAAGCCATTGAGTAATTGCTCCGCCAAGGAAAACTCCTGCAGAACCTCCCGCAGCGGCAGATGCTCCCCAAAAACCTAATGCTTTATTGAGTTCTTTAGGGTCAGTAAATTTAGATAATACTAAAGTAAGTGCTGCCGGAGCAATAAGTGCCGAACCTAAACCTTGTAGAGCTCTTCCTGTATTTAGCGCTGCTTCTGACCATGCCACGCCAGCCAAAAGTGATGCGGCAGAAAGGATAATGAATCCCCACATAAAAATTTTACGTGCACCAAACAAATCCGACAAACGCCCGCCGAGGAGTAAAAAACCTCCGAATAGGATAACGTATGCATTAAATATCCATTGCAAGCCACTTTGCGAATAGCCAAGATCTGCTTTTATTGCGGGCAAGGCTACCCCAATAATTGAGGTGTCCATAATTACTATAAATTGTGCTGTACATAGCAAAAAAAGTGCCGACCATCGTTTGCTATATGGTGTAGGTTTGTCTATTGGTTGTTTATTATTTTTAGTCATATTTTTATTTAATTGTTTTAGTTAGTAATTATAGAGTTAGCAGTCCTAGGGCTTGTTGTAATTCTACATGTAGCATTCGCAGGTTATATACGGCGTTTAGGTAATTTATTTTGGCTTGTGTTAGTGCTAGTTCAGCATCTGTTAATTCAAGTCTTGAGCCTAAGCTATTTCTAAAACGATCATCAATCATTCGGTAGTTTAATTCTGCCGACTTTACTGTTGTTTCCTGTATGACTAATTGCGTTACTGCTTCTTTCCATTTGCTTATAATCGTAGCAAGTTCTGTCTTAACTTCATCTTTTAAATCGTTTAGTAATATGTCTTCTTGCTGCGTTTTAATTTTTGCTTGATTAATCTGAGATTTAGTGCGGTTACCATTAAAAATAGGTACGCTAAGCTGTAGACCTAAGAAAGAAGTTCTTGGCCAGGCATATTCGTTAAATTCCATATCATCAGCTTGGGCTTGTATCTGATATTGCCCTATTAATGCCAGCTTTGGTAATAATTCTGACTGAGCAGCCTTTAATTTTTTTTGCTGAAGATCAATAGTCAGTTTTTGAATATTCAAATCATTCCTGTTTTTATCAGCAATTAGCAATGCTTCATCAACTTGGTAAAATTCGCCTTGACTTACTTTTATGTTATCTTCAAGGTTGTCAGTCAGTTCAATTTCTCCCGAATCTTCTAATCCAACGAGTCTTTTTAATTCAATGCCAGATACCTCTATATTATTTTTTAAATAAGAAACAGATGATTTTAAATTTGCTACAGCAATAAAACTCCTTAGCGTATCTGATTTTAGTCCTCTGCCTTGCGCAAATAGCGATTTTGAATCTTGAAGCGCTTTGATATTACGTTGATGGCTTTGTTGAAGTAAACCTAGTTGTCTATTCATCATCAGTATGTTAAGATAGCGACTAGAAACCTGAAGTGCCACCCGACTTTTTAAATCGGCTGTTTTTTCGTCTTGAATTTTCTCGTTGATTTTCGAAGCTTTTGTAAGCTGATGTGTCGCTGGTGCAAAGATGGGTTGGTACAACGATACGAATGCATTATAAGTATTTCTTCCGCCAACAGCGAAATCCTGAACTGCTTTGTCTGTGCCTACAAAGGAACCTGGGAGGAATATAACCTGCCTGTCGAAATAATGAGAAAACCCTGCATTTGCCGAAATACTGGGCAGCAAACCACCTCTTGTTTCTCTGGTCATTTCTTTAGCATTTATTTCCTCTAACATTTGAACCTGTAGTGCTTTGTTTCCTTGTTTTGCCATTTCTAATGCATCTGTGAGAGCCAGCTTTTTTTTCTGTGCATGCACTGCATTAGTGCTGCTTAGCAATAGCAGCGCTGTAACTATGTGTAAGATATTTGTTTTCATTTTATCTTCTTTGAGATTTAAAATCATGATTCTATGGCTGGACTGTTTGTGTCTTCGGAATCTTCTTCTACAATAACAACTTCTCCTTTTTTGCTTGACAAATAAGAATAAACTGCTGGGATGATAAACAATGTTAATATTCCCGAAAAGACAAGTCCTCCCACAATAACAATTCCTAATGACTGGCGGCTGTTAACGGTAAGCGCAATAGGTAATGCTCCGAATATCATGGCTAGCGATGTCATTAAAATTGGACGGAAACGTTGTTCTGCTGCCTGTATTGCAGCATCGTATTTAGAAAGTCCTGTATCTTTTAGATGATTGGCAAATTCTACGATAAGTATTCCGTTCTTGGTAATTAATCCTACCAGTGTAATAATCCCGATTTGGCTGAAGACGTTTAAACTTTGACCAAACCATGATAAACTTAAAATTGCTCCTGTTACTGCCATTGGTACCGTTAACATAATAGTTAGCGGATCACGAAGATTTCCGAACTGAGCGGCTAGAATCATATAAATAAGTAACAATGCGAGAACTAGTGTAAAGGCTATATTACCTTGACTTTCGTCATAATCTCGTGATTGACCTGCTAATGAACTTTTGAAATTTTCTCCTAGAACCTCTTTCTTAATCTTTTCGATTTCCTCAATTCCTTCTGCAAGGCTTACTCCTTCTGCGGTTGCTGCCGATACTGTTGCCGATATATATTGGTCGTATCGGTATATCGCTGCTGGACTTACAGCTTCTTCAGTTGTTATCAGGTTGTTCAACGGAATCATCTTACCTGTTGTTGAACGAACATATATAGCGCTTAAATCACTTTTGTCATTTCTGTGTTGGCGGTCTAATTGTCCAATTACTTCATACTGACGATCGTTGCGAAGGAAATATCCGTAACGTTGTCCTGAGAATGAAAGTTGCAGCGTGTGGGCAACTACCTCCATAGATACGCCCATTAAGGCTGCTTTTTCTCTGTCAATATTTATTTTCACCTCTGGTTTATTAATCTTAAGATCAGCATCAACAAATAGAAGTTTTTTGCTTTGGCGTGCTGCTGCCAGAAATTTAGGAAGCACCGCTGTTAGACTATCAAGATTTGGCGATTGTAATACATATTGTATTGGCATACCTCCACCATAACGACTTCCGATAGTTGGTGGCAAATATGGAAACAAAAGGAACCCTCTAAATTTCCCAGACGCCGCACCATATTGATTGTATAAATCCTTAATACTTGATTTTCTATCTTTAGGATCTTTAAGATAGATACTTTGTACGGCAACATTAACAGGCGCTGGAGCAGGAATAAATGAGATCGCAACCATCGAATAGGTCTGATATAATCCATCGGTAGAATCGTTTACATATTTTCCAACTTCGGTCATATGTTTTTTCATATAATCGAAAGAAACACCCTCGGGAGCAACGGCAATTAGATTCATGTTCGAACGGTCCTCTATCGGTGCTAGCTCAGAAGGAAGTCCTTTCCCAATAAGATAAATAAGTAAAGTTGTGCCTATCAAAAATACCCACGCTAACCATCTAAACTTCATAAATGTGATTAACAAACTAGCGTATCCATTATTCATACGGACGAAAAAAGGCTCAGTCACACTATAAAACCAGCTAGGCTTTTCTTCTTTCTTCAAGAAATAAGCACTCAGCATTGGAGTTAGCGTCAGTGCTACAAAAGCCGATACCATAACAGAACCCGATACTACAATTGCAAATTCCTTAAATAGCTGACCGCTGATTCCTCCCATGAAAACAATCGGCAGAAATACTGCTGCCAACGTAATGGTAGTAGAAATAACTGCAAAATAAATCTCCTTAGAGCCTTTAAATGCTGCTTGTATGGGCGACATTCCTTCTTCTATTTTTTTGTAGATATTTTCGAGTACTACAATAGCATCATCGACCACCAATCCTATGGAAAGTACTAATCCCAAAAGGGTAAGTATATTGATAGAAAAACCAGCTATATACATAATAAAAAATGCGGAAAGAATAGAAACTGGAATTGCTAATACTGGTATGATTGTAGATCGCCAGTCTCTTAGAAATAGAAAAATAATTAATACGACTAAACCAAAAGCGATAAAGAGTGTTTCTTCTACTTCTTTAATAGATTCTCTTACAGAACGGGTATAATCGAAACCTACTATTAAGCGGTATTCAGATGGGATATCTTTTTTTAGCTGATCTAATCTTCTATAAAATTCATCTACTACTTCTATAGCATTTGCACCACGTTGTATCTGGATAGCCACACCCACACCCACGCGGTTAAGACCTCCAGTTTCATTGATGATAGCCGTACGTTCGTTTACTTCTCCTAATTCGGCAGAACCAATGTCTTTTAATCGGATTACTCTATTATCAACTTGTTTGATGAGCATTTCCTCAAAATCTTTTACGGAAGTAAGACGTCCCATTGTACGAATACTTAGTTCGCTGTTATTCCCGTCTATCCTACCCGCAGGCAAATCAATGTTTTCTCTTAGCAATGCCTTGCGGATATCTTCGGGAGTTAGCTGATAAGCAGCAAGTTTAGACGGCTCAAACCGAAGACGCATTGCGTATTTATGTTCTCCCACGATAGCAACATTATTGATTCCGGGGATAGACTGTATTCGGTCTTTGATTGTAGTAGATGCGAGGTGACTGACCTCTTTTATGTCTTTAGTATCGCTTTCTACTTCAAGAAATGCTACCAAATTATCTGGCGAAGATGCTTTTTGTACAATCGGCGGATCTACATCTGTAGGAAGCTGTTTTCGTGATTTGGCAACTTTATCCCTGACGTCATTTAATGCGTCTTCAATGTTTATTTCACGGTTAAACTCTATCGAAATAACACTCACTTGTTCTCTGGATTCGGAAGAAATAGTACGTATTCCGTTTGCTTCTGATATAGATTCTTCCATTGGTCTGGTAAGCTTAGATGCGATTACATCTGGGCTTGCACCAGCATAGAAAGTAATTACCGAAATTACTGGTGGTTCTGTTAATGGAAATTCTCGAATCCCTAATTGTTTCCATCCTATTATTCCTAAAATAACAATGAGGAGGGAGAATACACCGGCTAAAACCGGTTTTTTTATGCTTAAAGCTGATATACTCATAACGCTAAAATTTGAATTTGATTAATTGGGTACAACGGCTTTTACAGGAGTACCATCTCCTATGCGCAGCATATTTGAAATTATGATACTATCGCCAGTCTTAATCCCAGATGTGATTACAGCATCCGTTTCTGTCCTATTACTTATGGTTACTGCCACAGGTTTTGCTACTCCGTTTTTTATTATAAAAACAGCATAACCTTTATCACTTGGCGACAAAGCTTCTGTTGGTATCATTATACCTTTTGCTCCTTTCTGAGTGACACTGAAATAAACTTTTGCCGAAAGACCTGCACGAAATTTCCCGTTTGAATTATTAGTTATTGCCTGTACCTCTAAACTTCTGCCTTGAGCATCAAGACCTGGTTCGGTAGCATTGATAGTTGCCGAATATTCTTGATCAGATAACTCAGAAGTAAATCTTACTTTGTTTCCTGTTTGTATCAACGGTAAGTATTTTTCTGGAACAGAAAAATTGATTTTGATACTGCTTTGATCTTGCAACATTACTAGTTCAGCTCCAGGCGATACGTAAGCTCCAAGATGTACTTTTGAAATTCCTATTTTCCCTGAAAATGGAGCTCTAATTACGGTTTTGGCTAAGTCAACTCTAAGGAGTTCTTGCTGTGCAATCAAGGATTGGTAACGCATAACTGCCTCGTCGTTTTCTTGTGGTCTTACAGTTTCGGTTTTTAAGAGGTTTGCCATTCTGTCTTTTGTAAGACGAGCCAGTTCTAGTTCGGCACCAACTTGTTTTAACCGCGATCTGATGTCGGCATCATTCAGTTTGTAAAGCACGGCTCCTTGGTTTATGTAACTACCATCTTTAAATGCCACATGAGTGATCTTTTGAGGGAGTTCGCTCACAATAGAGACTTCGCGATACGGCATCATCGTTCCCACTACAACCTCTTCCTGATTGAGTTGTTTTTCTTGGGCAATTATAATGTCAACTGGTAGTTTGTTGGCATCTGCCTTTGCTGTTGCATCCTTTTCTGGTGCTTTTTCAGTTTTGTTCTCACAAGCAATCAATAAGATGCTCAACAAGGGAACTAAAATTCCCAACCTTTGTGTAGTATGTTTGTATAACATGTTCTTTTTTTTAATTATCCAACTAACTATTAAATTTCAATGTCAAAATTACAGTGAGATGCTAGCGAGCTTTATACACAATTACAGGTAAGAGTTGTGAGATTTACTTTTTGTTTAGAGGTTCTAAGAAAGGTTCAAAGGCTCTGAGGTACTAAGGCACAAAGGTTTTCCGTAGAGACGCACCGCAGTGCGTCTTAGGTTTTAGGGGAAGAAAGGTTCAAAAGAGAAAGGTTCAAAGGTTCTGAGGGACTAAGGCGCAAAGTTTTTCCGTAGAGGCGCACCGCAGTGCGTCTTAGGTTTTAGGGGAAGAAAGGTTCAAAGCTTTTGAGGGGCAAAGGTTCAAAGACGCAAAGGTTTTCCGTAGAGGCGCACCGCAGTGCGTCTTAAGTAATCTATTTATGGAGGTTCTGAGCCGCAAAGGTTTTCGTAGAGGTACACCGCAGTGCGTCTTAAGTTATATATTCTAAGAAGCGCTATTTATATGAGATTGCTTCTCAATAATAGCAAGCTTATCAAACCGTATTTTTTTATAATAGGAAGAAGTAAAACCAGTATATTTTTTTAACTGGTTAGATAAATGTGCAGGACTGCTGTATCCTAAAGTATGAGTAATCTCAGACATCGATTGATCTGTATAAACAAGAAGTTCTTTTATCTTTTCGATTTTTCTGAGGATGATATATTTTTCAAGTGTTTGTCCTTCTACAGACGAAAATAAAGCGCTAAGCGTATCATAATTCTTGGTCAGTTTATTACTGATTAATGTAGAAAATTTGGTTGGTTTTCCATTGTCCAATTGCATTTTGATTCCTATTTCTACTAGTTCCTTAATCTTTTCTACAGTTTCTTCGGTTTTAGTAAATAATAATTCAAATCCATTTTTTTTAAGCATGGACTTAATTGCCTCTTGGTTCACAGAAAAGTTGGCTGTATCTTTTATTACAACGCGGCCTAGCTCAATAGCAATGATTTCTAAATCTAGATTTAAAAATTCCTGTTCGAGAACATAAATGCATCTGTTGCACACCATTCCTTTTATTAGTAATGTCATAAAATTGATATTAATGATGCTTTTTCCATTTCCTTGAATTTTGTTTTACAAATTTCCTGATAGTTGAGCTGTGTCTTATATTGCTATTCCTAATTTGATTTATAAAATTTACTGATTGTTTTAAAAAGGTTCTGATCCCGAAGCGTCGGGACTGAGTGACAAAGGCTCAAAGGTTTCTCTTGCGGCGCGTATTTCTCAAAAAAAAAGACCTCATTTTAACTAGCTTCAAAGATTAATGAAGAGGAAAAATGAGGTCAATAATAAAAATCAATTAAACTAAGAAGTAATATAAAACGGCGGCCAATGCATTAGGAAACCGCCGTTTGGCAAACGCATCAAGGAGTTTACTTTTTCCATTTTAAGCGTAAACTGTTACTTACTACACTTACGCTGCTCAAAGCCATTGCAGCTCCAGCAATCATTGGGTTTAGCAAGAATCCGTTTATTGGATATAATATTCCCGCAGCAAGAGGAATACCAATTAGATTATAGATAAACGCCCAGAATAGGTTTTGTTTTATGGTTGCTACTGTTTGTTTAGATAGTCGAATAGCCTGAGGTATTTTGTTAAGATCTGATGATATAATAGTCATCTTTGCCACATCCATTGCGATGTCGCTTCCCTTACCCATTGCAATACTTACATCGGCAGTTGCCAAGGCTGTACTATCATTGATACCATCACCTACCATAGCTACAACTTTGCCTTGCTGTTGCAATTCTTTTACAAAGTCTGCCTTATGTTGTGGCATTACCTCTGCTTTATAATGTTTTATTCCTGTTTGTTCTGCGATAGCTTTTGCAGTAGCTTCATTATCTCCAGTAAGCATATAGAGTTCAATACCCATACCTTGCAGATGTTTGATCGCTTCTACAGATGTTTCTTTGATTTTATCAGAAATTGCAATAACCGAAAGTGCTTGCTTGCTATTAGCAAACCAAATTACTGTCTTAGATTCTTTACCCCATGCATCAGCATGATCCAATAATGTATTGTCAATAGTGATATTATTCTCTGCTAGTAATTTCTTGTTACCTACATAATAGGTTTCGTCCATATAGATTGCTTTTGCTCCCTTACCAGTAATACTATCAAAATGGGTTAGAACTACGTTTGGTATACTTTCGAAATTTTTTACTACGGCTTCCGCCAAAGGGTGCTCAGATTGTTTTTCGATACTAATTAAAATATCTTTTGTTACATCGTTATTATTTAGCCATTTAACACCTGTTACCTGTGGTCTTCCTTCAGTAATAGTTCCGGTCTTATCTAAGACAATTGCCGTAACTTTTCTTGCTAGTTCTAAACTTTCGGCATCCTTAATTAATATACCATTTTCGGCACCTTTGCCCACTCCCACCATAATTGCTGTAGGTGTTGCAAGACCTAATGCACAAGGACAAGCAATAACTAATACTGTAACTGCTGCTAATAAAGCTTGTGCCACAGCATTTTCTCCTCCTAGAACTATCCAAACAATAAAAGTAAGTATTGCTATACTAATCACGATTGGAACAAAAACACCTGCAATTTTATCTACTAGTTTCTGCACAGGAGCTTTACTTCCCTGAGCATCTTGTACCATTTTGATAATTTGCGCAAGCATGGTTTCTTTTCCAACTTTAACTGCCTTGAATTGAAAACTTCCTTTTTGGTTTATAGTTCCAGCAAAAACTTTTTCGTTTTCCGTTTTCAGTACAGGAACTGGTTCACCGCTTAGCATACTTTCATCTACATACGAGTTTCCTGAAGTCACCATTCCATCCACAGCAATTTTTTCTCCTGGTTTTACAAGGATAATATCGCCAACATTTACGTTTTCAATTGCTATTTGTTTTTCCGTTCCGTCAGGCTGAATAACCATTACAGTTTTAGGCTGTAAACCCATTAACTTTTTAATTGCAGATGAAGTATTTCCTTTAGCTTTTTCTTCTAATAATTTACCAAGAAGAATAAATGCAATAACTACTGCTGCCGCTTCAAAATAAACGTGAGCATGTAATCCGCGTTGATGCCAAAAATCCATGAATAGCATATTAAATACACTAAATAAGTAAGCAATTCCTGTGCTTAAAGCCACCAAAGTGTCCATATTGGCAGATCTGTTTTTCGTTTGTTTCCATGCATTTATAAAGAAATCTTTCCCTAACCAAAGTACTACTGGAGTCGAAAAAAAACACATAATCTCATTTCCATAAGGCATATCCATAAAGAACATACCAATCGTTACTACGGGTAACGACAATAGAACTGCCCAAATGGTTTTGTTTTTTAATTTTTTGAATTTCTCGGCATGAATTGCTTCCAGAGATTCTTGCTGTTTGGTTTCGTCTACAATAAGTAAATCGTAACCAACGGCTTGCATGGCCTTTTGAAGTTTATTTGCATCTGTTAGATTTGGAAGATATTCTACAGTTAGGTTTCCTGTTGCAAAGTTTACCGATGCATCAACGACTCCCAATTCATATGTTACGATACTTTCTGCGCTGCCTGCACAAGAAGCACAAGTCATACCTAGAACAGGAAAAGTATTTTTAACAGTGGGAACATTATATCCCAAGTCTTTAATAGCCTTTACAGCATTACCAACGGTTTCATTACCTTTAACGGTAATGGCAGCCCTACGGTTGTTTACTTCTACTTTGTGAGTTTCAACGCCTTTAACCTCCGCTAATCCTTTTTCTACGATTAAAGCACAATGCTCGCTATCTACATTTTCTAGCGGAATGAAAATTGTTTCTTTACTATTATTATTTGTCGCCATATTTCACGTGTTGTAATTTACATGCAAAGTTGGCGACAATATCTATGAATTTTATTGTGTAATTATGGGTTTGATTTGTAATATTTACTTAAACCTTATCCAATGGTTTTCTTTTTTCTTCCCTAATTTGTTTAAAATGACTTGGTGTTAACCCTGTTACCTTTTTAAATTGATTACTTAGGTACGCAACACTGGAATAATTTAAACGTAAAGCTATTTCGCTCAGTGATAACTCATCATAAACCAAAAGTTCTTTTATCTTTTCGACTTTTTGAGCGATGAAATATTTTTCTATCGTGGTGCCTTCTACCTCCGAAAATAGATTAGAAAGATAATTATAGTCATGATTGATTTTTTCGCTCAAGATATCAGATAAATTGTTTTTTGTGTCATTATCCTGATGATGCACCAGGTCGATGATAATGTTTTTTATCTTTTCGATAATTCTACTTTTTTTATCATCAATTACCTCAAAACCTAAAGGAACTAATGCTTCTTCTATCGAATTTCTTTCGTCGGAGCTTAGTTCTTTTGTCAGGCTAACCTCTCCAAGCTTAATATTTGTAAAGTCTAAACCGAGTTTTTCGAGTTCATTTTGAACTACCATAATACAACGGTTACAGACCATGTTTTTAACGAATAATGTACTCATATCCTTGTTAGATCAGATTTTTTATTAAATATAGTATCGACAAATCTACTATTAAAATTCAATTAACCGTTTTATAAATATCGTTAAGTTTACCGCAAAGAGCGCAAAGGTTTATAATCTGTAGGTTAAAAAGTTTAACCATTAAGACATTAAGTTTCATTAAGGATTAGCGTTAAGTTTACCGCAAAGGTCACAAAGGTTTATAATCTTTAAGGTTGAAAATTTTAACCATTAAGGATTAAGCTTAATTTTTCTTTTTTTCTTAATGGTAAAAAAATGGTCAAGTTAGGTTAATAATAAAGGACGAAAGGGTTTACGTTAAGCTTTGTACCCTTTGCGTAAACCCTAGCGCCCTTTGCGGTAAAAATATTTAGTTTATGATGTTTAGAAAGTCACAAATTTCACTCCTAAACTAAACCATCTTGACGGAAGCGGAACTGCTCCAACCTCGTAATAAGTAGTGTTGAAGATATTTTGCGCATCAACATAAATAGTTATTTTTTTTATAGATTGACTTACTCTAAAGTCGTTAATCCAGTATGATGGCCCTGTTATTCTTTTATTAAAACGAGTAGCAAATAACGCCGTAAAATTTTTATGCTGAAAATCGATTGTATTGGTTATTTGGTGCTCTAAAGAAGAAACCAAATATTTAGAATAAAGATCATCAATAACATCTTGAAATTTAAAATCTAAATAAGAATACGCCAGATTGATATTTAATCTGGAATCATTAGAAAAGTTAACTCTATAGTTGGTACGTAAATTAAAACCATTTGTATTTAGATTTCCGTAATTATTACTTTGCCAAGGCTGAGTGGTTACATTTCTTGTCCAATCTATAAAATTGCTAATCTTTCTGTAAAAATAATTGGCATTAAAACTAAAATTTTGCTTGGTGTATTTAAAACCTATTTCGCTCTGAAATGCATTTTCGGTTAACAAATCAGGATTTCCAATATTCCCCGGACGTTGGTTAAGGTATAAATCGGTAAATGAAGGTATACGCTGACTTGTTCCGATATTTCCTATTATCTTAAACGCATCAGTTATAGCATAACTAGCATCAATTGCTGGATAAGCTTGCCATTTATAATCTGAATTATAATTAAGATAAGTACCAAAATTCACATCTAATTTTTCAATAAATGTAGTTCTGTATTGTAGATAAATTCCAAAATTTTCTCGATCATGATCCCCAATGTTAGACGAACTAATGTCTTCATTTCGTACTTCTGCACCAAAGCCCAGTTCTCCCCTTTCCATCTTATACGTTGTATTAATTTCTGCAGCTATAGAGTTGGTATAATGCTGACTTCTACCCGCTTTTAGATTAGAAATTCCGTAGTAACGATAATCATCATAATTATATCTGTAGCTTACTCGAGGCATCAATGTCCATTTTTCAGATAGATTATGTTTAGATTGTACAGATGCAAAAGTAGTTTGTACAACTTCACTTGAGTTTCTGTCCCCAGGAGCAGCATAAAATCCATTAGCGCCAAAGCCATTGTTAATATAACCGAATGAGCTTAAAATTTCATTGTTGTCGTTAATCTGAAAATTACCCTGATAAAATATTTTATTGTTTTCGAAAGCTGTATTGTATCGATAGCCGTTGCTTTTATCATGTGAAGCAAAAAGCGAATGTTGTTGTTTCTCTTTGCTTAAAACTCCTCCTACCTGAATTCCGGTACCATAAAATGTATCTCCTGTATCTTGCGTATCTTTTTCAAAATTAGATCCTGCATACGTATTTACTAAAAAGCCAGATTTGGTTGGTTTTTTTGTAATAATATTTATAGCTCCAGTTAAGCTGTTAACACCATAAGTAAGAGCAGCTGGCCCACGAATTATTTCGATTCTTTCGATTAATTCAACCGGAATGGGCAAATTAAGCATATTGTGTGCCGTTTGTGAGTCAATAATTTTTGTTCCATTTATAAGAACAACTGTTTGCTCAAAACTTCCTCCATCTATACTTACATCGGCTTGGCTTCCAAATGGTCCTCTTTGTCTTAAATCAACACCATTGGCATATTGTAAAATTTCCTGAATAGATTTTCCTGGTAATTTTTCAATTGCAACTTTATCAATTATATATACATTTCTGTTTTTTTTAGAAATTGGAGTACTAAATCTATTTTCGTGAATTATTACTTCGTCAATTTTAATAGTGTCTTTTTGTACTTGAGCGTATAAACCGACGCTCATAAAGGTTAATATAGCAAAATAAATCTTTGTCATTTGTTTTAATTTTTTGCAAAAGTAGTATCTTGCCGTACTACTAATGTGTACCAGTTTTATAAAAATGGATAGTCCGGTTCAAATTCCTTTCAAAAGTTTTATTCAGCTTAAGCCTGAAGAGTCTACTGCTATATATTTGCAGATCGTTTTTGAATTTATAAAAGCGATACAAATCGGATTACTTCCTGAAGGCACGAAACTTCCCGGAACTCGTATATTATGTAAATTATTGGAGGTTAATAGAAATACGCTTATTAAAGCTTTTCAGGATTTAGAATTACAAGGTTGGATTGAAATTTTACCAAATAAAGGAACGTTTATCTTATCTGAAAAAAAACAGAAAAACAAAGCCGAATTTGCTCCGATTGAAACTGAAAATGCTTCAAAAATAAATGAACCTTTTACTTTTAAGCGTTCTACAATTCTTGAAAACCCGAAAGAAACCAGCACTTTGCCCTATCAATTTAATGATGGTTTACCCGATTTACGATTGGTTCAAACTGATGTTCTGGCGAGGTTATATGTATCTAAATTAAAAAGAAAAAAAAATACTAAAACGTGGGAACAAATTCAGACACAATCTCATTTGAATTTTAAGACTCAGTTCTCTAATTTTTTAAATCTGACACGGGGTATTCGTATTTCAACATCAAATTTACTCACAACTACTAGCCATGAAATCAGTTTATATTTGGTTACAAAATTACTGATTAGTCCTGGCGATAAAGTTGTTGTTGCTTCTCCGGGGTATTATATGTCGAATATGACATTATCTGATAGTGGTGCGCAAATTATTACAATACCTGTTGATAAAGACGGAATCGATACGGGGCATCTAAGGCAGATTTGCGAAAAACAGAGTATCAGACTATTATATCTTACGTCTAATTATCATTATCCTACAACAACTTCTCTTAGTGCCAAAAGAAGAATGGAAGTGCTGGAATTAGCTAATAAATATGGTTTTGTGATTCTAGAGGATGATTATGATTTTGATTTCCATTATGATAATAATCCCGTATTACCTTTGGCTGCCTTAGATTCTAATGAAAGAGTAGTTTACATTGGTTCGTTTGGGAGATCTTTGCCAGCAGGCTTTGGTTATGGATTTATTGCTGCTCCATCAGAATTTATCAAGGAACTAGAAAAACATCAAAACATTCTGGAACCTGAAATTGATGTTATTAAGGAACAGGTTTTAACCGAATGGATTATGGAAGGTGAAGTTCATCGTCTTTCTAAAAAAAATAAAAAAATTTATAAAGAGCGAAGAGATTATTTTGTTTCGTTATTAAAGGAAAAATTAGATGGAAAAATCAAATTTCAAATTCCGCTTAGAGGTTTGGCTATTTGGGTAGAATGGCTTGATAATTTTAATTTAATAAACTTGCAAAAGCAATGTATTATAAATGGATTATTCTTGCCGAAAACTATTTTGTATCAAACAAAAAATCTAACCGCTACACGTTTAGGTTTCGGACATTTAGATGAAGCTGAAATGGAAAAGGCGGTTGCTATTTTAAGTAAATCTCTTGATGAAATTATTTAAATATTAGTCAAAAAAAAATATCCCATAAAGAAAGGCTTCTTTTGGGATATTTTTTTGATTGAAAAAGGGTTTTAAGCTACTTCTTCTACTTTTAGGATTTCTAATTTCAAATCCCCTTTTTTAGCAGGCCATTCTACTAGATTACCTACTTTGTATCCTACCATTGCAATACCTTCATCAGAAAGAATTGAAATTTTGTTTTTGCTTACTTTTGTTTTCTCAGGACCTACAAACACAACTGTTTTTTCTTCGTTTGTTGCATGGTCTTTATAGGTTACTTTTCTATTTACTGAAACAATATCTTCTGGTAAATCTCTTCTTAGTACCTGTGTTGCCTTTTTAAGTTCAAAAAGTAATAATTTTTCTTCTTCTATTGTTACTTTTTTTCTTCTTACGTGATCCTTAATTAAATCGTATATTCCTGTTGTTAAAATGATGTTTTGATTTGCTGACATAACTTTCTGTTTGCTCCATTCTCATAGGTATGATATATAACTCATCATTGAACTTTTTGTGGCTCTTGGTGTGTTTGAATTCAATGATATCAGAATCCTAAATAAAAATTGAAGATTAAATAAATGAGTTGCCTTAATAAAAGGGTCCCTGTCTAGAGTTTTGACAGGGCTTAATTAATAAACTCTTTTGAACTTTTTAAGAAAGTATCATCATGCAGATATAGTAACGTGCCCATAAGGCGCATCAAGCGATTATTTTTTAAATAAAAATTTGAAGTAGTCATTACTATATTTGCTTTTAACTCTGCAAAGATAGCTATTTTTTTTGAAAGAAAAAAATTTCAAAAATAGAACTTTAATAATGTTAAATAAAATGAGGAGTCTCAAGGTCAGTTATATAGGTTTTTGTATTGCAAATACTTACCTATAAAAAGTTAGGGTTAACTTAAAGTTGACTTGAATCTCTTAAAACTAAAGTTTATAGCTTATTCCTGCCACTATTATTCCTTTATAACCAAAGCCTAGCTCCGCAAACGCTCCTAACTTCTTCCCTACTCTTAAACCAACCGGATTTACCTGAAAACCAAATGCAGTTGCATTATCTGTATAAGCATTGGTATTATCAATTTCTTTGGTTTGCATCATGATGATTCCAGCTGCAGCCGAACCATAGAAATTTATAAAAGATGTACGAACATAACTGAATTCTATAGTGGGTAGTACCAAAAAATATTGCGCTCTACGCTTATTGTGCTCTATCCCACCAGAATTTGGAAGTTTTGTTTCAAACGATTTATCGGTTTTAAGATAACTTACATCAACCCCTATTTTTAATCTTTCAGTAATACGATTTCGATATCCTGCTTCAAACATTCCAAGGGTACTATCTTCTGCATTATCGATTTTGGCTCCGTTGATGCCAGAAATAATTGCATCACCAAAAGCATTCGAAATCCCTGTTCCCATAATAAGGAATGTTGCATCACTATAACCTACGCGAAATTCGTGTTTTTCATTTTTTTGTGCTTTTGCAATAAGTGTAAAAAATAGTAACCCTAAGATAATAATCGATTTTTTCATTTTAATTCAGTTCTAATTTATATGTTCTGTTAAGTAATTTTCTTTTTTGCAAATATAAAAATGTTTGCTTATAACGCAACTATGTTGCATTATAAAAAGGGATTTAATTTTAATAGTTACAAATGTATTAGTCTAAAAAATGATTTTCGATGTAATTTATCATTGCCTTTTAGTATAAATTTATTATATAAGGAAAAAAGAGTCTATTGAACTTTTAGTATCAGAGTTTCATCAACTTGTATAAACAACAAAAGCCTGAACATTGTCAGGCTTTTGTTGTTATATATACTATAAGATTTACTTTGTAGTTGCGAACATCATTATCAATTTATCACCAAGATAAAAATTTAAGGTTTGCTCTGCTACATCAAAACGTAGCTCTTTATTATCTAAAAGAGAAAGTACTTTTTGTTCAATTTTAGAAGTTTTTTCATCAAGACATGCCATTCTTGTTGATCCTAAATTACCAAACTGAATTTGATCGTTACCTTTAAGTGTATAAGTTCCGAAGAAGTTGTTACATCCAGAATTTCCGCTCACTTTTTTAGTAGTTGGATCAAATTTAATTGAAGCTCTTCCGTAATCCTGCCCTACATTTTCAAGCATGATTAATTTCCAATTGTTTTTAGCAATAAAGCTCCAAACATCATTTTGTGTAGGAATAGTAAATTCCATAATGATTTTGTTTTTAGAGTTTTTAAACTGCACTTTATTTTTTTTCTGTACAATTTTAAACTTTTGATCTTGTATAGCTTTAGTAAACTCTTGTTCTAATTTCATGTTCGCTTCATCACAAGCCATTAAAGTTCCTATTGATGAACCAATTTGAATTTGATTTTTTGAAGCAAGTTTAGTGTATTTTGCACTAAATCTGTTACATCCGCTTTTTCCGCTAATTGTTCCTGTAGCTGAGTCGATTGTCAAATACACATTTCCTGTAGATATTGTTTTACCATTTAAACGGGTTAATGTCATTTTAGTATCATAAATACCTTTAGCAGTTTTGGCAGCTGTTACAGGTGTTTTAGAGATAATACTTTTTAGTTTGTACGTATAAATAGATGCGTCTGCAGGAACAATCCCTTCACGTTTTGTTCTGATTACAGTAATCTCGTATTTATTTCCTTTTTCAAAATCAAAACCTTCAATGCCATTATAAAAAAGTTGATAGTCTTTTTCATTGTCATATCTTACTTGTAAGCACTCCATAGGACCTACACCTTGACAAGGTACTTTATTCTCTTTTACAAACATTTTCAGGGTCTCTTGTCCATAAGTAAATGATGAAACTAGTGTTACCATCATCAAAACAAACATGCATTTTAAATTTTTCATTCTTTTTAAATTTTGTAATACTTCAATAAGTATTGATTATTCTATGTTTTGGTTCTTTTGCATTAACTGTGCCATTTTGAAATATTTTTAAGATTTTAAAATATTTTTAAGATTTTATGGAAATTAAAATGATGACTAAATTGTCTATCTATTATAGACAATAATTTGTTTTGTAGGGACTTATAAAATTATTAAATAAATAGATTTAAGCTGACGATTATTTCATTTTTTTTTCTGCCAACTAGAAAAAATATCTTGATTATAAAAGAAGATTTTATAGAATAATATTTTTTTAGGATGTTTTAAGCCCATAGCGAAGAGCTAGACAGGAGCAAGAAATGCCGTTATAATATAATTTTGCAACAGAATATTTTATAAATTTAAACACATTGACAAGAGATATTCATTATTTTATTTTAATAAATATTCTCAAAAAATAACTTTAGGTTCGATTTTTGTTTTTACATATCTATTATTAATCTAATAAAATTTGAAATCATGAAAATATTGAAACATTTATTTATAGGAATAGCATTTCTTACGATTAGTTTTTCATCTGCTCAAGTATCAGTTAATGTTAATATTGGTACTCCACCAGCATGGGGACCTGTAGGATATACAGATGTACGCTATTATTATTTGCCAGATTTGGAAATGTACTACGATATAAATGCATCTAATTACATTTATATTAGTAACGGAAAATGGATAAGAGCAAAATATCTTCCTAGAAACTATAGAAATTATGATCTTTATAACGAATATAAAGTTGTTCTTACGGATTACAGAGGAAATTCACCATATGACAATTATAGAACTCATAAAGAAAAATATGGTAAAGGTTATAAAGGTAAACCACAAAAAACCATTGGTCAAAAACCAGGTAAAGGGAATAACAAAGAACATAAGAATAATGGTAATGGTAATAATGGGAATGGGAAAGGACACGGTAATGGAAAACATTAAATCATAAAAAAAGGGTTACTCTAAAAATTGAGTAACCCTTTTTTTTATTTATAGAATGATATATTTTTACAACCTTACATAGGCTGCTACTTGCACTATATTATTTACAGTATTATTGCTTTTGCCAAGAACATACTGATTCATGTAACCTGCTTCAAGATCAAATTTTGGGCTTAATCTCCAACCCAATGCCAGATAGGCTCTGTTTTGGTCAAAAAAACTATCGTTTGGAGCATTTTGTACATTCAAGAAAACTTCATTTTGTAATGCTAAGAAAGCTCCTTTGGTAAAATTGTCTGTTTTAGAGAGCGGAAAGATAGAACGTGTAAAATAACGTAAACGCTGTGCAAACTCATAACTGTCGGTTACAAGCTCATTTTGCTCAATTATTGCTTGTCCCATAAAACGCTGTTCTAGTCTAAAACGATGTTGCAAAGTAACTGGACGATTAGCTAGTGTGAATTTTTGATTGAAAATAAATTGTTCCCATATTCTGTGCTCAGGTACCCAACCATCAATATCCATAACGCTTCTGTTATTTCCTATATAAGCATATCCTACTGTAGCAATCATATTATCTTTTATATGATAATTTAAACCTGGGCGTATAATATAAGATTGAAGATTTTTTAGTTCATCTGTAGATCTTGCTTGTCCATCAAAATGAAGACTGAATTTATCATTAAGTTTATAAGTAAAAAATACGGCACTCCATCCGGTAAATGTGTTTTGTGTTTGTGCGTTTACAGTTGTACTTAGGAATAGAATTGTTATGCTAATTAAGCTAATGAGAGGTAATCTAGAAATCATTTTTTAATAAATTATATAAGGGAATTGCTAATTTATATAATTTATAATATAGTTCTGTTCCCAGCATTGTTAATTCTCATTTTATTTATGAAAATCATATTTTTTCTAAGTTATTTTTTGCTAAAAAATGTTAAAGCAATTTCAATAATCCATTTGTTTGATTTTTGAGGGGCATGAAGATTAAATTATTTTCCCTAGCAATAATCTATAAAATTGGGTATTAAATAATTATAGTATATATTTCTAATTCTATTTAATTAGCAGTAAACTTTATTTCTGCTTATTAAAAAAACAGATAAATTTCCGTTTAATTATTTATTGGTTTCGAGTAATGGCAAAGTAAATTTAAAGGTACTTCCTTTCCCCGCTTCGCTTTCGGTCCAGATTTCACCTTGATGCATTTTTATAAATTCACTACAAAGTAAAAGTCCGAGTCCGCTTCCGGTTTCGTTTTCTGTTCCTTTCTGGGTGACAATTTCGTTGATCTTAAATAATTTTCCTTTTATGTTATCAGGAATTCCAATACCATTGTCTGTGATAGAAATTTCAGCCTTTTTAGGAGTTTTTTGAATTTTGACAATAATTTCTCCGCTTTTTTTTGTAAATTTAATAGCGTTACTTAGTAAGTTACGTACGATGGTATCTATCATATTTTTGTCTGCATCGACTTCAATAAGTTCAGTAGATTCAAATGAAAGAGTGATATTTTTATTTAATGCTAAATTTTTATTTAGTTCTACGTTTTCTTTAATTAATGTGTTTAATGCAATTTTTTCAGGACTGTATTCTATCATTCCTGTTTGTACTTGCGACCAATCTAAGAGATTTTCTAGTAGTTTGTAACTGTTTTTATTCGATTGATGTAACATTTCTATGATTTCCTTAATTTCGTCTTGACTATATTCTTCAATGTTTTTAGTCAATATTTTCGAAAGCCTGAACGACGATCCTAATGGTCCTCTTAAGTCATGTGCTATTATAGAAAAAAACTGGTTCCTATCTTTTAGAAGTTTACGGATTCTAAGATCTTGTTTTTCCTTCACTAATAATAAAAATCCAACTGTACCAATAAGAGTAAGCAAAAACAAACTAATGTTATACAAAGAGTCAAAAATATTATGGGAGAAAAAATCCTGTTGTGGATTATGATAATTGTTGATTGCTCTCATAACAACCAGAACTTCAAATGTTGCATAGCATAGCACGTAGAAAGTCCTAAAAAAGGTATATCTCTTTTCTGTAAAATAACTAATTGTAGGAGGTAAATAAATGGCAAATACTGCCAAAGACATAATTATAATGCGAGTATTGATTGTGCTCCCTAATAATACTGCGATGTTAAAAACTATTGCAGTAACAATAGTTATCCCTATTTGAAGCTTATAGGACTTTTTTTCTTCAGATTTAAGCATCGATAGCATTGCTATCGTTTCATAACAACAAGAAGCTAAAATGATTGTATTGGCTACATTTATAGAGATAAAATCGGGGACTATAGTCCTTAAAGCAATCAGGATCCAACCTATTGATAGTAAAAATTTTCCATATCCTAATTTTTGTATTATTTGCCTGTTCTCGCTGGTAGCATACGAAATAGAATAGCTAAAAATAAGAATGCAGATAAAAAAGTTTGCCCAAAAGTAAAGATGGAAAACAGTTTTAGAATCTAACAATAAAAGTTCGGACATTGTAGGGTTTCGTTTATTTAAAAAACTGATTGTCAAATATACAAATTATGGTAATAATCGAATGCTATTTTATAGTGAACTCGTTGTCTTTTTTGTAAAAAAGTAAATGGATAATAAGTTAAAATGCAAAGAATCGTTCGCTGAGTTTTATGATAATTAGTTTTCTATAAATACAATAAATATTATAATTAAATGTTTGTTTTAATTAAGAGTTAATGAGATTAATTTAATACAGAAAAGTCATGAAAAGGATATTGTTTTTAATAATTATAATTTGTGTTTCTCTAAAGGGATATGCACAGGACGAACTTAATGGTAAATTTAAACCGATTCCTCCAAAAGATTCGAAAATTAAAGAAGTTATTCCTCCAAAAGAAATTAAACCAAAAGTTGATCCGCCAGTAATTGTAGAGAAACCAGATCCTTTACAAATTAATCCTGAGGAACTTTTTAAGGATGGTAATTTATATAAAAAAGATGCTAATGTAGAAGGTATATTTTATAGACGAAACCAGTTTTTAGGAAGTTTTAAAACAAAATCATTTACATCTACAATACGTTATCGCGATGCAGCTTTTGTAGATGGCGATAAAATAAAAGTATATTTAAATGATAAAATAGTTGTCCCTGAAGTGAGTTTGAATGGAGATTTTCAGGAATTTAAAATAGAACTAGTACCAGGGATTAATAAAATTGATTTTGAAGCTTTAAATGAAGGTTTTGCTTCGCCAAATACAGCCGAGTTTCAGGTTTATGATGATAAAGGAGCTGTAATTGAGTCAAGCCAATGGAATGTTGGTACAGGTTATAAAGCTACAATTGTATTAGTTAAAGAATAAAAGCTGTATTTTTCTAATCACTTTCCTCCTGTTTCGTATAAAAAGAGATTAATTATAAGTATCCATTGATAAAGAATCTATGTAAAAAGTTTAGGACTAAATATATTATATTTACGTTTTAAACGGAAGTTACTTACTATGGAAGATTTTTTAATTGGTATTGGAAAAAGACTAAAAGAAATAAGAAAAAAAAATGCCTTAACTATAAACGAAGTTGCCAATAGAGCTGGAGTTAGTAATGGTTTGGTTTCCAGAATCGAAAATGGCAGAACAATTCCTTCATTACCAGTTTTAATAGAGTTGATTCAATCTTTGAATACCGATGTAAGTTATTTTTTTGAAGGTGTCGAAAACACTAAAAATGCCAAATACATCCATATAAAGAAAACCGATTATCAAAAAATAGAAAAGGAAGACAGAGCAGAAACTAAAGGGTTTAATTACTATCATATTTTTAGCAAAAGCATTAATTCTATTGGTTTTGAAGCTGTAATATTAGAAGTTGAACCAAACTGCAAGCGAGAAAAAGTTATAACCGATGCCTGGGAATTTAAATATATTATAAAAGGCAGTGTTACCTATATTATTGATGATGTAGAAGTTATTGTTAATGAGGGAGATTCTTTATGTTTTAACGGAAGACACCCACATGTTCCCGAAAATCGAACTCAGGAAAATTGTGTAATGTTAGTGCTTTATTTCTACTCAGAAAGTAATAGCTAAATTTTAAAATAAGTGGTAGGGAATTTAACCGCAAAGGGCGCAAAGTTTTTCGCAAAGTTAAATAATCCTAGCTTTGCGAACTTTGCGGTTAAGTAAAAATTTAAAAAGGCTACCTCCAAAATGGAGATAACCTTTCAAAAAAAAACAAAAAACACTATTTATATTAGTTTGCTGCAGGAAGCCAAGAGCGTCCATCTAGTGACCAAGCTGAATTAATTGGCACACCAAACCATTCAAGCGAAGAATAAGCTATATCTACCATTTTTGGAACAACTTTTTCAGCAGTACTTCCGCATTTTAAAGAAGCTGTACTTGAAACCCAAGTTGGATTGTTTGCAAAAGGAATTGAAATAGCATTAGAACTAGAATCTATAAAAACGTTTCCAGAACCCGTATTTCCTTTCCAGTATCCTATAAGGTTAGCATAATCCGGATGTGAACTTGTTATAGATGAACAGGTATAGTTTAAGATTGCAGCTTCGGATAAAGCCTTATTCCATACACGTACTTCGGCAATATTCCCGTTTACATTTGCAGGATAAGCCAATGTTCCGTCCTGACCAATTGCAAAAGGTAATCCTGAGGTTAAACTTCCAAATCCGTTAATAATAGTTGCCTGTCCCACAAATGCACCATCCTGATATGTTTTAACCAATTTTGCTGCACGATCAACTACTAAAGTTAGATGATGCCATTTTCCATCTTTAATTACTCCTCCTGATATATCAACACGATTTTGAGTATCACCAATATTTACTTTCCAGCTACCACCAGTATTTGCCGAAATTACAAATCCACGATTTTTACCACTAGCCCAGTTTTTATTTGAAACCAGAGACGGATCACTTGTATAACCCGAAGTTTTAACTCGACACTCAATTGTAAAGCTTGAAGTACCAAAATTATAAAGTGCATTATTTGTACTCGCATAAATTGCATTGGAATTAAAATTTGCAAATGATCCAGTTATTGATGTTGTCACATCTGCTGCTTTTTCAATTTTATTGGCTGCAAAGTTTTTATTATTGAAAATTGTAAAAATATTTCTTTCTTCGTAAGATGAACCGCCATGAGATCCGCTAGAACCCGTTACTATTCCGCCATGATCAGGTGCAATGATAACCAACCAATCTTCATTGGCATAATTAGGTCTATTCTTTAAGGCTGTCAGGATTTCTCCAATATAAGCATCCGTAGTTTCTATTGAGGCTTTGTATTGAGGAACATTTAAAGAGAATCCGTTGCTGTGTCCTGCATGATCTACATCATCAAAATGCATGAATAACGCATCTGGATTATCATTTGTAAGTGCACTTACTACTTCGTTTTTTACAGCTAGATCGGTTGTAAGAGTTTTTTCAACATCAATTCCATCAACAATATAAGTGTTAATTGGAGCCCAGTGTACTATAGACATGGTTTTTAACGTAGAATTATACGTTTCAAGACGTTTTAAAAAACTTGGATATGTTGTAAAATTAGGAGTCAAAAAAGAATTATCGGTAACCTTATGTTTTAAATGTGTAACCCCACTTAGCATTGTAGACCAGCCGTTTCCGCTCCAAGTTGGAGATTCTGTTAAGGCATCGAGACTATAAACCGAGTTACTGAGTAAGCCATGTACATTTGGCGTGTTTGCTCCCATTAAGGCATCTCCTCTACAGCCGTCAATACCTATAATAAGTAACTTTTTTACTCCGCCAGTTAATTTTGTAGTTTTTACTGATTTTGCATTTGCAGCTAAATTTACTGGTTCTTCTTGTAAAGATTCTTTAGTACAGGAAATGGTCAAAAACATACCTGCAAGAATGGTAACATAACTAAACTTTAAAAATTTTTTCATTTTATTTAATTGTTTTAGGGGTTACTATATTAATTACTGTGTGAAACTCTTTTTAGCTACAACAAGTTTTACTTAATTAAAAATGCTGTATAATGAAGCCAAAGAGGGTAATATATAATCTGGTTTTGCATTTTCTAATTGTTCTCTCGTTTGTGCCCCCGATAAAACTCCAATGGTAATCCCGCATTCAGCATTTTTCCCTTCATTGATGTCTATTGCCGAATCTCCAGCTTTTAATACTTTTGAGGCAGCTGTAATTTCAAACAATTGCATTGCTTTAATTATCATATCAGGATAAGGTCGTCCGCGCTCAACATCATCAGCAGTTATTAAAGCATCGTATTGTTCGCCTTTTTTCCAGTTTAATTTTTCTAGTAAAACATTGGCTACTTTACTGTTATATCCTGTATTTAGGACTATTTTTATGCCGTCTTTTTTAAGATTACTAAGTGTTTTTTCTACACCATCAATTGGAGAAACTGGAGCAGTAAGATATTCCTGGTCTAATAGTTCTTTAAAATATTCAAATATTGTTTTGGCTTTTTCTTCATCTATATTGTTTATATGTGCCAAAATATCTTTTATTGCCTGATATTTTTCTTTCCCTGCTCCTATTAATAAAACCAGTTCCAGAGAAACATCAATACCAAATTTGTTAATGGATTTATGTAAAGATTTATAAACTATATTTTGCTCATTAATTGTTGTTCCTGCCATATCAAAAACAACCATTTCAATTTCATTAATTTTCATTTTGTGTGTATTATTTGTTTTTCTAAACATTTTATATTTTCAATGCTATCTGACTCTTTGTCGAAGGAACGCGGATTATGCGGATTCGCTAAGGCGAAAACACGGATTAAACGGATTTTCTTTTGATTATTTTTAAATCAGTTTTAATCCGCGGCTTTACTTTTGTAAATCCGTATCATCCGCGTTCCATTATAGACAATTCAAGTTTGCAATACTTAATTTTTCTTAATCTCTTAATGGTTCATTTTTTTATCTGTGCGATATTTTTTCTCGCAGATTATGCAGATCAAGCAGATTTTTAATATTTTTATCATTACTGATTAAGAAGCAATACTTAATTTTCTTAATCTCTTAATGGTTCATTTTTTTTAAATCTGTGCGATATTTTTTCTCGCAGATTATGCAGATCAAGCAGATTTTTAATATTTTTATCATTACTGATTAAGAAGCGAGACTTAATTTTTCTTAACCTCTTAATGGTTCAATAAAGGGATAGCTTAAGCATTGAAAATTTTATCGATATTGTGCTTTGCAAATCCTGCACTTCCTGTCATTCCTTTCCCTCCTATTCCTGTTATGATATGAATGTTTTTGCCAATAGTATGTTCAAAAATATCTTTGGTTTTGCATTGAGAATACATTCCAAACCATCTGCTTTGGATTTCGTAAGTAGGCAAATCAATAATTTTTTTAGCTTCCTCAATCATAAAATTATCTATGTCCATATTCAAATCAAATCCTAGTGTATCTATCTCTTTTGCACTAGCGTATTCATGTGAATCTCCTAGAATTACCGAACCATCCATAGCTTGTTTAAATAAGATATGAACGCCATATTTTTTCTCAAAACTATTAGGGTCTTCTTTAGCTTTGATTGCTTGATACGATGGGCATTCCTCAAAAGATTCGTATCTTCTTATCGTTAATCCCGTTAAGATCGAGCCATCTAATTTATAATTGTTTTGAGGTTTTGTTTGCAACATCTGTAGCTTAGAAACTATCAAATCACTATTATTATAAATTTCCGGATATAATATTTTAAAGTCACTTCCGTTACAAATAATGATTTTAGAAGCCTTATATTCTATTCCTAATGAAGTAGTTGCAACCACTTCATTAGTGTGATCCTCAGTAGCGACAACCGTAGTATTCGTGTATAAATCTAATCCTAAATGAGCTATCATATATTCATGAAGCTTATGAATCATTGTATTGGGCTCGACCGTAACTTCCTGAGGAAAAAACAAACCGCCTTTGCAATAATCAGAACGTAATCCTGGGTATTTAGATAAACATTGGCTTTTAGTCAGTAATTCTGATTCGTAATCATTGGCAGCGTTAATTTGGCACAACTCTTCTATAAGTTGCATTTCTTCCTCATTTGAAGCTAAATATACCGTTCCGTTTCGGCGTAGATTGATATCGAATTTATCCTGAATTTCGTTGTATATTTTTAGACTTTTTTTACCGAAATTCTGCCATTTTCGGTCCATTCCCGATGGAACTACCTGACCAAAGTTTCTTACTGTTGCTCCTTCTGGTTTAGTGTTTTTTTCGAGTATAGCAACCGACATTCCTTTTCTCAAGGCATGGTAGGCATGAAATGTGCCTAAAACCCCTGATCCTACTATGATTAAATCATATTTATCTTTCATGTGTGTTTGTTTTATTTTTATATAGATGTGCTGCTTTTATTTAAGAATATAAAGGAGCAACAATGATTTTGAATGTTTTTTTGAATTTGCGTTTAAAGTAATTATAGGACAATACCGTTGTTAATATCCCTATAAATGACAAGAGATAAATACAAGTGGTAAAAAAGCTAAGCAGAGAAATATCCTTGTTACCAAAATTTTTAAATAGCAAGACTAAGACACTTCCTAAGTAGCCAAAAGCATCGGCTATATAAATCAAGAATCCTGCATTTCCCTTTATTTTATAGGTTGCTATCATCCTTTCAAAAAATAAACCGTTGAAAGGAATATAACATACATACATCCCGAAACCTGATGCTATCATCCACGGTAATGGTGTTATCATATTTTTTTGGAATAAAAATGTAGTTACTCCAATAAGTAATGAACCTAAAAACAATACCAAATGATAATTTTTGAATGCTTTGTAGTTGTTTTTCATACTTCCTAAAAAGCCTAGAATCACAAGAACTGATATTGCAATTGGAATTTCTGAGTACATATAAATAGAAATACTTTCTTTATAGCCCAAAGTATCCCATAATTCTCTGGCAAAATTATCTCTGAATTCCCGCATTGCGGTAAGCATTGCATAGAAAATTATTATAATAGTTAATGGAAAAGCAAATTGGTTGAATAATAAAATGCGCTCTTTTCTTTTTAATGGTTTTCGTTTAGAACGTAAGGCTAAATCCTCTGTTGTTGGATTTGGAATTTTTTCCAGAAAAAGAGAAAATATTATTAACGGAATAATAAAAATTAGACCTGATACAAAAGGCATCCAAAATTCATTGCAACCTAAAACTTTCAGAACAAATAAACCCACAGATTTTGCTGCGCCAGAAGAAACTATAAAACTAGAACATAATATCACACCAAGTAATTCAGTTACTTTTCGACCTTCAATATAAGAGAAAACAATTCCCCAGATCATTCCTAATGGCAATCCGTTTATAAATAAAAACAAGATGTTATATGGAGCTGGTGTTACTGCAAACCCAAGTAATGCCAACTCAGATATTAGTATAAAACCAATAAGATAAAAGGTTCTTTTGGACGATTTTAATTCGGATATGATTTTAATTCCTAAAAATTTAGAACATGTATAACCTAAAACCTGTGCTAAAATAAGTAGTATTTTATAATCAATTCCCCAAAAGGATAAATTATCAAATGTTGCTACTGTAAAAGGCTTTCTGAACGCATACATACAAAAGTAGGTGCCAAAAGCAGCTATTGATGTTTTTAAAATAAATCGAAAATTGGATGCTTTTTTTGACATTAGTTCATTGTTATTAGAGTAAGAAATGATAAAAAATATTTAAGATTTTTGACTAACGTTTTTTGATTGCAGATGTGTGAAATTCTATAAAATGAATATCCTTAATTATTCATTCATGCAAATTCAAAAAGCGTTAGTCAGTACTCAAAAATCTTTTAATTTAAAATCTCATTGGTTAACATAATGTTGTCTATAAATTATATTTAAGACCTAAATTGAATCTTGCTCCATAATATTCTACTTGCTTTGGTCTGTTTGGAGTTTCACCAAAATGATACATCAACGGTTCATTTAAGATGTTATTTACATCTGTAAAAATTGTAAAATGCTCACCAATTCTATACGATGCAGAGAAGTCAAGAGAATTGTATTTTCCATAATAAATATCATTCATGTCTGTGTTTTTTGCATTGGCATCAAACCCAATTGCATATGCACCTTTATGATTAAATGCTGCTCGGGCATTAAAACCTCCTTTTTCGTAGAACAACTGTATATTATATAACTCTTTGGCTTGGTATGGAGTTGAAACTTTTCTTCCGTTAGGATTATTTGTATTATCTCCCAAGGTCATTTCAGAGTTCATTAATGTTGCATTTATCTGAGTTCCAAAATATTTTAAGAATCCAGGTAAGAAACTAAAACGTTTTGTGATTCCGAATTCGATTCCGCCAATCCACGCATTTCCACCATTTGTAGGAGAACTGATTTCTATATTAGGAATTCCATTTATTGTACCTTGATACGTATCATCAAAAATTGGATCGGTGATTGATTTGTAAAACACTCCAGCGTTGATTACCCCTACTTCATCCAGGAAATATTCTCCCAATAAATCAAAGTTCCAAGAATAGGTTGGATTTAAATTTGGGTTACCACCTGCATATTCACCATCAATTGTATTTAATGAACCTGCTGGCGAAATATCTCCAAAATTTGGTCTGGCAAATGTTCTTGTAGTTGCAAAACGAAGATTTAAATTCTCAATTGGAGTATATTTTAAATGAAGCATCGGAAGTACAGATGTATAACTTTTTGTGTTTTTAGCATCAACAACAACATTGTTTTCAACTGTTTTACCTGTAACTTGTGTAATGGTATTAGTTACTCGAACTCCTCCTAAAACTGTTAATTTATCAGATATTGAGTAAGTTGACATTGCGTATGCAGATGAAGTAGTTTCGCCTACATTAAAGTTTCTTCCTAATCCTTTTCCTAATTCTGGAATTTGAGAATCTGCAGGGTTTAAAACCAAATTACCTTGTGAAGAATTATATAAATTGTTCATTCCGTTGGCAGACAAAACCGGACCAAAACTATTTCCTATATTAGTTCCAATTTCTTTTCTTAAATAATCTGTTCCGCCAGGCTGATTAATTAAATCCTGACTATAGTCTGATAAAAATGGTGTTGGTGATCCTGTCCAATTATAATATTCATCTCTAAAAGTTGCAATACGATCTTTGTCAGTTAGTTTTACACCAAATTTAATTTTAAGATCTTCATTAAAAATGTGCTCATAGTTTGCAGCAGCAATAATATTGTCTCTCTCCGTAATGCTTATTTTATACAACTCCAAAGTAGAAAACTTCATTTTTGTAGGATCGGTTTTAAAATTTGGATCAGAATAGAAATCAAATATCGATTTTGGATTATTGGGATCCAGCATTCCTCCATCTGCTGCCCAATATGCTCTTGGCCCTCCTGCTCCACCACTGGCTAGTGGTACTGTATTAAAGTATTCTGGTTTAACGCCAACTCCAGTTTGATTGAACTGAATTAAAAAATAACTATTGTTTTCTGCAGTTGGTATGTTACCATATTTAAAACTATTTCTATAAGAAGCCAAACTCCAATCTAAATTTCCATTTGTTAGTTGATGTTTTCCTCCTAAATCAATACCTATAAATTGTGTAATTAATTCATTGTGAATATCTTGTTGTTCAACAGTTAAAGCATTTGTAGCAGAGTTAAATTTATCAAATCTAATGCGGTGTTTGTAATGAGTTTCTTTATCAGAAAGTCCTCCATAAGTTGCTTTCAAGAATATTTTATCTCTGGATGATGGGTTAAATTCCATAGCACCATTTAAACCTGTAGTTTTTCTAACTCCTGTATAATCTCTTAATTCTAAGCGATAAACACCTTGATCTCCATTTCTTCTTGCTTCATAATTATCTGTAGCCCAGTTTCTGTCCCAATAAGTAGCGTTTATAATGTATCCAAATTTTCCATTTTTACTTTTATCACCAATAGTAAGCGAACCACTATAGATTCCCTTATCCGATTTTTGATTGTATCCACTGAAAACACTTACTTTAAATGTTTTTTTGGTTGGTGCAGTTTGTGTGGTAAAATTTACGCTTCCGCCAATGGCATCCCCATCCATATCGGGCGTGATTGCTTTTGTAGCTTCAACATAAGCGATAAGGTCTGATGGAAAAAAATCAAATGCTGTGGCTCTGGAAGTAGTTTCTTCTTCGGCTGTTGGAATTCTGTTTCCGTTTATTGTAGTTGATGACCAAAAAGGTGGTAAACCTCTCACGGAAACGAAACGCCCTTCACCCTGATCTTTTTCGATAGAAACTCCCGACATACGTTGTACCGTTTCGGCAGCATTACGATCTGGTAACTTTCCTATTCCATCAGCAGCAATTACATTTACGATACTCATAGATTTTTTTTGCATATTTAGTGCTCTTGCTTCGCTATTGCGAAGACTCATTCCGCTTACTACAACTTCATTCAATTCTTTTGAATTTGTCTTTAAAGAAATGATCCCTAAATTCAATCGCTGATTATCTTTTATTTCAATTTTAATAATTTTTACTTCATAACCTATATAAGAAATTTGCAATTCTAAGCTTCCAGATCTTACATCATTAATAGTAAACTCTCCGCTAAAATCGGTTGTAGCATTTTGTTTATTAGATAATGTAATAGTTGCTCCAGGTAATGGAGATTGTGCATCTGTAACCGTTCCGCTAATTGTTGCTTTTTGTGCAGTAATTTTTTGCGCTAGTAGTGTAATCGAAAAGATAATAAATACCTTGTATATTGTTTTCATAATTCAAATGTTTACAAATATTAAATTTTACTATGCAAATAAACATTCAATTTTATAAATAGTAAAAAAAATGATTTTATCTAATTGTTAAAAAAATGAAAACTTAAAGCGTCTATTTTCTTAATTATTCGTTAAGAAATCTTGAATTATGGAGTGTTTACTGGGGATTATTCAATAATAACTTTATTGCTTAGTTTAAGAAATGTAGAATTATTGATAAGTTTGATAAAAGAATTAAGCATAGGAAATCGCAAAAGTTGCATAGATGTAAACATTTGTTTCCTTTGGTTATATAAACAGTAAAGCCCGACAGTGATGCCAGGCCTTTGAATATTTTAGGAAATATTTCTAACTATATTGGTCCCTTTTTTGCGCCTCAGGAACTAATCTTCGCATGCTTTTATTGATAATGCTACGTACTGATTTCTTTTTGAACTCATAAGCTTTGGTGCATTTCTCGAGTTCAACATATAATAACTGAAACTTATCGTATAGCGCATCAAGCTCTTCCATGGCTTTTCGCGTCTTTTCGTCTTCAGTTTCTTCGATTTTATTTTGGGATATCTTAGACAGATATTCAAATTTATGAAATGCTGTTAGCAAAATTCGATGCTCTCTTGAGTTTATTCCTTGCATAATATGGTAATCTAAATATTGATAAACGATATAATTGTTTTAGCTATATAAACCTTAACTATAAGTTTTTGCACACTTTGCTTAAATGGACTTATATGACTTATATGTTTGACTTTTTTTAAACCATATAAGCGATTTAAGAAAATATAAGTTTCTAAATGTAACTTATATGGTTAAAATTTCTTCTAAATAAAACTTGAATTTAAGGTGTAAAGCGCAATAAGGGATCTATATCGGTATAAATTCTAGATGTAGGCAACAATCGCAATTTTGTGCTCTCTCTTTTGCTTACATTTCCCGATATTTTTCCTAATACTGCACTTAACAGAACTTCTGAACGGTTGCCTAAAGGAAAGACTTCGAGTTCTTGTAGTTCATCTGAATATATCAATGGGTTTATTCCCTTTGAATAATTACCTTCATGTTTAGCATTAAATAATTTATAAATTGAAGGATATAATACCCAACCTTTAGTTCCTGTAATTCGATTATCTTCTATAGGAAATCCTGCTACGTCTTTACCAAAGGTTTTATCGCCAATGGTAATTACATCCATATATGGTTTCAGATTATTTATGATTAATTCTGAAGCAGATGCTGTACGATTTCCGCATAATATATATACTCTTTTAATGAGAGGATGCGCATTTTGTAATGCTTCAAAACTTATTTTAGATTCATTACTTTCTAATGCCTGCTTAAAGGATTGATCTACATTTCCTCCATTTTTATTTCCTTCAAATTTTATAAAAAGATCATTGGCACGAACATTTGGAGCTATGGCAATACTCAGCGCAGTTGCCGATGCGATATCTCCTCCTCCATTATATCGTAGATCCAGAACGAGTTCTGTTATTGATTTACTTTTTAGCTCCTGAAAAATTTGCAGGATTTGTTGTGATTGTCCAATATCAAAATGTGGAATTTGAACATATCCTATTTTTATGTTTTTATCAGTAATTATTTGATATGATATAGGTTGTGAAAAAGTGAGGCCTGATGATAAAGTAACATCTTTTGTTTTAGAAAAACCTGATTGTGCTGTATAAGAGTTTATACGTAAGCTTAATTGGGACGAGGCTATCATGTTTGTATACATACGATCATAATTACCCTGATTAAGATCTGTCCCGTTTATCTGAGTAATAAGATTTCCTCTTTGCAGTCCGTTATTTTTGGCTGGAGAATCTTCTAATACATATAATACAACACCATAGTATTTTCCATCAGACTCAACAAAGCTTACATCAAAACCAAATTTTCGCCTTAGACTTTGTGGTGCTGTATCTGGCATTGCTGGATGTAAAGCATAAGAAAAAATATCATCTTTCTGTAACAGTTTTGCGAAGTACTCTTTTGGAGTAGCCGACAAATCGCCTTGGGCTGGCATAGTTTCATTCCAGCGATAATATTTTTTCATTTGTTGGTACATCCATTCATTTACATATTCGTTGGTCCCTTCATTATAGACTTGCGTCGAATGATCATCTGGCGTACAGGAAATAAATAAACACCATAGAAAAAAAGATAAGTAGGTAATAAAAATAAAGGGGTGTTTCATATTTTATGCTTGAAATTTATAAGTGTAGGTTTATTTATTAACTATTTGAAAGTAAAAAAATCAACTAAATTTAAAGTTCCCTCTACTCCTGAAAATGCGCCGCTTGCATCTTTCTTTTCATCGAGTACAATTAATCGTGATTTATTTACCGACATAGTCATCATAACAGTAACTTTTTTTCCTGTAATGTAAGATTCTGTTGTGCCATGTTTTACTAGTTCCATTATGATTGTAGGTGGTGAACTAAAAGGAAACTCTATAAACGAACTAAATTTATCTTTATCAATATTCTCAACAACTCCCAGAACCTGCCCGTTAATTTTACGGATAATTCCGTCGAGCTTTCCTTCGTATCCACTATTCGAATATTTGTTTTTGGATGGGAAAATAAATTTAAAGCCACTATTACTTGGTTTGCTTAATACACCAGGTTTTATGGATGTAATTTTATCAATCCAAATGTTTTCTTTAGCAAAAAAAGAAAGTGTATCAATAGGTGTTTTAGAGTTAAAACGATACGTACGTAATAACTCTTTTGTTACTTTATTTGTAATTTCTAAAGTCTTCTCAGCGTTTCCGTAATAAACAAATTCATACTCTTTTTCGATTTTTTTTGCAAAGGCAGTTTTTTTATCCTTCCCTATTTCAATCAGTTTACCATTTGCAGTTATCTGAATAGAATCTGCTAAAGCGCTATATCCTACTATAACTACTTTTCCGGGTTGGTTGGTTTCATTACTATAATAAGGTGTTAGCTCATCATTGGCACAAGATCCAAAAAAAGCCATTGTAATCGTAAAAAATAATGCTCTTGTTACTGTATTCTTCATATTTGTTTTTTTATTGTAGAAACTCTGTTTATCTGAAAAGCGCGAAAACTTTCTCTAATATTATTTTTTAATGAATTTTAATTTTTTAGAAATGTTATTGTTGGTTACTAAAAGAAAATATACGCCTTGTGATAAATTATCTACTGCTATACCTTCTTCTTTATATGCAGACGCTGCAACTAACATTCCGCTTGTATTGTAAATTTTTAAAGTTGTTTTTTCAGTCTTAAATTCTTCTCCTAATTCTAATTGTAAATTTCCTTCAACGGGATTTTGTTTTAATTTACAAACTTGTGCTTTTAATTCTGATTCATCTACACCTAGCAATGATTCTGCTGTAACCGAAATTTTATCGATTTCATAACCAAAAAAATTAAAATCACGAATAGTACCTAAAGCTATATATACAGCTGGTTTACCTACAAATTGTGAAATATCTACTGTATAATCTTTAAACTCTGCATCTTCAACTGATGATCTTTTTAAGTTTACTGTACTTAAAAGTGTAAAAGTTGCTGGATCTGGAGAAGTCGATCCATATACAAATAAATCCTGATTACCATCATAAACACTTGTTTGCGCATTTAGGATTAAGGAAATTTTTCCCGAATAAAAGGAAATATCTATAGCAGGTGATATAGCTAGATTGTCTTCTGTAGTTCCTAATTGTGTTCCTCCATTTAATAGATCGATATTGTAAGTTCCTAAAACATCAATTGTACCACCTACAATTGCACCTGTACCTGAATCTAATTGAATATTTTTTCTGGTAAGCCAATTACTTCCATTTCCGTCTTTATCCAATAAAGTCCAGTCTGAAGCATCAGCATCATCAAAATCATCTTCCCAAATTGTATATTGAGCAAATGATGTCCCTGTAACCATGATAAGTAATAATAAAAGTAGAATTTTTTTCATTTTTTTTAGTTTTTTTTAAAACATGGGCAGTACTAAACTGCCCACGTAGAGTTTTAATAATTAACCTAATGCAATTAAAAATTTGTAAACTTTGTCCAAGTACCAGTCCAGTTAGATTCAGTTTTGAATGCACCTGTAAGACCTGTAAAGTTTAACGTTCCATCATTAAAGAATGGTTGGCTAAGAGCCCATTTTGTAGCTGGATCTGCTATAGAAGTACTAGTACCTATACCAGATATTGTTGTTCCTACTGGTAATAATGGGTTATCAAATCCGTGGATTGATATTCTTAAGTATGAAGAACCAGTTGGAACTGAAGGAGATTCCCAGTTGATACCTCTGTTGTATCCTGTAACTGTAACATCTGTAAGGCTGATGTTACCTGCTCTACGTACGTGAATAGCATTTTCGTATAAATCTGCTACTGTATTAGAGCTAACTCCGATAATTGATAATTGAGAAATAACAGGACGTGTAATAATTGTAGTAACAGTTCCTGTTGAATTGTTGTCTAATTCGATACCATTAGAATCTGGTTTTCCGCTACTTAAACTATGAGTTGAATTACTATCTGCAATTGCAATTGCTTTTGTGATCTTTCCAGTGTAACCAAAATCGAAATCGAAGTTGTCATCATCTGGTGCAAATGAAACTAAGTGACTAGCATCTACTTTACCACCAAAGAATTCAAATGAATCATCTTTACCATAAGATACCTGAATGTGATCTACTACAGTTCCGCTACCTACTCCTGCAAGTGTAAGACCGTTAATTTCAACATCAGTATCTAAGATACGCCCTGCAAATTCGATACGTACATAGTTTAATGCTCCTGCACTATGAGCATTATTTGTACCTCCATAATAGAATTCAGCAAAATTAGGCTGATCATCTAATCCTTCAACGATATTAGTAACTGAACCAGTGTTAACTTCGGCATCTCCTAAAAGTACTATACCTCCAAAATCTCCAGGAGTTGCTCCTGTATTTGCGTTACCATCTAATAAATTATAACTTGTGAAAATTACCGGAGCAGTTGCAGTTCCCTGCGCATCTATTTGTCCAGTTTTTGTAATGACAAGAACTCCTGTAGCTACACCAGCAGCAAGTGGCTTAGCTTTAATATAAGTACCTGGCTGAATAGTAAGTTTAGCACCACCCTTTACAGTAATAACTCCATCAATTTCCCATACTCTGTCGTTTGTCCAGGTTGTATTGGTTGTTATAGCACCGCTTACCGTTTGAACAGCTGCTGGATACCCTGTGTAATCTGCTCCAGAAGCTTTCATAGAAAAAGAAGAATCTGTAGATGAATCATCATTTTGGCAAGAGCTCACAACTAGAGCTACCATTGCGAATAGAAAAAATTTTTTCATAAATAATTTAATTATTGCTATATTTGCCGCTATTACAATCTAGGCCTTTGGAGAGAGCAGCAAAATATCTTTCCTCAGGTCTTTCTCTTTTTTTGGTAAAGATTTTTTTATAATTTCCCCGCTTTACCATCGGATTTTGTACCTACTATTTCCATCTTTTGCTCTTAGGATTTTTTACCGCAACAAAAGGTTATCTTTCCATTCTTTTAAAATTTTATTACCCAAAATTGTAAAAGACCTTATTAAGTATTTCGTTATTTTTTGTGCTTAATGCATTAAAGCAAATAATCAAATTCAATACTTACAACTACTTATATTAGATTTTGAAAAACCAAAATATCATGCCTGATTTTATTGTTAACGGTTTCTTAATATTCAGTGATTGAAATCATTTTTTTATAAGATGTAATACTTTAGATTATAAAATTTAATCACCTGATAAATTGAATGTTATGAATAAATTATTAAAATTAAAAGTTTATAAACTTGGTCCAAGTGTTAGTCCAGTCAGTTTCAGTTTTAAATGCCCCTGTAGTACCTGTAAAATTTAATGGTCCATCATTAAAGAATGGTTGGTTAATAACCCATTTTGGAGCTGGATCTGCTATAGAAGTACTTGAACCTGGACCAAATAAACTTGTGCCGACTGGTATTACAAAATTATCAAAGCCATGAATTGATATTCTTAATCTTGAAGAGCCACTTGGTACTGAAGGAGATTCCCAGTTAATACCTCTGTTGTATCCTGTAACTGTAACATCTGCAATGCTTATATTACCTGCCCTGCGTACATGAATAGCATTCTCGTATAAATCTGCTACTGTATTAGAGCTAACTCCAATAATAGACATTTGAGAAATAACCGGATGTGTAATAATTGCTGTTGCCTGACCAGTTGGATTGTTATCCAACTCAATACCATTAGAATCTGGCCTTCCTCCGCTTAAACTGTGAGTTGAATTACTGTCAGCAATTGCAATAGCTTTTGTAATAGTTCCTCTATATCCTAAATTAAAATCAAAATTATCATCATCTGGAGCAAAAGATACCAAATGGCTTGCATTAACCGTTCCTCCAAAAAACTCTATAGAATCATCTTTAGAATAAGATACCTGAACATGATCTACTATAGTACTGCTACCTACCCCTGCAAATGTTAATGCGCTTAATCCGTAATTTGAATCTATAAGCCTTCCTGCAAATTCGATTCGTACATAATGTAAAGCTCCTGAATTATGAGTATCATTGGCTCCTCCATAATAAAAATCAGACCAAGTAGGTTGGTCATCTAATCCTTCGACAACATTTGTAGTAGAGAAAGTATTAATTCTTGCATCTCCTAATATTGCTACACCTCCAAAATCCCCAGGAACTGCTACAGTATTGGCGTTGCCATCTAATAAATTATAACTTGTAAAAATTACTGGAGCAGTTGCAGTTCCCTGTACATCAATCTTTCCAGTTTTAGTAATGACAAGTACTCCTGTTGCTACATAACTTCCTAAATATTTTGCTTTAATAAATGTACCTGCCTGAATGGTTAGGGTCGCTCCGTTTTTTACAGTAACAATTCCGCTAATTTCCCATACTCTGTCGTTTGTCCAGGTAGTATTGGTTGTAATAGCGCCATTTACAGTTTGTACCGTTGCAGGATATCCTGTGTAATCTGCTCCGGAAGCTTTCATAGAAAAAGAGGAGTCAACAGCATCATCATTGTTTTGGCAAGAGCTCACTGATAGAGCTATCATTGCGCATAGAAGTAATTTTTTCATAAAAGTATATTTATTAGATATTTGCCGCTCTTAAAAAGAAACCTTAGAAAGAGCAGCAAAATATCTTTCCTTAGTTTTTTGATAAAAATCTCACTTAAAACGAATAATTAACCGATACACTTATAGTTCTACCGCTCCAAGCTTTAAACATGACCTGATCTATGTCTTCATCATATTTTTTACTAGCATTGGCTCCTAATGAAAATTGGCTTCTAGGATTACTCCCCATCGAAAAATCTTCAAGATGTGAATAGCTATTAGCATTATTATAGGTTTGAATACCAGCATCAAACATGTTTTTTATACTGCATTTTAATTCCAGATTTTTTTCTTTAAAAAACTTATAACTTACCTGAGCATCAGTTACAGCATAAGGCATTCTGATTTCTTCTCTGGAATATTCAAATCCTACCAAAATATATTGGTCACCAATTCCATTTTGCCTCACACTAAATCCCATGCGGTCTCCTATATAGTCTAATCCTAAATTATAGGTATAAGGTGATTGTCCGTAAAGTGGTCTGTTAGCCTCATAAAGTCCACCCTCACCATCTATACGTACGTATGATGTTACTTTTGTATCATTAATAGAAACATTTCCTGAAACGAATAATTTTTCTAAAATTGGTCCTTCTCCTAAAAAAGTAAGATTTTTATAAAATTCCGCTTCTATCCCCCACAGTTTGGCGTTATAAGAATTAAGATTATAAATAATACCTGAGTTTCCGTTTACAGTACCAATAGCTTCTATAGGATCCTTAATATCTTTATGATAAACTCCAAAAGACAAAATTTCACCACCTGATGGAAACCATTCTAATTTTAAATCATAATTATTAGATACACTAGAAATCATTCCTCCAGACCAGTTTAGAATTTTGGCGTTACGAATGGGATCATAATACGGAGTACCTACGCGTTCCGAAAATTGAGGACGTAATACAGATCTATTATATCCAACTCTAACATTCATTTTATTGGTTGGACTAATTGTTAAACTAGCGGATGGTAAAAATTGCCACTTTTTGTCTTCTTTTATGAATGAAAAAACGCCAGAACCTTCAAACTGATTCGATGTTTCGCTATAAATATAACTTTCGGCTCTTGCTCCCCAAACGAGTCTTACAAAACGACCAATTTTATTATCAAGCATTAAAAAAGGGGAATGTACTTTTACATCTCCTTCATATTTATCTCCATATTTTCCGTAATCATCCCAGCCAAAACCACCATAATAATATTGCGAACCATTCAAAAATTCTGAAAGCGGCATATAAATTTCAGCTGTTTCACTCTTTTGTCCAACAGTTATAAGTTTAGCCGATCTTTGCTGATTTGTAGCTGTTTTATATGTTCCGAAATAACCTGCTTTAATATCATTTTTGCTTACTTCACCTAAATCAAAAGAATAATCTAAATTAATAGCCCAGTTATAATCCGTTTCATCATTGGAATAATTGTCTCTGCTAAATGGTAATCTATTTCCGCTGTTGTAGACTGTATTATAAGCTAATACATCGTCACCTACTTTTTTATATGAGGTTTGTAGAAAAGTAGCATCTTTTGTGTCTTTTGTGATATTGCTATAACTAGTATACCAATTAATCTCAAGTTGATCAAAACGATGATTTCCCTCAATTTTATTTTGAATAAAAGTTGTATAAATAGGATAATTAGTTTCAATTGTTGTTGGAAGATCACTACCGTCTATAATTCCGGTAATAGTATTCCCTTTTTCCCAACCCGTAATTTGAGTCAATTGATTGTTATAGATATGCATTGCGGTGTTACGAGTAGTAATTTTATGTTTACCTAGCTGAATAGCAGCATTAAACATTCCCCCCAAAGTAGAATTATAATTATAATTTGCACCTGAGTTATTAAATCCATATTTTTCAAAAATCGAATATGCTCTTCCTCCTTCTCCTTCTTGTGCAAATCTTGAGTTTTCAATAAATCTTCCTCTTTGTGTGTGTTCGATGTCTATTTTTTCTTGTGTATTCTTGAAAAGTATGGATCCCACAAATCCCCATTTATTGTTATTTTTTAAATTATATGATCGCCCCAATGCAAATTGTAATGTAGTTCCTGGTGCACCATACGTTTTATAGGTAGAAAAATTATCCTCGGTAAACTTTTTAGACTGTTCTATAAATGGGCCGGAGGTTGCTTCACTAGTTGGTGGCTCTAGAGGTAACATATTAGGATAATCACGTCTTCCGTCATCAAAACCCAAATAATCATAAGCTCCTTCTTGTTTGGTAAGTCTTTCTTTAAAAGCACTTCGGCTGTTATACGAGGTACTTACCGAAAAACTTGTAAAATCTTCTTTAGGAATATCCTTTGTTTTTATCTCAACATATCCTCCTGCAAAATTAGCGTACATATCTGGCGTTGCCGACTTACTAACTACTATACTTTCTACCATAGCAGTCGGGATAATATCAAAAGAGAAGTTTTGCTGGTATGCATCTGTACTTGGCAACGTGATTCCGTCCATTACGGCTTGGTTCCAACGTTCTCCCATAGAACGAACTACAACATATTTATTATCAATTGTTGTTACGCCCGTGATACGCTTAAGGGCACTACCAACATCTTTGTCTGGTGTTCTTGCTATTTGTTCTGCCGAAATTCCATCAGAGAATTGTGCTGCTTTTTTTTGCTGTATCAACATTCCCTGAACAGATGCTGTTGCTTGTTTATAATTCTGAATTATAATTACTTCATTAAGCGATTGCGCATCTTCTTTTAATGAAACTACTAATGGTGTTTCACCACCTTCAAGCACTTTTATGCCTGTAATTTTTTGTGTTTGAAATGAAATGGCGCTAATCTCAATAGTATATTCGCCAGGCTCTAATTCTAAAACATAATTACCATCAATATCCGATTGTGCTCCCAAACTCAGTTGGGTTACTTTTATATTTACTCCGGGCAATGAAAGTCCGTTTGCATCGACAACTTTACCTACGATTTTGCCCTTCTTTTTTTTTTGCCTGAATCTTTACTATTTACAGCTATATTATTTTCATTTCTTCTGAAATTTAAATTTGTCTGATTTTGTAAATCATTTAAAATTTCATCAATTGTAACATTTTCTTTTTTTAGTGTAACTAGAGGTAAACTTAGATCCAAATCTTTTTGATAAATAAATTGATATGGAGTTCTGGATTTTAAATTATCAATAATTTTTTGTGGTGTAGAGTTTTTAAAATCAACCGAAACTGTTCCGGTTTGTGAGTAAATAATGTTTGTTCCGAAGAATAATCCGAAAAACAAAATCCAAATGGCAAATTGCCTGGAGTAATCATTGTTCATAATTGATAATTGTTAGTTTGTTATTGGTATTTATTTTAATATGATATTTAGGGTTAATATTTTTATAAAATTTTAATGGCTTCCTAGCAGCTAGCTATTAAATCATTTTTCTTATTGATTTAATACTGCTGTATTCTTTCTGTTAAAGTCTGTTTAAAAAAACTGTAGAACGGATTATCTACTTATGAGATAGGTGTCTTTGCCGGTTGTTCTTATTTTAATTTCCAGAGCAAACGCTACAGTTTGAAGCATTTCATAAAACCCTTGTCTAGTATCGAGGGTTCCCTGTATTTTAAGGTCTTTTAGATTTTCCTCTAGATAGTCAACCGTAAAAGAATGGTCAAGTTTTAGTTTCTCTATAACTTGTGCGAGAGTTAACCCATCTACATAAATTAAAACCTTTTTCCATTCAGGCTCAAGCAAAGTAGTTTTTTGCTTTTCAATTTTTGCATCAGCATTATTATAAATAGCCTTATCCCCTTTTACCAAGAAAACTACATTCTGTTTACTTTCTACTTTTACTTTACCTGTTCTTACATTTACTTGAGGTTCTTTGTTAGCGTAAGAACTAATATTAAATGATGTACCTAAAACAGTCGTTTTTATAGCTCCAGATGTAATTACAAAAGGTCGTGATACATCTCTCTTAACTTCAAAGAAAGCTTCTCCAGTTAATTTTACTGCTCTTTCATTTTTAGCAAATTCAGTTGGATATTCTATTAAAGTATTTTGATTTAGCCATACACGTGTTCCATCAGGTAAACTTATCAGGCGTATATCTTTGTTAAATGTTTTTGTTGAAGTAATTGCTACTGTAGCATTATGCGATGGAGTAAAAACCTGATATCCACTAAAAGACAAAATTATTACTGCACACGCTGCTGCAACCCAATTATAAAAGCTTTTGTATTTATTAATTGTAACGTTCTGAATATTATCCCACATTCGGGATGCAATTTGGTCAGGAAGAATACCTCTATTAGGTATTGCGTTCCATTCTTCTTTTAATTTTTTAGATCTCATTACAATTAAGTTTACTATTGAAAATTATACATGAATTTTATCAATTCAATTACATTAGATTCCTAGTCGGGCAAATATCATGGGGTAATATTACTATTAACGTTTTCTTAATCTAAGTAACCATTTGAGGGATGTTTATTTGATGGTAAAAAACAGAAAATTCAAAAACAAAAGAAAAAAAGAGCTGGTAAAAAGTATTGTATAGGGAGAAAATCTGAAATCGTATTATATCATCAAACTTGGCTGACTTATAAAGAATAATGCAAACCAGTACAGTTCATGATTATGTACTGAATTCTTTTTAAGAAATTGTAAGGTCTTTGAGATTTGGTTAGCAACCGCGCTTGGCGACATATCCATCTCTACGGCAATTTCTTTATAACTAAGATCTTCAAATTTATGTAGATTGAAGATTTTCCTTCTTTTTGGAGGGATCTTATTCAGGAGGTATTCTATTTTTTCTAGCTTGGAACTTATATCATCTTCCGTTTCAGATGCGCTATCGAGTTCTTTAATTAACTGGTCATTTTCTACAGAAAAGATTCTGTTTTGTTTTTTATACCATTTCGATATCTCCTGTTTTGAACTTTTAAACAAAATAGCTTCTAAGCTTACATTTGGGTCCAATTTGGTTCTATATTTCCAAAGGTGAATAAATACATTTTGAGTCACATCTTCAGAATCTGCAAGCTGCGAGGTGTATTTCTTTATAAAACAAAAAACTTTATAATGATATAGATCATAAATTTCTTTGAAGCAGGAATCATCTCCCTCTCTTAACCTTATTACTAAATTAGAACTCATATTGTAATTTTAAATCGTTAAAGAAGACCCTTACAAAAGTAAGATTAAACCTTTATCAATATTTTTGTCGTTCAGTCATTTAATAATTTATTAATATTACGCTATGTCTGTTTTATAGATTTATGCTGAATTATTTAGAGAAACTATCACAATAAAAAAAGCCATCTTTTTAGGATGACTCTTTGTATAGTTTTAATTGAAAGATATATAGGATGAAGAAGGAAGCGGAAATATATCTTTATCTAAAATGATACTCGCATTAAACAGAGATACTAATTTACTTGCATTAAGCGTTGTGCCAAATTGGGAATCATCCAGGTGATTAAATATTACTTCTAGAAAATTACAAAGTCCTAATACTTTTATTATAGCGGAACGATTCTCACTTTGAAATCCCATTTCTATAATCAAAGCAAAATAAGATTCCCATAATTTTTCTTTATTTTCCAGATAAGAATCACTTTTTAGATATATTAAAAAATCATTTACATTAGTATTAAAAAACACACAGGTTTGTTCTACTATTTGTGTGAAATTTTTATCTTTATTTAAGATGTTATAAAATGATTTGAATTTGCTAATATTTCCTTGTAAGTTGCTTGGATTAGATACATATTGCAATTCATAAGGGGCAATTCCGTCAATATAAGCAATAGCTTCATTTTGTATTTGTTCCCTATGTCCTCTTATTTTTAACGACGCTAATTTCGCTAGGAAAGAAAAACTGGCGGAGTCTTTAGTAAAAGGTTTGTACTGAAAAAAATCTAATGTTTTTATTTCTCTGTTCATTGTTTATTTATGTTTTCTAAACTAAAATTGAATGCTGGCGAGTGATTACCAGGTCCTCCTCCTGTCATTACAATATCTGCACTAGTTATACCAAATAAATTTATTTGTGAATTAATCTGTGAGATTATAGCAGAGTCTAATACATCTCCTTCTTCTATTTCAGGAACAACACCTATAAAAAGTCTTGGGTAAAATTCAAAAACTGCTTTTTCTCCAGGAGCTAGGTTTGTTTTTGTAGCAATTAATCTATTGTTTCTGTAGCAGTTTGCGTTGATTATTCCAGACGGAAGCGCGTTTTTTACTTCTATTTGGCTAAGATTAGTAGCTGGTTTTGATGCAACTCTCAGTACACTGCCAGCGTTATCCTTGACCATTTCATACGCTGTTCCTTCATAAGTGTAAAGCATTGGGGTAAAATTGCCGTATGAATCACAAGTAGCTACTTCATACCCCATTGAAAATGCAAAAGGATGGTTGTCTAGTCTGCTACTATTTTCTATTACCTTCCAGGCAATAGCACTTTTTTCAAATTCCTGAGCAACATTTTGTTGAAAAATAATGACATTATTGTTATTTGCGTCATTAGATTTGTTGATGAAATTCAATTTAATTTTGTCCATTATCATAATAATTTGGGGGTTGAACTTTCCTTTTTTACTTACCCTAATAATATTTGGTTTATGGATTTTTAATTTAAATACAATTTAAAACGAAAATTTAAATATCAATACCGTATTTATACCTATTTTGAAAATGTTAAATTCATACAAATAAGGATGATTATATACATAAAAAAAACAGGCAATTACGCCTGTTTTAAACTTAAATATGTAGGTTAAGACTACTTTATAAGATGGTTTCTTGCCGCCTTAAGCCCTACAAAAAACATTATAACTATCATTATTAAAAGAAAGTATAAAGATAAATTCCATGTCTCACCGTATTCATATAAACTACCAAATATGGGAGGTCCAAATGCAGCCAATAAATAACCTACCGATTGTGCCATACCAGATATTCTTGTAGCAGTGTGACTATCTGCAGTACGAAGAACAAAAAACATCATTGATAGACTAAAAGATAATCCTGAAGATATTCCGAAAAGGATAACTGCAGTATAAATATATTGTAATTGAAAGAATAGTATAAGCAAAACACTAATAAACATTCCTGCAGCAACAACAAAAATTAAGCTTTTCTGGTTAGTAAGTTTAGATGCAATAATTGGCCCAAGGAAAGTTAAAGGCAACATCGCCATTTGCATAAAAGACAAAACCCATCCACTTTCTTCTTTTACCATACCAAAACCCTGTAACAACATCGGAAGCCAGGTTACAAGAGAATAATACATTAATGATTGAAGCCCCATGAATATACTAATTTGCCATGCCAATGGTGATTTAAATATATTTAGATTGCTCTTTACTATTCCTGTCTCTTCAATGTTTTTTGTTCTTTTTAATACGATTGGTAACCATATTAAAAAAGAAAATACAGCAATCCAAATCCAGATTCCTAAAGAGCCTTTCCAGCCAAGACCGCTTAATTTACCAATTGCTATACTAAATCCAGATGCTAGAGCTGCTGTAAGATTCATCGATACAGAATAGAAACCGATAACCATTCCGGATTTATTAGGAAATGTTTTCTTGATATATCCTGGCACTAAAACATTTCCGATGCAAATTGCAATACCAAGTATGGCAGATCCTAGAAATAGTGTTACTACTGTACCCATTATTCTTATATATAATCCTGCGATTAAAAGTGCAATCGAAAAAAGTAAAAATTTCTCCAGACTCAGTTTTTTAGATAATTGCCCAACAAGAATAGATAGGAATGCAAATGCCATTAATGGAATGGTTGTAAGGAATCCAGCCTCACTATTTGAAAGATTTAATGATTTACTAATCTCGGTTAATACAGGTCCAAGTGCTGTTAATGGCGCTCGCAATGTGGAGGCAACAAATAATATTCCTATAAATGGCAGTACGATTCCGAAACAAAACCCTGTCTTACTTTTCCAGTCTTTTTTATGCTTATTCATAATATTTTTTTTCTTCTGCAAATTTACCATGCGTATTATAATTAAATTTGCCATATATTTAATCTAAAACGACAAAAGCAAATTATATAATGCATTATGAAAAACCATGAATTAGTAGATCGTATTGCCAAAAAAGCCTACGTTTGGTTTGAAGATAATTGGATACATGACTCCAATGAGCATTCTCATAATAGGGCGCAACTTGTTTATGTAGAGAAAGGTTTTCAATACTTACATGTGGCTGGGCGTATCTATCTCTTGCCTCAAAATCATGCTGCATGGATTCCCTCTAACCTATCACACAGAACAACTGCAGTTTCTGAAGATATAAATTTGAGAACCATTTTTTATTCTATTAATGAGCAAGATAATTTTTATGATAAACTAAGAATTTTTTCTGTACCTCCAGTACTTCGGGAGATGATATCTTATTGCGTAAAATGGAGTAAAAAAGAAGAATATTCGATTGAAGAGGAAGCTTTTCTGAATGCCATTTTTGTAGAGTTGCCTAGCTTTTTTAAAGATGCAATAACTTTAAATATCGTTATCCCGAACGATGAGCGATTGTTACAAATAAGCAATTTTATTCTGGATAATATGGCAAATTATATACATATAAGTACCATTGCCGAAAACAACAATATGTCTTTGCGATCCTTAGAACGAATATTTAAGAAAGAAACAACAATTACGATTTCTAAGTATATTCAATTGGTACGCATTATAAAAGGAATCGAGTTTTTAAGTACTGGGAAATATACAGTTTCTCAGGTTGCTTATCTTGTGGGTTACAAAAGTATACAAGCATTTAGTACTAGTTTTTTTCAGATACTCAACAAAAGACCTAATGAATTCTTAGGGTCTTGAAAATCAGTGTGATTTAAAATATTTGAATCTGTCACGAGATGATTTTGCTGCTTTAAAAAAATAATTTACCTTTAAGTTTTATGAAGAGTAAATTTATTTATTCATATCAAAAAACACCCCATTTGCATACCTTCTGGAATACATTAAATAGTTTATAAAGTAACTTAAAAATACATCCAAAATGCATAAAATCTTACCTACTATAATGCTGTTTTTATTTTGTTTATGTGCATCATCTCAAACAAAACCAATTGATAGCTCAGTTACAACAAAGGCAAAACAAAAGAATATAGATTTTAATGTAATGCCTTATCTTAATTATAATAGAACGCTGGATTTTATGTTTGGTGCTATTCCTATGATGATGTATAAACTCAATAAAGCCGATACTATTTCGCCTAAATCGCTATCGGGTATATCTGCTGTTTATACGACTAATAAATCCTATTTTGTGGCTTCTTTTAACAAATGGTATTTTAACGAAGACAAGTGGCGGGCTCAATTTATTTTTGTAACTGGTGATCAAAATGCCCAGTTTTATGTGGATGATATCGACACGCCAGACTTTTATGATTATGCAACCAAAAAAACAGTTGTAGCCATGACTCTCCAACGAAAAGTTGTTAAATCGCTGTATGCTGGTATCGGTTATTCGTATGCGCATTACGATACAAAATATGAAGATGATATACAACCATCTTCTGTTACTCAAACAAATGGTTTGCAGCTAAATATGATGTACGATACTCGTGACGCAGTTTATTATCCGACCAAAGGTGATAAAGTAAAATTGCGTTGGATTGGCTATCCCACATGGGTTGGTAATGATGTTAGTGCCAATAAAATTCTCTCAGAGTACAATAAATACTTTCCTATGAGAAGTGGAACCGATGTACTAGCAGCTCGTTTTTCGGGTAAGTTTGGTTTAGGGAATATTTCTTTTGAGCAACAAGTAACTATTGGCGGTGAGGATATTAGAGGATATTCAGAAGGGAAATACCGTGGCGACGGACTAATGGCTTTACAAGCGGAATACCGTTATAACTTTAATAAAAAAATGGGACTTGTAGGTTTTGCTGGCGTAGCAACTATTTATGGCTCTGATACATCCGATTTTAATTGGAATTTATATCCTGGTGCAGGAATTGGCTATCGCTACAGAGCCTTTAAGCACGAGAAATTTAATGTTGGCTTGGATGCAGCTGTTGGAAAAGGCGATTGGGGACTTTATTTCCGAATCGGAGAAGCTTTTTAAATTTATTATTAGTTGCTAAGTTACTGAGTCACTAAGCTTCTGAGGTCGTAGCTTGTATAGTTTAACCGCAAACTTGTCTTTCTGCGTCAGGGAGACAAGTTTGGGAATAAATTATGCTTAAAGCTTTGCGACCTTTGCGTATCCCGACGCTTCGGGATTGCTTACTTTGCGGTTAAAAACGCACTAGTGCCTTCTCCATTTTAATATTTTTCCTTTTATTCTTGAACTACTTGTGGAGACCCTTCCTGTGTCAGGGAGACAAGATTGGGGAATACATTGTGGTTAAAATTAATCTCGGTCTCTTCTTTTTTTTTCAACCTTTGAGCCTTTGTTGCTTTTTTTCTTTGTTCCTCCTCTTAAGGTAGCTTCTTCTCCATTTTAATATTTGCTCGTTCATAAAGCCCCTGCTCCAATGGGATTTCTTCAAATCCATATTTGCGATAAAGATGTATTGCTGACTCTAACTTTGTGTTAGAATACAGAATTAGCTTTTCTATTTTCATGTCCTTTGCAGTTGTAATGCAATGCTCCAATAATAATGTGCCAATACCATAACCTTGTGCTTTATCACTGACCGCCATTTTTCCTAATTCGAAAATAGTATCGCTTTTTTTTAGAAGTGAAGCTGTCCCAACAATTTCATTATCTAATGTAGCGTAGTATATAAAACCACCTTTATCAATGATTTCTTCTTTTGGATTTGAGAGTGAAACTTCATCCATTTTTTCAATTTTAAAATATTTTTCTAGCCAAGCGTAGTTCAGAATTTTGATAGATTCTTTGAATTTATCTGTGTAATCTATTATTTTTATTCTTGATTGAGAGTTAATTATATCTTGATTCATTTGTTTTTATATTGAACTTATTAGTTTAAGTAGTTTTGTTTAAAATACTGATATATAGTTGTTTTGGTTAAAAACTAATACTAGTAAAGACGAGCTGTCACAATGACAGTTATATGTTTTTATAGGCAACAGTATTACAAAGCATTTTTTACAATTGTGCCAAGTCGTTTTATATCTAGATTTAGTTTATCATTCCACTCTAAAGCAAAATTAAGACGCATGCAATTATTGTATTGATCATGTTGGGTAAAAATTCTGCCTGGAGCAAAACTGATTTTTTGCTTTATTGCAATATCATATAATGAAGCGGTATCAATATTTTTGTCAAGTTCAAGCCAAAGAAAAGATCCTCCTTGCGGTTGAGAAATCTTAGTATTTTCAGGAAAATAATCTTCGACAGCACGCTGAAAATGTAGGCAATTTGTATGCAAAGTGTGTCTGAAATTTCTTAGATGATGATCATATCTTCCAAATTCCATAAAATCGGCAACTACTTCTTGATACAAAGATGGCGTAGAGATTGTTTGTACTAATTTCTGCCTGATTATTTTCTCTTTAAACTGTCCCGGAGCAACCCACCCTACTCTATATCCTGGTGCAAGTGTTTTAGATACTGATCCGCACCACATAACAATTCCAGCTTCATCATAATATTTACAAGGTTTTGGTCTGGCTGCGCCAAAGAAAAGATTGCCATACAAATCATCTTCTATAAGCGGAATGTTATGATAAGTAAGCAATTCGACCAATTCCTTTTTGCTTTCATCGGGCATTAAACTCCCCAAAGGATTACTGAAATTGCTCATAAAACAACATGCTTTAATCTTTGGTATTACTTTTTTTAAAGCATCAAGATCTACTCCAGTTGTGGGATGTGTAGGGAGCTCGATAACATTAAGTCCCATAGACTTTGCTATTTGGAGTATTCCAAAATAAACGGGACTTTCGATAGCGATGGTATCTCCTCGTTGGGTTGTGACCATTAAGCAGCTATAAATAGCATTCATAGCTCCAGAAGTAGTTACAAAATCATCTTCGGTTAGTTTACCTTCTAATACAAGCGACCATTTTGCGAGATTGCGTCTTAGATTTAAATTTCCCTGAACCAAATTATAGTCTGTTCCACTCTCCTCCAGATTTCGCGTAGCTTTAATAATTCCTTTATTCAGTTTGGCAATAGGAAGCAAACTCTTATGCGGAACTCCCAAAGAAAATTGGGTAATGCTTTTATCACCAAAGGTGTCAAATACCTTAGTAATTAAATCGTCAGGACTTTTTTGGGTTTCAGATACTTTCAATTTATTCATCGAAGGAATTGAAAATTTCCTATTAGATGTATTACTTACATAAAACCCAGATTTAGGTCTCGATTCTATCAAAGATTTACTTTCTAACTCTAAAAATGCCTGTTTAACTGTATTTATGCTTACGTTGTATAATTTTTGTAGCGCACGAATTGAAGGTAGCTTATCTCCTATCTTTAGCGTTTCAGATAAAATCTGTTCCTGAATTATGTGGGCAATTTTTATATATAAGACTTCTTTAGCCATTTCTTTAATTTTATCTTAACAAGTTATATAACCTTATTGGCTAATATTTTATTAAAAAGCATTTTAAACCATATAAGTGATTTAAGAAAATATAAGTTTTAAAACACTTCGATTAAATGAACTTACATAACTTACATGGTTCGTTTTTTTTTGTAAACAAAGCTTAATTATTTGTTCTAAAAACTAGCACTGATTTATCCAGTTTGTTAGTTTATCTATCGCATTTTGAACCGCATTTTCTTTGGAAGCATTATCATTAAATAAAGCTTTGAAAGCTTTTTTTGCTTCTAGTTCTAAACCATCTTTTATTTGTGATGCATTATGTTCTTTTTCTTCAAAGTAATAATTAAATTCTGTTTCTCCAGAAGTATTAATCGATACAAATCCGTAGCCTAACATTTGGTTTCCGTAATGAGCAACACTTAGCGGAAGTCCAAAATGATTCATATTGTTTTCGTCTATATTTTGTATCAGATTTGGGTCATTTTTAGTCCGTTCTTTTGCTCGGTTGCATATGTTTAAAATACTACCAAGGTGTGAGATATTTACAGTTCCAAATTCTAGATGTTGCACTTTATTTATTTGAGTATTCATAAGGAGGATTTGTTTACTGCAAACCTACGCACTAAATAAAAACAGGTACAGATACAGAAAACAATTTATATACGGATACAGATTATAAATATATGCTATTTTATCGGTAAATTATTCAGGTATTTTTACCTATAAAAAAACACTTCCTTTTTATTTACTTTGAGCTAAGCGGCTACTTATAAATTATTGATTTATATGTGGCACGCGATTATTTACTAATACCCCAATTATAGTATTATGGCAATTATAAAAAGTAAAATTACACTAGGTACCACAACTAATTTAATCTTTGGATATAACCCTTCTTGGAATCCTTCGTCTGTAGATAATCAAGGCTTGTTTCTGCAAGATAAAAAAGCTTTGAAAGAGCTAGAAATAGATATAAATCCCGATAAAAAACTGGAATGGAATTACCCAATAGTTTCTATTCACGAAGATGCAGAAAATCTTTTAAATGCTCTATTTCCATATCAAATTGATAACCCTAATGATGGTGCTCCAGATGCTGAAGTCGCTGCGGGAACTATGTTATTGCGTGATCAGGATCGCGATGAAGCACTAAAAAAACTTTCTGAGAATCTAGGTTTAGATTTAAAAGCATCAGATACCTCGTATGCTCTTGTTAAGCTAGAACGCTTATCAGCTGCGGCTTTTCATCCTATCAATAAATCTGGAACAATATTACATCCTAATCCGTTATTACCTTCGACAGAATATCAGATTGAGGAAGATTTTCGCAAAAGTTTGATTAAAGTAAGAGCTTCTGATGATGAAAAAGGACAATACAATCCTGCAGAAACGACTTTAAATCAGGCAAATATTTGCATGAAGCATTTTAACGAATGGGGAACTCATTTTGTATCTGGTGTAAATGTGGGAGATATTATTTTTCAGGTGTTTGCATACAATAAAGACTCCTTTAAGAAGGTTTCGGCTAGTTTTTCTAAAAATAAATACACAGATGAAGACTCTGTTAATTTTTGCTATTTTACAACAAATGCCCTTACAGGAGCTTTTGGTTTTGTAAAAGAATATAGTAAACTCATTAGTTTTGGTAATAGCAAACTCTTAGAAAGCGACATCAAAAAGAATCTTTGGCATGATCAAAGATGGTCAGAAACCAATAGTATTTTTGAACCGTTTTTAGATGGAAAAATAAATCTTGCTAACTATAAAGAAAACGCAGTTACAAGATTCAAACTTACAACCTTGTCCGTTTTTGCAGAGTATAACCGCCGCTTGGTAATGAAGCGTATCTTAAAAGGGGCGTTAATCCAAAAATTCACAGATCGTGTTGTTCCTAACTTCGAAAAATATTTCCCGTATGATATTAAGAATGTTATCCCTGACTCCGAAATTCCGGGATTTCTTAGTACAATTGTAACAAAAGACATAAACACGTATAAAGCCAAACTAGCATTGGATGAAATGCAGTTTATAGCCAGTAATAAGGCATTAAAATTTATACTTTGTTCGCAATATCTATATTCAAAAATTGGCACGATAAGCATTCCTGGAAACTATATTAATATACTTACTCAAAGTACTAATATGGAAACTGATAAAGGCGTTGTTGTTTGCAAACTAAGTAAAGACGGTTATAAATCATTTAACCTCAATAGTAAAGTTTTTTATGGCGGAATGGTTGTTACAAAAGACGATTTTACGGAGCATTTTACCATAGTAGACGGGCTAAAATTTATGCATGATACAGCCAAAATACACGGTAGATCTCTTGTATTAATCACAGATGATGTTCGTAAGGAACCTAAAGAAAGTGATGTATTTCCAGATATGGAAGAAAATTTATCTTTTGCTTATTCTTTTGCCGAATCTATTATGGCAGGTTGTACAGATTTTAACGATACGAATCAAAAAAATGCATTAAACTTTGTGGCAGACACGATGGGTTGGATTACCAGTATTCTTCCTCAAGTAAGTAGTAATGCAAATGTGCTAGATTTGAGAGTACGAGCAATGGATAGTGTCCGAAATGCTATGAATCCCGAATATGCTGCTTATGTACCACTATTACCGGCTAAAGAATACAAAAAACATATAGAAACTATTATACAATATTCTGACGGTATTGCTCTTGAGATACAAAAATATCAGGATATTATTGAGGCAAGAAAGACAAAGGAACTAATTATAGATGTAGGTAAATCGCTGAATGAGAATATAATTGAATCGGGTAAATTGCTTACAAAGTTCATTCAGGCAAATGCCGACCAGCAGCGTGATTTGAGTTCTTATTACAAAGAAATTATTACCCAAAAAGAGAAAGAACTCAAAAGCCTAGAAGCTAAAATTGCTACTTTTCAGAAAAATGTTGACAGTCAAAAATCTGATTTGCAAACTGCCGTACTAAATTATAAGCAGGCTGTAAGAGATTGGCAAACTCGACAAGCGATACAATTTGGTCTTGATATGGCGACGACTATTTTTTCCGTAGCTACATCTATTGCAATTCCTGCCAAATCAATCAAAGCTGTAGAGGAATTAGGACTTAAAGTGCAACAGATGCAGAAATTACTTAATATTTTAAATGCATCGTATAAAGTATTTACAACAGGGGTTAAAGGTGTTGAGGAATTGCTAAATGCAGAGAAAGCTCTTAATGAACTAAAAAATGCTTCGTTTTCTATTGAATCGAATCTGACATGGGATGAAATGAGTGCTAATATGAAGCTTATAATCGATTCTGGACCGACTGTACAAGAAAAGAATGATTTGATAAATGCATTCCAAATTCTACTTCTTCGCGGAAAAGCGTTGCTTAGCGCAAAAGATGCAGCAAACCAACTCGCCAAAGATATTTATAATCAGCAAAGATTAAACGTATTGAGCGAAGCGCAGCAAAAAAGACTCGATGGAATAAAAGACCAACTAAAACCGGGTAATATTCCGTCGCTAGAACCGCTTAATCTTGATTTGATTGGTATGACTGCTTCACTTCAATTCTTACGAAATCGTATGTTGAGCATGCTTTCTAAAACGCTGATTTTACAAGATCAGGCACTTCAATATGAGAATCTTCAAGCGCCTACATTAATGACAGCATTTGATTTGCTGAGTTTTAAAGGTACAATTGTCAAGCAAAGTCAGAATACCTTAACTGCCTTGAATTTGCTAAATTCTATTCATCAATCTGTAACTAGTCCGATACGTATTACGGTAGAAGTGCCTGTAGGTAAATTAATCAATGGTAATGCTTATATTCTGGATATTGGTCTTGATAATGTAAATTTTAGCGAATACATTAATTGTCGTGTTAAGTCTGTAGTGGCAAGCGTTGGAACTTCGGTAAAAACAAAAAGTGGTAAATACCTTTTAAAATTAACGTATGAAGGTAATCCGTTTTTTGATCGTGCTCCCAATAGGATTCCGCGTATGTTTAAAACGCCTTCTCGTGAACGTATCTATGAGTATAAATGTGATACTAACACCCCGAATTTTACAGACGGCGGCGATACATGGTCTAAAGCCGTTAGCCCGATTACGCCATTCTGTAAGTGGAACATTAGTTTTCCTAAAACAGAAATTAATAAAGAAATAGAGTTAGAAGATGCATTTGTACCCGTAACACTAGAGTTTGTACTTGAGGCAAGAATAGAGGATCTACCTGGTAGATTATTATTGGGAGTTAAAAAAGGACTTCTTGGTAATGCTCTTACCTCCGCTCCTTCTTTGCAGGATATGCTGGTATTAATGCAAGGAAAAACGGTTACAAATGGTTGGGATGTTGTTTTTAATATGGGGCTTACCAAAATTCAGGAAACCATTAACAAACAGTATGATGAATTAAAAAAAGATAAATCATACGGAGGAAAAATTAAATTAGAGTATCATTATGATGCCACATCTAAAGTAAAAACCTGGGTAAAGTTTGAAGCCGAATATGGATATCCTAAACTCTCTTTTCTTCCCAACAATCCATCCAATGTAAAGATGGAATGCAACATCCATTCTGGAAAGATAACGAAAGGATCACAATACAAATCAGAACCTATAGAATGGGATGAACCAGAAGTATCTAATCCTGGGGCTCTTATTCAAGCACAGATTCCGCTAAGCGAGGCAAAAGGAATTGTAGGATCGGGTACAATTGCAAGCGAGAATGTGTTGAGCGTAATTCTGGACATGTCACAGGGAACTTTTGTACCCAAAAACATTAATATTGAAGGGAATGATGAAAAAGCAAGATTCAACTTGGAACTCATTTCTTATTTTACGCAGAATCCTGTAGTTTTTGTTATTAGCTCAATAGATAAAAGTAAGATTGGTAAAATTAGCGATATGAAACCTAACCAATTTTTATTTAAAACGCTGATTACACGCAATTCTGCTAATCAAATTTTACAGCTTTTCATTATGACTAATGATAGAATTGCGGAAAGTAGTCAAACATTTCTTAATGATTTACCCGAACCTATCCCAATGGGATCAGATGTGAGTATGATTGTAAGTAGTAAAGTTTTATTTGAAAGTGTGTTGCCACAAAGTTTGGATAAATCGGGTTGGCAATTAGAAGGCACTAATCCTAAAGATACTAATAAGTCGAAGGCATGGACGGGAAAGTTTAATCAAGGTGCGCTTACTGCAGAAGTAAATTTAAGCGCTCTGGATAGTAGCTATACAAGTCCTAGAGGTGTTGTTGAAATATCCAAGTATGCTGTTGATGGAGGAATAATTTCTGAACCAATTTCAGGAATGACTTTAACTCCTACTGGAACAAATATAAAATTAGATTTTAATCAGCAGCGCACGCAACATTTTACAGAATATTGGAAAACAATTATTTGGTTCCGTACGGAGTCTGGTACTAAAGACCATTCATCAGATTATACCTTAAATATTTCTGCTTCTATGCCTCTTACCATATCGGGTACTGGCAGAGAACAAAATATTTCATTTAAAATGACTAATCAGGATGTTAAAATTAGCGGGCATCTTTCGGGGGGTGGCCCTTGTGGTTGTGGGAATGATTTGCAGGCATTATTCAATATTCAATTGAACGAACAAATTCCGCCAAAATTAACGAAGCAACTCAATGTAAGTTTTAATGATGTTTCTGTATTTGCATTAAAGAATTTGATTTTCCCGCAAGGAAATTATATTGAATTAAAGGATGTAAATTGCCCAGGAGATTTGCTTATTACGGGTAGTATTATTTAAAAACGGGTCATTTTAAACAGATATAAAAAATTAGATAATAAAAAGAGCCATCTTTTGAATGGCTCTTTTTTGTATTGTAAACAATTTGTTTTAGTCTATACGTTTTACCGAAAGTTTGTCTAAACAAAAGTATGCTGCAGTATTGATTCCGTAAATGGGATCTGAGTCTGTTGAAGCCATTTGGAAAATAAGATATTTAACATCTCCTAAACTAGCTAGTTTAAGAGCTGTTACATCTACCCAGCCTGTTGGCATTACAAGAGAAGTTCCTGTATGATTTGCTAATGTATGTGTAACTGGAGCAGAGATAACTCCACTTGCATCAACACCATAAATTAATAATTCGAAATGATCACCAGAAACAAATTTCTTAGCAAAACCATCTCCATTTAAACAACCATAATAAGGCCACGGATGCATATTAATTTTCAATCCTTTAACTTGGTATGTTCCTGTATTTCCTATTTTTACCCAGTTTGAAAATCCACCTTCAGTAAAAGTAGTTCCTTGTGGATTTTTAGGATCTAAATAACTAGACCAATAAGCTACAATATAAGGATCTCCTGTTGTTCCCGGAGTTCCTGGCGCAATTGTAGAAGAAGTATTAAAACCACTTCCTGCCATAGTTCCCCATTGGTGAGGCACCCAACCATCTGATCCACCCGGAGCAGCGCCAGAACCGTAATCTTTAATATCATTTACGTTAGATACTATAAAACCATCCCAGTAGTTGTATCCCGCAGATGTGGCTGTGTGCGAAAACGTAAATATATCTACATTTAATTTTGTGTTAGATACATAAGTGTTTTCCCAATACTTACCACCAGTTGTAGTGATTCCACTTGCCAGTAAAGAACTCGTTAGATTAAGAGTTGTTGTAGTTCCTATTGCCGGATCAGCAAGGATTCTGCTTGTAGATGCATTTGCGCTGTTTGCTGTTGCATTTGCACCACCATCAATTAAAACATTGTCTTCGTTGCTACAGGACGAAAGTCCTAAAAGTAAACCAACGGTCAAAAAATAAATTACTTTCTTCATTAATTTATAAAATTAGGGGTTAATAATTCTTCTTTAATGTTTTTGCAATAGCATACTTTTTAAGAATATGCAGTTTTAATTATTTGCTTTTTGCAAAATTCAAATCCTCAGCTTCTTTAAAAGAACTTGTTAATAAATCTGAAGCTCCAAGCTCTGTGTATGTTGACACATATACTTTAACAAAATCGATTCCAGGTAAATGCACTTTTTTTCCGTTACTATCTACTGCCCAGCTAATATCTATCGAAGGATCTTTGATACCAGCATAACCCCATTCAAAAGTTCCTACATTAAAAGCTGTTCCTTCTCCATCACTTACATCTTTTACAGGCAAGTATAGTTTTGTTCCTTTTAGGGTATAAGAATCTCCTATCCATTGTGGGTAATAATTTAAACGTCTCCATTTTTTTGTTTTAGTAATAAAGTTGGATGTGTTTTTATTATCTGTCCATTTTAAATATTCTTTATCAAACTGCCAATCGGCTTTGCCTGTTACAGCTGGTTTGGCAGGATCTGGCTTGAAATAAGTGATTTCGTAATTTTTTGTTGTCGTAGATTTATTATGCTCACTCCCTCCTATCTCATACCATTCATTATCATCTGCAATACCGTTTTTATTAGCATCATACGCTACATATACACTTACTGGGAAAACTTTTACAGTAGTACTGTTAGCAACAGTTTGAACTGTAAAATCTCGTTTGCCATAAGAATTAATAACAGTATGATCAAATTTTGTAACAATGTACCCGCCAAAAGTTCCAAGGTTAATATCTTCTCCCTGATTAAGACTTGCCTGAATATTTTCTAAAATTTCAGTTTTAGTAGTAAACTCATAATTATCAAGAGCATAACTTGGTGCTGGCAAATAATCTATAAGCGATAGTGCTTTTGCTGTATAGGTTTTTCCTGTTTCTGAAACTTTAACTTTCGTTGAAGCTTGTTTTACTAATTTATCCAATGTTACAGTAAATTCTACAGCATAATCAGCCGCTTTAGGAGCAATAAATTGTAATGTCTTTGCATCGCTAATAATAGAATCCTTGACAATTCCATCAGTACCGGTTACTTTAACAGTCCATTTGTATTTTGCAACAGCTTCACTAGCGTTTTCAATAACAACTTCTGGATTTATAGTTACTACGCTATATCTTTCTACAGCAAAATTTGGTTCTAATTTTAAAGTAACAGTAGCATTTTTAACGGGTTCAGGTGTTATTTCAGGCTTTGAATCATCATCGTTACTACAGCAATAAAAAGCACCAATAGCTACTAAAATCAAACTATATTTTAAATATTTTTTCATTTTCTTATTCTTTTACTTTTCTTAAATTGTATTTTTTTAATATATGAAGATCTGCTGCTCCTGCGAATCTTGTTGCCATTGATGATTGCTGATGACAAAGTCCCATTGGCTCACTAACACAGTTTACAATTTTTATAAAATTTATTCCCGGTAGATTTGCTTTATTTCCATTTTTATCTACAGCCCAGTCTATATCAATATCAGGATTTACAGCATTTACATATCCCCATTCAGGAGCTTCAAAATTCCATAGTGTAGTTTGTCCGGGACGTAGTGGTGTAAATTTTACATTTAGCCTGGTTCCTTCATATACAGCAGTATTTTGAGTTGCCCAAGCAGGATAATATTCTTTTTTTGTCTTAGATCGTGGTAAATAATACGTTTCAGAATTATTGTTTTCGCAATAAATGTGTTCACGATCTATAAATGGATCATTAGGACCACTTACTACTACAGGCTTTCCTATGGCAGGTTTATGGTATGTAATCTTAAAGTTTTTGGTTGTATTTTCTTTAGTATGCTGGCTTCCTATTATTTCGTACCATTCATCATCATCTGGTTTCCCATTTCCGTTTTTATCATAGGCTACAAATAGTAATCCTGGAGCTGGGGGATTCCCTTTATCGGTTAAATCTCCTCCATAAACTCTAAAATCTTTTTGTCCTGCATTATTAATAACAGTATGATCAAACCCAACAATAATAGATCCTCCAAAACCACCTAAGTCTAATGGATAACCAACACTGGTTTCATTAATCCTGCCTAATGCTACTCGCATTATATCTTCTTTTGTAAAACCAATTTTAAATAAATCATTGGCAAACATTCCGGGTGCTGGATCAAAATCGTAGATTGCTGTTATATAAGGATTGAAATTTTTAGTCTCATTAGTAACATTTACTAGTGTTTTTTTGCTTCCTTTTTTCCCATCTGCTGATACATTTAATGTCAGTTCGTATGCACCTGAGTATAGCGCTATGAATCTTAAATCTTTAGAATTTCCAACAATAGAATCTGTAGTTTTATTAACTGGATTTTTGGTCATTACCCATTGATATGTTGGGTTTGTTGCAGTAGCTGAAGCATTTATATTTAAGACACTAAATGTCCCTATCTCATGTTTTTCTTGAAGTGTAATTGCTATTGTATTCTTAGCCTCGTCTACTGGTTTTGAGTCATCATCATTACTACTGCATCCTATAACTAAGAATGCAAGGAATAATAAATGGGTTAAATTTTTTTTCATGGTTTCTGGTATTATAGTTTTAATTTAAAATCCTTTTTTTTATGGTCTGGTAGGAATATTTTCTCCTAAAAGATGCAAATCTGTAGCACCCATTATTTCGGTAGAAGTTTCTCCTAACCATCCGGCTTGCTGATTAAGTGCATTATAAACTTTTACGAAATCAACTCCTGGCAAATGAATTTTGTTTCCGTTTTTATCTATTGCCCAATCAATATCTATTGCAGAATCATTATCATTGTTTGGGGCATTATCTGCATATCCGTATAAAAATGCGTACTGAACAAAATAGCTTCCTGTTCCGCTTTCATCAACAGCATTATCTGGTAATCTTGTACCTTTAAAAGTGATTTTTTCTTGATCTTTGAGCCATTTTGGCCAATAATCTAAGGAATGATTATAAGCGTTGTTTTGGGCTAAATAACCGTCTTTGCCTTGGTTATCTTTCCAGTATATATATTCTATATCTGTAAATTGTACTGTACCTGTACCACCTCCTGGAACGGGAATTTTATTAGCATCAGGTCTATAATAGGTGATTTCATAATTCTGAACTGTTTTTTCCATTTTATGCCCAGCTCCTTCTATTTCGTACCATTCATCATCCGGAAGTCCATTTTTATTTTTGTCATAAGAAACCATTATAACTCCAGCTTCACTACTCCCACCACGCATATTTTTATCAGGATTAGGATTGGCTTCTGCCCAAAAAGCATTCCCTAAAACTCTAAAATCGCGTTTGCCTTTTACGTTTACAATTGTATGATCGAAACCAAAAACTATATAACCACCAAAGGCTCCTAGCGAAATCAGATCTCCGTTTTTCTTGGCTAGATACGTATTAGCTCTGCTTAAAATTTTATCATACGTTTCACCGTCATTCGCTGCAGGCAGATCATTTATAAATTGTCCCGGAGCAGGTTTAAAATCAAATACTTTGGCAATAAATGTTTTATAATCCTTAGCTTCTTTGCTTACGTGTACTTTAATTTTTTGTGTTTGTGTATTTCCATTATCAGTTATAACTACTGTAAGTTCATACGTTCCTATTTCTGTTGCTGCAAATAAGGCTTCTTTTACGGTGTTGTTTGCCAAAGAATAATTGTCTGATGGAGAATTTGTTACACTCCAACTATAAGTTGCATTTGCGCTTACGGTACTATTTACAGTAATTGGTACTATTGTAGCTCTTTGCGCATTGTACTCATTGTTACCAATACCACCTGTTGGCGGATTGCTATTATCTGCACCATCGTCGCCACTGGAACAATTGGTTACCAATGCTGCTGCGAGTAAAAGCAATAGCGTTCGGAAGTGTTTTAAAGATTTGTTATACATGATTTTACTATTTTAGTTTTTGGTTATAAAAGCAATATGTGCAGGTATATTTCCTGCTGTAGTTTTCCATTTTAATTTTCCATCGGGTGTAAAGCAATAGATATAGCCTGTTACGACATAATTTTGTGCATCGGTGATATAAATTTCTTTGGTTTCGGGATTTACCTGTAGTCCGTAAGGAATCATTATTTGTTTATCTGTACCGTCTGTGATTATCTTATCGCTTATTATCTTTTTGGTTTTAGTGTCTAATATTCCGTAGGTTACTTTATTACTATTAGTAAGATAGCTCCAGGATACACTATAGAAATAGAGTAAATCATCTACTAAACACATTCCTAGAACCGGAATATCGAGTTGCATTTTTTTCTCATCCGTTTTGGTATCAATTACAAAAAGATTTGATGGTGTATTGTAATAATCTCCTCTGGAACTCACGTAAATATCTCCTCTACTGTCTATTTGCATACTGTAAAGATTTATACCTACATCTATTTTTTTTATTTCGGTAAAAGTCTCAAGATCAATCACAGATACGGTTCTGTCATAATTAGGAACTCTGTAACCTCCTGAGTTTGCTACATATAATTTTCCGTTGCTTACCACCATTTGCTCTGGCTGATAACCTACATTTACTTTTCGTTTTATTTCTAATGATGTGGTATCAATTTCAGCCACAAAACCTATCTCTGCGTTAGGATCTATGGCTACAGGACCAGAATAGGAACTTACATAGGCTTTGTTTTTATAAAAAGCTACATATCGGCAATTAGGAATATCAATTTTTTTGATACGTTTTGCTGACCATTTATCGATTACTTCAACTTTATTAGAACAGTTTATTACAGCATAAACTTTATTACCATAAATTTTTACATCGTTACCTACATCACCTAGTTCTTTTATAACTGTAGGATTTCGTTCCGAATAAATATCGGTAGTATAGTTTCCGGTTCTGTAATTAAATATATCGATGCTTGCCCGGTTCATCCCCATATTTCCTTCGTTAAGCAGATAAAAACCTTCTATCTTGCCATCACTTCTTGGGGCAGCAACGCTTTTATCCGAAGACGGAAAAATGGTTTCTTCTTCTCTACAAGAAGCAAAAGCAAGAGCTATAAATAAACCGAGGATTAATTGTGTAGTTATCTTTTTCATAGCGCAATACTTATTATAAATTTCATTGTACGTCCCGGCATCGGATAATTGTATATAACCTCATACTGCTGATTAAGTACATTGTTTACCTCTATTGTTCCTTTTATTAAATATTTGCTTAAAGCAAAAGACTTTTGTACCGCTAAATCGTGTGTGTACCAAGGCTGAATTTCATTGATTTTGATATTGTTGACATTACCATTATATCGTTTTCCTACATAAACAAAACTGTAGTTAAAATTCCAGGTTTTATAATCAGCATTTAATATTCCAGAGCCGCTATGCCACGGAGTATAAGGAATCTGATCTCCGTAAGAAGACAATTCTAAACCTGCAAATTTTGTATAATCCCTACTTTCAGAATAAGTGTAGGTAAGATTCGTAGCTAAGTTTACATTACCAATATGCATTCCTATATTAAGTACCGATTCTATACCTTTTCCTTTTACTTGTCCCATATTGGTCATCATCCAGCGGAATAAATTTCCTGTTGGAGCTGCTACAATTTTATCTTTGGTATTGGTATAATATCCATCAACCTGAATAGAAAGTTTGTCTAAAAAAGAATTATTTACTGGTAAATTATAAGTAAACCCAACATCGTACTGGTTCATATATTCGGGTCTCAAAGTACTGGATCCAACCATGGTATAATACAAGTCATTAAAAGTGGGCATCCTGAAAATACGTTTTGCAAATGCTCGTAAATTAAAATCGTAGTCTTTAAATGGTGTATAACCAAGGAATAATGCAGGAGTAAACTCTTTTTTGTCCGGAGCTTTTGCGTTATAGCGCACTTCTTCCTGAACATAAGTACCAACAACACTACCTAAAGCTTTAAATTGCCCAAGTCTGAAGGAACTTGCCAATGAAAAGAATGCTGTATAGCGTTGCGGAAATGAAAATTGAGTTTGTATCCCTTTTCTTGTAGCATTTAGTTTATTGTATTGAAAATCTGTAGATAACGAAACATCCCATGTAGGCAATATGTTGTACATATTTACTGCCGAGAAATATATTTCCTGTTGGTAATAACTATCATCAGATTGTGCTCCTTCGGTTACTGTTTCGCCTAAAATATGGGTTGTATCTCTGGCAACATAATGCGTGTAATCGTAAGCGTATTTTGCCTTTGCCTGAAATTTGTATTTTCTTGTAAAATCCTTTACTATAGATGCCTGAGTGAAGAAATTCTTGTCGTATTGTCTAAATCCGTCAGAAAACTTATTTTCGACAATTGCCCCAGGTGCTCCCCTATCTGAGTCGTAATAATAAACTTTGGCATCCCAGGAACCGTTATTTATTTTTCCGAAAAGCCCAGATTCAAATCTGAATGCTTCAATATCACTATTATGTCTTGTGGCAGTAGTATCGTAGGCTACAGTACCATCCTGATTGTTTCTTTTGTACCTGAATTTATATTCACCGTTAGATTTTATATATTCAGAACTTACGCTCATGCTTACTTTATTGCTCAGCTTTTGTTCCCATCTAAAAGACGGATCAAAATAATTTATGGTCATGGTTTTAAACCGCACCAATAAATTAGTTTTTTTATTCCCTTCAAAAACGGGACGTTTGGTTCTTAAATAAATGGTAGATGCAGCTGCAAAGTCTTTTGCTGACTGAAAGATTTCACTTTTCTGACCGTTATACATGGTAAGAGATTCCATGTCGTCTAGGGAATACTTACCTAAATCTGTAACTCCGTTTTGCGCATTACCTAATTGGATTCCATCATAAAAAACACCTACGTGGTGCGTTCCCATATTACGGACATCTACGGTTTTAAGTCCGCCAAGACCACCATAATCTTTAATCTGGACTCCGGCAAAATAACGAAGCGCATCGGCAACATTATGACTAGCAAGATTTTCTAGTAATTTCCCCGAAAGACTTTGCACAGGAATTACTTCCTGGTATGGTTTTGCCTTAAGAATTACTTCTTTTAGTTTGCGAATACTATCATTAGTTGCTTGCGAATGAAGCAAAAATGGAGTAAATAAGATAAAAACGAATAAAAGCTTTTTGTTTGTATTATACATCACTAAATAAATTATAAAAACTTTTCGCGATGTAATAATCAAGAAGCATAATAAGAAAGTCCCGCTATAAAATAACAGGCTAATTTTCTTGTTCTTCAACTTTATTCCTCGAAAGTTTTAAACTATGTGATTTTGGCAGGTCTCCTGACTTGTTCCATCTTTAAACAACCTTCTCATTCGCCGCGGCGAACAATGGCATAAGTAACGTTTAAAGACTTATATAGAACTTACAGTAGCGGGTCTGTTCAGGATTTACACCTGATTCCCTTTTAACTATTTCTTCTTAAAATTTTAAGAAAAAGTAGACCAAAATTTTGAGCAAATATATAACATAAGTTTATGAAAAAAAGTTCTTATTTAATTTAATTACAATTAAGACAATAAAACAAGGGTATAATCTGCTAATTTGATAATTTTCATTTATATCCAATAAATTTGAAAAAGAAACAATGTGTAAATTAGAAAATTAGGTAATTAGATAATTTTAATACTAGCTTGATATTTTAGGATGCTTGGGTAACGATTGACTTCTCTCCTATTTTTTAATAAAAATCAAAAATACTTGACCTTTGTTTTTTACATAAAATGTATATTTGATTTTCTCTATTTCGATATTTAAAAAATTTTGAAGAACTAGAGAAACTCAACATTAAACTCAAAAGCTTTAGAATAAAAAATGGAAATAAAAAGTTTAGAAAACAGCAACCTTAAAGATTTATTAGACGTTATTAATTTGTCTTTTTCAGATTATATCGTACCTTTTAGTCTTACTTTAGAACAATTACAATCCAAAATACATGCAGAAGGAATTAAATTAGATTTATCCATCGGAGTTTATGATGATGATAAATTAGTTGGTTTTATGTTACACGCTTTAAATACCGCAAACGCACAATTTATTGCCTATAATGCTGCAACAGGAGTTATTCCTGATTATAGAGGAAAAGGTTTAGTTGGTAAAATGTATGCTATTTTAGTACCTAAATTAGAAGAACTTGGCGTAAAACAAATGGTATTAGAGGTTATAGAAGGAAATCATCCAGCAATACGAGTTTACGAAAAAATGGGGTATACAATCCATAGAAAGCTTGATTGTTTTAGAGGTAGCGTACCTACATTAGATATAAACCCTAAAGTTACTATAAAGAATCTTAAAGAAACTCAATGGGAATTGTTTAAATCTTTTTGGGATATTGAACCTTCATGGCAAAACGATATTATGGCGGTTAGCAATAGTATGGAATATTGCCAAATTCTAGGAGCTTATATAGATGATGTATTGGTAGGTTATGCAATATATAATACTACATCCAGAAAAATTAATCAAATAGCGGTGTCTCCTGACTACCGCCGCAAAGGAATTGGTACGAGTTTATGTAATCATATTAGTAATGCTGTAGATCAAAATGAATTATTAGTATATAATGTTCAAAATAGTTCTGTAGAAGCAAAAGGTTTTATAAAAAGTTTGAATATTCCATACACGATTTCGCAGTTTGAAATGAAGAGAAATCTTTAAGAAAAATAGAATTACAAAAAGCAAACACGAATTTTAACAATTTGTACAAGTTTTAATGATTAACTTCGTTTGTGAAATTAATTTAGCAAATGAATTAGTGATAATTGATAAAATTCGTGTTTAAAATTGATTTATAATAGTAGAACCTTGATGGGAGTTTGTTAAAATTGAGATTTTTTTTATAATTTTTAGATAGAATTGTATTTTTAATTATATCAGTTATTTGAAGCATTTTTTTATAAAATTTTAAGTAAGATTATTACTCAACTTAGTCATAAAACTCACATAGTCTGAGTCTTCCATTAGGAAGTACCTATCTTTTTTAGTACTTTTGCACCCTTTTTTACACAATATAATACAACAATGGCACATTCAAACAATGATTTAATCCGTTTTTTAGAAGCACAAAACCAGCTGTATCTTACTGCTCTTTCTGAAATTAAGAAGGGAAAGAAAGAAAGCCACTGGATGTGGTTTATTTTTCCTCAAATTACGGGTTTAGGCACTAGCGATACGGCCAATTTTTATGCTATTACCGATTTAAAAGAAGCTACAGAATTTGCAGCGCACCCAATTTTAGGAAAACATCTTATCGAAATTTCTGAGCTTTTATTGACTTTTAAAATGAAATCAGCAGAATCACTTCTGGGAGAGTTAGACGCTAGAAAATTACGTTCTTCGATGACTCTTTTTAGTTTAGTAGAAAACTGCCACCCTATTTTTCAGGAAATATTAAATGCTTTTTTCTCTGGAGAACAAGATCCACGTACTTTGTCCATTATTAATTCAATTATAGAGCAATCTATTGAAACAACTACGCTGTAATTATACAGTAATGTAATAGATTATTTACTCAAAAAAAGACACTACGTTGTATTTGCTTTCGCAAATCGGTAGTGTCTTTTTAGTTTTGTTAGTTAGTAAAGAAACTCATCAATAAATTCTTTTTCTTCATTAACATATAAGTAATAGGAACTTACCTCTATATCTTCTTCTTGGTGATGAAGTTCTAATCTTATTTGAATACATGGTGTCGGAATGAATTCATGATCAACTAATATTGAGATTGATTTAGGTACAATCTTGCTAATGTCCACTAAAATTTCCTCTTCAATATTATAATAATATTTAATAGCTAAATTATAAAACTCTTCTTTTTTATCTAATATATCTTTATAGGAATTCATGTTGAGTATTATTTATGTAAGGTAAAGTTATTTATAAATTTAACCTTGGCAATCCGACCACAATCTCCTTTTAAACAAGAATTGAAGGTTAAAACCAATAAAAAGTAAAAACTATATTTCACAATCGTTATCATTTATTCAATTTATCCCTATTTTTTCTAATTCTTTTATTATTCCTTCTATTTGCTTTTCATCCCATCCATCAAGAATACCACCAATACTAATTATACTTTTATTGCTGTTTTTTTTATAAATTCTAAATTTCATACTTAGTGAACTTGCCTCATATTCATTCCTATATGTAAACCTTAGATTAGTATATTCATAAAATTCCGTTTCTTCTTTATAAAAGTATTTATTAAATACTAACTTGATATGATTATTCTTAATTTCTATTGCTTTTAAATTTTTAAGGGAACAGAGAATTAAATTTGGAAAAACAACTGTGATAAACCATATCGGTAAAATATTAGTATAGGTCAAATTTTGACCAACGGCAATTAATAGAATGAAAATATGAGAAGCTAAAAATCTGTGTAATAAATATTTTTTATTTTTTTTTAAAATCATGAACTTTTATTCCTTTTTGATATTATAAATAATTATTAATTTGCTTTTAATTCTGCTCCACTAAGTAATCAGTATGCTATGGAAACACAATTTCACATTATGCACAAATATAACATTGATTTTCAATCAGTGTTCACAATAAGCTTTAAAATAAAAATCCCCGTTCATTAAAACGTGATTTTATTTAGATTACAATTGTTCTATTAATTCTTGAATGTTTATTCTATTCATATAATTGGTATCAACAAACTTATAAGTAATGCGATAATCCGTATCGATAACAAAAACCGCAGGAATAGGTAATTCGTTGTTATCATTATCGTTATAATCAGATAACTCTATACCTAGACTCTTGTAAGTAGGGATTGCATAATTTTGAAGTTCAAAGGAAATGCCAAGTTGATTAGCCAAAGCATTGTCTTTGTCCGTTAATAACTCAAAATCTAGTTGGTGATTATTCTTTAATTCTTTGCTATAATCAGGTTTTTGCGGAGAGATTACTACCAATTTTGCTTTTTTGTCTACAATTTGCTTTAGGTTTTCCTGTAATGCTCTCAATTCTAAATTACAATAAGAACACCAACTGCCTCGAAAAAAAGCGACAATCACTTTCCCGTTTTTTAGAAGCTCTTTTAATTCTATAGTTTCATCATTTGTATTTGGAAGACAGAAATCGGGAAACCGTTCGCCTATCCCGATGCTACTTTCTTCAATCCCCTGAGTTTTCAATTCCTCAATGGATTTACTAAATATTTCTAAAACTTCTGTCGGAAGTTGTTTTGCCAAATTTTGATTTAACTCCTCTATCTGTTGCGCTAAAATCTTCATATTTTGTTTACTATTTCCGCAAAGATTTAAAAGTTAATTCAGAACCGCAATACCGCATAAAATTGTCCTTATGGGATAAAAAAGTCAATTTTAAGAAAACAAAGGAATGAGTGATAAAATAAAAAAAAATCAATTTGAATTTACCTGAATTTCATTAGCCAAAAATGAAAAATTAGTACGGCTCAGGCATTCTAAGTTATAAAAAAAACTCGCCAGTATTAGACGAGGTTTTATTGGTTTCTGCGATTTGCTTTGTGGGCACGAAGTCAGAGACGTTCGCGCAGCTGGTACTTTAGAACTCTTCGCAGAGCGGGGTTTAAGAATTTACTTTGTGGGCACGGAAAGGATTTCCGCGCTATCGTTGCGCATATCCGAGCAATCGGGTAAGTATATTGTGCTAACGTTATACTTATAATCACAGTTGAATTTAATAAGATTAGTGTATATATTCTAATTAGCAACTTATTTCATGTTTTTTACAACATTATTATAATCTAAAATTTCTAATAATTTTCCTTCTCGATAGTGCTCAACTTTCAAACTTCCTCTCTTTTTATAAATCGAGTCATCAACCTTAAATTTGTTTTCCCACTTTGGAGGAACATAAAAATTATGGTCAGATATCTTTAAGGTTAAGGTATTATGACTCATTTTTAATCTATATATAGAATCTACCTTACCACTATATTCAGTATCAATCTCATGATTGAGGTAAACTTCTTTATGTGTTTCTTTATCTGTTATTGATTCAAAAAAGACCCAACTAAATAGTAATAAAAGAGGAATAACTATTACTCCTGTTAAAATAATTTTTTCTTTAGCACTCATTTTTAAATTTATTATTTTTTTAATGTTTTTGTTGTTCCATATGAATAAATACCTCCAACTTCCATTCTTGACTGATTAGCTCTATAGCAAAATGCAAACTTTTAAAAACCAAAGCCACTCCGTATGGAATGGCTTTTGCTTTTTAGTCAATTAACTTTAGTTATTTTTTTTAGTATCTCTTTTTTCATCATATAACAACAAACTCTTTTTAGCCATAATATGATAATATTGTGGGAACAAAGTCAACACAATAGCTACACTTTAAAGAGCTGTTTAAAAATCTGCTCTATCATGAATTTTTCCAACGGATTGCTTCTATATGTTCTAAAATAGATTGGTTTTTATCATATATAACAAACTCTAATTTATCATCTGAAATAGACTGTTTTTGTATAAATTCTTTTGCTAAATCTATATTGTCAAATAACCAATATATTTCATCCTCAGTATCATTTCTGTAGAGTTCTAGCTTAATATTCAATACATGACCCGTTGCTCCATCAGCAATAACTACTACAACTTGCTTTTCACTTAAAGTTGGGAATTTCTTCATATTTTTTATTTTTTATTTTATTGGAGTTACAGTTGCACCCGAAAACGTACCTCTCACTAAAACTTCAGATTCATTAACAATTCCACCACCCTGTTTTAATACAACATCCTTAACACTCGGACTTGTTACTGTTTGACCAATAAGCACTTCAGCTTCCATTATAACACCTTCCCCGCTGGTTCTTAAAGCATAATTTTTAGCTAGCTCAGGATTTGTCGTCCAAGAAGTAAAATTACTATTTGTATTACCACTATTATGCTCTACAGCCGCTAGGTTTTATAAAAACACTTAATCTGAAACACTATCAGTTATTGCAATTTTTTTGTTTTTTCGATAATTTATTTTGGACTCTACGCATTGAACCTTCACTCCAATCATATTCAAATGTAAATTTCTTTCCTGGTAAAGGGTCATATATTTCTTTATATTTCTTATTTGTGGTATCATATATGTATAAAATAAAATGACTGCCTTTATTTAACCAAGGTAATTTGAAACTTTCAATATCATAATTAAAAGAATCCATATTATCTTCACATATTTTATTATATCGAACAATCAAATTTATGTTTGTAATATTCTCTGAAGTTAATTTTTCATAGTCGTTTGCTCCAATAGATAGGCTACCCGGTACGTAATTAATTATCACTGTCTCACTCTTACCATCTTTATCTTTTATTATAAATTTGTCTGCATAAACATTTCTTAACTCATTATCTACGGATATAATTAAATTAAATTTTTTTTGCTGTGAATAACTTATTAAAGTACTTAAGGTACAGAAAATTACTATTATTTTTTTCATTCTATTCATAATTAATTTCCGATTATTTTATTTACCATTCTACGACTAAATTGAAAAGATGGTGTTGTTCCACCGTTATTATAAATTACTACTCCATTCTCAGGTTTCTTTATATTAGTAACATTATTTCCCGTACGAGAATCGATTCCTTGAGTAGCTGAAGCTTGTCCTAGAGGACCAACTATTATATTGGTTCTAAATTGAGCAAAAGTTGAAGCATCTGCCCCCAATCCTGAAGGAACTGTTGCATTGCCACCAAAAACCTGACTTCCAACTACTTTAGCTTCTGTTGGATGTGAGTGTATCGAAACTTCTACATCTCTAGTGGTTTTGCCAAGAAGAAGACTAGGAAGGCTGGCATTAGCTTCAGTGTCAACACCTAGATTTATAGCTGCTCCCCTAGAACCTTGTGCCACTTGTCCATCCCTGTATACCAAAGAACTCTCTTCGCTTAAACCTCCATTTGCAATTGTTCTATCAAGTACATTTAATGCTTCTCCTAAAGCATTATCACTAGGTAAAAAACTAATATCAGAGCCACTAAGAGAAAACTGGTCATCTAATAAATTTACTGTTCCATCCTTTTTGTACACATCTTTGACTTGACTAGCTAATGTTTCATTATTTATCATTACATTAACTCCATTATTATCACCATCATCTCCAAGTTTATTTCCGTCTTTATCTAAGTAATCAGTAGCCATCATTCCATCAGGGTCAATAAAATAAACAGGATTATTAAGAGCGTATGTATAAGGGCTAAATCTACGTGATTTCTCTGCTAATGGGTCAATGTTCATCCAACGTCCTAATGCTGGATCATAATTTCTTGCCCCATAGTCGTACATGTTAAGCCCCAGCTCGTCTTGGAGCTCTTTGCCATTGTACTTATACTTGTAATTTAGTTGATTATTATCAGTATTATACCCCTCATGTTTTAAACCAAAAGGATAATAATTATTTTCTTCGAGAATTTCAAGAACGTTTTGTGCATTTTTTTTGTAACTCACACGAACATTCCCTAAATGGTCGGTATAATTAAATATGTAATTATAATTATCTGCTCCACTTGCAGGTGTATTGTTTACATAACCCTCTGCTGTTGGGAAAAACTGTAACGCGTTATCTTTATACTGGAATCCTCCTAAATAATAGGTCTTTGTTATAATCCCATTATCAGTAACTGTTTTACCTAATTTTTGTCCTGTTGCGTTGTAAATATACTCAATCGTATTTGTCCCTCCAAATGTTATTTTGGTTGGCAAATTAAGATGATTATAGCGTATCTCGGTAATGTTTTTATTTTCATCTTTAATTAAATTACCGTCAGCATCATAAGCATAATCATCTGAGCTGTCATTATAACCATCACTATCGTCTTTAAATCCTTTTGGAGAATTTGATGTATCGCTTACTTTTATCAATTGGTTTGAGTTGTCAGTATAAAAATACCCTAAGTTGTCTATGTCTCCAACGTAAGGATTGCTTGATACTCCAGCCATGGACTTACGTTGTAGTCGGATAATGTTTCCGTTTTTATCATAATCCAGATTCTCTCCAAAATAATTCTTGTTATCTGTAAGATTTGGAGTTTGATAGGTTGCATCTTTTAAGCGGTTCAATTGATCGTATTGATATCCATACCCACGAATAACTCCAATACCATCGGTACCAGTAGCCCATGATATTTCAGAAATATTACCGTTATATAGTTTTTTAGCAGCTCCAGCATCCCAATCAACCTTATTATAATTAATCTTAAAGGCAAATAAATCTTTTGGATCGGTGTCTTGCTGTAGGTTTTCTGTTTTATTTATTCCAGTTAACCAACCTCTTATATTATAACTATAATCAACCTTTTGTAGAGGGTTACCAGTACTTTCACCTACCTTTTTAGCTTTAAGTTGTCCTAACTCATCATAAATATTCTCTGCTAAGAGTTGCACTATTCCTCCATTAATTTGATGCGTATGAGTTAGTAAGCGGTCTTGTGCCGAATAAGTGAATTCTTCCCTTATTGTAAGCTCAACAGTTCCTGTAGCACGTTTATGTTTGGTTATGGTGTATAATGGTTTTCCTGTAAAATCTAGTTTACTATCAGTAGTAGTATAGCCTCCTAAATAATTTTGAGTATAATTACGGATAGGTCTTGCTTTGCTATCATAAAAAGTACTCGTAGTTTCTCCCGAAATCACAAAAGCTGATGTAAGTGCTCTTATCCAACTACCTGTTGCCAAACCTTTGGCATTAGCCAAAACATCTTGCCCTTCGATACTTGTAGCTACAGTCGAAACATTAGGATACTCATAATTGTCATAATAGTTTACTGTAAGTAACTTAAAACTAGTTGGCGCAATAAGATTACTATAATTGGCAGCAACTCCATCAATTGTGCCTGAAGTTTGCTTTGTTTCGAATATTTTTGATGCTGTATTTTGTGCATCCTGCATCGTCTTTCTACTTTCTGCATTAGCCGCAGAATTTAACCAACCCGTATAAATTGGTCTGTTAAAAGCATCATATTTAGTTATTAACCAACCTATTGTAGTTTCTCCTTTAAAGGGAGAATTGGCTGGACCTGTAGCTACAGGACGATCCAATTTATCATATACAATAAACTCCCATTGCTTTCCTGGTAGTTTCTTCTCGACCAAACGGTTACGATAATCGTATTTGTACTGGTAACATAACCCTTTTAAAACTTCATCACTTATAGCTCCATCAGCTTTTGGAGGAATTACATAAGTTAAATTCCCGTAATCATCATATACATAATAGGTATCATATTTTTGTTGTGATTCGTAGGTTCTCTTTAAAATTACCTTGCCTTCTCTATCTTTAAATTCTACTGTGCTTCCTGCTGTTTCGGTTGGATTTGCCGAAGTGTTCTCATCGTAAGTTACCGTTTTAGATAACTCATTAGCATCGTAAAATACCCCATTATCCGAAAAGGAAATATCAAATATTCCTGCTGAAGCATTCCAACTTGTAGCTACTGTATATAATTTTACTTCACTAGCTGTATTCGTTTGATAATCCAATTTAATTTCATGACCTCCGCCCATAGCCCAGTCCGTTCCAGGAGCAGCTTGTTTTAGAACTCTGCTAAGAGGAGATGATTCTAATTCCTTTACAGAAAAAGGATTTGCTGTATTTTCATATTTTTCTGTATTATAAAAATTAATAGTATTTACATCAGCATTTGCTTCATAAGCCATATTAGTTGATGTTGCTTCATAAGGCAAGTATTCCTTCGTTTGTCGGCCAAAATCATCATAGCCAATATGTGTTATAATATCTTTACCCAAATTAGATTGCTGATTAGCAATTTGTTGTATGGGTCTGCCTAATCCATCAAAATAAGTAATACTAGTTTGAGCTTGATTTGGTGATGGATTCGATAAAACAGTTTTAACTGGCTCTTTGTAATTTGTCGTTATGACATAATTATGATCTGATGAAGGATTTTTAATACTAGAACAATCTGGATCTGAGCCATAAAGCAAGGGACAATTATCGGAGTAATTATCTACATAATTTCCAGCTGGTTTGGTACATTGTTGCACAAAATTAGAAGGATCTCCCAAGCCATCAACTTCGTTATCTGCATACCATTTTGTATTGGGATTTATGAGTATAGCTTTATCATCGCAATCTGAAGCGTTGGCTACATAACCTGTAGGTTGAATACTGTAATACAGGCTTACATTTGGATTCCCAAAAGTATCTTTATCAAAATCCTCATAAAATGTTTGTGGAGGAATATTAGTAATATTTCCAGTCCGATCATTATAGTCTGAATTATTGGCTACATATCCTGAAGGCTGAATACTGTAAAACAGGCTTACATTTGGATTCCCGAAAGTATCTTTATCGAAATCCTCATAAAATGTTTGTGGAGCGATGTTGGTAATAAACTCTGTTCTATCATCATAGTCAGAATTATTGGTTACATATCCTGTAGGCTGAATACTGTAATACAAACTTACATTTGGATTCCCAAAAGTATCTTTATCAAAATCTTCGTAAAAAGTTCGCGGCGCGATATTAATAATATTGCCTGTCCTATCATCATAATCGGAATTATTAGTAACATATCCAGTAGGCTGAAGACTGCATCTAACACTCACATTCGGATTTCCAAAAGTATCTTTATCGAAATCTTCAAAAAAAGTTTGAGGAGCTATATTTGTGATACACCCTGACTCATCATCATAATCACTAGCATTATCTACATAATTAGTAGGCGGGATACATCTAGCTATTGTAGTTGTACTGCGTCCATAACCATCTCCGTCTTTGTCATAGTACCAAGTCCTAATATACTTATATGTCGGGTTATAATCATCACAATCGTCGAAATTTTGAACGTACCTGTCTGGTTTTGTACAACTTTGTACAAATGTAGAAGCATCACCGGCTCCGTCACCATCATTATCATAATACCAAATATTATTAGGATGTATTGTTACATTGCCATCATCACAATCTCCAAACTTATCAGTATACCCCTCAGGTCTTATACAATTCAATACAAAATTAGCAGTCGCTCCAAACCCATCACCATCCACATCACGATACCATATTGTATTTTCATTTATATCAATATTATTATCATCACAATCTCCTCCATTTCTTATGTATCTAGGAGGTGCAGCACATCCTTTAACTGTCATATTATCATCACCACTGCCATCTTTATCGTTATCATAATACCAAACGGTATCAGGATTTAGATCTGTAGCTGCATCATTACAATCATTTGCATTATCTACATAACCTGTAGGTTTGGTGCAACTTACTGTCGTTACTGCACGATTCCCAAAACCATCTCCATCTCCATCTTTATACCAAACTGTATTTGGGTTAATTGTGATATCTCTATCATTACAATCTAAGTTATTGGTTACATAACCTTCGGGTATTACACTGCAGTACATTGTCTCGACAGCACTCCCATAAGTGTCCTTATCGAAATCTCTATAAAAAGTTTGTGGTGTAATATATGTAATCGCTCCATTAGCATCATCAAGATCCCATCCGTTTGATACATAATTTGTTGGCTGTAAACAACTGGTTGTAGTGATTGAACGGCTACCATATCCATCATGATCACCATCATAATACCAAACCGTATTTGGTGTCATCAATCTATCATTGTCATTACAATCTAAATTGTTGGCAACATAGTTTGGGGGTTGCAAAGTATAAAATACACTAGCATTGGGATTACCAAATGTATCTCCATCCATGTCCTGATAAAAATACTGGGTAGGAGGCCTATTGGTAATATAAGGATTGGTATCATCTAAATCATCACCCTCCGATACATATCCCTCCATTGGTTCTGTACTCATATAATATTTGGCTGGATTCCCAAATCCATCTCCATCAACATCTCTATACATTTTAACAGGACGGTCACCACCTCCACCTCCACCAGGAGGGGCAGCTTTAAGGATTTTAGCCTGTCCATATCCTAATGAAACTATTAAGAATAGTAGTAAAAAACTGTATATATATTTTTTCATCGTTCTCATACTAGTTTTTATAATGATATTGGTTTTCTGATAAAATGTTTCCCTGACTGTCTTTTACTACTTTCAAACGATTAAATTCGTCATATTCATAATAGGTAATTAAGCCTTTAGGATCTGTTACAGTACTTACTCCTATTAATGGTTTATAAGTATAGGTTGTAATCATTGCATTGGATAAGTTATTCCTAAATGTGTTCTCGTTTGTTGTGTATGCTGCACTTGCCTGATCGTAAGTTGCATTTTCAACCTTAGCGATTGGTTTTGTTTTATTATAGCCCCAAATAATTGCTACTGGTGTACCACTCTCTAAAGTATACTGAAGAATATTACCTGCATCATCATATTTATCATATGTAATTTTTTTCTCTAAAGAATTTGCTGTAGAAAGTGAATTAGGGAATTTGGCAGCATAGATAAACTTTGGTAACAACAAATTACCTGTTGTGGCATCCTTTGCATATTCTGTTTTTTGCTCGGATTGTTTTGTACCACCTCTAAAAGTTTCTGTTTTCAGTGGGGTATCAATTCTATTATTTGTAATCATTTCAGAAACAAAAGGTTCTGTAGTTAAATCCTGAGGATAGTAATACTTGGTTTCCAAAGTTTCTTTTAACGAGGATTTGGTACTTTGCGAAGTTAGCTGAAGATGTACAGGATTATTATATCCATAATTTGTTGTAGTTTCTATTGGATTTAATCCTTTAAGATCATACGTTTTAGATATGGAAGATTCCAAATAGAACCAGTATGCTATTGTTTTATATTCTGCGATACTCAAATTATCAACAGAATTTACAGTTGCGCAGAGTTCTTCAAAATCTTTTCTTACAGTATATCCTTTTATCTCCTTGTTATAAGAAGCATCTAACTTGTACTTATTTTCCTTCTCGGTTACAACTATAAATGGAGCACCTCCAATTTTTTTCTGAAATACCTGTGATTTTATTTCCAAGCCGTTATCCCATCCAGTATTAGTAAGCGGCGCGCTTTTAAGTTCGCTTCCTAAAATAGGATTACTAAAATAGTCTCTATGAATAATAAATTCTTTCATTTCTCCTCCATTTTCAAAAGCATCTCCTCCTTCACTAACAGTTACGTACTTATAAAAACAATTACTACTACCGGTATCAAATAAAGAAATCAAACTACTAGAGCTAATTGTAAGATTACTATTATCTACAAAAGAACATGCTACTCCCATTTGTCCATCTGATACTGGACACTTAGTCCTTTGAGTGGATATATCTGCATAAAAAGGAGTTTTCCCTCTATCTCCCGAAGAATGATTGATATCATCTTTATTGGCATAATAATATCTTTTATAATTTGCCTTAGCCAATGGTTCTGAAAAATCTTTAGTAGCTTTAATTCGTACGCCTCCTGTTTCTATATTTGTATTTGTCGTTACTGAGGCGGTAGCGTAATAGGTAATATTTACCCATGCTGAAGCTTTGATTCCGTTTTTAGAAAGATGAAGTGTATATGTCTTACCCGCTTTTGCATCAAAATAAAATTTATTGTCTACAACATGATGATCTCCATTACTGGCAGTTATAAAAACAAAACCATCATCATGAAAAAAATCACCAAACTGAGAATCTTCATAAAATCTAGGGCAATCTTCTGAAGGATCTGCACAGGTTATTTGCATTGCTGCACTATAATGTCCTGTATTGCCAGAGCCTGGTATTGGGTTACCATTCTGATCCAAAAGAGGTTCTTGTTCACCTGCATAAACAACACTACCCATAAGCTCAATTTTTTGATCAGTAGGTGAAGTAATGTTTATAGTTTTTGCTTCATGGTTTGTTTCTGTTTTGTCTTTTTCTAAGATTAGTGTAGTTTTTTTAGGATAAGTTGTTTTCTCTCCCCAATAAGTATTACTCTCATAATCAAATTCGGTATATCCTTTGGTAGGATAAATAATTTTATTTAACAATCCTATTTTAGTAAAATTCCCATCAGGCTCTTTATCAGCTCCATAGTAGTCTATATCATCTAAGCCTAAACCAAAATCCTTTATATTTTTAGGCACTAAATTAATATTATCCTTACCATTATAATACCCCCAATGATCCTGGCTTGTAGAGAGTCTTCTAGGGAAACCAGACTGGTTTAGATATTCGAAAGCGTATTTTTTACTTGGATCGTTAAACGTGATATTTTGCAAAAAAACACGTTGGTTAGATGTTTTTAAATAATTGAAACTTATTTTTTCAATCACAAGCCCATCGGTATTATATTGCGTAATGGTTTCGATCTTGCTATTACCATCGACTTCCTCATTAATCCCCGAAGCAGTATAAGCAAAAGTTACATAGCCATCACTACTATTATTACTGCTTATTTTGCTTATTCGTTTCCCAATAACTTTCATATTAAACGATATAATACCACTAAGGGCTGGAGCATTACTGTATGGAGAATTACCCTCGCAACTTCTTTGCGTTCTTGGATACGACATAGAGAGTGTTTGAGAATTTGAAGCAGTATAATCCATATTGGCTCCATCGTAGGTTAGATAAATTTCGGATCCGTTTGGGTGTACCATCTTGCTTAAATACCATGCCGTTACACTGGCACTTATTACTGAGTGTCCCTCCCCCTGACTTCTAAAAGCTGTTGTTTCTTTTTCGGTAAAATAATATTTAACACCATTAGTAGTAGTCAATAAAAAATCGGCATTATTAGTGATTCTTTCTATTTTAATTTTTTGGTTATTTATTAAAACCGGTATATTATTTTTATCATATATAAATTTTCCTGAGTTACCATTAAAATTAAAAGAATATATATCTTTTTCTGTATCAGCATTAGCTTGTCCTGCTGCTTTATAAAACGCTACTCTTTCAGCATTGGTAGCATTAGGCATATCATCTGGTGGATAAACCATTGTTTGCAAATCATCTGATTTATCTCTTACGGTCCGGGTAATAACTCCTCCAAAATTAAGATTCCAACCCAATCCCACATTCGAAGCAACTTCATCTACCTTAATTCCGTTAGAGCCATAAAAAAGCGACATCGGAGATTCTAAATCTTTAGTTTTAAAACTTATTAATGGAACTGAAATATTTGCCGCTCCTGTAAACATTCCAACAGGAACGTTACCATATTTACCTAATTCCCCAGCTACAGGTGATGGTGGTGTTATATTAGGCATGAATTTACTATCATCAGACTGTGCAACACTATGCAAGGTTGTAAAAATGAGCAACAAGAAAAATATATGTTTAATCCTGTTGGTGGTATGTATTGTATTCATTATGATTCTTTTAATTTTTTCCTCTTCTTATTACTTTTATTCCATCGCTCTGCACATTAGTTTTTATGTTTATTACATAAATACCTTCGGGATAACGGCTTAAATCTACAGGGACAGTTCGCTCTGTGATACTAAACTGTTGCAGGATGCGACCCGCCATGTCTACAACCGTAGCAGTACCAGTCTCGTACTCATATCCTATAATAATATTGGTAAATGTTACTACTGGATTAGGAATGGCTTCTACACTTATTTTAACTTTTTCGAGTTTGGTTTTGTCTTTGAGTTTTACAACCCAAAAATCATTTCCGCCTATACTTCCGTTTTTATCCTTAGATGCGCTGGAATTTGAGGTTCCTGCCATAAGATATCCACCATCTCTGGTTTCTACAAGCTTACGAAGGATATCCTCTCCTGCACTTCCTACTGTTTTCTTCCAAAGTTCTTCCCCTTTATCATCTATTTTTAGAGCGATATAATCATTGATCCCTTCTTTATCTTTGTCTATCAAACCAGTTACTTTACCCACAATACCTTCTTTAGGAGATTTTTTTTCGCTTTGGGCATATCCTCCAATTAGGTAGGTATTGTCTTTATTTTCTACTAATGAAGTCAAGATATCTACTTTGCCAAAATCATAGGTTTTACTCCATATTACTTCTCCTTTCTCATCTAATCGTAATACCCAATAATCGGTACCATTACCTACTGTACCGCCTAAAGTCGTGAGAGGTTGAGTACTATTAGAGTTTCCCCCTGCTATATAACCTCCATCTTTTGTTTGGTGAATTACATACAACTGATCATCACCATTGCTTCCATATGTTTTTTGCCATTCTATCCCGCCTACATCGTTAATTTTTATAATCCAGTAATCTCCTATTCCTTTATTGGGTTGGGTTTTGTCTCCTGATAGTGTGGAATTAGAATATCCTCCTAATATATATCCTCCGTCTTGGGTTTGCTCCATACTTCTTAATAAATCAGCATACTGACCTCCATAAGTTTTTTGCCACTCTACAACTCCAGCTTTATCTAGCTTTACGATCCAATAATCCATGTTTCCACGGCTTTTTTCAGATTTAGCGTATATATCTGCTTTGGTATCTAGAGGTAAAGATTTTGAAGTACTTATTAATGCTGGGCTTGAACTTGAAGAACCTCCAAGCATATATCCTCCATCTTTAGTCTGAAAGGCACATAAAAGTTCATTTTGTCCACTACCGCCAATCGTTCGCTGCCAAATCTCTTCGCCTTTGGCATTGAGTTTTATAACCCAAAAATCGGAAATACCTTTACACGGATCTTTCTTTTGGAAATCATTTGGCGAGCTGGAAGTTCCTGCAAGGATAAAACCGCCATCACTTGTGTTTTTTATGCTTTGTAGTAAATCAAAACCGCTTCCTCCAATGCTTTTTTGCCAATCGAGGTCACCTTTTTCATCCATTTTCCAAATCCAATAATCCAAATCGCCATGATTATTGTCGGTTTTGTTTCCTGTTTTGTCAGATAAAGAACTGCCTGCCAATATAAAACCATAATCGGCTGTGGGTTGTGCATCAAAAAGATAATCTGCATGTTTGCCTCCATACGATTTTTCCCAAAGTATGTCCTGAGATTGCATGAATAACGGGCAAATAAATAAGAGTAGTAAGTAGTTTTTTTTCATATTAAAACTGGATTAAGATAAATGCAGCTATATATTACATAATACTGTTAAATAGCTATAATTTGCGCAATGATAGTTCTGCTATTCTGAAGATACAATACCCACTTTTAGTGATTTTATTATAAAATCATCAAAAAAAACCTTATATATTGATAATTAGTTAATTATAAAAAACATCAATACATATAATAAATAAAACATTAACATAATAAAATAATGTTAGGAAGAATAAGCGTACAGTTATAAAGTCTATTCTTGCTTCAGCTATATTTATTTTAAACAATAAACAGTTAAAAGTCAGTATACTTAAAATCATAAACTAAAAAAGCTGATACGTAATGTATCAGCCTTTTTAAAATAAACCTTGCAACAATCTGTATAAGTTTTTACTTTCCCTCACTACCAAAATAATTTTCAAACAAAGCCAACTGATTAGATAACGCTTTGCTCCAATAATTTGTATCGTGTGCGCCCAGAGATTCTATATAAAGATGTTCAATTTTTTCATTTATTAGGAGCTTATGAAAATCTCTATTCATATCAATCATTTGAGCATCCTCTGTACCACAATCAAATATATAAAACTGATTTGAGGCTTGCATTTGTTTCGTTTTATCAAATGTTAAGTATTGCTTTGGTAAACTTTTAAATTCGCCTAAAAATTTATCTACTTGATAATTATGGAAACTTTCTCCAAATCGATTAAAATCTAATGCGCCACATGAACTTCCTACTATCGAAAAAGTATTTTGATATGCAATTCCGATGTTTGTTGCGCCATATCCTCCCATACTCCATCCTAAGATTCCTCTAAATTTTCGGTTTTGGATTGTTGGATAATTAGCATCGATATAATCAACTAATTCTTTCCCAATAAAGGTTTGATATTGCGAAGATTTATCGACAGGACTATCTACATACCAACTATTAAAATTACCATTGGGTAGGACATAAATAGTTTTATTTTTTTGAGATTTGCTTACAAGATCAGGAATATCCTGCTTATATGTTCTATCAGGATTACCGCTATAACCATGGAGTATATAAATGGTTTTATATGTTTCACCATCTACAAGATTTGGTGTAATAATTACGGTTTCAATTTCCTTATTCATTTTTTTGCTATATACATTCTTATGAATGATTTTCTGAGCAGAAATTGATACTGATAAGGCAAGTAGTCCAACTGTGGTAAGTAATGTTTTCATTTTTTTGTTTTTTATTTATAAGGCAAAAGTCAGATATATAAAAAGCAAAAAAGTTTACAAATGTTGATGGATTAAAAGTTTATTTCTTTACGAATTCGACTTAACTGAGTTGGTGTAATCCCTAAATACGATGCAATATGATGTTGTTTTAACCTCAGGAACAAATGTTGGTTTTCATATAACTCTATATAGCGCTGTGTAGCCGATTCCCATTTTAAGTTAATTTCTAAAGGCTCTTTTCTTACCACCCAATTTTTCTCTAGATAATTGATGTGAAATAATGCTAAATCATGATGTTTTTTAACCAATTCGCGAAAAGCATTTGCAGGATAAACAATTAATTCTACATCTTCTAAGGCTATGATATTAAAATTACTGGGCTTGTCTTCAATAATTGCTGCTGTAGATGCTACAAAGTTATGCTCTTCAAAAAATATTTTATAAATCGTATCCCCATTTTCATCAATCGTATAATAGCCAAGCAAGCCTTTCTGAACAAAATAATAATACAATGCCAGATCTCCAGCCTGAAGTATTAATTCGTTTTTCTTAAATTTTTTTACTCTACAAATACCCAATAACGCTTGCGAAGTTTCATCGGAGATAGGATAATATAAATTGATTTGTTTTAAGAAGTCTTCCATAATTGTTTTAAATGAGTTTTATTAAATCAATCTCCATTTATGAGCAACAAATTTACTCATTATTGATTGACTATTTTCTCTAATAAATGATTGAATTAACTTGAATAGATGCATAAAACATGATGTTTACACAAATTCGAAACATTTATGATAAAATTTGAAAGTTCGTTTTCTAACTCCCGTCTAACTTCGCTTAATTAAAGATTTAGAACAAAAGATTATAAATAAAAATATCAAACCATGAAAAAAACCTTTAGCCTATTTTTAGCAATCACTACCATTACCATAAGCTCCTTTGCCAAACCTAAACAAGATGATCCCTCTTTTGATTGGTTCAAAAAAACAACAGAGGTAATTCATTTTCAATTAAACAAAGCGGCTCAAACGTATAAACCGGGTAAAAACCCACGTTCTGTAAATCCTGATGGATCAGTAAGATTGGCTGGTTTAACCGATTGGACAACTGGATTTTTCCCAGGAAGTCTTTGGTACGGATATGAACTTACTGGTGACAAAGTAATGGGAGAAGAAGCTAAAAAGTTTACCCTAGCTTTAGATTCTATCAGAAATATAAAAAACACGCATGATGTTGGTTTTATGCTTTACTGTTCTTACGGAAATGCCTATAGAATTACTGGTGATAAAACTTATCTTCCTGTACTTGCCGATGGTGCTGCAAATCTTTATGCTCGCTTTAACCCAACAGTTGGAGCTATTCGTTCTTGGGATTTTGCTTGGTTACATTACCCTGTAATTATCGATAATATGATGAATCTTGAGTATTTATATTGGAGTGCTATTGAGTTTAATAAACCTGATTATGCAAAGGCTGCAAGTACTCATGCATTGACAACGATGAAAAATCATTACAGAAAAGATTATAGCTCGTATCATTTAGTCGATTATGATCAAAAAACGGGCAAAGTATTACGCAAAGGAACACATCAAGGTGTTACCGATGATTCGGCTTGGGCTCGTGGGCAAGCATGGGGACTTTATGGCTATGCTATGTGTTATGAAAACACCAAGAATCCTAAGTTTTTGCAACAAGCAGAAAATATTGCTTCTTTTATCATGAATCATCCACGTATGCCTAAAGATAAAGTACCAGTTTGGGATTTTGATGTACATAACGCAATGGATACTGCAGAACTTGCACCAAGAGATGCTTCGGCAGCTGCAGTTATTGCATCAGCTTTACTAAATTTAAGCACTCAGGTAAAAGACGGAAAAAAATATGCAGATTATGCCGAAGATATTTTGAAATCATTATCATCAGATGCTTATTTGGCTAAACCGGGTGAAAACAGTTATTTTTTATTAAAGCATAGTGTGGGTGCATTTTTGTATAATTCAGAGATTGATACACCACTTGATTATGCAGATTATTATTATTTGGAAGCTTTAAAAAGATATGCTACCATCAAAAAAATAGATTTTTCGGAAAAATCATAATTTAATAACCCGTTGGCTGGAATTAATTTTAACACATAGAAACATAGGTCTTGTACACACAAAAAAAAGGCGTTTCACTCGGTTTAAATGCACATAGCTAGCTATGTGAAAGAAATATATTTCTTTTCGTTCTCTTATTTACACATAAAATCTATGTTTCTATGTGTTAAATATTTTTTTTACGACCCGAGCGAAGCGAATAGACGTAGTAATTGTACCCAATGGGTTAATTTAATAATTGAAAGATGAAGATTAAAAAACACATATTCATTTTAGCGTTTATCTTACTTCTTATGCAAAATATTTTTGCACAAGAAGCAAAAATTAATCAATCAAGTTTTGAGAATATTAATCTTGACAGCAAAGGACTTGAAAAAGTAAAAGCATTGGTCGTTTCTAAAAAATATGAAGATGCTGCCACAGCACTTTTAAAATACTATAGAACTCGCACTAGTGTAAAATCGCTGGATTTTAATCCTGCAGATAAAGAAAATTTAGCTGGTAAAAAGGTAAATGCTAATACATTAGAGCTTGCTAACAATATATTATTACACAAGTTTAAGCCCCATAAAGGATATCCTGCTTACGATTATGGCAAAGATATTAACTGGCAATATCGCCCGGTACAAGATCAGTTGGTAACGACTTTTTTGCATCGTACAGCTTTTTGGGAACCATTAGGGGTTGTATATAACAGTACTGGCGATGAGAAATATGCTCAGGAATGGGTACTCGAAGTGCGTGATTGGATTAAGAAAAACAAACAAGGAGCATATCCTGATGATAAAGATTACGCTTGGAAGGCATTTGTTGTTTCTTTTAGACTTAATCATTGGTCGGGTTATTTTAATATGTTTTTAGATTCGTCAAATTTTACGCCTGCTTTTTTAATGGAATTTTTAAACTCCTATAATGAACAGGCAAATTATGTAATGGCAAATTACACCGATATAGGTAATCATCGACTGTATGAAGCACTTCATTTAATGTATGCAGGAAGTTCATTTCCAGAATTAAAACAAGCTACAACTTGGCGTAAAAGCGGTATTGAAGTATTAAACGAAGAAATTAAAAAGCAAGTATTACCAGACGGAGTTCAGTTTGAGCTATCCCCTTCTTACCATATCGGAACCATTAAAATATTTTTAGATGCATTGCAAATTGCCCAATTAAATGGGGCTGAAAATGAGTTTCCGGAAAGTTACCGCAATCTGGTAGAAAAAATGATTCTTGCTGTGAGCAAATATTCATTTCCAGACTATACATTTCCTTTATATGGCAATTCGTTTTTAACGAATAAAACTCTAATGCTCAAAAATTATGAGAAATGGGCTAAAACTTTCCCACAAAACGAACAGATTAAATATTATGCAACAGATGGTAAATCAGGAAAACAACCTGATTATCTTTCTAGTAGTTTGCCTAATGCAGGCTTTTATGCTTTTAGAAATGGCTGGGATTTAGCAGCAACAGTAATGCAAATTAAAGTTGGGCCTCCGGCAGAGTTTCACTCTCATCCAGACAATGGTAATTTTGTTCTTTGGGTAAAAGGTCGTGATTTTACTCCCGATTCAGGTAGTTTTATCTACGCCAATGTTGGTAATCAGGAAAATTCAAAAAGAGATTGGTATCGTTCTACCAAAGCACATCAAACCCTAACTATTGATAATAAAAATATCATAAATGATGCTAAAGTAATGAAGTGGAAACCAGATGGTAATCTTCAGCAGCTTTCTTATATAAATCCTAGTTACAAAGATTTAGATCATCAGAGAACCTTTCTTTTTATAGACAAAACTTTTTTTGTAATTATAGATAGAGCAATCGGGAGCGCTACAGGTAATTTAGGAATTCATTATAATCTAAAAGAAGATAGTAAAGCCACTTTTAATGCTTCAAACAATAGCATTATTACCAATTATAACGATGGTAATAATCTCTTGATTCAAGTGTTAGATAAAGATAAAGTAAGCCTAAAAGAAGAATCTGGTTTTGTATCGTACCAATATCAAAAAGAAACTAGTCGTCCAGCATTTGTTTTCGAAAAAAATAAAAGCGATACTACAACTCGAGGTTTTATTTCGATACTATATCCATACAGCAGTACTACTGCACCAGTTGTAAAAATCACCGAAAATGCAGCACATAATCTATCTAAAGGAATAATTGATATAATATTGACTATTGATAATAAAACTAGTCATATTAAAGAAAATTTAAACTTCTAAAAAAACATAAAAACCTGATTTAAAATTAAACAATGAAATACCTTTATAAGTAAACTATTTTGATGTGTTTGATGAGTTAAAGTTGATAACGGATGAATGGCTAAGAATACAGAAAATAATAAATGAAACTATTTAATAAATAATCTTATGCGAAAAAAATTATTTTTATCCGGATGGCTAATTGCCATAGTATTCAACTTTTCGTACGCTCAAATGAGTGATGTAAATAGCATTAAAACAAAATATAGAAATTGGCTCACGGGTGAAAATCTTGATTATTCGAAAACACAAGTTAATGAAAGATACAGCCGATTCCTGAGCAACGGAATTGCAGCCAAAAACCTATCTGCATATAATTTTACTAATCCGGGACCAGTTTGGAATTTCACTGTAAGTGCAGATCAAAATGCCTATCAGGTTCTTGTAGAACAAAAACTAATTAGACTTGTATTTTTATATCAGTTAAAGGGATCAAGTACCACTCCTAATCCAGATTATCATAGTCCGGCACTTAGAGATATAATCCTGAGTCTTTTTAATTATATGAAAGCAAAAGGAATAAGTAGTACAACCAATTTTGATTACGTCTCAATTCCTGCTACCGAAGAGATTATTACCAGTGGTCATGGTGTATGCCTGCGTTCTTCGGGATATGCAACAGCTATTTTCTTGATGAAAGACGAACTAGTTACAGCAGGAGAATTTACGCATCATATGGGAGCACTTAATGCGCTTACCGCTTTTATAGCGCCAGAATTTCAACCCTTTAATTTTACTAATCCAGGTTTTAATACTGATGTTATTCGTTCGTCAGTTCAACAACGACTTTGCTATGTCTTAGCTCAGGATGATTCAGACAATTCCAGACTTGCCAATATGGATTTTCTAAAAAGATTTATTAATAATGCCTTAAAAATCGGCAATGGATGGAACGATTGTATTAAACCCGATTTTATTACCTATCATCACAGAGGAGCGTATGCTAATACCTATGGTGTAGAGGCTTTACAGCAATCTTCTATCATGAATATGATGCTGAAAAATTCTACGTATGAATTGAACACAGAAGCACAAAGCAATTTAAAAAGTGCTATTTTAAACTATAGCAAATTCAGTAAAGATTTTGAAATGCCTTTAGGACTTGCCGGAAGATTCCCTACTAATACTGATGCAATAAATGATTTAAGACAAGCTTTGGCATTTTTATATGTAACAGATCCTGCTAGTAATCAAGATGCAGGAAGAGAGTTTCTCCGACTTTGGGATATATCTGTAACTGCTAATACTGCTTTACTGAGACAGAATGCCTTATCGATTACTATGATTTATACACCTAGTGGTGTAATGGATATTTTGCAAACTTTAAACTCTGGACTTACTCCTCTTCCCGAAATAACCGAAGCACAGTTTAGTTTTCCGTATGCGGGATTAAGCGTTCATAAATATAACGGATTTCAGGTAAGTGCAAAAGGAACAAGCAAGCATATTTGGCATTTTGAGAATTCGAGTACCGAAAATGTTTTTGGAAGATACACTTCTGCAGGAGCTTTGGAGTTACTTACAAAAGGAAGCCAAATGACCCGTGCTACAAATGGTTATATAGAAAATGGCTGGGATTGGTCGCACGTACCTGGAACTACAGTAGCATATCTTCCGTTAAGTACACTTGCAATTGGTACAATGAGAGAAATGAACGGAAAATCTTTTCTAGCACATGCATCCCTTGATAATAATGGAGTTTTTGGTATGGATTATAAAGATTTTAATTCAGCAACAGGAATGACAGCCTTAAAATCTAATTTCTTTTTTAAGGATATGATACTTTGTTTAGGTTCTAATATACAGGACACAAACGGAACCTTTCCTATTCATACTACTTTGTTTCAAACTGCTCTAGCAGATACCAACACTCCTACTTACGTAAATGGAAATTCTGCTACAGGAACTAGTTTTACAATTACACAAACTGGTGGTGATTTTTGGGCAACCGATGCAATTGGAAATGGTTATGTAATTCCTCAAAATCCTAGCAATACCGAAGCTATTACAGTTACCAGATCAGCACAAATCTCTCGTAATAATGCCAATACGGTTAATACTACAGGTAATTTTGCTACAGCATACATAAATCATGGTATTGCTCCTACGGCTGGGAAATTTGAGTATGCAATTGTAATGCAAGGAGGTCAAACGGCTACACAACAACTGGCTAATAATTTTGCTTCATATTTTAAAATTCATCAACAAAATAATCAGGCGCATATTGTTGAGTATGTACCAGATGCAATATTTAGTTACGTTATTTTTAACCCAACGACTGTATTTGCTTATGATGCAGTGGTAAGTGTAAATAAACCAGCTATAGTAATGACTCAAAAAACAGATGGAGGAAATAAATTAAAAGTAAGCTTTACGAATCCAAATCTGGGGTTATTATCAGCTACCGAAACTTACAAATGGAGCCAGATTAGTAGTCAAAACGCAATATTAAATAGAGAACCACAAACTGATGTTGTTACACTTACAATTGCAGGTAACTGGGTTTTAGTATCGCCAACAAATAATGTAACAGCGGCTATTAATGGTACTAATACCGATATTAGTTTTAGTACTATTAACGGTTTAACTATACAAACAGAATTGATAAACTCATCTCTAGGAACTAACAATCCTAAAGACGAAGATGCAAACGGATTAAAAGTAATTGTTGCACCCAACCCAACGCAAACAGATTTTAAGATAAACGTAAAAGGAAATTCTACACAAGGAATTTATGCACTTGTATTTGATGCTTTAGGAAGAAAAATAAAGACTTTAAAAGCCGATTATAATCAAACAATTGTACTAGGGAGTGACCTTAATTCAGGAATATATTTTGCCGAAATACATCAGGGTAACAATAAAAGAACAGTAAAACTGATAAAACAATAAACAAAAACTTTAATCAATTTAATGAATAAATAAAGACATTAAGAAGCTATTTTTGACATAAAATATCAATATAAATAGCTACTTAATTATTACAGAAATTAAATCTATTTAATTAAAAACCAATGATAAATTTAAAAAGAACAGCAGCATTATTTTTTATGCTAATGACATTTTGCTTAACCAATGCACAAGAAGCGCCTATTACCAAGGCAAGTTTTGACAACATTAATCTTGCCTATCCCGGTTTAGAAAAAGTAAACAAACTTTTTACTGAAGCAAAGTATGATGATGCAGCCAAAGAATTACTTATCTATTACCGCAATCGTAAAAACATCAAACATCCTGATTTTAATGTTGGTGATGAAGCCCGTTTTAAAGGAAAAGATATTGGTAAAGCCAATCAGGAAAAAGCAGACAATGCCTTATTACATAAATTTCAGCCGCATAAAGGATATGGATTTTTTGACTATGGCAAAGATATCGATTGGGATTATTGGCCTATAAAAGACAATGAAATTCGCTGGCAATTACACCGCGTAACCTGGTGGCAATCTATGGGAATGGCATATCGCGTAAGCGGAGATGAGAAATATGCCAAAGAATGGGTTTTCCAGTTTCGCGATTGGGAAAAGAAAAATTATTTAGGAAGATCTAAAGAAAATGATGGTATAGCTTGGCGTCCGTTAGAAGTTTCTGAACGTATACAGAGTTTTCCTGGAACATTTAATTTATTTGTAGTTTCGCCAAATTTTACACCGGCATTCTTACTGGAATTCTTAAATAGTTTTAATAAGCAAACAGCTTATATCCCTAAACATTATAGTAAAGAAGGAAATCATTTATTGTTTGAAGCACAGCGTGTATTAGGCGCAGGAGCATTTTTTCCTGAATTTAAACAAGCTGAAGAATGGCGCAAAAGTGGTATCGAAATCCTGAACCGCGAAATAAAACTACAAGTATTTGCCGATGGTGTACAATGGGAACTTTCACCAACGTATCATGTAGGTTGTATCGAAATTTTTACAAAAGCATATAATTCTGCAAAAATGGCGGGTGTAGAAAAAGAATTTCCAGAATCCTACATTAAAACAATCGAAAAGATGGTTTATGTTACAGCCAATATATCTTTTCCCGACTATAACTATCCTATGTTTGGTGATACTTGGGTAGTCGATAAAAAAGTAAGAATCAAACAATTTTCAAGTTGGTCAAAAATGTTTCCACAAGACGGACTTATCGAATATTATGCTACAGAAGGAGCATCGGGTAAACTACCTGATTATCTATCGAATGCATTCCCAAATGGAGGTTTTTACACATTTAGAAACGGATGGGATAATAAAGCAACCATACTAGTTTTAAAAGCTGGACCACCTGCAGAGTTTCATGCACAACCTGATAACGGAACTTTTGAACTTTGGGTAAAAGGACGCAATTTTACACCAGATAGTGGTTGTTATATTTACAGCGGAGATGCCGAAGTTACCAAAATGAGAAACTGGTTCCGCCAAACAAGAGTTCATAGTACGCTTACCTTAGATAATCAGAATATGGTTATTACCAAAGCAGAGCAAAAGAAATGGAAAACGAGTAAAAATCTAGATATACTAACGTATACAAACCCTAGTTATACAAGTTTAAACCACGAGCGTAGTGTACTTTTTATCAACGAAAAATATTTTATAATAATTGATAAAGCAATAGGTAAAGCAACAGGGAATTTAGGAGTACATTTTCAGTTAAAAGAAGATAGTAAACCTGTTTATGATAAAGCCAATAATAGAGTATATACTACATATGCAGATGGTAACAACCTATTAATTCAGTCATTAAATAGTGATAAAGTTGTACTAAATGAAGAAGAAGGAAAAGTATCCTATTCATACGCAAAAGAAACGGCAAGACCCGCTTTTGCTTTCGAGAAACCAAAGAATGATGATAAAACACAACAATTTATAAGTGTAGTATATCCTTACGATGGCAATAAAGCTCCAGAAATCAGTATTAAACCAAATACAGGTAATGATTTTGAAAAAGGAAACATAGACCTGAGTATTATTGTTGATGGCAAAAAAAGTGATATAAAAGCTAGTTTGAATGACTAAATCATTCTAATTATAAACAAGTAGTTCAGTTTGTAAAAGCGTCTAGAAAGTAATTTTTAGGCGTTTTTTTATGTTTCAAACTTATCTGTGAGCTAAAATAGTACGCGGATGACGCAGATTTACATAAGTAAAGACGCTGATCCCGAAGCGTCGGGACGGATTTTAAAACAATCTAAATCTCGTCAGAAACTTTGTATTGTGATGAGAGAAAATCCGTCCCGACGCTTCGGGATCGTGTTTTCGCTCTAACGAATCCGCGTCATCCGCGTACTAATATGGACATTATATATCGAGTTACTTGCGGAGATTGCTTCGCCAGTTTGCTATCGCTCGTGTCTTCCTTCGTCAGGATGACAATTTTGTGGTTATTTGGAGCTGAAAACGTAGGCGAAAAATAGAATAGTTATTTGAAAAAATCCGTTTTTATCAGCGTTTTCGCTTTAGCGAATCCGTATCATCCGTGTACCAATATAGGCATCGCATGTCGAGTTACTTGCGGAGATCCTTTCTTCGTCAGGATGACAATTTTGTGGTTATTTGGAGCTGAAAACGTAGAAAAAAAATAGAATAGTTATTTGAAAAAATCCGTCCCGACGCTTCGGGATTGTGTTTTCGCGATAGCGAATCAGTTTAATCCGCGTGCCTATATAGGCAATCCACAACAGAAAATTAATAGAAAAACTCGTAAAACTTTGCGGAATCTGCACCTAAAAAAGACTCCTTATGAACAGAAAACAACTCATCAGGATTTCATTTTTCCAAAATTTTGAATTATTTATTGTTAAATAGATTTAAAAAAATCAATCCCATATAAAAAAGAGAAATGTAATATCAAATTCTCAATCAAAATTGCAATAAAAGTAGTACTTAATTCCCTTTATTGGTCAAATTTACTTAACATTTCATTAAATTTTATTTAACCATTCTCCCCTACTTTCTATCTCAAAATTGTCCAGTAATAGCGGTGTTTTCTTCAAAAATTGAAGCTAAAATAGTTTAAGTTTTTTCTTGTTTTTCCTTTGTTTAAAGGGCGTATTAATCAAATTCAATAGTATTTTGGACGTATTCAAAACATTGATGTACCCTTGATGTATATATTTGTTTTTGTTAAACCAAAATCAAATTTAAATAAGCCACAAAATGAATAAACCAACACACCTCCGTTTTTATTTACCAGACGCAAAACTCCCCAGCGTTTTTCTCCCAGTTAACAAATTGTTATAATTGATTAAACCGATAACAATTCAATAATTGATTAAAAAAAATAACCATATTAACTAACACTAAAAACCCAACTTATGATAAAAACTAATTTAGAGTTTATATAAAGCTCATGAAAAATTATTTGATGAATATCTTTTGAGAAATAACAAAATTTATAAATCAAAATCGAATATCAATTTAAATAATATCAATTAGGAAATAAGAGGGTAAAACTTATTCCAGTTTAAACAAAAAATATGAAAAGGACTATATTTTTATTTTTGTTGCTACTAGTTTGTAAAGTTACGTACGGACAGACTATAACCGTAAAGGGTGTTGTAACTGATAGCCAACAATTACCATTGCCTGGAGCAACAGTTTACGAAAAGGGAACTAAAAACAGTACGATTACATCTATGGATGGAGAGTATCAAATTAAAGTAAAACCAGATGCAACATTGGTATTTAGTTTTATGGGAACAAAAACGGCAGAAATAAATGTAAAAAACAGAACAACTATAAATACAAAATTAGTAGATGATGCTAATAATCTAGACGAAGTAGTTGTTGTAGGTTACGGAACAAAATCAAGAAAAAATCTTACGGGAGCTATATCATCTTTAAAAGGTGAAGAAATTGCAAAAATGCCAGTGCAAAACGTTGCGCAAGCTTTGCAAGGTCGTATAGCAGGTATGCAAGTTACAATGGCCGATGGAACACCAGGATCTGAACCTTCGTTAAGGATTAGAGGAGGAACATCTATTACACAAAGTAACGAACCATTGTATGTTGTAGATGGAGTGGCTCAAACTGGCGGATTAGGCTTTATTGATCAAACAGATGTAGAATCTGTAGATGTTTTAAAAGACGCCTCCTCTACTTCTATTTATGGAGCTCAGGGTGCAAACGGAGTTGTTCTTATTACGACTAAAAAACCAAAAGGCGGAAAACTGACAATTGGTTATGATACTTATGGGGGAATAAAAACGATTGCCAGAAAACTTGACGTAATGAAACCGTATGATTATGTTCAATTAATGTACGAAGGAGCGACTGACGATGCAAAATTGCAGAAATTCACGAAAAATTTTGGTACATATGATGAATTAGCATCTCTTTATCAAAACAGACCGGGTATTAACTGGCAAGAAGAAATTTTCGGTAAAGCTGTAGAAACTCAATATCACAAAATAAGTTTCAGCGGTGGCGGAAGCGAAACTAACTTCAATGCTTTTTATTCTGTAAATAATGATCAGGGTATTATGTTAGGAAGCGAATCGGTAAAAAATATTGCAAAATTGGCAGTAACTCATAATGTGAGTAAAAAATTAACTGTTAGCGCAATTGTTAACTATTCCAATCAAAAAATAACAGGATTAGATACAGGCGAAGGTGGAAATGCAAGATTAAGTATGTTGCAAACTTTGCTACAATACCGCCCTACAATAGGGAAAAATGGTGTAGATGAAGATCTTAAAACCCTTGTTGTAGATCCATTTGATAATCAGGATTCACCTATATTTCAGAGTCCATCGATTACAATAGATAGTCAGAAAAGAGAAGCGATTAAAAAGTCTCTTAATATGAATTTTCAACTTCAGTATAATTTAACTCCTAAGTTGGTATATCGCGGATTAGTTAGTTATACAGATAATAATAATAGCGACAAATATTTTAACGATGCCAGAGGTATTCAGGCTATCAGAAGCGGCGGACCTAATGGTGGAGTTACTTACACCACATCTAACCGTTTAAACTATAACAATGTCCTAACATACAGCAATACCTTTGCTAAAAATCATAAGTTTGATGTTACAGCAGGTCAGGAATATATTTATAATTATTCCGAAGGAATTAATGCAAGTGCAAGTGCATTTCCAGATGTAAACTTAGGTTGGGATAAATTACAATTAGGTACGATTGCCGGAATCCCAACATCATATGCTGAGGATGATAAAATGTTGTCATTTTTTGCAAAAACAAGTTATGCATTCAAAAATAAATATTTATTTGCAGCAAGTATAAGAGCCGATGGATCTTCAAAATTTGGTGCAGATAACCGATGGGGTTATTTTCCTTCAGTATCTGCTGCATGGAGAATTATCGAAGAAGATTTTATGAGAAGCATACCTGAATTTTCAGATTTAAAACTTCGTGTAAGTTATGGTGAAGCTGGAAACAACCGAATTGCAAATTATGCAGCATTAGGTATTTTTAATTTAGGATCCTACCCTATTAATAATCAATCAAATATTACAGCATATCAAAATAATATTCCTAACCCACAATTAAAATGGGAAGCTACAAAATCGACTAATATAGGTTTAGATTTAGGATTTTTTAAACAACGCATCTCACTTACAGCCGAGGTATATGAAAACCGTTCTAAAGATTTACTTTATAACACACGTGTACCAGCAAGCTCTGGTTTTAAAAAGCAGTTTCAGAATATTGGAGCAACTTCTAACCGTGGTTTAGAATTTACATTAAATACTGTAAACATCAAAAAAGCTGATTTTAGTTGGAATACAAGTTTTAATATCGCCTTTAATGAGACTAAAGTACTTGCTTTAAGCGAAGGAGAAAACTCTTTAATAACAAATAGTTACACCAATGCAAATGATTATATACTTGAAGTAGGAAGACCAGTTGGAGTTATGTACGGTTATGTAAGAGATGGTTTGTATCAGGTAAGTGATTTTGATTATAACCCTACGCTTAATACCTATACTTTAAAATCGGGTGTGGTTAGCGATAATGTTGTGGTGCAACCTGGATTTATAAAATTTAAAGATATTAGCGGGCCAAACGGTGTGCCAGATGGTGTAATTAATGATCTTGACAGAACTGCAATAGGAAATTCTAATCCTAAATATACAGGAGGTTTAAATAATACATTTAGCTACAAAGGATTAGATCTTAGTATATTTTTAGATTTCTCAGTAGGTAATGATATCTATAATGCAAATATGCTTAACAATTCAAGGCTTAATCAGGAAAACCTAAACACGTTTGCGGTATATGCTGATAGATGGACAACTATTAATTCAAGCGGACAACGTGTTACTAATCCTGCTGAACTAGAAGCTCTAAATGCTGGCAAAAAGAATCCCGCATTTAATGGTAATTCAACAGGACGTTTGTATAGTGATATTATAGAGGATGGTTCATTCTTGAGAATCAACAATATAAGTTTAGGCTATACTTTTCCAAAAAAATGGTTGAGTAGTACGAAAATTTCAAACTTAAGAATTTATTTTACTGCTAATAATGTGTACGTATTTACCAAATATTCAGGGTATGATCCAGAGGTAAGTGTTATAAATAGCGCCATAACAAGAGGAGTCGATTTTAGTGCTTATCCAAGAAGCAAAACCTTCCTTACAGGTTTAAATATCTCACTATAATTTAAAGCTTAAAAAAATGAAAAAATATATATTCTCCTTTAAAACAATTGCAATAGCTGGGATAACTTGCCTACTATTACCGCTTAATTCTTGCGAAAAAGATCTAGAAGTAACACCTTACTCCTACTTTACAACGGATGCTTTTTTTAGTAATATAAATGAAGCCTATATGGCAACATTAGGAGTTTATGAGCCAATGTCATCTGTAGATAGTTATGGTTGGAATATGTCTTTAACTTTTGATGCCGATACAGATATTGGTCAATTAAGCGGAATAGGTTCTGATGATTGGCGTACTGTAGCACATTACCAGGGAATTTCTCAAACAAACACATTCTACCTTGTATGGAGTAAATTATACGAAGGCATAGACAGAGCAAATGTGGTGATTGAGAGAATACCTAAAATGGATTCGTATTTAAATGGAAGTCAAGCTGAAAAAGATCAACTAAACAGAATGATTGGCGAAGCAAAATTTTTGCGTGGTTTTTACTATTCAGAGTTAGTACGTTTATGGGGAGATGTTCCTTTTAAAACAAAAAGCTCACAACCAGGAGATAATCTTAGAGGAGGACTTGTAGATCGTTATGAAATATACACACAAATCATAAAAGATATGCAAGAAGCTGCGCTTGTCTTGCCAGTTCAAACACCAGTAGATGAACGCGTTAATAAATGGGCTGCAAAAGCCATGCTTGCCAGAGTGGCTCTTTTTGCAGGTGGATATTCCTTAAATGCAGATGGAACGATCAAACGCCCAGCTAATTACAAAGAATATTACCAATTAGCACAAAAGGAAATTAATGATATTATGGCGCAAAATCCATATAAATTAAATCCATCTTATTCTAAAGTATTTAAAAACCAATGTCTGCACGTTTTAGAACCTACCGAAAACATTTTTCAGGTCGCGTTTTTTAATTCTGCCGGAGCAAAAGAGAATGGATCTTGGGTTGGATATTTTAATGGAGCATTAACATCAAATGGTGTTTATCCTACTAGTATAGGCAGATGCTTAGTACCAAAACCATTTTATAATAGCTTTACCGAAGGAGATCAAAGACGAGATTTCTCTATAGCAACCTATACAATTAATGCACAGGGAAATAAAGTAGCCCTTTTAACCGCAAAACAAGACGAAAGCTGGACAGCTGCAAAATGGAATAGAGAATATCAAACTAATTCTACGCAAGAGAGATCTTATACCCATATAAACTGGGTGGTGATGCGCTATTCAGACTTATTGTTAATGCGTGCCGAAGTAGAAAATGAATTAAATGAAGGACCAAATACTATTGCTTATGATGCCATTAATCAGGTAAGAAAAAGAGCTTTTGGTGGTGATATAGCAGGTAGCAGAATTGCTATTGATTTAAAAAACAAAGGAACAGGATATACATCGGCAGCCAATGTTTTGATAAAAATTACTGGTGGCGGTGGTACCGATGCTGCGGCTGCAGTAGTTACACTAGCAAGTGGTGGTATTAGCACAATTGGTATGTTACGTTCAGGAGATGGATATACATCTGAGCCTACTGTAACGATTACCAGTGTAGACGGAAAAGGTTCTGGAGCAACTGCTGTAGCAAGAGTTTTACCAAAACTAACAACTACAGAAATGAATCTTACAACTGGATTAAGCAAAGCTAATTTTCTTAAGGCATTACAACAAGAGAGAGCTTGGGAACTTAGTAACGAAGGTATGCGTAGAGCCGATTTAATAAGATGGGGAATTTTGGCAGATAAAATAGCCGAGACAAGTGCAGCAGTAAAACTGATTCGTTCGGGTTATTTTTATCCATCTGTAACAAACTTTGTAAGCGGTAAGCATGAATTATATCCGTTTCCTCAAAATGAAACAGATGTAAATAAGTCAATTACGCGTCAGAATCCTAAATATTAATTTATAAACTTATGTATAAAATAATAGTTTTATTAGTCATTTTTTTTCTTCCACTTTATGGGCAAGCACAAGTAGATGTTCACGAAGCTTCTGGCGAATACGAATATCCTACAGATCCATTAGTTCGTGAAAAATTAGGCAAATGGCAGGATTTAAAATTTGGAGTTATTTTACACTGGGGACTTTACAATATAACCGCCATGAATGAATCGTGGCCTTTGGTTAACGAACTTTGGAAAAGAAGAGATACTACAAAAACATACGAAGAATATAAAAAATGGTATTGGGATCAATCAAAAAGCTTTAATCCTGTTAAATTTAATCCCGAAAAATGGGCTGAAATTTCTAAAAATGCAGGAATGAAATATCTGGTATTTACGACCAAACATCATGAAGGCTATTCGATGTTCGATACTCAACAGAGCGATTTTAAAGTTACCAATGGGCCATTTGCAAACAACCCAAAAGCCGATGTAACCAAATATATTTTTGAAGCATATCGTAAACAAGGTATGATGATTGGCGCTTATTTTTCTAAACCCGATTGGCATTCAGAATATTTTTGGTGGCCACGTTTTGCAACAGTAAATCGTAATGCAAATTATAACACAAACGAATTTCCAAAACAATGGAAAAAATTTAAAGATTTCACTTACAATCAAATAGGGGAAGTTTTAGGCAACTATGGCAAAGTAGATATTTTATGGTTAGATGGTGGTTGGGTTAGAAATCCTCAGCCAGGAGAAATGGAAAAAGCATATGTGCAAAGTAGCAAATCTTACTATCCTCCCTATCCACAAGATGTAGATATGCCTAGAATAGCTAAAATGGCAAGAGAAAAACAACCTGGGATTTTAGTGGTAGACAGAACCGTACACGGATCTTATGAAAACTATCGTACACCAGAATTAACGATACCAAAAGTACAATTAAAAGATCCTTGGGAAACTTGTCTTACCATAGCTAAAGGTTGGGGATATACAAAAAAAGCTCCAATAAAATCAGGAACTTGGATAATACAAACGTTGGTAGAAGTTGTAGCCAAAGGTGGTAACCTACTTTTAGGCTGGGGACCAACCGCAGAAGGTGAATTTCCGGAGTATATAAATAAACCATTAGGAGAAATTGGTGCTTGGCTTAAAGTGAATGGTGAAGCCATTTATGGAACACGAATCACTGAAAACTATAACGATGGTTCGACTTGGTTTACACAATCTAAAGATGGGAAAAAGAAATATGCTATTTCTTGTATAAAAGAAGGAACAACCATTCCTGCAACAATAAAATGGAAAGGAAATATCCCAACAAATGGAAAAAAAATAAAACTAATTTCTACAGGTAAAAATGTAGTTTGGAAACAAGAAGGAGATTCTGTTGTGATAGAAATACCAAAAGAATTAGTAGGAAGTCAAACAGCTGCTTTAGCTTTTGCATTTTAAAAAAATCAATCAAATAAAAATTATGATTATGAAAAACATACTATTGGTATTAAGCTTCGCCTTAATGACTACAGTTACATTTGGACAAAGCAAGCCTCAAAATATGAAAATATTAAGAGATTCTATTTTTACAGTCATGAAACTTAGTGATGAAAACAAACTCAAAATGCATAATTTAATTGCAGAGAACGGAAAAACTCAAAAAGCAATAAAAGAAGACGCAACACTTACCGAAGAACAAAAAAAAGAAAAACTACAAGCTTGGAGAAAAGAGATATCTGTAAAAGAAAAATTAATTCTAACTCCCGAAGAATTCCAAATTTGGAGAGATTTTGGAAAGTCATTAAGCGATAAGTCTAAGAAATAATAATTGTCAATTGAATCTTTTCTAGTGAATTACCAAACTAGAAAGTTGCTGAATACGGGTTTTAATTGAATTTAATATCATTTTGAACAAAATTAAAACCCTATTTAAACATTGATGATTAAATTCGTTTTGTGGTTTTAAAGGGTAGCAAAAAAAATAATCTATATAATATAAGTAGATATGAAATTTAGAATAAACATTTTGCTTTTATGCGTACTAGGATTGATAATTACTCCATTAATGAGTATTGCTCAAACCAAAGAACGTCCAAATATTCTCATTATCATGACCGATCAGCAAACTGCTGATGCGATGAGTATTGCGGGTAACAAAGACTTACATACACCCGCAATGGATAAGCTGGCACAAAACGGAGTTCGTTTTACCAAAGCCTACTGTGCACAACCACTTTGTACGCCATCCCGTACTGCAATCTTTAGTGGAAAAATGCCCTATGAAACAGGATTTATTGGCAATGCACCAGAAAAAGACGGACAATGGCCAGATGATTTATTAATGATGGGCAAAATCTTCCAAAACGGAGGATACAAAACAGGTTACGTAGGTAAATGGCATTTACCAGTTCCTACTACAAAAAAGAGTCAACATGGTTTTGAATATATCGAGAACACCAATTTTCAAGATTATAATGATGCAGCTACACCATCATTTTGTGCCCGATTTATCAAAGAGAATAAAAACACCCCGTTCTTGCTAGTAGCTTCATTTTTAAATCCTCATGATATTTGCGAATGGGCAAGAGATGAAGATTTAAAAATGGATGTATTGGCCAAAACACCTCCAGTTGATCAGTGTCCGCCATTGCCGATTAACTGGAGAATTCCAGATAACGAACCACAAATAGTACGTGATCAGCAAAAAGTAAGTGCCCGCACCTATCCTACTGTAAACTGGAGCGGAGACCAATGGAGACAATACCGTTGGGCGTATAATCGCTTAGTCGAAAAAGTAGATAATTATATCGAAATGGTATTGGCATCATTAAAGAAATATGGTATCGAAAAAAACACCATCATTGTTTTTACAGCAGATCACGGCGATGGTTATGCAGGTCATAGCTGGAACCAAAAGCAAATATTATATGAAGAAGCCGCAAAAGTACCTTTTATCATTTCAAAAATAGGACAATGGGAACCTCGCACCGATGATATGTTGGTTTGTAATGGTATCGATATAATCCCAACCATTTGTGGATTTGCTGGCGTAGAAAAACCTACCTATTTAAAAGGAATTGATATTAGTAAAAAAATTGAGAATCCAGCGCTAGACTTACGTGATACACTAGTTATAGAAACTGATTTTGCCGATAACGAAGAATTATTAGGTATAAGTGGTCGTGCCGTAATTACTAAAGATTATAAATATATTGTTTATAATAAAGGAGAGATTAAAGAGCAACTTTTTGATTTGAGCAAAGATCCGGGAGAAATAACTAATCTGGCAGTAAATAAATCACATAAAAAGAAACTCGTAGAAATGCGCAATTATTTAAAAAATTGGTGCAAAATAAATGGAGACACTTTCGTATCAGGATTATAAATCAGATGAAAAGAAAAGAATCATGATAAAGAAAAAAATAATTGCTTTGTTATTGTTAATCACGTTTAACGCGTTTAGTCAACAAGAACCAGCAACAATCAAATTAAACGTAGAAAAACTGCATTCGAGAGTACGCGAATGGCCTTATCCTATAAACGGAATAACGGTGCCAACGAATGCTCCAGCCCTGCTTTGGCCTGCAACCAATGGTAAAACCATGGTAAAACCTATGGAAAGCGGAAGTGCAGTACCAGAAGATCCTAATATTGGCAATGTACGTTACAAAGTAATGTTGGCAAGTGATATAAATTTTACAAAAGAGCTGCTTACTAGTTCAGAACAGCGTTGGGCTGTTTATCCGTTACATCAATCATTAAAACCAGGAAAATGGTACTGGAAATATGCGTATGCTTTAAAAGGCAGCAATCATTGGACCTGGTCTACTGTTTATGATTTTGTAATTGATGCTAAATATGCCAATGAAAAAGTATCTCCACCAATAACCGAAGTGCTAAAACGAAACCAAGGTTCACATCCCCTATTATGGGATATGAATCGCATAGGTGAAGATTTTTATAAAAATAATCTGGAAAATCTAGAAGCCAAAACGTTTATCGCTTTCGCTGAAAAACTGATGTTAGCTCCCCTTCCTACAGAGAAACCTCAAAGAGTAATTGATACAACGGGAAAAAATCCATTGGAAAAAAAGTTAATTATTGAAAGAATGTACCATGGTTTTGGTGATGCAGTAGGTACACCAGTCCGTAATTTGTGTATTGCGTATCAATTAACCAAGGACAAACGATTTATCTTAGATGCAAAACGCAGAGCATTAAATATTGCTAATATGGATCCCGATGGTTTAGCCACAGGAGATGATTTTACAAGCGGTGCAGTTCTCGAAGCATTAGGATGGTTTTACGATGCAGGATATGATTTTTTAAATCCACAAGAAAAAGAATTATTCAAAAACATAATTACACTTAGAGCACAAAGAGTTTATAATCATTTACCAAACCGTTTTGAGTTGCATGTAAGTGACAATCACGTATGGCAAATCACCATGCGCAATTTAGCCATTGCAACAGTAGCTGTTATAAATGATGTGCCCGAAGCCAAAGAATGGCTTACCTATATGTACGAAGTCTGGTCGGCACGTTTCCCGGTATTAGGCACAACCGATGGAGGTTGGCATGAAGGGAATGGCTATTTTAGAGTAAACTTTAAATCTATTATCTACCTTTCTCAAATGTTTGGAGATTTTAGTGGCGTAGATTATTTTAAACTACCGTGGATGCAAAATCTACCTTATTATATGTTATATACACATCCTAATGATGGGGCAAGTACCGCCATTGGGGACATGTGGGAAAACATACCATACATTGTAAAAGGAGAAGCTTGGTTTGCAGATGCGCTTACTTATAAAATAGATAACCCGTATTTAAACTGGTATGTAGATAGAATAAAAAAAGATCATCCAGATTATTTTCGAGGCACAGATGATTACTTATTATTTAGATTATTAAACTTTAAACCAAATAGAAATTTACCTGTTTCCTTGCCTACTGATTTGCCTAAAACACGCAAGTTTGGTGATGTCGGAGTAATAGCAATGCACGAAGATTTGGCTAAAGCCGATAAAACACTAAGCAGTTATTTATTCAGTAGTCCATTTGGTGCTTCAGGACATGGGCATGCTTCGCAAAATGCATTTACAGTAAACTTTAAAGGGAAAGTAATCTTTGGTGGAACTGGATATTATAGCAACTTTAGCGATAAGCATAACCTTTTGTATTATCGTACATCCAAGGCATATAATACAATTTTGGCGGATAGTTTGAGTCAGAAAATTGGAGAAGAAGGTTACGGATGGACACCACGTGCTATTTCTGGACAACATATTCAATATGCATTAGGTGACGCAAGTAACGCTTATGGCGAAATTAAAAGTGAATTTTGGCTGAATAGATTCAATCAAATTAATGTAGTTCCAAATAAAGAAAATGGTTACGGAGATCCGGGAGTAACATTATATCGCCGACATATGTTACAACTAGATGGTGGATATATTGTATTGTATGATGAACTAGAAGCTAAGAAACCTGTAAAATGGACAACACAATTTCATTGCCCCTATTACACAATCGAAGCACAAAATACCGAAAACACAAACCAACAAAACTTTACGGTAAAAACAGATTTAGGTAGCGTAACTGCAAGTGTTTTTGCTAATAGTCCTTTGAATATGAAGGTACACAACAAATTTTTTGAAGCAGCGGTTAATTGGAACAAAGTAACCAATGATACAGGCGAAATAAAAGATTTTAAAGACCAATGGCACGCAGGAATTACATCAGAATCTAAACCGAAATTCAGATATTTAACCATTATACAAGTTAAAGATGGTAAAACTGAAGTAATTAAAACGGTTTCAAACATAGATGGATTATATAATTTACAAGTTGGAGATTGGGAAATACAAGCACAATTAAATCGAGAAAAACCAGCCTCATTACAAGTAGCTGGCAAAGCAGTAAAATCATTATTTAATTATGGTGGTTTACCAATTAAATTTCAAGGAAAAACATATATCCCTAAAGTTATGGGAAGTTCTATTTTGTTAGAAATGGAAGGTTCTAAAGTAAACAAACAAGAGGTTGTAGATGAATTGCCAGATGTAGCTAAATACGATAAGAATTAAAAAAGTGAACCATACAAGTTATCTAAGTTCATTTAATCGAAATTTATTATATTTTTAAAGTAAAAAAAAAGTTAGATTGCTTCAGCTTAACGCATTGAATAGCTTCCTGCTTTAGCTGGGGTTTAAGAAATGATGATGAATAATATGGCTTTAGCCAAAATAAAAATGAAAATAGAATTTGTGAAAATCATCACAATTTAATTACAATACCTACAAGGTCAAAAAAAGACCTTGCAGGATAAAACAAGAATTATTTAAACTACCATGAAGAAAAAGATTGCTATAATAACCCTTTTATGCACTGTACTTTTTGCAATAAAAAGTCACGCCCAAGTGCAAGACCGATATTTTCGTAATATTTCGGTTGATAAAGGCTTATCGCAAAGTTCAGTTTTTGCAATTCAGCAAGATCAACTCGGATTTATCTGGATTGGAACTCAAGATGGTTTAAATCGTTATGATAGTAAAGGGTTTAAAGTATACAGACCCGTAAAAGGAGCTAAAAACAGCTTACAATCCTACTACATCCGAAGCTTGTTTAAGGATCATAAAGGGCAATTATGGGTTGGAGGAAACCAAGGAATCAGCGTTTATAATTACGATACAGACAATTTTGTTAATTATAAACTTCCGCGTAGTCTTGGAGAATGGTATATATCATCAATAACAGAAGATAATGCGCATAGAATCTGGGCTACATCAATAGCAGGAGATGTATTTATGCTTACTCCCGAAGCCGAAAATTTTACAACAATAAAGTTTAATGCCTCATCACATGAAGTAAAAAAAATTGCCTATATCGGCGTTTGGCAACAACAAATTATTTTAGGAACAGATGTTGGGCTTTTTAAATTAAAACCAAAAACACACGAATTAATCAAAATTAATCTAGGAGCAAAAAAGCCTTATATTAATGATGTTTATGTAGATGGGAACAAATTATGGGTAGCAACCGAAGGATATGGAGTAATACAATATAATAGCCAAAACGGGCAAGCTACTTCCCTCCTGCACAACTCAGGAACAAACAGTATAGCCGATAATAATATAAGATGTGTTGGTAAAGATACCGAAGGAAATATTTGGCTAGGAACTTTTAAAGGGCTTACTATTTTTAATCCTAAGGCAAATTCTTTTGCAAATTACTACCACCAAATATCACAGCCTTACACCATTAGTCAGAACTCGGTGCGTTGTTTCTTTAAGGATAATCAAAACGGAATTTGGTTAGGAACGTATTATGGTGGACTCAATTACTATCATAAAAACGATATTAAGTTCAATTTACTAAGTCAGAACTCTGGTAAACCTTCTTTAAATGACGAAGTTATCGGTGTTATAAAGCAAGATCCAAAAGGTGATTTTTGGATTGGAACGAATGACAAAGGAGTAAATTATTGGAACAAAAACAATAATACAATCAGCTATTATTCAAACAGCGAGAATAACCCAAATAGTCTAAGTTCTAACAATATCAAAGCCATTGCTTTTGATGATAACGGCAATGTATTAATTGGGACTCACAACGGCGGATTAAATTTATTAAACCCAAATAGTGGTCATGTGCAGCGCTTTCGCCACGACGAAAACAATCCAAGTTCTATTGCGGGCGATTTAGTTTATAGTATTCTTAAAGATCATAAAGGACGTATTTGGGTAGGAACAAGATCAGGATTAGATCAATTTCATCCAGAAACAAAATCATTTACACATATTCATTTAGATAAAGCCGGAAAACGACCAACTTCTGATGATATTACTTTTCTTTATGAAGATAGTAAGCATAGAATCTGGATTGGAACTACTAACGGAGTTACACTGTTTTATCCTGATAATCTATTATTTGGAAACATCGGACACGGAAAAGTCAGCGAAGATATTGTCAATTGTATTACCGAAGACAAAAAGCACAGAATATGGATTGGTACTAGAGAAGGATTGAGTTTATATAATGAAACGCAGGAATCTTTTATCAGTTTTAAAACAAAAAATGACTTTGTAAAAGGAACTATTTACGGCATAATTCCAGATGAAGATAATAATTTATGGATTTCGACTAATAGCGGATTAATTAAATTTAATCCAGACAGTGGTTCTGTACAAACTTTTGACGAAAGTGACGGACTTCAAAACAAGCAATTTAATGAGTATTCATTCTATAAAGCCAAAGATGGAATGTTGCTTTTTGGAGGAATAAAAGGTATTTCTTATTTCTATCCTGCAATGGTTAAGCAGCAATTACTTCCGCTAAAACTTAGTTTCACAGGGCTGGAAGTTTTAAATAAAACAGTTGCTGTAGATGATGAAACAAATATACTCGAACAACATATCGATCAGGCCGAAGAATTAGAGATTGGACCAGAATACAAACAATTCAGTATCTTTTTTAATACATTTAATTACATATCTGCCAATCGTACCCATTATTATTACAAATTAGATGGACTCGACAAAGATTGGCAACGTACCGATGAGCTAAAAATAAGCTATAGTAATTTGCCCGCAGGAAATTACAATTTGCAAATAAAAGCAATGGGACCTAACGGAGAAATGAGCCCAATAAGAAGTTTAAAAATTATAATTCTTGCTCCATGGTATAAAACAATATGGTTTTATTTATTGCTGTTGGCAATTATTGGTACAGCGGCATATATTGCTTTCAGAATGATTACTGAGCGTATAAAAGCGCTACAACAATTAAAACTAGAACGAATAGATAAAGAAAGAGTGAGTTATATTAATCAGGTAAAAATGGATTTTTTCACCAATGTATCTCACGAACTAAGAACACCTTTAACATTGATTTTGGCACCTCTGGAAGATTTATTAAAATCACCATTTGCAGATAAAACATCCAAAAAGAAACATGAACTCATGTTTATCAATGCCAAAAGATTATATAACCTGGTTGATCAATTATTTGAGTTTAGAAAAACCGAAATGGGAACGCGCCAACTTAAAGTAGGTAAAAGCGACCTTGTGAGTTTTACCAATGAGATTTTTGAATCCTTTAAACCACTTGCCGAAAAAAATCACATTCATTACACCTATCATTCATCAGAAACGCAACTTATATTTTCTTTTGATAAAGATGCTATGGAGAAAATCTTGTTTAATCTACTTTCAAATGCATTTAAATACACCCAAAGTGGTCAAAGCATAAAAGTAGAATTATTAAAGGAAAATGAAAAAGTATTTATAAAAGTAGCAGACACAGGAGTTGGAATAAGCGAGGATGATTTGTCTAAAGTATTTGATCGTTTTTATCAGGTAAATAATAAAGAAATGAATTTGGGTTCGGGTGTTGGTTTAGCTTTTACCAAACGATTGGTCGAACTACATCATGGCGAAATCATTGCCGAAAGTACAAAGGAAAAAGGAACAGTTTTTACTGTAGCAATTCCTACTTCAGAAACTATATATATAAATGATTCGCGTGTAGAAGATTCTGTATATGAGTTATCTATGGTAACAGACGATAATCTTGTTATAGAAGATGATATACTCCTGCAGGAAAATGAAATTTTAATAGATGAAACTGCCGATGGAGATCAAATAATCAAACTACTTATTGTAGATGATAATAAAGAGATTCTGGATTACCTGCAAGATTATTTGGGCAAGATGTATGAAATTGTAGTTGCTTACAACGGACAGATGGCACTGGAACTATTAGAAATTCAACAATTTGACCTCATTATTAGCGATGTAATGATGCCAGAACTAGACGGATTGCATTTTTGTAAACGTGTAAAACAAAACATCAATACATCACACATTCCATTAATGCTTTTAACTGCAAAAACAGAAACGAGCCAACAAATAAAAGGATTAGAAATGGGAGCTGATGATTATATCACAAAGCCATTTTCGCCAAATTTGCTTGCCGCAAAAATTGCAAACTTATTACGTTCCCGTAAACGATTAAAGGAATACTATTCGGCTGGAAAAGAAATGGTCCCTGAAAATATTGCTTTTAATGCCCTTGACGAAGAATTTTTAAAACAAGCCATAAATATTGTCGAGGAACATTTAGCCGATTCGGAATTTACAGTAGATAAATTCAGTAAGGAAATCGGAATGAGCAGATCCAACCTTTATTTAAAATTAAAGGCAATTACAGGAGAATCGGCTATGGATTTTATAAAAAGAATACGATTTAAAAAAGCAGTCGAGCTAATGCAAAACAAGCGGCATACTATTGCACAAATTACTTATATGTGCGGTTTTAACTCGCCTTCATATTTCTCAACAGCATTTAAGCAATACTATGGTTGCATGCCAAGTGAATATTTAGCCAAGCTAAATGATGAAAAATAATATTACCAAAATACAGTGTAAAAAACTGAAATTTCAATAATACAAAACAAACCAAATTATTATGAATACCAATTTTGAAAGCCGTTTTGCAGTAAGTCCAAAAGAAGCAAAACAAATGGATACAGAAACATTGCGCGAAAATTTTTTAATCGAAACTATTTTTAGCGCAGAACAAGTAAAACTAACCTTATCACATTACGATAGATATATTATTGGTGGAGCAATGCCAGTAAACCAAAAAATTGTATTACCTAATCCTACCGATTTAAAAGCGGAATATTTTCTGGAAAGAAGAGAAATTGGAATCATTAATGTAGGCGGAAAAGGAATTATTACCGCTGATGGCGAAAGATTTGAAATAGATTTTAAAGAAGCTTTATATCTGGGAAAAGGTATCAAAGAAGTAGTTTTTGAATCTGTCGATGCTAATTCTCCAGCTAAATTTTATTTAAACTCTGCTCCTGCTCACCACAAATATCCATCAAAAAAAGTGACAAAAGCCGATGCTGAGATTGTAGAATTAGGAACTATGGAAACGGCAAATCATCGCATTATAAATAAATTAATTGTAAATAGTGTGGTACAAACCTGTCAGGTTCAAATGGGAATGACAGAGCTAAAATCAGGTAGTGTTTGGAATACTATGCCAGCGCACACACATGATCGCCGTATGGAAGCTTATTTCTATTTTGAAGTACCCGAAAATCAAAGTGTTTGCCATTTTATGGGACAACCACAAGAAACAAGACATATCTGGATGCAAAATGAACAAGCCGTAATCTCTCCTAATTGGTCTATCCATTCAGGATCAGGAACCTCTAATTATACCTTTATTTGGGGAATGGCAGGAGAAAATTTAGATTATGGAGATATGGATCATTGTGCTATTAACGATTTAAAATAAGTGATTATGAAATTGATTAAACTCTTTCTTTGTCTTGCTTTTGTCTCGCCGTTAGGTGTTTTCGCACAAGCAAAAGCAACAATTACCATTCAGAATAATTCGGCTCAGGAACGAAAAGAAGCTGTTGTAGCTATAAAATGGGCAACGGTTTTATCACATTATCCTCAAATAGATACAGCAAATTTTGTTGTGATTAATCAGGCCACAAAAAAGCAAGTTCCTTTTCAGTTAGAACACCGCGGACTTTCCTCAATTCAAAATCTTTTAGTACAAGTTAATGCTAAAGCAAAAGCGTCACTTACTCTGGTAATACAAAAAGGAAAACCAGAAACTTTTGCTACAAAAACTTATGCGCGTTATGTACCAGAACGCAAAGACGATTTTGCTTGGGAAAATGACAAAATAGCCTTTCGTGCCTACGGAAAAGCCATAGAAAACACAAAGGAAGATGCTTCTGGATTTGATGTTTGGGTAAAAAGAACCGATAAAATGGTCATTAACGAACGTTATAAGATTGGAAACTACCATATCGATAGTGGCAACGGAATGGATTATTACCACGTAGGCCCTACATTGGGCGCAGGAAATATGGCACCATATGTAAATGACAGTATTCGCTATTCGGGAAATTATCGCAAATGGTTAGTGCTCGACAATGGTCCTTTGCGCAGTACATTTCAATTAACTTACGACAGCTGGATTGCTGGAGGAATAGAAGTTAAAGCTACAAAAATCATTTCTATAGATGCTGGATCACAACTTAATCGTGTAGAAAACACCTATACATTTAATGGAAATAAACCTATGGAAGTTGTAGTTGGCTTAAGCAAAAGACCTGAAGTCGGAGTTATTTCATTAAATGAACAACAAGGTATTATGGGATATTGGGAACCTACATTTGGTGAAGACGGAACTACTGGAGTTGGTTCTATACTAACTACACCAGTAAAAAGTATGTGGGTAGATAAAACACAAATATTAGGAAAAACGACTGTTGTAAATAACGAACCTATCGTGTACTACACTGGAGCAGCTTGGAATAAAGCAGGAAAAATTACTGATGCGAAACAATGGTTTACTTATTTGGATAATTTTTATCAGCAACTAAAGAATCCATTAATTGTAAAAGTCGAATAAAGCTACAGTAGCACTCAAATAAAAACTTTAGATAAATATACCTAGTCAGCGCATTAAATTGTAGTTGACAGCCCTACTTATGCCTTTTTTGAAAAGAATTTAGCACATTCCTGCAAGGTTTTAAACCAAGAGTATAAGGAACTTTGATAAAAGCTCAAGTTTAAAGTTGGTCTGCGCATTTTTGTCATTTCGACGAAGGAGACTCGAGCGTTAGCGAACAGACGTAGTAAATCTCCGTAAGAAACTAACTAACAGGTTTTTCTTAAATTATCGAGCTACTCGTGGAGATTTCTCCTTCGTCGAAATGACAAGTTTGGGGATTATTTTGTGTAAAACTAAAGACCCTTAGACCTTTGGTTTTAAACCTTGTTGGTATAATTTAAGAATACAAGAATAATACCTAACAGGTTTTAAAAACCTGTTAGGATAACAATAACTCAGAATACTTATTAACTATAAAAAAGAAAAAAAATGTCAATTAACTTATTTGATTTAACAGGGAAAACAGCACTTATAACAGGAGGAGTTCACGGTCTGGGAATGGCAATGGCAAAAGGTCTTGGACATGCAGGTGCAAAAATTGTAATAAATGATCATTCATCACAAGAAGCTGTAAATAATGCAGTTGCAGAATATAAATCTGTAGGGATTGAAGCTTACGGATATATTTTTGATGTTACCGATGAAGCTGCTGTAATAGAAGCAATAAACAAGATAGAAGCCGAAGTTGGACCTATAGATATTTTAATTAATAACGCAGGAATTATCAAAAGAACTCCAATAATAGAAATGGAAGTTGCAGATTTTGAAGCAGTAATAAAAGTAGATTTAACAGGACCTTTTATCGTTTCTAAAAATGTTGCCAAAGGAATGATTATTCGCGGAGGCGGAAAAATTATAAATATGTGCTCTATGATGAGCGAACTTGGTAGAGACTCCGTAAGTGCTTATGCTTCTGCAAAAGGAGGATTAAAAATGCTAACCAAAAATATGGCTACCGAATGGGCTAAGTTTAATATACAAACTAACGGAATTGGTCCTGGATATTTTGCTACAAGCCAGACTGCACCGATTAGAGTTAACGGACATCCTTTTAATGAATTTATTATAGGCAGAACACCAGCTGGTCGTTGGGGAGATCCTGAGGATTTACAAGGAGCAGCAATATTTTTAAGTTCTAAAGCAAGTGATTTTGTAAACGGACATATTGTGTATGTAGATGGTGGAATACTTGCTACAATAGGAAAACCATCAAACGAAGCATAATTTATCATGGGTAAAGTACTTTGTTTTGGGGAAATCCTTTTACGATATAGCATGGGGGAAAACTTCCCCAAACAACAAGATATGTCTGCTTATGTAGGCGGTGCCGAAAGTAATGTAGCATTAGCATTGGCAAGATGGAATGTTCCTGTAGCCTATTGTACCGCCCTACCCGACCATTTTTTGTCGGACACCATTCTTACTTATTATAACAAAATGGGGGTTGATACAACTACAGTTATAAAATCTGGAGAAAGAATAGGTACCTATTACCTTAATCAAGGAGCAGACGTTAAGAATTCAGGCGTAATTTATGACCGTAGATATTCTTCTTTTTCAGAACTAGAACCGTCAGGCATAAACTGGGAAGAAGTTTTTGAAGGTGTTTCCTGGTTTCATTTTACAGCCATTGCACCAGCTTTAAATGCAAAAATTGCAGCACTTTGTGAAGAAGCATTACTTGTTGCCACAAAAAAGGGAATTGCTATTTCTTTGGATTTGAATTACAGAGAAAAACTTTGGAAATATGGTTCAGAACCTAACGAAGTAATGCCTAAACTGGCTAGTTACGCTCATGTAATTATGGGGAATATTTGGTCGGCAGAAAAAATGCTCGGAATAGGTATTAATCAGCAATTAATAGCATCCGAAAAAGAAATTGATTTAGTAGAGCAAGCCAATGCAAGTTCTCAAGAAATCTTGGCAAAATATCCTAATTGTAATATCGTTGCGAACACTTTCCGCTTTAATAAAGAAGATAGTGTAACCTATTTTGGAACACTGTATCAAAAAGGAAATAGTTATAAAAGCGAAACTTTGTTTGCTGCAAATACAATAGACAAAGTTGGAACTGGAGATTGTTTTATGGCTGGACTTATTTATGGGATATTACATAGAAAAGAGCCACAACAAATAGTAGATTTTGCTGCAAGTGCAGCCTATCAAAAATTATTTATAAAAGGTGATGCTACAACATCCCGAGTAGAAGAAATCGAACAGTTAATAAAGCAAAATGAATAAGTCAGAAAAAGTTATTCAACAAATCATTCATTCGGGTTTGTTGCCTTTATATTATCATGAAAGTAAAGATTTAAGTGTAAGTATATTAAAAGCTTTATATCAATCAGGTATTCGCATTGTAGAATATACAAATCGAGGTGAAAATGCTTCAGTAAATTTTGAAGCATTAAGGACAATAGCTTCACAAGAAATGCCCGATTTATTGTTAGGAATTGGTACTATAAAAACGGCTAAAGCGGCCAAAGAATTTATAGACTTAGGAGCTGATTTTATAGTAAGTCCTATAGTTTCTGCTGAGGTTGCCAAAATTGTTTTAGAGCATAATTTAGCTTGGATTCCGGGTTGTTTAACACCTACAGAAATTCATCAGGCACAAGTTTATGGAGCTAGATTAGTAAAAATATTTCCAGGGAATTTAGTTGGAGCATCTTACGTACAATCTATAAAAGACATTTTTCCTGATCTTCTTTTTATGCCTACTGGCGGAGTTGAGCCAGAAGAACAAAACCTAAAATCATGGTTTGATGCAGGCGTATCTGCTGTAGGTATGGGAAGCAAACTCTTAAAAACCAGTGCAATTGAAGAGAATAATTTTGATGCGCTTTCGGATTATATTACAAAAGTTACTATTCTAATTCAATCTTGTAAACATTCTTAAAATGAATATAACTTCAGAAAAAAGAGTTCGATATGGCATATTAGCCCTATTGTTTTTTGGAACAACCATTAATTATATCGACAGGCAAGTAATTGGTTTGTTAAAGCCCACATTAGAGAAAGAATTCCATTGGACAGAAACTGATTATAGCAATATTGTTATGGCTTTTTCAGCAGCATATGCCATTGGTCTTATAGGTTTTGGAAGATGGATTGATAAAATCGGAACTAAACTAGGATATGCTGTATCGGTTTTCTTTTGGAGTGTTGCTGCCGTAGCACACGCATTTGCCAAAAGTACGTTTGGTTTTGGATTAGCAAGAGTTGGTTTAGGCGTTGCCGAAGCAGGTAATTTTCCTGCTGCAATAAAATCTGTAGCCGAGTGGTTTCCTAAAAAAGAACGTGCCCTTGCAACAGGTATTTTTAACTCAGGTGCCAATGTTGGTGCTGTGGTTGCTCCTATTATGGTTCCTGCAATTTTAGGTGCTTATGGTTGGCAAGAAGCATTTGTTATAACTGGAGCTATTGGCTTTATTTGGCTGATTTTTTGGTGGAAATACTATGAAACTCCTGCTAGACATAAAAAAATATCCAAAGAAGAATTTGACTATATCCACAGTGACAATGAGGTAGTTTCAGAAACCGAAGTGCCTGTAAAATGGACTGCTTTATTTAAAGTAAAACAAACGTGGGCTTTCATCTTTGGGAAACTATTGACAGATCCTGTTTGGTGGTTCTTTTTGTTTTGGTTGCCTTCTTATTTTTCCGAAACATTTAATCTTGATTTAAAGAAGCCAAGTTTACCATTGGTAATTGTTTATACAGCAACAACTATTGGTAGTATCGGAGGCGGTTATTTATCTTCATATTTAATAAAAAAAGGATGGAATGTACAACGAGCACGCAAAACAACCATGTTTTTTATCGCCGTTTGTGTATTACCAATAATGTTGGCACAGTTTACCAAAAATATATGGGTAGCTGTTGGCTTAATTAGTTTGGCAGCAGCAGCTCACCAAGCTTGGAGTGCTAATATTTTTACAACAGTATCTGATTATTTTCCTAAAAAAGATATCAGCTCGGTTGTAGGTATCGGTGGTATGGCAGGTTCTGTTGGAGGTATTCTTTTCCCTCTGGCAATAGGAATCATCTTAGACCATTATAAAATCTTAGGAAATATTACCGCAGGTTATAATATCATATTTATCATGTGTGGTTCTGCCTATTTATTGGCTTGGATAGTGATGCATTTTTTAACCAGTACTAAAAAATAACTATTTATAAAGAAACCCAATCCCGAAGCGTCGGATAATGTCATTAAGTTAAGCTCTTTTTATCTAATTATGGTTAATTGTTTTCGCGCAAAGACGCAAAAGCGCAAAGGTTTTAGGCATAAACTTAGCGGCTTGGCGACTTTGCGTGAGATTTATTCGGTACAGCATTGTAGCTGTTTTTCTTAACTAAATGACATTGCGCTTCGGGATGGGGACTATATATTGAAATGAATTACGCCCAATGGGTAAAATAAATTTAAAAATGATAAAAAGCATAATAGATAAATCAACTGGTTTCGAAAAACGATTCGAAAATATTGACACGGTAGTTTTTGAGAATTCCACCGATGCATCCAAAGCAGTTGCGCAGCAAATAGCGGCACTTATCAAGTCAAAACAAGAGAAAAACGAATCATGTGTATTAGGATTAGCCACAGGATCATCCCCAAAAGGATTATATGCTGAGCTAGTACGTTTACACAAAGAAGAAGGATTAAGTTTTAAAAACGTAATCACTTTTAACCTGGACGAATACTATCCAATGGAACCAGATTCAGTAAATAGCTACGTACGATTCATGAAAGAATTGTTGATGGATCAAGTAGATATTTTACCTGAAAATTATCATATTCCAGACGGACTTTTGACAAAAGAAGAAATAGCAGATTATTGCGCAGATTACGAAGCTAAAATAGAAGCTTTGGGCGGAATCGATCTACAAGTTCTTGGGATTGGAGCAAATGGACATATCGGATTCAACGAATCAGGTTCCTTACAAAATTCAAAAACAAGATTAGTAGCATTAGACCATATCACCAGAGTTGCTGCAAGTAAAGACTTTTTTGGATTAAACAATACACCAAGAACAGCCATTACACTTGGAGTAAAAAAGATAATGGAAGCCAAACAAGTTATTCTACTGGCTTGGGGAGAAGGAAAAGCAGACGTTGTAAAAAAATCTGTAGAAGGAGAAGTTACTAATAGAATTCCTGCGTCATTTTTGCAAGAGCATAACAATGTAGTTTTTGTTCTGGATAAAGAAGCATCATCAAAACTAACAAGAATCAACAGACCATGGTTAGTAGAGAAAATTGTCTGGACAGACAAATTAACCCGTAAAGCTGTTTTAGGATTAGCACTAGATTTAAAGAAACCAATCCTAATGCTTACCGATGCCGATTATATCGAAAACGGAATGAGCGATTTATTGGCAGATTCAGGACCAGCGTACGATATCAATATTAAGATATTTAATAAACTGCAAAATACCATTACAGGATGGCCAGGAGGTAAACCAAATGCAGATGATACCAAACGACCAGAAAGAGCAGAACCAGCAAGAAAAAGAGTATTGATATTCAGCCCGCATCCAGATGATGATATCATTAGTATGGGAGGAACATTTATGCGTTTGCAAGAGCAAGGACATGAAGTACACGTAGCGTACCAAACTTCAGGAAACATTGCAGTTGCAGATGATGAAGCGTTGCGTTTTGCAAGATTCGTTACCGATTACAACGAGAAATTCGGAATCAAAAGTGCTGAAGCAGAAAATATCTATCAAAAAGCAGTAACCTTCTTAACTAATAAAAAGAATAGTGAGATAGATATTCCAGAAGTTCGTTACATAAAAGGATTAATCAGAAAAGGAGAAGCACGCTCAACAAGTCATTTTGTAGGTTTGCCAGACGAACAAATTCATTTTATGGAACTTCCATTTTATGAAACAGGAACAATCGAGAAAAAACCAATTGGTAAAGAAGACATTCAGTTAACGATGGATTTAATCGAAAAAATCAAACCACATCAAATCTATGCTGCAGGAGATTTAGCCGATCCACACGGAACACATAAAGTATGTCTGGATGCTATTTTTGAAGCAGTAAAACGATTAAAACCAAAATCATTTATGGATGATTGTTGGTTATGGTTATACCGTGGCGCTTGGCAAGAATGGGGAATTGACGAAGTAGAAATGGCAGTACCAATGAGTCCTGATCAGGTATTAGCAAAAAGACATGGAATCTTTAAACACCAATCTCAAAAAGATGGAGTTGTGTTCCAAGGATCAGATGCCCGTGAATTCTGGCAAAGAGCCGAAGACAGAAATGCTGAAACAGCCGAATTATACAACCAATTAGGTCTATCACGTTACGCTGCAATGGAAGCTTTCGTGAGATGGCATTATTAAAAGGTTCTAAGGTTTTTCGAAAAGGTTCAAAGGTTCAAAGGTTCAAAGGTTTAAAGGATAAAAAAATCTAATTATTTTTTTAAAGTAATTCAATAAAAAAGAGCGCTTTAGCGCTCTTTTTTATCAATTATCAATTATTAATGTTTTGCTTTAGATCCAAACGGGCAACGCTTTATAAGATAATTGATTGTAGCGTGGTAAGCATCGAATCCGGTTCCAAAAGAATTTCTAGATTCCGAGTATAAGTTCGATCCTTTATCGTTATAAATATTCAGATTAATTTTAGTTTCATAATTAATCATTGTTGTAGCATTATTAGAGTTATATGCTGAACCCGATGATTTAGTAGTTTCTTTTCGTCCCTCTTTATTTTGGGTTTCTTTATCATTATAACTAGAAACACCACTTCCGTAAGACGAAGTTCCTTTATTAGTTACAGTGGCAATTCCGTATAAAACATTTTCAACCCCTAGTAATACGGCCATTTCCTGTGGAGTTATCGATTTTAAATTAGCATGTGTAATTTTATTCTTAGCCAATATACTATTTGTTGTAATAGGATCTTGCAAGTCTAAACCATAAGTATTGTCTTTAACAGACAAATATCCTTCTGCTTGCAACTGCTCAGCCATCGAATTAACATTAAGCGAAGGATCATTAGATATGAACTCAAAAGGCAATATAGCTATTCTCCCTCTGCGATCTGTAGATGTAGAAACTGGTGAAATTGTTTCGGAACCAGCCGTTTTATTAACTACTTCCGTTCTTCCGCTGGCAAATACGATTACATTTATATCTGCCTTTTTAAATTCATATTCTAGGGATTCTCCCTTAAATATAAACTTAATGGCATTATCTTTAACCGATACAACTTTGCCTTCTCTTTTTTCTCCATTTACCATAATAACAGTATCAACTTTATCCTGAGCAGACATGGTAATTACACTGCAAAAAAGGATTATAAAAAAAGTGATTTTTTTTAAAATAAGAATTTTCATTTTTTCAAAGATTAAATTTTTAAGAATTAAAACCAATCTAAATGCATTAAGCAAAATCTTTAATCAAGACAATAGTCGCGTATACAATTGTTAAAAAAAATGTTATTTGTAGATAAATTGATACTATAAAAATAATTATTTTTTTATTAAAATCCAATATAAACCCATATTAATCATAGGTAAGCACTAGTTTTATCAATCGATTGCGCAAGTTAAATTTTTCTTAAATTAAGGTTTTACCCCATAAAAGGATAATCTGTGTAACCTCTTCCTGTACCACCACCAAATAAAGTATGATTATCTGATATTTCATTTAGTGATGTATGTAATTTGACTCTTTTTGGATAATCGGGATTCGTAAGAAATTTTCTTCCAAAGCCAATTAAATCAACCAAATTGTTTTCTATTAATTTTTCACCTTCTTGAGGGGTTTTATTACCGGTGGCAATAATTGTATTTTTAAATTTAGCTCTAAGTTCTTTCCTGAAATCATTTGAAATTTGTGGAGCATCATCCCAATCCGCTTCACAAAGATGAATGTACGCAATATCTAATTTATTCAATTCCTCTGAAGCTAACATAATAGTTTCCAGAATCTCAGGATCATTCATATCTTTAAAGCTTATAAAAGGAGAAAGCCTTACTCCTGTTTTTTCTTTTCCAATAACTGATGCTACTGCTTTAGAAATTTCAATTAATAATCGAATTCTATTTTCTTTTGAACCACCATATTTGTCGGTTCTTTTATTACTATTACTTCTTAAAAACTGATCGATTAAATAGCCGTTTGCTCCATGAATCTCTACACCATCAAAACCTGCTTCTATAGCATTTTTAGCACCCTGAACAAATTCTTGGATTACGTTATCGATATCAATCTTAGTCATTTCTCTAGGTTTTTCTACAGGAATAAAAGTAGCATCCCCATTTGGAGCACCATCAAAAATATAAACGTTGGTATTTTGTGCCAGTAAAGCCGAAGGAGCAATAGGTTGCAATCCATTTACTTTAGAACTGCTTACCCTGCCTACATGCCATAATTGAAGAAATATTTTGCCTCCTTTTTTGTGTACAGCATCTGTTGTTAGTTTCCATCCTTCTATTTGTTCCTGACTATATATCCCTGGAGTTTTTGCATATCCCATACCTTGCATAGAAATTTGCGTTGCTTCGGTAATTATAATACCTGCCATACTCCTTTGAGCATAATATTCTGCCATTAATGCATTAGGTACATCTCCGGGTTGTGTAGCTCTAGAACGTGTCATAGGAGCCATTAAAAAGCGATTTTGTAATTCGATTCCTTTTAAGTTATATTTCTGAAATAATTCTTGATAATTCATTATTATGTCAATTTAGAATTGTAATTTATTTTTTGAATTCTACTGTTGAAAAAATCAATGTTGTTTCTCCAGTATTTTTTAAATTATGAATGAAAAAATTCTCTTCATTAAGCTTATCAAAATAAACTGTATCTCCTTTTTCATAAATTATTTCCTTTACAGAACCATCATTATAGTAAGAAATAGATTTGCCAGATGAGAGTGCTGTCCAGAAATAGCGTAAACAATGTTTATGAAACGGAAGTTCTTTTCCTGCAGGTAAATGAATAGTCCAAACTTTAAATTCTTTATTTTCAAAAACTAATTTTTCACCTACTGTCCTATTGTTTTCAGCATTATTAAGTTCATCGCGTAATTTATTAGTCCACAGTTCCCAGGTTCCTGCAGGATTTATTATTGTAGCTTGCATGTTTATCTTTTAATTTAAATTTCAATAGCAATCTTTCCTATTGTTTTTCCAGATTCCAATAGTTGATGCGCCTTTTTTAAATTATCAGCCGTAAGACCAGTTAATGTTTCATTCAAAGTAGTTTTGAGTATTCCATTATCTAATAAATCAGCTATTTTATTGAGAATATTATGTTGTTCTTGTATATCATTTGTTTGAAACATAGAACGGGTGTACATTAATTCCCATGAAAACGAAACGCTTTTGTTCTTTAATTTATTCAAGGCAACAGGGTCACTGCTTCCGGTAATAGAAGCAATATGTCCTTGAGGTTTAATAAGCTCCACCATAATATCCCAATAAGAATTTGTATCAACAAAATCGAGAATGAAATCAACATTTTCGAATCCTAATTCCCTAACAGCAGAAATCAAGTTTTTATGATTAACCACATAATCGGCTCCTTGCTCTTTGCACCAAGCAATAGTTTCCAGACGAGATGCTGTGGCGATAACAGTTAAACCTGCTATTTTTTTAGCCAATTGTATAGCAATAGAACCAACTCCTCCTGCCCCTCCAATTATTAAAACCGTTTTACCTTTATCCTTTTCAGGATTAATACGAATGCGGTCAAAAAGTATTTCCCAAGCTGTTAAACCTGTTAAAGGTATAACGGCAGCTTCTGCATTCGTAAGAGATTTTGGTTTTCTGCCTACAATGCGCTCATCTATAATTTGATATTCTGCATTGCTACCTTGTTTCGTAATATCTCCTGCATAATATACTTCGTCGCCAACTTTAAATAAGTTTACATTTTCACCAACAGCTTCTACTATACCTACAGCATCCCAGCCGATAATTTTTGGAGTTTCTAAAACTGTATTTACAGCACTATTCTGGCGAATTTTAAAATCGACTGGATTTACAGATACCGCATTGATTTTTACCAATAAATCATTTGCACCTGGTATAGGTTTAGCAGTTTCAAATTCTAAAAAACTATTTTGTTCAGTTATTGGTAATGATGTTTTAAATCCTATTGCTTTCATAATTTTAATTGTTTTATTTATTATTCATTTCTAAAAACGGCTTCAAGCAAGACTCCTGTCGGAGTATGCAAAAAGATTCTTTTTTCATTAATATCCTTTAATTCCATTGTACTATAATCCATAGCTAGTGAATCTAATTTTGACTTAAATTTTTCATATTCATTCATAAAAAATGCTGTATGATCTATTGCTTCGGCAGCATAATTACTACTTTGTTGAAATCTTAAATTAGATTGAATGACATGAACTATCGGGTTATTTCCTTCGTATAACCAATAACCAGGAATAGATTTTTCGATCACATCGGGGCGTTTCCCTTCTTTTAAATCAAATACAGAAATAAAGAACTTTTTTGTGTTGTCTATATCCCTTGTTCGAATGGTAGTATGATCAATGTGCATGGAAATTATAATTAGTTATTAAACTTTTCTTCGGCATTATCGATAGGCGTTTTAGGATCATTTTGAACCATCTTAGCAATATCATCCTTTCTCATATACACAACTCCTTTTTTAGTTTTTGTATATTGAATAAAGGTATCCATTGCTTTTACCATTGCTGGAGTTCCGCCTATTCTGTCATGAAAACTAATAGACATCATTCTTCTTTTGGTAGCTCCTTCTTCATAAAGTTGGTCAAATTCCATTTTTAATTGAGCCAAAAATTGATCTGGACTCCAATGTTTGCCTTCTACATTTACAATATCATTATTACGAAGTGTATATGGCATTACGACAAAGTTTTTACCATTTACTTTAGTGATAAAAGGTTCATCACGACTTAAATCATCGATATGATATAAAAAACCAAGTTCTTGCAATACTTTTAGAGTGTTTGGACTTCTGCGTAACCAGTTTGCATTATATCCAACTCCCCTTTTACCAGTAATAGATTCTACAGTATCAATCCCTTTTTTTACAAATGCTAATTCATCAGCATAACTCATATTCCATTGATTACTCCATGACATTCCATGAGCTGCGATTTCATGACCACCATTTGCAATAGCTTTTGCAATTTCGGGATATTTTACAGCAGCTTCACCTACTACATGCGAAGTAACTTTAATATCGTATTTCTTCCATAAATCCAGCATTCTGTAAATCCCTTCATTTGCTCCATAACGAAACCAACTTTCGGCAGGTAAATCTGGTTGTCCTTTGGCTAATGGACTTCCAGAAAAAGGACTTTCTGCTCCTTCTGGTTGACCTCCTGTTTCAAATTGCATGGATACTGAAATTACTAATTGAGCTCCATTTGGCCAATTTTTAGTAGTGTTTTCTTTTTTTGTCTGTGCATTAAATGATAAAAATAACATCATGAAAATTGAAGTTATTATTGTTTTGAAAAAAGTTGAATTCATTTTTTATAAGTTTAAAATTTTTAACAAAGTTAATATGGTTTTACAGCTGTTTTGTTGTAAAATATCATTGAATGTTTGTAAATTTCGATCAACCAGTTAGATTTGTTTTTATAATCTTTACAGAATATAATTTCATATTAAATTTGAATATTAATAACAAGTAAATAAAATAATAAGTACTTATTATTAAATAACATACGTTGATTTAATAATCTATATAAAAAGAAAAGCACACAATAAAATTATAAAAAATTATTGTGTGCTTTCTTTTATCTAAACTAGTATAAGTATGTTTATATTAATTGGGATTTTTGTTACCCAAATAAAGTAGTTCCGCTACTTATTCTCTCTAATAATCCCATGCAAAGTGAGCAGGTAAATAGCGTAATTGCAATTGCCATTAATCCAAAAATCATTAACAATTTTCGAATAGATACTCTTGCTAAATTTTGTTCGTTATCTTTTGAAATGTATTCATAGATATTTTTGAAATTTTTATAGATGATAATTCCCGTAAAACCTATCGCAAAAAATATCACTGCTGCTATAACAGTCAATACATAAAAACGAAGTTGATTACTATGAATAAAAACATCACTAAGCGTAATTAAACTTAGTATAAAAAAAGCTACTACAGCCGTATAAACAGAAATCTTGAAGAATGTAAACATAGTTGCTTTTAAGTATTTAATTAGTCTATTTTTTAAAACGATAAATATAATAAGGTGGTTTGCCCTCATCACCAGCTCCTGTAAATGCAGGCGAACTATCAAGTTGGTTTACTGAAATATACATCCAGCCATCTGGACCTTGGTAAACATTATCAGGCCATAATATTTTTTCATTATCTTGTATAATATTGGTTAATTTACCTTTAGCATCTAGTTTGGTAATTGCATGTTCTTGCAAGTTAGTAAAATAATGATTGCCATCTGCATCCGTAATTGCTCCATCACTAAAAGGTTTGCTTCCAACTCTTTCTATCGAATTACCAATTACGGCATCACTTTTACCATCTCTTAACAGTTTTGCAGACACTTTATACCAAGAAGAACCATTCATAGCTCCAAAAAATATAGTTTCTCGATCATTCGAAAGCGTAATTGGATCAATTGCCACACGAGCAGGTTTACCGCCAAAATGTGTTACTTTACCTTTAATAATCATGTCTTTATCTTCTGCTTGCAATGAAGTATGTCCACTAAATCTACGAACATTTTTAGTTTTTAAATTCAGTACAATAATTCCCGGATTGGCAATATCGGCTAAATAAGCAAAACCATTCTTTTCATCTATTGCTACATCTTGAGTAAAAGTTCCTTTGGGAGCTACAGATGAAGGTAATTCGATTTTTTGAGTTACTTTATTTTTGCTAATATCAAAAGCCCAAAGCCTTGTTTTACCAAGTTCAAGTCCCATATCGATAACCCATAATTGATTGTTTTTATCAAAAATAAGTCCTAGCATTGCATCAAATGTAGCATTAGTAGCTTTTTTACCATTCTTCTGAAAATTTTCAGATGGATAAGGAATTGCTTTACCATTTACAATTTCTACCAATTGTATTTTTTGACTTCCTAGCGGGTGTATAGTTGCAAAAACACGACCTTCTGCCGATACAGCTACATCCCCCGGACGTATATCCATTGCTGCTACAACTTCTAGATTGTTATTAGTTTTATTAGCGTTCCCAAAATAACTTGCAGTACCTTCTATCCAGTCTTTACGAGGAGGAGCAAAAAAGTCAACATCGAGTGTTCCATCTTCAAGACATTCAAATTGATGTGGTATATTCCCTGGAATTATAAGTACTTCTCCAGCCTTAACGATATAATCTTTGCCTTGCATAGTTACTTTTACGCTCCCTTTTGTAATGTAAGATGTTTGTTCATTAGGATGCTGGTGCAAAGGTACTTTTGCTCCTTTATCCATCTTAAATAAAGCTAACATTCCTTGCTCTCCATATACATATTTTCGTTGTAATTTATCTCCCAACTGTTCCCAACCCAAATCATCAAACTTAATATGTTGTATCTCTTTTGTATTTTGTGCTGTCATACTATTCGTAATCAAAGTCATTACAGCGATTGCCAATATTGTTAATTTTAATTTTATCATTTTTATTGTATTTAATTATTTGAAATAGATTTTCCCCTCAATTATTAATAAGAGCTTTTGGCGTTACTTTGCTGCGGCCAGGGTTTATCAAAAGTTTTATTTTGCTTTGGCAAAAGAATCTCATAACCTGATTTTTCGTCTATACTAATTTTTATTTTTACAGAAGATAATTCTCCAGAAACTAAATGTCCCCCATATGTTTTATCATCCGATATAAAGTGAAAATGAAACGGTGATAAATCTATAGCTGCAAAAGATGGTGGATTATAAAAGCCAACCAGAGTTCCCGAAATATTTCCTTTTTTGTATAAAGGCCTTGTTTTCATTAACTCAGCTAAACCTGTAGTATCCCAATCTTCGAGTTTATTTGCGCCACCCACTACAATAGATTCAAAAACACATTCTATTCGTAATGCATACGGCTTATTTGCAGATGGGAGTTTGCTTATGATTTCTTTTTGGAGCATTTCAATATTTTTAATACCACTCACCTCAAATTCTTTGTCAGCTCTAAAAAAAGCAACAGATGCAAATGGAACTTCTCGTTCAACTTCTGCTTTTGTAACACGTCCATCCGAAGCTATACGATAAAAAACACCATCCAAAGCAATCATTTCACCATCGAGATGATTATATGTACCTAATCCAAAACTTCCTTTAGCAGCAAGTGATTTTATACTAAGATCACCTATGTAAACACCGTTTCGCATGGCGTCCATTACAGAATAATGGAAAATTGGCTTCTCTTCCTGAACTTGCCCATTTACTGTTAAGAAACTAGCAGTAGTAATTAAAGAAGCTATTGTTGTTAATTTTTTTCTCATTGTTTAATTTATTATTCTGTTTACACAGAAAGGATTATAAAAGCAAAGATATTTTTTAACAACTAAGATATATTGTAGATTTTCATTGTATTTTTGTATAAATTAATCATAAGTATATGAAACGTTTTAGTAGCTATCATTCCTTAAATGTATTTAGATTACAGCTCGACGAATGGGAATTTCCAATGCACAAACACAATTTTTATGAATTCATTTTTATAGAGAAAGGAAGTGGTAATCACATTCTAAACGAAACCATGTTCAATTATAAAGAGGGAGATGCCTTTTTATTAAGACCAGAAGATTCCCATTCTTTTGAGATAGAGGAAAATACAAGCTTCATTTTTGTAAAATTTACAGAGCAACTTTTTATAGAAAAACTTGAAGGAGGCAAAACTGCCAAATGGATGGAAATAATTAAAGTTCTTTTACAAAATCCATCTGCTGTAGATGGAACTTTGATAACAGATGAAGAAGATAAAGAACATATTTGCAACTTATTGAAAATACTATTAATTGAATTTTCAAAAAAATGTGCCTACAGTCGTGAAGTTGTATTAGAGCTTTTTGGCGCAGTAATGATGATGGTTGCAAGAAGCCATTCTACTTCTAAACACGGGGATCAATGCCCTAGTAATACAGAACTTGATAAGTTAAATCAAATATTAGGTTATACCCGTCTACATGCGTTAGATGCTGAAAAAATGCGCATTGAAAATATAGCAGAGTTATTTGCCATGTCCCCCAACTATATTAGTATTTATGTAAAAAAGCACAGTGGAGTTTCGATTCAGCAACATATTATTCAGACAAAATTAAAAGCTGCTGATCAATTACTTAAAAATGGTCGCCATAATGTAAATGAAATAGCTGCCAAATTGGGATTTACAGATGCAAGTCATTTTAATAAAATATATAAAAAGTATAAAAAAGTAAGTCCTACCGGATTCATGAAACCATGATAGATTTTTACAATCTTAAAAAGTCTAAAAAGTGTTATTTTGTCCTAAATCAGGAGAATTATGTTTTTGACTTATTTAATAAAATAACTAAATAAACTTACCTTTGCGGCACTGCTTTATATTCTAAATGAGAGTCTTACAAGTAATTAAAACCTTTTTTTATCTCAAAATACAATTGCTCAAATAGTGAATATTTTAAAGTTCTATTCAAAAAACACACCTATTCCATATGTTTTCATTATTTAAATCCCGCTATTATTTAAAAGATTTAATACCTAATCATTATATTGATATTCATAACCATCTCTTACCTGGAATTGACGATGGGGCTAAAACAATCGAAGAAACTAAAATGCTTATTTCAGGCATGAAAAAAATCAATATTGCAGGTGCGATAGCTACACCGCACACTTTTGCTAAATATTGGAATAATACTCCCACTAGTATAAAAACCGCATATAATGTTGCCATAGAATCTGAAGAAGAAAAATCTTTTTTAAAAGGATATGCTAGTGAATATATGTTAGATAATACTTTGATCGAACGATTGAGTAAAGAAAATCTTTTATGCTTACAGGATTCATACATTTTAGTAGAACTATCACTTGTAAGCTGTCCATTAGACTTGTATGAAATGCTATTTGAATTAAAATGCAAAGATTATAAAATTATAATAGCGCATCCTGAACGTTACTTTTATTTTCATAAGCATATTGATAAATTTGAAAAATTAAAAGCATTTGGTGTTTATTTCCAACTTAATTTATTGTCATTAACTGGATACTACGGCAGGGAAGTTCAGAGAACTGCTGAACGTTTAATCGAGAAAGATTTATATGATTTTACAGGTACAGATATCCATAATGAAGAGCAAATGAACCAATTTTCAACTGAATCAATTTACTTCAATAAGAACAAAATTGGTGATTTGATGCAGAAGAATAGTATCTTTTACAGGGATTAATTTCACTTTATCATGTTCCAACATATTATAGCTTAAAATAAAAAAGGTCCTCATATAAATGAGGACCTTTTCGGTTAAAGCATATTTAATATAGATTCAACTACTTCTTAAATAAACGTTTAAATAACGTTTTCTTTTCAACATATCTGCCATAACCATAATTATGACCATAATTATAACCACTGGCAATATCATTAATTACATACCCCATATTATTGAGTTTTTTGTCTTCATTAAGTTTACTAGAATAAGAGATTAATTTTTTCTCGGTCATTCCTGAGCGTACAACATACAAGGTTGTATCTGCATATTTAGAAATAATTAATGAATCTGAAACCAATAATGTAGGTGGCGTATCAAAAACTATAATATCGTACAGTTCTTTTATTTCATTTACAAAAGTTGTAAATCTTTTACTTGATAATAAAAGTATCGGATTAGGTGGTATATCTCCAGATAACAATACATCAAAAGAAAAATCGTTTGTTTTATTCTTATAGAGTAAATCCTGCCATTCCAATGAACTGTTATGTAAATAATTAGATAATCCTTTATTGTCAAGTTTAGATTGATCTAAATGTTTATGCAATTGTGGGTTTCTTAAATCTGTACCTACAATAAGTATTTTTTTGCCTAATTGAGCAAGAGTATTAGCTAAATTAAATGATACAAAAGTTTTCCCCTCACCTTTAATAGATGAAGTAACAAAAAAGATTTTTCCTTTTTTAGTATCATCAAATGGAGTAATAAATTCGGTGTTATGAACTAACGTTCTAAACGCTTCCAATACTTCTAAATTAGCTTCATTATTTTCATTTTTATTTTCTTGTAATGAAGGTAATTCTCCAAGAATAGGGATATGATTATTTATTTTTTCGATATCATTAGTACTGTATATCTTATTGTCAAATTTAAAAAGCAGATACAAAGCGCCAAATGGAATAAATAAACCTAACATTAAGGCCATCAAAAAAACAAAACTTGTTTTGGGATAAATAGGAATATTATTTGTTATGGCATAATCTATAATTTTGGTATTAGGTACCGTAACAGCTAGATTAATAGAAGCTTCTTCTCTTTTTTGAAGCAATAATAGATATAAGTTTTCTTTTAGATTTTGCTGACGTTCTATACTACGTAATACTTTTTCTTTTTCGGGTAACGTCGAAAAAGCACCATCTGCAGTTCGCTGAGCTAATACACCTTGATTACGAGTAGTTTCTAATTGTTGCTTGTAGCCTTTTATAGAATTTATAATATTATCTTTTTGATTCTTAAGAGAACTTAACACAACTTGAACTGATGGGTTATTGCTACCCGCACTCGTTTGTAGTTTTTGATATTCTAATATTAAAGTATTATATCCTGCAATTAACTGATTTATAGTAGCATTTTGAACTCCAATATCAGCAGGTAAAAGATCAAAACCAGACTGTTTAAATAAATTATCCTGAAGAAGTTTGACCAATAATAATTGAGATTCTACATCAAAGAGTGCTTGTTCCTTGTCAGACTTTATTTTTATACTCACTCCAGCATCTTCTTGAATAAAACTTAAATTGTTACTTGTTTTATAGTCCTTTTTAGATATTTCTATCGCATCTAATTCTTGCTTTAAATACACAAACCTATTATCAACAAAATCAATTGTTCTTCGGGAAACTTGTTGGTTATCCTTAATTCCATCCTCTTCAAATACTTTAATTAAATTATTCAAGATAACTTGAGCGTGTTGTCCATCAGAATTTTTTAAAACTAACGAAATGATATCACTATCTTTCCCCATTGCAGTTACTTGTACTGCTTTAGTTAGCTCTAATGTTGCTACTCTAATAGGCTTTAAAATTATCTGATACGTATTGTCAACAAATGAGTTTATACTTTCATTCGCAGATGGCTGGATTGTAATCGGGAAATTAGGAAGTGGTTTATTAAGCCAATATCCTTTAGTTTTTAAGGTCTTTCCTGAATCTGTGTCTAAAATTGTATATCCTGTTTTCGTAATACTTATGTCATACCGTATTATATCTGATAAACTATCTTGTGGTAGCGCATAATTGATAACAAATGGTGGATTAAAATTTATTTTAGAATTTATTTTTCCTTTTGAAATATAAATTACATTCAATTTTAAATTCTGCACTACTTGTTCAGAAAGACGATATGAGTTAAAAAGAGCAATTTCATTTTCTAAGTTAATAGCAGATTTACTAAATACTTTGGACATGTCCAGAGAAAAATTAGTATTTTTTTTATCATCTATAAGCTTAACTTTCGCTTCTGTTGTATATATTACATCAGCATAACGCAAGTATGTAAATGCGATTATTAATGAAAGCAATATTGATCCCAAAAACCAAGGCCAATAACGCAAATATTTTTTAAAGGCCTCAGTAATATTTATTGAGCTTTCGTTTTCGTCTAAGCCCAAAAAACTATTTTTGTTTGTATTTTTATTCATGTCTAAATTATCGTGTTAACAAAATAACAGTGCTTAATACCAATGAAGCAATCGTTAATATGGTAGCTGCATTTCCTATATAGCCTGATGATTTTACTTTAGAATTATTAGGATTTACTACTAGTACATCGTTCTGTCTAATAGTATAATCTGGATTATTCATCCAATCGGTGGTAGTAAGATCTAGGTGTTTAATAGTACGTATCCCTAATGCTTCTCTAATAAGTATAATATCTTTTCTTTTACCATTAATAGTTAAATCTCCTGCATATCCTAGAGCTTGAGGTAAAGTAAGGTATTGCTCTGTAAAAGAATATGTTCCTGGTTTATTTACTTCTCCAAGTACTGTAACTTTAGCATTTAAAAGACGAATGCTTACCGTTGGATTTATCAAATGACCTCCTACCTCTAATACATTCTTTAGCTCTTGTTCCAGCTCAGAAGTACTTTTATTGACTACAGGAATTTCACCTAATACAGGAAAAACAATTGTGCCTTGCGGAGATACTAAGTATCCTTGCAATTTTATTGTCTCAATATTAGACATACTGTTAGAACCTAATTGTTGAATATTATAAGGAATAACTGTTTCTGGAACTTTTGCTCCCACAGTAATACTTAAAATATCGTTTGGTTGTATTAATGAACCTGCATACTCAATACGACTTGATTTGTAATCAGCACTGTCTTGAAAATATAAAATGTCTTTTTTGGAAGCACAGGATTGCAAAAGCAAGAGAATGGATGCCAGTGCGTAAATGTATTTATTCATGATTTTATTTATTTATTTATTTATTTATTTATTGTTTAAAGCTTATTAAACTGGAGTAAAGCAAAAAATCGAATTAAATGAATTTGTCTTTTTATGCGTAAAGGCTGACATACTAAGCGATAAGCCCATTCTAGATTATTATTTATCCACCATTTTGGTGCTCGTTGAACATGGCCAGTAAATACATCAAAACTCCCGCCTAATCCTTGATAAGTTGCTTTATGTCTCTTTTGAATTTCTTCCATGAGCAATTCTTGCTTAGGAGAACCCATTGCTACGAAAACAATATCAGGTTGTTTCTCGACAATATCTTTTATTAGATTTTCTTTTTCTTCATCCGTTTTTAAAAAACCATTTCTGTAATTTAAAATCTGAATCCCTGTAAAATCTTTTTTTAAATTTGCCACGGTAGCTTCAATTACTTCATCTTTTCCTCCAACTAAATAAAATGTTTTAGTAGTATGATATGCAGCAATTATGTCTAACCAAAGTTCGCATCCTGGAATTTTTACTGCTTTTTTAAAACCTTTTTTGCGAAGTGCCCAAACTGCTCCTATTCCATCTGGATAGCCCAAATTTCTATTAATAATAGAACGACTTTTATTAGTTGCATGGAGTATTTTTTCTGCGTTTACAGCAACTAAAATTTTATGATTAAAAACAGCATAATTTATAAGTTCAATTCTAGATTGAGGGGCATAAATATTAACGCCATTTGAAAAACTTGATTCCATAAATTAAAATTAATTATGTGATTATTATGTTATCCAGTAACTATCTGGATTGATTAATAAAATATGTTGTACCTGTTTTTTTAATTGAAAGCTTAGTTCTAGTTTAAATAAAATTCGATATCAGTTTCAATTTTATTCACAACTGAACTAGCCAAAAAACGATTAATAGCATATTGGTGATTAAATAGAGCTGAGTTCTTAGTTTTTTCAGAATCTAAAATGTATTTTTCTAATTCAAAGGCAAATGATTCCGGAGCTAAATCAGCTACTAAACTGCCCATTTTTTTTGTATCAAAAAAATCATTTAGCCCTCCGACAGGTCTTGTTATTATAGGCAAACCAAATGCCATTGCTTCTAAGACAGATGTTGGCATTCCTTCACCGTAAGTTGGTAAAACATAAATGTCAGATTTACTATATTCCTTAGCTACATCCATTCCATGTAGTGGTCCCGTAAAGTTTACATCTTTGATATTCTTTTTATTGACAAATTCTTTAGCCTCATTCAATAAACCTCCTGATCCTACTATTGTTAATGTGAGCCAATCATATTTTGTTTTTAATATGATAAATGCATTTATAGCTATTAGTATCCCTTTTTCTTTTTCGATTCTTGCCAAAAAAAGAATGTTTGTTACTTTTCCAGTCCTTTCATTAATATTAAAGTCTTTTATTAATTTATCATCTACTTTAGTAGTAGTTAATAAAATCGGACATGTAATTCCCATTTCTAATAATTGCTCTTTAAATGAAGATGACAATACATATATGAATGTGGATTTATTATAGACAAATTTAAAAAGTGATGGTTTTTTAATTATTATTCTAGCATATTTTTCATCCCATCCATGTATAAAAGTTATTACATCAATCATTAATATTTTTGCGAGTAGTAAGTACAAACCATCACGTATAATTTGATATCTTCTAAGCGATGGATTTATAATTACTACATCTGGTCTTTTAAAAATTAGCTTTAAAATATATTTAATTAGATCATAAAAAAAAGTGATATAAGCCGGAATATTTTCTCTTTTACCATAATACTCGTATTTAATAGTATTATCCCATAAATTATTTAGTCCTAAATAATGATTTGCTACACCTCCAAGCAATTTGGGATGTGGAGAAATAATTAAGATGTTTTTTTTCATTTTTTGTAAAATTGGGTAATACTCAGGACTTAAAATACTGCAAAGCATTTCAAATAGAAGGCTATGATGTTTTGAATTCGACCATCTAGGTTTTTAGAATAGTCTATAATTTTATATGATGAATATGACTTTATAAAGTCAATTAGATTTAATGCAAAGAGTATTCAATTACTAGAAATTGTTTGAGTATGTGTTTTAGTTTAAACTATTGATATCAACTAAAACTATATAGTTTAATTCCGTCTAATTTATTTCTAAATACTACTCCTAAAATCCACATATAAGAAATTGAAATTGCTCCAAGAATTGATGTTTCAAATGAATAAGTATAATAATCGATAAGGACAATAATTAAAATTAGTATACTAGTTAGATATAAATGCTTACTCTCAATATCATTCTTAATGTTTTTGTTTTTTATTAATATCCAGAATAAATTAATAAATATGGAAGTGTAAAAAAACAATCCTAAAAAACCAACTTGCAAAAGCATTTGTAGAAATCCAGTTCTTGCACCATACCCAACGCCATATAAGCTTTCAGTAATCTCATCTGAAGTTTTATCCTTTACATCATCATTAAAACCCGATTTTACTAAATGTCCAGCTCCAAACCCAAAAAGAGCATTATAGCTTTCTTTAGATAGCATTAAATTTACCAAATAAGCAGGTGCTTCACTTCTCCCAATGTTATCTTCTATACGCCCTCCAGATGTATATTCTTGTGAGTATACTACAATATATTCAAGGTCAAATGAACCTCCAATTTTATTTTCTGGATTTAATGAAGGGATAACTCTTGCAGAAACATAAAATATCATGCATATTGATATTAGAGCAATAAAAAGCTTCTTTAAAATATTTATTTGTCCATCCTTAAATTTGACCATTAAAAAATAAAGTGCCAATAAATAAATAAAAGGGAAATAGGCTATAGTAGCCCTCTTTCCTCCTGTTAATGAGAAAAGAATAAATCCTAAAACAGCTACTAAATATATTTTTTTTGAAGTCAAAAAATACCCAACTATACAGTATGCCCCTCCTAAAAGTGCTATTACTGTAGTTATACTTCCTCCTCTATTAGCAATAGTGCCGATAAATTCTTCGGCAATACTTCCTAAAACAACGACCTTTATTATTCCTGCAAATATTTGTGAAACATATAAATAAATAATGAGTTTAGTTAAAAGGTTAACCTGTCTTGTAGAAAAACTAGAATTTATTAGTATGTAGAAAAATATGATAACAGGTAAATAATCTCTAAAAAATAATGCAAGCTGTACTATTTCAAGATTATTTATAATATACGATACAATCGAGACTATAATGAATCCTAAAAAAAGCCATAGAGAAGGGAATCTATAAACTTTTTTTTCAGAGAAAAATGCCTCTAAGAATAGTAACAAAAATAAAAACTCCATCATTAATTTTGTCACCGTAGGTGACATTCCTAACAAATCTAGAGTTCCTCTGGAAAACGAAACAAAGAATAGGAGACCGTAAATTAAATCTCTCTCTGTTTTATAATTTTGAAAAAACCATATGATTACTGGAATAACCGAAAGATAACAAAGTATCATTAATGGATGCTCCCCTACAGTAAAATGTACTTGACTCATAAGTCCTAAAAATTTTAAAAGCTTATATTGTTAAATCCTCTTATATTGAGGTATAATTTTTTTAGGAAAAAAGAATAAAAAAGCAATCCAAATTGAAAGATCAGATGAAAACTGATAAATTAATCTTTCAAAAAAATATTTTATTTTATTAGCTTTACTTTTAATAGCTAATGTATGCATGATTGATCTGGTTATTAAAATTAACATGCAGACTGATAAAACGATCCATGAATTATAAAAAAGTATTGCCAATAGCAAAAAGATTGCTGAATAATTTGACCGAATAAATCTCTTTATAACATAAACATCTAATAAATGTTCCCTAAGAATTATAGCAGGATAAAGCGTATAACCTGAGAAAAGCATATTCCACATTCGTTTTTCATTTCTATAATCTATAGTATGGTGCAAACATATAAGCTGTGGGATTCTAATTATTTTTACATTTTTCTTCCTTAATCGAATTGCTAAGTCTAAGTCTTCATTTACTTTAAATTTAGAATTCATCCCTCCTACTTCAATCCATTTTTCTTTAGTTATCATAAAAATCCCTCCATTTTCAGAAAGTACTTCAATATCCTTTGGGATAACGTTTGTATAAGTTCGAGGAGATTTTGTTATAAAAGTTCCTTTATCATCATAGAAATAATCATCTAGATGTCCAGTTACATATTCTGATACTAATTGATTTTTTTTATTAAAAATGTATTTAAAAAAATCTTGTTGAATTTCCATGTCACCATCCACAAAAAAAAGAATGTCACCGGTAGATTCATTAGCACCAATATTTCTGGCAACGGCAGCATTACATTGTCCTATAACTTTAAAAATTTTTATATTTTCATAAACCAAAGCTCTTTCAATGCTATCATCTGAAGAATTAGAATCAACATAAATTACTTCGAATTTAATTTGGCTAGATTCAATTATTTTATAAATACTTTCCAAGCATTTTGTTAACCTCCATCCTTCATTCTTCCCAATTATTATTATACTTATCATTTAATTAAGATTATCTAATAAAAATTTAGTCGACTTTTCTCTTTCCTCTTCAAGTATTAAGTTTACTTTATCCCAATCTATTTTTTTAGATAGCAATATTGGATCTATTTTTTCTGAATCTAATACAAATCTATCTTCGAGGTCAAACTTTTCGAGTAAAGATTGAAATCTGCTTAAGCCTCTTCTTTTGTTTCCTATAGCGATGAATGGTTTATTAAATAAAATAGAAAACACACATCCATGAAACGAATCTGTAATCACAAATTCAGCATCATCAAAACCTTTAAGCCATTTTGTTACTGAAGGAAAAACTACTTCATCTAAATTATTAATTGATTCTTTAGTGAATTTAGTCTTAGGCATTATTGAAAAAGGCGTAAGATTTAATTCATTACTTATTTGTTCGATATAATTTTTTTTAATTCCTGTGGTATCTAAAAAATACGACATTAGTTTGCCTTCACTAATTGACTCATTCTCATCTGTTATTAGTTTTTTATAAACTTTTACATCTAATAGCATAGTTGGATCTAAAACTTGCACAGCATTAACACCTAGATGCTCTTGACATAATTTAATTCCAGATGATTCTCTTACAGATACAGAATCAAAATTACTCGCTAGTTTTGAAATTAAGCTTCTTTTATTTTGATCAATTTCAAATTCAGATGTGCCAAAAGAAGCTGCATAAGAGATTCTTTTAATGTTTTCAAATTCTATCGCAAAATCTAAAAAATAATTAGTAATACATGGAGAGTAATCTTGCCTCCATACTTGATCACTTCCCACAATAAATGTATCAAAATCTAATTTTTTTAGATTATTCATGCCTTTTGTATCGTATATTTCATGCGTGATTGGAAAGATGAACTTCGATTTAAAATGACTTATTTTGCCATAAATGTATCTGTATTCAAATTCATTCATTGATAATGGAATATCCTTCTTAGTAGTTATATGTCTATAAAAAATATTTTTTACTAGTTTTATTAATTTTGGTTTAACTCCAGGTTTAGAATATAATCTATTAATTATCCAAGTATCATGTCCTAAGCTTTTTAATTTTTGCTGTAAAGCAAAAGCTTGTAGTAATCCTCCATAATTATTAAGTAAAGGCTGGGTAAGAATTCCAATTTTCATTTATAATATTTTTTTGTAAATTAAATTGTCGTCCTGCTTTGGTAAAAAAAGCATTGTGACTAAAATTAAAATGCTAGATATTTTTATATTTATAGATTTCATCAAGATCTCTACGTTGAGATAATGTAATCTTAAAATCTTCTTTTGCAATTCCGATAGGAAGCATACAAATAATTTTTTCTGATGCTGGAATATTAATTACACTTGCAAGTTTTGCTTCATCCTTAGAAGTTTTACCCCAATTTGCTGGACAATTTGCAATTTGATAAAAATGTAAACTGTATAATAAGTTCATTAAAAAAATTCCACCATCTATGTATAATTGATTTCTTTCTCCAACCGAAAAAAAGTAATTTCTATCTGATGAAACTATTAATAGTTGGTTTACATTTTCTGTATGTCCTGTAAAACCATTTTGGATTGATAAAACTTTATCAATTTTAACTTTGTCTTGTAGTAAATAAACCTTAGAACTCTGTCTATTACAAACAGAAGGAGCTTTTAATGCCAGAGAAATTGCTTTTTCTATTAATTCAGTATCAATTAATTCTCCTGTAAAATCTCTTATACTCTTTCTAGATGAAGAAAAATCATAAAAGTTACTCTGATTATGCATATAAAAATCATCTTTTTTATACTCGATAGCACCACTAAAAGATTTATCGTAGGCATCTGATAGAATTTTTTTATAAGAGGAATATTGTTCCTGACTAAAATAATCATCAATCTTCACATCAATTTTTAGGTGAAATTCATAGTATTCACACATTACTTGATATGCAACTCTTATTTGAGAAAGATTAGATTTTTTTATAACAGTTGCATCATTAAGCAAAATGTGCAAATTTTTAATTCTTTCTTGAGCAAAACGAGGTCTAATTTTTTGATATAGAAGTCCTTTTTCAACTGAATGATAATATAGAATGATTTTGGCTTCTTTTTTATTAAAATTATCTACCTTAAAAACATTAGAATATTTATAATATAGTTGAAAATCAATGATGTAATTTAAAAGTAATTCTTTAAAATTTATTACAAATGAAATATTATTTGCTCCGAATATTTGCTTAATTATTTTTTTTAAGGATATCATTTTTTATTGAATATATATTTAGAAATAAGAATTCTTTCTTGTTTTTCTAAACCAATAATGTAAATTATTAAAACACATATAAAAACTATAAAGCTAGATTTTATGAGGAAAAGCATAAATTGATTTTCTATGCTTAAAAAATGTAAAACACTAATTATTAAAAAATTAGATAAAGCTGTCACAGCAAAAATTTTAAATAAAACTCTTTTTACAAACAATGTTATATTAAAACTTAGCATTTTTTTTAAAAAGAATAAGCGAAAAATTAGAGACAGAATATTAATCGAAATCATTACATAAAATACCACTACAGGGTCTTTGTACAACCTAATGAAAAAGTAAGATATCGGTAAGGAAAGAAAAATTAGAGATCCAATAATAATTTGGTACCATTTAATTTTTCCGGTTGCTTGTGATCCTGTTATTAAAGGTCCAGAAATGCAATCTATCAATAAACTTATTAAACAAAGAATTACAAATATTGAAATATATTGAGGTGGTTTTTTAAGCCATAATTCCAATATAAAATCTATATTATATACTATTGGACAAACAATTAAAAACATCAAAAAATAGGAAAACTTAGAGCTTTGAAAGATTAACTTTTTGCTTTGTTCAATATTTCCTTGAGCATAATTTTTAATAATCTGCGGATTAACAGCCATCTGGAAATTAGTTACAAATAAACTAACTGCCGATTGAACTTGAAGCGTAATACCATATGTAGCATTTAGTACCGTTCCAAAAAATAGATTTAGAATAACGTTTATACCTTGACCTCTGGCAACTGAAGCAATGTTTCCGAATAAATTCCATCCTGAATAAGCAATCAATTTATGATATAATTCTTTTTCAAAATAAAACTGATACCTACTTTCTGAATAATATCTCTTACAATAAATTTTGTGAGACATTCTTATAATAAATGCCACTAAAAATAATAATCCAGCATATAAAATCAGTTTATCGAAAGAAAAGATAACAAGTAAATAGACTATTATCAACTTCAAAATAACTTCTACAAAACTCATAATTGCATAAATTCCCATTTTTTCACGGGCGATAATTAATGCATCATATGGTACTTGTATTATTCCTAAAAAAAAAGTAAAAATTGAAAACTGATATACCCAATTAACTGCTGTCATTCTTTCTGCGGGCAAATTCAGCGTATTATTTACAAACCAAAGCCCAAATGTCTCGGCTAATACTAAAATTAAAAGACCTATGATTATATGTATGTTTAACGTTGCATTAAACGTTTTCTTTAATTGCTCTGAATCATTTTTACCAATATCAAAAGACAAAAAACGTTGTGTAGCCGAGGTCATTGCGCTATTGAAAAAACCAAACAAAGTTATGATTCCTCCCACTACACTATAAATACCGTAATCTTCTACACCTAATGTATTTAAAATTATTCTAGAAGTATAAAGAGTTACTCCCATTGTAAAAAACATTCTTATATAAAGAAATACAGTGTTTTTTGCTATAGTTTTGGAATTCACTGTTTTGAATTTAAAATTCTTATCTCCTTATAAATTAATTTAAAAGGAGATAAGAAATAATTTGTTAGTTATGCTCCGAAAGTTTGTAACGCTCCACAAAAATCTAAAACCTCTTTGTCCTCAGTGATTTCAATTTCTTTAAATTCCTTATGATTAACTAGAAATACGATTATATCAGCCAAACGAGCTGCTTCTTCGTAATTAGTTAATTTAAAAACTTTGTGTTCTGTGATGTTAGGTTCTACTATAAAATATTCTCCATTGTTATCATCTTGCAAAACTTTTTGAACTATATATTTAGCTGGAGATTCTCTTAAATCATCAATATTTGGTTTAAATGCTAATCCCATAAGAGCGATACTAGCTTTTCTTCCATGTTTTAATTCAAATTTTAGTTTGGTAGATTGAATTTTTTCAGCACACCAAAATGATTTAAAATTGTTAATTTCTCTGGCTGTGTTTATTATTTTAGATTCCAGCGGATATGTTGAAACCAAAAAATATGGATCAACAGCGATACAATGTCCTCCAACACCAGACCCAGGTTGTAGAATGTTTACTCTCGGGTGTTTATTAGCAAGAGCAATTAATTCCCAAACATTTATGTTTGCTTTATCGCAAATCAATGACAATTCATTAGCGAATGCAATTTGTACATCTCTTGACGAGTTTTCGACTAATTTGCACATTTCTGCAGTTCGTGCATTTGTAGCGTGTAATTTAGATTGTACAAATCTTGAATAAAAGGCAATTGCTTTTTCTGTTGATTTATCATCTATTCCGCCGATTACTCTATCGTTATATACCAATTCATACATAACATTTCCGGGCAATACACGCTCAGGACAATAAGCAATATCTAAAAAACCTTCTAATTCAGGTCGTTCACTAAAGATAAAATCTCTCATTTTTTCAGTAGTTCCGATTGGAGAAGTAGATTCTATAATATACAAATCTCCTTTCTTTAAAATCGGGATAATACTTTTTGTAGCTGCTTGAACAAATGAAATATCCGGTTCATTTCTTCCTTTAAAAGGTGTAGGAACAACTATTAAATAGGTTGAAGCTTCTACTGGCGTTGTAGCAGCTTTTAAAAAACCTGCTTTAACAGCATTTTCAACAGCAATATCTAATTGTGGTTCAACAATGTGAATTTTACCCCTATTTATTGTATCTACTACTATTGGGTTAATATCTACACCTAATACACGGATATTTTTAGACGCTATTAATGCTGCTGTTGGTAGACCTATATAGCCTAAACCAATCATTACAACTTCTGGTTGATTCATTGTTATTATTTTTTATTCGTGAGTTCCCTCATTATTTTATTTCTGTGCCTTCTAATTCTGCAATAAAATTTACTATTCTATTACTTGCATTCCCATCTCCATAAGGGTTATGTAAAGAACTCATGCTTTCAAAACGATCTTTATTATTTAAAAGATCTAAGGTTTCTTTTATAATCAATTCTTTATCAGTTCCAACTAGTATTACAGTTCCTGCTTCTACCGCTTCAGGACGTTCAGTAATATCACGCATAACTAGAACTGGTTTTCCTAGACTAGGTGCTTCTTCTTGTACGCCTCCACTATCTGTAATAATAAGTTTGGCACGATTCATCATCCAAATAAAATCTTCATAAGCTAAAGGGCTTATAAGTAATACATTTGAAATACCTGATAAAATTCGGTTTACAGGTTCTTGTACCTTAGGATTTAAGTGAACTGGATAAACAATTATTCGGTCCAGATTATCTATTGCTATAGCTTTTAATGCCTCACATATACGGATAAATCCATCTCCATGATTTTCTCGTCGATGCCCTGTCACGAGAATCATTTCTTTTTTACCAAGCTTTGATGATAACTCTTGAATTAAACTACTTGGTGCTTGATTTACTTTGTCTATACTCTGTAGTAATGCATCAATAACTGTATTTCCTGAAATTATGATTGAATCTTCAGCAATGTTTTCGTTTAATAAATTTTGCTTAGACAATTTGGTAGGTGCAAAATGATAATCTGATAAACGTCCTGTTATCTGTCTATTTATTTCTTCTGGAAACGGCGCCCATTTATTATGGGTTCTTAGACCAGCTTCAACATGGCATATTTTAGCACCGCTATAAAAAGAAGCGATACTTCCTGCCATAGTTGTTGTGGTATCTCCATGTACGAACACATAATCTGGTTGAAAATCTTCTAACACAGATTTCATGTTAATAATTATATCCGATGTTAAGCTATATAAGTCTTGATTTGGTTTCATTAAATCAAGGTCGTAATCTGGAGTAATGTCAAAAAAGTTTAATACTTGATCTAACATTTCTCTATGTTGAGCTGTTACACATACTTTCGTAGTAAATGTTTTTGGATACTTCTTAAATTCTTTAACCAATGGGGCCATTTTAATTGCTTCAGGACGAGTTCCGAATACAATAAGTACTTTTGCCATTTTAATTATTTTAATTATTATGTTATAATTTGAATTTTAGATATTCTCTAAAGAATACTTTTTATCATACTAATTATCTTGACTTCCTCAATGTTAAAGGCAGATAGACAATAGAAGAAATGATAATAATTAAGAATAAAGCAAGATTGATATTTACGTTCTGTAGTAAAAATGCACTTAGAATTACAATTAAGGATAATGATGTAATAATAATTGTTGCTTTTATATGTGTCAATCCTGAATCTAAAAAGTAATGGTGAATATGATTACGATCAGCTTTAAAAGGGCTTTGGCCATTTTTAATTCTAATAATAAAAACTCTTAAAGTATCTGTTAAGGGCAAAGAAAGAAATGCTAAAATAAAAATAGGTCCATTATCTAGTGAAAACGGAATTGCCAAAGTCTCATTTATTGTTAGGAAATTGATAGATTGATACATTATAATAAAACCAATTACCATACTTCCGGTATCACCCATAAAAATTTTTTGAGTTTTGGAAACATTAAATTTAAGAAAGGCAATTAGTGGACCTATCAAAGAAAACGAAATCAGCATTTGCGTGAATTGTCTATTTGCTAAAAAATAGAATCCAAAAAACAAACTAATTATTAAGGCAATTGCGCCAGCCAAACCATCAATACCGTCTATTAGATTGTAAGCGTTTATGACAACTACAAAAGCAAAAAAAGTAAAAATGATTGAGATAATATATGGAAGTTCATGAATACCAAAAATTCCATAGAAATTGGTTATATATATATCTGAAAACAGAATTAAAATTCCTGCTGCAAAGAATTGCGCTATTAATTTTTTTAAAGGAGAAATGACTAATAAATCGTCCTTGATACCAATAAAGAATAAAATTAAAAGGGAGGCTGTTAAATCTAATAAGGTATCTATTTGTAAATATTTATTTAAAATTGATCCTAAAAATGCAAACGTCAATGTAAAGCCAAAGAAAATCCCTACTCCACCCATAGTTGGTGTATTATATAGGTGAGAACTTCTTTCTTCTGGTATTTTGGATAATTTTTTTACAGAACTTAAATGAATCAATATAGGAAATAGTTTATAAGACGCTAAAAAAGAAAAAAGTACTATTATAAAAGCTCCTAAAAAGTAGTAATTCAGAATATATGTCATTAACATTTGCATAAAACTTATAATAAAATCGTGTTTTTAATTTATTTAGATTTGATGTTTATCAGATATAGATAAACGCAATTTCGATAACAACTAAAAAGACAAATGGATAGAATATTTAAAATATAGAAAAGGGTCCCCCGTAGCCAGTCACATTTTGGCTATTATTTGGATATATTATTAAGAAAATCAAGCAGATCAAATCACAGGTAAATACTTTAAAATACAGTACTTAAAAAGGAGTCTTTCATGCTGTTTTTAGCACCAATAGATAGTAGCTAATTTTTTACAAAAGTACTTGTAAGCTTAAAAAAAAGACTGAATTAAAAGTGGCATAATGTCCTAAATAAGGACATCTTATTCGGAAAAAGAGTTGATTAATAGAAAAATTAGATATATACACTAAATCTTATTTAGCATATATTATTTTGAATAAATTTTACAGCACAAAATCAACTAATTTATTCTTTTTTTTGATTTAGAAGTTATCAAAAAAACGTTTACACAAACAATAAACAACTCACAAACAGTAACATAGATACTGTTCAAAATATTGATATGGTTCGTTTTTTTACTAAAATTAAGTTCTCAAACAATTATTTTGAAAAAACTTATTATAATATTTTAATGATTTATTGTGGCTTTTTAGTTTTCATTTCCTAATTAATTTTGCGTATAATTTATTAACAATTAAACAGATACATTTTTTTGAATGATTTATTGCTTTAAAATGTATTTACAAAAATTAGTTTCTCATGAATAAAAATATATCAGAAAATATCAGAACTATACGTGAAATGAAAAATCTTACAAGAAAATTTGTAGCTTCTGAGATGGATATGAGTATTAGTGGATATGGTAAAATTGAACGTGGTGAAATTGATTTAACAATTTCTAAATTATCAAAAATAGCTTCCGTTTTTGGAGTTTCATTAAATGATTTATTATTCCTTGATATATCTTATTTTTTTAATAAGAATTATAACAAATCTTCTAATCATGATTATGTAGATAATAATATAAAAAAGCATGATTTTATATTTGGACAATTACAAACATCGTAATTTAAATTGTCCTGTGATACTACCTACCTATATATACTATAGGTAGAAAAACCTTCCTGAGTTTAGATTCTCATAATATTCCTCTACCCTACATTAGAAATTCAGTACTTATTGAATTTCGTAACTATCACTTATCTCTCCATTAATACTATCCAAATTGCTTAGAATTTAGTATTCTAAAAATGCTCCTTTGTAAGCCCAAAGCTATAACTGGAATACATCAATGGATATAACATTTTAGAACAAGACACTTTTTTATCAATTACATTAAACCTATTAAATTAAGAGTAAAAAAACACTTAATATAATTTTAAAGTTAATTTATTTGGATTATTTCATATTAAAACAGAATAATATAGTATAATCATATTTTAAACTATTCAGATATCTTTGGTCTCATTATTAACAAACCCCAAAAAAAATTATGAAACCAAAATTATTATTATTTGTGGCGTTTATTTTTGTTCTTAAAATTAGTGCTCAAGGGCTACCCTGCAGAACAAAAGAAGAAAATGACAAAATTTACAAACAGAACCCCAATGCATTAAAAGAACGGCAAAACTTTGATGCATTTACCAAAAAGTTTAGTGCAGAACGGAAATCCAAGACTTCCAAACTACTACAAACATCCTACGTAATTCCGGTTGTTTTTCATATTTACGGAGATGTTCAAAGTGGAAAAACCATTACCTACGAAAAAATAGTAAATCATCTTGCTCAACTTAATGATGATTTTAATGGTCGAAATGCTGATTATGCTACAGTTGATCCATTTTTTCAACCCAGAAGAGGCTCGTTAAACATTGAGTTTAAACTTGCCAAAATTGATCCGAATGGAGGCTGTACCTCGGGAGTCGTCTTTCATTCTGCCAAAAACGGGTATGGCAACGGTAGCGGATATGATGATCAGATTGCAGCCGATGCTTGGGATAATACAAAATACATGAATGTATATATCCAAAATGATCTTTACCAAGATGGAGCTCTCAATAACTCAGGAGTAGCTTGGTACCCTGACTCTGGTATGACTGCTGACAATACAGCCCGTGTAGTCTTTAATGGGGCTTATTTATATGATAACTCCTATAGTAAAGAATTTTCAGCTACACTAACACATGAATTTGGGCATTTCCTCAATCTAATACACACATTTGAGGGTGGTTGCACAGGCACAGATCAAGTGGCCGACACTCCTCTTGAAGACGGATTACATACCTTAGCCTGCACTCAAGGAACAAATTGTAACGGTGACCGAGTGAATAATGAAAATTACATGGGTTACAATGGTGCACAAGGATGTTATAAAATGTACACTCAAGGGCAAATAGATCGGATGCTCGCTGCCTTAGAACATCCCGCAAGAAAAACCCTTTGGCAAGAAAGTAATCTCATTGCAACGGGAGTTAATTATACAGGAAGCTTATTAACTGTGAATAAAAGTTCTTTTAAAGAAGCTGTAGTAAATGATGGATCTTTTGACACATCATCGATAATAACACTATCAGGAACAAAAACACTTGCGATTAGTTCTGGAACTATGCTAGCGGGAACACATTTTACTCACACATTCCCAGCAGGAATTACACCAATACTTACTGTTAACTCCAATTCTCAAATAACAGTTACCTTAACAGGAAAAGCAACAAATCATTTATTAACTAATAATACTAAAGGGGCAATCTCATTTTTGCCAGCAGCATTTACAGGAGGCACAACAGGTTTATCTTGTACAAGTATATATTTCAATTTCAATTTTGTAAATCCTTATGGGATTTTTTTTGTTGATATGCCTGACGTAACTGTTTCATCAGCCCTAACCTGGAAATATTTTGAAATAGAAAAAGGAGATGATCCAGCTTTTGGAGGTTGGAGATTTGCAGCCAATGCGCTAAAAATTGAAACTTATGCTAAAAAATTAGTATGTCAAACCGGAACTAAAAATATTTCGCTATTAGCTCCAAATACTCAAGTAGGTCCTGCAAGCAATTTTACAGCACCGGGAGCTTATCCCAACCAATTAGATTTACGTACTGCAGCTTATACAAACTGGGATGGGAAATCTGGATATGTTGGTTTTGATTATCTTATTGATGGTTTAACTTGCTATGGATGGTTCAAAGTTACCGTTGCAGCAAATGGAGACGGTTATACAATCTCTGAATATGCTTATAATACACAACCAGGTGCGACAATTAACACAGGAATGACCGCTAAAACTGCTGTTGTGTTATCTGCAAATACACTATATGAGGCTGATGCTAATGATGGTGGCATAACGTCAAGCACTGAGATTTCGCTGTCGACCAATAATGGAACTTTTACCAAAAGTACGGGAACATTTACCGCTGGAACTGATTACACAATATCGGGAGTACCAACTGGTTTAACAGCTGTTTTAACATTACAAAGTAACTCTAAAGTAGTGCTTACCTTTACAGGGAAAGCAAATCCACATTTACCTGCCAATGATGCTGCTGTTATAGTTACATTTAAAGACGCTGCAATAACTGGCGGAATTATAACTGTGGATAATCCTGCAAAAACAATAAATATAAAATTCGATGCTCCTTATGGAATTGTTTATGTAGATAATCCTGATTTTATAGTTTCTCCTGCAATCACTTGGAAATATATAGATTTGGGTATTGGTGACAATACCGAATATGGTGCTTGGCAATTTGCTGCCAATGCATTAAAAATTGAAACTTACGGCAAGAGATTAGTCGGAATAACTGGAACAAGAAATATTACAAAAATTGCTGCTGGTACATCTATAGGTGCTTCAAGTACTTTTGTTACACCTGGTGCAGCATACCCAGATCAATTAGATTTACGTACAGCAACTTATACAGCTTGGGACAATCAAACTGGTTATGTAGGTTTTGAATACACTAGCAGAGGAAGAACTTGCTACGGTTGGTTCAAAGTAAAAGTTACAGCTAGCGGAGATGGATATACTATTACCGATTATGCTTACAACACTAAACCTTTTGAAGCTATAATAGCTGGAGCTACAAGCGGAACAACAGTTGCAGCGCCAACAAATTTAGTAGCAACTCCTAACTCTACTACGCTACAAACTGTATTAACGTGGACAGATAATGCTACTAATGAAACTGCTTATACTGTTGAAAGAGCTTCGGCAGACGGTATTTATAGTGTTGTTGCAACACTTGGAGCAAATGTTGCAACCTATACAAATACTGGATTAACAGCTGGAAATACATATACTTATAAGATAAGAGCAAATGCTAATACAACATATTCTGATTATTCTAATGTTGTAACGGCAGTATTAACAGCTACTTCACCGTATTGTAGTGCGCAAGGAGCAAATCAATATGAGTATATTAAAGATGTTGTAATAGGAAGTTTTACAAATTCATCTGGTGCGAATGCTTCCGGATATGGAAACTACACTTCTCAGAATATTACATTAACTCCAAACGCAAGTACACCAGTTAGTTTAACTCCAGGTTTTTCTAGTTCTAATTATACTGAATCTTGGGGAATTTGGATAGATTACAATAAAAATAACACATTTGAAGCTTCAGAGAAAGTAATAACTGGACTTTCGTCGAATGGTACAGTTACTGGTAATTTTACGGTGCCAAACGATGCTACTGGAACAACTAGAATGCGTATTGTAATGAAATATAATTCGAACCCAACTGCTGTATGCGGAAATATTGGCGATGGAGAAGTTGAAGATTACACCGTAACTTTTGGACCATCAAATCCAAATCCTGTAACTCTGGCAACTCCAACAAATATTACTAATTCGGGAATTTACGCTCAAGGTTTTTATGCTTCATGGACACAAGTTGCAAATGCAACAAGCTATGAAGTACAATTATACAAAGCTGCAACTGGATGGGCAACCCAAGGAACATCGACTACGTATTATTTGTGGGTTCCAAAACAAGGAACTGAAACTGCATATAGATTTAGAGTAAGAGCTGTTAATGCTGCTGGAACAAGCGATTGGAGTAGTTATCTTGACATAACTCTTCCTCTTGCCGGAGCTGAAGCTAATGATTCACTAGCAGGAAATAAATCCTTTTCGATGTATCCAAATCCTGCTTCAGATGTAGTTAATTTTTCTTTTGAAAATGTAAATAGTGCTACTGCAATAATTACCATTTACAACAATAACGGCGTTGTAATAGATACTGTACGCAATGCATCTAGTTATACTATCAAGAATTTGCCAACTGGTATTTATCATGTTATACTTACTGACGGGGCTTATAAACAAAGCAAAAAATTATTAGTGAAATAAAATTTGCTAATACTTTATAAGTAATCATAAAACTAAAACCGCTGAAAATTATTTCTCAGCGGTTTTTTATATGTTGTAAAGATCTACAAGAAAATGAATCGTAAATAATAGCAAGTCTTCCTTTTTATAGTTCCCGTCAGATTGATTGGTTTAATTGTAATTCAAATCTTTTACAACTTCACCGTTTTCCATTTGCCAGTTCTAAAAACTAAAACACTGCTGGTTGCCAATACAATTTCCGAAATTAGGATTGCAATAAATATTCCTTTTGGTCCCCATTCGTAATAAGTACCCAGTAAATATGATAACGGAAGCTGGATCATATAAAACATTAGGATATAAAGTACGGTCACCGTGTTTACGCTTCCGGCTGCATTTAATGCACGGGAGATTACCATGGTGTAACCGAAGAAAAAGTAAGCAATAGCCATATACTGCAAATAGGTACTTGCATAAGAAAGGATTTGCTCATCATGAGTAAAAAATCCTGCCAGAGTTTTGGCATAGAACAATAAAAAAATGGCAATTAGCCCCAGAAAACACATATTAAACGCTCCTGTTTTCCATACCGAAGCTTCTGCCCTTTCCGGCTGTCTTGCGCCAAGGTTCTGTCCAGTTAATACACCAGCCGCATTAGCAATTCCATAGGCAGGTAAAACACTAAACATAATAATCCGATTGGCAATAATATAGCCGGCCAGTACATTTTCACCAAGTTTGGCAACAATCACAATCATTAAAAATCTACTTGAAGAAGGCACCAGGTTCTGAATCATTCCGGCAGTTGCAAGTTTTAGGATTCGTTTCATCAGGGCAGGAACCATCAACATCTGTCGTTTTCCTATAATAATTGTGCTATTATTTTTAAATAAATACCATAACTGATAGCCAACACTAAAGACATTTGCAATCACCATAGCCACTGCAGCTCCCAATAAACCCAGCTTTGGAAATGGACCCAATCCGAAGATCAGTACCGCGCACAGCAAACCATTTAAAACATTCGAAAATGCGAGGGTTCGCATGGCCATCGAGGCATCTCCGGAACCTCTAAACACTCCGTTAATCAAAATACGCATGATCATAAAAATGAGTCCTGCAAACATAGTTTTAGAAAAAGTGTTGCCGTAGCTCACCAAATGATCTGATCCACCTGCAAAACGCATAATCTCCTGGTTAAAAATTACGGCTAAAACGCTGCATATCACAGAAAGGAAAATCCCTAAATAAATGACCTGCATTGCGGTCTGTCCTGCTCTACGAGGTTTTTGTTCTCCTACCCTTCTTGAAATCATTGCTGTTGCCGCAATACTCAAACCCATAGCTACCGACTGAATAAGAATCACTACAGAGTTAGTAATCCCCACGACTGTAATGGCATTTTCGCCCAGACTGCTTACAAAAAGAAGATCGACTAAAACAAAAAGCGACTCCATACTGAGCTCTAACATGGTAGGTACAGATAATAAAAAGGTCGCCCTGTTTACATTACCTGTGGTAAAATTCTTTTCAGTTCCTTGCAATGCAATCCTGAATAAAGTAAATATTGAACGTATTTTTACAAGCACAATTATTTGGTTTAAAAGAGAAATATTAAGATTTTTTTTGAGGAATGGCAGCGGTACTAAAATACCCGGATCAATCCTCTCTGGTGGGGTGATTATCTGCCTTTATTTTTTCGTAAGTGAAGTGCTAAACCGCACCCTTATTATCACAGCTGCAGATTCTTCTTTTTAAAATTTAGCTTAACTTTTGTTTCGCGCGGTTTTCAAGATAATTTCAAACCTCTTTATTAAATATGCCAGGAAACTTTTTTATTTATAGTAGTTCTTCTTTTGGTTACAGAAAGTGCCGACTCTTCAGGGAAACCTATAAAAAATAGTCCTAAAGATTGCTCATTGGCCTCAAGATCAAAATTTTTTACATACTCTATCGCGGCACCACTTGAATCCCAATAGGAACCCAACTGATAAGAAGTTGCACTAATAGCCATATTTTGCACTGCGCAGGAAACGGCAGCCAGTTCTTCCCACTCGGGGATGTTCACTTTGGTGCTTTTAGAAAGAATCACTCCGATCAGACACGCCGCTTTAAGTGGGTATTTTTTTAGATAATTATACTTTGCCGCTTTTTTTTCGACATCAGTAATATCCTCATACAGATACTTATAATAGTCTGCCATATAATTTCCATATTTTTCAAGTTGACTTCCTTCAAGCACTATAAATCTCCAGGGTTCTGTCATTTTATGTGTAGGCGCCCATGTTGCATTGATTAGAATTTCCTGCAATACTGTATCTGAAAGACTTCCTCCTGCATAAGAATCAGCATAAATACTTTTTCTAAATCTAATTAGCTGAGTTGCAACTTCAGATGAAGAACCTATGATACTTGTTTCCATAAACTTTAATAAAGATTTAGTGATAATTTAGATAAAATTAAGTACGAAAAATATGCAAAATAAATTTTGTTATTTAAAATTATTATAAATAGCTTTGCTGGACTAAATTATTATTTATAATTAGAATAAATAAGAACAAAGCAAATATATATAGTAATTCTCATAAAAACAACATAAATCTTGTTATCACATCAAAAAAAACCTATGTAATCTACTATAGAACCAGGCAGGCTAAGAAAAACAAAATTTTACAATACTAAATAATTGTCCCATAATTATGAAAAATACAACCACTTACTTCCTACCCTTAACGGAAAAGATCATTATCAAAATTTTAACAGATTAAAGCAATTAAGTATACCACTTAAAAACGCTTATCTGATAAAAGAAAACACTTTGAAAAAGTAATCATATCCATTAAACCAAAAAAACCAATGAAAGAAAAATCCCGAATCGTAAGACATGAGAATGGTCAATTAAATCCTCAACTAGTCACATCACATCTTCAACCTGAAATATGGGAAAAAGTAAACAGAATACAACTAAGAAAAATGCTATGTGAATATTCACATGAATTATTACTTAGTCCTCAACTGCAGGGCACTAACGGAATCTGGGGGCTTTACAGCCTTAGTGCACAAGATGGAATAACAGAATATCAATTTCATGCACAAATACTTGCATTAGACCATTGGCATATTGACATAGACTCTATTACTAAAACAGTAAACGGAAATCCTGAAGCTCTTGATGCTATCGCTTTTCTTCTTGAATTTACAGAGGAATTAGCTTTTACTGATCTAAATCTGCCTACTTACCTTGAAGAAGTAATCAGCTGTCTCTATGGTAGTGCTTATATGTATACTAATAGTGAGCTTTCGGCTAAAGATCTAACTGAAGCAAGTTACGCTGATGTAGAACATGCCATGACTGCAGGGCATCCTTGTTTTGTAGCTAACAGTGCCAGAATAGGCTTTGATGCAGTAGATTATCAGAATTACAGCCCTGAAGCAGCAACACCACTTTCATTGGTTTGGGTAGCAGGTCATAAAAATTACACCGAATTTACGAGTATTCCTCCTCTTAGTTACCAACAAGTAATGGAACAGGAATTAGATGCAGACTTAAAAGCTTCATTTGATTCGATTCTTACAGAAAAAGAACTTCAGCCAGAAGATTATATTTATTTCCCTATTCATCCATGGCAATGGCACAATAAGCTGATTTATTTATTTGCTCCGGATATTGCTGCATCAAAATTGGTTTGTTTAGGTGATAGTAAAGATTTATATATGCCCCAACAATCGGTACGCACATTTTTTAACGTAAGTGATGTTAAAAGATTTTATGTTAAATCGGCTCTTTCTATTCTTAATATGGGCTTTATGAGAGGGCTTTCGCCTTATTATATGCGAACAAACCCACCGATTAGCGAATGGGTTGCGAACCTTGTAGAAAATGATCCCTATCTTCAGAAAAAGGGTTTTACCACCTTAAAAGAAATCGCTACAGTTGGTTACACCAATGCGTACATCGAAGAAGCTATAAAAGTAGATTCTCCTTATAAAAAAATGTTGTCTACGTTATGGAGAGAAAGTCCGATGGACAAAATAGCAAATGGTGAACGTCTTATGACTATGGCGGCACTGCTTCACATAGATACAAATGGGAACTCATTGCTGGCGGAATTAATTAAATCTTCCCCTTTGGATGCAAAAGAATGGCTTCAAAGCTATTTGCAATCTTACCTTAGCCCGCTTTTACATTGTTTTTATTACCATGATATGCGTTTTATGCCACACGGCGAAAATTTAATTCTGGTATTCCGTGACAATGTTCCGGTTAGGGCAATTATGAAAGACATTGGTGAAGAAGTAGCTATTGTAAATCAGGAAAAAAAATTACCAGAAACAATCAAACGAATCATTATCAATGTTCCTGAAGATCTTAAGATCTTATCTATTTTTACTCAGATATTTGATTCTTTCTTCCGATACCTAAATCATGTACTGGTAGAACATGTAAATCTGCCTGAAGAAGATTTTTGGAGTCTTGTAGCAGAATGCGTGACAGAATATCAATCAGAATATCCTGAACTGGAGGATAAATTCAGAAAGTATGATTTATTTGATTCAGAGATCATTAAAACGTGTTCAAATAGATTGCAAATGCAAAACAGCACAAAAATGCTTGACGCCACCAATCCTTTCAAGAATCAACAATTTGCTGGTACTCTGAAAAATCCACTTTTCATTTATCAGACAAAATTAATCTAGCCCTTCTTTAAAACTATAATACGCTAAAACCATGAATATAGATACGCAAATCTCCCCAATACAAGCATCCAGCCATTTAGAAAAAACAGTTTGGGACAAAGTAACTCGTTTGCACCTTAGAAAAATACTTGCCGAATTTTCTCATGAACGACTAGTTATTCCAAAGCTAATCGGAAATAAAGACGGCTGGGAAATCTATCAACTGACGAGTGCAGACGGAAAGAACGTCTATCAGTTTAATGCTAAGATTCTAGCTTTAAACCATTGGTATATTGATACTCCATCCATTGAAAAATTTACTGAAGGCGAAACTGCTACATTAGATGCACTAAGTTTTATCATTGAATTTAAGGCTGAACTTGGAATTCCTGAGGAGTCATTACCTGTTTATCTGGAAGAGGTATGCAGCACGTTGGCTGGAAGTGCTTACCTTAATTATTATGGCAAACCCAATTCAAAAGAACTATTGGATGCTGGTTATCAGCAAACCGAATCTACCATGACAGGTCACCCTCGATTCATTGCTAATAATGGAAGAATTGGTTTTACTTCTAGCGATCACAGAGAATATGCTCCAGAAGCGGCTGCACCGTTTTCTTTGGTATGGCTTGCCGGTCATCGCTCGACTGCTGTGTTTACTGCCGTCCTGCCTTTAGATTATGAAAAAGTAATGCTACAGGAACTTGGTGAAGAAACGTTAAAAAACTTTAACGATCAGCTTCTTGAAAAAGGGTTAAATCCTAATGATTATTTTTATATGCCGGTACATCCATGGCAATGGTTTAATAAATTATCCAATATATTTTCAGCCGATATCGCAACTAACAGACTGGTTTGTATGGGATACAATGCCGATAAATACCAGCCGCAACAATCGATACGAACATTCTATAATATTACCCATCCTGAAAAATTCTATGTTAAAACGGCTTTATCTGTACTCAACATGGGTTATGTACGTGGGTTATCTCCTAAATTTATGTTGTCTAACCCACCAATCAATGAGTGGATTTACAATCTGGTAAAGGATGATAATTACTTACAATCGAAGGGATTTATCATTCTGAGAGAAATCGCCAGTTTGAGTTTTGCTCATCAATATTATGAAACAGCAGTTCCAGGTGATACCCCTTACAAGAAAATGTTCGCCTGTTTATGGAGAGAAAGTCCAGCCGATAAAGTTTCTGAAAATCAGCGTTTAATTACAATGGCAGCATTACTTCATATTGATAATGAAGGCAAAGCTTACCTTCCTGAATTAATACAGGCATCTGGTTTAACAACTTCAAATTGGTTAAGACAGTACTTTAGCTGTTATTTGAGTCCTTTACTTCATTGCTTTTACAAATGGGATATGGTTTTTATGCCTCATGGCGAAAACTTAATCCTGATTCTGGAAGATCATAAGGTTGTTAATGCCATTATGAAAGATATTGGTGAAGAGGTTTCATTACTTAACTGTAGTTTAGAGATTCCTGAAGAAGCTTTGAGACTCGCTGTTGACGTTCCTGACGATCGCAAAACGTTGCCTTTATTTACACAGGTATTCGATTCTATATTCCGATTTATTGCTGCAATACTTGTAGAACATGCTGATTTTCCTGAAGACGAGTTTTGGAAGCTTGTAGCAGAGTGCATCTTAGATTATCAATCTGCACACCCTGAATTCAGCGAATCTTTCCAAAAATTTGACCTGTTTGTTGATGAGTTCAGCCCTGATGCTCTAAACAAATTACAACTGAATAATAACAGACAGTTGAGAAATCGTGCCAATCCATTTCAAAACCTTCCTTATATCGGTATTGTAAAAAATCCGGTAACACCATTTTACATTAATTAATAAATAATAATTTCGTGAATTATTTTACATCATTAAACAAGTACATACCCTCGCTGCTTATTACTGCTGCATTCTTATTATTGTCTTTACAAACTCAGGCACAACAAACCCAATCGGGTGTCATCAAAGGTCAGGTTATGACAGAAGATGGAAAGAAGGTACTGTACGGCACTGTTAACCTAAATGGAAAATACAGTGTAAAAATAGACAAGGATGGTTGGTATATGTTTGATAAACTTACATCAAAAAATAATACGCTTACTGTCAATATCATGGGGTTAGCCCCACAGACAAAAACAGTTACCGTAGAAACAGGGGAGGAAATTTTATTGGATTTTAACCTTACCGCTAATGCCGAAATTCTTAATGAGGTTTTTATTGTAGGAAACAAATATAAAATTACTTCAAAAAAGAAAAGTGAGTATGTGTCGAGACTTCCAATTTCAAACCTTGAAAATTCACAAGTTTATAGTGTAGTTGACAAAGAACTAATCAAAGAGCAGATGGCTTTAACAGTCGAAGAATCTTTTAGAAATGTTCCGGGAGCTGCACCTGCAAAAACGGGGGCTGGAATGCCCTCTTTTTTCTCGAGAGGTTTTCAAACCAGTGAAAATTTCCGTAACGGAATGGCAACTTATCTGCGCACAGGTGTAGATCTTGCTGCTGTAGAACGTGTTGAGACGTATAAAGGTCCAAGTTCTACACTTTTCGGAGCGCAGATGACCTCATTTGGAGGAATTGTTAATTACATTACCAAAAAACCATACGATCATTTTGGAGGCGAAATAGGCTATACCATGGGAAGTTGGGATCTGAACCGTATGACATTAGACATTAATACCCCGGTTAAGGATGCCGATGGTTTACTGGTTCGGTTAAACGTGGCTCGTCAGACCGAAAATACCTTTCAGGATCAAGGTAACTCTACTACTTTACTTATTGCACCAAGTATTACTTATCAAGTATCAGACCGCTTGAAATTTACGCTGAATGCTGATTTTCAAAGTGTACAAGGAATTGCTCCGGGCGGATGGATTACTTCTCCTACGTTGGGTCTAAGTAGTTTTAAAGATCTTAATCTGGACTACCGCATATCACTTAACGACAACTCTCTCGTAAGTAAACAGGCTTCTACCAATGTATTGCTTGATGCTGAATACAAAATTTCTGACCAATGGACCTCTCAGTCCAGATATGCATACGGTGGTGGTACTTACGATGATCTTTATATTTTTGATTTCATCTGGCAAAATAAATCATCTGTTGATCGCGTATTAAGAGCATTTACGGATGAAAAAACAGTGCGAAAAAACTTCCAGCAAAATTTTACCGGAGATTTTAAAATCGGGAACCTCAGAAACAGACTTGTTGTAGGTTTTGATTATTTATCCAGTTACAGATCAACCCGATATGACGGATTAGGATATGGGGGTAAAGTATTTGAACCGGCAAACCTCGATAATCTAGGTGCAACACCAGTGATTCGAATAGAGGACGTTGAATCGGTTTTAGCAAAAAGAAACACGGGACAAAACCAGACAAAAGAATCTACCTATAGTGTTTATGCCTCAGATGTTCTAAATATAACAGATCAACTTTTAGTTATGGCCAGTTTACGTGTAGATCGTTATATTGGTGATGGTACAACAAATACAAAATCCCGCACAACTGTAGGTGACTACAATCAAACCGCACTCTCTCCTAAATTTGGTCTTGTATATCAAATTATTGAAGATAAAGTAGCGGTTTTCGGTAATTATATGAATGGATTTAAAAACATAGGCAGCAAACTTCAGCCAAATGGAGAAGTTTCTGTTTTTAAACCTCAGGAGGCTGCACAACTAGAAGGTGGTATTAAACTTGATTTATCAGACAAAATCAATGCAACTGTAAGCTATTACCAGATTGATGTAACAAACAGTTTAAGAAATGATGTGACAACTCAGGGAACCTTCGTTGTTCAAGACGGAACACAAAAAAGTAAAGGGCTTGAAATAGAAATTATCGGAAGACCTTTTTCAGGTTTCAACTATGTAGCCAGTTATGGATATAATGATAACGAGTTTACCAAGTCAGCCGAAAATGTAATGGGCAAAAGAGCCGCTGGTACTCCAAAAAATGTGGTTAATCTTTGGGCAAGTTACACTATTGTTAATGGTAAAGCTCAGGGATTGGGACTGGGAATTGGAAATTCTTATGTTTCTGATGCTTTTATTGACAATACAAATACGTTTACTCTTTCCTCTTATAATCTTCTTGATGCAACCCTGTTTTACAACCGTCCGAAATATCGAATTGGTATTAAAGCCAATAACATTCTGGACAAACAATATTGGGTGAGCGATGGTTATTATGCACGTCCACAAAAGCCAAGTAATTTTATGATCAACTTTACTTATAAATTTTAATTAGATGGAGCATATCGATCAGCGCGCTTTCAAATCTCAAAGAATACTATTGGGAGTAGTAATGACTTTTGCGATTCTGGATCATACCCGACTGTTTTTTCATTACTGGAACACCAATCCGGCAGATTTAGATCATACCACTTTCACTTTGTTCTTTACCCGATTTATATCACATTATTTTGCTCCCGCAGTTTTCTTTATAGCTGGTATTGAATTATTTCACTGGATGGGTAAGAGAACCAAAAACCAAAATGTATGGCAGTTATTCAAACTTGGCAGTGCACTGATCCTTATTGAAATTTTTGTAAACAATTTTTTGTATACGTTTGATCCCTATTATCGTACGATTGGTGTCTTTATCATTGGTTCATTAGGTTTATGCCTGTACTGTATGGCGGGGTTACAATACTTCAACAGAAAATTGATCTTATCGATCGCTTTAACTATTATAATAGCTCATCATTTACTGGATTCTTTGCAAATGAAAGGGGATTCTATAAATGCTATCTTCTGGTATTTGTTACATCAACAAAAATTTATACCTCATGGACAGAGTTTGTATATCGTAAATTATACACTACTCCCCTGGTTAGGTGTTCTTTTACTGGGTCATTTTTTTGGATTCTTTTGTAGGTCAGAAAGTTCACCAGTAATTCGAAAAAAAGTACTGCTGTACAGTGGTTTTACTCTTATTGGATTATTTTTCTTATTACGTGGCCTAAATGGTTACGGAGAATCTATCCCGTGGAAAGCAGGAAATTCAAACCTAATCAGCCTACTGTCGTTTTTCAATCTCACTAAATATCCAGCTTCATTGGATTTTCTGGCGATCACATTAGGTCCGATTTTCTTGTTCTTAGCTTATGCAGAAAACTGGAAAGGCAGAGTTGTCAGTTTCTTTTTTACTTTAGGACAGATTCCTTTGTTTACCTATCTGTTCAGTACTCTCATCATTCACTTAGCAGCTATGATTTGGTTATGCTTTAATGGAAAACCATTACAAACGATGGTAATAACGACTGCTTCTTATGGTAAAGATAGCCCATTACTTAATTATGGCTACTCTTTAGCAACGGTCTATATTTTGTGGATTGTATTCGTTCTGATCTGTTATTTCATGATAAAAAAAATAAAACCGATGCAACAAGATTTACTATAAAAATTGTTAATAGTACATTCCAGGAAATAAAAAATGCAGAGAACATATTGACTATGATCTCTGCATTTTTTTATTCTGGTTAAATTTACCAAGTCATAAAAAACAAAAACAAAGTACAATTTTTGACTCCTTGGTTTTATTAAGTATCTAAAATAAGGTACTAAAAGTATATTTAAGAGATTGTGCACTGAACAAATACGAATAAGAAACTTTCATTCTTAACTACAAAAAAATAAGCGGATCCACCCCTGAACCCGCTTATCATTCTATTTAACAAAAAAAAATATTTACTTTCACCTTAATCACTTTAAATTAAAGCTACAGTACTTTTTATTGGATAATTCCAATATTATATCTAAACCGATTGCAAAGCTTTATAATAATCCTCACGTGTACAAAACTCAAGATGTGCTTTTTTATGAGGCAAATCAATTTCGGTCTGGAATACAAATCCGGCTTTTCTATTCAATGCATGAATTTTATGATTGCGTGCATCAGGTTCAACAACAACACGTTGATTTTTGGCGTCACAAAAAATAAAATCCAGTATTACGGTAAAAATTGTCCAGGTAAACTTATTTACGGGTATTTCTAAGGGCGCTACTAAAATATGCATCCCTTTATCCCCTTTTTCTACCTCATAATACGCTCCAATACTATCTGTTTCGGGATTATAACATTCTAATAAAAAGGAAATGTCACCGTTAAAAATTCCCATGTAAACATCAGTTTTCTCCAGAATTTCGCGGTATGAATCGTACACTTCCTGCAAAGAAAATCCATTCATTCCCCAATAAACCGCGTAATCACGATTCACCCAGTCATGAAGCAAAGGCGTGTCAGTTTCTAAGTCTATTGGACGCAATTCAAAAACGCCCATGCCAGGAATTGTTTTGACAAAAACAATATCAGAAACGGCTTTATCTTCTATATCAATTATTTTATTATTCATCATCTCTTATCAAGTTAAGCTTATTATTATTTTAATGGGTGTGACATAATCTTATCTTACACTTTTCTTCAAAATGGTAAAACAACAACCAAGATTATCTCAGCCAATTACGGTCTTGTTATTGAATACCTTCTAGCCGTTGAACCGGAGCAGTGTTTACAGAATCTCTTCAAAAACATTTGATTCTACAACTTCAGCTACAGCAACTCCAAATTCCTGAAAAGCAATTTTTGTTTCAACTGCATAATGCTCAACACCCGTAATTTCTTTGATAATATAAGAATTTCGGTAACAAACCATTCCTAAGTCAGGCGTAACGAATCCGTGCGTGTGTAATTCTGCATTCTGAACAAAAACTTCTCCTCCATTTTTGTCAATACTGTAATTTCGATTGGCAGCAAAACGTCCTTTATCATCCCATTGGATTCTGTCCGTAATTCCTTCGAGGAAAGGCGGCAATTTATAACCGTAACCTGTTGCCAGGACTAATGCGTCGGTTACATGACGGTATTTTTTATCTTGTTCGACCTGATGTAATTCCAATTCAAAAGATTGTTTACTTTCGTCAAAATCTGCTTTTACACAAGCGGAATTTGTTCTTAAATTCACATCAATTTCACCAATCACTTTTTTGGCATAAATAGTGTCAAAAATAGTTTCAATCAGGTCTTTATTAATTCCTTTGTAAAGCAATTTCTGCTCTTTTAACAGATAATCTCTCTTCTCAGCGGGAAGACTGTAAAAGTAATCCACATATTCAGGAGAGGTCATTTCTAAAGTAAGTTTGCTGTAATCCATTGGAAAGAAACGGGACGAACGTGTAATCCAGTTTAACTGATATCCGTACACATCAATTTCCTGCAATAAATCATTAAAAACTTCGGCAGCACTTTGTCCGCTTCCCAAAACTGTAATCGCCTTTTGTTTTTGTAATGCTGCTTTATTCTGCACGTAGGCAGACGAATGAATTGCTTTACCTTTAAGAGTTTGACAGGATTTAGGGATATGTGGTGCAGTTCCCGTACCTAAAATGATCTTTTTAGTCTTATAAAAAGTAACTTTGCTTGTTTTGGTGCAAACTGTACTCACAATATAAACAGACTCATTATCATCATATTCAATCATCGAAACTTCTGTATTAAAAAATACATTTGGGAGTTTCTTGATTGCCCATTGACAGTATTGGTTATATTCGTTTCTTAACAATAAAAAGTTTTCACGAATGTAGAACGAGTACATTTTGCCCTGCTCTTTTATATAATTCAAAAAACTAAACGGGCTAGTTGGATCTGCAAGTGTTACTAAATCAGCCAAAAAAGGAATCTGAAGAGTGGTGTCCTGTAATAACATTCCGGGATGCCAGTTAAAAGATTCATTTTTATCAAAGAACAAACCATCCAGATTTTCAATTGGCGCAGTAAGACATGCCAGACTCAAATTAAAAGGTCCAACACCAACAGCTATAAAGTCGTATATTTTATTTTCCATAAGGGGTATTAATTTATCAATGTATATTCCTGACCGTGAAAAACGATTAAATTTATAATTTCTTCAATATCGGCCTGAGTTGTCAGAGGGTTAAGTAGTGTGAATTTCAGAAATACTTCATTATAGACTTTTGTACTCGTTATAATGGCTTTTCCTTCATTAAAAATGGCTTTACGGATGTAACTATTTAAGCTGCAAAAAGATCCTTCATCTGTTTTCCAGGGTTTATAGCGGAACACAATTGTGCTTATTTCAGGATTATGAATTACTTCAAAGTCATCTCTCCTTCTTAAGAAATCTGCGGTAAAGAGAGCATTATCAATCGCTTTGTCCATGTAGGTGCTTAGTCCCTTTGTTCCAATTATCCTTAGGGTAAACCATAATTTTAAGGCATCAAATCTGCGGGTGGTCTGTATTGATTTCTTCACCATGTTTGGAATCCCCTCGTCTTCCTGCTCTTTTGAGTTCAGGTAATCTGCATGGTATTTTATATAATCAACATACGATTTGTCTCTCATAAAAAAACCACTTGAACTTACCGGCTGATAAAAGGTTTTGTGATAATCTATAGTAACAGAATCTGAAAGTCCAATGCCTTCCAATTTACTGTTATGCTTCTCACTGATCAATAATCCACCGCCATAAGCCGCATCAACGTGAAACCATAATTTATTCTCTTTTGCTATTGCAGCAATTTGGGTTAAGGGATCAATTGAACCAAAATCTGTAGTCCCGGCTGTACCCACAATTGCTATTGGAATATTTCCTAAATCTTTCTGTTGCTGAATTACTTTTTTCAAAGCCTGAACATTCATTTTAAAATCAGTATCAACAGCCACAGGAACAACTGCATTTTGGCCTAATCCTAATAAACTTAAATTCTTCTTTAAGCTAAAATGACTTACTTCAGAACATAAAACTCTAAATTTTGATGCATCCGCAGGAAGCCCATCCATTTTAGGGTCCATATTGTAATTCTTTTTCACAAAATGATCTCGCGCTAAAAGTAATCCCATCAAATTCGACTGTGTTCCTCCGCTTGTAAAAATTCCATCTGCTCGTTCCGGATAACCCAATTTTTCAATCGTCCAGTCTATCAGCTTCAATTCGATAAAAGTGCCTCCAGTACTTTGATCCCAGGTATCCATTGACGAGTTTAAAGAAGAGATAAACGCTTCTGCAACAAGTGTAGGTATCAAAATTGGGCAGTTTAAATGAGCTATGTACTTTGGGTCATGAAAATGAATACAATCATTCAGGTAAATGTCTTTAAGCTCGTCTAAAACATATTCTAAACTGTTTCCCTGATTCTTTTCTTCAAGTACTATTGCATCAATTTTTTCTTTAATCGAAGAAATACTTGCGCCTGTAAAAAGAGTATCTCTGCTTTCTAAATGATTTGCAATTAGTTTAATTGTTTTTTTCATACTCTTCTTGTAAAGAGAAATGGCTTTTTTATTATTAGAAAAAATGTGCTTGACATGTTTTTTTTCTAAAACCTCTTTTAATTCAATTGTGCTTATCTGTTCACGTGCTTCCATTGACTTATTTTATTTAGATTCATTCTAAAGAATAGTTTTTAACAAAAGTATATCCCATAAAAACTAAAGTCAATACTACACGAATAGTAAATAAAATTATACAAAAGAGGTACAAGCAATACTACATATGTAGTATAAAATAGACAAAAAAAATACTATTTACCTTGTCTCGAATTATATTATTTTTCTGTCAATTGCATATAAAATAAGCTCTGGGGTGGTATGTCTGCCAGTTTTTTTCATAATATTTTTCCGATGAGTTCTAAATGTATGAATACTTATAAAAAGGTCAGAAGCAATGCTTTTCCCATCATTACCTTTAGCAATCTGCTTTAAAATTTCTGACTCTCTAAAAGTTAGTTTCTCTTTTAAATCAGATGCCGGTGAAATAAGCACATCTACAAGAAGATTTAGTATTTTCGGACACAAGTAACGTTCACCGTTTTCGATTTTATACAAAGCATCAAAAATAGTTTGCTCCTGACAGTCCTTTGAAATAAATCCGTCAATATTTTCTTTCAGAAAACTGCTGATCGTTTGTTTATTCTTAAAGTATGATAAAATGATAATTTTACAATTTGGAGAATTCAGCCGTAGCTGCTTAAAGTCATCATCATAAAATAAAAAAATATTATTCGGATCGATAATTAAATACTCAACTATATTTTTCTCCATATGAGTAATCAACTCATCTTTAGAACCTACCACGGTTAAATTTGATTTCTTCACAAACTTTTTCAGGGTCTGTTTCAATCCTATTATATGCAAGTTTTCAGAATCTGCAATCAGGAAATTTTTCATTATTTAGGTTGTTTAGATTTGGTCTAAACAAAAATAACAAATAAATCTCACATTATTGTATTAATTTTTCGCACTTATGCAAATACAAAGAAAGAAACTAAGTACAAAAAAAGAAACCTTAATGACAAGTTTGAGGAATTGTACGCGGATGACGCGGATTCGCTAAAGCGAAAACACAATCTCGAAGCGTCGGGATTGATTTCAGATGTGTTATAGTACGCGGATAAAACGGATTCGCTAGAGCGAAAACACTGATAAAACGGATTTCTCGATATTGCTTTTAAAAATCTGCTTTTATCTGTGTCTTTACTTTTGTAAATCCGTGTCATCGGCGTTCTATTTGTAGCCAATTCTAGAACAGACGAATTAAATTCTATCTAACTCTTTGTGTATAGTACGCAGATAAAACAGATTCGCTAAAGCGAAAACACGATCCCGAAGCGTCGGGACGGATTTCTCAATATTGCTTTTAAAAATCAGCTTTTATCTGCGTCTTTACTTTTGTAAATCCGCGTCATCTGCGTTCCCTTTTAGACAATTTTTGTGAAGTTTCTTAGAGCCTTAGAACCTTTGTCGCTCAGAATCTTAAAAAAAAAGTTCCTGATAAAAATACCAGGAACCTTTTTTAAATTACTTAATAGATTGTCTTAGAAACTGTAACCAACAGCTAGATTAAATCTTGATCCATTTCCTCTTGTATAATTGGCATTTGTACCGTAAAATTGAGAAGTTGTAGTATAATAATCTGTATTAAGTAGGTTTTCAATACCTAATTTCACTCTAATTTGATCGGTTACTTTATAAGCTGTAGCCAGATTCCATAAGTTGAATGAATGAATCGGACCTTCACCAATTGCATAAGCTCCTTTTGCATTTGGTTTAAAATAATCACGATCTCCAACATACATCCAATATATTTCTACGTTTAATCTTTCGTTTCCAAATTTTGCGTAACCAGTCATTTTAACTGGAGGTATTCTGTTTGATTTTAAATAAATATCATTCTCTCCATAAAAATGACCATCACCATCTTTATCGCCTCTACCTTGTACATAGGCGTAATTTCCTCCTACAGTAAGTTGTTTTAATACTTGATAATCTGCCTGAATCTCATAACCCCATACACGCTCTGGTAAACGTTCTGCAAGTAAGAAACCATCAACTTGGATTAAGTTTGTTCCTAGTTTAGAAGTACTGTAATAATAAGCTGCACTAAGATTAAACTTCCCTAATTGGCTGCTAAAACCACCTTCATAATTATTTACGATAATTGGTTCAGTTTCTAATTTTGAAATAGCATCTTGTTTTGCAGCAGTAAGAACTCTACCTAAATCAAATACAGAGAAAGCTTGAGAGAAACTGATAAAAGGGTTGAAAAACTTAAACTTAGAATATCTTATACCTGTATTAAAAACAAATGCATCATAATTAAGTTCTCCACCTTTTACGGCAACACTTCCCGCACCATTTGCTCCTGTAGCAAGAGTGTTATAATCATCAATATTTATTTTGATATTTTCGATACGTAAACCAGCTTTTACTGTCCAATCCTCAAATAATTGAGTCGATAATTGTGCGTAAGGAGCCAGATTAACCATATCAATGTTTGGAACCCATACTCTACCGTCGACTAATTTTTGATTTGTTTTATCGTTTAGTAAATCAAAACCATAAGTAACATCTCCCGTAAAGTCTGACGAAACTGTAAATGGTGTGTTCAAATAAACTCTTAATCCTTTTTTAGTAGATGCTGTTTGTGATTGTCCAGATCCGTAGAAAAAGGCAGAATTAGAGAAAATAGTCAAGAAATCCTGAAAATATAAATTAGCCGTTAAACTAGTATTACCAAAAATCTCTTTGTTTGAATATTGAAGATTTGCATTGTGATTGTAACGTGTACCTTCATCAGCACCAGGTCTGTTTCCTAATACACCAATTGCAGGGCTAACACCATAAACTCCATTTTTAAGTACAAAATCAGAATCTTGATTAGAACTAAAGTAATTGTACATTAATTCAATTCTTTGTTTTTCTGTAAGATCATATCCTAATTTGGTAAACACATTATATGTTTTGGTTTCACCTAATCCATATTCTGGAGATATAACTTCTCCTTCTCCATCACGAAAAACACCAGTCTTTTCATATACACCACCTATGATATAATTGAAATTTTTAATTTTTCCATAAAACTGTTGTAAAAGTCTATATCCTACAACGCTATCCCCTTTAATGTTTCCAGTAGTACCAGCTTCACTATATCCTGCAAATTTCTTTTGTGTCTTGCCCGATTTTGTAATATAGTTAATCAAACCTCCATCGGCTCCATTACCATAAATAGCTGTTGCTCCTTTTATAACTTCAATACGCTCGATTACCGAAGGATCAATAGAGCGTAATTCTCTACCAGCCGATTTTAATGGTGTCGATTGCGGAATCCCATCGATAAGAACCAAAGGATTTCTTCCTCTAAGAGTTTGTCCGTAATTCCCAGTATTATTAGTCGCAGAACCTAAACCTGGAACTGCAAAAGCAAGAACATTAGCAATATTTGGACTTACAATTGATAAGTTTTCGATACTCTTAGCATTAATTACCGTTACAGATGATGGCGTTTTAGATAAAGTTTCTACTTTTCTGCTAGCCGAAACAATTATTTCATCCAGCTCTGATCCATTATCTCCAAAATTTGCACCTAATGCCTGATCTTTATTTGATACTTTTAATATTAAATTAAGTGTTGTGGTTTGATTTTTAGAGACACTAATCTCTTGTTCTATTGTTTCGTAACCTTTTAAGGATGCCTGTAAAGTATAGATATTGGCGATTATTTTGTCAAATTTAAAGCTACCATCACTACCCGTCGAAGTGCTATATTTTGATGCTTTAAGAATAATACTTACTCCTGTTAAAGGTTTGCCATTTGAAGTTGTTATTTGTCCTTTAATTTTTCCTGGGCTTTGTTGCGCGAAAGATGTTAAGACCGAAAATAAAAAACAAATTATAAATATAAACCGTGATATTCTTAAGTTGAGATACTTCATTAATTTTAAATTTGATTGGTTATCTGTTTTTAATAGTTCTAAATAAAAACAGCGCAAATGTAAATATTAATAATCCTTTAACAAAAATTATTTAGATTAATTCTACATAATTTTTGTTAAAAAATCACCTCAATTAGCTTCAATATCAAATGCCTAAATATTTATAGAATGCATTAGAAATATTAATATTTAGAAAGAATAGAAATCCTGGTACCACTCACCTATCACAGTCATTAATATCAATTTGGTTTTAAATATTCATTTTTGTAATTTCATTTTTTATAACTTTAAATATGCATCTACAAGTATTGTATTTCTTTTTAGAAGAGAACAAAATTTGTTATCGGAATTAATTAAATGAAAACACCTTATCAAATTTCAGATTTTATAGAACAAGCAGACGAAAATGGTTACGTAGCACTTAAAGTTTTTTGTAATAAAGTTTTTAGACTAAATGACGATGCGATTTCTGGATTTTTTGATTCAGAATATAGATTTTATGACTCCCCTAGATCTCAGGCGGCTCGAAAAGATATTCGAAATAACATCTCTTTTATCGAGATTATTAAGAAAAGAAGAGCTACTGGAGAAACTTATACCGTAAGAAAAGTTAATGGTGGAATATATAAAGACGATTTGGAATATTTTATTGCACAAGCCAAAATTGCAATACTGGAAAATGATCAACTATTTGACAAGGTCTACGAGCAATATGCTTTACAAAGAAATGAAAAAGTAAGAATAAATCTGGAAAAATACGGATCTCAAAAAGAGGAATGATTCATTACTCCTCTATCTCTTTGCTTTTCTGCCATGGAAATTTCCCTTCGATTTCTACCTCGAGTGATAAACTCAAAAAAGTTCTAATCAATACGATAACTCCTAACGAAAGGACACGATCCATCGTTGGTTCGGTTACAACTGTGCCGATAATATCTCCTGCAACAAGGATTTCTAGACCTAACAAGATTCCTTTGCCAAGTTCTTGTCTTAATATTTTGTAGGAACGTGGAGTTGTTCCCTGAAGTGAAAAAATGAACTTACCCATCGCTAGCACAATCCCTATAATTATGGTGATAATACCAGTTATTTCAATTCCTTTCGCTACATATTCTATGTATATTTTCACTACTTCCATTTTATCTTATTTTCAATAAATTAGCATAGACTAATGTAAGTAAATTAACCCACATTAATCTATATTAATATATCTTTTATAAAATAGGATTGGAATGAACTAGCATTGCTTTTCTAAAATAAACTTGCTCTTGAATACTATTTTTACTGTCATCTTTTTCATAATCGAATACTTGATATTCAAGAGATTCCAATAATTCAATCAAAATAACATCATCTTTAAAAGCTTTAATCCATATTAAATCATATTTTCTTTGATTAGCAACTTCTTCAGCACGCTTGAGTAATACCATTAAATCATCTTTTCCAAAATAAACAATATGGTCAATACCAACAGGTTTATTCGCTCCAAGATTTTGATTAGAAAGTCTGGATGAATTAAGCTTCATAAAACCTAAAGGTGTTTCGTTATCATAAACCATCATCATTTCGACCGAAAAATCATTTTGTATTTTAAAGAGTTTAGGAATAGAAAGATTTTCTTCTACATATTTCTCTCCTAATACTTGCGATTGATCAAATAAATTGGAATAGAATTTAATTGCCTGATTTTCTATCCATCCCGCATTATCATTTATTATAACTACAAATTTTGCAACTTTTGACATAATTTATTTTTTATTTACACATTGTCAGTAAAATTATCATGGTACAAAGTTGCGTTGATTTGTTTCATCAATAAAGAGCCAAATGTCCTATATGTTGGTCGTAAAGTCGTATCAAGAAAACTTAACCGTAAAGAAATTAACCGCAAAGAACGCAAGGGAAAATCGCAAAGTTCACAAAGGTTTATAATCTGTAGATTAAAAAAGATTAACCATTAAGACATTAAGATTCATTAAGGATTTAGCTTAATTTTTCTTTTTTTCTTAATGGTAAAAATTATTTTTAATGGTTGTGGTTAGTTTAACTACAGAGAACACAAAGTTTTATAATCCGTAGGTTAAAAAAGTTTAACCATTAAGACATTAAGATTCATTAAGGATTTAGCTTAATTTTTCTTTTTTTCTTAATGGTAAAAAATATTTTTAATGGTTGTGATAAGTTTAACTGCACAGAACACAAAGTTTTTAATCTGTAGGTTAAAAAAGTTTAACCATTAAGACATTAAGATTCATTAAGGATTTAGCTTAATTTTTCTTTTTTTCTTAATGGTGAAAAATATTTTTAATGGTTGTGGTTAGTTTAACTGCAGAGTACGCAGGGTGTTATTGATTAAGCTTTGCGAACTTTGCGTAAATCTTTGTGTTCTCTGCGGTTAAATCAACAAGTTATTGTCCATTATTTTTACGATACTCCAAAGGAGAGAAACCAGTATAATTCTTAAAAAATTTTCCGAAAACAGACTGATTGGAAAAGTTCAGCATTTCGCTTATCTGATTAATGGTTAGTGCTTTGTTTTGCAGTAATACTTTAGCTTCAAGCACTATAAAATCATCAATCCAATCTCCTGCAGTTTTCCCACTATTCTTTTTAATGACTTCAGATAAATACTTGCGTGTAACATTTAAACTATCTGCATAATACCCTACAGAACGTTCTCTTAAAAATTCTTTAGCAAGGATTTCTTTGAATTTTTCAAATAATGGATTTTGATCGTAGTTATCGGTAATAGTTTGTTTTATAGCATCAAGTTCGAACACTAATATATAGAGATAATTTCTTAAAATTGAAGATTGATTGTTGTTATTGCTATTAAGTGTATCACTAATTAAATCAAATATTTTTCCGAATTTAATCTTAGCATCTTTCTCAAGGCTAAATACATGCATCTGACTATTATCGAAAAAATCATATTGATTCAGGAAGAAAACATTTGCCTGATTTTTAAGGAAGAATTGCGGTTTAAAAAAGATGATATCCATTAAAATCTCATCGCTGTTTTTGGTAAAACTTCTTATTACCGAAGGGCCTAATGTGATTATTGCTGGTGCGTGAATTACAATTTTTGTAAGCCTTGTTTGCATTATAATACTTCCTTTTTTAAGAAATTCTATCGCATAACTTTCTGCTCGATAAGGTTCGTCGATGTAAGGATGATCATTTATTTGTACATAAAAATAATCGTTTTTGTTTTCCTCAGTTGTAAACAAGCTCGTATGATGCTCAAGTGAGTATGTTATAATTTTGTTCATTAATGAGAAATTGGAAGCTAATTTATAGCCAAATATAATTAATGCTGGACGAATACTTAAATGTAGCTACAATAAAAAGAAAACAAAATTTATTATCTTTACTACTATGATGGAAATAGGTATAGATAGTTTTGCCTCTGCAATGTACGGGAACAATAATACGCTTAGTAGCGTAGATGCAATGGAGCAATTATTACAAAGAATTGAACTAGCTGATCAGGTAGGTCTTGACATATTTGGTATTGGCGAGCATCACAAAAAAGAATTCTTAGATTCTGCTACAGCAGTAATTTTGGCAGCAGCTGCTGCAAAAACAAGCAATATTCGGTTATCAAGTGCCGTGAGTGTTTTAAGTGCTGCTGATCCTGTGCGTGTATATCAAAGTTTTGCTACTTTGGATTTAATCTCCAAAGGACGAGCAGAAATTGTCGTTGGGCGTGGATCATCAATAGAAGCTTATCCCTTATTTGGGTTTAATCTTAATGATTATGACCAACTTTTTAAAGAGAAACTAGAACTTTTGCTGCAAATACGAGATAATGAATTTGTTACTTGGTCAGGAAAATTTCGTCCTGCTCTAAATAACCTTCCTGTTTATCCACGTGCATTACAAGAAAAATTACCTATTTGGCTAGGCGTTGGCGGAACTCCAGAATCTTTTGTAAGAGCAGGAACTCTGGGATTACCATTAATGGTTGCTGTTATTGGAGGCCAAACACATCGTTTTCGTCCGTTAATTGATTTATATAGAGAAGCTGGTAAAGCAGCAGGATTTACTGCCAAAGAATTAAAAGTAGGCTTGCATTCGCCAGGTTATGTAGGTAGTACAAATGAAAAAGCAATTGCCGATTATTATCCGGGTTATGCCGAACTTTGGACTAAACTAGGAAAAGAACGTGGCTGGCCACCTGTTACAAAAGCACAGTTTGATAGTCTTATCGACGAAAAAGGGGTTTTGGTTGTAGGTAATCCCGAACAAGTAGCTGAGAAGATTTTAAGACATAGTGAATCTCTTGGCGGTGTTTCAAGATTTACATTCCAAATGGATAATGCAGGACTTACACATTCCCAATTAATGAATGCAATAGAATTAATTGGAACAAAAGTTATCCCATTAATTAGAAAGTCTGAGTAAATTTTATTTTGTATCTGAATAAAATTAATACATAGAAAAATAAATTTTTTTAGTTACCAATAAAGCGTTTCACTTAGTTAAAACACACATAGTTAGCTATGTGAAAAGTTATGATTTTCTATGAGATGCTTTAGATATTCATTTTAAATCTATGTTTCTATGTGTTAAAAATCATTTTGCGATATATATTGGGTTAGACGCACTGGGGTGCGTCTCTACCTAGATATTGTTGAATATCGTTTTGCGATATGTATTGTGTTAGACGCACTGCGGTGCGTCTCTACCTAGATACATTAAACAGGAAAGGTAGCCTAGTGACTACCTTTTTCTGTTTAACAAATGTTTGGGCTTTTACTCTCCACTATTCATAAACGTCATTAAAAGTGTGTACGCATTCTTAGTCACAACTTTGGATGATGCATTTATTAGAGAAGATTTAATTTGGCGAAAGCCTTCATTGGTCGTTCCTGGTTCTACCGGAATCATTTTATAATTATTATTTCCTGTAGAAGAAAAAACAAAGAATTTGCCTTGCCATCTTACAACAGCATCTTCTGGAACGGTAAGTGCTTTTTCGTTTTCAAATTCTGCTTCAGCATTAATAAAAAGACCAGGAAGTAATGAGCTATCGTATTTATTTACTTTACAGATTACTTCGGCTGCACGATCTCCGTTAAGACTTTGGTTTATGTAAGCGATTTTAGCCGTATATTTCTTTGAAGGATTACTATTGGTAAAAGCTGTAACCGATTGTCCTACAGAAAGTAAGTGTACATCTTTCTCAAAAGCATTCATAACAAGAACGATATCACTGGTTTCCATTAATTCAAACAACATATCCGTTGGAGATATATATTTACCCACGTTTACATTAACCTTAGTTACCAGACCATTTATAGGCGAAACAATAGATACCGTTTTACTGATATTTGAGGCTGTAAGTGTTCTTACATTAATCCCCAATAAAGTTAGTTTCTGTGCCAATGATGCCATATTTATACGCTGGGTTTGCATTTCGGTAGCAGTTTGTTCGTATAATTTATCGCTACTTGCTTTCTTGGCATTAAGTTCTTTTTGTCTGTTATATTCGCTTTGCGATAATTGAAACTTTTCTTTTGCAGTAAGATAATCCTGTTGCAGTTGTATGTATTGCATATCTTCTACTACTGCTAATAATTGCCCTTTTTTAACGTGCATTCCAGACATTAAACCTGTTTGTTTAATATATCCTCCTAACGGAATACTGATGCTTACAACACTTTTAGGCGGTACAGTAACTGTTCCCTGAAGCGTTAATATTTCTTTTACATTTTTTTCTTGTGGACTCCCTACAATCAATCCAGCATTTTTTACCTGATCATTAGTTAATTGAATGCTGTTTTCTTGCTTATTGACTTCGGCATTATTTTGTTCTTCTTTTTTGTCGCTTTTGCAGGATACTATAAGCAACATGCCTAAAATTGCGGTTATATATGTTCTCATTATATTATAAATTATTAATGGTTTGCAGATTAATTATGGCTTTATTATAATCATTAATCCTGTCTAGATATTCACTTTTTATTGTAATTGCTTGGTTTACCACCAATACCCATTGTAGATAATCAATATCTCCATTTTCTAACTGACTATTGGCAGCATCAATTATAGTCGATGCATTTTTAAGCCCATCATTCTCATAATAATTAAGACTTTCTTTATACTTCTCTACCTCACTTATAGCATTCGAAATATCCGTTTTCACTTCAATTTTTGCTGCTTCTGCCATTGTTTTATACGTTTCGTATTCTGTTTTAGCAGCTTTATTTCGTGCTGATTGACTTGTATAAAACAACGGAATAGATAATCCCAGATTTACATAACTAAATCTATGACTGCTATCATAATATACTTCTTGCCCAGCATCATTGGTTTGAGCACCTATTATACTCAAATTATTATATCCCAATGTAATATCTGGTAGCATCTTAGCTTGTTCTGTTTTCCATTTCCATTTTGCAGTTTCGGCAATATGATTGGCCAGTTTTATTTGTGGCAACTCTGCCGAATTTGATTTTTCGTTTAACGAAACATTAAATTCATTCTTGATATTAGTTGCTGTTGGAACATGAATTATACTATCCTGAAGAACAGCATTAAAAGATCGTATTGTTATATCTATATCTCTGTTTACCATTGTAAGCTGGTTGGTATAGAATTGTCTTGCCGATTGAGATGCGCTTTTTTCAAGCACATTTGTTTCTCCGGCTCTATAACGCAAATCCGATTTTTGCTCCATTAATCTGTAAATAGAATCGGCGTAAGCCAATAGTTCTTTTTTACTATTTAGCCAGATATAAGAATAAAAGAGATTCCTCACATTCGATTTTATTTGTTGTGCCGTTAACTGAGATTCAGCCTTGGCAGCATTATACCCTTCTTTTAAAGCCTTTTTCTGATTGCTATAAACGGTTGGGAAAGCAAATGTTTGGCTAATGCCGAAACGAGTGTCGTTAAGACCACTGTTAAACTGCCCATAATCTGCATCCAAAGCTGTTTTCGGGATATCAAAAGCCGATTTTTGGAGTTGTTCTTTTGATTTTTCGTTCAGTTGTGCCGATTTCACTCTTTTGTTATTCTGAATCGCAATAGACAATGATTCATCAAGAGATATCGGTCGTTGTTGTGCCTGAACCGAAGCTGTAATTAATAAAGCAACAAGTAATAATGTCAATTTATCGATTTTATGTTTCTTCATTTTTTTGGTAAATACTTTGGTATGATATGTCATTAAATAAATAGACGGAAGCACGAACAACGTAAGTAAAGTTGCCGTTATTAATCCTCCTATAACTACTGTTGCAAGTGGACGTTGAACCTCTGCACCTGCACCATTACTTAAAGCCATTGGCAAGAAGCCTAAAGATGCTACAGCGGCTGTCATTAATACGGGACGCAACCTGTTTTTTGTTCCTGTAATGATAATTTGAAACGGATCAGTGATTTCGCCTAGCTTCTGTATTCGGTTAAACTCCGATATTAAAACAATTCCGTTAAGTACGGCTACTCCAAATAATGCAATGAAACCAACTCCTGCAGATATACTAAAAGGCATATCACGCAATGCAAGTCCAAATACTCCACCAATTGCCGATAAAGGAATTGCTGTAAAAATTATAATTCCTTCTTTAAGAGATCTAAATGCAAAATATAGCAATGCCAGAATCATAAATAATGCAGCTGGTACAGCTACACCAAGGCGAGATTTTGCTTGTTGTAAGTTTTCAAATGTTCCTCCGTAAGTAATGTAATACCCTGGATCAAATTTTATTTGCGCATTTACCTTTTTCTGTAATTCTTCTACAATCGATTCTACATCCCGACCTCTAACATTAAAACCAACAATGATTCTTCTTTTAGCGTCTTCTCGTTGTATTTGGTTTGGACCTTCAACTTCTTTCACCGATGCAACTTGATAAAGCGGAATTTGCATTCCTGATGGTGTTGCGATTAAAAGATTACGTACATCAGATATATCTTTTCGTCCGCTAGCTTCTACCCTAACAACCATATCAAATCGTTTTTCACCTTCATAAATACTACCAGCTACTGCACCTGCAAAAGCTGCATTTACGGTTTGGTTAATGTCAGAAACATAGATTCCGTATTTAGCCATTTCAGCCCAATCATAATCTATAACGATTTGTGGCATTCCTGTCACTTTCTCAACATATAGATCTGTCGCCCCTTCTACAGTTTTACCAATATTGCCTAATTTCTCGGCATATTCAGCAAGTTTATCAAGATCTTCTCCATAAATTTTACATACAACATCTTGTTTTGCACCAGTCATAAGTTCGTTAAAACGCATTTGAACTGGAAATTGAAAACCAGTCGTAACTCCGGGAGCAACTTGTTTTACTGTTTCGGTCATTTTATCTGCCAGTTCTGGGAAAGATGAAGCACTTGTCCACTCCGATTTATCTTTTAAAACAATAATCATATCCCCACCTTCTATAGGCATTGGATCCGTAGGAATCTCGGCACTACCAATTCTCGATACTACTTTTTCAACTTCGGGATAGTTGCTTTTAAGAGCAGCCGAAATTTTCTGAATTGTTTCTGTAGTTGTCGATAAATTTGTTCCTAGTAGTAAACGTGTTTCTACAGCAAAATCTCCTTCTTCTAGTTGTGGTATAAACTCACCACCCATTCGTGTAAACAAAAACATTGCGATACCAAATAAAACAAATGCCGAGATAACGATAGATTTTCTTACTCGTAAAGCTTTAGTTAGCCAGTTTTCATAATACGATTCTAACCTTGCCATAATTCGGTCGGAAAGATTAGGTTTATGGTTTACTTTTTTACTTATAAATAAAGAACTAACCATTGGCACATAGGTAAGCGATAAGATAAATGCTCCTAAAATGGCAAAAGCAACGGTTTGTGCCATTGGTTTAAACATTTTACCTTCTATTCCCTCTAATGATAATATAGGAAGATATACTATAAGTATAATTATTTGTCCAAATACTGCCGCATTCATCATACGCCCTGCCGAACTAGCAACTTCTTTGTCCATTTCTGGTTGCGAGACACTATCGACATTTTTATACTTTTTAGTGCTGTGCATATGGTGTAATATGGCCTCGACTATAATTACAGCACCATCGACTATTAAACCAAAATCAAGAGCGCCAAGACTCATTAAATTTCCGCTTACGCCAAAGGTATTCATCATGATAATAGCAAATAACATTGCTAATGGTATCACCGATGCTACAATAAATCCTGCACGCAGATTACCTAAAAACAGCACCAATACCAAAACAACAATCAATGCGCCTTCAATAAGATTTTTTTGAACTGTACCAATAGCGTTATCAACCATTTTGGTACGGTCTAGAAAAGGTTCTATTTTTAAACCTTCTGGCAAAATCTTTTCAATTTCGGCAACACGTTTTTTTACATCTACAATAACATTATTTGCGTTTTCGCCTTTAAGCATCATAACAATTCCACCTACAGATTCTCCCAGATCATCTGTGGTTAAAGCTCCATAACGTATCGCCGAAGACATTTTTACATCGGCAATATCTTTTATAAGAATTGGTGTTCCTGCTTGGGTATTTTTTACAATAATATTCTGGATATCACTTATATTCTTGGTAAGACCAACGCTACGGATATATAGTACTGTTGGACCTTTCTCGATATAAGCTCCTCCTGTATTCTCATTATTACTACTTAAGGCTGTAAAAACCTCTTTAATAGTAAGACTTTGGGCTTTTAATCGTGCAGGGTTTACGGCAATTTCATATTGTTTTAATTTTCCTCCAAAAGTAGCTACATCGGCAATTCCGGGAGTTCCTAAAAGTTGTCTTCGAATTGTCCAATCTTGGATTGTTCGCAAATCCTCAAGAGAATACTTGGCTTCGTAACCTGGTTGTGGTTTTACAACATATTGGTATATTTCGCCCAATCCTGTTGTTGCAGGAGCCATTTCGGGTTTACTGGCATTTTTGTCTATTTCTACTTTTTGCAAACGTTCGGCAACCTGCTGACGCGCCCAATACACATCTGTATCATCATCAAAAACAATTGTTATTAATGAAAGTCCAAAACGCGAAATACTACGACTTTCTTTAAGCTGCGGAATATTACTTATCGCCTGTTCTATCGGGAATGTTATAAGACGTTCTACATCTTCGGCTCCTAAGGATGGAGCGGTTGTAATAATTTGTACCTGATTGTTTGTGATGTCTGGTACAGCATCTATTGGTAAACGACTAACTTCATACACGCCATAAATAATCCATAGCAATGTAAAGACGCCAATTACCAGTTTATTCTTAACTGAGAATTGTATTATCTTATTAAGCATAATTTGATTTAATTTTTAGATATAATAATGCTATAGCTGAGACCTATAAATGTCTTAACTACAATAAAAAATTTGAAAAATTAAATTATGCTATAGGAGGTCTAAATACCGAAAATAAGGCAGGGTTAGAATACAGGTTGGATGTATAAGGAATAATAGCAGACTCTTTTAGTCCGGTATTAAAAGGTATATAAATGGTGTGTTTATCTGTAGGTATAAATACAAGCTGTAATGAATAACCACTTATATTTTTAAAAGGAAGTTGCATATCGCGATCACCATCATTATCATTTAGATCATCGCCCCAATAATGCATGGCCAAAAAATCAATAAAACTTACATTTCCTATTTGCTGATGTTCCTTAAAGTGCTCAAGTAATACAGGCAATTTATAAAATTGCTGAAAGAAGCCAATGTTAGTCGCTATTAAGAAGATGAATATGTAAGGAATAACTTTTCGCACTTCACAAATTTACTTTTTATGGCAAAACAATCCCAATTTTAAATTGGGTCTAAGCCATTTTTATTGATTTAAAGAGAGAAGCAAAATGCAATTTATTTTATTTCATTAATACGAGCAAAACATTAAACTATTTTCAATTAATAAGCACTTTTCGTTTATTATAAATAAATATAAGATAAAACCTAGCAACCTGTTAATAAGACAACTCTTAAAGCTAATTATTGCTGTATCAATAAAGTAGCTATTTAAAAAAAACAGGTAAAAACACGTATTGCTACACTATCTCCTTTATATACTTTAGCTAGACAAACGTATTGATTATCAGTTAATTATAATCATTCTACGTAAGTAAAAATCAAAAAAATAATGTAATAGAAACCTAAATTATTAATTAACACCTAAATCCCCCAAACCAATCTTATGGAACCTATCCCCTATTCTAAACTTTTTTTAGAAGCTTCGGCATTACTTACCGGTTTTAGTAAAACAGAACTTAAGTCTACTGGAATGCAGGAAAGTTATTATAATACCATTCTTAAAAATATAAATAAAGAAGACGTTGATTACTTCTTTATCGATTTTAACAAACTACTCATCGATTCTAAACAGAACCCAAAAGTTATCGAACATGCACTGGCTACACAGTTTATGCCTACATCTTCTTATGGCAATCTAGCTCAAAGTATAATTGTTCTTTGGTATACAGGAAATTGGAACGGGAATGTAGTATCATCAGCTTCATACATACAAGGCTTAATGTGGGATGCGATACATGCACACCCGCCTGGAGCCAAACAACCTGGGTATGGTTCATGGTCAGATCTTCCTCTTTCAGTTAAACAATCAACTGCTAAAAAAGTTTCAAATGGAAAATAATACTTATGATGTGGTAATTGTTGGATCTGGAATAGCTGGATCAATAGTGGCAAAATTGCTCACCAATGCAGGAAAAAAAGTATTGATGCTCGAAGCTGGATTAACAGCAGGTATAGCTATGGATCAGGAAGCTAATTACAAAAATTATCAAGACTATCTTACTACTTTTTATACTGCTTCCGCAAAAGTACCAAACTCACCTTATCCCGATGTAAAAGATGCACAATCTATAAATGTACTCGACTTACAGGTGATGCAAAAAAACAAGCCGTCTACTAATGGGTATTTAGTACAAATGGGACCATTACCTTTTGCAAGCGATTGTACCCGTGCTCCTGGTGGTACGACCTTACACTGGTTAGGTACAACACTCCGAATGTTACCGAATGATTTTAAAATGAAATCAAAATATGGTGTTGCTGTAGATTGGCCTATTAAATATGAAGATATGAACCGTTACTACGAAATGGCCGAAAATGAAATTGGTGTTTCTGGAGATGTAAAGGATCAAAACTATCCTATTGAGCAAAAAAGTATCTATAATAAGGATTACGTACTTCCTATGAAAGGTATCCCGATAAGTTATCTCGATAAAGTAATGACTGATGTAATAGACAAAAACAGTAAAATTATACTTAATGATAAAGCATACAAACTGTATTGCATTAGTACGCCACAAGGTCGGAATTCTATTCCTAATACAGATTATGATATTGATGGAGTAGCTTGGAATCCGGGTACAAAGAAACTGGATATAATCCGAACTAAATCAAAAGTAGATTATAATCCTGTGGGGTCAAACTGGGATCCTTATACTGGGCAGCGTTGCGAAGGTAATGCAAGCTGCGTTCCTATTTGTCCTGTACAAGCTAAGTATAACGCATTAAAAACGCTTAGAAAGTGTGATATGGGAAATCTCTCCATAAAAACACAGGCTGTAGCATCCCGATTATTAATAAACGAAACTTCTAACTGGATAAACGGTGTAGAATATAAAAAATATGTAAACGGTAACTCAAGTAAATACGAAACATTTACTGCTAAAGGAACAATATATGTAATGGCTGCTAGTGCTATAGAAAACGCCAAATTACTACTTGCTTCTGGTGCTGCCAATAGTAGTGATCAGGTAGGTCGTAACTTAATGGATCACATGACGGTATTAAGATGGGGACTTGCCAAAGAACCTATTTATCCGTATCGTGGTCCAGGTTCTACTACCAATATTCCAACATTTCGTGATGGAGAATTTCGTAAAGACCATGCTGCATGGATATTACCATTGGATAACTGGGGTTGGGCATGGCCTACATTTTCTCCGGGATCAGATGTAAGTGAGGCTGTTAGCGAAGGTGTATTTGGTAAAAAACTACGTGATAGAATCGAAGATCGTGTTACACGACAATTCTTTACTCACTTTGAATGCGAGCAAGCTCCCGACCCAAACAATCGTGTAACTATTGATCCTGCATACAAGGATAATATCGATAATTACAGGCCTGTTATTCATTATAACGCAACGGAGTATATGCTAAAAGCTTTTGAGGCATCAGGAATTGTTTCTGAGCAATTGTTTGATCAATGTGGTATTAAAGATTTTACAGAGTACAAACCCGGAGAAGACCCTGATTATGTAACCTATAAAGGCAAAGGATACAGTTTTGCAGGTGCAGGACATATTGTAGGAACACACCGCATGGGATTTACTAAGCAAGACTCTGTAGTAGATACAGATATGCGTACCTGGGATCATGAAAACCTTTTTCTTGTGGGCTGTGGCAATATGCCTACTCTAGGCACCTCCAACCCTACTCTAACAATGTCTGCCCTGACTTTTAAAGCCGCAGAAGCTATTCTTAAACAACTTGAACAATAATTAAATCATGGAAAATAATTTCTTTCAAAAAAATAATCCGAAGCGTCAGAAACTAATCAAGCCTCTCACCCATTTAGACACGCCACAAGAAATCGCAAACTCGATTGCTCTGCAAGGCGACGCTTTGCAAATTAAAGATCTTCCTGTTCAGCTAAAAATGTCTCAGGATGATGTCATGAACTATATCAAGGATATAAAACATCTTCAGCGATGCCTTAGGACTGCATTACAACTAGAACTTTCGACAATACCACCTTATCTATGTGGACTTTATACCATAAAAGAGGGTAGCAATGTCGAGGCTGCTGCGCTAATAAGAAGCGTAGTTGTAGAGGAAATGTTGCACATGATATTAGTATCTAATATTCTTAATGCAATCACTGATCCTAAAAGTATAAAAAAAGGTGAAAAACTTTTTAATGTAAAAGATATCATCCCTTCCTACCCTACTTTTTTGCCCGGAGATATTCGACCAGTTGTTCCCGAAGGAGCGCCAGCGTTTAAAGTACACTTGCTTAAATTTTCTAAAGAAGCATTAGAAGAATTTTCTACAATCGAAAGACCATCGGATCCTAATGCGCCAATTACAAAGAATTTTGATAGTATAGGACAATTTTATGAAGCCATACGATATGGTTTAGAACACCTGAACCGAGAATCGGAAGGCAAAATATTTAAAGGTGATCCTAAACGCCAGATAACTCCTGAGCATTATTATGGTAGTGGTGGTAAGATTACAAAAGTTACAAACTATGAAGAGGCTGAAGAAGCCATTGATGAAATCGTTGGTCAAGGCGAAGGTATAGACGGAACTATTGCTACAGATCATGTAATGTTTGGAGAAGATATTGAATATGCACATTACTTTAAGTTTCAGGAAATAAGTTATGGGCGTATGTATAGTGCCAATGATACTAATTTTCAGATGCCAGTAAGAAGCGTACCTACAGGCCGCCCGTTTACCGTAAGTTGGTCATCGGTTTATAATATGAAAGCAAATCCTAAAATGAAAGATTATAAGGACAATCCCGAACTATTACAAAAAGCCATAGATTTTAATAAAGTATATGTAACGCTGCTCAATAATATAAACGATGCTGTAAGCGGTCATCCCGACTTACTAATTAAAGGTATTGCTGTAATGTATGACCTTAAATATAAAGCGCTGGAATTATTAAATATTCCATTAGCAAATGGAGAATGTGCAGGACCAACATTTGAATACGTAGAAGTATAATCTCTTTAAACTAATATTTTAATTCATCTATAAACTAAATACAAACCAATTATGTATTATCCCCTAATCGCAAAATGGACCATTTTACCTGGAAATGAAGTTAAAGCAACTGCAGCTTTAAAAAAACTTGCTCAGGATGTAAATGAAAAAGAACCCGAAACATTATTGTATATGGTACATATTCCTAATTTTAATGAAAAAAGTTTACCCACGCCTCCTGCTGGCGAAGTTGTATTCTGGGAAATCTACGAAAATCAAGATGCTTTTTTTAAACATGTAGAAGGACCAATATTTAAAGAATTTGTAAAGACATACGGCGGCTTATTCTTAAATGATTTTAATGAACGAGTATTTATGATTACAGAAGTCTTGACCCAGATTGAGGGATTTAGCCGAAAAGCTTTTTAAACTCATAATCTACCAATGAGATTAATCCCTTTTGAGTATGCTGTAGAGGTGCCGTAAAGTCTGGAATTGTTGCAGGAATAGAAATGAACGTGAAAAAATCATTTAGCAAAAAACATTCAAATGTGCTGTACAGCCTATTGGCTGACATAATTAGATGATTCCTGACCTTTTTTTGTAAAAAAAATCACCCTATTAATTGAAAAAAACCTTCGTTTTTAGTGTAATTTTAAGCTATTATTATGTTTTAAAGTCCCTAAAACATTAGGATTGTGTGCTTTGAAAAAAAATAATGATTTTAACAGCAAATTATTTAGTACTTACGAACAAAATTTTACTTTTGCGCCTTAATTAAATAAAAGCATTATCATGAACGACTTATTCGCCAAAATCACGACAGAATTCGAAACATTCAAAAATGAATATGAGTCTTTAATGGACAAAGGTGTGAAAGCAGCTGGACCAAGAGCTCGTAAATCAACTTTAGAATTAGAGAAATTATTAAAAGAATTTAGAAAAGTTTCTGTAGAAGAATCTAAAAAATAAATTTATTCTCAAGTTAAAAAGCCCTCCTGAATTTGATTCTGGAGGGCTTTCTTTTTTTACTACAACACTGTAATTATATTCTATTAATATTTAACTATTTTGTGATGGAAAGTGAGGCAGAACTTCCTCTGCCAGTTCATCAATAATTTCTGGTATTGGTCGTTTACTGAACTGAATACCTAATGCTGCATGATTTACACCAGCTTCTTGCCATTCTGATAATAAATCGATAAGTCCTAATCTTCCTGTTTTTAGTACAAATCCTCCTCTTAGTGGTGTTCTGGGGAAATATGGATCTTCATCCAACTCAATCCATTCGTTAGTCATATGTGGTTTGAATTGCTGGTTCGGAATAAGGTCTCTCCAAGCATTTATTTTTTCGCCCAAGCGAATCGTATCATTTTTATGAGCTGTAGCTCCTGGATATGTAATCCAGCCATCGCTATTATTTGCTATCCATTCTAATGATTGCTGACTTGATCCAGTAACAAGAGCCGGAATGGATTTTGCCACAGGTTTAGGAAGCAGATCTACCCCATTTAGATAAGTTAATTCAGAATTTATTTTAGGGAATGATTCTTGGCTTATTTGACGGAATTCTTGTGATATTTGCCTAAAACGTTCCCCACGTTTTTCAAAAGGCAGTCCGAATGCAGGAAATTCGGCAGCACGATCACCAGAACCAACTCCGAGGATTAACCTGTTATTTGATAATTGATCCAAAGATGCAGTAATTTTAGCTAAAGCGATTGGATGCCAAAAAGGCAATACGATACTTCCTGTACCTAAAGCTACATTTTTGGTTTGTCCCGCAAGGTATGAGAGATAAGTAAATGCATCATATACCTGACCAGCATCGCCAAAACTAGGATCAAACAATGGAATATCTCGTACCCAGATAGCGCCAAAATTCTTTTCGTCAATTTGTTTGATATAGCTAGTGTGATTATTAAAGATTGTAAGATCTCCTGTATAAAGATCTAGTGGCAAAAAAAGACCTATTGTTAATTTGTTTGGAGCATAAATACGGTTGAATGCTTTGTGATTTTCGAAAGTTCTTATTGAATTTTCCATATTAATGTAATTTTAATGTTTGTGAGCTTTTGCAAAGTTATTTTCAATATTCTTATATTATTAGATATCTAGAATTATAGATATTCTATAGTTTAAAAAAAAGAACTTATAAGTTCTTTCCTCTGTTATTTTATATCAACATCTTAAATATTCTTTTAGTTATTATAAAAATTATAAGGCTTGTTTAATGTAATCTCCTAATTCCTGGATTTTTTCTTCATTACGTTTGTAGTAAGTCCATTGCCCTTCTCTCACTGATTTTAGTAAGCCAGCACTAACCATTGACGATAGATACGATGATGTTGTAGATTGAGAAATACCTGCTTTTTTTTGTATAACACTCATACATACCCCATAATCCTTTACCTCTGGTTCTATATCCTCAATTTCAAAATGGGCATGCGGATCCTTTAACCATGATAAAATGAGTATACGATGCTCATTAGACAACATTTTAAACAATTCAATCATATCTAGATATCTATAATTATCGATACAAAGGAACAAATAAATACTTTCACTATCAAAAAAATTAACCCAAAATCTATATCATATTTTATTCCTGTAACAATTTAGAGTCCCTTTTATCTGTTTTGCTAACTTTTTATTAGTCATTAAATCAAAGCGAGATTTGCAATATTATAAACCAAAAGCCCTCAAAAATTAAATTCTGGAGGACTTTCTTTTTTACTACAAGTAACTATGTTTATTCTATTTTAAATCAGCATGCTATCGATTCAGAATTCACATTTTTTTCTGATAATTTTGATTGATCTTCTGTAATTGCATGAAGTGCTTTTTCTTTTAAAAATTCAATTCCCTGATCACGCGAAATTCTATTTTCGTACATTTTACTCATTCCGATAATTTTTCCGTTAAAGGCCTTTAAGTTGAAATAAACCTTATTATCTGAAATTGTTTTTTTGTAAAACTTTGTGCTGTCTTGTGAATTTGTTTTTACAGATTCAATTCCTTTCTCGCACATAAATTTTCTTGTGTATCCGCTGCTTCTTAAAAGTATCTCTCCTTCTTTATTTATAAATTCAAACTGAAACTCATCATTTGTATTTTTTGTAATTACAAATTTCTCCATTTTTAAAACTATTATCTATTATATATTCTATTCTTTTTAATCATTGAATGTCACTGTAAACGTACTTCCCACCCCAACTTCACTTGCGACGTTTACAGCTCCATTCATTGATTCAATCTGGTTTTTTGTTATATACAAACCTATTCCGTGTGCATCTTCATGTTTATGGAATGTTTTATACATGTCAAACAACAAATCCCCGTGTTTTTTTAAATCTATTCCCAAACCATTATCAGTTATAGTAAATGTTTTTTTGCCATTTTCTATAAAGAAATTAAACTCAATTATTAAAGCTCTTTCCGGATCAGCATACTTAATAGCATTGGTGCAAAAATTCAATAAGACGCTTTCCAGATAAGCCGGATTAAAATTAATTGTAGCTTCTTCTGGGATGTTATTTATAATTGTACCAAAATTTTTGTATTTGTATGCACTTACAATATCTAGCACTTTTTTTAAATATGAATTTAAGTTTAATGGCTTTACAATAATATTTTGGTTATTCTGAATATTTACAATTTGAGATAAATCGGCAATTGTATTATTCAAATCATTCGATACGGTTCTTAAATAACTAAATGCTTCACTGTTTTCCATGCCTTTATTTTCGGCATCGATCATATCCAAAAGCAATTTTAAATTCCCTGCATGCGAGTTTAAATTGTGTGCCACTATATGAGAAAAGTTCAATAACTGGCTATTCTTTTCACTGTATAGCTTCATTGTTTTTACCAACTCCAATTCTTTTTCTTTCTGAGTAGTAATATCAGTATGAGTACCTATTACTCTTAATGGCTTTCCTTTATAATCACGCTCTATAACTTCTCCTCTATCTAAAATCCATTTGTATTTTCCGCTAGAGGTTAATACTCTATGAAAATTTTCATAAAACGGAGTCTTATTATCAAAATGCTCATTTATAGTAGCGTAATATTCTTCCAGATCATCTGGATGTACAATTTCATCCCAACGTTCTGGATTATCAAAAATATCAGTAGAATTTATTTCCAGGATTTTAAAAGATTGTGACGAATAATAAACAGTATTCGTTTTTAAATCCCAATCCCAAACACCCGTGTTTGAAGCTTCCAGAGCAAATTGAAATCTTTCTTCCAGTACTTTGAATTTCAATTCCTGAGCTCTCAACTCTTTTATATTCGAAACCTTACTATAAAACATACGGTTTCCGTCCTCACGAAATTTTGAAGGGAAGCTATTCATAGCTCTATAACCATCCTTATTGTAAATATCAAACATCATATCTCTTCGCTACTAAATTCATCGACAATAAAACAAAAAAGAAATTATCTCTTAATGTCCTTCACAAAGATACTAGCAATGAAATCAATAGTTTATAGTACATCGTACCACTTTATATAGAACTTGTACTACATGATTATGGGCATTAAACACAAAGGCTCGCAAAACTATTGATGAAGCTTTGCGAGCCTTTCTCTAATTGCGGTTAATTCAGCATACTAAAAAACAGATTATAGATGCAGATTACGCAGACGCACTGCGGTGCGTCTCTACACCAATTGAAACACATACAAAATACAATCCATCCATTTACACACGATACTTTGCGCTCTTTGCGGTTAACTCTAAGCTAGATCATAGTTTTTTTTACCGCAAAACACACAAATTTTTTATAAGTAAGATTCTATAAAATCGCGGAGTTCGCTAAGCTTTGTATTCTTTATTTTTTAAGACAAAAAAAGCGGAGCTTAAATGGCTCCGCTTTTTAAAATATTTGTACTTAATAAGAGAATAGTACTTATGCTTCTATTTATTTCTCATCATAATAGAGATGAAAAAGCTTTATTAGTTCGGCTAGATTATCTACCTCCAGTTTTTCGAAAATCCTATTTTTATAAGTACTCACAGTAGTTTTCTTTATTTTTAAAATTTCCAGAATTTCCAGATTACCGTAGCCTTTAACAAATAAACGCGCTACTTCCATTTCTCTATTCGATAATACTTCTAATGGATTTGTTGGTTTCTTAGTAATATAAGAATCCAGAATTCTGTCTTTAATATTCTGGGTCATGTATTTCCCTGAAGAAATCATTGTATTTATCGCCAATTTCATTTCGTCTTCAGAACTTTCTTTGGTTAAATATCCCGATGCCCCAGCATTTAAATATCGCATGGCATAAATATTCTCCTCTAGAGCCGAGAATATTAATATTTTGACCTCTGGCTGAATTGCCTTAATTTCTGCCAATATATTCAAGCTATTACCATCTGGGAAGTTTACATCCAAAATCAATAAATCTATTTTAACCTCTTTTAATATTTTAAAAGTATCGTTAAAAGTAGCTGCCTTATAAACCATAGCGTTCAAGAATAGTTCTTTAACAATTAAAGTCACCCCTTGACGTACTACGACATGGTCGTCGGCAATTAAAAAACTATAACTATTTGATGAATTCATTGTTTATAAATTAAATTATTATAAACCCGTTTATACTTCTAAAATACGAAAACTGTATTTATTCTGTTTTATTTTAAACTGGGCTTAATATCAAATTAAATACAACTTTTGTGCCTTTTCCTTCTTCGCTTTCAATTTTGATTTCTCCATCAAACAATTCGACTATTTCTTTGCATAAATTAAGACCTAAACCTACTCCTAAATCATTGATTTTGTTAGATACAGCTCCTTGGTAATATAATTCGAAAATATTTTTTAAATCATGCTCTGGAATCCCTGCTCCATTATCCTGAATTTCTATTTTTAAATTATACTCATAATCCGAACTATTATCAAGATCAATCCCTATAGATATGAGTCCGTTTTCAGTAAACTTATTTGCATTACCTACGATGTTGTAAAAAAGCTGATGAATTTTTGTAGCATCAGAGTACACTTCGTAATCGGAATTTAAATTAGAATTTAACTTAATCTTATTTCCTTTGCTTTCTACCAGTGAAGACAAAGAATCGATAATTTGATTTATTTCTGATTTTAAATGAAAGTTTTTATTCTTTAGCTTAAGCTCATGATTTTCTTCTTTTGAATATTCTAAAATCTGATTCGATAATAAAATCAAAGAATTAGTCGTAAACTGAATCGATTTGAACGTGTTCTTTATTTCAACATCTTTTATAGAAGAACTGATCTTCTTACTATACATAGAAATTATACTTAAAGGTGATCTTATCTCATGGCTAATCATTCCCATGATTCTATTCTTAAAGTTTAAACTCTGGCGTATTTGATTCTGTGCGATTGTTAATCTTTTTTCATACTCAAAAGCCATTCTGGTAAAACTAAAAAGTATGATTGAAACGATAAGCATCACAATTATTAATATCAATAATGTATAATTCCTAACCGTTATATTTGATTTGTACTGATCCTGCAATTTTTTCTGAGAATCGGCCTGTAGCGTATTAATAGGATTTGTATAGTTAGGTAATATTGTAGCGCTTAAATTTAATAATTTGCTATTAAGCTCAGTCAATTTTAAATCTTGATCTCTTAAACTTGAAAATGATTTCTTTAAATTATTAAACTGGTTTTCATAGTATTTATTGGTCGTTACAAATACATTTTTTATTTGATCCTCGATACTACCAGAAATAAGTTTATCATTGTATTTCATAGTTACAACAATCTTTAATTGCTCTTTCTGAATATCCATTTTGCCAGCGAGCGCATCTCCTAATCTCGAGAAAAGACCTTTTTTGGATACGCTATCAATTTTCATATAAGAATCCGTTTTAATACTATCCAGGATTTTCTTGTATTCAAACTTTTTAAAGTCTAATAAACTAGCTGCTTCTTTGTTATTTGGATTCGTTTGAAGCGCAATAATGGAGTCAATGGTAGATCGCAAAGCCAGAACATCCGATTCGGACTTGCTTTTCTCCATTAACAATTGTTTAAATTCCTGATTATTTGCAGTAACAGCGCTTAGTTTATCAACCAATTCACCAGTCTTATTTATTGATTCAGCGTATTCTTTTAAAGAGGCTTCGTCTTTATTACTTATATAATTATTATAGTGTTTTTGGGAATTAATAAACGAATCATTAACCTCGTTCGTAAGTTGTTTTACACTACCTAAATAGTTTATCGAATCAAAAATCTTAGATACTTTGGCTTCATTAGTCGATTCGTTATACCATATTATAACTGCCATGATTTGTAAAAGGATTACAAATGCCAGCAAAGTATAATGAATTACTTTTCTATGTTCGAATTTTAGTTTTGTAAAACCAAATGTATTTTTTGTCAAGTTCTCTTTAGTCAAAATTTATACTGTATTAAGGTTAAAAAATGAACTAATAAAAATATTAACTCATAATAACTGCTTTGATATAGGTTATGAAGTAGTATATGTACTACATTTTTTAAATAGTTATTGTTTTTAAAATATTAAAATCTGTGTTACCAATTAAAGATAAAATAGGTTTAATTGGTGTCAATGTTTTTTTTGAAAAAAAATTAATACTAAACTAAAACAAGAACACGCATTTAAAAGAGATTTGGGGAAGTCTTTTAACTAAATATAAAAACCAATATGTTCATACAATTTACATATTTTAATTATTTTTTAGAAATATATTTTCTTTTTTTATGAAAGAATATTTTGCAAAAATAACTTGCTAGAATTTATCAATATGTAGAACATCGGATAGTCATACTCTAGAACTTGTTCTACAAGTTAGCGCTTTTTATTATACAAATATAAGTTTTAATATAAATGTGAATCGCAAAAATCGAGTTTGTTGTCTTTATATAATCAAACTTAAAGATTCTTAAATCACTTACAGAGTTGTAAAAACGACTATTAGTTTAGATTATTTGTGCAATTCTGTTGATTGAATTTTATTACATAATCACCAATAAAAGTCGATTTAGATGAAAAATCCAAAATAAAACTTAATATATGTGTCTGATTTTGGTATATATGCAAGATTAAGGTATTTTTGCAAAAACGAAAATGAAAAGGTGATGATTATAAGAAAAGCAACAATAAAGGATTCCGAAAGTATTGCAACCTATTTACTATTAGCAATGGAGGATATCGTTTATAAATTTATTGGTGAAGAAAACTACAATAAAGCAAAAGACTTTTTGCTACACTTTATAGCAAAGGAAAATAATCAATACTCTTATCAAAATTGTTTTGTTGCTGTAGATGACAACGAGATTGTTGCTGCTGTAAATATATATGATGGTGCAAAATTAAACCTATTAAGAGAACCTATCGTACAATACGTTAGAACTCATTACAACAAAAATTTTAATCCTGAAGACGAAACTCAAAAAGGAGAATATTATATTGACACGTTAGGAGTTGATCCTAAGTGCCAGGGAAAAGGTATTGGGTCTAAAATTTTACAGTTTTTGATTGATGAATATGTAAATAAAAATCAACAAACTTTAGGATTACTTGTAGACGAAGCAAATCCTCATGCTAAAAAATTATACTTAAAACTAGGTTTTAAACCTGTTGGAAACAAAACCCTGATTGGAAAGAAAATGGAGCACCTCCAGATAAAAGGCTAAACAATAGATAGATTTAGCTGATATATTGATAAATACGTTTTATAAACCCCTAATAAGACGAAGAAGAAAAGAATTATCTTTGCGAAAAATTAATAATACCACATTATAATAAGGACTTTTATATTCCTTGTTTTTAAAGAATACCATTGAATTTTAAATTAAAAAATAGCCTTTCTGGGCGTAACTTCTTTATTTTAGGAATTGTTTTCGTAGTCGTTACATTGCTTTCTATTTATATACTAAGTAGTTTAATAACACAAATATCCGAAAAATCAAATTCTACCAACGCGCTACGTAGCTTTATAAAAAAGCAAGAAGTTCTAGCGCTGGAGTTTTCACGTTTTCTTGAAATCGAGAAAGAAATAAAGCAGATTATTAAAATTAGCACTCCTAATAATTTATCAAATAATTTAAACGTTTTAAGTACTATACATGCCAATCAGAATCTTGTAAAAAACAATTGGTTCCAGATAAACAATGGAAAAATAGAATTTAGAACCTCTAATAAGAACGCTGATTTAAGAGCGGATATCAGTGATTTCATTGCTAAAAACGGTGATAAAGATAAATTTAATTGTATCCTTAAAGATGGACAAAACATTTTTTGGCGTATTTATTTTAAAGCTAATGCAGCAAATGGCGAAGTAGTACGCTATGGTTATGATATTGATTTAAAAGCATTGCGATTCTATTTTTCAACCGTAGATCAATTGGCAGAAAATTATGCTTTTGTATTTGATAAAGAAGGAACTATACTTTATCACCCCGAAATTAAATTTATAAAGCAGAATGTTTTTAAAATAACCGATGTAGTACCATCAGATACAATCTTTATTCCTAAGATAGATTTCACAAAAAAAATAGGCCTTTCCGAATATTTAAAATTAGACATTGTTAGATACACAAAACGTTTAAATGTAGCAGGTACAAATTGGTACGTTTGTGTCAATTTCCCAGAAAACATTGCAAATGAAGATGTAGATGCTATAAAAAAATATGCGTCATTAATTTACTTTATAACTACAGCAATCTTACTTATATTCTTTTATTTATTTGCGCTTTTTACCCGCAAAAGCTTTCAGGAAAAAGAAGACCTAGCCAAAGAAAAAAATAAATTAAGTTTAGAAAATGAAAAGATAAAGAAAGAAAAAGCATTGATTCAGTTGCACCAATTAAAGGAGCAAATTAATCCTCATTTTTTATTTAATTCCCTGAATTCCCTTTATATGCTTATTGAAAGTAATACTGGCGTAGCGCGCAAGTTTACTTTAAATCTTTCTAAAATTTATCGGTATTTAATAAATCCACCTGAGCAAAATATTGTTACACTAAAAGAAGAACTTCTATTTATAGAAAAGTATATCTTTTTGCAACAAACCAGATATAAAGACGAATTTAACTTTACAATAACAATCGAAGACAATAGTGTTTTATCAAAAAAAGTACCCTACTTAGCTTTTCAGATTGCGATAGAAAACGCTATCAAACACAACATTGCTTCAGATGAAAATCCGTTAAATATAACAATTACCATCCAGGAAAATAAGGTGGTCATTACCAATAATCTAAACGAAAAACAAAACTTCGGGAAGGAGTCTAAGTTTGGTCATAAGTACTTACAAAGTATTTACAACTACTATTCTAAAACCGATTTTGAGACGTTTAAAAGAGACGGTTTTTTTGTCTGTATTTTACCCTTAATTGAATAAAAAAAGCATTCACTCCCGAAAAAAAGCCACTCACTCCATTTTGTTTTTTTTAACGTAATGGATGCAATATTTTAGGCGAAAAATTAACCTAAACTTAACTTCAAATGAGGGAAAAGGCATTATTGAAATATTTAAAAAACACATTTATTCTACTATTATTAATTAATAGTACTACAATTATTGCGCAGAAAAAAGATAAAAAAAGTAAAGAAAACAAAACTGAACAAGCAAAGGATTCTACAAGCAACAAAAAAGGAAAAAAATATGATGATCTTTTAAAAGGCGCAACCGTTAAAAAAGGATTATTTAACATTATACAAGCTAAAACTGATCTTTATCTAGAAATAAATGATTCTCTTTTTCAGAGAGAATTTCTTGTGGTAAATAAGATTTCTAATGTCCCAATGCAAGTTAATGAGGCTGGGTTAAATAAAGGAATGAATTATGAAAACAAGATAATTACTTTTCATAAAGATCTTGTTGCCAAAAAGGTATGGGTAAAATCATCTGTTCCTAATGTTTCATCTCCTGTAGGTGATGCAATAACGGCATCTGTAAATAATAACTTCTCTGAGTCTATTATAGAAGTTTTTGATATCGAGACAAAAAACAATGATTCGACTTCGATTGTAATCAAAGCAAATAAAGTTTTTGACGGAAAACAAAAAAGTTTCAATGATGTTTTAAGCAACATTGGCTTTGGTGGATCTGTAAAATCGGAACTATCATATATAGAATACGCAAAATCGTTCCCAAAAAATATAGTTGTTAAGTCACAACTTACTACTTCTGTGAGCGAAGGTGGTGGTCCTGCCCTATCGGTTACAATTGGGGTAACTAGTAACATTATATTATTAGACAAAGTTCCTATGCAACCTCGTTTTTCGGATAGACGTGTAGGATATTTTACCGAAAAGCACTGGTATTTTAGCGATGATCAGCATGCAATGCGTGAGAAAGAATTAATAACACGATGGAGATTAGAGCCTAAAAAAGAAGATATTGAGAAGTACCGTAAAGGAGAATTGGTTGAACCAAAAAAACAAATCGTTTACTATATCGACCCTTCAACACCTAAACAATGGCGTTCTTATATTATAGAAGGTGTTCGTGACTGGCAAGTAGCTTTTGAAAAAGCAGGTTTTAAAAATGCAGTTATTGCAAAAGAACCTACTGCCGAAGATACCGATTTTGATATCGACGATGTACGTTACTCTGTTATTACTTATGTAGCTTCTCCAAAATCGAATGCGATGGGACCTGCAGTTGTAGATCCTAGAAGTGGTGAAATAATCGAATCAGACATTATATGGTGGCATAACGTTATGACATCTTTACACAGCTGGATGCGTATACAAACAGGTATTATTGATCCTAAAGCCAGAGGAAACAAATTTAGCGACGAACATATGGGTGAAGCTATCCGTTTTGTATCATCTCATGAAGTAGGACATACTTTTGGATTAAAACACAATATGGGTTCTTCATTTGCTTATGATGTAGAATCGTTACGCTCTAAAGATTTTACAGCAAAAATGGGTGGAACTGCTCCATCAATCATGGATTATGCTCGTTACAATTATATTGCTCAACCAGAAGATCACGTTGAGGCTATTACACCAAAAATTGGTGAGTATGATAAATACGCTATCGAATGGGGATACAGATGGTATGGTGACGAAAAAGAAGAGCACACGGCTTTAAATGGTCTTATCTCTAAACATCAAAATGATCCTCTTTATTTTTATGGAGAACAACAAGACGAAATAATTGACCCACGTTCTCAATCAGAAGATTTAGGAAATGATGCAATGAAAGCGAGTGAGTACGGACTTAAAAACTTAAAACGTGTTGTAAATAATATCCTTGACTGGACGTATGATAAAGATGAGTCTTACTACGAGACTGGTAAACTTTATATTGGTACTATTGGTCAATGGCAACTTTATAACAGACACGTATTAAGCAATCTTGGAGGAATTTACCTTAACACAACTGTACACGGAGATAACAAAGCTAGTTATGTAGCTGTTCCTGCTGCAATCCAGAAAAGAGCTGTAGCATATTTGTTAAAAAACAGTATTGCAATTCCTGAATGGTTGTTTTTTAACCCAATTCTGGATAAAACGAATGCATTAAAAGATTCTCCACTTGGTCCTTATGAGTATACACCTTATACCCTGGCGAGAGAATTACAATACAGTACTTTATATAGTATGCTTAGTGATGATCGCTTGTTACGAATTACCGAAAATGAATTGTATCAGCGTAATGAAGCTAAAGAAAACGTATTTACTGTAACGCAATTATTTAAAACATTACGTCAGAATATTTTTGCTTCAACGATCCAAAATAAATCATTGACGATTATGGAACGTATGACACAAAAGAATTATATCGATGTGCTTATTGTTTCTACAAACAAACTTTTTGAGAAAACAGACGGCAAAAAGATAATCGAAATACAAGATAATTTAAACATGCCTCACTTATGTAATCAATTAGATGAATCAAGAATGGCACGTAATATCAATCAATCTTCTCTTAAAAGAGTTTCGGAAGTTACATCTGATAAAAAAGGAGAATTAAAACAAATTTTACAATTATTAAGGACTAAGAAAAATATTGGAAATCAGGAAACACAAAACCATTATTTTGATTTGATTCAACGAATAGAGAAAGCTTTAAATACCACACTATAAATCTTTTATCCTAATTAAAAACCAGAAATGAAAAAATTATTTTACATCTTGACCTTATTCCTGACGGTTGTTGGGTATTCGCAAGAAACTCGAACAATTACAGGAAAGGTAATTGATTACCAAGACAAATTACCAATTCCGGGTGCAACAGTATATGTTGAAAATAGCTCGGTATCTAATAGTACAAATCAAAAAAGTGTTATCGAAAGCGCTAGTATCGGTACTATCACAGATTTTGACGGTAATTTTGAATTAAAAATATCAAGCAACACCACAAGTGTACGTGTAACCTTTATGGGATACCAATCGTATACTATTAATGTTACAGCTCAAAAAAGCTATAATATTTCTTTAAAACCAGACTTAAGCGAACTTAAAGAGGTTGTAGTAACTGGATACCAAAAAATTGAAAAAAGAAAATTGACTTCGGCTGTAGCCAAAGTTAATATGGCTGATATTCAACAAGCGGGTGTTGCAAGTTTAGATCAATTATTAGTAGGTCAGGTTGCGGGTGTAGCAGTTACTCAAGCTACTGGTGCTCCTGGTGCTATTGCAAAAATTAGAGTTCGTGGTACAGCATCACTTTCTGGCTCACAAGATCCATTATGGGTATTAGATGGTTTACCATTAGAAAGCAATGATGTTCCTAAAAACTTTGATAAAGACAATATCGACGAATTAAATAACTTTTCAATCGCTGGATTAAACCCTGACGATATTAAAGATATTACCATATTAAAAGATGCCGCTGCTACCGCAATTTACGGAGCAAGAGCTGCAAATGGAGTAATTGTTGTTACTACCAAAAAAGGTAAAAAAGGGAGCATGAAAGTAAATTTCATAGCAAATACCTTTGTTACTATGAAACCTGATTTCGCAAAATTAAACCTTTTAGATGCTTCACAAAAAGTAGATTTTGAACTAGGATTAGCTAGCAGATCAGACTTAACTTATAGAGACTCTGGCGGAGAAATTTCTCGTATACTAAATCAGTCTAATGAATTAGGGGCTTATAGAACGGGAGGTTTTTCGGCGTTGTCTTCAGCTACGCAAAACTCTATTAACAAATTAAGAAACAGTAATACAAACTGGGGGGATTTATTATACCAAAGTGCTGTAAATACACAATATGGTTTAAGTTTCTCTGGTGGAGGCGAAAAATCTGATTATTACTTCTCTTTAGGAGCTTATAACGAGCAAGGTGCTACAGTAGGAACTGGTTACGACAGATATAATCTTACTTTAAAGAACAACTTTGAGGTTACTGATAAATTAAACATTGGCGTTGGGTTATTTGGTTCTGAAAGTAAAACAAAATCATACATAACAGATACAGATGGTTTTACAAATCCATCTAATTACTCAAGAACAGTAAATCCGTATTTAACACCATATAATGCAGATGGATCTTATAAATATGACAAAGATATTAGTGGTTATTCTGATGTTTACGTACCCTTTAACTTTATTGAAGAAAGAGAAAACTCTTCTTACGAGTTAAAGAACAGAGCGATTAAAGCTATTCTTGATATAGATTACAGAATTACAAAAGGCTTAAAAGCAAGCACTCAGGTTGGTTTACAATTTGACAATACATCTAGTGAGAAATTTGCTGATAAAAACACCTACTTTACTAGAAAAGAAAGAGAGAAAACGTTAAGATTTAATAATGGTAAGCCAGCTTACTTTCTTCCTGAAGGTGGAATTATCCAAAATACAAATACTGACTTTTTCCAATACAACTGGAAAACGATGTTAAACTACTCTACTGTTTTCAATGAAAAACATGAGTTGGAAGTTATGGTAGGAAGCGAATTGAGAAGAAATTACAACACTAGTATTGCAACCAAAGCATTTGGATACGATCCTAAAACATTAACTTCAATTCAGATAATTTTCCCTACCGCCGATCTAGCAGACGAACCTGTTTATAGAGGTTATAAAAAGTCTAAGAATGAAAATGCATTTGCATCCTTTTTTGCAACAGCGTCTTATACCTATGACAGAAAATATACTTTCTTCGGAAGTGTTCGTTATGATGGTTCTGACTTATTTGGTGTAGATCCAAAATACAAATACTTACCACTTTGGGCAGCTTCTGCTTCTTGGTTAGTATCTGAAGAAGAATTCTTAAAAGGTAATGAGACTTTATCTAACTTAAGATTACGTGCTTCTTACGGATTGCAAGGAAATATAGACAAAGGAACATCTCCATTTGTAGTAGGAGAATATAAAACTGAAACTATTTTGCCAGGACAAACTGAGCCAAGTATTGCGATATTAAGTCCTCCGAATGATAAATTAAGATGGGAAAAAACGGAAAATACCAATTTAGGTATGGATCTGGGTTTATTCAATAACCGTATTAGTATAGTTACCGATGTATATGGAAGAAAAAGTAGTGATTTAATTGGAGTTCAATCACTTGCTGTTGAAAACGGATTTGAGTACACTACCTTAAACTGGGCACAAGTAACTAATAAAGGATTTGAGATTGCATTGGCTACAAAAAATATTGATCGTCCTAATTTTAAATGGACCACTAATATTAATTTCTCGCACAATAAGAGCAATGTTGATCGTATGCAAATAAGAGAAAACACTTATACTCCATCAATAGAAGGATACCCGGTAAGAGCTGTATTTGCTTTAAAAACAAATGGAATGGATGAGAATGGATACCCATTATTTGTAAATAAAAATGGTGAAACGGTTAATACTCAAACATTCTTTCAGTTAAGCGATGCTTTAGCTGATGTTATACCTGGGTTGTTCGTACAAACTAAACTTAATGCTACAGAAATAAGAGATTTATTTACTTATGCTGGAGATTTAGATCCGAAGTATACTGGTGGTTTGACCAATACTTTCAAAATTCATGATTTTGATATTACAATTGCTACTACTTTTAATATTAAGCAAACAGTTGTAGAAACACCTGCATACAATGGAGCAACGGTTGATCGTGGACGAAACTTCACTACTGATATTCTAAATGCATGGTCTCCTACTAATACTGGATCAAACTTGCCAGGAATTGTAGGGAATGATACTGGTACTGGTGACTCTTGGATGGCTTATAAATGGTATGCTGAAGGTAATCCGATAAATACCAATAAATATTTAGACACTTGGGTACATGAAATGAGTTATATGCGATTAAGCAGTTTACGTTTTGGATATACTTTGCCTAAAAAAGCAATAGAAAAAATGTTTTTTGATAGTCTAAGATTCAGTATTGAAGGACGAAACTTATTTGTTATCAGCTCTGATTATAAAGGATATTTTGATCCAGAGACTTTTGGAAACATCTATGCTCAGCCTATTCCTAAATCAATAACATTAGGATGTAACATAACTTTTTAATTAATTTAAGATGAAAAACATATCAAAATACCTATTCCTTTTTGTAGCTGCGATAGTAGCTACAAGCTGCGATGATTACCTGGATGTAAAACCATCAGGAAAAGTAATTCCTGAAACACTTGCTGATTTTAGAGCTGTTCTTACTAAAGGATACGCTGTTTTCCCTACGCATAAATCACTAACTGCTTTAAGGGGAGACGAAATGCTTCTTGATGAAGGAACCAATGATTTAGTATTCTACAAAGATAACTATATATGGAATGATGCAAATCCGGATCCTATTGCTACAAGATTTCAATATGCTGGATTATACAATTGTATTTTTTATACCAATGTAATTATTAACGAAGCTAGTACTAAACTTGATGGATCGGCAGAAAAAAATCAGTTGGTTGGAGAAGCATACGCCTTAAGAGCTCTTGCTTACTTTGATTTAGTTAACCTATTTGCAAAACAATATGATGCAACAACTGCAAGTTCTGAAAGAGGTGTTCCATTGGCATTAGAAATAGATTTAGAACAAGCCTATATACCACAAAGTGTAGAAGTTATTTACGGTCAAATCATATCGGATAAAGAAGAGGCTAAAAAATTGCTTAACTTAGATACACAGGCTAAAGGACTAAACTATCGTTTTTCTAAAGCTGCATTATACACAATGGAATCTCGTGTTTACTTGTTCCAAAAACAATGGGCTCAAGCTATACAAGCAGCAGACAAAGCAATGGCTATTAACAATTCGTTAGTTGACTTAAACGTTACTCCTATTTTGCCAAACAATTATGATACAAAGGAATCGATAATGGCTCTTGAAAATACGTTTGAGAATAAATTAAAAAGATCTGCTTATCCATCTCCAACCTTAATAAATGCATATGACAAAGTAAACGACTTGCGTTATAAATTGTACTTTAAAGTAAGTGGAAGCGGATTTATATTTTTAAAAGGTGGCGAGATATACCAAAAAAATACATTTAGAACTTCTGAATTATATTTAACAAAAGCAGAAGCTTCTGTACAATTAAATGATCTTGCAACGGCAAGAACAACCATATTAAATTTCATTAAGAACCGATATAATACCACAGGTTACGCTCAATTGAGCACAAAGATTAGTGCGATGAACCAAACAGAGCTTCTTGATTTTGTATATCAGGAAAGACAACGTGAGTTTGCCATTGAAGGGCACCGTTGGTTTGATTTAAGAAGAACTACTCAAAAACAAATCGAACATACACTGAGTAACAAGACCTATACTTTGATCAAAAATGATCCGAGATATACGTTGCCTTTCCCATTAGATGCACGATTAAACAATCCAGAATTGTAATTTAAATTAGCTCCGTTTTTAACGGAGCTTTTTTTTTAACTTTGCAAAAAAAAGGAGAAATGAAAATAGTCATTATTGAAGACGAATATCTTGCTTCAAGCTATCTGAAATCTATTCTGGAACAGCAAAGTATTATTACTATAAGTGAAATAACTTTATTGAAATCAGTAAAAGATGCCGTAGCTTTTTTTGAGAAAAATACCGTTGATCTTGCTTTTATGGATATTCATTTAGGAGACGGAAAAAGTCTTGATATCTTTGAAAAAACTACTATTTCATGTCCTGTTATTTTTATAACAGCTTACGATTCTTATGCTGTTAAAGTTTTTAAACATTTTACTATAGATTACCTTCTTAAGCCATACGAAGAAGAAGAATTATTAGAAGCGCTATCGAAATATAAAAACATAAAGGAAACATTTAATCCCAACCCTATTGTTGAATCGCTTGTTACAATTGAAAACCAAACTAACATTCAGCACCACTTTTTGGTAAATCACAGAGATAAACTTATATCTATAAACGATAGAACAATCTCCTATTTTTACGCCACAGGAAAACATCTTTTTATTTATACAAATTCAGGCAATAGCTATTTTTATAATAGCAATCTTAAGGATCTTATAAACAAACTAGACCCTACTCTTTTCTTTAAAGTAAATCGAAAATATATTTTTAATCGAAATCATATTCAGGAAATCGTTAAGCATTCTAGTCAGAAAATAGAGTTGTTATTAAACATTTCTATTCCCGATACCGATCCGATTATTTTGAGCAAAAAAGAAATTAGTAATTTCAAAAACTGGCTTGATTCGTGATTTTTTTTTAAGTTGCTAAGCTTCTGAGAAACTAAGGTTCTAAGACTGTGTACTTATGTTGAATAGTTTTTTTTGCAACGAATTTACACAAATAAAAAATCTGCTAAATCTGCAGAATCTACGTGCTTCTTTTTTTTGCCACAGATTAAAAGAATTAAAATGATTCCAAAACTTTGCGACCTTTGCGTAATCCTTTGCGAACTCTACGGTTAATTTTTTGCCACAGATTAAAGAATTAAAATGATTTCAAAACTTTGTGCCCTTTGCGTAATCCTTTGCGAACTCTGCGGTTAATTTTCGCAAAAGACAATCACTACCTTGCTCTGCTGTTTTCCGTTTGTTCCAGTTCTTTTTTCTTGTAATCCGTTTTTTTGGAGTTTCCAAAACTATACGTTGCAACAAGCTTATAGTAATTTGTCGTGTATGTTCTATGATAATAAATCTCAGTTTGTCCTACAGTATAATTTCCAGAAGCATAAAATCCTTTAAAAATATCATTGGCAGAAAAGTTCAATTTTAAGGCATTATTTAAAAAATTTCTTTCGATTCCCAATGTTACTATCGAGCGACTATTTTCATCTCCCAATCCGTAGCTTTTATCACCCAGATACCAGGCAAGCAATTGAATTTTAAACACATCAGGAATAGTAAATGTATTATTTGTATAGAGATAAATTTGAGGTTTTGTTGCGCCTAATGTAAATGAATAAGTGTTGTCTACAGATTTTGTGTAACTCATACTCACGGTATTGGTCGAACTCCACCATTTGCTTGTAAATGATCTTGAAATCGATGCAAAATAACTATTTTCTTTATCTAAATTCAATGATCTTAAAATATAACTATTGGGATTAATACCGCGTAAAGCTGCTCCAGAAATAGGATCGACTTTGTACGTGTATCCTATTTTAAAATCATACTTTTTATACATCGCTCCTATTTCAAAAGCATAAATTTTTTCTGGTTTAAGATTAGGGTTTCCTTCGATAGTTGTAAATGGATCCTGGTAAACAACATACGGATTAAGCGCCTGATATCTTGGTCTTGTTATTCTTGAAACATAAGAAGCATGCAACTTCAGATCATCAGAAAGAGGCATATTCAATAATACATTAGGAAAAATATCGGCATAACTTTTCCTAAATTTCTGATTACCGCCTGCAGTTGTATTTAATTCATAATTGGTCCATTCGCCTCGAGCGCCCAAAGAATAATTAAACTTTTTTCCTAGAGAACTACTGTAATTTATATACGCAGCTCCAATTTTTTCTTCATATTTAAAATCACTCGAAAGGTCTTCATCAAATACAAATTCAGGATTTTTATCATCAGCAATCAAAAAATCAGAACTTGTTTTGATTGTTGCGTAACTTACTTTTGCACCAGCTTCTAACTTTGTACTTTCATTTATTTTTTTTGCGTAATCTGCCTGAGTATTTAAAATATTGATGGTATTATCGGCATTGTTTTTTAAATATCTCTCTGTATTTAGGCTGTTAACCAAACCATTTTCATCAATAAGATCTCTTGTAAAACCGTTGTAATTAGAAAATTGTGTACCAACAAACAACGATGATCCTTTATCATCTGTAATTGTATTATAATTTAAGTTTACAAACTGATTGAGTCTAACATCATTTCTGTCAACATCTGTAGCATAAAAACTATTGCTATTGTTGGTTGCAATCGAATTTCGATTGGCTACTACTCCACCCAAATCATTAATATTCCCACTATATTCCAACGAAATATAATTCGATTCAGAAAAAGTATATTGTAGTCCGAATCCAAAGTTGGAATAGTTATTAAATCTACGTCTCCAATCTGTGGTAAGTTCAGATTTCATAAATTCGGTAGGATCAGGTCTTGTTCTGGTTGTATATAACAGTTCTCTGTTTTTACCTAATTGCAGTCCATAATTACCAATAATAGAAACTTTTCCTTTATTGTAATTAAAATCTAGCAGTGTATTTGTACTTGTTCCTCCAAATTCCGAAACTGTAATCTGTTGGCTTGCCGTTCCCATAACTCCACTCTCAAAGTTTTTCTTAGTAATGATATTGATTACTGCTTTTCCTTCAGCATCATACTTAGATGATGGATTAGAAATAACTTCAATCTTGGCAATTTGCGAAACAGGAATTGCTGCAAAACGTTCGTTACTAATTAAAATTCCGTTTAAATAAATAATAGCTTCTCCTTTTCCTAACACACTAATTTGTCCTTCGGAAACAATTACATTTGGAACTCTGCCTAATAATTCATTTACCGAACTACTGGTAGAAAGCAAAGTATTAGCTACGCTAACCTCAAGTGTTCCATTAGATCCATATTTTAGCAATGAAGCTTGATTTTTTATAACAACTTCATTTAACTGATTGTTGTTTCCATTAACGAGTATTGTACCCAAATTTATATTTTCTTTTCCATTGAAAGTAATATGCTGGAATTTGTCGGCAAATTCTACAGAAGTAAGTTTTATCAATACTTCTTTTTGATTGATATCAGATAATTGAAAAGTACCATCTAAAAAATCCTGCTGTTTAATTAAAATAGAATCACGAACAGACAACAATGAAATATTTCCCATCATGGGTTCGTTGCTATGATTAGTAACTTTTCCTGACAGAAATTTTATCGATTGTGCTTTTACAGTTATAGATGATATAAATAAACAATAGATGTAAATGAAAACTAAGATTAGAATTCTCATAAAATTTAACGATTAAGATTTGACTTTTTATTAGTACAAAAGTCTATCGTAAATCGCAGTATGAGGTCATTCAAAGAGAAATCAGGAGTACGGATTTATAAATCTACACTCTGTTTATTGAACCTAACTTGGTTAATATTGCTGTAATCCTGCACTTTCGATATTAAAATCATACTTATAAGGTTTATCCCGAAGCGCAATGTCATTAAGTTAAGCTCTTTTGATCTAATTGTGGTTAATTATTTTCGCGCAAAGACGCAAAAGCGCAAAGGTTTTAGGCGTAAACTTGGCGGCTTGGCGGCTTTGCGTGAGATTTATTCGATACAGTATTGTAGCCGTTTTTCTTAACTTAATGGCATTACCTGAAGCGTCAAACTAAAAGGAAAAAAATTAAACTAATGAAGCTTGTAACTGATAATTTAAAGGTGTCGTTCCTGTATGCTTTTTAAACGCCACAAAGAAGGTTGATTTAGAATTAAATCCTACATCGTAACCAACAGATTCTAAGGTTAGTTTATTGTTAGAAGTTATGATTTTGCAAGCTTCGTTTATCCTAAATTCATTAACGTAACTGGTAAAATTCTTTCCAACGTTGTTATTTAAAAACTGAGATAATTGGTGGCTTGAAATAGTAACTTCTTTGGATAAATCTTGTAATGTAAGATTTGGGTTTTTATATAGTTCTTTTTCTACCATTACATTCTCTAGTTTTTGCAACAAGATTGTTTCTTCGGCTGAATCAATTTTCTTTCCTGAATACTTTGGAGAATTAAGCAAGAATAAATCGTCTGTCTTTTTTCGGTATAAAAGAATAGAAATTATCATATACAAAATAAAAGAAAAAATTATAGATCCACTTAAATAAGAAACAAATGGTGCATTAATCAATGCCAGAAAATAGAAGGCAAAAAGTAAGGTATTACCAAGGTAAATCATACCAAACCACATTTCGGCTGGATTTGCTTTTTGTTTTCTGCTTACAATCTTTTTTAATACTTCTTTAATTGTAAAACCTGCAAAAACTAAATATACAAACCACTGAATATAAATAAGTTCTACAAAATAATCTCTCCAAAGTTGAGGGTAAACACTATACGGAAACAGTATCCCAACAGTAATAATAAATATTGCCCAAAAAATAAGGGTCAGTTTCCAGGATTTGGGCATTACATGAATTTCCTTAACCGAAGCTTTCATGAAATAATATAAAAACGGACCTATAAAAAAACAAGCTGAAAGACCAATTTGAAGATAGGTTTTAGGTAACGTTGGATCAAAATATATAAATACAGATTTAGCAATTCTAATACTTAACGCTAGTAAGAGTGCGCCTAGAAAATAATTTCCGAAGTATCTTTTCTTTGTAAAAAAGAAGAAATAAATACCCAGAATAATTCCGTTGAAAGCCCCCAAAGCACTAAAAAAGAATAAAAGTTCTTTGCTAGTATCCATAATATATTTTCGTTTTATAAATAGTTATTCTGCAAACAAAGCTAAAAAAAAGATTGATGTATGCTTCAAATAAATTGTTTAAAAAATACTGTAATTCTTAATTAAGCAAAACTTACTTTTATAGTATAGTTAAATCTTTTATGTAAAGTTCATAAAAAAGCCCAATTCTAGAATCGGGCTACTTCTTTCTTTTAAACTGTAGGAGTAATTATTTTAACACATAGTCCTGAAGCTTCAGGCAATGTAATTAATGTGTTAATTCAAATCTATTTAAGGAACTAAAACAGCTCTTCCTTTTATTTTTCCTTGTCTTAATTTATCATACACTTCGAGAGCTTGATCTAAACTATATTTTTCTACCTCAATATGTATTTTCTTTTGTATTGCGAGTCCAATTACTTCCATTAATTCTGTTCTTGAACCCCAATAAGGATTGGATATGCTTACGCCAACTGGTAAACCGGTATTGTATTCATACTTTCCTCCTCCTAACCCAACAATGGTTAAGTCGCTATCTAAACCTATAATTTTTGTACCTAAATCTATTGTAGATGTAGCACCAACAAAATCAAGAACGACTTTTGCTTTTTTTATTCCAGTGATTTTCTTGATTTGTTCGGCAGCATCTTTATCTGTAGAGTTAACTACGTGAGCTGCGCCAAGTTGTTTTGCAAATTCAAGTCTTTCAGGAGTTATATCGCAAGCTATAATTGTTGACCCGCACATTTCGGATAAAATCTGTAATGCAACATGTCCTAACCCTCCTACTCCAATAACCACAACATATTCGTCTGGCATAAGTTTATGCAATGATCTTTTTATTGCTGAATATGGTGTTAATGCTGCATCTGTAAGCGGAGCAGCAATTACAGGATCTAAATCATAAATTGGGACTAATAATCGAGAGGAAGGTACAAGCATATAATCTGCCATACCACCATTTAATCCTAGTCCACCACCATAAGCTTGCTCAGAGTGATGATCACAATAGTTTTCTTGCGAATGCTGGCATGGTTTGCAATGTCCGCATCCCCAAGGTCCGTATACCAAAACCGCATCTCCTTTTTTAAATCCCTTTACATCTTTTCCAACTTCTTCTACCCATCCTGCATTTTCGTGCCCTAAAGTAAATATTGCACCAGAAACTAATCCTCCATCAATTACATGTAAATCTGAATGACATACTCCTGCTCCACCGATTTTTAATAATACTTCATCTCCTGTAGGAGAAGGTTTTTCTAGATCGTTTATAATTCTAACATCTTTGTGTCCATAATATCGTACTGCTTTCATAAGATTTTATTTATAATTTCTATACTATAAATTTAATCAAACCTGATGTAATACGTACGTTAATGAATTATAAATAAAACCTTTAATACGTTAAAAAACAAAGCAAAATACTTTAAACTTTAACTCGCAACATAACCTAATTTCTATTTTTTATTCGTAAACTAAAACTTATAAAATAATTAAAACACAATAATCTTAATCATAGATTGTGTGGATATTTATCTTTTAAGCTAAGAGAATAAAATAATCAAAACCCGAGATTATTAACAGGATCTGTAAAGCTACAACCACATTCCCGACGCATATTTTTAGACTGTTTAAATGTATATTTTAAATAAAATTGATGCGATGACGGTGCATATTTGCCTAATCCGTTTATGTTATGATCATAAGCGTATCCGGCTTGAAAATCCTGAAGCAAATTAACTCCTATTATTCCAGTTATAGCCGAATCCCAACGGTAGGATGCTCCAAATCTGAACTTTTCTTTAAACTCAAAATTAAGAGCAAAATCTATTGCCAATGGTGATCCCTGAACCTCTTTTGCTAGTATGGATGGTTTAAATAACAATTCATGTGTTAGCGCAGTTTGATATCCTGTTGTAAAATAAATTTGAGGTTTTGTTACCGATAATCCTGCAACAGTTGGATCATAACTTTCTTTAATAAAATTGGGCGTAGATAATCCTATATACCAATTTGGTGTATTGAATAAAAATCCAACTCCTATTCTTGGAGATATTCTGTTTTCTATATTATTTTCAAAACTTAGATCATTTGTATTCTGTACATCAAGGCGTGTATAATCTACATTAAGGACATTAAAACCTGCTTTTAGACCAAACGAAAGCATATTTATTTCGTCTGTAAAAATGGTATAGGAATAATCTCCTGTCACAATTAATTCTTCGGTTACACCTAATTTTTCACTTGAAACATTCATTCCTGCTCCCATATTCATTGTAAGCGGAATATTGACATTTAAGTTCAGACTTTCGGGCGCACCATCAAATCCTGCAAATTGTGTTCGGTGTATCAGTAATACGCTTCCGTCAAAAAAACCTGCAAAAGCGGGATTAAAACTCGACATATTTAGTTTATAATCGGAGAATTGGGCGTCTTGTTGTGCTCTGGCAGAAAATAGTGTAAATGTAAATGCCAGTACTAGTATATAATTAAATTTCATTTGTTTTTTTGATTTTGTGAATTAAGGATTTAGATGCAAAAAGCCTGTTTTTGTAATACGCTTATTATCATGATTTGTAAAGCTAAACACATAATAATACGTTCCGTACGGAAGTAAACCAGTACCGTTTCCTAATCCTTTATTACCAAATCCTTTAAATAGATTATCGTCTTGTCCGTAACGACTAGCTTCGTAAACTAAACTTCCCCAACTATTAAAAATTTCTAGTTTATTATCAGGGAAAGTTGTGGCTCCTTCTACAAAAAAGGAATCATTCTTTCCGTCACCGTTGGCAGAAATTCCGTTATAGACCACAACATCACAATACCTAATAATAATCTCTACTTCTAGCCTTTTAGAGCTTTCGCATTCTGCTCCTATGTAAGATGCGTAATATTTATGTTTATCTTCTAAGATTGTAGTCGATGCCACAGGAAAACCTCCTGTTGCGGTTTCGTACCACAAGACTTCTTGTTCATTTGTAATAAGATCTGTAATTGTTGCTTCTTTTTCTTTACATATATACTGCACATCATTGCCTGTGGGAGCTAATGCATCATTAATAATGATTGTAACAGGAATACGATTACTATAACAATTACCATAATTTGTAGCTGCATAATAGGTTCCGCTAATTATACTTGTATTTAATGAAAGACTTTGGGCTGATGTAGCATCGATAAACCATTTTAAATTAGTACTATCATTTACAGCTATATCCCTTATTACAGGCGCATCTATTAAACAAAATTCTTGTGTAAGACTCGGGAATGTTGGCTCTGGAATAGGAAGAATTGTTACAATCGCTGTTGCTGAACCTCTGTTTCCTGATTGATCTATTACGGTAAGTGTTACTGTATTGACTCCTATATTACTACAATCAAAAGTGGTTTTATCGAGTAACATTTTATCGATAGTACAATTATCTGTAGAGCCATTATTTATCTCATTAACAGTAATACTCACAGTTCCTGTTACATTGAGCTGTACTGTAATATCCTGCGTTATTACATTTGGAATTATTTTGTCCTCTACAGTAACTACAGCAGTTCCAGACGCTGAATTTCTATTAAAATCTGTAACGGTAAGTGTTACGGTATTTGTTCCAATATCACTACAAGTAAAAGCTGTTTTATCGAGTACCAACATATCGATACCACAAGCATCATTAGAACCATTATTAATCAGCGCTGGAATTATTGCTGCATTTCCTGTAGCATCTAGCTGGACAGTTATATTTTGAGTTATAACATTTGGGGCAATCAAATCCTTTACAGTAACAACAGCAGTTCCAGTCGCTGAATTTCCATTTTTATCAGTAATAGTAAGTGTCACATTATTTATTCCAACATTCGTACAATCGTAAGTTGTCTTATCAAGAATCATCGTATCAATACCGCAATTATCTGTAGAACCGTTATCTATTTGCGTAGCATTAATAGTTGCATTTCCCGTAGCATCAAGCTGAACTACTATATTCTGTGTGACAACAATTGGAACTATTTTATCTTCGATAGTTACTATTGCTGTTTCTGAGGCTGAATTTCCATTAATATCAGTAACGGTTAGTGCTACCGTGTTTGCTCCAATATTAGTACAATCAAAAGTGGTTTTATCTAATATCATGCTATCAATTCCACAATTATCTGTAGAACCATTATTGATATCGGCTGCGGTTATAATAGCGTTTCCTGTGGCATCAAGCTGAAGAGTTAAGCTTTTTGTTATAACAGTTGGAGCTATTTTATCTTCGATAGTTACTGTAGCCGTTTCTGATGCTGAATTTCCATTAACATCGGTAACGGTTAGTCTCACTGTGTTTGCTCCAATATTAGTACAATCAAAAAAGGCTTTATCGAGTATCATCATGCTACCACCACAAACATCATTAGATCCATTGTCTATATCCGTAGCGTTAATACTTGCTTTTCCTGCACCATCAAGCTGAACTGTTATGTTTTTGGTTACAACATTTGGTTTTATTTTATCTTCGATAGTAACTATTGCAGTTTCTGATGCTGAATTTCCATTAATATCGGTAACGGTTAGTGTTACCGTGTTTGCTCCAATATTAGTACAATCAAAAGTAGTTTTATCAAGGATTATTGTGTCAATACCACAATTATCACTTGAGCCATTATTTATTTGAGCCGTAGTTATAGTTGCACTTCCTGTAGCATCAAGTTGAACTACTATATTCTGAGTTACAACAATTGGTACTATTTTATCTTCGATAGTTACTATTGCTGTTTCTGAGGCTGAATTTCCATTAACATCGGTAACAGTTAGTGTCACTGTATTTACTCCAACATTTATACAGTCAAAAGTGGTTTTATCTAATATCATGCTATCAATTCCACAATTATCTGTAGAACCATTATTGATATCGGCTGCGGTTATAATAGCGTTTCCTGTGGCATCAAGCTGAAGAGTTAAGTTTTTTGTTATAACAGTTGGAGCTATTTTATCTTCGATAGTTACTATTGCAGTTTCTGATGCTGAATTTCCATTAACATCGATAACGGTTAGTCTCACTGTGTTTACTCCAATATTAGTACAATCAAAAAAGGCTTTATCGAGTATCATCATACTACCACCACAAACATCATTAGATCCATTGTCTATATCTGTAGCGTTAATACTTGCTTTTCCTGCAGCATCAAGCTGAACTGTTATGTTTTTGGTTACAACATTTGGTTTTATTTTATCTTCGACAGTTACTGTTGCAATTCCGGTTGCCGAATTTCCATGTCTATCAGTTACTGTAAGCGTTACCGTATTTGCTCCAACATTCCTACAATGAAAAACAGTTTTATCGAGTGTCATACTGTCAATACCACAAGCATCGTTCGAACCATTATCAATATGAATGGGTGTAATAGTTGCACTTCCTGTTGCATCAAGCTGAACGGTTATATTTTGGGTTACAACAGTTGGGGCTATTTTATCTTCGACAGTTACTGTTCGTAATGTTGAAGTTAAATTTCCGCTTTTATCTTTTATCGTAAATATTACCGTATTGGGTCCAATATTGCTACAATTAAAAGTTGTTTTATCAAGTAGCAGCTCAACAATACCACAATTATCATAAGAACCATTGTCTATTTGCGTAGCATTAATTGTTACATTTCCACTAGCATCTAGCGGAACAATTATATTTTGAGCTATAGCGGTTGGAACTATTATATCTTCGACTATTATAGTTGCATTTTCTGTAGTGCTGCAATCTTTTTCATCTGTTACAGTTACAATATAAGTACCAGGTAACAATCCTGTGGCTGTGGCTGTAGTTTGCTCAGGAATGGTGTTCCAACTATATTTATAGACTCCAGTTCCACCTGTTACACCAACTGTTGCTTCTCCATTAGCATGTATACTACAATCTGCATTTATTTGAGTATCGATTGTAGCGACAAGTTCATCAGGTTCTGTTATTGTAAAATTTTGGGTTGCCGTTTCGTTATTACTATCGGTTACTGTTACGACATAATTCCCTGGGCTAAGATTTGTTGCGCTTGTACCATTTCCGCCTGACGGTGACCATGAATAAGTATAAGTAGGTGTACCGCCTAAAGTAGTAACCGAAGCTGAACGATCGTTTTTTCCGTTACATGAAACATTATCTTCTGATGCTTTAGCTAATTTAAGTATATCGGGTGTGGTAAATGGAGAATGGAATATTGTTGAATAAGAGGAACCTCCATCTTCTGTAACGAAATAAAAGTCATAAGATGTATTAAGCGTGAGTCCTGTAATTGGATATGATTTTTGTGTATTGGCTGTAAGAGCCGAACTACCACTTGCTGCAACATTTACACCTCCATAATTTGCCCCGCTTTTTATTTCAGCTATTGTTGGTCGTGGTGATCTAGTAGGAACAACTACATAATATCCTGTTACATCGGTTTGTGATAACGTTTTAAAAACTGCCGATGTATATTTTATATCTGTTATTGTTCCACTTGCATTAGCGATATCTTTAATTATTTCTTCTAATTCTACAACTTTACCCGCAGCATAATACCACTTAAATTCATCACTCTCTCCTACCGCAAGATCATTTAATCTAACAAAAAAACCATAAGAACCATCAGTGGCTCCACTACTAACAACACTTGTATTTGGGTTTTGATTAATTACATAGTTCCATTGGCAACATATCTGAATAATAGTATTGGCACGATCAGAATTTGAAAAAATTATGACTCCTTCTTCTCCCGAAAAAAGTTTAAGCGCTTTAGCACGATCACTACTTGTAGTTAAAGGAACAAAAGCATCACCAACTATATTTCCTCTTGTTTTTAGCGGGTTGTCATTAGTCCCGATAAAATCATCTTTTGTACCCGACCAATATCTTACATTACTTACTGGAGCTGTACCTATATTTTTAATTTTTATATTAATTATGATAAAACTTGAGTTTTGTTCTAATGTATATGTGTTTTCGACCTCTAATAAAGATCCATTAATTGTAATATTTCCTTTGGAAACAATAGTGCCATAACCTTTTGGCGACGTAGTAGTTATAAACTTCGAATAATCAATTGTTTGGCTTGTTAAGGTTCCATTAATCGACGAAAATCCATTTGTATTCCATTCACTAGAACCATCCCCATCAATATAATAGGCATTATCAAAAGGATAATCCTGATAAGTAAGCTTTGCCCATAATGATGATGTAGAATTAAAATAAAAAGGCTGCTGTAAATTTCCCGCAGGATTTACAGAGTTTTCTGCTCCTGTACCAAAACGAAGTATATCATTGTCTAATACCTTTTGTGCGGAAACTTTGTTTAGTAAAATAAATAACATGCATATGACTATATATGACTGTTTTGACATTACTTTATCAAAGTATTTTTTTTTCATAATTAATTTGATTTATTGCCTGAAACGGCTCTCTGAAGTGTGCGCAAAACTAATCTAGAAAGGATTCTTATTATAAAATATGGGGTGGACAAATGGGGGACAAATGCTGTATTCGTCTTTAAAAACCTTATAAATAGTCATTTATAGCATATCTATTTTATACTAAATATTACTTCTCATGGATTCATATTTTTGTATTTTAGCAAATCAATGATTCCTTACGCATGGCTTATATTATAAAAAGAACAGGAATTCTATTCACTGTTTTTATTTTTACTTTTTTATCTAAATCATATTCACAAACGCTAACAATTCCGTTACAAGATTCACGTGAAAATATTGAGCGCATCATTCTTCAGGAGAAAGATTTTCAAAAAGACTCTGTACAATTAAAAAAGTTTTTGGCTCCTTTACTCCAATCTTCGAGTAAGAAATATAATATCCTTTACTATGCCTTGCTGGCAAATGGCTATTCTAGTTTTTTTGATAAAACAAATTCTCTAAGCGATACTTATTACTTACTTTCTATCCAAAAAGCAAAAGACATAAATGATCCTTCGCTAGTAATCTGGACAGAAATGAATTATTCTAAATACCTGTATTATTACAGAGAAATAGACAAGCTTATCCCAACTTTATTAAAAACGATTGATGCTACAGAAAGCATAAATCCCAACAAAATGATTCTTCCAGGAGAAACTTTTAAAATTTTTGGTTGGATAATGACTACCATTGATGATGAAGACTTGGCTGTGAAATTTTTAAAGAAGTCCTTACATTATACTAAGACTAATTCTCCAGAATATGCAAGTGTTTTAAATGCCATAGGAGTATATTATTTTAAAGAAAAAAACTTTCCTGCAGCAATGTATTATTTTGATAAAACCATTGCTGTCTCTTTACCTATTAGTGATAATATACGCTATGCAAAAGCACTTGGTGACAAAGCGCTCATTTATGAAAAAAAGGGAGATTATAAAACTGCTCTTGAGCTTTTGCAAAAAGATATCGATTATTCAGAAAAATATAAAGACGAGAAAAACAGCATGTATGCATCTATTTTAATGGCTAAAATTCTTTTAAAAGAACAAGATACATCCAGAGCAAATGTATTATTACAAAAAGCCGAAAAAATTGCTTTGTCTAAACCTTATTACAATAATTCTTTAAAAGATATTATCGAATTAAAACTGAATATATTAAACGGGAAAGATCCTGAAAAAGAATTATCATTAAGACGTGAACTTAAAAAAATAGAAGAATCTTTACTTAAAACAGATGGCGAAACTGCTTTAACAAGGGCAAATTGGTTTGTTCAGAAAGCCAAATATGAAAATAGGGTCAAGAATACACAACTGCAATATGAACACGAAAGTAAGATGAAGAATATCTATATACTGCTTGTTATTTTGGCGATTTTATTATCAATTTTTATCTTCATCTCTTTTAAGAAAAGACTGAAAAATAACAGCTTAGAATATAATAAAAAAATAATAGATCATAAAATAGAAAAAAGAAACTACGAGAAAAAACTTAATGATGCAAACCTTGATCTTGATGCACACATTAAATTTTTGCACAATAAAAATATTCAGATTTCTAAATTAAAACTAGAACTCGAAAATATAAAACAATCTCCGTCTTATCATATAGAAAAAGGAAAACTACAGGAATTATTGGATTCTCATTTAATGACAGATGAAAACTGGAATACTTTTAAACGAGAATTTAAAAAAGAATACAATGGTTTTTATGAAGCTTTGATGAAGGATTTCCCAGAGTTAAAGGATTCTAATCTTAAAATTATAATGCTCCAAAAATTACGATTCAGTAATTCCGAAATTGCAAGTTTGCTCGGTATTACATTAGATGCCGTAAAAAAGAGCAAACAACGCTTGAAGAAAAAACTTGGAGATAAACACAATCTATTATTTGAGATAATCGATATGTCGTAATTGTAATATTATGTATGAGATAATATCGGAATCATCAGTTTTTGGGTATTGAATAAATCTTCTAATTCTGGTGAAACAAACAACGTTAGATCTTCCTCTTTATGAATTGTATAATTATAATCTGCATTTAAGGGACTGAATCCAAATAGTACTGTATCAATCTCCGGCGTTGCTAAAGCAAGAATTACATCTTCTATATTTTGTTCTTCCAGCTGAAAAAGCTGAAGTATAGTCATGGTGTTTTCCTCTTTTTGTACAATGGCAATTGTCTTTAAGGATTCGATATAATATATAGAGTCTTTAAAACCAAAATCGGGATAAGCATAGCAATAAAAAAAAGTCAACCCAAGATTTTTAGTATCGAATGATGAAGTAGATATTGAATTCTTTACACACGTCTCTAATAATTTTCGCTGATTAGAATCGTCCAGATTTAGCTTTTTAACTTGCTGACTACTTTCACTAAACACTATAGGCGCACTCGCTTGAAATTCTTGTACTGCTGAAAAATTAAACTTGGGATAGAAGTCCAAAACAGAATCATTGGCAAATAGAAACATTCCGCTTACTTTTTCCTTGTAATCTTGCAAAATTCTTTCCATCAAATAACGTGACAACCCTTGTTTTTGATAATCAGGACGAGTCATTACCGTTCCTAATTGAGCCAAAACAATAGACTCGTTTTTAACAATAGTTTCAAATGTACTTACTGTAGTGTGTGAAACTATCTGGTCATCAATAAACAAAGAATAAATGATACAGTTATCATCCCAATATCCGGATTTATAATAATTTTCAAAGTCAAATCCCCAAACTTCATTTGTAAGTTGATTAAACTTTTTACGCAGATTATCGTCAGATTCGTATTGAATATATAATGTAAATACTTGTTTGTTAAGGGTAATTTTTTCTGTCTGCATTTCTCTTTTTTTCAAAATTACAGAATTATTACATTTCTGGCTCATTAAAACTTTCTATTATCTAAAAAAATAGCAGAAATATAATGCACAATATATAGTAAATAAAACTCGCTGGGTGTAATTATTTCTTCTATTCTGCTCAGGCATAAAAGTTTTATTTAACACATAGAAACATAGATTTTATGTGTAAAAAGAGTACCAAAAGAAATACATTTCTTTCACATAGCTAGTCCCGAAGCTTCGGGATGTATTTTAAATAAGTGAAACGCCTTTTTTGAGCGTACTAAAATCTATGTTTCTATGTGTTAAAACTATAGCCAAATGATTAAATAAACACTTTATATAAAGACATTTAATAACCTATTTATCAAATAATACCTTAATAGTATCTCCTTCATTAATAACCTTATCTAACCATATTTTTTTCTTATCCGAGATTGTAATTTTTAATTTCTTTTTTTCTCTTTTCACAACAATATCAAAGTCTTGCCCAAATGCATGAATATTTCTCAATCCCATTTCTGGCCATGATATTGGAAGACGAGGTGTAAAATCAAAGCCTTTTAAACTCGTTGGGCGAATACCAAACAATCCTTCGGTAAAAACTCTACAATATAAACCACTTTCTGCCGAAAGATGACGCTGATTTCCTTCGGGATAAGCTTCTACAGGATAAGGAACATGGTCTCCTAGTAAACGACGCGTGGAATAATAATGCAAAAAATCTATTGCTTTTTCGGTTTCACCAGCAGCCAAAACGCCTCTTAAAGCATATAAAGTCGACCTGTCCCAGAAAGTTTTATCTCCCGAAAGGCTTGCTAACCCGTCTTGAGTCCATAGTTTAGGTGAAAATAATGCTGCAATAGTTCCTTCTTTTCGATTATAAATACCCATCGTTAATGGAGTACATATCCATGCACGCAAAACATCATTTTCTTTATAGTATTTATAGGTCTGATACCCATCGATAGTAGAACCAAAATATTTTTCGATTGCTGATTTTAAGTTTTTTGCCTGAGTTTTATAAGTTGTAAGTTGTGCTTCCTTTTTCCCTAAAGTAGCCCCTAAATATATTGCTGAATTTAGCGCGTCATAATATAATGATGATGTATTAAGATTTGCTTTTCCAGCAGGGAAACGCCCTTCTAATTCATCTGAATCTGAGGTAACAACACCTTCCGTATTTAGTTTTAAATTGCAATATTCAAGACACCATTCTATCAATGGCCATAATTGTTTGGCTTCGTCAATACTACCTTTTGCAAGAGCATAACGTGCAGCTCCATAAGCAATCATAGCAGCATCTCCCCGATCCCCTGCTCCATCCCAAATATCTGTCCCCTCGGCAACAATCGAACTTGGAATTGGTTTGTATTCTTTATTAATAAATCGGGCAAAATGAAGATAGGCGTTCAGAGATGCTTTATCGCCATAATCATATCCCAAAAAAGGAAAAAATGGTCCTATATACTCTGCTTCATCATTTGCCCAAATTGCAGCATAATACGCTTCTCCGCCCGGTCCATGCATTGGCCCGCCTTTGGTTTCAAATATACTTTCGGCTGCCCTCAATTTTGCAAAAGCAAATTCAGTATTCAATATAGTATCAGGTGTTTCTAAAACCAATTTATTCGATAATTCTTTAACCAATTCCAGACGCTTCATTTTCTCATTTTCAGCATTCAGTTCTGGTAACGGTTCATTAGATTTTCCAGCAAAATAAAGAACTGAAAAGCTAATTATATCATTTGGTTTTAGATTAAAATAACCATCATTTAAAACTTTAGATTGAATAGTATAACTTCCTTCAGTTCCATTTATTGGGTCTGTATTATAAATGGTATTCGATTTTGGAATTTCTACAGTATATCCTTTTCCAGAAATATTTTTGATAGTATATATTTCACAATAACTTGCCTCTGTCGTTGTTGGAAAATATTGTCGGGTTAACTCTAGTGTTTTACCAACTTTACTTTTTACTAATAATGTTCCGTTGAGGGTAATTGAAACTACTTTTTCGTTCTCGATAGCCTTATTGTTAACCGTTACTAGTTTTAGATGATCTTGTGCAAACCTGCGGGTAAGACTCGCGTGCGTATTGTTTGGGATTGTCCTTAACATAGGCCACACCAAACTTCGGGTTACATGAAAAGAACTATCCGCAGCAACTCCATATCTAATTACAGAGGAAATTTTCTTTCCGCTCATCTCAATATGGTCGTCATGAGGTATATTATTGATGTTCCATGAGATAGCTCCATCGGTGGTAATTTGCCAACGGTTATTTTGTTGTGCAAATGATTTCCCTGATATAAAGCAAAGTATAATGATTATGAGTTGTTTTTTTGTAAATGCAGTATTCATCAATTGAATTTAAGTTTTAGAATTGTCTTATTTGTTTTTTGATAGAAAATTATGCTTTGCTTAATCGATACATCAAAACACCGTGAGGTGCTATAGTTTCTTTTAATATTTTGGAAGTTGTTCCTGTATTTTTTTTACTCCAAACATCAAATAAGTTGTATACATTCTTATTATCCAAAGTATATTTATAAATAGCATCTACAATGTTTTCTTTACTCCAATCGAAACTTACAGACTTAGATTCGGTTTTACGATTTATAAAGCAAATAGCCCAATCTCCGTTTTTAAGAGGTTTGCACCAAACTTGCAATCCGTCTTTATCTAGATATCTAAATCCTTGTATTCCTAATTCATCCTGATCAATATTCAGTACCTCTTTGTTAGTAAGAATCTCCAGAGTTTGTTTAGACATCTTTCGGATATCGTTACCCGCAATTAATGGTGCAGCCATCATACTCCAAAGAGAAAAATGAGCTTTATCTTCATCATAAGTCATTCCATTACCTACTTCGAGCATATCGGGATCATTCCAATGTCCAGGACCTGAATATTTACGAAGATTAGACTGCAAATCTGCAATATGCATCACACTTAGAGAATTCCACGTTCCTTCATCATGCACCGAATCAAATATTTGATATATATCTTCGGTAGTACGCCATAACTGACCAACTCCTTCGCCCCATTCCCACGGTTTGTTTACTCCCCACTCACAGATACTAAATACAATAGGCCTTCCTGTTTTATTCAAGGCATTACTCATAGTAGTATAAGCTTCCTTGGCATTTATACCCGTAGCAAAACACCAATCGTATTTTAAAAAATCAATTTCCCACGCAGCATAATTTCTAGCATCCTGATATTCATAACCGCGTGTTCCAGGATATTTCTGGCAGGTTAGTGTTCCTGCGCAATTATACAATCCAAATTTCAATCCTTTAGAATGAACGTAATCGGCAACGACTTTTATACCATTAGGAAACTTTTTAGGATCAGGCACAAGATTACCTTGATTATCTCTTTCTATTGCCATCCATCCATCATCAAGAACTAAATAAATATAACCTGCATCCTTCATTCCTGAGGAAACCATAATATCCGCAGTTTCCATTACCATTTTTTCGTTAATATCAGTATGAAAAGTATTCCAGCTATTCCATCCCATTGGTGGTGTCAACACCAAATGATCTGTTTTTTGTGCATTTAATTGTGTACAAAAAATTATAATAGCCATTAAAAACAAATTCTTTACTTTTAGATATCTCCTCATTTTTTAAGTTTACTTTTTTAAGCAAACCTACATGCAATCTAAATTTAAGGCATATAGTATATTAGCTTTAAATTATACTATTTTATCTGATTTTTAATTTTTTGGAATGAAGTAGAAACTACTATGAGTTAAATAAATAATAATTCCATACTATAAATACTATTTGCAATAAAAAATCTATTTTAGCCAAGAAGAATTCAGATAATACTCAATCTAAAAACAGAATACAATTTATGATAAAATACTTGACTCTCTTATCTTTAATGTTGTCTGGATTTCTTTTTAGTCAAACTAAGATTGATGAAAATATTACAATTAACTTTCCAGATAAACCAGAAACTATTGAAGATATTGTTAAGAAAGACACTCTAAATTCATCCTTTAATACTACATCAAAAGCATATTATTTAAATTCTAAAGACGAATCTTATTTCGTAATTCGAGTTGCAGTTCTTATAGGTAATAATTTACAGGCAGAACTTCCGCAAACTACTACCGAATTAAAAAAAGACTATAAGCAGTTTATTGGTGATCACGTTAAATCAATGTCGAAAAAAGGTTTATTTTTCAAAGATTCCACACAAATAAAATTAAATAATTTTATAGCATACAAGATAAATTTCAAAGGAAAGACTTCAGAACAAGAAATTGGAGAAAGCATTATTTTATATTTAAATGGCATTACATATATATTTATTTATTCAAAAGTTGGTTCTTACAATCAAGTTAATAAAGAAACTTTTTTCAAATCATTAAAAATTAATAATCCTGAAAATCTAAAACAAATCACTGAGCCCTACAATTATTGGAATGCTTTAATTAAAATCTTATCGGGAGCAATTTTAATTTTTTTGATATTTAAATTAAAAAAAAAGTTTAAAAAATAGCTAACTATATTCTAAACACACATCACAAAACCAAATCAAGTATATATTTCGTCAAATTTATATTCTAGAAAAACAGTATCTTTATATAGTTATCAATCAATATCTTAAGATTAAAACACTTAAATCATATGATACGACAAAAGATAAAAACTATTGGTTTTAATCAAACCCTGATTGCTGTATTATTCTTAATACTATTTCATACAGCGGTTTTTGCAATACCCAAAGATACCCTTGCTTATAATGGTTTTGGTTACCTCACACTTTATAAACCTAGCAAAACAATCAATAATGTAGTTATTTGTATCTCTGGCGATGGGGGTTGGAATAGCGGAATTGAAGGTATTGCGCTTCATCTAAAAGATGAGAATACATTACTTATTGGTGTCGATATTCGTCAGGTCTTTAAGGCTATGAAAAAAAGCAAATCTGCATGCCTCTACCCTGCTGCCGACTTTGAGCGAATGAGCCAATTTGTCCAAAAAAAATTAAAATACCCAACCTATACAGTCCCAATCCTTTTAGGATATTCCTCTGGAGCAACATTAGTTTATGGACTTGTTGCTCAGGCGCCACAAAATACCTTTCGAGCAGGAATTGCCATGGGATTCTGCCCAGATATAAACATAGATAAACCATTATGTACTGGTTCTGGAAAATTTACTTCAACCAAACTAAAAAATACTAAAGGCTACGATTTAGGAACTGTCGAAAATCTTAAAACTCCCTTTATATCCTTACAGGGTCAAAACGATCAGATATGCAATTATGAAAAGACAGTTACTTTTCTTAAAAATGTATCCAATGCAACTGTAATATCTCTTCCTAAAGTCGGACATGGTTATGGTCAGGAAAAAAACTGGGTTCCGCAACTTATGCAAGCTTATAAAAGTACCCTAGATGTAAAGGAAGAAAATAGCCCCGAATTGGCCGCAAAGAACCTTAATCTACCATTACATATTACAAATACTGCCAAAGACAAAACAAGTCCTTATATGGTCGTATTTATATCAGGAGATGGTGGGTGGACAGATTTTGACCAACAAATGGCGAGTGCATTTGCTGTAAAAGGCGCACCAGTAGTTGGCCTTGATGCATTAAAATACTTTTGGCAGAAAAAAAGCCCTGAAGAAACTACATCTGATATCCTCAGAATAATCGAAGCTTATGGTGAAGAATGGAAAAAGGAGAAGATTATTCTAGTTGGTTATTCCTTTGGAGCAGATATTATTCCGTTTGTGTATAATAGAATTCCCGAAAAATTCAAAAAAAGTATAACAGGGTTAGGTTTATTATCTCCATCTAAAGAAACAGATTTTGAAGTTCATGTTACTGAACTATTAGACATCAATGCTTCATCTGGATTTTCTGTATCTAACGAAATAAATAAAATCAACGATATACGTCCAATCTGTTTTTTTGGAAAAGATGAAGAGGATCTTCCTGTCAAAGAATTTTCAAAAGATAAAGCCAAAATCATATATCTCGATGGAGGACATCATTATACCGATGCATTTATTACAATAGCAAAAGAGATGATGCCTTAAAACTTAATAATCTGAATTATAAAACTTTAAATAAATTGTTTTTTTAATGAAAATTCAAGTTTTATAAGTTCAAATTTATCTCTATCGAGTGGTTTGTTAAGAAAACGAATTACCGATGGAATGTTTTCTACACGCTTAAGATCATCAGGATGTGTAGAAGAAGTAATCATTATGATAAAACAATTTCTTCTTATTATTTCAGAGAATTTTATGTATTCCTCCAGAAATTCAAAACCATTCATTCCAGGCATATTGATATCAAGAAAGATGAGTTGAGGGAGTAAATCGGGCGTACTTTCTAATGAAAGAAGGTATTCGAGAGCATCTGGTGCTGAATCTAATAAAACAATTTCTTCGGCAAAACAATACTTCTCTGCCATACGATTGGCAATATAGCGATCTGTTGCGTTATCATCTACAACGAGAATTTTTTTAAACGGTGGTGTTGTTGTCTGTTCCATAGATTAAGTTAATTTACTTGTTTGGAATTTTAATAGCAAAGGTGGTTCCTTGGCCAATTTCAGATTGAACTTTTATATTTCCATTGAGTTTATTTATTGCTTCTTTTACAATGTAAAGTCCAAGACCTGAACCAACTGATTCTTGAGATACGCGATAAAACATATCGAATATTTTTGAGTGTAATTCTTTATTAATACCAATACCATTATCCTGCACAATGATATTAGTCTCGATATTAGAAGTTACTATTTTAATATTTATAAATGGGTTTGAAATTTGTGCGTTTTGATACCGAATTGAATTCGAAATAAGATTATTTAAAATTGTAACCAAACGATTTTTATCAGAGTATACAGGAGTATCACCAATTATATCTACTTTAAAACCAACCCTTCTATTGGTATCTCCCATGAATTTTAAATTTTGGGTTACATCATCAAGAAGTTCATTAAAGTTTATTTTTTCCTTATGAACTTCCATACGTGAATTACGAGAATAAACAAGGATATCGGAAATAAAGCTATCGAGTTTTTTAGCATTTTCTTTTAACATCTGGAGATGCCCCAGCATTAATTCTTCGGCGGTATCATCCTGTGCAATTTCAATAAGACCTAACATTGAATTTAAAGGAGCACGCAAATCATGCGAAGTGCTATATACAAAACGATCCAGTTCATAATTTGCGGTTTTTAATTCTTGATTTTCAATTTCACGCTTTCTAAATGTTTGATTGATATGTGCTTCACTATATTTTTTAAATTGGTAAGCCCATAATCCGCAAAGGCCAAAAATAGTTGTTGCCAGTATTATATGAATAATAAAGGTTTGCAGCGACATATAATCTAACTGAGTAAAAAAAACATTGCTAACCCCTTTATATTGCAAATAACCAAACAGTGCATGATGAAATATTACAACTAATGTAAGCGGTATTTGTAGTTTCCAGTTTTGATAAGTAATAAGTATTGCACTTGCTACAAATGCTGTAAAATGCATTTCGAACATACCATGCATTTGATAAATGTATTGACACATAAAAATACCTAATATCGTACTGAGTACGTACTGATAAAAGTCTGATTCTGGCAAAGCAAATTTTGAAGAATAATAAGCAACAAGTAGTAAACTGCCTACTCCTATTGCTATTTGCCATGTATCATAATAAAAGGCCAGTAATAAACCGACAATGAAAAAAATTAAAAGAAAATAATTAATCAAATTATCAGATTTTCTTTTAATTGCCAAAAGGAATTCTTGAATATGTATCGACTGCTCTATATCTTCTATTTTTTGCTTCATACTATTTTTGCGATTTGGTAATTCACATTTGAACGTTTTTAAGGCAAAGGTAAATAGGTTTAAAAAGTGTATGAAAAGGAGGTTAATCCTTTAAAATTAATATCCCTTTCTGGTATGACAACTTTATGTAGGTTAGAGAAAGTGATATGTTGTAATGTTGATAAAAAGATTCAACTTAAGAACGGAATAAAACAACTTTTTTACTTCAAGCTTTTGCAAGTGAGTTTGCTGAGAATGAGTTTATAAAGTAAAAAACCATATAAACTTTAGCTAATTTATGAAAAAAATAGCAAAGTAAGATTTTGTTTGTTATAATATACTTGAAAATTATGACGATTATATTCTTTAAAAATACTCTTTTCTCCTAAATAATTTAAAACTGGCATTAATCAACAGAAGACTTTCGTTTTTGTATTGATTTTTACTTTCAAAAATAGTAGGCAAAAAACTAAATTTATATCTTAAAAAAACTCCAAATTTCTCGGAAGTTTTTTTACTTAATAACCAGTAAGATAATTTTAGAACCATTTTATATGTAGCAGATAGTTAGTTTATAAAATACAACTGATAGTTTCTAAATAGCAACTACAAATAGCGTAAATACAACTATAAGTGTTTGAGTTTTTTATATTCTGGAAATGTATCTAAATACCTTTGCTGAATCAATAATAAATAAAAAAAGTACTATGTTAAATACTAAACTTATTGGCAATAAAATTGCCGAAGCAAGAAAGAAAATAAATATTTCTCAAGCCCAGCTTGCTCAGCAGCTATTTATTAGTTCTCAGGCAGTAGGAAAATGGGAACGCGGAGAATCAATGCCAGACATCACTACTTTTAATCGTCTAGCGGAAATTCTAAATGTTGATCTTAATTATTTTTCAGAAAACTTTCAATCTAAGGTTAATGAGATAACATTGGATGAACCGTTGAATAAACAATCTGAAAAAGAGGAGAAAAAACTAAGTTGGGATATGTCATACGGAAATTGGGTAGACGCTGACTTTTCTGGATTGAAAGATCTTCATGAAAAATTTAGTTCGTCAAATATGCTACGTTGTTTCTTTGTTGGTTCAGAAATGTCAGAACTACTTTTAAAAAACAATAATGTAGATAGCTGTGATTTTTCCAATTCCAACATAAGTAACAGTAACATTCAGAATTCTAACTTAGCCAATAATATATTTAAAAGCTGTTCTCTAAAAGAAACTAAATTTTTAAAAAACTATATTAAAGGTTGTGATTTTTCTGGGGCTAATCTTATCGGAGTGGATCTTATAAAAAGCAATCATATTGATAGCTGTAACTTTTCAAATACCGACATAAGTAACAGCCACATTCAGAAATCTAGCTTAGCCAACAATATATTTAAGAACAGTTCTCTAAAAAAAGCTGAATTTTTAGAAAGCCATATTAAAGGCTGCGATTTCTCCGATACAAATTTTACCCAAGCTAAGTTTAAATCAGGCGCATTCATTAATAATACGGTTATAAATGCAGTGTGGAATCATACTTCTTTTATTGGAATGCAAATCGACGATATCCTTTTTGATGGAACTCAGGAAGATTGCTATTTTGAAAACTGCTCTTTTAACAGAGTCATATTTCAAAATTCAACGCTTATTAACACGTTCTTTAAAAACAACAACTTAAAACGAATTCAATTCATAGATTGTCAAGCAGATAGAATGACTTACGAATTCCTAAAAAGCGGAAAAGCTGATTTAACTGGTATCAACTTACAATCTTAGACATCAGGTTAACCAGACAACAAAATATAATCATTACAAACGGCATCTTGCATATTTGCAATATTTAAGAAAATCCAAAAAATAATCTTTAATAATAAAACAATGATAGCACTTTTAGTAACCTTTTATTTAGCTGTTTTCAAATCAATTAATTTTTTATTTTTAAAATAATACTAACTATGGGTCGTCCTAAAATAGGTTGGCAGTTTTACAATAAATGCTTAATTAGCTTGGAGTAGAAATCATTCTAAGAACTGTTTTAAAAGTTTGGTTGTTTCTTTCTTTTCTTGAGTTCTACCAAAGACCTAAAAACCTATTTAAAAAGGTTTGTGGATTATCATGATCTTGAAATATCGCACACAAAACAAACCAATATAGTATAGCTATGACCACTACAAATAGAATAATTAGTAGCAAAGAAAGCAGCCATTTATTCTTTACTTTTCTAATTAAAAAATAAATTATCAAAAAAGAAAAAGTAGGAATAAATGCTCCAGCAAGCCCAATGTAAATTGCAATATCTATCAATACTCTCATAGACATAGAAGACATATGAGACAAAAGATGATCTGATACATACCAATAGGTTATCCCAATTGTTGAAATAATCAAGATTAAAATGCTATAGAGAATGAGTTTGTAAGTAGTTTTCATAATTATTTATTTTCTATGCAAAATTTTTACCCGAGCTAAATAAACTTCTTGATTTTTCTTCTACGTTATAACAAAATACAATCAAATTATGAATTTGATTCAATATCTAAAATACCTTTCAAAGGTTTTATTATTTCACCATATTCAACTAATAAATATATTGTCGTTGCAATTAAAAAAGCGGCTAATATAGATATTGATTTAATAGCCATTAACTTTTTTTTACTAGAGTTAAAATTCTTCTCTAAAAAATAATTTACAGTCAAAAACAATATAGCTGCGATTAAACCAATAGGTATAAATGCAACTATACCATACAAATAGTTGTCATTAAAGATTCCGAAAAATAAAATAGAAATAAGAGGAAATATACTGGGTACAAAAAATAGATATAATAAAAACTTCATTTTATCTCTAACAGATTTACCCTTTTTTAGGCTATAATCAATTCCTAAATACAGCATAACTAAGCCTAACGGAATAAGGATATCAAAACGACAATTAAATGGAAATGGAGAGTTAACTAATGAACAAATAAATACAAAACTTACTGGTAGTACAATAAAAACGTATAAAGTTGCAATACTATATAACGCAACTCTAGAAAACTCCTTCATAATTTACTTTTTTGAATAACCTATTTTTACACCTTAACTGAATGAGCTTTTCAATCCTATTTCAACCTCTCTCAATACTTAATATGGGAGAGATTATAACGATGACTTTACAAACGTATTTATCTCTAATGCAACTTTCGTGAAAACTAAACTTATATCCAATTTAGTCCGAATTCTAAAACATAATGAATTAATGTAATTATTCCGCTTAAAATAATAATGGCTAAAATCCTTGCAATATTTTGATTTAGTTTAGTTTCTATTTTTCTTTTAATATAGTATAAGTCGATTAATACAAATGGAATAAAGGAAACCAATCCAATAAACCCACCTATCCAAATTATTATGTATCCATATAGTGCATTAAACATGGAAAAAAAACTTGTCGCTTCAATAGGCTCTCCTAGTTCTATTCTCATCCATACCATTCCTGAGAATATACTTAAAAGAAAACATATTATATATTTAATAATTGTTATTGTAACTTTCATTCTCAATAATTATGGTTTAATATAACGAATCATTATTATTTTTTAAACAAACACATTGTTTTTAATATAAAAAAGTCCTTCTAGATATAATGAAGTCTTTGTACTTGGACAAAATAAACTTCTTAATTTTCTTTTACTTTAGTAACCTTATTAAAGGTATTCCAATCTTAATTTTATTTCGACAAAAGATTATTAATACTGAGAGAGCTTCCCTCCTCTTTTTTATCGAACTAATTGTATATATGCGCTATAGATATCGTCCTTAAGAGAAGTTCGCATATAATATACGTTTTCTTCTTTATCTTTTAAATTATATTGAATTAAACCCGCATCACAATAATAATAAAACAAGTTGTCATCATCAGGAAATTCTATATTAGAAACAGGTATACTTGTTAATTTTATTTCGAGTAATAATTTACCATCCGTTAAGTCTAGTTTAAAAAGTTTTCCTTTACGAGTATATCCCCAAAGTTCATTATTTTGCTCAGTTATGTATTCAATATTATCGCCTTTAAAATCAGTTTTCCATATCTGAGTTCCAGTTTTTGAATCAACAGCGTATACAGACGAAACTGTGGAACCTTGTGCGGCAAAATATACTTTTTTGTCTTGGCAAAATATACGTTCCTTTATATTATATTGATTTTCCTCTAATTTAAATTGCCATAAAACATCTAGTTTATTCGGAGTTAAGGCAAAAAGCACGTCTTTTTCATTTGCAATAAATACATTTTCGTCGTCTGTTACAGGTTTTCCGGTCATAGCTTCCTCAAAACTTTTTTGGTTAAGAACTTTTCCTGTATTTGAATCAAAACTATAGACATTCGATGCACTTTGAGTGAAAATTTTATTATCAAAAAAGAGTACTGGAATATCGTTATTTGGAGAATCTAACTTGTAGCTCCATGATAAACTACCATCTTTTATATTAAGAGCATATAGGTTACTGCTTTGATCTTGATTTTGACCAGTTATATACAGTTTTCCACCATTTATAATCGGAGTTTGATCTTTTAGAATAATTTTATCTGTAATGTTACCTAACCTTGATTTCCAAAAAGGATCACCAGTTTCGTTATCTATTGCAAAAATTTCACCGTTTATAAATGGAACGTATATGACTCCATCATGTATTGTTACTTTATTTGCACACATTTCAGTATTAGCATCTGTAGGTTTTACAGTCCAATTAACATCTTCGGAGTCAAAATCATATGAAAAAATAGTACCGTCGTAATCATAAAGTAAGATTGCTTCTTCATCTAATGTTACTTTTTGAAGCGGACTTATTACCTTATTAGTGACTGCTTCGTTAGGAGGCAACTTATCATTAGAATAATTCGTTTTATCAGGTTTTGAAGTAGTTGTAATTTGCCCAAACATATTTATGACAGTAAATACAAATAAAATAGTTATTAGTTTTTGTTTCATTTTTGTTTCAGATTGTAATGTTTTATTTGGTTTTTGCATTTTATTCTTAAATATATTTAGTGCAAACAAATATAAACGAAAAAAGCTTCAGATTTCTCTGAAGCTTTGTCTTTGTAACCCTAACGAAACAATTCTCTAACCTATTTGTGGATGATATAAAGATATTGAAATGGTTAAGTGATTAATTCAAAATTTTTGTTCCCAAAAAATGATGAGTTAATACTGTTTGCAAAATATTTTTATTGAATTATTAAGTTTTAGAAAAAGAAGTAACCAACAGATAATTGAAATACTCCATTTTTATTTTTGATGGAAGAACCTTCTACATTATTAATATCGGTTAATCCCAAATTATATCTTGCGCCAAAATTAAGTCCGTTGTCAAGTTTATAGCCTAAACCAAAATTAACACCAAAATCAAAAGTATTAAACGAATCTTTTACATCTGTTTTTTCATTTTTGGCACCAACTAAAAACCCTATTTGCGGTCCGGCTTCAACACTTAATCCTTTTGTTACATAATATTTTCCCATTAAAGGAATGTTCAGATAACTTAAGGCAACTGTGTTATCATTAAAACTATATCCCTGACCAGAATACATTAATTCAGGTTGAAAAGAGAATTTTTCGGAAATTGGAATTTCTGATACAACACCAAAATTAAATGATGTTACAAGATCGATATCTTTGGTATTATCTCCACTGATATTTGCAAAGTTTAAACCTCCTTTAACACCAAATTTGATTTTTTGAGCATTAACATTTGTAAATCCTAAAACTGTAACAACAGCTAGTAATAAAATTTTTTTCATAAAAATTGATTTGAATTATTTGACTGCAAAATTCAGTTAAGAAAAATCAGAAAAGGTATCAAAAGCTTAAAAATGGATAAATTGGCACTTATTTTGGGGGTATTTTAACATTATATGTTGTTGTGACCAGTTATTTTTTTTAAGCTTTATAAAAAGTCGTTTTGAAGTAAAGCCGGATTCTAATTTCTCCGATGGCACGAGTTTCCCCTTCGTGAATGCAAAGTTGTTTCACGGGTAATCCACAATAAAAAAAACTCCAGATTTCTCTGAAGTTTTGTTTTAGTAACAGGAAGTACTAAAATCGATATCCTGCACTTAGTCCAAATTTTGCAACAATAGTATGGTCTGTTTTATTTGCATTGAATAATAGGCCACCAAAACCAACATTCGCTTCAAAAAGAAATCCGGTTTTACTGACCCATTTCCAGCCTCCGCCGGCACCAAGAGCAAAATCAATAACATCGGGATTTTCGGTATATATTGAATGATCTTCTGAAGCGTATATTTTTTTGCCGTCTATTGAAGTCAGCATTCCAAATCCTTCAACAAACCAGCCTGATGCATATTTTTTACCAAAATATCTTCTGTAATACGGAGATATTGAATAGTTTAAATCTTCTTCATTCTTTGTATTGTCAAACACATAATAAAAAGAAAGTCCTAATGACGAATTATGATTTAAATGTCTTTCGTAACCAACCTGAAAAGATTGCCATAAAGGAGCAATTGCATTTAATTTAATTTCATTATTTTTCTGATATGAATCAGTTTCATTTTGAGCATTAGCAGAATAAAAGACAAACAAAATGATTAGTAGTAAAAAGTTCTTTTTCATAAAAAGTGATTTGAATTATTTAAATCCAAAATTCACATAAGAAAAGTTAGAAAAGGTTTCAAAAACTTAAAAATGAATAAATTGGTACTTATTTACTGGTATTTTTATATTCATTTGGTGTCTGACCAGTAACTTTTTTAAAGGCCTTATAAAAAGTCGTTTTTGAAGTAAACCCAGATTCTAATCCCATCGCTAGCAAATTGTAGTTTTCATATTCAGAATTTGAAATCATTTCCTTGACAGCTTCAACTCGATATTGATTAATGTAATTAGCAAAATTATCCTCTGTTATCGTGTTTATAATTTGTGAAACATATCCTGCGCTTATACCTAGCTTTTCAGCGACTTTTTCTCTGTTTAATGTACTGTCGGTATAAATGTGCTGCTCTTTACAAAGAAGTTCAAGTTTTTGAAAATAAAGATTCTCTGCCGTAATAGATTCTCTGCATTCTTCCGGGGTATTATTTTCTTCTGTTGGGCTTTTTTCTATAATTTGGATACTGGGAGACGAAACAGCTAAATTGGTATTTAAAAAATTATAGATGGCATCTTTGTTTTTGGCAAGCCTATATTTGTAAATGCCTATATAAGCTGTCCAGTGCATTATTAATGTTGCCAATATAGCCACCCCACTCATGGTAGAAGAAATATCTAATTGAAAAAACAGGCCAATCAAATAGGTAGTTAGCCAGATAAATAAGATCAAATACATGATAGTCAATAAGGTAATGACCCATTTTTTCTCTTGAGGATCTTTTAAATGCCTTATCATAAAATAAGAGTAAAGAGGTAGAAACAGGATGATGATAACGGCCAATAAAATCTGAATCAGCTGAAGTATAGTGATTAGGAACATGTAGGACTCAGGAATTTTATAAATTCCTGCTACATGATCAAGTTGAATTGTTATATTAAGAGTGCTGGCAAAGACAAATGGAATATAACACAAATAAATTTTTTGTTTATTATAAACCGCATCATCAATGCGGTTTATAATAAACAAAAATGTGAAAACAGGTAATAGAAATACCCAATCGATAGCATCTATAAAAAGCATTAAAGGATAGGATGTGAATACACCTTCAATTTCAAAAACATAATTTAATAAAACAATGGAAAGTGCAAATAGTAAGAAGGCCAGGTATTTATTTGAATTACTATTGAATATAGAAGACTTTAAAATAATTAAGCCTAAGACTACTCCCTGGAAAATCGCAATATTTAAAAGTGTTGTATAAATCAATTTTTTAATATAAAAGTTGTTTTTATGAGACGAATTTATATTAATACTGATGAATTTTCTTAGGGGATTAAGAAATGATTAACTAAAAGGCACTCTCCGAAGAGTTCTCATGCAAGCCTATGCAAATGTTTCCCGACTTCATGCCTGCAATCAGAATCAGACAATATTTTATAAATCTAAATAAACAAAAAAAGCTCCAGATTTCTCTGAAGCTTTGTTTAGTAACGGCAAGTATTGAAATATCTAACCAACTTATGAATTATTTTATAAGATTATTTATGAATAATTTATATTTCTTTCGTCAGCCTGTCTAATTCCCTTAATAAAGTGGGAAATCTAAATTCTCGAGCCATACTTTCAACTTTTGTAAATCCATCGTTTAAATCAATACCGATTGAAGTAATAAAAAGTTTTTTTTCATAAAAAGTAATTTGAATTATTTCAACCCAAAATTCACATAAGAAAAGGTTTCAAAAACTTAAAAATGGATAAAGTTGGTACTTATTTACTGGTATTTTTATATTCATTTGGTGTCTGACCTGTAACTTTTTTAAAGGCCTTATAAAAAGTCGTTTTTGAAGTAAACCCAGATTCTAATCCCATCGCTAGCAAATTGTAGTTTTCATATTCGGAATTTGAAATCATTTCCTTGACAGCTTCAACCCGATATTGATTAATGTAATTAGCAAAATTATCCTCTGTTATCGTGTTTACAATTTGTGAAACATATCCTGCGCTTATGCCCAGTTTTTCAGCGACTTTTTCTCTGTTTAATGTACTGTCGGTATAAATGTGCTGCTCTTTACAAAGAAGTTCTAGTCTTTGAAAGTAAAGGTTATCTGCCGTGATAGATTCCCTATATTCATCTGATATACTATTTTCTACAATTTGCATATTGCTATACGAAATAGCTAAATCTTCATTTAGAAAATTGTAAACCGCATCTTTGTTTTTGGCTAGTTTGTATTTATAGATACCTATATAAGCTGTCCAGTGAATTATGAATGTTGCAGATAAAGCCAGGATGCTCATAGTAGCAGAAATATCAAATTGAATAAATAAGCTGGTTAGATAGATAATAAGAAAAGCGAATAACAATGAAGTAACAATTGTTAATAAGATGATTATCCATTTTTTTTCCTCTGAATCTTTTAAATGCCTTATCATAAAATAAGAGTAAAGCGATAGAAATGGGATGAATGTAACGGCTAAAAAAAGATGAATCAGACCAAGTATATTGATTATATTGATGCCTGACTCAGGAATGGCATAAATTCCTGCAACATGATCGAGATCTTGTGCAATAGTAAGCACAGCGGAATAGGCAAATGGAATAAAACACAAATAAGCTTTTTGTTTACTTTTTACAGTATCATCAATCCGGTTTATAATAAACAGAAATATGAAAGAAGGGATTAGAAATACCCACTCGATGTGATCGATAAAGCGTAGAAAAGGATAGGGAGTAAATGCATCTTCAATCTCAAAAACATGATTCAATAAAATAATTGAGAGTGTAAATAGTAAGTATGCCAGATATTTATTTGAATTACTATTGAATATAGAAGACTTTAAAATAATTAAGCCTAAGACTATTCCCTGGAAAATCGCAATATTTAAAAGTGTTGTATAAATCAATTTTTTAATATAAAAGTTGTTTTTATGAGACGAATTTATATTAATACTGATGAATTTTCTTAAGGGATTAAGAAATGATTAACTAAAATGGCACTCCCTGAAGAATTCTCATGCAAGCCTGTGCTAATGATTCCTGACTTCATGCCTGTAATCTGAATCAGACAATATTTTGTAAATCTAAATAAATCAACAAAGCTCCAGATTTCTCTGAAGATTTGTCATAGTAACGGTAAGTATTGAAATATCTATTGATTTTTTTTGAGGATTATTATAGTATTTTAGCATGCGCATCCTATATGATTTATAATGAAAATTATATATTTGAAATAAAAAGGGTGCAATCATTATCACACATATAAATAAGTTGACAGTAATTTAAAACAGATATTATGACAAAACAGACATTTATAATCTTTCTTGGACTTTTGATGCTAAATTCCTGTAAACAAGACAATGTTGACTATGTTTTTGTGGAGGGTGGAACTTTTGAACAAGGTAAAAACCAATTCATCATTAGCCCAAAAGGAGATACAATAAATGGTTTTACAAGTCCACACCGAATGGTAGAGCTTGATGACTTTTACATAAGTAAATATGAAATAACTGTTAAACAGTTTAGAGAATTTTGTGAAAAAACTGGCAGAAAAATGCCTGAAGCACCTATTGAAAATGCACACGGAATAAAAGTATATTATAAATGGATAGATGAAAACCCAATGCTTGCAACTTGGGATGAAGCAAATGACTTTGCCAAATGGGCAGGAGGAAGATTACCAACTGAAGCAGAGTGGGAATATGCCGCTAAAGGTGGAAAGAAAACTAAAAACTACAAATATAGTGGTAGTAATAATCCAATCGAGATTGGATGGGTAAAAGAAAACTCAGACAGCATCTTTCATAAAGTTGGTCTACTTAAACCTAATGAACTAGGAATTTATGATATGACTGGAAATGTTGGTGAATGGGTTTTTGATTGGTATAATCCTGAAAAAGATAGTTTAGTAAGTACCAAAAATCCACAAGGACCGGCCGAAGGAGCTTATAAAATTTCGAAAGGAGTTAGTTGGTTTTACGAAACCCAAAGCACTGATGGAAAGCCATTAGAATATGGAATTCATATGCCGGAAGTTAGGTACCAATCTCCAAAAGGCACACGAAATGACGGATTTGGATTTAGAATTGCAAAAAATAAATAAAACTACCGCTAACAGTTACTACAACCGATTTGGACAATAGTCTTAATTGGGAAGCAGGTTTTATATTTGGGATGATTTCTTTGAAGAATAAAAAGAAGGCACTTTATTATGAAATATAAAACTATTGAAAAAATTAAATTCACTAATTACAAAATTATAGCTTAATTTTTTTCTTCTTTTGTTGATGTATCCACATTCATTTTATGTATCAAAAACATCAGGTAAAATAAAAATCCCTTTGATAATTTATAATGGAAAAATTATATATTTGAAAATAAATAGTATATAATACTTATCCTTTATATCTACCCAAATCCGGGTCGCTTTTTGTGGTTTTGTCACGCATATAAACAAGTTGGCTGCAATTTTCGGGAACCATAATAATACAAAATAAACCAAAAAAAATAAACCAAAAAAAAAAGATAATACAACATGAAAAAAAAAATACTCTTACTTCTTACATTATCCATTACAAATTTTAATTATGCTCAAAACATATTACTAGACAGTTTAGTTCGAAAGAATGGTTTCCCTTTCCAAATTGATAAAAATATTTCATTTCAGGGAAAAGGATGGGATGTTTTGCTAGATGAAATAAAACAATCTAATTCGGTTTTGTTGGGAGAAAGTCATTTTACAAACGAAATTCCTTATTTCACAAATGCTATTATCAATGAGGTTAAGTTTGATAACTATTTTCTTGAGGTTGATCCATATTCAGTAGATATAATCGAAACAAATATTAAATCTCTATCTGCCGAACAGCTTAATTCTTTTGTTAAAGAATATAGTACAAACTTTTCTTTTTTGGAGTTAGAACCCGAATTTAATTTGCTTAAGGATTTAGTTAAACGTAATACCAAAATACATGGTGTTGAACAAATTAGCATTTTTGCAGATCAAATGATAATTTCAAATTTAAAAGAAACTTCGAAAAATAAAAAAGTGATTGAGATATATGAGCAAATGCTTCATAATTCCAAACTACTTGCGTCTAAAGAAGGTCATGAAAAATTCTACCTATTATCCGAAGATTGCCTTCAAAAAATAGATTCGTTGTTGAAGTTAAAACTTTCTGACAATGAGCGAAAACAAATTGAAGCATTAAAGTTAAGTAGAGAGATTTATATTAATAGAAATCATCCCTTAAGGATTCAACTGATGAAAAGCATCTTGCTAAACCAAATGTCCGATTGGAAAAACAAAAAAAATCTTTTCAAGTTTGGTGCAGTTCATCTACCAAAAGGGGAAACCATATTAACAAAAACTGACATATATGATATAGGCAGCTTAATTTCTAATATTGAAGAAGCAAGTTGGAAAAAATCGTTACATATAATGCTTGTTGGAAAAGGAGAAGACGAAGAGGATAATACTAGTTTTAAATCTTTTCTAAATGTGTTAAAAGATGATCAATGGTACTGTTTTGATTTAAGACCTTTAAAGAAATCTATTTTACAAAACAAACTAAAAGTAGATGATATATACTTATCGAGAGTTATAAAGGGGTATGATTATCTTATTTATATTCCTAAAGTAACTAAAAGTAAAGAAATCTCGATAAAATAATAGGAAGATATTTTAATAAAAAAAATATGCAAGAAGAAATAACGAAACATTCAGAAAAAATTTATAAAACTGTGAAAAATTCAAAACATACATTGGGAGAGAAAGTGAAGGAAATCATTATAGAAATTTTTATAATCGTTTTTGCTGTAACACTTTCAATATCTTTACACAGTTGGAGCGAACACAGGCATCAACAAGAAGAAGTGACAGTGTTTCTTGAAAATTTAAAGAATGATTTGCAAAATGATGTAAAAAACATCGACATTGAAAAGGAAGCATACAAAAAGTCAAACATAAGCTATGAGAAAATTTTAGCACTAACACCTCACCAACTTGACAGTATTTATAAGTCTAAAAATAAAGTTGATTTTCCAATTTATTCGCATGGACCAAAAATGAATATTGGTAATTATGAAGGTTTTAAGTCTAGTGGTAAAATTGGCTATATTGAAGACGAAAAATTAAAACAGAAAATCTTAAATTATTATCAAATATATGTACCGGCAATTAACGAAGTCGATAAATATTATAATGATTTTCTGTTTAAGTGTTTTGATAAAATGATAGAAAATGCGGATAAATCAGAACAAGAGTTATATTCAGACCCAAAATTTAAAAAGACAATTGAATTTCTTGTAAAACTAGGTAAGAATAATATAAGGGTTTACGACAAAAATACAAAACCACTAACAATTGAACTTATTAAAGAAATTGAAAAAGAGTTGAATAAATAAAAAATGGCATACAACCGCCGTTTGACAATGTGACGGGTTTAGCCTTAATTTGAAGTTGGGGTTAATTGGAATGATTAGCAAATATAATGAATGAGTTTAATTTAATTTCAAGCCCGCTGTACTAGAGGGACGTTATAGGCAATCTTAAATAAACGAAAATTACTTGATATTTGTTACTTATTGGAATGGATGAGAAGTCGGGAGACTTCTCATCGCAATCGTGGCAATAGGAACACTTCGGAGAGCAAGTGGCATTACTGTAAAGTAAAAATAGAATTAAAGGTAAATCCTGTAAGATAAATTTAAGGACGAAACAATTTCAAATTATTTAAATTTAATAAATCTAAAACCTGAGGTGAAACTTTCAAATCGGATCGAAACTTTAAAACACCTTTTATGAAATGTCTTTGTAATTCTTTTGCATTGTGTATTGAAAATGGAGTATTGAATATAATGGCTTTATAAATTATTGTGTTTGTAGCATTATCGAAATAATATACACAAATATCAAGACTTACATCTTCACCCTCTGATAAAACTACATCATAATTTTTCGGATCGGGATTTGGAGATAAAGACTTAAAAGTTAGAGATTCAATAACTATTTCATTATCATAATGGTGCAAACCATTATAATCAACTATTACTTTGGTAATTTTATTTTTTCGGATAGTAATTGTATGCTTTACTATGGCATATATCAAAAAAGATAGCAGTAAAACAGATAGCACTACAGAATAAAATTTAAATATAACAGATAGTTTTTCAGATTCAATGATAACTACCTCTGAAATAATTATTCCTAAAATTGTACTCACAAAAATAAATGCTCCTAAAACCTTTACTATAAAAGTAATTTTATTTGATTTTAATGATTCAATTTCCGAAAATTCATTATTCTGAAAATCCATTTTTTGTTAGAAGTTAGAAATTAAACATTATAGCTTTTGGAGTAAATTTAAGAAAGATAAATTTATTATTCTATTCATACTTACTCAAATCTAGATTAAGAATATTGCCTACTCTGCTAAACTCTTCATTAATCTTTGCATTCAAGATTAGTTGTTCGTTTTTTATTGGATGATTAAAGATTAACTGATGTGCGTGAAGCATCATTCCTTTCAGCTCATAATTCTCCAACCATAATTTATTTTGCTTGTTACAACCATGTGGACGGCTTCCTAAAATGGGATGAAAAATATGTTTGAAATGTTTTCGTAATTGATGCATACGTCCGGTTTCAGGAATCGCTTCTACCAAACAATATCGTGAGGTTGGCTTATTATTAAACTCTAACTCAACTTCGGCATTTTGCAAACGGTGAAAGTATGTTATTGCATTTTGTTTAATGTCATCGTCATTTATTAAATCATAATCAATCGTTAGTTCTTCGGGTGACCAACCACGTAAAATTGCTAAATATTTTTTTTCAACTTCGCGTGTAGCAAAACGATCATTCATAATTTTCAAAACCTCCTTATCCAATGCAAATAACAAGACCCCAGATGTTTTTCGGTCTAACCGGTGAATAGGATAAACGTGTTGCCCTCCTATTTGATTTCTCAACTCCTGAATGGCATAAACTTTTGCATCGCGGGCATAAAATGATTTGTGAACCAGCAATCCACTTGGTTTATTAATTGCAATAATATATTCGTCTTGGTAAAGAATTTCTAACATTTGGCAAAAGTAAAAGAGATTTCGATTAAAATCACTTTTATGACTTATTTGTTTATATCCTTTTCTTTTTTATTCTAAATCGAAAAACATAATAAAAGATTCCATTTCAAGAAGTGCCTATTGAAATTGCGTCTCTAACTCTCCGAAGTGTGCATGTCTCCTGACTTCACACGTACAATCTTTATCAAGTAAATAAAAAAAGATAATAACAGCGGTTTAACAATATTAGAGTTTTGGCTTAATTTAAAGTTAATCGTGCCTTTTAAGATTTGTGTTTAACGAAAAAAAAAACTTAATTTAGTCCCAAGCCTGCTGCAGTCCTAGAATATTAGGTATTAACACAACATCGCTAGATCAAAACAAAACTCGACAAAAAACAGAAATGAATACAATCGAAAAAATGATTATCGACAATATGATGAAAGGTATTGTCGAAGTAACAAAAAATGACTTAAAAAATCATATCGGAGAAACCGCATATTCTGAATGTGAAATTCAGGAAGGCTATCACGATTATCTCAAAATTCAATTCAAAGGACAGAAGATAGGACTGTTTATATACGATTTCGATTGGGACAAAACTCCTTACTTTAAACTCGAAATTTCAGAACCCATCGATAATCTGTCGAAAGAGAATCTTATTGACAATGTAATTCCTATTCTGAAACAACAAATTTCTGATTTCTTTTTTGACAAAGCCAATCAGCCAATGTTTAGGTATTGTATTAAGGTAATTTTGGAATTTGAATATAAAAGCGGTTCATACAAGGAAACATTTTTCATTGAAGATGAAGAACGAAAATTAGAGCTTCAGAAACGGATGAACAATTATATCACAAAAGTTATTTACAATCTCGATAGAAAAGTTAAGGATGCAAGAGAAATAACTGTGTTTTCGGGCAACCTAGTAAATTTTAATTTGATGGGTTTTTCACCAATGAAGCTTATTGAAATAATAGAACACTGTTTAAATCACACTTTCAAAGACATTAAAAACAGAAAATCAAGCGAAGATTTCGAACGAAGTATTTTGCATATGCTCAACAACTGGGTAAAAGACGAATTTAAACCATTGCATTTCGATATTTCTGGAAATTTCTCTGAAAAAAATGCAATCAAAAATGATTTTAAGAAAGAAAATGTAAACGCCGAACAACTTTCACTTTGGGTTTACACTTCCTTTTTGAGGATTAAATTTAAAGATTATGCTCAAGACGCGCTGAAAAATTTAGAAATAGCAAGCAAGGATTTCGGTTCTGAAACTGCAAAAAAATATCTTAATTTCGGCACAGGACTATTTGCCCAAGAAGATATTCATTATATAGACAAAAATATAGAATGTAAAGCCAATGATGTTTTTTCTACAATTTCCGTTACTATCAAAAACGAAACTTCGGAATGCTACCAAAAGGCTTTAGATTTTATAATCAATCTACTTCAAAAAGGGTTTCCCAACAGTTACTCTATTAAATTTTCTTCAAAATCCGAAAAACAATTTTTACCAATTAAAGGAATTGCAAAATCTTCTACCAACAGATTTTTTACCAATTGTTTGCAATATCCCGAACTACACGATAAAATCGAGCAATATGCATTGGTTGCTATGAAAGAATTTGAATGGTATAATGACGTAGAAGAAGGCGAAAAAAGCTGTTTACCTGGAAGTTATGCCGTATTTGGGTTGGGATTGACTTCTGAAAAATATTTTCCATTAGTTCGTAAATATTTTAAAATATTGGACGATGAACATCAAATGGTTCATAAATACTTTATTAATAACCTAATTGACAAATATGAAGTTACTAAAAAATCAATCGTTCTGATTTGTGAAGGTATCCTCTCTGCACAGTTTGAAATGACTTATAAAAACCTTGCAACATTGATGAATAAAGAACCAAATTTAGAACTTTTAATTAACGAGTTGGAAAAACTCGAAAGTTATGAGGTTGAAGAGATTATTTATTCTATTTGGGGAAGAGATTATACAAAAACAATCCTAAAACTTGATTCACAATTAAAAGAATTGTTGCTTGAACAACTCAAGAAATAGCTACTACAGCAAACATCGGTTTGGTAATATGGTGTCTGAAGTACTTCTATGAAGTATTTGTACAAGGCTCAAAAGCAGGAATTCTATTAAACTTCAAGATACTTTACTGCATAAAAAAAGCTCCAGATTTCTCTGAAGCTTTGTCTTAGTAGCGGGAAGGATTCAAATATCTAACTAAATTCTAAAAGATTATTATAGTATTGTCAAATGCGTATCTTAATGATTTATAAAGAATAAATTATAATACTTATCATATATATACCCCAATTTGGTAGTTTTGTATTGTTTTGTCACACATATAAATAAGTTGTACTCTAATGTATAAAAATCTAAACCTAAGCGTAAATGACAGAAAAAGAACAACAAGCAATAGATAATATTAAAAAAAATAAATGGTGGATTTTAAATAGACAAGATCGTTTTGAATATAACGGGACAATTGTTGAAGATGGTCAAAATCCTAATGAAATAGTATTTCTAAGTCTATCCTCTAAAAAAGAAATTGATGATAATTGGTTGGAGAAAATTGGGCAAATTACGAGTTTAGAATCTTTGCACATTGATTCAACTTCAATTACAGACAACGGAATCTCTCATTTAAGCAGTTTGAAAAATTTGAAAAATTTAAACCTTCGAGGGACTAGAATAACGGATGATTCAATTATGGCTATATCTTCTTTAGAGAATATTAATTATTTATGGCTTAACGACACCTTAATAAAAGGTCAAACTTTAAATTATTTAAAGAATTTACCACTTTTGACTAATTTGTTTTTAGGAGGAACAGAAGTTAATGATGAAACTCTTATGAATATTAAAGATCTTAAAAACCTCGAATATTTACAACTCTTTGACACAAGTGTAACCGAAAAGTCATTTACATTATTTAAAAATTTACCAAATTTAAAATCATTAGATATAACCAGGACGAAAATTTCTGAAGAAAGCGCCGAAAATTTAAAAGTCCAATTACCGAATCTCTTTATCCACATTCAAGATTGGTAAAAAACAAAAGCATACAATAGCGTAATTGTCTTAATGAAATATTGGTTTTGTATTTAGGATGATTTGACAAATCCGAAGAGTGGACTTAATTTAGTCCTAAACTTCATGTAGTACCAGAACGTTGGCGATAAATTTAAAAGATACCAAACAATGAACATAGCAGTTTTACTATTTGACGACTTTGAAACCTTAGATGTTTATGGGCCTGTAGAAGTTTTTGGACGACTTGAAGACTTATATACTATTAAGTTTTATTCGTTAAATGGTGGGCAAATAAAAAATAAACATGGAGTTTCTGCCTTGACTGCGAAATTGGAAGATGTTAACGAGGACTTGGAAATTTTTATAGTTCCTGGTGGCTTGGGTACAAGAAAAGAAGTTGAAAATAAATTACTCATAGATAAAATAAAAGAAATATCAACATTCAGCAAATTCGTGTTGACGGTTTGTACAGGAAGTGCACTACTAGCAAGGACTGGACTTTTAGACAATAAAACAGCAACTTCAAATAAACGAGCATTTGCTTGGGTAATTACAAATGGGACAAATGTAAATTGGAACAAAAAAGCACGTTGGACAATTGACGACAAATATTATACATCATCGGGTGTAAGTGCTGGAATAGACATGGTTTTGGGTTTCATAAGTGACCAACACGGAATTGAATTTGCAAGACGAATTGCATTTGAAATAGAATATAATTGGACAGAAGATAAAGACAACGACACTTTTAAAGTAGAATAAAAACCATCCTGTTGGCGTGAGCGTCCCGCTCGTAAACGCGACGAGATATTGACAAAAAGGGTTAAAACAAAAAAGCTCCAGATTTCTCTGAAGATTTGTCTTAGTAACGGGAACAGGACTCGAACCTGTGTCCACCGTGGCGGATATGAGCCCAACGGAGTTAGAATTTAGAAATTAGATTTTTAATAAACTCCCTTCCAATTCCGGATTTTAGATATTTTTCTCTTTTCATAGCTTCGGATTTAGAACTAAAAAATTCAACATGAATTACTTCCCAAGGTCTGAATTTTAAAGTATATCCTTTTGTTTCAAGAAAATTGTGGGATTTAAATCTTTCAATTAAATTAGAATTATAACCAGTATAATTTTTATTAAACTTTTCTGAATATAAAATATAAACAACAAATTCATCCATGATAAAAAGCATAAAAAAAGCTCCAGATTTCTCTGAAGCTTTGTCTTAGTAGCGGGAACAGGACTCGAACCTGTGTCCGCCGCGGCGGATATGAGCCCAACGGAGTTATAATTTAGAAATTAGATTTTTAATAAACTCCCTTCCAATTCCGAATTTTAGATATTTTTCTCTTTTCATAGCTTCGGATTTAGAACTAAAAAATTCAACATGAATTACTTCCCAAGGTCTGAATTTTATAGTATATCCTTTTGTTTCAAGAAAATTGTGGGATTTAAATCTTTCAATTAAATTAGAAGTATAACCAGTATAATTTTTATTAAACTTTTCTGAATATAAAATATAAACAACAAATTCCTCCATGATAAAAAGCATAAAAAAAGCTTCAGATAAATCTGAAGCTTTGTCTTAGTAGCGGGAACAGGACTCGAACCTGTGTCCGCCGCGGCGGATATGAGCCCAACGGAGTTATAATTTAGAAATTAGATTTTTAATAAACTCCCTTCCAATTCCGGATTTTAGATATTTTTCTCTTTTCATAGCTTCGGATTTAGAACTAAAAAATTCAACATGAATTACTTCCCAAGGTCTGAATTTTATAGTATATCCTTTTGTTTCAATAAAATTGTGGGATTTAAATCTTTCAATTAAATTAGAAGTATAACCAGTATAATTTTTATTAAACTTTTCTGAATATAAAATATAAACAACAAATTCCTCCATGATAAAAAGCATAAAAAAAGCTTCAGATAAATCTGAAGCTTTGTCTTAGTAGCGGGAACAGGACTCGAACCTGTGACCTTCGGGTTATGAGCCCGACGAGCTGCCTACTGCTCTATCCCGCGTTGTTTCGGGTGCAAAGATACGTAGTCTTTACGGTTATACAATGAAAAAAATGAATTATACCCGATAACGCTGATTTGCAACCTTATGCACAAACGTTTATCTCATCCTAGAATAAGTTTACTTATTAAACTTCAAGATACTTTACTGCATAAAAAAAGTTTCAAATAAATCTGAAGCTTTTTTTAGTACGGGAAGCATTCAAATATCTAACCAGATTATCTTAGATTATTCCAGTATTTTAGCATGTACATCTTAATTATATTTTGCTTTTGTTTGCATAACCACACATATAAGTGCCAAAAAGTATCTATCAAATTAAAAGTCTGTTTGAAAATTTGTAGTGAATATATATTTGAAAATAAATAATGTGTGAAATTTATCACACATATCTACCTAAATTTGGATAGCTCTGTGTAGTTTTGTCACACACATAAGTAAGTTAGTACTAATTTTATAAAAATGAAAAGACATATTATTGTAATAATTTCTCTGATTTTGTTTTCTTGTAATGGTCAGCAATTGAAAAATCAAAACGCAATTGTAAACCAAGAAAATTTAAAAAACGAGAAAATGAAAAATTATGCTTATTTAAAAGATATGTATGCTGATTCATATTTCCCAAAATTTCTTGTTGACAAAGTGAAAACAATTCTTATTGAACTATGCATTGATATTGAAAAAACATCGCCGAAAAATCTTGACAAACTTTATAAGTTAACACATACAGCGACTATAAAAATAAATGATTTACAAAACGAATTCTTTGAGCAAAACAGCGAAATTGAAACTGGTGCTAGAGAATCGATTGGGGCAGACTTTGACTTTATAGCTAAAGCATATGGATTCAATGCTGATGTAGAAGAACTGATTGCTCCCAGAGAATGGTAAAAAACGCTAACAGCTACAACTACGGATTTAGGCAATTGGCTTACTGGAAAGTTGATTTTGTATTTTGGAATGATTTGGCAAAGCAAAAAATAGGGCTAAATTTACTCCCAAACCCTCTGTGTAGTAACAGAATGTTAGCTAAAATTTAAAAATAAGCTTTGTGGAACAATTTGATATTATATACGATTTTGGAATTTTGGAAGTAATAAAAAAATCATGGTTTGTGGTTATACCTGCATTTATTTATTGGATAGTAATTAATGCAATCCGAGATAATGGAAATGAAGAAGGAAGTTTTATTCAGAATCTATTCCTACAAAACGAAAGCTTCGATAACACAAAAGCGCTAATAATAAAATATGCTTCAATAATCATTTTTGCTTTTCTGCTCGTTATGCAAACAATTAAAATATACCAAACTTACAGCAATTTGAATTATGAATTAAAATCAGTCGAAGGTTATGTAAAAAACTTTCACGGAATGCCATCTTCAGGACACGATACAGAAAGATTTAATGTTAAAAACGTAGAATTTGAATTTTCAGATTATGACTTAAGTGACTTTGGCTATAATAATGCAAAATCAAGAGGTGGAAAGATAGATGAAAATATCTACATCAGAGTGCATTATTATCAATCAAAAGATCGAAATGTTATAATTAAGTTGGAAAAGAAAAAGTAAAATTTCAGCTAACTGGCGTTTGGCAAGATTTCGAATTATGTGGTAAATTCACGTTTATATTTCGCAAGAAATTTTATCTTTATCAGAAAATAACAAGAGTTGCTTTCTATGAATTTCTTCGCTATCGCTCGGGTGGTAAATCCGAGAATAGGACTTAATTTACTATCAAATCCTCAGTAGTACTGAGACATCATGTGTCATGCTTTCACGACCACTTGCCTGACAAAAATAATTATTAAAAAATGAATGAATACTTAACAAAATATAGTGACATATTCTCAAATTTCATAAAACAAAACCCAGAATATTTTTATCTGTCTATTTCTGCTATTTCACTTTTATTTTTTATAGGGAGTATTAGAAAATGGGATTGGATTATAAATAAAAATGGAAATTATTATGAAAGAGGAATGTTCTTTTGGATAAATATTTTTGGTGAAAAATTAGTGAGACTTTATATTACAATACTATCAGCAACTGTAACTATAATATGTTTGATTATATTTTTTTATTATAAATCATTTTGAATACCCGATAGCACGGATTTGCAATTCGTGCCTCAAACGTTTGTCTCGTCCTAAAATAAGTTTACATATTTATTTTACCCTACTCCCCGAAGAGTTCTCATGGAAAGCTGTGTGAATGTCTCCTGACTTCGTACCTACAATCTAAAGTAATTAAACAAGAGTTGCTTTCTACGCATTTCTTGCGTAATTATCTTTGCGTTCCTTCCACTTCGCTCAGGATGACAGACGAAAAAATTACTGCATAAAAAAAAGCTCCAGATTTCTCTGAAGCTTTTTGTCTTAGTAGCTGGAAGCATTCAATTATCTAACCATATTATCTTGGATTATTACAGTATTTTAGCATGCGTATCTTAATTTTTTTTAGCTTGTTGTTTGTTTTACCACTCATATAAATGCCAAAAAGCATCACTCAAATTAAAAAGCCTTTTGAAAATTGTAGTGAAAAAAAAATATATATTTGAAAATAAATATAGTGTGAAATTTATCACACATATCTACCAAATTTGGAGGCTTTGTGTGGTTTTGTCACACATATATATAAGTTGGTGGCAATTTTGCGAAACATCTCACCTACATTAATTAACAAGAAATAAAAAATGAAATTAACAATTACAATCGGACTTCTTTTAATTGCACATCTTACATTTGGACAAGACAGAATTCAAAAAATTGACAGTTTACTCAATTCTCTTTATTCAAAAGAGAAAATCAATGGAAATTTTCTAATTGTAGAAAAAGGAAAAGTTATTTATAGCCGTAGTTTTGGACTTGCAAACGAAACAACAAAAGATAAATTGAACGAAAATTCGATTTTTGAATTGGCATCTTGTTCAAAGCAGTTCACAGCTATGGGGATAATGATACTTAAAGAAAAAGGGAAGTTGAATTTGGACGATGACGTCAGGAAATACTTACCCGAACTTTCTTTTTATAAAGGTATAACTATAAGAAACTTATTAAATCATACTGGAGGTTTACCAGACTATATGCAGCTTATGGATAGTTTATTTGACAAATCTAAAATTGCCACTAACAAAGACATAATAAATATATTTAGTAAACATCAACCAAAAATATTATTTGAGCCAAATACTAAATGGGAATATAGCAACACGGGCTATGCACTATTGGCATCAATAATTGAGAAAGCATCGGGTTTGACATACGCTGACTATCTAAAAACAGCTATTTTCCAACCGTTGAAAATGAAAAACACCTTTGTTAACAATCGTAGATTATCGCCAAAGAAAATTGACAATTATGCTTTTGGTTATGTTTACTCAGATAGTTTGAAAAAATATGTTTTACCAGACGAATTGAAAGAAACTAAAATTGTTATTTGGCTTGATGGTGTTGTTGGAGATGGATCAGTTAATTCAACTGTAAAGGATTTATTGATTTGGGATAGAGCATTATATACCAATAAATTACTCACAAAAGATGGAATGAAAGCAGTTTTTGAATTAGCAACTTTGAAAGACGGAGCTAAAAGGAATTATGGTTTTGGTTGGGGAATTGAAGAAAATGCTGATTTTGGAAAAATTGCAAACCATGATGGGGGTTGGCCAGGTTATGTAACTTTTATCGATAGACATATTACAAATGATAAAACAATAATAATACTTCAAAATCACAACAACGTTTCAATTCCTTCTAAAGCAATTAGAAATATTCTATATAATAAACCATTGCCTGTGCAAAAAATCAGAAAAGAAATTAGTATTACTACTGAAGAACTTCAAAAGTTTGTTGGGACTTATGAAGTTGAAAAAGATTTTGAAATCAAAATTTCATTAGATAAAGACCAACTATTTTCACAATTGACAGGACAAAAGGTATTCCCGATATTTGTAGAAAGTGAAATGTTATTTTTCTACAAAGTAGTAGATGCACAAATTCAGTTTGAAAAGAGCGAAAAAGGAGAAATTTCAAATTTGTTTTTATTACAGAATGGAAAGAAGATAGAAGCAAAACGGACGAAATAAATACCAAACCCAATGTAGTACCAAGACGTTAGCGAAAAGATAATAAAAAACAGAAAACTAAATGAAATTTAACATTGAAACTATTTTTATTATTTTATTATTCTTTGGTTGTTATAAATTCATTTTGAAAGGTCATCTGAATTTTATAATAAGCGAAGGTATAAAGTTAAAAGATATAACAAATTTTAAAGGAAAATACGTTTGTACAGGAGGTTACAAAATGAAAAATGATACAGTTATTTCAAAGTTTGAAATAGAGTCAAAATATTCTTTAGTAGCAATTAAGTTCAAAAATGTTTCTAACGATTTTAAGTTGAATTATCATTCAAATTCTGGTTGTTCTACTTCTGGCTATTTTTCTGTTTTTAGCGCTTCAGAAGTGTATGAAATGTGTTTATCTCCATCAGTTTTCAAAAATGATTGTAGAATCAATGTTATTGATTTTATATCTGATTATGAAATTAATTGTCAAATTAACAATGATACAATCAAAAGTTTTAGTTTGAGTTTTAATGAATTTGTAATAAAAATTAATAATCAAGTTGATAAAATTCTAAAATCAGATAGAATTGCATATTATGGATTGAAAAAATTAAGTGCAAATTTTTTGTTTTATAAAATTGAAGATGAAATTTATCTATTCATAATGACTCCTCTTAAAGGTAAAGATATCCTTGAGAATGATAGCTTATATAATTATTTATTTCCTGTCTCGTAACGAAACCCTGCTCCCTGAAGAGTTCTTATGGAAAGCTGTGTGAATGTCTCCTGTCTTCTTAACCACAATCTAAAGCAATCAAACAAGAGTTGCTTTCTACGAATTTCTTGCGTAATTATCTTTGCGTTCCTTCGACTTCGCTCAAAATGACAGACGAAAAAATTACTGCATAAAAAAAAGCTCCAGATTTCTCTGAAGCTTTTTTGTCTTAATAGCGGGAAGCATTCAATTATCTAACCACATTATCTCGGATTATTATAATATTTTAAAATTCGCATCTTAATTTTTCTCTTCTTTTTGTTTTCATAGCTACTCGTATAAATACCAAAAAGCATCAATCAATTTAAAATGCCTTTGATAATTTACAGTGAATAAAAATATATATTTGAAAGTCGAAAATAGATAATGTGTGAATTTATCACGCATATAGAACAAAATTTGGATTGCTTTGTGTGGTTTTGTTACACATATAAATAAGTTGGCAGATATTTTGATAGAAAAAGGATTGAGATTAACATTAAATTTTAAGGAATGAAAAGTGAAGATGAGTTAAACGAGTATCAGCAAGGCTTTCTAGATACGTTAAAACAATTATCAGAAGAGGAAAATAGATTAAAATCAACATCAACGTATAAAATTTTAGACGAATTGTCAGATGTGTATGCTGAACTTGGTGTTGGAAAGGGTACTATTAAGAGTTTAGAAATTACTTCTAAAAGTAACTTAGCTACTGAGCAATTTAAAGATTTAGTTGATATATATTTTCACATACACAAAATGCTAATCAAAACTCGGAAAGATAAAGCATTTGTTGATGCAATTGAATTTATTGGTGCCAATTTTAATGAACAAGCTTTAGATTATATAGAAAGTTATGCTTTCAGGGATTGTGAAGAACAGATGTTTGCATTAAAATTTCTTTTATTTCAAGCGTTTATAGAGGACAGAAAACAATTAATTTTTCAAAAGATAAGAAATGCTTTCAATAATTTCGATGAAAACACTAAAGAGTTTGTAAAAGAATATTCAGCTTTGTTGTTTCCAAATGAGAGATTAGAATTTGGTAGAAATCAAACAATTTCACCTAAATATAATTTTACAGAAGAAGTTCTAATAAAAAAATGGTGGGAATTTTGGAAATAAAAAACGTCTGCCAACACTTGCTATAAGAGAACTGGGCATTTGACTTGATTTGAAAATGGTCTTGTACTTGGAATGTTTAGGCAAATCCGAAAATAAGGCTTCATTTAATCCCCTGCTGGCACGAGCGTCCCGTTCGTGAACAAAACATGGACAAACATATCAAAACGAAAAAAACTCCAGATTTCTCTGAAGCTTTTTGTCTTAGTAGCGGGAACAGGACTCGAACCTGTGACCTTCGGGTTATGAGCCCGACGAGCTGCCTACTGCTCTATCCCGCGTTGTTTCGGGTGCAAAGATACGTAGTCTTTACGGTTATACAATGGAAAAAATGAATTATTTTTAAATAAAATTAAGTACTAAACTAAGTACACTACTTAATTTACTGTAAGTCAATAAACTTAGGGGTTTAATCTCAAAAAAAAGAAGTTCAGTTTATAAAACTAAAGCCTGATTCTATGTAGAATCAGGCTTTTTAATTGTGAGGAATAGTCAAATGCTATTTTTTTATAAAACGTTTTACTGTTTTTGTACCATCTTTATCTAAAACAATCAGATATATTCCTGCTTTTAAACTTGAAACATCAAGACTGTTATTAATAATCTTTTGTCCAGAGATTGCAGCTCCAGTTTGAGAATCTACAATACTAACATTAATACCAGTAACATCTGTTGTAAAGAAAAGCGTATTCTCTACTGGACTAGGATATACTATTAAAGAATCTGTTTCTTCTATTTCCGAATTTAAAGAAGCTACTTTTGCAGTTGATCCAGATTTAGTGATTTTAACCCAATTGATATTTACCCCACTATTCTGAATGTAGATTCCAAAATTATAAGTTCCTGCATTCACATTTACCGTTTGAGATACAGTTTGCCAATTTTGCCAACCTCCCGTATTTGGAATGTTAACAGCACCTAACTGAATTGTACCTGCATTTAAATCCGAAGATATTCTGGCACCATTTACAGCACTTGCAATTCTATATTCAATTACATATGAACCTGATGTTGGAAAATTAATGTTAGAATATGCCATCCAATCTCCTGTATCGGCATAACCTACATTTAATCCTCCCCCTGTATCTGTTGTGGCTTCTGTTTGAACTCCACTCATTGAAGAGTAATTTTCTGCTTGAATTAAAACAGTACCTACTGGTGGTTGCCCGGCATTTACTACTTGATCAATAGCGGTTAACAATGATTTAGAACCAACTGCATCTTGAGATAATTCCCAAATCATAACTCCACCTGCATTTTGAATCGCAAATGTCGTTTTTTGCTTAATTGTTGGAATTCCATTATAGTAAATTGTGCTGGCAACTTGATCCGTATTTTCTGCACCAGGATACGTATTTACAATATTAGCGTATGAAATTCCCTGATTTGCAGAACTTCCAAAACCGTATCCGTAAAACGGAAGTCCTATTATAGCTTTGCTTGCTGGTAATCCTCTGCCTGTCCAATAATTAAACTGGTTTACAGCCATACTATATGGAGAATGTTGACCCGGACTTCCCGGAGCCCAAGGACCAGTAGCGTCATAAGCCATAATATTAATCCAGTCAAAAGCGGCAAATGTAGATGATGGTACATTTGCTCCTCCATATCCTTCAGAAAGTGCTGCAGTGATTAGCTTACCATTTGCATGTAATTTGGCTGCAAGAGCAATTACAAATCCTCCGTAATCACTATTAATCGCTGGGCCTTCCAAATCCATGTCGACACCATCAAAATTATGGGCAACTACATAATCATATATTTTTTGAATAAATGCAGTCCTGTTGGCACTCTTAATCAGATTAAAATAATTGTCGCGAATTGCACCACCTTCAGATACGGAACCTCCACCAAGGGATACAAAAACTTTCACATTTTGGGCATGTGCTGCTTGTATAATTGTATTACTTCCTGAATTAAAAGATAAATATCCATTGGCATCTGGATTCTCGAATGCAATGTTAATGTGGGTTAATTTACTGTATTGAACGCTACTTGAAAATGCATTAAGGTCAATCCAGTTAGGGATGTAAGCTATTACTTTTTTCTGGGCAATTGACAAATTGAAAACTCCCAACATCAAAATGATTATATATCTTGATCGCATTGTTTTGTAATTGTTTTTCATAGGGCTTGTTTTTAAAATTAGTAGGATTTGAAATAAATTATTGAGTTATATCATTAGATTATGAAATTTTAAGATTTTAAATAAAAAGTTAACCATTTAAGTAATGTAAGCTAATATAAGCGTGGTCAATCCGTATAAAACTTAAATGAACTTACATCACTTATATGATTAAAATAATGTCATTAAATTATAACCCGTTGGGTGCAATTACTGCGTCTATTCGCTTCGCTCGGGTCGTAAAAAAATTATTTAACACATAGAAACATAGATTTTATGTGTAAAAAAGAGTACAAAAAGAAATATATTTCTTTCACATAGCTAGCTATGTGCATTTAAAACAAGTGAAACGCCTTTTTTGTGCGTACAAGACCTATATTTCTATGTGTTAAAATTAATTGCACCCAACGGATTAAATTATATTCTAAAACTATTTTCTTATAAAACGTTTGACAATTTTTTTACCGTCTTTCTCAAAGATAATCAAATAAATTCCTGATTTTAAATGCGAAACATTTATACTATTATCTGTTGCTTTTTGTCCAGAAACCACAGTACCTGTTTGAGAATCAATAATACTAACATCTCCTCCTGTTAGATCTGTTGTATAAAAAAGTGTATTTTCTACTGGGCTTGGATAAATAATTAACGAACTTGTTTCTTCTATTTTTGTGTCTATTGAAGCTACTCTTGCTGTTGCTCCTGTTTTAGTTATTTTAATCCAATTAATGTTTACGCCTGAATTCTGAATGTAGATTCCAAAATTGTAAGTACCAGCATTTACATTTACTGTTTGAGATACGGTTTGCCAATTCTGCCAGCCTCCAGTATTTGGAATGTTAACACTTCCTAAGGGAATCGTTCCTGCATTTAAATCCGAAGATATTTTTGCACCATTTACAGCGCTTGCAACTCTGTATTCTATTAAATATGCTCCAGTCGTTGGAAAATTAATATTGTTATAAGCCATCCAATCTCCTGTATCAGTATATCCTACATTCGAACCTCCATCGGTATCTGTGGTTGTTTCTACTTGAATTCCGCTCATGGATGAATAATTTTCGGCTTGAATTAAAGTCGAAGATGGCGTTGTAGGTGTTGATCCTCCATATCCTCCAAAAACAGCAATTACTTTAGTAGGTTGTGTAGTATGAAGTGACGGAGATTGATCAGCAACATCATCATAAGCAAATCCGTAAGCCAGATTATCAACACTTATACCTGGCAAATGCCAAAATTTAGAATAATGATTGGTTGGGTTAACTTGGTAGAATTTTGATGCATCATACCAATTTTGTTGTCCAGGATTTGGAGTAGTCACATTTACTACATGTCTGTTAATTGCTGCTGTTAATTGTGCCTGAATTACAAGATCCAAATCACCATCTACCAGTCTTCTGTCTAAGACTCCTTTACCTTCAAGTGCTTCTTGAGTTGATGGTCGATATTGTACTCTTCCTGTACGTCCTACAAATCCTCCAGATTGCCCAACCATTTCTAGTTGTTCGCCTATTACTCTGCCTTTAAAAACACCTGCATCTCCTGCATAAAATATTAAATCTTCTGTTTTATATTTATTCCAGATGGCATCAATATAGGGTTTTAAATAATTGGCTTGAGCGCCAACGGTAGTTCCTCCTGTTCCATCTGCGAAGGCTGGAGTTTTAGATGGCGCTGTAATTTCACCCGTTGCATCATTAACACAACCCTGAAATTGTGATGGCACATTGGCTTTAAATGCTGCAACTATGTCGGCATGTTTTTTTAACTCCCCTACTCTTTTTTGATATCCATTGGCTCCAAACAATTCCAATCCCATTGGGTATTTATACGAATCTACTCTGGATGGATTACCAAAAAAACCATATTGATTATTAGTAAGTTCTATAATTTCATATAAAATACCTTGATTAGGATCTGTTACGTTTAACGGATTTGGCGATGTATATCCAGACGGTGCTCCATTGGCTCCAAAAAAGTAAAAATACAACTGCTGTCCTTTGGCTATAAAAACTCTACAACCTGCAATTTGTGGCAACGTAAATGTTTTATTCGGAATTTCGCTCAATTTGGTAAAACAATTGGCATATTTCGAGTTTTGTCCCGGTCCTGTATTTCCGCCAATAGTAGGTCCTTTAATGGTATTGTACGAAGAGCTCATTGGTAATACCTGACTTGTTTTTGCATTTACCCAAACGTGGTTGCCTGTTGTATAATCAATACCTACAATTGCGACATACAATTCATTGTCATTAAATGTAGATGTGTTGTTTATTGTAAACGGTATCGGTCCTTGTCCGTACATAAAATTCGATAGCAGCATAAATAATACTACTGCGATAAAAGGGATTTTTTTTAATTTAAAGTTCCTCATGTTTAAAGTTTTTTTGGGGTTAGTAATAGTATATATTCAAAAGTTAGTAGGCGTGAATGCAATATCATTAAGTTAAGAAAACAACTGTAATGTTTTGCCGAATAAATCTCTCGCAAAGACGTAAAGTCGCAAAGTTTAGGCTTGATTTTTTTTGCGACTTGACGTCTTTTCGAGAAAAATTATAGTTCAAAAGCTTAACTTAATGACATTGAATTAAATGTTGGTTGTAATTATTTAAGCTTATTACAACCAACAAGTTTTAATTATTCTTTAATGATTTTTTTGTTCCAAGATTTTTGATCTGATGTAAAGTTTAGAATATAAATCCCTTTAGAAAGTCTGCTTATATCAATAACGCTTTCATTTGCTTTAGCATCAACCTTATTCTGTAACACAGGATTACCAGATAAATCATAAACGGTAATCATTTTATTATCTAATTTTCCAGATGATGAAACTTGGATATAACTACTAGCAGGATTTGGATATATATTTAAACCTGTAGTTTCTTCTTCGGGAATTTCATTTGTTACTGTAGCCGACATTCTTGCTGTCGAAGCTGATCCATAAGCTTCTATCTCAAACAAAGAATATCCATATGGAGTCAACACTTTGGATGTACATAAAATTCGGATGTATCTTCCTGTTCCGCTTACTACCAAATCATCTGTACCACCATCACTAGCAGTTTGTGTGTTTACAGTTTCATTTTCGGTAAAAACATTATCCGCAGAAATTTGTACTTTATATTGTGTTGCGTAGGCAGCTTCCCATTTAAGAACAACACGATTAATATTGTAATTGCTTTGTAGGTCAACATAAACCCATTCGCTTGTATTTGCAAAACTACTTGACCATCTTGTACCCGCATCTCCATCTGTTGCTTTCGCAGAAGAAAAAGTTGTATTTTCTTCGCTTGAAGCTAAAGTTGGTTTAGCCAAAGCCAAATTAACATCGTTATCTGGAACGTCTGTTGTAACCAAATTTACACTTCGGATATTATCAAAATAATAGGTGTTTCCTGAACTCGTACCTGGCTCGAATAAAAACACAAAGCGATTTACCTCATTATCTAATGTAGAGGCGTCTGGCGCACTAGCATACGTAAATACCAATGTATGCCAAGTATTGGTTTGTTTTACAACCGCCTGATATACACTATGTCTTCCTACAGGAAAATTAGACGGAATTGATGCACTACTTTCTGCTTGCCAAGAAATAACAGATCCTACTGGTGCAGAAGTGTAAACATCTATTGCAAACTTTTTAGTTCCTTTTTTAAAATCTCCAATATTGTTTAAAGTTGTAGTAAACGAAAAGTTATCATATAATTCAGTTGCTTTTCTAATATATTTACCAACTGATGATGACGTATTTATTCCGCTTGCACTAGGATTTACCGTATTTGGAGTATAGGTTCCGATGGCATCTCTAAAAGTAATATTATGTATTGTTTGATAATCTTCGTAAACTACTCCGGGTGTAAAAGTATCTGGCAATTTAGTAGAACCAATTCTTATATTATCAAAATAATACGTGTTGCTTGTATAAGAACCTGAATTAACCAAGATTACCATTTGGTTTATAGCCAAGTTTGAAGTTCCTTCATCGGGGCTTGAATTATAATAAAAGGTAAGTGTTTCCCATTGATTTTGTTTAGTAGTCATTGCCACATAACTACTGTTTCTTCCTGTTGGAAAATTTGCAGGAAGCGATGTTAAACTATTTTCCAGATTCAAACTAACAACTGTTCCAGCTGGTGCTGATGTGTAAACATCAATCATTATTTTATTCGTCTGATTTTTTAACAAACCAGCATCTTCGATACTATTTTGTGTATTAAAAAACAACACATCATATTGTTCGGTTACATTACGAACATACTTTGCCACATTTGCAGAAGCATTAACCGAATTTGTACCAGGATTAGCAACTACCGAATATGTTCCTGTTGTAGTCCCTTTTATAATCTTATTGATACCGTCATAATTTTGTAAAATATCGGTCGCAATAATTGGCTTTTCGGGTGCTGCTTTTGTGAGTAAATTATCAAAATAATATGTCGCTCCAGAATTAGAGTTGGACTCAAATAAGAATACTACATTATTAATAGACAAAGCACTTGTATTGGCATCTATTACTTTTTCAAATTCAAATTCTATCGTTTCCCATTTATTTTGTACTGTTGTGGTAGCTTTATAACCGCTATGTCTTCCTGAAGGATAATTAATAGCTGTTGTTACCAAACTATTTTCTAATTGCATTGATATTTTTGTCCCCACTGGAGCTGAGGTATAAATATCAAATGAAAGTCTTTTTCTGCCATACACATAATCATTGGCATTGGTAATTGTTATGTTTTTTATATTTAATACATCATATATCTCTGAAGCATTACGGACATATTTTCCAACAAGTGCAGATGTGTTCACCCCTGTAGCCGACGGATTTGTAACTGCCTCGGTTAAAACTCCTGTTTTATTTAGATAAACTATATTTCTGTTAGCCTGAAAATCTTCATGTATCTTCTCAACAGGCAAAGGCGGTTCTGTAGTTACAGTTATTTTATATGTTTTATTATCGCATCCATTTACTGTTGCCAATACCGAAACATCTCCTCCTGTTGCTCCCCAATTTACATTAATTGCATTGGTTCCTTGTCCTGAAGTAATTGTTGCTCCAGATGGAACTGTCCAAGTATAATTTGCTCCCGCAATAGCATTTACAGAATATGTTTTATTGGTTGCATTGGCATATACTTTTGCAGCTCCAATTACGCCATTGGCAAAACTACCATCATAAACTCGTACATAATCTACTAATAGTTTTGCAGGAAAATCAGCTGGATTAGGTGCTACTCCTGCCCCATTTACACTTGTATAAGGTGTTCCTAAACTCCCGACTGCTAAATTTAAAATGATATAAAATTTATTGTCATTAAATGGCCATCCACCATTTACAGTAGTATTAGGACTTGCTGTATGAAATAAATTTCCATCTATAAACCATTTTATACTATTTGGTCCCCACTCTACAGCATAAACGTGAAAGTCAGTAGATAAATCCGTTGGAGATGTATAACTTCTACCTGTATAATGATATCCGCCTGCATCATAATGTAGTGTTCCATCTACAGATTTTGGACTTTTATGTTTGGCTTCCATAATGTCTATTTCGCCTGTAAAAGGCCATGTTCCAGTTGCTCCCTCTGGCAACATCCAGAAAGCTGGCCATGCACCCACTCCCGAAGATAGTTTCATACGCGCTTCAATTCTTCCATATTTTAAAGAATATTTCCCTTCTGTAGTGAGCTTTGCAGAAGTATATGGCTGATCAGGAAATTGTGAGTTTGGCTCATATTTAGCTTCGATATTTAAGTAACTATTTGTACCCTCTTTAACTATCGTTGCCTGGTTTGGATTATACCTTTGTGCTTCGGCATTACCAAAACCACAAAGTGATGGACAACCGTTACCTGTAATACTTTGCCATTTACTACCATCGATTGTAGTACCATTAAACTCATCTGCCCAAACGAGTGTATTACATTGAGAATGTAATTTAATAAAAGGTGACATTACTAAGAATGCCATCAGAATAAGCTTTTTTAAAAATTGTAGGTTGTTCTTCGGTCGTAGGCCGAAAAAAAAGTTTTTTTGTTTCATAGTTTTTTGTTTTTTGGGGTTGAAAATTGTTAAACTCAAAAAGAACTATCTGTAAAAAATAGATTCTTTTTTTATCAATAACTCACAATATTAACAAACAAACTACTATAAACTCACATTTGTAAGTACGGTTTGACTACGGTGCTAAAAAAACAAACACTACAAAAACTTATCAATGCAGTAAAATAAATGAGGTTTTCTTGGGGATTAAATCATTCATTGACCGTAATTAATTTTAATTCAACTTAACTCATTGCGAAAGGAACGCGGATTATGCGGATTCGCTAAAGCGAAAACACAGATTAAACGGATTTTATATCTATTATTTTTAAAAATCCGTTTTTAATCCGCGACTTTACTTTTGTAAATCCGTATCATCCGCGTCCCTTTACAGACAATTTAAGTCAGTAACTCTTTGCGAAAAGGAACACGGATAAAACAGATTCGCTTAAGCGAAAACACGGATTAAACGGATTTTCTATCTATTATTTTTAAAAATCCGTTTTTAATCCGCGACTTTACTTTTGTAAATCCGTATCATCCGCGTCCCTTTATAGACAATTTAAGTCAGTAACTCTTTGCGAAAAGGAACGCGGATAAAACAGATTCGCTTAAGCGAAACACGGATTAAACGAATTTTCTATCTATTATTTTTAAAAATCCGTTTTTAATCCGCGTCTTTACTTTTGTAAATCCGTATCATCCGCGTCCCTATCCGTGTTCATTTATAGACAATTTAAGATTGCGGTTAAGCTTTAAAAGTTGAGTATAAACTCCGTAATATTTGCTTCAGATGAAAGTTGGAGTTTCTTACGAATACGATATCTGGTATCTTCTACCCCTCTAACCGAGATGCCTAAAAGAGGTGCTATTTCTTTGGTATTGAAATTCATACGCAAATAAGCACATAATCGCATATCACGGGGTGTTAATTCGGGATAACTTGCTTTTAAGCGTTGGATAAAATTATCGTGGAGCTGATTAAAAATTTCTTCAAACTCGTTCCAATGTTTATCTCCTTGCAATTCATGATCAATTATTCGGTTGATTTTGGTTAAGAAACCCAAATTTATAGCGGAATCATTCTTTTTATCAATTTGATTAATAAGTTCCTTTATGGATAATAAAATTTCATTAAGATGTATCAAATTGACTGTATTTGAAGCTACTTTGGCATTCTTGAGATTAATTGTAGCTTCTAAGTTTTCACGAATCACATTCATGTTTTCTTGTTCTAATAACAGTTTTTGCTCATTAAATGCTGCTTGGTTTAGCAATAGTTCTTTTTCCTGATCTAGAATTAATTGTTGACGCTTACGTTCTGCTAATTTTTTTTGATATTTAATAATAACATAGATTAGAGTTCCAAAAAGGAATAAATACAAGATATAAGCCCAACTCGTTCTGTACCAAGGCGGCAGAACTTCAAATTTAAAAACAGCTTCTTCACTCACTACATCATATATATTCTTGGCTCTTACATGAAAAGTGTATTCGTTTTCGGGTAGATTCGTGTATTCTTTTTCTGTTTGTGGTCCCCAATCAGACCATTTTGGTTCAAAACCTTCTAGCCAATATTCATATTTTGTACCATCGGCATCGTCATACCAAAGTGCAGCAAACGAAAAATGAAGTGCATTTTTAGAGTAAGGCAAGACTGGATAAAATTTATCATTTGTAGTTATTTCCTTTGCCGAAAGAACATCGTATCTGCTTGAATATAATAGACTGTCTTTTGGAAAAATACTTTTCACTTCGGATATAACTGCTTTGTATTTTAAACCATAGCTTTTATTTTTAATACTATTATAATGAATCAATCCGTCTTGAGTACCAAAAAACACATCTCCTTCTTGAGTAGTTTGTATGTTTTCGAAACCAGGAATATATAAATACCTCAATTTTCTAAAAGGTAATTCATCTATAGAAAAACTTCCATCCTTTTTTTTATCGATTCTTCCTGTATTATCACCTGAAACATACCAAATAGCACTTTTATTGTCGGATTTGAGTAATCTGATGTGATTATTCATACCCAAATACTTTTTAAAAATAGCATCCGGAACCATTCGTTTTGTAGAGGGATCTTGCTTGTAAACCCCTTTTGTAGTACCAAAAAGGATTTGATTATTTAACTTGACGGTATTCAAAAATATACTCGACGGAAAACCGTCTTTCTTGTCATAAAAATGCATGCTTGCAATACTATCAAACGTATTATTCAATCTTATTTTAAAGATTCCCTTGTATCCATGTGCTATCCAAATATTATCTTCTTTATCAATTGTAATTACTCTGCTACTTTCTTTAAAGCCTTTAATTTTAAACTGATATACCCAAGATTGATTTACCTTTTTTAATAAATATAATCCCGAATATCCTCCAACTAGTAACAAATCGGGATGATTAGGGATAACTACACCTTGCCATGCTCCATCTGTTTTTGCAACTAATTTTGCTGCACTTCCGTTTATCTCGAATATTCCGTTTTTTTCGAAAGCCAAAAGTACATTATCAAAAACACCAATGTTCCATACCGTTTCAGACATTCCTGCCACACGCTGAAAATGTATATTTCCGTGTTGTCCAAGTCTGTATTTCTCCCAATCCAACCAAAACAATCCATTATCCGTTCCTATATATAACTTGTTTTGATAAATCTGACTGCAATATATTTTGGTTTCGAAGTTTGTGGTATCCAGAATTCTTGATAATGGCGAAGAAATTTGAATAAGCGCAATCCCATCTTTAAGTGTTACCCATAAATTACCTGCTGCATCTAGTTTAAGATTGGTAACATACTCATTTTGCAAACCCATTTGCTTATTGATATGCTGAATTAAGTGTCCGTTTTTATCAATAATAATGAGTCCATTTTCTCGTGTTCCTATAGCATAATATCCATATGGAAGGAGAACGCCTACAGAAACCTGATTTTGTTTTAAAAGATAATCTGCTTCGGTTTTTAAAGGTTTTAATTGATTGTTTTTATAAATAAAAAAGCCGTCTTTTTGAGTTAATACTGTTAGGTTATTTTCGGTTCCGAATAGCTTCAGGATTTTCATTCCTGCAAATTTCGAACCTCCATCAATAGAAATCAATTGATCATCTTTTACTTTAAGTAATCCTTTCTTATTATCTAATACATAAAGATTAGTATTAATTTTAAAAAACTCATCAAAACTCGTAATGGCTTTTATAACTTTAATTTTATTATTCTTATAAATAAAAAGAGCTTCATATGAGAAAAAAATCACTTCATCATTATGAACAATAGTATGCCATACATCACTAAAATTTCTGGATGAAACTGGAAGTAATTTAACTAAAGATGTATAATCATATTGACCATTTGGCTGTTTGGTTACAAACCCAAAATCGCCTTGAGCACCTATAAAAATTTTATCGTTTTTATCTATCGCGAGGGAGCGAACCATACTCTTGTTTTCTGGCTGCATAATTATCCCCCATCTTACTCCATCAAATTGTAATAAACCAAAATGATTGGCAAAATACATCATTCCTTGAGAGTCTTGTAAAACATCCCAATTCTCAGAAGCTGCTTTATAGGTTTTAGGGCTATAATTTGTTATAAAAGGAACACCTATTTTCTTAATTTGAGCGTTAAGTACGAAGGTTACAAATAAAATAGAGGTACATAAAAATCTAATTCTAAATTTGATCATTTTGTTTTTTTATACAGTAGGTTATTTTTGGTGCTTTTACAGCGACAATCCTAAAAAAACTTCTGGGGCAAGAAATTCTTTTAAACAAAAAAAACGTTTTTAGTATTATTCAAAAAGCACTAAAAATTAGTATTTCGAATTAATTAAAAACGAATATATAAAATCAAATATATAAAAAAATATTTTGTAGTAAGGATGTAATAGATTGCTAATTTGAATTTTAGCAGCTGCTTCCTGTAGTAATGGTAGCAGTAATACTTCAAGTAAAAAAAAGATTCCACAATACTCAAAATTAATCTGTTCATTGTAATTAGCTTTGACACATAGGTAGACTCAACATTAAAAAGGTGTAAGTATTCTTTCACGCAGATTCCAAAAGATTTAAGCTGATATATGCAGATTCATTTGCTAAAAAATCTGCTTTAATCTGTACTATCTGCGTGAAAAAAATCTTTTGCTAATTTTAAATTCTTAATCGAAACTTTATAGGTTTAAAATTAGTAATGATTTGCTTTTCTTGCATTATGAAACAAGAAAAACAAATCATTAATTAAGTACTATAAAAACATGCTTAATAAAAAACCTGAAGCGATAGTTACAGCAATGGTAACAAGTCCGGGAAGCATAAAACTGTGATTAACAACATATTTCCCTATACGAGTTGTGCCTGTACGATCAAAATCCATGGCTGCGACTAATGTAGGATAACCCGGTAATATAAAATCGGCATTTACAGCTGGAAACATCGCTATAAGATGTGGCTGACCAATTCCTAAAGACAATCCTATTGGCATCATAATTTTTGTTGTAGCAGCCTGGCTAAAAGTCAATGCTCCCATAATTATCAAGGCAAAGGTAAAAGTAAAAGGATACTCTGATGTTATATCTCTAAAAGTGCTTTCTATTAAAGCATTATTTGCTCCCATAAAAGTGGCACTCATCCATACTACACCTAAAACTGAAACAATTGCAGTAGCCATTGATGTAAACAAACTCATTTTTGCTACCAACACTGGAGGTGTTTTGGTAATTATCATTATCAATGCCGAAGCCGATAATGTTATCATGATTATTAATCCTGTAAGGTTAATTGCTCCATCTGCTCCTACTGCAAATCCTGCAGTTCCTTCTCCAACATTTGGAATAAATTGCGGAAATGCTCCAAAAAATATGATCAGTAATATCGCACTACCAAAAATAAATACTGCTGTTTTTGCACCCGGCTTTAACTCTCTATTTGTTTCGGATGTTTTGTTTATACTCTCAGCAAATTCAGGATCTTTCATTTTTTCGATAAACTCTGGATCATCGTTAAGTTCTTTGCCTTTTTTCCATACCGAAATAACACCCGCTATAATACCTATCATACAAGCAGGAATACATACTTTCATTATATCTACAACTGCTGTAGAATAAGCTAGTATTGCTGCCAATGAAGCCGTTGCTGCACTCATTGGGCTACCCGTAAGTGCCATGTGTGATGCGATAACAGATATACTTAACGGTCGTTCTGGTCGTATTCTTTTCTTGGCTGATACTTCGGCTATAATAGGAAGTAGTGAATATACTATATGTGCTGTTCCTGCAAATAAGCATAAAAAGTAAACTGTAAATGGCGCTATAAAAGTTATATACTTCGGATTACGTCTAATAATCATCTCGGCAATACTCACCAAATAATCCAAACCTCCAGCTGCCTGTAATGTAGCAGCTGTGGTTACAATGGCTAAAATGATAAGAAGTACCGCTATAGGCGGATCGGCTGGACGCATATGGAAAAACAGAACAAAAATAAGTAGTCCTATCATTCCCATAACTCCCAAGCCTATCCCTTTAAGCCGTGACCCGATAAGGATCATGGCCATAAGTATAGCGAACTGTACTAATATCATGAAGTGATGAATTTAGGATTAATAAGGTTTTCAATCGAGTAAATCTCCTCCCATTTGTCTTGGGTAATGAGCTTTCTTTCGTTTACTACAATGTCGTGTATCGATTTACCTGTTTTAAGTGCTTCTTTGGCAATACTTGAAGAAGCTTCATATCCTAAAATTGGGTTAAGTTGTGTAACAATACCAATACTATTCATCACTAAATCTTTTGCATGTTCTGCATTGGCAGTTATACCTACAATACATTTATCTTTTAAGGTATTACAGGCTTTAGTAAGATATTCTAATGATGTAAACAAGGCAAACCCAATTACTGGTTCCATTACATTTAATTGTAATTGTCCTGCTTCTGCTGCCATTGTAACCGTTAAATCGGCACCAATAACATAAAAACAAGTTTGGTTTACTACTTCGGGTATAACTGGATTTACTTTTCCTGGCATAATCGAAGATCCTGGCTGAAGCGCTGGCAAGTTAATCTCATTAAACCCACAACGAGGTCCGCTACTTAATAAGCGAAGGTCATTACAAACTTTACTCAATTTTATGGCGCTTCTTTTTAAAGTTCCACTTACTTCTACAAAAGCACTTGGGTCGTAAGTCGCTTCAAATAAATCACCTGCAAGAGTAACTGGAACTCCACTTACTTCGGCAAGGTATTTTACACAAAGTTCTGGATACCCTTCTGGAGCATTTACTTTACTACCAATGGCAGTTGCTCCCATATTTACCTCTGTAATCAATCTTTCTGATTGGCGTAAACGAATTACATCTTCGCCTATTGTTGTTGCAAAAGCATTAAACTCTTGTCCTAATGTCATTGGTACAGCATCTTGTAATTGCGTACGTCCCATTTTAATAACATTAGCAAACTCTTTTCCTTTCTGAAAAAAAGCTTCTTGCAGTTGCGCTAAAGCTTCTGTAAAATACTCTATTTTAAGATAAATTGCTATTCTAAAAGCCGATGGATAGGCATCATTTGTACTTTGCGAAAGGTTTACGTCATTATTAGGATGAAGGTATTGATACTCTCCTTTTTTATGTCCCATATATTCCAATCCCAAGTTGGCAATTACCTCATTAGCATTCATATTGGTAGATGTACCTGCTCCTCCTTGAATAAGATCACTTATAAACTGGTCTGCAAATTCTCCTGCAATTAATCTATCACAAGCATAAATAATAGCTTCAGCCTTTTTTGCATCTAATACACCAAGATCTCTATTGGCCATTGCTGCAGCTTTTTTTACATGACCAAAAGCCTTAATAAATAAAGGTTCTGATCCTATAGGAATTCCTGTTATATCAAAATTTTCTTTGGCACGTACTGTCTGTACTCCATAATAACAATTGTCTGGTATTTGTTTTTCTCCAAGAAAATCATGTTCTGTACGAAAGTTGCTCATAATGTAATGTGTTAAATTATTAAAAAAGGAAGTTAAAAACGGAAGAAATAATCTTGCAGTTCTTTTTTGTTTTTTGATTTTGTAAGTCCAAGCATCAATAATATCCTTGCTTTTTGCGGACTAAGATTATCTGATACTACTGTACCAAGTTCATTGTCATTTGTTTCTCCATCAAGCACTACTCTGCCTTCTAGACAACGGCTTGAGCGACAAACTGCTATATTTGCTTTAGTAGCTTTTTTTATAGCTTCGGTAAAAGCTTTAGAGAAATTTCCGTTTCCAACACCAGCTATTACAATACCTTTTACTTTTTGTTTTACTAAGTAATCTATATATTCTGGAGATGCATCGGCATACATATATACAATTTCTACTTTAGGTAATTTTGTGTTTTTATTTACTTCAAAAGGTCCTTCTTTTGCTGTTTCTCTTACCGATGATTTGTAATATTCTACACGGCCATCATATACTTCTCCAAGCGGACCAGAATCTGGTGATCTAAAAGCATTTACTTTTGTTGTACTAGTTTTAGTAACTTCTCTGGAATCGTAGATTGATTCATTAAAAGATACTAATACGCCACGCCCTTTACTTTTAGGATCTGCAGCGACAGTAATTGCATCAAAAAGATTTTTAGGTCCATCTGCACTTATAGCTGTTGCCGGACGCATAGATCCTGTAATTACAACAGGTAATTCATGCGGTAAAACTAAATCAAGAAAATAGGCTGTTTCTTCCTGAGTATCTGTACCATGCGTTATAACAACACCATCTGCCTCGTTTTTACTAAATATTTCATTAATACGTACAGCAAGTTTTTTCCATATTTCAATACTCATATCCTGACTACCTACAGATGATATTTGTTCTCCGCTAATATCTGCAATAGCGTTTATGCTCGGAATACTTCCTATAAGATCAGCTACAGGAATTTTACCCGCAGTATATCCTGCTCTATCCGAAGATTTTCCTTCGCCTGCTATAGTTCCACCCGTGGCAAGAATTATGATTCTGGGCTTTTGTTGTCCAAAGGCCAAAGATGTTGCAATACACAACAAAAATACAAGTACTAATTTTTTCATTTTTTAAAATATTTATTTGGTTAATCCTGATATTAGAAATTAAATAGCATCCCAAAATTGATGCGAACGGCGTTAGCTCCTTGTGTACTTCCATCGGCATATTGCAATTGTTTGTACCCTATTTGTGGTTCAAGTGCAATTGTTAGAAAATCAAAGAAGTCATACGATGCGTTAAGCGTAAACTGATAATTTGTCATTCGGTCCCAACCTGCTAGTGTGCCTGCTCCATCATAAAAATGATTGTAAGAAGCCATAACCATCGAGTGAAACTTTTTATTAAAGAAACGTTCGTACGAAATAAAACCAGCATGTACAGGTAATAGATCTAGTTTTCCTGAAAAATCTGATCTGGCAAAACCATCAAGACCTGATCCTCCTACAGCTAGAAAATAATCACTAATTCCCTTACCGATAGTCCATTGTGCTTGCAGATTATTTACTAAACCTGATTTTTTTCTAAAAAATATACTTGTCATGGCAGTGACACCACCACCACTTTGAGAATCAAATTCAAACTCTGTTTTTCCTGCTGCAATATCCTCAGAGTCATAAGCAATACTGCGATAAAGACCTGATAATTTCATGAAACCTCCATTATCAAAAGCGTATCGTATACCAGCCACAGCATCGGGAGCTCTAGAGGGAGCATAATCTACACCATGAGTTGGATTTAACGTATAATCATACAAACGGCGCGGCTCCATATACTCTGCCGAAAGCATAAAAGAAGTATGTCCGTTTTCTTTAAAAAGACCTGTGTAACGTACTTGAATCCTACGAGAAAGTACCATACCAGTAGGCCCATCCCAATCTAATAATGGCGAAGGCCATAAGGATGAATCTCCAAAATTTGACCACGTTTGTCCTACCGTCCAATGATCATACTGAACATAAGCATGACGCAGCCTAAACTGAGACGTATTATTAGCACCTTCAAAATCAGCTTCTAACATTGATTTTAATTCTTTACCATTATTTAATTGTATCGTGCTAACAAAACGCAATTGCGACTGTCTCATATCCATACTAAAAGAAGGTATATCTAAACCCGAAACATCATTATTATGAATAAGAAACGAACTATTACCGCTAAGACTTCCCTTAATATCATAAATACCATTTAATTTAAGCCTTCCTATAAGTCTGGCTGTAACTTTGGGTTTTCCGTTCAAAGTATCTTTAGACTCTACAGCCATTAATTGGGCATTTAATGAGTTGGATAACAATACACAGGAACAAAAAATAACCAATAGCAAAAGTTTGTTTTGTTTCATAAATTATATAAATAAGGGGGTATAATAACGAAGTTTAATTACTTTCTTTTTGGGAATAGTTTATATAATTACACCATTACAGATGTATTAACAACGGTATGGAATAAATTAGAATTTCTATCTAGATAAACTATTAGAAAATTGCATTGTGGTATTGTAGACGGGCCTAAAAAATTTAATCCATTCTAATCGGATTAGGCTTATTGCTATAACAAAGCTTGTATTAAAACACAAAAACATCAGTCGGTTAAAAGGTATCTTTTTCATACAATTCCTAAGATTAGATTTAGTATACAAAATCGTTGATACAAACAAATATAAAAATAAATACTGCAAAATCTTACAAAAAATAATTTGTTTGTTCTTAAATATTTGCCTATTACATAATAACAGGGGTACTTATTTTTTAATACCTCATTATTAATAGAATATTTGGGCTAAATATTAAAGAATAAACAATGTTTAATTTTTAGGCATTTTTTTTTCAGAAAAATAGGATATTGATTATTTACACCCATTCCATTTTACGTTTTTAATTAAAAGATTCAATCTAAAATTAAATGAATTATAGTAAATTAGGATTCCCTTAATATTAAGTCTTAAAAAATCTTGCAAATAATGAAATCTACTACTTTAAAAAACAAGATGATTATCGCAGCTACTGGCCTTTTCTTATGCTTTTTTCTTGTGATACATCTGCTTGGTAACTTACAACTTTTTTTACCCGAAGATCAGGCAAGAGAACAATTCAATTGGTACTCTAAATTATTGTCAGGCAATATGTTTATAAAAATTATTTCCTGGATTTTGTATTTATCCTTAATCGGACATGCAATTTATGCAATAATTGTTACTATAAAAAATAATACTGCAAGTAAACAAAACTACCATTATGACAAAAGAAATTTTGCCAGTGCATGGAATAGTCGGAACATGGGCATATTAGGTACCATCCTACTCCTATTTCTTATCATACACTTTAAGGATTTTTGGTATGTATATAAATTTACTAACCTGCCTGTAGATGCTGCAGGAAATAAGGATTTATATGAGATTGTTGTACAATCGTATTCGCAACTATGGTATGTAATAATTTATGAGGTATCATTTATAGCATTAGGTTTCCATCTATTACATGGTTTTTTTAGTGCCTCGAGAACAATGGGACTTTATCATCCTAAATATGTAAAAGTTATAAAAGTATTTGGATGGGGATATACCCTAATTATCACAGGAGGTTTCATGGCAATTCCTCTTTATATTTATTTAAAATAGTATGAAAATGAGAGATTCAAAAATACCAGATGGACCACTTGCTGATAAATGGAATAATTATAAAGCCAAAGCAAAACTTGTAAATCCTGCTAACAGAAAGAAACTTACTGTTATAGTGGTAGGAACAGGACTTGCAGGATCTTCTTGTGCGGCATCACTTGCTGAACAAGGGTATAACATTAAATCATTTTGTTTTCAGGATTCGCCCAGAAGAGCACATTCAGTCGCTGCACAAGGTGGTGTAAATGCTGTTAAGAATTATAAAAATGATGGTGACAGCGTGTATAGAATGTTTTACGATACTATAAAAGGTGGAGATTTTAGATCTCGGGAAGCCAATGTGTATAGATTAGCCGAATGTTCAGCTAGTTTAATCGACCAATCGGTTGCTCAAGGTGTGCCTTTTGCAAGAGAATATGGAGGTTACCTAAACAATAGATCCTTTGGAGGTGTACAAGTTTCCAGAACCTTTTATGCCCGAGGACAAACAGGTCAGCAACTTTTGCTTGGAGCGTATCAATCGCTTCTTCGCCAAGTAAACACTGGTAAAGTTACCATGCATACGCGTCACGAAATGCTCGAATTGGTTTTGATAGATGGCAAAGCCAAAGGAATTATAGCCCGTAATCTAGAAACTGGAGCCATAGAGCGTCATGCTGCCGATGCTGTAGTACTTGCAACAGGTGGTTACGGTAAGGTATATTATCTATCTACGCTTGCTATGGGTTGCAATAGTTCGGCAATATGGCGAGCACACAAAAAAGGGGCTTATATGGCTGGCGTAAGTTGGATTCAGTTCCACCCTACTTGTCTTCCTCAACATGGAGAAAATCAATCGAAGCTTACTCTAATGTCTGAATCATTGCGAAATGACGGTCGTATCTGGGTTCCTAAAAAAGCGGGAGACGATAGAATTCCTAATGCTATCCCCGAAGAAGAAAGAGATTATTATCTGGAACGTCGATATCCAGCCTTTGGTAATCTTGCTCCTAGAGATATTTCTTCTCGAGCTGCCAAAGAACGAATTGACTCTGGTCATGGTGCCGGACCAATGAAGAATGCTGTTTATTTGGATTTTTCGGATGCAATCGCTGTACAAGGCAAGAAAAACATCGAAGCCAAATACAGCAACCTTTTTGCTATGTATGAAAAAATTAACGGAATCGATGCTTATAAGGAACCAATGCTTATCTCGCCAGCTGCGCATTTTACGATGGGCGGCCTTTGGGTAGATTATGAACTTATGACTACAATTCCTGGATTGTTTGCCCTTGGTGAAGCTAATTTTGCAGATCATGGCGCAAATAGACTTGGTGCAAATTCTCTGCTTCAGGCTTGTGTCGATGGCTATTTTATAGCGCCCTACACTATTCCTAATTATTTGTCTGGCGAACTAAACGCTTCCCGAATTAGTACCGACCATCCCGCTTTTGCGGAAGCAGAAAAAACGGTTAGAGATCAATTAAACCAATTCTTACAAAGCAAAGGGAATTTATCAACAGATTATTTCCATAAAACCATAGGACGATTATTGTATGAAAAATGTGGGTTATCCAGAAGTAAACAGAATCTTGAAGAAGCAATTGTAGCCATAAAATCTTTGAAAGCTTCTTTTGAAAAAGACTTACTAATAACTGGTGATGATACATTAAATAGTGAATTAGAAAAAGCCGGACGTGTAGCCGATTATATTGAATTAGCTGAGCTTATGTGTTACGATGCATTGCAAAGAGAGGAATCTTGCGGAGCGCATTTTAGAGAAGAATACCAAAGTAACGAAGGAGAAGCAGTACGAAATGATGCCGATTTTTGTTATGTGTCGGCTTGGGAATGGAAAGGAGAATCAAATCCTCCTGAACTACACAAAGAGCCTTTGGTATTTGAATCAGTAGAACTTGCAGTACGTAGCTACAAATAATTAAAACTAAAAGAGATGAAATTATATCTAAAAATATGGCGCCAATTAAATGCCAATTCTAAAGGAGAAATGGTAGATTATGAAATAGATGGCGTAACCGAACATATGTCTTTCTTAGAAATGCTCGATCTTTTAAACGAATCACTTATCCAACTACGGGAACGCGTTATAGAATTTGACCATGATTGTAGAGAAGGTATTTGCGGACAATGCGGTGTTATGATTAATGGTAGAGCGCATGGCCCATTAAAACATACTACAACTTGCCAACTCCATATGCGAAGTTTTAAGGATGGCGACACTATATATATTGAACCATTTAGAGCAACGGCTTTTCCTGTAGTTCGGGATTTAAAAATTGACCGAACCGCATTTGATTCTATTATTACTGCTGGTGGTTATATTGGAGCTTCAACTGGTCAGGCGCCCGAGGCAAATAGTATTCCTATATCCTACGAAACCGTCGAAGCTTCCTTTGATGCGGCGGCTTGTATAGGTTGTGGTGCTTGTGTTGCGACTTGCAAGAATTCTAGCGCAGCATTATTTGTTGGTGCCAAAATAACACACTTAGCATTACTCCCACAAGGAAAAATAGAAGCATCAAAAAGGGTTTTAACAATGGTAAACCAAATGGATTCTGAAGGTTTTGGAGCTTGTTCTAATACCGAAGCATGCGAAGTAGAATGTCCGCAAGGTATATCGGTACTTTCTATTGCAAAGATGAACTACGAGTATAATAAAGCATTGGTTATGAAGAAATAATCTTTCATGTTGTTTGTTTTTTCTTCACTTCAAAAAATATAGTTGTCCAATACAACCTTTGTCAAAGTTTTAAAACTTTGACAAAGGTCTATACCAAGAATCTTAAATTCTATCCTATTTCAATCATAGCCCGCGGTTTCAACCGTGCGGTACAGATTGCGATTGTCCTTTGCGTTCCAACGGTTGAAACCGTTGGCTATGGTTATAAGATGTTGTTTGTGGATGCGATCCGTTATCCAGCTATTTTTACACAACTCACTTAAATGAACTTACATTACTTATATGGTTTAAAGATATAAGCATGATTCCTTTTGACCCAAACAAAACTTAAAGGAATTAATTTCACAAACCAATTTAATCATTAAGATTCGTGTTAATTAGTGCAATTCGTGTTTACATTTTTGCATTTATGTCAAAAAACTGGCAATAGTTTTTGACCCAAACAAAACTTAAAGTTTAGATTTTGTAAGCATATTTTTCTAAATTTGACGTCTTAAATACATGATTTATATTATGCGTCATAACAGAAAATTTATTTGTCTTTTATCCTTACTAACGATACTGCTCTTCTCACCGTTTGCTTACTCACAAGCCACAACAACCGCTACTCCAGATACTGCTAAAACACAAGGCAGTGGGAAATTATTTGAAGATTCGACCAAGACCGATAGTGACTATCTTATGGCTATCGAAAAAGCTGGTGAGGTTTTGCAATCTGCTTATAATGACGCCGTTTTTGAAGGAAGTACATTTCATTTGTTTGCTGAAATAGATAGAACCCAAAATAAACTAGATCTTATTCTGGCTAATTTAAAAGGGGCTAATCCAAATGTGCGAAATCAGCAAATGTATCGTATTGTATTAGAAGAAATTCGTCAGGAATTAGACGAACAAAATACTGCCATTAATTTACGCAACAAAAACCTTGATAAAATCAAAGGTCGATTTGCTGACTTACGCAAAGACAAAGCACTAATTACACTATTAAAAGATACCATCCTTCGCAAGCAATTTAAGAGCGAATTTTTAAATCTTAAAAAGACTTATTTAAGTACAGATAGCCTTATGAACCACAATCTAGAGGTTCTTAATACCAAAAACAGACTAACGGTACAAAGAAAAATAGCAGTTTCGAGTGCATTATTAACTGTAGAAAAAAAGCTTGAAAAATCTGGAATAAGTATTCTTGGCAGAGAATATCCTTTTATATGGAATACTAGCGATACAATTGCCAAAAAAGACATATCGCAAAATATTAAAGCAAAAGTAGCTATAGAGAATAGCGTGGTATCATACTATTTAAATTATAGTATCGGCGGATTAATCACTCTTACATTTTTTATGGGATTATTAGCTTGGTACATTTCTCGTAATCTTAAATACCTGAAAAACAATAATCATTTTGAGAACCTTACATTACTAAACTTTAAATACTTAAATAGTGGTATTATTATTCCTGTAATTGTAATTGGGCTTAATATTGCCATCGTAAGTAATTTATATGCTCCCGCCCTATTTATAGAATCATTACAGCTAATTCTGCTTGTGGTGCTTACTTTTCTTTTTAAAAATCATTGGTCTAAGGAGTCAATGCGAAACTTGTTTCTATTAGTAGGATTATTTTCTGCACTTTGTTTCCTGGATTTATTTATCGGGGTTGGCTTGTTCCAACGTTGCGCTTTTATCCTAATTAATGTCTTCGGAATACGTTATGGATTAGTTCAGCTTAAGAGTATTAAGGATCAATTATACATAAAGGGATTCTTTAAATGGGCAAGTATAATATTCATAAGTTTAAATGGTTTGGCTATTGTTTTTAATATTTACGGTAGAGTTTCTCTTTCAAATATGTTAAGCCTTACTGCCTTTATTGCAATTACTCAAATTATTGCACTTAGCGTACTATTAAAAATAATTCTTGAAATTATCCTTTTACAAATATATACGACAAGAATCAAACGCGGAATCGAAACCATTTTTGATCATGAGAGTTTATCAGATAATCTAAAAAGACCTTTTATAATAATAATCAGTTATATGTGGTTGGTGGTGATTGCATCAAATTTAAACATTTGGGAATCGCTACGTGCATCATTTACATCACTATTAACCCACCCAAATACTATTGGTAGTATCACATTTACCTTGGGTAATATTGTTTTGTTTTTTATTATAATCTGGATGGCTCACCTTCTGCAAAAATATGTTGCTTACTTTTTTGGTGAAGTCGATGATGAGAATGAAGAAAATGTAAACAAACGCCAACATTCTAAATTATTAATAACACGTCTTGTGGTATTAATTGGAGGTTATTTATTGGCTGTAGCCGCATCAGGAATGCCTCTGGACAAACTAAGCATTTTATTGGGTGCCTTAGGAGTTGGTGTTGGACTTGGTTTGCAAAACATTGTAAGCAACTTTGTGTCGGGTATTATTTTGATTTTTGACAAACCAATACAAATTGGCGATGTAATCGAAATTAGTTCTCAATCGGGTCGCGTAAAAGCAATGGGACTTCGTACAACTAAAATTAATGCTCCAAACGGTGCCGAAATAATAATTCCAAATGGTAACTTATTATCTCAAAATATTACCAACTGGACTTATACTGATAACTTTAAACTAGTCGAAATTTCCTTTGATGTTGAAGGCGACATTGTTCCAGATGATATTAATTTAATTGTACTTGAAGCACTTGAATCTCAAACATTGATAAACAATTCCAGAACTCCACAAATTTATTATACCGCCATATCTGATGGTAATTATAAATTACTAGTGAAATTCTGGTGCAGTATTTATCGCACCGAAGAAACTATTAGTAGTGCACGCCAAGTATTGTTTAGTAATTTTAAAGCAAAAGGTTTAAAATTTTCAACATAAAAAACACTTAAAAAATGGGTTTTAAAATCATAGCTATGCTTTTTCTTTCCATTTTAACATTTGAGATTTGCGGTATGCAAGGGGAGAAATTCCTTTTATTTCTTTAAATTTTCTATTGAAATTAGAAATATTATTAAACCCACATAATTCTGAAACTTCCAGTACAGATAACTCTTGTGATCTGGATAATAACTTCCCTGCCCGCTCAATCCGGATTTCTATCAGGAACTGAAAAAATGTCTTGTTGGTCCGGACTTTAAAGTATTTGCAAAAAGCATTTTTAGTCATATTTGATAATGCAGCGATTTCCTCCAGAGTAATATTCTTCTGAAAATTAGTCATAACGTACTCAAAAACCGTTTGCATTCGCTTTCCTTCATTATCTGTGATTTTCTTATCATATATATAACTAGAAAGTGGTGTTTTATTCTCTTGAGATAACTTCTTGGTTATTTCCAGAAAAAGAATAAAACGATCAAATTCATTTACCTTTTTTATTTTTTTAAATGCCTTAACAACTTTATTTGAAGGATTGTTAACCACAAAACCATTCTTACTGTTTTCCCAAAATGGCTGAATGTCTTTTAGAGCAGGAAGCATAAAAAAATCTTTTCCAAAAGAGTTAGTCGTAAAAAACAATGTTAGCATTACCGAAAGCTCGTTGGTATTATTTTCACTTCTAAATACATGTGGTAAATTACTACCAATAACCACAACATCTCCTTTTTGATATGGAGAAATTGTGTCGCCTACAAAAATGGTTCCTTCGCCATTCTCGATATAGCTTATTTGTATTTCTTCGTGTTGGTGCAATTTATCATAAAAAACAAATTCTACGTCTTCTTGATAAATGAGCGAATCTTCTTTAGTTTTTGGAATCTTAAATGGAAATACTTTCATAACGGATTAATTATATTCTATAAATATAAAAAAATGTATACATATTAAGTAATAATTTTAAAAATTAGTATAAAATCGGATAATATAGTATCTTTTTGTGATAACTTACCTAATTACATATTTGCAGGTTATAAATATTTTTGAAAAAATTAAAATCGTAATTATGAGTATTCAATGGAAAGGCGTTATGCCAGCAGTTACAACAAAGTTTACTGCCGATGACAAGTTAGACTTCGACATGTTTGGAGTAAATGTAAGAGCTCAGCTCGAGGCAGGTGTTTCTGGGATTATCCTGGGAGGTACACTTGGAGAAGCAAGCACTTTATTAGAGGATGAAAAAAAAGAATTAATCAAAGAGACTATTAATATAGTTAACGGACAAGTACCGGTGATTATGAATATAGCCGAGCAAACTACTCGGGCTGCGATTCAAGCTGCTAATAAAGCAGAAGAAAATGGTGCAAAAGGATTAATGTTATTACCTCCTATGCGTTACAATGCAGCAAGTCATGAAACAGTTACTTATTTCTCTGAAGTAGCAAAAAGTACTTCACTTCCTATCATGATTTACAACAATCCTATTGATTACAAAATTGATGTATCATTGGATATGTTTGAAGAAATTTTGAAATTTGATAATATTCAGGCAGTAAAAGAATCTACAAGAGATATATCTAATGTTACTCGAATTATAAACCGTTTTAAAGGTCGTTTAAAAGTATTATCTGGTGTTGATACATTAGCATTAGAAAGTATTTTTATGGGTTCTGACGGATGGGTTTCTGGTTTAGTAGATGCGTTTCCTGCTGAGACTGTCGCTATTTTTAAATTAGCAAAAGCTGGTAGAGCCGAAGAAGCATTGGCTATTTACAGATGGTTCTTGCCTTTGTTAGAACTAGACATTAACCCACTATTGGTACAAAATATAAAACTGGCAGAAGTTGCTACTGGTCTGGGAACAGAATTTGTTCGTGCACCAAGATTACCACTTCATGGAGCAGAAAGAGAAAGAGTTTTGGCAATCATTGCAGAAGCATTGCGTACAAGACCAACTCTTCCAGATTATAAATCCATAGTACTATAAAGCATACATTACCCGTTGAGGTAGATTATATTTTAACACGTAAAAACTTATTCAGTAAAATTGATTTGTAATTATATTATGTAAATGCAAATAAGTAAAACTTGTAGTACAATACGTCAAAATTAATTTTTACAAAATCCTCCCCAACGGAGTTAACAATAATATTCTTTTTTAAGTTTAGTTAGATTTGTTTTTAGTTTGGTTTGTTTTTGAGCTGGTTATTAGAGTAGATAGCCAGCTCATAAAACATAATATTTTTTAAGCAAGTCTGGATTTAATTATAATCTTAATACATAAAAAATGATTACAGGAAAAAATTATATAGGAAGCAAGCTTAAAGCTGATGGAACAAAAACCTATAAAACAATAAACCCACAGTTAAACATAGAAAATCCCTGGACATTTACAGAAGCTACTCCAGAGGAAATTGATGAAGCTGTAGCATTAGCAAATGATGCTTTTAAAGTTTATAGAAATTGTCCAGCTCAAAAAAAGGCAGATTTTCTTAATGCAATTGCTGAAGAAATCCTTGCCCTTGGCGATGAATTATTAGAGGTGTATTGTACAGAATCTGGTTTCCCAAAAGGCAGAGCCGAAGGAGAACGAGGTCGTACAATTTTTCAGTTACGCTCATTTGCAAATATGCTTGCTGAAGGAAGCTGGGTTGAAGCAACAATAGATACTGCAATTCCTGATAGACAGCCTTTACCAAAAGATGATTTACGTAAAATGTTAGTTCCATTAGGACCAGTGGTTGTTTTTGGATCTAGTAACTTTCCGTTTGCATTTTCTACAGCAGGTGGCGATACAGCATCGGCATTGGCAGCAGGTTGTCCAGTAATTGTAAAGAGCCACTCTATGCATATAGGAACTGGCGAAATGGTAGCCTCGGCAGTTATAAAAGCAGCCAAAAAACACAATATGCCCGAAGGTATTTTCTCAAACCTAATTGGTAGTGGTGTAACACTTGGAGCAACTTTAGTAAAACATCCACTTGTAAAAGCGGTAGGATTTACAGGAAGTATTAATGGCGGTAGAGCTTTATTTAATTTAGCATCGCAACGTCCGGAACCTATCCCTGTATTTGCAGAAATGGGAAGTATTAATCCTGTGGTTATTTTGCCAGAGGCTTTAGAAAAAAATAGTAATAAATGGGCAACTGCCTATGCAAATTCTATTACCTTAGGAACAGGTCAGTTTTGTACTAATCCAGGATTGTTATTAGGAATAAAAGGAGAGAAATTAAATCAATTTATGGAGCAATTAGCCGAAGAAATTGAAAAAATTGCACCTTCATGTATGTTGCATCCATCTATTAAAGACGACTTTAATAATGGTAGAGAAAAAATAAAATCTCAAAATGGAGTAAGTACTATTGCGGAATATAAAGGTGAAATATCTCCTAACTATGCACCACAAACTATACTTACAGTAAATGGTAAAACATTTCTGGAGAATGCTACATTAAGTCATGAAGTATTTGGTCCATTTTCTATTGTGGTACAATGCGAAAATGATGAGGAATTAGAAAGAATTATTAATAAATTAGACGGACAGTTAACAGGTACTATACTTGCAGAACCAAAAGAGATAGCTAATTCTAATACTATTATTGATGCCTTACAAAGCAGAGTTGGAAGATTAATTTTTAATGGCGTACCTACAGGAGTCGAAGTTTGTGCTTCGATGATTCATGGTGGTCCCTATCCTGCTTCATCGGATTCTAGATTTACAGCCGTAGGAATCCATGCCGTTAAACGTTGGGTGCGACCATTTAGTTATCAAAATTGGCCAGACGAATTACTACCGAGCGCATTACAGAACCTAAATCCCTTAAAAATTACAAGAACCGTAAATGATATAATAACCAAGAAATCTATTTAGTTTATGCCAAGAAAAACTTTTTTTTGTGTCGATGCACATACTTGCGGTAACCCAGTGAGAGTGGTTGCCGGAGGCGGTCCAAATTTGGTTGGGAATAATATGAGCGAGAAACGCCAACATTTCCTGAAGGAATATGATTGGATTCGCAAAGGGCTAATGTTTGAACCACGAGGTCATGATATGATGAGCGGTAGCATACTTTACCCGCCAAGTAATCCTGAGAACGATTTTGGTATTTTATTTATCGAAACATCAGGTTGTTTGCCTATGTGTGGCCACGGAACTATCGGTACAATAACAATTGCTATCGAAGAAGGTTTGATTACGCCTAAAATTCCAGGGAAAATAAAAATGGAGGCTCCGGCAGGTTTGGTTCAGATTGAATACCAACAAACGGGTAAAAAAGTAGATTGGGTACGATTAACTAATGTAAAATCATACCTCGCTGCCGAAGGACTTACTGTAGATTGTCCTGAACTTGGCGAAATAGTTTTTGATGTTGCTTATGGCGGAAACTATTATGCAATCGTAGATCCTCAAGCCAATTTTTCGGGAGTGCAAGATTTTACGGCAGGAAAAATTGTTCAATACAGTCAGGAAGTTCGCAAGCGCATCAACGAGAAATATCCTAACCTTTTTATTCACCCAGAAAATAGTACTATTCGCGATGTAAGTCATATGCTCTGGACAGGTGATCCTATCGATCCAACATCTTCAGGAAGAAATGCTGTTTTTTATGGAAATAAAGCCATTGATCGTTCTCCGTGCGGAACAGGAACTTCGGCTAGACTTGCTCAGCTTCATGGAAAAGGCAAATTAAAGAAAGGCGAAGATTTTATTCACGAAAGTTTTATTGGCAGCAAATTTATAGGAAGAGTTGAAGAAGAAACTACCATTGGAGATATTAAAGCCATCGTGCCAAGTATACAAGGATGGGCAAAAGTGTATGGATATAACAATATAATCATTGATGAAGATGATGATCCGTATGCATTTGGTTTTCAGGTAATTTAACAAAAATATAATCCAAAATAAATCGTTGGTTTAGAGAGCATAATTCTTACCGATGATTTTTTAAATTTATAAGTATAATGAAAAAAGTAAGTATTATTGGTGGGGGAATAATCGGACTATGTTCAGCGTATTATTTAGCAAAAGATGGATATCAAGTTGTTGTTTTCGATAAGTCGGATATGACAGATGGATGTTCCTACGGGAATGCGGGAATGATTGTTCCCTCGCATATTATTCCGCTGGCACAACCAGGAATGATTACACAAGGAATAAAATGGATGTTTGATAGTCAAAGTCCGTTTTATGTAAAGCCTAGATTAAGCATGGATTTAGCAAATTGGGGATTACAATTCTACAAACATGCCAATAAGCAACATGTAGAAAAAGCAATGCCAGCACTTTGTAATTTATCTCTTTTTAGTAAAGAATTATACCAGGATTTTATAAAAGAAAGCAATTCTTTCTTTTATGAAAAAAAGGGTCTTTTGATGCTTTATAAAACAGAGAAAACTGCTGAAGAAATTAATCACGAAGGAAAGCTAGCTGAATGTTTTGGTCTGGAAGTAGATTACCTTTCTAAAGACGGAGTAACAAAACTAGAAACAGGTACTAGTACTGATGTAATAGGTGGCGTACATTATAAAAGTGATGCGCATATCTATCCTCAAAAATTCATGCAATTTATAAAAGATGAATTAAGCCGACTGAATGTAAAAATCCATAACCGAACTACAGTAGAAGATTTTGTAATAAAAAACAATACTATAACCGAAATACTTACTGATATGGGACCTTTTATGACCGACGAAGTTGTTTTGGCGTGTGGATCATGGAGCCCAAAAATTGCAAAAAAGCTAAATCGTTCCATTTCAATATTACCAGGAAAAGGATATAGTTTTACTCTAAAAGATGTAAATATAAAACCTTCTATACCTGCCATTTTATGCGAAGGAAAAGTTGCTGTTACGCCTATGAACAATGATATTCGTTTTGGAGGTACAATGGAAATTACACATACAAACGATACCAAAATTAACAAAAACAGAGTTCAGGGAATTGTTAATAGCATTAATGAATTTTACCCTGATTTAAAAATTGAAATGCCAAAAGAAGAAGAAACATGGTACGGATTTAGACCTTGTACTCCATCAGGAATGCCGATAATTGCTAGAGATAAAAGAATAAAAAACTTAACTTTGGCAACTGGACATGCCATGATGGGATTAAGCTTGGCACCAGCAACAGGTAAAATTGTTTCGGAAATTATTTCTGGAAAAAATACCTCTGTTAATACACAAATGTTTCAATTATAAAATTATGAGATACGAATCGATACCTTCTTCTTTATTTATCGAAAACAGAAAACGTTTTTCGACAAAAATGAATCCAAATAGCATTGCTATTTTAGTTTCTAATGATGTAATGCCTAATAATGCCGATGATGTTATGGGGTTTGCACAAAATAATGATTTGTTTTACTTAACAGGAATCGATCAGGATGAAACTATTTTGGTTCTTTTTCCAGATGCTTATAAAGAAGAAAATCGAGCTATTTTATTTGTAAAAGAAGTAAGTGAGCATACTAAACTTTGGGATGGTGATTTCTTAACCAAAGAAGAAGCAACAGCTATATCGGGTATAAAAAACGTAAAGTGGATTCATGAATTTGAAAAATCTTTGCAGCTTTTTGCTTTTGAAGCTGATGCCTTTTATTTAGGGCACAACGAGCATATAAAAAGAGTAACATCAGAAATGACTACTCGCCAAGACCGAATGATACAATGGTGTAAAGAGAAATACCCGTTGCATCAATACGATAGAGTTGCTAAGATAACTCGTGAATTACGACCAATAAAATCAGACGAAGAAGTTGCGCTAATAAAGAAAGCTGTAGCTATTAGTGTAAAAGGTTTTAAAGGACTTCTTAGCGCTGTTAAACCAAACATAAATGAGTTTGAACTAGAAGCTGAACTTATTTATGAAGTGATAAAAAATGGAGCTACACGTCATGCTTTCAAACCTATTATTGCGTCTGGAAAAAATGCCTGTGCTTTACATTACAATTCTAATGATGCTATATGCAAAGAGAATGATATGATTCTGGTAGATTTTGGTGTTTGTTATGCCAATTATAATTCAGACACAACAAGATGTGTTCCTGCAAACGGAGTATTTTCACCTCGTCAGCGAGAAGTATATTCATCAGTTTTACATTGTTTAAAAGAAGGTTCTAAGTTATTAAAACCTGGTATTAAACATAGCGATTACGAGAAGCAAATGGCTGGTTTAATTGAAAAAGAATTAATTAAACTAGGATTAATTACCAACGAAGATATTGCCAATCAAAATCCAGATGCTCCTGCTTATAAAAAGTATTTTATGCACGGAACAGCACATCATTTAGGACTAGATGTTCATGATGTAGGATTGTATTCTCGTACTTTAGAAAAAGGAATGGTGCTTACCTGCGAGCCAGGAATTTATATATTAGAAGAAGGAATCGGTTGCCGATTAGAAAATGATTACCTACTTACAGCAGATGGAAACATCAATCTCTCGGAAGCATTACCAATAGAGATTGAAGATATAGAAACACTTATTAAAAATAAATAGTCTTATACCCTCCTTTAAGACTATTAGTTTAAACAGTTACAAGAGCAATTTTGTAGCTGTTTTTTTTTGTCCTGCACGGTTTTTTTTGGATCTTGTGTAAGGGTGTAAGGAACTTTAGTTTTACACAAAATACTCCCAAACTTGTCAGAAATGACAATTTTATGTAAAAACCTGCTTTAAATTTGAGCTTTTATCATAGCCCACGGTTTCAACCGTGGGATACAAATCACGATAATGCATTGCGTTCCAACGGTTGAAACCGTGGGCTATGTTTGTGTTTGAAATCATATCAAACCGTGTGATTTACCCGCTATTTATACCTCATCATTCTGGTAAATATTGTACAATAATTTTTCTGATAAAAAACACCAAAACCCCTTTAGGTAAATAAATACTTTCAAATCTATAAAAACCGCAATATCTCAGATAAAATATACTCAAAACTAGATAACATAATCTGATTTTATGATAATATATTGGCATAAAAAAAGCTATAAATGCAAAATATTTGCACTTATTAATAATAAAACCAGTATATGAAATTCAAAATTAACTTCAGGAAAATTGCAATACTCTTTTTTGTATTTGCAACACAACTAATTCTTGCGCAAGAAAGATTAGTTACAGGAATTGTTACAGATGATGCAGGAATACCCTTACCAGGTGTTAGTGTATTAATTAAAGGATCTAAAACAGGCACACAAACAGATTTTGATGGAGCATATTCTATCAGCGCCTCGCCTACTCAGGTTCTTTTATTTAGCTATATTGGGATGAAAACCCAAGAATTACCTGCAACTACAACCAAAGTAAACCTTAAAATGACAGGCGGTTCAACTGTTCTTAACGAAATTGTTGTTACTGCATTAGGTGTAAAAAGAGAGAAAAAATCTCTTGGTTATGCTACACAGGAAGTAAAAGGTGAAGATTTAAATAAAATAAATAACGGTAACGTAGCAAACTCTATTTCAGGTAAAGTTGCCGGTGTTGACATTAGAAGAAATAATAACATTGGTGGATCTACAAATGTTATTATTCGTGGATCTTCTTCTTTAACTAATGATAATCAAGCATTATGGGTTGTAGATGGAGTTCCTTTGAACAATGACAACACAAATACTGATCAACAACAAAGTGGAGGAAATAAAGGAGGTTATGATTACGGAAATGCTGCCTCAGACATTAACCCGGATGATATCGAATCTATTAACGTTTTAAAAGGAGCTGCTGCATCTGCACTTTATGGTTCAAGAGCTGCTAATGGAGTTATTCTTGTAACACTAAAAAAAGGAAGTAAATCTAAAGGAGGGTTAGGTATTTCTTTTAATTCTGGTGTAACTATTGGATCTGTAGATAAAAAGACATTGCCACAATACCAAAATCAATATGGTAGTGGTTATGGTGATTTTTATGGTACTGTAGATCTAGGAAGTGGTACACATCCTTATGCAGCGACAGACGATGCTTCTTGGGGACCTAAATTCGACCCTAGTTTATTGGTTTACAACTGGAACTCTTTCTACCCGGAATTACCTACTTATGGTATTGCAACTCCATGGGCTCCTGTAAAAAAGAATCCTAACGATTTTTACCAAAATAGTCTTACTTACACAAATAACATTGCTGTTGCAGCAGGTAATGATAGCGGTGATTTTAGATTTGGTTACACAAATTACAACCAAGTACAAGGTGTTTTACCAAACAGTAACAACAGAAAAGATAACTTCAATTTCTCAGGAAGTTATAAAATTAGTGATAAAACCAAAGTATCTGCTTCTGCAAATTACCTAAAATCATATGCTAAAGGAATGAATGAAACCGGATATGGTGATGGTGGAAATAACTACTTAAGCAGTGTAAGACAATGGTATAATATGAGTGCTGATTTTCAGGATTTAGAAGATGCTTATAACATAACTGGAAGAAACACAACTTGGAGTGTTGGTGGGCCAACAGACTTAAAAATTCAATTTCATGATAACCCATATTTTCAACGTTATAACAATTACAACTCTTTAAACAGAGATCGTTTCTTTGGTAATTTTGCTTTAAGTACTGATGTAACAAGCTGGTTAAATGTTGTTGGAAAAGGATCTGTAGATTTTTACCAACAATTACAAGAAGAGCGCATTGCAGTAGGTTCAAAAAGAACTCCAAATACATTAGGACAATACTCAAGATTTGACAAAACATTCCGTGAGATCAATTTAGATTTAATCTTAAATTTTAAAACGAATATCACAGAAAAAATCAAATTTTACGGATTAGTTGGAGCAAACTCAAGACGTTCTTCAAATGGTAATACTTATGTAGAAACTAATGGTGGTTTAATTGTACCTGGTAAATACATGTTGAGTAATACAGTAAATCCAATTAATTATCCAAATGAGTTCTTAGAAACTATAGGTACAAATAGTGTCTATGCTAATGCCACTTTCAACTTTGATGAAACATACTTCATAGAAGGTTCATACAGGGTAGATCAATCATCTACATTACCTAAAGAAAACAACACGTATACTTATCCTTCTCTTACAGGAACTTACATCTTTAGCAATCACCTTAAAACTGATTGGTTATCATTTGGTAAACTACGTTTAAATTACGCAGAAACTGGAAATGATGCTGAATTTGCAGTAATTCAATCTACATACCCTAAGAATAGTAATTTTGGACCAAATGGAATACGTTTTTCTACCGAAAACAACAAAGCTAATGCTGACCTAAAAAGTGAACTTACTAAAGGTACTGAAGCTGGTATTGAGCTTAAATTCTTAAAAAACAGAATAGGTTTAGATTTTTCTTATTACAGAACTAACACGACTAATCAGATTTTATCAATCGAGACACCAGTACAAACTGGTTATTCCAGAGCTTGGATAAATGGAGGTGATGTACAAAATAAAGGTTTTGAACTTTCATTGAATGTTATACCATTTAAAACCCAAAATTTCTCTTGGGAGGCAAGAATCAACTGGTCATCTAATAGAAATGAAGTAATTAGTCTTGATGGTGCCGATAGAATGTCTATTGGATCATTTCAAGGTGTAGGATATATTGCAGAAGTAGGAAAACCAATTGGACAACTTATCGGAACTGGATTTAAATATTTAGATGGACAAAGAGTTGTGAAACCAAACGGAAGATATGAAACTGTAGCTGGTGCAACAATTGGTGATGTAAATCCTGAATGGACTGGAGGATTTAATAACGTTATTACTTATAAAAACCTTTCATTCAACTTCTTGATAGATGTGAAAAAAGGTGGTGATGTATATTCTTTAGACCAACAATATGGTAATACAACAGGTATATACCAAAGTACAGTAGGAAATAACCATTTAGGAAATCCTGTAAGAAATTCTATTGCAGATGGTGGAGGAATTATTCTTGGTGGTGTAAAAGCTGATGGTTCACCTAATACTACAGTTATCTTAGCTGATTATGATACTTACAACACAATGCCACAGGAAGCATACGTTTATGATGCTTCTTATGTAAAATTACGTGAAGTTGGTTTAAGCTATAGATTTCCATCAAAATACCTAAAGAATACATTTATTAACAGTCTTGTTTTTGCTGTAAATGGTAGCAACCTATGGATCATAAGTAAAAATCTTCCTTATGCTGATCCAGAAGCTGGAATGTCATCTGGAAACTTACAAGGTTTTCAAACTGGTGTATTGCCAACATCAAAAGAGTATAACTTTAATATGAAAGTTCAATTCTAAAAAATATAAAAATGAAAAAATTAAATATAATATTCTTTGCAAGTGCACTATTGCTTTCGGCAATTTCTTGTGACGATATCGATAGCCTAAACGAGAATACTAAAGCATATACTACTGCATTACCTAGTACTTTAATGACTAGCTCTCAAGTAAATTATTCTTATTTCCTGACTAATGCATCTGTAAATGATAACAACTTTAGAGGTTATGCTCAACATTGGACTACATCTACCTATACTGATGAGGTAAATTACAATCAAACCAAAAGAAATTTAGGTAACTCTCATAATGTAGTACTTTATAGAGATGTTTTACAAGATTTTGTAATGGCCAAAAACAAAACAAACGATGAAGTAGCTTTAGGGCCAATAGAAGTTGCTGTTAAAAAGAATAAAATAGCTGTTTTAGAGATTCAAATTATAATGACTTACCAAACATTGGTAGATCTTTTTGGAGACATCGTTTACACACAAGCTTTAAATATAGAAAGTTATCCAAATCCTAGATATGATGATGCTAAAACTGTTTATTTAGATTTAGCTGCCAGACTAGATATCGCAATTGCTAATCTAGATGATGCTTACGGTAGTTTTGGAAACGCAGATCTTATTTATAAAGGAAATGTTGGTAAATGGAAAAAATTAGCCAATAGCGTTAAATTAAAAATGGGAATGCACCTTGCAGATGTTGATCCTGCTAAAGCTAAGACTATGGTCGAAAGTGCATTTACATCAGGCGTGATAATGGATAATGCTGAAAATGCTTTATTCCAATACTATTCAACTACAATAGATGAAAATCCATTGTATAATAGTTTGGTAAATGAAAGCCAAATTATGCCTACTGAATTTTTTGTAAATGAGTTAAATGGAAAATCCGATCCTAGAAGAGATATCTTTTTTGACCCAGCTTCAAAAATTGCAGGCGAATACAAAGGAGCGCCTTATGCACAACAAGTTTCTTATAAAAACTTCTCTAATGTAGGTTTAAAATTAAAAGAAAAAACAAATCCTGGTGTAATTTTCGACCATACAGAAACAAGTTTCTTACTTGCCGATGCAGCTAGCAGAGGATTTAATGTAGGTGGTACTGCTGCTGATTATTACGAAGAAGGAATTCGTTCTAGTATGAAATACTGGGGAGTTTCTACTGCAGATGCTGATACTTATTTAGCAAGAACCGATGTTGCTTTTGCAACAGCTTTCGGAACTGATAAACAAAAAATTGCTTACCAACTTTGGATTGCTTACTACAACCGTGGTTTTGAAGCATGGACAGAATACAGAAGATTAGACTTCCCTATTCTTATCGCTCCAATAACTGCTGTTAGCGATGCTGAAGGAAAAGTTCCTGTAAGAAACATATATTCCCTTTTTGATTCAACATTAAACAGAGATAACTATAATGCAGCTGCAACTGCGATTGGTGGCGACAAAATGACCACAAAATTATTCTGGGATAAATTTTAATTTTGAGTTAGTAACATATTAAGTAATTCCATGAATTGAAACAGGCACCTAACAGTGCCTGTTTTTTTTATGTCAAATTTTATGGGTTTATTATTAAGCTTAGATACAAACATTTCAAAACATAGAAACATAGATTTTACAAACTCTAAAAAAGACGTTTCACTAATTTAAAATCTACATAGGAGACAGCTATGTCAAAGAAATATTTATCATTTTATATTCTTTTTTAGGTATAAAATCTATGTTTCTATATGTTAGATACCATCGCATAGGATTACACTCAATGCTAAATATTATTCAAAACAAATAATCGCAATATGAGAAATATCCATCATTTTATAAGAATAAAAATACATAATGTAATTTCTAGGTTAATTTATAGATAATTTGATATCATAAACGAATAAAATAGTACAACTACATAATTCAATATAAAAATATCTTTGGTTTCATACTAACAAATTCCTAAGATTATGAAAACAAAATTATTTTTATTTATGGCGTTCATTTTCGTTTTAAAGATAAGTGCTCAAGGATTACCTTGTCGGACTAGCGAAGAAAACGAAAAAATCTACAAACAAAATCCCCATGCATTAAAAGAAAAACTAGACTTTGATGCATTCAGCAAAAAATTCAGTGCTGAAAGAAAATCTAAAACATCCAAAAAAGTAGAAACGTCCTATGTTATACCAGTAGTGTTTCATATTTACGGTGATGTTCAAAGCGGGAAAACCGTTACTTACCAAAAAATCGTAAACCACCTAAAAGAACTAAATGATGATTTTAATGGTCGTAATGCAGATTACGCAACTGTAGATCCTTTTTTTCAGGCAAGAAGAGGTACATTAAAAATTGAATTTAAACTTGCTAAAATCGACCCAAATGGAGGTTGCTCTTCTGGAGTTGTATTTCACCCTGCAAAAAATGGTTATGGTAATGGTGGCGGATACGATGACCAAATCGCTGCTGATGCATGGGATAATAAAAAGTATATGAATGTTTATATTCAGAACGATTTATATGCCGATGGAACACTTAACAACTCAGGAGTTGCCTGGTACCCAAGTACAGGTATGACTGCTAGTAATACAGCGAGAGTTGTATTTAACGGTGCTTATTTGTTTGACAACTCTTATAGTAAAGAATTTTCGGCTACATTAACACATGAGTTTGGTCATTTCCTAAATTTAATACACACTTTTGAAGGTGGTTGCACAGGTACTGATGAAGTAGACGACACTCCTCTTGAAGATGGTAAACATACGTTGTCATGTACACAAGGAACAAATTGTAATGGCGACAGAGTAAACAATGAAAACTACATGGGTTACAATGGCGCTCAAGGTTGTTACAAAATGTATACTCAAGGACAAATAGACAGAATGCTTGCTGCCTTAGAACATCCTGCAAGAAAAACACTTTGGCAAGAAAGTAACTTAATTGCTACGGGAGTAAATACAACAGGAGGATTATTAGCTTCAAGCACAAATTTCTTTAAAGAAGCAGTTGTTAATGATGGCTCGTTTGATACTGCTGCAACAATTACCCTTACAGGAACAGAGACATTTGCTCTAGCTTCTGGAACACTAACTTCTGGAACACATTTTACCCATACTTTTCCAGCAGGAATTACTCCAGTAATCACAGTTAATTCTAATTCTCAATTAACAGTTACTTTAACGGGAAAAGCAACAAGCCATTTAAAATCTAATAGTGCCAAAGGAACAATTACATTGTTACCAGCAGCTTTCTCAGGCGGAGCTTCGACTATGACTTGTACAGCTTTATACTATGATCTTAAATTTGCAGATCCATACGGAATTTACTTTGTAGATATGCCAGATGCAACTGCAAATGCGGCGCTTACATGGAAAGCATTTGATATCGAAAAAGGAGATGATCCATCTTTTGGAGCTTGGAGATATGCAGCCAATGCATTAAAAATTGAAACCTATGCTAAAAAACTAGTATGTGAAACAGGAACCAGAAACATTTCATTACTTCCTGCAAATACACAAATAAGTGCTGCTAGTAATTTTAAAGCTCCGGGAGCATATCCTGATCAATTAGATTTACGCACTACAACATACAAAAACTGGGATGGTAAAACAGGATATGTAGGTTTTGACTTTCTGCTTGAGGGCGCAACTTGTTACGGATGGTTCAAAGTTACTGTAGATGCAGACGGAAACGGATATACAATATCTGAATATGCATATAACACACAACCAGGTTCGCCTATAACTACAGGAGTAACTGCAAAAGTTGGGGTAACATTATCACCAAGCACATTATACGAATCTGATAATAATGATGGTGCAGTTCCTATAAATGCAGTAATTACATTATCTACTAATAATGGAACTTTTACCAAAAGTTCAGGAGCATTAACAGTAGGTACCGATTATACAATTACAGGCGTTCCTGCAGGATTAACTGCAACTTTAACATTAGAAAATAACTCTAAAGCTGTACTTGCTTTAACAGGAAAAGCAACTTCTCACTTACCTAACAATAATTCTTCAGTAGTAGTTACATTTAAGGATGCAGCAATAACTGGCGGAATTACAACACTAGATAATGCATCTAAAACAATAAAAGTAGAATTTGAAGCTCCTTTTGGAATCTATTATGTAGACAATCCTGACTATGTAGCTTCACCAGCAGCAAACTGGCAATGGTTTAGCTTAATTATCGGTGATAATACCGAATATGGGGCATGGCAATTTGCAGCAAATGCATTAAAAATCGAAACTTATGGTAAAAGATTAGTTTGCGAACCAGGAACAAGAAATATCACTAAAGTTCCTGCAGGTGGCACTATAGGAGCATCAAGTAATTTTACAGCTCCGGGAGCATATCCTAATCAATTAGATTTACGTACGGCAGCATACAAAGCTTGGGATAACGAAACTGGTTATGTAGGTTTTGAGTACACTAATAGAGGAAGAATATGTTACGGATGGATGAAAGTAAAAGTAACTGCAAGCGGAGATGGATATACCGTTACTAATTTTGCTTACAATACCAGACCAAACGAATCTATAACAACCCCAATTATCAATGCGCCTAGCAATTTGGCAGGAACAGTAAATGTAACAGCACTTTCGGTTGCATTAACATGGGTAGATAACTCAGATAATGAAACAGGATTCACATTAGAAAGAGCTGAAGGAACTGGTGCATATAGCGTTATTAAAACTTTTGCTCCAAACATAACTTCTTATACAGATACAGGATTAACAAAAGGAAACGCTTATTCTTATAGAATAAAAGCAAATATGAATGCTACAAATTCCGATTACTCGAATGTTGCAACAGTAACAATCGAAGATTCTAATCCAAACCCAACATTGGCTAAACCAATAATTAATGAAGGAGATACAGGAATTTATGCTACAGGTTTTTATGTAACATGGGGATTAATCAATGGTGCAATTAGTTATGACATTCAGGTATATAATGAAACTGACGGATGGGTTGACCAAGGAACATCAACTGCTCATTTCTTATATATTAATAAAAAAGGAACACAAACAAGTTATAGAGTAAGAATGAGAGCTGTAAATGCAACAGGTACAAGTGACTGGAGTACTCCTAGAGACTTTACACTTCCTGGAGCTTTAGTAGCGCCATCTAATCTGGTTGCAACAGCAAATGCAACTACTCTTGAAGTTGATTTAACATGGGATGATAATGCAGATATCGAAACTGGATACTCTATAGAAAGAGCTTTAGGAAACGGAGCATATAGCGTAATTGCAACTCTTAGTGCCGACGAAACTTCATATACAGATACAGGATTAACTGCAGGAAGTACTTACTCTTATAAAGTAAGAGCTAGCGAGAATACTACTTACTCAACTTATTCAAATATTGCAACAGTAACTATGGATGATGCAAACCCAGCGCTACCAATTCCTGTATTTTACGATCCATCTAATGGAACTTACCCTTACGGATTTTACGCTACATGGGCATTAATTAATGGTGCTACTAGTTATGAAATTCAATTATATAATGCAGTAACTGGATGGGCAGATTTTGCAACATCTACTACTTATAATCAATATATTGAGAAACAAGGAGAAGAGAGAAATTACAAAATAAGAATAAGAGCTGTATACGCAAATGGAGCAAGTGACTGGAGCGCTCCTATGGACGTTACCCTTCCTCCTACGCTTGGAATTAATGAATTTGAAAACGATAAATCATTTACAATTTCTCCTAATCCAGCTTCAGATGTTGTAAACTTCTCACTTAAGAATATAGAATCAACTAATCTGGTAATTACAATTTACAACAACAATGGAGCGCTTATAGATACAGTTCGTAATACAACTACTTATCATGTGAACCATTTACCAACAGGTATATATTATGTAGTAATTACAGATGGTACACTTAAGCAAAGTAAAAAACTGGTAATAAAATAAACGATTCCTAATTTTTATAATAATACTCATAAACCTAAACCGCCTAAAAGAATATCTTTTGGCGGTTTTTCTTTTTATAACTTTGCGTGATTAATTTGAGAAATGATTATGAGAAAACAATATAACTTACGCCCAAGCAAAGATGGTTTAAGAGCTTGGGATGTACATCGATTAATAGAACTATCTAAAAACTTCCCTGTTAAACGTGTTTTATTGAGCGAAATTAGTGAAGTAAATGAAACATACTGGTTTCAAGATCCAAGCCAATTACCTACTTGTACAGCTATTCTGGAGCATATAAAACTCATGGAAGAAGCTAGTTTAGACTACCCAATTATTTTATGTGCCAATGGACGCTTGATGGATGGAATGCATCGCGTAATGAAAGCACTACAACAAGGTCATACCGACATTAAAGTAGTACAGTTTGAAACCACACCCGAACCCGACTTTATAGGTATTCCGGCAGACGAATTGCCATATTAAAAATTTAAAACCTTTGTTCTTTTACTTATTTAATCATTAACAATAAAAGCTAAAAAAGGAGCTATTTCCTGCTATACACTCTATCTTTTATGGCTCCCGAAGCCTCGGGACCGCCACAAAAGGATGCCGTTCCTATCAGGGCTAAAAGAATAAAAAACATCAAAATAATTTATTGGTCTCAGATATAGTTTAAAACTATCCACTTTAGTGCATTTCGCTTTAGCTTCTAAAAAATATTTTAGCCACAAATTGCACAAATTTTCACAAATTAATTAGCGCTAATTTGTGTAATTTGCGGTTAATAAATAAGTATTGTAGCCTAGCAGACTTTCAAATCTATGAACTTTTAGTCCATAGTGGTTTAATTAAATAAAAAACAGACAACAACTCTTTTTTATAGATAATTTCGTAAACAAACTAAAAAAATATTCTAATATGAAATACATATTGACCTTATTAATCACGCTGCTTTCATATAATATGCATTCACAAAATATTATTGGCGAATATTGGCGTATTAGCGAAATTATTGGACAAGACACAAATTACACTCAAGAATATGTTTTACAAAAAATGGATAAAGATGATAAACCTTATTCAATGTATGGAAATAGAATATTCTTTGATAAGAACAACACATTTAAATGTAGTTATTCTGCTACGTGCGGAAATGATTGTTTTCCATCGTCAGTAGGTGCATACAAACTCATAGACAACAAACATATCGAGATAGATATAAATGAATTTTCGCAAACAGGAGATTGTGAGCAAAAAAAGATTGCACTAAATCTTAAACTAAGATATTATATATCGCAGAAGACAGATAAAATAATTAAACTCATTAAGAGCGATGGAAACATTTTTCAGGATAATCTAAACGAAAAATACTCTTTAATGGTTGATAATTATAGAGAAGAAGTGAAAAACGGAAGCTTCGATTTGCTTAATTTTAAAACAAACCAAAAAGACAATTTCCTACGAGTAAATGCATATATAAAGAATAAAACTAAAATTAAAAACTATAAAATTCTCTATACCCAAAAATTAGATGGCACTTTTCTAATAAATTTAGTTCAAAATGAAGACGCAGAGAATGATTATTTTTATATCATAAATGCTTTTGTAGACAATTTCGAATACAACGTTGGATATTATAAACTCAAAAAGAAGTAAAAACTACTTCTTTTTGAGTTTAAAATCCTAACAGGTTTCAAAAACCTGTTAGGTATTAAATTGTGCTAAACAATCTCTAAAAGATCAAGAAAAGACCTTACAGGATAACATATTTAACTTTTAAATCTGCATCATCTGCGAAACTTTAAACTTTAAACTTTAAACTTTAAACTTTAAACAAGTTTAATATCCAAAAGGATTATCTACACTATCCATTGGCTCAGTAAACCACTTAGGACCATTTGCAGTCATATAAAAATGATCTTCATGGCGAATACCAAATTTCCCAGGAATACAAATCATTGGCTCATTACTTACAACCATTCCTTCTTCAAGTTCTATTTCGCTTCCTCTTACCAAATAAGGATATTCGTGAATGTCCAAACCAGTCCCATGTCCTACTCGATGAGGTAATCCCGGTAAATTATAATCAGAACTTAATCCCGCTTCCGCTAAAATTTTTCTGGCAGCATCATCTACAGAACCGCAAGTAGCACCTATTTTGGCAGCTACAAAAGCAGCATGTTGAGTTGCCTTTTCCAGATTCCAAATAGTTTTATATTCCTCAGATGCTGTTCCATAAGCATAAGATCTTGTAATATCCGAAATGTATCCTTCTAATTTACAACCTGTATCGATAATAACTGCTCCATTATCTTTTAAATCCTGAGGAACAGATACGCCGTGAGGATATTGTGTATCATCAGCAAACAAAACAATACAAAAATACGATCCCGAAGGTATACCCGCTTTTATATGCGCTGCATTAATAAAACTAGTAACCTCATTAGCGCTAATTCCTGGGCGTAATATCTTGGCAGCTGCACGTTGCACAACCATTGTAATATCTTTGGCTCTTTGGATAATAGCAATTTCATTTGCCGATTTTTGCATTCTGCAACCCGAAGTAATTGGCAAAGCATTTATAATCGTATAAGATTGATTCGTTTTAGTAACACCATCAACCAAGAAATATGGAGCCGACTCATCTAAAGCAATAGTTTCGCCAACTATGTTTTTATTCTTTAATAATTCGCCCATTAAAGCATACGGAGATTCATGCTCTTCCCAACAGTTGATTTTTCCGTTTATTTCCATATACTTTTTAAAAGTACCTTCTTCAAACTTAGGAACAATATAATCTAGTGTTCCATCATCGTATAGTAAAGCACCAACCATTCTTTCAGATGGATTCCATTTTGTACCAGTAAAATAATAAAGGTTCGTTCCAGCGTTAACATAAGTCGCCTTTACCTTTACCTCTTTCATAATAGCAACTGCTTTTTTAATCCTGCCTAAATATTCCTCTGACTGAATTGGCTTTACATCCAAAGTCATATTTTCAATTTTTTCTAACTCAATAGCTGCGTTCGAGCCTCCTATTCCAATTGCCATTTATTATATTTTTAAGTTATTTTATTTATCTAAAACCGTTAAGGTATATTATTTATATGTATCGCAAAAATTAACCACAAGGTTGACACAAAGTTCGTAAAGTTTTTAAAATCTTTCTAATCATCAAGGAAATTTAACCGCAAAGTCTTAAATCCTTTTAATCTGTGGCAAAAAAAATTAACCGCAAAGCTCGCAAAGTTTATCCTCAATATTGTCTTTCTGAGGAACGAAGAATCTCCACAAAAAACTCCACAATCTTTGCGGAGCTACTCACGGAGACCCTTCCTGCGTCAGGGTGACAAGATTGTGGCAATTCGTAGCAGAAAAAAATAACCGCAAAGTTTTTAAAATCCTTTTAATCTCTTTAATCTGTGGCGAAAATTAGCCGCAATCTTTATCGAGCTACTCACGGAGACCCTTCCTGCGTCAGGGTGACAAGATTGCGCTTATTTGCACACATTCTCAGAACCTTAGTGTCTTAGCGCCTCAGAACCTTTACCCCTCTGAACCTTTGCCCCTCTGAACCTACCTCAAAATAAATCCATTTTTCATAGGATCTTTTGGATCTATAACAAAAGTATTAATACCAGTTACAAAAGCAGTTCCTTGTACTTGCGGAATCACTGCCTGAAACGGACCAAAATCTTTTTCCTCAACAAGCGAACCTTTAAAAGTGCTTCCTGTTATACTTTCTATCGTAATAGATTCATTCGGTTTTATGGCATTTCTAGCATTCTCGATAGCAATTCTGCCCGAAACACCCGATCCTGTTGGAGAACGATCTACTTCGCCATCGGCAAAAACACAAACATTCCTGCTATGATTAGCAATATCCTGTGGTTCATCTATAAAAATTGTTCCATAAAGAAAACTCAAATCATCTTCAAAAGGATGCAAAACTTCTTTATCCTGATTCATTACCGCATGTTTTATATCCATTCCGCTCTGAATAATGGTACGATAATCTTCTTCGGTTAAACCAAAATTCAAATGCGTATTTTTTCTCAAATCTACATAAGCATAAAATGCACCTCCATAAGCCAAATCATAAACAACATTTCCTATCCCGGCAACATCAACAATACGATCCAATCCCACAACAAAACTAGGCACACAATGAAAACGTACTCCAGTAACTTCTCCGTTTTTAATCGTAACATAAGAGCGTATTCTACCACAAGGAGCGTCTATTTTTAATTCATTTTCGCCTTCTATTACTGTAATCCAGTTCATTTTTGCGGCAAGCGTACTTATCGCAATAATAGCATGACCACACATACTACTGTATCCCTCGTTATGCATAAACAAAATTCCAAAATCGGCATCGTCATCATTTGGCGGAAGCAAAATACAACCATACATATCAGCATGACCACGAGGTTCAAACATTAATGAAGTTCTTAAATAATCGTAATTTTCTTTAATATCTCTACGATATTCCAATACACTATTTCCTTTAAGCTCAGGAAAACCCGAAACGATAACACGCAATGGTTCCCCGCCAGTATGCATATCAATCGTTTTTATTTGTAACGCATTCGATGCAATTTTATATTCTGTATTACTACAAATATTACTATATGTTTTAGACATTTATCTCTGATTTTAAATTAAACTCTTTATAAAAATAAGCTGCAGCAACAAGGTCTTCTAAAGCATGACCAACCGACTTAAAGAAAGTGATTTCAGTATCAGATATTCTACCTTGTTTTTTATTGCTACATAATTCAAATAAATCTGCTTTAATAGATTCTCTTGTAATAATTCCATTGGTTAACGGAATTAAAATATCGCCGCTTTCCTTTAACCCACCCTGATAAGTATCAAGAAACACACTCGATTTTAAGATTGCTTCATCATCGGCTTCGCGCATATCCTTTTTATATGCACCAACCAGATCCAGATGTTGCCCTGCTTTAAGCCATTTACCAAACACAAGCGGAATAGGCGATAATGTTGCCGAAGAAATTATATCAACTTGCGATATCACTTCTTCGATTGTAGAAACTGCTGTACAAGTAAACGGAAAACCTTTTAAAGCGTCACAAACCATTTGTGCTTTTTCTATTGTTCTTCCCCACACATATACTTGTGTTATAGGGCGAACACTGGCATGAGCCTGAATTAAATTAATTGCCAAAGCACCAGTTCCTATCATAAGCATAGACGAGGCATCCTTGCGAGAAAGATAACTACTTGCCAATGCCGATGTTGCTGCTGTTCTTTTACCTGTTAAAGATTTTGCATCCAGAATTGCTTTGATATTCCCTTTATGTCCATCTAGATAAATGTATGTTCCTTGTATAGAAGGCAAATCATACTTACCGTTATTAGGGCTTACGGTAACAATTTTTACTCCTAAATCTTTCCCTGGCTGAAATGCGGGCATTAATAATAATGTAGAATCTTTGTTTTCCTCAGGGTTAGAAAAATCATGATGGTGCCGAAGAGGTACTTCAATTTTTTCTGTCGAAAATCCATCACGAAGTCCTTCGATTAATTTTTTAAAATCACAATTTTCTTCAATAAAATTGTCTGAAATAAGTTGAATAGGTTCCATATTTAAAGTTGAAATTTCATTAAAAATAGCAGATTATTTTTTCCAAATCCAATTTTGCAAAGAACTAGTTAACATAAGGCAACTTAAGGTTAATATAGTATAAATTGATTAGTTTTGAAGACTATATTTTTATAAAAAAATCAATTTAAAAATAATGAAAAAGTTAAAACACATTTTATTACTTCTGGTTGTTTCCCTTACTTCATATTTGAGTTTTGCTCAAACAGAAACTGCCGTTAAAACCGATTTAGAGAATAAATTATCCCAATTATTTCCTGGTGTTGAAATTACCAAAATGAAAGATTTAGAAGGTTTTAAAGAATCGTATCAATTGGTACTTAATGAACCATTAGATCATAAGAATCCTAAAAAAGGAACCTTTAAACATTATATCTATTTATCGCATATAGATTTTAATAGTCCTATGGTAATCGAAACCGAAGGATATGCAGCTCGATACACAAAAACCGAATTAAGTTCTTTATTAAATGCCAATCAGGTTATTGTTGAATATCGTTTTTATGGCAAATCCAGACCAAACCCAATTCCTTGGGAATACCTGACAAATGATCAAGCCATTGCCGATTATCATAATATCGTTACTAAACTAAAACAATTGTACACAGGAAAATGGATTTCGACAGGAATTAGCAAAGGCGGAGAAACTACCTTAATTTATAAGTCTAAATACTCAAAAGATGTTGATGTTGCAGTTCCTTATGTAGCACCATTAATTAATACACAAGAAGACCCAAGAATACAACAACATCTTGCAACTGTAGGTACAGCAGAATGTCGCGAGAAAATAGTTGAATTTCAGCGTGCATTACTTCAAAACAGAACTGCACTTCTTAACGAAATAAAACTATATGCAGCAGAAAATAAAATGACTTTTACAGAAGTTTCTATGGATGAAGCATTAGAATATGCTGCTCTCGAATTTCCTTTTTCTTTCTGGCAATGGGGAGGAAAATGCGAAGACATTCCGAGTAAAACTGCATCTTCAAAAGAATTATTTGATTACATGAATAAAATCGTTGGAATTAGTTTTTACTGCGATAAAACCTTCGATGAGTTATTACCTTCTTATTACCAACACATGAGCGAATTGGGTTATTATGGTTTTGATTTTACTCCAGTAAAAGATTTACTGACTGCTGTAAAAAGCACTTCGAATTCTCGATTTGCACCTAAAGATGTCCAAATAACCTACAACCCAAAATACATCAAAAAAGTTAGAGAATACGTAGAAAATAAAGGTTCAAAAATACTTTATATCTATGGAGGTTACGATACATGGGGAGCTTGCTCGCCTACTCCAAACCCTAGCCTTGATGCGTTAAAAATGGTTAATCCGGGAGGAAGTCATGCAACAAGAATTAAAAATTTCCCAGAACAAGATCAGGAAAAAATAATGAAGACTTTAGAAAAGTGGTTAGCTAAATAGATCTATAAAAAAAGAGAAAAGCAAAATGATTTAACCGCAAAGAACACCAAGATTTACGCAAAGTTCGCAAAGCTTAATGATTAAGCTTTGCGAACTTTGCGATTTTTCCTTGCGCTCTTTGCGGTTAAATTTTATTCTTAATGTAATCTAGATTCATTTATGTACTACATTTTCTTCTGTAAATCCTTAATATCTAAAATACAAAACCAAGATTAAGACGAATATTTTGAGGTGTTCCAGTAAACAAAGATGTTGTTCCGTATGCGCCTGGAAAATATAGTTTATCGGTAATATTATTGGCAGTTACACCAACAATATAATTTTTGTATCTGTAATTTGCCGACATATCGATATAAGAAAAAGCAGGTAATAAAATAGAATCAGCGCGGTAACTACCTCCTAAAGTATTTCCTTGAAATCTAATTCCTGCACCTAATTTTAAATTCTTTAATATTGTTTCGGTAAAATTGTATTCCAACCAAACATTACCAACATATTTAGGAGCATTCAAAGGTCTGTCGCCTACATTTCCTATCGATGTTTTTCCTAGATATTTAACCTCATTATAAGAATAACTTCCCATCACTGACCAGTTTTGAGAAATAATACCTTGTACCGAAACTTCAATTCCTTTACTGTTTAAACCCGGAATTGCCATTCTTCTTTTCTTGTTTGGATCACTCGGATCAGCAACGAGTAAGTTTACATAATCTATATCATATAAAGCCAGCGTAGTACTTAGTCTATTCGAAAAAAAGTCACCTTTATAACCTATCTCATATTGTTTTCCTTTTTTTGGCGGAAATGGCCCACCAGCACCAACATTATTATTGGTTTGTGGTTCAAATGATTCTGTATAAGATGCATAAAGAGATATGTTCTTTTTAAGTTCATAAACCACACCTACTCGTGGAATCCATGCATTAGCATCCGAAGTAATTTCTACTCCCGTAGCATCAAGTTCATCTACAGGCTTTTGTTTATAACGATACTCATTATAGCGCATTGCCAAGTTTAATTTCCATTTTTCTCCTATCGAAATTTGATCCTGAATGAACCCTGCATAGTTATTCGTAACCTTAGTATTATTATCCATTCCCTCATCTCCTAGCGGTACATTTGGATCATTGATAACAATTGCATCTTGTGAATAATCTGGATTATCAATACTTAACGACGGATATACTTTGCTTATATATAGATTTTTTAAAACACGATCCTGAATAATATCTGCGCCAACTATCAGTTCATGCGATATAAATTTAGAAGTCTTAAAGCTATATTTCAAAAATGCCGTATTAGCAATCCATTGCGTATTAAATTTCCATGTAGTTCCTTCTCTCGGAATACTATCTTGTGTAGCATTTAATGGTCCAAATCCATAAACATCAAGCATATCCAAATTTCTTTTTACATATCGACTCATTAATGTAAAACTAAGCTTATCGCTAAATTTATGTTTAAAAGTTAGCGAAGCCGATGAGTTTTTATCTTTCCCAAACGAAGGATTTCCTTGCGTAGTAAAATTTGGATCAACATTATCAAAATCATAGCTTCCATCGTCTTTTTTCTTAATATATGTCCCTCTGTCATATTGAAAACGCGAATTCATAGTTAGGTACGTATAATCAAGATTTAAAGATGTTTTATCCGAGAAATCATATTGCAAAGTTGGCGTAATAAGCAAGTTTTTCATGTATTGAAAATTTCTATAACTATCGCTATTCTCTCCTCCTACAACCAATCTGTATTTTAGTTTTTTATCTTTAGTTAATGGTCCCGTAGCATCGGCAAATCCTGTAAATAAATTCCAACTTCCGGTAGTAAAATTAACCTCATATCTTGCTTTATCCAGAGGTTGTTTGGTCGTTAAACTAATAACTCCTCCTGGATTTCCTACAGAATACATTACAGAGGCAGGTCCACGTATTATTTCGACTTGATCGAGATTATATAATAACACTTTCTGGCTATAATGATATAGAGTACCTCGCATCCCATTGGTCAATAAATAAGAATCTCCATAATTATTAAAACCTCTCATAGAAAATGAGCTATAAGGCGTTGTATTAGCAACTCCTACCATATTTTTGGCAACCTCATTAAGATTTAAACTTCCTTGATCTTGCCAAATACCTTTGGAGATTACCTGTATAGATTGTGGTATATCTATAAGCTTTGTCGCAGTACGTGTTGCAATAGATGAGATTGTATCGTTGTACCGCTTTTCTTTTTTTCCGTAAATAGTAATATTATCTAGTTCTTCAGTTTTGGCGTTGTCTTTTGTAGTTTTGTGCTGTGCAAAAGCAACCTGCCCCAATATTAAAAGGGCAAAAAGTATATTTTTCATTTAGTTTTATACAAATTTTAAATAATAACAAGTATTCCATTGGCAAAAAGCCATGAAAATTCATTTCAATACCGATTGAAAATTGAAATTAGATTTTATATAAAATAAGCAGGAGGTCGAAATGTTACTATAGAAACCGAGATAGGTTTCTTTGCAAAATGAAAAAAAGAAGTTAAATGATTCTCTTTATATTTTTTATCAGAGATATCATCGCTACTAAAATTTTGAATGTAAACAAGTTCTTGCTTTTCTTTTAGATGGTTTTGCATCTCTTTTTCATTAGCATCAAGCTTTAATAAGTTTTTTTTAAGCTCACACTTTCCATTACAAGAATTGAATTCTACTTTTCTTTGTACACAAATAGTTTTGGCAATTTTATCTTGGTTAATTTTAAACATCGCATAAACCAATACATTCCCAAAAGATGGAAACATTAGTATAGATGAAAGTAATATGATAAAAAACTGCTTCAGACTTGTTTATTTTCAGCAAAAGTAACGTATCTATCCAAAAATAATCATGCTTTTTTAATAAAACTCGATTAAAAACCTTTAAATTTATGTTCTAAAATCTTATTTTATGAAAAACTACGTACTACTTTTCGTTACTGTTTTAACACTCTCTTTTAACTCATGTACAACGATGAAAGACACTACAAAAACTGCAGATCTTTACAATACCTCTTGGGAACTAGAATATATTTCTGGTCCTCGTATCGCTTTTGATGGTTTATATCCTGATAAAAAACCTTTTCTTAAATTTGATGAAACTACAAAACAAGCATCTGGAAATGCAGGATGTAATGGATTTAGTGCTCCATTTACATTAAAAGGAAAAACACTAACATTTGGGGAACAAGGTCCAACAACTATGATGTTTTGTGAAGGTGGTGGAGAACAAACATTCTTGCAAATGATTAAAAAAATCAATGCCTACTCTATTGATAAAGATGGTAAACTTAATTTATTACTAAATGACGTCCCAATGATGAGATTTAAAAAAGTAACTAAATAATCTTAGCATATAAAAACAAAATCCCTCAATATAGAGGGATTTTTTGTTTTTAAGATTCTAAGTTACTGAGGTTCTGAGCTACAAAGGTTCAAAGGAAAAAAATTTTGCGGTCAAATCTTTTGCCACTCCCGAAGCTTCGGGATAAGAGGATTAAATAGATTCCGAACTTTGCGAACATAGCGTAACCCTTTGCGAACTTTGCGGTTAAACCCCTACTACATTATATTGAGAGTATATACTATCCTGAAATTTCGGGACTGAAACTAAAAACTGAAACTGAATACTATTTTTCCATTATTCTCTGGCGATGTTTAATACCCCAATCTGCGATTACTTTGGTAACATCTTTAAGCGTTGCACCATATTCTGTAATTTCATATTCTACCATTATAGGCTGAGTGCTTAAAACTGTTCTGGTTATAAGAAGATTTGCTTCTAACTCTTTCAAATCTCTACTAAGCATCTTACCCGAAATACCTTTAATCTCTTTTAATAAGTCTGAATAACGCATTTTTTTATAGCATAAACAGGCAATAATCGATATTTTCCACTTACCGTTTAATATATCCACCACATCCTGAATGGCCATTACTGTACTATAGCACTGTTTTAATCGAATATCATTTTCTGTTTCCATACCATGTTACTTGGTTACTCATTTGTCACTATTACTTTTCGTTACAAAGTTACAAAAAGTAACAAGCTTTTATCTAGATTTGTATTTCCTAATTAAAATAATTAAAAGATGAATTTAATAGACACCTTAAAGTGGCGATATGCTACTAAAAAAATGAACGGTAATAAAGTACCGCAAGAAAAATTGGATTATATACTGGAAGCTACCAGACTTGCTCCATCTTCTTCGGGATTACAACCATATAAAATTTTTGTAATTAGCAATCCAGATTTATTAGAAAAAATAAAAGCTATTAGTTGGAACCAAAGTCAGATTACAGATTGTTCGCATTTATTAGTTTTCGCAGCTTGGGATGGTTATTCACTTGATAGAATTACTGCTGTATTTAACAAAACTCTTGCCGAGAGAGGTTTGCCAGCTGATACAATGGATGATTACAAGAAAACACTTTGGGGTCTTTACGAACCTCTTTCTACAGAGTGGCACGCAAATCACGCGGCTCGTCAGGCTTATATCTCTATGGGAGTTGCAATTGTAGCAGCTGCTGAGCAAAAAGTAGATGCTACACCAATGGAAGGCTTTATTCCTGCAGAAATGGATAAACTTTTAGGTTTAGAAGAGCTAGGTTTAAAAAGTGCGTTATTGTTGCCTCTTGGTTACAGAGATGAAGCTAATGACTGGCTAGTTAACATGAAAAAAGTTAGAACTCCAAAAGAAGATTTTATTACAGAGATTAAATAAGTTTTAAAAGAAGGTACAAAGGTTCAGAGTTACAAAGGTTCAGAGAGTTGTATTAGGTATTAAAGTGTGAAAAAGATTTAACTACAAAGTTTTGAATCTATTTAATCCTTTAAATCTGTGGCAAAATAAAAATTAAGAGCAAAGTTCTCAGTCTTTGAACCTTTAGTACTCAGAACCTTTGAACCTTTAAAAAAAAATCCTTATTTTTTTATCTCTTGAAATATAAACTCAGCATCGGTATAACTTATTGGAATGTCTGGAGCAAAGCAAGGCAGACCAAGATATGTGGTTACAACACCTTTTCCTAAAATTAATTTATTGTCTTTTTTTAATAACGAAATCGGAACTCTTTTTAGGTCACCTCCATAAGTTCTACAATAAAATTCCCCAAGATATACATCCTTTTTGATGTTACCTTTTATACTTCCAGAATCTTTCGTTGTTTCTCCGTACTTTATTTCGTATTGACCATAAAATCGGTCTTTATTTATCACAATTGATAAAACAGCAGTATCTTTATTTGTACTTATTGCCCGATAAACAACTTGCTTTTCTATAACTTTCTTTTCTTTTTGGTTACAACCAATTAACAATAAAACTATCCCAAATAAAGCAATTGATTGGGCTACTACGTACCTTTTTATCTTTTTCAAATACATATTTTGATTATTTCGTTCCCTCAAAAATAAGAAATAGTTAATTAGTTCAGTTATTTATTTTTAAAGTTATAAACATTCTGAAAATCAAAAATCTATACCAAACGCGAAGCTTTTTTAAACTCGAATCAAGGAATTTTTTATTGAGAGTAAAGACTATATCAAAGTCAAAAAAGATTCAGAATGATATGAAGTAAAAATCTTTGCAGATCCTAAACCTTTTCTAAATAAAGAACCCAACTACATTTTGTAATCGAGTAAACTTTAAAACCAAAAAATAAAAAACAACCAAATAAAAACATTAATAATGATTACCACCAATCATTATAACATATATTCTTTTGCAGGGACTAAATCGGCATTACGATTTAAAAAATTTGCTAATAGTTTAAAAGAGATTCCTTTTAAGTATTCCTCGAATGAAACATCAAATATTGATTTTTCTTTTAAAGAGAAAATCAATATTAAACTATTGCTATCTATATAATCCTTATGGGGTTTATTACTATTATTGAGTTTCTTATTAAGGAATTCTGCATGAGGCATTTCGTTAATAAATTTCTGCATCATAACGGCATCGATAAATAAACTAAAAGCAAATGTCTTTTGATTTACTGCGGGTTCATAAGCATTTTCGACTTGATTATTTAAGATGGTCAAATCTAAATTTATTGCATCGTTTATTTCATCATCTAAATCGCCAAATTCAGTTAGATTATAATCGAATATATAAAACTCTTCCTCTGATGTCAGTTTACTCATCCTTATAGGGCTAGTTAACGTATAATCACTAAAAAGTACCGAAATACCTGGCGCTACTTCTATAAAATAAGTATGTCCGGTTCCAATTGCTTCTGGAATAACAATGATTTTATCATCAATAAGTTCAGCATTAATTCCATCAGCAAACGACCGTTGCCATTGCGGTTTTAATGAGTAAAAATGTGTGGTATTTTTCATATTTTATATTTTAAGAAATATTCCTGAATATTTCAAAATGGAAATAAATAGTTTGAACATATCTGGATAAATTATTGGGATAAAATTAATATAAGTACATTTAAATATAACTCCTTTTAAATCAAAAAAACATCAAAAAAAGCCACAATTTCAACAAATAGCAACTAATTTTTTAATGATATTAAAAATTACTTATAATATCACAATTCACACAACATATAAAAAGAATAACTGAATTAAAGCAACGTGACCATAACTGTTATATTAAAATAAATCTACGTGAGATTACAATACACTCATAAAAATAAGATCTATTTTATTGTGCCTTAATTCATAAGCAATATCGTTAATTAATTTAAAATTTTCGACTTTATAGGCAATAGATTTACTAGTATTTATTTCGCATCAAAAAAAATAATAGGATTAATCTAAATATTTTTTTTATAAAATACAGTCATCGTTTAAAATCTCTTTATTATCTAATATACTCTGTAACAATAGAGTAAAAAACACAAGAAACCGAATGTTATTATTTGATTTAAATTGTGAATATCTATTTTACAAATTGTCGATTTTTTTTTCTTTAAAATCTATCTTTGACACCCTTAAAAAAAAAGAAATGAGCACAATTTGGTACGAATGCAAAGTAAAATATAGAAAGACTGATGATACTGGAACACAAAAGGTTACTACAGAACCTTACTTGGTAGATGCGTTATCATATACAGAAGCAGAAACTAGAATTAATGAAGAAATGTCAGCCTATATTAGTGAAGAATTTAAAATCACAAATATAAAAATGGCTAATTATGCCGAAATTCACCCTTTTGAAAATGCAGATCGTTGGTTTAAATCAAAAGTATCTTTAATGGCGTATGATGAAGAAAGCGGAAAAGAGCGAAGATCAAATATGTATATTTTGGTACAAGCAAATGATGTAAAAGAAGCTTACGATAACACAATTGGTATTATGAAAAATACCATGGGAGATTATACAATCCCTGCTATTGCAGAATCGCCTATTATGGATGTTTTCCCATACTTTAGTGGCGAAGAAGGAGAAATGGAACAACTAGAAAGATTTAATGCACTTAAAGCATCAAAACCTGAATTAGTTGCCGCTGGTGAAACTGGTGATGACTTTGTAGGAGCTGAAAGTGAATAATTCGTTTTAGCATTTATAGTATATAAAGAGGGCTTTTTTAGTCCTCTTTTTTGTTTATTAAAGAATAAAAAAGCCAATTCGATTTTAATTAGATAAATGCTATAATACCTATATAATTTCAAAACGATTATCAGTAATTATTTTGAATCTCACTTTTTTTATTATCTTTATTTCTAGCTTAATTTATTAATATATTCTTATACCCTGATAAAATTTACAATGAAATTATCTTTAAACCCAAATTACATTAAATCATCAAATTTTATTTTTATCTCTGTAGGTCTTGGGCTTATTAATTTTTTACTTTCACCACATATACTTTCTTCAAAATCGGCAATGATTGTAAGTATAATTACTCTTTCCTTACTCTTTATAGCAGGATTACTAGTTAGATTTCAAATCTCTTGGGTTAAATATCTTTTATTAGCTTTAATCCTGATTGGTTTTAATAGTCTCCCGTCTCTTATAAAAGAAGAATTAACTACTCATCCCATAAATGCTATCTTCACTATACTACAAGCCATAACTCTAATTTATGCCACCATTTTGTTGTTCTTTAAATGGTTTTTATATAAACGAAACAAGTAGGAACTGAGATCTATTTGAGTTCCTACTTGTTTCTACTTTGTTTACGGATTTAGATTGTGGGTGCGAAGTCAGGAGATTTACGTAAAGCGCACACTACTAATTTATTAGAATTCTTCGAAGTTGGATTAAATTTTATTTATTCTGTTTTTTTTCCAATTTATCCAAACGTTTATTTTGTTCTATGATAATTTTATTTTGTTCAATAACATAAATGGTTAGTTCTTCAATTTTTCGCAAGAGTTTAGCATTCATTTCTCCTAAATTCAAGCCGTTTTTCAGGACTTCTTCTTCACTTGGAATATCTTTTAAATGTCCTTTCTCAGCAATATGCTTTTCAACTTCTTTTAATGTAGGTAAATCATATTCTTTTTTAAAAACATAATCTGGCCAAGTTGTAGTTTCAACTTTAATTTCTCTAGCTCCTATTGAGCCATTTACGGCTAATTTATGAGTTCCTGTTGTTATAGTTCCGATTCCAACATTACCATTACCAAGAATTCTCATTTTCTCTGTTTGCCCAGTCAAATATGATTCTTGAGTAAAAAATTGCATTCCATATATATTTAATCCCGCACTTTGAATAATTGTTCCTATTGCTGTACCAGAAGTTGTGAGATTCCCTTCTTTAATCGATTGCCCAATCATTATAGATGAGCTATTATCCAAATTATATGTATTTCTAACTAATATACTACCTCCATTAACTTCTAATTTTGCTAAAGGATTTATTGTTCCAATCCCTACATTTCCATCGCTAAGTACTGTTAATTTTGCATTTTCATGATTTCCTTTACTAATTACCCAAGAATTAGTAAGTAAATTTCCAAAAAACCAATTATTTTCACCATTCAGTAATTTTGTCTGAATTCCAGATATAAATCCACCAGCGTCTGTACTTCTTTGTAGTATTAAATTTGGAGAATAGTTTCTTATCGTTACATCTCCACTAGAAGGATATTCATTAGACTGCCCATTAACTAAATTTATAAAAAAGAATAATGCAGTTAGTTTAATAAATAGCATTTTTCTTATTTTGTCTTTTCTCATTTTGTCTTTTCTTATTTTGTCTTTTCTAATTTCAACAATCTACTTTTAATTAATTCTAACTCTTTATCACTCTTTTTTAATCTAACTATTTCTTCTTTCTGAAGATTTAATTCTTTATTCTGTTCAATCATATAGAGTGTCATTTCTTCCATTTTCTTAAGTAAACTCATATTCATTTCAGCAAGCATAAGCCCGTTTTCTTCAATCTTTTTTGCAGAAGGTATTTCTGGTAAATGGCTATTTTGTTTTATGAATTCTTCAACTTCTTGTAATGTCTTTAGCTTGTAATCATTAGCAAAAACATAATCAGGTACAGGAAAGTCTAAATCAATTCTAACTTCCTTAGCATGGATTTTACCATTTACAGCAAGTTTTTCGTCTGGAGTTGTTGTACCAATCCCTACATTACCATCACTCCCTCTTAAATAAAGAATATTATCTCTATAACCAAATCCTGTATGTGCACCAAATTTAACGTAGCCTGTAGTGCTGTCAAATCCCATATTCATAGATGCGACGCCACCACTATTTATAATTGAGTTGTAAATACCATCATTAGTGATATCTAACTTTTTTACAAATATACTTTCTACAGCTATTCTACCTTGCACATCAAGTTTATAATTAGGGGCTGTCGTTCCAATCCCTACATTCCCACTCATATCAATTCTCATGCGTTCTTGACCTAAAGTTCCAAATGTAATATTTCTATTCAAATCTGGCTGAGTAGAATAACCTGAAAGATCAATGTAAGACTTCACGTTCGAATTTGTTCCGCCACCAGCTGATAATCTTAAGAATCCATCATCAGACAGATTTCCACTATCACTATATCCTCTAATTTCACCATTTAATAATGTTCCGGATGATATTAAAGGTCTAATCGAAGTATTTGTTAATCCTCCGTTAATGGTTAATGATCCTAAAACAGATAATTTACTTAATGGTGCATCTGTGCCAATACCCACATTACCATCGCTACCTCTCATATAAAGAATATTATCTCTTTGGCCATTTCCTGTATGCGCTCCAAATTTTATGTAGCCTGTAGTTCCATCATAGCCCATATTCATTCTGGAGACATTTCCACTATTAAAAAGAGTATTATGAACACGATCATTCGTAATCAAAAGTGATCCTGTTTTTAATGGCAAGGTATCGTTCTGAGCTGTACAAACTGCTCCTATTAGGATTACTCCTAAAAAAAAAATATTTTTCATGATTTGGTAGAGTTTAATTATTATTTTCTAGATGAATCTTTCTCTAGTTTATCTAAACGTCTATTTTGTTCGTCTATGAGTTTATTCTGTTCCTTTACGTGAAGCTTTAATTCTTCTGCATTTTTACCTTGCTCGATAAGATAAAGAGTAAGTTCTTCTATTTTTTGCAAAAGTTTAGCATTCATTTCTCCTAAATTTATACCATTTTTTAGGACTTCTTCTTCACTTGGAATATTTTGTAGATGGCCTTTTTCAGTAATATGTTTCTCCACTTCTTTCAATGTTGGCAAATCATATTCTTTTTTAAATACATAATCTGGCCAAGTTGTAGTTTCAACTTTAATTTCTCTAGCTCCTATTGAACCATTTACAGCGAGTTTATGAGCTCCAGTTGTTATGGTTCCGATTCCAACATTACCATGCATAAATGAGAACTGACTAGCGTCTAGTTGCATCTTAGAATAAGCATTTCCAGTTCTATCATAGGACTGCAATCCTACTATTTTAAGAGATTTTTCTAGATAAACTTCTAGCCCTTCTGCTCCATCATTAGAAACCACAAACTTTTGAGAGGGCTTAGCTGTACCAATACCAACATTACCATCACTACCTCTTAAATAAAGAATATTATCTCTATAACCATCTCCTGTATGTGCGCCAAATTTAGAATAGCCGGTAGCGCCATCAAAACCCATATCAATAGATGCAACCCCACTGCTATTTATAGTTGAGTTAAAGCCGCCATCATTAGTAATATCTAACTTTTTTACAAATATACTTCCAACTGCGATTCTGCCCTCCACATCTAGTTTATAATCAGGGTTGATTTTTCCGATACCAACATTACCATGCATAAATGAAAACTGACTAGCGTCTAGCTCCATCTTAGTATATGCATTAATCCTCCTATCATAAGATTGTAACCCCACAACTTTAAGTGGTTTATCTAAATAAACTTCAAATCCTTCTGCACCATCATTAGAGACTACAAACTTTTGAAAGGGAGTTATTGTGCCAATACCCACATTACCATCGCTACCTCTCATATAAAGAATATTATCTCTTTGACCATCCCCTGTATGCGCACCAAATTTAATGTAGCCTGTAGTACCATCAAACCCCATATTCATTTTGGCGACATTTCCACTGTCAAAAAGAGAATTATGAATCCCATCATTTGTAATTCTAAGTGATCCTGTTTTTAATGGCGAAGTATCGTTCTGAGCTGTACAAACTGCTCCTATTAGGATTACTCCTAAAAGAAAATTATTTTTCATGATTTGGTAGAGTTTAATTATTTATTTTTTTTTTATGAAATTAAAATTTATTTTCTATGTGTATCTTTCTCTAATTTCTCTAAACGCTTATTTTGTTCTATTCTAGCTTTATTTAGTTCTATTATAATTTTATTTTGTTCATCTATTAGCTTATTTTGACCAGTAACATATGTATTTAATTCTTCAGTCTTTTTCCCTTGCTGAATAGCGTAAAGAGTAAGTTCTTCTATTTTCTGCAAGAGTTTCACATTCATCTCCCCTAGATTGATACCGTTTTTTAAAACCTCTTCTTCATTGGGAATATTTTCTAAATGTCCTTTTTCAGTAATATGTTTTTCAACTTCTTCGAGAGTTGGTAAAGTATATTCTTTTTTAAAAAACATAATCTGGCCACGGCCATCCTGTCAAATCAACTTTTACTTCTTTTGAATGGATAGTTCCGTTTACGTCTAATTTATTTGCAGGATTAGATATTCCAATACCTATATTACCTTGATAAAAAACTAGTGATTTATAATCAACACCATTAAATCTTTGAATAAATTCTTGATTTATTCCACTATAATTCCAAATAGTTTGTAGTTTAAGATTATAATCAGCATTACTAGTTGACCATTTTTGAGTATCATAACTACCTACAAGAGGTAAAGGAGAATAAATATCCAATAAAGCTGATGGATCTGATAATCCAATTCCGATATTTCCTCCTGTCGCCCCATTAATTACCAACGCATTAGTGTTAATATGCCCCCCGTCACCACTGTAAATTTGAAAATGAAGACTTTTGTCATATACATTATTCCCATTATTAATTTGAAATGCATAAGCTCTGTTATCAAATATTTCTCCAGTTGCAGCTTCTCTATTAAAACCTATACATCCAAAATAAGAATTTGCGCCAGAGCCAGGATGAATACTAACGCCTGTTGTACCTGATCTAATGGTTAATTTTGAATTAGGAGTTGTTGTGCCAATCCCTACATTACCACCATCAGCAGGAAAAATACTTTGGGCAAAAGTAATCTGCGTCGCAAATATCGCAACTAATAAAATATTCTTTTTCATATTGTAAATTTTATATTCGGGTTTGGTTTAGGCTCCCTGATTTTTTTGCATGATAACTTCTACACTCAATTGATCTACATTGGTTTTGTAGTTTCTCTTTTTAGTAAAATTTAAGTGTTTTATATTGCCTAGTGAAGGATTATTTTCAATTTTGTTTAATAATGCCAAACATCCGTTAAAAGATCCCTCTAATGAGAAAATATAACTTGTTGTTACAAATCCTTTTTCGGTAATACTATGAGGCTCTTTAAAATCGATAATTTTAAGATGATAGTTAGTACTATAAGTATTTAATTGTTTCAGCAAATCATTCTGAAAAGATTCGGAAGGATTGATATTATATTGAGATAAAAACGAGTCTAACTGTTTTTCTTTTTGTACTAGCTGAGTAATTAATTTTGGCATTTCATTGGTATTAGCCAACTGCTTTTCTTTAGCGCTATACTCTTTATAATATCCAATTGTATTCGAAATTGCAAAAGAATAACATATACAAAGTGTTAAGAAAAAAGCACCCAAAAGCAATTTATTTCTTCTATTTAATCTCATCTTACTTAAGTGTTAGTTTAATAGAAAATTCAGTTTCGTTTAATTCATTCTTCCCAAAATGTGTAATAACAGCATTATCAATCCATTTTAGTTTTTCTATAGTTTCAACCCAATTTGTAAAAGCACTATTATCTAGTGTAGTACCCGAAATAGTAATTACTTTTTCCTCTGTTACAATAGACTCTTCTGGTTTTATTTTCTTTACTAAAGGGTCGTATATTAATTCGTTTAATAATATTGACTGTGGTATTCTCTTTGTAATTTCATTAATCACAAGTGAACTTTGTGAAGATCCTCTGTCAGTAATACTTTTTACTTTCAGTTCTTTCGCTTGGATTCTTTGTTTTATTGCACTTACGTTTCCAAGTGATGATTCGTTTATTAATAAAGTTTCTGAAGTATTTTGAGCTAATTTATAATAGTGTGAAAAACAAAAGAAATTGATAACCAAAATTCCCAATACAACGCCAACCATTATTTTTAAACTTTTAGAAAAAAATATTTTTTGATTATAATTATCATAAAGCACTTCACTATATACAATATTGCTACCTGTGTTTTGAGTATTATTTGTTATAAGTCGTAATAAACCTGAGAAAGGCAACAAATGAGTATTGTGTATGCTAAGTTCATTAATAGTATAAATTGCTTCTAAACCTTCAATATTAGGTGTAACAATCTGACTCCCTTCTTCGTTTGATACTATTTGATTGTTCGTAAAAAACTTTCTTTCATCAGTATAATTTAATATTTCGGCTATAGAACAAATACCAAGGCTTATTCCTGCAACTAATATTTTTTGCTCTTCATAATGGGAAAGCAAATCATCCAGATAACTTTTTCTCGTTATGGCAATCACAGATTTAGTCTTTAAACGCCAAATTTCAAAATAAAATTCATCCCAATTTGTGTTTGGAAAAGCCTTAAGTAATAATTTTTCATCAGATACTTCAATTCCTGTTACTTCTTTTTGAATAACCTGATTGGTATTTACAATTAAAAAAAAAGGAAGTTTTTTATCCCATTTATCAGCTATTTTACCTGTATAATTTACTTTGTCTTTTTTCTCTATTACTAATCCTTCTTTTTTCTTTTCGACCAATAGCAAAGCAATCTTTTCTTCATTATTTAAAGTGAAGTGCTCAATACCTATATATTGGTTCCCAAGTAAAAAAGTAGTTAATGATGGAATAGTCATTAGTAAATAACTGTAGGTTTAATTAATACCGATAATTTTTTCTTAGAATCTTCGCGTTTTCGAGAACTGAATAACCATTTAATAATTGGAATTCTTGACAATATAGGCACTCCTGTTCCTGAATCATTTTTAACAGACTCCTCTAAACCTCCCAAGACAATTATATCCTGATCTTTAACTCGAATGATAGAAGTAAACTCTCTTGAATTAATTCCTGGAGGAGCGTTTTTATCTACTTTTTGTCCATTAAAACTTGATTGGATTACTTTTATATCCATTGTAATTTGTCCATCGCCTGAAACTAATGGCATAATAGTAACAGATAATTCTGCATCGATAGGTTGGTAATTCTTAACTTCAGAAGTTTGGGGGATTTGTGATCCATAAAAATTCTGGTTAGTCACAACATAATAAGTTGTTTCTCCTATAGATAAATAAGCTTTATGTCCATTTAAAGTAGATAATCTAGGTGAAGAACGGATTTTTAGATTCCCATTAGTTTCCATAGCTTTAAGACTTAAATAAAAATTAGGAACTACTTTCCCAATATTTAATGAGCCAAATCCGTTAAAACCATCTATAATACTATTGATTGTTTGTGCACCTAAATTGATATCTGCACTAGGAAATAAAGTTCCTGTAGTTGTAACAGGTTTATTTCCTATCCCTGCATTTATTCCTGTCTCAACAGTAGCGCTTTTATTAACTTCCAAAAGCATTACTTCTATTAATATAACCGGAACTGCTTTATCAATATACTTTATGAAGGTCTCAAAACGTTCAATATTAGCTGCCGGGCCATTTACCAAAAAGCTATTCAATTCTTTATCAATTTTAATATCCAGCTCTCTTTTTATTTCATCTGGAATGATGCTTAAAATAGATTCGGATGGATTGCTTGAACTTCCAGACGATGAAGAACCGCCTGAAGAAGCATTACCTCCAGAATTATAATTATTATTCTGGTTTGAATAATTTGAATTTGATCTGTCAGACGAATTGTAGTTTGAATTACTACCTGAGTTATAATTTGAATAATTAGTATTGTTATTTAGTCTTCCAGCGCTTCTTCCCTCTTTTGCAGGATCACTTAATATATCTATTGATCGGTACATTAATGGAATAACTTTTATGTTTCTAACAACAAGCTGATCTTTTGTTCCAAAATAATAAATAGAGCCATTTTTCATGTAGCTATATTGTCCTGCTGAAACAGGAACATTCCCACCATTATTAGAGCTATTAAACTGTGATTGTGACGCAGCACCTACATTACTATCTGGCTTAATTTCAAAAAGTTTATTTAGTAATGCATCAAAAGATATATTTTTTGCTTTAACAGTCGCATTACCCGCACCTTCCAAAGGACTAGATATAAACATGTCGATATCTAATTCATGCCCTATATCATAAATTATACTCGATATTGGAGTATTCTCAAAATCAACATCTAATAATTTTTTATCGGCATCAATTATGGTAAAGAAAAAATTTGATTTTCGGGAACGTAATGGTTTGTTTTGACGCATAGCATTGGCATCACCACCAATTTCTTTAGAATAAGTCCCTTCTAATTGATCAAAAATATAAAAATTATCTCTCGATTTTGAAACAGTTAAATTATTGGCAAAAGCCAATTTATTTAATGCAGCATCAAAAGGCATACTCTTAATATATACTGTTAGTAATTGGTTTTCCAGGCCTGGAGCAAAAACCAAATTTTTCCCACTAACATCCATTATTTTTTTGAAAACACCATATAATTGATCTCCTTTTAAATTTAGAGAAAGTAAATTATCAGGAGCATCGTAAACTACATCAATAAGTTTCTCAGCTACTTTTTCGACCGGTTTTTCGTAGGATTTAATTGAAAGGATATTTCCTGTAAAATCAACTGTTAAATTATACTCTTTGCATAAAAAAAGAATAAGATCCCCAACAGTAACATTGTTAAAATTATTTACAATATTTATCTGGCTTAAATTAGGTGCAATGCTAATATTAATTTTATGAACCTCGGACACAGCCATCAAGAAACTAGAAAGTGATGATTCTTTAATATTAATATTAACTTTTTCTGTTAACCCTGGTGCATCAGCACTAATTGCTTCAATATTATTTTTAAGTTGCAGAATCCGATTTTCTTGAGAAAATGAAATTTGAAAAATTAATAGTAAAAGGAAAGTAGTTATTTTTTTCATGAATATAAGTCAGATATATGGCTTTTAAATTATTTACAAGAGTAGCGAAAAAACTTCATCAACAGAAGTTGTTCCGTCTTTAATTAGAGATAATGCATTTTTCTTTAATGTGAAAATTTCATTTTCTTCTAAATAGGTATTAATATCTAATTGGTTATTTTTAATTAAGGCTGAAAGTTCTCCTCCAATAGGCAGAATTTCATAAATCGCTTTCCTTCCTGAATACCCTGTATGGTAACAATTTTCACACCCTACAGCCATATAATGTTTCTCTAGAGTTTCTGGTATTGAAAACCCCGTAGGAAAAAGATCTGATGATACATTTTCTTCTACTTTACAATGCACACAAAGCTTTCTTACCAAACGCTGAGCCACACTTACATTAAGCGTACTCGCAATAAGGAATGAAGGTATTCCCATATCGATAAGTCGGGAAACAGTAGCCCAAGCCGAGTTGGTGTGAATTGTAGACAATACAAGATGTCCTGTTAAAGCTGCACGTATAGCCATGTTGGCTGTATTTACATCTCGAATCTCCCCAACCATGATAACATCTGGATCTTGTCGCAAAAATGTTCTTAGTGTAGTTGCAAAATCAAGTCCAATGTTTTCTTTTAACTGTACCTGATTAATTCCTTCCAGCGTATACTCAATAGGATCTTCAACAGTTAATATATTAGTATTTGGCAAATTTAGTTTTTTTAAAGTTGCATATAGAGTAGTTGTTTTTCCAGATCCTGTTGGACCTGAAATGAGAACAATTCCATTAGGTCTTTTGATATTTTCGAGATAAGTCACTAGTTCTTTCTCTGTAAAACCAAGTGCATTTATATCTATATGACTGGTATCTTTGCTTAAAATACGTAGTACTACTTTTTCACCGTGCAATGTAGGAAGAACAGATACACGAACATCAAAATCCTCGTAATCTGTAACCATTGTAATACGACCGTCTTGTGGTAATCTTTTTTCCGAAATATCTAGTTGTGCCCTGATTTTTATCTTATTTATGATAACAGGATATTCGTCAGTAGCAATATGAAATTGTTCTTTCAATTTACCATCTAAACGAAAACGAACTCGTGCATTTTTTTCATAAGGTTCAAAGTGTATATCACTGCTCCCTATTTCTTTAGCATTCAAAACTATTTTTTCTAAAAAATCTGTAGAATAATGAATATTAGAAACATTATCAGAAGATACTTTTCTATAATTAGTACTTAAGTAACGATTAATATTTTCGGTACTCTCCTCCTCTACTTTAATTGGAAAACTTAATAAAACAGATAACTCATTATGCAAACTTAATATATCATGACTATCTGTTTTTAACACAATTAAATTCTCAAATTTACCAACTGGAATAATCCTGTAATGATAGGCTTGTTCGGACTTGACAAGTTGTTGAAACTCTATGGGGATATCAAAATTAATCATTGGTTAATAGGCATATAAAAAATTGCTCTCATAAAAAAAAGTGGCACTGTAAACAACTCCAAAAAATAAAGACATATATCCCGCAAGTGGAACTGTTTTATTTTCATCATTTTTTGATAAAACAAAATGCAATACCAATGAAAACAATAATGAAAACAGAAAAAGAACAAAAAAGGAGATTATAGAAAAGGAAAAAGAAATAAAGAGGAAGAATAGTACATCGCCCAATCCAAATGAGTTTTTAAAATCAAGGTTTCTTAATTTGGCATAACTATAACAAACCAATAATAAAAAAGATACTAATACTAAATTAATTGCAATATTAAATAAGACAGACTCTAGAGGTAAAAAAGTAATCTGGATTACAAAAGCCAGAATACCAATTAATGGATATAAAAACCAATATACCAAGCGATCCTTATAATCCTGATATAAAATTATAAAAAACAAAACAACTAATAATAGTTTTAATAGCCACATTAGTCATTTATAATTTGTTTTGGAACGCCATTCTGATCAATTTCCCAAACATTAAAAACACCATTACCATTAAAATCAGTAATAGCGGTAGCTTTTACTTTAAACTCATTATTAGTCGATTGCACAATTTCATAAACATAATTTGCACTACCATTCTCCTTTGTAGTTTTGGGGGCTTCAAAGTCAATCTCAGCAAAATCAGGACTGTATTTAGAATACATAAAAAAGTATTGCTTCTCGGCATTATAAATCGCTTTTAGTTGCACTTGTGCCTCTACACTTTTAGCTTTTGTAATTAACGGCATCAAATTCGGTAATGCAATTAGAAGTAAAATACCAATTATTGCCAATACAATTAACATCTCTTGTAGGTTGAAAGATGAAACTTTCTTAAAGTAATATTTTTTCAAAATTCTGATTATTTTAATGTTGGCAAATATATGTTTTTTATTGAAGAAACGTTCCTCTTCACAATAAGAAATATTCTATTAATATTTCATTAAAATAATGAGAAATATTGTGCTATTATTGCCACAATTAAAACTTCAACTTTGAAAAAAATAACAAACTAAAAATCAATAAATTACAATAAAACCATAAAATCTTATTCTTAAAATTACAATTCAATACCTAATGATTACAAAAAAAATTAAATTTATTATAACAATTTCACTAATAACACTAAATTTATATAGTCAAAAATCTGCAGAATATGATTATGGAATTCCTCTACCTCCAGAATCATATCAATTCAAAAAAAGATTATTAAATAATGTTTCTCTTTATACTGGACAGCCTTCAATAGATATTCCTCTTTATACTATTAATTTAGATGGAATGGAAGTACCTATTTCTATTTCATATAATACTGGGGGTATAAAAGTAGAGGAAGAAGCTACATCTGTAGGTTTGGGATGGAATTTGAATATTGGTGGGCAAATTACAAGAAATAATCATGGTGCCCCTGATGAGAGATTTTTTGTAAGTCAGGATTACAATAATAAGGACACATTTGGAATTGGTAGATTAAAAACTTCTATAGACCCTACTGAAAGCACAGAATATGATTGTAGAAAAGGTGGTGAATATGGGAGCCGATCTGGATTTTATGGAAAAGCTTTTTTAGCAGGAAATGATATTAGAAACACTTATGGTAATGAAGATACACGCCCAGATGAATTTTATTATAGTTTCTTTGGTCATAGCGGTAAATTTATGTTTAGTCAAGAATTAAAAAAGTTTATTACTTTTCCATTAGATGATATCAATATTAATTATGAATTAGTATCACGAACCAACTCGAGTTACTTTGACAACTTTTCAATTAAATTACCTAATGGTTATAGTTTGGTTTTAGGCAAAGATGGAACATCATCTATAAGCCAGTATGGAAGCACAGATTTTGATCAGTCTTGGCAATTAAAAAAAATAACTTCTACTAAAAACAAAGAAATCACATATAATTACATTACTGCTAATTATATGTTGTATACAAACTTATCGAATGCTGTAAGCCAAACAATTACACGATCTTTACGAGAAAAAGTTGGTAGCAGTTATGAATCGACTATCACAGGTACAAAAGAAAAACTAGTTTCTGAGATTATTTTTCCAACAGGTAAGATAAATTTTATTTATGGTAACAGATTAGATTTACAAGCAGGAGCCAAAAAACTACAAGAAATTAAAATTTATGATAACTCTGGTAACCTGATAAAGAGAATTGAATTAGTGCAGACTTATTTTGAGGCAAATGAAAATATTTTTGGTAAAGATGCAGTTGACAAACGAGTAAGACTCGATGCCCTTAAATTTTATAATGCAAAAAATGCTGTTGTAGAAAAATATAATTTTGATTATTATTTATTTAATAAAATTCCATCTAAATCATCAAAAGCTCAAGATCATTGGGGGTATTTTAATGGTAAAACCTCAAACGTTTCTCTTTTTCCAGAAAATTTATTACCAGAATACCATGTAGAAAGCAGCAATGGTTTTAACAGAGATTTAGATACTTTATATACTAAAACATTTTCACTAAAGAGCATAAAATTTCCAGAAGGAGGAATTAAAAAGTACAACTATGAAAACCACGTAGCTTTAACTGGGGCGACAACCACAACTTATTTTGACGCTATTTCTGATGAGAGATATAAAATAATACAACCGTATTTTATGGTCTCAGGAAGTTTGGTTGATTTTTACCCTCCTTACAGTGACAAAACCATGTTTAGTAAAATATATTACGGAGAACCTTTTGAGACAAGCATATACAGTACTTCTCTAAAATCTAGCGAAACAAGTATATCTATAAAATCTGACTTTCCTTTTAAAGTCCCTAATTACTCAAGTATAGGCTCTCTATATAATAAGGTTGAATTTGACCTAGAAAAAAAACAAAAAGATGGTACTTTTAAATCGTTTCGATACCTTGGAACTATTTCTAAGGATGATAACCCAACAGGAATAATAAACAAGTATTTTGAAGTAGGCGGTAAAGATACTTATAGAATGAAAATTATAATTACTCAAAATTATTTTATAGAAAATCCTCCTTATGTATTTCATACTTCTACTTTTATTGTTAAATACAGGGATAAAGTAAAAGACGATGTGAATGTAGGCGGATTGCGAATAAAAAACATCAACACCTATGTGAATGATAATTTGAATGATGCAAAATATACTACCAATTTCAAATACCTAGATGATAATAATATTAGCTCAGGAAGAATGATGAATGTACCTTCATATGTTGAAAGTATTTCTCTAGGTAGGCCAGATCGAAATACAGATTATCCGGGATTAAATCTTGAACTTGGAATAAGATTATCTTCTTCTTCTGTTTTGTCACTATATAAAACAAGTGGCTCAAACGTTGGTTATACTAAAGTTAGTCAAATTGATTATGACAATACAACAAAAAAAGAGATTAAAGATGATAATTATTTTAGTTTTCAAGAACCTTTGTTTTCAGAAATACCATTGTTTGATGATTCAAGGGAAATGGAGCCTAAAGACTGGCATAGAGGTAAATTACTTAAAAAATTATCCTATAACGATAAAACTATCGTAAAAGAAGAGTTGTTCAACTATTATGGGGAGCAGATAGAAAAAAACATGGGGTATGTAGATGAAATTAATTACGAATTATTAGACCAAAATGAGATGTGTACCGGAAATTCTTACATTTCTAAACATATTTTTCCTTCAGGTGTAAGCTTTCCAAGTATTTTACATGATATTCCGCAATATCCTCTAGTCGCTTTTGCTTATGATGGGGTGTATGCTGCCAACAAATATTCCATTGAAAATTATAAAGGCCGTTTGAAAATACCTTATTTTAAAATCTATACAGGGTTTGATAAATTAAAGAATAAAACAACTATTAATTATTTTGAAGGCAATAGCGTATCGCAAACAGAAAATTATTTCTACAATACAAGTCCGACTAGTTTGCAACTAACTTCGCAAACCACAACTAACTCTAATAAAGAAGTATTAGAAACCAAATATTTTTATCCACAAGATCCTGAAATGGCTACTGAGCCTTTTGTAAATGAATTAATTGCTAAAAACAGAATCGGAAATCCTTTAGTGACACAAAGTCTTAAAAATGGTTTAAAATTATCGGAGCAAAAAAACGAATATACACAAGATGCTACTACGGCTAACTTACTGTTACCAAAGTTTATTTATTCAAACAAAGGAACAGTTGCTTTAAATTCTGCAACCGACAAAAAAGTTACTTTCGATAAATATGATGATAAAGGAAATGTACAGCAATATACTCCTGACGGAAACATACCTGTTTGTATTATTTGGGGGTATAACAAATCTCAGCCCATTGCCAAGATTGAGAACATTACTTACGCAAACATTCCTGCAGGTTTAATTACTACTGCTCAAGATGCTTCCAATACAGCTGCTAACGAAAATATTTTAATCAAGGCTCTAGACAATTTGCGTACTGCCTTACCAACTACAATGGTAACAACCTACACTTATATTCCGCTAGTTGGAGTTAGTACTATAACAGATCCTAAAGGATATAAAATCACATATACTTATGATAGTGCCAACAGATTACAATTTGTAAAAGATGCACAAGGTAATTTACTCTCAGAAAACCAATATCGTTATAAAAACCAATAATCATGATGAAAACTTTATCCCAATATACTGCCGTTTTATTGTTTTTTATAACAGCTACTCTACATGCCCAAATACCTGCAACAATAAATAAATCCAATTATACAGTAACAGCCGCAACAGGTCCTGTAACTCTTATCGCTACACAAAGTATTATTCTTAGCCCCAATACACACATACAGGCTGGGAGTACTTTTGTGGCCAAAGTAAGTTCTGATGCTTATATATCACTTACACCAAGTAAAGAAAATTACATCTTTACCCGTACTTTTCAGACGCCAATGACTGATCCAGCAGCAATTGTAAACAATAGCGATGTAATTGAGAACATCACTTATTTTGATGGATTAGGAAGGCCTATGCAAAGTATTGCCATAAAAGCATCACCTACCAAACAAGATCTTGTAGTTCCGATACTATACGATGGTTTTGGAAGACAAGACAAAGAATATCTGCCATATATGGAAAAGGATGGTCTTACTGCAGCTTTTAGAGATAATACTACTGCTGTTAGCAGAGCCAATACACATTATGGTACTTTTTATTCATCTGACTTTACTGGTGTTACTCCTAACCCATTCTCTCAAAAAGCCTTTGAAGACTCTCCGCTTAATCGGGTGTTGCAACAAGCGGCTCCTGGTAAGGATTGGGCTATCGGCTCTGGTCATGAGATAAAAATGGATTACCAGACTAATCTTGATACTGATACTGTTAAGTTTTATCCTGTAAGTACTGCACTTAATACTGATGGAGTTTATTTTCCTACTGTTACTGTCTCTGCTTATGCTGCTGGACAATTATACAAAACTGTAACTAAAGACGAAAACTGGATAGTTGGTAACAACAATACTACGGAGGAGTTTAAAGATAAAGAAGGTCGTGTGGTGCTAAAGAGAACCTATAATAATGGAACTCATGATACGTACTACATATATGATAATTACGGTAACCTTACCTTGGTGTTACCTCCTAAAGCTGAAGGAATAATTACAGAGCCTACTTTGAGTAATTTATGTTACCAATACCATTATGATGAGCGCAATCGCTTAATCGAGAAAAAACTTCCTGGTAAAGATTGGGAATATATTGTATATGATAAACTCGATAGACCCGTTCTTACTCAAGATGCTAATTTAAAGGTAAGCAACAAATGGATTTTCACCAAATACGATGCTTTTAGCAGACCTGTTTATACTGGAGAATATACAAATGCTACTGAAAATAATAGAGCTGCTGTTCAGCGTTTAACCAATGGTACTGTTTTGTTCGAGACCAAACAAACCACTCCTATAAATATTGCAGGAACTAGTGTAAACTATACCAATGTTGCTTTCCCAAATATAGGGATTGATTTATTGACGATTAATTATTATGACGATTACAATTTTGATCTTGATGGTAGTAGTGCTGCTATATCAACTAATACAAAAGGCCTTGCAACAGGAAGTAAAATACGTGTACTAGGAACAACCAATTGGACTACTGATGTAAATTACTATGATGACAAAGGAAGGCTTATTTATAACTACAATAAAAATAACTTTTTAGCAACGGTAAGCACCTCGGCTAGTCTGCTTGATTTTGGAGGCAAAGTTTTAGAAACTACTACAACTCATAAAAAAGGAGCTGTAGCAGAAATTAAGGTTGTAGATTCTTTTACCTATGATCATATGGGCAGGTTGCTTAACCAAAAACAAACCATTAACAACCAGACTCCTGAACTCATTGCAACCAATAGTTATGATAATTTAGGCCAATTAGACAAGAAAAGTGTAGGTGGAAAAACAACTCAATCTCAATTACAAACCATATCTTATGGTTATAATGTTCGTGGCTGGCTTAAAAACATCAATAATGTAAATGCGCTAGGAAGTAATTTATTTGCTTTTCAGATTAATTACAATGATAGTGCAACAGGAAAATTATACAACGGAAACATTAGCCAAACTTTATGGAAAACGGCTAATACTGATTCTAGTTTAAAAAGTTATGCTTATACCTACGATGCATTGAACAGGTTAACACTAGCTAATGACATTTCAACTTTAAATCCTGGTAGATACAACGAAGGCTTAGGCTATGATAAGAACGGAAATATCATGAGTTTAACAAGATTAGGACATACAGATGTAAATGCTACTAATTTTGCTAAAATGGATGACTTGGCTTATACTTATACAGGAAATAGACTCGATAAAGTAGAAGATTCTTCTGGTAGTACCGAAGGTTTTAAAAATGGAGCTAGCCTTCCTGTAGAATATGAATATGACCCGAACGGAAACATGAAAACCGATGCCAACAAGGGTATCTTAGCTATTGCATATAATCATTTAAACTTACCTACAAAGATTACTTTTGCAGCGGGTACTATTAATTATGACTATGATGCCACTGGGGTGAAACAACGCAAAATTGTAAATAAAGGTGCTCCTACTCCTCCTAGTATTACTGATTATGCTGGTGGTTTTATTTATGAGAACAATATCCTGCAGTTTTTCTCTCAACCTGAAGGCTATGTAAATAATAATTTGGGGACTTATGAATATATTTACCAATACAAAGATCATTTAGGCAATGTGCGATTGAGTTATGATAAAAACCTAAGCATTGTAGAAGAGAACAACTACTATCCTTTTGGGCTCAAACATAAAGGTTATAATGGGGCAACTGTTCTTTTAGGGAATGCCTCTGCTCAAAAGTATAAGTATAATGGAAAAGAGCTACAAGACGATGACATTGGAGGAATTAAATTAGATTTGTATGACTATGGTGCAAGAAATTATGACCCTTCATTAGGACGTTGGATGAACATTGACCCGTTAGCAGAGAAAATGAGAAGATATAGTCCATATAATTATGCTTTTAATAATCCAATCTTTTTTATTGATCCCGATGGAATGGCACCTGATGATTGGAGAAATAAAGCAGGTCAGTTGGTTTATGACCAAAAAGCTAATGAAGGCAAAGGTGCATATACAGAACATGCAACTACTGATGATAAAAATTTAGGGGAGGCTCTTCAGCAAACAGCTACAGGTAGAGAGCAATTTGATAAGCTTGTACAATCAGATATTCCAACATATGTATCAATAGATAAAGATAACGCCCCAGAAAATGAAAAAGGAGGCTTGATTTTAGGAGAAACAGCACCATCATCTAATGGTTATGTAAAAGTTACCGAAAGAGATTCGGCAGGAGATGTGTCTGGAGTTAAAGTAAAAGGCTTTGAAATGACCATATATGAAAAAAATGTAACCGCTACTGTTGAAAAACACAAAACTGAAAGTATGAATGGTTATGGGAAATCGTTACCTGATGGAATTAATTTTTCTCAATTAATTGGTGTTACTTTTGGTCATGAGATTGCCCATGCAAGTCTAGCTGATATTATTAACAGGATTAATAATCCAAATAATGAGGAAGGTCCTGCGACTAAAGTTTCAAATAAAATTATTGACGAATTACAAAAATAAAATTATATGATGTTTTCACGTATTGCTTTTGGAATTATGTTCATTACGATGCAATTATTAAATGCGCAGGTAGCTAATAAAGACAATGATTGTGCTGAAAAACTTTCAAGAAGTTATTTTTTTAAAATGGGAATTGCAGACAGTATTCAATCAGAAAAAATGCCTCTACTTTTTACAGAGATATTAAGTAGTAAGGAAATTGAAACCGAACTTACGGGAGTTTTTATCGTATCAAATTTGAATGCTCACAGAAGGAAGTTTATTCTCTTAAAAAATAGAGAGCAACTAAAATTATTGACTTTTAGCAATGTATATAAATCTTTACAAGAATTGATTTCATTTCTCAATGATATAAAAGCTAACGAAAGAGATTTATTTAAATATATAGATTTCATTCAAGAGTATATTGAATCTTCCAAAGAAAAAATAAAAGTTCTAAATAAATTAGATGATAGCAGTTGGATCAAATGTGAATAATGAAGGTGATGAGAAGTGTATCAGATATACTGGTGGTTAATTATTCTATCTAAACATTTACAGATAATCTGAGATTTGTGGTAATATTGCATGAAATTAAAAAAGACATCTATCCGAAGTCTTCCCTAGAAAATAAAATTTCGTGTATATGCTGTGCAAACGTATCCCGACTTTGCGCCCGCAATGATAAAACACAATCTAAATCAAAAAAAGCAACTCGTAACTGAGTTGCTTTTTTTATTAAACATACATGATATCAAACTATTTCCCCTCTAATTTCATTACTTTCTTAAGTAATATTTTATTATCATCAGAAAGCTTTTTATTACTAGTTTCTAGGTTGTTTACTTTATTATTTACATCTATCATATAAAGTGTTAACTCTTCTATCTTCTGTAATAATTTAGCGTTCATTTCACCAAGATTAATTCCGTTTTTAAGAGCTTCATCCTCGGTTGGAATATTTTTTAAATGTCCTTTTTCTGCAATATGTTTTTCTACTTCAGCTAGAGTTGGTAAACTATATTCTTTTTTAAATACATAATCTGGCCAAGTTGTAGTTTCAACTTTTATTTCCCTTGCTCCTATTGAGCCATCTACTGCTAATTTATGTGTTCCGGTTGTTGCTGTTCCTATACCAACATTTCCGTTATAGGCTAAATTAGTTCCGTTAAATTCCCAATTATTAATAGCCGAAGAAAACAAACCGGCATAAGGAGTTGTGGCTTCAGGATGAATAAAAAATAATTCAGAAATACCTAAATTTCCATTTACACCTTCAGCTGTATAAAATGTAAATTTTACTTTTGTGTAAGTTCCTGGAGTGACAATACGTGTTGAAAAACTGAATCCAACATAATCAGTTGAAGAATAATCTACAAAAGTCACCCAACCATTGGAATCAAAGCCTTCAATTTTAAATCGCGTTGCTGGCCAATAACGTGTTGTCCAGCCTATCCATGCTCCAGCCTGAGTATGAAATTCTGGTAATCCTTCGATAAGAATCACACTTGGATTTGCAACTGATATAGGTATAGAAGTGTAGTGAGGCATCATTCTGCCATCAAACAAAGTTGGAATATCAAAAGCAGGACCTTGTTGTGTTACTGTATAACGAGTTCCTGCATTAAACAAGATGTTATGCTCCCAACCAACTGGAGTAGTATTGGTTGAGAAAATTTGACTTGATGCCGTATTATAGATTAAGATTGTGAATATAAGTAGTATTCTATTCATGTTTTTTTTATTTATTTGGTTAAACTTATTGCAAAAGCGTTATTGATTTTTTTTTATTTTTTCAACTTCAAACTGTAATTCGATAAGTCTATTAGATATATCTTTAAAAAAAGTATTTTGTATTTCCAGTTCTATAATTTTATTACTTTGGGATTTTAATTCTTTTTCCTGTTGGATTGTATATAATGTCAACTCTTCTATCTTCTGTAATAATTTAGCGTTCATTTCACCAAGATTAATTCCGTTTTTAAGGGCTTCTTCCTCAGTTGGAATATCTTTTAAATGCCCTTTCTCATTAATATGTTTTTCTACTTCAGCTAAAGTAGGTAAAGTATATTCTTTTTTAAATACATAATCTGGCCAAGTTATAGTTTCAACTTTAATTTCCCTCGCTCCTATTGAGCCATCTACTGCTAATTTATGTGTGCCGGTTGTTAATGTTCCTATACCTAAATTTCCTGATGGCGATAAAGATAATGCTGTTATTGTATTAACTTTTGAACCATCCCAATAGGAAGTTTGAATTTTTAATCCCGACCCAACTTGATTAAAACTTCCTCCATTGTTGTCTATTATCGTTTTATAATAATTATCATTCCATACTTGGTTAAAAATCAAGCTTGCTCCATCTCCAGACCAAGTTGACCCTGTAATATTTACTATAGACTGCCCTCCATTATTTTCAGTGGTTCTCTGAATGTCTAATAATCCTCTTGGAGAATTAGTTCCGATACCAATATTTCCATTTCCTAAGATTCGCATACGCTCGATACCAAAAGTCGAAAAGCCTAAAAATCCACCAGTACCACTTAGACCTCTATAAAATGAAACAAAACCATTATCCTCGTTTGAATCATATTTAAGTCCCAGTCGAAAAACCTCAATGGAAGTCTGATTTGATGTTAATGTTTTAGCATATAAAGAGAATGGAGTTTCACTCGCATTTGCCAAAATAGTACCATAACTATTATCGCCATTATTCACATGAAGTTTAGCTAAAGGATTTGTCGTTCCTATTCCTACATTATTGCCAGAATCATGCAACTGAGAATACATCGAAAGAGAAATTAGTAATAAAGAAAGAGAGTAATAAATTCGCATTTTTAAATATTTAAGTTAGTAATTATTAACGCAAACAAATGTAATCTATAACATTAAAACAATTAGTAAAATCAGCGTTTTTTGGAATATGAAAAATTACATAAAATCTCACAAAATTGTACCCATATTTTGTTAGATTTGTTAAAAAATTGTTATCCGGATTTAATACGAAAAATCTCGAATACATTTCATCCAAATTTTAAATTATGATTAAGAAAATAGTTGTATTACTAATTGTAGTATGTACTGCATGCCAGACCACTAAAATAAAAAATGAGACTTATAAAATTGCAATATCTTCCCCTGAATTAGGTAGTATCGGTCAAGCAGAAATAAAAAACGGTGTAGAAAATAATTTCTCAATAAGAACATTACCTAAACTCGAAAATAAAATTCGCGTTTCAATTGGTATAGTTCCTTTTAATCGAAAATTAAATCAAGTATATGCCTCAAAAGCCAAATACAACCAGAATCAAACAAAAGTAGCCTATATTGATAGTTTACCTAAAAAGCCAGAATTGGTTACTATTAAAATCTTTGATATAAACGGTTTTGTTAATGAATTAAATGCCAATTATAATACTGACGTTTTTAGATTACTCAAAGATACCAAAGACTCGCAAGTTATTACAAGTTTAGCTGTAAGTTTATCTACAGATGAAATTACGAAAATAAGACAAGCTGATGCCTATTATTTAATTAATCCTCAAGATAAAAAATATCTCATAGTATTATATAAATCAGGTAAAAAAACCGAAACAATAGACATCAATCCAGAAACTATCGTAGGATATCAGGCAAGTAAATTTTGTTGGTCATCTAATGCTAAAGGTCAATGGTATATAGCCGATATAGTAATTAACGATACTAATTGCAAAGGAAATACCAAATCTATAATACCTGATGGGGAAAGAAAAAACAAAAGTCTTTTTGACATGTAGTTTTATACAATAATCCACTTTCCAATCTTTATAAATCTTAATTAAATCAGTTTTGGTTTTTAGCGTAAATTCTAATAAATCAAAATACATTACAATAAAAATGAATAAATCTCTTATATATAAATTTGCTCTTACTATTATTTTTTTGTCATTTTTTTCTTGTGAAGAAATATTATTTGTTGATGATATTTCAGATAAAGAAGTTAACCTGATTGCCCCGTCCAATGATGCCGTTTTGTTTTCGACTGGCGTGTCTTTTTCTTGGGATAAAGTTGAAAATGCTGAAAAATACCGTTTGCAAATTGCAAAACCAAACTTTACATCACCAATACAAATTGTTGTGGATACTTTAGTTAGTAAAAATTCATTTACCCGACAATTAAACATTGGTAAATATCAATGGCGTATTAAAGCAGTTAATAGTGGTTATGAAACACAATATCAAACCAAATCTTTTGAGATTTTAAATAATGATGATTTCGAAAATAATACTATTGTATTAATATCACCAATTAACAATTTAATTACCAAAACTGTTGCTCAAAAACTTTCCTGGCAAGCAATAATTGGAGCAACCGACTATCAAGTACAAATAACAGATAATAACAATCAAGTAGTTAAAGAAGGAAATACACCATCATTAAACTTTGATTTTACATTTACCGATGGCGACTACAACTGGAAAGTAAGGGCTAGTAATGGATCAAAACAAACCTTATACACATCTAGAGCTATTTTAGTTGATACCAAAGCACCAAATACTCCTGTACTAACAAGTCCTGCAAATGCAAGTACTACAACAAATACAGAAATAAACTTCCAGTTTAGCAGAACTCCGATTGCTGGAAGTATCGAAAAAGATAGTATTTATGTTTTTAAAGATAATGCCTTAAGTAATCTTCAGTTTAAAGACCTGGCAAAAAGTCCTTATACTAAAACCTTAACTGCTGGAACTTATTACTGGTATACAAAAGCATTTGATCAAGCAGGAAATACAAGTGCAAGAAGCACTGTTTTTAGCTTTATCTTAAATTAAAACATTAAATAAGCATCTTCAATAATATAAATATAAATCACTTCTAAGAATTTTAATAGCTCTTAAAACTGCTATTAACCTGAAATTATAAAACCTATGAAAAAACTATTATTAGTCGTAATTATATTAACCACAACATCTATTTTTTCTCAAACTGATTTAAATCAAAATGGATTAAAAACAAGTGTTATAAATTTACTATCGGCAGCAGATACACAGGCAAAAAGATACGAGATAGCAACAATCGGATATAATTCACATCATTGGCAAAATGGCGGGTTAGTTATGATAGAACTTTATCAACAATATTATGAAACAGGCTATGAAAAATACATTATTGAAGTTGGTTATGGACAAGGTACAGATAATATTAGCCTACCTGTAATTAAATTAGTAGAATCAAATGGTAATGGACATTCTGCCAAAATAGTGTTAGGAATTGCTAGCGATATCGCTACATCATGGGGAAACTTTCCAAATAAAGTCTTACCTGTTTTCTTGGATTTAAAATATTACTCTAAATACAAAATAAAAATTACCTATCTGCAGGATAAAGTTGATGAAGTAACAGAACTTAACCAAATTAAAATTAACCAAAATCCTATTGGTATCAATATTCCTGATTTTAATGCCAGCACAGTATTAAACAATAACATTATTACAAGCGGGGTGTTAAGAGTAAGTGGTGATGCAAATCATTATATCCAAAATGGAAATCTAGGGATAGGTACAATATCTCCAGATGAAAAACTTACCGTTAAAGGAAAAATTCATGCTCAAGAAGTAAAAGTTGATATGCTAGGAGCACTTGTACCCGATTATGTGTTTGCCAATGACTACAAACTAAAATCATTACACGAAGTCGAAGAATTTATAAAACAAAATAGTCACTTACCCGAGATTCCTTCTGCTAAGGAAATTGAAAAAAACGGACTCATGCTTGCAGAAATGAATATGAGTTTATTAAAAAAAATGGAGGAAATGACATTATATATGATTGAGATGAAAAAAGAAAATGAAATTCTTAAAAAAAATCAATCAAAATTAGAAAAAAGAATAGAAAACATTGAAAACAAGTAAAACTATGAAAAAACACCTTTTTATTATGCTATTATTAATTTTTGCTCACTCAAAAATTATAGCAAAATCATCTTCTACTATTAATAACAGTAATCTTGCATTTGTAAATGAATATGAAACAACCGTAACTTTTCCTGCAGGATATGCAATAGGTGATTATGTCGAATTTGTAGGAGTAAACCCTTTCTCAGCCAATGCATCTGGTTTTTATCAAATTTCTATAACTTACACAAGAGGTAATATCGCTGCTGCTGCTACTCATTTAGCTGCAATAACCCATTCCAATCCGTCACTATGGCGAGAAACTGGGCGTATTAATAACAACCCGTATACGGGTGTTGGTGTTAATTTCACCATCGATTGTAATACTGAATATGGTAATTCTCGTTTTAGAATTAGGGCAATCAATACTTTGGGAGTGCTAGATAGTAATCTTGTTGTAGATATAAAAGTAACCTCTATAAATTTTAATGGTTCATATCGTCCATTAAACGCTACTGGAAATGATTTAACTGTAACTAAATTTTTACCTATGACCTCTGATTGGGATTTGTATGTAGGTGATTCTTTTACACAAGATGGAGCTAATCTGGCAATTAAAGCCATGCAAAATGGCAACGTAGGTATTGGAACTAAATCTCCAGATGAAAAACTTACTGTAAACGGAAAAATTCACGCTAAAGAAGTTAGAATTGATTTAGGGATACCTGTTCCCGATTATGTGTTTGCTAATGACTACAAGCTAAAATCTTTACAAGAAGTTGAGGAATTCATAAAACAAAATAGTCATTTACCCGAAATCCCTTCCGCGAAAGAAATAGAAAAAAATGGGCTTATGCTTGCAGAAATGAATATGAGCCTGTTAAAAAAAATGGAGGAAATGACATTATATATGATTGAGCAGAATAAAGAACTTAATATACTAAAAGAAAAAATAAAGACAATAGAAACTAACTCTAAAAAATAATATGAAAAAAGCGCAGCTTCTATTAATCACTTTATTTTCTATATATTCATATTCCCAACAAATTGGCGATGGGTATGCTCCTATCATAACCGATTTTAATTCTCCTCTACAATCAGGTGTGTATAATGGTAATGATCCTATTGGTTCAATATCTAATACAGGTCTTGGATGGCAACATTTATTTGTAGTCAGACACCCTAATCCAACTAATAACTATCAATTGCAAATTGCATCTTCAATAGGTATAAATGATAATATATTTTTTAGAAAAATTTCTGAAGCAGGATTGCAACCTACAAACTCACCATGGATAGAACTTGCTACACGAGGTACAAATAATTTTATAGGTAATCAAAGTATTGAAGGAAATGTAGGTATTGGTACAGCAGCTCCTGCATCAAAATTGACAATTAGATCAGGAACAACTGGCGTTAGTATTCATCCAGGATTAAATCCTTATTTTGGAACTCTAGCATTTAACAGAGAATCTTTTACAGGAGATATATTTGACCCAAATGGTCAGGCTTTTCAAATAAATAATGGAGGTGGAGATAAAAATCTGCACTTTCAGATATACAATGGTGATGGAACATTAGTAACTAATGATGCTCTAGTTATTAATGGTACTGATGGCAATATAGGTATAGGTACTTCTAAAACAACATCTAAGCTTACTGTTGCAGGCGATATAAATTCTCGTGAAGTAAGAGTAACGGTTAATGCTGGAGCTGATTTTGTTTTTGAAGATAATTATAACTTAACTCCATTAGATTCTTTAGAAAATTATATTAAAGAGAATAAACACTTACCCGAAATAGCTTCTGCCAAAGAAATGCAAATAAACGGTATTAATTTATCTGAAATGAATATCAAATTATTACAGAAAATTGAAGAAATGACTTTGTATATGATTGAGCAAAATAAAAAATTAGAAGTTCAAAACATGCAAATTCAATTACAAAACCAAAGAATTCTATCACTAGAAAAAAAAAATAAGACAAAACGATCAAACTCAATTTAAGACTATGAAAAAACTATTATTAGCAATAATTATATTAACCACGACAACCATCTTTTCTCAAACTGATTTAAATCAAAATGGATTAAAAACAAGTGTTATAAATTTACTATCTGCTGCAGACACACAAGCTAAAAGATATGAGATAGCAACAGTCGGATATAATTCTTTTCATTGGCAAATGGGTGGGATTATTATGGTAGAACTTTATCAAACATCTTATGGGACTGGCTATGAAAAATATATTATTGAAAATGGTTTTGGTCAAGGTGTCAATTATGGTTCTCCTGCTCTAAAATTAATCGAGTCTCATGGAGTATATCATTCTGGAAAAATTGTTTTAGGTACGCCTACCGATTTAACAACAAGTCTTGGTGATTATATAAATAAACAATTGCCAATATTATTTGATGTTAGAGATTATACTACTTATAGAATTAAAATTACCTATTTGCAAGAAAAGGTAGAGCAGTTAAATAGCTTTAACCAAATTAAAATTAACCAAAACCCTATTGGAATCAATATTCCTGATTTCGAGGTAAGTAACGAATTAAACAATGAACTCTTTACAAATGGTACTTTAAGAGTTAGTGGTAATGGCAATCATTATATACAAAATGGCAACGTAGGTATTGGAACTAAATCTCCAGATGAAAAACTTACTGTAAACGGAAAAATTCACGCTAAAGAAGTTAGAATTGATTTAGGGATACCTGTTCCCGATTATGTTTTTGCCAATGACTACAAACTAAAATCTTTACAAGAAATCGAAGAATTCATAAAACAAAATAGTCATTTACCAGAAATTCCATCTGCTAAGGAAATAGAAAAAAATGGACTTATGCTCGCCGAAATGAATATGAGTCTATTGAAAAAGATTGAGGAAATGACATTATATATGATTGAGTTGAAAAAGGAAAACGAAGAAATAAAAAAAGATATTTTAGAGCTTAAATTAAAAAAATAATATTATGAAAAAACTATACCTTCAAATACTTATAATATTTATTTCTTTATTTAGTCATGCTCAAGTGTCAAGTAATTTTAAAGTTGGCGGAGACATTGATAAATTTTATCCCGTAACATTTTATGATGGAGGCTGGGCTTATAATGCACCAACAAATTTAATATTGGGAAGAAGTTTTTCTCATGCTGACTCTTCTTGGAGAGGTTCACTTATGGCAACTTTTAACTTTCATGTAACAGAATGGGGTAATAAATCCGAATTTATTGATGCCGATATTAAGCCTTCAACTTCAACCTTCGGTTCACATACTAACTTTATCGCTGGCTGGAAAGACGCATCAATTTCAAATAGCGAACGTAGAATTATCATTTGGCTTCGTGGTGGCGGAACTACATATTATTATCAATCTAACTATCCAGTAGACCCAACAGTTTATGATGGTGTTCAAAATACATTACCTTATAATGAAGTTAATGGTCCTGTACATAGTTTCAAAACAACAATTGATGAGGAAGCAATAACAACAGGAACATATCAAAATAAGAATGCATACTTCGCAGCTAATGTTGGAATTGGAACGGTGTCACCAGATGAAAAACTAACCGTAAAAGGGAAAATTCATGCACAAGAAGTAAAAGTTGATATGCTAGGAGCACTAGTTCCTGATTATGTTTTTGCTAATGATTACAAATTAAAACCATTACAAGAAATAGAAGAATTTATAAAAGAAAATAGTCATTTACCAGAAATTCCATCTGCCAAAGAAATAGAAAAAAATGGACTTATGCTTGCCGAAATGAATATGAGTTTGTTAAAGAAAATTGAGGAGTTGACACTCTACTCTATCACTCAAGAAAAGAAAATTAATTTGCAAGCTAAAGAAATTGAAAATTTAAAAAATTTAGTTTTACGTGTTTCTAAAATAGAAAATGAATTGGCTTCTCAAAAAACTAAGTGATGAAAAACAAAAAAAACATATATATACTTTTACCTGTAGTACTGCTAATATGGGGCGTTGTGATATTTCAGTTTTTTTCCTTTACTACAACCGATGATTTGGTAATAGATAAGCCTACTGAATTTATAATTAAACCTCTAAAAATTGTAAAGAAAGATACCTTTGGCATAAATGTTAACTACAGAGATCCCTTTTTGGGCAAGGCTTATGCTAACCAATCGGTTTCTAAAGTTAAAATTAATAATTCTGCTAAAAAACAACAAAAACCAGAAGAAGTAATAGTTTGGCCTACTATTAAATACAAAGGATTAATTTCTGACTCTAAAGAAAAAAAGAAGGTTTATATTTTAATTATTGGTGGTCAAAATTACTATATGAACATTGGTGATACTGCTAATGAGGTTTTTCTTAAAAGCGGTGATAAAGAATCTGTCTATGTAAAGTACAAAGGGAATTTAAACCTTATAATGATTGCTGAGTGAATCTAAAATTTAAACTCAAATCTGGTGCATTACAATTTACTGTTTTTATTGCAGTATTAATTGCTTTATTATTAAGCGCCTTACTATTGTATGCTTATACTTTTATTTACATGAAAGAGCAATCAAAAGGCGCTATCGAAAATATTCAGTTATCTAATACGGGTATTAATTATTTATTAGAACATCCTGAAATAAATAATGACACAATAGTAATTGATGTTATTAAAAAAGAAAAACAGATAATAAAAGTAAATTTATCTCAATGGGGTATATTCGAAAAAGCTACTGCTGTAACTCAATTCCGAAAAAAGAAGTTTACCAAAACCGCAATTATTGGTTCTACAATTAATGCAAAGGAATCCCCTACCCTAATTTTACAAGAAACACAAACACCACTTGCAGTAGTAGGAAACACTATGCTTCGAGGTAACATATATTTACCTAAACAAGGGGTGAAATCTGGCTATATTGCGGGAAACAGCTACTATGGTTCTCAACTTACTTACGGCACAGTAAAAAATAGTTCTTCACAATTACCATCAGTAAAAAAAAGCAGTATAGATGCTATTAGTTTTTACTTAAATGGATATAAACCAACAGCTATCGAAGATTATATCAATTTAGGGGTCAATCAAAATAATACAAATTCCTTTAAAATACATACAAAAAGTAACTACTCGAAAGGCCCTATTTTTCTAGATAATGTAAAACTAACAGGAAATATTATTATAAAATCGGATACGTTAATAAAAGTATCTAAAGCAACACTACTAAAAGATATAATTGTAATTGCTCCTATCATTGAAATTGAAGATGGAACAATAGGAAGCTTTCAAGCAATAGCATCTAAAAGAATATCTGTTGGCAAAAATTGCAATTTAAGCTACCCATCAGCATTAATTTTATATCAGGATACTAAAAAAAATCCTATAGAAGTATCAACTAATACGTTTGACAATAAAATTTTTATCAGTTCTGGAACAAATTTCAAAGGAAGTATATGTTATTATAAAACAGATGATTTAGCTAACTTTCTAACTCAAATAGTAGTAGAAGAAAATACAAAAATTAAAGGACAAGTATATTGTAATGGTAACTTTGAATTAAAAGGGAAGATTTCAGGATCAGTTTATACCAAACAATTTATTGCTAATCAATCAGGTTCTATTTTTGTAAACCACATCTATAACGGAACCATCGAAAATGAAAATATTCCTAATATAATTGGAGGAATATTATTAGAACAAGAACCAAAAACTGTTATGAAATGGTTGTATTAAAAAAAATAAAATCAGCTACTTTAATCGAAGCTCTTGTTGCTACAGTGCTTATTGTTATCATATTTATTATAGCAAGCTTGGTGTTGAACAATTTAGTCTTGAATACTTTTTCTAAAAATACACATCCTATAGATAATAGATTAAACGAATTAGAATATGAAATTCAAAATCATGCAATAAAACTTCCGTACCAAGAAAGTTATGGAGTTTGGGATATTGCAATTCATGTAGAAAATGTGCAATCAAGTAAACTTTTACTTTTTGTTGCCATAAATAGTACTAACAAGAAACAAGTTTCTAAACAAAGTATATATGATGACACAAAATAAGCTAAAATCATTTACGCTCGCAGAGCTATTGATTGTCATGATTATTACTGCAATAGTTGTAGGTATGGCTTTTACCGTACTTAGATTGGTTCAAAAACAAATTCATACCATCCAATCTAACTTTGAAAAATCTAGTAATCTTGCTTTATTTGAGCAGAAACTATGGCAAGATTTTAATGAATTAAATACAATTCAGTTTAATGAAAAAGACCTTTTTTTGCTTATGGAATCTGAAACTGATACCGTAATATATTCCTTTAAAGATAATTATACCTTACGAAATGGTGATACGATTAAACTAAAATTATTACCTAATAAAATCTTTTTGAATGGAAAAGAAACAAAAAACGGCCCTATAGATGCAATAAAGATTGTTGCGAATACAGAGTTAGTTGATTATGAGATTTTTGTTTCCAAAAAAAATGATGTAACCTTTTTTATAAACCAAGAAGATGGCCTTTAAGTTAGAAAATACTCCGAATAAAGTTATTCATCAAAATAAAAAACAAACCAGTTTAGAAGATTTACTAAAAAAAGAGATTTCTTTTTTTGGAGCTAGTTTTAACAACAAGAAAAAACAAGCCTTTTATCAAGAACTTGCTGTATTGCTTAAAGCTGGAATAACTTTTAAAGAAGGGCTTTCATTAATTGTAGAATCATTAAAGAAAAAAGCCGATAAAGATTTAATCCAAAATGTACTAAATGACGTTGTTAATGGTAAATCCTTTTCAGAAGCCTTATTAGATTCTAAATCTTTTTCGGAATATGAATATTATTCGATACAAATTGGAGAAGAAACAGGTACAACAGCACAAGTTTGCAAAGAATTAGGCGTGTTTTATGAGCGTAAAAATGAGCAAAAAAGAATTATAATTGCAGCACTTACCTACCCGTCAATAGTATTGTCTACAGCAGTACTTGTAGTTGTGTTTATGCTAAGTTATGTAGTACCAATGTTTCAGGATATCTTTAAACAAAACAACATGGAACTTCCTGTTCTTACTCAGATGATCGTGAAGCTGTCAGGGTTTACCAAAGCTTTTGGTGGCTATGCTTTTTTATTAATTATAGCGTTCATTTTTACAGGAAGAATATTTAAGGACAATCCAAAATACAAAAGAACACTTCATTTTGCTTTGGTAAAAATTCCGATAGTAGGGCCATTTATTACCAAAGTTTATTTGGCTCAATTTACTCAGGCAGTGGCATTGTTAACAACAGCCAAAGTTCCTTTGCTAAATAGCATACAAATGGTAAAAAAAATGATCCGTTTTGTGCCATTACAAGATGCATTAGAAAAAGTAGAAAACAACATATTAAAAGGAAATAGTTTAAGCTCAAGCTTAAAAGAAAACAAATTATTTGATAACAGAATAATCTCCCTTGTAAAAGTTGCAGAAGAAACCAACCAAACGGAGTATGTTTTTAAGCAATTAAGCGAGCAATACAATCAGGAAGTTGTGCAACAATCAAAAATTATGACAACTGTTTTAGAGCCTTTTATCATTCTTTTTGTTGGTGTTCTAGTAGCTGTATTACTGATTGCCATGTACTTACCAATGTTTCAATTGAGCAGTGCAATTGGGTAAAACATATAACAAGAAAAGAAGTAATAAAAAAACCATTACTATTAAAAAAAAGCTATATTGTATTGTCAAATTTTGCTGATTAAATTTTAAATAATAAAGTTATATTAATCATAGATATAACCTTAAATTACTTTTATGAAAAAAAAAATACCCTTTAAAATTATTCTTTGTTTTAGTTTCTGGATTTTAATTTCCAGTACTGTATCATCTCAAGTAACCAAAGACATCCCTAACTACTTTCCAGTAAGCCCCAATGCGGCATCTTTTGCTAAGCAAGGGTTATTTCCCGTTGATTACTCTACTGGAAAGATAAATATAGGTATTCCGCTTTATACAATTAAAACAAACGGGATAACAGTACCTATAGATGTAAGTTATAATAGTGCAGGAATACAACTAGATGAACTAGCCTCTTGGGTAGGGCTTGGGTGGAATTTAAACGCTGGTGGTGCCGTTATAAGAAACGTTAAGGGAATTCCTGATAATAGTAATCCTGTCCCAAATATTGCAAATTTAGCATTTACTGATGCTAATTATAGAATTTTGTATAATCAATTCGACCCTTATAATTTTGGTACTATAGACACTGCATATGATGAATTTATCGTGAATGCTCCTGGTTTGTCTGGTACTTTTTATTTTGTAGATAATAAAGCTGTTTTTAGAGATTTACAAAATACTGTAGTTAAAACTTCTCTTAATAATAATCAATTGTTAACTAATACGCCCACATTAGAAATAACCAAAGACGACGGAACCGTCTATCGTTTCGGGCAAGGTCTTGATGATTATAACGCAACTGAAATTACTAACAATACCGATACAACCTATAAACCTGATTATGTCTCTACTTGGTATCTTACTGAGATTATACCTGCAAATAGTAAGAGCCCTAAAGACATTATATCGTTCAAATATAAGCCTGTAACCTATACAAGTGATTACCAAATTATTATTGGAGAGACATTGGTCGATAATAATATTAGTAACAATAATCCTCCTAAATTAAAATCTATTTACCCTGGAAGAACAAGCTCTAACAGACAATTCCTAACAGCTATAAATTTTAATAATGGAACAATTGAATTCACTTCTTCTCAAAACAGACAAGATTTAGCCGATGATTATAAACTAGATAAAATAAGCGTCTACAATGTATTAGGTATCTCAAAGAAATTAATACAAGATTATAGTTTTGTCTATGATTATTATAATAGATCTGGTGGTTCTACTACATCTTCTACTGCTTCTAATCCAGGAAATCCTAATGATTATTATGCAAGTAGAAATGCTAACAGCAGAAACAAATCATTAAAACTGACACAGATAAAAAATGAAGTTCTCAATGTCAAACACACCTTTGAGTATGAAACTACTCAATTACCACAAAGAGGAACAACACAAAAAGATTATTGGGGATATATCAATACAAACACAGGTAATTTGTCACCTCAGACACTATTGAATAGAAAATCAGAAATGGCTCCCCAAAACGTTACTCTTTCAGTAGGAAACGGTAATAGGTCTTCTAATGAAAACAAGATGAAATCTGGTGTTTTGCAAAAAATAACATATCCTGAAGGAGGCTACTCCATTTTTGAATATGAAGCGAATAGATATACAGAAAGTGTAACTATACCAACAATTACCAACCAAAATGCATATGCTACTGCCTTTGGATATAATAGTCCTAATTGTACAGTTCATTATGCTACCTCTACTTTTACACCTGTAAATTATGTTTCTGGTAGTGGTAAAATAACTATTTCTTTTATGGAAGCTACAGATGAGAATGGAGGTACTACAAATGTAACTTATGATTCTGAAACTTTTCAAAGACCATTACCTTTTACGAAAGGAGGAACTTTTTTTTATACAAGAGATTTTGGAAATTCAACCCATACTTTATCTGCTCAAGAATTTAGAACTGGTAATTTTGGTCCTTATCGATGTCCGATAACAAGTATCACGGCTTCTTGGCAAGAAGTCTCTCAGACTACAACTGCTCCTACAGTAAAATTAATTGGGGGATTACGTATAATGTCTATTAAAAATTATGATGGTGTAAATAGTACCCCTATAAGTACCAGGCAATATAGTTATGAAAAGGAGAATGTATTAGTTAGAGAAGGAAACGGAAGTTATGTTAGAGGTGTTTTTGCCGAAGATAGAAAGTCTGATGTGCTTCCAATATTTTCTACAACAGCTGTCTTCGACAATAACACAGGTGGATCGCCTGCTATTACTTACGGAAAGATTACTGAAACTGATATTGCTAATGATGGTAAAAAAAATGGTAAAACCGAATACTTTTATGAAAACATTCCTTTAAGCAGAATTTTTGATATAAAAGCGGGGAACTTACCTACAGTTTTTAAAAGTCCTTCTTTTAACATCAATTTATCTTATAACATATATCAACCTATGGAGTATCTTACCAATTTTGCTTTTTTTAATAATGAACTTTGGAATCATGGCTCTTTACTTGAAAAAAAAACTTATAAAACTGGCGATTTACCAAACACTTTTAAAATTATAAATAGTGTCGTAAATACGTATTCTATTTTAAAACAATCTACGCTTCCATATAATATTATTTTTAATAACTATCCATATCAGGTCAATCCTGGAGATGATTTAAGCTCATTTTATTTGCCTTATAAGCAACAAGGAGATTTTCATACTGGTCAGTTTTATTATGCTGTGGGGCAAACTTCATTAGGAAAAAAAGTGATGACTACTACTACAGAAACAGATTATGACAATAATGAAAAAGAGACTAATAAAAAAACAACTACTTATGGTTACGAAAACCCTCTACATTATCAAGTAACCAAAACAGAAACTACTAACAGTAAAAATGACGCTTTAAGAACACAGTTAAGTTATCCTCAGGATTTATTGACTACTGGACAAACTGTAGAAATGCAAAAATTAGTCACTCAAAATAAAATTGACAAACCTATTAAAACAGAAACCTTTGTCAATAACATACAAACATCTGAATCTATTACGAAATTTGAAGAAAGTAGTGCAACTGGAAACTTGTTATTGCCCAAAGAAATTCATTCTACTAAAGGTACTGTAGACACATTTCCTTTTAACGATGCCAATCGTAAAATCAACTTTAACCTATATGATACTGATATTGTTAATGGGGTAACCGTTGGAAATGGCAACGTATTGCAATATGCTATAGAAAACGGTACGCCAGTTTGTATCATTTGGGGGTATAATAAATCTCAGCCTATTGCCAAGATTGAGAACATTACTTACGCAAACATACCTACTGGTTTAATTACTGCTGCTCAAGATGCTTCGAATACAGGTACAGAAAGTGCTTTATTGGATGCTCTAGATAATTTACGCATTGCATTACCTGCTACTATGGTAACAACCTATACGTATATTCCGCTAGTTGGTGTAAGCACCATAACTGATCCTAAAGGATATAAAATGATTTATACTTACGATACTGCAAACAGATTACAGTTTGTAAAAGATGCACAAGGTAATTTACTCTCAGAAAACCAATATCGTTATAAAAACCAATAATCATGATAAAAACTTTATCCCAATATACTGCCGTTTTATTGTTTTTTATAACGGCTACTCTACATGCCCAAATACCTGCAACAATAAATAAATCCAATTATATGGTTACAGCTGCAACGGGTCCTGTAACTCTTATCGCTACACAAAGTATTATTCTTAGCCCTAATACACACATACAGGCTGGTAGTACGTTTGTGGCTAAAGTAAGTTCTGATGCTTATATATCACTTACACCAAGCAAAGAAAATTACATCTTTACCCGTACTTTTCAGGTACCAATGACTGATCCAACAGCAATTGTAAACAATAGCGATGTAATAGAGAACATCACTTATTTTGATGGATTAGGAAGGCCTATGCAAAGTATTGCTATAAAAGCATCTCCTACTAAACAAGATCTTGTAGTTCCGATACTATACGATGGTTTTGGAAGACAAGACAAAGAATATCTGCCTTATATGGAAAAGGATGGTCTTACTGCAGCTTTTAGAGATAATACTACTGCTATTAGCAGAGCCAATACGCATTATGGTACTTTTTATTCATCTGACTTTACTGGTGTTACTCCTAACCCATTTTCTCAAAAAGCCTTTGAAGATTCTCCGCTTAATCGGGTATTGCAACAAGCGGCTCCTGGTAAGGATTGGGCTATAGGCTCAGGTCATGAGATAAAACTAGATTACGTAGCTAATACGGATGCCGATGCGGTTAAGCTTTATGCAGTAAGTACTTCACTAGATGCAAATGGAGTTTATATTCCTACAGTTAATGTTAGTGTTGCTCCTTATGCAGCTAATCAGTTATACAAAACAATCACCAAAAATGAAAACTGGGTCACTGCCAATGGAACGGACAATACCACCGAAGAATTTAAAGATAAAGATGGTCGTGTTGTACTTAAAAGAACTTACAATAACGGAGCTCATGATACCTACTATGTATATGATAATTACGGTAACCTTACTTTGGTATTACCTCCTAAGGCTGAAGGAGTAATTACAGAGCCTACTTTGGGTAGTTTGTGTTACCAATACCGTTACGATGATCGCAATCGTCTAATCGAGAAAAAACTTCCGGGTAAGGAATGGGAATATATAGTATATGACAAACTCGATAGACCCATTCTTGCTCAGGATGCTAATTTAAAGGCAAGCAACAAATGGATGTTTACTAAATATGATGCTTTTAGCAGACCTGTTTATTCTGGGGAATATACAAATGCGATACAAAATACTAGAGCTGCTGTTCAGGCTCTTGCCAATGGTACTATTTTATTCGAGAGTAAACAAGCCGCTGCAATAAACATTGCAGGAACGAGTATAAACTATACCAATGTAGCTTTCCCGAATACTGGAATTGATTTATTGACTATTAGTTATTATGACGATTACAATTTTGACCTTGATGGTAGTTCTGCAACTACATCAACTAATGTGAAAGGTCTTGCTACAGGAAGTAAAATACGTGTACTAGGAACTACCAGCTGGACTACCAATGTAAATTACTATGATGCCAAAGGAAGACCAATTTATAGCTATAGCAAAAATAACTATTTAGGAACAGTAAGTACTTCGGCTAGTTTGCTTGATTTTGGAGGAAAACCTCTAGAAACAGTCACAACTCATAAAAAAGGAACTGCAGCAGAAATAAAGGTTGTAGATGCTTTTACTTATGATCATATGGGCAGATTGCTTAACCAAAAACAAACCATTAACAACCAAACTCCTGAACTTATTGCAACCAATAGTTATGATGATTTAGGCCAATTGGACAAGAAAAGTGTGGGTGGGAAAACAACTCAATCTCGATTACAAACTATATCTTATGGTTATAACGTTCGTGGATGGCTTAAAAACATCAATAATATTAATGCTATCGGAAGCAGTTTATTTGCTTTTCAGATTAATTATAGTGATAGCGCTACAGGAAAGCTATACAACGGAAACATTAGCCAGACTTTATGGAAAACAGCTAATACTGATTCTAGTTTAAAAAGTTATGTCTATACCTACGATGCTTTAAACAGGCTGACACTTGCCAATGATGTCTCGGTTATAAATCCTGGCAGATACAACGAAGGATTAGATTATGATAAGAACGGAAATATCATGAACTTAACGAGATTAGGACATAGGGATGTAAACGCTACTTCTTTTGGTAATATGGATATCCTGGCATATACTTATGATAGCGGAAATAAACTTATTAAGGTAGAAGATTCTTCTGGTAGTACCGAAGGATTTAAAAATGGAGTAGACATTCCTGAAGAATATGGTTATGATTTTAACGGAAACATGATAAATGATGCCAACAAAGGTATCTCGGCTATTGCTTATAATTATTTAAACTTACCTACAAAAATTACTTTCCCATCGGGAACTATCGATTATGTGTATGATGCCACTGGGGTGAAACAACGCAAAGTAGTAAGTACGGGTATTACTACCGATTATGCAGGTAGTTTTATTTATGAGAACAATATCCTGCAGTTTTTCTCTCAACCTGAGGGATATGTGAGTAATAATTCGGGAACTTTTGAGTATATTTACCAGTACAAAGACCATTTAGGGAATGTACGATTGAGTTATGATAAAAACCTGAGTATTGTAGAAGAAAACAACTACTACCCTTTTGGTCTCAAACAAAAAGGATATAATGGGGCGACTGTTGCTTTAGGGAATACTGTGGCACAAAAACTTAAGTATAATGGTAAAGAATTACAAGACGATAACATAAATGGCTTCCAGCTAAACTTTTATGACTATCATGCTAGAAATTATGACCCTGCGCTTGGTAGATGGATGAACATTGACCCATTGGCAGAAACATCAAGACGTTTTTCTCCCTTTACATATGCGCTTAATAATCCAGTCTTTTTTATTGACCCTGATGGAATGGAAGCGACAAATTCATATGAGCATAATAGCGGAAATGTAAATGGTAGGCACCAAACTTGGTCAGATAGACATCAAGGTACCTTTGCAAATGAAAATTACAAAGAAGCTAGTATGTTTGAAAACCCTGAGCTTCCTGAATCTAAAACCAGCCAGAAATCAATTGCTACTGCTTCAGATATAGAAGAAGTGGAAGATGATGAACAAGAAAAAGTAGAAAAAAACATATATGATTTATTTGAGCTAGTTTTAAATTCGAAAGTAGGGACTACAATCAATATTAATAACGCAATAAAAAATTCGGGCTTAGACCCTAATATCAAAGATGCTATAAATTCAATAAAATTAGTTTCCAAAAATAAGATATATGTAGATTGGAATAATGAAAAAAAAATAAACAATATTAGTTTCATAAACGTTAAAGATGGTCCAATAAACATTGTAAAAGTCTCTTTGCGAACTGGTCGAAAATTAGCAAATGGTGGTGATGGGTATTATAACGGTTATAAAATATCTGGTGGTTACTTACAAGTCGATACAGGTACGACATTTACCAAAGGAAATATCTACAATATTTCATTGTTAACTAAGGAAGGCTTTTTATGGGGTATTACTAGCGAAACCAAAACTAAAACAACTTTAACTAAAGATGGCTATGGATTATAAAATATTTAAAAAATTTATTTTTCAAATTATATTATATTTTTTAATAATTATATTTTTTAATTATCTTATTGATATGTTTTACATTAGAATGTTTACAAAAATTCATATTAAAAATCTAATACAAGTTAAAATATGCATATATTATTTGCTTACATTAATATATGTTTTTTATTTAATTAAAAATATTGTATTTTTTAATAAAAATGTAGAATACAAAATTAATTTTATTCTGTTTTTTTTAATCCAAATAATTATTCATTATTATTTTTTTAATTAAACCCTGATAGTGTGAAAATTCTTTTCATGCTCGTAACAAATGTTTTGACCACCCGATAGCATGGAAATTCTTTCCGTTCCCACAATAAATTATAATCAGAATCACATTAAAGCAACTCGTAATTGAGTTGCTTTTTTTAATATAAATTACACCTCATAGATGAACAATTTCTACTAAAAAACTAATCAAATTCCTCTAACTTTGTGCCTACAAATCAACTAAAATGATAATGTACCTGATTAGGTATTTATACAAAAATGGAAACAACTATTATTAAAAAAAACAAGAATTATTTTAGAAGAATTAGTATACTATTAATAATAGGCTTCACAGCGTTCATGCTCATAAAATTTTTGCAGCATCCCTCTGAGCACACTTATTTTTTACGTCCTACAACGAATTCAGTGATCGCATTTTCATCATTTGGTCTTTTAGTTTGCATTTTAGTCTTATATATAATTTTAAAGAATCTCTTCTTACGAAAAGATGCTTATCTTAAAATTGACGAAAAAGGTATATTTAATGGCTTCTTTTTATATCATACAAAATTTATCAAATGGGAGGAAATTAGCACGATAGAAACAATCAAATATAATCATAATCGTTATATAGCTATTTTTTTAAATAAAATATCAAACAATGAAAAAGGACTTAGTTCACTTATTTTTAAAATAAACAAACTACATATGGGAACACCTTATATAATATGTTCAGGTGATTTAGATTGCTCTTTTAAGGAATTAGAAGCATTAATTATGAAACATTATGACACGTATAAAGACAACACTTCAACTTAGTCACTTACACAAAACATCAGTATAAATAAGATTCTTTATAGATAAAAGAAACGACCTAATAATTGTTTTTCTTTTATCTACAAACTTCAACATCCTCATTCCATAAACAAACAATCAATTCTATCATGTGTGCTTAAAAGAAATTTAACTGCTCACACCCCACTTCTTGCTTTATAATACTCCCTACTTCCTATTTCTTAACCATTTATCTACAGGTTCAAGAACCGTGTTCACGATAGTAACTAAGAATGTACAAATTAATGCTTCGGCAAAATAACCTGAAGCCGCAATACAGCCAATAGCTGCACTACACCATATTGTAGCTGCCGAATTTAATCCATGTACATTTGGTCCTTCTCTAAAGATTACTCCTGCTCCCAGAAAACCAACTCCCATAACGACTTGGGCAGTAATACGAGTTACATCAATATTTGGTGCAGTTGCGGCAACTTTTATAGACAATAATACAAAAGCTGCTGCTCCTGTTGCGACCAGCATATTGGTTTTTAAGCCAGTTTCTTTATGATGCCATTGTCTCTCGAAACCTATAATTAACCCTGCAAAAAGGGCTATCACTAGTCGGGTTAAAAATTCTGTTGTAGTCAAAATAATTACTTTTTATGATTAAATTTTATACTTACATAATACTAAATTATAACTTCAAATAATAGTATTTAAATAGCATAAATTTAAGTAAATTAAACTTTTATATTATTCAAAATGTAATGCTTCGATTGGATCCAGTTTTGATGCTTTTAATGCTGGATAATATCCAAAGAAAATACCTGTAATAGCACAAACTAAAAACGAAAGTATAACCGAAGATTCAGAAATTAAAGTAGGCCAATGCAGGAAATATTGAATCAGTTCTGATGTAACTATTCCTAAAACAATTCCTATCAATCCTCCTGTTAAACTAATTAATATTGCCTCTACCAAAAATTGCAATAAGATATCTCTTCCGTTTGCCCCGATAGACATTCGTAATCCTATTTCTTTGGTTCGCTCTGTAACCGAAACATACATAATATTCATGATTCCGATTCCTCCAATTAAAAGAGAAATCCCTGAAATTGCAGTTAGCAATACCGTTAGTAATTGACTTGTAGAACTAAAAGTATTGATTAATTCAGCCTGTGTTCGTACCGAAAAATCGTCCTCATCTTTTGCTTTTAATCGATGTGTCGTACGCATTATCTGCTCTATTTCGTCTGTAGCAAATTGTGTTTGACTTTCATCGGCTGTAGATGCGTAAATGTTTTGCAAATAAATAGAGTTTGTTATTCTTTTTTGCACTGTCGTAAAAGGAGAAATGATAATATCATCCTGATCTTGTCCAAATGCATTTTCTCCCTTAGACTCTAATACGCCAATAATCTTGAATGGAATTTTGTTAAACCTGATTACCTGCCCTATTGGGTTTGCTCCATAAAGAAAAATATTATCCACAACTGTTTGCCCAATAAGACAAACTTTATTAGCAGTATGAATATCTGATTCTCTAAAAACAATACCTTCTTTTAGAGGCCAATCTCTAATTTTTAGATAATCGATACTAACTCCTTGCATTGTTGTTGGCCAGTTAAGAGAACCATTAATAGCTTGTCCTTTACTAGATACTGCTGGAGAAATTGCATTTAAATATTTTGATTCTTTTTTTAATGCATCAACGTCGCTAAGAGTTAGCGTTTGTACACTAGATATATCCAAACGTGCTCCTGCCGTAACATTACTGTTTGGTCGAATCGTAATCATATTTGATCCCATACTCGATAATTGATCCTGAATACTTTTTTTAGAACCTTGCCCAATTGCGACCATTGCAATTACAGAAGCTACCCCAATAATAATTCCTAACATAGTTAATAATGCTCGAAGCTTATTGCGTCGTAAAGCTTTTAGGGCTATTAGAAAAAGATTAGCTATTTTCATATTTATAATCTTCATCTACACGAAAATCTGCTAACATTTGTTTTGCCGATTTTATGTTTTGGTTATTAAAATCTTTAATTATTCTTCCGTCCCGAAGTGTAACTGTTCTGTTGCTAAAAGCAGCGATATCTGGCTCGTGAGTGACAAAAATTATTGTTTTACCCTGAGTATTTAGTTCCTGAATTAAAGCCATAATTTCATAGGAAGTTCTAGTGTCAAGGTTTCCAGTGGCTTCGTCAGCAAGAATCATAACTGGATCATTTACTAATGCTCTCGCAATTGCTACACGCTGTTGTTGTCCTCCCGAAAGTTGATTGGGAAAATGGTCTAATCTATCGGCTAATTTCACAGCTTCTAGTGCATGAATGGCTTTTTCTCTTCTTTCTTTTGTAGATACGCTAGGATTGTATAATAAAGGAAGTTCTACGTTTTCTATAGCCGAAGTACGTGCCAAAAGATTATAGGATTGAAAAATAAAACCAATCTTGGTATTCCGCAATGCTGCCAACTCATTCTTAGATAATGATTTCACGTTTACTTGATCTAATAAATAATTTCCATCGGTAGGTTTATCCAAACAGCCTAAAATATTAAGCAACGTAGTTTTTCCAGAACCACTACTTCCCATAATAGTTAGGAACTCGCCCTCCATGACATCAAAAGAAATTCCTTTTAAGGCTCGTACTGTTTCAGATCCCATTGTAAACTCTCTTGTCAGGTCTTGTATTTCCAGAATCTTTTTCCCCATCATACTTTATTTTATCTTCTCGAATACTATTGTTTTTTCCCTGATCCGCCACCGCCGCGTTTTGGTATAAACGGACTTGAATCAGCTCCTTTAGAATTCTTGGATTGTTTTAAGGAATTTACTCCTGTAATTATCTCATCCTCTGCTGTTATTCCTTTAACTATTTGCACATTAACATCATCGTCTAAACCTATTCTTATATGCTTTGGTATTAGCGAATCTCCTACTTTTTTCCATACAATAGCTTTCTTATGATCTACACTATCTTTTTGAGATTTACTATCCGATAAAGCATTGTTTGATTTATTCTTATAATTGTCTCGACTACTTTTATTTTTACCATTATTTCCTAAAAATACTTTCCTAATTTTAAATTGCTTTCCTAATGTCGAATCAGGTTGAAAAGCAATTGCTTTCGCTGAAATTAGCAAGACATTTTTAACCTCTTTGGTGTAAATTATAATATTAGCTGTCATTCCTGGTTTTAGCTTTAAATTATCATTGGATGCATTAATAATAGTTGTATATGTAACCACATTAGATGAAATAGTAGGTTGCAAACGCACTTCGATTACTGTTCCTTTAAAAACATCATCAGGAAACGCGTCGACAGTAAAACTCGCACTCTCTCCTACTTTTACATTCCCAACATCAGCCTCATCTACAGATGCCTGAACTTGCATTTTTGTGAGATCTTTGGCGATACTAAACAATGTTGGTGTATTTAAACTTGCAGCTACAGTTTGTCCTTCACTAACTTTTCTGGATAAAACGGTACCATCAATTGGTGAAAATATATTGGTAAACGAAAGATTTTTTTGCACTGACTTTAATTGTGCGGCAACGCTATTTACATTATCTCTTGCTACTTCGTATTGATTTTTTGCAGTTTCAAAATCGGCTTTACTAATTCCTCCGGCTTTATATAATTCTGTTTGTCTAGTATAATTAGATAATTGGTAGCTTAGATTGCTCTTTGCTAATTGCAAATTAGCAGCAGTTTGCTCAACTTGTGCCAGAAATAATGATTGATCTATTTGCGCAAGTAATTGCCCTTTTTTTACAACCGTATTAAAATCTACAAATACCTTTTGTATTGTGCCTGATACCTGCGTTCCTACAGCAACAGTATCTACTGGCTGAATTTTTCCTGTTGCGGTTACACTAGTTGCTACATCACCATAATGAGGTTTTTCTGTTATCAGTTCTACCGTATTATTATCTTTATGAAAGATAAAGTACCCGATGCAACCTATAAGTAATAATCCGATAATAACGATGATTATTAATTTACTTTTTTTCATTTTGCTCCTTTTATAGTTTGATTGGATCTCCTTTATAGAAATCATATATTTTTAGACTTACTACTGCATTAAATTTTGATTGTATAAAATTTTGAAATGCCTGAACATATAAATTCTTCTCCAAAAGATAATCGACAGTACTAATTCCCCCTAACCTTAATTGTTCATTTGCAATACGATAGTTTTCGGTATTAGCATCCAGTTGTTCTTGTGCAGCAGCAAACTGAGATTGTGCATTGAGTACATTTATATAGGCTTGTTCTACTTTTTGCGAAAGCAACGTTTCTGTATTAGTAAGATTGAGCTTAGATTGATCTAGTGCAATCTTAGATTTTTCGACACTCGTTTTTGCTATTCGATTATTAAACACAGGAATAGACAACGAAAGTCCTGCCCGTTGATAAAAATTATTATCTAATTGACTTGCAAATGCGGTACTTTGGTTATCCGAATATCCAGAAGCTAATGTTCCGCTTGCGCTAAGAGTTGGCTTAAAACTAGCTTTAGATTTTAATAACTCTAAGTCGGCTGCTTCTTTATCTAATTGACTACTTTTTATTTCAGGTCTTTGTTCTAATGCAATTTTCTGAGCATCTTCTAAATTTATCACGGGCAAAGTCGTAACCAAAGTTTCTGGTTTCTGAATATTTAAATTATATCCTGACGGAAGTTGCAATAGCTGTTTTAATGTCAATACATTTTGACGTTCATTATTTTGTGAAGCAACTAAATTATAATTGTCTGTAGCTAATTGAGCCTTTAATAAAACAAAATCTTTCTTGGCAATACTTCCTGCATTGTATTTTAATTCACCTAATTTAAGTTGAGCTTTCGAAGTTTCTACAATTTCGCTTAAATAAACACTATTCTCTTTCGCCAAAAGAATTGTTAAATAAGCTTGCGTGATAAGTACAGTAACATCATTCTCGGCAGCATCGGAATTAAATTGTGCCGATTTTATAAATAATTCTTTCTGTTTAACATCATTATTTAAATATCCTCCATTGTATAAAACCATCGAAGAACCAAGAGAATAATTACCTGCAAAACTAGATTGAGTTTGAAAACCTCCTACTACTAAATCTGCATTTTTTGCATTAGTATACGTTTGCGATGCACTACCCAAAAGATTTGGGAGCTTCGCCGCTTTTGATAACAATAAATCTTGTTCTGTAGATTTTGTTGTTAAACGTAACGTATTAATTTGAATGTTTTTTTGCTTAGAATAAGCAATACATTGTTCAAGATTCCATACTACAGGCAATTGATTAGCTTCAATCGTTTGTGCATAAATAGACACGGAATGAATAATCAAAATCGCCATTAAAGTATTTATCATAAATGACCTCATACTTGTAATTAATTTAAATTAAGAAATATAAATTGTAACCTGAGTCCTAGATAATAAAAATTTGCTTTGAGCGTAATATGGATTTGACTAAAAAAGGGAGATTTGGTACATTATTCATAGTAACTTTGTTCAAAACGAATAATCATATCAAATATAACGATTATTTTAACACTTTTATCGAAGCAAAATCATTTTAATCATAAATAAAATATAAATTAATTCAGCAGAAAATTCCATAAAACTATTTTAAACCATATAAGTTATTTATGAAAATATAAGTTTCTAAACACTTCTCTTAAATGAACTTACATACTTATATGCTTACCACTTTAAAACTAACAAAAAACAAACTTTCGATTTAATTTATATTATCAAACTAAATAACTTAGAACAATTATTCTACTGAAAACCAATGATTAATAGGTTTCATTTCAAAAACTTTTCTATGTTCTATTTTATAATTTGAAACCAAATAGTAAAACTAACGATACTTCCTATGCTTTTTTATCATGACTTTATAAAACTTATGTTTAACAATTTCCGCAGATATAATATAAGTTGCAATCAATAAGAACATCCATATATAGATCATAAATGGCAATTTGACAAAATCAAACCATGTCGATAATGGTGTAAATGGCAATACAAGTACAAACAAGACTATTATTGCAGTTGCTATAGATAAATACTTTCCCGGTAAGCTCTTAAAGAATGGTAATCTGGTTCGTACCACAAGCACTATTAATGTTGCCGAAATTACTGACTCTATAAACCAGGCCGTTTGAAACTCTTTTTCCTTAGCATGAAAAACAAACAATAGAATCCCAAACATCAAGAAGTCAAATACGGAGCTTAACAACCCAAAAACAATCATGAATTTCCTGATAAAAGAAATATCCCAACGCTGCGGCTCTTGTATATTAAGATCATCAACACGGTCGGTTGCAATTGCCATTTCGGGAAAATCGGTTAACAAATTTGTCAATAAAATTTGTTTGGGTAATAATGGCAAAAACGGAAGAAATAATGAGGCACCAGCCATACTGAACATATTTCCAAAATTGGCGCTTGTTGCCATAAAAATATATTTCATTGTATTGGTAAACGTTTTTCGTCCTTCGACTATACCATTTGTTAAAACTCCCAAATCCTGACTCAATAATACAATGTCTGCAGCTTCCTTAGCAACATCTACAGCCGTATCTACAGATATACCCACATCTGCAGTATGCAAAGCTGGAGCATCGTTAATACCATCGCCCATAAATCCTACTACATTTCCACCACTTTTTAATATAGAAATAATACGTTCTTTTTGATTGGGTTCTACTTCTGCAAAAATATCCGTGTGTAATGCCTGATGCATCAATGCTGCTTTGGTCATTTTTTGTAATTCGGCACCAGTAAGTATTTTTGGGTCTTTAATACCTACTTGTAAGGCTAAACTTTTTGCTACAAGCGCATTATCTCCAGTAATAATTTTAAGCTTTACTCCCAGCGTATTTAATTTACCTATTATTTCCTCTACATTAGCTTTTGGAGGATCAAACAAGGTAATGAATCCCAAGAAAACCATTTCTTTTTCATCATCACGTGTAAAATCTCCTGTACCTGTAACTGATTTATAAGCTACGCCCAAAGTTCTAAAACCTGCCTCGCTTAATTCTTGATATTGCATTAATATAAATGCTTTAGAATCTGATATATCCGAGAGTTTTCCATCAGAAACTTCGGCATGCGTACATATCGATACTATAGAGTTTAAAGCACCTTTGGTAATAGCCAAATTTCCTTTATCTCCTTTTACCACAATTGTTAAACGCTTGCGAATAAAATCATACGGAATCTCTGATTGTGCCGTAAATGTATTCGTTGTTTCTTTATAAGATAAACATATTGCTTCGTCTATAGGATTACGAAATCCTTGTTGCATAGAAGCATTTAGCCAAGCGTATTGCAATACTTTATCATTGTGTTTTCCTTCGATATCCAGCGTATCTTTTAAGTTTACTTTGCCTTGAGTTATTGTACCTGTTTTATCGGAACAAAGAATATTCATGCTTCCGATATTTTCTATAGACGAAAGGCGTTTTACAATAACCTGTAATTTTGCCATTCTTTTTGCTCCTGTCGAAAGATTCACACTTATAATTGCAGGAAGCAACTGAGGCGTTAATCCTACTGCAAGTGCTAAGGAGAATAAGAATGAATCAAGAATAGGTTTATGCAAAAACACATTTACACCAAAAATGATGATTACAAGTATAAGCGTAACTTCCATTAACAAATATCCAAATTTGCGTATTCCGAGTTCAAAATCGGTTTCAGGAGGTCTTAACTGAAGATTAGTAGATATTTTTCCGAACTCCGTTTGCTTGGCTGTTGCCATAACAAGTGCAGTTGCTTTTCCGCTTATAACACTTGCTCCCATAAACAACGTATTACTTCTTTTAGAAAGCACTGTATTTGCAGGCAGTGGTTCACCATTACTTTTTTCTACAGGAAAAGTTTCTCCTGTAAAAGCAGCTTCGTCAACAAATAGTTCTTTGGAATCCAGAATAAGACAATCCCCAGGAATAATATCTCCCGCTGATAAAGTTACCACGTCTCCCGGAACAACTTCTTCTACAGCAACTTCTTTTGATGTTCCGTTTCGTACAACTCTACATTTTAGCCGAACCATTTTTAATAATTCTTTTACAGCGTTGGCCGCTCCTTTTTCCTGCCAAAAACCAAGAAGACTACTTAATAATATAATACAGAGAATAATCAAGGTGTCTGATATATCTCCTAAACCTGCAGATAATATGGCAGCAACAATAAGTAATAAGGTTATTGGACTTTTAAACTGTGAAAGAAACAGTATAAACATCGAAGTATTAGAATTGTTTTTTAATGTATTAGGTCCAAATTGCTTGAGCCTTCGTGCAACCTCTGAATCATTTAACCCATCCGGGCTTGCTTCTAACTTACGATAAGCATCATCAATACTTAAACTCCAAAAACTATTTTCAACATCAGCCTTGCTTTCCATAAATCACATATTAATGGTTTACATAAAGGTAATCAATAACTTATAAAAATTTTAAATTAATTTGTTACCTTTTTAAGATACTAAGATTCTAAGGCACTAAGGTTCTGAGGTACAAAGAAGCAAAGACATAACTACATTATAACCCAATCTTATACCCTTATAAAGATTAGAGAGAAACTTTGTGACCTTTGCGTAAATCTTTGCGCACTTTGCTGTAAAAAATCTTTGTGGCAAAAAATCTTTGCGGTTAAGTAAACTATAAATTTAAATTATCAACCAAGATTTGATATTTTCTTCCAATAGGTAAAACCTCACCATTACTCATAGTTAAAGTTCTGGAAGTTAGTGCTTGTATAGCTTTTGTATTTACAATAAATGACCTATGAATTTGTATAAAATTTACGCTATCAATATCTGTAGCAATACTAGAAAGTGAACCATATATTATAATAGGTATATCTAGCTTGTTACTAAATAGTTTCATGTAGTTACCTAAACTTTCAATATAAATGATATCCTTTAACAAAATATCTGTCATCTGACCGTTTACACGATAAGAAAGTACATCCTTAACACTAGTATCATTCTTATTTTTTTTACCCAAAAAATACGCTTTTGCTTTGGTAATTGCTTTTGCAAATTTTTCTATAGAGATAGGCTTGAGTAAATAATCTATAGCATCATTTTCATAAGCCGAAAGGGCAAAGTCAGAATAAGCTGTTGTTACAATTGTAAGCGGACGATTGGGCTGAAGTTCCATTAACTCTACTCCTGATATAACTGGCATATTAATATCCAGAAAAATAATATCGTACGTGTTTTCGTTGAGCATTTTTAGAGCTTCCATACCACTAAATGCACTACCAGAATGCTCTAAATCCTCATATTTTGCAATATGCGAAGCTAGCGCTTTGTGAGCAGGAGTCTCATCATCTATTATAAGGCAGCGGTAGGTAAATCCCATATATTTAATTTTATACTGAATAAATCATCCTCTTTATTACATTTAAGCTCATGTTTTAATCCATAAACTTCAAGACGTCTTTTAAGATTTTCAATCCCTATTCCGGTACTTGAAAGTCTGGAACCATCTACCAAAAAATTATTCTTTATCGAAAAGGATAAATTTCGTCCCTTTACAATTACATCCAGAATAATGTAAGGCGATGCCGTTTCTCCCGAAAATTTAACTGCATTTTCTACCAATGGCAAAAAGAACAATGGCGATATTTCGATTCCTTCAAAATGGCCTTCATAATTTTGAGAAATCAAAAGACGTTCATTCCTAAAAGTATAATACTCTACATATTTTTTAATAAACTCTACTTCTTCTACAAGCAATACAAAATCTTTTTTGGTTGCTTCTATCTGATACCGAAGCATATCTGATAAATTTAAAATTCTATCCGGAAGTCTTTCTGGGGCAACCAATGCTTCTCCATAAAGATTATTCATTGCGTTAAGCAGAAAATGAGGATTTAATTGCTGTTTAAGAAAGGAAAGTTCCGATTCATAATTAATAATATCCTTACTCGTTTGCGAGATTTTATCAACAATCCATAAATGCAGAAAATAGATTCCTGTACCATTACAAACTAATGAAAATACAGATAATGTTTTAAGTCTTCCTAAATCAGCATATAAAAAATACCACGACATCAGGAAGTAAAAACAAATCCAATAGATAATAAAAAGGACAGTAAAGGTTTTATACTTCTTTTCGAAAAATAACATTTTAATTAAAAAAATATTACTGATTAATACCCCAAAATACATTGGTAAATAGCCTAAACATATTTTCTTAAAAAGGTAAAACCAGTCTACTTCAATACTAAACTCATCATATACACAAGCCAAAATAATCCCTACAACAAGAATATTTATTATGATGTTTCGTAGAAAAAAGTTTTGATAAATTTTAAAAAATTTCATGTGTGCAAAATTAGCTTAATATTTAATTTATAACCTTTTATAATGCTAAAATTATACAAACGCCATTGGTATAAATCATACGCCATTAGTATAATTGTTCTATTATAATAAGTAGCTACAAACTACATTTGCTTCCGATTTTTACTAGCTACATCAAGGCAATTACGTTTTTTATACCAAACTCATGAAAACAATTATTTATTTTATTCTACTAGCTTTAACTTCTTTACATGTTATAGGTCAGGAAGATAATAAAACAATGAAAGGCTTTGTTAGAGCCGTAAAGGAAAATTTTCCTATTACCAGAACTTTCGATTTGCAATATGACCAATTCGGATCTACGAACTATGATGCTAAACTCTTTGGGCAAGACCTGGAAAAAGGAAGATTTGACAGCCATAATAGATTAAAACTAGCTGTAAATTTGCCCTTATATAAATCGCAAACACAACGATTTATTATAACAAGTACATTTAACTATAAATATGAATCTTACGGATTTGGCGATGTTTATAATTTTGACTCTAATATAACCCATACTCGACCTACACAAGATTTTCACTATCTCGCTGGAGCATTAAGCGCAACCTATGTTTCATCACTTTTTAAGAAACCCATCATTTACAACACAACCGTAATTGTCGATGGAAATCAAGAAAACGTACAACGAATTAAGGGTTTTGTTACTGCAAGTTTAGTCATCAAAAAAACACCTAATACGACTATTACGATTGGGCTTTTAGCAATTGCAGATCCATCATCAATAGTTCCTATTGCTCCTTTATTTAGCTATAATCACCACTTCTTAGATTCTAAATGGGAGATTAATGTAATTCTGCCTAAGAGTATTCTTTTCAGAAGAAGTTTGCTAGAAAACGGACGTATTTCATTTGGGACAGAGTTTGATTCGGAAAATTTCTATCTGAATCTAAAAACCCCGCAGTTAAACGGAATCTATGAAGTAAACTCTCTCGAATTAAAATCTGGCGTAACCTACGAATATCATATTGACAGAAAAATTATAGGCACATTTAAAGCCGGAATAAACAATGTTTTAAGCACTCGTGTTACCGAAAGAGGCGAACGAACCGACAAATATATTTATGACAACAAACAAGATCCTCAAGGCTATTTTAGATTTGGTATATCTTACAATCCATTTTAAAAAAGAGAAATCATGATTGAAATTTTTAAAACAAACGTTCAAAACGAAACTGAAACAACTGTAATTATAAAAAGTATTCAAGACTATTTTCAGGACCATAAAATTAATTTTGACTTAGAAGATTGTGATAAAATACTACGAATTGAAGCCAATGAAATAGAATCAAATAAAATTATAGAACTACTTAATATCCTTAGCTTTGATTGTGTTAAATTAGATTGATTTTTTTTTAAGGTTCTGAGATGCTAAGGTTCTAAGGCACTGAGAACAGATACTTTTTGCCACAGATTAAAAAGATTCTATCCCAAAGCTTTGTAAACTTCGCGTATCCCGACGCTTCGGGATTGCGTTCTCTGCGGTTAAAACATATAAAACTTTGCGACCTTTACAGTTAAATTCACCCAAAACTTTGCGAACTTTGCGTATCCCGACGCTTCGGGGTTGCGTTCTCTGCGGTTAAACACACATAGAACTTTACGGTTAAATACACCCAAAACTTTACGTACTTTGCGGTAAAACATCTTCTAAATACGATAAAAATGAAACTACGATTATTATTTTTTTTGTGTGCTGCTACTTTTAATAGCTTTTCTCAGAATAACGTATTGGTTTTTCAATCTGATTTTGGGTTAAAAGATGGTGCCGTATCTGCTATGAAAGGAGTTGCAATGGGCGTTTCTACCGATTTGAAAATATTCGATTTAACACACGAAATCCCAGCTTACAATATATGGGAAGCTGCCTATCGCCTATCCCAAACAGCACAATATTATCCCACAGGAACAGTCTTTGTTTCGGTTTGTGATCCCGGAGTGGGAACAGCAAGACATTCGGTTGTATTGCTTACTAAATCTGGTCATTATTTTGTAACTCCAGATAACGGAACTTTAACTCTGATAGCGGAACAATTAGGAATTCAGGAAATTCGCGAGATTGACGAAGTCAAAAATCGTCGTCAGGACTCAAATGAATCATATACTTTTCATGGTCGTGATGTGTATGCATATACTGGCTCACGCTTGGCATCCAAAACAATTACTTTTGACCAAGTCGGACCAAAATCACTTAATGAAGTAGTAAAAATAGAATACCAAAAACCTGTTTTCGAGAAAGGAATCATCAAAGGAGGAATTCCGATTTTGGATATTCAATATGGAAATGTCTGGACAAACATCGACAAAAAAACTTTTGCCAATTTAGATTTGAAAGCGGGAGATATGGTGAAAATTCAAATCTTCGATGGAACTAAAAAAGTATATGACGGCAAACTAAAACTAGTACATACTTTTGGAGAGGTAAAAATCGGAACCGATGTTTGCTACTTTAATAGTCTTTTAAACTTTTCATTGGCAGTAAACCAAGGTAGTTTCTCCGAAAAACATAAGGTTTATAGCGGAGCATATTGGAATATAATAATTAGTAAATAGCTTAATTATTAAATAAAAAAAGGTGTTCATCATTACAATGAACACCTTTTTTAGTTTTTAGAATTCTCTAATTTTTAAGAGAAGCCATATCTATTACAAAACGATATTTTATATCGCCTTTTAATAATCTTTCGTAAGCATCGTTAACACCATTCACGCCAATAATTTCTATATCTGCGGTGATGTTATGTTTCGCGCAAAAATCAAGCATTTCCTGAGTTTCGGCAATTCCGCCAATAAGAGAACCAGAAAAACTTCTTCTGCCTAAAATAAGACTAAATGATGTTACAGGAAGTGGATCCATCGGTGCACCTACTAATGTAAGCGTTCCATCTACTCTAAGTAAATTTAAATACGCATCGATATCATGTTGAGCCGATACACAATCTAAAATAAAATGAAGGCTTTTAGCATGTTTAGCCATTTGTTCGGCATCGCTAGATAATACTACTTCGTCTGCTCCCAAACGTTTAGCATCTTCAGTTTTAGATAACGAAGTAGTAAAAACTACAACATGAGCGCCCATTGCTTTTGCAATTTTAATACCCATGTGTCCTAAACCACCAATACCTACAATACCAACTTTTTGTCCAGGACCAACTTTCCAGTGTTTTAAAGGAGAATAAGTTGTAATACCAGCACAAAGTAAAGGTGCAACACCGGCAAGATCTAATTTATCAGATATATGAAGAACAAAATTTTCATCTACAACAACACTCTCAGAGTATCCACCAAACGTTTGTCCACCAAGATGTTTATCCGGAGAATCAAATGTAAGTGTACTTCCTGAATCGCAAAACTGCTCTAAATCTTCTTTGCAATGTTCACACTCTCTACAAGAATCGACCATGCATCCTACTCCAGCTAAATCTCCTACTTTAAAGTTTTTTACATGATCTCCTACTTTGGTTACTCTACCTACAATTTCATGTCCCGGAACTATTGGGTATGTCGTACCGTGCCACTCGTTTCTAGCTGAGTGAAGATCAGAATGACAAATTCCGCAATACAAAATATCAATTTCTACATCATGAGCCGTTACCGCTCTACGTTTAATGTCTAATGTTTTTAATGGTGCTTCAGCAGCTTCAGTACCAAATGCTTTTATGTTTTTTGTTTCCATAGTTTTATAGTTATATTTAATTCTTGTTTACAAACAAATTCAAACTCAGTTTTTAAATAGATTCATTGCTAAAATTATTTAGAAAAACTGTTGTATTCTTCATCAGTAACCTGTTCCATCCAAGTCCCGATGCCTTTATCAATCTCGGTAATAATTGCTATATGCGAGAATCGACTATTTGGTGTTGCGCCATACCAATGTTCTACCCCTGGCAAAATGGTAAGAACTTCTCCTTTATGAACCAATCGTATTGGTGTACCTCTTTCCTGAAAATATCCAACACCTTCAGTCGCAACAAGTAATTGCAAAGCCGAGTTAGTATGCCAATTATTTCTAGAACCTGCCTCAAAAGCAACTTCTTTTATAGTAGTATTACGTGGCTGAATATCGCTAGTACGTTTTTTATAAGAAACTGCGCCTGTAGTATATTTATTAGGAACTATTCCTTCTTCGATAACTGTTGTATAATGTGTTGACATAAATTAGTTATTTGTTGTAGTTTAATTTATTATTTAATGCTAACCCAATGAAAACGCAACCAATTTAAAAACAGTAAATTACAAAAATATTCTCTTATAATAATGTAGAGAACAAAAAATTAAGAATTACTTTTTTTAAGCTTGTTTTTAAATTAATATTGGATGAAACAACACACCTACCTTAAAATTATTTAAAGCTATTGTATTGTTCGTCAGTTACTCTTTCCTGCCAATCTACAATACCATTTTGAGTATTAGTACTTATTGCTATATGAGTAAATTCACTCTCTGGAGATGCACCGTGCCAATGTTTAATATCTGGTAAAATAGAAACAACATCACCTACATTAAGTAACTGAATTGCTTTTCCTTCTTCCTGATAGTACCCTACTCCATGAGTAACTATAAGAACTTGACCTCCGGGATGAGTATGCCAATTGTTTCTTGCACCGGGTTCAAAAACTACATTTCCCATAACAACATTTAGTGCGCGATTATCAGGAACAAGAGTTTTTACCCATGCATTACCAGTAAAATAATCTGCTGGTGCAGGATCTCCTTTAGGGAAAATTGTATTATTGATTTGTTCTTTCATAATTATTCTGTTTTAGACATCAGATAGAAACTAAATTTTGAAGTAGTGGTCAATAATAACTTCGACCATATTATTTAGCTAAACAATCTAATATTGGTTAATACTAATTATTTCAATGCAAATTTACTTTGGCAAAGACATACAGATATAACGATTATCAAACAAAAAATTAAGAATTTCAAACAATCTACACTCTTAAAGTTTTAGGTATTGTTCCTGTAAGTCTTTTAAAGTAATTATTAAAGTAGCTAGGATACTCAAATCCTAACGAATATCCGATATCAGCAATACTCCAATCTGTATGTTGCAAAAGTGCTTTTGCTTCGCTAATTATTCTTTCGGTAATATGTGCTGTGGTCGATTTTCCTGTAATTTCTCTCACCGAACGATTCAGGTGGTTTACATGTACAGCAAGATTTTGAGCATAATCCTGTGGTGTTTTTAACTTAAGCGGTTGGTTCTTGGTTTCTATAGGAAATTGTCTTTCTAAAAGTTCAAGAAAAAGAGTTGTTATTCTCGAAGATGCATTTTTATGCTTAAAGAAATTTTCCGAAGGTTGCATCTTAAGCGCCTCATGTATAATAAGGTTGATATAATTACGAATTAAATCATCTTTAAATATATAGTCAGTATTTTGTTCCGAGAGCATTTTCTTAAACATAGTAGCAATAAAACTCTCCTGTTCAGCAGTTAAAGAAAAAATAGGTGTCCCTCCTATTTTAAATAATGGAGATTCGTTAAGACTCTGAGAACGATCTTGTTTCTTTATAAAATCTTCAGTAAAAACGCAGGCATATCCATTGTAAGATGGTGATATAATTTCCCAAGAATAAGGAATATGAGGATTACCAAAAAACAATATAGTACCATCAGTCTCAATACCTCTGTCGGCATAATGAATAAAACTCTTGCTAGTATTAATGCATATCTTATAAAAATCTCTACGATTATAAGTAGGAATAGCATTAACACCACTTTTTACTTCATACACCTTAAAGCCTTTTAACTTTAAGTCATTAGTAGTAAAATCCGAAGCCTGAGAAACAATTTGATTATCCATGATGCAAAGTTAAGAAAATCAAATATAACTCAAACTAAAATTATTGCAATCAGTTTGTTATTATTCACCACAAAATTAAAGCATTAAAAATAGAAAATCCGTTTAATCCGTGTTTTCGCCTTAGCGAATCCGTATCATCCGCGTATCCTTTTCGCAAAGAGTTAGCCACAGATTTATAAAACAAAAAATCCGTTTAATCCGTGTTTTCGCTTTAGCGAATCCGTATCATCCGCGTACCATTTTCGCAAAAAGTTAGCCACAGATTTAAAGGATTAAAATGATTCTAATACGTACTTGGGATTTAAAAACTTTGCGAACATTGCGTATCCTTTTGCGCCCTTTGCGGTTAAATACCACACAACAAAAAACTAATAAAAATTGGCTATTAATGTAAGTTGTTTAAGGTCTAGTAATTGTATTTTCCGACCTTCCATCCAGATAAGATTATCTTCTTTAAATTCATGAAGTACTCTTGCCAGTGTTTCATTTGCAGTACCTGCCATGTTTGCCAAATCGGCTCTGGAAAGCATTATAAAAACCTTTTTTTCGATATCACTTATTTTATACTTATCATGTAATATTAGTAAACTAAGAGCGACTCTTTCCCTTACAGTTCGTTGAGATAATACAGCCATGAGGTTTGCCATAACACTAAATTCATGGCTTAAACTTTTTAATAATAATCTGGAAAAAACTACCGAAGTGTTCAGAATATGAATAAAATCGTCTTTAGAAATAAATGAAATGATGGCATTTTCTATAGCAACAGTAGTATCTCCATACGATTCCTCACTTAAAATGGCCGAATAGCCAAAAAATTCTCCAGGATTGTAGATGTAAATTATCTGTTCCCTGCCGTCGTTATCAACTTTGTATTTCTTTATTTTACCAACCTTAACATAAAAAATACCCGTTGGTAAAGTTCCTTCGGTAAATATAGCTTCATGTTTGCGATATTTTTTATTATGCATAACCTCTTCGAGCATATCCTTATCATCTTCAGGAAGCTCATTTAAAAGATATTGGTTGTTAAAAATAAATTTTGATATCATAATAAACTCAAAGTTAAGCTATTTTCCTTCCTACTTTGTAAATATTGATTTAAATCAAATTTAAGCATCATTTTAGTCGTTATAATCTATTTTAAAGCTACTTACCTTTGTTTTATTCAAAAATTAAGTCACATTATACATTTTATAATAAAATGATATAATATAAAAACAAAAATTATGTTTATTCCTAGAAGTCTTTATTACACTAAAGACCATTTGTGGTTACGAAAAATTGGATCATGCGATTTCTATATTGGTATTACAGATTATGCTCAAAAAGAAATTGGAAAAATTGATTCAGTTGAACTAAAACTAGAAAGCAATACTATTAAAAAAGACGAAACATGGGGAACTATTTATGGTACAAATAAAACTTTTACCCTTATCTCCCCTTTAGATTGTGAAATCACAGTAACTAATTGTATCTTAGAAAAAAATGCATCGCATATTAATACCGATTCTTATTATAATTGGCTCTTAAGAGTAGTTATCACAATAGATAACAGTACTTTTTTGACCAATGAAGAGTACATACAGCTAACAAAATGATTTTTAAAAACCTAAGACAAAATATTGATATCGAAGACAGTACATTTAATCAATTGTACCCAACTCGTATTCAAAGACTTTCTGAACGACATTGGACACCTGTAGAAATAGCCAAAGTTGCAGCCGATTACCTAGTCGACAAACCTTATAAAAAGGTATTAGACATTGGTGCCGGAGCAGGAAAATTTTGCTTAGTGGGAGCTGCATCTACAAGAGGCTTTTTTTATGGAGTAGAACAAAGAGAATCACTCATAAAAGTATCTAAGAAAATAGCCGAAAAACACGATATAAAAAATGTAGAATTTATTCATTCAAATATCGATCAAATCTCATTTTCAGATTACGATGCGTTTTATTTCTATAACTCCTTTTACGAGAATATAGATATTACCTGTCCGATAGATAAAATCATACTTCCAGAAAAAGAATTGTTTCACACCTATTCTAATTATGTGAGAGAACAACTCGGCAAAACTCCCAAAGGCACAAGGCTCGTAACCTATTGGAGTACTTGGGAAGAAATTCCAGAAAGTTTTGACCTCGAAGAATCTGCCTGCGATGGAATATTGAACTTCTGGAAGAAAAAATCCTGATTCTTTATTGCAATTTATACAAAAAAACCTGCCCGAAAATGATTTTCCGGGCAGGTTTTCTGCTTTAATAATAAAAGCAATAACTATACTGCTTTATTTAAAACTGCAACAACTTCTTTCCAATTGTTAACCCTTAAATGATGAGTTTGGTTTATATTATGAAACGCCGTAAACATAATAGGTTTTCCCATACAATAATCCAGATTCTTAGCATGATCATCAATCATATAATCTGTATTAATAATTCTTTTGCTTCCGCATAAAATAATATTTTCCCATTTTATAAAAGGAAAATGCTCCTCAAGCCAGAATACTTTTTCAGAAAGAGACATCGGAAACTCCATGGCTGCAGAAACTATAAAAAGCTCATAGTTTTCTTGTAATTCAAGTAAACTCTCCACAGCATTAGGCATTACAGGTAATGTTCTAAAAAAATTCTCCGAATTTAAAATCCTACGCAAAATAGCTCTCTCCTTAAAAGCTTCCTCTTCAGTTAGCCCCTGAATACTATCTTTTGTAATCGCAGTTCCAAATTCATTATTATAATACGTGATTAAATGCGCCTCAATATCCGCAAGTACGCCATCCATATCGATAGCAATTGTTTTCTTATTCATGATAAATTATTTTGCGACAAATTTATGCAAAAATTGCAATATATTGCAATTTTAACTTATTTTTGCAATATAAATCCGCAACACATGAAAAAGGAAGAACGTCAGAACGTAATTTTAGAATACCTTTCCAAAGAGCACAGAGTAACGCTAATAGAGCTTAGCGAATACTTAAACGTATCCGAAGATACCGTAAGACGCGATGTAAAAGAACTTTCTGATCAGGGATTACTCAAAGCAGTACGAGGCGGTGCAGTAGCTCCATCGCCAATACCGCTACATTATAGAAATAGAGAAAAACATGACCTCGAAAACAAAAAAATTATTGCCGAAAAAGCAATATCATTCCTAAAAGATGGTCAGGTAGTATTTATCGATGGCGGAACAACCTCAGTAGCATTAGTGGCAAGTTTTCCTTACGATTTAAAAATAACAATCATTACAAATAGCTTTCCAGTTGCGGCATTAGTAGAAGATTTGCCTAATATCGAACTAATTTTTGCAGGCGGAAAAATGTGCAAAACATCATTTGCAACCTCCAGTATCGAAACAATAGATTTCTTCAGAAACTTTAGAGCCGATGTCTGTATCTTGGGAGTTTGCAGCATACATCATGAACGCGGAATTACAGGCATTATGTACGATGATTCGCAAATTAAAAAGAACATGATACAAAATTCAAATTTTGTTATCGCATTAAGTTCTATCGAAAAAGTAGGAACTGCCGAAGCTTATTTTGTTTGCCCAATCAAAGACATTAATGTTCTCGTAACAAATAATGATCCCGAAGACAAACTATTAAAACCTTATAAAGACGCAGGCGTAACAATAGTCTAATACTATTTATAAGGAGCTAATCCAGCCATACACTGTATCTTTGCTTGCCTAAAGAAGGCAAACAAAGGATGCCGTTACTGTCTGGGCTAGGACTCCCGTTTTCCTAACAAATATAAGTTTAGACAAATCTTTACTACCTAAAAATCCTTTCAAAATCAAGATTCTGAAAGGATTTTACCCTTGTAAAAGTTTAAAACTTTGACTAAGGTTGTAATGGAGAATTTAATAGTGAATCAAATTGCAGAATCAGTTTCAAAATACAACATAACATACAAAATAAAGTCTCCCAGAACTCAACCTAAAATATCGTTTAATGAAAAGTAAACTTCTCTTGTTGCTTTAAAATTCCAATACTAATTTTTCCATTTTTTTTTAAATATGGACTTAGAATAATATATTTCTCTCCGGGATAAATTATACTATAACTAAATGTGGTGTCTATTAATTTTATTTCTAAGTGATGTATTCCTTCTTCATTTATAAAAACTTTAATCGTTTCATGTGTAGGAACAACATTGGTAGATTTTAAATATATTTCCTTAACTTTCTTCCTGTCTAAATTTATTTCAACTTTCAAGTCATCGAGCTGGCTATTTTTTGGCTGTTCAATCGAGATTATAAACTCTTTATTAGTACAACTTATCAAAAAAAACATCATTATAATTACTATTGTAAACTTTCGCATTATTGATTAATTTTTTAGAAGTTTTTAAAAATAAATTTAACCTTATAAAAGTACTAATTTACTCAACAACAACTTTCATTTTAAAAAACTTCATTTCCATTAAATACACAAAAAAACCTCTTGAAATTTTACTTTCAAGAGGTTTTGTAATCTAAAACAAAATTGCTTTTCTATTTCCAACCACCACCTAAGTCTTTATAAATATAAACTGCAGCATTAAGTTGTTCTTTTTTAGTATCTATTAATTCCAGTTTAGCTTCCAGAGCATCACGCTGCGTCATTAAAACTTCAAAATAATCAATTCTGGCAGATTTAAATAAATCATTAGAAATATCAATCGATTTGTTTAACGCATCTACTTGTTGCGATTTTAAATCATAACCTTTTTGAAGGTTATCTATTTTAGAAAGCTGATTAGAAACTTCTAAATAAGCGTTCAGAACCGTACGATCATAATTATACAAAGCCTGAAGTTGTCTTGCATTTGCACTTGCAAACTCCGCTTTAATCGCATTACGATTAATTAATGGCGCAGCTAAATCTCCTGCTAAAGAATAAAGCAATGACTCTGGCATAGTAAACAAATATGATGGTTTAAATGCTTGTACACCTATTGCAGCCGAAATATCTAGTGACGGATAAAATTCGGCACGAGCTACTTTAACATCCAGTTTTGCAGCCACTAACTCTAACTCTGCTTGTTTAACATCTGGACGATTCGCTAACAACTGCGACGGAATCCCAGAACTAACCGATGAAGGCAACAAAGCCAAGAAGTTACTATTATCTCTTTTAATCTCTTGAGGATAACGTGCTAACAAAAAGTTGATTTTATTCTCTGCTTCTTTTATCTTCTGAAGAATCTCGAATTCCATACTTTTTGAGGTTAAAACTTCAGCCTGAAATTTCTGAACACCCAATTCTGTTGCTCTTGCTGCTTCCTTCTGAACTTTTACAATTTCCAAAGCATTCGTTTGCAATTTTATCGTCTGCTTTACGATTTCTAGTTGGCTATCAAGAGCTAATAATTCATAATAAGAATCAGCAACTTCTGCAATAAGATTTGTAATTACAAAGTTTTTCCCTTCTACAGTCGCTAAATATCTGCTTACTGCTGCTTTTTTAGAATTGCGCAATTTTTTCCAGATATCTACTTCCCAATTTGCATAAGCTGAAATAGTAAAATCACCCAGTGGATCTGGCGTTTCTCTACCAGGAGTTATTTCAGTAGAAGCATCACCAGCACCCTGGCTAGTATATCTTCCTACTTTCTCTACTCCTGCACCAGCACGTACGCCAACAGTTGGCAACAATAATCCTTTTTTAACACGAATATCATTTTTGGCAATTTCTATTTCTTGCAAAGTGATATTTAACTCCTGATTGTTTTTTAGAGCAACATCTATTAAATCTACAAGGTTCTGATCTTTAAAGTAATTATTCCACTTAATAGCCGACATATTTGTCGTGTCTTTCTTGTCTCCAAAAGACTCAGGAACTGGAGTCTTTGGAGTTTCTGCTACTGTTTCTGGAGTCTTGCAACTTACTACAGCAAGACAAAGCCCTAAAGCAATAGCATATTGATGTAATTTGAATTTATACATGATTGTTATCAATTTCTTCTGTTAATGGGTTTTCTTCTTCATGTTTTACCAGCTTGTGTTTTTCGGCAATTCTACCAAATATGTAATACAATCCCGGAATAACAAATACACCACAAATTGTACCTATAAGCATACCTCCGGCAGCGGCAGTACCAATGGTTCTGTTACCAATTTTACCTGGTCCCGTAGCAAAAGCAAGTGGCAATAATCCGGCAATAAAAGCAAATGAGGTCATCAAGATAGGACGGAACCTCGCTTTCGCTCCCTCCATTGCGGCTTCAAGTACAGATTTACCTGCTGCATGCCTTTGTATAGCAAACTCTACAATCAATACGGCATTTTTACCCAATAAACCAATAAGCATTACCATGGCAACCTGAGCATAAATGTTGTTTTCTAATCCTGTTATTTTTAACAGAAGGAAAGCTCCAAAAATACCTGCCGGCAATGAAAGAATTACAGATAATGGCAAAATAAAACTCTCATATTGGGCAGCTAAAACCAAGTACACAAATCCCAAACAAATCAAGAATACCCAAATTGCCTGATTACCCTGTGCAACTTCATCGGCAGAAATACCCGCCCAATCAATATCATATCCTCTAGGTAGCTTTTTGGCAGCAACGTCCTGAATTACTTTAATAGCTGTACCAGAACTGTATCCCGGAGCTGCACCACCACTAATTTCTGTAGAATTGTACATATTATGTCTTGTAATTTCTGAAAGACCATATACTTTTTCTAATTTCATAAATGCCGAAAATGGCACCATTTCGTCATGGTTGTTTTTTACATAAAGCTTTAAGATATCATCAGGTTGTGCACGATATTCTGGAGCAGCCTGTACGATTACCTTATAGTTAATTCCGTATTTAATGAAACTAATTTCATAGTTACTTCCCACAAGAGTCGATAACGTATTCATCGCATTTTCGATAGAAACTCCTTTTTGTTGAGCTAGATCATTATCGACCTTCATCATATACTGAGGGAAACTCGCACTAAAGAAACTAAACACGTTAGATAACTCAGGTTGTTTGTTTAATTCTTCAACAAACTCTTTATTAACAGCTTCCATTTTTTTAAAATCTCCCGAGCCTGTTTTATCAAGCAAACGAAGTTCAAATCCTCCTGCTGCTCCATATCCTGGTACCGCTGGTGGTTGAAAAAACTCAATATTTGCACCTGGAATATCTTTCGATTTTTCTTCCAGTTCTGCCATAATCTCCACTACAGATTGTTTACGATCGTTCCAATCTTCTAAGTTAATCAAACAAGTTCCTGCATTAGATCCTGTACCTTCCGTCAGAATTTCATAACCTGCAAGGGCAGATACTGATTTTACCCCCTCTACATCTTCAGATATTTTTTGCAGTTTTAATGCAATATCATTTGTTCTTTCTAATGATGAACCTGGAGGTGTTTGTATAATAGCATAAAACATACCCTGATCCTCATTTGGTATAAATCCAGAAGGAACTGTGCTACTAATAAGCCATGTTCCTGCACAAAATCCTAGAAGTGCGATAATAGTAACAGCTCTTCTATTTACAATTTTGGCTAATACATTTTGATATTTGCCTTGAGCAAGATTAAACTTGTTATTAAAACCATCTATAAATCTGTTTACAGGCGTTTTCTTTTTAGGTTTACCATGATTATTTTTTAACATCATTGCACAAAGTGCAGGAGTTAAAGTCAAGGCAACAATACCCGAAAGTATAATTGCTGTAGCCATCGTGATGGAGAATTGTCTGTAAAAAACTCCTACAGGACCAGACATAAATGCTACAGGAATAAATACCGCAGCCATCAGGAAAGTAATTGCAACAATAGCACCCGCAATCTCATGCATTGCTTTTTTAGTTGCTTTAAAGGCTGAGAGATGTTCTTCTTCCATCTTGGCATGGACGGCTTCGATTACCACAATCGCATCATCGACGACGACTCCAATCGCCAGAACCAACGCAAATAATGTGATTAAGTTCAATGAAATATCAAAGAATGTCATGAAAATAAAAGTTCCAATTAAGGAAACTGGTACTGCAATCGCAGGAATAACCGTAGAACGCCAATCGCCCAAGAAAAGAAATACAACAAGTCCTACCAGAATAAAGGCTTCGATTAAAGTATGAATTACTTTTTCGATAGAAGCATCTAAGAATTTAGAAACGTCATAAGAGATTTCATAATTCATTCCTTTTGGAAACTTTTGCTTAATTTTTTCAAGTTTAGCTTTTACATCTTCAATAACCTGATTTGCATTACTTCCAAAAGATTGTTTTAATACAATCGCAGCAGATGGTTTTCCATTTAAATTAGAATAAATATCATACATCGAACTACCAAATTCAACTTTGGCAATATCTTTTAAACGCAAAAGCTCTCCGTTACTATTAGATCTAACTACTATATTCTCATATTGCTCTTTTGTTGTAAAACGACCAGAATATTTTAATACATACTCAAATGCCTGAGAACGTTTACCTGAACTTTCTCCTGTTTTACCAGGCGAAGCTTCTAAACTCTGACTTGATAATGCCTCCATTACTTCATCGGCAGAAATTTTGTAAGCCAACATACGATCAGGTTTTAACCAAATACGCATTGCATATTCACGAGTACCTAAGATATCTCCTGATCCTACTCCATTTACCCTTTTTAATTCTGATAGTACATTGATATCTGCGTAATTGTACAAGAACTTCATGTCGGTATTTTTATCCGTACTATAAAGATTCACATACATTAACATACTAGGAACTTCACGCGTAATCTTTACACCTTCACGAACTACCAATGGAGGTAATTTATTGGTAACCGAAGCTACTCTATTTTGAACATTAATGGCTGCCTGATTAGGATCTGTTCCTAAATTAAAAACCACTTGAATACTTGCTTCACCGTCATTTCCTGCATCAGAAGTCATGTATTTCATTCCCGGAACTCCGTTTAAAGCTCTTTCTAAAGGAATAACAACCGATTTAATCATCAATTCCCCATTAGATCCAGGATAATCTGCTGTAACATTTACCATCGGTGGAGAGATGGAAGGGAATTGAGTAATAGGTAAATTCATCACCGACAATATCCCTAAAAAGACAATTATTAGCGATATTACTATCGACAGTACAGGTCTTTGTATAAATTTATTAAACATTTATTTGTATTTTTTTAATGATTAAACCACATTATGAAATGTAGGCTTGTGAAATGTGAGTTGTGAAATGTAAACTGAACACTGTCACCGTAAACTGTTACTGAACACTGAACACTTCCCCCTACTCCGCTTTTAATCGTAAATTATTAATCACTTTTTGAGGAGCGATATAGCTAAATTTAATCTTATCATTATCTTTTACTTTCTGAACTCCTTCTAGTAAAATTTTATCATTTTCAGTAAGTCCGCTGCTTATTACATATAGATCTGGGATTTCGCCAGTAATACTGATTTCTCTAGAACTCACTTTATTATTTTTATCTACAATAAAAACATATTTTTTATCCTGAATTTCGTAAGTCGCTTTTTGTGGAATCACAATAGCATTTTTAAGCGGTACAAGCATTTGTACTTGTCCTGTTTCTCCGTTTCTAAGTAATTTAGCCGAATTAGGGAATCTTGCTCTAAAGGCGATATTTCCTGTTTCATTATTAAATTCACTTTCGATAACTTCTACGTTTCCTTTATCTTTAAAAAGTTGACCATTTGCTAAAACCAAATTCACTTTAGTTTCTGCACGATCTTTTACATCCGTTTGATATTGAAGATATTCTGGCTCAGAAACGTTGAAATAAGCAAACATCTGACTGTTGTCTGAAAGACTTGTCAATAATTCGCCTTCGTCTATAAGACTTCCAAGTTTTAACGGAATACGATCGATTGTTCCGTCAAACGGAGCTCTGATTTCGGTAAATGACAAATGTAGTTTTGCCAATGCAACCTCTGCTTTTGCAGCCTGAAGTTTTGATAATGCTACCGCTTGTTCGTTTTTAGAAACGATATTTTTGTCTGCCAACATTTTAGTATTCTGCAATTCGATTTCAGCAGCTTTTTGTTCTGCCTGAGCTTTAAGTAACTCAGCTTCATACATTTTTGGCTGAATTTTAAACAACAATTGTCCAGCCTTTACAAACTGTCCTTCATCAACATAAATATTTTGTAAAAACCCTTTTTCCTGGGCGCGGAGTTCGATGTTACGTACAGATTTGATCTGCGAAACATACTCTTTAGTAAACGAAGTGTCTATTTTTACAGGGTTTGTTACTGTAAATTTTTCAGCTTCTTCTTTTTCTTCTTTTTTAGTTGTACAACTAGTTAGGCACACAAGGACTATTAAGCCTGTGAACAAGATAATTCTCTTCATGGTATAAATTGGAAATTAAGCGATTGAATGCTTGGAATGCAATGATTCCTTTGGATGTTAAAAAGACATCAGTAGCCATAGTTATGCACGAACAGTCATACAAGAAGAAGTACTAAATATACAACAACAAGATATGCATCATAATCACACTTTAGGTAACCGATGTATCTTGTTTATCAGATTCTTAATACTCGTTGAGTAATATAAATAGGATTGGATTGGCCACAAAATGGCGTGAAGATTTTAAAACTATTTTGATGATGGTCTAAAATAGATTGACAAGAGAGTGTCAAATACCAATTATCTAATAAGCTATAATTTCCTGTAAAAAGTTTATCAGAAATTCCATCTTTGATATCTCCTCCAAGGTGTTCCTCGTCGATATCAAAATCGGCATCTTCAATTAAAGAACTACCTGAATCCTGATTAGTAAATTTTACTCGGTGTTTTTTCTCTAAACTATGAGAAGAAGAATTTTGATGTGTACCGGCATTAAGATATTGACCTCCGCCTAGCAGAAGCAAACTTAAATACACAAATATCACAACGATTTTTTTCATTTGGGGTCAAAAGTAAACAAAGTATTGAAACAAAAAAAGAATTTTCACTAGGCTTTAACAAGTAAAAGCCAACGAAAACGTTTTCTTCTGGTTATTAAATTGTTATGAGCAATAAGTCTTGTAACAATTTCTTAAATTAATGGCATAAGTCTCATTTTTTTTAGAAATATCTTATCCAATTAGAAATTATATAATTTCAAAAGTCTCCAAAGAAGAAATCTATGCTTAAATTCATTTTACAATAGAATTTGATAAAACAATTATCACAATTAATTTAACTTAAGTTATTATTTAGAATTAAAACAATTAATAAATTAGCAAGTAATAAAAAGCCAACCAACTGAATATAAACATGTAAAGAGAATAAAATCCGTTTTAGTAATATAAACTAGTTATAGATGAAACTATATAAAGGCAATTCAAAATCGAATATTGGTCAATTACTTATCAAAGTAGAAAAATTCAGAAAAAAATGTAGTTGGAACTACAAATATGCTTTAGGCAAGTGGGATTTTATGAAAGAGGAAAAGACCAGATATGAAAAGATTATTGAATTCATCAAAGCGTCTCCTATTAAAAAACCAAAAATACTAGACTTAGGCTGCGGATATGGAGCCCTAAATTTTTATTTAAAAGAAACTGATTATTCTACTATAACAGGTGTAGACTTATCTTCTGTAGCAATTAGTAAAGCTAAAAAACAAAATTTCATAAACTCTACTTTTATAACTGCTGATATTAATAAATTTAATACCAATGAGCATTATGATATTGTCATTTTTAATGAAGTTCTTAGCTATTTGGAAAATCAAGAAAATATAATTTCAAAATTTGTTAAGAATACCGATACCGATTATTTGATAATTTCTCTGTTTAAAAATTCAGATACTATTATAGAAGTAGTACCTAGCAAATATACATTATTAAAAAAAGTACTAGTAAAACAATCTAATGAAATCTTCTGGCATATTTATCTTTATAAAATTAAACCTAGAGTATTGAGTCTAATTCTATTCTTTTATGCAGATGTCACTGACTTAGCTCTGTTCTTTTAAATTTACTTAGATATTTTAAAAGTAGAAATTAAATTTTCTTCGTGTCTATTTTGCTTAATATGACAAGAATCATATTTTGTAAAAAAGTCAGGCCATAACTTTGTGTTTTCTATAAGTAAATGAAAACCCTTGCCTATATATTTTTAATAACTATGATTTTAAGACCTGTCTTTCCTGTCTTAGATTACATTATTAATTATGATTATATAGCGACTGAACTTTGCGAAAACAAAAATCAACCAGAATTAGATTGTAAAGGGAAATGTCATTTAAAAAAGGAATTAGGAAAAGCAACCGAAGATGATTCATCGTCTTCATCAGAGAAAAAGAGTTTTCCTACTGGATTAGATCTATTATTCCTTGAAAAAATCAACTCATTTAATTTTAAACTCATTTTCAAATCCATTTTGAAGAAAGATATTTTGCCTATTAATCTATATTCTCATTTCAATATTGATTTAATATTTCATCCACCTACTCTTCAGTATTAATTTTCGGAATTTTTATTAATTGTCTTATCGGTAATACAAACCGACAAGCTGCTTATTATCCATTTTTAAATTTAATACTTATGAAAAATTTTAAATATTTATCTATTCTTTTTGTTGCAGTTACTCTTTTTTCTTGTTCTTCTGATAGTGATTCTACACCCGAAAAATCTATTGATGAAATATCAGGACTTACAAAAATTCAAGAATTATCTAATGATAATCATATCATCGAACTTTATTCTGAAACTGGAAAACTAACCCAAGGTTACAACAAGATTTCATTAAGAATAAAAGACAAAAACACCAATACATACATTACCAACGCTTCCTTAAATTGGATGCCAATAATGAATATGGCAACCATGCAACATTCTTGTCCTAAGTCTCTAATCGAAAAGGTTTCTGATAAACAAACACTATACGATGGTACTATTATTTTTCAGATGGCTCAAAATGACAAGGATTTTTGGGAATTAAAAGTTAACTATACTATTAATGCTGTAGATTATACTGTAACAGCACCTATAAGCGTGTTTGCAGCTGAAAAACGTACTGTAAACTCTTTTACAGGAACTGATGGTGTTAGATATATTTTGGCTTACATAGCTCCTAAAAGCCCAAAAATTGGATTGAATAATATGACGGTAGGGTTATATAAAATGCAAGACATGATGACGTTTTCTGTGGTTGATAATTTTAAAGTAAAAATTGACCCAAGAATGCCAAGTATGGGCAATCATAGTTCTCCAAACAATACCGATTTAACACAATCGATAGCGCAAGGATTTTATAACGGAAATCTTTCCCTGACTATGACTGGTTATTGGAAAATTAACCTCCAACTCTTAAATGCTTCTGGCGAAATATTGAAAGGAGAAGAGTTTACTCCCGAAAATACCTCAAGCAGTCTCTTCTTTGAGATTGAATTTTAATCATTTTATTAGTAACAAAATAAGGACTAAGTGGCAACGCTTAGTCCATCCCTATTTGTGATATTATGAAAATTATAGCAACAATTCTGTTAGCAGCATTTTCAACTATTTGCTTTGCACAGAAAAAAGAAAAAGATAGTATTTCGCCCATTGATCTTAATGAAATTATTGTTATTGGAAAAAAAACGCCAGTATCTCAAAAACAACCTAAATCTCTTGCGACTGTCGAAGAATATTTACAACAATCATCTAAAGTAAATATGGTACGAAGAGGCGGATATGCACTCGAACCTATTATCAATAGTATGGCTACCGAACGAACTGTTATCACAATTGATGGTATGCGTATTTTTGGAGCTTGTACCGATAAAATGGATCCTGTAACTTCTTATGTCGAAATATCAAACTTGTCTGAGGCTAATATTGCTTCAGGTCAGCAAGGAAGTTGTCATGGCCCTACAATTGGCGGAGGAATTGATTTAAAACGAACCAATCTTACTCAAAGAGAATTAGGATGGAATGGGAATTTAAGAACGGGATATGAAACCAATAATCAGCATAAGATCATAGGAACATCTATAGGTTACAACAATAGTTCTTTTTATATCAATACTGATTTTATGTATCGTGATGCAGAAAATTACAAAGCGGGAAACGATGAAGAAATAAACTTTTCGCAGTTTACAAAATACAACCTATCGGCAACAGCGGGTTATTATTTAAACAAAAAGAGTTTAATAGAAGGTTCAATAATTTATGATAAAGCTACAGATGTAGGTTATCCTGCGCTACCAATGGACGTTTCTTTGGCGAAAGCCACAATAACTTCGTTGCGTTATAGCTATACTCCTGCTTCTGAATATTTTACCAATTGGGAAACCAAAGTATACTTTAACACCATTACTCACAGAATGGATGATACAAAAAGACCAAGCGTCCCTATTCATATGGATATGCCGGGTTGGTCAGACACCTACGGATACTACTCTAAACTAAAGGGGAAATTTAAAAACCATCATTTCATGGCAAACCTGAATAGTTTTTATAACAAATCGGTTGCCGAGATGACAATGTATCCAAACAATCCCAAAGAAAATGCAATGTTTATGTACACTTGGCCCGATGTGCGAACATTTTATAACGGACTATATCTAGAAGATGCAATACAAATTTCTGCAAATGCCGATATTAAACTTTCTGCAAACATCGGCATGCATTCTAATAAAGTGGCTGATGAATTTGGTTTACAAAGTCTACAGATTTTTTATCCTGATATGGATGCATCCAAAAATAGAATTCTGAAAAGCCTTTCTGGGAATTACCTCGTGCATCACGATAAATTAGAATATGGTTTTGGTTTAGCCTACGGCGAAAGAGCACCTTCAGTTTCAGAAGGATATGGATACTATTTGTACAACAGTAATGATTTTTATGATTATGTAGGAAATCCAAATCTGAGAAACGAAAAATCATTTGAAGCTAATCTCTCATTTGGATTTAAAACCGAAAAATTTACTTCAAGATTAACTTCTTCCTTTTTCCATATTCAGGATTATATCGTCGGGAAAATTGATACTAACATACAACCTATGACTATTGGAGCCTCGGGAGTAAAAGTATATAATGCATTAAATTATGCTTCAATTTTTAATACCGATTTAAACCTGGAATATAAAATAACCGAAAACTGGAATTTCAAAACCATGTTCGTTTATAGCTACGGAAAAGATGATGATAACAATAATCTGCCATTTATAAGTCCGTTGCGTTATTCGGGAAACATACAATATAAAAAGGAAAACTTTAATTTAGGATTTGGTGCATCTGGAAATCTGGCACAAACAAAATTCGCTTCGGTATATGGAGAAACCAAAACACCTGATTATGTAATCTTTAATTTCAATTCTGGATATACATTTCCATGGAACGATAACAAGTTAAATGTTCAGGCTGGAGTCGAAAATATTCTTGATAAATATTACACCACATTCTCTGATTGGAATAAAATTCCGAGACAAGGACGAAACTTTTTTATTAATGTTTCTTATGTTTTGTTTTAAGTAATGAAAATTAGGATTCTGATTATTTCTTAATTCAGAAATGATTAATTTTGATATCAACAGTAAATAAAAATCTTGTTTACTAATAATTACTTCTGTCATTAATCGTAAGAAAGAACTAAAATTATGTGGCACAAAACCAAATTAACCAAAATTCTGAAAATTAAATATCCTATTCTTCAAGGTCCATTGGGTGCAGGTTTTTCTACTGTAGATTTACTTACTTCAGTTTCAGATGCGGGAGGTTTGGGTAGTTTTGGAGCTTATACGCTTACACCACAAGAAATTCTGGAAGCTGGCAATAAAATAAATGCAGCAACAGACAAACCATATAATATTAATTTGTGGGTATCGGATGTCGATGAACGATTGAAAAATTATTCACCCGAAAGTTTAGCAAGAATAACAAACTTATTTAAGCCTTATTTCGATCAATTAAACATTCCGATTCCTGATCTAAATATTGACATTCCATCAAAATTTGAACAGCAAGTTGAAGTTCTTTTTCAGATAAAACCTGCCGTTTTCAGCTTTGCATTTGGAGTTCCATCAGAAGATATATTAAACGAATGCCGCCGTTTAGGGATTAAAACTGTTGGTAGTGCCACTACGCTTGATGAAGCTTTATTTCTCGAAAGTCATAGAGTTGATGCCATTGTTGCAGCAGGTTTTGAAGCTGGCGGTCATCGCTCTTCTTTCCTAAAACCCGCAGAAGATTCTTTAACAGGTACATTTGCCTTAGTACAACAGCTGAAAGCCAAGATAAAAACACCCATTGTAGCCGCCGGAGGTATTGTAGATGGTAAAGGTGTTGCTGCAGCACTTACTTTAGGTGCTGATGCAGTACAATTAGGTACCGCTTTTTTAGCTTGTGATGAATCGGGTGCCACACCCGAACATAAAAAAGCATTATTCTCTGAAGCTTCACAATATACCATACTTTCAAAATCGCTTACTGGAAGAATGGGAAGAATGATGACCAATCGCATTGCCGAAGAAATAAAGTTTGAAACCGAAGTATTACCATTTCCGCTTCAGACAAGATTAATAGCTGCTCTTAAAACTGCTGCATTCGCTCAAGGAAAAACGGAACTGATCAATTTCTGGTCTGGGCAAAATGCAATTAATCTAAAGCATACTAATGCCAAAGAATTAATGCTCTCCTTAATTAATAAAACTAATAAAATATTGAAATAAATCCATATTTAAATTCTAACCAAACAAAAATATGAATGCAAATAGTGCAGGGCAAAATAATGAAACAATCAAAAAAGTATTACCACTTATTTTGGCGACTTCTATTTTTATGCAAATGCTTGATTCTACCATCCTTAATACGTCGATAACTTCTATTGCCAAAGATTTAAACGAATCACCGCTGGACATGCAAAATGCTATTATCAGCTATGTTCTGACCTTAGCGCTCTTTATGCCTGTTAGCGGATTTTTATCTGATAAATTCGGCACCAAGAAAGTATTTATGTTTGCGTTATTGTTATTTAGTGTTGGGTCATTATTCTGTTCGCTTTCCCAAAATTTAACTCATTTGGTTTTTTCCCGTGTGATTCAGGGTATTGGAGGAAGTTTAATGACACCAGTAGGAAAGCTTGCACTTATTAAAACATTCCCTAAAAAAGAATTATTAAAGGCAATGAATTTTGCTATTATTCCTGCCTTAATTGGTCCGGTATTGGGTCCATTGGTTGGTGGGTATATGGTCGATTATTTATCATGGCACTGGATTTTCCTGATCAATATTCCGTTTGGAATTATTGGTATTCTTTTAAGTTTAAAATACATGCCTGATTACAAATCACCTATAATCGATTTTGATTTAAAAGGCTTCCTTATCTTTGCAGCAGCTTCACTCCTCTTGTCTATTTCTTTAGAATTATTTGGCAACACAGTTCAGTTAACGCCTGTTTTACTGATCTTAATGGCAGGTTTTTTAATGTTGTATTGGTACTATCGCCATGCCGTGACAGACAACAATCCTCTTTTTCCTTTAAATTTATTTCAGGTAAGAACCTTTCGTGTGGGCATAATAGGTAATCTCGCTACTCGTTTGGGGTTTAGTTCAATCCCTTTATTATTACCCATGATGATTCAGATTGCTTACGGTCAATCGGCAGTAACCTCGGGGTGGATTGTCGCTCCTATGGCTCTCACTGCTATGTTTGGAAAATCGGCAGTAATTAAAATTTTAAATACTTACGGATATAGAAAAACTTTAATGGTAAATACTTTTATTATCGGTGTACTAATTTGTGCTTTGGCAATTCCATCCATTCATACTTCCATTTACTGGTACGTTCCCATTATTTCGGTATTAGGATTCTTTAACTCCATACAGTTTACTTCTATGAATTCTATTTCTATTGCCGATTTAAGAAACTATCATACAAGTAGTGGTAACTCATTAGTTTCTGTAAATCAGCAGTTGGCTATTGGTTTTGGTATTGCTTTCGGACTATTGGTTCTCAAAATTTTTCAGGGTGATGTAAAACTCATTCACAACGAAATTCACAATGCTTTTCGATATACATTTTTAGTTGTAGGCTTTTTGACAATTCTATCTGGTTTAGTTTTCAGAAGACTGCATGATAAAGATGGTGACAATTTAAAGTCAGGAATTTAACTGCATTTTTTTGCATCACCATAGCGACAAATTACTTGATATAATTTTATAAAAAAGCCTGTAAACATAATAATTTACAGGCTTTTTTTATATCTCTTTTTTCTTTTCTTCTATATATTTATCGTCGAATAAATGATTGGGCTTCATTCTTTTTGTGCAAAAGCATTGAGCAAAATCATCACTAAAATATGGAATTTGACCTTAATCATTTACCGCCAAATTATTCCCGTAAATTTTATCAATTTCTATCTCAACGCGTTTATGAGTTGCATTTTTACATGATTTGTCAGATGGTCTTAACGGCTTTTCTTTATATATTTTTTCTAAGTTTAAAAAGATAAAAAAAAATACATGAATAAATAGTGACAGAATAAATTTCATATGTTCAAGGTTGTTCTCTTATAGACAGCATTAATAATATAAAGGTTACATGTTTTAATCATTCTTTATTAAATAGCCCAAAAAGCTTTCAAATTTAGAACCATCCGAACAATGTAAAAAAGCCTTATTGGTGATTTTTAAGCCACTCTAAACGTCTCTGATCTGCAAGATGTTTCACAGAAAAATTTTCGAATTTTGCTTCAAATCCGTTTCCATCAGGACAAGCTGCCATAAGTCCTACCATAACAGGGATATTATCCTGTAATGGAGCATTACGGGTCAGAATATAGTTTTTATCATCCAAAGAATAATAAATTTCTACAGCGTCTAATCTGCGTACAGCCTTAATCCATACAAAAAGAGGTACTTTGTCCAGTACATTCACACTCCAGTCACTCTTTTCATGTGTTACAACCGTACTGATATTAAATTTACCGTCTACAAATTCAACACCGGTTTTAATGTAATTTTTTTCATCTACACGAATCATAAGCCCCATCTGGTCGAAACGGGTTTTATAATTTCCTATTAGTTTTACTTTTGTTTCAAATTCACCTCCGTACATACTGTAATAAAATGGACCATCGTCAACAGTAAATCCATAATGCGAGATTCTCCAATAATCACTTTTTGGTGTAACCTGCATAATTAAGCTATTGTCTTTTATCTGCCATTTTTCAGGTTCATTAAACCAATGCATTTTTTCAAGACTCTGTGCATTTATTTCAGTTAAGCTCAGTAAGAGCCCAATAGCTAATATAGTTTTTTTCATAAGTTTGTTATAGATTTGAAATGTTACCTTGTGCGTTCCAAAATTATAAATTAATATTCTACATCAAATGGCTATAAATAACCATCAGGATACTGAAAATATTCGTGAGTTACTTGATATAAAACTATTTTCTCAGCCTTTTTCAGGTTTTTCTCAGCCTAATATGCAACTCGACGATGGTAAAATGATCGCTAAACTTTACGCCAAACTAGAAAACACCATTAGTGTACTTAGCGATTTAAAAGAAAGAAAAAGTTATATTTATTCTGGCGGAATCGCTCAGCAGCTGGGATTTGAACCTAAACAAACAGCCATAAACTCTATTTGGGAAGATGAATTATTGAGCCGGGTTCATCCGGAGGATCTTCAGAAGAAATACCGCCTCGAGTTTCAATTTTTTAAGCTACTGAAATCTATTAGTTTAAATGAGCGCCTTAATTATAATGTAATTACCAAACTGAGAATTAAAAACAACGAAGGTAAATATCTTTTGATAAAACATCGCTTACTATACCTTAGCAGCACAGATGAAGGAAATGTTTCACTAGTACTTTGCTTATACAACATGGTATATGATTATCCTGGATTTGATGTTCCTGATGGAGTGATTATTAATACCGCTACAGGGGTAATTTTAGATAGCGAACAAGGACGTTTTGATGATTTGCTATCGATAAGAGAAGGAGAAATTATTCAGCTTATTAATTTGGGAATGCGAAGCAAAGAAATCGCAGATAAACTGTCCCTGAGCATACATACTGTAAATAGGCATCGCCAAAATATTTTTGAAAAACTCAATGTCAATAATGCCATGGAAGCCTGCAGAATTGCAAATGCCACGGGATTAATACCACGTTAGAATTTCCAAAAAAAAGAAGGGATAGTTTTTCAATTCAACTATCCCCTACTTCAATAAAACCAACGAATTAAATAATTATCATTTATTTTTTAAATTAATTCCAACCACCACCAAGAGCGCGATACAAGTTTACAACGGCGTGCAGTTTCTGGCTTTGATCATCAATACCTCTTAATTGTGCATTTAGTAAGTTTTGTTCGGCAGTTAACACATCGGTATAATTAGTCGTCGAATTGTTTAATAATTCTTTATTAAAATCTACCGCTTTAAATAATGCTTCTAACTGTTTTTTCCTTTTTTCTTCTTTTAAATCAGCATTATCATATTTAGACAATGCATTAGAAACTTCCTCACTCGCTTTTAACATTGAAAGTTCAAAATTATAAAGCGCTTCTTTTTGCAAAGACAATGCTGTTGCCAATCTCGCTTTATTGATTCCTTTATTAAAAATTGGTTGTGCAAGCCCTCCGGCAATATTGCCAAAAAGTCCACCGTTTGTAAACCAGTCTTTTAATCCGAAGCTTGAAAAACCAGCTGCTCCACTAATAGTCAAACTAGGATAAAAATAAGCTCTCGCTACATTACTTTCTTCAAATGCAGCTCTAAAATTATATTCCGCTTGTTGTACATCTGGTCTGTTTGCCAAAAGCTGCATCGGAACTCCAATTTTTAAATCATAAACAAGCTTTTGTTGTTCCAGAGAACCACGTACAATCTTAGTTGGAGATTTTGCTAAAAGCACACATAAAGCATGTTCGGTTTCGGTTATCTTTTGTTCTATATCCGGAATCGCTAATTCAGCTTCATAAAAATTGGCTTCACTCTGCACAACAGCTACTCCATTAATAATAGAATTTTCGAAAAGAACCTTAATTGTTTCGGCATCTGTTTCTCTATTTTTGGCTGTCTTTTTAAGTACTTTTAATTGTTCGTCGAGTATAAGCAACTCATAATATGAATTGGCAATATTGGCTATTAGTTGAGTCTGAATAGCACGTTTGGCAGCATCTGTAGCCAATAAATTAGCAATAGCACCTTTTTTGGCACTTTTTAATTTTCCCCAAACATCTACTTCCCATCCTGCGGTAATACCCAAATCATATTGTGTTGATTGGTCAAAAAGTCCAAACCCTTGCGGGAAAGCCAATCTGGATTCTTTTACCGAGACATTCCCATCTACCGAAGGCAAGAAAGCAGCTTTTTTCAGTTTAAGATTTGCTGTAGATTGGTTAATGCGTTCAACCGCAATCTTTAAATCCAGATTTGCTGCCAGTCCATCGGAAATAAGCTGTTGCAAAGCTACATCAGTAAATAGTTCCGACCATTTCATCATTGCCATATTTGTAGTATCCTTATTTTCAAGCTCACGATATTCTACTGTCGTTGCGGGTTTTATATATGGTTTCGTGATTTTACACGAACTCCATATACTGGTAACAATCAGTATAATGACTATTAATTTATAATTGTATTTCTTCATTATTATATGTTTTTATTTTTTTTATTTGGGTGAAATTAACCGCAAGGTTCACAAAAAGCTGTTTAAGCAGTATCATGCTGGCTGTTGTATTTCAAACATAGCCCAAGGTTTCAACCTTGGGAAACTTGTGATGATTTGCATTGAGACAATACATTGCGCTCCAATGGTTGAAACCATTGGCTATGTTTTTTCAAAGCTTTGCGAACTTTGCGTTTTTATAAACCCCATCCATGTAAAAAACTTTGCGCCTTTTGCGGTAAAATAATCGCAAAACTATTCCCTCTGAACCTTTGCACCTCAGAACCTTTGTTCCTTTTTAATCTAATCTAACATTCTCGGCTCATGTGCCGGTTCTTTTATTCCTCCAACTTTTTCCTGCATAGCCTGAAAAATGATAAACAAAACCGGAATCACAAAAACCCCGAATAATGTACCAATCAACATTCCACCAACGGCAGCTGTACCAATAGACCTGTTACTTAATGCGCCTGCGCCAGTAGCAATCATCAACGGAATCAATCCGAAGATAAAAGCAAACGAGGTCATTAAAATAGGTCGTAATCTGGCTCTTGCTCCAAATATTGCTGACTGCACAAGACTTCTTCCGCTTAAGCGATGTAATAGTGCAAACTCTACAATAAGAATGGCATTTTTGGCTAAAAGCCCAATCAACATTATCAAACTTATCTGAAGGAAAATATTATTATCTACTCCAAAAAGATTCGCAAATATAAATGCTCCCGCAAGTCCTATTGGTAAGGATAACAACACCGAAAATGGTAAAATATAACTCTTGTATTGCGCACTTAGCAAGAAGTAAATAAAGATTAAACAAAGTCCGAAAATCAATGTTGTCTGACTTCCGCTGGAAAGTTCTTCTTTGGTTAAACCAGAAAACTCATAAGTATACCCTCTTTCTAGTGTTTGTGCTGCCACTTCCTCGATTGCTTTTATCGCATCTCCAGAACTATATCCTGTATTTGGCGCACCAGTAACAGTAGTAGATGTAAACAGGTTAAAACGATTTAAAAATTCTGGTCCATACGTTTTCTTTAATGTTACAAACTCCGAAATTGGTGCCATTGCCCCTTTATCTGTTCGAACAAAAACTTTATTAATATCACTTTCTTTCGCTCTGTAATCAGGATGTGACTGTAGCATTACTCGGTATTGTTTTCCGAATTTATTAATATCAGAAGCGTAGATTCCACCAAAATAACCCTGAAGCGTATTAAGAACCGTGTTTACAGATACACCCGCGTCTTTACACTTTGCCACATTTACATTAACTTCCATTTCTGGGAAACCAATATTAAACGGACTTGTAGCATACATTATCTCTGGTCGCTGATTAACTGCTGCCATAAACTTTCCGATATTCTTATCAAAATTCTGATAACTTCCTCCCGTTTTATCTTGCAGTTGTACTTCAAATCCGTTGCTGTTTCCGAATCCTTGCAAAGTTGGCGCAGCAAAGAAAATGATACTTGCTCCTTTTATATGTGAAGTTTTTTCAAACAACTGACTCACAATTGAATTAACATCCTGAGTTTTACCTTTCCTTTCATTCCAAGGTTTCAGTCTTATGAATAATGCTCCGTAAGAACCTCCTGATCCGTGAATTAAATCCATTCCCGAAAGGGTTGATGAAAGTTCTATTTCGGGGATACTTCTCGCGATACTATCTATTTCTTTTGTAATTTCTTCAGTGCGTTCTAGTGTCGAAGATGGTGGTAAAACCACATTCCCAAAAATAGCTCCTCCATCATCATTAGGTACAAAACCTGTTGGTGTTGTTTTTATTAAAGCATAAAATACTATTCCGAATACTGCAATTGCGACTAAGGAAATCCATTTTCTACGAATCAGGAATCGAACTGCGTTAATATATTTATTTGTAACCGTTTCAAAAGCTACATTAAAACTCGCATAGAATCTTGGTAAGAAACCTTTAGGATGATTCGATTTTTCTGGGTCGTGTGGTTTTAATAAAATAGCACAAAGTGCAGGACTTAAAGTCAATGCATTAATTGCCGAAATTAATATGGCTACTGCCAATGTTAAACCAAATTGCTTGTAAAATACACCCGCCGAACCTGTAATAAATGTAACAGGAATAAATACCGCCGACATAATTAAGGTAATAGATATTATCGCTCCGCTAATCTCGCTCATAGCATGAATAGTTGCTTTCTTAGCCGATTTTGCACCTTGATCTAGTTTGGCATGAACTGCCTCGACGACTACAATCGCATCATCTACCACAATACCAATGGCAAGAACCAAAGCAAAAAGTGTCAATAAATTAATCGTAAATCCGAATAATTTCAAGAAAAAGAAAGTACCAATAATCGATACAGGAACTGCAATCGCCGGAATTAATGTTGACCTGAAATCTTGTAAAAAGATAAACACAACTATAAAAACTAGAATAAATGCTTCGATAATCGTATAGATTACCTTTTCGATAGATGCGTCTAGAAAATCATTGGCATTTAAGAAGGTATGATACTCTAATCCCGGAGGGAAATCCTTAGATGCTTTTTTTAATATGTCTTCACAAGCAATAATCAATTCTCGAGCATTAGAACCCGAAATCTGACTTATCGCTCCTCCCGAAGAAACTTTTCCTTGGGTGATTAATGAAGTAGTATAATCTAAAGCACCAAACTCGATATCGGCAACATCTTTTAAGCGTAATAAACTTCCTTGTTTACCGCTTCTCAAAACAATGTTTTCAAACTCTGCAGGGTTTTCAAGTCTTCCTGTAAACTTTAAAGCATATTGTACCGATTCTTTACTATTTTCTCCAATTTTTCCTGGGGCGGCTTCAATATTTTGTTCTTGTAATGCTTTAATAATATCGTCTGGAACTAATCCTTGATTTGCCATTGCATCGGGTTTTAACCAAATACGCATTGAATATTCCTGACTGCTATAAATTTCGGTTCCTCCTACTCCTTCAACACGTTTCATCTCGGGCATGATATTTATCCTCAAATAATTATCAAGAAACTTTTCGTCGTACTTTCCGTCTTTGCTATATAACAAGAAACTAAAAGCGGTACTACTTAATTGTTTGCTAGTTGTAATACCCGATTTAATAACCTCATTTGGTAACAAACTTGTTGCTTTAGTAACTCTGTTCTGAACGTTTACCGCTGCCATATCAGGATTTGTTCCCTGTTTAAAGAATATGGTTATCGACGCTGTACCATTACTACTTGCGGTAGATGTCATGTAGGTCATATTCTCGACTCCGTTTATTTGTTCTTCTAGCGGAACAATCACACTTTTCATAACCACGTCGGCACTTGCTCCTTGGTAAGAAGCGGTCACAACAACTGTAGGTGGCGCAATTTCGGGATATTGTGATATGGGCAGGGAAGCTAATCCCAGTAATCCTAAAATCACTATTATAATCGATATTACGGTGGATAATACCGGATTTTCTATAAATTTTCTAAACATGTCTTTTTATTTTTTTAATGAAGGAACTATCGATGCGATTTTCATTCCATCCCTTAAATTCCCTATTCCATCTGTAATTATAGTATCTCCAGATTTTACACCTTCGGTTACTACATATTCTTTTTCTGTTGAGGTGTTTCTTATTTTTATTTCGGTATTATGCACTACATTTTTTGCATCTACAGTAAATACAAAAAAGCGTCCCTGCAACTCAAATACTGCTTTTTTAGGAACTAAAATAGCAGCTTCAAATTTTGTTGGAATGACAATTGTGGCACTTGCTCCACTCCATAATTTACCTTCTGGATTTGGGAAAACTGCTTTAAAATTTGCCGAACCTGTACTTGCATTTAATACTCCGCTTAAAGTCTGAATTTTCCCTTTTGATGGATAAGTTCCCCCATCGGCAGTTACTAACGAAACCTCGGGCATATTCCTGAATTTATCTTTTAATTGATTCCCTGAATACTGACTCAAAAAAGAGTTTAATTGTTGCTGACTTAAAGAAAAATAAGCAAAGATATTTTTGGTATTAGCTACTGTAGTTAAAGGATCTGGTGCTGAACTGCTTACTAAACTTCCTATTTTAAATGGTAAGCTTCCTACAACTCCATTTATCGGGCTCACAATATTGGTAAAAGCTAGTTTGGATTTAGATGCAGATAAATCGGCATTTGCCTGACTTAATTCGGCTCTTTTTACTCGTTCAATATTTTTAGCAGATGTCAATTCATAGTTATTTATAATTTTCTTTTCTGCCAATGCTGCTGTTCTTTTAGTCTGGATAACGGCAGTTTCCAGACTGGCTTCGGCTGCAAGAACTGCTGCTTTCTTATTATTTACTTCCTGCAAATAACTATTGGCATCTATTTTAAATAAAGGTTGTCCTTTGGCTACAGCCGAACCTTCTTCTACATAAACCTGCTCTATATATCCATCTACTTTAGAGCGTATTTCGACCGTTTGTTCTCCTTCTAAAGTCGTTGGAAATTCGACTGAAACATCTGCTTTTTGCGCCTTTAGCGTAAGCGTAGGATATGCTGTTGGACTTTCTGTTTGTTCTGCGTTTTTGGAATTACATGAAACTATCAAAAGTGTTCCTATAATCAGTATTGCTATTCTTCTTTTCATTATTTCGTTTATTTTCTTTTGTAAATCATTAAAGGAGAACCTGCTTCTCCCCACATTAGGGTTTGTACATATTTAATTAATTGGCTTGTGGCCAATACAAGAACTTCTTCGGGTATGGACGAATTGGCTTTTAGCACTACTTTTTGATTGATAAAAGCCGAAAATTCTATTTTTCTTATTCTTTCCATCCATAAAATTCCTTCGTGATTTCCAGTTGTCGAATACACCACTATCGATGCATGCGGAGCTAGTAATGAACTGATTAATACATACGCCCAAAGCGGAACTATAGCATCATTAGAACAAGTAATTACTACATCTTTTCCTTTATATTGGTTCCAATCGATATTGGTCATTTCTAATCGGAATGTCTTTTCTTGTAACATAAAATCTTCTATAAGAAATGGTACAATATCAAATATTATAAAATCATTTTCGATGGGTTTATACGACCGTAAATCGAGAGTTTGTATGCCAGAAGCATCTATTTTATTTATTATTTCCATGTTTTGGATTATTAAAAAATTGGGTTATTTATTAAATTTTAATTTTTGAGTTTTGCTAATTTTTGGACATAGGTATCCCCCGCCCAACTTGAATACTATTTTCTAGTATGTTGAGCACGTTGTAAAAAACACTTTAATTTTAGATAATTATTTTAACACATAGAAACATAGTTAACAAAGCGTAAAAAAGACGTTTCACTCAAAATAAATCACATAGCGCTATGCGAAAAAATTATGATTTTCTTGAAAACATCTCAAGATTTAATTCAAATCTATGTTTCTATGTGTTAAATGTTATTTTACTCTCAAAAGATTACATTAATCATTAACTAAAGGTTTTTGAGATTTCTAAAATCTATAATGGAGAGTATGTACTATTTGTAGATTTTCATCAACACATTCCAGTACGGAACGATATATACAGGTAAATTAATCCTATCATATGAACTAATGGGTGGTGATTGTAATTCTAGTACCATAATCTATAGTTTGCATTAATAATTTCTGTAACTCTCAATATTGATTGCTCTTAGGATAATAATATCTGGCAATGAGCTTTGATAAGTTATGCAAAATTAATATTTTTGCATAATAAAACAACTAAATACTTGTTTTATTAATTTATGACTACAAATAAGATTTTAATGTTGCTCAAAATGCGAGGTCCACTTACGGCTCTTGAGATTGCGCATGAGCTTAAGATAACAAAGGAAGGCGTTAGACAACAACTACTTAAACTTGTTGAAGAAGATTTTATTCATCCTCAGGAAGAGTCTAAAGGTGTTGGTAGACCTCAAAAAACTTTTAGCCTTACGGCGAATGGAAATTCGAAGTTTCCCGACACTCATGCCGAATTAACCCTAAAGCTAATTAATATTATTAACGCTATGGGCGGAGATACTATGCAAGCGGTTATTGATGTATATGAAGAAAGTGGGAAAAAGAAGTATCATGAAGAAATTGATACTATTAATGATTTGGAACAAAAAATAGAAAAACTTGTCGAAATAAGAACCAGAGAAGGTTATATGGCAGAATACGCTAAGAATGACGATGGGTATCTTTTTGTCGAAAATCACTGTCCTATTTGTGCTGCTGCAACAATTTGTCAAGGTTTTTGTTCTTCCGAATTAAATACATTTAGATCTGTATTAGGAAAAGAAGTTAACATTAATCGTGTGAGTCATATCATTGCAGGCGAGAGAAGATGTGCTTATCAGATTAGTATTTAGTTTTTAGTCGCGGTTTTCAGTGGCAGTTTACAGTATCAGTTTACAGTAAAGCTTTGCGAAAAAACCTTTGCGCTCTTTGCGGTTAATTTCTCTGCTACTGAAAACTGAAACTGAAAACTAAAAAAGCCCTTTCTAAACTTTAGAAAGGGCTTTTGATTGATTGACAATTAATTAAATTTAGTCCATTGAAACAACAATAAATTCACTTCTTCTGTTCAATTGATGTTCAGCTTCGGTGCAAGGAACTCCATCGGAACAGTGGTTTACTAACTGACTCTCGCCATATCCTTTGGCGGTTAATCGATTAGATTTAATTCCGTTTTTTATCAACCATTGTTGGGTTGATTTGGCTCTTCTGTCTGATAATGCCAGATTGTATTTGGCTGTTTGACGACTATCGGTATGGGAGCGGATATCGATTTTCATCTTTGGGTATTGCTGCATTACTGCCAGGATTTTCTCTAGTTCGAAGGCGGCATCTTTGCGGATGATGGATTTATCTAAATCAAAATAGATGATAGGTATGTTTAGCGTTTTGGCCAAATCGGTTCCTACTGTGATTGGCTTGATGCGTTTTTCTAATTTTATATTTAGGTCTGTTTCTCCTGATTGCTCTTTTATGATTACTGGAGTTTCTATGGTTTCATAATCTTCTTTGGCTACTCTTACATGATAGGTTTTGTTACAATCTACCTTAAAGCTATATGTTCCGTTTGCTGCTGTTGTAACCTCGCCTATTGTTTTAAATTGCTCGTCGAGCAGGGTTACTTTGGCGTTCTCTAGTATGGCGTTGGTTTCTTTGTCGGTTACTATTCCTTTTAGGGTTTGTTCGCAGTTTAGTTTTCTGGTTTGGGTTAGTTTGTAAATATCATCGTTGCCGTTTCCTCCTTCTCTGTTGGAGGTGAAGTATCCTTTTTGGGTTTCGCTATCGATGATAAATGCAAAGTCGTCTTGTTTGCTATTTATTGGTGCGCCTACGTTTTGTACTGTTGTAAAGGTGTTATCGTTGTTGTTCTTATCGTTGTTGTTGTTATCATTGATTTTGGTAACGTATACATCGAGTCCGCCTAGTCCTGGTCGTCCGTCGCTGGCAAAATATAGCTGGTTGTCGTTTGCTATAAACGGGAAGGTTTCTCTGCCTTCGGTATTGATTGTTTTTCCTAGGTTTTCTGGTTTTCCAAAGCTTTTGTCGCTGTTTATTGTTACGCTATACAAATCGGATTGGCCCAGGGTTCCTGGCATATCGGAGGCGAAGTATAGTTTTTTTTCGTCATTACTTAGTGCGGGATGTGCGGTGCTGTACTGGTCGCTATTAAATGGTAGCTCGCTTACGTTGGTCCATTTACCATCGATTTGTTCTGCTTTATAGAGTTTTAACAGGGTGATTTTTTGGTTGTCTTTGCCTCTTTTTCCTTCCAGATAGTTGTTTCTTGTAAAGTACATTGTTTTTCCGTCTTTGGTGAAAACGGGGGTGGATTCATTGAATTTGGAATTGATGTTCTTTTGGAATCGTTCTGGTGTTCCTAGTGTTCCATCGGCTTTTATTTCGGCGGTGTATAGGTTGGTAAAGGATTTATTGGTCCATTTGAATGTTTTTTTGGCTATGCCTCCGGTATCTCTGGCGGATGCAAATACGAGTTTGTTGTCGTAATAGGCGCTTCCGTAATCGGTTTGGGTGGAGTTGATTTTTGCGTCGGCTATTTCGTATCGTCCTGAGTTGGCTTTTATTTGCTCGAGGTAGTTTTTATTGTTTTCGAATAGTTCTCCTCTTTTATCGGCTGTCTTTTTTTTGTTGAAGCTCTCGAGGGTTTTATCTGCTTTGGCATAATCTCCTGTGGCTTTTAGGGTTTGTGCGTAGCGGTAGTAGTACTCGGGTTCTTGTTCTGGATTCATTTCAAAAAGGGACTGATACCATTTGGCTGCTTTGGTTAGTTCGCCATTAAAGTAGTAGGCGTTACCTAGTCTTTGGAACATTTCCTGGTCTTTGTATCCTTTTTCGGCTACTCTTTCGTAGGTGGCAATGGCATCGATATAGGCGTATTGGTTATAGTCTTTATCGGCTTTGTGCTGGCTTGCGCTTTGTGCTCTTCCGTTTAGTGTTATCAGTACTAAAAGGAGGGTGAAGGTGATGGCTATATAGTTTTTTTTCATCTTTGATGGATTTAGAAGAATCTTGGTGAGGTTATTCGGCTGTAATTATTAAAGAATTCGAATCGCAGGAATATCTCGTGGGAACCTGAGTTGTAGTTGTTCAGGCGGGTGGTTTCGCGGTCGTAGGCGTAGCCTAGGTATAATCCGTCGCTTACCTGGAATCCTACCATGGCGCTTAGGGCTGCACTCCATCTGTAGGCGACTCCGGCTACAAATTTGTCATTGAACATGAAGTTGGCTGACAGGTCGACTTGTAGTGGGGAACCTTCGACCATTTTGGTGAGTACGGCTGGTTTGAATTTGATATAGGGGTCTAGATCGAATACGTATCCGGCTATTAGGTAGTAGTTGATTTTGTCTTTGAAGATGGCGATGTCGTTATCGTTGTATCTGTTGGTTTCGATAAAATTGGGTACGGATAATCCGATGTAGGCTTTATCGGAATGCCAGTATACTCCTGCTCCTATGTTGGGGGTGAATTTGCTGTTTAGGTCTTGAAATTGTGGGTCGCCTTGTTGTTCTGGGTTTAGCTTTCCTATGTCTAAATTGAACAAATTTGCGGTGGCTTTGATCCCGAAGGATAGCTTGAAGGTTTCGGATGTGGGTATGGTATAGGATAAATCGGCCGAGAATGTGTTTTCGTTTGTTGGTCCTATTTTATCGTTTACCAGGGATACTCCAAGTCCCAGGTTGCTATTGTTTAACGGGGTGTTTAGGGAGAAGCTGCTGGTTTCAGGTGCTCCATCGAGTCCTACCCATTGGGTACGGTATAGTCCAAAAATGCTCATGGCTCCTCTGGAACCGGCATAGGCTGGGTTTATATTGATGGTATTGTACATGTATTGTGTAAACTGGGCATCTTGTTGTGCATGGCTTACTGCGGAAAAAAACATAAAAACGATTACTAATTTTCTCATTTATTTTTCTTTTAAGAATGGCTTAGCTTTTTAGGGCTAAGCCGTTTCTATTTGTTTTTTACTTTTATTTATTGATGTATAAATATCCTGCTTCCTGGTGGGCATTGGACTCGCTGTCTTTGTATTTTAGTACGTAGTAGTATGTTCCTACTGGCAGTCCATCGGATTGTTTTACGGTGGTGCGTCCTTCGGACATTCCTCTAAAGGCACGCTCTTCGTTGTTGTAGTGTTCGCGTTCGAATACTAAAACTCCCCATCGGTTATATATCTCTACGGTGTTCTCTGGATAACATTCTAGCCCTTGGATGTAGAATCTTTCGTTCATTGAATCTCCGTTTGGTGAGATGGCATTGAAGACTTTTATTACGCAGCCTTCTATTGGGGATACTGTTGGGTTGTCGTCTACATTACTGGTGTAATCGGATTTGTCTTCTACTGTGATTCCGTTGGCACTGGTTCCAAATGCGGTGGCCTGGTTGCTTATTTTTCCGGCATTGATGTCGGATTGTTTGATTACATATACGCCTATAAAGGTGTGTTCATCGGTTTCATTTACGCCTAATGTGATTGGACCTCCTGTCATAACTAGTCCTGGAAGTGGGTCGCTAACTGTTACGTTTGTCAGCGGGGTGTTTCCAGTATTGGTTATCTTGAAGGTATAGGTGATGGTTTCTCCTGCATTGGCATAACCGCTTTTGTTTTCGTCATTGAATATTGCTGTTTTTATCACGGCTATCGATGGTACGGCTACAAAAATGGTTACTTTGGCGCTTACGCAATTTGTTTTGTTTATCACATCACAAATTTGGTAGTTTAGTGTATAGGTACCTCCTGGCGTATTTGGCGCTACATCTATTGTTCCGTCTTCGTTTAATGTGATTCCTGATAATACGGTTAGGCTTTTTATAGTTACAACGGCTGGGTTGTTTATTCTGCTTCCGTTTAATTTATCATTGTCTAATACATTGATTGCTTCTAGTGTTCCGTTTATTCCGTCTGCAAAGAGTACGTTATCATCTGTTGCATCTATAATCGCTGCTCCTACTACAACTACTGAAGTTACTTCATCACAGTTTGTCGGATTGGTCACTTCGCATATTTTGTAGGTTACATCGTAGTTTCCTGCCGGTGTATTTGGAGATACGGTTACAGTTCCGTCAGGATTTAGTGTGAGTCCTGTTGGTACTGTTACTGGCGTTAGTTTTACTTCGCCTGGATTGGTTCCGATAACTACATCTACTCCGTTTAATTTATCGTTTGATGTTAATGGTGGTGTTTTGCCTCCTGTGTTTCCATTAATTGGAGAGGTCGTTTCGGTAATTGCTTCGATTAATGGTTGACTTACTACAACTACTGAAGTTACTTCATCACAATTTGTAGGATTGGTTACTTCGCATATTTTGTAGGTTACATCGTAGTTTCCTGCTGGTGTATTTGGAGATACGGTTACAGTTCCGTCTGGATTTAGTGTGAGTCCTGTTGGTACTGTTACTGGCGTTAGTTTTACTTCGCCTGGGTTGGTTCCGATAACTACATCTACTCCATTTAATTTATCGTTAGCTGTTAATGGTGGCGTTTTTCCGCCTGTGTTTCCATTAATTGGAGAAGTCGTTTCTGTAATAGCTTCAATTAATGGTTGGCTTACTACAACTACTGAGGTTACTTCATCACAATTTGTAGGATTGGTTACTTCGCATATTTTGTACGTTACATCGTAGTTTCCTGCTGGTGTATTTGGAGATACGGTTACCGTTCCATCTGGATTTAATGTTAATCCTGTTGGTACTGTTACTGGCGTTAGTTTTACTTCGCCTGGGTTGGTTCCGATAACTACATCTACTCCATTTAATTTATCGTTTGATGTCAATGATGGCGTTTTTCCGCCTGTGTTTCCATTGATTGGAGAAGTCGTTTCTGTGATGGCTTCGATTATTGGTTGACTTACTACAACTACTGAAGTTACTTCATCACAATTTGTCGGATTGGTTCCTTCGCATATTTTGTACGTTACATCGTAGTTTCCTGCTGGCGTATTTGGAGATACGGTTACAGTTCCGTCAGGATTTAATGTGAGTCCTGTTGGTACAGTTACTGGCGTTAATTTTACTTCGCCTGGGTTGGTTCCGATAACTACATCTACTCCATTTAATTTATCATTAGCTGTTAATGGTGGAGTTTTTCCGCCTGTATTTCCATTAATTGGAGAAGTCGTTTCGGCAATAGCTTCGATTAATGGTGGACTTACCACAACTACTGAAGTTACTTCATCACAATTTGTCGGATTGGTTACTTCGCATATTTTGTACGTTACATCATAGTTTCCTGCTGGTGTATTTGGAGATACGGTTACAGTTCCATCTGGATTTAGTGTGAGTCCTGTTGGTACTGTTACTGGCGTTAGTTTTACTTCGCCTGGGTTGGTTCCGATAACTACATCTACTCCGTTTAATTTATCATTAGATGTTAATGGTGGTGTTTTTCCGCCTGTATTTCCATTTATTGGAGAAGTCGTTTCTGTGATAGCTTCGATTAATGGTTGACTTACTACAACTACTGAAGTTACTTCATCACAATTTGTCGGATTGGTTACTTCGCATATTTTGTACGTTACATCATAATTTCCTGCTGGTGTATTTGGAGATATGGTTACAGTTCCGTCAGGATTTAATGTGAGCCCTGTTGGTACAGTTACTGGCGTTAGTTTTACTTCGCCTGGGTTGGTTCCGATTACTACATCTACTCCATTTAATTTATCGTTTGATGTTAATGGTGGCATTTTTCCGCCTGTGTTTCCATTGATTGGAGAAGTCGTTTCTGTGATAGCTTCGATTAATGGCTGACTTACTACAACTACTGAAGTTACTTCATCACAATTTGTCGGATTGGTCACTTCGCATATTTTGTAGGTTACATCATAGTTTCCTGCTGGTGTATTTGGAGATACGGTTACAGTTCCATCTGGATTTAATGTTAATCCTGTTGGTACTGTTACTGGCGTTAGTTTTACTTCACCTGGGTTGGTTCCAATTACTACATCTACTCCATTTAATTTATCATTAGCTGTTAATAGTGGTGTTTTTCCGCCTGTATTTCCATTTATTGGAGAAGTCGTTTCGGTGATAGCTTCGATTAATGGTTGACTTACTACAACTACTGAAGTTACTTCATCACAATTTGTCGGATTAGTTACTTCGCATATTTTGTAGGTTACATCATAGTTTCCTGCCGGTGTATTTGGAGATACGGTTACAGTTCCATCTGGATTTAATGTTAATCCTGTTGGTACTGTTACTGGCGTTAATATGACTTCACCTGGATTGGTTCCGATAACTACATCTACTCCATTTAATTTATCATTAGATGTTAATGGTGGTGTTTTTCCGCCTGTGTTTCCATTAATTGGAGAAGTCGTTTCAGTGATAGCACAAATAACATAATCAATAGTAATATTACTAGATGGAAGAGAAATACATCCTGCATCACTTGTTACGGTGAAACTATAACTACTTCCTTGTACTAAACCTGTTACAGTTGTAGTTGTAGTATTTCCAGAAATATTTCCAGGATTTATAGTCCAATTACCTGATGGTAAGCCATTCAAAACTATACTACCTGTTGAAATTGAACAAGTTGGTTTTGTTAAAGTTCCTAATCTTGGCTGTGCTGGAGTGGTGTTTACATTTACCACTACAGCAGTTCTTGCACTTTCGCAGCCATCAATTGTTTGACTTGCATAATACGTTCCTGATGCTAAAACATCTGTTACTGAATATAATGTTCCGTTTGTGCTTGCCGAATACCATTGAATAGCCGTTCCTGTAGCTTGTAAATCGCCTACTTTTTTAGCTTCTGCTGAACAAAATGTTTGCGTTGTTGCTGTTGGTTCTGCTGGTGTAGGACTTATTTTTACCACTACGGCAGTTCTTGCACTTTCACATCCGTCAATGGTTTGGCTTGCATAATACGTTCCTGATGCTAAAACATCTGTTACTGAATATAACGTTCCGTTTGTTGCTGCGGAATACCATTCGATAGCTGTTCCTGTAGCTTGTAAATCGCCTACTTTTTTAGCTTCTGCTGAACAGAATGTTTGCGTTGTAGCGGTTGGTTCTGCTGGTGTAGGAGTTATTTTTACTACTACAGCAGTTCTGGCACTTTCGCATCCGTCAATTGTCTGGCTTGCATAATAAGTTCCTGATGCTAAAACATCTGTTACTGAATATAAAGTTCCGTTTGTTGCTGCGGAATACCATTGAATAGCGGTTCCTGTAGCTTGTAAATCGCCTACTTTTTTAGCTTCTGCAGAACAAAATGTTTGCGTTGTAGCTGCTGGTTCTGCTGGTGTAGGAGTAATTTTTACTACTACGGCAGTTCTGGCACTTTCGCATCCGTCAATGGTTTGGCTTGCATAATAAGTTCCTGATGCTAAAACATCTGTTACTGAATATAATGTTCCGTTTGTTGCTGCAGAATACCATTGAATAGCGGTTCCTGTAGCTTGTAAATCGCCTACTTTTTTAGCTTCGGCTGAACAGAATGTCTGCGTTTTTGCGGTTGGTTCTGCTGGTGTAGGAGTTATTTTTACTACTACAGCAGTTCTTGCACTTTCACATTCGTCAATTGTTTGGCTTGCATAATACGTTCCTGATGCTAAAACATCTGTTACTGAATATAAAGTTCCGTTTGTTGCTGCAGAATACCATTGGATGGCTGTTCCTGTAGCTTGTAAATCGCCTACTTTTTTAGCTTCTGCTGAACAAAATGTTTGCGTTGTTGCTGTTGGTTCTGCTGGTGTAGGAGTTATTTTTACTACTACAGCAGTTCTTGCACTTTCACATCCGTCAATGGTCTGACTTGCATAATACGTTCCTGATGCTAAAACATCTGTTACTGAATATAATGTTCCGTTTGTTGCTGCAGAATACCATTGAATCGCTGTTCCTGTAGCTTGTAAATCGCCTACTTTTTTAGCTTCTGCTGAACAGAATGTTTGCGTTGTAGCGGTTGGTTCTGCTGGTGTAGGAGTTATTTTTACCACTACGGCAGTTCTTGCACTTTCGCAGCCATCAATTGTTTGACTTGCATAATACGTTCCTGATGCTAAAACATCTGTTACTGAATATAATGTTCCGTTTCTACTTGCCGAATACCATTGAATCGCTGTTCCTGTAGCTTGTAAATCGCCTACTTTTTTAGCTTCTGCTGAACAAAATGTTTGCGTTGTAGCTACTGGTTCTGCTGGTGTAGGAGTAATTTTTACGACTACAGCAGTTCTTGCACTTTCACATCCGTCAATTGTTTGGCTTGCATAATACGTTCCTGATGCTAAAACATCTGTTACTGAATATAATGTTCCGTTTGTTGCTGCGGAATACCATTGGATAGCTGTTCCTGTAGCTTGTAAATCGGCTACTTTTTTAGCTTCGGCTGAACAAAATGTTTGCGTTGTAGCGGCTGGTTCTGCTGGTGCTGTTTTTGGAGCAGCAATTCCACTACCCGAATTGGTACATCCATTTACAGTAGTAGTAACTGTATAGGTTCCTGCTGTACTTACTATAATACTAGATGTTGTTTCGCCATTACTCCACAATAAAGTACCAACAGCTGTAGTCGATAATTTTGATGTACCATCACAATTATCTTCAACTATTACAACTGGTGCTACTGGAGCAGAATTAATCGTTACAGCCACCGCTGTTCTCGTACTTTCATTTCCGTTTATAGTCTGACTTGCATAATAGGTTCTCGTTCCTAATACATGAGTTGCATCATATAGAATCCCACCTGTTAAACTATCGTACCATTTTATTTCATTACCTGTAGCAGGCAAATCAGTTATTATTTTTAAGTCAGCAGAACAAAATGTTTGTGCAATAGCTGTTGGTGGTTTCGTTTTTACAGTAACAGTAATTGTAGCTTCATTAGATGTAAAACCATCATTATCATTTACAACATAATTCAAACTAGCTACTCCACTAAAAGTTGTCAAAGGTGTAAATGTTACAATTCCTGAAGCATCAACTGTATATGTTCCTTCATCTGCTACTGTAAACGTGGCCTGAATACCTGGCGTAAGAGGATCCAGATCTACTGTTGCAACATTTATAGTTCCATCAGGATCAGTATCATTTGTTGTTACGGCAATAGTAACTGCTGTGCCACCAATAGTATTTCCTGAATCATTATTAGCTACTGGTGGTTTTACTGGCTCACTAGAGCTTTCGTTATTTAAAGGATCTGGATCTTCTTCATTTCCTGTAATTTTAGCAATATTATTATAATCTCCCTTGGCTTTAAGAATTCCCTTTACGGTAAGAGTAGCATTTCCTCTATTGGCAAGTACGCCAATATTCCAAATTCCAGTAACTAGATCATAAGTTCCTGCCGATGGAGTTGCGCTTACAAAAGTATATCCCGAAGGCAATAAATCGTTTACCTTAACTCCTGTTGCACCATATGGTCCCGCATTACTAGCTGTAATAAGAAAAGTAGCTTCATCGCCTACTTTTTTAGGAGTACCTACTACTTCTTTTTTTACCGATAAATCGGCACCATAACTAGCCGTAATTACATCCACAAATACACCTGAATCATATTGAGAATCTCCAACATCTGCAATTGCTATTTTAAAATTATAGGTTGCTCCTGGAGTTAGTTGTGTAAGATCATAAGATATTCTTTTTGTCAATCCATTGTATTCTACAAATACAGGCCTAGGTCCAATTCCATTATTAAGAGCGCCAGTATTACTATGTCCATTATTTATGTAATAATCAGTCTGAAATCTATCGGTTATAGGTGTGCCTGTATTATCCTTAGAAGCTCCAAGTACTCCTCCATTTACCGAATTAACAGAAATTTCTCTGTTGCTCGATGGCAGTTTTGCGATATTTTGTGTCCCTGTAACTCCAGGTCCTGAAATAAAAAATCCAAAAACATCATTATATCTACTTCCAACATAATCAGGATATTCTTCTGATCCGAACTGAAAAAAGATACGAATAGCAGTCATTTTAGGATCTAGAGTTACCTTGAAGGTATATACAACTGCATCATTATTTGCTGAGCCATCAAGAGTTGCTAAATCCGGATCAATCGCTGAATTTCCATTTGGATTGGAACCTGCAGCTAAAGATTTATTCCTGTTGCTTAAATCTGAAGTAGCATCTCCTGTAGAAAACAGAATACCTCTGTCTATCTCTAAACCCGCATTTGTTCCACCCGAAAAAACGGCAATTTGTTTAGCTCTAACCCCTTTAACTAATGTAGGAACGCTCAAAACAACACCGCTACCATTTAATGTACTTAATATTGTCGTATCATTAGGGCCTGCACTATGTGTGGTCTGGACTTGTGAGTAGCCTGTGTTTCCAAATATAAACAGAAACAAGAAACAGACTAGAAATCGATTCAGAGCCCCCTCTTTATTTGGCATTAATAATTTAAAATAAGTAAAGTTCCTCATATAATAATTGTTATTAAAATTCTAAAAAATAGTATTCAGGGATATTTATTAATCTCTAAATATTGTAACTATTGAAATCAAACTATTTGGTATTCTATTCTGGTGGTTCCTTTAATCGAAATTTGCAGTTTTCAATCAATGTTTTTAACTGATAAACAACTACTTCCATATTAGAGTAATCCAGATGCGAATTTCTTTCTAATCATTAAGAAGCCATGTAGAGAATACAGAATTATACTGTAGAATTAATTCTACATATAAAGGCTCCTGCTTTTTCGTAATATTGAAGGGTAAATTTTCAAGGTATTTAAATGCCTTTCTCTAAGAAATATCCCAATAATCATTAAACATTTTAATAATTTAATAGCATTATTTCTGACATTGTTTTTTGTCAATTTTCTTTATTCTCAAATAGATAATAAAGACTATACTCTTATTTGGTATTCTGCAGACAATAATATACTTCCTCAAAACAGTGTAAAATCCATAATAAAAGATAATAATGGTTTTATATGGATGGCTACCGAAAATGGATTGGTAAGATATGATGGAAATCAATTTAAGACATTTAATACCGAAAATGTAGCAGGAATGACTACTAACAGGATGAGTCTTTTTCGAGGAAATGCACTTAAAGACAATATCTACTTACTCAATGATCTTGCCGATTATATCCGGATAAAAAACAATACTGCTTCTATAATTCCTAAAAATAAAATTCCTAAGCAATTTAAAATCAGTAATGCCCTTTATAAAAAAAGACGATTCTATAACAACAAAATTCATAGAACTGATAACAAATATTTTACACTCTCAAAAAAGTATATTGGTCTGTATCAAGATGAAAACAAACTATTGTGGCAGGTTAAATATGCTTATGATGAGTATCAAAACTTTTTCATACTAAACAATGTTATTTACAACTATGATGGAGAAAAATTCATAAAATTCGAGAATGGAAAAATTGATCCTATAAAGATAGATGGGCTAAAAACAAATAATTTTTCTATTATCATAAACAATGTTTCTCAACAAACCTTTTTTATCGTTGAAGGCAATTTTTACATCCTTGAAAAAAAACATAAAAAACTTGTACTTCGTTTGTTGTTAAAGAATTATGACCTTTCAAAAAGAAATATAGTATCTGCATATTATGACCTAGATGATCGAATTTTATATATCGGAAGTAGTACTGATGGATTGCTTGTAGTTAAGGAAAAACTTTTTTTGGCCATTCCTGGAAAAAATAAGGATGGAGTATATTACGCGCAGGTTCCATATCAGGAGAATCAATTCTTGGCCACATCGGGAGAAATTTTCACAACAGATGGGCAATCATTAAGTAATCCTTTATTTAAAGTTCTAAATGATAATTATAGCCTGATGTTTGATAAAATGGGAAATATCTGGACTAAGGCAAATAATATTGTGTACTGTTTTCATAAAAAAAGCAATTTTATTACCTATAACAAATGGAGTTTTGAGGATAGAGTTACACAAATTTTCCAGATGAATAGCGGGGAAATAATAGTAGGAATGAGCGTTGGAGGTTCTCCAAATGGAAAATTATACACATTAGGAGGTACAAAAGATAAACCTCATTTTAATTTTTATATGAATGTTCCTTTTAATGTAACCTATATGCTTCAGATAAAAGATAATATTATCTGGACAGGGTCACATTTGGGATTTCATCAAATTCATTTTAAAGAGAAAAAAATTGAAAATGTAAAGGAGACAGAAAACAATTATGTGAGAAGTGTATATATTGGTAAACCCGATGAAATATGGATAACAACTTATGGAAATGGTTTTTATCTATACAATCAATTTACTAAAAAAACTACCTCTTTTCCTGTAGATAAAAACAAGTATCTACTCACTTCTCATTGCATTATAGAAGATAAAAACGGATATTTTTGGATTACTACTAATAAAGGATTATTTCAGGTTTCTAAAAAAAACCTACTGGATTATTCCAACAAAAAAATAAAAAATATTTATTATCAATATTATGATAAGTCCGATGGTTTTGCAACCAATGAATTTAATGGCGGATGCCAGCCATGCGGATTATTATTAAAGAATAATTACGTGACATTCCCATCAATGAAAGGAAATGTGGTATTTGATTCTAAAAAAGTAAAAAGACTTTTACCTAAAGGAGATATTTATTTTGAGCAGGCAGAAGTCAACAATTCAAATGTTTCTATTAAAAATGACACTCTTAACTTAAATCATGATTTTGAACGACTTAGGCTTTTTATAAATAGTCCTTATTATGGAAATTCAAATAATTTAAATATAGAAACCAAAGTCGAAGGTCCGATATCTCAAAAATGGGAATCAATAATCGATAATAATATTTACTTTACGACTTTACCACACGGAACTTATCATCTTACAGCCAGAAAAATGACTGGACATGATTCTGAATACCGATACAAAACACTAACTATAATAATCGCTCCGGCATTTTATCAAACCATTTGGTTTAACGTATTGATTTTTATTTTAGCCTTTACTACTCTATATTATGTTGTAAAATTAAGACTGAAATATGTTCGATTGAAAAACATTCATTTAGAAAAAAAAATAGCCGAACAAACTTTTCAACTCCGTAATACAATTACAACATTAAAAGATACAACCGAAAATTTACGTGAACAAATCACAAATCACAAAAAACTTATAGGAACAATTACACACGATATAAAAAGTCCATTGCGTTTTTTGGCAATGACTGCAAAACACATTTATCAAAACCCAAATGATTCAGAAGCTGTTCAGGATGGTATAAAATCATTACATACTTCATCTTTCCAACTCTATAATTTTGTAAATAATATATTAGAATATACCAAAGTATCTAAACACGAAAATTTATCCAGTACGTATTGTTTATATGATCTGATCGAAGAAAAAATAAAAATTTTCCTGACCATTGCCTCTTCCAAAAAAATCGTAATTGAAAACCTCATTGATACAAACCAAACTATCAGCAATAATCGATTATTATTTTCAATCGTTGTACATAATCTTCTGGACAATGCAATAAAAAATACTCCATCAGGAAAAATTACTTTAGTCTCAGGAATAATGGATAACAAGCTATTCTTTGCTATTAAAGATACTGGAAGCGGAATGTCTGGCGATATTGTAAACCTTTACAATAAACAGGATATAAAATTAACGCAAACCCAAGAAAAACCTGGAATGGGGCTACAAATTGTGACCGAACTTTTGGAGATTATGAAAGCTAAAATGAAGATTGAGAGTACTATAAATATCGGTACAAAAATTACAATTCTGTTTTTGAATACCAAATAAATCTAGTTTTTATAGATTTTTAGAATTTCGACTAGTCTAACAACATTGTTGATCCCTAGTTTTTCAAAGATTCTATTTTTAAATGTACTTACAGTTGTCATCTGGATATTCAACTTATTCGAAATTTCGAGGTTTCCTTCTCCATTAACAAGAAGTTCGGCAACTTCAATCTCTCTATCCGAAAGGATTTCTAATGGATTTATTGGTGTTTTATTTAGGGCGTTTTGAAGAATTTTCTCTTTTACAACATCACTAATATATTTTCCGGTTTCTATAACAGAGCGAACAGCTTTAATAATTTCCTCGTCACTGCTGTCTTTATTTAAAAAACCATTGGCACCAGCATGAATATAACGCAAAGCATATTGCGTTTCATCATAAGCAGAAAACATCAAGATCAATAAATTAGGGTGATTTTGCTTAATTTTTTCAACCATTTTGGTACTATTCCCTCCAGGAAGGTTAATATCTAAAAAAATCAAGTCTTGTTTCTGGCGTAGTTTGCTTATAACTTCTTCAAAACTATCTGCATGAGTAATGTTAATACTTCGGAAAGCTTCTTTTAATAACAAAGAAATTCCGTGCCGTACTACACTATGGTCATCTGCTAATAATATATTGAAGTCTTTTTTCATAGAAAATTTTACAGCTCAAAATTACAATTATTTGCCTGAACTAAAAACATTTATGATAAATCAATGCTGTTAAATCATAATTTTAACACCTATAAAAGTTATTTTTATAATAAGATAAGACCAAATACTCTATTCCAACTGATCCAGAAGGTATAAGTAAGGCGGAAAAGAATGATGAATCATTAAATCCTTACTATTATTTGGGAATTTTTCATAATACACCGCATCATCTTGTTTAGGATAAAGTACAATAGTAGTACTTGTACGCACATAATTATTACTGTTATAAAAAGGTGGTGGTACAAACTCAGGCAAAAACTCTTTTACCCTCTTAGCCATTTCTTTACCTAACAACTTTTGATACGTTTTTACCGTTTTGCGTGATGGACTCGTTGCTTTATCATAAACCATGTTTAAAAGCATTCTTTTAAAGAAGTTTTGCTTCTTAATGGTTTCTTCTACCAAGGCAATTGGACTTACTATAGGTAAATCTTCAGGCATTTCTACAGAAAATGGTGTTTGAGGAACCCAATCTGCAGCACTTACAACATTATATGCCCAACCGTTTTGAGTTTTACGCTCATAATCATAAGCAAAATATAAATTTCCGGGTTTAGGAGCTGCACTACAATAGGTTTTAAAACGAATATCGGCTGGTATAACACCTTTGCTTTGCAAATTATAAAAATGTGCTGTAAGCAAATAGCTAATTCCTCCGCCTTGGCTATGTCCCATGATTATGAAATTCTTAATCCCTTGTTTGTAACAAGAATCTATTTTTGGGAGCATTTCTTTAGAAAGAAAAGCTGTACTTAAAAGATATCCTGTATGAACAGCAGCATCTTTATTAGTAGATAATTCATATTTAAAAGTATCTGTATTAGAAATTTTTAATTCTCCCTTTGCTGGAGTCATTGCTGCATAAAGATTTGCAAGCCAACTTTCTCCTTTTTCGGTAGTTCCCCTTGTACATAATACAGCAGTTTTACCATCTTTAAGCCATAACTCCCACTGATTATCCAGCCCTATTGATTTGCTTTGATACACCAATTTAGAATGTTCTGGCAGCGGAATATCCTTTGCTTTCTCTGGAGATTCTGTCGATCGAGTGGCGATATAAACTAACTCACGATATTCTGCCTTATCAAATCCAGGTTTTAAATCTTGCGCAATGCTATGTGTAAAAGAAAACAAAAAGCAGAAAACAACTAAAAGTGATTTTAAAAATTTCATAAAGACCAAGGTGTTAATTTATTAGTAATAACGATTATGATTAGAAATTGAAAAATAGCGTAATTACCTATGTTTATCTAAACTAAGACTTTGTATAAAACATTCGATATAATTATGACTACTTATTTATTTGAGAACTAATCTTACAATAAATATAAACATTATTTTGGTAGTACTTTCTAATTTTTATTTCCATAAGTATCAAAAACACACTTGTTGCATACGGAGTAAAGAGGATAATTACAGATCAAATCCATCTTTTAGACGATAATCTTTTGCTCTTTAAATCTATATTTGTTTTTATATTAATGATACAAAAACTTGTACAATCGGTATGAGAATAAAAGCATTCCTATGACAACAAAAAACCACCAGTATTTTTTCATCGAAGTATAACTCTCATTCTTTGAGTTCTTAATTGCAAATCCCATAACAATACTGATTAAAGGAATTATTAGCCTAACTATTTCTTCTATACCCATTTTTAATTTTAATTAATTGACTTAAATAAACATACTATTGCCCCTATTACAAAACCTATAATAATTACCCAACTATTAAAATTTTGAAGGTTTGTTTGTGGTCTTGAATACAAATCAGGATTTTTATTTCCGTCTCTGCCTTCTAATGACCATTTGTTTAACTTATAATAGGCAATAGCACCAATTATAAATAAAAAGCAATACACTAAAAATCTATAATTCATAAATCATAATACTGTCTTTCTTTATTGAAGTTTGCGAATATATGTATTTTAATTTTATCGAATAAAGATAGCAGGAATGTTGCAAAAAAAGTAAAAATAAAGCTAGAACAAACAATTATATTAACATTTCATCCATCTAAATAATATGTTTTTTTTACTTTTGATACATACAAAAAAATAATATGTCAAATTTATATCAAACTCCTAGAATAATTATTCGTGAGTTCTTGCCAGAAGAGCAACAAACGTTTTTAGATCTGTTTAAAGACGACGAAGTGACCCAATATTTACCTCAAGTTTCTCCTGAGAGATATGAGGAAATGTTTAGTGAACTTCTTGAAAATTATGAGAAAGGAAACCTAAGCCGATGGGCAATTTTTGATACTACAAATAATAATTTTATAGGTATGTGTGTTGCGCGTGTTTTTGTACACAACACCAATCAAATAGAAATAGGATATGTACTTAGTAAAGAATACTGGGGAAAAGGAATTGCTACAGAAGTATGTAAAGGTTTAACCCAATATTGCTTTACAAATACTGATATAAATGAGGTAGTTGCTATAACAGATCTTAACAATAGCGGATCCCAAAATGTATTACAGAAAGTAGGATTTGAGCGATTAGATAACATAATAAGAGATGACGAAGAAATAGCTTATTTTGTAACAAAAAGACCTTTGGTTTAATTAAAAACACTACTTGCAAGCTAGTAAATAGAGATTTTGCGTAAAATACTAGTAGAACATTTTAAGCTTTTCAGTAGCATTTTTTGGTGTATCGCCAGCATAATATCCCTATTGATGTGAATCGTAGGGCTATTTTTATCACTTATTGGTATTTGAGAAACTGTAAAGTAAAAATACTTTTCTAAATTAGTTTTTAGATAAGCAAACAATTTAGGTTGCTCATTATCAAATTCAAGAATAAAAGACCGCTCATTAATTGCCAGAATATCCAAAACTTTGGTATTAACCAATACGCATAGTAAATATTCTTTGGCCTCAGCATAATCTGTAAAATCATTTTCGCAATCGATGGTATCAAATGAGAAATGATATAGTTGTCTTTTGTGTATGGAGTCCTTTATTTTTGCCATGAGCGATTTTATCAAATTGTTCATTTGAAAGCAATAAAATGCGATTCTTTTTAATATTAATAAAATGATATAAACAAAACATAAAAAACCAAAATGAATAGTCGTTTATATTAAATTTATTCTCGAATTTAACTATGCTTAAAATTAAATCTACTTTTTTAAAGCCTAGTACTTTTTGCATCAATAAATGTTTCATTTTAAAATTTGGAACACGTTTACTCAATATGAAACTCTTCTTCAGGAATCATTAATTTACCCCAATCGTTTAACATCCACAGAATATCCACCAACTTCTCCCCTAGTTCGGTGAGCGAATACTCTACTCTTGGCGGAAGCTCGTTAAATGAAACTTTGGTTAAGATACCATCCTGTTCCATTTCTTTTAACTGTTGGTTCAAAACTCTTCTATCGACCTTGGCAATTCCACGCAAAAATTCACTTGGGCGCTTTTTACCTTCATTAATTTGCCAAACAATCGGAATTTTCCATTTACCACTGATAGAATTAACTGCTACTTCCAATGGACAAATTTTGTTTTCTATGCTTCTTTCCTTTGTTTTCATAATAGTGACTTTTTTACCCCTATGTGACAATAATATGCGTTATTGCACATATGAACTTTCTTTTAAACCTTTGTAAAATTAATAAACATTTTAGCAAAGCAAATGAGAAACCGTGCAAATGCATGTTTATTTAAACAATAGATAAAATCAGTATGACAGATATAAAACGAAAAGGCTCACGCTCAACAAAAGACATACCCAAAGATATTTTGGAGAAATTAAATAAAGGAGAAATCGAAACCGCTAATTTAGTCGAATGGCTCGCAATTGATCAAAAACTACTCCTTAAGAACTTTCTTGAGCAGAATAATCGTTTAAGGTATTTAGAGCCAGTCAATACTACAATTGATGCGTTAAAGAAACAAACTGTCAATACTATTAATGAAGCCATTGGAACAAGTCTTTTTAAATTAGCAAAATCAGAAGATGATACTGAACTGTTTTCAATACTATCGAAGCATAAATCAGATTTAATTAGATGTTGGGCAACTTATACAATTGGAAAAAATACCGAGCTATCAATTGAAGAAATGTTAGAACAGATTCAGTTTTTTTCTGCCGATAAACATTTTGGCGTTAGAGAGATTTGCTGGTTAGCCGTAAGACAAACTATTGCCCAGAATCTAACCGAAAGTTTGGGAATCCTAGCTAAATGGACAAAACACGCAGACGAAAACGTAAGACGATTTGCCAGTGAAGCCACAAGGCCAAGAGGAGTTTGGTGCGAACACATCGAAGAATTAAAGCAAAACCCCGATTTGGGATTAATCATTTTGGAATCTCTAAAATCGGATAAATCAAAATACGTACAAGATAGTGTTGGCAACTGGCTAAATGATGCTAGCAAAACCAAACCAGAATTTGTAATTGCTATTTGCGAAAATTGGAAAAACATAAGTCCCACAAAAGAAACTGTTTATATAATAAAAAAGGCACTTCGTACAATCGAAAAGTGATCTATGCCAGAAAAAGTATTCAGTCTCAGTCTCAGTTTCGGTTTTCAGTCTCTGTTTTCAGTCACAATTTCTTAGTCTCTTAGTACCTCAGAACCTTTGTCCCTTTGCCCCTTTGAACCTCAGAACCTTTGCCACTTTGAACCTTTAAAAAAAACACTTATATTAGCATTAAACAAACTAAGTAATTTATAAATAATGCTAGATGTTATCAAGAAACTAAAATTTAAGGATAAAGGAACAGTTATTAATGCTCCAAAAGTAATAAAAGATGAGTTTATTCAGCTTGGTATGAAAACTACTTTTGATAAAAAAATAAAAAGTACAAACACGCTAATTTTCATCAATAATAATGAAGAGTTTTTAAATTACCTTAAAAATGATTTAGAAAACATAGAATCTGATAGTGTCTTATGGTTTGCTTATCCCAAAGGAACCTCTAAGATTAAAACTGACATAAATAGAGATACGATTCATGTTACTGGTAAAGAATTTGGATTAAAAACAGTAACGGCTATTTCTATAAACGATACTTGGAGCGCATTACGTTTTAGACCCGTCGATAAAGTTGGTACCTAATATTTCTTATTTTCTAAATTTAATACCTCAACAATGTCACATCCCTATATATCACATCTTTCGAAAGATTCTGCATTCCAAAAAATTCTTGAAAATGCAGAACATCGTGAACTTAAAACAAACACTAATCTAGCTCAGTTTTTATATACATCAATTATTAATCAGCAATTATCTGCCAAAGTTGGTGATGTTTTTTTAAAACGTTTTCTGGATATATACGACGGACTAGAGCCTAATTCTTCTCAAATTCTTGAAACTCCAGATGAAATATTGCAAGCAATAGGTTTATCAAAACCCAAAGTTAGCTATATAAAAAATGTAGCGCAATTTGATGCCGATTTTGGATTAGAATACAACAAATTTATCGAAATGACCGATCAGGAAATTATCGATTTAGTAACTTCTATTAAAGGTATAGGCAAATGGTCAGCCCAAAACTTACTTATGTTTGCCTTAGGACGCGAAGATGTTTTTTCGGCCGATGATTTAATTATTCGTAATAAAATGGCAATCTTGTTTGATCTCGATAAAACCGATAAGAAAAAATTTAATGAAGACATTATTCGTCTCTCGAAACCATGGAGTCCGTACAGAACATTTGCATGCCTACATTTATGGCGATGGAAAGATTTTTGAGGAACATTTTAAGGAAAAGAGGTTCATAGATGCAAAGGGACAAAGGTTCTAATCACAATCTTGTCACCCTGAGGAACGAAGGGTCTTATTAAGTAGCTCGACAAAGATTATGGAGTTTCTTGATGAGATTGCTTCGGCAGTTCGCTATCGCTCGTGTCTTCATACCTCAGAATGACAATATTGGAGAGATACTTTGCGTATCCCGTCCCGACGCTTCGGGATCGGGATTACATCCTTAATCGTTATTTTTTGCCACAGATTAAAAGGATTAAACGGATTTTTTTAAACTTTGCTCCCGACGCTTCGGGCAATGTCATTAAGTTAAGATAAAAATATTTTTGATTTTTGATTAACGATTTTTGATTTCAGATGTGTGAAACAGCGTAAAATATAAAATCTCTTAACTTAATGTCATTGAGCTTCGGGACTAGAGAAAATCCGTGTTTAATCCGTGTTTTCGCTTTAGCGAATCAGTGTCATCCGCGTTCCCTTTTAGACAATCTTTGTCGAAAATACATGGCTTAAAAAGCTTAACTTAATGACATCGCGCTTCGGGATTGTGCCCTTTGCGGTTAATTCCAGTAAATTAAAACCTTTACAATTATTCTTTAACCCTACTTATCAAGTTGAAAATAAGGCGCTAAAATATCCTCAAAATTATACAATCCGATACCTTTATTTTCTATGTTTTCGGCAACAAAAATAACTCCAGTTCCAAATGCTTCCCTCGAAATCGATTCGTGAATAAGTCGAACTGTTTGGTAAGGAAACCCGAATATTACTTCATGTTTTCCAACGATACCTCCTGCCCTAACTGAATTTATACTTTCTTTCTCGACATCTAGAGCTTCTGCAATTTTTATAGCAGTACCTGATGTTCCTTCTTTTAACTTAAAATGTTCTTCATTGACCTCAATATCAACCCAAGGTGCAATTTTCTTCAAAAATTTAGCTGCAAATAACAAATAGTTAACTCCAAGAGTAATATTAGGAGACCAAAACACCGTTGTTTTAATCGCTAATTCTTTTAAAAATTTTAATTCTTTATCTTTATAATGAGATATCGCCGATATAATTTTAATGCCTCTTTGGGCAGCAGCTTCACCATAAGTATGAATTCCTAAACTTGAAGAAAAATCAATTATAATATCGACAGGATGTTTGTCTAAAAGCTCTTTAATTGTTGTTTTAGAACTAGAATATATTAATCCTGGTTCATCTGAAGGAACACCAAAAAACTCTGGTACTGATCGATGTTCTAAAACTGTACTTTGTCTTAATACCCATTCTAAACAAAAATTTTTATTTTCAAGTAATACTGAAGCAACTGACTTTCCTGTTTTTCCAAATCCTATTAATCCTATTTTCATATTTTATAATTTAAATGGTTTCCAACTTATTTCAAGTTTAAAATTTTAATTTTACAAGTAAACAAATTGATTATTAATACTATTTAAGTAAAAATAGGTTAAAAAAAATTAATCGAAATTATACGATAACAGCAATATATTACAATATACCAATATGATAATTCATACAAACTGCTAACATACTGCTGTCATAAGATCATCTTAACTTTGTTAATAGAAATCATAAATTATGGAAACTAAAGATGGAAAACTAGCAATCTATGCTATTACAAGAGCTGAATGGCGAAATTGGCTGAAAGAAAATAGTCAAGTCGAAAAATCTGTTTGGTTAATTTTATACCACAAAAAAAGCACTACACAAAGTGTTAATCTTAATGATGCAACCGAAGAAGCATTATGTTATGGTTGGATAGATAGTTTATGCAAAAAACGGGATTCCGAAAGTTTTTACTTGACATTCTCCCCTCGAAACCCCAAAAAAAGCAAATGGAGTAAACCCAATAGAGAACGAGCAGAACGACTGATAGAACAGGGCTTAATGACCGAACACGGACAAAAGCTAATTGATATTGCAAAAGATAATGGTAAATGGGATGAAGCCTTATAACATTACAACTTTAGCAAAAAAAACCTGCTCAATTAAATGAACAGGTTTAAATCTATTTTAAAAAAGTAAATACTTTATTTATTGTATTTCAAAAATTACTGGAGCGGTTCTAGATACTTGATAGTTTCCTCCTCCAACAAGTCTAGTTTTAATTTCCGAAATCGTAGCTTGATCTCCTCTACCTGCTTTAGATAATGCAGCTTTACATTGCGCATTTAACTTATCACCAGAAACTACAACTGTAGCTTGTCCCGGAATTTTAAAATTAAATCCAACAACATCTAATCCTACTTCAAAATCAAAGTCTACCAATTTAGCTCCAATTGTAACTACTTCCAGATTCGATTTAGGCCCTTTTACAATACCCATTTCTCCTCTAATAGTTCCAACTGGGGCAGGAATACCTTTAATTCTAAAAGTTCTCTTATCAGAAACTGTAGAACCGTTTGGTAATGTACCTGTAACAGTAATTGTAGTTTCTGTGCCTGTACCCGGACTCATATTATATTTTCCTGGTCTACCAGCAGAAGATAATCCTGGAGCACTTGCTACAACTTTATTATCAGCAACTCCTGCAAATGATACAGATATTGGATTAACAACACCTCTGTAAACTACATTCATTTTATCTGCAGATATTGTAGCTGAATTTGGCTTAGGTACTACAACATATTTTCCTTCAAATTTAAGTGGAATAGTTTTTCCATCTTCTAAGAAAGTAAATTGCCCGTTAATACTTTGTTCTCCTACTCCACCAGCAGTCATAGAAATAACAGCTTGTCCGTTTACAATTTTTCCTGGACCAGAGAATGAAGTTGGTATTGTATTTTCGTCATAACGACCTAAAACAACTTTACCTGTAACCGTTTCTCCCTGAAAGTAAGCATTTTTATCAAGAACTACAATTGCTTTATAATTGTTATAAGAGTTAGTCGTCATTGCTGCCTCTCCTAAAGCTGCACTGTAAACATCTGATTCTGTTTTTTGAACATCACTTTGCCAAGCAGATAATTTTGCAACCGATGCAACTGCAGGGAAATTTTTAAAATGGTACGATAAAAATTTATCTTTTAAACCTTCTTTATTTTTAACGTCTGATGTATCAAATTTGCTATCAATCTCAGCTACAATTGCTTTATATTTTTTGTCACTTAGTACCGCTTTCATATCAGCTTTGTACTTATTAATTTTTGCAACAATCTCGTTTCCTTTTGCAGTATAACCTTCTCCAACAAACCAATTATCAGTATTATCACCTTTCTCCATATCCTCATAAGGCAATTTTCCTGTTGCTGCGTCTTTATCAAATCCTTTTACAACATCTGTCTTTAATGTATTTATGTAATTGTAAAAATCTTTAGATATAGCTTCCACTTTATGAGCTGTTTGAGCCGCCAGAGCAAATTCTCCTTTTGCCTCTTCTGCTTTAGTATCTAATGAAGCTAACTTTTGTGCATTGCTCGTATTTGAAGATGCATTGGCACTTTCAAATTTCTCATTCATTAAGCCAAAAGCAGACAATACTTCTTTTGACATATTCATTGCTAACATTGCGATAAAAACCAGATACATTAGGTTTATCATCTTCTGTCTAGGGGTTAATTTTCCTCCTGCCATATTTTCTAAATAATTAGTTCGTATTAATAATAATTGTTTTTTAACTAATTATCCTTTGTTTCCCATAGCCGAAAGCATACCGCCATATACATTGTTTAAAGAAGCAATATTTGCAGTCATAGATTGCATTTGCTCTTTTAGTTTAGTTGCGTTTTCAGCGATTTCTTTATTAGCTTCTGCATTTCTTGAAGCACTTTGTAATTGAACTTTATATAGACTGTTTAATGATTCCATTTGAGAAGCCGCAATAGATAACTCATCGCTGTATTTTTTAGTAGAAGCAATTGAATCAACAGTTGGAGCAATTCCTTTAGCAGCAGATTCAAAATTCTTAATACTGTTTCCTAAGCTTGACATTAACTCACCGTCAATTTTAGCTTCTTTAAGCATAATATCTAATTTTTGAGACAATAGCCCTTGTGCTTCAGTTGGAGTCTCCACTTTAGCCATTTTTGTTTCCTTTCTAGCTTTACCATCTCCTAATTCTGGATATACAATAGTCCAATCCAATTCCTTTTCTACAGGTTCAAAAGCAGAAAGAGCAAAGATTAATGCTTCAGTTACTAATCCGATTGAAAGCATCAAGGTTCCTGTTAACGGTCCGATTTCAAAATGAGTAATTTTGAATAAAGCTCCAATAATTACTACTGCTGCTCCCATACCATAAGCGAAATTCATTGCTTTTTTACTTAATAATGCCATAATTTTTTTTGTTTTAAATTTTATTTTAAGTTTTAAATAAGAACTTGTTTTTATTTTTAATTTGCTCTAAATAATTAATCATCTTAATTCTCTGTCGCTTAAGTTTCCATATAAAATGATCTGATTTTTTATCTAATAAAAACATGCAAATGTCTTTATAAATCACTATCCCCTATAAACAACAAAAGCCTTTAAATAAACAGATTAAGACATTTCTTTGTTGCTTTGTTATTTTAACAGAAATAATCTGTCAAACAAACTCCTTAAATGTTTTAAAAAAGAAAATATTGGAAAAAAACTAAAAGATTTTGTGAATTAACAGCTTTGAAGTACTGTTTATGGATATACAAAAACATATTATAAATAAACTTTAACGTTGATAATATGCTTTTTCCTAGAACTGAATTTTGTTAGATAAAATAATTTAAGATAAACAATTGTTAAAAATATAACAATTATTCTTTCTTAAAGTACTGAAATTCAGAAAAATACCATACTTTTATATTATATAAACGCCTAAAATTGAACCACTTACTATCAAGTACAGGTAGTTTTATAAATACCACAATTAATTTTACACATAAAGGATAACAATAGAATATTTAAAGAAAAGTATAATCAATGCTTTTTCTTTTGATACGACTATATCTAGAAACACATAAACATTAAGGAATGAAAATTTAATTTATTCTAAAGATTAGATTTAAAAGCAATACAGCAAAGCCATTCCGTTTTCACTATTACAATTATTACACATAAATAGTACACTAGTCTGCTCCTGACATGCTATAAACAATTTTGTGTTTATTATCCTATCTGGGTAATAAACATTCTAATTGTAAACTTCAAGCATTAATTATTATAGTGTCTATTTTATTTATACCCCCAGATTTATATAACTTAAAACAAAAGAAAATGAAACTAGAACTTTTTAAACTAAACCTACTAGAAAATGATGTTTTTCAGTTAATTGAAAAATATATTTCAGAAAATCAATTTATGACTCCCCCTATTATCTACTTGGAAGGCGGACATTACGACCCTCGTTATGAGATTAGCGATTTCTCATTAAACTCACTAACTCATGTGCTTAATATTTCGAATAATCTAATTGTAAAACACAAAGGAAATGTAAAAATTGTTATCGGAATCTTGATAGACAATCTGGGACTTGCTTGCAGTGAAATTAGCTGTGAGATTACCGAAAAAGATTCCTTCAATAAAAACATTGACACATTACCTATAGAAATTGAGAAGGTTCTGGATAACTATTTAATTGTAAAGAGAGAGAAGATCATTATATCAAATGAAAGAAATTGTAAAAATAAAACTATTTCTTTTTTGAAAAAAAATACAAAAACAAATCATGATTCTGTTAGTATAGAAAACAAAAATAATATTTTATCGATAGTATATCATGCACGGGATAACCAACTTATTCAATTGGCAGAAATAAAAAATGATGTTGTATGGATTGCCAAATGTCCATCGATTATGGCTCAACATTACACTAATATCACCGATAAAATTTTAAAAAGATTTAGTGACGCAACAGATATAACTATCATTGACTTTTCGGAAAGTGAAGATATGAATAAGGTTACCAGAGGTGTAGAAGTTGCATTTGATATGTATATCCCTACTGTTCTTAATACCGAAAGAGTAAATATACACAATGTTTTTATGACCGATTATGGAGATAATCAATACACGATAGCAAATACGTTCTCCAAATCTCAGCTCTTAAACACTTAGATTATGGAGGCAACAAAATCACAATTAATCTATATGGATTATAACGCTACTACTCCTTGTGACAGAGATGTGGTCGAGGAAATGTTTCCGTATTTTACAGAGATGTATGGCAATGCCGCAAGTGTACATTATGATTTGGGATGGTATAGTAAAACAGCTGTTGACAATGCCAGAAAGCAAATTGCAAAATTGATAAACGCAGATCCTCTGGAAATTATATTTACCTCGGGTGCAACTGAGGGAAACAATCTTGCAATAAGAGGTGTTTATGAAGCTTGCAAAGCAAAAGGAAATCACTTTATAACTTGTAAAACGGAACATAAAGCAACCTTAGATACATTAGAATATTTACAAAGTATAGGCGCAAAAGTGACCTTTCTTGATGTAAATGATAGCGGCATGATAGATTTAGAGGAGCTAGAAAATAAAATAACCAATGAAACTGTTTTAGTTAGTTTAATGTATGCCAATAACGAAACTGGTGTAATTCATCCGTTTAAGGAAATTGGAGAGCTATGCTACAAGAACAAAATATTGTTTATGTGTGATGCTACTCAAGCCGTTGGAAAAGTACCAATAGATGTTAAGACTACTCCAATAGATATTTTAACTTTCTCTTCTCATAAAATGTATGGTCCTAAAGGTGTTGGCGCTGTTTATATAAAAGATGGTATTAAAACAGGTATAATACCTCAAATAACAGGCGGTGGTCATGAAAGCGGAATGCGGAGCGGGACACTAAATGTTCCGGCAATTGTAGGCTTTGGCAAAGCTGCAGAGAATGCAATGAAAGAATTTGAGTTGCATACAAATGCAAAAATAATAACACTCCGGAATCGATTAGAAGATTTTTTAATGGGCTTAGAAGAAGTTAAACTAAATGGAGGAAACGTAAAGAGACTTCCTCATGTTACAAATGTTTCTTTTTTTAATATTGATGGAAAACGTTTATTAAAATCATTAAATAAATTCCTGGCAGTAAGTTCAGGATCGGCATGTTCATCGGCATCGTTAGACACAAGTCATGTCTTAAAAGCTATGGGAATAGATAATGAAACGGCTCAATCGACAATACGATTTTCAATAGGAAAATACACAACCAAAGACGATATTGATTTTGCAATTAATAAAGTAGAAGAAGTTCTAACCACATTACGCCCTGTAAAATTGAAATAAACAAGCTGGCAACGTTGGATTAACTAATAATAAGTATTCTAAAAAAAATAAGGAAGCCGAAGCTTCCTTAATCTTGAAAAGAACTTATTTAAAAAATTACTTGTCTCATGGAGTAAGACAAATGAAAAATCTAAAGCAAATATCTCCTTATTCTAGAAGTAACTCTGCCTCAAAACGTTTTTAAAAACATATAATAAGACAAAAAAACAACTTTAAAATTTATGATTCTAGTTTATAATGTATATCCGACTGCTCTCTTAAAGTTGCAGCACTTTTCTCTGGAGTAATATCTCTTTGAGACTCACCTAACATTTCGTAACCTACCATAAATTTCTTAACCGATGCTGATCGCAATAAAGGTGGATAAAAATGCATATGGAAATGCCATTCCGGGTGTGCATTACCATCTGTTGGAGCCTGATGGATTCCAGATGAATATGGAAAAGATGTCTTAAAAAGATTATCGTATTTTGTTGTCAACTGTTTTAAAATTTTAGCGAAAGCAGTTGCTTCTTCTTCGGTAAAATCAGTAATTCTTCCAAAATGTCTTTTGCTTATAATCATCGTTTCATAAGGCCATATTGCCCAAAACGGAACCAAAGCTACAAAGTAATCATTTTCTATAACGATACGTTCATCCTTTTTTAATTCGGCTTGAAGGTAGTCTTGTAAAAGAGTAGCCTTATATTTATCAAAATAATTTTTTAAACTATTTTGTGTTTTTTCAACCTGAGTTGGCAACGACGATTGTGCCCAAATTTGTCCATGAGGATGCGGATTGCTACATCCCATAACGCTTCCTTTATTTTCAAAAATCTGAACGTGATTTATATATTTAATTGCACCTAAATCTGTATATTCTTTTTGCCATGTTTTTACAATATTTTCAATATCCTTTACTTCCATTTCTGGTAATGTAAGGTCATGTCTTGGCGAAAAACAAACTACTCTTGAGATTCCTCTTTCTGGTTTAGCCAGAAAAAAAGTGTATTTAATGTCTTCTTCATAAATGATTTCATCCTGTTTCATGGCAGCAAAATCATTTTCGAAAACAAAGCTTCCTTCGTATTTAGGATTATTCATTCCGTTTGCCCTTACATTATCTGGACACAAATAGCAAGTTGGGTCATATTTAGGTAAAGGTTCAGTAATAACTAACTCATTTTGTCCTTGCCACGGGCGTTTTGCTCTATGAGGTGAAACTAAAACCCATTCGTTAAGTAATGGATTATAACGTCTGTGTGGGTCTTCGCTAATATTAAAATTTCTCATTTAATTTTATAAGTTGTAAAGTGATGTTCCATTTGCTATTTTTACGTCGTAAAATTTTAATTCAATCCCAAATATATCTAAATAAAGGGACGAAAACTTATTTTTTACTTCATTTTCTTCTCCTTTTTTAATTAAATTAATGGTGCAGCCTCCAAAACCGCCTCCCATCAATCGAGAACCTATTATAGAATCATCATCTTTTGCAGTAGCAACAAGCATATCTAGTTCTGGACAACTCACTTCATATTCATTAGACAAACCATCATGAGTGTCAAAAAGCAATTGTCCCAAAAGCTCAATATTACCTTTATCAAGAGCGTTACAAGCCTGTGCAACACGATTAATTTCTTTTACAACATAGTGCACTCTTTTAAAAACTGTTGCATTCATTTTATCCTGAATGCTTAATAACTGATCTTCTCTACAATCTCTAAAACTTTTTATTTCAGGAAAATGATTTTTAATTATCGATAAACCTTCCCCACATTCTTTGCGACGCGTATTATATTCAGATGTAAATAATGAATGTTTTACATTACTATCAAACAAAACCAAAACATAATCACTAAAATTAGCATCGTGATATTCAAATTCCAACGTTTTGCAATCTAATTTGATTACTTTATTTTCTTGCCCATGTACGCTGGAAAACTGATCCATTATACCGCAATTAATCCCCACCCAATGTTCGGCCTTTTGTCCTAATAAGGCAATATCTACTTTATTAATAGTAAGATTAAAAAGTGCAGCAATTCCAAAAATCATCCCACACTCTAATGCTGCCGAAGATGATAAACCTGAACCAACGGGAATATTACTGCTAAAAACGCAATTAAATCCTTCAAAAGAAAAACCATTATCCTGAAGTTGTTTTATAACTCCAAGAATATAATTTGTCCATACAACATTACTTAACTGAATCTCTTTTGTTAAATCAACTTCAAATTCGTCATTTAAATCTATTGCATAAATTTTTGACTTTTTTGAATTACTCTTCTCAAAAGCAAAACAAATAATTTTATCTATAGCTGCTGGCAAAACATAACCATCATTATAATCTATATGTTCACCTATAATATTAATTCTTCCTGGAGAGAGGACTACTTTTTGTGGTTGGTTACCAAATTTTTCTTTAAAAAAATGGGTCGTATTTTGGATTAAAATATCATTCATTATTATTTACTAATTAATATGGTTGATGGGTTAATTTATTTAAACTTTTAAAATTCAATTAAAAGAAACTCATAAGATAAAGAAAAACTAATTTCATTAAATTATTTACAATTAATAGAAAACCAAAAATAAATACTTACACAAAACAATCCTACTAGTCCCTACTGGTTTTGAGAATATAAAAATGAAATCCTCAAAAATTGCAACTTTATCAAAATAATATTCTATAATATTTTTTTAGAATATATCTTCTTCAACTCCCATAAACACAGCTATATTTTATAAAAAGCATCAAAAATAAAAACATAAAAAAAACCATTTCTTTAAAATGGCTTTAAGTTAATTTTACTTTTTATAACAACAAACTGGTATAGTTTTATACTGATGTTTTTTAATTAAAGATCAAAATACCAATCTGGTCGTAGTTTTTCATCTCGCCAAAATAACGCTCCTTGTCCCCATACATCGCCATTTGTATTTTGTAATTGCCAAACTATAGTATCATGAATGGTAAAACTATTCTCGTACTTATCAACTCGTTCTCCTTTGTAATTATATACAATACCCTCTTGTTCGACTTTATCAAATAATAATTTGCGTTCATATCTATTCTCAATTGCAGCACTAAAACTGGATGGTATCGCTAGAATTTCCTCATTAGAGTATTTAAAACAAGACAAAGCATAGTCATTAGCATAAATAAAATAAGAATTAGTATTGGCATTTTGAGCCAATATACTATAAGGCGCATTTTCATGTAACCATTGGTAACGGTCGGAAATATTGGGCGGAGATGGAAGTTTTTTTCCATTTAGAGCCAAGAAACAATCATCAATTTGTTTCAGCAGAATGTGTTCATTTTTTAAAGACATAGCAAATTATTTTTGGGGTTTCTATGCGTTGAATGGTGTCTTAAAATACAATCAAATTATGAAGTAATTTTAGTATTCCCAGAAATTAAACTCTGTAATATCTCTTTATGAATTATAGAATTAACAAATGAAGAAATGTAATTTGATTTATTACTAAAAAGAAGTTTTTGGAAGACTAAAGGTACAAATATACTTTGAAAAAAGATTACATAAATGCAGAAAATTAAATCACAAATACCTGAATTACAGATTATTACAATAAAACTAAAATGATTCAATTATATGCAATTTTTCTATTTTAAAAATACGATATCACAAAATATATCACTTAGAACAATTGAATTTTCAAATCCAAAATCAATACTACTAGTATTCATTTCTTTATTTAATATCTTTATAATTCTTTTGCTAGTTATAGCTGTGTATTCATTTCAATTAAGATTCATATGATTTTATTCTGGAAATACCTTAAACCGTATAGTTGGCATATTGTACTTGTTTTATTTTTTGCTGGGATATCGCAAATACTCTCACTTTATGATCCAATTATTTTTGGAAAAATCATCGATGATTATGCCTTAAACAATAAACAAGGCAGCAGTAGCAAAGAAGAAGGTGTTATAAAACTATTAATAATAGCTGTTATCGTAGCCCTTGCGGCACGTTTGTTCCTTTCTCTCAAGGATTATGTATTACGAATGATTGTGCAAAAATTTGGGATGCAAATTTTTAATGATGGTTTGAGGCAAACACTAAGATTACCTTTTCAGGAATTTGAAGATCAAAGCAGCGGAGAAATTTTATCGGTATTACAAAAAGTACGTACTGATACCGAGAAGTTTATTTCGTCTTTTATAAATATCTTATTTACTTCGGTAGTAGGCATCGGTTTTTTAATGTGGTATGCTATTACGAAACATTGGGCACTTATTCCTGTATTTTTTATTGGTGTAGTTGTCCTTGGCGGATTGACAAGCATTTTAAGCCGTTCGATAAAAACATTACAACGTTCGCTTATTCGACAAAACCGACAAATGAGCGGTACTATAACCGAAAGTTTACGAAACATAGAACTTGTAAAAAGTCTAGGTCTTACTTATCCTGAAATTAGACGTTTAAAAGTTCATACTCAGGAAATATATGATCTAGAAATGGAAAAGGTCAAGAAAATGCGAACTCTGACTTTTCTTCAGGGCAGTATTCTGATATTTCTAAAACAGTCTATTCTATTTATACTGCTATGGCTTATTTTTAAAAACGTTTTATCTCCTGGCGAACTTATTTCTATGCAGTTTATATCCTCTGGAATTATAAGTCCGTTACAAGATCTTGGCAGCATTATAATATCCTACCGCGAGGCCGAAACTGCTTTGTTTCTTTTTAATGAGCTAATGCAAAAGCAACCCGAATATAGTCCTGAAGATCCTGTAGAAGTTGGCGCAATTAGCCAATTACATTTTAATGATGTCGTTTTCAGACATAAAAATGCCAGTTATAACGCTATTCAGAATATTACCTTTAAGGCAAAACTAGGCGATAATATTGCATTTGTAGGACCGTCTGGCTCAGGAAAATCAACTCTTGTAAAACTATTGGTAGGTTTATACCGTCCTGTAGAAGGGGATATTCTTTATGATGATATATCTATTAAAGATTTGCGATACAATCGTGTTCGCAGGCAAATGGGTTTTGTAACCCAAGATACTCAGCTATTCTCTGGATCCATTCGTGAGAACCTGCTTTTTGTTAAACCCGATGCTACAGACGAAGAAATGCTTTCGGCAATAGAAAAAGCTTCTGCAACTCCCATTATAGTTAATTCTGGGAAAGGTCTTGATACCGTTCTTGGCGAAGGAGGAAAAAAACTTTCGGGTGGCGAGAAACAACGACTCTCTATAGCCAGAGCTTTATTACGTAAACCAAAGATATTAATATTTGATGAAGCAACTTCGGCGTTAGATTCTCTTACTGAATCTCAAATTACGCAAACGGTTAGAGAAATATCTGCAGACAAACAGCAAATTACCATTCTCATTGCACACCGATTATCGACCATAATGCATGCCGATACTATATTTGTACTCGAACGTGGAAAAATTATTGAACAAGGAAATCATAATGAACTTGTAGAAAGAAAAGGATTGTATTATGCTATGTGGAGACAGCAAATAGGTGAACGTAAAGACGATTTAGCTCCATCAAAAAAACAGAATAAAACCAATTGAAAAAATATTTTAACCATATAAGTAATCTAAGAAAACATAAGCGTAAAACTTAAATGAACTTACATTACTTATATAGTTAACTTTTGAGTACAATCTTATTTCCTGGCTTTATATTCATCAAAACTATAAGGCCCAGCTCCAAAAAAAGAAATCATTAATGCTGCCCCAATAATAGAAAGGTTTCTCATAAAAGTCATAAGAACCAATTGATGACGAACTGGATCTTCAATATTCCAGAAATCATGCATTACAAATGTTACTGGTAACAGAATAAGAATTATCAACCATGAACCCCATTTGGCCATGAACCCCGTTAAAATACTTAATCCTCCCAATAATTCAAAAATCCCCACCAAAGGAACCAAAATATAAGAACATGGTATTCCTTTTGCCGTAGCTTCATAAACAAAATAATCTGAAAAATTTGCGATAGAAGAATACATAAAAATTGTACTAAATAAGATTCTGCCGATTAAAGGGATATAATTCATAATAAAAAGTATTAATTAGGTTAATAATAGTTTTATTTTGGAATAAATCTTTGAATAAATTAAAGAACACTTAAATTTAGTGAATTAAAATCAAAGGACAAGGGCTTACTGAAATTCTTACAAGTCTAAGAGGAATACTTTCCTTAAAATTAAACTATTATATAAAAAATAAGGGCCGTCTCATATTGAGACGACCCCTATTAAAAAAAACTAAATGTAATTGTTTTTGAGTTATCAAATTTAGTATTAACTAATTTCAATTACTCGTGGAGATTTACTTTCCTTTGCTTCTTCTTTTTTAGGAATAACAAGGTGTAAAAGTCCGTTATCGTAATGTGCTTTTATTTTTTCTTCGTCAACTATATTGTTTGGTAATTCAAAACTTCTTTGAAATGATTGATAACTAAATTCTTTTCGAGTATAATTATCTTCAACTGTTTCTTTCTCGTTCTGTTTAACAGAAGATATCGTCAATAAATTATCGTTAAGAGTAACATTAAAATCCTTTTTATCCATTCCTGGTGCAGCAACTTCTACTTCAAAATTTTCATCTGTTTCTTTAACATTTATTGATGGTATTGTTGTACTTGTAGATGAAAAATTGCTGTTTTCCCAGTTAAAAAGTTCACGTCCGAAAAAATCATCTAATAGTGATGGAAATGATTGTGTATTGTTTCCGTTATTTCTGATACTTAACATGATGATTTACTTTTAATAGTTATACAAATAATTTAATAATTATTAAAAATGTTGATCAACATCATGCATATAACAAAATAAATACCAAACCATAAAACCTGTCATTTTTTCATAAATAAATGAAATATTGACATAAAAAATCCTAACATAAACTATTAACACTAACAAAATGACAGTATCTATCTATTTACCCCAATCATACCGACCTAAAGCTCTTAAAATAATCCCTTTCTAAAATTTAGAACCAGTCTAACCGACTAACAAAGATCTTTGCCAATTTTTAATACTAATTTTATCCTTTAATTATAAAATTATTACCATGAGTGCTATTGAAAATGAAACCTTGCTGAGTAAGGAACTCTCTGTAATAGACAAAAAATTAAATAAGCTTAATGATGAAAAAATAAAGCTTCTTTTTAATGCATTAGGTCTTACCTCACGCGAAGATATCCCGAAAAATTACCTTGACTGGGAAACAATTCTAATCATTGTTCCAAACCGACAAGTATCGCACGAACTAAAATCTTATAAATATTCAATATCCAGAATTACCTTTGCTACAAATATTTACGCCAAAGAAATACATATTTATGACTTAAATGATTGGAAAAAAGCATTTGGTAATAAAACACATTTGCAAATAAAAAATGCATTAAAAGATAGTTTTGGCGGAGTTCAAAAAACTCAGGAAGAATATATCAAAACCATTCCTAAAAGCAACTAAATATCATGGAAGCAGAACATCATTATATAAACAGAAGTGGATGGTTACGAGCAGCAGTTCTTGGTGCTAATGACGGTATTTTATCGACTACAAGTTTAGCTATTGGTATTGCTGCTGCCAGTACTACTCGTGAACCTATTATTCTGGCTACCATAGCTGGTTTGGTAGCTGGTGCATTATCTATGGCTGCTGGCGAATATGTTTCGGTAAGTTCCCAATCTGATATCGAAACTGCAGATTTAGAAAGAGAAAGCATAGCACTAAAAACTATGCCTGAGATAGAATTAGAAGAACTAGCTGAAATCTATGAAAATAGAGGATTAACTCCCGAACTTGCCAAAGAAGTTGCCATACAATTAACCGCTCACGACGCTCTCGAAACTCATGCCAGAGACGAATTGGGCATTAATGAAATTACTCAGGCAAAACCATTGCAAGCAGCTTTTGCATCGGCAGCATCATTTATTGCAGGTGGGATTTTACCTCTCTTTGTTTCAATTTTTGCCCCTCTTAAAGAAATCGTCTTATATCAATATGCTTTTGCCATAATCTTCCTAGCACTTTCTGGAGCATTAGCCGCCAAAGCTGGTGGTTCTGATACTACTACAGCAATATTACGAATTACTATTTGGGGAACTTTTGCAATGGGAATATCAGCTTTAGTTGGTTATCTTTTTGGTGTAAACATTTAATTCTTAATTCCTTTTTTAAGATTTTTAAGCAACGGATTATCCGAAAGTTTAATTTGTTCCACCGCTATTTTTGCAATTTCGGTTGCTCCCAATAAAGAAAGATGGGTGTCATCGTCTTTTCCTTCTGGATAATAAGCAATCTCGCCTGCCTTGTAATGCAAATGCAATTTTTTAGATTTTTCAGGGCCATAAGATTGCTCTAATATTTCGGTGTAATATTCCAAGTCGATAAATGGCACATTCAATTCCTTAGCAACCAATCTGGCTTCCAACGGGTAATCTCCATGTGAACTTATTAAAACTCCTTGCTCATTAAATTTTCTTCTGGCAATAGACGAAAACAGAATCGGAATCGCTCCTTTAGCTCTACTTTCGGTTACAAAACGGATCAAGTTATAACGATATGTTGTATGCGGATTTGTATATCGGAGTGAATCGGCTATTTTTTCATCGTTATGTCCAAACTGAATAAAAACATAATCTCCTTTCTTAAGTGATTTATATACCGAATCCCATAGCTTCTCGGCAATAAAACTTTTTGTACTTCGTCCGTTTACAGCCTTATTCGTTACAACTATACTTTCTCCGAAAAATGGCTGTAATACCTGACACCAACCATGCTCAGGATTCTTATCTGGATTCTTTTTATTCGCCATTGTAGAATCTCCAATGCAATATAAAGTTGTTTTTTGTGCGGAGACATTAAGCGCAATTAGTAATATGATTAATAAATAATATTTCATTTTTTAGATCTCTTTTTTTTTAAACTCTTTTTTTAGACTTCTTAGAATATTAGATTCTAGACTTCTTTGATTTTTAAAATTTATATGCTTTTGTATTTTAGTAATAAGATATGATTGCATTATGGTAAGCCTATATTACGTAGACGCACTGCGGTGCGTCTCAACAGGAAACCTTTGCACCTTTGCGCCTTTGAACCTCTGCACCTTTGTTCCTTATGGTAAACCTATATTGCGTAGACGCACTGCGGTACGTCTCTACAGAGCACCTTTGCGCCTTTGTTCCTCTGAACCTTTGCATTTCTGAACCTTAGAGCCTTCCTAAAGATACCGCCGTAGGAACTGTTGCTTTCTCACCAATATAAACCTCATTTATCGTAACATTTTCAGCATTACTATTAGAAATGGCATTCTTAGCCGATTTAATTTCGATGTTATCTAATGAGATATTCTTCACTTTTTTCTCTGGGAAGCCCTGAATTACAATTCCTATTCCCGTTACTTTATTACACGAAATATTAGAGAATGAAATATTTGATATTTCCGACGGAAAACCGCTTCCTTCGCCATGATAATTGGCTGTAATATACAAGCAATCTTCTACTTCGCCTAATTGGATATTTCGAACAAAAACATCTTTTATATAACCTCCTCTATCGGCATTTGTTTTTAAATAAATCCCTCTTTTTAAGTAACCAACCGTTTTGCAATTTTCGACAAACACATTTTTAATTCCTGCCGACATTTCGCTTCCTAAAACCACACCGTGAAGTCCTTTAAAATTGCAATTTCTAATTACGATATTCTCACTTGGCGTGTCTGAGTTGGCTCTTCCCTCATAGTCTCTTCCTGCTTTAATAGCAATATTATCATCGCCATTATTAAATGTAATTCGTTCTATTAAAACATCTTTGGCATACTCTGGATCGATTCCGTCGTTGTTATGATTTAAAGATTTATAGGTTACATCTCTAACGGTTATACTTTCTGATTTTAATAAATGTAAACACCAAAAAGGGGAGTTTTCGATTCTGATTTTCTCTACCAAAATGTTTTTACAATTGAAAAACTGAATCATCTGCGGTCTTAAAAAATATCCATTTCCGAATTTTCTATCTTTTAACGGAATATTATTATAATTCATTTCGCGGCTTAATTTTTTACCCGCGTTTTCTTTTGCTTTAAAACCACGCCACGTATTTCCTCCTTCTCCATCAATAGTTCCTTCGCCTGTAATAGCAATATCTGTACATCCGTACGCATATATAAGCGGACTATAATTGTTAAGCATTGTTCCTTCCCAGCTTGTAAGTACCAACGGTAAATAATGATTTGGATTGTCACTAAATTTAATTTTAGCATCTTTTTCTATCACTAATCTTACATTGCTAACAAAATGTATTGGTCCGTTGAGTTTATAAATTCCTTTCGGAACTACAATTGTCCCTCCTTTATTTTTCTTGCACAATGCCATCGCTTTATCAAAAGCGGGTTTGCTATCGCTCACAGAATCTCCTTTCGCGCCAAGCGTAACAATATTTATTTGATACGAAGGAATTACCGGTAACTTGATTCTGCTAACGATCGAATCGACTTTGCTTGTTGGAAAATCAGCTGTTTGTGCAAAACAATTCAATGATAATATTATAAAGAAAAGAAAGCTGTATTTCATGTTTTAGACTTCTTAGATTGTTAGAATTTTAGACTACTTAGATTTTTAGACTACTTAGAATGTTAGATTTCTTAGACTTGATGACTACTGGCATTATATCTAAGACGCACTGCGGTGCGTCTCTACGGAGAACCTTTGTAGCTTTGTTTCTCTGTTCCTTTGCTTCCCCAATCTTGTCACCCTGAGGAACGAAGGGTCTCCACAAGAAACTAACACAAACTTGTCCTAAATTGTCGAGCTACTCACGGAGATTGCTTCGCCAGTTCGCTATCGCTCGTGTCTTCCTGCGTCAGAAAGACAAGTTTGGGATTATATTATGGGTAAACCTATATTGCGTAGACGCACTGCGGTGCGTCTCTACAGAAAACCTTTGTGCCTTTGTTTCTCAGAACCTTTGAACCTTAAAAAAAACCTTTGAACCTTAAAAAAAACATTCTCAACCGTATATTTCTTAGCCTCTTTTTTACTTAACTGATGTGACCATGTAACTCTTTCTTTTGGTTTGTATCCTTCGCCACTACAATTATATTCAGCATAAAAAGCAGTTTTTTCGGCTTCGGGTTTAGACCAATTTTCCCAACCTTGTGGTACAATATGATTTCCCATTTTGCACTCTATAAAAACGGTTTTGGCATAAATACGCCATGGTCTTCCTAGGTAAACTTGTGTTGCATTTTTATCTGCTGTTAGGTTACAGTTTTTAAATACAAATCCAAAGGCTGTTCCTTCGGGTGTTGATGCCGCTGTTATGTATGAATTCTTAAGGCTATGAATTTGGCAATTCTCGAATAATACTGTGGCTTTCCCGAAAATAAAATCGGTTGTTCCTTCGATATAACAATCTTTAAAGTATTGTCTTGAGTTGTTTCCGGATGCATATAATGTATCTTGATTTCCTAATATATTACAATTAAAAACATAGGCTCTGTCCCCCATAATCGATAAAGCAACTGCTTGACCAATGTCTCCAGATGAATTTTGAATCGTTAAATTTGATGCCGAAAAATCATTTCCTTCAACCAACATTGTGTAGGTATAAAAAGTGCTGTTTCTGCCTAAATTCATTTTGCCAAAATAATCATCGTAGGTAATAATTGTCTTTTCTTTACTCTCTCCAATTAAAGAAACATTATTATTAAATTCTGGAATTCTTACTTTTTCATAATACGTTCCGTTTTTAATATGAATCGTTACTTTCTCATACGGAAAAGCTTTGGCTGCATTTATCGCATCCTGAATTAACTTGAAATCACCAGATCCATCTTGGGCTACTGTAATTACGTTTTCGGACTCAGCTTTTTTTTTCGCTTTTTTCAAAAGCGTATTTTTTCTCCCAACTTGGGTATTTTTTTAAAGGTTCTTTAGGCTCATCGGTGTACCAAGCGTATCCGTTTTTGCGTTCAGCTCCTATTTCGTCCAGAGATTTCTTTTTTACTCCATCTCTATCACAAAAAAATGGTTCGTTGTTGTCTAGCTCCATAAACCTTGCCCAAATTGGTGAAGCATTTGTAGCTGGAACCATTTTTTTATCGATAATTTTTCCTGCATCATTTAGAATTCGTTTTTCTTCGAGATTCGTGATTTTAGTTTTTTCAAACCATGCACAAGCACTTTTTACTGCTGTAATTACTTCTGGTGACGGTTTATCGATAGACATTAGTAACAATACTATTTTAGCCGATTCTTTCCCGCTTAATGATGGTAATTCGTAAGCTCTTGCTTTGGCTGGAGCCAAAGTATTTTCGTCATGTTGTGCGCACCAAGCCGTTAAAACTCCGTTTTGCTTGTATTGTGTTTTTATGATACAGGTTATTCCTTTATCAAAAGCTGCTTTAGCTTTAGTAACATAATCTTGTGAGAGAAGAATACCGTTATAATCGGAGGTTTCTGCGATTTGTTTTAATATTGATAGGATATGAAACATCGAATCGTCATTGTAGGTGATATGGGTATAATATCCTTTTTTTAAGGGATAAAATTGTGGCCATCCTCCATTATCGTATTGTGCTTCTAGCAAATAATCCAATCCTAAAAGAAACGCTTTTTTATATCTTTCGTCTGTTTTTTGCTTGTACATTTTTGCCAGAAAAAGCATTTCCTGACACGTTGCACCATTATCGGTTGTAATATCGTGTAGGTCACTTTTTAATGCAATTAAACTTTGCTTTTCAGTATCAGAAAGTGGTTTCTGCATTTCGATATTCTTTGGCCATCCGCCAATGTTACGCTGATATAACAACACGTTCTCGGCTATGGCTTGAGCTTCGGGCGTTGCAAACCAAGCTGCATCGCTTTTGCGAATAATGTCACTCCAGTTTTTATAGTTATTTTGAGCTTGCAACATTACGCTGCATCCCAATACTATTACTAGATTTAATACTATGAATTTAATATGTTTCATTTCAAATTATCTGTTTAATTCTAATGCTGCCAAGATAAATGGACCTGTTGCTTTAGGATCGTTGTCTTTTTTTCTTTCGTTTATATAATATTCATACGAACCGTCTCTGTATGGTTTCCCTCCTAATCCTGCAACTGCGCAAGCATTAGTAATTGTAATTTCACCATCGGCATCGACTTTTATCAATTCTTTGGTTAATCCATTAAAAGATTTATTTGCGATGTCTTTATATTTTTTTGGCAAATATCCTTTGTTTGCTCCTTTTGCGAAAGCATAAATAAACATTGATGATCCTGATGATTCTAAATAGTTTCCTTTTTTATCGCCCTTATCGGTTACTTGATACCAAAGTCCTGTTTTCTTATCTTGAAATTTCACCAAAGTTTCTGCAAGTTGGTTTAAATACTCAACTAGTTCTTTTTCTTTCGGGTGGTCTTTAGGAAAATAATCTAATACATCGACTAATGCCATTGCGTACCAACCTAATGAACGTGACCAAAAATTTGGTGATGTTCCTGTTTCTGGATTTGCCCAAGGCATTTTTTTACTTTCATCCCAAGCATGAAAAAGCAATCCTGTTTTTTTATCCAAATCATTTTTCTGAATTAATTCAAACTGTTTGGCGATATCATTAAGTTCTGCTCCTTTTTCAAACTGGGTTGTATATTGTGCATAAAATGGTTCTCCCATATACAATCCATCTAGCCACATTTGGTCTGGATATATTTTTTTGTGCCAGAATCCGCCACTTGTAGTTCTTGGTTGCTCTTTTATTTGTTTTCTTAAAAGCTCTAATGCTTTTAAATATTTTTGATCTTTTGTTGTGTCGTATAAATTAAATAATAAACGACCAGCCGTAACCATGTCTATATTATAGGTTTCAAATTTATAGCTTTTAATGCTACCATCTTCTTGCACTAAATCGTCTACATACTTTTTTATGTAATTGTAATATTTAACATCGCCTGTCTTTTTATACAATTCTTCAAATGATGTTAGTACCAATCCGTGTACATAATCCCATTTTGGTTCTTTTAAATCATCAATCATATAAGCTTCGGGATGACGCTTCATGATAGACAAAGCCATTCTTTCTGACCATTTTAGGTCTTTAGAAATCGCTACAGAAGTTTTTGCAGGTTCTTGAGAAATAGTTTTACAACTCATTAATGTCATTACACAAACCAATGCTATTGACCCAAAATAATTTCGTTTTATAATATTCTTCATTTTAAAATATGCTTTATATTTTTATTTATCCAACTCTATCGCACTCAACATAAATGCTGTTAAAGCTATCGAACTATTGTCTTTCTTTTTTCCGTTAACGTAATATTCATTTGTCCCGTCTCTAAACGGATTCCCTCCTAATCCTACATTTGGTGAAACATTTATTATGTTTAATTCTGCATTATCTCCAAATCTAACAAACTCTTTTATAAATCCTTCAAATGATTTTTCGGCAATCGTTTTATATTCCGAAGTTAAGTATCCATTATTTGCTCCTTTTGCAAAAGCATAAATAAACATTGCCGATCCCGATGGTTCTAGATAATTATCTTTAAGTGTTGGTTTATCTGTTACCTGAAACCATAATCCCGACTTATCTCTATAAATAAGTAACGCTTTCGCTAATTGATTTAAATACCCAACTAATACTTTCGTTTTCGGGTGATTTTTTGGATAATAATCCAATGCATCTACCAGAGCCATCATGTACCAACCCATGCCACGTGACCAAATTGTTGGCGATGTTCCTGTATCTGGATTTGCCCACGCAATTTGTTTGCTTTCATCCCAAGCATGATATAACAATCCTGTTTTTGTATCTACAAAATGATTCTGTACCAACTCAAATTGTTTGGCAATATCATCTAAACTTTTGCCTTTTTCAAACTCAACTGTATATCGTGCATAAAAAGGTTCTGCCATATACAATCCATCTAACCACATTTGATTGGGATAGATTTGCTTGTGCCAAAATCCCCCGCTTGCATTCCTGGGTTGGCTCTCGATTTGATTTCTCAAAATAACCAAGGCTTTACGATAGCGTTCTTCTTTGGTTAAATCATACAAATCAAAAAGGATTTTCCCCGGATTGATATAATCGATATTATATTCTCTTGCATCGTAACTTGCAATGTTTCCTGAACTATCTATCAATTCATTTGTGTATTCTTTTACATAATCCAGATACTTTGGATTTTTGGTCTTTTGATATAACTTTTCAAAAGAAAGCAATGCAAATCCTATTTTGTAATCCCATTTTTGCTTTTCGGCTCCATCAATTTGCCATGCTTTTGGGTATTTGTTTATAATCGAAAGCGCGGTTTTTTCAGACCATTCGCCTTGAGCATTCCCTTTACAGCAAAATAACACCAATACGATAATTACCAGTTTATGAAGATGCAATTTGTTAGAATTAGTCTGAATCATTAATAATTAAATTTTTAATACTTTAATGTATCGTATTTTTTCTTGCACGCAGATTTTAAAAAGATTTAAGCTGATCTACGCAGATAATTATCCATTATTGATTTTTAAAACTAAATCTGCTACAATCTGTAGAATCTGCGTGAAACAAAATTCTTTTAATCTGTGGCTATTATTTCAATACAAAAATTACATTTTACCTTTTTTATTCAATACTTCTAATCTTTTGTCTAGGTATTTTATAAATTCTTCTTTGTTTTTAATACCGTCCTTTTCTTGTTCCCAAGCGCCTAAGAAATAGAACGAAGTTGGTTTTGTGGTTGGTTTAAAAACCAATAAATAATCTAAATCTGTATCGGCTACATTTTCGATTGTACTGGTTTCATAAAAAATTGCCATTCCTAATTTATCCGGAACTAATGATTGTGTTCCGTATGTTGCAAGGTATGCCCACTTCTTGTTTTTACTTTCTTTTTTAAGCAATTCAGCATTTTTCTGTTTTACAATTCCTGTACAAATTCCTTGAATTTCTTTAGAAGCCTTAATTGTATGCTGCGTATATAATTGGTCTGGCTTAATGGTTAACTCTGATGTGAAATCAATTTTATCTGAAGCTGTTTTCCAACCAAAATAATTCACTTTTACCTTAGATTCATTTACCTTATTCTCTACATAAGCCAATGTTGAATCGACTTCATAAAAATGTAATTTCTTATTATCTAAATAACGATCTATAGAACCAATTCCAATTCCTTTTCCAGCTTTTAAAATATCTGCTCCCCAATCGCTCATTTCATGATATGAGTCAAAATTGTCCTGCCCTACTTGAGGCAGAATCATCTCTGAAGTTTTTTTTCCGAAAATATCAATGGCATTTCTCCAGTCTAAATACAAACGATATCCTATTCTGTTGCTTTCCCAACCTGGGCCTTCGTAACGAATATCAAATGAATGGTCGGTATGTTCTGGTGCTAATTTTAGCTTGTCTACATTTTTAAATACAGTTCCTCCTATATACTTACGTCCTTCCCATTTTCCATCTGTTTTTACCGATAATTCGGCGTAGGTTTTGGCTGTTTTTATATCGTATTTATTTTGTGCTTTACAACTCGTAAATCCTAAAATCAATGCTGCCGATACTGTTATTATTGTTTTCATTTTATTCTAATTTATTTAAATATTGTAGCTAAAAATTGTGTTGTGTATTGTACTGTTTTGTCAAACCATGGATTAAAGAACCAAAACGAATGTGGTGAATTTTCGATTGTTTTTACGGCATTATAAATATTGTTTTGGTTCAAAATGTCTATCATATCGTCTCTTCCTGCATGAAACCTGTCCAAGCTGCTATTTATAAACAATGTTGGGGGGGTGTTTTTATTGGTATGCGTTAATGCCGAAGCTTTTTTCCAATTCTCAGGATTTTCCTGATAAGAACCATTTAACCATAAAGCTGCCATTTCTCCTTCTTCGGATTCTGGATGTTTGAAAGCTAAAATTCCGTCTATATCGATAATTGCGTTTACTGTTGCCGATGATTTACTTTTATACAAAGTATCTTCATAAGCTGCATCCTTATTTGTTGTACCAATCAAAGCAGCCATTTGACCTCCCGAAGAACATCCTAAAATAGCTATTTTGTCCGGATCCACGCGGAATCTTTTAGCATTATCTTTTATAAACTTAATTGCGTTTTTCACATCATAAATTGCCTGAGGATATTTCGCTTCAAGCGATAATCTGTATTCTATTGCAAAACAAGAATACCCTTTCTGAGCGATTTCTTGTCCTAAAACCTGCATCTGATTTTTATTCCCAGATTTCCAACCTCCACCATGTATCATGATTACAGCTGGATTTAATTTTTGTTTTTTATTGATAAAAGCATCCAAATGCAATGGTCTGCTTTTCTCTTGATTGTAAACTATATCATAAACAACATTGACATCTTTATTCTTTTGTGCCTGTGCAATTGTTATAAACGGATATCGCTTAATTAATTTAGTATAGGTACTTTTTACAGTATACGATGTATCAATGCTATACTGACTTTGAACAGCAATAGCTTTGAAAAAAAGCAAACAAAAAAGTAATATTCTTATCATCTATAAAAAATAATTTTTAGTTAAGAAAGGAGTTCGACATAATCAAACTCCTTTTTAACTAACTCAAAAAACTAATAATTTAAAAAAATTATGGAATTACTAATTACTAACTCTTCTTAATATGCGGGATTTTGAGGAAAATCTTTATTTCTGTTCAAATCTAGTGCTGCTTGTGGTATTGGTCTTAAAACTTTAAGATTTCCATTTTGTCCATTAAAGGCATTTGCACTTGTAACTTTAGGATTAAATAAAACGGTTCTTTGTACTAGTGTTCCTGTACGTTTTAAGTCGAACCAACGGTGATATTCGCCTAATAATTCTCTTCCTCTTTCATCTAATATTGTATTAATATCTATTGTTGTAAGTACTGGTATTACTCCTGCTACTCCTCCTCCAGCTCTTTTTCTTACTTCGTTTAAACGTGCTAAAGCTGTTGGCGAATCTCCAGCTTTAAAATATGCTTCGGCTGCAATTAAATACGTTTCTCCTAGTCTTGCTATGATAAAATCACGTGTACTACTTCTGTTTGTTGCCACTGTATATGGTGTGGTATTAAAGTTTACACTTGTTGCGCCACTATATGGTGCTTTTGGATCATCGAATTTACGAACAGGAATAAGGTTGTAATCTCCTCCTGCTGCAGCTGCTGATGAATAAGATCCCCAAATATGGTATCCTGTAGGCGTTGTTGCCGGAGCAACTACTTTACCTAAGTCTTTATGTGCTGCTATATAGGCATCTCTATCGGCTTGGGTGAACCATTTTGGCTCGTAAAAATGAGCAATTTTTAATGCTGTTTTATCTGCAACATCATAATAATCGTAATATCTGCTATAGATTTCGGTCATGAATGTTCCTTCCCAACGTTTGTCTCCTTTTTCAAATAATGATAAAGCATAAACTGTAGGGCAAAGTGTGTAACTTCTGTTAGGATAAGGATTCCCAGCTGCTGCTGCACCTAAATACGAACTAAACCAATAGTTTTGTGAACTTCCTAATGATGTTGTTCCTGTAGCATTTGAAGCGATTGAGAATTGAACTGAAAAGATTGTTTCGGCGTTCATTTCGTTTCCTGGTTTTACTACATTATCAAATGAAACGGCTAATGCCTGACCATTAATTACCTTATCTGCCAAGGCTGCTGCAGTTGTAAAATCTGTTGCTGTACCAAAAGTTTCATATCCTCTTGTAAGGTAAACTTTGGCCAATAAATTCTGAACGGCTCTTTTATTTACTCTTCCTGTGTAAGCTCCATCTGCTACTAGCGGAAGTGCTTCGTTAAGGTCTTTTATGATTTGAGTATATACTTGTTCTGCTGTATTTCTGTCAAATGAGGTGACTGCTGTATTGATATTATCTAATACTACTGGAACTCCTCCATAAGTTTGTACTAACAAGAAATAAGCATTTGCTCTTAAAAATTTAAGTTCTCCTATTCTTGTATCTACTGTGCTTGCTTTTTCGGTAATTCCTGAATAATACAATCCTTTATTGGCTTGTTGTATAGATGAATAACAGGTTCTATACAATTGATCTACTCCTTGCGATGATGATGAAAGTGTTAGGTATTTAGCTAATCCTTCTGGTTCTTGATTTCTTCCTTCTGAGTACATATCGGTTCCAGCTTCAAACAACCAAGGGTCTCCACCGTAAACATCTTTTAGTGCTGCATAATTTGTGTTTACCAATGATTCAAAACCGGGAGCAGTAATAAAGTATTGCTCTGCCGAACCATAGGAACGATTATCTTCCTCGATATAATCCGAGCATGAATTTAGTGTCGTTACCAGTATTCCTATAATTACTATTATTCTTTTCATTTTTCTTTAATTTAAAATTTTAAACTTAATCCCATTTGTACTGTCATTGTCGACACACGGTTAACTGCAAGTGCCGCAGTTGCCCATTCTGGGTCGTATCCTTCATAATTTGTAAATACAAACGGATTCAGGACATTTACATAAAGGCGTAAACTTTTAAGTTTTAATTTATCTAGTAATTCATCGTTAAAACTATACCCTAAAGCAATGTTTTGAATTTTAACAAATGATGCATCTTTGTAAAAAGCTACATTATTAGTATCATAATAAACTCCTGCTCCACGTGGTAATGGGTTGGTGTTTGAGTATTGTGCAGGTAAACCTGCTCCATTTGCAGGAACATACCAATCGCCTAAATCTAATTTCTGGCGACCTCTATCGGTAACATCGGCAAAGTTGTCGTGGAATCCGCTAAATACTGTCATTCCTTGATTTGTTATCAAAGACATCGATAAATCAAATTGTTTTACTTTTAATGTTGTAGAGAAACTTCCTGACCATTTTGGATCATAATTTCCTAAAATCGCTCTATCATTATTAGCATCAATTTTACCATCATTATTTAAATCTTTTACTTTTGCTTCTCCAGGTTTTTGACCATAAGAAAGTGCCTGAGCAGCTTCGCTTTCTTGCCAAACTCCATCAAAAACATAGTTATAATACGAATGGATATTTTCTCCTATAAATAAGTTGTTTCCAACATCGTCTACTTTGTCTTGTCCGTAAATAGACTCCAATTTATTCACGTTTTTAGTAAAGGTAAAACTGGTTTCCCAAGACACATTTTTAGTTTGGATATTCTTAGTTACCAAGGCAACCTCGATTCCTCTATTGCTTACAGAACCTACGTTTGAAGTAATTGTAGGAACTCCAATCTCTAATGGTAATGCTTGCTGGAACAATAAATCTTTTGATAAACGATCGTAAACATCTACGCTACCTGAGATTCTGTTTCGTACAAATCCAAAATCTAAACCTAAGTTTACCTCTTTTGTTTTCTCCCAAGTAAGGTCTGTATTTCCTAAGCTTGAAGATGTATATCCATTTGCAACTGTACCATTAAAGTCATAATATGTTGGTACTTTTAAAACACTTAAACTTGAGTATGGACTTACGTTGTCATTTCCTGTATAACCGATACTTCCTCTTAATTTAAAGTTTGAAACAAATTTTAAATTTTTCATGAATGATTCTTCATGAACATTCCAACCCAAAGCTACAGATGGGAAAGCTGTCCATTTATTTTCTTCAGACAAAACCGATGATCCATCATATCGTACTGAAGCTGTCAATAAATAACGCCCTTTGTAAGCGTAGTTTAAACGAGCTGCATAAGATTCTAATGTGTTTTTAGAATACGGAATAAATACGCCCGAAGGAATTAAAGCAATATTACCTGATGGTGTTAATGAATACGTTGCTTGTGCTCCTGAAGGAAGATTGTAAAAACTCGTTTCGAAAGGATTTTCTCTTGAAGAAGAAAAATAAGTTTCGGTTGTATTTGAATAAAAACTCTGAAGTCCTAAAAAGCTAAATACGTGAGCGTCTTTTATCGTGTAATTGATATTGAACTGATTGTCCCAAGTATAATTGAAGTTGTCTACATTGGTTACATCACCAGATGTTAAACTCTTGTTTTTAAGTCCAAAATCGGTCTGTGCTCCTAATGATCTACCTTCTCTGGCATCCATTTTTCCTGCTGAAAAAGTTGACTTGAATGATAACCAGCTTGTCGCTTTGTACTCTGCAAATACGCTACCTATTGTAGTAAATCTTCTTATTTCGTCGCTAGAATTAGCAATTTCTAAAAGCGGATTGTATGATCCTGTTTTATTAATTCCAAGGGTTCCATTTGGGTATTTTAAAGTACCCGGTTGTTGTGCATAGGTACCAACTATTTCGTTACCCGATGCATCTATCGCCCATGGAGATGTATAAGGGTTTTGTCTGAAGGCTTCTTGCATTGCAGTTCCACTACCAAGTTGCTCGTCCGTTTTAGACATCGTTAAGTTTACTCCAAATGAAATTTTATCATTTATCTTATGATTTAAACCTGCTTTAAAAGTATATTTATCGATTCCTTCATTATCGATAACTCCAGTTTCTTTCTGTGCTCCCAAACCTATGTTATAAGACAATCCGTTATCGGCACGACCCGAAACTGTAAAATAATTATTTTGTGTCATTCCGCCTTTAAGCACAGTATCTTGCCAATTGTAGCTTTGGTTGTTTGCTACTCTTTGAAATAAAACTGCATTGGTTCCGCCTTGTCCTACAGCAGCATTTAATTCTGTTGGATCTATATCCATATAAGTAGGATTGGTTGCTGAAATTGTAGTTGCCAAAAATGCCGATTGATGATAATACCACCATTTTTCTGGGCTCATTAATTTAGGTAATCTCACCGCTTGTTTGTTACCGTATGAAGTATCAAAAGTTACGGTTACACCAGCTTTGGCATTTGTTCCGTTTTTTGTAGTCACAATAATAACTCCACTTCCTCCTCTTGAACCATAAATTGCAGCCGATGATGCGTCTTTAAGTACGTCCATTCTGGCAATGTCCTGCGGGTTTAAGAAATCGATATTATCTGTAGGTACTCCATCTACAACAAACAGCGGTTTTGATCCGTCTTTATTAATAGAGTTTGCTCCTCTTATAATAACATTAAATCCATCGCCTATTCGTCCTGAGTTTGAGGTTACCTGAACCCCTGCAATACTTCCCTGAATTGCTTCCATAGGATTGGTAACATTTCTTTCGGTTATTTTGGCAGATGATAAAGTATTGACTGCTCCCGTAAGATCTGCTTTCTTAACAGTTCCATATCCTACAACAACTACCTCTTTTAGAGAATTTGTGTCTTCGATAAGGCTTATATTAATTTTTGATTTTCCTGCAACACTCACTTCTTGAGTCTGGAAACCTAAATAGCTTAATACTAAGATTGCTTTACTGTTTGTTACATTTATTTTAAAACTTCCTTCAAAATCTGTCGAAGTTCCGTTTTTAGTTCCTTTTTCTAGAATATTCACTCCTGGCAGAGATAATCCAGCGGCATCGGTAATTTTTCCTTCTATTACAGTAGATTGAGCATTTATGGTATTGCTCAACAGAAAATTCAGGAAAAATAAAAATACAAGATTGTATTTTATTTTTTTCTTTAATAATGGTTTAATGTTCATAGTTTGGTTTTAATGGTTTGGTTAATTGATAGTATTTTAATTCATAATTGATTCTATTTTTTTATCATTATATAGATAGGTAGTAATAAAATTTATGCTTTTTAATATTCTTTAGTAAATAAACCTAATCTGCTTTTTTTGCGATTAATCCCTCTTTTTCCATGGATTGGATTCAGAAATATTATGAACTTGTTTCTCTGTATGAAAAACCAACAGTATAATCACATTAAAAACTGCAACTATTTGTGACGTTATAAACTTATTTACAATCATCTATACCGATTATTAATGCCTTTTCTGAATAAAAAACAACAATTATGTAATCGATTACACGAAAGTATAAAATTAGTTTGAACGAGCCAAATTAAATTAAATAAAAATTACGTATTTGTTTTATATACAGGATTAAAATTATAATAAGTGTAAAAAAACTGATAATTTGTTATTATAATAATTTAAATAAGATTTAAATGTTACATTAAAGTAATCGATTGCTTTAAGTATTCAGTTTCAGCTTGCAGTACTAGTTTAAAGTACCAGTTGTGGCAATTGAGAGATGTGAAATATAAATTGTATAATATTTTAATCATAGCTCACGGTTACAACCGTGTGATACAGGTTGTGATAATGCATTGCGCTCCAACGGTTGAAACCGTTGGTAATGTCTATAAGATGATATGCAGTGATAACCTTTGGTTACGGTGATTGAAAATATGAAATGTAAAAATTGGAATGGAGTTACTTGCGGAGATCCCTCCTGCGTCGGGAAGACAAGTTTGTGGAGAAAGATTATGGAGAAAGATTATGGAGAAAGATTATGGAGAAAGATTATGGAGAAAGATTATGGAGAAAGATTATGGAGAAAGATTATGGAGAAAGATTATGGAGAAAGATTATGGAGAAAGTTTGTAGAGAAAGTTTGTAGAGAAAGATTACCTGTAAGGAGCTACATACTGAGACTGGTACTATAAACTGGTACTGTAAACTGAAACTAAACACTGTGCCTAAAAAATGAACAAAAAAAAGAGATATGCAAAAATTGCATACCTCTTTTTAAACTAATTTATAAGATAACGCTATTTAAACCAACGTGGATCTCCTACATTATTCTCTTTTAATGTCTGATTTCCAACTGTAAAATCACCATTTAAAGCATTTGTGAATTTAGGATCTAATGTTGTGTAATTTCCAGAATTATCAAATTTTATAGGAGTTGCAGCTGTAGTAAAAAGTGCAGCCGAATTATAATAATTATTATTTACAAATGTTGGAGCTGCTGTAACAGCTTGATTTGCAAAGATTGCAGCTGTTTGCGCAAACAATGTATTACGAATTGTCGTTGCATTAGATACAAAACGTATGTACAAAATTCTATTTGAAGCAGTCATTCCATTATTAAATATCGTACAACCATCAATTAATATATTAGTGATTAAACCTGTCCCTGTTAAATCTTTGGCATTATCTATACGGATAAAATCACGTCCTAATGCACAATTATTAAACGTACTGTTTTTTAATGTAAGCTGTCCTAAATGAGCAATCCTAAAGTCAATAAAATCACCATTATTAGTCAATACATTTGTTACAACAGTGTTCTCTACTATAGCTGAACCAACTCTTGTATTAGCTTGACTTGAAGATATTAATGATTTTCCGAAATCATGAATATTACATCCACTTATTAAAAGCGGACCATAGGTTACATTTGCTTCATTGTATTTAACAGCATCAGTAAGAGTTTTATCTCCGTTTAAATCTAAATCTATCAAATTAAGAATTGTAGATCCATTATTGAGGGAGAAGTTTACATGTAATAATGGTTTCTTATAACTATATAATCCTCTAATAGTGATTGATTTATTCAAACTGATTGTGCCTTTAAAAACTGTATAATCACCAGGCATCAATACTAATACGGCTCCTGGCGCAGCATCGGCAATTTTAGCACTTAAATCATCTTCTGGTTTAACCAAAATCCCTGTTCCTATATCAATTCCTGTTGTAAAATCTAAAAAACCTCTTTTTTTAGTACCATTAAATAAGTCTGCTCTATAAGGTGTTTCTCCTTTTAATCCTGTTATTATCGCAATTCCGTTTGCTTTTTCTTCTGCAGTTACAACATGTTTAATGGTGCCAGGATTAACAACTATTTCTGTTACATTACTATTAGCAACCCATCTCAAGGTAACTTTATTCGACTCTATGTCGCCATCTTGGCTAGCTAAGAAAATTTGCTCTGATGATGTGGTTGCCTTAGTAACAGACCATTTAGAATCTTCTAATCCTGTTGAACTCACTGCTTTTATTCGAATTGAATACGTTGTTTCTCCTTCTAATTGTATACGAACCGGCAATTCTTGTGGATTAACGTTAACTGTTTTATAAATAGTCTTAAAGTCTACATCATCTGCGCTAAACTCTACAACATAATGATCTGCATCTTCATTAACAGTCCAATTTAAATCAACTGCTGTTTGATTCCTAACTACCGCAGTAAGACCTATAGGCGAAAACTCTCTGGTTGCTCCTATTCCGTCTAGCAAACCTTCATTATAACTTTCGCAGCTAGAAAAAGCAAACATGAACAATAATGTGGCTATTAATCCTTTTAGTATATATTTTATTTTCATAAACTTAATAATTTATAATTAGTTTTAAGTTAGATATTAATAGCCATAATCATTAAACAATTTCCCATTGCTTCCTTCAATAAGCTTTTGCCATATTGGCCAAAACTGTCTTGTATCTGGATCAACTCCAATCTTGTAAATCGAATTTATCTTACTATCCGTAAGTGTATTCCAAGGAAAAGAGCTATAATCTGCACCAGGGTTTACATTTTCGCCGCGATTTAATCCATAAATATCAAGCGTAACATCATCATCTTCATATTTAAAATACAAAGTAGTTGGTACATCGACATAATCTCCTGTGCGTTTCTGCAAATCAAACATTTTTTGTTTGGCTTCGTCTAATTTTACTTTAAGTAAATTCCAACGAATAAGTGCTTGCTTACGTTCCATTTCTCCCGTAAACTCATATTTATTTTCATCTACAATAGCATTGAACATTGCTGTTTTACTACTTAAACCATTTACATAATTATCTACTTTTTGACTCTGATCTCCAGCAGCAAAAGCTCTTCTGCGTATTTCTTTTAAGTAAGGCGCAGCAGCTGCAGGGCCTTCTAATTCATTAGCAGCTTCCGCAGCAATTAAAAGCACTTCGGCATAACGCATATAAATTTTATTTACACCATCATCATTTGTAGAAGTCACAAAACGAGTCATCCATTCGTAACGGTATTTACCAAAATACCATTTGTTTAATGCTCCTAATTCTTGCTTGGCGATTCCATTTACAGGTTTACCGTATAAGTAAGGTACACAGGTAACATCTCTACGACTATCTGCTTTATCGTAATCATAAAAAATAGTAGGTAGTGGTCCTGCCGAACCTCCGCGGTTAGGTCCATTTGCATGAAATTGATCTACATCTGTATGCTTTACAGCAAAACTGTATAACATTCTTCCTCTACCATCTGCAAAAGGAATTTCCCAAAGAGATTCCCCTCCTGCCGTAATATTTTCTTGGTTGTATTTTCTCCAGAATGTTTCAAACGAAGGTTCCAAATTAGCTTTTCCACTCTGAATAACCGAACGAGATTCATCTAATGCCAATTTATACATTTTATCTACCGAAAGTTCTGCATCATTACTTCTGTGAACACCGTCTGGATATTGCTGAAATCCACTAGCAACCAATGCTAAACGAGCACGTAATCCTTTAACAAAAGCTTTATTAATGCGTTCTACACTTGCAGTAGCAGCACTTTCATTAGGCCATGGAACTAGTGTAGCGGCTTCTCCTAAATCCTGAATAATTTGCTTATAAATTACATCACGACTTGATTTTGGTAAATAAATGGTTTCTGTATTAACTGGCTCAAAACGAGCGGGTACATCACCATGTGCTTTAACCAAATCTGCGTAAAATACAGCGCGTAATGTTAAAGCCTCTCCTAATAAATATCCAAATTCAGTTCCCGGTTTTGGGTTACCATATTTACGAATACCGTTGATGCAAATATTAGCACGTTCGATTCCCGTATACATGGATGTCCAAGGGTTACCTCCACCACCTTCTGTTACCTCCAGATTCATCTGGCTATTGGTTGGCTTTGCATCGTAAATACTTAAACCTGCTTTATCATCAGAAGTAGATTCTGAAGCATTATACCACTCAGTATCTGTATTAAATCCGTAAAAAGGAAGAAAACGCCCTCTGTGTCCATTAGTTTCAGCAAATGCTATTTTAATTCCATCAACTGCACCTTTGGTTAATCCCTCATTAGAAAAAATTTCTTGTTCTTCTAATGTTGATTTTCCGGGAGCATCCAAATAATCCTCTGAAAACTCTTGGCAAGCACTAAAAAGACTTGCTAAAATTAGTCCTGCTATTATTATTTTATGTTTCATCTTTTGATACGTGTTAAATTAAAAAGCTAGATTTAAACCAAAAACCATTTGCCTGCTACGCGGATATGCAGAATAATCTACTCCCGGAGTTAGCGGTGTTTTTCTTCTTGTAGAAACCTCAGGATCTGGTCCTGAATAATTAGTAAGAAGGAAAACATTAGTAGCTGTTAGGTAAAATCTTAATTTAGAAACTCCCAATGCCGAAATAAGAGAATTTGGAGATGTATATCCTAATGTAAGCGTATTAAGTCTTAAAAAAGAACCATCTTCGACTGCCCAATCATTAAAAACAAAACGATTCATATATGGTGACCACATTGTTGTATTAGCATTAAGAGCTGCTAATTGAGTCGGATCTGTTACTAATTGTCCAGAAGCTGGGTCAAGATTTGTCCATCTGTTACCATCGGCCATATCTGTACTTAAATTTCTATATTGCCCATTTGGCGTAGAAGTCGTAAATTCAACTTTATTGGCATTATAAACATCATTGCCAATGCTATAGTTAAAAGAAGCTGAAAGATCAAATCCATAAGCGTTACCGTTAATTACAAAACCTCCACTATATTTTGGGTTAGAATTACCAATTATTGTGCGATCATCTACCGTTACCACTCCATCACCGTTTAAATCTTTTAACTTCATACTTCCTGGTTGCACAGCACCAACAATACCTGAGCTGTTTGCAATTCCTGGTTTTAAAGTATATTTCGTTCCATCATAATCAAAATCAGATACTTCATAACGACCATCATTCTTAAAGCCATACATCATACCTATTGGCTGACCTACTTTTACCTGATAATCTCCATCTATTGCCGAATTCCAAGTACTTGAAGGATTAAAACTATCCATAACTCCAAGAGAGTTAATGCGGTTTTTATTTATACCTACGTTAAAAGAAAAATTCAAACCATAATTCTGTTTTTGTAATGCCACTACATTTAGAGTAGCTTCAAAACCAGTATTTTGAGTTTCTCCCATGTTTCGATATTGGCTCGAATAACCTGATCCTGCTATAAGGAAATTTATCAAAAGATCTTTAGTTACATTTTTATACATTTCTACAGAACCATTTACACGGCTTTTAAAAAAATCAAAATCTATTCCTAAGTTCTGCGTTACTGTAGTCTCCCATTTTAAGTCTGGATTAAACAAGATCGTTGGTGCAGCCCAATAATTTTCAGTACCATCTATCCAAGAAGATGGCGTTGATTCTAACGTTTTTACTGTTTGTCCGGTCGGGATATTATTATTCCCAGCCTCACCATAACTCAATCTTACTTTAAGTGAGTTTATCCAGGAAACCTCTTTTAAGAAACTTTCTTCAGATATTTTCCAAGCTGCTGCTGCTGCAGGGAAAAATCCCCATTTATTACCGTCGGCAAACTTACTTGATCCGTCGGCACGATATGTTGCCGTAAAAAGATAACGATCTTTATAATCGTAATTTAAACGTCCAAAAAACGAAAGTAATTTATCATCTGCAAAATAATAATTATCTACAGAGATAGGTTTACCTTGTGAAGTCAATTTTTTAGCTTGTTCAAAATCAAAAAACGTCGGAAAACCTTGTAAAGTAGTATTTACATCATTTCTTTGATAATTAATAGACTCTTCTCCTACAAGGATTTTTAAATTATGATTATCACCCAATGCTTTTTTAAAGTCATAATTAAGGGTATTTGCGTTTCTAAAACGAACTTCTGTACGATCACTCATTATAAGTGCAGGCATTCCTTGTAGTGTAGCAGCAGGTTTATTGGCCACATAATAAGTAGAACGTCCGTAAAAACGAGAATCTAAATAACTATAATTATCAAGTCCTAAATCTGTTTTAAAAACCAGTTTATCAGTAATTTTCCATGAAAAACTACCCAACATATTAAAGTTTTTTCTAAGCTGCTGGCGGTCATTATCGGCTACAGCCACAAAAGGATTTACAAGATAACCCGATACTGCCTCATCTGTATCATCTGTTGTTAAACCTGGCATTGGTAATGGCGAATATCCCACAGCGTGTTTTAAACGAGAATCATTTGATGAAACCTCATTTTGCTCATTAGCTCCTCCTCCATTTATTTCTGAATTAGAGTAACGCATTGTAAAGGTAAGATCAACTTTTTCACTCGCTTTACTTTTTAGCGCAAGCGATAAGTTATCTCTTTTAAAATCTGAACCTTGCATAATAGCAGTTTCATCATAATGCGCATAATTAAAATTGAAATTAATTTTATCCGAACCACCACGTATAGCTAAATCACGGCTTTGTACTTCTCCAGTACGACCATAAATTTGCTTTTGCCAGTTATCTCCTTTTAAACCTTTATAAATATCATAATCTTGCCATGATCCAAAATATTTTTCATACGAATCTGCATTTCCTTTTTCGAGCAAAGCATATTCATATTGCCACTTTACAAAATCATCTGGTGCAAGAACATCAATTTCATTAGCCATCTTTTTCATTCCGTAGAACATATTAAAGTTCACTGCAATTTTACCATCTTTACCACTTTTGGTAGTAATAATAATAACTCCATTTGCACCTCTGGAACCATAAATTGCTGTAGATGCAGCATCTTTTAAGGTGGTAATAGTATCAATATCAGATGGAGAAATATCGTTCATACTATTTACAGGAAATCCATCTACTATTATTAATGGAGAGCTATCTTGCGTTAAAGATCCTCCACCACGAATTCTAATTTTAACTTCTGAATCTGGCGAACCTTCTGAAGATATTACCTGAACCCCAGCTATACGCCCTGTTAGAGCTTCGGCTACGTTTGCAATAGGTGTCTTTCTTACATCGTTACCCGATAAAGTAGAAACAGCGCCAGTTAAATCCCCTTTTTTTACTGACCCATATCCAATAACTACAACTTCATTTAATGTATTGGCATCTTCATTTAATACAATATCAATTTTGTTTTTTCCAGTTAAAGCAACTTCTTTAGTTTTAAATCCTATAAACGAAAAAGTTAATATCGCTTTCGGATTGGTAAGTTTGATTTTATAATGTCCGTCAAAGTCGGTCGAAACACCATTCTTTGATCCTTTTTCTAATACATTTACACCCGGTAAAGTTAAACCTGCGGCATCTTTAACGGTACCTTCTATTGTTACATCCTGAGCAAAAATTTGATTGCTCATGAAAAATATCAGAAAAAAGGCCCAGACAAAATAACTTCTTGTCCCTTTTTTTAATAAATGGTTATTATTCATAAATTTGGTTTTAATAGTTAAGGTTTGTTTGTTTTGGTAGTTTATTTTATGCTTTTCATTTTAACACCATTGATATAAGTATTATTAAACTTTATGTTCTTTACATGTTTAAGTGAATATGGTTTTTCTACTTTATCGATTCTAACATTGGTAAACGTGATATTTTCTATAGGCGATTGCTCATATCCATCGGCTAGAATACCAAACTTTCCTCCATTTTTTACTTTAATATTTTCTAGATTAATGTTTCGTATTGCTGGAATAAAATCACCTACTTGGCTACCATAGATATCATAAAACATGGTAACTCTCAAAACACTTTCGGCAACGGTTCCAACTTCAATATTCCTTACATAAACATTCTCTGTAAGTCCACCTCTTTTTGAGTTGGTTTTGATTCTAATAGCTCTATCTAGATTAGGGCTGTCCATGATGCAATTTTCTACAAAAACATTGCTTACACCAGCAGATATCTCACTTCCCATTACAACACCGCCATGACCATCTATCATTTTGCAGTTTTGAACAATGATATTTTTACTCGGAATCCCAACTCTTCTTCCATCCCCATCTCTACCAGATTTTATAGCAATACAATCATCTCCAGTATTAAAGGTGCAGTTTCTGATAATTACATTTTGAGAATATTCCGGATCGCAACCATCATTATTAGGACCATGACTTATTATAGTAACACCATCGACAATTACATCTCTGGATTTCATAGGATGAATAACCCATGAAGGCACATCGATAATTTTTACATCTTTTACCAAAACAGTATTACACTCGAAGAACTCTAAGAAGTTTGGACGTATATAATGACCTTCTCCAAAAACTCTTTCGGCTACCGGAGTTCCTATTTCTCCCATTTCTACCAAAGCTGGACGATTAAGTGCATCATTCTGGCTTGGCATTCCTTTTTCCCAACCATACCCCTTACCAGCCCAAGTCCACCAGTTTTTAGTGCTAGATTGTCCGTTAAGCGTTCCTTTTCCGGTTACTGCAACATTTGTTTTTTTGTAAGCATATATAAAAGGAGAATAATTCATCATTTCAGTCCCTTCAAAAGAGGTATGAACTATAGGATAATCTTTAGGATTTGTACTAAATAAAATCTCTGCATTATCATCCAGAAACAAATTCACATTATTGTCTAAATGTATTGCTCCTGTAAAATATTTTCCGTTTGGCACTACTACTTTACCACCACCACTTGCAACACAAGCTTCGATAGCTTTTTTAAACGCTAACGTATTATCTGTAACACCATCAGATATTGCTCCATACTCATTTATGTTAAAATTTTTATCTGGAAATTTTGTAGTAGGAATTTTTTTAATTATTTCTTCCATTTCCTTCCATGGATTTTTTTGAGCTTGCAATTTAGAAGAAGTAATACACGATAAAAATAAAGCTGTAATTACTATATAAATATATTTAGTATTCGCAAGTATTGGTTTATTTATAAGCATTGTGGTATAGTTTTTAGAATTCGTTTTCAACAATTAAATATTTTAATGTAATCGATTACACGAAAATATATAATTACTTTGAATGCGCCAAATATATTTAGATAAAAATTAGATATTTAATTTTTAATCACAAATAAAATTATATTTAGTTCAAAAAAACTAATAAATTATTACTATAATGCACTTTTAAAAGCCTTACTAAAGAAATAAAGTAATCGATAACAACTACCAGCCATTAATGTTAAAAAAATTCTTATTTTTGTAACTTACTAATAAAAAGACTACTGCTGCATGAGCGAAAAAATAACTATTTATGATATTGCCGAAAGATTAAATATCACTGCTGCTACTGTATCTAGAGCATTAAATAATAATCCTAAGATCAAAGAAAGTACGCGCAAGTTAGTTATAGAAACAGCTGCTGCGATGAACTACAAACAAAACAGACTTGCTCTTGCTCTACAGAGTGGAAGAAGCAATAATGTAGGTGTTATTGTTCCTCGTATAGATAGTAACTTTTTTGCCTCGGTAATTAGAGGTATTGAAGAAGAATTACACCCTCATGGTTTTCATGTTATTATTTGTCAAACTCATGAAAATCCAAAAAGAGAAAATGAAAACTTACATACCTTACTTGATGCTCAGGTAGATGGGATTTTAATGTCGGTTACCGATGTTACAAATGAAAACGATACAGCATTTATGAATATCGTTAACAATAACGTTCCGCTAATATTTTTTGATAGAAAAAAAGACATCAACGGAGTAAGTTCTGTAACAATCGATGACTTTAAGGGTGGATACGAAACTACCAAACATCTTATTAATCAAGGATGTAAATCTATTGCACATTTTTCTGGAGATCAATCGCTAGAAATTTTCAAGAACAGGTTCCTTGGTTACAAACAGGCTTTATTAGATTCTGGATTAACATTTGACGAAAAATATGTTATCCAATCCAAGAGTAGTGTTGATGCAGGAAAAGAAGCATTAGATATTTTAATGCAATACGATACGCCACCAGATGCTATATTTTCTTCGAGTGATTTTGCAGCTTTGGGAGCAATTCAGGAATTGAGAGCCAGAGATATTAATATTCCATCCGATTTTTGTGTTGCTGGTTTTAGTAACGAACCTTTTACTAAATTCATGGAATTATCTATAACTTCTGTAGATCAGTCTCCATTGGAAATGGGTAAAATGTCCGCTCGTGTTTTCTTAGAACAAATGGAGAAAACAGATAAAATCATGATCGAAAAAAAGGTAGTCCTGAAGCCTGAATTACATATCCGTAAATCATCTGCAAGAACTACCTCTTAGTTTTTTATTTTAACCATATAAGTTATGTAAGATCATTTAAGCGAAATGTTTATAAAACTTATATTTCCTTACATAACTTATATGGTTGGTAATTTTATCTTAAAGCGAAACCCCACGTTTCCAAGGAATAAAATCATTTTGGTTTAAAATCGCAGCTTTGGTTTTGATCTTACCACTTGCTACATTTATTATAAATTCTAACATTTCATCCCCCATTTCTTCAATAGATTTTTCTCCTGTAATGATTCCGCCTGTATCAATGTCGATAATATCCGACATTTTTGCAGCCAACTCAGAGTTGGATGAAATTTTTACAACTGGTGCAATTGGGTTTCCTGTTGGAGTTCCTAAACCTGTTGTAAACAAAACCATATTTGCTCCAGAACCAACCATTGCCGTAGTACATTCTACATCATTTCCTGGAGTACAAAGCAAGTTTAAACCTGGTTTTGTAATATATTCTCCGTAATCTGAAACACCAACAATTGGAGAAGTTCCCCCTTTTTTGGCAGCTCCAGCCGATTTCATTGCATCGGTAATTAAACCATCTTTTATATTTCCTGGTGAAGGGTTCATGTCAAATCCAGAACCTGCATCGACAACCGTTTTTTCATACCATTTCATCAATTCCAAGAAACGTTTTCCGCTCTCGTCTTCTACACAACGGTTTACCAACTCCTGCTCTACTCCACATAATTCTGGAAACTCCGAAAGAATTGTAGTTCCTCCTAAAGCAGCCAATAAATCGGATGTTATTCCTAATGTTGGGTTAGCCGAAATTCCTGAGAATCCATCAGATCCACCACATTCTAATCCAATTTTTAATTTAGATAATGGAGCTGGCGTTCTTTGTATTTCATTCGCTTTTTTAATAGCTTCAAATGTATCTTTTACAACGCTACTAAGCATTGCTTCGATAGTTCCTATTTGTTGCTGATCGTAAATTAAAACAGGCTTTTTACTATTAGGATTTATCTCATCCAGAGCATCTTTAAAAATCTGAATTTGAAGATTCTGACATCCTAAACTCAATACTGTAGCTCCAGCCACGTTAGGATTGTTTACATAACCAGCCAACAATTTGGCTAAACTATGCGAATCCTGACGAATACCTCCACATCCACCTTGATGCGTTATGAATTTTACTTCGATATTATTGAATAAATTAGAATCATTAGAAGCCGCTTCATTACTCGCTCCGCCACTTTCTGATTTTACCAAAGAACGAAGCAATAACTGGTAATCATTCTCTTTAGGTTTCATTAATTCCTTCTCGAAAATATCTTTTAAGATTTCAATATTTCTGTTTTCACAAAAAACCAATGGAAAAAACAACCAAACATTTTCAGTTCCTACTTGCCCATCTTCTCTATGATATCCATCAAAAGTTCTGTCTTTCCATTTTTCTATATTTGGAACAGTCCAACCAATCGATTCTGTTTTTTCGAATACTTTAGTGCTTTCATGTTTTACATTACTTATCGTAAGTACATCTCCTTTTACAATCGTTTGACTTGCTCTTCCGACCAAAACACCATACATAATAATTTTTTCGCCTGTCGCAAAATCAGACAAAGCAATTTTATGTTTCATTTTCACATCAGTCTTAATAGTGATGTCTTCACCTTCAAAATTGATGACCTCGCCAGCTGAAAGATTTACCAAAGCTACCGCTACATTATCGGTAGGATGAACTTTTATTAATTTTTTTTGAGTTGCCATGATTAAATGTTCTGTGTTGTTGTATTTAATTGTTTTTGGAAATTAGCAAAACCATTCTCAATTCCGTTTGCATCAATTTCCTTTAATGCTATTCTAATTGCTTTTGTCAAGCCCGGAATCAGCGTTAAATCTTCATCCCAGAAACTTTTATTTTGCAAAGTAAGTCGTGCTATTTTCTCATAATCATCGGATTTCCAAAGTCCATCAAAGAAAGTAACAATATCCTCACTATCATTAATTGGTAAAGCTTGATTTTGCCAAGTGCCTTTATAAAAACGAATCAAACAAGCAAATGCAAACGTTAAATGAATTGGAAGCTTGTTGTGAATTGCAGCATATTCGACTAAACTTGGCAAAACACGAACTTTAAATTTCGAAATAGAGTTCAATGCAATACTGGATAATAAATGCTTTATAAATGGATTTCTAAAACGATCCAAGACTTCTTCAGAGAAGCTTATCAGTTCAGCTGCATCCATATTTAATGTTTCGTTTATTTCTTCAAAAACGGCTTTATTTACAAACTCTCCTGTAAATGGATTATCAACTGTTTCCTTTACCGTTTCATTTCCATAAAGAAGAGAAAACGGAACCATTGCTGTATGTGCACCATTTAAGATTCTAACTTTACGAGTTCTATACGGTTGCATATCGGCAACAATTTTCACATCCAGATTGGTTTTCTCAAACGGAAGTTTAGCCTTCAATTTATCATCTCCTTCTATAACCCACAAAAAGAATGTTTCGGCACTTACAATCAAATTATCTGAGTAATCCAACTGTTTGTTGTATTCTTCAATTTGATCTTTTGGATAACCCGGAACAATACGGTCTACCAATGTATTATGAAAAGTACAATGATTTAAAAGCCATAATGTAAAATCTACTTCAAGGCTCCAATCTGCACAATATTTTAATATAATCTCTTTTAAAGTATCTGAGTTATAATTGATTAATTCACAAGGAATGATCGTTAATCCTTTAGACTTATCTCCATTAAAATGTTTGAATCTTTCGTGCAAAAGCACCGTTAATTTAGCAGGAAATGAAACTGGCGGTTGCATTGTAGGCTTATCACTAGCAATATATTCTATACCTGCTTCGGTAGTATTAGAAATGATAAAAGCCAATTCTTCTTCTTTGGCTAAAGCCAAAAACTCATTAAAAGATGCATAAGGATCAACTGCTTTTACAATATTTGTAATCAATTCTTTTTCCTGAATTTCTTCTCCTTTTTTTATCCCTTTCATGAATAATGTGTACAAACCATCCTGGTCGTTAATCATATTAACCAAGCCTTTATCAATAGGTTGTACAACAGCAATTCCTGCATTAAAATTGGCATCTTGATTCAGTTTCTGAAAAGCAAATTCTACAAATGCTCTCAAAAAATTTCCTTCTCCAAATTGAACAATTTTTATTGGAAGTTTATCGGATAATCCTATATTTTCTCTATTTAGTTTTTTCATTATTAATAACTTAAAGTGTTGTATATAATTGAATTAAATACTTTGTACTTTCAGTTGTAAAAGATGCATTACGCCTGTTACAAACAAAACTTGTTGTGAGGACTGGCAGGTTTTATTCTGCAAGAATAATGCTCTATTACAACTTAAAAATCAAAAAAACATTTAAAAACAATCTTTAGGAATGGCTATTCCGTATTTTATTTTCTAATTTTTTTAATAATCTCAAGAACTTCGCTGACTTTGTTTTTTAGTCCTTCAAAATCATTGTTGTCTATTATTTCTTTTGAGATTAATTGCGAACCAATTCCTACGCAAGTTGCACCAGCATTAAGCCAGGATGACAAACTTTCTTCGGTTGGAAAAACTCCGCCCGTAGGCATAATACTTGTCCAGGGAGATGGTCCTTTTATTCCTTTTATAAATTCTGGTCCATAAGTATCTGCTGGAAATAATTTTACAATTTCGCAGCCTAATTCTTCGGCTTTGGCAATCTCGGTAAGTGTGCCACAACCTGGTGACCATAATACTTTACGACGATTACAAGCTATTGCAATATCTTCTCTAAGTACTGGCGTCACAATAAAATTTGCTCCCAATTGCATGTATAATGAAGCTGCTGCAGCATCGGTAACGGATCCTACACCCAGAATCATTCCGGGTAATTCTGCCAAAGCATATTTATTTAAAGCGCCAAACACTTCAAAAGCAAAATCACCACGACTCGTAAATTCCATTAATCTAGAACCTCCATCGTAACACGCTTTTAATACTTTCTTACTTATCTCTATATCCGAATGAAAAAATAACGGAATCATACCGTTTTCTTTCATTGTCGTAGCTACTTCTATTCTTGAATATTTTGCCATTTTTATATTATTTATCTTGATACTAATCCTGCCGAATTACCATCTAGCATATTTTCAACTTCTTTTAACGTTACCAAATTATAATCGCCTGCAATGGTATGTTTTAAGCAACAAGCTGCAACTGCAAAATCTAATGCTCTTTGGTTATTATTCGGGTATTCCAGTAATCCGTAAATTAATCCTCCCATAAAAGCATCGCCACTTCCTACACGATCCACGACTGGTGTTACCTCTTGCACGGCAGCCTGATAAATTGCTTTTCCGTCAAATAATACACCTCCAATTCTCTGGTGAGATGCGCTTACAGAATAGCGTAAAGTTGTTGCGACAGTTTTTAAATTCGGAATCAGTTCAAATAACTTACTATACAAAACAGGAAGTGATTTCTCATCCTGATAATTAGGGTTTACTTTAGGGATTCCAAGCATGAAATATGCCGTATCAATATCTCCTAAAATAACATTGCTATATTGTAACATCTCTGGCATAACATCGCTTGGAGCTTTGCCATATTGCCATAATTTTGATCTATAATTTAAATCGCATGAAATCGGAATTCCCATTTTATGAGCCACTTTAATAGCTTCAAGACAAGCTTCGGCAGCACTTTGAGAAATCGCTGGAGTAATTCCGCTCCAATGAAACCAATTTGCCCCTTCCAATACTTTTTCCCAATCGATTAATCCTTTTTCAATAGTTGCCATCGAGCTATGCGCACGGTCATAAACGACATTACTTCCGCGTGTTCCTGCACCTGTTTCCAGAAAATAAATCCCTAAACGCTCTCCCCCATAAATTACATTTTGGGAAGCCACATTCATTTTTCGCATTTCTTTTACTGCCGAAGCACCGATTTCGTTTTCGGGTAATCTTGTAACAAACTCAGCATTTAAACCATAATTAGCCAAAGACACGCAAACATTAAATTCGCCTCCGCCATAATTAGATCCAAATGTTTTAGCTTGAGAAAAACGGAGGTGTCTCTCTGTCGAAAGACGCAACATAATTTCACCGAATGCAACTACTTTATTCATATTGTTTTTATTTACCATTAAGATAATTTAACCGCAAAGGGCACAAAGATTTACGCAAAGTCCGCAAAGTTTTAAACCATTAAGGCATAAAGGAAAATTAGGATTTACACAAAATCACTATAATTTTTGTCTTTTCGACGAAGGAAAAATCTCCGCAAGAAACTAACTCATAGTTTTTCTTAAATTGTCGAGCTAATCATGGAGATTTCTCCTTCGTCGAAAAGACAATATTGGGAAAACTTTGCGGACTTTGCGTAAACCTTTGCTTCCTTTGCGGTTAATTCCCTTTTAAAATTTAAAATATTCTTTTGCGTTATTGTAAGAGATATCCTGAACCATTTTTCCTATCCATTCCATATCGTTAGGAAGTTCGCCGCGTTTTATTTCGTCACCTAAAAGATTACAAAGAATGCGTCGGAAATACTCATGCCTTGGGAAAGACAAAAAGCTTCTGGAATCGGTTAACATTCCCACGAAACAACTAATTAATCCCATGTTTGAAAGTGCGTTTAATTGTTTGGTCATTCCGTCTTTTTGATCCAAAAACCACCATCCTGATCCAAACTGAACTTTACCTTTTATACTACCGTCATTAAAATTTCCTATCATCGTTGCCATAACTTCATTATCGGCTGGATTCAGGTTGTAAATGATTGTTTTTGTCAATTTATCTTTACTATCTAATGCATTTAAAAATGAAGATAGTTTTTGTGCTTGCGGATAATCCCCAATAGAATCCCAACCAGTATCTGGTCCTAAAATCCTGTGCATTCTCGCATTATTATTTCGCAATGCGCCTAAGTGAAATTGCTGTACCCAACCAAATTCATGATAGGTTTTGGATAAAAATAACAACACAGCACTTTGGAATTTTAAAGCTTCATCGGGTGTAATTGTTTGGTTTTCTCTTTTCTTTTTGAAAATTGAATTAATTTCACTTTCAATGAAGTTTTCAAAGTAAATCTGGTCTAAACCATGATCACTAAGTTTGCAACCATTTTTAGAAAAATATTCAATTCTGTTTTTTAAAGCACTACATAAATCAGCATAAGAACTAATTGTAATTCCTGCAACTTCTCCCAGAGTATCAATGTATTGATTGTAACCATCATTAGAAATTAAGATGGCTTTATCAGGTCTAAAAGCCGTGCTCATCTTAGTCCCAATTGGGTTCTTGGCTAGTTTTATATGGTATTCTAAATTATCAATTGGATCTTCGGTCGTACAAACCACTTCGGCATTTACTTTTTTAAGCAAATTTTGTGTGCTGTACGCTTCCGAATTTATTTTTTCCGAAGTTTCGATATAGATTCGCTCAGCCGATTTTTCATTCAATAAGTCATAAATATCAAAATAACGAGCTAGTTCTAAGTGTGTCCAATGATACAAAGGGTTACGCATCGTATACGGAACTGTTTTTGCCCAGTTTATGAACTTATCTTTATCAGAACCATTTCCAGTTATAAATTGCTCATTAATACCCAATGTACGCATAGCACGCCATTTGTAGTGATCGCCATTTATCCAAACCTGAGTAGTGTTCTCAAAGATTTTATCTTCAGCAATAAACTGCGGATTCAGGTGATTATGGTAATCTATTATCGGTTGATTCTTGGAGTAATTATGATATAATTCTTCCGCGAATTTATTTTCGAGTAAAAAATTATCGTTTATGAATGTCTGATTTGCGCTCATATTTTTTATAGAATTGAGTGGTTATTCGTTTGATGGTTTACCGATTGTGGCAAGAATTCCACCATCAACATATATAATTTGACCGTTTACAAATCGGCTAGCTTCGGATGCTAAGAAAACTGCTGTTCCTGCTAAATCTTCTGGATCTCCCCATCGTCCCGCAGGAGTACGACTTATAATAAATTCGTTAAACGGATTTCCGTCTACGCGAATAGGTTCTGTTTGCGAAGTAGCAAAATAACCCGGTCCGATTCCGTTAACCTGAATATTGTGTTTTGCCCATTCGGTTGCTAAGTTTTTGGTAAGCATTTTCAAACCTCCTTTTGCAGCAGCATAAGCAGAAACACTATTTCGACCTAACTCACTCATCATCGAGCAGATATTGATAATTTTACCTTCGTTGCGCTCAATCATTTTACGTCCCACTAATTGCGACATGATAAAGGCTCCAACTAAATCCACATCTATAACACGACGAAAATCTTCGATTGGCATACTTACCGCGGGTTCTCTCTTGATTATTCCTGCATTGTTTACCAAAATATGAATTGGTCCCTGATTCTTCTCGATCGCTTCTACTTGTTCGGCAGCAATTTTTTCGTCGGTAACATCAAAAATATATCCTGATGCTTTGTACCCTTTATTTTTGTAATATTCAAGCGCCTCTTCTAATTTGCTTGGCGTTGTACTACTAATTACTAACTCTGCTCCTGCTTGTGCTAAACCTTCGGCCATAGCCATACCAAGACCATGCGTACCTCCTGTAATTAAAGCTCTTTTATTACTTAAATCAAATAATTTCATGATTCTTTATTTTAGTTCGTTTGGTGCAACGATGTCCATATCTCCGTAATCTAAATTTTCTCCCGCCATTCCCCATATAAAAGAATAATTAGACGTTCCAGCTCCGGAGTGAATAGACCATTCTGGAGATAAAACGGCCTGATGATTTTGCATGAAAATATGACGTGTATTTTGTGTTTCTCCAAGGAAATGACAAATTGTTTGTGGCGCTTCAAGATCAAAATAGAAATATGCTTCCATTCTTCTATCATGTGTATGTGCAGGCATGGTATTCCAAACATTGCCTGGTAATAACTCTGTTAATCCCATTTGCAACTGGCAAGTTTGAACAATACTATTCACAATCAACTTATTCAAAACCCTGCGATTTGCAGTTTTTTCTTCTCCTAACTGAATTACTTCGGCATTTTCTTTACCTACTTTTTTATTTGGAAATTTGGCATGAGCCAGAGCTGAGTTGATATAAAACAAAGCTTGCTCTCCATTGGCACTTGCAAACAAAACTTCTTTGCAACCCTGACCTACATATAAAGCTTCTTTTTTATCTAATTCAAAAACTTCTCCATCGACAGTTACAGTTCCTTTTCCGCCAACATTTATAATTCCTAATTCTCTTCTGTCAAGAAAATTTTCTGATTTTAAATATGGAATCGTTTCTAATTTCAACACTTTTCCAACTGGCATAATTCCTCCTACAATGTATCTATCGTACATAGAATACGTAAGCTGAATTTGGTTTTCGATAAATAGATTCTCAATTAAAAACTGAGTTCTTAATTCGTCAGTACCATACTTTTTAAAATCTGTTGGATTTGTTGCGTATCTAAATTCAAAGTTTGTCATAATTTCTATTTAAAAATGTAATCGATTACAAAACTACACAATATATTCTAATTAGTTATAATCAAATCTCAATTTATTATTTATAAATCAGTGATAGGTGCATATTTTGGTACTAATAATTTCATTACCGACCAACCTGTTAAGTAACAAACAGCACATATTGAAAAAATGATAAAATAGCCAGCTTCAATTCCGTGAAAGCCCATAAAAGACATATTGGTTTCTTTGCTATAATCAAACAACAAACCTGATCCTTTATTAATTAATGTTGATCCAACTCCTCCTGCCAATCCGCCAATACCTGTAATGGTTGCGATTGCTTTTTTAGGAAACATATCTCCTACTGTTGTAAATATATTAGCCGACCAAGATTGGTGAGCAGCACCCGAAATACCTATTATAATTACTGGCAACCAATAGCTTATATACCCTAATGGTTGTGCGATTAATGCTAATAAGGGAAAGAATGCAAAAATTAGCATAGCTCTCATTCTACCTTCGTATGGATTCATGCCTTTCTTCTCTACAAAATAAGTTGGCAACCAACCGCCTATAATAGAAAGTAATGTAATCATGTATAAAACAAATAATGGTAAAGCTGCTTGGGTAGAATCCATTCCGTAAACCGAACTTAAATAAGCTGGTGTCCAGAATAAGAAAAACCACCAAACACCATCGGTCATGAACTTACCAAAAGCAAAAGCCCATGTTTGTTTGTATCTAAAACAATCTGCAAAAGTTACTTTGGTAGTGTTTTCGGGAACGTAACCTACAAGTTTACTATCGGCGATATCATCTTGCTGAATATATTCTAATTCAGCAGCAGATACCTTCGGATGTTTTTCTGGTTTATCATACATAAAAACCCAAAATCCCATCCAAACAAAACCTAGTGCACCTATAATAATAAATGCCATTTCCCAACCAAAAGATTTAGCTATAAACGGAATTGATATTGGTGCTGCCAATGCGCCAACGGTAGCACCAGCATTAAATATACTTGTAGAAAAAGCTCTGTCTTTTTTAGGAAAATATTCGGCTGTGGTTTTAATCGCTGCAGGGAAATTTCCCGCCTCTCCTATTGCCAGAATAAAACGGGCAAAAATAAACAGAGTAACACTCACATTTATTACCATTCCTGTATCGTTTATAGAACTAATTATTTCTTTAGAACCTTCAAATCCTACAAACCAATTACCAGTTATTATTCCTGAAGTTGCAATACCGCAAAACGCATGCAAACAAGCTCCTAAAGACCAAATTCCGATTGCCCAAAGAAATCCTTTTTTGGTATCCAACCAATCCACAAATCTTCCTGCAAACAATAAAGAAACAGCATAAAATATTGAAAATAAGGCAGTAATATTTCCATAATCATTGTTTGTCCAATGAAACTCAGGAGCGATATAATCACTCCATGTTAAAGAGAGCACTTGTCTGTCTAAATAATTGATGGTTGTGGCAAAAAATAACAATGCACATATACTCCAGCGATACTTTCCAGTGGATTTAGTGGTTTGGTTCATGGTTTTGGTTTATTATGGATAGTTAAAAAATTATTCTCTTTATTTATGCTTGTCAATTTCAAAATTAAGGCAGAAATAAATTTTAATGTAATCGATTGCACAAATATAGTTTTTAATACTAACTTAGCAAATAATTTAAATAATTTTTTAAAAAATCTATTTAAATAAACATATCACATAAAAAAACCAATACATAAGTAAGCATTAACCAATATATTTGTTAAATGGTCTTTTACCAAAAAAGATAGAATTAAAGGCCGAAAACTCAACCAAAAGCTACTAAATAAAAGCAAAATCAATAAAGAAAATATTGCATTGAAACGGCATAGTTTCGATAAAAAAATACAAAATGAAAAAAAATAAGAATCTAAAAAATTGCCTAACAGTTATAATTCTAATTGTAACCTTAAAGATAGGCGCTCCGATATATGCTCAGGATAAAGTTATTCCGCTTTGGACAACTGCAATTCCAGACGCTATAAAGGCACCAAATTATCAAGAAAAAGAAGTTGTAAAAGAGGGAATAGTAACGGGTGTTAGTTTTGTTACAATACCTACATTGGCTATATATTTACCTCACGAAATCAAACCAAATGGAACATCGGTACTAATTCTTCCGGGTGGTGGATATTCGCATTTATCAATAGATAAAGAAGGTGCAAAAGTTGCAAAATGGCTTAACTCTCTCGGGATTACTGCTTTTGTATTAAAATACAGATTACCAAGCGATTTAATTATGAAAGACAAAACAATTGGGCCGTTGCAAGATGCGCAAGAAGCAATGCGCTTTATTAGAAAAAATGCCAATCAATGGAATTTTGATTCTGATAAAATTGGTGTAATGGGGTTTTCTGCAGGTGGACATTTGGCTTCGACTCTATCAACTCATTATAATGATATTGTCTATAAAACGGATAATACGGTTAGTGCACGCCCTAGTTTTTCTATTTTAATTTATCCTGTAATTTGCATGACCGATGTAGTCGCTCACAAAGGATCTCAGACTAATTTATTGGGCGTAAATCCTTCTCAGGAATTAATCGATAAATTCTCCAACGATAAAAGAGTAACTCCCGAAACACCTCATGCTTTTCTTGTTCACGCAACCGATGATACCGTTGTTCCATCTGAAAATAGCATTAATTATTATCTGGCTCTTAAAAACAATAAAGTTTCTGCCGAATTACATTTATACGAAAAAGGCGGACACGGTTTTGGTTTAGGCGTAAAAGATACAAGCCTCTTCTGGACAAAAGATTGCGCGGAATGGTTAAAGGTTAATGGGTATTTATGAAGTTATAGAAATAAGAAGTCACTATACAAAAACTAGTTTTTCAGTTTTATCTATGAAAATTAAAAAAAAGAAAAATACCTTTATTGACTTATAAGTTATGTCCAATAAGCGAGAAAAAAATACACAAAACAAGAATTAATTAAATATAAAAAATTAAACAATGATTATAGATTCATTAAATAACGCTGCAAAATATTATAGTTTACATCCTAACTTTAAAAAGGCTTTTAATTATGTAAACGAAAATGATATAAGTAAGCTTCCGGAAGGATCATTTGAAATAGCTAAAGGGGTAAAAGTAATAGTTATTCATGGCGAAGGACTTTTAAAAGAGGAAAGTATCAAAGGATTTGAATGTCACGACAAAAATATCGACATACAAATTTCTATAAATGGTCCTGAAACTTTTGCATGGAAACCAAGAGAAAAATGCATTAGTCCGAATGGAGATTATAGCGATGAAAAAGATGTACGTTTTTTTCATGACGCTCCAGATATGTTTTTTCAATTGCAAGAAAAACAGTTCGCTATCTTATTCCCAGAAGATGTTCATGCAGCAATGATTGGTGAAGGGATGCTAAAAAAAATCGTGATTAAGGTTGAAAAATAAAACATTCAGACTGAACACAATATAAAGCAAAGAGAATTTGATTTGAAAAGAAACATGATAATCGACTATATCTCTTGATACAGAATAAAAAATAGTACCTAATTTATATGGATTCAATATTTAATCTTAAAGGAAAAATTGCTTTAATAACGGGGGGTGCAGGCGTGCTGGGCAGTAACTTTGCTACTGTTTTGGCTAAGCAAGGCGTTATCACAGGAATCGTATCACAATCTATTGAAAAAGCGAATAAAATAGTAGATAGAATACAAAATAATGGCGGACAAGCTTTTGCTATACAAGCAAACGTATTAAAAAAGGAAGAACTCGAGAAAGCAAAAGATTACATCATAGCTCAATACGGACGTTTGGATATTCTTATAAATGCTGCTGGCGGAAACATGCCCGGAGCAACCATAAGTCCAGACCAGGCAATATATGATATGAAAGTTGATGATTTGCAAAAGGTAATAGATCTGAATATAATTGGGACAATGCTACCCTCTCAGGTTTTTTCTGAACTTTTTGCCAAGCAAAAACAAGGAATCATAATTAATATTTCATCGGCATCTGCACAAAGACCATTAACAAGAGTTGTTGGATACTCGGCATCAAAAGCTGCAATTGATAATTTTACCCAATGGATGGCAGTAGAACTGGCTACTAAATATGGTGAAGGTATTCGTGTAAATGCAATATCTCCTGGCTTTTTTATTGGTGAACAAAACAAAGCTTTATTACTTAACCCTGATGGTGAATTAACACCAAGAGGCGAAAAGATTATTGAAAATACTCCTATGAGAAGATTTGGGACACCAGAAGATATAAATGGAGCTCTTTTATTTTTATGCAGTGACATGTCTAAGTTTGTAACGGGAACAATCCTTAAAGTAGATGGTGGTTTTGCAGCCACGAGTATTTAAAAAGGAGTTATCTCAATAAAAACTGATGACTTGATATCATCAATTCTAAAAAAATATTCTCTGAAGAAACTAACATTAAGTTGCACTTAAAACATTGATATAAAAAAAGAAAAATGAATAATATGATTTCTCTTGGATATTCTCTTACTTTGTGTAAACTATTATAAATCATTAAACTATGAAAAAATTTAATTTACTAGCAATTATCTTATTGACCGCTTTTTCTGTTAATGCACAAGATGTTAAATTCGCACCGTTGGATACAAGTCCGTTGGACATTTCCTATTACCCTAATAAAGCCGTTAAATCTAAAAAAACGGATAGCCCAACTGCTGTTATTAAGGTTATTTATTCTAGACCTTCGGCAAAAGGGAGAGCTATTTTTGGACAATTAATTCCGTTTGGTGAAGTTTGGCGTGTTGGAGCTAATGAAAACACAGAAATCAAATTCTACAAACCAGTTACAATTGGTGGTAAAAACATTCCAGCAGGAACTTATAGTTTGTTTGCCATTCCTGAAAAAGATAAATGGACAATTATTATCAATAAAGAAATAGATCTTTGGGGAGCTTATGCATACGACGAAAGCAAAGATATTGCCAGAGTAACAGTTCCTGTTAAGGCGGTATCAACTCCTATCGAAGCTTTATCAATTGCTTTTACTAATAATGGTTCAGTAGCAAATCTGGTAATTGGTTGGGATAAAACAACTGTTGAAGTTCCTATTACAATTAAATAAATGAAAATGTGAAATGTGAAATGTGAAATGTGGTTTGTGAAATGTGGTTTGTGAAATGTAAAAAGTTTATTGTGTAATTTTGGTATACCAATTTTATTTTTTTACTCCTCTCTTTTTACAAACCACATTTTACTTCTCACAATTTACTTTTACTTTTCTTGCTTTTTACTAATCCAAAATAAGAATTAAAGTCTGGTTAGTTTTTATAGTAATAGGTTTCAATAATTTAATTTTTATCTCAGAACCCTCTTGAGTAAACTCAAACGGTAGTTTTTTTGATTCTAACATTACTGAAACTCTTTCTGCTTTTTGTAAATCTAATTTTTCAAGACTTACTAATTCTAACTTTAGAGAGCCATATTTTAGTTCAAATTTGTGTATTTGCTTACCTGCTTCAACAATTTGATTATATGTACCCCATCCTTCTGCAGTTGTAAATGGTACTTTAAAATTTTCTTTATCCCATTTGGGTGCAAACCGAATATAACCTTTAGGTCCATGATATTCAAAACCACATGCGGTTATAAATGTTCCATAACTAGCCATCGCTCGTGAATAATGATCACTACATTCAATTTCGTTAAATGGATTTCGCTTGGCTGCATGATAACGATCGTGAATCGCTTTGGTTAATTCTAATCCTTCATCTACCATTCCTTCGGCAATCATGTGCGCAGCTACCTGATGCTCAAAGCCACTCATACATTCATGAAAATAACCTAATTGCCATGTTACATCTTCTCCATAAGGTTTAGGTTCATTATAAGGATTTGTATTCAAGATCATACCTCCTTCTCCTGGTAACGCAAGAGGTCGACCTCCAGTATGTTCTTTAATGTATGGACCTACATCACTTTTAAAATTATATTTCCATAAAGCCTGTAATGCCGATACCGTTTTCTCTTTATCTAAAACTCTGTCTAAACCAACCTGAAAAGCCCATGCTTGACCATATACCTGATCAATATGACATGTATTATAGGATCCTAAATTCTTTCTACCCAATTTTGCATCAGGGCGATGAATAAAATACTCTCCATTGAAAAGCTTTTCTTCCATGTTTTTTTTCCCAATCTCAACGTATTCTTTACATTTAGCCGCAAAAACAGTATCGTTCATTTCTTCTGCCATCATTTGGCCAGCTTTTATTGCGGCAATACATAAACCTACAATCCACGCAATTTCTCCTTCCCAAACAGCATCCAATGTGTTTTCCATTGGAGTATCTTCCATACCGTCTTTATTCTTATCCTGATCCATAATAAACTGGGTCGCCTTTTTTACATTTGTCCAGTTTTTTCTCAGGAAAGTATCATCTGTACTCATTTGATGTTCGCGATAAATACGCAATACTGTCCCTGCTTGTCCATCTATTGCTGGTCTCTTATCATATTCACCCCTAAACCATATTCCTCCATTTTCCATTAGCGATATTCCTAAATCTACCCTTTCTCTATTGTCTTTTTCAAGAGCGGGAAAAATTCTTCCTACAGCTTGTGCATATTGCCAAACATGTGTACAATTACCTTCACAGGCTCCAACTCCTTCCCATGCCCATGAACGTCCTGTAGCAAAACGATGAGATGTAGTCGTTGCCATAGTAGAAATGTTCATAAATGTTCGTTCCAAAAACCACCATGGTAACGTTGAGTCATACCAAGTTTTTTTCCATAATTCTGTATTAGAAGACAGAAAAGAGAATTTATCAGCAATGTAATTACTAACCGCTAATGCATCCGAAAATTTACTTGCATAATAATTCCCACTCTTTGCATCTGGTACATTAATTCGTTCTCCTACATTAGGAAAATACCAACTAATGAGATAATCAATTTTTACAGTTTTCCCTGCTTTAATTTTTTGAGAAGTGCCGATTCCTCCTATCAATTTATTTCCTGCATCTGTTAATGCTTCTACCTTATTAGATTTTGAAAAAAGAGCATCTTCTTGCATAAATTCATCAAGTGAGGGATTTGCAAATCCTTTTGTTCCAATTAGCGACAAACACATGGAACCTGAATCTCCTGCCCCTGAAAATTTATTTTCATCTGTGGCAATAAACTTAGAAAATACCGACAGCAAATTTTCCTTTTCTATAATCTTATTTATACGCTCTCCGTCACCCGATTTAGTCGAAAACTTATTCACTGCATTTTCCAACCAACCTATTAATTCAATACTTATTGTTTCCTTACTATTATTAGTAACTTGAAAAGAAAGTACCGTAGCTGGTAAATTGGAATTATCCTCATCCAAAGGAATAAAAGGAGAAAATGCTTGTAGAGTAATAGCTACTGGTAACTCTTTATCTGTGTATTTAATAGTAGCTTGTGGGTAGGTAGCTTCAAATGCAATCTCTTCCCAATCTTCACTTTTTAATTGTTTAATAATTGTTTTTCTTTCGGATTTAATTTTAATTGCAAATCCTTGATCCAATGGACGGATGTCCTTAGATGGTTCTACATAACAAGCACCGTCTCTTGAGCGCAACCTGTTTCCTCCATCCAGCACTCCCGTATTCCATGGTACTAATTTGGGTTCAATCCCTTCTTGGTTTTTATTAAAAATATCCCACAACCATAACCTGCCATCACCTCCTAAATAAACTGTACCACAATTAATGCCTCCTACTGGCATTCCTATAAATGATAATTCATTTTTACTTTTTAAATAAGTAGTTACGGTACTCCTTTCGTACAATGATTTGACCCATTCCGAATTGATTGCTTGATTTAATGATGCTTTCTCTCCATTTAAAACTTCAGGAATAAGAGGATTTGCCATTGTTGGTATGCGATAGACCAATAATCCCGCAACAAACACACTAGTATTTCTAATAAAATCACGACGTTTTACTTTTTTGTATGACATAAAATTTTCACTTTAGTTTTTACTGTTTTTTTTAAGCAATGTTTTGCTCATATCTACCTATTTCAAATGAACCGTACTCTATTTCTAACTTACATTAAGAAGATTTAAAGCTATTATTGTTCACTGATTGTTTAAAAAAATATTTCTTTACAAAAAAGCACTGTCGGAGTATATTCGACAGTGCTTTAACCAAACCAATATAATTAACGCTGCAATCAATTTAATACAGAATTAATGTTTTAATACCCTTTTGCAGCCTGAGCAGCACTTAAATTTGGGTTTTTATCTACTGCCATTTGCGGATAAGGCAACTTGGTGTATTTAGGTTGCCAAGCACGCTCTTGAACAATATTATTTGTTATGTCGTAGATACTTTTCATTACTTGATCTGCAATTTTCCAACGGCGAATATCATAAAATCGCTGTCCTTCTCCTGCCAACTCGATACGTCTTTCGTTTCTTATCAACTCGCGCATTTTATCTTTTGTATTATATATCGTTTTATCTACCGCTGGCATACCTACACGGTCACGAATATCATTTATGGCATCGTAAACAGAACTATCAGGACCGCTCAATTCATTTTTAGCTTCGGCATAAGTAAGTAAAACCTCAGCATAACGCATAATTGGAAAATCTTGTGCGGCATCACATTCCGTAACTAAATAGGCTGGATCAGTTAGTTTTCTAAAGTTATACCCCGTTACATTGCCATCCCAATTGTATGTATATCCTACCGAAGCATTTCCCCAAGGAGAGGTAGGAAATAATATACTGGCATATAATCGTGTATCTCTATTTTTAAATTCTGCAAAATAATCATCATTAGGTTTGCCTTTATTATAATTTGAAGCACGATCCTGAGGTGAAGGCGCTACAAATGTATGTCCTGTTTTGTCCCAATAAGAATTTACTAACTCGATAGTAGGCGTAACTGAACTATAACCTCCTAAATCAAAAGGACATAAAATAGTATTTATACAACTTGCCCACTCATAAGACGAATTTTCAATTGCTTGCGATGCTATTATAGTTTCCGAATTATTATCATTTATAGCCCAAAAAAGTTGTTCATAATTAGCAAATCCTTTATAAAATTTCTGTTGATCTGTAGCAGTCGAAAAATCGACGAACATAGAAAAATCATCTTTTGTTTTGGCAGCATCACCTCCTCTAAATAATTCATAAATCCCTAAATTTTTAACCATTTGAGCACTTGCAGCTGCATCAGCCCATTTACTATATTCTAATTCCACTTTGGCTTTTATAGCCCATGTAGCCCCTTTTGTTATTCTTCCTTTTTCATTATTTATCCCTCCCGAATAATTCACTGGCAAATCTGGTTCGGCAGCTAATAATTCATTTAATATAAAAATAACTATGTCATTTTCGGGTGTTGGTGCAACAGCGGTTTCCAATGGGTCAACATAACCCGTTGTAAGTAATGGTACATCTCCAAAATAACGTATTAAATCAAAATAAGCCATCGCTCGCAATACTTTTGCTTCTGCAATAAAACGTTTCTTTAAGGTTTCATTCATTGCGGTTTTGCCTACATTATCCAAATAATAATTAAACCCACGTATACTTTTATATTTATTCGAATACGTATTACTACTTAATGAAGCAGCAGTTATGTTTCCTTCGCTAATTGCTGTAGCATCCATCTCCCAAGGATATTGAGAATATGCATTATCGGCTGCGCCATCCTCATATACATTATTATATGCGCTAGCCAAATACCCGTAGCAACCATTTAGCGCCAGACGGGCATCATTCTCGGAAGTCCAAAACGTATTACTGGAATTTTTATCTTGTGGTACACGTTCCAGCGGTGGTTCTGTGCATCCCGAAACGGTAGCTATAATAAGTGTTATCACTATTTTACTAAATATATTTTTCATCTATATCTTGTTTTTTTATGTCTTGAAATAATAACGCGATTTAACATCGGTCAAAATCTGAATTATTTCTAAAGACTTTTTATTTTAATAATTAAAAAGAAGCGTTTATACCAAAAGAATATGTTTTCAATTGTGGATAAGATGCTCGTTGTGAAGCTGTCTCTGGATCAAAATCTTTCATTCGCTTATCTCCTCTAATAGTAAATAGGTTATTCCCTGATAGGTAAAATCTAAGCCCCTGCATACCAACTTTTTCAAGTACCTCTTTAGGTAAATTATACCCAAAAGACATTGATTTAACTCTTAAATAAGATGTATCAAATAACCAAAAAGATGATTTTTGGAGATTTTGGGTATTGTCAGGTGAAAGTAACATTCTTGGGTAAGCAGCATTAGGGTTTGGATTTTCTGTAGTCCAGCGATCCAAAGTATATTCTTTTACACCTCCCAAATTAAAAAATGCTTGCGAAGCTTCATATTCCAGATAAGCTTTCGATCCTTTTGCGCCTTGAAAAATAATTGCAAAATCAAAGTTTTTATAATTTAGCGTCGAGTTAAAGCCATACGTAAAGTTTGGTGCTTCGTTACCCATAATAACTCGATCATCTCCATCAATCTTACCATCGCCATTCTGGTCTTTATATTTAATATCTCCTGCTTTAGTATTGGTAGTTTGGGTAGCATGTGCTGCAACTTCAGCTGCATTTGCAAATAAACCATCGGCTTCTAACATATAAAATGAGCTTACAGGCGACCCTACTCTATTGATGTAATACCCATTAGGTGGTGTTTCGGGTACATCTCCCAAATCAGTGACTTTATTCCAAATACGACTCATATTTCCTCCTATTGCATACGATAATGCACCAACACGGTTGTTATATGAAAGTCCCAATTCTATCCCTTTATTGGTAACTTTTCCTAAATTAATTGGAGGAATTTCTTTTAATAATCCATCAGAAATAACGCTTAATCCTGATTCGGTAGGAATATAAGGATTGGGTAATAAAATACCATTTGTCAATTTATTATATGCATCTAGTTGGATATTCAATTTGTTATTCCATAAGCCGATGTCCAAACCTATATTGCTCATGGTTACTTTTTCCCACCCCAATGAAGGATTATAAATTTGTCCTGGAGTAACACCATCTTGCTTTACTCCATCTAAAATAATTGATGTACCTGAATTTATGGCATCATAATAATCATAATTACCAACATTGCTCACACTACCCAGTTTACCCCAAGAGGTACGTAGTTTTAATTCTGAAACCCAATCTACCGATTTCATAAATTCCTCTTGCGAAATACGCCAAGCTCCCGACACAGAAGGAAACACTCCAAATCGATTTTCTGCAGGAAATTTTGAAGACCCATCATATCTAAGACTTGATTCTAGCAAATATTTATTTTGATACGAATAATTAAAACGTCCAAAAAAGGATTGAAAAGCATTTTGGGTAGGAAGTCCTTTAGCCGATGTATTAAGAGGATCAGACGAACCTGCATCTATTGAGCCTATATTATTCGTTACATATCCTTTTCTTGTTATTTCTAAATTTCTCGAAGAATTATCTTCATAAGACATTCCTCCTAAAATTTTGAAGCTATGCTCTCCAAATTTTTTATCATAACTTACTGTTAGGTCTGTTAAAAATACACCAACTGTATCCCACTTTTCGGTATAAGAATTTTGTATGACTGCGGTTCCGGGTATTTCTACTTTTGTATCAAAATTTAAAAGTCCAGGCAATCTATTTACAAAAGAACTATTAAAATCATTGAATAAACTATAAGACACTGATCCTGTAAAATCTAACCCTTTAATTGGAGTATAAATTCCTTTTAAAACACTCGAAAATCTATCGGTATGATAACCTGATCTGCCTCCTTCTTTAAAAATTCTGTACGGATAATTAAAACTAGTTCTCCCGCCTGAAAACGTTCCCCAAGTACCATCTGATTGTGTAGCCACCGTTAATGGTATTAATCTGTCTATTGCTGTAAAAGTAACATTCCCGTTTTCATTATCATATCTATCACGACTATAGGATGTATTGGAGCTTATTGTGAATTTATCGCTTACTTTAGACTCTATATTAGATCGGAATGAATACCTATTAATCTTTCTTCCGGGAAAAAGTGAGTTTTGCTCAAAAAATGATCCGCTTATGTAGTAACGCGTAGCACCACCACCAGAAACATTAATTTCGTGTTCCATAATTGGTGCAGACTTTTTAAGAAATAAACTATACCAGTCGGTATTTCCATAGTGATCCGGATCTGAATTATTTCTTATTTTTTCAATCTCTACAGGTGTATAAAAAGCAGATTTTCCTGCATTTAAGCGAGCTTCATTATACAATTGAGCATATTGTAAAGCATCAACTCTTTTGGGTAGTTGCACCGCAGATTGTACTCCAAAATAACTATTGTAGTTAAACTGAGTTTTCCCTGCTTTTCCCTTTTTGGTTGTTACCAAGATAACACCATAAGCTGCACGTGATCCATAAATAGCAGATGAGGAGGCATCTTTTAATACCGAAATACTTTCGACATCATTAGAATTAATTCTATTAAAAAATCCAGCAGATGAAATCACTCCATCTATTACATATAATGGCTCCGAAGCTCCTAAATTACCTTTGCCTCGTAAACTAATTTTCCCCATATCATCGCCTATATCACCTGAACGAGAAGTAATTGTAAGCCCCGGAACCGTTCCTTGTAATGCATTTGTAAGTGAGGTTACTGGACGATTCGTAATGTTTTTTGTATTTACCACACTAACTGCTCCCGATAAATTAACTTTCTTTTGTTTGCCATAACCAACTACAACAACTTCATCCAGCTTCTGCCCCACTTGTATCATGATTATAGTAATAGAGCCTTTGGTAATCGCAACTTCTTGCTCCTCCATACCAATATAGCTAATGACTAATTGTGTAACGTTTTCGGGTAAATTAATAACAAAACTGCCATCTGTATCAGACTGCGTTCTAATTTTTGTGCCTTTACCAATTATATTTGCTCCTGGTATAGGCATTCCGTTTTCATCGAGTATTTTCCCTTTAATTTCTTTTTCTGCTACTAACAAAAATGTTTTGGAATAATGAACCTTTTTTGGTATCTCTACAGCCGAAACTTGTAATGCTATCGTAAACAATGAAATTGTTGTAAATTGGATAGTTCTTCTCGATAATTTACTGAGCCATATATTTCTTGGCTTGTTTTTTATTAATAATTTTGCACTCATTTGGTTTCTGGTTTTATTTAGTTGATTGTGTTTGTTTTAATTCAATAATTCACATATCTATTTCCCTTTTTTAAGAAATTAGTTTTTCTAACTACGCAAACGTTTTAGTATTACATATTTTACGAATTTCTCACTTTTCACATGAATAAACCTTCACTTTTTTAATTGAAATAGAAACTATCTTACTCAAAAACGGGCTTTAAAATGTGGTTTACAGAATTATCTATATATTGGCTTCTAAAAAACCAACGAATAGTTTTTAATCCTACTAAAAACTAAGATTGATGGAATGCGAATATGACGGGTTTTTATTGAGAGTAAATACTACATTATTTGCTAAATTCTAAAATGAGAAACTTTTTTAGCACATAGATTTAGTAGTTTTTTATTTGAGGATAAATACAATAATTATTTACCTCAACCAAAAAAACTGCGTGCTCTTTTAAACACGCAGTTTTTATATATTTTTTATTGAGAGTAAATACTACATTATTTGCTAAATTCTAAAATGAGAAACTTTTTTAGCACATAGATTTAGTAGTTTTTTATTTGAGGATAAATACAATAATTATTTACCTCAACCAATAACTGAGTACTTTTTTAAGCACGCAGATTAGGCAAATTTTTTATTGAGAGTAAAGACTAATCATTTTTTCTTTAAGACTAACATAAATAATCCAAATAGGGAAAATAGTAATCCGCAACAAAGGTTTATTTTCATTTTATAATCGGGAAAACTACCAGATACAAATGCATAACCTATTAACAAAACTCCAATAATTAGAAAGAAAACTCCAATTACAAAACGTAAATCATATAATTTATTCATAATAGTTTTTATTAAAAGAAGATAATATTAAATATGAGTGTTACTAACAAAACAACTATTCCCATCCAAAGCGGGTTTTTATACCAAATTTTGCTTTTATCTGTTTGTTTTGGGGTAAGGCTATACACTAATCCTACCAATTCTTCTTCAGGTTTAGGTTTAGTAAATAAGCTGACTACAATAGTAACGAAAACACACATCAAAAATGAAATCCATGCAATATTAAAGGCTTGGCTTGTACCTGAAAAATACTCATGAGTATTGGCAATCCAACCTCCTTTTCCTTCTGCTACTGTAAGACCATGCGTAATTGTGGCGGTAGCTGTACCTGCAAGTAATCCCCAGAATGCTCCATGTCCTGTGGTTTTTTTCCAAAACATTCCTAAAAAAAATGTAGCAAAAAGCGGTGCATTTACAAAGCTAAATACGAGTTGTAATAAATCCATTATGTTATTAAATCCTCTGGCAACATAAGCTGTCATAATCGAAATTAATATCCCTATAACGGTAGCTATCTTGCCTACATAATAATAATGTTTTTCGGAGCCGTTTTTCTTAATATGTGACTGATAAATATCAAAAGTCCATACGGTATTAAATGCGGTTACATTTCCTGCCATTCCGCTCATAAAAGAAGCAATAAGTGCTGTTATCCCAACTCCTAAAATTCCGTTTGGATATAATTTTTGCAATAAAATAGGCAATACCATATTATAGTTTGTATCTCCATTACTATTTACAGGAAGTTCATATCCAGTAAATTTATTTTGCAAAGCAAGTATTATAATCCCTGGCAGAATAACAATTATTGGCATTAGTATTTTAGGAATCGCTGCAATAATTGGTGTGCGTTGTGCATCACTTAGATTCTTACTGATCATGGCTCGCTGTACAACTAGGAAATCGGTACACCAATAGCCGAATGCCAAAACAAATCCAAGTCCGAAAACCATACTAAAGGCATCCACTCCCATTGGATTATGAGTAGGATCACCAAGTCCTTTCCAAACATGAAGTTTATAGTCTGCTACATTTGCTACAATTCCTTCCCATCCTCCTATTTTGTATAAACCAATAAAAACGAGAGGTGCAATTCCTAATACAATAAGAAAAAACTGCAACACTTCATTATAAACTGCACTGGTTAAACCTCCCATAAATATATATACAAATACTACTGCAGCTGCTATCCAGATTGAAAGGTCAAAATTCCAGCCTAGAATAACTTCCATAAGCATCGCCAATGCGTATAATGATACCCCAGACGAAAAAACTGTCATTGCTGCAAAACTAAATGCATTAAAGGTTCTTGTTTTTTCATCGAAGCGAAGTTTGAGATATTCGGGTACGCTTCTGGCTTTGCTACCATAATAAAAAGGCATCATAAAAACACCTAAAAAAATCATAGCCATAGCTGCTCCTAACCAATAATAATGAGCTGTATACAAGCCATATTTTGCTCCATTTGCAGCCATTCCTAATACTTCTTGTGCACCAAGATTGGCAGAAATAAAAGCAAGACTGGTAATCCATAACGGGATATTACGATTACTCATTAAAAAATCATTCGCAGATTTTACTTGTCGCTTTAATAAAAAACCAATCCCAATTACAAAAACAAAATAAATAGCAATAATGAGATAATCAATAAATTCCAATTTCATAATAAATGTGCTTATAATAATTTTTAATTTTAAAGTTTTTAAACCATTAAGACAGTCTTTAAACCATTAAGACATTAAGTTTCATTAAGAATAAAAGCTTAATTTTTCTTTATCCCTTAATGGTAAAATAATATTTAATCTTAGAGTCTTTAAACACTTTCATTAAGGATAAAGCTTAATTTTCTTCATCTCTTAATGGTAAAACATTATTTAATCTTAAAGTCTTCAAACACTTTCATTAAGGATAAAGCTTAATTTTCTTCATCTCTTAATGGTAAAACATTATTTAATCTTAAAGTCTTTAAACACTTTCATTAAGGATAAAGCTTAATTTTTCTTTATCTCTTAATGGTAAAACATTATTTAATCTTAGAGTCTTTAAATCATTAAGACATTAACTTTCATTAAGGATAAAGCTTAATTTTTCTTTATCTCTTAATGGCAAAATATTATTTAATCTTAAAGTCTTTAAACCATTAAGACATTAAGTTTCATTAAGAATAAAAGCTTAATTTTCTTCATCTCTTAATCGCAAAATAATATTTAATCTTAGAGTCTTTAAATCATTAAGACATTAACTTTCATTAAGGATAAAGCTTAATTTTTCTTTATCTCTTAATGGCAAAATATTATTTAATCTTAAAGTCTTTAAACCATTAAGACATTAACCTTCATTAAGGATAAAAGCTTAATTTTCTTTATCTCTTAATGGTAAAACATTATTTAATCTTAGAGTCTTTAAACCATTAAGACATTAACCTTCATTAAGGATAAAAGCTTAATTTTCTTTATCTCTTAATGGTAAAACATTATTTAATCTAAATCACTTATTAAATGAGCTAAATAATCACTCATCTCATCATATACTTTAAGTACTAACATCTCTTTTGGAAAAAGCTTTGCTCCTAATCCTACTGATGAAACTCCTGCTTTATACCATTTTTCAATATCATATCTATTGGCTTCAACTCCTCCAGTTGCCATAAACAACATGTTGGGAAATACTGTTTTTAAAGCTTCAATATAGGAAGGTCCTCCCAATTGTTTTGCAGGAAATATTTTTACTAACGACAATCCCCAATTTTCAGCTAAACAAACCTCTGAAGGTGTTGCACAACCCGGAATCCATAATACTTTATCTTTTTTGCAAACGAGGTAGATTTCTTCTAAAATAACGGGAGATATCAAAAAATCGGCACCAGCTTCTATAAATAATTTAGCTTGAATCTTATTTTTAATAGTACCTACACCTATTTTCATTTGAGGTAATCTGGTATCTCTATACTGTTTCAATTCCTTAAAAACTGCATAAGAATTCTCATTGCGATTAGTAAACTCAAATGTTTTTATACCATTTTCATAACAAATACGCATTACATTTTTACAAACTTCGACATCAACATGTGAAAATAAAGGAATGATTTTTTCTTGTAAAAGACATTCTTGAATTTGAAAAGCGTTACTAGTTGTCATATTATGATTTTATTCAAAAATTAACGAATAATTCTTCCGCTTCCTTTTTGCTTGATAATTAAGTCTACTTCTTCTTTCGAGGCAATATTCACATCTCCCAATATGCAATGTTTCATTACTCCACAAGCCGTTGCATATTCTATAACCTCTTGTAGTGGCTGCTTCTCATTCAATCCAAATATTAATCCTGCCATAAAAGCATCACCTGTGCCTATGCGTTCGGCTATATCGTTTATATTGTATACTGCCGAAGTAACAATTTTACCATCATTCCATAAATATCCCACATATTCATTTGATGAAGCACTTTTTTGATACCGCATTGTCATAGCTATATATTTTACATTAGGTAATTTTTCTTTTAATAAGGAACAAGTACTTTCAACTAAATTATTTTCATCGGGAACAATATCAAAATACAACTTTGCAGCATCTACATCTGCCAAGATAACATCGCAATATTCCAGAAGTTTAGGCATTATCTCGCTACTGTGTTTTCCGTATTGCCATAATGTGGAACGAAAATTAAAATCGGCAGAAATCATTATTCCGTTTTCTTTGGCAACTGCCAAAGCACTTAAGCAAACTTTTACCAAATTTTCATTTAATGCTGGTGTAATCCCGCTCCAATGAAACCAACTGGCTGTTGCGAAAATTCCCTTCCAATTTATCTCACCGTCTTCCAGCATACTAAAAGCCGAATAGTCTCGATCATAAGTTACTCTTCCTGGGCGGGCTCCTACACCACTTTCATAATAATAAACTCCTACACGACTCTTTTCTTTTTCTATCACAGTAGTAGGAACTCCATAACGATGCAATTGTGTAATGCCTAACTGAGCAATTGTGTTGGATGGCAAAGAAGTAATATAACGTACATTTTTCCCAAATAAAGACAATGAAACGGCAATATTTGCCTCGGAACCTGCCCAATGCATTTCGAGATTTTCTGCTTGCATTATTTTTTTATTTCCGGGGGGAGTTAATCTTAATAAATACTCTCCAAATAAAACTATTTCCTTCATACTAATTTTTTTTATAAGTAAGTCGAAAGTTTTAAAGTCAAAAGGACTAATAGCAATTAAAACCACTAAACATCAACTAGTTACTTGTTTTTTTTCGATTTTAAAATACGACATTATACAATAGTTGCTACTTATCTATTTTTTTTGGATTTTAAATTGATTCATTTCCATTCCTTTAATTCCAACATCTACTAAAAATAATGCACCACTATTAGGAAATTGTTTTAATTGTTCTTCGCTTAATCCCACACTTGCTGTAGTAATTAATAATTGTTTCATGTCCTTTCCTCCAAATGCGCAAGAGGTAACATGGGGAGCATCAAGTTCCACTTTCCCGACTAATTCACCTGAAAATGGATTGTATCTATTTACACATCCTCCTCCCCACATAGCTACCCATAACATTCCGTCATCATCTATAGTCATTCCGTCTGGCATACTACCATTTTGAGAAACCTCAACCACTATATTTTCATTAGAAATAGTGCCATTAATTACATCAAAATCATAGCTTTTTATATTATAATCCAATGTGTCGATGTAATACATTATTTTATTATCCTTACTCCAGCAAATACCATTGGATACTTTTCGATTGGCAATCTTTTTTTTAAGATGCTTCCCATCATAAAAATATAAAGCTCCTGCTGCTCCCTTTGCTTGTTTATTCATTGTTCCAATCCAGAGTCTGCCAGCAGCATCACATTTTCCGTCATTGGATCGATTGGTAGGTATATCTGATTCCAATTTTATTAGTTCATTCAATTCTTCTGAATCAAAATCAAATATTGCGATAGAACTTTCTAGCCCTACAATAAGCCAACCATCTTCTGCAGGCACAACTGTTCCTACTTTTTCTCTAAGATGCCGTTCTTCAACAGTTTTATAAATAGGATCAAGAATACCAACTTTCTGACCTTCGATATCTACATACAAAAACTTATCCCACAAGGAACTCCAAATCGCTCCTTCACCAAGTAGTAATCTTACATTATTCAATGCTGTTGCTTTCCATGTTTTCATCTAATTGTCTTGCATTAATGCGCTTCTTCCTCCATCTATTAAATAGGTCACTCCACTGGCAAAAGAGGCATACTCGCTTGCTAGAAATACACACCAAGCACCAATTTCTTCTGGACTGCCTAATTTTTTTACAGGATGCAAATCAATGGTTCTTTGTCTCTCTTTATTAGCATCTGCAAAAGAGTCAAACCATTTTTGATTGCCGGGTGTATCAATAAATCCCGGGGCGATACCCACTGTTCTAATTCTTGGTCCCCACTCTATTGCTAAACTGCGTACTAAAGCTGTAAGTGCTGTTTTGGCAATATTATACGGGAAACACCCAGGAATACTGGAAAATGCATGATTAGATGTCATAATGATAATAACTCCATTATTTTTTTCTAACCAAGGCTTGCATAATTTTGCCAATCGCCAATGGGATGCAAGATTTAATTCATGATTTTTTATCCAGGATTCTTCAGTACAATTTTCGGCTCCTTCAAATATATTTATACCTGCATTAGTAATTAAAACATCTATTCGACCAAACTTAGTAATAGTCTGTTTCACTAAATTTTCCAAATTAGTAACAACAGTTACATCAGCTTGTGTGTATAAAGCTGTTTGCTTATGATTGTTTACCGAATCAATAAACTTTTTGGCTCCATCCGAAGTAGCTTCATGTGTACCGCAACCAGAAACATGTGCTCCTGCCTGGGCAAAGACTGTTGCTATAGCAGCGCCTATCCCAGATGTTACTCCGGTAATTAGCGCTACTTTGTCTTTTAAATCTATTTGTAATGACATATTAAAAAGTTTTTAATTACTACACATAAAATCCGGGTCTAGGCACTAGTATTCCTGGATGTTTTTCCATCTCTTCTTCTACTAAATCTACTCCAAGTCCTGGTCTGTCACTTAATTGTAAATGGCCATTATGAATCATATCTTTTATAGGATGTGTAATCACGGTATCTCTCCAAGGTACATCATTAAACATAAACTCCTGACGGAAAAAATTAGGAACCGAAGCACATACATGAGCAGATGCCAATGTAGATAATGGTCCGTTAGGATTATGTGGTGCCAATAAAACATTGTACGCCTCCATCATGGTAGCCATTCTTTTCATCTCTGATGGTCCGCCACAACGAGTAATATCTGGCATCATGATATCGCAAATATTTTTTTCTAATACTGGACGAATTCCATATCTAGTATAATGTCTTTCTCCCACACATATAGATACATTGGATGGAATACGTTCTCTCATTGCTCTTAGTGTATCTGCACTTTCTGGACCTGCTGGTTCTTCATACCACGTTATATCCAACTCTGATAAACGCTGCGCCATTTTTACAGCAACACTATAATTGAGCATGGCGTGAGTCTCAATCATAATGTCAAAATCAGGACCTACAGCATCCCGAACCGCCTTACTAACATTAAATGCTAAGTCTTGTTGGGCTCTTGTAAGTGTAAGATTTGAAGATAAATCTTCTCCATACAAATAATTAGTATGCGCAAATGGATCAAACTTTAAACCTGTGAATCCTGCTTCTTTGACTTTTTTAGCCTGAGTTGCATAATCCTCTGCATTATGCCCGCCTCCTGTAAACCAATAATTTGCATACAGTAAGATATCTTTTCTAAAAGCGCCTCCTAATAATTCATAACATGGAGTTCCTAATACCTTTCCTTTTAAATCAAGTAATGCCATATCTATCCCGCTTATAGCGCATAAACTAGCGCCATAAGGACCAATCCAGTTAAGATCACGGTATAATTTTGTCCATATAAAATCGGTTTTCATAGGATCTAGCCCAATGATTCTTTCGCCTATATGCTTAGCAGCATTATAAACAATAGGACTTCCTGGCCAGTTTGTTGCTTCTCCTACTCCCGTATGTCCCGTATCTGTATAAATTTTTAATAGTGTCCAGTTATACTTAACCCCTTCTACCATCCATACTTTTACATCTATTATTTTCATTTTATTTTTGTTTTTAACCTCTTATTCCTATTTAATATTTTTATACATTAAAATAACAAGGTGATTTTAACTCTATTTTTATTTAATTTCAAGTGTCATTTTCCCTTTTAAGGTTTTACCCTTTGTCTTAATACGACCATCTGTAAAAGGTGTTCCATAAAAAGGTTCTGACCCTGTATTACTATAATCTGAAATTAGCCATTGTATGTGTTCATCTTGTAACCAGCTTCTGGAAGCTTGTGTCCCATCAGACAAGACTTTTATACTATTGCCTGTTTTATCTTGTAATACTGCCGATTTAATATGCCTTTTTGTCGAACGAAAATCATTGCTTCCTAAGTCATTAGCATCATCTTTCCAATCTCCATTAGGTACAACTCCTACTTCTTCTACTCCGTTAACATGCTTTGCATTTAGCATTGTAGTACCTTCGTTTCTGGAAATATCATTTTCTGGATAAATAGTAAATTCTCCTTTTCGCTTCCAGCTTAACTGCTCAAATTGTTTTGGCAATTGTACCAACATTCCGTATTGATAAGGACTCACATCAATATCACCATACTCGACTTCATAAGTAGTTTCTAATTTTCCATTATCTGTAAATAAATAAGATTGTTTTCCCTTAACATCGGTATAGGTTGTTTTCATATCTATTAAAATTCTATTCTTATTTTGCTTAACAGTAATAGCTTTTGCAAACAAAGTATATGATGGGTAATTTTTTATTGGATAAATATTGTTCTGATATGTTTCTCCTGCAACATTGGGTTTTCCTCCATCTTCACTATTCATAGGTATCAAACAAAAAACGGGACCCTGCGTCATTATCGTCTGGTTGTTCTTTTTTACATTGGTAATAACTCCTGTTATTTTATTAATAAGGTAACTTATTTCGCCTTGTTTTACTGTTATAGCCGATTCGTTTTCTGAGAAAGAAAGCGGTACTTTTTTATCTTCTAATTCTATCGAAGGCTTATTATCATATTTCTCCTCATTTACAATAAATCCACTTGAATCTGTAAACGAAATATAAAATTCTTGCTCTTTTTTATCCACAGGAATTCTCAAAATCCCTTCACTACGAGCTGCAATTGTCGAAGAAATTGGTTTAATTGTACCGTTTGTTTTTACTTCTATTTTTAACTCTTTAAATGATGTAAAATCATAGCGATTCTCTATTTTTAATTCTACATATCCTTTTGGAAGTGTTTCCCAATTTACATTGGTAATTCGTACAGGAGAATAGGCTTTCTTTACGCCATAATATTCTGGTTTTGTTCTACGCCAAGCGTCCAGAGGTCCCCAAGGTCCATATCCTACTATTCTGCCATCGGGCATATGAAAAATATCATCGATACCGCTCCATATTGCTCCACCTAAATTCCCTTTATGTTTATAGATTGAATCATAAAATTGCACAAGAGGCTCGCTATAAGCACTTCTTACTCCGGGATCTGTTAGTAATTCTCTGCGATTATAAGTAGATAAATGGGCATATTCTCCAAACAAAGTAGGGCGAGAAATGGTATCGGTTACTTTAGGACCATTAATACCCGGGTAATGAATATTGGCTATATCTGCTTTACTACCTGCATTATTAAAAGTTCCCCAACATTGATCATGAAAACTAGTTGGCCTTGAATTATCCATTTGTTTTACAACTGCATTAACTTTTACCCAAAGCGGACTCCATCTGGATTCGTTACCTAATGACCAAATAATAACAGAGGGATGATTGCGTCCTGCCAGTATATTATCCATATTGGCACGAACCATATAAGGAAGAAATTTTTCATCGGTATAACTCCATAATTTCCATATTGGCGAAGCATGATGTTCTATCCAGTTCAAAGAAGATTCACTTTCGACAAATAATCCTAACTCATCTGCAGCATTCAAAAATTCTTCTGATGGCGGATAATGCGACGTACGGATATAATTACAATTGGCTTGCTTAAACAATTCAGCATCTTTTCTTTCTAATGTGGTCGAGATACTTCGTCCTGTTAATGGATGAATCGAATGACGGTTTACACCACGTAACTTTATTGGCTTACCATTTACAAAGAATTCATTTCCTTTAATAACAATTTGACGAAAGCCTACATTTTGCTCATTAGTTTGTTGTTTAATACCATTTACAAGTACAACTGTTTTTAATTTATACAAATAAGGATGTTCTGAATCCCAATGACGTGGCGTTTTAATCGCCAAGACCGTTTTTATATTGTTGTCACTATTTGGGTTAATTTTATTTGAAAATGTCGAAGTCTTATTAGAAACAACTTTTCCAACTGCGTCTAATAATGTAAACTCAAGCTTAGCATTTGCTGGAACAGTTAAATTACTTGTAACTGTATTTTCTATAATTAATGATGCGTCTTTATAGGATGCATCAAAAGTTGTATTAATGGTAACTGCCGAAATATGAAGTGGTGTTACTGCAAACAGGGTTACTTTTCTTAGTAATCCACCTACAGTATGACAAGCATATTGAGAGGTACAAGCCATACGATCACTAATGGTCATAGCCTGAACTTCGACTACCAGAATATCATCTTTATAACTTAGTTCATTAGTAATATCTACTTCAAAAGGAACAAAACTTCCTTCATGTTCTCCTACTGTTTTCCCATTTATTTTTACCAAAGCATGAGAACTTACTGCATCAAAGCGAATCTTAATTTGCTTGCCTTTCCAATCTGCTGGTATATTTAATCGTTTAGTGTACAAAGCTGTTTGTCCTTCGCTTACACTATATCCTTGCATTTCCCATTCTCCGGGAACTTGAATTCCTTTTGTTTTTTGAGGTTGCTCTTTTATATCAAATCCCCAATTCCCATTTAAAGAAACATTGGCGACAGAAACCCCGTCAACAGCCGAAGCAAAGGGAGTTAATACTGGAACATCAAAATTTAAAATACTCTTTGTTTGTGCATTAGCCTGACTGATAAAAACAAAACAGCTTAGAAATGCTACAACTATACTTTTTTTCATTTTAAAAGAATTTAATATTATTACAAAACACTAATCAAGGCAAGAGAATAATCTCTAAAAATAGTATCCTGACTTACTGCTTTTCACTTTTACATAATACCATAGGTATCAAAAGCTTCTTTTGTACTCATGCCTTCTTGTATTTTTTTCTGCACAATTTTTTCACCTCTTGCTTTAACGATAGAAAGACGAAATACTTCTTCCTCTACTTCTCTTGGTACTACACAAACTCCATCTATATCGCCAAGAATAATATCGCCTGAATTTATGCGGACTCCTTTTAATTCTATTGGCACCCTAAAATCAATTACTTTACCACGAGGAGCTTGATCCTGAGCATAACGCCCATAAGAAAATGACGGAAAATTTAATTCTAATATTCCTTTGGTATCTCGCGAATACCCATCGACAACTGCTCCTGCAGCTCCTAATATTTGTGCCCGAGTTGCCATTAATTCTCCCCATAAAGCATAAGATGGAGACGAACCTGTACATACATATACTTCATTTTTTTTTAGATCATCCAAAGCTTCTAGCATCAATCCAAAAGGTTTATTCAAAATAGGATTATTACTACTGGAATCAGAAACTACATCGGCTTCCAGTACTGTCATGGCACGGCCTATAACGAACATATCGTCACGCAGAGGCTGTATTTGTGGGGGAAGAAATTGATTAAATAAACCCATTTTATCCATAATATCACCTACTACAGCGGTGTAAAGTTCCTTACGGACAATATCAAAAAGTTCATCGTCATTCTTCCAAAATATAGTTTCCATATCTGTTAATTTTAATTTATTTCTTGAATCAATTTATTATCGAAATGATTAATACATTCCTATTTCGGCAAGGGCTGCGAAATCCAAACCATCCCAAGCTGAGCTTGCAACGATTTTAAATTTACCATACCCATAAAAAGGAACTCATGCATCTTCGGCATTTCCTGTAGCAACATCAACTGTAGCTGGTAATATTACCAAATAATGATCTCCAGTAAATTCTGAAGGATGTGCCGTTTTGTAATCATTAATTTCTTGTTGCACGACATCAGCTCCTCGACTATAAGGATATGACGCTTTTCCTTTACTTCCTTTTATAACAATAAGATTGATGCTTTTTTCATCTGTAACAATCAATATAAATTCAATCTATTACACTTCACTTATTATTTAATTAATTACCGACTTAAATGCAATTCAAAACTACATCAATAACCTTTTTAACTATTTACACTAACTTAATTAATACTTAAACAATTTTAATCATTTTAACTTATTATAGAATTATTATATCTAATATTGTTTAAGTTAAGCTTTATCAATTATTTAATAATTCCTTATGAAAGCAGTATTAATTGAATTACCTAATCAACATTCCTCATTAATTAGCATCAAAAAAGTTAAAGAACATGATTTTAATGCTACCCTACATTATCATGATTTTTGCGAATTAAGTTTTGTTAAAAGAAGTAGTGGAAAAAGAATTATTGGAGATAGTATAACAAACTTTAATGATGGCGATTTGGTTCTAATGAGTCCGAATTTACCTCATATGTGGTATGGAGATGTAGAGATGCATAATAATAGGGTAAACAAATCTGTTGAGGCTATTGTTACTTATTTTCCAATTAATTTTTTCGAAAAAATATGCTCCGATGATGAAGATTTATCAAAAAAAAGAGCCTTGTTTGAAAAAGCTAAAAGAGGCATCTGTTTTACTGGTAGAACAAGAAAAAAGATTACGAAACATTTAGAAAAAATGCTACATATTGAGGGGCTTCCTCAAATAATTGAATTCCTAAAAATCATAAACATAATGCTTAACACAGATGAGTATGAACTCCTTGCCGGATTAGGCTATAACCATACTTATAATGAAAAAGATACAGAAAGAATGAATCAGGTTTATAAATATATCATGATGAATTTTACAAAACCTATTTCTCTGGAAACTATTGCTTCTGTGGCTCATATGACTCCTCCGGCATTTTGCAATTTTTTTAAAAAAAGGGCACAAAAGTCTTTTACGAGATTTTTAAATGAATTGAGAACAGGACATGCCTGCAAACTTTTACAAAACGAAAAATTATCAATATCAGACGTCTGTTATGAAAGTGGATACCAAAATTTTGTCAACTTTAATAAGTATTTTAAACAAATAATAGGTAAAACACCAAGTACCTATCGAAAAGAGTTTGTTACTATACGTAATTTCTAAGGAACTTGATTTTATACGCCAAAGGATTCCTAATTTATTAATTTTAACACATAGAAACATAGGTCTTGTACGCACAAAAAAGGCGTTTCACTTGTTTTTAAATACATATAGCTAGCTATGCGAAAGGAATGTATTTCTTTTTGTTCTCTTTTTTACACATAAAAGCTATGTTTCTATCTGTTAAATATTTTTTTCACGACCTGAACGAAGCGAATAGACGCAGTAATTGCATCCAACGGGTTAATTTTAATCGTAACCCACTGTTTCAACCGTGCGATAGAGATTGTAATAATGCATGTGCTCCAATGGTTAAAGCTACTTGGCAATGTTTATAATATGCTATTTTTACAAACTGAATACACTACTTTTTTTGGAATTCGGATTAAATGGAAATTTTTTAATTGAGAGTAAATACTCAACTATTTACTGGTACTAAAAACTGAAACTGAATGCTGAGACAAAAAACTAAAGCCTCCTCACTTCCTTAGGATTTAATCCTGTTTGTTTTTTCAGGAATTTATTAAAATGACTTACATCCGAAAATCCAAATTCATTACTTATTTCTTTCATTAAAGCATTACTGTGTTTAAGTCGATTTTCTATCAATTTATATTTATAATCATCGATATATTTCTTTATAGAACCACCTGTTTGTCGCTTAAACAAGCTACTTAAATGATTGGGTGCCATATTAAAAAAACCTGATAAAACTGTAAGATTTAAATTAATAGGCACACGAATTTCTTTATGGATGTAATTCATAATTCCGACCAATAAGCCTTCATTCAAAACCATGTTGGCTCCTAATGATTCAAAAGCATTTTTCTTAATTACAGCAAATACACTTCGTATTAAATAAAGAAGCACCTCATTAGATCCGTTCTGACTACCTCCATCCCACTCGCTCACAATCAATCGCATAAGGTGATTTATTTTATCTAACTCTTGAGGAGAATCAACCAGTTTACCATCTGATGTATTGCTTATTCCAAGCAACTGATCCAGAACTTTATTCCATTCGTTTTTGGCAGTATCAGATGAAGTTCCGTCGAGATAGCGATTATTAAATTTTAATACACTAAACTCTGTTTCTTTATCGATTATAAAAAGATGATAATCTGATGGGCATAATAAGAATACACAAGGTCCTTTATACGTGACTTCTCCTCCATTTAATTGGTGTAAACCACTACCAGAATGAATAAAAACCAACTCAAAATGATTGTGATTATGCACAGGAAACGGCCAGGTTTCGGTCGTAAAATGCCGAATAAATAAAGGAGTATGTTGGATAAAACGTTCCAAATGATTGTTGTTTTTTTTACAAAAATAGAGTTTAAAAGTACAATTTTTACTTTTAAGAGTACAATAGCTTTGCAAAAAAAGTTTATGACAAAAACCAGTTTCAAACCAGCGGTGATTCCGCTTATGGCAGTTTCAGCCGGAGTAATCGTTGCTAATATATATTACAACCAACCCATATTACAAACAATAGCTTTGTCCCTTAAAGTTACCGAAACCCAAATTGGCAAAATTTCCATGCTTTCGCAATTAGGATATGGACTTGGAATGTTCTTTTTACTTCCGCTTGGCGATAAAGTCAACCGTAAGAATCTTATACTTTTATTGTGTGGATTATTGGTACTTACTTTGTTTTTTATAACATCGACATCTTCATTAACTGCCTTATATATACTCAGTTTTTTTGTTGGTCTATTCTCTACTCCTGCTCAAATTATATTACCTATGGCAGCAACTTTAGGTAAAGAAAACAGAGGTAAAAATGTGGGCGTAGTTTTCAGCGGAATATTGGTAGGGATATTAGGAGCGCGGGTTATTAGTGGTTTCATAACCGAATTACTAGGTTGGCGCTATGTTTTTGGAATTTCGGGATTAATGGTTCTTTTGGTTACGCTTATGCTAAAGTTATACTTGCCCGAAGTACCTTCAAAATTCAAAGGCAGTTATTTCCACCTTATAAAATCAACATTGGCACTCATACCCAAATACCCTGTTTTACGCCAAACAGCACTTTTAGGATCATTTACATTTGGAGTATTTTGTTCCTTCTGGACAACGCTTACATTTCATCTTAGCAGCGCGCCTTTAAACTACCATTCGGGCATAATAGGATTGTTTGGATTAATCGCCATTGGTGGTGCATTGGTCGCACCGTATTTTGGCAAAATAGCCGATAAGGGCAATGTAAGACGCTCTTTATTAACTACAGTTTCTATGATTATAGGCAGCATTATCCTTATAAAAATCTTCCCATATTCTATTCCTGTGTTAATTCTTAGTGTTTTCTTCTTAGATATTGGTGTACAAGCAACCCAAATTACCAATTTTACACGTATATATAGTTTACACGAAGAAGCACATAGCAGACTGAATACCATATACATGACTACTTATTTTATTGGTGCCGCAGTAGGTACTTACTTCGGACTTTTAAGTTGGAAGTTAGGAAAATGGGATATGGCTACCTCGCAAATGCTTTTATGGAGTATTATTGCATTAATAATAGTAATTTTTTCAAACAAACGTAAAGCATGAAGAACATAGCAATAATTAGTGACATACATGGTAATTTACCAGCGCTAAAAGTCGTTCTCGAAGACATAAAACAAAGAAACATTGATCAAATATATTGCTTAGGCGATTTGGTCGATTTTGCTCCTTGGCATAATGAAGTAATCGAGCTAATTAATGCATTAGAAATTCCTTGCTTAATGGGAAATCATGATGAACGCATCGCATTTGATCATGAAGTAACTCCATTACCAAAACATAATCCTGAGGAAAGAGCCGCACGCCTTAACGGAATAAATTATACCAAACAAACTATTAAACCAGAGAACAAGGCGTTCTTAAAAATGCTTCCTGAAAGACTCTTACTTAATTTTACCATTTCTGGAAAAGAAACTAAAGTACTATTGGTTCACGGTAGCACCCGAAGCAATGATGAATACATTTATGAAAATCATAATCTTGAAGATGTTCAATCGATGCTTGCTCTGGAAAAAGCCGATATCATCATTATGGGACATACTCACAAACCGTATGTTAGGTATATAGAAGCAACCACTGAATCTCCTGCTGGAACATTAATAAATTCTGGTTCCGTAGGTCGATCCAGAGAAGATAATCCATTAGCAACATACCTTATATTACATATTTCTGACGAAAATATAACTCCCGAAATTGTTAAGCTACAATACCCAATAAACGAAGTTATAAACGCCATCGAAGAAAGCGAAATTCCTGATTTTTATGCCAAATTTTTAAAGAAAGACCTAATCGTTTAATTTGATAAAATAAAAAATCTATAAAATATTATATCCCGTTGAGGCTTACTCTGTCTTTTTTAAAAGTAAATTTTCTATGTTTCTATCTGTTAAGGAATTACCTCCAGTGGATTATATATTTAGCCTAAAAATAGCAAGTTTGTTCCAAATAAATAATTATATTGCGATACAAATCAATACAATATGATGGGTTTAAAAAATAGTAGCAAGAAAACAAAAGCCGCTTTTATACTGGCAATTGTAATGTTAATTATAATACTAAGTACTTTTAATACACTACGAAACGCTGAAACCACCAATGAGAATATCAATGCAATTTATAAAGATCGTTTAATCGTTTCGACCTATATTTTTCATTATGCCAATGAGTTAAACCTTGTTAAGGCAAACGCAGTTAAAAACAGTAATGAAGCTGATAAAAACGATGCTGTTATTACGTCTATTCAAAATATCAAGGCAATAAACTTATTGTATCATAAAACGGTTTTAACACCCAAAGAAAAAGAAGACTTTAATACTTTTGTTGCTATTTGTAACAAAATAAACAAACAAGCTCAAGACAAACAATGGCAAGAAGTCGAAAAATCGGCAGATGAAGCTTTAGTTACTTTAGAATCACTTTCTAAGATTCAGATTGATGAAGCTAAATTACAATTAGAAAATGCCAATAAAGCATACAACCAATATAATGTATTGGCACAACTAGAAATTGCTTTGTTAATAGTTCTTGGCGTTGCAATTATCTATTTATTGCTAACAAAAAGACACAAGCGAACTATAAAAATTCCCGAAGGCCCTAGCCTGAATTAATTTAAAAATCATATTTCTTAAATCATAAAGCCTGTTGAAGCAAATACTGCATCAACAGGCTTTTTCTATGTTTTCTTTATTTCTACTTCACTCCTTCTAAATATTAAAACATAAAAAATGCATTTCATGATTTTAATCATGAAATAAGATTAACCTCAATAATATCTTTACAACGCTAAAACCATAATTAAATAATTATAATTCAAAAAGTTATAAAACATTTGTAGTAAAAATTATGGAATAGGTTCCTCCTAGGCCGAATACAAAATTAGAAATTGCAATAATATGCAATAGCCTTCATAAAAAGCAAGGCAATTATATATAGAACACGTTTTCGGTTTGGGAGTTTTTTTCAATTTAAAATTCTGTTTTCTAAAAAGTAACTAATCTAATTTGGGTATTCTTAACATGAAATATAAGAGTATCGATAAAAATAAATTCATGGATAAATTATTCTTAATTTCTGAAATAAACCGATTAAAACAAGAAAAAAACGCGATTATCCTCGCTCATTATTATCAAGAAAAAGACATACAAGATATTGCCGATTTTGTAGGCGACAGTCTTGAATTATCAAAAAAAGCAGCCACTACAAATGCAGATACAATTGTTTTTGCAGGAGTCTATTTTATGGCTGAAACTGCAAAAATTATCAATCCAAATAAAAAAGTGCTTTTACCTGACCTCAATGCAGGTTGTTCTCTTGCCGATGGATGCGACCCGGTTAACTTTAAAAAACTAAAAGAACTTTTTCCTAAACATGTTGTGGTAACCTACATCAATTCTTCAGCAGAGATAAAAGCGTTAAGTGATTGGGTATGTACCTCATCTAATGCAAAGAAAATAATTGAAGCGATTCCTAAAGAACAAGAAATAATTTTTGCCCCAGACAAAAACCTAGGAATGTATCTAAAAAAGGAAACAAAACGTGATTTACTTCTTTGGGACGGTTCCTGCATTGTACATGAAGCTTTTTCATTAGATAAACTAATCGAAATTTACAATACAAACCCAAACGCTAAGATTGTTGCACATCCCGAATCTGAAAGACATATCTTGGAAACAGCCCACTATATTGGGTCAACATCTGGAATGCTCAATTTTATCAAAAATGATTCGGCCACAACATTTATCGTAGCAACCGAAGCAGGTATTCTGCATCAACTCGCAAAAGATGCTCCAAACAAAACGATTATTCCAGCTCCTTCTCACGAAGATAATACCTGTGCTTGTAGCGAATGTGCCTTTATGAAAATAAATACATTAGAGAAGCTTTATTTATGTTTAAAGAATGAAAGCCCAGAAATTAGCATTAATGAAGAATTACGATTACAAGCTATAAAACCAATAAATAGAATGCTCAATTTCTCTTAATCACCAAAGCTTATCATCATGAAAAATACGGACATACTTATAATTGGTTCTGGAGTGGCAGGTTTATTTTTTGCAATAAAAATGGCAAAAAAACGTCCTGAATTATCGATTACAATCATGACCAAAGAAAAATCTAAAAACTCCAATACGCAATTAGCACAAGGAGGAATTGCGGTTGTTACCGATAGTATCGAAGATAGTTTTGAACAACACATTCAGGACACTTTAAAATCTGGAGGAGGTTCATGTGATGAAGAAATTGTAAAAATGGTAATACATCAGGCACCAGAAAGATTAGACGAACTTATCGATATTGGTGTTTCTTTTGATAAAAATAAATCTGGAATCTGGAATTTAGGTTTAGAAGGCGGACATTCTCAACATCGCATTTTACATCATAAAGATATATCTGGGGCAGAAATCGAAAAAAAACTAATTGATACCATAAATCAATTATCTAATATTACCGTATTAGAAAATCATTTGGTTATAGATATAAATACTAAAAACAATAAAGGAAATCCTTATGCTACAGGAGCTTTTTATTGTGACAAAGTCAATGACAGAATAAAATACATACAAGCTAAAACCATTGTTTTAAGCACTGGAGGATGTGGACAAATTTTTAAAAACACTACAAATCCCGAAATTGCAACAGGTGATGGAATTGCAATTGCATCACGAGCCGGAGCCTTAATAAAGGATATGCAATACATACAGTTTCACCCAACAGCATTATACGAAGAAGATAAAAACCCGTTTTTTTTAATTTCTGAAGCTGTAAGAGGTTTTGGAGCGCATATCGTTAATGAAGATCAAAAGCGTTTTATATTTAAATATGATATTCGCGGAGAATTAGCTACAAGAGATATCGTTTCTCAAGCCATAAGCAAAGAGATAGAAACCTCTGGAAAACCGTATGTTTATTTAGATTGCAGACATTTGGAATTAGAAGAATTCTATGCTCATTTTCCTTCCATCACAGATTACTGCAAGAAAATCGGATTAAATCCTAAAATAGATTTAATTCCTATTGTACCCGTTGCGCATTATCAATGTGGAGGAATAAATGTCGATAAAAACTCAGAAACAAATATAAAAAACTTGTACGCCATAGGCGAATGCTCCAGAACTGGATTACATGGAAAAAACAGATTAGCTTCAAATTCATTATTAGAAGCTTTAGTTTTTGCACACCAAGCTTCAAAACATATCGATAGTATTATTGATGAAATAGCATTTTCTCCAAAAAAATCTATGCTAGGCTTTAATGAACCTTTGGTTAAAACCAATTCTAATAATTTTATAAAGCTTAAAAAAGAACTTCAAACAATTATGACTCAATTTTACGCTAACAAAGATGCTGATTTTGAAAAAATAATAGACGAAATAGAATCGATGAAAATGAAAACTGTAGCATTGTTGTTTAAAAAACAAAAGCTAACAACACAACTCGTAGAATTCACAAATATGCTTACAGTGGCAAAAATTGTTATCGAGGATCATAAAGAACAAATTATTGAAAATATCTCGAGTTATTAAAAACTCTCAAAAGACTGTATCGAATAAATTTATCACAAAAGCTCAAATTTTTTATAAACATTAATTATCCACACTGTTTGTTATTTCGACGAAGGAGACCCGAGCGATAGCGAATAGACGAAGTAAATCTCCACAAGAAACTCCGTAACGAGAGTTCTAGTTTTGTAGAGTTACTCATGAAGATTTCTCCTTCGTCGAAATGACAATATTGAGGAAAAACTTTGCGTTTTTACATCTTTACTAAATTAATGCTCCACTTCATCAACACCATTAAACATATTTATCAGTTTGGTAATAGGATCATCAGAATGCATCATTTCAGTAGAATCTAAAGTGATTTTTGTAATCTCCGAAGCTCTTTTGCACATTTGCTTTTCGTAAGCGGCAATCGCTGTCTGAACGTTTGGGAAGTTATTACCAGACAGAACTTCAGCTAATTCAAAAGCATCTTGCATTGCCATATTTACACCTTCTCCTGCATAAGGCGGCATACGATGTGCAGCATCACCTAACATAGTAAGATTTGGCAAAGCATCCCATTGCTGATCTAGCGGGAAATGATATTGTGGTCTGGGAATAATCGACATTTCATCACTTTCAAATAATTCCTGCCAAACTGGATCCCAAGAACCAAATTCGCTTATAAACCATTCAAAAACTTGCTCTTTATTAGAGAAATCAATATTACTATCAAGAACCCAAAATTCATCGACTTTACAACCTGTATAAAAAGATAGTGTTCCATCCCCTTTCATGCTTAAAATCAATGTTTTTTCGTCGCCAAAAGCAAATATTTTTCCACCATTTACAAGCTTAAACAATTTTGGAGCATTTTTTTCAGAATCATAAATGTTTCCTTCCACAATTGTAACACCCGAGTATATTGGTTTTATCGAGTTAATGTGAGGTCTTATTTTTGAGTTCGCTCCATCGGCTGCGATTACAATATCAGCTTCTGCTTTTGAGCCATTTTTGAATGTTAATTCCCAACCCTCATTTTTTGGAGACATCGAAAGAAACTGACTGTCCCAAACCACAGTATCGGGTTGTAAAGAATCTAAAAGTATATTTCGTAATGGGCCACGATCTATTTCTGGACGATTCTCTTCATAATCATCCGCAGAATGTGTGTCCATGGCAACATTCAGGTTTTTATCTAGAATACGCAATTTACCTGCTTCAGAACGATGATTGGCATAAAATGCATCTATTAATCCTGCTCTGCGAAGTGCTTCTAATCCTGATTCTTCATGAAGGTCAAGAGTCGCTCCCTGAACTCTAACATCCGAATTAAAATCTCTCTCATATACTTTTACTTCTGCGCCTTTAAATTGCAAAAGTCTTGCTAATGTTAAACCTCCTGGTCCTCCACCTACAATTGCTATTTTTTTATTTTTAATCAACATAACTCAATTCTTTAATTTTATAAGACAAAATTATTTCTTCTTGAGTGTCGATAATTGTATAAATCGGTCGTTTATATTCTTGTTCAGTTCCTTAGGAGTTACGCCCGAGAATTTCTTGATGTTTTTTATAAAATGAGCCTGATCCGTAAAGTTTTGTTCAGGAAAAAGTTTGCCTTCTTTTATTTGTTGAAATGTAGCTCTAAACCGAAGAATGGTACAATATGCCTTTAATGATATTCCAAACCGTTGATTAAAGTATCGATTGATTTGTCGGCTGTTCCAATGAATTGTTTCGGCAATTTCAGCAATCGTAATTTCACCATTTGAATTATATATTAAATCAAATAATTTTCTCTTACGTTCGTCAATTTCATAATTCAGAATACTCAAAAACTTAGAAGAAAGTAAATCACAAAATCCTTCAAAATTTTCGAAATCCAGAATTGAAATCCCAAAATAATCCGAAGGTAAATTATAAGCAGTATCAACTAAAACAGGGAATTTATCTTTAAAAAGATATTCGATAGCCAATAGTTTAAAACTAACTGCAAACATTGCTGTCTTTGGCGCAAGCACAGCTCGAGAAGGTTCGGAATCGACTCCCAAAAGTGTAATATCATCTTTATCTTCAAAAGAAAATATAAGATCTATTCTCCCATCTGGCAGAATCACAATTTGTTTTTCCTGATCAGAAACATTCGAAAGCATCCAAAAACTTTCGACATAGTTAGACAACGGGAAACCAGGTTTCATTTCCCGATAGTCTATATCTAGTATTTCTTGATTAGTTTTATTCAATTTTATTCACCATTAAGGGATTAAGAAAGATTAAGCTTTATCATTTTTTTTTGCCACAGATTAAAAGTTTTTTACCATTATAGAGATTAAGTTTTATCTTTTTCTGCCACAGATTAAAAGGATTAAAAAAATTTCTTTACCATTAAGAAATTAAGAAAAATTAAGCTTTGTCTTTTTTTGCCACTGATTAAAAGGATTAGAAAGATTTTTTTACCATTAAGAAATAAAGAAAAATTAAGCTTTATCCTTAATGAAACTTAATGTCTTAATGGTAAAACTTTTTTAGTCAAACCATCTAAACTTTGTGACCTTTGCGTAAACCCTTGCGTACTTAGCGGTTAAATCTTAATCCCTTAATGGTTAAATCTTATCTCACAGACTTAAACACTTTCTGTTTCAATTACAACCTTCACTCCTGCATCTACAGCTTTACCTTTTGACTTCACCAATTGGTTTACTCTCCAAATAAAGAATATCGAACAAAGTGTTACTGCCGAAATTACATATCCCAGAATATCGTAATTTTCTAGCGGTGATGTCTTGGTCTCTTGGTGTACAATAAATCCAGCACAAACAGCTGCAATACCTCCTGCAATTTGTTGCATTGATGAAGTAATAGACATATAGGCTCCACGATCTTTCATATCTGGAATTCCGGTATTAAGTGTTGTCGATGGAATCATACGACTCATGATACCCATAAACAAAATCATATTGATTACTACTACTTCCCATAAAGGAATTGGTCCCAGATTGGTATAAATTAATATCATAATAATCGATAGTATTGACCCTGCGGTAAACAACCAAAACTTACTAACTCTGTCACTTAATTTCCCAACAAGTGGCATGATAAAAAGTACTGAAAGACCTGTAAAGAAAAAGACCATTGGTAACTCTAATTGGCTAATATGAATGTTGTTTACTAAGAAAGAACTTCCAAAAGGCTGCAACATAAATCCGCCTATAGATAAGAATGCAATTGCCGCAAAACCAACCTGATAGTTCTTATTACTTAAAGTATGCCATAAATGTAAAAAAGGGCTTTTATCCGACTGTAATTTAAGGTGTTCGGTAACTGGTTTCATCTTGATTACAATTGTAACAAGTATAAGAATTCCTAGTCCTGCAATCATCAAAAAAGCCGAATGCCAACCCCAATGATTTGCAAAATAAATACCTACCGGAATCCCTAAAATTTGGCTTGAAGCAAAAGCCATTTGGATAAATCCCATCACACGACCACGCTGATGAATCACAAATAAATCGGTTACGATTGCCAAAGAAACCGAACCAATAACACCTCCAAAAAGACCTGTTACAATACGTGCAGAAAGTAACAAAGCATAGTTAGTTGCCAAGGCACAACAAACGGTACCAATAATAAATCCTGTGTAAAAGAAAACAAGCAGTTTTTTTCGGTCAAACTTGTCGGCAAAACCAGCTGCAAGCAATCCTGAAGTACCTGCACTAAATGCATAAGCTGAAACTGTAAATCCAAAATTTGCGGTAGTCATATCTAGATTTTTCATTAGTATATCCCCAAGTGGAGAAAGTACCATAAAATCGAGTATAACCGTAAATTGTAAAAGTGCCAATAAGGCGATAATATATTTTTGATAAGAAGAAAAGGGTGGGATTTCTAATTTTGTTTTTTCCATTATAATATTTGTATTTTTTTGATTAATTTAATTCTTGGCATTCATGTCCAAGATTATTAATAATATTAATTATTGTTTTAACTGTAAGTGTTTCCGAAACAATGCGCAGCACATAATCAACATCATCGGTATCAACACTCCATTGCAGAATATCTGCGTGATTGTTTAGTGTTTTAGTCACCTTACAATCGGTACATAGTTGTTCTATGTTAGTTTTAAAAATATAGATTTTATCTAAATCTGTTTCCATAGTATAATTTTATGGTTTTAATGCTCTTATAGCAGCCCCAAAGGCTTCTTTCATCATGTCCTGAGTAAGCTTAAATGGCTTCCCTCCCATGCTTTTTCCTTCATTATGAAAATTCAACAAAGTATATAAAGGACCGTAAGCAATACTCCAAAAAACTTCAAATTGCATTGGCACTAGTTCCTTATTATGCAATGAATTTTCAATAAATTGTTTCATGATTATTCTAAAATCAGAGAATTTGGTTGTAGAGTTTAATATATCCTCAGCATGTGGGGATTGTTTAATTACTTCAAAGAATGCAACCTTCTTTGGATACTTAAATGTAAATGCAGCTCGGTTTTGCCATTGTATCCATAAACCTTCTTCAAATGGCATATCTGGCGAAAAATTCTCTATCGTGGATGAAAAGAATTCTATAGCTATTTCTGCCCCGATTTTTTTAATCAAATCATCTTTGTCTTTGTAATAAATATAGAGAGTCGCCACAGAAATATTACAAGCCTTCGCTAGCTTATTCATACTGAAGCCCTGAAAGCCATCCTGAACAATTAACTCAATCGCATTTGTAACAACTAACTTCTCTTTATCTATATCTCTTACTCTCATAATTTGGAAATTTTTAGCAAATATAAAACATTAAATGAATGAGCGTTCTTTTATTAATGTTTTTTTTCAGTTGAAAAGTAAAATTAATACAAGTCTTTTACTAAAGATGTGCAATTAACAGCAAAGAACACAAGGATTTACAATCAGTGTCAAAAAAAGTTAACCATTAAGACATTAAGTTTCATTAAGTGTTAAGCTTAATTTTTCTTAATATCTTAATGGTAAAAAAAATAGTCGCTCAAAGCCTTCAAAAAAACTGGACCATAAGCAAAACTTAAAACTGGATTATCGTCATCATCCACTACTACTTACCTTTGCATTATGAAAGATATGATAATTTCCAATTTAAAACAGGTTCACGAGCGCATCGAAAATGCTTGTAAACTATCTGGTAGAAATGTATCAGATGTTCAGTTATTATTAGCAACCAAAACCGTTCCTGCCGATAAAATACGCATAGCTATTGAAGCTGGTGAAACTCTTATTGGTGAGAACAAAATGCAAGAACTACGAGATAAAGATTCAGGATTACAAGGATTAGATATCAAACGCCATTTTATTGGGCATTTACAAACCAACAAAATAAAAGATGTTCTAAAATATGTAACTTGTATCCAGTCTTTAGACAGACTTAGCTTGGCTGAAGAACTTCACAAGCAATTACAAAACCAAGGAAGAAATTTAGATGTTTTTATACAAGTAAACACCTCATACGAAGAAAGTAAATTTGGGCTTCCGCCAAAAGACGTTGTTTCTTTTATCAGAGAAATAAAGAAATACGACACCCTGAATATTAAAGGTTTAATGACTATTGGTTTATTAGATGTAGAAAAAGAGAAAATGCAGCCATCGCTTAGTTTACTCAGACAAATAAGAGATGAAATTTATGCAGAAGAACTTGAAGGCATTACCGAATTAAAACTTTCTATGGGAATGTCTCAAGATCTGGAATTGGCTATAGCCGAAGGTTCTAATATAGTTAGAGTTGGAACATCTATCTTCGGAAATCGATTTTTAGGAAAAGAAATCTGGAATGAGAATATTGCAGAATAAGACTTAATTTTGCATCAAATAAATAATTGAGATGAATCTATACGAACTTACCGTAAATGATACCGAGAAAATTGCCTTGAATGATTTGCTTTTTAGCGAAGAAAACAAAGCCGCTTTAGAACAAATAATAAAAGAACATCGCTATCTTGATGAATTAAAAAAATATAATCTTAAAGTAGATAATAAAATATTCCTGCACGGGCATACTGGTTGCGGAAAAACAACTACTGCCAAAGCAATTGCAACGGCTTTAAATAAAAATATTGTCATCATAAATCTGAGCACATTAATCAATGCGCGAATTGGAGAAACCTCCAAAAATATAAAAGCAATATTTGATAAAGCCATCCGTGAAAAGGCAGTTTTATTCCTAGATGAATTTGACCAAATAGGAAAAAGTCGTGAAAGCGATGATAAAGATGTGGGCGAAATGCGTCGTTTAGTAAACACAATTATTCAGTTAATTGATTATTTCCCAGATGATAGCTTGCTTATTTGCGCAACAAACCATTATAATATCATAGATACCGCTTTATTGAGAAGGTTTCAGATACGACTGAAATTTGAAATGCCAGACGAGAACGAATTGGATATATACTACGATAAACTATTAGCTTCTTTCCCATTGCATCTACAGGAAATTGTGCGTAAGTATAAAATTTCTTATGCCGAAGCAAAAGATTATATCAACACTACAATGAAAAAACAAATCATTGAAGAATTAGAACTTCAAAAATAAAATTCTAAAAAATAATCAAACACAAATTCTACTAATTTATACTAATTAGCTTGTGTAAATTCTCATTACTTATATCCTGCAAAGTCTTTTTCCAGACCTTGTGGATATAAAATATCTCAACAAAATTAACCCAACAAATCCATGTTGTTATCCTAACAGGTTTTAAAAACCTGTTAGGTATTTCTATTTTAGCTATCAATCTCTACAAGCATTTAAAATAATTTTAACAATACGAATCAAACCTACAAGGTTCTAAAAACCTTGTAAAACTACAAACAAAAGCCTATAATATCTCATTATCACACTGACTTACAATCAGTTTCTCTTACTCTTTCCTCTCTTAAATATTTGCTAAATATTTTATCTGATATTGGTATATCGGAAAAAGTCGATACATTTGCATCATGGAACATATCGAAATTTTTAAAGCATTATCTAATAAGTCCAGACTACAAATGTTGGAATGGCTAAAAGACCCCAAACTAAACTTTCCTGGTCAAGAACCTTATGGTTTTGAGCATGGTGTATGTGTGGGACAAATACAAGCCAAAGCAGGACTTACGCAATCGACTGTTTCCGAATATTTATCTATTCTTCAGCGCGCAGGATTTATAGAATCTACACGTGTTGGACAATGGACATACTACAAACGCAATGAAAAAACATTTGTAGAACTAAGTAAAATAATTGAATTTAATTTATAAAAAACATTGATATGAGTACAAATAGTCTATTTACGCCTTTTAAATTAAAGACGCTAGATCTTAAAAATAGAATAGTAATGGCGCCTATGACGCGTTCATTTTCTCCTAACGGAATCCCTACAGATGATGTAGCAAACTATTACCAAAAAAGAGCCGAAGGTGAAGTAGGTTTAATTTTATCTGAAGGAACTGTTATAAACAGACCTTCATCGTCTAATGATGCAAATGTTCCTCACTTTCATGGTGATGAAGCACTTGCAGGATGGAAAAAAGTAATTGATGGTGTTCATACAGTTGGCGGAAAAATGGGACCACAAATTTGGCACATGGGCATTATGGATAACCACCATTCAGGTTGGCTTCCTCCAGTTCCTTTTGAAGGGCCATCTGGATTAAACCGTCCAGGTTTTAGCAATGGTAACACCATGACTACAAAAGATATCGAAGATACAATTCTTGCATTTGGTCAGGCTGCCGCAGATGCAAAGAGATTAGGTTTTGACTGTGTCGAAATTCACGGTGCTCATGATTACCTTATCGATCAATTTTTCTGGGATGCAACAAACCACAGAACCGATGCTTACGGTGGAAAAACTCTTGCAGAACGTACTCGTTTTGCTGTAGAAGTAATTAAAGAAGTTAGAAAACAAGTAGGTGAAGATTTTGCAATTATCATCAGACTTTCACAATTTAAACCTGCTGATTACACTTATAAATTGGCTAAAAACGCACTAGAAATGGAAGCTTGGCTTGCTCCTCTAGTTGATGCTGGTGTAGATATTTTACACTGTTCACAACGTCGTTTTTGGGAACCAGAATTTGAAGGTAGCGATCTAAACTTTGCTGGATGGGCAAAAAAAATAACAGGTATCCCAACAATTACTGTAGGTTCTGTAGGTCTTTCTAGTGATTTCTTTGGTGCATTTGCTGGCGAAAGCTCTCAACCAACATCTTTGGATGAATTAACAAGACGTATGGACAGAGGAGATTTTGACTTAGTAGCAGTTGGAAGACCACTACTTTCTGACCCAAATTGGGTTGCTAAAATTAAAGCAGGAAAAACCGAAGAACTAAAAGGCTTTAGCAAAGAAGCTCTAGGTCAATTGGTTATTGAATAATTTTTTTAAGGCTCTGAGAAACAAAGGTTCTAAGGCACTGAGAAACTGAGAATAAAACATTTATTTAACCATAGATTAAAGGATTTTTCACCATTAAGTTATTAAGAAAAATTAAGCTAAAACCTTAATGAAACTTAATGCCTTAATGGTTAAACTTTTTTGACACTGATTAAATGGAATTTCTGTATTGTCTATATTATAGAAAGCTGATGACACGGATTTTACCATTAAGTAATAAAGAAAAATTAAGCTTAATCCTTAATAAAACTTAATGCCTTAATAGTTAAACTTTTTTAACACTGATTGTAAAGATTAAATGTATTTTCTGTATTGTCTATATATGGAACGCGGATAACACGGATTTGCCAAAGCAAAGACGCGGATAAAAACAGATTTTACCATTAAGGAATAAAGAAAAATTAAGCTCAATCCTTAATGAAACTTAATGCCTTAATGGTTAAACTTTTTTGACTCTGATTGTAAAACTTTGCGCTCTTTGCGTAAACCCTTGCGCTCTTTGCGGTTAATTTTCAGTCACAGATTAAAGTTTTTTTTACCATTAAGAAATAAAGAAAAAATAAGCTTAATCCTTAATGAAACTTAATACCTTAATGGTTAAACTTTTTTGACACTGATTGTAAAACTTTGCGCTCTTTGCGGTTAATCTTAAAAACAAAATATTAAAATAAAATACAATGGAAATAATAGGAACACCTAAAATGAAAGTAGAAGTTTGGAGCGACATCATGTGTCCGTTTTGCTACATTGGAAAACGAAATTATGAAACGGCTCTTAGCAAATTTACAGATAATAAAGACATCGAAATTGTTTGGAAAAGTTTTCAGCTTGACCCAAACATTCCAGAGCATTTTGATAAAAAGGAAAATGTTTACGAATATCTTGCTAACAGAAAAGGAATTAGTTACGAGGATTCAGTAAGAATGCACCAAGGAGTTGTTCAAACTGCAAAAAACGCAGGATTAGAATATAACTTTGATAATGCTGTTGTTGCAAACTCTTTCAACGCACACCGAATGATTCAACTAGCAAAAACAAAAGGACTTGGTGATCAAGCCGAAGAACGTTTGTTTTATGCTTATTTCACAGAAGGAAAAAACTTTGGAGATCCAAAAGTTTTAGAAGAATTAGGAAAAGATATTGGTTTAACTACCGAAGATGTAAAACTATCTTTAACAGATAATCAATATGCCGATAAAGTAAAAGGTGATGTTCAGGAAGCACAAGAACTTGGAATAAATGGAGTTCCATTCTTTATCTTTAATCGCAAATATGCTATTAATGGCGCACAAGCTCCTGAAACATTTTTACAAACATTAGAAAAATCATTCACAGAATGGAGAAAAGATAATCCTGCTACAAAGTTGGATATAATCGACGGTCAATCTTGTACTCCCGATGGAAATTGTATGTAAAAACCAATTTAGCTAAAAATTATATTATAAGTCTTCAGTTTTTAAATTAAAGCTGGAGACTTATTATTTTATAGAGAAGGCAATACTTTTAAATCTAATTCATTAAATTTATTCTTCTAAAGTAAAACTTCAACTTTGATCTTTTCATTTAAATAAAATTCTAAATATGAATAATAGTGATAAAATAAGAAAAGTTGCCATTGTAGGATACAACAGAATTCCTTTTGCAAGAGCAAATACTGCTTACGCAAAAGTAGGAAATCAAGATATGATGATTGCTGCTCTTAACGGATTAATAGAAAAACACAAGCTACAAGGAAAACTACTTGGTGAAGTTGCTGGTGGTGCAGTTATCAAACATACATATGACAGTAATCTTATGAGAGAATGTGTAATGAAAACGGCTCTTGACCCTGCTACTCCCGCTTGCGATTTGCAACAAGCATGCGATACAGGAATAGAAAGTGCCATTTATATAGCTAATAAAATAGCACTCGGACAAATTGAATCTGGAATAGCTGGTGGAGTTGACTCTATAAGTGATATACCCATGGCGGTAAGCGAAAATTTGAGAAAGATATTGCTTGATGCGCGAAAAGAAAAATCATTGGGAGGCAAAATAAAACAGTTTTTTAAACTTCGTCCAAAAGATTTTACTCCTTTAGTTCCTAGAAACGAAGAATCTCAAACGGGACTTTCTATGGGCGGACATACTGAAATTACAGCCAAATACTACAAAATTTCAAGAGAAAATCAAGACAATCTAGCGCTAAAAAGTCATTTGAATATGGCAAAGGCTTATGACGAAGGTTTTTTTGATGATATGATTACTCCTTTTCAAGGACTTGATAAAGACAATAATTTAAGAAGAGATAGTACTATAGAAAAACTAACAAAGCTTCCTCCTGCATTTGATAAAGTAAATGGAACACTTACAGCCGGTAACTCTACTCCTCTTACCGATGGAGCGTCTTGTATACTTTTGGCAAGTGAAGAATGGGCGAAAGAACAAGGACTTCCTATCCTCGCCTATATTACTTTTGCAGAAGTTGCAGCCATCGAATATGTAAAAAACCAACAGAATCTTTTATTAGCTCCTTTATTTGCTGCAAGCAGAATGCTCGATAAAGCTGGACTAACGTTACAAGATTTTGATTATTATGAAATTCACGAAGCATTTGCAGCACAAGTTTTAGCATCATTAAAAATTTGGGAAAGTCCTGAACTCAGCAAAGAAATAGGATTAAAGAAATCTCTTGGTGCAATCGACAGAAATAAACTTAATGTAAAAGGAAGTAGTCTTGCTGCAGCACATCCTTTTGCCGCTACTGGCGGAAGAATAATTGGTGTAATGGCAAAACTACTTAACGAAAAAGGCTCCGGAAGGGGCTTTATATCTATTTGTGCAGCTGGCGGACAAGGAATAACAATGATTATTGAAAAATAAAACAAATGAAAAACACACAACAAATTGCTCAAATATTCTTAAGACTGGCTTTAGGAATTGGTTTTATATTACCTGTAATGGATCGTTTAGGAATGCTTGGCGCTCCGGGAGAACCAAATGTTGGTTGGGGAAATTGGGCTAATTTTGTAGATTATACCAACTCCTTAATGCCTTATCTCAATCATGATATTGCCAACGTAATGGGAATCATTGCAACGCTGGCAGAGGTTTTATTTGGTGTGCTACTAATTATTGGTTTTAAGACCAAATTATCTGCTTATGGTAGCTTTGCATTAACGTTATCATTTGCTTTAAGCATGCTTATTTTTGCAGGATACAGAGCACCATTTAATTATTCGGTATTTACAGCAAGTGCAGCTTCTTTGCTATTAGCTTCAATTCCTGTTTATAATTGGAGCATTGACAAATTACTATCTAAAATGAAATTAATCGTTTTATAAATTAACTGCACTTTGTCATTGGAATCTCTTTTTGTTTGTTTTTAAAAAGATGATGCGAATTAAAAACAAGTACCGAGATAAAAATGATTCCGTATGATAAAATTTGCAACGGTCCGCTTTGTTCGTGATAAACAAAAGTTGCCAAACCAAAAGCAATCATAGGATTAATATTTAGTAACATTCCTACTGTAGATGAGTTAAGACCTGTAAGTGCAAATAAGTTTAGTAATAATGGAAAAATAGTGAAGCCCAAAGCAATTATTTCGATACATAGATAAAAGTTAAACTCCTTTGGAATTGGTCCGCTGTATGCAGGAAAAAATGGCAATAAAAACAATGCCGATAAAGTGATATGAAAAGTAAGTACGATAAATTTATCAAATCCAACATTTACACGTTGACTAACTAAATAACTCGCATAAGTCAGACCTATTACGATACTAAAAACCATATCCATAATATTAGCATACGATAAAAGCAAACAACCAGTAACGCTTAACCCTACTGATACCCATTGCGTTTTAGAAAGTTTTTCATGCAAAATAAAATAAGCCAACAATGTAGTTAAGATTGGGCAAACTAAGTAAGCAAGTGATGTTGCCTTAACGCTCACATGATTCATTACATAAATAAATGTAAACCAGTTGGCTGTTAAAAATATACTTCCACCAATATTTAATAAAATGGTTTTACGCTTTTTTGAGAGTGGTAATGCTTTAAAAGTTTCGATTGCATCTTTTACTCTTTTTCGTTTAAAAACAAAAGTTATCAGCAACAATAATATACTACAACTAAAAACGCGGTAGAACAAAATGTCTAAAGAAGCATAAGAATGTATTGGTTTTAATACCAGACTAAAAAAACCCCAGATTGTATATGCCGTAATGGCTGCCAAGTAATATTTTGTGCTTTTCATGGGGACTTTTATTTACATTTTGTAATACAGCAAATTTCTAGAAAATAAAATAGCAATACAGATACAGTTTTATTAAATTGCAGCGCAACAGTTATCATTTTTAAAATGAAAAATACCAACTATTTATATTTACAATTTGCCGATCGTATTGAGAAACAGATAAAAGCAGGTCTTTTTAATGTTGGCGATAAACTTCCATCAATACGAGAGGTATGTGCCGAAACTGGATACAGCATGAGCACAGTAAGCAAGGCATATTACGAAATGGAAAGCCGTTCTCTTATAGAATCCAGACCACAATCTGGCTATTATGTAAGCAACATTTCGGCAAGAGCAATTGCTGAACCTACACCAAGTAGCCCGATAATAAGTTGTGCCAATATCGAACGGGAAGATTTAATAGACCTTGTTTATGGCAGTATGATGGACAAAAATGTAACTATGCTTTCTTTAGGATTTCCATCTAATGAGCTTCTTCCTATTACTAAATTAAACAAAGGAATGATTCAAGCCATGCGACAATCACCTAATAGTGGCACTTGCTATGATGAATTACAGGGAAATCTTAATCTAAGGAAAGAAATTGCCAGATGGTCATTTACCTGGGGAGGCACATTAACCGAAGATGATGTAATTACAACATCTGGTTGCATAGGAGCTATATCGCATTGTTTAATGACATTGACTAAACCTGGTGACACTATTATTACAGAAAGTCCTGTTTATTTTGGAATCTTACAACTGGCAAAATCATTGGGTTTATATATAATGGAATTGCCCACTAACATGACGACAGGAATAGAACTTGACGCTCTGAAAAAAGCACTTGCAACCAAAAAAATTACCCTTTGTTTATTAATGAGCAACTTTAGTAATCCATCAGGAAGCATGATGCCTGTGGAGCATAAAAAAGAAGTGGTTCGATTAATGGAGCACTATAATGTACCGCTTATTGAGGATGATATTTATGGTGATATGTATTTTGGAACTAGCAGACCAACCAATTGTAAAACTTATGACGAAAGCGGAATCGTACTTTGTTGCAACTCTGTATCTAAATCTCTTGCTCCTGGTTATCGTGTAGGATGGGTTTCGCCTGGAAAGTTTAAAAAAGAAATATTACGTACCAAGCTTTATCATACCGTATCTGCTACCACTATTACACACGAAGTAGTTGCTGATTTCCTCAAAAATGGAAGGTACGAAAATCATCTTCGAAAAATACGTCAAATTTTGCATCACAATAGTATCAATTATATCAATACTATTCTGGAATCTTTCCCTGCAGGAACCAAAGTGAGTCAGCCACAAGGAGGATTTTTTCTTTGGTTAGAATTAGATAAAAAAATCGATACTGCCGTGTTTTATCAAATAGCCATGAAACATAATATTAGCATTGCACCGGGAAGAATTTTTACTTTTCAGGATCAATTTTGTAACTGCATGCGATTAAGTTTTGGGTTACCGTGGAGTAATGAACTACGACAATCTATACAAACATTGGGTATGTTGGTTAGTAAAATGTAGATTAAAATATTAACCGTAAAGTTTGCAAAGAAATTCCTCAATATTGTCTTTTCGAGGAACGAGAAATCTCCACGAGTAGCTCAACAATTTAAAAAAAAACTGTGAGTTAGTTTCTTGCAAAGATTTCTCGTTCCTCGAAAAGACAAGTTTGGGGTTGTTTTGTGTAAAACTAAAGTTCTTTACGCCCTTGGTTTAGAATCTACAGCTAAAACATTAACCGTTAAAACATTAAGTATCATTAAAAATTAAACTTAACTTTTCTTTATTTCTTAATGGTGAAAAAAAACTGTAGCAAAAATTTAACCGCAAAGGTCACGAAAGTTTACGCAAAGGTCGCAAAGTTTAAATCTGTAGTAAAAAATCTAACCATTAAGTTCGCAAAGATTCTAAAAATCCGTTTTTATCCGCGTCTTTGCTTTGGCAAATCTGTGTCATCCGTGTTCCATTATAGACGATGCAGGAAATCTATTTAATCTTTATAATCTGTGGCAAAAACTCTAACCGCAAAGGTCACAAAGGTTTACGCAAAGGTCGCAAAGTTTAAATCTGTAGTAAAAAATCTAACCATTAAGTTCGCAAAGATTCTAAAAATCCGTTTTTATCCGCGTCTTTGCTTTGGCAAATCTGTGTCATCCGTGTTCCATTATAGACGATGCAGGAAATCTATTTAATCTTTATAATCTGTGGCAAAAACTCTAACCGCAAAGGTTTTAAAAATCCGTTTTTATCCACTTCTTTGCTTTAACAAATCAGTATCATCCGTGTTCCTTTGTAGACAATACTTGCTAGTAAACAGCACCTAAAATAATATTTCTAAAACTTTTATTAAAAAAATTAATTCCCCACATACCGATTGGTATTTATTTATTATTTTTGCTTTATAATTTATTCGAAAATCAATCAGCCTCATGAATACTTCGGAATTTATACTAGACAAAGTTGCTCCTATTTTTAACAAACAGGGATATATTGGTACGAGTTTATCGGATATTACTAATGCAACTGGACTGACAAAAGGAGCAATTTATTGTAATTTTGCAAATAAAGAAGATTTGGCTCTAAAGGCATTCCAACTTAATGTAAGTGTAGCTATAATACCATTATTTAAACTAATTGCTACCACAGAAGGCAGTATTAATAAATTGTACACAATAACCAATTATCATCGTAGTTATTATGATCTGGTAAAAGACAGAGGTGGCTGCCCTATGCTAAGAGTTGGAATTGATACAAAATTTGTTAATCCGTTATTATTTAAAGCAGCAGAGAAACTATCTCAAAAATTTATTTATGGATTAACTGATATTCTAAACGAAGGAATTGAGTTGAATGAAATTACCCCGACTATTGATGTAAAAAAATATGCTCAAATAATTTTATCTCTAATCGAGGGAAGTTCGCTTTTATCGTTTACCCATAATGACGAAACCTACATAAACAATGCAATGGATTGTATTGATAACATAATAATAGAAACTATTAAAAAGTAAAAAATTTTAACTCCCTATATACCAATTGGTATGCAGTGTAATTTTAAAAGAAAATGGAAAAAGTATTAAAGACAAAAAGAAAAATCAGATTTCAGGATTGTGACCCATTCAATCATTTAAACAACTCAAAATATCTAGAATATTTTATTAATGCCCGCGAAGACCAAATCGCTGAGCATTATGGATTAGATATCTTTAAACTCATGAAAACATCAGCTTTAAGTTGGGTGGTTGCATCAAACCAAATAAGCTACATGAGACCAGCATTTACAATGGAAACTGTTGTTATAGATTCGCAATTAATTCAATATACTGATAACGTATTATTGGTAGAAATGAAAATGTGGAACGAAGACGAAACGGAACTAAAAGCTGTTCTTTGGATTAAATTTATTCATTACAGTTTTCAAACAAAAAAAGTAGCAAATCATGCTGATGATTTAATGCGTTTATTCCAAGCAGTTATAGTTCCTGTAGAACAAACTATTTTTGAAAATCGTTATATGGAAATAATAAAGAAGCTGAAAGAAACGGCGTAAACACAATATCATAAATTAATTTGAACCATTAAGAAATTAAGAAATTAAGAAAAGTTAAGTCTTTATTCTAATCTCTTAATGGTTTATTTTTTTGTTTCTATTCTCCTCAAACTTGTCCCCGTACACCCTTCTCTCGAAGTTTCGGGAAGACAAACAGAATTGTGTAAATTTAGTCTCACGCAGATTTTACAGATTCAGCAGATTTTTTCTCCGATTATTGTCCTTTACAAAATCTAAAGACAATAATTCACATGCCATGTCTGTAGAGACGCACCGCAGTGCGTCTCCCATAATAGTGTGCCGCGTTGCGTTATTTTTTCATGCAGATTTTTTCTCTGATTTCATTTTAGGATTCTGTTTGCAGAATATATTGCGGAGACGCACTGCGGTGCGTCTCTACATTACGTGTCTACGATGGTTTTAAATCTTCGTACAATATATTGCAGCCCTTCGACTCCGCTTTGGGTGACAAAATTGTGTTAGTTTCTTGCGGAGACCCTTCGTGCCTCAGGGTGACAAGATTGTCGAATTTCTTGCGTTGACCCTTCGACTCCGCTCTGGGTGACAAAATTGAGGTGAACAAAGATTTTCCGTAGAGACGCACCGCAGTGCGTCTACGTAATATAGGTTTACTCACAATACAACCACAAACTTCTCACTCTTCGACTCCGCATTGGGTGACAAGATTGTGTTTAATCTGTTTGTAATTATACACAACTTTATAAATTAATAATCAACAACTAATAATTAATAATTACCTTAAGATTGGTGCAGCAAGACAACTTTCGGGAATATCAAATGCATTTACCAAAGCAACAGCATCAGGTCTTATATCCCAACAAAGCTGATTGACCATTTTACGGATTGCTTTTGTTTTTACCGCTTCCATATATCCATCTTCGAGATACCAACCTTTATTTTTTTCGATTTGAGCGAGTGCATACAAATGGCATAATTTCGATAGAATCTCTTTAACGTTTGTATCTTTAACTGTTTCGATAGCAATTTGAAACTGCTCCAAAACGATTCGTTCCAAATATGCCTGAGCAACATCTATCATTTGGTGTTGCACCACATTAAACGCATCATAAGGCTCGAGTCCGCTATCGATAAGTTTTTTTATTCGCTTTGCAGCAGATGCTAAAGTCGTTTTTTCTCTATGCTGAAAAGCTAATAAATGAAATTCATTGTCAAGCAAATGGGCATCTTCTGTTTTTCTGGTGGCAATTGGATTTTTTTCAGAAATAGCCGTTTTCGCATTTTCAAAAACATAATTTACGATTCCCAGTGCTCCCATTTCGCCAAATGATTTTCTGAATTCAGATAAGCGATTTTTTGCAACCAATTGCATTAAAACTGTATTATCACCTTCAAAAGTGGTGTAAATTTCAGTATCATTTTTTAAGGCATCAATTCTGTTTTCAGATAAATATCCTTTTCCTCCACAGGCTTCACGGCATTCTTGCAAAATATCTCTTGTGCTCCAAGTTGAGTATGATTTCATTCCGGCTGCAAGTGCTTCAATTTCCTGCATTTCGGATTCTTTCTTATTCAGAAAACGATTTGTAAGGTATTGTAAAGCAAAATGTACTGCATAGGTTTTTGCCAGTTGCGGAATCAAGCGGCGTTGATGCATACGATAATTTAAAATCGGAACTTCCGAACCTCCTTCTGGTCCAAATTGTCGGCGTTGATCACTATATCTAATTGTTATTGCCAGTCCAGATTTGGCTGCAGCCAATGCCGAACGCGGAATTCCAATACGTCCGCCAACTAATGTTCCAAGCATGGTAAAAAAACGACGGTTATCACTCGGAATCGGACTTTCGAATTCTCCCTTTTCATTTACCGAGGCAAATCTATCCAGCATATTCTCTTTTGGGATAACCACATTATCAAAACTTATTGTTCCGTTGTCCACCCCATTCAATCCCATTTTATGTCCGCAATCTCCAATTGTAACACCTTTTATATTTGTACCGTTTGTGTCTCTTAAAGGCACTACAAATGCGTTTACACCATAATCAATATCATTGATAATTAGTTTTGCAAATACAGTCGCCATTTGTCCGTGTACAGCTGCATTACCAATATATTCTTTTTGTGCGTTTTTGTTCGGCGTATGAATTGTAAATGTTTGATTGTCGTGATTGTAAGTTGCTGTAGTTTCTAGCCCTTTTACATTCGAACCATGATGTGTTTCGGTCATGGCAAAACAACCAGGTAATTTAAGCGAACCTATATCTTTTAAATATTTACTATAATGTTTTTCTGTTCCCAATGATTGTACGCTCATTCCCCAAAGTCCAAATTGTACACCAAATTTTATTACCAAGCTTAAATCGTGATAACTCAGGGTTTCCATAATAGCAAAATAATCGGCTATATTTTCTCCTCCGCCATATTGCTTTGGATACGCCATATTACCAAAATTTTCTTTGGCAAGGATTTTACACCAATCATATACTTTTGCACGATACACATTAATATCTGTAGAAGTTTCATAAGCAAATTCAGGTTTACTAATAACCGATTTTACTTTTTTTATAATTGCCGCTTGTTCTCCATCCAGAATCTCTGTTAGTTTGGTTGAGTCAAAACTGCTTTCTGTTTTATAATTTGAAGTCAGAGAAGTTGCCGTTTTTTTGAAAGTACCAATCGCTTCCTGTCCAAAAACTCCAAGGTCATTTTCTAGTTTTGTAAAAACAGGCTCAAGCTCTTTAAGATTTTTATCATCTCCCGAAAGGGCAACAACAATATCGTATATGGATTTAACGGACTGTTTATCCTGAATACTTTTCTCTATTTCTAGTTTCCAACTAGTAAGTTGTTCTCTTGATGGTGGTACCGAAATATCTATTTTATAAAGCAATTCTTCTTGCTCTTCTTTGGTAAGCCAGTTTTGTGAGCGAATAAATTCTTGCAACGTAACGAACTCTTTTTGGGTTAAAAGATCATCCGACCAAACAAGGTAAAAAAGAGGTATAAAGGATTTGAGTCTTGAGTTTTCCATAGCAATCTTAATTTTTAACTTTTGTTAAATTAAAGAATTTTGTTAACTAAAGTGCGTTAAGGATGTCATAATTAATTTTATTTAGTGATTTATATGAAATGTTAAAGAAATAATTCTGTGTGAGAAATAGTTTATTTTGTATCTTCGTTAATCAGGTGATGCTCAGTACTATTTTAAACTTCAACAAAGATTTTATGAAAAAAAGTATTCTATTACTTATTACATTCTTTTTCGTATCTACCTCTTATTCTCAAGTTTTAATTTCTATGGTGTTTGGTGACAAACTAAACTCTCCTTTTCTTGAGTTTGGTCTGGAAGGTGGTGTTAATTTATCAACCATTTCTAATCAGGAAACCACTGGTTCTAACATTGGGTTTAACCTTGGTTTTTATTTTGATATTCATTTGAAAAAAAGTCTAAACTGGATGGTAAATACTGGAGTTATTGTAAAATCCCCAATGGGAGCTCATGGTATACCAGTGTATTCTTTAGAAAACGAAACCTTAGATAATACTTTTGAAGGTGGATATGTAGATAGAGAAATTCGTTATTTTAATGTCCCGATTTTAATTAAATATAAATTTGACAATAATATTTATGTCAAAGCTGGCCCTCAATTTGGGCTATTAAGTAAAGCTTTTGATAGATTTAGAAACAAAATTGACGGTGATAACGTAATCTACAAAAACAATATTAGGGATGAAGTACGGGTTATAGATGCTGGTGTCGCCCTTGGTTTGGGATATCGTATAACTGCAGGAAATGGTATAAATGTTGGGATGCAATATTATTATGGTTTGGTTCCTGTGATGAAAGGAGATGGACCTAACCAATACAATCGTTCTCTTTATTTAACAGCTGCATTTCCAATAGGAAAAGGTAAAGCTGCCAAAAGAGCCGCTGAGAAAAAAGCACTCGAAGAAAAAAATGGCATTCAATCTAAATGATTTTGGTGAAATACAAAATGTAATTAATTGTGTAAACTAAATTGTTCTTTATATTTTATAATATGAATATAATCAAACACTAATTGCACCAATTATCACGAACTGATTCGTGAAAATTGGCGCAATTTGCGGCGAAAAACAATTTGATATTAGCTTTAGAATTTATCCATTTACTTTAGCGTTCATCATTTTGCTAACAATATTAATCACTGCTTTTCTAGGTAACAATCTTGGCAAAAATGATTGTAAATAGTTTGTAGTACCTACTATTTTAAAACTTTTGTTTTTTAATAATGCCGAGATTCCTTGTTTGGCTACTGTTTCTGGAGTATCTACAGCCATTCCTTTAGTATTTGCTTTTGCGACTGATTGAAATCCTGTAGTAGTATTCCCTGGGCAAAGTGCTGTAATCGTAACTCCTCTTTTAGAATATTCGCCATATAATGCCTCTGAGAAATCCAATACAAATGATTTACTTGCACAATATGTTGCAACATAAGGACATGGTTGTAATGCTCCAGTCGAAGCCACATTTATGATTCCGCAATCCCCTTTTTTCAGCATATCTGGCAATACGAGATGGCATAATTTTACAAGAGCATTAATATTAATTTCAATCATTTCATCATAATCTTCCATACTTTCGTCAAGAAAATTTACCCATTTACCAAATCCTGCATTATTTACCAATAAATCTACCGACAATCCAGCTTGTTTTATTTGATTATACAATTTCTGTGGAGTGTCTTTTTGTAAAAGATCACCAGTAAATACAGTCACATGTACGTCATGTTCTTTTGAAATTTTATGAGCTAGAATTTGTAGTTTATCTTCTGATCTGGCTGTTATGATAAGATTTGCTCCTTGCTTTGCTAATTCATAAGCAAATGCTTCGCCAATACCAGATGAAGCTCCGGTAATAAGTGCGGTTTTGTTTTTCAGTGTTTTCATTTCTTTAATTATTATCTGATGCAAAATTCAGTAATAACCAAAGCAATCTACTTAACGTATGTTAGGAAATTATCTGTTTCCTAATTCGGCTTAAACTCTCTGGTTTAATTCCTATAAACGACGCTATATATTGTAGTGGAACATTTTGGATCATAGCTGGATTATCTTTTACTATTTTTAGATAACGCTGTTCTGCTGATAAAGCAACAATGTCATTGGTTCTTTGTTCATTATAAATTAAAGATTTTTCATAAATGATTCTAGCAAAATCTGCCCACTTTTGGCTTTTATTACATAATGCATCAAAATCCTTTTTTGTAATTCGCAGTACTTCGCACGCAGTTATACATTCGATATTATCTACAGCAGGAGTTCCTGTTGCAAAACTATTAAAAGAAGTAATAAATCCCGAAGGACAATTAATATGTGTTGTAACTCGATTACCATTCTGGTTATAAAAAACTCTAATAAAACCCGAGTTAATAAAGTATAAATACCGAGCTATCTTACTCTCATTTTCTAAAATTTCTCCTTTACTAAAACTTACTGGCTCAAAGAAATTTTCGACCAATATAACATCTGAATTATCGATAGCAATAATCTCTGCTACAAGCTCAAGTAGTTTTGTGTACATGAATTACATTGGTTTAATAAGTTCCTGCAAAGCTACAAACTCTTTCTGAGTTAAAAGATTATTAAAGGTTCAAAGGTTTTTTTTAAGGTGCAAACGGACAAAGGTTATTTTACTCTAAAAAAATAGAATATATTAGTATCTCTAAATAATTAAACCCTGAAATTATGAAAACAGATTTTTATACTAAATTCATATTAACTGTAATTGCAGTATGTCTGACTATTTTAACATTACAAAATGTAGACATTATACCTAAAGCATATGCTGTTGAGAAAAATGATAATCTAAATGTACTAGCTACAAAAAATTATGGTTTAGTTCCTGTAAATGCAAATGGTACTATTGATGTAAATATTAAATCCTGCGCTCCAAATTTAAACGTTAATGTAAACAATAAGGTCGATGTAAATATTGATAAAGTTGGTGGCGGTTATGTTTCTAGTGGCGGTCCGATTCCTGTGAAGATAAAGTAGGTTTTTTTTAAGGTTCAAAGCGGCAAAGGTTCTGAGGTACTAAGGTTTCTCTCTTAAGGCACAAAGGTTCTGAGGTTCTGAGGTACTAAGGTTTCCAAAGCGAGCGCGAGCGCAAGGGAAATAGCAAGCCAATAACATGTGTTATAAACATTGCCAACGGTTTCAACTGTTGGAGCACAATATATTATCTCAATCTATATCACACGGTTGAAACCATGGGCTATAAGTTTCTGAGCAATTCTAAATTGTCAACTATCAATTATCATTTGTTAATTATCAATTAAAAACCGTTAGTTATCAATTAAAAAGTTTCTCCTGCATTAAGATAAAATCCTTTTGAGCTTCGTCCCCAAGCATAATCAACAATAAGGTTTGTGCGGGTTGCTTTATCTATTAAAATACGTAAACCAACTCCTATTGCTGGCTGTACGTATTGAAAAAGTTTTTCCTTGGTATCTGAATTACTCGCTGTTGTAAAATTTGTAAACACAGTACCACTAAACATTTGGTTGCAAGTTATAGGAAATCTAAACTCTGTAGATAAATATACTAAATTGGATCCCCTAAATAATCCTTGTGTATACCCTTCTCCGCTCCTACTACGCTGATCCCATCCTATTGCGGGTAAATTTAGGTAAGGAACTTTTCCACTGGTTACAAACTGCCCATATGCCCAAAATGCCAAGATATAACGTTCGTTTGTTTTACTTAGCGGAATAAATTGTCTGTATTCCGTATATAATACATTACTATTTCGCTGATTATTGAATAGATCCGGATTTATTCGATAATTAAAATTTGCAAATATTCCATGCGTTGCATTTACCTGATTATCTCTGGAATCATACACGAGATTTAGACTAAAACCATTTACAAAATATTCTAAATCATTAAATCCATTTTCCTGACTATAATTGTAATGATAGGTATATTGCCCGTTGGCAACATCCAGGTTGTAATCTTTTATCGAAGCATACCAATCGATATCGATTCCTGCTCCTACATAAAAATTCTTTTTTACTTCCCATGACATCGCCTGATGGAATTTAAAATAATTATAATCCATAGGCTGAGCCAACGCATCAATATCAAAATCTGCATTTTGATTATTACCCGGAATAATCGATGTTCCTAACCCGTAATTTGGCTGAGAAAAAACATATAATCTATAATCTCCGTTTAGGTATATTTTATTGCCTTTTAATAAAACACTATTCTTTGCATTAATAAGTAATTGCTTTTTTGTAGTGTACGTTACTCCCAAATTTATAATCGAATACTTATCCTCAATTTCTTTCCCCTTAAATGTATATTGGGCAACTCCCCCAAACATAAATCCTGTAGCTGGTTGCGAACCAATTACAGGAATGACGAGAAAAAAACTGTTTTTAGCAGGTTTTTGATCCTTTAGGGTATCTTTCTTTTTGAATAAGTCAAAAAATGTTTTAGGTTCGCAAATTGCTTTTTCATTTTGTGCAATCGTACTATTTTGCATGAATATAACCAACAATATTATTGTCGCTTTAGTGAAGTATTTTTTCTTTCTAAAGAGTATATTCATCTACAAATATCATTTTGTTCCTAAAAATAATTATTCGACTGTTGCTACTACATCTGTTGCTGGTACAATTGGAACTATTTTTTTAATTGCTGGTATCTCCCATTTGCCTTTTAACATTTGTTCATTTGGAGAATATACGCGCAATACGATATTAAAATCTCCTGATGATACAGGCAACCAATTACTTTCTCTAATTTTCCCTGGATATGATCTCTGAAAATAGATATCTATTGAACCATCTGCGTTTCTAATTAACTTATCACGATTACCTATCGTAAAACGATTCATCGGATTCCCAGCCGCGAATAATCCTTTAGAGTCATAAGCTGTCAATGACCAGAAAGCATTTGCCAATGGTACCTGTTCTTTATTAAAGTGAATTACATATTTATTAGCCCCATTAAGTTTTTCGCCATCTTCATCATTTACACAAAATGAGTAAATTAAATCTTGCGGAAGATTAATTTCTAATCCTGAATATGCAACCTCAGCTCTGCGTTTATAATCGGTTCCAAATACTCCTATTTTTGTATCTATCGGACTCCATCCGTTTTCAAGCTTTGGTGGCGATTTAATGTCTTTATCTAACTCTCCTAATATTTTCTCCGGAAGTCCTCTTAAAGCTGCTTGTACTGAACTATTAAAGGAACTTAAATTGAATTTTGTTCCTGGTTTAATTCCTATCGTTGCAAGTAATTTTATTGTTTCGGCATCTGCCTCTTTTGGCGGATTATTTGCCATTAACTGATTTACATAATTAAAAAACTCTCCGATAGGTATTTTCGAAACAATTTCTGTTGGCGTACCTTTTGGCACCGATGAATCGATTTTTCCTATTGGTGCAATATAATCTGCACCCCAACTGCTTAAAGGTACAAGTTTGTATAAGCGTTGTAATTTGTAAACCTTTAGTCCATCGACATAACTATTCATCTGGATTCTGCTAATAATACGAACTATATTGGTTGGTGATTTAATCTCCTCCATTCCTATAGGAACAGGCTCATTAGATTTTGGTCCTGTTATTAAAAAATTTGCCGCAGTTGTTCCTGTTGTTCTTTTGCCCAAAGAGGAGAATACATTTGTATAAGCATCCTCCATAGAAAGTTGGTAATATCTACCATATGTATCTGGAACAGAAAGCACCACAGGCCCTTTACCCAAATCTAGCCAAGCCGATGAATAATAGGTGTCGGCATTAGGATATAAACCATTTTTAAGGGTTGCATCAGGAAACGCCGATTTATGACTAAACTGGTTCATGGGTGCTAATACATTATTTGGCACCTCAGTATTAGTTAATTGTCTTCGGGTAATATCCATTATTACTAATGGTAATCCATATAAATAGGCTGCTTCTGCTGCTGCTATGATGGTATTATCATCGGCAACAGCAACTGTTTCTTTTGCCTTATCCTCTTTTTTTTCCTCTTTTTTGCATGCTATAAATAAGCAAATTATAAAAAGTGTAATAGTAAAGTTTTTCATAAGTTTTGGAATTTAATACAAAGCAAAATTATATACTTTGTAATTAATAAATATTCTCGAAACATCAATTATTAAAAAAATTATGTGACTAACTTAATTAAATTAAAAAATTTCTTACAAGTTACGTTTTATAATTAAACTCTCAAACCTTAAAATTAATTTTACTTTTTAACCTATCCTATTTAAACCTGCGAATTCTGTTGCATTTTACAATATGCAACAGAATTACTTAATTTAAGGCACAAAAAAATCCCGATTACAAAAAGTAATCGGGATCATGCAAACTAACTAACCAACCATTGAAGCCCTAATTATTAAGCTCCAAAAGCATCTTTAGTGAACTATTTTAATTTAAATTTCACTTTCGTTTTAATGTCTGTAGAAGAAGCTCCAATTAATGCCTCAAAATCACCAGGTTCTGCAACCCAGTCATGTTTAACAGGGTCGAAAAAGCTTAAAGCAGCTTTATCTACTGTAATCGAAACTGTTTTTTCTTCTCCAGCTTTTAAGCTTACTTTTTCAAATCCTTTCAATTCTTTGATAGGACGTGGTAAAGAAGATTTTAAATCACTTATGTATAACTGAACTGTTTCTGAACCGTCTTTGGTTCCTGTATTTTTCACTTTTACAGTAAATGTAATTTTATCTGCAGCCGTTATTTCTTTCGCGCTAGCGGTAACATTTCCGTATTGAAAAGTAGTGTAGCTTAATCCGTGTCCGAAGCTGAACAATGGTTTTACTTTTTGCTTATCTGCCCAACGGTATCCTACAAATATACTTTCGTTATAAGTAACCTCTGGACCTCCAGGAAATTCTCCTAAAGCGTGTGCTCCATTATCTTTTAATTTTACTGGGAAAGTAAATGGTAATTTTCCTGATGGATTAGTATCTCCAACTAAAACTGATGCCAAAGCATTACCAGTTTCAGATCCTAAAAACCATCCTTGTACAATTCCTGGTACTTCGTTTACCCACGGCATTGCTACTGCATTTCCAGAAATATTTACAAATACAAGGTTTTTATTTGCTTTAAGCAATTCGGTTACAATTTTATCCTGATTGTACGGAAGGTCTAATGACAAACGATCTACACCTTCAGCATCTTGATGATTACTTTTGTTTAATCCACCAATAAACAATACAACGTCGGCCTTTTTAGCAACATCTATAGCTTCTGCTAATAATTGTTCTGCCGAACGTTTTTCTGATAAATCTTGCCCAGATGCAACTCCGTTATAACTACTTTCTGCATCTCCTACATATCCACGAGCATAGATAATTTCAGCTTGAGATCCGATTCTTTTCTTTAAACCATCTAATGGCGAAATTTCATATTTTGCTTTCAAAGATGAACTACCACCTCCTACTGTCATCATCTTGATTGCATTTTCTCCAATAACTGCAATTTTCTTAGTTTTGTTAAGATTAATTGGCAATATATTATTTTTGTTTTGCAATAAAACAATTCCTTCTTCGGCAATTTTACGACCTGCAAGACCATGCTCTTCAGTTCCAAACGAACCATAAGGTTTGTTTCTGTCCATTGTTGTAAGGAATGCCAATCGAAGTATGTTACGTATTTTTTGATCTAATTCTTTCGTTCCTACTTTTCCTGATTTTATTAAATTCAGGTATGGTTTTGCCAAATAATAGTTATCATATGCATTACTTGTTCCTGCAGATAAACCATTTGTCCATGTTCCGAATTCCATGTCCAGACCATTTGTAATTGCTTGTTCGGTATTGCTAACGCCTCCCCAATCGGCAACAACAGCTCCTTTAAACCCCCATTCTCCTCTAAGAATATCGTTTAACAAAAACTCATTGTGACAGTTAGGTTGTCCTTTGTATTTATTGTAAGAACCCATAATTGTCCAGGCATCTCCTTCTTGAACTGCTGCTTTAAATGCTGGTAAATAGATTTCGTACAAAGCACGATCATCTACATTTACATTTACTGTATGACGATTTGTTTCCTGATTATTTAATGCAAAATGTTTTACACAAGCTGCAACTCCGTTTTCCTGAACACCTTTAATGTAAGGCACAACCATTTTTGAAGCCAAAAACGGATCTTCGCCCATGTATTCAAAATTACGTCCGTTAAGTGGTGATCTGTAAATATTTACTCCAGGTCCTAATAAAACATTTTTATTACGGTAACGAGCTTCCTCACCTATAGATTTTCCGTATAATGCAGACATTTCTTTGTTCCAGGTTGCTGCAAGAGCAGTAAGCGCAGGAAATGCAATACAAGAATCATTTGTCCATCCTGCCTGATCCCATTCATCCCATAAAACTTCTGGGCGAATACCATGAGGACCATCGGTCATCCAGAAATCAGGAATTCCTAAACGTGGTACTCCAGGTGAACTAAATTTTGATTGCGCATGAACCATTGCTATTTTTTCTTCTAATGTCATTCTTGCAAGTGCATCCTCTACACGTTCCTGAATTGGCTTTTTATCATCTAGATAAACTGGCACTTTATTTTGTGCATTCATTCCGAATGAACCCAATAAAAGCAAAACAACAACTGCTTTAATGTTTCTAAACATAACTACTTATTTATTTTAATATAAAGACTAAACTTAAATTCTAGCTAATCTTAAACTAAGATTCCTATAATTAATATTGTAAAACTAAAACGTTATAGTTTACATAAGAAGTCTTATTATAGAAAAGTAGTGAATTAAAAACATAAACAACTAACCAACAAATAGTTAATTAATTTTATAGCACAAAAAAAGTAGTAGATTTAAAATAAATTATTGCGTTTTGGCTACAATTAAGCCAATTTTCATAACCATTTCTTCAAAATCATTACGAGAAACTGCAGCCTTATTTCTCGCCCTTGTACGATAATTGTAAATAGTGCTTAATGAGTAACGAAGAAAAGCTGCGATTTTTACACTATCACTAATACCAAGACGTATTAATGCAAAAATTCGTAGTTCGGTATTTAATAGTTCGCCCTGCTTAAGCACGATTTGTTCTTCTTTGATGAGCAAAGAATTAAAGTCTTTTACAAAAGTTGGATATAGATTTAAAAAGATGGTATCAAAGTTCTTGTACAACTCTTCGAGTTCATTATCGACCAAAGTGGTTGATTTTAAAATTTTATATAACTCATCAAACTGTTTGGCGGTAGCCTTCTTGTTTAGGGTAATACGGTAATTTTCTAGTTTATTGATGTAAGTAGAACAAAGACTGAAAAAATGTGCGATGTACTCTTCTTTAATATGATTAGATTCTGATAATTGAGCGTTCCTTTCTTGCAACTGATTATTTGTGTTACTAATATCTGCATTTAATTTTACCAGTTCTTCGCTAGTTTTCGAAAGTTCTTCTTTTATTCTCGAAACTCTTTTCATCTGTTTGTAAACATAGATTACAGCCACAACAAGAAAAACAGAAAGTATGCTTATAAATAAAAGGTACAACTGCAATTGGCTTTTGCTTTTGGCTTCTTTCTCTAAATAGGCAGTATTGATAATCGAATATACTTCAGACATTTGTAGCGTACGGAATTGCACATTACAAAAAATAGCATCTTCGATAGCCGATCTTGTTAATTTATAAGCCGTATCTACATCTCCTAATTCATAATAAACCAATGCCAATTCCTGGATAGAAGCATTGTCTTTTATAGAGTTTTTTAAATCCGCAGTAGCAGAGATAGCGTAATATATTTTCTTTAATTCCAGATTCTCTTTCTTTTTATTGATGCTTCCCAAAAGATAAGCAATCATAGCATATTGCGGATTGTCATCATTTGTTTCTTTCAATAATTTTATCAAATCTTTCTCTGTACTATCAATTTTTCCTTCAGAAATATTCTTTTCGGCTAGATTGATCTTGTATTTCAGCGATTGCGGATTTAGTATTGCCAATAATGAATCACGATACTTTATAACCTGTTCTACATACATCGGATTATAACTATTGGTAGAATAATGCGAGAAAAACTCACGATATCCTTCATAGTAATCCGGAAGTAATTGTGGTGATAGTTGCTTTTTGTTTATACCTTTTAAAATTTCTTCAGACTCGCGGTATCTCCCCGACGAAGAATATAGATTTGCTAATTGTAATTGAGCCGTTTCCTCTAAATCTTTTTTATGAAGTTCATTGGCTATCTTCAGATTCTTTTTTACATAAAAAATAGCCGAATCTGAATCAAATTTTTGGTATTCTTTGTATAAACTCTTGTTGTAATTATACTCCTGATAATCGGTTAAGTCAGTCGATTTTATCTTTTTGAAATTAGCAATTCGCTCTTCCTTTTGCTCAACATATTTCTGCTTGTTCTTTAATGCTAAATCTAATTTTACAAATACCGAATCGGCTCTGTTTTCAGCATAAGCAGTAAAGCATACAATAACCAGAAAAAGAAACAAAAGAGTATTTTTCAAAACCGTTTTTAGATATAAATAATTATGATAGCCAAAGATAGTAAAGTGCAATTAATTTTAAAGGTTCTTTCTTTATAAGGCTCATTCTTTATAAGGTTCTAAGAAACTAAGGTTCTAAGGCACTAAGAAACTTTGCGTAATCCTTTGCGAACTCTGCGGTTAAAATTTTGCCACAGATTAAAAGGATTTTTTTACTTTGCGCTTTGCGACCTTTGCGTAATCCTTTGTGAACTCTGCGGTTAAATTCCTTAATGATAAATCGTTCTAAATGAAAAAAGCATCCAATCAATGGATGCTTTTATTTATCTTGTAAAAGATTCAGTTCTTATTTAAAATTGAAGCTAAATACAGCTCCTAAACCAAACTGATACGAAGCTACATAATCGGTTACAGCTACTGGGCCATAATAATATGTCCAATAATAGCTATTTCCTACCGCAGTGCTCACAGATTGCAAATAGGCATTTAGGTTTATTGATAGTAATGAACTTGTTCTTAGTTTTACACCAGCTTTAACATCCCATGCAAAATTAGTATCGCTACCATTTTTTGGTATTTGGACAATTGCAACTCCAAGACCACCTCCTAAATAAGGGGAAACATTAGATGAACCAGTGTCGAAATAATAAGTTCCTTCACCAAGAATAAAATTAAAAGTTGATTTATCATCACCAGCATTAATTTGATTTCCTAATATATATATAGGTAAATCAACCTGCTGTCTTAAATATTTTAATTCGACAGAAGCGTTCTTTGTAATAAAATACTCAAAACCAGCTCCATACTCAAATCCATCACCTACTTCACCAGAGGAATTATAATACGATACTTTATCAGAAAAAGTATATCCTCCGTATAGGTTAAGGGAAAAAGAATTTGCGTCTTGGGCTTTCACTCCCATCGACACTAAAAAAACAACAAATAATAGACTGAAATGTTTCATAATTTTTGATTTTGATTATTAAAATGTAATTCCGTTTGGGGCAATAAAATAATTACAATCCTAAAATTAATCTTACTTTTTTAATCAGCCTATTTTTCTCAAATAAGTATGTTTCATTTTCTAAAATGGAACATAATTTGCCTAAAATCTCCAAAAAAACTAAAAATTTTCGTTTTAAACAGTTAGTATTTTCTATCTAAAAAAATAAAAATTTAATTCTTTAATTTATCCCAAAAAGTCTTATTAATTTATAACTTCGGTTTTTTTGACCAAAAATCTGGCGTGTCAAGTCAATATTTACGGAAGAAAAAGAGAAATCTAGTTTTTTAGATTATCTAAACAGAATCACATAAAGTAAACAATAGCAAAACGGCTGTTTTAATAAAAGACAGTACAAATTATTTAAAAATTAAAAAAACGCAATGCAGAAATTTAATGCTCTAAAATTTACCTTCATTTTAGTATCAACATTGGTAATAATTCAAAATGGAAATGCACAATCTAATAAAGGATTAATATCTCCATCTAATGCTACAATAAATAATACGGCTAATAAACAAAAATTAGAAAATCAGAATCAAGAAAATGCGAAAAAATGGCTGATTAAAACTATTGAAACCAATTTTAATAAAGACACTTATGAAATGAGTGATATGACAACCAAAACCTATGCTCAATATAAAAGTGATGCCATAAATATTGAGTATGATAATGGACTTACGGAAGAGTCTTTTAAGAAAAAATGGAAAAATAAATTTGATACCAAATACGTTGGCATGAATGGTTTTCTTGTTCCAACACAAGATTATGGGAAAATAAAAGTATCTAGCTGCAAATTATTATATGTAATAAAAGACAAAGGCTTTGTTTTTGAAACCATAATTAAAGATCTTACTTTTAAAACAAGTTATAAAAGAGATATAAAAGTGATTCCATCTGGCAAATCATTTTTAATAGCCGATGTTAAGGAATATTAATAAAAAATGAAACATATTTTCTTTATTAAAAACCAAGCAAATTTATAAATTCAGATTTCATTCAAAATTGAATTAGTAAATTGCAGTATGAAAATTTTAATAATAGAAGACGAATTAGAAATAGCTGCAAGTATAAAAAGCTATTTTAAGCCCAATGGTATTCATTGTGAGACATCTGGAACATACAAAGATGCTCTTGATAAAATCAATGCTTATGATTACGATTGTGTATTATTGGACTTAATGCTTCCTGATGGAGATGGTTTTGATATCTTAAAAGAATTAAAAAAAAGAAATAAAACCGAAGGAGTAATTATTATTTCTGCCAAAGAAACACTGGATACCCGAATTGAAGGTTTTAACCTTGGTGCCGATGATTATTTGACTAAACCTTTTCATTTATCTGAATTACTAGTACGAATTCAAGCGCTTATTAGACGTAAAAACTTTAAAGGAAATAATAATGTTATCTTTAATGAAATTGTCATTGATATTCTTTCTAAAACTGTCACAGTAAACAATACCAGACTAGATATCACAAAAAAAGAAATAGACTTATTACTATTTTTAATTGGTAATGAAACCAAGGTACTATCCAAAGGTGCTATAGCCGAACATCTTTCGGGAGATATGGCGGATATGCTCGACAATCATGATTTTGTTTACGCGCATATAAAAAACTTAAAAAAGAAACTAAACAATGCAGGAAGTGGCGATTATATAAAAACGGTGTATGGTTTAGGATATAAATGGGATAATGAATAAGAAACTTTTAAATAAAACAACGACCAGTTTTTTGATATTCTCAGTTTTTATACTGTTAATATCAGTTCCTGTTTTTTACTACATTACCGAGCGATTATATCTGGAAGAAACAGATGAAACGCTCACTTTGCATAAGGATGAATTCTTAAAAAATGAGTTATCAAAATTTGATAACAAAGACATCGCTTTATGGAATAAATACAATCGAAACGTTCAAATTATCCCATCTCATATTGCTGTTAAAGACACCATTTTTAATAAAGTTTATTTTGATGAACTAGAAAACGAAAATGAACCTTACAGAGAACTTAATGCTCCAATTATAATAAAAGGACAACCATACACTTACATAGGAAGAATTAACCTGATAGAGACTGAAGATTTAGTAACAAGTATTGCTATGTTATTCCTCGTTGTAATTATCATTTTACTTTTAGGGATATTAATCATTACCAAAATTTCGTCTAGAAAACTTTGGAAACCATTTTACGATACGCTAGACCAAATTCAGGGATTTGAAATAGACAAAAACAAGACCCCTCGTTTTATGGATACTGATGTAGAAGAATTTGACCGTCTTAATAAAAGTCTTAATCGTCTTATCGAAAAAAATACTGATATTTATAACAATCAGAGAGAATTTGTCGAGAATGCTGCACATGAGTTACAAACCCCATTGGCACTTTTTCAGACAAAAATTGATACCCTTTTTCAGCTTGATATAACCCAAGAACAATCGGAGGTTTTAAGTTCTCTAAACAAAGATGTTTCCAGACTTAATAGACTTAATAAAAATCTTTTGTTATTATCTAAAATTGAAAACGAAAATTATCTCGACAAGCAACCTATTGTTATAAATGAGTATTTAAAAAAACATCTCGATTTCTTTACAGAACAAGCAAAGGCCAAAAACCTCAACATAGTAATCGAATATACTGAAAAACTAAAAATAGAAGGAAATCCATCGCTAACAGAAGTACTTATTAATAATTTGTTTCTTAATGCTATTAGACACAATATTAAAAATGGAAAAATTAGCATTATAATTACTGGCGATTCTATTACGTTTTTAAATACTGGTCAGGAAACACCATTGGTTGTAGATAAATTATTCAATCGTTTTTCTAAATCAAATCCTTCATCACAAGGCAACGGATTAGGAATGGCGATTATAAAGAAAATAACTGAAATAAGTCATTGGAAAATAGACTACGCATTCGAAAATAATTTGCATCGTTTTACCGTTAAATTCTAAAAATTCAAACTTCCTACAGATTCCAAGAGTAATTTTGGCATAGATATTCATCAATCAAAAAATAAAAAAATATGAAAACCTTAGTACTAACGCTATTTGCAATACTAACTTCCGCTTTTGCAATAGCACAGGATTTAAACCCAAAAGATGTTCCTGGAATTGTAAAATCGACTGTTTTAATAAAATTTCCAGATGCAACAAATATAAAATGGGAAAAAGATAAAGATAACTACGAAGCTTCATTTATCTATGAGAAACAACAACAATCTGTATTAATAGATCGCTCAGGAAATCTCATCGAGACAGAAATCCAGATAACAAAAGACGACTTACCAGATAGCGTTTTACCATACGTTAAAGTTAATTACCGTCGCAAAAAAATTAAAGAAGTCTCTAAAATTACAGATGCTAACGGTAAAGTATTTTATGAGGTAGAAATCTATAAAAAGGATTTAATTTTTGATCACAAAGGAAATTTCGTAAAAGAAATCGCTGAATAACCTCAACATCTTTCGTCTAAAGAGCTTATCAGAATCACCTGATACTGATGCACTTTTAACTGAAATACATTTTTTAAAACAAATTTTATAAATGCTATATAGAGTAATCGTCTATAACTAGCAAAGGAATCTATTTGTCTTTTTTTAGGCAAAACAAATCATTGAATACAATATAAATAATGAAAGCAAAAATAATTTTATTGCTTAGTTTGGCTCTATTAATAGTTTCAAAAGCAACAGCACAAAATAAATCGGTCACAATATCTGGAATAATAAAGGATAAGAGTTTAAAAACTTCAATTCCTTATGTAAATATTGTTTTAAAATCATCCAAGAATCAGGCATTTATTGCAGGAACAGTTAGTAACGAAGAAGGTCGTTTTACGTTATCGAATATTAACTCCGGAAATTACATCTTAGAAATTAGTTTCTTAGGATATAAAACAAAAAATCAATCCTTATATGTAGGTACATTATCAGAATTTCTTGATTTATCCAATATAGAGCTTGAAGAAGATATAAACACATTAAATGAAGTGGTTGTAAAAGCATCTAAAACCGATGAAGTATCTGCTAAAATGGATAAAAAAGTTTTTTCGGTAGCCGATAATATTACCCAAAGTGGTGGTTCGGTTTTACAATCTATGCAAAGTCTTCCCGGCGTTACTGTACAAGACGGAAAAGTACAATTGAGAGGCAATGATAAAGTAATGGTTCTTATAGATGGGAAACAAACTGCGTTGACTGGTTTTGGTAATCAATCGGGATTGGATAATATTCCTGCATCGGCAATAGAAAAAATAGAAATTATAAATAACCCTTCGGCTAAATTTGATGCCAATGGTAATGCGGGAATTATCAATATTATTTACAAAAAGAATAAACAAGAAGGTTTTAACGGAAAAATAGGTATTGCATCTGGATATGGTTCTTTATGGGAACGTAAAGCTAATTTGCCAACCATACGCCCGCAATACCAGGTTACGCCAAAAATTAATCCTTCGCTTTCGCTAAATTATCGCAAGAATAAAATAAACGCCTACTTACAAGCCGATTATTTATATACCGAAACGCTCAACAAAAATGAGTTTGTTACCCGAACTTATGATGATGGTACTGTTATAAACCAGCAAACAAAGAGAAATCGCGATACCCATTTTACAACTATCAAAACAGGACTTGATTGGAATTATAATGAGCAAAATACATTTGCATTCTCGGGTATGTTTGGGAGCGAAAAGATTATCGATAATGGCGATGAACCCTTTTTTAATCAAGACTATTCGCAACGTTTACGATTATGGCAATTTCTAGAAGATGAACTAAAAACTACAGCAATGGTATCGGCATCTTACCAACATAAATTTAAAGAAGCCGGTCATAAATTAAACGCAGGAATTAATTACACCTATCACAGAGAAGACGAGAAGTATTTCTTTGATAATATTATGCCCACCTTTACAGGAAAAGATTCCTTTAAACTACTTTCTGATGAAAAAGTAATAGATATAAATGTCGATTATGTTCAGCCTTTAAAATACGGTCGTTTTGAAACTGGATTAAAATTCCGAAACAGAGAAATCCCTACCAATATGCAATTTTTCCCTGGTATAAATTCTCCTTTGGATCCAAATGCTGGTGGTTGGGCAACCTACAAAGAAATTATCCCGGCATTGTACGGAAACTATATATTCGAAAATAATAAAATCGAAGCCGAGGCTGGTTTACGCGTCGAATATGTTAAGTTACAATATGACGTAAATCCCAACCATCCTACATACAAAAGTGATGGTTACAATTATACGCAGCCCTTCCCTAGCCTTCGATTTGGCTATAAAATAAATGACAAGAATAAAATAACTGCTTTTTATAATCGTAGAGTCGATAGACCGAGTGAAGTAGATATTCGAATTTTCCCTAAATACGATGATGCCGAAATTATAAAAGTGGGGAATCCTGCCTTAAAACCGCAGTTTACAAGCGCATTTGAGCTTGGTTACAAAACAACCATAAATAAAGGTTATTTATTTGCATCACTTTATCATCGATTTGTAAACGGTACGATAAGCCGCATTGCAACCACAGCTCCAGATAGTAATCTTATATATAATGTTTTCCAGAACGCAGGCAGAAGTTCCTCTACAGGTATAGAAGTAGTATACGCTAAAGAAATTAACTCCTGGTATTCTTTTAATTTAAACGGAAACGGATATCAAAATGACATAGAAGCATTTACTGTTACCAATTTATATCCTGTGCCAACAACCTATTTTGGAAAAAGACAACAGATTTTTTCTGGAAATGTAAAATGGAATAATACTTTTCAGTTAAATAAATCTACCAGTGGTCAATTATCTGCCGTATATTTGGCCCCTGATATAATTCCGCAAGGAAAAATAAATTCTCGTTTCTCGATAGATTTAGGAGTTAAAAAAACTGTTCAGAAAGGAAAAGGCGAAATTTTTCTTAATGCAACAGACATTTTAAATACCCTTGTAATCAAGAAAGAGATTCAAGGCAATGGCTTTAGCTATAACAGTCGTGATTACTATGAAACACAAGTTGTACGATTTGGTTACAGTTATAAATTTTAAAATTATAATTCAGAATTTGATTAGAAACTTTAAGCCATTTTATTCATAAAAACACTAGATTGCACACTGTATTTTTACAAAAAAATAAAATAAATAATGACATATATTCACTTTATAGTTAACCCAATTTCGGGCAATGGTAAACACAATATTACAGGAGATTTTTTAAAAGATTCTTTCCCAAGTTCTGAATTTAAAATCGAAATTGATTATACAAACCACAAAAAACATGCTATCGAATTAACGAAAGCCGCTGTAGCTAATAATCCAGACTATATCGTAGCTTGTGGTGGTGATGGTACTATAAATGAAGTTGCTTCTTGCCTTATTGGTACTTCTATAAAATTAGGAATTATCCCTGTGGGTTCAGGAAATGGTTTGGCATCCAATCTAAATATTCCAAGAAAATTTGAAAAAGCAATCGAAATCATCCGTAAAGGAACCATTTCAACTATAGATGTTGGTAAAATAAACAATCAGTATTTTTTTAGTAATACAGGAATCGGAATCGATGCAATGATTATAAAAAAATATGAGAACTCAGGCAAACGTACTCTTATCGCTTATGTAAAAGCAGCATTATCATCTAGTCTTGAATTTAAAACTCAAGAAACAAAACTATCTTTTGATAATAAAGAGGTAATTGCAAATCCGTTTTTATTATTCATTTCAAACTCTAACGAAATGGGTTATAATATGAGCTTAACGCCAAAGGCAAGTCTTAACGACGGCTGGCTGGATATGATAGTCGTACCTAAATTATCATTTCTTGAAAAAATGACACTTGGTTACCATGTATTACGTAATACTGTCGAAAAATTTAAAAAAGCCCAACATACATTAATACAAGATTTAACGATAGAAGTTCCAACAGCAACATCTCTAGATGCGCAAATAGATGGAGAATCTTATAATCTTAAAACCAATAGCATAAAGGTATCTATCATTAAAAATGGACTTACCGTTATTACCGACTAAAGAAAATCAGAGTATTTTTTTACTATTCTTACTATAAGCCTCAATAAAATGAGGCTTTTATTTTTTATGCTTTATATAACATAGGTTTTTTGATTATATTTGAAAGCTAAATCGATTTATTAACAACTATTATTTCATTGCAATTATGGATCTGAAACTTTTCATTCCTCAAAGTAAGTTATTGCAAAACTATATCGATTATTTTTACATCCTAAAAAAAGCTCCAGATACAGAAAACGTACGCTATTATACTTTTCCTTACGTAAACTCCATTGTTTCAATCAATCAATTTCCAGAGTTTATATTTGAGAAGAACAAACTAACCGTTGGCAAAAACGCCAATAATCCGTTGCTGGCCACGCTTATATGTGGTTACACCAAACCTATCGAAATTAGTATTCCGGGTTATATCCATGAAATCACTATTAGTTTTAAACCTTTAGGAATAAATGCATTCTTAGAAAAAAACCTCAACTTTTATACCGGAAAATCCTTCTCGTACTTTAATCCATTTAGTGATTTTAGCGCCTCGATGACGGATATTATGGATACAGTTCTGGCAGAAGATAAAATAAAAAAATTAGAACAATATTTCATTAGTAAATTCAAAGGATTTAGTCACCCTTTTTTAGGGTCAATCCTTAAAGATATGCAAAATAGCGAAGGTAATTATACGATTAAAGACCTTGCCGATAAATATAAAATAAGCCGTAAGACGTTATGTAAACATTTTGAAATACATATAGGCAAAACACCATCTGAACTACGTAAAATCATTAGGTTTCGGCAAGCAATGCACCAACAAATGAATATGCGTACAAAGAATAATTTTTCGGATATTACTTATCAACTTGATTTTTTTGATCAATCGCATCTTATCAAAGATTTTAAATCAATAACAGGCTTTACACCTAAGTCATTTTTCAACAGAATAACGGCTCATGAAGACGGAAATATTAATTGGTTGTATATATAATTACTTAGGGTTACATTTTTACAATTTTAGAAGAATACAACTAGATATTTTTGTTAGATAATTCCCATATTTCATAATCACAATCAGTATGCTTGTATCACTAATTACAATCTTATTTAGGATGATCTTAAATCTGATTTAGGAAAAAACGGAAACAAATTTAACCTCATAATAGACCAGAAAACCAGTAGATTGAGAAAAATGCAAAAATAGAGCCGCGCTATTTTTGCATTAATTTTTTAAGAGAAGCAATAAACTCCTAAAATTAGGGCAAAAAGCTAACCATATAAGTTATCTAAGTCCATTTAAATAAAGCTTTTACAAAGCTTATATTTCCTTAAATTACTTACATGGTTTTAAACAAATCTATATGTTCTAAAACCCCATTGCAAACCCAAACCCTATTTGTTTGCCATTATAAAAAGGAGTAATTACCGAAGTAACCCTTTTTTCTCGTTCTCCAAAAATTTTCTTAGTTACATAAGGACTTACCCAATATGCAATTTTTGTACTCAGGATACCAATTCCAGCTCCTGCAGCAACATCAGTAAGCCAGTGTCTGTCGTTTACCATTCTAAAAATTCCAGTTCCAGTTGCCACAGCATAACCTGCAATACCGTACCATATCGATTTATCTTTATATTCCTGATACAAGAACTCTGCTCCTGCAAAAGCGGTTGCTGTATGCCCTGAAGGAAATGAATTATTAGAGCTTCCGTCTGGCCTTTCAACCTTAGTAATAGATTTTAAGGCTAATACTGTAGCTGTCATAATAACATAAGACGTCCCTAAGATTATAGTTCTGTCTTTTAAATTATTTTTTCCCTCAACACCAAATGCATTCAAAGCATAAACAGAAACTGCCGGAGCATACTGCGAAAAGTCATCAATTGTAATTCTGGTATCAATATCCTCTTTTACTTCATCATGAATTTGAGAATTAAAACCTTTTAAATAGTCACTTTCCAGACCTATAAATCCATAACCTATTAAAACACCTGGAATAATGAGTTGTTTGTAATTAAATTTTATATTCTGAACCGTATCATTTTTCACAGTTACGGTATCTTTTACAGTATTTTGAGCTTTAAGAGTTATAACGCTCAACAATGAAAATAGAATGATTTTTAGCATTTTTTTAAAGATTTAGAAATTAATAATACACGAGTTAAAACAAGCGTAATTTTTTATCATGATAAATGTTTAAGATGTTTGGGATTTTTATATATCAATGCCAATAAAGTTGGCAATACAATAAGAAGTAAAGGCAGTGCCACGATAAAACCTCCAATAACGGCAATGGCAAGAGGTTGATGCAACTCTGAGCCTGTTCCCACTCCTATTGCTAATGGTAATAAAGCAATAATAGCACCGATGGCTGTCATTAATTTTGGACGCAATCTTGTAGAGATAGAATAAACAAGGGAGTTATTAATATCTTTTGTAATCTTATAAGTTTCCTTGAATTGCAAAAAAGTAAAAATGGCATTTTCACTAATGATTCCCACAATCATTATTATCCCTGTATAACTCCCCACATTTAATGGAACGTGTGATAAGAAGAGTAATAAATAACTTCCTGTAATGCCCAAAACTGAAATTAATAGTATAACCAGTGAAGCTCTAAAATCTCTAAAAAGGAATAAAATAACTCCAAAAACCAGAAACGAAGAGGTGATCAAAATCAGTAATAATTCTTTAAACGATTGTTGTTGGTCTTTATAAGCACCGCCATATTCTATATAATATCCTTGCGGAAGTTTAACTTCATTTGTTACTGTACTTTGTATCTCTTTCATTACCGTTCCTAAATCTTTATTATCAAGTCTTCCGGTAACTACACTCATCATTTGGAGGTTTTCTCTTTCTATCTCCGAGCTTCCTTTCTCTACAGTAATTGTTACCAGATCTGTAATAGGTACAAACTGACCGTTTGGTAAAAATAATTGTGTTTTCTTTATCTCATCAAGACTTCTTCTCTCGGAGTTTTTATAAATTAATCGTATTGGAGTTACTTGTTCATTTTCTAGCAGAGCACCAATAACATTTCCTTCTAAAGCTGTTTGCATCTGGAATTGTAAATCGGCTGGCGTAATCCCAAATTGAGCCAACTTTGTATAATTGGGTACAATATTTATGCTTGGTCCAGCAAGAATTTTTCCGTCAAAAACATCGGCTGTACCTTTTGTTCTTTCCACAATAGTCGCCACCTGATGCGCTAATTTCTGTAATGCTTTTTGGTTGTTACCAAATATTTTAACTTCGATAGGAGAAACTGAACTCATTAAATCTCCTAGCATATCTCCTATTACTTGTCCAAAATCGATGCGCAAGGCAGGTTGTGTACTCTCAACCTTTGCTCTTATTTCGTCTATAACTTCATTACTGGTTTTGTTTCTGTCTTTTTTTAACTGAATTAAGTAATCTCCATTATTAGGTTCTGTAATAAAAAATCCCATTTGCGTTCCTGTACGTCGGCTGTAAGCTTCAACATTGGGATTTCTTATTATTATTTTTTCTACTTCAGTAAGCATTCTATCTGTTTCTTCCAGCGATGTTCCCGGAGGAGATTGGTAATCCATGACGATACTTCCTTCATCCATTTCGGGTAAAAAACCAGTTTCCAGATTGGGCAGAATCAATACTCCAGATAAAATAAGTACAAGACAAAAGACAATACTTATAATTGGTTTGGCAATAAAGAAAGAAACCCAGTTTTGTGTTTTAACTTCATGCGTGGCTTCGGTAGATTCAATACCTATAGATTCTTTCTTGGAAAGCAGCAAATAAATAACCGGCAACAATAACCACGTAACAAGAAATGAACATACAAGGGTTATAATCATAGTATCGGTTAATACCTTAAAATAAGATCCTGCTACCCCACTCATTAATACAAATGGAAAGAAAATTACAATGGTACTAATCGATGAACCCAACATTGCAGGGAATAGATAATTTACAGCCTTTTGCAATAGCGTAATTGTAGGTTCTCCGGGATGTTCTTCGTGTGTACGGTGTATTTGCTCTACAACTACAATAGCATCGTCTATAATTAATCCCAAAGCCGCTGCAATAGCACCAAGAGTCATGATATTAAATGTTTGCCCTGTTATGTGTAGTACTATCAAAGTAAGTCCAAGCGTTACCGGAATTGTGATTAAAATAGTAGCACTGGCTTTTACCGATTTCAAGAATAAAATAGCAACTATTATCGCAAGGAACAACCCTATTAATAAACTATCGGTTACACTCTTTACAGCGTCATTAACAAAAATCGCTTGCTCATAAAAAGGTTTTATGATAACATCCTTTGGTAATATCTTTTTTAATTCCGTTAGCTTTTCGTTCATCGCATCCGAAACTGTAATAAGATTAGCATCTGGCTGTTTTATAACCGCTACAAGAATACTTTCTTTACCATTGGCATTAACCTTTATATACTCTTTGGCTTCTCTTATTTCGACCGTACAAATATCTTTGAGCGTTACGATGCCCTTACTGTTATTACGAACAACAAGATTTTCTAGTTCGTCTTTTTTATCCAGCTGTGCATCGGTAATCGTAAGATATAAATAATGATAATCAGACAAATAACCGTTTGATTTTATAAAATTTGTTTCGCTCATTACCTGCGTTACCATAGCAGGCGTAATACCATAAGCGCTCATTTTATCAAAATTAAGAGATAGCCAATATTCCTTTTCCTTCCCTCCCACAATCCTTACTTCACTAATTCCTTCTATTTGAGAAAGAAAAGGTTTAATGGTATAATTGGCTATTTTTTTTAAATCTACAGGGGAGCGATCCTTACTTTCTATGGCATACCCAATTACAGGAAGTATCGAAGGATTCATTTTTTCGACAGTAACTTGTAAATCTGGTGGCAGATCATTTCGTATTTGATTAATCTGTGCTTCGATTCTCGTTTTACTCAAATCAATATCGGCATTACCATTCATAAAAGCCGATATCTCACAACTTCCTCTACTAGTAGTACTTCTTATCGTTTTTAAATCCTGAACTTTTTTTACAGCATTTTCAAGTGGTTTAGTAACCGTAATCATCATTTTATCTACCGGTTGTTGCCCCGCATCGGCAATGATTTTAATTTTGGGAAAGGTAATTTCTGGAAATAACCCTGTTTGGATTTTAGAATACGAAAATAGCCCTCCCAAAATAATCAGGAAGATAATAGTACTTAGTCCGTTTTTATGTCTGGCAAAAAAAGGCAGCATAATAGTTATTTGTTTAAAATTTTTACCTTTATCGTATCCGCAACACCATAATTACCCGTTAGTAAAATCCTATCATTAGATCCAAGAGTTGGTGATAAAATCTCAATTTTATTGGCAGTTTCAATTCCTTTCTTAATCGGAACTTTTACAGCAGTCGTATTGTTTATCATTTTCATAATCCAAAAATCAGTTTCGGTTTCATCACTTAAAACTGCCGATTTGGGCAAGCTTATCGTTTTCTTATCAACCGACTTATCAATTCTTATTTTCACTATCAGATTCTCAGGAATGTTCTGTTGGTTTACACATTTCAGGATTACGTTTTGTGTTTGAGAAGTAGGATCCACCGTTGGCATAAATTTGTCAACTCTAGTTGGAATAATCGTCCCATCGGGCAAAAAAGCATTTAGAACCTTATTGATTGTAACATATTTTTTAAGCTCATACGGAAGGCTCAATACAATAGAAAAACTCTTTGTATCGTTAATTATCGCCAATGGATCTCCGTCCTGAACATAATCCCCTTTCTGAACATTTACCGCATTTACAAATCCATCTGAAGTTGCTCTTAGAATTATTGCGTTTCCAAAATTCAAACTTGGATCAATTTTATTTATGGTATTTCCCAGAACTTTTGCTTCGCGGGTTTTAAGCGAAAATAAAACCTGTCCGCTTTTTACATAATCGTTAGAAACAACATTTACAAGCTCTATATATCCCGTAGCATTCGATTTTATAGTGTTTTTTATCAAATAAGTAGCGGTTGCATTCAAATCGATAAAGCTTTCAATAGCAGTTGTATCAATACGGGTTACCGTTACTGGAACACTTGTTTCGACAGCCTTTTCGACTTCGACCTTTTTGTTACAAGAGACAAAAATAACCGAGAGCAATACGAGAGATATAAATGGGTTTCGCATATTTCTATTCATTAGATTTCCAGTAATTAATTTCATTGATAATTTGCAACTTGCTTACATTATTCTGCGCTATCCCATCCTGAATACCGATAAGATTGCTCAATGCAATGATATATTCCGTTATTTGAGCATCGCCAGTGAGTAATAATTTCTTATTGGCTTCTATCAAAGCTTCGGCAACCAAGAGTTGAGAATGTAAAGCATTGGCAGTTTCAATAGTCTGATTAAGCTTTTGGTTAAGCATAAAAAGCTGTTGTGTATATTGTCTTTCAAAATTGGTTTTATATCCTTCGATAGTTTCCAGAGCGGCTTCATTTTTTTGATGTTGCAAATTTCTTTGGTTACCGTCATAAATAGGAATCGTTAATCCCAAACCAACACCTACACCAAAATTTTTATATGCCTGATAAGCAAAACTCGAGTTATAACCCGCGTCTCCAAGCAAGGACAATGATGGCTTGTAATTATTATCAATCAATGTATTTGCATTCTGAACTTTTAAACTATCTGTTTTAAATTGCTGAAAGAAAATATCTCCTTTACTTTCTAATGAATGTATTGTAATATCCGGAAACTTAAGATTTACCAAACTTGTATCTGTTTCTCCCGAAAGATAATTAAGCAAAGCCAGGTCATTTTGATATTGCTGTTTAAGCTGTAAAGTGGTTAATTCTTGTTGCTTTACAGTGGCATTAAAAATCAAATAATCAGTTTGTTTGTAAATAGAATGTTGTGTTAGCTTTTTTAAGATAGCTTCTTCCTCTTTTAAAAGCGATGTTAGTTTTTGATAATACTTCATTTGCACCGCAGTTCCAGATGCAGTGATATACTGTGCAGTAATCGCTTTGTTAAAATCCTTAATGGCAATCTTTCTATTCAATACCAAAGCATCTTTAATTAACCTGAATGATTCTCCTTGCGAACTAATCCTGTTCTTCCCGATTATTTTTTGGTTAAAACCTACAAGTGCCGAAACAGTCTGCCCGTTACTTAAAGCAGTATCATATCCATATCCATTAATAACTGGTGCATAACTGGCGTTAAGATTTCCTGATAATTGTGGTTTATAAGTAGCTCTGTTTACTAAACTATCAATTGTAGCCGATTTTATCTGGTTTTGATAATCATTGAGCAATGGTGAATTCTTTTGTGCTTTTTCGATAAAATAGTGCAAGTCTTTTTCTTGCGAAAAGGATTTCACACAAACTAAAAAAAGGATACAAAAAATCTTGAATTTCATTTGCTAGGTATTTCAGAAAAAACGTTAGCTCTTTTTATATTTGATTTACTACCAAAACTCTAAAAGAATTTGGCATTATTGCAGGACGAGGATTTGGATTTTCTTTTGTTGCCTCGGGAGCTTTTCCATAATCGACTGTAGTCATATACAACTGTCCTGTAGTTTTATTCAAGGCAATTGTTCTGGCTCCTTTTTGAGTTTTAACCGTTTCTAAAACTGTAAAATTATCTTTATTCTCTTCTTTAATAACCGTTAGCGTTCCTTCTCCGTTAGAACTAAAAATAAGCTTCTTCTTGGTGTCAAAAGCAACACCATCAGAACCATCACCAATAGGAAGCTTTTTTATAATTTTTCCTGTAATTGCATCAGTAACAATTAATAATTTATTGGCACAAACAGAAAATAATCGATTATTAGCGATATCAAACGCAAGACCTGTAGGTTCTTCGCCCGGAGCGATACTCCATGTATTTACAACTTTAAGAGTTTTGGTATCGATAACTTGTATCTTGCTTTTATCCTCGATATTTACATAAACCAAACCTTTGTTATTTGTAACCGAAAATTCAGGATTTCCGTCAAGCGGAATAGTCTTAATTATTTTATTTGTGGTAGCATCAAGAACTGTAGCGTCATTACTTTTGGCATTGTAAACAAAAACTTTATTAGAGAATTGATCGTATAAAATAGCATCTGGTTTAATGCCTTCAATTTTTATTTTTTCAATAAGTTCGAATGTTGTAAGGTTAACTATCGTAACGGCATTATCTTTACCATCTGTAATAAAAGCTTTATTTAAATCATTGGCAATCGCAATTCCGTGAACACCTTTGGTATCTAGAATTGTAGCAATTGTTTTATCCGATTTTAAATCTATAACATTTACAACACTCCCATGAGAAACAAACAAATGTTGTGCAACCTCATCAACAGCAAGATAATCCCAACCTCCATCGCCAGCAACGGGAATTGTCTTTGATAATTCAAATTTTTGAGCACATACTTTAGAAATACTAAATGCCAGAATCAATAGAAGAAAGGTGTTTTTCATTTTTAAAATAAATTAGATGAATAAAAAATAACCATTTAATCAATTTAGATACGCTACATAACTACCAGACTATCTTAACATTACTTAAATGTACTACAAATTTCGTATCCAATTCTGAATAAATTCTGCATTTTGAATAAACTCTCCTATCTTTTTAATTAATATCTTCGCTAAGCGCATATCATCTGCCAACTATTACATGAAATCTATTTAAATGAAAGAAGATAGCTCCATAAGACAACGAACTATAACAGCAATAAATCGATCTGTAATGAATCCAGAGGAATGGCTTTATTCTAAGGTTTCAACTGATTTAAAAAATGATACTTTTTTATTTGAGGATAATGAATTACCTATTTTTGAAATTGAAACCTCAAAAGCAAAAACAATTATTACAACTCGTCGCATTTTAGAAAAAGAGGGAGGAATTTTGCACGCAGTTAATTTTGATGAAGTAGATAAAGTATTCTTTGGAGATTTTAAAGGACAAATAAATAAGTCTGAATTATCAATATTCCGAATTGTAGATATTTACGGTGAAGAACAAAATTTTCAGATGGAGACAGGAAAAGCTGCAATTGGATTGATTAAAAGTATTCAGACTGTTATAAAACTAAATACAAATATAAATAGTAAAATCCGATATGAATTCTAAACTTATTCTTCTAGCATTAACACTAATAATAATTGCAAGTATATTTTATTCTTGTAAACCCAAAAAAGAAAATGAAGTCCAGGAAATTGATCCTAGTAAAATACAACTAGGCCCAATAGTTCATAATGAATTAACTGAAGAACAGATTGAAAAAATAACAAAGATACAATCTTCCCTTGCTGATGTGTTGCCTATAAGTTTAGAAGAAACCATAACAAATTTTAAACGGGATAGAAATCCAGATAACGAAATTAATATTTGGTTAGAAATGCTTAGCGCTTATGAAAAATTTATTTCAAAAGAAGGAAATGAAATTACACTAAATAAAAAAACAGAAGTTTTTCAACTAATTTTAATGCGTTCAATGATGGATGAGCAAGAAGCTATAGCCAAAGTTGATTGTAAAATTTTAACTAAAAATGAAATAAAAGAGATTTTTAGTTATTATCAAACAAAGCCAAAACCTTTATCAATTGAAAAACGCTAATATTCTTTAAAAATAATAAAACCTAATAGCATACAAATTGAAATTAATACCCTTTTTAAACCCCGAAACAAACAAAACAGCTTATAAATGTGATTGTTGTGATGTAATTTATAACGACTTTCCGCTTTGTTTTGGTTCCGATTATCCTGAATATTATTTCTCTGTTCCACCAGAAGAAAGAGAAGAAAGAATTCAACTCGAAGAAAGTTTATGTGTTATCGATGATAAATACTTTTTTCATCGTGGCAGATTAACAATTCCGATTATTGACCATCATGAAGATTTTGCTTTTGATATCTGGACATCTATAAGCGCAGAGAATTTTGAAATCAGAATAAATTTGTGGGAAGACGAAAACCGAACCAAACAAGAGCCTTATTTTGGTTGGTTACAAACCATGGTACCTAATTACGGAGAAACATTAAGCTTAAAAACAATCGCTATAGAGCAAGAACTTGGATTTATTCCTGAGATTAAATGTATCGAAGAAAATCATCCGCTAACAATCGACCAAGAAAACGGAATAACATTTGAAAAAGCAAAAGAAATGGTTGAAAATATATTGAGACAATCACATAATCAATAAATTAAGAATGAAAAAAAGTATATTATTTCTAATGTTTTTACTCTTAGCATCGTGTAATGAATCTGAACCAAAAAGACAACGGATTAAATCCGGATTCATTAATAAGCCAGGAATATATTCTGTTTTTCAAAAAGATCTTAAAACTAAAAAAATAGTTTTAAAGCAGTTTAAAGATGAATCTATAATATTTGCAATAACTGATATTCATAATAAAATATTATTTCAACAAGATTTAAATGAAACCTTTAGTGCTTATCATTATTGGTGTTTATATGTTGATGAGCATGCTAATGTATGGTATTATAATTCTGATTATGATTCTCCAAAAGCTATTATATTAAATCCTGAGACAGAATTATATGAGGTTCAGGATTTTTGCAAAACAAAGTTATTATTACCTACAGAGTTTAGAAAGGAATTAAAACTGAAAAATGCATTCACAAATTGTAAGTCATTCAATTAATCAAAAAGAAATTTTAAAGTGATTTAATAAAACAATCATCTAAACTAGCCCCATGAAAATAAGTCATGCATTTTATATCGCAATTATTCTATTCTCATGTCTGTTTACTTCTTGTACAGAGAAAAATTCCGATGACCCAAATGAAGTATATGAATTATGGTCTTTTCGCAAACCCGAAAAGGATATAAAAATTACTAACGGACAATATTGGCAATCTGCACATTTTACACGAGAATATAAAATGTATCTGGAACTATATGCATCTCCCGAATGGCTAGATGAATTCATCAAAATAAATAATTTAAAAATTCACACCTCTGAAATTTATTTACCAGATGATGCTCCTTCTTGGTTTAAACCAAAAATAGGTTTGATCGCTTTTTCATCTCCTAACAACCTAACATCAATCTATTTTATAGATTTTAAAAAAGGATATTTACTTTTTCATGAAATGCAATTATAAAATAGATTCTTTTTTCAATGTAAACCAGTAGTTTGTCATTAACATCTAAATATTTTCATACTCCCCACGCTAAAGAAAAACAAAAGCATATCTTTGAAAAATATGAAAAACAAAAGAACCTATCCTAAAAACATGCGACTTGTCGTGATACTACTTGCTGTAGTGTTTGCGCTTACTCCATGTTCGGTAAAAAGTTCTTTATTTGCTGCTTTTGATATAGAGTACTTCCAAACGCTTAATAAGAACCAAACTACCCAAACAGCAGTTTCTTATTGCGAAGTAGAGGAATCAAACGTTAATCAGTCAGAAAATAGCGTTGAGAGACTCCAGAAACAAATTCCTGTTTTACCCGTTTCTGTTTCTCGAAATCAAATCATATTAGCAACAGCATTACATAAAAAAGATATTTATGTAAATGTAGCCGCTGTAAACACTCCCCCTTTGTATATTTTATATAAACGATTAAAATCCGATTTGGCATAATCCAGAACAGTCGCATTTTATATACAATCGTTTTTTTAAATTAAAATATACACTTATGAAAAATATTCATTCGAATCAGTCATACAACTTGGCTGGTCTTTTTACGCTTTCTATTAGGCTTGTTATTGGCTGGACATACTTTTCGGCTTTCTGGCGAAGGCTTGTTCTCGAAAACAAATTAATTCAGGATGAAGCAGGATATATTGGCGAAAAATTCAATCATTTCCTTCCCAATGCTTTAGGAATAAAACCTATAATCGAATACTTAGTTACAAATCCCGAAGCACTTTGGTGGTCTATGGTTAGTTTTACCATTATCGAAGCCATTGTAGGATTATTGATAATGCTAGGCTTCTTTACCCGATTAATGAGTATCGGAGTCTTTAGTTTAGCCATGGGAATTTTATTAGGTTCTGGTTGGATAGGCACCACTTGTCTAGACGAATGGCAAATCGGAGTATTAGGAATTGCTTGTGGTTTTACGCTATTTTTAAGCGGAAGTGGTTCTTATTCCTTAGACAATTATTTCATGAACAAAAACTACGCATTTACCAAAACAAAATGGTTTTCATGGCTTGGTTCAGGTAGTCTTTCTATTGCTAATCTTAAACCAGTAGTTCTTGTTATTTCCTTACTTATATTCTCACTTACTTTGTATACAAACCAATATTTTCATGGTGGAGTATTTGGTAAATTGCATAACAAATCGGTAAAGCCAAAAGTAGAAATTAGCGATGCAACTATAAAAAATGAAGCCTTACAATTCCAGATATACCGTACAGAAGGTGTTGATGTTTATGGTTCGTTCTTAATTGGGATTCAGTTAAAGAATGAACAAGGAGAAATAATCTTTGATTTAAAAGGTGCTGATTTGGCTAAATTCCCTAAAAAAGATATAGCAAATATATATGTTACAAAAGTAAAACCAGGCAAACACAGTTTAATAATTCCGCTTGGCTCAAAAGCAATCCTGAATATTGATTTAACGAATTATCATTTGCAAAAAAACACCAATTATACATTAACACTTACCGATATTAGCGGAACAGAATGGACAAGTAAAGTGGCAAAATAATCTATAAATAATTTTAAGTTTGGCGAGATAGAAGCATATTTTTATTTGTATTTTCGTTAAATAGAAAATACATTGTTTCTATTTCGCCAAGCTTTTTTTAATTATTCAAAATCTTATAATGACCGTTACAGAACTAAATACGAATGAAACTATAGAAATTAAAACGGCTACAAATATTAGAAGACGATTTCTTGCTGCTTTTATTGACTATGGAATTATTAATACAAAATGCTATTTAATAATTACAGTATTTGGAACTCCAGACGAAAACGGAAATTTTCATTTATCAGGTTGGTCAGCTTTAATCCCCTTTTTAGTTTGGGCATTTTGGACCATTGGATTAGAGCAATACTTTGGAGCTACATTAGGAAATTCTATCGTAAACTTAAAACCAATCTCATTATATAATTCTAGATTAAGATTAACTTTTAGTCAATCTTTAAAAAGACACCTACTTGACCCAATTGATATGTTTTTCTTTGGTTTAATTGCTTATTTAATCATCAAAAACACAGAAAAAAATCAAAGATTAGGAGATTTATGGGCAAATACTACAGTCATAAAAATAAATAATTAAACTCAACAATGGTAAAATTCGGCTACACAATATTATATGTTAACGATGTAAGTAAATCAATTTCGTTTTATGAAAATGCATTTGGTTTTACGAGAAAATTTGTGACTCCCGAAAATGATTACGGAGAACTTAGCACAGGAGAAACTACAATTTCATTTGCATCAAAAGAATTGGCTAATTCTAATTTAAAAGACGGTTTTATCGAAAGCGATTTAACCAATAAACCTTTTGCTACCGAATTGGGTTTTATAACCGATAATGTAAATGAAGTCCTTGCAAAAGCAAAAGAAGCTGGTGCAACCATTTTGCAAGAAGCAAAGCAGAAGCCTTGGGGACAAACAGTTGCTTATATAAGAGATATCGATGGATTCTTAATTGAGATTTGTACTCCAATGGGATAAATATTACTAACAAAGAAATCTAATTTATCAAAAATCAACACAAAGGCATGAGTAACAGCACAAAATAAAGGATATTATTCATTTCATAAATTATATTCTATTTTGACCATAGCCAACGGTTTCAACCGTGTGATGCCAATTGCGATAATACATTGCGCTCCAACGGTTGAAACCGTAGGCTATGTTTGCAATGTGTTATCAATTATTCACAAAATAGCCACAATCTTGTCACCCTGACGAAGGAAGGGTCTCATCAAGTAGCTCGACAAAGATTATGGAGTTTCTTACGGAGATTTACTACGTCTGTTCGCTACCGCTCGGGTCTCTTTCATCGGAATGAAAAGATTATCTAAAATCAAGCTATTTCAAAATATAAATTTAGAATAACAATAAATTTAATTAGTAATTATAGTACAAAATAGAATATATTAGCTTCGCTTAAAAAAGTAAATAAAAGCTAAAACAAAACAATGGAAGAATTAAGACCTAACGGACAAAGAGCAAAAAATGCTATACTATTAATATGGATTGTACTTGCAATTGAATTTGTAGCTTTAATTTCTAAATGTTTTCAATATAATTTACTGCAAACTGCTGTAAATGGAGGTTTTATAACTACAGATGAAGCAATTGCAAATGACACTACCGAACAAACTATTGCAATCCTTTATTTGATTGTTTATATTATTTCTGCAGTAACTTTTATCCAATGGTTTAGACGTGCTTATTACAATCTTCACTTAAAAACTGAATTTTTATCCCATTCTGAAGGTTGGGCTGCAGGAAGTTGGTTTGTTCCAATTATTTCTCTTTACAGACCTGTACAAATAATGAGAGAACTATATGAAGAAACAGAATCTTACTTAACAGAAAAAGGGCTGAATATTGATGATAAACTCAAAACTAATATGCTAACTCCATGGTGGACACTTTGGATAATTAGTAACATATTAGGACGAATAATTTCTAAATACCCAACTAATAGTATAGATGACTTAATTAATAGCACAATTGCAAGTATAGTTTTAAATATTATTGGAATACCTCTTGCACTAATTGCTATAAAAATAATTAAAGATTATTCAAGTGTAGAACCATTACTTATTGAAACTGAGATTAATGAAAAACAACTTAAAACTACAGAACCTTTAGTCGAATCAAATCTTGAATTATCTTGAATTATTATACCTATTGGTCTGTATTAGATTTACCGGCAAACTCAATTAAAACATTTGATGTATTTCTATATATAGCAATCATCACAATAATAGCTTGGTTTCTAATAAAAAAACTAAAAAAGAAAAATGAAGACTATGAAAAATCCATTCTATTATGGTCAGTCGGCATTTTGTTTTTCTTATCAAGTTTTATGCTCATCTATTTAAAATTCTATACAATCGATAATAGTGATGAGAGAATTCGTGAAAGTTTAGCTTCTGAACAAGTTGGAAAAGTCGAAGGTGTGATTTCTAACTTTAATCGAATAATCGAGCAAAAAAGACTTGCTTCCATTACTCATGAATCGTTTAAAGTTGACTCAGTAAAATTTAGTTATGCTGATTATTTATTGGGGCGTTTTAATACCTATAGCAATACCAATGGCAACATTATAAAAGATGGATTAAAAGTTCGAATAACATATCGAAAAATCGATAATGAATTACTTAAAATTGAAATTGCTAAGTAAGTTTATATCTATATTCCATTCATCTACTCCACCTCAACCATCAATGAGAGAAACCTAAAGAAACACTTACCAAAATTATAAAGATTACGATTAAAGTGATTACTACATACAGATAGTCTTTCTCTAATAAAAAAGAAAATAACGATAATAATACACGCAATACAGGAGTAAGAAAAAGCAATATTACACCAAAAAATATTATCGATTCTCCATTACCCTGAATAACTCCGTTGTAGATTGCAGAGATTACCTCGAAGATGTTTCTGTCGTTTTCTTTAAATACCGAATAATCTTCGATATCATTACCGTGATGCATCAAATAAACAACTCCACCAATAAAAGCAACCGATAACGAAATCCATACTCCGTAACGCAATAAATTACCTATAATGGTCTGAAAATCTTTTTCTCCAAATTTTTCGTGTGTCATAATCTTAGATTTTTCCGTTAAGTCCATTATAAATCATATTTACTGCAAGTACAAAAATCAGACAGGCAAAAAAGATACGAAGCTTTTTAGGATTTGTTTTCACTAATACTTTGGCTCCAGCCATAGCTCCAAATAGTACACCAATAACAACTGGCATACAGATTCCTGGTTCTATATATCCTTTTTGGATATAAATTACAGAACTCGCCATTGCTGTAACTCCCATCATAAAATTACTAGTTGTGGTAGAAACCTTAAACGGGATTCGCATGATATTATCCATTGCAATTACCTTAAAAGCACCAGAACCAATTCCTAACAATCCCGACATCATACCTGCAATTCCCATCATACTAAATCCGCCAACAACATTTTTTGTTCCGTAGCTAATAACCTCTCCATCATGCGAAGGATAAGTTCCTTGTAAACGTAACTTTTTAGCCAATGGACTTGACTCTAAAACAATATGTTCTTCTTTTTTTCGTAGTGAATTAATAGCCGAAAAGATTAATGTAAGTCCGAATAAAACAGCGATAAAAGATGTTGGTGCAATTGTAGAAAGTAGTGCACCACCTACAGCTCCAATAGTAGTTGCAATCTCGAGGAAAATCCCCAAACGCATATTGGTAATTCCTTCTCTTACATAGGCTGCGGCTGAACCCGAGGAAGTTGCAATTACCGATACAAGTGCCGCACCAATTGCGTAATGTATATCGACTCCCAGAATGACTGTTAATAATGGTATAATGATTATTCCACCTCCTAAACCTGATAATGAACCTATGAAACCTGCTAAAAAAGCACCAAAAAGCATAATCAGGGTAAATGTAAGTACTGTCATCCGAATGTATTTATATCGCCGCTAATTTACGAATTGATATTTATTATTTCAGATTTCTGTTTCATAACAAAATATTAAAAAACCTTATCCCTTCCGTTTTAATAGTAGATTCCCGTAATTAAGTGTTATTTTTGATATTCGTTTTTAAATCGATTTATGATGAACGTTGTCTAAAATGGGACGCGGATGACGCGGATTCGCCAAGGCGAAAACACGGAAAAAAACGGATTTTAAAACTGATAGAAAGAAAAAGAATCCGTCTTTATCAGCGTCTTTACGTTAGTAAATCCGCGTCATCCGCGTCCCATCTTACACAATCTTTGCAATTAGAATAAATACAAGAAACAACTATTATATGAATGTTTTACTCATTGAGGATGATAAACGCATAAGCGAATTTATTGTAAAAGGTTTGGAAGAAAACAATTTTACAGTGCATCTTGCCGAAACAGGAGAGATTGCCCGTGACTTGATACAAGACAATACTTGGGATATTATCCTGATGGACATTATGCTTCCAGGCATCGATGGTATTCAACTAACTAAATTGATGCGTTTTAAAAAAATTCATACACCCATATTAATGCTCAGTGCACTTAGTAATACCGATGATAAAGTAAATGCATTAGATTCTGGTGCCGATGATTACCTCGTGAAACCTTTTCATTTTCAGGAATTAATCTCGAGAGTTAATGCGCTAACGCGAAGAACCAAATTTAACTATGATAAAGTCGAAACACTATATACCTGCGGGAGTTTAACCATAAACCCCGAAGAACATAAAGTTACCGAGAACAACATACCTATAGATTTATCCCCAAGAGAATACAAACTGTTATTATTTTTATTAGAAAACAGAAATAAAGTAATGTCCAGAACCCAAATATTAAATGCTGTCTGGGGAATTAATTATGATAATAACACCAACGTAGTCGATGTTTATATTTCTTATTTAAGAAACAAAATCGAACAAAACCATAAATTTATCCATACCATAAAAGGGACAGGATATATGATTAAAGAATAGTCATGAAAATACGCAACCGATTTACATTAATATCATCATTTACGTTTAGCATTGTATTTATAATTGCTTCGATTATAACGTACTTTTCTTTTTACAGCTATTCAGAAAAAATAATGTATAATGAACTTCAAAAAACGTGCTTGCTTACAGGGATTTTCTACTTAGAAAAAGATGAGTTACCCGAAAATCAACATTTAATCATCGGACAGCAATTCAGAGAAAATTCACTCGAAATAGTTACTCGTGTTTATAACAAAGAAAATCAAATTGTATACGGCGATAAAGGAAATGATAAGAATATAAATAAAGAGCGACTTGATTATATCCGAAAAAATAGAAAATTGAGTTTTAAATCAAACCATCATTTTTATTTCGGAAGTTATTACCATGACAATCAAGGTGATTTTGTTGTTTTTGTAAAGAAAAATGATGTCGAATTCAAGACCATTACAAACCGATTGCTTATCATCATGATTTTGGTTTTAATTATCGGACTTGTAATAATATATCTGGTTAGCCGTAAACTATCAAATCTTGCTTACAGTCCTATAAAAAACATTGTAAATCAGGTAAACGAAATCGAAGCTTCATCACTAGACAGACAAATTATTTCTCCTGATACTAAAGACGAAATACAAGAACTTATAGAAACCTATAACAACTTGTTCAAGCGATTATCGGATACTTTTGTAATCCAGAAAAACTTCATCAATTATGTTTCTCATGAATTTAAAACACCATTAACTGCTATATCTGGAAACCTGGAAGTATTTGCTCAAAAAGAAAGAACTAGTGCCGAATATAAAGAAATGTCCGAAAAAGTATTAGAGAATGTTTATCAAATAGAAGATACGCTCAATACACTTATGATGCTTTCGGGATTAAGAGATAATACAGAGCTTAATGAAATTTTCAGAGTCGATGAACTTGTATGGGATATTAACGACCAATTGCCAGATGTTTATCAATTAAAAGATGCTCAAATACAAATTGCAATAGAGATTGTTAATGACAAACTACTTTCGATAAGAGGAAATAGTAACGAAATTAAGATTGCCTTGTACAATATTATCGAGAATGCTGTAAAATATTCAAATGGGAATCCTATAAAAATAAGTCTATTACAACAAGATAATCAACTAAAAATCGTAATCGAAGACCACGGAACTGGCATTAGCGAAGAAGACCTAAAATTCATCAAACAAACCTTTTACAGAGGCAAAAATGTAAATGATATAAAAGGTAGCGGCGTAGGACTTTCTTTGGCTAATATTATCTTTAAGCAGAATAATATTCATTTTACGATTACTTCAAAAAAAGGCGAAGGCACAACGGTAACATTACTATTCCCGCCACTCTAATCGTTTTCTAATGTTGCTCTAATCCTCTTTTAACATACATCAAATTATCATTTAATATGGCGCAAGTAGCTTTGCATCATCTTAAAATAACTTAATTTGAAACGTATAATTTTAACCCTACTCGTTATTGTATCATACAAAGGTGTGGCACAAACTGCTGCAATAAACGATACAATTGTTCTTTCCCGAACGCAGGCCGAGGCTTTGTTTCTGGACAAGAATATTTCTCTTATTTCCGAAAAGCTGAATATTGACGTTGCCGATGCTCAAGTTATTCAGGCAAAATTGTGGCCTAACCCTACTCTTACTATTGGCGAGATAAATCTTTGGAACAATGCTACGGCGCAACAATTACCACCTTTATGGGGCAATTTTGGAACTACATCGCAAGTAACTGCCGAACTAGAACAACTTATCCAAACGGCAGGAAAGCGAAAAAAGCTAATTGCCATGGAAAAAGTGAGCGTAGATATCGCCAAAGAATACTTTAAAACTTTTTTACGCAATCTAAAAATTGAGTTTAGAGGTAATCTTACCGAATTACAATTTGTACAAGTCCAAGAAGCCGTTTACCAAAAACAACTTTCTTCGATGCAAACTTTGCTTAAAGCATATAGTAACCAAGTTGCTCAGGGAAATATTGGCAAGGGCGAATACATAAGATTAAAAGCTACTGAACTACAATTCTTAAAAGAAATCAGTGATCTTAAAAAAGAAAAGAACTCATTGCAAAAAGAACTTAAAGTCCTGATGAATCTTCCTGCAACAAGTTATATCAAACTTACCGAAGATGGTTTTCTTCCTGATAATAAAAACATCGACAATATAAACTTAGGTAATCTTATGGCTTCGGCTGTAGAAAACCGACCAGACATGAAAGTACTTAAACTAGGAAATGAATATAATACTAATAAGTACAAATACGAAAAAGCAATGCGAACACCAGATGTTACCCTTGGCGTGAGCTATGACCGTGGCGCCAGTTTAATGAATGATTTTGTTGGTGTTGGATTCTCTCTGGATCTTCCTTTTTTTAATAGAAACCAAGGAAATATAAAGGCTGCAAAAATAGCTATCGACCAAGGTAAATTACTTGCCGAAGAGAAAACAATAAGTGTACAATCGGAAGTATTACAAGCTTATGAAGATTTAATAGTTACCAAAAAACTATATGATAGTGTAGATGCAGCTTATGAAGGAGATTTAGAAAAACTTTTAGAAAGCTATCGCAAAAACTTCATGCAACGTAATACAAGTATGCTTGAGTACCTTGATTTTGTAGATGCTTATTTAGAAAACAAATCGATACTACTTAATTCTAAAAAAGACCTTAATAAAAACCTTGAAGAACTACGCTATATAGCGGGTCAGGAAATTAATTAAATCCCAAATTATTTAAAAATAATAACAATGAAAAAACTTATTTTACTCCCTATACTTGGATTAATGCTCGTTTACGGATGTGGCAAAAAAGAAGAAATTAAAGATACAAAAGAGGAAAAGTTTTGTATTGACAAAGACCTAAAAGAAAAAATCACTATCGAGCCTGTACAAAAACGAGCTGTTAGTGAATCCATAAATCTTACTGGAAACATAACCTATAACAACGATCATGTAGTGCAGTTTAATAGCCTTGTAGAAGGAATTATAACAAAAACTACATTTTCGTTGGGGGATTATGTGAAAAAAGGACAAGTACTTGCCGAGATAAAAAGTACAGAACTTAACGGTATGCAATCCGAGAGCAAATCCTTGCAATCACAAATAGCTGTTGCTCACCGCCAGTTACAAGCTACAAAATCAATGTTTGATGACGGTATTGCATCACAAAAGGATTTAATGCAAGCACAGAGTGAATTAGATGTTTTAAAATCATCACTTGAAAACGTAAGAGCAAATCTTGCCATGTTTAGCGCTAGTAGCGAAAGAGCAGTTTTTCAGATAAAAGCACCTACAGAAGGATATGTAGTCGCTAAAAACATTAGTCCTGGAATGCAAATAACTGAAGGTAGCGAACCGCTTTTTACTATTTCTGACTTAAAAGAAATTTGGGTATTGGTAAACGTTTATACCAGTAACTTAAAAAATGTAACCGAAAATATGCTTGTAGATGTAACTACACCTGCATATCCTGGCGAAATTTTTAAAGGAAAAATTACCATGCTTGCTAAAGTTTTTGATGCCGATGAACATGTGCTAAAAGCAAGAATTGTTATGGAAAACAAAAACTTAAAATTGAAACCCGGAATGACTGCAGATATAATTATCGATAAAAGTTTAGGTGGCGAAATGCTAGCAGCAGTTCCTGCAAAAGCAGCCATTTTTGATAATAATCGCGATTATATCTTAATCTATAAAGATGACTGTACAATCGAAACCAGAGAAATTAATCCTACTATAAAAAACAACAACTGGATTTATTTTGATAAAGGAGTTAAAGAAGGTGAAATGGTTATTACTAAAAACCACCTGTTAATTCACGAAAGATTAAAAAACTAAGTATCCCGCATAAAAACGGATAAACACAATACAAGATATGAAAAAATTTGTACAAGGCTTAGTTGCTTTCTCGCTAAAAAACTCCCTTATAGTTTTTTTCCTGACAGCTGTACTACTAGTCGCTGGTATAGTAAGCTATATCCATACCCCCATAGAAGCTTTTCCTGATGTAACCAATACTCGGGCAAGAATAATTACACAATGGCCAGGAAGAAGTGCCGAAGAAGTTGAAAAATTCATCACTCTTCCTATTTCCAAACAAATGAATACGATACCTAAAAAAGCCGAAGTACGCTCTATTTCGCTTTTTGGATTATCAGTAGTTACCGTATTATTTGATGATGATGTCGAGGATTTTTACGCCCAACAATATGCATCAAATCGCCTTAACGGATTAGATTTACCAGAAGGAGCCGATGTAGAAATTGAACCACCATCCGGTGCAACAGGCGAAATATTTAGATATATTATAAAAAGTGATTTACCTATTAAGGAAATAAAAGCCATTCAGGATTGGGTAATCGAAAGAGAATTGATATCTGTACCAGGAGTTGCCGATGTGGTAAGTTTTGGTGGAGAAGAAAAGATTTTTGAAATAAAAATTAACCCAACACAGCTAGAAAATTACAACCTATCAGCGTTAGATGTTTATGAAGCTGTTTCTAAAAGTAACGTAAACGTAGGAGGAGATGTTATACAACGTGGTGATCAGGCTTATGTAGTACGAGGAGTTGGACTTATTAATAAAGTAGAAGATATTGGGAATATCCTTATCGAGACCAAAGGATCGTCGCCAATATTAGTAAAACACGTAGCGGAAGTTACAATATCTGCCAAACCTAGACTTGGCCAAGTAGGTTTAGATGGAGATGATGATGTTGTGGAAGGTATTGTAATTATGCTTCGTGGAGAAAATCCAGGCGAAGTCATAAAAAGACTTAAAGATCGTTTAACCGAACTTAATGAAAGAGTACTTCCTGATAATGTAAAAATTATTCCGTTTATAGACCGTACCAAATTGGTAGATACAACAGTAAAAACAGTTACAAAAAACCTTGTAGAAGGGATTTTATTGGTGTCTCTAATTGTATTTATTTTCCTTTACAATTGGCGTACCTCATTAATTGTGGCATCAGTGATTCCGCTTTCGTTCTTGTTTGCCATTATAATGCTACGAATTCAGGGATTACCTGCCAACTTAATATCTATGGGAGCTCTGGATTTTGGACTTCTTCTAGAAGGAACGTTAGTTATTGTCGAGCAAGTATTTGTCTCGCTCGAAAAGAAAGCGCATAAAGTGGGCATGGAACGCTTTAATAATATGAGTAAAATGGGGCTTATCAAGAAAAGTGTAGGTAGTGTAGCTACTTATATATTCTTTGCTTTAATTATTTTAATTGTTGCGCTTCTGCCTATTTTCTCATTCACTAAAGTGGAAGGAAAAATGTTCTCTCCCCTAGCCTTTACTTTAAGTTATGCGCTATTAGGGTCATTAATTTTGTCACTTACTTATGTACCAGCAATGTGTAAAGTAATGTTGACCAAGAACATCGTTGAGAAAGAGAATATGATTTCGCGTTTCTTTAGAGAAAACCTATTTAAATTATTTAAATGGAGCACACGCAATCGTAAAGCAACATTATACGGTTTCTTAATTTTACTTGCTGTATGTTGTGCGAAATTTGCATTTTATGGTTCAGAATTTATTCCTAAGCTAAACGAAGGAGCAATATACGTAAGAGCAACTTTGCCAAATAGTATCAATCTAGATGAATCTGTGAGGCTTACCAAAGAGATGAAAGCTAAAATAAGGAAATTTGAAGAAGTAAAATTTGTACTGACCCAAACAGGACGACCAAATGATGGTACCGACCCAACGGGATTCTTTAATATCGAATTACATATTGAGTTATTGCATCAGGATGAATGGAAACGTAAAATTAGTAAAGAAGAGTTAATCGCCGAGATTAAGAAAGAACTAGATGTATATCCCGGAATAGGTTTTGGTTTTAGCCAGCCGATTCAGGATAATGTCGAAGAATATGTTGCAGGTGTAAAAAGTCCGCTTGTTATAAAGATTTTCGGAAATGATCTATTTCAACTGGAAGAAATGGCTGCAAAAGTTGCCAAATCTATCAAAGACGTAAAAGGAATTGAAGACATCAATGTGTATAAAAACATTGGATTACCAGAATTAAGAATTCAACTTGATGATGAAAAAATGGCGCGTTATGCTATTACAACTGCCGATGCACAAGCTGTAATCCGGATGACAATTGGTGGACAAGCTGCAACCAAGTTTTATGATGATGAAAAGATATTTGATATTACATTACGATTCGAAAAAGAATACCGTGACTCGAAAGAGAAAATTGAAGATATCCTTATTCCAACCATGAATGGTAAAAAAGTTCCTTTAAAAGAAATCGCAACTGTCGAGTATAAAACTGGTCCAACATTTATTTATCGTGAAGGAAACAGTCGTTATATTGCTATAGGATTTAGTATCGAAGGACGAGATTTAGGAAGCACAATTGATGAAGCACAGAAAAAAGTTGCTGCAGAAGTAAAACTACCTAAAGAAAATATAATGAAATGGGCAGGAGAATTTGAAAGTAAAGAAAGAGCTTCAAAACAATTGGCTATGATTGTTCCAGTTGTATTAGTATTGATTTTATGTCTGTTGTATTTCAATTTCGGTAATTTCAAAGATACTATGGTTGCCATTAGTGCAATGCCATATGCCTTTATTGGTGGTTTCCTATCATTATGGATTACAGGAACCGTATTTGGAATATCCGCAGGAATAGGTTTTATTATACTCTTTGGGGTCAGCGCAATTGATAGTATTGTCCTCATCGGAATAATAAAAGAAAATATGAAAGCCAAGATGCACTTAAAAGATGCTATCTCAAATGGTATTTACGCCCGAATTCGTCCAATTGTAATGATTGCACTTATGGGAGCTTTGGGATTATTACCTGCAGCATTATCTACAGGAATGGGATCGGAAGTACAAAAACCATTGGCAATTATGATTGTAGGAGGATTAATAACCTGTATGATATTATCTTTAACCGTATTACCACAAGTATTCTATCTGGTATATCGCAAAAAAGATCCTAGTAACACAGAATCTTAATCAGAATAAATTTAAAAACACCTTTAGACGTAATGTTTAAAGGTGTTTTTTTATGTCTTATTTTGAATTCCCTAGATTGTCTAAAAATGGGACACGGATTAAACAGATTCGCTTAGGCGAAAACGCGGATAAAAACGGATTTTTTAGTTTTATTATTTTTAAAAATCAGTCCCGACGCTTCGGGATCAGCGTCTTTCCTTTAGGAAATCCGTTTAATGCGTGTCCCATTTATCGCTACAATCGCGTTCCTTTTACCTCTATAATATAGACGCACAGCGGTGCGCCTCTACAGAAAACCTTTGAACCTCTGTCCCTTTGAACCTTTGAACCTTAAACACTTAAAATCTCTTCCTAAACTCGGATGGAGAAATTCCGGTACTACGCATGATGAATTTATTAAAATGACTACTGTCTATAAATCCCAAATCATTACTAATCTCGGAGAAAGTCAAATTACTTTTGCTTAATTTTTCTGTAACAACCTTCAGTTTCGTTTGTTCGATATAATCTCTTAAAGTAATATTTAAATGATTTTTAAAATATTCGCCAATGTAATTTATAGAAACATTAAAATGATTTGCCATTTCTTTTTTCTTTAGCAAATGCGGATTAGCAATATTCGAACGAATATAACTTAAGATAGTATCAATCTTTAAAACCTCGGTGGTTTGGATATCTAAATTACTTTCGTTTATACTCGCATTCCTTCTTATTATCTGAATAAGTGACATCATCAAACTCTTGATTATGACTTCATTCTGCCCTTTTGGTTTGGCAACTTCATCTAATATTTTCAAAATAACCAATTCGCAAAATGCTTTATCATCCTCAAGGAAAATCAAATTTCCATTCAATTGATTATGATAATAGAACAACTTCTCTATTTCTTCAATTTCTTTTTTATTCGAAAAAAAATTAGGCAAGAAACGCAAACAATGAAACTTTGTCGGTTCTAGTGTTTTAAAAGAATGATAGTCCTTTGGCGTAAGCAAATAAATATCATGCTCTTTATAATTATGATGAATCGAATTTAAGATATGGTTTCCTGTACCATATTCTATATATAAAAGCTCGAAGAAATTATGTCGATGCACCTCTTTCTTCCAGGTTAATTCTTCGACAGAGTAAATTTCGAAATCTTTGTATATAAAAAAAGTGTCTTTCATAATCCTTAAATTATACAAATATAACCTATATTTTTACATCAATTAATGAATGCGAACCTATTTACTTTGCATCACTAATTTAAAACCCAAAATACTAAAAGATGAAATCAGATACAATAAAAATAGGAATTCTTGGCATTGGTGGAATCGGCGGATTTGTTGGCGCTCCATTGGCAAAAAAATATAAAGACACAAATACTAAAATTATATTCATTTGCAGAGGCGAAACCAAAAATGCCATACAAAATGAAGGTTTAACATTTGAATCTAAAGGCACTAAAGAAACTATATTCCCCGATTTAGTATCCGATAATCCAGCAGAAATCGGAATCTTAGATGTATTGATAATCACCAGCAAATCATATTCTGTAAACGAAATATTGGCAACTTACAAAGATTGTATAAGTAATGATACAATTATAATCACTTTGCAAAATGTTGTAAATGCAAGAGAAATTATTCGTGAAACTTTACCTGAACTTGGAGAAATAATGGAAGGTTGTATTTATGTTGCTTCCAATGTAAAAAGTCCAGGTCATGTTCAGCACGTTGGTGGTCCAGGAAAGATTTTCGTAGGAGGAGATAATGAAAACAAATGGCTTATTGATTTACTAACTGCTGGAGGTTTAGACATTACTTATGTTGATAACATCAATCAGATACTTTGGAAAAAATACCTGTTTGTAGCGCCTGTAGCCGGAATAACTTCTGCTTACAATGTTACTTTTGGTCAACTTCTGGAAGATAAAAACCTAATGCATATCCTCGAGAATATGATGGTAGAAATTCAGTCGCTTGCCAACAAAAACAATATCAGCCTGACGAAAGAAGATATCGAAACCTCAAAAGACTTATTAACTAAATTTCCGTTTGAGTCTAAATCATCGTTGCAATTAGATTTTGAAAACAACAATCAAACCGAGAAACAATTCTTAGTAGATTACGTTATCGAAAACTGCAAGAAACACGGAATCCCTACACCCTTTTACGAAAGTGTAAACGAAAAGATTATTTCTTAAAACAGAGTTATTTTGCAAAGTTTCACAAAGACTCACAAATAAAAAAGCACAAAGATTCGCAAAAATTTTTATCCACAAACTTGTCATCCTGAGCGGAGTCGAAGGATATCCACAAACTTGTCTTCCTGACAGAGAAAGAATCTCCACGAGTAGCTCGCCAAAGATTGTGTATAATGAGACGCGGATAAAAACAGATTTTTATGCTTCGCGAACTTTACGTAACCTCCTTGCGCCCTTTGCGATTAAAAAACTTTGCGAATCTTTGTGCTTTTTTCTTTGTGAACCTTTGCGAAATTTCACGAAATAATTCCCCATTTTCCTCACATTTTCCTCAAAACAAAACCTCAATTAAAAATTCCTTATCAAGCAATAAGAAAAAACTATGAAAGATTTATTTTGTAATCCCGAAAATTGCCATACATTTGCCTAACGGTGTTAAACAATTTAATACTCTATAAAAATGGCAAGCAAAGATCGAATTTTAAGACAAAAAGAAGAAACCAGAAAGAACATTCTGGATGCTGCCTGTACTATTGTAAAAGATGAGGGATGGCAAGGTCTTAGTATGCGAAAAATCGCTGATAAGATTGAATATACTGCCCCAATCATTTATGAATACTTTTCTAATAAAGAAGCAATATTACAAGAACTAACAGGTAGAGGTTTTGTAAAGTTAACTATTGAACTAGAAAAAGCCAAAAACAAATACGATAATCCTGAAGAACAGCTTGAAGCAATGTGGATGGCGTATTGGGATTTTGCATTTACCGATACCGAAATGTATCAGTTAATGTTTGGTGTACAAATGACTTGCTGTAATGAGCGATGTTCGGCTTCTGAAGCACCTTACAAACTATTTGTTGCTGTTATTGCCGAAGTAATGAAAGATAGCAAACCAACTGAAGAAGTAATAAAACAAAAGTATTTTACTTTCTTTTCTGTTATTCACGGTTTAATTTCAATCAATATCATTAACAAAAGTGAAGTTTTAGAAACAATCAATACACAAATTTTAAAAGATGCCATAGGCGGTATCATAAAATCAATACGTTAAAAAAAATTTAATGCTCACTTAACGCTGATAAATAATTTAATGTAGTAATTTTGAACCAAACTTAATTACTTCATTATCATTCAAAGTTGAATCAAAGAAAAAATCAAAAGTTTTTTTTACAATTCCACTTAACAACGTTAGAAAATTTAATACAGTAATTTAATACCACAATTTCAATCTATTATCTATCTGAACGGAATCGAAGGAGAAATTGAAGTTTTTTGCCACTTCACTTAACAGTGATAAATAATTTAATACCAATTATAGCATATTATAACTGGAAGGAATACTTATATGGATTTTTACACCATTTTACTTAACAACGTTAGAAAATTTAATACAATTAAATGTGAATCAAAATAATATAAAACCCAATCAGAATTCAAATTACCAAAATGTCCAACAAATTAAAATTAAAACTAAAATGAAAAAAGTAATCTTAACCAGTATCCTAATTGCCTTAGTTGTAATAGGATGTGCAGATAAGGCTCAAGCACCAGCTCCTGCAGCCCCATTATTACCAGTGCTTGCAATTAAAAATACCGAAGCAACCACAGATTCTGAATATCCTGCTTCGATACAAGGAACAATTGATGTTGAAATCCGACCACAAGTAAGTGGTAATCTAGACCGAGTTTTTGTAGATGAAGGTGCTTATGTTTCTAAAGGACAATCTTTATTTAAAATAAACGAACGTCCTTTCCGTGAGCAACTTAACAATGCACAGGCAAACCTTCACGGAGCCGAAGCGGCATTAATCAATTCACAATTAGAAGTTGATAAACTAACACCACTTGTACAAAACAAAGTAGTATCTGATTATCAATTAAAAACTGCAAAAGCATCACACAGAATTGCAGCTTCTAATATTGAACAAGCAAAAGCAATGGTAGAATCGGCAAGAATTAATTTAAGCTATACCACAATCACTGCGCCTGTAAGTGGTTACATAGGTAGATTGCCTAAAAAACAAGGAAGTTTAGTTTCTGCAACAGATGTAGAACCATTAACCAAACTTTCAGATGTACACCAAGTATATGCTTATTTCTCATTAGGAGAAACAGATTTCATCAACTTTAAATCTCAATATTCTGGAAATACAATTGGTGATAAGATTAAAAACTTACCTCCTGTTTCTTTAATATTAGCCGATGGAAATGCTTACACCCAATTAGGAAAAATCGATATGGTCGATGGACAATTCGATAAAAACACAGGTGCAATCACACTTAGAGCAACTTTCCCTAATGCAAACGGAACATTACGTTCAGGAAATACAGGAAAAATCCGTTTAGGGATTCAGCATGACGATGCAATCTTAGTTCCACAATCTGCTACTATAGAAATGCAGGATAAAGTTTTTGTTTATACACTAAACAAAGGAAACAAGGTTAACAAAATGCCTATCACGATTATTGGTAAAACAGGAACTGATTATCTTATTAAAGATGGTGTAAAATCTGGTGACCAAATCGTATTAAGTGGTATCGACAAACTACAGGAAGGACAAGTAATCCAGCCTGAGAAATCAACACCAACAAAAGTTGCCCAAATAATTAACAAAAAATAATTAAACGAAAATGTTCAAAATATTCATACAAAGACCTGTACTGGCAACTGTTATCTCCATTTTATTGGTGATATTGGGTGTACTTGGGCTTACAAAATTACCCCTACAACAGTTTCCCGATATTGCGCCACCATCGGTTTTGGTAACGGCAGTATATCCAGGAGCGAGTGCAGAAACCGTTTTGCGTTCCGTAGCGCCATCACTAGAAGAGTCTATAAATGGTGTTGAGAACATGACTTACATGAGCTCAACAGCCAGTAATGACGGTACGCTAGCCATTACAGTTTTCTTTAAGTTGGGTACAGATGCAGATCAGGCAGCCGTAAACGTACAAAACAGAGTTGCACAAGCAACAAGCCAGTTACCTACAGAGGTTGTTCAGCAAGGTGTAACAACCGCCAAGCAACAAAATAGTTTCATTATGGGTATCGGTTTATATACTGAAGACGAAGCTAAATATGACCAAACATTTGTTGCCAATTATGCCCAAATTAATATTATCCCAGAAATCAAACGTATTCCAGGAGTAGGTTCAGCAAGTATTTTTGGTGGTGTAAGAGATTATTCTATGCGTGTATGGTTAAACCCAACACAAATGGCAACTTATCAGGTTACCCCAAATGAGGTAATGAAAGCTATTCAAGACAAAAGTTTAGAGGCAGCGCCAGGAAAATTTGGAGAACGAAGTAAAGAAGTTTTCGAATACGTAATTAAATACAAAGGAAAACTTACCAAACCCGAAGAATATGAAAACATTGCAGTACGTGCTAATGCCGATGGATCTATACTTCGCTTAAAAGATGTAGCAAGAATAGAACTTGGAGCATACTCATACAACAGTTTAACTCGTTTAAATGGTAAAAAGGGAGTTGTAATTGGTATTATACAATTAGCAGGTTCAAACTCTAATGAAATTCAGGTAGCTATTAACAAGCTAATGGAAAAATCAGCTAAAAACTTTCCTGCAGGAATAAAACAAAATGTTTTTTATAGCACAAAAGTTTCATTAGATCAATCTATAGATCAGGTAAAACATACTTTGGTAGAAGCATTTATACTAGTATTTATTGTGGTATTTATCTTCTTGCAAGATTTTAGATCAACATTAATTCCAGCAATTGCAGTTCCAGTAGCTATTTTGGGTACGTTCTTTTTCATGCAGCTATTCGGCTTTTCGATAAACCTGTTAACACTGTTTGCATTAATCCTTGCGATTGGTATTGTTGTCGATGACGCGATTGTCGTCGTCGAGGCGGTGCATGCCAAAATGGAACACAAACATTTATCTCCAAAAGTAGCTACAAACGAAGCAATGCACGAAATAACTGGAGCAATTATCTCTATTACTTTAGTGATGGCAGCCGTATTCTTACCAGTAGGATTCATGGAAGGTTCAACAGGAGTTTTCTATCGTCAGTTTGCCTTTACAATGGCAATTGCAATTGTAATCTCGGCAGTAAACGCATTAACTTTAAGCCCTGCCCTGGCAGCCTTATTCTTAAAAGACAATCACGCTGCGAACGGAAATAATCCAGAAACCAAAAAAAGTTTTAAAGAAAAATTCTTTACAGGATTCAACAAGAGTTTCAATTCCTTAACCAACCGTTACGTAGGTAGCTTAAGATTCTTAATCCGTAACAAATGGGTTAGTTTAGGAGGTTTAGCAGTAATAACAGCAGCGACTATCTTAATGGTAAAAACTACTCCTGCAGGATTTATCCCTACAGAAGATCAAGGATTTATTGCCATTGCGGTAAACACACCATCTGGAACATCATTAGACGGAACTCAGAAAGTAATGACCGATGCAGAGAATACTTTAAGAGGATTAGACGCATCTCGATTTGTAACAGCAATTTCAGGTTTTAACCTGTTAACGAACTCAACAAGTCCATCATCGGCAGTTATTTTCGTATTGCTTAAACCAAATGAAGAACGTGGAGCAATCAAGAATATTGATGAAATCATGGCAGATGTACAAGGTAAATTAGGTGCTATTTCAGCAGGTAGTTTCTTCGTATTCAGCTTCCCTACTGTTCCTGGTTTCAGTAACGTAGAGGCATTAGATATGGTGTTGCAAGATAAAACAGGTGGTAAACTAGATAAATTTAGCGGAATCTCACAAACCTTTATTGGCGAGTTGATGAAACGTCCGGAAATTGCAGTAGCCTTTACAACCTTTAAAGCCGATTATCCACAATTACAATTGGATATTAATGATGAAAAAGCAGACCAATTGGGAGTAAATGTAAAAGACATTCTACAAACCATGCAAGCTTATTTTGGTAGCGCACAAGCATCCGATTTTAACCGATTTGGAAAATATTACAGAGTCGTTGTACAAGCAGATATTGCCGACAGAGCCGAGCCATCATCTATCAATAATGTATTTGTAAAAAATAAAAATAGCGGAATGGTTCCAATAAATACCTTAGTAAAACTAACCCGTATTTATGGTTCCGAAACAGCATCGAGATACAATTTATTTAACTCGATTTCGATTAATGCAATCCCAAAACCAGGATTTAGTTCTGGAGATGCGATTAAAGCAATCGAAGAAGTTGCAGCCCAACAATTGCCAGCAGGATATAGTTATGAGTTCTCAGGACAAACCCGCGAAGAAATTTCTTCAGGAGGACAATCCACAACGATTTTCCTATTATGTCTTGTGTTCATTTACTTCCTACTTGCAGCACAATATGAAAGTTACATTTTGCCATTGGCAGTAATATTATCAATCCCAGTTGGAATATTTGGAGTATTTGTAGCAATCGGATTAACAGGAATCGAAAATAACATTTATGTACAAGTTGCACTGGTCATGCTTATAGGATTACTAGCCAAAAATGCGATTCTTATTGTCGAGTTTGCCTCACAGCGACGAAAATCAGGGAAATCATTAGTAGCAGCATCTATAGAAGCTGCCAAACTAAGATTACGACCAATTATCATGACATCACTAGCATTTGTTGTAGGGTTAATCCCGATGATGAGCGCCACAGGACCATCTGCCAAAGGTAACCACTCTATTAGTATTGGTGCAGCCGGCGGAATGATTTCAGGAGTAATTCTTGGGGTATTAATCATCCCGGTTTTGTTTATCGTATTCCAACATTTACAAGAAAAGGTTTCTGGAAAATCATTAGCCGTAATTCATAACGAAGAAAAATAAAAAATGGAAAATTATATAACATCAGTTCTGATAACAGTATTTGTTGTCTTCGCATTAATATCCTGGAAAGTTTCAAAAGTACTTGAAGCACCAGAAGATAAATGTCAAAAAAATTAATGATACCATATAAAATGAAAAATTATATAACCAAAACTGTTGTGGCGGTCCTTTTAATCACAACATTCATATCCTGTAAAGTCTCGAAGGATATCGAAGTTCCAAAAGATGCATTTCCTGATAATTTCAGGAATGCATCCGCTTCAAGCGATACCACAAGTATTGCCAATTTGGAATGGAAAAGTTTCTTTACAGAGAAAGACATCGTAAAACTGATAGACAGTGCTATTACAAAAAATAATGATTTGCAAATAGCAACCAAAAATATTGAAATAGCACAATATCAATTAACGCAGGCAAAATGGGGAAATATTCCGGAGCTAAATCTACTTGTAAATGCAAGTACCAATCGTCCATCCGAAAATAGTTTTACAGGTCATAACCTAAGTCAGGCTTTGCAAACAAACCATATCGAAGATTATTCGGCAGGAATCGGGCTATCATGGGAAGCAGATATTTGGGGTAAAATCCGCAGTCAGAAAAAAAGTGCTTATGCAGGATATCTTCAATCCGAAGAAGTAAAAAAAGCATTGCAAACAACAATAGTTTCTAATGTTTCCAAAGGATATTACAACCTTTTAATGCTAGATTCACAATTAGAAATTGCTAGAAAAAACCTGAAATTAAATGACAGTACTACCTTCATCATCAAGTTAAAATACGATGCTGGGCAAGTAACATCATTAGCCATTCAGCAATCGGAAGCACAAAAACTAATTGCGGCACAATTGATTCCTTTATTGGAACAAAATATAGCAATTCAGGAAAATGCATTAAGTGTATTAACAGGTTCATTCCCTAGTTCTAAAGAGCGAACAATCACGCTAAATTCAATTCCGTTAAAAGAGAATCTTACAGCAGGAATTCCGTCATCATTAGTAAGACAAAGACCCGATGTAAAAAGTGCCGAATTAGCCTTAGTAAAAGCAAATGCAAGCGTAGGAATTACAAAAGCAAACCTATACCCATCACTTAAAATCACAGCAAACGGAGGTTTAAATTCATTCGAAACAAGCAATTGGTTTAATATTCCAGCTTCATTATTTGGAACAGCAATTGGCGGATTAACACAACCATTGTTAAACAATAAAAAGATCAGAACACAATACAATATTGCCAAAGCCGAAAGAGAAAAAGCAGTATTAAATTTCAGACAATCAGTATTGGTTGCCGTTAGCGAAGTATCAGACGCATTAGTAAAAATAGAAAAACTAGAAAGACAACAATTCTTTCTTAAAGAACGCGTAAAAACGTTGCAACAAGCGATAACCAACTCGAATATGTTGTTTAAAAACGGAATGGCAGACTACCTCGAAGTAATTACAGCACAAGCTAATATATTACAAAGCGAGTTAGAACTAGCCAACATCAAACGCGAACAATTAACTGCCAATACCGAATTATATCGCGCACTTGGCGGAGGATGGAAATAATAAGGTTTTATTATTAATTTGAGGCGGGAACGCTGTAAGACTTAGGTTTTGCAGCGTTTTTTTATTATCCCAAATTAGTAGAATAAGGAGCTATTTCCTGCTGTACACTATATCTTTTATGGCGAACACCGCCACAAAAGGATGCCGTTTCCATCAGGGCTAAAAATAAAATTTCATAGAAAGACAATTACATTTATTACGAAAACAATTACATTTACTGGACTTATTAACCCACATTTAAGACAATTTAAAAAACTAATTACCCTAACTAAAACAAAATGAAACATTTATTAAGTATCATTCTTATTCTTACATTATCCTTTCAGGGAATATCCCAGAAGAAAAAAACTAAAAAGAAATCTAAACCCAAAACAGCAGTAGTAACATCAGACATAGCAGTCGAAGATATGTACGTTACAGAAGAAATAGTAGTTGATACATTACGTATATCACAAGGAAAACGATATGTATTATTAGTTGATGTAGATAAATACTCAGGTCAAAGTGAAGTTACTTATACTTTCGCGGAAAGAACTGAAAAAACAGAATTGATAGAAAATTTTGGAAAAGAAAATCTGGAAGTAATAACTATTAATAAATATACTTATGTAGTTTTCGAAAACAAGCAAACACTGGATATTAGCGGTGAAGGTCAATCCTATCAAGCATTTGCCTATTGGAGCGGAAAGATAAAAGACGATGTACAGGTAAAAGAAGGTACAAAAATGGCTACCGAATTTGTCGCAGAACAAATGGGGGTAAAAAAGGAATCTTCCTATGTCATTAATACTAAAAAATATAAAAAAGAAGTCGCTTCATTACAGAAAAAAAATAAAATTACATCAAAATCCAGAGAAGTAATGAATGCTTTATTAAGTAGTTATGCTTTACCAATAACTGAAGTTCAATTAGAAGATATTCCGGTATATCAACAATCAAACGCAAAAATAAAAACTATAGAATCTTATTTGTTTAAAAAAGGCGAAACCAAAACACTCTTAAAAAGCATTTATTTAGATGAAAAAGGACTCCCTACAGCAATATCATATTATGACAGAGATGGAGGTGCTAAAAGCAAAAAAGACTATGTTTATAAAGACGGAATGCTTGTACAAATAAAAAAAGGGGATGAAGTAACATTATCTATCAATTACGATGATAATAAAATGATTTTTACTGGAAATGTTGGGGATGCAAATGAAACAAGAATCGTTTGGCTTGAAAATGGAAAGCTATTGGTAAAATCATATACCTTAATGATAGATGACAAATACTCATACATGAACACTCTTGTAGAAGAAAAAATTGAAGACAATTGTGTTTCGTATTCTATCAACAACGTTCGCTGGTCAATAAATTGCAGTAGTCAAGCTAATGTTTTTCCATTTATTCATAAATATACTTCATTTCAAAATGGTGATGTACTTCAATTCACAAAATCTAAAATAGAGAAAAAAGGAGAAAAAACATTCGAAAAATATTACTCTAGTGCAGAACGAGAAGAACAAAATGATATTTTTAAATTATGGGGAACTTTTCAGTTAAATGACCAAAATTTGGTAAGTACTTACAGTTTTTCAAAAGACAATAAAAAGGAAGTTATCAAAATAGACTATACATACTACGAATAAGTTGGTATACTATTTTCAGAAAACACTTTTAAAACGCTGCAAGACTTAGGTTTTACAGCGTTTTTTTATGAAGCCAATCCTGTTGCGCATTGTAAGTATCGGAATTCCCATAAAAAATGTCGTTCCCATCCTACGATGTATAAGAACAAAAAGTGAACACGAATTTCACGAATTGACACAAATTTTAATGGTTAACTTAGTTTGTGAAATTAATTCCACAAACTAATTCTTGTCAATTCGTGAAATTCGTGTTTAAAATTCATTTGTAATATTTGTGCCCATACGGTAGGTTCTCATCAGGGCTAAAAAGCAAAATATATAGAAAACAAAAACATATTAAATCACATATAAAATATACTTTTGTAGTTATCAATACGATCTGTTTTAATAAACCATAACCAATATGAAACTCATTTACAACTTGCTTTTTTGCTTAATTTTTATAAACTGTATTTCCCAAAATAAAAAGATTTCTAATTGCGGAACCGAAGATATAGCAATACAAACAATTTCGAAATTAAAAGAAGTTCAATTACAACAAAAATATATAGATTCCATTTCAAACCATACAAAAGGAGTCTCCTACATGACTGATGAAAAGATCATTAAAAACAAAGCTTATTTTGAAGTCGCTACTGGTTATAATGGTGAATTGCGTTGGGAAACCTATTATCTTTTTTATGTAAATAAGAAAAACTGCGATGATATCTATGTAAATGAAGTCGTTTCTGGTGATATTATTTCAATCGCACAATGGAGAAAACTGAAAGCAAAAAAAGCGAAATACTAATTTGCTGTTCAAAGTCTCCTTACTTCTCACAGCATGAAACCTTTGTCAAAGTTTTTTTAACTTTGACAAAGATCACGCAAGATTGAGATAACCTAAATATTCATAACACTTTCCCAGTAATTAAATACTTTTGATAGGATAATAGAAACTCATGACAATCAATAAAAATAAATACAGCAACGATTTAAAATTGAAATTCCTAAGCTATGCTCCTATTACAGATGCTTCTTGGAAATTAGTTGAAGATATTATTGAATTCCAACTCCTAAAAAAAGGAGAAATCCTTTTGAGAAATGGACAGATTGCCCGAGAAATCCATTTTATATGCAAAGGAGCATTAAGAGCCTATATTACTGATAAAGAAGGAAACATCTATAACAAGAATATATTCCTTGAAGGTTATTTTGCAGGTTCAAAAGTTTCGCTATTACAGCAAACGCCTTCCGATTTTACAATCGAAGCATTAGAAGATTGTATTCTTATCGCCATAAACTATAAGAAGTACAGAGAGTTAATTAATCAAAATGATGATTTAAAAAACTATTATATCGCTTATCTCGAAAAAAATTGGGTAATCGAAAAAGAACAAAGAGAGATCGCATTGGTTATGGAAAATGCAACCGAAAGATACCTTGACCTTCTTGCCAAACATCCTGATATTTCGCATCGAATTCCCCTACTCCATATCGCATCACATTTAGGAATCACGCCAACACAGTTAAGCCGAATAAGAAAAAGTTTAGATAAAAATTCCTAAATCAACATATGTAAAGGTTTGGACAAAATACTACTACTATCTTTGCCTCATATTCTGTTATAAATACAATCGAAAATGAAAACAAATACAACCCTAATCCAGGACAATATTAGTAATCTTACCAGTTTATGGAAAACGGTAGGATCGCCTTTTCAATCGAACCATAAAAATGAAACTTTCGAATATTGCAAAATAGAAAATTCAGGTTGGCCAAATAAGTTATGGTTCAATCAGGATATTAATCCGAATATTGCCGAAAAAGCAATTGAAACACTACAATCCAATGCTAATTTGGTAATTCCGTATTGGAATATTTACGGAACAAATTCTAATGAAATCTTGGAAGCTAAAGGTTTGATAAAGAAAACCGAACAAGTAGCAATGGCATTAAAACTAGACAAACCATTTGAACTACAAAACATACTAGAATTTAAACGTATTTGGAATAGTGAAGATGCTAAAATCTGGTCTGATTTATATCCAAATGCATTTGGTTATGTGATTAGCAAAGAGATACTAATTCATAATTATAACGAAGTACAATTTCATTTAGTCACTTACCAAAACCAGCCAATAGGCACTTTTATGTTATTCCAAACCGAAAATAACGTCGGAATCCATGGTGTGGGCGTTATCCCAGAAATGAGAAGAAAAGGTTTCGCCGAAGAAATCATGAAATATGCACTTAATCTCTCAATAAATTTAAAAGCCGAATATGCATTACTACAAGCATCCGTAATGGGAAAAGGCATCTACACTAAACTTGGCTTTGAAGACTTGTTTATTATAAAAAATTACATTTTAAAAAGTGAGTGATAAAGTTTGAGCCATTAAGTGATTAAGGAAATTAACCGTAAAGAACACAATCCCGACGCTTCGGGATACGCAAAGACCGCTAAGTTTTTGACAATCTAATTCTCATAATATTGTCTTTCTGAGGAACAGCAGCATCTCCACCAGAAACTCCATAATCTATGTCGAGCTACTAGCGGAGACCCTTCCTACGTCAGGGTGACAAAAATGAGAGTAAATGTCTGTGAAAAGATAAAAAAATCCTTCTAATCCTTTTAATCTGTGGCATTAAACTTAACTTTCCTTAATCTCTTAATGGTAGAAAAAATCCGTTTAATCCGCGTTCCATTCATCGTAATCCTCCTAATCAGTAACACAAAAAACTTAACTTTCCTTAATCTCTTAATGGTTAAATAACCTTAATAGTATAAAAAAAGCGATTGTCGCATACGCCCCTAAATTAGTCGTAAATGCGTATTTAATCAAAAAAAGAACAACTGTAAGTTTGTATAAGTAATTAATAACCACTTAAAAAACTAACAAAATGAAATCAACAAAAATTATTTTCTGGGTAACAACCATTATCATTTTCCTATTTGAAGGAGTTATGCCAGCCTTTACTTCACAAACTGAAGTAGCAAAAGAAGGAATCAGACATTTAGGTTATCCCGAATACTTCGGAAATGCATTGGTTGTATTTAAAATCGTTGGCGTATTATTATTAGTAATCCCTACAATCCCTAATCGTGTTAAAGAATGGGCTTATGCAGGTTTTGCATTCGACTTCATATTTGCTTCAATTAGTCATTGTGCTGTCGATGGAATTGGCTTTCTAACATTCTTCCCATTAATTTTTCTAGCGATATTAGTAATCTCATACACCAGCTATCACAAATTATTGAGCTATAAAGCATCCAATTAAATTCATAAATCTATTTGTCTATAGAGGAACGCGGATTAAACAGATTCGCTATCGCGAAAACACAGATTAAACGGATTTTCCATTTATTATTTTTAAAAATCCGTTTTTAATCTGCATTTTTACTTTTGTAAATCCGCATCATCCGCGTTCCTTTCGCAAAGAATTAGATAGAATTAAAACCAGACTAATATTTTAATAAATAGTTCAAAAATAAACTAACAATCAATACGTTATAGTTTAAAATCAGAAAACCCATGATAGAAGTTTTCAAAACAAATGTTCAAGAAGTAGAGCAATCCCAAATGATTGTTGCAAAACTTCTTGAGCATTTCCCTAATGGCAATATAAACTTTGACTTAGAAGATTGTGATAAAATTTTGCGTATTCATGATCTGAAGATTTCAAATAAAAAAATAATCGAACTACTTAATTCGTATGGGTATCATTGCGAGGTACTTCCGTGATAAAACAAACTCACAAATAACTGATTTTTAATACCTTAAAAACATTAAAAAGTGTAATTTTATTCTATTGTTAAACTTAAAATTATAGAAAGATGGAAATCCCAACAACACATCAAGCTGTAATGCCTTATTTAATGCTAAAGGGAGCTTTAAAATTTATAGACTTTACAAAAAATGTTTTTGATGCACAACTAATAACAAGTATGCATAAACTACATGAAGATGGAGAAACAATAAGACACTCAGAAATAACAATTGACGGAAGCACAATAATGTTTACCGATGCAACAGAGCAATGGAAACCTCAACCAGCGAACTTATTTGTTTATGTAGACAATGCCGATGAAACCTATAAAAAAGCTCTAGCTAATGGCGCCACAACACTTATGGAATTAAGTAATCAGGATTATGGCAGAACCTGTGGTGTAACCGACCCTTTTGGTAATGTATGGTGGATAACATCATCTGTAAATAGATAATAAACACAACCTTTAATTAATCAATAAAATGAAAACATTACTCCAAAAAAAAATCACTGAAACATTTGAGCAGCTCTACAAAATACTTTCTTCACTTTCAGAAACGGAGCTAAACACCGTTCCTTATGAAGGAAGCTGGACAGCAGGGCAAGTACTACAACACCTCATCCTGGCGAGTTCTGGTTATCCTGAAATGTGCAGTGGTCCAACAGAAAAAACAACTCGTGAACCCGACGAAAAAGTAAAAGATATAGCAGCTCTTTTTCTAAACTTCACCATAAAAATGCAAGCTCCAGAATTCATAATACCATTGGATAAAAAATACAATAAAAATTCGCTAACTTTATCTCTGCAAAAAATAGAAGAAGAATTATTGCATGTATCCGAAACTTATGATTTAACTTTAACATGTCTCAATTCAGAAATTCCAACATTTGGAAAATTCACAATTTATGAATGGATTAATTTTTCTCTTATTCATATACAAAGACATATAAAACAATTAAATAATATTTGTCAGGAAGTAACAAGACAGTAAGTTTACCAATTAATTTTAAGCACTAAACATAAACAATCATCTACATGAAATCAAAAGTTGGAACAGTTTTATTATCAGGTTTAGTTGCTGGCACATTGGATATTATAACCCCTATTCTTATTTATGCCGTTATTTTACAAAAAACTACTGCTCTTAAAATTTTACAATCTATAGCTAGTGGTGTTTTTAAACAAGATGCCTACTCGGGCGACACAAAAATGGCATTTTACGGACTCGCATTTCATTTTATAATTGCGACCATATTTGCTTTATTCTATTTTAAAATTTATCCACACATTTCGTTTTTAAAAAATAATACTATAATCTCAGGAGTACTATATGGAATTTTTGTTTGGATTATAATGAACCTAGTTGTTCTGCCAATTGTTTTTCCAATACTACCTGCCAAAAGTTTAGATTTTCCGCTACTATTATCAATCCTAATATTGATTTTTTGCATCGGGATTCCTATTGCATACATTACAAAAAAATACTACACATACACATCAAATAGGTGATTAAAATAAAGTCCCAATGAGATAAAACCTATGCATTAAAAAAATTGATTTAACTAAAAATTGATTTAACTAAAAATTATTATCATGGCAACAAAAGATTTAAACATTGTATTGGTTCATGGAGCATGGGGCGATGGCTCACATTGGCAACATATTATTCCTGCTTTGCATAAAGAAGGATACAAAGTGCGAAGCGTACAAAATCCTTTAACATCACTAGATGATGATATCCAAAAAACAAAGGATTTAATAGATGCACAGGATGGCAAAGTATTATTAGTAGGACATTCTTATGGAGGTTCTGTAATAAGCGGCGCAGGACATCATGACAAAGTAGTAGGTTTGGTTTATATTGCGGCATTTGCACCAGATAAAGGCGAAAGTTTGGGTGGTATATTCGGACGCAGAGAACAACCAGCGGGCGGAGCAAGTATATATCCTGATAGCAAAGGTTTTTTATGGATTAAATATGATGAATACCATAAAAGTTTCTGTCAGGATTTAAATGAAAAAGATACCCTGACTATGGCTTTGGCACAAAAACCTATTCATGGTAGTTGTTTTGGAGCAGAATCTGGAGAACCAGCCTGGAAAACTAAACCAAGTTGGTATCAGGTATCCAATAACGATCATATGATTCCTCCTGCAACTCAAATAGAAATGGCAAACAGAATGAATCCTAAAAAAATAATTCATTTAGACGCAAGTCATGCTTCATTGGCTTCACATCCAAAAGGAGTATTAGAACTAATTCTGGAAGCTGCAAAAGCTGTTGAATAAATAACAGTTCTTTATTTTACTTAAGTAAATAATTAACCTGTTAGAATAGAGTTTCTGTTAACACATAGTAACATAGCTTAAATAACATGACAAAGATGTCTTCTAGGATTCATCTTAAGTTATAAATTTATGTCACTATGTGTTGATTTTTTTATACACCCAACAAGTTAAAATAAAATAATCATGGCAAATCAATTAACAGTTAACAATAGTATCGAGATAAATGCTCCTGCCCATAAAGTATGGGACGCATTGACAAATCCTGAAAAAACAAAAGTTTATATGTTTGGTTGCGAAGCTTTGTCTGATTGGGAAGTAGGAAGTGAACTTCTTTGGCAAGCCAATTACGAAGGTCAGGACTTAGTTTTTGTAAAAGGGCATATTGTGAGCATCGAGCCTAATAAAAAACTTATTTATTCTACTTTTGACCCAAATTCTACTATTCCCGATATTCCAGAAAATTATCTAAATGTAACCTATGAATTGGCGGACAATAGCGGGAAAACAATCTTGAATGTTTCTCAAGGCGATTACTCAACTGTGGCAGATGGACAAAGAAGATATTGCAAGGCTTTAAATAATGGAGAAGGTTGGAATCCGATTTTGGTCGAAATAAAAAAACTAGTAGAAGCAAATTAAATGAGTCCGATATTTTTCGAAAACCAATCTGAATTTAGAAAATGGTTAACCCAAAATCACCTACTCGAAACTGAATTATTAGTTGGTTTTTATAAAGTAAACAGCAATAAACCTAGCATGACATGGTCACAATCTGTAGATGAAGCACTTTGCTTTGGCTGGATTGATGGCGTTCGCAGATCTGTTGATGCCGATAGTTATTCCATACGTTTTACACCCAGAAAAGCTACAAGTATTTGGAGTGCTATAAATATTAAAAAGGTCGAAGATTTAACCGAACAAGGATTAATGCAACCCGCAGGAATTGCTAGTTTTAAATTACGAAAAGAAGATAAATCCAGAATTTATACGCACGAAATCGAAGAAGTTCACTTTTCTGATGAATTTGAGGAAATTTTTAAAACCAATGAAAAAGCTTGGGATTTCTTTCAAACACTTGCACCTTCTTATAAAAAAGTTTCAAAAAATTGGGTCATGAGCGCAAAACAGGAAACTACAAGAATAAAACGCTTAAACGAACTTATTGCAGATAGCGCAGAATCCAGAAATAAATGGAAATATTAATTACTAAAACAAAAACACTTATCAAATTGTATAACTCAAAACCATTTAAGTCATTTAAGAAAATATAAGCTTTAACTACTTCTCTTAAATGAACTTACATAACTTACATGGTTTCTTTTATTAAAAGTTCATGGTTTTAATAAATTACTATTTAGCCATATAACACAAACCATTTATTCTTACTTTTGGTTAGAACAAAAATTACAAGAAGCTAAATGATTGATATAAAAACTTTTGACAAGACAATTGGTTTAGAAAAACCGAGACGAATTTTAAAATATGTTTTAATCTTTTGTACTTCGGGTTCAGTAACTATTTCTGTAGATGAAAATGAATTTGAGCTAACAGGAAATACTGTTCTTACCATTACTTCAGGTCAGATTCATTATTTTAAAAACATTCATAATGCCAAAGGAATTGTTCTTGAATTTACTTATGATTATTTCTGTAAAAATGATAATGACATCGAATTAATTTTTCATAATGGTTTGTTTTGCCATTTTGCAATGAACGAAGTTATTCCTGTAGATAATAGTGAAGCCGTATTACAAGAATTGCAATTAATCGAAAAAGAATTAGCCGAAACCCCTTATCAATATCTAATTTCTACACACAGCCGAATTGAGTTAATTTTGATTGAAATAAATCGTTCTAAAATAAATCGTGGTGACGAAATTTATAAACCCGATGCTTTATTTCTTGCCTTTCTGGAAACGATACTTAAAAACTTCGAGAAAAACTTATCAGTAAACGAAATTGCCACCTTACTTGGTACTACAGAATCTAAACTAAACGAACTCTCGAAACTTCATACTAACAAAACGGCACAGAATGTAATTTTTGGGCTAATCATATCCGAAGCAAAACGACTTTTTACCTACGAGAAATTATCGGTAAAAGAAGTTGCCTATATGTTAGGCTTCAACGATCCTTTTTACTTCTCTAATTTTTTCAAAAAACACACCAAAATTGCTCCTAAATCATATAAAGAAAAAGTCATGATCTAATAGTACATGCTTTTTCTAATATTCTCTATTCTTTAGCGAATAACCATATTGCACCTTTGTCCTGATAATAATTACTAATAAAAAAGTAAATGAAAAAACATCAGGACACAGCAACTTTGCTATTACGTATTGCGCTAGCAATTGGCTTTTTATCGGCAGTTTCCAGCCGTTTAGGTTTATGGGGAGAATACTCTTCGGGATGGCAAAACTTTATTGCCTATGCTGAGAAAGTAAATTCCTTTGCTCCCAAAAACAGTATTTCACTTATTGCAATACTAAGTACACTTTTAGAAACCCTGTTTGCATTAATGCTTTTGATTGGCTACAAAACCCGATTAGCAGCAACAGGAGCAGCAATCCTTACATTATTATTTGCTCTCGCAATGACTTATTCTTTTGGTATTAAAGATCCATTAGATTATTCGGTCTTGGTATTTTCTGCAGCCGCATTTCTTTTGGCTACAATGCCACAATACCGTTGGAGTATTGACGAAATACTTCTTAAAAACAAAAACTAACTCTAATTTAAACTATACGCAAAATGAAAAAGCAAATCACAAAAAGTAACGAAACCAATTGGAAACCGCTAGTAGAAGAAGGAATAAAAACAGACGGAGTTTATGTAAAAGTTCTACGTTTTGACGAAGCTACACAAAGACCTCCTACTTTTTTATTAAAATTTGATGCAGGTGCCTCCTACCCTAATCATAGTCATCCTGCTGGCGAAGAAATATATGTTTTGGAAGGGGATATACGCTTTGGCGCAGACCAATTAAATAGTGGCGATTATTTGTATATGCCACCAGGAAGTACACATTCGGCATTTTCTAAAAACGGATGCACCATGTTATTTGTCGTACCAGAAGAAGTTGTAATCTTAAAATAAACAGTATATATTTTTTAAAACTAACCTTCAATATACATATTTTGAAGGTTTTCTTTTTTATTTAAACTCTTAACGTATTGATAAATAACATTTGATAAGTTACAGTTTTGATTACCTTTAAAAAAACTAACTCAAATGGAAACACAATCCTACAACAATCACATTCGGTATTATAAACCTCATCATTTTGTTTATTATCCCGTATTATTAATATTACTTGTTTTTAGTATCTATTTTTCCTTTACAACCGATGACACAATTATCTGGATTTTTATAAGTCTGATATTAGTTGTTTTATTAGGATTAGGATTTATGCTCCGTCAGCATTATGCATTAACGTTACAAAACCGAATCGTAAAACTAGAACTTCGATATCGGTATTTGTCACTTACAGGAAAAAGATTGGAACTTATCGAAGACCAATTAACCGATGAACAAATATTTGCATTACGATTTAGTCCAGATAATGAACTCAATCTACTAATCGAAAAAGCGCTGGATGAAAATCTCTCTGGAAATTCTATCAAAAAATCTATTACCAATTGGAAAGGCGATTACGAGAGAGTGTAAATTTTCTCGCAAAGACGCCAAGTCGCCAACTTAAAACTATTTAAACCATGTAAGTGATGAAAGTAAATATAAGTGTGATTAGTCAACTTAAAACTTAACTGAACTTACATCACTTACATGGTTAACTTTTTGTAACAATTTTAAATTTGTGTAAGCGTCTAATTAAACTTTTATAAGCATTGGTATTTAAAGAATATTTTTATTCTTCAATCTATCTAGTAATTCTCTTTTATAAGTAATTCCTATAGGCAATCGTTCCTTTTTAATTACAACAAAATCTTTATCTGTAGCTTCTATTTTATCCAGAGCAACTATATAAGATTTATGAATGCGCATAAAACCCAATTCAGGAAGGCCTTTTTCGAATTCGCTGGTTGTAATAGATGCCAGATAAGTTCTTTTTGTAGTGTGTAATTTTACGTAATTACCAAAACTTTGTGCAAATAATAAACTCTCTAATTCGAGTTCGATAAAATGCCCATCTACTTTTACAGAAACTGTATTAGCAATAATTTCAGCAGGTTTATTCTGAACATTTTCGATAGAAAAGAAACGGTCAATTGCTTTTAAAAATCTGGGGAAATATATAGGTTTTAGCAAATAATCGATAACTCCATAATCATAACTTTCCAAAGCAAATTCTGAGTAAGCAGTTGTCAGGATTGTTTTTGGTGGCGTTGGGATAATCTTTAATAATTCTATACCGGTTATTTCAGGCATATTAATGTCAAGAAACATTAAATCGACTTTATTCTCCCTAAGATAATTCATGGCTTCAATGCCATTATAACATTGAAACACTAAATCTAATTGTGGATTTTGCTTAATATAATTCACCAAAACATAATGCGCAGCAGGCTCATCATCGACAATAATACATTTTTTTGGCTCTTTCATTTTATACAAACTTCTTGAGTTGCAATTTTAAATCTACGATATACGTATTATTATCATCCTGAATATCTAATTTATATTCTTTACCATAAATTAAATTCAAACGTTCGATAGTGTTCTTCAACCCTATTTTAGTCGAAATAACATTTGTTTTTTTAGTTGGAATCGAGTTTATCACATGAAGATGCAACAACCCATTTTCGACCGTGATAAAAATACGAACAAAACAGTTCTCTATTGCACAAGCTCCGTGTTTAAAAGCATTTTCGATAAAAGCAATCAATAACATTGGCGAAACTTTATAAGCATTCTCATTATCAATCTTGCAGTCATAAGTAATATCACAGCGATACCCTACTCGTTCTTTTTCTAATTGTATGTAACTATTAATAAACGAAAGTTCCTCCTCCAGCGATACACATTGTTTGTTATTACTCTCAAGCTGATAACGCATTAATTGCGACACTTTCATGATTAAATCGGGTGTACGATCAGGAAATTCAAGACTAATTCCGTAAAGCGTATTAAACGTATTGAATAAAAAATGAGGATTTAATTGTCCTTTAAGAGCATTTAGCTGCATCTGATTAAACAACAATGTTTCATCGGTTTGCTTTTTATGAATCCTGTAAAATTTAAAAACAATTATCGGACTCAGAATACATACCAATGTTCCTAATACACTTGCCAGCTGATAGGCGTAACTTCGTTGATGTGAGTTTTGGTACAAACGACATTTATTGAACATATCCAATGTCGTTATTTCATATAAAACTATCGAAAACAGCAATACTCCAAGGAGTGTGAGGAATATGTATGTTAATGGTCTTTGATCCTTAAATAAAATAGGAAGAATAAAAAAACGGTTAAACTGGGCATGCATGTATAAAACCAAGTAAAAAAAAACGCCCATAGAAATAGATGCCAAAGAACTAAATAACATCCAATCATTTTTTAACGTGTAGATTGTAAACGAAAAGGCTATAACAGCAATTTCTTGCCACCATTTGTTATCCAATATCTTGTTAAACTTCTTATTCATTTTTAATACTTAAATAGTTTACAAATTAACCACATTTTTTTAGTTTTTAAGATCAATAAATGACCAATTCAATTCGTCATTTATTATCGCATTACATCATTTAAGAACTGTTATTTCGGCACAAGTAAAATATTTTTGTTTCATAATTTCTTATTTAGAGTTTTATGTATTTCAAAAAAATTGCCTTATTATTTTTATTGTTTTCCGTTTCGGCAAGCTTTGCCCAAACACTATCATTAAAAGATGCTATTAAAACAGGTCTTGAAAATTATGGTAGTGTCAAAGCAAAAAGCAATTATGCTAATGCCTCCAAAGAAACGCTAAAGCAAGCAAATCGGGATTATTTACCCAATTTAAACCTATCTGCACAACAAGATTATGGAACCATAAATGGGCAGAATGGTGCCTTATATGGTTTTAATGGTTTAGGAACTGCCTCTTCTGGTCCTGCATTGCCAGAGCAAAACTGGAACGCTTCGTTTGGAGCATTATATCTGGTTAACATGAATTGGGATTTTTTTACTTTCGGAAAAATCAAACAAAAAATTAATCTTGCCAAAGTCGAAGTTCAAAGTCGTGAGAATGATTTGCAACAAGAAAAATTTCAGCAAGAAATTAAAATCTCTGCGGCATATCTTAATTTACTGGCAAGCCAACGTTTATTAATTTCTCAGCAAAAGAACTTAACACGTGCCATAGTTTTTAAGAACACTGCCGTGGCAAGAGTGAAAAACGGATTACTTGCCGGAGTAGATTCTACATTGGCTACAGCCGAAGTTTCTCGTACTAAAATCGCATTAAATCAGGCTAAGGATTTTGTAAAAGAACAAAACAGCAAACTCGTTATTTTAATGGGTGTTCCTACTCAGGATTTTATTCCAGATACTTTGTTTGTGAGTCAGATTCCGAAAGAAATGATACAACCTACAGAATCTAATGATAGTTTGCATCCAGTACTTCAATACTACAAAAGCAAAATTGATTACAGCAATCAACAAGTTAAATTATACAAGAGAAGTTATTACCCAACGATGAGTATGTTTGGCGTTTTGCAAACCAGAGCATCAGGATTTAACTCCGATTATGTTACAGATCAAACTTCTTTTAACCGAAATTATATTGATGGTATTAGTCCCGACAGAACCAATTATCTGGTAGGAGTTGGAATTACCTGGAATCTTACTACGCCTTTTAGAACAAGCAAACAAGTAAGTGCTCAAAAATTTATTTCGCAAGGATTACAAGATGAATACAACCAGATTGATACCGAGCTTAAAGCACAATTAAATCTTGCCGACGCAAAAATTAAAATCACGATGGATAATTATGTCGAAGCCCCTATTCAGGTTAAGGCAGCAGCTCAGGCGTACTTACAGAAATCCACTTTATACAAAAACGGATTAACGACATTAACCGATATTACCCAAACACTATATACGCTAAATCGTGCCGAAATAGACCGTGATATTGTCAATAATAATGTTTGGCAATCTTTCTTACTCAAGGCTGCTGCCACAGGTAATTTTGACTTATTTATAAATGAATTTTAATTATAGATCCTAATGAATTTAATACGTTTTGCACTTCGCAAACCCATTTCCATACTGGTTATGGTTGCAGGTTTATTCTTCTTCGGAATTGGTGCTATTAAGGATATCAAGGTAGATATTCTTCCGAAAATGAATTTACCGGTTATTTATATCGCACATCCTTTTGGTGGTTATACACCTGACCAGATGGAAGCTTATTTTGCCAAAAATTATGTCAATATTCTACCTTTTGCCAATGGAGTAAAATCGGTAGAAACTAAGAATATTCAAGGGTTAATGATTATGAAATTAACCTATTACGAAAACACAAATATGGCACAGGCTGCTGCCGAATTGAGTTCATTATCTAATAGAATTCAAGCGGCATTTCCTCCGGGAACGCAACCACCATTTATCATCCGTTTTGATGCTTCGTCTTTGCCTATTGGGCAATTGGTATTAAGCAGTAAAATACGATCAAACAATGAGCTGCAGGATTTAGCCAATGTCTATGTTCGTGCCTCCTTTACCTCTATTCCCGGTTTATTATCTCCGGCACCCTTTGGCGGAAGCCCAAGAACAATCGAGGTAAATGTAGATCCCGATTTGTTGCGTTCGCATAATATGACACCCGACCAGATTGTTGAAGCTATACGTGTAAACAACCAAACAGCTCCTTCAGGAAACGTTCGTATGGGCGATAAAAATTATATTACGCCAACCAATAACACGATTAAAGAAGTTAAAGATTTTGAGAACATTCCGTTGTTTAAGGGAAGCGTTCAGAACTTAAAATTAGGCGATGTTGCAACTGTAAAAGATGGTGCCGATATTACGGCTGGTTATGCCTTGGTAAACGGAAAACGTTCGGTTTATATAAGTATTGCCAAAGCGGGAGATGCTTCGACTTGGGATGTGGTTCAGAAATTAAAATCAGAATTACCTAAAATACAAAGTACATTACCCGAAGATGTAAAATTATCTTATGAGTTTGACCAATCCGTTTATGTAATCAATTCGGTTAAAAGTTTAATTACCGAAGGAATCATCGGAGCTGTATTAACCGGATTAATGGTTTTACTTTTCCTTGGTGACAAACGTGCTGCTTTAATCGTAATCTTGACAATTCCTATTTCGATTATCTCGGGAGTTTTATTCCTGAAGTTATTCGGACAAACCATCAACTTAATGTCTTTAAGCGGATTGGCTCTTGCCATAGGAATTCTGGTAGATGAGAGTACCGTTACGATCGAAAATATTCACCAGCATCTCGATATGGGAAAACCCAAGGCACTCGCCATTTGGGATGCCTGTCAGGAAATTGCATTGCCTAAACTATTGATTCTTCTTTGTATTCTTGCTGTATTTGCACCCGCATTTACCATGGTCGGAATTCCGGGAGCCTTATTTTTACCACTTGCATTAGCAATTGGATTCTCGATGGTTATTTCGTTTTTGCTATCACAAACTTTTGTGCCAGTTATGGCAAACTGGTTAATGAAAGCCCATCCTATTCATGCACACGCGCCTGGTATTACCGATGATGAAGCTGAATTTAATGATTGCGGATTAACGCCTGAGTCAGAGAAAGATTTGATTACTCAGAAAAAACAAATGGTCGAAAGAGACGATTTTAATAATGATGGAAAAATAAGTCATTTTGAGAAATTCAGAATCCGATTTATGAAAACATTAAACCGTTTGTTTCCTCATAAAAAAGGAGTAACACTCGCCTATCTTTTCGGAATTACCTTCTTGGCAATTGTACTAATTACCTTTATCGGAAAAGATGTTTTCCCAAAAGTAAACTCAAGTCAGTTCCAACTAAGAATGCGTGCTCCCGACGGAACTCGTTTAGAACGTACCGAAGAAAAAGCAATTTTAGTACTGAAAGAATTAAACAAAATGGTTGGTAAGGAACATATCGGAATTTCATCTGTATATGTTGGGCAACACCCATCGTTGTTTTCTATAAACCCAATTTATTTATTCATGGCAGGTTCACATGAAGCGGTTTTTCAGGTAAGTTTAAAAGACTATCATGCCGACATGGATGAATTTAAAGATGAATTTAGAAACAGACTTAAAAAGATTCTTCCAGATGTAAAAGTCTCTTTTGAACCTATCGAACTTACTGATAAAGTATTGAGCCAAGGTTCTCCAACTCCTATTGAAGTACGAATTGCCGGAAAAGACAAAAAACGAAATGAGCTTTATGCTAACCAAATAGTCGAGAAACTAAAGAAAATATCCTATTTCCGAGATGTGCAAATTGGGCAACCAATACATTATCCAGCAATGAATATAGATATTGACAGAACTCGTGCTGCCGAATTAGGCGTTGATATGAATGATATCTCACGTTCTCTGGTTGCTTCGACCTCATCGTCAAGATATACGGAGAAAAATACATGGGTCGACGAAAAAGCTGGATTATCCTATAGCGTTCAGGTACAAGTGCCGCTAAACAACATGAAAAGCAAAACCGATATTGGCGAAATTCCAGTATTAAAAAATTCGCTTCGTCCTGTTTTAAGCGATGTTGCCAAAATTACACCGGGATTTGTGAGTGGAGAAAATGACAACTTAGGTGCTATGCCTTACATTACAGTTACAGCCAACATTAGCCAAACCGATTTGGGTACGGCAGTAAAAGATGTAGATGCAACTATAAATTCATTAGGAGAGTTACCACGCGGATTATTCATTAGCCCAATTGGTATGAGTAAGGTATTGGTAGAAACACTAAGCAGTTTACAAGTAGGTTTATTGGTTGCAATTTTCGTGATATTTTTAATGTTGGCGGCAAATTTCCAATCGTTCAAAGTGTCATTAGTAATCCTAACAACAGTTCCTGCAGTAGTTTTAGGAGCTTTATTAATGCTTACAATTACAGGATCTACATTAAACTTACAATCGTATATGGGAATCATTATGTCGGTTGGGGTTTCTATCGCCAATGCCGTTTTATTGGTTACAAATGCCGAGCAATTACGTAAACACAATGGCAATGCATTAGAGTCGGCTCGTGAGGCTGCAGCATTGCGTCTTCGTCCTATTATCATGACCTCTGTGGCGATGATTGCAGGAATGTTACCTATGGCAATAGGTCATGGCGAAGGTGGCGATCAGGTATCACCATTAGGGCGTGCGGTTATCGGCGGATTATTCTTTTCGACCTTTACAGTACTGCTTATTTTGCCATTAATTTTTGCGTGGGCACAAGAAAAAGCAACCACACAATCTGTTTCTTTAGATCCAGAAGACGAAGAAAGTATTCATTATATATCCTCATTAAATCCAAAAAATGCAAAATAAAATATTACAATCGACCATGCTATTTTTAGTAGCAATAAGTTTATTAAGCAGCTGTAATTCGGGCAAGAAAGAAGAAGCTGTTGCCGAAATCGAACCCAAAACAGAAACGTTTCTTTTGCAAAAAGAGAAGTTAACAACCGAGCTAAGAATGCCAGCAGAATTATCTGGTTTCCAACAAGTAGATTTATATGCAAAAGTGAGCAGCTTTGTAAAATTACTTAAAGTAGATATTGGCTCGAAAGTAACCAAAGGACAACTTTTGATAGTTTTAGAAGCACCCGAAATTAGTTCGCAACTTGCAGCTGCCGAATCGAGATTAAAATCGATGGAAGCGATTTACAATACAAGCAAAAGCACCTATAACCGTCTTTATGAAACTAGTAAAGTCGAAGGAACAATCTCTAAAAATGACTTAGAAATGGCAAACGGAAAAAAGAATTCTGATTATGCACAATACCAAGCAGCGGTGGCTTCGCATAAAGAAGTGGCAATTATGAGAGGTTATCTGGAAATTCGTGCGCCTTTTAACGGAATTGTAACCGCAAGAAATGTCAATTTAGGTGCTTATGTTGGTCCATCTGGCAAAGGATCGGATTTGCCGTTATTAACAATCCAGGAACAAACAAAATTGCGTCTTGCCGTTTCTATCCCAGAACTTTATACAGGATATTTAAAACAAGGTGACGAAATGAGTTTTAATGTAAAATCATCGCCAGATACTTTTAAAGCGAAAATACAACGTATGTCGGGAGCGTTAGATTTAAAACTACGCTCAGAACGCGTAGAAATGGACGTGAACAATACAAGCGGAGATTTATTACCAGGAATGGTTGCCGAAGTTTTGCTTCCGCTAAATGCAAAAGACAGCACGTTTGTAGCACCTAAAACTGCCGTTGTAAGTTCTGCCGAAGGTGTTTATGTTATAAAAATAGTAAACCATAAAGCAGCAAGAATCAACGTGAAAAAAGGAAGAGAAATCGATGATAAAATCGAAATCTTTGGTGACTTAAATGCCAATGATAAACTGATAAAACTTGCCAGCGAAGAAATTAAAGAAGGCGATGTTATAAACGAATAACCAACGTTTAGCTTTCTTTTTTATTAGATTATCCAAAGAACTGTACGCAATTATTAATTCCCGCATTTAAGAATCTGAAAGGATTTAAAAATGCACATTAAAAATTGCCCTAAAGGACGATGCTTTTAAAGTATCGTCCTTTTTTTATGCTCGAAAGTTTCTCAGAAATTCACGAAATAGCGCAGAAATTCACAAAGTTTTTATTCTCATTTTTGTCATCCCCTATTGTCATCCCTAGCGTAGTCGAAGGCTTATGAAACCGAAATAATAAAAGAATCTCGCAAAGAAGCGGAGCCGCAAAGTTTCTATTCTCATTTTTTGTCATTTCGACGAAGGAGACCCGAGCTATAGCAAAGACACACAGTTTTCTCCAATCTTGTCATTTCGAGGAACGAGAAATCTTCGCGAGTAACTCTACAAAGATTGACGATTTTCTATGCGGAGCTACTCACGAAGATTTACTTCGTCTATTCGCTATCGCTCGGGGCTCCTACGAAATGACACACTTTGTGGTTATGCTTTTTTTTTAAATTTTCTAGAGCTATTCCTGCTATCATTCCAATCTTTTTTATTGTGAAAAACAATAAAAAAGGATTTTCCTCCCGAGACTTCGGAACTATCAGGGCTAGGAATATAGTGTTAAAAAAAAATGCAAATCCGCCTTATCAGGTATTGGATATGTGCAGAAGTAAATAATTATAAATATCTATTTAATATTTCCTTATTTATTAGTATACTAGTTAAAAAACAAATATTATATCAAATACGATTTTCCGTAAAATAATTTATATTATAAAAATAATATTTGCAAATCATAAAATACTCTGTTTTAAATTACATAATTTTAGCAAATGAAACATTTCAAGAAATCTAAAAAAAATATCGTTAAAAAAGAGACATGGTTAGTATTTTAAAAAATAACGAGAATTTAACTACGTACAATTTTTATTCTTCTTTTTTAAAAGAAGTAGCTATTTATATCAAAGAGAATAAGAAAATTGATTTCAAGTTAGTAGAAAATGGTGATGACTTAGTATTTGATTCAAATTATCGAATAGATCCAATTACAATTCCTTTGTTATTAAGTTTAATCGAACAATTAAGTAAATTTTATAAAAAACCAATCAATTTATCTTTATATAACAATCATGCAACAAAACAAGTTTTAAATTTTTTGTATAAAAGCGATTTTTTTTATATAGCAGGAAATAATTCAAGCCCCTATTTTCCTTACGGAAAGCACATATTAAAATTTGAAGAAGAATATCTCGGCGATTTTATTAAAAAACAATTAAGACCTGAACATCGTGTAAGGTGTTATTCTTTAATTGATAACAATTTAGGCGAAAAACTTCATAATTGTACAAATGACGATGAGCGAAGAGATTTTTTAATATCAGAATATGTATATATCGTACGAGATCATTTTCAAGATCTATTATTTGATAATAAAAATACATCCATAAAAGCAGATTATTATATTGAGATTTTATCTGAATTGATTACGAATGGTGTATTGCATTCAAAATCAAATACATTTGCTTTAATGTTTGTAAATAAGTTTTCAACAAAGTTTTCAATCTCAGATAATGGTATTGGCTTCGAAGAGTCATTAAAAAACAAAAACGAAACCCTCCTTTACATACCTTTAGAATTAAAGAATAAACTTGATGAAGTAAAAATTTTAAAAGTGAATGATAAAGTTTTGAATAATTTAAATTATATAATTGAAACATTATTTTTTTCATCTTTAAAAGATAGAAGAGGATTATTTGATTTGATGGTTTCTGTAGTTTTAAATTCTAATGGGTATTTTAGACTTCATTCTGATAATTCGCAAATAATTATTTCTAATCGAATGCAAAATGAATTACTTGAATTAAGTAAATTAAGAAATGATTTGTTTGACATACATAAAACTATTCTAATCAATAAAATAGTCGATGGTAGATTTAATGCTAAGATGATTTTAATAAAAAATGACATTTTAGATTGCTTTGTGGAACTATATTATAATCTGTGTAATAAGTATAATAACGATTTCAAATATTCTTCTATTAGGTTTTACAATGTAAAATTTAAGGGAGTTCATATTGAGGTAGAAATTCCAACAATATAGGTATGGTAATATCATATATAGAAAATCCCAAGTATATTTATTTTAACTTACATGCAGAAGAAATAATATCTTCAAATTATTTAAACGATAATAATGAAGGTATTTATATAGCTAGTTTACAGTTTGAAACGATTAATAGACTTTTTAATTTCATTAAAGAAAAATCTTTTGAAGATCAAAAACATATTCTTCTTGATTTTGATAATTTGGAGCATGTTCAAGTAAATATTCTTGATAAAATTACTGAAATTAGAGATTTAGGTTATAAATTAATATTCATTAATATTTCAGAAAAGATTGTTAAACCTTTATCGTTGAAATCAATTGAAAATACTAAAAATGTACTTAACGAAATTGATGGTTATAATACTTTTTATTTTTTTTCTGATAAGAAATCTGAATTTTATACAATTGAATTAAAGAATGGCAAGATTTTCTATGATTATTTTAAAAATAGATTGTCAAAAGATTATATTATTAAATATCAAAAGCCTCATGCTTCATCTTTTGTTTATCTCCATTCATTTGTTGATCTAAAAAGGTTTATAAGTATTGAAACTCCATTTATTTACTATGCCTTATATAGACTTGCTATAAAAATAAAAACTAAATGGCAAACTGAATTAATAAATAACCCCATTTTAGTATGTCAAAGTCTGACCAGTACTTTTATTGTTTCAGTATTATCTAAACTATTAAAACTTGATATTTTAGTTTTTGATAAAATAGGCCCAATAACAAAATTATACAACAAACTTGAAAAACATAATTTCGAAAATAGAAAATATATTGTTGTGTCTGATTTAGTTTGTTTAGGAACTGAAGTTAAAATAACAAAAAATTTAATTGAATTTTCAGGTGGTCAATATCTTGGGAATGTTTCTCTAGTAAAAGTTGAAACCTTAACTAGAGAAGATTTAGACTTAGAGAATATTGATCGAACAATATCTGTTTTTTCTATAACAAATAAAAATAATGCTGACTTAAATTATTACATATATACTAATTTGAAACCATTAAATGAATAGTATAATTCTACATATATCAGATTTACATGTCTCTTTAGATAAAAAAATTGGAGGTGAAATAAATATTTATGATTCATATTTAAGTACTTCAGAAATCAAAGAGTCTTCCATTTTATTCATTGATAAATTCATTAATGCTATTAATAGAGATTATTCTGCTTTTAATTTATATCTATTAATTACAGGAGATACAACTAATGCCGGTGAAATAAAAGAGTTTGAATTTGCCTTGGAATTTCTTCTTAGAATAATATCCAAATTGAAAATTAAAAAAGAAAATATTCTTCTAACTCCAGGAGATCATGATTTAAACAGAAGATCAATAGAAAATTTACTTGAAACAAATGAAAAAAGTACTTCTCAAGAAATTAATGAAGTAAAATATAAAAATTTTGCAGATTTCTACAATAAATTATTAGATAAGAAATTTGATCCTAATAAGATAATTTTCGATACATTATTAATTGAAAAATCGATATTAATTTTAGGTGTCAATTCTTGTACAAAAATAGATTTAGTACAAAAACTAGGAAATGTACCAATTTTAGAATTTGAAAAAGAATTAGAATCAATTGATAATTTTAATGATTACAAAACGATAACATGTCTTCATCATAATTTCACTTCAGCTTATGAAAATAAAAATGATGGTCAATGGGATTCTAATAATAGACAGTCTTTTTTGGATAAATTACTCAGTTTAGGTATTGAATTTATATTTACTGGAAACGAACATACAAATAGTTGTAAAAGTTTATTTCTTGGACTCATTACAACAAGTGATTCAGGTTGTTTAACATCTAAAAAGTGGGATTCTACTTTTAAAGTATATGATGTTTTAATTAATGATGATATTATTTTAAAAAATAAAATTTATTCACTTCAAAAAACAGGAGGAAACGATTCTGCTTATGAATGGGATATAAGAACTAATAAAGTTTTTTCTCAACCAGATGAATTTGTAATTTATAAAAAAAATCCACCTGTAATTGAAGATGATATAATCGAAATTCCAAATATTGATTCTTTTCAGCTTGTTGAAGAAATAATACACGAAATAATAGAAGATATCGAATTGGAGTCAGAAGATTTAAATATTTATCATAATCCTGAATTTACTGATGTTTTATATGATAGAGTGAAAAAGTTGAAAATATTTCATTCTGGCCATTTTCATTGGAGTGAAACTTCTAGAGCGCATAATTGGATTGATGTATCAAAACTAATAGAAGATAAAGAAAATTTAAACTTTGTTAAAAATGCAATAATTGATGTTATAGAGAAAAAAATCTCAACAGATAATATTGACCTTGTAATAGGTTTAGGATATGAAGGAAATATAATTTCTTCTAAAACAGCAATAAAATATAATAAACCATATGCTTTTTTACCATATTCCTATAGACATGATGAACATCATGTTTTTGAAAATGCATTAAATTTTGATAATAATACAGAAGCTTTCAAAACTGTTCTAATAATTACTGATGTCGTCAATGATGGAAGAACAATCAGAAAATTAATAAAGAAAAGACAGAATGCTTTTTTTGAAAAAGTTGAAAAAGTATATGTTATTTCTCTTTTTTACACAGGACAATCTGTATTAAATAATAACATATTAAATTTTAATTTTGTAAAAACTATACCAGGATATGATGTTGAAAATGATGAAGAAGTCAATAATATTGAATTTTATACAGTTAAAAGTTTAAAAGTTGAAAAATGTCCATATGGAAAAGATTTCAGAGAAAGTTGTTTAATTGTTAAAGATAATTTAAGTTGTATCAATTTGTTTTATGATGAAACCAAATATAAAGATAGGGCAAAACAAAAAGTTTAAAAATATAATTGTTTGAGATTTACAACACTTTAAAAGATGAATGATTTAAATAAAATATTAAATTACTTCTGCAAGTATAACTTATCTAAAAAAAATGTTCCCCCTGCTAGCGAGAGCGTATCGCTCGTGAACACAAAGAATGACAACTAAATACATGGAAATAAGAATCTAACAGTAGTTTTCCGAAAAGATATTTATAGTGATTTTGGTATTGTTGATTTAGATTGCGTTCACGAGCGAGACGCTCGCGGCAGCAATAGAAATTAAATCTACATAAAAAAACCTCGACTTTTAAAATCGAGGTTTAATAAAAATATAATCAGATAAACTTATTCTACATCCAAATAAGGATTTAGAATTTCGGCTAATTCATTGAGCCAATAAAAGCTGTTTTCTAGGTTTATTATTTCGTTTTGGAGGGTTTGTTCTCTCATGGCTCCTAAAGCAAGAAGATAATTTGCTTGCCTTATTACCTTAGCCATCCCTTTTGGGTCTATTGTATTGTTAAAGAAATTCATGAGCCTTGTTTTGGCTTCTTCTGAAAGGTTGTTTGTACTCATAATGTCGTAATTTAAGAATATAAAAACCCTTGCATTTTAGTGTTTCTAACGCCTACGACAGCGTTTACGGTCGTTTCCGATACCGCACACATAATACAAGGGCAATTTATTTAGTTCTTAAGGTCGTAGTTTAAGAACGGCAAATATAGGAAAAACCCGCGTAATCGATGGGCTTTTCCTATCCTATTTTATACTGAAGAAATAACCTCGTAAAGACGCAATTCTGTTCCGACACTTCGGAATCTGGAGCAAAGAAAATAACTTTAAAACTTTGTTTCTTAGTGACTTTGCAGCATGATTTTAAAAAATAATCATCTAAAAATTTGCGAAACCGAATAGTTGCACGTACATTTGCAACTGATTGGTTTCTTATTTTAAACTTTAAGTAATATGAGACGAGATATATTTCAGGCAGTAGCCGACCCAACAAGGCGATCTATAATTGCCTTACTTGCCATACAAGCAATGACACCCAACGCCATTGCGGAGAACTTTGACACTAGCCGACAATCTGTTTCTAAACACCTTCGGATACTTACCGAATGCGAACTTGTAAAACAGGAACAACAAGGCAGAGAAATTTATTATTCACTCGAAATTGAAAAAATGAAAGAGATTGATAAATGGTTAACCCAATTTAGAGAAATCTGGGAAACTAAATTTAATCAACTCGACGAAGTATTATTAACACTTAAAAATCAGAAAAAATGAAAAATTTACAATTTGATTTTACCGTTGACAAATCCATAAAAACGGTATTCATAAACCGAGAATTTAATGCTGAACTTCCGCTAGTTTGGGACGCTTTTACCAAACCAGAACTTCTGGATCAATGGGTTGCTCCTAAACCATGGTCAGCTAAAACAAAACACATGAATTTTGAAGTTGGCGGACGAAGATTTTATGCTATGGTAAGTCCCGAAGGATTGGAACGCTGGTCTGTTCAGGAATATACTTCGATTACTCCAAAGACCAATTTTAAAATGTACAATACTTTTGCCGACGAAAATGAAAATAAAGAAATACCCGGTTCAGATTGGGATTACAATTTTAGCGAACAAAACGGCATAACAAAAGTGAGCATTACTATTGTAAATGAATCTCTGGAACGTTTGGAGAGAATGATTGAAATGGGCTTTAAAGAAGGCTTTACAATGTCTATTGATAACTTAGAAAAATTATTAGGGACTTTATCTCAAAAATGATTAAAGTAATAAATTGTAAACTGAGCTGTAGGAAATCTACTTACTTCATACAGCTTAGTTCATAAAATTTTCTTACCCTGCTACACTGAAAAATTAAGCAGAACGATTAAACTTCTCTTCCTATTAAATTTTGCCCAAAAGTTCTCAATAACATTTTCTTATTTTCGTCTATATTAATCTTGTCCAAAGTTTTAAAGGCCTTAAAAGTATATCTTTCAATTTCCTCTTGTGTTACTCTTGATGCTCCGGATGTCCGAAACAATTCCGTTACACTTTTTATCTTTTTTACATTATCATCAAGACGAACAGTATACAATTCTAATAAGTGTTCTTTTTCGGTTGTATTTAAAAGTTCAAGAGCCTTTAAATATAAAAAGGTTTTTTTATTCGAAATTATATCACCTCCTAATCGTCTTCCAAAAATAAGAGTGTCGCCAAAAATGTCGAGATAATCATCTTGCAACTGAAATGCCATTCCTAAATTAAGCCCAAAATCATAAACTAAATCGCAATTTTCCTGAGATGTTTGAGCAATAGTAGCACCTATTTTCATAGATGTTGCAATGAGTAATGCTGTTTTATATTCAATCATTTTTAGGTATTCTGAAACTGTAACATCTTGCCTACTTTCAAAATCAACATCCCAACGTTGCCCTTCACAAACTCCTAGAGCCATCTTGTTAATTGCTTTAATCAAATTCATGGCAAGGGTTGGTTCATATCCCTCTAGATAATGATACGTTAAAATAAGCATAGCATCTCCTGAAAGAATAGCTGTGTTATTATCCCATTTTGTATGTACAGTTGGTTTTCCTCTCCTAATAGGGTCTTCATCTATAATATCATCATGAACTAATGATGAATTATGAAAAACCTCTAATGCTAAAGCAGCTGGTAATGCTGATTTGAAACCTCCTTCAAAAATTTCTGTAGTTACCAAAGTAAGAACAGGTCGCAGTCGTTTTCCTCCCAAAAACAGTATATAAGTTATTGGGTCATATAGATTTTTTGGTTCTTTATTTATATTTTGATTCTCTAAATAACTAATAAAAAAATCTGTGTATTGGGCTATTGAATACATAACATTAAGATTATAAGTTTATAAAGAGTTAAAATACAGCTTTATATACTTATTTATGTCTTAATTTATTTATTTTACAAATCCATTATCTTGTTCTCGTAATTTTTTCAAAATCCTGAAAATTACCCTAAAAAATATTAAATTAACCCGTTGGGTGTAATTCGTAAAAATTTCATTTAACACATAGAAACATAGATTTTATGTGTAAAAAAGAACACAAAAAGAAATACATTTCTTTCACATAGCTAGTCCCGAAGCTTCGGGATGCATTTAAAACAAGTGAAACGCCTTTTTTGTGTGTATAAGACCTATGTTTCTATGTGTTAAAATTAATTACACCCAACGGGTTAAATTATTTTATCCTTCCAAAAAAGGTGATAGAATTACTAATCTTCCCTCCTAGCCCCGATGGAAACGGCATCCTTTTTATGGCTCCTTTAGCCATGAAAAGATATAGTGTACAGCGGGACTCAAGTTGATATTAACTAACTCTTGTTCTGCTCCTGGAAAATAGAATCTTCTATTTATTTAATATTGTTTTACAGGAAAGATTATTGCTTGCTGTATTAATAAAACTTAAAATTTTCTTATTGATTTTGAATATATGTAGTCAACTACGTATATTTGCATATAAATTATTTTTTGACAGCATAAATCAATTAAAATGAAGAATAAATCAAACGCAACTTTGACCAATATAATTAAGACTGAACAAATCGATAACCAAGATCAAATAGATCTTGCGTTCTTTATACGAAGACAAGTTTTTGTAGAGGAGCAGCATGTATCGGTAGAACGCGAATCGATGGATGATAACGAATCTGTTCATTACTTAGCTACTTATAATGAGTTGCCTGCTGGTGCAGCGAGATATAGAAAAACAGAAAAAGGAACTAAAATAGAACGTATTGCCGTACTGAAAAACTATAGAGGAAAAGGTATTGGCGAAGCATTATTGCTTAAAATTCTGGATGATGTAAAATTGGAAGAAAAGATATACTTGCATGCTCAGGTTGTTGCGAAACAATTTTATATAAAAAATGGTTTTAAAGAAACTGATAATTATTTTGTAGATGCTGGAATCGAACATCTCGAAATGGATTTTATTAAATAAACCTGATTTTCAGCTAAATATAAAGCCTTCTAAAACATCCGTTTTAGACTGCACCCAAAAGTTTGGACAAATTTATAATTAAGTTTGATAATAATGAGCTCGATATTTTATCGGGCTCATTTTGTTTAAATTTGATTTAATTCTTTCGTTATTGTAATATATTATATACTTATTAATTTCTTTTTTTAATTGTTCTATTGATTTGAATTTTTGGGTATAAAACATTTCAGATTTTAATATTCCAAAGAAGTTTTCAATAATTGCATTATCTAGGCAGTTTCCTTTTCTTGACATGCTTTGTTTGATTCCTTTTTGTTTTAATAAAAGTTGGTAATGATTCATTTGATATTGCCAGCCTTGGTCTGAATGAAGTATTAAATTTGTATTATCTGGTATTTTTCTAAAGGCCTTTTTCAGCATCATAACCACTTGATTAAACACTGGTCTCTCTGTGAGTTCATAGCTGATTATTTCCTGATTAAATAAGTCAATTATTGGTGATAAATATAATTTGTTTCCAGCTACATTGAACTCTGTTATATCAGTTGCCCATTTTTGATTTGGAGCTTTTGCTTTAAAATTTCGTTCTAGTATATTTGGAGCTATTTTACCATTTTCACCTTTATAAGACTTATACTTTTTTACTCTAATAACACTTTTTAACCCTAATAGATTCATCAATCTAAGAACTGTTTTATGATTGATAACCAGTCCTCTGTTTTGTAATTCATCGGTTATTCTTCTGTAACCATAACGCCCTTTATGTCTGTGATAAATGACTTTAATCAACTCTTTAATTTCTTTATATTTATCAGGTGACTTACTTTGTTTTTGATGATAATAAAAACTGCTGCGTGCCATATTTGCAAGGTTCAAAAGTAATTCCAAACCAAATTTATGCCTTAATTCGTTTATGGCTTTGGATTTTTCCTGGCTTGAATTAAGGCTTGCAGCTTTTTTAGCAATTCATTCTCACAGCGAAGTCTTTCGTTTTCTTTTAGCAGTTCTTGCTCTCTTGTCAGGGGTTTCTCTGATTTACTTTTTTTGCCTTTATTATTACTCATCGATACGGGTCTGCCTCTTTGTTTTGGTTGTAATCCTACTAGTCCAAAGTTAGCAAAATCTTTTTTCCATTTTAAAACTATGGAAATATCGGGAATATTAAATCTTATACCAGTCTGCATTAAGGTAAGGGATTCCTTTTCTATGATATTGAGCACTTTTAGCTTAAATTCGGCTGAATAGCTTTGATTCATTCGTGACAATAAACCAATTTTACCATATGCCTTATAAAAACTGACCCACTTACGAATATTCCATCTTGCAGTCTTTTTTAATTTTGAAACATATCCATCTGAATAATGCTTCTTTAAAACCAATTCTACACATTCTAACTTAAATGCATAGTCATACCTTGCTTTTCTTTCCATAAAAAATGCCCCAAATAGTGTCTAACTTTTTGGGGCATGTTCATTTTTGAAGGCTTTTTTTAATTAAAATAGAAGTAAATTTGGGAGCGAATAATTTCGTCGAAAATAAACCAGAAAAAATATATGTTATTTCTAATTTTAAGTATTGTATGTAGTGTAAGTGTTGGTGTTTTATTTAAGATAGCACGAAAATACGATACTAATAATACCCAAATCGTAGCTTACAATTACATCTTTGCACTGGCACTTTGTTATATATCATTTAGCCCAGATATTACTGCAATTACAGCTGCTGCACCATGGAATCTTTACATTGTGATTGGGGTTTTATTACCTTCTATATTTCTCTTTTTGGCTCTGTCTATAAAACATATGGGGATTGTAAAAACCGATGCTGCACAACGCCTTTCGCTATTTATACCTATTCTTGCTGCTTGGTTATTATTTAAAGAAGAATTTAATATTCTTAAAATAACTGCGCTTTTAATTGGTTTTCCTGCCCTATTGCTTATCCTGAATAAACCCGCAGACAAGACCACTAATAAATGGTTTTATCCTGCAATTGTATTATTAGGTTTTGGAGTAATTGATATTCTTTTTAAGCAAATAGCAACTCACACAGATCTTCCCTACACTACTTCGTTGTTTGCAATTTTTGCAATCTCAATGACGATAATGATTGTAGTAGTTCTTTATCAAACTCTTATTAAAAAAGTAAAACTAACTCCGAGAAATATCTTATTTGGTGGATTAATTGGTATCCTTAATTTTGGTAATATTCTTTTTTACTTAAAAGCGCATAAGGAATTTGCCGAAAATCCGTCGACTGTTTTTGCGGGAATGAATATGGGTGTAATCATTATAGGAAGTCTTACTGGTATTTTAGTCTTTAAAGAAAAACAAACTAAGCTGAATTATCTCGGGCTTTTCCTTGCGTTAATAGCCATTGTTTTAATTGTGATTTCTCAAAATAGTAAATAAGCTAAATAATGGAAAGTTATTCTTTTGATCCCATATCGTCACCAAATGCCTCTGTTTTAATTCTGGGAACTATGCCTGGAACAAAATCTTTGGAGTTAGGACAATATTACGGGCATAAACAAAATAACTTCTGGAAAATATTATTCACCGTTTTCAATGAAGATTTTACTGATGCTTATGAAGCTAAAAAAGAAATCTTAATAAAAAACAACATCGCATTATGGGATGTTTTAAAATACTGTGACAGAGTTGGAAGTCTTGATAGCGCCATTAAGAATGAAATAACAAATGATTTTGATACTTTCTTAAAACAACATCCAAATATTAAAACTATCTTGTTTAATGGACAAAAAGCGGCTGCATTTTTTAAAAAGTATATTAAAGTAAATAACGATTATAAACTTATTACGCTTCCGTCAACCAGTCCTGCAAATGCTGGAAAGTCATTCGATTCTAAACTAAATGAATGGAAAATTATTTTGGTATTACAGCAAAAAATTTAAAAACCAAATCTTGAATTCTACAATAAATATTTTCGTTTATTTGTATCACCTTTTCATTTTTCACATTTCACTTTTACCTTTTTCCACCACTAATTAACATGACTGACTATTTCCTTGATATTGAATATAAAGACATCACTTATAACATAGATGATGCAAATTTCAAGGATTTTGAATCTTGTACTTTTACCAATTGCAATTTTTCTGCCTGTACTTTTCTAGCCGTTACTTTTATCGATTGTGTTTTTAATAATTGCATCTTTAGCGAAGCCAAAATAAACTATGTCGCTTTTAGAACCGCTACTTTTAATGATTGTGAAATCAAGGATGTGAATTTTGCCATGTGTGACAAACTCATCTTTGAAGTAAATTTTAATAATTGTATTCTCGATTTTTCTAAGTTTTATACTTTAAAGATTAAAGGAACTTCGTTTACAGATTGCAGTTTGGTTGCTGTAGATTTTATGGCGAGCGATATTACAAATGTAATTTTTGATAATTGCGACTTATATCGTGCCGAATTTGATAAAGCTATTGCAAATAAAACTGACTTTAAAACGAGTTATAATTATACCATCGACCCATCTAGAGTAAAACTCAAAAAAGCTATTTTTACCTTAAAAGAAGTAAAAGGATTGCTTTTTAAACATGATATTATAGTAAGCTAAAAGGATTTCAAGAAAATGTGTGTGTTTTATAGTTACTAACTTAAACTGTCTAGAAAGGAACGCGGATTTAACGGATTCGCTATGGCGAAAACGCGGATAAAAACGGATTTTTTTAACAATGGTGATATCGATTCTGAAGCTTCAGGACGGAAAGGGAGAAATCTGTTTTTATCTGCGTCTTTACTTTTAGTAAATCAGTATTATCCGCGTTCCTTTCGCAAAGAGTTAGATAGAAATAAAAGAATTCAGTCCTATCTCGACATTTCGGGATTGCGACCTCTGCGTAAACCATTGCGCCCTTTGCGGTTAATTTCTTAAGTCTAAAATATTCACGACTTCATCTATTAATTTTAAAAATCAATTTTAATCCGTGTACATTGACAAAAAATTAAAAACTATATATTTACTTCTTCAATATTAACAAACCATATTAGATTATGAATAACCAAGAATATACCATCCGAAATGCTAAAGCAAATGAATTTGAAGAAATCGGAAAATTGATGGTTCTGGTTTATTCGCAATTAGAAGGTTTTCCTAAAGAATCTGAGCAACCCACTTATTATAAGATGCTTGCCAATATTGGCGACTTAACTACTAATCCCGAAACAGAACTTTTGGTTGCTGTTTCTTCTGATAACAAAATAGTTGGTGGCGTAGTTTATTTTGGCGATATGCAATATTATGGTTCTGGCGGAATTGCTACCAAAGAAAAAAACACCTCTGGTTTCCGATTATTAGCAGTAGATCCTATGACAAGAGATCAAGGAATTGGTAAACTATTAATAAATGATTGCATCCTGAAAGCTAAAAACAAGAAACAACATCAGCTAATTATCCATTCGACCAAAGCAATGCAAACTGCTTGGAAAATGTATGAACGATTGGGTTTTAAAAGATCTGAAGATTTGGATTTTATGCAAGGTGAACTTCCTGTTTTTGGTTTTAGATTATTGTTCTAAACAAAAAATAGATATGTTCCTTTAAATAAGACACTTTAAAACTTCTACTCTCTTAAATCACTTATATAATTTAAGAAAAACGAAACATATAAGTCATGTAAGTACATTTAAGCGTAATCTAATAAAACTTATAATTCCTTAAATGGCTTATATGGTTTAAGAAAAAATAAACATATAAATGATGTAAATACATTTAAGCTTACTCCAATAAAACTTATTTTTCCTTTATAGTGTAATAATCTTCTACTTTCTTAAATCACTTATATGGTTTAAGAAAAGTCAATATATAAGTTATGTAAGTACATTTAAGCGTAGTGTATCAAAACTTATATTTCTTCTTTGGCGAAAGCCAATAAATCTTTAGTTTATCGGATTTATTATTCTTTTTTTACTTTTTACAACACCTATTTACATCATTATTGCTTAATCGATGCGAATTATATAATCTTTATTTAAAGTTATATAATGAAAATTGTATGTGAAATACTGACCTTTATCATTACAACAACAAACATAACAATTTACAAATCAATATTTTAAAACACCTTGATTTGTAAAATCATAGTGTTTTTCAAGAAAATATAAATTACCTTTAGTTAAGTATTTTTTTACAGACTAAGAATTTTTCCATTTTTTTAATACGCATTACGATTATAAAATGATTTTTCAACAACTAAAAATATACTATGCAACTTTTCTACTTAAAAGACACTTTTACAGATATTGGTGATGTAACACTTTTTACCAAAAAGTTTTTCAAGGAGGTTTTTATTCCTCCATACGAAACCAAAGAATTCTTTAGGCAATGTTATCTTATTGGCTATAAATCTCTTCCGTTGGTAGCGATAACAGGCTTTATAATGGGATTAGTGCTTACATTGCAAACAAGACCTACTTTAGCCACTTTTGGCGCAGAATCCTGGTTACCAGGTATGGTTGCATTGTCATTAATTCGAGAAATTGCTCCAGTAATTACGGCATTAATTTGCGCAGGAAAAATTTCATCCGGAATTGGTGCCGAACTAGGTTCGATGAAAGTCACCGAGCAAATAGATGCTATGGAAGTAGCAGCCATAAATCCGTTTAAATACTTGGTTGTAACCCGCATTTTAGCCACAACTTTAATGGTTCCTATATTGGTAATTTTTGCCGATGCAATAGGAATTTTAGGCGGCTATGCAGGAATTACAATTCACAGCGATGTAAATGCTTATCGCTATATGTCGCAAGTTTTTGAATCCCTAGACTTTATAGACATTTTTCCCGCCACTATAAAAACTTTTTTCTTTGGTTTTTTTATAGGAATGATTGGCTGTTACAAAGGTTTTAATGCCGCAAATGGTACCGAAAGTGTTGGTAAAGCTGCAAACTCAGCAGTAGTTACAGCATCACTTACCATTTTTATCATAGATATGCTCGCAGTACAAATCACTGATTTATTCTTTTAATATGAAATCTGAACAAGAAAATATAGTACAAACAGTTGCTCCCAATAAAAAAACTCCTGTAATCGAGATTAAAGATTTGCATAAATCTTTTGGCGATAATGATGTTTTAAAAGGAGTAAATCTTACTGTAAATAAAGGCGAAGACTTAGTGATATTAGGAAGGTCTGGCGAAGGAAAATCTATAACTATAAAATGTATTGTAGGATTGGTAATTCCTGAGAAAGGAAATATAAGTGTTTTAGGCGAAGAAATAATTGGATTAGGAAAAAGTGAACTCAATAAGATAAGAGTCAAAATTGGATTTCTTTTTCAAAGTGGGGCTTTATATGATTCGATGTCGGTAAGAGAGAATTTAGAATTTACATTAAAAAGACATAACAAGGAATTATCCCCTCAGGAAATAGAAACTGAAGTTATGGATGTTCTCGAAAGTGTTGGTCTAGCCGATGCTGTAGATAAAATGCCTTCGGAATTATCCGGCGGTATGCGAAAACGAATTGGTCTTGCCCGTACATTAATACTAAAACCTGAAATTATTTTGTATGACGAACCTACCACGGGATTGGATACAATTACATCTAAAGAAATAAGTGAATTAATATTAGAAATTAAGAAAAAACGTAAAACTACCTCGATAATTATTACCCATGATATGTCTTGTGCAAAACTAACTGCAGATAGAGTTATGATTTTAAAAGATGGTGTAATACATGCTGAAGGGAAATACGAAGAATTAGAAAAAAGTGAAGATGAATGGGTAAGATCATTCTTTATATAAACATTTAATAAAACGAAATTATGAATAAGGAATCTGGATATAAATGGAAACTAGGAATGTTTGTAACAATAGGCTTAATCCTTTTTATGGTAACTATTTACTTTATCGGAAAACAACAAAATCTATTTGGTTCAACATTTCATATAACATCAACTTTTAAAACCGTAAGTGGTTTACAAGTCGGAAACAATGTACGTTTCTCAGGAATTAACATTGGTACTGTCGAAGAAATACAATTGATAAACGATTCTTCGGTAGTTGTAAAACTAGTTATAAAAGAAGAGGTCAAGCAATTTATAAAGACTGATGCCAGAGCTAGCATTGGCTCTGAAGGATTGATGGGTGACAAAGTTCTTACCATATCTCCGGGAAACAAATCTAATAGAATCATTGCTAATAATGGCAAAATTGCTTCTATAGATGCCATCGAAATGGATGATATCATGAAAAGTGTAAAGAAAAGTGTGGACAACGCAGGTGTAATATCCGAAGAACTTGCCATTTTCACCCATAATATGAATAATGGGAACGGTGCATTATCTAGATTAATGACTGATCCTAAACTTGCAAATACACTGACCAAAACAATTACCAATCTAGAAAATGGTACACAAGGGTTTAGTCAGAACATGGAAGCAGCCAAAAGTAATTTCTTGTTTAGAGGATATTACAAAAAACAGGAAAAAGAGAAAGAAAAGGAACAAGAAGAAGCTGATAAAAAAGCAAAGGAAGAACATGAAAAACTAGAGAAGGAGAAAAAAGAGAAAGAAAAAGAAAAGGAGAACGAGAAAAAAGAAGAAGCTACAAAAGAAAACACAAAAAAATAATATATAAAAATACTTCTACTTTAACTTCTAATATAATTACTTGTTCTAAAAACAGTAATCAAATGATTATCGAAAAGATACAATTATGAAACTACGTTCAACCGAAACTTTTTGGCCTATAAAAAATGCTATGGACACAAGTTATCCATCGTTGGATGCAGACATTACTACGGCTGTTTTAATTATAGGCGGAGGAATTACCGGAGCTTTAATAGCTTATAAACTAATCTCCGAAGGTAAGAAAGTAGTTCTTGTAGACAAACGAGATATCTGTAACGGTAGTACGGCCGCAAGCACAGCGCTATTACAATATGAAATTGATATTTCTTTGCATGAATTAATAGAAAAAAGAGGCTTCGAATGTGCCGTTTCGAGTTATAAGAATTGCGAAAAAGCAATCTTTGATCTCAAGAAAATTATAGATACAATAAAAAGTGATTGTCAATTTGAGTTTAAAAAGAGTATCTATTTTTGTTCATTAAAAAAAGATATTCCGTTTTTACAAAGAGAGTTTAAAGCACGAAAAGAGAATGGTTTTAAAGTAAAGTGGCTAGAAGAAATTGATTTAAAGAAGCAAGGTTTAAATGCTTTTGCTGCCATAGAATCAGAATCTGGAGCAATAATGGATCCGTATAAACTGGCACATGACCTTCTGAAATATTGTAAACAAAAAGGAATGCTAATCTATGACCGCACTAATATTACTGAATTTAAACATCTAAAAGGAAAAATAGTTGCTTTAACTGAAAATGATTTTACAATTACAACCGAAGACATTATACATTGTACTGGTTATGAAAGTACTGAAACCCTTACTGAAAAGGTTGTAGATTTAAAAAGTACTTATGCATTAACATCAGAAAGCTTTATAGAAATTCCTAATCCTTTTAAAAATGCTATTTATTGGAACACATCTGAACCTTATTTATATTTTCGAGGAACTGCCGATAATAGAATTATTATGGGCGGTGGCGATGAAGAATTTCATAATGCCGAAAAACGAGATAAATTATTACACCAAAAAGAAACCTATCTTTTAAAACAATTCGAGAAATGTTTTCCTGATATAAATTTAAAACCTGATTATTCCTGGGCTGGGACATTTGGAGAAACTCAGGACGCTCTACCCTATTTTGGCAGACCTAATCCCAAAAAAAAGGAACATTATGTTTTAGGATTTGGTGGTAACGGCATTACTTTTAGTGTCATGGCAATGAATTCTATTATGGCATCTCTAAACGATTCTCAACATCCTGATTTAAACTTTTATAAGTTTAATAGATAATTAAATTCCTAAAACAATGTTATGGAAACTACTAATATCATAGGGCTTGTAGCAGGAATATGCGTAACTATTGCTGTTATTCCGCAAATTATAAAAGTGTGGAAATCTAAAAAAGTAAAAAATGTTTCTTTAACGATGTTTAGTACGTTAACATTAGGTATTTTTTTATGGGTCGTTTATGGTTTTCTTAAAAAAGATTATCCGATAATGATAACAAATAGTATTTCTTTATTTCTTAATTTATTGATGATCTACTTTATTAGTAAATACGAAAAAGAATAAACAAAAAAAAACAGCTTTATAAAAGCTGCTTCTTTTCTTAATAAACCAATAAATATATTAGGCTGTTTTAGCTATCGAGTTCTGGTTGTATTTATATTCTTTAGGACTACAGTTGTACTTTTGTTTGAATATTTTAGAGAAATAACTTCTGCTTGTAAAACCTATAGAATATACAATCTCAGAGATATTTAAGTCTGATGTTCTAATTAAATTCTCTGCTTTTTCTATTCTCATAAAAGTTATAAAATCATTCACAGTTCGATTATGCACGAGCTTAAATCCTTCTTGCAATTTATTTGGTGATAATCCTGTTTTTTGAGTTAAAAACTTAATAGTAAATTCCTCTGCAGGAAAATTTATAATGAAATTTGAAATCCTTTTGATTTCATCAATTTGTTTTAATGTAAGACAAGTTATAGCTTGAGATATCTTAGTAAAACTATCAGTATGCTGCTCGATTTCCATTGCCAAAATAATTTGCAAAATTCCTTTTTTTAGCAAACTCCGAACAATTCCTGTTTGGGTTATAGCATTAAACTCTTCAATTTTTTCGGCAATCTTAAAATTTTGGAATCTAATATCTAAGTAATTTTCTTTCTTATTTAAAAATGTATTTTTTAGCTTATTTATTAAATCATCATTATGTCCATTAGTAGATACACTAATACCAACTCCTATTATAGAAAATTTAATCGGAATATTTTTTTCAAAGTATAAAATACTATTAATACTAGAAGAACTTTTTAGTACTCCTGAATTATATTTCTTAAGACTCTTTTTATCTCCATTCTCTCCAAAACTATGCTTAAGAGCACCTTCAGAACAATAAGCAAATAAAATTGGGGATGTCTTAAAAGATTCCATACTCAACATTACATCATCAGAAAAAACAAGATCAAATTGCATGTACGCCATCCCTTCCTGAAATGTTATTCCTTCGATATTACCTTTTACAAAATCTGATTCTAGTGCTAAATTGTATTCTTCATTATTCAAGGTCAAAGTACCTTTAAGACTTTCTTTTAATTCATTAAAAACATCTTGTGCTTTTCCGGCTTTTAGATATATATTTTTCATTTTTAATAATTTTTTAAAATAATTCTTAATTCTTTTGAATGTTCTAAAAAAACAGATGCTCTAAATCTGTTTTAATTCTTTCTTGATACTTTCAAATTTCGCATTATAAACAAGAATATTGTTATAGAATTTTGATATTAAGTTTCATAATTAACTATATATCAACACAAAGCACAAAAAAAAGTCTTATCATTATAATGACAAGACTTTTTAAACAAAATAATTTTATTGATCCCCCAATCAATAAAAAAACAGTTATGGATTATTTATACTTTCTTTATCTGAACAATTAATCTCCGGAATATCCTTAAAAAATTCAGAGGCATCTAAATCACTAGTGGGACCATAGCCCAGTAAAAATGTTCCTTTTACTGAGTCGGCAGTTTCAATTATGTACAAAATAGACATATCATCGGGATTACTCATACCTTCATATCGATGTTGTGCTACAATAAATATCTCCTCTGGTTTATAGGAGTATTTTGTTTCTGTATCAATTAAATACCCATTTTCGAAAAGATAGTTAGATGTATATCCTTTTTCTTGATACTCTTTAATATAATCCGTTTCGTGTTTTCCATATTCTATTTTCATAATTAATAAATTTTTTAAAGAGATAAATACAATATTTTACCTTCTTTTAATTTATACTTTTCTTCTTCCTGTAACCAATGAAATTACAAACAATACAATGAAGATAAAGAATAGCACTTTGGCTATACTTGCGGCTCCAGCAGCAATACCACCAAAACCAAAAATTCCGGCAATAATTGCAAGAATTATAAAAATGACTGTCCAACGTAGCATAATGATATATTTTTAGTTAGTAAATAAGATCATGATGATCTTCTAGTTATTACAAATTTCTCTTTTCTTAAAGAATTGAATTAACTCAAACACAAAAATTATTACCTCAATTAAACATTAACCTTATAAATACTTAAAAAAATAAATTATGTTTTTTTTAAATCTAGTATTTTAAACAATTTATAATTATCTAAAAACAAGTCAATTACGTTATTTATAATTCATTTTTACTAGCTATTTATCCTTACATTTGATAAAAGCAATTTTATCTATTTTGCGATTTTAAACTTTAAATTTCAACCAAATCTTCCATTTTTACGAATAAACATAAATGAGTCAATCAAATAATCGATTGAGTTAATCTATGTAATTCTACAATACTAATTTTATAAATTCAAGATTTGTTACAAAACGGTTACTAGATATAAAACTAGAATAGAATAACTTATAAGCCCCATAATACATCTAGTACATGTTGTCGATAATAAAGTTATAGTAGAATAATAAACATAAAATGATTTATTACAAGAACTAAAAATTAACGCCCATGAAAACGAGAGACACTAAATCGAAAATAATATTCCTTTCTACATTTCCGCCAACACAATGTGGTATTGCTACCTATACAGAAGACAGTATTAATGCGATAAATAAAGTATATGGAAAAAGTATTTCCTGTGAAATATGTGAATTGACCGATAAAATAAATCCAAATACTAAATCGGGATATGTTTTAAATACTAAAAATAGAGATGAATATAAGAAGGTAGCGCTTGAAATAAACAAAGACGATGCTGTAAAATTAATCCATATTCAGCATGAATTTGGATTGTTTGGCGGAGAATATGGTAATTTCCTAATCGACTTCTTAAATGCAAGTAAAAAAGCTATAACTTTTACTTTTCATAGCGTTATTCCAAATCCAAACGAAGAATTAAGAAGCTTTGTTAAATTATTAGCATCATATTCTGATTCGTTTTTTGTAATGACAAATCAATCTAGAAAAATTCTCGTTGAAGATTATGGAATAAATAAAGAAAATATTGTTTGTGTTCATCATGGTACACATATCGTAGAATATGAAAATACATCAAAAGCAAAGCAAAAATTTAATTTTGAAGATAGAATAATACTTTCCACTTTTGGATTATTAGGTGAAGGTAAAAATATTGAGACAGGATTAAAAGCACTTCCGAAAATTGTAGAACAATTCCCTACTGTATTGTATCTGATTCTTGGGAAAACTCATCCCAATAATATTATTAATAATGTAGATGAATACCGCAATCATTTAGAATCTATTGTAGATGATTTGAACTTAAAAAACAACGTTCTTTTTGTTAATCAATATTTAGAAGTTAAGGAACTTTTAAATTATTTAAAAGCAACCGATATCTATCTTTTTACATCAAAAGACCCGAATCAGGCTGTAAGTGGTACTTTTTCATATGCTATGAGCTGTTCATGTCCTATTGTAGCAACTAAAATACCTCATACTATAGAGGTACTTACTCCTGATACTGGTATTTTGGTAGATATTCAAAACTCGGAACAATTTGCAAATGCGACTATAAAACTTCTTTCTGATTCAGGATTGCGAGAATCTATGGCTTTAAATGCATTCGAAAAAACCAGAAAAACGTCCTGGGAGAATGTAGCAATCAAGCATATGATTACCTACCAGAAGATTATAAAAGAGCCTATAGAAGTCAAATTTACGTATCCAGCAATAAAAATGGATCATCAAAAAAATATGACTACATCGCTAGGAATGATACAATTTAGTAAAATCTCTGAGCCTGATATTACTTCTGGTTATACACTCGATGATAATGCGAGAGCATTAATTTCTATGTGTTTACATTACCAACTTAAAGAAGATATCAATGATATTTATTATATCAACACCTATCTTAATTTTATTGAAAGATGCCAACAACCTGAAGGTAATTTTATAAATTATGTAGATGAATTTAATAATATAGATCCTAAAAATGATACTGTAAATCTAGAAGATTCAAATGCAAGAGCAATTTGGGCTTTAGGAATGCTAATTTCATTAAAATCGACACTTATACCTCCTTCAACGCTAAACAAAGCATCTAAATGTATTTTAAAAGCATTAGATTGGACAGAAACAGTTGCTTCGCCTAGATCAATTGGTTTTATAACCAAAGGATTGTTTCTATACAACTCCGTTGAACCTACACCACGTATTATCGAAATAATAGATAAACTAGCTGATAGACTTTCTAAAAATTATAATGATCATGCAACCAAAAATTGGAACTGGTTTGAAAATTATCTTACTTATGCCAATAGTATATTGTCTGAATCGATGCTATATGCTTACTTAGCAACGGATAGGTTACTATATAAGAAGATTGCAATTGAATCTTTTGATTTTTTATTACCCAAAATGTTTATAAATGGAGAATTCAAAGTCATTTCTAATAATGGATGGCATCATAAAGGATCGATACCCTACCAATATGGTGAGCAACCTATAGATGTTTCGTATACTATACAGACATTAGACCTATTCTATAAAATTTTTAAGGATCCATTTTACAAAAAATCCATGAAAATAGCCTTTAATTGGTTCTTGGGTCAGAATCATTTAAACCAAATTATGTATGATCCAATTACTGGCGGTTGTTATGATGGTTTAGAAAAAGAAAATGTAAATCTAAATCAAGGTGCTGAGTCTACGATATGTTATTTAACTGCACGTTTACTCATGGAGAATAATATTGTTGCTAATAGTAAGATTATAAAGTTGGAGAGCTCAAAAGAAAACTTAGCATATAAATCAATTTAGATCACATTATCACTCGAAGTAGTTAAAAATAAAATTTAACGCAAAGAGCGCAAAGGATTACGCAAAGGTTCGCAAAGTTTAATAAATAGCTTTGTGAACCTTTGCGTTTTTTTGCCTAATCCCAAAAAGTTAAGTCCAAAAAAAAATCCTCATCAAATAAATGATGAGGATTCTAAAGAAAGGCGACGACATACTCTCCCACATAACTGCAGTACCATCTGCGCAGGCGGGCTTAACTACTCTGTTCGGGATGGGAAGAGGTGAGCCCCGCCGCAATAACCACCTTAAGGTCGTTGTTACTTGAGGTAACTTTTTTAATTAATAATTAACAATTGATAATTCATAATTAAAAACAATATCTTAACACACTGAGATAAAGAAAAAAGTATTTTTTAGAAAGTTTCTCCCAGCCCCTTTGTTCCCCCTTCGGGGGTTAGGGGGCTGGAAAAGCGTACATAAGCTTACGGATTATTAGTACTACTCGACTATGACATTACTGCCTTTACATCTATAGCCTATCAACGTGGTCATCTCCCACGATCCTTAAAAGAAATCTCATCTTGTGGTGGGTTTCGCGCTTATATGCTTTCAGCGCTTATCCCTTCCAAACGTAGCTACTCTGCGGTGCTCCTGGCGGAACAACAGATACACTAGAGGTTTGTCCAATTCGGTCCTCTCGTACTAGAATCAGATCCACTCAAATTTCTTGCGCCCACAGTAGATAGAGACCGAACTGTCTCACGACGTTCTGAACCCAGCTCGCGTGCCACTTTAATGGGCGAACAGCCCAACCCTTGGGACCTTCTCCAGCCCCAGGATGTGACGAGCCGACATCGAGGTGCCAAACCCCCCCGTCGATATGAGCTCTTGGGGGAGATCAGCCTGTTATCCCCGGCGTACCTTTTATCCTTTGAGCGATGGCCCTTCCATGCGGAACCACCGGATCACTATGCTCTACTTTCGTACCTGATCGACCTGTATGTCTCTCAGTCAAGCTCCCTTATGCCATTGCACTCTACGCACGGTTACCAAGCGTACTGAGGGAACCTTTAGAAGCCTCCGTTACTCTTTTGGAGGCGACCACCCCAGTCAAACTACCCACCAAGCAATGTCCCCCGCTTGAGCGGGGTTAGGCCTCAGATAAACAAAGGGTTGTATTTCAACAATGACTCCACAACGCCTAGCGACGCCACTTCACAGTCTCCAACCTATCCTACACATCATTTATCCAAGGTCAATACTAAGCTATAGTAAAGGTGCACAGGGTCTTTTCGTCCCACTGCGGGTAAGCGGCATCTTCACCGCTACTACAATTTCACCGAGCTCATGGCTGAGACAGTGTCCAGATCGTTACACCATTCGTGCAGGTCGGAACTTACCCGACAAGGAATTTCGCTACCTTAGGACCGTTATAGTTACGGCCGCCGTTTACTGGGGCTTCAATTCAATGCTTCTCCGAAGATAACATCTCCTCTTAACCTTCCAGCACCGGGCAGGTGTCAGGCCCTATACTTCATCTTACGATTTTGCAGAGCCCTGTGTTTTTGATAAACAGTCGCCTGGACCTCTTCACTGCGGCCAGCATTGCTGCTGGCGACCTTTCTCCCGAAGTTACAGGTCTATTTTGCCTAATTCCTTAGCCATGAATCTCTCGAGCACCTTAGGATTCTCTCCTCGACTACCTGTGTCGGTTTGCGGTACGGGTACTTATTACCTGAAGTTTAGAGGTTTTTCTTGGAAGCCCTTAGGCGCACTATCTCTTTGACCGAAGTCTCCGAGTACTATCGTATTTCCCCAAGCCGCGTGGATTTGCCTGCGCAGCTTATAGGTAGGTACTTCAACGAACTATTCCGTCAGTTCGCGGCGCTTTCATCACTCCGTCACCCCATCACAGTAATAAGTAGTACGGGAATATTAACCCGTGGTCCATCGACTGTCCCTTTCGGGTTCGCCTTAGGTCCCGACTAACCCACAGCTGATTAGCATAGCTGTGGAAACCTTAGTCTTTCGGTGTGCGGGTTTCTCGCCCGCATTATCGTTACTTATGCCTACATTTTCTTTTCTAACCAGTCCAGCATGCCTTACGACACACCTTCAACCCTGTTAGAATGCTCCCCTACCACTTTGACCTAAGTCAAAATCCATAGCTTCGGTAATATGTTTATGCCCGATTATTATCCATGCTCGTCCGCTCGACTAGTGAGCTGTTACGCACTCTTTAAATGAATGGCTGCTTCCAAGCCAACATCCTAGCTGTCTGGGCAGACAAACCTCGTTCTTTCAACTTAACATATATTTGGGGACCTTAGCTGATGGTCTGGGTTCTTTCCCTCTCGGACTTGGACCTTAGCACCCAAGCCCTCACTGTTGTGAAACATTATATAGCATTCGGAGTTTGTCAGGAATTGGTAGGCGGTGAAGCCCCCGCATCCAATCAGTAGCTCTACCTCTATATAACTTTATGCACAACGCTGCACCTAAATGCATTTCGGGGAGTACGAGCTATTTCCGAGTTTGATTGGCCTTTCACCCCTACCCACAGGTCATCCGAAGACTTTTCAACGTCAACCGGTTCGGTCCTCCACTGTGTGTTACCACAGCTTCAACCTGCCCATGGGTAGATCACACGGTTTCGCGTCTAACACTACTGACTAAAGCGCCCTATTCAGACTCGCTTTCGCTACGGATCCGTGGCTTAACCACTTATCCTTGCCAGCAACGTTAACTCGTAGGCTCATTATGCAAAAGGCACGCCGTCACCCCACGAAAGGGCTCCGACCGCTTGTAAGCGTATGGTTTCAGGATCTATTTCACTCCGTTATTCACGGTTCTTTTCACCTTTCCCTCACGGTACTGGTTCACTATCGGTCTCTCAGGAGTATTTAGCCTTAGCGGATGGTCCCGCCAAATTCAGACAGGGTTTCACGTGCCCCGCCCTACTCAGGATACCACTATCCTTTACACTCATTACCTATACGGGACTATCACCCTCTATGGTTCTACTTTCCAGTAGATTCTAATTCTTTGTGCAAGAAATGTCGTGGTCCTACAACCCCAACATTGCCGTAACAACATTGGTTTGGGCTAATCCGCGTTCGCTCGCCACTACTTACGGAATCACTTTTGTTTTCTTCTCCTCCGCCTACTTAGATGTTTCAGTTCAGCGGGTTTGCCCACCTATCGGTGTACTATGTCTTCAACATAGTGGGTTGCCCCATTCAGGTATTTACGGATCATATCGTGTGTGCCGATCCCCGTAACTTTTCGCAGCTTATCACGCCTTTCATCGCCTCTGAGAGCCAAGGCATCCCCCATACGCCCTTATTTTGCTTATTGTACCAGTCTTGATAAATCAAGACCGTTTTCTTTATATCCAGTATTACTACTGTCAATAAAAAATGCTTTCTACTTTTTATTATTTTCTTATCTCAATATGTCAATGAACTTTTATTTGGTTGCTCGAATCTGGTTGTTAGTTGTTAGGTAAACCCATCAACTTTAAACCATCAACTGACAACTAAATCAGTGGAGAATAACGGAGTCGAACCGTTGACCTCCTGCGTGCAAGGCAGGCGCTCTAGCCAGCTGAGCTAATCCCCCATTTTAATTAAAAATTAAAAATCGTGAATTAAAAATTATGAACTTTATCATTCTTAATCTTTCAACTTCTAAAATTTCCTTTTTTTTAAGTTTACAGTCTTTTTTAATTTTTAATTCTCAATTTTTAATTGAAATTCTTTAAAAAAGTAGTCCCGGGCAGACTCGAACTGCCGACCCCTACATTATCAGTGTAGTACTCTAACCAGCTGAGCTACGAGACTCTGTTTACTTAATTGTATTATTTGAACTAACAGCAGAGTAATATAATCTTCAATTTAACCTATAGGTCAATTCGTCTTCTTTCCCTAACGTGCACAAGTGCTAACATATAGGGCTCTAGAAAGGAGGTGTTCCAGCCGCACCTTCCGGTACGGCTACCTTGTTACGACTTAGCCCTAGTTACCAGTTTTACCCTAGGCAGCTCCTTGCGGTCACCGACTTCAGGCACCCCCAGCTTCCATGGCTTGACGGGCGGTGTGTACAAGGCCCGGGAACGTATTCACCGGATCATGGCTGATATCCGATTACTAGCGATTCCAGCTTCACGGAGTCGAGTTGCAGACTCCGATCCGAACTGTGACCGGTTTTATAGATTCGCTCCTGGTCGCCCAGTGGCTGCTCTCTGTACCGGCCATTGTAGCACGTGTGTAGCCCAAGGCGTAAGGGCCGTGATGATTTGACGTCATCCCCACCTTCCTCACAGTTTGCACTGGCAGTCTTGTTAGAGTTCCCGACATGACTCGCTGGCAACTAACAACAGGGGTTGCGCTCGTTATAGGACTTAACCTGACACCTCACGGCACGAGCTGACGACAACCATGCAGCACCTTGTAAATTGTCTTGCGAAAGTTCTGTTTCCAAAACGGTCAATCTACATTTAAGCCTTGGTAAGGTTCCTCGCGTATCATCGAATTAAACCACATGCTCCACCGCTTGTGCGGGCCCCCGTCAATTCCTTTGAGTTTCATTCTTGCGAACGTACTCCCCAGGTGGGATACTTATCACTTTCGCTTAGCCACTGAAATTGCTCCCAACAGCTAGTATCCATCGTTTACGGCGTGGACTACCAGGGTATCTAATCCTGTTCGCTACCCACGCTTTCGTCCATCAGCGTCAATCAATTAGTAGTAACCTGCCTTCGCAATTGGTATTCCATGTAATCTCTAAGCATTTCACCGCTACACTACATATTCTAGTTACTTCCTAATAATTCAAGTTTAACAGTATCAATGGCCGTTCCACCGTTGAGCGATGGGCTTTCACCACTGACTTATTAAACCGCCTACGGACCCTTTAAACCCAATGATTCCGGATAACGCTTGGATCCTCCGTATTACCGCGGCTGCTGGCACGGAGTTAGCCGATCCTTATTCTTACAGTACCGTCAAGGTTCTACACGTAGAACTGTTTCTTCCTGTACAAAAGCAGTTTACAATCCATAGGACCGTCATCCTGCACGCGGCATGGCTGGATCAGGCTTGCGCCCATTGTCCAATATTCCTCACTGCTGCCTCCCGTAGGAGTCTGGTCCGTGTCTCAGTACCAGTGTGGGGGATCTCCCTCTCAGGACCCCTACCCATCGTAGCCTTGGTAAGCCGTTACCTTACCAACTAGCTAATGGGACGCATGCTCATCTTTTACCGTTGTGACTTTAATAATTGCTCGATGCCGAGCTATTATACTATGAGGTATTAATCCAAATTTCTCTGGGCTATCCCTCTGTAAAAGGTAGATTGCATACGCGTTACGCACCCGTGCGCCGGTCTCTGCTCCCGAAGAAGCATACCCCTCGACTTGCATGTGTTAAGCCTGCCGCTAGCGTTCATCCTGAGCCAGGATCAAACTCTTCATCGTATATTTTAATATTATATTCGACTAATGATTCTATCGGTTTTATTCAAATCTCTCGATTCTATTACTCTTATTTTGTTGTTCTAAGATCTCTCTTAAAACGGCTGTCAATTCAATATGTCTAGGAACGTATTCTTCTTTTTAATGTCGCTTGTTTCTCAAAGCGGGTGCAAAAGTAGAAAAGTCTTTTCTAACTGGCAAGAAATTTGTGAAGTTTTTTTGGAAAATTTTCGTTTCCGTTTTCTTCTTTCTTATCAATCTTTCAAGGAACTTTGCTTGTTTTGCGGGGTGCAAATGTAACATCCGTTTTCCATTCTCACAAGCTTTTCTAAATCTTTTTTTTAGAATTTTATTTCTAATTTGATTCGTCTTGCTTGCCAGTATTTAAAGGAACGTTTGTCGTTGTTGCGGGTGCAAAACTACCACCTTTATTCAGTTAAACAATACTTTTTAGAGAGTATTTTTTGTTTATTTTTTAACACTCTGATAACAGTGTGTTTACAGGTGTTGTTTTTTCTTTCTATCTGGCTTTTTAAGACTCTCCCTCTAGGTTTTCCTTGTTTTTGCTGGATTTCGCGCAAAGACGCTAAGGCACAAAGTCTCTTTTATTGTCGTTTATTCTGAAGTTGTATTGGATTTTGCCTCCCCTAGCCCTGATAATAGCGAAAATCCTTGGCCTTTTTTCTTTAAAAAGGACAAGATTGTAGCGGATAGCAGGAAATAGCTCCTGAAAAACTACTCCTATATATAAAGGAAAAGAGCTCTCCTTATATATAGGTACATAAAATGAAGAAGCCTTCTCCAAATAATAGAATTGGCCTTTTGTCTATGATTTTTAGACTGCTAATTTAAATCTTCAATTTTTTCTGAAATATGCTTCAATCTATTATGGATCCTGCCATATCCCCATCAATAACAAGATTTAAAAGAAAAATAGGTTACGCCATCCACAGCCAAATAATCCTAATTTTTGATAAATATCTCTATCAGAAATTCTAACCTAATTTTTATAATAACTTCTTCAAGCTTTCATAAACTCTCATCTCAACATCAGCATGTTCTTTTGTATTACATTCCTCTATTAAATTCTTTAAATCATCAGCTTTTAAAGTTGATTTGTTATCCAGAACAAGTAATAATTCTTGTGATGCATTATTTATTTTTTTTGGCCAAAGGTAAAATTGGCTGAATTAACGGAGCATTTGCGCTCAATACATTTAATTCTTTATTGGCATTAATCCATTTATTAAAAAATGTTGTGACTTTTGCTTTATTTTCAGGTGTTTTATTTGCTAAATAATAGCTAACGGCGTCATCAAATAATAATGAATCTTTTGAATCAGGAATGCAAGCATCTGCAAAAAGTGTAAAAGGAGAATACATTTTATATTCAGTTCCGTCTTCGTTACGAGTGTACTCTTTTACAAACTCGCAAACAGTCGAAAATTCTTCTATTGATTTAATATTTTGATTATTTGTAATATTTCTTAGAATAACATCTTTGTTGCGAATGTGTATTAACCCTAATTCTTCTAATCTAAAAGAAACCATTTCAAGACGTTTACGCATACTGGCAAGATTAGTAATATCTTCTGCTGACCAAAGTCGTTCAGCAATTGCAGCGGTTCTTGACCAAACTCTGGAATCTATGAATTGTTGCTGTTGTAAGCTCAGTCCACATTGTAGCTTCACCACCCAATATTCTTGCTTTTTCTTCGGTAGTCAAGTTAACTTCATTTGGAACAGAAATCTCAGATGTTTGCGGATATACCGATATCAAAAACCTTTCAAGATATTTTAGTCGATATGAAGGCGTTAATCCTTTAGAATTTAGAAAATTAAAACATTCCAAATACTAAAATTTTGATATTATCTAGTAATGGGTACTTTCGTAGTTATCGTGCATCGGAGATCAAGCCATGAATAAAGTTTTGTTTTAAGAACGTGGTTTAGGCAAGTTTCTGTCGTACATAATAATAGTTCCTGCCACAGCCACGTTTAAACTTTTCTCTGATTTAAATTTGACTAAATGATGGCATTTATCCATTACTTTATGAGATAAGCCATGATCTTCTGCACCTAATAAATAAACACAACGTCTTGGATGTTCAAAAGCCTCTAAATCGACAGCTTTTTCATCTAATTCAACGCCAACCAATCGCGCTCCTTTAGGTAAGTTTTCAAAAAAAGCTTCAAAAGTATCGTAATGAAAATAAGGAATCGCTTTTACTGCATCGTGAGTATCACAAGCTTGTTTGGCATATCGATTACCTATGGTAAATATAAAAGTAGCGCCTAAGTTTTGAGCCGATCGCCACAAAACACCCAAGTTTTCAGGCGTTTTACCATTTTGTATTCCTATCCCGAAATACTCATTTATAAAGTTATCATTCATAAAGGCAAAAGTACAAACTGTAAGTACATAAGTCAATTTTTTATTATACTGAAACAAACTACTTATGACTTACTAAAAACAAAGAAATAGCTTAAATCTAACTTAGATGCTCAATTATTTAAATAAAGAAATTTATTATATTAGCCTAAAACAAATACCAATTTACGACTCAAAGCTAATTAATTTGACCTTATTGAAGCGTTTCTTTGGCTAGTATAAATAAGTTAGCAGTCAGAACATTAATGAATTAAATTATGACAAAATGGTAAATAGAAGTTTTACACCTTTCCCGATTTTAACAACTGAAAGACTAACCCTTAGACAATTATCGGCGGAAGACGGGTCAGCTATTTTTACATTGCGTTCTGACACCGAAATAAACAAATATCTTGGCAGACAAGCAAGTCGAACAATTGAAGATGCAATAACTTTTATCAACAATATTAATGATAACATTAAAAGAAATGACTCGATTTATTGGGCAATAACTTTAACAAACAGCAAGATTTTTGTTGGAACAATTTGTCTTTTTGACTTTTCAAATGAAAAAAATAAATGCGAAATCGGTTATGAACTTTTGACAAATTTTCAAGGTCAAGGAATAATGCAAGAAGCAACTACAAAAGTTATTGACTATGCCTTTCAGACAATACAACTTAAAAAGATAGAAGCTTTTACTCATAATGACAATCTGAGTTCGATCAAACTTTTGACAAAATTAGACTTTAAAAAATCAAAAGAAGCTGACAACGAAAACCCTGAGTGCGCTATTTTCACCTTAACAAATTCACTTTAAAGCTTTTAAATTAAATTTTAACAAAGAATACTCTGCAAGTCAAATCAGCAACTTTGCTTACTTGCAAAACTTTCGATACAATTAAAAAATGAAAATGAGCGTTTAAGGAAGAGACTTCGGAAACGATACTGATTATGTAATCGTATTATCTCCGAACATTGTTTTTAAACTTTTTTAGATGCTTTTAGATTATTTAAAACCCCTACTCTATTTTTAGTTCTAAAGCTTTTCAGACAAAGTAATAAAACTTCCTTAAAAATGGGCATTAACAAATAAGTTATAGCTTTAATTGTTATTATTTTTTACATTTGCTTAATCTTATTGATTCTAAATAAATCACACTATTAAGTCGTGAATTTTATACGAATCAACACAATTTAAAAAGTAATAAATATCTATAATATGAAAAAAAACATTCTTCTTTCTTTCGCATTAGTCGCAACTTTATTTGTTAGTGCTCAGCAAAAAAATACTTTATTAGAAGCCTCTTTTTGGAAAACAGCACCAAGTGTTGATGTTGTTAAAGCTGAAATTGCAAAAGGAAACAGTCCGTCTGAATCGAATGCAAATGCTTTTGATGTACCAGTTATCGCCATTAATAATGATGCTCCTTTTGCAAGTATAAAATTCTTATTAGAACAACCAGGAAATCCAGTAAATAAATCTACTCACGATAACCGTATTTACTTACACTGGGCGGCTTATAGAGGAAATACAGAACTGGTAGAATATCTTATTGCCAAAGGTTCAGATATTAACTTTGAAGACAGCCATGGTACTACTCCACTTGTTTTTGGTGCTACTAGCGGTTTACTTAATTCAGGTATTTGTGACGCTTTTTTTAAAGCAGGAATAGATCCGAAGAAAAAATATGCTAATGGAGCGAACCTATTGCTTTTGGCAGTTCCGTTTGATAAAGACCTTACGATTACTGATTATCTTACCAAAAAAGGATTGTCTCTAAAAGATGTTGACAACAACGGAAACACAGCATTTGATTATGCTGCAAGAACAGGAAATGTAGCTCTTTTGAAAAAGTTATTAGAGAGAAAAGTAAAATATACTGATAATGCACTTCTTATTGCAACTCAAGGTACACGTAGAGAAACTACTCCGATTGAAACGTATAAATTTTTAGTGGAAGAATTAAAAATAAAATCAACCGCTACAAATAAATCTGGAGAAAACGTATTGCATCTTTTAGCAGGAAAACCAAACCAAGCCGAAATAATTACTTATTTCCTTGCTAAAGGTGTTGATATTAATGCAATTAATAAAGATGGAAACACTCCTTTTATGATTGCAGCCGGAGCTAGAGAAAATGGAGTATTAGAGCAATTATTACCAGCAGTAAAAAATATCAATTTACAGAATGCTAAAGGAGAATCTGCCTTGACTATAGCTGTAAAATCAGGAACTCCAGAGGCAGTTGCAACACTTTTGGCAAAAGGTGCTGATGTTAAAGTTACTGATAAAGAAGGTAATAATTTAGGTGTTTATTTAGTACAATCTTACCGACCTGATGCTAAACAAGATCCATTTACTGCCAAAATAAAATTGCTACAGGAAAAAGGATTGGACCTTACATCTCCACAAAAAGACGGGAATACATTGTATCATCTTGCAGTTGCTAAAAACGATTTATCTTTACTGAAAAAATTAGCTGATTTAAACATCGATGTAAATGCTAAAAACAAAGACGGTTTGACTGCTTTACACAAAGCTGCAATGGTTGCCAAAAATGATACTATCCTGAAATACCTTCTTTCTATTGGTGCTAAAAAAGATATTATTACCGAATTTGACGAAAGTGCTTATGCTTTAGCCAAAGAAAATGAGTCTTTAACAAAACAAAACATGTCAATTGATTTTTTAAAATAATATTTCAAAAAGTCAATTCCAATTCAATATAAAATATAAAACCGGAATGAAATCAATATTTAAAATAACTCTTACAAGTGCATTAATCTGTCTTATATCTTTTCAAGCTTCAGCACAGGCAAGCAAATACAAATGTATGCTTCAAATGTCTAACTATATGGGTGAAGGTGCTTACATCGTAGTTTCACTTATCAACCCTAAGGGAGAATACGAAAAAACGCTTTATGTAATGGGAGACGATAAAAAATGGTACAACTCATTAAAAGAATGGAATAAATTTCAAACTAAAAAGCCAGTAGATATCAGTGCAAAAACTGGAGCATCTGTTACTGGTGGAGATCGTAGTATGACAACAATTGAAATTGAAGATTCTAAAATAAATAAAGGATATAAATTAAGATTTGAATCTGCTGTTGAAGATCAAAAGTACCATGTAAGCGATGTTGAAATTCCACTTACAACTGAAGGTCTTGCTGCTAAAACAGAAGGTAAAGGTTATATTAGATACGTGAGATTAAATAAAATTTAATCGTATTTCCGTCAAACAAATAAAACTTGCCACAGATTAAAAAGATTCAAAATGATTTCTATTTCAATGAAAGAAAATCTGTAAAATCTTTTTAATCTGTGGCAAAAATTTCTCAATTACATTTGATTACCTTTTAGATTACACTCAATGACTCTTTCTTTCTGGCGTTACACACACTTGGCTTTGGCTTTGTTTTCTTCATTATTTTTATTTTTGGCATCTGTAACGGGTATCATACTGGCAGTAGACGCAGTTCAGGAAAAAACACAACCGTATAAGGTTGAAAATTTTGATCAGATAACTTTAGATCAAACCTTGCCAGTTTTAAAAAAGATATATCCTGAAATAACAGAATTAAGTGTTGATTACAACCAGTTTGTAACACTTCAGGCAATCGATCAGGATGGCAATGATATCAATGCTTATATTGATCCCAGAACAGGGAAAAATTTAGGAACACCAGTTAAAAAAAGTGAATTTATCCAATGGACAACTGCCTTACATCGTTCTTTATTCTTGCATGAAACAGGACGCTTTTTTGTTGGCGTTATTTCTTTTTTATTGATTTTAATTGCTTGTTCGGGTTTTGCACTTGTATTAAACAGACAAAGAGGAATCCGTAACTTTTTCTCTAAAGTAATCAAAGAATATTTTGCTCAATATTATCATGTTGTATTAGGTAGATTAGCTTTAATTCCGATTCTCATTATTGCTATTACCGGAACCTATTTATCACTGGAAAGATTTAATTTTTTCATGGACAAAGAGAAAAATAAAAAGGAAAAAACAGAAATTATAAAACCTTCTAAAGGTAAAACAGGATCAGTATTTACTACTACCCTACTATCTGATGTAAAAAAAATCGAATTTCCTTTTACATCTGATCCTGAAGAATATTATATCATCGGATTAAAAGACAGAGAAATTGAAGTAAATCAGGTTACAGGAGCTGTAATAACTGAAAAACGTTCCCCGATGACAGTTCAATTATCTGATTTAAGCCTTGACCTTCATACCGGAAGAATAAACGCTATTTGGGCTATAATATTAGCTATTGCCTGCATCAACATTCTCTTTTTTATATACTCAGGTTTTGCCATTACATTAAAGAGAAGATTAAGCCGAATTAAAAATAAATTCAAAGCCAACGAAAGTAAAATCATTCTACTCGCAGGTTCAGAAAATGGAAGTTCATTACGTTTTGCCAATGCTATTCAAAAACAATTAATCGCTCATGGCGAAAAAGTTTTCCTTACGGAACTTAATAATTACAATCTATATCCGAAAGCAGAACACATTATCGTTTTCTCATCTACTCATGGTTTAGGCGATGCACCTTCTAACGGAAATAAATTTGTATCGCTATTAAAGAAATACAATCAAGAACAAAAAATTAATTTTTCGGTGGTTGGTTTTGGTTCAAAAGCTTATCCTGATTTTTGTGGTTTTGCTATTGAAATTGATCAACTTTTAGCCACTCAAAATTGGACGGAACGCTTTTTAGAAATTCAAACCGTAAACGATAAATCTGCTCTCGAATTTATAGAATGGATAAAATTATGGAGTGCCAAAAGCGGAATTCCGTTATCGACAACGCCTTCTTTATACAATCATGTTCCTAAAGGCTTACAAAAATTAATGGTTTTAGATAAAACATTAGTTTCTGAAACGGAACAAACTTTTATATTGACTTTAAGAGCTAATATGAGAGCCAAATTTACTTCGGGTGATTTACTGGCTATTTATCCTGCAAATGATACCAGAGAGCGTTTATACTCGATTGGGAATCATTCTGGTAACATACAATTGGTTGTAAAACTTCATCCTCACGGTTTAGGTTCTGAGTTTTTGAACACCCTAAAACCTGGAAATACTATTAAAGCTAGAATCTTAAATAACAAAGCTTTTCATTTTCCTAAATCCGTGTCTAAAGTTGCTTTAATATCTAACGGAACCGGTATTGCTCCTTTCCTTGGAATGATTGAACAGAATAAGAAAAAAGTTGAAACGCATTTATACTCTGGCTTCCGAATGGAAACGGAAACTGTTTTAGGTTATAAAAAATTTACCGCAGAAATGATTAAAAAGCATCAACTTCAAAGCTTTCATTTGGCTTTATCTCGTGCAGAAAATCATCATTATGTAATGGATTTGATTAAACGAGATGTTGACTTTTTTATAGATTTATTACATCAAGGCGGCGTTATCATGATTTGTGGTTCGCTTGCAATGCAAAAAGATGTAGAAGCTATTTTGGATGATTTATGTCTTTCCAGAGAAATGAAATCTATTTCATATTATAAAGATAATGGTCAGTTGTTGACAGATTGCTATTAGGATAATTGTTAATTGTTAAATGATAATTGATAATTGATAATTGATAATTGATAATTGATAATTGTTGGATTGTGTAAGTCCCTTCGGGACGACATATTTATAGAGATTTATTCGACAAAAACCAAACCCCATCGGGGTGGCATATATTGGCTATCAGAAAAATATCGCTCCGCTGGAGCTTATTAATAAAAACTCATTATTTTTTATTATTCAAAAAAAATCATGCATACATCAATCCTACATAAGTTTTTAGTTCTTTTTATAATTGCGTTTAGTTTTTCGGGCAACGCACAAGTTCTCCGAAAAAGAACTACGCTGCTTATGGGAGGGCGTTTTGACATTACCATTGTTGCAAATGATACCGTAGCTGCAGAACAAAATATTGATGCTGTAATTGCCGAAATTACCCGAATTGAAAATTTGATTTCTGATTGGAAACCCGACTCACAAGTATCTGAAGTAAACCAAAATGCCGGAATCCGACCTGTTAAAGTAGATCGTGAGGTTTTTGAATTAACCCAAAGAGCCATAAAATTATCTGAAATAACAAATGGTGGCTTTGACGTTAGTTTTGCTGCAATGGACAGAATATGGAAATTTGACGGTTCAATGACCGAAATGCCTTCGGCGGAAGCCATAAAAAAATCAGTAGAAAAGGTGGGGTATAAAAACATTATTTTAGACAGCGTACAATCTACCATATTCCTAAAACTTAAAGGAATGAAAATAGGATTTGGAGCGCTGGGCGAAGGATATGCCACCGATAAATGCCGAACTATGATGCTGTCTAAAGGAATCAAAGCCGGAATTATAAATGGCTCTGGAGATATGAGTACCTGGGGAAAACAACCTAACGGTGAACCATGGAAAATTGGTATTACAAACCCATTTAATACCGAAAAACTCTTAGCTGTTGTCCCTTTAGAACAAGAGGCTGTAACCACTTCTGGAAGCTATGAAAAGTTTGTAATTTTTAATGGCAAAAGATATTCGCATATAATAAATCCAGCAACTGGATACCCTGCAACTGGATTATGCAGTGTGACCGTTTTTGGTCCTGATGCTGAAACAGCAAACGGACTTAGTACTTCTTTAATGGTTTTAGGTCAAAAAGAAGGTTTACTTTTACTTCAAAAGTATCCTGATTATAGTTGTTTGATGATAACCGATAATGAAAAAGTAATCAAATCGAAAAACTTCAAAATCAAGAAATTCAAGACTAAATTCTAACTTTTAAATCTTAGGATTCTCTCACAACTATTTACAATCTTAACTTCTTGGTACAATGAAAAGCCGCACTCCTCTCAATATCCTGGAAAAATGGATTAAAGCATGGTCTTTATCAAGAGAATTATCTTTACCTGTAAAATACAAATCGGGGTGGATGGTAGATGTGGGATATGAAAACCAAAAACAACGTTATGTTTTTCCTGAACTTAACAATGATTTTATTCAATTATTTGAGACTATTGATGAACCTTGGGTATATCTAAAAGTTTGTGCTTCGCCCGATGAACTAAAAGGCAAATTATCTGAAAAATGGGTAATTCAGCCTCAAGGTTATATGATGTCTTGTTTTAAACAAATGAGTTTTGCCAGTGATAATTTACCTGATAAATACAAGTTCGAATATGAGAGCTACAACTCCACTTTTATTGTTAGAATTGTTACTAAAGATGGCGAACTAGCATCGATAGGACGCGTTGTTCTTGTTGATGATTTAGCCGTTTATGATAGAATCTCAACCGAAGCAAATCATCGCCGAAACGGTCTTGCTACTTTCTTAATGAAAGAACTCGAAAAAATTGCCTTAGCCAATAACGTTTACAACAATTTTCTGGTTGCTACAGAAGATGGGAAATCCTTATACCAGACTCTGGGATGGGAAATCTATAGCCTTTATACATCGGCTGTTATTGTTGATTAAAACAAAATAATCCCATTCAAAACTCACTATTATTTATTTTTTAATGAAACAATGTTGCATTTGCGAATAAGATTTTTATATTTGCAACAGTATTGCGTTAAGAATAGAAAAACAGAAGGAAATAACAACTTTCTTCATCGTTTTATATCATAATACTTTATGGTTTTTATTCTTAAATAAACATGCTTTATTAAAACTTGATTCGTCTGAATGAAAAAGAAATTTAAATTTATTAATCTTCTTATGCCGCTAATAGTAGTATTCGCTATACTATTTCCGGTAATCCATTCTTATGAACATATCCAAAGTCATGATGCTACCCATAAAAGTACACAGCATTTAAGTACTGCTAAAACGGAATTTATAACACACAATCATTCTTCTGAGGAATGTGCTATATGTCATTTTAAATTTACTCCTGTAAGTACGTTTACTTACATGTCTTTTGAGTTTTATAAAAGATGTAACATAACCTCATATGTTTCTTTTTATTACAAATCTTATTCCTATTTCTTTAAGGGATCCTTATTTGCTCTTCGAGCGCCTCCTACAATTTAAAGTAAAATCAATTACTTGGCAATAATCCATTTTTAATAGTTTTCTTTTAGATGTTACTACAAAAGCTAATCGTATTAGTTATGTAAATTCATTTAAAAGAAGTGTTTATAAACTTATATTTCCTTAAATGACTTATATGGTTTAAAACCACTTTTCTATAACAATTTCTATAAAAACTAACCATATAAGCTATGTAAGTTAATATAAACGAAGTGTTTATAAAACTTATATTTTCTTAAATGACTTATATGTTTAATAAAGTTCTATAGATCTGTCTTTGGGTTTCGTTTATTCAAAAAGCTAAGATTTTACTACTGCTTAATTGCTTATTCCATTTTAAAAACAATCCTTATTTCATAGAATAATTATCTATGAATATATCCTTCTGTGCTCCTTTTTAAGTTGACATTACGTATAGCTATGTCATTTAAAAAAGCGCATTCCCCTACTCTGTAACCAAAAATTAATACATATGAACAAAATGAAAATCTCAAAACTTGTACTGGCATCTTTTGCTTTAGTCAGCATCTTAACAGCGTGTGATAGCAGCGATGATGCTAAAATTGATACCGAATACCCTGTTATCGATATATCGGCAGCAAATGCATTTCCGATACAATGTAGCGAAGCAATCCGTGGGCAAAAATTTACTTTCAGAGCTAAGTTTACCGACAACTCGGCATTAGGATCGTATAGCTTGGATATCCACCATAATTTCGACCATCATAACCATAGTACCGAAGTAAATGATTGTACTCCTGAAGCTATAAAAAAACCTGTAAAACCATTGCTTTATATCAATTCTGTCACTATTCCCGAAAATTTAAAAAGCTACGAGGCAACTCAGGAAATCAACATTCCGACAGATATTGATCCCGGAGATTACCATTTCCTTATTCGCCTAACCGATAAAGAAGGTTGGCAAACAATTAAAGGCTTAAGCATCAAAATTAAATAAGTGACTTTGAAGAACGAATATAAATCAAATCGATTACGGATTATTTATCTGTTGCTCTTTTGCGCTGTTATTTTCACGAAAGTATCAGCACAAACCGTCAATATATCAGGTAGCGTATTTTCTAATAGTCATAAACCGTTAGAAGCTGCAACCGTAACGATTTACCCCTCATCTATTACCACTTTTACAAATAAAGAAGGCGTTTATTACTTTAATCAAATTCCGAAAGACTCAAAGAAACTTATTGTTAGTTATTCGGGTTATATCAAATCTGAAATTGAACTTTCATTAGATAAAAACTCAAATGTACAACCAGATATTATCTTACATCAGGAAGTTAAAGAACTACAAGAAGTAGTAATAAAAGATAATTATGCAACGCGTCTTAACAAGAAAGAATCGCTTAGCATAGATGTAGTAAATAGTAGTTTTATTCAGCGCAATCTTGGCGGCAGTTTGATGCAATCGCTCCAAAGATTACCTGGTGTAAAGACTATTTCTATTGGTTCTGGAGGTTCAAAACCACTTATCCGGGGATTAAGTTTTAATCAGGTTATTGTTGTCGAGAATGGTATTAAACACGAGGGGCAACAATGGGGTGCAGATCACGGACTCGAAATTGACCAATATGCTGTAAATCGTGTAGAAATCATTAAAGGCCCATCTTCATTTATTTATGGTTCTGATGCTATTGGCGGCGCCATTAATATAAAACCGTTACCTGTCCCTGCCAAACATACTTTGGGCGGAAGCCTTGATATTACGGGCAAAAGCAATAACGAACAATATGGCGGTTCTTTTAACCTGTTTGGGCGTAATGAAAAATGGTTCTTTGATACCCGAATCACTACAATGGATTATGGCGATTATCGTGTTCCTACCGATGTTGTTCAGGTTTATAATTATGCTGTCCCTTTATATAAAAATCATTTACGCAATACCGCTGGACGCGAACTAGATATGCATGTAAGTACAGGATATATAGGTGAGAAATTTAAATCGGTTATGTACCTAAGTAATGTATATAGTAAAACTGGCTTTTTTGCCAATGCTCATGGTCTTGAACCTCGAAATGTAGATACAGAACTTCATGACAAATCTAGTCGTGATATACAAATGCCATATCAGGAAGTTAACCATACCAAGATAAGTAACACTACTTCTTTTAGATTGGGCGAACATCAACTGGAAACTCAAATAGGCTTTCAAAAGAATTTTCGTCGAGAATGGAGTCATTATGTTAATCATGGTTATATGCCGCCTATATATCCCGATGATATGTATGCTCCAAAAGATCTAGAGCGACAATATGATAAAGAAGTTTTCTCCGCTTCGGCAAAAGATGAATTCTCATTGGGCAATCATCAGTTTACTGTTGGAATAAATACAGAATTGCAACAAAATAAAATTGGTGGCTGGAGTTTCCTAATTCCTGCTTTTACGCAAGTGAACGCTGGAGCATTTGCTTATGATAAAATTCAGCTCAATGAAAAATGGCTGCTGCACGCTGCGCTACGATTGGATTATGGAAAAATTAAAATGAAACAATACACAGATTGGTTTGAAAGTGAAGTAACTACTAATGGGCAAACAAATTTTGAATACTTAGAACGTTCGGAAGAGCTTACGCGAACATTTAAAAGTTTTACCTGGTCGGCAGGAGTTAATTACAATCTGGAAAAATTCTCTTTGAAAGCAAATGCAGGAACTAGTTTCAGAATGCCGATTGCTAAAGAATTGGCTTCAAACGGTGTAAATTATCATTATTTCCGATTCGAAAAAGGAGATCCAAATTTATCTGCCGAACAATCCTATCAGTTAGATCTTGGGTTAGAATGGCAGGATCATAAGTGGTCTGTACAACTAAGTCCGTTTTTTAATTATTTCCCCAATTACATCTACCTAAACCCTACTTCGCAACATGATATTTATTATGGAGCAGGCAATCAGGTTTTTGAATATGAGCAGAGCAAAGTCATGCGCTATGGAGGTGAATTGCAAACGCGCTATCAATTCTTAAAAAGTTTAAGTGGTGAAATTCTTGTAGAATATCTTTATTCCGAACAATTATCGGGCAGTAAAAAAGGCTATACCCTACCCTTTTCTCCTCCTGCATCGGTTTTGTTTGGGCTTACCTACAGTCCGGAAATAAAAAATCTAAGAGAAACTTATTTCTCCTTAGATTATCGTTTTACTGCCGAACAAAACCAAATTGTTCCTCCAGAAAAGAAAACTGCCAGCAGCAATGTTTTCAACCTTGCCTTGGGAACAAAAATAAGAACTGGACAACAGGATTTAGCCATTTCACTGCAAGTACAAAACTTATTTAATGCTAAATATTTAAATCATACAAGTTTTTATCGATTAATAGAACTCCCTGAAGCAAGCAGAAACATTATTCTATCAGTCAAAATTCCCTTTTTAATACATAATCAAAAATAATATGAACCCTTTTAAACAAACAAAAACCTCTATGAAAAAAGCAAAATTATTCCCCTTGTTTTTACTATTTATTGGCGCATTTACAGCGTGTAATAATGACGATGATACTACCCCAGAAGTTGCAAAACCTACAATGACAAATGTTGAAATTGGTTCTGCCAATAATAAGCAAGGGGTCATTGGTCGCGATTTTCACTTTAACGTCGATGTCACAGCTGGAGATAAAATTGCAGCCGTGCAGCTTAAAATACTTCCTAAAAAAGGAGAAAAATATGCAAGCGATTGGAAATTAGAACTAAGTTGGGCTGAATATGTTGGTGCAAAAAATACTACGGTACATAAACACTTTAATATTCCTAATGAAGCTCCTGAAGGTAAATATGACTTTTTCTTTACAGTATTGGACAGCAATGGTTCTAAACTGGAAATTAAAGAAGATTTTACCATTGTCGATGCTGCAAATTTACCTACTGATCCATTAATTGGTCGAGATATGATTTCTCGCAACGAAACTTTAATTTATCATATGGGAACTTGGGTTGAACCTGAGCTAATCTTTAAAAAGGATGACATATTAACGGCTCATGCTCAGATAAGTCAGATTAAAGGTGATGGAATATTATACTCTGTACTAATTAAAAAAAGCGCCAACTATCATCCTGAAAGCATTGACAATCTAGATTTTAAAAAAGTAATCGTGATTTCTAAAGTCGAGCATAAAGGTCTTGCCGCAGCATCAAAGATTTCGACTTTGCAAAAGATAAATGATGTTTGGGGCGGCGAAAAAATTGTTATCGGTGCTGCAACTGATGCTAACCTACCTAATGCAAACCCAATAACTGGCGAAAAAGCATGGGAATCTGGTGTATATAACTGGGTGGTTTTGTATAAAAATACAACCTACAATCTCAATGTATATAAGTCAATGCCTATTACTGTTAATTACTAATCTAAATATTATCTTAAACCCCCATTTACAATGAAAAACACTAATTTTAAACTGATTTTCTTATTTGCTTTATCCACTTTTGCAATCTCTTGTAGCAATGACGATGATGATAATACTACTGAAACTCCAAAGGAAACTTTGGCTGAATATAAGTATTTAAGAGTATTACTTTCTGATGAAAAAACAACAGAAATTACTCTTGTAAATCCAGTTGATGGTACTTCGAGTTTCTTTAATGCAAAATTTGCAAAATCAACTATTTACACAACAGAATCAGGTAGATATGCAGGAATTATTCATAGAGCAGATAATACTGTAGAAACTTTTGACAGCGGATTTGAAGGTCATGGCGATCATGTTGATGTAGACGGAATTCCTAAGTTTGGAGCATTAACAGGTCAATCGCCTATGCCAACTCATTTTAAAAGTAAAATAGGAGAATTATTAACTTTTAATGATGGTGATGGAACATTGTCTGTAGCCAAAGAAGCTGATGTTAATACAGCTGGAGCAAAATTTAAAGTAATTAATGCAGGTTTATTGGCTCATCACGGTGCTATGGCAACTTTTACTAATGGAACTTATGCTATTACCCAAAAAGATAATTCGGTTGCAGGAACGCTCCCTGAAAAAGTAAAAATTATAGATAATACAGGTAAAACTCTTTTTGAATCTACAATTTCTACAAAAGGAATCCACGGAAATGGATCTGACGGAACTTATGCTGTTTTTGGTTCAGCAAGTGGTGTTCTTGTGGTTGAAAGTTCAGGAAAACAAAAACTTATTGCACTTCCTGAAGGTTTTGGAACAGCATGGTTTGGAAGTATTTTGGAAACAAAAGCTCAAGGGAAATTTATTGGTTTTACTGCTGAGAAAGGTGCTTACTTAATTGATGTTATCAACGGAACAATTAAGCCAATTATACAAAGTGCTACTATTGCACAATGTAAAGTAAGCTACAACATGAGTAAACTAGGAATTTTATTAAATAGTGGTGAATTTAAATTATTCAATTTAACTACGCTGCAAGTTGAAAAAGAAGGAAAAGTAATTGCTGAAATTGCAAAAGATGCGACTATGAAACCTCAAATCCAACTAACAGAAAATTTTGCTTATATAACTTCTCCAACTACAGGAGAATTATTGCAACTGAGTTTATCTAATATGACAATTGTAAAGAAAATAAAAGTATCTAATACTCCATACAGAATTACGATTCTTGGTTTTGAAAACAGCAAAAGTCATTAAGCTTAATTTTCTAATCTTATTCTAAAATCTTATTTAAACATATAGAAACATAGTCAAAGTGTGCAGAAAAGAACAAGAAAGAGAAATATATTTCTTTCACATAGCTATGTGCATTTAAAATAAGTGAAACGCCTATTTTAAGAATACAAAATCTATGTTTCTATGTGTTTAAATTAATTTATCAAACATTTTAAATAGTATTAATTAATAACAGCAGATGCTAAAACATTTTAGCATCTGCTGTTTTATTTCAATATCTTATATTTATAAGTTTTTCAAATCATCTACAGTATAAAACTTAAGTTTATTAACCTTTGCATACTCGCATATTTCTTGTAAAGCTGCAAGCGGTGTTTCTATTTTTTCATCGGCAATATCTACTGTTTTATGCCCATAAAAAACAACTATTTTATTATGCTTCTTTGCATAATCCATAAGAGTTTTATAATACGCAACGTCAAACTGCTTGTAATCATCATCTATACCCAAACCATAAATAACTCTGTTTCCCTCATAATAACAATATTGTGATTCGGGATAAAGTTTACCATAAGTTGTACCTCTTATAATGTCAAAATATTTTAATAATTCTTTGTCCAAATCTGCATTGCGTGCTCCATCAGGATAGGCAAATGAGCGCAAATTAAACCCGTCTTTATCCATAGCAACTTTTAGCGGTAGTATCTCCTCTTTTATGTACTTATCGATTCCATATTTAGCCGAATATTTAAGTGCATTTTCATGATTATATCCATGTGCTGCGATATCGTGTCCCATATCTTGCAAATAGTGTAGCTTTTTCTTTTGCGTAGCGTTCAAAGAATCATATTTACATATAAAAAAAGTCGCTTTCCAGTCTAAATGGCGCAGTCGCTTTTCGGCATTATACCAATCATCAATATAATTATCATCGAAGCTTAATATGATACCTGGCTGAGATTCTTTTTTTACTGGAAGAAGCGATTTAGATTTCTTCTCTTCAGAATAAGTACTTGCTGTATAAAGTAAAATACCAATGGTAAAGAAACCAATAAGTGCGTATATAATTCGCTTCATAATGTAGATTTTGTAATCAAATTTAAGTATTATCCTCTAAAAAAAATCTACTTACTGTTATTAATTAATTTATTAATAAAGCCTCCCGATTTCATTGGTTTATTAAACTGCTGTGACAAAGTTTAACCCACTTCTTTGCCTAGGGAACACGGATAAAACAGATTCGCTAAAGCGAAAACGCAGATAAAAAACGGATTTTTAAAAACAAAAGAAAGAAATCCGTTTTGATCCGCGTCTTTACTTTTGTAAATCCGTATCATCTGTGTCCCATTATAGACAATATTGGCTATAAACATTCCACTCCGCTACGGTTGAAAAACATTTTAATACTTTAGATCTTTCTGTTTAAATTTGCTGTTCAACTACAACTCATGGATTCTTTTACTCAAATTGTGTTAGGAATTGCAACTGCCGAATTATGTGCGGGTGAAAAATTGCAACGAAAAACGATTTTATATGGTGCAATTCTAGGAACTATACCAGACTTAGATGTTCTGTTTGGGCAGTTTTTAAATCCTGTAGATGGTGTAGCTATTCATCGGGGATTAAGTCATTCCTTATTATTTTTTGGCTTATTATCGCCCATTTTAGGTTGGTTTATTTCTAAGATCGAACAAGAGAAAATTAATTTTCGTAGTGCTACTATTTTAGTATTTTGGTGTTTATTTACCCATGTATTACTGGATATGTTTACATCTTGGGGAACACAAATTTTCTGGCCTCTACCCGACCGAATTGCCTTAAAAACTATATTTGTAATTGATCCTTTATATACGCTTCCGTTGCTTATTTGTTTAATTATAGGATTGCGCAAACCTACTTTCGCTTTGCGAAAAAAATATGTTTTACGCGGAATATATATTAGTTCGTTTTATCTCTTGGTAACCTGTAGTTTAAAATTATATGCTTTACAACAATTTAAAAATGCATTGCAAGAACAGCATATATCTTATAGTGATCTTATTGTAAAACCTACTGCCTTTAATTGCATTTTATGGAATGCTAATGTGGCTACAAAAGAGGCATATCTATTAGGCGATTATTCCTTATTTGATAGCCAGCCGATAACTTTTGAACGTTATGAAAAAAATAATACCTTATCGCAGCAGCTTACTGGCAATCCCGATTTTGAAACCTTAAAAAAAGTGAGCGAAGGATGGTTTATTGTAACCAAAAAAGATAACGAGTATTACTTTAATGATTTGCGCTTTGGCTTGCTTACTAAAGATCCCAAACAGCCTCAATTTGCCTTTAGCTATGTTTTTAAGGATGAAAACGAAAAACTAAAGGCTCAAGAAGTTCCTAAGCAAAAACGTGATGGAAAAGCCTTAATGCAAGGAATCTTAAATAGGATAAAAGGAAATTAAAAAAGGAACTATTCCATTTTGAGAAACATAATATCATTTTGATAGTATTCATTTTATAAAAAAGCATTAAAAAAACACATAAAACACTAACATACAATAGTTTAATTCATTACAAAATTTACAGGTATTATGTTTGCTTCAATAATGAAAATCTAAATCATTATGAACAACTATCCTGAACAAAAAAAACTACTGCATCGTAATAAATTAAAGAGACTGGCTCGAATAAGAATGAAAATGACCACAACCCATTTGCTATTCATCACTTATGCTGTTGTGTTAGTTTTTATTGCAATTTTCAAGTTAACAGGTCAATAGCATAAATAAATTATTAAAGTACAAAAGGTATTGCATTACATCATATAATTATTATTTGTATTTTAGTAATCAAAAACTACTATATGACCAAAAACCTCCTTTACTCCGTTTTGTTCAGTTGCTTTTTTTCTGTTTGCACTTTTGCTCAAGGACAATCCCTAAACTGGATAAATTCTCATGCATTACCAATTACCGACAATGAGAATGACAATAAGGCATATTACTCGCAGTTAACCAATCTGCTTAAGGATAACAAAATTTGTGGTCTGGGAGAAGCTTCTCACGGAACTCATGAATTTTATACCGAGAAGAATCGTATTATCAAATATCTGATCACAAATGCCCAATATAAATCGATTGGTTTTGAGTTTGGATATTCGGCGATAGAACCAATTAATGTTTATTTATTAACTGGAAAAGGAGATTTAAAACAACTCATGAAACCATTGCGATTGTTTAATACAAAAGAAATATATGATTTGTTTGAATGGGTAAAGACATATAATACCTCCAAAACTCCTAAGGATAAAGTTAATCTTTTTGGTTTTGACACTAATTATATCAAGTCTGATATTGATGCATCTGCCAACTTTTGTTCTGCTTATTTAACAAAAAATGCGTCTCTTTATACTAATGGATCAGCTGCAATACCAGTTTTAAAAAAGATAACAACTCCAGATTTTCCTCTATATGAATTATCTGATGATGAAACGGGAATTATTTCTCGCTTAAATACCGAAGTAAAACTTAAAGGCACATCGACAATTAAAGGTTTTAACGAATTTAAAAAATACATATCCCTTTTATACCAAGGCACATTATTATCTAATCCTTTGGCCAGAGATCAATTTATGGCCGAAAATCTTATCGATTTCCAACAAGAAACTAAAGCCAAAACCATTATTTGGGGACACAATATCCATTTTGCAAAAGATACCAATATGCCTAAAGCAAAAGGAATGGGATATCATGTAAAAGAGAAATATGGTAATGAATATTACGCAATAGGTTTTGATACTTTTAAAGGAAAAGTGACTGTTCTAGACGGCAATGATTATGTAGAACACAGTTTTGAAGCGCAACCAAAATCTTATTCGGCGTTGTTTGCAGAAGCTAAGTTCCCTACTTTCTTTGTAGCCTTTGATACTGCCGAAGAAAGTCCTTTTTATAATGCAAATGGCAACATAACCAATATATACTCTAACTGGACTAATGTAATAGCATTACCTATGAAGCCCGGTATTGATTTTGATGCATTAATTTTTATACGAGAAACAACTCCTTCGATTATATTAAAGTAATTAATTTAACCATATAAGTGATGTAAGTAAATATAAGCTGGTCTTTTCGGCAAAACTTAAATGAACTTACATCACTTATATGGTTGGGGAAATAGTTATTTTCTTTTTATTGAAGATTATTTTAAATCATCAAATTCCAGATACAATTGTTTTAAGAGAGTAATAGAATAATTCGTTCCATTTGCATCAACCTGAATATCATTTCCAGCTACTCCAACTGGACTATTTTCAGATTTATTCACATTGATTAAACTATATTTTTCATTTTTTATAAGTGTAGTCAAATCTGTTTTTACTTCTAAAATCTGCTCGAAATCGGGTTTATTTGTAAGCTCATGAACCATAAATTGTTCTTTTGCATTACCAAAAATTATAAAATTAGTTGTAGCCGACTTTACTTCATCTAGATTAAACTTTTTATAAAAAATCACTTGTTTGATAGTTATCACAACATCCGAAACTATTTTCTTCCCACCTCTTTCAAAATGACCTCTGTAAAGATTTGCTTTAAATGATTTAGGATTGTTAATCATATCTGGCAAAACAAATTCTTCGGGCTCAATCATATAAGTGTTATAATCCGGGTTCTTTTCCTGATCCTCTACAAATAGTTGCTTTGTTTTACTATCCAATTCTAGTTCCAAAATAATTTGATAATTATGTGGAGAATGAAACATTGGTAAGTGCGAAGCATAAATTTTTTCTTTACCAAAAATCAGCATTCCATGTGTCGACGGTTTATCTGTACTACTATTATGATGTTGCGCATTTGACAATGTAATGAAAAAGAAAAAAAGCAATGAAATTGAATAAGATCTCATAATCTAAATTTAAAATATTTTTTGGCGAAGATAAAAAACACTCTAAAAAGTAATTGTTAACTAGTTGGTAAAAGATGAAATTAACTCATGAAATACAATTCATGAAATTTTATTTAACACATAGTCCCGACGCTTCGGACAGTGTCATTAAGTTAAGAAAAGCCTTTTGATACTGTACTGAATAAATCTCTCGCAAAGTCGCCAAGCCGCCAAATTCAATCCTAAAATCTTTGCGCTTTTGCGTCTTTGCGAGAAAACAAATAAACATAATTAACTAAAAAAGAGCTTAACTTAATGGCATTGCGCTTCGGGATAGATTTTAAAATGTAAAAAGAATGTAAAAAGAGATTCATTTCTTTCACATAGCTAAGCTTTGTGTATTTTAAATAAGTGAAACGCCTTTTTTTTTTAGAGTATAAAATCTATGTTCCTATGTGGTAAAATTAATTGCGCTCAGACAGGTTAAACTATAAAAAACAAAACATCATAAAAAAACGAGTTAAAATATTTTTATAAATATTTTAACTCGTTTGAGTTTATAAAATCACAATCGTTTTATCTATTTAACTTCAGATAAACCACGTGTTAACCAACCTCTTTTATTTGCTGTAATAATTGCATAAGGAGTAATCCAGAATAAACCAAAGGTGTAAAACACACTATAAGAATATGCCCAGAATGACTCTGATACATTATGTCTTTTGGCATAAAATAAAGCCGAAAAACTAGACACAATCAATATACTTAAAAGCGTAGATCCTAAAAACAATAATGGATGTACTACTATAAAAAACAGCATAAATAACATGAATGGATATGCCATAACAATTTTAAGCGATTGATCTATAAATAATAATCTTGTACCAAATTTAGATCCTTTTCTAAAATCTTTAAAAACATATTGTGCCATCATTAAGTTTTCACGCACATTACTTCTTCCCCATCTGATGAACATTTTATATAAACCAGTATAATTTTCGGGTACGTTTGTTAATACGTATGAATTTCTTTGAAACAATACTTCATGTCCTTGTTTTAAGATCATGTTTGTCATTGCACGGTCTTCGCCAATGTCTGATGGTTGTCCCATAAAAGTTTGATCAATCCATTCCGGAAGACATGCAAATACGGCATCACTACGATAAGCTGCTAAAGCTCCAGGAGTACAAAGTACAGATCCTAATACACTTTCGGCAGAACGCATGAATTCAAAACTCATTACGAAACTTACATTTAACATTTTAGGAAGTATTGCTTTTTTATTATTTAAAACAAGTACATTTCCTGCAACGGCTCCACAATTTTTATTTGTAATAAACGGACTTACTAAGTTTCTTACTGTATCTTTTTTTACTACTGAATCACTATCTACAGTCACAAAAATTTCTCCGTTACCAAGATTAAATCCACGGTGTAATGCATGACGTTTTCCTTGGTTTTTAGGCTGCTGATAGATAGATAAACGATCTCCTAATTTTACTTTTGCTTGTTGCATCCAGTACCAAGTATCATCTTTACTACCATCATCAATAGCAAGTATTTGCATTTTTTGCTCAGGATAATCGCTATCTGCTAAACTTACTAAAGTATCCCAAACCAGTTTACCTTCGTTGTAAGCAGGAACAATTATGGTACAAGTTGGCAATAACTCATCTGTAACAGATTCTATTGGTTTATATTTAAAATAAAGGAATAAATTAAATAGAAAAACACCCGTTTTAAAAAGAAAAAAGACTGTCGTTATAACCAAAAATGGATATCCCCACGTAGAATTTATTCTGTCTATATGAAATTGGTCAAAGTCTGATTGAAATTTATATACTAAGAAAGCTCCAGCAATCATTAATAAAAAAGTACTGATAAGTACCATAATCCCTAACGGACTTGATGTTTCTTTTATCGCTTTTGCGAATGATTTATCGTTAATACGAAAAAAAGAACCTGTTAATGAATCTCCGCTATTACCTGTATTGCTGCTTGTAGAGAATAATTGTTTTGAAATTGTTTCAGTTTTCATGCTTGTATTACTATCGTTTTCTATATTAAGGCTTTTATCTAAATGCCATCCTTTTTCGTTTCTTGTTCTCGTTTGTAAAGAATAGACAAATCCCAATTTAGCAAGCCCCGTGCCATTGTCCTTTTAAATAGAAATTGAGGCGATTACGATAGTTTTTGTATACTAGCTGTGTATAATTAGTATACAACTTGTGTAAAAATTATACACATTGTATCCATTTTTATAAAAATAGAAGTCCGTTTTCACGAAAGAATCAGGAATAAACCCTCTTGTATTTTGCAAAGATGATTATACGATTTTCATCTCATAATTGCTTGATAAAAGTACTGGGAGATATCCCAAAAAACTTTTTAAATTTTGCCCCAAAATAGGACGTATTTCCAAAATGCAATCTATCCGAAATTTGTAATATCGTTAGTTGTCTACCTTCAAGGAGTTCTTTTGCTCTATGCAATTTATTATTCATAAAGAACAAATTTGGCGTAGTTCCTGTTATTTCTTTAAAAAGAACTTTAAATTTTGATAGGGACATATTTGCATTAAAAGCCAGCTTTTTAATCGTGGGAAAATTACTTTCTACGTTATCCATTAAATACATTTGGCTAGAAATGATAGCATTAAAATCATTTCTATTAACTTCTTCGAGGATGATTCTTTTTTTTGATAATTTATTTAAATAGTTTGAAAGTAATAACTGAACACTTCCTTTTAGATTTAAATCAAATATTGCTCCTCCAACTTTTATTTTGCGTAGATCGTTCAGAATATGATAACTCTCGTTGCTCATTCGGTCAAATTTTACAATTTCCCTATCTTCGTGATTCCTCTTTTTTTTAATACTATCAAAAGGAATATTATTCTTTTGAGCAAAAACTTGTAAGATGTTTTTTTTTATAAAAACACAAAGCATATAAATTTTACTTCCTGCTTTAGCATAAAAATCTGACTGTAAGGCACCATCCATGATTAGTAAATTATATTTCCAAAGCCCTAAGTCATATACAATATCATCTTTTAAAATAGAAACTTCTCCTTCTGTCAAATTATAATACATCGCAACGAAATCATCTTTTACATTCTTTTGGGTTACCTGAAAATCAATATTATGAACTACATCTACATAAAACGCAACAATACCTTCATTACATTCTAGAAAATAACAAGTTCCGGAATAATGACACTCCTTAGGAATAACTATAAAATTCCCTTCTATTTTAGCTCCAAATTGCGCTGCAAAATGAGCAACCCAATCTAGATCTGCGCTACAAAAATGTTCAAATGTTTTCATAAAAACACCCGTTTTATAATTTCATTCATCTGAACAATTTAACCTCAACTATTTAATTTAAATAACAAATCAAAAAGAAACAATCGTACCAAAAGTGAATACTTAACTAAAACATCTAATATAAATAATTGATTTTTCTTATATAATTTTCTATGAAGAATACTCTGAATATTTATAATACAGAAATAAAATCTTCTTAACAACAACTCTTTTTTATAAATTTAATGTAGCCTGAAGGAGATTTTCCTGTATGTTTTATAAATGCCCTAAAACAAGTTGTTCTGGATTTAAATCCCGAATTCCAAGCCATTCCTTCAATAGTCAAATTATGATCAAAGTTGTCTATAAAATAACTTACTCTTTTACTATTAATATAATCCTGAAAACGAAGATTGTATTGTGTATTAATCAAAATAGAAAGTTGATGTACAGGAATACTCGTTTTTTTAGATAAATCACGAATAACAAGATTTCTATTCAAAAAAATCTTTTCTTTTATTACAACTTCGTTCAAAGCCAAAAGATATTCTTGCCTTTTCTGCTCGTCAAATAAACTTAATGTTTGCAAAGTATTTTTTATAGATGTTTTTATAATCTTATTTTTATACTTCGCAAAAAGGAATAATCTATCAATAACTTTCGCACTATAAATCTGGAGTTTACGCATTATTTTTAATCAACATTAAGAACTTTCTATTATTTATAATAAGGCATATATAATGACAAACCTTAAAGAAATAACCATACACAACTGTATCACAAACAAATACAGTTGCGCTTTTAGGCTTAGAAAATAAAATTATATTAGGAAGTAAAGGTCTAGAGTATTCTTTTATACATTGTTCACTAAAAAGCAATAATGTCTTGCGTTAAGCCATTTTTGATTTAAAACATAGGCAAAACTCAAAAAATAAAGGCATAAAAAAGCTGTAATATTGCTTTACATTAGGAACTAGAAATACTAATCCTGAGCAATATAATGCAAGGCAAATTTGACGAAAATTGAAAAACAAATCCGTTGGGGGTAATTAGTTTTAACACATAGAAACATAGATTTTGGTACACTCAAAAAAGGCGTTTCACTTGTTTAAAATACACAAAGTTAGCTCTGTGAAAGAAATGTATTTCTTTTTGTACTCTTTTTTACACATAAAATCTATGTTTCTATGCGTTAAATGAAACTTTTATGACCTGAGCAAAGCTAATAAACGAAGTAATTATACCCAATGGGATAAACAGAAGAAAATATAAAGAAAACTAGTTAGCGGTTGTTAACGTTTTAATAAGCTCATCTAATTTACTACCGTGAATATTTTTGGCAAGAATAATTCCGTTTTTATCAATTAAAAAATTAAGCGGAATTGCTTGAATTTTATAGTTTAACACAACAGGAGAATCCCAAAGTTTTAAATCACTTACTTGTATCCATGGTTGTTTTATTTTTGCCATTGCGCCTAACCAAGCCTGCTTTTTAGAGTCTAAAGAAACCCCATAAATCAAAAACTTATTAGGATATTTTTGGTACAATTTTATTAATTCAGGTTGTTCCTTAACACAAGGTCCACACCATGATGCCCAAAAATCAACAAATACCAAAGAACCTCTTAAAGAGGAAAGAGTAACTACATTGCCTTTTGTATCCGGAAGATCTATATCTGGAATTATGTCTCCTACATCAAGACCTTCGGTTTGTGCATTGATACTCGTAAATGAGCAAATTAAAAATGTAAGCGTAAAAAATAAATTCTTCATAGGTTATAATATTTTCAGGGCATTGAAACAAAACAGTCTATCTAAAAAGAAATAGCACGATTAATAATAGTAGGATCGTTTTTATTTCTTGTGGCGAATTTATAAATATTTTTTTCCTTAACCTACATTAAAAAGTTCCTTCGATTATTAATTACTGTGATTAATAATCGAAGGAACTCAATACTTTTTAAAACTAAATTCATGACTACATTATAAAACGAAATTATCATCTCAAATCTTAAAACAGCTTTTTTTGTTATTATAAAACTGACGTATTTAACATATAATTACGAACCAAAACCTTCTAATTTATTTTAGAAACACATTTTACCTTCATTTTGTAATCTATTATTACATTAAATAATAACGTAATACATTCTTTTACGGCTATTTAAATTGCAAAAAAAATCCATACATCTTTTATAACGTATGGATAGATTCTTTAAAAATTAGAAATCAATTATGGAGTCTCCGTTTTTGGAGCAACTGTATGGATTTCTTTCCAAACAATTCCGAGTTTCTCACTATTGTTTTTCCTTATTTTATTAGCGAGAGGAATATTATCTGATAATTTTAGTCCGTATGACGGAATCATCTCTTTTATTTTCTCTTGCCATTTTGGTGTCTTAAGTTCATTTTTAAAACATTTTTCTATTACCTTGAGCATAATCGAAACCGAGGTTGATGCTCCTGGCGATGCACCGAGTAAAGCAGCAACACTTCCGTCTGACGCTGTTACGACTTCGGTACCAAATTGTAAAATCCCCCTTTGTGTTGTATTGTCAATTTTTATAACCTGAACCCTTTGCCCAGCAATTTTTAAATCCCAATCTTCCATCTTGGCTTTAGGAAAATATTCTTGCAATGCCGCCAATCTTTGCTCGGGTGTAAGTACAACTTGTTCTACCAAATACTTTGTAAGCGGAACATTGTCAAGACCAGCTTCTAACATAGGTCTTATATTATAGAAATTAAACGATGCAGGCAAATCTGCCCAAGTTCCGTTTTTAAGAAATTTGGATGAAAATCCTGCAAAAGGCCCAAATAAAAGTTCTTTTTTACCATCGATAACTCGCGTATCAAGATGCGGAACCGACATTGGTGGTGAACCTACCGAAGCTTTTCCATATACTTTGGCTTGATGCTGCGCTATTATTTTAGGATTATTACACACCAACCACTCCCCGCTTACAGGAAAACCTCCATAACCTTTTGCTTCAGGAATATGTGTTTTTTCTAGTAATGGGAGCGTTGCTCCTCCTGCTCCTATAAAAACAAACTTCGCATTAATGGTTTTGGTTATATTATTTTTTAAGTCTTTAATATACACTTTCCAAGTACCATCTTCATTCCTTTTAAAATTGGTTACTTCATGATTTACTTCCAACTTCATTTTTCCAGATTTTACAAGATTAGAAGTCAACTCATTAGTAAGTGCTCCATAATTAACATCGGTTCCAATATCAATTTTTGTAGCAGCAACTTTTTGCGAAGGATCTCTTCCGTTCATTACAAGCGGAATCCAATTATTGATTTGTTTTTGATCATCAGAAAATTCCATACCAGTAAAAAGGGGTTCTTTCTGCAATGCCAGGAATCTTTTCTTAAGGTATTTTACATTGTCTTCTCCTATCACAAAACTCATATGTGGCGTTGGATTAATGAAGGTTTTTGGTGGACCAATTTTATTATTTCCTACCAAATACGACCAAAACTCTTTTGAGATTTCAAAGGATTCATTTATCTCAACCGCTTTATGAGTATCAATACTACCATCTTTTAGTTCGGGTGTATAGTTGAGTTCGCATAGTGCAGAATGTCCTGTTCCGGCATTATTCCATGCCGATGAACTTTCCAGACCTACAGCATCAAGCCTTTCGTAGGCAACCATGGTCATGTCTGGATCAAGCTCATTTAGCATATTTGCCAAAGTCACACTCATGATGCCACCACCAACCAAAACTACATCTACTGTTTCGCCTTCGCTACTTTTCTTATCAGCGCATGATCCTAATATTAGAATGCATAACAAACAGATGAAATTCTTTTTCATTTGCTACTGATTTCAATTAGAATATTTATAATTTTTGAAAAAGAGAATAAAAATAAAAACAGAATAAATCCTGAAAAAAAAGTAGATGCTGGCAAAATCCATCCCCCAATTCCTCTTGGAGTCGCAATAAGATACACTGTCCCTATTAGTGTTACTAAACCAACAACATAAGCCAAAAACTGGAATATAGATGCTAGCGTTTTAAGTGTTTTTTGCTGTTTTAAAATGGTAATAGAAGTAGCTGTAGTCATAATTATTACATTTATAAGTTATTAATAATAAGATACTTAATTCCTATTAAAGATAAAAAAAATATCATTACCTCTAAAAATTAATAATGCTAGTCGCCTAATTACTAACTATTAGCCAAACCCTAATGTGCATATTCGACTTCTATAAAATTGAAGTTTTCTATTTTGTATTCACAAATTATCAGTGAAATTTTGCTACTCTGGTGCTTTACGAAAATATATTTTTGAAAAAAAAACAATCTAATATTGAAAATCAAATCCTTATCATTGTTTAAGAAATATGCTAAGTTTGTATTACAAGATTAAATATAAAAAGTAGTGCAATTAATGTAAAATACTTAATTAAACATTAGCAATAAAATTATAAAAATGAAACAAGCCATTATCAATACAACTATACATACTGGTGACGAAATAATAAATAACGGTATCATTATTATCGAAAACGGAACCATTCTTTCCGTTCAAAATGATATTCCAAATGATATTGAAACGATTGATTTACAAGGAAACCATATTGCGGCAGGATTTATCGATATTCAGATAAATGGTGGCGAAAAACATTATTTTAGTCAGACCCCAACCGAAGAAACAATTCAGGATATATATGATTCAAGTCTTAAATACGGAACAACTCATGTGCTTCCGTGTTTAATATCATCATCTAACGAAACGATTCTTAAAGGAATTGAAGCTGTGCGTAGTTACAGAAAAAAGCATAACAATGGCGTAATCGGAATGCATCTGGAAGGTCCTTTTTTAAATCCTTTAAAACGTGGAGCACATAGTATTGACCAAGTGCGTAAACCAACAAATTCTGAACTTGAAGAAATTATACGACATGGAAAAGATGTTATAAAAGTAATCACGATTGCTCCAGAATGTTTTACCGATGAACAACTGAATATGTTATTAGAAAGCGGAATTACAATTTCGATAGGACATTCGACCATTACCCACAAAGAAGCACAGGTTTACTTTTCGAAAGGGATAAAACTCGTTACCCATTTATTTAATGCCATGACACAATTTGGTCATCGCGAACCTGGTTTAGTTGGAGCAACTCTCGAAAATGAAAATGTTTATGCACCCGTGATTCTGGATGGCGCACATTGTGATTATGCTGCAGCAAAATTGGCTTATAAACTAAAACAACATAAATTCTTCTTAATTAGTGACGCTACATTTTTAGGGCGAAAAGTTTCTGATTTTAAATGGGATAATTTTGATGCACATCTGGAAAATGGCTTTTATAGAAACAACGATGGCAATCTTGCCGGAGCAGCAATATCAATGCAAGATGCAGTACAAAATGCCTATAATCATTTAGAAGTTTCTGCAGATGAAGCTATAAAAATGGCAACTTCACACGTGGCAAATGCCATTGGTTTGGGAGATCAATTTGGGAAAATAAAAAATGGCTTCCCTGCAAGCTTTGTTCAATTCAATGCAGATTTATCGGTAATAGAAACATTGAATTTCGATACTGTTACTGTGTAATTTGTATTGAAAAATTTAACTGCAAAGAGCGCAATCCCGACCCTTCGGGATACGCAAAGAACGCAAAGCTTTAAAATCTGTGGCTGAAAAATTAAACGCAAAGTCCGCAAAGCTTTACCTCCATATTGTCACCCTGAGGAACGAAGGGTCTCCACAAGAAACTCCATAAGCTTTGTCGAGTCACTAACGGAGACCCTTCCTACGTCAGGGTGACAAGTTTGGGGTTACGTTGTGTATTGAGTATAAAGGCTACACATATAGTTTTTATGCTCTATAAAAAATTAATACAACTCAAGACTAACTTCTTTTTCTAATATTGTTTGTAACTGAGGTGCAAAACCCAGTCCCCACTTATCGAGTGCCACAATTAATGGTAAAAGAGATTCTCCTGTTTCGGTAAGATAATATTCTACTCGTAGTGGAACTTCTGTGTAAACTGTTTTACTCAAAAGTCCATGAAATTCTAGCTCTTTTAACTGGTTTTGTAATACGCGTTTACTAATACCACTGATTTCTTTTACCAAATCTTTAGGGCGCTTTATCCCTTTAGAAATTTCATCTAGTAAACAAAACTTCCACTTAGAACCTACCACTTCCATTGCTACAGTAAGACCACAATTATAATCTATTGGAATTTTTCGTTGATACATATCTTTAGTTTCATTTGTTAATTTACAAAAGTAAAGATAAAATAGAGTTCTTACTTCAGTTTTTAATGGTGATTAATTTATCACTACATGATTAATTAGCCCCTTATTGATTAATCCCTCTATGTATTTGACCTTTGCAGTAGCAAATTTTAAAATTCATAACATGAAAACTTTAGTAATTATTATACATCCCGATTTAAAGAATTCGATTATAAACAAACGATGGATTGAGGAACTAAAAAAACATCCCGAAAAGTATCTCTTACATGATTTACATAGCGAATATCCAGATGAGAAAATTGATGTTGAAAGAGAAAAACAGCTCTTAGAAACCCATGATTCAATTATATTTCAATTCCCTTTTTACTGGTTTAATTCACCGCCTTTATTCAAGAAATGGCTGGATGAAGTATTAACACACGGATGGGCATATGGATCAAAAAGCGGATATAAACTAAGTAATAAAAAAATTGCTTTAAGCATCGCCGCAGGAATTAATGAAGAAGACTATAGTTTAACGGGGAGATACAAATACACATTAGAGCAACTAACTGCTCCGTTTGAAGTTACTTTTAATTACATAAAAGCCGATTATAAACCGCTATTCGCTTTTTATGGCGCAGAAAATAATGCTACTCCAGAAAGGATAGAAAAAAGCGCGCATGATTATATTTCATTTATAGAGCAATTATAAAATGATGATTTAACCTGTTGTTAGACGCACTACGGTACGTCTCTACATTATATTGTAATCGCACAAAAGTACATGCGTAAACAAAATGAAATAACCTCTTGTTAGACGCACTGCGGTGCATCTCTACATTATATTGTAATCGCACAAAAGTACATGCGTAAACAAAATGAAATAACCTCTTGTTAGACGCACTGCGGTGCGTCTCTACATTATATTGTAATAGCACAAAGTATATGCGTAAAAAATAATCCTAAAATAGATTACAATCTACTCTCTTTTAATTGTAATGCTCTTTGCAAAAAGCTCTGATTAGCAATTTTGCTTTCGGCTTCATTAATAGCCTTCAATAAATTATTCTCATTATCGGTAATTTCATTAAGAACTTCAGAGATAATATCCCAAACAGGTTTCATTTTTAAAATAAGATCTTGTCCTTTTGGCGTAAGCACAATTAAACGTTTACGCTCATCTTCTTTATCTTTTTTGGAACGAATAAGTTTCTGTTTTTCTAATTCTTTTAGCAAGCTAATTGTAGATGGATGCGTGTAACCAATCTCATTGGCAATTTCTACAATACTCAATACACCTTTATTGTAAAGCGTGTAAATTACTGGAAACCACTTAGGTTCAAACTCTATATCAAATGATTTGTAGAGTAAAGCGCCGTCTTTACGCAATTGTTCGCTAAGGCGTTGTAGCCTTGTAGATAGTGCTAAAATCCCCGATTCGTCTATAATATTCATCATATCTAGTTTAATTTTAAATGACAAAACACATTATCGGCTCCCATTACAGGAAAAGTCTCTGGAAGTGTTTCTTTCTCAATTCTTATAAAATTATTTCTCTCATAAAAACGTAAAGCAGCTTCTAATATCGAAACTGTTCCCAAATATAAATCAAGTATGTCATTTTCTTTGCTAAAAGCAATTAAAGTATCCAAAAGCTGTTGGGCAATGAATAACTCTTTGCCTCTGAACTCTTTTTTTACAAACATCTTTCTTATTGCGCCTTCCCTATCATCATATCTTACCAAGGCAATAGTACCAACCAATTCTCCATCTACAAATGCTCCCCAAAAACAACCTCCTTTTTCATGATAAAAACTATTTATTTCAAGAAGATCAGGCTGGTCTTGTAAAGTTATAGGAACATTAAATTCTTTTTGCTGAATGTTTAATATTAAATCAACTACTGCTTCTGAATAGTCATTATTGATAGGAACAATTATTGTTTTCATTGCCAAAATATTTTACAACTCAAAACTACGTAGTTAAATACATAAAACAAAATTATTCTAAAAAAATATACTATTTGTAAAAATATAAACAATGATTTACCATCATAAAAAAGAAACAACAAGAAATCATAGTACCAATTATAAACTTCAATCAATAGCTGTCATCTTTTATAGAAAATAGTTTACTCAAACTTTTTTCAAACAAAACAGATAATCTAAACCCTATTCAAAAATAACATAAAACACTACAAATAAGACACTTATGTGTAAAATAAATTCTTTAAACAACGACAATTCAATATTTTAATATTATATTTAACAAATCTTTAGCAGGTAGAGCAGCGTACAAATTACTAAAAATAGTAATTTTGTAAAGTAATTTCTACAAAAATATAAATGCATAATCTAAAAAGCGAGATTTTAAAAATCAAGAATAAGACAAGATTTGTCCTATTCTTCTATTTTATATTTTTCCTTTTTTTTGGACAAAATTTGTTAGCAGATAATAACAAAGCAATACCATTATTAAAGAGTAGTCACAAAAAGGAAGTGTCTATTCAAAAAACCTTATCAGGAATAAATAATGATATTGATTCAATAATTTCAAATGAAGATTTAGATATAGAAAACCCATATTTCATTCCTTATGAAATTCTGGTTTACTTACAAATTAACTCATTTGATAATAGATTCTCACTTCTAAAAGAGAGTCCAAATAGTACGCAGTATAATTTACCGTTATTCTTACAATACCACGCAATAAAAATACCATAAACCTTCGGGTTAACTATTTTTAATACACAGAAACATAACTTCCAAAAGTGTAGAAAAGGTATTCCTATCAAAAAAACGCATAACTCTATGTGCTAACTTTTTGATGTTTTAAAATTGCCTCAAACTTAATTTCGGAATCTATCTTCTTGTGTATCAAGTGCCATTTTTACGAATTACACACAACAAATTACTTTACTGTTTTCCCCACTTTCGATGTACTCAAATTCGAAAGTAATTCACCGTATTCTTTAAACAATTTAAAAACAAAAAATATGCACTTAACTCCAAGAGAGACCGAGAAATTATTGGTCTTTTTAGCGTCCGAGGTCGCTTTAAAAAGAAAAGCAAGAGGATTAAAACTTAATTATCCCGAAACTATTGCAATCATAACAGCTTTTGTTATGGAAGGTGCCAGAGATGGCAATACTGTTGCCGAACTTATGCAAAGTGGTGCCAAAGTACTAACACGAGACGATGTAATGCCAGGTGTCCCAGAGATGATTCATGACATACAAGTAGAAGCAACTTTCCCAGACGGAACTAAACTGGTAACTGTTCACAACCCAATTCGTTAATCTAAAAAAACAAAAAATGATACCAGGAGAAATATTTATAAAAGAAGGCGATATCATCTTAAATGAAGGTCGTGAAACAACTAGTATAAAAGTGATTAATACGGGAGACAGACCAATACAAATAGGTTCGCATTTTCACTTTTTTGAAGTAAACAGAGCCATGGAATTTGATAGAGAAAAAGCATTTTGTATGCGTTTAAACATTCCATCTGGCACTGCGGTTCGTTTTGAACCAGGCGAAGAAAAAGAAGTTAGCCTTGTGAAAATAGGTGGAAATCGCAGAATTATGGGACTAAATAATCTTGTAAACGGTGATGCCAATTCATCTCATAATAAAGACATGGCATTAAAATTAGCTGAGCAATTAAATTTTAAAAATACATCAAATGAGTCTTAAAATAAGTAGAGATAAATATGCTAATCTAGCAGGACCAACAACTGGAGACAAAATTAGATTAGGAGATACCGATTTAATAATAGAAATCGAAAAAGATTATGCGGTATATGGTGACGAAGTAATTTTTGGTGGAGGAAAAACAGTACGTGATGGTATGGGACAATCCACAACTTCTATCCGTGAGCAAGGTTCGTTAGACCTTTGTATTACAGGAGTTATTATTATTGATCACTGGGGAATTGTAAAAGCCGATGTAGGTGTTCGCGATGGTAAAATCGTAGGTATTGGTAAAGCTGGAAATCCAGATATTATGGATGGTGTAGATTCTAATCTTATCATTAGTGCCTCTACCGAAGTTCATGGTGGTAGCGGTTATATCCTTACTGCTGGCGGAATCGATACACACATTCATTTTATTTGTCCGCAACAAATAGAAACTGCTTTGTATAGTGGTATTACAACAATGATTGGTGGTGGAACTGGACCAAATGACGGAACTAATGCTACAACTATAACTCCTGGAAAATGGAATCTTGAAAAAATGCTTCAGGCTGCAGAAGAATATCCTATGAATTTAGGTTTCTTCGGAAAAGGAAACTGTTCTACATCTAAACCGTTAGTAGAACAAATTGAAGCTGGTGCATTAGGATTAAAAATTCATGAAGACTGGGGAGCAACTCCTGCTGTTATTGATGCTTCTCTTACAGTAGCTGATGAATATGATGTGCAAGTTGCAATACATACAGATACCTTAAACGAAGCTGGTTTTCTAGAAGATACTATGACTGCGATTAATGGTCGTGTTATACATACTTTTCATACTGAAGGTGCTGGAGGCGGACACGCACCAGATATTATTAAAGCTGCAATGTATAAAAATGTTTTGCCAGCATCAACAAATCCTACAAGACCATTTACAGTAAATACTATAGATGAGCACATGGATATGTTAATGGTTTGTCATCACTTAAGTAAAAACATTCCTGAAGATGTTGCTTTTGCAGATTCTAGAATTCGTCCAGAAACTATTGCTGCCGAAGATATTTTACAAGATATGGGAGTATTTAGTATCATGAGTTCTGACTCGCAAGCTATGGGTCGTGTAGGTGAAGTTGTTACCAGAACTTGGCAAACGGCTAGCAAAATGCGTTCTCAAAGAGGATATTTAGAGCCAGATACTGAAAATGATAATTTCCGTGTAAAAAGATACATCTCTAAATACACTATTAATCCAGCAATTGCTCACGGTATTTCTGATTATGTTGGATCTATCGAAATAGGTAAAATAGCCGATTTTGTACTTTGGAAACCAGCATTATTTGGTGTAAAACCAGAAATAATTTATAAAGGTGGTTTTATCGCTGCTGCAAAAATGGGAGATCCAAATGCTTCTATCCCTACTCCACAACCTATTGTTTACAGAACTATGTTTGGTGCTCACGGAAAAGCTAAATACGGTACTTGTGCCACTTTTGTATCTCAAATTTCTATCGAAAAAGGAATTGTTGAAGAATATGGTTTACAAAAAATGGTTTTACCAGTAAGAAACTGCCGTAACATCTCTAAAGCAAACATGATTCATAATGATGGAACTCCTGATATTGAAGTAAATCCTGAGAATTACAAAGTATTGGTAGATGGTGTACATATTACGTGTGAACCTGCTACTAAATTGCCTTTGGCTCAATTGTATTTCATGTTTTAAGAGCTTAGCTAAAACTAAATTAAAAAAAGTTATCACATGCTTATTAAAGAAATATTAGGTAATACTGCCCAGCAACCTTTAGGTAAACTAAAGGTTGACTTACTGGAAATAGAATGGTATGAATCTACCAAGCGCATTCAGCGAAAAACTAGCAATGGCGGTACCGAATTGTCTATAAAGTTCTTAAAAGAAGGACAACGATTACGTGATGGCGATATCCTTTATCAAGATAATGATACAGCTATTGTTGTGTACATAAAACCTTGTGAAGCTCTTGTAATAAAGCCTACTACGATGTTGCAAATGGGAACTGTTTGTTATGAAATTGGCAATAAACATATGCCACTTTTTATACAAGACGATAAAGTATTAATGCCTTTTGAAATGCCAATGTTTAGATGGTTAGAAGCCGCAGGTTACCAGCCTACAAAGGAAGAACATCAATTACTGAATTTATTAAAATCAAACGTAGAGCCTCACGGTCATGCGGGAAGTACTTCTTTATTCAGCAAAATTATTAATATCGCCTCAAAAAATGACCAATAAATTTTTAGGCAGTTTACTGCATATAGCCGACCCCACATTGCCCATAGGAGGATTTTCCCATTCTAATGGATTGGAAACTTATGTGCAAAACAATATCGTAAAAGATACCCCATCGGCAGAAATTTTCATTGAAAATATGCTTAAATACAACATCAAATTCAATGATGCTTCTTTTATGCGAATGGCTTATGAAAAAACGCTTAACAATGATTTGCAAGCCCTGATTCTTTTGGATCAGGAATGTACTGCATTAAAATCTCCCAGAGAAATGCGAGACGCCAGCCAAAAATTAGGGCTGCGATTCATTAAAATTTTCAGACGGCATAAAGAATTTGATCTGGCTTTGCAATACGAGCAAAGCATTTATAAAGGTGATACAACGGGACATTATGCTATTGCTTTTGGGATGTATGCCTGCTTAATGGAAATCCCTCTGGAAGAATCTTTGTTTGCCTTTTTTTACAACAGTTGCATCGGAATGATTACCAATAGTGTAAAATTAGTACCTCTGAGTCAGCTAGACGGACAAGATATGATGTTTCGCTTTCAGCCCAAAATAGCGCAATTGGTAGCAGAAACCCTTTGTTTAGATAAAAACTTAATCGGAATGTGCAGCATTGCTTTTGATATAAGAGCCATGCAACATGAGAGATTATATTCAAGACTATATATGTCTTAAAACAATAATATTTAGAATAAAAATGGAAGATAGAAAATATGTAAAAATAGGTGTCGCTGGTCCTGTAGGATCTGGAAAGACAGCACTTTTGGAAAGACTTTCCAGAAAAATAATGGACGATTATAATATCGGGGTAATTACCAATGATATCTATACTAAAGAAGATGCCGAATTTATGGCTAAAAACAGTCTTTTGCCAAAAGAAAAAATCATCGGAGTAGAAACTGGTGGATGCCCACACACGGCCATTCGCGAAGACGCAAGTATGAACTTAGAGGCTGTAGATGAACTGGCAAAACGCTTTCCTAATATCGAAATTATTTTAATCGAAAGCGGTGGTGATAACCTTTCGGCAACCTTTAGCCCAGATTTAGCCGATGTAACCATTTTTGTTATTGATGTATCTGGAGGTGAAAAAATTCCAAGAAAAGGTGGTCCTGGAATTACACGTTCTGATCTATTACTAATTAATAAAATTGACCTTGCTCCTATGGTTGGTGCAAGCTTAGAAGTAATGGAAAATGATGCTCGCAGAATGCGTCAGGGAAAACCATTTGTTTTTAGTAATCTTAAAACAGATGAAGGTCTTGACAGTATTATAGGATGGATTAAAAAATATGCCCTTTTAGAAGATGTCGAAGAACCAAAGTTATACCGCTAATGGATTCTAAATTAAGCATCGTAACAGGCTGTAGAGATGGAAACTCTTATATGAAAGATGTGTATGTAACACCTCCTTTTCGCGTTGTTCCTGTGGGGCAATTAAAAAAGGATGGTGGCGCATACTTAATGATAACCAGTTCGTCACCAGGGATTTTAAATGGTGATAATTATTATATTGATGTTCTGGTAGAAGAAAATGCTCGTTTGCAGCTATTATCACAATCCTACCAGCGTTTATTTAATATGGATGGTCATGCAACACAAAATCTTGTTGCAAAAATGGAAGCAAGCACTTCTTTCTTTTATGTACCACATCCGATTGTACCACATGAAAATTCAACATTTATAAGTACAAACACAATTTATATCGAAGATGATTGTGATCTAATGATGGGTGAAATAATTACTTGCGGAAGAAAACACCATGGAGAAGTTTTTAAATATTCTCATTTTCAGAATAAAACTGAAGTCTTCCATAAGCAAAAATTAATTTTTAAAGACAATATTTTATTACGCCCCCAAATAATCCCATTAGATTCTATAGGCTGTTTAGAAACATTTACTCATCAAGGCACTTTAGTTTATCTGAATACTAAAAACATTAAAACTGATGATTTTATAGAAGAGATTTACGAAATGATGGCAACTGAAAAGGAGTTGGAATTCGGAATTTCATCTTTACAAAATGATGGTTTTGTTCTAAGATTATTAGGCCACGGAGGAGAACAAATGTTTAATTGCTTCCAGAAAATACAGGAAAAAGTATGGGCTTTTAAAACCGAAAATATTTTATCATGACAGAGACATTATGGGCATTATCGCTCACCGCCATATCCATTAGTTCCATACATACCATGTCGGGACCAGATCATTATTTACCTTTTATTGTATTATCACGTTCAAGAAAATGGTCTGCTTTTAAAACCTATATGCTCACAATAGTTTGTGGTTTTGGTCATGTTTTAAGTTCTGTAGTTCTTGGTCTGATTGCTGTGTTTTTAGGCTGGCAAATGAATAAAATAAGCTGGTTTCAGGATATACGCGGAAACATTTCTGGCTGGGCTTTATTGATTTTTGGACTCATTTATTTAATCTATGGAGTTTGGCAAGCTTATAAAAACAAACCTCATAAACATTTTGATGTTCTAGGTGAAGATGTTTATGTTTTTGAACACAAACATGGCGAAATTGTAATGCCTGATAAAAGAGTAAAAGTAACACCTTTGGTTCTATTTGCAATTTTTGTTATGGGTCCAAGCGAACCCTTGATTCCTCTACTCTTTTTCTCAGGAACACATCGTTCTGTAACCGAAATCGTGGTACTTATTAGTGTCTTTACAATTTCTACCGTTCTAACCATGTTACTTATGGTAATCTTAGGTCGTTATGGATACAGCCTTATCAAGACTGAAAAACTAGAGCGCTACTCTAACGCAATAGGTGGTTTTGTAATTACAACTTGCGCATTCGGGATGGTATTCTTAGGATGGTAAACTGTTATAATTTCTTTATAAATAATTACAATTATAGCAAACAAAAAATCTACAAATTAGATAAAAAAAGAAAAAGATGAACAAAATAATAGAACAAAAATTTCCCCTTGCAAGTGAAGTTTTAAAAGGTGTTGGACAAATAATGCTGCAAGAAAATATCTATACTGGATTGCTTTTTACCATTGGACTTTTTGCAGGATCTGCATCAATGGGTATTGCAGTACTTCTTGCATCTTTAACGGGTACACTTACCGCTAAGGCTTTAAAATATGACAAAGAAGAAATTAAAATGGGATTATACGGATTCAGTCCGTCATTAGTAGGTGTTGCATTGGTTTTTTTATTCAAAAATGAAGTCATTATTTGGCTACTAGTTATTCTGGGATCTATTGCTGCTGCAATGCTTCAGCATTTCTTCATTAAAAGAAAAATTCCTGTTTTTACTTTCCCATTCATTTTTGTTACCTGGATTATAGTATCATTACTTCACCACTTTTCAAATATTCCTCCATCACCAGAATACCTAACCGTTCCTGATTTAACAGATATTGACGCTTTTTCTTCTGAGGTTAATGGTTTTGGAGAAGTAATTTTTCAGGCAAGTATTTGGGCAGGGCTTCTTTTCTTTATCGGAGTTTATATTAATTCGCCTATTGCTGCTTTATATGGTTTAATGGCTTCTGCAATAAGTTCGGCACTTTCTTTTCATGGACACGAGCCTATTAATGAAATTCATATGGGATTATTTAGTTTTAATGCAGTACTGTGTGCCATTGTTTTTGCTGGAAATAAAAAAATAGACGGTGCTCTGGTTTTAATTTCAGTAGTAATCTGTGTCATAATCAATATCGGATTAGTAAATGCTAAAATTGAAATTCTTCAAAATGCTGGTGGTGCATTTACGCTACCATTTGTTTTGGCAACTTGCTTGGTTTTACCTCTTAAAAATTATATTTCAAGGAATGATTTTTTCGCCAAACTAGAGGATTAATTCTTGAGTTATATCATTAAACTAAAAAGTTAACCATATAAGAATATAACTTTCATGTAAACGAAACTTAAGTTTTCTTAAATGACTTATATGGTTAAAAAAATCATCGAAAAACGCTTAAAAATATTGTAGTGTTTTTCCTGTAAAACATTCAAGAAAAGATTACAAATCATTTAACTTTTATTACAAAATTTTAAGTTAGTTTTTTTGTAATTTCGCGCCCTCATATTTTGAATCTTTCCATGAAAAACAAACTAATAAATATCCCTCCATTACCAGCAATTATCTTAGCAATTTTAAGTGTACAATGTGGAGCGGCCATTGCAAAAAGTCTATTCCCTGTTCTTGGTGCAGCTGGAACTGCATCGTTACGTATAGGAATTTCTGCAATAATATTATTATTAGTTTATAGACCAAACTTACGTATGATTACTCCTCCTCAGTGGAAACTTGTAATTCCTTATGGTTTGTCTTTGGGAGCAATGAACTTAATTTTCTATCTGGCTATAGAACGAATTCCGGTTGGTCTTGGTGTTACATTAGAGTTTGTAGGACCTTTATTAGTAGCCGTTTTTGGTTCTAAGCGTTTAGTCGATTACTTATGGGTATTACTTGCTGCAATAGGAATTGCTCTTATTGCGCCGTGGTCTAGCAATGGTATCGATCTTGTTGGTGTTTTATTTGCATTATTAGCAGGTGTTTTCTGGGCAACATATATCATATTAGGAGGAAAAGTTTCCAGAGTTATGAAAGATGGTGATGCAGTATCTACAGGAATGTTATTTGCCTCTATACTTATTGTCCCTTTTGGAATTATGGAAAACGGATTAAGCAACCTTACACCTAGTTTATTAGGAATGGGTATTGCACTTGCACTTTTATCTAGCGCAATTCCGTTTACATTAGAAATGAAAGCACTAGGACAACTACCTCCGCGTACCTTTAGTATTTTAATGAGTTTAGAACCAGCTGCAGCCTCGATTTGTGCCTTTTTCTTTTTGCAAGAACACCTTACTATTAGCCAAATACTAGCTGTTGCCTTGGTAGTTATAGCTTCTGCTGGCGCAACAATGACTGCGAAGAAATAGAAATTTTAGTCCCGAGGCTTCGGGGTAGATTTTAGATTTTAGATTTTAGATTTTAGATTTTAGATTTTAGATTTTAGATTTTAGATTTTAGATTTTAGATTTTAGATTTTAGATTTTAGATTTTAGATTTTAGATTTTAGATTTTAGATTTTAGATTTTAGATTTTAGATTTTAGATTTTAGATTTTAGATTTTAGATTTTAGATTTTAGATTTTAGATTTTAGATTTTAGATTTTAGATTACTTTGCGTCCTTCGCAAGCTCAGGGATACAATATTGCGATTGCAATATTTCATACGCAAACTTTGTGACCTCTGTCCCTTTGCCTCTTAGAACCTCAGTACCTTCCTAAAACCTTAGCACCTTACAAATAAACAAAGGTCCAAAAGTTACTCAGTTTATACATAAACCAAACAACCTTTGAACCTTTGCTTCTTAATTCCTCTGTACCTTTCTTAGTACCTCAGCACCTTTCTTAAAATCTCAGAACCTTTCTTAAAATCTCAGAACCTTAAAATATTCCGATATAATATTGATCTGCACCTGCTGTTATTCTTGCACCCAAAGTACCATTAGCATCTGTAGAATTTACATCAAACATATAGATGTTACCCGGAGTTCCTACTGGAGTTAATGCAATATAAAATTTACCATTTTTAACAACTGAAAATTGGTATTGAGTTAACCATAATCCAGCAGGTACATTTAAGTCTACAATCTTATTGTTTTTAAGGTCAATTCTAGCCAATCCCCAAGGAGCAGAATAGCTTGGATCACCATTTTTATCAACACCAATCTGAATTTTTGTGTCACCTTTCTTTTCGTAAGGCATATATCCAATTCCGTTACCAGCATAGAACCAACCATTACTAGAAGCATCTCTACCTAACAATCCGCTTACGCTATATTTATAGGTTTCATCATATTTACCATTTATAATTTTCACGATATTTAAATCCTTACCGTTACTTACCATTTGCATGATTTCACCAGCTTCATTAAAGTGTTGTGTTGGTGTACGGTAACCATTTGTAGCTCCTTTAACTTGCGAAGTACTAATTACAGTAGCATTAGCTAAACTTGGATAGTCTAATACAAGAGTAAATGTTTTATCAGTTGCATCATTAGCACCAGTTGATGCATTAAATTTACTTACAGATGTACCGTAATACAATTTATTACCAGAAATAACCGGGCAATCAATACGATCAATGTAATACCCCTCACTTGCCAAAGTTCCAGGAAGAACTACATCAATATCTTTCTTAAAGTTACTACCAAAATTCATGGCTTCTAAATCAAGAAGACCGATACTTGCAGTTATCTTATGTTTTAAAAACTCTGTATTATTAGCTCCTCCAAATACTTTAACAGAAGCAATACTATGAACAGATCCAACTTTATCAGTCATTTTTGTAAAACGTACTGCCTTAACCCCTAATGGAATAGAAGCATCAAAAGTTACTATTTTATTATAATTATCTCCACCATGGTACGTTAACTTATCAATAGTACCAATTGTATAATTAAGACTGTAAACAAGCGAACCATCCGATGATGTAAATACTCTTGCTGTACGAGATGAAGTCATTGAATATCCTTTTTTAGAATATGAAATTTCACCTTGAGAAAGATCTGTAACCCCCTGAAGATAAGTACCAGAAATACTACCAGAACCACTAGCAAAAGCCAATTGAAAATCAGTTTTTACCTCTGGCGATGTAGGAGTGTCTCCATTATTATCATTACTACTACATGAGCCTAGTAGTGCTATTGCACAAGCACCTGATAGTAATGTACTTTTTAAATTTCTAAATTTAATTTTCATTGCGATTATTTATTTTGAAGTTAATGAATACGTTAATTTGGCAAAAAATGCCCTGCCTGGTTTTTGCAAACCAAAATTGTCAAATATCTGTTGATCAAATATGTTTTTCGCATCTACACTAATCGTAAATCTATTAGAAGGAAAAGTATAAGCGATTCCTAAACTATTAGAAAATTGTGTTGGAATATAGTCTAAGTTCTTTCCTCCCACATTTGCCCAATTCCTAAGAAATTCATCTACATAGCTGATGTTATAATAAATAGAAGCCTTTGAATTTTTCGCAAATAAATCATCCTGATAATAAACTGCGTTAATATTAAATTTAAACGAAGGCTCGTTTCTTATTTGCATACGATAAAATAAATATGGAGCACCATTGGCATCAAATTGAGTATTAAATAAAGACTCAAACTTAGATACATTAAAAGAGAGATTAAACTTCTTAGCATAATCATAAATAATCTCAGCATCTATACCACGAGACATTACATTCTCTAAGTTTTCAAATTGCGAGTAAGTAAAACTTCCTGCCCTTATAGATTCCCTAATCATTCCTTTAGTGTCTCTATAAAAAAGAGAGGTATTTAATCTAATAGAATGATCGCCAAACTTTAATCCAGACCAATTTACCCCAACGTTTACATTGTAACTCGTTTCAGGTTTAAGCTCTCCTGCCGGCGCAAGTAAATTATCATTAACATTACCAAACAATTCATTAGGACTAGGTAATCGCATCGCTTTCTCTGCAGATCCTAACAAATACAAATTAGGATTTAATTCATAAGATAAAGTAATACCATATCCGCTAAAATCAGACTTTTTGGTAAATACTCTCATTTCGTAATTAGGAACTCCAGTAACAATATCTTTCCTGTAAGGTTCATTTGAAGTTGCCTTTTGAAAATAATGCTTGTAAAAAATATTAGTTCTTAATTTTTGAGAAAAAGCCAGATTCTCATACGTAAACGAAACGATATTTTTTTGTAAATCCCTGGTATTCTCTAGTAATTGCAGACCTAAAGGTTGCAATTCATCCGATATACCACGTATAAAATTATTATACATATAATTAGCATAAATCGTGTTATTACTATTTATTGTATATCCTAAGTTCGTACGAACAAACAAAGTCTTATCAGTATTAATACCTAGAGTTTTAGCACTTGCTACCTCTGCCCCACTACTATATTTTACATAAGTTCCGTCAGGATACATTATTGGTTTTCCTGTCCAATCATACATAACACCTACAGTATCTATAGCCTGTCTTTTTAAATAAGAATAACTTGCATCAACTTTAAACGATAACCCTTTTGTAAATAAATCACTCTTACTATAAGTTAATGTTGCAATGCTAGAATTACGTCTGGTATGGCGGTCACCATATACATTATCCATTGTAATACCATGCTGAACCTCTTTATAATCCTTAGATAAAATACCACCAATCATAAACCTATCTGCCCATTTAACATCTGTAAAACCAGCTTCTAGCTTAACACCAGATGATTTATAAGCATCATGAAAACGTTTTGCACGTTGATCAGTCTTCGTTTGTCCTGTGTAATCCTTAAAAGCGATACTTTTTCCCCAAACTTCATAATTATTATCGCTATAATTGTAAAATGCAGAAGCATCAACTGTTAACCCATTTTCTTTTCGGTAATTACCCGCTATATTCCATTGATGAGTATTAAAAGAACCCAATGAATAAGATGTTACAAGCGTGTTTCTGGTTTTCTTTTTAAGAATAATATTAATCGCTCCACCCAATGCATCTTCAGAAAGATTGGCAGGAACTACCCCTTTATAAACCTCGATACGGTCAATTAATGCTGGAGGAATGCTATTTAAAGAATATGAAGAACCAAAGTTAGAAGCAGGAACACCATCAATAAAAACCTTTACAGCATTACCCGATAAACCATTAATATTATAATCAATCTTAGAACCCAATCCACCATCTTGCCTAATACGAACCCCTGCCGAACGATCCAGCAACTCATTAGTTTGTATAGACTGCAAAGCCATCTTTTGAGTATCAATAACATTTACAGCAAAACCCTTAGTTTCAACCTCTTTTTTCTCAGTCTTTACATTAATAACAACCTCTTTTAAACCTAAACTTTCTGAAGGTTCAACAACAAGAATAATCCTTTCGTTGCTGCCTTTAAATTCTACATTAATGCTCTTTCTCGTAATCTCGATAGAACTTACCTCAATCTCATACTGCCCAAAAGCAAGACCTCTAAATTCAAATTTACCTTCATCATCTGTAATTACCTGATTCTTTGTGTTTTTAACAGCAACAGCTGCATAACTAATTGGTGTACCATTTTCTAGTTTTAAAACTCCCGAAAGAGTTCCGTTTTGAGCAAATACCCCAGAAGGCAGAAAAAACATACCAACAAATAACAAACTATATTTTAGAGATTGTAATAAAGAGTTTTTCTCTTTTAAAGGCTGAGTATTTGTATTGGTTACAAAAAAAAGTTTTTCTTTTAACCCAAATACCTCATCGCATACATTTGTAATACAAGCAGTTATTATATTCTTGATTGCTATAAAACAATCGATGTAGTTTTTGAAACGCATTAAAAAGTAAAATTGGCATTGTTAATTTGCCTGCAAAATTACCTCTAGTCTCTCGGGTCAAGGGTGTCAATAAGGGATTATAACATACACAAAAAGGATTGTTTTTATTTAGACTCAATACAGATATTAAATATAAACGTATCTTTGTAACCAACATAGTAAGAATTAGAATGCAACTTAAAACCACGATAAAAGACATAGATTACAAGCTCTGTGACCAGACTTTTTTTGAAGAAAAAGATCACGCTTACGAAATTATTGAAGATATTATTACATTCAGTGATTCCAAATATGGCACCATAAAAGATAGCCAAACTTTAGCAGGATCGTTTTTTATAAACTTTATCGAGGTGGATTTATTACAGCCTATAAAAATTGAATATTTTACAGACGAACCAGTCATGCAAATGTTCTTTTTTATGAAAGGATGTACCAACATGATGCACCACCAAATACATTACTTACCCGCAGGTACAAAACTGGCTAAACTTCCCGCTACACCTACAGCAATAGAATACCTCTCGATATTAATACCGCAAGATACCTACAACACACTAGTAGATTCTTTAGATTTAGATTTTGAATTCATCTCAACTTATTCTAATGAGAATCCAGCAAAACAAATAAAATATAGCGAGATCATGACGCCAGAGATTTTGGCTGTAGTAAGAGACATAAGCTCTTGCGAAAGAACTGGTCATTTTCGTAGAATGTACATGGAAACAAAAGTTTCTGAATTATTATTGTTACAAGTAGAGCAATTAACCCAAGCGCAAAAGGTCTTACATACAATCCCAAAAATTGATGTCGAAAGAATGCACCATGCCAGAGAAATAGTTACTCAAAACATTATGGCGCCTTGCTCATTAATAGATCTTGCCCGAAAAGTAGGAACTAATGAATTTAAGCTGAAAAAATACTTTAAAGAAATATTTGGCACAACCGTTTTTGGTTATCTAAACGAACTAAAAATGACTGAAGCCAAACAAAAATTACTAAAAAGCGAACTAAACATATACCAAATAGCAGAATCGTTAGGTTATAAATCTCCTAATCATTTTAGTACAGCATTCCGTAAATATTTTGGGTATCCACCTAGTCAAATCAAGAATCAAAATAATTGCATAGGTTCAGGACTTATGAAAATAAAAGAAGTGGTAATAAGTATGTTCTGCCCTTTTGTAACAGAATTATCGGCACTAGACCTATTAATTATCTAGATTTATCATTACCCAGATTATTTTTATTAGGAGCTAATTCCAGCTATCCACTCTATCTTTTCTTTGTTAAAGAAACAAAGAAAAGGATGCCGTTACTATCTGGGCTAGAACTAAAATATTCAACACAACATTTTCAATTGAAATAAAAAAATGCGCAAAGTCAAAGACTATGCGCATTTTTAAAACCTACTTACGTAGCACGAGTGGATTTCTGTTTATTTAATAATCTTTTTAACTACTACTCCATTATCCGTGTAAATACGCAACAAGTAAACACCTTTACTTAAAAAAGAAACATCAAGAGGCATTTCCTCTGGTACAACTCTTTTTACTAAAGAACCATTTATAGCGTAAAATTCAACTGCTAATATCGTATTTCCATCAGCAGTAATCGTAAGGATATCTTCCGTAATTGGCACAGGATATAGTCTAACATCGCTTGCTACCAACTGTTTATTTAATTCCTCGATAACAACTTTATTCTCAGATAAATTCACATCCGAGGATTTCATTACATTCTCATCCTTTGCATCTACAGTACTATCTTCATCATTCTTTTTAGTTTCAGAACTTATAGTATCATTATCATAAACAGCAGTAATAACAACATTTGTTGCTTTAGCAGGAATTACTCCAGAATAAGTAACACCAAATTCTTGACTACTTACATTATCTATTTTAATATCCCAATATCTAAAAGTATGACTTGCTTTAGGTTTAGCCTCCAAAGAATAAGAAAGACTTTGTAAATATTTCCCTTTAAAATTATTCAACAATTTAATAGTATTTAACAACACATCCCCTTTAGAAAAATCATTATTTACATTCAATGCCATCTCATTACCGCTCAAACCAAAAGAAGATTTTACGTGTTTAGTAGCATAGGGTTGTCTTTTAATCCAATAATCTTTCATCGATTGGATATTTTTTTTCCAAGTTGCTAAAGTTGGAACCGAAGAATGAACATCATGTGTATAACCTATTTCATTTTCAATCTTTTTTGCAAGACTATCAGTAATAGGTGTTGTTCTGGTAGGATCAAATGTTTGATAAGCATGAACAATATACTGACCAGCAAATTTTTGCTTAAACGTTGCATTTTTACAAAGACTATAAAAAACATATCCCATCGAGCTTGTAGAACTCTTTTGTGTACGGTTTATGTTATTATCCGCAGATGAATAAACTATTAAAGCCAAATCGGCATCATGCAATATATAACGCCATTTTGTTTTATTAGTATAAGGTCTCCACGCTTTAATGTTATTATTAGGCTGATCACGATTGTTAATATAAGTTTGTACTAAAAAATAATTTAGTACTTCTGGCTCATCAATATACTTCTCTACATATTTAAGATAATTAGCTTCAGTTTTAAGGTCATTTGCTTTAAGATAACTTACCATTTCATTCCATTGGTTCATATTCCCTTGAGAAGCACGAATAGTGGAATAATCGTTATGTTTACCTAACAAATCGTATTCATTAGTCTCCAAACCATAATTAGATTCCAGATAATCCTTTTGAGTTCTTTCTCTAATATTCATCAAACCATTATAATTACCATTAATATATACAACAGCAGGTTCGTAAGCTCTACGGTCTATATCCATTTGGTCTTTAATCAAAACATGAACCAATGCATCCTGCAGCATCGTTTTTTTACCATCCTGCCCAGAAGTTCTTAATGTAACCGACTTTCTTTTTTGACCTTTCTTTTCATTAAAAAAGTCATATTTCATTCGGTTATTTCCCTGAAATCTTTTGTCTGCTATAATATTAAATTGTTTGTGCTCTTTTGCACGCTGACTAGCTGCAAATATCTCAACATTCATTTGATAGTTAAAATTAGACGTCCCATTTTGAGTTGGAAAAAACTCAACATTAGAAGGTCTTTTCATAACCGCATTCCTGTAGTTTTTCCATATACCCAAAGTTCCATCATTTCGATATTTTTCATTCATAGAAACCGAAAAAACAGGTAAATCAATATTTCGTTTATTTTGCAAATAAGATTGAGTAACAACAGTACTTGGTAAATAACCAGGTGCATAAACTTTTGCTCTAATAACAGCATTAGTAACAGAGATTGCGCCATTATAAAGCAACGCTTTACCCGTAAGCATTTTAGATGCATCAGTTACCTGAGTTGTTGCATCAAAAGGTTCGTCACCATTTAATGTATAATAAATTAAAGCTCCAGGAGTTTTACTGGTTAACGTGATTTGTTTCGTCCCACTAATAAATCCTCCCGCTTCACTAAACAAAGGTTGTTCAGCCTGTTTACTTGCAGGAAAACCTTTTGTATTAGTTGTTTTAGGAGTAGGATAACTCATCAAACTCCATTCACTGCCACCATCTGTAGTTCTGGCATATGATATATTACCATTATTTAAAGGAGGGTACGTTATTTTATCTACAAGATTTTTGCTGGCATCAAACATATAGATAGTTCCACCTTTTGGCTCCAACCTAAAACTTGCATTTGTGCTTGTATTAGTTTCATCAAAATAAACTAGCAAATATCCAGCTTTAGAAATACTAGCCTTAGAGCTTGTAATTTGCCATTTAGTAGGCAAATTGATATCATCAGAAAAATAATAATTTCGAAAGCTAACTGTAGTATTCGCAGGATTATATAATTCTATCCAATCCGAAAAGTTATATTGTGTAGGGTCGTAACTCATGGTATTACTCGCCATGACCTCATTAATTTTAATCTGTGCAGTTGTAGAAATTGATACCAAAACTATCAATAAAAAGAAACGCTTAAAAATTTGGTGTAAAGGTACATTCATAATGGTTTATATTTAAGTTAAAATTTTAACTCCAAAAATGCCTTTATTTTTTTTACTTACTTACTTATAAAAGTTTTATGATTAACAATTTAGGACAATTGTTTAATCATTAAAATATAGATTCTTTAAACTTTTTCTTCATTTACTCTCAATATTATTTAAATACTACATTATGAGCTATTTCTTTAAAACCAATTAGCTCATTATCAAAATCAGAATAAGCAACTCCTTCTAAAGCCAAAGCCTTATTTTCATTTCTTAATATAAGTAGATAAACTAAAACTTTTTTCCCCTTTAGAAAACCATAAACTTCAATTTCGTATGCATCATACCCATTCACGCGTTCCGTTTTAATATTCTTTTCTTCAAGAACTATAAAGCTATTTTGTATCAAACCATTAAATATACTTTCCGACAATTCTTTTTTAGTCAAACCCGAATCACCAGGGAGAGGTGTAATTAAGAACATAGGCTCATTTTCATAAGACTTCTTAACTACTCCACCAGTAGAATAGGTAAACATATTCCCTGATGCTTGCGCAAATTTAAATTTTGATTTATTATTATTTACTTTAAAAAAAGCTAAATTCAAGTAGTCTACCTTAAGCTCTTTGTTATATTTTATAGAAAAAATAGCTTTTTTTATTTGATCAGCTGTTGTTTTATCATTTGCAGGAAATATTGCCATAACCATATCACAAAATGTAGAATCTCCAAAAACTACAGTCATAGCTTCCTGATTATCCTGACCTTGCATATGAATATATTTAGCCTGATAGCCATCGAGTTTAAATTCTTTATACTCAAAAACTTTAACTCCTCTATCTTCAAATCCTTTTTTAGAAAAATCTCTGGAATTACTATCGAAGTTTCCTCCAACCAAATCTGATATCTGAATTATTGCATTAGTACCTTTTTCAAGTCCGATGATACTTTTGCATAGTTTAAAATCTTGAGGAGCTTCTATAGAAACTTTAGTTGCAGGAATGTTTATCCTTTTTTTCTCTTCTTCTTTACAGCTAATTAAAGTAAAAGTAAAAAGGATTAGTATGTAAATTTTGTTCATGGGTATTTATAAAATTCAAATAATTTTGTTCATAAACTAAGTAGCATTTGCCTCTCTGTACCTTTGAACCTCAGTACCTTTTTTAAACCCTTTTCTTCGAGAATAAATTCTCAACCACCCAAGCTGGACCAATCATTAAAAACTGAAGATCTTTTAAGAAAGAAGGCTTTTTACCCTCTATATTGTGTCCATAAAACTGCCCAATCCACGCAATAACGAAAACACCAATAGAAAATATCCATAACGGAAAAACTTGTCCGATATAATAATTTACAACCAGACAAATAGCCGAGAAAATTGCAATCTTAAAAGCCATTGCAACCGACAGTCGAATATAGAAAACGAGTACAAAAAGTAACACAACCACAGCCCAATTTTCGATTATTGGGGCATTCAACTTTAGAGTGCGAGCAATTAAACCACTCGGAATGCTCATTAATAAACCTACAATCGAAAAGAAAATTGCAGGAACACATACATAATGTATCGCTTTATTCTTTGGGTTTTGGTGACTTACTGCATATTCATCAAACCATTGTTCTAACGTTCTCATATTTCAGGATTTAGGTATACGTAAATCTAATAAAATTTATGAAAGATACAAAAAAGGTTTTTTAAAGAAGGTACTAAGGTTCTAAGAGGCAAAGGTTTTTTTGAGAAAGGTTTTGAGGTGCTAAGGCTTTTAGTTTGCGGATAAAATGATTATGATACTATCACCCTATAAAAGTTCTTAAACTTATACAAGATAACTACCGCATTTCTTTATTCTTTAAAAAAGTGTTTATACCTTAAACAATCCTTTTTTAAATAAATATTTTTATCAGAAAGAAAACTTGTAAAACAATACTTGTTGCATAAAAAGTCAAATTTCGCAACACCTATTAACTCTTTCTTGTTGTAAAAAATCAAAATATCTTGATAACAGTTTAAACATCTATAGTCAGGGAAATATTTTCCAGGATTTTTATCTGTCAGAAAATATTTTATATTGGCCTCAAAATCGTTACTTATTTCTCTTTTTAAAAATCCATACTGAGCTAATTTTGTATAATTGAATTTATTTTTTTCCTGCACAAAATCAGAATAATAAATATCAAACCTATCTGTATTATCTGGTGGACCAGCCAATTTATAAAAGCTACTGTGATAATACTCTACCTCATCAAATATTAATACATTATTTTTATCTTTTTGACAACTCAAAAAAAATACACCTGCTAACATTAATAGAATCTTTTTTGTCATGATTGATTTCATATTTATCATTCCTTTTTTTTCACAATTATTTACTCATTCTTAAATATTAGTACCAAATTGAATATAAACAAATACCCAAAATAAAAGCGGAATTAAGCTAAAAATAATCCAGATGAATTTATATTTCGTTTTCAAATTAATATCTCTTTTTAAAAATAAAATCAAAACAATAAAGGATAAAACTAAAGAAAGCAATTCAAAGGAAAAACATAAAATCCCTCCCGTTTGATAAATCCATCTGAACTCATCAATAAACCTAAATTGCTGTGTGAATTTGAGAATAGCAAATCCCGATAAAAACGATGTTATTATAAAAACAGAAATAGGTTTGAAATTATTCATCAGATATATTATTAATCTTTTTAAATTTAATACTTAAACGAAATATACATAAAAGTTAGAACCAATAAATTAAGAATAAATCTATTTGATATTATAAAGGCATCCTTTAATTTTAAATCAATGCTGAAAAATACAATTATACCTAAAGTTGTTTGAATGAGACAAAAAAGTTTCTGAAGCTCTAAGTTTCAAAAATTAATTTGTTTGCGGATAAAATAAACGATAGCAAACTAGTAAAATAATATTCACGAGTAGATTGACAAACAAATTCTCCAATCTTGTCTTTCTGAACAGAGTGAAGAATCTCCATAAGCAGTTCCTCAAACTATGTCGAGTTACTTATGTATCACAATCATTTTACTCGCAAACTAAGCAACCTTTGAACCTCAGTACCTTTGAACCTTTAAAAAAAAACCTCTGTACCTTTCCTAAAAACACTATTCCATAATTCATCAATCTTAATGAGGGCTTTATCAAGCGAGATAACTTCCCATTTTCCATTTGTTTCTATACCAAGACCAATGTTTTTTAATTTCAACAAAGCATCATTTACATCAAAATCTAAATCTGTATTTAACTTTGTCATAAACCAAGATTCAATTTGATAATCGAGTTCATCTGCAGTTAAAGAATACTTACTTCTTTCTAAAAATGCATAAGCCAAGATAGTTTCCTTAAGTACTTCCTCCTCTGATGAGTTTAATAAAGAGTAAAAAGCACCGCTATTATTTCCTAGATTCTTAAAGTAAAGACTATCAGAAAGCATCTTAGAATATTTTATCTTCTTATTCACAAAATTGCTATACTGTCTAAATAAATATGCAGATAAAATTCCTAATGCAATTAAACCCTGATTTAGCGAAGCTTTACTATTTAATAAATCAAGAGTTTCTCCCGATTTGTATGCAGCATACATACGAATCAATGCCGGAATTACGGTAGTGCTTAATAACGAAACACCACCAAAAATACCAGGAACCCACAACAATAGTTTGTCTGTAGTAGACATCTTGGGGATTGCATTTGGGAATATCGTTTCGAGGTCATTTTTAGGAACGCGCTTAAAGATTTTTAAAACTACAGAACCAGGCTCAATAGGCATTTTTCCTAATTTTACTTTTTTCTCTCTAAGATAATCGGCATCATTATAATTAAGATAAATCATGACACGATCATAATATTCTATCTCAATTTCTTTCTTCCAGAAAATAAATTTAGTTACCTTTTCTTTTGCCTTATGATTGCCTCTAACATATAATTCGTAATCTTTAAAAGCATTAAAATCTATTGCTAAATTTAGACCTATTAAATCTGAATCTTTAAAAGCCCTATCTAACGTTTCCTTGTCAATACGACTATAATTACCATGTTCCAAAACTGTAACAAGAGTTTCTTTAAAAACAGAAAAGTCACTCTTGCCTATAAAACTTTCACGTTCTTTCTGGCTTAAATCAGGATCGAAAAGTGCATAATTTTGTTTTAAATTTCGGTTAAGATTAAAAGCTTCATAATGATAATAATGCTCTATAATATCGAATAATTTTATAAAATCATCGACCTTTTTTTGGTCTTCACTAAAAGTTGCAATTTGTTGTTCGAGTAAGAACTCCTTGTTAAAGGGAATATAATGTTCTCGGTTCATATAAAATTTGGGGGCTTATTTTAAAAGTTCAAAGGTACAAAGGATTTTAGTTTCTGAGGTACAAAGGTCCTAAGAAACAGAGGGACAAAGACTGCCTAGTTTGCGGATAAAGTATAATGCTAGAGAACTTTCTCTACACAAACTAAATAGCCTTTGAGCCCTTCTAAATTTAAAAAAAACTCTAAGAGTAACTTGAGAAGCTACTTATACAGATTCTAAGACTATTTCTTTTAGAAACAAATATAATAACTAAAAAAAAACTTTTTTATTCATAAACGAAGCTTCCTTTGTCCCTTTGCAACTTAGCACCTTAGTACCTTTCCTAAAAAACCTTTGTTCCTTTGTTTCTCTGCTCCTTTGACCCTTTCTAAATTAAAAAAAACACCTAATGTAGCATGAGCCATTTCTATTAGCCTACCTTACACAAAAAAATGGCAATAGAACATAAAGTTCGGCTCGTAGAAGCATTGTTTGACCGCCTTGAAATTGAAATTACTGCTTTTCAATCTGAAACACATATATTTTGTAACGCTGGTTGTGGAAAATGTTGTTCTAAACCTAATATAGAAGCTTCACCTCTAGAATTTTTGCCCTGGGCATTTCATTTGTTTTTGAATGGTATGGCTGAAGAAACTTTAGCAGAATTAAATAATACATCCAACAAAAATTGCCATTTATACCGCCCTCTCTCTGTTCTGGAACATCATAAAGGAAAATGTAGCAATTATCGTTATAGAGGACTTATATGTCGTCTATTTGGTTATGCCGCAAATACCGATAAATACGGAAAACTGCGATTGGCAACCTGCAAAATCATAAAAGAAGAACAACAAGATAACTTTAATACAGCCGAAGAATTGATTAATAAAGGACAGTACGTGCCTATTTTTACTGATTATTATATGCAATTAGCACAAATAGACCTCAAAATGGGAATTACATTGCTCCCAATAAATGAAGCCTTAAAAATGGCCATCGAAGAAGTATTGCATTATTATGCCTACAGACCATTTCCTGGTGGATTAGAGAATATTGCTTAGTTTTTTTAGGTACAGAGGTTCTGAGGTACTAAGGTTCAAAGATTACTTAGTTTGTGATTATCAAAAGATATTTCAATATATCCGTCTGGTCAGGATTAAAATCTAGTATTTTTTATCTCTTTCTAACGTACAATTATCTTGCTTTTTGAAAAATTCTATATACTTCTAACCAATAGAAAATAAGCAATGAAAAGACCATCAAGCCTATATTTAACTGAATTGATAAAATACGATCTAAAAAAATCAAGTTATCTTTAATTGATTTTTCATTCGGATTAGCAATAAAACCTTTCTTCTTCTCTTTATTAACCCAAGCGTAATAATAAACATTTGATCCATTAAGAGAATCCCTAACAAATTCAACAGGAATATCATTCTCAAAAAGAGCGCTTCCGTCAGGATTGTTTAAATCAAAAGTAGTTTTATAATTATCAAATTTCTTAGAAAAACCATAAGTAAGATATGTCCGCGTTTTACGTCTTAGCTTTTTGGAATAAATAGAGTCTATCAAAACATATTCTTTAGTATATTTTTTAGAATCAGAATACATTTCTTTATTCTTAAAATAAAATGACAAATTCTTTCCTGTTAATGCTATTGCTATTATAAATGTAAAAGTCGAAAAAAGTAATAAAATAAGTTTGATTCTGTCCATAAATAATCAATCTAGAAGATAAAATTTTGAGGTTTATTAATTTCGAACTGCAAGGTAAAATTTTATCTTTCGCTTTAACTTTTTTAAAAATCTTTTTCGGGAACAAATGAAGAGAATTCTATTTTCTACAACAGCATTAACCCTCTAAACCATTCCTTTTGTAAACCAAACACTTACCCTAATTTTATTTATTATTTTTTCGTAAATTTGGAATAATCCCTTTATCGGAAGTTAATACTTCCTAAGAATCCTAGATTTTTAAAGTTGATTTCTTCAAAAATAAATAGCGTTCCTATTTTATTCTAATTAAAACATAAAACTATGCGAGTACCTGTCATCCGAAAAAATATACGATTTATCCCAGATTCCAAAAGAGTTGTTGCCCGATATTTTATGAATGGTGATGAACGGACAATCCAAATGGTTGCGCGCATAATGACACTCGATGAAAAACAAGTCGTAGAAACCTTAGAACATACACTTCGTGAATTTGCAAGACGTCACCGAAATATTTCAAGCATCTTTCTTAAACATTCCGGAAAAATAAGAGGTATAATCGAAGGGATGAAAATAGACTATGAAGCCATGTCTCTCGACCGAAAAATGCTTATAGGTTCTTACTGCACGATGGAATATGCTATTGAATCGGCTGCTATTTTCAATCCATCTATTGTCGAAGATTTAGATCAATCGGATCTTCAAATAGGCGAAAAACGAGTTATTATTTCATTCCGTGCCACAGGCGAAGGACATATTTCGTCAATTGTTTTTAGGAGAGGAATTCTCGATAAAGACAACAACCTCCAAGTAATGAAAATTGGGCATAATATCGATAAAGCCGAGATTGAGCACAAAAGCCTATACAACAAAGAACGATTCCTCTTAAAATTGTCCGAAATGCATACGCATGACAAATACATAGCGCAAATCATGCAGGATTTGCCTAATGAATTTGAATATGCTGTATTAAAAAGTATGGTAAATATCGCATTAAGCGATCCATCAATTCGTCAGGAAAGGAGAACAGCGCTCGAAGAAATAATTTGGCTAGCCGATTCTTTTTATGATTTGCAATTCAAACACGACTCCGATATTACCGAGCGGGTTATATTCCCAATATCTGACTCTGAAAGCAAAGGAATCGAAGATGCTCGTTTTGTTCGTTTTGTCGATGATGATGGCTCCAATCGGGTTATGGCAACATATACAGCTTATAATGGGCATACCATACTCCCAAAACTTATTTCTACCGAAGACTTTTATACCTTCAGGGTAATGCCACTGCATGGCGCAGGTGCGCAAAATAAAAACCTGGCGTTATTTCCCCGAAAAATAAAAGGCAAATATGCCATGCTTTCCCGTATCGATGGCGTAAACAATTACATCATGTATTCCGACAGAGCCACACAATGGGACAATCCTATCCTACTCCAAGAACCACGTTATACTTGGGAATTTACACAAATAGGAAACTGCGGATCTCCACTCTGGACTCAAGAAGGCTGGCTCGTTATAACCCACGGCGTAGGCGCTATGCGACGTTATTGCATAGGCGCATCACTATTTGACCTTGATGACCCTTCCAAAGAAATCGGAAGACTTAAAGAACCACTACTTTCGCCACTCGAAGACGAGCGAGAAGGTTATGTACCCAATGTTGTGTATTCCTGTGGTGCAATCATCCACAACAACAGCTTAATATTGCCCTATGCCGTATCCGATTATTCATCGACATACGCCATAGTCGATATGGTAGAATTAATAACTGCATTAAAAGACAGTAAATAATAATCTGAATTTGGAACAGCACGATTATCCTCAGTCTTGTCTCCCTGAGGAAAGAAGGGTCTCCACTAGTCGCTCGACAAACATTATGGAGTTTCTTGTGGAGATTGCTTCGCCAGTTCGCTATCGATCGTGTCTTCCTTCGTCAGAAAGACAAGATTGAGATAAAACAAGATTGTCAATACTTCAACTACACAAAATAACCACAAACTTGTCACCCTGAGGTACGAAGGGTCTCCGTGAGTAACTCGCCAAAGATTGGGGGAAAATAAGTTCGTGAATTTTACTTCAAGAAATAATCTGCATCGATTAATTTATTTCCAGTATCATCATAAAGAGCATAATTAAAACCGCCCTGAATACAATATGAACCATATTCTCCCGCTTTATTCAAAGCGATAAAACCTACCTGAATATCTTTTAAATCTTTGTTTCTATTCTTCGTTAGTTTTACGATTCTTGCTACGGCTTCTTCGCAGGCTTTTTGAGGTGATTTTCCTTGACGCATTAATTCAACAACAAGGTGACAACCCGAAATCCTTATTACTTCTTCGCCGTGACCTGTGGCTGTAGCAGCTCCAATTTCGTTATCAACATATAAACCCGCTCCTATAATTGGCGAATCTCCTAAGCGTCCATGCATTTTAAAAGCCATTCCGCTTGTAGTACACGCACCCGAAAGATTTCCGTTGGCATCCAGAGCAATCATCCCGATTGTATCGTGATTTTCAATATTGGCAATTGGTTTGTATTTACTGTCTTTCAGCCATTCTTTCCATTCTTTTTCGGACTCTTCTGTTAGCAGATTTTCTTTTTTGAAACCTTGTGCTAATGCAAATTGCAAAGCTCCATCCCCAACCAACATTACGTGTGGTGTTTTTTCCATCACAGCTCTTGCAACAGATATAGGATGTTTTATAAACTCTAAACAACCAACTGAACCTATGTTGGCATTTTCATCCATAATACAAGCGTCGAGTGTTACACGACCATCTCTATCAGGGCGTCCACCATAACCTACGCTTCGCTCTTTTGGATCGCCTTCGGGAATTTTAACTCCGGCTTCTACAGCATCCAAAGCAGTTCCTTTATTTTTTAGAACTTCCCAAGCAGCTTCGTTTGCAGGAATTCCAAACTTCCAAGTAGAAAGTACAATTGGTTTCTTTACTTTCTTAGATATCAATATCTTTTCTTCTTCTTGGTCTGTATTAAAAGATTGCAATGCTACAGCAACTGAAGCTATTGCTGCTGTTTTTATAAAATTTCTGCGGTTTGAGTTTGTCATATTAAATATTTTTAAACCATATAAGTTATATAAGATCATTTAAGTGGGCTGTTTATAGCAACTCAAAATTAAATCATATAAGTAATTTTTAGAACATTTACAGTTATTTATAGCTACTAAAAAATTAAAAACAAGTTATCAAAAATTCTTTTACATGAACTTATATAACTTATATGGTTTAACTTATTAAGCTTTATAAAGCAAACTTGTCGCTCCTAATAAAGCTGCAATTTCATTATCTGTAGAAATAGAAACATCGACTTTACTTCCTGCTTCTTTTATTTTTTTAATGAAAGTAGGCAAGAAAAACTCACTTGCATTTGCAATTTTTCCTCCAATAATAAAACTATCAGCTGAGAAAGTTGCTAACCACGGAAGCACAATTACAGCTAAATCTTCTCCCATTTCTTCGAATACTTTTATTGCCATTTCATCTTCGGCTTTAGCCAAATTAAAAAGCTCTAATCCGTTGTTGAGTTTTTTTCCGCTTAAAGCGAAATAACCAGCTATAAGTCCTCGTGCCGAAACATAATCTTCTGCTATTCCATCTTTATATGGTTGGTCATATATTTCGCCATCTTTAGGAACTAAATCCCCTGTACAAATCGATTCTCCTTTGTCTATAAAACAAGCTCCAAGTCCTGTACCAAGCGTGATTGCCATAACTTTTTTAGAAAGATTATCTGAATCTTTAAAGACTTCGCCTTTACCAAAACATACCGCATCATTTTCAAAAAGAATCGGAAAATCTGCCGAAAGATTTAATTTATCCTGAAATAAATCACGAACGTTTAATCCGTAAAAATGCTCATATTTAGATTGTCCTTTTATCCAACAAACTCCATTAATATAATCAAACGGACCTGGCATACAAACTGCTAATCCTGTCGGTTTTTCTACTTTAGAATTTTCTATAGAAGTTCTAATTGCTTTTTCCCAAATAGTCATCACTTCTTCTACCGGCAAATTAGAGTCAAATGATTCTTTATGCAGCGAAAAATTAATCACTTTCATGCTTACTATATCTATAATTGCTGCGGTAATATGTGTGCCCCCAATGTCTAATCCAACGGCATATTCTTTATTCATTCTTGTTTTTTTTTGGAATTGAACCATTAAGAGATTAAGATTTTTTACCATTAAGAAATTAAAGTTATTAAGTCTGACTGCTTAATTTTTCTTAATTCCTTAATGGTGCAATGTTTTATTATTTGCTTCGAATTACCCGATTTTTTTTAAACCTTAATTTTTTATTAATCTCTTAATGGTAAATATATTTTTAGTTTTTTAAATGTTTTTGTCTTTTAAAATTTGAGGATAATGGATGCTTGTGTGTACTATCATTTCTCCAAATAGTGTATTTGCCCAAGCAAACCATTTTCGGGTAAACTTAGTAACATCGTCTTTATGAAATGACTCGTGCATGAATCCGGTATCAGCATTTGTTTTTATCAAATTACTAATACACGCTTTTATCTCTTTTTCGTCGACACTGGTAATGGCTCTCAAAACAATACTCATAGGCCAGATGGTATCTGTTCCTGTATGTGGTCCTCCAACCCCTTCGCCTGCTTTTCCTTTATAGAAAAACGGATTGTTTTCTGAAAGTACCACTTTGCGCGTATTCAAATATAACGGACTATCTGGCTCAATAGCTCCTAAATATGGTAATGATAATAATGAAGGTACATTGGCATCATCCATCATGTGGAAACTACCGTAACCATTAACCTCAAAAGCAATAATTTTTCCGAATTTTGGATGTTCGATGATTCCGTTTTCTTCTAATCCTTTCTGAACTTGTCCTTGTAATTCTTTGGCTTTAGCCACTAAATCATTGTCTTTTAATGCTGGTAAAGAGAAAATTTCCTGAAGATATCCAAGTACTTCAATCGCAAACATATTACTCGGAATTAAATATCCAAACAATGTACTATCATCACTTGGTCTGAAAGTTGAAACGATTAATCCGCATGGTTTTACAGGATATCCGTAACCACTTAATGGTACACCATCGGTAGCCCAAGCTGTTACTCTCTGAAAATTATATGGCCCTTTATCTGTCCAACGTTGTTGTTCTTTAAAAGTTTGCAATACCAAAAGCATGGCTTCTTTCCACTTACTGTCAAACAAACTAATATCTCCAGTTTCTTTCCAATATCCGTGCGCCAATCGTATTGGATAACACAAACTGTCAATCTCCCATTTGCGTTCATGGATTCCAGGTTGCATTTTGGTCATATCATTTTTCCACTCACTTACCTGATTAAAATCTTTGTAAAAAGCATTCGCATAAGGATCAAGCAAAATACATTTAGTTTGGCGGTTGATTACTCCTTTTACTAATTCTGCCAGTTTTTTATCTTCTTTTACAAACGGAATATACGGCCATATTTGCGCTGTACTATCACGCAACCACATAGCATCAATATCTCCTGTGATAACATACGTATCTGGTTTTCCGTCGATGATTTCAAAATCGACAGTTGTGTCTAATGTATTAGGAAAACAGTTCTCAAACAACCAAGCTAATTCTGGGTTTGCAATTTGTTTTTTGATTCTTACAATTGCTGCTTCAACTGCTTTACTTGTAAATTTTCTTTCGGCTAATGGCGGTCTTTTGGTAATAAAATCTTTTAATGCAAAATTGAAAGCATCCGACTGCATTCCGAAAACATCAGATTGAAGTGCCAATAATCCTGCTGAAAAAATCCCTGTGTTTTTTATAAATTTTCTACGTGATTGCATAGTATTATTTTGAAGTTGAATAAGAATATGGATAGGCACTTGCTGAAGTTCCTCTTTGTAAATTAGGTTTGCTGGTCATGTCAAAATTTAATTCACCACCTTTTAATACATCAAAATGATTGATATAATTTTTGGTATGAGTTGCATTATTCCATTTTAAATCCTGAACATATTTATTAGTTTCAGAATTATTTTGAGCATTTATAATAAGCTCCTTTCCGTTTTCTAACTGTAATGTTACTTTCTTAAATAATGGTGCTCCCAGAACATATTCGTCTGTTCCCGGGCAAACTGGATAGAATCCCATTGCTGAGAAAACATACCAAGCCGAAGTTTGTCCGTTATCCTCATCTCCGCAATATCCATCTGGAGTTGGTTTATACAAACGGTTCATTACTTCTCTTGACCAATATTGTGTTTTCCAAGGTTCGCCAGCATAATTATACAAATAAATCATATGCTGAATTGGTTGGTTTCCGTGTGCATATTGTCCCATATTCATGATTTGCATTTCGCGGATTTCATGAATAACTGCTCCATAATAACTATCATCAAAAACTGGTGGAGTGGTGAAAACTGCATCTAATTTGGCTGTAAATTTTTTCTCGCCTCCCATTAAATCAATTAAACCATTTATGTCGTGAAATACACTCCAGCTGTAATGCCACGCATTTCCTTCGGTAAAAGCATCTCCCCATTTAAACGGATTGAAATTTTTAGGAAAACTTCCGTCTTTATTTCTACCGCTCATTAATCCAATTTCTGGATTATAAAGTTTTTTATAATTCATCATTCGTTTTTCGAATAAACTAATTTCTTTTTTCGGACGGTTTAGAGCTTTCGCCAATTTCCAAATCGTGAAATCATCATAGGCATATTCTAGTGTTCTTGCAGCATTTTCGTTGATTTTTACATCATAAGGTACATACCCTAAAGTGTTGTAATACTCCACTCCTTTTCTTCCCACAGCTTCTAACGGTCCTTCGTTATTGGCTCCATGCAACAAGGCTTCGTATAATTTATTGATGTCATAACCACGCAATCCTTTGATATAAGCATCAGAAACTACAGATGCCGAATTGTTTCCTACCATTACGTTTCTAAATCCTGGACTTGACCATTCTGGCAAGAATCCGCCTTCTTTATAATCGTTGATTAATCCTTCTTGCATTTCTTTGTTTATAGTAGGATAAACTAAATTAAGCAAAGGATATAAAGCACGGAATGTATCCCAAAACCCTGTTCCTGCGTACATATAACCCGGCAATACTTTGCCATTGTAAGGACTATAGTGCACAATTTCTCCCTTAGCATCTATTTCGTATTGTTTTTGAGGAAAACAAACAGTACGGTATAAACAAGAGTAGAATGTTTTTAGTTGCTCTTCGCTTCCACCCTCAGCATTTAATTTTCCAAGAACTTTATTCCATTCTTGTTTAGATTCGGCTACTGTTTCATCAAAAGATGCTTTTCCTAACTCGCTATTCAAATTTAATTCGGCTTGCTCTATACTGATAAAAGATGATGATACTTTTACATTTACTTTCTCGCCTTTTTTGGTTTTAAATCCAACTATTGCACCTACATGATTATCTTTTAATTCTAGTTTGTCTTTTTCCAGAACCTTATCATGCCATGTATAATTTGTTGCAAATGGTTTATCGAATTGTAATACAAAATAGTTTTTGAAATTCTCTGGAACTCCTCCACTATTGCGAGTTGTATATCCTATAATTTTATTTTCTGACGGAATTATTTTGATATAAGAACCTTTGTCAAATGCATCGATTACAATAGAAGATTGCTCGTTTTCTGGGAATGTAATCTGAAAATGTGCTGCTCTTTCGGTTGCTGTAATTTCGGTTGTAACATCATAATCGGCTAGATATACGCTGTAATAATAGGGCTTTGAAACCTCGGCTTTGTGGCTAAACCAACTTTCTCTTTCGTCTTCTGTAAAAGCTAATTTTCCTGTTACTGGCATGATTGAAAACTGCCCGTAATCATTCATCCATGGCGAAGGTTGATGTGTTTGTTTGAATCCTCTAATCTTTTCGGCTGTATAAACATACGCCCATCCGTCACACATTTTTCCTGTTTGTGGTGTCCAAAAATTCATTCCCCAAGGTCGGCAAATTGCAGGATACGTATTTCCGTTAGAAAGGCTATGCAAAGACTGTGTTCCCATTAATGGATTAACATATTCTACTGGATCAAGGGTTTTGTTCTGTGCATTTACTGCAAAAAACTGCATTAATCCTAAAAAAATTAAACTCTTTATTTTCATATCTATGTTGTTATCCTACAAGGTTTTTAAAACCTTGTAGGTATTATGTATTTGTATAAAATGCAAAAAGTGAGTATATACTCTAAACTCTAATTCTTAAATCTTTGTCGAGCTACTTGCGAAGATCCCTCGTTCCTCGGGATAACAAAAATGCGCAGACTAACTTTGACAGAGCTTACGTAAACCAGAAAACTTAAAATATACCTACAAGGTTTTTAAAACCTTGCAGGAATGCTGAACGTTCCTACTTCTTAAATCTAAAATCTGAACTCTTAAATCTAAAATCCTAAAGCGGTCTGTCTTCTTTCTTCACTCCAAACGTCGTTGAAGGTTTACTTCCCATATACAATTTTAATTCTCCTCCTTTTACAATCATATCGTGTGTGATGTATGATTTTGTGTATGGTTTTCCGTTGTACTCGGCTTTTTGGATATAGATATTGGTTTTACTATTATCTATTGCTTTTAATGTAAATGAAATTCCTTCTTTGTGATGGATTGTCGCTGTGTTTACTAAAGGGCTTCCTAAAACATAAATTCCGTTTGCTGGATTAACGGAATAGAATCCCATTGATGAGAATACATACCAAGCCGACATTTGTCCTAAATCCTCATTTCCGCATAATCCATCTGGTTTTGTCGAGTAGAATTTATCATCGATTTCACGGATTAATTTAGCGGTTTTCCAAGGTTGTCCTGCGTATGCATACAAATACGGAATATGGTGATTTGGTTCATTTCCTTGTGCGTATTGACCAATTAATCCACTGATATCTGGTGAAATCTCTTCGCCTTCTACTTTATCTGTTATCAGGAAAAGTGAATCTAATTTGGCTAAAAATTTATCTTCGCTTCCAAACAATTCGATTAAACCGTAAGGGTCTTGCGGAACTAACCATGTGTATTGCCAAGCATTTCCCTCTACATAATCGTCTTTACGATGTGCTGATGAAAGTGGGTTGAATGGCGTTCTCCAATTTCCATCGGTTAATTTTCCTCTCATAAATGTAGTTTCTTTATCGAAATACAATTTGTACAAATTGGCTCTTTTTGAGAAATAATTGTAATCATCAGTTTTGCCTAATGATTTTGCCATTAATGCCACACAATAATCGTCAATAGCATATTCTAAAGCATTACCAACTGATTCTAATACTTTATCGGCTGGAATATATTCTAGTTTCTGAACATAATCCATTCCGTCACGCGTTTGCATCGCTGTTTTTTTTATGGCTTCATACGCCAATGCAGTATCGTAATCTCTATATCCTTTCATGTAAGCATCTACAATAACGGCAATCGAGTGATTTCCGTTCATTGTATTGGTTTCATTCCCCATTAAATGCCAAACTGGTAATCGCCCTTGTTGCTCGTAGATTGCTAAAAATGATTTAACGATATCATTGATTTTATCGGGTTGCGTGATAGTATATAATGGATGTAAACCACGATAGGTATCCCAAAGTGAAAAAGTTGTGTAATTGGTAAAACCTGCTTTTTCGTATACTTTTTTATCGGTTCCTCTGTAATCTCCGTTTACATCATTAAAAATTGATGGTGCAAACATGGTATGATATAAGGCTGTATAAAAAACTTTTGTTGTTTTATCGTCTGCTTTTATCTGAATTTTATTTAGCTCTTTATTCCATTTTGAAGTCGCTTCTTTTGCTACAGCATTAAAATCCCAACCCGGAATCTCCGCTTTGATATTCGCGGAAGCGTTCTCATAACTTACTGGAGAAATCCCAACTTTTACTAAAACTTGTTTATTTTTTAAAGCTTTAAAATCTAAAACCGCTTTCATACGTACTGCTTCGCCTTCGTTTCCTGGAACTGGAGTTGTATTATCATATAAAGCTATATTTGAAATTGGTTCAGAAAATTCCATTGTAAAGAAAATACGCTGATCTGCAGCCCAACCCGCAGAATATCTATATCCTACAAGTGTTGTTTCGTTGATTTTTTTGATGAATGTTTTTACGGGTTTATCCCATCCCACACCATCGGCTAGATCTAATAAAACGTGATTATCTGTAGTGGTATTAAATGTGTATTTATGAAAACCTACTCTTTCGCTTGCTGTTAGCTCTGCTTTAATTTTGTATTTATCAAGAATAACGCTGTAATACCCTGCTTTGGTTACTTCGTTTTTATGAGAGAAATAGGAACCATAACCTGTTGCCATATCTTCTTTTGTGCCTTTGGTAAGTGGCACTTTTCCTGATACTGGCAACAACAGAATATCGTTTAAATCTCCAATTCCTGTTCCGCTTAAATGTGTGTGCGTGAACCCTAATATGGTATTACTTGCGTAGTTGTATCCGCTGCACCAATCCCAACCTTCAAAAACATTTACTGGACCAAGTTGTACCGCTCCAAAAGGAACATTGGCACCAACAAATACGTGTCCGTGTCCCGCAGATCCTATCAATGGATTTACGTATTGAGTGTAATCTATACTAGTTTGTTTTGCTTTCTTTTCCTGTGAAATTACAGGATTAGCAAAAAATAGATTTAAAGCGATAATACCACTAAAAGCTATTTTGTTATATATTTTAAACATATTTTATTTTTTTATTTGACTTGTGTAATGGCACGCAGATGACACGGATTAAACAGATTTACGCGGATATTTTTTTAATCTTTGAACATAAAAATTTAACCGCAGAGTTCGTAAAGTTTCCCTTTGGAGCCTTTAGACGCACTGCGGTGCGTCTCTACAGAAAACCTTTGAACATAAAATTTAACCGCAAAGTGAGCAAAGATTTTCGCAGAGATCGCAAAGTAGACGCACTGCGGTGCGCCTCTACAGAAAACCTATGAACCTCTTTTTATTCGCAATACAAGAAACCTTTGTCGCTTTGAGCCTTTTTTTATTCGCAATACAAGAAACCTTAGCACCTCAGAACCTTAGTGCCTTAGTACCTTCCTAAAACATCATAAAGAGAATAAACCTTAACCTCTGGCTTAGCTATTTTCCCTTCGAACGTAATTGTTCTTTCTTCTCCTGCTTTTAAGTCGATGTAGTTATCGCTCCATTTGCCAGTGTATCCTTTTATGGAAACATTTACATATTTAGCAAATTTTGATGCTTTTAGAGTCAGTTTGTTTCCTTGTACTTTCCAAGTGATTTTTGGGTCTTCGAGTTTTAAATCTATCGGACGTGTCAAATCAATTGTCGGAGTTATATCATCTCTGTAAGCTTCTTTCATGGCGTACCAAGCAGCTTTAGGTTGTCGATCATAATAATCGGTTACACTCCAACTTGCTACTGGCCAACAATCGTTAAGTTGCCAAACCAATGTTCCCATATTATAAGGTGCTTTTGAGCGATGGATTCCGATAATGTTTTTAAGCGAATAATATTGTAAACACTGTGTGAGGTACGTATAATCCTCGACATTCATTTTCTTTATTTTGGTCGAATCAATAAAATATCTATTCAAATAAGAATCTAATTTCATGAATCCTTTCCCTGCTTTTTGATGCGCTTGCAAAATATCTGAATATAAATATCGGTCTTCAGCTTTTGTAAATCTTTCAATAGAAGAATAATTTGGCATCGCTTGCATTCCGTATTCACTCACAAAACGACCAGTTTTTTTCTGTACTGCTTCTATATCTTCTAATCCCCACCAAGTTCCCCAATAATGGCTATCTCCTTCGGTAATACTTTTTTCTTTTGACCAATGAAATAATGGTGATGAACTAATGTATGGTCTTTTATTATCGACTTCTTTTACCCATTTTGGAATACTATCCTGAAACAAACGAACATAATCTTTCCATAAACGCGTCGAGTCTTGTTTGGACATATTCATGCTTTTTTGCCAACCCCAGTTTTTAAATGCTTCGTCGGCTTCGTTATTTCCGCACCACAAAACAATACTCGGATGATGACGTAAACGCTTTACTTGATATTGCACTTCTTTTTTTACATTGTCAAAGAAAGCATCATCTCCTGGTACCATCGTTCCTGCAAACATAAAATCTTGCCAAACATTAATTCCGTATTTATCGCATAAGTCATAAAAATAATCATCTTCATAAACTCCTCCTCCCCAAATACGTAACATATTCATATTGGCATCTTTTGCCATACCAACTACTTTTTCGTATTCTTTTTTGGTAACTCTAGAAAGAAATGCATCCGACGGAATATAGTTAGCTCCTTTCATATACACTGGCTTTCCATCGATTTTAAAGTAAAATGATTTACCTAAACTATCCGGTTGCTGTACCAACTCTATCTTACGATTAAGCACATATGGTTTCTCTGGAGTTTTTTCGTCATAAGCTTCCAATCGTGGTGTTTTCCAAATTCCGCAAGTGGTGAATTTTGGTCCCCAATCCCATCCAAAATGGTATTGCGCTTTACGCACATAAGCACGAGGATTATCTGGAATTACAAATGGTAAATCTTTCTTTGCAAGTGAATCGACTACATTTTGTGCCGATTTAAATACGATTACTAAATCATTATTTCCTGATTTAATTATTTTCTTTACATCAACTCTCCATTGGCGGAACATATTATCGGCCTTTAAAACCAATTGATTGTTCAGGTAAACTGTTGCGTAAGTATCTAGCCCGTCAAAAACTAGTTCAGCATTTTTTTTGTTAAACGTTGCTGATGTAACCTGAAAAGTCGTTTTATACTCCCAATCTTTCTTTTCTATCCATTCTAGTTTTTTCTCATTGTCCCGATAAAATGGATCTGGTATTAATTTATTGTTTAACAAATCGGTATGAATCTCTCCAGGAACTGTTGCCGGATTCCACTTTTCAGTTTTTACTTCCCGATATTGCCAATCTTTTTTTATATCTATATTTTGTGCATTTAATGCAAATGAAAAATTTGCAAGACATATGCCGACAAACCAATAAAAGCTTTTTTTACATTCCATTTTTACTGAGTAATAAAATTATTATTTATGTCTAATTTTTAAGTGTGTGTTTGCAAATAGCAAAAGGTAATTTAACCGTTGGCAGTGGGAGAAGGATAATTGCTTGCACAATTAATTCCTTCTCTTTTAGGTTTTATATCCTAGAATAAGAGTAACTAACAAAAATATCTAGACATTATTTCCTTTTTTACGGCTGCCAAACTTATATTAATTTTAGATCGGTGATTTTAGTTCCAATCCCGAAACGCTGGGATGGTATTAGATTTTAGATTGCTCAAAAAATCATTCGTTTATTTTAAGTTCTTTGGAAAGTAATTCCATCTTTTTCAGCAAAAAGCAGTTGTGCTGATTGCGAAAAAAAAGGTACTAAAAAACAATATATTAACCTCTTTATAACAAATGTTTTTTTTATAAAAATCAAAATAGAAACTTAAAAATAAGCCGGGAGGGTATATCCTACCCGACTTATTATAACTAATCAACCAAATTAATTATTTATCCCACCAAATTCTAGTTGTCATTAAATCCAACCCTTGACGTTGTATTGCTTCTTTGTAGTTTGCTCCGTTTGTAATTAACTCCGATTGATCGTATATTAATCTTCTTGGAATTGTACCGTCAGTTTCTCCTAAAGGATCATTTACTGGTACTAAAACTGGATATCCTGTTCTTCTCCACTCAGAGAATGCTTCGAAACCATTAAATAATAAAACAATCCATTTTTGAGTAATAATTTGCTCTATTTTCTCTGCTTCTGTTCCTGTAGCTTTAAATGGATTTGCTGTAATATAATCGTTATACTCTGCAATGGTAACTGCTGGTACTTTGTCTCCAAAAATTGATAGGATTTGCATCGCTCCTTTTACTCCATCTTCGTAATGTTGCTGAGCTGTTCCTGATACATTCCAACCTTTTGCTGCTGCTTCTGCCAATAAAAATTCTACTTCGGCATAAGACATGATTAAAGTAGGTGCATCTAAACGTAATACTGTAGAAGTATTAGGATCTGAGAAAAGTTTTTTGTCTCCACCCGGAAACTCTTTTGCATCATTTGCAAGTCCTTGCTGATCAGCAGGATTATTATTTCCTGAAGCTTCTAATTTTGCATAAACTCTTAAACGGGGATCGTTTGTATTCTTTAATAAGTCTATAAAAGTTTTACTGTATTTTATATTTGATTCTCCTCCGTTTAAGTCATTTCTAACCCAAGATGATGTTATTGGGTTTGTTCTAACTCCTTGTGGTCCTGAATCATGTTTTAACACTGCACTATCTATATTAGAATTAAAAACTCCTTTTGCAAAAGCTTTTTCTACATATTGTTTTGATTTTGCAGGATCTACTTTGGACAAACGCATTGCAACTCTTAACATTAATGAGTTTGCAAACTTTTTCCATTTTGCTACATCACTTTGGTAAAATAAATCGGCATTACCTACAAAAGGTTTATTAGCATCTAATGCGTCTCCTGCTTCGTCTAATTCTTTTAATAAATCATTGTAAATGACTTGTTGCGTGTCGTATTTAGGAGCAAAAATGTTTCCGTTAAATCCTTGTCCTGCTTCAAAATATGGAACCTCTCCATACGTATCTGTCAGTTTCTGGAACATGAATACTTTCATGATTCTACATGCCTGAATCATATTTGAGTTTTCTGCAGTTTCTGGTAAAACAGACATCAACTGAAGAATTTGATTTAATCCCTTACCGTATGATTCTCCAAACAATGAACCTGAATATTCTGATGAATACGAATATTTTGAACCTGGCCCTCCTAATGAAGAAAAGTGTTGTACTATTTGTGCAGCATATCCATTATTTCCTCTTGTGTTAGAATAATCTTGTCCGTCGATATATATTTCAGCAAGTGTGAACATCGATTTTGGTGCTGGATCTATTAATGCATTTGGATTCTTGTTTAAATCCTCGAATCCTTCATCGCATGCTGTGAATGTCATTGCACTAACAATAGCGATACAGAATATTTTTATATATTTATTTTTCATCTTTCTATTTTTATTATTAGAATTTGACATTAAGTGTTACACCATAATTTCTAGTTAAAGGCATAGAAGCTCTTTCAAGTCCTTGTGCATTGCTATTAGAATAATTTGACTCTGGGTCAATGTTTGGTGTTGCGCTATAAATTGTCCATAAATTATGAGCAGAAAATGCTAAACTAATAGATTGAAATGGCGAATGTGCCAAATATGCTTTTGGGAAATTGTAGCTAAAAGAAACTGCTCTTAGCTTAACAAAATCGGCATCATAAACAAAATTTGATGTTATATCGCTATAACTTCTCCAATAATCGTATGCCGAAACGTGTGCGCTTACGCTATTTCCAATAGGTCCAACTCCCTCTACGTCAAATCCAGTTTCACGTCCTTCAACAGTCTTATCCGTCAATCCATAACGTGTTCCTAACTGGTTTGTGGCCGAATAGATTTCTCCTCCAAATTTAGCGTCTACAAAAACCGAAAGTGTTAAGTTTTTATAAGTAAAATCATTAGATAATCCCATAGACGTTGGAGCTACTCCTTGTCCTGCAATGATTAAATCTCCTCTCATGAATTTACCATTAGAATCTAATGCAATGTTTCCTTTTTCGGTTCTTAAATAATCATATGCTTTAATTACTCCAAAAGGCTGTCCTTTTTCTAAAACTACCGAAGCTCTGGAATCTCTATTTCCTTCTAATGTTTTGGTATTAATTTTGTCTGATAAACTCAATACTTCACTATTATTGTAAGCAAAATTATAACCTACATTCCAACTGAAATTTTCTGTTTTTATCGCTTTTAGATTTACTGCAAACTCAACCCCTTTATTTAAAATCTCTCCCACATTAATCTTGGTTGTTCTGTAACCCGAACTTTGAGAAATATCTGCATCAGTAATATCATTAGTTGTTTTCTTGTAGTAGAAAGTTAAATCTGTACTAAGTCTATTATTGAAGAATGTGTTTTCGAAACCAAACTCAATTGTACTTACATTATAAGGTTTTAGGAATTTATTAGGAACTGTTTCTCCTTTAATACCCAAAATTGGTTGTCCTAATGCATCTGTTTGTCCGTCTGGTGCAGTATAATTCAATGATAAAGCATACGCTTCTTGCAATCCACCTCCTACGTTACCCCAACCTGCTCTAAATTTACCGTATGACATCCACTCTGGAAAATCGATAACTTCTGAGTAAACAAAACTTGTACTTACAGATGGGTAAAATGTACTGTTATTAGCAGGGTCTAAAGTAGAGAACCAATCTTCACGTCCTGTAACATTTAGATATAAGAAATTTTTATATCCTATATCGGCAGAATAAAAAAGAGAGTTTACTTCGGTTTCACCATATAATTTCTCCGTTTTGTCTGGCATCGTATTTCCATAAAAGTATTTAAACGGAACGATAAAGTTGTTCCCTTTCATTTTAATACCACTAAATCTGTTATGCTGACGGTTTGCTCCAATAAAAGCATCTAATGAAAAGTCTTTACCGATATCGCCTTTGTATCCTAAATAACCAGATGCATTAACTTCTGAACGGTTTTCAATCCTGTTTTCATAAGATCCTCCTGGGTTATAATTAATTCCTGTAGGTTCTATTTCAGTATATTCGTAATTAATATCATCAATTCCAATTACTGCTTTAGCGTAAATTTTGTTTGTGATGTTATAGTTTACTTTCGCAGAACCAATAAAACGTTTTCTAAGATCATCATTTAATGTTTCTTGTGTTGCAAAATATGGGTTAGTTTGGTACGTATTTGCTCCAAAATAATCTGCTTCTCCTCCGTTTTCATCATATCCGTTACTTAACCATCTAATATCTGATCCTGGAGTTAAAAATGTAGTAGGAAAAGATGCATTTCTTGGTGAATCATTCAAATAAGGTCTGTTATGACTTTTCTCAGAAATATATTGTGCATTAGTTTCAATACTTACTTTTTCATTTACTGTAGAGTTTAAACTCAAAGCAACATTACTTCTTCCAAAATCTGTTCCTGGTAAGATTGACTCATCTTTTGTATTTCCGAATGATAATCTAAAATTTGTATTCTCGTTACCACCAGACACTGCTAAAGTATTACTGAAAGAAAATCCTGTTCTGTAAAAGTTTTTCACATTATCTTTTCCGTAGGCTTGGTATGGTCTAGTTTGCCCATCAAGAGAAAGTGAAGGTGTTCCGTCATATTTATCTCCCCAAGCAAAATAGTAAGAATCTCTAAGTTCTTGCAAGTTATTAAATCTTGTAGCAACTCCATTTACTGGTGCCCCCGCTCCGTATTGGTCTTGCCATTTTAATAAACTTACTGGTGTATTAAATGTAGCGTTTGTGCTAAAATCTACTCCAATTCCTTTTCCTGCTTTTCCTTTTTTAGTTGTAATTAAGATTACTCCATTTGAACCTCTATATCCATAAAGTGCAGATGCCGCACTACCTTTTAATACTGACATAGATGCAATATCATCCGGGTTAAATGATGACATACCATCACCTTTATCTGCTCCACCCCACATATTTGCATTTCCTTGCTGGCTATTATCAATAGGAATACCATCTACTACATACAAAGGTTGGTTAAGTCCTGAAGCCGAAGTTGCTCCACGAATTACCACACGACTTGAACCTGATGGTCCAGAAGCTGGTGCAGAAACATTCACCCCTGCTATTTTACCCTGAAGTGCATTTCCTAAGTTGATTTCTTTGGTTTTTGTCAAATCATCTCCTTTGAGTTCTCCAACTGCGTATCCTAAACTTTTCTTTTGTTTTTTTACTCCAAATGAAGTAATCACAACATCTTTTAATTCTTCTACGCTAGATAGTAATAATATATTAATAGTATTTTCTTTCTCTCCTACTTCTATATATCGTGTAACATAACCAATAGATGATACTGTTATACTAATTCTTCCTTCCGGAACTGTCATTGAAAAACGTCCATCGGTATCCGTTATAGCACTAATGGATTTTCCTTTTACCTTTATTGTTGCAGAAACAATTCCCTTGTTATCTGCATCTGCTACTATGCCTGTTATTGATCGATTTTGTGCCACAGCCCCTAAGCTTGTCAACAATACCATTCCTAACACTGCTAAAATTTGTTTCATACGCATTCGTTTTGGTTTATTTGTTTTGATTTGTGTTTGTGTTTGACTTGTTTGTTTTTAAAATATTAATAAAAAATATGAACTCAATTTTAATATGCCATTCGTAATCTCTAAACTATGAATGTCATTGATTAGCATCAACTTGATACTTCCGCCATTTTGCTAAATCGATATAGTAAACTGATCAAAAAATTTTAATAATTCTTCTTTTTTGATAAATTAAAACTTACTAAAACGATTTAGTAAAAAGAATAAAAAAAAACCAAAGTTCCCTTCATTCTTTTTTTTTAGAAAATGGCATTTTATTATATTATACAGATTCTCTTATTATTAAATTTCCTTTTTTACGTATTCCTTCAATAACAAAAGGTTTAATCCCTGTCATTTGATCCATCAATAATTTTATTGCATTTTCGGCGATTTCTTTAATCGGTTGTGCAATAACGGATATCGTTGGTGTATGTAATCGAAAACTATCGTGATCATCAAAACTTATAACCGAAACATCTTCTGGAATCCTAAACTTCATTCCTCTAAAAGCCTGAAGTCCTGCTAATCCCATATAATTTGCCAAAAATAATACAGCATCGATCTTTGGGTTCTTTGTAAAAAAACTGAATATATCGGCAATTTTACTTTCCTCACTACTATTGTAATCCATATGGAGAACAAGGGAATCATTATAAATACCTTCTTCTTTTAAAGCATCTCTATATCCCTCTTCTCTAAGCTTCATCTGGATCATTCCAGAATTAGTATTAACAACAGCAATATTTTTTCTTCCTTTATTTAATAGAAATTTAGTTGCAGAATGCGAGCCTTCGTAATTATCCATAACTACATGACTTACTTTCTGGTTAGGAAAATATCTATCTATTAATACAACTGGTTTTTGCAATTTTAAAAGTAGGTCTATGCTTTTTTCCAACTTTTCTGTTGGTGTAATTATAAAACCATCCACATTAGCTTGCAAAAGACTATGTATCAATTCTTCAGAACGTTCATCATCACCACCTGTACTACAATAAAAAACTCTATAATCAATACTCTTAGCTTCATCCTCTATAACTCTGGCAAGATCTGCAAAGAACTGATTCGAAATATCTTCAACAATAAGTCCGATAGATCTAGTCTTTCCTGTTCTAAGACTTGTCGCAATCATGCTAGGTCGATAATTAAGCTTTTCGGCAACTTCTTGCACTTTTTTAATTACCGCAGGACTAATGCCCATTTTTTCGCCTTTATCATTAATGACAAAAGATACAGTAGATATAGACACTTGCGCCTCAGTGGCAATATCCTTAATAGTAATCTTTTTCATCTAGCGAGTTAATTTTTTATTAAGCTGTTATTAATTATATCACAAATATATATAAAAATAGTTACTAAAACGATTTTGTAATTATTTTTTTGAATAAAACATTATTTTATAGACACTTCTAAGAATTATCATCAGTAATCATAAGTGTTTACCAATTAATTAGCATATTTACTTAGTGGTCAGTATTTAGTCGCAGTATTCAGTTTACAGTCTTCAGTAGCAGTGTTCAGTCTCAAAACCTTTGCCTCTTTGTGCCTTAGAATCTCAGAACCTTTGTCACTTTGAACCTTTGCCTCTTTGAACCTCTGAACCTTAGCATCTCAGAACCTTTGAACCTCTAAATAGTAACTTCCAAAATTGATGCTTCTCCATTTAGCACATAAGCATCCATAGCTGCAGGAATTAAAACCGTATCTCCTTTTTTATATTGATACGTTACATTTTCATATCTAATTTCAAAAGTACCTTCAATACACATATAGACTGTAAAAGTATCTCCTTTTTTATTTACTTTCACTACTCCCTTTAGCGGAATATAATTTGTTGTAAAATATGGACAATCTACAACTACATTAGATTTATTTACAGTCTTTTCATACTTCTTGTACGTATCAACTTTATTATAATTAATGGCGTCTAAAGCTAAATCAACATGTAATTCTCTTTTATTTCCCTGAGCATCTACTCTATCAAAATCATATAAACGATACGTAATGTCTGATGTTTGCTGAATCTCGGCAACAACCAATCCTGCTCCAATAGCGTGAACAGTTCCTGTTTCCAGAAAAAACACATCACCCGCTTTGGCTTTTACATCATCAAGAATAGAAACCAACGTTTTATTGTTTAGATTTTCTAGATATTCTTCTTTACTCGAATCTTCTTTAAAACCAACAATAATCCTTGCATCGGTATCAGCTTGCATTACATACCACATTTCGGTTTTACCAAATGAATTATGACGCTCTTTTGCCAACTGATCATTAGGATGTACTTGTATCGATAAATCTTCGCGAGCATCTAGATATTTAAACAACAATGGAAATTGTTTTCCGAATCGGGTATAAACAGCTGTTCCCAGAATTTCGTTAGGCAATGCATCAATTAAATCTGTTAATGATTTTCCTTTTAATTCGCCATTGGCAACAACACTTATATCTCCTTCTACTGTAGATAATTCCCAACTCTCTCCTGTAATTTTAGAAATGATAGGTTTGTTAAGAATTGTTTTTAATTTTTCGCCACCCCAAATTCTCTCTTTTAAGATTGGTTCAAATTGCAAAGGGTAAATTTTTATGCTCATATTATATTTTTTTAATTGTTTTGTTTTTTTTTGATTGTCTAAAAGGGAACGCGGATGACGCAGATTCGCTATCGCGAAGACACGGATAAAAGCGGATTTTAAAACAATACTTTGTTTTCTTTCTAACTTAAATCTGCTCAATCTGCCAAATCTGCGAGAGAAAAGTTTAACCACAGATCGAGCAGATTTTTTAATCAATGCTTAAAATAAAAAATCCGTTTTTATCAGCGTCTTTCCTTTAGGAAATCCGCGTCATCCGCGTACCATTCTCAAACAAAATCTATTTTATGGAAATTGCCACACCACCACTTGCTGCTAATTTTTGTTTTAATTTAGTTTTACTGTTTACAGTTACTTTTCGGATGTTGTACGATTGCGGATTGGTTTTATAATCTGCCGTTTTTCCGTCTTCATAGATTGTTGCAGTAAATGATTTTTCTTTTGGTAAAAAGCTAAAATCAATCATAGCCGTACGCGAATTTTCATCGGTTATTCCGCCTACAAACCATTCTTGTTTTCCTTTGGTTTTTCTTGCAATGGTGATATAATCTCCCGGTTCGGCTTCGAGGATGTATGTTTCGTCCCAATCTAGTGCAACATCTTTTATAAACTGAAATGCATCTGGAAAACGCATATAATTTTCGGGTAAATCGGCAGCCATTTGCAACGGACTGTACATGGTAACATACAATGCCAGTTGTTTTACTAATGTTGTGCTTAACTTATTCTTTTTGGATCCATAAACCGATAAATCTCCCTGAAAAATCCCTGGTGTATAATCCATCGGACCGCCCATTAATCGGGTAAAAGGTAAGATTGTAGTATGATCTGGATGAATTCCCTCCATGGCTTCAAACTCTGTTCCTCGTGCCGATTCCTGAGCAAACCAGTTAGGATACGTTCGGTGCAAACCTGTAGGTCGAACTGCCTCATGAGAATCTACCATAATCTTATGCTTCGCAGCCTCTTTGGCAACATACGTATAATGATTCACCATTTGTTGTCCGTCATGATGCTCTCCTCTCGGAATAATTGGTCCAACATACCCTGTTTTGACCGCATTATAATTATTATCGACCATAAAATTTAATGCGCCATTTAATTGTCGCTCATATTCGCCAGTCGAAGATGTTGTTTCATGATGCATCACAATCTTCACGTTTTTTTTACTTGCATAATCGCTTAAACCTTTTACATCAAAATCAGGATATGCTTTAGTGAAACTATAAATGCGTTCTTTCTTAAAAGCCGTATTATCTTCCCATCCTTCATTCCAACCTTCGACTAGAACAGCATCAAAACCGTTTGCAGCAGCAAAATCTATATATTCTTTTACATGTTTCGTATTTGCTCCATGTGTTTTATTAGGTTTTAATTTAGAGAAATCGGTAGAACCAATAACAACATCTTGATTATCTGAATACGCCCAAGTAGATCCGCCACCTGTAAAATATTCCCACCAAACACCAATATATTTTACTGGTTTAATCCAAGAAGTATCTTCAAAATTGCATGGCTCGTTAAGGTTCAATATCATCTTTGAAGCTAAAATATTTCTAGCATCATCACTTACAACAATTGTTCGCCAAGGCGTAAAACTTCCTGTTTGTATATATCCTTTATTACCCAAAGCGTCAGGAACAAGATGTGAACTCAGCGAATAGGTTTTATCATCGACATTAAGGCACATGGCAGGATAATTTTTTAAAGCTGCTTCATGAATATTGATATAAAGTCCTGCATCGGTCTTTATCATTAAAGGTGTTTGTGTAGCCAGATTTTTAATAGTCGTTTGTGCAGCCAAAGAAACATGAGTTGCATTATATACCAAAGATTGCATCTCGGATATTTTAGAAGTTGTATAACTATATTCGTTGGTATCATAATCTCCCGGAATCCAAAAAAGTTTATGATCTCCTGTCAAGTTAAACTCGGTTGTTTCTTCTTGAATAATAAAATGACGCAAGTTATCTTGTACAGGAAATTCATATCTAAACCCTAAACCATCATTAAACAAACGGAAATAAATTGATATTTTTCGTTTGCTTTTCTCTTGAACAAGCTCCGCTTTTAATTCATTATAGTGATTTTGTATTTCTTTTTGCTCTCCTAAAACAGGTTTCCAAGTACTGTTTTCTGATTGAAATTTGGTGTCAGCAATCTTGAAACCTTTATTCAGCATAATATCAGATTTTATGATAAAGCCTAATTTACTTTCCTTAATCACTTCTTTTTTCTTATAACTCAAAGAATAAATTGGTGTTCCTTCAGGATTTAAATGAAACTCTAAAATCAAATTTCCATCGGGCGATTTAAGTTCCTGAGCATTCACAAATGCAGTTGAAACGAAAGTAAAAAAGCAGATAAAAAGTATATTTTTCATAATTTTAAGAAAGTTATATGAATTGCTAAATCGATTTAGCAAACATAATAAAAAATGTCATACTTGCATACTTAATACAAAAATTATGATTATAAAATAATTAATCTCGCTTGAATATGAGAATATATCTAGTTAGTATTCAAAAAATTGCAAATAATTACAAACCTAAAACCAAGCATTAAAAAGTACCAAAAATCAATCAACCTAAAAGGTTTATAAAAAAATTAACAACTACGACAGCCAAGAAAAAGTATCTTTGCCCTCAACTATGACAAAAAAGTTCTACATATTGCTACTCGTTACGCTTGGTTTCCTTATGGGACCAACGCTTACTTATGCGCATGGAACAAAAAATGAAATGTCATGTTGCAAAAAAGAATCTACAACAAAAGACTGTTGCAAGAAAAAGCATTCTAATAAAAAAGAGCATAATTGCGATAACAGTTGTTCAGGGAATTCTTGTGGTTCTACAACTGCAAACTGTGGCTTTTCGCCAATGGCACTTTTTCAAACAGAAAACAATTCACTTTTTAGTTTTTCTGAAAGAAAGCAAAATTACTATTATTCAGAAATCTTTATTTCTTCAGATTTCCGTTCTATCTGGCTTCCACCTAAAATAAGCTAGATTTAATTTCCCGACAGCCATAAGTCTGTCTCATTCAAAGTCATTTTAAGGCTTTAAATCAAAAAAAACATTTTTTAATCCCAATTCTATTCGCAGAAATAGCTGTATTTGCTATAGTTTCTGTTATGTTTTAGGATTAATCCATCCAAAAAAAATTACATACAATGAACTCAATAAAAAAATTATTGATGGTAATGACTCTATTACTATCAGTTACTTACGCCAGCGCGCAAATAAAAAACAAATCTACCGAAACTGTAAAAATCAATGGTAACTGCAGTATGTGCAAGAAAACCATCGAAACTGCAGCAAACATAAATAAGGAAGCCAAAGTAAACTGGAATGAAAATACTAAAACGGCAACTATTACTTACGATAACAAAAAAACTAATCTTGATGCTATACTAAAACGTGTTGCTGATGCAGGATATGATAATGAAAAATTTACTGCACCAAATACTGTTTATGATGAACTACACGGATGTTGTCAATATGATAGAGAAGCAAAGCCTAAAAAAGCAGAGTAATCATAATCAAAAACATTTAAATAACATTGTTTACCTGTAATGCTAAATGGAGCGCAGCTTGAACCATATAAGTCATTTAAGAAAATATAAGTTTTAGATGCTTCTCTTAAATGAACTTACATTACTTACATGGTTAGCCTACACACAAACATTAAAAAAAATATCATGTTCAAAATAAAAAATATAATCACATTATTCGTCCTTGTAGCGACTGTTTCTATAGCAAGTGCACAAATAAAAATAGGAGATTCTTTTCCAGATGTTCAGCTTCAAAACAATAAAAATGCTACCGTTAAACTAAATTCTTTTAAAGGAAAAACAGTTTTAGTAGACTTTTGGGCTTCTTGGTGTGCTCCTTGCAGAATGGCCAATAAAAAATTGGTAAAACTATATGACCAATACAAAGGTCAGAACTTTGAGATTGTTGGAATATCAATAGACATCGACAAAACAAAATGGTTAAAAGCGATTGAAAAAGATAAAATGAAACACCAGCAATTAATCGACCCTAAAGGTTTTGATGCTAAAACGGCTGTAACTTTTGGAGTTGATGCTTTGCCATCGACCTATCTTTTTGATGCATCAGGAAAACTGATTGCTATAAACCCAACTGAAGCGCAAATAATTGCTCAAATCAAAAAAAACAAAAAATAAAATGAAAGCCTTACATATAAAATTCATAGCCGCAGCACTTTTAACAGTAATAACAAGTGTAAATTCTTATTCTCAAATCACTAAAGCCGAAATAATGGCAACAGGATTAACTTGTTCTATGTGTTCTAATGCCATAAACAAACAATTAAAATCTTTTACAGAAGTAGATAGTATCGCTACAGACTTAAACACAAATACGTTTACAGTTTACTTTAAAAAAGATAATTCATTACAACCTAAAGTATTGAAAAAAGCAGTTGAAAAAGCTGGTTTCTTCGTAGGTTCACTGGTTTTAACAGCTAAATTTCATACTGATAAAATCGAAGATAATACAACCTTAAAAGTTGATGATGCTACTTATACTTTCATCGATATTAAAAACCCAGTAGCTCATGCTGAAGCAAAATACAGAGTTCTGGATAAAGGTTTTGTAACCCAAAAAGAGTACAAAAAACTAGTTAAATCATATTCTAAGTATCCTGGTTATGCTACAGAAAATGAGGATGAATATTACTTAAAAGCATTATAAAAATGAAATATCTATCATTAGTCTTCCTATTTTTTATTTCATATAATATAGATGCCCAAGAATTATTTGTAGTAACCGAACCCGCTAGTAACGCTCCGGCGGGTTCTATCGGGGTTCGTGTTGGGCAATCACTTATGGATAACAAACACGAAAGTGGTTCTATGTACAATTTAACGCCTGAAGTTACTTGGGGAATTAATAAAAATCTGATGGTTCGTACCTCAGCGTTTTTAAGCAACCAAGAAAACGGATTGGGGCTTAAAGGTGGTGGTTTTTATGCCAAATACCGATTCTTTTCTGTAGATGATTTACAGAGTCATTTTAGGATGGCTGCCTTTGGACGATACAGCTATAATAACTCATTTTTTAATCAGGAAGCTATAGACCTGACCAACGGAAATTCTGGTTACGAAGCAGGTTTAGTAGCAACTCAGTTAATTCATAAAGTTGCCTTGAGTTCATCTGTAAGTTATGTGCGTGCGCTTAACAACCCAGATTATAGCTTTCCAGATGCTTTAGGTAAAAATGCAGTAAACTATACGTTTTCGGTAGGTAAATTAATGTATCCTAAAAAATATACAAGTTATAAGCAAACCAATATTAATGCAATGTTGGAATTTACGGGACAAACAATTACTGAAAATGGAAAATCATATATGGATGTAGTTCCTTCTATTCAGTTTATCATCAACAGCCAGGCGAGAATTGATCTTGCTTACAAAAAAGAATTGTATAGCTCGATGCAACGTGCCGCATCTGATGGTGTTTTCTTAAAATTGGAATATACTTTTTTTAACGTGACGAAGTAAGGGTTTAATTCTATCTTGTAGTTTTTAATCTTTGGCTAGAATTATTTCTTGCAGATTTCAAAAAGATTTAAGCTGATACGAGCAAATTTATTTATAAACTAAAATTGAATCTGCTCTAATCTGCAAAATCTGCGTGAAACAAAAGTTATTTTTAATCTTTGGTTAGAAATAATTTCACACAGATTTCAAAAAGATTTAAGCTGATACGAGCAAATTTATTTATAAACTAAAATTGAATCTGCTCTAATCTGCAAAATCTGCGTGAAACAAAAGTTATTTTTAATCTTTGGTTAGAAATAATTTCACACAGATTTCAAAAAGATTTAAGCTGATACGAGCAAATTTATTTATAAACTAAAATTGAATCTGCTCTAATCTGCAAAATCTGCGTGAAACAAAAAAGTTTTTACTCTTCGGTTAGAAAAAAATAAAGATCGAGACATACTTTTGATTGTGTAGAAGGTCGTTTTACACAATAAATTAAGTCTCATTCCAAACCTAACAGGTTTTAAAAATCTGTTAGGTTTAATTATATAGAAATTAACACCTAGTCTGATAATTAAATTTTATTTTCGCATTTCTTATGGCAAAAAAATTCTACATACTATTAATTATAACGTTTGGTTTCTTTTTGGGACCTACGCTTAATTTTGCCCGTGGAATTAAAACAGAAAAGATATGTTTTAAAAACAAAACATTCTTAAAAGCCGCTTGTAAAGAAACAGACTTTAAAACAAAAGAACACAGATGTGCTAATGGTTGTATAGAAAGTGCCGCAGATTGTCCTGTAGTTTACTGTAGTTATTTTTCACCAATGATTTCTTTTCAAATAGACAATCATTCATTTTTTAATTTTTCTGAAAGAAAGCAAAACTATTATTATTCAGAAATCTTTATTTCTTCAGATTTCCGTTCTATCTGGCTTCCGCCAAAAATAAGCTAGATTCCTTTTGCGACAGCCATAAATGCGTTTTATCCAAAACCAAATTAAAGCTGTAAATCATTAAAAAAAAATCCAATCCTATTCAGGGAATATAGCAGTATTTGTTATGTTTTCTGCTGTGCTTTGGAATTAACTCTTTCAAAATTACAAAAACAATGAATTCAATAAAAAATATATTGATAGCAATAACCTTATTACTATCTGTCACTTCTGTTAATGCACAAATCAAGAAAGGTGATGCATATCCAAATATCCAATTACAGAATAATAAGAATAAAGTAATCAAACTAAATTCTTATACAGGAAAAACAGTTTTAGTAGAATTTTGGGCATCTTGGTGTCCGTATTGCCGAATAGCCAACAAAGATTTGGTGAAGCTATATGACAAATACAAAGGGCAAAATTTTGAAATTGTTGGAATATCAGTAGATATTGAGAAAGCAAAATGGTTACAAGCCATTGAAAAAGACAAACTAAAACACCCACAATTAATAGATCCAAAAGGATTTGATGCAAAATCGGTAGCAATCTTTGGAGTAAAAGGAATACCTAGTACCTATCTTTTTAATACTTCCGGGAAATTAATTGCCATCAATCCAACAGAAGCACAAATTATTGCTCAAATCAAAAAACAATAATTATATCAACCCGTTGCGTGCAATTCTTAAAAAATTATTTAACACATAGAAACATAGGTTTTATGTATAAAAAAGAGAACAAAAAGAAACATATTTCTTTCACATAGTTAGGCAAGCTATGTGCATTTAAAACAAGTGAAACGCCTTTTTTGCGTGTACAAGATCTATGTTTCTATGTGTTAAAAATTGCACCCAACAGATTAATTATATCAGTATATAAAAATCAAATTATCACCAGAACAACTCGTTCTTATTAAACTTATAAAATGAAGAAAATCTTATATTTATTACTCCTGGTTTTTGCTTTTGCCAAAGTTCAGGCACAGATTATAAATCCTGTGAAATGGGAAGCTTCAATTGAGAAAAAAACCGATGCCGAATTCATTCTTTCTTTTAAAGGAGCTATCGAATCAGGCTGGCATGTATATTCTCAGTTCACTCCCGAAGATGGTCCGCTGCCTGCCGAATTCCTTTTTCATGATAACAAAAATAATTATGAACTAGTTGGAAAAGCAACTGAAAGTGAAACTAAACGTGCCTTTAATGAAATCTTTGGCGTAGATGAAATCTTCTTTTCAGATAAAGTAGTTTTTACTCAATTAGTCAAACAAATTAATCCTAAGAAAGAGACAATACAAGTAGAGCTAGCTTATCAGGTTTGTAAAGAAAACTGTATTAGCGAAACAAAATATTTTGAGTTTAATCTTAAAACGCTCGAGGCAAAAGAAATACAAGCTGCAGATATTACAAACGAAAAAACGACCAAAGTTGATGCAAATACTGTGGTAAAAAAGCAACCAGAATCGGATAAATCTGACTCTAGTTTATACATGATTTTCTTTATTGCTTTCTTATCTGGTTTTGCAGCATTGCTTACTCCATGCGTATTCCCGATGATCCCAATGACGGTAAGTTTCTTTACAAAACAAAGTAAAACCAAAGCCAAAGGAATCAAGAATGCGATTATATATGGCGTTTCTATCATCTTAATTTATGTATTTCTAGGAAGCGTAATTACTTTACTATTTGGTGCCGATGCTCTAAATGCATTATCTACCAACGTTTGGTTTAATGTTATTTTCTTTGTGTTATTGGTCGTATTTGCTCTATCTTTTTTAGGTGCCTTCGAAATCATGTTACCTAATTCCTGGGCTAATAAAGTGGATCGTCAAGCGGATAAAGGAGGAGTATTAGGAATCGTGTTCATGGCATTGGCACTAGCAATCGTTTCTTTTTCTTGTACTGGACCAATTATCGGAACTTTACTTGTAGAAGCAGCATCTAAAGGCGGTATTGCTCCAATTGTAGGAATGCTAGGTTTTTCATCTGCTTTAGCATTACCATTTATGTTGTTTGCAATGTTCCCCGGTTGGTTAAATACATTACCAAAATCTGGTGGATGGTTAAATACTGTAAAAGTTTTTTTAGGTTTTCTAGAACTGGCTTTAGCATTTAAGTTTTTATCAAATGCTGATTTGGTTCTGCAATTACATTGGTTTGAAAGAGAAATTTTCTTAGCCATTTGGATAGCGATATTCGGTACATTGGCATTCTACTTATTCGGAAAAATAACTTTACCACATGACTCTCCTACAACTTCTATTTCAGTAGGAAGATTGTCTATAGGATTAGTTGTATTGGTATTTACCATTTATATGATTCCGGGATTATGGGGCGCACCTTTAAAACTAATAAGTGGCTTCCCTCCTCCTATGACGTATAGCGAATCTCCTTATGGTGTAGGTGGCTCAAACAAGCAAACTGCATCGGCAATAGCATTACCAGACGGAGCACATAAAGGTCCGCATGATATCATGGCATTTACCGATTATGAAAAAGGATTGGCCTACGCCAAAAGTGTAAACAAACCAATTCTCTTAGATTTTACAGGATTTGCTTGTGTAAATTGCCGAAAAATGGAAGATTACGTTTGGTCTGATCCACGTATTTTATCAATCTTAAATAATGAAGTTGTATTGATTTCATTATACGTTGATGACAAAAGAGAATTACCTATCGAGGAACAATATGTATCGAAAGAAACAGGCAAAAAGATAAAATCAATAGGTAATAAATGGAGTGATTTTCAGATTACCCGTTATAAAGCAAATGCCCAGCCGTATTACATTATATTAGATACTAATGAACAAAGCTTAAATAAACCTACTGGATATACGCCAGACATTACTGAATATGAACAATGGTTGAAATCTGGAATTCAAGGATTTAAAAAATAGTTTCTAGGAAATATTAACCGAAAAGTTCGCAAAGTACGCGAAGTTTCAAAATCTGTGCCTAAAGATGGAACGCGGATGACGCGGATTCGCTATCGCGAAAACACGGATAAAAACGGGTTTTTAAAAAATTAAAATCTTTTAATCTGTGGCTAAAGAAGTATTCAGTACAAGTATACAGTCTCAGGACCTTTGCATCTCTGTACCTTTGAACCTTTGAACCTTTGCATCTCAAAAACTCAGAACCTTTGCAACTTAATAAAAAAGGCTATCCAAAAATAATTTGGATAGCCTTTTTTTGTAATAATTTCATTACTAGAATCATCATAGACAAAAAATATCTTATTTTTTATATTTGAAGGCTAATCTAAAAAGGAAATAGTAACTTTATAACGATGAATATTTTAGTAATAGAAGACAACCAAAGAGTAGCAGAACTAATCCTAAGAGGACTTGAAGAACATGGATTTATACCTACAATCGCTTACGATGGTCGCTCAGGAAAAAAGTTAGCCCTTAGTAATCAGTATGATTTGATTATAACAGATATTATTTTGCCAAAACTCGACGGACTTGATTTATGTAAAGAAATACGATTAGTAAAACCCGATTTACCTATAATAATGCTGACAGCTTTAGGCACAACCGACGATAAAGTAGAAGGTTTTGATGCCGGAGCAGATGATTATCTGACTAAACCTTTTGAAATGAGAGAGCTTTTGGTACGAATAAGAGCTTTATTAAAACGTAGTAATAACAACATAAATAATACTGGATTTATCTTAAAATATGCCGATCTTGAAATGAATCTGCAAACCAAAAGCATAATAAGAAATGAGACTGCAATAAACCTTACTCCAAAAGAATTTAAACTCTTGGAATATATGCTGCAAAATTCTGAGCGTGTTTTATCCCGAACAGAAATTGCTGAAAAAGTATGGGATACCCATTTTGACACAGGCACCAATTTTATTGATGTATATATAAACTATCTGAGAAAAAAAATTGATAAAGATTTTGATAAAAAACTCATTCATACCCGATCTGGCATGGGATTTATTTTAAAAGCGGAATGAAAATCAGAACTCGATTAACCATATTATTTACATTTATAACAGCCACTATCTTATTAGTGTTTGCTTCTATTATACTTATTTCTGCTAGAGAAAATAGAGAGAAAGAATTTTATGCATTATTAAAAAAAGAGGCAATTACAAAAGCCAATTTATTCTTTAATGCCAAAGTAAATAGTAAAACATTACAAAACATTTACAGAAACAATAGGGAAACATTAAACGAAGTAGAAGTTGCCATTTACACAACTTCATTTCATTTATTGTATCATGATGCTGTAGACATTGATGTTGTAAAAGAAACAAGACCAATGATAGATGAAATCGCTAAAAAAAGCGAAATACAATTTTATCTAAATGATTGGCAAGTAATTGGAATTAAATATAAATTTCAGGAAAAAGAATATATTGTTACTGCTGCGGCTTACGATGGATTTGGGTATATCAAGCTAAATAATTTGCTTAAAACCTGTATTATTGTTTTCATAATATCCATTTTACTGCTTTATATGATTGGTCGTTTTTTTTCAAAAAAAGCGTTCGAACCTATTGTTAAAATGACCGATAAAGCCAAAACAATTTCAGCTACAAATCTGGATTTACGATTATACACAAACGAAAGTAAAGACGAAATTTCTGAACTAGCAACGACCTTTAACAAAATGCTGAATCGTTTAGAAAACTCATTTGATTCTCAAAAACAGTTTGTTTCTAATATTTCTCATGAACTCCGAACACCTCTTTCGGCTATTATTGCAGAACTAGAACTATCAACTCATAAGGAACGTAATAATAACGAATATAAAGTTGTTATTCTTAACACCTTGCAAGATGCCAAAAAGCTAGCTAAACTATCTAATAGTTTGCTGGACTTTGCCAAAGCAAATTATGACCCTTCAGAAATTGCATTCAAACAAGTTCGCATCGATGAGATTTTACTCGATGCCAGACAACAAGTCCAAAAATCAAATCCTTCTTATAATATTGCAATTCATTTTGAAAGTGATTTTGAAGATGACAATCAAATTTCGATAAATGGAAACGAATACTTACTAAATGTAGCATTTATAAACCTATTTGAAAATGGTTGTAAATTCTCTGAAACCAAACAAAGTAAAGTTATTGTTTCACTCGAAAAAGAGAAGATTATTTTACAATTTATCGACAATGGTATTGGTATTCTGGAAGAGGATTTAAAACATATTTTTAAGCCATTCTACCGAGGATTAAATAAAATCTATGCCGACGGTAATGGTATTGGATTGTCTTTAACCCAAAAAATCATCTTACTTCATAAAGGAACTATCTCCGCTACTTCCGATAAAAAATCAGGTACTATATTTACTGTTGAGCTTTATCATGGTATAAAAAACGCTACAGTTTAAAGTTGGAGCCTATAAAAGGAACGCGGATGACGCAGATTCGCTATCGCGAAAACGCGAAAAAAAACAGATTTTCTCTCAATTTCATCCTGAAGCTTCGGGATTTAGATTGGATTATTTTTTTAAAATCTGTTTTTATCAGCGTCTTTACTTTTGTAAATCCGCATCATCCGTGTTCCATTATAAGATACGAAACTGTGCGTGAAAAAGAACGCGGATTAAACAGATTCGCTAAGGCGAAAACACGGATTAAAACAGATTTTCTCTCAATTTCATCCTGAAGTTTCGAGATTTAGATTGGATTATTTTTTTAAAATCCGTTTTTATCAGCGTCTTTACTTTTGTAAATCCGCATCATCCGTGTTCCATTATTTGACGTTAATCTTTTAGCATCTATGTGTAAATCCATATCATCCGCGTCCCACTATAAGATGCGGTTTCTAATAAAATTCTAATTTTTTTCTAAAACATCTCTAACGGCCCCTCTTCAGGGGTTGTTCTATTTTTGCACCATTATAAACGGAAAATAATTTATTCAATAATATCAAAATGGATATTCCTCCTCCCAGTAAACAAAAATTATAAATTTCGCTTCTGCAGATATGTCATTGACTTTTTCGCAGCAGCGAATTAAAATCAAAAAATCATGTCAAAAAACTTCTTTAAAACTCCACTTAAAAAATTTAATGCTGATTAAAAATTAGTATTAAAAACACCTAACTCAATCTTTAATCTGACTTGTGTCTCAACTTTATTAGAGATACAGACTTGTTATTGCTTGTTAATACAATTCGTAAAATATATTAATAAAAACTACTATGATTCCTAAAAGAAACCCAAACTGCAGAATACAGATATTTAAAGCTTTAAACAGAAAATTAGAACATCCGAATATTATAATTTATTTCATGATAATCACATTTTTCACTGCTTGCAATGATAAAAAAGCTGTAACCGAAAATGAAAATTATTCTCTGAAAGGTGACACAATTATTGTTCCTGCAACATCGACAATTGCTCCCAAATTAAAACTTGAAACGGTCACGAATGAACCCTATCAATTAGAACTAATAACGGCAGGAACTGTAAAAGCTATTCCTAATTTTTATGCCGAAATTGCTCCTCCGTTTTCTGGCAGAGTTACTAAAGTATATTTAAAACTAGGAATGAAAACTCAGGCTGGAACGCCCCTTTTTGAAATGGTTTCGCCTGATTTTATCGATGCTCAAAAGAACTTCTTTCAGGCAAAATCAGCTTATCAGGTTGCTAAACTTTCATTAAAACGTCAGCAAGATTTAAAAAGTAATGGAGTTGGTTCTCAAAAGGATTTAGAAGAAGCTGAAACCAATTTTGAAGTCAACGAAAAAGAATATCAAAATGCAATTGCAAGCCTAAAAATATTTGGGGTAAATGTAAATAAACTAGTCTTTGGTCAGCCACTTGTAATCACCTCTCCTATTGCTGGAGAAATTATTACAAACGAAGTCGTAATGGGACAATATATAAAAGCTGATGATACGCCCAAAGCTAAAGTTGCCGATTTAAAAAAGGTATGGGTTGCAGGGCAGGTTAAAGAAAAAGACATTCGTTTTATACACGAATTAGATGGTGCCGAAATTCAGGTTGCTTCCTATCCCGATAAAAAAATTACAGGAAAAATATACCATGTCGATGAAATGGTTGACGAAGCCACCCGAAGCGTACAAGTATTAATAGAATGTGCCAATAATGACCATGCCCTAAAACCGGGTATGTATGTAACTGTGAAATTTATCGATACTCCCGAAAATACTTTGTTTGTTCCTGCTAAAGCTGTCTTACAATTTAATGACAAAAGTTTTGTCCTTGTACAGATTACCAAAGGAAAATACGCCAGACGCTATGTAGAAACTGGAATTTCCAGCAAAGGAAAAATAGCAATCCTATCCGGATTAAATCCTAATGAAACAATTATAAGCGAAGGTGCTTTTTATCTGCTTGAAGCGAAATAAAGTCAAGAGGTTCTGAGTTGCAAAGGGACAAAGGGACAAAGGTTTTCTGTAGATAGCGTTAAAAAACTTTTGAATCTTTTTAATCCTTTATCCCAATAGCTATCGGGTGTGGTAAAAAAAATACCCAGTCTTAAAACCTTAGTATCTCAGAACCTTTAAGCCTTTGAACCTTTGAACCTTATCAAAAAAATGAAAAATGAAAAAAAATATATTTGAAACAACAATAGCAAAACGCTGGCTAATTCTAGCGTTATTTTTACTCCTATCCTTATTTGGGTATTATTCATGGACACAACTTTCGGTAGAAGCTTACCCAGACATTGGCGATGTAACCTCGCAAGTCGTAACACAAGTTCCCGGATTGGCAGCAGAAGAAATAGAACAGCAAATTACAATTCCGATAGAACGTGCTATAAATGGTTTACCTGGCATGCATGTTATGCGAAGCAAAAGTACTTTTGGTTTATCTATGGTAACCATTGTTTTTGATGATGGTGTCGAAGATTACTTTGCCCGAACAAGAATTCAGGAACGTTTAAACGACGTCGAATTACCTTATGGAGCAACGCCAGGTTTAGACCCGCTTACATCTCCTACTGGCGAGATTTACCGCTATATCATCGAAAGTAAAAGTCATGATTTACGAGAATTAAGTGAATTACAAGAATACACTATTATCCCTCGTATAAAGCAAGTTTCGGGTGTTGCCGATGTTACCAATTTTGGAGGAATCACAACTCAATATCAAGTTGAACTTGATCCTCGAAAAATAGAGCAATATGGTTTATCACTAAGTGAAGTAACCGAAACTATCGAAAAGAATAATGCCAATGTTGGCGGGAGCGTCATTAATCGCGGAGATCAATCGTATGTTGTACGTGGAATAGGTTTGGTGAAAAATCTGGAAGATATTGGGCGCATCGTGGTGAAATCTGTAAATGGCGTTCCTATTTATCTCAATGATATTGGTACATTAAAATACGGAAATCTTGAGCGCAAAGGTGCTCTAGGATATTCAGATAAACGTGGTGCAGATTATTCCGATAATATCGAAGGGATTGTGCTTTTGCTAAAAAACCAAAACCCATCGGTAGTTTTAAAAGGTGTAAACGAAGCAGTTGATGATTTAAACAAAAATTACCTTCCCGAAGGTGTTCAGATTCATGCTTTTTTAGACAGAACCGATTTGGTTGATACAACACTTACAACCGTTTCTCATACTTTACTGGAAGGGATGTTACTGGTAATTATTGTATTAATCGTTTTTCTGGGTAGTTGGAGAGGCGCATTATTAGTCGCGATTACAATTCCTATTTCGCTTTTGATTGCATTTATCTTAATGAAATTAACCAACATTCCTGCCAATTTACTTTCGCTGGGAGCGATAGATTTTGGAATTATTGTAGATGGCGCAATTGTAATGATGGAAACTATTCTGAAAAAACGAGAAGATAATGAAGCCGAAGAACTCACAGAAAAAAGCATTGCCGAGAGAGTAAAAAGTGTCGCTCGTCCTATCTTTTTTGCCACCTTAATTATCATTACTGCTTATTTACCATTATTTGCTTTTGAGCGTGTCGAGAAGAAACTATTCACACCAATGGCATTTACTGTTGGCTATGCACTTTTTGGAGCATTATTGGTGGCATTATTACTTATTCCGGGATTGGCTTATTTTATTTATCGCAAACCACAAAAAATGTATCATAATAAGTGGCTGGATAAACTGACTAATTCCTATCATAACAGAATTCTAAAAATAATGAAAACTCCAAAAAAGGTATTTGCTCCTTTAATTGGTGTATTATCCCTTGCTTTTATTCTTACTGTAATGGTCGGGAAAGATTTTTTACCTCCACTGGATGAAGGGTCAATCTGGTTACAGGTTTCGTTACCACCGGGTATTACTTTAGAGAAATCGAAAGAAATGAGCGATACGCTTCGCCATCGGACTTTAAAACATGATGAAGTAACTTATATGATGGTTCAAGCAGGACGTAATGATGACGGAACCGATGCATGGACGCCTTCTCATTACGAATGCAGTATTGGCTTAAAGCCCTATAGTCAGTGGAAATCGGGTAAGACTAAAGCCGATTTAATCAAAGAACTTGCTGCTGAATATGCTACAATGCCCGGATATAATGTTGGTTTTTCGCAACCTATGATAGATGGTGTAATGGATAAAATCTCCGGAGCGCATAGCGAATTAGTAGTAAAGATATATGGAGAAGATTATAAGGAAACCCGCCGAATTGCCGAGGATATTATTAAAACCCTAAAAGATGTAAAAGGCGCTGTAGATCTTGCTATAGATCAAGAACCACCATTGCCACAAATACAAGTTATTGCCGACCGCCAGAAAATCGCTCAATACGGATTGAACGTAGATGATGTATCGGAATTGATAGAAGTTGCTATGGGAGGAAAAGCTGTTTCGCAAATTTTTGTAGGCAATAAAGTTTATGATATTATAACAAGATACAATGAAGAAAGTCGCAATAATCCTGAAAAAATAGGAAACCTAATGTTGACGAATTCCGAAGGTATTAAAATTCCATTATCTCAAGTATGCGATATCAAACTCAATACTGGAGAAAGTACTATTGCCAGAGAAATGAACAAACGCCATCTTACGGTTCGGTTAAACTTAAGAGGAGCCGATTTAAGTTCTTTTCTTAAACAAGCACAAGCTAAAATTGAACAAAATGTAAAATACGACCATGAGCAATTTAAAATAAAATGGGGCGGGCAATTTGAAAATCAAGAGCGTGCCTATAGCCATTTGGCAATAATAGTTCCGCTGGCTTTGGCATTAATGTTTGTATTATTATATGGTGCATTTGGTAAATTCCGTCAGGCAGGATTATTAATGAGTATCGTTCCGCTGGCATTATTTGGAGGAATGCTGGCGCTTAATGTTCGTGGCATGACGCTCAATGTATCATCTGCAGTAGGTTTTATTGCTTTGTTTGGGGTTGCAATACAAAACGGAGTCATCATGATTTCGCATATTAATCAGCTTCGTAAAAACGGAATGGATTTACTAAGTGCCGTAACAAATGGTGCTAAACAACGCTTTCGCCCTGTATTAATGACTGCAACTGTTGCCGTATTAGGATTATTACCTGCTTCATTAGCAACTGGTATAGGCAGCGATGTACAGCGACCTCTTGCAACGGTAATTGTTTACGGACTTATGTTTTCTACAATACTGACACTATTCGTTTTACCTTCTCTTTATTATCTCATCGAGAAAAAATTTGATACAGAAAACGAAGCACTACAACATTAAATCGATAATCTATAAAACGATATATTATGATTAAAAATATAAAACATAAATGGGTATTTCTTTTGTTACTGCTGAATATTTCGGCAGTAATAAATGCTCAAATTGATACCACATTTACACAAGTAAAAATGAATTATCCTGATTTCTTATCCCTAGTAAATAAGAACAATTTAGGATATGCAGCCGAAAAATTTAATATGAATATAGCTGAAGCTAATGTAGAAGCTTCAAAAGTATTTCCTGATCCTGAACTCGCTATTGGAGCTAGTGATAATGGACAAGGCAGAATGCAAATGGGCTATGGTTTTTCGACTGAATTAAGTTGGACATTGGAACTTGGTGGAAAACGAAAAGCCCGAATAAATGTAGCAAAAAGTACTAGCGAACTAACAAAAGCTTTATTAGAAGATTACTTTTGTAACCTACGTGCCGATGCAACTTTAAATTATTTAACCAGCTTAAAGCAAAAGGAAATATTTAAGGTACAATTAAACTCTTATACGATTCTTAAAAATATAGCTGTAGCCGATAGTATTCGGTTTAAGTTGGGTAGCATAACCGAAATTGATGCACGCCAAAGTAAACTAGAAGCTAATACGATGCTAAATGAGGTGTACCAAAGTGAAGCCGATTGGAAAACTACTCTATTAGAACTAGGAACTTTGGTAGGAAATCAAAAAGCAGATACTTTGTATTCACCTATTGGGGATTTAGTAAAATTCGATCGCTTATTTGATTTGAATGAACTTATAATTTCTGCCGAAAACAATCGAGCCGATTTATTGGCTGCACTTAAAAATAAAAATGTATCACAGGATATTTTAAAATTAGCCAAGGCAAATAGAGTTCTGGATTTAGGATTAAATATAGGAGTAGAAAGTGCTTCTGTAGTAACAAATAGTGTTGCTCCTACCCCATCTTCTTCGGCTGTTTCTGGAGGTATTTCTATTCCGCTTAAGTTTTCTAATCGAAATAAAGGCGAATTAAAAGCAGCTGAATATAGTGTGCAACAAGCTGATGTATTGTACAAACAAACAGAATTACAAATCCAGATAGAAGTACGAAAAGCATGGTTTAATTATCTCACTACACAAAAACAAGTACGCCAATTTAATACTGGTTTATTGGCCGATGCACAACGTTTGCTCGATGGAAAGGTTTATAGCTACAAACGCGGTGAAACCAGTTTACTCGAAGTATTAAACGCGCAACGAACCTATAATGAAACTCAACTTAATTATTATGAAACTCTATATAATTATGCTGCAGCACTGGTTGAACTAGAAAAAGCAGCTGGTATTTGGGATATTAATTTTTAAAATAATACTTATAACAATGAAAAATACATATACAATTTGCATCATGCTTTTTTTTATACTCAAAATTAGCGCGCAACAAGATGGTCTCAGCTTTGGTATAAGTGGTGGCATAAACTGGACATCATTAACAGGTAGAGATGTTGATAGTTTATCTAATGATGGATCTCAGAAAAGTTTAATCGGACAATCAATCGGGATTACGCTCGACAATAAAACATCTAAATACTTCGGACTGAAACACGAATTATTTTACAGCCAGCGAATAATGTCTATCAAAATTGATGATGGAATAAATCCCGAATTCTCAAGTAAATTTAAACGTCAGTATATTGATATATTCCCCGTTAGTCCAACTTTTTATTACAAAGGATTACAAGTTTATGCAGGACCATATCTGGGCGTTTTATTAAATACTTCCATACAACGTAAAGGTGCCGATGGAAACCTATATACCGATAAATTGATTTATGGTTCTGGCGAAGCTTCTAGTAATTATAGTCAGAAAATGGATGTTGGGTTTGTTGCAGGTCTAAATTATGAATTCAAAAATGGAATTAATCTTGGCGGAAGATTTATTCGTGGCTTTGTGCCAATAATAGAAAATGCGAATACAAAACAACAGTGGAAAATTTACAATGAAAGTTTTTTTGTTACCATTGGATATAGTTTTTATTAAGTTACTAAGGTTCTGAGGTACTAAGGTTCTGAGAGGCAAAGGGACAAAGGTTTCTTGTATTGCGAATAAAAAAGGTTCATAGGTTTTCTGTAGAGGCGCACCGCAGTGCGTCTTCAATAGATATTAAAGCTTAAAATCTTTGCGTCCTTTGCGTAAACCTTTGCGCACTTTGCGGTTAATTTTTTTTGCCACAGATTAAAAAGGATTAAAAAGATTTTTTACCATTAAGGGATTAAGAAAATTTAAGCTTTGTTCTTAATGAAACTAATGTCTTAATGGTTAGTTTTTTTCACCACAAACTTGTCTTTCTGAGGAACGAAGAATCTCCGTTAGTGACTCGGCAAAGATTATGGAGTTTCTTGTGGAGATTGCTTCGCCAGTTCGCTATCGCTCGTGTCTTCGTTCCTCAGAAAGACAAAATTGGAGAGTTTCTGCACGAATCAAGAAGATTTTTTACCATTAAGGTATTAATAGCAAAACTTAATTTTTCTTGATTTCATAATGGTGAAAATTTACTTTAAAAAATTTGCAGTTAAATTCCTTATCCATAATAAGAAAGCCACTAAGAAATTAAGTTATGACTCCTAATTTTCTTAATGGCTTAATGGATAAAATTTTATTTAGGCTAATAGTCTAAAATGACATTTCTTCTTCTAGTTCTTTAGGAGCTTTCACGGCTCTGGAAGCTACTTTGGGCGTTGGAGCTGTTTTTGCCTTTTTGCTGAATTTTTGTTTTCCCCACCAAATTAAAAATCCTGTGATAGGTAAACTGGCAGAAATTAAACTTGCAAAAAAAGCTAAAAACTTTCCTGTAAGTCCCAAAACTGCTCCTACGTGAATATCATAATTCATTCGGCGTATTTTATCTGGAACGCTGGCATCTTCATACTTTCCAGAAAAAGGGGTTTTGATTGTAATGTCTTTGAGTGATTGCTGATCGAAACTATAGCGATCCATATTGTAAAAAGTATTGCTTTTTTTGTAAACAAAAGCTCCAATAGGATCTGATGGTTTTTCGGGCATTGATATTAAAATCCCAGCTGCCTGAGGACTTTCTTTTGCTAATTTAAGCATCACTTTATCTACTGTAGCAACATGAAATGCTTTAACGTTTGTTGTATCTGATTTAGGTGATTCTCTATTTTCTACTAATGGTTTTCCTCCAGAAGTTACCCAATATAATGATTTGCTAAACCAGCCAAAACTCCACACTAAACCTGTTAATGAAATAAATAATAGAAAAAACATGCTGTAAAAACCAAGTACATTATGCATATCATAATTTACACGTTTAAAACTAGCCGACCATTTAATTTTGAAACTCTTATCACGGATCGATTTAATCCATTTTGTTGGCCACCATAAAATTATTCCTGTAATTAATATTACTACAAAAATTAAAATAGCAACTCCTACAATAGGACGACCAATATCATAAGGCAACCATAAAGCACGGTGGCCATTAAGCATAAATCTAAAAAAATCGGGGTCTTCTCTAGAAAATGCTTTAACATTAAGAACTTGTCCTGTATAAGGATTCATATACACATTAAAAGTGGTACCACTTCGTCTTTTTTTACGTTTTGGTTCTTTATCTTTAGGTTTGTCATTTGAAGCCAGATTACCAGCTTTTGCTTGTTTTTTCTCTTTTTGTGCTTCTTCTTCCTTCCCTTTATTATCTTCTTTCTTTTCTTTTTTAGCAACAAAATATCCAACAATTGCTGCTTCGTCTTTTTCTCCAAAAGTAACACTAGTGGCTTTTTTGCCTTTCATTTCCTTATCGGCAATACTTATAAGCTGCGATGGCAACAAATAGGCCTTTTCCTGTGGAGTTACAAAACGCCAATCTTCTATAAAATCTTTTATTTCATGCTCAAAAACGTACATGCAGCCAGTAAGACTCACAATAACTACAATGATACCAGAGCCTAATCCTAACCACAAATGCAGCCAGGCTGCAGTGCGTTTGAAAAGTGACTTTTTACTTTTTTTCTTTTTTTGAGTAGTGGTAGACATGTTTTTGAAATCTATAAAAATTATGTAATAAGAACCATAAGCTCTAAAGGCAAAAGGTTAGCAAAAAATAACATCCTGAAAACGCAAATTTATAAATTTACTTTTATTTAATAAGACTAATTATAAATAATTTTCATATCAGAATAGCAATAATTTGTTGCTTAAATTATCTTTATACGCCTATACTTACAGGGCTTACTAAGGATTAGTAAACACGTTTTATGTTGTTTACTAAATTTATAAAATGCCGTTTCAATTTGAAACGGCATTTTTAATCACATTAATATTTTAATTTAGCAATAGCTGTAATTTCTCCACCTTCTACTTTCATACCTTTAGTAGCAACTCCTGTTGAACCATTAATTGTATAAATCCAGTTACCATCTGGTGTATTAATACCTAATATAAGTGAGTTATTATCTTCTGTAGTAATATTATAATTTGTAGTAGTTGATTTAATTACCTCAGGTCCATTAGTAACCCACTTAAAAGTTTGAGCGTACACATCGGCTACAGCCAATTTAGCCACTCCGTTATTTTTACCAGCATTACCATACATTTGTAACAACACTTTTCCTTTACCAATATAACTGCTTGAAGAAATTTTATGTCCACCAGATTTTTCTTCTACATTAAAGAAATAAGACTGATCAAATTCTGTAGTTCCTTTTTTAATTTTCAATACCGCAGATGGTTTAGTCGAAGTTATAACACTATTACTTGTTGCAACTGCACTAGAAAAACCGTATGCGTCTCCATTTTCATCCTGAATTAATCCATTTGAAAAGTAATCTCCTAAATAACTTGTACGGTTATCTTTGATTACTTTTTCTAATTTTAATTCTGGGTAGTTATATACTGCAACCCATGTACTATCTGGATATTTAGTTCCGAAGGTATCAACCTCGTCTCCTTTAATACTCATGTATGGCATATATACCTTATCTCCTACCTGTGTTGCCCATGTATAATGTGCTCTTTCTCCGTTTTTAGCCAGTTTTTTGATATCTTGTTGTGCTCCACCCACGATAAGTGATGATGTTGCATCAATTCTATACATAGATGCTATAGATGACGCACCTCTTCTTGGTATTTTTATTGTTAAAATTTCTTTGTTTACTGCTGCAAAAACCTGTACTGTTTCAGCTTGAAAGTTAGATGTTTTAGTCAATTTACCCTCAGCTGTCAATGCATAAGTAGTAACTGCTCCAGGATTTCCTTGTCCGTAAAGTAAACTAAAAAATTTATTCTGGTTTGTAATATAAAAACGGTACGAACCATCTTGCTCTAATCCGTTACCAGTTGTTGTAATAGATCCTTTAGTAATATCATCTGTAGTTAATAAATAATCAGCAATTCCTTCTGCTCCTGTAGTTGCTGTAATAATATATTTTGTTTTTTCTGTTCCTGTGCTTGGTGTTCCTCCATCTGGAGAGCTAGAGTCACTGCTACAAGAAAATGACGTAAAGGCTATTAAAGCAGCGAATATCGCTAATGTGCTAGTTTTTTTCATAATGATTATTGTTTGATTTATTTGAATTATTTATTTGATTTGGTAAAGAAATACCTGAATTTTATATTGAATGAACGACTTGGTTTTTGCAACGAAAAGTTGTCGTAAAGCTTATTATCTAATACATTTTTACATTCTAAAGCAATATTATATTTACCATCTGCAAAAGTGTATACTGCATTTAAATCATGATTAAATTGTTGCGGTATATCTAGTTTACCATCCTTAATACCTTGGCTTGGCCATGACAAATAATAAGTGTGTACGTATAAAAAATTATAACCAATAGATAAATTATTTCCCTTTTTTATGAAGTCATAAAAGAAAACGGAGGCATCGGCATTACCAAAAAGATAAGGGATATTAGGAACTCTGTCTTTATAATATGCTGATTCAACATTTTTGCCTGGCTCGTATTGTGTCATATTACGAATATTTTGATACGTCATGTTCACACCAGCAGTAAATCTATTTTTATAAGAATATCTCACTTCACCATCTATACCAAAATTTGTAACCCCTTTTTGGTTAACGTTAGTGATCATCGTTTGATTTAAATTCATTTCTGAACGAATAAAATCGGTTGCATCACGATATAAAAAATTCACATCAAATGTCATTGCATTGACTTTCTTGAAGCTAGTTTGATAACTTAATCCTACATTAAAATTATTACTCGTTTCTGGCTTAAGGCTACTATTCCCTGCCACATTATCATTAACATTTCCGAATAATTCATCAGGAGTTGGCAATCTGTAACTTTTTTCGAAAGATCCTTTTATCTGTAAATTCTGCTTTAAGTAATAACTGCTTGCAGCACCATATCCAACCAAATTTTTATTATCTGCATGCTCTATATAGGCAATATCCCCCCAATTCCCCGAAGGGTTATAACTCTCGGAATAGGTATTTCTCAAAGAATAATTTTTAACAAATACTGAAGTACTCCATTTTTCGTTATAATCAAATTTATAACCTGCACCTAAAATATTTTTTTGAGATTTCTTCGGTTGCTGATATAGTAGTGATTCAGGAACCAACTCATCACTTTCTTTACGATTAAAGGTGTTAAAAGTATTATTCAGCATAAACGAATGTCTATCGTTTAAACGGTAAGTAAAATTTGCTGTAGCGATTCCATTATTGTTTTTGAACTTACGTAACGTACGGCTACGCTCCCCTCCTAAACCAGGTATTACTATATAATCTCCAAACCAGTTATATCTTCGAAAAACAGTATCAACATTTTGTTCTTCTCCAAAATTAAAATTACCAGTAACGCTAACATCTAACCCTTTTGTAAAGAAATCTTTTACCTGATATTTAACAGTTGGCATCAAGATATTTCCTTTACCATACACTTGTCCAAATACACTAGTCATACGTGCTCCTGTTTGTATATCTGCTCTATTCTCACCAGCTGTAAAACCAAATAATAATTTATCGGCATATTTTTTTCCAGTTATACCTACATTCAGTATTACGGTTTCATTACGATATTTATCATGAAATCTTCTTACACGAGCATTTGGAAAATAAGCACCCGTATTTAAATCTGCGGCTTCTACATTTACCCAATAATTATTGTCTGAGTAATTCTGGAAGGCATTTATTTCGGTAGTAAAACCACTCTTGGCAGTATATCCTGCATTTATTGTTGTACGATGTGTATTAAATGATCCAAAAGAGTAAGAAGCATCAAGATATGTACGCGGTTTAGAATTGGTAACAATATTAATGGCTCCACCAAGTGCATCTCCACCTAACCAAATAGGCACAACCCCTTTGTAAACTTCGATTCTATCGGCAAGATTTACAGGAATATTATTCAGTTGGAACGATGATCCAAAATTATCCATCGGAACTCCGTCAATAAAAACTTTTATCTGATTCCCTGAAAACCCATTAATAGAAAGCTGCGATTTAGAACCTACTCCTCCTGATTCACGAACACGAACACCCGAAACTCTATCTAAAGCATGTGATAAGTCTAGTGTAGAATTGTGTAGTTTTTTTGCATCGATTGCTGTTACGCTATATGATTGTTTATTTATTTTCTCCGTTTGGGTGCGTCCCATTACTGTTATATTTTCTAATTCGTTTAATTCACTTTCTAAACGAACGGAGAAAATTATTTCGCTTGTCCCCTTAACTTCGATGTGTTTTTTTGAAGTTGAAAACCCTATTGCGGAAACTTTTAAAACATAATTTCCTGCTGCAACATTTTTAAAATTATATTTTCCGTTTTCATCGGACATAATGATAAAATCTGTTTTTTCTAAACTTACTGTTGCAAATGGAATACTCTGTCCTGAACTCTCCGAAATCTGTCCTGAGACTGCTATCCCCTTATTTTGTTGGGCAAATGAGAAGAAGGATACTAAAAAAATTATACTTAAAATTGAAAATTTATGAGTTGACATATTTTTACTTAGACTAATTATAAATAACTTTGCAGCAAAAGTACCACGAACGTCTCCTTTTTATATAGGGAAAAACGGATTATTATTTTGTAAAAACGGATTATTATTTTGAAAATTAAATCGAAACTTCTCAGTCACGAACACCCAATAATTTCTATTGCGGTTTATGATGGCTATGACCCAAAAAGTCACTTGGCAGACGAAAATGTATTTATAAAAAATGAAACTTTAGAAGAAATAAAAAGTCATCATTTAATAACTGATGGTCTTGTGATTCTTGATACTCAAATGTATTTTTCTGAACCACAAACGGCATTATTTGAGATTACTTGTGAATCTATTGTGATGAATTTTATATGCTGTAATAATGTCGAAACCTATATTGATCAACTAGAAACTGAAAAATATTCAAGAGAAAACACTCACAATATTTTCTATACTTCAAATTATAAAGCCACATTTAAAATTCCGCCATTTGAGCAAATAAATTACTTTTCAATAATCTTATCAAAAGATTTTTATTACAATATTATCAATGAAGACTGGGAACTTCATCAAAAATTCTCCAAGAATATTCTCCTAAAGAAATCGAGTTATTTAACTTCAAGATATATTCCTTTTACATCATCAATACAATGGGTAATCCACGAAATTAAAAATTGCAATCGCCAAGGTGCTTTAAAAAGAATGTATATCGAAACTAAAATTAAAGAACTATTAATTTTACAACTGGAATCTCTTATTGAAAAAACAATTCCTAACGATTTAATAGATGAGGAGGATTATATCAAACTACAAGAAGCTAAATTAATCTTAGATAAAGATTATGTTCATGCCCCTTCTCTTCCTGAACTCTCGAGAATGATTTCTCTTAATGAATTCAAGCTAAAAAAAGGATTTAAAGCATGTTTTGGAACTACTGTAAAAAGTTATATTATCGAACTTAGGATGAAACATGCCAAGGAATTATTTAAATCTAAAACCATAAGTGTTAGCGAAGTAGCTTACAAATGTGGTTATAAAGATGTATCGCATTTCTCGGCTGCTTTTAAATCTTTCTATGGTTTTTCTCCTCAAAAATTTAAGATTAATTGGAGCAGTATTAATGCCTGGATAACTAGTTTTTTATTGCTTGGTTAATAGTAATTACAGCATTTATTTGCCATAGATTGTCTATGATAGGACGCGGATGACACGGATTCGCTAAAGCGAAAACGCGGATTAAAACGGATTTTTTTCAATAGTTTAAAAAACCCGTTTTAATCCGCGTCTTTACTTTTGTAAATTAGTATTATCCGCGTTCCTTTGGCATAGTGCTAGATAAAATTATAATAATGTCACCCCGATGGGGTTCTTTTAAAAATCGCTAAACTTTCTATAAACATGGCGTCCCGCTTGGACTTACTTAACTCAAACTCATCTATAAGGGAACGCGGATTAGACGGATTTTCTACCATCTCATCCCGAAGCTTAGGTATCTTCATTGAGACTGTTTTAGAAAATCCGTTTTAATCCGCGTCTTTACTTTTGTAAATCAGTATTATCCGCGTTCCTTTGGCAAAGTTTTAGAAAGCAATTATTTACTTTGGGTAATTATTCTTTTCGCACAATCGGATGCACATAATAATCCACCAGCCATCATGATAACATCTTTAATTACCAATCGTCCTGCTCCTGATAAATAAGGAAATCCATGTGTAGAACTACCCAAATCAGGAACCCAAGTTTCGGGTGTTGTAATTAAAAAAGTTAGCGTAACCAATGCCATACCAGCAGTTAGAATTCCTCCTACAAGTCCTAAACGAGCATTAAAAATTCCAAATAAGGTTAGCAATCCTATAATTATAATTACTGTACCCAATATGTACGAAAAAATATAAGTACCGTTATCGTTATGCCATTTGATATTTTCCTCGACTACTTCGCCTTCTTTATTTTTGTGATCTTTATACTCGCTCGGATTGTTATAAAAGAAACTCATTAATGGGCTATTTGCAACAAAAGGTACAATTCCATCTGCTTCATACTGAAAAGCTTTGAGTCCGCCAATCCACACCATTACAATAAAAATGGCTATTCGCATTAAATTAAAAAACTGATTTTGTAGATTTGATAACGTCGATAATATGTTCATACTTTTATTTGTTAATGATATTTACATTTAAATGCCAAAATTAACTACTCTATGATCTGCTCACAATGGACAAATATGGCTATTACCTAGACGAATCTGCAACGATAGATATACCAACATTTTCTCGAAATGCAGTTGGTGTAATCCCTGTATGTTTTTTAAAATAACGACTGAAATAATTTTCGTCATCAAAATTTAATTCTGCTGCAATTTGTTTCATGCTTTTATAACTAAGATGAATTAACTTTTTTGCCTCAAGTATAACTCTTTCCTGAATTAATGTAGATGGTGTTTTTAGAAAATAATGCTTGCTTAATTTCGAAAAATTATTGGGTGAAATTCCCATTTGCGTAGCATAAAAAGAGGGTTGTCTTTCTTTACGAAAGTTGTTTTCTAATAAATCTTTAAACTGAATTAATGGGTGATGTATGCTCTTTTCTTCGTGAACAAGATTATCTTCCGATTTTATTTTGCTACATAATGCTAATATTAATTGCAAATAAGAACGTACTACTGCCATAGCATAACTACTAGTGTTTTCAAGCTCTATAATTAGTTTACCTAAAATATAATCTAATTCAATATACTCTTCAGTCGCAAGATTTACATAAGGTTTCTGATAAATATTATTGAATAAAAGTCCGTTACAGGCAACCTCTTTTTTATGATATTCTATACAATAAAAATCACCATGAAATTGTAATCTTCTGGTTTTAATTGGCTTTTTTATGTCAAAATGAATGATTTGGTATGGTGTTGTAAACAATATAATTTTACCTTCAAAAGTGTATTCTACCAAATCTACGCTAACTTTTCCATTGCCTTCCAATAGAAAAATACTGTACATTCGTGAACTTCCATTCAGGTTAATATAATCTGTATCGCATTCCTGAACGGTACAATTTTCATGGTCAAATTCATTATCTTTCATTAATTTTCTATTTATTCTTGCTGTACCATTTTATCTTAAAATAGTTTTCATTTCTAGTTTTATCTACTGAATCATTTTTACGAAGCTTGGCACCAATTGCAACTAATTCCCAAAAAGAAGTTGAATCTTCGGGATATGGAATTCCAAAAAAATTAGTTTTATCTCCATATTTACAAATCACGGCATTGATATAATCCAGCACATGAAATGTATTAAAACTTTCTCTAAATTCAGGACGAACTTCATCATTATTTGCAAAACATACTGCTCCTGTAGCATAAGAATCTGATATAAAAGGGATACCAATTATCTTTTCTATCTTATCTAAAATGTCTTTATCAAAGTTAGGAATCATAATGCATTGTGTAAATATTTTTTTTAATTTATGATGAGAAATGGCATTAAAACTAAAAAACCGTTTCAAATTACGAAACGGCTTTTTTATCTTTTTTCAATATTTATTAGCATCCAGTTACACTACCATCCTCTAAAAGTGTTGGTAGGCAAGGTCTTTCTTGAGGACCAATACATGGATAATTAGGATAGTCATAAGGATTAACACCTGGACCTGAAGGCGCCCAGTCACCATCAGAACATCTAGGTACAGATATCGGGCCATTATAACCTTTACCAATTGTGTTTTTTTGTTGATCTTTACTTAGTAATTCTACTCCATTTAAATTCAAAATTGTTTTTAACATAGTAACTTAAATTATAAAATTTTTAAATTAATCAATCATTTTGAGTCCATTGATTTTTAGACTTTTTAATATAGAGAATCCTATTTATTTAGCATTCAGTTACGGTACCGTCTGCATGAAATGTAGGAAAACAAGGTTCTGTTACTGGTTCAGCAATATCTGCACATGGATAATTAGGGTAATATGCAGGATTAGCTCCTGGAGGTGCCCAATTACCATCTGAACATCTAGGAGTATTTCCCGACCCTCTTTGTCCTTTGCCGACAATGTTTTTTTGTTGATTTTTACTTAGTAATTCTACTCCATTTAAATTCAAAATTGTTTTTAACATAGTAACTTAAATTATAAAATTTTTAGATTCACCAATCATTTTAAGTCCATTGATTTTTAGACTTTTAAGCAATTAAATATAAGAAATTACTTTTAAACTGAAACACTTTTTTATGTAAATTATCTAATAAAACAATTAAAAAAAACTAACTTTTTTTGCGACAAGAAATACCTATAAACAAAAAAAAGCAGCAAACTTACGCTTGCTGCTTTTTTGGAAAATTAACTTATATTATATTAGTTCGGTATTTTCTTTTAGGAACTAAACTTAGAGATTCTATACTAGTACGTATATTCATAAGTTTCTCCATTACTAACTTTTTTCGTCAAGAAATTGTTTGTATCATAAGTGTTCTCATAAGTATGAGTTCCTACAATTACGTCTCCTTCTTTTTCTATTAGTTTAGTAAAATTATTTACTGTATTAGCTTCCTGATCAAAAGCTTCAGAATCTAATAACTGTGCATATCCTAAAATATTTTTAAACGGACTATTTTTAGTATCATACTCAAATAAATTGATACTATCATTAAATTCTACCTTAACTATATTCCCACTAGCATCTAAAGTAAATATGCTCGAAGAATCTAATGTTTCTACTTGAGCAGTCGAAATTAAAAAAGTAGCAGTCGAAATTGTTCCGTTTGCATTATAGGTATAGTCTTTTCTTCTTTTAGAAGAATTACCAGATGGAGTTTCCAGATACGATTTTAATTTATTGTTTTCATAAGTAAAAACCGTAGTTGTAACTAATACATTTTCTTCATAATATTCGGTTTTGGTAATTAAATTACCTGTGTAGGTAAATAAAGTTTTATGACCTCCATCAGCTACAAGACTCACAATTTTATTTTCATTATAAGTATAGGTAGTCGTCGAATTTTCTTCTGGATGAGATGCATATGTATACTTCTCTGTTTTAGGTAAAATAACTGTTTCAACGGTAGGAAGGATAGGAATGACAGGAACGTCAGAAATGATAGAAGCAGCATTGTCATCAGTATCACTAGAGCAAGAAGTAAATACTAAACTTGCAGCACAAAATAAAAGTAAAAGTTTTTTCATTGGTTTTGGGGTTTTAAATTTGGCACAAAAATATAATAATATCTATAATAATAAACTTGTTTTTTATGCTGTTTTAAACTGTACCTCTTTTAATTCTTTTTGTTCTTGAACCGATATCCTAATCCTATTAACACAACCAAAATCGATAAAATAAATATTGAATTATTCATAAAATTTCACTTTCTATTTTAATTATTATTTAATGATATTTTGATAAAATATAAATCACTACAAGTAAGATTAACAAAAAGAAAACTGAATTTGGATTTGCAAAATTTATTGTCCAACCTAATTGTTTTATTCTCTTTGGAGGAAGTATTCTTTTGTCTTCTTTATTAAAATAAAAAATTCCCCAAATCCAATTTGATGGATCTTGATGCCACTTATCTTTGGTTTCTTTACTTGGTTCCATAAATTTTACTTTTTGTTATACATTAAAAAAAACAAAAGGACTATCTTTTTATGACAGCCCTTTTGTAAAATTATTTTTTGCATTTAACTATTGAAAAGCATATGTTGCTAATCTGAAATTACTAGCAGCTGAAGTAAAAGTATAAACTGTATTAGGTACTCCTCCTAGTTTATAAGTTTCTTTTTTAAAGTATAAACCTTTTGGATTTGTTAGTTCCTGATCAAATTTCTTTAATAATACTGGCTCAGCAATAAGTGCAGTTGCAGTTTGCCAAGAAATATGTTTAAGGACAATTGTTTTATTTACGGCATCCTCAACAACTTCTACATTATGATATAGTGTTGCTTTTCCTCCTGTGAATGTATATACTATATACGTACTTCCTGCATCATTGAATTGAAATTGAACTCTGTTAACCTTTTGTGCTGCAGGTAAACTAGCATTAATTTCATTCAATAATGTTTTACATAAAAGAGAATTTCCAGCCGTATTACTCAAATACTGTGCAATGTATCCAAATGCTGTTGCTGGTTGTCCATCTAAAATGATTTTATAATCATCTGTTAAAACTAACGGTTTTGTAGTGTACTTAATAGTAGCAGATACCCCATTTGTTCCAGTTGCTGTAAAGCTACCATCCGCATCATTATAAACAAATTCAGACAAAGCTTGATCTTTTACTACAATAGCAGGGCTTACTATCATTCCTGTTGCAGAATAACCAACACCTACATTATAACTTTCAGAAAAACCAGCTGTAATAGGATCAGCAGTGGCAAAACGAGTCGCATCATCAAAATTAAAATCAAACTGACGTACAGTTGTTCCATCATTTGTTTCTAATAATCTAAAAAGTGGTCGTGTATTTGCTCCAATTACATTCTGCTCCATTATTGTATTTTGTGGTAAGTTATCCCAATCGGCAGCAGTAGCTTTTACAAAACGTAATTCTATAGACTTTCTGTTGGTTCTAAAGATAATATCTCCTTTATCTTCTCCATAAAATAAAAACTGAAAATCACCCAGATATCCTTGACCTTTCAAATCTTCCGTTGGGTATGATCTTGAGTCAGATAAAAGGTGTATTCTGTTAGCAGTAGTAAAAACTACACTTACAGTACTCCCTAATTGAATCTCGTATTGACTATCATACTTTTTTGTATCACTGTCAAAATCTGATGCCATTGTTACTTTCCCTCCAGGAGAGAATTTAAATAAATGTGTATATCCTCCTAATTGTGTATTATCAGTAAAATAAACGGCTTTCCATCCATACTCTGATGCCAGCAATAACTCATCTAATTTTTTAGACTGAGCATTTGTTCTTGCAGTAGGTGTTTGATCAAACTTTTCCTCAGTATCACCGTTACTGCAAGCAACTAATTGAATTGCTACAAAAGCAACAATTAGCAACTTATATAAATATTTTATTTTCATAATGTTATTTTAAGTTAATGTTTTAGAACTTAATAGTATAATTACTAATTGCCATTAATTACAATTGTAGTATTTTTTTCAGCCTCGTCTCTTAATGCATAGAAATCCATATCAAAGGCATCTTTAAAATACTTCACTACAATAGCTTCTTTCTTTTTAATATCTTCTCTTCCTTTCGGACTTGTTATACTTGCTAAAATAGCTGCATATTCTGCCTTAGAGCTAATTAAGATTATAGAAGCCGTTTCAGCAAAATCTTCAACAATATTGTTTCTTGCATAATTCGTTATAAATCCTAATTCTCTCGATGCCGAATTAGTTTCTAAATGCCAGGTTGCTGTATATCCTGAAGGAGTTAATTTACCCCAAGCTTGCTCATCAAAAGGTTTGTTCTGATTTAAAATATGAACATACTCATGCTGAATAGTATGAATAAACTCTGAAACTATTGCACGATTTTGTCTGTTGATATAATCTACTTCAAAAAGTGTAATTCTTTGTCCACCTTCTGCAATTCCTAATGTTCTGGTACCATTGTCATTCATATTTACTCCACCAACTAAAACAACTTCTCTTGGTGCAATTTTCTTAACAAAATCAGCTCCACCGATGGTTGCGTAACTAGACAACCATATTTTTTGAACAATTTCTAAGGCTGGCTGCACTTTATCGATCGTTGGAGGAAATAAAAACCTACTATTATCAACCGTGTTCTGATTCCATTTATATCGTGCATTAATATTGTACGGAATAAGGTAATTTGTAGTAATCCATTTATCTAAATCTGTTTGAACTGGCTGAGTAAAATCTAACTGGCTTTCACCCGGTTGATCCTCATGAGCACAACCAGAAAAAATCATAACTACTCCAGCAATTAATGCTAATTTTTTATATTGGTTTAATATTTTCATAATACTTTATATTAAATTTTTATCTAGGATTTATTTCAACTCCGTTGCTTGATGCACTTAGCGGTATTTGTAACGCTCTGCGTTTATCATCTTTAACTAATGTGTTTGACGGACTATTGAAAATATCATGCTTCACTACAAGATTAAAACGCTTCACATCAAACCATCTCATACCTTCATGAATAAATTCTCTTCTTTTAGCCTCAGCAATAGCTTTTACATACGATGTCTGTACTGGAGTCATAGTATAAAATGGTGTATACTCATCTGTAATAACTGGATATTTAGCAACAATTTTTGCCTCTGTTAACTTATCAGTTGCTGCATTATAAGCCTTTGTTCTCATTCCTAAAAAGAACTCTAACTCTGTATTTGCTTCAGCAATTCTGTTAGACATAACAAGTGCTTCAATTCTGTTTAAATAAAATTCATCGTTTGTAAAAAGCACTGTCCCTAAATAAGGTTCTCCAATTGCAGCTGTTAGGTTAGTATACTTGAAATATTCTTTGTACTTAGGACGGAAATCTGTCTTACTGTTATAAGAGTATGTAGTATAGTACCAAGCTTTGTTATATATATTTGTTGCGTTCCCAAAAATTTCAATCGCTTGATTTGAACCTAAATAAAATCTATTTTGTTGAGTCGCTCTAGAATAAATAGAATAAGATGAAATTACTAATAAGTTTGTAGGATGTTCAGCTTTTGCATAATCGATAAACTGTACGTTTGGATCTAAACTTGTATATGCTAAATAATCTCTGATTTTTCCAGCAGGTTTTGATCCTAATCCTTCTGTAACCTCTAATACTTTAGCCCAGTCCCCTTTTATAAGATAAAAACGGCTTGCAAATGCTTTTCCTGCTTCTCTATTAAAATGAAACTTTGGTTCTTTATACTCGTTTGTTACATATTTCAAACCTTCTTCTATATCTTGTTGAATGAAATCATAAACTTCTGCAACAGTATTTCTTGTATATTTTTTAATTAATACTTCTTCTGGTTCGTTTACGTACGGAATACCTAAATCAGTCGCAGCAGTAGTTGGATTGTATCGATTAGACCAGAATGTCACTAACATAAAATGAGAATAGGCTCTTGCCAATAATGCTTCTCCTCTTTGTGAATTTAAATTAGAAGGATACCCTAACTGTTTAATAGCCTGCAATGCCTTGTTAGCATGTGCAATAGCTCTATAACATGCATCCCAATAGTTTGCCTGAGTGTCTATATTAGTTTCGTCCTGCATTTCCCAATTATAATTCTGCAGGTTTTTAGGTAATGTCTCTGTTAATCTTCCATCAGTAACGTTATCAGACATTGTTTCGGCAAAATCCATATAAGTTCCACCCACTGGATAGGCATTTACCAATAATTCTGATATTTTTTCCGGAGTATCTATTTGTGTTCTGTTATCTGGTGTTTCCGAAAGAAACTCATCGCAACTACTAATACCTAGAAGTAATAATAATGCTAGCGCTATTTTTATATTTTTCATAATTTAATACTATTATAATGAAATATTTAAAGTAAATGTGTACTGAGAAGTTATAGGAAATGCTACTCCTCCTGTATTACGGAATTCAGGATCCTGACCGTTTAATCTTTTATCAGAATAAATTAACCAAGGGTTAACTGCAGATCCTTTAAGAGTAAAGGTATTTACACCAATTTTTCTCTTAAAATCTTTAGGAAATTCCCAGCTTAATGAAATGTTTTTCAATCGTACAAAATCACCATCAGCTATTCTAACATCTGAATAATTGTAAGTGTTATATGCTCTTGCAAGCGTACGAGCACCATCATAATTAGCATTTAATCTCTTATCTGCAATAACTGGAACATTGGTAATGTTTTCGTCACCTGGATTGATCCATCTGTTAGTAAAATCTTTTGTAAATACTGTTAAATCATCGTATTCACTATCATAAATAGGATTTAAACGAACTTTGTTTCCTGCTGATCCTACAAAGAATACATATAATGACCAGTTTTTATAAGTAAAAGTATTAGCAAGTCCAAATGATTTATTTGGCTCTATTGATCCTTCGTATTTTAAATAATCTGTTACGTTATTATTATCCTGAAAATTAGCTCCAGTAATGTTATTTGCCGCTCCATCTTGCATTTTAAATGTTGGAAGACCTTGATTATTTAAACCTGTAAATTGGTAAGAATAAATAGAGTTTCTAGGACGTCCTATAGCGTTTCCTCCATTTCCATCAATTAAATCAAAAGCAGTTGGTTGGTTTTCTAACTTCGTTATTTCCTGATTAAATACTGAAAAATTGAATGTTGTAGACCATTTAAAATCTTTACTTACGATATTTTGCGTTGTTAAACCAATCTCTAAACCTTTGGTTTCCATGTTTGCATTATTACCTTGTTTAATTTTTTGTCCACCAATACCTGATGTTACAACATAATCAACTAAGTCAAAAGCTTTACGTCTGTAAACATCAGTTACTAATTGTACTCTGTTATTAAACAATCCTAAATCTAAACCAATGTTAGTTTCAAATTGTTTCTCCCAAGTTAAATCACCATTTTGTAGTTGATCGATTTCAATACCTGTTTCTCTATCATTTAAGTTTAAACGATTAGCTATCATACTTTTATATATAGCCAAAGAGTTTGTTGCTGGTCCAGCAGTTGCTGTTAAACCATACGAACCTCTTAGTGCTAAATTGTTTACAGCTTTTAAGTTTTGCATGAATTTTTCTTCAGTAACATTCCATTTACCACTAAAAGTATATGTTGGTAACCATCTGGAAGAACCACTATTTCCTTGTCTGTTAGAACCATCATAACGTCCTGTAACAGAAGCAGTATAACGACGATCAAAAGTATAACCTACTTTCCCGAAGAAACCTACAGTTCTTTCTTTTTCTGCATTAAATGCAAAATAAGAGTTCCCTTCATTAATTACTTTTTCGATCATTCTAGGATCAGTAAAAGCAGTAAGCCCTCTGTCATATTGAATACCTGCAGCTGTAAAATTATCGCTGTTTCTATCTAATGATCTTAACTCAGTACCAAAAAATCCTTCTACTTCATGTTTGTCATTAAATGTATTTCTATAATTCACACTATTTCTAATGTTATAAGAAGTCATATCATTTGTAAACTTTCTCAAGAATCCTCCATTAGGTAAAACTGATACTGGCGGTATAGATATATCATTTGGATTTTTGTATAAGAAGATATTTGCATCTCTTACAATTGTAGTTTCCATTGCGTTATAAGCTCCAACAACATTTGAATCTTCTAAAATTTTATGCTCTCTAGTTGTATTTGCATAACGAGCAGATCCAGTAAGGTTATAAGTTAAATGTTTGTTTATTTTATAATCTAAATCCACCTGAAAACGGATATCTTTTACATTAATATCTAAATAGTTATTTTCTAACTCATTAATAATGTTCATAGGAGCCCAGTTATTACGATAGTATTCCAGGTTTCCTTTTTCATCATAAGGTCTTAACGTTCTGCTTGTATTTAAAACATAGCTAAATGGGTTAATATCAAAATCTCTAGTAACTTTTCCAAAAACCTCATCCTTTTGGCTTTCGTATGTACCCGGAGCTTGTTGATCTCTAACAGATGCCATTGTAGATAAAGTAATATTTAAGTTGTCATTTATATAAAATGTTCCTTTAATATTTGTAGATAATTGTTTCACTTGATCAGCAATAGTCCATCCCGGATCTGTATAATATCCTAAAGACGCATAAAATGTATTGTTTTTTCCTCCTCCAGAAAAACTCAAAGAGTGGCTTTGTGTAATAGATGGTCTAAATAAAACTTTAAACCAATCTGTATTAGCTGATTCATATTTTTTCAAAAAGTTATTACGACTTACAGGATCATTGTTTACTAAATAACCACCAGTTTCTGGTACGTAAGTATTAATAGCTTTTCCTAAAATATTATATACTCCACCGTATCTTCCTTGTACAGTTGATGGCAAATCTAAATACCCTTTAGATTCCATTTCTTTAAAAATACTCATAGATTCTTGTGAGTTCAAGATATCATATTGAGTATAATTTGGTACTGATCTAACAGTTTGCTCTAAAGAGTAGCTTACTTTTAAAGGAGAATCTCTACGTCCTTGTTTAGTTGTTACAACTACAACTCCATTTAAAGATCTTGATCCATAAATAGATGTAGCCGAAGCATCTTTAAGAATTTCAATACTTTGAATATCGTTAGAGTTTAATCCTGCAACAGATGAACTTAATAATGTTTCTGAGTTTCCAGAAGCTAAATCTGCAAATGAAATATTGATAATATCTTCTTGTACAACACCATCAATAACCCATAAAGGTTTTGTATCTCCAAAAATTGAAGATGATCCACGCACAGTAATTTTAGGAGCAGTACCAAATGTTCCAGTAACGTTTTGTACTGTAACACCCGCAGCTTTTCCTTCAATCATTCTGCTGATATCTACAACTCCATCAACTTTTAATTCAGTTCCCGAAATTTTACTAATCGCTCCTGTAAAAGTTCTTTTAGATGTTTTTTCGTAACCTGTAGTAACCACAACCTCTTTTAAGTTTTGTCCTTGTTCACTTAAAGTAATTGTAAGCGGTGAGTTTGTTATATTTACTTCTTTTGTTTCCATACCTACGTAAGAAACAACCAATTTTGTAGTGTTAGCTGGCATATCGATAGTAAAATTACCATCGAAATCTGTAAGTACTGCAACCTTGCTTCCTTTTGCAAGTACAGTTGCTCCTGGTAACGGATCACCACTTTGGTCTACAACTTTTCCTTTTACAACTGGAATAAATAAACTCTCAAACAATGAGCTTGGGAGGTCTATATCTTCAAAGTTAGCTGCTTGTGAGCTATCTTTTTGCAAGATAATCTGATTACTTACCTCAGAGTAAGTAATATTAAATGGTTTTAGTACTCTATTAAGAATACTAGATAAAGTTTCATCATTGGCTTCGATACTCACTTTCTGATTCAATTGAGTCATTCTTGAGTTGTACGAAAACTTAACTTTAGCTGATTTTTCAAGTTTAGATAACGCGTTATCCAAACTCAAATTAACAACGTCAATAGTCACCTTCGTATCCAATTTCCTTTGTCCTTTCACACTATTTGCCATAGTGACAGTTGAAAAGACAAATGCCAAGACAAACTGAAATAATGTTATTTTCATGATTCGAAAGAGTAATCGTTGTTTAACAACATGTTTTTTCATAATTTTGGTTTGTTTAATTAATACTATTTACTGGGTATTGAGGAACATTACAAATTGCCCTTTACAGAGAGCAACTTGATATTATCTAAGCGTCGAAAATGTTACAGCATCTTCGGCGCTTTTCTTTATATATTTATTACATAAGCACTAGGGTTTATTCACATCCATTAGATGTAATAATGATCTGATTTCCATTCATTTCATAACTTGTATTATTACCGAGGCTTTTACAAATAATTTTTAGTTTCTCTGGTAATGGTTGATCACTCAACGAAGTAGTAAGATGGCAATCTTTTAATTTCGAATAAGGAAAATCAATTTTCACCAAATACGCTTGTTCTATTGTCCTAAATATTTGGGTAACTGGAATATCATTAAACTCAAAACTTAATTGTTCAATATTACCTACCGAGTGCGCCAAAGATTCATCTAGTGTGATATCGGTGATTTTATTAAAAGTAAATTCCTCACGTACAAAACGTAGCGCTTGGTTAGGTAATAAAACAACTTCTTCTCCTTTAGAGCTTGATTTTGAATTTGTAATTAATTCGTTAGATTTTACCGTTACTTTTCCTGTACGTACAAGTACCTCAACATTAGGCTGATCAGAATATGCTTTAATCCTGAAACTTGTTCCTACAACTCGGGTAACTATCTCATTGGCGAAGACGAAAAATGGTTTTTTGGGATTCTTACTAATTTCAAAAAAGCCTTCGCCAGATAGATAAACTTTTCTTTCGTTTCCTATAAATATTTTAGGATAACTAAGCTTACTGTTTGGTTTTAACAAAACAGAACTGCCATCAGATAAAGTTATAATTTGTGATTTGTTTGTATTATTGGTTTGTTCTACTAATCCTTCATTATTCTCACTTACCAATTCTTTATAAGTAACAACTTCAGTATTAATAGTACTATTTGTGTTGCTGGTATAAAACCAACTAGCAACTAATCCAAAAAATAAAACTGCTGCAGCTCCACTAAACCAATAATTCTTCCAAAGTTTAAGTACTGGAGAATTTGTAGCTTTTTCAACAATTTCTTTTCTTTCGATTTTATTCCAAGTAGATTCTAATGCAGATTGAATATCTGCCGGAGATAAAGTAGTTTCTGGAACATTCATGGCTAGCAACCATAATCGTGCTTCTTCTACCAATTTGGCACGTTTATGATTTTCTAGAGTCCATTCTTCCCAGCGATCAGAATCATCTTCAGATTGTACCCACAATCGAAATGATTCGTCAGCCAAAAAATCTTCTACTTCTGTATAATTGTTACGTTCTTGCATCTAAAAATAAGGTTACAAAAACATAGAGGACACTTTTTTATTTATATACTCACCAAATTATGATTTTTTTTACATTTAATTAAAAAAAACTAAAAAAGGCTTGATGATAACAGCAATAAAAGGGAAAGATTACCTTTCCATTCTTTACGAAGATTTAATAAAGCGCGATGCAACAAGTTATTTGCCGATTGATAATTAACATCCAGCATGTCGGCAATTTGCTCCACACTAAGTCCCTCATTATATCTTAGATATAAAGCTTCTTTTTGCCTTCCTGGTAAAGCATTTAATAATTTATTAAGATGTGATACTTTGCCCAACGTTTCTTCATCGGCAATAAGTTGATGCTCTACCGAAAAATCAAATAAAAATTCAATGGAGTCTGTAGATGTTGTTTTACGAAAAATATGATCACGTTCATGAAGTCTGGCAATTCGCTTACGTACGCTTGATAGCAAATACGCTTTTACAACAACCGAGTCATTTAGTGATTCTCTATAAACCCAAACATCCGTAAATACATCCTGCACGCAGTCTTGTACTTTTTCGGCAAAGGGAGACAGTGAATTCCCGTAACGAACTAAATGAGCATAATGCTTTTCAAAAAGTAATGAAAAAGCCTTTTCATCTCCCGCTTTCAGATTATTCCATAGTATGGAATCATCAAGAACATCTACTTGTGTTATTGTTTGGCTTTTCATAATTTGGTTTTGGTTAATTGGTAATTTTCAATGCGAATATGCTGACGTACAAGCCAGTCGAAATTCTCATTAAAGTTTTTTGGTTTAAGAATTTTAATGCTAACAAATAAAAACCTACAATTTATTTTTTTGATGAATTGATGTTCTACTGTATTTTTTAATTTATAAGTAGAAGTCAATTTAACAAATGATTTTATTTTTATTAACATTTCAATGAATTTCAATCTTAATAGCATTGCGTTAATTCAAGCAAATACTCTTATTTACAACACTTTACAACCCTTACTATCAGGGGACATTTTAGTAATAGGCTCTTTTTTATTAAACAAAACATCCTAAAACATAAAAGTTAATTTTAACCTTATATTTAATGTTTTATTAACAAACATAAACAATTATGAATAGAAAAATAATTTATAATCACAAATTTTTAAAGAAATGTAACAATCAAAATGAAATTGCATTTTTTTATAGAAATTTACTTTTTTTGAGCATGTAAATTAAAAATTCAATAACTTTAGGTTAACAAATAATCCTCCGAAAAAACTGAAAAACCTTAAGGAATATGCCTTGTTAGTAGATAACCACATTCTATAATGATATAATTTCATCTCTCAAACACGTTAAATACTATAATCTTCTTACAGTTTATACGTTTATCTTGTTGTAAATAATACTGAATATCTCTAACTTATATAATAAAAACCAAGAATATGTGACTTTATAATTTTCGAACAATTTTAAAATTTTAATTATGGCATTTGAATATATAGAAATTGAAAGAGTAGAAAAACTTACAAAAAAAGAATTTATCGAAAACTATTATAAGCCTCAAAAGCCAGTAGTTATAACCAATCAAATAGAAGATTGGCCCGCATTTACAAAATGGAATTTTGATTTTTTAAGAGAAGTTGCAGGCGATAAGACTGTTCCTTTATACGACAATCGTAAAACCGACCATACCAAGAAAGTTAATGAACCTGATTTTACAATGACTATGTCCGAGTATATTGATATACTCGAAAAAGGACCTACGCATTTACGCATATTTTTATATAATTTAATGAAAGATGTGCCTTCTATGAAAACCGACATACGATGGCCTAAATTAGGTCTTCGGTTGATAAAGAGTTTACCGCTAGTTTTTTTTGGCGGTCAGAATGCAAAAGTATTTATGCATTATGATATTGATTTCCCTAATATATTTCATATTCATTTTCAAGGAAAAAAACAATGTGTTTTAGTAGATCCTAAAGAAACAAAATACATGTATCGTCTTCCGTATTCCTGGATTTGTAATGAAGATATCGATTTTGATAATCCTGATTATGAAAAATTCCCAGCTCTTAAATTAGTAAAACCATATATTACTAATTTGCAACATGGCGAAATGCTTTATATGCCCGAAGGTTGGTGGCATTACATGAAATATACCACTCCGGGATTCTCCTTAAGTCTGCGTTCTTTATCCGGAAGACCTACCAATGTACTAAAGGCATTGACAAATGTAGCCATTATTCGCTATTATGATAACTGGATGCGAAAACGCAAAGGACAAGCCTGGCTGGATTATAAAGACGAAGAATCTATTCGCAGAACAAATGCCTTGCTACAGGAACAATGATTTTACCATTAAGAGATTAAGAAAAATTAAGCTTTGTTCTTAATGAAACTTTATTTCTTAATGGTTCAATTTTTATTTTAAAACAGCTTTAAAACTTTACGCTCTTTACGGTTAACTTTTTTCTTCACAGACTAAAAAATCATAACTTCCTGTCTACAATCCTAAAAGTAAGATTAATTCTTGGCAGAATATCCTTGGTCGTTTTAGGAACCTGATGCTGCCAAAAACTCTGTGTTGTTCCGCCCATCAATAAATATGAACCATGATGTAACGGAATTTCTAATTGTGGAATTTCTTTTTTAAATTTATGTCGCAACTTAAAAATTCTTGTTTCGCCAAAACTTACTGAGGCAATAATAGCATCTTTTCCAAAATTTTGTTCCCTGTCGCTATGCCAACTTACTCCATCTTTTCCGTTTCGATATAAATTAAGCAGAACACTATTAAATTTAACTCCTGTCTCTGCTTCAACTCGCTCCTTAATCAGCAATAATTCGGGTGTCCAATCTGGGCGATCTGGTTCTGCGCCAATATTATTTTTATCTTCATACCAAGAAATCATTCTAGGCACTTTAAGCGTTTTATCATAAATCTCCATTTCATATTCACGCCATGCAGTTGTGTTGAGCAGAACATTATAATATAAATCTGCCTCTTCTTTTGTAAAAAGAGTATCACACAATATTAATTCCGTATCTGGAAGATCAAAAACCTTTTTCTCCCTATTACCACTTGTAAATATCTCGGTATCATTAAAAAGTAACATGCTTCTTGAATTAAGTGAAATGAACTAATAATTAGTCTCTTTGTTTTTATATAAAACAAAATTAGTATATATCGTCACAAATTTCATATATTTACTGTGACGAATTATCCCATTAACATATGTCTTTATTTTCTGATAATATTAAATACTTAAGAGCCCGAAAAGAAATTTCACAACGTGAAGTTGCCGAAGGCTTGCTCATATCCCGTGATCGTTATGCTAAATATGAGGATGGAAAAAACTCTCCTCCTCCAGAAATATTAGTAGCCATATCGCGCTTTTTTCATATTAGTATTGATATTTTACTTTCGGTAGAAATGAAAAAGATTCCCATGGGAGAATTGCTAAAACTGGGAGATAATCGGATACTATTGCCTATTACGGTAGACCGAAATGGTGATAATTTAATAGAGATTATTCCGCATAAAGCAAAAGCTGGGTATCTTACTGGTTATGCCGACCCTGAGTTTATAGAAAATCTACAACATATATCGCTTCCGTTTTTAGGACACGGAAAACACAGGGCTTTTCCTGTAGAGGGCGATTCTATGCCGCCTCACGAAAATGGTTCTTTTATAGTTGGACGTTATATAGAAAATTTAGGCGAAGTCCTGGATGGCAGAACCTATATACTTATTACAAAAACTGATGGTATTGTTTACAAACGTCTTAACAAAAATGGAAAGAATGATTTAATGGCACATTCTGATAATACTTTTTATCCTCCATATTTAGTAAAGGCTTCAAATATTCTAGAAATTTGGGAATATGTATGCAACATTGGTCGAAATGATAAAGAGCAAAAATCTTCAGAAATCGACGATGTCAAAACGATGTTTTTGGAATTAAAAAACGAAATTAAAGCATTAAAGAATAGATGATTTTTATGCTATCCCATTTTTCTTTTTAAAGTTGGGTATAATATATCTCCAAACTCTTTTATCGCGATTGGCTTGCTTAAAAATTCGGTTACATACTGATTGCTTTTAATACGTTTTATCTCCTCTCTTACTAACGAAGATGAAAGTACGAAGATTTGGGTTTCATATTTTAGATCATCCGAAAGCTTATCGTAAGCCAGCAAAAATTCAAAGCCGTTCATGATTGGCATCTGTATGTCTAAAAGAATAACTAGAGATTGGTTAAAATTCTTCCTATGATTTATAATCCATTCTATTCCCTCTTTACCATTATTAACAGTATTTACATTTGTTACGTCAAGCACTTTTTTTAGTAATTGTTTTATAACAAGTTTATCGATATCACTATCTTCTATTAGCAAAAAAACATATTTAAATTCCATATATAGGTCCTATTTTTTTTTTAGAAATATGTTATCAAGTTTATAATTTTAAATCATACGCAGCTCCTATAATTTAGGAATCGTTACAGTAAATTTACTTCCAATTGTAAATTCAGACTCTAACTCAATTGTTCCATTAAGGCTTTTTATAGCTTCTTGTACTATATAAAGACCTAACCCAGACCCTTTATTACTATCTACAACATAAAACATTTCGAATATATGCCCTTTTGATTCTGGTTTAATCCCAATTCCGTTATCAGTTACTTCAATTTTATAAAAATTCCCTTCAAGATAAGTCTTAATCGAGATACGCATTACATCTTTACTTTCATCAGCATACTTTATGGCATTCGACAGCAAATTATTTACAATAATTTTTAGCCTAAGACCATCAGTCTGAACTTTGTCTGCCATAATATCTATATCAAGCATAATACGATCTGCATTTTTTATATGGGTATGCTGTATTATTGCTCCTTCAAATAAACTTACCAGGCTTACGGTTTCAAAAACAACATCTTTTCTTTTATTTTTAGAGTAATCAATAATATCATTTATAAACTGATCTTGCTTAATTAAGCTTTGACTCATCAGGTTCAGATATTCTCTTATCTGCTCTAAGTCGTCTTCCATTTGTGTAATCTCGATTAATCCTTTAAGCGAAGTAATCGGAGATCTTAAATCATGTGAAGCGCTATAAACAAACCTATCTAGTTCTTTATTTGCAAGCGTTAAATTTTCATTCTTAACTTCAATTTCTCTTTTTGATGCTATTATCCTTTTTACCATTATCGAATAGTAAATGCAAACACTACTTATAATGATTAGAATAAAAAATATATTCGTGAAAATTAATCGATCCTTAATTGTTCGGGTTCCCTCACCTAACGTATTCGAAAAATTACGCTCATTTATGGTTAACCTATCACTTATTATACTAATTAAGCTTAGAAAAGCTTTTTGATCCTCGGGCTTTAAACTAGAGCTCTTTATTTTTTTATCAATCTCTTTTCCTATCTCAGCTAACTGATTAATTAATTGATCTGCTTGCTCCCATTCTTTGATTGCTTTGGCTAAAAAAGAAACTGATCTAAAGTTTCTAAACAGCCATATCATATCATCTAAATCCTTTTCGTGATTGCGTCCGTCTCTTAATCCTTTTTTAATGATTTTAATATCTCCATTAACTAAAAGTAAGATTCTGGCAATCCCATCACCTTGCGGAACCTTTAATTCTTCTTCGTAAAGCTTCCATTGCTCTTTATCTCCTGTGTACAAGTACGTAATAAGATGTCTTACTGCGTCTTTCTGTCCTTTTGAATAATGTGATTCCCCATTAACATAAGCTCTGTTAGCAGATAAAATCTTGATGGTAAAAAAGTTAATAAAAATTAATAATGTACATGATAAAAATACTATAAGTAAAAGAATGTAGACATTAGGAAGTTTTAGGTTTTCTATAATTTTGTTATTCGGCATATTTTAAATAAATCATTTAGAGGCGACATTTAATACCAAGCAATTTTAAATCAATCTAAAATTAAGCATTTATTATACAATTCTAACAAAAATAAAAATCTTAAATAATATATTTAACAAGTCTTATTTTATGTATAATACTAATTTAACTATTATAGTAAAAAAAATGCACACTGTAAATCAAGCAATAAAGCGCAATTACCCTTAAAAATTAACATTTTATTGTTATTCTACTTAACCCATAGATTTTAATATAAACTAAATCTGACTTACATTTGCACCATAATTTAAAGGTCACAAATAAATAAGAAGAGCTAAATCATTTTTAATTCTCTAATAATTAAGTGCTTCCTTTACATTATTTAATGATTACAAATAGCTAGAATATGATAGAATTAAAAAATATAACCAAGAAATTTTACAAAACCGGGAGGGAGATTACTGCACTAAAAGGTGTATCTCTGCATGTACCCGAAGGTAAAATTTTTGGTGTAATTGGTACTTCGGGAGCAGGAAAAAGTACACTTATACGTTGTATTAACTTATTAGAAAAACCAACTTCAGGAGATGTAATCGTTGGAGGGAAATCGTTATTACAACTATCTAATGCCGAATTGGCTCAGGAAAGAAGACAAATCGGAATGATTTTTCAGCATTTTAATTTACTATCATCCAGAACTGTTTTTGATAATGTCGCTTTTCCATTGGAATTAGCCGGGGTTTCTAAAAATCAAATTAAAGACCGAGTAAAAGAATTATTAGAGCTTGTAGGTCTTGAAGAAAAAATAAATGATTATCCAGCAAGTCTTTCTGGTGGTCAAAAACAACGTGTTGCTATTGCAAGAACTTTAGCAAACAATCCTAAAGTATTACTATGTGATGAAGCTACAAGTGCTCTGGATCCTGGAACTACAAGATCTATTTTAAACTTATTAAAAGACATTAACAAGCGCTTAAATATTACCATATTACTTATTACACACCAAATGGAAGTTGTAAAAGCAATTTGCGATGAAGTTGCTGTAATTAGTAATGGTGAATTAATTGAGCAAGGAACAATTGGCGAAATATTTGCAAATCCTAAGCATGCTCTAACAAGCGAATTTATTGCCTCTTCGTTGCATATTGATATTCCAGATTTATACCAGGAACGTCTTTCGGCAGTGTATAAAAAAGGACTAAATCCTTTATTGCGTTTGGAATTAAACGGTAAATCGGTAAACGAACCTATTCTTACTCAAGCAGCAAGAAAATTTAATGTTAATGCTAATATTATAACGGCTCAAACTGCATTTGCTGGCGATGTAAATTTTGGAATTCTTATCGTAGAACTTTCAGGTGATGAAAGTGAGCAAAACCAAGCAATTAATTTTTTTAAAGAGAAACATATTAAAACTGAAATATTAGGCTATGTCTGAATCTATTATAACATTATTATTAAAAGGCACATTAGAAACCATTACCATGACTTTGCTTTCTGGTTTCTTCGGTTTTCTTTTAGGTCTTCCAGCAGGTATATTTTTATTCCTAACACGCAAAGGGCAAATTATGGAGCATGTTTTATTTAACCGAATTTTATCGGTTGTTGTAAACATATTCAGATCAATTCCTTTCATTATTTTAATCGTTTGGATGATTCCTTTTACCAGAGCATTGGTAGGAACTTCTATCGGAGTAAGTGCTGCATTGGTACCGCTTAGTATTGGAGCTGCACCTTTTATCGCAAGATTAGTCGAAAACAGTCTTTTAGGCTTACCTTCGGGATTAATAGAAGCTGCAAGAGCATTAGGAGCAACTCCTTTTCAGATTGTTTATAAAGTATTATTGCCAGAAGCGCTTCCGTCGATTATCAATGCTGCTTCGATTACCTTAATTACACTTGTAGGTTATTCTGCAATGGGCGGTGCTGTAGGTGCTGGTGGTTTAGGACAAATTGGGTATCAATATGGTTATATCGGTTATGATGCTACAATCATGAATACTGTATTAGTTCTTCTTGTTGCGCTTGTATTTATCATACAATTTGCAGGAGATGCACTTTCTAAACGTTTTGATCACAGATAAAAAATAATTTTAATATTAAAATAAGAACATGAATACAAGAAATAAATTTTCAATACTAGCCGGGATAGCATTACTTACATTAGTATTTGCAAACTGTGGAAAAGAGAAAAAAAACGATCCTAATCATATCATAGTTGGAGTTGCTGCAGGACCAGAATTTGCAGTTGCTCAAGCAGCTCAAAAAGTGGCAAAAGAAAAATACGGACTGGATGTAGAGCTTATTACATTTAACGATTATGTGGTTCCCAACGAAGCATTAAATCAAGGTGATATTGATGTAAACGCTTTTCAGCACAAGCCTTATCTTGACGAACAATCTAAACAAAGAGGTTATAAACTAGCTATTATCGGGAAGACATTTGTTTATCCTATTGCTGGATATTCTAAAAAAATAAAAACTCTAGCCGAATTACAGCCAGAAAGCACTATTATAATTCCTAATGACCCAACCAATGGTGGTCGTTCGTTATTATTATTGCAAAAAAATGGTCTTATAAAACTTAAAGATGGTGTTGGGCTTTTGCCAAAGGTGACTGATATTGCAGAAAATCCTAAGAACCTAAAAATAATGGAACTAGAAGCACCACAAATAGCCAGAGCACTAGATGATGCTAATGTAACTATTGCGATTATCAACAATACATTCTCTTCTCAAGCTGGTCTTGTACCATCTAAAGATGCTTTATTTGTAGAAGATAAAGATTCTCCTTACGTAAACTTAATCGTTTCTAGAGAGGATAATAAAAACGAAGAAAAAGTTAAAAAATTCCTTAAAGCATTCCAATCAGAAGAAGTAGAAAAAGCTGCTGAAAAAGAATTTAAAGGTGGCGCTGTTAAGGGCTGGTAGGTTTTAGTATTTAGTACCAGTACTCAGTTACAGTTACAGTTACAGTTACAGTTACAGTTACAGTTACAGTTACAGTTACAGTTACAGTTACAGTTACAGCAAAAGGCAGATATTTTTAAATATCTGCCTTTTGCTTTTTTTTAATACTCCTAAAAACTGCCACTAAAAACTGGTACTAAATACTGCCACTGGTACTAAAAACTGGTTACTAAAAACTAAAAATTAGTACTAAATACTGCGACTGAAAACTATCACTAAAAACTCACTTGCATGATTAGCTTCTTGCCTTTTGTTTTATTCAAGCGAAGAATTTCGTGTGCTTTGGTTACAGTTTCAATATTTAACTCACCGATAATTTCAATATTTGGAGGGGTTACCGATTTCTCTTTTATTAATCGAACTAGCTCTGACAATCCGTTTTTATAATACCCATACTCTTTTTCTACAGAATAGGTGTAGTTAGAAATATTCATGATTATAGCTCCTTTATTAAATAGCGTTTCTCTGGATTCTTCGGTAGAAAGTGCAGTGACATCCAGAAACGTTCCATTTGATTTTAAAAGCTTGGCTGCAATTTCTCCTATTTTATTTCCGACTAAATCCACTACAAAATCAAACTTTTGCTGGTTATTTTTTGCTAAAGCAAAAGTTGCTACATCATCTGTTTTATAATTAATAATTTGACTCTCCTTTACTCCTATTTCTTTTAATGATTGAATGCTTTCTTCATTTCCGGCTGTAACAATAAAGTTTGTGAATTTATTTGCTAAGAGAATTTTTACCAGCATTGCACCAACTCCTCCTGCTGCACCAGTTATTAAAACCGAATCGGTATCTTTTAATTTCATTCGATTAAAAGATTGCAAGGCTGTTAATCCTGCCGAAGGAATTCCTGCTGCTTGCGCAAAAGATAAAAAGTTAGGTTTATGTACCACAACAGATTCTCTAATAGCGATATATTCGGCATAAGTTCCATTGGACCCCATACTTCCTGAACCTGAAAATACGGCATCGCCGACTTTAAAATCTTTGACATTTTCTCCAACCTCAACTACAATACCCGAAAGTTCTCGTCCTAAAATTGGAGAATGCATTAGTTTTCTTTCCAGTTCATTTTCTAACATCTGATAATCGATTGGGTTAAATCCCGAAGCGATAATCTTTATCAATAATTCGCCTTCTTTTATTGTTGGCGTATTGACATTTTCTAAATGTAATTTGCCTTCTTTATCTGCTATAATTGCTTTCATATTTATCGATTTAAAACACAAAAATATTCTGAATATCATTTATATTTACTATTCGTTAACTAATGGTTACTAGTTACTTTAAAGAAACTATTATGGCAAAAATTAAAAGAGATGGTGTTTTGCGTGAAGCAAATTGTACAGAGGAACTACTTGCAATGCGAGATAGTCTGGACGTTTTGGGAGGAAAATGGAAACTGATGATTCTAAGATTCTTAACAAACAGAACGCATCAAGTTATTCATTTTAAAAAAATGCAACGCGAAATCGAAGGAATCTCTGCTAAAATGTTAAGTAAAGAACTCAAAGACTTAGAACTTAATTTGCTTATTACAAGAGTGGTTCAGGATACTAGACCAATTACTGTTGCTTACTCAGTTACTGAATACGGAAAATCAGTTTTACCCGTTACCGAAACCTTGGTACAATGGGGATTAAACCATCGTGAAAAGATTATTGAATCGATTTAATTAGTTAAGTCTAGCGTTTTGATAACTACAATAATCAGGATTCCCATTAATGCCATTCCGAATAAATAATCGGCTATTGTTTCTAATTTTCTCTCCAATTTTTCTTTTAATGTCTTAATCGATAAAAAGGAAAAGAAGCAGGAAAAAATAAGAAATATTGCTATGATCGATGTGAACTCGTCTATATAAGTCGTTTCTGATTTATCAGTGATATGCAAAGACGTTATAACAATCAGGCAAAAACCCAAAAGATTTGCCGATGTGTTTAATATGTGTTGTGAGGTTTTATTAGCCATATCGTAATCATTTTTATTACAAAATTATAAAGCTACATTTTTATTATGAAGAAGGAGCAATTGTTAATTGATAATTATTAATTGTTAATTACTGACGCTCAAGATGGTATAAAATTGGACCAAAGGTTCTCTGTAGAGACGCACCGCAGTGCGTCTACCCAATAAGAGTTAATACGTAAAATAACCTACTTCGAAAGCGGAGACTAAGCCCCGTACGCCCTTCTCCCGAAGTTTCGGGACGCTCAGGGTGACATGCGGTTAGTTTATGGTGTAACATCTTTACTTCTTAACTCACAAGAAACTCAACAAAGATTGTCGAGCTACTCGTGGAGATTGCTTCGCCAGTTCGCTATCGCTCGTGTCTTCCTTCGTCAGGAAGACAAGTTTGGGGGTTAGTTTATGTGTAAACCTATATTGCGTAGACGCACTGCGATGCGTCTCTACAGAAAACCTTTGCGACACTAAACCTTTGTTTCTCAAAACTCTGAACCTTTGAACCTCAGAACCTTTGAACCTCCTCTAACCCATCTCCCCCGCAATCATTTTCCCATTAAAAAACACGCCTTCTCTTTTTGGCAAACGGGCAACTGCTTCGGCTGAACAACTTGCTTTTACCAGAATAAAATTAGCATCATTTCCTACTGCTGGCCATACTCTGGCTCCTGCGTCGTTAAGAGGTAATATCTCGTTTGTAGTGGCAATATGTAAGGCACGACTTAGGCTATATTCGTCTGTCCAACCATATAGTTGTGCACATAATTTTGCTTTTTCGAGCATATCACAAGTCCCAAAAGGCATCCAGTGATCTACGATACTATCTGTACCTGTCATTAATTTTACACCATACTTTTTTAAAGTCGGAATTGGCATAATTGTTCTTCCGATAGGAATTGTAGAAACAACTCCTATACCAAGTGCTCCCATTTGTTCAGCTACTTTTTCCAGATCTTTGGGTTCCATTTTTGCAAGAGCAAAACCATGGCTTATATATGTTTTTCCTTGTAGTTGTTTGTTTTCTTCGGTTCTTTTAATAATATACTCTATAGCGGCTTGCCCTGATGGAAGTCCTTCGTGCAAATGAATATCTATGCCTTTATTGGTATCTATTGCAATTTGAAACATGGTATCCAGCGATTTTTCCATATTGCCATCTACACTTGTTGGGTCTAATCCGCCAATAAAATCTACTCCCATTGCTGCCGCTTCTCGTAATAACGGTTCTGATTGTGAGTATAAAATTCCGTGTTGCGGAAAAGCTACAATTTCCCACCCAAAACTATCTTTGTTATTATCTAATGCTGCAAGCAAATGTTCTAAACTTTTAAGTCCGCTAACAGGATCAATATTGCATTGACAACGGGCAAAATAACTCCCTTGGCTTTGCATTAGTTTTATTGCTTCTTCTGCTTTATGCTGAGAATCTGTAAGCAATTGTGGTATTATCTTTTGCTCCAGCGTTATCATATCTTTTACGGTATATCCTTTTCTTGGCGCAGCATTCCAGTTTCCTCCGTAATAGGTTTTATCAATATGAATATGCATATCACGTAATCCCGGAAGCATCAGAAGTCCTTTGGCATCGACCGTTTTTAATTTTGTAACTGGTTTGCCCGTAGTAATATTTTTTATTTTACCATCGCCAATATGTAAATTATATAAACCCGTTTTGGTGGCTACTACTTCGTTTTTATCGTTGTATTCAAAACTTTCTTCTAGTCTTACATTAACTAAAATATATTCTTTTAAAGCTGCATTTTTTTTATCCTCAGCTTCTGTTTTTGTCATTGCTGTAGCACCAATTCCAGAAAACAATGCAGCTCCTGTTACAGCAGCTCCAAGTCCTAAGAATTTTTTTCGGCTTATTATATTCTCTTCCATAAATTATATTTTATTTTGCTCCGGCTTGTTGTAGTATTTTAATCATTTCTGTATAACCTAATTTCTTAGCATGTCCTAATGGTGTTACGCCGTACTTATCGCCAATATTTACATTACAACCACCATCTATTAAAGCTTTTACGATATTTACATGCACTGGCCCACCATCGCTAAGTAAAACTGCTTCTAACAATGCTGTCCATTTTAAATTATTGATATGGTCTATAGGAAAGTTTGGTGTATTTACTAAAAGTTTTACCACCTCTAGATGTCCTTTTTCTGCTGCTGGAATAAGTGCTGAACCTCCATAACGATTATATACTCTGAAATTTGCCCCGTGTTGTAAAGCTAGTTTTACGACTTCAAGATTTCCTTCTGCACCAGCGTATAAAAACGGACTATTTAGCATATTATCTTGCGCATTTACATCGGCACCTGCTTCAATTAATAATTTTGCTATTTCGTTATTATTGTCATAAACAGCTCTCATCAAAGGTGTTTCTCCTTCTTTGTTTTTTATTTCTAATGAGGGTTTCTCTTTTAAAAGTGTAGTTACACTAACAACATCTCTGGTTTCGACTGCTTCAAAAAGTGTTTTACTATTCATTTTTTCTGTTTTTATATCTGCTTGTTTAGAAGAACATCCGGCTAATAGTAGGACATTCAAAACTAAACAGTATAGCAAATTGCGTCTGTTTTGTATTTTTTCCATATTTTTTTTAAATCATAATTGCTTCTGCAAACAATAATTATTTATCATTTACAAAAATCGCTTAGAATTTTAAACAGCAATGGTATTTTTAATGAGAAGGATGGTAAAGATTATAACTTTCTTTAAAATCGCCTGGTGTTTTCCCAGCATATTTCTTAAATACTTTACTAAAATAGCCATTATCATTAAAGCCTAATTGATACGCTATTTCTTTTATTGATAAGTCGGTGCTTGTAAGCAATCGTTTGGCTTCGAGAATTGTTCGCTCTTTTATTACATCACTGGCTGATGTTTTTAAGAACTTTTGGGAAAGGATATTAAGATAGTTTGGTGTAATGTTGAGTTTATTGGCATAAAAATTTACTGAGGTTTCTGTTTGAAAATTTTTATCGATTAGTGTATTGAAGTTTTTTATTACTTTTTCTGGTCTTGCCGAAAAACTATATTCTGGAAATTGTTTGAGATAGTCTTTTTGCAATAGCTTAAATAATAAATGCAATCGAAGTAAAACTGTTTCTTTTGTAAGCAAATCATTTTGAGGTAATGCAATTTCTATTTCATGCAAATGCTTTTTAAATTCTTGAAATTCTTCTTGAGTTAAAGAAAGACAAGATGGAACGCTTTGCTCAAAAAATGGAAGTTGTGATAAATTTGAAAAAATAGTTATTATCTCTGATGATACCATAAGCTGGAATCCTGTTGTATTTACATTAAGCGACCAATTATGTACTTGCCCTGGTCGTATAAAATATACCTGATTATCGGCTACTGTATGTTGTGTAAAATCTATGCTATGAAATCCTGAACCTTTCTCTACAAAGAACACCATATAAAAATCATGTTTATGTGGTTGCTCGAATGCATTACGTCCTTTTACACTATGCTGAAATAGTGTAATACCCAAAGTTTCTTCGCCAAGTATATTGCCTACTGATAAAGTGGGAATAGGAAATTTGTTCAAGTGTATGGTATATTAGTTATGTATTTTCAAAAATATATAAATAAAGTTATAAAGCCCCACTATCAGTGCTTTTTTCTGAGATTAGCTATTTTACCGTTATTAATTATGAGTACTTACTACTTTTAATCTATTATCCAAAAACTTAAGCAAATAATTATATATACATCAAAGAACTCTATTTTTTTTTATCTAATTCATGTAAATATCTGTAAATCAGTATTATACATATAAATATCACAAGAAACATGTCGAAATAAATAAAAAAACAACTACATTTGATTCACTACCACACTGATACTTAACTATTTAAAATAGTATCATCCTCTAAAAACATTTTCTTCAAAATTTCCCCCATCTATTTTAGAAATAAAATCTAACCATTTAATAACTACTACAATGAAAGAAACATTATTAAAAAATTTAGAAAAAACAAGAGGTAATGATATTTTCCCCTCCTTAGAATTAAAAGAAGAAATTGTCAATGCTTTTTTTCCAGAAAGCACTTCTTCTCTTACCCAAAATTTATCTAATGTAACTGGTGCTTTTTATGGCTTGTTATTAAAAGATATTGGAGAAACTTATGGTTATGATAAAATGGACAACCATTCGAAAAGATTATTCTACGAATTAGGAAAATTAAAAACAATACAGACATTTGGTGTACATCCCAAATTAGAGAAAGATACGAGAGCATTTGCTGCTGTAGTAATTTATGCGCTATACAACTCTAGTCCTGAGTATAACTTTAAAATAATAAAATACACTCCTAATAACACTATTATTGAACTAACGGGAGTTGATCGGTATTTAAGAATATTGACTGAATTAGGTATAGAAAAACATATAACTATCCCAACTCTTTTACCATTTGTAGAAGGGATTAAAGAGATTGTAAATATCAATTGTGAAATAGAATATACTTTTGAAATAACCGATCAAAATTTCAACATTAAATCTGTGTATAACATCAAACAATTATAATATCATGATACCTAAGCCCCAAAAAAACATAGCTGAATTAATAGGCGAAACGCCTCCTTATTTGTTTGAAAATGCAGATAAAATTATATTCAACCAAAGTGATACTGAAATTCCACTTTACAAATCATTTCAATCTTTTGACAAGGAAAATTTCACCGATCTTCTTAAAGTCCTCTCCACATTGGGAAGTCTAAATTTAGCCACTAAATTGAATTCAAATGAGAAGAATTATTTTCTTGGTGAAAAAGTAAGGATAAGAAAAATTTCCTATAACCAGCCATCGGGATCATTAAGTGCCAAAATAACATCTCAATTAGAAAACATTCAAAAAGGAAGGGCTTTAATAGAAGTTGTAGATGAAAAGACTAAAATATTTCAAATGGAAATTGATTATTTCATCATAGATGAACCATCATTTAAGAAAATATTTGATTCTCATTATTCTGCAGGAGAGAACAATCCTCTTACAACCGTATTACCTAATTCTTCTTTTGAATATGTGAATGATGATGAGTTTAACATAAGTATTGACGTATTTACCCGAAATCACTGTTCTGGACATTTTAATAATTATGAAATTGTTCCTGCTGTATTTATGGGTAAATGTATCCTGAAAAACATTTTTAAAACACATCCTGATAGTAATACGGAAATAGAAAATATGGAAATATTTTTAAACAGAGCGATGCCTGTAAACACAGCATTTAAAGTGAACATAAAAACGCAAAATTTGTCAAAGAGTTTAAAAAAATATAAATGTACTGTAAGTGATTCCAATAACGAATACGGGCATTATTTCATTACGTTAAAAAATTTATTTTTAAACTAAAGAAAAGAGGTTTAACTTTAAACAAAGCTAAACCTCTTTATGGCTAAATAAATTCATTTTTTGACAATCTTTTATTCAACATCAATATTACTTATTATTAAAATTTATTATAAACTCGGAGCGTCTGTTTAGTTGATGCTCTTTGTCTGTGCATTTTACTCCATCGCTACATTTATTAATTAATTGACTTTCTCCATATCCTTTACCAGTTACTCTATTTGGTCTGGCTCCTTTATTTAGGAGATAATCTACTGTTGCTTTGGCTCTTCTTTCGGATAATTTAAGGTTATACTCGTTGTCTCCTCGACTATCGGTATGGGATCTAATATCAACTGTTATTGTTGGATAATCTTTTAGAACTTGTACAATCTTATTCAACTCTTTTTCGGAAACAGGTTTTATTCTTGTATCATCAAAATCAAAATAAATTGGTTTTAATCCTAACTTTTTTGTTAGATCTGATCCGTCTGTAATCGATTTGTTATCTTCGGTTGTAAGCTCACTCGCATTAGGATCTGTATCAAGATATTTATTGATTTCAATCATTTGATTTTCGTTCTTTTGAACAATCTTCAAATTTTCTTTTCCTTGCAGATAGCCCACTTTATCATACGTTAGGTGATAATCTCCCGGAGGAACTTTTATAAGATATTCTCCTGCATTATCGGTATAATAATCATCTATCTTTTTTTGATTGGAATCAAACAATGAGATTTTAGTTTTTGGTAATAATTCGCTATATTTTTTATCATATACTTTTCCAAAAACAAGAACATCATACTTTATTTTTAGAGGTTCTAGCTCTACAAAACTATAAATTTGGTCATCGCCTGTTCTGTTAGAAGCAAAATATCCTTTGCGTGTTTGCGGATTAATTATAAGTCCAAAATCATCTCCGGGCGAGTTAATTGGTTTCCCTACATTTACGACTTTGTAGGTGGTATTATCTCCGTTTTTAATTGCTTCGAAAACATCTAAACCTCCTAGTCCCGAATGTCCATCGGAAGCAAAATAAAACTCTCCTGTTATGGATATTGTAGGGAATGTTTCTCTACCAATGGTATTAATCGACGGTCCCATATTTTTGACTTCTCCAAATGTACCATCCTGATTTATTGCTACTTCATACAAATCTGTCTGACCAACTGTTCCCGGTCTGTCTGATGCAAAAATCAAACTCTTACCGTCTAGTCTTAATGCTGGATGTGCATTTGAAAAGGATTCGTTATTAAAAGGTAAATCTTCGATATTGGTCCACTTATCATTTACAAGTGTTGCTCTGTAAATCCTTAATCGGTTAGTTTTTGTATCATCTACTCCATATTTATTACCTAAAAAGTTACTTCGGGTAAAATACATTTGGGTACCATCTTTGGTAAATGCTGGTGTAGATTGATGAAAAACTGAATTTACTTTTCCATTCAGCTTTTTAGCATCAGCCAAGTCACCATCAGCAGTAATTGTAGCTTCATAGAGTTTAAAGAATGGTTTTTTATTCCATCTGTCTTTCATTCTCTCTACCACATTTGTATCTCTGGCTGACGTGAAAACTACCTGATTTTCTTTGTAAAATGTAGCTCCATAGTCTGGCATCTTCGAATTGATACTAACCGGTTTTATCGTATAACGATTGGATTGCCTCTCGACTTCTTTTAGATAATCGGTTCCGGAATTAATAGCTTCTTTTCCTGACTTGCTATTAAGTTCTTTTATGATTTTTGAAGCTTCATCAAATTGCCCATCTGACTTGAGACATTGCGCATAGCGAAACAGTTGCTCATCGGTAAACTTATAATTATCTTTTAATTTACCTATCTGATTATAAGACTTTAAAGCATTTTTGTAATCTCCGTTAAAGTAATAAGAATCTCCTAATTTTGCATAGATTCCCGAAGAGCCAAATTCTTTCTCTACCAGCTTATCATATAAATCGCTTGAACTTACGTATGCATAAGCTTGTTTATCGTATTCTTTTTCTGCTTTATCAACTAATTTAGTCTGCGAATGCATACTAAATAAGCCAAATAATGCTATCCAAAGTAGAAAATGTTTTTTCATAAGTATTTTTTTAATCATTAATTAAAAGAATCTTGGATTTATCATTCGTTTATTTGACTTATTGAAAAGATCAAACCTTAAGAAAATTTCGTGTGAACCTGAGTTATAATTTCCCAGATTTGTAGTTTCATAATCATACGCATACCCAATTTGTATCCCATCGGTAATCTGGAAACCTGCCAAACCACTCACGCTGGAATCTATACGATAGGCTAATCCTAGGGTTAGTTTATTACTAATTAAGAAATTAGCAGATACATCTACAGCTATTGGAGCTCCCTTTACTACTTTTACCAAAACTGCTGGCTTGAATCTTAAATTGGGGCTAAAATCAAAAACATATCCTGCAATACCATAATAATGAGCATTTGTTGTATAAACTGTTGAAGCTACATCATCATAATAATCTGTTTTTAATAATTTAGGAACTGATACTCCTATATACCAATTGTAGGTATGCATATAGAATCCCGCTCCTACATTTGGCAGGAACTTAGATTCTTTTCCGTTTAAATAGGGATCTGGATTTTGAATAGTTAATTTATTATAATCAACTACATAATTATCAAACCCTCCTGAAATACCAAAAGAGAATCTTAAGTCGTTATTACCTATAATTGTATAGGCATAATTAACCATTACTCCTGTATTATTTGTTGGCCCTATCTCGTCACTAACCACATTTAATCCAATACCGTTGGCATGGTACCCTAATGGACTTTGTATTGAAAAGTTCATTGTTTTTGGCGCACCGTCTAAACCAACCCATTGTGTTCTATATAATCCCATTGCACTTACTACTTCCCTTGATCCTGTATAACCGGGATTAAAAGCCATAGTGTTGTACATATATTGCGTATACTGCGATTCTTGTTGTGCCGAAGCATTAAAAACTCCCAATAACAATATTGCTACTATGTAAAATATCTTTTCCATTAGTTTATTTTATTGGTTATTGATATATAAATATCCTGAACTTTCGATACCATCTCTACCATTACTGTATTTTAATACATAGAAATAGGTTCCTGTTGGAAGTTTTGCTCCTTTGTTTACCGTTACGCGCCCATCTGAATATCCTGTGAACATATTATCGCTCTCGTTATATGATCTTGCATCATATACTTTTACTCCCCAGCGATTGTATATCTCCACTCTATTATCTGGATACTTGTTAATCCCTTCTATAAGGAAACTATCATTAATACCATCTCCATTTGGTGATATTGCGTTATTTACAACGATATCAAGGTTAGGATTAATGTCTGGTTTGTTAACTATGGCGATTGTAAAAATTCCATAGCCTCTTACTTGTGAAGTAACTAGTTTTGAATAACTTCCACTAATATTCGGATTGCTTGTAATACCGCCTTCATCTACCCATTTTGCCAAAGCTGTATCCCAACGTACTATAGATAATTTTTTATTGGGATCTGTTACAAAAAAGGCAGCAGGTGTTGTAGCTGGATCTAATGAAAGACTTAAAACAATCTTTTCGCTTCCTAAGTCTTGGGTTGTATTCCAATACTCTACCTCATCAATAGTTAGAATAATATCTTCTTTACTTGTATATGGACGGGTGCTTCCTGCATTATCGAGAAAATATTGGGTTACATAAATATTATTTGCATCTGTACCTACACCATGAAATGAGGGTCTGAAAAACAAATCGTCTCCAACTGGAAACTCAAACAATGCAACTCCTCTTTTTTCTACTTGTCCATCTACAAAGCTCAAATTACTAACATCTATGTGAGTCGCTTTTTCTTTGAAAATTACTTTACCATTATAAGTAGCAGCATCGACAATTCCGCTTTTAAAATCCACCTGCTTCCCTACAGAAATTTTGGTATACAAATGAAAAGGAACTAATGAGGATAGATTATCAAAGACTATATTCTGGAAATCTGAAACTGACCTGCCATCAATATTTTGCGCAGTTGTGCCTGTAAAAAAGGTTGTTCCGTTATTAGCTTCTGTATATCTGACTATTCCGTCATTATTAAAATCTGAATAAACGATGAAATTTCCATCATTTAAAACATTACCCGATATACTATTATTAAAGTCTGATACTGTAGCAAACTGTGTATTAGGCATAATCGTTAGTACTCCCGAATTTGCTGTTTGTGCACCAAGCCTACTTATAAAAAACATCGATATAATAATAGCTTTTATATAAAATTTAATCATATCATTTTATTTAAAGTGTTATCCCTAATTCATGACAAATTGTGTCTTAATTAAAACATTAGAGTTATTAAAACACCTCGATTATCTTATTTATAAAAGAGGTGTTTTTTCTACTTTTATCCTTGATTAAGGAATAACATAGTCTACATCGATATTATCTTGCACATACCCGATAGCCCATGCCATTGAATTAGCATAAAAAATACTATTATAAACTGTTGTACCTCCATTATATGGTTTAGAAAGTGGTAGCCCGGTTGTTGTAATTTTTGCAGGATAATCCGTTGTAGAAGTATTTGTACTTGATGTACCTGTAAGTAAACCTCCATCTCCACAATATACATATCCTAATGTATTGTGTCTAAATGTTGTTACCCTGGCAGGAAGTCCGCTTATTGTTGCCAAACTTATAGTGTTTGCTGGTAGTGTCATAGAATATGAGTTGTTATTATCACCACCTATAGCAAGCCCTTGTATGTTCCCGAAAGGACCATTTAAGATTGGATCAGCAATACTTGCCAACGGATTTATGTAAGTACAATTATTTCTATTAACATCTGCTGCAGTTATTGTAGAACCACAAATTTGATTAACTAAAGTTGCTATACCAGTATTACCATTTTCTTGTGCCTGAATTAATACTCCTTTTTTGTTTTTAACAAAATCTGTCAAAATATTTAAAGTTGTCGCATCTGTCGTGTTATAATTATATCCTAAAACTATGATATCAATTTTATTGTTATTGATTAAGTTTCTTAATGTAGTTCCTGTATTAGTTCCTCCATTAACAATCTTAATTCCATCTACCTGTACTGTACCTGTAGGTCCAAAGTTTGCTAATGAAGCTAATACTGCTCTGGATGCATAAGCCCCACCTGTACCTGGCTGATAAATACCATCTCCTAATCCTAAAACGTTCATTAAACGAATAACGAATGATACGCTTTTGTTACAAGGAGTAGCTGCATTGGTACTATTTGCTGTAATGGCAAATGGATAGTTACCTCCTGATGTTGGTGTACCTGTGGCTGTCATTACCACACTTTGTAATCCTGTCGTTGCAAATGTTCCCGTTGCTGAGAAGCTAATACCATTAACTGTATTTGTTGTAATGGTGTATGCTCCAACATAGGTTACTGTTACAGGAATTGTCATAGTATTTGTTGCATCCATGGCTACTCCTGGTGCATAAGTACCTGCTACTGCTATTCCTCCACAATTTGTTACGTAGGTAACAGGCTGTGAAGCTAAATTTACATTTAATGAACAAGTTCCTACTGTACCTGGAGTTCCCGTAACTGTAAAGGCTATTGCTCCTGATCCTGTTGGTGTTCCTGAACCACTTAAAGTTACATTTTGAGGTCCTAAAACTGATAAATTAATCAGTCCTGATGTAAATGTAATTCCGCTAGCTGTGGTAGTACTTATTGTTGTTTGACCTGTTGCGGTTACATTAATTGGTAAAGTGATTGTATTAGCAGCAATTAAAGGGATATTTTGCATATAAGTTCCATTTTGTGTTGCCGTTGTACAATCCATTGTATAAGCTACTGGAGCAACAGTAACTGGGATACCTGAACAAGCACCTGTTCCAGGTGTTAAAGCATTGGAAGAAAGATTAAAACTATTTGTTCCTGATGCTGTAGGGGTTCCTGTTCCTAATAAATTAACTGTTTGAGTACCTAATGTAGTATAGGTACCTGTTGCGCTAAATGAATATCCATTTACCGTATTGGTACTCATACTCCAAAAACCAAGATTGGTTACATTTACTTCTACAGATAACTTATTTGCAACAGTAAGAGGAATTCCGATATTATAGGTGCCTTGAGGTACTATATTTGCACAATTTAATACAAAATCAACATTGGCTTTTTCTACATAAACGTGAGGCACACATGAAACTGGTACTCCATTTAATGAAATAGTAAGTGCATCTCCCGGATCGCCTACTGTAAAACCATTATTTGGTGTACCTGTACCTGGCAAATTCAAAACATAAGAACCTGCACTAGGAAAAGTTCCGCTAGTTGTAAAATAATACCCATTACTATTTGTTGCTGATATAGTGTAGGTTCCTGGTTGAATTGCTGTAACTGGAACTGTCAAATAATTTGCCAGTGTTAAAGCTACCCCTTGTTTATAGGCACCATTACCAAGTATTTGAAGACATTCGTCTGCCGAAATTCCAAATACTGCTGGCGGAGGCGTACCACAAATACTTAACCATACTCCTTGTATCTGACTCCAATAATCAAAACATCCGGTTGTTGTATTAAATATTAATAATCCATCGGTTAAGTTAGCAACAGCAATTCCATCACGTTGTGCTGTAGTTAATCTTGAAGTTAACATTCCTTTGTTGTTACTTTCTAATTCAAACAATGCTCCGGGAAAGGCTTTGGTTGCCCCGGTACTTATTGTACCGTCCTTTAATTTTGTATTATCCGTTTGTGCAAAAACTGAGCAAAAACTGAGCAAACTAAATAATGTTGCTAGGATAATTTTTTGCGTTTTATATATATATTTCATAATCTTATTTTTTAGTCTAGAATAATATTAGTTGATACTTACGCTTTTTGTACTGAATACTAAAAAGCTGATAAGAACTTTTATCATTTTTTCTCTAGTATTAGTTTTTCTAATTTTTCCAAACGTTGATTCATCGATTCTGAAGCTAATTTCAATTCTTTAATTTCTTTGTCTTTTGCTTCAATTTCTTTGTTTTGCTCGATTATATGAAGGTATATCTCTTCTGTTTTTTCTAATAACTGAATTGATAACTCCGACATATTAAATGAATACCCTTCTTTGGTTTTTTCTAACTCTGTAATTGGAGTTATCCCTGGAAGGTGTTTGTTCTTTTTGATATAATCCTCTACCTCTGATAAACGTTTGAATTTATAATCGGCTTTGATTTCAGAAAAACCTTTAAAATAATCTTCGAATACATAATCCGCATAGTAACTATTGATTGTTGTAATAGCACCATTTACTCTCAATTTTTCATTAGTTGCTGCAGATGGTGTTGTGTATCCAATTCCTACCCATCCGTTTGTATAAATATTTTCGGTATTTAATGTCGCTCCAACATTTGTTGTAGAACTAAACCAAGGCTCTTTTACAGCAGCACTCAAATCTATAGGGTTTACTGTTCCGTGTTCATCAGTAAAATCTAAAGTACCTGTTGCAAGATTTACTTGTAATGTTGTTAATGTTTGCGCATCTCCAACTAAATCTGTCAATTTAAAATCAGAAGAATTTCCTTCTTCATCTTGATAAATCAATGACTGAGTTGTACCATCATAACTCAATGAAGTTAATGTTTCTACTCCTTTAACTAAAACGGATAAATCTATTCCATTAGGAGTACCTACCTCATCTGTATAAGTCAATGTGTGTAAATCCTTAACATTCCCAAATTCATCTGTAACTTGTGTCACAACATCTGTTAATGATGTTAGCGTTTCTTTAATATCTACTGGAGTTCCCGCAGCTTCATTTGTATAAGTTGCAATGGTATTTCCTGTAGTTACTATTGGAGTTATTACTGTTACTGTTTCGTTGGCTTTAATAATAGCGTTATCAACAAAAGCTCCACCATCTGCTCCAACTGTTACAATATTACCAGCATCGGCACTTACAACTTGCGAAGTAACTGCTGTACCGGCTTCATTTGTATAGGTTATTGCTCCTGTAGTTAAATTTTGAGATTCTGTGGTCAATGTTTCCTCTGCTTTAATAACTGTTGATAGCTCTGTTTTAAAAGCTGGATCGTTAAGAATCGTAGAAGAATTAGCAATTACATCGCCTACAACATCTATTGTTGTAGCTGTAGTATTCTCACTGGTATAAACATATTTACCATTATTAGCAGCATCTTTTGTTAATGTGGTCAATGTTTCCTCTGCTTTAATAACTGTTGTTAGTTCTGTTTTAAAAGCTGGGTCGTTAAGAATTGTAGAAGAATTTGTAATTACATCGCCCACAACATCTATTGTTGTAGCTGTAGTATTCTCACTTGTGTAAACATATTTACCATCATTAGCAGCATCTTTTGTTAATGTTGTCAATGTTTCGTTTGCTTTTACAATGGTACTGATATCTACTAATTGTGGATCACCTGCTGCATCGGTATAACTAAATTGATTTGTTGTAGAATCAAAAGTTACTGCACCAGCTGTTTTTGTTGCAATTTCCTGAATTATTGTGGTTACCGCAGGATTATTAGCAATGGTACTAAAGTTTGTTGTTACATCACCAACAACATCTATGTTTACAGCTGTACCTGCTTCGTTATTATAAGTATAAGAACCTGCTCCATTATTTACAAGAGTAGTTAATGTCTCCTCGGCTTTAATAACATTTGTAAGCTCTGTTTTAAAAGCTGGATCATTAAGAATCGTAGAAGAATTAGCAATTACATCGCCTACAACATCTATTGTTGTAGCTGTAGCATTCTCACTCGTATAAAGATATTTACCATTATTAGCAGCATCTTTATCTAATGTGGTTATTGTTTCCTCAGCTTTAATAACTGTTGTTAGCTCTGTTTTAAAAGCTGGATCGTTAAGAATTGTAGAAGAATTTGTAATTACATCACCCACAACATCTATTGTTGTAGCTGTAGTATTCTCACTTGTGTAAACGTATTTACCATCATTAGCAGCATCTTTTGTTAATGTCGTTAATGTTTCGTTTGCTTTTACAATGGTACTGATATCCACCACTTGCGGATTACCTGCAGCATCGGTATAACTAAATTGATTTGTTGTAGAATCAAAAGTTACTGCACCAGCTGTTTTTGTTGCAATTTCCTGAATAATAGTTGTTACCGCAGGATTATTGGCAATTGTGCTAAAGTTTGTTGTTACATCACCAACAACATCAATATTTACAGCTGTACCTGCTTCATTATTATAGGTATAAGAACCTGCTCCATTATTTACAAGAGTTGTTAATGTCTCCTCGGCTTTAATAACATTTGTAAGCTCTGTTTTAAAAGCTGGATCGTTAAGAATCGTAGAAGAATTAGCAATTACATCGCCTACAACATCTATTGTTGTAGCTGTAGTATTCTCACTTGTATAAACATATTTACCATCATTAGCAGCATCTTTTGTTAATGTGGTTAAGGTTTCGTTTGCTTTTACAATAGTGCTAATATCTACCACTTGCGGATTACCTGCGGCATCTGTATAACTAAATTGATTTGTTGTAGAATCAAAAGTTACAGCACCAACTGTTTTTGTTGCAATTTCCTGAATAATAGTTGTTACCGCAGGGTTATTGGCAATTGTACTAAAGTTTGTTGTTACATCACCAACAACATCAATATTTACAGCCGTACCTGCTTCGTTATTATAGGTATAAGAACCTGCGCCATTATTTACAAGAGTCGTTAATGTCTCCTCGGCTTTAATAACATTTGTTAGCTCTGTTTTAAAAGCTGGATCGTTAAGAATCGTAGAAGAATTTGTAATTACATCGCCCACAACATCTATTGTAGTAGCTGTAGTATTCTCACTTGTATAAACGTATTTACCATCATTAGCAGCATCTTTTGTTAATGTTGTCAATGTTTCGTTTGCTTTTACAATAGTGCTAATATCCACCACTTGCGGATTACCTGCGGCATCGGTATAACTAAACTGATTTGTTGTAGAATCAAAAGTTACTGCGCCTTCCGTTTTTGTTGCAATTTCCTGAATAATTGTTGTTACCGCAGGATTATTTGCAATAGTACTAAAGTTTGTTGTTACATCACCAACAACATCAATATTTACAGGCGTTCCTGCCTCGTTATTATAGGTATAAGAACCTCCTCCATTATTTACAAGCGTGGTTAATGTTTCGTTTGCTGCAATAATGTTTGTTAACTCTGTTGTAAAAGTAGGATCATTAAGAATCGTAGAAGCATTACTAATTACATCACCTACAACATCTATTGTTGTGGCTGTAGTATTCTCACTTGTATAAACGTATTTACCATCATTAGCAGCATCTTTTGTTAATGTGGTTAAGGTTTCGTTTGCTTTTACAATTGTGCTAATATCCACCACTTGCGGATTACCTGCGGCATCGGTATAACTAAACTGATTTGTTGTAGAATCAAAAGTTACTGCGCCTTCAGTTTTTGTTGAAATTTCCTGAATAATAGTTGTTACAGCAGGATTATTTGCAATGGTACTAAAGTTTGTTGTTACATCACCAACAACATCAATATTTACAGGCGTTCCTGCTTCGTTATTATAGGTATAAGAACCTCCTCCATTATTTACAAGCGTGGTTAATGTTTCGTTTGCTGCAATAATATTGGTTAGTTCTGTTGTAAAAGTAGGATCACTAAGAATCGTAGAAGCATTTGTAATTACATCGCCTACAACATCTATTGTCGTTCCTGTCGCATTCTCACTCGTATAGAGATATTTACCATTGTTAGCAGGATCTTTATCAAGTGTGGTTAATGTCTCGTTTGCTTTTACAATAGTACTGATATCCACCACTTGCGGATTACCTGCGGCATCGGTATAACTAAACTGATTTGTTGTAGAATCAAAAGTTACTGCACCTACTGTTTTTGTTGCAATATTTTCTATAATCGTAGTTACTGCAGGATTATTGGCAATGGTACTAAAGTTTGTTGTTACATCACCAACAACATCAATATTTACTGGAGTTCCTGCTTCGTTATTATAGGTATAAGAACCTCCTCCGTTATTAACAAGCGTGGTAATTGTTTCCTCGTCTTTAATAACATTGGTTATTTCGGTTTTAAAAGCAGGGTTGTTTAAAATTGTTGAAGAATTTGTAATTACATCACCCACAACATCTATTGTAGTTCCTGTAGCATTTTCACTCGTATAAAGGTATTTACCATCATTAGCAGCATCTTTTGTTAATGTGGTTAATGTTTCATCTGTCTTGATAACATTTGCGAGTTCGGTCGTAAAAATTGGATTGTTTACAATACTTGAAGCATTATTAATTACATCTCCTACAACATCTATTGTGGTGGTTGTAGCATCTTCACTCTTATAAACATATTTACCATCATTAGCAGCATCTTTTGTAAGTGTGGTTAATGTTTCACTTGATTTTACTACTTGAGTAAAGTCAACTGTTTGTGTTACTCCAGACGCATCAACATAAGTAAATTGCTGAGTTGTTGGGTTATAAATAACAGTTCCTGTACTTGGTGCAACTTCATTAGAAATAACTATTCTATTCCATTTGTTATCATACCAATAGTAGTATCCGGCTTTAATGTCTGCAACATTCGCTGTATTAAATACTAATAAACTGTTTTGATTACCATTTGTAATTGTGGTAGCATCCGTAGAACTTGTTAAATTAATTCTTGGGATTAAAATACCTTTGTCACTAGCAACAACTTCTAACTGTGAAGAAGCATTTGGCAATGGTGTTCCGATACCTACCTGTGAGTAAGCCGAATAACTACCTAAGACAAAAAGCAAGGGGAGTAATTTATTCTTCATAAGATTCATTATTGGGGGTTAATAATCTATTTTGAATTTATATTAGAAATAGAGAGACTATCTCTAAAAATATAAGAACTTGAAATTTCGATAAAGTAATAGGTGGTATTCTTCAAAAAAAATATAGTACTTAGAATATGTAGGTTGTTTAAATTCTAAATACAGATTGTCTACAGATATCCCATAGGGAATCCATTTTGGCGTTTAATTAACCTAAGTATTAATTTTGGGTGATGCCAAAAAGACAATATAAATTACAACACTTTAATTGTCTAAGTATTAATTTTGGGTGATGACTAAAGACAATATAAATTACAACACTTTACTTGTCTGAGTATCAATTTTTAGGTGATGACTAAAGACAATGTAAATTACAACACTTTACTTGTCTAAATATTAATCAACAATATATATTATGCTTTTATGTTTTTTCAATATATTTTATAAAATCATCATAAATTGGTAAAGTGATGTATAAACCATTTATGTCTATTTTAATCGTATTGATAAACAAAAGCTTTTTAAATTTTTAACAAAAAAAAATGTTAAAGAGCCTTAAGTGGTATTTCAGTTTTCTTTAACGAAATCTTGTTAAAGTTTCTTTTAACAAAAAACCACACTTAAAATGTAAGTCATTGTAAATAAGAATATTAAAAGTAATAAAAATATAATACAAAATAAAATAATACCTGAATTATTTTTCAACTTAATCTTTTCTTAATATTATAATTGACTCTGTATCTATAAAAAATTCTCAAAAAAAAGCTAAAGCCCCGAATACACAGGGCATTCGGGGCTTTTAATTTTTTAATTTTTGAGTTGAAAACAATTAAAAAAAAACAATTACAACACATTTACAATCAGATAATTGTGTTTTTGTAGTATTTTTTAAGCTAATTAAATCGGATAAACGGCTAAAAACATCGCCAAAGCGTCTTCGTAAATACTCTTTTTAATAAAATTCTTATAAAAAAATAAAAAGTAATTCATTAATAATCAACAGAATTCATTCTACGCATTAAACCCAAAATAGCTAATTATACAACTCAATACTTTTCTGTATGTTTAGCTTAAATGAACCTTATCTGTCTTTGATGATTTAGAGTTAAATTTGAACTTTTATTTTGGTACAACTTTATTTTAGCGTTTCTACATTTCCTGTTCTGGTAAGTACTCCCCAACTCTGGCTTTCTCCTTTTATGGCTCTCCTTAGTGCCTTAAATAAAATGACATACATTAATTGTCGGTAAACAAATCGCTGTGGTATCAACCAGATTAATTTTGTCAATTTTTCTTTCTCAAATATAAAAGCAATAAGGCTTACTAGCATATCTACTAACATGAAAACAAGATAATAAATTCCTATTTTATGCAAACTCTCTATATCGTTATGATTCCAGATTAAACTTAGTATAAGTACTAAATCTGCCAAGGGTGCAAAGACTGGTAATATTATCTGAAAAAGTAATACGTTAGGTAATGCTACCATTCCTAATCCTTTGTATTTAGGATTAAAACATGCATCTCTATTTTTCCAGAAAGCCTGCATTATACCATAGCTCCATCTAAATCTTTGTTTCATAAATTCGTTTAGACTTTCTGGTGCTTCTGTCACTGCTACGGCTTCTATACAATTTATAATGCGGTAATCGCTTCTTAGTATACGAATGGTTAAATCACAATCTTCGGCAAGTGTATCGGTTGTAAATCCTCCTGCTTTCTCGATAGCTTCTTTTCTAAATGCGCCAATTGCTCCTGGAACTACTGTTATTCCATTTATTAAATCGAAGGCTCTTCGGTCAAAATTTTGTGCCGTAGTATATTCGATACTTTGCCATTTAGTAAGCATCGTATTTTCATTTCCTACTTTTACATTTCCTGCAATAGCTCCTATTTCCTGATTGTTTTTTAGCTGCATTCTAAATCCTTTCATCAATTGCGAAATGGCGTCGGTTTTAAGTTGCGTATCGGCATCGATACATACTACAAAATCATTTTTGGTAAGTAAAATTCCGTAGTTTAATGCCGATGCTTTACCTCCATTAGGTTTAGTATGTACTTTTACAATAGTATTATTCTCAAAAGCGTCTTTTACCATTTTAAAAGTACTGTCTTTTGATCCATCATCTACAAAAACAATATCAAAGTCGGGATAATCCTGACGAAGTAAATTTTTGATGGTTTTTACTGCATTTATCTCCTCATTATAAGCTGGTACAATAATACTCACCTTTGGGTAAGAACCTACAATAGAATCATAAGTTGGCGGGTATTTATGGTCTTTCCATTTTTTTATAAATGCCATTACAGCCATGAGTGCAATACGCATGAAGCCAAGAAAAATGGCAACCCAAAATGTGGCAGTTATAAATTGTCCAAACCAATAAGCACAGTCAAAAATAATATTATCCAGCGTTATGTAATCTCCTTTTGCTTTGGGCATAATTTCATCTTTTGTTTTTCCTAACAAATGCGAAACTGTAGTAAACTGAATATTTCTATCTTTAAAATATTTAATTATTCTTGGTAAAGCTTCTACCGTTGCTTGTCTGTTTCCTCCTGCATCGTGTAGCAAAATAATTCCTTTATCGGGATTTGCTTCATATTGTTTTATCGTTCTTGAGTAAATACTATCCGCACTAACACCTATTTCCCAGTCATTAGGATCGATACTTTCTCCTACTGTATAATAATTTTGAATTTTACTTAAAGCAACTGGTCTTAACTCAGCTTCGGTAGTAGGCTCTGCATCTGCATTATAAGGTGCTCTAAAAAGTACGGTGCTTCTTCCTGTTACTGCTTCAATCAATAACCTTGTTGTTTCCATTTCTGCCGAAGCTCTTTCTGGGCTTACCAATGCAATATTAGGATGTGTAAAAGTATGGTTGCCTATCTCGTGTCCTTCATTATAAATTCTTTGCAACAAAGGAATATTGCTTTCTCCCTGCAGTCCTATAACAAAGAAAACTGCTGGTATCTTATCCTTCTTCAGGATATCTAATATTTGGGGTGTATAGGTAGGATCTGGCCCATCATCAAAAGTTAAAACTACTTGTTTATGCACATTTCCAAACTTGCTAATTACATATTTGGTTGGGAATTGTACATAACTTTGTTCTGTAATTATAGACTCAACAGGATCAGTTTCTAGTTTAATTATTCCGGGTTGAGGATCTGTAATTACATCTAGTATTTCTCCATCTCCTATATAATCCGGAGTTTCAAATCTTGTGTTTACGTGTTTGAGTTTTTTAAAATCAAACGGTTTTTCCTGAATGCTTTCATTGGTCAAACTTCGCTGATAAAAACTCCATAATCGTTGGTCTTCACTTCCTAATCTCCACAATGCAGTTCCTGCAACACCGTACTCATCGGCAAATCGTATGGTATTAAAATTTGTGGCTGCATCTGTAAAATAAACTTTATGCTGCTTGCCGTTTCCATCTACGTAACTAAACGAATTATTATAATTATTATCATTAAATTTTATGGTTGCTCCATATTGTTTTGCAAGTGATATTGCTTCGTTATAACTTACTGTTACTCCTTGGCTATTTTGTTGCCAATCGTAACCGTAACCTGCAAAACAAAGTATGATTTTTTCTGAAGGAATATCTTTTACGGTTTCATCCAATACTCTTTCTATCCACTTCTGGCTACTCACATCACCTGGAACACTACCGCCATAATGTTCGTCGTATGCCATTAAAAACATATAGTCATTATACTTGGATAATGCTTTTATATTAAAATCGGTATCGCCAGCCATTATATCCTGTGTAACAAGATATCCTAAAGGATTTAATTTTTGATAGAGTTCTTTCTGGAAGTTTATAATAGGTTCATCACTATTTTCTTTAAACTCTTCAAAATCTATATTGATACCTTGTAATTGGTATTTTTGAAGATTTTTTACAATATCATTAATTAGTCTTTCCCTTTTTACTTTATCATGAAGTATACGATGAATCATATTTCCATCAAATTCGCCTTCGCCTAATGACTCATTAATGTTATTGATTATCGGAATGATTTTTACATGGCTTTTCTTCATAACTTTTAGTGCTGCCGTGTCTATTTCGGTTCGCAATAAATCAGTCTTTGGATCAATAAAAAACCATTCCGGAATAACCATATTAAGCTTATTGATATTCTTCTGTAAGGAGAATAAACTCTGCGGATCCCAATCAACATAAAAAGCAGCTCTAACTTGTTCTATATTTAAAACAGTTGGCTTGGATTTTAGTTTATTGATTTTTCTTTTTTCTCTTAAAAAATAATCAAAGCCTTTATATTTCTTCAATTCTTTGGCACTTAGCTCTACTGGAACAATAGGATTGGACAGACTCTGTTCTGTTTTTACATTACCGCCTAAAAGTGGTAATGGAGGTTTTAATCCTCTTTTTAGGGTAATAAAAAAAATCGGAATCATTAGAATGGCAATAAAAAAAATAAATCTTGTTGACCATTGAAAACTTTTCCAACGGTGCTTAGTGTTGGTCTGAAATACTTGTTTTTTATTGTCCATATATTGTTTTCGTAAAAGTGCTGTTATAATTAATCTTTTTCTGTTACTTGTAGAAATCCACCTTTTTTATCAAATACTAAATCAAGGAATTTTCTATCTTTTACAATTCCTACTTCATAAGTAATAACATTGTTACCATCTATAAGTCTTGCTGCTTCTCTAATAGTTTGATTAGGATAGTTTTTTTGTATGTAGCTTAAAGCTGCTTTAGGAAGTTCTGTTCTGGCAATTGCCAGTTCATATGCTTTTAATATCCCATTATTATCATAAACTGCTAATCCTACAGATGAACCTGTATTAAATTTAGCCAGATAGCGAATGTGATCTGAATCTTCGCCTTCATAATCCTTTGTCCAGGTAGGAACTTTGCCTGTAAACTCTTTTTGAAAAGCAATTGTTACTGCCACAGGAGGAACAACTTCTTTATCTGATTTAACTTCTGTTTGACCAATCATACTTGCTCCATATAAAATGGTTAACGCTAGAAATAGTTTTTTCATAATCACTAATATTTAAAAATTAATAATGGGGGTTAATTTGAATTTAAAATTACAACTGCTAAATGAAAAACAGATTAACTTTTAATCATTTAACACGTATATTTATCATAATTAAAAATTCTGTCATATTCAAAAAATATTGTAATACATTTATACTAAGATAATTAATTAAAACAACATTGAAAACACCATCTAAAATTGATTATTGCATAAATTTTTTCAAAGAAAGAAGTGTGCCGTTATTATCCCGAAACGGGAAAGTGATTACGCAATTTATTGTAACTCTTTTCTTTCTTGGCGTTGCTATTTGGTTTCTGAAACAGGAACAAACAGAATTGCTTCAGGTAAGGAATAGTTTTACAACTGCAAAGCCGCAATGGATTATTGTTGGGATTTGTACAACTGTGCTTTACATCTTACTTCAGGGAGCAATGTATATAAATGCATTTTCGGCAATTGGGGTTAGAATTAAATTAAAACAAGCTCTTGCTTTATTCTTAAAACGAAATTTTGTTAGTGTATTTATTCCTGCTGGCGGGGTTACTTCGCTATACTTTTTTACAGAATCTCTAACTAAAAAAGGGATTGAAAAAGTACAAATTCATTTAGCGTCTGCCATATATGGTTTTATAGGTATCTTATCTGTTATAATTATTGGGATTCCATTATTTATTTACGCTTTATTAAAAGGGTCAATAGCATCTGGTGAGTGGATTGGAATGCTGATAATTATTCTATTAATTCTTGGATTGTTCTTATTATTTAATTCGATATTAAACAAAGGAACTGCCAACAAATTGCTCCTAAAATGGTTTCCTAAAACTGAAATTTTCTTAACCGATTTACAAAACCATACTATAAATCGAAGCCAATTTTTTTATACAATTCTAATTTCTATTTTTATCGACTTAGTGGGAATCGCTCACTTATATATTGCAATGATGGCTTTACAATTTGAACCTTCATTAATCGCAGCATCAATGGGATATATAATCTCTGTTATTTTTCTTATCATATCTCCTTTTCTTCGTGGTCTTGGTCCTGTAGAAGTCTCAATGAGTTTTATATTAATTCGTTATGGATTTACTAATCCCGAAGCAATTTCGATTACATTACTTTATCGGGTGTTCGAATTTTGGATTCCGTTATTTGCAGGAATACTTACTTTTTTATCCAAAATAAATAAACTCTTAATGCGAATCGTTCCGGCATTGTTATTATTTTGTCTGGGAATAATTAATATAATTTCAGTTTTAACACCTGCAATTAGTGGCCGATTAATGCGTTTAAAAAACTTCTTACCTCTAGAAGCAATTCATTTATCTAATTATCTGGTTTTTACCTCGGGATTGTTCCTATTAGTCACCTCATCATTTATGCTAAAGGGTTTAAAAATGGCTTGGTGGTTTGGCTTAGGATTATCTGTAATTTCGATTATAGGAAATCTAACCAAAGCAATAGATTTTGAAGAATCTATTATTGCCTTAATAGTATGTATAAGTTTAATTGCAACTCGCAAAGAATACTATATTAAAACCAATCCCAGGCTTCGTCTTTTGGGTTTACAAACCGCAATTTTAAGCGTAATAGCTGTATTAATTTACGGGGTTATTGGCTTTTATTTTTTAGATAAAAAACATTTCAATATTGATTTTAGCATTGGCCAGTCAATTCGATATACTTTGCAAAATTATTTTCTGCTTGGCAGTTATGATTTGAATCCTCTGGATAATTTTTCGAGACACTTTTTAGCATCAATTAAAATTAGCGGATTTGTTTCTTTTACCTTTTTAATTTATACGTTGATAAAACCATACATTTTTAAAAATCCTGTAACTGCTGCTGAAAAAGAAATTGCGAATGGACTTTTAGAAAAATACGGAAATTCGCCTTTGGATTATTTCAAAACTTACTTTGATAAACTGCTTTATATTTCACAAAACAATGAGGCTTTCCTAGCTTATCGCGTTGCTGGTAATTTTGCTGTAGTACTCGAAAATCCTGTTGCAAAAAACAATGATGAAAGAAAACAATGCATCATCGAGTTTGATAATTTTTGCTATGAAGCAGGTTTAAAAAGTATCTATTATCGTATTCCCGAAGAAAATCTGGAGCTGTATAAATCTCTTGGTAAAAAATATTTTTTTATAGGGCAAGAAGGTGTTGTAGACTTAACGACTTTTAGCCTCGAAGGCGGAAGTAGAAAATCGTTGCGCAATGGATTAAAAAAGATTAGCGATTTAGGATTAAAAGCAACCATAAATTTACCTCCTATAAAAGATGGTTTATTACAAAAAATACAATCAGTTAGTGACGAATGGCTAGAGGAAACTGGACGGAATGAAATCCTTTTTTCTCAAGGTATTTTTTTATGGGACGAATTAAAAAAACAAACTATAATTACTGTCGAAAATAACGAAGAAAAAATTATCGCTTTCCTTAATATCATTCCTGATTATACTAAAGGCGAAGGAACGTATGATCTAATCAGAAAAACTACCGATGCTCCAAACGGAATTATTGATTTTATTATGATTGCACTTTTTGACTACTTAAAATCTCAAAATCTTACTGCTGTAAATATCGGTCTTGCGCCAATGAGTGGTATCGAAAACCCAAATACGATTCAGGAAAAGTCGATGAAATATGTGTATGAAAAAGTAAAATCATTTTCTCATTACAAAGGTCTAAGAGATTATAAAGAGAAATTTTCGCCTTCATGGCATAATCAATATATTGTCTTTTCTGATGATTATGATTTAATACAAATCCCGCAAATACTATCCAAAGTAATTAAACCGTAACTTCTTTTAGCTTTTCGAAAAAGCAACAAATGTTACCTAAATAGGAACGCGGATAAAACGGATTTACTAAAGTAAAGACTCGGATAAAAACAGATTTTTGAAAATTATAAAAATAAAAAAATCTGTGTTTATCTGTGTTTTCGCCTAAGCGAATCCGTTTTATCCGCGTTCCATTTTCCATTTTTTCATAAAGCTTTGCAACGATATACTCTTTTAATAAAAAAGTTTCATTTACTCCTTCCAAGAAAACAAAAAACCTCAAGATTTTTCTTGAGGTTTTACGCAGGAATGAAAGATTATTGCCTACTAATTCAAAAATCTATAACTAATTCCAAGTTCAAATGTATTATTTGCATAAGCTCCTGTATTACCTACGTAATTAGAATACGATAGGAAAAAACCCAATTGATCTAATGCAATTCCTAATGATGTAGAAAAGACCTCATTACTATGATAAAAAACAGATAAATTGATATGATTTTCTGGCATATTAAATCGAGCTCCTACATCTACAATATCTCTGTGTCCTTTTATACTTCTATAAGCAAACATGGGCTCGATGGTAAAGTCATTTTCTCTATTAGACAAGTATATTTTATAACTTATGGCTGAATAAAAAATCGGGATATCGGCATATTTTTTTATATCATTATCTTTTTCAAATAAAAGACTGTTCAGGTTTGGTAATGCTGCTTGTATGGTCAATAATTGTGAAGTATATGCAATACCAAAATCTCCATCTAGAGTAGGATTTTGATTAAAATTCTGTAAAGCCGGATCATCTTGATCTCCTGTTATCTTATCATAATCAAGATTTGCAAAATTAATTCCTGCAGATAGCCCAAAATTCAATTTTTGATCCTTCCCGCTAATTGGTAAATGATACGCATAAGTACCTAATATTCTGGTTCTATTTATTAAACCTGCTTTATCGCTACTTGCTTTAAGTCCTAAACCAACTCTGTCTCCCGAATTATAATCGACTGTAGCGTTCATAATTACCGGATTTCCAGGAACCTGTTCCCATGGTCGTTGGTAGCCTATATTAAAATTCAATCCCTTATCAAATCCTGCCATAGCTGGATTGGTTATAAACTGATTCTGAAAATACATAGACTGAAATTCAGTTAATTGTGCATTAGCTGTATTTGTTCCTACTAAAGTTAAGAATAGGATTATCTGGATATATATCGGTCTCATTGATTTTTTTTTGATTGTACTCATGTCTGTATGGTTATGATATAACAATTTATATTACTTCTTTGTTTCCTTATGAACTCTTGGTTATTAATCCCTTATAATTGTTATGAAGCCTTTAATTTTTGCTAAATCAGGTCCAAGGTCAATAAGATAATAATACGTTTCATTACTCAATGGATCTCCTTGGTAAGTACCATCCCATTCATTGGCATAACTATTTTTAGAATATACTATTCTTCCTGCTCGATCATAAACCGTAACCTTGTTATTTGGATATAAAAGAATGTCTTTAATTTCCCAAAAATCATTCTTGCCATCTCCATTTGGTGTAAGAACATTGGTTGCTATTACCTCATTTGGTGCAACTGCTCTATAAACATCTACAGTATAGGTTTCTTTTGTTGTACCATCTTGTGCTGTAACTACTACAGTAATTTTATTATCTCCTGTATTTAAATTTATTGGAGCACTTGATGAACCATTTGTAACAGCGATACCATTAACGGTGACTGTTGCCGCAGGATCTGTTAGTGTAGGAGTTAATGTGATTGAGCTAACATTGTTTTGTACCGTTGCACCATAATCTGTTATATTACTAGCAAAAGTTGGAGTTAAATCTCCGTTACTAATAGATAAGTCTGATAAAGTTGCATCATTAGAAGTGGCTCTTGTTACAATTATAGTATAGGTTTTAACCGTTACACCATCTGCAGCTGTAACCTGAGTAACTATTGTATTTTGACCTGGCAATAAATTAATTGCATTAGAAGCCGTTCCTCTTGTTACTACTATTCCGTTTACAGTTACTGTTGCCAAAGGATCTTCAGATGTTGGTGTCACACTTTCTACTGTAATGTTATTCCCTACCACAACATTGTATGATGTAATACTTGGTGAGAAAGCTGGGCTTAGTGTTCCGTTACTAACGGTAAGGCTTACTAAATTTGCATCATTTGAAGTAGGTGCTGCCGTTACAGTTAAAATCCCTGTTACATAACTAATAAGATAGTTTAGATCTACTGCTCCACTTGCCGTAATAACATACGTTCCTACTGCACTTCCTGTTACTGCCGTTGTAGTAATTGTAGGTACTGTGGTTAAACTTGCACTGGTATCTCCATTTACAAATCCTGTATATGTTACTGTTAAAGTAGGATTGACAGTTCCGTAAACCTTAGTCTCATTATCAGCTGTTATTACCAAGCTTGCCTGAGTTACCGTAAGTATTGCACCTGTTGTATAACTAATGGTATAATTTGTAGATGTTGCTCCGTTTATTGTAATTGGATAAACCCCAACTGAACTACTCGCAGTGGCTATGGTCGTAACTGTTGGCTGCGTGGTTAAACTTGCTTCGGTATCACCATTTACAAATCCTGTATAAGTTACAGTTAATGGAGGGTTTACATCACCATAAATTTTAGTTTTATTATCCGCTGCAATTGCCAAGTTTCGTGGAGTTATACTAAGTGTTGCTCCGTCTGTGTAACTAATAGTATAATTTGTAGATGTAGCTCCGCTTATCGTAATTGGATAAATTCCTACTGGACTACTCACATCTGCTATAGTTGTAGCTATTGCCTGAGTTGTTAGACTCGTTTCGTCATCTCCATTTACAAATCCTGTATAAGTTACAGTTAATGGAGGGTTTACATCGCCATAAATTTTAGTTTTATTATCCGCTGCAATTGCTAAGTTTCGCGGAGTTATACTAAGTGTTGCTCCAGCTGTGTAACCAATAGTATAATTTGTAGATGTTGCTCCGCTTATCGTAATCGGATAAACTCCTACTGGACTATTCGCGTCTGCTATTGTTGTAGCTATTGCCTGAGTTGTTAAACTCGTTTCGTCATCTCCATTTACAAATCCTGTATAAGTTACAGTTAATGGAGGGTTTACATCGCCATAAATTTTAGTTTTATTATCGGCTGCAATTGCTAAGTTTCGTGGAGTTATACTAAGTGTTGCCCCAGCTGTGTAACCAATAGTATAATTTGTAGATGTTGCTCCACTTATCGTAATTGGATAAATTCCTACTGGACTATTCACGTCTGCTATTGTTGTAGCTATTGCCTGAGTGGTTAAACTCGTTTCGTCATCTCCATTTACAAATCCTGTATAAGTTATAGTTAATGGAGGGTTTGCATCGCCATAAATTTTAGTTTTATTATCGGCTGCAATTGCCAGATTCACTGGAGTTATACTAAGCGTTGCTCCTGTTGTATAGTTAAAAATATAATTTGTCGCTACACCTCCACTTATAGTAATTGGGTAAATTCCAATAGAAGTATTCACATCAGCAGGGGTTGTAGCTATTGGCTGAGTCGTTAAACTCGTTTCGTCTTCACCATTTACAAATCCGGCATAACTAACCGTAAACACTGGATTTGCTGATCCATAAGCTCTAATAATATTAGCAGTTGAAATTGTCAATACAGCTGGATTTACTATACTTATAGCCGTAGGTACATTTACGGTAGTGGCACTATTACTCGTTAAAACTACATCTCCCGAATAAGTGTTTCCTGCTGGAATTGTTCCTTTTAATCGAATATAAACTGGTGTATCTACAATGATTCCAGCGGCTCCAATAGTAATTGCATCGGTAAAAGTAACATTGTCACTACTTACCTCAAATCCTGAAGGTGAGGTTACTAAAATACCACCAAGCATATCAGTTCCTGATACATTAAAAGTTCCCGATGCTGAGGCAGTTCCGTAAGTAGTAGTTAATGCTGATAAAGTACCAGTAGTCACAATTGTTGGTGATGCAATTCTAGTTACTATTATCGTATAAGTTTCTGTTGTTAAACCATCTTGAGCAGTTACTATTGTTGTGATAGTATTTGAACCTATTGCCAAAGCAATTGCTCCCGAAGCACTTCCGCTAGTTACTGCAACTCCATTTACTGTTACAGTTGCATCTGTATCGTTGGTAACTGGTGTTACTGCTAAACTCGTAATTGCATTAGCTACAGTAGTACTATAATTTGTCGTACCTGGTGCAAAAACAGGAGTTAAAGTACCCTCACTTATAGTAAGGTTAGCCAAAGTAGCATCTGTTAATGGCATAACAGTTAATGTTCCTGCAACATAATTAAATGTATAATTATCAGAGGCTGCTCCGCTTACTGTTATAGGGTACGTGCCTACAGGACTGGATGTATCGGCTATTGTCGTTACCGTAGCCAAAGTCGTTAAACTCGTTTCATCATCACCATTTACAAATCCTGTATAGGTGGCGGTTAAAGTCGGATTAACATCACCATAATCTTTAGTCTGATTATCAGCTGTGATAGTCAGTACTACTGGAGTCACGGTTAATGTTCCTGCAACATACGTAAACGTATAATTATCAGAAGTCGCTCCGCTTGCTGTGGTTGGGTACGTGCCTACTGGGCTGGTGGTGTCAGCGGTAGTAGTTACAGTAGCCTGTGTGGTTAAACTGTTTTCATCATCTCCATTTACAAAACCTAAATAGGTTGCTGTAAGTGTTGGGTTCGTATCTCCGTAAACTTTACTTGCGTTGGCTGCGGTTACTGTGATTTCAACTGGTGTTACCGTTAATGTTCCTGCAACATACGTAAACGTATAATTATCTGAAGTCGCTCCGCTTGCTGTTGTTGGGTACGTGCCTACTGGGCTGGTTGTATCAGCGGTGGTCGTTACCGTAGCTTGCGTAGTTAAACTGTTTTCATCATCGCCATTTACAAATCCTAAATAGGTTGCTGTAAGTGTTGGGTTCGTATCTCCGTAAACTTTGCTTGCGTTGGCTGCCGTTACTATAATTGCTACTGGAGTCACGGTTAATGTTCCTGCAACATACGTAAACGTATAATTATCTGAAGTCGCTCCGCTTGCTGTTGTTGGATACGTGCCTACTGGGCTGGTTGTATCAGCGGTCGTAGTAACGGTGGCTTGTGTGGTTAAACTGTTTTCATCATCGCCATTTACAAAACCTAAATAGGTTGCTGTAAGTGTTGGGTTCGCATCACCATACACTTTGCTTGCATTGGCTGCGGTTACTGTAATTTCAACTGGAGTTACCGTTAATGTTCCTGCAACATACGTAAACGTGTAATTGTCCGAAGTCGCTCCGCTTGCTGTTGTTGGGTACGTACCTACTGGGCTGGTTGTATCAGCGGTGGTAGTTACTGTAGCCTGTGTGGTTAAACTTGCCTCATCATCTCCGTTTACAAAACCTAAATAGGTTGCTGTAAGTGTTGGGTTCGCATCACCATAAACTTTACTTGCGTTGGCTGCGGTTACTGTTATTGTTACTGGAGTCACTGTTAATGTTCCTGCAACATAGGTAAAAGTATAATTATCTGAAGTCGCTCCGCTTGCTGTGGTTGGATACGTACCTACTGGGCTGGTTGTATCAGCGGTCGTAGTTACGGTAGCAAGAGTCGTTAAACTATTTTCATCATCTCCATTTACAAATCCGTTATATGTAGCAGTTAAAGTCGGATTGGCATCGCCATAAACTTTACTTGCGCTGGCTGCGGTTACTGTAATTGCTACTGGAGTCACGGTTAATGTTCCTGCAACATAAGTAAAGGTGTAATTATCCGAAGTCGCTCCGCTTGCTGTTGTTGGATACGTACCTACTGGGCTGGTTGTATCAGCGGTCGTAGTTACGGTGGCAAGAGTTGTCAAACTTGCCTCATCATCTCCGTTTACAAATCCATTATACGTAGCATTTAAAGTCGGATTGGCATCGCCATAGACTTTGCTTGCATTGGCTGCGGTTACTGTGATTTCAACTGGTGTTACTGTTAATGTTCCTGCAACATACGTAAAGGTATAATTGTCTGAAGTCGCTCCGCTTGCTGTTGTTGGGTACGTACCTACTGGGCTGGTTGTATCAGCGGTCGTAGTTACAGTAGCCTGTGTGGTTAAACTGTTTTCATCATCTCCGTTTACAAAACCTAAATAGGTTGCTGTAAGTGTTGGGTTAACATCACCATAGGCCTTGCTTGCATTTGCTGCGGTTACTGTTATTGTTACTGGAGTCACTGTTAATGTTCCTGCAACATAAGTAAACGTATAATTGTCTGAAGTCGCTCCGCTTGCAGTTGTTGGGTACGTACCTACTGGACTGGTTGTATCAGCTGTTGTAGTTACGCTAGCCTGCGTGGTTAAACTGTTTTCATCATCACCATTTACAAATCCATTGTAGGTAGCAGTTAAAGTCGGATTGGCGGCACCATAGACTTTGCTCGCGTTGGCTGCGGTTACTGTGATTTCCACTGGAGTCACCGTTAATGTTCCTGCAACATACGTAAACGTATAATTGTCTGAAGTCGCTCCACTTGCTGTGGTTGGGTATGTACCTACTGGGCTGGTAGTATCAGCTGTAGTTGTTACGGTAGCTTGTGTGGTTAAACTCGTTTCGTCGTCTCCGTTTACAAATCCTGAATAACTCGCTGTGAGTGTTGGATTGGCATCGCCATACACTTTACTTGCACTGGCAGCGGTCACTGTAATTGCTACTGGAGTCACGGTTAATGTTCCAGCAACATAGGTAAAGGTATAATTATCCGAAGTCGCTCCACTTGCTGTTGTTGGATACGTGCCTACTGGGCTGGTTGTATCTGCTGTGGTAGTTACGGTAGCCTGTGTGGTTAAACTGTTTTCATCATCTCCGTTTACAAATCCATTATAGGTAGCAGTTAAAGTCGGATTGGCATCGCCATAGACTTTGCTTGCGTTTGCAGCAGTAACTGTAATTGCTACTGGAGTCACGGTTAATGTTCCTGCAACATAAGTAAAAGTATAATTATCAGAAGTCGCTCCGCTCGCTGTGGTTGGGTACGTGCCTACTGGGCTGGTTGTATCAGCGGTCGTAGTAACGGTGGCTTGTGTGGTTAAACTGTTTTCATCATCGCCATTTACAAAACCTAAATAGGTTGCTGTAAGTGTTGGGTTCGCATCACCATAAACTTTGCTTGCATTGGCTGCCGTTACTGTAATTGCTACTGGAGTTACAGTCAATGTTCCTGCAACATACGTAAAGGTATAATTATCTGAAGTCGCTCCGCTTGCTGTTGTCGGATACGTGCCTACTGGGCTGGTTGTATCAGCGGTCGTAGTTACAGTAGCCTGTGTTGTTAAACTGTTTTCATCATCTCCGTTTACAAATCCATTATACGTAGCAGTTAAAGTCGGATTGGCATCACCATAAACTTTGCTTGCGTTGGCTGCAGTTACTGTGATTTCAACTGGAGTTACTGTTAATGTTCCTGCAACATACGTAAAGGTATAATTATCAGATACTGCTCCACTTGCTGTGGTTGGGTACGTACCTACTGGGCTGGTTGTATCAGCGGTCGTAGTTACAGTAGCAAGAGTCGTTAAACTTGCCTCATCATCACCATTTACAAATCCATTGTAGGTAGCAGTTAAAGTCGGATTGGCGGCACCATAGACTTTGCTTGCGTTGGCTGCGGTTACTGTGATTTCCACTGGAGTCACCGTTAATGTTCCTGCAACATACGTAAACGTATAATTGTCTGAAGTCGCTCCACTTGCTGTGGTTGGGTATGTACCTACTGGGCTGGTAGTATCAGCTGTAGTTGTTACGGTAGCTTGTGTGGTTAAACTCGTTTCGTCGTCTCCGTTTACAAATCCTGAATAACTCGCTGTGAGTGTTGGATTGGCATCGCCATACACTTTACTTGCACTGGCAGCGGTCACTGTAATTGCTACTGGAGTCACGGTTAATGTTCCAGCAACATAGGTAAAGGTATAATTATCCGAAGTCGCTCCACTTGCTGTTGTTGGATACGTGCCTACTGGGCTGGTTGTATCTGCTGTGGTAGTTACGGTAGCCTGTGTGGTTAAACTGTTTTCATCGTCTCCGTTTACAAATCCATTGTACGTGGCGGTTAAAGTCGGATTGGCATCGCCATACACTTTACTTGCGCTTGCAGCGGTTACTGTGATTTCAACTGGAGTTACCGTTAATGTTCCTGCAACATAGGTAAAGGTATAATTATCAGAAGTCGCTCCACTTGCTGTAGTTGGATATGTGCCTACTGGGCTGGTTGTATCAGCTGTGGTAGTTACTGTAGCCTGTGTGGTTAAACTCGTTTCGTCGTCTCCGTTTACAAATCCTGAATAACTCGCTGTAAGTGTTGGGTTAACATCACCATACACTTTACTTGCGCTGGCTGCCGTTACTGTAATTGCTACTGGAGTTACAGTCAATGTTCCTGCAACATACGTAAAGGTATAATTATCTGAAGTCGCACCGCTTGCTGTTGTTGGGTACGTACCTACTGGGCTGGTTGTATCAGCCGTTGTAGTTACGGTGGCCTGTGTGATTAAACTGTTTTCATCATCTCCGTTTACAAAACCGTTATACGTAGCAGTTAAAGTTGGGTTGGCATCGCCATAAACTTTGCTCGCGTTGGCTGCGGTTACTGTAATTGTTACTGGAGTAACAGTCAATGTTCCTGCAACATAGGTAAAAGTATAATTGTCTGAAGTCGCTCCGCTTGCTGTTGTCGGATACGTGCCTACTGGGCTGGTAGTATCAGCTGTAGTTGTTACGGTAGCTTGTGTGGTTAAACTCGTTTCGTCGTCTCCGTTTACAAATCCATTATACGTGGCAGTTAAAGTCGGATTGGCATCACCATACACTTTGGTTGCGCTGGCTGCGGTTACTGTAATTGCTACTGGGGTAACCGTTAATGTTCCTGCAACATAAGTAAAAGTGTAATTGTCTGAAGTCGCTCCGCTTGCTGTTGTTGGGTACGTACCTACTGGACTGGTTGTATCAGCGGTCGTAGTTACTGTAGCCTGTGTGGTTAAACTGTTTTCATCATCTCCGTTTACAAAACCTAAATAGGTTGCTGTAAGTGTTGGGTTCGCATCACCATAAACTTTACTTGCATTGGCTGCGGTTACTGTGATTTCAACTGGTGTTACCGTTAATGTTCCTGCAACATAGGTAAAGGTATAATTGTCCGAAGCCGCTCCGCTTGCTGTGGTTGGGTATGTACCTACTGGGCTGGTTGTATCTGCAGTCGTAGTTACGGTAGCAAGAGTCGTTAAACTTGTTTCATCATCGCCATTTACAAATCCATTGTAAGTAGCAGTCAAAGTCGGATTGGCATCGCCATAGACTTTGCTTGCATTGGCTGCGGTTACTGTGATTTCAACTGGAGTTACCGTTAATGTTCCTGCTACATAAGTAAAGGTATAATTATCAGAAGTCGCTCCACTTGCTGTAGTTGGATATGTGCCTACTGGGCTGGTTGTGTCAGCTGTGGTAGTTACTGTAGCCTGTGTGGTTAAACTCGTTTCGTCGTCTCCGTTTACAAATCCTGAATAACTCGCTGTAAGTGTTGGGTTAACATCACCATACACTTTACTTGCGCTGGCTGCCGTTACTGTAATTGCTACTGGAGTTACAGTCAATGTTCCTGCAACATACGTAAAGGTATAATTATCTGAAGTCGCACCGCTTGCTGTGGTTGGATACGTACCTACTGGGCTGGTTGTATCAGCGGTGGTAGTTACAGTAGCCTGTGTGGTTAAACTGGTTTCATCATCGCCATTTACAAATCCATTATACGTGGCAGTTAAAGTCGGATTGGCATCACCATACACTTTGGTTGCGCTGGCTGCGGTTACTGTTAAAACTGCTTTGGTAACTGTACTAGCAACTGTAGGCAGATTTACTGTAACTGCACTATCACTCGTTAAAACTATATCGCCTGAATAAGTACCTGCCGCAATGGTTCCTTTTAATCTAATATGAACTGGGGTAACTGCAATAGCGCCTGCTACTCCAACTGTAATTGCATCGGTAAATGTGATATCATCACTACTTACTTCAAATCCTGATGGGGCTGTAACTAAAATTCCTGCAAGCATATCGTTACCTGATACATTAAAACTTGCTGATGCAGATGGCGTACCATAAACAGTGCTTAACGCTGATAAAACTCCTGTTGTTAAAATGGTTGGTGGCCCTGTTCTGGTTACCGTTACAGTATAAGTTGCTGTTGTTGTACCATCCTGAGCCGTTACTATTGTGGTTATAACATTTGTGCCAATATTTAAGACAATTGCTCCCGAAGCACTTCCGCTAGTTACGGCTGTACCGTTTACGGTTACTGTTGCTGTAGCATCGGTAGTAGTTGGCGTTAAGGTTATGCTTGTAATAGCATTGGCTACTGTAGCGGTATAAGTCGTTGTTGCTGTAGCAAAAACTGGTGTTAAAGTACCCGAACTGATGCTTAGATTGCTTAATGTGGCATCTGTTAATGCCGTTACGGTCAAGACTCCATCTACATATGCAAGGGTATAATTGGCTGAAGCTACTGCGCCACTTGCTGTAATTGGATATGGTCCTATCGGACTGTTGGCATCGGCCAGACTGATAACTGTTGGCGCTGTGGTGATAATTGTGCTGGTGTCGCCATTAGCAAATCCTGTTGGGATTGCTGTAAATGTAGGGTTTGCAGCTCCATAGGCTCTACTGGCATCTACTGCCGTAAAGGTCAAAATAGCTGGGGTTACGGTACTGTTTACTGTAGGTACATTAACAGTTGTTGCACTTGTACTGGTTAAAACTACATCGCCTGAATAAGTACCTGCCGCAATTGTTCCTTTTAATCTAATATGAACTGGGGTAACTGCAATAGCGCCTGCTACTCCAACGGTAATTGCATCGGTAAATGTGATATCGTCACTACTTACTTCAAAACCTGATGGGGCTGTAACTAAAATTCCTGCAAGCATATCGGTACCTGATACATTAAAACTTGCTGATGCAGATGGTGTACCATAAACAGTACTTAACGCAGATAAAACTCCTGTTGTTAAAATCGTTGGTGGCCCTGTTCTGGTTACTGTTACGGTATAAGTTTCTGTTGTAGTTCCGTCCTGAGCCGTAACTATTGTGGTGATAACATTTATTCCAAGATTTAAAGCTATGGCTCCAGATGCGTTTCCGCTGGTTACAGCTGTTCCATTTACGGTTACTGTGGCAGTAGCATCGGTAGTAGTTGGTGTTAGGGTTATGCTTGTAATAGCATTGGCTACTGTAGCGGTATAAGTTGTTGTTGCTGTAGCAAAAACTGGCGTTAAGGTTCCCGAACTGATGCTTAGATTGCTTAATGTAGCATCTGTTAATGCAGTTACGGTCAAGACTCCATCTACATAAGCAAGGGTATAATTGGCTGAAGCTACTGCGCCACTTGCTGTAATTGGATATGGTCCTACTGGGCTATTGGCATCGGCCAGACTGATAACTGTTGGCGCTGTGGTGATAATTGTACTGGTGTCGCCATTAGCAAATCCTGTTGGGGTTGCTGTAAATGTAGGATTGGCAGCTCCATAGGCTCTACTGGCATCTACTGCCGTAAAGGTCAAGATAGCTGGGGTTACGGTACTTAATACTGTAGCTACATTTACTGTCGTTGCACTTGTACTGGTTAAAACTATATCGCCTGAATAAGTACCTGCCGCAATGGTTCCTTTGAGTCTAATATGAACTGGGGTAACTGCAATAGCGCCTGCTACTCCAACGGTAATTGCATCGGTAAAGGCGATATCATCACTACTTACTTCAAAGCCTGATGGGGCTGTAACTAAAATTCCTGCAAGCATATCGGTACCTGATACATTAAAACTTGCTGATGCAGATGGTGTACCATAAACGGTGCTTAACGCAGATAAAACTCCTGTTGTTAAAATCGTTGGTGGCCCTGTTCTGGTTACCGTTACGGTATATGTTTCTGTTGTAGTTCCATCCTGAGCAGTTACTATTGTTGTGATAGTATTTATTCCAAGATTTAAAGCTATGGCTCCCGAAGGACTTCCGCTGGTTACAGCTGTTCCATTTACGGTTACTGTTGCATTAGCATCTGTAGTAGTTGGTGTTAGGGTTATGCTTGTAATAGCATTGGCTACTGTAGCGGTATAACTTGTTGTGCCTGTCGCAAAAACTGGCGTTAAAGTACCCGAACTGATGCTTAGATTGCTTAATGTAGCTACATTATTAAGAGTAGTAACTCCCGCAGGATTACCTGTACTTACTGTGGTTAAATATAATTCTTGTCCAGCTAAACCATTATATTCAACAGTCATTACCTGATAAGTTGTTGCAGGAGCAAGACCTGTTATATCTACGGTTGTTCCCGTGCCATTATAAACACAATACCAACCTGTTGTACCAATTTGTGTTCCTGTTCCAAAAGCTGCATTACCCGTATAAGTAGTATTATCAACTGGTAACGGATTAGCTGCTGACCCTGCATACATAAAAGCTGCTCTTGATGTACCATTACCGTTTGTCCAGCTGGCAGTAGTTGTTGTTTGGGTTGTTGCTCTAAAAGTTACATTAGTGGCTTGTATTGGTGGCGTATTCAATAAATTATTTCGTAAAACAGACATACTAGTTGAAGAAACAGTTACTAAATCTGCTTTACCATCTCCATCAAAATCTCCACTGCTGACACATAAAATTGATCCAACAGAATAATCTACTTTTCCAGCAAAACTAATTGTCCCACCTGATGATGTATTGCGTAAAACAGATACAGAATTTGAACTTTGATTGGCAGTTACAATATCAATATTTCCATCTCCATCAAAATCATCTATTTTAATATATCGTGGCTTACTACCTGTTGCAAAACTAATTTGAGCCCCAAATGCAATATTTCCAATTCCTGAAGATATATTCCTTAATACAGTTGCTGTTGCACCAGAAGTAACATTAACACATGCTAAATCCATCTTGCCGTCTTTGTCAAAATCTCCCGTTACTATATTAAAAGGACTTCCGTTTGCAGGAAAATCAACTTTTGTATCAAAATTGATATTTCCAATTTCCGATGAAATGTTACGAAACACTGATATTGAACTATTTGCATAATTAGATACTGCAAAATCTATCTTACCATCACTATCAAAATCTCCCAAAGTTATGTTGTCAGGATAAGTTCCTGTAGTAAAATCAACTTTAGAACCAAAACTAATATCTCCAATTCCTGACGAAATGTTACGATAAACAGATACATTATTACTACTATGATTTGTTACAATCAAATCTGATTTACCATCGCCATCAAAATCATTAATACCTATACCGTCTGTACCGTTATTAGCAGCATATGTAATACGTGATGCAAAACTAATATCTCCAGCTCCCGAAGATGTATTTCTGAAAATTGAAACTCCATTAGCAGCAGTATTAGATGTTACGATTACATCTAGCTTACCGTCTCCATCAAGATCACCAATATTTATATAATAAGAACTGCTTAATGTAGGGATATCAATCTTAGAAGCAAATGATGCTGTAGTAATAGTTCCGCTTGTTGCGGTATTGCGAAAAACAGAAAATGAACTCCCCGATGTCGAAATTGCTATTATATCATCTTTACCGTCTCCATCAATATCTGCAACCGTCAAATTGCTATTAGCATTAGAAGCAAAATCAACTTTAGGATCAAAACTAATGGTTCCATTATTTGGTGAAAAAGTGACATTAAACGGTACTAAAGAATATCCTATTAAAGTTGTTGTACTATTTATTACAGATATTGGCTGATAGGTAGCGCCAACAGGTACATTGACCGTTAAAATATTTGCAGTAGCATTTTTAACAGTAGCTCTGGAAGCTCCAAAAAACACAATATTTTCTTCTGGTATTACACTAAAACCTGATCCATTTATTATTACCGTAGTGCCTACAGGACCACTAGTTGGAAGAAAACCAGTAACTATTGGTGCCGGTGGAGATGCTGTAGCTCTTGTTATAGTTAATGTATAAGTTGCTGTTGTTAGTCCATCTGTTGCTGTTACAATTTTTGTAATAATATTTGATCCTACTGCCAATGCAATTGTTCCTGAAGTAGCTCCGCTTAGTACAGGAACACCATTCACCGTTATTGTTGCATTAGCATCTGTAGCTATAGGTGTTACTGTTATGCCAGTAGTATAATAATCAACTATTGCAGTATAATTTGTAGTTCCTGATGCAAAAGCCGGACTTAAAGTTCCTGCACTTAAACTCAAATTACTCAATGTAGCTATGTCGTTAGTAAGATTAAGAGTTGTGACTCCCGCAGGATTTCCTGTACTTGTTGCGGTAAGATGTAATTCATTATTCAATGAACCATTATACTCAAGTGTCATCACCTGATAAGTCGTTAAGGGTGATAAGCCTGTAATATGTACCGTTGTTCCAGTACCTTTATAAACACAATACCAGCCTGTTGATCCAATTTCGGTACCTGCAGCAAAAACTGAATCTGCCGTATAAGCAAAATAGTTAAGCGGCGCTGCACTACCACTTGCTCCCGCACGAACAAATACTACTCTGGATGCTCCATTGCCATTTGTCCAGTCGATTTTTGTAGTTGTAGAAGTAGTATTCGAAAAAACAACATTAGTTGCCTGAACCGTTGGTACTCCTACATTTACAATTCCGCTATTCGAAGCAAAAAAAGTTGGATTTATATTTATAGCTGCAGAACCTGTTCCTCCCCAGGTTCCTGTAGAATTTGATCCATTAAGTGATAGTAAAAATGTTGAGTGAATAAATGTTCCTAAATCTGCAATCACTCCAGCTTCAATAGATAAAGTATTATTTACCGCTAAGGCACTATTAAAAGTCTTAATTCCAACACCCGATAATGTCAGATTATGATAAACATAACTCCCCACTGTTTGTGCTACCAAACCATTATAATTTACCTTTCCAATACCCGCAGTTAAAGAGCCACCAATCATAGTGCCTCCAATATTTAACGAACCAATACCAGTAAAAGCTATATTATTCTCAAGTGCAGATCCTGTCATTATAACATTTCCTGCAATATTTGCACTTCCTGTATCAATACTCAAATGACACTTTCTTGTATCATTTACGCCAGCTTCCATAGTAATTCCTCCGGCAGTCAGATTCCCTGATCCTACAGTAAGTGTAGTATTGCCATTATCAACCGTTGGAGCTGTAATCGTAATTTCACCAATAACCGCTAAAGTTCCTGATGAATTAATTGTTAAACTACTTCCCGCTCCCAAAGTAAGTGTAGCGCAAGTAGCACCAGATGCAGAAATTACTGGCTGATTACCTACAGAGGGGATAACAACATTCTCTAATGCTAGCGGAGCTATCCCAAGACTCCAATTTAAACCAGTTTCCCATGCTGTACTTATTGTACCTGTCCAGGTATTAGTCTGTGCATATCCAAAATTAAATAAAAGCAACACCAGTATAGTAAGTATTTTTTTATTCATGTTATTCTATTTTAAATTTATGTAGAAAAGGGGGCTATTCTATTATTGACTTATTGAACTAATGATATTGAGAATAAAAGCAAATCAATTTTTTAATCTATTGATTTTATCTTTTAATGGAAATCTGTGACGAAAATGTTTTTTTTCAGAGAATAATAACCAATACTATTGTGGTATAAAAAGCGTATAATTGGTTAAATAAAAACGGCATGTAAATTACTGAGAATAAAGATAATACCTCATTTGTAAAGAATTTCCTTAATAGTAGTTGCATTTTCGAAAATGAAACGGTTTTAATTTGAAACAATTTTATTAAACCTCAGTAAAATAAGGGCAAATCCATCTGTTATGAAAAAATAGATTTAATCACATAGAATCAAACATTTCTTTCAATTCAAATATTTTTTGTTTAAATTCGTTTATTATCAACAACAAACAACACGCTATTAATTAAATACTTACACATAACCTATATGAAAAATATTTTAAAGCAAGCCTCAGTAATAATGTTATTTCTTACCGTTATTAGTTGTCAGAAAAAATCAGTATCTGATGAGTTAAACGGAAGTTGGGAACTCCGTCATATCGAAGGTATTCAAGTAGCTCGAGTCGATCCTAACTTTAAACCAGGAAACGGTACTTTACTTAAATTTGAAGGGCAAAAATATGAGCGCTATTATGAAGGTGAAAAAGAAGAAGACGGCATCTTTGCCATTACCCCAGAAGATACAGTAATAAACAATAGTAAAGCCAATTACAGTTTTACATTTAATGACAATAAAGAAAAAATATATGTATTATTGGAAGGAAATAAACTAGTAATTTTTAATGGAATTATAGCTGCCGATGGAACAGAATCGACTTATGAAAAACTGTAATTTAGACTATGAGATGATAACCTTATAGAAACAAAACGAATCCTCATCATCTGTATTCTTTTTTAAACAAAAAGCAAAACGCCTGCAAAGAAAATCCTTGCAGGCGTTTTTTATATAATTTATAGTTTTAATCTGTTTTTTGCCACAGATTAAAAAGATTTAAAACTTTGCGTACTTTGCGAAAACCTTTGTGCCCTTTGCGGTTATTTCCCTCCCCCTTCAACAAAGATTATGGAGTTCCTCAAGAAGATTCTTCGACTTCTCTCAAAATGACAATATTGCACAAAACTTTGCCCCTTTGAACCTCTAAAAAACCTTAGAACCTCAGCATCTCAGTATCTCAGAACCTTAAAAAAAAAACCTTTGAACCTCTAAAAAACCTTAGAACCTCAGCATCTCAGCATCTCAGAACCTCTAAAAAAACCTTAGAATCTCAGCATCTCAGAACCTTTGTCTCTTTGAACCTTTGTACCTTCCCTTAAACCTTGAAGCTCTTAACCACATTTAGATGATCCACAATCATTACAAGTAAGGCAACCTTCTTGATATATAAGATTTTCAGAGTTACAATTACTACATTTTTGACCATGAGCTTCTGTACCATCTACGATATAACGTTTAAGGGCACGCGCAACACCATTTTTCCAGGTATTTATAGATTCACCGTCAAGCTGAAGACTGCTAACTAACTCAACAGCTTTATCTATAGGCATACCATGTCGTAAAGTACTCGATATTAGTTTAGCATAATTCCAGTATTCAGGATTAAATTTATGCGAAAGCCCTTCGATGGTTGTTTTATAACCTCTGGTGTTTTTATATTGAAAATCATAACGAGTAGTTCCGTCCTCTTTTTTATTTTTGATAATAAGACCTTCCGAAACCCAACGCGGAATTAAAATTCCATCTTCATCATCTACAAGACCTGTAAAAATTTCATAAGGTCTGCCATCAATTAATCCGATAAAAGCAATCCACTTATCTTTACTATTCTGAAAACGAACCACATCGGCTTCTAATACCTGAGGGCGTTTTGTCGAAAAAATACTTGGTACAGTCGGAGCAGCTTCTTCTTTCTTTTCAGTATTAGCAATAAGCACTCCCGAACGTGAACCATCACGATATACAGTAACACCTTTGCATCCTGCCTCCCAAGCTTCCATATACAATTTATCTACCATTTCTTCAGGCGTTTCGTTAGGCACATTTATGGTAACAGATATAGAATGGTCTACCCATTTCTGAATCTTTCCTTGCATACGAACCTTACTTAACCAGTCGATATCATTACTTGTCGCTTTATAATAAGGAGATTTTTTTACTAATTCATCTATTTCTTCCTGACTGTAATTTTTAGTAATATCATATCCATTAATAAGCATCCATTCCTTAAACCTATGATGAAACACTACATATTCTTCCCAGCTATCTCCTACCTCATCAACAAAATCTACACGAGCATCTTTATCATTTGGATTTACCTTTCTTCTGCGTTTGTAAACTGGCAAGAAAACAGGCTCAATTCCCGATGATGTTTGTGTCATTAAACTTGTTGTTCCTGTAGGTGCTATAGTAAGCAAAGCAATATTACGACGACCATGTTCTTTCATTTCATAATATAACTCTTCATCGGCTTCTTTTAATCGAAGTAAGAACGGATTGTTCTTTTCTCTTTCAGAATCATAGATAGTAAACATACCACGTTCTTTGGCTAAATTTACAGATCCACGATACGCCTCGATAGCAAGTGTTTTATGTATCTTTTCAGAGAATACAACTCCTTCATCGCTTCCGTAACGTAATCCAAGCGCAGCAAGCATATCACCTTCAGCAGTAATTCCAATTCCGGTACGACGACCTTCTTTGGCTTTATTTCGGATATTAAGCCATAAATTTCTCTCTACTAATTTTACCTCATCACTTTCTGGATCAGCATCAATTTTCCCTAATATAGCATCAATTTTTTCTAATTCAAGATCAATAATATCATCCATTATTCTTTGAGCTGCAGCTACATGTTTTTTGAAAAGTTCAAAATCAAAAGAAGCGTCTTTAGTAAAAGGATTATTTACATAAGACAATAAATTGATAGCCAACAAACGGCAAGAATCATAAGCGCAAAGCGGAATTTCTCCGCATGGGTTTGTAGAAAGTGTTTTGTACCCTAAATCGGCATAACAATCAGGCAAAGATTCCTTAATGATAGTGTCCCAAAACAAAATTCCTGGTTCTGCAGATTTCCATGCATTATGAATAATTTTATTCCAAAGTTCTTTGGCTCTAATTTCTTTAGAATACAAAGGATTATCGCTAAATATTGGATATTTCTGAACATATATTCCATCCGCCTTAACAGCTTTCATAAACTCATCATCTATACGCACAGAAACATTTGCCCCAGTAACTTTTCCCTGTTCCATTTTGGCATCAATAAAATCGGCTGCATCAGGATGATTAATAGATACCGAAAGCATCAATGCACCACGACGACCATCTTGTGCAACTTCGCGAGTCGAATTAGAATAACGCTCCATAAATGGCACTAATCCTGTAGATGTCAATGCCGAATTTCTTACTGGCGAACCTTTTGGACGAACATGAGACAAATCGTGACCAACTCCTCCTCTACGTTTCATAAGCTGAACTTGCTCCTGATCCGTTTTCATGATTCCGCCATACGAGTCTGAATTATCATTACCAATTACAAAACAATTTGATAATGACGCAACCTGAAATGGGTTTCCAATTCCTGTCATCGGACTACCTTGAGGAACTAAATATTTAAAATCTTTTATCAAATCAAAAACTTCAACTTCAGATAGCGGATTAACATACTTTTTTTCAATACGAGCAATTTCACTTGCAATACGTTGATGCATATCATTAGGAGATAACTCAAAAATATTGCCTTCAGAATCTTTAAGTGCGTACTTACTTACCCAAACAGTTGCAGCAAGACTATCCCCTTTAAAATATTCTAAAGATGCTTGTACAACCTCTTCTTGAGTGTACATAATCGCATTGTTTTTTGTAGCTAATAATTTGTCCATGATATTGATAATTTTTAGTATTAAATTCTGATGTAAATTTAAAAATAATTAAACTACTAAAAAAATCAAAATAAAAAAGCTTACAAATAAACCAATACAAAAATCTAAAAATCAATACATTAAAAATTTACTAACACCAAAAAGTTAACAAATTTTTATTTTTAATGTAATACCGAATTAATTTTTAATAACAATAAAACTTCTTTAATAAAACAATTTTCATGCTGTTAAAAACCATCAATAATTCATAAAAATTTTGACTTTTTTTACAGAATACTTTCCTTATTAAGAGTTTTAACAAATAATAAATTTTGACGTTTAAAACGTAACGTTGTGCTTCTCCCATAATGCATTTCAGCGTTACGTTAATTTTGGTTCACGCAGATTTTGCAGATTTTGCAGATTTTTTTTGTTTTGGTTTTAGGATTCGGCTTGTGGAATATATTACGGGAGACGCACTGCGGTGCGCCTCTACAAAAAAAAACCATTGAACCTTAGTACCTCAGCACCTTTGAACCTTTGAATAAAAAAAAGAGTAAATACTCTCAATGTTTTAAACACCCTGCTATGCGTCCCTACAAAAACCTTTGAACCTCTGAACCTTTGAACCTCTGAACCTTTGAACCTCTGCCACTTTGAACCTTTGAACCTTTGAACCTTTGAACCTTTGAACCTTTGAACCTTTGAATAAAAAAAGAGTAAATACCCTCAATATTCTAGACACACTGCTATGCGTCCCTACAAAAACCTTAGTACCTCAGCACCTTTGTCCCTCTGCCACTTTGAACCTCTGAACCTCTGAACCTCTGAACCTTTAAACCTCTGAACTAAACCCTCAACATTTAAGACGCACTGCTGTGTATCTCACATAATGCATTTCAGCGTGAAGTTAATTTTGGTTCACGCAGATTTTGCAGATTTTGCAGATTTTTTTTGTTTTGGTTTTACGATTCGGCTTGTGGAATATATTACGGGAAACGCACTGCGGTGCGCCTCTACAAAAACCTTAGAACCTCAGCACCTTTGAACCTTTACTCCTTTGCTCCTTTGAACCTCTGCCACTTAGAACCTTTGAACCTCTAAAGAAAAAAACATAATATAAAGAAAAAATAAATACATATTACATTGACTTTAAACAATATACACATATAACTTAAAATATTTTAACCGAACTTTACTGTAATAAACAACTACATTACAATTAATAAAAATACCCGCTGGGTGTAAATTAATTTAAAAACTGAGCAACAGAGCTTGGTATAAGCAAACAAAACTATTTCTTTCGGCTAATAAGCTATATCTGTTTTAAATAAAGAAAGCGTCTTTTTTTTGAAAGTTAAAAATCATTTCCCCTTTACCTGTTAGATAAAACTTTCATGACGGTAGCGAAGCAAACAGACGGAGTAATTACAGCCTACGAGTTAATAAAATATATTTTATTATGGCAAAAAAAATAAATCAAATAGCATCCGTAATCGTAATATTATTTACTATCCACTCCTGTGCTAACGATACAAGCATTAGCAACGAACCAAAACCTATCCCCATAGTTGTTGTAGAATACAATTACACCCCTATAGAGCTAGAAACAATGGACTTAATAAACAAATACAGAGTTAGCAAAGGCCTAAATACGCTAGGAACAATAAACTATCTTTCACTTAAAGCTGAAGAACATACTAATTATATGATGGCCAATAATGCTGTAAGTCATGATAACTTCGCAGTTCGATTAAAAGACATTGTCAGAACTTTAGGTGTTATTAAAGTCAGTGAGAACATTGCTTATAATTATAATACTCCGCAAGAAGCCTTAGATGCTTGGCTAAATAGTCCCGAACATAAAAAAAACATTATGGCCGATTATACTAACTTTGGTATTTCGGTGAGACAACATCCTATTAATGGAAGAAAATATTACACAAACATCTTTGTAAAATATTAATCTATTAGCTTATACTCTCTGCATTAACTCATCTACTCCAGAATAGAATTTTCAAATCTTATTCCTGTCAACTCTGCTCTCAAAGTTCCTGCTGCATAAGCAATACTTATTAATTCCTGCGAAGATTTCTCTTTCATAGAAAAAACAAAATTACGATTACTTCAAGCATAAACTAAGCCTTTATCTCTCAGAATCTTTACATTACAAAACTTAAAAAAAACCTTATTCTATTGATTTTAAACCCTATACAGATATACATTAAAATAAATTGACCAGACCTTTGCCGTATCAAATAAATCTAGCTGAATCAGTAAATTATTTTTTATTATGGCAAAAAACATAAGTCTAATTATATCATTAATCACAATAGTATTTACGCTACATTCATGCTCTAATGATAGTAGCAATAGCAATGAAACAACAAAGCCTATTCCTGAAATTGTAGTAGACTATAATTATACTCCAACAGAATTAGAAGTAATGGATTTAATAAACGAATATAGAACTAGTATCGGTTTAAATACTTTAGAAAAAATAAACTACGTTTCTGTTAAATCCGAAGAACATAATAATTACATGATTACTAATAATATTGTAAGCCATGATGATTTTGTAGCTCGTTCAGAAGACATCATTAAAGCTCTTGGTGTTATAAAAGTAAGCGAGAATATTGCCTATAATTACAACACCCCAAAAGCTGCTCTCGATGCTTGGTTAGCTAGTCCTGAACACAAAAAAAACATTACAGGAGATTATAGCAATTTTGGTATTTCGGTTACCGAAAACCCTATTAATGGCAGAAAATACTACACCAATATCTTTGTAAAATATTAATAATACAAATCAAAAAGTGAATCCATTTTTTGATTCTAAAATAAATGCAACATCTTTTAAATATTAATACCATAAATACCACATCTTAGATTATTTTAATGTCCAAAAGCAGAAAAACACTCTCAAAAGGAGTGTTTTTTTTTGTTTATTATTCAATAAAAAAAATAAATATAAGATTACTTTAGCATTAACTCTTCTATTTTAGAATAGGAAATCTCAGGATTTGCTCCTGCCGAACCCGCTACTAAAGCTCCAACTGCACAAGCAAGATTTATTGATTCCTGCGGAGATTTACCCGTAAGTAATGAAGTAATTAATGTTGCAAGAAAGGAATCTCCTGCTCCTACTGTATCTACAACTTTTATAGAGTAACCGCTATTATGATACAATTTTCCTTCCCATAATAATGATGCTCCCTCTTTACCCTTGGTTACACACATGGCTTTAGCATTTGTTTTTTTAGCAATAAATGCTATGTTTTCCTCTAAACCAACATAAGGAGACCCCATAGCCGAGGCAATTTCCAGCAACTCTTCGTCATTAAACTTTATAAAACTAGCCGATTGCATTAACTTCTCGATTATATCATACGAGTAATGTGGTTTCCTTAAATTTACATCAAAAACCTTGTAAAGATCATTTTGAAGCAATTCTTCTAATGCTAAACGAGAAACAGAATCCCTACAAACCAGACTTCCGTAAATAAGTACATCGGCTTGAGTAACCAACTTTTTTGCCGTTTCATTTAAAACAATTTTATCCCATGCCGATGGATAATTAATTTCATAACTAGCCGATCCATTTTCATTTAAAGAAACCTGAACTAAACCAGTCGGAAATTCTTCCGATGTGATAATAGCATCGGTTTCAAGACCAAGACTTTTAACTTGATTTATTATCGCTATTCCGTCTGTATCATTACCTACACAACTTATCATCGCAACATTACAACCCAATGCCTTCATACGTAAAGCAACATTAAGCGGAGCACCTCCTATTTTCTTTTCGTTTCCAAAAACATCCCAAAGTACTTCTCCGTAAGAAACAGCATTAAGTTTTTTCTCTTTATTCATTCTAAAATCAATTTAAGTATTGCTATCAAAACCTACATCAGTAAAGTAAAAATAATCTTTTATTTCATGTAACCAAATGAGCAAAAGCTATATCTATAAACAAAAAGACAAGCCTATTTGACTTGTCTTTTATAAATATATTCATTTTTAAACTCTTTGTAATTGCATCACGTATTTTTTTCTTTGTATAAATATAAAGGTAAAAAGTATTCCCAAAAATGACATTCCTACTCCTATTAAATTAGGCGAAGCATAACTGTAACCAGCTATTAGAGGCAATCCTCCTAAAAAGGCTCCTAATGCATTTCCTATATTAAAACTTGCCTGAATTGCTGCCGAAGCAATCATTTCTGCACCCGTTGCTGTCTGAATCATTAACATCTGGATTGGTGCTACAATCGAAAACGAAACACAACCTGTTAAGAAGGTCAAAAATAAAGATGCATACTGATTGTATGAAAAGAAATAAACCAAAAGCAAATCGATAGCCATTACAAAAAGCAACATGATAACAGTAGTTGATGCCGAAAATTTATCAGCTAATTTACCTCCTATAAAATTCCCTATCACCATTCCTAATCCTGCTAAAATCAAGATATAAGGAACATTCTCTGGCGAGAAACCAGATACATTTGTTAGCAAAGGTGCGATATAACTAATCCAGGAAAACAATCCCCCAAAACCTATTGCTGTAATTGCAATTATTAACCAAGCTTCAGTCTTCTTAAAAAACTGCAATTGAGTTTTCATACTTTCGCTTTTATTAGATTCCAGATTTGGCATCCATAAATAAATAAAAAGAAATGTAAGTAATCCGATTACTGCAATAAGTACAAATGTATAACGCCATAAAAAATGATGCCCAATATAAGTTCCGATAGGAACACCTATTAAATTTGCCAATGTTAATCCCGAAAACATAATAGAAACAGCTTGTGCTTCTTTTCCTTTATCAGCAAGTCGGCTCGCTACAACAGCTCCCACCCCAAAAAAAGCTCCGTGAGGTAAGCCCGATAATAATCTCGATGCAAATAATATTTCGTAAGTAGGCGCAATAATCGAAAGAGCATTAAATATAGCCAACATCATTGCCAGAATTAAAAGCATTTTCTTTGGCGGATAATTTCTTCCTATAATAACTAATAGTGGTGCACCAATTACAACACCCAATGCATAAGCAGAAATTAAATATCCTGCTACAGGAATAGAAACATTCATATTCTGAGCAATATCAGGCAATAAACCCATCATCACAAACTCCGTGATTCCAATAGTTAAACCGCCCAATGAGAGCGCAATAAGACTTTTTTTCATTTGATTTTTTATAGAAAAGGAATAGATTTTCTATGGAGCAAATTTACATCCGGCAATGTTAAAATAAGTTGTATATTTACGACATTAACTTGTACATATCGAGCATGCCAAAATTAAATCAATTTGAAACACTTGTTATAGATGAATTTGAAGAAGAAAAATTTCACCTTCCTTTTCATGGTCACACCTATTATGAAATTATTTATATCGTAAAAGGCAATGGAATTCATCATCTTAATCAAAACTTACTTCCGTACAAAACGGGTGACCTATTTGTAATTTCGCCCGAAGATGAACATTGTTTTGATATCAAGAAATGCACTCGGTTTGTATATATAAAATTCACAGATAATTATTTCAATTCTAATAAAAGTCTTTTCTGTGATGATTTATTACTCAATACTCCAGAGTGTTTTATGCGGGATAAACTCCTAAAAGAAACCGTTCTAAAATTAGATGAGCCTTGCAAAACAATCCTAAAAAACACTATAGAAAACATTACAGCTTACAACAGCCGAATAGATGTAACTACTTCTCCAATTGTATTTTATCAAATACTTTCAATCTTTGGACTAATCAAAGAAACCATGCGTGGTATGAATCCTAAAGCACAAGGAAATCATTTTGATAGCGAGCAAATCACATCTTATATCCATCAGAATATTTATTACCCCAAACTGGTTCAGATAAAAGCAATTTCTGCTCATTTTAATATAGCCGAAACCTATTTTAGCGCCTATTTTAAAAGAACATTCGCCATTAGTTATCGTGATTATATCAATAACCTAAGAACGATATTAATCGAAAAAAGAATTACCAACAACCAAATGCCTATCAAGCAAATTGCCTACGAATTTGGCTTTACAGACGAAAGTCATTTATCAAATTACTTCAAGAAAAGAAAAAACATGAATCCTAGCGATTTCAAGAAATTGTAAATTCTAAGACGTGTGTATATTTATTGATTGCCTATAGAGGGAACACGGATAAAACAGATTCGCTAAAGCGAAAACGCGATCCCGAAGCGTCGGGACGGATTTCTTTCTATTGTTTTTTATTTACGTAAAAGTCACAAACTAAGCATCCTTTTGAACCTTTGCCTCTTAGTACCTTAGAGCCTTAAAAAAGAAGTCATAAATCACAACGATTATTTTAAACACAAACTAAGCAACCTCAGAGCCTGTACCTCTGTACCTTTCCTAAAAAAACCTTTGAACCTTTGCCTCTTAGTACCTCAGAGCCTTAAAAAAAAGTCATAAATCACAACGATTATTTCAAACAAAAACTAAGCAACCTTAGCACCTCAGAGCCTTAGTACCTCTGTACCTTTCCTAAACTAAAAATGTCTTATTCAGCTATTTTTATAGCTTATTGCGGCAATAAACCCAACCTTTCTGAGCTTACTTTGTAAAAATCCAGGTGTTTATTATATCGTGAAAACAAGTGTATTTCAGTATAATAACCTCTTACAGTTTAATAAATACCATTTACGGCTTTGATATATACTAAAATTAGATTTTCAGTTCTTTTATTATTTATATTTTCCTTTTCTTATTCTCAAGAAGGAATTCCTATATACTCCGATTATTTATCAGACAACTATTACCTGATACATCCATCAATGGCAGGAGCTTCTGATTGTACTAAATTAAGAGTAACATCACGCAGCCAATGGTCTGGACAAGACGATGCGCCTTCGCTTCAAACATTAAGTCTTAGCAGCCGAATTGGAGATAGAACTGGTGCAGGTATTATACTCTTTAATGATAAAAATGGATATCACTCTCAAAAAGGAATAAAACTTACTTATGCTTATCATATTCTTTTTTCAAGAGATGAAATGGACTTAAATCAACTTTCATTTGGTATGAATGCTGGAGTTATTCAAAGTCAGTTAGACGAAACTTCATTCATTGGGTTTGACCCAATTGTTAACGGAGGTGTCTTAAAAGATTCTTACTTTAATGTTGATTTTGGAGCGTCTTATAATTATCTAAATTTTTATACCCATGCTACAGTTCAAGGTGCTCTCGAAACAAGACGTCAGTTATATACAGAATATGAAAGTAAAAATATCCGAAAATATCTTTTGAGTGCAGGATATACTTTTGGGAGCAAAAAAAGAATATGGATAGAACCTTCATTCCTTTTTCAGCTAGTTGATAAAACCAAAGAAAAAATAATCGACATTAACTTAAAAGCTTATAAAAAAATTGGAGAAGGTAATATATGGGCAGCCTTGTCATACCGAAGAAATTTTAATGGTACCGAATACTATGATGGTATTGATGTTTCTAAACAAAACTTACAATACGTAACTCCTATTTTGGGCGCGAAGTACAAAAATTTCATGTTTGCTTACACGTATTCTAAAGTTATAGGCGATATACAATTTGATAGCGGAGCATATCATCAAGTTACATTAGGAATAAATTTATTCTGCAAAAAAGAACGATATGAATGTGAATGCCCTGCGATAAATTTATAATTCTGATTTAAACAAAAACAACCGATTATAACAAATAAAAAAGCGAATATCCATTTTTAGGCTATTCGCTTTTTAAGTAACTTGCCATTGATATTTTTTTTGCTAATATATTGAATCCTAAAAAACATAAAAAATCTTTTCAAACTTAATTTTGTGATTTTTCAAGAAAACCTAAACCGTTATATATTTCGGTAACATTCACTTAAATTCCATACAAACCTACCCTCTTCTTTATACAGTTTTTTAACTTAAAAAGTTTATCGAAAGCCGAAATGCTTAAATTTGATAAACTATTTTAAATAAAACCGTAATGAACATAAGCGAACTTAATTCCTTAATAATAATTTTGATTTTCGGGTCGCTCATTCTGCTTTCATTTCTTAAGATAACTAATCCTCTGAACGTAAATAAAAAAGCTAATTTTTGTTTCGGAATATTCCTGTTTTTATGGGCAACATTCTGGATTGATGAAATTTCTTTATTCTTAGGCAATCACAAAGTAAGTGAACCTTTAAATTCGTTTATCCACTTTATTCAGTTTACTACTCCTCTAGTATTTTATTTTAGTATTGTGTTTTTTACAAATCCCAATTACAAATTCAGTAAATCCGATTTTAAATACCTCGTTATCCCAATAGTATTCTTTTTTGTATTGCTTCTAAGATCAAAAGAAAACTCAACTTTTCTTAAATTACTTTCGATTACACTTATGCTAACACAATCAGTTTTCTATGCCTTAGCTTCATATTTAAAGATTAGAAAACACAAAAAAAATACACTTCTTTTTTCTTCTAATGCAAATGAAATTGACTTAAATTGGTTAGAATATATTATTTTGTTAATCCTATCAATGAGCTTGATTATTACGGTTTATAATGTGTTTTTTTATTCCTCGACACTAAACGTATTTATAAATAGTGCTTCGTTAATTATAATCTTCTTTATTGCGTATTACTCTCTTAAACAAAAAGAGATTTTTCCGTTGGATGAAAAACAACGCTCAGAGATAATCCTAATAAATGAGCAAGAAGAACTAATCGAAATAAAACGAAAAGTGATTTCTGATGACGAATTGATTGTTATAAAAACAGAGCTAAATCGTATAATGCTTGAGCAAAAACCTTACCTGGATAGTGAACTAAATCTTATAAAATTATCCGAACTCGTAAATCGTACGCCACACCAAGTATCCTATGCTATTAATTCTGGTTTTAACGAAAACTTCTTTCAGTTCATTAATAAATATCGTGTCCAAAAAGCCAAAGAACTATTAGCAAAAGAAGAAATGAACAACCTTTCTATTTTAGGTATTGCATACGAATCTGGCTTCAACTCGAAAACTTCATTTAATAATACGTTCAAAAAAATCACCAATCAAACTCCATCCGAGTACAAAAAGAATAGTCCAAGTTTATAAGTCCGAACTTTTACCTAAAACCGACAACTCATTTCCAAACACTTATATAAAAACAAAACTGGTTCTCATTTATAAACACGAACATTTACGGTTATAATCAAATCTACATTTGCTCCAATAAATTAGAGATTATGTCAGCCGAAAAAAAATTAGAAGAATCATTTGTAGTCATCACAGGTGCAAGTCAGGGATTAGGAAAAGAATTTGCTTTGGAATTTGCCAAAAGAAAAATGAACCTCATATTGGTAAGTTTACCCAATCAGGGACTTTTGGATTTATCCAATGAAATTACTACCAAATACAATGTAAAAACATCTTACTCCGAAACCGATTTAGCTGTTTCTGATAATGTTATAGCCCTTTCTAATTGGATAAACGAAAACTTTAATGTTCATATTTTAATTAATAATGCCGGAACTGGTGGGACAAAAAAGTTTGTCGATGCCAAGGTCGATTATATCAATACCATTATGCAGGTAAATGTTGTGGCAACATCCATCCTTACGCATCAATTATTGCCTAATTTAATGAAACAAAAACAATCTTACATACTAAATGTTTCGAGTATGGCAGCTTTTTCTCCCATTGGTTACAAAACTGTTTATCCTGCATCCAAAACCTTTATCCATTCTTTTTCCAGAGGTTTATATCAGGAATTAAAAGATACAAACGTATTTGTAAGTGTTGTAAATCCTGGCGCAATGAAAACCAACGACGAGATTAAAGCCAGAATAGAAAAACAAGGTTTTTTAGGAAAACTAACTTTATTAGATCCCGAAAAAGTTGCACAATATTGCATCAAACAATTATTTAAAAAAGATAGTGTAATCATGGTAAATCCTATAAGTTGGGCAATACTAAAAATTTTACCAATAGGAATACGATTGCCTTTAATGACACGAGCTATTAAAAGAGAAATTGTATCATGAAAAAAGTATTTGTAACAGGTGTTAGTGGTTTACTAGGTACTAATCTGGTCGAAACATTATTAGACAATGATTTTTTTGTAAAAGGATTAATACGTGATAAAGCCAAATTTGAAGGTCAGAAACATTCAAATCTGGAATTATATCAAGGTAATTTATTCGATGATTTAACCTCAGCATTAAACGACGTAGATTTTGTGATACATATTGCCGCCGAAACAAATCAAAACTTAATTTATTATCGTGATTATCAAAAAATAAATTACGATGCTACTATCCAATTATTCAATGCGGCTATTTACTGCAAGGTCAAAAAATTTATTTTTGTTAGCACAGCAAATACATTAGGGTTTGGTTCTCTGACAGATTTAGGAAATGAAACGAAGAAGATAAAATTACCTTTTACAACTTCATTTTATGCCAAAAGTAAATTAGAAACCGAAGAGTATTTATTGCAAAAAAGTAATAAAATTGAAGTTTTGATAGTAAATCCAACTTTTATGCTTGGTGCTTATGACACTAAACCAAGTTCAGGGAGAATTATCTTAATGGGCTGGAAAAAGAAGATTCTGTTTTATCCGCCAGGAGGAAAAAACTTTGTTCATGTAAAAGATGTTGCTTCAGGAATTATCAAGAGTTTAGAAAAAGGGAAGAATAAAGAAAAATATATTTTGGCTAATAAAAACCTTAGTTACTTCGAGTTTTTCAAGAAGCTCAATATAATTGCAAATCAAAACCCTATTATGATAAAAATCCCAAAACAAGTTTTAATAGGATTAGGCTATTTGGGAGATGGTATTAGATTATTAAAAATTAAAACCAGCATTAGTTCTACCAACATGAAAGCACTTTGTATTGATAATTTTTATTCTAATGAAAAATCCATCCATGAATTAGGAATAAATTACAGACATACTGAAGTCGCTATCAATGATGCTTTAAAATATTTTGAAAGCAAAACTAAATTTAATAAAACCGTTCATCATAAGTAGTAAATAAATCTGTTTATGAAAGACGCACTACGGTGCGTCTCTACAGAAAATCTTTGAACCTCTGCATCTTTGAACCTTTGAACCTTTAAAAAAACATTTATTCCTTAATTTTGCTTCAAAACGAAACCACCATGCAAAAGCATTATTCAGTAGCTATATATCCTCCAGAGGCAACTATCGCTTTGATTAAATCAATGAAAGAACAATTGGCTGATGAAATAAAATGGTTTAACAGCAAAAATTCAGTTGCGCATATCACCATTTGCGAATTTAAAGCTACGGATAAAGAACTTGAAATAGTTAAAGCTAAATTAAGTCGTTTATGCGATTCTTTTGAGCCTTTTGAGGTACAACTCGATAAATTTGATTCTTACCCTAATGGAGCGTTTGTAATAACTCCAAACGAAGTTTCCAGAAACAAATTGAAACCAATTATGAAACGGGTTCACCAATCACTTGTTATTCCGAATATGAAAAAAAGTGATAATCCGCATCTATCTATTGCAAGAAGATTAACTCCTGAAAATATCGAAATTGCAAACCGACTATTTACTACAATTAATACCAACTTTATATGCGATAATATTGTACTAAGACAATTTAACGAAGTTGTAAAACAATTTTCAGTAATCGATACTTTTCAATTCAACAGTAATACACAACCAGAATTAATACAAGGAACACTTTTTTAGTATAAATGCAACCAACAACTTTAAACTATCAACAATCAACTTTAAACCAACAACAATAAACAAATAACCAAATTTCGTATATTTGAATTTCACAAATTATTTGGTATGAAAACAACATCTATAGACGAGTTTTATAAAAATCTCACTGAAGGTTCAGATATTGAACCAAGTTCGTTATTACCGAATAATATAAAAAAAGAAATCGGTCACTTTAATGTTTTCAATACAAAAGAACTTTGGGAAAAACTCCGAGAAAAACCCTTTATGCCTTATGACCGAAGAGCATACTACAAAATAAGCTTAATAAGAGGTAAAAACAGAGCCGAATACGCCGACAAAGTAATTGATATTGAGAAAAATGCTATTCTATTTGCTACTCCAAAAATTCCTTATCATTATGTTCCGCAAGACATCTATCAATCAGGGCATTTTTGCGTTTTTACATCCGAATTTATAACAGGAAATAAAAACGGAATAGAACTCGATGAACTTCCTATTTTTAAATCTGATGGATATCCAATTTTTCTATTAACGGATGAAGAATCTGCAGAAATTGAATTCATATTCCAGAAGATACACAAAGAAATCAATTCTGACTACCTTTACAAATACGATTTAATTCGTAATTATGTATCAGAGTTAATCCATTTTGGGCAAAAGTTACAGCCCATAACAGCTTTATATTCCAAACATAATTCCGCAGCCAGAGTTTCTTCATTATTTATAGAATTACTTGAGAGACAATTCCCTATAGAATCTCCACACCAAAGATTGGAATTAAAAACTGCTAAAGATTTTGCAGCACGATTATCTATTCATGTAAATCATCTTAATAAAGTACTTAAAGAAAATACAGGTAAAACTACTACCGAATTAATAAGTAGCCGACTAACACAGGAAGCCAAAATTCTATTAAAAGAAACGGATTGGAATGTATCTGAAATTGCATATTCACTTGGTTTTGAAGAACTAGCGCACTTTTCTAATTTTTTCAAAAAACAAACTACACTTACACCATTATCATTTCGTACATAATTCGTCTGATTTGAATTTCGCAAACATCAGATTGATATTTGCAACTCTCCAGTTTTACTTCGTTCCTACCTTTGTCTTATCAATTTAAAAATAAATAGAGCAATGGAATTACTGAACAATAAAATACTAATTACTGGTGGCGCAAGCGGTATTGGCTTGGGACTTACCGAAAGATTTATTAAAGAAAATAATACTGTGATTGTTTGCGGAAGACGCGAATCTGTCTTAAAAGAACTTACCGATAAATTCCCGACAGTAATTACTAGAATATGTGATTTATCGATTGAATCTGAACGAATAGATCTTTATAAATGGATATCCGAAAATCACAGCGATTTAAATGTTCTTGTAAATAATGCAGGGATTCAGCAATGGATGAATGTTTCTGACGAAGATTTTTTGAACGCGCAAAAACTGAAATAGCAACCAATATCGAAGCTCCACTACATTTAATTTCGCTTTTCATTAATTTAAAATCGCTTAAAACTGTTATGAATGTTACCTCGGGACTTTCTTTTTCTCCTTATGCCAAAGTACCTGTTTATTCAGCTACAAAAGCCTTTTTTCGTTCATTTACTTTGTCTCTTCGTCATTTGCTAAAAGCAAAAAATATTGAGGTAATCGAGATAATTCCGCCAGCATTAAATACTGACCTTGGAGGTGTCGGTTTGCATAATGCTGCACCAAGTGTAGAAAGTTTTATCGAATCTATCTTTGAACAATTAAAAGAAGGAAAAGACCAACTTACATTTGGATCTAGCGAAACAAGAGCTAATGCAAGTGCAGCCGATTTAAAAACTGCTTTTAACCAAATGAATGCCAATTAATAACAATAAAAGAATCAAAATGACAACAAACACAAAAATAGCCTTGGTAACTGGTGGTAGCAGAGGATTAGGAAGAAATATGGCAATAAGCATTGCTAAAAAAGGAATTAATGTAATACTAACTTATAATAGTAACGAAGATGAAGCTAAAGCTGTTGTAGCCGAAATTGAAAAACTAGGACAAAAAGCAGTTGCATTACAACTTAATACTGGCGGAAATATAAAGAGTTTTGATACTTTTTACAACCAAATTACAACTGTATTAAAAGAGACTTTTAATACAGAACGCTTTGATTTTTTAATCAATAATGCCGGTATCGGAATAAATGCTCCCTTCGCTGAAACTACCGAAGAACAATTTGACCAGTTAATGAATATCAATTATAAAGGTGTTTATTTCCTGACCCAAAAAGCATTGCCTTTTTTACAAGATGGCGGCCGAATAATTAATATCTCAACAGGATTAGCGCGCTTTACAGGACCTGGTTATTCTGCTTATGCTTCGATGAAAGGTGCGATAGAAACATTTACAAAATACCTTGCAAAGGAACTTGGTAACCGAAAAATCACAGCCAATGTTGTAGCTCCCGGAGCAATAGAAACCGATTTTGGTGGTGGAGCCGTTAGAGACATCCAGCAATATAATGATTACGTAAAATCTGTAACCGCATTAGGTCGTGCCGGATTACCAGATGACATTGGTGGTGTTGTAGCTTTTTTATGTACCGAAGATGCCCGATGGATTAATGCGCAACGTATTGAGGTTTCGGGAGGAATGAATTTGTAAAACCATTCACCATTAAGAAATTAAGTTTCATTAAGGATAAACACTTCCCTTTTCTTAATCTCTTAATGGTGAAAAAATATTTAGACAATTAGCTACCTTTATAAAATTATTTTAAAAGTCTTGTCTGTCCATAACAGTAATACAGTGAGAATGCACATTATAAGAGAATTATAAAAATGATTGTATTCCTGATGAGCCATATGAGCTGTAAATGCCCCAACTGCAAAAGGAAACAACAATAGAATCCCAATTGTTTTTATAGGCGGATTAAATAACCCAATAACGATTAGCAAGACACCGATAAGTTCTCCGATGCCAATATAAATTGTCCAAATCTTGTTAAAGCCTAAAGATTCCATGCTTTTCATCATAGATTCTTTTTGAAAAACTTTGAAAAGTGAGGCATACCCAAATACATAGAGATAATACAAATAACTCGCCCAATAAATGATTGTTTTAATAGTTTCCATTTTTTACAAATTTTAATTTTTACCCTGTAAATGTATTTACTAACTTGCATTTATTAAAGTACATACAAAATTGTAGGGTACTGATAAAAAAGTAAGTACACGTTATGAGAAAAGAAAACTCTACCAATAGTATTAATGAAAATTACTTAAACGAAAATTGTGGTATCGCCTACACGCTATCGATAATTGGAGGGAGATGGAAGATAAATATATTAAGCTATCTTATAAATGAGAATAAACTCCGATACAGTGAATTAAAATTCAGACTTACAGGAATTTCAGAGCGTATGCTTATTTCTAAACTTAAAGAATTAGAAAATGATGGTTTAATAAATCGGATTGTTCACGCACAAGTCCCTCCTAAAGTAGAATATGAATTAACGGAACTTGGTAAATCTTTTAAAGAAATTTTAGATTTAATGTCCAACTGGGGAGAGAAAAATAACAAGGTACTAAGGCGCTAAGTTGCAAAAGTTATTCCGCTTGAACACAAAACATTCATCATCTTATCATTCTGAGCGGAGCCGAAGAAAATCCATAAGTGAGTCTATAACCTATTTAGAGTCACTTATGGAGATTGCTTTTTCAACTCACTATAAATTCTTATCTTCTTACGTCAGGATAATATTTCAAGTACTATTTTGTTTGTTTTATGTTCAAACGGAATAACCTTAGAACCTTTCAACTCAGAACCTCAGATAGTACCTCAAAAAGACTAATTCATATATCTATTAAAAGATTGCCAGTATTTGTCTTTGTAAATTTCATATTCAATCTCAACTTGAGAGGCAAATTTATTCTTAATCTCTTCCAGTACTTTTGAAGGTTTTCTAAAATCTTTACAAGCAAAATAAATTTCTCTTAAATTTTCCGCAGTTTCACGCCCTAGATTAAGATATCCTTCGGAATCTTTAAGTTCTTTCATTAAAAAATCATCTTCGATTTCATTTAATAACTGAAATGTTTCATTATCAGGAAATCCGTTATTATCCTCTCCATTATAACCTATTTTTACGGTTACAATCCACGGATGTGATGGTTTAGCATCCCATTCAAACAATGTAGAATTAATAACTGCAATTAGAGGTAAACCACTACTAAGTGTAGCTTCAAGACTAGAATACCCATCATTCTCAGTATTATGCCTTACTCCTTCATACTTCTCTACAAATTCCTTTTGTCTCCAAATCAGAAAATCTTGTAGTTTCTCGATAGGTACTAATTCTTTATTTGCTTCATCTTTACCAATTACATCAATTATATCTATGTTTTCGGTAAAATGTAATTCTCCCAGATAATTATCTAAAAAGATATAAGTTCCGTTAGTTATAATTGGCTTATTCTCTTCATTACAATCTAAATGTACTACTGTAATATCTATTTTATCTGGATATTCCTTATCATCATTTGAGTAAAAAAACAGATTATCACTACCAAAAGTATAATCTCCCATTTTTATAGAAACATTTTTAATATCTGTCGCTGGTTTTAAGGCAGTAAATTTCCAGTTCGGAAGTTTAGGAGCTGCATTAACTAATTCTTCTACAAAAACAATATTCTTTATGTTTCCATCGGCAGTAAGAACCAATTCAGCAGTTTGTTCATTAAGCATTCCAGTCAAAAAGAAATACCCCTCTTTTAAACTTTCTAGTTGGGGAGATAATTTATCAAAAAAATCTTTCTCGATATTTGTACCTCTATTCACAGCGTTGTAAAAATCCTTTTCATTTTTTTCAAACCAATTCCAAAAATCTGCATTTGACTTTATAGCTTCACTCTTTTTTCCAAAAATATTTTTAAGCATACTCATTATATTATTTTCTAATTATTCTTTTAATTTCAATTTATATTCAAATATAACAAAGTGAAAAATTATAAAGAAATTAAAGACATAAAAGGTAACAAAATTATAAAGATTGTTTACCTCTCTCATTTATATAAAAAAACACCTATTTCTTCCTCATTACATCCATTTTCAATTTCTTGAACTAAATAAAATCCAAAAAAAATTGTCGCTTTTTTATTAAAAACATTACGCTTTTAAGTTAATCAAAAAAGCAATTGCTAAATAGCCCTGAAAAGTTATAATAATAGTAGAATAAGTCACATTACAATAGTCTATTTAGTTCATTTTTAAATAGTTAAAAGAAAACAAGAATTCCTAGTTTCAATTAGGAAATTTATCTAACTTTGATTAGTTTTATAAATTTTTTAACCTTTTTCCTACAAAAAAGCAATGATTAATAGTGCCCCAGAAGAAAAACTAAAAGAAAGAATTAAAGAATTATTATGTCTTTATCAGATTTCAAAAATAATTTCAAAATCTAATAATGTTAATAAAGTTACTCTAGAAGAAATCATTTTTTCTGTGGAAAAAGCATGGAGATTTTGTGATGATTCTATAGTCGAAATTCAGATAAATGATTACACACTAGCTACAGCATTAATTCCAAAAAATAATGTTTCCCAACATAGTGAAATAATAGTATCAAATAAAGTCTCAGGATTTATCAAAGTATATTATCCTCAGCCAAAATATAATCTTAATCATTTTCTAAAAGAAGAACAAGAACTTTTAGATACCGTTTCTTTTGAAATTGGTAATTATATTGAAAAATACCAAAATTTAGAAAAAAAAGCAACTCTAAGGAAAACTTTAGAGAGAAAAGACAGACTATCAATTCTTGGAGAAATGACTGCAGGAATTGCACACGAACTTAATACCCCCCTAGCTAACATATTAGGGTTTGCAGAGCTTATTAAAGATGAAACTAAGGATCAAATAATTATTGATGATATCGCCAAAATCATAAATTCAGCAATCTATTCACGTGAAATAGTCAAAAAATTAATGTTTTTTTCTTGTGGTATGCCTCAACAATTACAATTGCTAAAAATAAAGCCAATAGTAACTGATGCTCTCACCTTCCTTAAGCAAAATTTTCAGAAAAAGAGTGTACAATATCAACTTGATTTTCAAGATGATGATATTATTGCAAAAGTAGATTCCATTCAACTTACTCAAGTTTTATTTAATCTACTTATAAATGCAATATACGTAGCCCCAAAGAATAGTATCATCTATATAGGAGTGAATAGTGACGAAGAAAATATGATACTAAAAATAGTAGACAATGGCCCTGGAGTTCCTCATGAAATTAAACAAAAAATATTTGACCCATTTTTCACTACAAAACCTGTAGGCGAAAGCTGTGGTCTTGGACTTAGTGTAGTACATGGAATAATTAAAAATCATAATGGAGATATAGAGGTGATTGATAATACCCCAAGTGGAACGATTTTTTTAATAAAGTTACCATTACAATAATTAAAATGAACTTAAAGAAAGAAAACATACTAATTGTAGATGATAATTATGACATGCTAGATTTGCTTCAGCGCAATCTAAAAGCATTAAATTATCATATCTATAAAGCATCATCAGTAAATGAAGCTTTAGGTATTTTAAAATATACCAGTATAGACCTCCTTATAACCGACCTTAATATGCCGGAAATAAATGGTATTGAATTAATAAAGTTTACTGAAGAACATTATCCATTAATGCCTAAATTGGTAATAACAGGTTTACCATCAATTAATAGTGCCGTAATTTCGATACAAGCTGGTGCATTCGATTATTTGGTTAAACCATTCACAAATGAAGAACTTAAAAAAGCGGTTGAGAATTCCTTTATAAAAACAAGAAATAAAGCAAAAACTCTACTACCGAAAAAAACCTCTATACCAATAGATAATAATTATTCTGGTATTGTAGGTAACTCTGATCAATTAAGAGATTTAATTGAGATAATAAAAAGAGTTAAAAACAACATGGCAACAGTACTTATACAAGGAGATAGTGGTACTGGAAAAGAACTTATCGCTAAAGCAATACATTATAATGGTGTTCTAGCGAAAATGCCTTTTATTACTGTAAACTGCGGTGGAATTCCAGAAGGACTAATGGAATCTGAACTTTTTGGCTATGTAAAAGGAGCATTTACCGGAGCTAATGAATCAAGAATCGGATTGTTTCAAGCAGCTTCTGGAGGAACAATTTTTCTAGATGAAATTGGCACAGCTTCATTATCTGTACAAACAAGACTCCTTAGAGTACTTCAGGAAAAAGAGATTACAAGAGTAGGATCACAAATTCCCGAGAAACTTAATGTTCGAATAATTGCTGCATCTAATACCGATTTATTTCAAATGGTACAAAAAAATGCTTTTAGAGAAGATTTATATTATAGACTAAATGTTGTTAATATCAAGACAACACCTTTAAGAGAAAGAAAAGAGGATATCATTCCTATAATAGATACTTTTTTAAAAAAATACAGTATTGAATATGATAAACCAAACATCTCAATCACCGAAAAAGCGATCGAAATATTACTACGCTACTCTTGGCCTGGTAATGTTCGTGAACTCGAAAATATTATACAGCGTATGATAATAATGAGCGATGATATTATAGATATTCAACAAATTCCAGAGCATCTTAAATATCACATCTCAAGTGGAGAAATAAACATTCTTAAATCACTAAAAGAATATGAAAAAGAACAGATTTTAAAAGTTCTTGCAGCTGTTGATAATAATAAAACTCATGCTGCAAAAATATTACAAATTGACCGTAAAACACTTAATCAGAAAATTATATGAGTCAGAATTGGGTAATTATTCCTCGAATGACACCAAATTCCCATGGCTCAAAAACAAATGATTTTATAAGCTTCTATATCATTAAATTGATTAGCAACTTGTTAACTTTTATATGAGTTTAAGGCATACATTTTGCCTTAATTCATACATAAATACATACAAAAGCAATATTTATATTGTTATATAAAACGAATTAAAATAACCTCAATAAATCAGAAAAAATGGAAAAGATGATGAAAACGAAAATGGATATGATAATGGAAGTGAAAGCTGAAATAAAAACAGGAACTATAAAAAATACATTACCAAAAATTACCAAACAAGAAATTTTAGAAGCAAAAGAAAATACTTGGGATTTTTTCTTTCTATTGCTTTCTAAATATTATGAATTAATGGATGGGCAATATGATGAAACTGAAAATGAATTTAATACTGCCCAGCATACATTAATGGCATATAATATACTATATGGTGAAGTTACTAATGGAGGCTATTTATCCCTAATCCAAAATGGATATGGTGGTTATATATTTGAAACTCTTTTCTCTGAAACAATGAAGGTATGGGGAATAAAAGAAATGGCAATAAATATAGATAAAGCCAAAGAAATTTATTTAGCACATAAGCCTTTTTTAGAAATGGAAAGGACAGAGGAACAATTTTCAAGAATGTATCAAGAGTTTCCACATTTTAATTCTATCGATAAAGATTTCTTCAAGATTATGGACGATGAAAGCGAAAAAATTAAAATACATATCCAGGAAAACATGAGTGATTTCGCAACTGCAATATAATCATCACCTATAAAAAACTGCAAACATCATCATCCTAATCAGGATAAATACGACATGCCTTAAGATTAAACAATGTTGCCATTGTTACTCTTAAAGATTTGTTATATGGTTTTTAACTACAACTTATTTAAGAACGATGGATGCTTATAATTAAACCAACTAAAAAAACAAACTGCTATAAAGCATACGTTTATTAAGTAAAATTAAATTACAATGGAAAATAATAAGATAATAATAGAAGCAAAAGAACTTGAATTATTAAAAGAAATTATATCAACAGCACAAAACAATAGCGATAGAATATACAATCTTTCTATTAAAAGATTATCCAGAGAGCTTGACAATGCAACCGTTATGGCTCATAATCAGATGCCTGAAAAAATCGTAAGAATAAATTCAAAAGTAACTGTGCAAATAGCAACCAACATTATTAAAAATTTCCAGATTGTTGTTCCCGAAAAAAGCAATTTAGATCAGAATAAACTATCCGTAATGTCTCCAATGGGATTAGCTCTATATGGATATTCTGTTAATGATGAAATCTCATGGCAGTTTCCTTCTGGAATAAATAAATTAAAAATATTAAATGTCGAATAAGCAACTTTTCAAATACAAATACTATTTAAAAACAAGTTGTATAACTTTATTATATCAATATTACTGTGAAAATAATTAAACACTCATATGGAACCAACTTAGATTGGGTAGCTCCACTAGCAGAACAATTGGGCGGAAAAGTTGATGGTAATTTTATAATTTCATCAGATACACTTTTCTCTGGAAATAGATATTTTTTGGATTGTGGAGATGATATTGTTGCCTATTATGTCGACGGAACAAGCAATATGGATTTTAACTTAATCCAAAAAAACACTAGCAATGATTTCATCGGAATCTATTATAATTTAACTGAAGGAGGAATACAATATTCGAGTAGTACTTTCGAGCAAGAAATAGGCCGATGGCACTATAATCTAATGGTTATTGATAGTTCACTCGAAACAAATTATTTGATTAAATCGGGAACTAAATCATTTGTTTTTTGCATTTTCATCAAGAAAAGCATGATGGAATCCTACGCCAAAAATAATAATATTACAGTAAAAGATATAGATAAAATTACAGATTCTACAAAAAATACAATGATAAGATTTGACAGGATGAGTAGCGATAGTTATCATATCCTAACCGACTTACAAAAACTAAAAGTTGGTGGTCATATATTTGACTTAAACCTCAAGGGAACTGTACATTTATTGCTATCAAATTTTTTAAAGAAAATGTCAAGCACAAGAATTATTATTCAAACTGTAAACAAAACAGACTTGGCTAATATTGTAGCTGTGCAGATGTTTTTAATCGATAATATTGAAGACCATTTTCCGACTATCAAATTCATTGCGAATAAAGCAAACATGTCTGAGTCTAAGTTTAAAAATTTGTTCAAAAAAATAACAGGTATGACACCTAATGCATTTTTCATGGACAATAAACTACTTAGAGCTAAGGAACTATTAGAAAAAAATCAGCTGTCAATATCACAAGTATCCGATAAGCTTAATTTTACTAACAATTCTTATTTCGCATCAAAATTTAAAGAGCATTTTGGTATTTCACCTAAAACATTTATTAAACAATTATAACATAAAACAAAACTACTTTTTTAATCAACTGTAAAACGATAATACTATATTTTAAAACATAGGACAAGCAAATAAAAAATCCTTGTATGAATGATACAAAACAAAATCACTAGTAAATAACATATAATAAATACTGACAATCAATATTTTAATATAAAAAAACTTAACTTTATAGTGCATAAAAATATATCTCTGTGAAAATAATAGAACATACTTATGGTGCCGACCTGAACTGGGTTGCTCCTTTTGCATTACAAATGGAAGGAAAAACGGATGGTAATTTTATAGTTATACCAGATAGTATCCAAACCGGAACAAGATATGTTCTGGACTGTGGTGATGGCATTATCGCCTATTACATTGATGTAGCTTATAATAAGAGCTTACATTTTATCCAGAAAAACAATACTAATGATTTTGTAGGGATTTATTATAACTTAACCGAAGGAGAAGCTTCATTAAAGAGTAATACCTTTATGCATGATGTTGGTCGCTGGAAATATAATCTGTCAGTTATTGATGGTGGACTGGAATCAAATTATTTTGTTAAGAACGGAAGTAAAACATACAGTCTTTGCATATTTGTCAAGAAAACTACGATAGCTACATTCGCAAAAAAAAACAATATTACTTTTCATAATATTGATAAAATTGCTGATCCTGAAAAAAATACAATTATTAGATTAGACAGAATGAGCAGCGAAAGTTATCACATACTAACCGATTTGCGTAAGCTAAAAGTTGGAGGACCTGTATTTGATTTAAATCTAATTGGTACTGTTCATCTATTACTTTCTAATTATTTAAGAAAAATAGCAAGTCATAGAATTATTATACAAACAGTAAATGAATCTGATTTGGCAAATATTGTAGCAACACAAATGTTCTTAATTAGCAATATAGAAGATCATTTCCCGACAATAAAATTAATGGCAAGCAAAGCAAACATGTCAGAATCAAAATTCAAGAATTTATTTAAAAAAATTACAGGAGCAACACCAAATGCATTTTTCATGAATAATAAAATGCTATTAGCTAAAGAACTACTGGAAAAAAAACAATTATCGATATCTCAGGTTTCTGACAAGCTTAATTTTACCAACAACTCCTATTTCGCTTCGAAATTTAAAGAGCAATTTGGAATAACTCCAAAATCATTTATTAAACAATTATAAAAATACCGGATTAAAAATATCCATAGCAGTGAATAGAAAATAAAAAAGACTAAACAAAAACTTATCTGCAATGAAAAAAATTACACATTTTTATTCTTTAACTCCAGAATGGCAATACAAACTTGCTGAAGAAATGGGTGGAGAACTTATTGATGATAAAATAATTGTTATTCCTGAAACATTAGGACACGGGCAATCCTATTTTACTCAAATAACACCTGGAATTTCTGCATTATTTATGGATTTTGTTTTAACAACTCCTTTAAAAATAAACCGTCTTAAATCTGAAAACGAATTATATATATTCCATTTTGATTTAAGTGATCATACTAATTTAATTAAAATACAAGATATCGATTATGAAATCGGTTCTGCAATAAATGTAGGGCTAGCAATTATAAGTAATGATATAGAGAGCTCCTTTAAACCTGCAGTAGGACATAGAACATTAGCATTACGTCTACTTGTTGATAAAAACTTATTAAACGAATTTGTAGAAAGTCATCCTAGCGAAGAATTTACTAATAGAAGAATAAAAATAAAAAAAACAGTACCTTATTACTACGATAATATGGATAGTAATAGTATATTACTTATCCAATCCCTAAAGAGTAGATCAGTATATGACAGTTCATTTGATCCCTATCTTAAAGGAATTTCTTTAAAATTATTAGGTAATTTTTTAAATAGATATACAGATTCTGAAGCAGTAAAGAATGAAACTACCGAAATTGAAATAGAAGCTATTACCAAGACAAAAAACTACCTTCTAGATCATTTATACAACCCATTCCCTTCTGTACCTTTTTTATCTAAAATGGCTGGAATGTCACCTTCAAAGTATAAAATGTTATTCAAGAAAGAATTTCATAATACCCCAAATAATCTTTTTATAAAAGAAAAAATGCTTCTTGCAAACCGTCTTTTACAAAGTGGAGATTATAACACTTTAACAGAAATAATTTATGAGTTAAATTACACCAAATTAAGCTATTTCTGCACAAAATATTATGACCTTTTTCATAGAAAACCTTCTGAGGATTTTATTAAAAAAAAGAAACAAAAAAACTTTGCTGTTCTTAGACCAGATACTTATCTGTAATTATACAAATACTACTCTTTCTTAGATAAACTAAAAAGAGTAGTATTTAATATTATCTCCTTTTCAATACTTATCTAGCAGTTCAATTTAATCTTTTAGTTTATTCTGTGTTTTACAGACATTGCTATTTATTTCATAATCAAGCATTACCATTCTCTCCAAATATCCGAAATCCCTTTCCCGTTTGCATAAATTTCAGGATTAAGACCAGCAACTAAAGTTATTTCATCTACCAAGTCACATAAATCTTCACTTACACCAAAATCGAATAATCCTTTCTCATCATTAAGTCGATTGAGTGAATTAATAATAATTTCAAACAATTCAATTTTATTTAATTCTGATGCTTTTTCTCCAATTAAGTATAATTTGCCTAGTAAATAGTCAAAAATAGCTTTTGTAGCATCACAATTCTCTTGAGTATATGCTCAATCCCTTTATCATTTTTATCCTCTGTATCTGCCGAAAAATTATCTATCCAGTCATCAAATGGATAATTATCCTTAATTTAATTTTTTCTGATAAGTCATTATACTTTTTTTTACTCAATTTAAATCTTATTGATTTATGCATCTCATATGATCAAAACAAAAAAGTGGATATCATTATAATATCCACTTTTTTTAAAACATATTTCTATTCAAATACCTATTCGTGATGAAAAGAAATAATGAACTCTGAACGTCTGTTTAATTGATGTTGTTTCTCAGAACATTTTACACCATCAGCACATTTATTTATCAATTGAGTTTCACCATAACCTTGGCCTGTAACTCTATCTGCTTTGATTCCTTTACTTATGATATAATTAATAGTAGCTTTAGCTCTTCTATCAGAAAGTTTTAAGTTATAAGCATTATCTCCACGACTATCTGTATGTGACTTAATATCAACTGTTAATCTTGGATAATCTTTTAAAATCTGCACAACTTTATTCAATTCTTTTTCTGAAGATTTTCTAATGTTAGCACCATCTAAGTCAAAATAAATTGGTTGTAAATCAAGAGTTTTTGTTAAATCAGAACCATCAGTAATAGTTTTTCCTCCTTCACCTTCTAACTCTTTTACACTAGGATCAGTTACCAAATATTTATCAATCTCGAAACTTTGATTTTCAAATTTCTTAGGAATCAGTAATTCATGCGTTTGTTGATAATAACCAACTTTATCATAAACTAAAGAATAATCTCCTACTGGTACCTTTAACAAATATTCGCCTGCATTATCAGTATAAAATTCATCTACCATTTTCTTATTTGCATCAAGAACAGTAATCTTAACTTTTGGTAACAATTCATTTTGTTTACTATCATATACTTTTCCGAAAACAACAAGATCATATTTAACTTTAATCGGTTCTAATTCTGTCAAACCATAAATTTGATCATCATTAGTTCTATTAGATGCAAAGAAACCTTTATGTGTTTCTGGATTAATTACAAATCCAAAATCATCTCCAGATGAATTTATTGGTTTCCCAACATTCACAATTTTATAGGTGTTATCAGTATTCTTGAATGCTTCGAAAACATCTAAACCACCAAGTCCTGGATGTCCATCAGATGCAAAATAAAGTTGCCCTGTAGTTGACATAGAAGGAAAAGTCTCTCTTCCTATTGTATTAATAGTTGGTCCCATATTTTTAACTTCACCAAAAGTCCCATCCTCATTGATTGCAACTTCATATAAATCCGTTTGTCCAATAGAACCTGGTCTGTCTGAAGCAAAAATTAAGCTTTTACCATCAGGTCTCAAAGCTGGATGAGCATTTGAAAAAGAATCACTATTAAAAGATAAATCTTCAATGTTAGTCCATTTGTCTTTTACAAGTGTAGCTCTGTAAATTCTAAGACGGTTTGTTTTTGTTTCATCAACACCATATTTATTACCCAAAAAGTTACTTCTGGTAAAATACATTTGATTACCATCTGCTGTAACTACAGCTGTTGATTGGTGGAAAACTGAATTCACTTTTCCATTCATTCTTTTAGCATCAACTAAATCTCCATCATCAGTGATTGTAGCTTCATAAAGTTTGAAAAAAGGTTTTTTATTCCATCTGTCTTTCATTCTCTCTACAACATTTGTATCTCTTGCAGAAGTAAAAATAACCTTATTGTCTTTATAAAAAGATACTCCATAATCAGGCATATTAGAGTTAATACTAACAGGTTTAATTGTAAAACGATTCGACTGTTTTTCAATATTCTGTAAATATTCAGTACCAGCTGCAATTGCTTGCTGTCCTGATTTACTATTAAGCTCTTTTATGATTTTTGATGCCTCTTCAAATTGTCCATTAGATTTTAGACACTGCGAATATCTAAATAACTGGTCATTTGTGAAAACGTAATTATCTTTTAATTTTGCTATCTGATTATAAGACTTTAGAGCATTCTTGTAATCACCATTAAAAAAGTACGAATCTCCTAATTTTGCATAAATTCCAGAAGAGCCAAATTCTTTTTGAACTAGTTTGTCATATAAATCACTTGAACTAACGTATGCATATGCTTGTTTATCGTAATTTTTTTCTGCTCTATTAACTAATCTGTCTTGCGAATAAGAATTATGCAGACCAAATAATACTATCCAAAGTAAAAAGTATTTTTTCATATGTATTTTTGTAATCATTATTAAAAGAATCTCGGATTAATCATTCGTTTATTTGACTTATTGAAAAGATCAAATCTTAAGAAAAATTCATGTGAACCTGAATTATAATTTCCTAGGTTTGTAGTTTCATAATCATACGCATATCCAACCTGTATACCATCTGTTACCTGGAAACCAGCCAATCCACTTACACTAGCATCTACACGGTATGCAGCTCCAATTGTAAATTTATTATTAATTAAGAAGTTTGCAGATACATCAACAGCTATAGGTGCTCCCGATACAAATTTTGCTAAAACTGCTGGTTTGAATCTTAAGTACGGATTAATATCAAATACATATCCTGCAATACCATAAAAATGCGATTTTGTAGTATAGACAGATGATGAAACATCATCAAAAAAATCTGTTTTTAATAATTTTGGAACCGATACTCCAACATACCAATTATAGGTATGTACATATATTCCCGCTCCAACATTAGGTGAAAACTGAGATTCTTTACCCATTAAATACGGATCCTCTGCATTTTTGATATTTAATTTAGAATAATCTACTACAAAATTGTCAAATCCTCCAGAGATACCAAAAGAAACTTTTAAGTCTCCATTATTACCCATAATTGTATAGGCATAATTAAGCATAACTCCAGTATTTTTTGTTGGTCCTATCTCATCACTTACTACGTTTAAACCAATACCGTTAGCATGATACCCCAATGGACTTTGTATAGAAAAATTCATTGTTTTTGGAGCTCCATCAAGACCAACCCATTGCGTTCTGTATAACCCCATTGCACTTACCACTTCCCTTGAACCCGTATATCCTGGATTAAAAGTCATTGTATTGTACATGTATTGTGTATACTGGGACTCTTGTTGTGCCGAAGCATCAAAAATCCCTAACAATACAATTGTTACTATGTAAAAAATCTTTTTCATTAGTTGTAATTATTTTTAATTTAATGATTTTTAATTTTATTGATTATTGATGTATAGGTATCCAGATTTCTCTTTTCCTTCTTCTCCCTTGGTATATCTCAATATGTAGAAATAAGTTCCTGTAGGAAGTTTTTCACCTCTATTTACGGTTACACGACCATCAGAGTATCCTCTAAACATCACATCACTCTCATTATATGATTTTGCATCATATACTTTTACTCCCCAACGGTTGTAAATCTCAACTGAATTATCAGGGTAATCTTTAATACCTTCAATAAGGAAAGTATCATTAACTCCATCCCCATTTGGAGATACAGCATTATAAACAATTACATCATCTAATGGCTTATTATCCTTAACAAGTGCCATTGTAAAAATTCCATATCCACTAACCTGAGCAGTTAATAATTGAGAATACCCAGCATCTTTACTTGTATTAGGAATAGGTTCACTTACTTCTCCTTTTTCCTCAATCCATTTGGACGAAGCTGTATCCCAACGCACAATAACTACTTTCATTCCTGAAGCAACATCAAGAAACTCATTTGGTGTTGTTTGTGAATCTAACGTAAGAGTTAGTACAATTTTATCAGCTCCTTCATCTTGTGTTACATTCCAATATTCCTTGTCATTAATCAATAATATAGAATCCTCTTTACTTGCATGCTTATATTGATTATCTGAATTTTGATGAAAATACTGAGCTATATAGACATTACCATCGCCAACACCTTCCTTAGCATGAAAAGCAGGTCTAAAAAAAAGATCATTCCCTACTGGAAATTCAAACATATCATTTCCTATTTTCTCTACTTTACCATCAACAAAACTTAAGTCACTTGCATCAGTATGAATAGCCTTTTCATTAAAAATCATCCTACTTTCGTTATCAGACTCAATTATTCCTGTTAGAAATTCTGCCTTTCTATTAACTGAAATAATTTGGTTCAGACGAAAAGAAACCAATGTATCTGATTTACTTTCAAAAATCACATCTTGAAAATTAGTCATTTTACGCCCTTCAAGCGTTTGAACTTTTTTACCAGAAAAATAAGTTTTTCCATCACTTATCTTTCTATTCTCTGCAGTCTCCAAACTATAAGTCACAGTTCCATCATTGTTCCAGTTATCAAAAATGTAAACGATTCCATCATTTGTAAAACCTCCCGAAGGCTTGTTAATATATGGTTCATAAACCGATAATATAGTCTTATCATCTACCTTTATGATACCGTCATTAATAAACTGCGCTTGCCCACTTTGAGAAGCCAACAAAACCAGTACAAAACTTAAGATACCACTAGGGTAGCTAACAATTGATTGTTTTGTTTCTTTATATAAGTCATTTTTTTTCATATATAATATTATAATTTATTACACAAATCACACTTTCTATTATGATACAAAGCTAAATCAATCACAAAATCAACTTAACCCGTAAAAGTTATTGCTATATCAAAATAAGACGAATTAATTTCAGCTATATCTAGCTTATATCTCCCTTAAATCTATCCTTAGTATTCACTATCTCATCATTTTATTTCAAGTCATTTCCTTAATACTTAAACCAAATCCAATTAAATAGTTTTTTATAAATTTCAAATAAATAAGAGCTTATAAATCCTCTGAAAAAGAACAAAAAAGAGAACCGAAGTTCTCTTTTCATACAAAAATCTAATCATCAAAAACCATAATATTCAAAATCAAAAGTTGCCCTTCTTTTCACTCAAACACTCTGCTATCAACACTGCAAATTTCTTGTTAACCCATCATACTTTTTACCTCTAAAAGCTTTTAAACTTATAGATTTGGGTATAAAAAAAGAGAGAGCTAAAGCCCTCTCTTCAAAAAAAATAAAAAACTATGTACAAATTGATTGTAGATTAATTTTTCTATAATAAAATATTAGTGTGTTTTATTAAACATCTCTTTTATGATTTCCATAAAAGAGATGTTTTTTTACCTTCACTTACTTCTTACTATTTAAATGTATATTTTGTATTTGTATTATTTTGCGCATAATCTACAGCCCAAGCAAAAAGATTCGCATAAAAAATACTGTTATAAACGGTAACATTACTATCATATCCATAACTAGGTTTTACAACAGGAATACCGCCAGATTGCATTCTTGCAGGGTAATTTCCATTTTGATTATTACTTACCACACCTGCATTGTAACCTGCATCTCCAATAAAAACAAATCCATATGTATTATCTCTAAAAGAGAAAACTTTAGATGAACCTTTTTCAGTAGCTAACACAGTGCTATTCGCTGGTGCTGCAGTAAGAAATATTGAGTTATCAACATCTCCACCCATGTTAAATCCAGCTGTATTACCAAAAGGACCATTTAAAATAGGATCAGCAATATTTGCCAAATCAGTTATATTTCTACCAACTCCATTATTAGCTGCAACAGTTGAAACATTAGTTCCTAAAATACCATTTATAACATTTGGTATGTTAGCATCTCTTTCAGAAGCAAAAATAACCACTCCCTTTTTATCCTTAACAAACTCTGCTAAAACTGCAATTACATCTGCATTAGGCTGGAAGTTGTATGCAATATGAATAATATCAGTATTATCTCTAATAATATTACTTTTAAGTGTACTTGCACTCGGCCCACCGTAATTAACAAGCTTAAATCCTCCTAACATCTGAACTTTACCATTAGGTCCAAAATTATTTGCATTATTTAATACCGCATAAGAAGTTTCACCACTGTTAGCACTTCCAGGGTTATAAAGACCATCTCCAATACCAGCAATAATCATTTGACGGTATGCAAATGTAATTGCTTTAGAACAAGTTACACTACTTGAAGTACTATTAGTGCTAATTGTGTAAGAATATGATCCTCCAGCAGTTGGAGTTCCAGAAGCTTTTAGCGTTATAGTTTGCGCTCCTGTACTCGTGAAAGTTCCCGTAGCTGAAAAAGAGATTCCATTTAATGTATTAGTAGAAATACTATAATCTCCTACATAAGTCACATTTACTGGAACTGCCATTGAGTTTTCACTTGTCATAGCTACATTAGGAACATAACTTCCTGATGTGGTAATACTATTACATGTCATTGTAAATGCAATAGGTTGTGCAGCAATAGTCAAATTATAAAAACATTCTCCACCAGCTCCTGGGGTTCCTGTTACTGTTAATTCTGCTGTAGCTCCACTCGTAGGCGTCCCTGAACCTTTAAGAACAACAGTATCTGCACCAAGTTTTGTCAATACAATTGGCCCTGAAGAGAAAGATACTCCGTTAACAGTGTTGGTTGAAATTGTTGTTGAACCTGTAGCTGTAACATTTATAGGCAATGTAATTGTATTATTAGTTGAGTTAAGCGCAACATTTTGCATGTATACTCCACTTTGTGTAGCTCCGGCACAATTCATAGTATAAGCAACTGGTGCAATTACTACTGGAACTGCATTACAAGATCCACCTGCAACTGTATTGGCGTTTGATGTAAGATTGAAAAGATCTGTTCCAGAAGCTACTGGAGTTCCTGTTGCTAATAATTCAACTGTTTGAAGCCCTGTTGTAGTAAAAGTACCTTGTCCCATAAATGAATATCCGTTTACAGTATTCGTTTTCATACTCCAAAAACCTGTATTTGATACATTAACATCAAGCGTTAATTTATTATCAGCAGTTAAAGCGACACCAATGTTGTAACTTCCTATCGTAGTAAGACTACCACAAGAAATAGCAAAATCAACACTAGCTTTTTCTATATAAATATGTGGCGTACAATCACAAACTACACCATTTAAAATCACAGTTACCACGTCACCTGGATCTCCTGTAGCATAACCTGTATTAGGCCTTCCTGTTCCTTTTAATGTTATATCATAAACCCCTGCAGTAGGAAAATTTCCACTTGCCTCAAAATAATACCCATTGGCAGTTGTAGCTGTCATTGTATATGTACCAGCTTGTGTAACTGTAACAGGAACTGTAAGTGTATTATCTCCTGATAAAGTAACTCCTTGCTTGTACGTACCATTAGCTATAACCAATGAACATTGTGCTGCAGAAACATCAAATACAGCTGGTGGAGGCGTACCACACATACTTAACCATTGTACCCTTAAAGAATCCCAATAATCAAAACAATTTGAATTGGTATTAAATATTAATAATCCATTTGATAAATTAGCCGTAGGGATAGCATTACGTTGTGCTGTAGTCAAACGTGAAATTAACATTCCTTTATTATTACTCTCTAATTCGAAAATAGCTCCATCTTTAGCTTTGGTTGCACCACCGCTAATAGTTCCGTCTTTGATCTTTGCTGTTTCTACCTGAGCAAAAACAGAACCAAAACTTAATAAACATAGGATAACCGCTAAGGCCATCTTCTGTATTTGATTTATATAATTTTTCATATTCTTAAATTTTAATCAGTGTCAAAGCACTTTATAAGTGCTTTGACCAGATTAATTATTAATTGATTTACTATTTATTTGACATTAATTTTTCCAATTTTTCTAAACGTGCATTCATTTCATCAGTTGCTGCTTTTAATGATTTAGATTCAACTTTTAGTTTTTCAATTTCATTATTTTTAGCTTCCAATTCTTTATCCTGCTCAATAATATGTAAATACAACTCTTCCGTTTTTTCAAGTAATTGTATTGATAACTCAGAAACATTAAATGAATATCCTTCTTTTGTTTTCATCAATTCGTTAATTGGTGTAATACCTGGAAGGTGCTTATTCTTTTTAATAAAAGCATCTACTTCATCAAGTTTTTTGAATTTATAATCTGCTTTAATATCAGAGAATCCTTTAAAGTAATCCTCAAACACATAATCCGCATAATAGGAGTTTACAGTTGTTATAGCACCATTTACTCTCAATTTTTCATTTGCAGCTGTAGATGGAGTATCAAAACCAATTCCTACCCAACCTTGTGTGTATATATTGTCAGTATTTAAAGTTGCTCCTTTTTTAGAATCAACACCATACCAAGGTTCTTTTACAAGATCTGCTAGATTTAAAGGATGCAAAGCTTTGTTCTCATCAGTATAATCTAATGTACCTTCATCAGAATTTATCACTAACTTGGTTAATGTTTGATTTGCACCAACCATATCAACCATGTTAAAACTTGTAGTAACACCTGCCTCATCTTTATAATTTAATTCACCTAGAGAACCATCATATTGAAGAGAAGTTAAGGTTTCCACTCCTTTTACTAATGTTGACATATCGATAGGAGAATCTACTCCTGCTTCATCTGTATATGTCAAAGTATGTTTATCAAATACTTGTCCACGCTCATCTGTAGTCTGTGTAACAACATCTTTTAAAGAAGTAACAGTTTCTTTAATAGCTGCTGGATTTCCAGCTGCATCTGTAAAAGTTGCAATCGTATTTCCTTCAGTTACAGTTGGTACAAATGAAGTAACTCCATCAGCTCCTTTTAATCCAGCAAGTTCGTCAGCAGTGAAATCTGCGTATGTAAATGATTTACCATCTTTTCCATTGGCGCCGCTAACTTTAACCCATTCCTTAGTAATTGGATCTAGAACATAAACATTACCAGTAGTAGTATCTATCCAAGTAGTTGTACTTGCTGGTATAGTAACTCCAGGATCTCCAGGAACTCCAGGACCTCCAGCAAAACCAGCAGCCCCGTCAACTCCATCTTTTCCATTTACTTTAACCCACTTATCATTGGCATCTTTAACATAAACAATGCCTGTTTCTGTATCAATCCAAGTAGTGGCATCTGCAGGGATTGTGACTCCAGGAGCTCCAGGAGCCCCAGGACCTCCTGCTAAACCAGAAACTCCATCATTACCATTTATTTTAACCCAGTTTGGAGATTTTGCTACCCATTCTGCATCTCTTCCTGCAACTGTTTTATCTGTACCTGTGTAAACATAAATATCGCCATTTGGTGATTTTATAATCGCATCAAGTGTAGTGATTGAACCCGCAGTACCTGGTTCTCCAGTTGCTCCAGTAATTCCATCTTCTCCATTTAATCCGTTGATTTTAACCCAGTTTGGAGATTTAGATGCCCATTCTGCATCTCTTCCTGCAACTGTATCACTTTCACCAACATAAGCATAGATATTACCATTAGCATCTTTTACAATCGCATCTAACGTAGTAATTGTACCTGCTGTACCTGGCGCTCCATCTATACCTTTAATTCCATCTATACCATTTTTACCTGATAAAGGAATCCATTTGTCATTATTATTTGGATCACGTACATAAACAGTTCCTGTTTCATTATCTATGTAAATAGCCACATTATCTCCAGGATATCCAGTTTCTCCTTTAGATCCAGGAATTCCTTTGCCTCCAATTACACCATCTTTTCCATCTTTTCCATCAAGTCCATTAATCTTAACCCAATTTGGAGATTTTGATGCCCATTCTGCATCTCTTCCTGCAACTGTTTTATCTGTACCTGTGTAAACATAAATATCGCCATTTGGTGATTTTATAATCGCATCAAGTGTAGTGATTGAACCCGCAGTACCTGGTTCTCCAGTTGCTCCAGTAATTCCATCTTCTCCATTTAATCCGTTGATTTTAACCCAGTTTGGAGATTTAGATGCCCATTCTGCATCTCTTCCTGCAACTGTATCACTTTCACCAACATAAGCATAGATATTACCATTAGCATCTTTTACAATCGCATCTAACGTAGTAATTGTACCTGCTGTACCTGGCGCTCCATCTATACCTTTAATTCCATCTATACCATTTTTACCTGATAAAGGAATCCATTTGTCATTATTATTTGGATCACGTACATAAACAGTTCCTGTTTCATTATCTATGTAAATAGCCACATTATCTCCAGGATATCCAGTTTCTCCTTTAGATCCAGGAATTCCTTTGCCTCCAATTACACCATCTTTTCCATCTTTTCCATCAAGTCCATTAATCTTAACCCAATTTGGAGATTTTGATGCCCATTCTGCATCTCTTCCTGCAACTGTTTTATCTGTACCTGTGTAAACATAAATATCGCCATTTGGTGATTTTATAATCGCATCAAGTGTAGTGATTGAACCCGCAGTACCTGGTTCTCCAGTTGCTCCGGTAATTCCATCTTCTCCATTTAATCCGTTGATTTTAACCCAGTTTGGAGATTTAGATGCCCATTCTGCATCTCTTCCTGCAACTGTATCACTTTCACCAACATAAGCATAGATATTACCATTAGCATCTTTTACAATCGCATCTAACGTAGTAATTGTACCTGCTGTACCTGGCGCTCCATCTATACCTTTAATTCCATCTATACCATTTTTACCTGATAAAGGAATCCATTTGTCATTATTATTTGGATCACGTACATAAACAGTTCCTGTTTCATTATCTATGTAAATAGCCACATTATCTCCAGGATATCCAGTTTCTCCTTTAGATCCAGGAATTCCTTTGCCTCCAATTACACCATCTTTTCCATCTTTTCCATCAAGTCCATTAATCTTAACCCAATTTGGAGATTTTGATGCCCATTCTGCATCTCTTCCTGCAACTGTTTTATCTGTACCTGTGTAAACATAAATATCGCCATTTGGTGATTTTATAATCGCATCAAGTGTAGTGATTGAACCCGCAGTACCTGGTTCTCCAGTTGCTCCAGTAATTCCATCTTCTCCATTTAATCCGTTGATTTTAACCCAGTTTGGAGATTTAGATGCCCATTCTGCATCTCTTCCTGCAACTGTATCACTTTCACCAACATAAGCATAGATATTACCATTAGCATCTTTTACAATCGCATCTAACGTAGTAATTGTACCTGCTGTACCTGGCGCTCCATCTATACCTTTAATTCCATCTATACCATTTTTACCTGATAAAGGAATCCATTTGTCATTATTATTTGGATCACGTACATAAACAGTTCCTGTTTCATTATCTATGTAAATAGCCACATTATCTCCAGGATATCCAGTTTCTCCTTTAGATCCAGGAATTCCTTTGCCTCCAATTACACCATCTTTTCCATCTTTTCCATCAAGTCCATTAATCTTAACCCAATTTGGAGATTTTGATGCCCATTCTGCATCTCTTCCTGCAACTGTATCACTATCACCAACATAAGCATAGATATTACCATTAGCATCTTTTACAATCGCATCTAACGTAGTAATTGTACCTGCTGTACCTGGCGCTCCATCTATACCTTTAATTCCATCTATACCATTTTTACCTGATAAAGGAATCCATTTGTCTTTATTCTCTGGATCACGCACATAAATAGTTCCTGTTTCACTATCTATATATATAACTACATTATCTCCTGGGTAATTAGTTTCACCTTTGGCTCCAGGAATTCCTTTGCCTCCAATTACACCATCTTTCCCATCTTTCCCATCAAGACCATTAATCTTAACCCAGTTTCCACTAGCATCTTTAACATAAATATGACCTGTCGTGGTATCAATCCAAGTTGTTGCATCACCAGGAACTGTAACTCCAGTCATTCCAGGTGCTCCAGAGCCTCCAGCCAAACCAGCGATCCCGCCAGTAACTTCACTTGAAATAGCAAGTCTTTGCCAACTATTATCAGATACAGACCAATAGTAATAACCTGGCTTAACGTCTGATACAGTCGCCATATTAAAAACCAGTAAACTTTCTTTGTTACCTTTTGCAATTGTAGTAATATCCGTTGAGCCTGTTAATGTAACTCTTGGGATTAACATACCTTTGTCCGTAGCATATACTTCCAGCTGAGCTGAAGCATCTGGATTTAGTTTTCCTATTCCTACCTGTGAGTAGGCTGAATAACTACCTAAGACAAAAAGTAAAGGGAGTAATCTATTCTTCATATTATTTAATCTTTAATGGGTTATTAAAATTATTTACTTCATTGAAATTGATTCTACTGCAAAAAACCTCATCATGACTTGATATTAAGTCAATTTATAAAGGATTAAAAGCATAAAATCTACTTGCACAAAAAGACAAATCGCCTTGTAGCATCATAGATTTCTCAGCTTTTTTCATTACTTAATAGAATTAATTTTTGCACATTATCAACATCAATGTTCTTCATAATTAAACACTTAGTTTCAAAGCACAAAGTTCCCCGTAAACAAAACTTATTTATACCCTTAAAAGTTTTTATACTTACAATTTAGGGCATACTTACAAAATCTTTAAAACATAGAAATAAGACACTTATAGCATTTGAAATATCTATATCCTCCCATTTACTTTAACCAGTTATTTTTAATACAAATCAGCTTTTTTAATTATTAAAACAAGAAAAAGAACTATGAAATAATATCTTCAAGAAAAAGATATCCAATTTTTCTTTTATCAATGTTTTTTTAATAATATATCAATATCATTCATTTAAAATTCCATAAAACATCCTAAGGTTTATTCATAAACAAGAAAAGGCAGTTCATTTCTGAACTGCCCTTACATCTATAATAAAACCCAATTTAAAATTATGGTTTATAATTTATTCCATTTGTAGTAGCTCTGCTTACTGCCCATGCCATAATGTTACCCCATAATGCAGAGTTTGAACCTCCATTTGAACTAAGTTTAGGTGTGGTTCCATTAAGTAAATTTCGGTTTAACCAACCTCCATCACCTACAAAAAACAGACTAGAACCTGTAGCTCTAAACACTCTTGAACCTCCTGCATTGGTATTGTAATCTACAATTGCTCCCGCTGGGAATCCTTTCATAGCATTACCTCCACCACCATCATCTTCCCAGCCTAAACCGGTTAAATCTCCAAAAGGCCCCTTGATGATCTGATCATTAATAGCGTTAAACGGTTCTACTCTTACTTGACTTACATTTGAGTCCGTGAGAATACCGCTTGGATACCCCATCATTGTTGCTACATTCAACGCAACTTGAGTATTACCAGATTCAGTAAAATAGAGTACTACTCCTCCAGCATCTAGATATCCCTTAAGCAAAGTTGCTTCAGCTGTATTCATATTATACGGATAATGCACTACGATAATATCTGGTTTACTAGCAACCGTACTTGCCATATTACCACTAGTGGAAATAGTAAATCCTTGTGCTTTTACAATACTACTTGTAGAAGTACCAAAATTTGCAGCGGCTTTTATAAGAGCCTGTGCCTCTCCTGAATTGGCACTATAACTACCTCCATTAAAATCAACTAATCTTAAATTAGGAGTTGCTACCGTATAATTCATTGTAATTGAATTAGGACTTAATGTACCATTTGAAGTTATAGTAACTGGAAATGTTCCACCAGCAAGCGGCGTACCTCTACCTGTTAATGTAATAGTCATTGGATTCTGAGTAAAAGTTCCTGAAGATGGACCAAATGTCATTCCATTAACTGTAACAGCAGGAATGGCATATGTAGAACCAAATGCACTAGCATTTCCACTAAGTGAAACAGTAATCGAGTTAGTTGAAGAATTCAATGGTGCATTCACAATCCCAATACCATTAGCGCTTACACCATTAAGTGCAAACATAGGAGCAATAGCCGAAGACTCTACCAATATATCTTTTGTACAGGTAGACTCCGTATCATTCATAGTTACATAAATCTTATCTGGATTTGATACCGTTCTTTCCGCTTTCGGAGAACCCATTCCTCCAATAACAAGCTCTACAGCCCCTGTACTCGAAAACGTACCCGAAGCATTATAATAATACCCATTATCAGGTTTTGCTGCTACTGAAATAATATAAGACCCTCTTTTTTCTACATTTAATTTTAAGGTAAGCGTTGTATTAGAAACACTTTGTCCTTCTTTAAAATCACCTCTTATAACAACATCACTATCACAGTTAAGAATCTTAATCATTGCCTTTGGCGTACCACAATTACCTACCCAGTCATCACCAGTATAGCTTTCAATACAATTGGTCTCTAAATTAAAAATTGTCAATCCAATCGCTGGTTTTGATATCCCATCTCTTTGCTCTGTAGTTAAACGAGGTAATAAAAATCCTTGATTGGAAGACTTTAATTCCAAAACTGCGGAAGCATCTGCTTTTTGAGTTCCTATTCCTATGGGATCTGCATTTTGCGCAAAAACCTGCGCAAAAGACAAGATTGTTATTAATAATACTAAAATATTTTTTTTCATTGTTCTTAATTTTTAACGTTATTTTTCTAGCCATAGCCAATAAGCCTTGGTCAATTGAATGACCAGGCTTACGAACTATAAGTAAATAATAATTTAAATTACATTGTATACGTAATTACGTACCAGTTTACTCCGTTTGACTGTAATGTAACTTTCATGCTTCCTGAGGTTGCTCCTCCAAATAAACTTCCTGTCATATATGTATATCTAGCTTTACTTGAATAACGTATTTCATAATTAAAATTAACTACTATAGGAGTATCATCAGCTTTTACTATATCAAACTGGTTTATCACCAATATTCTACCTTTGCTTAAAGCTGGATCTGGAAGTGTAATCGTAATATCTTTAGTTAAATCTTCTGCAATAACTGTATAATCATCTACTGTTACTACATAATCATCACTAATTACTTGTATTCCCAAAATGTTATTAGGTGCTACTTTTCCACTTACAGCAATCCATTCTCCCGCAGCATCTTTTACATAGATAACTCCATCTGTTGTATTAATCCAAGTTGTAGTACCTTCTGGAATTATAACACCTGTATCGCCAGGCGCCCCAGGACCTCCAGCTAAACCAGGAGCTCCATCAACTCCATCTTTACCACTAATTCTAACCCAGTTTGGAGATTTATCCACCCATTCTTTATCACGACCCGCAACTGTTTTATCAGTTCCTACATAAGCATAAATATCGCCATTTGGTGATTTTACAATTGCATCAAGCGTAGTGATTGAACCTGGAGTACCTGGTTCACCATCTGCACCTGGAATTCCACTCTCTCCATTTAGTCCATTAATTTTTGCCCAGTTTGGAGATTTTGCTGCCCATTCCGCATCTCTTTCTGCAACAGTTTGGCTTGTTCCTATATAAGCATAAATATCGCCATTTGGAGATTTTACAATCGCATCAAGTGTAGTGATTGAACCTGCTTTACCTGGCTCCCCTGTTGCACCTGGAATTCCTTCCTTACCATTTAAACCATTAATTTTAACCCAGTTTGGGGATTTTGCTGTCCATTCGGCATCACGACCTGCAACAGTCTGATCTGTACCTGTATAAGCATAAATATCGCCATTTGGAGATTTTACAATTGCATCAAGTGTAGTGATTGAACCTGGAGTTCCTGGTTCACCAATTGCGCCTGCAATTCCTTCCTTACCATTTAAACCATTAATTTTAACCCAGTTTGGAGATTTATCAGCCCATTCTTTATCACGACCTGCAACTGTTCTATCTGTTCCTGTATACGCATAAATATCGCCATTTGGTGATTTTACAATCGCATCAAGTGTAGTGATTGAACCTGCTGTACCTGGTTCTCCAGTTACCCCCTGAATTCCATCTTCTCCATTTAAACCATTAATTTTAACCCAGTTTGGAGATTTATCAGCCCATTCTTTATCACGACCTGCAACTGTATTATTATCACCTACATAAGCATAAATATTACCCTTACCATCTTTTACAATCGCATCAAGTGTAGTAATTGTACCTGCTGTACCTGGTTCTCCATCTATACCTTTAATTCCGTCTATACCATCTTTTCCAGATAAAGGAACCCATTTGTCATTATTATTAGGGTCACGTACATAAACAGTTCCTGTTTCGTTATCTATATATATAGCTACATTATCACCAGGGTAACCCGTTTCTCCTTTTGATCCAGGAATTCCTTTACCACCAATAACACCATCTTTTCCATCTTTTCCGTTAAGACCATTAATCTTAACCCAGTTTGGAGATTTTGCTGTCCATTCAGCATCACGTTCCGCAACAGTTTGACTTGTTCCTGTGTAAGCATAAATATCGCCATTTGGAGATTTTACAATTGCATCAAGTGTAGTAATAGAACCTGGAGTACCTGGCTCTCCAATTGCACCAGCAATTCCTTCTTTACCATTTAAACCATTAATCTTAACCCAGTTTGGAGATTTTGACGCCCATTCTGCATCTCTACCTGCAACAGTTTGATCTGTTCCTGTGTAAGCATAAATATCACCATTTGGAGATTTTACAATTGCATCAAGTGTAGTGATTGAACCTGGAGTACCTGGTTCTCCAGTTGTACCTGCAATTCCTTCCTTACCATTTAAACCATTGATTTTAACCCAGTTTGGAGATTTATCTGCCCACTCTTTATCTCTACCGTCAACTGTTTTATCTACTCCTACATAAGCATAAATATCACCATTTGGAGATTTTACAATCGCATCAAGTGTAGTGATTGAACCTGCAGTTCCTGGTTCACCAGTTACCCCTTGAATTCCATCTTCTCCATTTAAACCATTAATTTTAACCCAGTTTGGAGATTTATCAGCCCATTCTTTATCACGACCTGCAACAGTTTGATCTGTTCCTGTATATGCATAAATATCTCCATTTGGAGATTTTACAATTGCATCAAGTGTAGTGATTGAACCCGGAGTTCCTGGTTCTCCAGTTGTACCTGCAATTCCTTCCTTACCATTTAAACCATTAATTTTAACCCAGTTTGGAGATTTCTCTGCCCACTCTTTATCTCTACCATCAACTGTTTTATCTACACCTACATAAGCATAAATATCACCATTTGGAGATTTTACAATTGCATCAAGTGTAGTGATTGAACCTGCTGTACCTGGTTCTCCAGTTACCCCCTGAATTCCATCTTCTCCATTTAAACCATTAATTTTAACCCAGTTTGGAGATTTATCAGCCCATTCTTTATCACGACCTGCAACTGTATTATTATCACCTACATAAGCATAAATATTACCCTTACCATCTTTTACAATCGCATCAAGTGTAGTAATCGTACCTTCTTTACCAGGCTCTCCATCAATACCTTTAATTCCATCTATACCATTTTGCCCTGTAATAGGAACCCATTTGGTAGCATCCTTAGGGTCTCTTACGTATACAATACCTGTAGATTGATCAATATACATTTGGATTGTTCCATCTAAACCTGCATCACCTGGTAACCCAGCACCTCCTGAAATTCCGTTTTTACCGTCAAGTCCATTTGTACCATTAAGAGTAGTCCAAGTTCCATCAGCATTTTGCACATAAACAATACCTGATAATTGATCAGTATAAATACTTACATCTTTACCAGGATATCCAACTTCTCCTTTATTACCTGGAATTCCATTACCACCAATGACACCTCCGCTACCTCCGGTAACTTCACTTGATATAGCCATTCTATTCCATTTACCATCATACCAGTAATAATAACCTGGCTTAATATCAGAAACAGATGCAGTATTAAAAACCAACAAACTTTCTACATTTTTATTTGTAATTGTAGTAGTATCTGCTGAACTTGTTAATGCAACTCTTGGAATTAAAATACCTCTATCGCTAGCAACAATCTCTAGTTGCGATGCAGTACTTGGTGATAGCGTTCCTATACCTACTTGTGAGTAAGCGGAATAACTACCTAAAACAAAAAGCAAAGGGAGTAATCTATTCTTCATATGAATTATTATTTAATTGAGTTATTATTTATTTTTAATTTATTACAGAAGTAAAAATTCCTAAATCACGTCACAGTAAGATTTAGCGAACACTATATCTTCTTATTTATTCAAACACAGCTAGTTTAAGGTCACAAAGATCTTCCTTAAGCCTTTTTGTTTTTACCAATAAAAGTTTTTAAACTTATAGAATAGGACAATACTCGTTTATAAGAAAAGTTTTAAATAATAATAATAATAATAATAATAATAATAATAATAATAATGATGAAGAAGAAGAAGTTGTAAAGTACTTATAATATGTTTTTAGCAGAAGCTTAAATAAGCAAAGAGTAGCTAAAAGGAATAAAGGCTTAAAAGACAAAATGAATCTTTTTTCGGATTTAAGAAAAAGATAATATATAATGCTCTTAAAAATAGAAATGAGGAAACCAAAGTTTCCTCATTTTCTAACTAATAACAAAAGCCCAAAATAAAATTGAATTCAAAAAAATTGTTTACCCTACAATTTAAAGTACAAATTTACCCACAAACAATAGCCGTCATGACCACTAAAAGTTTTTTAATCCATAGATTCAGACATTATTTTAAATATCTAAAAAAGGCAAACAACATAAATGTCTAAAATTCAAATCATTATAAAAGTAAATAGACTTTATAATGAATTTTATAATAAAAAAGCTTCCTATTACGATATAAAAAAGCCACAGATTATCTAAATCAAAGAAAGTATAACTGGATTATTACCCAGCAAATCTCTCTCATCACTAAAATCTGTGGCAAAAAAAAATATTCCTAAAAAAAGTATCGCTTTTAAAATCTCATTTCTCTATAATTCATTCTGATGTTTCAAGCTGGAGTACGACATTTTGGTATTTTTCTCCCAAAGAAAAAACCTGTTCTACTAAAAACATTATAATCACAGGAATAATAAAGAATTCAACTTCATCTATGATATATAAAAAGTAAGTTGTACAAATAAAAACACGAAAATATTCTAGATAATAGATCCATTTGCGTTGCTCTAATAAAGCCCCGCAATTAATTAGCGTGATGATAATAAAAACTAAAACAAAAATTTTATCGGATGCATCCAAAGAATCAAAATAATAGGTAAAAATTGTTAGCAAAAAGGTACTTACTCCCAATTGTAAATAAAGATAATTCTTGAACTTAAGCCGATGACTAGGATTGTCTTTGTCTTGCAAAAATCGTTTCTCTAAAATTGGACGAATATCTTGATCCATATCAGCAGGACTTCCAAATATAGCATTCCAACCGTCTTTAAATCCTTTAGACCGTTTCCATAATTCATAAATCTCAAAATAATAATGAAAATGCTGCCAAAGAAAACTATAGCTTTTTAATGGATGAGTCAGTCCGTATTTTGGTTTTTCTTCCTCTTCTTGGAAAGTCCCAAAAAAGCGATCCCAAAACGTAAACATATCTCCATAGTTTTTATCTAAGTATTTCTCATCTGAAGCATGGTGTATTCCATGAACAGATGGGGTAACAAAAACATATTCTAACCATTTTATTCTTCCTATAACCTGAGTATGTGTAAAAAAAGAATAAGCTCCATGCACAATAAGCATCGTAATAACCATCTTGGGATGAAAACCTATAAATGGTAAAACACACCAAAATCCTGTACGGATAATTGCCTGAAAAGTAGTTATTCTTGCTGCTGCTGTAAAATTGAATTCACTGCTATGATGATGTACGATATGAGCCGCCCAGAAAAAATTTACTTCATGCCCTAATCTATGATACCAATACCAAACAAAATCTGTAGCGAGAATCAATCCTATCCATACTAAAAAATTACTCGGTATCTCAAAAAGCCTATAATTATTATAAATCCAATAATACAATTGATAAAAACTAGCAGCAATAAAAAGGTTGATTAGCCGCTCGGCAATACCAATACTTATATTCGAAACAGAGCTTTCATAGTTAAATAATTCGGGCCTGTTACTTCGCTGTGCAAGCCTAAACTCGATATACACAAAAAGAAAAAAAGCTGGCATGGCAAACGCCAAAAAATTAATATGTTCCATTTTTTAAATAGTATGTTAGTATCTAGGGAAAGAGTTATTGTAAATAATTTAAACACTGAAAGTTTTAAGAAAAAGACATTTCCATTGATTATATGAAACCAATGGAAATAATCTTAATCTAGTTGAAAGTCAAATTAGTATCTAATAAATTTAATTCTGTTTGAATTTTTTCTCAATCAATTTAATCTCTTTTACAGCCTGAATATCTGCGACTTTACGCAAAGCAATTATATAAGCCGCAATGCGTGGTGTTACTTTATATTTTCTTGAAGTAGCAAAAACTGTTTCGAAACTTTTCTCCAGTATATCTTCCAAGCGTTTATTAATCTGACTGATTTTCCAGGACTCTAAAAGACAATTCTGAAGCCACTCAAAATAAGATACCGTAACTCCTCCGGCATTTGCTAAAATGTCTGGCACAACCAAAACATTATTTTCATGCAAGATTTTATCTGCATCTGAAGAAACTGGTCCGTTTGCTCCTTCAACAATTATTTTTGCCCGAACATCCCCAGCATTTACAGCAGTAATTACATCTTCTTTGGCAGCAGGAATAAGTACATCTACATCCAATAATAATAAATCTTCATGTTTTATAGCAACTGCATTTGGATATCCGTTAACGCTTTTGTTATTTAGATTATAATACAAAATAAGCTCAGGGATATTAATTCCTTCTGGATTATAAAAAGCTTCAGAAACATCACTAACAGCAACAATTTTCAGTCCTTTTTCGAATAAAAACAAAGCCGAATGAAGTCCTACATTTCCAAATCCCTGAATGGCAGCTGTAGATCTTGCAGGTCTTAATTTTAATTTTTGAAGCGCCAGAATACTAATAATACTTACCCCTCTACCAGTAGCTTCTACTCTACCTAAGGAACCTCCCGAATGCAAATGTTTACCAGTTACAACAGCATGAATGGTTTTACCATGAACTAATGAAAACTCATCCATTAGCCACCCCATCTCGTCTGGGCCAGTTCCCATATCTGGAGCCGGAACATCTTTATCAGGACCAAAAATATCTGATAAAGCATTGGTATATTCTCGTGTTATTTTTTCTAATTCGGATTTAGAATGCAATCTTGGGTCACAGATAATACCGCCTTTGGCTCCACCAAATGGGATTCCTGTAACAGCCGATTTCCATGTCATCCAGGCCGCAAGAGCTTTAACCTCGTCCAGATTAACAGCAGTATCATAACGAATACCTCCTTTAGATGGTCCTAAAGCAGTATTATGAATTACGCGATAACCTTCAAAATTTTGTTCGGTACCATTATCAAGTGTAATCGAAAAATTAACTACTATTTGTTTCTCTGGTCTTTGCAATTTTTCTCTAACCGATTCATTCAGTTGAAGAATGTCGGCTGCTATATTAAAACGATCAATCATCGATTGAAAAGGGTTCTGTTTTACGATTTGTGAACTCATAATTTTATGGGGGTGTTAAATTATATTTTTTATTAAATAAAGTATAGTAATTGAAAATGAACTGCATAAAAAAACCCTTTTGTAGATGTTACAAAAGAGCTCAAAATATTATTTTATAAATAACAGCAACTTCTGCAACAGGGAAGGATTTTCATCTGGCAGCATTGCATCATAATGTTCGTATTTATAGAATATAAGCTCATAATTTATTTTTTATTTTACCATTAAGAAATTAAGCTCATTAAGTTTTAAATATTTAATCTCCTACTTTTTTTAGCATATAATTTTAAAAAAATGAACACAGATGACACAGATTCAAACGGATTTAATTTTTAGCTTAAAAAAACAAGAGCAATACTTAATGAAACTTAATTTCTTAATGGTTTAAAATTTTCTTTTTAAAAATCTTAAGTAAAAAGCCTTTTAAAAGTATTTAAAAAAGGCTTTTTCTTTACTAACTAACCAAACCATAGAATGCCTGTTCATACAATAAATCATACATATAACACATTATCGTGTTACAGTCATAAGGAATTGTATTTTGGCTTTCATTTCTCATTTCTTTTACAAATCTATAAATATATTTCAAATATTCTATAGAATTAGTAGAGTTATTTTTATAAAAATTTAAAATATACTGGTAAACAAGCAATTAATCACTCTTTAACCAGCCCGTAATACTCATTCTTGTGTTTTGGGTAACTAATACTTCATGAACTAATTCATCACTTTTAAAAAAGACAGTTTTACCTTGAGTAGGGCTAATTTTCTGATGGTTATTTAACTGATGAATAAGTAGTTCACCTCCATCACTTTCTTTCCAATCAGCATTTAAATAACTAATCATTGAGTATTTCCTACTCGGATTATTCTTAAATTGATCTAAGTGTTTCAAATAAAAATCTCCAGTTTCATATAAAGAATAATGAAACTCATAACCAGTTATACCAGCATAGCAACTAATGTTTAAATATGCTATAAAAGCTTCGATTTGAACAAAGAATTCATTTTCGAATGCATTATTATGCTTTTTATCAAGCCAGTAAATCGAATCACTACGAATAGCTCCATCATAAGTTACTTTCTCCGAATTTCCTATTCCCGCATCCTGCAGTAAACTTTTAGCATTTAAATCAATAAGATTTTGTTTTAAATTATTTGCTAATTCCGTAGTCAAAAACTGTTCAGATATTCCTACTTTATTTTCAATATAAGTAGCAATCAAAGCCTCAAAGCTATTCTCCATTTGTGTATTTGCTGGAATACAAATGCAACCAACGGGACAAGGTAGACTAATTAAAATATGCAGTACTATAATTGAAGATAAATATCAAAAGCTAAATCTTTTAAATATAAAATAGCATAAAAAAAGGGAGCAACAATTATCTCTCCCTAATTTTAAATCTTTACAGTTTACTGATATAACTACCATACATATCCTTGAATTCATATCCTTCGGAAAAACGGTCTTTACTTAATTTTTTATATTCTACCAATCCCCATAAAATGAACTCTTTCATAAAATAACGATCTTCAACTGGCAATTCAGACTGATATTTTTTAAGCAAAATATCAAGTGGAGGAATCCCATCAAGAATTTTCTTGTATTCGGCATCCGAACAATCATCTAACAATTCAAAACCACTTTCTGTAAAAAACCATTCAATTGTATCGGTATATGGCGTTTTCTCATTTGGTTTTTCAAGTTTTTCAATCTTTGGGAAATATATAGGGAAAAACGTTCGAATAGCATCACCTATTAAGCGTTGTGCAACAATTGCCGCTCCCTCCTGCTCTCCTTCATAAACCAATTCGACTTTTCCTGTAATAGCTGGAATAATCCCCATAAAGTCAGATAAACGCAAAACTGTTTTATCAATGCCTGCACGCAAAGCACGACGCTCAGCAGTACTCAATAAGTTTTCGTAAGCAGTAATACTCATTCTCGCACTCACACCACTTTTATTATCTACAAACTCACTTTCGCGAGCTTCAAAACTTATTTGCTCCAATAAATCTTTGGCCAAACTAGGAATATAAACCGATTCATTCTGGCTTGCATCTAATTTAGCTTCCTGTTCTGTAATCGTTCTGGCGATAGCAACAGTTTCAGGATAATGTGTCAGGATTTGTGAGCCAATTCTATCTTTTAATGGCGTAACTATACTTCCTCGATTCGTGTAATCCTCAGGATTTGCAGTAAATACAAATTGCATATCTAGAGGCATTCTTAACTTAAATCCTCTTATCTGAATATCTCCTTCCTGCAAGATATTAAACAAAGCTACCTGGATTCTTGCTTGTAAATCGGGTAATTCATTAATTACAAAAATACAACGATTGGCACGCGGAATCATTCCGAAATGAATCACACGGTCATCGGCATAAGAAAGCTTTAAATTGGCAGCTTTTATTGGATCCACATCCCCTATTAAATCGGCAACGGTTACATCTGGCGTAGCAAGTTTTTCGAAGAAACGGTTATCTCTATGCAACCATTCGATGGGAGTTGCGTCTCCTTTTTCGGCAATAATATCTTTTGCGAAGCGAGAAATTGGATTAAACGGATCGTCATTAATCTCTGAACCTGCCACAAATGGAATGTATTCATCTAATAATTCGACCATTTTACGAGCCAATCTTGTTTTGGCCTGACCACGAAGTCCTAATAAATTAATATTATGGCGTGATAAAATAGCACGTTCTAACTCCGGAATAACAGTATTCTCAAAACCATGAACACCTTCAAAAACTGGCTTACCTGATTTTATCTTTTCACGAAGATTATTTCGTAATTCATCTTTAATGCTTTTACTTTTATATCCAGAGGCTTTTAATTGACCTAAAGTGTTTATATTATTTATTTCCATTTTTATTGAAATATCAATTTGTTGTTTATTTTATATTTGAACTATTAAACGCAGCTGTGCATCTATGAAACTTTATCTAAAGTTAGACGCACTGCTGTGCGTCTCTACGGTAAATCTTTGTCGCTTTATTGCTCTGAACCTTTGAGACTCTTTACCGAACCCTCTTTTTTCTATTCGCTTCATAATCTTCAAAAATCATTTCGCCAAGACCTTTTAATCCCGTATAGAATGCTTTTCCCTGATTAGCTTCGGTAAAATGGTTGACAAAACGTTGCAAATAAGGATCACTTGCAATCATAAATGTGGTAATAGGAATATGTAGCTTTCTAGCTTGTTGTGCCTGATTGTAACATTTGTCTACAATATATTCGTCCAAACCATTACTGTTCATATAATAAGATCCATCACGCTCACGAACGCAACTTGGCTTACCATCAGTAATCATAAATATTTGTTTGTTTGTATTTCTTTTTCGGCGTAATAAATCCATCGCCAGTTGCAAACCAGCAACTGTATTGGTATGATATGGTCCAACTTTTAAGTACGGTAAATCCTTGATAGCAATTGTCCAGGCATCGTTTCCGAAAACCAGAATATCAAGTGTATCTTTAGGATAGCGAGTAGTAATTAATTCGGCGAGCGCCATGGCAACTTTTTTGGCTGGAGTAATACGATCTTCGCCATACAAAATCATACTATGACTAATATCAATCATTAAGACTGTACTCATTTGCGATTTGTATTGTGTTTCCTCCACAACCAAATCGTTTTCAGTAAGCATAAAACTCTCCACTCCATTATTGATTTGAGCATTACGCAAACTTTCTGTGAGCGAAATTCGTTCTAACCCATCGCCAAAATGAAACTCACGGAATTCCCCCGTATGTTCATCTCCATTTCCGGCATATTTAGTTTTGTGGTTTCCGTTTCCAGAACGTTTTAAATTTCCGAATATCTGATCAAGTGCTTGTTGCCTTATCGCACGCTCAGTTTTGGCAGTAATTCCAATTCCTGAAGAACCATCTTCTTTTATTTCGTCTTTTATATAACCTTTCTTTTTTAGATCTTCTATAAAATCGTCGATAGTATAATTCTCATCTGTAAGTTTGTATTCTTTATCCAACTCACGAAGCCAATCTATAGCTTCATCAAAATCACCCGAAGTATGGGTAATTAGCTCTTTGAAAATACCAAAAAGTTTTTCAAACGGAGACTGATTTGGCGCTTCATACGTTTTAAAATAAAACCCTTTTTTATGTTCCTCTTTCATAATTCTAAAATTACATCATTTTAGAATGTAGCTAAAACAAACAGATATTAATTTTTAGTTAAAAGATTTAATCAAAAATTAACTGATAATCAGTTAAAAACTACTAATTATTCAAACTTTCCTTCAAGATAATACCAAACCCCATTTTCTAGTTTAAAAGCAGAAAACTCATAATGTGTTTGAGGTTGTTTCTTTTCATCCAAGAAGTAAGCCTTAAATGCAACTGTAGTTTCTGTAAAACTTATAATTTCCAATCGCTGCCATTCATTGGCTGTAGCCCAATTTAAGATATCCTCTTTCGAATAATATTTCCTTTCGGAAGAATGGGTCGTAGCCAATAAATAATCGGCATTTTTAATAACATAAGCCGAAAAACGAGAACGCATTAAAGCCAATGCAGTTGGCGCATTTTGATTATTCTTGAGATATAAACCACAACAATTATCAAAATATAAACCTGTATCGCAATAACATTTGGAATTTTCCATAAAGACAAAAATCTAAAATTATTCGGCAGTATTTATCTTTTGATGTAATTGGTTTAATAAAACCTGATATTTACTAATCTCGATTAAATCTTCATCCTCTTCCAAAAAATCGAGCAAATCATCCAAAATATCACTTACTTCTGCCAATTTATTGTTCGCAGATTTATTTTGTTTAGCAGCAATTAAATCTATTATTTCCTGAACACTTTCTTTTAAACCACTGAATTTATCGTTTTCCATAATATTTTATTTATCAGATGAAGATTTATCCTCATTAAACTTCTTTACAATTTGTTTTAATTTCTCCTTACGCGCAATTTCAGCTTGTTTTACTTTGTCTTGTGCCTTGTGCAACTTATCGTTGTGCTTCTTAATATTCCTTTCGTTATTCCTTCCCATTATTCTATTTCTCTTTTAATTTCTTCTAAAGTTTTCTCTGTAAAAATAAGTTCATTTATAATTGCTTTACGCAAAGTATCGATATCTTCATAATCAAAATATTTTGCCCATGAAGTTAATTGTTGCAAGTTTCTAATTTGTTTAATCCTTTTTGATGTTTCAAAACTGGTTCTAAGTATAGCTTTATTATCATATTCTGGATTATTCTTGTGTTGATAATTAACCGTGTTTCTAGAATAATCAGCTTCAATATAATATATTTTATCAATGGCATTATCAGGATAAAAAGAACTCCAAGTCGCAAAACCCAGTTTAAATTTAGATTCTGTTTCAGGTTCCATAGCAACCAAACGCCATTTGCTATTAGCCAATCTTCCCCAATGGTTAGAGAAACGATACATTCCCAAATCGGAATAATAATACCTACTTCCTGCTTTACTTTCAAATTGAATTTTCAAACCTTCAACTTCTTTCGAAGTTACTTCCTGAAAAACACAAAATGTATTTTTGAACGAATTAGGATTTGGTCTAAAGTTTTTTTGCATGTGCAAATATACTTAGATTGTCACGAACTCCCTAAACCAAACAATATATTGATTAACTTTGCAGCTTCAATTTTTAAATAAAAATATCATGACAAAGGCTTCTCAAGAAAAAATGTTACAAAAAGGGGTTTATACTGGGATAATGGAGAAGGATGAAAACAACAACTATTTTTGTGGTGAATACCTTTTAGATTACAAGATAGCACATGCTAATCACGTAGTTGGAGATTGGATTACAATAAAATCTATAATCGAAAACCCAAGTGATATTAGCTATAACAAGTATCCTAAAAAATCAAAAAACTTTGACAAGGCAAATAATAAGCCTGAACAAAAATAAAACAATCATTTTTTAATCTTTTGCTTTTTCAGTACATAGTATTAAGAATCAGCAAACTTATTCTATTTAAAAATCAAGCTTTTACATATTTTTTGAATATTTTTTACTACGAAAGTAAAAAGTTAAAAAAAAGTGTACCTTTGCAAAAAATTTGTCTTTTTTGAATTAAACAAATATTAATTTCAATCTAATAGACAAGTAGTTATCTTATTTATGAAAAAAATAGTTGAATACCGCAAGTTACTAAACGTAGACAAAACTGCAGAATTAAAAGATTTAAAAACCATTTACCGTAATGCTATGAAAGAATGTCATCCTGACAAATTTCAAGGTAACGACGCTGGTTTGAAAGAAGCAGAAGAAAAAAGTAAATTAGTTATTGAAGCTTACCACTTTTTGGTAAGTATCAATCCTGAGACAATTAAACTAAACTTGCCAGAATATACAGAAACAATCGCTACTTCATCTATTACAGATTACAAATTTGTAGAAGGTAGATTAATTATTGATTTCTCAAATGGTAGCGTTTACGAATACATCAGCGTACCAAAAGCTACTTATGTAAAAATGGTAAATGCAGATTCTCCTGGAAGATTTGCAAAAAGACATATTCTTAACTCTTTTACTTGGAGAAAGAAAACAAATCAAGACTAAAATTATAGTCTCTGTAAAAAAGCATCCACCATTGGCGGATGCTTTTTTTTTGCTGCAAAAACACCTAAAATATTATTTTTTATTTTAAAATTAAATCAAAAGAGTCACACATCCTTACAAAAAACACCCTAAACCAACTGACTACAAGGTTTTTATCTTACAAAAAACTATAACAAAATTTTAGGTTACAAAATTATTTATCTTTTATAATTTTAAATACTTTTGTTCCACAAATCAATTAACTAATTAATAATGAAAAAAATATTTTTTTTACTTACTGCTTCTATAGCAATAATTTCATGCAACAAAGTTAAAGACGGTGAATACCTTATTACTGGAACTGCAACAGGAATTGAAAACGGGAAAACTATAATCCTACAAACTCAAGATCAAACTACAGGAGCTCTTATTGCTCTAGACACTGCAAAAGTTGAAAATGGAAAATTTGAAATTAAAGGTAAAGTTACTGAACCTGCATTTCATACATTACAATTACAAGGAGCTCAAGGACCAATTCCTTTTATCCTAGAAACAGGAGAAATTAAAGTTGTTGTGGATAAAGATAGTATCCATAAATCTAAAATTTCTGGAACATACAACAATGATGAGTATGTGAAATTTAATGATGAACTTATGAAAGTTCAGAAAAAATTAGTTGATTTCCAGAAAAAAAACACACAAACTATGAATACTGCTCAACAAGCTAAAGATACAGCAGTAATCAATGGTTTAATGAAAGAATTTATGAAAATCCAAGGTGATGTTCAAACTGAGACTAAAGCAAAATATACCACATATGCTGAATCTCACCCAAAATCTTTCATCAGCGCATTAATTATCAAAGGAATGTTGAATGATCCATCTACTGATGTAAAAAAAGCAGAAGCTCTTTATACTAGTTTAGATGAATCAGTAAAAAACACTAAACCTGGTAAAGAAGTAAAAGAAAAAATCGGTCAAATGAAAATGCCTGCTGTTGGTGCTACTGCTCCTCCAGTTGGTAGCGCAAACTGAAGGTCAGATTTTTCTGCTCCTAATCCAGAAGGAAAAATGGTATCGCTTAAAGAAAGTTTAGGCAAAGTAACTATCGTTGATTTCTGGGCTTCATGGTGCGGACCTTGTAGAAAAGAGAATCCAAATGTTGTAGCTATTTATAAAGAGTTACATTCAAAAGGTCTTAACATAGTTGGTGTTTCTTTAGACAAAGAAGCTAAAGCTTGGAAGGAAGCTATTGCAAAAGATAACTTAACCTGGACACAAGTTTCTAACTTGAAATTTTGGGAAGAGCCAATCGCAGCTCAATACGGTGTTCAATCAATTCCTGCAACATTTATACTAGATGCAACAGGAAAAGTAGTAGGACAAGATTTAAGAGGCGATGAACTTAGAGCAAAAATATTAGAGCTTTTAGCTAAATAACATCAATTTTAGAATAAAACAAAAAAATCTCCCTAGTGGAGATTTTTTTGTTTTTATACATAACCATCATTTTAATCATATGTTTTAAATTAAAGCCTTAATTAAGAGTTAATAACTCTATCCCAATGTTTCTAGCATTTACGCAAAATGCTGCAAAAAAAGCGACTAGAATAGGATTTAAGAGACGATGAATCTAAAAACATTACAATTAGTAATCAATTTAAAATAAAACAGGAATCCCACTAATAAAGTTTCTATTTCATTCAACATCATTTATCCTAAATACAAGTTTATATCTTAAACTCCCTAGGATATCCAATAGCTTTCTTAGAAGATTTTCAATATTTTTTTTGTGTTTTTCAAGTTAGATACATTAAAAAAAGTTGCTCTCAAAAACTAAAAAAACAAAAAAGCTTTGTTCAAAAATATCAGAACTCTCTCCCAAACAATATCGAAATTTAGTACAAAATAAGAAAATTCCCCTTTTTTTATATTTTTTATTTTATTCAATACCAATGGATTAAAAATTAATTAAAAGATAACTTCAAATTAAGTACTATTTTAGTTTGCAGACATCAAAAACGTTCCTATATTTGCAACCGCTTAGAACAACAAAGCGCAACAAAACAAGCTTCGGGGAGATACTCAAGCGGCCAACGAGGGCAGACTGTAAATCTGCTGTGTAAACTTCGCAGGTTCGAATCCTGCTCTCCCCACGAAAAGGGGAAAAGAAGTGAAAAAGGCAACTTTATCAATCTTTTCAAAAAACCCGAAAACGTGTAAAAACCTGCAAATCCAAAGATTCGCAGGTTTTTTTGTTTTAAAGCACTTTTCAATCTTTAAAAAACAGTCAAAAGTTTTGTGGCAAAATCGTGGCACATTTGGATTGGGGTTGATACCTTTTCTACCAAAAAAAAAAGTTAAGCCTATCTATCATTACGATTTAATATCAATAAATTTTGATAGAAACTCATACATACTCTTTCGTTGATTTCATCTTACATTTATTAACACATCAATTATCAATGCTTAGTTTTAGAAATATTCAAATCTATAGAATAAAAAAATCGGAACACGATTACTCCTGCTCCGATTTAATTCACTTAATTTTTGAAACTTCTGAAAAAACTTCAATCATTATCGAATGAAATTTCTATGCTATGGTATATTTTTTTTCTGTTACAGTATTGGTAGTTTCACTTGTTACACTATCTACAAATCGCCATTCAGCTTCAGAAACAGATGACGTAAATTTAAGATATGTGTATCCTCGTTTATACAAATTTGCATATTCTAAATCATCTATCAGCACTGTAAATGCCTGTGCTAATTCTATCGCCTTTTTAGGGTCGGATGTAATTCCAAGATAAGCTTCCAATCCTGGCGATGAAACAGAACTGCACGCTATTTCAGTTCCTATAAATTTCCCTTGCATATCGGTAAGTTTACCCATCCAGGCATTATGAGTATCTCCGGCTAAAACCACAACATTTTTTCCAGAAAGCATCGCATACAATTGTTCTCTTTCTACAAAATAACCATCCCAGGCATCCAAATTATATGGCAAAGTTGTCGTAACTCTCGCAATTTCCTGAGCAGTTAAAGAAGGATCACTTTGTTTATGTCTCATTTTAATAACAACAAGTTCAGAGATTGCACTAATAAGAGCCTGCATGGTCGCTGGCTGTGCACTTCCAAAATGATCCACTTCTGCTAAAACTTGATTCAAAAGCATCAGCAGCTCTGCAGGAATCATCATTTTTGTCATTAAGATCTGTTGGCCCAATACTTTCCACTTAGCAGTATCAACATTGATCTGTGATCCCAGCCAAGTCATTTGTTCGCTTCCAATTAATCTTCTGCTGGTACTTAACAGATCTGTTTTAAATTTTGTCTGATCAAAATTTCCGCCATTATCAATATAATCTGAATAACTCATCTGCTTATCTCTCGCAATAACTCTAGTATCCATCATATAAAGAGAAAGGATATTACCGAAATTAAAACTTCTGTAAATTCTAAGATCTTTTCCTGTTTTAAGCGGAATATATTCACTGTAGGCTTGAAAAGCTGCCATTTTTCTCATCTGAAAATCCCCTTCGGCAGGCTGATGATTTTCTGCACCGGTTTTATAGGTATCATTAGCAAACTCATGGTCATCCCAGACACATATAAAAGGTTTTTTCTGATGAAGCAGCTGAAGATTTTTATCTCCTCTATATTGTCTGTAACGCTCTCTGTAATCGCTTATACCTATAATCTCCCTAGCCGGTTTATGTTCTCTACCCAGCGGATTAGTAAAAGGATTTGTTCCATACTGTCCTGGCGCATATTCGTAAATATAATCTCCAAGATGTACCACTACATCAGCATCTGAAGAAGCAATCGCTCCATATACATTAAAAAGTCCAGCTGGAAAATTAGAACAGGAAACAACAGCCATTTTTACATCATTTACAATATCTGTTTTAGATGGCAGCGTACGTGTTTCTCCGGTAACAGTTACCTGTTTGGTTTTGGCATTATAAAATCTATAATAATATTTTGTATTGGAAGAAATATTCTGAACATCTACCGCTATTGTAAAATCATTTATAGAAGATGCTCCGGCCTGCCCTTTTCTTGTTATTTCAGAAAATGCAACATCCTTACTTAGCTCCCAGGTAATTTCAGCATCTGAACCTATTGAATATCTTGTCCAGATAATCACTCCTGTTTCAGTAGGGTCAAAACTGGCTACTCCTGTCTCAAACCCCTCATTTTTCATTCCGTCTGGCGCACCGCTGTTATCGGTTTTATCATCGTCACTACAGCTTTCAATAAGTGGAGCGATAAAAACTCCTCCGGCGGCCAATAAAGAATTTCTAAGAAACCTTCTTCTGCTTAAATCATTGTTGTTTTCCATAAAAAAATTTTTATATCAAAAAAACAATGTAATATTAAAACAGAGGTTATGGTACTTTTAAAATTACCTTACATTACTATTAACAATCCATTTACTATAATAAATTATTGATCTGTTTAAGAACTTTAAACTGGGACTTGTACCTTTTTTACACTATTAAAGTCTCCTCTTTTTTCTTGTATAAAAATTCCGTCATTTAAAACAATATCGAAAAGCCTTTAGTATATTTTGTAAACAAATCGATTGCAATCAGAATGATAATTAAGAAAATAAGAACTAGTATATAGGTAATTATTTGAGCTTTTTTATTGAGTTCAAAAGTGGCGGGATTTATAAAATAATCAGCATAGACGGCCTGAGAAATTTTTATATGTGGGGAAAATAAAGTAACGCCCTGCAAAAAATGTCCAATTAGATGATATTTATTTTTCGGGATATAGGTCATTCCATTCTCAGGTTTAGAAAAATCAATGGGAATCTGTTTGCCTTCTTTAAAACCGAAAATATATCCCGGAGAATATTTTGTTCCAATTTTTCTATCGATATCACTCACATAAGCTTCTCTGCTCCTTTCAAACTCCTTGTATAAAATACTCTGGATAATGCCATTGTATTGGTGATGATGTATACCATATTTATCTACAGAAATGAGGATGATTTTTTTAAGTTTTTGACGCTTGTAGTTCTTGCAAAGAGCCCAGATACCCCAAAGAAGTATGGAGAAGTATATTAGATCGAAGATCATCTCGCCGATAGATAAGCGGCTATTATGCTCCAGCTGAATGCTCAAAGGAAGTCCTATAAATAAACAAAGCATTGCGATACACAAAAGTCCGAACAGTATATACACAAAAATAGTAGCAGTTAAATTACGTTCAGAAGTTACTTCAGGAAAATTTTCTTTGTTATAAATCATTAACTACTTATTATTTAAAAACATCATTCAAATCAGGCATCGCTCTTTTCCTAAGTTTGTTTTACTACATCAAACCAGTAAAATCCGATATGCTTTTTGTGTCCCAAGCGAATTCTATATTGTTGCAGTTAAAAAGACAAAACCTCTTTAGGTAAGTTAACTATGAGTTTCCATGTTAACATATACCTTTTCTTGAGCTCAGGGGTTTGTTCTAAAACATTTCCGGGATCAAAAATCTAAAAGCGTAAATTCTAATTCTGTTGAGTTACCATACAAATCTACTAAATTTGGAATTTCATAGATCAAATTATTTTTATCAAAGCAATAATTAAACACTTAGCTATTTAGTACTCTTTTCTATTTATCGAGAAATTATTTAATTTTGATTATAAATAAAAAACGAATTACAACATTCATTTTAAAAAAGTTAAACTACAAATTCAACTGAAAAATGTTGATGGAATTATCATATTAACTTTTATGGCAGAATCGCAACACCTAAAATACACATAGAACATCACCTAAGCAACAATAAATACATTAGAGACCCAAAGGAAGTCTTTCATATAATTCTACCTTTATTACTATCGAATTTAATATGTTAATTTACCATATACAAATACCAAATGCCCCAAACTTAAAATAGTGAGCAACATTTTTTACTTTGTCTAGATTCTATTCTATAGTTAATTTTCGAATCAACACTTTTAAATCTTGCGCTATTCATATTGTAAAGCAATTAGAATAGGGACATTTAATAAAAAAAGAGGCTGCTTCACAAGTTATGAAACAGCCTCCTAATATTTTGTAAAGAGAACTCTAATTTAATTTCTAATATAAATAATTCAGAGCTGTAACATCATTAGAATTAAAAGCTCCTGTCTCACTTGAACTAAAACATGCTCTCATATATGAAGTTGCATCATATCCTGAAGGTGTTCCTGGGATCAAAATTGCACCCACACCAGCAGTACCTTCGTTTGAATTCTGTCCACAACTTTGACGGCTGAACCAATCTGTATGACGTAAACCAATACAATGGCCGATTTCGTGTGCAGCAACGTGTGCATTTACACCTGTTGAATACGTATCTAACCCAGAATATAATGTAACTGAATTATAAGGATTTCCACCTGAAGGGAAACCTGCTACTCCACCTGCAGATCCGGTTTGTCTTCTTACAACAATGTTTGCACCTGAAGTACTTGAACTAAAAGTTAGAGTAAATTTAATAGTCAATCCTAAATTATTATATCTGTTTACTGCTGCTTGCAATCCTGCACGCATATTTGTACTTAAAGCTGTTGTACCAGTCCCTGATAATCCAACAATTTTGATAGTTTTTGGAGTAGATACTAAATTAGTAGTACGGTATTGTTCTGTGGTAATACCTCCATGAAGATCCATTTTGTTTAATTGATCTTCCGACATTACAATACATCCTTCTATAAGAAACGCATCCTCAGTGGTACCATCTAACTTAGTGTTTTTAATCACTTGAACATCTGTGGAATTTAATGAAAGGGATCTAATTTTATTTAACACCTCTGGCGTTACTTTAAGAGATCCTTGATTTGATTGATCTGTCTCATCTTCTTTGTTGCAAGATAACAGCGTTAACGCTATAAATGACAAGGCTAAAATTGATTTAATTTTTTTCATAATAGGTTTTTTGGGGTTGTTAATAATAAATTGGTAAATAGGGGGCTTTACAAAATATTAGTAATATTTATAATCAAATTTATATAATTTTTAATCTTAAAATACTGATAAAACAATTATTTAACAAATTTAACATTTTTTGTTAAATTATTTCAAGTGGATTGTTTAGTAATAATTATCCGATTATTAATAGAAGCCCAGTAAAATCAATAATTAAATACAAATCAAGTGGTTACACACAATAATACTATTCAGATATCTTATTTTGATTAGCATGTGTAAAAAAAATACTGTACAATTTTACATAACATTTAGACGAACAGAGTTATAAAAAGAGAATATTACTCGTATAGATTTTGAAGTTTTAGAATGAAATAAAAACTAATATTTTTTTTTCAAATAATTTAATAACTTTGATTTACCTACAACGGATAAACATTTCAGATAGAAATCATTAAGTACAAATTTCATCTTTGATTTATCTAAATTCATTAATAAAAATGTTTAAAATTGCCCCAACATCTACTGTAAATGAAGACACAAATTACTTTTCTCTTTTTTATGATAACGACAATCAGTCTCTCTCAAAGCTCTGAAAAATGGAAACAATACATAGAAAAAGAAAACGAAACAAAATTTGAGAAATACTATTTTACATCTTTAGAAAATGCACATCACAATAAATACAAAGTTGTAAAAAAATTGGATAGTACTTTTTGTATAGTAGAAAATTTAAAATCTAATCAACCTTTAAAGAAAACACGCTCAGTAAATAGCTTATGGAAATTACCATCCAATTTTTCAAATCACACCGAAGACAAGCAATATATAATAGCAACTGATAGTATCAAAGCATTAATTACAGATTTAAAAACAATCAACATTTCTGAGATCGAAATACTAAATAACCAACTTATAATCATAAAAAGTGATTCAAAAAAAATTATTGACCACATTATAACTTTGAGCAGTGTATCTTCTATTTCGCAAGAGTCCCTTCAACCAAAAGTTGAATCTAAAATAATCGATCAAAATTTTAGTATCAATTCTATAAATAAAGCCAATACTAATTTCCCTCTTATAACAGGCGAAAACCAAATTGTAGGCATCAAAGATGATTTATTTGATGTAAATGATATTGATTTACTAAACAAACACATTCCTTCTCAAACAGAATCTGCTATTGTATCGAGCCATGCAACAGCTATGGCAACTATAGTTTCTGGATTAGGAAATAGTTCTGCACTAGGAAAAGGAGTTGCTCAAAAGGCCAAGATACAATCGTCTGACTTTTTGAATATCTATCCTGATGAAATAGCATCTTTTCAAGATGTTACTATTCAAAATCATTCCTACGGTACCAATATTGAGAATTTTTATGGTTCTCTGGCCAATGCTTATGATTCTCAATTATTCTTAAATCCTAATTTGACTCATTGTTTTTCTTCTGGGAATAGCGGACTTCAAGGTTATAAATCTATTACTGGTAATTTCAAGCAATCCAAAAACAGTATCGCAGTAGGGTGTATTGATCAAAACGAAGTAATTATGCCGTTTTCTTCAAAAGGACCAGCTTATGACGGTCGAATAAAACCTGAGTTAGTAGCCTACAGCACGCAAGGAACTTCAAATTCCACAGCAATAGCTACAGGGATTATTGCATTAATGAAACAACATTATAAAACTATAAATAATATCTCTTTATCTAATTCCCTAACAAAAGCAATTTTAATTAATAGTGCAAAAGATTTAGGGAACATAGGTCCAGATTTTACCTATGGTTATGGTAATATCAATGCTGATAAAAGTTTAAGAACAATCAGTGAAAATAGAATTATATCAGGTAATTTGACATCCGGACAAACAAATTTACATACCGTTACCCTCCCTCCAAATACAAAAAACTTAAAAATCACATTAGTTTGGAACGATTTGCCGGCTGCAATCAACAGTAATATAAGTTTGGTAAACGATTTAGATATGGAGGTTAAGTCGGCCGACAACACCACTTTTTTACCATGGATTCTTAATCCTGAGACCCCACAGCAGCAAGCTGTAAGAGGAAAAGATAAAATTAATACTATAGAGCAAGTTACTATTGAAAATCCCGCATCTGGATCTTATACTATCAATATTATTGGCTCATACATATCTAACTCATCTCAGGAATACAGCATCGCATACGAATATGAATTGGAAAATCGATTTGAATGGAATTACCCAGTTAATAATGATAATTTCCCTTATGATGGCAAAACTATTTCCCCTTTCAAATGGAATTCTTCATTTTCTAATATCCCTGGACAATTATCTATTAGTTATAATAATGGGCAGACTTGGGAAATTCTCGCAAATGATATAAATCTAAATACGGAACAATTTACCTATACCCCTGCAGAACAAAAATTTTCAAAGGCAAAATTAAAAATGACCATTGATAATACCGATTATATCTCTGATAGCTTTACAATATCTTATGATTTAAATATCAGTACCAGCTTAGTTTGTGATGGCACAACAGAAATTAACTGGGATAAACCTGCCGATGTTTCTTCATTTAATATTTATCAATTGACAGGAGATTATTTGGAATTTAAAGAACAAACAACAAACACAACTTACACCTATACAGATGAAAAAACTCACACTGTTATTCCTGTATTTGACAATATCGAAGGAATAAAAAGTGAGTCAACATTACAGTATGTACAAAACTCAAATTGTTATTTCGAATTAGCTTTAGCAGAAGTTTATGAAGAGAATAAAATAAAAATTAATGCCAGTCTTTTCAGCTTGTACAACATCAAAAGAATTGAGATAATAAAAATAATTAATAATTCAGAAGGTGTTATTAACACAATAGATAATATCACTTCAAAAACATTCTCTTTTTTAGATATGGCTCCCTTAAAAGGAAGTAATAAATATAAAATAAATATAATTTTAAAAAACAATAATATAGTAAGCTCCCTAATTCTTGATACTAATTATCTAGGCAATGATTTATTTTTTGTACACCCTAGCCATTTAAGCAAAAATGAAGAATTAAATATTGAAGCCAAAAAAGAAGAAAATGCTATTTTTTATTTATATAATATTATTGGACAAAACACTATTACTTCCCCGTTACTTTCTAAAACCAATAACATTAATCTAAAGAATATTGCCACAGGAATTTATATCTATAAAATTATTACAAGCTTAGGCGATATTCAAACAGGAAAAATTGCAGTTTTTTAAGCTATTCTTAGATATTATTTTTTTTGGAAGAGATATTTTCAATATATAAAATCACATGGCATCTTTATACAAAATCGTTGCGCAATTCTTTGCCGCAACATACGTCTCAAAAAACTCAAAAGGGATATCTTATATTCCAGCAATAAGAAAATCATCTCAAAACCTCATTAAATAGCTTTAAGAACCTAAAAAACAAAAAGGATAAGAAAACTACTTACAAATACTAGAACTAAAAGAAATTATCTCATTTAAGAAAGCTTTAATATACTTTCAGATGTAATTGCACAAATACTGAAGAATATTTGCTTATATCGATACATATTAACTAAAAAGGACAAACAAAAAAGATTCTTTGATTCAAATTGCTCAATTATGTCTAAAGAACATAAAATAGATCTATAATCTAGATATATTTTACGTTTGTTTCTTGTATAATGCTTCCGATTTTAACCGCAGAGTAATGAAATAGAAAAACACAAAGGTTCGCAAAGCTATTGATTAAACTTTGCGAACCTTTGTGTAAGCCTTTGCGCTCTTTGCGGTATTTATTTTACCTAATCACTCTCAGCTCTACAAATCCCAAAAAAATAAGTACAAAAAAAATCCTCATCAATTACTTGATGAGGATTCTAAAGAAAGGCGACGACATACTCTCCCACATAACTGCAGTACCATCTGCGCAGGCGGGCTTAACTACTCTGTTCGGGATGGGAAGAGGTGAGCCCCGCCGCAATAACCACCTTAAGGTTGTTAGTTGTTGGGTTTTCGTTGTCGGTTGATGGATTTCTCCAGCAACTATCAACTATTAACCATCAACTGCTCTGCGTCGAGCAAATATCTTAACACACTGAGATAAAGAAAAAAGTATTTTTTAGAAAGTTTCTCCCCCACGCCGAGGCGTGGGGAAAAGCGTACATAAGCTTACGGATTATTAGTACTACTCGACTATGACATTACTGCCTTTACATCTATAGCCTATCAACGTGGTCATCTCCCACGATCCTTAAAAGAAATCTCATCTTGTGGTGGGTTTCGCGCTTATATGCTTTCAGCGCTTATCCCTTCCAAACGTAGCTACTCTGCGGTGCTCCTGGCGGAACAACAGATACACTAGAGGTTTGTCCAATTCGGTCCTCTCGTACTAGAATCAGATCCACTCAAATTTCTTGCGCCCACAGTAGATAGAGACCGAACTGTCTCACGACGTTCTGAACCCAGCTCGCGTGCCACTTTAATGGGCGAACAGCCCAACCCTTGGGACCTTCTCCAGCCCCAGGATGTGACGAGCCGACATCGAGGTGCCAAACCCCCCCGTCGATATGAGCTCTTGGGGGAGATCAGCCTGTTATCCCCGGCGTACCTTTTATCCTTTGAGCGATGGCCCTTCCATGCGGAACCACCGGATCACTATGCTCTACTTTCGTACCTGATCGACCTGTATGTCTCTCAGTCAAGCTCCCTTATGCCATTGCACTCTACGCACGGTTACCAAGCGTACTGAGGGAACCTTTAGAAGCCTCCGTTACTCTTTTGGAGGCGACCACCCCAGTCAAACTACCCACCAAGCAATGTCCCCCGCTTGAGCGGGGTTAGGCCTCAGATAAACAAAGGGTTGTATTTCAACAATGACTCCACAACGCCTAGCGACGCCACTTCACAGTCTCCAACCTATCCTACACATCATTTATCCAAGGTCAATACTAAGCTATAGTAAAGGTGCACAGGGTCTTTTCGTCCCACTGCGGGTAAGCGGCATCTTCACCGCTACTACAATTTCACCGAGCTCATGGCTGAGACAGTGTCCAGATCGTTACACCATTCGTGCAGGTCGGAACTTACCCGACAAGGAATTTCGCTACCTTAGGACCGTTATAGTTACGGCCGCCGTTTACTGGGGCTTCAATTCAATGCTTCTCCGAAGATAACATCTCCTCTTAACCTTCCAGCACCGGGCAGGTGTCAGGCCCTATACTTCATCTTACGATTTTGCAGAGCCCTGTGTTTTTGATAAACAGTCGCCTGGACCTCTTCACTGCGGCCAGCATTGCTGCTGGCGACCTTTCTCCCGAAGTTACAGGTCTATTTTGCCTAATTCCTTAGCCATGAATCTCTCGAGCACCTTAGGATTCTCTCCTCGACTACCTGTGTCGGTTTGCGGTACGGGTACTTATTACCTGAAGTTTAGAGGTTTTTCTTGGAAGCCCTTAGGCGCACTATCTCTTTGACCGAAGTCTCCGAGTACTATCGTATTTCCCCAAGCCGCGTGGATTTGCCTGCGCAGCTTATAGGTAGGTACTTCAACGAACTATTCCGTCAGTTCGCGGCGCTTTCATCACTCCGTCACCCCATCACAGTAATAAGTAGTACGGGAATATTAACCCGTGGTCCATCGACTGTCCCTTTCGGGTTCGCCTTAGGTCCCGACTAACCCACAGCTGATTAGCATAGCTGTGGAAACCTTAGTCTTTCGGTGTGCGGGTTTCTCGCCCGCATTATCGTTACTTATGCCTACATTTTCTTTTCTAACCAGTCCAGCACGCCTTACGACGCACCTTCAACCCTGTTAGAATGCTCCCCTACCACTTTAACTTACGTTAAAATCCATAGCTTCGGTAATATGTTTATGCCCGATTATTATCCATGCTCGTCCGCTCGACTAGTGAGCTGTTACGCACTCTTTAAATGAATGGCTGCTTCCAAGCCAACATCCTAGCTGTCTGGGCAGACAAACCTCGTTCTTTCAACTTAACATATATTTGGGGACCTTAGCTGATGGTCTGGGTTCTTTCCCTCTCGGACTTGGACCTTAGCACCCAAGCCCTCACTGTTGTGAAACATTATATAGCATTCGGAGTTTGTCAGGAATTGGTAGGCGGTGAAGCCCCCGCATCCAATCAGTAGCTCTACCTCTATATAACTTTATGCACAACGCTGCACCTAAATGCATTTCGGGGAGTACGAGCTATTTCCGAGTTTGATTGGCCTTTCACCCCTACCCACAGGTCATCCGAAGACTTTTCAACGTCAACCGGTTCGGTCCTCCACTGTGTGTTACCACAGCTTCAACCTGCCCATGGGTAGATCACACGGTTTCGCGTCTAACACTACTGACTAAAGCGCCCTATTCAGACTCGCTTTCGCTACGGATCCGTGGCTTAACCACTTATCCTTGCCAGCAACGTTAACTCGTAGGCTCATTATGCAAAAGGCACGCCGTCACCCCACGAAAGGGCTCCGACCGCTTGTAAGCGTATGGTTTCAGGATCTATTTCACTCCGTTATTCACGGTTCTTTTCACCTTTCCCTCACGGTACTGGTTCACTATCGGTCTCTCAGGAGTATTTAGCCTTAGCGGATGGTCCCGCCAAATTCAGACAGGGTTTCACGTGCCCCGCCCTACTCAGGATACCACTATCCTTTACACTCATTACCTATACGGGACTATCACCCTCTATGGTTCTACTTTCCAGTAGATTCTAATTCTTTGTGCAAGAAATGTCGTGGTCCTACAACCCCAACATTGCCGTAACAACATTGGTTTGGGCTAATCCGCGTTCGCTCGCCACTACTTACGGAATCACTTTTGTTTTCTTCTCCTCCGCCTACTTAGATGTTTCAGTTCAGCGGGTTTGCCCACCTATCGGTGTACTATGTCTTCAACATAGTGGGTTGCCCCATTCAGGTATTTACGGATCATATCGTGTGTGCCGATCCCCGTAACTTTTCGCAGCTTATCACGCCTTTCATCGCCTCTGAGAGCCAAGGCATCCCCCATACGCCCTTATTTTGCTTATTGTACCAGTCTTGACAAGTCAAGACCGTTTTCTTTATCGTCTGTATCACTACTTTCAATAAAAAATGCTTTCTACTTTTTATTATTTTCTTATCTCAATATGTCAATGAACTTTATTATGCTTTAGGCTTTACGCTTTAGGCATTAAGCTTTTAGCCTACGGCTTATAGCTTTTTGTGGAGAATAACGGAGTCGAACCGTTGACCTCCTGCGTGCAAGGCAGGCGCTCTAGCCAGCTGAGCTAATCCCCCATTTTAATTAAAAATTAAAAATCGTGAATTAAAAATTATGAACTTTATCATTCTTAATCTTTCAACTTCTAAAATTTCCTTTTTTTTTAAGTTTACAGTCTTTTCTTTTGTTTTAAATTCATAATTTATAATTATCAATTCACAACTCTAAAAAAGTAGTCCCGGGCAGACTCGAACTGCCGACCCCTACATTATCAGTGTAGTACTCTAACCAGCTGAGCTACGAGACTCTGTTTTACTTAATTGTATTATTTGAACTAACAGCAGAGTAATATAATCTTCAATTTAACCTATAGGTCAATTCGTCTTCTTTCCCTAACGTGCATTGCTGCTAACATATAGGGCTCTAGAAAGGAGGTGTTCCAGCCGCACCTTCCGGTACGGCTACCTTGTTACGACTTAGCCCTAGTTACCAGTTTTACCCTAGGCAGCTCCTTGCGGTCACCGACTTCAGGCACCCCCAGCTTCCATGGCTTGACGGGCGGTGTGTACAAGGCCCGGGAACGTATTCACCGGATCATGGCTGATATCCGATTACTAGCGATTCCAGCTTCACGGAGTCGAGTTGCAGACTCCGATCCGAACTGTGACCGGTTTTATAGATTCGCTCCTGGTCGCCCAGTGGCTGCTCTCTGTACCGGCCATTGTAGCACGTGTGTAGCCCAAGGCGTAAGGGCCGTGATGATTTGACGTCATCCCCACCTTCCTCACAGTTTGCACTGGCAGTCTTGTTAGAGTTCCCGACATGACTCGCTGGCAACTAACAACAGGGGTTGCGCTCGTTATAGGACTTAACCTGACACCTCACGGCACGAGCTGACGACAACCATGCAGCACCTTGTAAATTGTCTTGCGAAAGATCTGTTTCCAAATCGGTCAATCTACATTTAAGCCTTGGTAAGGTTCCTCGCGTATCATCGAATTAAACCACATGCTCCACCGCTTGTGCGGGCCCCCGTCAATTCCTTTGAGTTTCATTCTTGCGAACGTACTCCCCAGGTGGGATACTTATCACTTTCGCTTAGCCACTGAAATTGCTCCCAACAGCTAGTATCCATCGTTTACGGCGTGGACTACCAGGGTATCTAATCCTGTTCGCTACCCACGCTTTCGTCCATCAGCGTCAATCAATTAGTAGTAACCTGCCTTCGCAATTGGTATTCCATGTAATCTCTAAGCATTTCACCGCTACACTACATATTCTAGTTACTTCCTAATAATTCAAGTTTAACAGTATCAATGGCCGTTCCACCGTTGAGCGATGGGCTTTCACCACTGACTTATTAAACCGCCTACGGACCCTTTAAACCCAATGATTCCGGATAACGCTTGGATCCTCCGTATTACCGCGGCTGCTGGCACGGAGTTAGCCGATCCTTATTCTTACAGTACCGTCAAGGCTCTACACGTAGAACTGTTTCTTCCTGTACAAAAGCAGTTTACAATCCATAGGACCGTCATCCTGCACGCGGCATGGCTGGATCAGGCTTGCGCCCATTGTCCAATATTCCTCACTGCTGCCTCCCGTAGGAGTCTGGTCCGTGTCTCAGTACCAGTGTGGGGGATCTCCCTCTCAGGACCCCTACCCATCGTAGCCTTGGTAAGCCGTTACCTTACCAACTAGCTAATGGGACGCATGCTCATCTTTTACCGTTGTGACTTTAATAATTGCTCGATGCCGAGCTATTATACTATGAGGTATTAATCCAAATTTCTCTGGGCTATCCCTCTGTAAAAGGTAGATTGCATACGCGTTACGCACCCGTGCGCCGGTCTCTGCTCCCGAAGAAGCATACCCCTCGACTTGCATGTGTTAAGCCTGCCGCTAGCGTTCATCCTGAGCCAGGATCAAACTCTTCATCGTATATTTTAATATTATATTGCGACTAATGATTCTATCGGTTTTTTCAAATCTCTCGATTCTATTACTCTTATTTTGTTGTTCTAAGATCTCTCTTAAAACGGCTGTCAATTCAATATGTCTAGGAACGTGTTCTTCTTTTTTAATGTCGCTTGTTTCTCAAAGCGGGTGCAAAAGTAGAAAAGTCTTTTCTAACTGGCAAGAAATTTGTGAAGTTTTTTTTTGGGAAATTTTCGCTTCCGTTTTCTTCTTTCTTATCAATCTTTCAAGGAACTTTGCTTGTTTTGCGGGGTGCAAATGTAACATCCGTTTTCCATTCTCACAAGCTTTTCTAAATCTTTTTTTTTTAGAATTTTATTTCTAATTTGATTCGTAATGCTTGCCAGTATTTAAAGGAACGTTTGTCGTTGTTGCGGGTGCAAAACTACCACCTTTATTCAGTTAATCAATACTTTTTATGGAGTATTTTTTGATTATTTTTTAACAGTCTGATAACGGTATGTTTACGGGTGTGGTTTTTTCTTTCTATCTGGCTTTTTGGACTCTTCCTCTAGGTTTTCCTTGTTTTTACTGGGTTTTGCTAGGTTTCGCGCAAAGTCGCGAAGTCGCAAAGTTTATTATATTGTCTTCCTTATAGGAGTTTTGTTATGTTTTGTCGTCCCTAGCCCTGATAGTAGCGGAAATCCTTGGCCTTTTTTCTTTAAAAAGGTCAAGATTGTAGCGCATAGCAGGAAATAGCTCCTGAAAAAACTTCTCCTATATAGTATAGTAGAATATTGCTCCTATATATAAGGTCATAAAAAAATAGCTACTATATATAATAACTTGATTGGAGTATTCCTGAAACCTATAACTCGGCTTATTCATCAATTCTACCTACTCCTATATATAAGGACGATATCACACCTTATATATGTGGGCATACAAAAAGAAGATTGCCTGTTACCTCAAAAAACCTCATTGAATCAGCCATTATTACTTTTTACAAAACTTAGCCTCTGTTTTGAGACAAGAAACAGCTAAGCAAAAAAAATCCCGCCATTTATAAAATGACGGGATTTACTATTTAGAGGATTTTATTTATTCTAAAATAAAACTCACACTTACATTTGATACAATTTCTATTTCTCCAATAGCAAGCGTTTCATTAGAAGCTGCACCAGCACTATCCATAGCCATAGATTTCATAGCTGCATACATAGGTTGCGGACGGTATCCTTGTGAGTTATCTGAAATAACAATTGCTTTACCTACTTTTTGCCCTAAAACTGAAACATAATCTTCTGCTTTAGACTTTGCATCTTTTATTGCCAATTTTCTAGCTTCTGACTCATGTTGTGCTAGTTTTGAAGATTCGAAAGTAACACCATCGATACGATTGATTCCCTGATCAACCAAACCTTCCATTAACTCATCATACTTTGTTAAATCTTTCAATGAAATTTCTACTGTTTGTGTAGCGTTATAATTATGTTTCTTTTTTTCATAATCATATTGCGGATTTAGTGCAACTTGTTTTGTTTTGAAATCAGCAGTTGGAATATTCATTTTTTTAATGAATTTTAAAACAGCATCCATTTTCTGGTCGTTTTGCTTTTTTACATCTTTAGCATTACTTCCTTTGGTTTCAATTGTTGCTAAAATTGTTGCCTGATCTGGAGCAACTTTTACTTTTCCTTCTCCAGACACACTAATTTGAGGAATTTGCTTGGTTTCTTGAGCGTAAGACATAGTCATAAACATAAGGGTTAAAAATAGAGCTACTTTTTTCATATTTGTATTATTTAATTGTTTTTTGTTATTCCTTTTCAAAAGTTGTGCCATTATAGTTTTCCTAGCTTAGCCATTACAAAAAGTATAACAATTGGTATAGCTAACAAGATAACCATAAGACTGTGATCATAAACTAAAGATGGTTCTTTTATCAATGTAATCATATAACCTCCAATGGCTCCGCCAAAATGCGCTGTATGTCCAATATTATCATTTTTAGCTCTCATCCCGTATATTGAATACAATAAATATAAGATTCCGAAAAGATAAGCTGGCATCGGAATTATAAAAAATATTCCTAACATCATGTCAGGTTGTAATAATATCGCCGAATACAATATTCCTGTTACCGCTCCGGAAGCTCCTACTGCGCGATAACTATAATCATTTTTATGAAACAACATCGTTAGCAAGTTCCCGAAAATTAAACTTCCAAAATAAATCAAAAGAAAAGAAATTGTGCCTAAATAATTTATTACATCTGGTGCAAAAAAACAAAGTGTCAACATATTAAAGATTAAATGCATCATATCAACATGCAAAAAACCTGATGTTAACATTCTTATTTGTTCTCCTGAACGTATACTCCCTACGTGAAATTCATATTTTCTAAAAAAAGAAAGATCGTTAAATCCTTTATAACTAACTAAAACATTGGCAACAATTATTCCTATCAAAATGGTATTCATATACTATATTTATTATGAATTGTAAATATAGTCATTCTCCCAGAAATCACAGTTACTGATTAAAATATATACGTTATCCATTTTTGAGTTATATTTGTAAAAAATAAAACTGCATGCAATTCCTCGTTTATATACTGGCATATCCATTACTTTGGATTATATCTATTCTTCCATTTCCAATTTTTTATTTATTTTCTGATGTTGTTTATTTCATAGTTTACTACTTGGTTAGATACCGAAGAAAAACAGTGAAAGAAAATTTAGCACTTGCCTTACCTCATCTTACTGATAAAGAAAGAAAAACAATCGAAAAGAAATTCTACCAACACATGTGCGACATGTTCTTGGAAATGATAAAAACGATGACTATTTCTCCCGAAGAAATGCGCAGACGTTTTGTCCTTACCAATGTTGAGCTTATAAAAGAATACGAAGAAAAAGGCAAAAGTGTTGTTCTTGTGGCTTCACATTATGCGAGTTGGGAATGGCTGTTAACTCTAAATGCTCAAATAAAATTTAGAGGAATTGGTGTTTACAAAAAAATTGTAAATCCTTATTTTGATAAACTAGTTAGAAAAATTCGCTCTAAATATGACGCTGATTTAGTCGAAACTAAAAAAATAATCCCACTCATGGCACAAAACCAAAGAGATGGTATTTTAAGCATGTATGGCTTAGCGAGTGATCAGTCTCCAAAACTAGACAGGGCTTTTCATTGGGATACCTTTATGGGAATTGAGGTTCCTGTACATACTGGCGCCGAAATGTTAGCTAGAAAATACAACTTGAGTGTTTTATTTGTAAAAGTAAAAAAAGTAAAACGTGGATATTACGAAGCTACTTTTATCCCTATTTGCGATACTCCAAAAAAAGCAGATGGTTTTGAAATTACTCATACTTATTTAAAAGAAGTTGAAAAACAAATCCTGGAAGCTCCTGAGTATTATTTGTGGACGCACAAAAGATGGAAACACAGAAGATAACTCATAAAAAAAGCTCCAAAACTTAAACTTAATGATTTGGAGCTTTTTTTATGTAAACATTTAGATACAATCTGTTTTATCACCAAACAGAGAAAAGAAATAAACTGTTTTTTAAACATTAATAGAAATATTCTCTTGTCGAGATTTTATTATTATTATTATTATTATTATTATTATTATTATTATTATTATTATTATTATCAATACTACTTCTTAAAATTGGAAATCCTTTTGAATTGTATGAGTATTCAAATATACTTATCGTTTTTTGAAGAGAATCTGAGAAAAACTCTTGTATATTTGAAGTAGTTGACGTAGTTTTAACTATGTTATTTCTATTACCATTTAACATACTAAGAAATCGGTCATCATCAAACAATAAATCACAACCCAAAATATTTTTATACGGATTGTTCATCGTATCATATTCTTTTATTGTCGTTTGAATCACAACTTCTTGATTGTCTTTATATACATACTCTTTTTTCACAAGATTACCATTTTTAAATGTGAGAGTACCAGTTGCTTTTTCTGTTTCTGTTGAGTTAAAAACAAAGTACTTTTTAAACGAAACAGTTCCGTCTACGTTATGCGTATAAGCAGTTTTCGAGAAACCATTATCCCCAGTAAATTTTTCTGTATAACTAACTAACTTTCCATTATCATATCCAAACTCATATGTATAGTAAGCTGAAGCCTGTTTAGTAATATAATTTCCTGTATACGTAAAACTAATGTCACCACTACTAACTATTCTATTTCCGTTATATACATTTTCAGAAGAGTATGTCTCTTTATTATTTTCTTTACCAATCTCTTTTCTTAATAAAATATTCGTAGAATCATTTTCATAATCATCATCTTTAGAGCAAGAAGAGAGTATTAGTACAGAAACTAAAAATATATAAAATATTTTTTTCATTATTTTTGATATTATTATTTTTAAATTTAGAATGTTATTTTCGATAAAAATAAAACTGATCTATTCCAATAATTCAAGTTATTGCAATCAAATTAAAGTTTATGAATAAAATACATTTTAAATATTAACGATGACATAGTTCAAATATATAAATCCCAACAAATTTATTAACTAATAAACATCATGTTAATTTCACAAACAAAAATACCCGAAATTGATTTCGGGTATTTTTTATTCCATTTTATCGTGAAAATTAAATTCCTGCGATTGCTTTTATCTCATCTATAATTCTCAAAGCAAGAACATCAGCTTTTTCTTGAGAAGGTGCTTCGGTATAAATACGAATAATTGGTTCTGTATTTGACTTTCTTAAATGCACCCATTCTGTAGCAAAATCAATTTTTACTCCATCAATAGTAGTGATGTCTTCATTTTTATATTTCTCAGTCATTGCAACCAGAATAGCATCAACATCGATTTGTGGTGTTAATTCGATTTTGTTTTTACTCATATAATACTCCGGATATGAAGCACGCAAAGCCGAAACTGTCATTTTTTTGTTTGCTAAATGAGTCAAGAACAATGCAACTCCTACCAAACTATCTCTTCCGTAATGAGATTCTGGATAAATGATTCCTCCATTTCCTTCTCCTCCAATAATAGCATTGTTTTTTTTCATCAACTCTACTACATTCACTTCTCCTACAGCGCTGGCTTCATATTTTCCGCCATGAGAAACTGTAACGTCTCTTAAAGCACGAGATGATGACATATTCGAAACTGTATTCCCTGGAGTTTTACTCAAAACATAATCAGCACAAGCCACAAGAGTATATTCTTCGCCAAACATTTCACCATCTTCACAAATAAAAGCCAAACGGTCTACATCTGGATCTACTACTACTCCTAAATGCGCTTTTTCTTTTACAACTAATTCAGATATATCCGTAAGATGTTCTTTTAATGGTTCTGGGTTATGAGGAAAATGTCCGTTTGGTTCGCAATATAATTTTACTACTTCAACTCCCATTAATTCTAATAATTTTGGGATAATAATTCCTCCTGAAGAATTCACACCATCTACAACAACTTTAAATTTTGCTGCTTTTACTGCTTCAACATCTACCAAAGGCAAATTCAAAACTTCATCGATATGAATATCCATATAAGCGTCATTAATTGTAATTTCGCCTAAACTATCTACATCTGAGAAATCGAAAGCTTCTGCTTCGGCAATTTCTAAAATCTTTGCTCCTTCTGCTCCATTAAGGAATTCTCCTTTTTCATTCAATAATTTTAATGCATTCCATTGTTTTGGATTATGTGATGCAGTAAGTATTATTCCTCCATCTGCTTTTTCTAAAGGAACAGCAACTTCTACTGTTGGCGTTGTCGAAAGACCTAAATCTATTACATCAATCCCTAGTCCTACTAATGTATTTACAACTAAGTTATGAATCATTGGACCTGAAATTCTCGCGTCACGACCAATTACAACGGTTAGTTTTTCTTTTTTAATATTATTTTTAAGGAAGGTTCCATAGGCCGAAGCAAATTTTACTGCATCTACTGGAGTAAGATTATCCCCTACTTTACCACCAATTGTTCCTCTTATCCCTGATATCGATTTTATTAAAGTCATTGTATTGAGTTATGGTTATAGCTACAAATATAAAAAAGTTGCCGAGTAAGTAAGAGAATAAAAAGCCAAGATTTTAAAAAAGTAGTCAAAGCATTCTGTTTTTAGACAAATGAGTTGAAAAGTTTTTATACTTTTACATGAGTAAACTTAGTGCCTTCTGTTTTTAGAACCTTAGTAACTCCTATAAAAATGAATTTCCTAGCTCATATATACCTTTCTGGCGACAATGATTTGATTAAAATCGGCAATTTTATGGCCGATGGAATTCGGGGGAAACAATTTGAAAGTTTTCCTGCTGAAGTTCAAAAGGGGATCATTTTACATCGCGCCATAGACACTTATACTGATGCTCATCCTGTTTTTAGACAAAGCACCAAAAAACTTCATGAAAAATACCATCATTATGCTGGTGTAATTATTGATATATTTTACGATCATTTTTTAGCCAAAAACTGGAAAACTTATTCAGATGAAAATCTCAATGATTTTGTTGATCGATTTTATAATTCTTTGGCTGAAAATCATAGTATTTTAAGCGAAAAAACACAACGCATAATGCCTATTATGTTTCACGAAAACTGGCTGGTAAGTTACCAAACCATCGAGGGGATTAATCATATCCTGACTCAGATGGATCGCAGAACAAAAAACACTTCAAAAATGCAATTCGCTACAGCGGAATTAAAAGAATTCTATACCGAATTTGAAGCTGAATTTACCGAATTTTTTGAAGATTTAAAACAACACGTTAATCACAAATTACTTTCATTATGAAGAAGATTGCCTTTTTATGCTATTTTATCTCGCTTACCTCTTTTGCCCAAAACACAACTAATCAACCAACAGGATTAGTTACCAGCAAAGCAATGGTTGTTTCGGCACGAGCTGAAGCATCCAAAATTGGTTCCGACATTATGAAAAAAGGAGGAAATGCATTTGATGCTATGGTTGCTACCGAATTAGCATTGGCTGTAGCCTTCCCATACGCAGGAAACATTGGCGGAGGAGGATTTATGGTCTACCGAAAAGCAAATGGTGAAGTTGGATCTATTGATTATAGAGAAAGAGCTCCTCTGAAAGCTACCAAAGATATGTTTCTTGATAAAGACGGAAACGTTATTAAAGGAAAAAGTACTGAAACTGCTCTAGCCATTGGAATACCTGGAACTGTTGCAGGAGTTTTTGCAGTACACAAAAAATTTGGCTCCTTACCTATGTCAACAATTTTAGAACCTGTTATAGCACTAGCAGAAAGAGGTGTAATTGTGACTAAAAAACAAGAAGAGCGTTTAAACAATTACCGAGATGTAATTATAGAAAGAAACGGCAAAAATACTTTGTTAGCGACCGTATATAAAGAAAATGATACTATAAAATATTCTGCTCTTGCAGAAACTTTAAAAAGGATTCAGAAAAATGGTCGTGATGAATTTTACAAAGGAAAAACTGCTAAAATATTAGTTGATTATCTTAACAAAAGAGGTGGGATTATCTCTATGAAAGATTTAGCATCATATGAAGTAAAATGGAGAAAACCATTAACTTTTAATTACAAAGATTTAAAAATTACTTCGATGTCTCCACCTAGTAGTGGTGGAATTTGTTTGGCACAAATACTAAAAATGATTGAACCTTATGATTTAGAAAAAATGGGACATAATTCTGCGGAAGCAATTCAAGTAATTGTAGAAGCAGAAAGAAGAGCTTATGCTGATAGAAGTTACTTTTTAGGCGATCCTGATTTTGTAAAAATCCCATTAAAAGGATTACTTTCAGATGATTATTTAAAACAAAGAATGTCTACTTTTAGTTTTGACAAAGCTACTTTGTCTTCGGATGTAAAACATGGAGAAATAAAATATAGCGAAAGTACTGAAACAACTCATTATTCAATCGTAGATCAATTTGGGAATGCTGTTGCAGCAACAACGACAATTAACGATGCATACGGTTCTAAGTATTACTGTGATGAACTAGGTTTTTTCCTAAACAACGAAATGGATGATTTTAGCGTAAAACCTGGAGAACCTAATATGTTTGGATTAGTAGGAAATGAAGCTAATAGTATTGCTCCTCAAAAAAGAATGCTAAGTTCTATGACTCCAACAATTGTGGAAAAAAATGGTAGTTTATATATGGTTGTTGGAACTCCTGGTGGTTCTACAATTATTACATCGGTTTTACAAACTATATTAAATGTGCATGAATACAATTTTAGTATGCAGGAAGCTGTAAATGCACCTCGTTTTCATCACCAATGGTTACCAGACAATATTAGCTTTGAACCAAAAGCTTTTAATTCAAAAACACTTGAATATTTAAAAACCAAAAATTATATCATCAACGAAAAAAATCCTCCTGTAATTGGAAAAGTAGATGCAATTTTGGTTTTACCAAACAAAAGTCTAGAAGGTGGTGCTGATTTCCGTGGAGATGATACAGCTGTTGGTTTTTAATTAAATAACATATAAAATGTCCTTTTTTTTGAAGCTGTTAATTTCTTTCGAGAGATTAACAGCTTTAAAATTATATAGTTTGGGTTCTAAAAGCTAAATTTGCACTATTACATAACTTTTTTAAAACATAATGTTAAAAAAATACATCCGGAGATTTGAATCGATTATTGCTATGCTGCAATCTATATTGACGCAAAAGCAATTTATATTCTTGTCTAGTGTTTTGGTTGGTATTTCGTGCGCCTTTGCTGTAATTGTTTTAAAGACATTTGCCCACAGCGTATTTTCGTTTGCCACTTACATTAATGGTATTTTAAAATTAAGCTTCATCAATAGTATATTACCTATTATTGGTATTTTACTTACTGTTTTTGTTGTAAAAAGAGTTTTAGGTGGAACTATTGAAAAAGGTACTTCTCAGATATTATATACTGTTGCCAAGAAAGCGAGTATTATCCCCAAAAAACAAATGTATGCTCAAATCATCACAAGCTCTCTTACTGTTGGTCTTGGTGGATCTGCAGGTTTAGAAAGTCCAATTGTGGTTACTGGAGCAGCATTTGGTTCTAATTATGCACAAAACTATAAATTACCTTATAAAGACAGAACTTTACTTATAGGTTGCGGTGTTGCAGCTGGAATTGCAGCGGCATTTAATGCGCCAATAGCTGGGGTTCTTTTTGCTATCGAAGTTTTATTGGTCGATGTAAGTATTTCGGCATTTACCCCAATTATGATTTCGGCTGCTACTGGTGCTTTGGTTTCGGCAATTATTTTAGACGAGAGCATCTTATTAAATTTTAAGCAACAACAAACATTCGATTATCATAATATACCTTTCTACGTACTTCTAGGTGTATTAACTGGATTTGTAGCCGTTTATTACGCTAGAAATTTTCAGAGAGTCGAACATTATTTTTCCAAATTAAAATTAAGCCCTTATAAAAAAGCTTTATTTGGTTCTTCGATGTTAGCAGTTTTAATTTTTATCTTTCCAACATTATTTGGTGAGGGATATGAAAGTATAAAAACCTTATCCGAAAGTGATCCCGGAAAATTATTAGATAATACCTTATTTGCAAGCTTCAGAAACAATCAATGGGTTTTACTACTTTTTGTGGGATGTACCATGATGATGAAAGTTTTTGCTTCTGGCTTAACTATTGGTAGTGGTGGTAATGGAGGAAACTTTGCTCCTTCTTTATTTTTAGGTTCTTATTTAGGGTATTTCTTTTCAAAATTTGTTACCCTAATCGGACTTTCAAAATTGCCTATTAGTAATTTTACCATGGTAGGAATGGCTGGAATATTAAGCGGATTATTTCATGCACCTCTTACAGCAATTTTCCTGATTGCAGAAATTACTGGTGGTTATAGCTTAATGATTCCTCTTATGATAGTTTCATCTATAAGTTTTGCTATTTCTAAACGTTTTGAGAAATATTCGCTTGACGTAAAAGGTTTAGCAAAAAAAGGTCATGCTTTTACAAGCAATAAAGATTCTAATATTTTATCAACCTTAGAGATTGATTCTATCATTCAAACTGACTATTTAACTGTTTCTCCAGATGAGCATCTTAGTAAACTAGTCGATTATATATCACATTCTAATCAAGTTGTTTTCGCGGTCGTAAATAATGATGGTGAATTAGTAGGGATTGTACATTTTAATGATATTCGTGAGATTATATTTAATGTGTACCGAGTAAAATACACCTTGATAAAAGATGTTATGAAAACTCCTCCAGCAACTATTTCTTCTATAGATAGTATGGAAACGGTGATGAATAAATTTGAAGCATCTAAAGTGGCATTTTTACCTGTAATAAGAAATGGGAAATATTACGGCTTCATCTCCAAATCTATAGCCTTAGAAGCTTATAGAACTAAGTTAAGATCTATGACAATAGAATAAGCTTAACATCGGATAGATATAAAATTAGATTTATCCGATATTAAGACATACCTTTGGGGTATTATGTGGAATATAGACTTAACATATAGAACAGAATTTCAATCAACATTTGAAAGACTCTACAAAAAAAGACAAGATTTGCAAGCCAGCAGACCATTGCCTAACATTGCTTTGCATAAAATTCGTGAAAGCTTATCGATAGAATGGACATACAACTCTAATAGTATCGAAGGTAATACTATGAGTTTACGAGAAACTCAAATGGTGATTCAAGAAGGGATAACTATAAAAGGGAAATCGCTTCGAGAACATTTTGAAACTCATAACCATGATAAAGCCATTGATTATTTATATTCCATTGTAAGCGATGATTACAAACTACGAAGCATAGATATTCTTTCTCTTCATGGATTGGTGTTACGTTCTATCGAAGATGATTTTGCAGGACGCATCCGTAATGGTGGTGTTCGTATTTCGGGAGCTAATTTTATGCCTCCGAATGCTAGTAAAGTATCTGATTATCTTGATGAATTAATTGATTTTATAAATACAAATCCTTTAGGTTTAAATGATATTGAACTGGCAGCAATTTTCCATCATAAATTTGTTTGGATTCATCCTTTTTTTGATGGTAATGGACGTACCGTCCGCTTGAGCATGAATTTATTATTGATGCGTTGTGGTTTTCCGCCTGCAATCATCCTGAAAAATGATAGAAAAAAATATTACGAGGCGCTCAATCAGGCTAATAATGGTAATTATCAAAAATTGATTCTTTTGATGAGTCAAGCCCTAGAAAGAACACTTAATATTTACCTAAACGCAATGCCTGGTAACGAAACCGAGTACCAAACAATATCTGATATTGTAAGTGAGCCAAGTGCGCCTTACGGTCAGGAATATGTAAGTTTATTGGCTAGAACAGGAAAAATTGATGCTTATAAAGAAGGCAGAAATTGGTATACAACCAAAGAAGCTATTGATGATTATATTTTAACCCGCAAAAGAAAACGCTAACTACTTAAGTTGGCGTTTTTTTTATCTGTGTGAGTAATGGAACGCGGATGAAACGGATTCGCTATCGCGAAAACGCGGATAAAAACGGATTTTTTACAAACTTAGAATCTGTTTTATTATTCTTTTAAAAATCAGTTTTTATCCGCGTCTTTACGAAGTAAATCAGTTTTATCCGTGTTCTATTTTAACGCAACGTATATTAAATCAGTATTTTTAGATGAACATTATATAACAGTAAATTAATTTTATCCGCAATCTATTTTAACACAAACTTCTATACTGTTATATCAAAAGAACAAATCAAAATGGTAACTTTGCTTTTTTGCAAAAACTATGTCGGATACAAATAATACTATTGAAGTTCTTGGCGCAAGAGTTCACAACCTAAAAAACATCGATATTTCTATTCCTCGCGAAAAACTGGTCGTAATTACTGGTTTATCTGGTTCAGGGAAATCTTCTTTGGCATTTGATACTATCTATGCCGAAGGTCAGCGTCGTTATGTCGAAACTTTTTCGGCTTATGCCAGACAGTTTTTAGGAGGTTTAGAACGTCCTGATGTTGATAAAATCGACGGACTTTCGCCTGTAATTGCTATTGAGCAAAAAACAACCAGTAAGAGTCCGCGTTCTACCGTTGGGACAATTACCGAAATATACGATTTCCTACGTTTATTATATGCCAGAGGTGCTGATGCCTATAGTTATAATACGGGCGAAAAAATGGTGAGTTATAGCGATGAACAAATTAAGGATTTAATTATTCAAGATTTTAATGGCAAACGCATCAATATCCTTGCTCCTGTAATTAAGGCACGTAAAGGTCATTATGCCGAACTTTTCCAGCAAATAACCAAACAAGGTTTTTTAAAAGTCCGTGTTAATGGTGAAGTTCAGGATTTAGTTACCGGAATGAAACTGGATCGTTATAAAACCCACGATATCGAGATTGTTGTTGACAGAATGGTAATTGAAGATACTCCTGACAATCAAAAACGATTATCGGAAAGCATAAATACCGCAATGCATCATGGCGAAAATGTATTGATGATTCTGGATCAAGACACTAATGAAGTGCGTTATTTTAGTCGTAACTTAATGTGTCCGTCTACAGGAATATCATATCAAAATCCGGAGCCAAATTTATTTTCTTTCAACTCCCCTAAAGGAGCTTGTGCGCATTGTAATGGATTAGGAACTGTAAATGAAATCAATGTTAAAAAAATAATACCTAATCCTAAGCTATCTATAAAAGCTGGTGGATTTGTTCCGCTTGGCGAATACAAATCATCATGGATTTTTAAGCAACTTGAAGTTATCGGAGAGAAGTTTGGTTTTAAAATTACCGATCCTATCGAAAAAATTTCTGATGAAGCCATGAATATGATTTTGCATGGTGGAAAAGATAAATTCACCGTAAACTCAAAAGATTTGGGCGTTGCTCGTGATTACAAAATAGATTTTGAAGGAATATCTAATTTCATCAAAAATCAGCATGACAAAAGTGCTTCGACTACAATAAAACGTTGGGCGAAAGACTTTATGGACGAAATAAAATGTCCGGAATGTCATGGTTCTCGATTAAAGAAAGAAGCTTTATTTTTTAAAATAAACGAAAAGAATATCACCGAATTGTGTGATATGGATATATCTGATTTGACTGCATGGTTCTTAGATTTGAACAGTCACTTATCAGACAAACAACTTTTGATTGCTTCTGAGGTTGTTAAGGAAATAAAAGACCGTTTGAACTTCCTTATGAATGTTGGTTTAAATTATTTGGCTTTAAGCCGAAGTTCTAAATCTCTTTCTGGTGGTGAAGCGCAACGTATTCGATTGGCAACTCAAATTGGTTCGCAATTAGTTGGTGTATTATACATTCTGGATGAGCCAAGTATTGGTTTACACCAAAGGGATAATGAAAAATTAATTCATTCTTTGGAACAATTACGTGATATCGGGAACTCGGTTATTGTTGTAGAACATGACAAAGACATGATAGAACGTGCCGATTATGTAATTGATATTGGTCCGAAAGCAGGAAAATATGGTGGGGAAATTATTAGCAAAGGAACTCCTGAAGAGATTCTGCAGCACCATACTATCACGGCTATGTATATGAACGGCGAAATGAAAATCGAAATTCCTGCAAAACGTCGTGAAGGAAACGGAAAATTCTTAAAACTTACCGGAGCAACAGGAAATAACCTAAAGAATGTTTCGATTGAATTGCCTTTAGGAAAAATGATTTGTGTTACGGGAGTTTCAGGAAGTGGAAAATCGACTTTGATAAACGAAACCCTTTATCCTATCCTTAACGCTTATTATTTTAATGGTGTAAAAAAACCACAACCGTATAAAAAGATCGAAGGTTTGGAACATATTGATAAAGTTATCGATATTGACCAAAGTCCGATTGGGCGAACACCTCGTTCGAATCCGGCGACATATACCGAGGTTTTTACTGAAATAAGAAATCTGTTTACGATGACTTCCGAAAGTATGATTCGTGGGTATAAAGCAGGTCGTTTTAGTTTTAATGTAAAAGGCGGTCGTTGCGAAACTTGTGAAGGTTCGGGTGTGAGAACTATCGAAATGAATTTCTTACCAGATGTTTATGTAGAATGTGAAACTTGCCAAGGAAAACGTTTTAACAGAGAAACTCTTGAGATACGTTATAAAGGAAAATCTATTTCGGATGTATTGAATATGACGGTTGACGAAGCTGTTCCGTTTTTTGAAATGATTCCTAAGATTTACAGAAAAGTAAAAACAATTCAGGATGTTGGTTTAGGTTATATTACTCTTGGACAGCAAAGTACAACGCTATCTGGTGGTGAAGCGCAACGTATTAAACTTGCTGGAGAATTATCTAAAAAAGATACTGGAAATACGTTTTATATTCTTGACGAACCTACAACAGGATTACATTTTGAAGATATTCGGGTTCTTATGGATGTAATTAATAAACTGGTTGACAAAGGAAATACGATCCTGATTATCGAGCATAATATGGATGTAATAAAACTTGCCGATTATATTATAGATATTGGTCCTGAAGGCGGAAAAGGTGGCGGACAGCTTATTGCGAAAGGAACTCCTGAAGAAATAATTAAAAATAAGAAAAGTTATACAGCGCAGTTTTTGAAAAAAGAATTATCTTAGTATATTGCGCCCCGCTTTAGGGTAAAATAAAATTGATAAAGTATAGCCTAGCCCAGATGGGAACGGTATCCTTTTTATTTTTTCTTTAAAAATAAAAAGATACAAGTGGACAGCTGGAAATAGCTCCAAAAAAATAAATTAATACAAAGAAAATGAGATTAGAAGATTTTGACAATGACGAAGACAAAGTAATCCAAGATAGATTAAAACAAAAAACATGGAACGAAATTAGAACCAACGATAGTTGGGCGATTTTTAAGATCATGGCTGAGTTTGTAAATGGATATGAAAACATGGGACGTATTGGTCCGTGTGTATCTATTTTTGGTTCAGCGAGAACAAAACCAGAAGATAAATATTATTTATTAGCCGAAAAAATTGCCTATAAAATCAGTAAAGCTGGTTATGGTGTAATTACTGGTGGTGGTCCTGGAATTATGGAAGCTGGTAATAAAGGTGCTCATCTTGGCGGAGGAACTTCGGTAGGTTTGAACATTGAATTACCATTTGAGCAACATTTTAACCCTTATATCGACCGTGATAAGAACTTAAACTTTGACTACTTTTTTGTACGTAAAGTAATGTTTGTTAAGTATTCGCAAGGTTTTGTGGTTATGCCAGGTGGTTTTGGAACTCTTGATGAAATGTTTGAAGCTATTACTTTAATCCAAACAAAAAAAATCGGTAAGTTCCCTATTATTTTGGTTGGAACTGAATTCTGGTCTGGATTAATTGACTGGGTAAAAACGGTATTGGTTGAGAAGGAACATACGGTAAGTCCTGATGACTTGAACTTATTTAAAATCGTTGATTCTGAGGATGAAGTAGTTGAAGCTCTGGATAAATTCTATAAGAAATATGATTTAAGCCCGAATTTTTAAATTTTAAAAAAGCTGTGTAAAAACAGCTTTTTTTATGCTTTTTTATCAATAAGTGGCTTTATAAATCCACAATTAATAGTATATTTATTTCGTTAATAAATCTTTAAGGACAATCATTGAAGTTATTTTATAAAATTACGATTTGCACTTTTGTTTTATTGAGCTCGATAAAACAGTACGCACAGCATCATTCTAAAATGACGGTTGCGGTTAATCTCGAGCTAAAAACTCTGAATATCAGACAAGACATTACCTTTAATAATGTATCGAACGATACTTTAATTTCGGTAGTTCTTAATGATTGGAATAATTCTTTTTCGGATAAAAACACACCTCTTGCCAAACGTTTTTCGGATGAGTTTTACAGAGGATTCCACCTTGCTAAACCTGAAGAAAGAGGAAATACTACGATTATAAGTCTGACAGATACAGAAGACGGAGCTTTGGCATGGGAAAGATCAGAAAAAAATCCCGATTATATTGTAGTCAAACTAAATCGAAAATTAGCTCCAAACGAAACGATTGTCTTACATCTTACCTACATCGTTAAGATTCCTAGTGATAAATTTACACGATATGGCTATTCTCAAAACGGAAGCTTAAACCTAAAAAACTGGTTCTTAAGCCCTGCCCGATTTGAAAACCATCGTTTTATAAAATATAATAATTATAATCTGGATGATATTGCCAATGCAGCAACTGATTATGACGTAGAAATTAAAGTCCCTAATAATTATACTATTACTACCGACTTAAATAAGACTTCGCAAGAACAATTTGAGAAATACACCAATACTTTTTATTCTGGTAATAAAAGAACAGATTTAAGCTTGTTCATTGAACCTAAAAATAGTTTTACTAGATATAAAATAAGTTCTACAGAGGTCGTTACTAATTTAAAGAACAACAATTTAAATGAAATCCAGAAAGCACTTGCTATAAACAGAATTGTAGATTATGCTAATAAGTATATTGGCGAATATCCGCATGAAAAAATTACGGTTTCGCAAATAGATTACGAAAGGAATCCGTTTTATGGTCTGAACCAATTGCCTTCGTTTATAAATCCTTTTCCGGATGAGTTTATGTTTGAAATTAAGTTTTTAAAAACCTATTTAAATACCTATTTAAAAAGCAGTTTACGCTTAGACCCAAGAAAAGACAACTGGATTTATGATGGCATACAAATATATGTCATGATGAAATACATTGAAGAAAACTATCCTGATCAGAAAATGATGGGAAGTCTCTCGAAACTGAAGATTTTAAAAAGCTATAAAATAACTAACCTGAGTTTTAACGAGCAATACAGTTATTTTTATATGCTTATGGCTCGCAAAAATCTAGACCAACCTCTGGGCGACCCTAAGAACACGCTTATAAAATTTAATGAACAAATTGCTAGTAAATATCGTGCTGGACTTAGCCTTAGTTATCTAGACGATTATTTGGGTAATAATAGTGTACAAACTAGTATTCAGGATTTTTATGAACTTAATAAAATAGAGCAAGTAAGTCGTAGTAATTTTGAAAGTCTTTTGAATTATAATGCAAAAAAAGATATCAATTGGTTCTTTGATATTATAATAAACTCTAGAGATATAATAGATTATAAGTTTAATAATGTTTCTAAAACTAAAGACAGCATTACATTTTCGTTAAAAAATAAAACAGAAACCTATGTTCCTATTCCTGTATATGGAGTAAAGAAAAAGGAGGTAATGTTTAAACAATGGATTGATCCTAAAACTACAGATACTACATTTACCGTAGAAAGAAAAAATGCAGACAAAATTGTTTTAAACTATGATAATGAAGTTCCTGAGTATAATTTAAGAAACAACTGGAAATCACTAAAAGGTTTTTCGCCAACCAATCGTCCTATAAAATTTAATTTTGCCAAAGATCTCGAAGATCCATATTACAATCAGATAATCTATATCCCTACGCTTAACTATAATTATTATGATGGGATAACTCCCGGAATACGTTTTCATAACAAAACGATATTAGACAAACCGTTTACTTTTGATATTAATCCTGCTTACTCTATAAAGGCAAAAACAATATCGGGTTCATCGGGTTTCTCGTATGTTCAAAATTTTAGAAACAGTACTTTATATAACGTAAAATATTCTTTTTCTGAATCTTATTTTCACTACGCTCCAGATGCAACTTATTTAAAGTTAAATCCATCTGTACAGTTGCGAATAAGAGAAGAAAACTTTCGTGACAACAGGAAACAACTTATTACGTTGCGTCAGGTTATTGTTAATAGAGAAAAGAGCAATTATGTTACAGACAATTCCAGTCCTAATTATTCTGTATTTAATGCCCGTTATTTTAATACTAAAACTGAGGTTACAAATCATTTTAACTTTATGTCGGAAGTACAATTTGCAAGTGAATTCGGGAAAGTAGCCAGTGAAATAGAGTTCAGAAAACTTTTTGAGAACAATCGACAGGTAAATTTAAGAATGTATGCTGGAACGTTTATATACAACAATACCAATTCTGATTATTTTAGCTTTGGTATAGACCGCCCTACAGATTATTTGTATGATTATAATTATTACGGAAGATCTGAAAGTACAGGTCTATTTAGCCAACAATTTATAATGGCCGAAGGTGGATTTAAATCAAAACTAACCCCACAATATGCCAACCAATGGATAACTACTTTAAATGCAAGTTATTCACTTTGGAATTGGATTGAAGCATATGGAGACGTAGGTTTTATTAAAAGTAAAGGTTTTGCAGAAAAATTTATATATGATAGTGGTATCCGATTAAATTTTGTTCCAGATTATTTTGAATTGTATTTTCCGGTATACTCTAACAATGGGTGGGAAATTTCTCAAGATAAATATGGAGAAAAAATACGTTTCGTAGTTACTTTATCACCTAAAACATTAACCAATCTTTTTACAAGAAAATGGTTTTAATCAAATAAAAACCAAACAAAACATAAATTATTATTACTAAATTACACAAAATAATAAAAAAACAACAAAAAAAGCATCCTATTATACCCTTTTAAATACAGATAATTAAATTATATTTTTTTTAACGAATTATGATAATTGCTAGTTTTTAATTAATTTTGTGATCTAACATGACCCATTCCAGATTATGATAAAAGAAAAAAACAATACTACACTTACTTTCGAAGATTTCAAAACCGAAGTTTTGAACGACTACAGAATCGCTATTATTAGCCGGGAATGTAGCTTAATAGGTCGTAAAGAAGTATTGACAGGAAAGGCCAAATTTGGAATTTTTGGCGATGGTAAAGAAGTTCCTCAATTGGCGATGGCAAAAGCCTTCAAGAATGGTGACTTCCGCTCGGGATATTACCGCGATCAAACTTTCATGATGGCAATTGGCGAGTTAACTCCTAAACAATTTTTTGCTGGTTTATACGGTCATACCGATTTAAACTTTGATCCAATGTCGGCAGGTAGACAAATGGGTGGACATTTTGTTACTCATAGTTTAAATGAAGATGGTTCTTGGAAAGATCTTACCAAACAAAAAAACTCTAGCGCAGATATTTCTCCTACCGCAGGACAAATGCCTAGATTATTAGGACTTGCACAAGCATCTAAAATATACAGAAACGTAGACGGAATAAAAATCAAAGATAATTTCTCTGTAAATGGTAACGAGATTGCATGGGGAACTATCGGGAACGCTAGTACATCTGAAGGATTATTCTTTGAAACTATAAATGCTGCCGGAGTACTACAAGTGCCAATGGTAATGAGCGTTTGGGATGATGAATACGGAATTTCGGTTCATGCAAGACATCAAACTACCAAAGAAAATATCTCGGAGATATTAAAAGGATACCAACGCGACGAAAACTCAAACGGGTACGAAATCTTTAGAGTTAAAGGTTGGGATTATGCCGAATTAATTGCAACATACGAAGAAGCTGCAGCTATTGCACGCGAAAAACATGTCCCTGTATTAATTCATGTAAATGAATTAACACAACCTCAAGGCCACTCAACTTCGGGTTCTCACGAACGTTATAAAAACGCAGCAAGACTGGCTTGGGAAAAAGATTTTGACTGTATTCGCCAAATGCGTTTATGGATGATTGCTATTAATATAGCATCACCAGAAGAGTTGGACGAAATTGATATGGAATTAAAAAAAGAAGTTCTCGATGCCAAAAAAGAAGCATGGAACTCTTTTATAGATCCAATTATTCAAGATCAAAAAGTATTGCTTACTTTATTAGAAACTACTGCAAATAACAGTACTGATAATAAGGAACAAATCTTAAAACTAACAAGCGAATTAGCGGCTATAAAATCTCCTCTAAAAAAGGAAATGCTTGCAACAGCCAGAAAAATATTGCGTTTAGTTGTAAATGAAGACAGTAAAACCGAATTAGCAAACTGGATTACTGCATACATTGCAACAACGCAAGAAAGATTCAGCAGCAATTTATTTTCAGATTCTAATCTTAATGTTTTCTCTGTAGAGAAAGTTTTACCACAATACGAGGCAAACAGCCTAGATGTTGATGGAAGAATGATTGTAAGAGATAACTTTGATGCCATCTTTACTAAATATCCAGAAACCTTAATCTTTGGAGAAGATGTAGGAAACATTGGCGATGTAAACCAAGGTTTAGAAGGAATGCAAGAAAAGTATGGAGAACTTCGTGTTGCCGATGTAGGTATTCGTGAAGCAACCATAATAGGTCAAGGAATAGGAATGGCATTAAGAGGGTTACGCCCTATTGCCGAAATCCAATATTTAGATTATTTACTATATGCAATCCAAATCATGAGTGATGATTTGGCTACTTTACAATATAGAACCGTAGGGAAACAAAAAGCACCATTAATAATCAGAACACGTGGGCACCGTTTAGAAGGTATCTGGCATTCGGGTTCTCCAATGGGAATGATTATAAATGCAATACGTGGAATACATGTACTTGTACCTAGAAACATGACGCAAGCAGCAGGATTTTACAACGCATTATTAGAATGTGATGAACCTGCGCTAGTAATCGAATGTTTAAACGGATATAGATTAAAAGAAAAAGCACCTACAAACTACGGAGAATTTAAAACACCAATTGGTGTTGTTGAAACCCTAAAAGAAGGTAAAGATATTACGCTAGTTTCTTACGGATCGACTTTGCGATTGGTAGAACAAGCAGCTACTGAGTTGCAACAAGTTGGTATTGACTGTGAAATTATCGATTTACAATCATTACTTCCGTTTGATATCAATCAAGATATTGTAAAAAGTATTGCCAAAACAAATCGTCTTCTTGTAATAGACGAAGATTTACCTGGTGGAGCTTCTGCTTATATCTTGCAACAAATTATCGAGCAACAAGATGCATACATGCATTTAGATAGCAAACCACAAACATTAACTGCAAAAGCACACCGACCAGCATACGGAACCGATGGCGATTACTTCTCTAAACCTTCTGCCGAAGATATTTACGAAAAAGTATACAGCATGATGAATGAGGTTAATCCTTCTAAATTCCCTAATTTATATTAAGAATTTAGTTTGATTATCAAATATAAAAAAAGCTCCAAATTGTAATGATTTGGAGCTTTTTTTATAGACTTTTTAGATAGATTAATCCCTTTTACTCTTAACAACTCATTTTTATAAGGAGCTATTTCCTGCTGTCCGCTATATCTTTTACTGGCAAAAAAAGCCAGAAAAAGGATGCCGCTACCATCAGGGCTAGGACTTACTTATTTATTAAAGTATATCATAAAAATCGTAAACAACTTATTTTCAGAACCATGAAACGTTTTTTAATAGAACTATACACAATCTTGCCTTTTTGATGAGGAGAAACTCAAACGATATTGAACAAACGATACAAATTAAACCAAAAACACAGATTGCAAACACAAATAATATTTTATAAACATTGCCAACGGTTTCAACCGTTGGAGCGCAATGCATTTCATAATCCGTACCGCACGGTTGAAACCGTGGGCTATGATCAAAATAGAATAGAATTTAAGGACCTAATCCCTTTATGGAGTTTCTTACGGAGATTCTTCGTACCTCAGAAAGACAAGTTTAGCAACAACAAAATTGAGTGTAAATACTCTCAATTTTGTCATTTCGACGCAGGAGAAATCTTCGCGAGAAACTCCACAAACTATGTCGAGCTACTTGATGAGATTCTTCGTACCTCAGAAAGACAAGATTAGCAACAATAATATTGAGAATATATACTCATTACTGCTTATATACTATATTATCAGGCTGAGAAGAGTCGAAGCCACGTTTACAGAATAGACAATAATTGAAAATCTACTTGGCAGAGTTACTCATTGGCAGAGTTACTCACGGAGATTCTTCGTGCCTCAGAAAGACAAGATTGGCAATAACAACTTAAGAACAATTATACAATAACTTCTATTTAGACAACAAAAGCACTCTGGCCTTCTCTAAATCTTCTGGTGTATCAATTCCAATACCTACATGAGTAGTTTCGACCATTTTAATGCGCTTTCCAAACTCTAGATAACGTAATTGCTCTAATTTCTCCGAAGCTTCAAGCGATTTCATTGGCAAGCTATAAAAATCTAATAAAGCTTGTTTTCTAAAAGCATAAATTCCAATATGCTGAAAATAACGCACACCAACAGCTACATCTCTAGGATACGGAATAACCGAACGAGAAAAATACAATGCAAATCCGCTTTGATCTACTACAACTTTTACATTGTTAGGATTATTTATTTCGGTTTCATCTTTAATTTCACGCATTAAAGAAGCCAAATCAACTTTTTTGTCTGAGTCATTTCTGAAAACTTCAATCACTTTTGCTAACGGTTCAGCATCGATAAAAGGTTCATCGCCTTGTACATTTACAACAATATCAACTTCCAGATTCTGGATAGCTTCAGCAATCCTATCACTCCCCGATTCATGTTCTTTAATACTCATAATGGCTTTACCTCCATTTGAGACAATCTCGTCGAATATAATATCCGAATCTGTTACAACAAATACATCATCAAATAAATTGGTTTGTATTGCGGCCTGATACGTTCTTAAAATTACTGTTTTGCCGCCCAAATCTTGCATTAGTTTGGCGGGAAATCGTGTAGAAGCGTAACGTGCGGGAATAACTGCTATTATTTTCATTTCTTGAATGTATTAGTGATAAATCGTAAAAACAAATATACCTATTCACAATCAGGTTTTAAAAAATTATTTCTAACATATTTCTTAAATAATTAAACTTTAATATGTTATAAAATATTTATTTTTATAAGAAAAAAAATATGAAAAGATTATTAGCACTTCTCCCTCTCTATTTCTTTTTAGTAATAAATAATTCATTTGCGCAAAAGAATGAACCCTCAATTATAAACTCATTTTCAGACCGAGTATTTCCTGGTAAAGGATATTTACCATTAGGCGACATTAAATGGAAATTTAAAACCGATGGCAAAATATTCTCTTCACCAATAGCCAAAAACGGAATTGTATTTATAGGTAGCGAAGACGGTTTTCTTTATGCTATCGAAGAGAAATCTGGAAATTTAAAATGGAAATTCAAAACTAATGGAGCAATCCATAGTTCACCAAGTATTTACGAAAACACTATCTTTTTCGGCAGTTTCGATGGCTATTATTATGCCGTAAATACAACAACTGGTAAAGAAGTCTGGAAATTTAAAACAGGTGGAGAAAACTGGTATAGTGATCTTAGAATATTGAGCACAGAGCCAAATAACAAACCCATGGATGATTTATGGGACTTTTATTTATCATCGCCTGTAGTATACAAAGACAATAAATCGGCTTCGGTATTATTTGGGAGCAGTGATGGAAATGTATATTCGCTTGACGCAAAAAAAGGAAGCTTAAACTGGAAATTTAAAACCGAAGGACCAATTCATAGCACACCAGTTCTAGATAAAAATACTTTATACATTGGTAGCTGGGATGCTAAACTATACGCTATAAATTGTAAAACAGGAAAAGAAAAATGGAAATTTACTACCGAAGACAAAATAGGATTCAAAGGAATTCAATCTTCTGTAGCTGTTGCGGATGGAATGGTATATTTTGGTGCCAGAGATCCTCATTTTTTTGCTTTAGATTCTGAAACAGGAAAACTAATCTGGAAATACGATGCCGAAAGTTCATGGATTCTCAGCTCTGCTGTAATACTAAACAATATTATATATGTTGGAACTTCAGACACTTATGCCTTACTTGCTTTAGATTCTAAAACTGGAAAAGAACTATATCGCTTTAGAACAAGCGGATATGTATATTCAAGTCCTGCAATTTCTGGAAACACTATTTATTTTGGAGATTTTACAGGTAATTTCTTTTCATTGGATATTCTTTCGCTTGGCAAAATATCTAATTTTATAAGCACCGATAGTAGAAAAAAACATGCTGCCGAAATTCTAAAAAATGACCAACTAGACTTTACATACGCAGCCAAAAATTCGGATTTATCCCAATATAAAGAAACTAAAAAAGTTATGGATGAGTTTTATAAACTTGGTCCAATTGTTTCTTCTCCATTTATTAGTAACAATACGGTTTATTTCGGGAGTGCCGATGGATATTTCTATGCTATTGGATTGTAAGATTTTTATAAATTCTAACTCTTTGTGAAAGGTACGCGGATGATACTGATTCGCCAAGGCGAAGACGCAGATTAAAACGGATTTTTTTAAAGCAATAAATAGAAAAGACGAAGTAAATCTGTAATTAAATTTTTCTCACGCAGATTTTAAAAGATTTAAGCCGATAAGCGCAGATTTATTTAGGACTAATTTTAAATTAAATCTGCTTTAATCTGCCGAATCTGCGTGAAAAAACATTTTAATCCTTTAATTTTATCTAAACTTTTTTAAGTTAGCTTCCCAAACCAAAGCCCAAAACTGGAACTGTGACTGAAACTGAAACTGTACACTATTTCTGTTACATAATCTTAACCGAAGTCATACTCAATGAACCAGCCAATAGTTTATCATTAAATAAACTTAACTCTTCTGATTTTTCTTTTAAGCCTAACGTATAAAGCAACGGTAAATAATGATCTGGTGTTGGAATCGCTAATTGAATCGCTTTATCCATTTTCTCGTAATTAATAAGCGGTTGAAAGTTTCCATCCAGCAAATAATCATTAATAGTTTGTCGAGCTTCTATCGCCCAATCGTGGCCATAATTATCTCTATCGTAATTATGAAAATCGACTAATCTTAAATTATGGACAATATTACCACTACCAATAATCAAAACTCCTTTATGACGTAAGGATTGTAATTTTTGAGCCAACTCAAAATGATATTGCCCCGATTTTGTATAATCAATACTTAACTGAATCACCGGAACATTTGCTTCAGGATATAAATGCTTTATCACACTCCATGCCCCGTGATCCAAGCCCCAGGTTTCATCTAATTCTATTTCGACAGGAGTAAGTATTCTTTTAGTTTCAACAGCTAATTCCGGACTTCCTTTGGCAGGATATTGTACATCAAACAAGGCTTGTGGAAAACCTCCAAAATCATGAATAGTTTTAGGCATTTCCATCGCCGTAACTTTTGTTCCTTTGGTGTACCAATGTGCTGAAATACACAAAATAGCATTCGGCTGAGGCAATGTTTTTGCTAAGTTTCTAAATCCTGCAACAAACTCATTTTCTTCGATAGCATTCATCGGATTCCCATGCCCTAGAAACAAAACTGGCATTTTATCTGTATTCGAAAACGTAGACGAAATCGAATGTAAATCGTTTAGTGTTGTCATTGTAAAACTGATTTTCTAACACGAATTGCACTAATTTTCACTAATCTCAATCTAAAAAACAATTCGTGCTTATTCGTGTTTTATTCCTCAAAGCTCTCATCTTTAAAGCCTATCAAATATAATTTATTTTTTGCTCTTGTCATAGCAGTGTACAACCATCTTATGTAGTCACGGTCGATACCGTTTGGCAAATAAGGTTGTTCTATAAAGACTGTATCCCATTGCCCACCTTGCGATTTATGACACGTTATTGCATAAGAGAATTTTACTTGTAAACCATTAAAATACTCGTTGGCTTTTACCTTTTGGAATTTCTTATATTTTGTAGTTTCATTATCATAATCTTTCATCACCTCTTCATACAATCTATTCGATTCTTCGAAAGTTAACGATGGTGATTCGCTTTTTATAGTATCCAATAATAAAACCGTTTCAAAAGGTTTCTGATTTGGATAATCGACCATTCGTATTTTTACTTTCGCAAATTTGAAACCGTATAATTCCTGAATACTAAATATTTCCAGAATCTCGATAATATCACCATTGGCAATAAAACCAGCTTCATCAGAATCTTTTAGCCAGAAATAATTGTTCTTAACTACCATCAGGAAATCTCCTGTAGAAAGATCGCTTTCTTTAAACAAAATCTTGGTACGAATTTGTTCGTTATACTGATTGGCTCTTTTATTAGAACGCACAATAAACGCCGTATCTTCAATACTATAATTACTATATGCAGAGTTTATCGCATCCTGAATATCGTAACCATCTGTTAATCGTACAATATCTTTAAACTTCTTTACATCAAACCTAAACTCGGTAATAAAACTTTCTTTTAGTAATTCACGTAATTCCGTAGCATTAAATAAGATTCCTGAGTTTTCCTCCTGACGCATTACTTCGTCAAGTTCTATATGCTCAATTTCTTTGTTATAATTTACGCTTAACGTATGAATATCAAGTGCTGGACTAATATCTAAATTTACTGGTGGCAACTGAGCCGTATCTCCCAATAAAATCATTTTACAATTGGTTCCCGAATACACGTATGAAATCAAATCATCTAATAAAGAACCGTTTTCATATAATTTAGAATCCGAATTACTATCTGAGATCATCGAAGCCTCATCGACTATAAAAATGGTATTTTTATGCTTGTTTTGCTGAATGGTAAACGAAACTCCACCGCCAGAAGATTTCTTAGGGAAATATATTTTTTTATGGATTGTAAAAGCGGGTTTCTCCGAATAATTAGCAATTACTTTTGCAGCACGACCTGTTGGCGCAAGCAAAACATATTTCTTATCAATCTCGGCTAAATTATTTACAATGGTCGAAATTACCGTAGTTTTTCCTGTTCCTGCATATCCTTTTAGTACAAAAATCGTATCATTTGCTGTATCGGTTAAAAATATAGCAATCTTCTGAAAAAAAATATCCTGTTTATAGGTCGGAGAAAAAGGGAATTTTTTTTGTAAAAGACTATAAAACAGGGAAGAACTCATAACGGTTATATTAATGTAAAATTATCATCAAATATAGGTATCAAACGCGAGGGAACCACATAAAATCCCAAATGAATAAAAAAAAATTGTAAGTTTGTCATCACGTTTAATTCTATCTTGATTCTTAACAAGAATTGAATTTTAAATCCATTTATGCAATCACAAAATACAAATATAACATCAAAAAAGTACAAAAAGCTTTCCATTCAGGTTTCACTGGCTGGGCTTTCGTTTTGTTGTTTTGATACATTAAACAATACTGTTTTATCTTTAAACGAAGTCACTTTTGATACGTCTCATAAAACTAGCAAAATTGAAGATTTGTTTGCCGATGCTTTTAGCAAACATCCAGAACTTAAAGATACTTATGATCAAATAACGGTAATACATAACAACAATTTATCGACGTTTGTTCCTACAGCCCTATTTGACGAAAACTTTTTAGGTAGCTATTTACAATATAATACCAAGGTTTTTGAAACTGATTTTTTTGCTTTCGACGAAATTTCTAATTATCAAATGAATGCAGTTTACATTCCGTATGTAAATATCAACAACTTTTTTATTGACCAGTTTGGCACTTTCGAATACAAACACGCCAATAGTATTCTTGTCGAAAAGCTTTTGGATGGATCCAAGAACAATGACGATAAAACAATGGTTGTCAATTTTAATTTGGGACATTTCGAAATAATTGTCGTGCAAAACCAAAAACTATTGCTATTTAATTCTTTTGAATATCAAACTCCTGAGGATTTTATTTATTATTTGCTATTTACAGCAGAACAACTTAATATGAACCCCGAGAGTTTTAAACTTGAATTATTAGGAACGATTTCTGAAAAAGATGATTTTTTTACAATCGCTTATAAGTATATCCGAAATGTATCCTTGTTTGACGTATCTAACTTAGAAAGAAAAAATTCTTTTTCGACGGCTCAAAATCAACAACATTTTATACTTTTTCAATCATGAGAATCATTTCAGGAAAACACAAAGGAAGACGCATATCTCCACCCAAAAACCTTCCGGTAAGACCTACAACTGACATGTCTAAGGAAGCATTATTTAATGTTTTGAATAACCATTTTAGTTTTGAAGGCTTAAAGGTATTAGATTTGTTTGCGGGAACTGGAAACATCAGTTATGAATTTGCCTCTCGTGGTTGCACACCAATTACATCTGTAGATGGTGATTTTGGTTGTGTAAAATTCATCAAGCAAGTTGCAGCCGAATTTGACTTTAATATTGCCGCAACAAAAAGTGACGTATTTAAATTTTTAGAAAGCTGTAAAACATCTTACGATATTATTTTTGCAGATCCTCCGTATGCTTTGGATCAGGCTACATTCGAAAAAATTGTAATGTTAGTTTTTGAGAGAGAGCTTTTGCAAGATGATGGAATGATGATTATCGAACATTCTAAATATACTAAATTAGATCATTTAAGTAATTTTTCATTTAAGAAAAGTTATGGTGGTTCATTCTTTAGTTTCTTCGAATTTGATTCTTCCGAAGATGAAGAAATAAGCCTTAAAGCCGCAACAAAAAGCACCGAAGAAGACGAAGGTTAATAAACACCCAAGTTATCATAATATAAAGAGGCTGTCCGAAAAGTAATTTTCAGACAGCCTCTTTGCTTATTTAAACAAGTTTATGACATTCTAAGTCCCAGAGGGACGTTATATTTATAGAAATTCACAAACCCATTTTATAAACCCCATCGGGGTGACATATATAGCAATCTAAAAAAAATAAAATGGCGCTACACTGTAGCTCTTTAGCAATAGATTCTATAAAAAATGCTATAAACATTATGCTCCGCTGGAGCAATTAGCAATCATGTTTTCAAAAATCAATAAACAAACTATCTAAAATTACTTTTCGGACAGCCTCTTCTGCTTTTAAACACATCATTTATCGAATCCTGTTTGAATCATCTACATTTTTTTCTTTGAACTGTGAATCTTTTATTTTTCCGAAAGAATATTTTATAGCAATCGAAATTTCGTGCCAATCAACCTGATATCTTGCCTTCGAACTAACGTTATTAATAGTAAACTGTTCTTCTTCGATATTACTATTAAAAACATTATTACACGTTAAAGTACAATTCCAGTTTTTGAAAAAAGTTTTAGAAAGCGCCATATCTACAATAAATCTTTCGTTTCGCTCAAAAACGCCTTTGTTTTGTTTAGTCAATCCCCAGCCAGATACAGTAAGAGTAAATCCTTTGGGAAGTTTAAATTCATTATTTGAGTAATAATACAAATAGGGTTTTGAAGCTAAAAACATAGCCGATTTATCTTCTATTTTTTCTAAAATAAAAACCAATGAATTTGTCGTTGTCCAAAATCTATAAGTAAATGGTAATGTGAAATCCAGGTTAAATCCTGTTTCCTTATCAAAATTTATATCTTTAAACGTCATGATATTTTGTTCCTCATCATATATAAAACTATTATAAACTGGATTTATGTTTTGATAATAACTTAGCTTAACCGATTTATCATGAAACTGAAAAGTAGATGAGATTTCATTAATAATAGTCGGATCCAAATTTATATTTCTGCCATATAAAAAGTAAGGATTAATATACGTTGTTCCCTGACTTAAAGAAGAATAATTGGGTCTCGAAATACTTTTGGCATAATTTACACTAATGCTTTTTGTACTATCTATTGGGAAAGTAAGTTGTGCTTTGGGGAAAAAATTAGTGTAATTCTTATCAATCAAAGGCAATAAATCGGTTTTAAATTTTCCGTTTACATTAGTATTCTCCACTCTTATCCCAACTGAAAAATCAACTTTCTTAATCTTTCCCGATAACTGACTATATCCTGCTAAATTTTGCTCTTTAAAATCATAATGGCTCAATACATTTTTATTGGTTTCAGAATAAAATATATCAAAATCTGATTTTGAATCGGCAGAAGAATACAATCCTCCTACTTCAAATTTCATTTCATTTTTAAACTTTTTCTCAATATCAATTCTTCCTAAAAAAACACCAACTTTAAACTTTTGATCTCGGATTTGTGTCAAGCCAAACTCTGTATCATTAAAATTGTTTTCTACTTCACTCCATAATCCCTGATCAAAATTAGAATATTGCAAGCCTGTAAAAACCTGCGTATCGATAGCTTTTATCTTCTTAGAATAATTTAAAAATGTGTTTACAAAATCCTTATTGCTATCATTATCACTAAAGGTTACAACATTGTTTTCGACATTATCTTTTTTATTATAAGTACTCGTATTAATATCAAAAGTGTCTTTTTGCAACTTACTGTTTATACTAAACGAGAAATAATCATCCTCATTTATCTTATAAAATAATCCACCTCCAAAAATATACTGTTTGCGCTTGGTATAAGCTTCAACATCATAATCTGAAACAATATTTGCATTAGCAATCTCATAATCGATACTATGATTTTCCCAAGGTTGCAATTGATTGTAATTAAAATTAGCCTTCCATTCTAGTTTGTTTTTCTTGAAACTAGAATTAAACCCAAGATAATTATTGTATCTTTTTTTAAAAGACGCTACTTCAGAAATGTCCGTTTTAAAACTATCTTTTTTACTAAATTTTCTTGTTATCAAAATCACAGCACGTCCTTCCGCTTCATATTTAGCAGATGGATTCTGGATGATTTCGATATTCTTTATATCATCTACCGATAACGCATTTAAGTCATTCATTCCCACTCTTTGGTTATCAATATAAATAAGTGGCGTTCCTTTGCCTACAATCGAGATATTCTCTTTGTCTGAACTTACAATAATAGTAGGTAATTTAGATAATAAATCTAGTGTATTAGGAACAGAGTTATAAACAGAATTAGCAACATCTATTTTAATATTTCCGTTTTGGTTCGAAAATGTTTTTGGTTTTGCACTGATGACGACTTCTTCTAATTTATTCGAAATACTATCCTTTGGCGTTTCGCTTTGTGCATATCCAAATGCAGAAATAAGGAGACAAATTGCAATTATTATTATTTTAATCATCTTTTAAGTAAGTTAAGAATCCAATTCAAACAATCTTCTGTATCCATTATCGACCAAGAATGCGGATTTTTACTCCCGTTTAATCTCACTCCTTTTCCTTGACTTATAATTACACTTGCATTATTATTTCCCATAACTTTCAATTGGTTTACCATCCCAACTATGTCAATCCCGTTCCAGTCATACAAATCACGGTGTCGTTCATTAATTAGCCAGTTAACATCGAGATCTGTGTACATACGAATAGGCATATTTTTTAAATATTTTGCATTGCCTCCATCTTTTGCACCATAAGAAAAAATAGAACCATCAATATATTTTTCCGGGAATTGATCAGGCGAACCGCCATACAAAGTATCCCAATTATTCTTTATCCATTTTGCCTCATTTGCACCAGCTTCAGAAAAATTTCTTTTAATTTCTCTTTCACAATATTTATAAAAACGAGCTTGATCCAGCGGAGCATCCAAAGCGAAAATTCCTTTAGGAGTTAAGAATAATTTGTTTGGATTTTTAATGGCGTTTTCCGCATAAGTCAAAGAAATAATACCGCCACTCGACAAACCTCCTAAAATAAAATTCTCCTTAGAGACTTTGTACTTTCTTACAACTTCATCAAAAATCTTGTCTAAAAAAGAAAATTCAGCTTCACGACTATCCGTTCCCCAATTTATTGAAGGAATAATTACCAGAATACCTTTTTTAACAGCTAACTCATGCAATGTTATTTGTTTTAATAAATCTTCTGTAGATTCCCCTCCAGAAGGCAAAATCACCAATGCCCCAATAATATCCTTTTTTGGAACCATTTTGTAATAATGCAATGATTGTGAGTCTTCGTCATTGACATATATATCATTGGTATCTAAATAATCAACCGTTACTTTTTCCATTTTTTGCCCATAACAAAATGTAATTCCAAACAGAATCAGCATTGATAATCGTTTTTTCATAATTTGTCTTTTTCTATATATTCGATTGCAAAAATGGTTCTAAAAAACACTGCCGAAAGTTAATCGTAGGTTAATGCAGGGTTAATGCATAAATTAAAAGATAAAAGCTTTATTTTTGGGATGTATTTATTGGATGAAATGAAACACAGAATCAACTTATTAATCTTTTTATCAGCTATCGCTCTGGTGGTTTTATCTGTTGTGCAATGCTATTTGGTAAAAACAACTTATGATTATAAAGTAGCACAGTTTCACTCAGAGATTAAGAATGAAATTGCTTTTATCACAAATGATTATAGCGATATCGATTCGACAATTGTCAACAAAAAAGAACATCTCTACAAGCAATTAGCCGAGAATTATATACATGATAAGAAAACAAAATCGGACATTAAAACCGCTTTGCTTCAAAATGAATTTCGAAGTGAACTAACCCGAAAATTGCAACAGAAGTTTAATAGAGAAATTCCAAATTTTTCTATAGATTTTGCCATTGTACTCAACAAGTTTATCATCTATAATAGTTCTAAAAAAGCCGATACAATTTTCTCCGAAAAGCCATTTATAAAAAACAAATTATATGGTAATCTGGCTTCTTTAGACAATGCCTTTTTAGTCCGAAATTATGTGGGTACAACAAACGGAACAGCGCAAATGCAAGATTATAATTTGCTAACCGAAGATTCTATGTACGTATCGGTTATCGATTGGGAAATGATAATATTAAAAAGGATGAGCATGATTTTATTCTTGTCCCTACTATCAATCTTAACCTTAGTAACACTTTTTGTAATTGCCATAAAAGCATTGATAAAACAGAAAAAAGTAAGTGATATAAAGACCGATTTTATTAATAATATCACACACGAACTCAAAACACCTTTAACGACTCTGGCTATTTCGACCAAAATACTAGAGCGAAAAGACATTCGTGACAACGAAATTCATTTCAACTCGATTCTTAATACCATTTCGCGTCAAAACAACCGTTTACAGAGTTTAATCGACCAAGTTCTGGCAAATTCTCTAGATGAAAATGAAATGGAAATGCAGAAAGAAAAGATTATTACCGAGTCTTTCTTAAATGCAATTATCGAAGATTTTAAAATTGCATACCCTAAAGTTAAAATAGAAACCCATTTTGGTACAAACGAAACTACTCTGGTATTAGATAAATTTCACTTAACAACAGCAATCTTAAATGTGCTCGAAAATGCAGTAAAATATGGCTCGAATACCATTGTTATAAAAACTACATTAATCCAAAACCAATTTAATCTTAGTATTCAGGATGACGGAATCGGGATTTCTAAAAGCAAACATTCTTTACTTTTTGATAAATTCTATCGTGTAGAACAAGGCAATCTACACAATTCTAAAGGATTGGGATTAGGACTTTATTATGTAAACCAAATCATCAAAGCCCATCAAGGTACGATTGCGGTAATAAGCGATTTAGGAAAAGGAGCTAAGTTTTATATTAGTATTCCGTTAAGTTAAGTTTTTAGTTGCAGTTTCAGTTTTCAGTCGCAATGCTTATATTGATAAAAAATATTTTCAACACACAGAAACATAGGTTTTACACCCTCAAAAAAGACGTTTCACTTATTTAAAATTCACATAGCTAATAGCTATGTGAAAGAAATATTTTTCTTTTTTGTATTCTTTTTTACACATAACATCTATGTTCCTATGCGTTAAATCGAATTTTTACGACACGAACGAAACGAAAAAGTCGCAGTAGTTAAATCCAAAGAGCTGATTTTAATAAAAACTTGGTGTCTTTCTGCCTTAGTGCCAAAGATAAATTTATAATCTAAAATGAAAAAAATACTTTTAGCCGAGGATGATTCCGATTTTGCAAACGTACTCAAACAATACCTGGAATTGTATGATTATGATGTTACTTGGGCCGAAAACGGTCAGGAAGCATTAGCTATTTTTCAAACTACAACATTCGATATTTGCGTATTCGATGTCATGATGCCTATTATTGACGGATTTACGCTTGCCGAAAAAATCATCAAAATCAATCCCGAAATTCCATTCATTTTTCTCACAGCAAGAAAACTTAAAGAAGATAAAATAATTGGATTAAAACTCGGTGCAGACGACTACATTGTAAAACCCTTTGAAGCCGAAGAACTTATCTTACGCCTAAATAACATCCTAAAAAGAAGCCAACAAAAAACATCTCTTTTCTCAGAAACCAACGAGTTACAAATTGGAGATTATTTATTTGATACCAAACGATTATCATTAAGAAAGGACAACAAAAACCAACAACTTACAGAGAAAGAAGCTGCGCTTATTCATTTCTTTTACACGCATAAAAATCAAATGCTAAAAAGAGAACAAATCCTAAAATCGATTTGGAAAAATGACGACTTTTTTTCAGGCAGAAGCATGGATGTTTATATCAGTAAAATTCGAAAATACTTTAAAGACGATTCCCGAATTAGTATCGATAGCATCCGTAATATCGGACTGGAATTTAAGATAAGTGATTAAATACTCTCGTGTGTAGCTAATTTATCAAAAATCAGCTGATATGTTGGTGTTTCAATTTCATATTTCAAACCTTCATTTACTACAAATTCAGTAAGAGACGAAAGTTCGATTTTTCTTCCTGCCAACAAATCACGGTGCATAGACGAAGTGGCATCACGAGGTGTTTTCTCCAATTTCAGGATAGTTTGCATTACAATATCATTAGGAAGATTCAGTCCTTTTACAGCCGCAATCATAGTGATTTCATTCAGCAATGAAACATATAAATTTCTACTAGAAGCATTTTCCATGATTTTACCAATATTCTGATTCAAGTAAGAAGTAGCTGAAGCCAAAGACGATATAAAAACAAACTTCTCCCAAACTGTTTCTTCTATGTTATCAACGAGATAACTTTCGATTTTAGCATTTTGGAAAATGGTTTGCAATGCCTTCATTCTATAAACCGAAGCACTATCAGAACCAAAAAATAACTTTTCGTAAATACCTGTTTTTTTAATAACGCCAGGTTCAGCAATCATCGAAACGATGTAAACGCAACCTTGCAAAACTTCATTATCAGGAAAAATGATACTAATACGTTCCGTGGCATCAACGCCATTATATAAAGGAAGAAAAACAGTATTCTTGGTAATACATTTTTTTATGGCATCAAGACTTTCTTCAATATCATAGGTTTTAGTAGCGCAAATAAGGTAATCTAGTTTCCCAATTACATCAGGATCATTAGATACTACAGTCGGGAAAACAATCGTTTCTCCTTCATCAGTACTAATTTTCAGACCCGATTCGGTAATAACTTCCATTGCTTTACCACGCGCAATAAAAATGACCTCTATAGCATCGTTTTCGGCGTAGGCTTTCGCCAAAAGTCCACCAAAATAACCACCTACTCCACCCAATCCTAAAATTCCAATTCTTGTTTTCATATTATTTTTTTTGCCACTCCCAATCTCGACGCTTCAGGACGGGATAAAAAGATTCCACAGATTAAAAAACGTAAATATTCATAATCTACACGTCTTTGTATCATGTTTAATTTCAGAAATAACTAGTGAAGATTTTTCATGAAAATAAATTTAATACTCTCACAAATATAAAAAAATGCAGACCTATAAGCCGGATTCTGTTCTTGTTATTACTAACAATACCTTATCATTTATCTAGACTTACAATTACTCATAAGTTCAAGCTATCTACCCTTCAGCAACGAACGAGAAGCCCTTAAATGCTGATATACTTGATATTTCACCGCATAGAGTTTACCTGTTTTCACTACAGCATTACCTGTACATACTTTCTGCTGCACTTGTCCTAATCCCGATAGCTATCGGGACCGACGGGTGTTACCCGCTATGCTTCTCTGTGGTGTCCGGACTTTCCTCCCCTCACCTAAATGAGCGACGATAAGGCGGTCTGCGGGGCAAATTTAGCGTTTTTATTGCTCTCTTTTCTCCATTATAAAATTTACTTTAACACTCCTTTTACAAACACTTAATTTTAAAATAGTTATCTTTAAACGTTAACCACCAAAATTTCATTTATCATGATTAGAATGTATCACTACGCAACTGTATCCAAAGCTTTGGATCAATTAAACGAAAAAGGATTTACTTATGATTTTAATCTAAATGAAGATGTAATAAAGAAAAATCCTGAAAAATTTGAAATCGTACATGTGTATCGATACGAAGGAGAATCAGATCCAGGCGATGAAGCTGTGGTTTATGGAATAAAATCTACATCAGGCAAAAAAGGTGTTTACGTCGCTGGATTTTCAGCCAATTCCGATTCTGAAACCGCAAAAATCTTAAGTGATTTAAGTATTAGAGGAAGATAATTTTATTCAGGAGCTATTCCTGCTATCCGCTGTATCTTTTTCTGGCTAAAAAAAAAGCCAGAAAAAGGATGCCGCTTCTATCAGGGCTAGGGCTTTGGGTTTTATAAGTAACTATTGTTATTATGAATAGAGTAATTCAACGCCAGCAATAGCTAAGAGAGTATCTCGATAGAAATTTCATTCCGATTTTATTTTAAAAATTTACTTTTTAAATCCATTCTACTATGAAGAATTCTAATAATTTCAACCTCCTCATTTGAAATAACTTGATAAAAAAGAATGTGCTCATTTGATTTAAATCCAAATAATTCCTTTGTTATCTCCTCATAATTTTTACCCATATTTGGATTTTCAGCAATTTCTCTACATGATTCCAAAAGCAGAGAATAATACTTATCAGCTTGCCTTTCAGACCATTCTTCATAAGTATAATTCCAAATTTGAGTTAAATCTTCAACAGCCTTATTGGTTAAATGATATTTAGCCATTTACTTTCTCTTTGCCTTTAAATTTTCAAGATGTTTATTAGGGTCGAAATTTTCAGCTCGTCCACTATTAATACCTTCTTGAACTGCATTTTTCAAAGCCATCAATCGATTTTCTTCTTCTTCTAAAAGGCGTAAACCCGCTCTGATAATTTCACTAGCATTTTTAAATCTTCCCTCTGAAAGACTATGCTCAATAAAATTCTCAAAATGATTCCCCAACGATATGGATGTATTTCTTCCCATGATATATTTGGTGATTTTATGTAAAGTTACCATTTTTTGGTAACTTTACAAATCTATAGTAAAGTTTATTCATGTTGCGATAAATCCCACGCTCGCGACAGCACGGGGAACTATTATAGAGATTGAAGAATCGAAATCAATTCTTCAACTTGATTTATCGGCATTTTAACAACCGATTCGATCAAAGACTCTTCAGAAGCTATTACCAACACACCTTCATTGTCCTCTTCATAACCAACCAACTTAAAAGAATATTTAAGAATAGCAAAACTCATTTCTTTTTTACCATCCTTAAACCAACCATAATTTGCTTCATATGTAATTTTATTTTCAAAAAATTCAATAGTTTCTTCACCATAAGTATTCCATAAAGCAACCCTAAGTAGATAAAATCCCATAACCGAAAATAAACCTATACCAATAAAATAGCCGAATTGCATTCCGCCTCTGCTTATTATATTGATGATCGCTCCTAATAGTGGAAAAACAAAAAAAGCAAAAGCAAAAAAGAACATCACGATTCTAATTCCTAATGGGGATTTTTTTACTTTTAGTTTAAGTATGTTGTTGTTTAAATTAAATTGTTTCATCAAAGAAATTTATAGTTAAAGTTTTTAACCGTAAAAGTATACTCCTAAATTGGATTATTTTATTTAACTAATAAAATTATTTTAATTTATTGTAATTAGTATCTCCGATTTTTTTGTTTAGTTATCCCACGCTAGCACAAGCGTCCCGCTCGTGACTACAATGCTAAAAAAAGCATTAAAATCTTAACTAGCTATTCTTTATTTGGATTATGTTCACGAGCGGGACGCTCGCGCTAGCTAACAACTAAGATAATCAATATGGCGAATAATCCATTTTTGTCAAAACTCGATCTTCAATATTACCTATTAAATCACCAAATTTAGTACTCGTTTGTTTTTTAATTTCTATCCATTCTTTATCGGCTCGAAATTGTTCCCAAGCTTTCTTCATTGTTGCTTCATCACTCCACTCCAATAGATAAACGAATTCTGTTTTCTTATCTGATTTTGATTCCCAAATCGAAGAAATTTTAAAATTGTATTTCTTCATAATCTCCATTGCATTATTTCTAAATCGATCATGAAAACCCTTTTTGTTATTTTCGAATATTTCATAAATACGTAACTCATAAATCGGAGTCACTTTATTATCACCAGATACAGCAATTGTATTTTGACATTTTACAACTGATGTTGTAATTAATAACAGAGTCAATAAAAGTAGTTTCATATCTAAAATTATGGGATTCTATAAAATGCTTTAGAGACAATTCGCCAACCCTCAGAAAATTTATACAGCGTCAGATGATCTGTAAAAATTTTCTTTTTGTTCTTAGATACATTCATAACAACTGTTGCTGCATTTCCAGATACTATTACATTCAAATATTCACTTTCAGCCTTTATTATAGGTTTATCAGCATTTTGCTTACGTCCTTTTTCAATTCCTATTATCCATTCCTCCAATGCAACCGACACAACATCATTGTTATCTAATCGTAGCATCTTAAAAGTAGGATGAAAACCTTTTCGTATATCTTCAATTGGACCTCCATTGTGTATTCCGCCTATATAAGCACTTTCAACAATTGCTTTAATCGAATCCTCATCAGTCTTACTTTGTCCAAAATTTAGATTACTTACCAGAAGTAAAAAAAATAACAATTTTATTTTTCTCATAATTAATTCATTAAGTTCTATTAGTCTATAAATTTCACAGATAAAAATAATAGATTTTAATATAAAAAAAACATTTCTTGATATATATTATACTCATAATAACCAGGCAACCAATTAAGTAACCTATATCCATAAAAAAAGTCCATCATAAAATGATAGACTTTTAAGAATAACAACATAAATAAATTATGCTGTAGGTATTTTTAATTTCCAACCAACTTGTATTAGGTCAGGATTTTTAATCACATCTTTATTAGCTTCGTAAATTGCTTGCCATGAAACCCCATGCGCTTTTCCAATTTTTGATAGGGAATCACCTCCTACAACAGTATAATCTGTTGTTGTTCCCTCAGCAACAGCAATATTCATAACAACATCTGCTGCTCTAAAATCAGGATCAATTTTTCCGTAAACAGCCCAAAGTTTTTCTTTGTCCTCAGCAGATTTTACAGTTCCATCAACATACAAAACATTATCCTGCTCTCTTACTTGCAAATTAGCGATACCTAAATCAGTAGCTAAACTTGTTAATTCTCTGTATTTATCTTGTAAACTCATAAAATCTTTATTTAATAGTTAACTTGTTTTCAACTTTTTTAGGTTTCAATTCTTGTACGCTTTTTATCAAAGCTGGTAATTGGTCTCTTTTAATATCACCTTTAAGTGTTACCACACCATCCAAAACTGTAGCAGTTACACCACTGTACGTTTTTACTACCTCGTTTATCGAAGTATTCAAAACACTATCGGCATTAATTACAACAGGCGCAGCAGTAGCTACAGGCTCAGGAGCAGCAATTTCGCAGTTATTCACTACCGATTTTACTCCTTTAATTCCTTTTGCAATAGCCTCACAGCTTTCTTTGCAAGCAGCATCTTTACAAACTCCCGAAATAGTAGCTATACCATCTTTTACAGTAACTTCCATTCCTGGCATGTCACCCATTTTTGCAGCAATCTCTTTTTGAATATCTGCATCTTTGGGACCACAAGCCACTAATAAAAAAGCTAAACTCATTCCTAACAAAATAGACTTAATTTTCATAATCATGTTTTTTTTTAAATTAATTAAACGATTTAAAGTTAACGAACAAAACAACAAAATATTACAAATTATCTTACAAATTAAATTTTAATCAATTACTAAAAATCAAAGTATTGAATAACTCTAAAACTTTTAGTTATGCAACACCTATTTTCAGTAACTACGAGTATTTCCAACCTAAGAACCATTAATATTATTTCTTAAAAAATTGAATCCAACTTAGTTGTTATAAAATTCAGATTTAGCAAAAAATAGAAATTATCTATAAATATAATAGATAAAAACAACATTTACCAATTATATTTTATTACAAATCAACTAATTATGTAAATCAAATCAAAAATTGTACAACATTACTTCCTTGTGTTGCAACTATATTAGCATCTAACCTTTTAAAGATTTTAAAATGAAAAACAGAAGCATATTACTCGCAATATTATTTAGTATCGGATTATTTTCAGCTTCATGTAGTAGTGATGACAACGAAGGAGAAACACTGATACCTCTATCAGGAAAATGGGATCTTAGTAAAGTAGGTACTGTTGTTAGCGGAACAGAAACTTTGATAGATGCTCCACAAAATCAAACAGGCTGTAATAAGGATTATCTTGAACTTAAACTTGATAATACTGCAACCGAAGGTGATTATGACTCTACAATTAGTGCTTGTGCATTAACAACTAGTGCTGGAATTTATTCCAGATCGCATAATAACTTAACAACAGTTATTGATGGCGAATCTAAAACTCAGGATATAGTAAACCTAACTCTTAGCGAGTTAAAACTAAAAGATGCAGCAGGAATCATAACTGTATATACTAGATAAAGACAATCGTTTATATTAGTATCAACCTAAAACGGAAATAACTTTAAATAGTTATTTCCGTTTTTTATTTGAGTTGCATCGACTTCTAAATACTATAATTAAAAATAGTATTATTGTATTAAAATCAACTCCATGAAATTAAAGTACATCTTATTCTTAGTATTCTTTTGCTATTATAATTATTCTTATTCAAGTGAATTTAGACGCTTAAAAAAAGAAGCAATGGTTAATCAAGGGATTAAGGATGCTGATATAATCTTTTATGGTGAACTAATTAAAATAGATACAATCAATAAAATCTCTACTTTCAGAATTTTAGAATTATTTAAAGGAAATTATAATTCCAAAATTATTAATGCTAAAAGTGACGAAACTGATTATCCCATATATCCTTTAAAAAAGGATTTATGGATAGTTTATGCACTATTCAATAAAGACAAGAAAACAATAACCCTAGATTTAAGATCTCCAACTCAAACAATGGAAATAGGGACTGGTTTTCTTCCTCCAATTCCAATTCATGGTATTTACGGACAGAAAACAACCAAATTAGACTCTATTACTTGCGAAGTAGATAACTTAAAAATAAGAAATGAAACACTCACAACTTTCTTTTATCAATTAGAACAATTAAGAGCGTACAAATCCTCTCAAAATATAATTTCTGAAAAAGAAAAAACAGAGCTAAAAATAGAAAGTTATAGCAGGTATATTATCATTTCTTTGATTGTCAATATACTATTATTTTCATTTTTAATCTTTATAATTCTGAAGAAAAAGATATTCATCAAATAAACAAAATACCTCTAAAAAAATAAACAAAAATCTTATCTTTGCTACCCAATAAACAAACTATGGAACAATTTGTAGTATCGGCTCGTAAGTATCGCCCGCAGACATTTAAGGATGTTGTGGGACAAAAAGCCATTACCAACACTTTACTTAATGCCATAGATAGTAATCATCTTGCTTCGGCTTTATTATTTACAGGACCACGTGGAGTTGGTAAAACAACTTGTGCTCGTATTCTTGCCCGAAAAATAAACCAACCAGGTTATGATGATCCAAACGAAGATTTTGCATTTAACGTTTTTGAACTCGATGCTGCTTCAAACAACTCTGTAGACGATATCCGTAACTTGATTGATCAGGTTAGAATCCCGCCACAAACAGGACAATACAAAGTATATATTATAGATGAGGTCCACATGTTGTCATCTGCAGCTTTTAATGCTTTCTTAAAAACATTAGAAGAACCGCCTAAACATGCCATCTTTATATTAGCAACAACAGAGAAACATAAAATCATTCCGACGATTTTATCTCGTTGCCAGATTTTCGATTTCAAAAGAATTACCGTAAAAGATGCTAAAGAACATTTAGCTGAAGTTGCAACAAGTCAGGGTGTTGTTTTTGAAGACGATGCACTACATATTATTGCACAAAAAGCGGATGGCGCTATGCGTGATGCTTTATCAATTTTTGATAGAGTTGTTTCTTATTGTGGTACTAATTTAACACGCCAGGCAGTTACCGAAAACCTGAACGTTCTAGATTATGAAACCTATATTGCTATCACCGATTTTATCCTAGAAAATAAAATCCCTGAATTATTAATGGCATACAATGATATCCTAGCTAAAGGTTTTGATGGACATCATTTTATTGCTGGTTTAGCATCACATTTTAGAGATTTATTGGTAAGCAAAACTCCTGCTACTTTATCACTTCTAGAAGTTGGTGAACAAGCACAACAAATGTATGGGGTGCAATCTCAAAAAGCTTCTCAGGAATTTTTACTAAAAGGAATTGAAATTGCTAATGATTGTGATTTAAAATATAAATTGAGTCAAAATCAACGTCTTTTGGTTGAACTTAGTTTAATGCAATTGGCCTCTATCAATTTTGATGGAGAAAAAAAAAAGTTGACCAATATATAATTCCGCCTACTTATTATAGAAATCCTACTTTCTCAATCACAGAAGTTAAACCTTCTGCCGAAAAGAAAGAACAAACTTCTGTACCCGTAACTCCCAATGTAGCTCCTGTATCTGTTAAAGCAGAAATTGTAGCCCCACAGAAAGCACCTGTTGTACCAAGCACAACAATATCTGGTATTTCGGCATTTTCATTATCGAGTATTCGCAAGAAGAAAGAATTAGAAGAAAGCAGTAAATCTTACGTAAAGCCTACTACAGCTGATTTACCTACGGAAGATTTTACTGAAACTGAAATGTTATTGCAATGGAATAAGTATGCACAACGTTTAGGTGAAAAAGGATTTAAGATAATGGAATCGTTATTGCTTATAAACGATCCTGTTTTAAACGGAACTTCTATAAGCATCGAATTACCCAACGAAGGTTCTAAACTTGATTTTGAGAAAGAAATGCACGGTATCTTAGGTCACTTAAGAGGTCATTTGCATAATCATGATATCACAATTAATGTAATTGTAAATGAAGCTTACGAAAGCAAAAGAAGCTATAATGACCAGGATCGTTACAACCGTTTATTAGAAATAAATCCAAACATTGAGCTTTTAAAAACAACATTTGGATTAGATTTACAAGGGTAATTTAAAAAGAGGCTCTAAGGTTCTGAGACACAAAGGTTCAAAGGTTTTACGCTAGGTTCTCAATCCCAATCCCGAAATGTTGGGACGGGATAAATCATTTAAATCAGTGGCAAAAAATCACTTATTTTTTAATCCAAGATTATAAACTTTAGTCAACCATTTTTCTCTTTGGTTATTATCAGATGTTTTTATAACTCCGATATAACTTACCTTAACTGGTGTTATACCACAAAATTCTAAAGTCGATTTCTTTAACTGGTTCACACTTGGTCTTCCAAAAACCAATCTGTAATACCAGCCGGGCTGATCGAGAGTTGTAATAATATGAGCCGTTTTACCTTTTAGAAGTTTGTCCCACCAAACAGAATTTTCACGGTACTGAAAAGCCATTCCAGGTAAAAAAAGACGATCAATAAATCCTTTGGTTATTGCTGGCAAACCTCCCCACCAAACTGGATGTATCCAAACCAAATGATCTGCTTTTTTTATTTTGTCCCAAGACTCTATTAAATCAGGTTCTAATTCGGTTCTTTTTTGGTAACCAAATTGTAAATTGGGGCTAAACTTTAAATCGGCAATTGTAATCGTTTCTATTTTAGCATCAGTTTTTAATGCTCCTTTTTTATAAGCTTCGACTAAAGCAAAATTAAAACTCGCTGGATTAGGATGTCCGTTTATAATTAGAATATTTTTCATGTTCTGCTAGCTTATTTTAAGATTGATTGTGTTATAACTATTTAATGCTTCGTAAACTTCTTTAGATGAATGCATTTGATGACTAAAATAGATTCCGCCAGATAAAGTCTCACTTAACATCTTTTCGATATGCAAAACAGTAGAAAATGCAGTTAATTCGGCTTGACCTTTACTACTTTGTAAGCTAATCTTTTTTGTTTTAACCTGAGTTTTAATAACAACTTCAAAAACAGTTTGATCTCCGTTTCCACTTGAGCCAAACATCAATTGTCTTTCTTTTAAAGACATGATATTAAAAAACTTTAGCGATTGAAAATACCCCATTAAACTAGTTACAAATTTAGAATTATAAGTCATCTTAACTGAAACCGTTGGTATCTTTTCTACCTGATTTAAAATAAACAAATCCGGAACATCCAGATTATAAGCTTGGCGTTTTCCTATCCCAAACTCAAAATTAAACTTCTCAGAATCTAAAAAGTGTTTTGCTTCCTGTGGCTTATTATTTTTATAAACGATAAATGGTTTGCAAACATTTTCGGCTAAAAAATTGGCGGAACTTTTCCCAGCTAAATCTTTTACTGAATAATAGATATAAAGATTGGTTTCTTGAATTTTACGCTTATCAGGTTCCACAAAATCAATCAAGCTACCTACAATTCCTCCCATCCAACCTGAGCTAAAAACTATACGACTATTTACATTTTGCTTATTTGCTATAGCCAAATTATAAGCTACAGTTAAATCTGGAGTTGGTTTTGTAATATCAATATAATCGAGTTTGTTTTGTATTGCAAATTGTAAAACTGCATTGTTACTATCTTTAGTACACATTACTATCAAATCGATTTTATTGTGTGTAATCGAATCAAATGTTTTTGAGTTATTCACATCAATAACCAAATCATTAGCCGTATTTCCTAATTGACGGCTCCCTATAAATAGATTGTAATCAGGATTTCTTGCTTTAAGAATACGTAAAATAACTTTGCCTACTAATCCTGTTCCTCCAATTACTAAAATATTTTTTCTCATCATTACTATTGTTTTCAGCAAAATTAATGACGTAATACCTCTCAATAACTAGACAAATGTCCTATAAAATAGCTTTTCTAATTCGGCTTAAATGTCTTGGCGTAACTCCTAAAAACGAAGCTAAATATTGTAACGGAATTAACTGAATATAGTTAGGATGATTTTTAAAAAGTGTTTCGTATCGCTCTTTTCCTGTAAGTTTTTGAAAAGATAAGATGCGTTGTTCTAAGTTTATATATTGCATTTCGGCTATTATTCGCCCTACTTTTTGCCAATATATACTATTCTCATAAAGGTGTTCAATACTGGCGTGACTTATCACTTCAAGCTCAGTATCAAATAATGCCTGGATATTCTCTTCGGTTGGTTTTTGGGTAATAAAACTAGCAAAAGCAGACATAAATTCATTCTCGAATGTAATACAGTTTGTGATTTCTTCTCCTTCGTTATTGATATAAAAAGAGCGTAAAGCACCCGATTTTATCAGAACTATCTCTTTGGATATTTGACTTTCCTGAATTAAAAAATCACCTTTTTTTAATTTTCTCTTGGTAATTAAACCATCTAATTTGTCTAATTCATCCGAAGGTAAAATCTGAAGAGATTGAAATATTGATTTCATTATGTTTTATTATGGGTAAAGTAAAGCGGAAAGAATTGTGAGGTTTTATGAATCGATTGCTTTTTCGGCTGAGATAAAAATATTTTCGATTCTTTTATCTGGAATCAACCATAATAACGCCACTATAAAATAACAAGCTCCAGAAATCCATTCGTTATAAAAAGAACTAATGATTCCTATAGCATACAAAACCATAGAAGCTTTTCCTTTTAAATCTTTACCTAATGTTTTGGCTAAAGCCGAATTTTTACCTTCACTCGAAACAATAATCTTTTGCAAAATAACATAAGCAATTGCAGACAATAGCAATGTAAAACCATATAAAGTCATTGCGGGTTTGGCAAAATTATGCTCTCCCATCCAGCCTGTAGAAACAGGAACTAATGAAAGCCAAAAAAGTAAATGCAAATTTGCCCATAGAATTTTAGCATTGACTTTGGTGAGTCCGTGTAGCAAATAATGATGATTATTCCAGTAAATACCGATGTAGATAAAACTTAAAATATAACTGATAAATTTAGAAAAAAGAGGCATTAAATCCTTAAAACTTTCTCCGTGGGGAACTTTAATTTCAAGAACCATTATGGTAATTATAATTGCCAAAACACCATCACTAAAAGCCTCTAATCTCGTTTTATTCATATAGTATTAAATAGTACAACTCGTGGTTGTAGTTAATAAAAAAATCACCACATAGAAACATAGGGCTTATACCTAAAAAAGAACTCAAACAGAAATACATTTCTTTCACATAGATAGCTATGTTTATTTTAAATAAATGGAATGCCTTTTTAAAGAATGTAAATTCTATGTTTCTATGTGTTAAAATTAATTTCGTTCAACGGGTTAATTTTTACTAGTTATATCTTACCGTAATACATTGCTTTTACAATACCATCAGAAAGACCTATTTTTGGAACATAAATTTGTCTTGCTCCACTCCATTTCATTGCATTAAGATAAATTCTTGTTGCAGGAATGATAACATCGGCACGATCGGGATTAAGCCCTAATTCGGCTATTCTCTGATCATAGCTTAGAGAATTTAAGAAAGCATATTGCGAATTCATATAAATATATGACAACGGTTTCTCTTGTTGTTTCCCCGACATTTTAAACAACTTATTGATGTTTCCTCCTGATCCTATAAGGGTTACTTCCTCATATTCTTCAGTATTTGTTCTGATCCATTTTTCTATTTCATCCCAAACTACATCGCAAACCATACCGTTTAATAATCGTACAGTTCCTGCTTTAAATGATCTTGAAGTTACCATTTTCCCGTTAGAGAATAATGTAAACTCTGTACTTCCACCTCCAACATCAACAAAAAGATAAGTCTGATCTGTTTTTAATAAATGATGTAAATCTGTAGAAGCAATAATGGCTGCTTCTTTTTTTCCATCGATAATCTCAATTTTAATATCCGCTTTTTTCTTGATGATTGCCACCACTTCTTTACCGTTATAAGCTTCTCTCATTGCCGATGTAGCAAATGCCATATAACGTTCTACTTTATGTACTTTCATTAAAAGATTGAATGCCTTCATTGCATCACACATTCTTTCAATATTTTCTTCAGATATTTCTCCAACTGTAAAGGCATCTTGACCTAAACGAATTGGAACACGAACCAGGGAACTTTTATTAAATTGAGGTTCCTTACCCTCTTGTTCTACCACATTGACAATCAACAATCGCATGGCATTTGATCCAATATCGATTGCTCCATATTTTGTTATTTTAATCATTCTCGCTTATGATTTGAAATTAAGTATCTTGATATAAAAGCAGTGTTTATTAGGTTTTACACAACTTCTTCTATAGCATTTACTTTGTTTTGGTAATATTTATATGTTTCTAATTGTGCTCTAAATATGGCGTGATGATTTCTCGCTTTGTATTTATTATCCAGTTTATAAGAATGAAAACGCACTTTTACATTCCCTTTCCAAGCAATATTAAAGTTATCTATTAACTCATTTTTTATTGCCTGATCATAAATTGGACAAGTTACCTCCACTCTTCCGTCTAGATTTCTAGTCATAAAATCGGCTGATGAAATATATACTTCGGTCAATCCGGCATTACCAAAAATATAAACTCTGGAATGTTCTAAGTAATTATCGACAATGCTTATGGCTTCGATATTCTCACTCATTCCCGGAATTCCCGGAATTAAGGAACAAATTCCTCTTACTTGCAATTGTACTTTTACTCCTGCATTACTTGCTTCGTATAATTTATCGATCATTTTAAAATCAGACAAACTATTCATTTTAAGTTTTATATAGGTTTTACGACCAGCCAAAGCGTGTAGAATCTCTCTATCGATTAATTTTACAAATTTTGACCTTGTATAATGTGGTGACACTATTAAGTGCTTGTAACGATGTACTCTGTAATTGATATCAAAGAATTCAAATATCTTGGAGATATCTTTTAAGATTTGCTGATGACTGGTAAACAATGTTACATCAGTATAAATTTTAGCCGTTGATTCATTGAAATTTCCTGTCGAAATAAACCCGTATCTTTTGGTTTTATCCTCATCAACTCTTTCGATTACACATATTTTACTGTGTACTTTTAGTCCTTTTATTCCAAAAATAAGTTCTATTCCTTCTGTTTGCATTTGCTCTGCATACGAAATATTCGAAGCTTCATCAAATCGGGCTTGCAACTCTATTTGTACAGTTACTTTTTTTCCGTTTTTGGCTGCATTAATCAAAGAACTAATAATTTGGGAATTCTTTGCTAAACGATATAATGTAATCTTGATTGATGTAACTTTTGGATCTAAAGCTGCTTCACGCAAAAATTTTGTTACATACGAAAATGACTGATATGGAGCATTTAGCAAATAATCTTTTTTACCGATTTTTTCCAAAATACTTCCTTCCATACTCAATCCCGGAATTGGCAATGGTACATTTGTTTTATATAACAAATCGTATCTCCCCAGGTTAGGAAAATTCATGTAATCACGTCGGTTATGATATCTTCCTCCAGGAATAATACTATCTGTAGAGATGATTTTCATTTTTTCGAGAAAAAACTGCAACGTATCTGGTTCTATCAATTGGTCATAGATAAAACGAACTGGTTCTCCTATTCGTCTATCTTTAACGGATGTTGCTATTTTTTCGAGCATACTTTTACTCAAATCACTATCGATATCTAATTGGGCATCGCGAGTAATTTTTATCATATGTGCTGAAACACTTTTATAATCAAAAATGGTAAAAATGCTACTAAGATTGTGTCGGATAACATCATCTATCAAGATAATATAATGTTTATCGTCATGCGAAGGTAAAACTACAAATCGATTAATAGTTTTTGGTATTTCGATTACTGCATATCGCACTTCTGCGGTATGATTCATCTCTAAACGCACTGCCAAATAACCCAGAGTATCTTTTAAAACAGGAAATTCGGCTAAATCATTTAATATAATTGTAACGAGTTCCGGACTTAATTTTTCAATAAAAAAGTTCTTTAAGAACTCTTCCTGATCTTTTGTAATTTCATTTTCAGTAATTATAAAGATATTCTCTGTTTCCAGTTCTGTTTCGATATTACTTAATATCCTCAAGCTCTCAGATTGCTGCTGAATCACTATCTCAGTAATATCTTTCACCAATTGTTGGGCAGATATTCCACCTAAATATTTTTCGCCAGAAATCCCTGAAAGACTTAATCTTCGGATGGCTGCATAACGAACTCTAAAAAATTCATCTAAATTATTCGAAAATATTCCTAAAAAACGTAATCTGTCTAAAAGTGGTACTGTAATATCGGCTGCTTCCTGTAATACTCTTGCATTAAATGCCAACCAACTTTTTTCGCGGTCTATATATTTTTGTTCGTACACTGTATTCATTTTAAATCTTTGGGGAAAATAGTTTTGAGAGTTCTGCCTTTATCTAATTTGTCCCAACTTTCTGTATCAAACTGTAATGATACAAAACCTGATGTGGGAACATTATCTATAAAAACATCCCCAAATTTATTAACAAAATTTGTAATAGCCTCGTTATGTCCGAAAAGAATAACACTTTCGAAAGCATTATTACATGATTTGATAACCTTTTCCAAATGTTTCTCATCAAATGTATAAAGTTCATCCTTATAAATGATACTTTCTATAGGGTATGAAATATTTTGTGCAAAAATAAGTGCTGTTTCTACAGCTCTAGCAGCTGTACTGCTCCATATCAAATAGGTCTTAGGAAGAAACTTTGAAATACTAGCTGAAACGTCATGAGCATCATGAATTCCTTTTTTTACCAAAGGTCTGTCAAAATCTTTTAAAGGTGCTTCCCAACTTGATTTTGCATGTCTGATCAATATTAAATTTTTCATATTACGGATACTATTTGTTTATATGGAATATAACCTTTTGCTTTTTTACTGTATTTACTCTTTGCTTTTAATCTCAACGACTTCCAAAAAGAAGAAGTATTTATGATTAAATCGCAAAAACAGCTTTGAAAATTTAGCTACAATTTACAAAAGAATTTTATAAGGTCATCTCTTTTGTTGATTTTTTATATTTCTTCTTTATTGTGATGAACTATTTATAGTAAAAAATATTCCTAATAAATTCTTAAAAAAAATCACAAAAATTTTAGCATCCCATTTTGTCAATTACAAATAATCTAAAGATTTAACTTTTTAAAAACATCTCCAGTTTTTTTTATACAGAAAACATGTACTTAGTCTATGATAAATGTATTTCGTCGATGTTTCAAATAAAAATTTAAAACATTCAAATTACTGATTATCAATTAATTACAAATTAATAAAAAATTATTTCTTGCCTAATTTTTTGCAAAAATCACTTCCTAAAAAAATAAAAAATGCAAAAACAAAACGTCTTTTTTGCATTTTTTTAGGTCAAAAATGTCTTTTCAACGAGTATTTGAGTCATTTGCAGGAAAAAAAAATCAATTAAAAATAGACTATATAACTTTGATTATGTTAAAAAATTAAAAATTTCACAAAACATAAAGTTAAATATATGAAGGCAAGAAAAAGGAAAACCAAACAGAAAAAAATCTATTCAAAGGATCTTAATTCCTAAACGCACCAAAATTATATTTAAATAAAATTACACGTAGGATATCACTTTAGAGAAACTATTAATTTTTGAAATTAAAGATTATGAAAAAAATTACTTTATTAACTATTTTAGGATTATTCTTTTTTTCTTCTGGGCTATATGCTCAAGAAAAAAATATTCCAATTAGAATTGGGAATACGCCTTACCAAAATAAATTCACTGCCAAAAAAAGTGCTTTATTAAGTTCTGATGCTGTACAAGCACAAGCACTAGCGGTAGCGGGATCTATAGATGTTGCTAATCCAGCTGCTGGAAACAATGGATATAATGCAGATCAGTTAGTAAGAAACATATTAACTTCTGGCTGTTTGATTGTAAGCAATGTTAGATTTGGTTATTACCAAAAAAGTGGAAATAACTGGAACTGGAATGATCATGTTTGGTCTGGAACCGCTGGTGACAGACAATTAGGATATTACAGTAAAGGAACTTCTACTTTCCCAATTGATGAAGGTCTATTAATTGCAACTGGAAAGATAAACTCTGCAATGGGTCCTAATACCTATACAAATAAATCGGATGCGATGGTTAATAATGCAAGTGATCCAGACTTAACAAATATTTCTGGTGAAACAATGCATGATGCAGCTATTCTTGAATTTAATTTTATTCCTGATGGAAATCTTGTTGAATTTCAATTTGTATTTGCTTCAGAAGAGTATCTTGAGTATGTTAATACTGATTTTAATGATGCTTTTGGTTTTTTCTTAAGTGGTCCTGGAATCACAGGTACGTATACTAATAACGCAGTAAATCTTGCTCAATTACCAAATAATGATGCGGTAACTATAAACAACATCCATTCTGCTGGAACTAATGTAAACAATAATACTTTTCCAGCTAAAAACGCATCGTATTATGTAAATAATGCTCCTGGTGCAACAATTATGGAGTATGATGGATCAACTACTGTTCTTACCGCAACTTATGCAGTTACTCCTGGACAAACCTATAAAATTAAAATGGCTATTGCCGATGCATCTGATCAACTTTATGATGCAGGTGTATTTTTAAAAGCAAAAAGTTTTACCACTAATACTTTAGTAATTACCAATCCTGCTCCAGTATGTTTTCCTAATACGGTAAACCTTACTGCCGCAGCTGTTACTGCTGGAAGTACTGCTGGATTAACTTATACTTATTGGCAAGATGCTGCTGCTACCATTCCTTACAATACTCCAACGGCAGCAACCGCTGGAACTTATTATATAAAAGGAAAAAATCTCACCTCTGGTTGCTCTGATATAAAACCTGTTATTGTAACCGTAAGTAATGTAGTTGTAACCGAAGCTGTTGCATCACATATTAATGTAAAATGTTTTGGAGCTTCTACCGGAGCAATAACCCTTAATAATGCTACTGGCGGTGTTGCACCTTATACTTATTCTTGGAAGAAAAATGGAAATGCTTACGCAACTACTCAAAACTTAACAGGCTTAACTGTTGGATCTTATGAAGTTACTGCAACAGACGCAAATGGATGTAAAGGAATTTTAACTATTGCAATTACACAACCTACAACTGCCTTAGCTGTTACTTTGACTTCTAAAACTGATGTGCTATGTAATAATGATGCTACTGGCGCAATAGACATAGCGGTAACTGGTGGTACTGGTGCTTATACTTATAGTTGGACAAAAGATGGAAATCCATTTGCTCCAACAACACAAGATTTAACAAACCTTCTTTCTGGTGCTTACAACGTAACTGTAACTGATGCTAATGGTTGTCAACAACAACTTCCTGTAACCATAAATAGTGGGGATTCAACTAAACCAATAGTGAATCCATTACCAGCACCTTCAACAATTAATTGTCCACAAGTGCCAGCATTTACCCAAGCTACTGCTACCGATAATAGTGGCACAGTATCTTCATTAACGTTTGTTGATGTAAACACTCCTGGATCATGCGCAGGTACGTATTCAATAACCAGAACATGGACTGCAAAAGATGCTTGTAATAATACATCTCTTCCTGTAAGCCAAACTATTAATGTTGTAGATACAACTCCGCCAACTTGGACAACTGCTCCAACCGCGCTTAATGTAACTTTACAATGTAGCGATGCTGCTGGATTAACAACTGCTCAAGCTAGTGCTCCTGTTGCAACTGATGCATGCTCTACTGTAACGTACACTAAAATAAGCGGTGCTTTTGTTGCTGGAACTTGTGTAAACTCTGGAACATATACTAATACCTGGACCGCCAAAGATGTATGTAATAATACCTCAACTGTATTTACTCAAACAATTACAATTCAAGATACAACAGCACCAACTTGGACAACTGCTCCAACGGCACTTAATGTAACTTTACAATGTAGCGATGCCGCTGGATTAACAACTGCGCAAGCAAGTGCACCCGTTGCAACCGATAATTGTGGCGGAACGGTAACGTACACTAAAATCAGTGGAACTTTTGTAGCGGGAACTTGTGCCAACTCTGGAACATATACCAATACTTGGACTGCGAAAGATGTATGTAATAATACCTCAACTGTATTTACTCAAACAATTACAATACAAGATACAACAGCACCAACTTGGACAACTGCTCCAACTGCGCTTAATGTAACTTTACAATGTAGTGATGCTGCTGGATTAACAACTGCGCAAGCAAGTGCTCCTGTTGCAACAGATAATTGTGGTGGAACAGTAACGTATACTAAAATCAGTGGAACTTTTGTAGCGGGAACTTGTGCCAACTCTGGAACATATACCAATACTTGGACTGCTAAAGATGTATGCAATAATACCTCAACTGTATTTACTCAAACAATTACAATACAAGATACAACAGCACCAACTTGGACAACTGCTCCAACGGCGCTTAATGTAACTTTACAATGCAGTGATGCTGCTGGATTAACAACTGCGCAAGCAAGTGCGCCTGTTGCAACCGATAATTGTGGTGGAACAGTAACGTATACTAAAATATCTGGAACTTTTGTAGCTGGAACTTGTGCCAATTCTGGGACATATACCAATACTTGGACTGCCAAAGATGTATGTAACAATACTTCGACAACATTTACTCAAACAATTACAATTCAAGATACTACTGCGCCAACATGGACAACTGCTCCAACTGCGCTTAATGTAACATTACAATGTAGCGATGCTGCTGGATTAACAACTGCGCAAGCAAATGCACCTGTTGCAACCGATAATTGTGGCGGAACAGTAACGTATACTAAAATATCTGGAACTTTTGTAGCGGGAACTTGTGCTAACTCTGGAACATACACCAATACTTGGACTGCCAAAGATGTATGTAACAATACCTCATCTGTATTTACTCAAACAATTACAATACAAGATACAACAGCACCAACTTGGACAACTGCTCCAACTGCGCTTAATGTAACTTTACAATGCAGTGATGCTGCTGGATTAACAACTGCTCAAGCAAATGCACCAGTTGCAACTGATAATTGTGGAGGAACAGTAACGTACACTAAAATATCTGGAACTTTTGTAGCCGGAACTTGTGCCAACTCTGGAACATATACCAATACCTGGACGGCCAAAGATATATGTAACAATACTTCTACAACATTTACTCAGGTAATTACCATTCAAGATACAACAGCACCAACTTGGACAACTGCTCCAACTGCGCTTAATGTAACTTTACAATGTAGTGATGCTGCTGGATTAACAACTGCGCAAGCTAGTGCTCCTGTAGCAACTGATAATTGTGGTGGAACAGTAACGTATACTAAAATATCTGGAACTTTTGTTGCTGGAACTTGTGCCAACTCTGGAACTTATACTAATACTTGGAAAGCAACTGATGTCTGTAATAATGTATCAACTGTATTTACTCAAACAATTACAATTCAAGATACAACGGTTCCTACTTGGACAACAGCCCCTATTGCACTTAATGTAACTTTACAGTGTAGCGATACTGCAGGATTAACTGCTGCGCAAGCGAATGCTCCTGTAGCAACCGATAATTGTGGTGGAACGGTAACGTATACTAAAATCAGTGGAATTTTTGCTCAAGGCAACTGTATAAACTCTGGAACGTATACTAATACCTGGACAGCTACTGATGTTTGTACTAACGTTTCTTCTGTATTTACTCAGGTAATTACTATTCAGGATACAACCGCGCCAACTTGGACAACTGCTCCAGCTGCGCTTGATGTAACGCTAGAATGTAGCGATACTGCAGGATTAACAACTGCGCAAGCTAATGCTCCTGTGGCAACTGATAATTGTGGCGGAACGGTAATATATACTAAAATCAGCGGAATTTTTGTAGCGGGAACTTGTGCCAACTCTGGAACATATACCAATACCTGGACGGCGAAAGATGTATGTAACAATACCTCAACTGTATTTACTCAGGTAATTACAATACAAGATACAACCGCACCAGCTTGGACTACTGCTCCAACTGCGCTTAATGTAACTTTACAATGTAGTGATGCTGCTGGATTAACAACTGCTCAAGCAAATGCACCAGTTGCAACTGATAATTGTGGTGGAACAGTAACGTACACTAAAATATCTGGAACTTTTGTAGCGGGAACTTGTGCCAACTCTGGAACATATACCAATACTTGGACTGCGAAAGATGTATGTAACAATACCTCAACTGTATTTACTCAAACAATTACAATACAAGATATCACTGCTCCAACTTGGACAACTGCTCCTGCTTCTCTAGATGTAACATTACAATGTAGTGATACCGCAGGATTAAATGCAGCTCAAGCGAATGCTCCTGTAGCAACTGATAATTGTGGTGGAACGGTAACTTATACAAAAGTAAGTGGTCAATTTCAAGGAGGTAATTGCGGAAGCACAGGAACTTACACCAATACTTGGACAGCAAAAGATGTTTGTAATAATACCTCAACTGTATTTACTCAGGTAATTACTGTTCAGGATACAGCTATCCCAACTTGGATTACTCAAGCAGGAACATTAGATGTTACATTGCAATGTAGTGATGTTGCAGGATTAACAACTGCGCAAAATCAAGCACCAACTGCAACTGCAAATTGTTCGATAGTTACTTATACCAAAACTAGCGGTCTGTTTGTAGCTTCTACTTCATGTGCTAATGCAGGAACGTATACTAATACTTGGGTTGCCAAAGATGATTGTGGTAATATTACTGATGCTTTCACGCAAGTGATAACTATCGAAGATACTACTAAACCAACATGGACTACTCTAGTTGGAAGTTTGGATATAACTATTCAATGTAGCGATGCTGCTGGATTAACTACTGCGCAAGCTAACGCTCCTATTGCTACTGATAACTGTGATAGTGATGTAACTAATATCATTAAAACTAGCGGTCAGTTTGTAGCTTCTCAATCTTGTGGCAATGCAGGAACTTATACTAATACGTGGACGGTTAAAGATGAATGTGGTAATACTTCTGACACTTTCACGCAAGTGATAACTATCGAAGATACTACGAAACCTACTTGGACTACTCTAGTTGGAAGTTTGGATATAACTATCCAATGTAGTGATGCTGCAGGTTTAACAACTGCGCAAGCTAGTGCTCCTGTTGCTACTGATAATTGTGATAGTGATGTAACAAATATCGTTAAAACTAGCGGACAATTCGTTGCTTCTCAATCTTGTGGTAATGCTGGTACTTATACTAATACGTGGACAGTTAAAGACAAATGTGGTAATACTTCTGACACTTTCACGCAAGTGATAACTATCGAAGATACAAGTAAACCAACATGGACTACTCAAGCTGGAAGCTTAGATATAACTATCCAATGTAGTGATGCTACAGGTTTAACTTCTGCGCAAGCTAACGCTCCTGTTGCAACTGATAATTGTGATAGTGATGTAACTAATATCGTTAAAACTAGCGGTCAGTTTATAGCTTCTCAATCTTGTGGTAATGCTGGTACTTATACTAATACGTGGACAGTTAAAGACGAATGTGGCAATACTTCCGACACTTTCACGCAAGTGATAACTATCGAAGATACTACTAAACCAACTTGGACTACTCTAGCTGGAAGTTTGGATATAACTATTCAATGTAGTGATGCAGCAGGTTTAACTTCTGCGCAAGCGAATGCTCCTGTGGCTACTGATAATTGCGATAGCAATGTAACTAATATCGTTAAAACTAGCGGACAATTCGTTACTTCTACTTCATGTGCAAATGCAGGAACATATACTAATACCTGGACGGTTAATGATGAATGTGGTAATACTTCTGACACTTTCACGCAAGTGATAACTATCGAAGATACTACGAAACCAACTTGGACTACTCTAGCTGGAAGTTTGGATATAACTATTCAATGTAGTGATGCAGCAGGTTTAACTTCTGCGCAAGCGAATGCTCCTGTGGCTACTGATAATTGTGATAGCGATGTGTCTAATATCGTTAAAACTAGCGGACAATTCGTTACTTCTACTTCATGTGCAAATGCAGGAACATATACTAATACCTGGACGGTTAATGATGAATGTGGTAATACTTCTGACACTTTCACGCAAGTGATAACTATCGAAGATACTACGAAACCAACTTGGACTACTCTAGCTGGAAGTTTGGATATAACTATTCAATGTAGTGATGCAGCAGGTTTAACTTCTGCGCAAGCGAATGCTCCTGTGGCTACTGATAATTGTGATAGCGATGTGACTAATATCGTTAAAACTAGCGGTCAGTTTGTAGCTTCTCAATCTTGTGGCAACTCTGGAACGTATACTAATACCTGGACGGTTAAAGACGAATGTGGTAACACTTCCGACACTTTCACGCAAGTGATAACTATTGAAGATACTACAATACCTACTTGGACTACCCTAGCTGGAAGTTTGGATATAACCATTCAATGTAGTGATACTGCTGGATTAACAACTGCGCAAGCTAGTACTCCTGTTGCAACTGATAATTGTGATAGTGAGGTGACCATCGAAAAAACTAGCGGACAGTTTGTAGCTTCTGAGTCTTGTGCAAATGCAGGAACTTATACAAACAGTTGGGTAGCAAAAGATAATTGTGGTAATATCACAGATACTTTCACGCAAGTAATTACTATCGAAGATACTACGAAACCAACATTTAACGGTGAGCTTCCTACTGATATCACGGTATCATGTGATAAAGTTCCTGAAGCAGCAAATATAACTGCATCTGACAACTGTAATGTTGATGTGCCTGTAGTTTATACTGAAACAAAAACTGGTATAGAAAACGAATGTAGTACCAATTATACACTAACTCGTAAATGGGTAACTAGCGATTGTTCAGGAAACACAACTTCATTTACTCAAGTAATTACTGTTAAGGATACTACTCCTCCAACAGGAACTGTTCCTGCTGATATTACTTTGGAAAACATTGCAGCTATTCCTGTTGCAGATCCTAATGCTGTAATTAATCCTACCGATAATTGTAGCCAAACTGTAAATTTAACGGTAAGCGATTCTGATAACGGTGGTACTGGTTGTGGAGGTAGTCCATATATCTTAACCAGAACCTATACATTATCTGATTGTGCTGGTAATAAAACCATATTGGTACAAACAATTACAGTTAGAAATGAGGTTATACCAACTGCAACTTTTAATAGTGAAGCTTGTAATGCAGATTCATCTACGGTTAACTTATTTAATTTATTACCTAGAAGTACAACTGCGGTTGGTACCTGGATAGATACTGATAATTCTCATGCTATAAACGGTAACATAGTTACTTCTTTTGGACTTCCTGTTGGTAACTATTTATTTGAATACCAAATACAAGATGAAGTTTGTCCAAGAAGCATATTTGTAAACCTTTCTATCAATGATGATTGTAAAGTATTAGCATGCGGAACAATACTGGTACATAATGCATTCTCTCCTAATGGCGATAGCTTCAATAATAAATTTGTTATCGACAATATAGAAGACACAGTATGTTATCCAGATAATACTGTCGAAATATACAACCGTTGGGGAGTACTAGTATTTGAAACTAGAAATTATAACAATACAACAAATGCTTTTGACGGTATTTCAAGAGGAAGAACAACCGTAAAACAATCAGACGGTCTTCCTTCAGGAACTTACTTTTATATTCTAAATTACACTTCTGTGGATGGAAACGGTGCAATTCAGACAAATAAAAAAGATGGATTCTTATATCTAACAAAATAACAAAGAACACAACTCACTGATAATATAACAGCTCTGTTATCAGTGAAGTGTTTTAATAAAAACAAGTCTTTTTTTGATACACGAAGGTATTACTACTTTTTTATCATTAACAAAAAAGAACCAATGCAATAATAAAATAATAAATATCTACTATGAGAACAAAATTATTTTCTTTCGTTTTGATGTTTACAGCTATAGTAAGTTACGCACAACAAGATGCTCAATTTACACAATATATGTACAACACCATAAATATCAACCCCGCTTATGCAGGGTCACGAGGAGCTCTAAGTATTTTTGGTTTATACCGTACTCAATGGGTCGGACTAGATGGTGCGCCCGAAACTAGTAGTTTTTCGGTAAATACCCCAATAAATAACAGTAATCTAGGATTAGGAGTGTCATTGGTTAATGACAAAATTGGACCTACAAATGAAAATACTTTTTCTGTAGACCTTTCCTATACTATACCTACTTCACCAAACTATAAACTATCTTTTGGTATTAAAGCCACGGGTAATTTATTCAATTTAGATGTCAATAAATTAAATCCAGCTGATCAAGGCGATCCACAATTTCAGAATTTAGATAATGTATTTAAACCAAATATCGGAGCTGGAGTATATCTTCATTCAGATAAAGCATACATAGGTTTATCAGTACCAAACTTCATCGAAACCAATCGTTATAATGATAATGATATTGCAATTTATAAGGATAAAATAAATTATTATTTGATGGCAGGATACGTATTTGATTTGGATTATTATCAAGACATTAAGTTTAAACCTGCTTTATTAACTAAAATGGTAGAAGGTGCACCACTACAAGTAGATGTTTCGGCCAATTTTATGTTTGTCAACAAATTTGTAGTTGGAGTAGCTTACAGATGGAGCGCCTCATTAAGTGCGATGGTAGGTTTTCAGGTTAGCGATGGATTATATATAGGATATGGCTATGACCGTGAGACCACCAACTTAAACAATTATAATTCTGGCTCACATGAAATATTCTTGCGCTATGAATTTATCAAAAACAATGGTAAAATGACAACCCCTCGTTTCTTCTAAAAATATTTATTATGAAATCGGCAATGATTCCAAAATAGCCAATAATAAAGAAGAATGGCGATACCATGTTCCTTTAAAAAACAAATAAATAGATCAACATGAAAAATTTTACAATCCTTTACATAACAATAGTAAGTGTTTTTTCTTTAAACAGTTATTCACAACAGAGCAAGATTGCTTCTGGAGATAAAAAATATGACAACTATGCCTATATAGATGCCATTAAAACCTATGAACGTGTAGCCGAAAAGGGATACAAATCTGAAGATATGTTCAAGAAGTTAGGCAACTCCTATTATTTCAACTCCGAATTTGATAAGGCGGCAAAATGGTATGGCGAATTATTTGCCATGAACACCGAGGTAGAACCTGAGTATTATTACCGATACGCACAATCATTAAAATCTACTGGAGATATTACCAAAGCCAATCAAATGCTTGATTTATTTAATCAGAAATCAAAAAAGGATACTCGTGGTAAACTCTATGAAAGCGACAAAAATTATCTTGAACAAATTAAAGCTAACTCTGGACGCTATAACATTGAGAATGCAGGAATAAATAGTAAATACTCTGATTACGGAACTACTTTTTATCAAAACAAAATTGTTTTTGCTTCGGCAAGAGATACTGGTGGTTTAGGGCAACGCAAACACAAATGGACTGGCGAACATTTCACCAATCTATATCAGTCAGATGTAGATCAGGATTTTAATCCCAATGCCCCTAAAAAATTCAAGTCTAAAATAAACTCAAAATTCCACGAATCAACTCCAGTTTTTACAAAAGACGGTAAGACTGTTTATTTTACAAGAAACAATTACATAGATGGCAAAAAGGGAAAAGATGAAAATAAAATAACCTTAATAAAAATATACAAGGCCACGCTAGAAAATGATAAATGGACTAATATAATGGAAGTCCCATTTAATAGTAATAATTATAGTACGGCACATCCTGCACTTAGTCCAGATGAAAAAACATTATATTTTGCATCGGATATGCCAGGAACATACGGACAATCGGATATCTATAAAATAAGTATCAATGATAATGGTGAATTTGGAACACCAATAAATTTAGGTTCATCGGTTAATACTGAAGGAAAAGAAACTTTTCCATATGTAACCAACGAAAAGGAAATTTATTTTTCCTCAGACGGACGCCCCGGACTTGGAGGTTTAGATGTTTTTGTTGGAAAACTAAGTGATAACGGTGTGAGCAATGTTCAAAACTTAGGATCAGATATTAATTCTCCCAAAGATGATTTTGCTTATTTAATCGATACTAAATCACGAAGAGGATTTTTTACATCTAACAAAGATGGCGGACTGGGATCTGATGATATCTATAAGTTTTTAGAAACAAAACCATTACTATTTTGTACTCAGGAATTATACGGAACCATAACCGATTTGGCTACTGGAGAAGTTTTACCAAACACCAAATTGACTTTGTATGACAATAACTTTAAAGTAATTACAACAGGCTATTCAGATCAAAACGGAAATTATACTTTCCCAGTAACATGTGGTCTAACCTACAACGTAAGAGCCGAAAAAGAAAAATATACAACCAAAGAACAAAGTGTTACTATCTTAAACGAAAAAGGAAGAACTCAGTTATCTATAGCACTTGAAAAATCTGATTGTGTTGTAACAATTGGTGATGATTTAGGTAAATGTTTTGGAATCAAAATGATTTATTTTGATCTGGATAAATCTAATATCCGTAGAGAAGCAGCTTTGGATTTAGAAAAAATACTAGATGTATTGAATCAATATCCAAAAATGAAACTTGATATTCGTTCTCATACCGATAGTCGTGCAACGCATAAATACAATGAAGCATTGTCAGACAGAAGAGCAAAATCGACCATAAAATGGTTGATTCAAAATGGTGTTGCTCCAAACAGATTAACCGGAAAAGGATATGGAGAAACCCAACTTGTAAACGGTTGTTCTGATGGAGTAAAATGTACCGAAGCTGAGCATCAAATGAACAGACGAAGCGAATTTATAATTTCGGCTTTATAACAATAAATCAAAGTATAGTTTTAATAAAAAATTGTTAGTTATGTATTAAACCTAAACCAGTGAAATCAACTTCACTGGTTTTTTATTTGTAGATAATATAGTTGAGTCTGATTCTATTTTAACGCAAAGTACACAAGGAAAAAAAACGCAAAGGTTCGCAAAGCTATTGATTGAACTTTGCGAATCTTTGTATAAGCCTTTGCGACCTTTGCGATAAATTATTTCATTCTCACTTTAACGCAAAGCACACAATGAAAAGAACGCAAAGAGCACAAAGCTATTCATTAAACTTTGCGAACCTTTGTGTAATCCTTTGCGACCTTTGCGGTAATTTTTTCGCCTAATTACTAAACTTTCGAACATAAAAAAAAGCTGTCTATAAAGACAGCTTTTTACCACTACAAATTAAATAGCCGTTATTAATTAAAATAACGGCTATTAACCTCAACTTAAATAAACCAGTAACATAAAAAGGGTCTTTTTACTTCCATTTTCTTCTGTAAAAAAAAAATAGATTCAATTATATTTTTGCAAAAATATTAGTATAATATTTTCTTCCGTTTTCTGGATCTTGTTTTATAGCTATACCAAAATGCGTATAGTCACCTACGATATTTTGTTTATGTCCTTCGCTTTCTAACCACGCTTTTAATACTGCCTGTGGTGTATTATAATTGTAAGCGACATTCTCACCTACTTTTTGAGCTCCTAGTACTTTAATAATATTTTCTGATCGAGCGACAAAATCATCATGATTAACTACATTCTTAGCAATCATATATTCATCATGCTCCTCAGATTTAAACGAAATATGATTTATTGCTTTCAGAGAACTTAATCCAACACTAACTCTATATTCATTAATAAGTTGCATTGTTTCAAGCTCTTCCTGATTATAAGTATAATTGGTAACTAGCTCAGAAGAAACACCTGATTCTGGATTTGAAACTGAGTCAACCGAATCAGATGCACAAGAATTCATGGTAAGCGCCGCTATTACCAAAAGCGATAAAAAATGAATTCTTAATTTCATAAATATTAGTAGTTTAAGCTTAAAGTAGATTGTGGGGCAAACTCTTTAAATTGTATTAAATAAATTATGCTTCTTTTTAATTATTAGTTAAATCTACATATTTTATCGTTAAACTACCAAAAAAAATCGATGAACTACACTATAAAATATTTTTATAGTGTATTTTTCTTACTTTTAAGACGAAAGTCGTTCAATCTTCCAAGAGTAATCATCTTGAGCAACATATCTTATTCTGTCATGCAAACGATTTGGTCTTCCTTGCCAAAATTCAACCTCAACAGGAGTAACAAGAAAACCTCCCCAATGTTTAGGTCTGGGAATAGATTTTCCTTCAAATTCTTTCTCTAGTTCTTTTAGGTTCTCTTCTAGAAATGTTCTTGATGGAATAACTTCACTTTGATGAGATACAATTGCTCCTAACTTACTTCCGTCAGGTCTTGAATCGAAATAACCATCAGAAACCGACTCAGATGTTTTAGCTGCTATTCCTTTTATAATAACCTGGCGTTCTGAGCTTGGCCAAAAGAAAGACAAACAAACATGTGGATTATTCTGTATTGCTTTTCCTTTTTCAGAATTATAATTGGTATAAAAAATAAAACCTTCTTCAGAGAATTTCTTTAATAAAACAACTCTCGATTTAGGAAAGCCATCCAATCCTATTGTCGACACTGTCATTGCATTTACCTCATCAACTCCTCCAAAGTCTTCTACTTCATGAAACCATCTATTAAAAAGATTAATAGGATCTTCTGGAATATTACTTTCCAGCAATTCGCTTTTCTCGTAGGATTTTCTATAATTACTTAGATCATTCATTTTTTTTAGACTTTTAGATTGTTAGTTTTTCAGACTACTTAGATTGTTAGACTTTCTTAGATTACTTAGATTATTAGACATCTTAGACTTTCTTAGACTTTCTTAGATTGTTAGACTACTTAGACTTTCTTAGATTACTAGACCTTTTAGATTATAAAAATAGCATATAGATTATATACTATATTAACTTTAAGGATTTGATCCATACTTTTTTCTTTAACACATAAGAACATAGATTTTATGCTAAAAAAAGAATACAAAAAGAAATACATTCCTTTCACATAGCTAGACTCTGTGTCTTTTAAATAAGTGAAACGCCTTTTTGAGAGCCCAGAATCTATGTTCCTATGTATTAAAATTAATTACATCCAGTAACTTATACAAATTATTTGATTTCTTAGATTACTAGACATCTTAGATAGTTAGAATTATTAATCTCATTAATTAGATTGCCTAAAGCTTAAAGCCTTCAGCAGTAGCTCTAAAATTCAAAACTCTTTCCATCATCACCTAATAATACATTAGGAAAGATAGTTTCGGCTTCTTCTCTAAACAATTCGATACTTTCATATCTGGTAGAATAATGCCCCAGAACCAAATGTTTAGCATTGGCTTTTAAAGCTATTGTCGCAGCTTCTTTGGCTGTTGAATGTAATGTTTTTGAAGCCAAAGCTTCTTCCGATTGCAAGAAGGTGCTTTCATGATACAAAACATCTACATTATTTATAATAGGAATTACAGCTTCATGATATACAGTATCAGAGCAAAATGCATAACTCTTAGGAGGCAAAGGATCAAATGATAATTTTTCGTTAGCGATAATTGTACCATCATCCAACTTTATATCTCCTCCGTTTTTAATTTTCTGATAATAACAAGTATCTATATTATAATGCTGAACAGCATCTACATCTAGTTTACGCGGGTCTTTTTTCTCCTGAAACAAAAAACCATTGGTATAAACTCGATGATTTAGAGGTATTGTGGTTACAGTTACTTTTTGATCTTCAAAAACAACTTCACTTTTATCAGACACTAATTCATGAAAGTACAAACCATAGTTTGTCCATGAACTCGATAATTTCAGTTGTAGTAATATGATTTCTTTAATTCCTTTCGGACCATGAATATGCAAATCGGTAGTACGTCCTAAAAGACTAAAAGTAGATATTAATCCGATGAGTCCAAAGAAATGGTCTCCATGTAAATGCGAAATAAAAACGTGATTAATTTTAGAGAATTTCACCTTGTTTTTACGCAATTGTACCTGAGTTCCTTCACCACAATCGATAAGAAACAATCTATTTTTTATTTCTAATACCTGCGAAGTAGGATTAGTAAAAGTTCTTGGAGTTGCGGCATAACAGCCTAATATTGTTAACTTCAATTTTGTTTATTTGTTTATTGGGTAAAATCGTTTAATCGTTCAAGAATAAAACATCAAAATAAATCGACTAAACAGTTAAACAAATAAACAACTAACCCATATTTTATATTAATATATATATCTAAAATTTTAAGATTCGTTCAGTATTTAAAATCCTAAATCTCTTTCTATTTCGTCCATTTCAATAATATCATGCGCCTCTAAAACTGAAGGAACAACAATTAATGCATCTGGAACGGCATTAAAATCTATATCAGAAACAACAATAGCAAAAGATTTTTTGGTTTTTTTTTGTTGTTTAGAAAGAGGTAATAATAATTTGATATCGTTTATGGTTAAATCTTTATGCGCTAATAAATCGATAATAATATTGTGATTTCCGAAGGTTTTAAACTGCTGTGTTATTTTCTCCAGAAAAGAAGTAAAATCTCCCTGAGTATCTTTAATTATTGTTGTATGTCCTTTTTGATCTACTTTCATTTTTTCTCTTGCTTTACATTCATTAATCCCTAAATACCTCTTTGGAACAACGAAGGTAGTTTCTTTTTGGAATTTATTGGATTTTTGAAGCCAAAAGATAAATAACCGCCATACGAACAGCTACTCCATTTTCGACTTGATTTAAAATAACCGAATGTTCAGAATCAGCTACTTCAGATGTTATCTCTACTCCCCTGTTTATTGGTCCGGGATGCATGATTACAATTTCTTTGTTCAAAGAATCTAATAACGCTTTATCTACACCATATTGTTGTGAATATTCTCTTGTAGAAGGGAAAAAGTTAACATCCATTCTTTCGTTCTGCACACGCAACATATTGGCAACATCACACCATTCTAATGCTTTACGTAAATTAGGTTCTACAGTAACTCCTAATGATTCAATATATCTGGGAATTAATGTTTTTGGACCGCATACTTTTACCTCAGCACCTTGCATTTTCAAAGCATAAATATTAGATAAAGCTACTCTTGAGTGTAAAATATCACCTACAATTACTACTTTCTTTCCTGCTACATCTCCTAGCCTTTCTCTAATAGAATAACTATCCAGTAAAGCTTGTGTTGGGTGTTCATGCGCTCCATCTCCTGCGTTTACAATACTTGCTTTTACATTCTTGGATAAAAAGTAAGCTGCTCCAGGATTGGCATGACGCATTACGACCATATCCACTTTCATCGAAAGAATATTATTTACCGTATCGATAAGTGTTTCTCCTTTTTTAACTGATGATTGTGCTGCCGAAAAACTAATAACGTCGGCCGATAATCTTTTTTGTGCTAATTCGAATGAAAGTTTTGTTCTGGTACTATTTTCAAAAAATATATTGGCAATAGTAATATCTCGCAACGAAGGAACTTTTTTAATTGGTCGGTTAATGACTTCTTTAAAATGGTCGGCTGTTTCAAAAATTAGGTTAATATCATTCTCATTGATGTATTTTATTCCTAACAAATGATTTACGCTTAATTCTTTCATCTTTTATGTTTAATTGTTTTATTTGTTTAATGGTTTTTGCTAAACCGTTTAATCGTTTTCTACCGATTAAACAATTAACCGGTTAACCGATTAAACTAATTTGTCACTAAGTAAACGACATCTTCGCCATCATTCTCTTTCCAACTCACAATCACTTTCTCATTATTGATAGCATCCACCTGTCTGCCGCGATAATCGGGTTGTATTGGTAAATGTCGGCTAAAACGCCTGTCGATTAACACCAATAATTCAATTTCTGCTGGTCGGCCAAAGGATTGAATAGCAGTTAATGCTGATCGAATACTTCGTCCTGTGAATAATACATCATCTATAAAAATGACTTTTTTATTCTCTACAATAAAATTGATTTTGGTTTTATTAGCTTCAAGAGGTTTATCTGTTCTTCGGAAATCATCTCTAAAAAAAGTAATGTCTAAATATCCTAATGTAATCTCAGGCGTTTTATATTCTTTTTCTAATAATTCTTTCAGTCGCTCTGCCAAGTAAACACCTCTAGGTTGAATTCCTACCAAAATCGTGTCTGAAAAATCAAGATGCTTTTCTATCAATTGACAGGCCAAACGATGTAATATGATAGTAACTTCTTTTGAATTAAGTAATACTTTTTGACTCATAGTAAAGTGTAGTGTTTGGTTGGGCAAATATACAAAATCAGATTTTATTTGTTGGGGTGTTCGGGTGGGAAATATTTTTTTGTTAATAATAATAATAAGCTATTCCTATTTTTTATCCTAAACATTTAAAAAAATAAGAAACTGTTTACCAACAAATAAAATCTTTTTAAGTAGATAATTTACATCAAAAAAACTTTATTTTAGCTAAACATACCAAAAATAACTAATCAATACATTTATGAACATTTTCAAAAAAATAAACGATCAACAAAAAAAAGAAATTGCTTTACCTAATGAACCCAATGAATTGTTCTATAGTCTAAAAAAAGAAAAAGAATATTCTTATTTGCGAGGAATACAAGAAGAAGCATTAACAAGTTGGTATCAACAAAAACAAAATAGTCATCTATTAATAAAGATGAATACTGGAGCAGGAAAGACTTTAGTTGGCCTACTTATACTTTATTCTAAACTTATTGAAACAAAAAAACGTTCTATTTTTCTATGTCCCGATAAACAGTTAGTAAATCAAGTTTTTGAGCAATCACAAAAATATAATATCCCCACCTGCATAATAGATTATGACAACGAAATTCCTGAGGAATTTTTAAACAATAAAGCCATTCTTATTACAACAGTTCAAAAATTGTTTAATGGTAAAAATATTTTTGATCGTCATAAGATAGAAATAGAGACTATCGTAATTGATGATGCGCATAAATGTGTCGAAAAAATAAAGGATGCATTTACTATTAAATTCAAGAAAGATCATCCTGTCTATAATGAACTTTTTGTTTTACTCGGTGATGAGCTCAAAAAACAAGCAATTGGCTCATATGAAGCTATAAGAACAGAACATCCAGATTATTATATGAAATTGCCTTTCTGGTCTTGGATCGATAATAAAGAAAAGATAATTAAGATTTTTTCAAATTATTTATCGGAACAAGAGACTCTCCTGTTTACTTGGGATCTATTTCATAATAATTTTAATCAATATGAGATGTATATTACATCATCAAAAATTGAAATAACACCAATTAAATGTTACTCACAAAATATTCGAACTTATGCAAATGCGAAATATAAATATGCTTTATCTGCAACATTCGAAAATGACATCTCTTTACTTTTTGATTTAGACTTCCCTTTAAAATCAATCGAAAATCCTATAGAACCAAAAGATCGAAAAGATTATGGTCAACGATTGATATTGACTCCAAAGAGATATTTTAATGATTTTAACAACGATGATATAAAAACAGTAGTAAATCATCACTTAAACAACAACCAGAATATTCTTGTTCTTGTCCCTTCCTTTAGAGAGGCAAGAGCTTGGGAAACTATAGGCGCAAAAATAATTTCTGAAAATATTGAAGAGGAAATTAAAAAACTAAAAGATTCAAAAGGAAACTTTATTGTTTTAGCAAATAGATATGATGGAATTGATTTAGGAGGGGAAGCTTGTAATGTGCTAATCATTCATGAACACCCTAAATATAAATTTATACGAGATAAATATTTAGAGACCATTTTACATACAACTAATACAAATATAATTGCACAAACCATAGAGCAAGGTATGGGAAGGACTGTTAGATCAGGTAATGATTTTAGTGTAATTTATCTTTTCGGAAAAAACATCTTACGCTTTTTAAGACATAAGGAAAATTTTAATTTTTTAAATAAACATACACGAAAGCAAATTGAAATAGGGTTAAATTTACTTAGTCAAGATGAAATATCAGAAGAAAAAGATTACGCTAAAGCGATCTACGAAACAGCTGATTTCTGTCTTTCTCAAAATGAAGAATGGTTAAAGCACTATCAAAATTTCATGAAAGATGATGATGGTGAAAATGTAGAAAGTGAAAAAACCAAAAAATTAAAAATTAAAGACCTCGAAAGAGAAGCAATAATTGAATTCATAAAAGGCAATAATGAAAATTCGGCAAAATTAATTCGGCAAATTCTTAATATGGAATTAACTGATCCAGAATTTGCAATTTACACATTACTCTGCTCCAATGTTATTTATCAAATTAACAAAGATATGTCCAATGATCTAATTATAAAGGCAAGAGAGAAATCTAGACACATGTTTGAACCCTTTTTATCTCAACAATATTTAAAAAAACAATTAAAAACAGGTAATCAATTTTCAAAAGCATTAAAACATATCCAATCCTATTCAACTATGAATGATGTCATTGATACATTTAACGAAGTTTTAGTTAAACTAAAATACCATCACACAAATGATTCTGAAGATTTTGAGGAAGCCATAAAAATTTTAGGAAAAATACTTGGCTTTTATTCTTTACGTCCAGAAAAAGAAATGAATGAAGGAAGTGATAATTTATGGCATATGGAAAATGATTGTTCATTAATAATGGAATCTAAATCAGAAAAACTACATCCAAATTTAATTTCAAAAAGCGACATTAGCCAACTAATGCACTCATTAACTTGGTTTGATAATAAATATTTAAATGAAAATATAGAATATTATGGAGTCACTTTACAATACAATAAACGTGGTGAATCTGATATAGAAGTCAATAGTAAAATCAAAGTTTTAGACAACGAAGGTTTAGAGCGAATCCAAACAGCATTACGAAAGTATATTGTATTCCTTTCTAAAAATAAATTAAATGAGCTTACTGAAGAGAAAATTAGAGCAGAGTTCATTTCATACAACCTTACCAGCAACACATTTATATCCAGTCACTTAAAAAACATCAAACAATAAAAAACAGAACTCTGCTCTGTGAAGCCTCCTGACTTCGTAACGACTACATAGAAAATACTAAAAATAAAAAAATATTGAAACAAGTATAAAGTCCGGAAACTTCGCGTATCATAATAAATTAATAAAACCATAAAACAATGAAAGTAAAAGTCACTTCAATCCCTGTTCAGGACCAAGAAAAGGCATTACAATTTTATACTAACAAATTGGGCTTTATAAAAAAACATGATGAACCATTAGGGGGAGGTAACAGATGGTTAACTGTTGTTTCTAAAGATGAACCAGACGGAGTTGAAGTTTTATTAGAACCTTCACCCAATCATTTTGAACCTGCTAAAACATATCAAAATGCTCTTTTTGAAGCTGGAATTCCGTACACACAAATTAATGTAGATAATCTTCAGGAAGAATACGATAGACTTATTAATCTAGATGTTGAATTTAAAATGACTCCAACAGAAATGGGAAATGTAAAAATTGCTATTTTAAATGATACCTGCGGGAATTATATTCAACTTATAGAAATGTTACAATAATACTTTAAACTTATTCTTTATAAATTCAAAAAGCTTCCACAAATATGGAAGCTTTTTTTATTAAATAACTGTTGTTTTAATTCTCTAACTATTTCACAATTAATTTAGCCGTAAACAATTTACGGGAATGTATTTTTAGGATATAAACTCCTTTTGGTAAATCTTGATTTATTAAAGAGAATTTATTGTTGTTTACATTTTTTGTAGCGTATAATAGTTTTCCTTCCATATTATAAATTTCAATTTCATCAATAGGATATTCCGACTGAATAAAAGTTTCTGCATTACTATTAGTAGGATTTGGATATACTTTTAAACCATTATCGATTTTAAACTCGTCGTTACCCAAAGAACTATCAATTACTTCAAAAGAAACTCTGTTTGATACTTCGTTATAAGAATCATTGGTAAACATTACCAAAAAGTAATTTCCTTTTTCGGTAGGTAACTCTGTGGTAGCAATGGCTTTAGTTCCTTCAGAAAGTCCTTCAAAATAAGTATAACTCACCAATGGCTTTTCATTAGGATTATCGCCTTCATGATAAATTCCCAACCAATCTTTTACGATTCCAGGAGCATCAGTCCATGAAGCTGTAATTTGTTCGCCAAGATCATATACGGGTTTATTAATCCATAATTCGGTAACAACAGCTCCAACTTTAAAGAATACTTTATTTCCGATAGCATTAAAACTATCCTGCAAATAGTATTCGGCATAATAATATCCTTTTGGTAAGTTATTAAATGATTTAGTATCTGCAACTGTGGTAACATATTGCCAACTTGTTGAAGCAACTCCAGATCCTGGATTTACTCCCATTCTATATATACCAATCCAATCCTTTGCCAATTGTGGTCCATTAGTATAATTAACAACTATTGGTGTTCCAACAGAATATTCGGTATTATCTGTAGTTAATACAGGAACTGGCCCAACATAAAAATATTTTCGTGGTGCAATTTCTGTATATCCTCCATTAGAAAATATTACGGCATAATAACGCCCTTTATTAGCCAATCCACTTGGGAAATTAATAAATCCGCTTGGGCTACCATTAGTATATTGCCAAGTTAGCGATGGTGTCGATGATCCCGGTGTTTGCCCTTCTTTATACAATCCTATCCAAGTTTTTGTACTCGCTGGTGCATCGGTAAAATCCACTTTAATAGGTGCGCTTTGCGAATAAGTTAAGGCATCGGTAATTATCTCTGTGTTCACATTATTACTTCCTGCAACAGTAAATGTTTGAGTATCGCTCCAAGGAGACCATTCCAGATTGCGGTCTCTGTATCTTAATTTCACATAATACTTACCATTAGGAAGTGAGTTTGAAGCTAAATCCATCTTGGTAATATCTACACCCAGATTGATATCAACTGTTGAATCTTTTTGAGTTTTATATTTTCCGTATAAATTTTCGAAATCGCGATATACTTCTTTCTTAATTATATCAAATGTTGGTGTCTGTGAAATTAAAAACTGACTTGTATTTAACAACTCATTCGTTGTTGTACTATATCCCGAACCTGAAATTGTTAAAGGCAAAGTAACATTTGCAGCAAAAGTATTTGTAATTGCAGGTTTTACTGGAGCTACTTTGTTTTTATATCTATGGAACTCGTCCATTAACTGGTTGTTTTTCCATTTATCAACGCTTCCGATAGAATAACTTTCGATATCCATTTTTCCGTTAGTAACATCAATATCTACAATTTGGTAAATCCAATTGCATATTGTTTTCTGCACATCTTCAAAATCTTGTTCGGTAGATGATCCCCAATATTGATCCCAAGCTGTTCCGCCCGAAATAATATTATATGTAGGTGTATTTTTTAATTGTCCTCTATGATACAAATGATGGTGTGCACCAATATGCATAGAGTATTTAGGAGAAGTTACCAATAAGGGAACGGCTGTATTACGAACCCATGTAGAGATATCTCCAACATATTGCTCAGCTTGATACGGTCTGTGACTTAAAGAAAAAATCCACTCTACAGTATTATCTGCATTTGCTGCAGCAAGAACCTGTTGCAACCAAGTTAATTGTGCTGCTCCTGTATGTTCTGAACTTAAACTGATAAACAAAACATTTCCTGCTTGTTGCGCATAATAATTCTCTGTTCCTGATGAAATCCCTTTATAAGAAAGTTCACTAATATAGAAATGATCGTAATACGAATTCATTCCAAGTGTTCCATACGTTTCATGGTTTCCTACTGTGGTCTGAATTGGTATATTGCCCGATAATCCTCTGTTCTTTTTAAAGTGTACATTTTCGTAATGATCCAAAGTTCCTACATCGACTTGATCTCCAACCATAAATGTCATCGAAATATTATCTTCTGGAGATAATGTAGAACCCCATTTTTGTTTTATTTTTCTTTTTGCAGCCGATACTAAAGAATCGTAACGAGGTACAGCTTTTAGCTGATTATCTCCCATAATCAAAAAGCGAATATGTCCATCGGCAGTTGCTGCTTGCCCAGGGTTTGGCAATGTTTTAAATGAATAAACGGTAGACACATCTGCACCCGTTTTTATTCTGTAATAATATTTAGTGTTCGGCGAAAGATTCATCAGTTTCGCGCTGTGGTAGAAATAGTTCCCTGGATAACCCGAATCTGTAAAAACGTTAGTATTACCTGTAACTGTAACATTAAGGGAAGATTCGGTTGTTCCGTATTCTACAATAGTTTCTGGGTTGCTATCTGTTTTCCAGTTAACATAAATAGATGTGGGGGTTGCGTTTTGCAAATAAGGGAATAACTTTTGTGCTTGTGCAGCAAAACCTATCCCAAATAGGAATAATAGAAAGTAGAGCTTTTTCATGAGTTGTTGTTTCGTTGTTAGACGAAGCAAAAGTATTCTACCAAAATGCAAATACTTTTAAGACAACATTACCCTTCTTTTATCTTTACTTCTCTTTATTGTAAAGTTAAAAATGCACAGATTGTCTAAAAAAGGGAACGCGGATGAAACGGATTCGCCAAGGCGAAAACGCGGATAAAAACGGATTTTTTTTCTTTGTGATAATTTTAAAAATCTGTTTTCATCCGCGTCTTTACTTTAGTAAATCCGTTTCATCCGCGTTCTATTTTTACAGCATTATATATTTACAACTAAGCTGCAACTGTCTTTTTCTCTTTTCCGAAAGAAATCCATGTTGCTTTATGCCAAATATATTCTAATGGTCCTTGTTTGTGTGTTTTTAACCACCATGTACAAAATCCTAATTGTAACAGAAACAAAATAATACCGATTATCAAACCAAATGTTGCGCCTGTATATTGGTATAATCCTAAACCAAAACGGTAGTATATAAATGACCCTAAAATAGATTGAGAAAAATAACTTGTTAAGCTCATTTTTCCGAATGGGATTAATTTTATCAGAACTTTATTTATAGCTTCTTTTTGATATAACAATACAAATGTGCTTACCAAAACAACCATAAAGGAAACATTAGACCAAGATGTAAAAATGATTAATAAACTATTTACCATGTCTTTATTTGCTATAAGTTCTGGTAAATACGTTTTGAATGCAAATAGCGGAATAAATAATATAATCGCATATACTAATGCTTTTTTCCAAAATGCAATACTAGCTTCCGAAATAACAAAAAGTTGTTTTCTTCCAGCTATCATCCCAAACATAAATAATGCTGGTGCCTGAAAAAATCTTCCGTTTTCCCACGACCAGAATACTGATGCCCATCTTCCTATTGATAAATTACCTATTGCATGATCTACAAATGAGTTCCCGCTTAAGTAAGTTTGCATACTTCCATAATAAGCATTTGATTGATTTGCAGGAAGTATATATTCGGGGTTAAATAGAATATTAAAAAACTTGAACCACTCCATAGGAAGCATCAACAAGAAAGTTGCTATTATTAAAACGTATTTGGTGTTTAAATTACAAACCGGAATTAATATTAATCCTAAAACGGCATACATCATTAATATATCGCCTGAGAAAAAGAGTGTATTTACTAATCCGAAAACAAATAATATTGCCAGTCGCCAAACGTATCTCCATCTAAAATCATTACCTTTTTTACGCTGATTATCGTATTGTATAAAAAAACTAAAACCGAAAAGAAGTGAAAAGATAGCATATGATTTTCCTGCAAAAAGAAAGAATAATGTATCCCAAATTATCTTGTCTAATACCTTGATTGGTTCAGGTAAATATTCGGGCAAATAATAAAAATCAAAGTGTTCTAAATTATGAAGTAACATAATCGCCATAATGGCTAAACCACGTAATGCATCTATGACTTCTATACGGGGAGTTTTTAAACTAAAAGCATTTTCTGACATAATATTTTAAGGATTAATTTATAGTATTTTAACTCAAATATAATTTTATTTAGCCAAAATCTACAATCCAAATCCTCAATTATAGCGCAGTCTAACAGTCTAATTTTCAATTATTCTCAACTATTTTTCATAAAATTAAAAATCAAATAATAAAACATTTTACAGGAATTATATAACGTTCTTTTTGTGGTATTTATTAATTTCACAATAAGACAATAATGATTGTCATTTTTAATTAATTTAAAAACACGAAATCATGAAAAGTAAATTATCTACAATACTAGTCGTTTTAATTATATCGTTATCTCTTACTAGTTGTGAGGCTATTGAAGGCATTTTTAAAGCAGGAATGGGTGTCGGTGCTTTTGCAGTAATTATTGTAATTGTTTTAATAATTTACCTGATTATTAAAATCTTTGGTAAAAAATAATAGAATAAAAAAAATCCCAATCGGTGCGCCGATTGGGATTTTTAAAAATATGTTTTAAGTATTAAGAATACATTTTAACTCTTAATTCTTGTACTTTTTCATCGTCAAGATATTCATCAAATGTCATGTAACGATCGATAACTCCATTTGGTGTAAGCTCTACTACTCTATTACCTACAGTTTGTGCAAACTCATGATCATGTGTTGTAAAAATCACTGATCCTTTAAAGTTTTTTAGTGAGTTGTTAAATGCTGTAATCGACTCAAGATCTAAGTGATTTGTAGGCTCGTCTAGCATTAATACATTGGCTCTTTCCATCATCATACGAGATAACATACAACGTACTTTTTCTCCCCCTGATAAAACTCTACTTGTTTTTAAAGCTTCTTCTCCTGAGAAAATCATTTTCCCTAAGAATCCTCTAATAAAAACTTCGTCACGCTCTTCTTCAGTTTTTGCCCATTGACGTAACCAGTCTACCAATGTTAAGTCGTTTTCGAAAAATGAATGATTCTCTGCTGGTAAATAAGCTTGATTTGTTGTAATTCCCCAATCAAAAGTACCTTCGTCGGCTTTTTGATTGTTATTTAAAATTTCGTAGAATGCTGTTGTTGCACGTGAATCTTTAGAGAATAAAACAATTTTATCTCCTTTTGCCATATTCAAATCAACACCTTTAAACAAAACATCTCCTTCGATTGAAGCGCTTAAGTTTTCAACATTTAAAATTTGATCTCCTGCTTCACGATCCTGATCAAAAATAATTGCAGGATAACGACGGCTTGAAGGTTTAATTTCAGAAATATTAAGCTTACTAATCATTTTTTTACGAGAAGTTGCTTGTTTAGACTTAGCAACGTTGGCACTAAAACGACGAATAAATTCTTCTAATTCTTGTTTCTTTTCTTCGGCTTTTTTGTTTTGTTGTGCACGTTGTTTTGCCGCTAATTGGCTAGACTCATACCAAAACGTATAGTTTCCTGAGTAATGGTTGATTTTACTAAAATCGATATCTGAAATATGTGTACAAACCGAATCTAAAAAGTGACGGTCATGCGATACTACAATTACTGTATTTTCATAATTTGCAAGGAAGTTCTCTAACCAAGCGATTGTCTCAAAATCCAAATCGTTGGTAGGCTCATCCATGATAAGTAAATCTGGATTTCCGAATAAAGCTTGTGCCAAAAGGACACGTACTTTTATTTTTCCCTCTAGATCTCCCATTAATGTATAATGGTGCTCTTCGGCAATACCTAAGTTAGACAACATCGAAGCTGCGTCAGAATCAGCGTTCCATCCGTTCATTTCTTCAAACTGAACTTGTAACTCTCCTATTCTATCTGCGTTTTTATCGTTATAGTCTAAATAAAGTTCATCCATTTCTTTCTTAACTGCGTACAATACTTTGTTACCCATAATTACGGTTTCAAGTACTGTATGCTCATCGAACATGTTGTGGTTTTGGTTTAAAACCGACATACGTTTTCCTGGCTCTAAATGGATATGTCCTGAAGTAGGATCCATTTCGCCTGAAATTATTTTAAGAAAAGTTGATTTTCCAGCACCATTGGCTCCGATAACTCCATAAATATTTCCGTGTGTGAAAGTTGTATTTACTTCGTCAAACAAAATTCGTTTGCCAAATTGTACCGATAAATTATTGACTGTTAACATGAATATCTATATTAATTAATTTTGTGCAAAAGTAGTGAAAAAGGTTCAGAGGTACAAAGAAACTGAGTGGCTAAGTTTTTTTAATATGAAAATAGCTAAAAATGTTTTGCCACAGATTAGAAATATTAAATAGATTACAAAAGAAGTAAACCACAAATTACACGAATTTTCACAAATTCATTATAATTATCCGCACTGTTTGTCATTCAGAGCGGATGCGAAGACACAAGCGATGGCGAACTGGCGAAGCAATCATCGCGGAAAACCCATAATCTTTGTCGAGCTACTAGCGGAAATCCTTCCTTCGTCAGGATGACAATGTAGAGAAAAAGCTTTGTGAACTTTGCGTAATCCTTTGTGCCCTTTGCGGTAAAATATTATAATTTACTTTCTTTTTCCAAAGCTACTTCTAAGCTTTTATAATTATTTAAAACTTTGGTAATTAATCCTTCTTTATTGATAATGAAATGTGTGGGAAATGCATTTAGCTGCAGCGTTTCGTTCATATAGATTTTCATATTTGGAATAACGGAATATGATAATGGTTTTCTAGCCAAAAATACTTTTAATTGTTCGGGAGTATCTTCGGCTAAACTTACAAAAAGAATGTCTTTTCGGTCTTTATATTTCTCTGCCAATTTATTTACATCTGGAAATTCTTTGATGCATGCTGCACAATGAATATACCAACATTTTATAACTATAATTTTTCCTTTCATCGTTTCGTTAGAAACTAAATTTCCGTTTAAATCCTTAAAAGAGAATTTAGGGAAAGGGGTCTTTTCCATTTTGAAATTCTTATACGCATCAAAAGCTTCTTGGTTAATTGTTGCTTTTATACTTGTATCGGAATTGGGATTTATTTTAAATAATTTATAGTAATAAATGGCATCATCCGATTGTAATCGAATAGGAATACTATTTCCATTTGCTAATTGATCTAAAAAAGTCTCTTTTGGTATTTCTCTCGAAAGTGTGTCCAGCGCAACAAAATCTCTAGAAAGCATTATGTTTTTACTCTGATATGTCCACCAACTGCTGTAGTCATTCTGGATTTGTAATGGGTCAACTTCTGGATTTCCGTATTTTGTTTGGGCGAAAGAAAGTGTAAAAAATAAAAATGTGATAATACTACTAATCGATTTCTGCATGGGTTATTTAAGATACAATTAAGCTTCAAAAGTAAAAAATTAATCTTAAAACATTTTTAATTAGATTTACCTATATTCGTTAAAAATTCTGACTAAAAATGACATTCCCCTTTCAATTTGAAATCTTTGAAAAAACATTTTACTGGCATTTTATATTTGAAACATTAGCCTTTTTTGTTGGTATAAGAATCTATTATTTTCTAAAAAAAAGAATTCAGGATCCCATATCAGATACGAATCGTTTGATTATTATGATTGGTGCCATGATTGGCGCTTTAATAGGATCCAGAGCAATTGCTTTACTTGAAAATCCTTCACAAATTGCTCATCAGACTTTTTTAACTTTATATCAAAATAAAACTGTTGCCGGCGGATTTTTAGGTGGGTTAATGGGAGTTGAATTAATTAAAAAATGCATTGGTGTAAAAATCGCTTCGGGGGATTTATATGTTATTCCAATTATCGTATCTTTATTTATTGGTCGAATTGGCTGTTTTTCAATGGGAATCGCTGAACCTACCTTTGGTAACGAAACTACTTTTTTTACAGGAATGAATTTAGGCGACGGATTAAGAAGACATCCTATTGCCTTATACGAAATGGTATTTATGGTTCTGCTTTTTATTTTTTTTGAAAAGATAAAAAGTAAAAAACTGATTAATGGTGATCGATTTAAACTCTTTATGGTTTTATATTTTCTCTTTCGATTTTTGGTCGAATTCTTAAAACCTTACGAACCTTTATTTCTTAATTTAAGCAGTATTCAATGGAGTTCTATATTTATTTTTGGATACTACTGGAAGTTTCTTTGCCGAATGTTTGCCTTTAAAAACAATTAAATTTTTACTTTATAATATAAAAATATTTTAATGAAAACTCGCGATTATATATTTTACGACTATACCAAAAGCTTGTGCCACCACTGTCTGGCTCTTGTAGATACTAAAATTGTATTTCAGGATGACAAAGTCTGGATGCTGAAACATTGTAAAACGCATGGCGAAATGAGATCTATGATTGCAGATGATGTCAATTATTACAAGCAGTTGCGCAATTACAACAAACAGTCTGAAATGCCATTAAAATTTAATACAAAAGTGCATTACGGCTGTCCTTATGACTGTGGATTATGCACAGATCATGAACAACATTCGTGTTTAACAATTGTAGAAGTTACAGATCGATGTAATCTCGCCTGCCCTACTTGTTATGCAAGTTCGGCTCCTAATTATGGTAGACATCGTACTTTAGAAGAAATTGAAAAAATGTTTGATACTGTAGTGGCAAACGAAGGTGAACCAGATGTGGTTCAGATTTCTGGAGGTGAACCTACAGTACATCCTGAATTTTTTAAAATTTTAGATATTGCCAAAAGTAAACCTATTAAACATTTGATGCTGAATACAAACGGTATTCGAATTGCAAAAGACATTAAATTTGTAGAAAAACTGGCTACTTATATGCCTGATTTTGAAATTTATCTGCAATTTGATAGTTTTAAACCCGAAGTATTAGAAAAATTAAGAGGTGAAGATTTAACTGAAGTACGCAAAAAGGCAATCGAACATTTAAATCTATTTAATATTTCGACCACATTAGTAATCACGCTTCAAAAAGGAGAAAATGACGACGAAATTGGTCAGATAATTGAATATGCATTAAAACAAAAATGCGTGCGTGGTGTTACTTTTCAGCCTACACAAGTTGCTGGACGAAATGACAATTATGATGATGTTTCAGGAAGAATAACATTGACTGAAGTTCGTAGAAAAATTTACGAACAATATCCTGTTTTTACTCCACAAGATTTGATTCCGGTTCCTTGCAATCCTGATGCTTTATGCATGGCTTATGCACTAAAAATTGATGGAGAAGTATTTCCTATGACACATTTGATAAATCCAGAAGATTTATTGAATAACTCAAAAAATACAATAGTTTTTGAGCATGATGAAAAACTAAAAACCCATATGCTGAATTTATTTAGTACTGGTATTTCTGTAGATTGTGCCGAAGGTGAATTTAGCGAACTAATGTGTTGTCTGCCAAGAGTTCAATCAGATACTCTCAATTACAATAATTTATTCCGAATTTTAATTATGAATTTTATGGATGCTCATGATTTTGATGTTAGAGCCGTTAAAAAATCATGTGTTCATATTGTAAGCGATAAAATGAAAATTATTCCGTTTGAAACTATGAATTTATTTTATAGAGATAATAAAATTGAAAAAATAAGAGAAAAATTAAATGTTTAATATAACTTTTAAAATATGGAAGGTTTAATATTTATTGGGTTTCTTCTTGTAGCTATGTTTTTAATTGGTCTTGGTGGTTTAATCTTTAATAAAGAAAACAAAAAATTCTTCTTGACGCTTTTGTTAATTCCAATAATCATTATCGTAATAGGATTTGGAACGTGTGTTGTAATAATGAGCAATTGATAATTTTTGATTTAAAATCAGACAAAAAATAAAAAGAATATGGGAGAGTTTTTAGTTTTAATTGGAGGATTAACAGCCTTTATAAGTGTGATGGCTTTTTTTATCGGAATTGGACGTTTGATCTTTATAAGTGATGATAAAAAACTTTCATTAAAAATTATTTTATATTCCATAATAGCCTTTGGAATTGGCTTTGGAACCTGCGCTGCAAATTTTTCTTTAGGCAGTATGCATTAATAAAAAAAACCTGGCACTTAGTGCCAGGCTCATAATGATTTCCTCTAGGTAAAAACCAAATAACAAATTACCTAAATTCAATACATTTATCCAAAATATGAAAAATCAAATTAAAAAATAAATAACCAAACTCAATTTTAACTGCCCCAATTTTTCATTTTTTTGAATTCTTAAAATCTTAATTTAAAAAGTTCATTACCTTAAATGATTTTCTGTTTCCAGATTTATCAGTCACAACTACTATAAATAATTGTTTGGTTGTGAAACTTCTGTTTTCTAGCAACAAATTGTTACTATTTTGTATGTTTTCGTAACTTAATATCGATTGTCCGATTGTGTTATACACCTCAACTTTACCGATATTATTTGCTTCATTAGATATTGCTAGTGCATTATCTTTAAAGTATGCAATTGTTTTATTGCTTGTTACTTCTATCTTATCTTCTGCTTTTATTTTAGCAGTTTGTGATGCAAAATAAGCCGCATATGCTTTAGACAATTCAGATGAATTACCACAAGAAGATGCATCCCAGTTTACAGACCAAGTCATTAAACCTCTCAAAGAAGGGTATGGTCCGCCTGGCTGCATAGTGTAGGTTCTTCCTGAAAAAGTAGTTCCAGTTCTTAAGTAATGCATAGCATTAATTCCTTCTGTCGGTGTTAAATAACCGCTACCTGCTGCACTTGGACAAGCTGGTAATGCAATAAGAACTTTTGAAGCTGGTAAACCATCAAAACGCATTCCTGTTGTAGCAATGTTATACCCTTTTATAATCATATCTGTTAGGGCTGTTACCATGTTTGATTTCTTAGCTGAACCATAATATTGACCATCTAATCCGTTTTCTCCGCCTGTATTATACAATTGTACCGCTAACAAATCTAATTCGTTACGCAAGTTTTGAATGATTGGAAGGAAAGAACCAAAAGTATCATTATAGGTAGAATATCCTCCTTGTACGTATTGTGTTTCTGGAGCTGCAGTTAATAAAAATCCAGGACCATAGTAAGCTTTTAATTCTTTGAAAGCATCTACTACGTTTTTTAATCTTGGATAAGCAGAAATACCCGCATAAGAAATATCTCTTAAAGCTCCTGCATTAAAATTCATCGATCCACCTTCAAAATCAATATCAACTCCATCAAATTGATACTCATCAATAATTGCTTTTAGACCATTAACAAAAATATTTTTTTGAGTTACATTGTCTAAAACAACATGACCATTTTGACCTCCAATAGAGACAATAACAGGAACTCCGCTATCTCTTAAAGATTTTATATCATTTTTCAATAATTGTTTATCGAAAACTCCATTGGTCAAATATCTAGTGTCATTTGTAGTTAATACTGGTGTATAACCATCACGATTAACTGTTTCTACGAAAGAATAATCGACTACGTTAAACTTACTTCCTACCATTTGAGAAAAATATAAAAATGGAGCACCAGCATTTTCCCAAGAATGTGCATATCCTAAAAGAACTTTAGATGGAAGCGGGATAAATCTATTAGTCCCCACTTGAGCAATTTTAATTGTATTATTTAATGTAGTTACAGCAGCTTTATTATCGGTTGCTTTGATTACAACTGAATAATCCTGATAAGCTGATGGTGTAAAATTATACGTATAGGTATTATTTGTACCTGCTGTCATGTTAAATGTACCTCCATTTATTGTAATCGCAACACCTGAAACCGATCCGTCACTATCAACAGCTGTAACTGAAATTGGCACAACTTGAAAAGAATTTTGATATATAGTAGTATTCGATGGTGTATTCCAAGTAATTACCGGCAATGAATTAGGACAAGTTGTTCCTGAACATTGTAAAGAGAATGCTTTTGTATTTTCTGCCGTTGTACCACTTGACGCCGTAACAGTTGCTTTCAAGGTATAATTTTTATTGAAATCTGCTGCAACTGGTGTCCAGTTTGCTACATATTCCGTTCCTGAAAGTGTTGCTGTAATATTTTGTCCGTTGATGTTGAATACAACTGAAGAAATAGTTAAGCTGGCATCTACACTTGCAGTTGCTTTCAGCTGAATCGCTGTTCCTGGAGCAATCGCTACAGTTGCAGCTGAAGGAGCCGTAATGGTAACCTGAGGTGGTGAAACTGTATTTGTATTAAAGTTGTAAACCTGAGGCGTTGTTGGCATAGCAAAGTTTACCAGATTATTTGGAAAATAGGCGGTATTATTATTCTCCCAAGCATTTAATTTTAAACTTAAAACTTGTGTATAACCTGCTGTAACTGTATTATCGTAGCTAAAAACTCCTTGTGCATCTGTTGTTGCAATAACGCTTTTCCAGTTGTGTGTACTATCTGTCCAAGGCACAACTAATTCTACTTTGGCTCCTGATACCGGAGTTGTTCCATTCTTAACTGTTCCGCTAATTATAGTACCTGGTGCAACAAGCTCTTGAGTAACACTTAAAACTTTACTCTCTACCAAGCTTTTATCAACTGTAGTCGCTGATGGAGTTTTAGTTTCTGATACTGCAACTACTTCGCTCGGTACGCTTTCGCCTGCAACTTTTAATGGCGCTACTGTTCCTGTACTAAAGTCATAGACTTGTGATGTAGCTGGAATAGGCAAGTTTGTAAGATTAGAAGGTGAATAAGTAACGTCATTATTCTGCCATGAATTCATTTTTAAACTAGCGATGATTGTATATCCTGAGAATATTGCATTATCAAAACTATATTTTCCTTGCGCATCTGTTGTTGCTAGAAAACTAGCATATGGATGTGCGTTATCTGTCCAATTAAAAATTAATTCTACTTTGGCACCTGCTACTGGGTTTGAACCATTCTTAACTGTTCCGCTAATTTTGCTAGCTGGAGCTGCATTTTGTGTAAAGTTTAAAACTTTACTTGCCGTAAGATTGTTATATACCGTAGAAGCTGGTGAGAATGTTACTCCTGCTTTAGCAATTGTTACTGTATAGTTTGCTCCCGAAGGTAAATTAGCAATACTATACGCTCCTGTAGCACTAGATACTGATGTAAATGTTCCTGCTGTAGAAGTTGCTGTAACTGTTGCTCCAGAAACTGCTGTCGCTCCATTCATTACGCTTCCGCTAATAGTATAATATACCGTTTGAGTAAAATTCAAAACTTTGTTTTCACTTAAAACTGAATATACTGTAGATGCTGGCGTAAATGTTACTCCTGTTTTTGCAGCTGTAACTGTATAATTAAGTCCTGCTGTTAAAGCAGTAACAGTGTATGCTCCGCTTGCATTAGTAACTGCAGTAAATGTAGTTGTTCCTGCTGTTGCAGTAACTGTTACTCCCGAAACTGCTGTAGTTCCGTCTAGTACAGTTCCGCTAATAGTATAAAGCGGTTGTGTTCCCTGAATAACAACGTTGGCTTGGTTTGCAACAAGATTTGTTAATGTTACTGGCGTAAAAGTATATGATGCTTTTAAAGCTGTAACAGTGTAATTTGCTCCTGAAACTACATTGTTAAAAGTATAATTTCCATCTGTAGAATTAACTGTTTGAACAATTGCATTGGTAGCATCTTTTAGCTGAACTGTAACTGCTGGCACTAAATTTGTACCATTTTTTACTGAACCACTTACCGTTAATGTTCCGATAACGGCAGCACTAAAAGTAGTATTTACTTGACCCAATAATGCATTAGGTATTGCTCCTCTGGTATCTTGAGATAATTCCCAAATCATACCTCCTCCTAAGTTTTTGGATTTAATATACTCTGCTTTTAACTCCATCGATTGTTTATCTTCATAACTAATAAACTGATGTAAAGAAGCATTGTATAGGTAAGGAACTTTGGTTGCGTTATCCCAATATCTTACCCATCCTGCAGATGCTGCTGCTGGAGTAACCAACATAGTGTTTGGGTCTAAATAAGGATGTGAGTTTGTTACCGGATTACCTACTAAATCGCAAATCTCGATACTTCCTGATTTTTCGCAAGCTGCGGGACCATCCCATGTTCCTGTTGGATTTTGCGGATTTGTACATCCTGAAACTGCATCTCTTGGTGCTGTAACAAATAATCCTGGCATATTAGGCACTGTATTAGTTGTTCCAACATTTTTAAATATTTTTCCGTAAAAAGGTAATCCCATTACTAATTTATTAGCAGGAATACCGATAACATTTAAATATTGGTTTGTTAACTCATCTAGTGATTCTGATTGAGTTGCGTTGTATAACGGATCATTTGTATTTCCGCTTGGATATAAAGGGGCATTGTAGCATGTTTTGTCATACCAGTTTCCTCCAAAATCATATCCAAAATATGTGATATAATCGCAATAAGTCGAAATATCTTCTGTCATTCCGTATTGTGCTCTATTGTTTGGGCCTAAATATTGTGCTCCTACTTTTCGAACATTATTACCTGCAGCAATTGTAATTAATTTATTAGGCATTGCTTGGCGCATTGCTTTTAATAAATAAACCAAATTCTTGTTATCATCCGGACTGTATTTTTGAGGAGGTATTGGTGCTCCATTAATAACTTCTGTCCCGTCAGTTCCTCCAGAAAGGGGATATTCCCAATCGATATCAAATCCATCAATAAAAGGATAAGTTACCAAGAAATTAGCCATATCTGCTGCCAAAGCTGCTCTAGCAACCGGGCTTGCAGAAATTGGTGAAAGATCTTGTCCTTTTGTCCAACCTCCTACGGAGATTAAGATTTTTAAATGTGGGTACTTTTGTTTAAGTTTCATTAAATCATAAAAATTTCCTTTTACAGGAGCATCCCACGGTATTCCGCCTTCCATATGCTCAAAATCAGCATAGGTATCCAAACATTTTAATTTGGTGTTTTCTGGGTGTGCCGGATCAAAAGTGGTTCCGTAAAAAGAATAATTTAAATGGGTTAATTTACTTCCGTCAATTTTGGGGACATTAAAATCCCTTGCATAAATGGCCCATTGAGCATAGTATCCGACAACTTTTTTATTATGTGCTGGTTGGGCAAATAATACAATCGGAAACAAAAATAATAACAGCAATCTGTAATAATGTTTCATAATTAATAAATAGGTTGGTTAATAAAAAATAAATATCCAATTGGATTTAATGATAGATTGGTAATACAAAAACCAAAAATCACTTTAAACAAATGGTAATCGCTAACTCAGTTACATTTGGGGCAACTGAATCATTTTTAAATTAAAACAGATAAACTTGGGGCTTAGCAATCTTAATTGTAAATCTTTATTATATTTTAAATTTTAATATCTATTTTATCATGGATTCGGTATTCTAAAAATATCCAAACCGAATCTTTACCATAATTTATCTCTCCTGGAAATTCCAGAAGAGATAATTAAATTACTAATTAATTATGGCAACTAAACTTCAACTAATTCAATTATTAATCTAACACAACTTTTAATCTTACTCTATATTAATTTTTTTAAACTTTCATATACTGCTAACTCTACATCTCCATAATCTTTAGAGTTACATTTCTCTAATAATTCATTTAAAACTGCTGGTGCAACTGTTGCTTTATTATCTAAAACATTTACTAATTGCTGTGATAAATCACTAAGATTATTAGCAAGTGGTAAAATTGGCTGGATCAAAGGCGCATTTTCACTTAAACTTGTTAGGCTAGCTTTTAAACCAATCCACTTGTTTAAGAATGAAGTTACTTTAGCTTTATTAGCGGCTGATTTGTCTGCTAAATATTCTTTTACAACTGTATCAAAAGCAATTGCATCTGGTGCGTCTGGTGTGCATGCATCTGCAAAAAGTGTAAATGGTGAATATGTTTGATATTCAACTCCTCCTTTATTTCTCTTATATCCTTTTAAAGGCTCGCATACATTAGAGAAATCACTTAAAGCTGTAATGTTTTGATTGTTTGATATATTTCTTAAGATTACATCTTTGTTTCTAATGTGTGTAATTCCTAGTTCTTCTAGTCTAAATGAAATAACTGCTAATCTTCTGCGCATGCTGTTTAAATCTGTAATATCTTCTGCAGACCATAATCTTTCGGCTATTGCTGCTGTTCTTGGCCAAAGTCTTGAATCCATGGTTAAAGGCGTTACAAGTTCTGTCCACATTGTAGCTTCTCCTCCTAATACTCTTGCTTTTTCTTCTGGGGTAAAGTTTGCGCTTTTAGGTAATGGATCGTTTAAATAATGTGCTTCTACTCCTTGAACTAAATCAATATAATAACCATTGGATAAAACTGTTTTATAACCATTTTTTACAGATTCTGTTAATGATTTTCCAACTGCAACTCCTTCATTTGGTCCTCTCCATGCGTGAATAATTGCATCTTTAGACATGTCTTTTGTCATAATCTCTTCCCAACCCATCAATTGTTTACCATGTTTTTTAAGCATCGGAACTAATTGCATTGTGAAATAAGTTTGCAAATCATGATTGGTTACTAACTTATGTTTCTTTTTAAACTCTTGTATTTTAGGGTTTGAATCCCAGTCTTTACCTTCGTTTTCATCTCCTCCGATATGAAAGTATGCACCTGGAAATAATGGGCATGCTTCATCAAAAATCTCACTTAATAATTGGTAAGTTTTAGGATTAGATGGATCTAATGTTGGGCTAAAAATTCCTGCATTACGCTCTATACTATATGTAGAAACTACTGCTGCTTTTGCACTACTCTCTGAAGTTCCATTAGATATATTTACTACTTTACTTCCTATTTCTGGGTAAGCTGTTAAAATAGCTGATGCATGACCCGGAACATCGATTTCTGGCACGACCAAAATTCCTCGCTCATCAGCATATTTAACAATGTTTTTAATTTCTTCTTGTGTATAATAAAATCCATCCGAAGCTAAATCAGTAAGTTTAGGATGTTTTTTTAATTGTATTCTCCATCCTTGATCATCTACTAAATGCCAGTGAAAAACATTCATTTTCATAGCAGCCAATGCATCTAGGTTTCTTTTAACAACATCTACTGGTTGAAAATGTCTCGCAACATCCATCATTAAACCTCTCCATGTGAATCTTGGAAAATCTGAGATTTGAGAAACCGGAAAGTAGTAAGACGTACTATTGTTTTGTAACATTTGTAATAACGTTTCAAGACCATGTAAAGCTCCTAAATCACTTGTTGCATTAATTGTAATTTTATTTTGCTTTATATCAAGATGATAACTCTCGTCTTCATATAAACCAATTTTACCACTTTTAGTGCAATTTATTTGTAATTGTGCTGTAGGTGCTGAATTAAGTTTGGTCAAAAAATCTTGTTCAAAAAACAATCCTGTTCTACCGTCTAATCTTCTTAAAAAACGAGTTGCCCCGCTAAAAATTCTCGGATTAGGGTTTCCTGTAATATTTATTCTAAAACCTTTCGTTAAAGCAAATGTACCCTCGGATAAATTTATTGTTTGTGGCCATGGCATAAGGTTTAATTGCTCTTTTTTTATTTGAGCATTAGCTACTATACCTGAAAATAATAAAATCAATATATATTTCATATTTTTTGTTGTAAAAGAGTCTTTTGCAATCAATACATATTGACTTAAAAACTCGGGTAAAAACAAAACTCAGAATAAAACCTAACTGAACCTCTTTATCACCAAGGCATTACTCTGAATTTTGTAACTTAAATTATTCTAACTCGTGTAATCTTTTAATAATCAAAACGTTTAAAGGCTTCGATTGCTTCATATTCGGCAAGTCCTAAATCATCGTATAAAATCGCTGTGTTTTTATTACGATCTTCGGCTCTCACCCAAAACTCTCTAGAGTCGTTTCCTTGAAACATTACTCTGTCTTTTTGTGATTGGTGGTATAAAATAGCGTGACGTTTTAACAATACTTCCGATGGGCTTAATGGTACTGCCATGTCTATTTCATGGATATCCCATTCGTGCCAAGCGCCTCGGTACAACCATAACCAACAATCATCCATGAATGGTTTTGGTTTTAATTCTTTCATTGCCGCAAATATGGCGTTCAGACATACTTCGTGTGTACCATGTGGATCTGCTAGATCTCCTGCTGCAAACACTTGGTGTGGTTTTATTTGTTCGATAATGTCCTTTACAATTGCAATATCTTCTGGACCTAACGGATTTTTCTTGATTTGTCCTGTTTCATAAAATGGCAGATCCAGGAAATGGGTATTGCTATCTTTTAATCCAATATATCTTGTAGCGGCATAAGATTCTCTTCTTCTTATTAATCCTTTTAGTTTACGAACTTCCAACGAATCAATCTGATTCTCTGATTTATTGTTCAAAAACTCTATTACTGATTTAAAGTTTATTTTGGTATCTGCATCTGTTATAAAATCATTACTTACTTCTGCAAATTTTAATGCCTCATCATCGGTAACGGCAATATTTCCTGAGGTCTGATATACTACATGTACATCATGCCCTTGTTTTATTAGTTTTGAGAATGTTCCTCCCATCGAGATAACATCATCATCTGGGTGTGGACTAAAAAGGATAATTCTTTTCTTGGCTGGATTGGCTCTTTCTGGACGGTGTGAATCGTCAGTGTTTGGTTTTCCTCCTGGCCATCCTGTAATGGTGTGTTGCAATACGTTGAACATATTAATGTTCAGATCGTAAGCTGAACCTTCCTGAGCCAATAAATCGGACATTCCGTTATTGTTATAATCTCTGTCGGTTAATTTTAAAATTGATTGTTTTGTTTTTTGGCATAGCCAAACAATCGCTTTGCTTTTTAATTCCTGATTCCAAATACATTCTCCTACCAACCATGGCGTTTTAAAACGGGTTAGTTCGGATGCTGCCGATTGGTCCAGAACAAAAGTTGCATTGCCGTGATTTTGTAAAAATGTAGCTGGAACTTCTGAACTGATATCGCCTTGAATTGTTCTCTTGATGATATCGGCTTTGTTTTGTCCCCAAGCCATAAGTACAATTCTTTTAGATCTGAGAATTGTAGATACTCCCATTGTAATGGCCCTTTTTGGCACATTATCAATTCCGTTAAAATCGGAAGAAGCATCTACTCTCGTTATATGATCTAAAGTAATGATACGTGTTCCTGAATTTATGTGTGAACCTGGTTCGTTAAATCCTACGTGTCCGGTACGACCAATTCCTAATAATTGGAAATCGAGTCCACCAGCATTTTTAATATTCATTTCATAATCAATACAATATTGATTTAACTCTTCGATTGCAACGGTACCATCTGGAATATTAACATTATCCGGATTGATATCGATGTGATTAAAAAGGTGTTGATGCATGAAATGGTGATAACTCTGATTGTTCTCTTTGGTCATCGGATAGTATTCATCCAAATTAAAAGTTACAACATTGCTAAAACTTAATCCTTCTTCTTTGTGCATTCTAACTAATTCTTCATATACTTTTATAGGTGAAGAACCTGTGGCTAAACCTAATACACAAGATTTGTTCTTTTCTTGTTTAGATCTAATTAATTGAGCAATTTCCTGCGCAACAATTATCGATGCCTCGGTAGAGTTCCTGAAGATTTCATTGTGGATTTTCTCAAATCGTGTCTCTTCAAACTTACCAGCACTCTTATAGCTAATGTCAGGTTTAATTTCTATAGCACTTTTCATTTTATATTTTTTTATACTATTTATTATAAAGACATGCGTGTTTAAAAGAGGCATAAGTAATTTTCACTACTTATGCCAACTTACATTCTTTTTTTAAAAATCTGTTTTAATTAGAAGTTAGGACCTGTAGTATCCCACCAAACTCTAGTTGCCCCATTATCTGGACCTCCTAGTTTGGCAATTCCTGTTTGAACACCTCCACTGTTAAGTGCTTTTTCAGAATCCGCAAAAGGTAATCTTCTAACACCCAAATTAGTATCAATAATTCCTCCGCTTTTGTTATTACTAATTGGAAACAATTTTGGGTAGCCTGTTCTTCTAAATTCAGTCCAAGCTTCTTGTCCCTCTGGAAAATTAGCAATCCATTTTTGAGTAATAATTTTCTGTAATTTAACTTCATTAGATGCAGCCTCATCCCAAGCTACTGTAACTTTATTGACTGCTGCAATATTATTTTGACTTACTAAACGGTCAACATAATCTCTAGCCATTTTTGTATTATTAGCTAAATAACTATCAGCTCCAGATACTCCTACTTGATCAAATGAAGACTTAACACCTGCCTCATACAATTGTTTAGCGTCACCTCCCATATTCCATCCTCTTAAAGCACCTTCTGCTCTTAAGAAATAAACCTCAGCAGTAGTCATCCAAACACTCGTACCACTTCTGGCAATTACTCCTGTTCTTGAAGTTCCAGTATAAAATCCAGAAGCTGGATATTCAATACCTGTTCTTACACCAACATACTCACCAGGAAATTGTGTAGACTCATCAAAGTATTTTTCAACTCTAGGATCATCATATCCTAATAATATCGATTCCATATCTGCTCCCATATTCAAACCGGCCCAAACATGACTTATTACATCAATTGGATTAAGGTTTTGTGGAGATCTAACTGTCAAAACATCCTGAGGTTTAGTCATAACTCCAATTTCATGACTAATTGCTTTTTCTGCTTCAACTTTAGCTAAAGCAGGGCTAACTTTTACGATATGCATAGCTAATCTTAAACGTAGTGAATTTGCATATTTCACCCATTTTTCGTAGCTTCCTTTGTAGTCAGTCAAATCCGTTTTTTTAAACTGTTGTTCTTCACCCGACTTTATTCTAGCTGTTAAATCAGCTACTGCTACATCTAAATCTTTGAACATTAGATTGTAAACTTGTTCTTGAGAATCATAGCCAATAGGAGTTGTAGTTTTTCCATACTCAGAATATATAACAGGCCCATACATATCCGTTAATCTTTGCATCGATGCAACTTTAAAAATTAACGACCATGCATAAAACTGACCTGCACTACCTTTGGCAGCTTTACCAATTTTCCCTATATTCCCCATTAAATTAAGATAACCATCATCCCAAGGAGTGCTTGTCCATCCTGAGTTTAAAGCATAATCATGATTATTGAAAGCTCCAAATACTACTGGTGTTGTCATATAACCTGACCACATATCAGCATTTAAATTTTGTTGAACTTGATATTGCCATGTCACATCGACAATTAAAAATCTATTAAAAATTGGCGCAAACAAACTTCTAATATGATTATTATCCTGCATTAATTGCTCTTCACTAAATCCTTCAGGATTAGTGTTTATCTCCTCGAAATTATCTGAACAGCTAAATGCTGCAAGTAAAGAAAAGCAGATTGCTGTTCTTTTTATTTTATTTGATATCATGATATTATTAAATTAGAAAGTGAAGTTTAAATTAAGACCAATACTTCTTGTAGACGGCAATCCGTAAATATCTACACCTTGCAAACCTTGACCAGTACTTAATGCAACATTTGGATCAAAAGGAGCATCTTTATAAATAAAGAATAAATTTCTAGCAATTAATGAAACACTTGCTGATTGTAAAAATGGAAGTGACTTAGGATTAAAAGTATAACCTATAGAAACCTCTCTCACACTTACATTTGTAGCATCATACACATACTCACCAGAAGCACCATTTCTACCAGCAACATTAGTGTAATATGCTTGTGCATCCATTGTAGTTACTGGAGCACCAGTTGCAACATTAACAGCATTAACAGCTACACCACCAGCATTTCTAGCATCACCTGTTACTTTTGAAACTCCATTATAATCATTTATAGCTTCTGTTAAACTTAACACATCGCCACCAAAGCGTCCATCAATTAATATACTTGCAGTAAATGGACCATATTTAAATGTATTTGAAAGACCTAACATAAAATCAGGGTTTGCATTACCTACTTCTTCAAAATCAGCATTTCTTTGTATAGTACCATCTTTATTTATTAAAATTCTACCTTGATCATCTCTTTTTAAGTTTATTCCTTCAATTACACCAAAAGGTCTACCTTCAATTATAGAATATCTATAAGTATTATTCCCTGAAGGAGTTAAGATAATTCGTCCACCATCTGTTGGTATATCTTTAACTACATTTTTATTTTGAGAATAATTTACTGTTGCATCCCAAGAAAACTTATCAGTTCTAACAATACCCGCATTTAAAACAACCTCAATACCTTCATTTTGAATTTCCCCTGCATTTATTGCAAAGTTGCTAAATGCTTGTCCACTTGAAGATTCAGCTGGAACTTGTACCAATTGATTTTTTGTTTTTGATTTGTAATATGAAAACTCAAATCCTAATCTATTATTAAACATTCTCCATTCTGTACCTAACTCAATTTCAGATTTCAATTCTGGTTTTAAAGTTTCACCTGCTCTAGGACCAACTCTAGGTATAGTTACAACACCTCCAATTACTGAATAAAATGGAACCGTTAATGTCGCAGGAATATCATTACCAACTTGAGCATAAGTAGCGCGCACTTTACCAAAGTTTATAAAACTAGGCAATGTTGTCATCTCGCTTAAAATAGCGCTTAAACCAACAGAAGGATAGAAAAAACTTAAACTTTCTGTATTTACTAAAGTAGATGACCAGTCGTTTCTTGCAGCTATATCTAAATATAAATAATCTTTATATCCAAAAGTAGTTGTAGCAAAAACGGATTGTACTTCTCTACTAGAACCATTTTGTACATTTGAGAAATTATCACTAAAATTTCCTAATGTAAACCAGTTTGCTTTTGCCAAACCTTCTCCACGACCAGAATCTAAAACATAACCATTTGACTTAAAATTATTAACACTAACTCCGAATGTACTATTAAACGAAATACTTTCTGAGAAACGTGTATCAATTTTTCCTAATAAATCAGCATATTTTTGAATCGAAACTACATTTGTATTAATATATCTTCCTGTTAAAGGAACAAGTGCAAGATTTGACGTTGCAAACATTTTTTTCTCAAAACCATTCTCTGAACGATTATAACTGAATCTTGAAGCTAAATGAAACCATTTTTTAATTTCATAATCTAAAGCAATAGATCCATTAAAGAAAGAACTTACATCTTCAGATTTATTTCTATTAATTAACCAGTAAGGATTTTGGTAATACTCTGAAACAGCAAAAGGATAATTTTGAGCCATCAGATTTCTTACAGGATCATAAACCTCATATGTTTTCAAATCATTAAAGTTTGTTCCTCTTGGGTGTTCATAGACACTTGTTAAAGGATTAAAATATAAACCATTAATCGGTCTATTGTCAATGTTTTGTACTATATAATTACCTGTTACAGCAACATTTAATCTATTATCAAAAAATGTTGAAGTTTGACGAATTCCAAAGTTATTTTTCTTAAGACTGTTTCCTGGCATTACTCCAGAAGCAGTAGTATTTGAATAAGTAAGAGATGTAGATGCACCTTCAGCTCCTTTACTAAAACCAAATGAAGTAATTTGAGTAACCCCTGTTTCAAAAAAATCTTTTACATGATCGTCAGTTTTTCCTGCAGCACCCCAAGTTAAAGTAGATCCTGGAGCAGCTACGTAATCTGTTTGAAATTTAGGCAAATAAGCAGCCGTTTCAAATGTAGTTACAGAATTAGCTGTAAATACTTCTTTTCCAATTTTAGCTTTTTTAGAAGAAAGCAATATAACACCATTCGCACCTTGGCTACCATATAACACAGAAGCTGCAGCACCTTTAAGAACTGTCATTCCATCATAATCATCAGGATTTATTAAAGAGACAACATCTCCTCCATCTTTATTACCTCCTGCAGTATCTCCAAAAGCTTCATTTGGCTGCCCTCCACCTGCATTAGATAATGGAATACCATCTATTACATAAAGAGGTTGTGTATTAGTAAATGACGAGTTACCTCTAATCAATACTTTGGTAGAACCTCCTGTACCTCCTGAACTTTTAGTAACTGCAACACCTGCTATTTTACCAGCAATAGTATTAATAAGGTTAACATCTCTTACTCTAGTTAACTCCTCAGCTTTTAGTTCCTGAGTAGAATAAGTCAAAGATTTTTTTGCTTTTTTGATACCCAATGAAGTTACAACAACTTCATTCAAAGCATTAGAAGCTGCATTTTTTAACTGAACGTTAATTGTAGTAGCATCACCAACTACAATATTTTGTGTTTCTAAACCTACATAAGTAAAAACCAAAGTTTGGCCTTTTTGAGCATCAATAGTAAAAACACCATCAAAATCAGTAACAGTCCCTTTTTGTCCTCCTTTTACTGCAACGGAAGCCCCTGGCAACGGCATTCCATCAGAATCTGTAATCATACCTTTAATATTTTTTACTTGAGCAAGTGAAACTTGCGCCGTAAAAACAATCATAAAGATTAAGAAAATTTTTTTCATGTTTATTTATTTTTGTTAGTTATGGTGTAAATTTATTCTTAAGGGATTGTTAATAAAAATAAATTATACCAACAACCACAAACTTTAAACAAACGACATAAAATAATCAATAATACGTTATACGAAAACGTTTTCCTTGTATGTATTATGGTGTATTTTGTATTTTTTTTAAAGCTTAATGTAAAAAAAGTTAGTTTTATTAACTAATCATTTAAAGTCTCAAAAATATCTTTTTATATTTTTAAATTCCTTTCTAATTATAACAAAATCAATAAAATAAGGAGTTCTTACGAGATTAACTCTCATTCAATTGCAATAAAGTCTTAGACAATTATTAATCTAATACCCTATTAAAACATATTTAACATACGTTTAATACACTCTTTTAATATCAAAACTCAGGTAAAAACAAAACTCAGAATAAAACCTAATTGAACCTCTTTATCACCAAGGTATCATTCTGAATTTTGTAACTTAAATTATTCTAACTCGTGTAATCTTTTAATAATCAAAACGTTTAAAGGCTTCGATTGCTTCGTATTCGGCAAGTCCTAAATCATCGTATAAAATCGCTGTGTTTTTATTACGATCTTCGGCTCTCACCCAAAACTCTCTAGAGTCGTTTCCTTGAAACATTACTCTGTCTTTTTGTGATTGGTGGTATAAAATAGCGTGACGTTTTAACAATACTTCCGATGGGCTTAATGGTACTGCCATGTCTATTTCATGAATATCCCATTCGTGCCAAGCGCCTCGGTACAACCATAACCAACAATCATCCATGAATGGTTTTGGTTTTAATTCTTTCATTGCCGCAAATATGGCGTTCAAACATACTTCGTGCGTGCCGTGTGGATCTGCTAGATCTCCTGCAGCAAACACTTGATGTGGTTTTATTTGTTCGATAATGTCCTTGACAATTGCGATATCTTCTGGACCTAACGGATTTTTCTTGATTTGTCCTGTTTCATAAAATGGTAGATCCAGGAAATGGGTATTACTATCTTTTAATCCAATATATCGTGTAGCGGCATAAGATTCTCTTCTTCTTATTAATCCTTTTAGTTTACGAACTTCCAAGGAATCAATCTGATTCTCTGATTTATTGTTCAAAAACTCTATTACTGATTTAAAGTTTATTTTGGTATCTGCATCTGTTATAAAATCATTACTTACTTCTGCAAATTTTAATGCCTCATCATCGGTAACGGCAATATTTCCTGAGGTCTGATATACTACATGTACATCATGTCCTTGTTTTATTAATTTTGAGAATGTTCCTCCCATCGAGATAACATCATCATCTGGGTGTGGACTAAAAAGGATAATTCTTTTCTTGGCAGGATTGGCTCTTTCCGGACGGTGTGAATCGTCGGTGTTTGGTTTTCCTCCTGGCCATCCTGTAATGGTGTGTTGCAATACATTGAACATATTAATGTTCAAATCGTAAGCTGAACCTTCCTGAGCCAATAAATCGGACATTCCGTTATTGTTGTAATCTCTGTCGGTTAATTTTAAAATTGATTGTTTTGTTTTTTGGCATAGCCAAACAATCGCTTTGCTTTTTAATTCCTGATTCCAAATACATTCTCCTACCAACCATGGTGTTTTAAAACGGGTTAATTCAGATGCTGCCGATTGGTCCAGAACAAATGTTGCATTGCCATGATTTTGCAAAAAGGTTGCAGGAACTTCTGAACTGATATCTCCCTGAATGGTTCTCTTGATGATATCGGCTTTGTTTTGTCCCCAAGCCATTAGTACAATTCTTTTAGATCGGAGAATTGTAGATACTCCCATTGTAATGGCCCTTTTTGGCACATTATCAATTCCGTTAAAATCGGAAGAAGCATCTACTCTCGTTATATGATCTAAAGTAATGATACGTGTTCCTGAATTTATGTGTGAACCTGGTTCGTTAAATCCTACGTGTCCGGTACGACCAATTCCTAATAATTGGAAATCGAGTCCACCAGCATTTTTAATATTCATTTCATAATCAATACAATATTGATTTAACTCTTCGATTGCAACGGTACCATCTGGAATATTAACATTATCTGGATTGATATCGATGTGGTTAAAAAGGTGTTGATGCATGAAATGGTGATAACTCTGATTGTTTTCCCTTGTCATCGGATAGTATTCATCCAAATTAAAAGTTACAACATTGCTAAAACTTAATCCTTCTTCTTTGTGCATTCTAACTAATTCTTCATATACTTTTATAGGTGAAGAACCTGTGGCTAAACCTAATACACAAGATTTGTTCTTTTCTTGTTTAGATCTAATTAATTGAGCAATTTCCTGCGCAACAATTATCGATGCCTCGGTAGAGTTCCTGAAGATTTCATTGTGGATTTTCTCAAATCGTGTCTCTTCAAACTTACCAGCACTCTTATAGCTAATGTCAGGTTTAATTTCTATAGCACTTTTCATTTTATATTTTTTTATACTATTTATTATAAAGACATGCGTGTTTAAAAAAGGCATAAGTAATTTTCACTACTTATGCCCTTTACACTCTTTTTTAAAAATTTGTTTTTGTTTTGATTAGAATTTATTAACTCCTGTATCCCACCAAAGTTTAGTTCCTCCATTATCAGCACCACCAAGTTCTTGAACTCCTTGTGCATATCCTGCTGGATTAGAATTCTTCTCTTGAACCGGGAAGTTTAATCTCCTTACGAAAGTTCCGTCTGGAATTTTACCCGAAGAAAAGTTATTTGTAGGTAAAAATAATTTAGGGTAACCTGTTCTTCTAGTTTCAGCCCATCCCTCTTGACCATCAGGGAAACCTGCAATCCATTTTTGAGTAATAATCTTTTGAAGCTTAACTTCGTTAGATGCAGCATCAGACCATTTAACAGTAACAAGATTTTGAGCAACAATATTATTAGCTGCATTTAAAGGATCTACAAAGTTTTCTGGCAACAATACATCATTATTAATGTAGCTAGTTGCAATACCTGCACCATTCTGTGCGAAAGATAAACTAATACCATCCTCATAGAAAGATTGAGCAGTACCGCCTCCCATATCCCATCCTTTTATAGCTCCTTCAGCTTTTAGGAAACTAGCTTCAGCAGCAGTAAACCAAGGAATTTGCCCACTACTTAGTACTATATCACCAATTCTGGAAAACTGTTTTTCTTTTGCAGTTTTATAATCATCATTAACAAGAGATCCCATTCTGATTCCTTGATAAGTTCCAGTTGCTGTCTTTGTAAAATAACGACCTCTTCTTGGATCATCATACCCATTCATCATAGAAGTAAGGGCTGCTCCAGCTTTAATATCTTTCCACTCGTCAGAGTATGTTTTAACTGGATGATCTGCTAAATAAAATACGTTCTCAGCGTTTGAATTAATAGTACCAAATCCTTTAACAGCTCCTTCTGCTTCAGCTTTCGCCTTTGCTGGGTCAATATTCGAAATTCTCATTGCTAAACGAAGACGTAATGAATTAGCAAATTTAATCCAATTTACGACTATTCCTTTTGCAGTTGTTCCGTCAGTTCCATCTTTTGCATCTACGAAAAAAGTACTTTTTACATCAGCAGTTGCAAAAGGCGTCAAAATATCTACAGCCGTTTTTAACTCTGTAAAAAACTGATCATAAACTACTTTTTGAGAATCATAAGGTACTGTCGCAGCCTCTGATCCAAAAGCGGAATAAACTATTGGCCCATGATAATCCGTTACTTTATGCATTGCATATACTTTTAAGATCAAAGCCCATGCATAATACTTAGGCCCTTTTTCCTTAACTAATCGCTCAACCTTAAGTGCATTAACCATTTCTCTTCTATAGGCATTCTCCCATTCTGCACTATTCCATCCGTCAAGAAGAACATAAGTAGAATTGTTGTTATTACCCTCAAAAGCAGTAGGAGTTGCCATATATCCAGAAAAAATATCTGCATTTAGATTAAACTGTATCTGACCTCTCCAGTCATCTTCGACCAAAATATACATGGCTCTTTGCATGGCTCTAAGAGGTGCCTTTACATTGTTAAAGTCTTGTTCTAAATCTTTATCTGAAAGAGCAGTATCATTAGAATTGACATCGTCAAAATTACTTGTACAGCCTCCAAAAGAAAAAGCCAGGACTGCACCTAAAATTAATAATTTATTTTTCATTTGTAAAATTTTATTGTTGATTAAATTATTTTCATCAATTTATGATTAAGCGTATTAGGCCTCATTAACTATTTCATTTCCATCTTCAGCCCAAACAGTTAAAACATCATAAATCAAAAGGTTTTATCCTTTATAAGAAAACATTCTTAGAATGTTAAATTCAAGTTCACACCAATACTTCTAGTAGATGGAGCACCAAATATGTCAATACCTTGCAATCCTTCACCAGTACTTAAAGTTACGTTTGGATCAAACGGAGCATCTTTGTAAAAGAAAAATAAGTTTTTCCCAACAAGAGAAAGATTCACAGTTTTAAAAATAGTTTCTTTACTAAAATCAAAAGTATATCCAAAAGAAAGTTCTCCTAATCTTACATTTGTAGCTTTGTACATATACTCTCCAGTAGCTCCACTTCTATCCCCTACAACACCATAATATGTTTCAGTATCATATAAACCAGTATATTTAGTACCATCTGCATTTACAGCATTTATAGCAACTCCACCTGCAGCTCTGGCATCTCCTGATTTTTTAGAAACACCATAACTATCCAACATAGCTTCAGTTAAACTCATCACATTTCCACCAAATCTTCCATCGATAAGTACATTTAAGAAAAACTTCTCATATTTAAATGTATTAGAGAATCCCAACATAAAATCAGGATTTGAAGTTCCCATTTGTACCCAGTCAGTTTTTTGGATCTTTCCTTTATCATCAAGTAGAATTTGTCCTTGATCATTTTTTACAATATTTTTTCCTTCGATAATACCAAATGGTTTTCCTTCAATTAAACGGTATCTATAACTATTTGGATCTCCATTTGTTAAAAGAACTCCAGTATCTTTAAATTCTTCACCCAAAGATTTTACTAAGTTTTTGTTTGAAGCATAATTAAGAGCTATATCCCAAGAAAATTTATCAGTAACGATTGCTTTTGCAGATACAGTAATCTCAAAACCTTTATTTTCGATACTACCTGCATTAAAAGCATAATTAGTATAACCGAAAGGATTTGTTAATGGAGCTGGTATAGTTACCAATTGATTTTTTGTCTCATTTTGATAATACGTAAAATCAAGTCCAAATCTATTATTAACAAATCTCCACTCTGTACCAATCTCAAATGAGTTTTGTTTTTCAGGTTTCAAAGAAGTCCCAGGTCTTGGACCTGTTACCGGGCTAATCACACCTCCAAAAGAAAGACTGTTTTCAGGCGAAGTTAAATAAGGAGTAATATCATTACCTACCTGAGCAAACGATGCTCTTACTTTTCCATAGCTTATTGCTTCTGGTAACTTAACCATTTGGCTTACAATAGCAGTAACACCTACAGATGGATAAAAGAATCCTAAACTTTCAGTATTTACCAATGTAGATGACCAGTCATTTCTTCCTGTAACATCTAAGAAAAGCATATCCTTATAACCAAAAGTAGCGCTACCAAATACAGATTGCACTTCTTTTTCTGCCCCAATAGTTTGACTATTTCCTGAAGTTGCAACAAAGTTATTGATGTTAAACCAGTTTGCATTTATCAATCCTTTTACACCCGAGTCATTAGTTACAGTATTATTAACTGTTGATTTAGTAATACTTGCTCCTAAAATAGCATTAAAACTAAAATCACTACTAAATTTTGTATTTACCGTACCAATAAAATCTCCGTATAATTGAGAACTTTCACTGTTTGATAAAATATATCTACCAGTAGTTGCAGCTAAAGTTGTATTTGTTCCTGCATAAACTTTCTTATCATATTTACTGTACATTTTATTGTAACCACCTCTGGTTTTAAAACTTAACCACTCATTAGCCTTGTAAGATAATGCGATAGAACCAATAAAAGATTGGTTAATATCAGTAGTTACGTTTCTATTCTGAATCCAATATGGATTTTGAATAATATCTGTAGTAGCACTAGCCCAATTTTGAGTATTTAAATTTCTGATAGGATCAAATACCTCAATGTTTTCTTTATAGTAATTAAAATCATTCCCTCTTGGAAACAAGTACACCCCAGTAAGAGGGTTATAATACAATGCATTCGTTGGCTTGTTAGTAATTTTTTGATCTGCAAAAGAGAAAGCAGCATCTACATTTACTCTATCTTCAAACAATTTTACACTTTGGCGAATACCAATATTATTTTTCTTTAATTCATTTGTTGGCATAACACCAGCAATGTTAGTATTTGCATAAGTAAGACTTGTAGTAGCTTTTTCACTTCCGCTATTAATTCCAACAGAGTTTATAAAAGTCATCCCTGTATTGAAAAAATTATCTACATGCTCAGGAGACTCTTTAGCAGCTCCCCAAGTTTTTGCACTTTCGGCAACAGATCCATAAGATGTTTGAAATTTAGGTAGCGATATCACATTGTCTACAAAAAGACTTGAAGTATAATTTGCAGTAACAGTCCCAACTTTACCTCTTTTAGTAGTTACAAGAATAACTCCATTTGCTCCCTGACTACCGTATAAAGCAGCTGCAGAAGCTCCTTTTAGTACCGTCATAGACTCGATATCCTCAGGATTCATCATAGACACAGCATCTCCACCATCTCTGTTACCACCAGCTTTATCTCCAAAAACATCATTTCCTTGCGCAGTAGAAGAGTTCAATAAAGGAATTCCATCAACAACATACAATGGTTGGTTGTTTGAGATTGATGAATTACCACGGATAGTTACTTTAACAGAACCTCCAGAACCAGAAGCACTTCTACCTACAACTAAACCTGATACTTTTCCTGATAAACTATTAATAAGATTCGCATCTTTTACACGAGTCATTTCTTCACCCTTTACCTCTTGTGCGGCATAAGTTAAAGACTTCTTAGCCTTCTTGATACCTAATGAGGTTACAACAACTTCATTCAATGCATTCGAAGCAGCGTTCTTTAACTTTACGTTAACAGTGGCAGCATCTCCAACAACAACATTTTGCGTTTCCAATCCTACATAGCTAAAAACTAAAGTTTGCCCTTTTTGAGCCTCAATAGAAAATACACCATCAAAATCGGTAACTGTACCTTTTTGTCCTCCTTGAACTGCAACTGAAGCTCCTGGCAACGGCAATCCATCAGAATCTGTAATCACACCTTTGACATTTTTTACCTGAGCAAGCGAAACCTGCACCGTAAAAGCAATCATAAAGATTAAGAAAATTTTTTTCATGTTTATAAAATTTTTGTTAGTTATGGGATAAAATTATTCTTAAAGAATTGTTAAAAAAAATATTTTATACCAACAACAAAAAACCATAAACAAACGACATTAAACAATCTATAATATGCTAAACGAAAACGTTTTCTACATACCAATTATTCAATATTTTAAGTTTTAAGCTAAACTTAAGTCAATAATATAAACTTTTTAACAAATTATTACATATTTCAAAACAAAACTGAGTAAATAAGCTAGTATATCTAGGAAACAAATCAATTATGCATTTTACGAAAACGTTGTCTAGACTAAATATTTCATGTTTTAAGATATTTTGCAAAATTTTATTCAAAAAAATTGTGTTTTCATTAACTAATTGATTAAAGTTGCAAAATAATATTTTACTAATTACCTAACACAACCAAAACCTACTACTAATTGAATAGAATCAGTAAAATGAAATTCGATATTAAACTTCAAAATCATCTTTGGTTTTGGGGAGTTTATTTTATATTGAATTTCTTAAGATGGGGAGCTTACTTCAATAACTATCAATATTCATTTAAATCGAATCTTATTGAATTCTCATTACATATACCATTAGTATATTTTAATCTATTTGTTTTAGTGCCACGTTATGTATTAAAATCTAAATACATAACCTATACTTTTAGTCTTATAGCGAGTCTATTTGTAATTTATTTAGTAAAAACCGCACTTACCTATTACTTAATATCCCAAAACATTTGGCCAGAGGCAAATCGCGAATACAAACCTTTCGAGATAAATCATATCGTTGCTGTATGTATTGGTGAATTATATGTATTAGCAATGGCATCATCTGTTTACCTGACACTTACATGGTTACGAGAAAGAGAAAGAAACCGATCCTTGAGAGAAAATCAGTTTAAGATTAAATTAAAATATCTTGAAAATCAGATTCAACCTCATTTTTTCTTTAACACTCTAAATAACCTATATGCATTATCACTGGAATCTTCGGATAAAGTTCCAGATGTGATTATCAAACTTTCCAAATTAATGGAATATGTTTTATATGACATAAAAGGAACAAAATCTGTTAAATTAATTCAGGAAATAGACTATATTCATAACTATATTGAGATAGAAAAACTACGATTTCAAAATGTAGAAGTTAGTATTAATTTAGAATCAGATATAGATGATGTCGAGGTACCGCCTTTAATCTTCATCTCCTTAATAGAAAACGCCTTTAAACATGGCGGACTTAATAACCCAAATTTAAAAATAAAAGTAAACTGCAAAATCATTGATAACAAAACACTCGATTTTGAAGTATTAAATAATTTTGTACATTCACAGAATTTTAAGACAAAAAGAGGAATTGGCTTAGTCAATACCCAAAAGAGATTAAAACTAATTTATAAGAATAATTACAATTTAGAATATAAAACTAAATTTAATTACTACATAATTCGCTTGCAAATACCTATTAATAATGAAAATTAAATGCGTATTGATTGATGATGAACCATTAGCAATCAAAGTTCTACAAAACTACTTTACAAATTTTACCGATTTTGAAATTACCGGTACATTTGTTAATGCGCTAGAAGCACTGGACTTTATAAACAACAACAGTGTAGATGCCGTTTTCCTGGACATTAACATGCCCATGATGACTGGATTTGAACTCATTAGCTTAATAGAAAACAAAACCAAAGTCATCATTACTACTGCTTTTAGAGAATTTGCAGCCGAAAGTTATGATCTTGAAGTTTTAGATTATTTAGTAAAACCTATCCCTCTTCCTAGATTTATAAAATGCATCAATAAAATTACGACCGAGTTCAATTTAAAAAACAATATCAAAGTCGAAAATCATCGTGTTGAGCCTCATCTTTTCATCAAAGTAGATAAGAAAATGATCAAGATAAATATAGATGAAATTTTATTTGTAGAAGGAATGAAAGAATATATCAAGGTAGTAACACTTGATAAAACATACATTACACATAAGTCATTAACCGCATTATCAGACGAGTTGCCGGCCGATAGATTTATGCGTATTCACAAATCTTACTTAATAGCAGTGAACAAAGTCAAATCTATTGAAGGAAATCGTATACAAATTCAATCGTTTACCTTGCCTATAGGTAGGAATTATAGTAAAGATGTAAAAAGCAAAATACTAGAATAACCACCTCACAATCACCAAGTTTACTATTTACAAAAATAACACCTTGTTGAATAATTCATGTCGTTGGTATAAATTTAACATTATTTGTTCTGTTTTATTTTTTTTTAAACGAGTTTACAAATATATTTACGCTCATCAAAAAACAAATAAAAAACAAATAAAATTAACTTTATCAGATTATGAGTTCAGAAAATGTACAAACAAAATGGGGACAGTTTATCCCGCTAGTCATCGTATTCTTCTTCTGGGGATTTGTTGCGGCTAGTAATGATATTCTAATCCCAGTATTCAAAACAGCCTTTAATTTATCACAAGGAGAAAGTCAGTTAGTATCATTGGCATTTTATATAGCTTATACTGTTGGTTCTTTAATATACATGGGTATTTCTTACTTAATTAAAGAAGATTTAGTTAATAAAATTGGTTACAAAAACGGATTATCATTAGGTTTACTTATTTCTGCTTTAGGAACATTATTATTTTATCCAGCAGCAAACACAGGTTCATTCCCTTTAATGCTATCAGGTTTATTCATCGTTGCATTAGGATTCTCATTACAACAAACTGTTGCAAACCCACTAGCAATCGCTTTAGGACCTATTTCTACAGGTTCTCAGCGTCTAACTCTTGCAGGTGGTATCAATAATCTTGGAACAACAATTGGTCCATTAATCGTAAGCTTTGCAATCTTTGGTTCAAGCGTAGATAAAACTACAACTTTAAGTATCGAAAGTGTAAAAATCCCTTATTTAATACTAGGATTTGCCTTTTTATTGGTAGCTATTTTATTAAAATTCTCTTCACTTCCAGACAGACCAGCTTTAGTGCAAGAAGATGCAGCCATCGAAGGTTCAATTGTAAAAAAATCAGCTTTACAATACCCACAATTACTAATGGGGATGATAGCAATCTTTTTATACGTAGGAGTAGAAGTATCTACAGCTAGTAACTTACCAGCATATATGGAAACTAAATTAGGCTTCCTTACTCACGAAGTAGCACCATATATCTCTTTATACTGGGCGAGTTTAATGATTGGTCGTTGGACAGGTGCTGTTGAAGCTTTTACAGACGATCTTAGCTTACAAAAAATATTACGTTTCTTAGCTCCATACTTAGCATTTGGTGTATTCTTAGGTGTAAATGCTATTGCTAAGCACGATTTAACTCCATTCTATATCTACGGATTAATTATTTTAGTACTTATCGCAGCCGATATCGCAAGTAAAGGAAACCCTGCAAGAATGCTACTTATATTCTCTACATTAGGAATCATTGCATTAGTAATCGGTATGACAACACACGGTATGGTGAGTGTTTACGCAATTACAAGTGTTGGTCTTTTCTGTAGTACACTTTGGCCATGTATCTTTACATTAGCAGTAAGTGGTTTAGGAAAAAATACGAGCCAAGGTAGTAGCTTCTTAATCATGATGATTATGGGTGGTGGAGTAATCAGTTGGTTACAAGGTTTCGTATCAGAAAGTATCGGAATCCAAGCTAGTTACATCATAGGAGTTTTATGTTTTACTTACCTAGCATTTTATGCTTGGAAAGTAAGCGGAATCCTTAAAAAACAAGGAATTAGTTTCGACAAAAAAATATCAGGAGGTCACTAAAAACCTACCGATTTAAAATAGAAAAAGTCCCATTGCAAAATGGGACTTTTTTATGCTTTACAACTTCCATTAGGAATTAGATTTAACCACAAAGTCCGCAAAACTTAACAATCAAGCTTTGCGGACTTTGTGGTTTTCAGCTTTGCACCCTTTACAGTTAATTTATCTGCCATCGATTTAAATCTTTGCGTCCTTTGCGGTTAAATAATACCACATGATAATATAATCATTTAGCATCAAGAATATTCTCCAAATTCTTTTTAAAAATCACTTTATTCTTTTCAGGAATAGTATATACCACATCTTTATTAGCATGCACTATAATTTGCTTTATATCCAGATCCAAAAGCTTTCTCGGTTCTTTTAACTTCAAGGTACAAGCACCATCAAAATAACCATCATCTTCAATAATTTTTTGAGTTTTAACAATACTTCCATCACCAAATACTGCCGAAATTGTCATTGAATTATTTAATGTTGTAGTATAAAAACCATCCATAACCAACATAACGCGGTAGCTGTTTTTCATTTCCGCCCCTTTAAACTCATGTCGTACAATTGTATAACGCAATCCTTTATCAAGAACCTGAAAGCTTTTTGAACAATCCAGTTCAAATGTAGCCACGTCACCAGCATCATTAATTCCTTTTATTACTTTAGCTTGCGCAGTAACCGACAATCCAACTATTGTAAACGCAAATGCAATTAGTAGCTTTTTCATATGTAGATAGTTAATTTTGAGATACATAAAAATATAAAAAAAAACGCCATGTTTTTGACAAACATGGCGTTTTAAAATAAATTTTAAGAAAAATTACTTATTTCCTTTTTCAAAATCAGCAACAAACTGTGCCAATCCGATATCTGTTAATGGGTGTTTTAATAAACCATAAATTGCAGAAAGAGGTCCAGTCATAACATCAGCACCAATTTTTGCACAGTTTACAATATGCATAGTATGACGTACAGAAGCAGCTAAGATTTCAGTTTCATAACCATAGTTATCATAAATCAATCTAATCTCTTCTATAAGCGCTAAACCATCTGTAGAAACATCATCCAAACGACCAATAAAAGGAGAAACATAAGTAGCCCCAGCTTTAGCAGCCAATAAAGCTTGTCCAGCAGAGAATACTAAAGTTACGTTTGTTTTAATTCCTTTATCCGAGAAATATTTCGCAGCCATAACACCTTCTTTCGTCATTGGCAATTTAACTACGATTTGCTCGTGTAAATCAGCCAATTCTTCACCTTCTTTAATCATTCCGTCATAATCCAAAGCATTAACTTCGGCACTAACATCACCTTCAACAAGATTACAAATATCAACGTAATGTTTCAAAATGTTGTTTTTTCCAGTAATTCCTTCTTTCGCCATCAATGATGGATTAGTAGTAACCCCGTCTAAAACACCTAAAGCTTGTGCTTCTTTAATTTGAGCTAAATTAGCTGTGTCAATAAAAAATTTCATATGTATTATATTTAATTGTGTTCCTAAATAGGGCGTGTTCGCCGCGGCAAACGGGTTTTACATTACAATCTTTTATTTTTTAAAGAAAAAAATAAAAGGATTTCCATTTCACCCCCTCACGCAAAATGAAAAATCGCTGCAAAATTACAACTTATAATGATTCATTAACATCTTTTCATAAACTTTATCAGGAAGAATACGTTTCAAAACAATTGAGAATTTCTGCATAAAAGCCCCAACTTTATAATGTCCTTTAGGCTCTTTAGTTTGCATAATTTTATAAATAGCCTCAGCCATTTCATTAGGATTTCCACCCGCATCTACATGCTCATTCATCGTTTCAAGCGTACGTCCATACACAGTCTCGTAAGCCGAACCCTTTATTACAGGTGCATGATAACGCCCTGCGGCAATATTAGTAGCAAAATCACCAGGAGCAACATTGGTAATATTAATTCCAAAAGACTTAACCTCCATACGCAACCCTTCCGTAATTAACTCCAAAGCTCCTTTCGAAGCCGAATATACACTTCGATAAGGCAACCCCATATAACCAGCAATAGAAGTAATATTAATGATCAAACCTGACTTCTGCTCACGCATTTGTGGCAAAACAGCTTTCATTACCTCGATTGGACCAAAAAAGTTAGTTTCAAAATTATTCTTAATTTCCTCCGTCGGAATTTCTTCCAGAGGACCAGTAATCCCTACACCAGCATTATTAATAACAACATCAAGACGCCCTGTAGTCTTTATAATTTTAGCAACAGCAGCCTTAATCGACTCCACATCACGAACATCTAAAGCAACTAAAGGAAAAACAGAATTTAAAACCTTCTCAGGAGTTCTACTAGTTCCATACACTACAAATCCTTTGTTATGCAAAAATTCTCCAATAGATTTTCCAATCCCTGAGGATCCTCCGGTAATTAAAATGACTTTACTCATGATTTAGGTTAGATGTTAGATGTTAAATGTTATAGTTAAAAGTAAGTGTCTATGCCTAAAATACGATGTTAAAGAAAACTTCTAACATCCCACATATGACTTCTAACTTCAGACAGGTCCAAAAATAAAAAAATCCTCCCGAAGGAAGACTACTTTTAAATTTATTCTAAAAAAAAATCCCGAAACATCGGGAGATTAAAAAAAGGCAAGCGACCTACATCGCATCGCTCAACCACTTACCCTTGCTATGTTCCCATCCTGGGGGAGTCTGCAGGAGCAGATCGTGTAGGACTTGCCGGTGCAAATATACAATCTTTTTATATTTTTGCAAGAGCTTTGTGCCTATAAAAATAACATTGTATATTGGCTACTTCAAATTTTAGACTATGAAAAAACATAACTTCTTAACTTTCATTTTATTAGGAATCACACTAGTTGGTTGTAAAGAGACAAAAAAAGATGAAAATTCTATATTTTCTTTTGATGATTCTAATTTTCCTGCCCATTTTTTAACAAATCAGTCTGTTTCTTTGGGTATTTCAAACCCAAATTCGAAACAAATCGATAGCATTGTGTACTTTGTAAACGACAAAAAAGTTGGTGCAGTAAAAGGTTTAAATAAATTAAACTTTGAATTAAAAGATCAAAAACTAGGCTACCAGAAACTAAAAGCATTAGTTTATTTTGATGGAGAAAACTCAGAAACCACTTCTAGAATCGAATTAGTTTCAGATGTACAACCTAAATTATTAAAATATAAAGTCGTTAATACATATCCTCACGATGCCAAAGCATTTACTGAAGGATTAGAATTCTTTAGAGACACCCTTTATGAAAGCACAGGACAAAAAGGAGATTCGTACTTTAGAAAATACGATTACAAAACAGGTAAAGTATATAAAGAAATCACGCTTGATAATAAATACTTCGGAGAAGGAATTACTATTATCAACAATAAACTGTACCAATTATCCTGGCAAGAAAAAACAGGTTTTATATATGACATCAATACATTAAAACTTGAAAAAACTTTTACCTACGATAAAGAAATCGAAGGTTGGGGAATGACAAATGACGGAAAATACATTTATCAAGGTGATGGAACCGAAAAGATTTGGAAAATGGATCCTGAAACTCAAAAAATGATTGATTATATCAATGTATATTCAGGAAGTTCAAAAATCAAAGCTATAAACGAATTAGAATTAATCAACGGGAAATTCTATGTAAACGTATTCCAAAAAGATGCAATTGCAGTAGTAAACCAAACAACTGGTGCAGTCGAAGGAATCCTAAACATGTCAGGATTACGCAAGCAACTAGCTCCTAGCATAACAATCGATGATGTTTTAAACGGAATTGCTTACAACCCAAAGACAAAAACAATATTTGTAACAGGTAAAAACTGGGACAAAATGTTTGAAATTACAGTTTCTGAATAACATATAAAGACAATATTTGAATTCTTATCCCGAAGCTTCGGGATAAGAATTCGAATATTTCAACACAAATTTTACAAATTTTCACGAATCGATTAGTGTTAATTTGTGACACGAGACCGTAGGGCGAACTGACGAAGTAAATTTGTATTTTATTTCAATACTATAAAAACAATCAGTATCCTTTTTAAAACTAAATTTATACAATGATTACTTTAATTACAAACATAAAAGAGCTTATACAGGTTCGGGAAACTCCAATTTCTAAAGTTACTGGAGCCGAAATGGCAATACTTCCAACCATCAAGAATGCTTATTTAGTTATAAAAGACAATCTAATTGCAGCATTTGGTTCAATGGAAAACATTCCTGAAATAAAAGCCGATTCAACTATTGATGCAACTGGAAAAATGATTCTTCCCTCTTGGTGCGACAGCCATACACATATTGTATATGCTGGCAACAGAGAACAAGAATTTGTAGATAGAATAAATGGACTCTCTTACGAGGAAATCGCTAATCGCGGTGGTGGAATTCTAAATTCTGCAAAAAAGCTTAACGAAACCTCCGAAGAAGAAATATACAACCAATCCAAAGCCAGACTAGAAGAAGTTATGCGTTTAGGAACTGGAGCAGTCGAAATAAAATCAGGTTATGGACTTACTGTAGTCGGTGAATTAAAAATGCTAAGAGTCATAAAAAAACTTGCCGAAAATTACCCAGTAACTATAAAAGCAACTTTTCTTGGCGCACATGCATTCCCTTTAGAATTTAAGGAAAACAAAAAAGGATACATCGATGAGATTATCTACAAAATGCTGCCAGAAATTGCCAAAAACAAGCTAGCAGATTACGTAGATGTATTTTGCGAAACGGGTTACTTCTCTGTCGAAGAAACAGAGCAAATTATGGAAGCAGGTATCCAAAACGGATTAATACCAAAAATCCATGTCAACCAGTTTAATTCTATAGGCGGTATACAAGCAAGCGTTAAATACAAAGCCCTTTCTGTGGATCATCTCGAAATAATGAACCCAGAAGACATTCAGGCATTAAAAAACACCGAAACGATGCCTGTAGCTCTGCCATCGTGTTCTTATTTTCTGAGTATCCCATATACACCAGCAAGAGAAATGATAAAAGCAGGATTGCCAATTGCATTAGCTACAGATTACAACCCTGGCTCTACTCCATCCGGAAACATGAATTTTGTCGTTGCAACAGCATGCATCAAGATGAAAATGACTCCCGAAGAAGCAATTAATGCAGCTACAATAAATGGAGCTTATGCAATGGGAGTTTCAGATACCCATGGTACTATTACAGTAGGAAAAAAAGCTAATTTTATACTAACTAAACCTATTACCTCCTATTACCAATTGCCTTATGCTTTTGGTACTAATTTAATAGAAAGCGTTTTTATCGAAGGTGAAATTTTCGAATAATAAAATCGAAAACAAAAAAAACACAAACTCTTATTTTAAAAGACTCTAAAATAGCTACTTAAATTAGGTAATCCCTAAATAAGTTACTATCTTCATCTTTTTAAAATAAGAGTTTTTTATTCATGAATACATTAGGCCTCATTTTAGATTTATGCAAATTTAGTTTGAAACAAAAAGGTTTCAATACTAGCATAAACTGGGTTCCTAACACAAACGTTCCTATAACGTTTACAAATTCATTTAAACAAAAAATCTTCCCGAATTATTAAGCATCCGCGAGTGTGCTTAATACATCCTATAAACTTTATTTTTTACAATCCCATTTCCAATACAATTTTGGATAATGTTACTCGCTATATAAAGTTTTATTTATATCTATAAATTTTAGGATCAAGGCTATTTTATACTATTTAAATAATTTTAAAAAAAAATAAGATCATGGCTAAGGTTAACAATATGAAAGCACCTTCAAAAGATTTAAAGGCGAAGAAACAAGAAAAAGCATTAAAAAAACTAGAAGATAGTCAGAATAAAAAACGAAAATCCAGATAAATAAACCTAAAGAAAAAGGGCAGCAAAACTAAGTTTTACTGCCCTTTTAATATTATTAAGTACTTTTTTATCTTAAAGTAAAGCTTGTTTTAGAAACCAACTCGTCATTATCAAAAACATTGATAAAGTAAGTTCCTTTTTCAAAGTTTTTACCAGGTAAATCTTCAGAAACATTTACTGATTTGTTTTCGTACTGAACTTTTGTAACAAAGCTATAAACTAACGATTTATCTCCAAAAGATTCTGTTTTTTTATCTCCTAAAACATTGTTTTTACTATCGATAACTTGTACATAATACGTTTTATCTCCAGATTTAGCAATTTGATTTTCAGCAATTGTAAAACTAATTTTTAATACATCAGCTCTACTAGCTTTATCAGTTTCAATTTGTTTTCCTGAGCTTCTTAATTTGTAAGCTGCAGTTTTTGTATTAAGGATAGATAATTTCGATCCTTTTTCAACAGTTTTAGCCAATTCTTCATTTTGACCAACTAATACTTCGTTGAATTTTTTAGATTCTCCTAAAACAACAATTGTGCTATCACGTTGAACTGTTAACACCCCATTTTGTTTTTTCAACTCATCATTTTCTGCAACTAAAACTTTCATTTTACCTTGCATAGCCTGAACCTGAGATCTGAATTTAGACACATCTCCTTTAGATTTATTCAAATCATCCATTAAAGTAACTACTTTGTCTCTTTCCTGAATTAACTCATCAGACATAGATGTATTCTCAGCAATTGCAGCATCATAAGTTGCTTTTAATTCCTGTAAATCCTTCATTACAGACTCTTTTTCTGTCAATGTAGTAGTAAGTTCAGTTTTCACAACATCAGAATCAGATGTCATTTTAAATATATACACTAAACTACCTACTAATAAAATTGCTAAAACTGCTATTACTGCTTTTAGACTTGAGTTGTTGTTCTTTTGATTTTCCATATTTAAATAATTTTTGTAAACAAATTTAATAATTAATATAAGCTAATAACGTAAGTTGCTACAAATATATTATTTTTGGAAAATATATTTTTTTTATGGAAAAACTAATCCCTTTTACTATTAACGACTTAGCTAAAGTTACAAATCACAGAAGTGGCGAAATAAAATTTGGCGAAAAAATGATAATAGTTCCCAAAGGTGCTGACACAATTGATTTTCTTAAAAATTGTGAAGCTAAGTATGTCCTTTTAGGAATTCCAGAAGACATTGGAATACGCGCCAACTACGGAAGACCTGGGGCTGCGTCTGCTTGGGATAGTGCCATAAAGAGTATTGCAAACATCCAACATAACCGTTTTTGCAAAGGAAATCACATTGTAGTTTTAGGTCAAATTGATGTAAAACAAGAGATGAAAGAAGTAGAACATCTTGACTTTAACGACATCGACGACCGATCAAAACTTAGCCAGTTGGTAGAGCGTGTAGACAAAGAAGTTTCACATATTATATTTAACGTTATCAAAGCAGGAAAAATCCCAATTATCATAGGCGGAGGTCATAATAATGCCTACGGAAATATAAAAGGAACGGCACTTGCTCATGGAAAACCTATAAATGCAGTAAACTTTGATGCGCATTCAGATTTCAGAATTCTGGAAGGAAGACATAGCGGAAATGGTTTTTCATACGCTTACGAAGAAGGTTTCTTAAAAAAATACTTCATATTTGGATTACACGAAAATTACACCTCCAAAAGTGTACTCGATATTATTAAAAAAATTGAAGACCGAGTTCGTTACAATACGTACGACAGCGTAAAAATTAGAAAAGAAAAAGATTTTAATGCCGAAATGCAATTTGCTTTAGATTTTGTTAAAACAGACATCTTCGGAATCGAAATCGATTTGGACGCAATTCCAAATATTGCAAGTAGCGCTATGACTTTAAGTGGATTTTCGATTGAAGAACTACGCCAGTTTGTATCTTATTTTGGACAACATAAAAATGCAGCTTATTTACATATTTGCGAAGGTGCTCCAGATTTAGGCGAAGAAAAAAACAATCATTTAATTGGAAAATTGATAGGCTATTTAGTTACAGATTTTATAAAATCGAACTTTGAAAAAATCGAAATAAAAAGCTCAATAACTAAATAAACGCATATTCAAATAAACGATTAAGCGAATAAACCTATCTTTGCACAGAATTTTAGTACTTAAAACTAAATTCTTAATACCGAAAATATGTTATTCGAAGACTTATCACTTTCTAAAAGTATACAAAAAGCCGTATTTGAAGAAGGCTATACAAACCCTACTCCTATCCAAGAACAATCTATTCCGATTGTACTAGCTGGAAGAGATTTAATTGGGTGTGCCCAAACAGGTACTGGAAAAACTGGAGCATTTGCTATTCCTATCATACATCAATTACACAGAATTGTAGGTTCATCTAAAAAAGCCAAAGTAATCCGTGCACTTATAGTTACACCTACAAGAGAATTAGCGGTACAAATTGGGCAAAGTTTTGAAACTTATGCAAAATATACCAACTTAACTCAACTTACAATATTTGGTGGAGTATCACAAAATCCGCAAGTAGATACCCTTAAAAAAGGAGTAGATATTCTTGTGGCAACGCCAGGAAGATTACTTGACTTACAAAAACAAGGATTTATAGATTTAGATCATTTACATGTTTTAGTATTAGATGAAGCAGATCAAATGCTGGATATGGGTTTTATAAACGATGTAAAAAAGATTGTAAAACTTACTCCAAAAAACAGACAAACCTTATTGTTCTCGGCTACAATGCCAATTGCAATTCGTGAACTAGCTGAAATGTTCTTACAAGACCCTGCAAAAGTTGAAGTTTCGCCAGTATCATCTACAGCAGAAAATGTTGAACAACGTGTTTATTTTGTTGAAAAAACAGAAAAAAGAAATCTTTTATATCATTTGATAAAAAATGAAGACTTATCAAATGTTTTGGTTTTCTCAAGAACAAAACATGGAGCTGATAATGTTGTAAAAGCACTTAGAAAAAATAATATCGCTGCCGAAGCAATTCACGGTGATAAATCTCAAAACGCAAGACAACGTGTTCTTGATGCCTTTAAGAACAAAGAAGTTGGAGTTCTTGTAGCTACAGATATTGCTGCACGTGGTATTGATATTGATCAATTGCCATTTGTTATTAATTTTGATTTACCAAATATTCCAGAAACGTATGTACACCGAATCGGTAGAACGGGACGTGCTGGAAACGGAGGAATTGCAATTTCTTTTTGTAGTAAAGACGAACACGGATATTGGAAAGATATACAAAAACTAATAAAAGTTGATGTAAAAACGATAAGTGATCATCCGTACCAATGGCATGCAGGAAGCCCTGAAGCGGCAGCGGCAGCAAAGCCTAAAAACTCAAACCGAAGTGGTGGAGCGCACAAATCAAGAAAATCAGACGCATCTAAGCAAAACAAAAAACGTTGGTATTAATCTTATCGCGTAAACATACAAAGTTAAACCCGAACTCATAATTATCAGTAATTAGCGAAATTCGTGTTTAAAAGCAATCAGATTCAAACGTTGGCACTATAGCCAACGTTTTCTGTTTCTACAATAAGGCAATTTATAATTTTGAATAATTTTACAGACTCAAAAGGCTTTATTATAATATCATTTATCCCTGCAGAGATAGCTTCATCGGTAATTTCATCTTTATCAAAAGCAGTTAATGCCACAATAGGCGTTTTTATGCCTTTTAAGCGTATTTTTCTAGTTGTTTCGAATCCATTCATCATTGGCATATTAATATCCATTAAAACAACGTCAAAAGATTCCGTATCTAATATCTCCAAAGCTGCAAACCCATCATCAACAACAGTACAGCTATAATTATTTTTCTCAATAATCTTTTTAGTCACAAGCTGGTTTATTCGATTATCTTCAACAACCAAAACCCTGAACACCTGATTAGAGGTTAGATCAACCTGAATTTCATTAATTATACTTTTTGTTTTCTCCGGATCATATTCAAAAGCAATAGTAAATGTAAAAGTAGTTCCTTCCCCAACATTACTTTCTAGCGAGATTGAACTACCAAACAATCCTAATAATCGTTTTACAATAGTCAACCCTAAACCAGTTCCTTGATAATCTTGTTCGTTACGACCAACCTGAACAAATTTTTCGAAAATCTTATCCTGATCAACAACAGCAATTCCCATTCCGGTATCTTTTACCTGAAACTCTATAAAATGTGCCTTTCCTGCAACTTTAACTAGATTTGCAATAATAAATACTTCTCCTTTTTTAGTAAATTTTAAAGCATTACTTACCAAATTCATTAATATCTGAGCAAGCCTTAATTTATCACCAATTAAATACTCAGGAATATCCGAATCGATAATTACAGTAATATGATTATTGTTTTTTTGTGATAAAAAAGACAATGAGTTCTTAATCATATTAATCTCATCAGATATATTAAAAGTCAAACTTTCCAGAACAACTTTATTTTCTTCAATCTTATTAATTTGAAGAATATCATTAACCAGAGATAATAAATATCTAGCCGAGAATTTTAAAGAACTTAAATGTGGGCTTCTGGCTAATTCTTTATGTTCCTCCAGCAGCATATTGGTTATCCCTACAACACCATAAAGCGGCGTTCGTAATTCGTGACTTATGGTAGATATAAATTGAGTTTTAAGAACCGAAGCCTCTTCAGCCTGTTCTTTAGCTTTTATTAATTCCTCATTTGTAAACAATAACTGTGCATTAGTTCTCTTTTTAAAAACAACATTTTTATATAATGTAACTATCAGAATAAGAAAAATACAAGAGGTTAAAACAAATAACAAAACGATAATTCTGGACTTCCTTAAATCCTGATACTGAACACCTTTTTCAATTTCAATTTTACCAATTTGTCTTTTATACTCATCCAATTCTAGATTAAAACCAGCCTTTTCAGCACTTTTTAATTTACGCTCATTATAAAGATTCTCCTTAACCGCATTGTGCTTAATAATATTCTGGTAAGCTTGTTTATGATCCCCAATTTTATTCAAAAACTTAGAGTATTCGAGATATGAATACAATAAATCAGATTTTTCCATCCCTGCTTGCCCCTCTTTAATTGCCCGAATAAAATATGCGGCAGCTTTAGCTTTATCTTCGATATGAGAATAATACATTCCGTTAAGCAAATTAAACGCTACAATTGTAGATTCGTTAAGATGATTGCTATGATGTTCATTTATATATTTAAAATAAGGCAAGGCCAATGAAAACTCACCAATATCAAAATACGCCCAGGTAATATTTAAGCTAATCAAATAAACAAGTGAGCTATCTTTCTCTTTCTTACTGTAATCAAGGGATTTTTTATAATACTCTATTCCTTTTTCATATTGCTTTTTTTCAAAACAATACATATTACCTAAGTTATTGTTTATTCTGTTTTTTAAGATGTTATTGGTAGTTTTATTGGCAAAGGATAATGCCTTTTTATAGTAGAATATTGCTTTGTCAAATTCCGAAAACTCGTTATAATTTGCAGCAATGATATTGTATGAAACAGCTATTAGGTTATTATTTTTAGCTATTAATGCTTGTTGTAAAACTATTCTGGAAACAATTAATGATTTTTCAAAATCAGATTCTTTTAGATATTTTAGTGCCTTATCAGCTGTTCTTGTGATATCTTGTTCTGTTGGCAACTCTGTCTTAGCAATTACAGGCTTCGCAACACAAATCATCAAAAATAGCGATAAAATAATCCGAATATTAAACATAAATTAACTATAATTTCATCAAATATACATTTAAAAACAAAAAAGGAGTTGTATTTTATAAATAAAATACAACTCCTTATAATATATTTTGAATAAAAAAGAATACAAGTTACTCTTACAAATAGTACTCTTTTTAAACTATCTCACTATTAAGAATTTCTCTCTTAACTATTAGAATCTACTGCATCAAAATTAATCTCTTTGTCAGCTTCCCATTTTCCTACTACCGATGTAGCAAGTGCATTACCTAATACGTTTGTAGCACTACGGAACATATCACAAAAATGGTCAATTGGCAAGATTATAGCAATACCCTCAATAGGAATGTCAAACATACCACAGGTTGCAGCAACAACAACCAAACTGGCTCTTGGTACACCTGCAATACCTTTACTAGTTAACATTAAAACCAAAAGCATTACCATTTGAGTTCCTATATCTAAATGTACACCATAGAACTGTGCAATAAAAATACTTGCAAAAGTCATGTACATCATACTACCATCCAGATTAAAAGAATAACCTAATGGCAACATAAATGATACAATTTTATCTTTTACACCAAATTCTTCTAACTCTTCTGTTAATTTAGGAAACACAGCCTCGCTACTTGTTGTTCCAAAAGCAATAGCAACAGGTCCCATAATACGTCTTAACAATTCAGTCATTCTTCCTTTAAGGAAAATATAACCTACTATAATTAAAACAACCCATAAAGTACTAATCCCTATTAAAAACGAACCGAAAAATTTAAAATATGTAATTAATAATTCTTCAGCATCTCTTACAGCAAATACACCTGCAATGGCTCCGAAAACCCCAATTGGAGCGAAGTTCATTACATAGTTTACCATTTTAAGAACAATGTGCGACATTTTATCCAGCGCATTAATAACCGGTTTTACACTAGTTCCTAATGAAGCTGCTGCTAATCCGAAGAAAATTGAGAATATTACAATTTGTAAAATCTCATTTGTAGCCATTGCTTCAAAAATACTCTTAGGTACAATATGTGCAATAAAATTCTCAAACGACAACGATTGCGTTTTCCCTGTAACCTCAGTTGCAGCCGACATATCTACGTGGTCTAATTTTAAACCTACTCCTGGTTGCAAAATATTTATATAGAACAAACCAATCAATAATGATATAAAAGAGGCTGTAAAAAACCAAGCCAATGCTTTTCCTCCAATTCTACCTACTGTTTTTATATCTCCCAATTTAGCAATACCAACTACCAAAGTGGTAAATACTAAAGGTGAAATAATCATTTGAACCAAACGAATAAAGATAGTAGCTAGCATCTTTATCTTATTACTAAACTCTACTGCCGCATCATGCGAAATATAATTATGCAATATAATACCCAGTGTTGCACCAAGAAACATTGCAATAAGAATTTGCCCAGTTAAGCCTCTGAAAAAAGATGTTTTTTTGATTTCTGTATTATTGTTCATCAAGTGTTTTTTGTATTATTAATTAAATATAAGACGCTCGCCTGTCTTACGTATCTCTCTAATATGTTTTATTTATCAAATGGAAATCTGCAAGAACTATTGCAGCCATAGCCTCTACAATCGGTACAGCACGAGGAACAACACATGGATCATGGCGTCCTTTACCAGTCATAGGAGTAATATTTCCTTTGTTATCTAATGAATCCTGTGTTTGCATAATTGTTGCAACAGGTTTAAAGGCAACTCTAAAATAGATATCCATTCCGTTACTAATTCCACCCTGGATTCCTCCCGAAAGATTTGTCTTAGTAGTTCCGTCAGGATTATATAAATCGTTATGCTCGCTTCCTTTCATTTCAGAACCCGAAAAACCACTTCCATATTCAAAACCTTTTACAGCATTGATAGAAAGCATTGCTTTTCCTAATTCGGCATGCAATTTATCAAAAACAGGCTCACCTAAACCTACAGGCACGTTTTGAATCACGCAAGACACAACCCCACCTACAGTATCACCTTGTTTTCTTATATCTCTAATATATTCTTCCATAGTCGCTGCAGCAGCTTCATCTGGACAACGCACCGGATTACTTTCTGTTTTAGAAAAATCTAATTCCTGATAAGGAGTATTTAAATGAATTGGTCCTACAGACGAAACGTAGGCATTGATTTTAATAGTAGGTAACATTTGTTTCGCAATAGCTCCAGCAACAACTCTACTGGCAGTTTCGCGGGCAGAGCTACGACCTCCTCCACGATAATCACGAAAACCGTATTTTTTATCATAAACATAGTCAGCATGACTAGGTCTGTAATTATCTTTTATATGAGAATAATCGTCTGATTTTTGATTTGTATTCGGAATAATAAAACCAATTGGAGTACCAGTGGTTTTTCCTTCAAAAACTCCAGATAAAAATTGTACATCATCTGGTTCCTTCCGTTGGGTTACTATTGCAGATTGTCCAGGTTTTCTTCTTGACATCTCAAACTGTATTGCTTCTAGATCTAATGTTATTCCTGATGGACAACCATCAATAATTCCGCCTAAAGCTTCCCCATGCGATTCTCCAAATGTTGTAATTTTAAATAGTGTTCCGTAGCTATTTCCCGCCATTGTAATTAGTTTTGAGCAAATGTAAGTTTTATGAATTAAATTAAAAAATTTTAAATTGGTATTATTATCTAAAGGTTAATTTGCATTATCATCACGATTTCTTAAAATTGAAGAACAATTGATAACTATTTATTAAAAACAAATCGGCAGCAGATTCTTTAAATTTGTTAAACACCAAATCAAAACCAATTGAAAAAAAGAAATGTTGAAGTTGTAGTAATATCAGATGTTCATTTAGGAACTTACGGAAGCCATGCCAAAGAACTAAGCAACTACCTATCAAGCATTAAACCAAAAATTTTAGTATTAAATGGCGACATAATTGATGCATGGCAATTTAGGAGATCTTACTTTCCAAAATCCCATTTAAAGGTAATTCAGAAAATTATCGGCTTTGCTTCCAAAGGAACTAAAGTGTATTATGTAACAGGTAATCACGATGAAATCCTAAGAAAATTCAGCGAAATGACTATGGGAAGTTTTGCCTTAGTCGATAAATTAATCTTAGAATTAGATGATAAAAAAGCCTGGATTTTTCACGGAGACGTATTTGATGCCTCTGTACAACACTCTAAATGGATTGCAAAACTAGGCGGAATAGGTTATGATTATCTAATTTTAACCAATCGATTCATAAACTGGTGCTTATCTAAGATTGACAGAGAACCTTATTCTTTTTCTAAAAAAATTAAAGCCAGCGTAAAAAAAGCAGTTAAACATATATCCGATTTTGAAACAACAGCAACAGATTTAGCCATCGAAAAGAAATACGATTACGTAATTTGTGGACACATTCATGAACCAAAAATTGAAAGAAAAGAAAACAAAAACGGATCAACACTTTATCTAAATTCCGGAGATTGGATAGAAAATTTAACCGCATTAGAATACCATAAAAAGCGATGGAAATTATTTCATTATTCTCAAATGAATTTCTCTGAAGAAGAAAACCTTTTTGAAATGGAAGATAGTTTAAGTAGCCAATTAATGACCTCACGCTTTATCCCTAAATAATTTTATCCTGATTTGCATCAAGTATGATTCAGCAAAGCAAAAATGTGAATTATGAAACATTTAATATAATTTCTATAATTTTAACATTTTGTTTATACAATAACTTTGTCTGAATAAATACTTACTTATGAAAAAAATAATTTTGTCAGCTATCATGTTGCTAGGATTAGCATTTACAGCACAAGCACAAGACATTTCTAAAAATGCGCTTGGATTGCGTTTAGGGGATAACCACGGATTTGGAGGAGAGATTTCTTACCAGAGGGCATTATCTAAAAATAATAGAATTGAAGCCGATTTAGGTTGGAGAAATAGCAACGATGTAGATGCTTTTAAATTAGTAGGACTATACCAATGGGTATGGAACATAGACCAAGGTTTTAACTGGTACGCAGGTGTCGGTGGTGGTATTGGCAGCTGGGATCATGATTACCATGGCTATAGTGACAGTGGAACTTTCGTATTTGCAGCTGGAGATATAGGTATCGAGTACGGATTTAAAGAAGTGCCAATTTTACTTTCACTAGATGCAAGACCAGAAATTGGTTCTGGATATTACGATGATGATAATTTTGGATTTGATATCGGATTAGGAATCAAATTTCAATTTTAATAAATGTATTTATAAAAAATCCTGTCATACTTAAGAGGGCACTGAAAAAGTCCTTTTCACGAATAAATTGTTAATTAAAAGGAGTAGAAGCTAAAAGTTTCTGCTCCTTTTTTTTGTATCTTTTGAGTGTAATCATAAGGCTTTTTAGATGTTAATTCAACAGCAACAAATTCAGTTTAGTCCCTATTCCTCATTATATGATTTAATTGTTCCTCAGGATAATCTCCTTAGAAAAATCAACGAACTCATAGACTTCTCATTCATCTACGATGAGTTGCTAAATAAATATTGCATCACTAATGGTCGCACAGCAGAAAGCCCAGTGCGTATGTTTAAGTATTTACTTCTAAAAACAATTTATGATGTCTCGGATGTTGATGTAGTAGAACGTTCACGTTTTGATATGTCTTTTAAGTATTTCTTAGAAATGACACCAGAGGAGAGTGTTATTAATCCAAGTTCTTTAACGAAATTTCGTAAACTTCGCCTGAAGGATACGGACTTATTAAATCTACTCATTGGTAAAACAGTATCTATAGCCGTCGAAAAGGGAATCATCAGATCCAGGTCTATTATAGTTGATGCTACACACACTTTATCAAGATCAAATCCATTTGCAGCAATTGATGTATTAAGAGAGCGCTCTAAACTTCTACGAAGAACAGTATATTTATTTGATGACCAATTCAAAGAGCATATGCCCGAGAAGAACAATACCAATGAATTGGAAAAAGAATTAGCCTATTGTAAAGAACTGGAGCAGCGCATAGAAAAAGAAGAATCTTTGAGTTCTATACCTGCTGTAAAAGAAAAGCTAAATCTGCTTAAAGAAACTATAGAAGATACTCAGGAAAATTTTATCTTATCAAAAGATATAGATGCTAAAACAGGTCATAAATCCGCAGATAGCTCTTTCTTTGGATACAAGACTCATTTAGCGATGACCGAAGAGCGAATCATCACAGCGGCTGTAGTTACCTCAGGAGAGAAAGCAGATGGTCCAGAGTTACCAAAACTCTTAGAGATTAGTCAGCAAAACGGAATTGATGTAAATACCATTATTGGTGATGGAGCTTATTCAGGAACAGAAAATCTCAAGCGAGCAAACGGGAAAAATATTAGAGTTGTAGCTAAGTTAAATGTTTCAGTAGCAAATGGGACAAGAAAAGAGGAAGATAAATTTCAATATAATAAAGATGCCGATAGAATGGTTTGTCCTGCAGGACATATGGCTATACGAAAAGCTAGACAGGGCAAAAAAAATGTTGGGAAAAATCAAACATATACCTACTATTTCGATGTCGAAAAATGCAAATCTTGTTCTTTAAAACAGGGGTGTTATAAAGGGGCAAAAACAAAAACCTACTGTGTAAGGATAAAATCAGACTTACACCAAGAACAAATCGCCTTTCAAGAAACGGATTATTTCAAAGAAAAAGCAAAACATCGATACAAAATAGAGGCTAAAAATAGTGAGTTAAAAAACGTACATGGCTATGATAGAGCAATATCGTACGGCATTGCCAATATGCAAATGCAAGGAGCAATGGCTATTTTTACAGTCAACTTAAAAAGAATACTGAAATTAATGTAAGAAATTTATAAAATAAGTATGCCTACACAAAATGCCCCCTATAAATCAAAAATCGATTCATATAGCTGCAAATAAAAAACAGATATAAAACGAAAAACGCTTACAACGGATATTTTTAAATCCTGTTATAAGCGTTTTTTCATTGTCTAAAAACAATCCCAATCAAAATAAGGGATGTTTTTCAGTGCCCTCTACTTAATGACAGGATTTTTTTTATTTAATGATAATTTCTTTTTTCGAATTTATTTTTACCACAGCATAAGGATAAGTAATCACTTGCATTACCATACTATCGGGTGCAGGAGCAGTTTCTTTAACAGTTATAATAATATTTTTATCTGTTTCTTCTACTTTTTCAACTCCTATAGAATAACCTCCAGTATTTTTCTCTCCCATATTCAGGACAATATAATTTGACTTTTTTATATCGTCTTCTTTTATTTTTCCTTTTAAGCTCTCATCACTGGTCAACATCTTGATTTCATTAGGTTCGCTCAATATTTCAAAAAAATGAATATTTCCACCACCATCACTTTGCTGAGTCAAAACTTCATACAAAGCAGTATTTTTATCTCCAGATTTTGTTGCCCCACAAGAAATTACAAGAACCGAAACAAATAAGACTAGTATTTTTTTCATTGTTAACTTTTTAAATTAATATTTTACTGTACTCCTTTGTGATCTTTATAATCATTAATCGCTTTTTGATATAATGCTTCATACTTTGGCAAAATATTCTTAATATCAAATTTCTTTGCAACCTCCAGAGCATTCGCTTTAAACACATTTAAAGTCGCATCATCCTTAAGAATCTTAAGTGCATTCACAGCCATTTCTTCAACATTACCTACATCGCTTAAATATCCCGAATAACCATCAAAGTTTACCTCAGGCAAACCGCCCGAGTTACTAGAAATTACAGGAACACTACAAGACATTGCTTCAAGCGCAGCCAAACCAAAACTCTCTGTTTCAGACGGTAATAAAAATAAATCCGTAAAACACAAGATTTTATCTATTTCGTTACTATTCCCAAAAAAGATTACTTTATCATAAATCCCTAATTCCTGGCATAAAATCTCGGCTTTCTCCTTTTCAGGCCCATCACCTACCATCATTAATTTTGCAGGAATCTCTTTTTGGATATTATAAAAAATCTTGATAATATCCGGAATACGTTTTACTTTTCTAAAATTACTAATGTGTGTAATAATACGTTCGTTTTCCTTTGCCATAACATAACGATGACAAGGAGCGTCAGGATCTTTTTTAACCTTATCCAGTTCGATAAAATTAGGAATCACCTTTATCTTATTCTTAATATTGAATAATTTTAATGTATCATCTTTCAAACTCTGAGAAACCGAAGTCACATAATCTGATTTGTTAATACTAAAAGTTACTGCAGGTTTATAAAACGGATGATTCCCAACCAAGGTAATATCCGTTCCGTGAAGCGTTGTAATCATCGGGATATGAATTCCTTCATTTTTAAGCATTTGCTTGGCCATATAGCCTGCATACGCATGAGGAATTGCATAATGTACATGAAGCAACTCAATCTTATACAACTTTACCATATCTACCAATTTGCTTGACAAAGCCAACTCATACGGCTGGTAATGAAACAAAGGATATTCAGGAACATTTACTTCGTGATAGTGTACATTAGGATTCAAAAGTGCCAACCGAACAGGCTGACTATAAGTTATAAAGTGAATTTCGTGACCACGTCTTGCTAATTCAAGACCGAGCTCTGTTGCTACAACCCCGCTCCCACCAAAAGTAGGATAACAAACTATTGCTATTTTCATGTATTAATTTTAGTCTTACGAAAGTACTTAAAATTAGTATTGAATTGAAATTTTAGAATGTTAGATTTTTCAAAAAAAGGTTCTGAGGTTCTGAGATACTAAGGTTCAAAGGGACAAAGGTTTTCCATAGAGGCTCTCAGCAGTACGTCTATCTCACAGAGTTGCAAAAGAACAAAGACAACGTTGCTACATAAACTAACCACATCGTAACCGCAAACTTATCCTCCTGACACAGGAAGAATCTCTGCTAGACAACGACCTTTGTCAAAATTTTGAACTTTGACAAAGATTATTCAAAAATTCGATTATTAAAATTCGGTATTTTTTCAGCACTATTAAACTCCCAACTACCGTAAACGAAGTCTTCTAATTGCTGCAGTACCTGTTTATCAATTATAATTTCTGTTGTTTCTAAAAAAGCCAAAATACCCGTATACCCAATAATCGTAGGGTTTGTATCTGTAACTGGTTTACCAACTACTGCATTTATAGTAATTTTCCAGAACTCTGAACTACAAGAAAGAGCAAACTCCAAACCTGCTATTAATCCTTTCTTCCAAGTTTCCATTCCTTCACGCCCCACATCTATTGAATGATTACTATATCCAATTCCAGAGTAATTTTCTATAATTTGATTTTTAATCTCATCTTTTTCAATACTTAAATTAACTATTGCAAAATATGGTCTACCATTTTTATATTTCATCCAACGATAATCTAAGCCTTGATTTTTCATTTATAATTAAGTCAATTTTATGAATACACTAAATTTATTTATAAAGTCTAATTATTACAGATAAAGAAAGTCTAGTTTCATTTTATCTCAAAAAAAAGGCACAAAATCTAAATTTTATGCCTTTTGTAATTTATCTATAATAAAGATTTAAAAGAATCTACTATGCCAGCTATCTGCTGCTGGAACTTCCCAAGATTCATTAAACTCTTCAATATTGTTTACCAAATTATTAAAAACGATAGTATTTTCAGTAACTGCTTTGTCCTTCACCATTTTCTTAAAATCAATCAATGGCTTGTGAGCAATATGTTCTCCTAATTTAAAAGTAACATTCATCTTATCTAGCAAGTCTACATTGTATTTTTTCTCAAGACTTTGGATAAACTCTACCGATGAATCGATAGAACATCCTGTTGCAGCTTGTACATCTTGATCTACAGCAATAATTATAAATCGGTTGTATTTAAGCAAGTATGATGATTCTAAACTAGTTCCGTGTGCTGCCCAAGATTCAAGGAAACCTTGTAAAGCAGTTTCGATTTCAGAAAATTCTTCGTCCGAGAACTTTCTATTGGATTGATAAATCCAAATCTTTGATTCTCCGGGTAAATTTTCAAAAGGAATATACATTTTTTTTTATTTTAGATTTTAAACAGTTTAAAGTTTCATGTTTAAAGTTCAAAACCTTAGAACTTCAGAACCTTTGCAACTTTGAACCTTTTTTTAAACTTTGAACCTTTCCTAAACTACAAATCCTGTGCATTAGCGATTAACTCGGCAATGTCCATTACTTTGGTTTCAGCTTCTTTTTCTTTATTTTTAATACCATCCGTTAGCATTGTGTTACAAAACGGACAAGCAGCAGCAATAATATCTGGTTTTACTTCCAAAGCATCTTCAGTACGTAATACGTTAACTTCTTTGTTTCCTGGCTCTGCATCTTTAAACATTTGCGCTCCACCAGCTCCACAACATAATCCGTTTGCTTTAGAGCGTTTCATTTCGACCAACTCGATATCAAGTTTCTCAATTAATTCTCTTGGTGCTTCGTATATTTTATTAGCTCGTCCTAAATAACATGGATCATGAAACGTAATACGTTTTCCTTTAAACTGTCCGCCTTCAATGGTTAATCTACCATCATCCAGCAATGATTTTAAGAATTCTGTATGGTGTACAACTTCATATTTTCCACCAAGTTCAGGATACTCATTTTTTATTGTATTGAAACAATGCGGACAAGCGGTAACTATTTTTTTTGCTTCATAAGCATTCAGAACTTCGATATTCATCATAGCTTGCATCTGAAACAAAAACTCATTTCCAGCACGTTTTGCAGGATCTCCAGTACAGCTTTCTTCTGTACCAAGAACCGCAAAAGAAACATCTGCACGATTTAATATTCGCACAAATGCTTTTGTGATTTTTTTTGCTCTATCATCAAAACTTCCTGCACAACCTACCCAGAATAAAACTTCTGGTTGTTTTCCTTGGGCTAGCATTTCTGCCATTGTTGGCACAACTAAACTTTCTGACATGTTCTTTTTTTGTTTAATCGGTTAATCGTTAAGTGGGTAATCGTTATAAAACAAATCTACCATCAAACTTTCACTAAAAACCGAAAAATTATTTTATTCTATTAATTAAACGAATTACCGATTAACCAATTAAACTTTTTTAATTTTCGTTTTTCCAGTTCAATCTATCTTGCTGATTGTACTGCCATGGTGCTCCATTATTTTCAATATTTGTCATCATTGCGTTTAAAGGCATTGGTGCAGCACTTTGCTCCATAACCAGGTAACGACGCATATCCATAATAATAGATAACGGACTAATATTTACAGGACACTCTTCTACACATGCATTACAAGATGTACAAGCCCATAATTCTTCTGGAGTGATATAATCATTTAATAAAGACTTATTATCTGGAACAAAAACTCCTTTATTAGCATCTATATTTTTTCCTACTTCTTCTAATCTATCTCTTGTATCCATCATAATTTTACGAGGAGACAATTTTTTTCCTGTTTGATTTGCAGGACAAGATGAAGTACAACGACCACATTCTGTACACGTATAAGCATTTAATAACTGAACCCAGTTTAAATCCTGAACATCACTTGCTCCAAATTTAGCTGGTGCAGCATTTTCATCTGCCGGAGGTGCCGCTGCAAATGGATCAGCGTTAGGATCCATCATTAATTTAACCTCTTTTGTAACCGATTCTAAATTATCAAATTGTCCTTCAGGTTTCAAATTAGCAAAATACGTATTTGGGAAAGCCAATAAAATATGTAAATGTTTAGAGAAGTACAAGTAGTTCATAAAAATTAAGATACCTATAATATGCAACCACCAAAATACTTCAAACAACAATACAACCAATTCGTTTGACAATCCGTTAAACATTGGTGCTACAAACTGACTCACAGGAAAACTTCCTGCTTTATGAAAAACTCCTCCAGGAACATTTTGCAAATGAAAATCAGAAGCATTCATCAATAAAAACAATACCATCAATACAACCTCAAAATACAAGATGTAATTTGCATCATTTTTAGGAAATCCGTTTAAATCTGGATTAATAAATCGCTTTAGTCGAACAATATTTCTTCTTATCCAGAAAACTGATACTGCAACCAAAACTAACAATGCTAATATTTCAAAAGAAGCAATCAATACATCATATACTGGTCCTAAATATGGCGCAAATACTCTGTGCGTACCAAATAAACCATCAATAATGATTTCGAGTAATTCAATATTTATAATTATAAAACCAACATAAACAACAATATGCAATACTCCTGCTATTGGTCTTTTTACCATTTTAGACTGACCAAGGGCAATCATAGCCATGTTTGTCCAACGTGCCTTTGGATTGTCTTTACGGTCTACATCTACTCCAAGCTTTATGTTTCGGATGATTTTTTTTACGCTAGACGCAAAAAAACCAAAACCAATTATAAGAAGAATGGCAAATAAAATATTATCTAAATAACTCATATCTTAAGCTTATTTTTTAGAAATCGAATCGTTTACTGGTGCTACGTATGGTTTATTTTTCTTACCAAAAAGAGAAACATTTACATAACGTGTTGGCGACAAACGTACATCTTGTAACAACAACTCTAATTCTTTAGATGTTGCTTGTAGGTTATTATAAAGCGCTTCGTCTTTTAGTAATTTACCCATTGTACCTTTACCTGAATTTAATCCATTCATTATACCATCAACTTTAGCCAATGTTTGGTTTAAATTTCTAACCGTTTTTCCTAGATCTGCTTTATTTAATGAATCTGATATTTTAGAAAAATTCCCAGAAACTTTATTAAAGTCAGTTACAATACCTTGAATTTGGTTTTTGTTATTATCTAAGATTGAATTTACACTAGCTGAAGCTTTATGAAATTGAGCCATAGTTTCGCTTAATTCTGCCAAAGTCTTTTTTAAATCTTCTTGCCCTTTTTGATCAAGAATATTGTTTAATCCAGAAACTAGTTTATCTATATTAACTAACATCTTCTCTACTTTATCCTGAACCGGAGCTAATTTATCTGCCAAACCTGCTGTTAAACCAAGTTTAGTAGTTCCTTTTAACATTTGCCCGTCTTCTGCTGGCTCTTTATCATTAAAGTTCGGAATGATTGAAATTTGTTTTCCTCCAATAAATCCAGGCTCATATATAGATGCAGTACTAGATTTAGAGATTGGAAAATCAGTTTTTAACTGTAATTCCACTAATAATTTTCCAGTAGCTTCGTTAATTTTTATACCGTTGATTTTTCCAATTGCTAAACCATTTAGAGTAACAGGTGCAGATGTAGCTAATCCTTCCACATTGTCATATTCAACATAAAATGTTTTGTAGTTTGTAAAGAGGTCTTTGCCTTTTAGAAAGCTGTACCCCCAAATAAATAATAAAATTGATGCGATGACTAAAATAGCCGTTTTAATTTCTCTTGTTAGTTTCAAAATTGTAAGTGTTTGTACAAATTTAATATAAAAATATTGAACTTGTAATTATTATTTAAGCGAGTCTTGGATACTAATTTTTTCTCCATTTTTAAATGCAATCAAAAAAGCAGAGTCAAACCCCTTATCTTTTGCTTCTTGCAAATATTTTTTTGCTTGATTATAATCCGCTGTTTGCTGGTAAGTGTATTTATAAACATTATTCTCATATACTACAGAAACTCCAGATAGTCCCTTAAAGTTAGATGGCGCCAATGGAGTCTTTTTTATACTAGCCAAAAGTTGTACCTTATATATAGAACCTGTTAAATTAGGTTTTACTGTATTTTTTTGAGCTGGTGCAGTATTTACATTTCTTACAGGTGTAGAATCTTTAACTGCATTTTCTATCATCTTAGTAGATGGTTTTTCATCAACAACATCGGCAGAACCAGTACCGAAATATTCTTTTTTATAACTGATAATAGCATCAGCAATTGCTTTTGCATATTCATTTTGTCCAGCATCAGAATTTAAAATATCTCCTTCTGTAGGATTAGAAATAAAACCTGTTTCTACCAAAACTCTTGGCATATATGCTTTATGAAGTACCATAAAAGGAGCTTGTTTTACTCCTCCATGACGTAATTTTTTCCCGAGAATATCAAAACCTTCTTCTATTTTACTTGCTAATGCAATACTATAATCTAAATATTCTTCTTGCATTAAAGTCATTCCGATCATAGATTCTGGCGAATTAGGATCAAAACCTTCGTATTTACGTTTGTAATCTTTCTCTAAGGTAATAACAGAGTTCTCTTTTTTTGCCGCTTCAAGATTCGAAGCAATTTTATTCATACCCATAACATAGGTTTCTGTACCAAATGCAGCAGTATTTTTATTTGCATTACAATGTATAGACACAAAAATATTAGAATTTGCTCTATTAGCAATATTGGCTCTTTCGACCAAATCTATAAAAACATCCGTCTTACGAGTATAAATAACATCAACATTCGGATAAGACTCTAGTAATTTACCTACTTTTAAAACTATAGCCAAAGCAATATTTTTTTCAATTCTTCCGCTATAAACCGCTCCAAAGTCATGATCTCCGTGACCCGCATCCAGTGTTACTTTAAACACATTAGACTGACTATAAGCAGAAATCGATATTATAGTTAGAAATAAACTAAATATTACCCTAATTTTGCTAAATATATTCATAAATTTAAAAGTTAATTTTAATAAAACACAACTGTTATAATTTTTTCAATTGATTATTTTTGACAAAAAATTATATGTAAGTTTGACATGTCAAAAAACAAGCCATATTTTTACAAAAATAGTATTTAAACCTTTGCATACAAACTTATTTAATATCGTTTTATTATCATTTTTCCTAACGCTAGGATGCGGTAATCTATATTCTCAAGAAACAAACAAAAAAAAGAAAGCTGCAAGCGCTAATAAACAGCCAGATAGCATCAAAACTGCAACTATTGATACCATAAAGGTAGATAGTATAAAACCCAAAAAAGCTTTTTTGGATGGCAAAGTAAAATACAAAGCCAAAGATTACGCAAAGATTGATCAAAAGCGTAAACTTATCACCTTATATAATGAAGCTGAATTATATTATCAAGATGTCGAACTAAAATCGGGTATCATTGTTTTGGATTATGAAAAGAATGAAGTTTATGCAGGTCGATTAAAAGATTCTGCTGGAGTTTATACTCAATATCCAAATTTTAAACAAGGCGCAAGTGCTGTAGAACCCGATTCTATACGGTTTAACTTTAAAACCCAAAAAGCTTTAATTTGGAATTCGAGATCTGAACAAGGTGAATTTAGAATAAAAGCTGGTATCACGAAAAAAGAAAACGACTCTGTTTATTTCTTAAAAGGAGCTCGATTTACTACTGCAAAAGATGTAGATAATCCTGAATACTATTTCCAGACCAATAAAGTTAAATTTATTCCTGGAAAAAAAGTAATTACTGGTTTAACCAATATGGTAATTGCCGATGTACCTACTCCTATCGCCTTACCATTTGCCTATTTTCCGATGACAAACGAAAAAAGTGTTTCGGGTTTAATCCTACCAAGTTATAATGACTCTAATACTCGAGGATTCTCATTACAAAATGGAGGTTATTATTTTGCTTTAAGCGATAATTACGACTTAACTGTTCTGGGAGATTATTACACTAACGGAAGTTATGCCATGCGATTTGAGTCGGCATATGCAAAAAGATATAAATATAGAGGTAATATTAATGTTCGTTTTGAAAACCTGATATCCAGCGAAAGAGGATATCCAGATTACTCTAAACAAAACATCTACAACATTCAATGGTCACACTCTAAGGACACAAAAGCAAGTCCTAATTCAAGTTTCTCTGCTTCGGTGAATATGGGTAGTAGTAAATACTTTAAACAATCTATCAATCAGGCAAACATTGGGTCTAGCTTAAACAATACTTTAAGTTCATCTGTTTCTTACAGCAAAAACTTTAATACGTTACCACAAATACGTACATCGATAACTGCCACGCACTCGCAAAACACGCAAACGGAAGTTATTAATATGACGTTACCAACACTAGAAGCAAGTATAGACAGAATATATCCATTTGTTGGTAAAAATGGAGTTAAAAAAGGTTTTATCAAAAACATTAACTTTCAATATAACCTGAGCGGAAAAAATAGTATCGTAACAACCGATTCTCTATTTTTTAAACCTCAAATGTTTGATAATGCAAAAATTGGAGCTAAGCACAGCATTCCTATTAGTACCAACTTTAAAATATTTAAATATTTTAGTGCCAGTACAACTGCCAATTATCAGGAAGTATGGCAAACAAAAACTGTCGAAAAACATTACGATACTGACCAAAGTAAAGTAGTGGAAAATGTTGTAAATGGTTTTGATGCCTATAGAACCTACTCTTTTAGTTCTAGTCTTGGTACAACAATATACGGTACTTTTAATTTTGGCGAGGACAAAAAGATAAAATCGATACGCCACGTAATGCGTCCGTCTGTTTCTTACGGATACACCCCAAGTTTTGAGAAATATTATGATACTTATGCTACTGATGCTACTGGAACTATAACTAAAGAATATAGCCGTTTTGAGGGTGGTATTTTTGGTGCTCCGGGTAATGCTAATTCTAATATTATAGGATTTGATTTAAGCAATACTTTTGAAGCTAAAGTTACAGACAGAGACAGCACAAAAACAGAGCCTAAAAAAATAATGCTGCTTAACAATTTAAACTTCTCTACGAGTTATAATTTTAATGCTGATGGTATAAACTCATTTGCATGGCAACCTGTTAGAGTTAGTGGAGGAACACAACTTTTTCAAGACAAAATGAATGTCAATTTTGGAGCTACTTTAAACCCATATGCAATTGACAATTCCGGGAGACAAATAAATAAATTCAATATTGACAACGGAGGAAGTTTATTCCGAATGACGAGCGCCAATATGACTTTAAACTATTCTATCTCAAATAAAGACAAGGATAAAAAGAAGAAGGATGAGAACAAGCAAAGTGAAAGAAATGGCGGTCGTGAGGATGACTTGTTTGGAACAAATACCGACTTAAATGATCAACGTAAAAGTCAGTTTGATGGATCTGAAGAAGATGATAATGCAATAACTGAATTCTTTAATGCAAAACTTCCTTGGGATATGACACTTGCTTATTCCTTAACTTATGGAAATACTGCCAGAGAAAATAAAATTATCGGAAACTCTATAATGATTTCTGCTAATATGGATATTACTCCTAAATGGAAAGGTGGTATATCTACAGGATATGATTTTGTACAAAAAGGAGTTACTTTTACCCAACTTCGTTTTGAAAGAGATTTATTAAGCTGGAGAATGGATTTTAACTGGACTCCACTAGGTACAAATTCTAACTGGAATTTCTTTATCGGAATAAAATCAGGTGTTCTTAGTGATATCAAATGGAATAAAAGAAGTACTAATAACAGATAATATTATCTTGTTACGAACAAAAATACATTTAATTTAAATTGAGATAATCATGAAAAAAATCATTTTTACCGAAAATGCACCAGCTCCAATTGGACCATATAGCCAAGCTGTTTTAAAAAACGATACTCTTTATGCTTCTGGTCAAATTGCTATTAATCCTCAAACTGGAGAATTAGTAACAGATAACATTCTTGATGAGACAAAACAAGTAATGGAAAACATAGCTGCAATTTTAAAAGCTGCTGATATGACATTTGAACACATAGTAAAAGCAACCATTTTTATTATGGACATGAATAATTTCGCTGCAATAAACGGCGTATACGGAGCTTATTTTGACGAAAAAACAGCACCTGCGCGCGAAACAGTTCAAGTAGCTTGCTTACCTAAAAATGTAAATGTAGAAATTTCTATAATTGCAATACGATAGCATTAAGTAGTAATTGTGCCGAGGCTTCATTTGTAGCCAACGGCACATTATGTACATCACACACCCGCACAAGCATATTAATATCGACCTCATGGGCATGACTCGCTAGTGGATCTTTAAAAAAGAAAACTATCTGGATTTTACCCTCAGCTACTTTTGCAGCAATTTGAGCATTACCTCCCATAGGTCCAGGAAGCATTTTAACTACTTTAAAGCCTGAATTCTCAACATTCCTTCCTAATATTCCTGTTGCTATAAGCTTCATTCTTTCGTCCTGCAAAACGATTCTATTTTTATCTAAAAACTGAACCATGTCTGCTTTCTTCTTATCATGAGCAATAATCGCGATTACTATATATTTTTTCATGAATTAACACTAGATTTAGTATCAAATTTACGCAAAAAAAGACGACTAAAAGTCTAAATCAATAAATACCAATCGATTATACAAAACAAGAAACAAAAAAACCGTTTCAAATAATTGAAACGGTTTTTATATATTTTTAATATCTTGATATTTATAATTGCAAAGCGATGGCATTTAATAATAACTGTGCAGATGCTTCATTAGTTGCCAATGGTACATTATGTACATCGCAAACACGGATTAACATATTAATATCGACCTCATGAGCATGGCTTGCAAGTGGATCTTTAAAAAAGAAAACCATTTACGTTTTACCCTCTGCTACTCTTGCAGCAATTTGAGCATCACCTCCCATAGGACCAGAAAGCATTCTTCGAGCTTTAAAGCCAGCGTTTATAGCCTTGCTTCCTGTAGTTCCGGTAGCGATAAGTTTAATGTTTTCCTGAAGTAAGAGCGTTTTATTTTTATTCAAAAACTGAACCATATCTGCTTTCTTTCCATCGTGAGCAATAATAGCAATCTCCATACTTTTCATGTATCTTATTTATTAGAAATATGATATGCGATAAGTCCATCGATTGGACGTCTCAAAACATTACCTAATTGCAATTCATATTTATCAAAAGTTTCTTGTAACTCATCTTTCAAATAATAAGCAATAGAACCCACAAAATGAACTGGAACTTCTTTACAATTATCAAATTGTTTGATGTAATTCTTAACAAATGATTTCATCCCTTTAAAGATGATTTTTCTACAAAATTCTGAATCTTTATGTTTGATTAAGAACTTTGCAAAAGTTGCCAAATAAGCATTTGGATTTGGCTCTTTATATAATTTATTTTTAATAAAATCTGGATCCATGTTGTATTCTTTTGCAAATTCAACTGCTAAATCCTGAGGCATTTTATTAAAGTAATATTTTCTAATTAATTCTTTTCCAAAAACATTACCACTACAATCGTCCATTGCAATGTATCCTAATGATTGTACTTTTTGGAATAATTCTTTTCCATCAAAATAACTACAATTAGATCCTGTTCCTAAAATACTAACAATTGCTTTCTCTCCTCTTGGGGTAGTAGCATATACTGCTGCATACGTATCTTCATGAACATCTACGATTGCATTAACGAAATATTCCTGAAAAATTTGCGATAGAGCGATTTTCATTCTATCTGTACCACAACCTGCTCCATAAAAGAACAAATGTGTAGCTGTATTTTTATTCTGTAAAATATCAAAACGATCATTTAATCGGGTTACGATTTCATCTCCATTAAGAATTTCAGGATTTAATCCTAAGGTTTGTGTTGTGAATAATATCTTGCCATTATCATCAATTGCTATCCAATCTGCTTTAGTAGATCCACTATCAACTATTAATTTCATTTTATTTTATTTAGTTTTCGGTTTAGTTTTTCATCTTACAATATTAAGTGTAATTATTTACATTATTGGAGAGTCAAACAAAATAATAAAAATCCCGCTATCTATTCAATAACGGGATTTTGAAATGTATATAAAATTATTTAAGACCTGCGATATGCACAGATAAATCAATTAATTTGCTAGAGTATCCGTACTCATTATCATACCAAGATACAATCTTGAAGAAAGTTGAATTTAAACCAATTCCTGCATTAGCATCAATGATCGAAGTTCTTTTATCAGAAATAAAATCTTGAGATACAACTAAGTCTTCAGTATATCCTAAAATACCTTTCATTGTAGTTTCAGAAGCTTTCTTTAAAACAGCCATAATTTCTTCATAAGAAGTTTCTTTAGCTACTTTTACAGTTAAATCTACTACAGAAACGTCAGCAGTAGGAACACGGAAAGACATTCCAGTTAATTTTCCATTTAAAGATGGAATTACTTTTCCAACAGCTTTAGCAGCTCCAGTAGAAGAAGGGATGATGTTTATGCTAGCAGCACGTCCACCTCTCCAGTCTTTTCTAGAAGGACCATCAGCAGTCATTTGAGTTGAAGTTGTTGCGTGAACAGTTGTCATTAAAGCTTCAACAATTTCGAAATTATCGTGAATTACTTTAGCTAAAGGAGCTAAACAGTTTGTAGTACAAGATGCGTTAGAAACTACTAAATCAGAAGCTTTTGCAGTTTCATGATTTACTCCCATTACAAACATTGGAGCATCTGCAGATGGAGCAGAAATAATTACTTTTTTAGCACCACCTTTAATGTGCTCATTTGCAGTTTCGATAGTTGTGAAAATACCAGTACATTCAGCAACTACATCAACATCAACTTCATTCCATTTTAAGTCAGCAGGGTTTCTTTCTGCAGTGATACGGATGTTTCTTCCGTTTACAAAAAGTTTTCCTTCTTTTACTTCTACAGTTCCGTCAAAACGACCGTGTACTGAATCATATTTTAATAAATAAGCTAAGTGATCAACATCTAATAAATCATTGATTGCTACAACCTCTACATTATCTCTATTGAAAGATTCTCTGAAAACAATTCTTCCAATTCTTCCAAATCCGTTTATTCCTAATTTTACTTTTGACATTTTACTAAATTTTTATTTATTTTTTGTTATTCTACTTATTTTCAAAGTCTAATTTCCTCACAATAAACTTCAATTTTTTTATTCTATATTTTTATGTTGACATGATCTCAGAAACGCGTAGCAATTCTCTATCTATTTCAGATTTACCTTTAATTGCTTGTTCCAAAGGCGTTAAAGTAACTTTGTCATTTTGTAAACCAACCATATAATTTGATTTTCCTTCAAGTAAAGATTCTACAGCTTTTACACCTAATCTACTTGCAAGAACACGATCAAAACAAGAAGGGGAACCTCCACGTTGCATGTGTCCTAAAACAGAAACTCTAACATCGTATTCAGGTAAGTTAGCCTCTACATAATCTTTTAGTTCAAATACGTTTTTACCGATTTTATCTCCTTCGGCAATAACAACAATACTTGATGATTTTCCAGATGCTTTACTTTTTTGAAGTGATTCTAATAATCTATCTAAACCTAAATCTTCTTCTGGAATAAGAATTTCTTCTGCTCCAGCTCCGATTCCTGCATTTAGAGCAATATGACCCGCATCTCTACCCATTACCTCTACAAAAAACAGACGGTTATGAGAACTCGCAGTATCACGTATTTTGTCAATACAATCTACAACAGTATTTAGTGCCGTATCGTACCCTAAAGTATGACTCGTACCAAAAATATCATTATCAATAGTTCCTGGGATTCCCATTACTGGGAAATTATATTCAGAGTTAAATAATAGGCCTCCGGTAAAGCTACCATCTCCTCCTATTACAACCAAAGCATCGATTCCTGCTTTTACAAGATTCTCATGAGCTTTTTTTCTTCCTTCTGGAGTTTTAAATTCTAATGAACGAGCCGATTTTAAAATCGTCCCTCCTTTATTCACAATATTATTTACACTTCGAGGTCCCATTTCTTTGAAGTCACCTTCAATCATTCCTTGATATCCTCTATAAATTCCGATACATTCGATGTTATGATAAGCACAAGTTCGAACTACTGATCGAATGGCTGCATTCATTCCTGGTGAATCTCCTCCTGATGTAAGAACACCAACTTTTTTTATTGTTTTTGGCATTATTTAAGTATTAAAGTGTAAAATTAGCAAACATTCACCACTATTCGGGCTATATTTATAATAAGTTAATAAAATATGTTAAATTCAAACGTTTTCGTTAATAAGTTTTCGGATAGTAAAAAAAATCAATAAAATAAAAAAAGACATTTATTTTAATTGATAATTTAAAAATAACAATATACGGTTGAAGTGTTACAAAAAATGGGATGTAACTAAACAGAAAGATAAGGAAATTGTAAGGCTAAAAAAAATCATTAACAAAACTAAAACACATTAGTAACTTAAAGTGTGTTAATCTTCTTCAGGAATATATCCCTGATCATTAGTTTTCACCTTTTCTTTTTCCTTTTTATTATTCTTTTTTGACTTTGAGAAATCAATATAATCTGGATTTATAGCAGAATCGGGAACATCATTATTCTGGTTCGAAGTTTTAATGGCACGTTCTAGTTTATGGTCTTTAAAGATTTTATTTACCAATTCTCTAAAAGTATCAAAATCTACTTCATAAGAAACCCCTATACCTTGTGTATAACCAACTCCCTGACCTATATAATTAATATCGTTTTCTCGGTTAAATAAACGTAAGTTCATACTTCCGTCTTCATTAACTCTGTATTGCACCTCTACGTCGCCCACAATTGCCGATTCGTTGATTCCTCCTACTGGTACTCCTACTTTACCGTTTATGGTAATTCTCTCATTGATCTGAGATGAAATTGTCGCTGCAAATTGACCATCGGCTTCCTGACCAAGTCGTCTGTCGGCAGAGGTATATGTAAAACCAATATCTATCTTATCACTATCAGAATGAATTATTCCTCCCAATAGGTTGGTGGCTGTTTCGAATAAACTACTAGAAAAATCAGATTGACTCACTCCCTCAGGGCTTAAGAATCCTCCAGAAGACAGCAAATAAAGCGCTTGTGTTTGTCGAACATCTTTATCGACTAACTTATACTGAATCTCCGATTTTAATACATTACTTACTGTTGGGAACTCGATATTAAAATCTGGTTCTGGGCTCGTTAAATCTCCACGAATACCAATAACTACCTCTACAGGTACTTTTTTGCTAAATGAAGAATTCTCTAATAATACTGCAGGATTTGCAGATGTTTTATAAACTGCTTCAAGATTTAACTGCGCTTTCATCGGGTTACCTTCCCAAGAAATCGAACCTCCTTTTTTTACAACAAATTTCTTATCGATTAATCCACCATACTTAAAGTTATAGGTTCCTTCGTATGCCTGGAAATCCCCCCACATATTAAATTTACCAAGTGTATTAATTTTAAATAATAAAGACCCAAATCCTTTTCCTTTCATTCCGTGTCCAGAATTTCTATCTAAAATTACTTCGACCTCGGCGTCTGGAGTAATATCAAAATCAAACTCTAATTCCAGACCATTATAGTTTCTTGTCTTTTCGACAATACCATTAGCAAGATTATACTTTTCTTTGGCTGTGATAAAATGAATAAAGTTATTATCACTCATTGTTTGCGCATCATTAATCGGGATCTTCACAGATGTTCCTTTCTCTGATTTTGCATCTACTTTTATAAATAATGCCGTAGTTGGTCCTTTAATGGTTGCTCTACCATTAATAAATGCTGTACCAAAATAAGCCGCATCTTCACTGTCTTTAGTATCTAATGCTAACAATCTTTTTGAACTGATATCTAAATCTAATTTCCAATCGCCAAAATTATTATGCTCGACAGTACCATTTAAAATCCCTTTAGTTCCGTATTTAGAATCAGTGATAGTATTATTTCGTAACAAGAATTTCTCATCGGTTACATCGACAATAGTTTTATCACTCAGTTCATAATCTATGTTTAAATAAGGAATAGTCATTCCGGCTTTATCCAGATATAAACGCCCATTAACATCAGGTCTTTTTAAATTCCCGATAATAGCCGCGTTACCAGAAACATAGCCTCGAATATTCGACAATACTTCTCCTCCCAAAGAACTAAGCGAGGCTAAATTAAATGTATCAAATTTAAGCTGTAAATCAAGTATTGTTTCTTTATTAATAATTTCGAAGCTTCCGAATAACTTAAACATCTCCAATTTATCATTTTCGATAGAAGAATTTATCGTAAACTTTCTAAGGTTTTCATCACCTACAATATCAAATTTTAGCCCTCCTAAATCGGTCTTATTTACATTTAGCTTATCGATAAAGATGGAAGCTGTTGGCTGGAAGACATTCTTTTTCTGTTTAAAATTAATCTCTCCGTTAATATTACCATTTAAAACAAGTTTATCATTGGTTGGTGTAATTTTATTAAGATCTACATCTTTAAAACTTAGTTTCAAATCTTTAAAATCGGCATCTTTTATTTGCCCGACTAATTCTATCTTTTGATTTTCATGAGATAGAATAATATTATCTATGTCAAAATTCTTAAATTTTTTATCAAAAACGATTTTATTATCAGGTTCATCATTTTCATTTAAATACCACAAATAGTCTTTAAATTTCAATTCGGATTTATTGATTCCGACAACGTTGTTCTTATCTTTATCAATAGTATGATATAAGTTGAAGTTAAAATAATCTTCTCCTTTTGAACCTCCTTTAAACTCAGACCTTACAAATAAGGTATCTTTCATGGTTACGTTTATCAAACTAAAATCACGTACCTTATAATACTTCGTTTTAATACTATCTAACTCGATATAGGTATTATACAATGGGTTTTTATTATCTACAGCAACTCTTATATTGTCAAATGTATTTTGTGCTGCTTTAATTTGAGGGGAATTAAACTTAAACTTGAATTCATCCTTATCGGCATCGATTTTCCCTCTCACAACCGTATTGGTTGCTACCTCTATCTCAGGATAAAAGATTTCGATAATCTTATTGTATATGGTAAAATTAAAATGTAAAAACTGTCCTTTACTTACTTTAAGTGGTTTATAATTGGCATATAAACTACCTACAGAATTTGTAACTAAATTTTCTAATTGATTAAATTTAAACTTCCCTACAATTTCACCATCAACAACATCGGTAGAGCTTATTGTTATTGTACGTATTTTATCGGCATCAAAATTTGAGCTTACTTTTACCTGATCAAAAACATAAGTCGATTTTGGATTTTGATAAACCGCATCATTAATCTCAATATCCCCCTGAAGATTTTCGATTGTATTTCCTGATACGTGAACCGCTACATCACCTTTAAAAACAGATATAGAATCTTTTATGAATTTAAGTTTGTGTAAATCGGCATTTTCTACCTTAATATGAAAATCATAGTCACTATCTTTTCTACTTAAATCTATCAAACCATCAAATATCATACTCAGGTTAGGATCATTCACAGAAAGCTGTCCTTTATAATGTGGCAATTTAAAATTACCATTTAAGACTATATTATTATAGGTATAGTTATTATAATAAAATTTCTGAACATCTCCTTTTATAACTGTGTTCAGGTATTTCTCGGTAAATCCTTTTCCATCTACATCCAGATTAAGGGTTGTTTTACCAATATCTTTTCGACCAAGCAAAGTGCCTACATCAAAATTCTCTAAGACAATATTTCCCGAATACGAAGCTTTATCGATAACATCGATATTATTCATATTCAAATCAATAAGCCCATTTCCTAAATCAGTTATCATTGTAAAATCGGTGTCCAAAGCTGTCTTAGACACTTTTGCTCTACCTACAATCGAGAACTTACCAATACGCTGTAATTCTTTAGGCAATTTTTTTCCTAGTACATTTGGCAACAAAACAACCAAGTTATCATAACTAGACGAAAGCTTATCGAATTTACCATTCATAAGAAACTCTTGTCCGTTTTTACCAAAAAGATTTTTGAAATTAATATTTCCATTTATAACCGATTTATGCAAATCAGACAACCTAAGATGTTTTAAATTTAAATCGTTTAAAGTTCCGTCAATTTTAGACTTAACACGGAAGTATTGGTCTTTTCCTAGTTCTTTATAAAAATAACGAATATCGTTAGATCCAATATTAGCAGAATCTAAAACTACATCAAACTGAACTTTATCGGTAAACTTAGCAAAATCTTCTATTCGATAATTTAATGTAGCCGCTCCGTATATTTTAGAGTACTTGGTAAGAATAGACAATTTTTCAAGCTTTATTTGCTTTTTAGTATAGCTAAATCTTGATGTTAAATTGGCTACATACAAACCTCTATGATCCAAAAACGATAATTTATGAATCCTTGTACTTACATCGGGTCCATAAAGTTTAAAATCACTTATGTGAGCATTAAGTTTTGTAAAATCGACATCTTTAGGAACTACTCTATTTTCGTCTGTTAGAATAAAATGTCCGTTGGTAATGTAAGCATCTTTTGCGGTAAGCAAGAAACGTTTTGCTGAAGGCTTTTTTGGTGGTCCAGTTTCGAAAGCCTGAATGAATACATCAAGATTGGTTTTCTTTTCGTTTTTATAGGTTTTTAAATTAAAAAGTAAACCTGTCATACGAATTTCACCAAAAATCAAATCGCCATCAAGAACTCTCTTAACGGCCAAAATATTAGTTTTAATTAAATCAGAATAGATTAAAGTATCTTTATGGTGATCCATTATTAATACTTTCCTGAGTTTTACTCCACCAAAAACACTTACAGAAACTTTCTCTACAGATATATGTGTACCAAAATCTGAGTTTAAAGTATCGGTAATATAATTTGCAATTTTTGTCTGAACGACCGGTAGAGACAATGCGATAGCCAGTACTAACAAAAGTAGAATTAGTCCGATTAAGGAACGAGATACTATTTTTTTTATTTTTCTGATACTGGTTGTTTTTTAGTTTTTCTTTAAATTTAATTTTAGAGCAAACAAAGGAAGGTTCCTTTGATAAAAATTCTTTAATTTTGGCTTCTGCTTTTAAATAAAAAAATTTAAAATTTGATTCGTCAAATATAATTCAAAATTCGTGCCTTTACATGCAAAATCCTGAGGTTTTTATTCTAGCTATCGAAAGTTCTTGTGATGATACTGCAGCGGCTGTTTTACATAACGATAAAGTCCTGTCAAATGTTGTTGCCAACCAACTGATACATACGCAATATGGCGGCGTAGTACCCGAACTTGCGTCTAGAGCTCACCAACAAAATATTGTTCCTGTGATTGATGCTGCTCTTCGCAAAGCAAATATAAAAAAAGAACAATTATCTGCAATAGCATTTACACAAGGTCCCGGACTTATGGGGTCATTGCTAGTAGGAAGTTCTTTTAGCAAATCGATGTCTTTGGCTTTACAAATTCCCTTAATTGCTGTTAATCATATGCATGCGCACATATTAGCTCATTTTATTGATGAAGATGGTTATGACAAACCTACATTCCCATTTTTAGCATTAACAATAAGTGGTGGCCATACTCAGATTATTAAAGTAAATGGCTTTTTTGATTTACAAATTATCGGAGAAACTACCGATGATGCCGTTGGAGAAGCATTTGATAAAAGTGCCAAGATTCTTGGACTTCCCTACCCTGGCGGGCCACTAATAGATAAATACGCACAATTAGGAAACCCAAAAGCTTTTGCATTTACAAAGCCAAAAGTACCTGGATTAGACTTTAGTTTTTCTGGTTTAAAAACGGCTATTTTATATTTTATTCAGAAGAAAAAACTAGAGAACCCAAATTTCATCGAGGAGAATCTTAATGATATTTGTGCTTCTATACAATATACAATTATCGAAATTTTAATGGATAAATTAAAATTGGCGGTAAAAGAAACTGGAATCAATCAAATTGCGATTGGCGGTGGTGTTTCGGCTAACTCGGGCATTAGAAACAGACTGAAAGAAAGCGAACAAAAATACGGTTGGAAAACTTACATTCCGAAATTTGAATACACTACCGATAATGCTGCAATGATTGGAATTGTAGGTTATCAAAAATTTTTATCAAAACAATTTGAAACAGCTGCTGTTGTTTCTAAAGCACGAATACAATTTTAAACTATGCAATTATTTTACAACCCAAATATTGACGAAACAACTCAGGAATTTTCTTTTGATAAAGAAGAAAGTAAACACATTATAAAAGTATTACGAAAAAAAGATTCTGATATATTACATGTAACAAATGGATTGGGTTATTTATTTGAAACCGAAATCACACTGGCTTCTGATAATAAATGTACTGTCAAAATAATTTCTGTTGAGAAAGCTCAAGATCCAAAATACCGTTTGCATCTTGCAGTTGCTCCTACTAAAATGAATGATCGTTATGAATGGTTTCTAGAAAAAGCTACCGAAATAGGTATTCATGAGATTACTCCAATTATTTGCGATAGATCAGAACGTAAAGTGATTAATATGGAGCGTTTCGAAAAGATTATTTTATCGGCAATGAAACAATCAAATGAATTGTATCTTCCTAAACTTAATGAAGCTATCTCGTATAAAGAATTTATAAAACGCAAAAACGAAGGTTTACAATTAATTGCGCATTGTGAGGAAACAGATAAAAAATCATTAAAATCAGTTTTAAAACCAAATGAGAACGTAACATTGCTTATTGGTCCTGAAGGTGACTTTTCGGAAAAAGAAATTGCTTTGGCTATCGAAAATAATTTTCAGCCAGTATCTTTAGGAAACACAAGATTACGTACCGAAACAGCTGCAATGGTAGCTTGCCATAGTGTTGCTTTTTTTAATGAAATTTCTAACTAAAAGTTAGTTATAACAATTAAGACAAAGCTTTGTCATTTCGACGAAGGAGAAATCTTCGCTAGAAACTCCGCTAACAAATGTCAATCTTTGTCGATTTTGCAACGAAGATTTCTCCTTCGTCGAAATGACAAAAAAGCGAAATACCAGATAATATAAATTATATGAAAAGAATATTCTACTTATTGTTACTTTTATCGGTTTCTTCTTTTTCGCAAGAAATTGCATTACTAAAATATAGTGGTGGTGGCGATTGGTATGCAAATCCTACTTCATTACCCAATTTAATCAAGTTTTGTAATGCTAATATTGATACCCGTATAAAAGCAAAACCCGGAACTGTAGAACCTAGCAATCCTGACTTGTTATCCTATCCTTTTGTACACATGACTGGACACGGAAACGTAGTTTTTAGCGATGCTGACGTTACTAATCTTCGTAATTATTTATACGGTGGAGGATTTCTTCATATTGATGATAATTACGGAATGGATCAATACATTCGAAAAGAGATAAAAAAAATATTCCCAAACAATGATTTAGTAGAACTTCCTGCCAATCATGCTATTTTTCAGAAACCGTTTCTTTTTCCTGCTGGGTTGCCTAAAATTCATGAACACGACGGGAAAAGACCACAGGCATTTGGGATTTTTATCGAAAATAAATTAGTGTTACTTTATACATTTCAATGTGATCTTGGTGATGGCTGGGAAGATGCCGAAGTACATAACGATCCTCTCGAAGTGCGCCAAAAAGCTTTAAAAATGGGCGCCAACATTATCAATTATATCTTTACCAATTAATTTAAGTCAAGTGCAATTAACACACGAAGAAATACAATTCGAAAGAAAGACATTCCCTATTACATTAGTTTGCGATCATATTTATTTTCAACAAAACATTGGTTCCCTTTTTAGAATAAGTGAAGCTTTTGGAGTTGAAAATATTATTTTTTTAGGTAAAGACATTCCACTAAACCCAAGAAAAATAAATAAAACTTCTCGTAATACCCATCTTCATATTCCATATACAGTAATAGAAGAAACACAAGATTTAGTTACACATCTTCTGGTTGATTTAAAATGTGAAATCATTGCATTAGAAATTACAAATAGTAGCAAACCTTTAAAAGAAGTTATACTACCTGCTGATAAAAAAATCGCATTAATAATTGGAAGTGAAATTAATGGAATTTCAGAAGAATTATTAAAAATTTCGAGTCAAATAGTTCATATTAATATGTTTGGAAAAAACAGTAGCATGAATGTTGTACAAGCTGCCAGTATAGCATTGTATGAATTTACTTCTTAAAAAATAAACTTATTTTTTTGTAAGAACTAAGCTATACAAGGGTTTTTAAAATTCTGACAAACAAAATAATAATAAAATTTTGTCTGTTAAAATATTTGTTATAAAATTGTTTTAATTATTAACTAATCTAAAATTTTATAACAAAACCCCAAACTATTATGAAAAAGATTGCTTTATCCGCATTTGCAGCGCTGCTGCTATTCTCGTGTCAAAACAACGACCAAGCAGAATCTACTACTCCAGAAGCTTCAGCAACAATTACTCAACGTGGTTGTGCAACTCAAGATGTTCTTGAAGCTCAATTAAAAGCCGACCCTACTTTGGCTATTAGAATGAATGAAATCGAAGCATTTACTCAAAACCAAATATTAACTGGTAAATTGGTAAATGGAAAAGTTCAAATTCCTGTTGTAGTTAATGTATTATACAGAACTGCTGCAGAAAATATTTCTGATGCACAAATCCAAACTCAAATTGATGTCTTGAACAAAGATTTCAATGCTGCTAACTCTGATTACAATAGCGTTCCTGCTTTATTCGCTGGAGTAAAAGCTAATGTTGGAATTAGTTTTGTTTTAGATCAAATCATCAGAAAATCAACAACAAAAACTTCATGGGGAACTAATGATGCCATGAAAAAAACTGCTTCTGGCGGTCTTAACCCAACATCTCCAACTACTAAGCTTAACTTATGGGCTTGTAAAATTGGTGGCGGAATATTAGGTTATGCTCAATTTCCTGGTGGATCTACTGCTACTGACGGTGTTGTAATTGACTCTCAATATTTTGGATTATCTGGATCTGGTGCTGCTCCTTATAACTTAGGAAGAACTGGAACTCACGAAGTGGGTCACTGGATGAACTTACGTCACATTTGGGGAGATGCTAATTGCGGAAATGACCAAGTAGCTGATACTCCAGTTCATAACACTGCTAACTATGGTGTACCTGCATATCCTCATTATAGCACTTGTACAGGAACTCCTGTAGAAATGACAATGAACTACATGGATTATACAGACGATGCTGGAATGTATATGTTTACAACAGGTCAAAAAAACAAAATGGCTGCTATTTTCTTAACAGGTGGACCTAGAGCTGCTTTTGGCATCTAAAATTAAAATCATATAACTAAACAGGTTAATAATTATTAAAAGCGAGATATTAAATCTCGCTTTTTTTGTTTTATAAATGTAATCTTTCCCTCATTTTTTCTATATTTATGCTCTAAAGAAAGATAAACTATGATTACATCTAAAGTAATTTCAAACGGGATTTTAAGGGCTATCGCAACTATTTTGGGAGTATCGCTGATTTTGTATTTTTTATATCAAATACAAACTGTGATTGTTTACTTGTGTGTTTCTCTCATACTGTGTTTAATAGCAAACCCATTTGTAAAATTCTTAAAGGAAAAATTAAAATTTAATAGCTCATTTGCGGCTATAACTACTATCGTATTTTTTATATTATTAATGATTGGGTTCATACTTTTATTTGTACCGTTAATAATATCTCAGGCTAATAATTTATCACTTCTTGATACTGATAGTCTTCAAAAACAATTTATGCTGATAGAATGTGATTTCGAAAATTATTTCAACTTGCAACATCTCGATTTACAAGCACTTTTAAAAAAACCTGAAATAACGTCTAAACTGGATTTTAGTTATTTTACGGCTTTTATAAACTCAATCCTAAACATGCTTGCAGGTTTTGGAATGGGATTAGTATCTGTTTTCTTCATTACTTTTTTCTTTATCAAGGATCAAAACATTTTTAAAGAAAATGCAAAAAGAATACTTCCTGATAACAATGAAGACAAAATTATAAACTCGATTACTAAAATAAATCATTTGCTAACACGCTATTTTGTAGGCTTGTTGTTACAATTAACAGTTGTATTTATTCTTTATTTTATTGTGCTAATAATTTTTGGTAGCCAGAATGCATTTGTAATTGCTTTTTTATGTGCTGTCTTAAATATCATTCCTTACGTTGGACCTATTATAGGAACTATTCTTGCGGCTATATTAACTATGTTGAGTTTAATTGGTGCAGATTTTCAAACAGAAATTTTGCCTAAAACTATATATATAGTAATTGGATTTTTATTGGTTCAGGCAATTGATAATAATGTTAGCCAACCTATTATTTCCTCAAAAAGCGTAAATTCGCACCCGCTGGAAATATTCTTAATTACTTTAATTAGCGGAATAACTTTTGGAATCGTCGGAATGATTATTGCAATCCCGTTTTATACTTGCCTTAAAGTTATTGCCAAAGAATTTTTTCCTAACAATAAAGTTGTTATTGTATTAACCGAAAAAATATAACCTTGAATTTAGCCCTTTTACATAATTCTGTTCAGGATTTTATAAATAAAAAAGTAAATGAATCTATTTCAAAATTAGCACTTCAAAAAAATCCTTTTCCAGAAATAGAATGGATTGCAATTTTGAATCAGATTGAGGCTAAAACAAAAGCTAAGGATAAATTACCAACTTGGTTTGCGACAGAGAATATAATTTATCCAAGTAAAATTTCGGTTGAACAAACCTCATCAGAGAAAACAGCTCTGTATAAAGCCAATTTAGTTTCGGGTGAGAGCTTAATAGACTTAACCGGAGGTTTTGGTGTAGATGACTATTATTTCTCCAAAAAAATAAAAAATGTAGCACATTGCGAGATAAACACCGATTTATCGGCAATTGTGCAACATAATTTTAAGCAATTAAAAATTGACAATTGTACTTGTTATCCCGAAGACAGTTTTGATGTTCTTAAAAAACTAAACCAAAAATGGGATTGGATTTATATAGATCCTTCCAGGCGAAATGATGCCAAAGGCAAAGTTTTTATGCTAAAGGATTGCTTGCCAAATGTACCTGACTTATTAGATTTCTACTTTGAAAACTCTAATTCTATTTTAATAAAAACGGCTCCTTTATTAGATATTTCCGCAGGTCTTTCGGAATTAAAAAATGTAAAAAACATTCATATAATTGCTCTCGATAACGAGGTTAAGGAATTACTGTGGGAAATTCATAAAGGCTATTCTGGGAAAATTACGCTAAAAACGGCTAATATATTAAAGGATAAAACGGAAACTTTTGAATTTGCATTAAATGAAGAACCTGAATTTGTAAGCTACAGTTTACCTCATAAATATTTGTATGAGCCTAATAGTGCAATTATGAAATCGGGAGGATTTGACGAAGTAAGTACTTTTTATAAAATAGATAAGCTACAGAAACACTCTCACTTATATACCTCGGCCGATTTAATTACATTTCCTGGAAGAACATTTGAGATTCTGGAAACTATTCCTTACTCTAAAAACGAAATAAAACTCCATCTTTCTAATAAACAAGCAAACATTACTACTAGAAATTTTCCTGATAGTGTAGAAACCATCCGAAAAAAATGGAAAATAAAAGATGGTGGAAATTTGTATTGTTTTTTTACAACTGATAAAAATGATAATAAAATAGTTTTAATTTGCAGAAAAATATAATAAAATGAAACAACTAATTACTTTAACTTTATTCTTATTAACTTTTAATTTATTTGCACAAAAAGATTGTGAATACACTGTAAACGTTACCGATTCTATAGGAACATACAAATCGACTAAAGAAACCATGATTTCCGAAAAAAACTTTGCAGGAACTGCGAGTTATATCTTTTTCTCTTTAGCACAAACAGATGGTCTGCCAACACTTAATGTACAATTGATTAAAAAAAGTAAAGAGTTTACAGCTGCAAATTGCTTTGATAAGAATTCGAAATTATTTTTACAATTAAGCAATGGAAAAATTGTTACACTTATCCATATTGACCAAGAAAACTGCGGTACATTAATTCGTGATGACAAAGGATTTGATAATCGCGTTACTCCAGGTATTTTTATGTTCTTAAAAGATAATTTTGAAGATTTAAAAACTTCACCTATCTCGATGATTCGTATTAAATACTTGTCAGATACTGAAGATTATGTTATGAAAAAAGAATTCACATCTGAACTAAATGATAAAACATACCGACCTGAAACATTCTTTATTGATAATATAAGATGTGTCGAATAATCTAATTACAATCCCATTTTGTATTAGAAACTTTATCGTTTAAACCTGCTTTTAAATTATAATGCCACCACTCTGAATCGAATGAATTAAAATTATGTTTTATCATTATTTTTTTCAACAACAGGCGATTGGCTTTAATAGTATCTGATAAATTCATATAGCTATGACTGGCTTCTTTTCCGAAAAAATCAAAAGAAGTTCCCATATCTAACTCTTTACCATCACGGTCTACAAGAGTAATATCTACGGCTCCTCCTCTATTATGGATGGAGCCTTTTTTTGGATCAGCCACATATTTAGGGTTAGAAACTATTTCCCACATTCTTTTTTGGATAAATAGAGGTCTGTAACAATCAAACAACTTGATTTTATACCCTTTCTTCATAAAACTTTTATTAGCTTCTACTAGTGCTTTTACTGTTTTTAAACGCAAGAAACATTCGGCACAATCGTACACTTTTGCTTTAAGAAAATTATCTTCTGTAGCATATTTCATATCATACACAAAATCGTTACTATAATCTTTTAAATTAACAAAAGTAGTATCGGCAATTACCTGATTGGCTTCGCTTGCATATGACTCATTTTGAGCATTTGAAGAGGCAGTAAAGAAAAATATTATGATGAAAAATAAAGATTTAATATATGAAGTTGTTTTGATTATCATGTTTGGAAATTTATTGTAAAAGTAAATGTAAACAAAAGTAAACCATATAAGTTATGTAAGAAAATATAAGCGTGACTAATCAGTGCAAAACTTACATAAGTTATATGGTTAAAATCCCCTTGTTTCATTACTGCTTACTTTCTACTTCTTCTTTTAAATTTGGTTGTCCTTTACCTGTAGTAATTAAATTGTATAAACTATTTTGTATGTAATTGGTCCAGGCGTTAAAGCAGATATCGTAACATTCGTAATCTGGAACTAAGCCTTGATGTGTTAAACGAACTTCTGTTTTATTGTCTTTCTGATTAATTTCAAAAATAACTTTTGTACCTACCCATTCGCTTTTATCTGTAGTAAAATTAAAATCATTTTCTAAGACATCCCAAACTACTTTTTTGTTAGGAATAACTTCTATTAATTTCATTTTACAAATATGAACGTCTTTATAATGATACTTAAATACATCACCTAGTTTTGCTGTACCTCCTTCTATTTCTTCTGACCACCATCCTCTAACATTCGTTATAGCATCAAATGCTTCTTTGGGACTTTGGTCTACCAAAATACTTGTAGTAAAATCTTGATTATCCATGATATTATTTTTTAATTGATTTATCTTCTATTTCCTGATTCAATACATTGAGATTTCCTTTACCAGTAGTTATCAAACTCAATAAACTATTCTTTAAAAATTGATTCCATCCATTTGAGCAATCGCCAAAACATTCTATTTTTGGCACTAATCCTAAATGAGTAAACTGAATTTTTGTTTTATCATTTTCTCTAGAGATTTCAAAAACAATTTTAGTATCATTCCATTCTGATTTATTTTTGAGGAAACTCAATTGACTGGCTATAACGAGCCAAACAATCTTTTTTTCGGGTACTAGCTCAACTATTTTTTGTTTGGAATAATGAACATCTCCAAAACGAACTTCAAATTCATCATTAAGCTTTTGTGAATCTCCTTTAAAATCTTCCGACCACCAACTCCGAACTTTCATAATAGCATCAAATACTTCTTTGGGAGTTTGGTCTACCAAAAAAGTTGCATTAAAATCTTGATTATCCATGATATTAATTGTTTAAAAAATTAAAACCTCATTTGAACTAAACAAAGTTAACAATCTCATTTACAAATAATAGGATGTAAAACAGACTTTTACAGGGTTAATTAAGACATATTAATGTTTAACTTAATCTTCTTGAGTTAAAATTTTATTTTTAAACTAAAATTATTCAAACAGTCTAACAATTATCCGCTTTACATTTCAAAATTATAATCTAAAAACAAATTCTCTCTTATTGATACTTTAGATTGTCTTTAATTTATTCAGCATTTCATTTGTAATATCATCTGAATAAATTCCATAGCCATTTATTAGTATTCCTTTCAAATTATACTTTTCCGATTCTATAGCATACAAAATGGACTGGTCTGAAGGATCTTCATTTACATCAAAGTGAAATGATTTATTAATTACAAACTCCTCATGAAAGATTTTATATTTTCCGTTTCGGCATTCAATACAATTTTGTTTTAAATTAAAATCTTCTACATAACCTTGAGCCCTCAAAGCATCTATTCCTTCTATAAGTGTATCGTACGTTTCCATTTCTTTATAATTAAGTTTTATTTTAATTAATTTCTGTTCTTTATTTATAACACCAAAACAGCATCACAAAATGCAATACTGTTTTGGGTTAATTAAAAATAAAAAGAATTATTCTCTATCATAAGAAAACTGAATTCCTGCTGTACCTCCTGTTTTAATAAACAATTGCATAAATTCCTGAGCCGTTTCAGAACGTCCCCAGTCGCGTTGCAATTCACAAAATAATTGTGGCGCACTAACTAAGATTGCTCCAGCTTGCTCCATTCTTCTTAATGCTGCATTATGCGCCTCTAAAGAAGTTCCCCCTACAGCATCAACTACTAAGTAAACATCATATCCTTCTCTTAAAGCATCTAGTGCAGGAAATGAAAGGCAAGCCTCTGTCCATAAAGCAGTCATTATTAGTTTTTTCTTTCCGGTTGCTTTAACAGCTTCTAAAAATTCTTTGTCTTCCCAAGAATTTATAGTAGTTCTGTCATAAGACGGTATTCCTTCTAATTCTCTTTTTAATTGAGGAATTGTTTCTTTATTAAATCCTGTTTTTACATTCACCGTCGAAAGTACAATCGGTAAATCATAAACTTTAGCCATTTTGGCTACACCACAAATATTATTAATAAGTATCTGTCTATCCATTGAAGCAATGGAGTTAACTTGTACTGGTTGATAATCGATAATGATTAATGCTGAATTTTCTGGTGTTAACAAATGATCACTTTTCTGATCACGAATTGGTAAACTGCTCATAATTTCTATTTTTTATGTTAATCTTAATTTATTATTACTGCCTATTATAATCTCTTTACTTTTTAGATGTTCCTATACTTTCTGCTTTTAAGAAACTTTCGATTACTGCCTGGTAATTTGGCATAACCGCTGAATAAGCTTCTGCAAATTGTAAAGCATCAGGACGATTCCATGTTTTTTGAATTTCGCTACAAACAGCTGTTGTAGTGATTGGAACTACTCCTGCAAGTGTCAATCTGGCAAGTGTTGTTTGTGATGATAAAGGACTCATATCGCCAGAAGCATCAATGACAGCAAATACTTCATAACCTTCTGTTACTGCCGAGATAGAAGGAAAAGCAACACATACGCTAGTTAATATACCTCCAATAATTATTTTTTTCTTACCCGTTTTTTTAACTGCTTCAACAAATGCTGGCGTATCCCAAGCATTAATTTCACCATTACGAGGTACATAAACAGCATGTGGAGCATATTTATGAATTTCAGGCATTAGCGGTCCATTAGGTCCATTAGGCTCAGAAGCTGTTGTTATTACAGGAATATTTTCTATTGCTGCAATTTTAGCTAATGTGGTTACATTGTTACGCAATGAGGTAACATCAATGTCTTTTACGGTTTGAAACAAACCACTTTGATGATCGATAAGTAAGATTACTACATCGTCTGAATTTATTCTAGTTACTACTGACATGTTTTTTAAGTTTATTTGTTATTATTATGTTTATCTTAATTTATTCCTTTGGAAATTCTCCATCCATTTTTATTAGTACATCGTCCTTAAGTCCATCAAAAGGTAAAATCAACCCTACTTTAAAATCAGAACGTTTTAACGTTACCAAAACCTGAAATCCAGATGTGATTTTGTTCGAATTCGGATTAAGCATTGTTCCTCGATAAATAAAATCTACCGTAACTTCTTTTGTAAAACCATGCATGCTAAGATTTCCTGTAACTTTATAATTGTTTTTGCTACTTTCTTTTATCGCATTACTTTTAAAATTTAGAGTAGGATATTTTTCCGCATCAAAAAAATTGGGACCACGTAAATCTTCATCTCTTCCTTCTGAATTTGTAAACACTGAATTTATTTCTGCTGATAATTCAAAAGAGGCATCACTAAAATCTGATTTGGACGTTACTACCGTCAAATCAAAATTGTTAAACTGACCTACAATATCATTAATCATCATATGTGTTACTGTAAAGCCAAGTCTTGAATGCTCATGATCATTTCGCCATATTGTTTGATTTTCCATATTCTTATTATTTAATTCTTAATCTATTAATTACTCTAAATACCCGAACCTCCCCATATTTACATCATCGAATGCCTGAATGATTTCTTCCTGGGTATTCATAACAAAAGGCCCATGAGCAACTATTGGCTCATTTATCGGTTCCCCACTCAATATCAACACTATCGAATCTTCAGATGCTTTAATTGTAAATTCTTCACCTTCATTTGCAAAAAGCAAAAAATTATCTGCAGGTACATTTTCACTATCATTAACCCTAATACTTCCCTCTATCACTAAAAGTGCTGAGTTGTGATTAGCAGGGAAATTAAAAGTTGTAGTAGCTCCTTTGTTCAATTTTGCATTAAACAAATTCACAGGAGTAAATGTTGTGGCTGTTCCTGGAGTACCATTATATTCACCTGCAATAACTTCTATAATACCATCATCATTAGGCAGTTTATGCTTATTGATTTCGCTATTAATAATCCCCTGATATTTGGGTTTTGTCATTTTATCCTTGGCTGGAAGATTTACCCAAAGCTGTACCATCTGAAAATCACCTCCTTCTTTGCTAAACTGCTCTTCGTGATATTCTTTATGTAAAATTCCAGAAGCAGCAGTCATCCATTGTACATCTCCTTCACCAATTACACCACTGTTTCCAGAACTGTCATGATGTGCTACTTTCCCTTTGTAGGCAATCGTAACTGTTTCAAAACCTCTATGAGGATGTACTCCAACACCTCTTAATTCATCTGTTGGCGAAAAATAAAATTTAGAGTTATAATCCATCATTATAAATGGACTCATTCTCTCCATGCTCATCCCTTTTCCGTAAGGAATAAAATTATGCACTCTAAACCCGTCTCCTACCATATGTGGTGCAGGCGGTGCTAATACTTGTTCTATTTTTTTTGTTTTCATTGTGATATTATTCTTTATTATGAAACAATGAGTTTGCCTGATATTCAGGATGCTTATCGATATAGGCTTTTATGTATGGACAATAAGGTTTTACTTTAAGATGATTCTCTTCTGCATAATCCAAAACATATTTAGCGATATACGCTGCTATGCCCCTTCCTCCTAATTCGGGCGGAACTTCTGTATGTATATAAGCAATACCGCCATCAAACAATTTGTATTGTTCAAACGCTATCTTCCCATCTAAATGAATCTCAAAACGTTTGTCTTTTTCGTTATTTATAACTGTGTATTCCATGATCTAGTTTTTTAGTATTGTAAAATTAGTAAGGATAAAAAACTAAGTACTTGATCTATGATAAGAAATATAAAAAGGGAGAATAAAAATATAAATCAATGATTATCAACTTATAGAAATGCAGAAACATGACAGTATTATGCTTCAAAATTTAATTTGAAACAAATACTCTCTATTGTAAAGAATCGGCTTTGAGCCTAAAAAATATTATGAGGATGTTATTGTATTAATAACAACTATTATGGAGTCTGTACTGAATAACTTAGTACTTGAAGTTTTTTCTGGCTAGTTCTTTTCGGACTCTACTCAAACTTTCGGGGGTAATGCCAAGATAAGAAGCAATCATTTGAAGTGGTAATCTAAAGGTAATTTCGCGATGCGTTTCTATAAAATCTAAATATTTTTTCTCAGCGGTGGCTGCCAATAAATAATTTATTCTTTTCTGCATCTGGCGAATATTTTTTTGCAAAGCGAGGGTATTAAAAGAAACAAAATTTACAGAGATTTTCTCAGCATTTTTAAGAAACTCCTTTTGGATATAAATTATCTCTGCATCTTCAATTACATCAATAAATAAATCTGATGGTTCATCAAAGTAAAAACTGCTCCTGTCTGCAATCCACCAATTTTCTGAAGCAAACTGGATAATATGATCCTTTCCCATTTCATCCACAGTATAGGAACGTAACAAACCTTTACACACAAAGAATGCTCTGTCACAAATTTGATTTTCTTTTAATAAAATTGTTCCTTTTTTTATTTTAAGAGAATGTACCAAATGCTCTAACTCTTTATACTGTTCCTCTGATATATCAGTATTACTTAGCATATATTTTTTAAATTGTTCCAGCATTTGTATAAAGAGATTAATTTGTAAAGTGAATGTATACAAAATTAATTAAAATGATAAAGTCTTGTAAATAATACCTAATTTAAATTTAAGGGAGTAATCATATGTAAAGAGATTACATTTTAATATTCATGTATTCTTCTCAAGAATAATCCATTACACATTATTTCTTGCAAAATTGGAAATGAAATATTAGACACAAAAAAGCCCACTCGATTGAGTGGGCTTAAATATGAATATTTTCAATAAAAAAATATTACAATCGTTATTATCTTTGTTCTGTAATTGCAGATTGGTTAAGTTTAATAACCCTAATTTTCTGGTTTGTATTATCCGATAAAAAAAGACGGTCATTAAGTTGTGCTGTACTTACAATAGTTCCAAAATTATTTTGTCCCATAACATCCGAAGCATTTACTCTTGGATTGTAAATTTTGTCCATGAATTCTCTTCTAGGATAAATACGCAAATAATTTAAATCCTTAACATTTTCTGAGGTAATAGCCCAATCTGCACTAATAGCAAGTGCAAGAGGTTTTGCCTCTCCAAACGGAATTACTGTAGCTTGTATAGGAACTGTAAGCGAAGCCGCTCCATTGGCACGAATACCAGCAATGTTGTAATACAAATACCCTTTTGCGTTTCTTCCTGCTACAACTAGATTCCCATCTGCAACATCCATTGAATACACCTCATCATAACCTTTTAAAGTATTTAACTTGGCCATAGGAGCTAAATTCCAATTACTTTTATCCGTAATTTGCGATGCCTCAAAAACTTTAATACTCGTTTCTTTTTCTTTAACGAATACTAATCCGTCTTTTACTACAACTCCAAAAACGTGTACAAAAGTTTCCCACCAGTTACCGTTTCCTACTGTACTAATTCCAGCATTTGTCGTTTCGTCAATAACAAAAAGTCTTGAATCAACGCTCCCAATATAAATTCTGCCATTATCTACACATACCGAAGAAAGTTTGGTTAACGCAATTGTAGTAGCTCCCTTAGTGTAGTTTGCAATTGTTTTTATATGAGCTAATGTTTGAGCGTTAAAAATCTCAAGTACATCACCATTACAAACATATAATTTGTCATTTGCTACAGCGATACCTTTAGGATTAAATGTCCCTTTTCCGTCTCCAATTTGACTTACAGTTATTGATGCTTCGTCAGTAGGATAATAATAACTATGATTAGGAGATGTCCCCTCAAAAGAATCCTTACTGCAGTTTGTAAAAACGCAAAGCAGTAGTATAAAAAAAGCTATTTTATTCATTGTAGTTTTAGGTGTTAATTCCATTTTCCGTCTCCTTTATATTTTATTAAGAATGGATTTTTGGGATCAATTTTAAAAACAGGTTTTTTGTAAGTTCCTGTTAAGTAGTTTGTTTTAGTATATCCTTTTAAAACATCTGGATCTGTAAAAGGAAGATCGTTTAGGTAAATCAAGTATTTGTAAAAATGAGTCAACATCTCTTGTTGTCCCCCACCTTCGCCACTATTGGCTAAATTACTACTATGGCTAAAACCGATATGATGTGAATATTCGTGTGACCAAACCGACATATCCCCTTTCCAGTGTCCAGTTACATAACTTGACTCCCATTGAGAAGCCAAAGCTCCGCCACCCCAAGCAGATCCTCCACCTACCATTGCCATATCAACAGTTCTGCTATCAAGATAATTCCAATATATTTTCTCTATTTCAGCTTTAGAAAGATAATCATAAACACCACCAACATCATCAACATTTCCATGCCAATAAATAGCACCATTTATTGCTGTACCAGCTTGAGCAGCTTGTTCTTGCTTGTATCTATCAAAATTAATAAAAGTGTCATAATATATTGGGTGACTTAAAGCATACGAATAGTTGATAATCATTGCTATTGCTTCTTTAGCCAAAACAGGATTCATAGGCAAATACACATAAGACGCATCACCGCTAAGATGATACCAATCGTTAAATTGAACTAAATGTGAAGACTTAATCTTTTTGAATTTTGCAAATAATGGATCGCTAGATTCTACTGAAAATTCGATTGCTCCAGAAGAGAAACCATCAATTTTATCAATTGTTACCGCATTACCACTTTCTAATAAATAATCATTTTTGCCAGCAACCAAAGGAAGTTGGTGAAACGAACGATGAAAAGCTGGAACTTTACTAAAATTATAAATTAAGAATCGCTTGTCATAATTAGGCAATTTTGCATAGATTCTTACATCTGTAAGTCCAACAGGAGAGTAAAGAGAAATTTGTACTGAATCTTTTCCTTTTTGAATTACTTGCATTGGTTGATTTACTCGAAACCAACGATCTTTTTTGTCATACATTTTTGAAGGACTTTCGTCGTCTTCAAACATAGTCATAGCTCGATTACCTGGTTGTAAATTTGTTGCATCAATGCTTGGCAAATAGTTGGCTTCATAAGCCGTAGATTGGTCATCCTTATCACAACTTGTAGATATAAGAAAACCAGTAAGTAGTAAGCTGGCATAGAGCCACCTCTTGATGTTTGTAATCATTGCTTGTAGGTTAATTAAAATTGTTTTTAGTCTTTGGGATATTAGATTTAAAAATCTAATGGGTGCAAATATCTTTTATTATTTTTTAAATAAAAATTTATTTTTATTATTTATAAAAAAGGATAATCTTTAAACAATTCTTGTCAGAAAAACGATACTGTTACGAAGATTTACAAAAACCAAAACTCGCTAAATTAGCGAGTTTGTGTTTTGACCTTTATTATTTTATTACATTAATTGCTTATTTCCAACCACCTCCTAAAGCGCGATACAAGTCTACAACAGCCTGTAACCTCTGTAAATTATCATTTACTCCGCTCAATTGTGCTGCCAAAAGATTTTGTTCTGAAGTCAGTACATCTGTATAATTGGTAGCCGAACTGTATTCTAAAAGTTGTTGTGTAAAGTCAACTGATTTTATCAATGCTTCAATTTGTTTCTCTCTCGAATCTTCTTTTTCAACCGCCATCTCATAAGCATACAAAGCATTAGAAACTTCCTGACCTGCAACAAAAAGACTTTGTTGGAAATTATTTAATGCCTGAACTTGTTTTGATTGTGCCGATGTTAATCTTGCTTTATTAATTCCTTGGTTAAACAATGGCTGAGTCAATCCTCCAACTAAAGAGTAAAAAACAGAATTAGTAAAGAAATCCGTCAATTGCAAATTCGAAAATCCACCACTTGCTGTAACGGTCAAACTTGGATAAAAATATGTTTTTGCCATATTAGTATTTTCAAAAGCAACTCTGAAATTAAATTCTGCCTGACGAACATCTGGACGATTTTCTAACAATTGAGATGGTAAACCTATTGCTAAATTTTCTGGAGTAACCTGACTTTCCAAACTAGATCTTTCTATTGGTCCTGAAGCTTGCCCTAATAAAATATTCAAAGCATTTTCGGTTTCACGAATGCTTCTTTTTAAATCTGGAATCAAAACTTCGGCTGCATGTTGATTGGCTTCACTTTGTACTACTGATGCTCCGGTAACTACAGCTCCTTCTTTTAACGCTTTTATAACTGCTACATTTTTAATACGACTTTCTAGTGTCGCTTTTGTTATTGCTAATTGTTTATCATAAGCCAACAATAAAAAATAATTATTTGCAATATCAGCAATCAGTTGTGTCTGAATTGCTTGTTTTGCAGCATCTGTAGAAAGATAAGTTGCCAGAGCAGCTCGTTTAGAACTACTCAGTTTACCCCAAATATCAGCTTCCCACGAAGTGCTCAGACCTAATTTATAAGTTGTTGTTAACGTATTAATATCAATTCCGGCAGGAAAATTAAGTCCCGCTTCCGATTGTTTACTACGCGTTGCATTAGCATCAATATTTAGAGTTGGATAATAAGCCAATTTAGTCTGGCGTAAAGCTGCACGTGACTGAACAATATTTTCTATCGCATTTTTCAGATTAATATTCTGAACTAATCCTTTCTGAATCAAAGCATTTAGTTTACTGTCTTTAAAAACGCTCTGCCAAGGCATATTTGCCAGCGTAGTCGAATCGGCAGGAGCCTGATCACGATATAACTTATCCGTAGAAATTGTCGTCGGACGATCGTACTTTTTAGTAATTGAGCACGCACTTAATAGTGTAGCTGCAGTTACTAGTATAATATATTTATTTGCACTATGAGTCATCTCTCTTCTTAATTAAATTACTACTCTTTATGAGTTTCTATCAATTGTACTTCGTCATCGTCTTCATCATCATAACCATCTTTGGCTGGACCACTAATATTTTCCTGCAAGGTTTGAAAAATGATAAACAATACCGGAATTACAAAAACTCCCAAAATTGTTCCGATTAACATTCCTCCAACTGCTCCTGTACCAATTGATTTATTTCCTACCGCTCCTGCTCCTGAAGAAAACATTAAAGGTGTAAGTCCTAAAATAAAGGCAAAAGAAGTCATTAAAATTGGTCGCAAACGCGCTACAGACCCTTCAATTGCTGCTTGTACAATTGGCATTCCTTTTCGCCTTCTATCAAGTGCAAATTCTACAATTAAAATCCCGTTCTTCGCCAGCAACCCGATAAGCATAATCAATGAAATCTGCAGATAAATATTACTATTGATTTTAAATACGATAGAGAATAAATAGGCTCCTGCTAATCCAAACGGAATAGATAGCAACACTGCAAAAGGCAAAATGTAACTTTCGTATTGTGCACTCAACAAGAAATAAACGAATACCAGACACAATATGAAAATAAATACGGTTTCGCTTCCTGATGCTAATTCTTCACGTGTTAATCCCGAGAATTCATATCCATAACCTGCAGGAAGATTTTCGGCAGCTACTTCCTGAATCGCTTTAATAGCATCTCCCGAACTGTAACCCGGATTTGGTGCTCCTGTAATAGAAATCGAAGTAAATAGGTTAAACCTGGAAATTGATTCTGGTCCAAAAACTCTGGTCATAGTTACAAACTCCGTAATTGGAGCCATTGTTCCAGCGCTATTACGAACAAATATTTTGTTCAATCCTTCTTTATTGGTTCTAAATTCTGGCGATGCCTGAATCATAACACGGTATTGTTTTCCGAATTTATTAAAATTTGAAGCATACAAACCTCCGTAATACCCTTGCATCGTAGACAAAATTCCATCAACTGTAACACCTGCTTCTTCTGCTTTTGCCAGGTTGATATCCATCATATATTGTGGGAAACCAGGATTAAATGGCGTAGTTGCATATTGTATTTCTGGGCGCTTAGATAGTTTTTCTAAAAACTCGTTATTTATTTTATAAAATTCTGCTGTACTATGCCCTCCTTTATCCTGTAATTGGAATTCAAATCCTCCACTTTGTCCAAATCCCGAAATTGTTGGTGGAGAAATAAAGAAAATACTAGCTTCACGAATACCGCTTGTTTTTGCAAAAAGTTGCCCAATTACATCATTTACAGTTGCCTCACGATCTTCCCATTTTTTTAATCGAACAATAACCATACTATAAGCACTACCTGCTCCAGCTGTAAAATTCTGTCCAACAATTTGAAGCGTTGTCTGAACTCCAGGAATCGTATGTGCAATACTATCTACTTTCTTTGCTACGATTGCAGAGCGCTCCATAGACGATGAAGGTGGTAAACTAATATTGGCAAAAACTACTCCTTGATCTTCTGCAGGAACAAAAGCCGATGGTGTCGTTTTCATCATATAAAACAATCCTGCTCCAGCAATAAAGATTGCGACAAGTACAATCCATTTTTTTACCGAAAGGAAACTAATCGAACGTTTATATTTACCCGTTAAATTATCAAAAGCGACATTAAAAGAGGTATAAAATCGTTGTATAAAACTTTTATGTTTATGATCGTCTGCATGTGGTTTTAAAAGTAAAGCACATAAAGCGGGACTCAGGGTCAATGCATTTACTGCCGAAAGAATAATGGCAACGGCTAGTGTAATACCAAATTGCTTATAAAAAACTCCTGTAGATCCTGCAATAAATGTTACTGGAATAAATACTGCTGCCATTACAAGTGTAATCGAAATAATGGCACCCGAAATTTCATTCATGGCATGAATTGTCGCTTTCTTAGCTGATTTATAACCACTATCGAGCTTGGCGTGAACTGCCTCGACGACCACAATAGCATCATCGACCACAATACCAATAGCAAGTACCATCGCAAAAAGCGTCAATAAGTTAATCGTAAACCCGAATAAATCAAGGAAGAAGAATGTTCCCACAATAGCAACCGGAACTGCAATTGCCGGAATTAAAGTTGATCTAAAATCCTGAAGGAAAATAAATACTACAATAAAAACAAGGATAAAAGCTTCGATCAATGTATGGATTACTTTCTCTATCGAAGCATCCAGATTTTCATTAACATCAACTAAAGTCGTATATTTTACTCCTTTAGGAAAACTTTTTACCGCTTCATCAATAATTTTTTTAGAGTTATTAATTACATCACGTGCATTAGAACCTGGCGTTTGGCTAATAGCAATTGCTACCGATTGAAAACCATTGGTAATATTTGCCGAAGCATAACTTAAAGATCCTAACTCTACTTTTGCCACATCTTTTAATCGTAACAATTGTCCGTTTCCGGCAGATTTAACAACTATATCTTCAAATTCTTTTGCACTTGTTAAACGCCCTTTATATTTGATAACATATTGAAAAGCCTGTTTTCCGTTTTCTCCAAACTTCCCTGGCGCTGCTTCAACATTTTGTTGCGCCAAAACTTTAGATATATCACTCGGAATCAGTTTGTATTGCTGCATTACATCTGGTTTCAGCCAAATCCTCATAGAATAATCCATGGATCCAAAAACATTCACATCTCCTACTCCAACTACACGCTGGATTTGAGGCACTAAATTAATCTTAGCATAGTTCTGAAGAAACGTCTGATCATACGCTTTATCTTCACTATACAAGGAGAATATCAATAAATTACTACTCTGGCTTTTAGTTACTGTAACCCCAGCCTGAGTTACCTCAGCAGGCAATAAACTCGTAGCTCTCGAAACTCTATTTTGTACGTTTACGGCAGCAAGATCTGGATCTGTACCTACTTTAAAATAGATTTTTATCGAAGCGTTTCCATCATTAGTAGCAGATGAAGTCATGTAAGTCATGTTCTCCACACCATTAATTTGCTCTTCTAGCGGAACTACGATACTCTTAAGTACCACATCTGCATTGGCTCCTGTATAACTCGCTGACACATTTACTGTAGGTGGAGCAATGTCAGGATATTGCGCAATAGGAAGTGACGCAAGTCCTAGAATACCTAAGATTACGATAATAACAGATATTACCGTAGAAAGTACTGGTCGTTGTATAAATATTTTAAACATTTCTTTTTATTTTAAGTCAGCATAAACAGTTTCGGCACTCTGATTTTGAGGTTTGATTTGAGTACCTTCTTTAAGTGAAGCAACTCCTTCTAAAACAATTTGATCTCCCGATTGCAAACCACTTGTTACTACATAATAATTTCCAGCAGAATTTTCTAATACTGAAATATTAGCATTTTTTGTTTTTCCGTCTTTTCCAACTGTGACTGCAAAAATTTTATCCTGAAGTTCAAATGTGGCACTCTGTGGAACCAACAATACCTCTTTTACTTCGTTTGGAATTCTTACTGTTGTGCTACTTCCGCTTCTGATGATACCTTTAGTATTAGGAAAACGTGCTCTGATATTTACTGAACCAGTTTCTGTATTGATTAATCCATTTATGGTTTCGATACGTCCTTTTTCATTATAACTTGAGCCATCTGCAAGAAGCAATGAGACTGCTGGCATCTTTTTAATTTTTTGCTCTAATGATGCTTCAGAATTATCCGTTTTGGTAAAGTCCAGAAGCGATTTTTCGTTTAGAGCAAAATATGCATACACATTACCTATACTAGAAACAGTTGTTAATGGGTCGGCTGTAGAAGAGCTCACTAAACTTCCTAAACGAAACGGAATAGAACCAATAACTCCATCAACGGGACTGGTTACTGTAGTATAACCCAGATTTGTTTTGGCATTTACTAAACTTGCATTAGCCTGTGCCAATGATGCCAAAGCCGATTCATACGTATACTGTGCCGATTCAAGTTCATATTTACTAATGATTCCTTTTTCTACCAAAGGCTTAACTTTATTTACCGCCAGTTTTGCTGTACTTAAATCTGCCTGAGCACTTTTTATGCTTGCTGCTGCCGTACGAACTTGTTGCTCATATTCGGGCGCATTAATTTTAAACAAAGGCTGTCCTTTTTTAACAACAGCACCTTCATCAACATAAATCTTATCGATATAGCCTTCTATCCTAGGGCGAATTTCTATATTTTGCTGTCCCTGAATACTCGCGGGATAGTCCGTATTTAATGTTGCAGATTTTGGCTGTAAAGTCAGCGTTTTATATTCTTTAACTTGCGGTGCACCTCCGGCTTGAGCCGATTTATCGTTTTTATTACCACATGATGCGATAACAATAGACGCTGCAAGGATGCTTAAAAGAGATTGCTTATTCATTGTAAACTATGTAATTATCATTTATATTAAAGCAAATGAACTAAAACATAACACACAAAAATGAGTTAATAGATGTAGCTCCTATAGATAATCGACAGAGAGAACATTACAATCGACAAAAGTTATTATAAGTAAAATAATACGTTTAAAGTAATCTCATCGACTCTAAAATGGTTTTTAAAGGTTATAATTCCATTTCTGACGATTGGTTTTATATCACGTTTAAATAAAATGTAATATTGTCATTAAAATCTTAAATCATAATGGTACTAAATTTTTTTAAACCGTATTTATTTACTGGATTGCATATCCTCGTTTGGTTATTACTAGGGTTTATCTTGCTATTTTACATACCATTAACTTGGAATATAGCAATACCTCCATTTTTTTGGCTGTGGCAATGTACCGTACTATTTATTATGATTGTTCTCTTTTATGCTAATGCAAAAATTATAGTTCCAAAAACTATTATAAAAGACAAAATAGGTCCTTTTTTATTATGGATTTTTCTAGTTATATTTTCATTACAACTTATCGCCTATCTATACACTTCGCAAACAGATATGCACAATAAGATTGCAGCATTACTGGGTTTTCAGAAATATAGAAATCGGTATTTCGACAACTTCATTTTTACCATAACCTTATTAGTTTTAGGAATTAGTACCAGTTGGGCCATGTTACAACATTGGCAAAAAGCAGCACAGCATAAACAAAAACTCGAGCAAGACAAAACCGTGGCTGAACTTGCGATGCTTAAAGCACAAATAAATCCTCACTTTTTTTTCAACTCACTCAATAGTATCTACTCACTTACCTATTCTAACATAGAGGATTCTCGTAGTGCACTCCACACCCTAAGCCATATGATGCGCTACTTACTTTATAATACTGAAGGAGAAAGGACAACATTACTCAAAGAAGTAGATTTTCTAAAAAACTATATAGTGCTAATGAGGCTGCGTGCCAACAGCAAATTAAATATTACAACAAACATTCCCGAAAATTTAATAGACTATCCCATAATTCCAATGTTGCTATTGCCATTGGTAGAAAATGCCTTTAAACATGGCGTACATGCAACTGATAAAAGCGAAATCAATATCACAATTAATCAGGATAATAACAATCTTGAACTTGAAGTAGAAAACACTTTTTTTGAAAAAATAAGTACCTCATTAGATCAGGGAGGAATTGGATTAATCAATACCAAACGCAGACTACAACTCGTTTACCCAAACAAACACACTATGAACGCTGGTACTACCCAAGATGGTAAATACAAAGTAAACCTGCAAATAACTTTAGAGCAATGAGTATATTAAAATGTATAGCTGTAGATGATGAACCTCTGGCATTAAAACTAGTAGAAACGTTTATAGAACAAACCCCTTTTTTACAATTAATAGATAGTTGCGATAATGCAATTGAAGCTATGGCATTAATACGAGAGAAACAGCCAGATCTTATTTTCTTAGACATAAATATGCCTAACTTAACTGGTATGGAACTAGCCCGCCTCTTACAGCAACAACCAGGTCCTATTCCTAAAATTATTTTTACTACAGCTTATAATCACTATGCAATAGAAGGTTATAGAGTAAATGCAGTAGATTATCTTTTAAAACCATTTAATTACGAAGAGTTTTTAAGAGCATCTCACAAAGTATTAGAATTGTTTGAAGAATCATCAAATCACTCTCAGGCAAATGTTATTGATGATGAATTTATTTTTATAAAAGTGGAATATCAATGGGTAAGAACTAGCTTAAAAGATATTTTGTATATAGAAAGTTTAAAAGATTATGTAAAAATACACCTCGCAGATTCTCAGAAATCATTACTATCTCTAATATCCTTAAAAGCGCTTGAGGAAAAACTCCCTTCTTCAAAATTTATGAGAATACACCGTTCTTATATTGTTTCTCTGGAAAAAATAACTGCAATTAGTAAAAACTCAATATTCGTTGGCAAAACAGAAATAACTGTTGGCGAACAATACAAAGAAATGTTTAAAGTTATCGTCGATAGATGGATAAAATAAAAGACGATTATCCAAAATAGGCAGATATGTCACTAATCCTTTCTATATCAATCAGATTAATCAAATCCTTAACTGACTTTGTAAAACGCCCGATTATGTTCTGTTCGAAAAGAAGAGAAGCTTAAATTTAACGAAAGAGAAACCTTATTTCACATTGTCTTTTAAGAGAAAATACTTAACTTTATTTGATTCTTAAAATAACAATCAAATGAAAGGAATCACATCTAAATTCGATAAAGTTTTGAATGCCTCTACAGAAAAAGGGAAAGTAAATCATGAACCCGATTCTAGCAAAGAGCAGCAACGTAATACTCCAGAAAAGTCCATGCCGTTTTCAGATCAAATTGGAAACTATCAACGCAACATAGGAATACCTACAAAATCCTATAAAGACAGTAAAGTCTACATTATAGGTAGCGGAATAGCTGGTATGGCAACTGCCTATTACTTTATTCGTGACGGACAAGTTCCCGCCAAAAACATCATATTTCTAGAACAATTACCTATTGATGGAGGCTCACTAGATGGTGCCGGAAATCCTAAAGATGGTTACATCATTAGAGGTGGTCGGGAAATGGATATGACTTATGAAAACCTTTGGGATATATTCCAAGACATTCCAGCTCTAGAAATGCCTGCTCCATATACTGTTCTGGATGAATACCGCTTAATAAACGACAATGACTCTAATTATTCCAAAGCTAGACTTATACATAACAAAGGCGAAATAAAAGATTTTAGCAAATTTGGTCTAAACAAAAAAGACCAGTTAGCCATTATCAAACTTTTGCTAAAGAAAAAAGAAGAACTAGACGATATAACCATTGAAGGCTACTTTAGTGAATCTTTCTTAAGTAGTAACTTCTGGACATTCTGGCGTACTATGTTTGCCTTTGAGAACTGGCATAGCTTACTTGAATTGAAACTTTATATGCATCGTTTCCTCCATGCTATTGATGGACTGAATGACTTATCATCTTTAGTATTTCCAAAATACAACCAATACGACACCTTTGTAACACCTTTGCACAAGTTTCTACAAGAAAAAGGAGTTAGTATTCAATTTAATACTCTCATAAACGACCTCGATATTCATATCAATACCGATGGAAAAGTAGTAAAAGGAATTATTACAGAAAAAGACGGTAAAGAAGTCATTATCCCAGTTGAAAAAGATGATTATGTAATTGTAACTACAGGATCTATGACAGAAGACACCTTTTATGGTGATAACAAAAAAGCTCCTATCATAACTATAGACAACAATACTAGTGGAAAAAGTGGAGGATGGAAACTATGGAAGAATCTTGCTGCAAAATCTAACGTTTTTGGTAATCCAGAAAAATTCTGTAGTAATATCGAAAAATCATCTTGGGAATCAGTTACTTTAACTTGTAAGCCTTCTGCATTAGTAGAAAAACTAAAAGAGTATTCTGTAAATGATCCATATTCAGGAAAAACAGTTACCGGAGGAATTATTACTATTACAGATTCTAATTGGTTAATGAGTTTTACTTGCAACAGACAACCTCATTTCCCTGAGCAACCAGATGATATTTTAGTACTTTGGGTTTATGCATTGTTTATGGACAAGGAAGGAAACTACATTAAAAAGAAAATGCCACAATGTACAGGAGATGAAATTCTTGCTGAATTATGTTACCATACAGGTATTATCGATGAGTTAGATAATGTTATTAAAAACACCATCGTACGTACAGCTTTTATGCCCTATATTACTTCGATGTTTATGCCTAGAGCCAAAGGTGACCGCCCAAGAGTAGTACCAGAAGGATGCAAAAACCTGGGGTTAATTGGACAGTTTGTAGAAACCAACAATGATGTAGTTTTTACAATGGAAAGTTCTGTAAGAACAGCAAGAATAGCCGTTTACGAATTATTGAATTTAAACAAACAAGTACCAGATATCAATCCTTTGCAATACGATATTCGTCATTTGCTAAAAGCGACAAAAACACTAAATGACAATAAACCCTTTTTAGGAGAAAGCATATTGCGTAAAGTACTAAAAGGAACTTACTTTGAACACATCTTACCTGTTACTGAAGAAGAAGAGGAAGAACATGAGTCTTTTATAACAGAACAAGTAAGCAAATTCAAAGATTGGTTAAAAGGCGTAAAAGGTTAATAGTAATTTAAAACTCATATAAAAACAGAAATCCTCAAAATCAAAAATTTTGAGGATTTTTTTGTGATCACCGTAGGATTCGAACCTTAAACCCACCCAATTTTAATCAAGAAGGTCTTTCGGATGAACTACGTGTTTTTATAAAACAAATCTCTGTTTATGCTTTTGGAGGAGTTCCTTCTGCATTTGCTACAACTACATCAATTTGGACTAACGCATCTTTAAGCAAAGCTGAAACACCAACAGTTCTTCGTGCAGGAATACCACTTGGGAAGAATGTTCTATAAACTTCATCTACAGCATCAATATCTTCAATGTTTTTAAGGAATAGATTTACTTTAACCACATCATCTATAACATGATCAATACTTTCTAAAATTGCTTTGATATTTTTCAAACACTGTTCAGTCTGCTCTTTTACACCACCAGCTACTATTTCTCCTGTTTTTGGATTAATAGGTAATTGAGCCGAAATGTGATTATAATGAGAAAACGCTACAGTTTGTGTCGATAAAGAACATTTTGGTGCATTTTCAGTATTGTTTGCCTTAATGACAATTCCATGTCTGTCTTCAATAGCTTGCGGAGGTGTACCATCTCCGTGTGACACTATTGCTTCAATTTGTACCAAAGCATGCATCGGTAAAGCAGAAGCTGCAACTGTTGTACGTGCTGGAACATAAGCTACAGCTCTGGCGATAGCCGAATCTGGAAAAAATGTTGTGTAAACTTCATTTACGACTTCAACATCTGAAAGGTTTTTAAGGAAGATATTAATCTTAACAATATCGTCAAAAGGAACATCGATACTTTCTAAAATTGCCTTGATATTTTTTAAGCATTGTCCAGCTTGCTCTTTTACACCACCTACTACCACTCTACCCGTTTTTGGATCAATAGGTAATTGAGCTGAAAGATTGTTGTAATGAGAGAATGATACCGTTTGTGTAGATAAAGCACATATTGGTGCATTTGCTGTATTATTGGTAAGTTTAATGAGATTCCCTGCTTGTGGTGCGTTCGGGATTGTCCCTTCTCCGTTTGAAACAAGCGCTTCAATTTGTACCAATGCATCTATAGGTAAAGCTGCAACAGCAACTACCGTACGTGTAGGAACATAAGTTGAGAAGAATGTTTTATAAACTTCGTCTACAACATCAATGTCTTTGATATTGGTAACAAATACAGAGATTCTAACCACATCACTCATAACATGGTCGATGCTTTCTAGAATTGCCATGATATTTTTAAAACACTGTTCAGCTTGTTCTTTTACACCACCAGCTACCAATTTGCCCGATTTTGGATCAATTGGTAATTGAGCCGAAAGATTATTGTAATGAGAAAAAGCTACAGTTTGTGAATATGGACCAATACTTTTTGGAGCATTTTCAGTATTCCTTGCTAACAATGAATTTACTTTATTTGAAATCATTTTGTTTATATGTTTATCTAATTAATAATTTAGCTTTAAAATTTTAGCTAAATCAAAATTATTCTGATTCCAATTTAAAATCATTCACGGCAAGACATAAAAATATAACCATAGGACTTTCTTGCAAACACAGAATTATTAGGTTTTTCAATAAAGAGTAAATATCTATAGCTTCTTTTTTTTTAGAAAGTAGAAAAAGTGAATCAATGAAAAACTAATTAATCTCAATTGGAAATCGGGATGTTTTTTCCAGCTAAGCTACTTTTTATAAGCTTTTCAACTCTTAATCTACTTTTCCATTTTTTTACTTCTAATTCTCTCTTATAAGCGATTGATTTAGTTTCAAATTCTTCAAAATAAACTACAATCCAATCTTTTGCCTTTCCAGTAAATCCAGAATGATTTGATAAATGTTTGCGTAAGCGTTCTTCCAAACCTTCAGAAGTGTGACCGATATAATATTGATTTAATGCTTTTGAATATAAAATATAGAAATAGTTCATAACAATATTCATTTTTGAATTAAAGCAAGATAAGCTTTAAAGTTTCGAACTACAAATCATAAATAAAAGTCCATTCGTCAAGTAGTTTTGGTACGAAGGCAGAAGGATTCGAACCTTCGAACGTCCCGATTGGAAATCGGGATGCTCTATCCAACTGAGCTATACACTCATTTATTTCAAACAAAAAACCCGCTAAATTAGCGGGTTTTAGTGTGAAGGCAGAAGGATTCGAACCTTCGACCGTCCCGATTGGAAATCGGGATGCTCTATCAACTGAGTTCTACACTCATTTATTTCAAACAAAAAACCCGCTAAATTAGCGGGTTTTAATGTGAAGGCAGAAGGATTCGAACCTTCGACCGCCTGCTTAGAAGGCAGGTGCTCTATCCAGCTGAGCTATGCCTCCATTTATTTTATGCTCTATCGTCGAGCTACGTCCTTGTATTTTAACAGAAAACCCGCTAATTTAGCGGGTTTTAGTGTGAAGGCAGAAGGATTCGAACCTTCGACCGCCTGCTTAGAAGGCAGGTGCTCTATCCAGCTGAGCTATGCCTCCATTTATTATTCACAACTTAACCTTAAGACCGTACCGATTGAAAATCGGTATGCTCTATCCAGCTGAGCTATGCCTCCATTTGTTTTAAAACTCAATGGAAAGTTTTTGTCGGGGTGGCAGGATTCGAACCTGCGGCCTCCTGCTCCCAAAGCAGGCGCGATAACCGAGCTACGCTACACCCCGAAGGCAAAATTTTAATCGCGGAGAGACAGGGACTCGAACCCTGGCACCGATCACTCGATGACAGTTTAGCAAACTGCTCCATTACCACTCTGGCACCTCTCCAACGCTCAAGAAACGTGTTCTGTTTTGCGGTTGCAAATCTAAGACATCATTCCGTATCTCACAAGTATTTCGGAGACTTTTTTCAATATTTTTTCATCTTTTTTCAAAAGCACTTCACTATCAAACAAATAGAATTATATAAATTTTACTAATAATTTAAAAACACAATCAAAACACTCAAAATTTGAATTTGTTTAAATAAACATTAAATTTGCTTCATTAACTAAATCACACAGAAAATGAACAAAAGAGTTGTTATTGTTTCTGCCGTTAGAACCCCTATCGGAAGTTTCATGGGAGGATTATCTACAGTCTCAGCCCCAAAATTAGGTGCTGTAGCTATTAAAGGAGCTTTAGAGAGAATACAATTAGACCCAAATTTAGTTGATGAAGTATTCATGGGTAACGTAGTACAGGCAGGAGTTGGTCAGGCTCCAGCACGTCAGGCAGCTTTATTTGCTGGATTATCTAATGAAGTAGCTTGTACAACTGTAAACAAAGTTTGCGCATCAGGAATGAAAGCAGTAATGTTCGGTGCTCAGGCAATTGCTTGTGGCGATGCCGAAATCGTAGTTGCTGGTGGAATGGAAAACATGAGTTTGATTCCACATTATGTACAAATGCGTAACGGAACTAAGTTTGGTCCAACTACAATGGTTGACGGAATGCAAAAAGATGGTTTGACAGATGCTTACGATAACAACGCAATGGGAGTTTGCGCTGATTTATGTGCATCTGAATATAACATCAGCCGTGAAGAACAAGATAATTTTGCTATTCAATCATACGAAAGAAGCGCAAAAGCTTGGGACGCAGGAAAATTTGATTCAGAAATTGTTCCAGTTGCCGTACCACAACGAAAAGGAGATCCGATAATCGTATCAAAAGACGAAGAATACACTAATGTTAAGTTAGACAAAATCCCTTCATTAAATGCAGTTTTTACCAAAGACGGAACTGTAACTGCTGCAAACGCTTCAACAATAAATGATGGTGCAGCTGCTGTAGTATTAATGTCAGAAGAAAAAGCAATTGCATTAGGTTTAAAACCGCTTGCTTACATAAAAGGCTATGCCGATGCTGCACAAGAACCAAAATGGTTTACAACAAGTCCGGCAAAAGCATTACCAAAAGCATTAGATAAAGCTGGGATTTCAATAAGCGATGTAGATTATTTCGAATTCAACGAAGCCTTTGCAGTTGTTGGATTAGCAAATTCAAAAATATTAGATCTAGATAACGATAAAGTAAACGTAAATGGTGGTGCCGTTTCATTAGGACATCCACTAGGTTGTTCAGGAGTTAGAATTATCGTAACTTTAATCAATGTTTTAGAACAAAACAATGCCAAAATTGGTGCTGCAGCTATTTGTAATGGTGGTGGTGGAGCTTCGGCAATTGTTATCGAAAGAGCATAAATAAATATCAATCAGGAGTTATTGCATAATAATAACTCCTGATTCTTAACTCATAAAACACCTTAAATGTTCGGAATTTGTAATCTAGCCATAGTGCCTGTTCGATTTGAACCAAGTGATAGAAGCGAAATCGTTACCCAAGTTTTATTTGGAGAACACTTTGAGATTCTGGAACAGCAAAATCAATGGTCTAAAATTAAAATCCAATTCGACGATTACGAAGGTTGGGTCGATTCCAAACAATACCAAATAATATCCGAGGCAAATTATAACTTACTATCTTCGGATGCACAAATACTAAATGCCGATTTAATCGACTATATCACGTCACCAAATAATTTATTATTACCTATTCCGCTTGGTGCATCACTAACCTTTCTGAACAATAGCGAGATAAATACTTCAAATTTTGAATTTGAAGGCACAAAAACCAGCGGTATAAAACCTAAAAAAAGCTTAATAAACACCGCTTTTATGTACCAGAATGCACCATATCTTTGGGGAGGAAAAACTCCTTTTGGGATAGATTGCTCTGGTTTTACACAAATGGTTTACAAGTTAAACGGATATAAAATTAAACGCGATGCATCGCAACAAGCTTTAGAAGGAGCTCCTTTAAGTTTTATTGAAGAAAGCGAAGCAGGCGATTTAGCCTTTTTTGACAATGACGAAGGAAACATCACGCACGTAGGTATAATCATGGACAACAACTACATCATTCACGCCAGTGGAAAAGTACGAATTGACCGTTTAGACCATTTAGGAATTTACAATCCCGAAACAAACAGACACACTCATAAACTGCGTGTTATCAAAAAGATTATCTAATATTTCTTCCTTTACAAATTACAGAAACTTTATAGCTAGTTTATACATAGCCTAAGTAACTTACGTACAAAAATCAGACTAAACTTAAAACAATTAGAATGTCAAACGCATCCCAAATAATTGCAGAAATTGATAATTTTTTAGATAAGTATTCACTGAAGAAAAATACATTAACATCTCAGGATTTAATTAATTATATCGAAGAGAAATGGCATCAGGCTGACGATGAAAAATACAACATCCATCAGGGAAGTATTTTTATTGGCAGGATGATTAATGAATATATAAAACTACAAGACTACAACAATATGCAAAGATGGCTGGATATGATGAATCTTCATTCCCTATCTCAAAAACACCCAGATTACATAAACAATTATTATAATGGCGAATGTTGTTTAGAATGCGGTAACGAAGAAAAAGCATTAGAATACCTTCATTTATCCTATAAAGAAAACCCAGAATATCTATTTACCAGAGCGCCATTTTGTTTTGAGTTTTTCAATAAACATCTTGAAAACCCTAAAGAGCTTCCAGAAAAAGAACAAGATGATGAAATCTATTACAACACAATCAACCTAAAAGATTGGCAGTTATTTTTTAGTGAAAACGAAGAAACACTAGATTACGTTATATTAGACGAGGATTCAGATGAAATTGAAGAACATTCTACAGAACACAATAACGGAATAGAATATTTACAAAACAATCAGACTAGAATTCTAGAAAGCATCCTTTCTGAGCTTTTAAGTAAATACCCCGAATTACAAGAAATCTATGATTATCCAGAGGATGAAAAACAAGATTTCATGCCCGATATATCCATAATAAAAGATTTCGCAGATCTATTATCTCCATCTACTTTTTATATAACATCCGTATTTAAAGATGATATTCCATACATTGGTTATATGTTTTCTTGCTCTTGGGATCAGGGACACGGATTGGGCGTAATGACACATAAAGACAAAATAATAGAAATAGGCGGTGCGGACACAGCATTCTCAACTTGGTCAGCAGAAGAAGATTTAAAGAAAAACTAAGAAATCTTTTTAATCGTTATAATTCTATATACCACTTTGCGAAAGGGACGCAGATTAAACAGATTCGCTAAGGCGAAAACACGGATTAAAACGGATTTTTACCCATCCGAAACTTCAGAATTATCATTGTTTAAAAAAATCCGTTTTAATCAGTGTCTTTACTTTTTGTAAATCCGTGTCATCTGCGTTCCTTTATAGACAATTTAATTAAGACGTATCACTTTCCTAAATTCCGAAGGACTATTCCCTCTTTGTTTTTTAAAGAATTTATTAAAGTGGCTTTCATCCGTAAACCCAAATTCATACGCAATTTCGTTAATGCGTTTATCACTAAACTGCAAGCGATGCTCTATGAGTTTCGTTTTATAATTACTAATATATTGCTGCATGGTTTCATTGGCGTGTTTCTTAAAATAACGCCCTAAATAGGTATTCGAAATCCCAAAATACTCACTTAGCGATTCCGCTTTTATTCTTTCAGGATAGTAAATATTATTCTGAATATATTGCAAAATATCCATTGCTTTAGCCTCACACCCAATATTTACCTGCTCCGGCAAATACTTTGCAATATTTCTGGCAACAATAATAATTAAAGTGTTCACCAATTGCTGAATCAACTCCTTGTTATAAACATCTTTATCCTGATGTTCACGACAAATAGCTTCAATCATCACTTTTACCAAACATTTATCGGCATCATTTTTCAAAATACAACCAGGCTGATGATTGGCATTTTGTAAAATATATTCCAAACGCTGAATATTCTCATTCTGCAAACTAGAATTTTTCAAATAAATATCATTGAATCTCAAAAAGAAAAACTTCGTTTTAGTCTCAATCGTAAAATTATGGCAATCCTCAGGAGTTAGTAAAAACATATGTCCAGCATCGTATTCAAAAATATTCTTGTTGATACATTGCGAACCCGTTCCTTCCAAAATATAAACCAATTCAAAGAAATTATGACGGTCTCCAACATCAGGATATTCATGCAGAGTTTCAAAAGAAACCGTAAAAGGTTCGTATAAATTTTCTTTCTTCATAATACCGCTTAATTAATTCAGTTTGCAAATATACCTAAAAAACACAAATATATACAAGTTAACAGTCTTAAAAACAGTATAATTTTGCCAAACAAATTTTAAGCATCAAAATACAACATCATGGAATATAGAAAATTAGGCAATACAGAACTCGAATTATCAGCAATTACATACGGCGCATTTGCCATTGGCGGTACAATGTGGGGCGGAAACGAAAAGAAAGATTCAATAGCATCAATACACGCCTCAATCGATAATGGAGTAACAACATTAGACACCGCTCCATTCTACGGATTTGGATTAAGCGAAGAAATGATTGGCGAAGCCCTAAAAACACAAGACAGAACCAAAGTACAACTACTAACTAAATTTGGACTAGTTTGGGACGGAAGCAACAACGGAAAAGGAGAATTCTTTTTTGATGCCGAAGACAACGGAAAACAAATTCCCGTATATAAATACGCTTCCAAAAACAACATTATAAAAGAAGTCGAAGAAAGCTTAAAACGCCTTCAGACCGATTATATCGATTTATTACAAATACACTGGCCAGACGCAACAACACCCATTAGCGAAACCATGGAAGCTATGGAACTATTAATCCAACAAGGAAAAATAAGAGCTGCCGGAGTTAGTAATTATAGTACAGCTCAAATTAAAGAAGCACAGAAAACAATACAATTAGCATCAAATCAAGTATCCTACAGCATGCTTAATCGCAGTATCGAAACCGATTTGATTCCGCTTACAGTTGCTGAAAACATTGGTATTATTGCTTACAGCCCAATGGAAAGAGGATTGCTTACTGGAAAATATTTTACCGATAGTAAACTAAAAGACAACGACCATCGTAATGGATATTTTAACCAATTCGATCTCGTAAAAGTAAAAACATTAGTCGAAGAACTAAGCTCATTAGCCAATGCCAAAAATGCAACATTAGCACAATTAGTTTTACGTTGGACAACATTACAAAAAGGAATTACAATAGTTTTAGCAGGTGCGCGAAATGCCGAACAAGCAATTTCTAACGCAAAAGCAATGGATTTCGATTTATCAGCATCAGAACTTGATTTTATTAATCAGGCAATTTCAAAAACAAAATAAAAAAAATTTGGGTGTGACCCCGCACTCTCGAAACCTCGAAAGCGGGGTCGGGTCATCCGCTAAATCTTTTATTTTTTTAAAGAAAAAAAATAAAAGGATACCGCTGCTCCCCCTCACACAAAACCAATAATGCAATTAGAAGATTAAAAGATGAAAAAAATATTTATTATTAACGGCGGACAAAATTTTGCTCATTCAGGAGGAAGATTCAATCAAACCGTTACCGATTGGACAATCGAATACCTAAAAAGTAAAAACTACGAAGTAAAAACAACCGATATAAAACAAGAATTCGATCTGGATCAAGAAGTTGAAAAATTTGTTTGGGCAGATGTCGTAATTTATCACACACCCGTTTGGTGGTTTCAGGTACCAAATGGTTTCAAAAAATACATCGACGACGTATTTACAGCAGGACACAACAAAGGAATTTACAAAAGTGATGGTAGAACCAGAACAAATCCAGACATTAATTACGGAACTGGCGGACTTTTACACGGACGTAAATATATGCTAACCACAAGTTGGAATGCTCCCGCAGCAGCATTTACACTTCCCGGAGAATTCTTCGAACAAACATCTGTAGATGATGGAGTAATGTTCGGTTTTCATAAAATGAATAAATTTGTAGGAATGGAAAAATTAGACGGATTCCATTTTCATGATGTCGAAAAAGGCGCTACTGCCGAAAATATTGGTATCTTTAAGCAGGAATATACTACACATTTAGAACAACTTTTTAAAACTATATAAATATGATTTCAATTACAGCCATTATTAAAAGTAAAAAAGAAAGTATAGAACAAGTAAAAACTTTGGTTGAAAATCTGGTAAATCAAACCAGAAAAGAAGACGCTTGTGTGCGTTACGATTTACACAACGCCGAAAATGTTTTTATCATTTGGGAAGAATGGAAAGACCAATCAGATCTTGACATACACGACAATCGACCTTTCTTACAAGAATTCATCACAAATACCGAAAATTTACTTTCAGCACCAATTCAAGTTTACAAAACGGTGCAAATACTATAATCAAGAAGATGAGAGCACTTTTTATAAATACTTACGAATCTGAATTTGTAAGTACAGATATTGAAAAACCAACTCCTAAAAAAGGAGAAGTATTGGTTAAAATACACGCAAGCGGCGTAAACCCAATCGATAACAAAATTAGAATTGGAGTTTCTCCCTATGCTTCACCAGTATTACCAGCTATTTTAGGTACAGACCTTGCGGGAGTAATCGAAGCAATTGGCGAAGGTGTAACCCAGTTCAAAGTTGGTGATGAAGTTTACGGACTAGCAGGAGGCGTTTTAGGACTTCAAGGAACTCTAGCAGAATACACCGCTGTCGATGCTGATTTATTAGCCATAAAACCAAAAAACCTAACCATGAAAGAAGCTGCCGGAATTCCGCTAGTCGTACTTACAGCTTGGGAAGGTTTAATCGACAGAGCAAAAGTAAAAAAAGGAGACAAAGTCCTTGTACATGCAGGAGCTGGCGGAGTTGGACACATTGTGGTACAACTTGCAAAAACTCTAGGTGCAGACGTTTATGCAACAGTTTCTAAACAAAAAGAAGATATTGTAAAATCGTATGGAGCAACGCCTATTGATTACAAAACCACTCAAGTCGAGGATTATGTAAACCAACACACAGACGGAAAAGGTTTTGATATTATATATGATACCGTTGGAGGTCAATCTCTTGATGATTCTTTTAAAGCCATTCGTCATTATGGTCAAATTAGCAGCTGTTATGCTTTCGGAACACATACCCTTGCAACAAGTTCGCTACGTTCGGCAAGTCTTCATGGCGTTTTTGTACTGCATCCAGCAATCAGTGGTGAAGGAAGAAAACACCACAGCGATATCCTGACAGAAGCTGCAAAATTATTCGAAGAAGGAAAATTAAAACCTCTTATTGATCCTCGAAAATTCACTTTAGATAATGCCATCGAAGCCCATAAAGCAGTGAGCGATGGTTCTTCTACTGGACGAATTGTTGTAGATATCGTTTAAATTTATAGGTCATCAATTTCCATGACTTGCCGTTGATTTTAACCAACGGTTTAATAACAATAATAAAAAAGGCTTTAGCCGAATCTATAGTGATTCTGCTAAAGCCTTTTTTAGATTATTTAATCCCGCCAAAAGCACCAAAACACATATTCTTGTGTAAGATTTCGACACTCCTAAAACCTACCTTTTTCATTAAATCTAACTGATAATTCATCGATCTGGGAGAATCTTCTTTGGCAACATAATCTAATACATTTTTGCGATATTCCTTTCCTCCTAACCCCTCAAGATAATCTCCATATCGCTCCCAGGTATATTCATTTAGTAACTCTGTATCCTGAGTAATTAAATCCGAAATCATAAAACATCCACCAGGTTTTAATAGTTTAAATATCTTAGTAAATGTAGTTTCCCAATCCTGATCATCACGCAAATGATGTAAAACTGCTCCAGCCAAAATAATATCATAATGATTTTCCTGTAATTCGACTTCGCGAATATCTCCTTGCTTCCCCTCTACCCTTCCATTAGTTTCATCAGACACTCTTTCATAAGCTTTATCTAACATTGGTTTACTCAAATCAACCAAAGTGCAATTTAAATCCGGAACTTTTGAAAGCATCATCAACGTATAATTTCCTGCACCACAACCAATATCCAAGATATTTTTTGCATTAGGAACAATTCTCTTAGAAGCTTCTGTTATAAGTTCCAACGAAATTTTAGCATCAATTGTAGATAATTGACCTGTATCTAAATTTGAAAATCGCTCGACATCATTATCAAAACGTTCCCTAATTTCTGCAGTAGTTGATTTTTCCATAGTTTTTGTTTTAGGTTTTCACGCAAATTTGACAGATTAAGCAGATAATCGTAGATATTAAAATCTTTTTAATCTGGAGTGGCTAAAAAAATAATCCGCTCAATCTGCCAAATCTGCGTGAAACATTTTTTTTCAAAAGTCTTCTTTTGATATATACTTCAAAAATACTTGTTTCATAATTCATCAATGCACACCAAATTTATAAAACTACGTCATCTAAAATATTTTTTGGCTCAAGCCAAAGAATTAAATCCTATTATAATTCCCCAGAACATCACTTTATTCGGCGTAAAAATTAAGAAATTATAAAGTCAAAATACGAAACACAAGCAAGATTATTTACCCAAATAAAATTACTGAAGCTATAAAACATTATGCATATCGCTAACTTTTAAATACCTTAGCAGAAAATAATATTACCCCATAAAAAATAAACAAAATGGCTGAGCAATCTTCAATTCAGTGTCCAAATTGCGGAACAACAATCGATGTAAATGATATCCTAAAACATCAATTGGAAGATAGCATCCGTAAAGAATTTCAGCAAAAAGCTACAGCACAATCAAAAGAACTGGAGCTTAAAAACGAGCAATTCGAAAAAGCTAAAGCAGAATTTGAAGCCAAGAAAAAGCAAGAAAACGAACTTTTTACAGAACGCTTAGACCGAGAAAAAAAGATAGCTGAAAAAGAAATCACCGAAAAACTAAAAACAAAGCTAAACGAAGAAAACAAAGACCGTTTGCTTTCGATGGAAAAAGAACTTTCGGAAAAATCAGAAAAATTACGCGAACTAAATAAAATGGAAGGCGAGATTGCTAAACTTCAGCGTGAAAAACTGGAAATAAAAGAAGCAATCGAAGCTGAATCTCAAAAACAACTCAACGCAACTTTAGTTCTGGAACGCGATAAAATTCGTAAACAAGAAGAAGAAAAAAACGAGTTAAAAATAAAAGAATACCAAAAACAATCCGACGACCAAAAAAAGCTTATCGAAGAAATGAAACGCAAGCAGGAACAAGGTTCTATGCAATTGCAAGGCGAAGTAATGGAATTAGCAATTGAAGAATGGCTAGCTTCTAATTTTCCTTTAGACAGTATCGACGAAGTTAAAAAAGGAGCCAATGGAGCCGATTGTTTGCAAATAGTAAATACACGCGAATTACAAAATTGTGGTTCTATATATTACGAAAGCAAGCGTACAAAAGCCTTTCAACCTGCTTGGATTGAAAAATTTAAAAACGACATTCGAGATAAAAAAGCCAATATTGGAGTTCTTGTTACCGAAGTAATGCCAACCGGAATGGACCGAATGGGAATGCGCGACGGAATCTGGATTTGTACTTATGATGAATTTAAAGGATTAAGCGCTGTTTTGCGTCAATCCCTAATACAAGTGAGCCAAGCAGTACAAGCACAGGAAAACAAAGGCGATAAAATGGCCATGTTATACGATTTCTTAACCAGCAACGAATTCCGTTTACAAATAGAAGGTATAGTAGAAGGATTTACACAAATGCAAAGCGATTTAGATTCAGAAAAAAGAGCCATGCAACGTATCTGGAAACAACGTGAGAAACAAATAGAAAAAGTAGTCAATAATACCCTGGGAATGTACGGTTCTATACGTGGTATCGCCGGAAACGCAGTCCAAACCGTAAGAGCATTAGAATTGGACTTTGTAGATGATCAAACAGAAGAGTTAGAGTAAGCTCTAAGGTTCAAAGATGCAAAGGTTCTAAGGTTCTAAGAAATTGAGATAAAAGAGCTTCAGAGTCGTAAAGAAACAAAGGCTCTGAGGAATTACTTCAAGTCAACCTGACGTAGAAATAACTACACTAGTAACTCAATATCGTTTGGTTAACTGTTTGCGAAACTCTTTATTCACGTGACAAGACTATGAAAAATCCCATTGAGTATTTACTCTATTTTATATATAAATGAATTCATAACATAGTTAAAAAAGACAAGCCACATAATTATGTAGCTTGTCTTTTTTAATCTCAGTACCTTAGTGCCTCAGAACCTTTGAAGCTCTGAACCTTTGGACCTTCCTTAGTCAATTTTTCTGAAAACTAAAAGCAATCCAGACGGATTAGACAATGATAATCTATTATTGGCTACAGTATAAGTTGTAGTACTTTGAAGCGCTTGCAAAAACTCATCTTCTTTATTGTTACCACTACATGCCATTAACGTTGAAGCTACATTTGTAAAACGTAATAAATCTTTCTCATAAAATATACTTCCGTTAACCTGATTACATCCTGCAAAGCCTAAAAATCTATTCTCAGCACTATAAATTTCAATTCTAGGTAGTTCTCTTTGAAAATCAGCTACAGCAACTTTTTTTCCATTTAATTGCTCCAAAACCCAGATATCATGTAAGCGATAATCAGTAATATATCTTCCGCAACCTTCGATATTTTTTACGCTACCATCGCTATTATTTGTGATTTCGATTTTAACATTATAAGGCGATTTATCTCCCGACATAGTATCCGTACAATCCATTTGCTGAATCGTAATACTCATACTACCTGTTTTTGTATTAAAACGATACAACTTAACATTTGTATCCATCGCTCTAATAGGCTCTATATAAGGAGAACTAACTTCCTCTAATCCTTCAATCAACGAGGTAAACGTAATTTTTTCTTTACCTATTTTTAAGCCCCAAAAAGGTTCATTTCCAGTAGCCTTAAAAAACGTAGAACCATCATATTCGTCTGCATTATTTGTATTCATAGATGCGGGGTTTTCTTCCTTTGGTTGTGTTAAAGGTTTTGGCTTTACTGTCGTTTTACAACTGAATGACAAAATTGAGACCGAGACTAATAGTAAAAGTTTTTTCATGTGTGTAATTTTAAATTAACATCCTAAATTTAAAGATGTTAACTTCTTTAATAAATAAAATAGATTTTTAGCTAATTTACAATAAAAAAATAAGTGCAACAATCAGCTGTAATAAAGCGCTAACTCATTTGTACTACTGCTAGTACGATTCCTATTGACTTTTAGATTATTTATATATCTTAAATTATGTATCTTTGGTTGTATATATCTCCTTATAAATGACAACACCTTTTCAAAAAGCAAGCGAATGGATTGATGCCGAAAATGCTCAGGATCCAAATCATGAAACCGATAATAACACGACATATCCTAAAGAGTTACTTTACTCTAACAGGATGTATGCAAAATTGATGGAATTTCATCCAGAAGCTTCAGAAGAGGTACAAATTGCTTCTAAAGCGCAACATATTTGCAGATGGAAAGTTGCCCGCGAATCTTATCCAATGGATCGTGTGGGGTACTTAAAATGGAGAGAAGATTTAAAAAAGTTTCACGCCAAAACAACTGCTGTAATTTTAGAAAAAGCAGGTTATAATTCAGAATTTATAGCTCGCGTTTCTTTTTTAATCGAAAAAAAATTACTTAAAAAAGATGCTGAAACCCAATTGTTAGAAGATGTAATTTGTCTCGTATTTTTAGAATATTATCTTGATCCGTTTGTGCATAAACACGATGAAGAAAAACTAAAAAACATCATAAAAAAAACTTGGGATAAAATGTCGGATAAAGGACATCAGGAAGCCTTAAAAATAAACTACAGCAAAGAAAATCTCGAATTAATTAAAACTTCTTTAGGCTTATAATTTATCATTTTCCTACCGTACAATTTTACTTTTAAATTAATATCATCTCAAAAAATTAAGAATTACGTATATTAGCATAATAATCTAGCAGAATATACGTAAATCCTAATTTGTAAATTAAGTAAAATGGCAGATATCATTCGCGTTGTTCTGGCAGATGACCATGTATTTGTAAGGGATGGCATTAAATCATTATTAAAAAACGAATCTAATATTGAGGTTGTTGGGGAAGCAGCAGATGGCTTAGAAGCCCTGGAAATTGTTATAGACAAACAACCCGATTTACTTATAGTAGATATTAGAATGCCACACTTAAATGGCATCGAAGTAGTAGAAAAACTTAGAGATCAGAATCAATCTGTTAAAATAATCATATTAACAATGCATGAATCTGAAGAATATGTTTTAAAATCTATTAAGGCAGGTGCAGATGGTTATTTATTAAAAGGCTCCAGCAAAGAAGAATTTTTAAAAGCGTTACATACTGTCGCTATGGGCGGTAAATACTTTAGCGGTGATGTATCGGCAATATTAATCAAACAGTTACTTCATAACAATTTCAATGTTGATTTAAGACAATCTTCGGGTGAAGAAACAATGATTACCAGAAGAGAAAGAGAAATTCTTAAACTATTATTAACTGGAAAAGGAAACAAAGAAATTGCAGAAACGCTGAATATTAGCAAAAGAACTGCCGAAGTTCATCGATTTAATTTAATGAAAAAACTCAAAGTAAAAAATCTAATGGAGCTATCTAATAAGGCTTCAGAATATTCTTTGATCTAGATTAAAACATCTCAATTCCTACAACTTCAGGAAACAAGTATTTATACTTACTATTAAAATGCATTAATTAGCCTTTTATCTAAATACGATATAAGTATGTATTATAATTAAATCCCTTTATTACATCATAATTATTGTTTTTTCTACAATAATTAACTTCACTACTATTATATTTCACCCACCTAAAAACTAATACAACTATTTAAAAATCTTACAGTTATAAATAAATATTATATCTTTATTAATAACTTTTGCCCTAGTTCTTCGATTTATTGTTTTCGCAACCTACTTAATAAAAATGCATCTAACTATAATAAAATACTAAGTTAAGAAGCATCTTGCAAAATAATAAATAACAATAATTTACCATAAATTTAGATTGTATGACTTTTATCACATAAAAAGACCTTTTTGTCCTTTAATTTTACACTGTATATAAATAACTTAGTTATGAAGAAATTTAAAATTATCGCTTTATTAATATTAGGAAGCATAAGCGTTGATATGCAAGCACAGGAGTTTGACGCAAATTTACAGCTTAGACCCCGCTATGAGTATAGAAACGGATATAAAACTCTTATCCCATATGGTCAGGAAGCAACATCTTTTGTTTCTCAACGTACAAGATTAAATTTAAACTTTGCGCAAGACCAACTAAAAGTTAAATTAACTTTACAGAATGTTAGAACATGGGGAGATGTGGGAACAACTACAACGAAAGATGCAAATGGTGTAGCCCTTTTTGAAGCATGGGCACAATATGATATAAGTGAAAAATGGAGCGCAAGAGCGGGACGTCAAGTACTTTCATACGACAATCAACGTATTATGGGAGAAATCGACTGGTTACAACAAGGACAAAGTCACGATGCCTTAATGGTTTCGTTTCATCCTAAAAACCATCAGCTTGATATGGGATTAGCCTATAACTCTGACGCCGAAAACAACTTTCAAACTCCATACACAGTAGGTAACTATAAAACAATGCAATATGCATGGTATCATACTAATGTAGACAAATTAGGAGTTAGTCTATTAGTTTTGAATACTGGTTATGAATATATGAATAATGATGTCGACAAAAAACTACTAATTGATTACAAACAAACTTTTGGAACTTATCTGACTTACAAAACAAAAAAAATTGATGGTAATTTAAGTCTCTACGGTCAAACCGGAAAAAGTGCAGACAAACAAGTTAGCGCCTGGGATGGAGCTGTAAACTTTGCATACAGTATAACAGATTCATTTAAGGCTGGTATTGGTTACGAATATCTATCAGGAAAAGATACAAATGACGGAAGTACAGTTATCAAATCATTCAACCCTATTTTTGGTACCAATCATGCATTCAACGGTTATATGGATTATTTTTATGTTGGAGGAGGTCATCAAAACAGCGTTGGTTTACAAGATGCTTCTTTAAAATTCAATTACAATGTAAAAAAATGGCAATTTGCATTAATGCCACACGTATTCTTATCTGCTGCTGATGTAGTTGTGGATAACAAAAAAATGGACTCCTACTTAGGAACTGAGGTCGACTTTACAGCTGGATTCAATTTCAAAAAAGATATTACACTTACAGGAGGTTATTCTCAAATGTTTGGTACTAAAACTTTAGAAGTTTTAAAAGCTCCTGGATATGCAGGACATACCAATAACTGGGCTTGGTTAATGATATCCGTAAATCCAAGGATTTTTACTTATAAAAAATAGAATCCTTTTGTAAAGTACTCCTCTTTAAACTCAATTTTATAACTTCCCTTTTGCCTCAAAGCAAAGGGGATTTTTTTTGCAGATAATGTGTAAAATAATCCAAAAGCGTATGATTGAGGAAAAACTTAACATTGCCGTACATTTATATTGATTATATTTACTTAACTGAAAGTTAACAATTTAGACATATCCTTAACCTTTCATCATTACTAACTTCAAAAGTTTTCAATTATAAAGCCAATATCATATGGAAAAAAAAGCGACAGAAGGTATTACTCAAAATACTGATTTACCCAAAACAGATGACGTTCAACCAATTGTAGAAGACAAAAAACCAGTAGCAAAAACACCAGCCAGAAAAGCTCCTGTTAGAAAAACAACCACAGCTAAACCTGTTGTTAAAACACAAACTAATGCAACTACAACACCAGTAAAAGTTGCACCAAAACCACCTGTAAAAAAAGCAACACCAGCAAAACCTGTTGTTAAAGCACAAACTACAGATACAACTCCTGCACCAGTAAAAATACCTCAAACTATTCCCGCTAAAAAAACAGCTACTCCAGTTGTAAAAACTGTAGAAAAAACAATAGTAGAGAAACCTGTTGTAGCACCAAAAGAGAAAAAAGGCACAGCACCAAGTACAGGTAATTTAGTTGATGCAATAGGAGAAATTATTAAAGAAAAATCAAAAGATAAAAAGAAGAAAAAGATGAAAGACAAGGATAAGGACAAAGAGAAAGAAAAAAAGAAATTAGCTAAGAAAAAAGAAAAAGCTAAGAAGGATAAAAAGAAAGAAAAAGCTAAAAAAGCAAAACTTAAAGCAAAAGCCAAAAAGAAAGAAAAAACTAAGAAAGCTAAAGAAAAAGCTAAGGCGAAAAAAATAGCAAAAAAGAAGGCAAAAAAATCGAAATCGAAATCGAAAAAGAAGAAATAATTAAAATAGGGTTTAACTTTAAAAAGTTGAGCCCTTTTTTGTTTGGAGATGCTAAGACTTTGCTTATTCTGTATGTAGATCAATCTGTTAACCTTCTAACCTTTGTCAAAGTTTTGAACTTTGACAAAGGTGTTTTGCGTAAATTAGTCTAATCACTTTGTAAAAATTCCAAGCACAAATAACATATTATAAACATTGCCAACGGTTTTAATGCATTATCACAATCCGTATCACACGGTTGAAACCGTGAGCTATGACAATATGATAGAATTTAAAAAATGAAAGGAATTATAACCCTGACTTAAACTCAGAACCTTTGTCCTTTTGAGCCTCAAAAACCTTTGAACCTCTGTTCCTTTTTCTCTCCAATCTTGTCACCCTGAGGAACGAAGGGTCTCCACAAGAAACTAACACAAACTTATACTAAATTGTCGAGCCACTCGCTGAGATTCTTCCTACGTCAGAAAGACAAATTTGGGCTTGCATTATAAATAACCCAATATTGCGTAGACGCACTGCGGTGCGTCTCTACAAAAAACCTTTGCATCTTTGAACCTCTGAATCTTTGTCCCTCAAAAACCTTTGAACCTCTGAGCCTCAAAACCTCAAAAAAAAACTACCCCCCAATAGCAATCATACTACGATTGTCCTGGTTTAAACTTGGGTTGTTCAATTCCTTTATTGTAGTCATTCCTGCTCTTACTTTTTTCTTACTATCAATGGCAGCAGAAATCAAATCGGTGATTGTTTCACCATTCCTAAGTGGAGTTAATAAATCGGTTTCGGCATTAGAGAACAAACAGTTTTTTATTTTACCATTTGCCGTAAGGCGGATTCTATTACAACTATCACAAAACGGATTTGTAACCGAACTGATAATTCCGAAACTTCCTTGATAATCTTTTATTTTAAAAGTTCTGGCTGTGAAGTTTTTTTCATCCTCTAACTTTTCAATTTCAGATGGATTATAATGATTCGAAAGAGTCTCTAAAATTTGTTTTTGGGAAACCATTTTGCTTTTATCCCATGCATTTCCTGCAAAAGGCATAAACTCAATGAACCGAATTGATAAGGGTAAAAACTTCGTTAATTTGATAAAATCGATAACCTCATCATCATTAAATCCTTTTATCAGAACGACATTTACTTTTACATTAAAATCATTGTTTAAAAGTAAATGTAAGTTGTCAATTACTTTCTCAAACTGATTACGAAGCGTTATAGAATTAAATTTTGAAGCAATTAAAGTATCCAGACTCAAATTAATGTCCCGAACATTAAATTGCTTTAAAACGTCTAAATGTCTATCTATCAAAATACCGTTGGTGGTAAGAGACAGTTTAATATTAAAAGTGGCTAATTTTGAAATAATTTCAGGAAAATCCTTTCTTAAAAGTGGCTCCCCTCCTGTTAATCGGATTTTGTCAACACCGTTTTGTACAAAAGTTTGAGCAATAGCAAATACCTCATTGGCAGTCATTAACTCATTTTTCGGAGTTAATGTAATTCCGTCAGCAGGCATGCAATAGGTACAACGCAAATTGCATTTTTCAATAAGAGAAATACGCAAATAGTTGTGCTTACGCCCAAAATCATCGGTTAAAACTGTGTTATTTGGCATCATGATTATTGCCTTTTAAAATATGAAATACATGTAAAACATGCGGAAAAATAGCGTCCATAGATTCTCTGGCTCCATTAGTTGATCCTGGCAAAGCCAAAACCAAAGTCTTCCCTAAAGTTCCTGCAACTGTGCGTGATAACATGGCATACGGCATACGTTGTTGCCCATAGTTACGAACTGCTTCTTCAATACCCGGAATACGACTTTCTAATAAAGGCGCTAGTGCTTCGGGAGTTACATCTCGTGGTGACAAGCCTGTTCCTCCTGTAAAAATCACTAACTGATTCTCTTTTGCGTAAGCTTTAGTTCTTTCCTGAATAATATCAACCTCATCAGGAATAATCTCGTAATGTGCCGTTTCTACTCCATAAGATTCTAGTTTTTCGACAATGATTTTACCTGAACGGTCTTCTTTATCACCTGCAAAAATAGAATCAGAACATACAAAAACTGCCGCTTTTATAGTTGCTGGAAAACGGTTCTTAAATGACGATTTTCCTCCTTCTTTATTAATTAATTTTATTGTCGAAATCTCAATCTCTTTATCAATCGGTTTAAGCATATCATACATTGTAAGCGCCACAATCGACGCTCCGTGCATTGCTTCGACCTCTACTCCTGTTTTGTAAACTGTTTTAACTTTAAATATAATTTCGATAGTTAAACCCTCAATTTTATATTCTACAGATGTAAATTCGATTGGAATAGGATGACAATCCGGAATGGATAAATGGGTGTTTTTTACAGCAAATAATCCTGCTGTTTTTGCCATTTCCATAACATTCCCTTTTGGTACTAAATTATTAACAACTGCATCTATAGTCGCTTGTTGACTCACTTTTACAATTGCTGTTGCTGTTGCTGAACGTAATGTATTTATTTTATGGGTAATATCAACCATTTTCTAGGTATTTTGCTTCCAGGTGAAAGTATCGTTTTCAAATAATTCTTTGCCAAAAATAGGCACATCGGTTTTTATCCAATTTACAATAGCTTCTGTAGCTTCATAAACTTGTTTGCGCCTTGTAGCCGAAACAAAAACAAATAAACAAATTTCACCTGCTTTTACTACACCCAAACTATGATAAATATGCATACATGTTAAATCATATTTGGCAAACGCTTTTTCTCTAATTGCATGCAAAGCTTCATTTGCCATATCTGTATAAGCCGAATAATCAATGGCGACTACAGTGTTCTCATGAATTACATCGGCACGAACCTGCCCTAAAAAAATATTATGTGCACCAATAGTATGTTTCGATTGATGTTTCGCAATAGATTCGGCGATAAACTCAGAAGAAATTGGTCCTTCTACAAATACATTTTTACTCATTATTTTTTATTTTTATTTGCCACGAATTATTTTTTAAAAAACTTTTTGCCACTGATTACACAGATTCTCACAGATTTTTTTAATCCTTTTAATCTTTGAAATCTATGCTAAAAAATTAACCGCAAAGTTTGCAAAGCTTAAAAACTTAGAATCTCAGATCCTTAGCAACTTAGAGCCTTTTTTTAAAACCTTTGAACCTTTGTTCCTTTTAAAAAGCCTTTGAACCTTCTTTCAATAATTGATTCAGTGCCAAAGCTCCTCCGATTATACTTTTTACATTTTTGAACTGATTCTTACTAAGCAATTCAACTGCCATTTTACTTCTTATTCCTGATTGACAGAAAACATAAATAATTTGATTTTTATTCAGTTTTCCTATTTCATCTTCTAATCTCGATAACGGAATCTGGACTCTATTTTTGAGATTAATTTCTGGAAGTTCTCCTAAATTTCTAACATCTAAAAAAAGTATCTCTTCAAAATCTATTTGATTCAAAACTGTTTCGACAGTAATTTCTTCTGCTTGATTTTTGATTACTTTATATTTTGCTTCAAAAACAGATTTATCGATAACTAAATTTTCCTTCTTTTCAAAGTCATACTTTTGCTGTTCATTATTCAATAAATTATAAACCAGTATTTTACCGCTCAGCACCTCGCCTATTCCTAAAATCATTTTTATGACTTCATTTGCTTGTAACATTCCGATAATCCCTACCGAAATTCCAATTACTCCTGCATCATTACAATTCAAAGATTGGCTGTTTTCATCTGGATATAAACAACGATACGTAGGTCCGTTTTTATAATTAAAGACTGAAACTTGCCCTTCAAATCTATAAATAGAACCATAAACTAATGGTTTCTTTACAACGCAACAGGCATCGTTTATAAGATATTTTGTTGATAGATTATCTGTCGCATCAACTATTATATCATAATACTTAAATAAATCAAGTGCATTTTCTCCCGAAAGTCTTTCGGATATAGCGTTTATTTTAACTGTTGGATTTAATTCGGTCGCCATGCGTTTTGCCTCTAGCACTTTACTATTTCCAACTGCGTCATTTTTATAAATAACCTGACGATGCAAATTACTCAACTCGATTACATCATCATCTACAATTCCTATTTCTCCAACTCCCGCAGCAGCCAAATAAGGTAATATAGCCGATGCTAAACCTCCTGCACCAATTATCAATACTTTGGCTTTAAATAATTTTTGCTGACCAATTTCTCCCACTTCAGGAAGTATAATTTGTCGATTATAACGTGATGCTGACATATTAAATGTATTTATCCACCTGCAAAAGGTGGTAATAAAGCAATAATATCATTGCTTTTTAATTCATAAACAGTTGTTTTGGGAACTATCTTCTGATTGATTGCTATACTAAACGAGAGTGTATTTAACTGATATTTTTTATCTAAATCGTTTAATAATTGTTCCAATGACAAATTCCCCAAAGGAACTTTTTCTGTTGGGCAATTTGTTTTTTCTGCGACAGCACCAAAATATTTAACCTCTATCATGGCTTTAAATTTAAATTCTGATAAATAAACTCATCTTCTAAGTATTCTTCAAAGTAGGAGTTTAGTTCTAATATATTTCTTACTACTTCACCAATAACTATTATTGCTGGCGAAGTTATTTCTTTATCTTTAACCTGTTGAACAATTGTACTAATCGTTCCTGTTACTTTCTTTTGATTCTCTTTTGTTCCGTTTTGAATAACCGTAATAGGCAAATCATCCGTTCTGTTTTTTTGATATAAAGCAATTATTTCACCTAGCTTATGCATTCCCATAAGGATAACAACCGTTGCTGCCGATTGGGAAGCTAAATTTATATCCTTTGATAATTTATGATCTGCAGTTGTTCCTGTAATAACCCAAAAACTTTCGGCTATTTCTCTTTGTGTCAAACTAATTCCGTTTGTAGCAGGAACTCCTAAAGCCGATGAAATTCCGGGAACAACAGCTGTTTCCAAATTAAACTTTTGAGCATATTCTATTTCTTCAATCCCACGCCCAAATACAAAAGAATCTCCTCCTTTTAACCGAACTACATGACCATAACGATCAGCCATTGATACAATTAATTCATTTATCTGATCCTGACTATACGCATGGCATCCCAAACGTTTCCCTACAAAAACAATTTCTGCATTTGTAGCATATTTTAATAATTCTTCGTTTACCAAAGCATCATACAAAACCACATCGGCATTTTGTAATGCTTTTATTGCTTTTATCGTAATTAACTCTACATCGCCTGGCCCTGCTCCTACTACGGTTAACTTAGGTCTTAATGATATTTTCATAACATCGAGTTTAAATTGGCATTAAGATCATTTAATTCGTCTGGCGAATTTATATTCGTAAAATTAAGACTTTGACTTTCGTCGAAAGTTATAATTTGATGTGGCACTTTGGCTATCAGATTCATTAATTTTAAATCTCCTTGGGCAATTGCTTCTTTAATAATTGGAAGATTTTTTTTAGCATAAATCCCAATCAAAGGATGCATTCGGCTCTCTGATGATAAAACAGTAATCGCTGCTTCTTCATCATGTTTTTCGATTAACTCAGATAATAATTCGGTAGATATCAAAGGAATATCACAACTCAAAATCATGCTAAATTCACTTTCTGAATGATACAAAGCAGTATAAATTCCTCCCAACGGACCTTTATCAATTTCGATATCACTTATTTTATTATACTCCAAATAGTCATAATCATTTCCATTTGTAACCAAGTGTATGTTATTTGTAATAGGCACAATAGCCTGAATGATATGTTCTATAAAGGGTTTGCCTTTAAACAATACTAATCCTTTCTCAGATTGCATCCGGGAACTTTTTCCTCCACATAGAATAAAAACTGCCAGATCTTTCATATCACATCATATATAAATTAAATCTTTTTCTTTTTTAACACATAGAAACATAGATTTTTGTACTCTTAAAAAGGCGTTTCACTTATTTATAAAACACAGAGCTAACTATGTGAAAGAAATGTATTTCTTTTTGTGTTCTTTATTAACCCATAAACCTATGTTTCTATGTGTTAAATAAATATTTATTATCCTATGGAAATATCAATTTTACACTTGCGAGCAGAATAACAACTCCTAAAACATATTTTAATGTTTTGTTAGAGAAATATCCACTTCCGTAATAACCACCTAAGATTCCTCCAAAAACTGCAATTGGTACTAAATAAAAACTATCTATTGGAATGGTTTTTCCTCCTAGAAAATAACCTGTTATTCCCGCTAGTGAATTTACGAAAATAAATAGACTTGAAACCGCTGCGGACTCTTTAACTGATGCCCAACCTAAAAATAATAAAATCGGACTTAATATAATTCCGCCTCCGATTCCTAGCATTCCTGATAATAATCCTATTCCAAATCCTAAAGCCAATGCAAAAGGAAGTTTAATTACTACAGCTTCTTTTTCTTTAAAATTAAAAAAACCAAATAATCTAAACGCTGCAAATACCAAAACTAATCCTAATATTACTTTGTAAACCGTACTATCTAATGTTATAAATCCTCCTATAAAAGCCGCTGGAATCGATGCTATTGCAAAAGGATAAAAGAGCTTGGGCTTAAAATAATTCATCTTATAATAAAAGAAGAAAGAGATACTGGACACAAACAAATTAAGCAACAGCGCCGAAGGTTTCATTATACCAATCGGGAAGGCAAAAATTGCCATAAGTGCCAAATAGCCTGAGGCTCCGCCATGACCAACACTTGAGTATAAAAAAGCAATTACTACAAGTGCAATGCTAAAAATGATTAAATTTTCGGTCGTTAATATGTTCATAATTATATTTAATCTAATGGTAACAAGATTACATCTTCATCTTTTTTAATTTCTGTACTGTCGTAAGGTACAAAAAGCAAAGAATTTGCTGTAGCAAAAGTATTTAACATTGCCGAGCTTTGGCTATCTAATACACTTACATGAGTTTCATTATATAGCGCTTTTAAAAATAATGTTTTCCCTGTAGTATTAATTACTGCTGTACTTAGTTTTCTAACAATTCTTTTTAAATGAATATCCTCAAATCCCATCATTTTTTTTAGTGCTGGTAAAACATACACATAAAAACTGGTAAGTGACGATGCTGGATTTCCTGGTAATGCAAAAACTAATTTTTCTTCTTTATTTCCAAAGAACAATGGTTTTCCTGGCTTTTGGTTTATTTTATAAAACAACTCTTCTACTCCATTTTTTAATAAAGCTTCTTTAACAAAATCATAGTCTCCAACCGAAATCCCTCCCGAAACAAGAATCATATCGTATTTTTCTAAAAGCTTTTTCAGAACTTTTTTAGTGGCTTTTAAATTATCTTTTACTCTAAAAACTTTTACTTTTTTAATTCCTGCAGTTTCAAGAGCAGCTTGTAGCATAATCGAATTACTCTCGAAAATCTTTCCTAATTTTAATTTTTTACCTGGTTGTACCAATTCATTTCCTGTAACAAGAATGGCTACTTTTGGCTTACTATACACTGTAACTTCTCTAATTCCTAAACAGGTCAGAAAACCAATTCCTGCTGGAGTTAATAGCGTATCTTTTTCGAGCATGATATCACCTTCATTAACCTGTTCGCCTTTTGCTCTGACATTTGCATTAGGTTCTGGCATTTTATCTATCGTAATCGAATCTCCATCGACAGTAACATGCTCTTGCATTACTACTGTATCTACAGAATCTGGTACAAATGCTCCAGTAAAAATTCGTATTGCCTGATTGGCTTTTATCTTATGCTTATCACTATCTCCTGCTTGCGAAATACCAATTACATCATATTGCTTATTATCTGAATGTGTAAAAGCATAACCATCCATAGCCGATTGACGAAATGGTGGCATTGCAATAGGTGCATAAACCGTTTCGGCAAGTATATAACCAAGTGATTTACTCACTTTTATTTTACGAACTGGCATTTTAATACTGTTGTCAGCAATAATGGATAAGGCTTTATCTACTTGAATCATGTTGATGTTTTATATAAGTAAAAATACGTATTACAAATACAAGTATTTTAATTTGGTAGAAATCTTTACTAATTTAAAATTTCTAAGGAGTATAAATTTAAGCTTAATTCATTAAATACTGTGTTCTAAATTAACACAACCTTTGTCAAAATTCAAAACTTTGACAAAGGTATTCAAAGACATTTACAGGTATAAACTCGTTTTTAAACCTATATATTAAGCAATTACAATTGTAGAAATATCTTATTTCTTTTTAAAGTTTCCTTGTGGCAAATAATACATCCATGAAAACCCAATTAAAAACAATACAGCAGAAGCTATAAATGCAGGCAATAATATTTCTGTGTTATTATCCAACGCGTTGTTCAGGGAAGCATATAACAACCAAATTTGGATACTTACATTTAAGATTAAAATAAAAATTAGTGTCGAAAGTATATTGTTCAACTTATTTGGATTGGCACGATTCTGACTTCTTCTAAAAGTACTCATACTACTATTTTTTTAGGGTTGCTCTAGCTTTCTTTCTGTTCTACAAATTCTTTTACAAAAACGCCTTTATCTTTAAAAAACACTTCTAATTTTGGTAATGCTCTAGGCGGAGGTCCAGAAATTACATCTCCAGTCGCAGCATCAAATGAACCATCATGACAAGGACAATGAATTATTCCTGTTCCTGGTTTATAAAATACAGAACAAGACAAATGCGTACATTTTTGTTCGTATGCTTTGAAATCTCCATTTTCCAGATGTATCAAAATATAGGGTACTGTACTTCCTTCTATTACAAATCCTCTTGTTCCTCCTACAGGAACTTCATCTTTATTGCAAATAAAATGCTCTCCTTGCACTCCTTCTTTTGGTAATAAATAGGCTTTTGCAGCAACAAATCCGCTACCTACCATTAATCCTCCTGACACAAATGTTAGGAATTTAGCAAAATCACGTCGGCTTACCTGAGTAGATTCTTGCTTTTTTATTGGGAAATCTTTTTTCCAGTTTTGATTTAAATTATCTTCTTTTGACATGGATTTTAGATTTAATATATTCTTAATTCATTACTGCCTTTAGGCATCATAATGTTTACTTTGGTATTTACTACTTCTTTTCCGAAGATGAATGTGTTGATTGGTGTACTGTTTGGTCTCATTTCTTCAATTTCGGCTCTTGTTCCGTAAAATAAAGCTCCACTAGGACAAACAGTTGCACACATTGGTTTTTTACCCACACTTGTTCTATCATAACACATCGTACATTTCATCATTAAATCGTACTCTTCCATCTTTTTAGGCACTCCAAACGGACATGCCATCACGCAGTTTGAGCAACCAATACATCTTTCGGTATTGGCAGTATGTACGATTCCGAATTCGTCTTGTGAGATTGCATCGGCTGGACATACGTTTGCACATACTGGATCTTCACAATGCATACAAACCTGTACGGTAGTTTGAATTGTTGATGAACGCTCAACATAGTTCACACTGATCAATGATTCTTGCCCGTTAGTTTCACATTCGGCACAAGCCATTTCGCAAGCCTTACAACCAATACAACGCTGCAGATCTACAAAAAACTCTTCATTTGTATTAAAATTAGTTTGGTTCATAGTCACGTTTTTATAGATTAAATACTTGCATAAGCTTCAGATTCTGTAGATGGTGGCGCAATTATTCCTTGTGGATCCAATAAACAGGCACAAACTTTAAATTCTGGCATTTTAGAAACTGGATCTAAAGTTCCGATTGTTAATTGATTTGCTGATTTTGCTCCCGGCCAATGATAAGGGATGAAAATTGTATCTTTTCGGATTGTCTCAACAATATTTGCTGGAAAAATCCCTTCTCCTCTTCGGGTTTCAACTCGCACTAATTCACGCTGTTTAATTCCGTATTTCAAAGCCAGCTCAGGATGAATTTCTAATAAAGGTTCTGGAATTTGATCTACTAACTTCCCTATTCTTCGTGTTTGTGTTCCACTAAGATATTGAGAAACCACACGCCCAGTTGTAAGCGTTATCGGATATTTATCATCTGTAACTTCACTTGGTAATCTATATGGTGCCGGATTAAAATGAGCTTTCTTATCTGGAGTACAAAATACTTTATCTTCCCATAATCTAGGTGTTCCCGGATGATCATCTGTTGGACAAGGCCAGAAAACTCCCATATTATCTTCTATTTTTTTATAAGATATTCCAAAATAATCTGCTGTTCCTCCTTTTGAGGCAACTCGAAGCTCATTAAAAATAGCTTCACTATTTTCATAAGTAAACTTGTCTTCTTCACCCAGTCTTTTTGCTAATTCTAAGAAAATAGAAGTATCTGTTCTTGCATCTCCAGGAGGAGTAACTGCTTGGCGAATTCGGATTACTCTTCCTTCTGCCGATGTAGTTGTTCCTTCTTCTTCTTCTTGCAAAGATCCTGCAAGAACAATATCCGCATGACGGGCAGTTTCATTCAAGAAGAAATCGATACAAACATAAAACTCTAATTTTTCAAGTGCTTCTCTTACATAGCTATTATTTGGTAATGATACCAACGGATTAAAACAAATAGAAAGTAATCCTTTTATTTCTCCTCTATGAATAGCATCAATGATTTCGTAAGCTGATAGTCCTTTTCCTGGCATATCTTTTTCATCGATTCCCCAAACTTGTGATATGTATTTACGGTGTTCCGGATTTTCGATATCTCTATTTCCTGGTAGTTGATCGCATTTATGTCCGTGCTCTCTTCCTCCTTGTCCGTTTCCTTGTCCGGTTATTGTTCCATATCCGCAGTAAGGTCTGCCTAGTCTTCCTGTTGCCAGAACTAAATTTATGCATCCTACTACATTATCAACTCCTTTAGTATGTTGTTCGATTCCGCGTGCGTGAAGCAAAAAGCTCGTTTTGGCTTTACCCCATAATTCTGCCGCAGCTTTAATTTTATTTTTATCAATTCCTGTAATTTCCTCTGCCCATTCTAAGGTATAATCTTTTACAGCATCGATTGTTTCCTGAAAACCTGATGTATAATTATCTATAAAATCATGATCTAACATATCGTGATCTACCAAATATTTTAGCATCGCACCATATAATGCCGAGTCGGTTCCAGGTTTTATGTCTAAATGAATATCTGCTGTTCTTGCCAACGGAATCATTCTAGGATCTATAACTATAAGTTTAGCTCCTCTATCTCTGGCTTTCCAAATCCAATGAGTTAATGTTGGGAAGGTTTCGCTAATGTTTGCACCACTAACAATAATTACTTCGGCATATTCTAAATCAGAATAATTATTTGAAGCGCGGTCTAATCCAAAAGCTTTTTTATTTCCTGCTCCTGCACTCACCATACAAAGTCTTCCGTTATAATCCAGGTTTCTAGTTTTTAACGCTACACGCGCAAACTTTCCTACCAAATAACTTTTTTCGTTAGAAAGTGAAACTCCAGATAACATAGAAAAAGCATGCTTGCCATATTTTTCCTGAATTCTTTTTATTTCAGATACGGTTTTATCCATTGCTTCATCCCAAGTAGTTTTCTCAAAGCCTTTTCCTTCTACTCTTTTTATAGGATGTAAAAGTCGGTCGGGATGATTATTTTGTAAATATCGCTGTACTCCTTTTGGACACAAACGACCTTCGTTAAAAGGAAACTCCATCCAAGGTTCAAATCCTACTACTTTATTTTCTTTTACTAATAGTTGAATACCACATTGCATTCCGCAAAAACAACAATGCGTTTTTACTATTTCATCTGGTTCATCTCTACCTTCGTAACCATCTTTGGGAGCATAATTTAAATGCGGTCCAAAATCTTCAATTATCTTCTCGGTTGATACAGGTAATTTTGCCATGTTTATTTTGTTTTATTTTGTTTCAAGTTTAAAGTTCAAAGTTTAAAACTGTGACTGAAAACCGTGACTGTATACTTTTAAAAAATTATCCAAATAAGCTTCCGCCACTTTCTAATCTAGCTCTTAAATGTGCTTGCGCCAAACGGGATCTTTTTCCTTCTGGACTTAAATCAAGGTGTGAAGTTCCATCTTCGTGTGTAAAATCAAATCCTAATTGTTTGGTTACTATTTTTAAATCATCAACATGCAACTGAGTTGTAAATTCTTCTCCTGTATGCGGACAAACTGCCATCCCTTTTTTCATTCCTTCTTTCTTGTAAATATGAGCTCCAATCTGGGCTGGACGCTGAATGATATGGAAGAATTTCCCGAAAGGAATCCATATTAAAAACATAATTACTGTTACGGCATGAATTACAGCCAGGAAATCAAACGCAAATCCTTTCATAAATTGATAAGAATAGGTAAGACATAATCCTGTAACTGATATTGCGATTAATAAAATAAGTGGTAATAAATCGCCCTCAAAAGATTGCGTAGCTATTAAACCCGGATTTGTTAATCGTCTTCGCAAATAATAAACTGATCCAATTATAACTAACCAAGATGACCAGTTTAAAGCATGAAAAATCATGAATGCCATAAATGATCCTATTTTGAAATCCATCATTTTAAATCCAAAAAAATGGGCTTCATAAATTGAAATAGAATCTGGTGCCAAAGTAAAATGTATCCATCCGAACGTAAGCGGAATTGTTATTGCAAATGCCGACATACAACCTAATGCAATACAAAAGTGTGCTATCCAACGGTATTTACTTCTTGGGTAAATGAATTTCTGAACAACAATATTCTCTACCGATTCTTTTCCTAAAAACCATAAATGGGAGAATATTTTTCCTGTAAATAGAAACTTGATACTACGCTTAAAATACATCCATGTGGGTGGGCGTTGTAACCAAACTGAATAACGATATACGATTCCGAAGAAGGCAAACACAGTTCCGAATAAATAAGTAACTAGTGCAGCATCAAAATTTTGCAATTGTCTCGACCCGTAAAACACAAGTACTATAGTTAATGCAGATACAAGAGTTGCAACAAGTAAAGCTTTGGTATTAAAAGTTTTATTTTTCATCCTTAATTAAAATTTAATGAATTACTTATTAACTCGGTTTCTCACAACCTTTACGATTATAAAACCACCAATTGATACCTGTAGCTAATATAGTGAAAATAGCAACGCCAATAAAGAATTGATTTACAGTACCATTAGCAGAAAGATTGTTTCCTATTAATTTAGAAAAGATAAATGGCCCAAATGCTGCGATTGCTGCTGTCCAACCAATAACTCCAGCTGCCTGACGTTGGTTTTCGGCAAAAATAATTGGGTATTGTCTAAACGTACCTGCGTTTCCAATTCCGGTAAAAAAGAACATCGCTAAAATTACTGTTACAAAAAGAGGAAATTGATCCATACTTGTTGGTGCTACTAACCCTTCTGTAACTAAAATAATTGCTCCTGCTAAAATTCCTAAACCAGTAATTGTAGTAAGTATAGCTCCTCCCACTTTATCTGCAACAAAACCAAATGCAATACGGCTCGCAGAACCTATAAGTGGTCCGTAAAAAGCATAAACTAAAGGATCTGGCGCATTAGGGAAATCTCCATATAAAAACTTAATCATTAACGGGAAAGCTGCAGATAAACCAGCGAAAGTTCCAAAAGTCATTACGTAAGTAATTGTACAATACCAAGTATGCTTGTTTGAAAAAATATCTAATTGCTCTTTAACAGATGCTTTCATTGGAATACTTTTTAAGTAAAACCAACTTATAATAGACAATAATATTAAAAAGGGAGCATACCAAAATGCAGCCGACTGTAAATAGATTTCTTTATTATTAACCGCTGTATTTTTTGGACTGATATCATTTAATATTTTTTCAGCCATTTTTGGGTTTGCATTTGCAATAGCCTTAGCTTTTGCTTTTAAAGGCAGTGACGTAAAAAGAGCCACTTTATCATCTGATTGTATTGATGTACTTACAGAGTCAATAACAGTTTTCTTTACATTGGTCAATATTCTAGCTTGTACCTCAGGATCTAATGCAGCAAAAACCTCTTTTTGTTTTTCAATACTAGCATTCTGAAAAACGACTATTGCTTCTTTATGATCAATACTTGTAAATACTGATGCAGCTCCAAAAATACTAACACTTATAATAAGTGGTGTCACAAATTGTGCTACCGAAACACCAAAATTCCCAATACCTGCCTGAATTCCAAGTGCTGTACCTTTAAGTCTTTTAGGGAAAAATAAACTTGTACTTGGCATATAAGAGGAGAAATCTCCACCTCCAAAACCTGTAGTAAAAGCTAAAACTGCAAATACCCAAAATGGAGTATTTACATCCATCACTGCAAAACCAATCCCGATTACAGGAATTAATTTAATAAGTGTAGCAATCGACACTATATGTCGCGTTCCAAATATTGGTAATATAAAAGTGTGAATAATTCTTAAGATTCCGGCAGCTAATCCAGGAATTGCTGTTAGCCAGAAAAGTTGATCTTTAGTAAAACGAAACCCTAATCCTGGTAATTTAACCGCTATAACACTCATCATAAACCATGAGGCAAATGATAATACTAAAGTTATTGTTGTTATTGTTAATGTCCTCCAAGCAATTTTACTTCCGGTAGAACTCCAAAATGCTTCATCTTCGGGCTCCCATTTGTCTAACCAAGTTTTCATATATTAATTTATTTTAATTTTTAATGTTTGTCTTCTATTTCTCTGGTGAAATTTGGAGATTTTGCTCTCATTGCATTTATAATAGTTCGGTGCATCCATAACAAGCAAAGAACTGATACTATGAAAATAAATATCCATGAACTGGTCCAGAGCCCAGTATAATTAAGGAGATAACCAAAAATAATCGGGCCTACAAATCCGCCTAATCCACCTATTAAACCTACCATTCCACCAACAACACCTACTTCATTAGGAAAGTATTCTGGAATGTGTTTATATACAGCAGCTTTACCAATTCCCCATGAAATACCTATCAGGATTACCAAAATCACATAGACCCAAAGATTGGCGCTAAATTTTATTTGAGTGATTCCCTTAGCTAGTAATTCTTTCTTTTTTACTTCTTGATTTTGTTCTACAACTATTTCTTGCCAAGAATTTTTTACTGGAAAAATTGCTGTGTCATCATTACCCGAAATTACTTTTGTATTGATTTTATGCTCTTTACCATTTACAATTATTGCATCGGCAGCAACTTCGGTAACAATACCATTATTACTAGCCAGAACTCCAGGTCCTGCTGTAAATATTTCCATTTTTGGGAACATCAGTAAGAAACTAATAACTATCGATGAACCTAAAACCCAATACATTACTTTTCTAGCTCCGAATTTATCAGATAAATAACCTCCAAAAGCTCTGATTATTCCAGATGGTAAACTGAACATTGTTGCAAACATCCCTCCCATTACCAATGAAGTATGGTAAACATTCATGAAATTAGGCACTAACCATTGTGAATAAGCTACGAAACACCCGAAGACTAAAAAGTAATAGGCTCCAAATCGCCAAACTCGAATATTTTTAAGCGGAGACATTAGCTCTTTCATTGTTTTTGAAACTCCTGGATTGGTTTTATTTTTAGCAAAAACAATAAAAAGTATTCCTATAAGAACTAAAACGCCTCCGTAAATTATTGGTAACATTTTCCAACCATTTAATGGATCCTTTTCTGATAGATGATTTAATAAAGTTGGCGCAACAAAAGTTGTAATCGCTGCACCTGCATTTCCCATTCCGAAAATACCCAAAGCTCTTCCTTGCCAGTTTTGAGGATACCAAGCCGAAGTATATCCAATACCTACAGCAAAGCTGGTTCCTACTAAACCAAATAAAAAACTTAAAACTGCAAAACTCCAGAATGAATTTGCAAACGGAAGAAGAAAAAGAGGAACAGAACATAATAACAATAAAACAGAAAATATAATCTTCCCTCCATATTTATCTGTTAATATACCTATAGGAAGTCTGAAAACTGATCCTGAAAGAATAGGGATTCCTAGCAACCAACCTGTTTCTACAACTGTCCAATTAAATATACCTTTATCTACAAGATACGTAACCAAAACACCATTTAGTGTCCAGCAAGCAAAACAGATTGTAAATGCTAAAGTATTTAAAAATAAAATTTTGTGTGATTGAGATAAACTACTCATAATTGACTGTTTTTAATATCGTTTTTAATTAAATCAGTACTCTAGTTATGAACCTCTTTAATTAAAAATCAAAATTAAAGAAATCAATTTCCACTTAAAATGACATTTGTCATATTAAGGACAATATTATCCTTAATGACTTTTTTATGGTCAATTGGATATTATTTTAAACAATGATGGTTTTATTCCGAATAAAATTAACAAAAAAATTTACACAAAAAGGAATTAACACGTATTAAGAAAGAATATAAATAACTTACTATCAACACTATAAACCAAAAATTTTAGATTATCGTTTATTATAAGAAAATAATGAAAACCCTTTTCTGCTCCACTTTTGTTAAAATTTTAGTTGCAAATGAGATAAACGGCGCTTTCATACCAAAACAATAATAAAAACGAAGATTTTGATAGTCAATAAATTAAGATTCCATATTGAAATTGTATTAAAAAAGCTATTTTTTTATTAATTACTATATCTTTTTTTTAAATAAAAAAAGAAGCAACAAACAAAAACAAACACCTAGTAATCAACAAATTAAAACACACAAAAAGAATAATAAATTGTATCTCCCCTATTTATTTTCAAAAATAATTATATAAATTTTTGGTTTTTATTATATATAATTTAACTTTGTCTATAGAATTAGTAGAGTTTAAATAAAAACAATCTATATTTTGAAAACAATCGAGAGAATATCTAACTACAGTCTTCCTAAAGTATACACATATAACACCTTCTGTTATATGTGTATCTGTTGCTAATTCTCATCGTAATATTTTCGTTTACCTATTATAAAACTATAAACTTATTATAGTTTGACTTAAACGAATTTTATTAAACACCTTCCACAATTATCTTACTGAAAAGTCAAAAACTATTCTTTACCACATGCGTAAGGAACAAGTTGGTGGAAAAACATGTAAAAAACTAAAATAAATAATTAACTAAAAAAAGGAAAATGAAAACAATGCATAGAAGTTGCTGTAAATAAAAAAAGCCATTTCTGCGGCAACAGAAATGGCAGGCTTAAAAAAAATGTGAATCTCTTTATAAAGGAAACGATTGTTGATTTCTCAGCTTTCGCTATGCCTTTACTATTTAAACCAACACAAAGAAATGAAAAAAAAATTAAACATATACTCATTGCTATTACTTCTGCTTGTATCTGCCGGAATTAATGCACAAGATACAACACCTCTTATACAATCTAAACTCGACGGAACCATAGTCGATGATATTACAAATCAACCCATTATTGGAGCATCTGTAAATATTAAAGGTACTACACACGGAGTAGTAACAGATGCCGAAGGGAAATTTTATTTTCAGACAGGTCAAAAATTCCCATACACTTTAATAGTAAGCTATATAGGATATAAAAAAGCCGAAGTAATCGTTGAGAAGAATCCTATTACCATTAGTTTAAAAGAAGAACGCCAAGAACTAGACGAATTAGTAGTTGTGGGATATGGAGCTCAAAAAAGAAAAGACATTACAGGTTCTGTAGCTTCTGTTCCAAAAGCAAATCTGGCACAAGTTACCTCATCGGCAGATAACTTACTACGAGGCGCAATTCCCGGAGTGGTTGTCACCCAAAGTTCAGGACAGCCCGGAGCATCTTCGAGTGTACGTATTCGGGGAGGAAACTCGATTACAGCAGGTAACGAACCACTTTATGTTGTAGATGGAATATTAATTTATAATGACAATAGTAATAGTACTGCTGGCGTATCGTATTCGGGAGCAACTGTTAATGTACTATCAACCATAAATCCCGGAGATATAGAATCTATTGAAGTGCTAAAAGATGCCTCGGCAACTGCAATTTATGGATCTCGTGGTGCAAATGGTGTGGTACTTATTACTACCAAAAAAGGAATAAAAGGACAAGATAATATTTCGTATCAAGGCTATTTCGGATTTCAGAATGTTTCGAAAAAATTAGACCTAATGAATGCAAGCCAATGGGCTAGTTTGCGCAATGATGTTCAGGCAAGTATAGGACAAGCACCTTCTTTTTCGCCAGCACAAATAGAAGCTTTAAAAACTTCTGGAGATTATGACTGGCAAAAAGCAGCTTTTAGAACTGCTGCTCCTATCCAAAATCATCAGTTAACGTTCTCTGGCGGAGATGATCGTTCCAGATATGCAGTTTCTGCAGGTTATTTTGACCAAGAAGGAATTTTGCTTGGATCAGATTTCAAACGAATATCTCTTCGCGCTAATTATGAAAGAAACTATTCTCAAGCTTTTAAGTTTGGTGTAAATGCTAATTATAGTAACTCTATATCTAATGGTGTCGGTTCTAACTCTAGTAGCAGACAACCTAATCCGCTAGTTGCTGCTTTGCTAATGGCTCCCGTAGTTCCTATCAGAAATTCTGATGGTTCTTATAATGTAACTCAAAATCCTTACGCTACATCTGTTAATGGTTACGTACCAAACCCTATTAATGATTTGGAAAATACAACCAACGAAACTAAAATTAATAGAATATTGACAAGTCTGTTTGGGGAATATAAAATAACTAAAAAACTTGTAGCCAAAGTCGCTGTTAGTGGAGATGTTATTAGTACTAAACAAAATTATTATGCTCCATCAAACACTACAAATGGAGCTGGAACAAAAGGATTAGCGTCTGTAGGTGACCGATTAGTAAGTTCTGTACTGAATGAAAACACCTTAAATTACAATACTACTTTTGGTGAAAACCATAAATTCTCTGCTTTGGCAGGATATACACTTCAATACACCGAAGGAGAAATAGTTAATGCAGGTGCAAATACTTTTGTAAATGATGCAAATACTTACAATGCTTTACAAGATGGTGTACCCGTAAAACCATATAGTGATGCTTTTGAGAGTGTATTGAAATCATGGTTAACCAGAATAAATTATTCTTATAAAGGCAAATATAATTTTACATTATCTGCTCGTGCAGATGGATCTTCGAGATTTGGTTCGGAATCGCTTTGGGGTTATTTTCCGTCGGCAGGATTTTCCTGGAATATTACCGAAGAAGAATTTGCTAAAAACATAAAAGGAGTTACCGAAGCAAAACTAAGATTAAGTGCTGGAACAACAGGAAATCAGGAAATAGGAAATTATCTTTCGTTGGCTTCAATGGGTTCTGTTAACTATGCTTTTGGAGGAACTTTACAAACAGGATTAGCTCCTACCCGATTGGCAAATCCAGATTTAAAATGGGAAAAAACCAATCAATATAATATAGGTTTAGATTTATCATTATTAGACAGAAGAGTAAATTTTGTTTTTGATGTGTATTATAAGAAAACAAACGATTTACTTATAAATGTACCAATTCCGCTTACTTCAGGATATGCAACTGTACTACAAAACATTGGTGGAGTTGAAAATAAAGGGATCGAAATTGGTCTAACAACAGAAAATTTAAGAACAGAAAACTTCTCATGGAATTCTAACATTGTTTTCTCTGCTAATAAAAATAAAGTAGTTTCAATAGGAAATGGAGTTGACCAATTTTTTCCTGTAGTTCCAAATGGTTCTTTGTTGCAACAACAACCTGTAACGGTAAAAGTAGGTTCGCCTTTAGGAACTTTTTGGGGATATAAAACCAATGGTATTTTCCAAACTCAGGAAGAAATTAATACCCAACCTAAAATAAACAGCCTTGCCAATACCAAAGTTGGAGATAGAAAATATGTAGATACTAACGGTGACGGAGTAATATCGGCTGCTGATAAAGGAGATCTTGGAAGTTCTCAGCCAAAATTTGTTGGAAGTTTTAGTAATACAATCTCTTATCACGATTTTGATTTGAATTTCTCTTTACAAGGATCTTATGGAGGTAAAATTTTTAATGCACTTAACCAACAATTAGAAATTTCTACTCTTGGTACTAATGCTGCAGCAACTCTAAATGATCGCTGGACACCAACAAACCCAAGTAATGAAATCCCTAGAGCATCTAGTTCGCCGCTAGGTATAGTTTCTGAACGCTATGTAGAAGATGCTTCTTTCCTGAGATTAAAATTGATCACTTTTGGATACACATTACCTAAAAGCCTTTCATCTAAACTAGGAACAAAGAGCATTAAATTTTATGTATCAGCCGAAAACTTAATAACATGGACTAAATACACTGGTTATGATCCAGAGGTAAGTTCTTATGAACAAAATAATTTATATCCCGGAATTGATTTTGGAGCTTATCCAAACTCTAAAACATTCATTTCTGGCTTGAACGTAACTTTCTAAGTAAAAAAATAAACGATGAAAAAAATAATAACATTACTATTAAGTGTCGGTCTGTTTATATCGTGCACCGAACTTGAGGTAACACCTACCTCATTTGTAACCGAAGATAATTACTTTAAAACCCAAGATGATGCAGTAGCAAGCGTAAATGCAGTATATGCCTCTTTGAGTCTTGATCCAGGAGAACAAAGTTTATTTGGTAGAAATCTTTATTTCCTAACCGATATGGCGACTGATTATGCAGCAGCAGGAGTTTCGGCAACAAATCCTCAAGTAAGAGCATTGAGTAGTTTAACTCATGATGCAACTTCTGATCGTGTACAAGTGGCTTGGCGCCAAATATATGCCGGGATAAACAGAGCCAATGTATCTATCGATAATGTTCCCAGAGTATCGGGTTCAGAAGTAGTAAAAACCAGATTGATAAATGAAGCTAAATTCATTAGAGCCTTATTGTATTTTCAGGCAGTACGTCTTTGGGGCGGAGTTCCGATAGTTTTACACGAACCAAAATCTATTGATTTAGAAAGTTTAAAAGCAAATAGAGCAACAGTAGATCAAGTATACGCGCAAATTATTACCGACCTAAAAGATGCCGAAGGCTTGCCGACTACCTATCCTGCAAATGATGCCGGACGTGCTACATCTGGAGCTGCAAAAGCTATTTTGGCAAAAGTATACTTGACAAGAAAAGATTGGCCAAACGCAATCCTTAAATCCAACGAGGTTATTAATGGCGGATATGGATACGCTCTTTTTGAAAATTTTGCTGATGTATTTAATAAAACAAAAAAGAACGGAAAAGAACATATTTTCTCCGTACAATTTGAACCAAATCAAGCAGGAAATGGATCTAGCGGAAGTACTTTTCAAGGAACATCTTTTACAGGATTTACAGCCACAGAACCAGCAGATATTATCTCGGATGTAACTTTATTTTATGATACTTATACCGCTGGAGATACAAGAAGAGATGTTAGTTATGCAAAACAATTATTGAATCCTGCTACAGGAACACTTTATACTTTTCCGAAACCAATATTTAAAAAATACTTAGACCTTACAAATCTGGCAACACCTGGTAATGTGGCAATTAATTTTCCGATTATTCGCTATGCCGACATCTTATTGACTTTAGCGGAAGCGACAAATGAACAATCCGGACCTACTACCGAAGCCTATGAAGCTTTAAACCAAGTAAGAAGGAGGGCTTATGGAAAACCAATTAACACGCCAGATCCTACGATAGATTTATCAGGATTAACCCCTGCAACATTTAGAGCAGCGATTCAGGAAGAACGCAAAAAAGAATTTGTACAAGAAGGACAACGCTGGTATGATTTAGTTCGTTGGGGAACATTGGTTACCGAAGTAAAAAAAGTAACTGCAAAAAACTCAGTTTCAGAAAGAAACAATCTATACCCAATTCCGCAAAGCGAAAGAAATATTAACCCAGTTGGTTTACCACAAAACCCTGGATATTAACTACAAACCATAAATAAAACTATTAAAAATGAAAAAAATCAATACAAACAGTAAGATCAAAAGTCCTAAAAAGGGGCTTTTGATTACTGCTTTACTAGTTACACAATTAGGAGCAGTACAAGGATTTGCACAAACAAATCCTAATGCAAACTTTAAAGGCGTAATAGGTAAAACCTTAGCCGACTCTAAAGAATATTGGCCAGAGCCTGTTACGGCACCAAAAGGCGCACCAAATATAATCTGGATTTTACTAGACGATGTTGGCTTTGGTGCTTCTAGTTCTTTTGGAGGATTGGTACAAACACCAACATTTGATAATTTGGCAAATAATGGTTTACGCTATACTAACTTTCATACAACAGCCATTTGTGCGCCAACACGTGCCGCATTATTAACCGGAAGAAATTCGGGCAAAGTACATGTTAGCGGATTTTCGCATACGGTTATGTCAGCAGGTTTTCCTGGTTGGGACGGAAGAATTCCATCTGATAAAGGAACAATCGCCGAGATTTTAAGAGATAAAGGATACAATACTTTTGCAGTAGGTAAATATGGATTGACTCCTGATGAAGAAGCTACCGATGCCGGACCGTTTGACAGATGGCCAACGGGTAAAGGTTTTGAACACTTTTTTGGTTTCTTAGGATCACAAACAGATCAATACAAACCAGATTTAGTCGAGGATAATGCCCATGTTACTCCAGATGGAAGACACTTAACGGATCAGATTACCGATAAAGCCATTAGTTATATCACCAAGCAACATAAAGCTGCTCCCGATAAACCTTTCTTCTTGTATTATGCACCTGGAGCTGTTCATGCACCTCATCAGGTAGCTGAATCTTGGAGCGATCAATACAAAGGGAAATTTGACGAAGGTTGGGATGTATATCGTGAGAAAGTATTGGCTAATCAGAAAAAATTAGGTGTAATTCCTGCCAATGCTATATTACCAGAACGTAATCCGCTTATTACCGATTGGAAAAAATTATCAGCCGATCAAAAGAAAGTTTATGCCAGATTTATGGAAGTATATGCTGGATATCTTACTTATACCGATCATGAGATTGGAAGAATCGTAAATCATTTAAAAGAAACTAATCAATTAGAAAACACATTAATTTTTGTTGCAATTGGCGATAATGGAGCTAGTAAAGAAGGTACTTTGCAAGGTACAATTAACCAATCACTATTTTCTAAAACGGTATCTGATGAACAAAATCTTCAGAATAATTTAAATAATATCGGAGAAATTGGAACTGCAAAAGGTTTAAATACAAATTTCCCTTTAGGATGGGCACAAGCAACAAATTCGCCTTTTAAAAATTGGAAACAAGATGCACAATCAGAAGGAGGAACACGCAATCCGTTGATTGTTTATTATCCAAAAGAAATTAAAGAAAAAGGCGGAATCAGAAATCAATACAGCCATGTAACCGACTTACTTCCTACAACCCTGGATATTGCAGGAATTAAAGCTCCGGAATATATTAGAGAAGTTAAGCAAGATGCGATACAAGGTTCTACATTATATGCTTCGCTAAATAATGCCAAAGCAGAGTCATTACACAAAATACAATACTACTATATTTTTGGGAACAGAGCCATTTATAAAGACGGATGGAAAGCTGCAGCAGCACATCTTCCTGATTCATTTGCGATAAAAAATTCATTAGGCAAAAATGAAGCCCCAGCGCCAAGCAATTTTGATACTGATGTTTGGGAATTATATAACCTAAACGAAGATTTTAACGAGCGTGTAAACTTGGCAAAAAAGTATCCAGAAAAATTAGCAGAACTTCAGAAATTGTTTGATGAACAAGCGAAAGAAAACAACGTATATCCGCTAATCGATTGGCAAGATGTATTTAATAGAAGAATACATAATCTTGGTGCCGATAAAGGAAAAACACTTCAGGAATTGGCTAAAAAAGCAACACAATCTGGAGCAACAAATTAATAATTAATCAAGAATCAGGTCTTTTACTAAAAATAAGAAAGACCTGATTCTAATAAACTTTATAGATATGAAACGAGTAGACTTTGAAATTATAGGAAAAAAGATTCTTGTTGGTGCAATACTCTTTTTAGTTCCGCTAATCATTTTAGCAGGAGGCTTAACCTTAGTAAATCAACTTTTAAAATAAGAAATCATGGCAGTAGTACAGAATTCAAATAAAAATTTAAAAAGAGACTTAGGGATTAGTCTTTTTATATATTCATTGCCTGTATTGGCAATTTACCTTTACTTTAAATTAAGTAACGGCATCATAACCGAATCTCATATAACATTACCATCGTTTTTAGAATTTGCAAAACCTGCATTTTCAAACATAAGAACATGGGGATTGACAGTATTTATGCTCGTTCTGGGTATCATAGAATTCACCGCTGGTTTATACGATGATCAATGGACGGGTGAAGAACGCAAAATAGATATTATAAGCTTCTTAGCTCCTAAGTTAATCTTACCTCCTGTTATTGCTTTTTTCAGCCTAACAATTTTACCAATTGTAATTCCGAATCTCGAAAATGCGCTTTCTTGGGTTCCTTTTTGGGGAGGTTTTTTCTTAATTGCTGTAGCCGATGATTTAACCCAATATTGGTACCATCGTTTGCATCATCAAGTACCTTTTTTATGGCGTTTTCATAGAACACACCACTCAGCCCCGTATATGGGAATGGCAATGCTTTCTAGACAAAACTTCATTTATACCGTGTTTTTCTCTCAAATATACCTAACAGCTACGTTAACCTATTTAGGATTAGGATTGCCTGCTTTATTTGTTTTGGTTATAAAAAGTTTCATCACATTAGGAGCACATTCTAGCATTGCTTGGGACAAACCTCTTTATAAATACAAAGTATTACATCCTATTGCATGGGTTTTAGAACGATTAATTTCGACTCCAGCCACACACCACGCACATCATGCTGATACTAGCGGCGACGGAATCGGACATTTTAAAGGCAACTTTGGGAATATGTTTTTCATTTGGGACGTAATCTTCGGTACTGGTTTAATTACCCGAAAATTCCCAAAATCGTACGGAATCAAATCATACAAACAAGAAGAATGGTATGCACAGTTTCTTTGGCCAATATTCAAATCTAAAAAAGAAGGAAGTGCTCTCGCCGATGGTGTTTTTTCAGTTCCGCTAACACAAAAAGCTAATAATACAGCTACTCAAAGTCCAAGTCCTGTTTATTTTGAACAGCAAACTCAATCCTGAAAACATGAAAAATTCAAACATAAAAAACAGCATTACAGCATTAATCCTGCTATTTACGATTGTAAGCTTTGCACAAGATAAAAGCTCAAATATCGTATCGCTAGATGTCTTTTATTCGAAAATAAAAAGTCAAAAAAATCCGCAGATAATTGATGCTCGAGGCGCAGAAGAATTTGCATTGAATCATATAAATGGTGCAGTCAATTTTAATTTGCAATCCGAGAATTATGCTAAATCAGTAGCTGCATTAGATAAATCAAAACCTGTATTTATTTACTCCATCGGAGCAGGACGAAGTGTAACTTTAGAAAAAGAATTATTAAAAAATGGCTTTAAAGAAGCCTACAGTCTAGAAGGAGGAATAGCCAATTGGATTGGAAACGGAAAACCATTTTATGCTAATTCTAAAAGCAAATTATCACTAGCAGAATACAACAAAATCATTGCCGATAATAATTCCGTTTTAGTAGATATTGGATCTAAATATTGTGGCGCTTGCAAAAAAGTAAAACCAGTTCTGGAAACCATAAAAGCGCAATATGGTGAAAACTTAAAAATCGTAGAAATTGATTTAGAAGAAAACCCACAAGTCATAGCCGACTTAAAATCAATAAAAGTTTTCCCAACCTTAATTCTATATCAAAAAGGGAAAATTGTTTTCAAAAAAGAAGGATTAGGTGATTTGAAAAAAGATGTTGATCTAGCTTTGAATTAAAGGTTCTGAGGCGCAAAGGTTCAAAGGTTTTTAAAAAAGGTACTGAGATTCTAAGATGCAAAGGTTTTCCGTAGAGACGCACCGCAGTGCCTCTAAAGGTTCAAAGCTTTTATGCAACATTATCATACCTACAAGGTCCAAAAAGACCTTGCAGGAAAAAAATAAAAAACATTAAAATGTCAATTAAAACAAAACAATATACCATTCACGAAGACTGGACAGTCGTTATTCTAGGATTTTTAATAATTGGGATATCCCTATTTATTTTTCTTCCGGAAGTTCCTGTATTCAAATGGACAAGTGGAACAGATTTATTAAAAGATGTATTTGCTTCAGATAATTTACAAATCATCGCATTGCAGTTTTTATACCTTATCACTATAGGTACAATTGGTGCTTTCCTAATCGGAAAATCAGTAAAAAACTTTTTACTCGGTTTCCCAATAGTTTATATACTAACCGTTATTGTGTTGATTATTGCAGGAAATGCAACGATAAAAGGATTCAACCTCGAAGCCGTAATTTTCAGTCTAATAATAGGTTTAGCCATTGGGAATTTTTTCAAACTACCCGAATGGTTTCGTACAGCACTTGCTACAGAAGTATTTGTAAAAATCGGATTAGTATTATTAGGCACAAGCGTAATCTTCTCCGACATTCTTAAAGCAGGCACTTTAGGATTAGCCCAAGCTTTGGTAGTCGTATTATCTGTTTGGTACTTTGCTTTTTGGTTGTGCAAAAAACTAAAGGTCGATGATGAACTAACAATGATGATTTCTAGTGCTGTTTCTATCTGTGGTGTTTCTGCTGCTATTGCAACATCAGGAGCTATTAAAGGAGATTCTAAGAAACTATCCTATGTCATTTCGATGGTATTAGTAACGGCAATACCCATGATGATATTTATGCCCATAATTGCCAAGTATTTCAACTTCCCCGAAGAAGTAACCGGAGCTTGGTTAGGCGGGAGCATCGATACCTCGGGAGCCGTCGTAGCATCAGGTTCGCTAGTAGGAGAAACAGCTTTAAAAATAAGTACAATTGTAAAATTCTCTCAAAATGTATTATTAGGATTAGCCGCTTTTGCCATATCTGTTTACTGGACATATACCCATAATAAATCAGCCGAAGCAGTCGCATCCAAGCCGACATTAGGAGTTATCTGGGAACGTTTTCCAAAATTTGTTATCGGTTTTATAGCTGCCTCATTAATCTTTTCGTTCCTGCTTACTCCCGAAGTTAGAGATCAGGTTAAGGATAGTTTAAAGAATTTACAAGGAATTTGGTTTGCATTAGCCTTTACAAGTATAGGTCTGGAAACCAACTTTAAAGATTTGTTTAGCAACAACAGCAAAAAACCATTATATGCCTTTTTAATCGCGCAGTTATTCAATGTAATCATAACCCTAATAATCGCCTTTTTACTATTTAGCAATTAATCTTATTCCGAGAACTTTGTCAAAGTTTGAAACTTTGACAAAGTTAAACTCAATGATTTCGACACTTTAAAATACCAATCAGAATGAAAAAAATAATTATCACACTAAACCTTCTACTGACAACAGTCGTTTTAGTTCAGGCACAAAACAACACTTCAAAACCTAACATTATCCTAATCATGGTTGATGATATGGGGTATTCGGATTTAGGAAATTATGGCTCCGAAATAAAAACACCAAACCTAGATAAACTAGCCACAGAAGGATTACGATTACGAGAATTTTACAACAACTCTATTTGTGCACCAACCAGAGCATCCTTATTAACAGGACAATATCAGCATAAAGCAGGCGTAGGTTTTTTTGATGTAAATCTTGGCTTACCAGCCTATCAAGGTTATTTAAATAAAGAATCATTAACCCTCGGCGAAGTTTTCCGTTCAGGAGGTTACAGTACTTTGCTATCTGGAAAATGGCACGTAGGTTCAGAGGATCAGGCACAATGGCCCAACCAAAGAGGATTTGATAAATTTTACGGAATCCTAAAAGGAGCATCAAACTATTTTGATACCAAACCATTGCCATTCGGAAAAACACCCTATCCAGTAAAACTGATAAAAAACAATCTCGAATTACACCCAAAAGACGATTCGTATTATTTTACAGATGAAATCGGGAATAATGCCGTAACATTTCTAGAAGAACAAAATAAAGAAAACAAACCATTCTTTTTGTATTTAGCCTTTACAGCGCCACACTGGCCATTGCAGGCAAAACCTGTAGATATTGCCAAATACAGAGGTAAATTTGATGAAGGTTGGGATGTATTAAGAGAAAAAAGAATCCAAAAACTAAAAGAAAACGGAATCCTTCAGGCAGATCAAACCATTGGTCCAAGAGATTCCGAAGTACCAGAATGGAATAAATTAACCTACGACGAGAAACAATTCTGGAAAGCCAAAATGGAAGTTTATGCCGCAATGGTCGATAATATGGATCAAAATGTTGGAAAAGTTTTAGACGAATTAAAAGCATTAAAAAAAGATAAAAACACCCTAATAATTTTCATTTCAGACAATGGTGCACAAGGCGGATTCAATAGTTACAATCCGTTAAACAGAGGACTTGTACGAAATACAGGCCCTGTAGGAACATCAGGTTCATTTGATTATCAGGAACAAAACTGGGCATATTTATCCAATACCCCATTGCAACAATATAAAAATAATATGCACGAAGGCGGTTTTAGTTCCCCATTTATCGCATGGTATCCATCACAAATAAAAGCCGGACGAATCGATAAAGGAACAGGACACATCATCGACCTTGCCCCTACTTTTTACGAATTGGCAGGAATACAATATCCCAAAGAATATAATGGTGTGACGACAAATCCTTTGGTTGGAAGTAGTTTGATACCTGTTTTATTTAATAATGTTTCGCAGGTAGATCGAGGCACACCATTATTTTGGGAAAGAGCAGGAAACCGAGCCGTGAGAGATGGCAAGTGGAAATTAGTTTCCATATATCCATCCTACGAGTGGGAACTTTATAACATCGATACCGATAGAGGCGAAACTACCAATGTAGCCCTGCAAAATCCTGGAATCGTAAATCAGTTATCGGCAAAATATTTTGATTGGGCAGATAAAACCGGAGTAGTCGAATACAGCAAATTCAAACTAAAAACCGAAGTAATGCCCGGTGGATCCCCATTAAAGAAATAGTTGCTTTTTTTGATATTTTAAGCAATTATAAACGAAAAGCGATAGTCCTCAAACTATCGCTTTTTTAATTTTCAGGAGCTAAATCCTGCTGTACACTATATCTTTTTCTGTCAAAAAAAGCCAGAAAAAGGATGCCGTTCCCATCAGGGCTAGGCTATGAATATTGTAAATAAATTTTAAACACTAATTACACTAATTTGCACAAATTTTAAAGATTAAATTAGTTTGTGAAATTAATTTCACAAACTAATTAGTGTCAATTCGTGAAATTCGTGTTTATTTTTTACCAATGTCTAAACGGCAAGTTACCATCAAGATTAGGCTATAAATTACTACTTATTTTTTAAAATCATTAAGTGCTTTTTCTATAATAGCAAGACATTCCTTAATTTGATCTTCGGTAATAACCAAAGGTGGCGCCAAACGAATTTTGTTTCCATGAGTAGGTTTAGCTAATAAACCATAATCTCTAAATCTCAAACAAATTTCCCAAGCAAGATCAGATTCTTCATCGCAGTTAATTACAATTGCGTTTAGTAAACCTTTACCACGAACCAAAGTAATAAGGTCATTTCGCTTAGCAATATCATTTAAACCATTACGTAATATAATCCCTAAACGCTCTGCATTCTCAGATAAATTCTCATCTCTTACAACCTCAAGAGCTGCAATTGCAACAGCAGCAGCAACAGGATTTCCTCCAAAAGTTGACCCGTGTTGTCCCGGTTTAATAACGTTCATAACAACATCATTACACAATACAGCCGAAACAGGATATACACCACCAGAAATTGCTTTACCTAAAATTAAAATATCAGGTTGAACATTTTCATGATGTACAGCCAATAATTTTCCTGTACGAGCAATTCCCGTTTGAACTTCATCGGCAATAAATAAAACATTATGTTTCTCACAAAGTGCTTTAGCTTTAGCCAAATAACCTTCCGAAGGAACATAAACCCCAGCTTCACCCTGAATAGGTTCTACAAGGAAACCAGCAATATTTTTAGACGATTCCAATACTTTTTCCAAAGCATCAAGATTATCGTATTCTATTTTTATAAATCCAGCTGTATAAGGACCAAAGTTTTTACGCGCAGTTTCATCATTAGAGAAAGAAATAATAGTAGTCGTTCTACCATGAAAGTTGTTCTCACAAACAATAATTTGAGCTTCATGCTCAGCAATTCCTTTTACTTCATAAGCCCATTTACGACACAATTTTATAGCAGTTTCAACAGCTTCTGCACCGGTATTCATTGGCAAAATCTTATCAAAACCAAAAAATTTAGTTACAAACTCTTGGTAGTTTCCTAATTTATCATTGTAAAAAGCTCTCGAAGTCAATGTTAGTTTTTGAGCCTGATCCACCATTGCTTTCACAATTTTAGGATGACAATGTCCTTGATTTACCGCAGAATATGCCGATAAAAAATCAAAATATTTCTTTCCGTCAACATCCCATACATAAACCCCCTCACCTCTTTCTAAAACTACCGGTAATGGATGGTAGTTATGAGCACCATACTTATTTTCTTTTTCAATTAATACATTAGATTTTGACGAAAGAATTTGTTGAACCTGTTCCATGATCTATATTTTTTTACTTTTCACAAAAATAGCACTATTTTTTAATTTTACAATAAATTTTAATATTTTTGACTTACATTTCGATAAACCAAGTCAATTTTAACTATTTTTAACCAAAATAAAGTCATTTTTAATTTAAAACAAAATTCATGGATTCATTAGACGAATATGATATCAATATCATCAAGCAATTGGAAAAAGATGGGCGAATGGCATTTTCTGCAATAGCCACCAATTTAAAAATATCCAATACAATGGTTCATCAGCGTATAAATCGATTGATAGAACAAGGCGTATTATCTGGAATTAAACCTGTTGTTAATGAAAAAAAAATTGGATACGATTGGGCATCATTTACAGGAATAACGCTTAATAAAGATTCAGATTCTGACAGGATAATCGAGGCATTAAAAAAAATTCCCGAAATCACCGAATGTTATTATGTTACGGGATCCTTTACCCTTTACATAAAAATTATAGCCAAGAATCACGAACACATGAGAAAAATACTCTACGAAAAAATTGATAGTATTCCGGGAATCGCCAAAACAGATTCTATTATAGAATTAGGATGCGCTTTTAAAAGAAATGCAAGTCTATAAAAAATAGACTAATTTCGAAAGAAACTTAAACTGGCTAAATCATATGGTTTATTCTAAAAAAAACATACTATTTATATTCTTTTTTTTCCTTTTGAGCTTAACCCTTTTTTCGCAAAAAACAAGGAAAAGAGAGGTTAAAAAACTTCAGGAAAAAGCACAAAAAGTAACCATCATACGTGACAATTGGGGTATCCCTCACATTTATGGAAAAACAGATGCCGATGCTGTTTTTGGCTTAATGTATGCCCAATGCGAAGACGATTTTAAACGTATTGAAATGAATTACATAGAAAAACTAGGACGCCTTTCAGAAATAAAAGGAGAATCGGTTTTATATAATGATTTAGAAATTAAACTTTTAATTGATGCTAATGAAGCCAAAGCCGATTATAAAAAAGCGGCTCCGTGGTTAAAAAAATTATTGAATAGTTATGCTGACGGAATTAACTACTATCTATACAAACATCCCGAAGTAAAACCTCTTTTATTAACCCATTTTGAACCTTGGTTTCCTTTGCTTTGGACTGATGGAAGTATTGGTGCCATAAGTACAGCCGATCTTTCTACAGGAGAATTAAAAGCATTTTACTCCGGAAACAATGACAAAGTAACGTATGTAGAACGAGAGAAAAATGTGCAAACTGGCTCAAACGGATTTGCTTTTGCGCCCTCTAAAACCGCATCAGGAAATTCAATTCTTTATATCAATCCACATACTACTTTTTATTTCAGACCCGAAGTACAAGTTACAAGCGAAGAAGGACTTAATGTTTATGGCGCAGTAACTTGGGGGCAATTTTTCGTTTATCAGGGATTTAATGAAAACTGTGGTTGGATGCATACTTCTTCAAATGTAGATGTTGCCGATATGTATGCCGAAAAAATAGTCGAAAAAAACGGAAAACTATTTTATGAATATGACCAAGAATTGATTCCTGTAATTGAGAAGAAAATCACAATTAACTATTTGGAAAACGGAAAATTAATTCCAAAAAAGTTCAAAACCTATTTTACAAACAATGGCCCCATAATGGCTAAACGAGATGGAAAATGGATTAGCCTTAAATCTAACAATCGCTCCATGAATAGTTTGGTTCAAAGCTGGGTCAGAACCAAATCAAAAGGATTTGAAGATTATAAAAAAGCAATGGATTTAAAGGCAAATACATCCAACAATACCGTATATGCCGATAACAAAGGAAACATTGGGTACTGGCATGGAAACTTTATACCTATTAGAGATAAAAAACTAAATTGGTCAAAAGTTATAGACGGCACAACATCAGCCACACAATGGAAAGGATTACACGAAGTATCGGAAACAGTTCATTTATATAATCCTGAAAATGGCTGGTTACAAAATTGTAATTCTACACCTTACACTGTAGCTGGAGATAATAGCCCTAAAAGAGAAAACTATCCAGCATATATGGCTCCCGACGGAGAAAATTTTAGAGGCATAAATGCCGTTCGTATTTTTAGTAAAGGCGAAAAATATACACTGGACAAAGTAATCGCTAATGGTTATGATAGTAAACTCTCCATTTTTGAAATACTAATTCCAGCCTTACTTACTACTTTTGAAAAAGACATAAGCCTAACAGATTTAGAATTTAGTGATTTATCAGAACCTATTGCTATTTTAAAAAACTGGGATTATTATGCCCGAGAAAATTCTATTGCAACAACACTAGCGGTCGAATGGGCATACAAATTAGACCCAATTATACAAAAAGCATACATTAATGAAGGAGAAGCCGATCAGGTAGAAAACACTAAAAACTTTGCAAAAAATGCAACCGACAGTCAATTAATTCCACAACTACAAGCTACAATAAAAGAATTAAAAGATAAATGGGGAACATGGCAGGTTCCTTGGGGAGATATAAACCGTTTTCAGAGATTATCAGGAGATCTAAATCTAACTTATAATGATTCACAGACAAGTTTACCTATAGGATATGGCCCGGGATCTTGGGGCAGCTTACCCTCATTTAAAAGTAGTTTCCAAAAAAATACTAAAAAGCGTTACGGATATAATGGTAATAGTTTTGTTTGTGCCGTAGAATTTGGCACTAAAGTAAAAGCAAAATCTTTGCTTGCAGGCGGAAACAGCGGCGATGTTAAATCAAAACATTTTTACGACCAAGCCGAAATGTACCAAAAAGGGCAATTTAAAGATGTTTTGTTTTATAAAGAAGATGTCGAAAAAAATGCCGAACGTACCTATCATCCAGGTCAATAATTTACATAATCTACGACAATCAATATAAACCTCAGAAGAAAAATCTTTTGAGGTTTTTTTCTATTATTATATTTCTGATATTTGTCTTAAAAACATATTATTATGAAAACCATATATCTATTTATTTTAGGAATTTCACTAAATACCACAATTATGTTTGCACAATTAAAGCCCGTAAAATATACCGATGGCAGTCAGACTCTTAACGGCTTAGCCATTCAGCCAACTACAAAAAGCAATAATAAACCAGGTATACTAATGATTCCCGCTTGGCTAGGAATCGATAATGCTTCAAAAGCAATTGCCGAAGATTTGGCTAAACTAGGTTATCATGTCTTTATTGCCGATATATATGGAGAAGGTAATTACCCAAAAAACACTACTGAAGCTAACAAAATTGCTACCCATTACAAAACCAACTATACCGAATTCCAGAAAAGAATTAATCTTGCTTTGCAACAATTGGTAAAATCTGGAGCTAATGCCGACAATATCGTTGCAATAGGATATTGTTTTGGAGGAACAGGCGTTCTGGAAGCTGCAAGAGGTCATCTTAACTTAAAAGGTGTTGTTTCATTTCACGGAAGTTTAGCCAGAGATGCTGCCAGAACCAACGAAACTATTACAACCAAAGTTTTAGTTTGCCATGGTGCAGATGATCCATATGAATCTGCAGAAGAAATTACCGCTTTTCAACAAGAAATGCGTGACACCAAAGCCGATTGGCAAATGATTTATTATGCCAACGCGGTACACTCATTCACCAATCCCGAAGCTGGAAACGATAATTCTAAAGGAGCTGCATACAATGAAAAAGCTGCCAAACGTTCATTCGAACACTTAAAACTTTTCTTAAACGAAGTGTTAAAAAAATAAATACAATAATCTCAAACCAAAAAATACCAAACCAAATAATTTATGTCAAAAAGTCCATTAAGAAAAGACAAAACCTGCTTGAATTGCAGACACGTTGTCGAACAACATTACTGTCCTAATTGTGGACAAGAAAACACTGATACCAGAAAAACATTTCACCATTTATTCATTCACTTTTTTGAGGATTTAACGCATTATGAAAATGCTTTTTGGCGTACGATTAAAAACCTTTTATTTAAACCATCAGCTTTAACCAAAGAGTATCTTTCAGGTAAACGACTATCTTATTTAGCACCAGTTCGTCTTTATATTTTTATCAGTTTTGTAACTTTTCTTTTAATCGCCATGTTTCCTCTTCATGTAAATGACGACACAAGCGAAGCTATTAATCCAGAAAACGTTCAAAAGCAAACTACAACCATAACCAATAAAATAAAAGAAGACAAAGATGTAAAAGCACTACTAAACTCTGAATCAATATCGAAAGAAGATAAAAAAGCGATTGAAGAAGTTTTAAGTAATCCCAAAGCAAGCAAAGAAAGCCTAATTCAATTTGGATATACATCTGTTAATCAACTAGACTCCATTCAAAAATATGGTCCTGAATCTAAAAAACTTTCTGACTTTAGTTATTGGCTGAACAGAAAAGTCCAACTTATAAAAGATAAAAATAATGGACGAGAAGTACTCGATAAATTCGTAGAGTCATTTATACACAATTTACCTAAAGTTTTATTTATCATCATGCCATTTTTCGCTTTCTTTTTATGGATTTTTCATAATAAAAAGCGTTGGTATTATTTTGACCACGGGATATTTACCCTACATTATTTTTCCTTTTTATTATTAATATTTTTAATTCTATTCACAATAGGAAAAATAGGAGATGCAATAAACTATCCATTTCTTTCTACTATAATTAATTGGTTCACGGCTGCCGGAGTACTGTGGATGTTTTATTATTTTTTCCCTGCTCACCATAGATTTTACGGAGAGTCAAGAATTGTATCATTTATTAAAAGTATGGTATTATTTTTCATAAATTCAATTTTTATACTATTTTTACTAGTTGCATTCGCTTTTTACACATTTATTAATTTACATTAAATAAACAATGAAAAAATTATTAATTCTATTCGTAATTGCTTCGGCATTTTCATGTAAAAACACCCAGGGTGTTGTTGCAAAGGATAATTCGGATCCAACCAAATACATGAACACTATTACTGCCAAAGATTTAAAAAAGCATCTTTACATAGTAGCTTCTGATGAAATGGAAGGAAGAGAAACAGGATCAGCAGGGCAAAAAAAGGCAGGAGTTTATTTAATTAATCAGTACAAAAAAGACAAAGTTTCTTTTCCTAAAGGGGCAGCCGATTACTACCAACCCGTTCCGGCTTCTTACCTTAATGCCAAAAGAAATCAAAACTTACCCGATTCAGAAAATATTTGGGCGTATATCGAGGGTTCAGAAAAGCCAGATGAAGTCTTAGTTATTTCTGCACATTATGACCACGTAGGAGTAAAAGATGGCGAAGTATATAATGGTGCCGATGATGATGGCTCAGGAACAGTTGCTTTACTAGAAATGGCACAAGCTTTTGCAAAAGCAAAAAAAGAAGGACATGGACCTAAACGTTCTATACTTTTCTTACATGTAACTGGAGAAGAACATGGTTTACACGGTTCACGTTTTTACTCAGAAAACCCATTGTTTCCGCTTGCAAATACAATCGCTGATATTAATATTGACATGATTGGACGTCGCGATGTAGAACATGCAAAATCAAACAATTATGTATATGTAATTGGTGCCGACAGATTATCTAGCGATTTACATAATATTGTAGTAGCCCAAAACGAAAAGTACGCTAAACTCGATTTGGACTTCAAATTCAATGATCCAAAAGATCCAAATCACTTTTATGAGCGTTCTGATCATTATAATTTTGCTAAACATGGTATTCCATCTGTATTTTTCTTTAATGGAGTTCACGAAGATTACCACCAAAAAGGTGATGAACCAGAAAAAATCGAATACGATGCTTTAACAAAAAGAACACAACTTGCTTTTGTAATTGCCTGGGATTTAGCAAACAGAGAAAACAGACCAGTAGTTGATAAAAAGTAAAAAAAAGGCTCTAAGGTTCTAAGTTGCAAAGGTTCTGAGGTTCTGAGGTGCTAAGACACTAAGATTTTAAGCTTTATACATAATAAAAAAGGATGAACTTTTAGTTCATCCTTTTTTATTATTTTACTAACTTGTCGTAATCTTGTCATTTCGACAAAGGAGAAATCTTCGTTAGTAATTCGACAAAGATTGGAGTTTATTGTGGAGATTTACTACGTCTGTTCGCTATCGCTCGGGTCTTCTTCGTCGAAATGATTGCATTGTGTCAATTTTAGTAAATAAAAAAGGGATGAGTTTAAAACTCATCCCTTTTTTTATATTTATAGATTCCGAAGAAAAACCTCTGAACCTTTGAACCTTAGTCCCTCAGCACCTTTACAACTTAGTCCCTCTACTCTAGTCATTCATAGAGATTAAAAACTCTTCGTTGTTTTTGGTTTTCTTAAAACGATCGTTGATAAAGTCCATTGCTTCAACAGGATTCATGTCTGAAAGGTATTTTCTCATGATCCACATTCTTTGTAATGTTTTCTCATCTAGTAACATATCATCACGACGCGTACTTGAAGAAGTCAAATCGATTGCAGGGAAAATACGTTTGTTAGCAATCTTACGATCCAATTGTAACTCCATATTACCTGTACCTTTAAATTCTTCAAAGATAACCTCGTCCATTTTTGATCCGGTTTCAGTTAATGCTGTAGCAATAATACTTAATGAACCTCCATTTTCTACATTACGAGCAGCTCCAAAGAATCTTTTTGGTTTTTGTAATGCATTCGCATCAACACCTCCACTTAATACTTTACCCGAAGCTGGTTGTACCGTATTGTAAGCTCTAGCCAAACGTGTAATCGAGTCTAACAAGATTACTACATCATGACCACATTCTACTAAACGTTTTGCTTTTTCTAATACTATATTAGCAATTTTAACGTGCTCTTGTGGTTCTCTGTCAAAAGTAGAAGCAATTACTTCTCCACGCACACTACGTTGCATATCGGTAACCTCCTCAGGACGCTCATCTATAAGAAGAACGATTAAATATACCTCTGGATGATTTGCAGCAATAGCATTTGCAATATCTTTAAGCAACATTGTTTTACCCGTTTTAGGCTGTGCTACAATCATACCACGTTGCCCTTTTCCTATTGGAGAGAACAAATCGATTATACGAGTTGAAATTGTACTTTGCTTTTCGGCTAATTTAAATTTTTCAGAAGGAAAAACTGGAGTTAAATGTTCGAATGAAACACGATCGCGAACTACTTGAGGATCATGTCCGTTTATTTTTAGAACTCGAACTAATGGGAAAAACTTTTCTCCTTCTTTAGGAGGACGCACTACTCCTTTTACTGTATCACCTGTTTTAAGACCAAACAATCTGATTTGTGAAGTTGATAAATAAATATCATCTGGAGAGGCTAAATAATTATAATCAGAAGAACGTAAGAATCCGTAACCATCCGGCATCATTTCCAGAACACCTTCACTTTCGATAATTCCGTCAAACTCAAAATCAGAGTCTCTGAAATTATTCTTTTTATTCTTAAAGTTTGGATTTTGATTACCATTATTCCCGTTTTGATTTGGATTTTGATTCGGGTTCTGGTTTGGATTTTGATTTGGATTCTGCTTATTCTGGTTCGGATTTGTCTTTTTTACCTGAACTGGTGCTTCAGTTTTTTCCGATGTAGCATTTGTTGGAGTCTCATTTTCAGTTTCAGATGAATTTTCATTTGAAATTTCTGCTTCTGGCGCAACCTCTTTAGCTGCTTCTTTTTCCTTTTGTAAAGCGACCTTTTTTTCGTAGGCCGATTTATTGAATTTTATAATTTTTGATCCTTTTTTCTCAGGAACAATCTTTTCTGATGTTTGAACAGGTTCAACTGTTTCTATAGATTCTGCTTCTGGAGCGATTGGTGCTACTGGAGTATCAAGAATTTCAGTTGGTTTACTTTCTTTTTCTTCTTCAAAAACTAAATTCTTTTGAACTGTATTCTTTTGTATAGCTGCTTTTTTAACTGGAACAATTCGAGCTCTTTTAGGCTTATCATCTTCAACAACTTCATTTTCTTTTTGAACAACTGGCGGCTGCACAGTCGTTTCTTGATGTGCCAAAATCTGACTTATTAATGTGTCCTTTTTTACACCGTTAAATTTTATTGTTTTAGCTAACTTAGCTATTTCTTGAAGCTCAGAAAGCTTCATTTCTTTTAATGCAGAAATATCAAACATGAATGTTCTATGAATTTAATTAATTTTCGGAAATACTGTAAAAGAATAGGTAGTACTGTTTTTTTTTGAATCAACCGCAGTATGAAGTGCTTACGGTATTGTGATGCAATAATACGAATAAAATTTTATCATACAATAGTATTTGTAAAAAAGAAAATATATTTTTGTAAAACAATAATCAAGAAAATGATACAACGAATTCAAACTATATATTTACTTTTAACATTTGCGGTTACTATATTAATGACTTTCGTTCCGCTTTGGACAACAGCAGATGCTAAGCCTTATTATTTCATGCAAAATCAACTTTACGTTGTTTTACTAGGTTTAAGTGCTATGTTATCTATCGTAAGTATTATTTCATATAAAAAGAGACAAAACCAGTTTGTCATGGGCAGACTGAATATAATATTAAATTTAATTTTATTAGGATTGTTTGTATATCATTCACTAAATGTATCTGGAGAAACACCTGCTGTTTCTGAGAAAGGTATTGGGATGTTTCTACCTATAGTTGCTATCGTATTATTAGTGTTAGCTAATAAAGCCATCAAAAAGGATGAAGATCTTGTAAAATCTGTGGATAGATTGAGGTAAACCTATAAACTTAATTTATTTTGTGCGAAGAAGACCCGAATTATATAATTCGGGTTTTTTTGTGGGAAATATCAAGATTTTTGCACTACTATGATTAAATTAAGCCCTATAAACACTTATAGTCCCTTATTTTTTCATAAATTTGAAACGAATAGTTATCATTTTTATGAAAGACAAAATACGAGTACATCTAGCCGATGATCATCAGGTACTTATTGACGGGCTTACCAATTTATTACATACCGTTTCTGACTTTGAGGTTGTAGGCTCTTCTTTGAACGGAATGAATATTTTTGATGATGTATCTACAAATAACACTAGTATCTTAGTTCTAGATATAAGTATGCCTCAAAAAGATGGTATCGAAGTCCTTAAAGAATTCTCAGAAAAAGGTTTTCCCTGCAAAGTAATAATCCTTTCTAGTTATGATGATTTAAAAATCATTAAAGAGGTAATGAATCTTGGAGCCAGTGGTTATCTAACCAAAAAATGTGCTGGCGAAAATATCATAGAGGCTATTGAAGCTGTTAATAAAGGAGAAGAGTATTTTTGCGATTCGGTTAGAGAAAAAATATTTACCACTTTTACAAGAGGTAATCCTAAACTCAACGAACGTACGCGAGAAGAAAATTCTATATTAAGCTCTCGTGAACTTGAGATTATCACATTAATTTCCCTTGAATATAGTGGAAAAGAAATTAGTGAATTGCTTTTCATCAGTACTAATACTGTCGAAACTCATCGCAAGAATATCATGAAAAAATTAAAAACAAAAAACACTATTGGTCTCGTAAAATATGCGATTAAGAACAATTTGATTAAATCATAAATATAAAAAGTGCTTCAAAAACTGAAGCACTTTTTTTATTCTTTACTAAATTAATTTACACCTTTTTATTTAAGTTAATTTGTAATCGATTCATTATAAGAGAATTTTATTAACTATCTCCCTTTCCTCCTTTATCAATATCTACCTTTTCTTCTATTGGCTCTTCTGGTTGATTTTCATCTTCAGGAGTTGGTTCACCTCCAGTATTAGTGTTTGGGTCTTCTCCTGCTAAATTGTAATTTTCTTCTCCTTCTAAAAATTGTTTTGACATTTGTTATTTTATTTAAATTAATTAATCCCAAATCATTTTAAGACACTTTGGGCTCTGTCTTTATTATTTAGTGAATTACACCTTTTTATCTATTTTTGTCAGAATTTAAGCTTCATATACCTAAAATAATCTTTAGGATCTTCTGGTCGTTTCCTGAATCATATAGTACATATAAAACTCCATAAATGATACATTTTTATGCAAACAAGCTTTACAGCTATCTCAAATACCACCCACACATCTATTTAGTATTTAATTACTTACAAATTAAATTCATAAATCTATTCATAAAAAGCCTTAATTAACCAGAAACATTACCTACACAATAATAACTTTTTTTTTTCAATCATAAAGGGATTTAATTATTAAATTTGGAGCTAAAATGTTAGAAATTCTTATCTATAAAATAACAGTCGTATTAAATGCATAAAACTCGATTTTTCTCATTACTCATTATATTACTAATATGTTTTAGCACCGACTCTTACTCTCAAAATAAGCCACTTCCAAAAAATGAAATTGATAAATTAATAAAAGAAGCTATTGCTAGCTGGAAAACTAACGATTATGAGAAATCGTTAAAACAAGCAAGAATTGCCTTAAAACAAGCAATTGACATTAATGACAACTACCTTATCGCATATAGTTACAACACAATAGGCCTAAATTTTGATGAGTTGATTATGCTCGACAAAGCTTTAGTATTTTACCAAAAAGCATTATACTATGTTGATAAAACCAACGACAGTAAATTAAAAGCCAAAATCCACAACAATCTGGCAAACACCTATTTTTTCTATAAAAAAGAGTATCAAAAAGGGATTAATCACTATAAAAAATCACTTGAATACAGCCAAAATTCACCCGATAATGCAAGAATATATCTTAGAAAACTTAATATTACCTGGGCCTATTTTGAGATCAAAAATTATGACAAAGGTTTAGATTATTTAAATTATATAAATGAATTTAAACAATATGGAGATGAGTCAACTGAGGTTGCTCTTAATATGCTGAATGCAATATATTATGATCATAAAAACGATACGATAAAAGCAAATGCATTTTTTACAAAAGCGATTGCTTTAGGAAATGAAAGTTATGAAAAATTTGATTTAGCAAAAACGCATGAAAAATACGCAGACTTTTTATTCAGAAATCATGACTACAAAAAAGCATATGAAAACATCACTAAACTTAATGCTCTCGAAAAGGAACTTACTGAATCTATAGAATTAAAAAAGACAAAACTGGTAGGTGTTAATCTTGAATTAGATGAATACAAAAGAGAAGTTGATAAAATTGAATCTCAATATAAAACCAAACAACAATCTTTATTAAAGGAACAATCCCGCAACAAAAAAATTGTTAGCATTATGTTTTCTTTGTTTATTGTTACTATCATCTTATTTTATTTTTTCTATCAAAATACCAAACTTAAACAGAAAAACAGACTTAAAGATGTACAGAGTAAAATACAACAAAACATCATTAATGCCAGTATTGACGGTCAGGAAAGTGAGCGCAAAAAAATAGCATTATTTTTACATGACAACATTAGTGCCTTATTATCTACCGCAGGAATGCATCTGAACGTTTTTTCGACACAAAACGAACCTGTATCTGAAGAAATTCTTAAAACAAAATTTATTCTCGAAGAAGCGCATGATAAAGTACGTGATTTATCTCATGAACTTTTACCCACATTATTAGTTCGCTTTGGTTTGTTTTATGCTCTTGAAGATTTATGCGAAAAAAATTCGAACTCGACTCTTCTTTTTGAATACTCCTGTACAATTCCCCCGAAGACTCGTTATCATGAAAAATTCGAAATGAGAATCTACTTTATAATTTCAGAACTTTTAAATAATATCATAAAACACAGTGAGGCTACCATTGCCAGTGTTTCGTTAGTAGAGAATAATTCGAATCTTATTATTAATGTAAATGATAACGGAAAAGGCTATAATACCAACGAATTTAACATCGCTGAAGGCTTTGGACTGAATCAGATTAGAGCAAGAATAAAAAATTTGAAAGGAGATATCGAAGTTATTTCCAAAATTGACATGGGAACCTCAATAAAGATAGATGTTCCGATAATGTCTGAATCGTAATTTAATTCTAAAAACTGATTTATATAAATCATTAAATATTAAATTATTTACTATTGTATTCTAAATTAACATGTCACGTTTTGAGCATCAATTAAACATCAATAGCAATAAAATTAATTATTAAATTTGAACCCTAATCTTTGAAATTACATATATAATAATCATTATATTAAATGCACAAAAATCGAATTGTCTTATTACTCGTCATATTGCTAATTTGTTTAAGCAACAAATTTTACCCTCAAAGCAAGCCTCTTTCTAAAAAAGAGACAGAAAAACTTTATGATGAAGCTGTAAAATTTATGCGTGAAGGACAATACGAAAAATCCCTAACACTGTCTCGTCTCACTTTAAACTATGCAATCGCTGCTAATGATCCAAATCTTATTGCAAAATCATACAATACAATTGCTGCCAATTTTGATGAATTAACAGAACCTGACAAAGCCTTATTTTATTACAAAAAAGGATTAATATATGCCGAGAAAACCAACAATGGCGAACTTAAGAATTGGCTTTATAATAATTTAGGTAATATTTACTGCTTTAATAAAAAGGAATATGAAAAAGGAATTTCTTATTATAAAAAGTCTCTTTTTTACAGTACTAAAATAAAAGACTCGGTACAAGTAGTTTTTACAAAACTAAATATTACTTGGGCTTATTTTGACATTGGCGGTTATAAAGACGGTTACCCCTACTTGAGTTACATTAATAAGTTCCACTCAAAACATGGTGACGCTTCTACTTTGGTAGTATTAAATATGCTTAACGGTATGTATTATAATCATGAAAACAATAACAAAAAAGCAGATTTATTTTTTAAAAAAGCAATAAAAATTGGTCGAGAAGGAAATGAAAAATCAGATTTATGTTTCACTTATCAAGAATATTCTAAGTTTCTATCAAAAATAGGAAAATCTAAAGAAGCCTATGACAATCTAGCTCTTTATACTACTTTAAACGAAGAACTAAATAATGAAGATAAATTACGAAAAGTAGATGTTGCTGATCTTAATCTAGAAGTAGATCAATACAAAAGAGACATTGATAAAATAGAATCGCAGTACAAATCAAAACAACAATCTTTATTATCAGAGCAATCCCGTAACAAGAAAGTGGTTAGTATTATGGTTTCTCTATTTGTTATTAGTATCATCTTGTTTTATTTTTTCTATCAGAATACCAAACTGAAACAAAATAACAGACTAAAAGATATACAAAGCAAAATACAACAAAACATAATTAATGCCAGTATCGACGGTCAGGAAAGTGAACGAAAGAAAATTGCTTTATTCTTACACGATAATATTAGTGCCTTATTATCTTCGGCAGGAATGCATTTAAATGTTTTTTCGACTCAAAATGAACCTGTTTCTGAAGAAATTCTTAAAACAAAATTCATTCTGCAAGAAGCTCATGATAAAGTACGTGATTTATCTCATGAACTTTTACCTACATTATTAGTTCGATTTGGCTTGTTTTATGCGCTGGAAGATTTATGCGAAAAGAATTCTAATTCGACGATACTTTTTGAGTATTCTTGTGCTATTCCATCGAAAACCCGATACAATGAAAAATTTGAAATGAGAATCTATTTCATCATTTCGGAACTTTTAAACAACATTATAAAACATAGTGAAGCTTCTCTTGCTAGTATTTCGTTAGTTGAAGAAAATGGCCACCTGATTGTCAATGTAAATGATAACGGCAAAGGATATAAAACAAATAAATTTCATATCGACGAAGGCTTTGGTCTAAACCAAATTAGAGCCAGAATAAAGAATTTAAAAGGTGAAATAGCAGTTATATCTAAAATTGATATTGGTACCTCGATTAGAATTGAAGTTCCAATAGTAAACCTGGTATAAATTAATTACGTTTCTCGATTTCTATAATTTCTAAATCTTTTATTTTATCTCCGTCAATCACAAATCGCAACATCGTGCGCACTTGATGAAAACCACTTTTACCAGCAGCTCCAGGATTCATATGCAGCAAATTATTCTTTTTATCGAACATCACTTTTAATATATGTGAATGTCCGCAGATAAATAATTTAGGAGGATCAGAAGCCATTTCTGCTTTTATAGCAGGACTATACTTTCCGGGATAACCACCAATATGAGTAATCCAAACTGAAACATCTTCACACATAAAACGATTATTTAACGGAAATTCTAATCGAGCTTTAGCATCATCGATATTTCCATAAACACAACGTAGTGGTTTTACTTTTTTTATAGCATCGGTAACCGATAAATCACCAATATCTCCCGCATGCCACACTTCATCAGCTTGGGAAACGTATTTTAAAATTGTATCATCAATATGGCTGTGCGTATCGGAAAGTAGGAGGATTTTTTTCATTACAAGTACAAAGGTTCAGAATTGCAAAGGTACAAAGGTTTTCTTTGTAGAGGCGCACCGCAGTGCGTCTTTCGTACGGTTTTCTTTTGTTGTTGAACATAAAAAAATCCGATCTGCTAATGCAGACCGGATTTAAAACTTTGTGTTAGACGCACTTCTGTCCGTCTCTACGTTATACGATGTCTTTTACATTTCACCTCTAACGCTTTACATTTTACAATAGTTACTGTTTCTTAGGGTTTTTAACATCTTTAGAATCTTTGGTATCTATCATTTCCATTAGTTTTAATCCTAACAAACCACTGATAGAACCATCAGAACCACTGTTTCCGGAAATTAAAACATCAGGAATTATTTTGATGTTTCCTTTTCCAATTTCTTCTGTAACTTTATATCTGGTAAAATTATCTCCACCCATCGCGCTAACCTGAAGTTGGTACGATTCTGCAGTCGATTTACCAATTGCCATAATTTTCTCTGCTTCGGCTAAACCTGTTTTAGAAATCCTTTCCGCTTCTGCACTTGCGTTCAATTTGGTAGCCTCAGCTTGTGCTCCTGCTCTTGCTTTTGTTGCTTCAGCTTCCGCATTGGCACGCATTTTTGTAGCTTCGGCTTCGGCGTTTACATTCAGTTTTAAACTGGTTGCATCTCCTTCAGCTTTCTTCACGGTTGCATCTGCGGTACGTTGTGCAATTTCTACACTTTGCGAAGCACGCACAATTTCTTTCTGCATATCTGCAATCGCAGTTTCTTTCTCCATTCCCTGACGTTGTTCCTGCGCCATTCTTTGAGTTTGATATGTTTTTTGCTCCTCTTCTGCTAATTTTCTATCTGTCAAAGTTTTCATCAATGAATCTGGCGGAACGATATCTCCAATCAAAGTATCAACAGCATTTACGTTATATTCATCAAGAACTAATTTAATATGATTTTTAGCCGATTCCTGACGTTCTTTCCTTGTAGACAAGAAAGAAATAACATCGCTATCCTGAGCCGAGTTTCTGAAATAGTTACCAATTGTAGGCTCTAAAACCTGAGAAACTAAGTTATTCATGCTTCCAAAACGAGCAATTACTTTTGGCGCTTCGGCAGCCGGAACGTGAATAATTTGTGCCACATCAAGATTAAATGGGAAACCATCTTTTGAACGAACAGTAATCGTAGAAAGATTTTTATCTAAATCATGCGACTCACTTCTGGCATTTGCCCAATTCAAAACCAAGTTGGTTGTTGGAACTGCTTCTAACTTAGTCGTATATTTATTTAAGGCATATTTTCCAGGTCCAAAAGGTTCCATCCAAACACCACGTTGTCCTTTTGAAACAATGTTTCCGTGTTTAAAAGTATCTCCGGTAACATCTTGACCATCTTCTCCAATATACGAAATAACAACTCCAACATATCCAATAGGCACATCGGTCATTGGGTTTTGTTCTATCAAGATTCCCCATGTATTAATATAGTACGATCCTGCCAACATTACCTGAGGCTGTAAACCACGATTTCCGCCAGTATCCAAAAACTTGTCAAAATCCTGAAAGTTATTATGACCTTCAACAAATTTCCCTGCAATTTGTCCTTGCGGAATTGGTTCTCCGTCAAGAGCTGTTACAATACCAATCATGTTCTCATAAATCTTGATTTGGTCTGCAATTACAATTTCGAACAAGAACGTATTTATACGATACGAACCTGTGGTAATAAAAGCAGTCTGACGTCCTTTTTGTCCGCCATTGTCCAGGAAAAAAGTAGCATCCTGAAAGTTGTCACTTTCTACTTTTCGGGCTAAGATTCGACCGGTTGGAATTTCCTTTCCGTCTTTACTTAAAACGAGTCCAATTTTTCCTTCCGGAATAACTGTAAATCCAGTCATATCTATCGAATATTGCCAGATCCACATTCCCCAGTATAAACCCGGAGCAAGCGTTTTTGCCTGATAACCTGCTTCTCCTTTTGTCGCAATAATACGACCATCAGGAAGCGATTTATCAGTTCCGAACAAAACGAATTTTTTAGTCACAAGACCAATCTTATCCTCTGGAACCATCACCATTCCGAAGAAAACACGTAAAATAAATTTGTAAAAAACGATGGAGAATAAGATTAAAATTATCCACCAATAAGAAGTAATTTCATTCATAGTTTTGATATATTAGATTACAAACATAGCAGAAATACTTCCTGTTAAAATGAAATATTTTCAAAATTAACTTTTGTTAATTTTACTGAAATAATATTTAAAAAAGCCCCTGATTAAATCGTTGGAATTGTCAATTTCTGACACGATTTTTTGCTAAGCAAACTATGATTGGTATTTTTGATTTTAACAGTTTTTTGAGGAAGGTACATAGGTTCAGAGAGGCAAGGGTTCTTTAATTAGGTTCAAAGAAACAGAGATGCAAAGGTGCAAAGGTTTTTTTTATGAAGGTACAAAGATGCAAAGGTTCTGAGGTACTAAGGTTTTCTGTAGAGGCGCACCGCAGTGCGTCTTCACAAGGTGTTTTTACAAAACAATATTCAATTAGAACGTAAAAACTTTGGCGGGAGACGCACTGCGGTGCGTCTCTACAATGCGTCCCTAAAAAAACCTTAAAACCTCAGAACCTTTGCACCTTTGCATCTCTATTCCTTTGAACCTTTTTTGTACCTTTGCATCTTAGAACCTCTGCACCTTAAAATGAGATATTTTATACAATTTGCATACAACGGCACGCATTATCATGGTTGGCAATTTCAGCCTAATGCGTCATCAGTTCAGGAAACTTTAAACAAAGCACTTTCTGTTTTATTAAATACTCCTATTAATTTAATGGGGGCTGGTCGTACTGATACTGGTGTTCATGCCAAAGAAATGTTTGCTCATTTTGATTATGATTCTCCTATTGTCGTTCCGAATTTGGTTCACAAACTCAATTCTTACTTACCAAAAGACATTGCTATTTATGATGTTATCTTGGTTCAGGACGAAGCGCATTGTCGTTTTGACGCAACCAAACGTACTTATGAATATCATATTAATACCGTGAAAGATCCTTTTCTGGAGGAACTGAGTTGGTATTTTCATCAATATCTGGATGTTGCTTTGATGAACGAAGCTGCTAAAATTTTGTTAAATCATACCGATTTCCAATGCTTTTCGAAGGTGAACACTGATGTAAATACATTTGATTGTAGTATTTTTGAAGCGTATTGGAAAACCGAAGATAATAAGCTGATTTTTACCATTTCGGCCAATCGTTTTTTACGAAATATGGTTCGCGCCATTGTTGGCACTCTGATAAACATTGGTTTACACAAAATTACGCTGGATGATTTTGAAAATATCATTGCTAGTAAAAACCGAGACAAAGCTGGTTTTTCGGTTCCGGCACACGGATTGTATTTAACTAAGGTTGTTTACGATTATTTATAGCTTTAAGCTATAGGCAGTAAGCCTAAAGCCTAAAGCCTAAAGCCTAAAGCCTAAAGCAAAAAAAATAAAATGAAAGCAAAAGCATTTGATACTGGCCTCTTCAAACGAATTCTTACTTATACTAAACCTTACAAATGGCGCTATAATGGTGTAATCATTTTTGCGGTTTCGCTCTCTATTTTTGCCGCTCTTCGCCCCTATTTGCTTAAGCAAACGGTGGACGGATATATTAAAACGCACGACCAATTGGGTTTACTTTTTTATGTAACCTTAATGGGAATTGTGCTTTTATTGGAGGTTTTCTCGCAGTTTTATTTTGTGTATTGGGCAAACTGGTTGGGTCAGGATATTGTAAAGGATATCCGCACGAAGTTGTTTAAACACATTTTGAGTTTTAGAATGAAATATTTTGACCTTGTTCCTGTAGGACAATTGGTTACTCGTTCGGTTTCAGATATTGAGTCGATTGCAAGAATCTTCAGCCAGGGTTTATTTATGATTATTAGTGACTTGATGAAAATGCTTGTTGTGCTAATTTTTATGTTTTATATGAACTGGAAACTTACTTGGATTGTGGTTATTGCCATGCCTATTTTGGTTTATATCACTCGTATTTTTCAGCGCAAAATGCAGGTTGCTTTTGAGGAAGTTCGAACTCAGATTGCCAACATGAACTCGTTTGTACAGGAGCGTGTTACGGGTATGAAGATTGTTCAGCTTTTTAATCGTGAGAATGCTGAGTACGAAAGTTTCAAGGAAATAAACGGTAAACATAAAAAAGCATGGATAAAAACGATTTTATATAACTCAATTTTCTTCCCTATTGCCGATATTATTTCGTCGCTTACATTGGGGTGCATTGTCGTTTTTGGTGGATTTAAAATCCTAAACGGTGATAACTTTACGACTTTTGGGGATTTATTCTCCTACACGATGTTTATCGGAATGTTGTTTAATCCGTTGCGTCAGATTGCGGATAAATTTAACGAGATGCAATTAGGAATGATTGCTGCCAATCGTGTTTTTGATATTATCGATACGCAAGACCATATCCAGGATACTGGAACTATCGAAGCTCCTATTTTTAAAGGAACTATCGAATTTAAGGACGTTCGTTTTGGATATATTCCAGAAGAAGAAGTTATTAAAGGCATTGATTTATCGGTTGAAGCCGGACAAACTATTGCTATTGTAGGTTCGACTGGTGCTGGAAAATCGACTATTATTAACTTACTGAATCGCTTTTATGAAATTAATAGCGGAACAATTTGCATTGACGGTCATAATATAGAGAACTATACGCTGGCTTCATTACGCAAGCAAATTGCGGTGGTTTTGCAAGATGTGTTTTTGTTTGCCGATACGATTTACAATAATATTACACTTAATAATCCTGAAATAACCAAGGCTCAGGTTGTAGAAGCTGCCAAAGTAATTGGAGTACATGATTTTATTATGAGCTTGCCAGATAATTATGACTTTGATGTAAAGGAACGTGGTGTAATGCTTTCTTCGGGTCAGCGCCAACTGATTGCTTTTTTGCGTTCGTATGTAAGTAATCCGAGTATTTTAATATTAGATGAAGCAACTTCGTCTATAGATACCTACTCTGAAGAATTAATTCAGCGTGCTACCGAAACGATTACCAAAGGCAGAACTTCGATTGTTATTGCGCATCGATTGGCAACGATTGTAAACGCCGATAAAATTGTGGTTATGGATAAAGGTCTTATTGTAGAGCAAGGAACGCATCAGGAATTGATAAATCGTGCCGAAGGTTTTTATAAAAACTTATACGACTCTCAATTTGTGGTTGCAAATTAATACGGGACACATTTTTAATTACTGCTATTTTCACAAAAAAAAGGTGATTATTAGCTAAAATTTAGCAAATTAAATCACTTTTATTTTAATCTCTGTGAAATAGCCAATACAAATTGACCTTGAAATAAAAATTAAACCTTTTTTTAAAATAAATCCTTAAATTCGCAATCTCTATTCATAGTTGAAAAACACAAAATGAAATGCGTTTTTAACCGCTTTCAATTTTAAAAATAAAATAAATACTTAAAAAATGAAATACGACGTTATTGTTTTAGGAAGTGGTCCAGGCGGATATGTAACTGCCATTAGAGCATCACAATTAGGCTTTAAAGTAGCCGTAGTTGAAAAAGAAAACCTAGGTGGTGTATGCTTAAACTGGGGTTGTATTCCTACCAAAGCATTACTTAAATCGGCTCAGGTTTTTGATTATCTAAAACACGCTTCCGATTACGGATTGACTGTTTCTGAATTCGATAAAGATTTCCCTGCTGTTATACAACGTAGCCGTGGTGTTGCTGAAGGAATGAGCAAAGGTGTTCAGTTCCTGATGAAGAAAAATAAAATTGACGTTATAGATGGTTTTGGTAAACTTAAACCAGGAAAAAAACTTGACGTTACTGATAAAGATAATAAAGTTACAGAATATAGCGCTGACCATATTATTATTGCTACAGGTGCTCGTTCTCGTGAGTTACCAAACTTACCTCAGGATGGAGTAAAAGTAATAGGATACCGTCAAGCAATGACTTTACCTACTCAACCTAAATCGATGATTATCGTAGGTTCTGGAGCTATTGGAGTTGAGTTTGCACATTTTTATAACTCAATGGGAACTGAGGTTACTATTGTAGAATTTATGCCAAACGTTGTTCCTGTAGAAGACGAAGATATCTCTAAACAATTTGAGCGTTCTTTGAAAAAAGCTGGAATTAAAATCATGACTAACTCTTCTGTAGAGCGTATTGATACAACTGGCGCAGGTGTAAAAGCATTTGTTAAAACTGCAAAAGGTGAAGAAGTTCTTGAGGCTGACATCGTACTTTCGGCTGTTGGAATTAAAACTAACATCGAAAACATTGGTCTTGAAGAAGTAGGTATCGCTGTAGACAGAGATAAAATCTTGGTAAATGCTTACAACCAAACTAACATCCCTGGATATTATGCTATTGGTGATGTTACTCCTGGACAAGCTTTGGCTCACGTAGCTTCTGCTGAAGGAATTAACTGTGTAGAAAAAATTGCTGGTTTACACGTAGATCCAATCGATTACGGAAACGTTCCTGGTTGTACTTACGCAACTCCAGAAATTGCATCTGTAGGTTTAACTGAAAAACAAGCTAAAGAAAAAGGATACGAATTAAAAATTGGTAAATTCCCATTCTCTGCTTCAGGAAAAGCTAAAGCTGCTGGAACTCCAGACGGTTTTGTAAAAGTAATTTTTGATGCTAAATATGGCGAATGGTTAGGATGTCACATGATTGGTGCTGGTGTTACAGATATGATTGCTGAGGCAGTTGTTGCTCGTAAACTAGAAACTACCGGACATGAAATCTTAAAATCTATTCACCCTCACCCTACAATGAGTGAGGCTGTTATGGAAGCTGTTGCTGATGCTTACGGCGAAGTAATTCACTTGTAATATTCCCTTAGTTAAGAATATAATTTTCAATCTAAAATCCGATTTGCGAAAGCAAGTCGGATTTTTTTTATGATTTACTTTTTTTAATTAATTCTAAAACCCTGCCTTAACTCGTAATAAAAAATTACTAGCACGTTCTTATTATATAATACTTAAATTTACTTAATCTAATAAAACTCAACTAAATGAAAAAGCAAATCGTAACACTGATAATGGCAGGGCTATTAATGGCGAGCTGTAAGGATAAAGATGCCATGAAACAAGATACAGTAACGCAAGATACAATTGTAACTCATGATGAACATACATCACAAAATTCATTAGATTGGGTTGGTACCTATAAAGGAATTATACCATGTGCAGATTGTGAAGGAATTGAGCAGGAAATAACAATAAATGACGACAAAACTTTTTCTATAAAAGAAACATATCTGGGTAAAACAAAAGATAATAAGTTTACCGATGAAGGAACAACTACATGGAATAAAGAAGGAAACATAATCACGACTATAACTAAAGATAAAACTAGAACAACATCTTACTTAGTGGGAGAAAGAACACTAACACAGCTTGATATGGACAATAAAGAAATTACAGGTCCTCTTGCTAAAAATTATATTTTAAATCAGATAGAAGCCAAATAAACGATCCTTTTTATAAAGAATTATTAATCGTTTCTAAAATATTAAAAATCCGATTTGCGAAAGCAAGTCGGATTTTTAATGCGTTAATTATTTGCTTAAGCCCCAGTTTGTCATTTCGTAGAGGTGCACAGCAATACGACTACACATTCATTTTTATATCTTTTCTAGCACTATTAAAACAATAATCTAATTCAAAAAAATATTAAAAAAATAAGATTTGTCAACTTATAATATGACAGTATTCTCAGCAAATTGAAAGACATTTGATTCATAATCTGAGCTATGCTATAAATGCATATAATTATATGACAATGAAAAATTCAAGGAAACTAAAAATTTATAGAAAACATCAAGCAAGAGCTTACAAAGGCACAACGATCCCACAAATAAGACTCGAAGGCAAATGGCTTGAAAAACTTGGTTTCAAAGAAGGACAAATGATAAATATCGACCTTAAAAAAAATAAGCTGATAATCACTATTGAAAAAAAACAACCATAACGATACATAACAAAGTTGTGCATCTCTACAGATTACATATAATTCAATTCATCTATAATTTTCAATTTTAAAAATAGGATTTGTTATCACAAATCCTGTTTCCTACATAGAACAAAAAAAACCATAACACTCAATAAATCAAAACATTAACCAAACTTATTATATTACAAAAATGACTTATAGTGTCTCTTTTTGCAATGAAGATATTATAATTTTGCTCCCTAACTCATTAAATAAATTACAATGAAAAAATTTATATTAATTATTCTAACAGGTGTATTTTTGTCTTGTGGCAGTACAAACCCTAAATCACAAGCCACACTAAAATTAAAAGAGGGAACAACCGTAGAAGGGGTAACGACTGATCCCTCTCATTATGTTGGTTCTGCAACTAAAAAAATAGCAATAAAGACTTCTCAAGATAAAATAAAATATGAAAATGACGAAATTGAAAAAGTAACAATATTTGGAGAAGATAAACTCTATATTCCTTATTTTGACAAGAAATTTTTGTCTTTAAAAAAAAATGGGAAAATAAAACACCTTTGGCTTACCCCAGTAAACATACCAAAGGGCAAGGCCTCACTTTATAGTAGAGAAAAAGAACAAACCAACCAAAAGGGTAGATATATTGGTACAACAACTTTTTACTATGTCTGGAAAAACGGAGAAGAAGCGGCTAATTATTTTATTAGTTCCAATATTGGCATTACAATTGGAGCAGGTAATGAGCTCCGGGTAATGATCGAAAATGTATTTTCAGACTGTCCTGAATTAGTAGAAAAATCAAAAAAAGAAAAATATAACCCAAAAAACAAAAGTGCTATTGATATCGTTAATGAGTATAATTCTATATGCAAATAATAAAGTAATTATTTTTCTCACTATATCTATTAAACTTAAATATAATTTTCAATCAAAAATCCGACTTGCTTCCGCAAGTCGGATTTTTTTTTATGATTTTACTTCTCGATAATGTCAAGTAAAAGTTTCTATTTTGTTAATTCACATACTTCACATAAAACCAATAAAATATTAACCATTTCATACAAATTTGAAGAATGTTTTATCATAATAAAGTCTTATTTTCGCACCACCAAATCTAACCCTCAGTACTAATATGAAAAAGATCTTCTTTATTATTACAATTACCTTATTTACATTAAATAGTTTTTTTGCCCAAACAAAAAATGCAGTAAGCTCAACCTCTGAACCTCAAAATGTTTTTTCGAAATCATATGATTATGTAAATGACTTCGAAAAAATATTATCTCCAAGTCAAATAGCAGCTTTAAAAAATACTTTAAAATCTTGCGAAACAAGCTCAGGTCATAAAATTATTCTTGTTACAACTCCTTCAATAAAACCTTATTCTGATATTCCTGAGTACTCATTGGATCTGAATACTTATTTAGCCAATAAACTAAAACTAAATACAGCCGTTTTAATTGTTTTTAGCAAAGAGTTGAGACAAATTCAGATACAAGGTAGTGACCAAGTACGTAACACACTTAATTATGACGAAACTAAAGATATTATATCTAGCTATGCCTTACCAGAATTTAAAAAAGGTGATTTTTATAAAGGTTTAGAAGTATCTGTTTCTGAAATAATCAAAAAAATAAAATAGCGTTTTTAAGAAAAATTAAAAACTTTTAAAGAATCCAATTTGTGCAAACAAGTTGGATTTTTTTTATGGCGTGCCCCGCAGAAAAAGCGGGTCAGGCTTTCGGCTTTATCTTTTGTTTTGCTCCGCTTACAAAAGGATACCGCCTCTATCCTTCACGCGAAACTGCAATACAATGAAGTTTTATTTTCAAGTATAAATTAATAATAAAAAAACTATATATTAGTCTCTTGATAAAAGTCCTACGTTGCCAATATATGCAATAAATCAATCAAGACTTTTGATAGAAAAACACGCACCTTATAATTAGATATAACCAAATATGAATTCTAATCTTACCAAGAAGCTTAAATTAATTTTTACTCCATTTTTAATTACGATGTTAAGCTTTTGTATTATTTATACTTTTTTAAACTGGCTACTTTTTATCAAATTTCAACTCTTTTCAGTCAAAGAAATGATAATCGATTTTGTAATTCCATTGATATTTCCTGCAATACCGATCATATTTTATTTACACAAGAGATTAAACATTTTAAACCTAAAAGCGAAAAACGGAAAGACTTATACCGATTTTTATATTTTTATTCTTTGGCTTTCCATTTCGGTTCCAACAATAATTGCTCAAGACTATCTTAAAACAGCAACAGGAAAATTAACCCAAGTCGAGAATGTTTCTGCAATTTCCAAAAAAGAACAAACAAAGTATTATAACATAAAAAGATTATTCATAGACAAATCAAAAGCTAGTTCTTATACTTTATTTGAAGTAAGTGGTAAGCACGATACTGATTTTAACATGACTATATATGTTGTTGCTCCTGTTTTTGATAAAAAAAATAATGCTTCAACCGCTACGAATTGTAAATATTGGTTAGGAATAAAATACCATAATCAGGTTAGTAATAGTATAAGCGATTCTAGAAAAGAAAGTGAATACCAAACTTTTGCAAACTTTAGCGAAACCGAATTTAACCGAACTGATTTAAGTGATTTTATATACTTAGAAAGAGTTGGAAATTCAGAAACTGGAGATGGTTATAAAAAAGCCTTAAAAAATTGCACTAAATTAAATACTGAAGGTGCAACTATTTTTATTTCTCACAAAGAACCTTTTGAAAACAAAAATGGAAATTCCTTCCTATGGTTTATCTGCACATTATTAGGAGGAATAGTTATATCACTAATTGCGATTTTAATTCCAAAATTTAACCAAAGAGAATTAAAGAACCTACAAAGCGGAAAACCCCAAGAAAACAAAGATTTAAAAGAATTCTTGGAATTTATAAAACCAAGAGAAGGCTATTTTGTTACTCCAATTTTAATATACCTAAATATTGCAATCTTTTTAGTGATGTTTCTATCAGGCTTAGGCTTTATATCGTTTAATGGGCAAGATTTACTAAATTGGGGAGCAAACTACCAACCTTATACAACCAATGGCGAGTGGTGGAGACTTATTACAAATGTCTTCCTTCATGGTGGTTTCATGCATTTGCTATCAAATATGTTTGGGCTTTTATTTGTCGGAATATTTCTGGAGCCTCTATTGGGTCGAACGAAATACTTAACAATTTACCTAGTTACAGGAATTATTGCCAGTTTAGCTAGTATTTGGTGGTATGATGCAACAGTAAGCGTAGGTGCTTCGGGTGCTATTTTTGGGCTTTATGGATTATTCCTAAGTTTGTTATTGACAAAAGTTTTTCCTCCACAAATCAATAATGTATTCTTAATTACAACGCTCATTTTTATAGGATATAATTTGCTTATGGCACTTACTGGAGGAATTGATAATGCAGCACATATCGGAGGACTTATTAGTGGTTTTGTAATTGGATTGATTATGAGTAACTCTTTAAAAAAAGACAGCAAATAAATCAGACCTTTAATTATATTTTAAAAATCACACGAATACGGTATAAACACTTACAGATAAATAACATTTAATAAAAAAGAAAATGAATAAAATAATATTTTTATTACTTAGTATCTCTTTTTTAAGCTGCAATTCAAAAGCTCAAAATAATGCTAGTGAAAAACAACAAGAAAAAGTTAATCCTAAATTGACTGGAAAACAAATTGTGTCAGAATTAGAGAAATTAAATTTTTTCAATTTAACAGAAAAAGAAGATTTAAAAGAAACAAAAACTGAATTTGAAAGATCTTATAATGAACAACATTTCTTTGGAGGTGAAATGAAAGGCGAAAGTGTCATTTTTACCGACAATAGATTTTATTTTGTTGATTCTGAAACTCTATTTGAAGTAGGTGGTTTAATTCAATATTTAGAAACTGTAAAAAAAACATTCGACAAATTAAATCTTAAACTGAAATTTTCGGATGAATTTAGTAGTCAAACTGAAAAACATTGGACTCATAAAATAAAACTAAACGGAAAAGAATATTTAGCTTACGATAATGATTTTGGAGAAAATGATTGGGGAATTTCATTTGTAAATTTTATAGAAATGCTAAACGACCAATTAAAATTACAGCATAGTAATGAACAATTTTATCCTATAAGTTCTGGAAATGATGGAAAAATGGTTTTGCTAACTAAAGAACAATTTGAGTTTGTAAAAGCAAATTATCCAAATGATAAAGAACATCCAAAAGAAATAAATGATTGGAAAAAGGGATATGGATTATAAAACTTTAGGCTAATCCTATCCTATCGAAATAAATATAAATTGACAATAATCTTAAAAAAACTATTATGGGTTTATTTGACTTTTTTAAAAAAGAAACAAAAGGAATTGAAAATTCTAAATTTTATTCCGAACAATTTCAACATGAAATTTGTGCGTTGGCATTATGGAAGCTTGAAGAAAACAACTTAAATCCAAATGTTGCAAAATATGAACTTAAAAAAATCGGTCTAAATGATGACCAAATTGATTATATAATAGACAAAACCAATCAATTTATACAGAAAGAAAAAGTCACAAATCCAGAACATATAGCAGGAATCGACGAAAAGAAATTTCAAGATGAAAGTTACCAATCTGAGATTTTAGATTTTGCTCAAAAAGCATATTTTCAAAACAAACATAGTTATGAAGCTGTAGAACAAAATCTTCTGCAGGAAGGATTAAATCATAATCAGGTAAAAGAAATTATATCGAAATTAAAAAAACTAAATGCTGATATGGTTAATGCTTTTCAGGAAGATTTAGACTCAGGATTAATTTCAGAAATCAAAATAATTCCAAACGCAGAACATACAAAAGAGAATAGCGAACCTGACCAAGTTGATAAATATATTGGTTTTGGAGCCTATCAAATGGACAGAGGTGATTTAGACAATGCACTAGAACTTTTTGATAAAGCAATAGCCCTAGACGAAAAAGCAACTTTAGCTTATGCCAATAAAGGGACTCTTTATTATAAAAAAGATGATAATGAAAAAGCTTTATTTTTTTACAATAAAGCACTTCAAATAGAACCTAATAATTTAGTAATTTTAGAAAACAAAATGGATTTACTATGTGAGATCATGAATGAATCTAACGAAAGTGAGTTTATTGATACTGTAAAAACTATATTAAAAAATGACCCCGAAAATCCAAATGCTTTAATTTATATAATTCAATTCTACGCAAAAGAAAATAATATTAGTAATGCTTTAGAATCAGCCAAAAAATTATTTTCTAATTATCATCGCGAAAGCATTGCCACACAATTATTACTAGATGTATTTGCAAGATTATCAAAAGATGAAGCCCTAAAAGAATTCGATACTTTTAAACAAGAAATTAATGAAGAGGCAACATATCAGTTAGATTATTGTAAAGGACTATATCTAAAAGGAATTAGAGAATATGATAAAGCTATTATATTGTTTGAAAATCTAAATAAAATTCAGGAATTCTCTTGGAACTATTATCAAATAGCAATCATGAAAAATGCACAAAACAAGATTGATGAAAGTTTAGAATTATTGAAAATCACATTTGATATGGAGCCTGAATTAAAAAACGATGCAAAACAATTTCCAGAACTACAAAATTTGTGGTCAAACCCTAAGTTTATCGAATTAACGAAATAGGACAAATCTCTAAAATTCAAAAATCACATTATGAAAAAACTTATACTCCTTTTTTTCTTCGCAATCGGATTAAATTCTTCTTATGCAGAATGTGGTGCGAACGGAATGCAATTTTCCCCAAAGAAAACAAACATAAGTTTAAATTCGATGTTTATCATACAGGGATATTACATGAGTGAAAAAACAATCAATAGTTTCAAAAATCGAACTGTTTATTTACAAAGTAAGAAAGGCGAATTGGTAAAACTTAATCTTGTTGAAATTCTAAAAGGTCAAATGAGTCTGACACAGGCCATTTTTAAACCTGCAAAACAACTAAAACCTAATACTATTTACTTCTTAAAATACTCTAAGCAAACAGAGAGAGAAACAGAAGAAATGACACAGTGGAATACTGAAACGAACCAAAATGAAAAAGTTTACTGGAAAACAACAAACAAAAATTCATCTGAATTATTAAATCCTGATCTGAAGATTAAATATCAAAAAACAGAAGTTAGAGAATATGGTTGTGGTCCTGCTGCAAATGCAATATTCAATGTTACCAATAAATCTGATTCTGAAATCTGGTACAAAACAGAAATGGTTGACCTTAATACAAACCAAAAAATTGTGTTTTATATCAAAGAATGGGATGGAAAACTTAATGTAGGACATGGAATGTGTTCCGGAGCATTTACTTTTACCAAACTTGGAAAATATAAGGTCCGATTCACTCCAATGAATACGGATGGAAAGTCATTAAATACAACAAAGTGGATAAATTTTGAAAGTCCATTTAAGAATGATAAAAGCAGTTCTTAAAGAAAAACAATCAACCCGAAAAACCAGATTTGTAACAAATTATAAAAAATAGTGTCTATATAATAAAACCAATTATTAACAACCAAAAATAAATTTATGAAACCAAGAACTATTTGCTTAATCGGATTATCTTTTTTTGTTAGTAGTTATATCATGTTTTCACAAGGTTCTAAATTTGCTTATTTTCAAAAACCTATAGATTTTGCACACTGGTTTAATTTAATTGGAGCTGTATTGTTACTTTCTTTTAATGATGTATTCCCTAAGAATAAACTTAATTCAGTAGCTTCTTTTCTAACCATTTTAGGAGTTATAGGTCACGTTGGGCTTTGTACTATTGACTTTATAATGTGGAGTTTTGGAGATGACGAAATCTCAAAAACGGAATTAAGTAATCAGATAAGTAATACGCCATCTATTTTATATCCTTTTGTTATTATTGGCCCATCTTTACTTTTTATAGGATTGGCAGCGCATGCCTTAAATTTTATTAAAACTCATACCTTTAGTGCCTTAATGGTTATAATTGGAGCACCCGCAGTAGGTATTTCTTTCTTTGTATTAAAAAACGGATCGTATATGGTACTAAGTTGTATCCTTTTTGCTTTGGGATTGTTTTCATTACTTTATAGAAATGATGACAGAACAATATTAACTGAATAGAAAACCACATTTCCTAAATTCATATACTACAACAGCACATTACTAATCTTCTTAAAAATGAAAAAACTTCTAATCCTTACCCTCTTATTATTAGAAACTGGAGTAGCCTTTTCTCAAATAAAAGCGGAGAGCAATCTTAAAAAACTCAGTGAGCAACATCAATTTGTAAAGATGGATAGCTTAAATAATAAAATTAAGACTAAAGATTATTATTTTTATAAAGCATTGTTTGCCAACGTATGTAACAAACCTGATTTATCAAACTTATATTTAGATAGCTTAAATAAAAGTCAAATCACCAAAGAATTCAGGTATTATAAATTAAAAAACGACAACTATATAAAGCTGTTTGATTATGCAAGTGCTTTTAAAACATCTGGTATTTTAACCACTACATTTTTTAAAAATTTTACCAAAGAAGAACTGGATGATGAACTGAATACAAGACGTATTTGGGAAGTTTTGAAATTACAGAAACCTCAAATAATCGATTCTTTTTCTAATCATTCTGTGGCAACAAAAAAAGATAAAGCTGGTTTAATTACCACTAATGTTTTAGCAAATACTATAGATACTGATTTTGTTTTTGATACTGGAGCCGGAATTAGCTGCATAACCGAAAGTTTAGCAAAGAAACTAGGCTTTATCATCTTACCAGATAACAACATCGAAGTTATGAGTTTTACTGGCGTTAAAAACAAAGTACTTATGGGCATTGCTCCTGTTTTAAATATCGGAGATATAAAAATTCATAACGCCATCTTTTTGGTTTATCCTGATTCAGCATTTACATTTGCTAATGGTAAATATGTAATAAATGGTATCATAGGATTTCCTATTATCAAAGAATTAGGAACTGTTACAATTGAAGAAAATAGTATTGGTTTTTCTAAAAACAAAATGATCAAGAGCAACGACAAAAACTTATTCATCGATGAGCTTCGTGCCATTGTAATGCTAAATTTTAAAGGTAAAACTCTCCCATTTAATTTTGATAGTGGTGCAAAAACAAGTTCATTTAATAAATCTTTCTATGAATTATTCAAAACTTATTTGGATAAAAATAGTACTCTAATTTCTGCAAAAACAGCCAGTGCAGGCGGACAAGAAATTACTTCAGAACTTTTGGAACTAAAAGATCAACAAATTCTATTAGGGAAAAATCAAATAAACGTACCTAAATTGCAAGTCGATAAATCTGATTATGGTGTTTATGGAAAAGTAAATTATGGCAATATCGGACAAGATATAATTGGTCAGTTTAAGAAAGTTACCATTAGTTTTGATCATAATTATCTCAAACTAGAAAATTAACTGCAACGATAAATTCTCTTTTTGAAACCCTAAATCCAACAAAAGCATATAAATAAAGACTGTAACAAACTCAAAAAATAAATGTCTCTATAATAAAAAGCAGAAGCTACATCTGGTTGATAAAACTGAATATTTTAACCCGTTGGGTGTAATTAATTTTAACACATAGAAACATAGGTCTTATACACACAAAAAAGGCGTTTCACTTGTTTTAAATGCATCCCGAAGCTTCGGGACTAGATATATGAAAGAAATGTATTTCTTTTTGTGTTCTTTTTTACACATAAAATCTATGTTTCTATGTGTTAAATGAAATTTTTACGACCCGAGCGAAGCGAATAGACGCAGTAATTACACCCAACGGGTTATTTTATTATAAAAACATTTGTCATGAGAATCTTAAAACTAGTTACTTTAGTAATTCTAAATTTATTCTCCTTTTCGAAAATAAATTCTCAAACCAATCAAAACGATAGTATAAAACTTGATTATACCAAAATTTATGCACTTGCATTAGATGGAGATCCTAAATCGGCATTGCCATTACTTGAAGTTGACCCAACTAAAAAAATAGCGTCAAAAGACTTAAAATTTAAGATCGATTTTGAAAACCGATTCAAGTTTAAGGAAGATAAAAGTGATTTTTTGGAAACCCAAAAATCTAAGATAGATCAGTTATTAAAAATTTACAGGGATTACTGGCGATTCTCTTTTTTAAATAAACAGCAGAAAAATGATACGCTGATTATGAAAAATGTTTCCAGCTTTCTTAAAGCAAATTTCCCATCTGCAAAAAACCTGATCCTTAATGAAGATAGTATTGATGTATATCAAAAAAAATACATTACTAGTTTAGGTTACCATACTACAGGGTTTGGAAAAACTGGAGGTTTATATGATTTATTAGTTTGGAAAACTGAAAAAGATACCGTTTATAAACTCAATTATGACGGAAAAGAAACTGCTATAAAAATCTATTTTATGGATGATTTTATAACATTAGGCTGGAGCGAATATGCTACTTTAGGTAGATATTATCCTGCTGGTTGGGCAACTCATGAAGCTTTATTTTGTGTAAAAAAAGCGTATGATTTAAAATCAGAAACATTTAGGGTAAGTTATATTGGTCACGAAAGCAGACATTTTGCCGATTATCAATTATTTCCAAAACTAAAAGGTATTGGATCTGCAGATTTAGAATACAGAGCAAAACTAACGGAACTATCTCTTTATTCCGAAGAAGGGCTTTTTAAAAGAATACAGTTTTTTATTAATAATGGAAATTACGATAGCCAAAACGGACATTCCATTGCTGCTTATTGTGTTATAAGAGATTTATCTAAATCATTATTTAATACTGACTTTGAAAAAGATTTAGATAAATGGAAAACCATTCCTGCGAAAAAAATAAACGAAACTGCAGCTCAGATTCTTAAAGAAAACACCAAATCATTAGAGAAAATTCCAAATGTCGAAAAGTTTATCAAATAAGAATTTTATAGATTCTAAATAAATCCTAATGGTAAAATTATACTTAATATCGATGGATAAAATTTAAACTCTTTTAAAAATTCCCTTTTTAAATTCGTATTTTCGTTTTAACAGAAAATGTTCAATTATTAATTTCTATTCACCGTAAATCAAAAACTCTAGATCTATGACCAACTTACCGAGTTTTAAAATTCAACCACTTGGAGAAATTTCAAACGAATTTTTAAAAATCAATATTTCTACATTTAGTGATGCAACTCATTTTGTAGCAAATTTAAATTATGGGAGGAATCAGAATAAAAATGATCTAAAAACTGTATTTATTGACAATTGCGGAACTTGCAGTACAAAGCATGCATTACTAAAAAAACTTGCTGATGAAAATGGATTTAGCCAAGTAAAATTAATTCTTGGAATTTTTAAAATGAATTCTAAAAATACCGTTGCGATTTCTGAAACATTACAGAAAAACAATCTTGATTTTATTCCAGAAGCTCATAATTATTTAAAATTCGAGAATCAAATCTTTGACTTCACAAACCCTAACTCAAAGCCATCAGATTTTGAAAGTGACTTAATTATAGAAATTGAAATGCTCCCAAACCAAATTTCAAATTATAAAGTTGAATTTCACAAAAAGCATCTACAGGACTGGCTTAACAAAAATGAAGAAATAAAATTAGAATTAGAAGACATTTGGAAAATTCGCGAACAATGCATTCTTGATTTAATCAACCATAAGAACTAAAATAATTAACTTAGATTCTATAAAAGTAAGTATTAATAAAATCCCTATTTAATTCGTATTTTCGTTAGGTAAAAAAACATTTCTATTTAAATACTAAATCCTACGAAAACATGAATGACACTTGGACTGAAAGATGGAATGACAGATATAGCGCAGATGAGTTTGCTTATGGCGAACAACCAAATAACTATTTAAGAGAACAATTAGAAAAACTTAATCCCGGGACAATTCTTTTTCCTGCCGAAGGCGAAGGGCGCAATGCCATTTTTGCAGCCAAACTAGGCTGGACAGTTTCGGCATTTGATATAAGCATAGAAGGAAAAAACAAAGCCTTACGACTTGCCGAATCGAATAATGTAACAATCGACTACCAAGTTGGCGAGTTGCAAACATTAAATTATACTCCAGAACAATTTGATGCAATTGCATTAATTTATGCGCATTTTCCTGGTGACATTAAATCTTCATACCACAAAACACTTAGTACGTTTTTACGAAAAGGTGGCTTGATAATTTTCGAAGCTTTTAGCAAGAAACATATCGAATACAACTCTAAGAACGAAAAAATTGGTGGACCAAAAGAATTGGATATGTTGTTTTCTATTGAGGAAATACAATCTGACTTTCCAGATTATGAGATCATCGAATTAGTAGAACAAGAAATCGAATTGAACGAAGGTCTTTTTCATAATGGGAAAGGTTCTGTAATACGATTTGTTGGTCGAAAAAAATAATAATGAAAAAACTAATAACATACCAGATTGATTCTTTTACCAAAGAAAAATTTAAAGGAAATCCTGCAGGAGTTGTAGTAAATGCCAATGGTTTGAATGATTACGAAATGCAGCAAATTGCGAGAGAATTAAACAACTCGGAAACGGCTTTTCTTTTTCCTCCAGATAGTAATGATTGCGATGGTGTAATACGATACTTTACGCCAAGTACCGAAGTTCCTATTTGCGGACACGCTACTATTGCTGCAATGTATGCCAAAGCTGTCGAAGAAAATTTAGATTCTTGTGTATTAAAATTCAAAACCAAGATTGGTACTCTTCCTTTTGAAATCATCAAAAATAATGGAGATTATCAAATTGTAATGACTCAGGGAAATTTTGAACTTAGCCCTACATTCGATAACAATATAAACAACAGAATGCTAACTGCATTAGGACTGGAAGAATCTGATTGGGATGAGAAATGCCCGATTCAGATAGCTTCTACAGGACATTCGAAAGTTATGATTGGTATTAAAAGCAGAGCAAAACTCAATGCTTTAACTCCAAACTACAATGCTCTCGCCGACTTAAGTAAAGTGATTAATTGCAATGGGTATTTTGTCTTTACATTCGACTCTGATGATAAAGATATCTTGACTTACGGCAGAATGTTTGCCCCTGGAATTGGTATCAATGAAGACCCTGTTACTGGTAATGCAAATGGACCACTAGGAGGATATTTAATAGAAAACAAAATCGTTGATTTTAATGGTAATGAATTCGAATTTAACGGAAGACAAGGTGAGAAAATAGATCGACTTGGCGTAATAAAAGTTAAAGTTAAGATTGAAGATAATAAACCATCATTGATTCAGATAAAAGGAGATGCTGTGGTAGTTTTTAGAACCGAAATAGCCATTTAAAACAAGTACGCAAACATTCAAAGTAATATCTTTATTCAAAAAAGTAAATCCCCCTAAAACGAACCCTGTATGAAATCATTCTTTTTAAGTCTAATTGTTTTATTAATTGCTTCATCTTGTAATTCTAACAGAAATGAAACTAGTAGTGATGAAGTAGTGGCATTGAGTGCACCTCCTCCTCCTCCACCTTCTACGGGTTCTGATACTAATTATAAAGATAAAAAAGAAGTATCTGAAGACAAAAATACTGAACCAGAAACTATTAAGCCTGTAGTAAAAGAAAAAAAAATCATAAAAGACGGAACTGTTTCGGTTAAAACAAATGACATTGCTGCAAGCAAAAAAAATATTGATGAATTACTAAAAAAACTTAATGGCTATTATGAAACGGAGGATCTACAAAATAATGATCAGTCGATTTCATACGATTTAAAAATACGAGTTCCAGCCGATAACTTCGAAAAACTAATATCTAATATCGAAAATGGAAAAGATGAACTTACGAGCAAAAGCATACAAGCCAGAGATGTAACCGAAGAATTTGTTGATATTACAACTCGTTTGGCTAATAAAAGAGAATATTTAAAACGTTATAAAGAATTACTTTCCAAGGCTTCTACCGTAAAAGATATTCTTGCCATCGAGGAAAATATAAGAGTAATCGAAGAAGAAATAGAAAGTACAGAAGGACGCTTAAAATACCTTAGCGACCAAGTATCTTTTAGTACGCTGAATTTAAATTTATATAAAGAAAAAGAGTATATCTATAAAGCTCGAGAACAAGATAAATTTTCGGAAAGAATTAAAAATTCTATTAGCGAAGGATGGACTTCTATTATTGATTTCCTATTGTGGTTATTTTCAATTTGGCCATTTATCATCCTAATAACTGGTATTATATACATCGTTAGAAAAATTCGTAGAAAACGTAAAAACCAAGCACAATAATTAGTGTAGATGGAAATTGTAGAAATTAGAAAAAGTAACCTAGATTCTCTAAGGAAGATATTCTTAGAAGAAAGGCAAACAACATTTTCGTGGGTAGATTCAACTACATTTCATTTACATGATTTTGATACCGAAACCGAAGGTGAATATATTCTGGTTGCTATTCTCGATGATATTACAATTGGATTTATTTCTATTTGGATGCCCGATAACTTTATTCACCATTTATATGTAGATAAAAAATATCATGGCAAAGGTATAGGAACTCAGTTGCTAAAAGCCGCTCTCAAGAAAACTAATTTTCCCGTTACTTTAAAATGTCTAGAAAAGAACATACAAGCAGTAAATTTTTATAAAAGAAAAGGCTTCATCGAGAAAGGAAAAGGAGAATCTGAGCAAGGAACTTTTATTCTATTTGAGTTAGTAAAGAATCCAGAATAATATGATTATAATTAATTTTAACACATAGTCTCAATCCCGAAGCACAATGTCATTAAGTTAAGAGAAAAATGATAAAAAGATTTAAGATTTTTGACTAAAGATTTTTGATTTCAGATGTATGAAACCTCAGAAAAATCGACAGTCTTATTATTTACAAACACTAAATCTAAATTCTCTTAACCTTAATGACATTGTCCGAAGCGTCGGAACGGGAGAAAATCCGTGTTTAATCCGTGTTTTCGCTATAGCGAATCCGCATCATCCGCGTTCCTTATAGACAATCTTTGTTGAGAATATAATTAACCATAATTAGCACAAAAAGGCTTATCTTAATGACATTGGCTGCGGGAATATGTGTTAAGTTTTTTTCAAATCTTCATCTTAAAACAAACTTCATGAAAAAGATATGTATCGTTGAGTTTCCTTCAAATTTGGGTTTAAAAGAACCTCAACCAGGAAAAGAACCTGGCGTAAAAACTTTTACCAGATTGGTTAAAGAAACACAATTTGCATAACTTAATAAATCCAGAAAGGATTCTCAGGCTCGATTCTCCTGCATACAGCAACAAAAAAGATCTAGAAACTGGAATTCTCAACGCAAATTCTTTAGCAGATTATGCAATAAAACAAGCTGAATTAATACATGACCTAATCACAACAGATAAATTTCCATTTGTAATTGGTGGAGATTGTAGCATTCTTTTGGGCGCAGCAATTGCCTTAAAACAAAACGGAAATTATGGTTTGTTTTACCTAGACGGGCATACCGATTTTATAGATATTTCTTTGTCGGAAACTGGTGGTGTTGGTGGTATGGCTGCATCTATAGTAACTGGCAACGGACATAAAAAGTTAACCAATATCTTAAATCTTTCTCCTTATATAAAAGAAGAAAATCTTTGGTGTGTGGGTAATCGCGAATACGATGACGAATATGAAAATGAAATTCGTAAATCGGATGCCACATATATTAGCCTAGATTTATTAAGAAAACGAGGTATTGCAAATTGCATTCAATCGTTTCTTTTAGAAATTGAAAATAAAAATCTAGATGGATTTTGGCTCCATATCGATGTTGATGTTTTAAATGATTTGATAATGCCTTGCGTAGATAGCCGAACACCTGATGGTTTAACATATCAGGAATTTAACGAACTTACTTCCCTCCTATTCCAAAGCAAAAAACTTACTGGATTTGAGATAACAATCCTAGATCCCGATTTAGATACTACAGGAGAATATACGGCAGCTTTTGTAGATAATCTTGCTGCGACTTTTAACAAATCAAAATAACATTCCTAATAAACTTTAGAAGATTCTCTTATACTTCTCTTTTAAATTTTATTTTATTAGTCTTTCAGAAAAACTAATGTATTCTCAGTATATAAAACTTAAATAATAAACACAACAACTTTACAAAACGTAATAAAAAACTTATATATTTGTTTCTTTATCAAAGCTTAATTATAAAGAAACCATGAAAAAAATAACCAGCATTCTTCTGCTTCTAGCCTTTAATATTTGTTTCTCTCAATTCGGAATTATAAATGACCCTGATGGTTATGTTAATGTTAGAAATTCTGCAGGAAAATCGAACAAAATAATTGACAAATTAGATAATGGAGCAATCGTTTATAATTATGAACCAGATGGTAACTGGGTTAATATTGACTACAAAAAAGGTAAAGAAAACTTAAACGGATATGTCTATAAAGACCGAATAATCGATTTAACAAACTTCACAAAAATACCAGTTAGAGAAAATAAAAATGGAGTTATAAAACTCGAAAACAACAATGTTAAGGTAGCAATCACCGAAATTGCATTTAGCCCAAAAAACCACAAACTAAAATATAATAGTGAAAGTCCAACTTTATTAGAAACTATTGATGATCAAGTTATATTTGGAACTGATGGAAATATCCCTAAAAGAAAGTACAAATCAATTGAAATAGAAGTTGATAAAATTTTAATAAACGTACCCGAAAATGCTTTAAAAAATGCATTTGAGCCTAATCTGGAACAAACTATGGTCAATTACGATACTGTAAATGACATATTGTATATACAATCTTCCAATAGTGATGGCGCTGGTAGCTACGTGATATTATGGGTAATCGAGAAAAAGAAATTCAAAACCAGAGCTGAAGCCCTTCCTTTCTAAAAATCATAGAGCATTATAAAATTAAAAGTCCATGAAATACTTATTTTATATACTAATCCCTCTCATCATTTCGTGTCAAAATAGAGCAGAAACCAAGGAAGAAGATAGTAAAAAGAATAAAAACCTGATATACTTTAATTCTCATTTCATGGCAGACTTAGGCGATGATGAATGGTATAAACTACAACCTAAAATGGACTCTCCTATTAAAACGCAGTATCTGGATGATGTTATTTATGTCACAAAATATATTGATGTAAATGCTTGCGGAACCTATGTGGGAGATATAGAGATAAAAAATGATACTATTTACTTAATTCATAGATTAGTATCTGATGAAATCTGCGCTACAACCTCGATAAACAAGGTAATCTATATCATAAAAAATCCAAATCAAAAAAAGTACAAAATGATTATTCGCTATGAATAATTTAAAAAAACATTATAATTCTTACTTTTAATTATTACTTTTAGTTGTAAAACAATTACGAATGTGAATAATATTAACTCCTGTTTTAATTTTTAAGTAAAAAATTGCCGCTATGAAATATAAAAAATATTTAATTTGGAGTTTATTGTTTATCATGTTTTACGTATTGTTCGTTTCTTCTTTTCTTATGAACGCATGGGGATATATTTCTGATAAGAATTACCATTTACCAAAAGAATCCAACTTACTTATTTTTAATGCTACCACCATGCAAAGCCCTACTAGTGATATTTGGGTATATGGCGAAGACTACAATAACTATTATTACAATGCTGGTTTAAAAGCCGAATATATTATTACGATATCCAAAGAAGATATGAAAAGCTGTCCAAACTTTAATCCATTAAATGTTAGTACTTGGTGTGGAGCCGAAATTCCTCATAAATAAAATATAGGTTAAAAAAAACAATTAAGCATTCCCCATAAAATGACAATAGACCAAATTATTGATGATCAAATGTTGGCTTTCAACAATAGAGACATCAAAAAAATGATGCCCTTATATAGTAATGAAATTAAAATTTTTAATCACGCTGATAATACCATAACTATTGATGGTATAAATGAGTGTGAAAAAATGTTTATTACATTATTCGATAATTCTCCAAATCTTTACGCTGAGATAATTAAAACTATAAATTTTGATAATAAAGTAATTGTTCACGAATACGTATGTGGACGAAATGGAAGCGATGAGAAAACGGAACAAGTAGTTATTTTTGAAGTAAATAATCAAAAAATAACACGAATGGATTTGATAAGAAAATAGATCTTATAAATTTTCAAAACAATAAACACCATTCACAAAATTAACGATGAAAACATTGCAGAATGAAATAATAATTGAGGTGCTAAATGCTATGGATGAATTTGAAACTATAGCAGAGCAATTAATTAATAAAGTTATCTCCGAAACAAAGCAACCTGAAATTGAAGCAATAAAAAAAGGTGATTATTTCGAAATTGAAAATGCCGATTTTATAAACGAAGAAGAAATATTATCCGATAATTGGCTTTATGATGTTCATGGAGAACATTGTATGTTTGAAAATAAAATAACGGGACAAACTCTGGAAGTTTCTCTTGGTTATAAAGAACATATTGCAAATTTAGACCCCTATTTTTTCTATAATTTCCTTAAAACAACCAAGCATTTTACACATCTTACCAAACATTTTGAAAGTCCCTTTAAAGATATGTTAGATTTATTTGAAAACCTTGAACAAAGAAAATTACTAAAACATATTTATAGAATTGAATATAGAAAAATATAAATAGTTCCTCTTATTTGCATTCAATAATCACAAACTCAAAGTATAGGATGATTATTAATTTATTTTCATAATTTCGTTTAATAAGGCAACTCCTTTTTAAAACCCAAATATTATGAAATTAGATTTTACTGAATTTCCAAAACTCGAAACTCAAAGATTAGTTTTGAGGAATCTCGAAAATCAAGATTTCGAACTCATTCATAAATTGCATTCTGATCCAATTGTAAACGCATTTGTGGGCAGAGATAATTCCTCCAATCTAGAAAAAGCAAAAGCATATATAATCCGAATGAATAATCTGGTTGCCAAAAACGAATGCATTTATTGGGTAATCACAACAAAAGAAAGCAATGATTTAATAGGTTCTGTTTGTCTTTGGAATTTTGACCTTGAGAACAAAATTGTCGAGATTGGTTACGAAATGTTATCGCAATACCAAGGAAAAGGTTTTATGACAGAAGCACTAAAAGAAGTTGTAAAACATGCTTTTGAAGAAATAAACTCAGCAATAATAACCGCTTTTCCTTCTTCTGACAATGTTAATTCAGTCTCCATTTTAAAGAAGCTTAATTTTCAATACGAAGACAAACCTTACAATAATACCCATCTAAATATAGAGAATTTAGTAACTTATACATTGAGAAAAGTATAAACAAAAACCTTAGCTGCAAAAAAAAAATACCACACATGAAACAAAATAAATACGACGACGAATCCTTTTTTGATAATTATAGTAAAATGCCTCGTTCTGCCGAAGGATTAAATGCTGCTGGCGAATGGTATATTTTACGCAAAATGTTTCCTGAATTTAAAGATAAAAATATTCTTGATCTAGGATGTGGATATGGCTGGCATTGTATTTATGCCAAAGAACAAGGCGCAAAAAAGGTTGTTGGTATCGATTTGTCTCAAAAAATGATTAAAAAAGCTAAGGAGAATTCGAAAGACTTAGTTATAGATTACAGACAAATGGCAATTGAAGATATCGATTTTAAATCCGAAGAATTTGATGTTGTGATTAGTTCACTAGCATTTCATTATGTAAAAAATCTAAAAGACATTTTTGATAAAATCAATACGTATATAAAAAAAGGCGGAAACTTTATTTTTTCAATGGAACATCCTGCATTTACCTCTCGACCAGAACAAGATTGGTTTACCGACTCAAGCGGAAATCGCCTTCACTGGCCAATAGATAATTATCAGGATGAAGGCATAAGACACACACAATTTTTAGGTCACGAAGTAATTAAATACCATCGAACTTTTGAAACTATTGTAAACACATTAATCAATGCTAACTTTACAATTAAACAAATATCCGAACCTAAACCTTCTGAAGAAATAGTAGAGAAATATCCTGAAATGATTGACGAAGCCAGAAGACCAATTTTTATATTGATATCAGCAGTTAAGAATTAAACTTGATACTTAAACCAAGTAATTGTCTGAATAGTAGAATATAGATATTATGATTTTTTGTAACAAAAAAATTCATATTACGTCATATAAAAAAATCATCAATCATGACAATCAAAACAATCAACCGTTATTTATTACTGCTATTCTTTCTAGCATCGCTCTCATTATCAGCTCAGGTTGATAAAAACTCCGATTTATACAAAACCATCATTTCCAGAGATAGTTTGCTCTTTAAAGTTGGGTTTAATACTTGCGACATCAGACAATTTGAAACTTTATTAACCGAAGATTTTGAGTTTTTTCATGACGAAGACAGTATATCTAATAAAAAGAAATTCATTTATAACCTTCGTAACGGATTATGTGCTTCTACTAAGACATATCAGTTAAGAAGAGATTTAATTACAGGAAGTACCGAGATTTACCCACTATATAAAGACAAAGTACTCTATGGAGCAATACAAATCGGAATCCATAAATTTTACAGAATAACTCCTGACAAAAAAGAAACTCCAGGAAGTAGCGCTCGATTTACCCATTTATGGCTACTACAAAAAGATACTTGGAGACTAGCTCGCGCTCTTAGTTACGATCATGATAATAATACTACAACTACTGCTAATAAAACTGCTATTTTTGACAATGATACCGAAATTGAAAAATGGCTTAAAGAAAACAATGTTCCAACTCTTGGATTAGGAATCATCAATGATGGCAAACTACAACAGATTAAAGTTTTTGGCGAACTAAAAAAAGGAGTCACAGCACCATACAATACCATTTTTAATATTGCATCACTTACCAAACCAATCACTGCGATGGTAACCCTAAAATTGGTTAGTTTAGGCAAATGGGATCTAGATGAACCTCTTTATAAATATTGGATTGATCCAGATATTGCAAATGATCCCAAAACAAAAAAAATTACAACAAGACAGGTTTTAAGTCATCAAACTGGTTTTCCTAATTGGCGATGGAACAGTCCTGATAAAAAACTACACTTTGAGTCTGAGCCAGGAACAAAATACCAATACTCTGGTGAAGGGTTTGAATATCTTAGAAAAGCATTAGAAAAAAAGTTTAATAAAACCCTGGATCAATTAGCAAAGGAATTACTATTTACTCCGTTGCAAATGAACGATACCAATTATATCTGGGACAAAAAAACTGACGAATCCCGCTATGCAATTGGATATGATCCGAAAGGAAATGCATACGAAACAGAAAAGAGAAAAACTGCAAATGCTGCCGATGATGTATTAACAACTATCGAAGATTATGGGAAATTTTTGATTAGTGTTATGAATGGCGACGGATTATCTAAAAAAGTTTTTGACGATATGAGAACAAATCAAATAGAAATGAAACCCAAAGAATATTATGGCTTAGGCTTGGTTATTTACGATTTAGGAAATGGAGAAATAGCATTGTCTCATGGTGGTGCAGACCAAGGAGTACAAACAATCTTTTTTATTCTCCCAAAAACAAAACAAGGAATACTAATTTTTACCAATGTCGATGATGGTTATAAAGTATATGAAAAACTACTTTTCCATTATTTAGGAGATAACGGAAGAAAAATATTCGAAATTGAAACCAAAAATTAACCCGAAACTAAAACCATGAACACTATCAATCAAGACAACCAAATTAGATGTCCAAAATGTCATTCGACCCAAATATATGTAGATAAAAAAGGCTTTAGCGGAAAAAAAGCGTGTTGCGGAGCAATTCTGGCTGGACCTTTAGGACTCTTATGTGGCACTCATAAATCGAATAAAGTTAGAATGACTTGTTTAAATTGTAAACGTACCTGGTAAATGAAACTAGATGATTTTACTTTAGGTTGTCACGGAATCCCCGACAGATGTTATAAAATTAATGACAAACATATGCCTTTTTGTGCAAGATGTTTGGGCGCAAGCATCGGACATATTTTTTGTGCTATTTGTTACTTTTTTTATTTCCTCCCTCCTTTTTACTTTTCGATAATTGGTTTAACATTAATGCTTGCAGATTGGTATTTCCAAAATTCATTACACAAATACCATAGCAACTTTATGAGACTTTTGACAGGTACAATAGGAGGTTTTTCGATGGGAATAATCATTTGGAAAACTGCTGATTTTATACTAAAAATGATTTAGAAAAAACAGCTCCTTTGCTTATCTTTATTGATAATTTCAATCTTATCATTGACCTAAGCATCACTATTTTTTTAGCTATAAAAACAAAAACTATGTTGAACCATTTAAATCACAATGAATCCTTTTGGGAAGCTTCGAAAGATTTTTTTTACTCTGAGAAATTAAAATCAAAAACGGTATTACTGAGCGAAGGAGAAATTTCTAAAAAAATGTTTTATGTAGAAAAAGGATGTCTACGAGTTTGGTTCAATAGCAACGGAAAAGAAATCACCTTTCAGTTTTTCTTTGAAGGACAAATGGTTTCCTCATTTGAAAGTTTTTGGACAGGACAACCCAGTTTATATAGCATCGAAACCATAGAAGATAGCATAATTCATACTATAAAAAGAAGTGATTTTCAAAAAGTCCTCGATAGCAACCCGAGTACAAAAAAAGATTTTGAAAATTATATTTACAAACGTCTCGGCAACTATGTGAAACTTTTTCTTTCCCGAATTGCAGACAAACCCGAACAACGGTATAAGGAATTATTAAAAACCAATCCTGAAATTTTACAGCGTATTCCTCAACATTATATTGCCTCTTATTTAGGAATATCGGCAGTATCGCTAAGCAGAATTAGGAATAGGCGCTAATACATTAATTAACAATTGTTATCGTTGGACTATTTTTAAATGAAGAATTTTGTCATTCACATTTAAAAATAAAACAATAAAACCAGAAGACATTTTAAAAGAAAACGAAAATTTTGTAACGATACAAGGACAAGAAATCCGCAAAGGTTCCATAGGTGCATTTATGGAAAATTGCAAAATTATTAATCAAAACAATCAAAATTCAGAAGAATACAAAATAGCAATTCAAGATATAAAAGTGCAAGCACATTTGTTGAAAAAAATTGGCTTATTTGATATATTTGAATTAAAATCCTCGAGATTAAAAGAAATAATTGAACTAAATTAAAGAATACCTCTTCTTTATAATTGAGGTATTCTGTTATCTAAAAAAATAATGGCTGTACCTCAAAATAAAACCGAACTTTTAAAAGAGATTGAAATAACATATGTAAAACTTCGAGAGGATTTAAAAACAATTCCTGTTGAACTTACTGCAAAGGAAACACTCGAAGGACATTCTAAAAACACCATGATGAGCGTGAATAATTTAGTTTCATACCTAATAGGTTGGGGAGAATTAGTCCTAAAATGGCATCATAAAAAGAATAATAACGAAGCTGTAGATTTTCCAGAAACAGGCTATAAATGGAACGAGTTAGGCAAACTTGCGCAGAAGTTCTATGCCGATTATCAAGATTTAGATTTTATCGCATTACAAGAAAAACTAGATGCAACAGTAAATGAGTTACAAATCCTGATAGAAAGCCACAACAATGAAACTCTTTATGAGCAAGCATGGTATGAAAAATGGACAATGGGAAGAATGATACAATTTAATACCTCATCACCATATAAAAATGCACGAGGCAGAATTAGAAAATGGAAAAAAGAAAATAACTTAAAATAAAGTTCTACTCCAACTTATTTTTAAAATATTCATTCCCGAACCTATTATTATAAGTTTGGGATTTTTTGTTTTTTTTGATGTACATCAATGTTTTCCCTTTCTTATTTAAACAATTTTGTTCCTTCAAAAATTTAATAATTAATTAAAAATGAACAAAAAGTATTTTAAATACACCAACACTTTATTTGTTATTACTCCTATAGCTCTCATTATGGCGTTTGTGGGATTTATGCGCAATTATAGCTTTGGAGAAGATTTGTCCTTCAAATTCCTAAAAGCTTGGGACGTCATAATTCCTGTTGCCTATAGTACCGCTTTTATAATTATTCCAAATGCTAGAAAGCTAGCCCAAAAAACAACATCAAAATGATTACCGAAATAGAAAATGAAAACCCATTAGTATCATTTGGTACAACTAGTCAAGAACGCGTTGAAAATGCAATTAATGAACTTAGGCTCGGAAAAGGAATTTTACTACTAGATGACAAAGACCGTGAGAACGAAGGCGACTTAGTTTATTCAGCCCAACATATGTCAGTCGAAGATATGGCATTGATGATACGCGAATGTAGCGGAATTGTATGCCTTTGCCTCACTAACGAAAAAGCCGATGAATTAGAATTACCATATATGGTAAAAGAAAACACCAGTCTTTTTCAGACTCCGTTTACAGTTACTATAGAAGCAAAAAATGGAGTTACAACAGGACTTTCGGCATCAGATAGGATTCAAACCATAAGAACCGCATCTGCAGAAAATGCAAAATCTTCTGACTTAGTAAAACCTGGACATATTTTTCCGCTAAGAGCAAATGATAGCGGTGTACTACAGCGCAACGGACATACCGAAGGAAGTGTCGATTTGATGAAATTATCTGGTTTAAAACCTGAAGCTGTATTATGCGAATTAATGAACCCTAACGGAACGATGGCAAGATTACCCGAGATTTTATCATTTGCTCAAAAGCATCAATTGGTAGTTTTAACAATAGCAGATATTGTACATTATCGTAAATTTGTTAAAGATTTTATTTAAAACATGAAAGAGCAATTAATCGAATATATAAAAGAGGTATCAACGGTTACAGACGAAGAACTGGAGAAAATAATCAGTTACTTTAATCCTATAGAAGTCGAGAAAAATGAGCTCTTGGTTTTCCCGGGGCAAACCACCCAACGAATGTATTTTATTTGCAATGGTTGCCTGCGCATATTTTTTATAACCGAAGAAGGACAAGAAGCAACACGATACTTAGGATTCGAAAGTAATTTTGTAACCGCCTTATCTAGCTTTGTGCTAAATGAACCTTCTTTAGAATTTGTTCAGGCATTAGAACCAACAGAATTACTTTATATTTCGCGTCAGGATTTTTATCATTTGCTGGAAATTATACCTAATTGGGGAAGTTTTTACAGGCATTATATGGAAATGGCTTATGTAACAAATACCAAAAGACTCATGTCGTTCTTAACCCAAAATGCGACCGAAAGATACAAGCAATTACTAGACACCAACCCTAAAATTACACAACGTTTGTCTAACAAGATTGTATCTTCCTTTCTTAACGTTTCGCAAGAAACACTAAGCAGGTTAAAATCTAAACCTTAAACATTATTCAATTTTCAAAATACAAAAAGGCAATACTAGTTTCTGTAATTGTCTTTTTGTTTAAATGTGCACCTATATTTTTCATAACTTCGTTTACAATTGCAAAAGCAATCAAACGTACATGAATCAAGATAGTATCCATATATCAAATAATAAAGCCATTAGCCTGCAAATGGTCGAAATTCCTCAAGGTCAGATTACATTGAGAGACGATAGGATTAAACATATCTGGACCGCAAATATTCAGCCTTTCTTAATGGCAAAATACCTTGTAACACAAGATTTATATTTAGAAATCACGCAGGATTCTCCAAGTACTTTTAAAGGAAATAAAAAACCAGTTGAAACTGTATCTTGGAAAGAAGCTATCGTTTTTTGTAATTTACTTTCAGAGAATTCAGGACTTACCCCTTGCTACTCTTGGAATAATAACAGCGAAGAAATACTTTTTGATAGCAAAGCAAATGGCTACCGACTTCCTACCGAAGCCGAATGGGAATATGCATGTAAAGCCGGAACTACAGGCATAAGATACGGTGAGATTGATACAATTGCATGGTATAAAGAAAACGCTGAGAAAACGACACAAGATGTTGGAACAAAAGAACCCAACGCATATGGTCTTTATGATATGCTGGGAAATGTATGGGAATGGTGTTCGGATATATACGATGAAACCGTTTATGGTTCCTACCGTACTATTCGCGGTGGTGGCTGGTATGATGATGAAAGAGGTTGTATGGCTACAAATCGCAGACGAAGCCATCCTAAATCGTTTAAAATTGATGATTTAGGATTTCGATTAGCTCAAAATTTATAATAAGTGAAAATGATAAAACTAGAAAAATTCGATAATACCGATTTTGAAAGATTAATAAAATGGGCAGATAATGAAGAAATGTTAGTTCAATTTTCAGGTCCAATTTTTAAATTTCCATTAACAACTGAGCAGTTAGATGATTATCTAAAAGAAGAAAATAGAATTCCTTTTAAAGTAATTGATACCGAATCCAAAGAAGTACTTGGGCATGCCGAAATATATCAATCCGAAGATAGTTTGGCTAAACTTTGCCGAATACTTATTGGTGATGCAAAATATAGAGGAAAAGGAATTGGAGAAAAAATAGTTAATCTTCTTGTACAATATTCTTTTGAAGAATTAAATGTAGAGAAAGTAGAACTTAATGTCTACGACTGGAATAAACAAGCAATTAAATGTTATGAGAAATCGGGGTTTGTCATAAATCCAGACAAAATAAGCGAAATCATAGTCCAGGAAGAAGTTTGGATCTCGCTCAATATGATAGTTACTAAAGACAATTGGAAAATAAATTAAAAAGAGAATAATCTTTTTACATCATTTCTGTAACAGAATACATTTTAATCGTCTATTAACTAAATCATAGAATATAAACTAACCATTTATTAAAAAAACCAACCAAATGAAACATTACATAGTAACAATACTAACTTTTTTAACCACATTAACCGCTTTTGGACAAGATATTACAGGACAATGGAATGGTCTTTTAAATGTTCAGGGAACACAATTAAGATTAGTTTTTAATATTAATAAATCCGACACTGGTTTTAAATCCACAATGGACAGTCCTGACCAAGGCGCAAAAGATATTCCGGTAACTACAACAAGTTTTGAGAATTCAACTTTAAAACTTACCGTTGCAAATGCTAAAATCGAATATGAAGGTATTCTTGGCAAAGACAATAAAATAGTCGGTACTTTTAAACAAGCTGGTCATGCGTTTCCTATGAATTTATCGAGAGAAAAAATTGAAAAAGAAAAACTGATACGACCGCAAGAACCAACTAAACCATATCCATATTACTCTGAAGATGTAACTTTTAAGAATGAAAAAGCAGGGATAACACTAGCTGGAACACTGACTCTACCTAAAAAAGAAGGTATTTTTCCTGTTGTTATTTTAATAAGCGGAAGTGGTGCACAAAACCGTGATGAAGAATTAGCAGGACACAAACCTTTCTTAGTATTATCGGACTTTTTGACCAAAAACGGAATTGCGGTTTTACGATATGATGATAGAGGAACGGCACAATCTACAGGTAACTTTAAAAATTCAACTTCTTTAGATTTTACTACAGATGCTCTGGCTGCAGTAAACTATTTGCAAACCAGAAAAGAAATTAACAAACAAAAAATTGGTTTAATTGGTCATAGCGAGGGAGGATTAATTGCTCCAATTGTAGCTACAAATTCTAAGAACGTCAATTTTATTGTATTACTTGCTGGCTCTGGACTTCCTGGAAACCAATTACTTTTATTACAACAAAAATTAATTGCAGAAGCAGCCGGAATGAGTGAAGCTGATATTCAGAAAGCACAAGAAATAAACAAAACAGCTTTTAATATTATTGCTAAATCTAAAGGCCCAGAACAATTAAAAACGGATCTAACTGCTTACATAACCCAAGTTTCTAAAAACGATCCTAATAAACCCGCAGCAATGACTGAGGCAGAATACGTTAAAATACAAACGGATAAAATACTAACTCCATGGATGGTAACTTTTGTAACCTACAATCCAGCACCAACATTAGAGAAAGTAAAATGTGCCGTTTTAGCACTTAATGGAGCAAAAGATTTGCAAGTTGCACCAAAAGAAAATCTAACCGCTATAAAAGAAGCCGTTTTAAAAGGAGGAAATAAAAATATAACAACCAAAGAATTACCAAATCTGAATCATTTATTTCAGGAATGCAAAACTGGTTTACCTCAAGAATATGCAACAATAGAACAAACGTTCTCTCCTACAGCTATGAACGAAATTCTGGATTGGATAAAAATACAAACGAAATAATTTTTAGATGAAAAATAAATCAGCAGCACAAAATAGCAAACGAAAAATATTCATCAACGGCAGTGTTTGCAACAGTCGTGAAGATTTCTGGAATGCCTACGCAAAAGAAATCGACCCAGAATCGGCTAAACATTTTGGGAAAAACTTAGATGCATTTAATGATGCTATTTCGGCTGCTGGTCCAGGATATCCAGGAGAATGTACTATAGAAATAACAGGGACAGAAAATTTAAATAAAATATTTGGTCTAAAAGATTTTCAATTTATAATCGAATTACTTACAAAGGCGGACTTTGTAGATTTAATTACTCAGGAAAACTAATTACCGATTACATAATACATTTTACAATTAAACAAATGAATAGAATTACCGTTTTTTGTGGGTCAAGCTTTGGAAACAAAAAAGAATATGAAACTCAAGCTTTTAAACTTGGACAAACAATGTCCGAAAATAATATCGATTTAGTTTATGGCGGAGCCAAAGTTGGACTTATGGGTGCAGTTGCAGATGGAGTTTTAAATAAAAACGGAAAAGTAATTGGTGTTTTACCAGACTTCCTAATGAAGAAAGAAATTGCACACGATAATTTAACCGAATTAATTATTGTAAAAAGCATGCATGAAAGAAAAACCAAAATGAACGAATTAAGCGATGGCGTAATTGCTTTACCAGGCGGATTTGGAACTCTTGAAGAGTTTTTTGAGATGCTTACATGGGCGCAACTCGGACTTCATAAAAAACCAATCGGGATTTTAAATATTGGTGGTTTTTACGATTTATTATTAGAATTTATACTAAAAATGGTAAATGAAGGTTTTTTAAAAGAGATAAACCAACAAATGATACTCGTAAGTACAGATTCAGAGGATTTGCTCCTTAAAATGAAAAATTACGTGGCACCAGAAGTTGGTAAATGGATTAAAAAAGGAAATGAATAAATCATTTAAAAATCAAAAAACATGCCTGTAGATAATTTAAATTTAGAAATTCCGAAATTGATTTTTAATGCACACGGAGAATTAATAATCCTACCTTCCCCTACTTCATCCAAGGATGATTTTGATTTTTTTCAGGGAAAATCTAATATTATAAATAAAAAATTAAAATACCGATTCTCGAATTGTACCGAATGGATTGAATTTCCATCAACACAGGAAATGTACAAGATTCTACAGGGAATTGGTAATATCGATAATTTTCTGGCGGAATTTGATGGTGTTCCTTTTGAAGGAATGACGGTACGATTATTTAATCCTGAAACAAAACTGTGGAGTATTTATTGGTCCGACTCTAATACCGGAGTTTTAGATAAACCCGTAATTGGGTCATTCGAAAAAAAAGTAGGTCATTTCTTTTCAAGAGATATTTATGAAGGAAAAAAAGTAATTCAGCTATTTCGTTGGGATGCCAGAGATAAAAACAATCCTATTTGGAGTCAGGCAATGTCTGCCGATAACGGAGAAACCTGGGAATGGAATTGGTATATGTATATGACCAAAGTAAAATAGAAATCCCGACACAGAATAAACCAACCAATCAAACTCTTTAACACCTAACATGTTAGTGGATTGCTAAAATAATTTAAAATAAATAGCAATTAATTTGCCTATCTACTAATAGGTAGTATATTTGTTAAAAAAAGAAATGACAACACGAGAAGCAATCATAGACAAAGCAGATCAATTGATAAGAGAAAAAGGTTACAATGCCTTTAGTTTTAAAGATATCTCTAATGACATTGGTATAAAGACTGCTTCAATCCATTATCATTTCCCCGCAAAATCAGACCTTGGAGTAGCAACAATCAAAGAACATATCGAGAGATATGAAACTTTAAAAGAAAAAGTTGCCAATGAATCTCCCTTAACAAAACTTGAAGCTTTCCTGGCAATACATACTCAAATAAAACAGGAGAACAAAGTCTGCATTGTTGGTTCATTAGCAACAGACTTAAATACTCTAGATGAGTCTATAAAAACAGAACTACAAGTATTTGCAGCACTAGTTATTAATTGGCTAACCGAAGTCCTAACTGAAGGAAAAGAACTTAAAATATTTGATTTCGAATCTTCGCCAAGAACAAAGGCATTGATGATAATAACAAATATGGTTGCAATTGTACAACTGTCAAGACTTACAAACGAGAATGATTTTATGATTGTAAAAGAAACAATTCTAAAAGAACTAAAATCTAAAAAATAATGAAAAGAGTAGTAATAACAGGATTGGGAGCAGTAACTCCTATTGGCAATAATGTAATGGAATATTGGCATTCGCTAATCAACGGAGTTAGTGGTGCATCAGAAATAACAAAATTCGACACTACTAATTTCAAAACTAAATTTGCCTGTGAGGTTAAGAATTTTAATCCCGAAAACATTTTTGAGGAAAATGAAATAAGAAAATATGACCTTTTTACTCAATACGCATTATATGCAACAGACGAAGCTATCAAAAATGCAAATATTGATTTTGATTCTTTAAATAAAAATAGAATTGGAGTTATTTGGGGTTCTGGTGATGGTGGCGTTTCAACATTCGAAGAACAAATCGGAGAATATAAATTAGGTAATGGCACACCTAGATTTAGCCCCTTTTTCATTCCAAAGAGGATTATTAACATTGCTTCGGGAGCAATCTCTATAAAATACGGACTTCGCGGAATTAATTATACCACAGTATCTGCCTGTTCTGCTAGTAATACAGCAATCATTGATGCATTTAATTACATTCGTTGGGGCAAAGCCGATATGATAATTAGTGGTGGCTCTGAAGCTTCTGTCACAGAATCATCTATTGGAGGTTTTAATGCCTCTAAAGCATTATCAACATTAAACGAGGATTGTAGTAAAGCGTCACGCCCATTTGATGCAACAAGAAACGGATTTGTTTTGGGTGAAGGTGCTGGTGCCATTATACTAGAAAGCTATGAACATGCAATAAAAAGGAATGCTGTTATTCTTGCCGAAATTGTTGGTGGTGGATTAGCTGGAGATGCTTATCACTTAACAAGTACACACCCAGACGGCGAAGGTGCTATTCTAGGAATGGAACTTGCTCTTGAGGAAGCTCAGATAACACCAGACAAAATCGATTATATAAATGCACATGCTACCTCAACTCCTACAGGTGACTTGAGTGAACTTAAGGCAATGGAAAAAGTATTCGGAATAAACCCAAATGCCAATATTAGTGCAACAAAATCAATGACTGGACATTTACTTGGCGCAGCCGGAGCTATTGAAGCAATTGCCTGTATAAAAGCTATTCAGGAAAACATTGTTCCACCAACAATAAATACACAAACGGTAGAACCTGAATTTTTAGATAAGTTTAATTTGACACTCGGTAAAGCACAACCAAGAATAGTTAATTATGCAATGAGCAATACGTTCGGCTTTGGTGGACATATAGCAAGTTCAATATTTAAAAAATTTACAGACTGATTTTAGTAATTAAATCAAAATGCAGCAACCTCGTTTAAGTAATTTAAACGAGGTTTTTCTATATATAGCACTACAATACCAAATCGAGATAAAAATTTGCATAACTTCGTTGGTAATAAAAATACTAAAAATGGAATTAATTAATACTATTGAGATTTTACCTTCAGAATACTCGAATAATGATTATAAAACCCCTGATTCTAGTTTTTTAGAAAGTAAAATTGAATGGTATAATTATTGGAAAAAATGTATCAGTGATAGTAAGTTAACGGAATTAGAACCCATAGAAAAAGGTAGTTTCTTCGTTGATTTAAATACTTTAAATGATAATGAGTTAAAAGTAATTTTACTAAAAACACTTATAGAAATTGATTTCGAAAATATTGATGATGAAATCTCACATCTTTATGGTGGAATTGTATTAAAATTAAATGACCAAATAATTATCCAGCCTAATTGTTGTTGCGACATTGGAAATTTATCCGAATGGTTAAAAATTTTAATTTCAAAAGAAGATGAATGGCACCAACTATGGATTGGACATCCTTGGGTGTTTTTTAAAACAGTTGATGATTTAATTTATTTTTCAGATTACACTGAAAAAAATGATGGTCAAAATCTAGACGAAAAATTCTCTATCCCTAAAAATTTATTGGCGAAAAATTTAAAAAAAATAAAACAAGAACAAGAAGAATTCAGAATAAGAATAGAAAGAAATCTCATAGAATTAAAAATTCAGCAACCAAAAGAAATTGCTGATTTATTAGCAAGGTTAAGATAATAGAAATAAAAAAAGCTCCCCCTTAAATTAAATATGAAAAACAAATCAAATCCAGTTGTCTATTTTGAGATTCCTGTAACCGATATAGAAAGAGCCATCCAATTTTATACAGCAGTATTCAATTTCACCTTTGAGCGAGATATTATACATGATAACGAAATGGCATTTTTTCCTCTTACCGAAGGTAATAACGGAATCACGGGAGCTTTGGCAAAAGGAGAAATATACAAACCAACAATAAACGGAACACTTATTTATTTTAATACAGAGGATATCGAGAAAACTTTAAATCTCGCATTGCAAAATGGTGCCGAAGTTTTATTTCCAATAACATCAAATGGTGAATATGGTTCTGTAGCAGAATTTAAAGACTGCGAAGGAAATAGGATTGCATTACATATGGCTAATAAATAATATAACAACTTATACAAAACAATACTTTAACAATAAAAATGGAAGGATTAAAAGAGAATGAAGTGCCTACGCAAAAAATTTATAAAGACCGAGCTATCTGGGTTGGAACATTTTTAGGAGGACCACTTGCAGCTGGATATTTGATAGCTGAGAATTTTAAGGCATTTAATGACACAAAAAAAGCAAAAACAACATGGATAATAGCTATTATAGCCACAATAGCAATATTTGGTGGCGCTTTTTTAATTCCTGAAGATGTAAAAGTCCCAAATCAGATAATCCCTTTAATATATACTGGAATAGCTTTTTATTTCGTACAACATTTTCAGGGACAAAAAATAAATGAACATATAAATTCTGGTGGTTCATTTTTTGGTTGGTGGCGAACAATTGGAATCAGCTTTATTGCCCTTTTAATCACATTTAGTGTTATTATATGTGTAGTGTTATTTACAGAAAATGAACAATTTGATGGAATAACAAAAGAATATGGCGTTATGAAAAACGAAATTGTTTATCAAGATAATATACCCGTAACAGAAGTAGACAAACTAGCAGAAGGCTTTGAAAAAAATGCATTTTTTGAAAATACAACTAAAAAATATGTGTATATAAAAAAGAGTAATTCTACTTATGAAGTTTCTATTCCATGTAATCAAACTATTGAAGACATCCCTGAATCACAAATTCCTTTTGTCCTATTAAGAAATGAAATACAAAAAGAATTCCCTAATAACAAAATCGTTTTAAATTTAGTAGTTGATAATCTTGATAATGTTGTAAAACGAATCGAATAATAATTATCGTACTCACTGAATTTAAAGACTGCGAAGGAAACAGGATTGCATTGCATATGACTAATAAATAATTATGTAATTATAGAATTGATTTAACACATAGAAACACAGATTTTATGTGCAAAAAAGGATACAAAAAGAAATACATTTCTCTCACATAGTAACTAGTTGAGATAATACATTTGAAGGTAGAGATACGCCGCAGTGCATCTAACGAGATATAGTTACTATGCGGTTGTATGTAAAGTGAAACGTCTATTTTTGAGAGTGCTAAATCTATGTTTCTATGTGTTAAAATAATTGCGCTCAACGGGTTAATAAAATAAAAACAATCCATTAAAATGTCTGGAGAAAAAGATTTAAAGAAATTACTCAAAAGCATGAAACCCAAACACAATGTTGGTGATTATGTTTTTTGTACCATTAAAAGTCTTGAAAATATAGCTCTCGAAGATATTGTAATGTCATTTACAGAAAGCGAAGGCATTACTTTAATCTTAAAAAAAGAAATTGCCGATGAACTTAAACTAAGTTATTCGGTTGTAATGTCGTGGATAACGCTAACTGTACATTCATCATTAGAAGCTGTAGGTTTAACTGCCGCTTTCGCGAAAGCGTTATCAGACAATAACATTAGTTGCAATGTTGTAGCTGCATTTTATCACGACCATATCTTTGTAAATAAAAAAGATACAGACAATGCCATTACTATTTTAAATAAATTTTCTGAATAGAATTAATTAGTATTCGATGACAACAGATATCATAGAAATAAACAACTTCGTCGTTTTAATAGAGCAATCAAATGCTGATAAAACGATTATCGAAAAATGTGAAATCGATGGAGACGCTGTTGGTTTTGCTTTCTATGGTTCAGGAAATGTCGAATTAGAAATTACGTATGAAAATAATAGTATAATTATAAACAATACTACAGGAATTGCAATTTCATTTTTTGGAAACAGCAAAGTCGGATTTGCTCATAAAATTTCGCCTAATAAACCATTGCAATCTATTAGCGTATTTATGAAGATAAAAAATCTTAATATGCTGCCAGAACGTGAAAGCGAAATCTTCTCTGAGTATTTACAACAACTCCTTAATCCCGAAGCCAATTTTGTAGAAGGTCCAAGTTTTTATATGTCACCCGATATGCAAAATGCAGTTCAAAAAATATTTAATACCCAATACAAAGGAGACACAAGATTGATGTTTCTTAAAAGCCAGATAACCGAATTACTGGCACATTTCTTTGCACATCTTGCTACCGAAAAAGAAAAAACTACCAACAAAATTGACCGTGATAAACTCTTTCATGCAAAAGAAATTATGACCCAAAATATTGCTACTCCACCCTCATTAAGTGAGTTATCTAAGCAAATTGGTCTTAACAACAACAAACTTAAAAAGAATTTTAAAGAACTTTTTGGTATTCCTGTATTTAAATACCTTCAGGAGCAACGACTAAATAAAGCGCATGAATTATTAAGCAATACCGACAAGAATATTCAGGAAACTGCATGGTTTGTGGGATACGAAAGTTTAAGTTCCTTCTCGAATGCTTTCCATAAAAAATTTGGAGTACGCCCAAGCGAACTAAAAAAATAATTCTTTTCGAACAAACTTTAATCCTTTTAAAATAAACAACTGATAATCAATAGTTCTAATTTTATTTTGTTAACTAAACATCATAATCATGGAACCATTTATTATCGACACAAAAACTATTGTTTTATTATTTACCACATTATTAACCGGACTTCTGGCTGGGATCTTTTTTACTTGGTCTAATGCTATAACTCCAGGTATTGGCAGGCTTGATGATATTAATTATCTAAGAGCTTTCCAGAACATGAACCGTACTATTGTAAACCCATTATTCTTAGTGATAATTATGGGCCCAGTATTTTTATCTTTTGCTACAGCTTATCTTTATAAATCCAATCATCCTTATATTTTCTGGTTATTACTAATTGCAGCAATACTATATTTTGTAGGCGTATTTCTGGTAACAATTATGGGCAATATTCCACTAAATAATTTTTTAGACAAAACAGATTTAACCAATATCTCTCTAGAAAATGCCAAAAATTTGAGAGATCAATTTGAACTTAAATGGAATAATCTGCATTTGGTTCGAACCATAACATCAGTACTATCATTCTTCTTATTAATTATAGTGTGTTTGTTTAGAAATAGTAACTTTTAATATTAAAATAAAATGAAAAAAATCAGAGCAATTTTAGTTGGAGCGTTAATCTGGCTAATGATATTTAGTACTTTCAGTGTATTAAGTTATCTTCCAAACATTAAAGATTCTGCATTACAACAATTCTTGGTTGTTGCACCATTGGCAATTCCATTTACAATTCTTGGTGCTTATATTTTCTATAAAAACGGATATAGAACCAACGGATTCATTCTCGGTTTAATTATAGTTACAACTGCTTTAACACTAGATGTACTCATAACTGTACCTTTTACCATAATCCCGAATCAGGGAAATTATCATAGTTTTTTTACTAGTAAATTCCTCTGGATTCTTGTTGCAGAGGTGGTTACTATTGTATACTTTTATTGGAAATTAAAGATTAAAACCAAATTACAAAACATATAATTAGTTTTTAAATCAGTATAAACAATATAAAGTTTAAACAAAATATGCAAACATTAGGGCTTATTGGCGGAATTAGTTGGGTATCTACAGTCGATTATTACAAACTTATTAATGAAGGAATAAATGAAAAATTGGGCGGATTAAACTTTTCTCAATGTATTATTTATTCATTTAATTATGAAGACATCAAAAAAAATAATGATAATAATGATTGGGAGAAAACTTTTCAGATGCTATATGAAGCTTGCAAACATTTAAAATCTTCGGGAGCAACGGCAATTGTATTATGTGCCAACACTATGCATCATATTGCTGATAGACTCGAAAAAGAAATCGGAATCCCACTAATTCATATTGCCACAGTAACAGCCGAAGAAATCGAAAAAACCGGACTAAAAAAAGTGGGATTACTGGGAACTAAATTTACAATGGAACTTGATTTTTTCAAATCTAAACTTACCGATAGAGGTATCGAAACAATTATTCCTGGTGATGAAGACAGGGACTTTGTACACATGACAGTTTTTGAAGAATTAGGAAAAGGAATTGTTACTGAAAAAACAAAAAAACGATACCTGGAAATTATTGATAAATTGATACAAAACGGAGCCGAAGGAATCATACTTGGTTGCACCGAAATTCCGCTTGTTATAAAACCCGAAGATGTAACCATCCCAACATTTGATACTGTATTATTACACTCGAAAGCTGCAGTAGCATTTTCATTAAATACATAAAGTTTATCATAGAAAGTAGTATATATAAATGGTTAAGTAATAAATAATCAAGATGAATATAATCTGTAAGAACTGTAATCAGCATTTTAAAGGGCATTATTGTAGTAATTGCGGACAGCCAGCCGAAACTCACAAACTCGATTTTCACTTTCTGATGCATGAAATCCAACACGGATTAATTCATTTTGATAAAGGTATTTTATACTCCGCCAAACAACTTTTTACGCGTCCCGGAAATACCATAAGAGAGTTTATAGAAGGAAAACGAATTAAACATTTTAAACCACTTTCCTTAGTAATTATTCTCGCAACTCTTTATGGAGTTCTTTATCATTACTTTCATATCAACCTAATTGCCGATGCTCCCACAGATAGTGAGACACTATCGATAATTAATCCCAAAGCAGCAAATGAATGGGTCGCGACTCATTTTTCATGGATAACATTAGCAACAATACCATTTTACTCATTGGGAACATATATCGCATTTAGAAAACAAGGATACAACTATATCGAATATTTTATACTCAACACCTTTAAAGCCTCGCAACGACTCTTTGTGCATATTGCTTTATTTCCCTTGCTTTATTATTATAATGGAACTCCCAATATAAAAACCATTACCCAAATTCTATATGTTATAGATATCATATTAATATATTGGACAAATGTTCAATTTTTTAATAAACTCACTAAAACCAAAGCTTTTTTATTATCTGTATTGAGTCACGTAATATTCCTTGTTAGCTCTGTGTTAATTTTATCCATAATTATCACAATTTTAAACAAATTACACAATTAATAATCACATTATTTGTTTAACATTTAAATATTTAACAACCTAAACAAACTTTAAAATAATTCTTAATGAAAGTACTTCTGAAATTTATGTTTCTCTTCCTAATCGTTCTCAACACATCAGCACAACAAGCAAATGGTACAAAACCCGAAGATTCCAAATCACTTTATGATATACAGGATGATGTTTTAATTAAAACCAGAGATGGAGCATTAATTTCCGCAATTGTAGTTCGCAAAAAAGGAATAACGACACCACAACCCGTTATTTTACAATTTACAATCTATGTACGCGATCGAGATATTAAAGGTTTAAAAGAAGCCGCAGATAATGGTTATGTTGGAGTTATGGCATACTCCAGAGGAAAAAGATTAAGTCCCGACGAAATATTTCCATACGAGCATGATGGTAAAGATGCCTATGATGTTATCGACTGGACAAGCAAGCAATCCTGGTGTAACGGAAAAATCGGAATGTTTGGCGGTAGCTATAACGGTTTTACACAATGGGCATCGGCAAAAAAATTGCATCCAGCACTTAAAACAATCGTTCCTTATGTTGCCAACAGACCAGGAATGGGATTACCAATGGAAAATAGCGTATTTATAAATCCTAATTACGAATGGGCATTTTATGTAACCAATAATAAAACCTTAGATACAGTTGTAGGAGACGACAGGAAACGTTTCCGAACCATGCAAGACAAATGGTGGAATTCGGGTACTGCTTATCGCAAAATTGACAGCATTGATGGCACACCAAATAAATATTTACAAAAATGGTTATTACATCCTGGTTATGATAAATATTGGCAAGATATGGTTCCATACAAAGATGAATTTGCCCAAATAAACATCCCTATTTTATCTATCGATGGTTATTATAACGATTCCCAAATATCCAGTTTGTACTATTTAAGAGAACACGTTAAATACAATAAAAACGCTGAGCATTATCTTGTTATCGGACCTTATGGACATTTTGGTGCTCAAAAAGGTGGAGACCCTACCATAAACGACTATAAAGTTGACCCTATAGCGATTTTTAATACCAAAAAACTAACCTACGAATGGTTTAACTACATTCTTAAAGGTGGTTCTAAACCTGCCGTTTTAAAAGATAAAATAAACTATGAAGTAATGGGTGCTAATGAATGGAGACATGCACCATCATTAGAAAAAATGAGTAATGGTTTTCTTAAATTATATTTAACCAATACCAAATCGAAAGATAAATATCTATTATCAGATAAAAAACCAGCCAAATCTGGGTTCTTACCTCAGGAAGTAGATTTTGCCAACAGAGAAATTAGTAATAATGACTATTACCCAGATCCAATAATTCGTAAAGAACTCGATACTATAAATGGCTATTTTTTTATAAGCGAACCCCTTGACAAACCTATTTTGGTTAATGGTGCTTTTGAAGGCGAAATAAAAGCGCTTATCAACAAAAAAGATATGGATTTAGGTGTAGTATTATATGAATTGATGCCTAATGGCGAATACTTTCACTTATCCTATTTTTTAGGCAGAGCCAGTTATGCAAAAGACATTACAACTCGTAATCTTCTTGTTCCTAACAAAATAGAATCTATCCCATTTACAAATACCAGATTAGTAAGTAAGCAATTAAGCAAAGGAAGCCGTTTGGTTGTGGTAATAAATGTAAATAAAAATGCTTTCGCCCAATTAAATTATGGAACTGGCAAAGACGTAAGCGATGAAATCATTAAAGATGCCAAAGAACCTCTAAAAATAAAATGGTATAACGATAGTTTTGTCAAAATTCCAATCTGGAAAGATTAGGGAATATAACCTCTATTTGCTGCCATAGATAATCTATAAATGGAACGCGGATAAAACGGATTTACAAAAGTAAAGACGCAGATAAAAACAGATTTTTAAAACAATAGAAAAAATCCGTTTTTATCCGCGTTTTCGCCTTAGCGAATCCGTTTTATCCGCGTCCCTTTTTTTAAGCCACAGATTTAAAATCTTTGCGAACCTTGCGAAAATCTTTGCGCCCTTTGCGGTTAATTTTCAAACCACAGTTTATTGTTTTTAACTAAATAAAAACTTTAATTTTCTTAACTTCGTTTGCTACATAAAAACGCTGAAAATTATGGCATGGAATCCCGAAAAATACAACGAGTTTAAAACACTTCGATACAAACCTTTCTTCGATTTGATTGTCCATATTCAGGATAAACCAAATATGACCGTTATCGATTTAGGTTGCGGAACCGGAGAGTTAACCAATATGCTATTCGAAAAGCTAACCAATCCTTCAGTAAAAGGTATCGATTCCTCAAAAGAGATGCTGGAGAAAGCCAAAGAATTTACTTCGATACAATTTGATCAAAAAACCATCGAAGAACAAATTAATACGGGAGAAAAATGGGATTTAGTTTTTGCAAATGCATCAATACAATGGGTTGATAATCACCAAGAATTATTTCCTAAAATTATATCACTATTAAATCCCGATGGACAATTAGCAATCCAAATGCCTTGTCAGAACGAGAATTTACTCAATCAGATTGTAATCGAATTAGTGCAGGAAGAACCATATAAAAGCGCATTAAATAATTGGAAACGACTTTCTCCTGTTCTTACAATGGACGATTACGCCCAAATTTTATTCGAAAATGGCGGTACAGATATGGTTATTTACCAAAAGGTATATCCTATGATAGCCAAGTCGCATGACGAATTATATGAGTTTATTTTGGGTTCAACATTAGTTCCCTATTTCGAGAGATTAGAAGGTGCAATTAAAGAACAATTCATCAAAGAATTTAAAAAGAGAATAGAAAAAAGGTTTAGTAAAACGCCATCATTATACGCGTTTAAAAGAATCCTTTTATACGCAAAATTCTAAAAACATAACTAGAAAAAATATCGATATGAGTAGTAATCCAAAATCTGTTGAAGCCCAAATGCTGATAAGAAAACCAGCTGCAATTGTTTTTAATGCTTTTATAGACCCGAATGTAACCAAGAACTTTTGGTTTACAAAAGGAAGTGATAAACTGGCTGTAGGCAAAAATATAATCTGGGAATGGGAAATGTATAAAGTATCAACTACCGTTTTTGTAAAAGAAATTATCGAAAACGAAAAGATTACTATCGAATGGAACGAACCTAAAATAACCGTTGATTTTGAATTCAGAAAAATAACCGACGATACAACTTATGTGGTTATCAAAAATTATGGTTTTGATAAAGAAGGCGACGAACTTTTAAACACAATTAAAGATTCTACAGGCGGATTTACCACTGTTCTAGACGGTCTAAAAGCCTATTTAGAACATAATATCAACCTGAATCTTATAGCCGATAAATTTCCGAAAGAAGCTTTTAATACATAAAAAACGGAACGAAAAAATTAACCGCAAAGATCACAATGATTTACGCAAAGGTCGCAAAGCATAAAAAATCCATGTAATCCTTTTATCCCGATAGCTATCGGGAGTGGCAGAAAAATTAACCGCAAAGGGCGCAATCCCGACGCTTCGGGATCGTGTTTTCGCCTTAGCAAATCCGTTTCATCCACGTTCCTTTTTATAGATAATCTGCAAAAAACACATTATTAATTCATACCAACAAAATGAGCTTAGAAAACAATTATATAGAAGTTAATAAACAATCTTGGAATAGTCGGGTTGAGTCACATCTTAAATCTGACTTTTATGATTTAGAAGGTTTCCTAAAAGGAAACACTTCATTAAATAGTATCGAGTTAGAATTACTTGGTGATGTAAAAGGAAAATCAATCCTGCATTTGCAATGTCATTTTGGTCAGGACACAATTTCTTTGGCAAGACTTGGCGCAAATGTTACGGGAGTCGATTTGTCTGACAAAGCAATAGATAGCGGCAACAAACTTGCGCAAGAAGCTAATGCTGAAGCTACATTTATATGTTGTGATATTTATGATTTACCAACCCATTTAAACCAGAAATTCGATATTGTATTTGCAAGTTACGGAGCAATCCCGTGGTTACCAGACCTTGATAAATGGGCAAAATTAATTTCTGATTTTCTTAACCCGAATGGGAAATTAGTCTTTGCTGAATTTCATCCAGTAGTTTGGATGTTCGATGATAATTTTGAAAAAATAGGATATAATTATTTTAATTCAGGAGCAATAATAGAAACCCAAGAGGGAACCTACGCAGATAGAGAAGCACCAATAGAACTAGAGTACGTATGTTGGAATCATAGTATGAGCGAAGTTGTAAATAGTCTAATAAAAAACGGACTAGAATTAAATGCCCTAAATGAATATGATTACTCGCCATATAATTGCTTTAATAACACCATCGAATTTGAACCAAAAAAATACAGAATAAAACATTTGGACAATAAAATCCCAATGGTATATTCGATAGTTGCCACAAAAAAGTAGTCGCCCAAAAAATATAACTCATCACATTATGCAAATAGCAATTGGATTAATTCTAGTAACCATCTTTCTATTCCTGGCAGGAATTCATATTTATTGGGGATTTGGTGGGAAATGGGGAAATGACGCCGCTATACCAACAACCGCAAACAATGAAAAAGTTATCAATCCGAAACTAAAAGAATGCATGGTAGTTGCATTTGCATTACTGAGTCTTTCTGTTTTAGTTTTAATAAAATCAGAAATAATAGTCTTTAGTTTGCCTAATTGGTTACAAGAATATGGACTTTGGATTATTTCGATATTGTTTATTGTGAGAGCAATTGGCGAATTCAAATACGTTGGATTTTTTAAAAAAGTCAAAACCACAAAATTTGCACAAATGGATACCAAATACTTCTCACCATTATGCTTATTTATTTCGATTTTAGCAACAACATTAGCATTAACAGCATAATTTTTTGTGCTACTTTTACATAGAATAACAATATAAATTGAAATCAAAAACCATGGAATTAATTACTATCGAAGAGTTTTTTATTATCGGATTATCGATAAGAACTACCAATGAAAATGAACAATCTGCAACGGATATTCCAGCGCTTTGGAACAAATTTATGTCTGAAAATACAATCGAAAATATTCCAAATAAAATAGATAGCTCAATCTATGCTGTTTACACCGAATATGAAAAGGATTATACAAAACCTTACACCACAATTTTAGGCTGTAAAGTTTCAAGTTTAGAGAATATCCCAACCGGAATGATTGGAAAAACCATTGCAAAAGAAACCTACAAACAATTTACAGCCAAAGGAAAATTAGCCGACGGTGTTGTAATCCAGAAATGGATAGAGATTTGGAATACTGATCTTAACAGAAAATATACTGCCGATTTTGAGATATACGGAGAAAAAGCATCTAATCCAGAAAATGCCGAAGTGCCTATTTTTATAGCTATTTAGTGAATTTACTCATAGCAGTTAATTTCAAAAAAATGCTTTAATTTTCTAGATTCTCTCGCAAAGTCGCAAAGACGCCAAGTTAAAATTTAGCTTTCTTTGCGACTTGGCGTCTTTGCGAGAATTTATAACTACAACACTTATATAAACAATAATGCAACCAAAACTAATTGAACACATAAAAAAGTACGCCGAATTAAACGATGAACAAACCCAATTAGTTCTGGCTAATATGAAGCCAATTACCCTAAAAAAGAAAAGTTATTTACTAGAAGAAGGACAAATATGTTCTTCGCTTTATTTTGTAGAAAAAGGGTGTTTACGTTTCTTTTTTATCAATGATAAAGGAACAGAACAGATCACACAATTTGCAATCGAAAACTGGTGGATTGCCGATTATATGAGTTTTGATACACAATCGCCATCACAGTTTTATATTCAGGCAATCGAAAATACCGAAGTTTATGTTTTTGATTATCACAATCAGGAAAAAGTTTTTAGCCAATTACCTCAACTAGAACGGTACTTCCGACTTGTTTTGCATAGAGCTTATTCGGCTGCCCAATTGCGAATGAAGTATTTATACGACTTTACAAAAGAAGAAAGTTATCAGCATTTTATTACCAGATTTCCTGAATTTGTGCAACGAATTCCGCAATATATGTTAGCATCCTACTTAAATCTTACTCCGGAATATTTAAGCGAGATAAGAAAAAACGCACTTTAATCTCATTTCTTAAACCAGCTTAAGATTTTTCATGGTTCCTATAAATATCTTTGCTTAATAATTAAAAACAAAGAAATCATGAGCAAGAGAATTAAAATCGCACACACTCAACCAACTGCTGTAAAACCATTATTGGATTTGAATACTTATTTAGACTCAACTCCTTTAACCCACACACATCACGAATTAATAAAAATTAGAACATCACAAATAAACGGTTGTGCTTATTGTATCGATTTGCATACAAAAGATGCCCGAAAATATGGCGAAACCGAACAACGTATTTATTTATTGAATGCTTGGAGAGAAGTAGATTTTTACTCTGAAGAAGAAAGAGCAATTTTGGCTTTGACCGAAGAAATTACATTAATAAGTAATGGAGGAGTTTCAGAAGAAACCTATCAAAAAGCAGCTAGTTTATTTGATGAAAACTATTTATCAAATATTATAATGGCGATTATTACAATAAATGCCTGGAACAGAATTGGGGTTACAACCGAAATGAAACCAGCTTTAACTCGTTAAAAATCAAAGGTTCCAACCATTAAGATATTAAGTTTTAATTCTTAATTTACTTAATCTCTTAATGGTTTGACAAAAACATCTTTTCTTTCTTATTTAACTGATTTTTCCTACTCGTTGTTGTTAAAACCCTTATTTTAAGATAATCAAAAAATTATAATCAATACTTTTTACATTATTATTTTATTGCCAAATTATTAATATTAAATACAAATTTTAATAAATACGCAACATTAACAATTTTTCTTTTAATTTCATTGCGTTATTCAATTATCTTTGTGATAATAAAATTATAGTATAATGGAAGAATGTATATCGGTATTTGATATGCTTAAGATTGGTGTAGGACCATCAAGTTCACACACCCTTGGACCTTGGCGTGCAGCAGAACGTTTTCTTGCTGAATTAAAAAGTGAAAATCTGTTTTCTCAAATCACTCGTGTCAAAGTCGATTTGTATGGCTCTCTTTCTTTAACAGGAAAAGGTCATGCTACAGATTTGGCAGTTATGTTAGGATTAAGCGGTCAGGATCCCGAATATATTCCTATAAACGACATTGCAGGAATTATCAAATCTATCGAAGAAACCAATACAATTATACTTGGAAACGAGATAACCATTCCGTTTTTCTTTTTACAAGACATTGTTTTCAATAAAGAATTCTTGCCTTTTCATGCCAATGGTTTAAAATTTACGGCTTACGCCAAAGATGATTCCGAATACGAATCTATCTTCTACTCTATTGGTGGTGGATTTGTGGTAAAAGAAGAACGTGAAAATGCTAAAATAAAATCGGAGATAAAATGTGCATTTCCGTTTCCTATACAAAACGCAGCAGAACTTTTAGAATATACCATTACTCAAAACAAATCCATTTCGGAGATTGTTTATGAGAATGAAAAATCGATGCGTTCTGAAGAATTCATTAATAACGAATTAATGCGTATTTGGAATACCATGCTCGAATGTATGTATATCGGTTGCCATTCTGAAGGAATACTTCCTGGTGGACTAAATGTACGTCGTAGAGCATTTGATATGCACCAAAATCTCATCGGTTTATCCAACTATAATTCTCCACAAACGTGGCTAGAAGAAATAAGAAAAACTGAGGTTAAATTTCGTCAAATCCTAAAATGGGTAAGTTGTTTTGCACTTGCCGTAAATGAGGTAAATGCCGCTTTAGGACGTGTAGTTACTGCCCCGACCAATGGTAGTGCTGGTGTAATTCCTGCCGTTTTAATGTATTATTTGGTAATCGAAAACCATGATGCAGGCGAAAAAGAAATCAAACAATTCCTGATGGTTGCTGGCGAGATAGGAAGTATCTTTAAGAAAGGATCTACAATTTCTGCCGCAATGGGTGGTTGTCAAGCCGAAATAGGTGTTTCGTCATCTATGGCAGCAGCAGCACTTTGCGAATTAATGGGCGGAACTCCAGCTCAAGTTTTAATGGCTGCCGAAATCGCTATGGAACATCACTTAGGATTAACCTGCGACCCAATTGGTGGATTAGTACAAATACCTTGTATAGAAAGAAATACAATGGGAGCGATAAAAGCCATCAATGCAGCCGAATTAGCACTAGAAACAGACTCTAAAAATGCAAAAGTGCCTCTCGATAAAGTAATCGATACGATGTGGCAAACAGCAAAAGATATGAACTCTAAATACAAAGAAACCTCCGAAGGAGGATTAGCAATTGCCGTGAATATGGCGGATTGCTAGTATTCAGTCGCAGTTTTCAGTTTTAGTTTACAGTCACAGTATTCAGTATTCAATAAAAAAAGTGTTCAGTTGCAGTCGCAGTTTTAAAAAACTACAGATTGTACTGAACACTTTTTTTAATTATACCATTACAATTATCAAAAACTGTAAACTGCGACTGGTACTAAAAACTGCAACTGAATACTGAATACTGAATACTACGCTTTAAGCAGTTTAAACCAAAACGAACTTCCTAATCCCAACTCGCTTTCTACGCCAATTGTTCCGTTTTGTGCTTCGATAAATTCTTTACTAATAGACAAACCAAGTCCGGTTCCTGATTTATGACTTCCCGGAATCTGGAAAAACTTATCAAATACTTTGGATTTATAATGGCTATCAATTCCTTTACCAGTATCGACTACTGCAAAAACAATCTGATTTTTTTCTTTTTTAAGTTTAACTGTAATACTACTTTTTTCGTAAGAGTATCTAATAGCGTTCGTTAAAAAATTAATCATCACCCAAGTCGTTTTTTCCGAGTCAGCTTTTATATCTGCAAGATTAGATTCACTTTCTATAATCAATTCAATTTGTTTTTGCTCTGCTTGTACTTTCACAGCTTCAAGAGCATAATCTATAATTTTATACGGACTACATTGTCCAATATCTAGCTTAATATTACCTGTTTCCAGTTGTGCCATATCCAGCAACTCACCCGTAATTTTCAGCAAGCGTTGGCTATCATCCTTAATACTATCTATTAATTGTTTTTGCTCTTCATTAATACTTCCTGTGTTCGGCTTTTCTAATAACTGAAGGCTTAATTTAATAGATGATATAGGTGTTTTTAATTCATGCGAAACAGTTGCAATAAAATTAGTTTTGGCAAAATCAAGCTCTTTAAACAACGTAATATTTCGTAAAATAATTACATCGCCAATATTAATTGTTTTGTCCTCACCTGTTGGTGTAATAGTAATATTAACAGTTTCTTTATCAAAATAGCTTTCTTTACCATCGGCAAAAATCTTCATCGGGTGCGCTTTTGTACTTTCGAGATCATTGATGATTAAAGATTTCATCAAATCATTTTTCAATGCCAGCGTTGTAGCCAACTCCCCTATTACATCCTCCGATTTCATTCCGATAATCTTCAGTGCTTCATCATTTACAAATAAAACTTTCCCCTGATTATCAAGCCCAATAATTGGATCATGCATATTATTTATTAAAGTCTCGAGTCGTTTCTTTTCAAATGATAATTTATACAAATTACTATCATGATATTCCTCGAGTTTTTCGGCCATTGTATTAAACGATTTTGCCAAATCACCAAATTCGTTATGATTCATAAAATGTACCCGTTCTGAATAGTTTTTATTCGCAATTTGCTTAATACTTTCGGTCAATTCCTTAATTGGATTTGCAATATTATTAGGCAAATTAATTAGTAAATTAAAAGCAATCAAAAAACAAAGTGTGCCTACAATTGCAATCGAAAAATTAGCCGTTTCGGCAGTTTGCTTGGCAATATCACTTTTCTGTTTTATGGCATTCATATTGAGTTTCATAATTGCAAAAATATCCTGACGAATCTGACTTTTAACCGCTTGATCCTCCCAGTTATTTTCTAATTTATTAAAACTCATTTGTAAATTAGTCGTTACCTTATCTTCACCAGCTTCGGTTACATTGATAATTTGTTTGTCCAAATTGTCTTTAAAAAAAACAATTGCTTTATCTTCATTACCACTTATTTCATCAAGCGAAGTGAGCATATTTCTAGAATATTCCAATGTGTTATAATTGGCTTTCAAAATATTTTCGGTATCTCCTTTTATCAAAAAAATATAAAAGGCACTAACTAATGCAAGGATAATTATCATTAAAAATAATAGTCCAACGCCCAAGTTTAATTTCGTTTTAATTTTCATTTCCTATGATTTACAAAACATTTTATTTTTATCCAAGTATCTAACTTTTCTAAACAGCTTAATAAGTACTTGCATAACTTAAGTGATTAATCTTTTTTAAACATCTCTTATCTTGTCTCTTCGAGTCTTGCTTCTCAAATCTTGCTTCTTGCTTCTCAATTATCTAACAACTCTCAACACCTAAGAAAGAATCACAAGATCAACATTCGATAAAGAAAGACGAGTCAATAAACGTCTAAAAATCGATGTCGCCAAAATTACCTTAAAAAAATTAAAATGAGGTTTCCCAATACAAACCGTTGTAATTTCTTTTTGTTCTACAACCTTAAGCATCGTATCAGTAATATTGGTACTTTCTATTTTAATTACTTCGGCACCGAGTTGAGTCGCCAATTTAAAATTATTAATTAAGTGACGTTGTTTATCCAACGCTATTTTATCACTGCTTTCTCTTGGTAACTGAACATACAAAACATACCAATCGCTATTATAATAACTAGCCAATCGAGCCGTTTTTCTGATAATGTTCTTTGCCGTTCGTTCATTACTACTTATACATGCCAATAATTTTTCGTGTCGCAGCGCCTGAGTTTTAGGAACTTCATTTTCTACTTTTCGCAACACCTGACTCGCTACTTCTTTAAGAGCCAATTCTCGCAATTGTAGAATCTGATCAGACTTAAAAAAATTATTCAGCGCAGTCTGGATTTTATCTGCCGTATAAATTTTCCCTTCTTTTAATCGGTCAATTAAATCTTCCGAAGTCAAATCGATGTTTACAACCTCATCTGCTAATCGTAACACATTATCAGGAATCCGTTCTTTAACATCAACATTTGTAATCCGTTTTACATCTTCGTTTAAACTCTCGATATGCTGAATATTAACTGCCGAAATCACGTTTATTCCAGATTCTAAAATCTCCAGAACATCTTGCCAGCGCTTTTCATTCTTACTACCTTCTATGTTTGTGTGCGCCAACTCATCTACAATAACCACTTCTGGTCGCAAATTAATTATGGCTTGCACATCCATTTCCTCCAGTTGCTTTCCTTTGTAAAAAATAGAACGACGCGGAATTACAGGCAAACCATCCAGCAATTCATGCGTTTCCTTACGGTTATGCGTTTCTATGTATCCGATTTTTACATCTATTCCATTCTTTAATAATGTATGCGCTTCCTGTAGCATACGAAAAGTTTTGCCTACACCAGCACTCATGCCAATGTAGACTTTAAACTTTCCTTTACGGGATTTCTGAATTAAATCGAGAAAGTGCTTAACATTATTTTCCTTTTCGTTATCCATATATTTTTTATCTGTAAAAAAAAGATGAAAGAAGTTAGAAGCAAGAAGTCAAAATAATTATAAAATGAATCTTGCCTCTTGCTTCTAATTTCTAATAAACTTAAAGAGTAATTGCCAAAGAAGTCGTTATAAATACGTTACTATCTGTTGGATCATTATTTTTTAAAAAGATATCATCTTTACTATTCAAAGTTCGTGCTTCTAATCTAAATATTACATTTTCTGCGGCTAAATAATCAAAGTTTGCCGAGAAACCATACGTTTTAAAACCGTTTGGAGTATCAGTTGCAATGATTACACCTTTTTTATCCTGATAATACTCTCCTCTTGCAGCAACCATAATTTTATTTGTTGGTTTATATTGTGCCACCACAATTGGTGAATACAAAACATCATAATCAGAACTTCCGTTAGTAGCTTGTTGCACTCCAATATCAAAACCTGCAATCAGGTTTACTTTTTCAGACACTTTAAACTGTCCGTAAAAATCATTAAAATATCTCCATTTTCTATCCACATCCGGTTGTTCATTCCCAACATATGTACTCCAGTTTAATGTAACTGCCGAAGTTGGTTTATAAGTAACCTGTGTTCCAAAAGCCGGAGTCTGATTTCCCTCAACCTTCTGGATACGTTGCCAGCCATTTAAATACATTACTGCCAAATACCATTTTTCACTTTTAGATGTATATCCTAACTTAACACCCGCCTCATAATATGGAGAGTTCTCAGCAAGAATACTTCTGGTTAAAGTCATACAATCTTTACCGATTGCACTTTCAAAACCAATGTGCGAAGGCATAACTCCCGCATCAACCCATAGATTGTGCTCTTTTGAAATTTTTACTCCCACATTCGCTTCATAAACATTTTTTAACAAGCCTTGTTCTGCAGCCATATTATATTCTGCATAAGTTCCCGCCATAATTGCAAAATTCCCCCGAACATTGTCTTTAGCATAATTCACTTTTGCCAAACCTAAATTCAGGTTTACCTCATTGTGTTTGTTATAATTATAAAGAAAACTTGGGCGAGTATGATTATCAGGATTTCCAAAATCATAACTGTAATAGGTATCTATATAACCCGAAAACGTAAACGGACTTTTAGATTCTTCCTGAGCATTCATTGTTGTATATCCGAAAGCTATTAAAGCTGTAAGTATTATTTTTTTCATTTTATTTTATCATTGCGAGAAACGAAATAATCTCGTTCTCTTAATTATTCTATTTGTTATTAGTTTTTTTTTAGGAACTCCCGAAGCTTCGGGACCAGCTGTCCGCTATATCTTTTTCTGTCCGCCGCGGCGGACAGAAAAAGGATACCGCTTCTATCTGGGCTAAAACACTTGGGGCAACAAGGGCTTTAGTCATCCTAACAGTCCCGACGCTTCGGGATAAAACCTGTTAGGTAATAAAGGGCAAACTCAGATAAAACAACTACAAGTCTATCTATATTTTGTCCATAAATTTTCATACATACAAGGCACTAGTAACCTTGCCAACAGTTTTTTATCCCGAAATTTCGGGACTGTTGGGTTTAGTATTAATCATCATATTTACAAGTATTTTTGTTATCCTAACAGGTTTTAAAAACCTGTTAGGTATCTAAGTACTGATTACTGAATATCATACCTACAAGGTTTTAGAAACCTTGTAGAATAAAAACCTAAGAGCCTTTTTTAGAAAGTTCGTCAAGAGCAATGTTCAGTTCCAGAACATTTACCATTGCGGTTCCCATAACCTTAGGAGTATTAATTTTAGATTCAACCAAAGCCTTAACTTTATCCTCAGCTAATTTTCTTTCTTTAGCAACCCGTTTCACCTGAACCAAAGCTCCTTGAGGGGAAATATTTGGGTCTAAACCACTCCCTGAAGCAGTAACCATATCGGCAGGAATTTCTGATTTTCTTAAATAAGGATGAACGATTAAAAAAGTATCAATTCTCTTTTGAACCACAGCTAAGTAATCAGCATTACTTGGCCCTTTATTGCTTCCACCACTACCAGCAGCATTATAATCTACAGCCGAAGGGCGTCCCCAGAAATAATTAGATTTATCAAATTTCTGACCTATTTTTTGATACCCTACCACTTTACCATTAACCGAAATAGTTTCTCCCTTACCTTGGTTAGGTGCAAGCTGAGCAATACCATAAATTGCCAGAGGATAAATAACTGCAAACAGAACCACCGTAAGTAGGGTAAATTTTACTATTGAAAATATATTTTTCATTGTTTTTATTTTTTGAGTTTCTAAGAGACTAAGCTTCTAAGACGCTAAGAAAAAACCTTAGAACCTTAGTAACTTAGTATCTCAGAACCTTTTTTTAGATTACATAAATAAAGCTACTGCCAAATCAATTAATTTAATTCCGATAAAAGGAATAATCAATCCTCCTAAACCATAAATCAACAAGTTTCTTTTAAGGATTGCACTTGCTCCGATTGGTTTATAATCAACACCTCTCAACGCAAGCGGAATCAATATTGGGATAATAATCGCATTAAAGATTACAGCTGATAAAATCGCACTCTCAGGACTATGCAAATGCATGATATTTAAACCTTGCAAAGCAGGAATCGCAGTGATAAAAAGTGCTGGAACAATAGCAAAATACTTCGCTACGTCATTTGCAATAGAAAATGTTGTAAGTGTACCTCTGGTCATCAACAACTGTTTTCCAATTTCAATAATCTCAATTAACTTAGTTGGGTCATTATCTAAATCGACCATGTTTCCGGCTTCCTTAGCAGCTTGAGTTCCGCTATTCATTGCAACACCTACATCTGCTTGTGCAAGAGCCGGTGCATCATTCGTACCGTCACCCATCATCGCGACAAGTTTACCCATTTGTTGCTCATTTTTAATGTAGTTCATTTTATCCTCAGGTTTCGCTTCAGCAATAAAATCGTCAACACCAGCAGCTTCAGCAATAAACTTAGCCGTAAGAGGATTATCTCCTGTAACCATTACCGTTTTTACACCCATTTTTCTCAAACGGTCAAAACGTTCTTTCATTCCAGTTTTAATGATATCCTGCAATTCGATAACCCCTTGTACTTGGTTATTTTTAACCACTACCAACGGCGTTCCACCTTTAGACGAAATATCAATTACTTTTTGAGCAATATCTTCAGGGAAATTATTTCCAGCCTGAAGTGCAATATTTTTTGCAGCATCCTGAGCCCCTTTTCTAATGTTAGTTCCGTCTTTTAAGACAACACCACTAGTTCTGGTTTCAGCAGTAAACTTGATTAAAGTAGCACCTTCAATAGATAAGTTTTGAGCTACAGTTGGACCTGCCAACTCTACAATACTTTTTCCTTCAGGAGTATCATCTGCAAGAGAACTTAATACTGCAGATTCGATAAAATCTTTTTCTGTAACACCTTTAGCAGGATAAAAATTAGTTGCTTTTCTGTTACCAATAGTAATCGTTCCTGTTTTATCAAGAAGCAATACATCAATATCTCCAGCAGTTTCTACCGCTTTTCCAGATTTTGTAATTACGTTAGCACGCAATGCTCTATCCATTCCCGCAATTCCGATTGCTGAAAGCAAACCTCCAATTGTTGTTGGAATTAAACACACAAAAAGAGAAATGAAAGCAGCAATTGTTATCGGCGCATTAGCATAATCTGCAAATGGTTTTAAGGTAACACAAACAATCACGAAGATTAGAGTAAATGCAGCCAACAAAATAGTCAATGCAATTTCGTTTGGCGTTTTCTGACGGCTTGCTCCTTCAACCAAAGCAATCATTTTATCAAGAAAACTTTCGCCAGGCTCAGATGTTACGATAACCTTAATCTTATCCGACAATACTTTTGTGCCTCCAGTTACCGATGATTTATCTCCACCAGCTTCCCTAATTACAGGAGCACTTTCTCCAGTAATCGCACTTTCATCAATAGTTGCCAAACCTTCGATGATTTCACCATCAGTTGCTATTAAATCTCCAGCTTCACAAACGAAAACATCTCCTTTTTTTAATTCCGAAGAACTAATATTTTTGATTTCTCCATTAGCAAGTATTTGTCTTGCTGGTGTTTCTTCCCGTGTTTTTCTTAAACTATCTGCCTGAGCTTTACCTCTTGCTTCAGCTATTGCTTCGGCAAAATTGGCAAACAAAAGTGTTGCTAGTAAAATTAAAAACACAATTAAATTATATGCAAAACTACCTTGATCGTTTGCTCCCATCAAAATGGAAATACAAACAGCAAACATAATGGCAGTCCCAATTTCTACGGTAAACATTACCGGATTTTTAATCATCAATTTTGGATTAAGCTTCACAAAAGATTGCACTAAGGCATCTTTTACCTGCTTACTTTCAAACAATGAATTGGATTTATTGTTAGTCATTTTCTTTTATATTATTTTAATGTAAAATATTCTGCCAATGGACCTAAAGCCAACGCTGGGAAGAATGATAAGGCGGCGATAATTGCAATTACTGCAAAAACCATAACTCCAAAAATAGAAGTGTCTGTTTTTAAAGTTCCTGCACTTTCTGGGATATATTTTTTATTAGCCAATAATCCTGCAATAGCCAATGGCCCGATTATAGGAATGAAACGACTCAATAGCAATACAATTCCTGTAGTAATATTCCAGAACGGATTATTATCTCCTAAACCTTCAAACCCAGAACCATTATTGGCTGCACTAGAAGTATATTCATATAACATTTCTGAAAACCCATGATTTCCCGGGTTATTTAACCAACCTGTTGCATTCCCATTAAACCACCATCCCATTGCTGTATCATGTGCAGCAAAATACGAAGCCAAAGCTGTTCCTGATAATATTAATAAAGGATGAAGAATAGCAACAAAAGCAGCAATCTTAACTTCCCGAGCTTCAATTTTCTTTCCTAAAAATTCAGGTGTTCGACCAACCATTAAACCAGAAATAAATACTGCCAGAATAATGAAAACATAAAAGTTAAGAATACCAACACCACAACCACCATAAAATGCATTAACCATCATGGCAAGCAATTCCATAGCACCAGATACTGGCATCGAGCTATCATGCATACTATTAACAGAACCTGTAGAAATTACTGTTGTTGCAATACTCCAGAAACCCGAAATAGCTGGTCCTAAACGAACCTCCTTACCTTCCATTGCTCCTGTTGCCTGGGTAATTCCCATTCTTTCGATAGCAGGATTTCCGTTAATCTCACTAATAACCGTTGGGATAACCAGTAATAAGAATCCAACCGTCATAACGCCAAAAATAACGTATGATAATTTTCTTTTCTTTAGATAAAAACCTAGGGCAAAAATCATCCCAAACGGAATAATTAATTGAGCCCATAATTCGACAGCATTAGTAAAATAAGTAGGATTTTCTAACGGATGAGCCGAGTTAGCCCCAAAAAAACCACCACCATTTGTACCTATATGTTTTATGGCAATAAATGCTGCAGCAGGTCCACGAGAAACCTCTACATTATCACCTTGTAAAGTAGTAATAGCATCTTTACCTTCAAAAGTCATTGGTGAACCGCTAAATACCAAAGCAGTAGCTACAATAGCAGCTAATGGTAATAAAACGCGAGTACAACTTTTGATAAAATAGTTATAAAAGTTACCTAATTTATCTGTAGATCTTTCTTTCATTGCAGTAAAAACCATTGCTGCAGCAGCCATTCCGACACCAGCCGAAACAAATTGTAAGAACATCAAGAACATTTGTGATAAATAAGATACACCGCTTTCGCCCGAATAATGCTGTAAATTACAGTTTACTATAAATGAAATGGCAGTATTAAATGCCAAATCTGGACTCATCGATGGATTATTATCGGGGTTTAAAAATAGCGACCCTTGAAACAATAAAATAAAGAAGCAAAGAAAGAACCAAACCATGTTTATACTTAAAAGTGCTTTTAAGTGTTGCTTCCAGTTCATTTCTTCGGTGGAATTTATTCCACTGATTTTAAAAATAAGTTTTTCAATTGGATTGAAAATCGGGTCAAGTAATGTTTTATCACCCAAATAAACTTTAGCAATATATTTTCCCAAAGGAATGGCTAAAACTATCGTAATGATAAAAATACTGATGACGCCAAATAATTCTGTGTTCATAATTTTTTAAATTTTAGTAAAATGTCAGATGTGATTTGTAAAAGGAGACCGACGTATAACATCTAACATCTCACTTATAACTTTTAACATCATTAAAATTTTTCGGGTTTGATTAATACATAAACCAAATAGCCGAAAACGGCAAGGGCAATAATAAATAGTGCAGTCATAATTTAAATTTTTTCAAAAAATTCGACAGATTTAAAACAAATCGCAAAGAGCAAAACTGCCAGTGCGAGTAAAAGAATAGTGATTAACATAGGTTTTGATTTATTTAGATTATTGGATTATTTATTTTTTAGACTCCGAGATTAGAAGAAACTAGACTAGGAGAAGCAAGAGGCAAGACTTAAAGATGAGGAGAAACAAGAGGCAAGACTTAAAGATTATAGATTAAACATTTATAGATAATAGATTTCAAAAAACAACTTTAGTCTTTCTTCTACCTCCTAACATCTTGTTTCTATTCTCTTGGCTCTATTCTCTTAACCCTATTCTCTTGACTCTATCAGTCTTTCCTAGACACCCGACGCATTAATTTGCTTTATATATTCAGCCTTCAATGATTTTGGAAATAAATCCGAAATCGTACAATGCCGTAATTCCATGAAAGAAGAAACCGAGAAAACGTATACGTTCGAAATGGCACTTTTAGTTTCGTAACTCCCTGTAGTATATAATCGCTCGGCAAGCGCCAGACATTTTTTTGCTCTGACAATATTCCCGCTAATGATTGCTGTCTTAGTGATTTCGGCAAACCGTTCAGCTTGCTTATAAATCGTGGTGACTTGATTTTTCATAAGAATGATTTTTTTTGTTCTTCCTCCCTTATGCCAAAATACATTCCAAAAAAAAACTTTTAACCCAATACACTATAAATTAACACCTTATCAAATTTACTTAAAATTCAGGCATAAAAAAAACCTATCAAAATGATAGGCTTTTATTGAAATGATAAGGATTTTAATTTTTTAGTTTTGAGTCCCATTGGGACAATATATTCATAGAAAAATTAGAAATTAGTAGACAAACGTTTCGTAATCAAAATATGTATCGCTCCGATGAAGCTTTTAAATTGGAATTTGGAATTTATCCCGATAACTATCAGCATTGGAATTTTAAATAATTATTGAATATTGTATTCGTCTAATTTTCGATAAAGCGTTGCAATCCCTATTTCGAGTAATCGTGCCGTTTCGGCTTTATTACCTTTAGTATAATTAAATACCTTCTGAATATGTAATTTCTCGACACTTTGCATAGAGAATGCCGACACGCTTTTATTCGTTTTAACTACTTGGTGTTGCATTTCATAAGGCAAAACATCTTGAGTTAAAACATCGCCATTTACCAGAATAACCGAGCGCTCAATAACGTTCTTTAATTCTCTAACGTTTCCTGGCCATTGGTACGATTCCATTTTTTGCATAAACCCTTCATCAATAGATAAAGCTTTCTTATTTATTTTTTCTGAAAATTGCTTTACGTAATAATGTGCCAACGGCAAAATATCCTTAACCCTTTCTCGCAAAGGCGGAATTTTAATTTCAAAAATATTCAACCTGAAATATAAATCCGAACGAAAACGGTGTTCTTCACTTTCTACCTTTAAATCTCGATTGGTAGCTGCAATTAATCTAAAATTCGATTTTCTTGGCTTCGTATCTCCAAGCTGAATGTATTCGCTTGTTTCCAGAACACGTAATAATTTAGCTTGCAGTTCTAATGGCATCTCTCCTATCTCATCCAGAAACAAAGTACCACCATTAGCCTCCTCAATATATCCTTTTTTATCTTTAATCGCTCCCGTAAAAGCACCTTGTTTGTGTCCAAACAATTCGCTTTCCAGAATTTCTTTACTAAAAGTGCTGCAGTTTAAAGCCACAAACGACTTACCAACTCTATTACTGTTTTCGTGAATTGCCTGAGCAAAAACCTCTTTACCAGTTCCGGTTTCTCCCATCAAAAGCACAGTCGAATCTGTTTTAGAAACCCTTTGAGCCAAATCGATAACCTGCTCAAGCCCTTTAGATTTTCCTATAATATTATCAAATGAATATTTATCGGAGATTCGCTTTTCAAGTTGTTTAACTTTCTTTTGCAATTGTACTTTTTCCAAAGCTTTGTATAAAAGCGGGATAATTTTATCATTATCATCACCTTTTACGATATAATCAAAAGCGCCATTTTTCATGGCTTGAACTCCATCAGAAATTTTACCGAAAGCCGTCAATAAGATAACTTCTGTAAACGGGAAAGCCGCTTTTATTTTCTGAAGAAAATCAACACCATTTCCATCAGGAAGTTTTACATCACACAACACAGCATCAATATCATTGTGTTCTAACTTTTTGAAGCCCGATTTTAAATCTGCTGCTTCAAAAACTTCGAAACCTTCCGAGCGTATAATTCTGGCGAGAAGATGGCGTAATTTTTCTTCGTCGTCAATAATAAGAATATTTTTCAAAATGGGGATTTGTGAATTAGTTTTTCAAAATTAGTTATTTTACCCATTTGTCAATTAAATACTTCCAAATACTTTTTTAGCATAAAATAATCTATCCTTTTATTTAGGAGCTAATCCCGCTGTACACTATATCTTTTATGGCATCCCGATAGCTATCGGGACAGCCATAAAAGGATGCCGTTCCCATCAGGGCTAGAAACAAAACAGATTGCTCAGACCCTAAAATATCAACACAACGATAGCACAGAAATACTTTCAGTTACTTCAAGTTTTGAATTGACTTCTGCTAATGCTGGAGACAATTCAAAACTTAATGCATATACTCTCCTCAATTAATTTTACTTCTCATTTTTTATATTCCCTACCAAAATTCATTTTAAAAAAATTCATTTTATTACTTTTACAGATTCAAAATATAAATCAATCCCGATTCTATCGGTACTAAATCATAGATTACAATGTCTGTAGCAAAAAAAGATTACAAAAGAATTACTACCAAATCATTAATTGAGATGAAAGCAAATGGGCAAAAAATCTCAATGCTTACGGCTTACGATTATACAATGGCCAAAATTGTTGATACTGCCGGAATCGATGTAATCCTTGTAGGAGACTCAGCTTCGAATGTAATGGCTGGTCACGAAACTACCTTACCAATTACTTTAGACCAAATGATTTATCATGCGTCGTCTGTAGTAAGAGCTATCGAAAGAGCTTTGGTTGTTGTTGATTTACCTTTCGGAAGTTACCAATCAGACCCTAAAGAAGCATTGCGCTCTGCTATCAGAATCATGAAAGAAAGCGGTGGTCACGCAGTAAAATTAGAAGGTGGAAAAGAAATTAAAGAATCAATTAAAAAAATATTAAACGCAGGAATTCCAGTTATGGGACATTTGGGTTTAACACCACAATCAATATATAAATTCGGTACATATACCGTTCGTGCCAAAGAAGAAGACGAAGCCGAAAAACTAATTGAAGATGCAAAATTGCTAGAAAAAATTGGTTGTTTTGCTTTAGTTCTTGAAAAAATCCCTGCACATTTAGCTCAAAAAGTTGCCGAAAGTATCTCTATTCCTGTAATCGGAATCGGTGCTGGTGGTCAGGTAGATGGTCAGGTTCTTGTAATTCACGATATGTTAGGAATGAACAATGAGTTTAGCCCACGTTTTTTAAGACGCTACATGAATTTATACGAAGGAATGACTACTGCAATTAGCCAATATGTTGATGATGTAAAATCTGGAGATTTCCCTAACTCTGGTGAGCAATATTAATTTTTTAAGGCACTAAGGTTCTAAGCAACAAAGGTTCAAAGGTTTTAAAATTGAATAGCCTCCTGCTAAAGCAGGAGGAATATTTTAAGTTAATCAGGCTTTAGCCAAACTTCTTTAAGGTCCTAAAATGCTAAGGAAATAAGGTTCTAAGGTTTCTTCTTAGCATCTTAGAAACTTAGCCACTTAGGAACTCCAAAAATAAACTATGAAAATCATTTCCAATAAAGATAATCTCCAGGTTCTACACGAAGACAACCATATTATTGTTGTAAACAAACGCGTAGGCGATATTGTACAAGGTGACAAAACAGGCGATAAACCATTATCGGATGTTGTAAAAGAATACATAAAAGACAAATACAATAAACCTGGTGACGTATTTTTAGGTGTAATACATCGATTGGACCGTCCTACAACTGGAATTGTAGTTTTTGCCAGAACAAGCAAAGCATTAACGCGTATGAACGAATTGTTCAGTAATCGCGAAACTCAAAAAACCTATTGGGCAGTTGTAAAGAATAAGCCTGTAGAAACAAGCGCCAAATTGGTTCATTTTCTAAAAAGAAACGAGAAAAACAATACTTCAAAAGCGCATTTAAAAGAAGTTCCAGATAGTAAATTAGCAAGCTTAGATTATACAGTTTTTAAAGAACTTCAGAATTACGTAGCCCTCGAAATTAATTTACATACAGGAAGACACCACCAGATTAGAGCACAACTATCAGCTATTGGATCACCTATAAAAGGAGATTTAAAATACGGTTTTGACCGAAGCAATCCCGATGGAGGAATACATCTTCATGCCCGAAAATTAACCTTTATACATCCAGTAACCAAAGAACCACTTACCATTATTGCTCCTACTCCAGATGAAGTGATATGGAATGCTATATGATTTTTGGGTAAAATCACTTTTATTTAAAATTTTAAAATTAACTTGCATAGTAAAAACTAAGCAGATTTTAAAATGGACTATAAAAATGACATCGGTTACAGAAAAGAGACGCTTAAAAAACTATTGTTCAACATACAAAAAAGCGAAGATTTAATCATTAAAGCTTTGTATGATGATTTCAAAAAACCTGCTTTTGAAGCCGTTCTAACCGAAACCAATTATGTTATTTCGGAATTAAAAGATACCATTAAAAATATTTATCGTTGGGCAAAACCACAACGTGTTTTCCCATCGATACTTAACTTTCCTTCTACCGATTACGTTTACAAAGAACCTTACGGAAAAGTATTGATTCTTGCTCCTTGGAATTATCCTTTTCAATTAGCTTTATGTCCATTAATATCAGCTGTAGCAGCAGGAAACAAAGTCATTTTAAAACCATCAGAACTTACTCCTAAAACTGCCGAAATTATAACCGAAATCATCCAGAAAACATTTCACATTAATCATGTCGAAGTGGTACAAGGAGGAGTTGATGTTTCGCAAAAACTTTTAGAAAAACGTTGGGATTACATATTCTTTACAGGAAGTGTAGCCGTTGGGAAAATTGTAGCAAAAGCCGCTGCAGAACATCTTACTCCTGTTACACTAGAGCTTGGTGGAAAAAACCCATGTATTATAGATGAAACTGCTAATTTAAAACTAGCTGCAAAAAGAATCGTTTGGGGAAAATTTATAAATGCAGGACAAACCTGTATAGCCCCCGATTACATCTTGATTCATAAAGATATGAAAACTCATTTTATAGGATATCTAAAAGATGAGATTAATAAAGCTTACGGGGCAAACCCCGAAGAATCACCCGATTTTGCCAGAATTATAAATACCAAAAACTGGGTACGATTAGATAGCATGATCGAACCTGGCAAAGTGGTTTTTGGAGGACATACCGATGCGAAAAAACTTTATATCGCACCAACTCTTATCGACGAACCAGGTATGGAAAGTAATATTATGCAAGAAGAAATTTTCGGACCATTATTACCTATACTTGTTTACAAAACCGAAGCTGATATAAAAAACATTATCGAGCAATACGAAAAACCTCTTGCCTTATATGTTTTTAGTGACAACCAAAATTTCACAAAAAGAATAATTACACGTTACTCATTTGGCGGAGGATGTATTAATGATACCGTTGTTCATTTTTCAAATAACAGACTTCCGTTTGGAGGTGTTGGTCATAGTGGCTTAGGAGCTTATCATGGCAAATTAAGTTTTGATACTTTCTCTCATCATAAAAGCATAGTAAAAAAAGCCAACTGGCTCGATTTACCAATGCGATATGCACCATATAAAGATAAATTAGCGACTATCAAAAAATTATTAGACTGGATCTAAATTTATCTTAGTTTAAACAATCAGTTAATCAAAATTATTTTCCGTAACTAAATCAGATAATTGCGTTAAATCATTTTGCTAAAAACCCGATTTTAACTTTGCCGACTTAAAAAATGTACTATATTTACTTCTGATATTTTATAAAAAGATAATCTAAAAAAAATCCAAAATATAACGAATAACTACTTTCAAAAATTATGAATCGTACGCAACAACGAATAGAAGAAATCAACAAAATTGGTTATCAATTAGACTTTTCAAATGTATTTAATCATGCTTTCGAAAATTATAAAAAAATAGCGCTTTACGCAGGATCTATTCTTCTTATTTTTTACTTTGTACTTGCTATTTTCGGTTCGAGTATTGTGATTTCTTTATTTGGAATCGGAAGTCTAACAAAAGAATCTATAGAAAACTTACAACATTTAAAATTATCTGGAAATTTCCTTATAATATATATGACATCTATGATTTTATTGGCTGTATTTATTGCTCCCTTTACTGCTGGATTTTTAAAAATGGCCGATTGTGCAGATAAAGACAAAGAATTTAATTTTGCTACAATTTTTTATTACTACAAATTACCATACTTAACAAATATCATAGGAGCTACTTTTATTATATCGGTTATAAGTATCGCCATATCAATAGCGACAGAAATGATAAATCTATCAATTTATGGAACAGTAATTTCATTACTAATTTCGCTTTTTACTTACCTAACAATTCCATTAATTGTCTTTGGAAATTTTAATGCCATTGATGCTATTAAAACTAGCTTTATGCTTGTTTCAAAACAACCTCTAATTCTTATTGGGTTATTAATTGTTGCCGGAATCGCAGCAATGGTAGGATTTATAGGATGTTGTATTGGGGTAGTTTTTACCCTTCCTTTTATTTATTCTATGACCTATGCAATTTATTGCGCAATTATCGGTGTAGATACATTAGACGAAATTGAAGAATCTAAATCAGGACCAAAAACATTTTTATAACAGATAGAATTGATATAATAATTTCTCCAGGAATCTATTTAATTAAACCTAAATTAACCAAAAATCTATGGTATTTTACTATAGTTTTATAACAATGATATCCTCATGGCCAAACCTAACAGGCTTGGCCCATAATTTATTGTTATTTAGCGACGTAAACCTCCAATGGATTGTTTCTTACAACAATCCTAAATTTCCTGCACTAGGACTGGCTTTATTGGGCTTTATTATTTTTTTGGGTTATCATTTTTTCAATATAAAAAAGCAACTAGGTAATTTTATCGAAAAAGAGAAAGAAAATGATACTACTGATAAAGAGTATCTTCTTTATTTTTTGTTTTTTGGGATTACCATTATTGTAATGGAGATTGTTAATGAGCTATTTAAAATTAGACCCAAAAGCTTACTTATCATTAATACCTCGATTGGTCTTTTCTTTTTATTATTCTATTTTATAACTAGTAAAGTTAAATACTTACGTAAAAAAGTACAATTTATCTTCATTGCATTATTTTTACTATTCTTTGGTTATATATTACGCAATATCATTTCTCTTCCTAATGATATAACCCCAATAATTAGTTTTGTCGTAGCCTATTACTTTTCGTATACTATTTTAAAACCTATAAAATTATATTGGTTTTTTACAGCCTTATTATTTTTGTTTTTAGTTGATGTTACTATTTCACATTCTATTCCTTTAAAAACATCTGTAATTTTAATTAATTTTTCTCTTATTGTATTTGTTGTCAACTACGTAAAATATGCTGTTTTATTAAACGAAAACGACAAATTTCGGTTTTCTAACGAAATAGTACATAAAGGAAACTCTCTTACAATTGCCAGTAATCGCAAAGGAGAAATCTTATTTTGTAGTGAAACTATAATCGATATTTTAGGATATTCACCCGAAGCAGTTATGGGAATTGGATTCTGGAATCTTACAGAAGATCCCGAGTTTATTGGCGAAGATTACCATTTAACTTATATCGACAACAAACTCTACATCCGTAAATTAAAATGTAAAAACGGAGAATATAAATACATTCAATGGAAAGATAAAAAATTCTCAGAGGACCTAATAATTAGTATAGGACAAGATATAACGGAGCAAATAAACACTAAAGATTTATATAAAAATCTAATCCAGACCGCTACCGATTTAATTTTTGAAGCCGATGATGATGGTAACTTTACTTTCATCAATGAATTTGCAATTTCATCATTAGGATATTCAGAGTCAGAAATTATTTCTCATAATTATTCCGAATTCATTCACGTTGATTACACCATAAATACGGTGAATTTTTATGAAAATCTGGAAGAAAACTTAAAGAAAAAGGAAAATGATTTTCCAGCTATAGAAATTCCGTTATTGAAAAAAAATAGCGAAGAATTATGGGTTTCCCTAAAAGTAATTATCCGTAAAAATGATGCAGGCCAAATAATTGGTTATTCAGGTATTGCCAGAGATATTACAAAATTAAAAAACATTGAAAACGAGAATAAAATCAGGCATGAAAAAATTGAAGATTACAATACTGTCTCCAAAAAATTATCGACCACAAACTTCAGTAATTACGATGACATAGATAGTGTTGTAGAACTGATTATAAAAGAAGCCGCAATTGTTTCTAAAGCCAATCGGGTTAGCCATTGGAAATATACTGAAGATATAATTACTTGTACTAATTTATTTAGCGTAGACAATCACAAACTAGAGAAAAAAAAGATTTTAAAAAGAGAATTATACCCTATCTATTTTAACTCAATAAAAAACAAAACCATCATCAATGCTCCAGATGTTTTTAATCATTTAGAAATATCAGAATTTACAAAAGAAGCTTTCTTAATAAACGATATTAAATCGATGCTAGATGTCCCGATTTTTACGAATGGACAACTAACAGGTATTCTTTGTTTTGAATCTACCAAAACCAAACGGATTTGGGATAATGAAGACATCAATTTTGCCCGAACCATTTCGGATATTATTTCATTAGCAATTTCTTCGCAAATGAGGTTAATGACCGAGAAAAAATTAGAATTCAAAAGTCAGCTATTATCCGCACTTGCTTTATGTACCGAAAAGTTTTTACTAAGCAAAAGCACTTCTAAAATGTTTGAAGAAACCTTTGAAATAATAGGAAAAGCTACAAAGGTGGATCATATGTTTTATTATGAAAAAAATAATGATACCAATCTCGTAAGTCAGAAATACAAATGGGCAAGAGAAGGAATTACTAAGCAAATCACAGAATTACGAGGTTTTACCTCCGATAATTTACATGAGATATTCAATCAGGCTCAAAGCAAAAAAATCTTAAATACACTAACAAGAAAACTTAAAGATTCGTTTTTTAAAGAGCTATTAATAGCCAATGAAATCAAATCAATCTTGATACTTCCGTTATATATTAATGACGATTTTACTGGCTTTATAGGATTTGATGATTGTACAAATGAAAAAAAATGGTCTGAAGACGAAATTTATATTTTACAATCGCTTGCTAATAACGTTTCTTCGACCTTAGAAAGAAACAGAAATGAAGCTAGAATTCACGAAAGTGAAGAAAAATTTAAGCTAATCGCTAATAATATTCCTGGTACAGTTTATTTATCCAAATTTGATGAATTAGGCTCCAAAGTATTCCTAAACGATGAAATCGAGAATTTAACCGGATATCCAAAAACTGAGTTTCTCGAAAACAGATTATCCTTTATTTCATTAATGCATCCAGAGGACAAAGAAAACATCATTAAAAACCAAATAAATGATTTAAAAAGAGGAATCCCAATACATTGTGTTTACAGAATACAAAGAAAATCTGGCGAATACATTTGGGTAGAAGAATTTGGTGATGTAATTAAAAAAGGAAATACAATTGATTTTGTTGGTGGAATTTATTTTGATATTACAAGCAAAAAAGAAACTGAAGATGCTATAAAAGCAAAGCAATTAGCAGAAGCAGCAAATAAATCAAAATCAGATTTCCTGGCAAATATGTCTCATGAAATCCGAACACCCCTAAACGGAATTATTGGTTTTACAAATTTATTGATGAAAACCAATCTTCAGGAAATTCAGCAAAAATATATGATTACCGTTAATCAATCGGCTCAATCATTGCTAAATATTATAAATGATATCCTTGATTTTTCTAAAATAGAAGCTGGAAAATTAGAACTAAATATCGATAAATATGATATTAGAGAAATACTCAATCAAGTAGTCGATTTAATATTATACGAATCTAATCTTAAGAAACTTACATTAGAATTAAACATAAATGAAGATGTACCAAATTGCTTTTGGATTGACGTACTCCGAATAAAACAAATCCTAATTAACTTACTAGCAAATGCCGTTAAATTTACCGAAAAAGGAACTATAAAACTAAATGTGTCTGTGCTCGATAAGATTAACGACACATACACAATACGCTTTTCGGTTTCTGATACTGGCATTGGGATTCTTGAAGAAAACAAAAAACGAATTTTTCAGGCGTTTTCACAAGAAGACAGCTCGACCACCCGCAAATTTGGAGGTACAGGATTAGGATTGACCATTTCTAATAAACTACTTAGTTTAATGGACAGCCATTTAAAACTAGAAAGTAAACTAAATATTGGAAGTACTTTTTATTTTGATTTAGATATAAAAAGTTGCGATACATATGTGCCTTATCTTTTCATAAATGAGACCGAAAACAGCAATAGCACTTCTACTTTAAACAAAGACCTACTCACTAGAGAAATAAAGTTCCTTGTTGTAGAGGATAATAACGTGAATAGATTATTACTTAGGGCTACTATAAAAAATCTATTTGTAAATGCTATTATTTACGATGCCGAAAACGGTGAAGAAGCCGTTAGATTACACAAAGTAATTAATCCAGACATTATTTTCATGGACATACAAATGCCTGTCATGAATGGATACGAAGCTACAAAAGCAATACGTAAATTAAAATCAGGTAAAAAAACCCCTATAATCGCAGTAACTGCTGGTGCAGAAAAAGATGAAAAGCAAAATTGCATCAATGCCGGAATGACTGGTTATATATCTAAACCAATTATTAAAGGCAGCATCGAGAAAGCTATAATTAAATCGATTTCCTAAATAGTAAAGAAATAGAAGATAAAAGCTACTATTTCAAAAAATATCAATAAATTCGTGTACATATAATTTCGAATAAAAACATTAAAACCATATAATTATGAAATGGCAAGGCAGAAGACAGAGCGATAACGTTGAAGATAGAAGAGGAATGTCGGGAGGTGGAAAAACTCTTGTGGGAGGTGGAATCATCGGAATTATAATTTTACTAGTAAATGTTTTTGGAGGCGAAAATGCACAATTAATAACTCCAGTTTTAGAACAAATGCAAGGTTCTCAATCAAACCAAACCGAAGCTGCCGCTCCATTAAGTAAAGAAGATGAAGAAATGGGCAACTTTGTTAAAGTAAATCTCGCCGATAATGAAGATATATGGGGCAAAATATTTTCGGAAAACGGAATGACATATAAAAATCCAAAACTAGTTCTTTTTAGAGGATCTGTAGAAACTGCTTGCGGTGGAGCTACATCGGCATCAGGACCTTTTTATTGTCCCGGAGATCAAAAGGTATATATGGATTTGGCCTTTTTTGAGGAACTAAAAACAAGATTTGGTGCCAAAGGTGGAGACTTTGCTATTGCATACGTTATAGCGCACGAAATTGGGCATCACATACAAACATTACTAGGTACATCGGCCAAAATGCGTAAAGCACAAGAAGGCAAAAGCGAAGCTCAAGCCAATAAACTATCTGTAGCATTAGAACTTCAAGCTGACTTTTATGCAGGAGTTTGGGCGCATTACAATCAGGCAAATTTAGATCCCGACGATATTGATGAAGCTTTAAGCGCAGCAAATGCAGTTGGAGACGATGCAATACAAAGCAAAATGCAAGGACGAGTTGTTCCAGACTCTTTTACACACGGAACATCAGAACAACGCAAATTTTGGTTTATGAAAGGGTTTAAATCTGGTGACATCAGTCAGGGAGATACCTTTGCAGAAATTAGATAAGAAGATAAAATCTCAAATTATAAAAAAAGCATGATAAATAATTATCATGCTTTTTTTATACCCAATATTGTCCGACTGAGCAGAGTCGAAGTCTCGTAATATCATTTCTGTTTTTCCACAAACCAAACAAACCTTTACAACGTAGATGCACTGCGGTGCGTATCTACAGAAAACCTTTGTCCCTTTGAATCTTTGCCTCTTTAGGATTCATTTTAAACGCAAAGTACACAAAGAAAAAAAACGCAAAGGTTCGCAAAGCTATCTATCAAACTTTGCGAACCTTCGTGTAACCCTTTGCGTTCTTTGCGGTAAAATCTTTTGCATAAGACACTTGTACCGCCCTCAACTCTCTGAATCTCAAATAAACGCACAAAAAAAGCCTTGAATTTCTTCAAGGCTTTAAATTTCTGGGTGGATGACCGGGTTCGAACCGGCGACCCTCGGTACCACAAACCGATGCTCTAACCAGCTGAGCTACAACCACCATTTTTGCTTAGCGAGTGCAAATATAAAGTAAAACTTTACTTCTACAAAGAAAAAAATAAAAAGGTTCACTAAACTATTTATTAAACTTTATGAACCTCTGCATAACCCTTTGCAGTTAAATCTTTTTTGTATAAGACAATCTTTATCCCTTTGAATCTTTAGAATCCATTTTAAACGCAAAGCACACAAAGACAAAAAAAAACAAAGGTTCGCAAAGCTATTCATTAAACTTTGTGTAACCCTTTGCACTCTTTGCGGTAAAATTTTTCTCAAAAAAATTAAACATACAAAAAAAGCCTTGAATTTCTTCAAGGCTTTAAATTTCTGGGTGGATGACCGGGTTCGAACCGGCGACCCTCGGTACCACAAACCGATGCTCTAACCAGCTGAGCTACAACCACCATTTCTGCTTAGCGAGTGCAAATATAGAGCAAAACTTTACTTCTACAAAGAAAAAAATGAAAAATTTTCATCTTTTTTACATCAAATTCCCTAAACTATTGACGGCCAAACACCTTTCAACAGTAAAACCTTCGGCAAAATCTACACCAACTAATCTTCCTAAGTCTTGTGCACGATAATTTAAACTTTCAAGAAAATTTTTACTCGTTATCGGGGTAGCAGGTTCTTTAGAATTCGCATCATAAAACTGCGATCCATACGCTAAAATCGATTCTATTTTCTTTTCAGTAAATCCTGTGATGTCCACAACGAAGTCTGGCACTATATTTTTCCACTGAATATAATGATACACAACTTTAGGACGCCATGCTGTTTGTTGCTCTCCATTAAGAGTTGTTTCTATCTTCATCAAACCAGATAAGAAACAAGCATCAGAAACCAACTTACTACCTTTTCCGTGGTCAATATGGCGGTCATCAATTGCATTACACAAAACAATCTCTGGTTTATACTTACGTATCATTTTTATGACTTCTAATTGATGTGCTTCGTCATTTACAAAAAAACCATCGCGCATTGCTAAATTTTCTCGTACAGAAACACCTAATATGTTTGCCGCAGCTGCAGCTTCCTGATCTCTTAATTCGGCAGAACCACGTGTTCCTAATTCTCCTCGGGTCAAATCGACAATGCCAACTTTCTTCCCTAAAGAAACTTCTTTTAAAATTGTCCCTGCACAACCTAATTCTACATCATCTGGATGTGCTCCAAAAGCTAATATATCTAATTTCATGTTTTATATTTCAAATTTAATTTGAACCTTAGTTTTTAATCCTTACTAATTACTACACCCCTATTCTCTTTCTTCTTTAATCTTGCTTCTATTCTCTTGCTTCTATTCTCTTGCTTCTATATTTAAAACCCTTTTCATCGTCATTGCCTTATTCACGCTTTCCTCCCACTCGTTTTCAGGAATACTTTCTTTTGTGATTCCGCATCCCATATACAAAACGGCTTCAGAATTACGTATTTGCATACTTCGTAAATTTACAAATAAATCAGAGCTTATCGAGTCAGATGCGAAACTGCTATTTAGTTCGCCTAAAAAACCAGTATAAAAAGTTCTATCGTAATTTTCATTTTCCAGAATAAATGCTCTGGATTTCTTTTTAGGATAACCACAAACAGCAGGTGTTGGATGCAATAAATCTATCACTTCATCTAAACTAGAATCAGTATTTAAAGCCCCCGAAATATCGGTTTTTATATGCCAGATACTTCCAGCATTAGCACTATAAGGTTCCGTAACCACAACAGAAGAAGCTACGTCCTGTAATCTTTTTACAATAAAGTCGGTAACATATTGTTGTTCGTCTTTCTCTTTCTGATGCCAGATAACATCTGATGCCAAAGCTGCCTTTTGAGTTCCTGCCAAAGCAGTTGTTTCAAAAATATTCCCATTTGCTTTAAGCAATTGCTCAGGCGTTGCTCCCATCCAGAAACCAACTTCGGGATGATAAAAACAATACGCTAATGTTGTTGGATATAAATTTGCTAAATTTTGAAAAGTCTCAATAAAATCAAAATCATTCAAAGGAACAATTTCACTACGAGATAAAACTACTTTTTTAAACTCATCATTCACAATAGCCTGAACACCATTAACAACTAATATTTCAAATTGTTTTTTAGCTTCAGCATCAAAACCAGAATCAGCAACATCAACTAAATTTATCGATTTTCGTTCTAACAGAGTCGTACAAATTTCAGATTCCTTTTCGGGAATAAGAACAATTTGTTTTTTATCAAAAGAAGCAAATACAAAACCCTTTTCTTTATAATCAACAACCTTATGCAACGTATTATTTTGTTGTAATAAAGCTATGATTGTATCCGATTTTGGTTTCTTATAAAGTACAAAGGGCAAAAGCTGCTCTTTGTGTTTTTTAATTTTAGAAAAAAATTCATTCATGATTTCCAGATTACTTTTTTTGTCTGTCCAAAACCATGTTCGTCAATTTGCATAAAGAAACCAGATTCCCTTCTTCATCGGTAATTTTGATTTCCCAAAGATGCAAACTTCTTCCTTTATGAATAATTCGTGCAGTTCCGTAAACATAACCTTCACGAATACTTTTTAAATGATTTGCCGAAATTTCTATTCCGCGTACTTCTTGTAATTCAGGATTTATAAAAAAAAATGATGCTGCACTACCCACACTTTCTGCAAGTGCTACCGATGCACCTCCGTGTAATAATCCCATTGGTTGGTGAACTGCTGGATTTACTGGCATTCTGGCTACTAAAAAATCTGCTCCAGCATCAATATATTCAATTTGTAGAGTTTGCATTAAGGTGTTTTGAGAAAACTGATTGCAACGCTCCAATATTTGTTCTTTACTAAAATTCATTTGTTTGGCTTTAAAATGTAAAATTAAATAAAAGATGAGTCACAAAACAGAAAATGCAATTCTAAATTGAAAATCATATGTTAATCGAATTAGTTTTTTGCTATTTTTACATAAATTCTATTCAAATGCGTACTTTTTTTTTACTATTTACTATCGGAATACTTTTAGCAACAAGCTCATGTCGAAGTGATTTTGAAACCGTTGCCAGTACTGGAGATTTAGTTTTCTCAAAAGACACCGTTTATCTAGATACCGTTTTTACGAATATTGGTTCGAGTACATACCAACTCAAAGTATTTAATCAAGGTAAAAAAGACATTACAATCCCGTCTATCAAACTAGGAAAAGGATTAAGCTCTAAATACAGAATGACTGTTGATGGAATGCATGGAACCGAAGGTAAAATCTTTAGCGATGTAACGCTTTTGGCCAAAGACAGTATGTATATTTTTATAGAAACAACTGCTGCAATTGCCGATGCAAACCCAACCGATTTTTTATACACCGACCAAATCCAGTTTGATAGTGGTGCAAATCTTCAAAACGTAGAATTGGTAACACTTGTTCAGGATGCTACTTTTTTATATCCAAAAAAACTCTCTGACGGAACTATCGAAACATTACCAATTGATGGCAAGGAAGTAGCAGGTTTTTATCTGGAAGAAAACGAATTACAATTTACAAATCAAAAACCGTATGTAATATATGGCTATGCAGCCGTTCCCGAAGGAAAAACCGCTACGTTTGATCCTGGCTCAAGAGTCTATTTTCATTCAAATTCAGGGCTTTTGGTTAGCAAAAAAGCAAGTATTAATGTAAATGGAGCTCTTTCATCAACAGAAAAATTAGAGAAAGAAGTAATTTTTGAAGGAGATCGTTTAGAACCATTATACTCCGATGTTCCAGGACAATGGGGAACAATCTGGCTTGCTGACGGAAGTACAAATAATATCATCAATCATCTTACGATTAAAAATGCAACCACTGGTTTACTAATAGAAAATAGCGACCAAACAACTGTTAGCATTAAAAACACACAAATTTACAACTCTGTAAATCATGGTATTCTGGCACAAAATGCAAAAATAAAAGGCGAAAACATTGTAATAAACCGTGCAGGATTATCGAGTCTAGCTTGTTTATATGGTGGAAATTATGAATTTACACATTGCACATTCAATAACAATTGGCAAAGTTCTCAACAAGCTGCAGTTTCTCTTAGTAATACTCTTGCAGGCGCAACTCCCGAAACCAAAGATTTAACACAGGCAACTTTCAACAATTGTATTGTTTACGGATCAAATACAAACGAATTGTCTTTAAACAAAAAAGCAAATTCAGCCTTTGTATATCAGTTTAATAATTGCCTAATCAAGTTTAGCAGCACAAGCACTAATCCCGATTTTCAGTTTAACACCGATACCCAACATTATAATGCAATTATATTAAATCAGGATCCTAAGTTTTATAATGCTTCAGAAAACAAATTTAATATCGACACCAATTCTGGCGCTTTCGCAAAAGGAAATCAGGCGTATAACATTCCGATTGATATAATAGGAAACACAAGAACTTCACCTCCCGATTTAGGCGCTTATCAAAGCATGCCATTTCCGAAATAATTGTTTTTTTTTTACAAAAATGCTAAAGCACTAAGTATTTTTTGTTTAAGCAACTATTAAGCGTACTGTCTGTCTTTTCGACGAAGGAGAAATCTCCGCAAGTAACTCCGCAACTAGAATCCAATCTTTGTCGAGCTTCTCGCGAAGATTTCTCCTTCGTCGAAAAGACAATATTGAGGAAAACACGAGTAAGAAAAATGCTGCATAAATTAAACATCTCTTAACACAAGGTATCGCCAAAAGATGTAGATTTGTTTCATTGTAAAACTAACCAACTCAAAATCAATTTTTTGAAAAGTTTCACAAGCCCAATTTTTTAACTTTAAACTATTAAATTAATTATGAAGAAAATCTACTCTTCCATTTTATTACTGCTTTTTAGTTTTGTGACTTTTGCTCAAATTCCTTCGGGATATTACAACACTGCAACAGGTACAGGTTACGCCCTTAAAACACAATTGTACAATATCATAAAAGATCATACAGACAATGGTTATGCTGGTTTGTACGTCACTTATCAAGCATCTGACATTGATAATTTTTATGAAAACGATGGAACAGTTCTAGACATGTATTCTGAAAATCCGTCAGGAACAGATCCTTATAATTATAGCATAGGAACTACACAACGATGTGGTAGTTATGTCGTAGAAGGAGATTGTTATAACCGCGAACATATAATCCCACAATCAGTATTTAGTGAAAAATCACCTATGGTTTCTGATGCTCATTTCATCACTCCAACTGATGGAAAAGTAAATGGCATAAGATCAAATTACCCTCATGGAGTTGTAAACACGCCAACTTACATTTCTAAAAACGGAGGGAAACTTGGAGCAAATTCAACTTCGGGATATTCGGGAACTGTTTTTGAGCCAATCAACGAATTTAAAGGAGATATTGCCCGAATGTATTTTTATTTTGCAACACGTTATGAAAATACCGTTGCAGGTTACAGCTACCCTATGTTTGAGGGAACAAGTAATAAAGTATTTACAGCTGCCTTCTTAAATATTCTTTTGGCATGGAACGCGCAAGATCCAGTAAGCGCAAGAGAAATTGCAAGAAACAATGCTATTTACGCCCGTCAGAACAATAGAAATCCTTATATCGATCATCCCGAATATGTAAATCAGGTTTGGAGTCCATCTAGCGATACACAAGCACCAACTGCGCCAACAAGTTTAGCAAGTACCTCAAAAACGTCCAGCACTATTTCTGTAAGTTGGACAGCATCTACAGACAATGTAGGAGTTACAGGTTATAATGTATATGCTAATGGAGTTTTAAAAACTACAGTTGCAGGTTTAACCGCTACTATAACTGGCTTAACAGCTTCTACCAGCTACAACCTTACTGTAAAAGCCAATGATGCTGCAGGAAATATTTCGGCTACAAGCAATACAATTACCGAGACAACCGATGCCGGTACTGGAACTGGCGGCGGAACAACAACCGATTTATTATTCTCAGAATATATAGAGGGATCTGGAAATAACAAAGCTTTAGAAATTCTGAATGCAACAGGTAGCCCAATTAACTTATCTGGATACACTATAAAAAGACAAACAAACGGAGGCGGAACATGGAGTTCTGGTCTTGCCTTAAGCGGAACTTTAAATAGCGGAACCAAATTTACTATTGTAAATAGTTCTATTGCTTCTACATGTTATCCTAAAGCTTCAGCCAATATCTCTACAGGAGCTGCAGAACTTACTTTTAATGGAAATGACCCTATGGGTTTATTTAAAAATGGAGTACTTATCGACATCATCGGAACTTTTAATGGTGGAGCAGCTGACTTTGCAGCTAATGTAACTTTAAGAAGAAAATCAACTGTAACTTCTCCAAGCACAACATTTAATTTAAGTTCACAATGGGATTCATTTGCTGTAGACTCTTGTGAAAATTTAGGAAATCGTACACTAAAAGTAACAAACCCTGAATTAATGTCAGATTCAGATGAGATTCACTTATATCCAAACCCTTCAGACGGTAACTTTTTTATTAATTTCGATAATTCAAACACTCCTTATACGATAGAAATAATTTCAGTATCTGGACAAAAAGTATTCGAAAAAGTAAACACAACTCAACAATCTATAGCTGTAAGTAATCTACCTAAAGGATTGTATATAGTTAAAGCTACAAAAGAGGAAAAAACTTTCATTAAAAAGATAATAATCAATTAATTAAAAATTAGATCTCTAATAATTAAAAAGCGGCAAATTGTCGCTTTTTTTTTTGATCTTAATTAACTAAATTTGCAGCTAAATACAACAAACTACACAACACAATGATTCATTTCTTTGAAAACCAAAGCAAAACTGTTTTTGCAGTACAAACGCAAAACGAAATTTCGGCTCAAGACATTTCAAAATTAAACTGGCTTTTTGCCAACTCCAATAAAATAGAAAAATCCGTACTGACGGATTTTTTTGTTGGTCCTCGTGCCACTATGATTACCCCTTGGAGTACAAATGCTGTAGAGATTACTCAGAATATGGGTATTCCTGGCATCATCAGAATTGAAGAATTTTATCCGGCAACAGCTGATTTTTCAGATTTTGACCCGATGCTTTCGCAAAAATATACTGAACTGAATCAAGAAATCTTTACTATCAACGTGCAACCAGAAGCAATTTTGGACATTGATGATATTGCTGCTTACAACAAAACCGAAGGGTTGGCTTTGAGCCAGGAAGAAGTAGATTATCTAGACAATCTAGCTGTAAAACTAGGACGTAAATTAACCGACTCTGAGATTTTTGCTTTCTCACAAGCAAATTCAGAACACTGTCGTCACAAAATTTTCAACGGAACTTTTGTAATTGACGGAGAAGAAAAAGAAACGTCTTTATTTAAATTAATCAAGAAAACATCTCAGGAAAACCCTAACGATATCGTTTCGGCTTACAAAGATAATGTGGCTTTTGTAAAAGGACCACGCGTACAACAGTTTGCTCCAAAAACAGCAGACAAACCAGACTTTTACGAAATAAAAGAATTTGATTCGGTTATTTCATTAAAAGCCGAAACACACAATTTCCCAACAACTGTAGAGCCTTTTAACGGTGCTGCAACAGGATCAGGAGGAGAAATTCGTGACCGTCTTGCAGGAGGACAAGGTTCATTACCACTTGCAGGAACAGCCGTTTACATGACTTCATATTCTCGTTTAAAATCTGAATCTGCACAGGATGACAGAACATGGGAAAATGCAATGGACGAAAGAAAATGGTTATACCAAACTCCAATGGATATCTTGATCAAAGCTTCTAACGGAGCATCAGATTTTGGAAATAAATTTGGTCAGCCACTTATTACAGGTTCAGTTTTAACATTCGAACATGAAGAAAACGACCGCAAAATTGGTTACGATAAAGTAATCATGCAAGCTGGAGGAATCGGTTACGGAAAATTAGATCAAGCCATAAAAAAGAAACCACAAGAAGGAGATAAAATCGTTATTCTTGGTGGAGAAAACTATAGAATCGGAATGGGTGGAGCTGCGGTTTCATCTGCAGACACAGGAGCTTTTGGTTCGGGAATCGAATTAAATGCAATCCAACGTTCTAACCCAGAAATGCAAAAACGTGCTGCCAATGCTATTCGTGGTTTGGTAGAAAGCGATAACAACCCAATTGTATCAATCCATGATCACGGAGCTGGAGGACACTTAAACTGTCTTTCTGAACTAGTAGAAGAAACTGGAGGTTTAATAGATTTAGACAAATTACCTGTTGGAGATCCAACCCTTTCTGCTAAAGAAATTATCGGAAACGAATCTCAGGAAAGAATGGGATTAGTAATTGGTCAAAAAGATATTGATATCTTACAAAGAATCGCCGACAGAGAGCGTTCGCCAATGTACCAAGTTGGAGATGTCACTGGAGATCATCGTTTTACTTTTGAATCTAAATCGACTGGAGCTAAACCTATGGATTATGCACTAGAAGATTTCTTTGGAAGTTCTCCAAAAACGATTATGAATGACAAAACTATCGATAGAAAATATGCTGATGTTTCTTATACAGCAAATGACTTCGAAAGTTATTTACAAGATGTGTTACGTTTAGAAGCAGTTGCATCTAAAGACTGGTTAACAAATAAAGTTGACCGTTGTGTAGGTGGAAAAGTTGCTAAACAACAATGTGCAGGACCATTACAATTACCATTAAATAATGTTGGTGTAATGGCTTTAGATTATTTAGGTAAAGAAGGAATTGCAACTTCTATCGGTCACGCTCCTATCGCTGCTTTAATTGATCCTGTAGCAGGAAGCAGAAATGCAATTGCGGAATCATTATCAAACATTGTTTGGGCTCCAATTAAAGACGGTTTAAAAGGAATTTCACTTTCTGCAAACTGGATGTGGGCTTGTAAAAACGAAGGCGAAGATGCTCGTTTATACGCAGCTGTTGAAGGTTGTTCTGAATTTGCAATCGAATTAGGAATCAATATCCCAACAGGAAAAGATTCACTGTCAATGAAACAAAAATATCCAAATGATGAAGTAATCGCACCGGGAACGGTTATTATTTCAGCAGGTGGAAATTGTACAGACATTAAAAAAGTAGTAGAGCCTGTTTTACAGAAAAATGGTGATTCTATTTATTATATCAATTTATCTCAGGATGCGTACAAATTAGGAGGTTCTTCTTTTGCACAAATCAGAAATACTATCGGAAACGAAACGTCAACTATTAAAGACGCTTCTTTCTTTAAAAATGCATTTAATACCATTCAGGAATTAATTGGCGAAGACCAAATTCTTGCTGGACATGATATCGGAAGTGGAGGTTTAATCACAACTTTATTAGAATTATGTTTTGCTGATGTAAACCTTGGAGCTAAAATTGATTTTAGTGCTTTCGCAGAAAAAGATTTATTGAAAATTCTTTTCGCTGAAAACATCGGAATCGTTTTCCAGGCAAAATCTGATGCTATTGTTGAAGCTAAATTAAGCACCAACAATATCGAATTCTTCAAAATTGGTTCAGTTCAAAGCAAACCAAGTTTGGAATTTGGAATTTATAATTTGGATATTGCGAAGTACAGAGATATCTGGTTTGAAACTTCTTATTTATTAGATCAAAAACAATCTAAAAACGGAAGAGCGCAAGCCCGTTTTGAGAATTATAAAAATCAAGTTTTAAACTATACTTTCCCTGCACATTTTACAGGAAAAAAACCAGTAATCGATGCTTCGAAACCAAGACCAAAAGCAGCTATTATTCGTGAAAAAGGAAGTAATTCTGAGCGCGAAATGGCAAATGCAATGTACTTGGCCGGATTTGATGTAAAAGATGTTCACATGACCGATTTAATCTCTGGTCGTGAAACACTTGAAGATATTCAGTTTATTGGTGCAGTTGGAGGATTCTCTAACTCGGATGTTTTAGGTTCTGCCAAAGGTTGGGCTGGAGCATTCTTATACAATGAAAAAGCAAAAACAGCTTTGGAAAAATTCTTTAAAAGAGAAGATACATTATCTGTAGGAATCTGTAATGGTTGCCAATTGTTTATGGAACTAGAGGTAATTAATCCGGAACATGAAGTACATGGTAAATTATTGCATAACGAAAGTAACAAACACGAAAGTATCTTTACATCTGTAAAAGTACAAGAAAACAACTCGGTGATGTTATCGTCTCTTGCAGGAAGTACTCTTGGAGTTTGGGTTTCTCATGGTGAAGGAAAATTTAATTTACCACTAGCAGAAGAAAATTACAATATCGTATCTAAATATGCTTATGAAGGATATCCTGCAAACCCAAATGGTTCTGATTATAACACTGCAATGATGTGTGATAAAACAGGAAGACATTTAGTAATGATGCCACACATTGAGCGTTCTACTTTCCAATGGAACTGGGCGCACTATCCAAAAGACAGAAACGACGAAGTTTCTCCTTGGCATGAAGCTTTTGTAAATGCAAGAAAATGGATTGAAAAAATCTAATTTTTATACTCATACTAAAAAAACTCATTCGTAACTGAATGAGTTTTTTTTATTAAGTAAGACTACTCTCATACACAAAATTGAGCACTAAAAACACAACGAGTTAATTCTCAATACATCCCATTTTTGGTATAAAAAAGATAAAATTAGTACGCTGATTTTGTCTTTTTTTTTGACCTGATTTTATTAGTTTTGCCCTCCCGCATAAAAAATAGACTTATTTATTGTGCCCCAAAAACAAATAAAATTAATCCCTAAATACCATATTAATGAAAGTTAAAAACCTACTTTTTATCACACTTTTTCTTTGTTTAACAAACGTATATTCTCAAATTAAAACTGAAAAAATTACAGCTAAAAATCAAGAACGTTTCATTACTACTACAATCTCTTATCCTGTAAACGGAATTTATTTATATGATGGAAAAACTGAACCAATTGTTCAGTTAAATGCAAATGGAACCGGAATTTATCAATATGAAGATCTTACCAAGAAAAATATTACTTGGGGATTTGAATGTTCTGAAATTGGAATCCCTATATTTAAAGAAGGATTTGATAGCGCTTCATATTCTCTTTGGTACAAAACCAATGATAAAGAAGACAGCGAATGGATTTACGCGCAATTCTCTATTCATTTTAAGAAAAAGAAAATGTATATTTCTGGAGAGAGAGTAAAAGAATATGCTGAAGAAGTAAAGAAATAAATATTTCTGAATCATTAAAAAAATTAAGAAAGATTAAGCGATTTTAGATTGTAGATTTACGATTGTAGGTTTATGATTTATGATTTGGTGTTGGTAAAAAAGATTGTCATTTTTTGGAGGCTTCATATAACCGCAATCAAAAATCGTTACCCGAACCTGATCCTGAAATTTTGGGACAAAACAGGCGAAGCAATCTAAAATCCGTAATCTTTTTTTCTTAATTTAATTGCATTATTCTAAAAACAAGAAGCAATCCGGAAAAAACTTTAATCATAACTAACACAAAGGCGGCACTTTAAATCAGATGTCTAAATTTAGTTTTTCAAACAAATAATATCATTATCCTATTGTTAATTAGCAATATAAATAAAATAAAATATATCGCATAAAGAAATCGATTTCGTAATTTATATTAATTAGAATTAAAGTTTTCATATTTAATTTATTAAAAATAAAAATTAACGATAAATTTTATTAATTTGCGGTAAAATTCAATCTAAACGCCATGGTTACAATTACGAGACTTTTTGATTTTCCTTATTATCAGAAAGAAAAATATAATAAAAAAGATGCTTTAGTAACCAAACGTAATGGTGTTTGGGAAAAAACCTCTACTGAAGAATATATTGCAAAAGCCAATGCCGTTTCTCGCGCGTTATTACGTATGGGAGTTCAAAAAAATGATAAAATTGCTTTAATCACTTCTACAAATAGAACGGAATGGCATATCATGGACATTGGAGTTTTACAAACTGGAGCGCAAACCGTTCCTATTTACCCAACTATATCTGAGGAAGATTACGAATATGTTTTAAACCATAGTGGTAGTAGTTATTGTTTTGTATCTGATAAAGAAGTATTAGACAAAGTATTAGCTATTAAACAAAATGTACCTACATTAAAAGATGTTTTTACTTTTGATGAAATCGCTGGAGCCAAAAACTGGACTATTGTATTAGGCGAAGGTGCAGATGAAAGCAATCAAAACGAAGTTGAAGCAAGAAAAGATAGTATCGATACTGAAGATCTTGCTACGATAATATATACATCTGGAACAACTGGACGTCCAAAAGGTGTTATGCTTTCGCATAAAAACATCGTTTCTAATGTTCTGGACAGTGCTCCAAGAATTCCGTTTGACCCAGGAAATAGTGTAGCATTAAGCTTCCTTCCTATTTGTCATATTTTCGAAAGAATGATATTGTACATTTATCAATATTATGGTATTTCGGTATACTTTGGAGAATCAATTGATAAATTAAGCGATAACTTAAAAGAAGTTAGACCAAATGTAATTACGGCTGTTCCTAGACTTCTAGAAAAAGTATATGATAAAATTTATGCTAAAGGAGCTGAATTAACAGGAATCAAAAAGAAATTATTTTTCTGGGCTATCAATTTAGGTTTAAGATATGAGCCTTACGGAGCAAATGGTTTTTGGTATGAATTTCAATTAAAAATAGCACGTAAATTAATTTTCAGTAAATGGAAAGAAGGTTTAGGTGGTAATATCGATTTAATGGTTTCTGGAAGTGCCGCTTTACAAACAAGATTAACTCGCGTTTTTGCAGCAGCAGGAATACCTGTTATGGAAGGTTACGGTTTATCTGAAACTTCCCCTGTAATATCTGTAAACGATACTAGAAACAGAGGTTTTAAAATTGGAACTGTTGGAAAAGTAATTCGTAATGTAGAAGTTAAAATTGCCGAGGATGGAGAAATCCTTTGTAAAGGACCTAACGTTATGATGGGATACTACAAAGATGAAGAAAAAACTGCCGAAGCATTACAAAATGGATATTTCCATACAGGAGATATTGGTGAAATCGACAGCGAAGGTTTCCTTAAAATCACTGATCGTAAGAAAGAAATGTTCAAAACTTCGGGAGGAAAATATATTGCTCCTCAAATGATTGAGAACATGATGAAACAATCTCGTTTTATCGAACAAATAATGGTTATTGGTGAAGGCGAAAAAATGCCGGCAGCTTTTATCCAACCAAACTTTGAATTTGTAAAAGAATGGGCTAAAATTCACAAAATAGTTTTAGGAGATTCTAACAACGATATCATTACAAATGTTCAGGTAATTAAACGTATTGATGAAGAAGTTGAAGCTGTAAATGAAAAATTTGGTCATTGGGAAAAAATCAAACGTTTTGAGCTTACTCCAGATGTTTGGTCTATCGATGGCGGACAATTAACTCCAACTTTAAAACTAAAACGTAAAATAATCAAAGAAATTTACGCGCCACTTTATAAGAAAATCTACGGCGAATAAAATATATTACCTAAAGAAGTAACGCGGATAAGGCTGATTTACTAAAGTAAAGACGCTGATAAAAACGGATTTTTAAAACTTGTAAAAAGAAAAAATCCGTTTTTATCAGCGTTTTCGCGTTAGCGAATCCGTCCCGACGCTTCGGGATCGCGTTCTATTTTTTAGACAATGCTAGCAATTTCAATAAATTTATCTATTTTTAAGATTCCGAATAATCCTAAAATAAAAATCATGAAAGTAAAAATCATCATTTGTTTCTTAAGCATTATGTTATTTTCTAATTGTAAAGAAATCAAAGAGGAAAATAAAGTAGACACAGTTAAAGCAAATTATTTAGATTTTTCTAAACGTGATGACCAACTTACCGGTGGAATTAAGATGATTCCGATTACTACTCCCAAAGGAAAATTTAAAGTATGGACAAAAACCGTTGGTAACAATCCTACTATAAAAGTTTTACTACTACATGGTGGTCCAGGACTTACGCATGAGTTATACGAATGTTTTGACGGTTATTTCCCTAACGAAAGTATCGAATACATATATTACGATCAATTAGGCTCTTACTATAGCGACCAACCTACCGATAGTACTTTATGGACAAATGAGCGCTTTGTAGAAGAGGTAGAACAAGTACGCATTGCATTAGGTTTGGACAATTCTAACTTTTATATTTTAGGACAATCTTGGGGCGGAATCCTTGCTATGGAATATGCGCTAAAGTATCAAAAAAACTTAAAAGGTCTTATTATCTCTAACATGATGGCAAGTGTTCCTGAATATAATAAATATGCCAAAGATGTTCTGGCTCCGCAAATGGATCCAAAAGTATTAAAAGAGCTACAGGATATTGAAGCAAAGAATGATTTTGAAAATCCTAAATACAGCGAACTGCTTTTTAAAAATTATTACACACAACATATTTTAAGAATGCCACTAGAGGAATGGCCAGAATCTATAAACAGATGTTTCAAACACATTAACCCAAGCGTATATGTGTATATGCAAGGTCCGAGTGAATTTGGGATAACTGGAAATGCTACATTAAAAAACTGGGATATAAAATCAAGATTAAAAACGATTACAGTTCCTACTTTATCTATTGGTTCTAAATATGATACTATGGATCCGGAACACATGAAATGGATTGCAAACGAAGTACAAAACGGACGCTTTTTATTCTGTCCTAACGGAAGTCATCTTTCTCAATATGATGATCCTAAACATTACTTTCCTGGTGTAATCCAGTTCCTTAAAGATGTGGATAACGGCAGTTTTAAAAGATCATAAAATCAGTACAATTTTATAAACTCTTTTAAACTAAATTTTTACTACTCTATATAATTAATTCTCATAAATACTATTAAATGCAAGAAGTGACAGATTTAAAAAGTTCTAAGCCACATTATGAAATACTTGACGGTTTAAGAGGTGTTGCAGCTATTTTGGTTGTTATATTTCATGTTTTCGAAGTCCATTCTCATGGTGATTCTACAAAACTAATTATTAATCATGCCTATTTAGCCGTTGATTTTTTCTTTTTGCTATCTGGTTTTGTACTCGGATATGCATATGATGACCGTTGGGGTACAATGACATTAAAAGATTTCTTTAAACGCCGTGTGCTTCGTTTGCAACCAATGATTATAGCAGGAATGCTAATCGGGGGATTATTATTTTATTTTCAGGATTCACCCGGTATGGGCTGGGGAGGAATACACGATGTCCCTTTATGGAAAATGCTATTAGTTATGTTAATTGGCTTTACTGTCATCCCTGTAGGCAAAGGATTAGATATAAGAGGATGGAGCGAAATGCACCCATTAAATGGTCCTGCATGGTCTTTATTCTTTGAGTATATTGCTAATATTGTGTATGCTCTTGTGTTGCGCAAAACATCTAAAATTGTCTTAACAATTCTAACTATAATAGCTGCAGGAATAACAATTCAATACGCTTTAACCAATCCTGCGGGGAATATTATAGGAGGCTGGACAATTGATGATCCTACACAATTAAGAATCGGGTTTACCCGTTTAACATTTCCATTTTTAGCTGGATTGCTATTAGCCAGAATCGGAAAATTACGTTACACTAAAAATGCTTTCCTATCTGCGAGTCTTTTACTAATCGTATTTTTATCTGTACCTCATTTAGGAGGAGATAATAATATCTGGAATCGTCTATTTGAATGTTTTTGCATAATAATACTCTTTCCTTTTGTTATATGGCTAGGTGCTGGAGGAAAAGTAAAAGGAAAGAAAACATCCAAAGTTTGTAAGTTCCTGGGTGATATATCTTATCCTATTTACATAACCCATTACCCTATTGCTTATACATATATGGCTTGGGTAACAAATAACAAACTTTCATTAGCACAATCATGGCCTTATTTTTTATTAACTGTTATCGTTTCTATAGTAGTTGCATATCTTACAATGAAATTTTATGATTTACCAATTAGGAATTGGCTACGAAAAAAAGTTTTATAATGTTCTGATAACGATATATCGCAAATATTCAACTAATTAATTTCTTAAAAGATGCTGATAATGGTAGTTTTAAAAAAGGATAATCTATTTTAATTTTATTAGTATTCAATTAAAAGTTTTTTTAGTATGTTTGTTTTGAGTTTAAGAAATACCTTGCTTTTCTTGTATAAAGAAAATGATGATGTTTCGTCATCGATGTAAGATTATTTAACATTCAGCACTACTTCTATCTTATGGATGAGAAAGGGTACTATACGTACAGTTTCGGTTCCACCTCCTCGAGATTAACTGTACGTATAGTACCCTTTCTCGGGAGTTGATAGACATAGTCCTTAGAAAATACGAAGGTTTTAAACTTTAAGCCCTATTGCTACAATAGGGCTTTTTAATGTAAAATAGCGATTGTAATATGTCTGAACAGCTTAGTAAACAACAAATTTATGATAGAATAAAAGCTACCTCAAAGGATAGCTACATATTAGAAGAAATGCAACGTTTAGGATTTTGGCAATCAGGATCTGAACCTACTCTATCTGAAATTCTAATTAATCAGGAAGCAAAGATTGATAAGGAATTAAATGATCTTTTAGCACAAGACAGAAAGTTTAGCAATAAAGAAGCTATGGTTCTTGAAATGCGTAAAGCACGTATGAAAATTGCTAAAGAAAAAAGAGCTGAAACCAAATTAAACCAAGAGAAGAAAAGACTGGATAAAGCTGAAAATTGGAAATTATTGCAACAGCAACAAATTTTATATTTAGGTGAATCCGTATCTAGAGGTTTAAATGCTAAAGAAACCGATTCTACACTTTTAGAAAAATATAGTCTGCCTATTTATGAAGATGCATTGGCATTGGCAAAAAGCATGCAGATAGACTTAAAAGCATTACAATATCTTGCTTATAACAGAAATGTTTCTAAAATTAATCATTATCATACATTTGAACTTGAAAAAAAATCAGGTGGTAAGCGCAAGATATCTGCTCCAAAACCAAAGCTAAAAGAAGTTCAAACCTGGATTTTAGAAAACATACTCCACAAAATACCTTATACAATAGAAGCGCATGGTTTTATAAAAGAACGCTCTATTGTTACCAATGCAGAACCACACATTAACAAAGACATTGTTGTTAATGTAGATTTAAAAGATTTTTTCCCTACTGTAACTTATAAACGAGTAAAAGGATTGTTCCATAAAATGGGCTACTCTGAAGAACTCGCTACAATTTTAGGTTTATTATGCACCTACTCCGAGATTAATGAAACTACACTAGACGGAGTTACTTATTATGTACAATCTGGTGAACGCAAATTACCTCAGGGTTCTCCTGCAAGTCCTGCTATAAGTAATATGATTGTTTATAAAATGGATAAAAAAATTAATGGGTTAGCCAAAAAATTAAATTTTAGCTATACCCGTTATGCAGACGATATGAGTTTTTCGACTACTGAAGAAAATAGTCAAAATGTTTCCCGATTATTATATTATACTAAAAAAATTATTGAATCTGAAGGTTTTATAATTCATCCCGACAAAGTGCACGTAATGCGAAAAGGGATGCAACAAAAAGTTACTGGAGTTGTTGTAAATAAAAAACTAAATATAGATAGAATTCAATTACGAAAATTTCGTGCCTTACTACATAATATTGAAAAAAATGGATGGAAAGACCAACAATGGGGAAAAGCTATTCATCTAATTAATGCCATAGAAGGTTATATTAATTATGTATACATGGTGAATCCTGAAAAAGGAACGGCATTTAAACAAAATTTAAAAACCATTATAAAGAAACACGGTCAACCCAATATAGCAAAAACAAGTATTCCTGAAAAAGTAACTCCAATAGCTGCTCCTGTTCTTGATGAAATAGAAGAAACAGTAACGGATCAAAAGCCAGAAAACTGGTGGAATATTTTTTAATTAATACCCTTTTCAATTATGAAATTAATTAAGCAGATTAAACTTTTCTATAAAGAAGGGAATTCAGATAAAGTATACGAAATAGACTTGTGTAGTATTGATGATACTAATTATGTAGTCAATTTTAGATATGGAAGAAGAGGTAGCGTTTTAAAAGATGGGACTAAAACTCCCGAATATGTTTCGGCCGATAAAGCACAAATCATTTTTGATAAACTTGAAAATGAGAAAAAAGTTAAAGGATACGCTTCAGAAATAGAAACATTAATAGATCTTCCTTCGCTAGAAAGTGTAGAACCTGATTCTATAAACGGTGTTATTCTTCAGCGTTTAGAAGATGCTGTAATGGGAAAACAAACTTTTAGTACAACTTGGAAAACCAGTCGCGTAATTTGGAAAGCGGGTTTATTAGATACTAAAGAAGCGATTCCTTATATCATTAAATTAGCATCAAAAGGGGATGATTTACAAACCTATTCGGCTATTTGGGCTTTAATAAAGCTTAAATCAGATACTGCAGAAGAAGTTTTTAAATCGTATGCTTTACAAAACAAACAAAAAGAATATATAAGAAATCTGGCTCATGAGGGATTACTAGGAATCTTAAAAGAGGAGGAATTACAAAAACATATCTCAACAATTCTGGAGGCGATACCTCAAGAAGCAAGATATCATATTGATAAAAAAGATTTCGATTCGTTAATAATTTTCTTAAAAGAGGAACTAGAGAATAATTCTATCAATTATCTAACAGCTTTATACTTAGTTGCAAAATTTGATAGCAAATTACATGAAATTGCTATTTTCTTGCTAGAAGCAGTCCCATTTAGACCTCCTTATTTTAAGCATATCAGAGCTATTTATAAGCTGGCTCATATAAGAAACGATGCAGATGCAATTGCAGTTCTTGCTTATCGTTTTGAGAATGAAAATCCTATGTTCACAAGAACAGTTTCTCTAGAAAGTGAATATGACAACTCTCAATTTATTACTGCTATAAATGAAAGAGTAAACATTGGGAAAGAACTTCGAGGGAAAAACAGTAAAATTGCATTCTCTAATTTTACCAAATTCTATTTTCAGAAAAATAGTCTTCGATTTTTAAAAGAAATGGATTCTGAAATGGATTCAAAAAAATACCTCAAGTTTGCTGTATCCATTTTATTAAAATACTCAGAGGATGATTATAGCAAAGCCGAAAAATCGCCTATAAACATCTATGGACAATACAATTATAATGATCAGAAATATTATTACACAGTAGTAGATTACCCTGAGTGTTCTAACTTGACATTGTTATCTACAATCTTATTTGGGAATGACGAAAAGCGAATTTTAACTTCAAAGATGAAATTCATTTTAAATCAGGAAGTATTCTCAAGCAAAAACTATTATTACGATTCAAATCAAGTAACCAAGATAAGTAGTAAAGTAACTACTGAAAATAAGGATACTGTTGCAAACCAGAGTTCAAGCTCAGTATTAGATGTTGCCAAAAAAGCATTTTCAACTTTTTTTGGTAAAAAAGAAACAGAGAAAAAGACTCAAAGTCTTATCGTTCCTGAAGAACAAAAAACTATTGTAGAAAGTTCTACAAGCCGTTTAGAATTATTTCCAGAACATTGGGATGCTTTTCCTGAAGCTTATATTCAGCTTATAATGGAAGGGCAAATGAATATTATTCATGAGTTTGCTTATCATAATTTAAAGGCAAGAAATGACTATAATACTTTAATCAATCGTTTTGACGAAACAAGTATTTTAAATTTATTAAATAGTGATTTTACTATACCAAACAATTTAGGATTTGAAACAATTGTTCTAAAAAATGATGTTCTTTCTACTCAGGTTAGTTTTATTGCTGATGTGCTGAACTCTAAAACCGAGTCTGCGAGAAATTGGTCTAAAAACCATATTTTATCAAACACAGCATTATTTCTTAATGATATTGAATGTGTTGTAAAGCTAATTTTTAATGAAGTTCCTGATTTAAGAAATTGGATAACAAGCACATTAGAAAGTTTTACATTTAGTGAAGATAAAGCCAAAGCAATAACAGGAAAAGTAATCGTTGAACTTCTTACGTTTGAAGAGTCTGATGTAAACAATACTCTAGCGACACTAGCCATCGACAGACTTAAAAAAATTGCTACACCTCAACTCGAACAATTGAGTTGGGACATTGTAGCTCGCTTAATTTCATCGGATTTAAAAACTAATAATTTACTTGCCAGCAATATTTTAATTCTAAAATCCAAAAAAGTAGATTCTAAGGAAATTCCATTTTCATTAATTACTCTCTTTTTAGAAGATGAAAGTGCTGAAATTAGAAAAAATGGTATTCAGTTATTAAACAACTATCAGGAAGATTACTTATTAGCAAATAGTGACCCTTTGTTAGATTTATTTCATAATGAATACTCAGATGTTATTGAATCTGTCCTAAAGTGCATTACACAATTAGGAAAATCAAATTCCGGTATAATCGACGTTGCTCTTCCTAATGCGGTTTATGCAATGATTCGAAAAGAAAAGTTTGAAGGTGCTCATTTAATCTTCAAAAAATTCATTCTTGAAGAAACAACCAATCATTGGGATACAGCATTACAACCACGAGATGTTATAAAATTGATTCATGCTAATTATAGAGAAAGTCAATTAACTGGTTATGAAATTTTGAAAAAATATTCTCGTAAAGATGATTTTACAATCCGCCAGATTATCTCTTTAGGAAACCATGAAATCTTAGCTATAAGACAATGGTGTTGGAATTATTTTGTGGACAAAAAAGAACGAATTCGAGCCGAAAGAAATAATGCTTTAGCAATACTAGATACAACTTGGGATGATACCAGAGCATTTGCATTTAATTTTTTCAAAACTGAATTTGATGAAACTGATTGGGATTTAGAATGTCTGATAAGTATTGTCGATTCTGTATTGCCAGCTGTAGAACAATTTGGAAAAGAAATAATTACCCGATATTTTAACCCAGATGATGGTGTAACTTATCTAACCAAATTAAGCCAGCATCCTAGCGTAAATATTCAGTTTTTTGTAACAAATTATCTAAACACGTATGCCACAGATAATCTTCCAAAATTAAAAGAGCTTGATTTCTATTTCCGTTCCGTATTAACCCGAGTACATAAAGCCAGAATTGCTAAACAGCGTATTTTTCAGTTTTTACATCAGGAAGGAAAAAAAAGCGAAGAAGCTGCAATTTTTGTAACAGAAATTATCGACGAAGTTTCGGCTACAGTTGCCATACAAGATAAAGCAAATTGTATCTCTATTTTGACCGATTTAAAAACGCTTTATCCGCAATTGCATACCCATTTAATCCTTAAAAACTAAGTTATGTTATTTGATTATAAATATAGCGGAAGCACCATTGTAAATAACACTTCTACTAGTACTGGCATGAGTTTTTCGCCAGATACTTTGCGAGAACCTACTTTTTTTGTTGGAAAACTAAACCAAAAAATAGCTTTTAGAGAAGCTATCTCTGCGTTGCATGACGTAGTAATTTCTGATTTACGTTTTTTCCCAAAGGATAAAGAAGAATATAAATTATGGGCAGCAGAGCAAGAAAAGATATGGTTAAGTGAGTATATGGCCGATTTTCAGATTGAAAATGTCCGTGCCCGTATTCAGGAATTAAAAGAAGAATTAAGTATCGTTCAAAAAGAAAAAAGAACAGTAATGGGACCTTTTAACAAAGCCAAAACTGCCTATTTTGATTATTTATATAAAAATGACAAAGATGCCTGGTACGTATTAGATCCAGTAATCACGGTACATCCGGATGAAGTCTTTTTTGAATGTTTCAGTAAAGACGAATCGTCTTATGGAAAATTAAGTTGTAATTATAATATATTCACAGAGATTAGTGACTTTAAATGTGGTACAACAAATATTGATTATTCAGAAGGATTATATAATGAATTCCAGAAAATAAGAAATTATAAAGAAACCGAATTTAAGATTGACCCTTCTGGTTTTGAAGCTAAAACAACAAATGAACAAGTCTACAAAGAGGTAAAAATAGATTTGCCTGATTCGTGGGTTAGAGGATTTTTACAAGTAAGTTCAGCAATGACTTTACCTGCAACTGTACTCGATTTACATCCTATGGATATTTTTAGCTTGTGCCAATATTTACGACGCTTCAAAGAAAAGAAAGGACCTAGAGCTTTACGATTTGTACTAGAACCAGACAAACCTATTAAAGCCATATTCGAACCTTTGCATGACGAAATTACATTTCATCGCTCTATTTATCAAGGAAACGAATCTAAAACAATTCGTATCTGGGGAAGACGTAGATTACTAATTTTAGAAAGACTAATTCCTGTAGCCCGAAACTTTAAAGTAGTTTTATTAGGATCTGGTTTACCTTCTTTTTTTATCGCCGACTTAGGCGATATGTCTTATACTTTAGGATTATCTGGTTGGACAAAAAATGATTGGAGTACCGCAGGTAACTTTGATTTAATGGCACCAAGAAGTAATGTAGATTTATTTACTCAGGAAAAAGTTTTCAATGCATTAAAAGAAAACTGGCTTGATACGTCTGATAATTTAGCTAAAAAACTAAATCTTGATCCTTCTGTAGTTTCGGCATCATTAACTGCATATACTCAAGCTGGACGAGTAATTTATGACTTAAATTTAGGTGTATATCGCGTGAGGGAATTAACTCAAGAACCTCTAAACATGAAGTCATTACGTTTTGCGAGTCCACAAGAAGAGATTGCGAATAATTACATAACTGAAAATAGAGTAAAAATAACTTCGACTGCAAATGCTGATCAATTGCAAATTAAAGGAAAAGTAAATGATAAAAATCTCACTTACAGCACTCTTGCAGTATTAGACAAGGACAACCGTCTTATTGAAGGTTATTGCGAATGTTCTTTTTACAAATCAAATCAATTACGAAAAGGACCTTGTGAGCATATTCTAGCAACCCGAATGGCATTGCAAACTAAAAAAGCTATATAATAAAAAACCACGAATGTAATGTTCGTGGTTTTTTGTTTTAGATACAATAGATATAAATCTATCTAGTCTTTTTCTTTGCTTTAAGTTTATACTTCATTATATCTTTTAGCATCAATTTATTATTTTTATTAAAATGTACTAATTCTGAAGCAACATCTGGATTTTTATCAATTCTATCTGCAACAATCTCATAGGCTATATTTTTTATCATTCCTTGATTTTCCTCGTGTTTTGTAAATTCATGTTTTAACAAATGAAGAAATACAGGCGCATTTTCTGGAATAACTGTGTTTTTATAAACATCATTTATTGCAATTGATAAGTCTTCAGCCGAATCAATGTTTACAAAATAATTATTTAGACATTTTCCAGCATCTTTATTTGTCTTCCAGCCATCCAAAAGGATTTCCTGAGCTTCTGTTACATCACCAATCTTATTTTTATAAACCAGCGAAGCTTTTACATATTGAAAATTCGTTTTGTAATTTTCTATTACTCTATTAAAATATTTATCGGCTTCTTTTTTGTCTTTTAAAATCAGATACAAATCACCTACTTTTTCATCATTATTAAGCTCCTTATAGATTTCAATTGCTTCTTTGTACGCATGACCTTTTTCATAACATGCCGCAGCTTTTTGTTTGTTCTTGCAATACTTTAAATAGATTGCCGCTGCTTCGGAATACAATTCTCCTTTTTCAAGAACTTCGGCTGCTTTTGGATAATTCTTTAATAATTTTAAATAAATGTGAGCCGCTTTCTGATACTCTCCTTTCTCAATAAATTCCTCAGCCAGTTTTTCATATTTACTTTGCAAAGTGCTGAATCGTTGAGAATCGACCATAAAAGATCCACCTGAAGCTGAATCTGAACCGCTTCCACTGGATGTTCCTTTTGACAAAAGTGCAATAATCAAAACGATTATAATTATGACAACTACACAGACAAAAAAAGTCTGAGCACTAAAACTCGATTTTCCAGAGCTGCAACTGCGAATACTAGATAGAAAGAACAAAAGAAAAATCAATCTAAAGATCATAGTTAAACCGTGACTTTGATTTGAGCTACCACTCTTTCTATCAAAAAAATCTCCAATTTTAGCAAAACCAGTCTGAAAAACATTTCCACCGGAACCAAACGAAAACTTCCCGTAATTATCACCTCTCGAAGTTCCTAATGTATCAAGCGGAATCGTATATTGTAAAGCTAATTTTGGGTTCTTATCCAGAAAAGCCATAAACTTATCCATTTCTTTTTGGTTTCCTTTCATTACTTTTTGCATATCAAAAGGCATTTTCCCAATTATTTCTTCTTCTGAAGGTGGATTTTCAATAGTCTCTAAAATTTTTTCCTGATCTATCTCGATACGCATCGAAGTTATGAATTGCGGAATCGAAACCGTTTTTGACGGTTCTATAACTTCGATTTCTTTTTGCATTGGCAACTGAAGCAAATTTGTCCAATTTGCTTCTTCTTTTAATTCGACCAAACCAATATCGGGATGCAAAAAATGATATGATTCTGAAAACAAATTAGACCATTCATCTTCTGTTAATTCAGGTGTGATTAAAGTATTTTCCGGAATAAATAACTTGTTTGCTGCCAATTGGTAAAAATTATTTTTTCCAATCTCAGCTATTTTTGTTTTACTCTGATTAAAAACTAATAAGCACCCCAGTAATTCATTTGCGCCAATATCTGGAACAGGAAAAACAGCAATAGATTCAAGCGATAACCCGATGTTTTGAATTTCATGAAGCCATACTTCCGCTGAGGCACTTTTAATAAAAATGCCCCCTTTTGGAAATGTATTTTTCAAATTTATTTTCAGTTTAAGCTCCATGTTGTACAATATTATCAATAAAGGGTTCCATGTATTTTTCAATAAACATTTTCTCTTTTATGCTTTGCATAAAATATCCAGAAATGAAATAATCATTACCTGAATACTCATTTTTACTTGCCATAATTGTTCTTCCATCAATTATAAAGGGAATGTAGAATTTAGCTATTTCTTCTCTACTACTCTCAAATATGAGAATTCCATCCTGATTTGTTACTTTACTACCATCTTCAGACTGAAAAAATTGGGTTTCTATATAACAAATCGCTCCGTTACTTTCAATTTCTTTTTTTAATTTTTCTGCAACATCTCTTTTTACGTTACTTAAAATGACACTAAGTTCCCCATCGATAATATCTTTGGCTTCTTTTAACGTTTTATCAGTATTTGTTTTTATTATCTGTACAACATCCAAAGGTGATGTTCCTTTATTTTTCAAAATAAGTTTTACCCTTTCCTCAAATTCTATCCTCGCCTGCGTCGATGAATGAGCATGATAGTAATATGTCTTTTTGAATTCTAAATGTGTAAGATAAAATCCATTAATTTCTATGAGATTGTTTACAATTGAAAATTTTTTTATTCTTTTGATAGTACTGTACTTAAATTTAGTACTCATGAAATCATTAACAAATAAAGTTCGTTTATGGAAATAATTATCAAAAGCTTCTTTTACAATAATTTCATCATTCTGGTCGATCGTAAAATCATCTTCAATGCTCCAATAATCAGTATCATCCGTTACATAAAATCTCGTATTGAATTCTATTACTTTAATCTTCTTTCCGTTTAGTTCATTAAAGAGAACTTTACCACTCTTATTCTTTTTTTTGTCAAGATTAATTATAGTTACATTCTCTTCCAAATCATAGAAATAACATAAAAATATTTTTTGTCCCTTGTTATTAGTTTTTATAGCAAACTCACCATTTCCAGAAGGAAGATTTGATGCTATTTTCTTAAATCCTTTATCAAAATTATTACTAACAAATAAAAATAAATTCCCATTTACATACATATAAAAGTCCTTACCATTATGAAAAATATTTTGGTAATTTCTTTCGACTGGATACAATAAAGGAATCCCATCTAATTCGGTGTCTTTCGCTTTATTTTGTGCCTTTTCGTTGTTTTCCATCCATAACTCATCCAGCGGCATAATAATATGCTGCAACAGTTTCTTCCCTTTGTTTTGATTTTTAAAAACATTAATATCCTGCATACCTATTGCAAAAACGTATTTTATATCATTAAAATACGTACTCATAGCATTTTGCATCGGAGCAAGCTTTAGACTTTCTTCAGATGAAAAAAGAAATACTTCCTGGCTCTTACTATTAATTTTATTTTCTGTAAAAAAAGAATCTAATCCTGCTGAACAGTTTAATTTACTACTAAGTTCAGTTAAGGAATTGATGACTTTACTAACATTTTCGACTGAAACTTCCTTGTAATCTTCGCCAACAACATAAACCTGACATTCGATATCGGTTTTAGGATGTCTGGCAATTGCGATAGCCGAAGCAAAAGCCAAAATTTTAGGATTCCCCCAGTTTTTTAAGGTATTATCTATTAATAAAATACGTTTGAATTTATCTGCTTCAGGCGGTACTTCTCGCTGGATATACAAGGCTTCGTTATTCGCAATTCTGGACATAAAAACATCATCATCATAAGCAAATTCAGAAATTACGAGTTTATCAAAATCTCCTTTATTGGTTAAATCAGAAATTCCTCCAAGTGGCTGCTCACTCGGATGATTATGATGAAGCGGAATATTTAATCCTGACCAAAGTCGTTTGATAAGGCTTCCTACATGAAATGTTTTGTCTTCCTCAATAAGTTGGTCTACATAATCAGTTACGTTATCAGATAGATTTTTTTCTTCTAAAATTTCCTCATTCAACGCATCATTTAAATCGTCATGAGGAATGCTTTCCATCGCATCTAATATCGATTGAAGCGTTGGAAACTTAGCTTTTAGCAAAGCCAATGCCCTGAAATCTTTTCTAAAATTAGCCTCGTTGAATGGGATCTTTTCAGCTGTTTTTAATAAATAATGTTTATGATTATTATATTCTTCTAGAAGATTTTTTGCTTTTTCTGATGAAACTCTGTTATGACATTCATGAAAAATAGTCTGAAATAACCTCATCCTTTTTTCGCCAACTTTATATTCATTTGGTAAACTAGACAGTAATTTCAGAAAATCTATACTGGCTCCAACTCTAAAGGACTGTGATTGCGGAAAAGCAGTTACTATATTCTTGCTTCTTACCAAATCATGAATCATTTCGATTGCTTGTTCATTTTCTGGATTTGTAGCTACAATGGCTAACAGTAAAGTTCCGAATGGAGGAATACTATCATCTGAAAGGTATTCTAAAATTTCAAAAACAAATTTCTCGTAACCAATAGTTTGTCCATTAGGGATTGTTATTGTTTCAAAGACACTATCTTCAGATAATATTTCATTCTCCCATTCCCAGAAATAGTCTTCGTATGATTGAAAGTAGTTTAGAAATTCCATTTTTAATTTATGAAAAAGTTAAGCGAAATGAACTTATTGAAAGTTGTTTTATCGTTTTTTTTGGAATAATAGAATAGCTATTATCGGTATTCCAGAATATTATATTTTCTTCTGACGGATTTAATTTTTCCTGAAGTATTTTGACCAAAGCAAACCATTCAAAATTATACCCAGTTGGAATTAAAAAATTATTATCGATCCAATACGTAGTGCCTTTTATAGGCAATAAAGGACTCCCTATAATTAAGGCGCTTTTATCTATAACTACCCATTGCAAAGGTTCTAATCTATATTTTGGAGCCGACTCTATATACAGCTTCAACTCCTCGTAATCTACAAGCAAAGCAATAGCCTCTTTTATATCTACAGAATGTTTTAAAACTATTTTGAGCTTTTGGTCTACGCCAAAAAAATTATGATTGAACTTAGGCAAAGAAACTGGTAATGCTCGCAAAATTGGAGTCCACAATAATCCTGAAGGCAATTTTCTTGTAGGCAAAAGCTTTCCTTTTTCAAACAACAAATTGTCCTTTAATTCATATATCGTTTTATATGGAATTTGCTGGATTTCGGTTGCATCTATTTGCTCCAAAGAAAAGTCTTTAATCCAGATAGTATCTGTTCCAAAAGCCACTTTTAGATTATCCCAATGCCTAATTGATCCCAAAAAATCTTTGTGTTCTTTTTTAATTTCTAAAAAATACATATTAGATAGTTTGAAGTATTTTTTGCCACAACGATTCTATATGATCCTGAATATATTTTTTCTTTTCTGCATCTTTAATCCAATCGCAACGGGTTTGAATATATCGTAGTTTATCTTTAATTACATTTTGCTCTTCAAAAGAAAGATTTTCATCTTGCCATTTTTCAGTTAAGTAATTAACTTCTTTCATCACACTTTCGGCATCTGGAGTTTTGTTATACAAAGCTTGGGGATGTGACGAATCTGAATTATCTTTTTCGATAATCTGATTGATTATTCCTTCCAGAATTTCAATCTGTTCTTCGTTATCCCAAATGTATTTTAAAACCCATAAATCAGACAAAACTGCCTCGCTTCTACCACACATTAAAGCACTTGCGGCTATAAGATTCTGTAGTTTTACCGCACGTCTGTCTGATACTTTTATACCTGTATTTCTAAGGCTATGAATAATATCTACGTATTCATTTCGAATTGGAGTTAAATCTACCTTGCGGCAAAGTTGTTGCAATTCTCTAATTTCGTCGGCTGAAATTGTTGGTACTTCTCTAGTAGCATCACCTTCTAATTTCCATCCTGCCAATAATACTTCGTGCAATAAATCTGGGGCAACGTAATCACATTTTATACGAATTAAAAAACGGTCTAATAACGCATTTAATGATTCGTCTTCTGGCAAAACATTACTTGCACCCACAAACATAAGCGCTGGAAGCTTCTTAGTTTCTTTACCACGACGAAATATCTTTTCATTCAACGCCATTAATAAACTATTCAGAATTGCCGAGTTTGCATTAAAAATCTCATCGAGAAATACCATCGAAGCCTCTGGCATCATACCTTCGGTATTTGTAATCAATTCTCCCTCTTTAAGTTTACGAATATCAAAAGGTCCGAAAATTTCATTCGGTTCTGTAAAACGAGTCAAAAGATATTCGAAGTTTTTCCCGCCTTCAATCCCGTTAGACAATGCTCTGATAATCGCACTTTTTGCCGTTCCCGGAGGTCCTAACAAAAAGGCATTTTCTCTTGCCAATAATCCAATTCCTAACAAATCTATAATTTCATTCTTTCCAACAAAAGTGTCTTTAATATGCTTTAAAACAATATTTAATTTATCGGTAGTTTTCATTTACTTACTTCTATTTTTATTTTATTCGTATAATTTTATAATTGTGCCCAAAAGATTTTTCTATAATCTCCAAACCCTATTTCTAATTGTTTTTTTATAAAGTCAGATTCGGTAAATTTTATTGCTTTTCGCTGTACAATTCGGTCAATATAAAGCTGATGTAAACAGTCATTAGTATCAAGAATCTCAAAATCTATTTTTTGTATATCAACCTCAAATCCTATAGCCGAATAATGAAATCGAAATAAATGTTTTTCAAGAATAGGAATAACCAAATCCTCTGGATCAATCCTCTGCATTTCCATGATAATCTGGGACAAAAAACGCAAACAAATATCTGCCGAAAGTATTGCTGATGCATCTAGTTTCCCGTTATAATCAGGTAAAAACACTGCCAAATCATTACTATTATGTTCTCTATATAATAATAGTTGCGCTGCTAAATATACCGTTTTGGCTGCCCATAAAGCTGCTGCAGAATTAAACCTTGGAGCAATACCCGGATAATCTAAAATTTCCCTCTCATATTCAGTTTCCAGAAATGAAATAACATCTATCTCTTCTTCTTTAGAAATGGTAATTACTTTATCATACAAAATAACCTGTTCAATTGTTCTGAGATGATAAATCGTATCTAAAAAAGGTGTTTTCGTAGTATTCATTCTATTAAGTTAGTTTCTTTCTTTTTAAACTAATTATGAAGTAAAATCTTAAGTCTGTAAATATATAATTAAATCCTCTCACTTATAAAAACAAAAGTAAAAACCACGAACATTACATTCGTAGTCTTACTTTTTTTAATCTATTAATAATTGGGTAACTGCAGCCCAATTTATCGCCCAATTTGTATCGTAAACCTCATCGGCAGCTGGTGTTTCTACAATTTCCAAACCTTGCGCTTCGGCTTTAAGAACTAACAAACTTCCTATGTTTAATTTACTGTTCAGCTTAGATAATAGTGCTTTTACACCTTTATAATCTAATCCTTGTACAACCTGACCAGCAAAAGTCATTTCTAACCAAATGATTTCTCTTTTGGCTACATCCAAAACTCCAAAAACTAAACCTTTCGCAACATTTTGTGTCACTCGTACCTGATGATCTACACAAGATGGATCATAAGCAACTCCTGTTCTCTCGGATATTTTCATTGGGTGCTTACTATTCATCCAACCTACAATTAAATTTGGAGTTATACTTCCGTTACTATACGCATTACAAGTAAAAGTTACATATTTAGCTTTGGCTTTAGCCAATTCATCAATGTTAATGTTGATATATTCTGCCGTACCTATTTTATTCGGAATACTTCTTATATCTCCACTATGCTTACAACCTGTAGTTTCTAATCGGCTAAAAGAACAAATATCGGCACTATCTGCATAAGCAATATGACAGCTTAAATCCATATCCAGATGTTGGGCAGGTAAATCTTGACCCCATTGCATAAACAATCGTACTTCGTTACCCTCAATCGGGAAACGTGTCCCCATTAAAGCTACTGGTAAATCCTGAACGTTTTCACTTCTATCTCCTATCGCAACAGGAATATTAAACAATTGTGGATCTATATACATTGTCTTATTCTCATTTGCTACAGCAGCAAATCTCTTCTTCATCGCCAAGATACAAACATCCTCGATTTGCTTTTTCATCGCAGCCAATTGTTCATCGGTATACAATGACAACAAACGATTTGGTTCGATTCTTTTATTAGTTCCTCCCAATGGTTTCACACTTCTTTGGATCGTTTTATCAAAATAATTTTGAGCATACATATTTAAAGTAAAAACCAAACGTGCTGGTACTTTATCTATAATTTCATTAAAATGTGCAATCGTTTCATCGGCTCCAAACCAAAGCATATTCGAAAATAACGAACGAGCAAATAATCCTGGTCGTTGTTTTAGCAAAGCAAAAGTTTTATCTGCATCTAATTTCAATCGAAAATGATTCAGATTTCCTTGCCAAACTTCGTAAGTCTGGTTATAGAAAGTATCCAATAAAACAGATAATTTCTCAAACCCTTTTCTTTTGCTATATTCTGGTAAACGCAATGCTCGTATAAAACGAACCCACATTCCTCTTTTTGGATGCATAATTTCGCAAGCAGCATCGGCACTCATTTCAAGATTATTCAACCAATTGGCAACCATCAAACATTCTTTTCTGGAATATTTAAGTTTTAAATTCTCTTTGGCAGTTAGCTTAGACTGGGCGCTATTATCCAAAAAATGAATCAAATGTTGGTTGTTTTTCTCCACTCTTTGTACAATAGTTTTTGGATCAATAATTTGCAATAAATTAGTTTTCTTGTACCATAAATATCTCAAAATATCTGTCGGCGTTTTAAAATATTGTGTTGCTTTTTCGGCTTTACCTTGTTCAATTAATGCGTCTATAACAAGCATCAAAGTTTCTTTCATTGCAATAGCAACTTCTGGCAATGGCAAATACGTAATCGAAATTTTTAAGCTTTCAACCTGAGTAGCGTCCAAAGCTGTTTTTGATGTTAATAACGAAGTAAAGAAATCATTCAGTTCTTTTTCCGACCATAATTCTAAAACTTTTAGTTTACTCCCTTGTCCGTAATTTTCAATTTTTCCAAATTCAAAAGGAGTTCCACAAAATGGACAACCATTATATCTCTCTAAAGGGAAAGTACCATTAGGAATAATATGTCCGCATTGCAAAGTGATTCCGTTACTAGATTTAAAAAGATTAGCAAACAAAGTCGCAACATGATCCATAACTGATTCTCCGGTAGGAACATTCCATTCTTTAACCAAAGGAGTCCAGTTTTTATTGGTTCCTAAAACATCTTTTAAAACATCTAAAACTTCAATTTTATAATTTGGATTTACATTATTTAAAGCATGTAATAATGATTCAGAAAAAGTGAATCCGAGTTTTGAAACATTAGCTACTAAAGCCAATGTAGTTCCTGATATTTTTTTAACATCATTCGCAATTAATTCTGTTGGAATAAAAATTACGTTTTGACGTAAACTGATTTTTAATAATTCTTGTGTTTTCATTTTTTTAATTTTTAAAAATTTAGATAATTGTGTTTCTAGTTCTACCTAAAAGATTTTTGAAGTAAGAAACACTTGACCTTAAATTCGAGGATAATGGATTAACTATACAAAGCCTTAATTTAGTGGGGAATCCCCAGAAGTAAGTTAATCTTGACCCTCATTTTTTAATGATAATTTTAAAACTTATTCGGATTCGAGCTGAAATCGGCTGTGTTCTGAAGTAAGTTTTTATTAACCATAATTGTGGAGCAGGTGGGATTCGAACCCACGACACGGGCGTTAAAAATGCGAGAAGTAAGTTATGATTGACCTTTTAAGGATAATTTCAAAACTACCTGCTCTACCGCTGAGCTACTGCCCCATATTTTTATAAATGTATTAATCGATAATTGCCAAAGTATATCTTAAATGGTTATTGAAGTAACTTTAGACTTGACCTGATTAATGTATTTGTTTTATTTAAAAGAACGTGTTTTTATTTGTTGAGCAAATATTCAAATTGTAGTACGCAATTATTCTGCGTAGCTAAAATATTTTTTTCAAATATGCATTAATTACTTATTCCTGATAAGATATTTTATCTCATAAATCTGATTTTTATTTGCGGAAGCATCTTTTTATTAATTGAAAAACTAGTAAAATTCCTCATTCAATTACTTTATTACATTTCTTATTAAAAACTCACACTTCATTAAAAATCAAGTATTTATACCTGATTATTTTTTAATTAAATTAACTATTTTTATTCGCTTTTAAAAAAAAACTTCTGTAAATAAATGGTATACTCAAAAAAACAGAAAATTGAATTATTAAAGTAAGTCTATTTAATAACCTTTTAAAACTAGAAAATTATGAAAATGAAACCAACGTTATTTTACGAGTTTACAGGAGTAATTAATGACAAAAGTCCGCCCCTATTCTGTTCATGAATGCAATAGAATATAAAAAAGTGATTAACCCCCAAATCAAACTATATGAAAAATTTATACAAAATTGCTCTATTTTGTGTATGCGGAATTACCTACTCGCAAACGCAAAAAGACATAGAAGTAATTCGATCTAACTCGAATGTAACTGAATTAGAATCGTTAAGTCAAAAATTTAGATCTGAAGCTGAGCAAAAAAAACAAAGAATCTTAAGCACAGCAAGAACCAATGGTTGGAGCACATCTTTTACCAACAAAGACGGAACTACCAGCGAATTGATAGATATTAGTCCGGATGGAAAATCTCCAATTTATTATACTCCCGACAACGTAAATGCAGCCAAATCTACCCGAGCCAACTTTTTGAACTCTGGTGGCGGTTTAGGACTCAATCTTAACGGACAAACCATGACTGCTTATGTTTGGGATGGTGGAGCTACGCTTCCTACGCACAATGAGTTTGGAGGAAGAGTTACTATTGCCGATGGAGTTACAGTTATTGGTGGAGGTAACAATAGTCAACATGCAAATCATGTTACAGGTACTATTGTCGCTGCTGGATCTGTCGCTGCTGCAAAAGGAATGGCAAATCAGGCAAATGCAAGAACCAATGAATGGAACAATGATTTACCCGAAGCAACTACAGCTTCAACAAACGGAATGTTATTATCTAATCATTCGTACGGATGGGGATTAAGAGATGCTTTCGGAAATGTTATCATGGCTCCTTGGCGATTTGGTACGTATGAAACAACTGCTAGAGATTGGGATAATGTAATGTACAACGCTCCATATTACTTACAGATAAAATCTGCTGGTAATGATGGGACTGATAACACGGCTAATACAAGCCCTTTGGGAGGTGCTGGTTATGATAAACTTACTGGGTTCTCGACCGCTAAAAATAATCTGGTAATTGCTAATGCAAATGATGCCGTTATAAGCACAACAGGAGTACTGACGAGTGTAACTATTAATACTTCGAGTAGTCAAGGTCCTACAGATGATTTAAGAATAAAACCTGACTTAACAGGAAACGGAACTTCCGTATATTCTACAGCTACACTTACTGCGACACCTACACCATTAACAAACAGTAGTTATGGTAATGCTACGGGAACTTCTATGGCGGCTCCAAACGTTACAGGAACTTTACTCTTGTTGCAGCAACATTATAAAAACATTACAAACAATTTTATGCGTGCAGCAACATTAAAAGGTTTGGCACTACATACAGCAGACGATGCCGGAACTACGGGACCTGACGCTATTTTTGGCTGGGGTTTACTAAACGCAAAGTTTGCTGCCGAGACAATTACCAAAAACGGAACTAACTCTATTATTCAGGAGCATACTTTACCTTCAGGATCTAGTTATAGTTTTAAAGTAGTTTCTGATGGCATAAATCCTCTTGTAGCTTCTATATCATGGACAGATCCTGCGGGTATAGCCTACTCTGGTAGCACGCCAAATATTGCTACAGCAAGATTAGTTAATGACTTAGATATACGAGTTACTAATGGATCTGGTACTTTTTTTCCTTACAGACTTACATCGGCTACAACAAATGGATTAGGTGATAATACCAAAGATCCTTTTGAGCGCATTAGTATTAATGGAGCGGCTGGTATTTATACTGTTACTATTACGCATAAAGGAACATTGGTAAACGCGCTGCAAAAATATTCGGTAATCGTAACAGGAATTGCATTGCCTACTACCGATTTATACATAAAAGACAGACCTTACGATACTGGTGTACAACCTAACCCTGATTTAGGCCCTATGTGGATAAGCGATGATATCTGGGTAAGACAAAACATCGATGCCGGACTTGTACATCAAAATCCGGAATTTAAATTGTCTTCTCCAAACGGAGTTTATATAAGAGTTTATAATAGAAGTACAAATACAAGTGCATCTGCAAAAGTAAGATTGTATTTTGCCAAAGCTTCTTCAGGATTAACCTGGCCTACTAATTTCGTAAACTTTAATATTGGCCCTATTAAATATGGAGATGAAATAGGAGAAGTAAGTATTCCGTCTATTCCTGCCGGAGGTAATACTATTGTAATGATTCCTTGGTATCCGCCAAATCCAGCAATATATCCTACAGACCAACATCATTTTTGTCTGGCTGCAAGAATAGAATCTCCAAATGACCCTATGGTTGGTGAATTAACAGGTGTAGGTATTGGTGTAAATACTAAAAGTAACAATAATATTGCCTGGAAAAATTTAAGTGTTTACAACTTAAATACAACCGATATTGTTCCTCCAACAACCGTATTTGTTAGAGGTATAAGATCTAAAACTGTAAATCTAAGATTTGTAGATAAAGGCTATAATGAGCAATTAAAAAATAACTTCTTTGATTTAGGCGGAGTAATAGAAGCGACTCTAGATGATAAACTATTTGAAAGAGCTCAGGCAAATGGATCTTTAAAAGGTGTTGAGATTATTGGAAAAAATAAAATTCTGATAAAATCCAGAGAAGCGTCAATTGCAAATTTACCTATTGATTTAGAAGAAACGTTTGCAATATCATTTGATTTTAGAGTTGCAACTGTCTTGCCTGCCGAGGAACAAATCACAGTCGATTTTATTCAGGAAGATGCAATAAAAAGAGAACTTGAAGGTGGAGAACGTTTTGCACTTGTAAGAGAAGGCAAACCGAACACTAAAGCAAATACCGCTCTTGCAACTGAAACTGCCGAATCCCGACTAATTACAATTTATCCTAATCCTACTAACGGAATATTTAAAATAAGTATTACTAGTGAGGAACAAGGAACTTTAAGAATAACTAACATTCATAACGTTACTGTTTTTCAAGAAAAAACTAGCAAGAAAAAAGAATTTAGTGTGAATATAGCCAATCAGATTCCTGGAATATATGTTGTTCAGTTTATATCGAATAACGGAACAGTTACTACCAAGAAAATAATTAAAAACTAATTTCATATTAATTCATAAACCTAGATTAACTCAATTAAACGGAAAAACCACGAATGTACTATTCGTGGTTTTTCTTATTTAATGCATACCATAGTGTCTTTTTAATTACGTAAACACCAATGCAGAATTTTGGCGATATTCTTTGCATCATCAACACCTCGGTGATGTGTTCCTTCTAACGGAATATTCAATAAATGCAAAGCACCATTCATTCCCGTTGGTTTTTGTAAACCGAATTTTTCTGCAAAATGGACTTTTACATTAATGTGCTCCTCTCCCATTGGGTATGAAACACCAAACGACCTACATTGTTTTTTAAGCATATTAAGATCATACTGACCGTAACTTGCCCAAGTATATAAATCGGGTTGATATTCGTCTGCTAATTTTTCAATTGCTTCTTCAAAACTTACTCCATTTTTATCCAGTAAATCCTGAGTAATAGTGGTTAATTCTGTACAAAACGGACTCACACTAGATCGTTGTGGTTTTATCAAAATTCCTTGATTTTTAGTAATCGTTCCTGTTTGAGAATCCAAGACTGCTAATCCAATTTCAATAATCTCATTTTGCTGCCCTTTCGGGACTTCGCCTTGCCAACATGTGGCTTCTAAATCTATGATAATAATTTTATCTGTAGTTTTCATTTTTCTGTTTTTTTAAATATTTTAAATTTCTATTTCATTTAAAAGAGTCTTTATTTCACGAAGATTTCCTTCAATTGACCAATGACGTTTCCGCTACCAGAAATGGTAATTTCTCCAATCTTATCAGCGATTTTCTCCACATATTCCATTTCTTTCAATTTCCACAACATCTCGTTTTCCTCCATCAACTTTGCTGTGTTTAACAAACTTCTTGTTGCGGCAGTTTCTTCTCTTCGCATAATACTATTAGCTTGCGCTTTTTTCTCGGCAACCAAAACCTGATTCATGATTTCTTTCATATCACCTGGCAAGATTACATCTCGGATTCCAGCATCAGAAATCACCAATCCCAACTCATTGATTTTAGTTGTTACTTCATCCAAAATTGCATCGGCAATCGTATCTTTTTTGGTTAACAATTCGTCTAAGGTTAAACCTCCTACGAATGCTCTCAAAGCAAGTTGCATGGCAACATACAATTGTTTTTCAAAGTCTTTGTTATCGACCAAAGCTTTCATGATATCAACAACCTGGTATCTCACAAAGAAATTAATCCTCAATCCTGCTTTCTCTTTCGTTAATAATTCCTGTCCAGAAATCTCAACATGTTGTTGTCTTGCATCAACCGTTTTTACTTCGATAGTAATTGCATTATTCCAAAAATAATGAGTTCCTGCTCTTAATTCGGTTGTAAAAGTTCCGTTTACAAACAACAATGCTTTATCATTGCTGGCAACAATAAATTTTCTTGCGTACAACCTCAATTTAGCGTTCTCCAATAAATTCATTGGAATATTTTCGGTGATATAAATTTTAGATAAATCTACTTTAGTAAATTCATTTTTTACAACACCTTTCCAGAAAGCATATCTACCTGCGGTTAAAACTTCTTTAAAGTTACCGTTTACAAATTGCAATGCAATTTCATTATCGGCAACCTCAACTATTTCTAACATAGAAGCCAATACTTCATTTTGCAACAATATATTCAACTCGTATGGCGCTTGAAATGACAAGCCCATATCATAAATCATAACATTTTTATTACCCAAAATCCAGTGAGAACCATCTTCTAATACTGCTCTCAATTTTCTATTTTCGAATACCAAACCTACTTGGTATGCATTAATTTTAATTCTATTTATCATTTTTATTTTTGTTTAAAGTTTTTTTGGTTTCATGTTTTCCAACCAGTAAAAAACTTAGTTATATTTTCTATTTTCTTGCTTCTAAAATCTTGCTTCTATATTCTAATCTCAGCTATCTTACTTCTATTCTCTTCTTTTCAAAATAAAAAACTTCATTGTCTCTCTCCTCCGAGAAAACGGACGAATAGTTTGTTATTTACTAACTCCAATTGTTTTGCGATTCTATTTTGTGAAGGCAATTCTAAATTCTAAAAAAATTACTAAAACAATCAAACCGAAAAGAAAACGAGTTTTCAAAATACATTTCTATTCGCACTGGTTTTATCATGAGTGTGAAATTTTGGACTTTACAATCCTAGTTTCACAGACAAAGACAAATCAGTTTTCTTTGGCTATGCATCTTTTTAAGAGTGATGCCCTCTAAACACAGATTTTCAGTCTGTTGACTACCAATTGTCCAACCGAATCTGAATTCGGCGCAGGATTCGAACCTGCAGCTTTCTATTGTTCTAACCAACTGAACTATCACATTGCTGTGAGTGGGAATCGAACCCACGACCGATAGAGTGAGATAGTTTTTTGGAAAACCATCAAAACCTCCAAATCAAGTTGCATAGAAAAACATAATACGCTTTCGCGAAAAGTTCTCTACAATGGTGCTATACAGAAACACGCAACAAGACTCGTTTGATATTTTTAAAACCATAAACAATCTAGTCTATGGTTTTCATTATTTTTATTTAAAAGAACGTGTTTTTATTTCCTGAGCAAATATTCAAATCAGACTACGCAATTATTCTGCGTAGCACAAAATCTTATTTTATCCATTCAATTATAGTCGATAAATAGACTTGTCTTACTTCCTCAAATCGTGTTATATTAGGAATATGATTTACTTCTAACAAATATTTAGAACCATCTTTTGCAACGATATAATCATTCCCAATCATATCCATTTGCAAAGTATTTTTAATATGCAAAGTATCTGCAAGCAAATCAGTATCTACAGTCATAAAACCAGCATGATCAGGATGAATAGATTTTAACCAAGTATCACCTTCTAATTTAATTTGCCAATACCTATCTCCTATCATCATTATACGAACAGCTTCTCCATCATAATAAAGTTCAGTAGTTGCTGTAAACTCACTTTCCCATTCTCCAATAAAACGATGTTTGTTTTCGCCACAATGCCAATTTCCCCATTTAGCAACAGTATCTTCTGTTACATTTATAGAAGCTCCTGCACTTATAAATCCTCGAGGTGCGCTAAATCTTGAAAGAGATAAAGCTTTAACCAAACAAGGAATTTTAAATCGACAGTCGAGCATAGCTGCAGCATTAGGATAACAAGCACCTTTCCAGATGGCTAAACCTGATATAAAATCAAAATCATTATCATAAATACCATAATAGACTACTTTATCTACTGGCAACATTCCTATACCATTTGCCTTTTCCATATAAAGGACTTCCTCTTTTACTATAATTTTTGGTATAGACTGATGCCAGATAATGTGTCCTGAGTAACTTGCTTTTATAGTATCATATTCTTCTTGTTCAATACCTACTAAAGCAATTCTATTGTAATTTTGTTTCATGATTTTTATATTTTAATGTTGTTTATAATTTAAACTTTTAATCTGTCACGAGCCCACTAAGCCACTAAGCTTTGATTCATTTTCTTTGCGACTTCGCGTCTTTGCGTGAAACTCATTTCTTATTTCTAGTTTTTATATTCTTTGTCAATCTCTCGCAAAGTTTAAAACCAAGGGTGTAAGAAACTCTAGTTTTACATAAAATAATCCCAAACTTGTCATTTCGACGAAGGAGAAATCTCCGCAAGAAATTAACTCACCGTTTTTTCTTAAATTGTCGAGCTACTCATGGAGATTTCTCCTTCGTCGAAATGACAAAAAATGCGCAGACCACTTTAAACATGAGTTTTTACAAAAGTTATTTACATCCTTAGTTTTAAACTTTTCCCTTTGTCCATTTGCAAAAAAAATTGTCTGAGAAGTAGGATTCGAACCTACGACCTCCCGCGTCCAAGGAGGGTAAACAACCACCGTTATCTTCTCAGTTATTTTGGGTGTTTTCGGGAATCGAACCCTGTTCTTCGGATTCACAGTCCGATATTTTACCAAATAAACTAAAAACACCATTTTTATATTCTGCCTCGAAGCCACTCAGGTTTGATTCCTTTTCATTGCGACTTCACGTCTTTGCGTGAAAATAATTTTGCGCATTATACTTTATCAATCTCTCGCAAAGTCTCAGAGCCGCAAAGTTTTAAAACCTCTGCCCCTTTGTACCTCTGCTCCTTTGAGAACCTTTGTGCCTTCGTGACAAAACTCTTTAAGCTTCTTCTAATTTTAATCGTTTAATTCCAAAATCAGATTTTCTTAATTTACACATTCTACCATCTGAAATATGGTGAAAAACAATACCTTCAATATCATTCTCTGATAAGAACTCTCTTAAATCCTCAAATGCTAAACTTGAAAAGTCAATCACTTCACTACCATGTTTAATTAAAGTATGTCTCTCTAAATTTTCAGGGTTGCCTTGTACTTTGGGTCCACATAATTCGTAAGTTCCATCTGTTTTAGTTTTCAAATTATCAAAACCTTCAAAGAAAAATTTATCTTCAGATTTTGAGCGATTGCATTTTAACCAATGCGGATGATGTCCTGAAATTAAATCTGCATCTTGACAAGGAATAGCATCTACAGGAATTGCTCTACCTTTTTTCGCATCAAACCTTTTAAATAATTCTCCATTAATAATGGCAACTGCCGTACCATCAAATTTTCTTGTTGCAATGGCATCTCCATTTATAACCCATTTATTTTCGGCGTTAATCTTATCAATTACCCGTCCTAAATCATTTGGGTCTTTTGTAAATAGTGTACTTATCTTTTTCATCTTATATTATTTTAATTTGCCCTAAAGGCATTTAGTTTAAACAGTATCAATTCTTTTATTTGTACAGGAAGAGAGATTCAAACTCTCAGAATACTGATTCTAAGTCAGCCGCGTATACCATTCCGCCATTCCTGCATAATTGTTTTTATCTTAATGTAACCAAGGTTAAAAACTTAATTTTATTCTTTTCATTCTGCGCCTTTGTGAGAAAATAGCTCGCTATCTTATCTTTAACAACACTTTGTAAATCTCTCGCAAAGACGCAAAGTCGCAAAGTTTAAAAATCTTTGTTCCTTTGTTCCTTTGCTCCTCTGAACCTCTGAACCTTTGAACCTTTGAGAACCTTTGAACCTTTGTAACTTAGAACCTTAGCAACTTCAAAAAAAATAGCGGCTCATACGGGAGTCGAACCCGTTTCTCCCGAGAGACAGTCGGGAAGGTTAGCCAGTAACCCCAATGAGCCAGTTCCTTCTAGAGAACACTTGTGATTTTGGAAGGGCTCGAACCTTCATTCAAGGTTAATTAACCTCCCTTCTACCAATTGAAATACAAAATCATTTAATTTTTGGGCATAAAAAAAGCACCCGATTAAAGGTGCTTCATAAGATTCAATAAGATATACCTATCCTATTGCCAGTATCTATGCACCTGTATTGTAATAAAACCAAGATCGAAACTCGGGTTTAGCAGTTGTACGTTATATGTGTGATGTTTGAAATCCATTTTATGTATTGTATTATATATTGAAATAATTGTTCTGGTTTGAAATTCGTTTTCCAGATTTTCTTCGGCAAAGATAAAGTCTAAAAAATCAATTATCCAAATCATTTTTTGATTTATTTTACTGATAATCAAATAGTTAAACTTAAATAAAATCCATAAAAATCCCTGTCCGCATACTTAGGCAGATTCTTAATTGTATCAAATGACTGTCTCTCATTAGATTGCTTTTCAAGATTATATTTCGCTATTAGGTTTAATCATTAAACATTTGATCCTTTATTTTTTTAATTATTTTTATTTAAAAGTTATTTTCAGTCCAATTATTAGCACATTGAGCTGCATTTTTATCACATTAAGCGACCCTAATTGTCACATTGAGCGAAGTCGAAATACTTTAAAACAAAAAAAGCGTCCCGATATCAGGACGCTTTTATATTTTTATGTTGAATTTGAAACTACAATTTACACTTCAATTCTATAAAATACATACCACATCCATAGCCTTTAGTAGGGTAAAATCCCTCTAAACGGTCGCTATTTTGTCTTAAAGACAGATAAATATGTAGATTTTTTATTTTCATTTCGAGGGCAAATGTAGGTCTTTTATTAATATAATTATATTTTAACACATAGAAACATAGTTTTCAAAGTGTAAAAAAGACGTTTCACTCAAAATAAAGCGCATAGAACTATGCGGAAAAACCATGATTTTCTAAAAAATATCTTAAGTTTTAAATTTAAATCTATGTTTCTATGTGTTAAATATTACGCTAGGAATTACATTAAACGAATCATATCTATATAATTAGTCCTGAAATAATTATCATTCAGCTAACAATTTTAACCAAAATTTTCATTTAAAAACACCCTTTATGCTTTATTAATTTTATATTTTTGAGAGTATACAAATACAAGAATCTATAAATACAAGTCAATAAAATAGCATGAAAAAACACCTAAAATACATAGATGGAAATTCCGATAAGTTTTGGCAAATAGAAGTTACAGGATTTGAATTTGCAGTAACTTATGGTAAAAACGGAACTTCCGGAACATCCCAAACAAAGAGCTTTGCTACAGATGAGGAATGCCTGAGAGTTGCAAAAAAATTATTGGAAGAAAAAATAAAAAAGGGATATTCAGAAAATGGTGACGTTACTGTAGCTCCAAAACCAAAAACGGCTAAAAGCTCCAATTCTGATGAAGTTTTACAGGAATACGACAATATTATAAAATCTAAAAACATTGATTTAGTATTGCCTTTTTTAAAGGAAAAATCAAAAGGTTATATTGAAGCTCTAAAAAAACATATCAAGAAAAATAGAAGGTTTTGGACACAATATGTAGATTTATCTAAAGAACCAGAATATCTCAAGAAAAATAAAACCAATAACAGTTGGGGATCTTCTTGGGGAACTCGCGGAGATCAAAAACAAAAAGAAATCATTACACTAAGCGCCATCGCATTATTCGATAAAGCAGATATTAATTCCTGGGATGAGGCTTTAAATTTACTTGACGAAATAGACGAAAAAAAACAAGTTTTGGATGTTTTGTTATGGGCAAAACCAAATTGGTTGGGAGCTTTTATTTTGGATAAAATAAAAAAACAAGACTGGGTTGGTTTCAATTATCATACGCTACGTAAACTAGAGGAACACGATTTATTGTCATTTAATCCTGAATTATACGCTTTAACTCTGGCGGCGACTAATGAATGGCGCTCAAAGATGAAGTCTCGAAAATTCATCGAAAATTCATTAAATGACAAATTAACCTATCAAAGGGATATTCCGGAGTTGTTTAATTATGAAACAACTCTTCATAATAATTTCTTTAGAGATAATGATACTCAAAAACATGATGAATTCCAGACATGGGCAGTTATTTATAAATCTTTATTAGACGATAAAAAGATGGATCGCGCGTTTTTTATCGAAAATGCTATCCTGATTCAAACCAAAGAATGGAACAATAACCTGAAATCTTTTTTCAGAAAAAGAATAGAAGAATTTAATGTAACCGCTGATGAACTTATTATCCATCAGGAGAATATATTCTCTTATTTGCATAATGCCTATCCTCCTATAACAAGTTACGGAATTGAGCTTGTTAAAAAAATGTATGAGCATCCGAAATTTAAAACAAAATCTTTTTTTGAATGGCTTGAACCTTTAATGATGCGTAGTGATTGCAAAGCTGCCATAAAAAGTGTGTTGCCTATTTTGGAAAAATTAAATAAATCGAATCCTAAATTAAACAAAAACATAACTTCGATTATTGCCGATGTTTTTGTAATCTCAGATTTGGCTTTACAAGAACGAGCGAGTAAGATAATTGTAAAAATTGCAACCGAAAAAGATGCAGTTCTTAAAGAAAAATTATCTTCTTACACTACTTTGATGCAAGGCAATATTAAATCGGGATTGAGTAAATTTATTGATGATGATGCATTAGTTATTGATGATTCAGTACTTGAAGAATATACATTTAATCCTAAAAAAGAAGATGTACTTATCGAGGAAGTTCAGCTTCCTAATGATTGGAATGATATCGTATTTCAGTTTGGGAACTTCATCGGATCTGAAGAAGTTCTGGACACCGAAATTCTATTGAACGTATATATCACGCAAAGGGATTTATTCCCAGCTGATTATTCGGCACAATTGCAACCATACTTTAAACAACTACAAAAAAGCTATTTTGAAAGTGTAAACAAAGATTTTGTGAAAACCTTTTTGATGGAAAAAATTTTAAACATCGAAAGCAAATTCAATGGTAAGCATAAACATTATTCCAAAATAAATACGCTGTTATTAATGCAATCCTTGCTCATTAAAGTACAGCAAAAAATAAACGAGAACTCTGCTTTACCTCTAATTTCTTTTCCTAGTCATAAACCGTATTGGGTTGCTCCAAAGGTTTTATTAGAAAGAGTTATTGCATACCAAAATACAAATGAAGAAATTGATTTACTGGATTTAAGTATTGCTATTTCGCGAATGCCAAGAGAAAATATCGAAAGCGCCATTCCTTTATTAGATAAAGTAGAAGGAGAACTGAAACAGTTACTATCCTTTTGTTTGGGAGTAAGCGAAAAATTAAACTTAAGTTCCGAATCTCTTTTTTCAAAGGTATTGGCAACAATGGGAAAAACGACCAAAGAAACGGGATTTTTATCTCTTTGGGCTGTAGCTGCAAGAACTTTTTATCCTAATGAATCTTTTACCGAATTTGAAAATACCTATCTAAAAGATGTTCCGTTTGTAGCCGCTCCATTTGTACCTGAAGTTAGATTTAAAGAAAAGTGGAACGAATGGACTAATTATCAAACCAAAGAAAAAGAAAGAACGCCATCTTGGTACGAACTACGTTTCGATTTACCTAATTACTCAAAAATTCCGAATTATTTACTGTACAGTCTGGATATATATCAGCGACCAAATAGTTGGGATTATTTACTCAATTCGGCTGGGAATACTTATTATTGGCATAGCCTAACGCCACAAAATGGAGATGCTCTCGCCATAACATTATTGCATAATTGTGGAACAGGAGATGGTGCAAAACCAGATTTAAAAGGTTTTCTGGATATTATAAATCGTCCTGAGTTTCAATTTTCGGATACTACATTGCTTTTATATGCTTGCAGTTTCTTTCAGGAAAAGAAAGATATCCGATTAATGGCTTCTGAAGTTTTGATTAATTTGGTCGAAAAACAAGCTATAGATATGGAATTATTTGCTCAGAAACTGGCGTTCCTCGCATCTGGAAAATATGGTGTATTCTTGCGATTGGTAGATGGATTAATTGCTATAAAAGATGTTTCGCCATTGCATAACGATGCTTTATTGAAGTTGTTTAATTCCTTTTTTGAGAATCTCGATCTAAAAGATAAGTTACCTACAAACTTCAAGAAAATAATTGAGAATTATCTTGATGTTTTAACCAAAACAAACCAAAAGCCATCATCTAAAGCAATTGTTTTCTTTGAGCAATGGAAAGATAATGCTTCGCTTAAATCATTGATTAAGCAAATTTTAAAATAAAGAAAAATGACAGATTTAGAATATAATTATAAAGGAATTTCGACTTACAGTAAAACCAAAGGAATCAATAATTTGGTTTTGGCACATCAAACCGAAATTGAAGAAGTTAATAATATACCGTGTTTCTTTTGGGGAAGTTTGACTGATCCTTATGTTACCGCAAAATGCTGGAGTACAATTGCCAAAGTAGTTCGTTCTAGTTTTGGTCCAGTTCCGCCAAGTCTTCGTGATCCTATTGTATCGGCAGGAGCAGAACGATTGCGTTTTGAAGGTTTCTCGTCCTGCAATGGAGTTTATGTAAGACTAGATATGAAACCCGAAGCTATAGATGGAGAGTTTATTGCCAACGGAACTACCAATGTCGACTTTAATGATCCGATGCTGAATGCGCTGAACGCCATCCAAAAAAACGAAAAAGTCACTCTTGCCGTTGGTCAGCAAGAAGTACAGGTTATTACTACCAAAGCAAAAGTTACCGAAAAGAAAGTAACCTTACCTATGCGATGGATAAAAGGCTTAACAAGTGTACAGCTTTATCTTGCCGATATGGATGTAAAATATGAATTGAATAAAATCCAGACAATTCAGTTATTCCAAAGTTTACCAAAAGGAAGTGTAAAAGGAGATTTTTTTATTACCAAAAGAGCAGGAAAATTTATGTTCTCGACTCTGGCTACAAATGATAGTGTACGAATTGGCGGAGTACAACGACTACGATTATTAGAAGGTATTCTGGCTATTGTAGATAAAATATACATCTATGAATCCTCAGATAAACAAACTTGTGCGATAGTTTCCGAATTTGGAAAAATGCAGTTATTAATGGCATTTTCTCCTGATTCTTACCGCGGATTTTCGGGTGAGGGAAATGTATTAGAAACCATGACCGAAAACTTACCGATAGAATGGGTTTATGGTTTAAATAGTTTGCTAAAATCGAATGAAACTTTTGACCCAACTATGCTTTCTATCGAAAATGATATCGATTTTGGTACTATGGACAATCTTACTTCTAATTTATCGTCGATGGGATTATTGGGTTATGATTTAAGCGAAAAAGCGCATTTTTACCGACGTCTTCCTTTTAAAACCGAGCGTATTCTATCTTTAAATCCAAGGCTAAAAAATGCCAAAAAATTAATTGATAATGAGGATATCGAAATTGTAGAACGCAGAGCCGATTATATCGAAGCCAAAGTAAAAGGTTCGGGCGTAATACACAAAGTAATTATCGAAGGAGCTAACCAAAGATGCACCTGCGATTGGTTTACTGCATATCAAGGCAAAAGAGGAATTTGCAAACACATTTTGGGTGTAAAAATGACTATTTCTTAAGAAATTAGATTTTACTCTTATAAAAAAATCGCCCTGATAAAACTACCGTTTGGACACAAATATTAGTAAACAATTTTAAACACGAATTTCACGAATTTGTACAAATCTTAATAGATTGATTTAATTAGTGAAATTCGTGTTTGTTTTGTACTTGTGTCCATACGATAGCTGATTCGGGCGATTTTTTATTTTTTAGCTTCTGTCTTAGTTTGCTTTTACTACACTAATTTTTTCTAGTGTTACTTTAGCATCTCCGCCTCCACTCTTTTTTATAATAACTTCAAAATCTTTATCAGAATCTAATAAATTGTCTGAAATATAATAGGCGAAATTAAGTTTTATCCCGCTTTCTGCTGTCGCATGATTCTTATTCATTCCGTGATCATGAGCAACTCCAAAGAAAGTCATTGTCCCAACATATATATCCGGCTTTCCGGCATAACGAAGATAAACGGTGTAATAATCTTTAGGTTCTTTGTAAACTACTACATCCAGATTTAATAGTATCTTAGAATTAATACTTTTAAAAGCTTTATTTGTGCTTTTTGCCAATGTACTAGTTACTTTCTGAGTAAAACCAGTTGACTCAAGTACTTTACCTACTTTCTGTTCCCAAATAACTTCTTCTTTAGCATCCTGAAATGCTATTTTAGTCTTTGCTTTTGTCTCATTTGCCGCTACAACCGGAGTTTTAGATCCATAAAGCAAATTATCATATTTATAATCCAGATTAAAAACGATATCGTAAACTTCCTTCATCGTATAGGTAATGCGATCTCCATTGGGAGCTATAAACTCATAAGGCCAAGAATTAGCTTCTAACTGTTCTAATGTAGGACGCTGACCATATTCTGAAACATCCCAAGATTCCCAAACGCGATCGACCATACTATGATGTAGCCAAAAAACTGGATCAAACCCTGCTGATTCTACATTTGCCATTAAACCTGAAGTATTTGTCTGGAATATTTCATTATAATAGGTTTCACTATTAGGTATTGCATATACCCCTCCTATAAGATTGTGCATATAACCATGCGGAGCACGTTCCATATTTTTACTAAATCCGCCCGTTCCGCTAAAAGAAGGATTTTTTTGTAATTCCGCAAGTGCCAATTGAATATCCTTAAGCTGATTAGGAAGTATTGGTTTACCATTGTTAAGAATAGTATACCTTGCTTTTGCATACAAAGAAGTCGATGGATCTCTTACTTCTTCCGCCAGAATGTTATCTACCGTTTGTGTACTTCCGTAATTCCAATATGGGAGCGCAAAATCAGCTTTTCCGGATAATTCGCGAACAATTTTTTCTAAATACCAAATGTACATTCTATGCCATAACAGAAAATTTAAAGCAGCACTTTCAGATCCATTATGTGTGCAATCTGCCCATGCCCATAATTTATTTTCAATAGTTTGATACTCTGGGCAAAGTTTGTTTTTTCCATTAATTGTATCTGGAACATTATGTATCGCTCCCTGATAATACCAGGAAACACCTTTCTCACAACCCATTTCCCTCATTTTTTTGAAGGCTACATTCATTGCTTCAAGATTTGCTTTTCCATTGGGCGTATTAACATTCCAACGCGTATATTTCGCATTGGCTTTGCTCTGACCATAGGATAAACCTGTAATCAGGATAATTAAAAATAAGTTAGTAATTTTTTTCATTTTATTAGATTTAGGGTTAATTATTCAATTGTTTATTTACATTAAAGTACTTCGACTTCAAAAGTTAAAATCTTAGAATAGGCAGGATTTGCTTTGTCATAAATTTTAAATTTCACAGTCCCATTTCCTATTTTGTTCACTGGAATTACATGAATAGCAATAAATCCTTGCTGATCTGGGTTTAGCTTACTAAAAACCGATCCTTTTGGTATTCCTATCTGGCAAGCTCCATGCTGACACATCGAGCAATCCCATTCTTTAGGAAATGTATTAGAGACGGTTTCCCAAACAAGGAAAATGGGTTTATTAGAAATATTTTCGACTTTAATTTTTGAAACATCTAATCGTTTATTTTTCAATAAACTTTCCTTATTTATTGCATTACCAACCACAGAAAAAGTGGGTTTGTTTTGCGCAAACGTGAAGGAAAAAGAAAGAAGAATAAGATAGCAGCATATTTTTTTCATAACTAGCTTTTTTAAATTTTAATAGAAAACTGGAACAGTAGCCTTGTAATATTCCTTATTAGAAATCGGATCTATAAAATGATACATAATAGATTCCTTCTCCCCTACGTTTTCCAATGAAGTCAGTAATTCAAGACATTCACCCGGCTGAAGCTGTACTTTATATCCATCAGAAAACACCTTTACATTAGTCTCATTTCCATATGCTAACTGAAGTTTTGTATTGGCTGGAAACACTATTTCATGAAGGTATAATCCAGCATTAACCAAACGAAGGAGTACTGGTTCTTTTTTATGTGTTATCGATTGTAATCCTTTATTTTTAAGAACTGTTTCACCATTAATAAAAAAGTAATTAGGCTTATAAATGGGAAGAATTATTGGCTTATTTGTATAATCGTATTCCGTTCCCATAATGGCATCAGTATGCCATTTCGTATCTATTTCGTAACTGCACCAGAGTACTTCGCTCGATGGTTTAACCGCTGCGACATCATTCTCTTTTGGGCGTATAACTATAACTCCAAACATTCCTGCCTGAAGATTAAAAGGGTAATTCTCGGGACTATAATAAAGATAAGTTCCTGCTTTTTTAGCCAGAAAAGAATAAAAACCATGTTCCATATGATGAACAGCTTCTTTTATCTTCATTATTTCATTTTCCTTATTCCGTTGCAAGAATTCAATTTCCTTACAATACAAAGAGACAGGATTTCCTTGAGAAATATTCCAAAAATCAATATTTACACTATCCCCTACCTTCACATCAATATAAGATCCTGGTAAAGTAACTTGCCCCGAAAGCGAGTTTGCAAAGCCAAAGGTTCTTATTTTTAAATTGCTGTTAATAGTCAATTTCCCCGTTGTTCTCCCAATAATTAATCTTTCATCTTGAGAAAACAAAAATGTACTAACGAACAAAAAAGAAAATACTAATATGATTTTATTCCGTCTTTCCATTTCTAAACTCAAATTAGTACCTAACATCAATTATTTGATATTATAATCAAATTTAGAGCTATTTGAAAGTAAAAAACAGCGTATAAACACCTGATTTTGTAGTTAAAATCAAGTTAATTCAAACTACATTTAGGAAAGAAAAAGAGGGATTTAGATTCTTTATTATAAAACAAAATCGCCCTGATATTGGGCAATTTTTGTTTTTATTTGTACAGATCTTCTCGAATCTCGATTAAGGTTTGAATTACTTTTTCTTCATCTGGTTTTTCAGGTAAAGTTGATGTTCTATAATGATTTTCGATAGAAATAATTAAATTATCTGTCATTTCTGGTAAAATCACCATGTTCCTTTTTACTTTTTAAAAATATATCAAACCTAGAAGTAAATTCTGCTATTATGGCTATTTCTTCTTTATCTAATATGATGTCGCTAATTCCGAAATCAATATCATCAATAGAAAATCCAATATCATCATGTTGGAATGAATTGCTTTTTTCAAGTAATTTTTTCTTAATGCCCGCAATGCTATCGGTCAAATCCCGTGTAGTTTGTTTTTTAATCTCATTAATAATTAAAGGCTTGAAGAGTGTTGATATAGTGGGATAAAATTTATTATCCACCGTCATACTAAAATCCAGGTCCTGGAGTTCAAATTTCTTATTACCCGTCATAACTGGTTTACCTGTTAAATAAACCCATCCTGACACTGGTAACAGGTTACCTGGCAGTTTAGCTTTTAGCTTAACTCCTACAACAATTTCGTCTCCATTTGGATAAAAGGTCATTTCAATTAACTTTAGTTTGGCTTTCTGTTTAAGAATAATATCTGGTTTTAAAACCACATCATTATCTTTTAAATATTGATTAGCAGCATGTTCAATATCATTATATTTAATAACTAATGGAAGAAAAGCCTTAACTTCACTTATTGCTTCAGTCTGTTCTTCTAATAAAGGAAGTGAACTTGTCGTGTTGACAATATTATCATTAAAACTAATGTTTCCTTTTATTCCAACATATAAAGCTAAAGTATCTTTATAAACTTTTAGACCAGACAGCGCTACTTTTGAAGGATTTATATTCAATTGATATTGTTTACCATTTGCGAGTGCTGGTAGGCTAACTCCATAGTATTTCCATCTTTCTTTAACAATGTCTTTAAACATATCACATTTAACTTGTTGACTTACAAGATTACTTACATCTTTTTCAATTTCTTTTAAATATTTATCTGTCAATCCAGTCAAGGAGATATAAACATTATCCATAATCTCAATCTGCGGATTTGATATCCAGGAATGTGTTACATTTAATCCAATCTTGGGGCACCAATCTGGTGTAATGGAAAAACTTGTATTGACGAAAAATTGAATTTCTCCGTCAAAATTCTTTTTATTTAAAGTTAAAGTCTTAGGTACACTCCCTTGTAGACCTACGTTTCCTTTGAACGAAATAGGAATAGATATCCTTAAGGTATTATCATCAACATACGATAGTGTTATTTTTTCTTGTTCCTTCAGTTTCAAATCAACATCATATTTATAACCTATTGCTACTGCTGGGCCTTTTGTTTCTATCCACTCATTTGGATGATACAAAGGATTATTTGTCTCTATCCATTCGTTTGGATTATACAATGGATCTTTGGTTTTAAACCACTCATTTGGGTGATAGAAAGGACATCTAAATTTGACTCCAAATTTCTTTTGCCATTTATGTGGATGATATAGAGGATCTTTTGTCTTAAACCATTCATTTGGATGATATAAAGGATTTTTAGTTTTTATTAACTTATTCGGATTATAAAGCGGATCTTCTATTTTTATCCAGGATCTATATTGAAATGTGCCTTCATCAGAATTGCTGTATCCGTTTTTTAATGCATCGTTTAATTTGCTCTCCAAACTGGATAAATCAACCTTTAAAGCAAGTGCAAAACTACTTTCATAGCTAGGTAATTCTACATCCTCAGATAAACGCTCAGGTTTTTTTGTTATCTCGTCATAACTTTTGCAACTTGAAAATGTAATTGCAATTACAAGTATTGGATAAATAAATGTTGTTTTCATAAAATTGATTTTAATGATTAGAAATTGGTAAAGATTATTTACCAGTACTTAATTTTCTTCGATTCCTTTATCCAAACTTATTTTCTTAACTTTAGATAAATTGTATGTTATCCCGAAAAAACTACCGAATTTGAACTGGCTTTGTGTAGGTATAGTTCCAGAATCTCCCAAGTTATAGGAACTACCAACTTGATAATCATCTGCAATTCGATCTACTTTTCCCATAGAAACACCTGCTGAAAAAATAATACGTTCCTGTTTTCCTAATATAGCTCCAACACCTAAAAGCACTTGCAGCTTTTCATCTTGAGTTATTACCGCACCAAAATTAAGAGTTGGGACAATCCAGGAATTCATGCGGATATACGTATTTATAGTAGAGCCAAAAGCCATATCATAATCTCCACTATTCTTTAAAGTGATGATTTTATTACCCGCAGTTGCAGGATCGTCTCTTTTATCATACTCTTCATCATAAAGTGACGTAAAAAATATTCCGGCACTGACATCTATTTTTAGACCACCTTTAATCCAGATATTGTATGGTGTTGATGCGAAACTAAGATCTTCGCTTTTCGTTTCTTTATCAAAACGGCGTAGTTTAAATTCTAAAGCATCAATGTTTTTACCTTGAAGATCGATGGGAAAAGTGTAAATATCTAAATTGATGCTGTATAATTTCTGTATAACTGATTCGATATTTTTTTCAGATTTCTTTTTGGTTTCAAGTAAGTTTTTTTGTGTATCTGAGTAACTAGGAGTATCATCTTCAATATTTTGCAAATTCTTTAATAAACTGTAACTCTTGCTTAATTGTATTTTTGAAGTATTTAGGAATTCTTTCCTTTTGATATTGTAATCATCTTCAACAAGCTTACTTTTTTGTATTAAAATTTCATAAAATCTTTCTAATTCAAAGTTTAAACTATCGATACTTTGATTCAAATTTTCATTTTCTTTGATAATTCTTTTTATAGAATCATTCAGAAAAATGCCTCCTGTAATTTCGCTCTTTGCCCCTTTTTTTGTTTTGTCAATGAGGCTATCTAGTGTTTTTTTTTCATTAAAAAAAGAAACCTCTTTCGTGTCAATTTTATAAGAGTGCTTTAAAGGATTCCAATTTATTAATCTAATAGAGACTACATCTCTAGATCTTACAGAAAGCCATTTACTGTTATCTAAAGCGGTAAATAATGAATCTGTATAAATTGTAATACTTTTTTTGTGTGGCTTACCTAAATCGACTTCTATAATTTTGGTAGTGACCTGACCATAGCCTATTATTCCGAAGAATAAAAAGCAAAGGATAAATAATGTTGTTTTCATGATTCGGAGTGTTTTTAGTTATGCTTCAAATATATTTAGATAACAGTATACCAATCAATTACCCTTTAGGGTGATATTTTTATTTTATTACTTTCTTATGTTTTTTTTGTAAGTTTATTAGATATTTACATTTGTCTTTCCATGTTAATTTCAAATATCACCCGAATGGGTAATTGCGCACAATGGACTTATATCCCAACTTTGTAAAAGAAAATGTAACGCCATGAAAATAAGAGTAGCCATAGTAGAAGATGATAAAAATTACAATCAAGCATTGAAAAACATTATCGATTTTCAGGAAGACATGGAGTGTGTAGCTCAATTTTTTAATGGTAAAAATGCTTTGCAAAAATTAGAAGCCTCAGAGCCAGACGTGGTTTTAATGGACATACAATTGCAGGATTTATCAGGTATCGATATTGTTTTTAAACTAACAGAATTAATGCCAGGTACCACTTTCGTAATGTGTACCAGTTTTGAAAATGACGAAAAAATCTTTTCAGCCTTGCGTGCTGGCGCAAGTGGTTATCTTGTAAAAGGAGATCCTTTGGCTAAAATTATCCAGGCCATTCAGGAAGCACATAAAGGAGGTGCCCCAATGAGTTTTACCATTGCAAAGCGTGTTTTACAACATTTTCAGGAAACAAAAGTACAAGTACAAAGTTTAGCATTACTTACTGTAACCGAAAAAGAGGTTCTTGAATTGCTAGCACAAGGGCTTCTCTATAAAGAAATTGCTGACAGAAAAAATGTCACGATTGATACTATCAAAAAACACATTGGTAATATCTATAGAAAGTTACAAGTAAGTAATAAAATTGAAGCAATTAATAAATTTAACCACAAAAACTAAGAAATCATGGAATTAGAAAAATTACAAGAAAAAGGAATAAACCAAAAAGACTTTTTTATAAAAAAAATTGACAAAAAGATTGAGGATCTTTTTGTTGAAAGATACCGAAATCTAGGCACTAATATTAGTGGATTAACTGAAAGTTTCTTTATAAAGCTGGAAGTATTTAAAAAGTTACTTAAAGATAATCAAAGCAAAAAATATTGCAAGTTTTATTACATTCATAAAGATACTCATTTGAATATCGGCATATGTTTCTCTGATAACGACCAATGTGTTATTATAGAAAAGGAAGATAAATTATTTGACTTATTTGGTGAAACTATAGAGGATGGAAATTTCATAAAAATGAAAAATGATTTTGAGAATGACTTAGGAGGTAAATTATCTCCTCACACTAATGGCATTAAAGACATTTTGACTTTTTACACTTTAGACCAGATTGATTATTATATAACGGAAATGGAGAAATCATACCCAACTATTTATGGCTTAAAATTTAATATGTGGCAATATTGTCCAACTAATATAGATCCTGAACTTGCAGAAGAATTTACAAAAAGAAACAATAGAATTTCTTTCTGCGTTCATGCATTATTTAACAAGAAAAACAACTTATATAGTGAAGGTGCTGGTTATGATTTAGGAAATCTAAGACCTTAAATGAATAATATTTATGAAATAATATTATTTATCACACTATTAAAATCAATGGTTTTGGTTCGAAAATTTAATCTTTCTAGCCAAAACTATTTATTTATTTATCTCCTTGTTACTTTTCTTGTAGAATTATTTTCAGAGGTAATTATTTTATTAGAAAAAAAATGGAGTTTTCAATATACTTTATATTGTATATTCTGCATACTGTTTTTTTGGTTTTATTATTCCAGACAATTCAATAGAAATTTAAAAAAGAAAGTCAATTTACTGTCTGTTATTCTTATGATTTCTATTTTGATATTCCCTAACTTTTTGGGAGAAAGCTTAAATTCAAAATTAATTAGTGTTTTACCCTTTTTTTATATTTTGTACAGTATGTTATGGTTTTACCAAAAAATAGCTTTTCCATCCAAAGACAAAATTACAGACGACCCTAATTTTTGGATTTCATCTGCCTTACTTTTCTGGAGTTGTTTCTTTATTTTTAGAGAAATTCCAAGAGATTTTTTTAATAAGACAGATAAAGATTTTTTAAATTTATTATGGCAATTCTTATATTTTATTAGTAGTATTATGTATATCTTATTTTTTAAGGGCTTAATGAAATATGAAGCAATAAGCAAAAGATCTAAATAAATGAACGAACTACCACACGAAATAAAACTTACCTACATTATTGCCATTATCATAATGCTGTTATTTGTGTGCTTTATAATTATGATGGTGTTTATTTACAATAAAAAGCAATTGATTCAACAGCAAGAAGATCAAATAAAAGAAAGTGAATTCAAAAATCAATTATTACAAAAAGAATTAGAACGCCAAAAAGCTATTCAATTAGAAAGAGAACGCATTTCGCAAGATATGCATGATGATTTGGGTGCCGGAATTTCGGCTATAAAACTTCAAGCTGAGTTTTTAAAGTATAAAATGCCAGAGGAAAGTTATTCGGAAGATTTAGAAGCAATCATAAATACTTCTGAAGATATGAATTTGGCCATGCGAGAAATCCTTTGGAGTTTGAATTCTCAAAATGATACTATCGACAATTTTATAGAATACGTTAGTTTGTATGTCAAACGCTTTTTGGATAAAACCTCCATTAATTTACAATTGGATTTGAAGATTCTTGAAAAAGAAACAGATTTATCTGTAAAAGCAAGACGAAACCTCTTTTTAGTAGTTAAAGAAGCGGTTCATAATGTTTATAAACACAGTCAGGCAAAGAACATCCATATACAATTTGAGCAAACCGATTCTTCTTTTAAAATTACCGTCATTGATGATGGTATTGGATTATCAGATACTACCCTAAAAGGAAATGGTTTGACCAATATGTCTTTACGAATGGAAGCTATAAATGGAACTTTTCAGATCGTTCCTGTACAAAAAGGTTCCCATTTGTTGTTTGTTTATCCATTAATACAACATTAAAATTAATGAAATCTAAACAAACCTAGTTCTTGATTATTCAATTAAAACAAGAAAAAGCATATATTTACGCTTTAGAAAAAAACAATCGTGTATTTTACCGATTACTATTTTTTGAAGAATTTTAAATACCTTTGAATTATGAGCACAGCAACTAAACCAAAACATATTGGCAGAAATATAAGCCGAATAAGAGAGCTTCGAGGGATGAAACAAGAAGCACTTGCAGAAGCAATTGGCGTAAGCCAACAATCTGTTTCCGGAATTGAATCAAGCGAAATTGTTGATGAAGTAAAACTTATAGAAATTGCAAAAGCACTTGGTGTTACTGTAGAAGCTATTGAAAACTTTACAGAAGAATCAGTTTTTAATTTCTTTAATAATTTTTACGATAATAGTACTAATACTGGCGCTCAAGGAAATACAACTAATAATCATTGTAATTTCAATCCTCTTGATAAAGTTGTTGAGCTTTATGAACGTTTGGTTCTGGCGGAAAAAGAAAAGGTGGAGTATTTAGAGAAGTTACTAAAAGGAAAATAATATTTTCTTTTTCTCTATATAATTGAAAAGCGCAAATTTTTAAGGTTTGCGCTTTTTTGTTTTTATTGAAATTGTTCCAACGAAGTTCGGATACTTCGGAGAACGGTACCTTGATATCAGGACACTTTTGTTATACTAAATACAAACTAATATTGATCATACAAAAAAACTACATTAGCCAATCCAATCTTCTATCTTTACTTCTTTAAAATATTTTTCTTTTAGTTCTTTCTTTTTAGTTTCTCCTACATGATCTATTTCATTAGGAATAGAAAGTAACCGACTTTTAATTTCATTTTTCAATTCTTTATTTTCATCAACTACGTTTTCAATTGCAATATATGAAAGGAAAAATCTAAAACTTTTATTTTCTTCTGTCAATGTTTCTAAAAGGTCAATCTGTCTTTTTTCAATTAGCATTTTCATTACAATATCTGGAAAAAGACATCTATACAAATCCTTTAAAATTAGATCTTTACCTAAAATTTTTATAATATCAAGCTTTTGAGATGTTTGCTGCAAAGTTTCAATCTCGTTAGCAATAATTTTAATAAAAACTTCATATTCATCTCTCTCTTTATAACTGTAGATAAGACCATTTATAATTTTTTTTGTTCCATTGATATAAATTGAACCTCTTGAAATATTATAAATAACAAGATATGTTAAGTAATTAAGATTTTTTGAATTCAAGCATATTTTTTGCCACAACAAAAAATTATCCGATCGAGTTCCAAATATATTGTATCTAATAAATTCCTTCACACATATGTCAAAAAATGGTTCTACTTGATAAAATAATATATAATTGATTATCTTCTTCCAAAAATCAGAAAGAGAACTTGGTCTTAAATATTCAAGTTCATAAGGTTGAGAATAAATAATTTTCAAACAATCATTAATTAATTGTGCAGGCAATATTTCAAGTACTTTTACAGGTTTTAATGAATAAAGATTAATATCACCTACTATTTTAACTTCAATCTCTTTTGGAATTTCATATTGTACCAAAACAGTAGCTCTAATCCATCTTAAATCTTTTCTATTTGAATCTATTAAATTCAGAATTATATTCTTCTCATCAGTATTTAATTTATTCCAATATTTAATTGTTAATTTTAAATTGTATAAGCAGAAAATGGAATTATTATTTGACAATATCCTTTTAAATAATTCCTTTCTTATTTCAAAATTATTACCCGTAAATTCAAGCAATTCATCGCTAATCGCCATTTCATAGTCCGTTATCTCTATTTTATTTTGAATTCTCAATTCGATTCTATCTAACCATGTCTCAAATACTTTAATTCCATTGTTAAAAGTTAGATATTTCATAGAAGTTACCATCGTATCGTAATATCTCCCATCATTTAAAAAAATATTAACTGGTAAATTTTTAAAAAAAATAGGAAAAATTTCTGCCCAAATATTCCAGAGTTCGGTAACATCTCTTTTTGAGAACTCTCTCCAATTAATAGACTCTCCAGAATAATCTATTGAAAAATTTGTAATTAAATTATTTGCTCTAATAGCTATTTCTTGCTTAGAAAATAATTCTTTTAAAATATTAAAAATAAAATCTTTGATTTCACTAGAATGAATGTTCCAATTAAGAAAACTACCCCAAATTCCATAGAAAACTACTGTTGGATGATTATCATTAAAAATTTTTTCAATTAAAAAAATTTCATCTTTATTTATTTTCGATAAAAAAAATAATTTTGCAACATGTTTTCGTATGAACACTTCTTCATGGTATAAAAGTGAATTAATTAAATTAGCATTAAACTTATTATAAATTCGACCTTGAGCAACTAATTTATAATAATTAACAAAGCGCCAAACGTCATACAGTTTTACATCGACATTATTTAAAATTTTACTTTCAATTTCTTCTATTTCTTTTTCAGATATTTTATGTCCAAAATAATGTTCGGCGTCATCTCTTTTACAAAGAAATGGAATCTCTTTATTATACCATCTTATTGAACTTGAATCAGTATTTCCACGATTAATAATATTAATGATTTTTTCTTTTTCTTTATCATTATCAATATCATCAATTATACTTATTAAATTAATTGAAGAAAAATCTTCAACTGCTGGAAAAATTGACCTATTTGACAAAAACATTAATTCTCTAATATTCTGTCTAAAGTTTAAATTTATTCTATTATAAACTAACACCAACTGTTTACACGAAAATAAAGAAGAAGTTGGATTAATACAAATAATTGATTTTTTTAAATATTCTATATTTAATTTCTGTTCTTCAAAACTCTTTCTAAAAAACAAGTTTTTCCCTACTTCATAGTAATTAGGGTGAGAAAAAAAATATTTATTACTATCATATTTTAAAAAACCTCTTTCTTCAAAATATGCTATACTTTCTTTAAATCTTTTTTTAATTTTATTCGTTTTAGCATATTTGGGAAATTTAGTTTCATAGTTAAGAACTTCATAAAACTTAGTTTTTTTGAATATTGAATATTGATTATCATCATCTGATAAAATAAAACCTAAATCCTCAATATTAACTCCAATACTGTTATTACAACATATTGACATAATCCCCAAAATTTTTGACTGTTCTAAATTATCTTTTAATAAATTATTTGAAATATCATTAGCATTATGTCGAGCAATACTTATTAATTCAGTTAACGATCTAGAATTTAATTTATCTGAATCATATCTTGACAAATAATTTAACTGACCTACTTGAATTTTATGCTCTGTTTCTTCTCTAATATATTCACTAACTTTTTCGACTATTAGTTTATTAACCTTTTGAGCTTCTGAAAATTTTACCCAAAAATTCAGTATCAATTTATTATCATCTTCTGTTAAGTTAATTATGTTTTCATGTATTTTTTCAGAAAAAGCCTCGTCTAAAATCTCAATTTTACTTGTAATAATTAATTTATGGTTTAATGCTAATTTTTTTGATAAGTCGATTATTTTGTTTTTAATATCATTTGATTCACTCTTTGGTTTTATGTGACCAAAAGGATCTTCAAAAATTAAAATTTTATCTTCCTCCCTATTCTGATTAAAAAAATTTTCAATTTGGAAAAACTCGCTCGAAACCGATACCGAATTGTATCCTATATCTATAAAATCATTTGCTATCTTTTTAGCTAATTCTGTTTTACCACATTGTGATATTCCAGTTAGTAATAACAAATTTGAATTATTTAAAATCTCTAAAGATTGAACTTCTTCTTTTCTCGATATATAATTTTCAGTTACAGCATATCTATTAACCTTTGATTTGAAAATTAAGTTCTTTAAAGTCGGAATAATGTCTTCTTTTGAATCTCTACCTTTTTTTACAATTTCAAGTAGTTTTAGATACAAATTTTCTGAAAGCGACTGTGGTATTGAAAATTTTTTATTTAAACAATTTAAGATTTCATTATCTACCTTTTCTTCTCCTATTTTTTCCCAAATCAAGGTATTATTTACTAAAACTTCAATGTCTGATTTATTCAATTTATTTGATATCTCCTCACAAAAAGCTTTTCTTTTGATATCTAATTTAGTATCCTTAAATTTTATTCCTTTTAGCTCATTTTTAAATTTCAAAATATCTTGTACAGAAATACTGTTACTATTGGAATCAATTACAGGAAATTCTTTTAAAAACATTAAAGCTTCATCATTACATCTTGAACGAGTAACAAATAAACATTTTGTCTTTTTCTCTTTAACTCTTAATAATAAATTATTACTGCTACTTCTTTCCTGAAAATGAGATAGCCATTCAATAATCTTTGAAAAACCAATATTATTTCTTTCTCTTTTAATTTGTATCTCAATAGAATTACGATTTTCATCTACGAAAGTAATATCTTCACTTCCAATTTTTTCGACGTATAATTTTGATTTAAAATCATTACAATGTAAAAGCGCGAACAAAACCGTCACTTTATATTGATATTCATAACCTTTAACACCTTCAGTTGCTACACTCATTTACTTAAATTTAAAAAGAAAAAAACTTATCATTATCTATTATGTAAGTATAAATTAACAAATAAAAAACCTTAAATCATCATACTAAATGCGTTTAAACCCACTTTAAAAAATATTTTTCTTATATCGTCTTAAATTACCTCCTGCTTCAGTTTAAGGTTCTAAAATTGATCATAATGAATGTGGCTTTAGTCGAAAATGACAAGTTTGGGATTATTTTGTGTAAAAACTAAAGTTACTACTTACACTCTTGGTTTTATTTTATTCTATGCTGAAAATTTCTAAATTTTATCCTCTGTCCCTTTGCTTCTTCGCGCCTCAGTTCCTTCTGTTCCTCTGTCCCTTCTATTTCTTTGCTCCTTTGCATCTCTGTTCCTTTGTCACTTTGCAACTTTGCAACTTTATTCCTCATCAACTTCTATTGGCTTTTTATTGCGTGTTACAATTTCCCAATTCTCTTTTTGATAGGGGTTATCTATTTTATCAATTTGAACTAAAAACCTTAATTCTCCTTTGCGGTCCTCGTCCTTATCAATTAAAACTCTAAATCCGTATCCTTTTATTTTTTCGATATATTCGTTGTCTAAAGGATTGTTTTGATAATAATTTATTGCAACATTAATTTCTTTTGAAAACTGCGTATTCTTACCTAAAAATTCTAATAATTGTAAAGCAGTTTCTTTTTTAAATTCAGTATTATCTATTTTATCTGGTTCTACTTTATAAAACGTATTAAACTCTAATATTAAATTATCACAACCTCCTACACTTGCATTAATTAGAGTATCATTCTTTTTATATATTTCTTCGATAGTTTCGGTATAATTATGCATTTCGATACTTCTGGTACGTTTTTCTACTCCCGGAATAGCATTAAAAATAGTTTTCGATTTTAATTTTGCCAATTTGCAACTTGACAAATACGATTCTTCATATAGATTACCATTCTTGTATATAAATGATAATGAAGTCGATTTTAAATCTTCTACCGAACTAGAATATGTTCTGAAATTTTGTGTAACCTTAATTTTAAATTTATTTCCAACAAAATTTGCTTCATCAATTATATTGTATGAAAAAGGTGCATATCCCAGAATACTATGGGATTCTTTCTCCTTAATTTCATCTTTCATAATATAGAAAACAAAATCTTGATTTGTGTTTGCATTTCCTCCCAACATTCCTTCAGATGATCTGTTAACTACATAATCAATTATTCCGTCATTATTAAAATCTCCTTTTTCAAAAATTGAAAATGAAACTGTATAAGGATCCCCATCATTTACAAACGAAACATAATAAGGCGATTCGGATATTTGCATCTCCTTGTATTTTTGTTCGCCAATTTCTACGTTTATAAGCCTTTTTAAAAATTTACTTTCTATTTCGGTCGGAATTACTTTTTCCTCTTCTGGTTCTACAGTCGAAATGGTGTCTTTAATACTCTTTTTATGTACTGCTTTTACTTCTTTTTTACACGAAAATGCTAAGACGATAAATATTAGAAGAATTATTTTATTACTTTGAAAGTATACTGATTTACAAGTCATTAACGAATCTGTTTTTTATTTGTTAAAATATTTAAATTTAATTGATTTTTTGGCAATTATTATTTGCAACACAGTTTCAAATTAACAAATAAAAAACCACAAACTCACATGATAAATTTGCGAATTTGTGGTTAAAACTAATTAAATTATAATTCTAAATCCCAAAAAAAGTTTTTAGCATTCCTAGTAGTTTCTTCTGCAACTATAATTCCCGAAATTCCTTTAAACTGTGCAACTGTTGCTGCAACAAAAGGAAGAAAAGCAGGTTCGCAACGGCGTTCGTGGTATTTTTTCAAGAGAGAAACAGGTGTGTTTTTTGGCAGCATAAATGGCGCATCGGTTTCTATCATCATTCTATCCAGCGGAACGTATTGCATCACTTCTTTTAAATGATTAAAACGTTTACTGTCTGATATTGCTCCTGTAAAACCAAGATACAATCCGTTATCGAGATAGGTTTTGGCTTCTTGCAAACTCCCTGTAAAACAATGTACCACTGCTTTTGGTAATTGTGGTAAATACTCTTTTGTTATACCCATAAATCGAGTAAAAGCTGCTCTTTCATGTAAAAACAAAGGTTTCTGAACCTCAATCGCCAATTCTAATTGGGCTTTATAGCATAATTCCTGTACATTTCTTGGCGAAAAATCACGGTCAAAATCGAGTCCGCACTCGCCTACCGAAACAACATGTTTCTGCTTTAGTAAATTTCTTAGCCTTGAAATGCTTTGTGCATCAAAACTCTTCGCATCATGCGGGTGAATTCCTGCTGTAGAATATAATATTCCTGGATATTCTTTTGCTATTTCAGCCGAAGCTTCACTATTTTTTACGCTTGTGCCTGTAAGTATCATTTGCGATACATCGGCATCTAATCCATTTTGTACGACATCGTCTATGTCGTTATGGAATTGTTTATTGGTTAAATTAATTCCGATATCTATATATGTATTCATTTTTTTTTAAGTTGTAAAGATTCTAAGAAACTAAGGTTCTGAGTTTTTAGTTCTTTGAGTCTTTCTATTATTATTTTTGTTTTTTGTCATGTAGGCACTAAGTTTTTTTCTTTAGTTTATTTTAATCTCGCAAAGCCGCGGAATCGCAGAGTTTTTATTTTTGCCACAGATTAATAAGATTAAAAGGATTTTAAAAATCCGTAGAATCTGCAAAATCTGCGTGAAATAATTCTTTGCGTGCTTCGCGTAAATCTTAGCGAACTTTGTGGTTAAATGTCTTTGAACCTTTGAACCTTTAAAAAACCAACTATTTTCCCATACTAAACTACCGCGACTTATTAGCTGCGCAGGAAGGATTTGAACCTCCGTCTGTTGATTGTTTTTTATTTATTTTGCTACAAAATTTATTTGTTTCGCTTTGTATCTCATGTTGTGTTAGACGCACTGCTGTGCGTCTCTACACAGCTACACAGGAAGAACTTGAACTTTTTGGATTGTCATTTATCGACAGAGCGAAACCTCTACACCTTTGCCTCTTTGAACCTTTGCACCTTTAAAAATCCCCATAATATACCTGGAAGCATGGTAATTTCAGGTCGTTTCTCCAGGTATCTACTACTTGGTTTCTATCATCGAGAGCAAACTCTACAAAGTATTTATCTTTGATAAAATCATTATAGATTTCGGTTTTTATGATAGAATCTTTTCGGCTATCCTGACTTTTTCGCATGATTAAATCATCGAATTCTATTGCATGTTTTTCAAGGAAACGCAACGTCGGTTCTTTGTATCTATCTTCTCTTCCTGAAACTAACAATATTTTATAACCCAGTTTCTTATAATTCCTCAACACGTTTGCAACTGGTTCATTTAATAAATCCTGATCACACTTACTTGCATCAAAAGGATTTCTCCCGTTCATCAATGCCAATGTTCCATCTAGATCACAGATAATTGCTTTTGGTAATTCTGGATTTTGGATTGCGTATTCCAAATTTTTGCTCACTTTCTTTATCGGTTTAAAATCAAACTTCTCTTTAGTTTTTTGTAATTGATGGTACATGTTTTCAATCACCTTTTTTGGTACTTTTCGTTCTCTTTTATCATTTCGAATCAAAAGTTCTGCTAATGGCAAATCAAATACTTTGAATTCAATATTAGCCATTTCCGAGAAATCATTAATAGGTTGTTTGATGTATTCTAACTTTACGTTACAAGTATCCAGAATCACATTCCATCCATTTGAAAGCAAAGTTTTGATTTGTCCGTTAATAATTTTCGAAATCATACTTTCAACTGCGGGATCCATAACTTCCTGAAACTGCGAAAACCTGATTTCATCACGACTTACTCTCATCGTTTTAGGTTCAGTTCGCACTTTCCACTCGGCGAAAGTACTTTTTCCCGATGCTGGACAACCTGTAAGTATCGTTAATGTTGGTGTTTTTTTCATTTTATTATAATCTTGGATCTAATGTTTTTTCTATTTCTTCGTTGTTAATTCGCTTTAAAAGCAATAAACGCATCAGGTAATTTTCTTCTTCTAAATCTTTATACGGAATCTGAAGCATTTTCTGGTTGATTTCCCAACCATTTATTGATTGTTCTAACTTCTTCTTTACATTTCTTTTTTCTAAATAATGATCGAAATCCTGATGGAAATTCACTCCATAAATCATCGTTAGATAATTGTTGTTTCTGACTTTAAAACACGGTGGCAAATTTTTAATATAATTCTGAACCGGTTTAATCATGATGCCTTCTTCATTCTCTGTAGTCAATTTTTCAAAAAATGAATAAATCTCCTTTAGCTTTTCTTCTTTATTAGAACTGGTAATTTCTAAATATAAAAAAGCATCATCGTTTACCAATTCATAAGTTAAATTAGAGTTTGGTATTATTTCTTCTCCAAAACTACTAACCACTTTTAAAATAGTGAAAGGTTTAAAATGCAATTCAGCTTCATTTCCAAATGTATCAATTTGATTTTGAAATACTTTTAATGATTCTTCTTGTTTGGTTACATCTGGAATTTTTATAGTTGCCAAAGCTTCGTATTGACGCACAATATGCGATTTATGTTTGCTGCCAAATTCCTTTTTAGTAAGCTGTTTTTTATCTGAAATGTATTCGGTAAATAATTCAGATTCTCTTACATTTTTCAGCTTCTCAAGCAATCCTGAAGATTTCAAATACTCATTATGGGTTTTTAAAGCATCATAATATCCTGTAAATTCTTTCTCGATTAATCCAGCTCCCAAAACTTTCCAAGGCAATAATTCTGAGGCTATCAAAATGGTTTCGAAATCAGGAAAAGTAATGCTCATTTTCGCATGTAAATCCTTCAAACTATTTATTGCTTTTTCTACATCGATATGATCCATTTTAAAACCATTTCGGGAAACAAAATAAGTTTCTTCAAGGTTTCTTTTTAAATAGATTGTGCAATACGAACCCATGTATTTTTTCTGAACCACAAATTGAGTTACCCCTTTTTCCAAATAATAATTGACAGCTTCTTCAATGCTTTCTATTTCATTTTTTGTCTTGTTTTTTGGCGCCGGCGAAATGGTTGGCGAAAAATCGTTTATCTTATTTTTGCAAAACCACTCTATTCTGTTTCTTACTCTATAGTCTAACATCTTTTACTTTTTTTGAATGATTACTGCACTTGTTGGGTAAACTCCTCTTACACAATCTCCTACTCCGTAATAGGTTTTAGGATTTGGAAAAATCTCGTCAATCAACTTTACAAATTCAGCGTTTGAAAGTTCAAAATCATGATCATCGTGTCTGAATTCCTCTGTCAGTTCATAATTTACATTAAAATCTTTGTCTGGCGTTGTTACAAATAATTGAGTAAACTGTGTGTTATCAAGAATCCAGATTAGCAATGCTTTAGCTTCTTCAATTGAATTATGCTCAATTACTTCACTCAAAATAATCTGGCTTTCAAAACCTTTAAGTTCTTCTAAACTTTCGACCCAATGCAAGTTCTCTGCATTTTCTATCGCGCTGATTTTATCAGCAATATGTTTAAAATCTACTTCGTCATACGCATGATATTCTTTTGTAAATCCTTTTTTTAACAACATCTTAAAATATTGCAATTCACCACAACCAAAATCTAAAACAGGTTCGTCAAAATTGATTTTGCTACAAATAAATTCTTTTCTGGATTGATGTGTATCTGTAAAAACAAATTGAACTTTATTATCAAAATACGCTTCTAATTGTGGTTTGAATTTTTCGAACTGAACAGGAGAACGCATGATTCTTTTTATAAAAAGATAAAACACAAAATACGGAATGCCCGAAATATTGGTTAACATCGTGATATGCTTTTGAATAAAATGATCATCGATATACGTGTAAACTGCATATTTATTGGTAAAGTTCGAAAACAAAGCTACGAGCGAAAATTTCTGCAAAGATTCTCTAACGGTTTTACCTTCTATTTTTAATTCGAAATTATTACCAATTTTATGTTTTAATGAAATCCCATCAATGTATTTTGACAAAAGATAATTTCCGTTTTTATACCAACCCGAATCGATGAAAAAAGTAGCAACTTCAATAGTCCCTTTTTCAGAATCAACCTCATCGTAGTTTTTATTCAACCAGGAAATCGTTGTTTCACCTAAACTTGAATTTTCTTTATACAAATGATTAAAAAATTCGGTTGCCATATTCAAGGCTAATAACGGACTGCAATAACTCTGAAAATCAATTTGATTTCCTTCTTCTGGCAAATAACTATTTTTACCATCTAAAAAAACGCAATGATATTCATTCTTTGAAACAGCATTTCCTACTAATATCCCATTTTTTAATTCTTTTAAATAAAGACCCTGATCCGTATTTGGATTTTTGTAAAGGATATCTAAAAAGTATTTATTGTCTGATTTAAGTTTTATAATCATTGTGTTTATTTTTGTTTGACAAATATAGCTTTGTCACTACGCAATTATTTTGCGCAGTTAAATTAAAATTTTAATCTTCTTGTTTATTAAATGGTTTTTCGAATGTTGGTCTGATCATTTTCCAGATAATATCCGAATAATCTATACTATCCAACATAGCAAATAATACTCCCGGATACTCACAAGTAAGGAAATATAAAGCAGTTTCTTTACGGGAATCTAAGACCTTAAAATCTGCTTTACTATGATTTTCAATTGCCTTATATTGGTTTTCTAAATCGGCTTTAGTTTCTTTCACCCAATCAAAAAATTCATCAGGAACTCGTTCTAAAACTTCTTCTATAGATTGGTTAGTTTTTAAATATTCCCAAATGTTCAAATTAGAAACTTGTGTAAGGATTCGGTGCAAACGAAGGTATTCTTCAAATTTAATTTTTAATCTAAAGTTATTCGAATATTTAATAATAAAACCTTCTTTGTTAGCGATATCCATTTCTTTTAAAGTCTGAATATCTTTGATTCCGTTATATCTTTCGACTATAGGAAATCCAATATCTTCCAGCGGAAATTCGTCTCCCGATTGTGTATCGATAATTGCCAATAAAACCAATTCTTCGGAAGCGCCATAATCTAAAACAATTCGGTTTTCAGGATAAATAATCTCAAATAAATAAGTTTTGCTTTTATCCAATAATGTCCACGAATCTTTATATTTCCCATGCAACATTTCGTTTGCTTTATCGGATTGATCGCTTGCAAATGAACCTCTGCTTGCTATAAACGGAATCTCATCTATCCAATATAAAATCCCCATCGAACCATCTGCTTTATCATACACTTCAAAAGTTGTATCAGGAATTATTTGATTTTCCATTTCTCCTAAATTAAAAAACTTAGGAAATGGTCTTGCAACAACTTCAAAATTTTCATCTAGAATCAATCCTCTACAACTTAATGTAATCTCATTCCATATTCTTTCAAATTGAGCACTTTGTGTATAATTATAAATATATAAATCATAATCAGGGTGTTTATTCACTCTGATATAATTTTTGGATATCATCTCTTTTAAAAGTACTGTATTCATTTCTTCTTTTATTTAAACAAAGATTCAAAAATTAGTGCGCAGTTATTTTGCGTAGAAAAAAAGAATCTTATTTTGAGTAATCGAAATTACTCGTAAACATTGATTTATTTTATTTTGTGACCCTGATGAGATTCGAACTCATATTCCCTTTCGGGCATTGCGGCTCTAAATACGCTTCCCTACTTTCCTTAACGATTTCGGTGCTTCTGTAAATTCTACCCATTAGTCCGCGCGGGTCTAACCGGAATATCCGCAAACTCTACAGCTAGTAATTTTTCTGTAGGCTTTTCCTTTTAAGCTACAAGGCCTTTCTTTTTGATGATACAAAGGTTTGTAGTTGGTGCGCAGTTATTTTGCGTAGTAAGAAATATAAAAGAAATACATTTTGTTGACATAATAAGATTCATAGAGGTTAGTTCTCTTTTTTATTATTTAGTTTTTACTTATCTTAATAATAACAAAAGCAACCTTTAGATAGGTTGCTTTTGTTATTTAATTATACATCTAACTAATTAAAGTGGGTACGAAGTTAGTAGGCAATTGCCAGTGCATACGATAATTTCATTAGCAAGAACACTTCGTCTAGTCTTCATTTCTTGCGTAAACTAAATAAAAATCATTATTAATTGATTTAAGTATTTCACCAATACTTTCTTTTGTTACTAAATAATTATAAGTAGTATTTTTAAAAATCAAATCACAGTCCATTTCTCCTGTTGTATCAATCAACAATTCAATTTCATCTTGAGTTGGAATTTCTTCAAATATAATATTTAGACAAAATTCTTCGTGCTTATTTTTGGTTATATAAATAATTCTCATGTTTTTGGTAATATGATAAAGTAAAGCTCTTATTATATACGGTAAGTGTTTATTAATATCCATAATTAAAATTTTGATTTTGGGTGAACAAGGGACTTTAGCTAAAATATAAGTTTTGGCTAAAGCGAATTAGATAAACTTTATTTTCCCTCCAGCTAAAGCAGGAGGCAATTCAATACATTATTTAAATCTTTATCGGCATCTTTGTCAAAGTTTTAAACTTTGACAAAGTTTTTTTGACAACTGAAGAATTAAAATTTCTCATTTACCATATCAATACATTCATCATTACAAGTCAAGAAACCATTTACAGATTTGAACTCTCCAAAATTATGAAGCACTTTTAGCCAATACTTAATATATTCCTGTAGCACTACTTTATCATTTACAGTAATTGTTTTTCTATAAATAAACACTTTTAAATCATTATAATGGTCTACTAGTTTCTTCTTGGTATATATTTCAATGTCATTTTCAATTAAAGCTATATTTTGTCCAACATAAAAAGCAATAATTTTCCAAATATCGGTATCACTTGTATTCTTCTGATTAAATTCTGAAAGTGAAACAAAATCTATTTTGCTAAGTGCATCCAATTTCAAATTAAAATTATGGATTCCTTTTATAATGGGGCGAATCTGAGTTCTGTATTCAGTTCGTGTTAACATTGTCAAAACCGTACGAACTGCTTTATAGATTGCCAGGGTTTTATTTCTTATATGCTTTCTGGTTATCAATAAAGGATAATCTTGCTGATGAAAACTATATGTTTCTAACAATGCATTATTGAGTGAATCAATCCATGATTTTGTAAAAATAGTATCCGAAATTTTTCCATCTTCAATAACTGCTAAGGTTGCATTCCAATTCAAATTATATTCTTTAGAAAGAAAAAGTACTTTGTTTTTTCTTTCTTCTTGCGTTTTAGGCATTTCTTCTTTTGTAACAACGATAATCACATCCTTGTCTGTAGAATCATCAGAACCATAAATATAATACGGATATGGAAAAGTATTTTTCATTGTTAGTTGTGTTAATTTGATGATACAAAGATTTCAACAGTAGTACGCAATTATTTTGCGTAGTTAAAAAAGAATCCTATTTTTGGGTAAACTAATGCTATGAATCTAAAAGAAAAATATACTGAACTGCTTATAAATATTGGTTTTGAAGAAAAAGAGATTCAGCGTAATTGGTTGGATTTAGAAAAGACATATTCCAATAAATCAAGACATTACCATAATCTTACTCATATTGCTGATATGGTTAAATGTTATGATACTTACTTGCAAAAACTAGAATTCCCAAATGAAGTTTTGTACGCTATCTTTTATCATGATTATATCTATAAAAGCTCTAAAAAAGATAATGAACTCAAAAGTGCCGAATACGCGTTGTCTATTTTACCTGAAAATATATCATTTGATAAACAATTGGTTTTTGATGCTATTTGTGCAACGAAGCAACATCAACACCATATAATTGAGGATATTAATTGGCTAATAGATTTTGATTTAAAAATTCTCGCACGAGATTGGGATGAATATCAAATATACTTTGAGCAAATAAGGAAGGAATATAGTATTTATCCTGATTTTCTATATAAACCTGGACGTGCAAAAGCTTTGAAACATTTTCTTGAGAATGAATTTATCTACCAGACAGAGGAATTCAAAAGTTTATATGAGGAAAAAGCGAGAATTAATATAGAGAAAGAGATTGCATTATTATTGTAATGCGTGAGGGATGGGAGCGGCATCCTTTTTTGGGCTTTTCGCCCAAAAAAGATACAGCGTACAGCCCGACCCGCCTTTTTCGGCGGGACACGCCCATATTAGGCTAAAACTGTTGATTAGATAATAACTTCTGTTTATCTTCCTGTATAATTAGGACAGCCAAAGCATTTTACGCTTAAGTTAAATTGGTACGTTAGTAAAACTTCATAAACGCCTCCTGTTCTACCCATACTTGATGTATTTAAATCGTAGGAAAGCCCTAATTTTAGGTTTTGATATTGCAATCCTGTAAAAAGGTTTATTGAGGTAAGTAACTCTCTGTTTATTCCGTTTTTTGATGGATTGGTAACTGCTGTTGCTCCAAAAAATATTTTTTCGAACTGGATTGATGTTCCTAAATCAAATCGATTGTAGTGTCCTTGTTGCATATAATTTGAGGTTATAAGCAATTTGGTTTCATACGGTAAGAATAACACATCGACATAATCTGCCAGAAGGAATTCGTAACCTGAACTTAGTGAGAAAAAGGTATCCAGAGGCACATTTCCGTTTGCTGCAAAGGAAATATTAGGTCTGTTAAGGTGTTTCATCGATAAACCAATCCAAAGGCTTTCGGTATTAAAAACCATTCCTGCCGAGAAATCGAAAAAACTGACTTTGTCATTTTTTAACATCGGATCTATCGAACTTGAATTTATAACTCCTGTTCTTATATTAATTTGATCCTCGAGCAATAAGTTTTGAAATGCAAATGACTTTAATCCGAAACCAGCTTCGATGGCTGGTCTAAAATACCAAGTATCATTCAGCTTTACTCTATAAGCATAATTGGCATTTATTTGCGTGTAGTTATACTTGGTTAGATTCTCTCTTTGGTTTAAAACACTTATACCATAACCGCTATTGATATTTTCGTTCCAAGTATTTACAAACGCATAATCGGTATCTATTTTTAAATCCAGATCTGGCCATTGTTCGCGGTGAACGATACCTGCATATGTTGTTTCCATAAATCCAGAAAAACCTGGATTTAATGTTTCTGGAATTAAAAAGTATTGTGTGAAAATTGGGTCTTGTGCTCTTGTTTCTGAAAAAAAGCAACAGGTAATAATTATTGTAATATATAGTTTTAATCTCATTGTAATCTGTTGCTTTTATTTAAGTAATGTGAATGCTCCTTTTTCGGTTACGGTATGGTTGTAAAAGGTTTTTGCAGTGATTTTAAAATAATAGTTTCCGTTTTCGGCTGGATGATTTTTAATTTGTCCGTTCCATCCACTAATATTTTTTCCTGTTTCGGAATATACAATTCCTCCCCAGGTATCATAAACATCGAGTGTGATGTTTTCAAGACCTAAAAATACGGGTGCAAACGTGTCGTTATAACCGTCATTATTTGGTGTAAAAGCATTTGGCATTACTAAACTATATCCTTTTTCGACTACTATTGTAGAGGTGTAACTATATTGGCAACCAAACGGATATGTTACAGTTTGTTTTATGGTATAGGTTCCTTCTCTGGTATAGATATGTTTAGGATTTTCTTCGTTTGAAAAATTTCCATCACCAAAATCCCAAGATATGTTTGTAAAATCTCCTGTTGCTAAGTTTGTAAATAAAATTGGATCGTAAATAGAATATAAATCATAAACATCTTTAGCATATGAACCTGTAGAATAATTGGCTATTCCTAAAACTGGTTTATTAACATTATATGGGAAATTTGCTGTACAACCAAAACTATCGGTGACACTAAATATGATTAAACCATTATTCTCGGTATTCATAATCTCATTATTAGGACCGGAAACAACTCCATCGGACCAGCTTAAAGTATAAGGTGGAATCCCTCCTTTTACGTGTCCTACATAAGTTTGATGTACATATTTAGTATTACAATCAAAATCTGTTAGGACTTCTATCGTTGGCGTAAGTTGGTCGAATCGGGTAATTTTCCATTCTTCAGATTTTTTACAACCATTAGCATCTGTAACAGTAACTGCATAAGTACCTGGTGGAATTTTAGTCAAATCTTCGGTTTTTGCCCCATTAGACCAAGTGTAGGTAAATGGAGGTAGTCCTCCGGTAACAACTAAGTTGATTTCTCCCGTGTTTGCATCAACACAATCTAATGGATTTAAAACATCGGCTCTTATTTCTAACAACAAAGGCTCTATTATAATAAAGGTTTCTTTTATTACACAGGCTTTACCATCGGTAATTGTTACGCTATATTTTCCTGGGCCTATATTATTACGTTCAATTCCTGCTGTAGAGTTATCATCCCAAACTAAAGAAACTGGCGCTTTTCCTCCTACAAGGTTTAATCGGATATGACCATCATTTGCTCCAAAACAAGAAACGTTCTTTACATCTGGGTTTATTGTAAATACTGGTGCATTATCTATAACAATAGGAAACACTTTTGGACAACCTAATGCATCTGTAATTGTAATGATATAGGTTCCTGCTGACAAGTTATTTTGTACTAAACCTGTTCCTAAATTGCTCCATTTTATGATATATGGATCTCCTGTTGTAAAGGGAACTCCTCCTGTAATACTATTAATGGTAATAGATGCATTAGCATAATTATAACATGCAATTTCAGTTTTACTATAATTTAAACGTATTTCGTCGTTCTGAAGTAATACAACTTGCAATTTATCGATACAATTAGAATTATCTGTAACGGTCAAATCATAAGTACCTGCTGCAAGATTTTTTAAATTCTGAAGATTACTTCTAAATCCGTTTGGTCCTGTCCAGCTATATCGGTAATTAAAAACTCCTGGAGATGTTTCGGTAAATCGACCTCCTGTTGTACTTACATTAATTTCACCTGTATAATATCCGTAACATAAAATATCAACTTGACTCTCCAATTTTACCTTTAATAATGGCGGTTCGATGATTTCATAACTTCCTGTAAGTATATTACAATTATTAACTTCGGTTATTGTAACTCCATAAACTCCAGGTCCTAGATTATTAGGGTTTCCTGTAGTTGCTATGTAAGGGTTTCCGTCTTTTGTCCATACATATGTATATGGCTGTGTTCCTCCTGATGTTGATAAATAAATACTTCCGTTATTAGATCCGAAACAAGTTATATCGTTTTTACTTCCTGAAAATTGAAATAATCCTGGCTCACTAACATAATACGTCTTTGTAAATGGGCAATTGCCATTATCAATAACTCTTAAAGTATACCCTCCGGGTTTTAAATTAGCAATATCTTTATCGGTACTTGTAAATCCGTTAGGACCTGTCCATGAAAAAGTATAAGGGGTTGCTGTTGCAAAAGGAATTCCTCCTGTTACATTTATTGTAATAGAAGCATCGTTTGCTCCAAAACAAGTACTGTTTTTTGTTGTTTCGATTACCTTTATTAATGGATCTACTGTTACTGTAATCGTAAAATTAGGTCCAGGACACACCTTTGATATTGGCGATACAGTGTAGGTTACTGTAGCAGGATTGGCGGTATTATTTATTAAATACTGACTAATATTTGTTCTTGGAGAAAATTCTGCACTTGCTCCTGTTACTGCTCCTGCAGGAGAAACTACTGGCGTTGACCAAACATAAGTTGTTCCTGCTGGCACATTATCTATTCCGTTAGTAACTGGCGTAACCTGAAAACTATTGCCGCTACATATTTTTAACGTTTTATCTTTTATAACTGGAGAAAGAACTAGATCTACAGAAAAAGGGGCTGTTTTTGTTGTAGTTCCACAACTATTGCTAACACTAAAAGTAGCTACATAGTTACCACTAACTGTATAATTTATTGGCCCTGGATTGAGTAATGTAGATGTGGAAGGTGTTCCTCCTGGAAAACTCCATAGATACGTAATTTCAGAACTTGGTGAGCAAGTTTCTTCTACTGTTCCAACAGGGTTAATTGTTGCTGAATTACAAAAATCTGAAATTGGTTTTAGGGTCGTAACTGGCGGCTTTTTTACTGGAATTGCTTTTATAATCTCTCGCACTATTCCGCATGAATTTCTGGTTGTTAACCTTACATAATAAGTTCCTGGCATTGTAAAATTAAAAACAGGATCCTTCGATGAAGAATAAGTCCCATTTGCAAAATTCCATTGTCCTTTTCCTAATCCTGGTACTGATTCTTTACCACAATATCCTTCGTAATAATTAGTAACATCCCAATAATAACTTTCGGTTCCGCAGCTAAAACTTGTGTCTGTGGTATTCGTTATCTGAATATTGGTTGAAGCACACGCATTACCAAAAGTAAAGTCTGGCTGCAATACAGGCTCAACACATATAGTTCTTGTTGTTTCAGTACCAACTCCACAAGGCGTTGTTGCATTTAGCTTGATTGTGTAGGTTCCTGGTGCTGAATATACATGATAAGGATTAACATCCCTAGAAGTACTTCCATCTCCAAAATCCCATGTGTAAACATTAACTGTGCTACAATTATTGGTATATCCCGCATAAGTATAATTGCTAAAACTAACAGCTGAATTAACACATGCTATGCTTTGTACGCTAAAATTTGGTTGGGGTACATCTAATATCTTTATAGGTCCAGCCTTAAGATCTGTAGTTCCACAAGATGTCATTATTGTTAAGCTAACTGTGCTTCCGTTTGTATCACAATTTGCTCTTGTATATTTATGTGGTATAGGAAAATTTCGAGAAGCCTCTGGATTTGCTGCATTATAATATGGAGAACTTTCTAATTGTCCTTGCGAATAAGTATCGCTTGTTCCATCGCCATAGTTAACATAATACTGAGTATCTGAAGGATTAAGCCCCCATGAACCAATAGCAAATGGCATTGGGTCAACAGGAATACATAAATTGATTGTATTACCCGGAGCTATAAGTGCTCCTATTGGGTTATTGGAATTTTTAACAACATAGGTAATAGAATTGCTACAACTATTATTGCCTATTGCAGTTATTACCATATTAAAAGAACCTAATTTCTGGTACTCATGTGTTTTAGGAAAAACAACGTTAGTTTCGGAGTTACCATCACCCCAATCTACGTTATAAGATGTAATACATCCTATAGAAGCAGAATTATTAGCAACACTAATACTGTATTTAGGATTTGAGTTATTGTCTCCACATCGCTCAAAAGGTTTTAGTGAACCTGGAGCATTTGCATTCCCAAATTTTAAATCTGGTTTTTGCTTTACCGAAATAACTTTTGTTACTGTATTAGAGTCCCCATTAGCATCTGTAACGGTTAAGCTTACGCTAAAGTTCTGAAATCCGCAACCAACTGCATTAAATAAGTGACTTGGATTACTATTGGTAGAAGTGCTTCCGTCTCCAAAATCCCATTTATAGGTATAAGGAGCATTACCGCTTACAACTGGATTAAATGTTACTGGAGTTCCAGAACAAGTTCCGTCATTGGTAAAATTAAAATCGACATTGGGTGGTAAAACTAGACTTTTGTAATCTTTATTGGTGGAAAAATTACTTTTATCGGTTGTACTAAAACCATAAACTGAACTTGTGATTATAAAAAAAAAATGTAGGTGTAATAAGTAAAGTTTCCCCATATGGTGTAAATCAAATTTTTAAGGTCGCAAAAGTAGGTGCGTTTTTCTTGGAATCAAAATTAACACTAGTAATAATCTCTTCTTTTTTTAATTTTTAAAATGAAAAATATTCAAAATATTAGCATTATTTCTTATAATTCTGAACATCAATAGGATTTCTTTTTTTAAAGTATAATTTCATTTTATTATAAAAACTATCTTTTTTGTACGCAAACCACTTGCGCAGCAAAATCATTAAGCTTATTTTTATCACAAAAGTTGATTTGCGTGAGGGATAGAGGCGATATCCTTTTGTGAAGTGGAACGAAACAAAAGATAAAGCCGAAAGCCCGACCCGCTTTTTCGGCGGGACACGCCCAAATAATTATTAAACAAATTAATCACGCAATATCAGGAGCGAAGTCGCAAAGTTTTTTAAGCTACAGATTAAAGGATTAAAAGGATTAAAAGGATTCAAAAAAAATCTGCAAAATCTGCAAAATCTGCGAGAAAAAAACTTAGTGCTTTCGGGTCTTTACAGCAAAACACATACTATGTCACAAAACAAAAATGCCTTAATTCGCTATAAAACAATAGATAAGTGTCTGCAGAATCAATACAGAACCTGGACTCTTGATGATTTAATCGAAGCATGTTCGGATGCTTTATTTGAATATGAAGGCCGCGAAAACCGTATAAGTAAGCGTACGATACAAATGGATATTCAGCTTATGCGAAGTGAGAAATTAGGATACAATGCTCCTATTGTCGTTTATGATAAGAAGTTTTATAAGTATGATGAGGAAGATTTCTCGATTACTGATATTCCGCTAACGGAAACGGATATGAATGTTTTGACTGAAACGGTATCGATGCTAAAACAGTTTAAGGATTTTTCTTTGTTTAGCGATGTTTCGGATATTTTGCAGCGTTTGGAAGATAAAATCTATTCGGAGAAATCGCATACTAATTCGGTTATTTATCTGGATAAAAACGAGAACTTGAAAGGTTTGCATTATCTGGACGAAATTTATCAGGCTATTGTCAAGAAGATTGTTCTGGTTATTACTTATAAATCTTTTAAATCGAGAGAGGAACAAAAATTCAATTTCCATCCTTTTATTTTAAAGGAGTTTAATAATCGTTGGTTTTTGATTGGGAAGAAAAAAGGTTCACAGCCTATTACCAATTTGGCTCTTGACAGAATCACCAATATCGATTTTGATTTTAACCTACCTTATATAGAGGAAAATTTTGATGCCGAAGAATTTTATAAAGATGTGGTTGGGGTTACTGTAAACCAAGGCATGAATGCAAGAAAAATAGAACTTTGGATCGATAAAGAAAATGCGCCTTATGTTTTGACAAAGCCTTTTCATGCTTCGCAAAAACTAGAAAAAGAAAATGAGGACGGAAGTATTATTATTACGCTAAAACTTAAAACTAATTATGAATTTGAGCGTTTGCTTTTGGGTTTTGGTGACGGATTGGAAGTTATTAGCCCCAATGGATTGCGATTGAGAATAAAAGATAAACTTAGGAAGGCTTTACTTAAATATGAGGATTGATTATTCTTGTTTTTAAATCGAAGAATTATCTTTCAATAACAATAATCTAAATTCCTAATTTACTGGCCTGATGTTGTTTTTAGAATATTGGAATAATAAAAATTTCAAAAAAAACATTATATTTCATTCAAAAAAGAACTTAACAGACTCTATTTCAGAGCAAATTTTTAATTAACAAAAAAATATTTTTAGAAATACTATGCATGCATAATATTTTTTTATTATATTTGAAATCGATATAGTTGCCAACAAGACGAATTCGATTTTAATTAATGTATAAGATATTATCTAAGTATTTCACATTAAAATTAAATAATCAAATACAATCTACCAAATGAAAGAAAAAACTATAGATTATATTTTACGAGCAACATGGCAAGCTGTATCAAGGATGTACAATGAAGAGGCTGCAAAATATGATGCGACAATGGCAACTGGTTTTGCGTTATTGAGTATCGATAAAGAGGAAGGTACTCCATCGACGGCATTGGGTCCCAGAATGGGAATGGAAGCTACTAGCTTAACCAGAACGCTTAAATCTATGGAAGACAAAGGATTGATTGTTCGCAAGAAAAATCCAACCGATGGCCGAGGGGTTTTGATTTATCTAACTGATTTTGGAAAAGAAAAAAGAGACTTATCTAAAAATACTGTCTTGAAGTTTAATGAAACAGTTAGAAATCACGTTTCTGAAGAAAAATTAAAACATTTTATTGAGGTGGCAGAAATCATAAATGAATTAATACAAGATAAAAATATATTTAATCAAACAGAAAAAATAGAAAATGAAACGCACAATTAAAAAAGTTGCCGTAATTGGATCCGGAATTATGGGTTCAGGAATAGCTTGTCATTTTGCTAACATTGGTGTGGAAGTTTTACTCCTAGACATCATTCCCCGTGAGTTAACAGAGGCCGAAACTAAAAAAGGCTTAACTCTGGAAAGCAAAGTAGTAAGAAACAGAGTTGTAAACGAACATCTTGCTAACTCATTAAAATCTAAACCCTCTCCTATTTACAGTCAGAAATTCGCAAACAGAATTACGACTGGAAATACGACTGATGATATGGCAAAAATTGCCAATGTTGATTGGATTATAGAAGTTGTTGTAGAACGTCTTGATATTAAAAAACTAGTATTTGAACAAATCGAGAAATTCCGTAAACCAGGAACTTTAGTAACATCTAACACATCTGGTATTCCGATTCATTTTATGAGCGAAGGAAGAAGCGAAGATTTCCAACAACACTTCTGCGGAACTCACTTTTTTAACCCTGCGCGTTACTTAAAATTATTTGAAATTATTCCTGGTCCAAAAACTTCTACTGAAGTATTGGATTTCTTAAACGAATACGGATCTAAATTTTTAGGAAAAACTTCGGTTGTTGCTAAAGATACTCCGGCGTTTATAGGAAACAGAATTGGTATTTACGGTATCCAAAGTTTATTCCACTTAGTTAAAGAAATGGGATTAACTATTGAAGAAGTTGATAAATTGACTGGTCCGGTAATTGGTCGTCCAAAATCGGCTACTTTCCGTACTGTTGATGTAGTTGGTTTGGATACTTTGGTGCACGTTGCCAACGGTATTTATGAAAACTGCCCAACAGATGAGCAACACGAATTGTTTAAACTTCCTGATTTCATCACAAAAATGATGGAGAATAATTGGTTAGGAAGCAAAACAGGACAAGGTTTCTACAAAAAAGAAGGTAGAGATATCCTTACTCTTGACTTAGATACATTAGAATATCGTGCTGCTAAAAAAGCAAATTTTGCTACGCTTGAACTAACTAAAACTATCGATAAACCAATCAACCGTTTTAAAGTTCTTGTAAAAGGAAAAGATAAAGCTGGAGAATTTTACCGTAAGAGTTTCGCTGGAATGTTTGCTTATGTATCAAACAGAATTCCTGAAATATCAGACGAATTATATAAAATTGACGATGCTATGAAAGCTGGTTTCGGATGGGAAAATGGTCCTTTCGAAATTTGGGATGCTATTGGTGTCGAAAACGGAATCGAAATCATGAAAGCAGAAGGGTTAGCTCCTGCTGCATGGGTAAACGATATGTTGGCATCTGGAAGCAAAAGTTTCTACTCTGTAAAAGAAGGTGCTACTTATTTTTACAACATTCCAACAAAATCACAAACTAAAGTTCCTGGTCAAGATTCATTTATTATCCTGAACAACATTCGCGAAAGCAAAAAAGTTTGGAGCAATAGTGGAGCAATTATCCAAGACCTTGGAGATGGAATTTTAAACTTAGAATTCCAATCTAAAATGAATACTATTGGTGGCGATGTACTTCAGGCTATCAATAAAGCAATCGACTTATCTGAAAAAGAATATCAAGGTTTAGTTATTGGTAACCAAGCAGCAAATTTCTCTGTTGGAGCTAATATCGGAATGATTTTCATGATGGCTGTTGAGCAAGAATATGATGAGTTAAACATGGCTATCAAAATGTTCCAGGACACTATGATGCGTGTTCGTTACTCAGGAATTCCTGTTGTTGTAGCTCCTCACGGAATGACTTTTGGTGGTGGATGCGAAATGAGCTTACATGCTGATAAAGTTGTAGCTGCTGCTGAAACGTATATGGGATTGGTTGAATTTGGTGTTGGTGTACTTCCTGGTGGTGGTGGATCTAAAGAAATGGCTTTAAGAGCATCTGATTTATTCCGCAAAAACGATGTGGAATTAAACGTTCTTCAAGAGTATTTCTTAACTATTGCTATGGCAAAAGTGTCTACTTCTGGTTACGAAGCTTTTGACACTGGGCTTTTACAACATGGTAAAGATATTATTGTGGTAAACAAAGACCGTCAGATTGCCGAAGCTAAAAAACACGCATTGTTAATGGCTGAAGCTGGTTATACACAACCTATCAGAAGAACTGATGTTAAGGTTCTTGGTAAACAAGCATTAGGAATGTTCTTAGTAGGAACAGATCAAATGGAAGCTGGTAAATACATCTCTGAGCATGATAAGAAAATTGCCAACAAACTTGCTTACGTTATGGCTGGTGGTGATTTATCTGAAGCTACTTTAGTATCTGAACAATATTTATTGGATATCGAACGTGAAGCTTTCTTATCTCTTTGTACTGAGAGAAAAACATTAGAAAGAATTCAATATATGTTAACTAAAGGAAAACCTTTGAGAAATTAAAAGCCCCCTAACCCCCAAAGGGGGAACTGGTCGGTTTTATGAAATATTAATTTAAAATCCTATTTACCCCTAATAGGAATTCCCCCTTCGGGGGCTAGGGGGCTAATATGAAAACAGCATATATAGTAAAAGCATACCGTACTGCGGTAGGAAAAGCACCAAAAGGAGTTTTTAGATTTAAAAGACCTGATGAATTAGCAGCAGAAACCATTCAGTATATGATGGCTGAACTACCTGATTTTGACAAAAAACGTATTGATGATGTTATGGTAGGAAATGCCATGCCAGAAGCTGAACAAGGTCTTAACGTTGGTCGTTTAATTTCTCTTATGGGATTAAAAGTAGAAGATGTTCCTGGTGTAACTGTAAACCGTTACTGTGCATCTGGACTTGAAACTATCGGAATGGCAACTGCAAAAATCCAATCGGGAATGGCAGATTGTATCATCGCTGGTGGTGCCGAAAGTATGAGTTTTATTCCGATGGGAGGTTACAAACCAACTCCGGATTATAAACTTGCTGCCGAAGGTCATGAAGATTATTACTGGGGAATGGGTTTAACTGCTGAAGCGGTTGCTAACCAATACAAAATCTCTAGAGAAGATCAAGATGAGTTTGCTTATAACTCTCACATTAAAGCATTGAAAGCGCAAGCTGAAGGTAAATTTGATAAACAAATCGTTCCGATTACTGTTGAGCAAACTTTTATCAATGAAAATGGTAAAAAAGAAACTAAATCATACGTTGTAAATAAAGATGAAGGTCCACGTGCTGGAACGTCTAAAGAAGCTTTAGCTGGTTTAAGACCTGTTTTTGCTGCTGACGGAAGTGTAACTGCAGGTAACTCTTCTCAAATGAGTGATGGTGCTGCTTTTGTTTTAATCATGAGCGAGGATATGGTTAAAGAATTAAATCTTGAACCTATCGCTAGATTAGTAAACTTTGCTTCATCTGGTGTTGAACCAAGAATCATGGGTATCGGACCTGTAAAAGCAATTCCGAAAGCCTTAAAACAAGCAGGATTACAATTAAAAGATATTGATTTAGTAGAGTTAAACGAGGCTTTTGCTTCTCAATCATTAGCAGTTGTTCGCGAATTAGGTTTAAACCCTGATATCGTAAACGTAAATGGTGGTGCAATTGCTTTAGGTCACCCTCTGGGATGTACTGGTGCAAAACTTTCTGTTCAATTATTCGACGAGATGAAACGCAGAGGTAGTAAATACGGAATCGTTTCTATGTGTGTAGGAACTGGACAAGGTAGCGCTGGGATTTACGAGGTATTGTAAGCCCCCTACCCCCCCAAGGGGGAATTAATAAATACATAAAAAAGATAAAAAAATAGTTTAACAATTTACACCCTACTCACCCCTAGTAGGATTCCCCCTTCGGGGGTTAGGGGGCTGATATGAGCGACAAAACAAGAGGAGGTCAATTCCTAGTAAAAGAAACAAAGTGCGAAGACATCTTTACACCAGAAGATTTTTCGGAAGAGCAATTAATGATGCGTGACTCTGTAAAAGAGTTTGTAGACAAAGAAATTTGGCCTAACAAAAATCGTTTCGAGAAAAAAGATTACGCATTTACAGAAGAAAGTATGCGTAAAGCTGGAGAACTTGGACTTTTAGGAGTTGCAGTTCCAGAAGAATACGGTGGATTAGGAATGGGATTCGTATCGACTATGTTAGTTTGTGATTACATCTCGGGAGCTACAGGTTCATTCTCGACTGCTTTTGGTGCTCATACAGGTATCGGAACTATGCCAATTACTTTATATGGTACTGAAGAACAAAAGAAAAAATACGTTCCTAAATTAGCGTCAGGCGAATGGTTTGGAGCTTATTGCTTAACTGAGCCAGGAGCTGGATCTGATGCAAACTCAGGAAAAACAAAAGCAGTTTTATCTGAAGACGGAACACATTACAAAATTACAGGACAAAAAATGTGGATTTCGAATGCAGGTTTCTGTAGCGTTTTCATCGTTTTTGCTCGTATTGGTGATGATAAAAATATTACAGGTTTCATCGTAGAAAATGATCCGTCTAATGGAATTTCTATGAATGAAGAAGAGCATAAATTAGGAATCCGTGCTTCTTCTACACGTCAGGTTTTCTTTAATGATACTAAAGTTCCTGTTGAAAACATGCTATCTGAAAGAGGAAATGGTTTCAAGATTGCAATGAACGCATTAAACGTTGGTCGTATCAAATTGGCTGCTGCTTGTCTTGATGCTCAAAGAAGAGTAACTACTGGAGCTGTAAAATATGCTAACGAAAGAATCCAATTTAACACTGCGATTTCAAGTTTTGGAGCTATTCGTTATAAATTAGCTGAAATGGCAACTAGCGCTTACGCTGGTGAAAGTGCTTCTTACCGTGCAGCAAAAGATATTGAAGATAGAATTATTGCTCGTGAAGCTGAAGGTTCTACACATCAAGAAGCTGAATTAAAAGGTGTTGAAGAATACGCAATTGAGTGTTCTATCCTTAAAGTTGCCGTTTCTGAAGATGTTCAGAATTGTGCTGACGAAGGAATTCAGATTTTTGGTGGTATGGGATTCTCTGAAGATACTCCAATGGAAAGTGCTTGGAGAGATGCTCGTATTGCTCGTATTTACGAAGGAACAAACGAAATCAACAGAATGCTTTCTGTAGGTATGTTGATCAAAAAAGCGATGAAAGGTCATGTTGATTTATTAGGACCTGCAATGAAGGTATCTGAAGAATTAATGGGTATTCCATCTTTTGACACTCCTGATTTCTCTGAATTATTTGCTGAAGAAAAAGGAATCGTTGCAAACCTGAAAAAAGTTTTCTTAATGGTTGCTGGAAGTGCTGTACAAAAATATGGCCCAGACTTAGATGCTCACCAACAATTATTAATGGCTGCATCTGATATTTTAATCGAAATCTATATGGCAGAAAGTACTATTCTTAGAACTGAGAAATTAGCCAAAAAAGAAGGAGAAGCTAAAGTACAAGAGCAAATTGCTATGGCAAAATTATACTTGTATAAAGCTGTAGATATTGTAACTCAAAAAGGAAAAGAAGGTATTATCTCTTTCGCAGAAGGAGATGAACAACGTATGATGTTAATGGGATTACGTCGTTTTACAAAATACACTAATATGCCAAATGTAGTGGCACTTAGAGAAACGATTACTTCAAAATTAGTTGCAGAAAACGAATACTGCTTCTAAAATCAAAATAGTTTTTAGTCAATTTTAATTTGTTTAAACCGCACCTGTCCCGAAAACAGTGCGGTTTTTTTTATTATCACAAACAGTAGAAATGCACAATAATGTCTGCGCAAAAAAAGAGACGCACTGCTGTACGCCTCTACATTATCAACCTAATAACTCCTTAATTATTTTTTTTGCCACAGATTACAGGATTAAAATGATTAAAAAAATCAGTACAGATTTTTCACAACTAACGATTAACCATTCACAATTTACAATCAATAATTAACTATTAGGCTTCATAATCAAATCATGATCTCCTTCTGAACTAAGATTTAAAAAGCGCTCATATTCCCTCAAAACATCGGAGATGATTCCATCTTTACTCAAATATTGAATATCATATCCTTTACGATGATCTCCAAAATAAGTAATTGGTTGAAAAATAATTTCTAAATCCATATCGGGAGTATTTTTTTCTTTTAGTAATGTTTCAGAAACAGTTTGTCCCTGAGCCATAACACCATATTTAAAGTTTCGCAATTCATCATATTCTATTTCTAACTCGATGGCTTGTTGGGGCGAAGAAAAATAATTTATATGTGCTTCAATATTGTTTTTAGCCAATTCAATTACTAATTCTTCAAAAGCTTTTTTTACAGTTTCATTCAAAAATTCATGAATATCTTTCTTTTTAGAGACCGTCACAATCTTTTCTAAATGTTCCTTCCAGTTAGTGTTATTCCAATTTAAACTTCCATGCGAATATTTTTTCGCACTATATTCACTATCTACAACCAATGCTTTCCACAAATTATAACATAACAGCAACATAATAATTCCGAAAGGTAAAGCGGTAATTAATGTCATTGTCTGAAGAGAAGCCAAACCACCAGAATGTAACAAACTCAAAGACAGTAGTGACAATAAAACACCCCAAAAGATACTTTGCCATTTTGGTGAACTTACAGCTCCTTTTGATGCTATACCATTCATTATAAAAATCCCCGAATCTGCTGATGTGATAAAAAACACACAAATAATCAGAATCGATAAAATATTCAAAAAGGTAGTAAACGGGAAATAAGTAAAGAAACTAAACAACAGTGTGTCTGGATTTTTAGCAAATACACTTAAAGCCCCATGTGCTATATGCTCATCTATCCATACGGCACTGCTTCCGAAAACAGTCATCCACAGAAAATTAAAAAAGGCAGGAATAAATAATACCGCTAAGATAAACTCGCGTATAGTTCTTCCTTTAGAAATTTTGGCAATAAATAATCCAACATAAGGTGCCCAAGAAATCCACCATGCCCAATACAAAATTGTCCACTTAGAAAACCATTCCTGACTTCCTTTTTCGTAAGCATAAGTATTAAAAGTTAGCGATATAAAATGACTGATATAATGTCCTAAACCTTCAGTAAACGTACTTAGAATATAAATAGTTGGTCCGAAAACAAGTATAAACAACATTAATAAAACAGCCATAAGAATATTTAACTCACTAAGTTTTTTAACGCCTTTTCCTAAACCTGAAATAGCCGAAGAAACAGCAATTATCATCACAACCAAAACAATAATAATCTGATAATTAAAACTAGATTCTGGAATTATATGAAGACTTACTAATCCAGCACTTAGCTGCACTACACCGAAACCTAGAGTTGTCGCAATCCCGAAAAAAGTACTGCACAGACCAAAAACATCTACAATATTTCCAAACTTTCCGTGAATTCTACTTTTTAAAATCGGATAAAATCCACTTCGGATTGCAAGAGGTAAATTGTGTCTATAAGCAAAATACGCTAGTGAGAGTCCTACAACACCATATATAGACCATGCGTGAAAACCCCAATGGAAAAAAGTATATAATTGTGCTTCTTTCGCTCGTAAATTTTCCGCCAAATTAGCATTGGCTGGCGTTGCGTAATGTGCCATAGTTTCACCTACTCCAAAATACATCAACCCAATTCCCATTCCGGCGGCAAAAAGCATTGCTATCCAGGAAAAGAAAGAATATTCAGGTTCTGAATCATCTGCTCCTAATTTGATTTTACCAAATTTGCTAATGGCTAGTGTGACTAAAAACAAAACAAAAATCGTCACCAACAATACATAAAGCCAACTTAAGTTTTTAAATATTATGTCTTTTGCAAAATTAAGTGCCTGCTCAGCATCTTTTGAAAAGAAAATGCAAAACAATGAAATTGCAATAATTATGGTTAAACTTGGTAATGCAACTGATTTTGTAAAATTGGTTTTAAAGACACTTGAGCTTGTAAATTTATTCATGGTAATTTTTTTTTTCACTGTTATTATCTAAAGTAAATCCAAATTTTAAATTCGGATTGAGGAAGTTTTTATAAGTATAACTTTGATAATTTGTATACAGAAGAATTGTAAATTTAAGGAAAAAGAAATAATTTCTCCCTTAAAACACTATAAAACTTCCTTTGCAAAGCAAAAACTGTAACAAATAAGCCTAATACTGTGTATCTATTTGATTAATATTTAGTTTGAAATGTTCTATATTTAGCATTCAAAAACCTATTAAAAACTAAAAATTCTTAAAAAATGAAAAGATTAAAACCGATTATTTTCTTTTTCTTGTGCTGTTTTACCACAAACTCTTTTGCACAATCAGGAAAAAAAATTGACGTTATTGCTTATTATACAGGTGATGACAAACTTATTGATCAATATGATGTAAGCAAACTTACTCACATAATCTTTAGTTTCTGTCACCTAAAAGACGGAAAACTAAGCGTAGATACTCCAAAAGATTCTCTTTCAATAAAACACTTAGTTGGATTAAAAAAAACTCATCCTAAGCTTAAAGTCATGCTTTCATTGGGAGGTTGGGCAGGATGCGAGCCTTGTTCTGAAGTTTTCTCGACTGCACAAGGAAGAAATGTTTTTGCTAAATCGGTAAAAGAAGTAAATGATTATTTTAAAACTGATGGTTTAGATTTAGATTGGGAATACCCAGCAATTGAAGGTCTTCCTGGACATTTATATCAAGCTGCAGACAAACCAAACTTTACTGAACTTGTAAAAGCATTGCGTACAAGTTTAGGTAAAAAACATGAACTTAGTTTTGCTGCCGGAGGTTTTCAAAAATTCTTAGATGAATCTATAGAGTGGAAAATTGTTATGCCATTAGTAGATCGCGTAAACATAATGAGTTATGATTTAGTAAACGGATATGCAACTATAACTGGTCATCATGCTCCTTTATATGGTGGAACTCCAGACGCTCAATCTACAGACAAAGCCGTGTCTTATTTATTAAAACTAGGAATTCCAGCTAATAAATTAGTAATTGGTGGTGCTTTTTATACTAGAATATGGAAAGATGTTACTAATGTAAATAATGGTTTATACCAACCAGGAGTACATATCGAAGGCGTACCTTTTAAAAACTATGCAACTACTTTTACAGAAGCTAATGGATGGAAATATTTCTGGGACAATAAAGCAAAAGCAGGTTATTGGTATAATGAAAAAGAACAAAAATTTGCAACTGGAGATGATATTCCTTCAATAAAAGAAAAAACAGAATATGCTGTATCTAAGAAATTAGGTGGAATCATGTTCTGGGAATTACCTTTAGACACTTTCAAAGACGGAATGGTTGATGCCATTTATGAAGTAAAAACTAAAAAGTAAGAATTACAATAAAACAAAAATGCGTTAACAGTTTCTTCAATTGTTAACGCATTTTTTTTGGACTAAAATTCCCCTTTTTAGTTCACTTTAGATTTTTCAATTTCTCCAATGAAAGGAATAGAATCCAAAATTTGGCTACGAATCGCAGTTTGTAAATAAACCTCTAATTGTATAAATTTAGCTGCATTAATAGCTCCTATTGCCTTTTTGGCCTTAGTATATGTTTTATCATATAATTTTTCATACCCAAGATTACTTTTTAATGTTCCTTTTGCTAATTCATCCGCTTTTGCATCAGTAAGAGTAGCATAATTTGTAGCATAATCATCAACTACCTTAATTATATTTTGCCCCAAAGCTTTACGTTCTACTTCATAATCATCATATATTTTTTGAAAGGCTGCAGTTTGTTCATCTGACAAATTCATATATTGCTTTACAAGATCTGATTTTGATTTTCCGTAAATACTCTGAATAACATCTACATCTTCTTTTGCCAAAGACTGAGCAAAAGAATTTGCTGAAACTACCAATAACAATGCGATAAGGAACTTTTTCATAATTTAAGATTTAAAATTTATAATAATTATTTGATTTATTGCGAATTAGCTTTATTACATCACAAGGTTTTAGGTTCAAAAAAATATTGAATGCAAAAATAAAAGCATGATTAATTTATTTTTTTACGAAACGCATCATTGCAATATCACCTGAGATAAAATTCAACGTTTTACCATCATCGGTAACATCGTAAGAAGTTATTTTTTGCAAAGTGGTCATAAAAACCTGCTCTCCTTGATTATCCTGACACATCATTTTGGTAGTAGCTAATCCATCTCTAAAATTAATGCTATAACCATCTACATTTAATTTTCCTGTAAAAGAGTTGCAGCTATTATTTCCAGATACTCTATTTTCTTTTGTATCAAAAGTTATCGTTGGTTTTTTATTAGGATATAAACCATCAAAGGCAATTCTAGGTCCTGTTACGTAATTTAACTCCCAAGTACCATTAAGTTTTGATGTAGAATCTGTTGTTGTAGTTTTATTTTGAGCAGAATTACATGAAAATAAAACAATCCCAAATGCAGCGAACATTGCTATTTTTTTTATCATAATTTAAAGTTTTAAGTTTTATAAACAATTATCAATGAATAAGTTTAGCATTATTTACTATTAAATACACATACACGAATTTAAGCAATATTTCATCTCCTTTTGTAAATTTAAACTTATTTTTCATTTAATACAGAAACGTATTTTAACTTTCAGATCATTTTCATTCAATAATTTTAAACTAACTTTACTTTAGATTTAAACAAAAACACATAATTATGAAAAAAATAATTCTATCTCTTGTAGTAATTGCTGCAGTTATTATTGGATGTAAAACCAAAAATAATACTGATGATTCTAAGAAATTAACCATCGCACTAGAACCTAAAAGTAACAGTTCGGTATCTGGTACAGCAACTTTCGTAGAGAAAAAAGGAGAAGTAACTTTCGTAGCAAAAATCAGTGGTTTAAAACCAGGAGTTCATGCAATACACATTCATGAAAAATCAGATTGTTCGGCTGCCGATGGAACTTCTGCTGGAGGACACTGGAACCCAACATTTAAAAAACATGGAAAATGGGGTGTTGGAGAATATCACAAAGGAGATATCGGAAACTTTACTGCAGATGATAAAGGAAACGGTACTATTACACTAACAACAAACGAATGGTGTATTGGTTGTGGAGACGCAAGTAAAGATATTTTAGGAAAAGGATTAATCGTACACCAAGATCCAGACGATTTTACAACTCAACCTACAGGAAATGCAGGGGCGAGAGTAGCTTGCTCAGCAATTATAAAATAATTATATAGATTTTAAAAAACCATTTTATTCACAAAGTAAAATGGTTTTTTTATTTTAATCAATCATCAAATCATAAAAAAAAGATAGCTTTGTAGCTTCAAATTAAAGTAATGATTAACCCTTCGGCAACAGGTTGGATAGATAAATTTTTTAGTGAACAAAAGTTCCCAGAACAAGTAGTAACTGAAACTAGCAATTCCTTTTATCAAAAAGTCAGAGCGACAGGATTTATTTATGGACACATAATAACAATAGAAACTCCTGTTCCTATTAAAATAAAAGGCTGGTTTAAAACCGAAATTTCCAAAGTAGCTTTATTGAATACTTTATACGGGATTTATTCTCTTACCAAAAACGACAATAATTCGGAACGTTTTATTAAAGAAGCATTAGCTTTTTATAATCAGATGAATCCTGAAGGTTTTAACCTCTTCAAGATATTACTCCCAAAAAGTAGTGATTCTCTAACATTAGAGGATATAATCGATGAACGAGTTCAGACTAATGATAGTATTATTAGCAAAAACTTCACTCATTTAGTTACAAATGCGCTCCTATTTATAGATGTTTTGGCATTTCGCCAATATTTAATTCATGGATCAATTCCAGAAAAATATCTCAAGAAAATAGAAGAAACTGTAATGAGTATTGTAGCATTGGCTTTAAAAACCAAAACTAATAAATCTCAATACGATGATTTATTGATTAAACTTTTTGAGGCATCAATACGCTACAGCAAATTTTCGAAGGTTACGGTTGGAACTTTAGAGACATTACAATTGCATCATTTTTCCAACGAATTAGAAAGATATTATTTAATAGATATGGCCGGAATGGCTCTGTGGAGCGATGGCGTTGTAGAAAACGAAGAAGCTTATTTTTTACATACATTAGCCCATATTTTAAATGTATCTGATGATTTTGTTTCCGAAAGTATCAAAAGCACCGATGCTTTTATCAACGAACATAAAAAAGAAATTCCATATTTTAATTACTCCAATCCTGTCAAGCATTTTTATGATCAAATGACTATGGGGGTTATTACACTTATAAAGCGTAATAAAAACAGATTAATTAAGGAAATTATCCAAAGCAAGGAATTAATGCTTCTTCTGGCCTATTCTACCCGTAGAGATTTAGATGCTAGCGAAAAGAAGAAAGTAAAGAAACAATTATTGGATATTTGTAAAACGATTCCATCATTAACAATATTCTTACTCCCGGGCGGAAGTTTGTTATTACCAATATTAATTAAGTTCATCCCTACTCTATTGCCATCGGCATTTAATGAGAACTTAGATGAAAACGAATAAAAAAAATCGCCCTTTTGAGGCGATTTTTTTATTTTATAGATTACTCAGTTGATAAACTTCATCAAGCTCATCATTTGAACTAATATTAACATTTAGATCTGTTACAAACCCTGAGTTTAAACCGTAAACCCAACCGTGTAACATTAAGTCTTGTCCATTTTTCCAAGCTCCTTGTACAATCGAAGTTTTTGCTAAATTATAAACTTGCTCTTTAGCATTTACCTCAACAAAAGCATTAAAACGCTCGGTTTCATTTTCAATTGAGTTTAAGTATTTGTCATGTAAACGGTACTCATCTTTAATATGACGAATCCAGTTATCAATAATTCCCACAGATTGGTTACCCATCGCAGCTTTTACACCACCACAACCATAATGTCCACAAACAATTACGTGCTTAACTTTTAAAACATTTACTGCATAATCTAAAACACTTAACATGTTCATATCTGAGTGAACAACCATGTTGGCAATGTTTCTGTGTACAAAAACTTCTCCTGGTTTTGCACCAATAATTTCGTTTGCTGGAACACGACTATCAGAACAACCTATCCACAATAATGGTGGAGTTTGTCCTTTCGCTAAATCTGCGAAAAAATTAGGATCTTTAGCTAACGAATCTTCAACCCACTTTTTATTATTATCTAATATTTGTTTATAAAACTCTTTCATTTTTTTTAATTTTTGTTGCTGAGTAATTAAGCGTTTAGAGGACTCCAAAAAGGCTCTCGTAAAGTTACTTATTTTTAATCCTCAATAAACACTTCACTACAGCTTTATTTAACCAACTTATTTAAAACTTTTCTTTTTCTGTTCTTTTAACCATAGCTCTTTTTGCAACATCATAATAATGTTCTATAGATACATGGTTCGGTAAATCTGGAGTATTTTCTAGCTCGTAAGCTTTCTTAAATCCTTTAAGTTTTACCTTAATGTTTTGATCAACTGCTCTGGTTTCTTTAAACTCTTTTATCAGATCTAGAATATCATGAGCAATATACACCGTGTCATGCGCATTGATAATTACTTTTGAATTTTCTGGAACAGAGTTTAAAGTAAGTTTGATAGCCGCTTTATTCAAGAAAGAAACTTCCTGAGCAAGATCGATATGGATTACATCTCCATCTTCATATTCTTCTTTTTTGAAACTGTAAGCTCTTTTTAAGTTTCCTCTTAAAACGAAAATTACACTAATTACAATTCCAATTGCAACACCTTTAAGTAAATCTGTCGCTACAACAAAGACTAAAGTTGCAACAAATGGTACGAATTGATATTTTCCTTTTTCCCAGAAATGAATAAAAGTTGCAGGCTTAGCTAGTTTATAACCTACTAATATTAATATAGTAGCCAAAGTAGCCAATGGAATTTTATTTAATACTACCGGAATTGCCAATACACTTATCAATAATAAAACACCATGGATAATTGCAGACATTTTTGATTTAGCTCCAGCATTATTATTTGCCGAAGATCTTACAACAACAGATGTCATTGGTAAACCTCCTAAAAGAGAACTTACAATGTTTCCAATTCCTTGTGCTTTAAGTTCAACATTGGTATTTGTATATCTTTTTTGTGCATCCATTCTGTCTGCAGCTTCGATACACAATAATGTCTCGATAGAAGCTACAATTGCAATTGTTAAACCTACAACCCAAACCTGAGGATTTGTTATTCCTGCAAAATTAGGAGTTACAATAATTGCTTTAAATTCATCAAATGAAGTTGGGATTGGCAATGACACTAAGTGTTCGCTACCAATAGCCAATGAACTTCCTGTAGAAACAAAAATTTCATTTATAATTATTCCCGAAATTACAGCTATAAGCGCACCAGGAATTAATTTAAGTTTTTTCAAGAAAGGAACTTTATCCCAAGCAATTAATATAACAAAAGAGATTAGTGTAATAATAACTGCACCCATATGAATATGGTTGAAGATTTCAAACAAAGATGAAATTGAGTTATTTCCATCACTTTGAACAAACGCCTGATCTCCTTCAAAATCAGCATCATATCCAAATGCATGCGGCAATTGTTTCAGAATAATAATAATTCCGATACCTGCTAGCATACCTTCAATAACATTGGTAGGAAAGTAATTAGATATACTTCCTGCTTTTAAGAAACCTAACCCCAACTGGATTAATCCAGCAATAAAAACTGCGGTTAAGAAGACATCAAAAGCTCCCAAATCGGTAATTGCTGTAAGGATAATTGCTGTTAAACCAGCAGCTGGTCCGGATACACTAATGTGTGACTGACTCAAATATCCTACAACTATTCCTCCAATAATTCCAGAAATAATTCCAGAAAACAATGGTGCTCCTGAAGCCATTGCAATACCTAAACACAACGGGAGAGCCACCAAAAAAACTACTAAACCTGAAGCAAAATCTGACTTAAGGTTAGCAAAAAGATTTACTTTTCTTTTCATAATACAATAGTAAAAAGTTCATAAAAGGCCTACTGTATTACTTAAAACACAGCAAACGTTTAAAAAATTAACCGGATGTACTATACGAAGTTAGGTGGAGGGGCAAAAATGCTTGCAGAAATCTTATCATGTTTAGATAATTTTTCTGACAATATAGGATTTGACTTATCAAACATTGGTAAAACAAACTCACCTTGAAATACAGGATGATATACATAAACCTTAATTTCTTTATGTGAATGCTCTTCTTCTGATAAGCTATAAAATGCAGACACATCGCTCTTTTTCTCGATCATCGTCACGATAGGTGGCGTCGATAAGAAAGCGATAAATACAATTAATAATATGTATGCAATTTTTTTCATTAGTGCAAAAATAGAGCTAAACTGATAAAATCAAAACTGTAAGTCCAAAATTTTAAACAAATTTAACATTAACCAAAAAAAAACCAGACTAGCTATTTAATGCTACTCTGGTTTTTATAGTTATACTATTTTTCTAAATCCTCTTCTAACCACGCTTTCATCATCCAAATCGTTTTTTCTTGTTCTGAGATAAAATCACTCATCATAGAATTTGTTCCTTCATCATTGATTTCATCCGATTGTTTTAAAATTTCTCTTTCAATCTTCAGTAAATCAGTTAATGAACTTACAATTAAATGAACCGCTTTCTCATCATTCGAGATATTTTTTCCAACTACAATTTTATTATTTTTAATATAATCTTCGAAAGTGTGTAGTGGTGTACCTCCTATTGTAAGAACTCTTTCGGCGATTAAATCTATTTTTAATTGAGCGTCTGTATATAATTCTTCAAATTTTACATGCAAATCAAAAAAACGTTTTCCACGAATGTTCCAGTGAATTCCTCGCAAGTTTTGGTAATAAACCTGAAAATTTGATAGTAAGACATTCAATTCTTTTACAATTAATTCTGACTCTTTTACTGGTAATCCTAAAATATTAGTTTTCATACTTATTAATTTTTAATTCTATTAATTGTAAATTTAAAATAAGTTTTTCGAAAAAGCCATAAAAAAAAATTATATTTTATTATTTTTGTATCAGAAAATACTATTAAAAAAATGACGATAACTCAACTCCAATATGTTCTTGCTGTAGCTGAACACAAAAATTTTACCCTTGCTGCCGAAAAATGTTTTGTTACGCAGCCTACTCTTAGTATGCAAATACAAAAGATAGAAGAAGAACTTAGCATCTTGATATTCGACAGAAGCAAGAAACCAATACAACTAACAGAAATTGGTCAGAAAATTGTAAATCAGGCAAAGAATATTGTAAACGAAGCAGATAGAATAAAAGACATTGTAGAACAACAAAAAGGTTTTATTGGTGGCGAATTCAAACTAGGAATCATCCCAACAGTTATGCCAACTCTTTTGCCTATGTTCTTAAATAACTTCATCAAGAAATACCCAAAGGTTAAACTATTAATCGAGGAGCTTAATACTGATGAAATTATTACCAAATTAAAAAACGGACATCTTGATGCTGCAATTGCCGTAACACCATTAGAAGACGAAAAAATAAAAGAAATCGTTTTATACTTTGAGCCTTTTGTAGCTTATATACCAGAACAACATTCTATTTTCCAGAAAGAAGAAATCGAAGTATCAGATTTAAACATTAATGAAATCTTGCTTTTGCAAGACGGACATTGTTTTAGAGATGGTATTTTAAATCTTTGTAAAAATGGTAGTGATATAGAAAATAATGCTTTCCAGATACAAAGCGGAAGTTTTGAAACACTTATAAAATTAGCCGACGAAGGCTTGGGCACAACTTTGTTGCCTTATTTACATACATTAGATTTAAAAGAAACAGACAAATTAAAGCTTCGTCACTTTAAGGAACCTAAACCTGCCAGAGAGGTAAGTTTAATTTACCCAAAAAGCGAATTAAAAATTCAAATCATCGATGCCTTACGAAACACAATTGCTGGTGTTGTAAAAGGAGCTATTGTTTTTCAAAACGTTCAGATAATAAGTCCAATTCAAAAGAAATAAAAAAGGAACCAATTGGTTCCTTTTTTGTTTATCTATACTTTAGCTATTAGTAGACATTCTTTTAATTCGGGTTTTCCGATTGTAAAATTCAATAACCACTCTTGCAATTGTTCCATTTCGTATGGTAATAGTGTTTTGATAGCTTTCTCTAATTCTTTTAAGAAAAGTACCGGGTCGAAACTTACTCTTTCAAGTATTGATTTCGTGTAATCAAACATCATTTTTGACATAATAAATTAAGATTATGGGGTTATCTCATTATTTTTTAACTCGATGTAAAAATAGGCATTTTACATACAACTACTCAGCTTTTAACTTATTTTTTTGTTTTATTTAGCACGAAAACGTTTTTTTAAATACAGATATAGCAATTTAAAATTAATCTAAATAGCGTGATTTACATCACTTTACGCGCTCTAAACATCTCTCTTTTTCCTGGAGGTCCAGCAAGTTTTTCAACAGTAAATCCTACCTCAATCATACTCCTTTTAACGACTCCTCTAGCGGCATAAGTTACAAGAACTCCATTAGGTTTTAAAGAATCATACATTCTTTTGAATATTTCGGTACTCCAAAGCTCTGGTTGCACCCGATATCCAAAAGCATCAAAATAAATCAAATCAAAAGTTTCGACATCATCAATTTCCTGAAAGAACTGTTTTCTCTTAGTTAATGTAAACGCATCACTAAGCTCGATTATTTCATCCCAATTGCTTTCATGCATTTTTTTGAATACCTCTTTATAATTATCCGCTCCCAATTCGGCAACATAATTCATCATAAGCACTTCATTTGCAGCAACAGGATAAGCTTCTACTCCAACATAATTTATGCTCTGCTTTTTTTCATTGGATTCTAAAAAAGTAATAAAAGCATTCAGCCCAGTTCCAAAACCTATTTCTAATATCGAAATAGGTTTATCCTCAAATAAAGAAAACCCATTTTGTATAAATACATGTTTAGTTTCCTGGATTGCTCCATGTTTAGAATGATAACACTCGTCCCATTCTTCCAAATGAATTGTAGTTGAGCCATCTAGGGTTTGAATTATTTCTCTTTTCACAATTTATAAATCAGATTAATGCTGTTTTTGTCTTATTTAGAAGTCAAATTTAATCAAAACAAATGCGTAAAGCCTTAAAAAACCATAGTTTTTTCATAAATTCTATATAAAAAGAAGCTCTTTATTTAACTTTTTTATAAAATAAATAAATCACAGCAAAACCCTATAATTAATATCTTTTTAGCATCCAAATTATATATTTTTACTTAATTTTGCAATTGTTAAAATTTATTTCACATCTATTCAGGGTTTTAGATTACAGTCTTAAAACAATGAATTTTAGTTCATAAAAACCATACTTTATCATGAGTACAACTCAAACAAACAAAATTGAAATCATCAAAGCAACTTCGTCAAAAATAAACGATGTAGACTTTGATAACTTAAGCTTTGGTGCTGTATTTACAGACCATTTATTCGAATGCGATTTTAAAAATGGAGAATGGCAAACACCGGTCATTAAGCCTTACGCTCCAATTTTAATGGATCCATCTTCAAAAGTCTTCCATTACGGACAAGCTATTTTTGAAGGAATGAAAGCTTACAAAGATGATAAAGACGCTATTTGGCTTTTTAGACCTGAAGAAAACCACAAACGTTTTAATGCTTCTGCAGTAAGAATGGCAATGCCAGAAATACCTGAAGCTATTTTTCTAGATGGCTTAAATGAGTTATTAAAATTAGACGCAGAATGGGTTAAAAGAGGAAACGGAAGCAGTATGTATATCCGTCCTTTTATGATTGCAACTGGCGCTGGAGTTGTTGCAAATCCTTCTGATGAATATAAATTCATGATTTTACTTTCACCTGCAAAATCATACTATGCCGGAGAAGTAAAAGTTATTATTGCTGAGCACTATAGTAGAGCTGCAAATGGTGGTATCGGAGCTGCAAAAGCTGCTGGTAACTACGGAGCACAGTTTTACCCAACAAATTTGGCAAATAAAGACGGATTCCAACAAGTAATCTGGACTGATGATGCAACACATACCAAACTTGAAGAAGCAGGTACAATGAACGTATTTTTCAGAATAAACGATACTTTATTAACTGCACCAACAAGTGAAAGAATCCTAGACGGAATTACTCGTAAAAGTTTATTAGCAATTGCAGAAAAAGAAGGCTTAAAAATTGAAGTTCGTTCTGTATTAGCTTCTGAATTAGTTGAAGCTGCTAAAGACGGATCATTAAAAGAAATTTTTGGTGCTGGTACTGCTGCAGTAATAAGCGTTATTAAAGGATTCTCATATAAAGATGAATATTTCGAATTACCTAAAGCAGATGATTCTTATGCTTCTCTTTTAAAAGAAAAATTAACTGGTATACAAAACAAACTAGCTGAAGATACTTTTGGCTGGACTGTTCAAGTAAAATAATTCCTTACATTATATAATTAAAGGCGATTTTCTTAACGAAAATCGCCTTTTTTATTAAACCAAACTAACCCAAACCAATGATAACCTATACGTTTAAAAAGAAAACAATACTTCTTTTAACTACAATTCTTGCCTGTATCAATCTGTATTCTCAAGATAATTATGCCTTCTTTGGATCGTATAATTGGGATAAAACCACCAATGGAATTTATGTATACCAACTAGACACCATAACTGGAAGATTAAAAAAAATTACTACTGTAAAAAACATTGCAAATCCTTCTTTTCTCACTGTATCTCCAAACGGGAAGTATGTATATGCTTGCACCGAAAGTAAAACACCAAATGCCGGAAGCGTAAGTAGTTTTGAATTTAATCCTGAAAAGAAAACGCTGTCTTTTATGAATAGTCAAAAAAGCGGAGGCGAAAACCCAGTTTATGTAACCGTGCATAAAAACGGGAAATGGCTTATTAATGGTAATTATACTGAAGGAAGTGTTTCAGTTTACCCAATTGCCGAAGATGGAAAAATAGAACCATTTGTACAGAACTTTCAATATATAGAAGGAAGCGTAGATCCCAAAAGACAAGATCGCTCGCACATTCATTCTACAGTATTCTCTCCTAATTATGATTATATCTTTTTACCAGATTTAGGCGCTGATAAAATACGCTGTTATCAATTTGACTCTAGTCAAAGTCAATCTTTACAAACTGCCGAAAACCCTTTTGCGAAAGCACCTCTAGAAAGTGGCCCAAGACATTTTACTTTTCATCCCAACGGAAAATTTGGATATTGTATCGAAGAACTTTCAGGAACTATTAGCGTGTATAAATACGAAAACGGAAAATTAGATTCTATCCAAAGAATAAACACACATCCTGAAACATTAAAAACTGGATTCGAAAGTTCAGATATTCATATTTCTCCTGACGGAAAATTTCTGTATGCGTCTAACAGAGGACAAGAAAACAATATTGCCATTTTCTCTATTGCCGAAGATGGAACATTGAAAACTATTGGTTATCAATCGACTTTAGGAGAACATCCCAGAATATTTGCATTGAATCCATCTGGAAGTTTTTTAATCGCAACAAATACTGGCAACGGAAATGTTATTGTATTTAAAAGAGATAAAGAAACTGGATTATTAAAAGAAACTGGCAAAAAGATTAAAATTAAAAATGTCTCCTGCGTACAAATAAAACAATACTAAAAAGCAGAATGTATTTAATATAAAACACGAATTTTACTAATTTACACCAATTAAAAGAGGTTTATTTAAACAGCTCAAGTTAGTGCTAATTCGTAAAATTCGTGTTAACCTTATTCACCACAAAATGGTAGTTATTATTTTAAAATCTTAGAGAAATCTGGTTTAAAATAATTTGGACCTTTCATTACTTTTCCATCTTCACGATAAATCGGTTGTCCATCTTCCCCAAGTTTACTCATATTACTTTGCTGGATTTCATCAAAAACTGCTTCAATTTTATCCTGCAAACCGTGCTCGATAATTGTCCCGCATAAAATATACATCATATCTCCCAGCGCATCAGCAATCTCTACTAAATCATTATTTTTTACTGCTTCAAGATATTCTTCATTTTCTTCTTTCATCAAGTTGTAACGAAGTACATTTTTTATTTCTCCCAAATCGGCAATTGGCGATTCGCTATGTCCAATTTTAAAAGCAGTATGAAATTCTTTCACTGCATCAATTTGTTTTTGCATAATTATATTTGATTAAATGATATACCAAATTAACAACTATTCTTAAACTATTGCCTAAATTTGCCACAAAAAATTTAAACATATGTTTAGTCAGGGACAATTAATATTTGCATTGTGTTTTTTTATCGCTTTTGTTATCGCAATGATATTTGCCTACAGAAAAGATGTAGGTCTTCACAAAATATTCTACAAAGGAAATTATAAGGTTTTGCTAGTTTTTATAGCTTTTATAATCATTTTATTTCTGATAAAAATATTCTTCAAACGATAATTTATTTCATAAAAAATGCCCGCTAAACTAGCGGGCATTTTCATTATTAGTATCTATTACTTATTAGTTTTCTAAAGGTAAAAAACCAAAGTTTTTAGAATAATCCAGCATTTGTTCTGCAAATGTTTTAGGTTGTTTTACTTCTATCGAAATAATTTTTCCTTTAGCATCTACTTTTGGCTCAAGAATAGGATTTACAAATCCGCTGTAAGGCGCAGATGGAAATTGTTTATTACGCTCTAAAACCTCAGCATGTAATTTCTGATCTACTTTTACACCATAATTTTCTACCAAAGCTTTTCCTGCGTTGTAATCTCCTTCAGATTTTATACGTTGTACTTCACGTAATAACTGTCCGAATAAATCATGTAATTTATCATAATCAGTAATATTAAAATACGTTTTACCGTTACGAGTAATTTTCTCGATTACATTATCTTTCTTTCCTTTTTCAAAAACCCAAGCACTCACCCACTGACGGTTTCTCATGTGAGCTTCTTCGATATTAGCCCCTAAGTCTAAACGAACCAATTGCGTCATTAATCCGTTACGGATATAACTATCGTATGATTCCATTCCCACTTTTTTCCAATCATCAACCAATCCAAGTTCTTGTAATTTAGGATTGTATAAATAGTATAAACCAACTAAATCAGCTCTACCTTCTTCCAGAGTTGAAGCATAGCTTTTTAGCGTTTCTTTTGGAGTACCAACACCTTCATTAATTTGTCCTGAAGCGTGACCCACAACTTCGTGTAAAGCTGTATGTAACTTATCTCCTAGTTCACCATATTTTTTAGCCAAAGCAATTTCCTCTTCGTCATTAGCAAATTCTTGTAATTTACCACTTCCTGATGATTTAGAATAAGCATCGATAATATTGCCTAATGAAACTGATTTAGAACCGTGTTCTGCACGAATCCAGTCCGCATTAGGAAGATTCACTCCAATTGGTGTGCTTGGTGAAGCATCTCCAGACTCTCCTGCTACGATAACTGTTTTGTATGAAACCCCAACAACATTTTTCTTTTTATGTTCTGGCATTAACGGAGAATTATCTTCAAACCATTGTGCACTTTTTGATACTACTTCCATTTTGGCCGACATATCAAAATCTTTAATTTGCACAACACCTTCATAAGAACCTCTGTATCCTAATGGATCATTATATACTTCGATAAAACCACTTATGTAGTCAATATTTCCTTCGGTAGCATGCAACCAGGCAATATTATAATCATCCCAGGTTTTTAAACTTCCTGTTCTATAATACTCAATCAATAATCCTATTGCATCACCTTGTTTTTTATTTTCGGCAACCGTTTTGGCTTTTTCTAACCAAAAGATAATTTTGTCAATTGCAGCTCCATACATTCCACCGCTTTTCCAAACTTTTTCTTCTAATTGTCCTTTGGCATTTTTAACCAACTTAGAATTTAAACCATAAGAAACAGGTTTCTTAGGATCTGGGCTTGTTTGTTTTTTATAGAAATCTTCTGCTTCTTGTAATGTAATCCCCTTGTCATAAAAATTGATTGCAGAACCTGCTAACAATCCTTTAGACTCATCAAGGTTTACTTTTTTACTATCTTCATTATTAAATAAAATAGCAGTAACCTCAGGAGATAATTTAGTTTTTGTAGCTTTTAGCAAACCTGCAAAATATTCTTTTGAGAAATCAGGTTTAATTTTTTCGTTAGAATAATGATGATGAATACCATTAGAGAACCAAACACGTTTAAGGTAAATTTCGAAATTTTTCCAATCTGTGCTTTTTTTATCTCCTTTATAACTTACATAAATCTGCTCAAGAGCTTTTCTGATTTTTAAATTATTCTTGTAGTTCTGGTCCCACATTATATCACGACCAGCAGTTCCTGCCTGTGTAAGATAATATACTAATTCTTGTTCTTTGAGCGTTAAATTCTCCCAACCAGGTATTTGATAGCGCAATACTTTAATGTCGGCAAATTGCTCTACTGTAAAATCAAAAGTTTTCTCATTATTTGTTTTCGATACAGTTGTGTTAGCAACCTGAGCGTTGCAAAGAACTGAAACTCCAACAGTCATAAAAAATCCTGCAGCTTTGAGTAATTTCATTATTAATGATATTTAGTTTATAAAAAAATTATTATCTACCAAAGATACGTTTTCTTTAAAAAAAACATAAAAAACAACGTTAATATTACCTCAGGGCTATTTTTAAAAGCCAAATTTCTTTATCTTGCTCTTACCTTTTTTCTTGCAAAACTTTTTTTATAAAACTACACGAAAAGTGGAAAAATTAACAAAAAAGGCCTAGTTTTGACTTTTTATTATCTCCTGTCGGATATTAATAAAATTTATAACTTTACATCAGAAAACAACCGAGATACTATGAGAATTTTAAAATATATATTCCTTTTATTACTATTAAGTTTTGTCTCATTAACTGTATTTGTTGCCACTCAAAAAGGTGATTTTACGGTAGAGAGAAGCAAGGTTATAAAGACACAACGTGTTTCTTTGTTCAACTTTGTAAACGATTATAGAAACTGGGAAGATTTTAGTTCTTGGGTTACTGAAGATCCTAGTATTCATGTTGTTTTCCCTGCAAAAACCTCTGGTGTAAACGCTTCTTTTTCCTGGACAGGAAATGATGGCAATGGAGATGTGAGAACTACTGCTGTAACTGATGCACAAAATATTACTCAGAAAATGAATTTTGATGGAACTCTGACTGATGTTTCATGGGTTTTTAAAGATACTCTTGGAGGAACAAAAGTTACCTGGAAATCTAAAGGAACAATGAGTTTTCTTTTCAAAATATATTCGGCACTTAATGGTGGAGCCGACAAAGTTATCGGTACTATGTACGAGAAAAGTTTGGCTAACTTAGATAAGATATTAGTTTATGAAACTAACACATTTGACGTAAAAGTAGATGGTGTTGTAAAAAAATTAGAGACATTTTATATCAACCAATCGTTTACTAGCGAAATTGGAAAAATTGCCAAAAATGTTAGAGTTGTTGTCCCTCAGTTAACTTCTTTTTGTGAAGCCAACGGCATAGAGACCAACGGAAAGCCTTTTGTAATATACCATAGTTATGACACCACAAGCGGATTAGCAAAAATATCTATTTGTGTTCCTATCAAAAAAGAAATCTTTACAAGCTCAGGAAGTGACATCTTAACTGGTAAATTAGAACCATTTGAAGCTGTAAAAACAACTTTAAAAGGAGACTACTCACATACTAAACAAGCGATAGAAAAATCGACAGCTTATATTAATAGCCAAAAAATATTCCCTGATCTTACTTGGTCACATCTTGAAATTTATACGATAAGTAAAGCTGAAATTGCAAATCCATCTAAGTGGGTAACAGAGCTTTATTACCCTATAAAACCAAAGGTAGTTCCTGTAGAGAGAACTGTTATTCGTACTCCGAAAGCAGAAGTAACTCCAACACATACTCCTGTACATACCCCTCCTCCTGCAAAAGAAGAGGAATCAGAATTTTAAAAAATCTGAAATGCAGATTAAACCTTTTCGGATAATGCTATTCTAACTTATATAAAAAGTAAAGTTGACAGACGAAAAGGTATTTATACAAGAGTTATTAAACCCGAAGACGCAAAATATTGCGTTTCAAAAACTTGTATCTACTTACCAAAAACCGTTGTACAATCATATTCGGAACATTGTTTTGAATCATGATGATGCACACGATGTTTTGCAAAATACATTTGTGAAAGTATTTCGATATCTCAATAAATTTAAAGGAGATAGCAAACTATTTTCATGGGTATATCGCATTGCAACCAATGAAGCTTTGACTTTTTTAAGTCAGAAAGCAAAACTAAGCGGAATAACCTCTGAAGCTTTACAAAATAAAACCATTGAGAATCTTGAAGCCGATGCTTTTTTTGACGGAAACGAAATTCAGTTGAAACTACAAAAAGCTATTGTTACGCTCCCAGAGAAACAACAGTTGGTTTTTAAAATGAAATATTTTGAAGAATTAAAATATGAAGAAATAGCCGAGATATTAGGCACTTCTGTTGGTGCATTAAAAGCATCGTATCATCATGCCGTAAAAAAAATCGAAGCTCATGTTACATCCAATTAAACCTTTTACAACTAATAAAGTCTTACATACATCATGAAAGCATTTAAATTAGATAACGAACCGAAAATTGAAACTGGATTTAAAACTCCAGAAGATTATTTTGAAAATTTCTCTGTAAGTTTACAGGAGAAGTTGCTACAAAATGAGCCTAAAACAATTTCTTTATTTGCAAGAAACAGAAAAACATTCATGGCTGTTGCTGCCGTACTTGTAATTGCATTAACGGTTCCTATAGTATATAAGTACACAACAAAATCTAAGGAACTTGACGAAGCTACTCTAGAAACGTACTTATCTTATCAATCAAATTTAAATCAGTACGATTTAATTCATGAGTTAGATACAAACGACATTAACAATTTAGATAAAAATATTGCTTTAGGTGATGATGCTATAGAAGATGTTCTGGCTTCGAATCCTAATATCGAACATCTTATTTTAGAATAAAAGAACAATTACATAAAAATGATGCAGATGAAAATCAAAAACATACTTCCGATATTACTATTCCTGATTACATTTCCTTTTTACGCTCAAAGCGAGAAAATGGACGAAAAAAGGGAGAAAATAAAAGCATATAAAGTTTCTTTCCTAACAACCGAATTAGAATTAACTTCGGCTGAGTCAGAAAAATTCTGGCCTATATATAACACTTATGATGATAAGCAATATGAATTAAGACATCAGAAGATGAAATCATATACCAGAAAATTAAGCGAAGAAACCTTAAAGAATATGTCTGAAAAGGAAGCTGCAGCTCTTCTTTCTCAAATGGAAAGTACCGATGAAGAATTATACCTTTTGCGCAAAAAATACATTGCAAGTTTAAAGAAAATACTTCCTGCGAAAAAAATCATAATCCTTCGAAAATCCGAAGATGATTTTAATCGCAAACTATTACACCAATATCGAGACAAAGCAGGTAAAAACTAAATCCTATTTAAAAATAACAACAGCCGAGAGCCCTTATAATAATTACTTTATTATCTAGGGCTCTTTTATTTTTTAAAGCGAATCTGAACCATTTTATTATGACCTGCAGCAATTGCTGTAGTTGAATTTATGAAACGAATGGTAAAAAAGCTTGAATCTGTCGATAATTGTTTCCATGTAGCGCCACCATCTGCCGAATAATGCAATCCTAAAGTCCCAACTACAACTATTTCTTTCCCTCCGCTTTTAGGTACATATTGCACACAAGATGCATAACCAAAACCTGAATTCTGAGCTATTAAATTCCAGGTTTTCCCACCATCTGTAGTAATTGCTTTATTATCTGAATTTTGTTCTGGAAATTCGTAATCACCACCAGCAATAATTCCGTTTTTAGAATCATAAAAGTCAGCCGTAAAAATTCCAGTCATTGTTTTTCCTTGTACAATAGGCGTTTCATAAACTTTCCATGTTTTCCCTTTATCAGATGAATGAAAAACCCTTGCCCTTTTCCCGCCAGAAACCAACCAGGCATCTTTACCTTTTATAACAATATTAGTATTGCTTGCTGCAAATGCTGCCTCTCCTTTTCCCATTGTTGGCAATTGATCCGAAAGTAATTTTACCCACGTATTACCTCCATCACGAGTTATTAATATCGAAAAACTATCTTCGGTAGGATCACCTACCGCAATTCCCTCGCTATCATTCCAGAATTGCATGCTATCATAAAACACTTTATCATTAATTTCTTTATAAACCAATTTTGTTTTTTTGGTTGCTTTAGAAACCTGATAAAGCAAAGCTGGATTTGCTACACTTAATAAATAAATATTTTTTGAAGTTTCAGCAATACTTCTAAACTCTAACTTTAAGGTATCCTTATAAATATGCTCTACATATTTTTCTTTATCCTTTAAATCGTAATATCCAAATCGCGAATTATCAGCTCCAAACCATATCTTATTTTTATCAATTACTAGCGCTCTAATACTTATTTTATCTTTAAACAGTGTATCGATTTCAATAGACTGAAAACCTTTGCTATTTGTTTTGTAATCTACTGTTTGACAATACATAGCGAAACTAAAAAAACTTAAAAAGAGTGCTAATTTTTTCATGGTATTTTAAATTATTTTATGCTAAAATACAATTATTTACATAAAATCAAAACGCAATATATTTTTTATGGCACAGTAATTGGATAATTCAAAATAACAATCTTAATACGATACGTCATGAAAACGAAAATACTTTTAATAAGCCTACTATCTTTAGGGTTTGCTACAATGCAAGCTCAAGCTGGAGCTACTGTATATGCTAAAAACTCTGATATTAGTGATAATTTAGATTTAAGAGCCGTAGCTTCTATTTTTGGGGAATCTGCAAATCTTCAGGATTTTGAAAGAAGATTAAATGAACCAAAATATCAAATATCAAATCTAGATTTAAACGATGATAATCAAGTTGATTATTTACGTGTAATCGAAAGTGTAGAAAACAGAACTCACGTAGTTATCATACAAGCTGTACTAGATCGTGATGTTTACCAAGATGTTGCAACAATTGATTTAGAGAGAGATTCTTTTAACAAAGTTCACATACAAGTTGTTGGAAACGATTTTATTTACGGTCCAAATTATATCTATGAGCCAGTTTATACTATTGCTCCTGTAATATATACATCATTTTGGGTAACTAACTATCGTCCTTATTATTCAAGCTGGACATGGAACTACTATCCAACTTATTATACTGCATGGAGACCTTACCCAGTTTATAGATATAGAAACAATGTTAATATTTGCATTAATGTAAACAATCATTACAACTATGTAAGTTCTAGAAGAAGTAATACAGCTGTTGTAATATATAACTCTAATCGTTCTTACGGATACGAAAGACGTAATCCTAACAATGGGTTTGCTCAACGTAATAGTAATGTAAGCAACAGATACGAGTTAGATCAAAGACGTGTTGCTAGTAGAGAAACAAACAGAAGAGGAAACACCTATTCTAACACTAACAGAACTACTGATAGAACTGCAACATCTAATAGAGATTATTCTCAAAACAGAACAAGTAGTACATCTAGAGATAACAGCTCTACAGCAAGACCAAGTCGTGATTATTCTCAAAACAGAACAAACTCAACAGGAACAACTGTAGATAGAACAAATACTACTAGAGATTACAATAGAGGAAATACCACTACTCCAAGAACAGAGACTACAAGAGATTATTCTCAAAACAGAACGAGTTCTACCGCAGTAACGCCTACCCCAAGAACACAAACTACTAGAGATTATACTCAAAACAGACCAAGTTCTACTACGGTAACGCCTACACAAAGAACAGAAACTGCAAGAGATTATACTCAAAATAGAGGAAGTGCTACAAGAGATTACTCCTCTCAAAGAACGGAATCATCAAGAGGGAATTCTGAAAGCAGAACTAGTTCAGCTAGGCAATCAAGTCCTCAAAGCTCTGGAAACGAAAGATCAAGTTCCGTTTCCAGAGGTGATTCAAGCCCAAGACAAAGTGGCTCTTCTGAAAGAAGTGGCAATAGAAGAGGCTAATTTTAATACACTTATCAGACGAAAATAAAAACACGATTTAACGATCGTGTTTTTTTTATCTTTATTCTTCATAATTTGATGTTAATTTGTTTTAAAACAGTAAATTTGACGCGACTTTTATAAAATTAAAAAATTAAATGAGCGCATCACACAAGAACTTACATAGTAAGTTAACGTTAGGAGGTTTGTTAATCACATTAGGTATTATTTATGGTGATATAGGAACCTCTCCTTTATATGTAATGAAAGCCATTCTTGGCAAACATATAATCGAAGCTGATATTGTTTTGGGTGGTATTTCATGTGTTTTCTGGACATTAACGCTCCAAACAACCATCAAATATGTGCTTATTACACTCAGTGCCGATAATCATGGCGAAGGAGGAATTTTTGCCTTATACGCACTGGTTAAAAAAACAAAGATTAAATGGTTGATTGTTCCCGCCATTATAGGGGGAAGTGCCTTACTCGCAGATGGTATTATTACACCGCCAATATCCGTTTCTTCGGCAATTGAAGGTATTAAAACCTATTATCCTAGTATAAATACTGTTCCTATTGTTATTGCAATCTTATTTGTTTTATTTGCGATTCAGCAATTCGGGACAAAATTAGTAGGTAAGTTTTTTGCTCCAATGATGCTTATCTGGTTTACCATGTTAGGTACTTTGGGTGTCATACAAATTGCACATCATCCAGAAGTTTTTAAAGCGATAAACCCTTACTACGCTTATCATTTATTATCAATCCATCCTGATGGCTTCTTCGTTTTAGGCTTTGTATTTTTATGTACAACCGGAGCCGAAGCTTTATACTCGGACATGGGACACTGCGGAAGAAAAAACATTCGCATAAGCTGGATATTTGTTAAGTCAACATTAGTATTAAACTATTTTGGACAAGCAGCTTATCTTATTCATCATGAAGGACGTACTTTACAAGAATTAGGAGGTAACGGAAATCCTTTTTACTTAATCATGGCAAGTTGGTTCCAACCAATTGGTATTGTTATCGCAACACTTGCTGCAGTAATTGCATCGCAAGCCCTTATTAGTGGTTCATTTACATTGATAAATGAAGCCATGCGATTAAATTTTTGGCCAAAAGTAAAAATAAAATATCCTACTGAATTAAAAGGTCAACTATACATCCCATCGATAAACTGGTTATTGTTTTTTGGTTGTGTGGGTATCGTATTGCACTTTGAAGAATCAGGAAAAATGGAACATGCTTATGGTCTTGCAATTATTTTGTGTATGATTATGACCACTATTTTACTTAATTTCTACTTGATTATGAAACGAGTAAAATTATATTTCATGGTTCCATTAATAACTATCTATCTAGCAATCGAGATTAGTTTCCTGATTGCCAATGTAACTAAGTTTGCCGAAGGTGGTTATGTAACATTAATTATTGCTGCAGTTCTTATCTCTATTATGACGATTTGGTTCCTGGCTAAGAAAATTAATAAAAACTATACTAAGGTTATCAAGATTGAAGATTATAAAAAGGTTTTGATGGAATTGAGCGAGGATTTATCTATTCCTAAATATGCAACACATTTGGTTTATATGACCAATGCTAGCCGTGTAGATGAATTGGAGGAAAAAGTAATTTATTCCATTTTGCAAAAGCGTCCAAAAAGAGCCGATATATATTGGTTTGTACACGTAAATATTTTAACTGAACCTTATAAAACTCAATATAAAGTAACCGAAATTGCAAAAGACGATATTTATAGAGTCGATTTTAATTTAGGATTTAGAGAACCTACCAAAATCAACTTAATGTTTAGAGAAGTTATTCGTGATATGGTAAAAAAAGGAGAAGTTGATATTACAAGCCGATACGAATCATTGAATAAGAATAATATTATTGGAGATTTCAAATTTGTGTTATCTGAGAAATTCCTTTCTAACGATAATGACTTAAGATGGCATGAAAATATTATCATGAATTCTTATTTCTTTATCAAGAAACTAAGTTTATCCGAAGAACGCGCTTTTGGTTTAGACAGCAGTTCTGTGAAAATAGAAAAATTCCCAATGGTGCTTCATGCTCCAGAAAACATAGGTTTAACAAGAGTTCATTAAGCCTTGATAAACATTTACAAAACACTCTTTTAATTCTTAAAAGAGTGTTTTTTTTTTGGTCGAAAAATATAAAAAGAACATTCAAAATTAAAAATTTAACTTTCAACCAATTAATAGTACCTTTGCAGCTCAATTATTTAAAATGAGATTACACAGAAATTTAGTTTATACGACCATCGATTCTTTAAACGCCATATTCAATGAAGGTGAATATGCTGATAAAGTGGTTGCAAGAGCATTAAAAAAAGACAAACGTTGGGGAAGTTCTGACAGGAAATTTGTCGCAGAAACGATATACGAAATAGTTCGTTGGAAAAGATTATACAGTGAAATTGCTGAAGTTAAAGAACCGTTTGACAGAGATAACCTTTGGAGAATGTTCTCAGTATGGGCAGTTTTAAGAGGTTACCCAATCCCTGATTGGCGCCAGTTGGAAGGAGTTCCTGAAAGAAAAATAAAAGGTCGTTTTGACGAGCTTTCTAAAACTAGAGCTATTAAAGAATCTATTCCAGACTGGATGGATGAATTAGGAGTTAAAGAATTAGGCGAGAAACTTTGGGCTACAGAAATTGCTGCTCAAAACCAACCGGCTAAAGTTATACTTAGAGTAAATACGCTAAAAACTACCAAAGAGCAGTTAAGAGCAATCTTAATGGATTTGAATATCGAAACCGAATTCTTAAAAAACCAACCAGATGCTTTGGTTTTAAAAGAAAGAGCAAATGTATTCTTAACAGATGCGTTTAAGCAAGGTTTCTTTGAAGTTCAAGATGCTAACTCGCAACTTGTTGCTGCGTTTCTTGATGTAAAACCAGGAATGCGTGTAGTTGATACTTGTGCTGGTGCTGGAGGAAAAACATTGCATATTGCTTCTTTGATGGAAAACAAAGGACAATTAATTGCAATGGATTTATACGAAAGTAAATTAAAGCAATTAAAATTAAGAGCGAAACGTAATGGTGCTTTTAATATCGAATACCGTATTATCGACACGACTAAGGTAATTAAGAAATTACACGAAAAAGCCGATAGAGTTTTAATCGATGCTCCATGTAGTGGCTTAGGTGTTTTAAAAAGAAACCCTGATGCTAAATGGAAATTAAAGCCTGAATTTATTGATAACATTCGTAAAGTTCAAGCCGAAGTTTTAGAGAACTACTCTAAGATTGTAAAACCAGGAGGAAAACTAGTTTATGCTACGTGTTCTATATTACCTTCTGAAAATCAAGAACAAGTAGAGAAATTCTTAAAAACAGAAATCGGTAAACAGTTTACTTTTGTAAAAGACCAAAAAATATTGGCTTCGGAGTCTGGATTTGATGGTTTTTATATGGCATTATTAGAGCGTAAAGATGCTCCAGTAGTAGCTTCATAAAACTACATTATACTTATAATTAAAAAAGGTTTAACATTGAATTCAATGTTAAACCTTTTTTTTATTCTGGTTTTAGAGAATCCAAAATATTACTTCCTCTAATAAGTATTTTAGGTTCAGTATTCTCTTTGATTTTTGTTAGAATACTAATAATATCTAAATCTGTGCCTTTCAAATTTTCAATTGTATCAGAACTAACTACATCAGTTTTAAATATATATTTTTCGTCAATTTTATAAGTTCCTACATCTTTAAGAATAACTTCTCCATTTAATACAAACAGAAACTTTTTACTTTTACTTTTCGTGAATTTATTTTTAATATCATTCAGAGTCATCAAATTAACATCTTTTGGATTTTTTGAAGTAATCATTATTCTCCCAATATAATTAACTGTTTCAATCGTGATTGTATCTTTTATAACATTAATATCTTTAATTTCGTTTACATCAAAATTTGCAATGGCGTTTTTGTGTACAAAATTTCCATCCAGAAAAAAGGCAAGTTCATTCGTTTGTGAATGCACTCCTGTAAACATAAATAGTGAGAACAAAACAAATAGTAATTTCATAATTATAATAGGTCGAGAATTAATTATTTAAATATACTATTATTTCTCTTACCCCAACCAACCATCGCGATCTAAACTGCGATATTGAATTGCTTCGGCAATATGAGAAGAAATAATATCTGGAGCTGCTTCTAAATCAGCAATAGTTCTGGCTACTTTCAAGATTCTATCGTAAGCCCTAGCCGAAAGATTAAGTCGTTCCATTGCCGTTTTTAATAATAACTTTGATTGTTCGTCAAGCGCACAAAACTCACGGATTTGTTTTGTATTCATTTGAGCATTATAATTTATATTCTCGAATGTTTCAAATCTTTTAGCTTGAATTTCGCACCCAGCCGTAACACGTTCGCGAATATGCACACTACTTTCGGCTTTATTATCATCCGCTAATTTTTCAAAAGGAACTGGCGTAACTTCTATATGAATATCTATTCTGTCTAATAAAGGCCCAGAAATCTTACTTAAATAACGTTGCATCTCGTGTGGAGATGATTTTTGTGGTGCATCAGGATCATTAAAAAATCCGCTTGGACTTGGGTTCATACTCGCCACAAGCATAAAAGAAGACGGGTATGTTACGGTAAACTTAGCTCGCGAAATTGTTACTTCTCTATCTTCCAAAGGTTGGCGCATCACTTCGAGTACATCTCTTTTAAACTCAGGTAATTCATCTAAGAATAATACCCCATTATGTGCCATCGAAATTTCTCCTGGTTGCGGATAACTCCCTCCTCCTACTAATGCCACGTTCGAAATTGTGTGATGCGGACTCCTGAAAGGCCTTTGATTCATTAACCCAACTTCTTTTAATTTTCCTGCAACACTATGAATTTTGGTCGTTTCTAATGCTTCTTTTAATGTCATTGGTGGCAAAATACTTGGTAATCGTTTGGCAAGCATTGTTTTTCCTGCTCCCGGAGGTCCAACCAGAATTATATTGTGTCCACCCGCAGCAGCAATTTCCATACAACGCTTGATACTCTCCTGCCCTCTTACATCCGAGAAATCAAATTCAGGAAAATCCAACGTTTTATAAAACTCAGCTCTAGTATCTATAACAGTAGTTTCTAACGTTCCTTTTCCTTCCAGAAAATCAATTACTTCTTGTACATTCTCAACTCCATATACATCTAAACCTGCTACAATTGCAGCTTCTTTTACATTTTGCTTTGGCAGAAAAAATCCTTTATATCCTTCTTCCTTTGCTTTTATAGCAATAGGCAAAGCGCCACGAATGGGCTGTAAGCTTCCATCAAGCGAAAGTTCTCCCATAATAATATACTTATCTAGTTCGGGAGCTTTTATTTGATCTGAAGCCACTAAAATACCAATTGCCAAAGTTAAGTCGTATGCCGAACCTTCCTTACGCAAATCGGCTGGCGCCATATTTATAGTTATTTTTTTTCCAGGCATTTTATAGCCGTTATTTTTTAGTGCTGCTGCAATCCTGAAACAACTTTCTTTGATGGCACTATCAGGTAAACCTACCAAATGATACCCAATTCCTGTATCCATATTTACCTCAACAGTAATAGTTGTAGCTTCTACACCAAAAACTGCACTTCCGTATACTTTAACTAACATATCTGCTTTTATTTATGAAAGTAAAAGTATTTAAATATAAATTGAAAAAGCGATATTTTGTAGTAAAAAAATTACTTTTTATTTAATTGCATAAATAGATGAATTAATTCAAAATAATTTGAACTTTTTGAAAAAGCTACTTAGATTTTAATTCTATGAATTCTAATTCTACCATATCATCTCAATAGAATTAATCCTATTTTCTAATGCATCATAAAGGTTTTCTTGAATTACCATTAACTCTTGGTAACCTGCATTACTATTATAATCTACCGTACGGCTACTAGCTTTAAGTAATTTCCTCAAAGCTTTTCTTTCCATCGCATTAAAATCATAAGCAGCTTTTAAATCTGCGATGCTTAAATCTTCCATTTTTACTATATTCATCTTGATTTTTTATTTATGGTTACGTAAATGTAAAATGAAATTATTCTTGTAGCATTCAACTTATTTTTTTTAACAGTATAATTTGTTGAATAATCCGTTCATAAAAAACTTTAACTTGTGAAAATTAAACCCATCAAAAATTATAATAGCGACTTCTTTGTAACATAAACAACTTTAGTATGACTACTATAAAAAGACAAAAGATGAATCGGTTATATAAAATACTTTTACTACTACTTGTTTCCATAAATATATGTTCTGCTCAAACAATTGAAAAAGCTTCTGATAATACTCCAAAAGTTATTGAATGTCCGCTTTTAAAACAAGATTTTGTGATTTTCAGGACTCAACTACAAAAATCATATCCTTCATTATATCGCTTTAACAGCAAAAAAAATATAGATCGATTATTTGATAATTATTTTTTATCTATAAATAAAAACACCACTCAAATTGATTTTTTAGCAGAGATAAAACTCGTATTGAGTTATTTACAAGACGGTCACTTTTATGCAGGAGCATCGCCAGAGTTGAAACAATATTTTGATGAAAACGCAAAAGTCTTTCCGCTACAAATCAGGTTTATAAACGATAATGCTTATGTTGTTTGTAGCAAAAAAGGAAGTCTATTACCCGAAACTGAAATTTTAAGCATAAACGGTATTAAAATAAACGAAATCAAGGAAAAGCTTTTTCAATATATTGTATCTGATGGTAAAATCGAAACCAAAAAATATGTGATACTAAATAATAATTTCTGGTTTTATTATCGATTAGTTTATGGCGAACAATCCGATTTTAAAATTGAATATAAGTCTAAGGATAACAAAATTAAAACGATTAATCTCAGTTCTGAACTATATAAAAATACCGAATGCAAAAATCAGAAACCTGATCCAGATAAATATTTATCAATCGATTATAAAAAAGATGGTATTGCTCTTCTCACTATCAAAACTTTTAATGGAGAAATATTCGACCAGACAAAAGAAAACTATATTCCGTTTTTAGAGCAAACATTCAAAGAAATAAAAGATAAGAAAATAGACAACCTAATAATCGATTTAAGAGGAAACGGTGGAGGAAGAGATACTTATGGTTCTTTATTATATTCTTACCTTACAAATACTCCATTTGAATATTATACTTCTCTAGAAAGTGCTTCGCAAAAATTAACCAAAAACGCCCTAAGTAGTTATAAACCGAAGGAAAACCCATCTGAAGATTACTTTAGAGGTAGAAATAATTTGGCCACCCAAAAACCAAGTCTGAATAATTTCGCAGGTAAAGTTTATATTTTGATTGATGGAATGAGTTTCTCGACAACAGCTGAGTTCTGTGCTATTGCAAAGAGTAACAATAGGGCCTTATTTATCGGGGAAGAAACTGGCGGTGGTTATTTCGGAAATACTTCAGGCAATGCTGTAGAATTGGTTTTGCCAAACACTCAAATTTATGTTTCGATACCTACAACCAAATATGTTTTATCAGTCAAAAAAGACAAATATAGTAACCGAGGCATTTTACCCGATTATAAAATAACTCCAACTATAAATGAGTACATTCAGGACAAAGATGTTCAGCTAGAATTTGCATTAAAACTTGCAAACCAAAAAACAAAAAAATAATTCAATCTAATTCCAAAACAAAAAAAGATGTCGAATAAAATCCTTGTTCTTTTACTACTTTCCATTCTTTCTATAAGTTCAACTTTTGCTCAGAAAGTCAAAAAATTAAAAAAGAATACTCCTGAATTGAAAAGTGAATTATATTACGAAATTAAAAAAGCCGATAGCACTTTATTTGCTGCCTTTAATAGATGCGATACTGTAGCTTACAAAAAGTTTTTTGTTGATGATTTAGAATTTTACCATGATCTTGGAGGTTTAACAACTTCTTTTAAAAGCGAATTAGCATCAATTAAGGAAATGTGTGCAAGAGGAAGCAACATTAGAAGAGAACTTATAGAAAGTAGCTTAGAAGTATATCCAATTAAAAATTATGGTGCAGTTGAAATAGCCGTTCATAATTTTTATCATACCAATAAAGGTGAAAAGGAAAAACCAAGCGGAACTTATAAATTTATTCATGTTTGGCAACATAAAGATGGAGAATGGAGAATCTCAAGGATCATTAGTTACGGACATGATAGCATGAAAAATGACTAGACCTAAATAGTTAACACGGTCCTATCGCTGATTTTAATAACTTTGTTATCATTACACAACTTAAAAAAAAACCGAGATGCAAACTGATAATTTATTAAAACAAATAGATTTCATTAAAGAGATTGATAAGGTAAAATACATTCAGCGCAAAACTAAATTATTCAATAGCGACAGAAATGAAAATGATGCTGAGCATAGCTGGCATTTGGCAATGATGACAATTGTACTAGCTGAGCATTCGAACGTACCTATAAATGTACTTAAAGTCCTTAAAATGGTTTTAATACACGACATTGTAGAGATTGATGCTGGTGATACTTTTATTTATGACACCACAAAAAGTCACGATAATACCGATGAGGAACGTATTGCTGCTGAACGAATTTTTGGGCTTTTGCCAAAAGAACAAGCTCAGGAGTTTATTGCAATTTGGGAAGAATTTGAGGCTGGTTTAACCAATGAAGCAAAATTTGCAAAATCGATGGACAGACTTGAACCTCTTTTGCAAAACACGTCTAATAATGGAGGAACCTGGAGAGAATTTAATGTAGATTACGAGAAAGTTCACGAAAAGAAAAAAGTTATTAAAGAAGGTTCTGATACAATCTGGAATTATGCCGAAAATTTAATTAACGAAAGTGTCCAAAAAGGAATTCTCACGAAGAAAAATAACTAAATAAACTTTATTTTATTTCTCGAATTTAAAAAAATTAAAAGGATTTCTTTACCATTAAGAGATTAAGAAAAATTAAGTATTGTTTTGATAAAGTTTAATGTTTTTTTAGCCACATATTAAAAAGATTAAAAGGATTCAAACTTTGCGACCTTTGCGAAAATCTTTGCGAACTCTGCGGTTAATTTACTGCCACAGATTAAAAGGATTAAAAAGATTTCAAAAATTTTGCGGTTATTTTACCACAACCCGAGCGAGACCGAACTGGCGAAGCAATTGCACAAATTTACACAAATAAAAAATCTCCTGAATCTGCGAGCTACTTTTTTTTGCCACAGATAAAAAGAATTCTTAAACTTTGCGGTCTTTGCGCAATCCTTTACCAACTCTGCGGTTAATTTAATGCCACAGATTAAAAGGATTCTAAACTTTGCGACCTTTGCGTAAATCTTTGCTTGCTTTGCGGTTAATTTTTCACGAACTCTGCGGTTAATTCCCTCTTACAGATTATATTTTTCACCCTCCAAAAACAACAAAATCGACCCGCTTACTATTTGTCCAAAACAAAATAAGCGGGTTCTTTTTGCCCATTTTCGGTTATTTTTCCTTAAATTGCGAAAATATCTATCACGTTTTCAGTCAAAAAAACGCATTTGCACATTTTATCAAATGCGATTTTACCAATCAGGGATCTGACTAAAAAACATACCAATTTGCAATTTATATTGCATCTTTTGCCTATCGAAAAAATTTCATAATCGGGCACAATAATCTAAAAAGAATAACAAAATGGAATTCAAAATAATTACTCCTGAACAAGGAGAGGATAAAACATTTACTAATGAAATAATCGCTAAATTTCTTCATACTCATCTGGAACAATATGGCGATACAATCGAAGATATATTAAAAGCTATCGCATATGTAATGAACCCTGCAAAAGGCGGAAAAATTGTTCTTGCAATAGAAGAAGAAAACATTGTAGGTGCTTGTGTCCTAAACCATACAGGAATGAAAGATTATATTCCCGAAAATATATTGGTATATATAGCAGTCGACAAAAGCCAAAGAGGAAAAGGCTACGGAAAGAAATTAATGCAAAAAGTAATTGATACTGCCGAAGGAAATATTGCATTGCATGTTGAGCCAGATAATCCAGCTAAAATTTTATACGAGAAACTAGGCTTTACAAATAAATACCTAGAAATGCGTTTAATTAAATAAACCTCAACTAGTATTTCAATTTAAAAAAAGAAAAGAACGCAATGGCATTCATCAAATTATACCGCAAAAAACTAGAAGAGAATTATACTTTTCTGAACAACATTTTTATTTCCAAAAATATTAAGTGGGGTGTTGTATCTAAGCTTTTATGCGGTAATAAAATATATCTTAAAGAAATAATTGCTTTGGGTGTTACCGAAATTCATGATTCGAGAGTTAGTAATCTAAGAAAAATTAAATCATTAGACCCAAATATTCAAACCGTATATATTAAACCTCCTGCAAAGCGAAGTATTGCAAGCATTGTAAAATATGCCGATGTTAGTTTTAACACTGAGATTTATACGATACAAATGCTTTCTAACGAAGCGCAGAAACAAAATAAAACCCATAAAATCATTATTATGATTGAAATGGGTGATTTACGCGAGGGCGTAATGGGCGAAGATTTAGTTGAATTTTATGGGCAAGTTTTTAGCCTGCCTAATATTGAAGTTCTTGGTATTGGTACAAACCTTAATTGCTTGAGTGGCGTAATGCCTACTCAGGATAAACTAATTCAGTTAAGTTTATACAAACAACTTATCGAAGCAAAATTTAATATTAGTATTCCGTGGGTTTCTGGCGGAACTTCAGTTGCCTTGCCTTTAATCATAAAGAATGCAAGACCTATGGAGGTTAACCATTTTAGGATTGGTGAAGCATTATTCTTTGGGAAAGATTTATTTACTGGAGAAACTATTGAAGGAATGCACAACGATGTATTCAAACTTTATACGGAAATTATCGAAATAACCGAAAAACCAGATATCCCAACGGGGGAATTAGGCGAAAATGTAGCCGGAAATACTTTTTCTATGAATGATACCGAAGATTTTGGTGGCACTTCTTTACGTGCAATTCTGGATATTGGTTTACTCGATATGCAACCTCAATATTTAGAATCTGATGATGCCGAAATAAGCATTGTCGATGCCAGCTCGGATATGTTGGTAATTGATATTTCTAAGTCAAAAAAGAAATATAAAGTAGGCGACTTAGTATCGTTTAACATTAGGTACATGGGCGCTCTGTATCTTTTAAACTCCGATTATATCGAAAAAACTATAGAGTAGATAATTCTTTGTAAAATAATTATCTATAAAATTATATAATAGCAATCGCAATTTAATAATATTATAATGCTATCTGTAAATAACTCGATTCTATCAAATGGTGCAAAATATTCGTTAGTAAATACTTTTATTTACAATCTTATATAAAATATAATTTTAGCACAACAATATGAAAAACTTTGATACTGAAACAATCGATTTTATTGAGAACAACAATCTTATTGGAATAAAAGCGGGAAATGAAAGACCAAACTTTCTTAATATTTGGATGGTTACCATTGATAATAGAATATTTGCAAGATCATGGGGTTTTGCTGAAAGAAGTTGGTACAATACATTCCTAAAAGATGCTGATGGAGAAATAAAATGTGGAGAAAGAGTTATTAAAATATCTGCTATTATACCAAAAGATATCGCCTTACTCAACAAAAAAATAAACGAAGCCTACTTAAAAAAGTACGATTCAGGTGATAATTCTTTTTACGCTCACGGAATAATTAAAGAGGAACATATTGCAAAAACTATGGAATTTATAGTTTTGTAAATATCAATTATGAGTATAATAATGAATACTATCTAATTAAAATAAATAAAAAACGAGATGATTACCATCTCGTTTTTTATTTATTTCTGCCCCAGTATCCCTATTTTGCAGCCCAGATTTCGATTTCTAATTTAATCTCTGGTAATCCCAAAGCTGTAATATATCCAACAGTCATTGACGGATATACTTCTCCAAAAAATGCATTCCATACAGCATAAAAAGCATCCCAATCTATTTCTTGAGTTGCCCAGATATTTACCTTGATAACATCATTGGCTACCAATTCCTGACTTTCCAAAACAGCTTTTATATTCTGAAAAGTATTAACTACTTGTTCGTTAAAATTATCTGGCAAATCTCCTTCTTTACTTGTACCTATCTGACCAGAAAAAGTATAAATATCTGCATTACCTGATATTTTCGTAACATGAGAATAATTACCAACTGGAGCTGATAATGTACTTGGATTTGACCTTGTTACTGCTTTTATCTTATTGTTTTCACTCATTTTTGTTTCTAATAATGATTAAATTTTGACAATTTTGTTTCTCAAATAATTTCGAGCTTAACAAATTTAAAAGATGCAATTATAAATCTACTTCCCATTTTGAAATATTTAACTAGTTACATTGCCATAAAAATCAATACTTCGCATTGATTCATCACTAATAAAAAAGTCCTATTCTTTATTATAACTTCAATTATGTTTAAAAAAACAGAGTAACTTATTATTTATAAATGATTTACAATAAAATTATATATTAGCATGTATATTTCCGTAACCATTTATTATTTAAGCATCAAAGCATTTCAATCAATCAAACCTAACTAATCATGAAAAACAAATTCCCCCCTTCAAAAAGCAAGATTTCTTATTTTAATCACAGACATATTTCTCTTCTAATACTGTTCTTTGTTTTCACAATAAATGCAAGCGCTCAACAAAAAACAATTACGGAGAAATTCAAGAAAGAAACTGTTTTAAAAATCGATTCTTTATTACAAGTAAATTATATATTTCCTGATAAAGCCAAATTAATTGGGAATCATTTAAAAGCCGCATATAAAGAAGGTAAATTTAAAAAATATGACTTATTAGACTCTTTTGCAGTAGCATTAACAAAAGAAGTACGATTTATTAATAATGATAAGCATCTTGGAATTTGGCCTAAATTTATTCCTCCTGTTGATGAGAAAAAAGATTTAAATAAAGATTCTTATGAAATTTACCTGCACAATTACACCGACAATCGCAAACTAGCAAATGGCTTTAGAGAAGCCAAAGTAATTGATAGCAATGTAGGATATATTAAATATAATAATTTCATACACGAAACCGATCAAACAATCGATTCTTATATGCGCTTACTAGAAAATGCCGATGCTATTATTATTGATTTAAGAAATAATGGAGGTGGTAGCCCAAAAACTGTTCAGTATTTATGTAGTTATTTTTTCAAAGATCCTATATTACTAAACACCTTATATTTTAGAAAAGATAATTTTACTGAGGAATTTTGGGTAAAAGAAGTCAACGGAAAAAAATTGATTGATGTTCCTTTGTTCATTATTACTAGTCCAAAAACTTTTTCGGGAGCCGAAGAATTCAGCTATAATATGCAAACCCAAAAAAGAGCAACACTAGTTGGAGAAACAACTGGTGGAGGAGCTAATCCTGGCGAACCCTATGAAATTAACAGTCGATTAGAAATATTCGTTCCTACCGGAACTGGAATAAACCCAATTACAAAAACAAACTGGGAAGGTATTGGTGTAATTCCAGAATATAAAACTACTCCAGATATGGCTTATGATAAAGCTGTAGAATTGGCACAAAAAACTGCTTTTGATTACAGAAATAAAAAGGCTGCTGAATCTAAAAATCTTTATCTGGAACTACAAAAAACTGTGGATCAACAAACTAAACCTCTTAACGAAGGTGACTCTGCTAAAATGGATCAGCAAATATTTAATGCTGTAAAAAAATTAACTGAATCGAACTTATACAAAGAAGATGATATTGATGCATTAGCTTCACAATACACAAAGACAAAGCCTTTTATTACCGAATCCATCTTAAAAAGCAATACCGAGTTGTATCCAAAATCGCCTATTGCCTTTTTAAAATACGGTGATCTTCTGGAACAAAACGGAAAGAAAAGTAACGCCATAATAGCTTTAAAAAAATCTGTAGAAATTGCTACAGAAATTAAAGCTCCTTATCTGGAAGGATTGACAAAACGCTATGAAAGTGTTTTAAAAGGAAAATAGTTTTTATACCGTAATACAAAGGGACTAAATGTACACTGCATTTAGTCCCTTTTTTATTTAGAATACTATACATAAAATAATAAACTCTTAGAATCAGATAATGTTTTTTGATGTCATAAAACAAAACTGACAATTTTAATTAAATCTTAATCTTCAAACTCAGCATTCATAAATTTCGCCATTCATAAAACTCAATTTTAGCATAGTTTTTAATTATTACCATCAAAATTAAGGGGATCAAAATGAAAATTTAACAAAAATCAAACAGTAAACACTATTTTTTAATGGGGTATTAAATCATTTTATACTTTTATCGAAATTTAAAACTAACCAACTATGCGAAAAATTATTTTAACTGTGATTCTAATCACGATTTTGGTATTAACCTTTCTCTCTAATTTTATCCTGTCCGATAGCCCTACCCCAACCGAAGCTGTAAAGTTTGATACTGGTGATACTGCCTGGATGATTGTTGCAACGGCATTTGTATTACTAATGACTCCAGGATTAGGTTTCTTTTACGGAGGTATGGTTGGCAAGAAAAACGTAATTAGCACCATGCTGCAAAGTTTTATGGCAATGGTAATTGTAACCATTTTATGGGTTGTTGTTGCCTTCGGGTTAGCCTTTGGTCCAACAATAGGGGGAATTATAGGCGATCCAACTTCTAATTTATTTTTTCAAGGTGTAGGCACCAATACCGCATGGAGTCTTGCCCCTACTATTCCGTTTATGCTATTTGCATTATTTCAGGCAAAATTTGCCATTATAACTCCTGCATTAATAACAGGTGCATTTGCAGAACGTGTTCGTTTTTGGGCATATTTATTATTCATGGTTTTATTTATACTAGTTATATACTCTCCTTTGGCGCATATGACATGGCATCCTGAAGGTATTTTCTTTAAGATGGGTGTACTTGATTTTGCAGGAGGAACAGTTGTACATATGAGCGCTGGTTGGGCTGCATTAGCCGGAGCTATATTTTTAGGAAAAAGAAAAGTACAAAAAGTAAATCCTGCTCGTATTACATATGTGTTACTAGGAACTGCATTATTATGGTTTGGATGGTTTGGCTTTAATGCAGGTTCAGCCTTAGGAGCAAATGGTCTAGCTGTTCAGGCATTAGGTACAACTACAGTTGCAGCCGCAGCCGCAGCAATGGCTTGGGTATTTCTTGATAAAATTTTAGGACATAAACTATCAGCACTTGGAGCTTGTATCGGGGCAGTTGTAGGTCTTGTAGCTATTACGCCTGCTGCTGGTTTCGTAAGTATTCCTCACGCAATCTTTATCGGAGCATTTGCTGCCATTGTAAGTAATCTTGTAGTAGCTAAATTTCCTAAAGGAGAAATTGATGATGCGCTAGATGTTTTTGCTTGTCACGGTGTTGGTGGTATGGTAGGAATGTTATTAACTGGTGTTTTTGCTTCTAAAGCCATAAACCCACTTGTTGGAGATAATCAAGGTCTTATTTTTGGAACCTCAACATTATTCACAAACCAATTAATAGCAATGGTAATTGTATCCATTTTTGCTTTTGTAGGTTCTTATATCCTTTTCTTTATTGTAAATAAAATTACGCCTCTAAGAGTTACTGAAGAAAAAGAAGAACTAGGATTAGACATTTCTCAACATGGAGAATTTTTATAAAAAAATGCCTTAAAATTATTTTAAAGCATCTTTATATACTGAGTAACATAAAAAACAAAAAGACCAATCTTAGATTGGTCTTTTTTATTATTTACTTAAATTTTGAAATTCCTTCTTTTAGCCATTTCAAATATTCATCTGCTCCAACGTAACTAATTGTTGGTTTAGAAGTATTTAAATTCTTACCCTCTAAATCGGTTATGATATATAAAGGCTGTGTATTGGTTTTATATTTAGAAATCATAAAATCAGTCCATTTATCACCAACTGTAATAATCTTATCTCCTGTAGCTGTTACGTATTGTTCTTCTGCAGGCAATTCACGTTTATCATCAACATATAAAGAAATAAGCACCACATCATTTTTTAAGATTGGCAATATTCTTTCGTCAGACCAAACATTGTTTTCCATCTTTCTACAATTCACACAAGCATAACCTGTAAAATCGAGCATAATTGGTTTATTGATTGATTTAGCAAAAGCTACTCCATCTTCATAATCATGAAAAACCATGATTCCGTGTGGGCCTAATTCTGCTCCATCAGGTAATCCTTTATCCGAACCAAGACTTGAATTACTTGACCCTCCTACTCCAAACGGACTTTCGCTATATTGTGGTGGTGGTGGGAAAGCACTAATTAATTTTAATGGCGCTCCCCAAAGTCCAGGAATTAAATACACCGTAAATACAAGTGTAAGTAATCCTAAATATAAACGTCCAACTGATATATGTGGCAAAGGACTATCGTGTGGCAATGTAATTTTACCGAATAAGTATAATGTTAAAGCTCCAAAAATCGCAATCCATATTGCTATAAAAACTTCTCTTTCAAGAAAATGCAATTGTAAAACTAAATCGGCATTTGATAAAAATTTGAATGCTAAAGCTAATTCCAGGAATCCTAAAACAACTTTTACAGTGTTTAACCATCCACCCGATTTTGGCAATGAATTTAACCATCCCGGGAACATTGCAAATAACATAAATGGTAAGGCTAAAGCCAATGAGAAACCAAACATTCCAATAACCGGAGCAATTCCACCGTTTGAAGCAGCTTCAACTAATAAAGTTCCAACGATTGGTCCTGTACAAGAAAATGATACAATTGCCAAAGCCAAAGCCATGAATAATATTCCGATTAATCCACCTCTATCTGCTTGTTGATCTGCTTTATTTGCCCATGAATTTGGCAACATAATTTCGAAAGCTCCCAAAAATGAAGTTGCAAAAACAACTAATATAACAAAGAAGATTAAATTAAACCAAACATCTGTAGACAAAGCATTGAGCGCATCTGCTCCAAAAATCCAAGTTACTAACCAACCTAGTGCAACATAAATTACAATAATAGAAATTCCATAAATAATAGCATTTCTAATTCCTTTTGCTCTACTCTTGCTTTGTTTTGTAAAGAAACTAACCGTCATAGGAATCATTGGGAATACACATGGCGTAAGCAATGCTGCAAAACCAGATAAAAATGCAATAAAGAATATAGACCACAAACTTCTTTGCGGAGCTGGTGCAGATGTGTCTGAAGTAGAAGAATCTACATCAATATTATCTTTTGTTGTTTCTAAAGCCTTAGTTCCCACAATATTTTTTGTAGTATCAACCGCCAAAGCATCTACAGGATCTACTACAACCTCATCTGCTTTTACAATAGCAGTTGCTGCAGCATCAGCATTCATTTTAAAACTAGCTGGAATTGCAATAGAAAACTTCTTGTTTAAATTGATACAAACTTCTTTACAAACCTGAAAATCAAATTCAATATCGATTGTTTTTACGCTAGGATTTGTAATTGTTATCTCTTGCTCGATATGCGCTTTTCCTTCAAAGAAAGTTTCATTAACACCAAAAACATCATTAAATGCTGTTCTGGTTTTTCCTTCTTTGGCTTTACCAACTAAGTTATAGTTTCCTTTTTGGTTTTTAAATGAAATCTCTAATGGAAGCGGCCCTCCATCTGGAGTAAATTGCGAATACAAATGCCAGTCTTTTTCAATAACTCCATCAAAAATCAATACAAAATTGTTTCCAGATTTCTTTTCAATTTTAGATGTCCACTTTACTGGTTCTAGGATTTGTGCATTTCCTTTTGCAAAAGCAAAAAAGAAAAGCAACAAAAACACAATCGAATTATTCCAGATTTTTTTTGATAGTAAAGCTTGCGGGTAATAGTTTGATTTCATTATTGTAATTCTATTTTAAGTATCTTATTTGTAGTATTTTCTATTTTAAAACGCTCATCTTGTCTGATTCCTACAACCCAAACAATTTGATTATCCGAACACAAAATCCATGTGTTTTCTTTTTCAATCAGGGATAATTTTTCATCTTTAAAAAGTTTACTCACTTTTTTAGATTTTCCATTCATTCCAAATGGATGAAAAACATCACCTTCATTCCACTTTCGTAAAAGCAAAGGAAACTTTATTTTATCGGCGTCCACAAATATAGCTTTATTTGAATCTATAGTTATGTGACCTACGTTACAAAGCCTCAATTTTAAGGGAAAATTAACTTCTTTATCCTTGATTTCTATGTAAAATTCCTCTTGTTGAATTTCAGGAATTGGGCTTAAAATTAATGTTGTTCTGTCTTTCAGTAATCGATATTCTGAAGAAAAAATTTGCTTTCCCGACTGGCTTTCAACTAATTCATAAATATCTTCCCAAGCCGAAAATTCATATTCTTTAAGCCATTGGTATAAATACGATTTATAATTTGTTAATCGTTTTAACTGTTCTAAATCGAAATGAATTTCATCACCAATTTCTTTTGCAACTTGCTGATAAATCATAATCGAAGCATCTTCGACCATAATTTGTGCTTCTTGCAAGAACTCTTGTGTTTTCTGGAAAACTGCTAAGAAATTAGGATTTATTTCTTTTAAAACGGGAACTAAATCGTGACGAATTTTATTTCGTAAATATTTATTAGATGCATTGCTACTATCCTCTCGCCATTCGATAGCATTATCCTCGGCATATTGTTTTATTTCTTCTCTCGAAAATGGTAAAAGCGGACGAATAAGGGATTCATTTTGCTCTGGAATTCCAATTAATCCATCTAATCCTGTTCCTCTACTTAAATTAATTATAAAGGTTTCCAGATTATCATCAGCATGATGTGCCGTTAAAATATAATCATAACCTTCGGTATCTAAAAGTTCATAAAACCAATTATACCGTAGTTCCCGTGCTGCAACCTGAGTCGAAAGTTTATAATCCTTGGCAAAAGCTTCGGTGTCAAATTGTGTAATAAAAAATGGGCATTTTAAATTATCCGCAGCATTGCTCACAAATTCCTGATCGCCAAAACTTTCTAATCCTCGTAACTGAAAATTACAATGCGCAATTGCAAAATCATAATCTAGCTGAGCAAATAAATGTGCCATAACCATACTATCCAAACCTCCGCTTGTAGCTAGTAGTAATTTCTTTTTCTCCAGAAAAGGAAATGTTTGTGTAATATGATTTTTAAATTTTTGAAGCATATTTTAATTTACGTCTTTTATTATGATTTGGTTTTGCAAATCAACTGGTTAAAAATACAAAAAATAGATTTGTTTATTATTGTAATACTTGCTGCATGGCTTTTGCCTTGAGCAAACATTCTTCGTATTCTTTTTCGGGAACTGATTGTGATGTAATTGCACTACCTACTGAAAAGGAAACATATTCTTTTTCCTGATTGTATAAAATGCTTCGGATAACGACATTAAAATCAAAATCTCCCTCTGGCGTAAAATAACCTACTGCCCCACTATACAATCCTCGTTTGGTTTCTTCTAGTTTATCGATGATATTCATTACCGAAATCTTTGGTGCTCCAGTCATACTTCCCATGGGGAAAGTTGTTTTTAAAACATCGATTGGAGAATATTGAGAATCTAGTTTTGAAGTAATCGTCGAAATCATTTGATGCACTTGCAAAAAAGAATAAATCTTGCACAACTCTACCACTTCTACCGAGCCTTTTTGAGCGGTATGCGATAAATCATTTCGAACCAAATCGGTAATCATGATATTTTCGGCACGTTCTTTTGGATCAGCTTCTAACTGCTTTTTAGAATTTTCGTCTTCTATCTTATCTTCAAAACGTTTTGAAGTTCCTTTTATAGGTTGCGAAATTATCGTATCTCCTATTTTACGAATATATCTTTCTGGCGAAGCCGATAGTAAAAACTGTTTATTATTTTTAAAAAAAACAGTTAATGGTGCTTGTGATATTTCATTAAGTTTTTCGAACTTTTCTAATGGATTTATCGTTGCTTTTTCTGCGTAAAACTCCATGCAAAAATTAGCTTCATAAATATCTCCGCGATGAATATGCTCTAGAACCGAATTGACTTTAGCAATATAATCTTGTTTAGAAATTCGTTGATTGATCAGAAGATTCGTTTGGCTTTTTATATCCAACCTTTCACTTTTTACAATTTCATCATAATCTTCTTCGACCTCATCATCACACATCGATAAATATTGAATTTCGAGTTGATCTCCTTTTATTAGAAATATTTTTTTAGGCTGAAAGAAAAATAAATCAGGAAATTCTAATCCATCAAAATTTGTCGATTGTAATTCTTCGATATCATTTTTTAGATCGTAGGTAAGATAACCAAAAAGCCAATCTCTGGTCGTTTGTTGGTATTGTTTTAAATCTTCGAATGCGTTATGGAAATCGGTTTTTATTGATGTAAAAGCATCGACAGCCAGCAAACAATCGAAACTTGAATATTCTTGTGGATACAAATTACTATCCATAAAAACAACTTCTCGGTGTTGTTGTGCCCAAACTAAAAGTTGCTGTTTAAAGGCCGCAGGATTCGAAATATGCTTGTGAATTGAAACTCTCAAAAAATTATTTTTTTTATCCGTCAAAATTACGACAAAAAAATTCCTTCGATAAAGTAATCTCAAAAAATATTGGCACGCTTTTTATTACACCACTTTATATTCATTTTATAAAATTGATACGAATATTGAGACAAAACTAATTTTATCCTTTTATAAAAAACACTCTATTAAGTAACCTAATTTATTAATCTATAATTATATCATTTACCCATGAAAACAATTGCAAAATTTGGCATGACTACAGTAGTAATCATCGCACTATTATTTTCCTGCAAAAAAGCAGATACATCTCTCGAAGACTCTGCTGCAGAATCAGCTGATAGTACAGCTGATACAATTTCGTCATCAGCAGCTGTCGAAAAAAAAGATAGCGATCGTAAATTTATTCGAACCGCCGACATAAAATTTAAGGTCAAAAATGTAGCAAAATCAACTTATGCAATTGAAAACGCAACAACAAAATTTGGAGGTTTTGTTACTTATACTAATTTACAAAGTACAATACAAGACGAAATACAAACCAAAATAAGTCAAGACAGTACTTTGCAAACCACTAAATATTCGGTAATAAACGATATTACTATTCGTGTTCCCAACACTCAACTCGATACGGTTATAAAAATCATTGCCAAGCAAATAGATTTTCTGGATTACCGCGTTATCAAAGCCGATGATGTTTCTTTAAAATTGCTTTCGAACCAGCTTGCTCAAAACAGAAGTGCTGAAAACAGCAAAAGAATCGAGAATGCTATTAATACTAAAGGCAAGAAAATAAACGATGTTATGGAAGCAGAGAATACGCTTGCTGCACAAAAAGAACAAAATGATTCTAGCAAAATCGAAAAACTATCTTTAAAAGATCAGATAAATTTTAGCACCATTACTTTGCAATTGTACCAAAATCAATCTTTAAAACAAGAAGTAGTTGCTAGCATCAAAGACAATAACTCTTATAAACCAAATATTGGTATCGAAATTATTGATGCTTTAAAAAGTGGTTGGTACTTACTACAAGGTATAATTGTCTTTTTTATAAATATTTGGCCATTTATTTTAATTGGTACTGGTGGGTTTTTCGTTTATAGAAAATATGTTAAAAAACAGTCTAAAATATAAGAATTCATGTGTTTATTTATAGCGTAAAAATCATTATATTTGATATAACATTAAACAAATCCCAAAACATCATTAAATAGTTTATACAATTCATAATAATTTAATAATTAAACCCGTTTTTTAATTATTAAAATGAGATTATTTTATATCAAAAATTTTATTTTTTAACCTATAAAAATCATCTATATCATGAAAATCGCCACTATTATTATCCGAACTTTAATTGGTCTTTTATTGCTTTTTGCATCAATCAGCTTTTTCTTCCACCTTATGCCGGCAGAACCTGCAGCAAACGATAATTTTAAAGCTTTTAATTCGGGACTGGTTGCATCAACGTATTTAATGCCATTAGCAAAATCAATAGAATTAATTTGCGGGATTGCTTTTGTAACTGGTCGTTTTGTAACGCTTGCTAACATTTTAATCCTGCCTATTACCATAAACATCTTATTTATTAATTATTTTATGTCTCCAGAAAACTTACCTATTGCAGCTTTGTTATTTCTAGGTAATATATTTTTGATTTATAGATATTGGGATAATTATAAAACTGTTTTTACAGCGTAATAAAAACGTACTTTATTAGACGCACTGCGTGTGTCTCTACAGAACGGTGTGTTTCTACAGAACGACTGTGCGTTACCGAAAATTCATAAAAAAACCCGACAATTAATTGTCGGGTTTTTATTTTTGGTATAATTTGTTATGTTAAAAACGCATTGTAGTGCGTCTCTACAACGTTTTTATACGTGTAATGCTCTATTATCTGTTGCTGCTAATGCTGCTTCTTTTATTGCTTCTGCAAATGTTGGATGTGCATGACTCATTCTTGAAATATCTTCAGCAGATGCTTTAAATTCCATTGCTGTTACAGCTTCTGCGATTAAATCGGCAGTACGTGCTCCAATCATGTGTACTCCAAGAACCTCATCAGTTTTAGCATCGGCAAGAATTTTAACGAATCCGTCTAAATCTCCACTTGCTCTTGCACGTCCTAATGCTTTAAAAGGAAAACTTCCTACTTTGTACTCTACTCCCGAAGCTTTTAATTGCTCTTCTGTTTGTCCAACAGCTGCAACTTCTGGCCAAGTATAAACTACTCCTGGGATTAGGTTATAATCGATATGTGGTTTTTGTCCTGCTAAGATTTCAGCAACCATTGTTCCTTCTTCTTCCGCTTTGTGAGCTAACATTGCTCCACGAACTACATCTCCAATTGCATAGATATTTGGAACGTTTGTTTGTAAATGATCATTTACTTCAACTTGTCCTCTGTCTGAAATTTTTACTCCAGCTTTATCAGCATTCAATCCGTCTGTGTATGGACGACGCCCTACAGAAACTAATGAATAATCTCCTTCTAGAGTGATTGTTTCTCCTTTTGCATTTTCAGCCTGAACTACAACAGCATCGCCGTTTCTTTCTACTGATTTTACTTTGTGAGAAACGTAGAATTTCATTCCTTGTTTTTTCAATACTTTAGTTAATTCTTTAGATAATGAACCATCCATTCCTGGAATAATTCTGTCCATGAATTCCACTACTGAAACTTGTGCTCCTAAACGTAGGTAAACTTGCCCAAGCTCGATTCCGATAACTCCACCACCAATAATAACAAGGTGTTTAGGAACTTCTTTTAATGCTAATGCTTCTGTAGAAGTAATAATTCTTTCTTTATCGATTTTGATAAATGGTAAAGATGAAGGTTTAGAACCTGTTGCAATAACAGTATATTTAGCTTCGATTGTTTCTGATGTTCCATCTTCTTTTGCAACTGCAATATGTGTAGTATCTACAAATGAACCTAAACCATTAAAAACGGTAATTTTATTTTTATCCATTAAATAATTAATCCCACCAACAGTTTGGTCTACAACCGCTTGTTTGCGAGCAATCATTTTCTCTAAATTGATTTTTACATCACCAGAAACTTCAATTCCGTGATCTGCAAAATGTTTAATTTCAGCATAATGATGTGAAGATGACAATAATGCTTTTGAAGGGATACATCCTACATTTAAGCATGTTCCTCCAAGCGAATTGTACTTTTCGATTATAGCTGTTTTGAAACCTAATTGTGCGCAACGAATTGCCGAAACATATCCGCCGGGACCTGAACCTATAATGACTACGTCAAATGAACTCATAGTATTTTGATTTTTTATTTTTTAGCGATACAAAATTAAGGAATTAAGTTTTGTTTGAAGTTTAAAGTTTGAGTTTTTTCTCAGGATTTCTCGAAGTATGGAAAACCGAGTAAATTATAACTTCTTTTCCTATGATTTCATAAATGATAACAAATGGAAACTTTGATAAAGTCAATTCACGAAAACTAGGTTCTTTCTTAATTTCAAATAATTGCGGGTTTATTTTAAGGATTTTCAAATATCCTTTTAAGTAAATTAAAAAATGCTTTCCTAAGCCTTTGCTTCTACTTTCGTAAAATTTAATAGACTCATCAATTTCATTTTCTGCTAATGGTAAAATTACAAGATTAAAAGCCATATTTAGTATTCAGTCTCTTTTCAACTTCTTCCCAACTACTACCTATACTTTTTTCAGAAAGATATTTTTCGCGTTCTTCTGACACTCTATTATAATGTTCGTCGGGTATTACCGAATTAACATCTTCTTGATTAATCGCATCAAAAACCCCTTCCAAAACTTCTAATTTTGAATCGTCTTCTATAAATTTTCCAAAATCAAGTATAAGCTTGTGTCTTAATTCTTTAATTTCCATTTTCAAATTATTTAATTCAAATTTAAGCTTTTTATACGTGATTAGTATTGTGATAGTTTCCTATTTAACATTTTTAATTAACTATTATTAATTTTCAATTTCATACAAAAATGTGTAAGTGCAAAACATGGAGTAAATACTCTATAATTTTCTTTTTTTCCTCAATTTTGTTATTCTGAGTAGTCGAAGGGCAATGCGGGGTTTCGACTCCGCTCAACCTGACAAGATTAGGATATTTCTCGCGAAGATGCTAAGTCGCAAAGCTAAACCTTTGATTCTTTGCGCCTCTGAACCTATGTAACTTCAAAAAACCTTTGAACCTTTGTTGCTCTGAACCTCTGTAACTTCAAAAAAAACTTAGAATCTCAGCATCTCAGAACCTTAGCTTCTTAGAACGAAATCACCGTTGTGTTTTTTACTTCGCTAATCATAAAGGTGCTTTGTGTACTGCCTATATGTTGTAGGTTTGTGAGTTTGGTTACTAGAAATTCCCGGTAGGCTTCCATGTCTTTTACGAGTACTTTTAGAATGTAATCATAATCTCCACTTACGTGATGGCATTCGAGTACTTCTTTTAGCTGTATTACTTCGTTTTCAAATTTGGTTAAGAATTCTTTGGTATGCTGAATGAGTTTGAGGTGACAGAAAACTACAAATCCTTTTTCTATTTTGGATTTATCGACTAGCGCTACATATTTATGAATGATTCCTTCTCGTTCTAGTTTCTTGATTCGCTCATAAACTGCTGTTACAGATAGATCTAGTTTTAAGGATAACTCTTTGGTTGTTTTTTTACTATCGGTTTGGAGTAATAATAGTAGTTTTTTATCGGTGGAATCTAATATCATAGTTGGTTGGTTTTTTAGTCTGAAAAATAATCTGTTTTGATCTTATTTCAAAAGTAAATTTAGATAATAAATCTAACTAAACATATATTTATAGTTTAATAATCTAAATATAACAACTATGATTGATTATTATTCTGATATACTTTTATTTTGAATAAGATTTATGGTGTACTCGGGTTTCATAGCCCCGATAGTAGCGACATCCTTTTTCATGATATCCTGACGGAGGAAGGGTTTCATGAAAAAGATATAGCGGATAGCGGGAATAGCTTCTTAAATACAGGTAAAAACTAAAGCTCTTGTTTTTTTTTTAATTTATTGATTTTTAATTAATTATATGTTTTTAAACAGATTAAATGTATCTTTATATATGTTTAAACCTACACAAAACATACTAATTATCAATTACAAAGAAAAACTGCTCACAAGTTTTTATTATTTCAATTCCCTAAATCTATTATTTAAAACTTAAAACAAAAACCTATGGAAAATTTCAGCCCAGCAAACTGTATTCAGGATTTACAATATTTCGGAGAATTCGGAGGTGTAAACCCGTCTATTTCGGATTCTTCTACCTATACTTTTCTTTCGGCCAAAACAATGTCTGATACTTTTGAAGGAAATATAGAAGGATGTTATTTATATTCCCGCCATTCATCGCCTAGTAATTTATACTTAGACCAAGCTCTTGCTGCTATGGAGGGGACTGAAACTGCAAATGTTTCGGCTTCGGGAATGGGTGCAATTACACCTACATTAATGCAATTGTGCAGCGCGGGAGATCATATTGTTTCGAGTCGTACTATATACGGTGGAACGTATGCTTTCTTAAAAAATTTAATTCCGAGATTTGGAGTAAAAACGACTTTTGTAGATATAACAAAGTTAGACGTTGTAGAAGCTGCAATTACTCCTGAAACTAAGGTTATTTACTGCGAAACGGTAAGTAATCCTTTATTAGAAGTAGCGGATATTAGAGGTTTGTCTCGCCTTGCAAAAAAATACAACCTGAAATTAGTTGTCGATAATACGTTTTCGCCTTTGTCGGTTTCGCCTGCCAAACTAGGTGCCGATATTGTGATTCATAGTTTGACAAAATATATAAATGGTAGCAGTGATACTGTTGGTGGGGTAACTTGTGCCTCTAAAGAATTTATTAACAGTTTGAAAAATGTAAATAGTGGGGCAAGCATGCTTTTAGGCCCTACGATGGACAGTTTACGTTCGGCTAGTGTGATGAAAAACCTAAGAACTTTGCACATTCGAATCAAACAACACAGTCATAACGCGCATGTTCTAGCCGACAAATTTGAACAAGACGGTCTTAAAACGGTTTACCCTGGTTTAAGAAGTCACCCTAGCCACGAATTATACAAAACGATGATTAATCCTGAATATGGTTACGGTGGTATGCTTACAATAGATGTTGGTTCTCTGGCTAAAGCCAATGAATTAATGGAATTGATGCAGCAACGTAATCTTGGATATTTGGCGGTAAGTTTAGGTTTTTACAAAACTTTATTTAGCGCTCCAGGAACCTCAACTTCTAGTGAAATTCCGCTAGATGAACAAGCTACGATGGGTTTAACTGATGGTTTAATTCGTTTCTCGATTGGATTGGATAACGACATCGAGAGAACTTACCAAATGATGAAAGCCTGTATGATAGAGCTTGAGGTTTTAGAAACACAAAACATTTCTTTATAAATAAATTTGCTTAATTTTTAAATTTTGTTTGGATCCGCTGGAGAAATTCTCTTAGCGGATTTTTTTATTTTATAATTAGACTTGCTTAGATTGTTAGACTGCTTAGATTATTGGACTTACTTAGACATCTTGGATTATTGGATTGTTGTTACTTTTTACTGGTACTGCAAATAAAAATCCGTTCTGAATTATACTCAGAACGGATTTTTATTTTAGACTTCTTAGATTGTATTGACTTTATTTACATTTAACTTTTTACTAAAAGTAGAACTTACTGTTTCTCAACAAAATTCAGTTTACTATTTTTTCGGCTAAAGCCAAAGTATATGCAAAGTCCTATTAGCAACCAAACTGTAAAATAAATCCAGTTCCAAACGCTTAATTCGGCCATCATGTATAAGCAGCAAATTAATCCTAATAACGGAATTAAAGATAAATTTTGTTTAAAAGCCCAAACGGTTAATCCAACCAAAACAATTAAGAAAATCCACATTGGAATTTTATGTTTGAATAAACTTAAACCACTTTCATATTTTATAGAATCTGCAACTGGCAATCCTGCAATTACACTTGCATACTTAGCTTCATCTTTTTGATATTGATTTAATATTTGCTCTAAATCTGGTTTTCCAGTTGTAGCATTTTTAGCATCAACGGTCACTAAATAATCATATACTTGTTTTGTATGGCTTTTATCTAATGATGTGATAATATCTGCCGATTCATTAATTTGAGTTTCATTGGTAATAAAACTCATTGTTGCTTTTTTGTTGTATCCAAAAGAAAAAACCAATCCGATTATTAATAAAACTGGCATTATGAATTTTGAATTTACATAAGGTGTTTTAAATTTTCCTCTTGGAATATTTGGCTTGTTTTGTAACACCAAAACTCCTGCGCAAACTAATACAAAGGCAAATAATGTTCCGATACTACATAAATCGGTTACCATAGTAAGGTTTAGGAATAAAGCTGGAACTGCTACAACAAAACCTGTTACTATAGTTGCGTAAGATGGTGTTTTAAATTTAGGATGCACTTTAGAGAATCGTTTTGGCAATAATCCGTCACGGCTCATGCTCATCCAGATACGAGGTTGTCCCATCTGAAAAACCAATAAAACACTTGCCATAGCTACTACTGCACTTACAGCAATAATTCCTGACATCCATTTTAAATCTAATTTATCGAATACAAAAGCAAGTGGATCTCCTACATTAAGTTGGTTATAACTTACCATTCCGGTAAGTACCAATGCAATTGCTATATACAAAATGGTACATATTATAATTGCCCACATCATTCCTCGTGGTAAATCACGTTGTGGATCTTTACATTCTTCGGCAGTTGTTGAGATGGCATCAAAACCAATATAAGCAAAGAATACTGCTGAAACTCCTTTAAGAACTCCTGTTACTCCATTTGGTGCAAACGGATCCCAATTGGCAGTATCTACGTAAAAAACTCCTACTGCAATTACTAAAAGTACAACGCATAATTTTACAACAACCATGATATTACTCGCATTACGAGATTCTTTCATTCCGCGATAAATTAAAGCGGTAATCAAGATAATAATCAATAAGGCTGGAAGATCGGCAACAAAATGGAATGAACCTATTAAAGGTGATGTTGTCCATGCTGTATATGCTGATTGTAAGGCTGGTTCTAGATTCTCGAATGATTTCCCACCGTGCATTAACGCTGTGGCATCTTTAAATCCGTTAGAAGCTGTTAGATAATCCATTTGAACCCATTGGGGCAAATGTATTCCTCCGCTGGCGAGTAATCCTGTAAAATAATCACTCCACGATATGGCGACGGTTATGTTCCCGACCGAATATTCCATTATCAATGCCCAACCAATAACCCAGGCTATAATCTCGCCAAAGGCAACGTATGAATAGGTATAAGCACTTCCTGAAACTGGAACCATCGAAGCAAATTCGGCATACGCAAAAGCAGCAAAACTACAAGCAATGGCTGTAAAAAGAAACAGAAAAATAACGGCAGGACCTCCATCGGCACTGGCTTTACCTATTGTACTAAAAATACCTGCTCCTACAATTGCAGCAATTCCAAAAGCAGTTAAATCACGCGCCGTCAAATGCTTGCCCAATGTATTATGACCATCGGCATTATTTTTTTCGACTTGACTTAAAATATCTTGTACAGTTTTTTTTCGAAATAGACTTGAAAACGACATAGGTGTATTTGCTATTAATAATTAATTTCTTTCTGGCTTTTTGCTTTTATTTTACAAATAATGCAAAAATTATCGTGATTTCAAATATATAAAACGATTTTGTTTTGCAACACTTTTGATTGACTTTTATTATTAACTATATAGTTAAAAAAATACATTGTAGTAAAAATCTACTTTTTCAATTTTATAGATTAAGATATGCTTTTTTTATTCTTGAATAAAAGTCATTTTTTTTGCCATCTTTTTTTGCCATCCATAAGGCAAAATCGAATGTCCATTTTCGACCATTGAATTCATTTGTCCTACGATTTTATCTTGTATTTTCTTTGGAATCGTATAAAATTCAGCATCTAAACTAAAATTCCTTTCATCATCCAAAATCCCATTCTGGATTCGAATCCCAATCTTTTTACCTTTATAATACAATAAGATTTTTATTCTCCCATCATCATATCCATTATATCCGTTTGTGCCATAAATTAGTATTGGTTCGATAATTCCATCATTATCAAAATCTTCTACATAGACATACTTTGTCCAAAACCAAATACTCTCTTCTTCTTTCTGTTTGAAATCGTTAGTCTCGAAAGTTTTTATCCAACGGTTGTTTTCAATTTTAAAATTGAACGCTTTAACAGCATTATTAAAATTATCTCCATCAACTGGTTCTTTAAATTTATCTTCTGTCAGGACTAAATAATATTCACCGGTTTTATCTTTATAGTTGTATACTTTCCAAATATTGAAGTTTATTCCTAATTCTTTTCTTTTTTCTTTTGTAAAAATTTCATTTATTTTTTCTTGTGAAAGGGTTTTGTATTTACTGTTTTGCTCATTCATAAGAAATTCTGAAATCTCCCCAATTCGTTGTGTCAGAATTGCGATATTTTTTATTTCGGTATCCGAATAAACAATACTGCTATTATTGGTCACTGGTTTATACCAACTATACTTTTTGAAAATATTGGCATATTCTGGACTGGAAAACACATATCCTTTTCGCGCATAAATTTCATTCTTTAATAATTTTAAAGAATAAATATCTTCATTTTTTAGTTTACTTTCATCAATAAGCTCTGATGAACATTTGGAGCAATCTATCTTATTTTGTGCTTTTACAGAAATAGTAATTAGTAAAATTATAAAGAGGTAAAACTTCATTTATATATGGTTTGGTTGGTTATTGCTTTTAGCCCGCAATTACACAAACTTACACGAATTATTATAAGGTTACAAATTTCATGAAAATGGTTTTTAAGTTACTAACTTAAATTGTCTATAATAAGTACACGGATGATACGGATTTACTAAAGTAAAGACGCGGATTAAAAACGGATTTTTAAAAACAATAAATCGAAAATCCGTCCCGACTCTTCGGGATGGTGTATTCGCCTTAGCGAATCTGTATCATCCGCATATCATTTTCGCAAAGAGTTAGCCACAGATTTAAAGGAATAAAATGATTTTAATATATAAACAAAAAATAAGTCTTGGATTTAAAAATATTGCGTACCCCTTTGCGGTTAATCCCACATATAAACGCAAAATCAAAATTTCCTTATTCTTAAATCAAAATTTCCATTTTAAAATAAAAATCAAGGTTGTTATAACAAAAAAACACCCAAGACTATCGAAAGCAATTAAGCCTTCAATGGTCTTGGGTATGTCAATTTAAAATTATTGTAGAAGTTTATTCTCGCGCTTTATCCTGGATTTTATACATAAAAGCAATTACTTTGGGTAATGTCCAACCAATTCCGAGCGCATAAAACATCGTAATATCTACACCGAAATATTCTACTGAAAAACGTAGTGTTAAAAAAATAGCCAGGATTGAGAATACAAGTTCAACTAAATTATCCTGCGTAAAAAATGATAATGAAAAATAATACGGTGTATTACCCGAAGCTTTATCACGTTTGGCAATTTTACCTTTGTAATAAAATGCTAATCCAATTAAAGCAAAAAATAATCCTGCTAAATAGGTCGGTACATCGGTTGTACCGAGAATGAGGTTTAAAAATTTGTTCATGGTTTTTGATTAAAATTATTGCAAAATCGAATATTGAAAGGTAACTGCTCCAAGATATCCTTCTGTTGATGTTGGTATAAAAAAGAATCTAATCGAAGACTTTTCATCAGATTGACCCAAGGTAGGGAATGTTGAAGCCGATGAAGCACTCATACATGAACCTTGACCTATTGTTAAAGGTGAATTAGTTGCTCTAGTAAAAGGCAATGAAATAGTGTATCTAGTAACAGTATTTGCAGCATTCATCGACAACTCAAATCCTACATTTACATTAACAACATCACCAATTTTCGTATATGTTGCCGAATGAAATGTAATTGCTTTTACATTTGTTATTCCAGTTAATGTAGGAGTAAAAGTACCTGATGTAGCATTTCCTTCTATTACTATATCTCCTGTGCCTACTATATTATTCCCATTGATTGTTTTAAAATCATCTGTTGTTGCTAATGTATAAGCTCTTGTACTAGGTTTGTTAGGTAAGTAATATTGTCCATTTGACCCTTGTCCATATAGAGTTCCCATGTTACCTGTCCCGTCTATAAAGCTTAAAGTTCTCTCATCTAATTGTGAAAACCCCTTAGTATTATTATAGAATTGCAATCTTTGATGGCCTAAAATACTTGAGTAATCTAAATACCCATTTATTATATCAGCTCCATTTGTTATTTTATTGCCTGAATTAATTACTTGTTGTAAAGATTGAGAGCCTCCTCCTCCAATAGTTATATCTCCAGTACCTACAATACTTTGACCATTAATACTTTTGAAATCCTCAGTAGTTGCTAATGTATAATCTCCTGTAAGTTTAGCCGGAATTTTAAAGTTAGCTGCTCCTCCAGTTGCAATAGGTTCAGCAAAACTTAATGAAGTTTCCCCTCCACTATAATGTTGAGTAAAATTAACCTCTCCGTTATACACGCCTAAACTACCAGATTTGCTACTTAGCGCTACCGCCCCATCAATTCTTGCTTCCTGAAAACCTCCATCGTCTACACCGATTACAAATTGAGTCTTTGATCCTCCATCATTTGCGCTATATGCGCCGTAAGTTGAGTTTGGTGTTTTTGCAAAAACTTCTTGCAATGTTGGAATCTCTCCACCTCCTCCAATAGTTATATCTCCTACTCCGATTATAGAATTCCCATTGATAGTCTTGAAATCATCTGTTGCTGTTAAAGTCTTTACACTTGAGTCATTTGTAATAGGTAATAATACTTTACCAGTTGATGAAAGCTCAGAATCTGGATTTGCCATTAGAGTACTACTCTTTGATGAATTCTGAAATTTAATCCCATCATTTAATATCGTTGTCCTTTCAGTATCTTCTTTGTTTGAAATAAACAGTTGATTATTTTGTAGAGATGCCTTATCTCCTGTAAAATTATTGATAAGTGATACAAAACGTCCATGTAAAATAGACACCGTTGGCTGTCCTACATAGCTATTAATAGTAAGCCATTTATCTACTGCTGTATTCCCTGCTTCTAATACTCTGTCAATTGTTTGAGAACCTCCACTAAACTCACTCCTAGGAATAAATTTTACTTCATTATCTACGCTATGAACTAAAACATTATCTATTGGTTCACCTTTGTTTACTGTGTTTAACTTTAAAGGTTTATTTATTTTATATGCATCTACTAATGATTCTGTTTTTGCAATCTCTTTCATTTATTCAAATTGTTTAGAGTTAAGTCTTTTTTCTTAGCTCTTAATTAATGGTACTTGTAATTTTTAATTATTAACTATGAATACACTCTTATTTCAACCATAGAATTTACTAATTGTCCATCTGTAGATACTAATGTATCTGCTTTTTGAGTGCTTATAGCCGCTATATTAAGTGTAGTTCCTGATGCTACCGAAGAACCCGATGTTGTGACTGAAGCACTCATAGTCGTCTTGCCCACAATAAAAGTTCCAGCGAGAGTTCCATGATATACCCCTGCGCTGCTTCTAGACCAAAGAATTGTATTACCTAAAGTATTTTCTAATACTGTCGCTACAGGAGCATTTGTTCCTGTTTGTGTCAAAAGTGCCACATATAACTTATAGGCCGCTTTGGTCTGAAATTTATTGTCTACATATTCTTTATCAACTAACCATCTTGGATTAGAAGCATTTAACAAACTAAAGTCAGACTTGTATTCTAGCCCTAATGAATTCACATTAAATATCTCAATGTCATTTACTCCGAATATAATTGGTTTTTCATTTAAACTTGTAATAATTGGTTGAGCATTGCCTCCCCATCTGATGATTCCTGTATTTACTTTATCATAACCTAATATAGTCCCACCGTGCGAATATTTTACTCCATAATAACTAAATCCTAAAGAACTAGGATATGTTTCCCAATCACTTCCTTCTAAATCGATATTTGCCTGATCGGCAATTTCAGAACCCCTGGCATCTATATTGGCGCCACTATGTCCACCATATACATATAGCTGGGCTTCGACAGGAATACTTCCTGTAAAATTACCAATAGCCAATTTAGGTTGTGTTACTGAAGTTGGACTATCTGGATTTTCTATAAGTAACATACGTTTGCCTTCCTTACTTCTTATAAGCAAAGTACCACTGCCTAAACTACCATTAGTAATATCCCATCCATACTTATTTAAAGGTTCTCTAAATGACAAAGTAGGTCTGTACCCATTTATCTCTAGTTTGCTCGAAGCATCATCCCATAATAGTTTCGAACTATCAGACAACGTATTAGACGAAGAAGTAAAAGGTATCCTGCCAGGAGTTAATGATGTTATATTAGCCTTTGCATCTAAATCTGATGTAGCTGCTAAAACATAAGCTCCTTTTTCTTTTGCTGGTAAACTCCAAACTGCTGTTCCATTGGCTGTAGGATCAGCAAATTCTAGTCGGGTCTCAGCGCCTGTAGATTTATTCAGTTTTGAAAGATAAATTTCTCCGTTAACCGATCCATTTTTTGTATTATAAATTCCCGTCGTAGTACCTAACAAAGCTTCATTAGTACTATTAAATGCCGTTAATAACAACCCTGAACTTCTAGACAATGTTGAGTCTATCAATTCTGCCTTAGCATAATTTGCTCCATTTGCAATTGTACTCTGAGTTACTACTTCTTGCAAAGTATCCGGTTTTCCTCCTCCAAACTCACTTCGGGGAATAGATTTCACTTCATTATCCACTCCATGAACCAAAACATTATCTGTTGGTTCTCCTTCGTTTAATGTGTTTAACTTTAAAGCCTTATTTATTTTATAAGTATCAGCTAATGATTCTGTTTTTGCAATCTCTTTCATTTATTCAAATTGTTTAGAGTTAATTCTGTAATTATTTTTAAGAATATTATTTTATCATTACTACTAATACTTATATCAAAACATTCTACCAAAAAGGAATACTGAATGTTAGTGTATCTTTTAATTTATTACTAATCTTTCTTATAAGGATCAAAATTTATTAAGGAAAAACGACACCACTATAGTTCAGCATTCTTTTTGGTTTTAAAATCATTTTTATAAAACTGAAACTACTGTTTTAATCCAACCGTTAGCAATTTTCTCATAAATTACTTTTTCCGATGGTATATTTAGTGCCATAACTCTAAATCCTGCTGTTGCTGTTGGGTAAGTCGTATTTAAATCTGCCGATGTTAACAAAGTCGTAGTTGGACTTATAACAGTTCTTGAAGCCACATACGCTGCAATATCATTTGTTGTTGCAAGAGTTTGCGTTCCTCCTACTTCTATGTTTCCTGGTAATTGAAATGTATAGTTACTAGTTAAATTATCTGATTTAATTGTAGCCATTCCACCTATAGGATTCGTTTTAAAACTTATTCCACCACTTGTGAGAGCAAATCCTCCATACCCAAATGATGAAGCTAAATTTCTAACCGGATATATTCCTTCCTCATCAAAAACATATCCTCCGCCGCCAAATTCTAATCTTATGGAGTTTCTTTTAAAAGTCATATCGTGATATGGTCCTCCATCATAAAACTGACTTCTGAGCTGAAAGTGATGGTCTTGACCTGAAGTTGTACTGACTTTTCCTGCGTTTAATACATCTTGAAAAGTCGATGCTACTGGAGTACCAGTAACAGTAATATTCCCAGTACCTACAATGCTTTGACCATTGATTGTTTTAAAATCACCGGTTGCAGACACTGCAATATTCCCAGTACCAATAATGCTTTGACCGTTGATTGTTTTAAATTCACCAGTTGCAGACAATACAATATCTCCACTACCTACAATGCTTTTTCCATTGATTGTTTTAAAAGAATCTTCGTAAGTAACAGCACCTCCTAATGGATTAAATCTTACTTGAGTAGTTTGATTTATAGGGCCATCCAACATGAATGATACATTATGTCTTCCTTCTGAAAAAGCAAAACGAAAAGGATTTGCATTAAAACCTCTATCACCTTGATAAGTATAAAGATTCCATTCATCTGCATCTAATCCAATTTCATTAATTTCGCTTTCCGTAGGATTTATTCGGGAAAGACTAACATTGTTTTTATTAATTAAAACCTTAGTCTCTCCATCATCTCTTAAAAAACCTTTTTCTGTAATTGTAATACTTTTTTTATCTATTAAAGTTTCAGTTTCAGTAGGTTTTATAACAGTATTACTAGAGAAATTAGCATCGTTTTTTCTTGCCAAAGTAACCCCTCCCTCAGATCCTCCTCCTTCTTCACGAAAACCTTTTTCTGTAATTGTAATACTACTTTTACCAATTAAAGTTTTTAATTCGGTAGGACCTAAATCATTAACTCCATTTTCTAAAATAAGAACTCCTTCTTTAGTAATTGAGGTTTTAATATCAGTTGCAGTAGTATTAAATGTAACTTCTTTATCAGTTATAGTAGAGCCAATCGCTGCCGCTTTATCTAAACTAATATCTTGTGTTGTTGCTAAAATATAATCACCAGCCACATCTGGAGCAGGCACATATATATTTGATGCAACCTTAGGCTCATTTATTTTCAATTCGGTTTTTATAGTTCCATCTGGGTTAGATTGAATCATTCTTATCTTTCCCATTTCTGTAATATAACTTCCTACAGAAGTTGGAGTAGATGATGCTACAATTGCCCCCATATTTACTCCGTCAGTTTTTCCTACTATAAGAGCTCCTCTTTTTGAAGCATCTATAGGATCTTCTACAGAAGCTACTGCCGTACCTCCCATATCTACAGTACTCTTAGTAACTACATCCTGAAAATTCTGTGAACTTCCACCAAACTCACTTCTGGGAACAGATTTTATTTCGTTGTTCACATCGTGAACCAATACGTTATCTACTGTTTCTCCTTTATTTATGGTATTTAGCTTTAATGCTTTATTTATTTTATAAGTATCTGTTGATGATTCTTTTTTTGTAATCTCTTTCATTTATTTTAATTGTTTGGAGTTAAGCTGTTGCAATGACGTTTAAAACAAAGCAATTAGTTAACCTGTATAGAAAACACTATAGAGGAATAGTATGTATTTGCAGAAACATTCCCATTAAAGGCAATCGTTTGATTAACCGTATTGTTATAAGTGCCCTCAAACACCTTACATACAGAGCCTGGAGAGCCAGAATTTGAAGATAAAGTTATATTTGATATACCTATTAATCTACCATCTACAGGAGAATTAATTCTAAAAGAATTAGGTAGAGCAACATCAAAACTTAGTCCCTGAACTAGAGATGTAACAGCCAAAGAATAATTAAGTGTAATTGTAACTATATTCCCCACCTTAACCCAATAAGATTTAGAATAAGTTAGAGTATGAACTCCAAGATTTGGACTTTCTGGAATAAAAGTTCCTGACGATCCGGATAATGCCTCTAATGTTGATACACTACCATCTGCCATTAAATATTGAGTAGGTAATCCGCCAAACTTTATAAACTTCCCTCCCATGACATCACCATTTTGAAGTACAGAAAACCTCTCCGTTAAATTATCTTGATATGAAACGAATTTGGCGCCTGTAACACCTATTGGGTTTACAGATAAATGACCTATTCCGTTGGTAGGAACTGACGTATATATACCTACTTTACCATTGGCAGATGATATCTCCATGGAATTATTACCTGTTACAGGCAGAATATCTACTTGTTTACCAAGCCCATTATTAAACAACTTTCGACCTTGGATAGATTGAAATCCTGATATCTTTACATTTTGTGCATCAGCAATATTTACTGCATCTACAGTTGCATATTTAGTTCCTGTTCCATCATAATTCAATGTATTCTGTTTATTAGCTACATTTTCAGGAACAAATCCTATTACAGATTGCTTTCCGTCCAAAGCAGTTTGTAATCCTGTTACTGTAGCTATAGCTTGTGAGCCCGTTTGATTTGCTCTATTTAGCAAATAAGCGTCAGTTTGATTTGCTGTTGCTCCAGTTGCTATACCATCGAGTTTAGTTTTTTCGGTTGGAGAAAATAAACCAGCGTTTGCTGTAGTTGCCAATGGAACTGTTGCAGGAGTTCCTGAACTTGGTAAAACGGTTCCATTAGTTGGTGAAGGTAAATAGCTCAAATCGACAATACCGCCAAACTCACTTCTTGGAACATACTTTACAATCTTATCAGTACCTCTTACTAATACACTATCAGATTTAGCGCCTTCATTGACAGTATTTAGTTGTAATGGTTTCTCTATAGAATATGTTTTTTGAGCAGTAACTGTAAATGATACCACTAACAATAAAAACAAAAATATTTTTTTCATCTTTTAAATTAAATTATTGTGTACACATCAAAACTTTCTATTTGAGTAATATCTCCACCCAAATAATTTCCTGTTATCCAACTCGCATCAACATATCCTATAACCATATCTTTTGCCTCTAGCACATAAGCATTTGCAGGATTAGAATTATCAGGATGTTTAAATACAAAAAGTTTACCTGTTGGGACAAAACCCATTTTTCCAAATAGTTCAGCGTGTGCATTTGGATCCGTTGTATGTTCCTCAAATAAAGTTTTATCTAATTTTGCTTTGAACAAATTTTCGTGTGCCAGGGCATCTCCAATATGCGCATCAAACTGTGATTTCTCCGCTTTAGCATTTAACGTTGTCGACAAGTTTGCAATACTACTTTGTGGTATTTGCTCGTCTTTATGCCAAAACGATTGCCATGATGCCCAAAATTGGGCTTGTGTAGGTTTTAAACCTGTTTTAAACCAACTTAAAATGGTATTTATATCTGTTGCCATATTTTTTTATTCTATTTAATAAATATTTTGGATGTTATGATGAGATAAAATGCTCTGCTCTTTATGATAAAAAACAGAGCATTTATTCTAGATTATTTGATTATGGAATTTGTTTGTTTTTTACATCAAACTCATTCCTATGATGCCCGAAACAGGGCTTGTATAAGTTTTAAACCAACTTAAAATAGTATTTATGTCTACCATTATCCAACGTATTCAATAAACATGACTACTCTGTATGGATTCATGATTGAGAAAGCAACTCCATATCCTGCAGAGTCTGTAGTTCTCGCCATTTGCCAACCTGCATTATCATTATCTGAACGATTTGAACCATATTTACCTGAAATAGGAACAGTACCTCCAGCTTCTGAGTAATAAATATCATAATAACCGTGAGTATGTGCTGGCATTTCGCTTTCATAAAGCTGCTTGGTTTTAGCACCACCAATTTTACCCATCGTGTTAAATTCAGCTTGAGAAGCATCAAACCCAACAGGCATACGTCCACGCCAATTAACTACTTCTGCCCAGCCAGCAGGTATTTGGTTTGCGGGTTTATTCCACAATACCATCCCTCCTCCTGATTGAAAAACTGCATTTTTTCTTTCTAAAGCTTCAAGTCTAGAAACTAAATCGCTAGGAATTGCTTTGGTCTCAATTGGTTTTTTAAAACTTGCCCACGGCCATGATGTAGCTGCTGTACCAAAAGTGGCATAACGAACGCTGTACACATTTTTTGCACTACCATTTTCAAATTCTTTACTAATAGGTTCCTCAATTATGATAACATTTGCTGCAACATAACCTCCTCTAAAGGGTATAACTTCATTGTTTATTACAACAACTCCATCTGCTACACTAGATCCTGTAATGCCACAACCGGAAAGAATAGATAGATCTCCCGCTATATTACCTAAATGATTGAAGATTTCGTAAGCCGTTTGTAACTCCTGAAGTCTTTCTGTTTTTAGTGGAAAACCACCTGCCTGGTTATAATTTATTTTATTCATTACTTGCTTATTACTTTACTGCGTATACCGCCTGCTTTATAAAATTTCACATGAGCTTCTATGCCCTCTAATCTTGTTTTGTAGATTTGTTCTGGTACCGAGACTATAAAGTCTAATCCTGTATCAGCTGTTTCTACTTCGGTTCTTAACCAAATTGTTTCGGGCTCCGTTTCCAGATTTACATATTTATCAAATCCTTCTCCTTCTGTATATATATAAGTTGTGGTATACAGATTTCCCTTCTTTATCTCAATACGTTTTTGTTCTTCATCAAATTTCAAATTCAATGATTTTCGTAAATGACAAACTTGTCCTGTGTGATAAAGTCTAAAAATGTTTTCATTTCGAGCTATAATCCAATCATCATAGATTGCTGTTATAGGTTTCATTAGTATCTGAACAAAAGCCATAAAAGCCGGTTTTCGCAAAAAAGTGGGCAATAACTGTATTGCCAGCATATTAAAATTTACTTTATACCACATACTCTATACCTTTAAAATCAGTAATTTTAAAATAACCACTATAAGGTATTGTCGAAATAAAAATATTCTGTGGTTTACCGTAATCACCCGTTTCAGGATTAATCCAGGCACTTGTAGCACCTACAACTGTTGCATCCAGAACTCCTTCAACCGATTGTAATTTATCAACCAAAGCCGATAAACGTAAATCCCCATCAAACGGAAGTTCTTTCATAAATTCCTGAATTGCATTTATTACGGGGTATTCCCCATCTTTAATTCTCATCCCAGTGCTATTCAACAACATCGCGTCACGCTTAATTTGAATAGATAAATTCAAAAGATCTGGTTTATAATTTAGCACTGTAACCCTAACTCCCGCAACTTTTATTTCGTTTATATAAGCATCGAAAGCTTCTTTTTGCAGGTCATTTATAGGAGCTAAAACTTTGTCACTATCTTCACCTGCAATTTTTATAATCACACGACTACTTTCGGGAGCTTCATTTACTGCTGCATACTTCACAATCTTCGAAGCTTCTATTTTTGAGACTTCAGCTTCGTTTCCATCCTTATCTTTATTATTGAAATAATCTTCGTCTTTTACTAAATCAAATCCATATTGAAAACGTAATGCCATAGTACGATACCAAGGCAGCGTTCCTGATTTTTGATTTGCAAGTTTTTCATCAACCTCTTTTTTATGTTGATCAAAGAAAACTTCCAACATCCATATAGCCGTAGCTACAATAAAAGTGAATAATCTTGCTATAGATGTTTTACTTGTGGATGTTATTGATGTGAGTTGTCCCGAAAGAATTTGATTTGCACCAACGGCCTCAATCATTTTTGCTTGTATTTCTGATATACTTCTTGCCATTTTTTTATCTTACTATAAATGTTTCTTCTATTATCATTTCGCCAATACCTTCGTCGTTTGCAGAGATTGGTCCCGAATAATTAAATGCCGGAACATGTTTCTTACTTGTATAAAACCCTACAATGTCCGAGTCTTTTATAACATCGGCAGGTACTTCTAAAATTCTTTTAGGCTGTAATTCTTCGGTTATACTCCAATCGTTTGCAACAGCCATTGCTACAACACTTTCGATTGTACCGCAATGATGTATGGTAAAATCTATTAACGATTGGTTATGTAATACTGTTTCTTGCATTGGTACGTAATGTTCTGTTTTCTTTTTTTAATTCGGTAATCTCCTGTTGCTGTAATTTGATTTTTCTATCCTTCAGCTTGAGTTCTTCTTCCAGGAGTAAAACTTTTCTGTTCATCATATCTTCAAACTCTTTATACCGGGTTTCATATCGGTTTTTTAAGTCGTCAAGAATTTCTTTATAATGTCCGGATAGTTTAATATCATTTTCAATAGCCGTAGTATCAGCATATTGTTTAGCCTGCAAAACCTCAACTTTTAGCTTTTCTACTTCTTGCTTATATTTGCTTTTGGCAAACAAAAAAGTAAAATAACCAGTACCTCCAGCTGTTATTAATCCGGTTAATGCAATTGTAATTTCATTCATTTATTAACTAATTGTATGAATTATTGTTCCGGTAACGCTTCCGTTTGGAGCAACAAGCCCGGCTTGATATTCGATTTTAGCATTTTTAATTTCTTCAATAATTGCTGTGGCCAACTTTAATGAAATCCTGTCCAGACTTGCTTCGTGATCAGATTTTTCTTGTTGCTCATCATCAAATGCAGTACGGATTTTGTTTTTTAGTCTATCTACGCTTAACATTATTTATCTTTTAAAAATTGATTAAACCTATCTTCTAGAGCTGTAAAATCGGCTAAGTTTATTAAGCTTATCGTTGGTCCGTTATTAGTTGTGAATTTTAAATTCTTAATTGCTATTATCAAATCAGCCATCAATTTCTTTAAATTTTCATTTTCCTTTTTAAACAAAAAACCATCTTTGTCTACCTGAAATTGAACTTTATCAATTACAAGACTTAAGCTTTCTATTTCCGAATAAACCTCAACATACAATCGATGTAAATCTTCATTAATCGGACTTACGATAACGGAGCTATCCTTTTTTGGAAACAAATAAAATTTTTGATTGCTCTCGTTTATTATCGAAGCCAATTGTACATCGGCATATTCCAGTTTTCCGTCTGATATCTTACATGTTCCTTTTTCTTTATCAACAGAAATAACATGCGCAATGAAGGTGTCGACATCTCGTTTTTTTATTTTTCTAAAAGCGTCCTGCAAATCTTTTTCCATTACAATCTATTTCTTATGCTTACTTTTCTTCTTGCTCCACTCATCCCAAAAGTGGTCACTACTTTATTAATAAAGTAACTTCCTTCTCTGTCTGTGTGTTCTTTGTCTATTAAAACAGCTTTCATGCCTCGTGTGGCATAGGGAATCAAAAAACTAGTTACATCCCCATTATAACCATCAAATCGTAATTTTTCGAGCTCAGCTTTTACCAGTTCTTTTAATTGTGCTTTGTCTGAAGCTATCGAGGTTGTATAAGTTCTTTGTTCCCCATCTTTATCTCCTTCCTCAACAATAGTTCGCTCATTGGTTTTGGGATCTATATAAGTATATTTCACCATGATTTTTCGGTCTTCTTTGGTTTTGTATTCCAAATTATTTTCGACCAAATTGTAGTTTAAATCATAACTAGCTACTTCACCAATATTCGTTAATTCTTTCAAGCCACAATGCAACTTACCCTCATCATTTATAAAAGAGGTAAAACCAAACTCTTGTTTTAATTTTTCCAGAGCTTGAGCTCCATTTTCATTAATAATCCATTTCTCCAGATCAAAACCCAGAACAGGATAACTAAGTTCGATACCTGTATCTTTTACTATTTCTTTTAAAATATCTTCTAGTGTGACTTTTTTATCCCAGCTATTACTTACATTCTTTCTACGAAGTTTCCACATCGCATCTTCACAGTGAATTTCCAGAGGTGTTTTTGGGCTGATTTTTTTTATATATCCCACAAATTCCACTTTCGAAATTTTACCTTCATAACCCAAAGTAATTGTTACCTTGTCACCAACTTGTAATGCTTTTTCGGTAAACTTCTGTGCTCCATTTTGCTTTATTTTAAATTGGGTTGGCAATTTTATAATTGCTGTATCACTCAATTCATCAACAGATTTGGTTATTTCGATTTCATTAACAGCATTAAAGACATAACTGGATTCTTCTGCGCCTCCATTGACTTTGGTAAACACAACTTTACTTTCAAGTAGAAACATTTTCTTGTGTATTTATTAATTCGTTTTTTGTCTTATTCTTTTCGTCTAAATCAGCATAAAAATCCTGATCACTAATTGCCGAAATCGTATATTTTTGCATTCCTCCTTGTCCCATCATATCCTCAAACTGAATGTCTTTGATTACAATTTTCCCAATGCCAAATAGTGTAAAAAATGGATTGCTTTTTATCTCAAGCGCTTCATTTATTTCTACCATATTTCTTAATGTGCTTACTTGCTGAGAAGGATATGAATTAGGATTTTCGTCATCAAAACAAATTCCTTTTATAGAAATCGTATAATCTTCGGTATTGATATATTCTTTTACAGTTCCTTTACGATACTTTCCTACTGTGGCAGTTTCAACAATTGTTTTGCTTAATCCCAACGAAATTAAAGGCTCATTTGGCAATTCATAATCAACACCTTTATAAGTAAGTGTAAGAGTCAGAAAATATTTCCCTCCCGAAAAATTAGAAGCATTGATAGAGTTTAGGTCTATTTTCTTTCCGTTCTTTTTTATTTTCAGTTTTCCACCTTTTGTACTAACATCAAACAAGAAACCCGGATATCCTGGACCAACATAATCTAGAAATGCTCTAGCTGTAATTTCTTTTATATTAAATTCTGCCATTATACTGCTGTTTGCATTTGGTTAACACTATTCACGGCTCTTAAAAGCATTTCTTGTACTTTTTCGCCCAAATTACTTATCCCTTTTTCGGATGACTCCACGTAAATTTTAGTGTCATCTTGTAGTTTTTGTATGTTTATTATAATATTAGTTCCTTTAGCTCCTCCAGACACAATTGAATCAGACGAACCTATATTATTATCTTTAGCTCCTTTTAACGTTTTGGCTTTTCCAGGATTTACTTTAGTATCTGTTATAGCATTTGTTTTTGCACCTGCCCCGCCAAACGTATCTTTTATCTTTTTAAAATCTCTTGAAATTCCTGCAGTATCTACATTAATTTTAACTTGGCTAAATTCATTTCTCGCTTTAGCGAAAGAATTATCTGCTTTGGCTTTACCAGCAGTAATCGAGTTTTCACGCATTTTAATGTCTCCATTAATCTGAGCAATCATCTTTAGGTTCTCAGAGCTATCGCCCATACCTACTGCTTCTTTAAATTTGTACCAGCCAATTTTTATTTTGTCAATACCAATCATAAAATTTTGTATCAACGTATTAAATTTGGCTTGTGCAGTCTCTGTAAAACCATCCCATAAAAATTTAGCACCACTAACCACATGTCTCCAGCTCTCGCCCCAACCGCTTGTGTATTTAATTATCATTCCGATAACTAATGCAAGCGCCATAATTCCGACTATAATCCAGGTAATAGGAGAAGCTGCCATTATCGCATTAAAAACAACCATAACACCACTATAAATAGCTACAGCATTAGACAATAACAACCATGCTCCTGTAAGAATCAGAATTTCGGTTGCAAAAGGTTTTAATGTATCAATGATAAACTTCAATCCGGTTGTTAGCCAACTCACTACTAGCAAAACACCAGTCATTACGAGTCCAAAACCATCTAATATTGCTCCTACTTCGACAAAACTAAAAGCCGATTTTATAAAATCTCTCAATGATAAAACTACTGGTTCCATCATTTTCCAGAGAATACTAAACCAGGTTGCTATATTGGGCAATTGAGATGTTAAGAAGCTTAGTCCTTCATTCATCGTAGTAAGGATGGTCATAAATAAACCAGAAGCGTCACCACCTAGCGAAACCAAAAAAGTATTCCAAGCGGTCGTAAACACATCTAAATTTGCTTTAAGCTTAATAAACTCATCACTTATCCCTCCTTTTACACCATTAAGCTTTTCATATTCTACTCGGGCATCAAAAACTTTTTTTCCAAATTCAAAAATGGCCTCAGGCGAAAAAGCTCCTTTTATTTTACCTCCAATCTCCATTAACTTGGTCTTAAAAAAACCCATCGAAGTGGCACTTTCTTTGACTTTTTCATTAAAATTATGTACAGAGTTATCTACCTGATTAAACGAGTTATTCATGATATCTATCTGATTTATCGTAATTCCAAGGGATTGGGCCACGTTCAAAATTGGGCCGTTTGCATTTTGTATGCTTGTAATATAGTCGTAGGGGCTCATGATGGTATTTGTGAGGTTTCTTTTTCTTTGGTTCTGATAAAATGTAAATTCTGAATTTCTTCTGCCCAATCTTCATCACTCAGTTTATGAGGTTTAGGAATGTGCATATAGAATTTTAAATACGCATCAAATAATCGTATGTCGATATTCTCTGCAATTGAAAAGGAAGAGGTATCATCGGTATCGATGATAGCCCCTTTTAAAGCTTTTTTAGCGTTGCCACTTTTTTGTTTTGGAGTTTTTCTATTGCCTGGTAAAGCGGGAATCTAATCGAAGCATTTTCTCTATCATTAAAGACATCATCTTTCTTGATACAAATCATTTCGAATAATTTTTCCTGAGTAACAAATGGTTTTGCAGATGGATTTTTCTTTTCGGCAGTTTTAATATCCTGACGTGTAATTACTCTAACGGTGCATTTTTCTTCACCAATTACAATAACCGAGTTGTTTCCTTCTGAAGTTATTTCGGCATCATCAAAATTGAAAAAATTGGCAAGCTCTTTACGTGCTGCAAAGAAGTAATCATCATTTGTCTTGATTTCTTCATCTCCGCCAATAAATAATTCGTTTAACATGACCTCTCCAAAGGTCATTTCGCCATCTTTTTGCATAGCACTAAAGGCATGCTTAAAAGTTGTCATTTTCGGTTCGCGTAAATAAGCTACTTTATCCTCTACAGGAAGCTCATAAATTTGACCGTATTTTTCTTTCCACTCATTAATTTGTTCTTGTTTTATTTGCTGTTTCATTGTTTGTTTTATTTAACCAACCAAAACATTTAAACTGTTTTGGTTGGTTGGATTAGGATTATTATTGTTGTGCTTTTACACCTAAAAAGACAATTGGCAATTCGACTACCATGTTTTTGTCTCCTTGTTTCATGCTTTTCTTAGTTTCGGTAAATTCGCAACCAGTTAAAACATCAATTACCGTTTTTCCTCCATCAGATGGAACGTAAGAAACGATAACATCAAAAGTTAAGTCAAGGATATCAGCGTTTGGAGCACTTAAAACCATTGCTTCCAATTCGCTTTGCCAAATAGTAATTTTTCCTTCGTAAGATTTATTACCACGTGTTACTTTGTGAGGGTTGTTACCACGACCTCTTAAAGTTTCCTTTTCCTGTTTTACAGTGTATTCAACTTCTGTAATTCCTTCTATAATTCTGCCTCCAATTGAGATGGAAACATCTGACCAAGCGTATTGCTTGCTGCTAAATGTGCTCATATTTATTCTAAATTTGTTGTAAATCCGATGTTTACAGTTATATAATCGCTATAACCTACTGGCAATAATTGTAAGGCAATATTCAAGTTGTTAGTCACCAATACATTTTGGTTTTCGTCGATATATGCCTTTACACCAGATAATTTTCCGTTTTGAACCATTAAACCATCAATTTGTCTTTCGATAGCATTTTGCCATGATTTAATAGTAACCGGGTGAATTTTTCCAGCATCTGTAACCGGAATTTCGTCTGATAATTCATCAACCAAAGTATCGTAAGCAATAAGTACTGCTTCGTCCATTACTAAACCTCTTGATAAAGTATTGAAATCATCTGTAGATCCAGTTAAGGTTGCATCACTTGTAAAATAATAACCAGAACGGTTAGCAAAACTGCGTAAAAAGATATACCCTTTGTTATGGATAGCATTCCAAGAAGTATCAAGGGTTTCTGCTTTTGATCCATCAGTAAAATAAGCGGTAAAATCTTCTACCGGACCATCTTTTACACGAGAGATTTTTCTTTGAGAAGGAATACTTGCAATTCTTCCTAAAGCCAAACCTACAGAAGCTTCTTTAGAACCATCTGTGTTTGCTAACAAAATAGATACTTTGTTAAAACTTGCAGTGGTGTAATCTTTTAAGTCGGCAACAACTCCAGAGAATTTGTTTCCTGAGATAATGGTACGAACCGGGAAATACCTGTCTGCATAATCCTGGTTTAACGCTTGCGCTTTTGCAACAGCAAGAGCAACATCGGCGTCTAATCCGTTTGTGATAGTTTCTGTGGTTCCTGATTTTTTAAGAAGTCCTAAAACTCTAATTTTTCCAGATGCATCAGCCAAAAGCTTTTTTGCATAAGGTTTTGTCAAATCGGCCATATCTTCCATTGTAATGGTCGATAAAACAAGCATGAACCAAAGTTCTGCTCCTTTTTTGGCTTCGTCGTAAAATGCTTTGATATGCTTGTAAGCAAAAGCATTTGCACCTGTCTCTTCGATACCAAGATTTACTGCTTCATCAAGCGAGAAAATCTGATACGAACTACCTACAGCAACTTTTCCAGTTCCTGTAATTGTAACTCCAGTTAATACCAATCCTGGTACTTTTTGAATGTCTGATTGTAACAACCCTAGACCCTTGCTAGAGATGTTGAATTTTATATTTGGTAAACTCATACTATTTTAAAAAATTTAATTATATAACAAAATGCAAATCCGAGTAAAAAAGCAATACCGATATGAATAAAAGAATATCCAGTTTTTTGCTTGCTTTCTATATTGTTGTTTTTAATAACATTTGAACTCTCTTTTTTGAACTCATTTTTTATCTTGGCCACTATTGCAAGACTATCACAGGTTGCGGATATCGAAATTGTATCGTGTACAATTTTTAATTTAACCTTTGCCTGAGCGTTTTTCTGAACGTAAAAAATGGGTTGCGAATCTGTTTTCAATTGGCTCTTTGCAACCAATTCAGATAAAGGGATTCTTAGTTCCGTTTCTGCTCTCGGAGCATAAACTGTAGTATCTTTATAGATGACTACTTTTTCAGATGTTATTTGAGTCTGATTTTCGGTTTTTTGAGTTTCCTGTCGCGTCGTACGACAGGAAATCAACAAACAACTAAAAATAAACACTGATAACAAAAGTGTTTTTTTATACATGTTGATATTCTTTTTTAGCGTCAAAACTTGGGCATGCTTTCTTTACATTCGGAAAATCTCTGTGTCCCTGAATAATAGCTTTCGGAAATTTTTGTTTCAACTCCGTAAGCAATTTTAACAAAGAAGCTTTCTGGGCAAGCGTTCGATTATCTTTAGGAACAACCTTTTCGTCGATTCCACCTACATAAGATATGTTGATGCTTTCATGGTTAAATCCTTGTACGCCATTCGAAACCTGTTCTATTGGCAATAAAGAAACTACTTCCCCATCTGGCTTTATAATAAAGTGGTAACCTGGCATTCTCCAACCCAATTGATTTTTCCAGTAGTTCTGTATGCTACTTATTGATGTGTTTTGAGAGGTTGCTGTGCAATGCACGGCTAAGTACTTTATTAGTCTCACTTTGTTTTTTTTATTCTCGTTTCTCTACCCTTCTTTTGGTTTTACTTAAACAAGTAACTCGTATTAAAAAGTAATTTTCCGATTGATTTCTGAGGCAAAGTTGTGGGCTTTTCTGCTGCAAAAAAAATAGTCTTCCAATCCTTGTATCAGACAAATACAAAGTTTGGGGAGATTTTATACAAGCTTTGGAATGTAAATTTTATGGTACGTATCTAAAGCCGAATTTTGCTTTATGAATGATATAATAGTAGACACAAACGGGGATTTAGGCTTCCAGAACGGAGACCTATTGATTGGTTTTTCAGAAAACCTGCATCAAGAACATATCTTGATTGCCAACAAAGGCGAGTATCGTGAATTTCCTGAACTGGGAGTAGGTATTTTGCAAATGTTAAACGACGACAATTACATGAACGTTTTAATTGAAGCCAAAAAAAATCTGGAATACGATGGTATGAAGATTAATAATATTGAGCTCAATGACGATGGGAACTTAAATGTCGATGGACAATATAAATAGACTTTAAAGAAAAGTCTGTTTTAAAGAAAATAATGAAAGCTGTTATACATCAGCTTCAAATCGTTATGCTTATACTTCAAGTGTAATGGGCAAACTAATCACGTAAAAACAAAATTTTAAATGACACCACGCAACGAATTATTTGTAAAAATAAAACAAGCCTTAAAGACAATTCCAGAATTGGGATTGGTCGATTTGCAACGCAAACAAATTTCTAATCCTGTCTCTGGCGATCCTGTTTATTGGACCGCTGCTCTTATCGAAATAAATAGTATTGCCTGGCAAAATATGCCCGAAAGCAATCAGGAAGGAGATTGTGTTGTAGAAGTACTTTTGTATTGTAAAAATGGCTGGATTGACCATCTTAATATAACAGTCGAAAATCCGGATGAATTAGCCGAGTTTAATTTAATCCATAAAATATCCGAAAAACTCCAGCATTTAAAAGGAAGTTTATTTGCTCCATTATTACAAGTTAATGAAGAAGTTGATAATGCTGTAGATGGTTTTATGAGTTATAAACTATCATTTAACACTACTATTTGCAGAGAAATAAATCCGTTATATTCAAACAAAAAACTAAGCATTATTTCTTAGGCATAAAAAAACCTCCTGAAAAGGAGGTTCTTTGGGTGCTAATATTATAAATCAAATTTTGAACACTAATTACACTAATTTGCACTAATCTTAATGGTTAACTTAGTTTGTGTAATTAATTCCACAAACTAATTAGTGACAATTCGTGCAATTTGTGTTTAATATCCTTTTTTGTATTTAAATGCTGTTTAAATGCTGTTTAAAACATTTTTAATTGGCTGTTTTTATTTGAATCTTTGAGGTTGTCGTTGTAAATACCTTCGTAGTTTACAATAGCATCAACGGTTCTTGTAGATAAAAAATATTTTTTAGCAACTTCCTCAACTACAGCATCAATCCTCCATTTAGGGTTCTTTGCCATTAATGAATAAAAGTGCTTACGTACTAAATTATTTCTTTCGAGAAGTCTTTCCTTGCGTGTCATATTACAAAGATAAACAGACAATTTTAATTCTGCAAGGCGATTTTTTTTGACTCTCTAAATGGCTTTATTAACCTATTTATTACATATTTTTGTAATATTGAAGTCTATTACTTATTTATGTAATAAAAACATACCCACTTTATACTAGATTTGAAAGTGGGTAACTTAATTATTTATTTTCTGTAGAGTCTTTAAAGTAAAAACCTATTATAAACCCTAATGGTCCAGACAATACTCCAGAGATTGTTAACAACATGTCTTTATAGTCCTTTATTTCAAAGCATTGTAGATACCCTACAAGAAATCCTACACCAATTACTATAAAAAATGCTCTAACAAAAGTTAAAGCTATTTTACTTCTAACATTCTCTCTTTTAACAGCAGGTTCAGCGGATATATGCTCACTACGCTCAAAAAGGCTATCACTTATTCCCGCCATCTTCTTTTATATTAAGTTGAATTCCACTATTTGGATATTTTTTTCGTAACCTGTCTGTGACTTTAAAATTGATTGAATCTAAATCCTCTTTTTTAATTCCAACTAAATTTGGATTCTTTGCTAAAAGTAAATCAATGACATTTTCTAAGACTCCTATTCGAAACTCATTATCTAAAATTTGAGTAAATTCTATATCTCCGTATTTCACACCCATGATAAACTGTTTTATACAAACAAATATATCTAATATTCTATTCATAGTCATTGCATTTTATAAATTTATTTTTATTGCTAAATAGGTTATTTCGCTTATATAATTATAGTTCCAAACACAGAAAAAATATTGCTTTTATTCTTCCTGTAATTGCTTAATCATAAAGAGTAATCCCGCCAGAACCAAATAAGTAAGGACTAAACCAAACGGAATTAAAATTGGTGACGAAACCAACCACCAACTCCAAGTAATTACATTGGTTATTTTTAAGATGGTGAAAACAATTGTTATTATTGTTAAAAAACCAATGGTGTCTAATTTTGCTTTTCTACTGCTCATACTTTTTTTATTTAATCGTTATACGTTGCTTTGATATGTTTTTTTAATCGGGGATTCGGGATGACAATTTTTGTATATTGACTAAAAGCCAACCGTTCTTTTTCGGATAAATCAGATTTGGAAATCCAATTATTTAAAGTGTCTTTATAAACCAAATGCCCATTTACTTCATACGATTCGTGATCGGTTATTGGTTTGATTGTTACGCTCATATTTTCTTTGTTTATGCATTGTTTTAAGTTTAAATCTCAGCCATTCGATATAGGTTTTAATCGGCTTTAGGTTTGTACCGATGAGCAATATCACTAATAAGATTATTGTATTATTCATAGATTTTGGTTTTGTTAAAGGGGCTAAAAAATCTTCTTGCAATTTTGTCTTTATGATAATCTGGCCTGTTCAAAAGCGAGCCAATTGGTATCTTTTATTTTTTGGAGTGTAAACTGAATCTTGGCTTCAATTACTGGAGGACATTTATAATCTCTAACTTCATCTTCGGATATTTCGTCCAATAAAAAAGAGAATCTACTCAATAAAGCACCTCGTTCCTGGTTGATGCAAATACGCTGAAACTTGCTAAAAGTCGCGTGTTTTTCGGAACAATAAAGAAGGACATTGTACAAAATGTCTAAACGGTTTGTGATTTCGTTTGCTGTCATATTAGTTTTGATTTAAATTTTTGGGTAATTATTATTTTTGAATTCTATTTTTTGATATCACTTCCATGATATAACATGGCTGTTTTTTCATTTATCGCCATTATTCCTCCAGGACATCTTCCGGCCACAAAAGCCGTTAATCCTTCTATTCGGATATAAATCTTAGCCAACTTTTTGGCTAGTTTTGCTGTAGCGGTATAAGGCTCTTTTTTCTCCTCGTGTGCCAGAAATATCATTGTTGTGTTTGGAAACTCCGAAGTAAAACGCCTAAAAGCACCATTTTTCAGTTCGTCATTATAAATTGTCATATTATCAAACAGCACAATTTTGGGCGCTTGGCGTTTAGATAATCTTTCTTTCACCACTTCTATTTCGGTATATTCAGAGAACTTTATTTTTCTCGAAGCAGGATCTATTTTGGCACGTTGTGCATTGGCTTGGAATTCTTTTCCTGTGCCCTCTTCTGCAGATATGTACCAAACATTTTCATATTTGGTTAAAAATTCAGCTAGTTTAAGTGCAAAGAGCGTTTTTCCGTTTTTTTCAGCTCCATATATAATCCAAACACCGCCTTTTTCGGGTTTGCCAAATACGTCGCCCCAGATTCCTTCAAAATCAAACTCGTCGAACTTCTTTTCAAATAATGTTTTGGGAGATATTGCTCGTGCCATTTATGCGCCTATTTTTATGAGAGTTTCTAAATATCTAAGTGTAGTTTCTTTTCCGATGCATTTATTAACCAATGTTTTGGTTTTGCTACGATCTTCTATATTGGCATTGGCAACATCACCTATTAATTGGGTATAAAAAATAGTTCTGTCTACTTTTCCATTAGGAACCAACTTGATAAATTCGTCTGAGAATCGACTGAATATTTCGGCAAAACCTACTTTCTTATTGCTGATTCCTTTCTGAATTTTTGCTCTCAATCCATCGGCACCAATCATGTACCAGCCACATGCTCCATCCGTTCCATTCCATAATTCTTTAAGCTCCAGGAAAGCATTATATTCTAAATCTCCAGCTTCATCAAGAACAATCAAGGGTTTTTCGAGTGTTGTGACGTAATATTTTAAATTGGCTTTTACATCTACATATTTTCCTTGGTTGTCTATGCCAACAGTTTTGGCAAGAAGCCTGATAAATTGTTGTTTGCTTTTGGCTTGAGAGCAATCGACATAGAAAGTATTTTTCATTTTTTTGATAATATGCTTGGTGCAAAATGTTTTACCAATCCCGCAATCATCAACCAATACCATCGATTTGCTTAGAGCCGCACAAAAATTGAGATTATCTTCTATTTCAGTATAAACCGATGTTCTGGCAACTTTCCAATTGTCTTCAAATACTTTTACCTGAAGCTCTCTTCCTAAAGTAATCCAGGTTGTATCGGATAAAATTCTTTCGATTTCCCCGTTTTTTAATCGGGAATAAATGGAAGCTTTTATTCCTTTTGACTTAGAAAAATCAGCATCAGATCCTCCATAATTTTGACGAGCTTCAATGAGTGCCAGTCTTACTTTTTGTTTAAATTCGTTTGTTAGGTTCATTGTTTTACTTTTTATTATTACATAAAATTTCTTTTCCAGCTTGGTATTGCATTTCCTTGTGGTACAATTGCAAAATCATCTTCGGCTTCATCATCAAATATTTCAACCGGCTGTTCTTCTTTCGCTTCAAAGCGTTTAATATTCGAAAACTTAAAATTGGAATTAATCGTTCTTGGTGTATTATCAATAAGATTTATTCTTTCTATTTTATCTCTTTGGCGTTTTGCAAAAGCTTCTACCGATGCCACATAGGAACTTTGTAAAGCTCTCGCCAGATAGTCTGCATCAGTTCTTTCTATAGATGCTCGATTGTAGCGTGGCATTTCCATTATTTCGCAAATCAATCGATCATTTAAATACACAAAAGCTTTCATAACCTGTCCATCATTACCATCAAGCCAATAGACATTAACCTCTTTGCTTTCGATAATTTTCATGATATTGACCAAAGCTTCTCCTGTCAAAATCTTCCCATCCTCGGCAATTGCCCTTCTTTTTCCCTGGAGCATTACATAACCCAACTTGCAAGAGGTTTCGGTTTTATAACCAATAATTGGTAAAATTGCTTCCCAGTTCGTCGGTTTTAAATCAGGATGTTGTTTGTTCAAGAAATAATCAAAACGGCTCATCGTAGCATGTTCAGGATGCGGCATATTATTCCATTGTTCTATTTCCAGCATTCGTTCGTTAATCAATTGATTGTACGGAATAATTTTATTTTCTCCCGGACCAGCCTGATTGGATTCTTTTTTAGCATGCGGACGTCCAATCCATCCAAAAGCTTCTTTCTCGACATCATATCGTACTTTCCCAAACATCCTTTCTATATATTTCCCACTTGCTTTGTTGGCAATAATTCGAGTACTCTGAAACATGGCGCCAGGACGAAGCAGCGTATTCCTGAAACTACTATTTAATGAACTCTCGCATTCCAGTTCATTCGGCAAAGGCAAATTCCACTCCGTATAATTCCGAACCATTTGTCGGTAAAAATCAACGATAATACCCTCTTTCGTTTTCCCGTAAACCACAGTCGTAAAGCATTGAGAAGCAATATCGCACCCAATATAAAACCAGGCTCTCTTACCTTTTTCATACCAAAATGGTGGGTTTCTGTCATCAATAGATAAAATTGAACCCGAATAAACTGGCAAATCCATTTGGTGCGGAGTCGTATATTGACTCATATATTTTTGTCTTTCACCACTTCTGGATAAATGCGTCGCAATTCTGTTTTCCCATTTATTGATGTAATTAATAATCGTGGTATTCGATAGTTTTTTATAGTCTTTCGGGTCAAACATTTCTCCCGTTTCTTCATTAAAAACTTCGGCATAACCATTTAAAAAAGCTTCATAATTCCGTGCTATTTCTGTTGGAGTTGGTTTATGCATCTGGTTTTTAAACAATCCATTAAAAATCATTTCCGTTTTGTCATCCACTTTTCTGGCATTGTTTGTTTTTCCGCCATTAGGATCTTTTATAATCGGATAATACAAATCGTCTTTACAGGATTTCAAAAGTTTTTTAAATTGCTTTTCGCTCGCTGGCAAATTGTGATTTACTTCGTGTTTAATCTTTAATGTATTATTGAAGTTCTCCACATCTTTTACCAATATTGCAATGATTCCTCGTATCGAACCTCTTAACTTTATCCTTTCCTGTATGCGAGCCTGCTCTAGCTTTATTGCAGCATTCATGACACTTGCATTAATAATGTACCGTTCCTGTTCATCAGCCTCTAATGCATTTCCTGCTCTTTTAAACTTGGCATAATATCGAACGGCTGCAGCATCAAAATCAAAAAAAACTTCCAACGGATTATCAATTCTTCGCGGATCTCCTAATGCATCCTGAATTGTTGTTTTTAAACTATCAAAGTCTATCAATAATTTTCGGCCATTCCCTCCTACTTGTAAACGTTTTATACCAAAAGGTTTCTGCTTGTAACGATTAAGTTCTGATTGCAAACTTTTTAAACAATTCCAATACGCCGGAACCAATTCTTCGTATTCTACTGCAACCTTATTATTTGTCCACAGATATGGCATAATTGCATTTTTTTAGAAAATTTTACTTTTGTTTATTCCTGGGAGTCGAAACTAAAATCGATTTGTAGTTTGTTATTTTGTATTGAATTGCTCAATGGTTTCTTTCAGTTCTTTTTCGAGCGTTTTATAATCAACCCTTATTTTATCTGCCGTAATACTATTACGATGTCCCGATAAACATTGTCGAATAAAAAAAGGCGTAAAACCATGTTTATCAACCAATGCCTTAATTATTTGCTGGTTGTAAGTGTACCTTTTGTTTTTTTTAGTTTCTTTGTCCATTGCGTTGTTTGTTTTTTATGATGTAGCAAAGATAAAGTAAAACAAAAGTATTATGCAAGTAATTTGAAATAAATAATTTCATTTTACTTTCATTTAAAACAAAATAAACAGTAAATTATAGGATTAAGTTCTCATATAACATCAAAAAACCGAAAGATGCATAATCAGTATAATAGAGAACACCACGCACCTTAAACAAGCAGAAACAATACAAGTTTTTATTTTTAAAGAATAAAACACAGTAGCAAACATCTAAAAATCAACCAATTAGACACAATTCAGCAATTATAAAAGATGCTATTAAACGTTTTGAGTTTGATAATTTTCAGCAAAAAACTGTAAAAACTAGCAATTAAAACCTCATAAAAGCATTCAAAAAAACACTGTTTTGAATACCCAAATGCAGACCCAGCCTAAAAATTAGAAGATTTAAATCAAAATCAAATCTGACTTTATTCCATAAAAAAAAGCCGTAAATAAACTCGCATGAGCTTTATTTACGGCTTTTATACCTTTTTAAATCTATATATCCTTAAGCAAAACAAACTGCCATTTAAGAACCAATCTCAGCAATTAATAAGGAAGTTTTATTTTTTACTCAAAAAATAACTTTACCCTTATAACTAACTCATTTTAAAGACTTTTATACTTTTTTTTTATTTTAATAAATTGGAAATATTGTTTTATTGGGGATATTAAAAAGTTCTTTTTATTACTTTAAAAATTTGCTTAACATCGTTCAACTCAATAGTAAAATCTTGATATTCTGGACTTTGATTCCTAGAATGACACGTTATTGTACCATTTTCTAAATCCTGAGCAATAATATCTTTACACACTATTGTATCCTTATGCACAATTATCCAGCCATATTGAGAACCTCTAAATCCGTCTTTCCAATGCTGACGATTTAATTCTCTGCAAAGCGTGATAGAACCTTCCGGATTATCATATAATCCACCGTTATCCATACTATCACCTTTTATTTCAAAAGCTACATAATTACCTCTTGCAAATTGATCTACGTAAAAATTTACATCATTAAATCCGTCTACAAAATCACCTTCACAACATTCGCTTATATAAGTAGCATAAGCCTTTACAGGTACAAGCGGCACAGTCATAATAAATTTTCCGTTCTCTAATTCTTTAAATTTATTACCATTTTTATTTTCCAAATATTCCTCTTCTTCAGCTACTACTTCCTGTTCACTTTCAGGTAAGAAGTAATTTCCTGGAACATTAAAATAATCCGCAAGTATTTTACGGTTTTTAATATTTGGCTTAGAATCTTTATTTATAATTCTACTTAAAGTCGATTGCGAAATACCCGTATTCTCAGAGAGCTCATAAGGCGTTATACCTTTATTTCTGATAAGGGTTTTTAATCTAGACCCAACTGTATCCATTTTGCATTTTATTTATAATCATTACAAATAAAAGTAAATCACATTAATTTTATTCAAATTACTTGCGTTATACTTTCATTTTACTTTATATTTGCACTATACAAAAATAACTAATCAAAAGTAGGCAATTAAAATGGAACTAACAAAAACCGCAAAAGAAAAACTAGGAACTGATGAAGTCAAGATGCAAATAGCATTAGCGTTAGGCAAGTCATATTTAACCATGAGAAGATGGATAAACACAAACCACGACAACCTGACCAAAACCAAATCTATCGAAGCGATTACAAAATTTACAGGACTTAAAGAGAATGAAATTTTCGAATAATAAAAACCCACACAAAAACACAAACACCTATTAAACAATATACTAACCCTTAAAATTAGGCAAATAAAAAAACCGCTCACGGGAATGAACGGTTTTTAATCCAGATTTTAATAACGCCCGGACTAGGGGCATTAATACTAAATAGAATGGCAAAGTTAGAGGAAATTTCAGAGAAAATACAACGTATTAAAAAAAACATTTCGACTTATGAAAAATTAAGAAATACTTGCTTAAAGCTTTCAGTTTACTATTATCGAGAAGGAAATACGGTAATGAATGACTGCATGAAACTACGATTGTCCAAAATAAAATCAAAGTTATACAATTTGCACAGTGAGTTGATTCCGATAGAAAAAGAAAGACTACAACTTCTTAATCAGCAACCTAAAATTATAATTCGAGAAACTATCACTTTAAAAATCAAAAATTACGAATCATGGATGCATTAACAGCCAAAGAAAAAAACGTCCTGGCTACTGCATTAAGAATACTTTTTGATAAAGAAGAAAGTAATTACGAAACCTGCTCCACAATCTCTGATTTAGCAATTAAGCTACAAACAAAGAATGCAGAAGAGATAAAGAACGACTTACTATTTGTGACCCAAAACCCTTTTTGATCATGAATATAGATGCTCAGATACGTACAGTTTTCGACACCAGTAAAAAAATGGCCGAAAACAAACCCGATTATCTATTTATATCATTTTCAAAAAAAGACGAAGAAATAAACGGTACTATTTTCAAGGTATATAACAATGACAAAGTACCACTTTACAGTCTTGCGGTTTCAAATAAAAAAGCACTTATCGACTTCTTAAAAGAATTTTTATCATCCGAAAAGATTCCGTTTAGGTTTGAAACTACGACCGATACTACAATTCTGGATATAGAAATAGAAATCAGGCGATTATTCTTTTTAGACTGGTTAATAAAAACAAAGAATATATACCGAAATCATCCCTCACACCTACAAATAGCATTAAACAAGATTAAATAATTATGAAACAATTAGAGCAAGAAAAACCAAACAGAACTTTCCATTTTTACATTATAAGCATATTAATTGCTTTTTGGATTGGGCTAGGAATAGGTGCGCTAATCGTCTTTTTAATTTAAGCAAACAATAACAATGGCAATCGAAAAAAACCAAACATATAAAACGGCAACAGGATCATTACTAAAAGTCAAAACCGTCAGAAGGTCAGGCATGCATACTTTAGAATTGGTCGACGAAAAAGGAAATCCCTTTCCGGAAAGAAGAAATACTGCTGGTCACGTAATCAAGAAATCCGAAAGAATATGCTCTGAAGAAACAATTAAAAGCTATAAAAGGATATTAATCACAACCTCTTTTACATAAATACCAAAATTTTATTTAACACATAGTCCCGAAGCTTCGGGATAGATTTAAAACCATAATCGAAGATGGTTTTAGAAAATCACAATTTTTCCACATAGAGCTATGCGAAAGAAATGTATTTCTTTTTGTATTCTTTTTTTACACATAAAACCTATGTTCCTATGCGTTAAAATTAATTACACCCAATGGATTGAAATCTAGAATAAGTAAAAAAAAATAATCTAAATAACTAAAAAGCACTATGACAAATTTAAACTCTCCAGTTGCAACCGAAAAAGAAATAGCAAACAACACAATCGACTTTACACGCCCGTTAAACGAATATCCAACAGCTCAATTTATAGCCGAATTTATTCAATCGGAAGTAAAACCAAAACACATTTATACTGAAACATTAAATGCCAATGGATTAGTTATTCAGGACGGAAAAGAAAAATTCCTAAACAACGATGCATTAAGTTCATCTATGCTAAAAGCAGCTTTAAAAACTCCATTGCATTTTGAGTTTGCTAAAAGCGAAGATAAAGAAGAGCTCAAAAAACTACAGGAAACTGCCGACCACTTTAATTTAAGTACCTTTTTGCATCAGGCAATTCTGGAACCAACCAAATTTAGCCGAGTTATAATCGAACCTAATATTCCGCTAAACACAAATGAAGGCGTTACAAAAGCGGTTGAATTTTGGGAACAGTTAATAACCGAAAGAGGATATGGTGTAATCGAGATGCAGGAAACACCATTTGATATCGTTCTGGAATATTGCCATAAAACTGTTGTCGAAACATTGGGATTGAGTTTAGATAAAATTGATGGAAAACGCGCTTACATCAAAACTTTAAAAAACTGCTCGGATGTTGAACCTGTTTCTGAAGAAAATATGGTTAAAATCAAAATTCTAAAAAAACATTACGAACAATATGGCAACGGAATTTTAAGAAGACTTATTCTCCACTCCAAAAGAGAAGCTTCGGTATATTATACCGACACAAAAACAGGATTAAAACTAAAAGTAAGACCCGACGCAATCCAATTTAAAGAAAACATTGGCGTAGATGCTATTATATCGGTAAAAAGCTCAGGAATCGAAGATCTGCAAGCATTTTATTATCAAGCTGCAAGATTGCATTATGATTTATCCGAAGGAATGTGTCAGGAAGTAGTTTCTGAGGTTACTGGTCGTGATTTTAATACCACCATTATGGTAATGCTACAAACAGTTGCACCATTTGCAATTGCAATTTTGGTTTGGTCCGCCGAAGATATCGAAACAGGAAAATACAAATATCATCTTGCCTTAAATAATGCCAAAGGAATAATCGAAAACCAATTGATAAAAGGATATGACGTTTTTTCGCACGAAAACAACTTTGGATTAATCCAAATGTCTTTACCTACTTGGAACCAAAACCAATTCTTAACTAGAAACATATAACTGTGAAACAATTATTTATAGATGTCGAAACAACGGGATTAAATCATTGGCAGCACGCCATACATCAAATTTCCGGAGCGATATACATTGATAACGTACTAACCGAGACATTCGATTATAAAGTAAAACCGCATGAGACTAGCAAAGTCGATCAAACCGCTTTAGACATGGGAGGTTTAAATCTAGAAACCATCTATTCTTATCCTCACCAAATAATTGTATATCCCGAACTAATTGCCTTGCTAAAAAAGAATTGCTGTAAACAAGACCCAAAAGACAACTATTTCTTTTGTGCCTATAATGCGCATTTCGATAATGCGTTTCTCAAAGCATTTTTTAAACAATGCAACGATACGGGTTTCGATTCTTGGTTTTGGTCCAATACCATCGATGTGATGGTATTGGCTGCAGAATATCTTAAGGATGTTAGGCACGAAATGCCAAATTTTAAACTCAAAACTGTTGCCAATAAATTAGGAATTACTGTCGACGAAAAAAAGCTACACGACAGTTTATACGATATCCAATTGACAAAAAAAGTTTATGATATAATAACCAAAACAAAGTAAACAATAACCAAATGACCTTAGCAACCCAACCCTATTTCCCTCTATATATCGATGACTGGATGAACAACTCCCAATTAAAAATATGTTCACCAGCTGCGCATGGAATCTTAATTTCCATACTATGCCTTTTGCATAAAGAAAATAATTGTGGGACACTTATGCTTAAGCAAAAGTTCAAACAAAGCGAAAATCAAACTACAAATTTCGCTTTGCAAATTGCAAAACTAACCGCTTTTGATTTGCATGAAATAGAAACCCCTTTAATAGAGTTGGTTGCTGAGGGCATTTTAATTATCCAAGACAATTACCTGATTTACGAACCTATGTTTCGGGAAGAACATATCCAGAAAAAAGAAGCTAAAAAAGAGCTTGCAATTGCAACTAAAAAAGAAATTGCTGTTAAAGAACCTGAGAAAATTGATTTCGAGAAAATAGTTTCGATTTTCAATTCTGTTTGCAACAAATTGCCAGCAGTTCAGAAATTAACGATTCAGAGAAAATCAGCCATCAAAAACAGAATTACAGAATCGGGATTAACAGGATTAGGCGATGCCTTTCAGAAAGTGGCACAAAGCCGATTTTTAAACGGTGAAAATGACCGTGGTTGGACTGCAGATTTTGACTGGATATTAAAACCCGCAAACTTTATTAAAATTATCGAAGGCAAGTATAAAAACACCGAAAATGGAAATAACAAATCAAGCGAACAAATCTTTACAGCTGCAATGGACAGCGAGGTTGGAAGAGACTTTAAGTTTAAGTAAATCAATAATTTCGGGCAATGCACAAATGGCACTTATCGAGATGAATCTGTCTATCGATCAAACTTTTTCTAAACCCAATATAAGAACGGTTTTTAAAAACGAAAACGGAACAATCGGTTTCAGCGTTGTAAATGTTCTCGTAAACCGATTCATAAACTCCTTTGGTTTTAGTACCAAACTATCCAATGACCAAATCGAGATTTTAACCGTAGATACGCTGGAAAATTTTAAATACGAAAGCCTGGAAGATATCATCGTCTTTTTTAAAATGGCACGCACCGGGAAATTTGGTAGCACCAAGAAAGGAGTCGATTCTAATTTAATCTACGGAGAGTGGTATCCTGCCTATTTAGAACTAAAAGCTGATATAAGAGAACAGAACTACTCCAAAGAAAAAAACGCCTTAAACAGCAACAAAATAACTCTTGAAGATGTAAAAAAAACCTATTCAAAACATCAGCAAAAGAACTTCGAAAAAAGAGTAACCAATTTTGTAGAAAAAATAACAAAAAATATCGACCGCCAAATGCTAGAAGATTTAATCACCGATTGGGAAAAAGACCTCGCCAGAAAACCATACCTGAATATCCTAAAAAAGAAAAGAATCACAATTAAATAACCCCAAAAAACAAAAACAAAAATTTAGAGATATAATAAAATTAAGGAGCTATTTCCTGCTGTCTGCTATATCTTTTATGCCTCCCGAAGCCTCGGGACTGGCATAAAAGGATGTCGCTCCCATCAGGGCTAGGAATTTGGTTTTTATGATGAGGTTTTGCTTGAAATTAAATATATGCTTTTTTCTACGATACAATAACCCAAAAAGGGATGGCTAAAACAACAAAGCAAGTAAATCACATACTCGCTTTAGGAGTTATAAGGGAGCATGAAACTCTTAAAAACGAAATAATAAACTTAGAAAATAGTTCTTATTGGTTAAATGAATTAGCAGAAATCTTAAATCCTTATTTGGACATTGAATAGATTTTCTCTTTAAAAATAATACAAAAACTTAAACATCGACTTTGAAAAATCGAGGTTTTTCATTAATCAAAAGAAAATTTCAGAGAGTGATCAAAATAACTCATCTACGTCAAATAAGTAAAACTGAGCTCATTATTTTTCTTTTTAGCTACACTTTTAATATACTTCCCTTTCAATAAGATTAATAGTTTAAAATTATCCGGATTATTTACAACTGTAAAGCTTTGTTTGTTTTTAATTTCTGAAAATGGCTCTCCAATTGCATCTAATGACTTTAATATCACCTCATCATCTAATGTATCAAAATGTTGTACTAGTAATTTTATTTTGACTGTTTCATCGCTTGAATTTAACATCAAATTATTATATAATTTAACACTAATATCAATCAAATTTGTAGTTGATAAGTACTCCGCAATTTTATCTAAATAAATTGAGTTGTACCCAGAAATCTCTGTATCAAATTTTGTAATAATTTTATTTTTAGAATCGTTTGACAAAACACTATCAATAATTAAATTATAAATTATATTTTCATTTAGAGTAAACTTATCAAGTTTATCAATGAATATTTGTTCATTTAATTCAATCAAGCTTATGTATATTCTTTCGTTACTCGTGTCATTCGCATATATATATTGGAGATTTTCGTCTGTTAAGGTTATTTTTTTAGAATTTACTAAAACTGATATTCGACTTAAATTCGACATCTCAAGAATTGAAATATCTTCATAAGGACTAATACTATTAACTAAACAATTGAGACTGTCCTCAGAAATACCTGAGTCAATAAGATTTTTAATAAATTTATTCGTAGAATTATTATCTATATCGCCAATAAAGGATTTTGATAGTTCAGTGAAATTTTCTTCATTATTTAGATAGTTCTCTAAAAATTCAAAGGATTCAAATTTTTCAAAATAAATTAATATATTTCTCCAAATTGGTTGTAACTTATTGTTTTCCATTAAGTCATCCCATAAATATTCACCTACATCTTCAATATTAGAAATCTTGTTATTTTGCTTTTTTATAATTTCAATCTTTAAATCATTAATGATTTTATAACTGGGGAAATTTAAAAGTTTAATGATTGTTTCTTCGCTTTCATTATTATTACTATCTAGTTTTAAAAAAACGTTTTCTAAATAATCTTTTATATTATCATTAATATAATTAATCAATTCAATGATATTAGATTTTAGAATGGTGGTATAATTAAAACTATAAATATCTTCTTCAGAATATGTTAAATTATTTTCTGGGTAATATTTTTTTTTGAAATCTAAAATTTCACAAATCATTTTCGAATTTATATCATATAAATTATTTTTATAAATTTTCTCAAATAAAGATTTTCTTTTATCGTAATAATTTAAAGAACTAAATTTAATATTAAGATGATTTAAAGTTTGAATTAACTCATCTTCATAAACTCGCCCCTTAAAGATTTCTAAAAAATCATCTAAATTATTAATGTAACCAGTTAAGAAATTATTTGAATCTTGATTAGTTAGATTTTTATCACTTCCTATTTTTAACATATTAGCCAATACTACATCTTTTATTTTTTTCTCTAAATCATTCTTACATAAGAATTCCCAGAAAAAATAATTCCTGTCAAGCATTACATCAACAAATAGTGCAATTTTTTCTCTTTTAGTATTATCTGTTTCGAGATATATTAGGTAACTTTTTATAAACTCAAATATAAAAAAAACTTCTTCAGAAATTGTCTCAATTAGGATATCTAATTTTTCACAACCATCACCATCAATTAAAAATTCTAAAATTTCATGATTTAAAATTGAATGTTTTTTAAAATTGCTTTCAGCAAGTTTTTCCACCAATCTTTGAACATTATCTATTTTAATATCAATAGGTAGTATTTTTTGCTCAATAATTTTTTGCTTTAAATTATTATCATTTACAGATAAAGAGCCTTTATAAAAATAGGATATATAATTAATATAGTGCTCATCTATATAACCTTCAATTACAAGTGTTTTTAACAAATTACAATCGTATTTTTTTTCTTCTTCTAGTATTTCATTTTCTAATATCTGATCACCTCTTTTGTTTAATTTGTTTTCCAAAATAATAGTATTAAGGTATTTTTTTATTTCTACAATTTCAGCATAAGAACTTGAATCCGAAAAATCTAAATATTTTATTTCTTTGATGTTTTTTTGTATTCGTTGCTTCTTTAGTTCTAAATTAATAATCTTATTATGTAACTTGTCTTTTATAAGATTCTCTCTTTGTATATAATTTAAATCCTTATTTATTTTTGTTTCAATATCTTTAAAACTTACAGAGGTCGAACTTTTATTACTTTCCCAATAATCTTTATTTCCTGTATTTGAATATTCAATATATTCAGATTTTACTAATTTATAAAAATTTTCATCTATTAATAATGAATCATCTTTTAATGTTATTCCTTTATCAAGTATTTGCTTAATGTTCGTACTGCCTACCTCACTAATTACCTCCTTATATAATTCATATAAATATAATTTTCTTAAAGTTTCGACTTCTGAAATTTTCTCTGAATTAATTAAATCAATTTCATCATTTAATTCTTCAATTTCTTCTTCTTTTTGATTTATAATATTACAATACAATTCTTCTTTTTGATTAAATATTGAATAAAGAATACCTTGCTGTAGTTGTAATGCTGTAAAATCTTTAGGATAATAATTTTTATATATTATAAGTGACAAAAGCTTTTGATTATCAAACGCATGCTCATTTACAACATTAGAATTAGTGGCTGGTACATCATCAAATATTGGTTCGATCTCAATGAAATTAAAGAAAGGAAGATGGATTTTTATCTTAGAGGTTTCATTATTTAATATTGGAACTTCCTCTTTTTTTGTTTCGTTTAAAATGTTTTGATATACTTTAAACTCATTAACAATATTTTTAAGCGTCCTCATATCATTAATATACGGCGACATATTTTTTAAAAAATCATCATTAATATCATCATAATTAGATAATTTTTCTGTGAGGATTTCATATGAATTATCATAATTAATTATTGGAATCAAAGGAATAAGGAAATCAAAAAATTTGGCTCTATTATTATCCTGAGAAAACATCTCATCCTTAATCGCATAAATAAAAGTTACTTTGTTTTTTATATCCTCACAATTGTTGATTAAAGAATTTATCTCTCTCAATTTGATCAAGATACTTGGGTTGTTGAATCGGTCTAAATCCTCAATAATAACTACTTTTACTTTTGTCTTCTCAAAGAAATAAATTATCTCATCAATATTTTTATTAAATAAATTGTCTTTGTCCTCTTTAGGAATCAGTTCTAAATCTTTTACACTAAGCTTACTTAGTTTTAAATTTAAAATCTCTTTTAAAATAGCTTTGAATATTATAAATAAACCTAGAATAAACAAAATAATAAGTGGAATTGTTATTACATTTTTATTAGGTATATATTTATATATATAATCACATAAAGTATCGTTTCTAAATATAATTGTATCTATAAAACTGGGGAATAATATATATACAAATGAAATTATCCAAAGAAAAGATACAATTGCTTTAAAGAATAAATATTTATTATTCTTTATTCTTTTCAATCTGGAATCAGGTAGAATATCTTGTTTTTTAGAATAAAAAATTTGTTGTAGGATTGCAATTTCAACATCTTGTTCTTTATAATCATCATCATCAAATTTTGATAACGAAATCATTAAACACTTTAATCCTTTATTCTTTTTTATAAATGAATTCAAAATGGTACTCTTACCAGTTCCATAAAATCCAGTTAATGCGATATTTTTTATATTTTCATTTTGAATAGCCCATTTTATAGATTCTAAATAGGTTTTGTGATTTTTTTTTAATTCAGCTTCATTTATATTAGGAGTTAAATCTTCGAAACCAAACTTATTTTCCTTTAAAAAATTCCGTTCAATAAAAAGTTGAAAATGATTAATATTTGAAATTAAAAAATCTAAAGAGTAATTTAAATTGGTAATTAAGAATTTTATGATTTTCATTGATTTTTTAAATAAATTTTAGTAATTCAAACATACTATTAATATTTACAACTTATTGCGAGGTCTTCAAAAAATATTAATTATAATAAATACTTATATCAGTTTATAAATAAAAGACCTAATATTAAATATCTTAATATTAGGTCTTTTATTTATAAAAACTTTTACCAGTTTTTTTTCAAAAAATCAATAATTTCATTTTTCATTACAACATTTGAAGGCAATTTATTTCGTATCAATTTTTCTAATTTGTGTAAGTCCGTGACATTAGAAAAAATAACATACTTATTTAAATATGAATTTGCAAAATCTTTTACTTCATATCCCTCATCTCTGTCTAACCTATCTCTATCTATTTTTCCTATATAAGAGCCATCTCCATTATCACGTTTCCATGTGTACTCATTCTTATACAACATATCTGTTTTAGTAAAGTTTGTCATAATTTTTTATTTTAAGATTGAATCAAATGTAAAATTTTTCTCTAATGTTATTTTACGGAAAACCATATTCTATAACTTTTAAATTTTATTTTCCAAAAATATCGATTAACCCATCTAATCAACTAGGTATTTATACCCTTTATTTAAAACAATAAACTCCATAAAAAAAGCGACACGATTATCTTTTTATCAATATCACAGAAAAATCAATTTTAAATTTTGATAGAAAACAAACTGAAACAATATTTTTCATGTTTTTTACTGAAATTAACTACAAAAAAAACTAAATTTACTAATACACACTGATAAACAATTAAATACAACATAAAACACAATATTAATTTGATTTTTTTTCCTAATAAATAACCATTTTTATTATTTATAAATATCCCCACATCTAGAAAATAATAATTCAACAGAACTTAATTACTATGAAAAAAATTACTCTAATTCTCGTTCTAACAATTTATTTTACTCCAACCTACTCTCAATCTAATCCAACTATTGACATCCTGTTTAGAAATAGTTATAAAGTATTTGAACTTCAGAGACTCCCAAACGGAATGTATAGAGATTCGAAACTATTTAGCGGAAATGATTATCATCCGATATCAGCTGCTAATACAGGTATGGGATTAGTCGCTATAAGCATTGCCGACGCGATGGGCTGGATTACTAACGGACAAGATTTGGCTTTAGCAACGCTTAAAACTGCAACGGGACATACTCAGGGCTTTGTACCCGACAGAACATCTAATGGATATTACAGACATTTTATGGATATAGATACAGGGCAACAAGCTTGGGGTTCTGAATACAGTACTATCGATACCGATATTCTAATGTCGGGAGCATTATTTGCAATGAAGTATTTTAAAAATGATGAAATCACAAAGTACACATTAGAAATGTGGAATTCAATTGATTTTGAAGCTGCTATTTCTGATGCTTCAGGAGGAGCTATTTATTTATCAATGAATGCAAACGGAACTGGCGTATCAGGTTCTGCCTGGCCTTATAATGAATATATGATAGCCGCTTGGTTGGCTAAAAACGCCTCTAAAACCCCTACTGGACCAGGGAATGTATTGTGGAATAATCATTACAGCTCTCCAACTCAATTACCAAAAGTAAATTATAATTCTATTCCAGTTTTATCGGATAATGCTACACGTTTTATGCCTTCATTTACACATCAGTTCAATTATTATCTCTGTAATTACTTTACGACTTCTAATGACTATATGCTGTATTTTAAAAATGCGCAACAAGCCGATTTAGAATGGTGGAATAATCAGGGAGGAAATACCTATCAATGGGGATGCGGTGCTGGCTCAGCTATTTCGTCCTCCTATCATGCAGATGCAATAAATGACAATCCTGATCAGATTGTATCACCTCATATTATTGCTGGATTTATTCCTGTAAACCCTAATAGTAAAAATGATTTAATTGCATTATGGGACAACAATAAAGGCAAGTATCTTTTACCAAATTCTACTGACCCAATTTTATGGAGACATAGTGTAAGCAATACAGCCTGGATACCTAATGAAATCATTGGTGTTGATTTTTCTACCATGCTATTCGGGATTGCTACTTTACCAGAATATTTAGGAGCTAGTTTTTTCTCAACCAATAACGCTTTTTTCCCTTTACCAACACCATCTCTAAGCATATCAAGCTTCAATTCTAATACCATAAAACTTTATCCAAATCCGTTTACAAATACTTTTAAAGTAGAGTTAGAGGAAACACAAGAGAATGTTTCAATAATCATTAATGATTTAACAGGAAAATCGGTTTACAATAAAACTTTTTCGGAATTAAAAGATCTTGATATTCAGCTAAACATTAGTAGTGGCTTATACGTTATCGATGTAAAACAAAACGGCGAATCGAGAAAGTTTAAAATACTCAAAAAATAATATTGAATTATATATTTCGTAAAGTTCAACTTTTGCACCTGATCCTTTTTTGCTCTTGGTCATAAAAACAAAAAAAACCGAAACTTTCGTTTCGGGGTTTAACTTTTATGGAGAAAAACTACAAAATATTTACTCTTAATCCCAGAAAAAATAAAGATTACAAAATATAATTTAAGCAAGGATTACACCATTTTCAGCTTCGTAAATCATCATAGGATAAAAAATTGTTTAGCAATTTCTGATACAAGAATCAACTCCCCTATACAATCACTGCTAAACTTAAAACTACATTTTATTATTTAAAACTTCGAAACTATTCTACTTCTCATTAATGGCATATCCTAAATGTACATTTAAGGTTTCAATAATAAATTAAGACACAACAAACACATTTCAAAAAGAAACAGGTAATTATACTTATTGTAATGTGCAGCATTTCTTCTAATTTTAAATACACTATAAACAACTCAAATACAGTATTTTAAAATTTATAATCATCTATTTTAAGCAGAGACGGTAAAAATAATTCTAAAGGTAGACTAAGTAAAATTTATGTTCTAAAATTTAAAAAGTAATCTCCTGCTGTTATTTCGGTTTCCCATGGATAAAAATTCGGCATTCATACCATTTTTTTCTTTTAAACTACTGTGTACTAGTAACTTTATTATGAAATAAACCCCAACTAGATTTATTTTCAAAATATGTTTTTTAATTAATACTTCATAAGTATCAGCATCACTTTTTTCTCCTAGCTATAAAGTTATGCGTGTTATACTATATCAATAAGAAATAAAAAGTGGAATTCAGAAACCACTTTATAAATGTGGCGTAACCCGAAAAGCCTTATGAGTAGGGAACTAAAAAAATAAAAAAAATGGAAAATTCAATCGACTTAGAACAAAAAACATGCCCTTATCAAGCTCAAAATGCTCTACAAGCTCAACAAGCAAGTACAGTAGCATTAATTCCAGACATTACAACGCCACTTGTATCAACAACTAATCAGCCACCAGTTGTGGGGCCTATTAATCTCGGACTTTTAAATAATCTTATTGGTACCTGGAACAGCCCTACCGGAGATGCTGCAACGGGCTATAATGTTATGCCCTTACCTCAGACAGATGCTCCAAATGGATACATCACTAAAAACTTCCCTTATTTTGAAGAAATTACATTTACGCCTATAGCAGGTGGAGCACCAAATCGCGCGGGAAATTTTACACAAACAAGTGGAGTGTTGTTTTATGAACAACGAGTATACATTGCAAACAATGCCCTGCCAACTGGAAGCCAGCCAATTGAAAACACTTTAATTCATGCCGAAAATGGCACTTGGTTATATCATTTTATACGACAACAAATGGAAGGCCCTTATGGTCCTGGCAATGTTCAAAACCCTTCAATTCCTGCACAAGATCCAAAAGTTCAGTACAACAAACAAATTTCGGTACCTCATGGAGTTTCCGTTTTAATGGTAGGAGGTCCAGTTGTTACCGGAACAGGAAATCCGACTTTCCCAACCGCAAATAGAACTCAATTACCGTTTACAGATCCTAATATTATTGACCCATCAACCTATTTAACGAACCAATTAAAATCATTGAACGACAAAGGCATCACAGTTGTTAGCTATTCTAGTATTAATGTTAGCTCAAATGAAATATTAGGAGGCGGAATAAATAATATCCATTTTGAGGCTTCTTTTGGGAAAGTAGTTTCAATGGATACTACCTGGTATATTGAAACGTTGAGTAACGGAACTGTTCAATTACAATACATTCAAAATATTATTTTACAGTTTGAGATTAATAGTTATCCAAAACAGTTTTCACATATTGATGCTAACACTTTACAACTTGTGGAAACGTATGTACAGGTCGATGCAAAATTACCATGGCAAAATACAGGAATTACTGTACAACCAGGGAAACCAATAAGTATAAATTACGATTCAGGCCTATGGACTGCTGATCCTGCTACAAACAATGGTAATTTATATGACGCAAATGGATATTCAGGCTATAAGATAGATCTACCCTTCTATCCACTTCAAGGTGTAAATATGGGATCGCTTATAGGTCAAATTGGTACAAATCCTCCATTCTTAATAGGAAACGGCCCTGTTACAACTCCTGCAGGACAAACTGGACTATTAAGTTTATGTATTGACGATGATTTAAATGCTAAAGGCGGAGCTGGATTAGCCGATAACGTTGGTAGTTTGCAAGTACGCATAAAAGTTTAAAATACTAAAAAAAACACTTTAAAATGAAGTATTTATAACCCAAAGATAAATACGTCTCCAAATCTACAATATCAGAAAAATGAAACCTACAAAAGAATTTACAGTGGCAGATTATCTGCTCACGCGTCTCAAGCAATTAAATGTTACCGAAGTTTTCCAAATCCCAGGCGATTATGTAAAACACTTTACGCAGGCCTTAGAAGACTTTGAAGGTATTAAAACCATTGGAGCTTCAAACGAATTAGATGCTTCTTATGCAGCAGATGCTTATGCTCGTACCCGAGGTTTAGCCGCAGTTTCCTTACAATATGGAGTAAGTACTTATAGTGCATTAAACGCTATTGCCGGAGCTTATGTAGAGCGTAGCCCAGTTATTGTAATTAGTGCTACTCCCGGAGCAGATGCCCGGCAAATAGGCAGTATGTACAACGTACTTTATCATCATTCTACAGGTAATCTCAATGCCGATCAGGAAATTTACGAAAGAGTAACTGTTGCAGCCGAGACTCTAAGCAGTTCTGTAAATGCTCCCGAAAGAATCGATAAATTAATCATTGCAGCACTTACACACCAGCGACCAGTGTACATAGCATGTTTTAAAGAAGTTTGGGGCGAACCTTGCCCCAAACCTTCGAATAAAAAACTAACACCACTGATAATAAAAAGTGAAGTAGCAGCACTTAACAATGCAGTTTCTCAAGCTTGGACTCAAATTAGTCAAGCAAAATCTCCTCTTATTCTTGCAGGTGTAGAAATCTTACGACACGATTTATCAAATCAATTAGAAGAACTTATTAAAGAAAGTGGCATGTTGTACACTACAACTTCACTAGGAAAAACAGTTCTGGATGAGAAAGGAGATAAATTTATAGGAACATATTCTGATCAAGCTTCAATACCCGAAGTTATCAAACTGGTTGAAGCTTCTGATTGTATTCTATCACTGGGAACTATCATTACCGATGATTATTTATGGTTGGTCGAAAATAAATTTTCGGATATGATTCAGGCAACCACTCAAGAAATGAGAGTTGGTTATTTTACGTATAATAATGTAACCCTAAAAGACTTTATCGAAGCATTAATAGAACGTTTTAAAAAAGCCGCAACATATCCTTTAAAAACTGTGGCGCCAGCTCAACCAAAATTCCCAGCACCCTGGATATCCAATTCAGATCCTAAATATGATAAAACACCCGAAGTAATAACGTTTAACCGTTTTTTTGAACATACGGTATCTTTCTTAAAAAAGAACAAAATGTTAGACGATATTGTTATGACTTTTGGTGTAAGCACCTCCATGTATGTGGCAACTAATATCTACGGATTATCTAAGAATGCATATATTTCTTCGGCTGCTTGGCAATGTATTGGTTTTGAAACCGGCGCTGCATCTGGTGCGCAACTTGGGAGTGGTAAACAAGCCTGGACTGTAGCTGGCGATGGTGGTTTTATGACGGTAGCACAATCACTTTCGACTCTTGTAAAATACAATATCAACTCAATACTCTTTGTAATGAGTAACGGAGTATATGCCATAGAGCAAGTATATGTAAATATAGATGCATTTAAAGCAGGACCATCTCATAAGTTTGATGCGTTTGATATTCTTCCAAAATGGGATTATCAGGCACTAGCCAAAGCATTTGGTGCAAACAGCTACCGAGCCGAAACAGTTACTGAGCTAAACGAAGTACTACTTAATCTCAAAAAGAAAACTCATCTCCCAACCTTAGTCGAAATTGTAATTCCTCAAAAAGATCTGGCGCAGCAAATGGCAAGATTGGGTAATGAATAAAAGCAATCACAAAACAATCGAATAAAAATTTTAAAAACATATAATCATGAGTACAAAAACATATTCAATTTTTGGAGCTGGTGCAGCTGGACTCTATACCGCTTGGAGATTACTTGACGGAACTTCCAAAAACAAAAAAAACGAAAAATTGCTTGTCAAAGGGGATATATTAGAACTCTACGACTGGGGAAAATACGATTTTTCTAAAAAAAACCCTGGAACCAGAGAACCTGGAGCACGTGTTTGTACATGGCACTATAAAGACAATAAAGATAATTCGTACCTAGAATTGGGTGGTATGAGATATTTGTATTGGGACGGAACCCCTAAAGGACCGGGGCATCGCTTAGTAACTAAAGCCATAGAAAAACTAGATTTAAAGAAAGATTCAATTCCTTTTAATGAATCTGCAGACCCACTAATGTCTTTGCGTTCTAAAAACATGTATATATCAGATGTTACTTCTAACCAGCCAGCTCCTTATGCTGCAAACAATTACGGCGAAGATGCTCCACCAGATGATGGATTTACAGTCATACAATCTGTAGCTATTACTCAAGATTCTGGACCAGTTACCCGAAGAGAGTGGTGCAAATTTTATGAAGATGGAAAAATTAATATTGAAATGCCTGAAAGTTCAATCTTCAAAAAAGGAGATTTGCTAAAAGAAATTGGGTACTGGAATCTCGGTTATGATATGCTTGGACAAGAAGGATTCAGCTATTTATCTGATGGTAATGGCTATAGTTCAAACGTAGTAAACAGCAATAGTGCACAGTCCTTTAATGTCAATGACGAGTTTACTCCAGGAACAGAATACAAAACTTTAATAAAAGGATATTCGAGCTTATTTGATTCCTTATTTGAAGAAGTCGAAAAACTAGCAAAACAAAAAGGGATTACTCTCAATTATTATCCAAATACACGATTGCGTTCTATTTTACATACCAAGTCAGGAATACATTTTACAACAGCAAAACGTGAATCTCCTGATAAACTTGCAGAAAGTAAAAAATGTGATGCTGCATTTCTTGCAATGCCAAGAGCAGCCATAGAATTAGTAGCTGAAGCAACTAGATATTCCGATGCAGAAGGTTTAGATGTATTAAATCACGAAAAAGTTCAGTTGTATTTAGAATCTGTAATCATGGAACCTTCATACAAAATAGGTATGTTTTTCAAGACTCCATGGTGGAGAGAAACACCAGACGGAGGTCCAACTTATCCTGCCAAACTAACAAGTTACTTTCTGACACTGGAGGGAATAGCTAAATTAAAAAAAGAGAATTTCCCTGCTGAATATCTAAATAAAATAAATAATCCAGCTATTATAGGTATTCCGTTTAACGATAAAGCCAGTTTTATTACTGCTGTAGAAAATGCAATCCAAGAGCGCCTAACTTTTAAACAAGAAAGCCAAATTTTAACTGTAGCCGAATTAGATACCATTGGGCCAAGTATTACTGATATGCCTATCCGACAAGTAGTTTATTTTGGTGATAATGCCAGAAATGAAAAAGGAGATAAAGTGTATGGTATTCTTGCCAGTTATGATGATATCCAATATTCAACATTCTGGAAAGCTTTAGAACTCGGTCCAAAAGCAACACGTAAAATTCCTGAATCCAGAGATTGCCAACCACTCGAAGGACCGAGAAAGGCCACACCTGTAATGGTAAAAATGCTTCGCTCACAATTGGCGGCATTACATTTTGGACCACAGACAGATTATTCTGCTGTACCAGAACCTTTAGAAACTAAGTATATGGACTGGTCGCTCCCTCCTTTTAATGCGGGTTACCATGCCTATAAATCACATTATAATTTAGGTGATGTGCAAAGAAAAATTAGAAAACCATCACAACTTGTTCCAAAAACAGATTGCGATATTTTTATAGTTGGTGAAACGTACTCAAATGATCAGGCTTGGGTAGAAGGTGCTTTTTGTACAGCCGAATCTGTTCTTAATGATTTTTTCGGCATTGAACCAATTATAGATGAAAAATACTATCCATTTATTTCTCCAGAGTAATACTCTAAAAACTGTAACTATGTAAGAAAGCCCAAAAACTTTTTACACTAACAAATGAGGTGACAAAAGAGAATCTCTAAGAGGTAATACAACACCAGATCTAATGGGTTGGAAAAGATCGTTCTTTTCCAACCCATTAAATATAGTTACTATGAATAATTTTTTATAGTCTCAGAAAATGGACAAAAAAGTCAAAACACCATTACAAGATTTCCAACAATGGATGCAATAACTTCTGCCTGATCCATACCAACAAACAGGAATCAAGCCTAGTAGTTTACTTTCTAATGTATCAAATAAATCATGTCTGACAAGACAAAGAGCAGAAATAAGAAAAGCCATAAAAGCAAAAAACCCGAAACTTTCGTTTCGGGTTTTAAATACTGGCGGAGAAAGAGGGATTCGAACCCCCGGACCTGTTACAGTCAACAGTTTTCAAGACTGCCGCATTCGACCGCTCTGCCATTTCTCCAGTATGTCGCTTTCATTTCCTGATTGCGAGTGCAAATATAAGACGCTTTTTTGATTATAACTAATCGAATTTCCAAATACAATAAAATTAAATCGTTTGCCAGAATTTAAGCTACCTAAAAATCATGTGAAGTAGTAAAAGTTTATCAATCTAAAAGCAATAAGTTCAACATCAAATTTATGTTTAAAAGACTAAGAGACTGAACCATATCTAAAATCTGTGGATAAATATTTTTTTTGATTTAAATAATTTACATGAATATAGTGCTTCAAATATTTTTGCATTAAACATCTATTTTCAATGAAAAAAAAATAATTTCACATTAAATATTTTTTTAAATTAGTATATCTAATTAATTCAAAATCAAATAATTATAAATTACACAAATTTTAGCACTCTGGAGCTGATCTGCAATAAATTTAAATATCCTTTCACAACTTTGTCTCCCTCTCATCATGCAACAATTATAAAAAATCAATGAATTCACAGAGTATCTCTGGCTTTATTGAGCTAAGAATTATCACAGTTTATGCTCCACTTTACACGAATGATTAGCATTGGAAACTGAGCTGAAGCATAAGAAAAACTAGAACAAATATAATTTCATTAATTTTCTTTAGACCCTGTATAAATTCTAACCTTTTAAAAAATCATTTTTATGCAAAACAACACGCTCCCAAATCCTTCTTTTTTTGAACAACTCCGAAAAATCACTCGGAATGAAATTAAAAGTTATGATCCTTCATTTGAAGATCCTGTTGAAGTTATACTGACTGAGTATTTCAAAATAAATCCATATCATCTCCCTTTAAGGAGCAGATTTATGAAATGGTTTAAACAGTATGAAAAAACAAGTCCACGATGTCACGAAGACTTGGTATATGTTCCAATATATTTCTTCCCAACAAGTAAAAATTATGATAAATTATTTTTAAACTTTGTTTTAACAGTAACCCTTATCGATATAGATGATTCCTCCCAAGGTGATAAAAATTTTATGACAAATTTCGCAATCAAATGTCTAAAAACATTAAATCCTGATCCGACGTTACCTACAAGTATCCTCGAATTTATAAAAGCAATGATCGGATTTCTATCTGGAGTAGATGATTATTTAAAAAAATATTATCTATTGATCATGGTCGAGTTTTTTGAAGGCTGTCAGACTGAACACAAAGTAGACCGATGGTCACAATCTTTTAATGAATACCTTGAAAATCGCAGAGACGTAATTCTCTTGAGAATGTACACATATGCAATATGGATAATAGAGGACAGGTTTGACCGTAAGGAATTTGATTTGGTATTCGATATTATGCGTGATGTTGATGAATGGGGCGTAATGATGAATGACCATCTTTCCGTTTGGAAGGAAATAGAAGAAGAAGATCCTGGCAACTGGATTCTTATCAAGTGTAAGCAAACAGGAGAAACTTTTAATGATATTTATACTGAGCAATTTAAACAAACGTTGGATAAAACATATGTTTTAATGAATAAGCTCCAAATGGTTGACTTAGCAAATAATACTGATATTGGTAAAAATATACTCCATTTCGTGGCTGGAATATATATATGGAATAAGTATAGTAAACGATACCAAGTTAGGTATAGTTAATGTTTGATAATAATATACACTGATTTCTTCTTGTTCAGATTATCTAATCTTTTTGCTTAATCCCCAAGATTTGATCCTGATCCCTTTTGAACATGATCCCTTTCTATATTCCATACAATTAAAAGAAATAAAACTAGAAAAGTCATAAAATCAAAAAACCCGAAACTTTCGTTTCGGGTTTTAAATACTGGCGGAGAAAGAGGGATTCGAACCCCCGGACCTGTTACAGTCAACAGTTTTCAAGACTGCCGCATTCGACCGCTCTGCCATTTCTCCAGTATGTCGCTTTCATTTCCTGATTGCGAGTGCAAATATAAGACGCTTTTTCGGTTCTCAAAACTTTTTTAGAGCTTTTTTGATGATTATTTTAAATTAATTTTCAACTACCTAATTATCAGTATTTCTCTTTTAAAATAATTTTGCGCTAATTTGCAAATTAGTCCATAATCGGGATTGGTTTTTTATTTTCATCAACCGCAACAAACGAAAAAGTACCTGAAACTACCGTCTCGCGAAGTTCAGAGTACATTTGTTCCATGAAAATATCTACATGAATTTTACAACTTGTTCTCCCAACACTATCAACTTTTGCAACTAATTCAATTAATGTTCCAGCCGGAATTGCTTTTTTAAAGTCAATTTGTCCAGTTGAAATCGTTACCACTTTCTTTCGGCTGAATCTGGTAGCACAAATAAAAGCAACTTCATCCATAAGATGAAGTGCAGTTCCCCCAAATAAAGTATCATAATGATTCGTTGTACTCGGAAAAACAGCTTTAAATATACGTGTTTCAGATTTTACAATTCTTTCTTCAAATGTCTCCATATCACTTAGTAGCTTACGTATTCTGTTATTTCAAGACCGTAACCTATCATACCAACACGTTTAGTTTGTTCCGTATTTGATACCAATCTAATTTTAGAAATATCAATATCATGTAGGATCTGTGCTCCTATTCCGTAATCTTTACTATCAATGATTACTTTTGGTGCTTTCATTACTCCTTGAGATTGTAATGTCTTAAGCTCAGCAATACGGTTTAATAAATTTACAGCTTGCATATCCTGATTAATAAACAATACTGCGCCTTTACCGTTCTCATTAATAACCTTAAACATATCATCCAATTGTTGTTCTGGATTATTAGTTAAAGTACCTAATAAATCATTATTTACCTGAGATGAATTAATTCTGGTAAGGATAGATTCACCCAAACTCCAAGTTCCTTTTGTTAAAGCAATATGAATTTGCTTATTTGTTGTTTGCTCATAAGCTCTTAAACGGAAAGTTCCGAAACGAGTCTCTATATCAAAATCTTCTTTTTTTACAATCAAACTATCGTGTTGCATTCTATATGCTACCAAATCTTCGATAGAAACCAATTTTAAATTGAATTTTTTAGCAACTTCTACAAGTTGAGGTAAACGAGACATAGTTCCGTCTTCATTTAAAATTTCGCAAATTACACCCGCTGGTTTAAATCCTGCTAGTCTTGCAAAATCGATAGCTGCTTCAGTATGTCCTGTTCTTCTTAATACACCACCTTGTTTAGCTACCAAAGGAAAAATATGTCCTGGTCTTGCTAGTTCATATGGTTTTGTATTAGGATCTGTTAATGCAAATACAGTCAGAGATCTATCGGCAGCAGAAATTCCTGTAGTTACTCCATTCCCTTTTAAATCAACCGAAACTGTAAAAGCAGTTTCCATATGATCTGTATTATTGGTAACCATTGGTTTTAAATCCAACTCTTTGCAACGACTTTCTGTTAATGGCGCGCAAATTAATCCACGTCCGTGTGTTGCCATGAAATTAATCATTTCTGGTGTTACCTTTTCGGCTGCAGCAAGAAAATCACCTTCATTTTCGCGATCTTCATCATCTACTACAATGATTACTTCACCTTGACGAATAGCTTCAATAGCTTCTTCAATGGTGTTGAGTTGTATTTTATTTGTTGACATAATTAGGTTTTGTTTTGAGAAGGAATAAACTTCTCAGAGAGTTTTTTAAATAACTTGTTCAATGGAGCCAAAATAGTATCCATATTAATTAAACCAATATCGTTTGTAGCACGATAAGTTAACAAAACGGCTAATGGTGTAAGTATAAAAGTAGACATCCAAGCTCCCATAAAAGGAGTTAATCCGTCTTCTTGTGAAATTCTTTTTCCAAAAGTATTGATAAAGTGAAAAGTAATAAATATCAAAACTGCAAAAACTATTGGTAATCCAAGTCCTCCTTTTCGGATAATTGCCCCGAGTGGTGCACCAATAAAAAACATTAAAAAACAAGCAAAAGCAATCACGAATTTCTCGTAAAGCGCCGTAAGATGACGGTTAATATTTCGTTGTTTCTCTTTTAATTCATTTTTTGTAGCGTCAATAGAATACATTGCGCTTGTAAGATTACTACTTGCCACTTTAAGTATTTCCGACTTTTTATCATTGGCATAGAGTGATAAAATATCGTTTGGCAAAGGTTTTTTCTTTTTATCTAATTTAGCAGTTGGTATACCTTTGGCAATACCCACTTTTTGATTGATATTTTCTGAAAAAGAAAGTATTTCGGTATCTAAATTTTTACTTAATGAATCCAGCGTATAACGCAATTCACTAGCATTTAGCATTCCGTTTGTATTACCTATTTCCTGACTATCATCTACTTTATTTAATTCGGACAAATCGATGTTGATGATTTGCTTTTTAAATTTCCCTTTTATAAAAGGCATTTTACTTCTGTCTTCGTATTTCTTAGGCGTTACATCTTGGTAATAGTAACCATCATTAAGAACTAACTGAAGAATACTAGATTTATCATTACTTATTAATTCACCAGTTTTAGATTTAATAACGGTTTTATTTTCACCACTATTATTTGCTTTTTCATGAATGGTTACTCCTGTAAGCTTATTTCCGTTTTCGCCTGATTTTTTATTTACCTTAATATTATAAAAACCAACATCGCTAAATTGTCCTTCGGCTATAGCCATTGCGGGCTTAGCTTGCGCGATGCTTTTTCTAAAATTAATAAATTTATATTCAGCGTAAGGAATTACATTGTTTGCAAAGAAAAAGGCAACAATACTTAAAAAACAGATAAACACTATTAAACCTCTCATAGCTCGCTGTAGCGAAATACCCGAAGCTTTCATTGCTGCAAACTCATAGTTTTCAGCCAGATTTCCGAATGTCATAATCGAAGCCAGTAAAACCGATAACGGCAATACCAACGGTATAATTCGAGGCATCGAAAACAATAAGAATTTAAGAACCAAAAATAAATCCAAATCTTTACCCGCTAATTCGGCTATAAATAGCCAAACAGTTTGAAGAATGAATATAAAGAATAGAATTACAAATACAGTAGTAAATGTAAGAAGGAAAGTTTTTAGTAAGTATTTGTCTAGTATTTTCAACCCGTAATTAGTCTAGTTTATTGATGTAGTAATTTGGATATTTACTTTGCGCAAAGGTAAACTGATTTTTTGATAATGGCTGATTGGTTTTAAAAGAATTAACGGTTAAAGTAGTTTTTGTTCCGTTTTTACCCATTTCGATTAAATTATAAATATGCTTTGTTTGCACATCAATCCCCAAAAGAATCTCTTTACGCTGGTCTTTAGCGCTTGTTGGATTTAATTTTATGTATTGAATTTTTCTTCCTTTTACGTTCTGAACAATATCCATTGCATACTTATAACCAGAATTAAAAAAAGTCAACATTTTTGAAGGTGTAATTGCATTATCATCTTTTTCGTTAACTTTAGAAATCGTAATTTCCTCGTCTTCAGGAACAATTGTATATGTTTTTTGTCCGTCGAATATTTTGGTAACACCCATAAAATTCAATACAAACTGATTTCCTTTTATAGTTACATTTCCTTTGCTATCCTGATTAATGTTTTCTTTGGCATTATTCAGAGTATATTTAAAATCGATTACGATATTATCGTAGCTTTTTACTTTTGCAGTTACCTGATCCAATAATTCTTTGGCTTTTTTATCTTGGGCCTGAACAGAAAAAGTGACAAGGAATAAAAAAACAATTTGAAAAACCTTTTTCGTAAGGCCGTTTACATTATTTTTTTTGAAGTTTTGAATCGTTGATTTCATGATTTAATTGTTTTGTTCATTGTTAAAAAATTGATCAAGAGAACTTAAATCTAAAATATTTACACTTCTGGCTTTACTACCTTCAAATGGACCTACAATTCCTGCAGCTTCTAATTGATCTATCAATCGACCTGCACGGTTGTAACCCAGCTTTAATTTTCTTTGTAATAATGAGGCCGAACCTTGTTGGGCATTCACAATTATCTCGGCAGCCTCTCTAAATAAAGTATCTCTTTCGGAAATATCCATATCAAGATTAATGCCAGTTTCTTCCCCTACAAACTCTGGGAGCAAATAAGCAGTAGAATATGCTTTTTGTGAACCAATAAAATCAGTAATTTTTTCAACCTCTGGTGTATCGATAAAGGCGCATTGTACACGAACAACATCGTTTCCGTTGGTATATAATAAATCTCCACGTCCTATTAACTGATCTGCTCCTTGCGTATCTAAAATAGTTCTCGAGTCGATTTTTGAGGTAACTCTAAAGGCTATTCTCGCAGGGAAATTGGCTTTTATCAAACCTGTAATTACGTTAACCGATGGTCTTTGTGTCGCGATTATTAAGTGTATACCAATAGCACGAGCCAATTGCGCTAAACGAGCAATAGGAACCTCAACTTCTTTTCCTGCTGTCATAATTAAATCGGCAAACTCATCGACTACCAAAATAATATAAGGTAAGAATCTATGTCCTGCTTCTGGATTTAATTTTCTAGCTTTAAATTTATCATTGTATTCTTTGATATTTCTAACCATTGCATCTTTTAATAAAGAATAACGGTTATCCATTTCAACACAAAGTGAATTTAATGTATTTACAACTTTTGCATTATCGGTAATAATTGCATCTTCGGTATCTGGAAGTTTAGCCAGATAATGTCTTTCGATTTTATTAAATAATGTTAACTCCACTTTTTTAGGATCCACCAAAACAAATTTTACTTCGGCTGGGTGTTTCTTATATAATAATGAAGTAAGAACTGCATTTAATCCAACCGATTTTCCTTGTCCCGTAGCTCCAGCCATCAATAAGTGAGGCATCTTGGCTAAATCGACAACAAATGTTTCGTTAGAAATTGTTTTACCCAAAGCAATTGGCAATTCCATTTCAGCTTCTTGAAATTTAGCCGAACCAATAACGCTTTTCATCGAAACCATTGTTGGGTTCTTATTAGGAACTTCTATACCAATTGTTCCTTTTCCTGGAATTGGTGCAATAATACGAATTCCTAATGCCGATAATGACAATGCAATATCGTCTTCCAGACTTTTAATTTTCGAAATTCTGATTCCAGCTTCTGGTACAATCTCATACAATGTTACCGATGGACCTACTGTGGCTTTAATCTGTGCAATTTCGATTTTATAGTTTCGAAGTGTATCTACAATTCTATTTTTATTTTCTTCTAATTCTTCCTGATTGATTGTAATTCCTCCAGTAGAATATTCTTTTAATAAATCGATTGTAGGGAATTTATAATTAGATAAATCCAAAGTAGGATCAAACAAACCAAAATCGGCAACTAAACGTGATGCTAAATTTTCTTCGATTATATCTTCTTCCGGAGCTTGTTCTATTACAAAAGACTCATCGTGCGAAGCAACAACTTCAGGTGCTTTAGACGCAACATCCATTTTGATTGGCTTTATAACCGGATCCAAATTTATCTCTGATGAGTGAGCAATCGTTGGCTTTAAAGCTTCTTTATTAATTTCGAATTGAGAATCTGGAGTTTTTAAATGGATATTATCTAACTCTTCATTTTCATCAATCGCAAATTCTTCTAAATTATAAGCTCCTTTATCTGTATTTAATGAAGATGATGAATTTAAACCTGAACGAAGTTCTTTTTTGGTATTATCAAAAAAGGCTTGAATCTTATCTGGTGATATTTTTATTTTGAAGATTAAATAAATAATCAATCCAAAAAGCAAACTTAACAAAGTTCCTGTTTTACCTATATAATCTTGTAAAAACAAATTAAGCTCATACCCTATCGTTCCGCCTAACTCTGGTGCCGATGTGGCAAAAAAACCAAACAATATTGATATTATAATAATGACAAATAAATCCCAAAACCAGATGTTTTTAAGTTTTCTTAGCGAAAGCTCCAAAATCAGAAACATTCCTGTTAAGAAAAATAAACGAACAAATATAAAAGAGGCTAATCCGAATCCTTGGTAAACCAATAAATCGGCTAAATAAGCCCCGAATTTTCCGAGCCAGTTTTGCACAGGTTCGCTTCGATCAGTAAGTGCTGTTAATGCGCTCTGATCTGATTGTCCGTAGATATAAAAGGAAATAAAAGCAACTAATAATGCAACGGAAAATAATACCAAAAGGCATCCCAAGACAATTTTTTGTTGCTTGGTCATTTTCTTAGACGTAACTGTCTCAGATTTGGATTTATTTTTATTGTCTACAGTTTCTTTTTTTGTTGTTTTTGCCATTCTTATTTTGGGTGCTAACCGCTTAAATATTTTGTATATATGGTATATATATTGTTAATCCGATTGCTATTGCTGTCATTGCTGCAAAAAACACTGCGCCTGCAGCAATATCTTTAATAAAACCTATTCTTTCGTGATAATTAGGATGAATAAAATCGGCTACTTTTTCTACAGCCGTATTCAATCCTTCCACGCTTAATACTAAACCGATGGCTAATATTTGAAAAAGCCATTCGGTATTTGTAATATGAAAATAAAATCCAGCAATTGTCATTATGATTCCTAATGAAAATTGCACCATTACGCTATGCTCTGTGCTTATAAGCTTTGCAGCTCCTTTATAAGCATAGGTAACGCTTTTTAATCTTCCTTTAAAAAAAGAATTATCTTTTTTAAATTCCATTCTTTGGATTTTATAGTGCAGCTAATGCAGCTTCGTAATTAGGCTCATTTGCAATTTCTGCAACTTGTTCTGTATGTGTAACTTTTCCGTTTTCATCAACAACAATAATCGCTCTTGAGTGTAAACCTGTTAATGGTCCGTCAACAATTTCTAATCCGTTTGCTTTACCAAAAGCTCCTTCTTGAAAATCCGACAAATTAACTACATTCTCTAATCCTTCTGCACCACAAAAACGTTTTTGAGCAAATGGTAAATCTCTAGAAATACATAAAACTGTAGTGTTCTCTAGATTACTTGCATTCTCATTAAACTTTCTAACTGAAGTTGCACAAGTTCCTGTATCGATACTTGGAAAAATATTTAAAACTAATTTTTTACCTGCAAAATTGCTCAATGAAGCAACCGAAAGGTCATTTTGTACTAATTTAAAATCAGTTAGTTGTGAACCTACTTTTGGTAATTCTCCTGATGTATGAATTGGATTTCCTCCTAATGTTATTGATGCCATGTTGTTTGTTTTTTTATGAGGTTCAAAAGTAAGGATTAAAATTTGAATCTAAAAGAATTTGTTATCGGTTTAGGGATTGTTTCCGAGTACACATTCGTCATTGCGAGGAACGAAGCAATCTTGTTTAATCTGCTCGTTTCAATGTTCTGCAAAGTTTACTTTTATTAGTGTGGTTGCTTCGTTCCTTGCAATGACTTTGATTGGCTAGACCTTTGTCAAAGTTTTGAGCCAAGGCTGTAAGGAACTTGGTTTTGAACTTTGACAAAGGTTAGCGCTGAAACTTTGTGGATTTTGATTGCGGAGACGCACTGCGGTGCGCCTCTACAGTTGCGATATCATTACTAATTTTATTTAATAGTATATACTCTATTCTAGATATAGCTTATACTCTATTTCTATTCTCTTTCTTCTATTCTCTTTTCTTTCTTCTCTTTTCTTTCTTCTCTTTTCTTTCTTCTCTTTTCTCCGCGAGAGGGATGGTCGCTGGCTACCGAAGTAGCGCACACAGCCCTACAGCATTAAGGAAAGGGGCGTATGTAGATTTGCTTGGTTTGCCCCTTTTTTTAATGGTGGCTCGCCCAAAGCTTGATTATAGGCAATAAAAAAACGCACCCCGTTAAGAATGCGTTTTTAATAATAATTATTTTTTTTAACCTTTTAAGCCTAATAATTATTTATCGATTGATCCTAAAACACGTTTCATAAACGTATTTAATGCTTCTTTTTTATCAGTTCCCTGAACTACCATTTTATGCACTTCTAATGCTCCGTACATATTAGAAATCAATTCGCCGATTACATCTAATTCTTCATCTTTTAATGATGGAATTTCGGTCATTGCCTCCAAAACTTCAATAGTTTCGATGATATAATCCTGATCGTTTTCTTCTATAAACTGCGTTAATTGTTTTATTACTGGTAATTTCATTTTTTTATTGTTTAAAGTTTAAGGTTTTAAAAAGTTTAAGGTTCAAAGTTTGCGAGTAAAAATTGCTCGATGAAGTTTAACTGTTAAGTTCGTCAACTTTAAACATTAAACTAAAAAAACTTTAAAGAATCTCGTTTACTAACTCGATTAATACTTCTTGTTTGTTGGTTTGTGTTTCGTTTACCAATTTACCATTTACAAATGTTGCAAATGTTGGTAAGTTACTCACATTAGCTAATTTTCTTGATTCTGGTGAATTTTCGGCATCTACCAATACAAAAGTTAATGCTTCATTTTCTGTAGCTAATTTTTTGAATTTTGGTTTCATTATGCGGCAATTTCCACACCAAGAAGCCGAATATTGCACGACAACTTTCTCATTTTTAGCAACTAAATCTGCTAAAGTATCTTCATTTAATTCGATTAACATTTCTTTTGTTTTTTAAAGGTTCAAAGTCGCAAAGGTTCTAAGGTACTAAGTTTTAGACCTTAGAACCTTGTGACTTTTTATTTTGAGATTGTAATTTATTAAGATTCTATTGTGCTCGAGTTTAAATCTTAGAGACTTTGCAACCCTGAACCTTAGAACCTTAAAAAAAATTAGTTTGCGCTTAAATACTCAGCTGTACTTAATCTATCTGCGCTCATTGCTTCTTTACCAGCTTCCCAGTTTGCAGGACAAACTTCTCCTTTTTCCTGGATATGTGTGTAAGCATCTACCATACGTAAGTACTCGTTTACGTTACGACCTAATGGCATATCGTTAACACTTTCGTGGAAAATTTTTCCTGTTTCATCAATTAGGTAAGTAGCTCTGTAAGTTACGTTTGAACCTTCGATGATAACTGAATCTGTTTCTTCGCTGTATTCTGTAGAATCAATATCTAAAATTCCTAAAATGTTAGATAAGTTACGGTTTGTATCAGCTAAGATTGGGTAAGTTACCCCTTCAATTCCACCATTATTTTTTGGAGTGTTTAACCAAGCAAAGTGTACTTCGTTTGTATCACATGAAGCTCCGATTACGATTGTATTTCTTTTTTCAAATTCTGGCAATGCAGCTTGAAAAGCGTGTAATTCTGTTGGACATACAAAAGTAAAATCTTTTGGGTACCAAAACAAAAGTACTTTTTTGTTCTTGTTTACTGCTTCTTCAAAAATATTGATTTTTAAATTATCTCCCATTTCTGAGATGGCATCAATTGCAATACTTGGGAATTTTTTTCCTACTAAAGACATATCTTTCGTTTTTAAGTTAATTATTTATTTGATGCAAAAGTAATGTATAAACCCATCCGGAAGCAATAGGATGTGATTATAAAAATTTATCCATTAATAAACTTTAGCTATGACAGAAAAATGTGTTTTTATAATTTATTGAAGCTCAATATTTACCGGTAATTTCCCTATACAATTAGAATTTTCTAAAAGTTGAATTCCTGCATTTTTTTGAAACGTAATAAAATCCTGATATACTTCGATAAGTCCTAAAGCTTGTTTTGCATTAGGAATTATTGGTAAAACATACGGGTTCCCGAAAACGTAAAGTATACATTTTTTGGTTTTCAATAATTTCCCTAAAAGTTCTAAAACCGATTCTTCGATATCGAAATTATTAAGTGGTTTTGCTTTTGGTACAAATAACGAAATGATAATTGTATCGAATGGTTCTAAATCCTGTTCTACTGAAGAAATTGTAGTATTACCTACTTCGATTGCAAATTCAGGGCTCGCTAATTGTGTATTTAATGTTTTAAAGAAATCATTGTCTACGCTTTTGTATAAGCTTAATTTGGCAAGTGTATTATTTGCATGTGCTTTAAAAACAGTTTCGGTAGTAGAATTATCTATAATTTTTGTGATACTGTTTTGTGCTATTTTTTCGTTTAATAAAGCTGTTTTTTCAAAATCTAAAATTCCTGAACCTGCTTCTGCCTCATTAAGGATTCCTGCTTTTTCTTTGCATTTCCAGATTCTGTTAAAACTTTCTTCGATACGTTCTGGCGAAGCATTTTCTAGAATTGCCTGAATTCCTTCGGGTACATTTTCGGCAAAACACAACACATCGTTTCCTGCATTAAATGCTTCCCACTCTAGTTGTCCTTTTACATCATATAATTTTGATACGCTGTGCATATTTAATGCATCCGAAATCACTAATCCGTCATAACCTAATTGTTCTCGTAATAAGGTTTCGATAATAGGTTTTGATAATGTTGCTGAGGTATCTTTTCCTGAGTTTAAAGCTGGAACTGCAAGATGTCCTATCATAATAGAATCGACATTATGCTCGATTCCTTTTATAAATGGATATAATTCGTTTTCTAATAATTCTTCTAATGTTTCTTTTAGAACTGGTAATCCCAAATGTGAATCTACATTGGTGTTTCCGTGTCCGGGGAAATGTTTTAAACAACCTAAAACTCCAACATCTGACATTCCTCTTAGGTATTCTAAAGCAAAATGGGAAACTTTTTCTTTGTTCTCTCCAAATGAACGATACCCTATAACTGGATTATCTGGATTATTATTTATATCGGCCAATGGTGATAAATTATACTGAATCCCTACCGATTTAAGGTCTTGCCCTATTTGTTTTCCTACTTCGTAAACCAAATCTGATTTGCTCTCTGGCAAAGCTCCAAGGGTAATTGCATAAGGATATTGTGGTGTTTTTTCTACACGCATTGCTAATCCCCACTCGGCATCAATACTTATTAAAAGTGGTGTTGGAGCACATTTCTGGAAACGCTCTATTCTCTCTTTTAACTGTTTATAACTATCATCGTTAAAAACGATTTTTTTGTTGCCCTCGTAGTTTGTTGCAGCACTGGCTCGACTATGAAAAAACGTCAATCCGCCGATGTTATATTCTCGTATTAATCGTTCAGTTTCCTGAATATTTTCTTCGGTATCATTTATAAAAACTGCAGGAAAGAAAAACTGTCCTACTTTTTGTTGCAATGTTTGTGGTATTTTGCTCATTAGTTAATTGTTTTTTTCATGCATACGCTATTATCCATAACATCATACGGAGGATAATTTGGTATTATTGAATATTCTGCTTTTTTGTATAGCGATATAGCTTCTGGTTGGTTTATGCCAGTTTCTAATATGGTTTGTTTGTATTCTATTTCTGAAGCCCAAAGTTCTAATTCGGCTAGAATTCTATATGCGATTCCTTTTTTGCGGTAATCGGGATGTACAAACATTCTTTTAATCTCGACAGTTTGGTCATCATATCTCCTAAAAGCGCCACAACCTGCGGCCACTCCATCTTCATAATACACAACTACATGTTTTATTTTATCGGTTTTATTAAACTGATTATAAAAATCGTGGTCATCTCCATCTCTAATTTTTAAATCCTGATCTAGTAAATAAACCAGATTTGTAAAATCTATATTGTCTGATGTTGTTCTTTTTAATGTAATCATGATGATAAAAAACTATAAAATTCCTGTTTTATTTAAGCTTCTTTTTCTTCTGTTTTGCAAGTAGTGCTTTGGTTTGCAATGCTTTTTCTAGTCTGTTTTTAAACCTAAAAAGTTTTGGCATTCCTTCAATTCTATCTTCGAGCGTAATTTCTTCGTAAATTAGAATGGCTTTTTCTAACACTCGAATTTCATTATCTACATCATTTTGGTTTTTATAAATAGTTGCCAATCTATCATAAGAGTGATTTCCTCTAAAACCTTCATTACTATTTTCTTCGTATAACGCAATTGCTTTTTCAATCTCTCCTGCTTTTTCAAATTCAATTGCTTTCAGGTTACGTTCAACCTGTATGTTTTCATTGATTTCCATGGGCGTTATATTCTAATTAAATCTTATTCTATCTTCTTACCAAAGTCTTTTGGAAAGAATAAAAATCGGGAAAGTATTACTCCCGGAATTGTTGCCAAAAATACCCATATAAAGAAATTTCCGTATCCTAAATATTCCTGAATATATCCGCTTACCATTCCTGGTAACATCATTCCTAGTGCCATAAATCCTGTTGCAATAGCATAATGTGACGTTTTTGATTCTCCTTCGGCAACATAAATTAAATACATCATAAAGGCTGCAAATCCGAAACCGTAGCCAAACTGTTCTACAATTACAACTGCATAGATATAATAAATAGAGGATGGATGAAAATAAGCCAACAATATAAAACCAATAATAGGTAAGTGCATTGTTAGGATCATAGGAAGCATCCATTTAGTAAGTCCATGCTTTGAGATAGCAATTCCGCCTAAAACCCCACCAAGCATTAATGCAATTAATCCGAAGGTTCCGTAGATTAAACCAATGTCTTCGGTATCTAATCCCATTCCGCCTTTTTCAATTGTTTTATTGCTTCCTTTGCTAGCTACTAATTGATTTACAAAATCTATCCTGGGTTTATTTAGGCTTTTATATTCTTTTGCATCTTTATTTTCTACCTCTTGTAATAGATTTTTCGAATTTCTTTTCTCAACCTGAATTGGTAATTTCGAATACATTAATTTTAATTCATCATCAGATAATTTTTCTCCTGTCTTAATTTTTGAATTATAAATTGCTAAAGCTTTAACCTGACTTTCATCTGAACTTGTTTCGACTAATTCATATTTTATTGGATCTACTAAAAATGGCGTTAGCATTTTCATTAATTGAGATTCTCCTAATCTAAATAATAAGATAAATGCAAGTGCTAGTACAATTTGTTTTTTTCTGAAGAAACTTGCAAAAACGGAAGCAAAACTTTGATCTGCAATTTCTTTAGCAGTTCCTGCTGCATTAGTTTCTGTTCTTGGTGTCGAGAAATAATTGTATGTCGTTATAAATGTCATTAATAAACCAACAAAAATCATCGTATATGACCATGCTTTGCGATTATCTCCGTATTTGTGCTCCAGATAACCTGCTAAAAGGACTATCAAGCCGTTTCCTGCCAACATCGAAAGTCTGTAGAATGTGCTTCGGATTCCGAGAAAAAAAGATTGTTGCTCTTTGGGTAAAACCAATAAATAAAACCCATCGCTCGCAATATCATTAGATGCCGAGGCAAAAGCCGCAACCCAAAATATGGCTAAGGTTAATATGAAGAAATTATTTAGCGGAATGGTGAATCCGACAATTAAAAACGCAATCGATATAATTAATTGCATCGATAAAAACCACTTTCTTTTGGTTCCGTTCAACTCTATAAACGGGCTCCATAATGGCTTAATTACCCAAGGCAGGTATAATAAACTGGTATAAACACCAATATCTTCATTTGTAATCCCTAAGTTTTTGTACATAAGTACCGAAACCGAAATAATTACCGCATAAGGCAATCCAGATGCAAAATTCAAGAATGGAATCCAAAACCAAGGTTTATTTTCTGTTTTCATCTGTTATTTCAGCTACGTTTATTTTAAATCCTTTTTTTAAATCTATAATAGTTGGAGTACTTTCGTTTGCATAATAATCGATAAATGTGATTGCGCAAGCTTTGTACTTTTTCATTGTTCGCTCTGAAAGAACAAAATAAATAGAACCATCAATTTCATGAACTGTCAATTTATCTATAATTTGTGTAGCGTCATTTATATCAAGTTTTGCCTCACTTTCGGCACCATAAACTACAATGTAACGTACTTTGGTATTCTGCGGATAGGTAACTTTAAATGAGTAATTAACACTATCTTTTGTAAACTCACTTACTGTAGGAACATCAGCCACTACCTTTCTAAGATTAGGAACTGCAAGCGGAATCGCAGGATATTTATATTGATTCTCTGCCAAAAGGCGTACTACATCCTGGTTTTTATTTATAAGCAGTTTTGCACTAAAATAAGCACTTCCGGTAACGTTACTAAAACTTCTGGCATAATCAACCTGATTAGGAATTTCTGTTGCAAGATTCCAACTTTTATCACTATCGGCTCTAATTTTATACGGACTATGCCCGATATAAATAGCAACATTATTAGAGTTTTCTGACCACCACTTTACTAGTTTAGAATAATTAGCTCTCGGATTATTCATACTCCAATACAGTTGAGGTATTATGTAATCGATCCATTTGTTATCCATCCATAAAACAGGATCTGCGTATAAATCATCATAATTAGATGTCGATTGTGTATCTGAACCTTTTGGATCTTTAGATTTATTACGCCAAACCCCAAAAGGGCTAATCCCAAATTGTACCCAAGGTTTACATGTTTTTATCGTTGTCGAAATAGTATGAACAAAGCTGCTCACATTAGCTCTACGCCAATCGGCTAGACTAACACCATTCCCATATTTTTTATAAGAAGCTGTATCATTAAATTGTTTTCCAGGAACTGCATAAGGATAGAAATAATCATCAAAATGTATTGCATCAATATCATAATTCTCTACAACTTCTTCTACAATCGTAGTTAAATGCTTCTGAACTTCGGGCAAGGCTGGATCATAATATATTCTTCCTCCATATTCTATCATCCATTCTGGATGTTTGATTATATCATGATTTGGGCTTAAACTATCTTTTTTTAAGTCGAATGCAGCTCTGTATGGGTTCATCCAGGCATGGAACTCAAATCCTCTTGCATGTGCTTGCTCAATCATCCAAGCCAAAACATCGTAATTTGGTTTTGGTTCCTGACCTTCTTTTCCTGTCAAATAACGCGACCAAGGTGCTAACTCTGAAGGATAAAAAGCATCTCCAACACTTCGTATCTGTACAATTACAGCATTAAAATTTAGTTTTTTGTAAGTATCCAGAATTTCGAGATAATCAGCTTTTTGTTTTTCTCCACCATCTATTTTACTTTTAGGCCAGTCAATATTAACAACGGTCGCAATCCAGACTCCTCTAAATTCATTTTTAGGATGTTGTTCTTTTTTCTGAGCGGTTACACTCCACCCTGAAAATATAAAAAATAAAAAAAATAATATTACGTGCTGATTTTTATGCATTTCAATCTTAATTTATACAGAAACCAAAAATAGTTTTTTTAGTGAAGTTTACAGGATAATTTATTAATAAAAATTTATAACTTACAGAAATGTAAGCATTAATAAACCTAAACAGAATCTACATTTAATTAAACAACTATATATGAACCAAATATAATTGTTTTCGTTAAGAGTCAAATTTGATTTTATAGTCCTACTTCCATTATGGTAAATTCCTGCCCTGACTTAAAAAAGGTTATCTGAGTATCTATTAATCCAAATTTCTCGTAAAAAGACTTTTTGTTTACTCTCGCATTACACCAAACTCGTTTTATACCATTAGTTTTAGCACGTTGCAAAATATATTCTAAAAGCTTTGTTGCATAACCTTGCCCTTGTTGTTCTGTTAATGTTGCTAGTTTCCTAAATTGCATTTCCTCGTTATCCTCAAAACAAGAAACGATAGCAACGAGTTCAGATTCATTATATAGCCCAAAATGTACACCTAAATCGTCTTCCTTTAATTGTACAAATTCAAAAGGCATATCGGGCCACATCACTTTATGCCTGATTTCCCAAGTTTCTGAAGCTGGAATTTCCTTGATTATCATAATTACTTTTCTTTAACTTGGACAAGAACCCAAAATTAGAATTTATTATTACAAGTGAATCTGGTTTGACTCACAAAGCTTTTATAAATTTTACAGAATTCACCTATATTAAAATTCTAACATATATGCACTTTTACTTTATAAATCATATTAATAAAAAACACATCCTACTATATTTCAAACAAATACAAAACACTTTCTTAAAAAAACCATAAAAAATAAATAAGATATATCTTTCGATTTCAGTTTATAATATTTAATTTTAATGTCTAAATAATAATTACACTAACAATTCACACGTATGAAAAAGTTCTTTTTAATCACGCTATTATGTATCAGTGCAAACAGTTTTGCCCAATTAATACAATTTGGCCCTATAGTTTCTTCTAACATAACTTCTATCCTAACAGATGATTATAGCTCCGATAGTTCAGGAACTTCGGTAGGTTTTGGAGGATTTGCCAGAGTAAATGTATTAATGCTTTATGGACAAGCTGAATTTGGATATGCACAATCTAAATTTACTGTTTCTGAAACAGGAATTGCCGATACCGATTATAAACTATCAGGAACTGAAGCTACTCTTATTGTAGGTTTTAAAATTGTTCCTCTAGGAAAACTAGGAAACGTAAGGATTTTTGGTGGTTACAACTGGAAAAATTATTCTAATATAGATATGAGTAATGACCTAAACTATATCGACATTGTTAAGAACAACAATAGTTTCCTTGGCGGAGTTGGTGTCGATTTATGGAAATTTACTCTAGATTACAGATATTTAGCAGGAGTTACAGATATTGATGCATCTGGTTTAAAAGCAAAAACAGCTGTTTCGAATATCAGCTTGGGATTCAAATTCTAAAGAAAATAACCTTATTATATAAACGAGAACTTAACTTTAAAATTAGGTTCTCGTTTTTTTTTACCCTTTCACAAAAAAATTAAATATTTTACTGTTTCCCATAATCTCTGGAATAATTTTCTTTTGTATTTTTATAAAATAAAACAACTATTTTTAACCTTAAACCATACTATAATGGGAAAATTTGTAATCACGAAAAGAACTAACGGAGAGTTCCAATTTAATTTAAAAGCTGGTAACGGACAAACAATTCTTGCAAGCGAAGGATATTCGGCAAAAGCAGGTTGTTTAAATGGCATCGAATCAGTAAAAACCAATTCACAAGACGATTCAAAATTTGCCAGAGAAACAGCTAAAAATGGTAAACCTTATTTCAATCTAAAAGCAACCAATGGTCAAATCATCGGTACAAGCGAAATGTACGAAAGCGTAGCAGCAAGAGACAACGGAATCGAATCGGTAAAAACCAATGCACCATCTGCAACTACAGATGATCAAACTAGTTAAAAATAGTTTAAACATATCTTTTAAAATATTAAAACCACTCTTATAGGGTGGTTTTATTTTTAGAACCTCCCGAAGTGTTGGGACTACCTCTACGCTATATCTTTCTGTTTTGGCAAGAAAAAGGATGCGACTATGATCTAGGCTAGAGCTTTCGCTTCTGTTAAAAAAATAGTCCAAAAAACTCAATATCAGTCTTAATCCTTAACTAAACGTTAAAATATATAAAATTCTTTTTTAAAATAAAAACTAACTATCAGTTAGTTAAATAATTTTTTAGAGTACATTTACTAATAAAATTAATATAAATTATGAAAACAGGAGTAGTAAAATTTTACAATGAAGCAAAAGGATTTGGATTCATTACAGAAGAAGGTACAGGACAAGACATTTTTGTACATGCATCAGGCTTAAAAGAACAAATTAGAGAAAGTGACTCTGTTCAATTCGAAGTAGTTGACGGAAAAAAAGGTAAAAACGCAGTTGAGGTTACAGTAGCTTAATACTCGCATCAATTACGATTGCCTATTGGTTTAAATATGAAGATAAAAGAATAATATTCGATATACTCTCAATAATAAAACCCGACACATTACTCACAACAGTTTAAGAAACAAAAAAATCCTGTAAACATTGTTTACAGGATTTTTTTTGTGGTGTCGATGATAATCATATTATTAAAACTGATTCCTTTTTTATTTCAGATTCTTAAATCTATTTAATTTAAAGCTAATTAAATATTACAACTTTGAGTCATACAAAAGTATTGATTCACTAATTTTGAAACTTAAAAAACTTAAAAAACTTAAAAAAATAAATACAAAATGAAAAAATTCTACCTTCTAATACTCGTTCTTCTCACTACCAATACTTTCTCACAAATTAATTCCCCAAATGGTGATAATCTTTTTTATTACAATGGTCTTGCTGATGTTCACTTTAAATATCCTGAAAGAGGATCTGGAGGAAGAGCATTTGTTCATGCAGATTACAATGTTTTGGCTATAAATTTCCAAAGTGATTTTACTGGTGGTACAAGAATAGGAAATGATGTATACTTCAAAGATGGTGGTAATTCATTTATCAATTCAGGGAATTTCGGAATTGGTACTACAAACCCAGACGAGAAACTTACAGTAAATGGTAAAATACATGCACAAGAAGTCAGAATAGATATCTCCGCCCCTATGACTGTTCCTGATTACGTTTTCGCAAAAGGATATAAATTAAAATCACTGCAGGAAGTAGAATCATTTATAAAACAAAACAGTCATTTACCCGAAATCCCTTCCGCAAAAGAATTAGAAAAAGATGGCATTCTATTAGCAGAAATGAACTTAAATTTATTAAAAAAAATTGAAGAATTAACTTTATACGCAATAGAACAACAAAAAAACACTGATAAACTCACTAAAATTATTGAAGAGCAAAATAAAAGATTAGAAGTTCTTGAAAAAAAGAACTAAACAAAAAAATCCTGTAAACATAGTTTACAGGATTTTTTTGTGGAATTAATTTTATCATTCTTACACTCAACAAAAACAACGAACACAAACAATTGAAAATCTTTACTTTAAATACAAATAAAATATTTTTAGAACTAAATTTCAAAAGAAAAGAGGTAAATTTATTCTCCTTAAAAAAATAGAAATTATGAAAGTATTAAAAGTAATCGAAGTTCTTTCTAGTTCAGACACTAGTTGGGAAGATGCAACTCAGAAAGCAGTTAGCAAAGCATCCAAATCTTTAAAAAACATTCGTTCTGCATATGTTCAAGAACAGAGCGTAACAGTCTCAGATGGAAAAGTCACTGAGTTTAGAGTAAATCTAAAAATAACATTCGAACTCGAATAGTGCAAATGAATTATTAACACAAAACAATTGAATTAAAGTGCCAACTAAAAACAAAAAAATCCTGTAAACAATGTTTACAGGATTTTTTATTGGAATTAACAATCAGGCTTCTATAATAATTTCATTTTTAATATTTAGGCATATTATTATTTAACGATATTATCCGTGTTGGCCTGAATTTGTTGGAGGCGTAATTTTTATTTTTTCCTCGTCGGTATCACCTCCAATAATTGCTTTCATATTCTTAAATTCTGCTACTTTAAATTTATCTAAAGATAATTTCTTAACCGTTTTAACTTGTTGCTTTTTCATAGTTTTTAGTATAAGTTTTTTTATTTTAAGTGAATATACTATCTCCTGTAATCAGTTAAAAACTCTTGTAGTCTGAATTTATAAATTTCGCCCATAAATTTCAACAATCTACATACTACAATATATAAGATATTTACCCAAAAGCGCATTATTTATAGTGGTTTGAGAAATCTATAAGATTAAAATAGTTTGTCAACACTTTTAAATATATAAAACCAATTTTACCAATTATTGCTCTCCATTTTTTATAAAATAAGATGGCTGATATCCTGTTTTCTTAAAAAAGGCTTTTGAAAAAGATTCTGAATTACTAAAACCTACCTCCTCTGCGATAGCTTTTATCGAATAATTTCTAAACTTTTTATCCTCTCTTAATCTTGTAATAGTATCTTCTATTCTTAAATCATTAATATATTGACTGAAGTTTTTATTTTTGTATTGATTAATAGCTTTGGATAAGTAAGTACTATTCGTCTCTAGTCTTTTTGCAAAATCTGCCAGATTTATATTTGGTTCTAAATAACCTTTATTTTTTTCAAATTCTGCGATTTTTTCCAAAATTTCATTTGCTTTCTCTTTTGGCAAAACAATTGTTTTTTGGGCATTCTCATTTGGCTCAATAACGATATCTGAAACAGGCTTTTCTATTTCGTTACTTTTATTTTCTGTATTATGTATATCGAGTAATTCATTTACTCTTTTTTCATAAAGTTGTTTTTCTTTTTTTGTTTTTAATAAATAAAAAAGAGAAAATCCAAGTCCTATAAGAACGATGAAACCGATACCAATGTAAATTCTTTTTTCCTGATTTATTTTTAAAATTACTTTTTCCTTTTGTAATAATAAATGAGGTGTATCATAATTTTTGTTTATCTGCTCTCCTAAAATAATATCATTTTTGCTTATATAAGAATCTATCTCGAGCAAACGATTCAAATAATATAACTGCTTTTCATTATTTTGTAATTTCTTGTATATTTCAATTAATTGGATACAATTATTGCGTAAATCTGCTGTGTTTAAACCACTCTTAACTAATATGGAATCTGCTGTTTCGAAATCATTTATAGCTTTATCTATGTCTTTTTCGTTTTCCAAATTGTTTTTACCTCTGTAATAATAACTAATTGCTAAATTCAATTTATCACTGGTTGGAGTTAGCATTATAATGGCTTTGTCTAATAAAACAGTACTCTCCCGAAATTGCTTTTTGTAACTATAACAAATTCCTTCATACATTATCAAATATTTATAAAATCGATTATCCGACTTTATTTGTTTCTGCAAATCTTTAATGTAATATAGTGCGGTATCTATTTTTTTTAAACGAATATAAATATCTGCTAAAACCCAGGTAGTATATACATAATCGATAGAATGTATGTTCTTAGATTTAAAATGATTATAATTTCTTATTATAAGTGGTAAGGCTTCTTCTGATTTTCCAAGTTCAATTTTAATTAATGCGATTTGCTGATTAACCAATAAATTTTGTTCAATATTTCCTTTCTGTAAAGAATATTTTTCTGCTTCCAGGATATTAGCCAATGAAGACTTTAAATCCATTTTTTTCATCAAAAAATTACTCTTCAATATATATCCTTTAGCAGGATAATTAAAATCATTACTGTTCTTAGTTAATGCAATGATAGTATCTGCGTATTGTAATGCAGCTGTATCATTGGCAGTAGTCATAGCTGCCATATACAATCCATTAGCCCGGATTATTTTATCTCTTTGTAGTTTAGATTTTTTATAATACACATTAGCGTAAAGGGCTTTCGTATTTTTATCTATAAAATAATTCTCAAAACGTTCATCCAATTCTTTAAAAGATATATTCTTGAGTGAATCTGGAATAACAAAAGTTTCTTCCTTTTGAGAGAAAAGCGCAGTTGTAAATAATAGTAAAATAATTAATATAGAATTCTTCATATTCTGGCTGCTATATTTTTATAATATCTGTTCATAAAATCATAACACATCATTTCATAATGTCTTTGTTTTGATCTAAAAATGCGATTGATATTCATATGGATAAGTGATGAAATAAAATCTTCTAAACTAGTTGACGATTTCATACTTATTATTTCTTTTATTACCTCGATTTCTTTTTGGGTTATTTTCACTAAGTCAATTAATCCTTCTAAGTAAACGGGCTCTTGTTTTTCTTGTAAATATAATATGATTTCATTTCTGTAGGTTCGATACAAAAAATCTAACTTCTTATTATTTTCTTTCTCAATGTGTTGTTCGCTCTTATAATCTTCTTGCATAGTCTTCACAAAACTAATTCGATTATTTAAAGGAATATTAAAACATTCTAATAAATCATTAATCATTTGTAATGAAGCAAATATCCTAGCGATTTCATCTTCCTGAGGTGTGGTATTAGTGATTAAATTTACTGTTTTTTCGCTGTGATAATAAAATAATTTTTCAACAAGTTCTATAGTTGATTCACCGTAACGCTCAATCTCTCTTTTATAAGTTGCCGTTACAATATCGCTCACTAAATCTTTTTTGATTAATTCACTAAAATGCGTCTGCATTAACTTTATTATTACTTGAATATTATCTAGGTTCTCTATTTGAAAACGCAATCTTAAATGATTATTAGGATCATTATATCGTATAAAAAACCACTGAACGATAAGTCCTTTTTGAACCAATTCATTAACAATTGGCAAGATACTTTCAGCTAAAACAAGGTCTGCCGAATAATGTCCACAATAAATTTTATAGTATAGCCATTCTTCTCCCAGAATAAAACTTCTCTTTACTTTTTGCGTATGCATCGTTACTTAAGTTTTATTTTTTACACCAACAATAAATTGATTTGCATAGCTGCCCATTTCCCCCTTAACTACTTTGCCAGAAGGGAATAAAAATTCTTCTAAAATAAATTGTGTTTTATTTTTAACTGTTTCAATTAACATTTCAATACAAGTATCATTTTCAAGATTGATTACTAATGTATTGTCTCCATCGATTAATGACAGATATTGAAACCCTTTTATATGCATAGAAAGAATAACTGAACGAACTAAATCTGGAGTGAAATTTGTTTTATCATTCACTATTTTAAAAAAATCCGGACATCTGTTTTTATTAAAGATCCATTTAGCTTTAGAGATAATACAATTCCCGACCGTTACTCTTGGCAAGTAATCAAAAAGCTTCTCAAATTTATTATTAAATCCTATTACTGATTTACAATTTTCAAATTGCATATCGCATAAAAATTGATAAATGGGTAATGCTTTATAAGAATAATTATGGGCATTTGTTAGTCTTGTAATCACTTCTTTGTTATATTTTTTACTCCACAAAATCAATCTGCCTTTTTTTACAAATACCATTAAATCCTCAATATTTATTTGATTTGAGGATTGTACGTTTGATTGACCTAAATACGGTATTTCGTAGGTTCTAAAACTTGGTCTTCTTAATATATTTCCAGTTCTTGATTCTGGTAAATGAATTATTTCTGCGATGATTTTATTAGCAAAACTTTCAGATTCAAATTGTGTAATTTCATTTGCCAGACTATTTACGCCTTCATTTCCATAACAAAATCGGGCTAATAAATTTGCTGCACTAGAACCGCCTATACTCTGGATTACAATCCACTCTTTACCTGCCTCTTCAACGATTTCAAAAACACATGAGAATGTATTTGGCATGTTTTCAGTTGAGAAATCTTCATTTTTAAAATCAGAATACTCTAAAGCAATACTAGTTTTACCATTCTGTAAGGCATTTTGCAATTTATTGTAGATGATTTTATCTACTTTATTCAAACTTATTTGATGATTCTCGCTATTTGTTTTTTGTTTTATTTCTATACAATCTAATAGTGGAGTCGAATCAGAATTATTATTTTGTAAATATCCTATTCCTGTTTCTATGTCTAATGCCTTAACCAACGGAATCATTTCATATTCATACCTTTCGATAAAAGCTTTTTTAAAATTTTCTAAGGGTGTATTTTTAGGTCTTTCTGAAATTTTATTCAAAAATTTTATAACATTATATAATTCAGATGTATATTTTTTTTCTAGTTCAAATCCTTTAGACTCGAGAAATAAATCGGCTTGAAATAAATATTTTTTATCAAAAGAGATTTTTGTTTTGGATAGACTTTCTTCTATGTCTCTATAATAAGATATATCGTTTCCTAATTTTGTGTCAATATCCTGTAACTGCTTCTCTACTTCATTAATCAAAGTTTCAAATTTAATTACAGCTTCACTTTCTTTTTTGGCTCCGCTTATTAAATCATTAACAGAAGTGTTTCCTGTAAGTTTTGGCTCTAATTCTGAAACCAAAATCTGATTAGAAATTAATTCTTTAATAAATTCTAAAGCTTCATTTTTGGTGATATCTTCAATCATTAAGTAGCCAGCCAACTCCTGTTTAGATATTCCGTTACTGGCTTTTTGTACTATTAAATCCAGATAATCTGTTCGCTTTAATGCTTCAAGAGAATACTTCCGGCTATTATTTTCTAATGTATATTCTACATATCTGTAAAAATCCCCTAATTGATAAAGCGTGCTATTTGGATAAAAAAGCAATTGATCCTGAATAGTCAAGTCTCCGGCTAATTTGCTATATAAATTAGCAACAAATTGCATATCTAAACGTGTCTTTCGATAAAAATAATTTTCCTTATCTACAGAATTACTATCGACACTTATTTTTGTTACGTCGCCAATATTCCCACAACCACATGCAGCAAAAAGCCCAAATGGAGTACATCGAGTAGACATTCGAATAAGATATTTTAGTACAGAAAGTTTAATTTTTTCACTTTTATAAATAGCATAATCTTCTTGATTGCACCATTTTTGGATTTCCGAATATAATTCGGGCGATGCTAAATATAATGCTTCATTTATCTGAGAATCTTTTACTAATTCTTTTATAACATCAGGTTCAATTGAAAGTTCTTTTGTAAGATTTTTATAAAAATCAATTGAATAAGCTGGCGTACGTATTATGAAAGAAGAAAAAAAGGAAAAATTCATCTGCAATTTTGATATATAAACAATAAAGTAAGAATATTAATAATTAAAATACCGAAATTAAGCATTTATTTTAGACTATCCTCTCATTTTATATTAAAACCTGATTAATATACGCAATAAAACACTTTTAAAACACCCTTTAAAATCAAGCAATTACATTTTTTTATTCCAAAAATTTATAAATCCAGACACGATATTTATAAATGTCGACTACCATAGTTTGCATCTAATAAGTTGTTAATCTAGTTTTGATTACAGAAAATCACAAAAAACAGGATCTAACTTTATGTTTAGAATTACAAGAATACTAATTGCCGCAATCCTGTTTTATAGTCCTTCTTTGTTAGCACAAGTAAAAATAAAGGGGAAAGTGGTAGATATTAAAAATAATCCCATTGAGTTTGCTGAAGTTTTATTGATAGATAAAGATTCAACCGCAATAAAAAGCGAAATGACCAATAGTAATGGTGATTTTATACTACTTACAGAAGTTGGTAATTATTTATTACAAATAAAACAAATGGGTACCGTTTTATGGAAAAAGAAGGTAAACATTATAGACAATATCGATTTTAAATCTATTCAGGTAATTGAGAAAGAAGAGAAACTTAGTGAAGTAGTCGTAAAGACCCCAAAAAAGATTATGGTTCGAAAAGTAGACAGATTAGTTTTCAATGTCGAAAATTCTATCTCGGCGATAGGAGGCGATGCTATTGATGCCTTAAAAGTTACTCCTGGAATAAGAGTACAAAACAACTCTATTGCAATGATTGGCAAAAGTGGTATGGCTGTAATGATTGATGATAGGTTAATACAACTTTCTGGAGAGGATTTGATTAATTTTTTAAAATCGATTCCTTCAGATAATATAAAAAGCATTGAGGTTATTTCTACTCCACCAGCAAAATATGATGCTCAAGGAAATAGTGGGATTTTAAATATTAAGTTAAAAAAGGTATTAAAAGACAGTTGGAACACAACATTACGGAGTACATATCTACAACAAACTTATCCGACGGGTAGCCTTGGCGGAAATTTTTCATACAAAAAAAACAAACTGAATTTGTTATTTGATATTAACTATAGAAAAGGAAGTGCACTTGATAAAGAGGATTTAACCTTTTTTTACCCAACAGAGACCTGGAATTCTATAAATAAAAATAAACCCTCCTATACTTTCTTTAATTCTTCGTTGAATTTAAATTATAAACTCACAAAGAAAACAGATATAGGAATACAATATTTAGGTGGTCTTGGAAAACTAAAAAAGCAGAACTCTAATATAACAACTATAAATGAAGCTGTTTCTAATAACTATCTCTATGATATTAATACTATAGGAGATGATACTAAGAAAAACAATAATAGCTCAATAAATATTTACTCAACAACTCTTATTGACACTTTAGGAAAAAAATTCTCGATAGATCTGGATTACTTTAATTTTAAAGAAGATAAAGATAAAAACTTTAATTCGTACAATAATAATCCTGCGCAAAGCTCTTCTCTTATTGGTAATAACCTAAGCAATCAAGATATTAGTAATTATTCGGCTAAAATTGATTTTGATATGCCTTATGGATTTGCTGATTTATCTTTTGGTGGTAAAGTTAGTTTTACAAATAACAAGAGTGATGCCTCATTTTATGATTTAACATCTGGAGATGCAATTTTAGATCCATCACAAAACAATGTATTTAACTATAAAGAGAATACTCAGGCTTTATACGCTTTAGCAAGTAAGAAACTAGGCAAAAAATGGGAATCTAAATTTGGACTACGAATGGAAGCTACTCAAACTATTGGTACTTCTGAAATACTAAACCAGACTAATAAAAACAACTATATCAAATTTTTCCCGAGTGCTTACCTCTCCTATCAACTTAATGAAAAGAATGTTTTTAATTTAAGCTATAGCAGAAGAGTTGGAAGACCATCTTATTGGGAAATGAATCCTTTTAGATGGTATGACAATTCAAACCTATTTTCAGAAGGAAATCCGTTTCTTCAGCCATCTTTTACAAATAATTTTCAGATATCACATTCCTATAATAACATCTTAAATAGTACTATTTACATATCCAAAATAGAAAATGGTTTCGGGCAACTATCAACTTTTGAAGTAATAGATGGGCAGAAAATTCAAAAATTCTTAAGACTTAATTATTACGATCAGACCGATTTAGGACTTGATATATCACTAACATATAATTTTACTAGCTGGTGGAACTATTTCGCCGATTTAACGGTGTACTACAGCGAAACCAATACTAAGTCTATTTACGTTCAGCCTAAATTTTCTGGCTGGGGTGCCAACTTTACAAACACCAATACATTCACTTTAAATAAAAATAAAACTTTTTTTGCAGAGATAAGCTACTTCTATTTCTACCCTACTCTCTCCGGAATATACACCATTAGTGATTATTCTTCTTTTGATTTTGGGATTAAAATATTGTCGCTTAATAAAAAATTGCAAATTTCAGCCAATGTCTATGATGTATTTAGCAGCAATAGACCTCAATATACATATGTGACAAATGGAATCAAACAAATTTCTAAGAACTATTATGATGAAAGATATCTTAGAATATCGTTAAAATACAGTTTTGGGAATAGTGATATCTCTGTTAAAAGTCGTGATTTAGGAAATCAGGATGAAAAAAGCAGAGCAGGAAAATAATAATTGATTTAATTCTCCTAGTATTTTTTCAATGGCCAATGAAAAGAGAAAGGAAGCTTAAATATCTCCGCTTGCAAGCAAATTAATTAACCATTTAAGAGAATCGTTCTCTTGAATTATTTAACAATTGAAAAACATTAATAAAATGAAAAATTCAAATTTAAAAAATAAGCTTTCAGGTTTAACTACAACTAAATCTTTTGAAATCATCGAATTAAACGATTCTTTAAGAAAAATTATTGGTGGTGCAGTTCCAGCAAACAATGGGTCAGGATGCAACGGATCAGGATGCAATCCAAAAGTAGAAATACTAGTCCGTAAATAATTTCTTAATTAGGGGATAGGCACTGCTTATCCCCTAAAATTAAATTCAACTTATCATGAAATATAAATTATCCTATTATACTATCATTACGGATCCAATTCCTAATACAGATGTTTGTGTTGTTTTCGGAACAAAAACTGCAAAAGCTTATAATCTTGACCAAAAAATTATTGCCCTTTTAAAAGAAGAGGACTTTGATCAGATTCCTTTAGATATAATTAATAATTTAATTATCGCTGAGATTATAGTCCCAAAAGATTTAAATGAGTTAAGCGAATTTTGTGAGAAAGCTAAATTAGATGCTACAGCAGAAGATGGTTATCTACATGTTACCGTAATGAGTTCTGGAAATTGCCAGTTAGGCTGTTCTTATTGTGGACAAGTCCATTCTAAGAAAAAATTGGAAGACGATACTGTCGAGTTGATAGAAAAGAGATTAACACATTTATTTAGCAGTAAACCCTTTTCTGAATTCCGCATAAGTTGGTTCGGAGGAGAGCCACTAATGGCGTTAAATAAAATGAGACTGGTTAATACTTTTGCCAAAAAGATTTCAAAGAGCAATGATGCTATTTATAGATCTCATATTGTTACTAATGGACTCTCTCTTAAAAGTAATATCTATGAAGAATTAGCTCATGAATTTAATTGTACATCTATAGAAATCACATTAGATGGTGTAAAAGAGTTTCATGATACCAGAAGAGATACAAAAGCAAAAGAACCTACGTTTGACCTCATATTCAATAACATTTTATCCATTACAAGTTTAAAGGACTACCCTATTAATGGATGTTATATAAAAATAAGATGCAACGTAGACGACACTAATAAAGAAGGTGTAATTCCTTTAATAGAATTATTAGCAGAAAATAATCTACAAGACAAAGTTATTTTCTATACAGCTCCTGTATATAGCTGGGGTAATGATGCGCATTTAACAAATACTAAAGAAGAATATGCGATTAATGAAATCGATTATTTGTTAAAACTTCATGAAGTAGGATTTGAAATTAACTCCATTCCACAAACAAAAGATGTAGTATGTTCGGCAGTTACACCTAATTATGAATTAATAGATCCTAACGGAAAAATCTTCAATTGTACCGAAATTCCGTTGGTACCTATGTACGGAGATGAATACTTAATCGGAGATTTAAAAACCAGTTTTACCGAGGTTAAAGAATACGCCGAAAGACCTTATACAAAATGGTATGATGAAATTCAGGATAAAAGCAATGGCTATTGGTGTACATCATGCAAAATTTTGCCTTTATGTGGAGGACGATGCCCAAAATCATGGAAAGATGGAATTCCTCCATGCCCAAGTATGAAATTAAACATTGAAGACAGACTAATGCTGGCAAACTATTTAATTCAAGAAGATAATATTACTCAAATAGCATAAAATGAGAAAAGATGACATCTCCTTATCATTATCAGACATTGTAAATTCTGATTTTGTAAATGATAATCAATCAGAAGCCATAAGTTTTGATGATTTATTTACCTCTTTTGTTTTTAATCAGTTTGAGTTAACTGAAAGAATGGACATTCAATTAATATGGAGTTATTATTCTAAAGCATTAAATGAGTGTAAGCAAAACAGGTTAACAAAAGCAGATTATTTCTATACAAAAGGTTTAGAAGCATTAAATAATTCTGATTTAAATGAAAGAGCAAAACTATATTTAAATGTATATATATACCCCAATCTGGCATTTAGAGTATATAAAGACAAGAACTATGAAAAAGCTTTAGAGTTATTGCTTTTGGCAATTCAGAACATCGAAATTATTGAAAAAGAATACACAGATATTTATGCTGCCAAAATTCAGCAAATTCATAATGTCATTAGGTTATTTTTAAGAGCGAACAAAAGCAGCGATTATATCGATTTAAACATTGCTATAATAGAACATATTCTTCTGGAAGTAGAACCAATAAAGAATAAATATAACTTAAAAAATTCGATATTAAATCAGACAAAACTTCAATATAAAGAAGAAATGTTAATGCAGATTTTTACTGAATTTTTGGTGACACAAATGACTACAGATACGCAATCATTTGATTTTGAATTTTTCTGTAAATCATTAAATGAAAAAAAACATAATACAGAAAATAAATATCTAAACGATTGGCTCGCTTTAGTATGCCTAATTAACGATAATTCTCAAGACATTGCTTTGCTACTAAAAGATGTTTTAAAGAAAGACTATAAATATGCTTTTTTTAAAATATATGTTTTAAATGCGCTTCAAAATAAAAGTTTCTTGTACTTACAATCTGAAGATTCAATACAGAATGTAAAAGTATTGACAGCTATTTTTACAAACCAAATTCATGATAAAAATATTCTAGAAAAAATTCAAAAAGCATCCAAAATAAACATTAAATGATTTTTATACCCCAACAAGATCAAATGGATTGTGGCCCCGCTTGTTTATGTATGGTCGCAAGTGCTTATAAAAAAAAATATTCTTTACGATACCTAAGAGAACATTCTTTTATCACACGTGAAGGAATTTCTTTATTGGGGGTCAAAGAAGCTGCAACCAAAATAGGTTTTGAAACTCTTACGGCTAAACTAACCATTGAAAAGCTTAATGGAATGCCTATGCCTTGCATTCTTCATTGGAATAAAAATCACTTTGTGGTTCTTAATAAAATAAAAACGAATCTATTTACAAAAAAAAAGTCTTACAAAATTGCTGATCCAGGTCATGGTTTTGTTGCACTAAACGAAGAAAAGTTTAAAAAATCATGGTTATCTGATGGCGATTGTGGAATTGGAGTATTCCTAGAACCTACTGAATCTTTCTATAAATTAACTCCTCCAAAAGAAGAAAAGTTAAATATTAAATACATTTATAACTACTTAAAACCATACAAAAAACAATTAGCTTTTCTTTTTGTTATGTTACTAATAGGCAGCGCCCTAACTTTAGTTTTTCCGTTTTTAACACAAAGTCTAATTGATAATGGAGTAAGTAAGAAAAACTTAAACATAATAAGTCTTATTCTTTTAGCGCAACTCGGCTTATTTTTTGGATCTATAACTATAGAAATAATTCGTAATTGGTTGATGCTTTTTATAGGAACAAAAATAAGTATTCGCATTATATCTGATTTTTTAAAAAAATTATTACAGTTACCTATTAAGTTCTTTGACACTAAAATGACTGGAGATTTTAATCAACGAATACAGGATAATGAACGTATAGAAAACTTTTTGACTTCTCAAAGTCTAGTTACTTTTTTTTCGATGATTACCTTTTCCGTGTTTTTTGGAGTACTTTGGTATTATGATGTTACCATCTTAGTGGTTTATCTTATTTTGACTGTAGTATCAATTAGTTGGTCATTCTATTGGCTCAAAAAACGAAAAATACTAGACTATTTTCATTTCCAGCAACGAAGCCAAAACCAGGAATCTATTTTGGAAATCATCAATGGAGTAACTGAAATGAAATTAAACCAGTTTGAAGATTTCAAACGCAACGAATGGGAAGAAATTCAAAAGAAATTATTTAAAATTAATACCCGAATATTAAAATTAGATCAAATTCAGTTATCTGGTTTTGAATTTCTAAATCAATTCAAAAATATTTTAGTCACTTTTTTAGCTGCATCATTTGTAGTTAAAGGACAAATGACATTAGGACAACTTTTGAGTGTATCCTATATCGTAGGGCAAATGAATAGTCCTATAAACCAGCTTGTTAGTTTTTTCCGTTCTTTTCAGGATGCACGATTAAGTTTAGAACGACTAAACGAGGTACAAAACCATCCAACAGAAGAAGGAGAAAATAATAATTTTTTAAAAATAAGAGATATTAGTAATTGTTTTCCTTTAGGGATCAAAGGTCAAAATTTAAGTTTTCAATATGAAGGCCCCAAATCTCCATATGTACTAAAAAATATAGATTTTAGTATCCCCGAAGGAAAAATTACTGCCATTGTTGGTGCAAGTGGTAGTGGAAAAACCACTTTATTAAAATTATTATTAAAATTCTACGAACCTACACATGGTGAATTATTGTTTAATGCTAAAAATATTATCGATATTTCTTCCCGAAGTTTACGTGAAAATTGTGGCGTAGTCATGCAAGACGGTTTTATTTTCTCAGATACTATCGAAAGAAACATAGCTACTGGAGATGAAAACATTGATAAACAAAAATTAAAAAGAGCAGCTAAAATTGCAAATATTGAAAGTTTCATCGAGACATTACCTCTTGGATATAATACAAAAATTGGAGCATCAGGAAATGGACTTTCAGGTGGCCAGAAACAGCGTTTATTAATTGCACGGGCAATTTATAAAAATCCGCATTATATCTTTTTTGATGAAGCGACATCTGCACTTGATGCTGAAAATGAAAAAATTATTCATGATAATCTACAAGAATTTTTTAAAGGAAAAACTGTTGTCATTATCGCGCATCGCTTGAGCACAGTAAAAAATGCTGACAATATCATAGTACTTAAAAATGGTGAAATTGTAGAACAAGGAAATCATTCTGAATTGGTTTACAACAAAGCTGACTATTTTAAATTAGTTAAAAACCAATTGGAATTAGGAAATTAAACGTTTTAGTAATGAATTGACGAACAAGAAATTTTACCTATTTATTTTTTGATTAAAATACTTTTAAATGTTTACTTTTAGAAAATATAATAAAAAATCCTGTAAATAATCTTTACAGGATTTTTTAGTTTTGGATTGAATGAGTTACAAGCAAATACCGTATTTTTCGGATTCGATTTTCGGGTTTACCAATAAACATTTGAAAAAAATAGAGATCTACAATTGATTCTTTTCCTTCAAATGGTAAATCACGATTAATAATTAGATACTTTAACAAGATTTACATCTTATTGTCATACTAATCCTATTTTTTATTTAAATTTGAAATTCATCTTTAGCATTTTTATATTATGATGGCACGACTCTTTCCCTTGTTTTTTCTTTTTCTTTCTATTAATATTCATTCTCAGTCTTCAACACAAGAACTGATTGATAACTTAAATAGTATTAACGATAATCAGAAAAAAGTAGAGTTGTGCCGCAAAATAGCACTAAACCTTCAAAATTCTGATTGGGACAGAGCTATTAAGTATATCGAATTAGCCGAAGCAGAGGCAAAAAAAGCTAAAGAATCAGAACTCACTTTGGCTTCTGTTTATACTACAGCAGGCAAAATGTATTCTTCAAAAGAGGTCTTAGATATTGCTTTACAATACTACTTAAAAGCGTATGAGATTTATAAAAATAACGGTAATCATGAGGAAGTATCTAAAGTAGAAAACAATCTTGCGATTATTTATGCGCAAGGAAAAAACAAAGAAAAAGCATTAAAAAACTTTTTAAATGTATATCGCTATCAAAAGACTAAGAACGATCCTGTTAAGCTTGTAAAAATTTTAAATAATATAGGTACTACTTACTTAAGTAAAAATTTAGACTCTTCTTTGTATTATTATCACAAAGCCGATTTAATAAATGCAACCATAAAAGATAATGTTTTAAAAGTCTATGTCAACACAAATTTAGCACGAACTTATGTTTTAAAAAATGATAAAACACATGCTGACTATTATTTTGATCGCGCTTTTTCTCTATTAAAAGAGCCTGTTGATAATTTAATACAAGCTTTTGTCTATGAATCTTATTCTGATTATAAGTTAAAAGAAAAAAATTATGATGCTGCAATTCTAAATGCAAAAAAGGCATTAGAATTATGTAGTGAAAATGAATATACTTTTTCGGTTTTAAACCTCAACAAAATGCTTTATCAAGTATATGTAAGTAAACAGGATTATAAAAATGCTGTCCATTATTTTGAAAAATATAATGCCATAAATGATAGCATACATGTAGAAGAAAAGGCAGTAAACCTAGAAAAAATAAAGCTAGAACAGGACTACAAAGTACGCGCCCAAATAAAAACACTTATTGAAGAAAAGAAATTATTTAAGTACTCTGTAGTTGGATTGATATTAGTTGTCGGTATATTAATTTTAATTATTTTTTTAATAAAATACAGAAACAAGAATATCAAAAATCAACTCGAAAAGGAGAAATTAAAGACAAAAATGCAAACCTTAAAGCAAAACCTGGATGCTAAAAATAAGGTTCTCATAGGAAAAGCAATGGCAGAAATACATCGTACAGATAGCATTAACGAAATTCTGACCGATCTTAAACAGATTAAACTCAAAACTATTAATAAAGAAATGCAGCAAGCTATCGATATAGTTTTAAAGCGTTTGGAGAAGAATTTGAATACTGATATCTGGAAAGAATTTGAAATAAGTTTTGAACAGGTTCACCAATCCTTTTTTGACAAATTAACGGTCGATTATCCCACACTTACTCCAAAAGACCGCAGATTGTGTGCCCTTTTATATCTGGATTTAAGCACAAAAGAAATTTCTCAAATAACGGGGCAATCTTTCAAATCGATCGAAAATGCCCGTACAAGACTTCGCAAAAAGTTTGATTTAACCAATGAAAAAGTAAATCTTTCTACTTATCTAAACACATTTTAATCTCATTTAATGAAATATTAAATCATGTCTAACTAGCTGATTTAGTTATATTTATATATTTTTGAGTGTTTTTTTAGTGACGGTTTTTTACCTCGGAGTGTTTTTGTAATAGTCCTTTTTTTTCAAAAACACCTACCTCCATTCTACATTTACGAAAGCGATGTAAATAAATCTAGTAATGAATCGGAAGAAGAAAAATGCCCCTCCTAAAAGTTTAGAACAACTTTTAGAAGAAACAAAAGCAAAAAAGAAAATTCTCTTAAAGATTCTGAAGAAAATAACGAATGAAGATTCTGAAAATCAACCCCAAAATTGATTTTTAGAAAGTGCTTTTATGGTTTGCTATTAACCATAAAAGCATAATGATTATTAACCAAACAAACTCTAAGTATTAATTTTAAATTTAAAAGAATGAATCAAATTTACTTCAAAACCAAGTATTTGTTTATTTTGTTAAGTCTCTTTGCCTGTTCTGTCGGAATGGCTCAGTCACCTTTTCAAAATATCAAAAATGATGGCGTGAAAACCGCCTTGGGAGCACCTGACGAAACAAAGGAGCAAGTTTCTAAAAAAACTAGCGACCCTAATTCTAATCAGGATAAAGATGCCAATAATCTCTTCATGCCAAAAGAAGAAATTATAAATGGCAAAGAACTTTCTGCTACAGAAAGTGAAGCTGTGACAAAACAAGTACAACAGAGTCAAAAGTTATTTGTAGATAAACTAACTAATGCTACTGAGAAAACAAATCCGCAAGACACAGTTCGCACAAAGGTTAAGTCTTTTGCAAAATCTTCTAATTTAACTGTGAAAAATTTATTTGAAGTTAAAAAAGGAGATTTTGATTTATCAACATCTGATAAAATGCAATTAAAATCAATTTCTGATAATCATGGGAGAACTCTCGCCACTTATCAGCAATTGCATAACTCTGTTCCTGTTGAAGGTGCAATTTATAAGGTTAGAGAAAATAAAACTAAGATTGATGCATTTGGTTATACAGCTAAAAAATTGTCTGCAAACAGCAATTATAAAATAAATGCGGCTACAGCTTTAGAAAATGCACTTAGAACTGTAAATGCCAAACAATATATTTGGGAGAGCAAAAAATTAGGTTCTTTAGTTAGTAAAACTATTAGTACAAAACCTCAGGGGGAACTGGTTTTTGTAGGACCTAATTTTTCTCCTGAATTAAAGGAGTATTATCTAGCATGGAAATTTGATATTTATGCTACCAATCCGCAATCTAGCCAAACAATTTATGTCGATGCAAATACAGGAAAAATAGTCCTTACTATAGATTTAAGTCGAGATGCTAACATTACAAATCAAAGCCAAAGCCAAAACCAAAACCAAAGCTTAGGTAAAGGTAAATCACGATATGCTGGTGAAGTAAGTTTTAATACCAAGCAATATGCTGATGGATACAGATTAGAGGGACTACAAGGAAAGTACAATGTGCCAATGTATACCATGAACATGAATCATGCAAATCAGGCTTCAGATGAAGTGATTACTGATTTTATTGATGAAGATAATATTTGGAATGAACTGCATAATAAAGATAATGATGAGGTTGCATTAGATATTCATTGGGGTATGCAAAAAACCATCGAATACTATGGGGAAAGATTTAATCGAAATAGTATCGATGACAAAGGAATGACAATTATTGGTCTTGCACATCTAGGCAAGAATGTTGAAAATGCTTCATGGACTGGTGGTTGGGCACAATTTGGAGATGGTTATAACACTCCTTATGTTGGTTTAGGGATTACTGCACACGAATTAACTCATGGAGTAACACGTTTCACGGCTGGATTAATCTACCAAGGAGAATCAGGTGCAATGAATGAATCTTTCAGTGATATCTTCGGTGTAGCTGTTGAATTTTATGTGGGGAAAGACAAAAAAGAAGATATCTGGATGCTGGGCAATGAGTTATACTCGCATGGCAGCATGAGAAACATGGCTAACCCTAAGGCTCAAGGGCAACCTGACACTTATGGAGGGGTAAATTGGGCAAATCCATTAGCTGTTAATTACGATAATGGAGGTGTACATATTAATAGCGGTATTACAAATTACTGGTTTTACCTTTTAAGTGAAGGTGGCCAAGGCGTAAATGACCTTAATAACAGTTACGATGTTAAAGCAATTGGTCTTGCCAAAGCAGAAAAAATTGCATACATAACTCTTACGGAGTATTTATCTCCTTCTTCAAACTTTAACGATATGCGCCAAGCAAGTTTAATGGTTGTAGAAGATTTATACGGATTAGGTTCTGAAGAATACAAACAAGTTACTAATGCCTGGTATGCTATTGGTATTGGTGCTGCTCATACAGATAAACAAATAGCTCTTGTTTCTGTCGAAAAACCATCCGTTGCTTGTGGTCCTTTAAAAGGTGATGAACCATTTTATATTAAAATAAAAAATACGGGATCTACCATAATTAAAGCAAGTGATCCGTTAAATTACAAATTGAGATTAATGACTACGGGTTTTGGCGGAAGGTTTAATGTTATTTACACCAACAATGGTACTATTTCTTTAGATAAAGATTTAGGAATAGGTCAAGAAATGACTATAAAAGTTCAAGACAAACTTCCGTATATAATAAGTGCGACTACAGTGAACTATGTAGAAATTAAATTAGATTTTAAATCTATTGAGGAATTTGGCTCTAAAGACGGCGTTTCATTTATTGCAAGTTTAGTCGTTCCGCCAGCACAAAAAGATTTCGACATTAAACTCGTAGGATTAAATCTTCCGGATTATTCTGGCGAAGCATTGTCAGCAAGTCATCCGTTAGCGATTACTCTATATAATTTGGGCTGCAAAGATATACCAGCAGGATCCCAATTAAAAGTAGGGTATCTAAATACTACACTTCCCGGAATTGAAGCTATCTGGAAAGACATTACACTAGCTACTGACTTTAAAGGAAACTCAGAAATGACAATTCCTTTTGATAACAACATCGATTTATCTGCGGTTGGATTGCATACGTATGAAGCTTATGTAACCTATAGCCAAGATCCGGTAACAACTAATAACACGGTTACTAATGCTGTTTATAACGGTGTTGTAACTCAATTTCCATATACAATGGATTTTGAAAAAACACCGGGTGGCTGGTATTCAAAATCAATACTTACAAATCAAAAATTTGTTTGGCAACAAACGTCTGCTATCTCATTTAGAGATACAAAATCAAAGTATATATGGGGTACCGTAACCTATGGTGGTTCTGATAAGATAGCTGTGAATTCTAATTTTACCTTAGAATCTCCAATATTTGATTTTACGAATATTGCCTCTCCTTATATTGATTTTGATATGATTTATTTGTTTTCTAAAGGATATGACGGACTAATTGTTGAATATTCTGAGGATAAAGGTCAAAACTGGAAAAAAGTAACAGGCATTGATTATCCGGAAAAAATACATTACAATGAGTTAATATCAGGACCATGGTTTACCGGATTAAATAATATTAGGGTTGGTGAACCAAGAGGAATGCGTTTAAATGAGCTTGCAGGTAAAAAAGCTGCAATCCGTTTTAGAGTAGTTACAGACAAATATAACAGTAATTATATAGGAGCTTTTATAGACAATATTCGTGTAACCAATGCTCCTTACGATTTAGAAGTTATAGCTGCAAACTTAGATGCTGGCACCTGTACTATTAACAATGATAACATAACCATAAAGACTAAGATCATTAATAATTTCAGAACAACTAATGAGCAGGTTAATGTTACAGTAAAAATTCTTAATAGTGAAAAAAACGAGGTTTTTTCAAGAACCGAAAAAACAGCATTAGTATTTACTAAATATAGAGATACACTAACCTATTCTATTTCAAATATTAATTTAAAAAACATAGGTGAAAATACTGTTATAGTTTCTGTTTTCCCTGAAGACATGACCCTGGATGATAAACCAGAAAATAACTCCTTTATGTTTGGTTATGACAATTGGAACAATGAAGATATGAAGGTATCAGTACTTCCATATACAATGGATTTTGAAGATGTTACCAAATATAAAGGATGGAGAACTTCTGAAAATAAAAATGCTACAGGATGGCAACATGGATTAGGTAAAGATTTACGTTCTCCATCATGGCAAGTAGCTGATCATACATATTTCATGGCGAGTAATGATGATAAATGCAATTGTGACTCTTCAAATGATATGTTGATTTCTCCTGTATTTGATTTAACTAATTATAAAGAAGCACATTTAATATTTGATGGCTTTGGAGATGGGCTAAGAGATTCTGACGGATATGTAAAAGTAAGTACAGATGGAGGTGGAACATGGGAAACAATATTTAAAATGCCTTATGTTTCTAATTGGATAGAATATCACGTAAACTTAAGTCCATATGCAGGAAACCCTTGTGTTCTTGTAGCATTTGTACATGATGATAACGGATTATTTGCTAATGGTTTTGCGGTAGATAATATTAAAATTAAAGAAACAGCAGATTATTTAGAGCTGTCTAATTTAAGTGTAGCCGAAAATGTTTACGAAGATGCGCCTTCACATGAATTTTATATAAGTGCTAGAAATTCATCATACGCTAATATTGACAACGTTTCTATCGAATATCAAATTACCAAAGATGGTGCCGCTGTAGGAAAACCAATTTTGTTGGAAAAAAATAGTCCACTATTGCAATATCAAACACTTGTTTATAAAATAAATGGTATACCACAGCTAGCTGCTGGAAATTATGAAATTAATGTAAAAGTATTTACGGAAGGACAACCAAAAGCCCTAATAGAAAGTCTTACAAAAACTTTTAAAGTTATTGCAAAGGCTCCAGACTTAGATGTTGAAACTTTCTCAAATATACCTGAAGGACTATTATTTGGAACAAAAGGATTCGTTTCAAGTCAAAGTGATAGAACTTTCCCATGGGAAGTAGTCGTTAAACCTGATAATATATACCTAGGTATTCCTGTTAAGGATCATACAGGAGATGCTGCTGCAAAGATGCTATACCATCCGCTAGAAAATGGCTCTAACTATGGCGATTTAATCTTACCTCTCTATAAGTTATCTGAAAATGCAACTGCTATGGAATTTTATTATGCAATCGACAGTAATGTTACTAATGATTTTATTATAGATGTTAAAACCGTAGGAGGCGAATGGAATCAAGCATGGAAAATCTCTTATCAAGAAAAACATACAGACAAAGAATGGCAAAGAGGAGTCATTAATTTAAATAAATATAATGGAAAATCTATAATGATACGCTTTAGACATTCTTTGACAGCTGGGTATTCTTATATGGTGTTAGATGATTTAAAACTAATCACTGATCCTATTACAGATGTATCATTGCAAATATTGTCTCCAAAAGATGTATGTGGTGGATCTGAATTTAAAGTTAAGTTGACCAATGAAGGACAAGTTCCGATTAAAGGAAAAGCAATTCAATTAGATCTGGAATATATCAATACACTTGAAACTATCTCAGAAATTATTGAAGCAGAAATTCCTGTTGGTCAAAGTTTAGAATATGTTTTCAAGAAACAGCCTAAACTGGATACAAGCGGTGACTCACATGTATATAATGTTATTGCAAAATTGGAGAATGATCTTATTCCGCAAAACAACGAAATAAAAAATTATATATATCACGAGGTATCATCAGATTTCAAAATATTTGACAATCCAACAATCCATGGATATGCTGGTAAAAAACTGTACATCGATGCTCAAACTAATTTTAGTGCCAATAAACTAGATATTACTTCATACAAATGGAGTACAGGCGATGTTACTAATGGTATCGAGATAAATAAAGCGGGTGATTATACAGTAACCATACTAATGAAAAACGGATGTACTCTTACAGAAACTATAACTGCAACATTTGATACTTTCGAATCTGATTTAGCTAGTGGAAATGTTTGTGGACCTGAAGTTGTATTATCTCCAGGTGATTACAAATCGTACGAATGGTTTGATGGCTCAACTGAACCAACTTACACTACAACTAAAAGTGGCGAATATTTTGTAACTGTTTATAACGAAAATGGAATTGGTAAAATTTTTAGTACTACCGTTACCGTTCTTGAGAACATTACACCAGAAATTCAGGTAGTTGCTGATAAAAAGTTAACCGCTTCAGCCGATGCTGTTTCGTACCAATGGTTCTTAAACGGAAGACCTATACCAAATGCAACTGAAAAATCTATAGTTACAATTTGGGAAGGAGATTATAGCCTACAAGTGACCAATAATAATGGATGTAATAGTATTTCAGCTCCGTTTGATTCAAAAGGTATGCTTGTTGGAAAAATAACAAATGCTTTTAGGGTATTCCCTAACCCAGCAATTGATACTGTAAATATCTTCTTAGCTGATAAAGTTGAAGGAGAAACACAAATCAATATTTATGCAATCGATGGTAAAGCTGTGTGGAGTAAAACATATACAAGTATTCCGTCTAATATAAATGTAAGCGGATTAGCTCCTGGAGTGTATGTTTTAGACTGCAATGTACAAGGCAAGAAATATACCGCAAAGATTGTTAAGAACTAACAAATTTACAGATAAAACGATGGTAACTCTCCCATTGAGAGTTACCATTCTTAAAACAACAAATATGAAAAAATATATGTTAATTATATGCACCCTTTTTTTAGGTGTACCTATTATGGCTCAAAACCAAAAAGTTAAATTAGGCGTAAAAGCGGGTTTAAATATCGCTAGTCTTAATTTTGATGAAAGTGAATTGAATTCATCTAGTAAAACGGGATTTACGGGCGGAATTATGGTTGAAGTTCCTATAGCGAAAAACTTTGCACTACAGCCAGAATTATTGTACAGTCAGCAAGGAACAAAGGTTTCTTTTTCTGATAGCGATGTAACAAACTCTAACTATAAAAGCACTATTAAATTGAACTATTTAAATATTCCGCTTATCCTAAAATATTATGTCCTAGAAGGATTAAGCATACAAGCTGGACCTCAGATAGGAATACTCCTAAAAGCAAATAATAAATACCAAGATAATTTTTTAGGCTATGAGAACCATGACAATTTTAACTTAAAAGGATATTCAAGTGGTGTAGATACTTCTTTAAATTTTGGTTTGGGTTATCAATTTAAAGATAAATTCTATGCCGATGCGAGATATAATATTTCTTATTCTAATGTCTTTAAAGAAAGTGATTTAAATTATTTCATTAACAATGACATGAAAAATAGAGTTTTTCAAATATCAATTGGTTATTTTTTTAAATAGAATTAATTATTCTTGTAGTTTTCCAAAACCACTCTTATATAAATATAGGAGTGGTTTTTTTTATTTTACAAAGATTCTAAATCACAAAGTTTTATTTATAGATCAAAACTTAAATTCATCATTATATTTAACTTTTCTTCCCATAAAAACATCCTCAAAATAGTATTTAACTTTTGAGGGCAGTTTAATCAATGCGCCTCTACAATCTATATGTCGATAATTGGTGATGTGATTTTTTCTTTGTTAAAAACAAATCCCATAAGATAAAACTGATATTAGTTACCCAATAACTATTGATTATAAAGTATTGATAATTAGTTTGTTAAATATTTACGAAGAATTATATTTTTTCAGATTAAGTACATAATAATATACGAAATTGTTTTACTATTTTAAGTATTTTTTTGTTAATTTCATAATCCTTAAAACGTAATTAGTTGTTTTTTAACGTGTTATACTTTTTTTTTTCTGTTTCTGTTTTAAGAAAATAAATAGTATCGATTAACCTTTATTAAGCATTACTTTTTTTTCACTACTCGCCTTATAATTACTATTACTAAGAATTAAATTATTTAATCATTAAAAGTTATTATTATGAGACTAAAATTATCTTTATTACTCGTTTTTATGGTTACGTTTTCATGGTCGCAGACCACGAAAACATTTAGCACCAGTGGTACATTTGCCGTTCCGGCAGGTGTGGCTAGTGTTAATGCTCAGGCATGGGGCGGTGGCGGATCTGGCGGTGGAGCCAGTGGCGCTGGACTCCTCTTAGGAAGAGGAGCGGCTGGCGGAGGCGGAGGTGCTTATGTTAGCGCTACATTGTCAGTTAATTCAGGACAGATTTTAAATGCCGAAGTTGCAGGTCAAACATCTGGAACTTCAGGAGGCAATGGAACTTCGGGAGGATTTTCTACTATTACCGGGTACGAATCTTCATTTTTAGCTGCCGGAGGTTCAGGCGGAGCAGCAAATAATGCCGGAGGCACTCCACTTGGAGGTAATGGTGGTTTAGTTTCCAACTCTGCCGGAACAATTAGGTTTGCTGGACTTAATGGTGTTCAAGGAAATTCATGGTCGCTTTTATCTTTATTACTCACTTCTGGCGCGGGAGGTGCAGGAGCAAATTTTGGTGGTGCCGGTGGTGCAGCTGTTGGAAGTTTGATTTTGGGCACCGCACCCGGTAATGCAGGTATAGCCCCAGGTGGCGGAGGTAGTGGTGCCATAAATTCGGCATTAGGTACCGCCCAGGCTGGTGGAGCCGGTGGAGCTGGACAGGTAATTATTACATATACTTGTCCTACCTATACTATTACAGGTACAACAGCATCAAATGTTTGTGCAATTGGTTCTAACGAATCTATTGTAACTTTAGCTTCAAGTGCTTCATCATTGCCTGTTGGTTCTTATGTTGTAACCTATAACAGAAGCAACCCTGCTGCTACAGGATTAACAGCAAATATGACAGTGAGTTCAGCAGGAACAGCTACATTTATCGCAACTGGATTTACTGCAGTAGGCAATAGTACTATCGTAATTACTAAAATTACTTCTCAATCTTGTTCTTCTACTATTACTACTAATAATACAGCAACCGTAATTGTTTCTCCTGCAACAGTTGGCGGCGCTATAAGTGGCGGAACTACCATAAATGCAGGAAGTACAAGTGGGTTACTAACTTTATCCGGTCATACAGGATCAGTTGTAAAATGGCAGTCATCTGTAAGTCCTTTTACAACTTGGGCTGATATCGCTAATACTAATACGACTTATACTTCAGGAATATTAAACGAAACTACACAATTTAGAGCTGTTGTTCAAAGCGGAACTTGTAGTGTTGTAAATTCTGAGCCAACAACTGTTACAGTAAATCCAAGACCAACGATAACATTAGCTTCCTCTGCAATAAGTCGTTGTAATACTAATGATGGTAGTGCTTCACAGATTTCTTTAGATTATACAGGAACAACAGAAAACCCAACAACTTATAGTATTGCATGGAATTCTTCTCCGTCAAATACTTTTGTACCTGTTACAGATGCAGCATTACCAGCAAATCAAATTGTAATTAATATTCCTGCCGGCGTAGCCTCTGGAACTTATACAGGAACATTGACTGTTAAAAATGCAAACGGTGCTATTAGTAGTCCGGGTACAAGTTTTAGTGTAACTATAAATGAAATCCCTTTCATTACAACTAGCGGAACAATCGCTTCGGTTTGTGCCAGTGCTAATTCACAAAATACAACATTAGCCTATACTGGTGTTACAGGAAATCCTATAAGTTATTCTATTGATTGGAATACCATTGCCAACAGCGCTTCATTAGCAGATCAGGGACCTACCTCATTTGTTTTTGCTTCAAGTGGTGGTATTGTAAATTCAATTGTAGTGTCTCCAAATGTTACACCAGGAACTTATATAGGTATAATGAGTATTTATAATGGAATTTGCAGTCAGAGTCAATTTGTATCATTAACAGTAGTACCCGAAACAGTTGGTGGCGCCGTAAGTGGCGGAACTACCATAAATGTGGGAAGTACAAGTGGGTTACTAACTTTATCCGGTCATACAGGATCAGTTGTAAAATGGCAGTCATCTGTAAGTCCTTTTACAACTTGGGCTGATATCGCTAATACTAATACGACTTATACTTCAGGAATATTAAACGAAACTACACAATTTAGAGCTGTTGTTCAAAGCGGAACTTGTAGTGTTGTAAATTCTGAGCCAACAACTGTTACAGTAAATCCAAGACCAACGATAACATTAGCTTCCTCTGCAATAAGTCGTTGTAATACTAATGATGGTAGTGCTTCACAGATTTCTTTAGATTATACAGGAACAACAGAAAACCCAACAACTTATAGTATTGCATGGAATTCTTCTCCGTCAAATACTTTTGTACCTGTTACAGATGCAGCATTACCAGCAAATCAAATTGTAATTAATATTCCTGCCGGCGTAGCCTCTGGAACTTATACAGGAACATTGACTGTTAAAAATGCAAACGGTGCTATTAGTAGTCCGGGTACAAGTTTTAGTGTAACTATAAATGAAATCCCTTTCATTACAACTAGCGGAACAATCGCTTCGGTTTGTGCCAGTGCTAATTCACAAAATACAACATTAGCCTATACTGGTGTTACAGGAAATCCTATAAGTTATTCTATTGATTGGAATACCATTGCCAACAGCGCTTCATTAGCAGATCAGGGACCTACCTCATTTGTTTTTGCTTCAAGTGGTGGTATTGTAAATTCAATTGTAGTGTCTCCAAATGTTACACCAGGAACTTATATAGGTATAATGAGTATTTATAATGGAATTTGCAGTCAGAGTCAATTTGTATCATTAACAGTAGTACCCGAAACAGTTGGTGGCGCCGTAAGTGGCGGAACTACCATAAATGTGGGAAGTACAAGTGGGTTACTAACTTTATCCGGTCATACAGGATCAGTTGTAAAATGGCAGTCATCTGTAAGTCCTTTTACAACTTGGGCTGATATCGCTAATACTAATACGACTTATACTTCAGGAATATTAAACGAAACTACACAATTTAGAGCTGTTGTTCAAAGCGGAACTTGTAGTGTTGTAAATTCTGAGCCAACAACTGTTACAGTAAATCCAAGACCAACGATAACATTAGCTTCCTCTGCAATAAGTCGTTGTAATACTAATGATGGTAGTGCTTCACAGATTTCTTTAGATTATACAGGAACAACAGAAAACCCAACAACTTATAGTATTGTATGGAATTCTTCTCCGTCAAATACTTTTGTACCTGTTACAGATGCAGCATTACCAGCAAATCAAATTGTAATTAATATTCCTGCCGGCGTAGCCTCTGGAACTTATACAGGAACATTGACTGTTAAAAATGCAAATGGTGCTATTAGTAGTCCGGGTACAAGTTTTAGTGTAACTATAAATGAAATCCCTTTCATTACAACTAGCGGAACAATCGCTTCGGTTTGTGCCAGTGCTAATTCACAAAATACAACATTAGCCTATACTGGTGTTACAGGAAATCCTATAAGTTATTCTATTGATTGGAATACCATAGCAGATCAGGGACCTACCTCATTTGTTTTTGCTTCAAGTGGTGGTATTGTAAATTCAATTGTAGTGTCTCCAAATGTTACACCAGGAACTTATATAGGTATAATGAGTATTTATAATGGAATTTGCAGTCAGAGTCAATTTGTATCATTAACAGTAGTACCCGAAACAGTTGGTGGCGCCGTAAGTGGCGGAACTACCATAAATGTGGGAAGTACAAGTGGGTTACTAACTTTATCCGGTCATACAGGATCAGTTGTAAAATGGCAGTCATCTGTAAGTCCTTTTACAACTTGGGCTGATATCGCTAATACTAATACGACTTATACTTCAGGAATATTAAACGAAACTACACAATTTAGAGCTGTTGTTCAAAGCGGAACTTGTAGTGTTGTAAATTCTGAGCCAACAACTGTTACAGTAAATCCAAGACCAACGATAAATTTATCCGAAACTGCCGAGGGACTTTGCCTTAATGGACATCAAATGAATACAATACTATCTTACTACGGAACAACCGGAAATCCGGTTTCATACAGTATTGTCTGGAATTCTTCTCCAACAAATAGTTTTGCGACTGTTACCGATGAAGTATTGCCATCTAGCTCTATTACGTTTGATATTCCTGGCGGAACTGCTTCCGGAACTTATACAGGAACACTGACTGTAAAAAATGCGGGAGGTGGTACGAGTATAGGAAAAACTTTTAGTTTAACTTTAGTTGACACGCCTTCGATTACTACTACAGGGACAGTAAATCCTGTTACTACAAGTAGCAGCAATCAGACTGCCTCATTATTTTACTCTGCCTCTACAGGACATCCTGATAGTTATTCTATTGATTGGGATTCAGCAGCAAATACAGCTCAATTAGCTGATCAGGACTATACTCCATTTAGTTTTGCACCGGGTGGAGGTTCTATAGAAACTATTGCGATACCGGCAAATGTTCCGGCAGGAACTTATTCAGGTGTTCTTATAATCGATAACGGATCTTGTACCCAGATTCAAGACATATCTATAACCATTAATGCTGCGGCTCCAACTATAGCGTTATCAGAACTTACCGATAATGCTTGCTCTGATGGCAGTCAAACCACAACATTATTGTCTTACAATGGAACAACCGGAAATCCTGTAACTTATAGTATTGTTTGGGATTCTTCTTCGCCAAATGATTTTGAAACTATTATTGATGCAGCATTACCAGTTAGCCCAATAACGATTACTGTCCCTGCCGGAACTGCTGTCGGGACTTATAGAGGAACACTGACTGTAAAAAATGCGGTGAGTAGTAGTATAGGGAAAGTTTTTAATTTAACTGTAAATGAAAAACCTAATTTTTTGGTAGATAATGATGTAACTCCAACAGCTTGTTCAAGTACTAGTATGCAATATACAACATTAGCCTATAGTCATGTTACGGGTTATCCAACAAGTTATTATATTGATTGGGATGATACTGCAAATGCAGCTTTATTGCAAGACCAGCCTATTACCCCTTTTGAGCCCGAAAGAGGATATGCCGACCTAAGAACAGTTGAGGTTTCTGCAAATGCTCAAGCGGGTGATTATTCTGGTACGTTATATCTTCTTAATGATTTTTCCTGTTCATCATCACCTATACCAGTATCTATGTCTATTAAACCAACACCAACAGCTCCTGTAATTGCAAGTATTACACAGCCAACATATGAGGAGCCAACAGGAGGTGTTCTTTTAAGCGGGCTGCCTGCCGGAAATTGGATAATAGAAGTTAACCCATCAGGACGATTAGTAACTGGATCTTCGCAATATGCTGCTATTACACAGCTTGAGGAGGCTGAATATACATTTACAGTAACAAAAGATGGTGTAGGTTGTCCTTCAGAACCATCAGAAATTGTTGATATTCATGGTCCATACGGAGAGGGAGGAGAAGGATTTAAAACAAAAGATTCAACAGATAATACAATTGCTGTTACAGCTGTAAACAAAGTAATTAATATAAATTCTACTAGTCAAAATATAGATAAGGTATTTGTTTATGATACATCTGGAAACTTAATTTATAAAAAGAATAAGGTTGGAGATTCTAAATTAGTTATCGATAATTTAAGAGCAACCAATCAAATTTTAATAGTTAAGGCGGTTTTGGATGATAACACTACCAAAACAAAAAAGGTCATTTATTAAATTAAAATCAAGGTTGAAATTTAAAACCATTTGTCGAAAGGCAAATGGTTTTTTTGTTTTTAGGTTCAAGAGACGACGCACTGCTATGCATCTCTACAATCTATGTATCGATAATTGATGCTATGATTTTTTCTTTTTTAAATACAAATAGTATAAGATAAAACTGATATTAATTATATGATAATTGTTAGTTATAGGATATTGATAATTAGTATGTTAAATATTTAGGGAGAATTATATTTTTTTAGATGAAGTGCATAATAATATGCGAAATTGTTTTGTTATTTTCGGATTTTTTTGGTTAATTTCATGAATGATAAAATGTAATAATCTGTTTTTCAGAGCGTTATTGTTTTGTTGTTTCTACTTTAAGAAAAAGAAACTTATTGATTAATCTTGATCAAGTGTTGTTTCTTTTTCATTACTCGCCTTATAATTTCTACTAAAAATTAATTAATTATTTAATCATTAAAAAGTTATTATTATGAGACTAAAATTACCTTTATTATTCGTTTTTATGGTTACGTTTTCATGGTCACAGACCACCAAAACATTTACTACCAATGGTACATTTACTGTTCCTGCCGGTGTAATTAGTATTAATGCTCAGGCGTGGGGCGGAGGCGGATCTGGCGGTGGAGCCAGTGGCGCTGGACTCCTCTTTGGGAGAGGTGCAGCTGGCGGAGGCGGAGGTGCTTATGTAAGCGCTACATTGTCAGTTAGTCCAGGACAGATTTTAAATGCCGAAGTTGCAGGTCAAACACCTGGAACTTCAGGAGGCAATGGAACTTCGGGAGGATTTTCGACTATTACAGGGTATGAATCTTCATTTTTAGCTGCCGGAGGTTCAGGCGGAGGAGCTAATAATGCCGGAGGCACTCCACTTGGAGGTAATGGTGGTTTGGTTTCCAACTCTGCCGGAACAATTAAGTTTGCAGGTCTTAATGGTGTTCAGGGTAATACGGCGGCACTTTTATCTTTATTACTTACTTCGGGCGCAGGTGGAGGAGGCGCTAATTTTGGAGGCGTTGGCGGTGCACCCGTTGGAAGCCTGATTTTAGGCACCGCACCCGGTAATGCAGGATCAGCACCTGGTGGTGGAGGCAGCGGAGCCATAAATTCAGCAGGAGGTGCAACACAAACCGGGGGAGCTGGAGGAGCCGGACAGGTAATTATTACATATACTTGTCCTGCCTATACTATTACAGGTACAACAGCATCAAATGTTTGTGCAACTGGTTCTAACGAATCTATTGTAACTGTAGCTTCAAGCGCTTCATCATTGCCTGTTGGTTCGTATGTTGTAGCCTATAACAGAAGCAATCCTGCTGCTACAGGATTAACAGCAAATATGACAGTAAGTACTGCAGGAACAGCTACATTTATTGCAACAGGATTTACTGCAGTAGGCAATAGTACTATCGTAATTACTAAAATTACTTCTCAATCTTGTTCTTCTACTATTACTACTAATAATACAGCAACCGTAATTGTTTCTCCAGCAACAGTTGGCGGCGCCATAAGTGGCGGAACTACCATAAATGTGGGAACTACAAGTGGTTTACTAACTTTATCCGGTCATACAGGATCAGTTGTAAAATGGCAGTCATCTGTAAGTCCTTTTACGACTTGGGTTGATATCGCTAATACGAATACAACTTATACTTCAGGAATATTAAACGAAACTACTCAATTTAGAGCTGTTGTTCAAAGCGGAACTTGTAGTGCTGCAAATTCTGAGCCAACGACTGTTACAGTAAATTCAAGACCATCAATAGAGTTATCTCCAGACACAAGTAATGCTTGCGATGATGGCAGTCTAACCATAGTAGAATTGCCTTACTACATAACAACCGGAAATCCTGTAACTTATAGTATTGTCTGGAATTCTTTTCCAGCAAATAATTTTGCAGCCATTACTGATGAAGCATTGCCGACTTATGCTTTCGATATTAATGTTCCTGCCGGAACTGCTCCCGGAACTTATACAGGAATACTAACTGTAAAAAATGCGGGGGGTAGTACTAGTATAGGGAGAATTTTTAATTTAACTGTACTTGCGGGCCCTTCGATTACTACTACAGGGATAGTAGATCCTGTTGCTACAAGTACCAGCTCGCAGATTACTTCTTTGTCTTACTCTGCCACTACACTAAATCCTGATACTTATTTTATTGATTGGAATTCAGCAGCAAATGCGGCTCAATTAGCTGATCAGGACTATACTTCATTTAGTTTTGCACCGGGTGGAGGTATAATAAACAATATTCAGATACCGGCAAATGTTCCAGCAGGAACTTATTCGGGAGTCCTTATGATTTATAATGGATCTTGTAGGCACGATCAAAACATATCAATCGTAATTGGTGCTGAGGCTCCAACTATAACCTTAGCTGCATACACAGATGATGTTTGTTATAATGGTAGTGCAACAACTGCATTATTGTCTTATAAAGATACAACCGGAGATCCCGTTACATACAGTATCGTTTGGTCTAATGTTTGGTCTAATGAACAATATCTTGTGAATGTTACAGATGCGGTTTTTCCGGATGGTCCAATTATAATTCAAATTCCAGCCGGAATTCCTACTGATACTTATACAGGACAACTGACTGTTAAAAATGCAAACGGTATTAGTAGCGAAGTTTCAATTTTTACTGTAACTATACAAACACAACCTTCACTTGTTGTATATGAAACAACTACACCAGTTTGTCCAAGTAATAATCTTCAATATACATCATTACTCTATAACAGTATTACGGGCAATCCAACAAGTTATTATATTGATTGGGATGATACTGCAAATGCAGCTTTATTACAAGACCAGCCTAGTACTCCTTTTAATGTCGAGAATGAACCTTACGCCATAGAAACAATTCAGGTTTCTGCTAATGCTCAACCGGGTGATTATTCGGGTACATTATATCTTGTTAATAGTTCCTGTTCTTCATCTATGCCAATATATCTGTTTATTAAACCAGTACCAACAGCTCCTGTAATTGCAAGTATTACACAGCCAACATATGAGGAGCCAACAGGAGGTGTTCTTTTAAGCGGGCTGCCTGCCGGAAATTGGATAATAGAAGTTAACCCATCAGGACGATTAGTAACTGGATCTTCGCAATATGCTGCTATTACACAGCTTGAGGAGGCTGAATATACATTTACAGTAACAAAAGATGGTGTAGGTTGTCCTTCAGAACCATCAGAAATTGTTGATATTCATGGTCCATACGGAGAGGGAGGAGAAGGATTTAAAACAAAAGATTCAACAGATAATACAATTGCTGTTACAGCTGTAAACAAAGTGATTAATGTAAATTCTACTAGTCAAAATATTGATAAGGTATTTGTTTATGATACATCTGGAAACTTAATTTATAAAAAGAATAAGGTTGGAGATTCTAAATTAGTTATTGATAATTTAAGAGCAACCAATCAAATTTTAATAGTTAAGGTGATTTTGGATGATAATAGTACCAAAACAAAAAAAGTCATTTATTAAATTAAAAATCAATTGTAAAATTGAAAACCATTTGTCGAAAGGCAAATGGTTTTTTTATTTTTAGATATTGCATTTTTAAAATATTAAGAAACCAATTTATGACAATGTTTAGGTTCTTTTACTTTAAGCAATTACCAGAAAAAAAGGTTGGAGAAAAGTTAAAACAAAAAATCACAATCACCAACATATCAGGTAATTGTGATTTTTTTGTGGAGTCGCCGAGTATTGCGCTAATTACATCAGTATTGGCTGTTAATAATTGATTTTCAATAAGAAACACTTATTTTTACAGGAATTCTTATATTTGTTATAACTAAGTTTTTATAACTAAATATAACATTATTGTCAACTAAATTGTCAACTGATGAAATACACTTTTAATCTTAAAGAACCGAAGAGTGATAAAGAAACTTTGATTTTATTTTCATGCTATTTTAAAAATGAGAATAAAAAATTTGTCTTTTCAACTGGTGAGAAAATAATGCCTGAAAATTGGGATTTTGAAAATAGATTCCCTTTTGTAAATGGGAAAAAGAAATCAAAATTTGTTCAAAGTATAAGACTTCAGATGAATCGATACTCTGATTTATTTCTTGAAACAGAAAGTTTGTATAAAAGAATAAATGAACCTTTTACTTCGAAGAATTTAAAAAAAGTTTTTGATGAGGAGTTTAAAAAAGCTCCATCTAGGAAAAATGCATTTTTTGATGCGTATGATGAGTTTACTGCCGAAAAGGAAAAAGGCAAAGAATGGTCTGCATCAACAATTAAAAGGTATAAAAATATAAAGAATATTCTAGAAAAATTTGAAGCGGCGAGAAAATTCAAATTGATATTTAGTAAGATCGATGAAACATTTCATCGTGAATTCACTTCCTATTGTATGGATGATTTAAAGCATATTAATAATACTTATGCTAGAAATTTAGGGCTTTTCAAAACTTTTATGTTTTGGGCTAGGAAAAATAAATTCACTTATAATGATAGTTTTGTAGAATTTAAAAAAGTAGAAAGAGTAATTACAAATCAAATTGCATTAACAATAGATGATCTGAATAAGTTAATGCAACACGAATTTGAAAGTGAAAAGCTAGGGAGAGTTCGTGATGTTTTTGTCTTTGCTTGTGTAACAGGCATGCGTTTTGGTGAGTTATCTTTGATAAGAAGAAGTAATGTAACTAATGATTTTATTTTATTAAAAGAAGATAAGGATGAAACTAAAGAAACTAGGGAGATACCTTTAACCAGTATTTCTAGATATATTTTATTAAAATATGATTATGAACTTCCTTTAATTGCCAATCAAAAACAGAATAAATATATAAAAGATGTATTTCAGGAGATGGAATATAATAATAAAGTTCAAAAAGTTACAACTAAAGGAAAAGAAAATATTAAAGAAGAAATGTTCTTTTACGATAGAATAAGTACACATACAGCAAGAAGAACTTTTATTACTATGATGAAAAGACAAGGTAAAAGTGATAAATTAATTGCATCTATAACTGGGCACAACGATATGAAAACTTTGAATCAGTATTATCAGATTAGTGAACCAGAGAAAAAAGAAGCCATGGATGAAGTTTTTAATGTTGAATTGAAATTGAAAGTCGTTTAGAATGGATTTTAAAAAGAAATATTTTAAAAAGAAATCAAAATTTATTGATTTAAAGCCTATTGACAATAAGAATACTAATGGTGAAATTAAACTAGGTATAATTATTCTTATTATGGTTTTTCTTTTTTTGATTGCTTTTTATTTTTTCGAAAATGTTTTTCTGAAATCAGATGGAATATTTAGACTAGTTGCTATAGGAATAACGTTTTCGGCAGCAATTATGATTGTTTTATATTTTCGCCTTTTGATTGATAAGACCGATAAGAGGAATAAAATAAATTCAACAATAGTAAACTATGATTTTTCGAATGATGAAAATAATACAATAGAAGTTCGGTTTAAATTTTTTTTTAAAGATGAATTGTGTTATTTGAATTTTAAAAATAATGCGATTAAAATTGGATTAATTGACCAAAATTGTAAGTGGTTGTATAAAGAAAAAGAAATTCTATACTTCGCTTTATTGTTTTCTAAGTTAAAAGAGAATAATTATTTTAAAAACACAATTGAAAACAAAGATTTTTGTGAGGTTTCTAGCCAATTTTTAGATATTAAAATTAATTCAACGATGCTAACAAAATATGATCTTTCCAAGGAAAACAATCTAATTAAAGCACATCATGAAAAATATTATGAAAATGATTATTCCATTTTTAACCAAATATAGTTCAACTCATTTTCAATTGAATTCAATTGAAGATATTGAATAGAAATAAATTATAATTAATACGATTAAGTTATTATACTTTGATGACAGCAGAACAAAGTATGGTCCTACCCTAGCCCTAGCCCCGATTGCTTCGCCAGTTCGCTTCGCTCGTGTGCAGTGAAAATCCTTTTGTGCCGGGGTCCGGCGCAAAAGATTGCAACGCATAGCGGGAAAAAGCTCCTAAAAAACAATATTAAACCTAAAAATAATATTACATACAAGCCTCATTACCAGATCGCTATTTTACAAACACAACTCATTATTCTGCAAAAGTAAGTACTGCCATCCTTTTTACATTTGACAAAGACCAAAGAAAAAGACAAAGACAAAGACAAAACACAAACCCAGACAAGCACGCCCCTACCGGCCAACCTGCCCCGCAACATTCCTTAAAAAAACGACAGTATTAATCTAATTTAAAAAAATAAAATAACACATTCAGACGCGCCACAAAATTCTCTGGGAATAACCATAATTTTCAAAACCCCAGCACAGACAAGTAAAGCTGAGCTCCAGAGCCCAATGGGTATGCTTCAGAGCATCCTGACCAGACCCCCCTCAGTGCATCCAAGATACCCCAGAAGGACGGATATCTTTCCAAATTGTATTCTCCTATATTAAAATCATCTATTATTTTCTTAGCATCATCTAAGTCTTTTACTTGCACTTTGACAATTGCAGAAGCCTTTCCTCCAGTTGAAACCGACCATGTCTGAATATTTGACATGTGCTCATGGGCAATAAAAACTGAAATAGCGTTATTTTTCAATAAATTTTTACTCCCCATAGCTTCAATAAATATATGAACCACTAAAAATTTCTATCATGATTTTTATTTTTGTTTCATTTTTTTTAATAAAGAATAATTATATTTTTTGTACATTACAGATGCATTAATTAATTGAAACAAGAAATTGTAGCGTGTATAATAATGATAGAATCAAACTGAATGTAAAAGGAATGAGCCCGATACAATATCGAGCTCATTATTATCAAATTTAATTATCAATTCGTCCCAACTTTTGGGTGCTGTCTAAATGGATTGGTTTTACTGTTTATTTATCCCACCATACGTTGGCCGTTACATTGCTGACTACCGTTGCGTTTGGATTGTAATTTCTCTCATCTGATGGAGTTGGGAATCTTACAGGAATAGTTTTAGTGTTAGATGATTGGTTAGGAACTAAAACTGGTAAGCCTGTTCTTCTGTAATCATTGTAAGGCTCCATAGTCAAGAAAAGGGCATTGTACTTTTGTTGAATGATGTTAGCTAGAGTTACTGTTGAAGTTGCAGTAGCTAAGAAAGCCGGAGTTGCAGCAATTCCTGTAACTTTTAATACTGATGCAGCAACAGCAGCTTCTAAAGCTGGTTGAGCATTTTGTCCTAATCTGAATTTAGCTTCAGCTTCGATAAATTTAGCTTCAGCATAGGTTACCATTCCAACTGAACTGTTGGCATCAGCATATGCCAAACCAATGTATGAAGATGATGTTGTATCTAAATCATTGGCAGCATTACCAGTGTAATTTCCATTCTCATCTTTTGCAATTGCGAAAGGTAATCTTGGATCTGCAGTATTTTTTAAACCATCAACAAAAAATGCTCCTGTTTTAAGGTAATTTGCACGGCTATTATCAAAAGCGTACCATTGATTAAGTCCATTTGATGTTCCAGGGAAAAAAGTGTTAGCGTCATCTGCATTAGAAGTAATTCCAGATGCATTGATGTAATCTAAAGCTTTTTGAGCAGCACCTGTGTCAACTTGTGTTAATCTTAATGCGTATCTTGCTTTTAATACGTAAGCAACTTTAATCCATTTTGCAGTATTTCCAGCAAAAATAAAGTCGTCAGCACCTGGTCTAGAAGTATTACTTGCAGCAGGTTTGCTTAAGTTAACAATAGCTGCATCAAGAATAGTTTGTAATCTCGCGTAGATTTCTTGTTGTGTATTGTATTTAGGTGATTTATTACCTTCTTCGCCTTTGAAAGCTTCATCATAAGGAATATCTCCCCATAAGTCAGTTGCGTATCCTAAGTTTAGAGCAGTCAATACTTGACCAATACCATTATAGTAGGGGAACTCAGCTGCGAAATCACGACTTAAGATATGACCACTTATTAATGTTGTTCCGTATACTGTATTCCACTCGTTATTTACATCTTGTTCCGTAAGAATATAACGTTGAATGTCTCCTAATTGTCCAACACTTGTACCAGCAAGATGTTGATCAAAAATATTTGAAGTTCTAATTAGACCACTTGTATGTGTAGAAAATGTAGAAACTTCCATAGCAGACAACAATAATGTTGGTGTAGTTGTTATAGGAGAATTTGGATTTTCGTTAAAGGTGTCTAACTCTGTCTGGCAGCTAGTTAGTAAGCTAATACCAACGGCTGTAAGAATTATACTTTTTATATATTTTTTCATTTTTATTTATTTTAAAATTAGAAGCCTACTTTAAGAGTCATGATAAATGATTTGCTACCTGGATTGTTGAAGTAGTCTAATCCGTTGATTCTTGAACCAGCACCTGTTAAACTTGTTTCAGGATCTACACCTTTGTAATTAGTGTCTAGCCATAAGTTTCTACCTGTAAATGAAATTTGAGCAGCATTGATTGCAGTGAATCTTTTTACATCAAAATCATAGCTTAAAGTAACATCACGAAGTCTTATCCAGTTAACCTCAGTTACCGCTTCTTCAGCAGCTCCACCACCATCTCCTAAATATTTTTGGAAGTAGTTTTTAGCTGTAATTGCGATATCATTTTTAGTACCGTCAGCTTTAACACCGTCAATTACATAAGTACGCTCTCTGTCTGCAGATGCTTCAGAAACTCCAAAGTTATGCATTCTTGCTAATGTACCGTTGTAAACAGCACCACCATGTCTGAAATCCAATAAACCTGATATTGTTACTCTTTTGTAAGAGAATGTGTTTCTTAAACCTCCTGTCCATTTTGGAGCAGAGTTCCCTAGGTTACCAGTTTCTCCGTCAACAACAGCCAAACCGTCAGTTCCAATAATTTTGTTGCCATTTGCGTCACGTGCCCATTTAGTGCCATAGAAACTTCCTAATGGTTGACCTTTTACAGCGTAGTATCCGATTGATCCAAAAGCAGATTCAATAGAAATTTCGCTTAAGTTTCCAGAAATATCTGTTACTTCATTTTCGTTTTTAGACCAGTTCGCATTGATGTTCCATTGGAAAGCATTTCCTTTTTTGAAGATATCATATCCTAATTCAATCTCCACACCTTTGTTTACTAATTCAGCAGCGTTTTGGTATACTGATGTAAATCCGCTTGATGCTGGTAATGGTAAAGTGATCAACAAATCTTTAGAAGTTTTGTAATATGCGTTGATGTCAAATGTCAAACGGTTGTCTAAGAATTTAGTACTTAAACCAACTTCGTGACCAAGTACTCTTTCAGGTTTTAAGTTTTTGTTTCCTAATTCTCCAGATACAGTCATTCCGTTAATTCCATTGTATGGAAAACTTAGACCGTCTGTAAAACCATCAGTCATAAATGGTTGCGTAAAAGTACTGATTGTTTTGTACGGACGTGGAGCAATACCTACTTCACCATAGCCATACGTTACTTTTGCAAAACTAATTGCCTCAGGTAAATCAAAAGAGTTTGTTATTACCCATGAAGCAGATGCAGCAGGAAAAATAGCATTGTTAGCATTTGTTCCGTAAGTTGAAGACCATTCTTTTCTGATAGATCCCGTTACGAAAAGTTGATTTTTAACGTCAAATTCTAATTGTCCAAAAAGCGCTCTTGACATTATATTTTCTTCATAATTAGAAGCATATAATTGAGTAGCATTTGATAAGTTATAAACTCCTCTTACAGCAAGTTCTTTACCTCTGGAGAATACATCTGTATTTTGGTTAGAACGTAAGTTAAGACCTGCAGTATAGTTAATTTTTAACCACTCCGTTTTTAATGGTAATAAACCACTTGCCATAAAGTCTGCGTAATATTGTTTGTTTGTGATGTTGTTAAAAGCAACTTCACCAATACCTGCAAGATTATCACCATTTGATGAAACTGCATAAATTTGTTTACGGTAATCCGAATATGCATCGATACCACCTTTTGCAGTCAAAGATAAATATTCACTTGGGGTGTACGTTAAATACATATTTCCAAAAACACGATTTACATCACTTGTAGCAGGGTTCTCGTTTACTGTGAAATATGGGTTATCATAAGAAGCAAAGTAGTTTTTGTTGTTTCCTAAAGCATCTTTATAATTTCTTAGATCGTAGTTTCCTACAGCACGTAATAAACTCAACATAACACCAGAAACGTTACTTCCGTTTTGTGCCAATGTATTTGTGGTGTGAGTGTATTGTAAACTACCTCCTGTTTTCCATTTGTCGCTTAATTTTAAATCTCCAACAACTCTTAACGTGTTTCTTTTTAATCCTGTTTCAGGAATCATACCCGTTTGTGTTACGTTACCGTAAGAAGCTCTGTATGTCGCTTTATTGTCTCCACCGTAGAAAGAGATGTTGTTGTTGTATGTTAAACCTTCTCGGAAAAAGTTTCCAACATTGTCATATATTGGTACACCTAAAGTTGAAGCAGCAGGCCCCCAGCTTTGTGGTGTGTTAGTAGGGATTGTAGTTGCAGTAGCACTAGTTCCTTGCACGTATTTATTTTGTCTTGCAGGTAATTGACTTACTATGTCAATAGCTAATGAAGTAGAGAAATCAATTCCTAATCCTTTTCCAGCTCTACCTTTTTTAGTGGTATAAAGAATTACACCGTTACCAGCTCTTTCTCCATATAATGCAGCAGCAGCAGGTCCTTTAAGAACAGTTACGCTTTCTACGTCATCAGGGTTGATGTCTAATGCTCTGTTTGAGTTGTTGATACCTGATAAGTTGGCATTAAAAGGATTATCTCCAGCTGTAGTTTGGCTTGTAGCATTGTCAATTGGCACACCATCTACTACGATTAGCGGATCAGATGTTCCTGTGATTGTATTAACACCTCTAATGATGATTTTACTTGAAGCTCCCGGAGTACCACCAGATCCAATTACCTGTACACCAGCAGCTTTTCCAGCTAATGCCTGAAGAACGTTTTGCTCACCAGATCTTGTAATTTCGTCTGAACTTACTTTAGATACAGCATATCCTAAAGTTTTTTCAGCTCTTTTGATACCTAATGCAGTTACAACTACACCTTCAAGTTCTACTGAATCATCTTTTAATTTTACATTAAGTGAAGTTGAACTTGCAGCTACTTCCTGAGATTTCATCCCGACGTAACTAAATACCAAAACTTGGCTTGAAGAAGCTTTGATAGAGAATTTACCATCAAAGTCTGTTTGCGTTCCTGTTTTTGTTCCTTTAACTAATACGCTAACACCTGGTAGAGGCATTCCCGAATTGTCAGAAACTGTCCCAGAAACAGCTCTTTCTTGCGCAAAAGTTAATTGCGCCACAAGAACCACGAGGATTACTAAGAACCCATTGAACTTTAGTTTCATTTTTAAAAATTTTAAGAATTAATTATGAAACAAACTTTGCTTTTTTTTTTTTAGAAAGAAATGGGATACAGACAGGAAAAAAAATGGGAACAAAAAAATATGATTATAGCTAAAGCTAAATAGTTGACATAACTATCTAAATAAGTGCTATTTGAGTCTTTAATAAAACAATGATATAAAAAACACAAACAAGAATTTTGAATCCTTCCCTATCTCTATCTCGTTTAGATTAGGTGTATTATTATGTTTAAATGTCTTATTGTGCGGTCTAAATGATTTTGTACAATATAATTTTGAAAACCAATAATCATTGGTTGTATGCTTGAAATTTAATGAGACAATTAGCAATATTTTTGAATAATGATGCATTTTTTTAGTATCAGCCTAATTTAAAATTCACGCATCAATTTTAAATGATTAACAATGGAGATGACAGAATTCATATTGATGCTATATATAGTGCATAAGCAAATTAATTAAAAATGGGAAGATTTGTAATAACCAAAAAAAATGACGGTATGTTTCAATTCGACTTTAGAGATGTACAAGATCGTACGATACTTTATAGTGGGTCGTATACAAGAAAAACAATGTGTCTTAAAGGTATTTATTCTGTAAAGCGTAACTCAAAAGACCAGACAAGATTTAAAAAGAAAACAATGTCAAGCGGCAATAAATTCTATTTTAATCTCAAGTCTTTTAATGGAAAGATAATTGCAAAAAGCGAATTATTTGAAGAGAAAGAGCTGCGAGACCTTTACATTACATCAGTAAAAAACTATGCTGAAGATGCGATTATTGTTGATATGCAAATTAAAAAAAGACAAGTACACCAATTAATATAAATCATTCTTATTATATTTAAAATGTTTTGAATTAGTACACTGACTTTTTTTTTATACATAAGGATAAATAGGTTACCTCATCGGGTAGCCTATTTTTATTATAATTGTTTTGACTTATTATTAAAAAGGCTTACTTTTTTTTAATATACTACATCTAATACCGTTTTATTTAATATTATTTTTATTAAAAGCTTTATTGCTGGTTTCGGATCAATACTTATGTCTTAGGAGCAAAAATTAAGCATACCTATTAGTTAGTCTAAAAAGGAAGTATTCTATATTTCTAACAGCTCGGAATTTTAATCTGAATGCTTTTATTTTAGGTTTGAATGATTCTGCAGAGACATTACTACTTCTATTGTCAAAATAGTTTAATTATGATTCATAATGGTACGAGAGATTGTACTGAAAGACTTAACCCCAGATTGATCTACTTTTTCATGCATTTTGCCTAATTTTGCAAAACCGATGTTTTTATCGGTTGTATTCTCAAAAATGCCGCGGAGCTCTTGAGTTAGACTATATCCTTTTTGAATATCAGGATATAATTCAAATAGTAACGCAGCACGTGCTGTTTGATTTGGAGTCCATTTCGATTTGGTTTTGTATCACTATTAGATATGTTTTTAAACCTGAAGGTATTAAAATGTAAATTCCAGTGATATTGATGAGCTCATTCCAATTTAAAGTGATTAAACATTTTTCTGTTGATGCTTTTCACTATTTAATGAGGATTAAGCAATGAATATTATTTGTAATATATTTAACAATTGTCAGCAGCCGGCATCAGTATTTCACAATTCTACCATTAATCAAACTAGTTAATTTGCCAACTTCAAAAAGAAAAATTAGCATTGTACAATCGTATGCTATAATGAATTGAGGACACGGCTTTAAAAAATTAATCCATAAATATTTTATAAAAACCTCATAATTTTTGTAAAAATAATATGCTGAATCAAAATCTGATTAAAAAACAACATCATCAATCATTCCACCTAAAGTAATATAAACTAACAACTAAGCCTGCTAAAATTGTAACAAACTTAAAAATTCCCTTCTCCCGAGAAAACCCAGACACTGCCCTTGACGTGGTTGAGGAATAAAGATACGGGATTCTTGGGTTAAGCACCAATTTCCCAAATACAAACCATCTTTAAATTTAGCCTAAAACTCCAATCTTACCAAGGCTGTTAGCGGTATTATTTATTTTTTTCCAGTAGGTAAACAAGCTTTTTGTTTTCATATACTTTCAAGTCACCATCCTTAGTCACTTGGAATGATTTCCCTTTTTTTGGAACGCTAAAAATGGTATCATCGTTAATAATCTTTAATTCCATTTTTCTTTTGCCCACTTTTAAGTTTTCCAAGTATTCATATTGAACTATCGAATTACCTTCTTTCTTAAATTCAATAATACTAAAATATCCAACCCAAGATCGTTCTTTAATTTCAAAGAAACGTTCCATATATCCTATTTGATTTGGATTTAATTTTGTTTGAATTGATGCAACTTTTTTTGTCGAATCGTTATTTAAATTATCCTTACTTTCTCTACAAGAAAATAAAAGAACCACTAAAAAAAACAGAACCACCGTTTTGCTCATCGTAAGATTTTTCTGAAATTCAATAAGGCGGTTTTATGTAACCTCATTTTTTTTTTGTAATAGTACCGCTAACGTTCAGGCGCTTGACCAGGTTGAGCAATAATGAGCGGGATTTTTCGGTTAAGCACCAATTTTCCAAATACAAAACCAACTTTCATCAAACCTAAAACCCCAATCTCGCCAAACGGCTCTTGGCCAGTAGTGTTTTTTATTTGCGTTGATGTACTATAATAATTTGTTCTTTATTTCCACAAATGAATGTAATTGTATTATTTCCCCAACCCTTTGAAATAAGGGTATGTTCATTTTTGAAATTGATTTTTTCAAACTATTTTTTTTAATTCTTTCCGATACGTATATATTTTCAATATCAGGTTCCCAATGCCCATTATCAAACTTCATTTTCCCATACACTGCATAAGAAATTAAGGATTTAGAATTGAATAAATTTAGTTGACTTTCAACAATTTCAATTGTAAGACTATCAATTAGTAAGTCATCTTGATGTGACCACCAACCTAATATTATAATTAATGGGTATTTCCATTTTTGGTTTTCTTAGTTCATTGGATAACATTCCTTTTCTGCCCACTTATTTATACGTGTGATTAAACCACACAGAGCCACCTAAACTAAGATAGATATATGTGATAATTAGTGCACATTATTAATTTCAAATATATCTTTTTTTATTATAAATGATCAAAAAGACAGTATTGGGTTTATGAAATTATTATTGGAAAACTAAAAGTCAAAATATAAAAAAATGGATTCAACTTTTTAGCCCTGATTGCTTCGCCAGTTCCCTGACGCTCGGGTGGAACGCATAGCGGGAAAAGCTCCTAAAAATAATATTAAATACAATTGACGATGCTGACCACTCGAATTAAATTCGGGTAACAATTCTTAACACCCGATTATTCAAGCCCTGCAGAATGCTGCCCTCTTGTACAAGGAACAGCTCCTAAAAAACTCCGGCAGCAGCTGGCAATGCTTTGATTTCTAGAAAGAGTCTAAAATCAAAAGCAGCGTTAATAAAAAAGAATGTACTAAATAAATAATCAATGCACTATGGACTTGTGTATAAATTATAAGCCCACCGGTCATAAACTAGCGGGCTCTTATAATTATGCCTTTCAAGCCTTGGATTATTCCAAACAAATAGTATCGGCGAGGTTCTGCTCACTGATAAACGCCACTATATACTGCTGTGCTTCCTCTTGGTGCTCCGGGGGAGTTTCAAAAGTATTGCTATGAAATTCATCCTGACCCAGGATATGAATAATCAGAGTATATCCTTTGGGGATCAGACTGCTCTTTAATTTAAGATAATTACATACCTAAATACACCCACTATAAAAAGCTTTGAAACTGTTTTGCAATGGCATCGCAAAAAAATACCCACTTCTTTATGGGAGCGGGCAGATGGAGAATTGTCATATATTTTAAATAGTTTAATGTTTTTTTGTAATATTATTATACAAAAAAAACTTATGTAATTATTTAAGTGATATATAATATATAAATTTGATTCTTCAAAAGAAAAAACTGTAATAAAATACCACTCCTATTACAAAAGTAAAATCATAATTATTGAAAAAGTGAATAATTATCTATTATGGCATCTGAAAGATATTATTTTTTTCCAAAACAATAAATTCCATCTATTTTAATCAATTTACAGAAAGTTATTTCACAAATATACCCACTTGTCACTTTTGAATAGTAACTTGATTTTTCTTGTGTAATTTACTAAAAAAGATTGCCTGTTTCAATAATTACAATATCAAATTAAATAAGTTAACCAGTAAAAAATGAAAAACAAATTACAAAGAACTGCCCAAGCATTACTTTGCTGTTTTCTTCTTATCGTATGGAGTTGTGAAACCAAAAAGATAGCAACTGATGAACAAACACCTCAGGCTAAAAGTATTCAATCAGCCAAAACATGGTTTGATAAATATGATTCTAACGGTATTAATTATGAATTATTTCAGCATTTAGAATACAACTGGAATGAAGCCAACGTTACAAAATCAGAAGATGGAACAGAGACCATTGTTGTACCTGTTATTGAAATAAAAGAAGATAACGAAGAAACTTGGTCACAGAAATTATATCTTTATAAATTAGATGAAGGTAATTTCAAGGCATTATTGTTCGAGATATATTCTGATAAAGATCCTCAAGGAAGAAGTCAAAAGATAGATGGAGAAGATTTCAATGGCTACATCGCTACTTGGGATTTAAAAAAGGGTTTTGTAAGAGCATCTAGATTTAAAAATAATCAAGCTATTGAAAGATGGAACTGTAGCTGTGATTTCAATTGATAAAAACGTAACAAGCAAAGCTCCTGCTGTTCTTCCATGTGTTGATGATTACAAAACGGCAATGGAGGAACTAATATAAACTCATTAGAATTTCCTATTGAACCTGATATTGTCGGATATATGCACGTGCATATAGATCCCTATGAAAGTGATAAATTGGATGAAGATGGCAATCCACAAGAAAATGCACCTATAAAAATGTTTTCCCCTGCCCATGTGCAACAATTCCTGTTATTATTAATTAATGCAAAAGTCAATAAAATTCCTGTCGAGAATCTTTTTGGCACTATGGTCTCAAGTTCGGAAGATTATACCCTACGTTTTACAGGTAAGATTGAAGATATTAAAACAGACTATAATTGGGGTTCCCTCACATCAACCTACAAAGCTGCTATCAAAAAAAACGGAAATGAATTAGGTTTTCTAAAATTCTTAAATGACAATATAGGAATTAAGGGAATATCTTTGATCGCTTTAAAATTCTAAAGATAAAACTTATTCCCAGATGCGACAGAACGTTGCCAAGGGCTTATGAAATTATTATTGAAAAACGAAAAGCCCGAAACATAAAAAGTGGATTCAATTTTTAGCCCCGATTGCTTCGCCAGTTCGCTTCGCTAGTATGCAGTGGAAATCCTTTTTTGCCGGGGTTCGGCACAAAAGATTGTAGCGTATACCAGGAAAAAGCTCCTAAAAAGAGCATTAAGGAAGTAAAGCCATAAGTACTTGCCCGAATTCCAAAAGGGACGCCGGAAGACCAGGACCGGCAGAAAAAAGAGATTCTAAAAAGTAAAAATAAAATCGGCAGGATAATTCTGTGACTGCCAGTACAGTTGGAACAAAAGCAGAGAATACACCTAAAAACACTGACCCTAAAATTGACTTCACCCTTTGCCCTCTCTACAATTTTTACCTAATTTTGCCCTATGACCCCAGAAGAAATAAAACACTATTTTGAAACCACTCCCCCGCCCCAGGAAGTGGATTGGAAGTCCTGGGCAAAAATCTCAAATTCCCAGCTTTTCCTAAAGAGTTGTTACTTAACTATAGACAATTATAAAGGAAGCCTTGATATGTGCCCTGCCTGGTGGCATTTGAAAGAGGTTTATACACTTGTAAGACGAAATTCACAGGAAGCCAAAAGCGAAAATCAAACGGAGTAAACCGGAAATTTTCAGCCCGGCTTTAAGTGCATCTTTCCCAGCTCCCTCCCACTCTACCTTTTCTCTTCTTCATCTCTGACTCCAGCAAAGGTGTAAACTTATAAACCCAGCACTAAATCGTAGCAAAAGCCACAAGCACTCCTCAAATTTTCATTATTTCCTCAACATCACGGCAACTAAGTGTAAATCTTAATTTGAAATATACTCCCCTGAAGAATTATGTGTTTTGGATAACAATGACCTCTAGTGTTCCTTTTTTGATCGCTTTAAAATTCTAAAGATAAAAGTTATTCCCAGATGCGACAGAACCTTCTCTTTTAAGTAAGAGATAAATAAACTTTATGTTTATATTTTAATGGCTTATTTGAATGAAATTAACTTTTATTTAGTTTTAATTTTAGTGTAGTGAATTAAATAAAAGATACAGTTTGTTATTGTATTTATCATGCTGCAATATTATTGCAATTGGTTAGGTATTATTATTATAAATGTCTAGTAGAAAAACACTACATGATATAGTTTTTTATATTGGTAATAATTTAAAAATAAAGCGTGTTAATCAATATATGTAGCATAAAAATATTCGTAAAACTAATATAATAGTTTAGTTATGAAAAAGAAACTTTTAGTGACCTCGATACTTCTTTGTGCTTTAAGTTTTATTCCTGAATTGTATGCCAAGGATGTTGGTGTGTATCTATCGAAGAGGGAAAAAGCAAGCTTCGCATCAGGGGCTGTAATCGGAGCAGTTGATTCTAATTTTTATACAAAATCAACAAAAAAGACTTTTGCTGCATCTGTTGTTTATAGCTTTAGTGATTTAAAGGCTGTTATTGCGAGCGGGGGAACACAAACGATTGAGATCTCCGGTAGTATTGTTATTACAGAGTCATTGGCTATACCTGATAATTCTAATTTCACATTTGATTTAAGTTCTCAGGCAGGTACGAATAGTGTTACTTTAGGTTCGTTTGCTAATGGAACTCTTCCTTTACTGTCTATAGGGGGGACAGGAACGGCTACAATTGATTTTGCTGGTTCTGTTCTTAGTACTGTTAGTACAATACCGATTTCGACATCAAATGGAGCGGGTAAGTTAACTGTTAAAAATGCTAAATTTTCCGGGTTTGGTGGTGGTTTTACCTATACAAATGGAACTGTAGAAGTTATCGGATGTACTTTTGAAGGTAATAATTTTACAGGAAGTGGAATAAAAGCAGCAAAAGTTATTTCGACAGACACTAATTACACATCAAATAGAAGTAGCACCGGATTTATTCAACTGTAAGTACTGTAGTTAATAATTCTGTTTTTGATTCTAACAACAGCCCTAAAGGTGTGATTTATAGCGATCTTGATGCAAATACAATTACTATTTCTTCAAATTCCTCTTTTTTAAATAATTTTTCATCTACAAATGGGGGGGTGATTTACAGTACTGCTGGTACAATTAATATTACTAATTCTACTTTTACTAGCAATTCTTGTCAAACAAACGGGGGAGCAATTTATGTGTCTGACCCGAGTATATTGTCTATGAATACAGTTACAATGACTGGTAATAGTGCAAGTACTGGGGTGATAAATTTTGAAGTACCAACTAATAGCTGCCTGACAAGCACTTATTCGAATATACAAAATGTAACTACAGATCCTGGTGTTACTTATGTTTATAACAATAATGACGTTTTTGTTAATTCTTATGTTACAATGACATATAATTACAATGGTGGATCCATTGGAAGCGGACCTATATTTTACTCATCTTCGGTTAAAGTAGTTAAGTGTGGGTATGTGGTAAAACCTGCTACTCCTACAAATACAGGATATACTTTGTTGGGTTGGACGAAAACTTTAAATGGTACGGATTTTTGGAATTTTAAAACAGACTTAACCCCGGATGCTGCTTTGAATAGCACGACACTCTATGCAAAATGGGAGTTGACAAGGTCTCAAGGATATTTGCAAGACGCAACAGTATTCATTGGAGGTGTAGATGTAAAAACGATATCTGGAGTTATAACAGACTTGTATACCGTTATTACTAATGGTACTACTGATTATACATATTATGCAATGTTACCAATTGGCACGACTAGTGTTGATATTAAACCTACCTTGTTTGATTCAACAGGTACATATAAGATGACTTATCAGTCACAGGCTCCAACTTCAGGAGTGACTACTGTAGTTGCAGGGGCTTTGACAAATACAACACAAACAGTACCTTTGCCAGATTATGTGCCTACACACGGTCAAGTTTATACACAAGTGAAGATTGAGGTTTTTCCATCTGATGGTGTTTCACCTTCCAGAACCTATACAATTTCCTTATATTCTTTACCGACTGTTCCAACATGGACAACAGATTTGAGCAATACTACTGACAACTATGTTTTGGAGGATGTAGTTACTCCTTTGACTGTTCAGGCTATTTCGAATTCATATTTAGGTGCAAATATCTCTTATCAGTGGTATTCTAACACAACGAATTCAACAACTGGTGCTGTTATCATTTCGGGTGCAACTTTAGCATCTTATAAGCCTAGTTCCGCAAGTGTAGGGACATTGTATTATTATTGTGTGGCTTATTCTAATGGATATAATGGGAAGAATTCTGCTTCTCTTTATAGTCAGATTCATACTGTTACGGTTGCTAATTCAACGACTTTGTTTAGTGAACTCCCTAATATTGATTATACGACGTATGGAACCGCTGCGAACCCTTTTATTATATCCAAGTTATCTGATGTGACAAAGATGTCGAAATATGTAAATGGTGCTGACCCAACTGCAGATCTTTCTGATATTTTGGCAAAGATGAACTTAACCTTGTCAAACTTTACATTGCTTGTGAGAAATGGTTATTATTCTTTGACTAATGATATTGATATGAGTGAGTTGACTGGGTATTTTATCCCAATTGGAAATGTCGCTGCAAATACGAGTAATGTATTTAAAGGAGACTTAAATGGTAATAATTATTCGATCAGAAACTTAAATTTTAGTGCAACAGACAGAACTGGTTTCTTTGGACAGATTGATGTAGGGGCTCATGTTTATAATATTACTGTGAATTCTACTGCTGTCCCACAGTCGGGATATACAGGTGTTTTAGTTGGAAAACTTACTGGAGGGACAATAAGTAATGCTACTGTATCTGGGAATTTTTCGAATGGCAATGGGGGTGCATTTGTTGGCGGAATGATAGGTCAAATGACGGGAGGTACAATTGAAAACAGTACCTCTCAAGTTAATGCGTCTTCTGCCAATTGCGCTGGGTTTGTCTACGATATGACTGGAGGTACTATTGATAATTGTAGCAGTGCGGGAAATTCAAGTGGACGTTTGAATGCTGCAGGTTTTGTTTATTTATTAGGCAATGGTACCATTAAAAACTCAAGCTCAAGTGGTTCTTCAAAAGCAGGAACAAATGGTAATGGTAATTCAGCTGCGGGATTTGTTTATCAGATGAATAGTGGTACGGTACAAAATTGTGTAAGAACTGGATCGATTGTTAGAGATGGGGGGAGCAGTTTTGGTAGTTTCATAATGTTTATGGCTGGGGGTACCATAGATGGTTGCAACACCAATTCAGCTATTCCTGGAGGTAATATTAATACTGGTAGTGGTTTTGCTTATAGTATGTCTGGTGGAACTATCAAGAATTCCTATTCTACTGCTGCTATTGCTACAATACCAAATATTGGAGGTTTTATCTATAATATGACTAATGGTACAATAGATAATTGCTATTATAAAGGAAATTTAACCACTTCGGGAGTAGCTGGTGGATTTGTTGAATTAGCTAGAGGAGGTACAATTAAAAATTGCTATTTTGAAGGTAATATTACAGCTTCTGCCGGAAATCGTAATGTAGGAGGGTTCGCTGCTCAGGCCGACATAAATCCATCGACAATAAAAGATTGCTATGCATTAGGTGCTGTAACTGGTAGAGGACAGACAGGTGGTTTTATTGCACAAAATGATAAAGCAGATATCAAACGAAGCTACATTAAAGGATCTGTGACAGGTCTTACCGGTGGGTATAATATTGGTGGTTTTGCGGGTTCAACTACGGCTTCTATGGAAAGTAATGCCGCAAGAATAACTAGTGTAACTGGACCTTCCAGTGGTTTTGTTGGAAAATTTTATGGGGCAGGTTCGGGTATCATAAAAGATTGTTATGTTGCTAAGGATGTATCTACAAGTGGTACGGCACCTCAAACTTTATCGTATCCGGTTACTTATACTCTTGCTCAATTAAACACAACTCCGCTTTTTGATGCAATTGATTATCCTAGCTATGTGATAAATGCTTCTCCTGTACCAGGAACATATTTGGATTTACCTGGAAATATAGTAACTTTATCTGATACTGGAGGCTACACTATATACTATACATTAGACGGAACTATTCCTGCTGTTAATCCTGTTGCTGGACCAAATGCATCAACTTTTGTTTATTCTGGACCAATAACAGTGCAATCAAACACAACAATTACTGCTGTTTCTTACGATGGGACAAATTTAGGACCTGTATCTGTATTACAATACATTGTAAGATCCAAGGATCCTAACTTGTCCGGTATTAGTACTGTTCCAGGAGGCGATGTAACGGGTTTTGATCCTAATACAAATACTTATAGTGTTACAGTGCCTTATGGAACAACATCAGTAAACGTGACTGGGACTGCAGTTGTGCCTGTCTCAACTGTAACTACAACTGGTGGAACTGCAACAGCAGGAGCTGGTTCAGGAACCATAGCTACTCCAACTGTTGGTACCGTGTATACGTCTACAATTCATGTTGTAGCTGATAATGTCAATTATTCAAAAGACTACACGGTAAACATAACGCAGCTTCCTGAAACCCCAGTTATTACAAATATCACCCCAGATACTCAAAATATTGTTACTGGTGATCCGGGAAGTCCAATAGTGCTTTCGGTTAATCCATTGACTACCACCGGTGTATTATCTTATCAATGGTATAGTAATAGTACTGCAACAAATACAGGTGGAGTGGCTATAGCTTCGGCGACAGGTATTAATTATACACTTCCAATACAATCTTGTCAAGGAGAGTATTATTATTATTGTATTGTAACCAATACAGATGGCCCGGTGGGAGCAAAACTTACGGCGACAGCGGTTTCACCAGTTGCAAAAGTAACATTCGTTGACACTATAAATCCAACCATTACAACTCCGGCTGATGTGACAGCTTCTGCTGATTCAGGATGTACGGCTACAGGGATGGTTTTAGGAACACCTGTAACGGCAGACAACTGTGGGGTTGCGACAGTAACAAATGATGCTCCGACTAGTTTCCCATTAGGAGATACAACTGTAACATGGACAGTAACTGATAACAGCGGCAACACTGCCACTGCAGTTCAGAAAGTAACATTAGTTGACACTATAAATCCAAGTATTACAGCTCCGGCTGATGTGACAGCTTCTGCTGATTCAGGATGTACCGCTACAGGGATGGTTTTAGGAACACCTGTAACGGCAGACAACTGTGGGGTTGCGACAGTAACAAATGATGCTCCGACTAGTTTCCCATTAGGAGATACAACTGTAACATGGACAGTAACTGATAACAGCGGCAACACTGCCACTGCAGTTCAGAAAGTAACGATTAATGATACTGCTGTGCCAACCATTACAGCTCCGGCTGATGTGACAGCTTCTGCTGATTCAGGATGTACAGCTACGGGGATTGTTTTAGGAATACCTGTAACGGCAGACAACTGTGGGGTTGCGACAGTAACAAATGATGCTCCGACTAGTTTCCCATTAGGAGATACAACAGTAACCTGGACAGTAACTGATAACAGCGGCAATATTGCCACTGCAGTTCAGAAAGTAACGATTAATGATACTGCTGTGCCAACCATTACAGCTCCGGCTGATGTGACAGCTTCTGCTGATTCAGGATGTACAGCTACAGGGATGGTTTTAGGAACACCTGTAACGGCAGACAACTGTGGGGTTGCGACTGTAACAAATGATGCTCCGACTAGTTTTGCATTAGGGGATACAACAATAACCTGGACAGTAACTGATAACAGCGGCAACACTGCCACTGCAGTTCAGAAAGTAACGATTAATGATACTGCTGTACCAACCATTACAGCTCCGGCTGATGTGACAGCTTCTGCTGATTCAGGATGTACCGCTACAGGGATGGTTTTAGGAACACCTGTAACGGCAGACAACTGTGGGGTTGCGACAGTAACAAATGATGCTCCGACTAGTTTCCCATTAGGAGATACAACTGTAACATGGACAGTAACTGATAACAGCGGCAACACTGCCACTGCAGTTCAGAAAGTAACATTAGTTGACACTATAAATCCAAGTATTACAGCTCCGGCTGATGTGACAGCTTCTGCTGATTCAGGATGTACCGCTACAGGGATGGTTTTAGGAACACCTGTAACGGCAGACAACTGTGGGGTTGCGACAGTAACAAATGATGCTCCGACTAGTTTCCCATTAGGAGATACAACAGTAACCTGGACAGTAACTGATAACAGCGGCAATATTGCCACTGCAGTTCAGAAAGTAACGATTAATGATACTGCTGTGCCAACCATTACAACTCCGGCTGATGTGACAGCTTCTGCTGATTCAGGATGTACCGCTACAGGGATTGTTTTAGGAATACCTGTAACGGCAGACAACTGTGGGGTTGCGACAGTAACAAATGATGCTCCGACTAGTTTCCCATTAGGAGATACAACAGTAACCTGGACAGTAACTGATAACAGCGGCAACACTGCCACTGCAGTTCAGAAAGTAACATTAGTTGACACTATAAATCCAACCATTACAGCTCCGGCTGATGTGACAGCTTCTGCTAATTCAGGATGTACCGCTACAGGGATGGTTTTAGGAACACCTGTAACGGCAGACAACTGTGGGGTTGCGACAGTAACAAATGATGCTCCGACTAGTTTCCCATTAGGAGATACAACTGTAACATGGACAGTAACTGATAACAGCGGCAATATTGCCACTGCAGTTCAGAAAGTAACGATTAATGATACTGCTGTGCCAACCATTACAGCTCCGGCTGATGTGACAGCTTCTGCTGATTCAGGAATTGTTTTAGCCCCCCCTGTAACGGCAGACAACTGTGGGGTAGCGACAGTAACAAATGATGCTCCAGCTAGTTTCCCATTAGGGAATACAATTGTAACATGGACAGTAACTGACAACAGTGGCAACACTGCAAAGGCTATCCAAATGGTAACAATTACTAAGGTGTCCTCTTTAACAGCTACAATTGCGCAAACAAATGTTTATTGTTATGGTGAGGCTAATGGCTTAGCTAGCGTTTTAACTACTGGAGGAACAGGTATATATTCATATAGTTGGAATACAGGAGAAACAGCAGCGACTATTGAGAATTTAAGTGTCGGAACTTATCATGTTACAGTAATGGACACAAAAGGATTACGAACAACAGCAGAAGTGACTATAACACAACCTGAAATATTATCAGCAAAGATTATAGGAGATGATGAGAGTTGCAGTGGATGTAAAAATGCTTCTGCAAATGTAGTAGTTACAGGGGGTACATTACCTTATACTTATATGTGGAGTACAGGAGGAACTACTGCTAGTATTAATAATCTAGCAGATGGAATTTATAATGTGAGAGTAATGGATGCTAATGGATGTATCGTTATTAGTGAAATTACGATAACTAAGCCAACGAAAGGTGATATTATAGAAATCTTCAATACCATTACGCCAAACGGAGATGGTATTAATGACGAATTTATCATAAAAGGAATAGAATACTATCCTAATAACAGACTTGAAATATACAATCGTTGGGGATTTAAGGTTTACGAAACTGAAAAGTATGGTCAAGAAGGAAACTATTTCCGTGGTATTTCAGAAGGAAAGGATACACTTAAAAAGAATGCTGGATTACCTATAGGAACATATTTCTATATTTTGAGGTATTCAGATGTTGAAGGAAAAGAGAAAGAGAAGTCTGGTTTTTTATATCTAGGAGGATAGGGGAATGTATGATGTAGTGTTGGTGATTAATTATTTCATATAAGATTAGCAGAAAACAACTTTTTATACTATTATCACAGTAAAAGAGACTAAACAATCTTTTTTTCTAGAGGGCACCTTAAAGTTTAGACAAATTTATAATTAAGTTTAATAAAAATGAGGTCGGTATTTAATCGAGCTCATTTCTTTAAAAAAAATGATTTAAATGAAAGTAGCTACAGTTTTATTTGAAAACAATTCTTTTATACGAGAAATCAATAATTTCAGTTCCAGTTAATTCTAAAACTGTCGCTTTACTAATGGTTGCTGTTGTTTATCCTTCAAAGGAATAAAATGATATTTCTGACTGGCGCTCGTTTGCAACGAGTGCCTACTTTCCTTATAAAACAAGTCATAGCGTTTGCAACGCAGATAACTACAATAGGAGTAACTTTACACAAGTATATTCCTGTTTTTTTATTACTTTTCTTTTAAAATCAATATATTTGAGAAAAAAGAATGTCTAAGAAATATAAAGTTATAGATAGTACAGTACCCACTTTTATTACCATAATAGTTATTGATTGGTTTGATTTGTTTGTGCGTCCTATTTACTGTAATATTTTAGACGAATCAGTTGAGGATCGTCATCAACGAGAATCTGAATAGGAACAACTGTTGAGAAGCGTTTCTGAATTTGAAGGTTTGAGCAATGATTCGAGAAATTTATTTCAACAAAACCAATGACTGAAAAACACACAAAATGATTTAAAAAATTTGAGTTTTCAAAGAGTAATAAACCAAGACTGTAAGTAACTTTAGTAAAAAATATTATTTTTATTTTCGTATATCTTTAAACATATTAGGAAATGCAAATCAGAACAGATGTGAGAGAAATATTAAGTTAAATCTCAGATGATCAACTTGATTTTTTTGCTCGAGAAACAATGGTTGATTGGAATGCTAAAAAATTAAAAAGCAAGGAATTATTTAAACTTTGTGTTTTTGGAGTTCTAAATGAAAATAGAGCTAGCTCTAGAGTGTTTGAGAATTTTTATGAAAATCATTTCTTTTGTAAATATGCTCAAATTCCTAAAGATAAAAGTGTTAGTCATAGTAGTATTGCAGAGAGAATAGAAAAATAAACGTTGGGTATTTTGAGAAATTATATCAGCATACTGTTACTGTCTTTCAGGATAAACTTAACGAAAAAGATAAAGCTAAATTAAGTTTATACGACTCAACAATTACAAGTTTATCAGCTTCTCTATTGAGTTTTGGAATGCAAAATGGACAAAAGAACAAAAAAGGCGAACAAGGAAAAAATAGTATAAAATTCACGATTGGCTTTAGTGAGCTGCCTTTTAATGTCAAGTTTCACAAAGATCAAAAGATGATTAGTGAGGATTTGGCTTTAGGAAATATTCTAGAAGAACACATAGCCAATAAAAAAGATATTGCAGTTTTTGACAGGGGAATGAAGGATAGAAAGACAATGGTTGAACTCTCCAATGATGATAAGTATTTTGTGACCCGAATTTATAAATCATCTAAATATGAAGTAGATAAAGGTAGTAAAGTAACTCTATTAGATTTTGAAAATGAAATCCTTAAACTAACAAGACATAGCAAGGTTTACCTTTATGCTAATCAAAAGAAGACTAAAATAGTTTTTAGATTAGTTGAGGGGATATTAAAATCTGATGGAGAAAAAATATTGTTTTTAAGCAATTTACCTGAAGATGAATTTACAGCAAATCAAATAGCTGAAATTTACAAAAGACGTTGGGATATTGAGCGTTTCTTTAGATTCATAAAACAAGAATTGAATTTTAAACACTATTTTTCAAGACAGTGGAACGGAATTCAAGTAATGATTTACATTATTTTAATTGCATCAATATTACTTTTGAGTTACATAAAACTCAATCAATTAAAAGGATATAAAATCCCCAAAATGTCATTTTGTAATCAATTGCAAAATGACATTATTCAACAAGTAGTAATACATTGTGGTGGAGATCCTGCTAAATTAGAAACATTTAATACATGAAACCAAGTTCCTTACAGCGTTGCTTCTTGAACTCTAAAATATCTTTTTTCTATATTTGACATAGATATTGGTTATTTACCGATTTCCAGATACTGAATTTCAGAATCTGGATAAATATCCATTCAATGTTTTTTACTTCAAATAATTGCACCGAACGGATTGATAATAATAACGAAATTTAAGTTTTTAATATTCCTAGCAATTTGTATTTACTAATTATATATTTTTTGGTTTTTGAACATAATTGTATCATCCATATCTGATAATTACTATACAATAAACTATTTTAATTTTGTATTACTAGCTATTCTTTTAGGCGGTATTTATTTTCCAATTAGAACTCTAAAAGAATTTAAAAAATAAAGTTTGCTTTTAGAATACTTTGATTCATTACTGTTGGTGAAAATTTATATGGACAAAACAATATCATCAATATTAGTATATGTAAAAAGTAACATCACTTGTTTTTGGGAGACTACTTTTTTATTTTGAAGTTATAAAGACTCAGAATTAATTTTATAAGGGACTCTTATTTAAAACTTGACTGAATTAAAGCTGTTGTATTTACTAGATTAGTTGAAAGAAAATACAAAATCAAAAAAAATGTTTATAGGGGTATTTCAATTTTTAGCGTATTAAGTATATGACAGTGCAGAAGGCACTGCCAAACTTTAAATATTTAATAACTAAAATTAATTACAAAGATGAAAAAAACAATCATTTTATGTGCAATTCTAATAGCTTTCAGTAAAATCATTGTAAATGCACAAGAAATCAATAAGCACGAAATACACGTAAACTATAGTGATGGCTTACCAATTTCTTTTATAGATAATTTTTCGTCTGCATTATCGTCTGCTATTCTAGAACAAAAAAACAGTTCGGAATCAAAATCTTTCGGAAATATTGGATTGGGTTATAAATATCAAATCTCTGAACGAATAAGGATAGGTGGAGATATTGCATATCAACAAGAACAAACTGATTTTATGGACAAGAACAAAAAAATTATCGGAAAAAAAACCAGTCACTATTTTATTGCAATGCCAACGGTTACGTTTTCCTATGTAAAAACTCCTTGGTTAGATTTTTATGGTAGAACTTCCGCAGGTGTTATTATGGAGCGCTATTCACAAGCATTAGAGAATAATACTCATTATCAAGATAATAATATAGATTTTGCTTTTCAGGTTAATCCTGTAGGCATACGCGTAGGTAATAAATTTGGTGCATTTGCAGAATTAGGTTATGGATCTATGGGATTTGGTACTATTGGACTAAACTATATGTTTTAGAGCCAAAAGCAATTAATAAAACTAAAAAGTCTCAAAATGCATTAGAACTCTTTTTAAATGGCTGAAAATTCACTTAAGTAATATTATTCAGTCATTTATTTTTATTATTCAAATATAAATTGGATTTTTTAATTCCGTGTACATTCAAACTTTTATCGCTAAAAAAATAATTACTTTATTACCAGGCAGATCATTGAATCTCAAAACTCACTCTAACTCTATAATAAAAAACGCACAGAATTACTGTAATGAGTAACTTAATTTGGTTTAGTAAAAGTACGTTGTTTAATTATTTCTAACTCTTATTGATTATTTTTTTAGATAGTATTTTAATATTTATTTTATAATGTGTTATAATGGATGAAGATCAAAAACACTTTAAACAATTATTTTATGAGCTTTACGAGCCCCTTTGCAATTATGCATTTAGGTATCTACGTGATAGGGATCACAGTGAAGATATAGTGCAGGAAATCATGATGAAAATATGGGAAACCCAAAAAGATCTTTTTACGGATAATAGTCTGAAATATTATATTTACGTTGCTGTTAAGAATAAGTGTATATCCTCTTTCAGGAAAAAAATTTATATGCTTGACATTGATAAGATAAGTACTGATATTGCCGATGAAATATATGAGATCGAACCATCAAAGGATATTGATGAGCTTATAGAAAGTGCCTTTAAGGGAATTCCTCCAAAGTGTCTTGAAATCTTTAAACTCAGCCGGATTGAAAACTTAAGTTATAAACAAATCGCCGAAAAGTTAGACATATCGATAAAAACAGTAGAAAATCAGATGGGTAAGGCCATCAAGCATATACGTGAGTTTATTAAACATCATCCTATTTTAACTATTTTAGTTGGTGGTTTAATTACAATATTACTAAGAGATCTCAAAGAATTTGTTTTTTATTTAAAAGTGATATAAGAATGGATAATCAAAATATCAATGCATCATTGGCTAGACATTTTTCCGGTGAAACTACACCTTATGAAGAGTCTATTGTGCTAACCTGGATAAAAGACAATAAGGAAGAATATATTTCTCTGAAAGTATTTTTTGCAGAAAACCAACAATTAGATCAGCCTCAGTTATTTTCTGTCGATATGGCCTGGAAAAATATAGTACCCAATTTATTACCTGCAAAACCTACTGTATTTCAGTTATACAGAAGATATGGATACGCAGCTTCTGTTGCGATATTGATATTGTTAGCAACTTTAGTCTTTTTTTATAATAATTCGGAAATAATTATTAAAACAGCTGATGCACAGGTAAAAAACATCAAACTAAGTGATGGATCTTTAGTTACACTCAACGAACACTCAAGCATTTCTTACAAAAACTCTTTTTGGGCAAGACGTACCGTTAGGTTAAATGGAGAAGCATTCTTTAAAGTAAAACATGATGCAAACCGACCTTTTACCGTCAATACAGATAGCATGACAGTAAATGTTTTAGGTACATCTTTTGTTGTCCAAACTACAGCAAAGAAAAAATTAGTGGCAGTAATTAAAGGAAAAGTATCTGTTAGTTCCTCTACGGTCAAACAAACTGTTATTTTGGAAAAGAAACAAGCGGTTTACTTGAGTGCCAACAAGTTCATTAAACAAAATTACGATGATAAAAACTTACTTTCGTGGAAAACAAAGCAACTTTCTTTTAAGAACGCACCACTTCAAAAAGTATTTGAAGACCTTGAAAAATGTTATCATATTAAAATACGTGTGATTGGTAATATACCCGAATCATGCACAATAACTACCAATTTTGAGAAAGAATCAATGAAAGAAGTACTGGAAGAATTCCATTTATTATTTGGACTAAATTATATTCAAAAAAACAATGTCATTTATGTAAAAGACATATCTTGTTATTGATAAAATGTTATGAAAAATTGGGTAACGATTCTGTCTTTTAGTATTCTAGTTTTTTACAATGAATCTGTACAGGCACAAAAAATAGATCTTATGGAAAAAAAGATCAAGGTTGGAATAGAAAATGATAGCATTGGTGGCTTTTTATCTACAATTATATCACAAGGTGTAAACTTATCTCTAAGCAATAACAAACTTAACCTTAAAAAAATAATAATCATCAAGAAAGGAGTTTATAAGGTAAGAACACTTTTAGATTTACTTTTTATACAAGAGCCAGTAAAGTTTCTTGAAACAAATAACAAAATTATTATATATAATGTTCCAAAAACGCCCCATCAATTTACGCTCAGCGGTTTTGTATATGCAGGTAACAGTAAAGAAGCACTTCCGAGTGCCATGGTACGGGTTTTAAATTCAGATATCGCTGTTTATTGCAATGATTATGGGTATTATACCATTGAATTACCTGAAAAAACACACATTATACAGGTAAGTTATACCGGCTATGCTTCTCAAATAGATACACTATTAGTAAATAATGCAATTAAAAAAAATTTTAATCTAAAAATGGGATTATTCCTTGCTCCTGTAGAAGTTAAAGCCTCTAAAAATGCTTTCAATAAGGATTATAATGTATTAAGTACACGATCTATTAACTCTCTCCCCTTTTTAATGGGGCAATCGGACCCACTTAAACTCCTAACACTAAAAGCAGGTGTGAATGGCTCTCGTTTAAATGTAAGAGGAGGAACAAGTGACCAGAATCTGGTTTTATTAGATCAAGTGCCCATATATAACTACAATCATTTTACTGGGTTATTATCAATTTTCGACACAGCGGCCATTACGCAGATAAACTTTTTCAAGGGTGGCTTCCCTGCTCGTTACGAAGGCAGACTATCTTCCGTTATCGATATCAAAACAAAAGATGGAGACATGCGAGAATACCATGGAGTGATGGATATTGGTATATTAACCGGGACTGCCATGATTGAAGGCCCTATTATAAAAGACAAAGCATCCTTTATGGTCAGCGCAAGAAGAAGCTGGATTGATGGTTTATTCAGCTTGGCTGACCCTAGTATAGATTTAAAATATCGCCTCTATGATGTGTATTTTAAAGTTAATTATGTCCTTGATCCTTCAAGTAGAATCTATCTTGGCGCATATACAGGCGGGGATCTTATAAATATAAAAATCTTTGACCCATCACCAAAACTAACATGGAATAACAGAACTCTTTCTTTGCGTTGGAATAAAGTACACAGCCCTAAGTTATTCCATAATTCCTTTTTTTTGCTAAGCAACTATAATAACCAGTTTGCAAATCAATATAATGAGGAGACAAGAAGTTTTAGTATTACAGATCTTGGTATTGAAAATAACCTGAGTTATTATTGGTCACAATTGCTAAGTACCACGGCAGGTTTAGGGGGTAATTTAACCCGTTTTATTGATAAAAATACAGATACTAACAAATTAACAAAGGTTGTGCATCTGAAAGCTTATATTGATAATGATATAAAACTTTCGAATAAATTTCACATCAAAGCCGGCTTGCACTATGGAGCGTTTATAACTCAAAATAAAACCTATCATTCTTTTCAACCACGCACAAGTCTTATTTATCAACCAAATTCTTTCAATAGTTTTTTTTTATCATATTCTACAATGGAACAGTTTTATCATCAGATTGTTACAAATGCATATGCCCTTCCCTCCGATTTACGTATGCCAAGCTCGGATCAGATGCCGCCAGAAAAATCAATTATTTATGAATTAGGATACGAAAAATCATTCGGTAACTTTGGATATGTCAAACTACAATTATTCAAAAAAAATCTTTATAATATTTTGATGTACCAACCCAGTTATAATAGCTTGAATGATGGTGAAACGGAACCCATTTTAATTGGAAATGGCAATTCTAAAGGTTTTGAACTCGAATATACCAACCATTTTAAAAAAGTGAATATACAGGCTTCCTATACTCTTGGACGATCAATGATGCAATTCAAAACAGTAAATAATGGCAATCCATTTCGCTCTCCAAACGATATAACAAATAAAATAAGTGGCGCAATTACTTGGAATATAAGTTCGAGATGGGAAATATCAGGAATGTTTAATTATAGTTCAGGAATGTTAATCTCTGCACCAGGTTCTTTTATATACGATGATAAAAAAGATAGCTATCCACTAGCCGCAAATGAAAGTAGTGATGTTCAGGTGCCTTATAATTATCGGTTACCGGATAATTACAATATAGATATCGGCGTTGTAAAAAACAAAACATTTCGATCTGGTAACTCTGCTAAATTACATTTTGGTGTTAATAATCTGATAGGAAGATCAGTACCTTTTCTCATTAATACCTCTTTGAATGATGGTATTTTTTATTTAGACCAAGCAAAAATGTTTAAATATTTTCCTTATATTGGATATACTTATACATTCTAAGCAAGAATATCTTTTATAACCTCATTAAAAATTTTATAGTGACGCTCTAAGGTTCTGTCGCATCTGTCAGAATCAAATATAAGAATGTAAGTAATTTAAAAGTTAGCCTGCCAATTTATAGAATGATTTAAACATAGTTATCTCTGGACTAATCATCTGATTCTTTCTTAGCATATACAAAACTTCAATTCCACTCAAGGTTCGTTTGGCCGATTCAAAACTTTTAAAGCCTAATGCGTTTTGTATGCGCCATTTGATAAAACGATGATCCTGTTCTACAATATTGTTGAGATATTTACACTGTCTGATTTTAATCTTTGAGAACGAACGTTTGTTATATACTTTGATCGCTGCAGTATTAGAACCGCTTTTATCAATGTTTATTACTCTTGGCCTGCAGTTGTTACTAATTGCTTTAATTAGAAAAGACTGAGTGCTCATTCTCTGTCTTTTTCTGGTCAAAAGAAAGTCTACTGTATTGCCTAATTTATCTACTGCTTTATATAAATAACACCAAATACTTTTACTTTGATATAGGTCACATCTAATCTCCAGCTCTCTCCCACTCTACCTTTTCTCTTCTTCCTCTCTGACTCCAGCAAAGGGGTAAACTTATAAACCCAAGACTGAATCGTAGCATGCCCCACAAGCACTCCTCTAATTTTCATTATTTCCTCAACATCACGGTAATTAAGTGTAAATCTTAATTTGAAATATACTCCCCTGAAGAAGTATGTGTTTTGGATCACAATGCCCTCCAGTGTTCCTTTTTTGATCGCTTTACAATCCTAAAGATAAAAGTTATTCCCAGATGCGACAGCACCCCTTTGAGTTGTTTTAAACCAATATACTCCTTCATATTCCAATAAGATAAATATCTCTGTATTGATTCATCCAGAGTGAATCTTATAGTCTCAGCCATTAAACTAAAAATAAATATTAAAAACTAGAAAGCATATTTATAAATAACTCCTGCTGTAAACGAGCGGGTTAATCCATCGGGTCTGACTTCTCTAACTAAAAATGGAGTGGCAAACGATAATTCAATACTATTTTTAGTATTAATAACGTAAGATCCTATCAAGTTTCCATTGATTGTCAGTCCTTCTGATCCATTAATTTTATTCCTTTCTCCGAAAATTGTTTCGTAGCTGTCTTCTCCCAAATGATAAATAAATAGCACGTTAGGCTTAAAGGTTAATTTCTTGCTAAGCTCTTTTACCGTGTAAAAAATCCTGAATAAAGCATCTGCTTTTCTTTCAAATAAATTGGTCGATACAAAGTCGTCTGAAGACGAATACTCATCAAAATATGAATTCTTATTATTATTAATTACCGGTAATTGAAATGAGGCATTAAAGCCCCAGTTGTTATACTGATAATCCACTCCAACAATAAGGTCATAAGTTCCTAAACTTGCCTGATAATCCATCGGTAAAGGAGTATTATTAATTTTTAAATTAGAACTCGAAAAAGGAAATTTAATCCCAAGGGTACTGCTCCACTGACTGCTATGTTTACTCTTAAACACATAATTACCAACTAGATAAGCATCTCCGAATTGACCTCTGGTACCAAAACCTCCTGTAGCCTGTGAATAGGTTACTCTTCCACTAAGTGAAAACTGATTGGTAAGATTACGTTTATAAAGTAAATAAGGTGAAATGTAACTTAGATCAGCCTCACCTTTTCCAAATATAGTACCAACTTCGACCATACTTTTGAATTCTTTTGTCTCAATTGCAAAATTATTCCCAACTGAGCAAATTCCGGCATCACTACAGCCCTGTGCATACGCCAATACATTTAAAAAACTAAAACAAAACAAGAACTGATACTTTTTCATAAGATAGAATTTAATTTAGCAATAGCGAAAAGATGGTTATACTGCTGACAGTGAATCAAAACATACTTGTAAGTACTCAGGTCTACTCCCTCAGGAATGATATAAGTCCTAACAGAGTCAAGCGCTCCTAAATTTATATATTCATTTGGCGAGTCTGAGGTAGACAAATAAACTTTAAGATCGGGCCCATTCGAAATTGAAAAGTTCGATAACTCAAGCTTTTTTTCTCCATTGACCTTATAGATGTTAACCCTACCACTTACAGTGATGCCTCCTTGAGGTTCAAAGAGACCATTAGCAATCAAATCACCTTTAGACAACTCGGTTTTGTCCGGATTTTTTTGGGACAAATCATTTTCTATTTCACAAGATGTGAAACAAAATAAAATTGGAATTAAGAATAAATAATTTTTCATACATTTTTTTTTCAAATGTATGAATCAAAGAAAAATTGTTTTGTCCGCTACTTTACATTTACGCCAATTTAATTGACACAATAATAGTACCCCAAACATTTAGTAATTCACCCCAAAGTTGTAGACCGTTTTCGATATGCTTAAGCAATAAAAAACAGTCATAACCACCTGTTATACTGAACATTAAAACTTGTGTTTTTAATTAAAAAAACTAGTCAACTGCGGTAAAATAATATTGCTACGCAAAAATAAATCAAGTCGTATGGAAAAATTACACCAGCTCGAAGAAGAAGAAGAAGAAGAAGAAGAAGAAGAAGAAGAAGAAGAAAAGATAGAACTCGAAATAGTTGCCAGGGAAAATGGTCTTCCAACAGACTAAGTACTCAGGAAGGGCAAAAATATCGTATTTGCTGTGATAACAATCAGTTCTAGACCGACTTGGTTAACAAAAACAACTCCAAAGGGTTTCTTCAATATTCTGTCCTATATTGTATGGCAACGGGTGAAAGAACCTTGAAAGCTGTTTCAACTACATTTTTGGCGAAGTCAAAAAAACAGGATTATGTGCCTTTGACAATCAGGAAATCTTTGATATGGCTATCAAATACTATACCTATGATAGTATTGCAACACCTGTTCCCATGAACTGTAGAGCCGTCGTAAATCGGCCTGTGAAGGCTGATTTATTTACTCCCGTGCCCGATGTTCCGCAAAAAATAGAGCAGAAAGCAGAGGTAATAAATACTCCGAAATCGGTACAGACCACCTTAACACTATTTGACCTATGATACCCAAGACCATTATAGAAAAACAGATAGCTGACCTCAGCAGCACGCTCAAACCGATTAACGAGCAGGTGCACGCTTGGGCAGAAAAAAGCATTTTCCTTAAATGAGGCGTGCTCTCCCGTGGAAAATTTCACTGTTTGGAATGTGCCCATTCTTGGAACCCCGAAACGCAGCCTAAGTCCTGTGATAAATTTGTAAAATGTACCACCTGACATGGGAAACTCAAAATACAGGGATGCAATCAGGTACATTTCAGAGAAATGGAATACTTTGTCGTTTTAGACGTATGTCAAGGACATCAAATCGTACGCATCATTTGTTCACATAAACTCATGAAAAAGAATTATACTCCGACGTATTCTAACAAAGAAGTCATGCAACATTGGATAAACCCAAAAGGCGAAGTCCATACCATGTCCCTTAGCACTAATGTTTTTTCACCTGCTTATGATGCGTGGCAATACTATTCCGCTCTTGAAATCAGCCCAAAGGATTTTCAGAACTCCTAGAAATACCGAATCAATCCGTACAAGTTGTATCCTCATATAAAAATACTCCCTATCCTAAAAAGAAACGGATTTAAAACAAGCGTTTACGATATCACTCCGCAGATTCTTTTTACTGCTCTTTTAAAAAATTCCATTGTGGAGACGATTTTAAAAGCCAAACAAACTTGCCTATCACCTACAATCACCACATCAGGAGATTATCCGTAATTGGCAAGCCGTAAAAATTTGCTTAAAAAAATTTATATTATTACAGATTACAGTGTTTGGAGGATTATATTACACTGCTTCAATGGTCAAAAAAAGACCTCAACTGCCCAGCTTTTGCCTGTCCTGAAAATCTAAACGCATCGCATGATAAACTTCTCGCTAAAAAAAGAGAATTACAAAGAAAAAAATACCTTTTGAAAATGCGCGCTGAAACCCTAAAAGCACAAAAAGTATACCTGAAAAATAAAAAGATTTCTTTGGATTGTACTTTACAAATGAAAACTTGACTATTACAGTTTTGGAGAATGTACAGGATTTTATGGAAGAGGGAGATACATTACATCACTGCATCTTTAGCAATGAGTATTTAAAAAAAAAGATTCTCTGTTTTTTTTCTGCTCAAATAGATAATAAACCTATTGAATCTATAGAGGAATCACTTTCTAAAATGAAAATAGCTCAATGTCGAGGTATGAAAAATAGTAAATCAAAGCATCATAAAATTATTTTAAATCTAATGAAAAAAAATCTTTACCAAATTCGTTCATGAATGAATAAAAATAAAGCTATAAAATCCTAAAAGCTGAAAACTGAAGAAATTTCGGTCTTTCAGCTTGCCATTACTGTACACATTACAATAGATCAAAACTTTCTCTGAAGTACCAGAGTTAAACTTTATCATCTAATAGACATAACCTAAGATTTATATTTTAGTAAAAACTTAATGAACAGGCGTATATTTTGTGATTTTTTGATTAATTTTTCCAAATATAGATTTACCATCTCTATCGTGCATTTCTATTGCTACTATATCACCAAATTTCAAAAAAGGCGTCGTTATTACTCCTTTATCTATCATTTCCAAACATATGATTTCGGCTATACAACTAGATCCGCTGGCCGCCCCATTATTAGCAACGGTCCTGGAACCAATTATCCATCCTGCTATCAGAGAATGAGTTTTAGCTGCATGTCCAATTAATTGTCAAAAATCAAAAATCATTGCCTAAGTTATCTACAGCCCTATATAAATAACGTCAAATACCTTTTACTATGATACAGATCTCACACAATCCCCAACTCATCCCTACTTTGTTTTTTCTGTACTTCATTTCTGACGCAATGACGGGTGTAAACTTATAAAACCAACGCTAAAACGAAGTATGCTACACAAGCACTCCACATATTGTCATTATTTCTTCAACGTCACGATAACTTATGGAGATAACAGCCAACATCACTGCGTTTTACAAACTCAATAATCTTTTCGTTTGTACTTAATTTATAAGCATTAATACTGTAGTATTCCACTTTTGTTTTCTTGTAATTTAAACACTTAAATCTAGTCTTCCCTGAAGGAGTAAAACCATCTTTAATGAGTTTTCCTTCACATAAACGACAGACCTTTCATTCAAACCACATTTTGCTACACTGACTTCAAATTTATTCATTTTTAAAGTATTTTAAACCTTAAAAATAAAAGGGATGAACACAATACTCATCCCTTTAAAGTTTTTTTTTAATAAATACTGATTATCAATTCTTTTAGTTTCAAAGAATAAAACCACATCATTGATACACTATCAATAATTATCACCAACACATCTGATCTATTAGGTAATCTCTTTTTTTTATCTTTTTCAGGTTATGTTTTTTGTTTTTATCAGAAAAAATCAAATCCGTCAAATCCCATTCGAAGCTTAAGCCCATAAGCCATTAGATGTACATTACCCACAGCGGCCAAGTTTAGAATGCTATTGGTTTGGCTTTGGAGAATTCCCGTTGGGTTATATGTAATTATAGATCCTGCGCTTCCCTGGGATTTGTTACTATTGTTCAGGCCGTAATTGACATACCCCCCTGCAAATAGCCGGTGTTTTGGAGACAGGCGGAACGTGGCACCAGCTTCAGCAGTCAGGGATACCGACAAAGAAAACTTGTTCTCACCATTAGCACTCCAGTTCTCCAGGGTGCCAAAACCATGCTGTGGCAGATTGCTGATCTCCGCATTTACATCAGGGTAATAGCCTGTGGTGGTTAATTCCGCAGCCTGTGCCTGATAAGTGGCACTCAACGGAATGCAAAAAAGAAAACCACCACGGGCATAAAACCCAATACCCCGCAGGGTACCTCCAGTTTGGTACTGTCCTTGCAGCGGAATACTTAGCGTATACATTTTTTGTTCTTCTGAATAGTCTTTTGCATTTGCCCTGAATTCGAAGGCATTACCGCTGTCATCGACCATGTTTTCATAAAAAACAGTATTGGAACTAAGACTAATTTTGGTTCGGGAAGCACCAAATTCGATTCCCGAAAGGATGCTCCAATGGTCATCAAAAAAACGCGTGTACTCAAATCCAGCTAGAAAACCTGGCTGTAACTTGCTTTGTTCATCTTTAACGCGGTATTGCAGGCCGGAAAATCCCCCGCCAAGTACAGCACTGATTTCTGATTTCTGTTGCTGGGCCTGTGTCTGAAAAGCAAGTGCTAAAAAGAAGCAAATCCCCATTGTTTTTAAATATCTTTTTCTCATGTTTTTTTATTTATCCTCAACCCAGCCCTCTCGAAATAAGAATCGGATTATTTTATGTTTTAACTTTATCTAAGAGCCCACAAAACCTGTCAAATGTTTTCTGGCAGGCATTTAACACCGATTTTTTTGTTATTGAGAAAATCTATGTTGTTCTTTTTCATCTACTTCGCCAATACATTTCCTTGCTGTGTGACCAATTTTATTACTTTGAAATGGCTTACGGAGGATCTAATTACTTCACCAGTACATTTATCGAATGGTGAGCACCATTAGACAAATTAAGCTGTAAGATAAATATACCTGTTGCCGATGGCATTGTCACCATCGTTTCAGGGCTGATGTCGTGCTGTATATGCAACTGCTGTCCCAGAAGGTTTGTTACTGTTATGCTGGCGTCTTTCAGGACCTGGGCAGTATAGCCGGTTTTGACCTTTATTGCTTGGCCCTGACCAACCGGATTAGGGTAAACCATCAGGGGTATAAAGGCATCTTTAGGTACAACGGTTAGTGGACAAGTACGCATGGTCAGATTCGATTTGGTTTTAACCTCTACATAATAATCACCTTCAAGCCCACCGTTTTCATTATAGTATTGGTCCGTGGCACCCAATATCAGGGCTCCATTTTTGTACCATTTCCATGACACATATTCATTACTGCTGTTATCAAACACCAATACGTCGTTCCAGCGTTTCACGATCATCGAGGATGAAAGTGAGGAAATCAGCCTATTTTCTACAGTCGCAGCAGCAAGATAATTACTATTTCCTTCCTGTGAGGCAGTAATGACGGTCATTCCGTTTTTGATTACGCTCAACTCGCTGCCGTTTATCGTGGCAATATCCGTATTTGACGAAACATAAGTTATCGGCAAACCACTGCTGGCAGTAGCGGTAAGGAGTATTTGTGTGCTGTCTCCACAACCATTTACCAGTGTTTGGTTCCAGTTGATATTTTGGCCAGCTTTGTTAATGGTCAAATTAGCCCCCCAATAAACGCTGATACTGTAATTATTATTGGCGAGTGTCCCTTGCTTGATGGCATAAATGCCTGCGTTTTCCCCTGTATCCCTGCTTAAAGTACCATTAAATTTGTCTGCTCCCAATAAGGCAGGCATTACCATATAAGTAAGTACAGGATCGGCATCGCCATAAGTTTTGCTCTTGGCATCTGCCGTTACCGTTACTGCTTTGGGAGTAATAGTCAGATCCGTATTTACGTAGGTAATGGCATAGTTACTGTTATCCAATGTGCCCTGGTTGATGGCATAAGCACCTGCATTTTCGCCTAAGTTTCTCGTTAGCGTACCATTAAAGGTGTCGGTTCCTAATAAAGCCGGGGTTACGGTATAGGTCAGTAGAGGATCGGTATCTCCATAGACTTTGCTCTTGGCATCAGCCGTTACCGTTACCGCTTTGGGAGTAATAGTCAGATCCGTATTTACGTAGGTAATGGCATAGTTACTGTTATCAAATGTGCCCCGGTTGATGGCATAAGCACCTGCATTTTCGCCTAAGTTTCTCGTTAGCGCTCCACTAAAGGTGTCAGTTCCTAATAATGCAGGGGTTACGGTATAGGTCAGTAGAGGATCGGTATCGCCGTAGATTTTGGTTTTGGTATCTGCAGTTACCGTTACCGCTTTGGGAGTAATGGTAAAATTACTGCCTGCGTAAATTATAGAGTAATTATTACCTAATACTAGTGTCCCTTGATTGATGGCATAAATACCTGCATTTTCTCCAGTTTCTCTACTTAAGCCACCGCTGAGTTTATCCGTTCCCAGCAAAGCCGGAGCTACGGTATAGGTAAGCAAAGGATCTGTATCGCCGTAGACTTTGTTCTTGGTATCTGCCGTTACCGTTACCGCTTTGGGAGTAATGGTAAAGTTACCGGCTACCCCTGCATAAGCAAGGGCATAATTACTGCCTAATGCCAGTGTACCCTGATTAATGGTATAAGTACCAGCATTTTCTCCTGCCTCTCTACTTAAAGCTCCACTGAATTTGTCCGTTCCCACCAAAGCCGGAGCTACGGTATAGGTAAGCAAAGGATCTTTATCGCCGTAGACTTTGTTCTTGGTATCTGCCGTTACCGTTACTGCTTTGGGAGTAATAATCAGATCCATATTTACGTAGGTAATGGCATAGTTACTGTTATCCAATGTACCCTGATTAATGGTATAAGTACCTGCATTTTCACCTGCCTCTCTGCTTAGCGAACCACTGAATTTATCCGTTCCCAATAAAGCCGGGGTTACAGTATAGGTTAGTATAGGATCGGTATCGCCGTAGATTTTGGTTTTGGTATCTGCAGTTACCACTACTTCTTTTGGATTTATCGTTAGCTGGAAAGTTACATTTTCGGCAACACCGTACAGATCATTTCCTGTCTGCGAAGCGGTAATCGTTACTGCTCCCGCTTTGAGTATTCTCAGTTTCCATTTATTGTCGTCTGCTGTATCCTGAAAGGCTTGAGCAATGGTGTTGTCTTCCGAGACATAACTTACAGGCAAACCAGAACTTGCCGTAGCACCAGGATCAAATGGCGCATCGCCATAGTTTTTTGTAAATTCTCCTGCTTTAATGATTTGCCTCATTAAGTCCTGATTTTCATAAGGGCCTAAATCTATAACAGGGCCAAATAAACGGGCCTTGCCGGCAAGATCCAGCGTTTGGGCACCTAAAGCTGTAAATAGGCTATTGTCTCCTTTATTTAATACAAGGCTGCTGCTTTGCAAGGTAAAATCACCAGTAGCGGCATCAACAAACAAGGGATTGGTAGCACCGTCTATATTGTTAATATTGGTGTCATCATTTAAATTGGTATTTGCAGCACTAAACCCATTTACCAGACTGTTCTTACGGATGATAGCCCCCGAAAACGTGCTGCGGTTGGGATAAACAATACTGTTGTTCAGGGTAATTTCACCGTCTTGATGGCTTATTTCTTTTCCGGTCGTTTCCTGGGCCTCATTGGTTGATACGGTACTGTTGGTAAGCGTAATATTAGATGTAGCACTATTGTAAATACCACCGCCATCATCACCAGCACTGTTTTTTGTTATCAGACAATTAGTCAGACTAGTGTTTGCATTATAAGTATTACAAATTCCGCCGCCGTCTCTATCGGCAAAATTCTCCCTAAAGAGACTCGTACTAATAACTCCTGTAGTACTCTCTAAACTTACTCCTCCCCCTAAACGTGCGCTATTTCCATTAAAATTGCAATTGATAAAAATCAGACCAACAGAAGAATGATTGCCAAATGTAGATATTCCCCCACCATTAAAGCTTTTATTATTAATAAAATTACAGTTGGTTGCAAAAAGATCAGAATCAATTGCATCGATTCCACCACCATATCCGGAACTATTATTCCACATAAAATTACAGTTGCTGATGGAGAGAGAGGAATAGCCAATACTCATTCCACCACCCGAAGAACGAGCAAAATTAACTTCCATAAAGGCAAGAGAAGTAGCAGTATTAGCATTCCCGCCCTGCACGGTAAAACCATCGAGCAGAGCGGTTCCTAAATTTCCATAACCCAAAACCACATGATAAGCGTTTTCGGTGTTGCCTGCAAAAGAAAGGGTAGCACCACTGCCGGTTACTATGTCATCACTATTAAAATCACCGCTCAATATGGTTTTGTTTGCTGTGAGGCTTAGGTCACGTTGAATTAAGGCTGTTTCGGTACCAGCGAAGCCACCATAAAGTTTTACGTCTGTTTTTAATAAAAAAGCATTGTCACGGTTGGACGGGGTTGCGGGCCCCGTAACATTGTTTACCACATATCGAGGTATATAAGTTCCCGCAGCCACCCATATCTCATCACCCGCTACAGCGGTATTGATCATGACTTGCAGGTCGGCAGCGGCTTTGTTCCAGGTAGAGCCATCTCCTGTACCTCCCACTTTTACATAATGTACAGTTTGGGAAAACGCCATACCGCTATAAAAACCAAGCAATAAGACAAAAAATATTTTTTTTTTCATTGTTAATTTTGTTTAATCAATTATAAGGCCAATACTCGAAAGTATTACACACAAAAAAGTTATGCCAAGAAAGGAGACATTTAGCTAAAAAAACATCCTAAAAGGACATATAAACAAAAAGATATAACATTTCTTGTATTAAAAATTGTACTGATGTTTTTATTTAATGGTTAAGTATTAAGACTGAAAATAAGTTTTCAATATCACTTATACTGCGAATTTAATTGAAAACCTAAATATAAAAAGAAGAAAATACACCAAAAAAAAATGCCATTCCTAGTGATGGTGTCATGTTGAAATCCGCATCTTTGGCTTTAAGGATAGCAAATAAAAAATGGACGATGCCTATTCAAAATTGGGGAATTTTTAAACCAATTTACCTGTACATTTAAAAAAGTTTCGATTATTAGCCGAAGCCTTGACTTTTTAAATTACACATTTTATAGGACAGGACCTAAAAAAAGACTTATTATCCTGTTTTTCAATCCTTGTAGTTTTTTCTCTGACAAATTTTTATTGTTATTTATATTATTTTAGTTTAAAGAATTTTGAACTAAAAAATATTGCTACTATATGCTACTAAAAAATCATGTTGCGCTATGAAATACCTACCTTATTTTACTATTCAACCATAAATTTTACTTGCAGTTCATACCACAATAAATCTATTATATTAAGTTTTTCAAATATTTATGCATTTCGCTTTGACATTATATTAATGTAAATATCCTAGTATACTGTTGAAAATGGTAAGTAACTAAGAACTATTCAAAAACAGAGGGAAATATACGCCCCATACTCTTACTTTTTTTTAGTACAAATTAAATTAATCACGTTTAAATTGGACATTTACCCTGTGGGTATATTTTTTTAAGTCATCAATAAAATGGATCAAAAATTGTCCCCTTAGGGCTACTAAGACAAAAAGCTTCAGAGAAATCTGGAGCTTTTTTTTATGCAGTAATTTTTTCGTCTGTCATCCTGAGCGAAGTCAGGAGACATTCGCCTTTACTTTGGATTAGATAAAAAACTTTAACTTTATTCAAAAGGAAAGCAGAGGTGAACTTTAGACTTTCGTAGTTAAGAACTATGCTGTGCATTAGTCCTCTGCCTTCTCCTTGAATCCCGTTGAATTGCTTCAAATAGAATGATAGACATACGGTCTAATAAAGGCTCTAAAGAAGTTCAACATTTTTGTTTATTTAAATTCAAAGTTATGAAAAAGTATTTATTTTATGTCGGTATTGATGTATCAAAAGCTAAGTTGGATATTAATATTCTTGATGCTTTAACTCTTAAATCAGAACATTTTATCATAGAAAACAATATTAAAAGTATTTCTATTTTCATTAAAAAACTTGGTAGAAAAGTTGATAAAAAACACACTCTTTTTTGTTGTGAAAACACAGGTATTTACACTAATCATCTATCAAGTATTTTAGTAAAACGCTTTCTAGATTTATGGATTGTTCCTGCTATTGAAATAAAAAAATCAAAAGGAATTTCAAGAGGAAAAAATGACAAAACTGATGCCAGAGACATCTTTTTTTACTTATAATATTACATGCTTCATTGGGACTATCCGAAAAACCAATAGACAAAACTAGGTTTTAAACTTCAATTGTTGGTATATATTTTTCTCGGCAATAATTTTCTATGTCAGTGTCATTTTTAAAATAGTCATCACTGAACTAGATAAGTTCTTTTTCTGCGCCAGAAATATATTTTTCACTTGCTGTCATTAACTTTTCTGTCTGCTCAATAAACTTATTAAACTTATCATTCATTTTACAAAGCTTATCAATTGTTTTAAAATCTAATTCACGATATGTTGCAGGAAAAATTACTTTGCTCTGATAAGGATTAGCGTTGAGTTCAATTATTCCGATTCCAAATGATTGATTTAGTCGTCCCATTTCTTCATACAAACTATCACTAAATTCAAATCCAGCTAGATAGTCATAGTTTGCCCAACTTGAGTTTGAAACTGCTTGAAAAAACGCCTTTTTTAGTTCACTATCACTGTTGATTTCTCTCTTTAGCTCATATGAACTCATTTTGAAAGTATCTAAACGATTTATTGATTTTAAGAAACTCTGACTGGCTTTTGTCTGAAGATTAAGAAATTTTATTCCAACCATGTCAGGATGTGTCCAAATTTGGTTACTATCTTTTCCATTTGATTGCTCATGAAATATAGTTTTCGAATATGTATCTGTGTTTTTAAGGTAACTACTCAAAAGTTTATGTAAATCTCGTTCTTCGTAAGATTTCTTTCTTCCTGTTTTTAAGCTTGTTGCTGATTCCATTTCAGATTCATCATACATAAGATCAAGCCCCATACTCTCCTCATCTTTAGCTAAATAGTATAAATATATTCCTGTGGTTTGTTTAATTCTCTTAACTCTTGTATCACCATTTCTTATAAAATCTCCAAGTTGAGCTGAAACTGTAGAAGGAGGCGTCTTTCCAGCAAAATTATAATACTGATTCGAAAGAATATAATTGCAAACTTCATTTGAATTAGAGTGCACCCAAAAGTTTGGACGAATTTATAATTAAATTTGATAATAATGAGCTCGATATTGTATCGGGCTCATTCCTTTTAGATTAAGTTTTATCCTTTCATTGTTATAATATTCTATATACTGCTTTAAATGTTTTATGTCCTCGAATTTCATGATATAAAATAGTTTTGATTTTATTATTCCAAAGAAATTCTCTACCACTGCATTATCTAAACAGTTTCCTTTCCTGGACATACTTAGTTTAATCCCCTTCTTTTTAAGCAATAATTGGTATTGCTTCATTTGATACTGCCAGCCTTGGTCTGAGTGTAATATCAAATTTGTATTATTTGTTTTTTTTTTGTACAATAACTTTTCTTCCACTATCTCTCAATTACCAAAATTAAATCTTTTAACCTCCCTATTTTTTTATTAGATTCTTGTAATTCAACGATTTTTTGTTCAGAAAAAAATCATTATACAATAAGGGTCTATTATGTTATAAGTAACGAAATTATACATAAGTGACCATTTTTTATGATGTTAAATTAAAGGTGATACATCTATCTCTCTAATCAGACAACTTAAAATCTGCAAAGTTTTTAATGAAAAATCCTTTTCAAATTCTTTTAGAATGATGTGCTGTGTTAAAAAACTCTCATACATACAATCAATCTGCGCATTTGGTTTTACAGGTGACTTACAAAATTTCTTAAAATAATTATAGAATTTTCATGCATTAAATGCAATAGTAGATTTTTTTAATCGTATTTTATTTATAAGTTATTCTTTATAAATTTAATATTAATTTTTAGCTATTTATATGTTGGATTCTCCTATTAATAAGGCTTATTAATTATTGCAATCTTTTTAACCTTTTGTTTATTTACCAAAGGAGTTATCCTTGAAAACAATTAGTTATTAAAGTAAACAAAATAGAAATAAATTATAAAAAAAGCTTCCGTTCATAATTCCAGAAAAGAAAAAAACTGTGTATAAAATAATAAAAAACACTACTGCTTATTCTGCCTATATACATTCCAATTTATAGCAATTTTAAACTTAATTTATTATGAAAACAAAAATTATTGTATTTGCCTCATTTATCACTATGATTTCCTGTAACGAAAAAGATCTTGAAAGTAATGAAGTTTCTCAATCAAGTAAAAATGAAAAAAGCAATGTAAATATTGAATATAGAGGAAATAAAATGTCAGTTCTTAAAGATGCTGACGGAAATTATTTACTTAATGAAGATTTAATTTTGTATGAAAACGATGTGAAGGAGTTAAACAATTTAGGTACTGTCAAATTAAAAAGCAGTAGTGTTAATGCTTGGGATCTCAGTGAAGATATAAGTATTCTGCTTTGGCCAATGACAAATTTGACATTTAAAATTGATCCAAATATATCGGCTTCACAAAAGCAATTAATACGCGAAGCAACAGCTCAATGGGGAATTAAAACTCTTATATCATTTACAGAAACTACTGGGAAAGAAAATATATATTTTAAAAAAGTAAATAGTGGATGTAGTGCTTATCCTGGTTTTAGTGGGAACGATGATAACTCTATTGTAAATCTTAGTGAAACATGTGACCTTCAAAGTATTCTTCATGAATTAGGACATGTTGTTGGTATGATACATGAACATCAAAGGACAAATAGAGATGATTTTATTACTTTGCCATCAAAAACATTTAACCATATAAAAGAAAAATATTCTGATAATATCTATAATTTAATAGTTGATAATCTTAAAAAGGAAAAAAGCAATTTAAATGATCCTTATGATTTTGATTTTAATTCGATAATGATGTACGGATCTTTTCCAAGAAATAACCTTCAGTTGAGGGATGATTTGATAACTAATAAGTTCCCCTTATATACGAAAATAAATGGACAGTTAGTTGACAGGCCAATTACCGGCTTAAGCAGCAAAGATGTGAATTGGGTAGAATATCATTACACTAGAAAAATTATTCTTAAAAATACAGACTATAATGTAATAAATCTAAAGATACGTTTGTCTAAGGTAAGTGATCCACATACTATTTCTTTAAATAAAGGGGATGAAATAAAGCTCATTTATGATAAATCGAAAAATAAATTCACATATCGGAATGCTGAAGTGCAACAATTGGATCTTAATGATGGTGGCTCCTCGGATGATATAAATTTTTCATGGAACAATGATAAAAAAAACATAACATATTCTACAAATGATAAATCTACAGTGATATTAATAAAAGACTATACTAATGATGACATGACTTGTTATCAAGTTATAGATAATGATGGAATTAATGGAGGAGCTAGAAATGCAATTGTAGAAGCAATAAAAATAGATAACTATACTACTTACATAAGTTTGAAAAAATGGAGTTCTAAAATTAATACAGATGAACGAAATCATACTTTTAATCCAGAGCAATCTACTACCCTAACATTTAGAAATGTTAATTACCCTACATTAAACAAATTTAAAATTAGATTGAAAGATGCTCCAGATCGTTCTATTGTTTTGTCTAAAGGAATAAATGTTCAATTTACCTATGATGGACGAAGCAAAAACTTTTTTTATAATGGTTCAATAGTGCAACAAGTTGATTTAAATGATGGATCCTCAAGTGATGATATTGATTTTGAGTGGGAAAAATCCAAAGTAAAACCTTACAGAGCAACTTCCCACTATTCATGTTCCTTAATAGATTTAACGAATGGTTACATATATGGAACAGTAGATTCAGATGGTATTGATGGCCAAGTTGCAAATGCTCAATTAAATGCTTACGTAAGTTATGACAAATTATATATTGACATAATGAAATAAGAAAAATACTTTATAGGTGAAAAAAAAAAGGAATCTTACTCTTTATAAGAAAAAAATATTGGATTAAATCTGAAAATTATTTTACTTAACCTATTGAGTGAAATTAGATTATTTGAATTTTAATGTTATTTATTTTCCATCAAAGATAAAATTATTGATGAACTGAACTAGAGTTAGTGCTGTTATTTTGGCCAAAACTCTAGTTTTAAAACCTAGAAATGTTTTAGCATAATTACGTCTGATCATAAATTGTTAACCCAACTGAGAAAATAATGTTTCAATTCTTTTTCTTGATTTTTTTAAAAATATAAGTTTGTTTTTTATATCCTTTTTGGTTTGTGCACATCGATGTTACTAATCTAATATTTGCAGTTTCGAATAAATCTAATTGTTGGGTAATCGCCAAATATTCTCTAATATAAATCTAGGATGTAAACATTATCATGAGCAGATAGCAAGCGTATAGACCGAATAACCTAACATGTCTTAGAAGTAATGAAGCAGTTATAATAATTTCTAAAACACGTACAGTTATTGAAATCCAATTGGCTACAGTGCTCAATAATGGGGATTGACCTAATTGTATTTTAAAATTTTCAAAATCTAATAATTTGCTGGTCGCGGCATATACAAAAAGCAAAACAAAAAGCAGACAAATTATATCAACTACAATGTTTTTAAAAAATACGTATATTTTCATATTTTTCCTTTTTATCTTTTAGTGAGCCATAATTAAAATCATACTCCGGCAAATGAAATAGACTGATATTCAGCAACTTAATTATCGACAACCATCACTTTGCAAGCATTTTAAATGGGCCAAATTAGAACAATAATATTAGAGGATTGTTATAAAAAACAATCCATTTTAGCATCTTCCAAAAAGCAAAGGCAGAAAAATATTGACTTATTATATAATTGGAGAAACAGATAACCAAATTGCAAATTTAAAACCCCTCAAAATGCATTTGCGTACTGAAACAAAACATTATACTTTTATACAGGTTTAGACAAATCTTCGGCAACAATTTCACATTGAAATGTCACAAAATAGACGTTCAGCGGAATTACCATTGCTGAAACCACTCCTAATTCGCTTGTAACCCTATTGTTTATATAATAATTACAAAAACCTAGCTTAACTTTTTCACTACTTTTTGTTTGCATTTCCACTTTGTAATGTGAGCTCCTATTTGATTTCCATGCTTTTACTAAAGACAATTTTGTTCAAGGTTCAATAAGAAAATCTAATATCTATTTCTAAGGAGAAAAATTATCATCTTCATTTCAGTAATATAAGCAACCCTCTCATAAGAGCTTCAATAACAAACCACACTAAAAGAAATCCTAGAGTTAAACCCATACAATACCATATCATGCCATTTATCAACTTATACAATTGTGATACACTAACCAAGCAATAAGCAAAATTACTCCAGCTTATACCTCAAATTATCAAAAAAACGTTCAATTAGTCTCCGTTCCTCTGTGATAATTTCTGCTGTTCCTTTAGCCTCTGCATGGAAGTCTAATTCGACTCCGTAATTGGTTTGTAGCCCAAATGGCAATTGTACATCTACCAGATAAGAATTAACTTTATTCTGATTATCAGAAAGTGTCTGTTGATTGGTCGAAAGTGATACTCGTTTTACTTTTCCCTTTATAGAGCCGTATTCATTATAAGGGTAATTATGGAGCTTTATAATCACATTCTGTCCAATTTGAACTTTTCCAGAGCCACTCTCAGGTAAATTTACCTGGCCAATAATCTGATTATTTTTTGGTACAATTTTAAAAAGTTCCTGACCAGACTGTATATAATCATTGTCTTTTATAAAGTTCAAAAAATCAATATTGCCATTTACAGGAGAAACAAAAACATAGGTGCGTTCCCATTTTTTTATCACATCGAGTAAATCATAATAACTATTAAAGAGGTTTATCATTAACTCTCTTTCTTTTGCCGTTTTTTCAATGGCAATTACCTGAGCCTTGTTATGAACTTCGTTTATTTGATAACTAGTACTGCTGATTTCTTTGTCAACAGCATTGTATTCAAGTCCGCTGTTCGCCTTGGCTATAATGGAATGTTCAATATCTGCTCTGGAAGTTACATCTTTGACATACAGGGTTGAATCTCTTTTGAAAAGGCTCTGAGAGGCTTTATATTTAATTTTTTGATTTTGATAATCATTTTTGTAACTGATCAAACTTTTCGGTCTGTAATTTTAATAATTTCTCATTAATTTGCCTTTGTACTTCGTAAGGTTGCTGAACATTATAATCCAGATATTGGTATAAGGCATTTAAATAATTAAAATATTTATTATTGATTTCTCCTAATGTTAAGTTCTCTGGAAATACATAACGATGCTGCTTATAGTTGACTTTATGTATATCAATTTTATGTAGCATAATGTCCAATAACTGAAGATCTTTTATTTTGGTCTCATTTTTAATATAGGCAATATATTCTCCTTTTTTTACTTCAGCTCCTGATTTGTTTTGCAAAACAATAATATTTCCCGATGTTGATGCAATTAATTTTACAGGAGATTGTCTTGTGTTTAAAATCAGTTGTCCCGTTAGTACTTCAGGATACTTGATAAACCAACCGAATAAAAGTAATAACAAAACCAAACCAATCACTACCGCACTAATCGTTGTGCCAAACTTAGTAGGCATTCTTTCAATTATTGAAGCAACCTCTTCAGTTCTATTTTCGTTAAGCGTTTTATGGAATCCTTTATTAGCCATTTACCGTATCTCCTATTTGTGTTTTTACTAATTGATAATAATGTCCGTTTTCTCTTGTCATAAGCAAATCTTGATTTCCAATTTCGGTAATGAATCCATTTTTAAGTACTATAATTCGATCCACTTTACGAATAGTACTCAATCTATGAGCTACAACTATTACTGTTTTATTTTTAAAAATATCTTCCAGTGCCATTACAATTTTTTGCTCATTTATAACGTCTAAAGAATTTGTAGCTTCATCAAAAAACAAATAATCAGGATCTTTGTATAAAGCTCTGGCAATTAATACGCGTTGTTTTTGCCCTCCGCTCAATCCTCTACCGTTTTCTCCCATCATGGTTTGATATCCTTTTGGCATTGCTTCTATTTCAGCCGCAATATTCGCAGCAGTGACTGCTTTTTTTAGTCTTTCGTAATCAATTTTTTCGTCATCAAGAACAATGTTATTTTATATTGTATCACTAAAAATTTTACCATCCTGCATTACTGCACCACAACTTTCCCTCCATTGCTTTAAATTGATGTTCTGAATATTCAAATTCCCCACAGATAATTCCCCATGAGTCGGCTTATATAATCTTAAAATAAGTTTCAACAGTGTAGTTTTACCGCTTCCGCTATCTCCAACAATTGCTGTTACTTTTCCCTCTGGAATCATTAGTGAAATATTACTTAAAATATAATCTCCATTACGGCTGTATTGAAAACTAACATTACGCAAAAACAAGCTTTTATCTTCCGGCAATTTTATACTATTATTTACCTCATTTTCTTCTTCCTCTTCTAATTCATGTATTTCGTTAAGTCTTAAAAAACTTATTTTAGCATATTGGGCCGATTGTACAAAAGAGATAAATTGCATAATGGGACCATTTAACATTACTATTATAAATTGGGTCGAAATCATTACTCCAAATGTTATATCACCTTTAATTACAGCTTTGGCGCAATAAAAAGTAATTACTAAATTGGTTAATTGATTGATAAATTGCGCTCCAAGATTCTGAGCATTGGTTATCCGAAGTGTTTTTTGATCAATTTTAAAAAGCTGGACTTGCAATTCTTCCCATTTCCGGGCTCATTGAACATTCTTTTAGCGGATATGAAACAGATTTTATCATCACACAAACGAACCTTTTTGAAGAAGCCGTAGCCCGGATCAGCCGCAACAAATCTGACAAGTTTTTATGTTACAGTAGGAGCTTTAGGGCGGTCTGATATGTGGCATTTCGAGAGCCAGCAATGGCGTATGGAAAAATCCCTCTTTGATAACCAAACAAGCTACGACAGAAACTCACCAATTGTACATATAAAGAATATAACAACCCGACTAAGTTAACCCGGAGTGCATTACCTAAAAGAGAATAAAAATTGTAGTTACCACACAACGATCAAAATGCACAATTTTATAGCAAATTAAGTTAGTAACCCTTGTTTTGGGATTTTATGAGTGAAACCCATAGATGAGACATTACATTTATCAAAAGGCAACTCAAAAAACAAGTTTTAGTTGTATTAATAATTACTTAGTTTAGACATCTATTAGAATTTTATATTTAGGAGGATTTAAAAAATAGATTCTTGTTTTTTTATGACTTATTATGATTAATGCATATTTTAGTATTATATATTTTTGGTATAATGAATAAATATAAAATGTCTTTTATTTTATATTGCTTAAATATTAATTCCAAATTAGTAAGTATAAAAACATTAACTATAATCCAAATCATAACCAAAAGTGCAAATAGAAATATCAATAATCTAAAAATCAATATTAACTAAATGAACCACGAGTAATCATTATAAAAAAAACATACAATGACAATGAAAGCACTTTATATAAATACTTACGAATCAGATTTTATAAGCACACAAGTTGAAAAACCTATTCCCAAAAAAGGAGAAGTTTTAGTCAAAATACATGCAAGCGGAGTAAATCCAATTGATAACAAAATTAGAACCGGTAAAGCGCCATATGCAACACCAATCTTACCAGCCATTTTAGGAACAGATTTAGCAGGTGTTATAGAAGAAATTGGGGCTGATGTAACCGATTTTATAGTTGGGGATGAAGTTTACGGACTTGCGGGAGGCGTTTTAGGGCTTCAAGGAACATTAGCCGAATACACTGCCGTAGATGCAGATTTATTGGCAAAAAAACCAACAAACCTCACCATGAGAGAAGCTGCAGCTATTCCCCTGGTTCTACTTACAGCTTGGGAAGGCTTGGCAGATAGAGTAATCATAAAAAAAGGAGACAAAGTTCTAGTTCATGGAGGCGCTGGAGGAGTTGGCCATATAGCAATTCAGCTTGCTAAATTTTTTGGAGCCGATGTATACACAACCGTTTCTTCAAAAAAAACAGCTATTGCCATATCCTTAGGTGCAACACCAATAGATTATAAATCTATTGAAATAGAAGAATACGTTAACCAACACACTAATGGAAAAGGCTTTGATATTATTTATGATACCGTAGGAGGTCAATCTTTAGACAATTCATTTCAAGCAATTCGTCATTATGGCCATATAAGTAGTTGTGCCGCTTTTGGCACACATAATCTAGCCATAGGATCACTTCGATCTTCTAACCTACAAGGTGTATTTGTTTTACACCCAATGTTAAGCGGAGAAGGAAGAAAACACCATGGAAATATCCTAAAACAAGCTACAAAACTAATTGAAGAGGGAAAATTAAAACCAATTTTAGATCCTAGAAAATTCACATTAGATAATGCTATAGAAGCACACAAAGCAGTAAGTGACGGCTCCTCTATGGGGAAAATTGTAATAGATATTATTTAATATCGCACCGATAGTGCATTTAGACAATATTGTTTTTTTAGATTATTGCTATTTCTATTTGCACTTTTGGTTATGATTTCAATTATAGCTAATATTATTATTTTGGTTAATATGCTGGTTTTAAAAACTAAAAACTTTTGGCATAATTTCGTATTATTCATAAATTGATCGCATAGTTTTATAAAAATAAGGTTTCCATCCTCTTCCTTTATTTTTTTGATACTATATAGCTAATCTTTATCGCTTTTCTGATTCATTCTTATCTCATCGGAACTTTAATCTTCATATTATGTGATGTAAAGCGGTCTAATTAATATACTGATGATAAATATCTCTTATTCCCAATAGTAACACATATTTAGAGATTAAAAACTTCCCAACTGATAGAATTAGTTTTTTTTAAGATGCCTACATCAAATGATTCCTTACGCTATTAATATCTTATTTAATTTCTATCTTATTTAATTTCATCACAAAATTCGGGAATCACTTGCGGGCACTTGCAAAAACCCCCTAAATGCAGGAAAAAATCCTGCTTTATTAGGTTGCTTTTTTGTACTTGCTAGGCGATTCCCGGTGTATGTTCCATAACTAATTTAAGATATAGAAATTATGGAAACTTTAAATCAAAACTGGCAGACAGTATCTGAAATTGAACTCATCTACAAAACAAAAGTAAAAAGATCTCAAAGATCTCAAATAAATTGCTAATTTTTTATAATCTTTTGTTTCCAAATCATATTATTATTGTCATCAAAGACATTAAGAATATAAATCCCTGACTGTAATACACTTAAATCAATTGACATATTCTGAACTTTTTGTTGTTCCATTTTCTCCTCCTTTATTAAAACTTCACGCCCACTCAAATCAATTATCTTAATTTTAACTGTATTTGATTTAATCTCAGGAATTTCAATGTTCAGTAAACCTTTTACCGGATTAGGATATGCTTTAAAACTAGTGAAACTATTACCTGCTTTTATCGAAGTTAAAGCTTGAACAGGCTTTTCCTCTATAGTTTTAGCAGTTGAAGAAGCTGCAGGACATTTATTATTAATATAACAATCTGTAATGTTAGTAATAAGTTTTGAAGTACTAAAACCATATAATCTGGCATTAATATTTGTCAGAGTACTTTCACTATGTGCGTTTTCAAAATACAAGCTAACTGAAGAATCATAGGAAAGTAATTTGTCCATAATATCATCATTATTAAAATTCATACCAAAAAACAGAGGGGTATGAAATACAAAGTGGGGCTCTGGAACAATAGGAGAACTTGAACTAACAGCCTGTCGTCCTACTGATATCCAAATAAAATTTTTTGTTAATTTTAATGATATTCTAAAATATGGATATGAGAGTGTAGCATTAGCATAAAACAATTGATCCAATATAGTATAATCAATAAAATTATTGGCATCAAAATATCTCCTTAAAATTAAGGTTTTATCTTTAGATATCAGTTTTAGTTTAGGTACATTACTAACCTTAATTGTTAACAACCCTTTTTGTGCGGTTAGATCTTGAGCTGTAGTAAAATCGATTGATAACCCGTCAGAACCATTTGTCTTTGGACGCGTGATATTACCTGATATTGAACTAAATAACCATTCATAATCGGGTACTACTCCTCCAGCAGTCCCTCGTGATGATGAACAAGTTGACTGACTAGTCATTGCATCAATATTATACGGCCAATAGCCATTATTTTCGGTAGTTACAAATTGTGCGTTACAAAATGAAGTAATAGATAATGTTATTAGCACAAATAATCCTCTTTGTTGCCAAACTGATTTAAGAAAAATAACATGTTTTTTCATATAAAATTTTATTAATGGTTCTGTAAAACCGTTTTTACTTGATTCCAAACATCTGGTCTGTCGGTGGTAATTAAAAATAATTTGGAATAGGGTATTGTCGTAAGCCAGAAGAAATCGCCTCTCCTATCAGTTGTTTTTCCATTTATTTTCCAACTTCCCCAACGGTTTACAGTTCCTCGGCTACCGGCAGGATCTTCTGAAAAAATTCCACTACGTCTTCCTGTTTTAGCAAATATGTAATGTGGTAAATTTTGATAAGTAATACCATTACGTACAAAAGATTGAAGCATAGCATCATCTTCATTAAAAAAATCTGTTTCAAAACATGCTATATTATTAGAGAATTTTGACTGCCAATCATCTATAAACGCACACATTTTTTGTATATCTGTTCTACCACTGGTTTTCCATTGTGGGGCATTAGATACAATCATTGGTGTCCAAAAAATTTCTTTCGCCATTGTTACACCAATACTCGTTCTAACATCTTGTGCTGAATAATATGTTTTAACAATTAAATGCTGTTCTGCCTCTTTATTAATTGCACCATTTATCGCTAATCTGGTAATATTTTCCCAACTTACATCTCTTTTATTTTTCTCAGACACACACAAGTCATCCGTACAATCAGGAAAAGCATTTTGCCCTTTTGTTTGTTCCTCTTTAATATCTAACATTAAAAAATGTCCATTTTCTTTTACATTTTGTAACACGTCTTCAAATGTACTTACTGTTCTTGAGGATATCGACAGATCCCTAAGTCGAATTTTATAACGTTGCATCTCTTCTAAAGACATCTCAAACGACTTTTTATTACCTACATAGGAACTCAGACGACTCATTACATAGTCGTGTAAAAAAACTAAATGTCCATCTGCCGTTTTGGTAAGATCCATTTCTAATAATTTTGTATTATATCCAGACAATCCTTCTGCGGCAATTACAGCAGCTAAAGTATTCTCAGGCTCCCCTGCACTTAATGGTTGCCCCCATTTACCTCTATGACAAGCTACAAAAATATCTTCCTTTGCAGTAGTATTAGGAGTAAATATTTTTCTGTAAACGTTACAAAACTCATCAGTTCTTCCTTGGCAGAATGTAGCTAAATTAGTAGGAGGATGCTTAAGCACTACAACATTACTTTGAATATCTACCACACCTATACCAGGAATACTAGCTTCCGAAAAACTTTTTGTTCCTACTCCAGAATATTTAACCTCTACAATGACAGGTATGTTTGAAGCTAATTTTTGTGCACAGTTATCTCTCTCTCTATGCCATAATGAACCATGACTATAACCAAAAAAGGCGAGGAGACTTCTCAAAAAACCTGGTGCAACGTCTTTATATGACCAAAGACCACAACCATCCTCTCTATATAGTTTTGAATTTGCTAGATATCGCTTTATATCATCTGAATTTGCTGATATATTTGTATCAAGAGTTGTCTTTTTTGTATATATAACTGAGGTTTGATCTATAAATATATTATATAAAAAATACCCTTTTCCACTAATAGCACCCGGGTTATATGCATATACCGCAACTTCTATTTTACCGCCCGATGTAATACCGTTCTCATAACTAAAACTACCTTTTATCCCGAAAGTCTTTTTTATACTTTCTAATGAAAATACTTTGGTAATGTCTAAATATACCATGTCTTTAAGTAGATAACTGGTATTAATTTTAGGATTTGGTGATGAGTACGTTTGATTATTATCAGCTGCATAGCCACTATAGGTAAATACCAATAAGAATAAGAATAACAGTAGAATACTATTCCGTTTTATTCTATAAACAAAGTACCCGCAAGTCCCTTTGTATTTATGTTTTATTATTTTCATAGCAATTATATTTATAATTTACAAAATACACACAAAAACTTACTTATTGCATTTATACAGAAAGAAATTTATTGTTAATTAAAAAATATTCCCCTTAAGTTTTAATAATAAGTAATTATGTGCCTAAATATTTTCTTTTTATCTAAATATTATAAAACAAATCTGAAAAGCTTAAACAGCTAATTATTTTATTTATATAATTATTTTCGTTAAACTGGATTATTAGTTTAATCTACTTACTTGAATTAACTTGGGAATTTAATTTTTCCAGTTTCTTTTCTAATGCGATGGTGTACAAAGTAAGTTCTTCTACTTTTTGTAATAATGTTCTTGTCATATCTCTTACTGTATAACCATTGTTTTTTACATCCTCTGCCGAAGGAACATCTGGAAGATGTTTATTTGTTGTTATAAAATTTTCAACTTCTTTTAGTGTGGGCAATTTATAATCCTTTTCAAAAACATCATCTTTCCATTCCGATTCTGTTGCAATTGCAAAATCATTACTTACAACACCTTTAGTAACCCACAAATTGTAAGTAGAAAAATAGCTGGAATTTATTGCTCCACTTTCTATAGCTTTCCAATCTCCAATATAAGTTGGTCCTGCTACAGTAAGTGCTGTACCTGCTACGGACGTATCAGTATTAATGGTAACATGAGTCATTGTAGCATCTGAGCTGCCAAGGTCATTATTGAAAGTGGCATGACCGTGCACGTCAAGAAATTTAGCTGTAGAAGAGGCATTATCATTCCCTATGTTTACGCCTGTGTTAAAAAAATATTTTGCCCATACATTCCTTGCGAATAATGCATCTCCATCATTTATTGAATATCCAAAATAAGTAGCACCAGATGATCCAATAACCATATCTGGAACTGTGCTATTTTGCGTAGTAATACTTATAAACCCAGCATTGCTATAAATCCCTCTATGAAAGTTAATACTTGAATTTGAACTTCCGTTATACGTAAGAGCAAGCTTTCCCACAATATCATTAACATTATTACCACTTCCGTTTTGAAACCCTATTTGATAATTAGGGTCTTGTCCTCTAGTAAAAACTGAAGTACGGGCATTAGCGGTAACATTGTACACATCAAGTAGCACAGATGGTGTGGTAGTACCGATACCAACATTGCCGTTTTCATCAATCCTCATTTTTTCTGACTGATTAGCTGAGGTTCCGGTCGAAAAATATAATCTTCCTGCTCCTCCACTCATAATATTTACACCAATTCTCGCCCGATCATTTGCATCTGTAGTGTTATTACCATGACTAAAACCCATCCACCATGTATCTCCGCTATTATTTGAAGTTGATCCAATCTTTAAATTCCCGGTATTATTTGGTCCTAAAACGCTTAGTGCTGAACTAGGACTACTGGTACCAATGCCTACATTTCCACTAGCAGGAAACGTATTTTGCGCCATTAATGATGTAAAACATGTTCCTATAGCAAAAAGGAACGCATAAAGTGTTGTTTTTCTAATCTTTTTCATAATATAAAAATTTAAGTTAATAGTAATTGCGTCATTTATTTTTATAATGTAAGTCTGGTATTTTCCTTAATAGTTCAGCACTTTTTTCTGGAGTTATATCTCTTTGCACTTCGGCTAGCATCTCGTAACCTACCATAAATTTCTTAATAGAAGCTGAACGCAATAAAGGTGGATAAAAATGCATATGAAATTGCCATTCTGGATGTCGTTTACCATCAGTAGGAGCTTGGTGAATGCCCGACGAATAAGGGAAAGAAGTCTCAAAAAGATTATCGTATTTTATTGTCAGTAACTTTAAAATAGTGGCATAAGCCGAAACCTCTTCAGAAGTGAACTCTGTTATTTTTGTAATATGTCGTTTGCTTATAATCATAGTTTCAAATGGCCAAATAGCCCAAAAAGGGATCAAAACCACAAAATGATCATTCTCAATTACGATACGTTCCTTTATCTTTAATTCTTCTTTTAGATAATCAAATAACAGATTACTTTGATTTTTATCGAAATAAGATTTTAGGCTGTTTTGCGTTTTTTCAACCTGCGTTGGCAATGTCGACTGTGCCCATATTTGTCCGTGCGGGTGCGGATTACTGCATCCCATTACACTTCCTTTGTTTTCAAAAATCTGAACATGATTAATGTAGTCAATACTTCCTAAATCTATGTATTCTTTTTGCCAAGTTCTGATAATGCTTTCAATCTCAAAAAGCTCCATCTCAGGCAAAGTCAAATCATGTCTTGGTGAGAAACAAACTACTCTGGCAATACCGCGTTCTGGTTTTACTTTGAAGAAAGTCTGCCTTATTTCCTCTTCAAAGGCAACCGGTTCTTGTTTAACGGCAGAAAAGTCATTTTCAAAAACAAAACTCGATTCATACTTTGGATTGTTTTCTCCATTGGCGCGCACATTTCCCGGACATAAATAACAGGCCGCATCATACTGCGGAAGTGCATCGATATCATTTTTTTCATTTTGTCCTTGCCAAGGTCTTGTAGCCCTGTGCGGAGACACCAATACCCACTCGTTAATCAACGGATTAAAGCGTCTGTGAGGATCTTCGTTTATATCAAAATTTCTCATTTTTATTTTAGTTTTTCACTGGTGCTTCTTATATTTTGTCTCTCTGTAGTTCCTTATAAATTTTAAAAACTAAGATTATAGTATGCAGTATAAGATTCCATTATACCAAGAATCAGAAATCAGTATGTCTAGTGATTTTCAGAAATAATTTCAAAAATCGCCTTCCTATGTAGTTCTGACTAACCTTTAACTATCGTTAAGTTTTCTTCCATGTAAATAATGTTAGAACCACTGAAATCAATGCTGAAGCAATCCAAAAAAAAGAGACTGAATCAAAATCATATTGTATTATGCCATTGACTACAGATTTATTATTCTCAATTAGATAGCCACTGACAATATCTTGAATACCCGCAGCAAAATAGCTCACAATCCCTACCACACCCAGTGCTGCACCAGATGCTTGCTTTGAAGCGATGTCTACTGCCATAAGACCTCCTAAATAGCATATAAGTGCGCCAATACCTAGTCCAAAAATTACCATGCTCAAAGCATCCAGCCACCAAACGTTTTTGGGTCCCAATAAAAATAAGGAAAGCGCAAATACGTTCATTAATCCAAAAATCAATGCCGGTTTATTTCTTCTTCTGTTAAAAAATTTATCCGATACAAATCCAGATGAAGCTGTACCTATTATCCCAAATATCGCACTTATTGCAACGAGAGAATTTGCCTGAGTAAGACTATAGCCTTTTGCTGTTTCAAAATAATAAGGCCCCCAACTATTTACTGCATATCTTGATATATACATGAAGGCACTTGCTAAAGCCAAAATCCATATGTACGGATTTTTAAGAACCCCTTTTTGTTCCTCCCATGTAGATATTTTTTCTTTTCTGAAATCTTTGTTTACTACTGGTAAACCTTTACTTTCAGGAGAATCATGAAAAAAGACAGCAATCATTAAAGCACCGAATAAACCAATGATAGCAGCTATTCTAAAACCCCACTGCCATCCAAAAGACGTTGCCACTACAGCGGTTAAAATATAAGTAAGAGCCTCCCCTATGTTATGACTTGTGCTCCAAAATCCATAAAAGCTGCCTCTTTCTTTGTCTGTGTACCATCTTGATAAGGAAACTATGCTAGAGGGTGCTCCCATAGATTGTACCCAGCCATTAATACCCCAACATATAGCAAAAAAGAAAAAACTGGCTGTAAAGCCCATAATTAAATTGGCTAATGCAGATACTAACAATCCAAGAGCCATAAAACGTTTTATATTACAATGATCTGCAAAAAAACCATTAATTAGTTTTCCCACAGCATAAGAAAAAAACAAGGCCGAACCAATGATTCCTAATTGAAATTCTGTCAACAAGCCGCTATCTACGATAGGTTTTTTTACAACATTAAGACTTAAACGGCATAAATAATACAAACCATATCCTAAAGTGGCTGAAATAAATACCTCCCACTTTAGTTTTATATAATAAGCCTGCATTTGCTCTTCATTGAACAAAACCAAGTCTTTAGGCTTTGACTTTTTAAAATAATTTAACATGAGCTATATTTTTAAAATTTATGAAAAGGCATTGTTTTTAATAGCTCCTTTTCTTCCAAACTAATTTATCTATCAACAAATATTTATTACTTGTGTACTTTTTTCTCTTTTAAGTATTCGAGCAACTCTCCTGGCCTATCAGTTTGAATTACATTGGCTCCTTTTGTAATAATCCATCCCCAGGTTTCTTCAGGTTTGTTTTCTTCCACTGCAGTATCATCATCATGCCCTCCATTTAATGATGCCCAAAGACTGTTAATCCAAATACCATAACCTTTCTTCTTAAGTATTGGTAATTCATTAATAATTTGAATTGTATCCGTTTCAAATACAGGTTGCAGAATAGTTTTTTTATGATTTAAGTAACTATTTACAATCTCTTTAGCATTTTCTTTTTTATAATTTATGATGGGCATCAGCACGATTTCAGCATCTATTTTTCCATATTTAGATTCTACATCATTAAAATAAGTATTGTCATCAATATTGATAATGGTTTGATCGAACATTTCATGCTTTTTAATGAGTGCTATTACATCATTAAAATATTCATACCCCTTATCTACATCTATCAGTATTTTTCCTTTAGCAGCGATTAGCATTTCTTCAAATGTTGGTATTTGATGTGATGTCGCTCTACCTAAACCATTTCTAAGTTTAAATTTTTTAATTTCTTCTAAAGTATAGTCTTCTGGTTTTCCTTTGCCATTCGTGCTACGATCGATGGTTTTGTCATGCATCACAATTAAATAACCGTCTTTGGTTTTTTTTAAATCCAATTCTAAAATGTCAATGCCCATGGCAATGCATTTTTTTAATCCTAATAACGAATTTTCAGGAGTATTTCTCCAATCTCCTCGATGTGCTGAAATCAAAACTTGATTGTTTTTTGGATTAAACAATTGCTCCAGTTTTTGTTGAGGTAAAATCGTATTTTTTTTATTTTTTTGGGCTTGTGCCTGATAACAAAAAGTGCTTATCATAAAAAATGCAAATGCTAAATATTTATTCATACTCTTTTTATGTTTAAATTGAACTGTCTTTTTTACATCTTTTTTATTTAAAAACAATAGTATATTAGATGTAATTGTTACTACTATTTTTATTCTTTATTCTTTATCTAATAAAACTCTATCGACCAGCATGTTTAGCATTGTTAGATTGCATTGGCCATCCTTTTGACGCAGGCCCTGTAGCATTAGTCTTTAGCGCATAAAGCAGTGCACTGGTATTATTTGCCTGGGTTGCTGCAGCATAGATAACTCCATCTTTACCTATGGTAATTGAACTCCACATAGAAGCTCCTAATTTCTTTTCTTTCCACATTTTATTACCCTGTGGGTCTATTACATATAAATAGCCACTGTCATCACCTACATAAATATTCCCATCGTTATCAACGGCTGCACAGCCACGAATAGGTCCTCGTGTAGCATATTCCCACTTGATTGCACCATCATTAGGATTATATGCTATTAATTTAGAATCTTCACCTCCCAAGTATAATGTTCCATCAGGAGCGATTACAAATCCACCTCGGGAAACTTTACCGGCTCTATCTTTTCGCCACTTTTCTGTTCCGTCGGGGTTATATGCAATTAGAACACCTAAAAGTAATGGCCCTTTATCATTTACTTCACCTGAAAAATATATAGTACCGTCAGAACCAATAGCAGTTGCACTAGCAGTATATGATCCATATTTTGATTTCCATTTTAATGTACCGTTTGAATTTATAGCATAGAAAAAACCATCTGTTGAACCTACATAAATTGTCCCATCTGATCCAATGGCAGGGGTAGCATTTAAAGCATTACCCGTTTTGTACTTCCATTTTAGAGTTCCATTAGGATTTAAAGCAAACAATTCAAATGATTGTTGGGAGCCAATGTAGATGGTTCCATCTTCTGCAAATACGGCACCTTCATATCTAAGGGTATTAGCAACATTATATTTAAAAGCAACAGTACCACCATTAGGTGAAAACCCATATAAATATTTATCATAAGAGCCTACATAAATAATACCATTGGCATCTATAGATGCGGCACTACGGTTGATATCACCAGTAGCATAACTCCATTTTTTTGTACCATTTGGATTAATGGCAAACATATTATCGGTGCCTTTTGCTGAACTACATGGCATATAAATGGTGCCATCATCACCTATTCCAGCAGCAACACTTTCTATTATTCCCGGAAGCGCAAATTCCCATAATTTTATTGGTTCAATTATTGCTGTTAGGTCTAATTCTTTGGAAAATCGATTTACATTTACGTTTCCACTATTATCAGTAACTGTTAAGACTACAGTATATTTTCCAGGTACATAAGTATGAGTAGGTGATTGTTCCGTAGAACTTGTACCATCTCCAAAATTCCAATTCCATGAGGCAATACTTCCATTTTGGTCAAAAGATGCATCAGTAAAAGAACTATTAATGACTTGTCCATTGTCTGCTAATTTTATTTCTTTAAGAGTGAACCCGGCTACAGGTTTAGTATCGACAAGAGCATCTTCATTATTACAGGAAGCCATTCCCAATACTAAAAAGAACATCCAATATTTTATTATCTTCATTGCTTTTTCCATTTTCTTAATCATTTAAGTTTTTTTGTTGTAGATAATTCTTTAAGTACTCTGGGTAATCAGTTTGTACTACACTACCCTTTACGGCAATGAATTTATCTATTAAATAATTGCCGTCTGATTGAGGTGTCGTATTTGTATTAACGTAAACATTAGCATAAACACTCCATCCTTTATTTTTTGCGGCTTGAACCAGAGTTTCGTTTAATGATGTGTCTGAATAATGTACAATGCTCAAATTTATATTAGCATAAGCGTTAAATTCTGAAACATTATCTATATAGGGCAATACAACTAAATCTTTATCAGCAACTAGCATACTTCTAATCAAACCATTGTCTTTACTGTAAAATAAAACTTGCTTTAACATGCCATACTGCTTTACTAAAGCATATACTTTATTAAAAGGCGCTTTCTCATCGATATCAAGGTTTATATAAATTTTCCCTCTTGCTTTTTTTAATACTTGTTTTAAAGTTGGGATCCTCTCATTGGTTAAGGTTCCGTTTGATTTGTATAAATTAAATTGGCTTATTTCTTGCAATGTATATTTACTTACATCTCCTTTTCCGTTTGTGGTTCTGTCTATAGTAGCATCATGCATCAAAACCAATTCTCCATCTTTGGTTTGTCTAATATCAATTTCTACCATATCTATATGATTATCTATTGCTTTTTGAACAGCTATCAATGAATTTTCTGGAGTATCTAGTTCTGTCGCCCTATGAGCACAAACCAAAATTTTGCCACTAAGATTACTCAATTTTTCTTTAAGTGTGCTTCTTGAACTTATATCATTAGATAATACAACAACTATAGTTTTGGAATACTTTTTCTCATGTGTGTTATTTTTTGCGGTAAGAGTTACGATATAAGATCCAACTTCAGTATATGTATGAGAAGGGTTTTGTTGTGTTTCGCTTGTTCCATCGCCAAAATCCCAAACTACTTCAGTGGAACCGGTTGATTGATTCCTAAACACAATTGTCTCACCTGCCAAAACATTTTCAGTACTTACAGAAAATGATGCTTTTAGGGCTTCATCCACGGAAGAATCGTCTTTGGAGCAAGAAATTAAGACAACTAACCCAATAAGGAAAATCAGCGCTATTTTTAAACTAGGTAAAAAAATCTTTTTCATACTTTTTAAATTAATTTTATTACCAATTTGGGTTTTGAGATAAATTTGGATTCAACAATATATCTCCAGAAGGTATTGGATACAAATAATCACGACTTTCATCAAATTTTTTTATTCTATCTGCAAATGGTACTAAATTTCCGCTGGAACCATTAGATAAAGTTAAAACTCCACCGATTTCAACTTTTTGAGGCGCAGTGGTTTTCGGAGTACCAGTATATAATTCTACGTCAAGAGTACCATTCCCATCTAAATCGAAAGCACCTATTCCCGAAAAATACATCCCTTTAAAATGATCTTTAATTAATTTTCCTACTTTCCATCTCATCAAATCATCATAACGAAACCCCTCCATTACTAATTCCACTCTTCGTTCTCTTCTAATTTCAAGAATAACTCCAGTATTTGAGCCGGAAACATTTGGATAATCAACTTTTAGAACAGAATCTGGAGAAGCATTTGCAAATGCCATATGTAACAAAGGCATACCGACACGGGCACGCAATAAACCAATTGAGTTATCTAAGTCAGTCTGTGTTAAGATTCCTAATTCTGCTTTTGCTTCAGCAAAATTTAACAGCACCTCGCCAAATCTAATAACAGGCAAATCTTGAAATCCAGATTCAAAACCGTCTTGTGTTGCATCACTTACATATTTAACAATTTGATAGCCACTAATAGTTGCAGAAAAATCAGGAAGTAAAGCAGTCATACCTCCAATTCTGATATAACCTGGAGTCCTGATAGTTTGGGACATTCTAGGATCCCTATTTTGGGATTCTTGAAGAAAACTCATTGTTTTATAACCCGGTTTACTAGTAAATGAAATGCCGCTATTCATTAAATATGTATCTTCCATAGATTTTGTCAAACCCGCGTCATCTTGCGTTGGAGAAGTAAAATAATAATTTATACTATTGGGAATGTTTAAATTTTTATCATATTGTCTTGACAACATTATTTCTGTTTCTTTGATATCGTCAGAAGCAAATAAATCCCTATAATCCTTAGTAGGATTACCTGTTGAATATAAGGCGTAACTCCCTTCAACCATAACTCTTTGTGCTGCTTTATATGCCAAAGTCAATAAGTCATCGGCTCCAGCTAAATTGTGATATTTCCTGTAGGTTCCTTCAAATAAACAAACTCGTGATTTTAAGGCCAAAGCGGTCCATCGGTTAACTCTATCAGATGATTTAACCGTGTTTAAATTAAGAATCGCTCTATCTAGGTCTTCAATAATTTTATCGGTGATAAAAAACCTTGAATCCCTAGGTTTCAATAATAAACTTATATCCGAAGTTCCAATAACTTGATCATACCAAGGTACATCGCCAAAACGCTTTAATTTATTATAATAAAAGTAAGCTCTGAAAAATGAGGCTACCCCGCTATATTGTTTTTTTGCATTAGCATCATCACATTGTTCATAATATTTAAAGAATACATTTATTTTTCTTAAATTATTCCAATTCCATTCGCTGCTCCCAGCAGCTGATGGAACTAATCGTGTCCCTGATTGTTCTAAAGGAACTCCATTATATAATACATTATCTGATAGTTTATCCAATCCAATAATCCCATCAAAGCCTGGAAGATCATTATAAAAACTATTGGTATACAATTCTAAATCCGACGCTGTTTTAAATGAGTTTTCAGGAGCAATTTCTGACAAAGGATACCTTTCAAGAAAATCATTGTTACACGAAACCAATAAAATAGTTATTGTAAAAAATTTTAATATATTTTTCATCTCTGCTTTTTAAAATTTAATATCTAATCCAAATGCATATGTCTTTGTAAATGGGTAGGCATTGCCATCACCAAGTTGTTCAGGATCAACAGTTCTATCAGGATTATGCCTGTATAATGGAGAAAAAGTAAATAAATTAACTCCAGAAGTATAAAATCTAACTGCATCCAAATGCAATTTACTTACAAATGCTTGAGGTAAAGAATACCCTAAAGTGATATTCTTAATTCTTAAATAAGCAGCATTTTGTAGATATTTATCTGAATTAACTCCTAATTGTTCGCCTTCATAAGGTCCTCCTCTTTCTGCATATGGAGCCAATCGAGGGAAATAGGCATTAGGATTTTCAGGCGTCCAAGAATTAGCTTCTATACTTTTAGGATAAAAATTATTATATTGTCTAGTAAAAGGTCCCCAAAAGAAACTGTTATCTGTGCCAGGATTCCAATCACGATGCATGATTCCTTGCGAAAAAACATTTAAATCGAACCCTGCATAATTAGCTCCTAAAGTTATTCCGTAGTTATATCTTGGGTTCGTATTTCCAAGTTTTTTTAGATCCCCATGATTAGCCAATGTTTTATCTCCAGGAGATATTACTCCATCACCATTCAAATCGGCAAATTTTATATCCCCTGCCACAGGATGATTGATCAAATAATTATTTTGAATCCGTTGATTCACTAATGTTTGATTTGCATGATTCAGATATTCATCATCGGTTTGAAAAAAACCATCAACAGTATATCCCCAGACTTCTCCTACTTCCTGACCTACATAATACTGTTGTATATCTCCTGTTGGATTATCAAATTTGGTTATGAAGGTCCGACTGTCTCCAAGTGTAAAACTAAGATTATAACTGAACGACTTTCCTGCTAATTTCAAATCATCTTTCCAGTTAATAGATAATTCAAATCCTTTTGTACTTAAATTGGCCGCATTTTCTTTCGGCTCTGTTGCACCAAATACAGAAGGTAATTTTGTTCCTGTTGTTAGCATGTCAGTGACATTTCTTTGATACCAATCATAGCTTACGCTAAATCTGTTATTAAAGGCTGACATATCTACTCCAAAATCAGTAGTTTCTGATTTTTCCCATGTGAAATTTGAGGATATTGGATTTGGTGTCGTAAAATAATTATTTAAATTTCCTCCTGAAATATACTTACCTTGATTTATTGACATTGTAGATATATAATCATAAGCTCCAACATTTTGATTACCCAATGAACCGTATGACGCTCTAAATTTTAAATTTCCTATATAAGGTTTAATATTTTTCCAAAATGATTCGCTACTTAGTTTCCATGCAATCGACGTAGAAGGGAAAAAACCAAGTCTTTTGTCTTTTGGAAACCTCGAAGACAAATCAAACCTACCATTAAATTCAATTAAATATTTATTTAAAACATTATACTTTACTCTATAAAAAGAAGCTCGAATAGCCCATTCTTCTTCTGTTGAATTTAAATAAATATTATTTCCTGTCGCTAGATTAAAAGAATTTAAGTTTTCGGATAAATTTCCATTTCTGCTGGCAATATTTCTTTTAAATGAATTCCATTCTTGATTGAAACCAACCAATGCGGAAAAAGTATGATTCTCTATTGGATTAAATTCAAAATCCGCATAGGCATTGATTGCCTGATAAAGCTCTTTTCTCTCTAACTCCTTATAAGTCTCAGTATTAGTTTTATATAATTGCACTCCTTCACCATTAGGCTGATTTGTGTAGGGTGCTGCTATTAAACGAACTTGTTCACTTTGCTGCCTTTTTCTAAAGCTATAATCACCATTTACTTTTAAACCTTTCATTATATTTATTGTAATCGGTGTCGTATTTGATACTTCAAAATCTTTTTCAACTGCTCTACTCTTACCGTATATTAAATCCGCAAAAGTTCCATCAGCTATGTCTCTATTATTCGTGTAAGCTCCTTTTATAATTAGCGAACCATCTGGGTTTGTTGGTAAATATAAAGGGGAAGCATGAAATGTATACTTTCGCCAATCTTCACTATTATTTGCTCCACTTATACTTCTTGTGTTAGTAGCCGGAGACGAATAATTTTTATTATAAATACTTGTAGAATTCCCAATTGATAACCATTTATAAGGTTTAGCATCAATTTTTGCACGCATTGTGTAAGTGTCTAATACGTCCTTATTTATTTTATAAATCCCATCTCTAGTGTAAAATCTACCGGATAAATAAACATTTACTTTATCGGTTCCACCTGATAGATTTAAATTATGTTCTGATGATGCTTGAGAATTACTGAATATTGTATTCCACCAATCTGTATTTCCATAATGCACATATCTTTCAACACCATCTACAGTTTTAATTAAGACCGATGGAAGACTTGGATCTTTGCGCCTAGCTTCTAAATAGGCATAATCTTCGGCCGAATATCCTAAATAGGTACTTTTGTTTTCGATTAAACTCAATTTATCACTCAATCTAGCCCAATCTAAACCGTCGGTAATAAAATTTTTTGTGTTAATAGTTGGAGAACTCCAGTTAAAATTAGAGTTATAATTTATTTTTATTTTGCCTTCTTTTCCTTTTTTTGTTGTAACTAAAACAACACCAAATGCTGCACGGGCACCATATATAGCTGCCGAAGCTGCATCTTTTAAAATGGAAATAGATTCAATATCTTTAGGACTGATTCTATTGATATTTCCTTGTACGCCATCAATAAGAATTAAAGCACTACCTCCATTTATAGAAGCAATTCCTCTAATATTGATATTTGCTTCTCCGTTGATATCCCCATCAGATAAGTTTACATTCAAATTAGGCGCAATTCCCTGAAGTAATTGTCCTGTATTGGGTCCAATTTTATCTTCAATTTGTTTCGATGTAATTACTCCTACAGCTCCTGTTAAATTCTCTTTCTTTTGTTTTCCATATCCCACAATAACGACTTCATTAAGAGAGGAAGATTCTTCAATTAATCTGACCGTTAAACTAGTCTTCCCTTTCAAAGAAATTTCTTGTGTTACAAAACCAATGAATGAAATAAGTAATGTTGCTTTTTGACCTTCTACCTCAATTGAAAATTTACCGTCAAAATCCGTTTGTGTTGTATTATTAGTTTCTTTTTCCAAAATATTAGCTCCTGGCAATGGCTGATTCTTTTGATCTACAACAATGCCTGAAATTTTAACTTTTTGTGGTATCTGTGCTGGTTTATGTTTAATTTTTTTTTCTATTTTTTTAATAATAATGTTATTCCCATCAGATAATTCAAACTTGGCATTACTTCCATAGAGGCTTTGCTCTAGCAATTTAGAAACTTCAATAACTCCTTTTTTCAATTTTACTTTTGAGATATTTTCAAATAAATCATCAGGATATAAAAAATGTAATTTCGTTTGGTTTTGTATAGTATTAAAAACCTCATCAACAGTCACTACCTTATCGGAATCTATTATCACTTTCTCTTGTGAAAATGATTTTTCAGTCGTCAAACTAAAAACAGTTGTACACAACAAGAATAGAGAGGTTTTCATAATTAACAGGAGTCGTTCCCAAATGAGAAAATGCTCATTAATTGATTTAATTTTCATAAATTTACATTGTATTAATTAGACAGATGTTTAGTTCATACATCACAGAGGGACGAAGTTGATGCACCGCAAAATGTTTGACTTCGCTCCTTTTTTTTGTATATTATTTCAATATTACTTTTTTGTTTGAAATTTCATAATCATTGATGACTTTAAAATTTTTAATTATTTCTAATATATCTTCAATCTTTTGATCCTTCCCTAAATCCCCATTAAATCTGGTTTTCTTTAATTCTTGATTCTCGAACTGTACATCTATATTGTACCAACGAGACAATACTTTCATAATTTCTCCGAGGTTTTTTTTACGAAAACTAAAAACCCCCTCTTTCCATGATATTTCATTATAAACATCAACAGTACTAATTACTAAAGCATTAGTTTTTATGTTTAGACTTAATTGTTGGTTTGGTATTAATCTTTGTTTACTCTTTGCAATATTTACATCTACTTTACCCTCAACTAGAGTTGTGTACACATTAGTTTCGTCTTTATATGCTTTAATATTAAACTCTGTACCTACAACCTCTACTTCTTGAGATTTATTAAAAACTTTGAACTTTGAACCTTTATGTCTTGTACTTGGGGACACAGTAAAATATGCTTCTCCATATACCAATTCTACTTGACGAATTTCACCTTCAACAAAAGCAACAGGATATTTTAATTGAGAATCAGAATTTAACCATACTTTTGTTCCATCCGATAATTTAATAAAAAATTGACCTCCTCTTGAAATAGTTAAATAATTGTAGGGCATCTTTGTTTGCTTGTGTTCAGTCGTATGGTAAACAATCTCCCTGCCGTTACTAATGGCGTTTTGTGTATAGAAAGTTTTTCCCTTTTTTAACACTACTACAGATCCATCTTCCAAAGTCAGAGTTACTTTACCTGTTCCAGTCTCAATAAATTCCGTTTTCTTTACAATTGCCGGAGTCAAATTCAAAGACTTGGTAAATAAATTATCTTTGACGACATAAATTGTAGTTAGCACCCCTACTAGAATGACTACTGCAGCATATTTAACCCAACGATTCCTAATAGAAAAGAATTTAGATTCCTTTTCTACAATAATTTGCATTAATGGTCTTTCTAATTTAGAAACAATTTTATTCCAAGCAATATCTTTATCAATATAATCGGCAAATGATATTTGTCTGGTTTTTTTATACAATAACAAAATATCTGTAAACAAAACTTTGTTTTCAGGTGCGTCACTTATCCATTTTTGTAACTCGTTAAATTCTGCGTCACTTATTTCTTTGGCAGTATAGAATGAAATAAGTTTTAAAATATGGGAATTTATTTTACTCATTAATGATATCTTTATATTTATAATATAATTGAACACCAAAAATGGGCGACAAAAAAATAGTTTTTTTTACAACAGCATTAACATAATAATAACATCAAGTTTAAACCGAAGTTGTTTTAAGGCTCTAGCATAATGTGTTTTTACCGTATTAACCGAAATATCGAGGTCTGCTGCTACCTCTTTATATTTCATATTTTCTAATACAATAGCTTTAAAAACTTCTTTACTTTTTTCGGGCAAAGCTTCTACTTGTTCAAATAGTTTCTTTTTTTCGTCTTCTAAAGCTGTAAAGTCCAATTGATCCTCCTCCATTAAATTATTGACAACTTCTTCGATTCCTTTAAATTGATACCTTGATTTCTTTTTAAGAAACTGTAACGTATTATTTTTTACAGATTTAAACAGATAAGAACCTATGAAATCATCCATTTTCATATATAACTTTTCGTCCCAAAATTTCACAAATAAATCTTGAACAATATCCTCGGCCAAATGAAACGAATCGCAATATTTAAAACTGTACACGCATAATGGCATATAATATTTATCAAACAATTGGATGTACCCTAATGAATCACCTCCCTTAAGTTTTTCGAGAATTTGTATTTCGTTTAATTCCATAAGAATGTTTAGAATTTAGCACCTGCTTTAATTGTATTTTTATTCATAAATTAATCTTGTTAATATCATCATTCAAAAAGAACACCAGTGTCATTTTAATAATGACTTAGATTTTAAATTAAATTTTAAACAAAAAAATAATAATTTTACTAAAAGCTTAGAAAACACCTAAAATGTTTATCACAAATTATGCACTATCTTTATAATTGCAATGTAATTTTTTATTTCTCAGACAACTACAACAATAAGACATATAAATGCAACAATAAAATATTAAAAATATTGTTGTTGTTGTTGTTGTTGTTGTTGTTGTTGTTGTTGTTTACAAAATATCCGGGAACTGTAATCTATTTAGGAACACATAAACTGATGAACTACCTTGTATCAAAAAAAATCAAAATTTTTAGTTGTTTTTGAATCTGATCATGGAAACGATCACAGATTGTGCTACAGCACCGGAAAATCATCAGAGATCTTATCCATCTGTGATTTTTTTTAAGTTCTGGCGTTTTATTAATATCATAGAGCTGCTTACGGAAAATCAGAATCTAACACTGAATCTAGAAATATCAGTAAATTAAGAAATGAACATGAAAAGATCATAGATAAATTTACAAACAATAGAAAGGTACTACTTGGTAAGACATTCATTTAGCACATTGCTTATTAGAGATTTTGCTATAAAAATCCAAAAAAAAGCTACCACATAGTGTTTGTTGACACTTCTAACGAAAAATACAACCATTTTTCACAGAGTCAGATAGACTCATTTTATAATACTTATAAAGCTAATTATGGTGAAAATTCGGGAATAGCGTTAGAAGCTCAGCAATTAATAAAAGATTTTTAACATATGGAAGCTACCTAATTTACCTGATGTTCCAGTTATTGCAATAATCAAGTGTAAAAGTTGATGCTAAACATGATTCAGCCGATAGACAATTATGATACGACTTTAAGGAATCACTTAAGATTGGAGTAAAAGATTTCACACATATAAGAACAATAAAATCAGGACATTTTACTCAATTTGACGAACCATTAATCTAAACTTGTTTTAGGGAACATCAGGCTATTGTTATCAAAACTATCTTAAGATCACCTGTTCGAAATCATATTCTTATCCCTTTGAATCCAATTATTCATCCTAAATATGATAACAAAAAAAACAATGAGTCAAGAAAAATTAAAACTTGATCTAGTTTTTTTCTAAAACAACTATATGATAACGGAACTTACTTTTAAAAATCATACAAGTCGTTGGTATTTTGCGATAGTAAATCTAAGACACAAATACAGTAATCATACCAGATTTCACCTCTTCAACAATTTTTGGCTTACCCTTCTCAAATCAATTATTCTGAAAGGTTTTCACTAATTAGAGTATTTGTTTTTCTATTTTGTATGTTTGTGTCTTCATTTCTTGTTTTTTAACTATATGCCATAGTAAGGCGAGACACTTTGTTCAATTTATCCGTTATGTCTTTGGTCCCATTCTGCATCTATCGTCATTGATACAAACTCATCGATCATATAATGATTCGTTTTACCACTTTCAATGACTGTTTTGAAAGGATTGTGGATTCCGTAAAACTTTATTTGCTTGATTTTTGTTACCGTAGATTCATTCATTTTATATTGATTTTAGCTAAAATAGTATTTCCCCTAATGTTATTGTGCCCAGAAAAATTCTGCTTTTTCCTGTTCAAATGGTGTTTTATCGAGAGTATTCTTTAATTTTTTTTATAGTTGAGTAGGCATATATTAATCATTTGGTACCTGCCTTTTCAAAATACAATATTTTCAAACAGATATTATATGGCTGTCCAGGATGGTTTTAGCTATCACTTATCTAGATTATATATTCTCCTACTGACTCATCAATACTATTGGCCTATTAAATATAAAGATACTCCATTCTGCGGTCAAATTGATGTGCGTTTACCAAATGTTCAGGATTTCCAATATAAATTAGTGAAAAAAGGCATTTTTTCATATTAAATTTAGCTGAATAATTATAGTTTCATGGCTCATTGCGACGTGAATTATTTGCATTTTGCTGTTTTTTTGCAAAATAAATTTAACTAATAAAATTATGAGTAAAGTAAAACAAAGGTTAATGTTGTTATTTGTTGGTGTATTGGCAGTGTCCTGCTCCAACAGCGATAATAATGACAATCAAAAAACGAATGAAGTTATTAATACCGAAGCCCAGTCACTTTTGACGGCATTGGCTACGTATGGAGGCACTCCTTACAATGCTAAAAATCCTACAATTTATCCTACTGAGGCGGATGTAAGTCTGAAATCAGTTTATGGTGTGAGCTATAAATTACGAAATTTTGATACAAATCCTGCAGGGCCTATTGCAACTTTTCCTTTATACAAAGGAGTTGATCCGGACGGGAATGTTGTGGATTATATCATTACCGAAGCTTCAGACAAAAAATTTGCTGAAACAATTGGTGTTTCTTACACACCAAGGATGGCAAATGCACTACCAGCAGGAAGACAGGAAGTAACTATTAAAGACGGAATCATCAGATTTAAAGGTAAGGTAGACTTTTCAAGTAAACGCTCTCTTTTTCCGGGTACTTCAAATCAACTGCCGCTACTTTCTTTTCCTCCAGCTTCTGCAACTCCAGGTGCCACAGCAGATGCTGAATGGTCAGGTTTCTGTAGATTACCTAGTGGGGTTGTAATCAATGCACAGGTGATATCAAATAAAACTGGTGTCCATGACAGAATTCCTCACCACGGATCTATTGGCGAAGACAACCAGAAAAATCCATATCTCGACCAAGTAAAAAGAAGAGTATCGCTGCAATTATTAGACGGATGGAGTGGCGGAAAACGTTTCTTTTTCCACATCGTAACTGAATCAAACGATCCAGGACCGGCAGCTATAGAATTAGGATATTATGCACCTAGATTAAGCAAGCTAGCAGTTTTTGGACAATTTCCGGAAGGTTGCTTCTTAGGCTTCTCTCCTAATGCTAATGGACCTGATATTTTAGGGGAAAACAACCAATCAAATATTACATTATCTCAGGGATTAAATGTGGGGGTAAAAAATAATCAGCAGATAGATCCTGTAAACTGTTTTCCTTTCGGTCCTAAAAACCCTGACTACTCGCCAATGTGGGATGCACACATCTCTCAGTGGACATTAAATGCAGTTAACGCTAATAAAGTGAGAATTATAACAGGTATAGCCGATCTGGCTACTTTAGTAGCAAACGGTGATGTTATTAATTTCGTTGGGAATCCAGCTACTGGTCCTGTAAGTAAACTAATTGCAGGATTAAAACCATCAAATTTACTAATCAATTGCCCAGTAATATCACAACCAGAAGCTTCTGCTATTGGTAAAGATTATGGAACAGTATTAAAACCATAATACTTAATTAGTGTTTCCATTTATTCTCGATTACTATCTAAATGTTATTTAAAATCATGAATATTTGAATATTTGTGATCTTAAAAAAATATTTCTTGAAAAAGTCAGATCTTGAAAAGTCACGTTTTCTTTAATAAAAAAACATCCTCTAAGAGGATGTTTTTTCATTGTAGTATATGAAGTTATTAATTTATTATAATTACATAATCCTGAAATAGATAACTATACAACAAAAAATCATTATGAAAGAGGCACACAAATTATTTAAAACGTAGCCAACGAAACTACAGTATGTCATTAAAACTTCAAATTGTTTAGTGATAGAGAAAGAATTTATTTCTGTTATTCAGACAAAGAAGCAATATGGTTCAAGCCCCTTCAACTGTTATTCAGTGGCTTAAAAATTTGCCAACTTTGATTGGGAGAATCAAACCCTAATCAAAATGACAAAAAAATTCAAACAAAAAATCATGAAGCTTGAGCTTCAAGTCAAACTTTTAGAGAAACAAAAGGCATTCTTATAGAGACAAGCTTTTGTTGCTGACAAAAAAGGATCCTGTTTGATATATTGATTGATTTGACTGACAAAGAAATACCAAACCCGCTGTAGTACCAGAACGTTACCAGTAAGGCTACCACAACAAGACAAAATCTAAATGATAACAAATTTACCAACAAAAGAGAACTTTGAGAATATAGCTAAACAACGTTTGACTCAAGCTTTTAATATTATTTACGAAATTAACAAAGATTTAATTAATGTAAATGATATACCTGATGAAGAAGTTTGGGAATATTATTTAGGAGATCTAAGTATCTCTCAAATTCTAGTTTATCAAGCAATAGAATCATTTTTAAAATCTAGTATTTGTAAAAAGACTCCATTACTTTTAATTGACCTTAAACGAACTGATTGGTCCACAATGCCAAATTCAGAAAATAAAGATTTTAATGAGTTATTAACTATTGGAGGGGATTCCTTAATAAGAACATATTATTCAATAGTTGATTCAACTAAAGTGAATATTGAATTAACTCATTTTATCGAAGAAATTAGACTTAGCCGTAATAAAATTGTACATGATGTAGCAAGAAATTCGCTCAACCCAGAATATCTTGTAAATTTAATTCTAAAAACATACACATTTTTTATTGGAGCTGATAGTTGGTGGCTTTCTATGAGAGAACTTTACATAAATAATCCCCTTTTCGGAATATTTAATAATGATTTTGAAGAAGCTTCTTTGATTGACAAACTTGACTATGTTGCAGGATTAATTAAATCACCTGAGTTTAGTAAGCACTTTAAATTGGATCTTAAATCGCGTAAATATTTTTGTCCTTGGTGTCAAGAATCTCTGCAAGAAGGAGATAGAAAGCTTGAATCTGAATGGGCTTTATTAATTCCTCAAGAGACAACTAGTGCGACAGAGGTAAAATGTATTAATTGCCAAAGAATAAACAAAGTTATACGACAAGATTGTACCGAAGATGACTGCAAAGGAAACGTAATATTTGATGGCGCCAATGGTCTTCAATGTTTAACTTGTAATGCTGAGCAAGAAGAAAATTAAAGAAAAAGCCCAGCTAGCAACAGTTACGACAACGGATTTGGGCAATAGGCTTATTGAAAAATTGTTTTTTTGTATTTAGGATGATTTGGTAAATCCCGATAAAGCAGATTTGCAATGTTACCATAACAGTAAAGTAAGAGTAAAAATAAGGCATAAAAAACGCTATCATTTCTAATGGAGTTTCTTGGAGGAGTTTCAAGGGTAATAATCGAACACTTAGCACCAATTTTGATGTTATTTGAAACAATAAAATGGATGATGTTCTATATAATACTCCTAACTATAGTTGCTAATTGATGTTTCGTAATGCAGATGATATTTTGAAACGTTGTCTTTAATCAGGGTATTTTCTCGATTAACAAGTATCTTTTTAAAATGCTCATTTATTTTTGCAACTTTCTATTAAAAAATTGTACTTTCTGTTTGCTGAAAATAAAGTTTTTAAAGAAGTAAGGATTCAAATGTGTAAATATGATAGGATAATTTTTCACCTTTCAGTTTGGAATTTTTGTATAAACTGGGTGACAGCGATTAAATTTGCATCGGCTAAGTGATCAAAAACTTCATCTATTATTAAAATTCCTTTTTGTTTTGTTAGTTTTAATTCGCCTTTTTTAAGTAAAAGATGAAACACTTAACATCACTTTGTCCATTGGAAATATACACTGTTTTTAGAATTTCAACAATTAGTTTATTAACTTTTGCAATAGATTTGAAATTTTGCCAGCTTGAATTAAAACTAAAGAAAAGAGCTTCGTATTGATCTTTCTCATAGTTGCAAATTTTTCTGGAAAGAGCCCCTTTAAAATTTACTTTATTTTCTTGGAACATTCTAGCTAATTGAATAGCAATTAAAAAACTATCTGAGACTCTAGTATAATTTAAATCTAGTGAAATTATATATTTTCAAAAAATGTTTCCTGATTACCACCTTATACCTTTTAAGTGCTAACCAATAAAGCTTCAAAAGTAAGAAAAGGAACTATAGTAGCCACCATGATTGCTGGAACTAAAGCCCAAACCGTTATTGCTGTGATTGAAAAAATTTCTCTTAAACAACGAAATTTAATTAAAGAGGTAAGTATGGATATGGCTGGAAATATGAACTTAATTACTAAGAAATACTTCCCAAATGCAACTCGTGTTACCGACCGTTTTCATGTGCAAAAACTAGCTACAGAAGATTAGCAGAAGATTAGGATTAAACATCGTTGGCAAGCCATTAACCAAGAAAATGAAGCTATAGAGACAGCTAGAAAATCTATTAAAAATTTCGAATCTAGAACACTTACTAACAGAGATACTCTTAAACAATTACTAGCCAGAAGCAGATACTTCTTATATAAAAATAATTTTAATAAACTCAAAGCCAAGCAGATAGAGCTAAATTATTATTCAAATTGTATCCTGATATATACAAAGGATACAATCTAATACAGGAACTTCGAGATATTTTTTAGAATACAACCGATAAAATAATAGGTTTTACTAAGCTGGCTAAATGGTATGAGAAAGTAAATCAAACTGGCTTCAAATCATTCAACACAATATCCAAAACAATAATGAATCATTATCAATCAATATTGAACTATTTTAACAATAGAAGTACTAATGCTTCTGCCCGAATCCTTTCAATGCTAAAATAAAAGCGTTTAGATCCCTATTTAGAGGTGTAAAGAATGTTCATTTTTTCCTTTTTAGACTGACTAATATTTATGCTTAATTTTTGCTACTGCACAGGTTTTTGATATGATTCGTTCCCAGCTAATCCTAAGTCATGACCAATAAAGTATGCTATCATTTTACGCAATTGTAGGGTAGAAATTTCGTTAGTGTCTATACCTATACTATGATTATGATAGGGCTCATACTTCTTTTTCTGGCTAATTGAGAATAAACCAACGGTAGGAGTTTGTACGGAACTTGCTAAGTGCATGATACCAGAATCCGCCCCGATAAAAACTTCGGTATTTGCTATTAACGCGCCAATTTCACGAATATCTTTACTGTAAAAATGAATGGCTTTAAAACCAATTTGAGAGACATTTTCAATCGGTAAAACTTCAATAATATTATGATAATGATATTGCGATTTTAATCTGACGTAAAATTCATCCCACCATGGTTTAGAATAACATTTGTCTCCAGTCGCATAAGTATAAATGCAAAGTGTTTTTTTTTCGTTGTTCACTAATTTATCTAGGTTTTTTTTTCCTTCAATGATTTCAGAATTACTCAATTTTAGATTTAATGCTACGATTGGTTGATTATTAGGAATAAAGCCCAGTTCTTTTAAATAACTCCTGAAGTTGTATACAGGATACTTTGCAATATGCTCGTAATCACTATATTTTAACTGAACATCTTCGACTGTAGAATCTCCGAAGAATTTGAATTTTGAATTTGAAAACTTAACCGAAAGCCTTCCAGAGGAAGAATTTTTATCAACATTAATTGCTATGTCATATCTTTGTTTTCGAAGAGATATCCATACCTTAATATATTGTAGTAAGTACTTAAAAGGTTTTTTAGGTAGTTGGATAATCTTATCTACATTGTCATAGTTTTTGAATAATATAGGAGCCAGATTTCCTTTTACAAATACGTCAATTTTGCATTCTGGAAACGTATTGATGACTTCTTCTAATAAAGGTGTGATCAATAACAAGTTTCCTAGCCGGGCATTTGGACGTGAAATCAAAACTTTTTTAATCTCAGGTTTGACTGCTAAGTTTGTATGTTTATTAATTGTCGAGTTACCTATATTTTGGGTTAAACCATGCATTAACTCTCGCCTTAGTACGTTTATACTTTTTAAGATTTTCATAGTATAAATAATTATTTATTAAACTTCTTTAAATAAAAAAACAAATAGTACTCAAAAAACAGAAAGGATTTAAAGCATTAAAAAAAATAACATCTTCGCTGCAAAAACTAACCTAAATAAGATATAGATATTTATTGTTGATTAACGATATCTTAAAAAGACCAAAAATATCAATATGTATATCAAATGATTACGTTGCTATTTATTCGTCTTCTTTTTTAATTTATAGGGATAATTCTTCATGGAAGAATCTTAAGTTTTTGCCAATCTATACCTTATCACTTCTTGTTAGATTACATTTCAATCAGCTTTTATTTCCTTTTACAAGTAAATATTATCATTCTTAATTTGATCAAAATATTCAAGGTTATTCTCTTTTAACCATGATTTATAAATCTCTTGCAATTTATTTCGATCAGTTTCATCTTTTTCTTCATTTTCTATATTGTATTTTACTAAGGTTTTATATCTTGAATCTCTTATGAATAAGCACAACTCATCATATCTGGTTAATACAAAATTTTTAGCCTCCTCTTCGGAAACTTTTCTTAACAATATGTCCTCAACGACTGGAATTAGCCACATAATATCTTAAATTTTAAAAATTAATTCTAATAAAAATAAACCTCATTGCAATTATCATCTAATTGGAATAACTAAAATAAACCGAAAACATAAAAAAAAAGATTTTAAAAGCCTTAAAAACATAAACAAAAAACTGAATACTCTTAATTCTATTACAAAGCCAAAAAAAATATAAATCATTTAATGATTTATATTTTTTTCAATAGATTTAAATAAAATAGTTTATCTAATTTTAGTCCATACTACATTATACTAACTCCTTATAAATATATCATGTAGAAAGAATTATCAGGAAATAAAAATTCAGCAATAATGATACTTTCCTAGCATTTAAAAGACTTTCCAAAGATTTACAAAAAACAAAAACAATCAAAATATATCATTTCTATCCATTTAATACCACAAAATTAGAGGCCTATATTCAAAACAATAGTGTTCTAATTTTACTTTTTTGGCAAATTGGATTTCATATAAATGAAACCATACTACAGAATAAGCATCCTGAATATGGAAAACAAATTGTGCCGACACTGTCGGCACAATTAGAAAATAAGCATGGCAGAAATTTTACATAAAAAATGTAAGACGAATACTGTGTTTCGCAGAGCAATTTATAGCAACATTATCACAACAATTAAGCGGGTCCCATTTTATAGAATTATTACCTCTCAAGAAAACTGAAGCCGAATTATTCTATGCACATCAAGTAATCGATCAGTTAATGAATATTAGAGAGTTGCAAAAACAAATTGCAACCAAACCTTTTGAGCGTACTGCAATAGCTAATACACAGACTTTTCAAATAGAAAGTAACTTACCAAGCATCTTTAAAGATCCTCATTTATTGGATTTCCTTAATTTAGGAAATGCCTATTTAGAAAAAAATTTAGAACAAGCATCTTACATGATTTAGAAAAATCATCCTGGCACTTGGCAAGGGATCTAGATTTGTAGAGCGCTAATAAAGAATGATTATAGATGGAGAGGATTTTAATTTAGATTTACTTTTTTATCACCGAAAATTAAAGTGATTAATAGCAATTGAATTAAAATTAGGGAAATTTCAAGCCAAACATAAAGACCAAATGGAGTTATATCTTAAGTAGTTAGACAAATACGAAAAGCAAGAAGGGGAAAAAGCACCAATCTGTTTAATCATTTGTACCGAAAATAGCAAAGAACAAATAGAGTTATTTGAAATGCATAAAGACTGAATTATTGTTGCTAAATATTGGACAAATTTGCCACCTAAAAAACAGTTTGAAGAAAAAACACACCTATTTTTTAGTGAAGCCAAAGAAAGAATAGAAAGAAAAAAGTTGATGTAATATTTCCATACCCTCTTTTTTAGTTCCAAGAGTAATTCTTTCATACTTTGGATTTCTGATAGCTCCTGTTTTTTATTGATACATACGTCCGAGTATACAATTAAATCTTAATGATAAAGAGGCAAATGGTAATCATCACATCAAAAAATTCAATTCTGGATAGGGTTAACTTTACAGCTAATACCCTTAAAGGAATTATCAAATAAAACAAATGCATATAAGTTACGAAATTCTTTAAGACAAGGGAATGGGCAGTTCGCAATTTTCTTCAAAAACGGAAATGAACATAGATTTTATATTGAAGATTCCCTTCTTTTTTCTGCTCAAATAGATAATAAGCCTATTGAAACTATATGAGGTATCTCTTTCTAAAATGGAAATAGTCCAATGTCGTGGCATGAAAAATAAATATTCACAACAGCATAAAATGATTATAAGCCTAATGAAGAAAAACCTTTATCGAATACGTTCCCGAATGAAGATAGATAAACCTATAAAATCCTAAAAGCTTAACTTCGATTTTCGACACACAATAACAATCATTACAAGTGTTTCTTATTAATAAAATTCTACTAGTAGCTATACTCTAACACCATTAATTTTCTTATTCCAAAATATAAAACAAAAATAAATTTAAAATAACAATCTTGTTAATCTAAAAGTAAATCTCAATTAATATTAAATTCGCAACATCAAGTGATTTATATTAAAATCATTTTTTAAGCACAAGACAAATTAATTAGGAATAATAAGTAAAAAAAAACAAAGTATAAAAAAACTTTTGCTGTAGTAATAAAATAGTAAAAACACATTTAATCTTAAGGAAACCACAACATTCATAAGTATCATTTAAAAAATAAAGTATACTCATTTATGAGTATACTTTATAAAAAAATAAAAATTTACTAAAGACTCCCCCTGCTATGTTTCGCAATATACCTACTAAAACAATCGAAACAAGCAAATCTTAAAAATTCTTAACTGCAAAGATAAACTGCACTCAAAAAAAAAACATTCAAATAAGCCTAATAATAGCAATTATACTGCTTTTTTGCTAAAGCACTTTTACCAATAGTAAATCAATTGCATATTATTAAATTGCAATCTCATATGTCTCTAAAATTCTCAGGAACGTAATTGGATCTTACTAGTTTATTTCAACTAATCATCCATCATACCAAATCAAATTCTTGATTATGTTTTTAATATTAAATCTAAAACCTGTACTTATAAACTATTCAATATTTTACATCATTACTAAATCATTTATAAATTACAACTTGTGAATTTTTTATTAGCAAAAACAAAAGATTTTCAAATTGAATCTTTTGCTTTTAAAAGGTGCTATTCTGGTAAAATTAGTATCAAAAAAAGTACTTTAATTTTATCAACTTATATTCTTCTTATATTCTTCTTATATTCTTCTTATATTCTTCTTATATTCTTCTTATATACTTCTTATATACTTAAAAAATATTTAGATTTACTGGTTCTTTTAAAATATTTATATTACAAATAAACAAAATGTCATTTTTTTGTCTCTTTCATTTTATTTTTTAAATTACCAAAATGTCATTTGAACTACCAATAAGTCATATAAAACCAATAAACAAAAATCACTAAGTCTACTAAAATGCAAGCACTTACATCTATTTTCATATCGCCTAAACTAATAATATTCTTAACATCTAAACTGATTCAAGGACTATTACTAGAATCCCTTCGTTTCCTCATAATTTTCAAAAAAAAAAAAAAAAAAAAAATACTACGTTTAATTTTTTTTTAGTTTTGAAATTTCGATATCAACACAAATAATTCCAACATTGCTCAAACTCTAATTGCTTTACACTAAGTTGTTTATGCTTTCGAATCTATCACATTATAAATCTAAAAAAATATTTTATTATTAAGCAATACCAATCAGTCCAAAAACACGCGAAAACAAATCATATGAAATCTTAACAACTCTTATTAAAATAATTCAATAGCATTCATCAGAAATAAAAATAAACCATAAACAACTTCATATCAATCACTTAATTCATGTTTTAAAACAAAACCACCAAGTTCACAAATTAACTTACCAACTATGATTCACAGAATGTAAATTACTTCAAAAAATCACTTTGAAAACTCAAATTATTTGATAATAAAAGCGAAAATTAGAAATACTTTTTTGATTTTTCTGTCCTATAAATTATCTTATTTTATTCAACGTAGATATATAGAATCATTTAAAGATAGAAGAAATAACATCTGTAAATAAGCAATTTTTATAAAACAACGACGAATCCTGTTCAAATACAAATTCACATCACATCACAATAAGTATCAATTATTTGATGTCAATTATTCTGAAACAATTAAAAAAGAACCTACCCTCATTATTCAAAATAAAGATTATAATGCCAGAGCCTTTATTAGATTCTTATAGATATAAAAATAAAAAAAAACTTATGTTTTTGTGGCTTTTTTTCCATTATTACACGATGAAGACTTATTAAATTTGCAATTAGTAATTACCCTCTATCTTAAAAGGCACTGATATAATATTGATTTATTAATAGAAGTGCCTTTGTTTATTTTTTTTCAAGTTAAAAATCTAGATTAATCTGCTCAATATTTTTACAGACGAAAAGATTAGGAATTATTAAAATTACTAATGAGAATCAAATCTGAAAAATAGTAAAAAGGATTTTAAATTTGCTAAGAAACATCAAAATTCTTCTTGACATTTAATCACTTAAAAAATAAAAAGCAATACAAAAGTACGCATATACACATAGCCCTTGGCATCTCAAACTATACGTTTTTTTTTTAAATCAAATTACTAATAACTAACTATTTAAAAATAAAAAAACATAGATCAATTTAAGTAAATCTCATCCTTATTAGCAGCTATAATCATAGCTCAACAAGGCAATTATTAATAACTCAGATGAAGTTGTAGTTAATTTTAATTTTGATACTGATAGAAAAGTTTATAAACTAAGCATTTATTCAAGTACAATAAAAAATAATCATTCGGATTATTTCTAAATAATGGAAAATTGTTTTTTTTTTATTAATCAAGGATAAAAAAAATACTCCACATAGTCAAAAATAATACTTTAGCATAAAACTAGATAGAATGTAAAGAACTACTTTCAAAATAATCTTTAACAATTATGCTTTATAAAAATAAAAAATGTTAAATGGAAAAACAGTTTAAATGGAAATTACTATAAAACCAATAAAAGACCACGAAATATATATGGTTAACGGACATTTAGTGTACAGAGATGCATTATCGAACTGGTCGTGTCAAGATGATTTATCAGACAAAGAGCTTCATGCTTTTTTTGTTTATGAAAATCGGATTATAAAAAACTCAAAACTTACAAAACATATTAAAGCTACATACAAAAAAAAGACACTGTCCTAAAGAGTGCATAAGTTTTAAAAACAACAACGGTTTTACTATTTAACTAAAGCAGAACACTTTTTTCAAATATAGTTAAGAACTGACTAAGTATCAATCCCAATCATGGATTAGTACTTTCTATTTTTTTTGGTAGCTTCTCTTAAAGTCAAATATGCAGACTTAAAAACTGTCTCATCAATAGGGAATGATATTTTTTTGTTGTATTTCTTAATCTTCCCCTTTAATTTTTTAATTAGATTAGCAATCTAAATTTCCCAAATTTCAATGAGGAGACCAAAGAATAAAGTAAGTTCTTTCTCTAATTTCACAGCATACAGATAATTTATTATTCTTTTATTTGCAAAATTAACAATAACAAACACATTACCATATCCAAGTTGGCTCATTAGTATACAAAAATAGAAGGATTAGGTTTTAAAAACTTTAACATTCTATTTAATACAATAACGATTAATCACAAGTCGATCTTAAATTATTTTGAAATTAAAAGCACAAGTACTTAGGCAGAGTCTTTTAATGCTAAATAAAAGCTTTAGAATCTAATTTAAAGTAGTGAGGAAAATAGACTTCTTAATTTTTAAATTATCATTTTTATTGCATAATCTCCAGCTTTTACATATGATCAAATATTAGATCACAGTTTAGAAGGTTAAGAACTATAGATTTCTTTTAGTTCAAATCATATGACCTTTTTAATATAATTTTCAACTTTTACGCATGATTCAGCAACTAACCAAAATTAAACCATAAAAAAACTGTCCGAAAATTACTTTCCGAACAGCTGCTTTTACCCAAAAGAACTCAAATAAACAATAAAATTTACTTCGTACTACAGCACAAATATAAAAATACCCCATCTTCTATCTATTTCAAATAAGCCAAACAAACACAATAAAACAACTTAATTACAAAATAAAAACATTAAAAAATAAATCACCATAATATCAATCCCGAAGCTTTAGGATAAACTAAGTTCAGGATTTTCCTATCCGCGGACACCAAACATACTACCATATCACTCCTAAAAGGTGGCTTAAAAAGGTTATTTTCAGAGATTGGAATTTAGTAGCAGATTGAACTCTTGCAACAAATTTAGTTTACATCTTTTTAAAAGAATTCAGTTCAAATGATTATAATACCATCACTTCTTTCTACTGAATTTCGGCAGAAACCTGTAATACAAAGATTGTTTAAGTAATTTTAAAGTTGGGGATAAAATATATCATGCAAAACAATGAATCCTTTTTCCACAAAACATTGAAAAACTCTTATTCATAGATAAAGCCTCCCTTTCTAATGACGAACTCTATACTATTTTAACCAACAAATCTGTAAAAGATTGAAAAAGGGGAACTACAATAGTAATGACTGCAGTAACTAAAGCAGAAACAGCTATCACTGTCATAAACAAAATCCACTTAAACAATGAAATTTAATCCGGGAAATCACCTTGGGTATAACTTCTAATATGGGGCTAATTGCTAAGAAATATTTCCTTTTTCAACCTCACTAAGAATCTGAAGTTTTAATAACATACTGCAATCTCGTTGACAACACTTTACACAATTTACTTGATCTTTCATAACAGTGTTTTTTTTGCGTATCCCTATTTCAGAACTGACAGATAATAAAAAGAGATACCCCTCTCAGAAGGCATCTCTTTTCAAAAATTGTAATCAAAATACAAGAAACAATAGCTTGATTTTAATACTGTAAATTTAAAAAGATCCTATTTACTAAAATAGATAAATAAGCCTAAAAAATACAATAAAACACCATTTTTATATTTTACGAAATATTAATTATTTGGCTAAGAATCATGAAATAAACATTTTTATTAGTTCCGTATTTCAACGTGATATGTTAGCTACTTGTTAAGTCGATTCGTACCTAAGAGTGACAAGGTATCAAGAACAAAACTTGGTGAGGAAATTTCTAAATAAAATAAAATTTGTAATCTAAAAATTTTACATGACTTCCATATATACATTTTAAAATTTATGCTGATTGATTTTTTTAGCAGATCTCTTTAAAATTGTTACTAGTTCAAACACAAAGGAATATTACCTCTTTATTACAAAGAGCCCCCAAAGCTTCCAAAGGATTTTAATATAATTGAATTAGACACAAAAGAAGTTCAGTATGAGCTAACTATTCAGGTTTTTCCTCTAAGAGGTAAATTTGTGTACCTAAATATCAAAAGACCTCGCTGGACCAAGGAACAACAGTTGAGATTCATAAAAAAAATAGAATTTAGTAGCTAAAGGAGCTCGTATGGCACGAGAATTTTACATCTCAAAAAAAAGACAATAGTCCTGTGCAGACAAACCATTGATTTTTTTCGTTTTTAAAGGAAAAGACTCCAAAGACCATAAAATAACAACTGACTTCTTTATACTTAGTATCCACGAAAACTTGCGTACCAAGGGATTGTTTACCTTGATAATATTAGCCACAATTTATTAATTGATTAAGTTGTTTTGTCTCCAGGAGAACTTTATACTACCTTGACTTACAACCAATTCAAAGGCAAAAGGGCTATTACTACCAATTCTTACTTAAAAAAAAACACGAACACTCAACTACATAAACATCTAAGCCATTATAGATTCTTTTAGAATAAATATTTAAAAGATATGGTGGGGCATCTTCTGCGCAACCTTTATTTATAGAGTATTTACTTACCAAATAGTCATGAAATAATTAAAAAATCTATCAGTTTATTATTTTTTTTAGAATATTCTTCGCTACAATTAAATCATAGTGAGGAATAAGGCCTAAACTGAATTTGTTATCACTGACTTAACATATAAAAAAGGAGCAGAAACTTTTAGCTTTAACTCCTTTTGATTAACTTTTTTGTCCCTACTAATCTAATAACCAAAGATTTCTTGTTTTTAAAATGAATCAGGCGGGGGCGGGAAACCAAAAACAAAAAATGAACCGCCTGAAACATTCAAAAAAAGTATAATAAACTAAAAAACTTTCATATTTTTACTAATTAATAATAAAATTAGATAATAGTATTGGTGGAGTCGTATAAAAACTACATTTCAATATTTCTATAAACTTCTTAAAAATCAACAAAACAAAAATTGTTGTCCTAATTAATATCAAAATTAATTTCAATCTAAATTAATTTAAAACATAAGAAAATCTACAATTAAGGTTTTATCATAAACAAGACCTACTTTACCGTTAACAAAAGAAATTTCTAAACCAACATTTTTATTAACTGGAGAATGGGCTGCAATATTATTTATTATTGGAACTCCTATACCAACCCATTACGACTGGTGCATGGGAAAACACTCAATACGTCGTCTTTCGTCCACATAAGCAGGATTAAAAACTGATAGTGCCATAAAGGATACTGCGTGTTTTGATATTCCTCTTGTGACCAAGCAAAAAATGTATTCATGACTAATAATATCAAAACTAACCATTCCAAATTGTTCCAATCCAACTATTTTTTTTATTATTCAGTATTTTCAATATATAAATAGCCAGTTTTTTTAATCATACGATGGCTAACTCCTGCCTTTACATACTCATAATCAACTACATAAAAATATGTCCCTGTAGGTAATCCTACTTTGCTATCAACTGTAACTCTTGCATCAGACTGTCCATCAAATACATTTCCAACAGTATCATAATTAGATGTTTCAAAAACTTTAATACCCCATCTGTTATAAATAGATACTTTATTATTAGGATATTTTTTGATTCCATCGATTAAAAAATAATCGTTTAAACCATCACCGTTAGGAGTGATGCCATTATAAACTACAATACCACCATCATCAATAAGATTGCTTTTAACTCTAGCCAACGTAAAGATTCCATAATTAGAAACCAAGACTGATGTTGTTACAGTATTATTTAAACTATCAACTACTCCTCCTTCATCAACCCATAATTTTTGAGATTCGTCCCATCTAACTACATGAATCTCGTCTTGTGAACTGTTTATAATAGAAGCTGGCGTAGTACTTTCGTTCCAACTAAGCGTAATAAGTACATCATTTTGTCCTTTTACTTTATCAATTTCCCAATACTCTTTATCATCAATTATATCTATCCCTTGAGATTTACTAAAATGCGGGTACGATAAATTTGAATTTTCAAAAAAATACTTTGCTTTAAAATTTGCTGAAGAGACACCAAGTGCAGAAATAGATGCAAAACGGAATACGTTTTTATCTCCTATAGGATATAAAAAATCACCATCCCCTTCTTTAATGACTACCCCATCAACATGACTGTCATCTGAAGCATTATAATGACTACCATTTTCAGTGAACATAAAGCTACCTCCAAAATCATCATTGTTTACAATTCCTTTAGAAAAGTTAGCATTACCATCAACAGAAATATCTCCTGACAATCTAAAAGCAGGCTGAGCAAATGAGTTCTCAAACAAAACATTCTTAAATTCACTTAATAGAGCTCCAGTGATATTTTGATTTTTATATCCTTCAAAACGAGTATATCCATTATTAGCTGGATTAAAAGTCGTAATCCCGTCATTATTGAAATTACCCATAAAAAAAACCTCACCATTGTTTTCATACTCCCCCATTACCTGATTATCAAAATCTGATATAAAAGACACAAGTGTATTTGGACCAACATACAGTTGTCCAACATTTACAGTTTGAGCACTACAAAAGAATGCCTCCAAAAGAAACAATAAACTCATACTGTAATACTTCATTTTCATTATTTTATTTTTCATCATTACTAAACTCTAGCTTTTAATAAATTTAATTGCCCAGTTCACATTTTACAAAAAAGTGTCAAACCTGACAATATCAAAAAATAAGATTACATTTAGTATCTCACTATACTTTTCCCTTATTATCTTTATCAGAAATAATACTTGAATCTAATAGCAATTCTCTAATTTTTCTTTAATAAAACTTATCTACAACTTTTATCTTTCTAATTGCAATTTTATACAACACTTAAAATATAAAAGTATTATTTACCATTTGTTTTAAATAAACAGCCATTCTTAAATATAGGATCTAATAATAATATTTAAATTATTTGAAATAATACTCCTCATCGCTCAACTTACAATTTCATAATAATTCTACAATTCTCACTTTTAATAATAAACAGTTTAACTTTCTGTTGTCTGTCTTTTCATAATTACACAAATAACCATTAATAATATAAAAGTTACTTATTTCATTTTATTTAAAACTAAACCTTCAAATTCTAAAAGTGAATTGTTTATCTTAATTTTAGAATGTACAAAATCTTTTATTTGTGCGAAGTCAGATTTTACAAATACAACTCTACAATGACATTAAATACATGACCATTACAATTTTATAAAATTTAAATAAATTTATTTATCCATCTACACTAACAGCAGTCATATCAGATGTCTCATGAGAAATTTCCGAGTCAACTAGAATGAAATCAACGATTTTCTTTTCTTCTTTTTCATCCAACAGTTTTTTAAATGCTTCATTTCTAATATGCGCACATAAAACACCATATTGCTCATAGGCAAATCTTTTCGCCTGAGATTTAGTCACTTCTTTTGATAATATTCTGCCAACAGTTTCAATTAACGTCATTCTAGCCGAAATTAATAATTGCCTTTCTTAATACAATAAATTAAATTATAACATCATTTTTAATAATACTAAAAAAGAATCTAATAATAATTCCTTAAGTAATGAAAATCTATTTTTCAAGTCTAAAATAACAAAATATCGCACTTCCTTTTTATCGCAACCATTTCTATATCTTCATTTATAATAATGATCATTTCCTTAAAAAAAACTTTACCAACAATCATAACTTACATTTATAAAAAATCAAATTTACAATGCTATAATAACTCGAATTAATAATAACAATAATACTAAAAAACACATCTAATTTTAACAATTAATGTATCCTTCAAAGTTTTGCGCTATCCTTACTCTAAAAGACTCCTACAAAAATAACACAACATTATAATCAAACTTGTAACAATAAGCCAAATAACAATAATCATTTCATCTACTTAAATATACAAATCAAACTACCTGTCTCTAAGTTACAGATTTAGCAAAAACTTTTTAGTTTTGACTCTTAATTTAAAATAAAATACAAATGAAAGATTTTATTAGAAAAAAAACTTAGAAGAATCCAAAAAATAATTGCTTTGAAATATTAAAAAGAAAAGACGATTTAACGATTTTAAAAGCTTTAAAGATGTCTACTATTAAAATAGCTTATCTCTAAACCTATCTTAATAGTAGACATCACAAACTTTATACTCTTGAAATCTCTTTAAAATAAGTTACCATTAAAATCATTGGTTTTAGAAAATTGTTTAAAAAACATGAAAAAAATAAATCAATCTAGGTTTAAATCCTCACAATACAACATCTAAACGTAGCTCGTTAAACATTTCTTTTATTAGCTTCTTGCGACTCCATTCCTTTCGCAGGTAGACCAGATAGTATGCCCCCTTTAATGTTGACTTGTTTTTTAAACTATTTTTCTTCCTTATTTATTGATGCATTAGAAACTTTTTAAATCACTTCCCTCCTATGGTGAGAAGTTTTTTTGTTTTAGCTACTTATGTAAATCTAAACCACCTAAAACAATATCAAAAAAAAAAAAACTGCCAAAATTACTTTCGGCAGTCTTCTAAGCAAATCTAATTATTCAAAACCTTTAAAAAAGATAAAATATAAATGTCAAACAAATATAAGTTGGATTCATTTCATTAATTATACAATTAAGCCAAAAAACCACAATAAAACACCATTTCAACTCTATTTATTAAAGTTTTAATTTAAAATTAAACAGATTAAATTGACACTTTTAAATAATGAAAATCTTGCTTGTGTTCAAGAAAATTATGCACGAAATTTAAAGTTTTTATAAAAGAAATTAATTGATAATAAAAGGGTGATGTATCTAGAATCATAATAAAAATGGTATAAACATATTCTTAAATTAGCTAAAAATTCATCAAATAAATTATGATGGCCTAAGAACAAGATGAAGAAAAAAATTCAATAATTTGTAATCTAAGAATAAAGATAACCCATATGTAATATTAAAATTTATAGTAGTACATTTTTTGCAGAAAATCTTCAAGGATATTCTATCACAAATAAAAAAATCATTCACAATTGATTTAAGAATAAAATTACCCGAAAGAATAAGTTTAAATTTGTCCCCAAAATTCCTTGAAGAAGATTATTATTCCATATCTCATCAAAGAGACAGTTGGTTGTATATTTATACATCAAAAGGTACTTATGATCTAATAAAACCAATATATAATTTTATATCATAAACTACACTTTTGCAGAATAAAACAATTGCTTTAGCACATATTTGAACAGATTCAGGAATTTAAAAAACTCATCCAACAAATATTATTTACTTTGTAAAAACTAGGTTCACAAAATTATATAAAAAAACTTTCTTCTTTTTTATCTGCCTGTCCTTTTCTTTTATCAAAATACTATAGTTTCTTCTAACATTAAATCATAATTGTTATTTATCATTGTAACTAAATTTATCAATATTAAATTTTGCGACCAAACATGTAACCATTAAAACTGGTCAAACGAAACCTCAATAACAAACTGTTTTTATTACTTTAACACCCCTAACTTCTTCTTAATATAAAATTATAATAAGACTTCGTTATTTATAAAAAACGATTAAACGACTTGTCTTAATCCATAACTTTTAAAAGGAAGATAGTTAAGATAGTTTGTGAATTCGATTATTTTGGATACAAATTAGAGCTCCTAGACGGTTGATGCCTATATAATTGGTAATCATTTTTGTCCTTACTAACAAAATCATCAGTCGGTTTTTTTCCAAAAAAATCTAAATATTTAGCAGTAAAATAACTATTTCTAGGATATTGCAACAAATTTACTACTTCACAAATACTTGTAAATTCTTTGCTTTTTAGCAGCGTACTTGCCAACATTAATTTTTCTCTTATAAAAAATTGATTGGGTGCATCACCACAAATATTCTTAAACAATAATTTATATTTAGATACACTCATTCCTGCCATTTTTGCTAAAAATATAATAGATGGAAATTGACCATATAAGTTTTCTAATAGATATTTTTTTGAATTCAGAATGGCTTCCTTATTAATTACAGTGGTTTCAGAAAAACTAACCGTAGTATAACTATCAATAAAATTTCCCAACAATTTAAGCCCTATCCCTTTCAAAAATAAATCAATATCAATATCAAAAACTGTTTTTTGCTTAATCGAATGAATCAATATCATACTTTTACTATCTAACTTATCATACAAAACAATATCACTTTCAAGACAATTAATTTTATCCTTTAAGATCTCTTCAGTAAAAATTTCTTCTAAACCTTTTTTTTGTCCACTTCCCTTTTCAATATAATCATTTAATATCTTTTTGTCAACAATCAGCCTAAGAACCAGTACTCTTTTCCCTATTATTGGACTAAAGCTATTAGCAACTTGATTACTCATAATTGAAAAAGTGGATTTAACTAACAAAGTATCCTTGTTTTTAACTCCATCTTCAACAATAATAGGATTAACTTCATCGCTAATATCGTATTGAAGAATATACAAATCTTCTTCTGATTTAAGCCGCTTAATTAGAACTTGCGTTGTATATACAACATCCATAAGCACAATGGAAATCCCAGGTATAATCTCTGTCAAATAAAACTCTCCGTTTCCTTGAGTTTTGGGTATGATCAATAATCTATTATCAATTAATTTTCCTCCAATTTTTTTCGACAATTCTAAAAACCATTTTGTGTCAATTGTATAATTTTCGTAAAATTCTACCATAAATTATAATTTTTGAATAAATTCTTTAGGATTAATACCAAATTTTTTTTTGAAGTGATATGCAAAATAAGAACCATCAATAAAACCTAAACGCCTAGAAACATCAGAAACACCCCATTTCTTTGTTTCAAGAAACTCCTTGGCTTTTTCAAGTTTTTTTTCAATAAAAAAAGCATTTGGAGATATTCCTGTAATTTTCTTAAACAAACTATTAAATTTAGACTCAGACATATTTGCATTCTGCGCCATTACTTTATTACCTGGATAAATACTTTCAACATTTTCAATTAAAAAATATTGCGCTTCAATAATGCATGACAAATCATATTCATCAACAAGCTGGACAACAATTTCATTATTTCCTAACTTTTTAAAGTATTCCGAAAGCAATAAAAATGCTGTTGAAACTAACTTTAAGTCAAAAGCTCCTTTTCCTACTTCATTTTTCCTTAATTCAGAAAGCAACTGTAAACTATCATTACTCATCCTATCGAAACGAATCATTGTGTTTACTTCTGAATCAAATAAATCATTAATTTTATTACCAAAAGCATTACTTCTTTCAAAATATTTTTTTACCAGCTCTTTTTTTATAAATAAACAAAGCAAAAAATATTTACTTCCACAATGAACTTCATATTGGCATTCCAACGAACTATCTATGACAAACAAATCATAAGACAAAGCCCCTATACTACGACTTATTCCCTGATATTTCATTTCAATCTCTCCTTCCGAAAGATTATAAAACACTCCGACAAAATCGTTTTTATAATTCTTAATAATAAGCTCAAAATCGATATGATATATTAAATCAATATAAAGAGCTACAATTCCTTCTCCACACTCTAAAACATATTGATCACCTGTCTGAATATCATTTGGAACTTTAATAAAATTTCCATTAATTTCTCCATTAAAATTTTTTGAAAAAAAATCTACCCAATCTAAATCCGCACCGTAATGTTGCTCAATTTTTTTCATACGTTTTCAAATTATTTCCCAAAAGTCGATTTGTAATTAAAACTTAATATTACCACAATTAAAAAATACCAAAAGAGAACCAGTACTAAAAACATAACTAGCTAAATACTTCTATACAAAATAAATAATAAAAAAAAAAATAACAGTCATCATAAGTCATAATAACCCAACGATACACCTCAATGAACTAACAAATCAAAAAAAAAAAAATCCTTCAAAATAAACCAATAAAACAGTCTTGTATTACGAGAACAACTAGAAACACTGATAAGAAACTATAACCTAACGTACAACCAATTGCTAACAAAATTATCTCACACAAGCCCTAGCTTAGATTTAATTTATATTTTATTATTACACTATTATGACTTATTATCACACAAAAAAAAATTGACAATCCTACATTTGCATATTCTTACATTAGTAATAATGTAATTCAATTATTTGATTATCTTAATAAGATTAAAGCCATACTTATATCAAAATAATGTTGTAGGGGTAACAATATTTTGATTTATACTTTAAACTTCCTCTAAACAAAATAATTAAAAACTTACACCTAATTATGTAATTATGGCAAAGAACTATATTAAAAATTCTCCACGTAAATAAAATTCGTCTTAAAAAAAATCAACAACTAAGGAGTATATTGTTGTTTTTTTTAAGTTTAATGTTTTAAGCTACGAAATATACACAATCTTAATTTACAACCAAAAAACATGTTGATTTTGTTATTATCAAATTATTAACACATAATTTAATTTATTCAGACAATTAAATAAAATCAATGTGTTATTGTCAACGAAATAATGTTTTTTTGTTTTTTTTCGCAATAATAAAATTCTTACATTCATAACTAATTTTAAATTATTTTACTAATCATAAGTCTCCATATTCAAATAATATAGTAAGGATATTATACAACTTATATCACATGAAACCAAGGAAAACATATAACAAAACAAGGTTATCAGAATTAATAAACAAATAGCTCAGAGATTATACCCAAAAAAGCTGGTTTACGAGAAATCAAAAAATACAGGAGACAAATACATGATACAGATGTACATTTTTTTAAATATACTTGAAGAAGGAGCATACATTAAAATCTCATTAATTATATTATTTTTTTTTATTCTAATTATTTTAATAATGTTAAAAAAAATAATACTCTTAAAAAAAGAGATTGTGTTTAAAAATAAAGAAATGTTTTCTCTCAATAACGATTTCGATAATTTTACATACCGAGTTTCACATAATCTAAGATCACCAATCACTTCTCTTAAAGGTTTAATCGAAATAATCAAAGATGAACCTAATTTAAAAAAAAACAATTGTTATTTAGAGTTAATGTCTCAAAGTCTCAATAAACAAGACCAATTTATAAAAGATATTATTGATTATTCAAAAAATAAAAACATCAAGACATTAATAAAAACTATTAGTTTAAACAAATTGATAGATGATAGTATCTTCCTTAATCGCAGTACAGTTTCCACTGAAATTATAATTACCAAAGAATTACATATTGATCAAATTCAAGGCGACAGTTTAAGGTTGAAAATAATTTTGAATAATTTACTTTCCAATGCGATAAAATTTAGTGATAAAAATAAAAAAATAATGAAAATATCTATCCGAACCTATAATTTAGGCAGATTTCTTAACATTGAAATTCAAGATAATGGGATTGGTATCCCTGAAGAATATATAAATAAAATCTTTGATTTATTCTTTGTAATTAACAGTGAAAAAGGTTCTGGATTAGGTCTTTTTGTAGTGAAAAAAACTTTAAACAAGCTTAAGGGGAACATTAAAGTCAATTCTAAAAGTACCATAGGAAGTACATTTACAGTAACAATACCTAATCAATAATACGTATGAAAACTACAAAACAATATAATGTCTTAATAATAGAAGACAGTAAAATTGATCAATTTATTACAACACATTTTCTTGAAAAAATGGCAAATGTCTCAGAGATAAATATAGCCAACAATGGTCAAGAAGGAATAAAATGGATTTATAACCATAAAAAAGATATCAGTGGATTTCTAATTATTCTCTTAGACATAAACATGCCAATAATGAATGGATTACAATTCCTGACTGAATATCACAAATTAAAAGATGACCTTAAAAGTAAAACAGAAATTTTCATATTATCAACTTCCTTAATTGAGAGTGAAATTGAAAATCTTAAAAATAATATTTACGTTTCAGATTTTTTAAATAAGCCTATTAGTCTAGACGAACTCAGTAAAAAAATATCAAAACGTTAATCGTCAGTTAAAATAATTACAATTCTAAGTTTTTTAATATGAGCCTGTGGTCATTTTTTTCGAAATTTAGTCCTTTGCTTCATAAGCTACCGGGCTATTTTAATCACTAAGCTCCTCTCTGAGCAAAAAATTAAAATCTCCAAACACCACCTATAATACTATGATTCCATTTATTTCATGCTATTTTTACTAAAAAAAGACACCTGTTTTTATAAGTCTCGCTTATCTACAAAGTGATTAAACAAATTTTTATTCATAAAAATTGATAAAACAAAAAATAAGATTTATTTATTTTAAAATGATACAAAAACTCCCGAAAAAGGTAAGAAAATATAAAAAAATAATTTGGTTAAAGGAACAATTACTTCTGTTTCATCTAAGAAAAAATTTTAGATTTTACATGTCATAAAACACAAAAGATTAACGCTATCCAAAATATATAATTTTTAGTCTGTTAATTTCAAAATAAGACATACATTAATCTAGAACAACGCTAAAGATAAATAATGAAGAAGTGTTGTAAAGGTGATTGCCATACTACGATCCAGTATTCTGGTATGTAATCATTTATCAAATTACAAGTAAAAAACACAAACTAAATTAGCAGTAATGGGAGAATATGAGACTAATTTAAAAGTTAATAATTAATAGTATAATTATTTTCTAATTTATACTATAAAGTCCATGAATAATAGAAGTTCTTCCCAATTTTCATTCCATTATCTTACAATGTAACTATTTACAATTCCTCATAATTTGCAAAATCCAAGATACACTCTAACACATTGTTTACTAAAGAATTATAGATTTTATTCATATCTCTTCAGCTTATTATTTTGTCTTTTCTAACTTACAATATCAGGGCGATGTTCAAATTTGCTGTACTATACGCAGAATTAAGTTAACAATTCTAGAATTGCATTTTTGATGGTTTGAGTAAAGCCACTTAAAATGTCAATTACAATAGAATATAAGTACATCCTCAACACTTCGAACTTTAAAAGTCTTAAAATAGCACCTACCTCAAAAAAACTTTCATTCTTCCCTAGCTACCAATCCCTATTTTTAATCATCGTATTTAAGTTCTACAGTAAGTTAAATAATTATGTCCTTCCTCTAATAAACTTTCTTTTCATAAGAACTATATAAAATAAAAAAGTTCAAGACCCTATTATCCTCAACCTTATAAAGTTAGGGAGATCTTATTTTTAATACTTTCTATAATTAACTTAGCAAATGTAGCAAAGTATTTTTAACTCCAAGTTCTTAACTACGCCCAAACGAATATCCTTCCCTTTAATCTGAGTGCACTGAAAAGGCTTCGTCACAATAAAATCAAACGCAAAAAAAGGAGCCAAACCATAATATTTTAACTCTTTTCAATCAATTATAAAATACAATATATGCAGAAAATAATTTGAATAGAACAAAAAAATAAAGGCCTTAGATCATTCTTTTTTTATACTTTTTAAAAATGCAACGTTTTTAAATCCCCCTTGTTTGATATTTCACGATTTCCCATTCAAACCTCGCCCTTTATCAATTACCTCTGTCTTTAGATTTGTATAAAGTATAAAAAAAGGATTTTAAAGTGGTTAAGCTTTAGAATCCCTTTTTATCTTGATAGTTTTATTCCTTTATGGATGATTCAATTTACTATGTTTTTTACCATACATAAAATAGAATAGTTTTTGCATTAGAAATCTATATAACTCAATTTTTCATTTCAGTTTTTGGTAATATTCAACAATTTTCAAGTGTTCTTAGTCCTCAATAAGTAATCGATACGAAAATACTTTAATGATTTGTTTTTTTAAATGTTTAATAAATCTATTATACCAACAATCCGAATCTTACATATGATACATGCATTTTGGACTTAATCGTAAGACAAAAAGGTCATTGCTTTATGGAAAGCTAAAGATGATAAAGACTGGTTCATTTCTGCTTTTCCCAACACCTATTTAGGTTTAGAAATTAGCAAAAAAACCTAATTGATGTGATTTAGAAGCTGGTAACTGATTTGTTAAAGGAATTCCGAAATTATAGCCTACGCTAATATTTGTGAATTTTATTCCAAATCCAGCTACTGCTTGGTTAAAATCAGTAATATTTAGTTGTCCCCAAAACTGTTCCATATAAATTGCATTTATACCACTGGTAAAACTATAATGGTTTTCAGAAGTTTTAAGTAATAAGATTGAAGGTTTAATTTGAATATCATAATCTCTGAGAAAAGTATATCCTAAATAAGAATTTAAGCCGAGATGTATTCCACTAGAGTCTAATAAATAAGGCATAGAAAGAGAAAATTCGAGATTGCCATTTTTATATAATGTTCCTACTTCCATTCGTAAATTATTTTCCGCATATATTTCGCTTTTTAATAAAGGATCATTTTGATCTACATAAATATTTCCACGATTTCCGCCTTTTAGATTAGTAGAAGTACGGTTAATTCCAGCACTTAAACCAAAAGACAGTAATTGCTCCCTATCTAAATTTATTTTATATGCTATAGACTGATCTAATATAAATTCAGTGAAAATTTCTTGATTTACATATGTAATGCGCGTTCCAGTACTTATGTTTACGTCTAAATTAAAGTCAAAATTGATTCCTTGCACGAAATAATTACTTGCGTCGTCTAAATCACTCGGCATTAATAATGATGTTACAGATAGCCTCATTTCATCGTTCTCTCCAGCGTAAGCAGGGTTGAATGTAAACTTATTTTGCTCATACATATAATTTCTCAACGGATATTGAGCATAACATATGGAAGAGTAAAAAAGAATAAAAGTTATAATAATGTATATTTTTTTCATTTTAAAGTTATGTTTCTTATGGTGCGGATAAATTTTATTTTACAATCTTAATTTTAACTTTGTAACTTGGCCTCTTATAATTTTCGTAATCCCCAGCAAAATATAAATAATACTCACCCTGCTTTAATTCAGAACCAGACCAGTCGTTTTGATAGTTTTTTGTATTATAAACTCTGGTCCAATTCACATCATAAACCGCGAGTTCATTATTTGTATAGGAATCTATATTTTTTATGGTTAGAAAATCATTAAATCCATCAAAATTTGGAGTAATTATGTTATTATATAAAAGCGAAGGAGCATCAGCAATCAAATGATCACTAATTATATAAGGTTCGGCAACTGTTCCTACCTTTAAATCTGAAATGAATGTAGCAGTATTTATTGCTTCCGAAATAGTAGCTTTTTGAGCATTATACATTTTGAAGGTTATCGGTACATTATCTTGATTACTATATATGATAAGATTTGCTTCATACCGATCTTGTGAGTTTACATAAACTACAGGAGAAGCCACACCTATAACTTTGTTATTTGCAAAAGCAGCTACTTTATCATTTTCACTTCGAGATTCAGTGCCCGAAAATTTCAAAACGACAGTATAAACCATTGATAAATCATATTGACTAGGATTTACTGTCCAATCTGGAACTTGCGACATTGCAGAAAAACTGAATAAAAGCAATGTAACATTAATAACTATATATTTATATTTCATTTTTTTGATATTATAAAATAGGTGTTGTTTTTTTACTTCCAACACCTATTTTTAATTACTTAATATTTACTTAATAATTTTTTTTGATTTTATTAGAGTGTTCGATGCATCATAAATATTGAATAAGAACACTCCACTTGCGAGGTCAGAAACTTTTATTTCTGAAAGCTGCACATCTGAATCAACTTTTTGTGATCTTACTAATTTTCCCTGTATATCAAACAAATGAATACTTAGAATACCATGGTTAAGAGGTAGTTTTGCTACAAAAGCATCTTTAACGTTATCACGATAGATTATAATATTATCATCACTTATATGAAAATCATTTATACTTAACAATAACGGATCATTAACCTTACCTAAAACAGCATCCGTATCGAAACTAAATTTCTGTGTTATTGGATGTACTTTTTCAGACGAATCTTCGAATTTGAAATTAATTTGCTCTTCTTTTGTTTGTCCGTAAATAGTTATAAAATAAGTATTGGCATGAATAATTGGATTATAAACAGGTGTAGTCTCGCTTCTTAATTCATCTCCTACATAAGCTTTCAATGTATTAGACATTGATTGATCATCTAATTCTACATTTGCAATTATATTCATCGTGTTTGCGTATTTACTACTAGCAGCGATAACTTTCACATTTTCCTCAGAAGATTCAGAATGTATTTTTGAAGTTAATGAATAATCCGTATTCGGAAAGTTGAAACTTCCAGCACTATCAGTCTTAAGCAAGTACCCTTCGCCTGGCACTAAGTGAGTTAAATTACCAACCCAGCCAAATTGCTCGTTGTAAATTGAAACAGCTTGCTGATTTTTAATAACATCTCCAGTTTTAAGATTCTTTAAACCTCCAAAAGCCTGGTTTAATGGTGTTTTTATTCCACCAATAAGTCCAATCCAGTTCCAACCATTAATATAATTGATAGTTACTTCAGAAGACTTTAAACGTGTTCCACTGTATGTCCATGTATTGTCAGAATTTACATAAATTTTATATCCAACGCCAGCTTTAACACCACCATTGTTAGTAATTGTCCCTATCCATCCAGATTTACTATCATATCCATCTGCTAAATCAATCGTTCTAATCAAATCTCCGTTTGTTGCTTTGACAGATTTTAAAAGATCATTTGTATTAAGAACCTTATCTGGATTATAATTGTAATTAAGATCTTCAGAAACCCAATTCCATCCTTTTTTCAAAGGATAAGAACGTTGAATTGTATTAAATACTTTTAATATCTCAGGTGTTAGAGAAGAGCCAATTACAGCATTAGAAACAAATTGATAAGTAGGTGTAACATCTACGTATACTTCTCCTTCAATAGCTTTCCATATACGTAATTCAATCTTTTCACCAGAAGCCATGTTACTATAAACAGGTAAGAAGGCTTGGTAGTTATCAGCTGAAGCAATGTATTTTAAACTTGCTATTCCACGACATTCTCCATTTACAAATGCTGCCACTTGATCATTTGAATCTCTCGATATTATATTGTTTACCGATAACAGTCCTATTATATTCATATTGTATTGAAAATCGTTTGGATTAACAACCCAATCTGCTGGTAATGGTTTTTTAACATTTAATGTCAAGTTCATTATTTCAGCATATCCATATTCAGTTAATAACTGAATATCATTATTATAACTCCCTATATTTACATTCTTATCAACAGTAAAGTTAACTTTTTGAGTACTGTTAGGTCCAATTCTCCCTGAAGAAGGATTTACAGTAAGCCAGGATGGCAGATTATTAATATTAAAATTATATGTTGTGCCTCCGGTATTTATAATCGATGTTTCGAAACTAATTCCATTGCCTGTTTCTATAGTTAAATCTTTTGTTGGTTCCATCCATTTTACTTGATTTCTATCTATGAAAGCAGTCCATGTTACTGGTGACACCATCGGATTTCCATTTAAATCCTGAATATTTTTAACTGTAATATCCAAAGTTACTTTCTCAGTTCTATTGTCATAAACTGGAGAGATTATTATTTTGTCTTTATTGACATTATACGTAAAATCCACCTTACTAATTGGTCTAGGAATCTTAATCAAAGGAGTGTTTTTATCGTACTCTACTGTCCCTTTAATTGAAGAAGCCATACCTGATTCTTTTACAGCTGTTTCTCCAGTTGCAGCAGAAACGATTGAAGATTCTAAGAAATTAATACCTGACATTTCTTCGTAAATATCAAAAGGTAAATATAAATCAAGACCTATCTCATCCCCTTTAAGCATGTAATGTCTGTCACGGTCAATTTGATCCGCTTTTCTTGCTGTTCCCCAAATTCTAATTTCATCTATTGAACCAATAAAATATTCGTCATTACCACCAGATCCGTCAGGATTTACCCATCCAAGTGAACCTATATTTAACTTTGACCCACCAAATCCAGAAAAATCAATTTCTTTTGTTACTCCTATTTTTTCTTGTTTTCCATCTATATATGAGGTTACATTTCCTCTACGATTAACAACTAGCGCAAAGTGGTGCCATTGGTTATCTAAATAATCGCTATTTGTCGCAACAAACATTTTATTATTATTCCAAACTTCAATGAGACCATTATTTGATTTTATAGCCCATCCGGTCGTATTCGTATCAGAATTATCTCCTTTCCCATTTGACAAAAAGGTTTCTTTGATTGCATTTTTACCATTAAACCAAAATTCAATAGTTAAATCTGACTCTTTATCATAAGCTGGCGAAGTGATTGTTCTTACAGATGAGCCATCACATTTCAATGCATTTCCTGTTACAGATGCTTGCCAGGTCGCAGAAAGTATATTTGCATTTCTTAATCTTATGTGGTCCTTGGCTACTTTACCCTCTAATTCTTCCATTAACCAGTTTCCTACTAGACCAGGCTCATTGTCTTTAAGACGTTTAGTCGCAACAATATTGATTTCAGATTCTGATAAAGCTTTATTCCAAAATCTTAATTCATGCATATTTCCGTTGAAAGAAGTATTTTTGCCTAAGACGTCTTTCCCAATAATTATTTTATCCGTTGTTTCATAATTAGGAACAAAATTTGACAAAATAGCATCTAATTTACCATTGACAAAAATTTTAGCTTCCTCTCTCGAAGAGTCATAAGAAAATGCTACATGAGTCCAGGAATTATCATTTATTATTGCTGTTTTACCAGTTATTTTGGCTAGTCCTAAATCAATATCTAATTGATTCTGTCCATTGAATCCAAGAACGAATGCTTGCCCTTGTAATCTTCCCTGAGATACAACTGTCTCGGTGCCTATTTTTTTACGTTTAAGATAAAAATCAGTAGAAAAGGAACGATTGTTAAGTTGCAATCCTTCCGGAATTTCCATACTATCCCCATTTCCGTTAAAGTATAAACTTGCAGGATGCCTTAACTCTCCTTCGTTTAGTACGGCCCTAATGTCAAAATTAAAAGGCGTTAGGACTCCAGCATTAATTGTTTCATTAAGTTGTAACGAAATATCTTCACCAGCAGATAGAATTCCGTCAGAAGGCTGTGGAGTTCCAAAAGGAGATGGGACCGTACGATCTATAATACCATCAATACTCGGTGATGTGTAGACAACATCAGCGTTGTCTCCATTGCAAATACTTTGAATTCGTAGATTGTATTTATCGTCTGGAAGTGATGCAACATCCCAATTATAGATAAATTTATTACCTCCTTGATCACTTAAAAGTGGCGCATTTCTCTGTACTTCAGCATTTCCTGCATTAATACGTTCATCTTCATTACGATAATAAACTTCTAATAATTTCCAATCAGCTTCAGACTCATTTGAATGTTTATATTGAATTCTTACTGCTTTAAATCCAGCATAATTAACATCATATCCTCCTATTTCGAGACTTAATTTGTTTTTGTTACTATTATTAATTGTCCAGTTGTTTCCAGGACTTGTAATAGTAGATTCACTACAAACAGGTATATAATCAATATTTAATTTAATACTAGCATTGATACTATCGTCACATACCGATCCAAAATTAATTATAAGATCTTTGTACTTATAAGCTTTTGGTCCTCTCTTAACAGTAAGTGTTTGTATAATACTTTGACCAAAAGGTAGTTCAAATGTAACTGGTTTTACCAAACTTTCACCATTTATAGAAACATCCAATCCATCTGGGTTTGATGCCGGATCAACATATAACTTGTATTGGTTAACAGCATTCTTAATAGGTTTTAATTCAGTATTGTTACTAAGACGTAATTCAAATGAAGCAGGAGAAGTAGATGGGACATTTAGTCTTGACGCCTCGTCATTTCCATCTACCAAAATGCCAGGTTTTTCAATCTGCACAGTTCGATTCCCAATTATTGGTACTGAATTAGCATTATATAAGTCTAATAAAGTTTTACAAGATTGCTCTTTTCTTTGAATTAGCGAGTTAAATCTATTAATTTCATTAGTTTTATTGGTTTGTAAATCAGTCAGTTTAACAGTTAATAATTGTTTTTGAAGTGCGCATAAATCATCATCACCCCTATTCCCTGTGGAACAATTTAATTTATTTATCTGAGTATTTACATCGGCAATTAATGTCTCATAATTTTTATTAATCGCCGCTAGTCTTTCAGTTTTAAGAGAAGGAATATTATCTACCCAATATTTTAAGTAATAAATGTGTTTTTTAGTTGTTTCTAATTCCTTTTCTGGTTCAAAAGGACATGATGTTTGACCAGCAGCAAGTTCAAATATTGGACTATCATTTCCTCCTCCTTTAAATACATTTACACTAAAAGTATTGTGCAGGTCATTATCTTGTATCGTATAGGATGTCGTCACACTTTTTTTACTCCCTGTAGTAGTAGAATAACCGCTTGCAGTATCCCCTGTTCCAGAAATTTCAATTACTGGACCTACCAAGACACCAACTCCTAAAAGGAATTTATTTTCTGTTGAAATTCCTCCCCCGGCAAGTAATTCATTTGAACTGAGACGAAGTTCTTCTTTTTCGACAGTTGAGGTGTTATTATATGCAATACCTGAACTAATAGAAATATTTTTTTGTTCTGGTGTATCAGTATTTATTGCAGTCCATTTTTCAATCTCATTGTCCATTAAAATTTCCTGCCATGCTCTAATTTGAGAGTTATACCATCTCACTTTATCCTGTACTATCCCTTTTTCTACAGGAGCTTGCGTTCTTGCAAACGTATAACTGGCACCTGTATCATCAGCGTCATCATCTTTGGTATAATCTGTTCCATTACTTTGACTTCCTAAACGCGGATCATCATTATTTACAGCATACAAAGGATTATCCGCTGTTATATGAGTAGTATATAATTCTGGATTGCTGATAAATAAACTATTTCTTATTGATTTTAAATTTGGTATTATATTTGTTTTTATGTGCGCTTCTGAATATAGAAAATACGTCGAACCCTGATCGTTTTGAAAATAAACATCTGATGTCCCAAGAATATATTCTTTCCCGTTACTTGCAGTAATTTTTTTACCCAAACATCCTACACAATTCTCTGCAGGAACAAATTTTAAGTTATTAGAACGACCTATTTCTATATTTCTTGAATTCGATATAAAATAATCTCCTTGGCCTACAGCATCTTCACTTGATATAGAAATATCTTCTGATAATGCCAGTGCGCTATTTGAATTGTTTTCAGTCCTATTTGTCTTTTCTCCATAAGTTTTTGCTAAAACTGTATTTTCACTTTTACTAAGTTTCACTCCAACGAGAGGAGCTTCAGCTTCAAATTCTATTCCAACACCAATGCCAATATCCCAATCTCCTCTTGTTTCAACTGTCTGTGAAGTCTCCTTTGTAAAACTACTTTCTCTTGTTATCGTAACACTACTTCCTGACCCGGGAGGAACACGCAAGGTACTTTCTATAGTCACAGGTGCAGCGGTAATAAAATTTGTTCCAGGTAATTTAATTCCCCCCATTACATATCCTTTATATCGCAAAGAAGAATCTGTAGTGTTTGGCCAGTAAATGGTTTTTCCTGCAGTTTTGATAGTTATGCCAATTGACTTTGTATACGTATCTTCTGGGGCTGCTTGTGCAACAAAATCAGGTTCTCCAGGTAAAAATGAGTAATTTACAGCCCCATCTTTTTGCAAATTGAAAGTATGAGTATTTCCTTCCAGTTCTATAATATTACCATCTGCATTTATATAATATGCATTTTTCACATTATCCTGACGAGCAGCGATTCCATTAGATACTGTCACTTCTCCATCAAGTACCGGTACTTCATCTATCGCAGGATTAGCAGCTGGTTTTGGTCCTTCGTAAGCATATCTTTCGACTGCTTTAATTGTAGTATTATAACGTTCCCCTTGTTTAAACAAAGGATACTTTAAAGTTGCAGTCGAAATTGTTATTTGTGTATTATTAACTTCATCAAATATGCCAACTTCCTTAGTTCCTATTGTCGTTTTTGCAATAGGACCCTCAACTGTATTCGGTAAATAATCGGCTCCCGAATCATCTACTAATTTTACTAAAGGAGCAGTTCTGTAAATTATTGGCTTTGCAGCATTATAGTTTATAGTTTTATCTACAAAATTACCATTGGTAAGTACTTTTTGCGTTTGATTTATACCTGTATATGCAGCAGATGTATTTAGTTTAATACCTGTAATGTCAGCTTTATAAATTATAACACCATCATTTGATGTGTATTTTACATCTGAAAAACCATATTCTAACGGTGGGAGCATAATTTCAAATTCTCCAGTTTCAGGATCAGTCTCAACTCTACGGTTTATTTTTAAATCTGTTGATGTTATAGTAAAATAGGTTTGACCAATATTATTTATCAATTGTTTCCCAGCTTGTAAATTTCCTTTATCAGTCAGGAATCCAAGAGTTTTATTTCCTTCTACCAGCCCTCCTACAACAGAACCTACTAATTTTAGTTTTGTATCATCTAATATTTCTATTCCTGATAACTTGTCCTGAAAGTCATAAGTGCCATTTTCTAAAGATGGAAAACGGTTGCTTACAAACGTGTGATTATTTTTTCGGAATTCCAAAAAGTGCTTTCCAATTGGAACTGAAATTGAAAATAATCCGTTATCATCCGTAAGTACAGCCTGACCATCTACTAATACCTGTTGAATTCCATCAATCCAAATTGACACACCAGGCGAACCAGCTGTTTTAGAAGTAGTCCCCAAATTATCATCAAAGTTAAATCTAACATTTCCTGTTACTTGAAATGAAGATCTGTCTGTAAAATCAATATTATTTTCAATACTTTTACCATCACCTAAGAATAAAATTCTATTAGTAGGTGAGAATTCATGCACAGAACCTGTTAAAGTTAATGTAGGAGTTATTCTAATATTTTCTCCTGTCCCGTTAAACAGGAAGTTTTCAATAATATAATTACCATTTTGATCCGTATAAGCTCCAAAACCTAATTGTTCCTTAGCCGGAACAGTTGTACTCCAAGTAGCTCCTATAATTTCTCCATCTATTTTGTTATAAATTCCATTTCTTCTTGAAAAATCAAATACATAACCACCATTACTTTCATCAAATCTCCAATATCCACACAAACCAGGTGTTTCTGAACTAACAATTCGGCTATAATCTCTTAATACAAGTTGTGGTTCTATTGCAGTATTGTAAATTCTAAATTCATCTATTAATCCATTATATGCACCTGCTATTCCGTCATTTGTAGCAAGATATATAGCACTTGTTGATGTCGTTGATAGAGGATTTGTATTTGTTCTGGTCGTACTAGCATTTTCGACACCATTAATATAAAGTTTTACAGTTGAAGCATTGCAAGTAACAAATATATTACTAAAATTATCCGCTAATAAATTACTACTTGATTCTACACTGTTACCCCCAACTGTTGCTTTTACCTGACCGTCAATCAATTCTATCTTGAATAAGCCATCTTGTTTTGCAATCACACTCGTTCCGCTTACAGTTGTTGGTTTTACCCATATCGCTGTAGAAAATCCTGTTTCACTATAATTAATAGGAATAGCATCAGAGTTGATTTTTACAAACTGTGTGCTTCCATCAAAATTTAAACAAGTTCCAGTTACGCCACCATCTCTTTCGGCTATTACTTTTACATCTGGAACAGCAATTCCCCCGGTATAAGAAATATTTCCTGACACAGTTGCTGCGGGCAATCTAAAGCCAATTCCCGTTGCTAATCCCCGCATATTTTTAACCTCTTTATACGTTTTATTTAATAATGTCTGCACATCAAAACTGCTAATTTTTCCTAAACCACAATCGGCTTCAAATACAACATAATATTCATACATTGTTTTTGCAAAGGCTGTTTTATCTTCCCAACTACGAGTATTTCTATCGATAGAAATCATTAATTCAGGAACCTGCATACTTTCGGACTGACGGCGATAAATTTTAAAATTTCCTGCAAAATCAAAATTTATATCCGTTTTCCAATCTAAAAGAACAAGATCAGAATAATACCCCTTTGATGTTTTAAGATTATCTTTTTCAAAAAGAGAAGCCATATCAATATTCGTTATATCGATATTAGTAGCTCCAGTTTGGCTACTCGTAAAAACTGTGGCAGCACTTGTAGTACAATTATCTAGTGCTGCAATTTTATAAGAATAAGCATCACATGTACTTGTTTCTCTATCTGTGTATTCCAAATTTAGTCCAGCTGCTCCATCTGCCTGACTGCTTACTAATGCTCTAAAATTATCTAAGGTTAAATCGGTAACTTTTTCAATACCTTTTTTAAGATCTCTTCTTGTAATTCTATATTTTTTTGAACCAACATTAACAAAGTCTGATTTTCTCCAAAGTTTTTCATTCCACTTTAATCTTACACCAGCATCTGTTCCACCAAGTAATTCTGCACCAAGAGTAATAGGAGCATAAGGAGCTTTGGGAGCAATTCCAGAAAATACTTCCGATTGTTCCCCCTCTTCTGGGCAGGTTCCTCCTGTACCTGTTAATTTAAAATAATAATCTGTACCTAATATAAAATTAGTCGCTTCCAAAGTCGCAGTACGTTTTGATCCAGAAATGTCACTTAATTTTGTAAATGTGCCATTAGCATTAGTACTTGAATAAACAGTAAAAGTTGTTGGACTAAAACCCTCCCATTGCCACGAAAGCTTTATAGTACCATCACATAGATCATTTGATGCCGATAAATCAAATGGAACACCTGTTTTTAATGTGGTTATTTGAACATCTTTTGTATAAAAAGGATCTATTCCGTACCTAAAATCATCTCCAATGAATAACTTCACATTAATATTTCTATTTGTAGAAGAAAGAACCGATTGCGATATATCTTGAATTATTCCAGATGAATATGGTTTAGGATCAGAATAATTATCATCTATTATTGCAGTAATTGCACCATAAAATTCGGTACCGGTTAAATTTGGAGGAGTCCAAGAGATATCAGAACCTCCACAAAAAGGTTGTGTTTTTACAACAGGAATTGTCACTGAAGGAGATGTACTATATTTAATATTATAGACGAACCTGCTAGGTGCATTATCTGCCGTAAAAGTACAATTATTTTGTTCATACCCCGCATAGTCAACGTGCATATCATAATTTCTCATAGATACCTGATTGGTAGAATACAAAGAAGAAGTAGGAATGTTTTTTACTTCGAGATATACCACATCACAATATTGATCATTATTAGCTGAGCTTCTGATTCTTGAAGTTGCACTAAGAGCTATATCAATTGATCGATCTTTGGTATAGGATGCCAAATCAGTTGGGCCTCCAGCTCCTACATTAATTATAATGTCTTGGTTTATGCGAATAGCACATCTTTTATAATTCGCTATCGAATGTGACCGGGTATTTCCCGTTTGTACAGGCACCACAATAAACATACTGTTACCATAAATATTTGCCTTAAGATATGGCGCCCTATCGCAAGCAAAGCGCTCATCAGCCCCAAATAGATCTTCCATATTATTAATAACTGGAAAATGATTCGTTGTCTGAGCAAATGACATTTTTGTCAGAAGCAACAAAAACAAAGTAATTACTATCACTCGTTTTGGAAAATAATTTTGATTCATTGATAAAGGCTTTATTATGTTAATATTTCTTGTTTGAACGAAATCACCAATAAATCTAGCTTACCATAAAAAACAACTTGTCTACTAGTGACATTGCGTTTTATCCACAAAAGCTAATTAATCGTTTTTTTACTTAAATGATATATTGATTGTTACAAATATTATTATTTGATTCTATTCCAACACAAAGAGGCAAAACTAAATCATTAATCAATCGCAAAATCCCGCAAAAAGCCAAAAAAATAGAAACATAAAACTAAGTTTCAGAAGGCTGAATGAGAAAATCCAAGAATAATCTTGCTCTATAAATCAAAGCAAAAAAAACGGTCAAATTCTCTTGTCCTATGTATAACTTACAACTAATGAGGGCACAAAAAATAAAAAGACATAGTAAAAAGTTTCAATTAGTAGAAAACCTTCTGAAATGATTGATGAGAAAAGTAAATTAAAAATTGTTGAACCAGTAAAATTGGGTACAATCTGCTGCCTTGTTACTAGTCGAAAATATGAGGTTTCAAGAAATACTTTCAAAGCATGGGCAGACAACATTAATTCAAATACCTACAAGCTTATTATTTCACTCACCACAAGACAACAAGAACAAATTTAACACTTTCTGCAATTTCAAAATCAGCAAGCGAATTTTGTTCTTCGATTCCTATCTTTAAAACAAGAAAATTGTTATGTTTACTGATCCCTTAATTGAAAAAACATCAGATAAAGATGAGTAGTGAACAATTCTATGATCTTTTGAGCTTCATTATTTATTAATAAGAAGACGAATAGTAAAGACAACAAATTCTTACCATTGACTAAAAAAGTATCCAAACCTAATAAAGAATTTATCACTTTACACCCTGGAACTGCTCTGGGAAGTAATATAACTCATATTAGAGCTTTAGAGGGTTTTAGTTATCCGAGCTTAATAACAGATACATATTCAAGAAAAATTGTGGGTTATGCTTTACATCTTAACCCTGAAGCAGTAGTTGAATAGAGCTCTCAAGACGACCTTAGAGAACAGAAGGCGAGTCTCTTCTTTTATATTAATATATCATTCCTACCGAGGAAATACAGTATTGTTCGCAGAATTACCCAGCACTTTTAAATAAGGATAAAATAGCTATAAACATGACTCTGACTGGCAGTCCACACGAGAATGAACTAGCTGAAAACTTTAATATAATTATCAAAAATGATTTCTTCTCTAAAAAGATCTATTAAGAACCATAAATAAGTAAAGAAAAATATTATAATTATAATTAATCATTATAACTTAAACGATTTCATGCAAGTCTTGATTATCCAACATCTAACCAAGCCCATCAAATCTCAGATACATTACAGAAATGATATTCTAAATATTATAGGATAGTAGGCATGGTAATAACAAATACATTACTGTTTCGTTTTCAAAAGAAATATATTTAAGGAAATTAAAATTTATACGCCTCACAGTGGTTATTACAAATTTAGTGATAATCTTAATTTTAACAAATTCATACAAAAAAACTTTAATTTATCAGAAGTAAAAAAAAAAGTGTCAGTAGAAGAAGGAATATATATTTTAAAAGATCTTTAAAAAGAAGAGAGAGAGAAAAAAAAGAAAAAAAATATCCAAAATTTTTGTTTTAGTATTCCATAAATTGATATTACTTTTCAACTAAATCAATCATCATACCGAAAATAATAGCCCTTTTATCAGCTACATAATACTGCTGCCGTAAAATGCTTTTTATTTTTCTAATAACTCTACTTTGGCTTCAAATTACATTATTTTTTTACTTAGGAGATTTTGCCACGGTAGAAGGTGTTTCGTTATCCCAATCAAAGTTATCAAATTTTCGAAGCCATTGAACAATTATAAAATGAGACTGAATATCATAATCTTTTTTTTAACTTGAGTAATTAAGCTAGCTCCCTGTTCAATTTCTTGAACAATTTAAGCCTTTAAAACATACTATAATCTCTTTGCATATACAATTCTTATTTTTTTTCATAATGATACTTTTTGTGTATATTTATTTTAAAGCTAGACACTAGACAAAAAAAAAACACCCTCTTTAGGAGGATGTTTTTTAGAAAAAATGATTATTTTTTTTACATTTAAATGTTATGAAAATAGATTTGTAAAATATTAAATTACCTAGTTGATTTCTAAATCTTTAACATTTATTGAGAATAAATCTCAAGAGAATCCTTTAATTAAAATACTACTTCAAATTAAAGGAAGGAAAAATTTAAAATTACCAAAAAAAACAAATATAACCCTAGTAAGAACGTATTTTGTACTTATAAAAAATAACAAGCATGTCTCAAAAACAAAACTGTTACTACTATCTCCAAAAAACAAATAAAATTGCAAGTACAAAAGCAACTATTCGATTTAAATCATTTTTTAATCAATTTTCTATGAACTTATTATTTGCAAATAAGCCTTTGCAAGATTACAGTCTATTTGTAAATCATGATGAAATATAAAGTTATAAAAACATAAGAATACAGTTTTTATATACAATTAGCTAATCCTGACAATTAACAATATATTAATTGCTACATATTTATTTTAGCATGAATAAAAAAGCACTAACCCTTAGGGCTTTAAAAAAAAACTATTATTTATAGTTTTGTCTTTCAATGTTTTATACATATAAAACATTACTAATGGATTCTTATTTTAAACTATCTTCTCATTGTTAACGCTCTTACAATGAATAAATCATATCAATATTTCAATCTAACTAAAATAAAATAGTTTTATGTTTCGTTGGACTAAATTGGATGAATTATTCACGCCCAAAGAGTTAACAGCTATTATTATTTTGATTGCACAAACCTATAACATTATCAGCTACTCTCATTATATGCTCCTCAATAGAGGTAAAACATTTTTTACAATTTTATCCATAGTTGACGTAAAAAACACCATCCTAATTATTTACAACATTCATTAATTATTCACAATGCTATTTAAATTACTATTACAAAAGTAGCTATCTAACATTTTTTCAATAACCTTATATCATAAATATGCGACAATAAGCATTCATTACTGCTACACTACAATTTACAAAATTCTAAAAATTACTATTAAGTAAAATAACATTCAATTCGAACGGATCTACGTAAAAAACTTTATTGACCTATTCTTACGGCTTTTTTATCAATTGAATTAATATTAACATCTGTTATTTTGCCCAAAAAACTAAAAACAAAATTCATGAGAAAAATTGCATTATTAATATTGATTTTCATTTCAACAATTTCAATAGCTCAATATGCCCCCAATCGTCTTAAGCTGTATAATCTAGAGAACAAAATCGCTATTCAAGGCTATGACCCCGTTGCCTATTTTAGCCAGGCAAAAGCTATAAAAGGCCAAAAAGAATTATCTGCTTCATATCAAGGGGTCATCTATAAATTTTCTTCAAATAAAAACAAAAGTGCTTTTTTAAAAAATCCTTCTAAATATGAACCTCAATACGGAGGCTGGTGTGCCTATGCTATGGGATATTCAGGTGAAAAGGTTGAAATAAATCCTCAAACCTTTAAAATTACAGACGGAAAACTTTACCTCTTTTACAATGCATACTTTAATAATACATTGACAAAATGGAATAAGGAAGAGAAAAACTTAAAATCAAAAGCAGATAACAATTGGAAAACAAAATATACAGAATAATGATACTTAGAAAAACACAATTAGAATGGATTTTGAGAACAGTTGCAGCTATTATTTTATTACAAACATTGTTTTTTAAATTTAGCGCTGCAGAAGAAAGTGTCTATATTTTTTCAAAAATAGGAATTGAACCTTATGGAAGAATCGGTTCTGGAATTATTGAATTAGTGATTGCTATTTTAATTTTAATTCCTAAAACAACATGGATTGGAGCTATTGGCGGAAGTGGAGTTATGTTTGGTGCGATTTCCTTGCATTTATTCGTTTTAGGAATACAGATTCAAGGTGATGGAGGTTTTCTTTTTTCATTAGCTATCATCACGTTATCATGCTGCTTAGGTTTGCTTTATTTAAATAAAAACAAAATTTTTAATGCTTTAAATTTAAAATAGTTATGTTATTAAAATCTATATTCTATAGTTTAGATGAACTAACTAATTTGTTAGATCAATTATCAGACAAAGATTATTCAAAAACTTGCAAAGAACTAAGCAATGCAACAATTGGCGAGCATATTCGACATATCCTAGAAATGTTTTATTGCCTTCAAAACAGTTATGATTCTGGAATCGTAAATTATGATAATCGTAAGAGAAACAAGCAAATTCAAACCGAAACTAAATATGCTAAACAATGCATTTGCGAAATTAAATTAGGCTTCAAAAGCGAAAATAAAATCATCTATTTAGAACAAATAATTGACGGGAATGCGCTAAAAATTCAAAGTAATTATCATAGAGAATTATTATATAATTTAGAACATTGTATTCATCATCAAGCATTAATAAAAGTTGCTATTTTGCAGCGTGAAAGCATTTCAATAAATCCAAATTTTGGTGTAGCCCGCTCTACTATCGAATATAGAAAACAATGTGTACAGTAACTTATATATATAATAAAAATGAGGTAATAATTACATCCAATCGGGACGAAAATATAATTCGTCCGGAAGCGATTCCTCCCAAAAATTATTCCGCAAATGGAAAAGATGTTGCTTATCCTAAAGACCCAAAAGCTGGAGGGACTTGGTTTGCTGTTGATTCTAAAGGATCAGTTTTAGTCCTTTTAAATGGAGGTTTAATAAAACATCAAAGCTTACCTCCATACAGAAAAAGTCGTGGATTAATTGTACTGGATATTATTTATAATGATTCTCCAAAGGATTTTTGGCATCAGATCGATCTACAAAATATTGAGCCTTTTACTTTGATTTTGTATCAGGAGAAAAAACTATATGAACTCATATGGAATAGTTATCATAAGCAAACTGCTATACTAGATGAAACCAAAAATCATATTTGGTCTTCCAGCACTTTATATTCAAATGAAACAAGAAAAAAAAGGGTGACTTGGTTTAATAATTTTCTAAAAAATAAAAATCTGATTTCGGCCTCTGATGCAATTAACTTTCATAATTATACTGAAAATCAAGATTGTGAAAATGGTCTAATAATCAATAGAGAAAACTCAATGAAAACATTGAGCATCACTCAAGCTATTACCCAAAAAAAAAATAGCACTATTAACTACCACAATTTAATAAATGAAAGAGACTATACAACCTCATTTATTACTTTATAAAAAATTTAAAAATGAAATTATTTTTTCATAAAATTACAAACTGGGAATATTGGCCATTCCAAATCTTATATATTCCAATTTATTTTCTTTGGATTTATTATTCTATAAAAGCGGGGTCCTTTTTTTTCTTTAATGCATCAAATCCAAAAATTAAAAATGGAGGATTTATAATGGAAAGTAAAAAAAAAATTTATGATTTGCTTCCCCAAAAATATTATCCTACAACTATTTTATTTAAAGAGAAAACCGAATTAAAAAAAATAGTTGCTACAATTATTGAAAGAGGAATTTGTTTTCCATTAATCGTTAAACCAGACATTGGTTTAAGAGGTTCTGGAGTAAGGAAAATTCAAAATATTTCAGAATTAAAAAACTACGTTGAAAAAGCAAATTTTGATTTTTTAGTACAGAAATTAATTCATTTTAAAAACGAAATAGGCATTTTTTACGTCCGTTATCCTGCTCAAAAAACTGGAAAAATTACAGGAATTGTTTCAAAAGAATTCTTGGTTGTTATAGGTGATGGAACCTCTACAATAGAAAATCTAATTAATCAGACACCAAGATTTAAGTTTCAATCTAAAGCCTTAAAAGAAGAATATGGTGAACAGTTACAAAGAGTATTACAAAAAGATGAAGCTGTAAATCTGGTTCCATTTGGAAATCATGCTCGTGGTGCAAAATTTCTCGATATAAGTAATAGAATTACTCCAGAATTAACAGCTATGATTAATACTATTGCTCTTCAAATTCCAGAATTTTATTTTGGTCGTTTTGATATCATGTATAATTCTTTTGAAGAATTAGAAAAAGGCGAAAATTTGTTAATCGTTGAGCTTAATGGAGCGGCCAGTGAACCCACTCATATTTATGATCCAAAACATTCTATTTGGTTTGCCTGGAAAGAGCTTTCCAAACATATTACTTATATGTATGAAATTAGTGCGGCAAATCATAAAATGAAAATTCCTTATTTAGAATTTAAAGCAGGAGTACGTGAATTCAAATTACATCTTATTCATAACAACAAGATAACCAGTTTTTAAAAATTGAAAAAAATAAAGAATATCTTAATTGGTTTTCTGGTGAGTTTCATTGGATCAATCCCTATTGGCTATTTAAATTTAATCGGCTTAGAAATTTACTCAAATTCCGGATTTTATAAACTAATTTTCTTTTTGTTTGGGGTCATTTTTATTGAAACCTTTATTATTTATTTTACGTTAGAATTTGCAAAACAACTTATGAATAATAAAAAAACAATGAAAATAATTGATTTCTTGAGTGTCGGCTTTATGTTTGCTTTAGCCTATTTATTTTTTTTGGATGCAATTCAAAAAAAAAATTCAAATAATAATTTGAATCTGTATATGATATATTCACCTTTTATGATAGGCGTAATTTTAAACTGCCTTAATTTTATGCAATTACCTTTTTGGACAACTTGGAATTTATTTTTAATAAATGAAAAACATATTACAACCCAAGAAAATTTAAAATATTATTATATTTTTGGAACTTTGACAGGTACTTTTTCAGGAATGTTAAGTTTTATTCTAATCTTAGAAACTATTATTTTGAAAACAAATGTAATTTCAAACTTTATACTGTCAGCTTTTATTTCGTCATTTTTTATCATTTTAGGAGGTATCCAAATGTTTAAAGTTTATAAAAAATATTTTAAAACAAGTTTCATTAATGAACCTTAAAATTTTGATTCTGTTTAATTTGAATTCAACAACTGGCTCTGTCACATCTGTCAGAATCAAATATAAGAATTTAAGTAACTTAAAAGTTAGCACGCCAATTTACAGAATGATTTAAACATAGATATCCCTGATCCAAACATTTGATTCTTCCTCAACATATGTACAAACTTCAATTCCACTTAAAGTTCGTTTGACCGATTTATAACTTTTAAAACCTAATCCATTATGTATAAACCACTTGATAAAATCATGGTCTTGTTCTAAAATATTGTTGAGATATTTACATCTCCGAATTTTAATCTTTGAGAAAGAACGCCTGTTATAAACTTTAATTGTTGCAGCATTAGAACCGCCTTTATCAATGTTTATTACTCTTAGCCAGCCCAGTTATTACTAATTCTTTAATTAAAAAACTGATCACTCGATTCTTTGTCTTTTTCTGGTCAAAAGAAAATACAACCTTATAACCTAATTTATCTACTGCCCTATATAACATCAAATACTTTTTATTTTAATATAGGCCTCATCCATTCTCAACTCACCCTAACTCTTCCTTTTCTCTGACTCATCTCTTACTCAGTGAAATGGGCAAACTTATAAAACCAGCGTTGGATTCTGGCATGATCAACAAAATCACACCTCAAATTTTCATTATTTCTTCAACGTCATGATAACTAAGTGTAAATCTCAATTTAAAATACTGAAGGATTATGTATTATGTACAACAATGACCTTTAGTATTCATTTTTTGTCACTTTTAAAAACCAAAGATAAAAAGTATTCCAAATGCGATAAAATCAAATAAAAGAATTACCTGTAAATACAAAGCACTTATAAAACAAAAAGACAGCTGCAAAAGATATTCTTGCAACTGCCTAATTACTTATTTTGATCTAACAAAACACTAATGTTTTTTTACAAACAGAGCGATTTAATTGTTTTTTTTCAATTTTATTTTATGCATTTTACTTTCAAATAGTGTCATTATTTTATCTGCTTTTTCTTTTTGTCCAATCCTTCTCAATGACTGAGCATATCTGTAATAATACGAAGCTTCTATTTCAGGAGACACTTTCAGCAACTTTCCATAATACCAAACGGCTTCATTCATTTTACCATCAAAATAACATTCATCTGCCACTTTTATAAGCATATCTGCTGTAACATATCCCTGGTCAATAATTCTCTTATATGTATCTGTTGGGTGTACAAAAATATATTTTTGATTTTCGGCTACAGCAATATCCGAAATTTTAATTGGGGGAATCGTTGTTGTAACATTATCTTTACTATACTTGGGCAGCATTTCAATTTTAGCGACTCTTCTCTTTTTATAAATAGGCGTTATTGTTCTTGTGTTGTTTGGTCCTAAATCATATGTATCAATCATGTCTAATTTTGAAACTTCATATTTGGTGACTCTTTTTCCAAAAACCATATTAATTGTTTCCACGACATAGTACGATTTTATAACTAGATCTCCATCAGCTTCAATATCTTTTGATGAAGATGCATTTTTTGTAGTAACGACAGGAGTAACAGAAACATTATTCTGCCCAAAACTTCTAGAAGAAAAAACACATAAGCTTATTATAATAATTTTAAAAGTTTTCATGATAACACTTATTATCTAAAATATCTTTTTAGAATTTTACAACCAATTCCCAGAACTAAATCACTCCTTTTAATGTAAAAAATTCATCCTTTTAAATACAATAAAAAAATATCTAACATTTCTATCAAACAATTTTTCTTGCTTATAGAGCTTTATCAAACTCAAACAATCAAGTATTACAACTTCGTAATAATAAACTCTGAACGTCTATTAGCTGAATGTTGCTCTTCTGTACAACTTGACACATTAGTCGGTTCGCAACCGCAATCATTCACCAATTGTGATTCGCCATAACCTTTACCAGTTAATCTCTTTGGACTAATTCCCTTTTTGACAAACCAGGCAATAGTTGATTTGGCTCTTCGATCTGATAATTTCATGTTATAAGGATACGTTTGTCTACAATCCGTATGAGAGCGAACATCAATTTCTAAGTTAGGATGCTGATTTAATACATCAAGTATTTTTGCTAATTCTAATTCAGCTTTCCTTGTTATATTGGCTTTATCTAAATCAAAATAAATCATTTTTATGTCAAAGCATTTCCCCAAATCATCACCAACTGTAACTCTGCATCCTTCTCCTACTGGATCCAGAATTAACGATAAATCAATTTTTTCGGTTGTCTCGGCAATAACGACGTTTTTTTCATTGGCATTGTATTCTATTTTTTCTGCTCTTGCAACATATGACTTCCCACATTCTACAGCAAAAGAATAATTACCATTATCATCTGTTATTGTTGAATTTATTTCTTTTGACAAGTTATCAAATAATGAAATTTTCACCTTCGCAAGTGGCAATCCGCTTTTTTTGTCAGTTACTATGCCAGATAATAATCGTTCGCAAGTGTATGCTATTTTCTTAGTTTCTACAAAGCTATAAATATCGTCACTTCCTTCACCGCCTTCTCGATTGGAACTTATAAATCCTGTTCTTGTCCCTTCATTAATTAAAAAAGCAAAATCATCTTTGGAACTATTCAACGGTTCCCCTACATTTATCACATCTCCAAAATTACCACTTTTGTCTAATTTAGACACAAAAACATCCAAACCTCCAAGGCCAGGATGCCCATCTGAAGCAAAGTACAATTCATTTTCTGCAGTTATCGTCGGAAAAGTCTCGCGTCCTTCTGTATTTATTCCCTTTCCTAAATTGACAGGAGTTCCAAAACTTCCATTATCATTGATTTTTACTTTAAAAATATCTGATCCTCCTAAAGTTCCAGGCATATTGGATGCAAAATACAACGTTTTATTATCTGCACTTAAAGCGGGATGTGCAACGCTGTATTCATTACTGTTAAATGGCAGCTCTTTTATATTGGTCCATTTATCACCCTGTAGTTTTGCCTGATAAATTTTCAATCGAGTAGTTCCTTCCTTATCTTTTCCTTTTTTTCTTAAATAATTGTTTCTTGTAAAATAAACAGTAGTACCATCTTTTGTAAAAACAGGTGTAGATTCATGCAATTTAGTATTAAGCATCTTTCCGTAATTTTTTACCCCAGATAGTTTTCCTTCCGAATTCATCTCAGCGGAATACAGATTTGTAAATCCTTCTCCTGTCCAGGAATGTTTTTTTGTTATGACAGTTCCAGTATCTCTTGCTGAGGCAAAAATTATTTTATCCTTATAATATGCACTCCCGTAATCTGAATGTTTTGAATTAATTCCGGCGTTTTCAATTTGATAACGGCCAGAATTCTTTTTAATTACATCTAAGTAATTTTTTTGAGATGATGCCAACACACCGCGGGAATCTAAGCTATTTATTTTATAAAATTTAGACATCATTTCATCAGCTTTTTTATAATCTTGTATTCCCTTTAATGATTGAGCATAACGATAGTAATATTCTGGTGCCACATCCTGAGTAAATGAAAATAATTCATTGTACCACTTTGCTGCATTGTTTAAATCAGCATTAAAATAATATGAGTCCCCAAGTTTTTCAAGCATATCTTGTGACTTATATCCTTTTTCATAAATACGCTCATAGGTTTTTATCGCATCAATATAGGCATATTTATCGAACTCCTTATCTCCTTTTATCTCTCTTGTTTTCTGTGAATAAGCATTCATCGAACAAACAAATATTAGTAAGAAAAAAAGTTTCATTGCTGCTGATTTTTTATAATAGTTTCTTTGAAACTTGTAAATTTTCGTTTTCATAAATAAGTAAATTTTAAAAGAATCTTGGAGAAATTATTCGATTCGTTTTGTTAGGTAATTCAAATCTCAAAAATATTTCATGAGAGCCTGAATTATAATTATTTAATTTAGTGGTTTCTAAATCGTAACCATAACCAATATACATACCATCAGTAATCTGAAAACCAGCCATAGCACTTACTGACGCACTCCATCTCCAGGCCAATCCCAAAACAAATTTATCATTAAACATGAAATTTCCTGACACATCCAATTGCAATGGAGATCCTGATACACCTTTCAATAAAAAAGCTGGTTTAAACTTTAAACTAGGAGATAAATCAAAAACATAACCTCCTATTAAATACAGGTTCATTTTCTCTTTATTAACTACTACTTCATTGTCATTATATCTATTGCTCTCAAATAAATTAGGTGCTGATAATCCTACATACAATTGATCAGAATGGAAATATATACCTGCTCCTACATTAGGAGAAAAACTATTATCAAAGTTTTGTAAAGATGGATCATTTGAGTCTTTGGGATTTAATTTGCTAGGGTCTAGACTAAAAAAATTACCACTTGCTTTCACTCCAAAAGATAATTTATAAAATGCTGAAGTTTGAATAGTGTAAGATAAATCTGCTGACAACGTATTCTCTTGAGTTGGTCCCAATTTATCACTAACGAAAGACAATCCTCCTCCAAGATTACTTCCCAAAGGGGAATTAATTGAAAAAGTACCAGTCCTTGGTGCGCCGTCTAACCCAACCCATTGGGTTCTGTACAATCCAAAAATACTCATTACCCCCCTTGATCCGGCATAAGCTGGATTCACATTAATAGTATTATACATGTATTGGGTATACTGAGCATCCTGCTGGGCATAACTCCCTAAACTTGTTAGGAGTAATATTGCGAAAAAAGTATTTTTAATTTTCATATGTAAATCCTATTTATTTGTTTTTAGAATACTATCTCTTTTTAATTAATAATCAATATAACACTGACCACACAGCTTAACATTTAGAAAAAAATTATATAAGGGGACAATAATTATATTGTCCCCTGTATATTCTCCTATTTCGTTAGATATAAATATCCTGCTTTGCTTAAAATTCTTCCTTCGAAATCTGTAAATTTCAAAATGTAATAGTAAGTCCCATCAGGTAATCCTTCTGACTGTTTTATTGTAGCTCGTCCATCAGAGAAACCTTTAAATGAAATCTCCTTATTATTATAGCCTTCTGCCGAATAGACAAGTACTCCCCAGCGATTGTAGATTTCAACCGAATTTTTAGGATAACAATCTAAACCTTCAATATGGAAGTAATCATTATCTCCATCTCCATTTACAGAAACAAGATTAAAGACTTCTAATTTACAGCCATTAACAGTTAAAACTGTCGGTTCATCTTTTGTAATGCTATTCTTGTCAGATAAATCTTTAACAATAACGCCTAGTGGACTTGTTCCTGAAACAGTACCCTGACTAGAAATACTGCCAACATTCAAATCTTGAGCTGTAATTGTATAAATTTCTGTGAAACTTGTACTGTCACTTTCGCCAGCCAATAAAGATATTGGGCCGCCAGAGATAACAACTCCAGGTAATGGATCACTGATTGTAATATCAACCAATGGAACATCTCCCGTATTAGTTACGACAAAATTATATCGTGTTTTTTCTCCTACTTGTGCTAATCCATCTCCATTCTCATCCAGAAACTCAGCAGTTTTTACCAAAGCAATAGATGGATTTTGCGGAAGTACTTTAATTGTAACATTTGCACTATCACAGTTTGTTGGGTTCAATACATCACAAATCATATAATTAACAATATAGATTCCTGAAGCTGTATTTGGAGATACACTTACAGTACCATCATCATTTAATGTTAAACCATCTGGAACCGTAATTCCTGTTAGTTTTATCTCTCCTGTACTTAATACTATAGGATTACCATTTAGGATATCATTCCCTAGAACTACACCTGTTTTACCTCCTGGGTAACTGTAAATTTGCATTCCAGTATAGTCATCATCAACAGCATCGATCGGATTCAATACCACGATAGTATCTGTTACCGAATCATAATTGGATGGCACTACTGCCAATCCTGTCGCTGGGTCAACCTCACATATCGTGTACGTAATTGGGTAACTGCCTGATGGTGTGTTGGGCGCAAGGGTCAATATTCCTTGGTCATCAATTGATAATGGTCCTGCTGTTACCGGAGTAACATCAGTATTATCAGCCGTTACCGGAACTCCGTTTAAGGTATCATTTGTCGTTACGTTTCCAACTGTGGTTGGAGTTGTAGTACCTGGCGTTTGTGTTGGGAAAGTATCTGCAACTGCATCAATTGGATCCGAAACTACAACAGTAGTTGTTACCGAATCACAATTTGAAGGAGTCACTGCAGTACCTGTAGTTGGGTCAACCTCACATATCGTGTACGTGATTGGGTAACTGCCTGATGCGGTGTTGCCCGCAAGGGTCAATATTCCTTGGTCATCAATTGATAATGGTCCTGCTGTTACCGGAGTAACATCAGTATTATCAGCCGTTACCGGAACTCCGTTTAAGGTATCGTTTGTCGTTACATTTCCAACTGTGGTTGGAGTTGTAGTACCTGGTGTTTGTGTTGGGAAAGTATCTGCAACTGCATCAATTGGATCCGAAACTACAACAGTAGTTGTTACCGAATCACAATTTGAAGGAGTCACTGCAGTACCTGTAGTTGGGTCAACCTCACATATCGTATACGTGATTGGGTAACTGCCTGATGCGGTGTTGCCCGCAAGGGTCAATATTCCTTGGTCATCAATTGATAATGGTCCTGCTGTTACCGGAGTAACATCAGTATTATCAGCCGTTACCGGAACTCCGTTCAAGGTATCATTTGTCGTTACATTTCCAACTGTGGTTGGAGTTGTAGTACCTGGTGTTTGTGTTGGGAAAGTATCTGCAACTGCATCAATTGGATCTGACACTACAACAGTAGTTGTTACCGAATCACAATTTGAAGGAGTCACTGCAGTACCTGTAGTTGGGTCAACCTCACATATCGTATACGTGATTGGGTAACTGCCTGATGCGGTGTTGCCCGCAAGGGTCAATATTCCTTGGTCATCAATTGATAATGGTCCTGCTGTTACCGGAGTAACATCAGTATTATCAGCCGTTACCGGAACTCCGTTCAAGGTATCATTTGTCGTTACATTTCCAACTGTGGTTGGAGTTGTAGTACCTGGTGTTTGTGTTGGGAAAGTATCTGCAACTGCATCAATTGGATCCGAAACTACAACAGTAGTTGTTACCGAATCACAATTTGAAGGAGTCACTGCAGTACCTGTAGTTGGGTCAACCTCACATATCGTGTACGTGATTGGGTAACTGCCTGATGCGGTGTTGCCCGCAAGGGTCAATATTCCTTGGTCATCAATTGATAATGGTCCTGCTGTTACCGGAGTAACATCAGTATTATCAGCCGTTACCGGAACTCCGTTTAAGGTATCGTTTGTCGTTACATTTCCAACTGTGGTTGGAGTTGTAGTACCTGGTGTTTGTGTTGGGAAAGTATCTGCAACTGCATCAATTGGATCCGAAACTACAACAGTAGTTGTTACCGAATCACAATTTGAAGGAGTCACTGCAGTACCTGTAGTTGGGTCAACCTCACATATCGTGTACGTGATTGGGTAACTGCCTGATGCGGTGTTGGCCGCAAGGGTCAATATTCCTTGGTCATCAATTGATAATGGTCCTGCTGTTACCGGAGTAACATCAGTATTATCAGCCGTTACCGGAACTCCGTTCAAGGTATCATTTGTCGTTACATTTCCAACTGTGGTTGGAGTTGTAGTACCTGGTGTTTGTGTTGGGAAAGTATCTGCAACTGCATCAATTGGATCCGAAACTACAACAGTAGTTGTTACCGAATCACAATTTGAAGGAGTCACTGCAGTACCTGTAGTTGGGTCAACCTCACATATCGTATACGTGATTGGGTAACTGCCTGATGCGGTGTTGCCCGCAAGGGTCAATATTCCTTGGTCATCAATTGATAATGGTCCTGCTGTTACCGGAGTAACATCAGTATTATCAGCCGTTACCGGAACTCCGTTCAAGGTATCATTTGTCGTTACATTTCCAACTGTGGTTGGAGTTGTAGTACCTGGTGTTTGTGTTGGGAAAGTATCTGCAACTGCATCAATTGGATCCGAAACTACAACAGTAGTTGTTACCGAATCACAATTTGAAGGAGTCACTGCAGTACCTGTAGTTGGGTCAACCTCACATATCGTATACGTGATTGGGTAACTGCCTGATGCGGTGTTGCCCGCAAGGGTCAATATTCCTTGGTCATCAATTGATAATGGTCCTGCTGTTACCGGAGTAACATCAGTATTATCAGCCGTTACCGGAACTCCATTTAAGATATCATTTGTCGTTACATTTCCAACTGTGGTTGGAGTTGTAGTACCTGGTGTTTGTGTTGGGAAAGTATCTGCAACTGCATCAATTGGATCTGACACTACAACAGTAGTTGTGACTGAATCACAATTGGATGGCACTACTGCCAATCCTGTTACCGGGTTTACCTCACATATCGTGTACGTGATGGGGTAACTGCCTGATGGGGTATTGGGCGCAAGACTTACTACTCCTGTTGCATCGATAGAAACCGGTCCTGCTGTTACTGGAGTAACGTCTGTATTGCTAGCCGTTACCGGAACTCCGTTTAATCTATCATTTGTCGTTACATTTCCAACTGTGGTTGGAGTTGTAGTACCTGGTGTTTGTGTTGGGAAAGCATCAACTACTGCATCAATTGATCCTGACACTACAACAGTAGTTGTTACCGAATCACAATTTGAAGGAGTCACTGCAGTACCTGTAGTTGGGTCAACCTCACATATCGTGTACGTGATTGGGTAACTGCCTGATGCGGTGTTGGCCGCAAGGGTCAATATTCCTTGGTCATCAATTGATAATGGTCCTGCTGTTACCGGAGTAACATCAGTATTATCAGCCGTTACCGGAACTCCGTTCAAGGTATCATTTGTCGTTACATTTCCAACTGTGGTTGGAGTTGTAGTACCTGGTGTTTGTGTTGGGAAAGTATCTGCAACTGCATCAATTGGATCCGAAACTACAACAGTAGTTGTTACCGAATCACAATTTGAAGGAGTCACTGCAGTACCTGTAGTTGGGTCAACCTCACATATCGTATACGTGATTGGGTAACTGCCTGATGCGGTGTTGCCCGCAAGGGTCAATATTCCTTGGTCATCAATTGATAATGGTCCTGCTGTTACCGGAGTAACATCAGTATTATCAGCCGTTACCGGAACTCCGTTCAAGGTATCATTTGTCGTTACATTTCCAACTGTGGTTGGAGTTGTAGTACCTGGTGTTTGTGTTGGGAAAGTATCTGCAACTGCATCAATTGGATCTGAAACTACAACAGTAGTTGTTACCGAATCACAATTTGAAGGAGTCACTGCAGTACCTGTAGTTGGGTCAACCTCACATATCGTGTACGTGATTGGGTAACTGCCTGATGCGGTGTTGCCCGCAAGGGTCAATATTCCTTGGTCATCAATTGATAATGGTCCTGCTGTTACCGGAGTAACATCAGTATTATCAGCCGTTACCGGAACTCCGTTCAAGGTATCATTTGTCGTTACATTTCCAACTGTGGTTGGAGTTGTAGTACCTGGTGTTTGTGTTGGGAAAGTATCTGCAACTGCATCAATTGGAGCTGAAACTACAACAGTAGTTGTTACCGAATCACAATTTGAAGGAGTCACTGCAGTACCTGTAGTTGGGTCAACCTCACATATCGTATACGTGATTGGGTAACTGCCTGATGCGGTGTTGCCCGCAAGGGTCAATATTCCTTGGTCATCAATTGATAATGGTCCTGCTGTTACCGGAGTAACATCAGTATTATCAGCCGTTACCGGAACTCCATTTAAGGTATCATTTGTCGTTACATTTCCAACTGTGGTTGGAGTTGTAGTACCTGGTGTTTGTGTTGGGAAAGTATCTGCAACTGCATCAATTGGATCTGAAACTACAACAGTAGTTGTTACCGAATCACAATTTGAAGGAGTCACTGCAGTACCTGTAGTTGGGTCAACCTCACATATCGTGTACGTGATTGGGTAACTGCCTGATGCGGTGTTGGCCGCAAGGGTCAATATTCCTTGGTCATCAATTGATAATGGTCCTGCTGTTACCGGAGTAACATCAGTATTATCAGCCGTTACCGGAACTCCGTTCAAGGTATCATTTGTCGTTACATTTCCAACTGTGGTTGGAGTTGTAGTACCTGGTGTTTGTGTTGGGAAAGTATCTGCAACTGCATCAATTGGATCTGAAACTACAACAGTAGTTGTTACCGAATCACAATTTGAAGGAGTCACTGCAGTACCTGTAGTTGGGTCAACCTCACATATCGTGTACGTAATTGGGTAACTGCCTGATGCGGTGTTGCCCGCAAGGGTCAATATTCCTTGGTCATCAATTGATAATGGTCCTGCTGTTACCGGAGTAACATCAGTATTATCAGCCGTTACCGGAACTCCGTTCAAGGTATCATTTGTCGTTACATTTCCAACTGTGGTTGGAGTTGTAGTACCTGGTGTTTGTGTTGGGAAAGTATCTGCAACTGCATCAATTGGATCCGAAACTACAACAGTAGTTGTTACCGAATCACAATTTGAAGGAGTCACTGCAGTACCTGTAGTTGGGTCAACCTCACATATCGTATACGTGATTGGGTAACTGCCTGATGCGGTGTTGCCCGCAAGGGTCAATATTCCTTGGTCATCAATTGATAATGGTCCTGCTGTTACCGGAGTAACATCAGTATTATCAGCCGTTACCGGAACTCCGTTCAAGGTATCATTTGTCGTTACATTTCCAACTGTGGTTGGAGTTGTAGTACCTGGTGTTTGTGTTGGGAAAGTATCTGCAACTGCATCAATTGGATCTGAAACTACAACAGTAGTTGTTACCGAATCACAATTTGAAGGAGTCACTGCAGTACCTGTAGTTGGGTCAACCTCACATATCGTGTACGTGATGGGGTAACTGCCTGATGCGGTGTTGGCCGCAAGGGTCAATATTCCTTGGTCATCAATTGATAATGGTCCTGCTGTTACCGGAGTAACATCAGTATTATCAGCCGTTACCGGAACTCCGTTCAAGGTATCATTTGTCGTTACATTTCCAACTGTGGTTGGAGTTGTAGTACCTGGTGTTTGTGTTGGGAAAGTATCTGCAACTGCATCAATTGGATCCGAAACTACAACAGTAGTTGTTACCGAATCACAATTTGAAGGAGTCACTGCAGTACCTGTAGTTGGGTCAACCTCACATATCGTATACGTGATTGGGTAACTGCCTGATGCGGTGTTGCCCGCAAGGGTCAATATTCCTTGGTCATCAATTGATAATGGTCCTGCTGTTACCGGAGTAACATCAGTATTATCAGCCGTTACCGGAACTCCGTTCAAGGTATCATTTGTCGTTACATTTCCAACTGTGGTTGGAGTTGTAGTACCTGGTGTTTGTGTTGGGAAAGTATCTGCAACTGCATCAATTGGATCCGAAACTACAACAGTAGTTGTTACCGAATCACAATTTGAAGGAGTCACTGCAGTACCTGTAGTTGGGTCAACCTCACATATCGTATACGTGATTGGGTAACTGCCTGATGCGGTGTTGCCCGCAAGGGTCAATATTCCTTGGTCATCAATTGATAATGGTCCTGCTGTTACCGGAGTAACATCAGTATTATCAGCCGTTACCGGAACTCCGTTCAAGGTATCATTTGTCGTTACATTTCCAACTGTGGTTGGAGTTGTAGTACCTGGTGTTTGTGTTGGGAAAGTATCTGCAACTGCATCAATTGGATCTGACACTACAACAGTAGTTGTGACTGAATCACAATTGGATGGCACTACTGCCAATCCTGTTACCGGGTTTACCTCACATATCGTGTACGTGATGGGGTAACTGCCTGATGGGGTATTGGGCGCAAGACTTACTACTCCTGTTGCATCGATAGAAACCGGTCCTGCTGTTACTGGAGTAACGTCTGTATTGCTAGCCGTTACCGGAACTCCGTTTAATCTATCATTTGTCGTTACATTTCCAACTGTGGTTGGAGTTGTAGTACCTGGTGTTTGTGTTGGGAAAGCATCAACTACTGCATCAATTGATCCTGACACTACAACAGTAGTTGTTACCGAATCACAATTTGAAGGAGTCACTGCAGTACCTGTAGTTGGGTCAACCTCACATATCGTGTACGTGATTGGGTAACTGCCTGATGCGGTGTTGGCCGCAAGGGTCAATATTCCTTGGTCATCAATTGATAATGGTCCTGCTGTTACCGGAGTAACATCAGTATTATCAGCCGTTACCGGAACTCCGTTCAAGGTATCATTTGTCGTTACATTTCCAACTGTGGTTGGAGTTGTAGTACCTGGTGTTTGTGTTGGGAAAGTATCTGCAACTGCATCAATTGGATCTGAAACTACAACAGTAGTTGTTACCGAATCACAATTTGAAGGAGTCACTGCAGTACCTGTAGTTGGGTCAACCTCACATATCGTATACGTGATGGGGTAACTGCCTGATGCGGTGTTGGCCGCAAGGGTCAATATTCCTTGGTCATCAATTGATAATGGTCCTGCTGTTACCGGAGTAACATCAGTATTATCAGCCGTTACCGGAACTCCGTTCAAGGTATCATTTGTCGTTACATTTCCAACTGTGGTTGGAGTTGTAGTACCTGGTGTTTGTGTTGGGAAAGTATCTGCAACTGCATCAATTGGATCTGAAACTACAACAGTAGTTGTTACCGAATCACAATTTGAAGGAGTCACTGCAGTACCTGTAGTTGGGTCAACCTCACATATCGTGTACGTGATTGGATAACTGCCTGATGCGGTGTTGGCCGCAAGGGTCAATATTCCTTGGTCATCAATTGATAATGGTCCTGCTGTTACCGGAGTAACATCAGTATTATCAGCCGTTACCGGAACTCCGTTCAAGGTATCATTTGTCGTTACATTTCCAACTGTGGTTGGAGTTGTAGTACCTGGTGTTTGTGTTGGGAAAGTATCTGCAACTGCATCAATTGGAGCTGAAACTACAACAGTAGTTGTTACCGAATCACAATTTGAAGGAGTCACTGCAGTACCTGTAGTTGGGTCAACCTCACATATCGTATACGTGATTGGGTAACTGCCTGATGCGGTGTTGCCCGCAAGGGTCAATATTCCTTGGTCATCAATTGATAATGGTCCTGCTGTTACCGGAGTAACATCAGTATTATCAGCCGTTACCGGAACTCCGTTCAAGGTATCATTTGTCGTTACATTTCCAACTGTGGTTGGAGTTGTAGTACCTGGTGTTTGTGTTGGGAAAGTATCTGCAACTGCATCAATTGGATCTGAAACTACAACAGTAGTTGTTACCGAATCACAATTTGAAGGAGTCACTGCAGTACCTGTAGTTGGGTCAACCTCACATATCGTGTACGTGATTGGGTAACTGCCTGATGCGGTGTTGCCCGCAAGGGTCAATATTCCTTGGTCATCAATTGATAATGGTCCTGCTGTTACCGGAGTAACATCAGTATTATCAGCCGTTACCGGAACTCCGTTCAAGGTATCATTTGTCGTTACATTTCCAACTGTGGTTGGAGTTGTAGTACCTGGTGTTTGTGTTGGGAAAGTATCTGCAACTGCATCAATTGGAGCCGATGTCACATTCACTACAATGATATCAGTACAACCATTGACATTTGTCCATATAAACGTATAATTCCCAATTGCACTAAAACCTGTAATTGTCGTCGTTGGACTATTTGGTGTAGTAATAGTAGCTGTTCCTGGATTACCTACTTGCTCTGTCCAGGTACCTATACCTATTGCTGCCATGGTAGTGCTTCCAAATCGAAATGCTGCTAGATCATCCCCTGCATAAGATATTGAGACTGTTACAGTGGCTGGTAAACTAGCGCTCCCTGCCGCATCTTGTTCTCTAAAAGTAAAAAAAACTATATCAGCTCCACTATCAGGATTTAAAGTCAATAAGGTGGGATTATAATTAGAGATCAGTTGTCCCGCTGTTACTGCTACATTATTGTAATATAATATCCCATTAGCTGGTAAAGCGGCTATTATTATTTTATCGGTGTTACTGCTTCCAGTATAAGAACCGTCTTCAGTATCACTACCTGTAAGGATAGGTATGCTAACTCGTGTCCCCCCTCCAAAATCAACCTGACAAGATATTGCAGGATCCGCTACTGGTATTCTATTAATACCAAAATTAGCATAACTAACATTGGTTGCACCTACCACAATATTGGTCAATATGCCATTTATGGTACCATCATTTCCTGCGGCTGTTCCCAGATTTTCACCTGTATTAATCCAATCGCCCAGAAGGCTTGGAATTGCAATCGTTGATCCAATCGTTCCGGGAATGGTGCTCAATACAATATTATAAGTACCAACGGCTGGTGATGCAAAGGTGTAAGCTCCGTTTGCTGCTACTGTAGTATTGGCCAATACATTTCCTGTATCACTTACCAATATGGCAGTTAAGCCTCCCGCATCTGTACCTATTCCGTTTACAGTATTGTCAGTTAAACCATTTGCATCGTCAAATACTGTCCCGCTTATGGACGATATCACTGAAACATAATCTTCTACTTCACCATTATCAAATACATTATCAAAATCAGTGAAAATAACTGGTCTGTCAGCAACAATAAGTCTTGAGGTATATTGTCCAGTAACTCCAACAGGTGGAATTACTGAAACTGGAACTGTCACAGGACTTGCCGTTACTCCACTGCCTCTGTAAAAAGCAGAAGCACCACTGCCATCAACATCATCTGCAAAGTTACCGTTGTTATTCCAGTCAAACCATAACCCATAATATACTGTGGTACCTGAGGTGTTACTATTTAGCGTTACATTGAACCTATTGATTGAACTTGTTGGTCTAATTAACCCATCTTCAAAAGTATCTATAGAGCCTGTTGCATTTCTAAGTGCATTTGATTCAGTACTTACGCCCAAACCTGCCCATACCGAATTGTTTGATCCAGTCGGCACTCCAGCAATAAGGCAATTCGTTACTTTTCCCTGTGCTACTGGCCATGGTGCAGCCATATCACTATAATCGTAACTATCTATACTTTTTACTACAAAACTGACAACAGAACTACAGCTACCATTAGAACCTGTCACAGAATAAGCCCCAGGTATGTTTGCGTTAATAGTGGAAGCGTTACCAGGATCAGTTACTCCACCAGGGAAGGTCCAAGTATACGTCAGTCCCGATGGTGTAACCACAGGGTCACCAATTATACCACTAGGTGCATGGGATAATATAGAAGCAGGGATTTCTTGTTTCGCTATTGACGGACCAGCATAAGAAACTGACAAAGAAGATGTTCCTACTGCACTTTGAAAATAATTAACTTCAATCGTATGAAGCCCCGCCGACAAAGTTATAGCCCCAGAATCGACTTCGGTAAGAGTATGGCTTCCATCATTACTAATACGTAAGGAACCATCTATATACAAATTACTTCCATCATGACTGTTGGTATAAAAATTATAACTACCAGCTGTTGTAATATTAATAAAACCATAATATTTAACTCCGAAAGAAACAGCAGGCGTACTAATTCCTGCAAGATTCATCTGTCCAACAACTCCTTCACTGTTAGGTTCTTCATTATAAAAACCACTAGCAATAGTATTAAAATCAGAGCTGGCAAACAACGATGATGCATCATAAGTGTTATAGAGCTCATATTTCAGATTAGGGCTAAATCCTGTAGCACTAAGTGTGACAGTTGGGTTAGCGCAGCTTAATTTGTTTTTACCTCCTATGATAAAATTAGATACTACCTCTGGGTTTACAGTAATCGTTGTGTTTGCAGTTACCATACAGCCATATTTATCTGTATAAGTACAAGTATAGATACCAGAATGTGAACTAGTAACATCAGTAATCGTAAAATTAGCCTCTGTACTAGTGAAACCATTTGGGCCAGTCCAGCTCACATTTGCGGGGATAGCTTCTATAGGTGTAACCGAAGAGCTAAATTGCACCGTAGAACCCACACATGGTATTGAAAGTTCTGAGGTAAGTGTGATAGAACTTATTGGGAGATCCACTATTAAATTTTCAGTATAGCTACAACCTCCATCATCAGTTACAGTCAATACATAGGTTCCCATATTGGCCGCAGTAGGGTTGGTAAGTACAGGATTAGGCAAATTACTGGTGAAACCGTTAGGTCCAGTCCAACTATAACCAGTTACATTAACATTATATGCTATAGCTCCACTATTTAAGGTAATTGTATTCGAACCGCAGACGTGATTGGTTTTAGGAAACAATACCATATTCCCAAAATCAGAAAAATTACTAAAATCTCCACCCCCGGTACTTAACAGATTCTGATAAAAATAAAAATTACCTAAGCTGTTATCTACACTTATTACCTGTCCTGGCGTAAAAAAACTTGTTATAGTCTTCCTGCAATACTGCCAGCGAATGGGGTTTGTTGGGTCTTCGCCAGGGATGTCATGAAAGTCAGTTGCCGTGATGATATCACTTCTCCCATTTAATAAAAAGGCTCCCACTATATTTTTTGGCGCTAAAAAATTGAAAGTGGCATTGACCGCAGAAGCAGGATATAGAAATGCAACTAACTTGGCTCCTTTACAAGTTGCAATGGGAGTAAGAACGCCCCCTCCCAATTCCGTTTGATATCCGCCCATTTGATAGACCATTACAGGCTTATCGGCAATGATGGTGGCAACATTTTTTCCTGTTGGAAGCGTGTAGCTTACATATTTTCCTTTGTCTACGACCAAAGTGGTAATTTTGGTTTGATCGTTTACGGTAATTTTTGTACCATCTTCTGAACCAAATATAAAAACACTTTCCTTATTTGTATCTCTAAGGCTGGTACGTATATGGGAGTATTTTAAACCGAATTTACTTACTGGAATTACCTGGTCCCCAACATTATCAGCAGATACATCATATGCCAGTAAGTCATCACTATAGGTAACCACTATAGGAAGATTACTTGTAACCAAACTTCCTCCTAAATGTTTTCCTTTAGTTCCTATAGCTTCTGCAGAATAACTCTGTCCTTTATTTAAAATAATGGTAAAAGGCACATTGGCTCCGTGTCCTACTATGGCTTCACTTGGGGTTATGGTGACTTGCGTTGCATCTTGAGTAGCCGTAACCACAAACACAGTCTTAGAACCTGGAAAACCTCCAATGTCAAAGATGTTTTGCCCTGGTATAATAAAGAAAATTCCCAGAGCATTAGGCCCTCGCAGTGGGAAAGTTCCATAATTATCAATTTTTTCGTTGGCGTAATAAGCTCCCATTCTACCAAATATTCGTATCCTAAGACCTCGGTTTAAAATTGTATTGGATGGTTCAACCGTAATATTATTAATAAGCGAGGTCAAATCCACCATTTGAGAGCCTTTTGGAGCGACTGTTCCCTGGATTGGAGTAAAGGGGGTGGCTGTAGATTCAGATGCCGGCATATCAATAATGTAGGTAGCGTATTCTGTAGCTGAAACTCCTGTAAAATGTATTTTTTGAGGAGATCGGTAACCAGGTGCCCATGCTGGCACACCATACCAAAATTCAAAATCGGCATTAATTGGAAGTGTATTTGTCCCAATAGCTAAAGTAAAATAATCATTATTAATAAAGGATACTCCTGTAAACTCAAGGATGTCGTTGGTTGGTCCCACAAGGTTTCCAACGATTGGCTCAGCTCCAGCAAAACTATTCGATGAACTTTTTAACAACGCTACGCTTGATAGATTAGGATTTCTAAGCAATTCTGGAATATTTCCAATAAACATTCTAATTGTTACCGTTCCTGGATTAGCAGATTTACTAACCCTCCACACCCTTTGCAAGCGCTGTCCATAGCCTGCAGGAGAATCGGTAGAGCGCAAAGTTATATTGGCTCCGTTATCGCCCGCAATTAAATAATCGCCATTGCTTAAAGCTGTCGGACTTTCTATTTCGACAATAGAACCCGCATTTACACTTTTTGATTTAACTTGATTTAGCCCCGAGCCATCATCTCTTGCAACCCCCGCCACATCTTTGCTAAAGCCGCTATGTGTTGCAGAAGCGCTTGGGTATATCGTTGTTCCATCGCTATTTACATAATTAGTTGCTATAGTTTGATCTAAAGTTATGCCATATTTAACTGCCAGATAACTTTCTATTTTATTTCTCTCCGTCTCGCTTACATCCCTTGAATATCCTATTACCTCGGCAATACTTCCACCCAAAGCTGCTCCAGCAGCTCCTCCAGCTGCTCCCAAATGAATTGTTCCAGGAACACCTGTTACAGTTGACGCTCCACCAAGCAATTTTCCTTCGAAATAAAAAGATGCATTATTTGAACCTGCAGAAGTGCTAATTGCAGAAGTGATACTTGGTGTTTCACCAATTGGTTGTGTTAAAGAACCTACCCAGTTTCCAGCATAAAAACGCGCTGTATTTTGATAGGGGCCAATCAGCCAATTATTGCTCCCTTGAACCGCCCTTCTACCTGTAGTAGAATTACTAGTACTATTATAGACCACAAAAAAACTGTATGGGCGTGTTACAATATTTATTGAAGAAGACATCCCATCGTCCGTTAGGTCAAAATTTACCGATGGATTATTGTTAAAAAGAGCTGAAGTTGTAGTGAAAGTAGGCTGTTGGTTTACTACTGCCTGTGTAAAATTACCGCTTCCACTCTGGCTAGCCCAATCAGTTACATTACTTCCACTGCTTGTTACTCCGGCATTAGCTTTTAACCACAATGTAAGATCGGCACTTACGGCTCCTGGAGTTTGTCCTCTTAGTTTATTGCTTGGTAATAAAAGAACTAAAAAAACAATGACAATTAATAGTAATAATTTTTTCATATACATTTAATTAAAATTAGACCTATAAATAAAACTTCAAGCTATTCCATACTAAAAACATGATTGTTTCTTTGTACTAATATTTTGCCAGTCATGTCATGCAAACCGGATATAAAAGCTTCAACATCTTTGCGAGGAATAAACAATACAATTATTTTGGCTTTTGCGGCTTTTCTTTAGTAACTAATTTCACCTTGCAATCAAATTTTTGTAATGTCTCCTTCAGAGCATCATTGTTTCGGGTATCACTAATTAATATATTGTCACTAATCTTAGATTTATTATAAATCATTTTCTATTCGCTTTAATTTGAAAAATAAAAACATCACATTATGGAATTTTATTTTAAAGCAAAACTATCTTTGATTAAGTTCTTATTATCTTTATATTTTTCTTAAAAAAATTTTAGAAATTATTATAAATTTTAGATTCACAAAAAAACTATACGTTTTTTCAATATATACCAAGTTGTATAGATGTCTAAATATGTTAATAGGGCTACAAAATAGTAGGTATCAACATCTTGAATGTTTTCTAAAAACAGCAATTTATAGGGGGTACTATAGTATAAACAGAGACTTTTATCTTAGATCTCTTAATAAAAAATTCATTTAAATTTTATTAAAAAAATAATTACTTAAGTTCTTTTAAAATAAAAAAAGGGATTCAATTTCTTTAAATTATCTACAAAATGGTCCGAGAATTGTCCTGTTAGAGCTCCCATTTGCAGTAAACACAATACTCTCCAAAAAATCATCATTATTTACAATTCCTTTTGAAAATTTTACCTCACCTGATATAAAAACATCTCCAGATAACCGAAATATCGGCTGTAAATTACTGTTGTCAAACAAAACGTTATTGAACTCACTTAATTTACTACCAATGATGCCTTGATTTTTAAATCCTCCAAAGTGAGTGAATCCATATAAATTGGATTAAAACTAACTATTCCATCATTGTTAAAATTACCTTGAAAAAGAGCGTCTCCATTATTTTCATACTCAGCCATTTTCTAATTATCAAAATCTGACATAAAAGATGTGATTGCATTTGGACTAACATATGATTCCCCAACATTTACCGTCTGAGAATTATATAACTATACACTTTCGTTCGAAACAATTTTTAATTTCCTAATAAAATCTTCCGCAATTTCTCCTGCAAAGAAATCTAAATACTTCGCTTTATAATAATTGCCTCTGGATATTGCAGCAAATTACCAACTTCCTCAACAGAATTAAATTCTTTACTTTCTAGTAGATTTTTCAATAAAATTGATTTTTCACTCATGAGAAATTGATTTGATGCTTTATCATAAATATTTCTAAATAACAATTTGTATTTAGAAACACTCTTTCCTGCCTTCTTTGCCAGAAATTTAATCGTTGGGAATTGATTGTATAATTTTTTTAATAAATACTCCTTCGATTTTTAAATTGCATTAAAATCAATTTTGGACACTTCACCCCTACTAACGGTAGAATAACTATCAATAATTTTAGACCAATACCTTTCTAAGAAAAATCATGATCAGCATCAAACACTACAATTAATAACTTGATAAATTTCACCTTTATATCCTCTTCTGAAAGGTTATAAAAAACACCAATAAAATCATTTATATTATTTTTTATTAATCGATGTGGTAGATTACATCAACATAAAGAGCTACTATAGTTTCTCCACACTTTTAAAATTATTAATCACCCATCAGAGTTGTACTCCGAACTTTAACAAAATCTCCTTAATCTGATTATCCATTTTTTTGAGAAACTAGCTCAAAACAAATCAACTTCATCATTGTTGCTCTTTTTTATTTATTATCAATAATACTATATAATTCATAAAATAAAAACACAAATGCAAAAAAATTAAGTAATAAGAAAAACATTTCATAACAAAATTACTTTTTTTAATAAAATAAAAATTGCAAAAAAAGCCTTAATAATATAACTATTCTTCAATATTTCAACTTAAAATCTCAGTTCAATATTTTAAAATAATAAAATCTAGCATAAGCTTACAATTTATAAAAAATGTAAAAACTAAAACTTATCAAACAACAACAATTGTCTTCAATATAAAACATACTTTTACCCCAATTGAATGACTCTGAAATAAATTATTAATAGATTTGTCATGTTGAAATTCATTGTTACATAAATTAAAATCACAGTAGTTGTTTTTCTAAATCCTATTTTTAAACTTGTGCAAGATTTAATATAATTTAACCTACCGAATTACTTTTCAATCAGTTGAGTAAATAACATTTCAATTTTCGCGCAATTCCCTAAATGTATAAAATCGAAGTTCATATTTTTTGTAGCTTATTCATTTTGAAGCGTCCAATTGAATTTTACTTCTGAAACAAATTCAACATAATGGAATGAGACAAAGATGGTTTGTATCCAAAAAAATACATAATCAAACATTTGTTTCTTGATGTTTTTTGTTTTTTATCTTTCTATAAATAGGCATTATTGTCTTTACATTGTTTGGTCCTAAATCCGATACATTAATCATATCTCGTTTTGAAACTTTCTATTCATTAACTCTTTTCGGAAAGACAAATTAATTATTTATACGACATAGTATAACTGTATAATTATATCACAATCCGTTTTTAATCTCTCTAAGTAATCAAGAAATATTTTTTATACTGTCAACAACAGAATAAGGAGAAACTACGCTCTATCCAAAATCTCTGACAGAAAAAAGCATATTATTAAAATTGAGGGCACTGAAAAAGTCTTTTCACGAATAAATTGTTAATTAAAAGGAGTAGAAGCTAAAAGTTTTTGCTCCTTTTTTTGTATCTTTTGAGTGTAATCATAAGGCTTTTTAGATGTTAATTCAACAGCAACAAATTCAGTTTAGTCCCTATTCCTCATTATATGATTTAATTGTTCCTCAGGATAATCTCCTTAGAAAAATCAACGAACTCATCGACTTCTCATTCATCTACGATGAGTTGCTAAATAAATATTGCATCACTAATGGTCGCACAGCAGAAAGCCCAGTGCGTATGTTTAAGTATTTACTTCTAAAAACAATTTATGATGTCTCGGATGTTGATGTAGTAGAACGTTCACGTTTTGATATGTCTTTTAAGTATTTCTTAGAAATGACACCAGAGGAGAGTGTTATTAATCCAAGTTCTTTAACGAAATTTCGTAAACTTCGCCTGAAGGATACGGACTTATTAAATCTACTCATTGGTAAAACAGTATCTATAGCCGTCGAAAAGGGAATCATCAGATCCAGGTCTATTATAGTTGATGCTACACACACTTTATCAAGATCAAATCCATTTGCAGCAATTGATGTATTAAGAGAGCGCTCTAAACTTCTACGAAGAACAGTATATTTATTTGATGACCAATTCAAAGAGCATATGCCCGAGAAGAACAATACCAATGAATTGGAAAAAGAATTAGCCTATTGTAAAGAACTGGAGCAGCGCATAGAAAAAGAAGAATCTTTGAGTTCTATACCTGCTGTAAAAGAAAAGCTAAATCTGCTTAAAGAAACTATAGAAGATACTCAGGAAAATTTTATCTTATCAAAAGATATAGATGCTAAAACAGGTCATAAATCCGCAGATAGCTCTTTCTTTGGATACAAGACTCATTTAGCGATGACCGAAGAGCGAATCATCACAGCGGCTGTAGTTACCTCAGGAGAGAAAGCAGATGGTCCAGAGTTACCAAAACTCTTAGAGATTAGTCAGCAAAACGGAATTGATGTAAATACCATTATTGGTGATGGAGCTTATTCAGGAACAGAAAATCTCAAGCGAGCAAACGGGAAAAATATTAGAGTTGTAGCTAAGTTAAATGTTTCAGTAGCAAATGGGACAAGAAAAGAGGAAGATAAATTTCAATATAATAAAGATGCCGATAGAATGGTTTGTCCTGCAGGACATATGGCTATACGAAAAGCTAGACAGGGCAAAAAAAATGTTGGAAAAAATCAAACATATACCTACTATTTCGATGTCGAAAAATGCAAATCTTGTTCTTTAAAACAGGGGTGTTATAAAGGGGCAAAAACAAAAACCTACTGTGTAAGGATAAAATCAGACTTACACCAAGAACAAATCGCCTTTCAAGAAACGGATTATTTCAAAGAAAAAGCAAAACATCGATACAAAATAGAGGCTAAAAATAGTGAGTTAAAAAACGTACATGGCTATGATAGAGCAATATCGTACGGCATTGCCAATATGCAAATGCAAGGAGCAATGGCTATTTTTACAGTCAACTTAAAAAGAATACTGAAATTAATGTAAGAAATTTATAAAATAAGTATGCCTACACAAAATGCCCCTCTATAAATCAAAAATCGATACATATAGCTGGAAATCAAAAACAGATATAAAACGAAAAACGCTTACAACGGATATTTTTAAATCCTGTTATAAGCGTTTTTTCATTGTCTAAAAAATAAACCTGATTAAAATAAGGGATGTTTTTCAGTGCCCTCTTAAAATTCCATAAGGTTTTTCACGATAACATTATTAAACATCTTTTAGTATCTATAAAACAAAAGAATTACATGCAATACAAAACACTTACAAAACAAAAAGACAGTTGTAAAATATTTTTACAACTGTCTAATTACATATTTCTATCTAACAAATCCCTAACGCATATTTGATAAACAGAACAATTTAATTGTTTCTGTCTATTTTATTATTTTCATTTTACTTTCAAATAGTGCCATTATTTTATCTGCTTTTTCTTTTTGTCCAACCCTTCTCAATGACTGAGCATATCTGTAATAATACGAAGCTTCTATTTCAGGAGACACTTTCAGTAACTTTGCATAATACCAAACGGCTTCATTCATTTTACCATTAAAATAACATTCATCTGCCACTTTTATAAGCATATCTACTGTAACATATCCCTGGTCAACAATTCTCTTATACGTATCTGTTGGGTGTACAAAAATATATTTTTGGTTTTCGGCTACAGCAATATCCGAAATTTTAATTGGAGGAATCGTTGTTGTATCATTATTATCTTTACTGTGCTTGGGCAGCATTTCAATTTTAGCGACTCTTCTCTTTTTATAAATAGGCGTTATTGTTCTTGTGTTGTTTGGTCCTAAATCATATGTATCAATCATGTCTAATTTTGAAACTTCATATTTGGTGACTTTTTTTCCAAAAACCATATTAATTGTTTCCACGACATAGTACGATTTTATAACTAGATCTCCATCAGCTTCAATATCTTTTGATGAAGATGTATTTTTTGTAGTAACGACAGGAGTAATAGAAACATTATTCTGCCCAAAACTTCTAGAAGAAAAAACACATAAGCTTATTATAATAATTTTAAAAGTTTTCATGATAACACTTATTATCTAAAATATCTTTTTAGAATTTTACAACCAATTCCCAGAACTAAATCACTCCTTTTAATGTAAAAAATTCATCATTTTAAATACAATAAAAAAATATCTAACATTTCTATCAAACAATTTTTCTTGCTTATAGAGCTTTATCAAACTCAAACAATCAAGTATTACAACTTCGTAATAATAAACTCTGAACGTCTATTAGCCGAATGTTGCTCTTCTGTACAACTTGACACATTAGTCGGTTCGCAACCGCAATCATTCACCAATTTTGATTCGCCATAACCTTTACCAGTTAATCTCTTTGGACTAATTCCCTTTTTGACAAACCAGGCAATAGTTGATTTGGCTCTTCGATCTGATAATTTCATGTTATAAGCATACGTTTGTCTACAATCCGTATGAGAACGAACATCAATTTCTAAGTTAGGATGCTGATTTAATACATCAAGTATTTTTGCTAATTCTAATTCAGCTTTCCTTGTTATATTGGCTTTATCTAAATCAAAATAAATCATTTTTATGTCAAAGCATTTCCCCAAATCATCACCAACTGTAACTCTGCATCCTTCTCCTACTGGATCCAGAATTAACGATAAATCAATTTTTTCGGTTGTCTCGGCAATAACGACGTTTTTTTCATTGGCATTGTATTCTATTTTTTCTGCTCTTGCAACATATGACTTCCCACATTCTACAGCAAAAGAATAATTACCATTATCATCTGTTATTGTTGAATTTATTTCTTTTGACAAGTTATCAAATAATGAAATTTTCACCTTCGCAAGTGGCAATCCGCTTTTTTTGTCAGTTACTATGCCAGATAATAATCGTTCGCAAGTGTATGCTATTTTCTTAGTTTCTACAAAGCTATAAATATCGTCACTTCCTTCACCGCCTTCTCGATTGGAACTTATAAATCCTGTTCTTGTCCCTTCATTAATTAAAAAAGCAAAATCATCTTTGGAACTATTCAACGGTTCCCCTACATTTATCACATCTCCAAAATTACCACTTTTGTCTAATTTAGACACAAAAACATCCAAACCTCCAAGGCCAGGATGCCCATCTGAAGCAAAGTACAATTCATTTTCTGCAGTTATCGTCGGAAAAGTCTCGCGTCCTTCTGTATTTATTCCCTTTCCTAAATTGACAGGAGTTCCAAAACTTCCATTATCATTGATTTTTACTTTAAAAATATCTGATCCTCCTAAAGTTCCAGGCATATTGGATGCAAAATACAACGTTTTATTATCTGCACTTAAAGCGGGATGTGCAACGCTGTATTCATTACTGTTAAATGGCAGCTCTTTTATATTGGTCCATTTATCACCCTGTAGTTTTGCCTGATAAATTTTCAATCGAGTAGTTCCTTCCTTATCTTTTCCTTTTTTTCTTAAATAATTGTTTCTTGTAAAATAAACAGTAGTACCATCTTTTGTAAAAACAGGTGTAGATTCATGCAATTTAGTATTAAGCATCTTTCCGTAATTTTTTACCCCAGATAGTTTTCCTTCCGAATTCATCTCAGCGGAATACAGATTTGTAAATCCTTCTCCTGTCCAGGAATGTTTTTTTGTTATGACAGTTCCAGTATCTCTTGCTGAGGCAAAAATTATTTTATCCTTATAATATGCACTCCCGTAATCTGAATGTTTTGAATTAATTCCGGCGTTTTCAATTTGATAACGGCCAGAATTCTTTTTAATTACATCTAAGTAATTTTTTTGAGATGATGCCAACACACCGCGGGAATCTAAGCTATTTATTTTATAAAATTTAGACATCATTTCATCAGCTTTTTTATAATCTTGTATTCCCTTTAATGATTGAGCATAACGATAGTAATATTCTGGTGCCACATCCTGAGTAAATGAAAATAATTCATTGTACCACTTTGCTGCATTGTTTAAATCAGCATTAAAATAATATGAGTCCCCAAGTTTTTCAAGCATATCTTGTGACTTATATCCTTTTTCATAAATACGCTCATAGGTTTTTATCGCATCAATATAGGCATATTTATCGAACTCCTTATCTCCTTTTATCTCTCTTGTTTTCTGTGAATAAGCATTCATCGAACAAACAAATATTAGTAAGAAAAAAAGTTTCATTGCTGCTGATTTTTTATAATAGTTTCTTTGAAACTTGTAAATTTTCGTTTTCATAAATAAGTAAATTTTAAAAGAATCTTGGAGAAATTATTCGATTCGTTTTGTTAGGTAATTCAAATCTCAAAAATATTTCATGAGAGCCTGAATTATAATTATTTAATTTAGTGGTTTCTAAATCGTAACCATAACCAATATACATACCATCAGTAATCTGAAAACCAGCCATAGCACTTACTGACGCACTCCATCTCCAGGCCAATCCCAAAACAAATTTATCATTAAACATGAAATTTCCTGACACATCCAATTGCAATGGAGATCCTGATACACCTTTCAATAAAAAAGCTGGTTTAAACTTTAAACTAGGAGATAAATCAAAAACATAACCTCCTATTAAATACAGGTTCATTTTCTCTTTATTAACTACTACTTCATTGTCATTATATCTATTGCTCTCAAATAAATTAGGTGCTGATAATCCTACATACAATTGATCAGAATGGAAATATATACCTGCTCCTACATTAGGAGAAAAACTATTATCAAAGTTTTGTAAAGATGGATCATTTGAGTCTTTGGGATTTAATTTGCTAGGGTCTAGACTAAAAAAATTACCACTTGCTTTCACTCCAAAAGATAATTTATAAAATGCTGAAGTTTGAATAGTGTAAGATAAATCTGCTGACAACGTATTCTCTTGAGTTGGTCCCAATTTATCACTAACGAAAGACAATCCTCCTCCAAGATTACTTCCCAAAGGGGAATTAATTGAAAAAGTACCAGTCCTTGGTGCGCCGTCTAACCCAACCCATTGGGTTCTGTACAATCCAAAAATACTCATTACCCCCCTTGATCCGGCATAAGCTGGATTCACATTAATAGTATTATACATGTATTGGGTATACTGAGCATCCTGCTGGGCATAACTCCCTAAACTTGTTAGGAGTAATATTGCGAAAAAAGTATTTTTAATTTTCATATGTAAATCCTATTTATTTGTTTTTAGAATACTATCTCTTTTTAATTAATAATCAATATAACACTGACCACACAGCTTAACATTTAGAAAAAAATTATATAAGGGGACAATAATTATATTGTCCCCTGTATATTCTCCTATTTCGTTAGATATAAATATCCTGCTTTGCTTAAAATTCTTCCTTCGAAATCTGTAAATTTCAAAATGTAATAGTAAGTCCCATCAGGTAATCCTTCTGACTGTGTAATTGTAGCTCGTCCATCAGAGAAACCTTTAAATGAAATCTCCTTATTATTATAGCCTTCTGCCGAATAGACAAGTACTCCCCAGCGATTGTAGATTTCAACTGAATTTTTAGGATAACAATCTAAACCTTCAATATGGAAGTAATCATTATCTCCATCTCCATTTGCAGAAACAAGATTAAAGACTTCTAATTTACAGCCATTAATAGTTAAAACTGTTACTCTATCATTGGCAACACTACTATCGTCAGATAAATCTTTAACAATAATACCTAGTGGACTTGTTCCTGAAACAGTTGCCTGATTAGAAACACTACCGTTACTTAAATCTTGAGCTGTAATTGTATAAGTTCCTGTGAAACTTGTACTGTCACTTTCGCCAGCCAATAAAGATATTGGGCCGCCAGAGATAACAACTCCAGGTAATGGATCACTGATTGTAATATCAACCAATGGAACATCTCCCGTATTAGTTACGACAAAATTATATCGTATTTTTTCTCCTACTTGTGCTAATCCATCTCCATTCTCATCCAGAAACTCAGCAGTTTTTACCAAAGCAATAGATGGATTTTGCGGAAGTACTTTAATTGTAACATTTGCACTATCACAGTTTGTTGGGTTCAATACATCGCAAATCATATAATTAACAATATAGATTCCTGAAGCTGTATTTGGAGATACACTTACAGTACCATCATCATTTAATATTAAACCATCTGGAACCGTAATTCCTGTTAGTTTTATCTCTCCTGTACTTAATACTATAGGATTACCATTTAGGGTATCATTCCCTAGAACTACACCTGTTTTACCTCCTGGATAACTGTAAATTTGAGTTCCAGTATAGTCATCATCAACAGCATCGATTACTGGAACTATTACTGGTACAGTTACTATTGCTGTATCACAATTTGTAGCGCTCAATTTCTCACAGATTTGGTAGGTAATAGTATAAATACCTGCTGGTGTTCCTACTGGAATACTTACTATACCTGTAGCTGGATTAACAACTGGAACTGGAGCTCCTGAAGTTAATGGCGTAGCTGGATTACTTACCACTAAGTTTACATCTGTAATACTTACAGCCAAACCGTTCAAAGTATCGTTTGTTAAAACATTACCCACTGTTGGATTACCCAATCCTCCATTACTTGGTGGCATTGTATCATTTACCGCATCGATCGGATTCAATACCACGATAGTATCTGTTACCGCATCACAATTGGATGGTACTACCGCCAATCCTGTCGTTGGGTTTACCTCACATATCGTGTACGTGATTGGATAACTTCCTGATGGAGTATTTGGCGCAAGGGTCAATATTCCTTGGTTGTCAATTGATAATGGTCCTGCTGTTACAGGGGTAACATCAGTATTATCAGCCGTTACCGTAACTCCGTTCAAGGTATCATTTGTCGTTACGTTTCCAACTGTGGTTGGAGTTGTAGTACCTGGTGTTTGTGTTGGGAAAGTATCTGCAACTGCATCAATTGGATTTAAAACTACGATAGTTATAGTTTCTGAATAACAATTTGATGGCACTACCGCCAATCCTGTCACCGGGTTTACCTCACATATCGTGTACGTGATTGGGTAACTTCCTGATGGAGTGTTGGGCGCAAGGGTTACTACTCCTGTTGGATCGATAGAAATCGGCCCTGCTGTTACTGGAGTAACGTCTGTATTGTCTGCAGTCACTGGAACTCCGTTCAACATATCATTTGTCGTTACGTTACCAACTGTTATCGGTACTGTTGTACTTGGTGTTTGTGTTGGGAAAGTATCTCTTACATTATTATTAAATGAATTTAAAATTACGATAGTTGTTGTTACCGAATCACAATTTGAAGGCACTACTGCCAATCCCGTTACCGGGTTTACCTCACATATCGTGTACGTGATTGGATAGCTACCTGATGGGGTATTTGGCGCAAGGGTCAATATTCCTTGGTCATCAATTGATAATGGTCCTGCTGTTACCGGAGTAACATTAGTATTGCTAGCCGTTACCGGAACTCCGTTCAAGGTATCATTTGTCGTTACGTTTCCAACTGTGGTTGGAGTTGTAGTACCTGATGTTTGTGTTGGGAAAGTATCTGCAACTGCATCAATTGGATTTAAAACTACGATAGTTATAGTTTCTGAATAACAATTTGATGGCACTACCGCCAATCCTGTCACCGGGTTTACCTCACATATCGTGTACGTGATTGGGTAACTTCCTGATGGAGTGTTGGGCGCAAGGGTTACTACTCCTGTTGGATCGATAGAAATCGGCCCTGCTGTTACTGGAGTAACGTCTGTATTGTCTGCAGTCACTGGAACTCCGTTCAACATATCATTTGTCGTTACGTTACCAACTGTTATCGGTACTGTTGTACTTGGTGTTTGTGTTGGGAAAGTATCTCTTACATTATTATTAAATGAATTTAAAATTACGATAGTTGTTGTTACCGAATCACAATTGGATGGCACTACTGCCAATCCTGTTACCGGGTTTACCTCACATATCGTGTACGTGATTGGATAACTTCCTGATGGAGTGTTTGGCGCAAGCGTTACTACTCCTGTTGCATTGATAGAAACCGGACCTGCTGTTACCGGAGTAACGTCTGTATTGCTAGCCGTTACCGGAACTCCATTTAAGGTATCGTTTGTCGTTACATTTCCAACCGTTGTCGGTACTGTAGTACCTGGTGTCTGTGTTGGGAAAGTATCTGCAACTGCATCAATTGGATTTGAAACTACGATAGTTATAGTTTCTGAATTACAATTTGATGGCACTACCGCCAATCCTGTTACCGGGTTAACCTCACATATCGTGTACGTGATTGGGTAACTTCCTGATGGGGTGTTGGGCGCAAGGGTTACTACTCCTGTTGCATTGATAGAAACCGGTCCTGCTGTTACCGGAGTAACATCAGTATTGCTAGCCGTTACCGGAACTCCATTTAAGGTATCATTTGTCGTTACATTTCCAACTGTGGTTGGAGTTGTAGTACCTGGTGTCTGTGTTGGGAAAGTATCGCTTACACTATTAATTGAATTTGAAACTACGATAGTTGTTGATACCGAATCACAATTGGAAGGCACTACTGCCAATCCTGTTACCGGGTTTACCTCACATATCGTGTACGTGATTGGGTAACTGCCTGATGGGGTGTTGGGCGCAAGGGTTACTACTCCTGTTGCATCAATAGAAACAGGTCCTGCTGTTACCGGAGTAACGTCTGTATTGCTAGCCGTTACCGGAACTCCATTTAAGGTATCGTTTGTCGTTACATTTCCAACTGTTGTCGGTACTGTAGTACCTGGTGTCTGTGTTGGGAAAGTATCTGCAACTGCATCAATTGGATTTGAAACTACGATAGTTATAGTTTCTGAATTACAATTTGATGGCACTACCGCCAATCCTGTTACCGGGTTAACCTCACATATCGTGTACGTGATTGGGTAACTTCCTGATGGGGTGTTGGGCGCAAGGGTTACTACTCCTGTTGCATTGATAGAAACAGGTCCTGCTGTTACCGGAGTAACATCAGTATTACTAGCCGTTACCGGAACTCCATTTAAGGTATCGTTTGTCGTTACATTTCCAACTGTAGTTGGAGTTGTAGTACCTGGTGTCTGTGTTGGGAAAGTATCTGCAACAGTATCAATTGATCCTGACACTACAACAGTAGTTGTTACCGAATCACAATTGGATGGCACTACTGCCAATCCTGTTACCGGGTTTACCTCACATATCGTGTACGTGATTGGATAACTTCCTGATGGAGTGTTTGGCGCAAGCGTTACTACTCCTGTTGCATTGATAGAAACCGGACCTGCTGTTACCGGAGTAACGTCTGTATTGCTAGCCGTTACCGGAACTCCATTTAAGGTATCGTTTGTCGTTACATTTCCAACCGTTGTCGGTACTGTAGTACCTGGTGTCTGTGTTGGGAAAGTATCTGCAACTGCATCAATTGGATTTGAAACTACGATAGTTATAGTTTCTGAATTACAATTTGATGGCACTACCGCCAATCCTGTTACCGGGTTAACCTCACATATCGTGTACGTGATTGGGTAACTTCCTGATGGGGTGTTGGGCGCAAGGGTTACTACTCCTGTTGCATTGATAGAAACCGGTCCTGCTGTTACCGGAGTAACATCAGTATTATCAGCCGTTACCGGAACTCCATTTAAGGTATCGTTTGTCGTTACATTTCCAACTGTAGTTGGAGTTGTAGTACCTGGTGTCTGTGTTGGGAAAGTATCTGCAACAGTATCAATTGATCCTGACACTACAACAGTAGTTGTTACCGAATCACAATTGGATGGCACTACTGCCAATCCTGTTACCGGGTTTACCTCACATATCGTGTACGTGATTGGATAACTTCCTGATGGAGTGTTTGGCGCAAGCGTTACTACTCCTGTTGCATTGATAGAAACCGGACCTGCTGTTACCGGAGTAACATCAGTATTGCTAGCCGTTACCGGAACTCCATTTAAGGTATCGTTTGTCGTTACATTTCCAACCGTTGTCGGTACTGTAGTACCTGGTGTCTGTGTTGGGAAAGTATCTGCAACTGCATCAATTGGATTTGAAACTACGATAGTTATAGTTTCTGAATTACAATTTGATGGCACTACCGCCAATCCTGTTACCGGGTTAACCTCACATATCGTGTACGTGATTGGGTAACTTCCTGATGGGGTGTTGGGCGCAAGGGTTACTACTCCTGTTGCATTGATAGAAACCGGTCCTGCTGTTACCGGAGTAACATCAGTATTGCTAGCCGTTACCGGAACTCCATTTAAGGTATCATTTGTCGTTACATTTCCAACTGTGGTTGGAGTTGTAGTACCTGGTGTCTGTGTTGGGAAAGTATCGCTTACACTATTAATTGAATTTGAAACTACGATAGTTGTTGATACCGAATCACAATTGGAAGGCACTACTGCCAATCCTGTTACCGGGTTTACCTCACATATCGTGTACGTGATTGGATAACTTCCTGATGGGGTGTTGGGCGCAAGCGTTACTACTCCTGTTGCATTGATAGAAACCGGACCTGCTGTTACCGGAGTAACATCAGTATTGCTAGCCGTTACCGGAACTCCGTTCAAGGTATCATTTGTCGTTACATTTCCAACTGTGGTTGGAGTTGTAGTACCTGGTGTCTGTGTTGGGAAAGTATCAACTACTGCATCAATTGATCCTGACACTACAACAGTAGTTGTTACTGAATCACAATTGGAAGGCACTACTGCCAATCCTGTTACCGGGTTTACCTCACATATCGTGTACGTGATTGGATAACTTCCTGATGGGGTGTTGGGCGCAAGCGTTACTACTCCTGTTGCATCAATAGAAACAGGTCCTGCTGTTACCGGAGTAACATCAGTATTGCTAGCCGTTACCGGAACTCCATTTAAGGTATCATTTGTCGTTACATTTCCAACTGTGGTTGGAGTTGTAGTACCTGGTGTTTGTGTTGGGAAAGTATCGCTTACACTATTAATTGAATTTGAAACTACGATAGTTGTTGATACTGAATCACAATTGGAAGGCACTACTGCCAATCCTGTTACCGGGTTTACCTCACATATCGTGTACGTGATTGGATAACTTCCTGATGGAGTGTTTGGCGCAAGGCTTACTACTCCTGTTGCATTGATAGAAACAGGTCCTGCTGTTACCGGAGTAACATCAGTATTGCTAGCCGTTACCGGAACTCCATTTAATGTATCGTTTGTCGTTACATTTCCAACTGTGGTTGGAGTTGTAGTACCTGGTGTTTGTGTTGGGAAAGTATCTGCAACTGCATCAATTGGATTCAATACCACGATAGTATCTGTTACCGAATCACAATTTGAAGGCACTACTGCCAATCCTGTCACCGGGTTTACCTCACATATCGTGTACGTGATTGGATAACTTCCTGATGGAGTGTTTGGCGCAAGGCTTACTACTCCTGTTGCATCAATAGAAACAGGTCCTGCTGTTACCGGAGTAACATCAGTATTACTAGCCGTTACCGGAACTCCATTTAATGTATCGTTTGTCGTTACATTTCCAACTGTGGTTGGAGTTGTAGTACCTGGTGTTTGTGTTGGGAAAGTATCTGCAACTGCATCAATTGGATTCAATACCACGATAGTATCTGTTACCGAATCACAATTTGAAGGCACTACTGCCAATCCTGTCACCGGGTTTACCTCACATATCGTGTACGTGATTGGATAACTTCCTGATGGAGTGTTTGGCGCAAGGCTTACTACTCCTGTTGCATCAATAGAAACAGGTCCTGCTGTTACCGGAGTAACATCAGTATTACTAGCCGTAACCAGAACTCCATTTAATGTATCGTTTGTCGTTACATTTCCAACCGTTGTCGGTACTGTTGTACCTGGTGTTTGTGTTGGGAAAGTATCTGCAACTGCATCAATTGGATTTGAAACTACAACAGTAGTTGTTACTGAATCACAATTTGAAGGAGTCACTGCAGTACCTGTAGTTGGGTCAACCTCACATATCGAGTACGTAATTGGATAACTGCCTGATGGTGTGTTGGCCGCAAGGGTTACTACTCCTGTTGCATCGATAGAAACCGGACCTGCTGTTACCGGAGTAACATCAGTATTGCTAGCCGTTACCGGAACTCCGTTCAAGGTATCATTTGTCGTTACATTTCCAACTGTGGTTGGAGTTGTAGTACCTGGTGTTTGTGTTGGGAAAGTATCAACTACTGCATCGATACAATTTGTAACTATAAAAACAACAACATTACTACCCGGTAAGTCACTACAACTTCCGGAACGTGTAACTCTTTTAAAATAAGTAGTAACATTTATAGTAGGTGGATCATAATTTAAACCTGTAGCTCCAACTATATCAGTAAAAGTAATATTATCAGTGCTAGATTGCCATTGATATGTAAAACCTCCAACTCCTCCAGATACATTAGTACTACCTACTATATTTGCAGGATCTCCAGACCCACAAGTAAAAGGAGTTGTTGCAGGCTGCGTAACTGTGTTACCTAAGATTGCCGGCTCCATTACATCATAGGTAATGGTTGAAATATTAGACGACTTACCATAAGTATCATCAAAAGAATAGCGTATTGTAACCGGACCTGTAATTAATCTGTTTGCAGGAGTAAAAACAACCTGATTCGTTACCGCATCATAAGTAAATGTACCTTTATCTATAATAGTATATGACTGCTGTATTCCTGGTGCTAAAGGATCTAAATCTACACTTGCTCTATTAACAGAACCTCCAGCATTGATTGTACTGTTGTCATTTGCTAAAAAATCAAAAGAAGTCGCTATTCCAGCGCAACCATAAAATGAATCATCATTTGATACCGGGATCTGTAATCCATCGGGATCACCAACATCAATCCTTAAATTCTGAATCTCATGAAAATCTGTAGTACTTCCTGTAGAAGCTGAGATCGCAAACTTTAAAGTGGCCGGAGAAATATTCGTATCAGCAAAATTATCTACAACCTTAGTACGTGTAGATCCATGAGTGATATATATAGTAATAAAATACCCTCCACCAACCCGTGGTTTTAATTCGAATTCTGCTTTTCTATAACCTGGATCACCAAATACCGCATTTCTATCATTACCTTTAATATAGAATGGAGAAGCTAAAGCAGTAGTTTGAGTGCCTGTTAAATAATTATATCCTGGACCTTGACCTCTCAAAGCTATACTACTAGGCATTCGGCCTGGTCCATCTGGTCGCCCCTCCACAGCCCATGAAAAATAACCAAAATCGTCCAAAACAGCACCAAGATATCCGCCCTCAAAATTAAAATAACCAAAAGACCCACCACCATACCCGATGGCAGGAGTAGTTACTGATCCATCGTATAAAATGAAACCAATACCATCGGCACCACCACCACCGTGAGTAAAATACTCAAATGAAATATTGATACCAAAATTAGAAGGAAACACAATACCTTCAGATGTTATAAAAGAACTTTGACCCCGTAAATAAGACGTAAGCCTCAGATAGCCACTACCTTCCGGATCATTATATCCTCCTTCTATCGGTCCGGCTCCCCCAGTCAGGAAAGCAGTAGGAGCTCCATAAAAGCTAACCCCTGGAGCAGTACTGTTTTTAAAACTTTCCGCATAAGGAAACTGAGCCCTTACCTGATAACTACCAAAAAACAGGGCAGTACCTATTAAAAATCTATGCAAAAATTTGCATTTTAAAAAACCATTTATTCCCATTTTTTTTTTTAATTTATTTTTATATTAATACTGTAACAGCCTAAAAAGATTTCCTTTAAAGAAAAAAAAACTTAAATAAGTATCTATATTCTTAACTAGGATAGTCACAGTAAGTGAAATATTCATTTTAGTAAATAATAACTTAGCTATAAAAATAAATAGCTTTTAGATCAAGTTTCATCCTAAGTAGTTACAAGAAGTATTTTCTCTAGTAACCATATTTAGTATGAAAATTCCTTCAAGTATGAAATTCGTACATACTTTCGATATTACAATGTCAGCAACACTTACTGGCACATAATTATCTCCAACAGTAATATTAGTATTAGTAGAATGCACAATACTGTTATCTAGATAACAAATTGCTTTTATCTCATAAGTTATATCCTATTGCAAATTTTAAAAAGAATAAGGACTTGAAGGACCTATTACAGAACCCCCTTTTATTAATTGAATGGTAGTATTTAAGGCAGAACTAAAAGTTGCCATAATACTTCCATTTCCTGCACAAGTATTTGGGATTGTAGCAATAGTAGTCTTTATTACGCTTCCAGCGGCGCCATATTGTGCATTAGCTTCAATACTTAAAAGCATCAGCCAAATTGTTAACAATTGAAAAAGTATTTTTTTCATCATATTATATTTTATTAAATTGTTGCACTATTTTCATATTATGATTTTCTAACAGAAACACACAGATTTGAATAGATTAGTCTTATGAAAGGGCACTTACTCCTTTAAAAATTTGAAGAGTTTAAATTTATTAATCAATGATATATATAGTACATGAATATCTCTAGAAGCGGTCATTTTTTTGTTTCATCCTAAAGCTTTGCTATTAACTTGGTCGGAACATAGCGCAATAAAAAGTAGATATATATAGTATTATCATACTCTATCGTCCTTGGATTCTTCTTTTTAAGTAAAGTGTTATTGCGGCCTACAAAGTCCGGACCTACTGAAATTCTTACACTTACAGTTTACAACTGGAAGTAACTACCATATTACAGAAACTGTTAACGCTCTTGAAATTAGTTATCTTGTGAAATTATTCAACTTTGTCATTGTTTTTAGTTTCGGGAAAACTTTGTTTTATTTTTTGGAGAACAGTATAGTAAAGAATACCCACATAGCAAATATTACTGAAATCATATCCTTAAGTAAATGATGGTAATTTTGATACACTGACTTAATTAAAATGTATATACTTATCTTAAAAATTAAACATTTTTTTTATGTCCACAATCATTCCCAAAAACATCTACATCCAAAAGAATCCGATTAAGAACTGTCAATATGCTTTAAACTCAATATTGATAACCACTTTAGATACCTTTTTTTAAAATTTTCATAAACATACACAGGCGAAACACATTTACGAATGCAAATTATCCCTTCATTTTCAATACGTATTGTACATTCTTGAACCCAATTCTTTCTTCGCGCATTAATAAAAAAGAAAATCAAGGCTCCAGAAAGTTTAAATCTCATATCCTCAATAAAAAAGGCGAGAGAATATTTAAACATAATTTTTATAAATTTTTAGATTGCCAATATTTTTTTTCAAAACCAATTTTTATATTCTAGTTACAATGTTTATTTGTCATAATTTTATCACTATACTTTAAGTTGAGAAATAATACTTCCTCATTTAAACAACAAATACAAAATAAATTACGAATAAATTTCAAGCCGCAAAGTACTTGCAACAAGTTCAATAAAACTTGAACAATAAGCCTAAAAAACATAATAAAATACCTAAATTTAAAATCTCAAAAGCATTCAACAATAAAAACATCAAAATGATTTATAGAGATAAAATGTAGATGTGCTAAATTAGCTTCAAGTCCTAATTAACAAAATTTTAAACTTGACTATCAAAGAAAACAATAAAACCTACAACAGCATCTCCCAAAGAAAGAGGTTCATTTCAAATTATAGAGAACAATATCATGAAAATAAAAAAGGGAATCACATCCATTTCATTGCTATTATGACTAGTTTTTTTAAAAGATTTTAATCCAAAAGGGATACCATAAAATTAATTTTCAAATTGAAAATCATGGACAGAAAGTAGACAGGAATTTGAATCTTACATCTTAATAAAACAAATATCTCAAATGATAATTCGATAATTTATCTCTTCAAGAAAGCTAATAAAAAAGTTTTCGATTAACTCATTTTCTAAGTCTCAGAAGTAATCAAATAACATTTATACAAACAGAATAATGCACATCATTTAAAGAAACACAAAAACTTATTTTATAACAAAAGAAGCAATAAGTCTTAATTTTTTGTTTTAATATCAAAATACCAAACCATATTAAGAAGCTTAAAAAAAATAAAATTTATTATTACATACATAAGAACACAAGAGTTAAAACAACTAGTACCCTCAATAGAAATTTTTTACTTTTTTTCTCCCAAAGTATATTTCTTCTTTGAGCCTCTAACTCCATCAAGATCTCTACATTTCTAAAATCTCTATTGTTTCTTTCTAACTTCATCATTTTTTTATTCATAAAAAGCTTAGTAGGAAATAATTATTAGCTGATTTTCAATAATAAGCAAGCATATTTCAAAGTATCCTACTTTTATTTTAGGTCTTTATTATTTTTCATAAAGAACAAATCCCTTAACACTCGTCAAAAAAAAAACATTTAGTTGATCAGTAATCAATGTTAAAATGTAAATAATACAGAAGTATCAAATTTTATAATTACATAACTCCTATACGATAAAAAAAGCATCTTACAAATAAGGGTGCTTATTAACTAAAAAGTATGCAAAATCTACTCAAGATTTTATGAAAGTACAATGCAAATATATCTTAGTCTATAACCAATTAAAGGTCCTAATAAGTCCAAAATGCATAATAAAAAAGTTTTTTTAATTATGTATTTTTAAATAAAATTAGCATATATACTTTTTGTACTATTATGCTTTATGCAATAAAAAAATAAGGACCTAAGAGAAAATTAAAAAAATTAACCAGGCATTATTTCCTGTTGTACTTCTCTTTGAAATAAACCAACCTCTGTAGAATTGCAGTAAGTAAACATAATCACTCTAAAAAAGATTACATCACTTATATCATCTTTACTGCAAACATTCAATCAATCATGTGAGCAAGGATTTTCAAATTAAGTATAAATAGAGTCTAGATCATTTCTTTCATATGCCATCACTTGTATGACAAAATACCTACATATAAATTCACAAAAACAATTCTTTAAAGTTCATCAAAAAATAAAAATACACTGTGATAAAAATCATTAAATTACTTAATATATATCTTCATCTTCTCCCCAGCGAGGAAAATTCTTTTTTAAAATGTAATCATAAATAAGAAGTTCTTCATACTTTCTCCAATATAAGATTTGCATTCTTCTAAACCCAAAATTACCAACTGCTTTTGATTTTAAATCCATTTCAGATGTCACGCACAATATATCTAGGGAACCTAAACCAGATTGTGTGAATTTTTTTTTTATTTGATTAAAATATTCTTTGTCATCAGCTTTTAATTGAGACTCATAATCTATAATTTTTAATTCTCTATCAATAATTTCATATATGCTATCAAACTTTTTTTTGTAATTTATCTCTAATAACTTGTTATCAATTTCGAAATCATTTGAATTAATAAAATAAAATAATGGAAAAACATCATTAGAAAATTTAATACCTTTAAAACCAAATTTCTTATTACACACCAAAGCTTCCTTTTTACTAATTTTTATTTCCTGACTCCTATTTTGTTTACAAGAAGCAAAACCAAATAATTCAACCATCATAATTAAATAAAGAATTTTCATAGTTTAATTTTCTTTTTTTAAAAGGTTATAAACTGTCTCTCTTTACGAGAAGAATAAGCATAAAATTACACTTCCTAGCTATCACAACACCTCTTTTAAATAAAAAACAATTCATCAAATCCATCATTATCCAAATCCCTCAATTCTGTCTTTTCAATTGGATCAATTTTGGCCTGTTCAACAAATCTATTTATTTCAAATCTTTTAGTAATGAATATTACAAATGAAATACCTTGCTCAACTGCTTGAATCTCATTAATCGTTTTGGTTTTCCCGTTTTGGTTTTGATTTCTTACTAGATTCATTATTTTTGTTAAGAGGTGTAAAATTACCCCTTGAAACTTATACATGAATATTTTTAATTATAAAAATCAATAAGCAAACACCTACAAACAAAGTGTCCCAGCAATAATGAGCTGAATTATATTTTTTTTTCAATTAAACTATATATTTAAAACATTGATGTATAAAAAAGCTTTTTTTGTAAAATAACAATGATAGTAGGTATATACATGAATGAATAAATTTTAAAAACATAACAATTAAACTTTTTTCGATCTCTATTTTTTTATACTTTTCAGGAGTATTTACAGAATCATTCGTAGTTTTAATGTTTCACCAAGAAATTTCACTGTAGGATATGCATTTATTGTTTTGAATGATATGTTCGTCATATGTCAATTCATTAAATATAATCTTACCTCAAATTCAACATCCAACTACTTTACCAATACTGGAAGACATACTACTAAAAACTAAAAAATCATCAGAAACATAGACGTTCTAAAATTGGTTGACAGTACTACAATAAAAATTTCACTAATGTGCTAGTTTATAATAAAATTATTCCAAAACCCGTATATTATTTAGATCTAAGTTATATTTAAAATTATCAATGCTTTTATCAGACAAATTTATTAACACATTGAATCATTGTTAATGTAAATAATTTCTTCAACGAAAATTATATTCTACATTTATGTTTAACAAATCTCAACAATATTATTTCCTTTCAATAGTGTAAGTTTCATCCATATACATATCCGCCTCCCCTGTCGCTAACCATCTATTATTTATTTTAAAATAATCCGATATTAGCACTAAATCCTTTTCACTTAACTTAGTATCTCTACGCAATGTTTTATTTATGACTGCTTCTGAAATATTAAGCTCAATCGACAATTCCTTAGAACTTAATGACTTAAAATTCATTATTCTTTTCAATCTTAAACCGATACCCATAATCTACTTAAATTACACATGAAAATTTGAGAAAAAAATCCATTTTTAGGCATGAATTGAAACAACATCCACTCCACACACATTATCATATACTATTTAGATTATTAACAATTAATCTAATTCTAATTCCTTTAAATTAACAAGACAGCAATTACTATATTACATTAATCTTACTTAATAGTTTATTACAAGAATTCTCCTAAATAATTATCAAAAGTTAAATAAAAATGAACTTTCAATTATTTTAGAAACAATAGCCATATTTTTACACATCAACCTACTTAAGCTGTTATTTTTTTTTAAACGCTGGAAACAATAAATACATACCAAACTAACCATACACTTTTTACTACAAGACACCTTCTCTTTTATAAATTTTAATCAAAACCCATTGAAAAATTAAATATCAACTATATAAAAAGTTTAAAAATGCTGTTTCCAATAAATATCATAACAAATAAAAGGCCAACATAAATAACAACCTTTTACCCCAAACATAATAAGATTAATAAAAAAGTATGTTCACGAAGAACATACTTTTGAAAAAATAAAAATTTCCCTCGCAATTGTTTTATAAGAACCTAATACAACTTTAAACACGCGAATCTTTAAACCAAAAACAATACAATAATAAAACCATAAAGAAATTTATCAGCGATTAATAAGCCAAATAAAAATAATGATATCACTATTCTTTAATACTAAATAACAATATCTTAATTTAAGAAATGTCGATTTAACTAAAAAAGTTAATATGTCTTAATCAAACAGTGAAGACATCTGGAGGGGAGATACTTTCTTTGTTACAAAAAATTAAGGGAATTTTGTAAAATACCGGTGAAGATCTTGAGTTAGACAACTTATAAGAACTTCAATCATGAAATAATTCAACACTTTATAAATTTGAATACATGCCTAAAAAAAGGAAAAGTGATCTCTGAAATTTAAAATTTGTGCGGTCAAAATCAATAATCAGTACGAAAGTGAATTCAGCCTAGCTCAGAAGCTAGACATCAGCAAAAACTGCCTACTACGTTAGAAAAAACTTTATAGGACAGAAAACTTAGCCTGCAGAAAAATCAGATTCAAACACAGGAAAGAAAGAATTACTAAGCTTAAGAAAAGAAATCAAGGAGATTCAGCTGGAACGAAATATTTAGAAAAAGTAGATGGCCCTCTTCTGCAGAAAGATCGATTCATTATCAAGATGTACAAAATTTCTCAAGTAAACAACAGCTATAATTACAAATGGCTGAAAGGGATTCCTAATAGCAGAGCCGAACGCAAAAAGAACTACAATATTTTCTTCCAAATATGCTGTAGCAGAGAATTTATTAAATCACGACTTTAAAGTAAACAATCAAAATCAGGTAACGGATTCCAGCATTACTTATATCCAGACCGAAAAAGATAAGGCATATCTTATATCTTACTGCAGTAATAGACCTATTTGACCGTAAAGTAATAGACTGGTCACTGAGCGAAACCATGAAAGCAATTGATACAACTATTGCAGCCTTTAAGCAGGTTCTTCACAACCATCCTTTCAGCAAACAAAAATTAATCTTTCATTTAAGACAAAAGAATCCAATATGTCAGTAAAGGCTTTGAATATCTATTAACACAAAACCATCATGTTTCTCAAAGTATAAGTAATTTGGGCAGAAATGTATTAAGCTGTCAAAACCTAATCTATATATAGCAAACTGAAATATAAAAATACAATCTGAACACTATCACCTTTAATAAACATTAGTTTTTTTACTCGAATCAAATAAAATTGTAAAAACATGTTACATAACATTTTATTATGTAACATGTTTTTTTACGGATATAAAATTTTAAGGTATTATTGTTCCGCCATTATTGATTATCGTATTCGGAAGCACAAAACCACCCTTATCAAGTGTACCACCAACATTTAAGATTATTATACTAGTACCAAAAGCTCCAACGTTTCCAGCCTTTAGCACTCCTTGATTAATTGTTGTATTACCAGAATAGCTATTATTACCGATAAACGTTTGTATACCAGAACCATTTTTTACTATATTCAACTTATTGACAGTTCCAACGCCGCTTTCCTGATCTCTAATAAGACCATTAAAGACATAAGTAGCAGTTACATTTAATGTAAGTGTCGCTGGATTATTAATATCAAATCCATTAAAATTCTGATTTTGAATGATACCACCGCCCTGGGTAGTCTCATTACCACAAACAATACCGGCCAATGTTTGATTAGTGCCCTGTAAATCGAATCTCATCCAATCTCCTGATGCATTTTTAAAATTCATTAAAACAGCGTCTCCAAACTGATTATCCCACTGATTTCTTGTTGTACCAATAGTAGCTCCTGTATTTTGGTCATCTCCGATTCTTAAATTAGCTAGTCCATTAGTATTATTCCCCATTTCAACAATGGTATTTGCAGGTATTGCAACTGCTCCACCAGTTTTCATTAAAAGAAGATTTGCATTAGAACCTTGACCATTAATTACTGTTTTACCTATAAAAGTATTAGAAGCAGTCCCTGTTAACTTAATATTGACAATCTCAGGAGTACCTCCATTGTATCCAGTAAACCTACTCATAGATAGATTTCCATTTCCGCTAATAACCCCATTTAATGTATGTGTACCAGCATTATATCCTCCAATAGCCGCATATTGTCCAGTACCGTCACCAAGAACTGTATTAGTTGGATTATTTAAAACAATATTTCCATTTAGCGTATTACTACCTTCCAAACGAATAGCCCCTATTACTATATCATCAGATAAACTAGTATGCCAACCAGCTTTATCCTCAATAGTAATAATATTTCCAAAAGTTCCACCGTTGAATAAAATGGTCCCCCTATCTTGAATCTTGATGGCACTAGTGCCTAAATTACTTGGGTTAGCATTGTTCCGCAACATGGCTCTGTTGATTATTAGATTTCCTGAATATGCAGTATTATTTCCTGTTAATTGATACCATGATGTTTGTAGAGCATCAGAAGCGTTTTGCCCTTTAAGTATTAAAGTTCCCATTCCTGAAATAATATTGGCTATACTATAAACAGTAGTCGAATTGTTATTGTCCCATTGCATAGTACCCTGTGAGTTAATAATCACATTAGATCCAGGTCTTATAGATGGTTTATCTGTTGGATCTCCCATAAAGATCCATAATTTAGATAATCCATCAAAACGATACCAAATATCCTGGACTCCTCCAATAGCAAGTTGAGCAGTTACATTCGTTCTTTCAATACCCATAAATATAGAAGCTGATGAAGTTTTACTAAAATAAATAACATCACCATCATTAGCAGTTACCGCCGGTAAATAAACTGGAGTATAAAAACTGCCGTCAAAAATAAAAACCCCATTAAATCCAACAGGTAAAACCAAAGGATTTCTCTTAGCAGCTGTTATTAAACTAGCATCAACAGTTTTCATATTGTCACCATAAGCGCCTACTGACAATATACCTTCGTTTACAGTAGTAGTACCAGTATACGTATTAGTTCCCAATAAAAATGCTTTACCAGCATTCTCTTTATTTAATGCAGTAGCCCCCGTAATAGGTATAAAAATATAAGGACTCAATCCACTAGAAACATCTAAACGGAGAGCCATACCACAAGGAGCGCTGGTAATTCCTCCTCCTCCTTGCAACACAAAATTACCGTTACCCGGTTTAAAATAAAGAGATTGAGCACTCATTGTCCCTGATATTGAAACATTTCCAGCTATTCCTGTGCCCGTATCTCCTCCAAAAATAGCATTTCTACAGGGAATCCATCTTACATTATTTTTAATATTAGGAGACCAATTAGCTGCAGTAAGATTCCAATTTCCATTACCATTGTCAATCTGTTGATTAAACCATTTGTTATCCCATACTAAATCATTTAAGGGCTCTAATTGCTTTAGAGGTGATTTGTTGAGCTGCCAAAACTGTGAAACTGGAGCCTGAGCCAAAACCTCTTGAACTACAATAAAGAATAGAAGGAATATTATTTTTTTTAATTTCAGTTTCATTTATTTTATTTTATGTTAAAACAAGTTTGCATATTCAGCACATTGTACAAAACTTATATTTGACATTATTAATAAATCATTTCCAAAAAAACTACAAGTTGCTTTTAAAGAAAAACTAATTATAATTATTTCCTACAGTCCACCAGAATGTTGTTCCGTCATATAGAAATGTCAAAATATCAACCGCCCCACTTGTATTTGTAATAATAGGAACGCCATTAACTCCATAAATTACTTTATTAGTAGCAGTTCCTGCGCCAAATGCAAGCGTACTACTAACCCCCGTTGTCAAAATGATAGTACCATACATTCCAGCTTTAGCATTACTAAGGTTAAGAGTATTAGCTCCGCTAGCTAATCTCCATTTAGCTACAGATCCTAAACTTAAGTCCCAATTTATGGTATTTCCTGTAAAGGCAGGTTGTATTGGCGTTGTATAATTGGTTGCATTTATTGTTCCGTCGACTCCTAGAGTAGGAATGGTAGCTCCTGTATTGGTTGGAGCAGTAAAGGTTGGGTTAGTCGTTGCTACTCCCACCTGTGTTGTACCTATAGTTGCAGATGTCAACACCGTCATTCTTGGAATGTTATTAGTTACAAAAGGTAAATTGTAATTTGATATAGTACCTAAATTTCGTTGAACTGCAACCGAATTACCTCCCAGCAACCATGTAGTCGAAGTTGGTGTATAGGGAACGTAAGCACTCCCCGTCCATTTCCATGATGAATTATCACTGGTCGAATAATAAACAACGTCAAGGTTATTAATATCATTGGGAATAAAACTTGTTCCTATAGTATTGGGATCATTATTACTACTAGTAAAATCAACAATATTCTCTCCTACTTTTCTTAAAACGACATCACCTGAAGCATCCACGGTTAAAAATTTATCTGATCCTAATGTTGGTACTATAGCATTATTCAAATTAGTAAAACGTAGTCCAGAATTACCAAGAGTACCTTGTGCAATTTCTAATTTGTTATTAGGAATAGAATTTCCAATACCTACATTACCCATTTGATAAATATTATCGGAATTCAAAGTAGCTTTATTTGTACTACCGCTTATTTGCCAAGGCTCTAGAGCTATATTACTATTTGGTACACTTTTAAGTATACCTGTAGTAGCATCAGCCACTAAAATATTATCAGTAACAGAGCCAGTTTGCAACCCTGAAACTGCTAATGTATTAGTAGCATCAGTTAATATTGTTGTTGGTTTAATAAGCGTTCCTCCTAATTGCACATTACCATTAGTTGGGGCTAAACCATTATTAGCACTTATCAATACAGATACCCCTGGTGTCGTTGCAACTCCATTTACTGTAGATACTAAACTACCGTTTGTCACAGTAAGAGTATTTGTTGTATTTTCAGAAATTACATATGGTGATACTGTTGTACCTGCTCCTGTAACATTTATAACACCTATACCTTGTGATATACCTCCCTGACCTTGAATACCCTGATCTCCTTGGTCTCCTTTTGCTCCGTCAGCCCCGGCGATACCTTGAATACCCTGATCTCCTTGGTCCCCTTTTGCTCCGTCAGCCCCGGCGATACCTTGAATACCCTGATCTCCTTGGTCCCCTTTTGCTCCGTCAGCTCCAGCGATACCTTGAATACCCTGATCTCCTTGGTCTCCTTTTGCTCCGTCAGCTCCAGCGATACCTTGAATACCCTGATCTCCTTGGTCCCCTTTTACTCCGTCAGCTCCAGCGATACCTTGAATACCCTGATCTCCTTGGTCCCCTTTTGCTCCGTCAGCCCCGGCGATACCTTGAATACCCTGATCTCCTTGGTCCCCTTTTGCTCCGTCAGCTCCAGCGATACCTTGAATACCCTGATCTCCTTGGTCTCCTTTTGCTCCGTCAGCTCCAGCGATACCTTGAATACCCTGATCTCCTTGGTCCCCTTTTGCTCCGTCAGCTCCAGCGATACCTTGAATACCCTGATCTCCTTGGTCTCCTTTTGCTCCGTCAGCTCCAGCGATACCTTGAATACCCTGATCTCCTTGGTCTCCTTTTGCTCCGTCAGCCCCGGCGATACCTTGAATACCCTGATCTCCTTGGTCCCCTTTTGCTCCGTCAGCCCCGGCGATACCTTGAATACCCTGATCTCCTTGGTCCCCTTTTGCTCCGTCAGCTCCAGCGATACCTTGAATACCCTGATCTCCTTGGTCTCCTTTTGCTCCGTCAGCTCCAGCGATACCTTGAATACCCTGATCTCCTTGGTCCCCTTTTACTCCGTCAGCTCCAGCGATACCTTGAATACCCTGATCTCCTTGGTCCCCTTTTGCTCCGTCAGCCCCGGCGATACCTTGAATACCCTGATCTCCTTGGTCCCCTTTTGCTCCGTCAGCCCCGGCGATACCTTGAATACCCTGATCTCCTTGGTCTCCTTTTGCTCCGTCAGCTCCAGCGATACCTTGAATACCCTGATCTCCTTGGTCTCCTTTTGCTCCGTCAGCTCCAGCGATACCTTGAATACCCTGATCTCCTTGGTCCCCTTTTGCTCCGTCAGCTCCGGCGATACCTTGAATACCCTGATCTCCTTGGTCTCCTTTTGCTCCGTCAGCTCCAGCGATACCTTGAATACCCTGATCTCCTTGGTCTCCTTTTGCTCCGTCAGCTCCAGCGATACCTTGAATACCCTGATCTCCTTGGTCCCCTTTTGCTCCGTCAGCTCCAGCGATACCTTGAATACCCTGATCTCCTTGGTCCCCTTTTGCTCCGTCAGCTCCAGCGATACCTTGAATACCCTGATCTCCTTGGTCTCCTTTTGCTCCGTCAGCTCCGGCGATACCTTGAATACCCTGATCTCCTTGGTCTCCTTTTGCTCCGTCAGCTCCGGCGATACCTTGAATACCCTGATCTCCTTGGTCTCCTTTTGCTCCGTCAGCTCCAGCGATACCTTGAATACCCTGATCTCCTTGGTCCCCTTTTGCTCCGTCAGCTCCAGCGATACCTTGAATACCCTGATCTCCTTGGTCTCCTTTTGCTCCGTCAACTCCAGCGATACCTTGAATACCCTGATCTCCTTGGTCCCCTTTTACTCCGTCAGCTCCAGCGATACCTTGAATACCCTGATCTCCTTGGTCCCCTTTTGCTCCGTCAGCCCCGGCGATACCTTGAATACCCTGATCTCCTTGGTCTCCTTTTGCTCCGTCAGCTCCAGCGATACCTTGAATACCCTGATCTCCTTTATCCCCTTTTGCTCCGTCAGCTCCAGCGATACCTTGAATACCCTGATCTCCTTTATCCCCTTTTGCTCCGTCAGCTCCAGCGATACCTTGAGGACCTACTGTACCTTTAGCATCAATATTAGTTATGATCCCTTTCTCATTAACATATGTATATAAACCATTTCCCATATCAACCAAATTAGTAATAGTTTCATTATCCTTTACCAAATCTTTGACATTTATAACCTGAGGAATTCCTGTTTCTCCGTTATAGCTTAAAGTACTAGCTGCTGCATCATAGACCAAATTAGTCTTTGTTTCTTTAGCAGGTATATCAATAACCGTAACTAAACCATTTTCGCCTACATAAGTATATGTTCCATTACCATTATCAATCATTTTAGCTGTTCCATTGTTGCCCGAACCAACTTCCTGATCTGTGATAATTCGACACCAACGATCTTTTCTCCAAAAATAATATCCAGGTTGCAGGTCTCCTTTTGTACTAATATTATAAACTAGTAAACTTTCTACATTACCATTAGAAATAGTATTAGCATCAGTTACACTTGTAAGCGAAACACGAGGTAATAAAACTCCTTTATCTTGGGAAACAATTTCCAACTGAGAAGAAGTGCTGGGCATCTTTGTACCAATTCCAACTTGTCCATAAGAAAAACTACAAAAAAGTAAAAAAAGATAAAAAACGAGTACTTTTTTTTCCATGATTATTATATTTAGTATTAAACAAATATTCGATATACAAACAAAAAATTAAAAAACATTATTGTAATTAAATTGGTTTATTAAGTTCTTAAATAATAAAATTAGCTTCCATCTTATTTCTGAAGTAGTGAAACAAGAGTTATTTTTATCATTTCTGTTTTCATCCATGATAGCTGTAATTTAACTTTTAAATTAAAGAAGTTGATTAAAAAAAGCTTTCAAGTTAAAACTTTTTATGTTTCCTTTTTGAAAATTAATTACATCATTGGTCTATTTTGACCCACTGTTAAAAAAGCGATTAACAACAATCAGGCATTCCTAAAGTTTTTCGTAAATGTTAGAAGCAAATAAAAATCTAAAAGAAAACATCTCTTCTAACGGTTCTCTAATCGTACTTAAAATATTTCACATTCAAACATTGTTGAGTACTAAAATTAAAGATTTAAAGATATGACGTAAGTCAAACACAAAATAAATAGCATAGAATTTACTAATAAATGATTCTCCACTTTCTTTTCAATTCACACATTAGTCAAGTTTCTAATAATCAACATGACAGCAATCCTAAAGTCTAATCAATTGGATTTTAATTATAATTTCTATTATTATAACTAACTCCACTATATTTAAAAAGGAATAACCTCTTTAAATAAAAAACAAAAAAATATTTCGGCATACCTTCAAAAAAATAGATTTGTACACAAAATTTTTATTTCAATTGTTGCTATAAAATTTAATTTACATTTAGGCTATAACTTAAGTATACTACAAATTTATGCTGTATTTCATTATTCTAAAGACACAAATAAGCCATATAAACAGAAGAGTATGCTTTTATTTTAATCTCTTTAACTATTTGTAACAAATTCCTACGTAAATTATCATGAATCAGTAAAAAATGTTAACTAATTTAAATTCATGATCCGGAAATCATTTTATTTATGTCAAGTGCAATTAAAACTTTTTTATATCAAAGTACATCAAGGAGTTTTTATTCAGTCCAATAATTTTTACACAAAACCATTACACAATTTCCCATAAACCGTCAAATAAGTCATTAATATATTTAAACCTTCTCTAAGTTTTCCAATTGATCAAACTACTTTTAGTCCAAAACTAGATGAGTAAATAAGAAAAATCTATTGTTTTTTATCTCATAAACTTCAATAAGTTTTTATTTGACTATTGATAAAAAAAGCACCTTACAAATAAGGTGCTTAAAAAAATGTCGAAAATCTGTCCTAAGATTTTAAATAAGAATACAATGCAAATTTATACAAGATTGCATGATTTAAAGATCACAATAAGTCCAAAATACATAATAAAAAAGTTTTTTTACAAAATATCATTATAGAATAATATCCAATATTATTTTACTCTATTATATTTTCTACTAAAAAAATAAGGCAATACCTCTAGAAAATCAAAAATAAAATCTTTCGATAAGTTAAATCATACTCAAAATTCCGCTATTGCAAAAAAAAACACAAAAATCAAGGTGTCTAAGATTTAACAAGGAGAAATCTAAAGCAAAACCTAAATCTATGAACTTCAAAAGAACTAAATAGAAAACTGATGAACCTCAGACCAAAGAAGAATAGCTTTTACTAGAGATACAATCATTACAACATGAAAAAAATACTCTATTAAAAAAAATTAATCCCTTATTTTAAGTCATAATTAAGTTTAAGCAATCAATATTATTTAGCAAATACGTTAAAGCATAGAAATATAGCATGAAGTAGTTATTATTACTATTATAAAAAATGGCAGACTGATAAATATTGAGATATTAAATCATTGATTGAACAGATTTTTCATAGATATAAAGCCAGATTTGTCGAAAGAAAATTTCAATTCAGAAAACTTCAGAATTGGATAAAACTTCCGTCCCAAATAAGAAAGTATATCCCTACTTGAAGTCGAAAATTAACTATTCCATTTTACATATGCAATAAAACGATACTAATAAAAAATTCTAATTTCCATGAAAAAGATTGCTACTTTATTACTTCTTTCGTTTTGTCAATCTCTAATTGGCAATCTGTAAAGCGTATCCAAAAAAAACACAAATCCAGTAAAAAACGTTCCATTTAATCTCCAAAATATGAAAATAACCAATGCTCTTCCTCTTGAATCAATTTGTTCTGATGAAGCTGAAATCTCTATCATTTTCCCTAATCATAATTTATCACAGAGATTTAATTATTCTTCAAGACTCACTATGTAAACTTAACAGTATGAAAATTTTAATTCTAGAAAATGAACACGAAATTCTTCAAACTATTAAAAGGGAGTTACCCTCTAATTTACCACAAAAACTTAAAGCCCTTTAATATATAGTAAAAAAACATAATACTATCTAACCTTAGGGATATGAAAAATACTCGAAAAAAGTACAGCTTAAAATTTAAGATTTAAGCATTCAAAATGAGCATAATTACCGGATTATCACACATATGGCCCAGGAATCCATATAAGCAAAAAAATACGCTACAACATTGAAAGAAGTTTTTACAAGCAAGATAAACCCACTTTAAAAAAGTCATCCACATTAGATACAGTAAAAAATAGGGACTATTACGATTATGACAAGAAATTAAAAACCTAAAGACAGAAAGAGATATACTAAAAAGGATCAAAACACATTTTAAATCTCCATACAAATTACTACCAGATTAAGTTAAGATATATCAATTATGAATATAACTCAATTATGTCCGCAATGCGGACATAATCAAAAAACTCAAATTAATTAGTTGACCATCTAAATTAAAAAAAACAGCTTTTTTTACTTTTATGACAAATTCGTGACACAAACTATTTTTAAAAACAAGACACCCAAAAGTCTAAGCTCGAATGGTTAAGTGCATTATTGTTTTTATATGGCTTAATAAAGCAATTACTTTAAAAATATATTATAAAATTGTCAACGCTTAACTTAAACGTTTTTTTCATATAATAAATGCCTTTCAATATAATTTGTTTATTGTCTAAATGTAATAATTTTAATTCTTAAAAAAACTTCAAACATGTTCGATACTAAAAATTACAATTATCTTAAAGGTTCAGTTTAAAAGAACTTAATAGTATATTAATTTAGCAAATAGATGTTAACAAAAAATCGTTACTTTTTATAATGATTAGAAACCAAACAACAAAACCAAACTCAATTAATTATGAAAAAAATTACAGTATTAGTATTTATACTAAATATTACATTTCTTTTTGCTCAAAAAGAAATTAGTGGCGTCGTAAAAGACCATAATGGCGTAGCGCTTCCGGGGGTAAACATTATGGAAAAAGGAACTAATAACGGAGTATCTACCGACATACAAGGCGGTTACATTATTAAGGTTAAAGAAGGTGCGGTCTTAGTTTTTAGTTATGTTGGGTACTCCAATACCGAAAAAAATGCTACAAGTGGTATTATCGATATTACTATGAACGAAAACGGCGGACAAACCTTAAAAGACGTTGTAATTGTTGGTTCCAGAAACACCAAAAGGACAGTTGTAAACTCTGCTGTACCAATTGACATTATTAATATAAAAGATGTTACTACGCAAAGCGGAAAACTGGAAATTAACCAATTACTGCAATACATAGCCCCATCTTTTAATGCTAACAAACAATCTGGATCTGACGGAGCAGATCACGTTGACCCTGCTTCTTTACGTGGTTTAGGCCCTGATCAGACTTTGGTTTTAATAAATGGAAAAAGAAGACACCAATCTTCGCTCGTAAATTTATTTGGAACTCGCGGACGCGGAAATACTGGAACGGATTTAAATGCTATTCCTGCTTCATCTATAAAAAGAATTGAGATTTTAAGAGATGGTGCAGCAGCTCAATATGGTTCTGATGCTATTGCGGGAGTTATTAATATTGTACTAAACGATAATATAAACGAACTTAATGGTTCGGTTACTTATGGAGTTTTTAATACTAAAGCCAAAGGTGATTTTCTTCCTGGAACTCCTAACACTAAGGGATATCGTTTGGATAAAAACGGAAATGGAAACTCGTATGGAAAAAATCAAGATTTTGACGGTGGCTCAGTAAAAGTTGCTGCCAATTATGGTGTTGCCATTGGTGAGAAAGGTGGATTTGCTAATTTTACTACTGAATATATCAATAAAAACAAAACACTTCGTCCTGCTTATGATTTTAGAAAAGGTTTTGGAGATGCTGAAATTCAGAGTTTTAATCTTTTTGCAAATATTGCTATTCCAATTTCAGATAAAACGGAGTTCTACGCCTTTGGAGGAAGAAATTACAGAGATACTGATGCTTATGCCTTTACTCGTAATGATGGCGAGAGAGTCGTAGAATCTATATATCCTGGCGGATACACACCAAGAATTACATCGAATATTATCGACAACTCATTATCTGCTGGATTTAGAACTGTAACTACTGGTGGATGGAAAATAGATATTAGTAATACGTACGGGAAAAACCTTTTTCATTATTATATAAAAGGAACTATAAATGCTTCTCTTGAAGCTGCTTCTCCAACTGAGTTTGATGCTGGAGGTCATACGCTGACGCAAAACACAACTAATTTTGATTTCTCTAAAAATTACGACTCTGTACTTGATGGATTAAACTTAGCTTTTGGGACTGAATATCGTACTGAAAATTTCACCATTTTTGCTGGCGATGAAGGCTCTTACGCTACTTATGACACAAACGGAATTCCGATAAGAGATCCCGCAAATCAAAGTGCTCCAATAGATCCTATTTCTGGCAATCCAAGACCTGGAGGTTCTCAAGGTTTCCCTGGATACAGCCCTCTTAATACGGTTGACAAAGGTCGTACCAACTTATCTTTGTACACTGATGCCGAACTAGATATTACGGATGCTTTCTTAATTAGTGGTGCTGTTCGTTTTGAAAATTATAGCGATTTTGGAAGCACTTTAAATGGTAAACTTGCTATGCGATTAAAAGCGAGCAAAAACATAAATTTTAGAGGATCTGTAAGTACTGGATTCCGCGCTCCATCATTGGCACAAATATATTATAATCTACATTTTACAAACTTTAATGCTGGTGGAGCAACAGAAGTATTGCTTGCGCCAAATAACAGCCCAATTACCCGCGCTTTTGGTATCCAAAAACTAGATGAAGAAAAAGCGTTGAACGCTTCTTTGGGTTTCACTGCAACTTTTGGTGATTTTACAGCAACTGTGGATGGGTATTTTATAAAAGTAAAAAATCGTATCGTTCTTACAGGTTATTTTGATGCAACTGCATTAAACATTGGTGTCTCTGAAGCTCAATTTTTCGTTAATGGTGTTGATACCAAAACAACTGGATTGGATTTGGTTCTTGCATGGAAGAAAAAATTTGGAGAATCGCTATTTAGTGCAACACTGGTAGGAAACATCAATAACATGAAAATTGACAATATAAAAAATGGCAGCTTACCCGAAGAAACTTTTTTCGGAAGACGTGATAGAGCATTTTTATTAGCTTCGGCTCCTAAAAATAAATTTGGCTTGAACTTAAATTATGCTCGCCATAAATTTGATGCTGGTTTAGCTTTTACTCATTTCAGTAAAGTAGTTTTAGTAGATTATGGTGATGAAGATGATACGTATTACCCAAGAATTGTAACAGATTTAACTGTAGGATACCAGCTTACAAAATCATTAAAATTAAGTGTTGGTAGTAACAATTTATTTAATGTTTACCCAACAAAACAAGATGAGCAAGGAAACACTGAGGCTGGTGGATATTGGGATGCTGTACAAATGGGTTTCAGTGGAGCGTATTACTATGCCAGACTTGGATTTACGTTTTAATCTAAATTAAAACAAATTTGAATTTAAAATTATAATAAACAATTCAAAATATTAAAGAGTTTACCTTGAATATAATTGAAATTATGTTCATGTCCACATACATTATTGTACTGATACCGAAAAACTAGTAGAATACAATATTTTAAAAAACAAGAAGATCAAGAAATCGTAATTTGATGAAAGTTTCTAACATTTCTGATAAATACGTTGAAAACAAAAAAATATACTAATACACTTAAAGAGCATCATGCTCTCTTTACTTTCTTTAAAAATTATTTTATAAATTTTAATATAGCAATACTTATGGCAACACTACGATTAGGAGACATTTCTCCGAATTTTGAATCCGAAACAAGTCAGGGACCAATTAAATTTCATGAATGGTTAGGAGATTCTTGGGGAGTTTTATTTTCTCATCCTTCAGATTTTACCCCAGTTTGTACTACAGAGTTAGGAACTGTGGCTAATTATTACCCAGAATTTGTAAAAAGAAATACTAAAGTTATCGCTCTAAGTGTAGATGGTTTGGATTCGCATTTAGAATGGATTAAAGATATTAACGAGACTCAAAATACAACTGTAAATTATCCTATTATTGCCGACGAAGGTAAAAAAGTGGCAAATTTATATGATATGCTACACCCAAATGCAAGCGATAAATTTACAGTTCGTTCCGTTTTTATTATCGGAAGCGATAAAAAAATAAAATTAACATTAACTTATCCTGCATCTACAGGAAGAAATTTCGATGAATTACTACGTGTTATCGATAGTTTACAATTAACAGAAAATTATTGTGTAGCAACACCTGCAAACTGGAAAGATGGTGACGATGTAGTAATATCTCCATCGATTCCTGATATAGATATTGCAACTAACTTTCCAAAAGGATATAATCCAATAAAACCTTATTTAAGAATGACACCCCAACCTAATAAATAGCTTATTTTTTTTTAATTAAAAGTAAAACATATTTTAAGGTTAGTACGTCTTTATTAACTGAATAAAAGAAAACATCAATTTTGATATCCTCAAATTGGTGTTTTCAATTTTAAGTAATTTTATAAACAATAAAATTTAACTCTCAACAAAATACAAATTCTTTCTATAAGTTTTATTATTTCTTAAACTTATAGAATTCTATCACCCTTACTATTTATCCGTTTTATCTTTCTACAATCAGTTAGTTTCTGGTTTTATTTTTTTAAAGATCTCATCCTTATTTATCGGCAACTTAGCAGCACCATGCAACTTAACATTACTTTAATTGTACTAAAGATTCATTATCATTATTGTGAAGTGATCGTTTATATTTATCCTATTACAAATCGTTCATGTGATATTTTTTTGTCAAATACCTCAAATTATATCCACCTTTCTAAATCTAATATAATCTTTTCTTTTTTTTACTTTTTATTGATAATTTTATCATTTCCTTTAATCAATCATCACAAAATATGATTTCTTAAACTTTGATGTTGATAAATTACATACTAAGGTCTTAAATTATGCTTAGTTGCAAACTTTTAAAAAGGATTAAACACATAGAAAATATAACAAGACAAGAAGTGATAGCGAAACTAACTTGGCATTTATGGTTCCTGTGATATGGAAACTATTAGATAAAAACTAAGCCCATGAAAAACTTTACACTTTATCTTCTTACGTTCGCAGTAGTTATTCTATTAAGCAGAAAAAGTAGAGAAAAAAGAGGACAATCCTTTATAAACAGTGCGATCGTAGATTTTTTTTCTTATAAAGAGACTAAATTCCTCTGCTACAACCCCAATTACCCTCCCTCACCCAGTGCTAAAAAAATCTTTGATCTAAGCCAAGATTATCCTATATAATTTTAAGAAGAAAGCTATCCACGGCTAAAGATAGACTTTAGAAAAGATTCGAATACTTATTATAAAAAAGTTATATCATTTTATTTTTTAAGCTTAATTAAACCCTTCCTTGAGTATATTCAAAATAACTTTGTACCAATCTTTTAATAAGATATAACTAAATCTATTACTCATCTGTTTTGTGATAACATTAATTAAAATTTGAAAAAACTTAACTATTTTTTTATTACAAAATAGTAAAAAAAGGTACTTCAATCTAAATTAGTAAGTGTTAGTGTTTTATCAAATAAAAAGCTGATATAGAAATTTGCTCTTAATAGAAATTAGACAGCTCAACATTAATTTTTAATTACATCTAAATAAAAGACCCATTTAGCTTTACTAAGCTATTTATTTTAAACTCTATTCAATTAAAAAAAAGTTATTAAAAAACTTAATTATAACATAGATATTATATGAAAACTAAACTTATCAATACGCAAATAGTCGTTTTTATACTACTTACATCACTTAATTTTTATGGTCAGGGAGCCGCTCCATCAAGTCACTTATTTTATACCGGCGGAAATACCAATTCTAATATATGGATGAATTCCGTAAATATACCAATCACATCTACTTACACTTATTATTCAGTTATGGGATGGAACACTGGGCAAGAAGGTGGAGGATACTGTGGGATTCAGGATCATCCCGATGGGAAAGCATTCATTTTTTCTATATGGGATCCTTCCAATCATTTACCAATTGTTGGAGCATATGCTGGCCCAGGCACCAAAATTGAAAACTTTGGAGGAGAAGGAACAGGGCTAAAATCATTGAATTTCACTTTAGGATGGTCACCAAATATCTGGTATAATTTAGTGTCAAAAGTATGGCAGTATAATGCCCATACTTTTTTTGGATTCTGGTCACAAGATACAAGTACAGGCATATGGACGCATTTGGTGACAATGGATTATCCTGTCGCAAATGTATACTTTAAAAATAATAACGATGCCTTTATAGAAGACTGGGTTGGAACAGGGGCTAATATTAGAAAAGTATTATTTAAAGATGCCTGGCAACGAAGTGCTTCAGGAAGTTGGAAATTACAAAAATCAGCTACTTTTAGTTCCAATTCCGGCGATGAAATACGAAACGGCATATATGATCAGGCATTTAATTCTGGCACAGAAGCGAACGCTTTTTTTATGCAAACTGGAGGAAATACTACCCATACCTTTTCAGGCAGGTCTACCAATGTAAGTGTCACGAATTCAGCCATAGCTCCTGATTTAACTATTGGTTCAGTTACTTCATATAGCCTAGCTTATCAGCCATCAAACCAAACAATCAATACGAATTGGGAGGTTAATCAAACACAAAGTCCCCAATTTTCCTATACCATAGAAGTTTTTAACAATTCTTCTTACCAAGGAAATCCAGTTTTGATAGCCTCTGATCAAATTCCTCAACAAAGAACAGCAACGATTGACGCTTCCTCTTTGGACAATGGCGTATATTATACAAGACTAATAATTAAAGACATATTTGATCAACCAAGCATACCCGTTTATGCATCTGTAACTAAAACTGCAGGACCAACTATAGCATTAACATCTCCTGTTAATAATGCTGTTTTTTCCTCACCAGCAAACATCACAATTACTGCTTTGGCAGGAGATACTACTAATAAAATAGAAAATGTGGAATTTTATAATGGAACCACTTTATTAGGAAGCAACAATACAGCACCTTACTCATTTACATGGAAAAATGTTAAATTTGGCAATTATACCATTACAGCCAAAGCCATAAATAATATAGGAATAAGCAGCACTTCCCTACCCGTGACAATTATGGTAAATAGTACATGTAATACAGGAGGGATCGCATTCGGTACTTCTCCTGCATATCAAAATGGGACTAATACTTACGATAAAGTATTTGATGGAAATACAGACACCTATTTTGATTATTCAAAAAACAATGACGGTTATGCCGGTTTAGATTTTGGAGTAGAGAAAAAAATTTCCATCAATACTATTAGTTTTTTTCCAAGAAATAATCAGACAGCTCGTATGAAAGGCGGTAAATTCCAAGGCTCTAACACTACAGATTTTTCTTCAGACGTTGAAGATCTTTATACCATTACAACAGAACCAACCAATAAAGCATGGACAACCGTCAACATCTCTCCTACCAAAGGATATCGTTATGTCCGATATTTGTCTCCAAAAGATGGATACTGTAACATTGCAGAAGTGAAATTTTGTGGAGATATTACATCTTCTAAAACCGCACCAACAGTAAGTATGCTAACTCCTTTGGAAGAAAATACAGTGATCAATAAAGGAGATGACATCCCATTTAATTTCTCTGTAACTGATCCTGATAGTGCTCTATCATCAATTATTATTATAGACAACAATAAAATCATTGCCACTATAACACAGACTCCGTATACATTTGTTCTTAATAATTTAACCACTGGAGATCATAATATAGAAGTAATTACAACACTCGAAGATAATACATCATCATCACTCAGCACTTTTAAAATAATAGGTCGAAATTGTAATAGTACACAATGGGACAATTCTACAAACTATGTAATGGGAGATCAAGTAAGCTATCAAAATACTATTTACTCTGCGCTAACAGCAAATTCAAGTAAAGAACCTAATTTAAATACAGATCTTTGGAATAACATTGGAATCTGTTCTAGTTTGTCAATTGATGATTTTAAAGCAACTTCTGAATTCTCTATATATCCAAACCCATCAGATACATTTTTCAATATCAAACTTACCAAATCTGAAGGAAAAAAGTTCTACTATAGTCTCGTAGACATTACTGGTAGAAAAATTATAGAAAAATCTGTGGACTACATTGGGGATACTACATTTGAACAGAAAGTTAACGTTGAGAAATTACCTACTGGAATGTATATATTAATTCTTCATCTTGACGATCAGATAATTCAAAAAAAAGTAATTGTACAGAGAAAAAAACATTAGTAAAAAAAAGAACACCTTTAAACTGGAGTTACCCTCTAATTTGCCACAAAAACTTAAAGCACTTTTTTACAAATATTCAGAGAGTAAAAAAAACGCAATACTATCTAACTTTAGGGAATGAAAAAGACTCGAAAAAAAGTATAGATTAAAATTTAAGATTTCAGCAGTCAAAATGAGTATACATTGCCGGAGCATCATACATGTGGCCCAGGAACTCCATATGAGCAAAAATACGCAGCAGCATTGGAGGAAGGAAGGTAAACTTACTTTAAAACGTCGTCCGCATTAGATATAGCAAAAAAGAATCTACTAGATTACGACAAAAAATTAAAGACTAAAAGACTGAAAGAGACATACTAAAAAGAAGCAAAACATCTTCTCTAATAGAGACGGGTCAGATATGAGGTTATCAGGGATGACGCAGGAATTTTCTCCGTTGGGAAGATGTTCCAGGTTTTTCAGGTAGATTCCAGCTGTTAATATAAATGTGGCAAAGGCCTCTCTACAAGTAGAGCGTTGTGCAGAGTTTTTATAACATTTGGATTTCCAGAATTTATAAATGTAGTCTATCCCAAAATCGAAGTCCCAGAATTGGCTACAATAGGTATCAAAGTCTTTCGGGATTTTGTGGCAAAGATCATGATGGAACAGCAGTTGCAAAGTATTGCAAAATTGAAATTCAAAAAAACTACCAACTGCACTCATAATTATCTTGTTGTAGAAAATAGAGTAAATCAGGTTTTTAAAGTAAATAAAAGAAACGAAGTCTGGGTCTCTGATATCACTTATATCGAAACAGCATACGGCTGGATTTATCTCACTATTGTAATAGATTTATTTGACCGCAAGGTAATTGGATGGTCCCTTACGAAACACTTAAAGCAAAAGACACTAGCTTATCCGGAATTATAACAGATCGTGAAACTGGTGCTGTCCTTGCAGACTCAAAAGTAAGCTTGTACAACGAGAAAATGGAGTTAATAACTACCACAAACAACCGATGATAAAGGAAGTTATAAATTTGATGTAGTGTGCGGAAAAATATATTCAGTACGAGCAGAGAAAAAAGACTATGAAACTAAGGAAGAAAGAATTACGATAAATAATGCAACGGGAAAAACGGTGCTATCATTGCAGTTAGAGCAACGAATCAAACCTATAGATGTAGGTACAGATTTAGCAAAAACCTTAAATATACCTATTATCTATTTTGATTTAGATAAGTCATTTATTCGCAAAGAAGCAGCCTTCGAACTAGAGAAAGTACTTGCTGTAATGCAACAATATCCAAAGATGAAAATCGATGTTCGTTCGCATACCGATAGTCGTGCAACATTTAAATACAATATTGCATTATCAAACAGAAGAGCCAAATCTACTATCGCATGGTTAGTGAAAAACGGAATTTCTTCAAGCAGGCTAACAGGAAAAGGTTATGGCGAATCGCAATTGGTAAACCATTGTTCTGATGGGGTAAAATGTACCGAAGAAGAGCATCAGGCTAATAGACGCAGTGAGTTTGTTATTGTTTCGATGCAATAGTGAAATAATGTTACACTATTAAAATTGCATTTATTTCAATAAATGATGGCATAAATATTTAGAGGGGATAGGCGATTTAGGATAATGATTTTAATTATTATTACAGCTGACTCCCTTCTTCTTAAATTAGGTTTGTAATTGTCATATTTATTTTAGTATTAGTCAAATCTTTAAATTGAAAATACAAATAGAGCCGTTATTCTCTTTCCAATAACATTTTCCCCTTTTCAAAGTAAATATATTTAACCTAAAATGAAACAATCAAATAATTTTTGTTTTGTAGTTGCTGATCGTCATTGTGTAGTCCGGCATGGACTTTCTCTAATTATAAAAGAATCATTCTCAAACGCTGTAGTTTATCAAACAAAAAAAATTAGCGATATTATTAAAACCCTTACAGAAACTAAAGTTGATTTATTAATTCTGGATGTGAATTTTCCAGAAGGCAGTAGCCTGAATATTTTAAAAGAAATAAAAACAATTCAGCCCAATGTAAATATTTTAATATTCTCAATCTGTGATGAGGATTCGTATGCGATGCGATATTTAAACGCTGGAGCATCTGGGTTTCTAAGCAAGGAAAGCTCAGAAGAAGAAATAAAAAATGCCTTAAATGCAATGATTTTTTCAGGTAAGTTTATTACACCTAGTTTAAAAAATAAAATTTTAGAGTCTTGCATCTCAAAAAAACCAGTTAATCCACTAGATCTTTTATCTAACAGAGAACTTGAAATTGCTCGTTTACTCGTCGATGGGTATGGAAATTTAGAAATAATGGCATACCTAAAAATAAAATCAAACACTATTAGTACTTACAAATTTAGAATTTTTAAAAAATTAGAAATAGATAATTTGGCTAGTCTAATAAAGCTCTTTTTGCAATATTCAGATGTAGTAAATTAGTTAATTTCTATTCAAAAAAAATCATACAGAATCATGAATTCATTATTTATCTAATTTTTTTTTATGAATTAGAAATGAGTGATTTTGTAATGATTTGTTGTTGTTTTTATAAAGTTTCATCTTTAAAAAGACAAAAGTATATTTGCAGACTTATATACGTAAACTAATAAACTTAATTATTATATAGATAAAATCTAACACAGTGAATATACAGCAATTAGAATACATAGTTTCATTAGATAAGCATCGCCATTTCTTAAAAGCATCAGAAGCCTGTTTCATTACACAAGCGACCTTAAGCGGAATGATTAAAAAACTGGAAGATGAACTCAATGTCATCTTATTCGACAGGAGTAAGCAACCAGTTCGACCTACAGACATTGGCATGAAAATAATAGAGCAGGCAAAAATTGCTTTGCAGGAAACCAACAGGATAAAAGAGATAATACGTGAAGAAACAGGTGAGGTGAGGGGAGATCTCCGAATAGGAATTATACCATCACTAGCTCCATATTTATTACCTCTTTTTATAAAAGATTTTATGGCAAACTATAAAGAAGTTAAGTTGGTCATTAATGAGTTGACTACCGAAAAAATTCAGGAGAAATTGAAGGATGGCTCAATAGATGTAGCCATATTGGCAATTCCATTATTAGATAAAGGTTTAAAAGAAGAAACCTTATTTTATGAAGAATTCTATCATTATGGTGATTTGAATGCTGCTTCGGCTAAGAAAAAATATATTGTTCCAGAAGATATAAATCCTAACAAATTGTTACTGCTGGAAGAGGGGCATTGCCTTAGAAACCAGATTGTAAATTTATGTGAATTAAGAACTAAAGGAGCTTCAGATCTAAAAATAGATTATCAGTCGGGTAGTATCGAGACCCTTAAGCAAATGGTAGATTTGAATATGGGTACAACTATCCTACCTGAGTTAACAGTACTAGCGTTAAATAAAGAACAAAAGAACAAGATTAGCCGTTTTGTATCCCCATACCCAGTTAGGGAAATAGGATTAGTTTATTACAATCATTTTGTAAAAAAAGGACTGATTGAGGCATTAAAAAAATCTATCCTTGAGACTATTCCAGACACTATGTTATTGAAGAAAAATATGTCTATTATTCCAGTAAAACAATAGTCACTTTGTTATAATCTGAATAACACAAAATAATAAATAATTAAATCAAAACAGGTAATAGTGTATGATAATTAGCATGGTTATTCTAGATTTTAAAAAAAAGAATTTGGAAAAAGAATAGATTTTGAAGTTTATAAAAAATTTAATTTTATTAGTGATTTTGATAACAGTAAAAGTGATTACTCATTTATTTTTTTTGTAATTTATTCCGAGAATGATTTATTAGACTTCATTAAAATACATGACCAAGGACTTCCTATTGTCGTTTGTAGTTCTAAAGGAGTATTTGATAAGTTTGACAATAATAGCGGAGTAAATTTCATTGATATTTCTAAACCTAAAAAAGAACTAGTAAATGATTTTCAATCTTTTCTTTAATCCATTCGTACCTAAACTACTTAAGTTTTTATTTTGCTAGATTCTTAGTTGTTTAAAATAGCTTGCACACGATTCTGCTACAAAAGTAAAAAATGCAGTTTTTTTGTTGTCGACTAATTGATTTGTAAGCTTTTGTGATTATGTCCGCCTTGTGGACACAATTGGGTTGTATTCATAATTGAGTATATCTTAACTTAATCTACTAGCAAGTTGTACGGAAATTTAAATTATGTCTTGCTTTCCCCTATTATTTGCTTTAGTGTTAATTTCTCTCAACGCTTTCGGTCGTCCTTTGTTGAATAAACAAACTTCAGTACTAAAAGTCTTGCCTTCCAATAATGGTAATAATCTCTATCCGTTTCTCTCCATTGATTTGATATATAGATTGTATCAATATCACAAACACAATAACTATATCCCTTTTTAATGTAGTCGGCTGATGGAAATCCTTAAGCATAGTAAAATTAACAAGACAAATAATTAATTTGTCACTATATAAATTATTGCAATGAACCTGAAGCAGTTTAAAGTCATTAAAACCAATATCAATATAAGTTATGAAAACATTTTTTGGAATCACAAATCTAATGGAGTTATCGTCTTCTAATCATTTTTTGTGTTCAGTCTAAACCAAAAAAGCAAGTAAGTATGAATTATTTATACTGTCATCAATTACTTCTTTCTTTATTAAATCACTACATCTTTTGTACACCTCTTCACTTCTAAACCCTCATAAACAAAGAGAAGTTAGATATTTAATCGGGAAGTTTTGCCGGAACAACATTTTCTAAGGAATATGTTCGTGCTATTGGTCAGTTTGCCTATGTATGGGAATGGCCGATTGTAAATAGTTTTAACAGACGTGTTGCACTAACATCAGTATCTGAGCCTGGCTTGCGAGGAGGTGTTTTACCTAATGCTCCTGTAGGGCATATTGCAGTGCTTACAGATTACATAGCACCAGACCAACGCTTTGTAGCCTGTCCCAACCAGGATGTTACTTATGGCATGGGTTATGGCACTCTGGATGATATGCCCGTGGTAATGCAGGTACCGGATTTTGGCGATCGCTTTTGGGTGTATGCTGTATGGGATGCAAGAACAGATGAATTTTCAAAACTTGGTAAACAATATGGAACCAAACCCGGTTTTTATTTAATGGTTGGTCCGAATTGGAAAGGAAAAGTACCTGCTGGTATTTCTGGTGTTTATATATCTTCCACAGAACTGGCTGCTTTTTATCCAAGAGTATTTCTAAATGATACTGACGAAGACAGAAAAGCCATTCAGCCTGTTCTTAACCAAATAATGGCTTACCCGCTTACTGAATTTGACGGAAAAATGAAAACTATAGACTGGAAAAAAATTCCTCATTTCCCTATTCCTGGTAAAAGCAGTGATGAAGAAATTCAATGGGTGCCAGCAGCTACCTTTTTCGATCAGTTGCCCGATATCATGAAAAAAGTTCCACCGTTGAAAGGCGAAGAAAGTATTTATGCTACTATTAACGCTGTGCTGGATGCTGCCAAAAAAGATCCCTCTTTAATGGCTGTTTTAAAAGAGGTTACTGTAACAGCCGATAAAGAAATGATCCAGCCTTTAAAACAATGGAAATACAATGGCGTTCCGGCTGGTAATGGTTGGTTTTCTGATAAAAATAATGCGGATTTTGGAGTAGATTACTTTGTGCGTACGGCTACATCAAAATCAAATATTTATGAGAATGTATATACGGAAACCAAGTATATTTATACTGATTTTGACAGCTCAGGAAAAGAGCTCGATGGAAACAACTCTTATAAAGTAACTTTCAAAGCAGGGCAAGAACCACCTGTTGAAGGATTTTGGTCTTTGACTCTTTATAATGATCATCATTTCTTTCATCCCAATCCTTTAAAACGATATTCGCTAGGAACAAAAAACTCAAAAGAAATGCAGATGACTCGCTTACCTTATATGCTGAGGCGAAATCACCTGGAGCTGATAAAGAAAGTAACTGGCTACCGGCACCTAAAGGACGTTTTTCTGTTTATCTGCGTTCCTATGGGCCTAAACAGTCTGTAATAGACTGCACTTGGACACCTCCGTTAGTGGAGAAGTACTAAAAAGAAAATTGTTTTCAAATCTGATCAGAGAAACATTCTAAATCAGTTAAATCGGAACAGAATTAGTTCTGTTCTGATTTTCTTGTTTAACACTCTTAAAGTTAGATTACTTAATGCTTTTTAATTTGAATAACTATACTGGTATAACTGCTATAATCTTATAAATGGAAGGCTAGTAAAGTTATAATATAGTTTTAATATTTATTGTTACAAACTCGCAGGTATATATTAATACTGTAAAGAGATGTTTTTAATTTGTAAGAGAGAAGGTTCTCAAATTGTTTTTATAATTTTTATTAACAATAAAAACATCAACTAAATTGTCAACTAAAAATAAAAAAGCCTATAAACAAAGAGTTTACAGGCTTTTTTGTGGAGTCGCCGAGAATCGAACTCGGGTCCAAACAAGCAACTAAAGAGCTTTCTACACGTTTATTTCCTGATTGGATTTTCGTTGTTAAGCTAGGTCAGGAACAACCACTCAACACTTATCTTCTTAATTTCGAAATCCACCCGAAGCTCATGGAAATCTAGGTTTATTTTTACGGTTCCCCTGTACTGACCGCCACAAACCAAGGCTTTCAAGGAGAATCCAGCTTTCCTATCTGATAGGAACGTGGCTTAATCTTACTATAATTCGGATTATGCAGCTAAAGCGTAGTTATTTTCGCCGTGTAAAATTGTAAGATCTTATATTTACGAGCAAGGTCTCAATGCTCGACGTGCTTACTGTTCAATTCGACTTGCTGTCAAAACCAGTCGACCCCATTTCTTTTTCAATAAAAAATTGAGATTGCAAAATTACGCTTTTTGAACCATCATTTGACATTAATTATCAAAAATATTTATTTCAATTTTTATGCCAAATCTATTATTACAATTTATTATTCTATGTCCTTAAAAACAAAAGGGTAATCTCCAAAAATTGGTGCCAGTTTACGAACCGCATATGTTTTACGAGTAAACTTATTAGATAAAGCTATAATCGTAACATTTTCTTTTTGCAATGTTATATATGATGAGGTATTACCATGCCACCACCCATTATGAAAATAAAAGTGTTGTCCTGAGTACCAATTAATCATTCTGATACCAAGCCCATAGTTTTTCTCGCCTTTACGTTCATTACTATATCCTTCGTAAACTTGTTTAAGTAATGCTGGTTTTAAGAAACCTGGAGCATTTCTGGCTCTGTCAAATTTTAATAAATCACGAGGCGTAGAATAAACATTTTTATCTCCGTAAACGGCATCTAGATAATCGATTCCTATTTCGACATTATTTCCTTTATAAGACGGAACGGCAGTTTTTCTGTCTTTGTCAATATCAAAAACATAACTATGTGTCATACCCAATGGCTTAAAAATCATCTGAGACATTGCATCTTTATACTTAAGCCCAGTAATTTTTTCGATAATTAGTGCCAACATAGCATAATTGGTATTACAGTATGTAAAACGCGTATCGGTTTTATACTCTAAACCAATATCTTTTGTTGCCATGATATTTAGGATGTCCTGATTGGTTAACTGGTTGTGTCTGTCCCAAATCGATTTATCTCTATCTGTAAAATAAGCATAATTACGCATTCCACTTCTATGGTTTAACAGCATTCTTACTGTTACATCTGGATAAGGAAATGTTTTTAAGATTGTATTTACTTTCTGATCCAAGTCAATTTTTCCAGCGTTAACCAATTTTAAAACTGCAGTTGCTGTAAGTACTTTACTTACCGAAGCAATATGCAACGGCGTATCTTTATTTATTTCTGTCTTTTCGTTTTTATTTGCGTAACCCTCGTATTTTTCGTAAATAATCTCACCATTTCTTGCTACCAAAAAACTTCCGTTCATGGTATTGTTTGGCCAGTTTCTATTATAAAAATAATCGACTCTGTTTTTTATAGCTGTTACATAATTTGCAGGCAGTTTTTTTTCCTGAAGCATTGGCTTCATTTTAGGGAGTGTATCTTCTACTGTATCGGCTGTAGTTGCATTTGTATTTTTATCTTTTCCGCAAGAGCTTAAAACTAAAATAACGAAAAGGATTTGTGGTATATTTGCTTTTTTAATGAAATTCATGTGTGGGATTCTAGGAAAACAAATATATAGAATTGAATACTTTTGTTTATTTGTGTTTTTGAAGCAAATTTCCAGATTTTAACACAGTTTTAAGCTTGATTTTCGTCAGGCTATTGAACATCAGGTTTTAATAAATTTGATTTCATTTTTTTTCAAAAAAAACAACAAAATTTTAACTATATTTGTTATATTTAAAACAAATTTAGGTAAAAAAGTTATATTAATACAATATTTAAACAGTAATAAATGAAGTTTGGAATTATAAAAGAAAGAAAAAACCCACCAGACAGGAGAGTTGTATTTACTCCAAGTGAGCTGGTTCGACTTAAACAACTTTATCCTGAAGCTACTGTAGCAGTAGAAAGTTCAGATATTAGAATTTTTACAGACGTTCAATACCAAAGTTTAGGTATAACAGTTACCGATGATGTTTCGGACTGTGATATACTATTTGGAGTAAAAGAGGTTCCCATTGAAAGTTTAATTCCAAATAAAGCTTATTTTTTCTTTTCGCATACTATAAAGAAGACTCCTAGTAATCGAAAATTATTGCAAGCTATTTTAGAAAAAAATATCGAATTATATGACCATGAAACAATAGTAAATTCTCAGAATAACAGACTAATTGGGTTTGGTAGATATGCCGGAATTGTTGGTGTATATAATGGTATACGTGCTTTTGGGATTAAATTTGAATTGTTTAAATTACCAAAAGCGGAAACTTTATCTGGAAAAGAAGCACTAATTGCTCATTTAAAACGCATTACTTTACCACCTTTAAAATTTGTAATTACCGGATCTGGAAAAGTAGGTAATGGTGCTAAAGAAATTCTTGATGCCATTAAAATAAAAGAGGTAACTATAGATAATTACTTAACCAAAAATTATACTCAGGCTGTTTATGTACAACTTAACGTATTGGATTATAACAAGCGTAAAGATGGACAAGTTTTAGATTATACCGATTTTTACGAACACCCTGAAGAATACGTTTCTGATTTTGAAAAATACACCAAAGTAACTGATGTTTATTTCACAGGACATTTTCATTCGCCTGCCGCTCCAATAATATTAACTAGAGAAATGCTTCAATCTAAAGATTGCAAGATAAAAGTGGTTGCCGATATTTCATGTGATGTAAATGGGCCTATCGCTTGTACGCTTCGTGCATCGACAATTGCGGAACCTATCTATGGTTATTTCCCTGGAGAAAACAAAGAAGTTGATGTTTTTCATCCTGCTGCAATTGTAGTAATGGCTGTAGATAATTTACCTTCTGAAATTCCTAAAGATGCTAGTGAAGGCTTTGGTGAACAATTCATGGAACACGTAATCCCTGCCTTTTTTAACGGCGATAAAGATGGCATCTTACAAAGAGCCAAAATGACCGAAAACGGAAAGCTTACGCCACGTTTTAGTTATTTACAGGATTATGTGGACGGGGAATAATTGTTAATTATAAATTGTGAATTGTTAATTATCCTTTGTTTGTCTAGAGAATAACCCAATATTGTCACCCTGACGAAGGAAGGGTCTCTACAAGTAGCTCCACAATTAAAACCCACTGTTCAAGATGCATTATAGAGAGATCCCATTCTTCGGAGTGTCAATTTTAAAAGAAATACTGTATCTAAATAAACATAAGTTGCCCTTCGACTCCGCTCAGGGTGACAGAAAAACAAAACCCCTGCAATCAGATTGCAGGGGTTTATTTTTACATAAAAGTTGTAGAGTTACTTGCGGAGACCCTTCCTTCGTCAGGGAGACAACATTGCGGTTATCATCCTTGGCAGAGTAGAGACCTAATTAACAATTCATTATTTAAGGCTTCCAACCATATCTTCTGGTTTTACCCAAGCATCAAAATCTTCTGGTGTTACATAACCTAAACGAACTGCTTCTTCTTTTAGTGTTGTTCCGTTTTTGTGTGCTGTTTGAGCAATTTCTGCCGATTTGTAGTATCCGATTTTAGTATTTAAAGCTGTTACTAGCATTAATGAATTGTCTACTAATTCTTTGATACGTTTGTAATTTGGTTCGATTCCTTGTGCACAATGCTCATCAAACGAGATACAAGCATCTCCTAATAAACGAGCCGATTGTAAGAAGTTTGCAGCCATTACTGGTTTAAAAACATTCAGTTCGTAGTGTCCTTGCATTCCTCCTACCGAGATCGCAACATCGTTACCCATAACCTGAGCACAAACCATTGTTAATGCTTCGCATTGTGTTGGGTTTACTTTTCCTGGCATGATAGATGAACCTGGTTCGTTTTCTGGAATGATGATTTCGCCAATTCCTGAACGTGGTCCTGAAGCTAGCATACGTACATCATTTGCAATTTTATTTAATGAAACTGCTAATTGTTTTAATGCTCCATGAGATTCTACAATTGCATCGTGTGCTGCAAGTGCTTCAAATTTATTCTCAGCGGTTACAAATGGATGTCCTGTAAACTCTGCAATATATGCTGCTACTTTTACATCGTATCCTGCTGGTGTATTTAATCCTGTTCCTACTGCTGTTCCTCCTAAAGCAACTTCTGACAAGTGTGCTAAAGTGTTTTTAACGGCTTTTATACCATAAGTTAACTGTGCAGCATATCCTGAAAGTTCTTGCCCTAAAGTAAGTGGTGTTGCATCCATAAGGTGTGTACGACCAATTTTTACAACACTTTTATATTCTACCGCTTTTGCGTGAAGTGTATCTCTTAATTTTTCAACTCCTGGAATAGTAATTTCAACTACTGCTTTGTAAGCTGCAATGTGCATTCCTGTTGGGAAAGTATCGTTTGATGATTGTGATTTGTTTACATCATCATTAGCTTTGATGAATTGCTCTCCTTCACCGATTTCAAATCCTTTTAAAACTTGTGCACGGTTTGCAATTACTTCGTTTACGTTCATGTTACTTTGTGTACCTGAACCTGTTTGCCAGATTACCAACGGAAACTGGTCGTCTAGTTTACCTGCTAAGATTTCGTCGCAAACTGCAGCGATTGCATCTCTTTTTTCGACTGGTAAAACACCTAAATCATGGTTTGCATAAGCAGCTGCTTTTTTTAAGTAAGCAAATCCTTCTACGATTTCTTTTGGCATCGATGCTGATGCGCCAATTTTAAAATTGTTTCTAGAACGTTCTGTTTGTGCTCCCCAATATTTTTCTGCAGGAACTTGCACCTCTCCCATGGTGTCTTTTTCTATTCTGAATTTCATTTTAATGTATTTATGTGTGTTATTATATAAAAATTCGTGTAAACTGTAAAACTATCACTTAAAACTTTCATCGCAAACTAGATTTCTAGCCCAGATGGAAGCGGCATCCTTTTTTGGGTCTTTTTTCAGACCAAAAAAGATATAGCGGACAGCTGGAAATAGCTCCTAAACCAAATTATGAGCTTATCTTTTTAAAACTGACCTCAAAAATACGGATAATTACTTTTTTATAAAAATTGATTTAGTTTTTTATTGGTAAGAAAAAATATTAGACCTACATTTGTGGCTACATTCAAAAATTCCGGAAAACATGTTTGAATTTTCACAGTATTTAGGCTTTTTACTTTTCTTAACCATTCTAACTATAGGGTTTTGGTTAATGTTCTTCTTGGTAGGTTTCGTTCAATATTGGATTGGTGGAGCGCTATGGGAAATGTACAAAGAAAGAAAAGCAAAGAAAGAGCAATCAATTTAAAATTAATTTGATTACTACATAAAAAAAGGACCCGTTTACACGAGTCCTTTTTTTTATTTACGAGGTTTCCTTATCCAGGAAACTCTCCTCCTCCATCATTACCTTCATTTTTAGGCCCTTGTTTTTCTCTTTCGTTTTTAGGCTTATTGAATCTATATGTAAATGAAAGATTGAACTGTCGCTTACGAAATTGCATTTCGCTATATGAATTTACATTATCTAGATATGTTTCTGTTTTCATAATTCTTGAATTGAATACATCACTTACATTAAAAGCAATTGTGCCTTTATCTTTCAAGACATCTTTACTAAAAGCTAAATTTAATCCAAACTGCCCTAAGTTTTTACCTTGTGCTGTTTTTTGCGCTCCATTATACATAGCCGTAGTTTGCCAATCGATTTTGTATGGCAAAGTTATTCTTGAACTTATACGGGCAAACCATGATGTTGCCTCGTTATCAAAATTTTCTGTGATGGCTAAATTATTGACATCTGTATAAGTATAATCTCCTGTTGTATTAAGATTATAAAGATTAAAATTGGTATTTAATTTCCACCATTTAAAAGGGGTATAGTTTACCGTGAATTCATAACCAATCTTTTGCTGTTTTCCTAAGTTAATCGGAGTACTTAAAATAACCGGAATTCCATCAACATTATCTCCAGTTTGTAATCTTACGAATGTAAATACATCGGTTGTGTTTTCATAATACAAGGAAGTATTAAACGTTACTTTATCCCAACGTTTTATATAACCTACATCATATTTATCGGTAAGTGAAGGATCTAAATCTGGATTTCCTCTAAAGATATTGATATTACTGGCATAATTTGTAGCTGGATTCATGAAACGTCCTCTTGGTCTGGAAATACGCTTACTGTAACTTACAGAAAGGCTACTGTTATCTGATATTTCATAATTAAGAAATGCACTTGGAAAAAGATTGTTATATTTCTTATTATTAAAATTATTGGTGTCCAATAAATTTACATCAATATTACTGTCTTCCCAACGTAATCCTAAAAGGTAAGAGAATTTAGTCTCTTTAATTTTAGACCCAAATTGTGTATAAAGTGCATTTATTTTCTCTTTATAAACTAATGTATTCGACAAGAAACCTTGGATTGGATTTCCTTGATCGTCAGTATTTACATTGTATACGTTATCTAAATCATTGAAATTTCCTTTATAACCAGCCTCAAACTGACTTCCTTCTCCAAATGGCAATACATAATCAGCCTGGATCTGAAATTGTTTCTGAACCTGATTGTTTAATGTTGTATTAAAATTTGGCGAACCTGTGATTGTACCATTGCTATCATCATTATTTTTAGAAATAGATATATCTGCAGTCAATTTATGTCCTTTATCATTAAAGTTTTTAATCAAATTTGATGTAAACTCGACATTATCACTAGCTATATTAGTATTACTTAACCTATAAGATGATCCTGTATAATCATGATTTACATCAAAATTATTGTAGTCAATCAGGTCTTTATCTTCTCCGCTATTTTTTTGATAATTAACAGCGTTTGTCCAAAATATTGTTGGAGTAATTTCCCACTCTGCCCCCACTCTGGCATTAAAGCCTTTTCTTAATCTTTTGGTATCTCTTAGCTCATCAAGATAACTTTTAATAGATCCGTCTGGATTTAGATACTCAGAATTTGTTGAACCACCACCTTCAGTTGTTCTGTAACTGTATCCTGCAGTTGTAAAATAGTTTATTTTTTTAGTTTTATAATTTGCATTTGCACTTACTCCGTAGGTTTCTGGAATTCCTGTTGAAGCTATAAAAGTTCCATTAAATCCTTGATTTTTCCCTTTTTTAAGAATAATATTTATTAATCCTGAACCTCCTTCGGCATCATATCGTGCTGATGGGTTTGTGATTACCTCAACTTTATCGATTGCATCGGCTGGGATTTGACGCAATGCTTCGGCTACATTTATAGCATTTGAAGGTCTTCCGTCTATTAAGATTCTAATATTATCACTTCCTCTTAAACTTACATTTCCTTCGGTATCTACAGAAACTGATGGTACATTATCCAGAACGTCGCTTACTGTTCCTCCTTTTACAATCATGTCCTGACCTACATTATATACTTTTTTGTCAAGTTTAATTTCTACTGTAGATTTCTCGGCACGAACCACAACTTCATTAAGTTGGTTGGCATCTTCGGATAAAGCAAATTGTCCTAAATTGATATTCTCAGCAATATTTTTCTGTTTGATTTCTATTACCTTAAATGAAATAAACTCAATTTTAATATCATAAACCCCAGGAACAGCATCTACGCTAAATTCTCCTTTGTTATTGGTGATTCCTCCTGCAAGTGCTTTTGGATTTTTGGTATTTACCAAAGTAATTGTAGCATATTCTAGCGGTTGGTTTGTCGTTTTCTCGACAACTTTACCAGTAACTTTTACTTTTGCTCTTTGCCCTTCTGGTTGTTGGGCAAAGCTGAGCATACTTGTAAAAAGACATACAAGCATGATGATTAATTGATTTTTTTTCATTTTTGGTAGTTTCTATTTGGCTTTTAGACTGCAAATGTAACTGTAGGTTTAAAATGAAAAATCATAAAAATATGTTAACAACCCTCTTTATAATGTTTCTAAAAAAGGTTTTAGCAATTCTAAATCTCTACCAATAATAGCTTTCCCTTCTTTAACAACAATAGGTCTTTCGATTAAGATAGGATTATCGACCATAGCTTGTATAACTTCACTATCGGTCATTGTTTTATTCTTGAAGTTCTCTATCCAGATTTTTTCTTTAATTCGAACCAACTCTATCGGTTTTAAATCTAGTTTTTGAAGCAATTCTTTTAATGCATCAAACGAAGGTGTTTCGGTAAGATATGGGATTATCTCAAAGTCTTGTTTTGTATTCTCGATAAAAGCCAGACAATTTCTTGATTTCCCGCAACGTGGGTTGTGATATATTTGTATCATTTTTATTTTTTTAAAGAAGTAAACGTATTTGAAATAAAAAAAAGTAAATTAGTGCTAGCAAAAATAAGATTTATGCAATAAATCGAAGTACTATTTTAAATTAAAAATACATGTTTCTAGAGCAAGGAGTTAAAGAAGAAAACAAATTTTGGAAATATTTATTAGGTTCCGTCTTTATAATAACCGCATCATTTGTTGGTCAAATTCCGCTTACACTCGCCATACTATACCAAACTCTTATAAACAAAATACCTTATCCTACGAGTGAAGCTGGTATTATGAAGATTTTTGAATCGAATATTACCTTATTTCTTATATTGATTTCGTTTGCATTTGCCTTAGCAGGAATTTACTTTGTGGTACGATATATACATCATCAAACTTTTTTATCGGTAACTACATCTAGACCTAAAGTAGACTGGAATCGTATCTTATTTTCTTTCCTTTTATGGGGAATTATCACTGCTGTACTAACTGTTTTATTTTATTATCTAAGTCCTGAAGATTTTGTAATTAATTTTAAACCTATTCCGTTTGCCATTTTATTTATAATAGGAACTCTTTTAATTCCTATTCAGACTAGTACAGAAGAATATGTTTTTCGTGGGTATTTAATGCAGGGATTTGCAAATCTAGCCCGAAACAAATGGTTCCCGTTACTAATGACTTCGGTAATATTTGGTACTATGCATATTTTTAATCCCGAAGTGTCTAAAATGGGTTATATCGTTATGGTATATTACATTGGGACAGGATTATTTTTAGGAATTATTACTTTAATGGATGAAGGTATAGAACTGGCATTAGGTTTTCATGCTGCCAATAATCTAGTAGGTGCACTATTGGTTACCTCGGATTGGTCGGTATTCCAAACTCATTCGGTTTTTAAAGATATCTCAGAACCATCAGCTGGCGCAGATATTATCTTGCCTGTAATTGTTATATATCCTATCATGCTATACATTTTTAGCAAAAAATACAACTGGACGAATTGGAAAGAAAAATTAACGGGTGAAATCGTTACTAAAAATAAGTCTGAAACTATTAAACTATAACCAAACTCAAATGTCAAAAATAACATATAAAAACGTCCACAATTTCTTCAAATTAAATGGAGACCATTTTAATGGAGAAGACTTATCTCAAATAGCCTATAGTTTCGTTAAAGAAGGCGAAGCTTATGAAAGAGCTATTGGTGAGTTTATCTTAGATTGGTTTGATGAGAAATCTTATATCGAGATAACTACTTCGGGAACAACTGGAGCTCCAAAAGTGATTCAGCTAGAGAAACAAGCCATGATTGAGTCGGCACTTGCAACGGGTGATTTCTTTGATTTGCATCCTGGTGATAAAGCGTTACATTGCTTACCTACTCAATATATCGCTGGAAAAATGATGATTGTAAGGAGTTTAATTCTTGGACTGGATGTCGATTTTGTTGCTCCTAGCCTGCATCCTCTTACAAACAACAATACCAAATACGATTTTGTAGCAATGGTTCCTTTACAGGTTCAAAATTCATTGCCTGCGCTTAAAAATGTAAAAAAACTTATTGTAGGTGGTGCTGCAATGGATGCTACACTTATAAAAAGTGTATCTAAGCTAAAAACTAAGGTGTACGAAACTTACGGCATGACCGAAACGATTACTCATATTGCTGCCAAACAAGTTGGAGAAAAGGCTTTTACCGTTTTACCTCATGTACAAATATCACAAGATGATAGAAATTGCCTTGTTATAAATGCGCCTACAATTTCTAACGAAACAATTATAACCAATGATATAGTCGAGCTAATAAACGACCATCAGTTTATCTTTTTAGGAAGAATTGACAATGTCATTAATAGTGGCGGAATAAAATTAATTCCTGAGCAAATAGAAGAAAAACTTTCGGGTAAAATAGATACCAGATATTTTGTAATTGGTGTTCCTGATACGGCTCTTGGCGAAAAATTAGTTTTGGTTATTGAAGGCGAAAAACATACTATCGACAATGCAATCTTTGACAGTCTGGATAAATATCAAAAGCCAAAAGAAATCATTTTTGTTCCTAAATTTAAAGAGACTGAAAACGGAAAAATCATCCGCAAGAAAAGTTATCTGTATAATTTATAACCCAAGAAAGCGATTAACAAAAAATAACATTTTAGTTTAACCATATAAGTTATGTAAGTCCATTTAAGTTTTTAAAACTTATATTTTCTTATATAACTTATATGGTTTTCTTTTAAAATACAGTTTAGCTTTTCACTTCTCCCATTTCACATTCTACACAATTCAATAATTAAGCGTCAAGCCAAATCCCCAACCCATATCACTATCATAATGTGTAGAGATTCCTGCGTTTTTGGTCAGAATATATTTTAAACCTCCCATATATTCTTTATCTGTATTTACCATAAAAGCCATTCGTATTCTTGGCGAAATCGGAATATCTTCTCGGGATAATTGCAATCGGACATTACCGTCTGTAAAAACTTCGGCTTGAGCGATAACCAACCAAGGCAGGGTATAATCGGCACCAATACTTAATACAGAACGATTGTCTTTAGTATTTTTTTGTCCGAAGATGTTTTTCTCGACCTCATCATGTCCAAATTTTCTATAACGCCAATCGAATCCTATAAATGGCATAAACCATTGATTTTTGCCAATATAACGTCCGATATGAGTTTCAGTTTCATAACCATGCATATCATTATATCCTAATCTCCACTCAGTACCAAAACTCCAACGTGCATTTTGAACCATTGCCCGACCATCGTTTCCGTTTGTAGCAAAATCATTCTCGGCCATAATATGACTCATATTACTTTCTTTTTGCAATTCTCTGTACGCCCATTCTTTATCTGGTAATAACGGATTTGGTGGGGAGTTCTCATAACTAAAAACACGATTCATTCCTGCCATCATGTGATACAAAATATGGCAATGAAAAAACCAATCTCCATCGGCATTGGCACTAAACTCAATCGTATCGGTTTCCATTGGCATAATATCCAATACGTTTTTTAATGGAGAATATTCGCCTTGTCCATTTAATACTCTAAAATCATGACCGTGCAAATGCATTGGGTGTCGCATCATCGAATTATTATACAATACGATTCGTAATGTCTCTCCTTTTTTAATTAATATTTTATCGGATTCAGACAATACTTTATTATCCATACTCCATAAATAGCGATTCATGTTTCCTGTTAACTCAAAACGTAATTCTCTAACGGGAGCATCTTTGGGTAATGTTGTTACCGTAGGCGATTTGAGCATGCTGTAATTTAATGTTGCAATATCTGTAGAACTCGCTTCCATTTGATGGGTAGAATGATTCATTTTTTCTCCGTCGGCCATTTTCATCGGTTCTTCGGGAGTATGTTTCATTTCTTTTGATGCACTTCCTGTAATTTCAGGATACATTACAGCATTCATATCCATCTTTTGCAAGCTCATGCCCATTCCCATCTCGTTCATGGTTCCGTCCATGTTCATCATGCCGTTCATCATTTTCATTCCCTCAAAATAATCGAGTTTTGGCAACGGGCTTGTTAATTGTTTTATGCCAGTTCCTAAATAAATCGATGTTGATTTTGTTCGGTCTTCGGGCGTAGCCAAAAATTCAAAAGCAGTATCATCGGCAGGAATTGTTACAACAACATCATACGTTTCGGATACGCCAATTATCAATCTGTCAACCTCAACAGGAACTACGTCGTTTCCATCATTGGCTACGACCGTAATTTTTCCTCCAGCGTATGTAAGCCAAAAATAAGACGAAGCACCTCCATTGGAAATTCTCAATCTAACTTTATCTCCCGCTTTAAATGGTCTGGGAAATTCATTTTCTTTTTTACCGTTAATTAAAAATGCATCATAATACACATCGCTTACATCCATTGCCATCATACGTTTCCATTCGTTGTTGACTTTAGTTTTAAAGTGACCTGCTTTTATTGCTTCGGTATAACTTTGGGTTGTTCCTTTTTTAATCGCAAACCAGTCCGAAGCATTATGTAACATTCGGTGTACATTATCTGGATTGTAATCTGTCCATTCGCTTATCATTACAGGGATTGTAGGCAAATCATCGATTCCTTTTCTAAAATCAGGATCATCTGTTTTCTTCTTCATTATCAAAGAACCATACATCCCTATTTGCTCCTGCAAACCACTATGACTATGATACCAATGTGTACCATTTTGGATAACAGGAAATTTATACACATAAGTTTCCCCTGGCTTTATAGGCATTTGTGTAAGAAAAGGAACTCCATCTTCCTGATTTGGCAAAAAGATACCGTGCCAATGTAAAGATGTACTTTCCTTTAACTGATTATGCACATGAATTTCGGCGATATCTCCCTCGGTAAAAGTAAGTGTCGGCATCGGAATTTGTCCATTTACAGCAATTGCTCTTTTGGACTTTCCTGTAAAATTCACCAACGTATCTTTTACGTATAAATCATACCTCACAATTTTTTGTGCAGTCGTGCTTATCGCAAAAAGCAACAATATGAGTATTGAATAAATTTTCATTTTTTAGTTTTTAAAGTTTTAAACTTCTCAATCGCAATGCATTCACAATAACTGATACAGAACTAAAACTCATTGCCAAAGCAGCAATCATAGGAGAAAGCAATATTCCGAAAAACGGATATAAAACTCCCGCAGCAACAGGCACACCTAATACGTTGTATATAAAAGCAAAAAATAGATTTTGTTTGATGTTTGCCATTACAGCGTGGCTCAGGTTTTTTGCTTTTACAATTCCTTGCAAATCACCTTTTACCAAAGTAATCTTGGCACTTTCTATCGCAACATCGGTTCCTGTTCCCATCGCAATCCCAATATCCGATTGTGCTAGAGCAGGCGCATCATTTATACCATCTCCCGCCATGGCTACAATTTTTCCTTCGGCTTGTAATTTCTCAATTACTTTTAGTTTATCTTCTGGCAAACAACCTGCTTGAAATGAAGTTAAATGCAATTCGTCGGCAACCGCTTTAGCAGTATTTATATTATCTCCCGTAAGCATAATTACCTCAACTCCTTGTCGCATAAGCTCTTTTATAGCGGCAGCACTGGTTGCTTTTATAGCATCGGTTATAGTAACAAATCCTACTACATTTTTATCTACAGCGATATAAGAAACTGTTTTTCCTAGTTTTTGTTCAGCAATAATTTTCTCTTCGATAGCTCCAGAAACAATTACTCCTACTTGCTCCATTAATTTTTTATTCCCTAATGCAACCTTTTTATCTATAGCAGTTCCAATAACTCCTTTTCCTGCAATGTTTTCAAAATCATCTACTTTTGTCAAAGAGATATTTTTAGCTTTTGCAAATTTAACTACGGCTTCCGCCAAAGGATGTTCACTATACTGATTTAAAGATGCAATGTATTGTAACAGTTCATCCTCTGAATATTGCAGCGCAACAATTTTTTCTACCGAAGGTTTTCCCTCTGTAATTGTTCCCGTTTTATCAGTAATCAGAACATTTACTTTATCCATTTTTTCTAAAGCTTCTGCATTTTTTATCAGAATTCCCGATTGGGCTCCTTTTCCAACTCCTACCATTACAGACATTGGTGTTGCTAAACCCAATGCACACGGACAAGCAATTATCAATACTGCAATTGCATTAATAAAGCCGTAAACCATTGCTGGTTCTGGACCAAATTTTGCCCAGATAAAAAAGGTAAGTACAGAAATGATAACAACAATTGGCACAAAGTATTTAGCAATACTATCGGCTAGTTTCTGGATTGGTGCTCTGGAACGACTGGCATTATTTACCATTTGTATAATTTGCGAAAGCAAAGTTTCTGAACCTACTTTTTCGGCAATCATAACAAATGATTTGTTTCCGTTTATAGTTCCCGAAGACACCACATCACCTACTTTTTTATCAACAGGAATAGGCTCTCCAGTAATCATCGATTCGTCTATCGTACTCTCCCCATCGGTAATTTTTCCGTCTACAGGAATTTTATCTCCGGGTTTTACTCTAAGTAAATCTCCTTTTTTAATATCGTGAATTGCAATTACTTTATCAACTCCATCTATTACCAGAGTCGCTTCTGTAGGAGCGAGTTTTAATAATTCTTTTATAGCACCACTAGTCTGGCTATGTGCTCTTGCTTCTAGCAATTGTCCTAATAAAACCAGTGTAATAATTACTGTTGCTGCTTCAAAATAAAGATGAATTGTTCCGTGTCCCGATTTAAACTCTTCTGGAAATATATCTGGAAAAAACATTCCTACGATACTAAATAAAAATGCCATCCCTGTACCAATCGCGATAAGGGTAAACATATTTAAGTTCCAAGTCACGATTGATTTCCATCCGCGAACGAAAAACATCCAACCTGCATAAAAAATTACAGGAAGCGAGAAAATCAATTGCACCCAATTCCATTTCCCAACATCCATTATTTTTAGCAAAGGATTATCATGCATCATTTCTATCATAGCTATAAAAAAGATAGGAACTGTAAAGAGTATTGCTATTTTCATTTTTTGCAATAACTCTTTATAGACCTTATTCTCTTCGCTATCTGTTGGTTCCATTGGCACTAAATCCATACCGCAAATTGGGCATGCACCTGGTATATTACTTATAACCTCTGGATGCATTGGGCATGTATATTGCTGAACCTGAATAGCTGCTGGCTCTTGTATTAAATCCATTCCGCACACAGGACAATCTCCAGCTTTATCATACATTTTATCGCCTTCACAATGCATCGGGCAATAGTATTTTCCTCCTGCATGATTATGCGGTACAACTTCTTTTTTATGCTCATGTTTATGTCCGTCAGCACTGCAACACGATTTCTCGGCTGGCTTTTCGTGTGCCTGAACTGTTACTGGTTCTTGTACCAAATGCATTCCGCACACAGGACAATCTCCCGCTTTGTCATACATTTTATCGCGTTCGCAATGCATCGGGCAATAATATTTTCCTCCAGCATGATTATGCGCTACAGCTTCTTTTTTATGCTCATGTTTATGTCCGTCAGCACTACAGCATGATTTCTCAGCTGGCTTTTCGTGTCCATGATTCATAGTCATTTCAATGGTGTACTTTCCAACCGCAGTTAATGCTTCTTGCAGTTGCTCCGTCGGAATATGCTTTTCCATCGTGATCGTTGCCAATGGTGGTTCCAAAGTAACACGTGCCTCAATTCCATCGATAGCATTTAATGTTTTTTCTACTTTAGTACGACATCCATCGCAAGTCATTCCTGTGATTGTATAAGTATGAGTCATTGCTTTATTTTTTTATGAATTTTACTTTAACAAATTTCTAAAATAACGCTTCAATAAGCTTGTACAATTTTGGTTATGATTTATAAGATTTACAAATCCTCTATTTGTTTTCGCTTTTTGTCTTTCAACTTTTTATAATAACTTGGTGAAAATCCGGTTACTTTTTTAAATTGATTACTCAAATGTGCCACACTACTATATTGAAGCTGATAAGCAATTTCGCTCAGACTTAATTCATCGTATATAAGTAACTCTTTTACCTTTTCTATTTTCTGAGAGATAAAATATTTTTCAATAGTTGTCCCTTCCACTTCCGTAAAAAGATTACTTAACGAGTTATAATCGTGTTGTAAATTAGTCGATAAATAATGGGATAAATTAGTGCTGAGGTCGTTATTTTTATAATGAACCAATTCGATGATTAAGGTTTTAGTTTTCTCGATAGTCAAACTTTTTTTATCATCTATAAGTTCAAATCCCAAAGAATGCAAGACATTTACTAAATCTTCTTTTAATGAATTTATCTCTTTTTCTTCTATTTCTACCTCACCCAGCTCTACTGCAATCGGATGAAGCCCGAGTTTTTCCAACTCCGACTTCACGACCATTTTACAGCGACTGCAAACCATGTTTTTAATGTATAGCTTCATTTACTTGATAGTTTCTACAGTACTACCACAGCTCAACATTTTCGAACCATAATATGGGTTTTTAATAGCACTTTCTTTACTCAACCAGTTTGCCCCTTTTCCGTTATTTGCCATTGGGCAAAACTGATAATAAGTTGGTGTTTCCCCTTTTGAAACTTTTAATAACGCATATACATTTTTAGATAATGTTCCAAAATGGTCTCTTTGGTGTGTTGCATCTTTTGTATCAGCAATATGTTCGGCATCTTCTTTTAAATCTTTTAAAACTTTCATCCAAACCATGTGAACATCCATTGGTAAACTTTCCATTTTTACCCCATCAATGGCTGTTACTAATGTTTTGGCTTTCGCCGAAGCAGTAGCACCGTCTGTTTTTACCAATGCATCTTTGATTCCAAAATACGCATCAAAAACTGGTTTTAGAATATTTGCTTTTTGATCCACATCCGAAGAAGTCATTTCGTGACCAGAATGCGCTTCATGGTTTATTTTCTCAGCAGGAACAACCATTGCCATTTTTTTATTATTTCGCTCATATTGGCAACATTCAGGAAGTTTAGCATACGCATCATTTGGCGCTAAAAACTCATTGCTATCATATCCCGCTAAAGCAATACGTTTTAATATCTCCTCTTTGTTTGTTTTGGTGGCATCATAAGTAAGCGTTACCATTTTAGAATCTTTGTTCCAATCTACTTCGGCACTATTTTTTAAGTTACCTGCTTTCTCGATTGTTTTCTTACACATTTCGCAATTACCAAATATTTTTACAGTTTCGGTTTTTGCGTTTTTTATTTTTGCATCACATGCAGTAAATGATAACAATGCAACGATTGCTACCAATAAAGTTTTTATCGATTTCATTTTTTTTATAGATTATCTGTCAAGAATGTAAAACTCCTGAACGTTATTTGATATTTATTTTTTGAATACTTAAAGTTAACATTTTCTATTAGACGCACTTATGGCTATCACAGAAAACTTTTAGCTTATTTTTGGCGGAGACCAGATACTATAAAAGCCTGAAGATAAAGCGGCTTCATGAGACTGAAAGAATTGCTTTTTATTCGAAAAATTAAAACAATTTAATGTAGTTTCATTCCATTTTTCGGAAGTAAACATCGAAATAACTGTAACACAACGGCAATTAGAATGATTGCATTTATCGGCACAACCATCTTTTCCTTTTTTATTAGAATTCGAATCACAACAACCATCAGTTGATTTTGTTTGTGCTTTTTCGGTTGTATGCTTCTTTTTTTCAGATTTCATACCACACGCTTCTACTTGCGTTGGCATCAAAAAGAAACCAAGCAAGAAAACAAAAAATAATATGTGCGTTTTTGAAATCATCTAAAATTTTGAAATTCAAAGATACAATATATTTTTTTTAATGATAAAATTATGTGGTTGCTTTGAAAATGGAACGCGGATGACGCGGATTTACTAAAGTAAAGACGCGGATAAAAACGGATTTTTAAAGTAATCCGTAAAGAAAAAAATCCGTTTTTATCCGTGTTTTCGCGATAGCGAATCCGCGTCATCCGTGTTCCGTGTTCCGTGTTTTTTTTGCCACAGATTAAAAGATTAAAATGATTCCTCTCGAAATTTAAAATTTTAAAAATCCGTTTTAATCCGTGTTTTCGCGATAGCGAATCCGTATCATCCGCGTTCCCTTTTTAGACAATCAAAAGAAACACAATACAATTTGAGATTAAAAAAATTAAACCTCTATCGTAATAACATCTTTAAGTTTTGTAGAGAATTTGGGAGATAGTCTTTCTTGTTTCATTTTCCATTGTCGGCCTAATGATTGTACTCCAAATTTGACTTTGTTATCACCATAACTTAAATTCATCTTATCGATAACACTCATCAATGGCTGATGTTTCGGGTTGGAAGTACTAAATAAATTAAGCTGCGTTTCGTCATTTGGCGTTAAGCCCATAACAACAACTCCGGCTCTTTTATAGGAATATCCGGTTTTATAAATTTCCTTTAATCCTCTTTGTGCGGCTTGATTTAGCTCGATTGTGGAGTTGGTCGGAAAGTCGGTATTTATAGTAATACTACGCGAATATTGTGATTGGTCGTTTGCTAAATAATTCGTCTGGATAAAAACTGTTACCATATTGCAATGGCAACCTTGTCGTCTTAATTTCTCGGCACACGAAGCTGTAAAAGTGCTTACTCGTTCTGAAATTTCATCATAAGTAGCATATTTAGTTTCGAATGAGCGTGTAGTCGCAATCATTTTTTTATTTCGAGGTGCTTCTAAATCTAATGTTGGTTTTCCTTCTAACTCATGTTTTAGTCGAAGTCCCACAACAGCCATTTCTTTACGCACCCAGGCATCAGATAATTGTGTAAACTGATAAGCAGTCAGGATATTTTTTTGTTTCAGTCGTTTGGCATGCTTTCTTCCTATTCCCCAAACATCTTCTATTTTTGTCCATTTTAGTGCTTTGATTCTTTTCTCATCGCTATCAATCGAATACACATTCTGAGTTCGTTCAGAAAATTTCCTGGCAATTTTATTTGCCACTTTTGCCAAAGCTTTCGTTGGAGCAAAACCTACACTTACTGGAATTCCTGTACCTCTTGTAATCTTTTTTCGCATGTCGAGTCCCAAATTATGTAAATCGAATAATTCGAAACCTGAGAATTTCAAAAAAGCTTCGTCGATACTATACAGTTCAATATCGGGAGTATACGTTCTAAGCATATTCATTACCCGATTACTCATATCGCCATACAAAGCATAATTAGAAGAATACACATAAATATTCTTTTCTTTAAACAATGCTTCAAATTTAAATGCGGGCGCTCCCATCGGAACTCCTGCTAACTTTGCTTCATCAGAACGCGCAATAACACAACCATCATTATTAGAAAGGATAACGACTGGTTTTCCTATCAAATGTGGTTCGAATACTCTTTGGCAAGAGGCATAAAAATTATTACAATCGACTAAAGCAAACATTGTTTATTTATTTTTGAAACTATTCTTTCTCTCTGTGTGTTGAGACGCACTGCGGTGCGCCTCTACGATTCCTGGATTGCGGAGATTTTAACTACACCTATAAATGACACGCGGATTAAACAGATTCGCTATCGCGAAAGCGCTGAAAAAAACGGATTTTATTAATATTGTAAAAAAATCAGTTTTTTCAGCGTTTTTACGGAGTAAATCCATTTAATCCGCGTTCTATTTCAATACAATTAAAAAGATTTTATCGAATGAACTACAATTCCCCAAATTAAAAGTTCATTTTCGGCTGTCACTTTTATAGGTTCATAATCTTCATTTTCGGCGATAAGCCAAACGATATCTTTTTCTATTTTAATGCGTTTTACAGTGAATTTACCATCGACTTGGCAAACTGCAATTTTGTTATTTTGTGGTTCTAAACTTTTATCAATAATCAACAAATCACCATCATTTATCCCGACATCTTTCATGGAATGTCCTTTTACTTTGGCAAAAAAAGTAGTGTCTTTGTTTTTAATAAATTCTTTGTTGAGGTCTATCGTTAGCTCGATAAAATCATCGGCTGGAGATGGAAATCCTGCGCTAATTCCCACATCAAAAAAAGGAATTTCTAATTTTGATGAGTAATCCGGAATATAAAATTCTAGGGTTGTGTCGTCGTTATTTAAACTTCGTAATTTCATAGTTTCACAAAATTACGGAAGTTATATTTTCGCTGTTAGTATTTAACACTAAATAGTTATCAACGATACCTATCTTTAATTATTTGGAGATGTTTTCTTGCTTAATCTTCTTCGGAATTTATGATACGTATTATGGTATTTATTATGACTTGGATATTTACGATATGAAGTAAGATTATTAAATATCAAAGCTATAATAAGCAATACTGTAACTCCTGTTAATACTGGCGAGATAACATACCAATACCCCAAATCTTTTATCTGGCTGGAACCTGTAACGGCGATAAGTGCAGTTGCTCCTCCTGGTGGATGTAATGTTTTGGTTACTTGCATACAAACAATAGAAAGTGATACTGCCAATGGTGCTGTAATCCAGATAATATCTGGCGCTAGTTGTTGTACTGTTACTCCTATAATTGCCGAAATAACATGTCCTCCTACAAGGTTACGAGGTTGTGAAAACGGACTTCTGACTTCTCCATAAACCAAAACACTCGAAGCTCCAAACGAACCAATTAAGTACACTAAATCTGATCCTGTAAAATGTTGGGTTTGGGTATAAGCAATCAATCCGATACCTACAAATGAGCCTAAGAATGACCAGAATATCTCTTTAGAATTAACTAAAGTTTCTTTGTAAAGTATATATCTTGTTTTTCGGTAGCTTCTTTTTATTTTGGTAACACCCCCCATAAATTATTTTATTTTGATATGCTTGGTAAAAATGTATAAACTGTATGCGGATAAATCATTTTTGCTGTGTACTTAGAAATCAAGCAAACAACTAAGATTGGCAAAAATAAAGTGTAATCATTCGTTAGTCCGCAAACTAAGAATATTGCTGTAAATGGCGCATGAATACTAGCGCTTAAAACAGCTGCCATACCAATTACCATAAAGTTTAACGGAATTACTTGTGCATTAAAAAACGTATTTAAAACTGATGCCAAAAGCAATCCCAAAAATGCCCCGATAAAAAGACTTGGTGCAAAAACACCTCCGTCGCCACCAGAAGCCAATGTTATAGAAGTTACAATAGGTTTTAAAAGTAAAATTCCGATAAAGGTAAAAGTTAATGTAAGCGTTAACGGAATTGCCGAATTTGTAAAAATCCCATTTATTGCATGATATCCTTCTCCATAAAGTTGTGGAAATATAAATAAGGAAACACTAAGAACAATTGAACCTAAAATGATTTTATAATAATGTGTTTCTATCTTAGAGAACTGACCTTTAAAAAACAAAACACAACGAGTTAAATAAACCGAATTTATTCCTGCTAGAATACCTAAAAGGATAAAATACGGAATCGCCTTTAAGTGCCAAGTTGTAATATTTACAGCAAATAATGGTCCTTCGTTTAAAATTGTAATTAACCCGAAAGCTATAGAAACTGCAATTAAATTAGAGATTATAAAAGCTCGTGTTACTTTTCTTGAAATTACTTCGATTGCAAATAAAATCCCCGCAATCGGGCTGCTAAATAATGCTGTAACTCCTGCCGCAACTCCCGCACAAATTAATTCGGTTTTATATTGGCGAAAGATATTTTCTTTTTGTTGTGCTACCGAGCCAATCGTTGCTGTTGCTACAACGGTAGAAACTTCGATTCCTGTAGAACCTCCAAAAATAACCGTCAATAATCCATTAATAAAATGTGATGGAATTTTATAATTAGGTAAATTTTTAGACTTTGATTGGGTACTTTCAAAAACTTCTTTGATCCCTTTATTTTCTTTTTTCTTGAATAAATACTGACGCAAGAAATAAATTACCGAAAGTCCGAAAACAGGGAAAATCACATAAAAAATCGGATTTACCGTAGCTTGATGAAAAAATATTTCTTCGTAATACTCCGTTATTTTCTTGAGAGAAATTCCTAAAAATGCCGAGAGAAAACCAATTAAAACAGAAACAATAACTAATTTTCGAAATTTAATAAATTGATGATTCTTTTTGATTTGCGCCGTTTTGTTCATCAGAAGTTTGAAGTTTAAACTCACTTTTTATAAGTGGTTTGCAAATTTAGAGAAACAGAACCATATTCGATTTAAAACATACGAATATTGCATTTTTTTAACAGTAAAGTAAGAAAATTACCTTTCATAAAATTCTAACGGTAAATCATCTGGATCGGCGATAAAAGTAAATCTTTTTTGGGTAGTTTCGTCAATTCGTATTGCTTCATAAGCGACATTCTTTGATGCTAAAAACGCAATTGTTTCGTCTAGATCAGACACCTCAAAGGCCAAATGACGTAAGCCTGCTCCTTCTGGTCGGGAAGTCCTTGCTGGCGGATTTGGGAACGAAAATAACTCGACAATATACTCTCCATTTAATGCCAAATCAAGTTTATACGACTGGCGTTCTTCGCGGTAAATTTCTCTGATTATAGTTAAACCCATAATCTCGGTATAAAACAATTTGGACTTATTATAATCGCTACAAATAATAGCGATATGGTGTACTTTATTTAATGAAAGCATTATTTATTATTTTCTGATTCTTGATTTAATTTTCGGATAACTTTTGCCGGATTCCCTACTGCAAGCGAATTATCAGGAATATCTTTTGTTACAACCGATCCCGCTCCTATTACGCAACCTTTCCCGATGGTTACTCCCGGACATATTACTGAGTTTCCTCCAATCCAACAATCATCTCCTATAGAAATTGGCAACGCATTTTCGAGTGTTTTTCTTAATTCTGCGTCAAGCGGATGTGTAGCTGTATAAATTTGAACATTGGGTGCAAAAAATACATTCGACCCAATATTAACTGGGGCGCAATCCAAAACAACACAATTTACATTAAAGTAAACATTATCGCCACAAGTAATATTGTATCCATAATCGCAATGAAACGGTGGTTCTATATAAAAACTCTTGCCTGTATTTGGGATTAATTCTTCTAAAATTAGTTTGGCTTTTTTAGTCAAACGGTATTCTGTTACATTTAAACGATGCAGCAAATTTTTAGCTCTTCTACGATCTTTTACTAAAATTGAATCACCAGCTAAGTAGTAATCTCCTGCAATCATTTTTTCTTTTTCAGTTTTCATAAATAGTATTACATTTTTTTCTTGGCGATTTTTTCATGAATTTTTAATGTTTCCTGCAAAGCTGCAGTTGCGTACCAAGGTATTAATTCGGCTTCAAGCAAATTTGCATTTATTGCGGGATCTGTTGCTACAAGTGCTTTTGCCTCTTCAATAGTTGCTACATTAAAAATATAAATCCCTCTATAATTTTTATCGTTCTTCATAAAAGGTCCAGCTACAACTAATTTTCCTTCTTTGGCTAATTTGCCAATATTAGCCATATGTCCTTCAAATAATTTCTTGGTTTCTTCTTTTGAAGCTGTTGTATTTGTTCCAGATTTTAAAAGACAGAAAACGTATTTCTTCATTCCGTAATCGTCCGCATTTAGAGATTTTGCTAAATTCTCATCAAACTTAACTTCTGTTTCCTGCGAAAATACGATAACATTCATAAATAAAAACACGAGTAATACTATTGCTTTTTTCATAAAGTGGATTATAACGTTTTGAGCATTTTTTTAAGAATAACAATTTGACCTAAATGATAAACATCATGCTGAATGATTCCATGAATATGCTCATAATAGGTATGATTATTATTGACATATATTTTATCTAAATCGGCATCATCAAAATCATCTAAAAATGAATTCCATAATTCTTGTGATTTTGCCAGACTTTGAAGTGATTGCTCCCAAGCTGCTTCAGATGAATCTAAAACAGGTACAAAATAATTATGATCAGGAGTAGTAACAGTTTCTCCCTGAACACGTCTTAAAATGTTTCTTCTCCATTGTATAAGATGATTGACAATTTCCCAAATCGTATTTAAATTAGGATTTATTTTCCTGTATGCCTGATCTGCACTTACATCTTTTAATGTATTTGCTAAATTAACTTCTAGCCAAGGATTTCCATTATAAATAGACTGATATAGATTTGAAATTCTTTTATTTTCTGACATAATAAATCGTTTTTTGAAATACAGAAGCTAAGATACAAATAAGTATTTTACAACTCATCCTCAAAATTCTACAATTGGGTTACTTAATATTTTAATGTTAAAATTAACAAAATATATTTGTCTCATCAAAATCAAAAAACATGAAAACCAAGTGTCTAGAATTAAATAAAAACGGAATAGGATTAAAAATCAAATCCCTTTTTACAATCTTATTTTTAGTAATAAGTTCAGTTATTTTTGCCCAAAATACACTTTCGGGAAAAGTAGTTGACGGAAAAGGAAAGCCAATCGCTGGGGCAAACATATATATAGATGGTACTTACGATGGTGCTACAAGTGCCGAAAACGGAGAGTTTTCATTTACAACCGAAACTTCAGGAAATCAAATATTAATAGTAAGTTTTTTAATTTATGAAACGTCAACTACATCAATAGATCCTGCCAATTTTAAAAATCAAATTATAAAGCTAAAGGAAAACGTAAATTCATTAGATGCCGTTGTTATTACTGCCGGAACTATGGAGTCTGGCGATAAAGCCAGGGTTTCGGTTTTAAAACCTCTGGACATTGTTACCACTGCTGGTTCTGCAGGAAATATTATTGCTGCACTGCAAACCTTACCAGGAACTCAAAGTGTGGGCGAAGACGGACGTTTATTCGTTCGTGGTGGAGAAGCCAACGAAACACAAACATTTGTTGATGGTATTAGAGTTTCTCAGCCTTATGGCGCAACGGTTCAGAACTTACCTACTCGTGGTCGTTTTTCTCCTTTCTTATTTAGCGGAATTGCTTTTTCTACAGGAGGTTATTCGGCAGAATATGGCGAAGCTTTATCTAGTGTATTATTATTAAATACTCAGGATGAACCTGATCAAAATAAAACAGACATCGCTATGATGACTGTAGGATTGGGTGTTGGACACACAAAAAAATGGGATAAAAGCTCTTTAAGCGTAAATGTGAGCTATATTAACCTGGCTCCTTATCAGGCGGTTATAAAACAAGATGTTGATTGGAACCAACCCTATCAATCTATATCTGGAGAAAGTGTATATCGTTATCATTTTGCCAACGGAACCCTGAAATTATATGCCGCTTTTGATACTGAAAAAATCGACCTTAACCAGAAAAACATCAATTTTGAAGATAAAATAAGAGTCAATTTAGTAAACAACAACTTTTACTTAAACACGGTATATAATGGAACATTTGGTAGTAATTGGCAAATTACTTCGGGATTGAGTTATGGATATAGTAACAATAAAAAAGATATTGATATTGATCATTTAAACGATGATGAAAATGCTGCTCATCTTAAATTAAAATTAAAAAAGAGCCTTTCCAACAGAGTGAAACTATCATTTGGTGCCGATTATTTTATTACTAAATACAGTGAAGATTTTCAGGATAATGTAACGCCTACAATTACTAATGGTTACGACTCTAACATTGCTGCTATTTATGCCGAAACTGAAATTTCGTTCTCTAGTAAACTAGCTGCAAAAGTTGGACTTAGAGCTTCTAACAATAGTTTACTTGATGAAACTGCATTAGCTCCAAGAATTTCATTAGGATACAAAGTGGCAAAAAATAGTCAGTTTTCACTTGCTTATGGAGACTTTACACAAACTCCAGTTGTTGATTATATCAAATATTCAAAATACCATCAGTTTGAAAGCGAAAAAGCAGCACATTATATTTTAAACTTTCAATACAATAAAACGGGACGCACTTTTAGAGCCGAAGCCTATTACAAAGATTACAGCAATTTGGTAAAATACGACACGCAAAACATTCAATACAATTCGGTTTTTAATAACAATGGTTCTGGTTATGCTAAAGGAATCGATATATTCTGGAGAGATAGTAAATTATACAAAAATCTGGAATACTGGATTTCCTACTCCTACATTGACACCAAAAGAGATTATAAAAATTTCCCAACAAGTGTAACTCCCGATTTTGTTGCCGACCAAAACTTATCGGTTGTAACTAAATATTTTATTACCGATTGGAAATCGCAAGTTGGCTTAACAAACAGTTTTAGCACAGGAAGACCTTACAACAATCCAAATGAAACAAAATTCATGAACGGAAAAACAAAATCATATAATAGTTTAAGTCTTAGCTGGGCGTATTTATTAACGACTCAAAAGATTTTATACTTCTCGGTTTCGAATGTTCTAGGAACTCAAAATGTATTTGGATACGATTATGCAAAAAACCCCGATGCAACCGGAGTTTATAACCGACAAGCCGTTACGCCTACAGCAGACCGTTTTTTCTTTATTGGTTTCTTCTGGACTATTAGTGATAATAAAAATGAGAATCAGTTGAAGAATCTTTAGAGGAAAGGTTCAAAGGTTCTGAGTGACTAAGGTTCAAAGGTTTTACCAATATCGTGTAGAAGAGGTTCTGAGAAACTAAGTGACTAAGTTTCTCAGAAGCTAAAAAACTTAGTCCCTCAGAACCTTAGCCACTTAGAACCTTAAAGAAAACCTTTGTCCCTTTGAACCTCTTTTAAAAAACCTTTGAACCTTCCTCAAACAACTCATCCCTAAAAATCAACAACTCAGTAACATAAAATTTAAAGAGAATAAAATCTATAATACTTTTGAAGTATAAATTAACAAACGTTTCAATCATCAGAAAAGAAGGTGCTGAGGCTCTGAGAGGCTAAGCGCCTAAGTTCAGAATCTATAAAAGAAATAAAAAAACTTAGTACCTCAGAACCTTAGCATCTTAGAACCTTTAAAAAACCAACTCAGTAACATAAAATTTAAAGAGAATAAAATCTATAATACTTTTGAAGTATAAATTAACAAACGTTTCAATCATCAAAAAATAACTAAACCTTAAAACAAGAAATCATGACAAAATTTATTACCGCGATTACATTATTTATTTGCAGTTTTTTATCTGCTCAAACTCAATTTGAACAAGGAATGGGAAAAGCTTTTGGGCTTTGGAAAGAAGGAAAAAATACGGAAGCATCAGATTTGTTTGAAAGAATCGCTGCTGCCGAAAAAACAAGCTGGTTGCCTAATTATTATGTTGCATTAGTAAATACAACATCGGCTTTTAAAACTCAAGATAAAACACAAATAGATTTGTTACTTACAAAAGCGCAAAATGCATTGAATATCGAAATGATAAAAGATCAAAACAATGCGGAACTTTACGTTTTACAAGCTTTAATTTACACCGCTTGGGTTGTAGCTGATCCTATGACTAACGGAATGAAATATTCGGCTAAAACGATGGAAACATATAACAAAGCTGAAGCATTGGCTCCAGATAATCCTAGAGTTGTTTTTGGCAAAGCCGATTTTCAATTGGGTGGTGCAAAATGGACAGGAGTTGACACGAAACCTTTGTGTGCTCAGGTTGAAAAAGCTATCGGACTTTTTGCTACTTTTAAACCTGAAACTCCTTTTTCTCCAAAATGGGGTTTAGACAGAGCTCTTGAAGTTCAAAAAACTTGTAAATAAAATTTTAGCATAAAATATTGGGAAGGAAGTTAATCTGTTAGTTATTCTTCCTTCCAAATTTATTAAAAAAACAAAATGAATAAAATATATAAAGACTTCCCCAGAGTACTGTACTTATCAATTGCAATTTTTGTAGTTGTTCAATTTATAGGTTTCCTATCTGGTCAAACTATTCATTTTGATTTACAATTGTTCATTTACTTTCTGTTTACATTTCTTTATACGCTCTCATTATATATTGCAAACACAACCTTATTCAGTTATTTAGATGTAGTATTTGAAAAAAACAGATTCTCAGCAAAAAGGATAATAATTGGTTTTATTGGCTCTTTTCTAGTCACTTTATTTGTAATTTTTTTACTTCGAATTCTAGAAGAGGTTATTATCAATAAAAAGTCTTTTGAAGTTTTCTTAACAAATGAAAACCTCTCCAATTATATCGGTTCTATTATTATTACTTTTTTTATAACCTTATCATTATACGCCTTTTATTTTTACAAATTATATAATGAAAATAGAGTTAAGGAACAGAAAATTATTGCGGGAACAGCTTCTGCAAAATTCGAAAGCTTAAAGAATCAAATCGATCCACATTTTCTTTTTAATAGTTTAAATGTACTAAGTTCTCTAATAGAAGAAAACCCAGATAATGCACAACGTTTTACGACCTCATTGTCTAAAATTTATCGTTACGTTTTAGAACAAAAAGACAAAGAACTGGTATCGGTAGAAGATGAATTGGCTTTTGCCAAAACGTATATGAATTTGTTAAAAATGCGTTTTGAGAACAGTTTGTTTTATGAACTACCAACTAAAGATATTAATCCAGAAGCAAAAGTAGTTCCGCTATCCTTACAACTTTTACTAGAAAACACAGTAAAACATAATGTGGTAAGTGAACAGAGACCGTTACATATTCGGATATTCATTGAGAAAGATTATTTAGTCGTTCAAAATGATTTTCAAAAGAAAGAAGTATTACAAGACCGCCAAGGTGTAGGATTGCAAAATATTGTAAACCGTTACGGCATTATTACCAATCGAAAAGTATTGATTGAGCAAAATGCAGCAACATTTACCGTTAGAATACCAATTTTAACAAAACAAATTACTGTTATGGAAACAACATCCGATTATAGCGAAAATAGTGCTTATTACAGAGCCAAAAAAAGAGTGGAACAACTTAAAGGTTTTTATGGAAACTTGATTTCCTATTGTTGTGTAATTCCGTTTCTAATTTTTGTAAACTTACAATTTTCACCAGGATTTCAATGGTTTTGGTTCTCTGCTTTAGGCTGGGGATTTGGATTACTTATGCATGCTTTTAAAGTATTTGGATATAGTACTAATTGGGAAGAAAGAAAAATTCAGGAGATTCTAAGAAAACAAGAGAACAAACAAAACTGGAAATAATGGAAGATAATAATCAACATGACGACCGTTATCTAAAAGCTAAAAAAAGAGTTGAAGACATTAAAGGATTCTATAGTAATCTGGCTTCATTTATAATAGTCAACCTTATTTTACTTTTTATTAATTTAAACTACAGCCCTAATCATTTATGGTTTTATTGGCCATTACTATGGTGGGGATTAGGAGTATTATTTCACGGATTAAAAGTTTTTAATTGTTTTCCTGTTTTTGGTAAAGAATGGGAAAAACAAAAAATAAAAGAATTAATGGATAAAGAAAAATCCAAAAATGAAAAATGGCAATAACATTAAATTAGATCAAGATGGGACGATTTAGAAAACGCATGTTTGAAGATTACGATGATTATGACGGAAACATAACAAATGACGAACGTTATAATTTAGCATACAAAAGAATGAAAAGGATAAAGGGTTTTTACTCTCACTTAATGATATATGTTCTGGTAAATATATTCATTCTTATCGCTAGTGCAAATCGAGGTATTATAGGTAATGAAGAGTTCTGGAGATGGGAAACATTCTCTACAGCAATATTTTGGGGTATCGGTCTGGTAATTCATGCTTTTACAGTATTTGGAAGAAACATATTCTTTAGCATAGACTGGGAAGAACGAAAAATAAAAGAATTTATGAAAAAAGAAGCCAACCAAAAATGGGAATAATTCTCATTTAAATAAAAAGATAAAAATATTTTCTGATTAAATTTTAACTACTACTTTTAACCAACCAAAACTTTTGCCAAACCAAAAAATGAGAACAATAATTATAGAAGACGAAAAGCCAGCCGCGCGGTTATTACAACGTAAGCTTGATAAAATAAATGTTCCCGTAGCTGTAATGCTTCACTCAGTTGTAGAAGCAATTGATTGGTTTTCTCAAAACGAACATCCAGATTTAATATTTCTTGATATTCAGTTATCCGATGGATTATCGTTTGAAATTTTTGAAAAGATTGATATCAAAAGTGCCGTGATTTTTACAACTGCTTATGATGAATATGCCTTAAAAGCTTTTAAACTCAATAGTATTGATTATCTCTTGAAACCAATAGACGAAGATGATTTAGAGGTGGCAGTTTCTAAATTTAAATCTCGGTTGCCAAAAGTAGAAAACACTACTCAAAACCTTGAAATAGATTTTGAACAGATTAAAAAAATGCTTTCGAATCCATTCGAGAAAATCTATAAAAAAAGATTCACCGTTAAAATTGGACAGCATTTAAAAGTAATAGGAACTGATGAAGTAGAATGTTTTTTTAGCGAGAACAAAGGCACTTATTTACATACTACAGATAATAGAAATTACTTAATCGATTCTACTCTAGAAATTCTGGAACAAGAACTTGATCCAAAAGATTTTTATCGCGTAAGCCGTAAGTTTATTATTCCGCTTCCGGCAATCAAAGAAATTGTATTGTACAGTAATTCACGTCTTAAAATAATTTTGCCTACTTATAAAGACGATGAGGTAATTGTAAGCCGCGAGAAAGTTTCTGATTTTAAAAACTGGATTGGGTAGTTTTTTCTTGCTACAGATTTAAAAGGTACAGAGGTTCATAGCTACAAAGGTTCAAAGGATAAAACTTTGCTCCCGACGCTTCGGGATTGCGTATCCCTTTGCGCTCTTTGCGGTTAAATATTACTACGTCACTGGATAAAAATATTTTCTTATTCCTATCATTACAAAAATCAGGATAGAATATACGATGAAAAAAGGTGCGATATATTCGATACCATCCATTGCTAGCATAAGTGCGATAAGTAATAACTGAAAACCTAAACCGTATAAAGAAACAAAGGTCATAAACCAGTTCGGAAATGTTTTAACCTTATAAGCATCACTATCAAGTGCATGAATTATTTTATCAAAAAGGCCATATACAATAATATAAACCTGATGCAAAAAAACGACCGATTTTTGACTTTCTCCTGGTAATGCTTTAGGGATTTTATCTTCGAAAATCTTACTAGTTCTATCTCCTCCTACCGATTTATTTCGCAGAATCACATAGTAATAATTATATAAAGTACCTTGTAATTGTATGCATAAAAAAGCAAGGATTGTAATAGGAAGAGTCGTTTTAGAAACGTAACATATACTTATTAAGAACAAAAAATTCAAAATAATATCAAATATACTATCGAGATATCTTCCTGTATAAGATGGTGTGTTTTTTATACGGGCTAATTCTCCGTCGGCAGCATCAATAATAGATTTTAATATTATAAAAAATCCTGCCCAATAAAAGTGTTTTTCCAGAATACAATAAATCGCAACCAACCCCGAAATTCCAAAAAGCAAGGTTACATCTATAGGTGTAAATCGTGTATTTTGTAACTTTTTCGCAAAAAACCTTCCAAAAGGTCTTCCATAATCTGATAAATCATAAAATTTATCTTGTGCAGCAAGTTTAGACATCTATGTTATTATAAACAAAAGAGTTGCGACAATATAGTCAGTGTAATTTACGAAAAAAAATATTATTTATTAATCTATTGATTACAAATTAATAACATTTAAAATCTTTCTAATCTGTGGTAAAAATTTAACCGCAAAGAGCACAAAGGGATACGCAAAGTCCGCAAAGTTTTTATTCTTTGAACCTTTGTAGCTATGAACCTCTGTTCCTGCTTTGAATTAACCGCAAAGGCCGCAAGAGTTTACGCAAAGACCACAAAGCTTTCAGTCTTAGCGACTCAGAAGCTTAGCAACTTAGCACCTTTAAAAAAAACCTTTGTAGCTATGAACCTCTGTAACTTTATTCAGCTGGAGTAATCTCTATTGCTCCAAATTTCCAATCAGGATTTAATTTCTGAGAATCTGCGGGTTTTATAAAAACTATCGATTCTATTTTTTCTATTTTATTATTGACTGTATTTGTATCAATATACCTCAACAATTCATCATAAGTCTGATTCTTACTCTTTGGTTTATCTGATACAACTCCTATTTTTGATAGATATTCAGCTGATGGAATTTCTAATTTCAGTGGAGAATTTTCGATATTGTTTTTATAAAAAGTATCCAGAATAAATTTCTTGGTGGTGATTATAATTACTCCAGAATCTGATCCATATTTCTTTGAATTAGCATCTTTATATACTGTCATTGTCGAAATATCATTTGGATTTATTGGTTCCAAAATATTTTGTACCTCATTCATATAGCCTATTTTTTTTGCATCCAAAATAACTAAAGGCTGAGGTTTCTTTTGACCATATGCAAAACATACAAAAACAAGAGAAAGGAATAGATATACTTTTTTCATGAGATCGAATATTGGGCTATTACTTACTTAATCTGTGTAAAGTATAAGTCATCGCGCTTAAAAGGAAAAATGCCATTATTTGGTGAATCAAACCTAATGCAAGTGGCACATGATATAAAAGTGTAAAAACACCTAAAATGAACTGTAAAAACACAAAGACAACCAAAGTTTTAATTCCATTTGATTGTGTTTTGCTAAGAGCAAATTGTGTGCTTTTAAAGTATAAGAAAAGAATAATAGCAACAACTACATAAGCAAATGTTCTGTGTACAAACTGTACACCACTTTTACCTTCTATTAAATTTTTTACAAGTGTAGATTGCTCAATAAAAACCGAATCATGAATAAATTGTCCGTCGCTCATTAATGGCCAATGATTGTGAATTAACCCAGCGTTTAAACCTGCTACAAATCCTCCATAAATAATTTGTATTAAAAGGAGAACCAAGGCAATCCTGGCAATATTACGAAGGGTAACATTAATGGTGATTTTATTTCTTTCAGGATAAATTAAATCTAATGCAACCCATAATGTATAAGCAAAGGTTACAAAAGCAAAAGTTAAATGCAGCGAAAGTCTAAAATGGCTTACATCTGGATTATCAATTAATCCGCTTCGTACCATAAACCATCCCAAGAAACCCTGAAAAGCTCCCATTGCCAGAAGAACAATACACTTTTTTATTGTCGAACTGTCTAATCTCTTCTTTATTAAAAAATAAACAAAAGGAATAAAGAAAACCAAACCAATGATACGACCGATAAAACGGTGAAACCATTCCCAGAAATAAATCATTTTATAATCTGAAAGTTGGAAATCATTATGAATATTAATTTTTTGATATTCTGGAAACTTCTTGTATTGCTCAAAAGCTTCGTTCCATTTTGCCTCACTCATAGGCGGAAAAGTATCTGTTACCAAATGCCAATCGGTCATTGATAATCCAGAGTTTGTTAGTCGGGTAATCCCTCCTACTACAACCATTAAAAACAATAAAAAACATCCTGACAAAAGCCAAATGATTACTGATTTATTTTCTCTTTTCATTTTTTTTACTTGAGGTGCAAAATTGCAGAACCTCTATTTTTAGTTAATAAATGAACTTAAAAAAGCTCGTTACTATGTTTATTTAAAAAAGGTGCTGAGGCACTGAGAATCTATCCCGTCCCGACGGTTCGGGATCGGGACTAAGTTTCTAAAAACCTATGCATTCCTTAATTTTCTTAACAAAGACGCACTGCGGTGCGTCTCTACGAAAAACCTTTGTGCCTTTGAACCTTAATTACTTTGAAGCTTTTGTTAATCCAAGCTTTTCTCCTCTTTTGAGCATAAAATCATAAGCCGCTTGATATTCATTTGGAATTTCACCTTCTAGAATAGCTTCTTTAATGGCTTCTTTTAAAACTCCTATTTCTCTGGAAGGTTTTAGATTATAAATTTCCATAATCTCTTCTCCCGAAATTGGTGGCTGAAAATTACGAACGTGATCACGCTCTTCTACCTCAACGATTTTCTTCCGTACAACCTCAAAATTCTTATGGTATTTCTTGAATTTACTTGGGTTTTTGGTGGTGATATCGGCTTCACATAAAATCATTAAATTTTCTACATCTTCTCCCGCATCAAAAACCAAACGACGAACGGCGCTATCTGTCACAATATCTTGCGATAAAACAATTGGTCGCGAACTCATGATTACCATCTTTTGCACAAATTTCATTTTGTGATTTAATGGCATATGCAAACGTTCGAATATCTTCTTGGCCATTTTACCGCCTAAAAACTCATGTCCGTGAAACGTCCATCCCTGTTTTTTACTGAAACGTTTTGTGGGTGCTTTCCCAATATCATGCAATAAAGCAGACCAACGCAACCAAACATCATCAGTATTCGGACAAATATTATCGACAACCTCTAAGGTGTGGTAAAAATTATTCTTGTGTGTATGTCCTTCTATTTCTTCTACTTGATTTAATGCCGTTAATTCGGGCAAAATAATATCAAGAAGTCCTGTTTGAAATAACAATAAAAATCCAACTGAAGGTTTATCTGTAGAAAGGATTTTGTTTAACTCATCGACAATTCGCTCACCCGAAATAATATTAATTCGCTCTGCGTTTTTAGTAATTGCCTGCAATGATTTTTCTTCAATTTCAAATCCTAATTGGTTTGCAAAACGAATAGCACGCAACATACGTAATGGATCATCAGAATAAGTAATATCTGGATCTAAAGGAGTTTTGATAATTTTATTTTCTAAATCACTCAATCCATCAAAGGGATCTGACAAATCTCCGAAAGTAGCAGGATTTAAAGATAATGCCAATGCATTTATAGTAAAGTCACGACGATTCTGGTCATCTTCTAGCGTTCCGTTTTCTACAACAGGATTACGGCTATCAAAATGATAGGATTCTTTTCTTGCACCTACGAATTCAATGTCTGTATCTTCAAAACGCAACATTGCGGTTCCGTAAGTTTTAAAAACTTGTACTTTGGGTTGTTTTGGAAGTAATTCTGAAACTTTTAATGCCAATTCGATTCCGCTTCCTACGGCAACGACATCAATATCTTTTTTAAAATCTCGTTTTAAAAGTAAGTCTCTTACGAAACCTCCAATTACGTAACTATCTACATTAAGTTCTTGAGAGGCTTGCGAAATAATTTCGAAGATTTTATTTTGCAAAGCACCTTTATAATTTGTTTTTTTAGCCACGAATTCTCTAATTTTTATAAAATAACAGTAAAATAATATATTGATAATTTTACCGTGCGCAAATTTACAACATACTGTACGCCTTTTACAATCTAGAGCGTATTTTTTTTAGTATTTAGCATTTTCAACTTCATAATTTCGTCAAAAACTATCCGTTATCGATAGCAAACTACTTTTCAGATATAAATTCCCACCAATTAATCTATCCACGAGGCAAAAAAACAGCTATTAATATGATGTCTTTATGATAGTATCAAACAAATCAATCTGTATCTGTTATTCTTTTGATTTCAATTTGTACTTTTGAATCTGTACAAAAAAGTAGAAAATGAAAATTGTTATATCGCCTGCAAAATCTTTAAATTTCGAAAAAGAATTACCAACTTCTCAATATACCGAAGCTAGCTTACTAAAAGAAGCCAGACAAGTTCATAAAGTTTTAAAACACAAAAACCCTGCTGAATTATCTGAATTAATGGATATTTCGGATAAATTAGCTCAGTTAAACTGGCAACGTAATCAGGATTGGAAAACTCCTTTTACGCCAGAAAATGCACGTCCTGCAGTATTTACTTTTGATGGTGATGTATATACTGGTTTAGATGCTTATACAATTCCGGTAGAGAAACTAGATGTCTTACAAGATAAATTACGCATACTATCTGGTTTATATGGAATTTTAAAACCATTGGATTTAATTCAGGCTTACCGATTAGAAATGGGAACTAAATTACCTATTGGTGAAGCAAAAAACCTATATGAATTCTGGAAAGAAACGGTTACTAAAACATTAAACAAGGAACTTAAAAAAGGTGAATTGTTTGTAAATCTTGCCAGTAATGAATATTTCTCGGCTGTAGATGTTAAGGCTTTAAAAGTGCCTGTAATTACTCCTGACTTTAAAGATTATAAAAACGGAAAACTAAAAATAATTAGTTTCTTCGCCAAGAAAGCAAGAGGAATGATGGTGCGTTATATTATAGATACTAATGCCGAAACTATTGACGATTTAAAAGGTTTTAATTACGAAGGATATCAATTTGATGCTAATCTTTCTAAAGGAAATCATTTGGTTTTTACCCGATAAAAAAGAAAACTTATTATAAAAACAAAACCGTCTCATTCTATAAAAGAAAGAGACGGTTTTTTATTTTCTAGATTTAAAATTATTATTTAGCTGACCAAGTATTATTTTTTGGTGTTGCATCTACAAAAATTCCACCATCTATAGTTACAGATTTTACTTCTTTGGTTGTATTAAAATTGACAGAAGTCTTCTTTTGGTTGCTCTTCCATGTTGCAGGAGTTTCATGTAATGTTTCTTTTGTACCATCTGCATACACAACATTTACATCAAAAGGGATTGCAAATCCTCCTTTATTTTTAATATAAACCACTGTGTTTTTAGCTTTTACATCAACTTTATCAATTGAGATATCAATATAATTATTTGTAAAGAACCAATTATCAAAAAACCAATTCAGATTTTTACCCGAAGCTGTATTAAATGAATTAAAATAATCCCACGGAATAGGATGTTTACCATTCCAATTATCCATATAAGCATGTAGTGATTTCTTAAAAAGATCATCTCCTAGCAAATCTTTTAAGGCGATATAAGATAATGATGCTTTACCATAAGAATTGTTTCCATATCCTGCACCCGAAACTTGTGTAGACATGGAAATTATCGGCTGATCTTCTTCTGTAGATGGATCATTTATATAATTATTTACTCTAAATTTTTTATAAAATTCATCGGCTGCTTCTTTACCGTGTTGCGAAATACCTATTAAATATTCGAATGTGGTTGCCCAACCTTCATCCATAAATGCATAACGTGTTTCATTTATTCCCATATAAAAAGGGAAATAAGTATGTGCCACTTCATGATCCTGAACCAATTGTGCAAAAACAGGATCTCCCATTTGAGAATCATTACACATCATTGGGTATTCCATATCGGCAAAACCTTGAAACGCTGTCATTTTAGAAAATGGATATGGAACTCCTGGCCAATTGTTAGAAAACCAATCCAGCGCATATCTGTTATTTTTTACAGAAACTACAAAATCAGTTCCTTTTATATCGTAAGCCGCCTGAACGCTTGCACGACGATTTGTTTTTTTATCTACAACAACGCTACTTGCATCCCATAAATAATGATCACTTAAACCGAAACATACATCTGAAATATTTTTGGCTTCAAATTTCCAGATATTCCAATCATTTTGTTTAGTAACAGAACCACTTTTCATCTCTTGTTCATTTGCTATATGCAAAATCTCATCTGTAGTATATGATTTTTTTAATCGTGCCGAAAATTCTGGTTGCAAAACCTCATCAGGATTTAATAAATCTCCTGTTCCATAAACCACATAGTTTTTGGGTGCTTTTACTGAATATACATAATCATTAAAATCATTATAAAATTCCTGACGATCAGTATGAGGCAATCTATCCCAATTGTTGTAATCATCAAAAACTGTGACACGAGGATAACTATATGCAACAAAAAATGTTGTATTATCTATTTGTCCTTCCCTGCCGCTTTCTTTAGATAAAGGATAATTCCAATCGATATTAATTGTGATTTTAGAATGAGGAAGCATTGGCTTATTCATTTTTACATTCCCTACTGTTCCCCAACTTCTTCCATCTTCTTTATAAGTTTCTCCTTCTATTTTTAAAGATGTAATTGTTAATCCATCACTCAAGAAATCATTACTAACGTCTCCACTTCTTGGCGAAGATGGTTTATGAAGATTATTTACAAACCTAATTGGTAAATTCTGCAATGTATCATTACTATTGTTTTCGTAAATAATAGTTTCTGTACCGCTTACAATTTTAGTATCAGCATTTACTGTTATATCAATTGTATATTTTCCATGATTCTGCCAATAGTTTTTCCCAGGTTTCCCATCCATAGAACGAGTTCCTTTTGCGTAAGCTTCTTTTATATTTCTTGGCATATATAGTTCTTGTGCAAAACTATATTGTGCCATACCTATAAATGCAAATAGCAGTAATTGAGATATTTTTCTTTTCATAGTTGGTTATTTTTTGATGATTATCAATAGTATTCTTGATTAGTTATGAATAGCATAAAGTTGTTACAATTATTCTTCAAATTTATTCTATTATCTTATACTTTAACCAAATAATTATCTTAAATCACTCAAATAAACCAACTTACAGTTCTTTCTTTAACAGAATAAAAAAACCGCCTTATTCCAAATGGATTAAGACGGTTTAAAATACTATCGTTTATTTTGTATCCTGATTGATTCGTTCATAATATATTTCTTCATTATCTAAATCAATTTTAGCTTTACCCGAATCTGTTATTTTTCCAGTATTAATAGCTCGGAGATTTTTTGAATATTCATCTATATAATAACTCCATAATCGCTTATCCGAAGTTAACATTTCTGTTATGTGATTGTTTTTTTCAAAAGAATCATAAAAAATAATCTCTTCTGTTTTAATCAATTTCATTTCATTCGTACTCTTATTCTGCAAATAATACGAAATTTTATCGGCATCAATAATCATCAACTCATTTTCAATCTTATCACTTTTTAAATTCTTATGTGACCAACTCGGAATATTTCCGTTCATTTTCCATGTTCCAGCCAATTTATCGATTAGTTTTTTTCTGATAACTGGTTTTAACGAATCAAATTTATTTTTAGAAATTTTCCCTAATTCAGAATCTGGTTTTATTTTATAAGCAAATAAAAAAAAGTCTGCCGCTGCAGCAAATTCATTTTTATCAAAATAAGAAATAGCCGAATCATATTTATTCTTTTGGAGCCACATTTTTTGATCTGACTGTGACCAAGACTGAAATGAAAATAAAAAGAGAAAAAGGAACATACAATTTTTCATGGTATTTTTGTAATTCTAAATAATAATTTGAAGCAAAAATACTACAATTAAAACTAAGTCTCCTTATATAAAATAAAAAAAACCGCCTTACTCCAAATGGATTAAGACGGCTTTAAACATTAAAAAATAGCTACTACAAGATATAATCGGTATTTATAAAATTCGATTCTTTACTATTTAATAATTCTTGCAAAATGGCATTATTGTAATCATTATCTTTTGATGCTACGAATGTTCTAATAGAAAACGAACGCAATGCATCGTGAATACTTAAGGTTCCTACAGCCGAATCTTTACGACCCGTAAATGGGAAAACGTCTGGTCCTCTCTGGCAAGAACTATTCAGGTTTACCCTGCACACTAAATTTACCAAAGTATCTATAAGTGGTGCAATCGTTTTGATGTCTTTACCAAACAAACTTACTTGTTGTCCGTAATTAGACTCAGCCATATCATTTAACGGTTCTTGAATATCCTTAAAGGTCAAGATAGGTACAACTGGTCCAAATTGTTCTTCGTGATATACACGCATTTTTTTATTTATTGGGAATAAAACCGCTGGAAATATGTAATTATCCGTGCGTAATCCTCCTTTTTCATTAATTACTTTAGCTCCTTTATGAGTAGCGTCATGTATTAATTCTTGAATATAATGTGGTTTTTCTGGCTCTGGAAGTGGCGTAAGCGAAACTGACTTATCCCATGGATTCCCAAAAATCAACGAATCTACTTTTGCTGCAAAGCGTTTATTAAATTCTTCGGCTATAGATTCGTGTACATATAAAATCTTTAGGGCAGTACAACGTTGTCCGTTAAAAGATAATGTTCCAACGATACATTCCTGAATAGCCAAATCTAAATCGGCATCTGGTAAAATTATCGCAGGATTTTTTGCTTCTAATCCTAATACCAAACGCAATCTGTTTTTATTCGGGTGTTGATCTTGCAACGCAATAGCCGATTTACTATTTCCGATTAAAGCCAGAATATCAACTTTTCCAGATTTCATTATTGGCGATGCTACTTCTCTACCTCTACCATATACAATATTAATTGCTCCGCTCGGGAAACTACTTCTAAAAGCTTCTAATAAAGGTGATAATAACAAAACACCGTGTTTAGCCGGTTTAAAAATTACAGGATTCCCCATAATCAATGCCGGAATAAGTAATGAAAATGTTTCGTTTAATGGATAATTGTATGGTCCAAGACATAATACAACTCCTAGAGGTCCTCTTCGTACCATAGCGTTTATACCTTGTACTTTGGTAAAACTTGCTCCACTAGTATTTAACTCTTTATAGCTTTCGATAGTATCGTAAATATACTCTACAGTTCTGTCAAATTCTTTCTCTGAATCTCCTAATGATTTCCCGATTTCCCACATCAATAATTTTACAACTTCGGTACGGGTCGTTTTCATCTGGGAAACAAAATTCTCCATACATTTTATACGATCCACAACTTTCATTGTAGGCCATAAACCTTGTCCTTTATTATAAGCAGCAGTTGCAGACTCTACAACTTCCATAGCTTCGGCCTCTCCCATAAAAGGAATAGATCCTAATAAAGTAGGCGTATATTTTTCGGTAGATGATATGGTAGAAAAAACAGGTGTGGTTTGCCCTGTCCATTTTTTTAACTCTCCGTTTACAAGATAGGTATCCTGTACCAATGGAGTATTTATTTGGTATTCCTCTGGTATAAAACTCATTATTTGGTTGTTTTGTTTTTTGGTTATTTAGTTTTTAGAAAATAAAAAAGAGGCACGCGCCTCTTCTTATTTTTATGGTGTTACTGTTTCTCCATCCCAGTCCAGTATACCTCCTAATAAATTATAGGCGTTATTAAACCCCATCTCATTCATTATTTGGCACGCTTTTGCACTTCTCGCTCCAGAACGACAGTACACATAATAATTTTTATTTTTATCTAACTCCTCTAGCTCATAAATAAAAGCCTGTCCTTTATTGATATCAATATTAAGAGCATTTTCTATATAGCCATCATTGTATTCGTCTTCAGTTCTTACATCAAGTATAACTGCATTTTCGTCAGCTTCAAATTGAGCTACCCAATCTTCTTGTGATAAATTCATGATATCGTATTTTTAGGTAAAATTACAACGTTTTTGGCAAACTATAAACCTCCTATTTATGATTTATATTATAATTCGTAGAAAACGTTTTAGCAAAGATATAATAATCAATGAATTCTGTTTTCTACAAATAATTTTCAAAAATACAGTCTACAAAACCCATAGAAAATAGGATATTATTATTTGAGTAAATTGGCATTTAAACATAAACTCTATATAATTAATACCACAATAATCGGTTATCTTTGTAATTAAGTTACCAAAATTTAAATTTTATTACAAAAATTTTTCTACTCATAATTAGCACATTAAAATGAAATTAATAATAACAATACTTCTATTTTGCGGTTTATCTGTTACAGCACAGAACGAAAAAAATAATCTGAGAACCGAAGAAATTAAAATTGAAAGTGGAGAAATTATTAAAAAATATAATAATGACAAACTCGAAAGTTTTGCGGTACAAATTTATGCCAATAGCTACTATAACTCCTTTTTCTTTACCAAAGAGAATGATACAATTGTGGTTAAAAATTTAAACGAGCAAGATGCTATTATCAAAATATATGTAAAAGATAAAAAGAAGGTTAGCGAATTTATTTATAAGGGCAAACAAATTTTCTACCTCGAAGTAATAGATTTCAACATCAACAACTTACCCAAAAAAAGTAAAATTTCGAATAGAATATATGATAATGAAAAAACCAGCTATCTCTATAAAAACAATATGGCTGATGCCCATGGAGATGATTTCGAAAAAAGCTATAAGTTATTTCTCTTCTTAAAAACATCAGAAAACAATGTAACTGTTGACTCCATTTTTAATCAAATTGCCGATTTTTTCTCTAAAGAAGATGCTATTTACAGAATTTATATGAGTAAATATCGAGACAAAATAAATGCTGAATCAGCAACAAATACAACTGCTTATCTAATTACAGATGAATCAGGAAAAATAAAAAACGGAATTTTATGGACTGAAAAACCATCTAATAACGGAGAATATCATATTTATAAAAACGGAAAAATAATCAAATCCGAAAATATAAAATTAGAATCTTTTCAAAAAATAATCAATACCTATTATATCGAAAGCGCTGATTTTAATGAATAAAACCATTACTAATTAGTACAAAAAACAACATCAATGCAAACTCCTTTAAAAAATATCTTTCCAAACTTTTCCAACGAATTAATTTCAGCTATCGAAAGCAATGCCAGTATGCAGGATTTTGAAACTGGAACTATTTTAATGCGAACTGGACAATACATAAAAAACACTGTTTTAATAACCAAAGGTAAAATCAAGATTTACCGTGAAGGTGAAGATGGCGGCGAATTTTTTATGTATTATTTACAACCAGGTCAAGCATGTGCCATATCGATGATTTGCGCAACCAAGAGCGAGAAAAGTCAGATAATGGCAAAAGTAGTCGAAGATGTTTCGGTAGTCATGATTCCGTTAAACTTAATGGATAAATGGATGATGGAACACCGTACTTGGTACGAATTTGTGATTGAAACCTATAGAAGTCGTTTTGAAGAAGTCTTAGAAGTTGTCGATAGTATTGCTTTCCGTTCTATGGATGAACGATTAGAATTTTACCTAAAACGTCATAAAGACGCTTGTGGTTGCACCGAATTAAAAGTATCACATCAGGAAATTGCTACAGAACTTAATACCTCACGAGAAGTAATATCGCGCTTATTAAAAAAAATGGAACAACGTGGTTTGGTAAAACTAAACCGAAACCAAATTGAGCTTTTAAAATAGAATGTTTGAAACTTTTTTACCATTAAGAGATTAAGAAAAATTAAGGTTTGAATTTAATGGAACTTAATTTCTTAATGGTAATATTTTTTAACGTTGAAACGAATAGCAAATCTTGTGTGATAAATGTATTGCGCTTATTTAAAAAAAACATTTAAAACATTTTTTTTCACCATTAAGAGATTAAGAAAAATTAAGGTTTGAAGTTAATGGAACTTAATTTCTTAATGGTAAATATTTTTTAACGTTGAAACGAAATTTGTATTTAATAAACCCAATGTGATAAATGTTACTGTGCCTTACGTTTTAAGGAACAACCTTTGTATCAAAAAAAACATCAATGGAATATTTAGGTTATTTTGCTTCAATTATTATAGGACTTTCGTTAGGCTTAATTGGCGGAGGAGGCTCAATCCTTACTATTCCTATTTTAGTTTATTTATTTAAGATAAATCCAGAGCAAGCAACAACTTATTCATTGTTTATAGTCGGAATCACTGCTTTATTTGGCAGTTATAGCCATTACAAAATGGGGAATCTTAAACTGAAATCGGCATTGTATTTTGCTATTCCATCAGTAGTTTCTATTTTAATTATACGAGAAGTAATTTTCCCTCAAATCGCATCAACATTATTTTCTGTTGCTTCTTATACCGTTTCCAAAGACTTTTTAATCATGCTTATTTTTTCTGTATTAATGATAGCAGCTGCAATCTCTATGATTAGAAAAAACAAAGCCGAACTAAAACCTACAACAACAAACTACACCCAACTAAGTATAATCGGGTTTATTGTGGGTATTGTAACAGGATTTCTGGGTGCTGGCGGTGGATTTTTAATTATTCCAGCGCTGATATTTTTTGCCAATTTACCTATGAAGCAAGCCGTAGGAACATCATTGCTTATTATATTCATTAATTCATCTATAGGTTTTGGAGGAGATCTATATATTGGAACTCCAGTAAATTATATCTTCTTATTAGAAATTTCTGGAATCGCACTTTTAGGAATGCTCATAGGAACACAGCTCTCTAAAAAAATTGACGGAACTAAACTAAAACCAATGTTTGGTTGGTTTGTACTAATAATGGGATTTTATATTATTACAAAGGAAGTTTTCTTTTAAGATTTTAAGTTTAAGCCAATCTTTGTCAAAGTTTTTTTTTACTTTGACAAAAATTAAAACCCATAATTCACTAAGCAAAAGTAGAATTGAGGATTTTATTTTAGTACGTTTAGAATAATGATATTCATTACGAATCACCCTTATGGCAAAAACAATCAAACACTTCGAAGAAAGTTTATTTACAGAAGATGACGGAAGCAAATTTTCAAAAATAAAAGACAAACTAATAAAAAGTTTCTCCACTACAGACAGAGAAAAAGTTATCGAAATTTTAATCCAATATTCAAAAGATGGCAAAATGCTGCATTGGAGAAATTTCTTGTTGACTGATATTATTGACCTTGTACAAGAAGATGAAACAAATTATAGTGACTTCTTCGAGTGGACAATTACAAAACCAGAACTTACCTATTGGGGAATCGACGGACTTATAAAAACAAAAGGAATAAAAGCATATAAAACTCTCATTGAGTTAGCTCAAAACGAAAGCTTACCGACAGAAGTTCGTGCAAAAGCAATCAAAAGTATTGCAATACACAGCAAGCAACCTTTTGACCGTGATTTACCAAAAGATCCTGGCTATTGGAAAATTGAAAACTTTAGGATTGACGAATTATTAGATTGGCAAAGCAAAGCGTACAAACAAGGCTCAGGCCATAAAAAACCTCAAATTCATCCCACACTAAAAAATCCAAAAACAGAACTAGAGAAAGCAGTTTCTAAACTAAACGATAAACTAGAAATAGAAAGAAACAAACAACAAGATTTATCAAACCCTACTGATTGGCTGGCAATAGCAGACGAAAACAAAATTGCTGTAATAGAGAAAAAGTGGAAACTACCTGAGAATTATTTACTGTTTCTTAAAAACTATTCTCCTATCAATGTTTTTATCGACGATGAAAAATTCTTTCAGGGATTAAATTTATATGGAGCCGATGATTTAATCAAATCTCAAAATGGTTATTCTTTCAACTCAATAACAAACGAAATTCTCGAAGATTGGCCATCAAATTATATTGTAATAGCCGACGCTGGTGCTGACCCTTATTGTATTGATATTGCAAACATCACAAGCAATGATGCACCAATCTATACAAGTATGCACGGAAATGGAAAATGGGAATTCGAAAAATACTCAGATTCATTCGTTGATTTCATAAAAGACATCGTAGAATAATCTTTGTCAAAGTTCTTTTTACTTTGACAAAGATTAAAACCACAGAAACTCATGTTACCAACTTATATTTTGGGCGTTCCCTCCGGTCGGGCTATCTGCTATATCTTTTTATTAGAAAAAAAATAAAAAGGATAACGCTCCTATCCCTAACGCAATCTAACATATTCAGTAAAATTCTAAAGCCATCTTTGTCAAAGTAAAAACTTTGACAAAGATTAAAAGAAACACAACGGGAGATTGCTTAACTATTTAATACCAATAGAAATTATTAGCACCGAAAGGATTTAAATTAAAATTTCTATTTTCAACTTTAACTAAAACTAAAAGTTTTTCTGAAAATATTAAATGCCTTTGAGCACTTGACACAAATACATCGATTAAAGTATGAGCATCTTTTATATTCATACTATTAAAATTATCGAATATGACTACAAGACCATTCTCCTGAATTTCTATTTCATTTAAGCATTCTTGCAATGCATCCCAATTATGCCCATAATAGTTCGGAAAAGCAAATTCATTATGCAACGAACCATGCATTACTTTTTTATCAGCCCATTCTTCACAATCAAACGTAATAATTTTATATCCTTCTGAAACAAGCCATTCCGTATTATCTTTTAAAACTTGATAATCATTATAGGGCTTTAAAAACCCCCTGGATATAATTTCATAATCTAGTCTCTTCCATGTTTCAGGTTCATTTTTAAATTTAATCATAATTGAATAAAATTATTTTTACCATAAATATTCAATGGCTTTGATCAAAACACTCTAATGTTCTCCATATCCAATATCATCCATTTTACCACTAAAAACCCGGTATTGAATAATAAAATATACAATAACAAGAGCCAAGGCGATAAAAAACCAACTCATTCCAGCCTCTAATCCGTATTCATGAGCAGCCGTATTATAAATCGTTAATGAAGGATTTACATTGTTAGTAGATGGTAAAACATTCGGGAAAATTGAAACTGCTGTAGAAGCAAAACCTCCCACAAGAAACAATGTTGAAAACACAAACCCCATTCCGTCTTTTTTATACGTGCGCACCTTGAACAATCCCACAATCCCAATAAAGGTAATTAATGGGAATATCCAAAGTATTGGAGTTTTAATAAAATTATGAAAAGGTTTTGGCTCAATAAAATGCCAGATTTGCAAGGAAATAAATACCAAAATCAGTAATACTATATTGAGTCTAAAAACTACCTTTTTAAGCTTTTCATTTAATGAAGAATTGGTTTTAAAAATAATCCAGTTTGCGCCATGAATCGTAAGTGCTACAACACTTACAATCCCCAAAAACAACGTAAACCAATCGATAATTCCTAATTCATGGGCTTGCGGGCTAAAAGTCGGATTCCATAAAGGCAAAAAGAAAAAATGAGCTTCCTGAGTAGAAACACCATTTACAACCATACCTAGATTCACACCACGAACAATATTCCCTAAAGCAATCCCAAAGAATAAAGCCAATAGTAGACTCGCAATTCCAAATGCTTTATCCCAAATTACTTCCCACATCGGGTGATGAATCTGTCCACGCATTTCTAGTCCGATTGCTCTAAAAATAAGCAACCATAAAATCATAATCAATGGCAAATAAAATCCACTGAATGATGATGCATATAAAATCGGGAAAGCAAAAAATAATACACCTCCCGCGGCAATAATCCATACCTCATTGGCATCCCAAAAAGGACCAATCGCACTGGTTATCGCTTTTTTATCTTTTTCTGTTTTGGCAAAAAATAAATGAATAATTCCTGCACCAAAATCATAACCATCTAACACAATGTAAACAGCTAGAATTCCCATTAAAACTACGTACCAAAAAAACTCCATAATTATATTTTTTCTGTGTGAGGTCCTTTATTGATGATTTTTCCAACCATAAGCAAAAACAACATGCCCAATAAAAGATACAATCCTATAAATCCTAATAATGTAAATAATGTATTCCCTGAGGAAACCGTTGGCGAAGCCCCCTCGGCAGTGCGTAATAAATTATAAACCAACCACGGCTGACGTCCTAATTCGGCAGTGTACCATCCTGTAGTATTGGCGATATAAGGAAACGGAAGCATAAAAAGTAGCGACCATAAAATCCATTTGGTTTCGAATAGTTTTTTTCGGCAAAGTTGTAAAACCGCCATAGCCATCAATCCTATAAAAATTGTCCCTAGTCCTACCATAATATGATAAGCATAATACAATCCAGATATATTAGTAGGATGAACACTTTCGTCAAACTGATCCAATCCTTTTATTTCTTCATGCCAGCTTCCGTAAGTTAAGAAACTCAATATATTAGGAACGGCTATTTTATTATCTAGTTTTTTATCTTTTACATCGGGCTGACCGATAAGAACAATTTCAGAACCTTTTTTCTCAGTATGAAAAATTCCTTCCATAGCTGCAAAAGTTACAGGCTGGTATTTTACCACGTTTTTAGCCAGTAAATCACCTGTAGGAACTGCAACAATTACACACGAAATCAATCCGAAGATAACACCCGTTTTCACGAATAATTTCCCGTAAGTCAAATTCTTTTTACTCAAAATATAAAAAGCACCAATTCCTGCAACAACAAATGAACTTGTTACCATCGAAGCTGCCTGATTGTGTAAATATGAAGGCCACAACCAAGGATTAAGGAACAAGGCTTGAAAATTAGTTAGTACAAATCTTCCGTTTTCAAGGATTTCATATCCCACAGGATTTTGCATCCACGAATGTGTGGCAATGATTAAAAATCCACTAGCCCACGAACCTATACATATCAGTAATCCGGTTACAAAATGCCATTTATGTCCGAGTAGTTTTTCTCCAAATAGGAATATTCCAAGAAATGATGACTCTAAGAAAAAAGAAAACATCCCTTCCATGGCAAGAGTTTGCCCAATAATTCCACCTGTTAATTCCGAAAACTTAGCCCAATTGGTTCCAAACTGAAACTCCATCGGAATTCCCGTAACAACACCCATTGCAAAATTCAACGCGAAGATTCTCATCCAAAAATGAGTGGCATGATTGTATTGTTCGTTTTGAGTTTTTAAATATTTCCATTTAAAATATACAATGATTAAGGAAAGTCCCATTGTAAGTTGCGGAAAGAGGTAGTGAAAAGTTATTGTAAATGCGAATTGCATTCGGTCATAAAAAAGCATTTCTTCCATACTAGCGTATTTTATTTTATTATGAGGTTTCGCAAATTTACCTATTAAATGTAACATTTAATGACATAAAAAAAACTTTATCACCTTGCCTTTATAAAAATTTTTAGTTAGTTCAAAAACAGCTAAAACACTAATTACATAAAAACCACACAACTAAAAACAAGCATTACTTACTTAAACACTATACCATTATCTTTTTAAACCATTTAAGTCATTTAAGCCCATTTAAGTTTCACTCAAATAGCTTAACTTACATTTACTTATATCACTTATATGGTGAATTACTTACTTAACTACCCTACCATTATTTTTTTTTAGATTATAAGTGATCTAAGTTAATTTAACTTTTATATAAATAGGCTGACTATTATTTACTTATATCACTCATACAGTTCAATTTTTCTTTTTTTTAGCTCAAAAAAAATTCTGTAACATTAGTCACTTATTTTCCAAAAAAACAAAGTTACCTTTGTAAAACATTATTTAAGATTACACAACAATGAAAATTGAACAAATTTATACCGGATGTTTAGCACAGGGCGCCTATTACATTACTTCAAATGGCGAAGCTGCGATTATAGATCCGCTTAGAGAAATACAACCCTACTTAGACCGTTTAAATCGTGACCAAGTAAAATTAAAATACATCTTCGAAACTCATTTCCATGCCGATTTCGTTTCAGGACACGTTGATTTAAGTAAAGAAACTGGTGCACCGATTATTTATGGTCCAAATGCCGAATGTGGATTCGATTGTGTTTCTGCAACCGACGGACAAGAGTTTAAATTAGGAAACATCACAATAAAAGCGTTGCATACTCCTGGGCATACCATGGAAAGCACTACTTATTTATTAATTGATGAAAACGGAAAAGATTATGCGATTTTTTCTGGAGATACTTTATTTATTGGAGATGTTGGTCGTCCCGATTTAGCTCAAAAAGCCACTTCGATGACACAAGAACAATTAGCAGCCATATTATTTAATTCGTTACGAACTAAAATAATGACTTTGGCAGATGATGTTATTGTATATCCAGCTCACGGTGCAGGAAGTGCTTGTGGTAAAAACATGAGTAAAGAAACGGTATCGACAATTGGTAACCAAAAAGCAACCAATTATGCCTTGCGTGCTAATATGACCGAAGCTGAATTTATTACCGAAGTAACCGATGGTTTACTACCTCCTCCTGCTTATTTTAGCATGAATGTGGCTATGAACAAAAGTGGTTATGAAAGTTTTGAATCTGTTTTAGATAACGGAATGAAAACTATAAAAGTTGACGAATTTGAAGCAGTAGTAGAAGAAACTGGTGCTTTGATTTTGGATACTAGAAATAATGGCGATTTTAGCAAAGGATTTATTCCGCAATCGGTAAATATCGGAATCAACGGTGATTTTGCTCCTTGGGTAGGAACTTTAATTGCCGATGTAAAACAACCTATAGTATTAGTAACCGAAAAAGGACTGGAAGAAGAAGCTGTAACCCGATTAAGTCGTGTAGGTTTTGATTCGATTATCGGACATCTTGAAGGTGGTTTTGATGCTTGGAAAAATGCTGGTTACGAAACTGATACGGTAAACAGAATTACACCTGACCAATTTGCAAATGAATTTAAGGTTGAAGAAAACAAAGTAATCGACATTCGTAAAGAAACTGAATATAGTGCCGAACATATAGAAGATGCTTACAACAAACCATTAGCTTATATTAATGACTGGGTAAAAGATATCGACCCAAAAGAGCATTTTTATTTGCATTGCGCTGGTGGATACAGAAGTATGATTGCTGCATCGATATTACAAGCACGCGGATTTAGAAACTTCACCGAAGTTGAAGGTGGTTTTAATGCTATTGCAAAAACTACAATTCCAAAATCAGATTTCGTTTGTCAAAGCAAAGTTTTAAAGTAAATAAGTAACAAAGGTACTTAGGTTCAAAGCTACAAAGGTTTTAGTCCTAGAGCGTAAGAAACTTTAGTTTTACATATAACCCCAAGCTTGTCATTTCGACGAAGGAGAAATCTCCGCAAGAAACTAACTCACCGTTTTTTTCTTAAATTGTCGAGCTACTCGTGGAGATTTCTCCTTCGTCGAAATGACAAAAATGCGCAGACTAAGTTTAAACTTGAGTTTTTCTCAAAGTTCCTTATGCTCTTGGGTTTTATCCTCTGAACCTTTGCCTCTCAAAACCTAAAAAAAAGAAAAATGAATTTAATTGAAATTATAAAAGAACCTTGGCCTTGGTACGTTTCAGGTCCGTTAATTGGATTGACTGTACCGATATTATTAATTTTTGGTAACAAAGCATTTGGTATTAGTTCATCATTACGCCATATATGTGCTATGTGCATTCCTGCAAATATTTCATTCTTTAAATATGATTGGAAAAAAGAAAGTTGGAATTTATTCTTTGTCTTCGGAATATTCTTAGGCGGAATAATAGCAACTGTTTTCTTATCGAATCCAAATGCTATCGAAATAAACTCAAAACTTACAACTGAGTTAGCGACTTATGGTATTACCGATAATTCGGGATTAATGCCAGTTCAGCTTTTTTCATGGGAAAGTTTATTAACCCTACGTGGTTTTATAATGATTGTAGTAGGTGGTTTTCTTGTAGGTTTCGGAACGCGTTATGCGGGAGGATGCACAAGTGGACACGCAATCATGGGAATTTCTAATTTGCAATGGCCTTCGCTGGTAGCAACTATTTGCTTTATGATTGGCGGATTTGTTATGGCAAACCTGATTCTTCCTTATATACTTTCACTTTAAAACTTTAAAAATGAAAATTTCAAACTTAAAATATATGCTTGTCGGAATTGTATTCGGCATAGTATTCGTAAAAGCCGAAATCATCAGCTGGTATCGTATTCAGGAAATGTTCCGTTTACAATCTTTCTTTATGTACGGTGTAATCGGAAGCGCAGTTGCAGTAGGAATGCTATCTGTTTTTTTGATAAAAAAATTCAAGGTAAAAACTATTCAGGGAGAAGAAATCAAGATTGAGCCTAAAACATTTAGTAAAGGTCAGATTTATGGCGGATTGTTATTTGGATTTGGTTGGGCAATTACCGGAGCTTGCCCTGGTCCCCTATTTGCACAAATAGGAACTGGAGTTACAGTAATTGCAGTAACATTGGTAAGCGCAATATTAGGAACTTGGGTTTATGGTTATTTTAAAGATAATTTACCTCATTAATATTATTAATCCGTTGAATGCAATTCATTAAAAAACTTAATTAAACACATAGGAACATAGATTTTATGTGTGAAAAAGAATGCAAAGAGAAACACATTTCTTTCACATATCTAGTCCCGAAGCTTCGGGATGTATTTAAAATAAGTGAAACGCCTTTTTTTAGCTAAAAAATTCTATGTTTCTATGTGTTAAAAAATTGCATCTAACAGGTTTTCATTACACTTTAATTATCAAATATCATTGCAAACCAATTTTATAGAAGCATCGCTAAATGACCAAAATATATTCTCAGATTTTACTTTGCTTATTATTGATAAGCTGTTCAGGCAATAAGAAAACGAATAGTCAAGTATCAAATACTACTTATGACGTTAAGTTGGACAACATAGAAATATTTGATAATTCAAGAGATAGAAAAATTCCTGTTGCCATATATCATCCAAATACAGATAAGAAAATAAATAACCAACAGGTAATAATTTTCAGTCATGGATATGGAGAAAACAAAGGTGGAGATAATATGATTTATTCCCATTTAACTGAAAATTTAGCGTCAAAAGGATATTTTGTTGTCAGTATTCAACACGAATTACCAACTGATGACCTTCTTGCAATGGAAGGAGATTTAAAAATTACCAGAAGACCAAATTGGGATCGAGGTGTTGAAAACATTCGATATGTATTGAATGAATTTAAAAAAACAAATCCTGAGTTAGATTTTAAACATCTAACCTTAATTGGACATTCGAATGGCGGAGATATGACAGCTCTATTTGCTCATAAATATCCTGAATTGGTTTATAGAATTATAACAATGGATAACCGAAGAATGCCTCTTCCCAGAGTTTATAAACCTAAAGTATATACGTTGCGTTCTAAAAACTATAGCGCAGACGAAGGGGTATTACCTACGGAACAAGAACAAAAAAAATATGGAATCAAAGTTCTATTCACAACTATTAATCATAATGATATGGACAATGACGCAACAATCGAAGAACAAAAAATAATAAATACCTTTATAGAAGAATCCTTAAGCGAAAAATAACTTATATTATATTTCACTTATTTAAGACAGTAAACCCGACAGATTTTAAAAATCTGTCGGGTTTCTTTTTTGCACTTCAATCAGAGATCTTTGCCAAAATTCAAGTCCTCCGTAAAGACTCACGCCACTTTAAGAAAGAATTAAACTTCAATTAATCAACACCTTAAATTCAAATTATAAATTATATTTTCCTAATTTTAAACTCGATTTCCAACCACGAAAAAATCCCTTCAATAATATTAACGTAAATTTAACAACACATTTGTATATACAACAATAAAAACATACTACATTTGTATATACAAATTATACACTGACGACTATGACAATTGAAGATGTAATAAAAAGTACCGTTAAGATGGATAATCCAAAAAGAGTTATTCTGAATATCATGTATACACAAAATGTACTTCAGGATAAATTTAATGAGGTTTTAAAACCTTATGATTTATCAGGAGAACAATATAATGTGTTGCGTATATTAAGAGGGCAAAAAGGAAATCCAGCTAACATGTGTGTTATACAGGACCGAATGCTGGCAAAAACAAGCAATACAACCCGATTAGTCGATAAATTATTACTTAAGGATTTTGTCACCAGAAATGTATGCCCAAATAATAGAAGAAAAATAGAAGTATCGATTACAGAAAAAGGATTGGGTGTTTTAAAAGAACTAGATCCAAAAGTAATTGAACACGAAACTGTTTTTTCTGAAAACCTGACAACAGAAGAATTAGAATTATTAAATGAATTATTAGAGAAATTTAGAAATCAAAAAAATTAATACAAATAAATAACATGAATACTTTCCTAGAAAATCAAAATTGGAGATACGCAACCAAAAAGTTTGATGCGACCAAAAAAATCTCAACAGAAGATTTAAATATACTTAAAGAAGCGATACGTTTAAGCTCGTCTTCATACGGATTACAACCATATAAAGTAATTTTTGTTGAGTCACCAGAATTAAGAGCAAAATTACAACCAGTAGCTTGGGGACAATCTCAAATTGTTGAAGCATCTCATTTGGTTGTTTTTGCAAATGATACTAATATTGGTGATGCAGAAATTGATGGTTTTATCAAAAATATTAGCGAAACAAGAGGAATCCCAGCTGAATCATTATCTGGATATAGCGATTTTATGAAATCTAAAATCTCTACACTTCCAGCAGATGTAAAAAATACCTGGGCATCTAAACAAACTTATTTAGCTTTAGGTAATTTATTGAATGCTGCTGCAGAATTAAAAATTGACGTTACGCCAATGGAAGGTTTTGACCCAGCTGCATTTAATGAAATCTTAGGCTTAGATGCTTTAAATTTAAACGCTTCTGTTATCGCAACTGTAGGATACAGACACGAAGAAGATGCAACACAGCATCATAAAAAAGTAAGAAAATCTCAAGAAGAATTATTTATCAAACTATAATTATTAATCCAAATTTATTAAAATCAAACAAAATGAAAAATTTAAAATCAATCGCTTTAGCTCTAGTAGTAGCTTTATCATCAGTTTCAATTAACGCACAAACTAAAAAAGTTGACGTTAAAACAAGTACTGTTAAATGGGTAGGAAAAAAAGTAACTGGAGAACACTCTGGGACTGTAAACCTAAAAGATGGTGCTTTAGTATTTAAAGGAAAAAAATTAGCTGGTGGAACTTTCACTGTAGATATGACATCTATTAACGCAACTGACCTTTCTGGTGAATACCAAGGAAAATTAAACGGTCACTTGAAAGCAGATGATTTCTTTGGAACTGAAAAATTCCCAACTGCTAAATTAGTTTTCAAAACTATCGGAGCAAAAGCAACTGATGTTTATACTGTAACTGCAGATTTAACTATCAAAGGAATTACTAAACCAGTAACTTTTGATATTACTGTAAATGGTAACACTGCTACAACTGCATTTAAAGTTGACAGAACTAAATATGATATTAAATACAACTCAGGAAACTTCTTTGAAAACTTAGGAGACAAAACCATCAATGATGATTTTGAATTAACTGTAGCTTTAAAATTCTAATATCACACAAGCTTACTAATTCAGAAAATCCCATTCGTCGCGGCGAGGGCACTGAAAAAGTCCTTTTCACGAATAAATTGTTAATTAAAAGGAGTAGAAGCTAAAAGTTTCTGCTCCTTTTTTTGTATCTTTTGAGTGTAATCATAAGGCTTTTTAGATGTTAATTCAACAGCAACAAATTCAGTTTAGTCCTTATTCCTCATTATATGATTTAATTGTTCCTCAGGATAATCTCCTTAGAAAAATCAACGAACTCATAGACTTCTCATTCATCTACGATGAGTTGCTAAATAAATATTGCACCACTAATGGTCGCACAGCAGAAAGCCCAGTGCGTATGTTTAAGTATTTACTTCTAAAAACAATTTATGATGTCTCGGATGTTGATGTAGTAGAACGTTCACGTTTTGATATGTCTTTTAAGTATTTCTTAGAAATGACACCAGAGGAGAGTGTTATTAATCCAAGTTCTTTAACGAAATTTCGTAAACTTCGCCTGAAGGATACGGACTTATTAAATCTACTCATTGGTAAAACAGTATCTATAGCCGTCGAAAAGGGAATCATCAGATCCAGGTCTATTATAGTTGATGCTACACACACTTTATCAAGATCAAATCCATTTGCAGCAATTGATGTATTAAGAGAGCGCTCTAAACTTCTACGAAGAACAGTATATTTATTTGATGACCAATTCAAAGAGCATATGCCCGAGAAGAACAATACCAATGAATTAGAAAAAGAATTAGCCTATTGTAAAGAACTGGAGCAGCGCATAGAAAAAGAAGAATCTTTGAGTTCTATACCTGCTGTAAAAGAAAAGCTAAATCTGCTTAAAGAAACTATAGAAGATACTCAGGAAAATTTTATCTTATCAAAAGATATAGATGCTAAAACAGGTCATAAATCCGCAGATAGCTCTTTCTTTGGATACAAGACTCATTTAGCGATGACCGAAGAGCGAATCATCACAGCGGCTGTAGTTACCTCAGGAGAGAAAGCAGATGGTCCAGAGTTACCAAAACTCTTAGAGATTAGTCAGCAAAACGGAATTGATGTAAATACCATTATTGGTGATGGAGCTTATTCAGGAACAGAAAATCTCAAGCGAGCAAACGGGAAAAATATTAGAGTTGTAGCTAAGTTAAATGTTTCAGTAGCAAATGGGACAAGAAAAGAGGAAGATAAATTTCAATATAATAAAGATGCCGATAGAATGGTTTGTCCTGCAGGACATATGGCTATACGAAAAGCTAGACAGGGCAAAAAAAATGTTGGAAAAAATCAAACATATACCTACTATTTCGATGTCGAAAAATGCAAATCTTGTTCTTTAAAACAGGGGTGTTATAAAGGGGCAAAAACAAAAACCTACTGTGTAAGGATAAAATCAGACTTACACCAAGAACAAATCGCCTTTCAAGAAACGGATTATTTCAAAGAAAAAGCAAAACATCGATACAAAATAGAGGCTAAAAATAGTGAGTTAAAAAACGTACATGGCTATGATAGAGCAATATCGTACGGAATTTCCAATATGCAAATGCAAGGAGCAATGGCTATTTTTACAGTCAACTTAAAAAGAATACTGAAATTAATGTAAGGAATTTATAAAATAAGTATGCCTACACAAAATGCCCCTCTATAAATCAAAAATCGATTCATATAGCTGCAAATAAAAAACAGATATAAAACGAAAAACGCTTACAACGGATATTTTTAAATCCTGTTATAAGCGTTTTTTCATTGTCTAAAAAATAAACCTGATTAAAATAAGGGATGTTTTTCAGTGCCCTCGTCGCGGCGAATGGGATTTTTTTATGCCTTAATTTTTGATATTTAAATACAACAATCGCTTTACGAACAAATAAAATAACGTTCTTAAAGGTATAATAACACTTTCATAATATCTTACCATTCTTTGATTAACAAACCACTTTTACTTTTGGGACAATTAAAAAAGAGTCTTTGTCTCAACCAAAAGGCTTTTATCCAAAAATCAAATTTTGCTAAAGACATCACTATGAAAAAAAATTTACACCTTGTAATTATTTGTTTAGTAAGTAGTATTATAGTCAATGCACAACAACAAAAAGGGATTGTTGGCGCATCAAACTGGATGAATAAATGGACAAATTTTAAACCTGCATCAATAGAATATAATGAAGCTACAAATATTCTGGCAGGAACTATCGATAAGGATACCAAATTATATAAACGAAATACATATCAATTAGTTGGTGTTGTATATTTAACCAATAATGCCGTTTTAACAATTGAACCCGGAACGGTAATAAGAGGAGATGATAAAACTTGTGGTACACTCGTAATAACAAATGGTTCTAAAATAATGGCCGAAGGACTAGAAACTGACCCAATTATATTTACATCTAATAAAAATGTTGCCGAAAGAAAACCTGGAGATTGGGGCGGAATAATCCTTCTGGGAAAAGCACCAATTAATAAAATGGGTGGAGTTAGTTTCTTAGATTTTAATCTAGATCCTGTTGTAAATCACTATGGCGGACAAGATGCTGACGATAACTCGGGTATTTTAAAATACATACGCATCGAATATTCTGGCAGAAAATTAAATGCTCTAAAAGAAATTAATGGTTTATCATTGGCTGGAGTTGGTCGTAAAACCAAGTTAGAATATATTCAGATCAGTTATTCTAATGATGATTCTTTTGAATCTTATGGCGGAGATGTCGTTATGAATAACTTAGTTTCCTACCGAGCAACCGATGATGATTTTGATTTTACACAAGGAGTACAATGCACTATAAATAATAGTATTGCCATTCGTCACCCCTACTCTTCGGATATTTCAGGTTCAAGATGCTTTGAAATCGATTCGTATGACAAAATAGAAAGTACAGATACAAACAAAAAACTAACCAAGATAACTGCCAATAATATTACCTTGGTAAATCTGGAAGAAAGCAATCAAGGACTTGTTCGCGAAGCTGCACATATAGGAGAAAATAGTTATTTTACCTTAAATAATAGTGTAATCTCAGGTTTTACACCCTTTATGGTTTTTCAAGGAAAAATTGGAGATGGAATAGTTAACCTTGAAAAAATTAAACTAAACGGATTAATAATCAATAACTGTCAAGGTGCTATTTTAAGCGAAAATTCTAACTTTGATTCGGGCATCAAAAACTGGTATCAAAACCCAGCATTTAACTTAGAATATACAACTATAAGAAATGTCGCATTATTTACAGAACCTAATATTAAAGCAAATCCAGATTTTAGAATGAACTTAAATAATACATTAGTCAGTGGAAATTAAGCCATTAAAATGGGATACTTAAATTAAATTTAACAAAAAACTCAAAAAAATAGAGATTTTTTTTAAAACAATGTATACGAATACTCAAATTACATTTATATATTTGTACCAACAAAAAAGTTTATGAAAACAATTACAAATAATACTTGGTGGTGGAACAATTTACGTCAGACGTCGTGAACTAAGCTTCCTATGGTATTATTCAAACTATAAATATGAAAGGCTTGTCATCACGACAAGTCTTTTTTTTTGTTCATAATTTTCCGGAAAATAATATATTAAATCTTAAAAAAATCAACACATTGAAACCTTTTATACTCAACACACACTACAAACAAATCCTTGCAGACACTGTAACGCCTGTGAGCATTTACTTTAAAATTAGAGATAAATTCCCTAATAGTTTATTGCTGGAAAGCAGCGATTATCACGGAAACGATAATAGTTTCTCTTACATATGCTGCAACCCAATTGCAAGTATTAAAATCGAGAACGAAACTATTTCTAAGGCTTATCCTGATGGAACTACAGAAAAAATAGCAATTGATGATTCGACTAATATTCCAGAAATTATTCAGGAATTTTCAGGACAATTTAAATCGGAGAAAAACGATTTCAAATTTATCAACAACGGTTTATTTGGATATATCTCTTACGATGCCGTTCGTTATTTCGAAAAAGTAACTATTGCAAAAAAAGACAATAGCATTTCTATTCCAGATGTATATTATGCAGTTTATCAAAATATAATTGCAATAAATCATTTCAAAAACGAAGCTTATATCTTTTGCCATAGCGTAGATGGAAGAAATAATATTTCGGAAATAGAACAATTATTGCAATCAAGAAATATTGCTTCATACCAATTCTCTAAAGAAGGCGAAGGATTCTCAAATCTAACCGATGAAGAATTTAAGCATAATGTAGCTTTAGCAAAAAAACATTGTTTCCGTGGCGATGTGTTCCAGTTAGTTTTATCACGTCGATTCACACAAGGATTTAAAGGTGATGAATTTAATGTGTACAGAGCATTACGAAGCATCAACCCTTCCCCCTATTTATTCTTTTTTGATTATGGCGATTTCAAAATATTTGGCTCTTCACCAGAAGCACAAATTATTGTAAAAAATCGTAAAGCCGAAATTCATCCTATTGCCGGAACTTTCAAAAGAACAGGAAATGATGAACAAGACGCAATTCTTGCCAAACAACTATCTGAAGATAAAAAAGAAAATAGCGAGCATGTAATGTTGGTCGATTTAGCCAGAAATGATTTAAGCCGAAATGGACATGATGTAAACGTAGAGAAATATCGTGAAGTACAATTCTTCTCTCATGTAATACACTTAGTATCAAAAGTTACAGGACATTTACATGAAAAAGCAACTACAATGCAAGTCGTAGCCGACACCTTTCCGGCAGGAACACTAAGCGGAGCACCAAAACACAGAGCCATGCAACTTATAGAAGAATACGAAAAAACCAATCGTACTTTTTATGGTGGTGCTATCGGTGTTATGGATTTTGAAGGCAACTTTAACCATGCTATCATGATTCGAACTTTTTTGAGCAAAAACCATCAATTGCATTGCCAGGCTGGAGCTGGAATCGTAGCAAACTCAGACGAAGAAAGCGAAATGCAAGAAGTATATAATAAATTAAGAGCATTAAATACCGCTCTTGAAATGGCAGAGAAAATTTAGTATTCGGTCGCAGTTTTTCAGTCTTTAGTTCCAAACGAAAAGCTTAAAAATTACAACTTAACAAACCAAACATTAAATAAAAATTAAACAACTAAAAACTATGAAAAACACTATTGGATTATTATTGGTTATGGTATTTTTAACTTCTTGCAACGAGAAAAACAAGCAAGAAACTACAAGTATTAAAAAAGACATTGAAGGAACCTGGCGACTTATATCGGCAGAGACAACCGAAAAAGATTCAACTTTTTCAACATTCAATCCAAAAACCAAAATGATTAAAATTATAAATGACTCCCACTTTGCATTCTTTAACCATGACTTAAATAACGGGAAAAAAGCAGAAGCACTATTCTTCGGAGGTGGAGGAAAATATACTTTAAAAGATAGTACATACACAGAGAATTTAGAATATTTCAATAATAGAGACTGGGAGAACAACAAATTTGAATTTACAGTAAAAGTTAAAAACGATACCTTAATTCAAAAAGGAGTTGAAAAAATTGAAAAACTTGGAATAGATAGAATAATCATCGAAAAATACGTTCGAGAAAAATAAATAAAAATTAGTTGCCAGTTTCAGTATTCAGTCACAGTTTAAAAACTTAGTAACTCAGTCCCGAAACTTCGGGATAGCAACTTAGAACCTCAAAAAAAATGAAAAAAATACTAGTAATAGATAACTACGATAGCTTCACTTATAATCTTGTACATTATCTGGAAGATTTAAATTGCGAAGTAACCGTGTACAGAAATGATGAATTTGATATTGATGAAATAGCAAGTTTCGACAAAATATTACTTTCACCAGGACCAGGAATTCCAGACGAAGCAGGTTTACTAAAAGCTGTTATTCAAAAATATGCACCAACCAAAAGCATATTAGGCGTTTGTTTAGGACAACAAGCTATAGGAGAAGTTTTTGGCGGAACATTATCAAACCTTGACAAAGTATATCATGGTGTAGCTACCAATGTAAAAACGGTTGTAGATGATGAACTTTTATTTGAAGGTTTAGGAAAAGAATTTGAGGTAGGACGTTATCACTCATGGGTTGTCGATGCTACTTTACCCGATGTTCTCGAAGCTACATCTTACGATGAAAACGGACAAGTAATGTCATTAAGACACAGAACCTATGATGTACGCGGAGTACAATTTCATCCTGAAAGTGTATTGACACCAAACGGAAAAAAAATGTTAGAGAATTGGGTTAAGAGTTAGTCTTTAGTTTGCAGTAATCTGTCACAGTATTCAGTCGCAGTTTACTATTTAAAGAAAAAACTTAGTAACTCAGAACCTTAGAACCTTAGCAACTTAAAAAAAATGAATATCAGAATTTTAGAAACCAAAGAAATTAATATCGAAGATATAATAACATTGTATAAAGCCAATGAATGGAGTTCGGCAGAAAAACCAGATTTATTATATAAAGCACTTTTAAATTCTGAAACTTTAATTACTGCTTGGGATGACACAAAACTTGTTGGACTTGGAAATGCAATTTCCGACGGTTATCTAACTGTTTATTATCCACATTTATTAGTACTCCCAGAATATCAAGGAAAAGGAATAGGTAAAATGATTTGTGATAAAATGCAGGAAAAATATCGTGACTTCCATATGCAAATGTTAACCGCCGATGGAAAATCAATAGAGTTCTATACAAAAAATGGATTTGAACGAGCAGGACAAACAGAACCAATGTGGATTTATCAAGGAAACGAACATTAAATCAGTATTCAGTAAGCAGTACTCAGTCTCAGTAAAAAACTTAGAGCCTTAAAAAAAATGAAAAATATATTAAACAAATTAACCAATCACGAAGTCCTTACTAAAGATGAGGCTAAAAACGTATTGATTAATATATCAAATGGTGATTATAACCCAAGTCAGATATCGGCATTCTTGACCATATTTATGATGCGAAGTATTAACATCGAAGAATTAGCAGGCTTTCGCGAAGCCTTATTAGACTTATGCATTCGCGTAGATTTATCGGCTTACAATACCATCGATTTAGTTGGAACTGGTGGAGACGGAAAAGATACTTTCAACATTTCAACTCTGGCTTCATTTGTTACGGCTGGTGCAGGAATAAAAGTAGCCAAACATGGTAATTACGGAGTTTCTTCTATTTCGGGTTCTAGTAATGTCATGGAAAAAATGGGAATCAAATTCTCTAATGATCCTGATTACATTGAAAAATGCATCGACAAAGCTGGAATTGCCATACTTCACGCCCCATTATTTCACCCCGCAATGAAAAATGTAGGTTCAATAAGAAAAGAATTGGCAGTAAAAACATTCTTTAATATGCTGGGACCAATGGTAAATCCATCGTTTCCAAAAAACCAATTATTAGGTGTATTTAACCTTGAATTGGCTAGAATGTATGCGTATTTATATCAAAATACCGATGTAAATTTCACGATATTACATTCGCTAGATGGTTATGATGAGGTTTCATTAACTGGACCAACAAAGATTATTACAAACACGATGGAAGGCATGTTAAATCCAAGTGATTTTGGCGTTCGTCTTTTAGCGCAAAGCGAAATACACGGAGGAAATTCTATCGAAGAATCAGCTGAAATCTTTGCATCTATCATTTCTGGAAAAGGAACCGAAGCTCAAAATAATGTGGTTTGTGCAAATGCTGCATTGGCAATTGCAACGGTTACAAAAGGCACACCGCTAGACGGTTTTGAATTAGCAAAAGAAAGTTTACTTTCTGGAAACGCACACAAAGCGTTAAAGAAATTGCAAGAATTAAGTAAGTAAAAATAGTTTAAAGTTTAAGGGTTAATGTTTTCTTAGAATCGCTGAGAAACTTTAAACCTTAAACAAAGAAAACTTTAAACAAAAATAAAAAATGAACATCCTAGATAAAATAATAGTTGACAAGAAACGTGAAGTCATTCTCAAGAAATCAATAATTCCAGTTTCGCAACTAGAAGCTTCTGTTTTCTTCGAAAGAAAAACTATTTCTTTAAGTCAAAAACTAAAAGTAAGCTCAACAGGAATCATTGCCGAACACAAACGTCGTTCTCCATCTAAATCTGTCATAAACCAAAGTTTTACGGTAGAAGAAGTGGTAAAAGGATACGAAAATGCAGGCGCTTGCGGAATTTCAGTTTTAACCGATGGGAAATATTTTGGAGGTTCACTCGATGATTTACTTTTGGCAAGAGCATCGGTAAATATTCCGTTATTACGAAAAGAATTTATTGTTGATGAATACCAAATATTAGAAGCCAAAGCTTATGGAGCCGATTTAATTTTGCTTATCGCTGCGGTTTTAACAAGAGAAGAAATCAAGTCATTATCAGAATTCGCAAAAAGCTTAGGCTTAGAAGTTTTACTGGAAGTTCATAATCAGGAAGAATTAGAGAAATCGATTATGCCAACGCTGGATATGATTGGGGTTAATAACAGAAACCTAAAAACGTTTGAAGTAAACTTAGATTTCAGCAAACAATTGGCAGCACAAATTCCTGATGATTTTGTAAAAGTTTCCGAAAGCGGAATCTCCTCTGTCGAAGCCATCAACGAATTAAAACCTTATGGTTACAAAGGTTTCTTAATTGGTGAAAACTTTATGAAAACCGATAATGCCGGAGAAGCAGCAAAAGAATTTATTGGAAAGCTTTAGGCTATGGGCAAAGAGCAATCAGCTCAAAGCTTTGCGAACTTTGCGTTTTTAATGATTTAGAATATAAAAAACTTGCGCCCTTTGCGGTTAAACTTTAAAATATGAAATTAAAAATCTGCGGTATGAAATATCCCGACAATATAACCGAAGTAGGTTCACTCCTACCCGATTATATGGGATTTATATTCTGGGAGAAATCGGCTAGATATTTTGACGGAATCATTCCCGATTTACCAAAATCGATTAAGAAAGTTGGTGTTTTTGTAAATCAAAGTCAGGAAGATATTCTAGATAAAATTTCAAAATACGATTTACAAGCCATTCAATTACACGGTCACGAATCGGTTGAATTTTGTCAGGAATTAAAAAATAAAATTGATCCTAAAATCGAACTCATCAAAGTATTCTCTGCCGATGAAAATTTTGATTTTGAAGTATTAAAACCATACGAATCAGTTTGTGATTATTTCCTTTTTGATACCAAAGGAAAGTTACCCGGCGGAAACGGAACTGCATTCAATTGGAGCATATTAAACAAATACAATTCGAAAAAACCATTCTTCCTTAGTGGCGGAATCGGGATAGAAGAAGTAGCAATAATAAAAGAAATTTCGAAAACCAATTTACCTATTTATGCCATCGATGTAAACAGTAAATTCGAAATCGAACCCGGATTAAAAGATAAAAACATATTATATAGTTTCAAGCAAAACTTGCAACTTTAAACAGTAAAGACGCACCAAATGCATCTCTACACATAACATTATAAAAAAATAAATCATGTCATACAACGTTAACGAAAAAGGCTATTATGGTGAGTTTGGAGGAGCCTACATTCCAGAAATGTTATATCCAAACGTAGAAGAACTACGCCTGAACTATCTGAAAATTACTGCCGACCCAAGCTTTCAAGCGGAGTTCGATGCACTATTAAAAGATTATGTAGGTCGCCCTACTCCACTATATTTTGCCGAAAGACTTTCGAAAAAATACAATACTAAAATCTACTTAAAAAGAGAAGATTTATGTCATACAGGAGCGCATAAAGTAAACAATACTATTGGACAAATTTTACTGGCAAAACGTCTTGGTAAAAACCGAATTATTGCCGAAACTGGTGCAGGTCAACATGGAGTTGCAACGGCTACAGTTTGTGCATTAATGGGATTGCAATGTATTGTATATATGGGCGAAATCGACATTAAGCGTCAAGCGCCAAATGTGGCTCGTATGAAAATGTTGGGAGCAGAAGTTCGTCCGGCGCTTTCAGGTTCTAAAACCTTAAAAGACGCTACAAACGAAGCCATTCGCGATTGGATCAATAATCCTGTAGACACCTATTATATCATCGGTTCTGTGGTTGGTCCACATCCTTATCCCGATATGGTAGCTCGTTTTCAGAGTGTAATTTCAGCTGAGATAAAAACGCAATTATTAGAAAAAGAAGGACGCGAAAATCCAGATCACGTTATCGCTTGTGTTGGTGGAGGAAGTAATGCAGCCGGAGCTTTTTACCATTTCTTAGACGAGAAAGAGGTAAATATTATTGCGGTAGAAGCAGCAGGTTTAGGAGTTGATTCAGGCGAAAGTGCTGCAACATCGGCATTAGGAAAAATCGGAATCATTCACGGAAGTAAAACATTATTAATGCAAACTCCCGACGGACAAATTACCGAGCCCTATTCTATCTCGGCAGGTTTAGATTACCCAGGAGTTGGACCAATGCATGCCCATTTATTTGCATCTGGCAGAGCCGAATTTATCTCGATTACCGATGATGAAGCAATGCAATTTGGCTTACAATTATCCAAAACCGAAGGAATTATTCCAGCTATCGAAAGCGCACATGCCTTTGCCGTTCTGGAAAAAAAGAAATTTGGACCAGACGAAATTGTAGTTATTAATTTATCAGGCCGTGGCGATAAAGATTTAAATACGTATATCGATTATTTCAAGTTATAGTTGGGCGTTACCGTCAGAAAAAGACGGTCGGGCTTCCCGATAACTATCGGGACGCTATATCTTTTTAAGGCTAAAAAAAAGCCTAAAAAAGGATGTCGCTTTTATCCCTAACGCAAATCGAACATCAGTAGAATTAGTTCCAAAAAACAATTAAAAATTAAGAATATGAACGGTATAATTCATTATGAAACTTTTATTTTAACGGGATTACTTTTAAATATAACTCCTGGTAATGATACTATTTTCATATTAAGCAGAAGTATGGCACAAGGAAAAAAAGCTGGATTTATGTCTGTACTAGGAATTGCCACAGGCTCCTTAATACACACAATCCTTGCTGCATTTGGACTTTCTATTATTATTGCCAAATCTATACTCGTTTTTAGTATTATTAAATATGCCGGTGCCGCTTACTTATTATATATTGGCTACCAAATGCTCAAGGACAAAACTCGACTTAATACTGATGTTTCTTTTTCAGAGAAATCAATTAATCTAAAAAAAATATACAGAGACGGAGTAATAACAAATGTATTGAATCCAAAAGTAGCATTGTTTTTCATTTCGTTTCTACCACAATTTATAGATTCTGGTTTAAAAAATACTATTGTCCCTTTTATAACACTTGGAATAACATTTACAATTACAGGAACAATATGGTGCTTATTTTTAGCGAACTTTTCTTCTATAATTTTTGCAAAACTAAAGTATAACAAGAAACTTTCAAATTATATAAACAAAAGTTGTGGAGCTGTTTTAATAGGTTTAGGAATAAAAGTAGCACTAACAAATAATAACTAAATAACACAAATTATTAAAATGATATTAGCAGCAGCTCAGACCAAACCAAAACGAGGAGATATCGATTCAAATTTATTGGATCATTATCGTCTTATAGAATTGGCAATAACAAAAAATGCCGATTTAATCGTATTTCCAGAACTATCGATTACAGGTTATGAAAGAGAAAATGCAAGTGAACTTACTTTCACAGAAAATGATTCACGATTAGAGCATTTAAAAAAATTAGCTGTAGATAATAAGATTGTAATTGTTGCTGGAGCACCTATAAAAATTAAAGACCAATTGTTTATTGGAGAATTTATTATTTCTCCAGACAATTCGGTTTCTATTTATACAAAGCAATTTCTTCATGAAGGCGAAGATGTTTATTATCAATCGTCTTTTGATTATAATCCAACAATCGAATTAGAGAACAAAAAAATCTCTTTTGCCATTTGTGCCGATATTGATAATCCGCTGCACCCAAAAAATGCAAGCGAGAATAAAACTGCAATTTATATTGCCAGTATTTTCTTTACGCCAAACGGAATTCCTGTTGCGTATAAAGCGCTACAAGATTACGCCAGCACCTACAAAATGAATGTGCTTATGTCTAACTTTAGTGGTGAATCATGGGGATATCCTTCGGGCGGAAAAAGTGCATTTTGGAATAATAAAGGTGAATTAATCGCTCAAATGAATGATTCAGATGCTGGATTATTGATTGTAAAAAATCAAAATGATACTTGGATAAGTGAGATTGTAAAAATTTAAAAAAATAATGCCACAGATTAAAAGATTTTCACAGATTAAAGAAAAAGTGAAATATTTTTACAGTAGAAATCAATGATAATTCTTTTAATCTGTGGCAAAAAAATTAATAATGTACCTAACAGTCCTGTCCCGAAGTTTCGGGATCGTGATAAAACTGTTAGACTAAAAAATAAAAAAATGAACAGAATAAATCAAAAACTACAAGAAGATAAAAAGATACTTTCTATCTATTTTTCTGCGGGATATCCTAATCTTAATGATACCGTACAAATCATTCAGGATTTAGAAAAAAACGGAATCGACATGATCGAAATCGGATTGCCATTTAGTGATCCTTTGGCCGATGGACCTACAATTCAGGCAAGTTCTACCCAGGCATTGCATAACGGAATGACAACTCAGGTTTTATTTGACCAGCTGAAAAACATTCGCGAAAGCGTAACAATTCCGTTGGTAATAATGGGCTATTTTAACCCGATTCTACAATATGGAGTCGAAGAGTTTTGCGAAAAATGCGCTGCAATAGGAATCGATGGATTAATTATTCCTGATCTTCCTGTAGATGTTTATGCAGAACAATACAAAGAGATTTTCGAAAAACACGGATTAATAAACGTATTCTTAATCACGCCACAAACGTCTGATGAACGTATAAAATTTATCGACAGCGTTTCTAACGGATTTATATACATGGTAAGTTCTGCAAGTGTTACTGGTTCTCAATCTGGTTTTGGTAGCACGCAAGAATCATATTTTAAACGTATTGCCGATATGAACCTTAAAAACCCTCAGGTTATTGGTTTTGGAATTAATAATGCAGAAACATTTAATCAGGCAACGCAATTTGCAAAAGGAGCCATTATCGGAAGTGCTTTTATCAAACATTTATCTGAAAAAGGAACAGGAAATATCGCCGAGTTTGTAAAGGCTATTAGATAATATCTTTGTGAATCTAGATTGTCTATAATGGAACGCGGATGACACGGATTTACTAAAGTAAAGACGCGGATAAAAGCGGATTTTTTAAAAGGAATAGAAAGAAATCTGTTTTTATCCGCGTTTTCGCCCTGGCGAATCTGCGTCATCCGCGTTCCCTTCGCAAAGAATTAAACACAATTTATTCTGAATAACGTCAATACAAAATGGATTTAGCCTCTCATTACAACAATTTGTTCACAGAATCCTGTGAGAAAATATCGAATGACAATTATGTTATTGATACGCAAATTGATGATTTGAGTGATAACCGTTTAGGAATTACATTATTAATTAGACCTTCAGAAGAGATTAAAAATAGCATTCAACTTTTTTTAAATGAATTAAAAGAAGTTGATGCTTCTCAATATTATTATCCTAATTCGGATATACATATTACAGTACTATCTATTATATCTTGTTATGATGGATTTGATTTAAACAACATTACAATACAAGATTATGTTGCTGTAATTAATAAATGCATTACTGGTTTAAATAAATCAGTAATTAATTTACACGGAATTACTGCCTCCCCTTCGGCAGTTATGATTCAGGGATTCCCAAGCGATACAAGTATAAACGATTTACGAGATAATCTTCGTACAGCGTTTAAAGAAACTACTCTCGAACAAAGTATCGATAAACGATACTCTTTATTTACTACACATTTAACGGTTGTACGGTTCAGAAAACCCATAAAAAACAAGGATTTATTCTTAAAAACACTACACAAATACCGTGATTATAACTTCGGAAAATTTGAAATAAAAAACCTCGAATTGGTACATAATGATTGGTATCAAAGAGCTGAATTTGTCAAAACTTTATCTGATTTTAAAATCTAATAATTCCTTAAACCCTAAATATTCTATATCGTTATAATTAAGCCAATCAATTAACAATCAGTACAATATAACAAAATAAACATTCACTTACAAAGGAATATTTTAGTTAAAATTATGTTAAATAAAAACTAAACGACTGTTTAAATTAAACACTTGTTTAATTTTGTACCCGATTAGAAACTCACTCATGTCACACATCGAATTAAACGAGAAAAAAATTCAAATTCTCAAGGTTGCAGAAAAACTTTTTTCTGATAAAGGATTTGAAGGAACTTCGATACGAAATATTGCCAAAGAAGCAAAAATTAACATTGCCATGGTGTCGTATTATTTTGGTTCCAAAGAACGATTACTCGAATCGTTGATTATATATCGAACATCGGATCTGAAACTACAATTAGAAAATTTACTACAAGAAGATTTAGAACCTATCGATAAAGTAAATAAGTTAATCGAACTTTATATCAACAAGATTAACTGCAATGGAGGGATTTTCAGAATTATGCATTTTGAATTGACATCTAAAAAAAGAGAAAAAACTTTAAATCACTTTACCGAATTAAAGAAAAGCAATCTTAAATCATTGGAAAGCATTATCCATGAAGGTCAGGAAAAAGGTGTTTTCCGAAAAGATGTTATTATCCCATTAATCACTCCTACTATTCTTGGAACTTTTTTTCATTTCCATATGAATAAAGTCTTCTTCGAAAAAATATTGAATTTAAATACCGAAGCTTTATATAACGATTACATAAAAACACACTTAACAAAACACATTCAACAAACTATAAAAGCCTTACTTGTTTATGAAAATTAATCCAATTATGCTCTTTGGGATTTTCCTAGTCGGAATTTCCTCATTAGAAGCTCAAGAAAAAACGAGTCTTACCCTAGATGATGCTGTACGAATAGCATGGGAGAAGAGTGACGAAGTCACGTTGGCTAACACAAAAGTCAACACTAAAAAGTATGAACTTAGATCTATTAAAAACAACCAATATCCAGATTTAAAAGCTTCTGGACAATACCAAAGGTTGGCTGGTGCTGAAGTAGATTTAAAAATGAATCAAGAAAGTGGTTCTGGCTCTGGATCAATGCCAAATCCTGATCAATTGATGTTAGGTCAACTTAGCGCAAGTTTACCAATATTTGCAGGTTTTAAAATTCAGAATAGTATTAAAATATCTGAAAATTTATACCAGGCAGAAATTGCTACTTCATTAAAAACTAAAGAAGACATTGCTTTAAGAGTTGTAAATTACTATGCTGATTTATACAAAGCTCAGAAGACAATTGACCTTTTAAACGAAGATCAAAAACAAGCTAAACAACGTGTAACTGATTTTATTGAATTAGAGAAAAACGGAATCATTCCGAGAAATGATTTATTGAAATCTCAATTGTTAGTTTCTAAAATCCAATTATCTATAGATGAAGCAAATAAAAATTTAAATATTTTGAATTATTATTTGATAACCTTACTTAAATTAGATCCTACAACTAAGCTTTATGTTAGAGAAAGTGATTTTATCAACTATAAAATGGATAATATCCCTACAAATGAGCAACCTGCTTTAGAGAATCGTAAAGATCTGGAAGCATTACGTTACCAAGAAAAAGCAAGCGAGTCTAACATAAAAATGGCAAAAAGTGCTTACTATCCTTCAGTTTCATTATTAGGTGGTTATGCTGCTGTAGATGTTAGAAATATTCTTACGGTACAAAATGCAATGAACTTTGGTGTTGGCGTTTCTTACGACCTTAGCGGTATATTAAAAAAAGGAGCTGATATAAAACAAGCTCAAAGCAAAGCAGATGAAGTAAAAAGCTCTGAAGAAATTTTGACAAATTATATTAAAGTCGAAGTACAACAATCTATCGAAAACTATAATCTAGCTGTAAAACAAAGTGCTGTTTATGACTTAGCATTAGAGCAAGCATCTGAAAATTATAGAATCCTGAAAGATAAATTCGACAATGGCCTTGCTGATACCAACGATTTACTTGAAGCTGATGTAGAACATCTTAGTGCCAAAGTAAATACAGCAACATCTAAAGCCGATATCATCCAGAGATATTACGAGATGCTTTCAAAAACAGGACAATTATCACAATCATTCAATCTTACAAAAATATAATCGACAGCCCACATGGAAAAGAAAAAAACAAATACCAAATTTATAATTATACTAGCACTTTTGGTTCTAGTTGGTGGAACTTACGGGATCTACAAATACATGCACTCTCTTGCTCACGAAGAAACGGATGATGCTCAAATAGAGAAAAAAATGAACCCAATTATCCCAAGAGTATCGGGATATATTAGTAAGGTTTATGTAAAAGATAATGACTTTGTAAAAAAAGGAGATACTTTATTTACAATCGACAAAAGAGATTACCAATTAAAAATTGATGAAGCTAATGCTGCTTTATTAGGTGCTGAAGGTTCATTTGAGGCTGCAAAAGCAGATATCGGAAGTGCTTTGGCAAACATCTCAGTTTCGGATGCAAATGTAAGATCTGCTAGTGGTAATATCGAAAGTGCTAAAATTAGATTGGTACAAATAACTAATGACTACAACCGTTACAATAACTTGTACAAAAGTCATACGATTACAAAACAACAGTACGAAAAAGCATTAACTGCAAAAGAAGAAGCAGAAAGTCAAGTACGTGTTTTACAACAACAAGAAAAAGCAAGTTCTTACCAAAAATCAGTTATTCAGGCAAAATCTAAGGCTACTGATAAACAAACTGAAGTTGCTGCTGCAAATATCAAAAAAGCAAAAACACTATTAGATGTTGCTCATTTAAACTTGTCTTATACTGTGGTTACTGCAGCAATTGACGGTCAGGTTTCTAAAGTAGATATCCAACCAGGACAATTAGTTCAGCCAGGACAATCTTTATTTTATATCATCAATAACTCTGAAGCTTGGGTTGTAGCTAATTTTAAAGAAACTCAACTTAACAAAATGATTGTTGGTCAAAAAGTAACTTTAAAAGTAGATGCTTATCCTAATCATGAATTTAAAGGAACTCTTACTTCATTTTCTCCAGCAACAGGATCACGTTTTTCTTTACTTCCTCCTGATAATGCAACTGGAAACTTTGTAAAAACAATTCAAAGATTACCTGTAAAAATCAACTTGGACGCTGATAATGATATCGAAAAAGTAAAATTATTGAGACCAGGAATGAACGTGGATGTAGATGTACATATAAAATAAAATTGCACTTATCCAGGATTAAACATCCTGGAAAGGATTATACATTCATTTTAGAAAAGTATTCTAATACAACAAAATGGTAAAAGTAGAAGATGATTTAGTAGAATATGGCTACAGACGAGTTTTAATTACGATAACCGCAGTACTTTGTGCTTTGCTGGAAATCGTAGATACAACTATCGTAAACGTAGCTTTAACCGACATGAGAGGAAGTCTCGGTGCTACATTAACAGACGTTGCGTGGGTTATTACAGCTTATGCTATTGCAAATGTTATTGTAATCCCAATGACGAGTTGGTTGTCACAACAATTTGGAAGACGAAATTATTTTGTAACGTCGATTATAATTTTCACCTTATCTTCTTTTTTATGTGGTAATGCCTCCAATATTTGGGAACTTATTGCATTCCGATTTATTCAGGGGCTTGGTGGTGGAGCATTATTAGTTACTGCGCAAACCATTATAACCGAGAGTTATCCTATTGCCAAACGAGGAATGGCTCAGGCAATTTACGGAATGGGAGTTATTGTAGGTCCAACTTTAGGTCCGCCTTTGGGAGGATATTTAGTAGATAATTATTCTTGGCCGTATATTTTTTATATCAATATTCCATTAGGGATTATTGCTACAATTTTGGCAATTTCTTTCGTAAGAAGTCCAAAATATGGCGAAAAACTAAAAGCCAATCAAGTCGATTGGTGGGGAATAATATTCTTGGCGTCCTTTATTGGTTCTTTACAATTTGTTTTAGAACACGGACAACAAGACGATTGGTTCAATGATTCATTGATTGTAACATTAAGTGTAGTAACCGTTTTTGGGCTAGTATTATTTATCTGGCGAGAACTCACCTATAAACATCCAATTGTAAATTTGAGTGTACTTAAAGATGGAAATCTCCGTATTGGTACCATAATGTGTTTCATTCTTGGGTTTGGACTTTATGGATCAACATTGATTATCCCGATTTATACACAATCTGTCTTAGGATGGACAGCGACCGATGCCGGATTATTACTTATTCCGGGGTCGATTACAACCGCTTTTATGATGCCTATTATTGGTAAATTAATTCAGAGAGGAGTTCCGCAAGGATATATGGTAGGAGTTGGATTCTTGATTTTCTTTTTCTTCACCTTTATGATGTATAATAATATGACTCCCGACACAGGAGTTGAACATTTATACTGGCCATTAATTTTAAGAGGTATTGGTTTAGGATTACTTTTTGTACCTATAACAACATTATCACTTTCGACCTTGCAAGGAAAACATATTGGTGAGGGAGCTGCATTTACAGGAATGATGCGACAATTAGGAGGGTCATTTGGTATTGCGATTATCACCACCTTTATTACGAGATTCAGTCAGAAACATCGTGTAGATTTAGTATCTCATTTAGACGCAAGTAAATTTGAAGTACAACAAAGAGTTGCTATACTACAAAAAGGATTTATGTCTAAAGGATTTAGTAGTAATGAAGCTTTAAATAAAGCCTATCAGGTAATCGATTATTCGGTAATGAAACAAAGTACCGTTTTAGCATACATGGATATATTTATGTACTTAGGTATTATGTTTTTATGCTGTATTCCTATTATCCTTTTGATCAAAAAAGGAAAAAATAAAATCAACCCTGCCGATGCAATGCATTAATAAAGCAGACCTGAAATAAACAATCTTAAGTATATATATTTAAAGCCGTTGCGAAAGTTTTTTCGCAACGGCTTTTTATTTTTACATACATTATTTAGGATAAAAAACTATCTTTATTATTAAATACGAACCACATAATATAAAACTTTCTTACGAATAATTATGCGGTATTACCAAACACAATAAAGATTTATTTCATTGCGAAATAATATTTATAGAGTATATTTGCACTTGCTTTTTAGCAGCAATAAAAACAAAAAAATAGTTAAGTTATGGTTTATAAATTTAGAGTAATTCTAGATGCAGAAGAAGATATTTTTAGAGATATAGCAATTCTTGAAGAAGATACTTTAGAAGATTTACACAACGCCATCTTCAATTCTTTTGGTTTTGACGGAATGGAAGTAGCTTCATTTTATACCTGCGATGAAACTTGGAATCAAGAAGATGAAATTCCACTTTTTGATACCGGAGATGTTCCTGGCGAACAAAAAACAATGAGTGATTATACTTTATCAGATATACTAGATAAAGAAAACACTAAGATTATATATGTCTACGATTTTATCCATATGTGGACATTTTTGGTTGAACTAGCTGCAGTAGAAGACCAAGTTGCTGGTAATCTTTATCCAGAAACACTTTTCTCTCATGGTGAAATGCCAGACGATTCAGGAGAAAAAAACTTCGAAGCAGATATGCATGATGATATCTATGGCGAATTTGAAGATGATTTAGACGAAGACGATTTAGATATGTTCGAAGGAGACGATAGTTTCGAAGATTATGGATTTGAAGAGAATTGGAATTAGTTTTTTTTTAAGGTTCAATCCCGAAGTTTCGGGACTAAGTTGCAAAGATTCTAAGTTTTAAAAAATTAAAGATTTTTCTTATATTTATTGAAATTAAATTTTCAAATATGAGTAATTTCAAAAAGCTTTTAATCTGGCAAAAATCGATGTCCTTAATTACCAAAATCTATATTTCAACAAATAATTTTCCAAAAGAAGAAGTCTTCGGATTAACTTCACAAATAAGACGAAGCTCGATTTCAATTCCAAGCAATATTGCTGAAGGATTTGGACGAGAAAGCAACAAAGATTTTTTACGCTTTTTAAACATTTCAATAGGTTCTTTATTTGAAATGCAAACACAATTAGAAATTGCTAAAAACATAGCATATCTAAACGAAGACGAATTTAATAATTTATATGAGGATAGTCGAGAAGTAGAAAGAATGTTAGTTTCTTTTATTAATAAATTAAAAGAAAGAAGCTAAATCTCAGTACCTTTAAAACTTAGCACCTCAGAACCTAAAAAAAATGATAAACCTTTTCAACACCCACATCGACACGCTTGCGATTCACCGCGTAGGAAACAAGAGCAGAAACGAAGCTATTTTTTTATCAGACCAGCCATTTAATTTAAATGACGAAATCGTTCCTCTGATAAAAGAATACTTTTTCAAGCCTTTTAGAGAGAAAGAAGAAAACTATTATCAGTTTGCACACGAAGTCGATTTGGATTATAACGACATGTTTAAATATGCTACTGAGATTTTTGACAATCCAGGAAATTTACAGGAAGTTTCAAAAAGAATTACGACACATTTATACGAGCAATCAAACCACCCGCACATTAAAAACGGTGAGGTTTATGTAACGTATTTAACCAATTTAAGTATCGATAATAATGTTGTTGATGCAATTGGAATTTTTAAAAGCGAATTACAAGCAGACTTTTTACAATTTGAAGAAAAAGACAGCAACCTTGAAATGATTTTGCAACAAGGTATCAACCTTAATAAATTAGACAAAGGGTGTTTGATTTTTAATTATAAAAAAGACGAAGGGTATAAAATCCTAACTGTAGATAGCAACCGTTATGACGCACGTTACTGGTTAGAGCACTTTTTATCTGTAGATGCCTTTGAAGATGAAAACTTCATCACCAAGAAATACTTAAAATTCTGTCAGAGCTTTGCAAAAGATGTAGTATTGCCAGCAGAAGATAAAAAAGAAGAAGTAATGTTTATGAACCGTTCTGTGAATTATTTCGCAAAGAACGATCAGTTTGAAGAGCAAAATTTCCTAAACGAAGTATTAGACAATCCAGATTTAATTCCTGAATTTAAAAACTACAAAGTTGATAAAGGAGAGAAATACAGTATCGAAGATATTACAACCTTCCCTATTGCCAACTCTGCAGTTTCTGATGCAAGAAAATCAATCAAAAACGTTATCAACTTAGACACACATATACAAATCAAGATGGATTTTATTAATCCTGAAAGTGCCGAAAAATTTGTAGAAAAAGGTTGGGATGAAGAAAAACAAATGTATTATTACTTAGTTTATTTCAACAAAGAAGAGAAGAGTTAATATTAATTCTTATTCAATTTCACACTTACTCAAAATCAAAGCCTCAACTACCATAGTTGAGGCTTTTTTTATAAAAATAAAGGCAAAAATAAAGGGCTTAGATTCTGTTTATTAGTAATTTTGTATACTAATAAATAATACTCCTATGAAATATCATTTATTCAACGAAAGCCCTTTTAAGACTCTAATCTCATTTCATAAAATTATTGAAGTTTTAGAGCAAATTGCACAATCAGATATCGATTATCGTTCTAATTATGCCAAGGCGCTTTTGAAAGAAGTAGAGAACTTTCCAGAATTTAGAACAGGAATTGAAGATTTCTCAGTGATTAAAAAGAATGAAACTTTAATCAGTCATTTATTAGCCGATTTATTCCCAACAGCATTAACCAATAATGAAATTAAAGCTGTTACGGTACCATTTCAGAACTTCACATTCAATTATACCGAAAGATTCAAAAAGATACTTAAAGATGCAGGTACAAATTTTGACGTAACCATACGCGACTTCGATGAACAAGAATTTTATATAACTAATTGTTGTTTAATATTAGGCGTTTACTACAAACAAAATATAGATTTCAATAAACCTTTTTTTTATGATATTCCAGATGCTAACGGAATCATAAATCATTATCGCATTTTGTATAATGCAGATTTCATGGAAATCATTCCTTCTGATAATGCTCCAAAATTAACGCAAGAAGACATCGATCTATTGATTGACAATTACGATGATATTGCTTTGTGGAAAGAGAAATTTCCTGTTGGGAGCTGGACACTAAAAGGTTTTGGTATTATTGTTTTATTTGATGCTACTACAGAGAATGCTATTTCTAATTTTAAAAGTAATCTATTAAAATCAGATGCAAAAACTGTTGCAACCGACGAAATCATAACAAGCATCTTCAAATCAATCTTTAAGGTTCCTAATTTAAAAGTAGGTTTCATCATTTACAATCCTGAAGAAGAAAAATTTATTAGACCGATGAAATTTGAAAATAAACTGCAAAGTTTTTTACTTTCAAAAGATCAGGAAATAGATTGTAAAAATGCTTTTTTTGGATGTTCATTTGAAAATCTATTAAGTAAAAAAGAACCTCTTGTAATTTCTAATGTCAAAAAATTTATTGAGGAATCAGAAAATAAAAAACTTGGCGAACATTTACTAAAACAAAACATAAACAGTTGTGTTTTTGCTCCAATTATAAAAGATGGTCATTTATTGGGCGTTGTAGAATTGGTTTCATCTGACCCAAGAGTGCTTAATACAATAAATGCAAACAAACTAAACTTGGTAATCCCCTATTTAGTCGATACTATTGAAAGATATAATATCGATATGCAACACCAGATAGAAGCAGTAATTCAAAGAGAATATACAACTATCCACCCGAGTGTTTATTGGAAATTTAGAAAAGAATCCGAAAAATATTTCCAAAATAGCAATCAGACAAAAGATTATATTTTTAAAGAAATTGTTTTTAAAGAAGTTTTTCCTTTATACGGACAAATTGACATTAAAGGTTCATCGGAACACCGAAATGAAACAGTAAAATGTGATTTAAAAAATCAATTGGAAATGTTACTGGAAATCTTTGAAAATCAAAAAGAAAATTCAAATCTAATTCTTCTGGAGCAACGCAAGTTCGAATTACATTCCCTTCTGGAAGAACTTGATTCGCCATTAAAAGCAGATTCTGAACAACACATTCAGCGATATATTGAAGACGAAATACATCCGATTTTAAAAAACACTAAAAGCAATTCTAAAGCAGAAAAACTTGAACAAAAATACTTTGAAAGTCTAGACGAAAAAACGGGTTTATTTTATCAGGAAAGAAAGAAATTTGATAATGCAATGTCTATTATCAATAAAAAACTTGCTGCCATTCTTGACAAAAAACAAATTGAAGCACAACAAATATATCCGCATTATTACGAACGTTTCAAAACGGATGGCGTAGAGCACAATTTATATATAGGAGCTTCTATTGCACCTACAAAACCATTTGATGTCATGTACCTGCATAATTTAAGATTGTGGCAGTTACAAACATTATGCGAAATGGAATTAGAGCATCATCAGCTTAAAACTTCATTGCCATATGACCTTGATGTTACCTCGCTAATTTTAGTCTTTAGCTCCCCTATTTCTATCCGTTTTAGAATGGACGAAAAACGTTTTGATGTAGACGGAACTTATAATGCACGATACGAAGTTGTAAAGAAACGTATAGACAAAGCACACATCAAGGATAGTAAAGAGCGTATTACCGAAAAAGAAAAAATAACAATTGTATATTCTCATAATAGTGAAGAAGCAGAGTATTTAAAATATATTAAATACCTACAATTCAAGAAAATTCTAGAACCTCAAATAGAACAATTTGAGGTAGAAGATTTACAAGGTGTATCTGGTCTAAGAGCTATTCGTGTAAAAGTGGTAAACAACGTACCAGCTGCTCTAAAAATTACATATCAAGATTTATTAGATGAATTAAAATAAACCACTATTGACTAAAAGTCCAAGATTTGGTTGGCAGACTCAAAGTCTGCAAGGCTACAGTACCTATTTATTAACCACAAATTACACAAATTAGCGCTAATTAATTTGTGAAAATTTGTGTAATTTGTGGCTAAAATATTTTTTTTAGAAGCTAAAGCGAAATGCACTAAAGCACATAGTTTTAAACTATATATGAGACCAATAAACCTAAAGCGTTCTAAAAGCAATAACGAATGCTAAGACTGTAATGATAATACCAATCATAAAAAGATTGTATGCAACTCTTAGCAAGCGGTATTTTCTTTCGAGTACAACTCCTAGATAATATAAATCTTTGATCATTGTACCGTATAGATAATCTTTGTCTTTCATCATTTCGTTCATAGCCCACTCGTACTCGTGCAAAGGCATTTTATAAAAATTCCCGAAGAACAATAAATTGATTTTTTTTGCTTCGATATCTTCACGCGTAAAAACTCCAGTTGTAACTTTCGGTCTTGTCGAAAGTATGGCAAAAATTATAGTAATAACACTCGATATCAACATTATAAAAGTAGGAATTACTAAATGTGCATTCTTAGGACTATCTAATTTGGGAATAATTGTAGAAAGTGCTATCGAAATAATAATAGCATTTACAGACAAAAGAATATTTGCTTTGCTATCGGCAATACCACTTAATCGGGTATGATTACCAAGTGTTACTCTAAAAAGAGTATCAATTCCTCTATCAGGTTTCTCTAATTTATTTTTCTTCTTTTTAGTTACTTCTCCTAACTCTTCGCTAATTTTCGATTCTTGCTTATCCATTTTTTTATGAATCTTTTTTAAATTTTTTTCTTTCAAAGGTTGCCATTTTTCTTTGGCATAATCAGTATAAAAATGATGTTTATTTTCTAAAAAGTCCAAATTTACGATTGCCCATTCTTCATCCGAAAATACTTTATTTTCAGTATTTTGCCACTCCATTCTTAAACATTCACAACTGCTAACATACTCGCTGGTTGTAATATGAACGTAATCAGCATCTTTTATAATTTTTTCTAAATGAGTATTAGGCTCATAACATTTTGTAGTTGCTGCTATTAAATCTGAAACATTTTTGATAAACTCAGGAGATTTATTTTTATCACTTAAAAAATCGGTTACTATTCTTACACTCTCTTTTTCATGATTGTTATTCCCTTTAATATACCCCGTATCATGAAACCAAGCCGCAACCAAAAGCATCTCTTTATCATCTACCCCTACATTTTCATTGGCACACAGCTCTTTAACAGCATTTACAACATTCGTTGTGTGGTTAAAATTATGGTATGAATATAAAATAGAAAGTTTATCTTTGAGTAAGTTATAAACAAAATCTTCGGACTGCTCTAATAGGGTCATAAACATATTTTTATACTACTAAATTATGAAATTGTTTTCGGATAATCATTTTATAAATAAGATTAACGCTTATTTAATTGGAATTTCAGGTTTATTTTTAATTCAATCTTGTGCAACACATCACGCCCAATTAGGTAAAGATGTCAAAAATCCTATTTCACAAAACGCATTAGATACTTCAAAAATTGCCCATACTCTATATTTAGTTGGAGATGCAGGAAATGCTGACGAAGAACAAGCGCAACAAACGCTTGAGCTTTTGCATAAAAGACTTCAAAATTCAAATACAAACTCAACCCTTTTATTTTTGGGCGATAATATTTACCCTAAAGGTTTTCCTAATACTGATAATCCTGAAGCAAAAGCTCTTGCCGAAAAAAAACTAACAAACCAGCTAGAATTAACTAAAGGTTACAAAGGAAAAACAATCTTTATTCCTGGTAATCACGATTGGTATAGTGGAATTAAAGGGATGGAACGTCAATCAAAATTTGTGACTACCTACCTAAACGATAAAAAAGCATTCTTGCCACAAAAAACTTGTGCTATCGAAGAATTAAAAATCAATAAAAAAACTACTTTAATTGTTATAGACAGCCAGTGGTTTCTAGAAGATTGGGATGATAACCCAACTATCAATGACAATTGCGACATTAAAACTCGTGAGGCCTTTTTTGATGAACTGGAAAGTATCTTAAACAAAAATCAAGACAAAACTGTTCTTATTGCAGTTCATCATCCTTTAATGAGTAATGGTACGCATGGAGGTCAATTTTCTTTAGAAAAACAATTATTCCCTTTAGAACAAAAGATTCCACTACCAGTAATTGGTTCAGTAATAAACTTAATCAGAAAAACATCTGGAGTAAGCCCGCAAGACATCCAAAATAAAACTTATACACAGTTTATAAAAAGAGTAAAAACGCTTTTACAAAGTCAAGATAATGTAATTGTAATTTCTGGTCATGACCATAACCTACAATACATTAACAATAGTAGTATTAAGCAAATTATAAGTGGTGCAGGTTCAAAATCTGAAGCTGCAAAAGCTGTATTCCCTAATGATTTTTCATACGGCGGAAATGGTTATGCCACATTGTCTCTTTACAAAAATGGAGATACAAGACTTGCTTTTTTCGGTAACGAGAACAATAAAGAAAAGCTCTTGTTTGATCAGAATATTATAACAGTAAAAGATACTGTTTACCATGAGAATATGCCAAGTAAGTTTAATGCAATTACCAAAGCTTCTATTTACTCGCCTGAAATGACTAAAAAAAGTATATTTCATAAATTCTTATTTGGGAAACATTACAGAAAATATTACAGCATGCCAATTGATGCTAAAACAGTTTCTTTAGATACTCTTTTTGGAGGTATAAAACCAAAACGCGAAGGCGGAGGACATCAATCTAAATCCTTACGAATTGTAGATAAAGACGGTAAAGAGTATGTAATGCGTGCTCTGAAAAAAAGTGCTTCCCGTTTTATTCAGGCAGTAGCATTTAAGGATCAATTTGTCGAAAATCAATTTGATAAAACCTATGCCGAGAACTTTCTATTCGACTTTTATACCACTTCTCACCCATATACTCCATTTGCAGTAGGTAATCTGGCAGATAAAATAGGTGTTTCTCATACAAATCCCGAATTATATTACATCCCTAAGCAAGAAACACTTAAAGGGTATAATTATAATTTTGGAGATGAATTATACATGGTCGAAGAACGCCCATCTAGTAGTCAGATAACTCAAAAAACCTTTGGTAATCCACTGGATATTATTAGTACCGATGATGTAATGAAAAATCTTCATAAGGATGAAAAATATACCATCGACGAAAAAGAATACATAAAAGCAAGATTATTTGATATGCTTATTGGCGATTGGGACAGACATAATGATCAATGGCGTTGGGGAGAATATCATGAAGGTGATAAAGTAGTTTACAAACCAATTCCCAGAGATAGAGATCAGGCTTTTACAAAATATGATGGTGCATTACTTTCTCTTTTAATGCATATGCCTGCATTACGCCATATGCAAACGTTTAAAGATGATATTAAAAATGTAAAATGGTTTAATCGTGAACCTTATCCACAAGACATTGCATTCCTTAAAACGGCTCATGAAAAAGACTGGATTGATCAAGCCAAATACATTCAGGAGAATCTTAGCGATGCCGATATTGATGCAGCTTTTAATAATTTACCGAAAGAAGTACAAGATGGAACTATTACTGACATTAAACGCAAATTAAAACTACGAAAAAAAGAACTTCAAAAATATGCGACTGAATATTATAAGGTTTTAGAAAAAACTGTTTTAATAGTTGGAACCGATAAAAAAGATAAATTTATAATCACGCATAAAGCAAAAAACAAACTCGATGTAGATGTATATCGCATCAAGAAAACAGGAGAAGAATTTCTTTATACCAAAAATTTCACTGCAGGAAAAACTAAAAACCTTTGGATTTACGGATTAGATGATGACGATGTTTTTGAAGTAAAAGGAGATTATAATTCTCGAATAAATATTCGTTTAATCGGCGGACAAAATAATGATACCTATGCTGTAACTAACGGAAAAAGGGTGAAAATTTATGATTTTAAATCAAAAAACAATACATACGATTTAGATTCTAAAACCAAAACAGTGCTTACAGATGATTATGATACAAACCTTTATGACTATCAAAAAGTAAAATACAATGCTTTCTCTGGTTTGCCTTTTGGGGGTTATAATCCAGATGACGGGGTAAAACTGGGTATTATTGCAAACTATACTGTAAACAGATTCAAGCAAAATCCATATACTCAAAAACACATATTAAAGGCTAATTACTTTTTTGCAACCAATGGGTACGAACTTATTTATGATGGGCATTTTCCTAAAGTTTTAGGCAAATGGGATTTTGATATCCAATCGATTTTAACCAGTCCTAACTTTACGATTAACTATTTTGGTTATGGTAATGAAACTGTTAATAATGATGAGGATTTAGGTATGGATTATAACCGTGTTCGTATGCGAGCTCTAAAAGTAACTCCATCTATTAAAAAAGTAGGTAAATATGGTAGTGAAATAAACTTTGCCACAACTTTTGAAAAAATCCGAATCGAAGAAACCTCTGGAAGATTTATAAATGTTCCCGGAGCTGCTAGTCCTGATGTTTTTCAGAGTCAGCAATTTGCTGGTGCAACAGTAAAATATAGTTTTGAGAATTACGACCTAGTGTCATTCCCATCTATGGGATTTGGATTTTCGGTAGCCGGAAGCTGGAAAATGAATCTGGATGATAGCAAACAAAATTTCCCAACGCTAGAAAGTAAAATCAACTTTAATCACAAAATTGATTCTAATGGTAAATTTGTTTTTGCAACTATTATTAAATCAAAAATTCTCTTTAATAATAATTTCGACTTTTATCAAGGAGCAACTTTGGGCGGAGATTACGATTTAAGAGGTTACAGAAACCAACGTTTTTTAGGAAACCAATCTTTTTATCAAAGTAGTGATATCCGTTGGAATTTAGGAAAAATAAGAAAAAGCATTTTACCTATGTCTTACGGAATTCTTGGCGGATTTGACTATGGTCGTGTTTGGGTTACAGGAGAAGATTCTAACAAGTGGCACCAATCCTTTGGGGGCGGTTTATGGCTCAACGGATTGGATGTGATCACTGCTAGACTTACTTATTTTAAAAGCGTAGACGAAAGAGCTAGAATTGCGTTTGGTATAGGGTTTGGGTTTTAATTATTTTTTAAAACTATACTCATATACCTTACCTCCTATTTTTTTTGTTTTTTCATCGGCTATTAATAACGTTTTATTATCCTTAAAGGCAACAGCTTCTTTTTGAGAAAAATGATCTAAATCAATTTCTGTTTGCGTTCCTTTAAGGAAATTATCTCCTTGAAAACCTTGAAAAAGTATTATTTTATCATGACATAAGATAACTACTTTTTTAGCATCTGGACTAATTGCAGCACTAGTAATTGCACAATGATTGTAATTACTACATGTTTTAAACTTGCCCATCAAAGTCGCTTTTTGCTTTCCAGCCGCATTTGGTATTTTATAAATAGAAGCAGTTCCGTCAAAATTCTTGCTTCGGTTTTTAGTAAATAGATAGAAGTTATTGTTAAATTCGAAAAAACCTTCGACATCGTAAAACATTTCGGATTTTTTAGGAGGAAAATCTTTTTGTTCAGGATATGCAAATGAAATTTTATAACTAGAAACAGCATTTTCTTTTCCTAAAGCCGATTTATCGATTTTATAAATACATAAATCTTTACGAATGTTATCGTTGTTTCCAAAATCGCCAATGTATAAATTCCCTGCTTTATCTTTGGTAATATCTTCCCAATCTACATTTGTTGCATTTGTAATAGTTACCGTTTTTGCTATTTCGCCTTGAGCGTTTAATCCATAAATTTCATTAGCATTACCACTATCTTCTAATGTCCAAAGTGTACTATTTTCAGAAGAATAAATTATTCCTGAAACTTCTTTTAATTTTTTAGGCAAAGAATATAATGTTTTTAATACAGTAGAATCTTGCTGACAAGCCAACAAAATAAATGCAACAATAATTGAGATATAATTTTTCATATAATAAGTAATTTAAGATTCTAGATTAAATTAGTGTTTTTAAAATTCCTAGTGATAAAACCAAATGCAGCCGACATAATATGCCCCATTGATTTTGCATTTTTAAAATTCAAATCATTAGTATAACGATACAATTCCATTTTTAGTTGATTCAAATTTGCTTCAGGCGAAATATTATCTTCGCACATAATATGCAATAATTTTTTGATTCTGTTATCTGCCGAGTGAATACGCTTCGCCAAAATAGCCCGCTCTTCATCTTTATACTGAACAATTGAACGCTCTTCCAATTTATCTTTAACTAACAAAATCATTGGGTAATTCTCCTTGAAAAACTGAGGACGATAAACTTTAAAATTTCCTTCGTAACATTGTTGATCAAAATCGATTGGGCGAATTTTATATACAACTTGGTCAAAATCATGAATTGGGACAATTACATAATTATATGCCCGCATATCTCCCAAAAGCCTAATCATACAACGCTCATTAAACTTCACAAACTCTTTGGCAATTTGAGATTTTTCGGTTTCCGTACAATTTTTAAGCAATGTGCTCATAAAAATATCTCCAGGAATACCAATTATATGTTCCTCGATTAAAGTGTCTTTATAAACCAAAAAATTTATTTTATCCGGGGATAATATTTCTTCTAATTCAAGACCATAGATTCGAGAAGCATCTGCCTTTTTTATATAAAAATGCACATAATTATCATTTAAAATATTTCGCACTTTAATCCTGAAAGGCTTCGAATTTCCAAACGTACAGTAATCTATCGCATCTACATTTAAGAACTGAATAATATCAGTATTACCATCGGAATGCAAAAGAGAGTAGATTTTTTTTAGATTTAAATCTATTTCATTTCTTTCAAACTCATTATAATAAACCCGAATCCACAAAGTATCTTTATCATTTTTATCATACACAGTTATAGATCCGGAAAACCGCAATAAGTCATCATAAAAAACCGAAACTTTTGAGATTCGTTCATAACGCTCTAAATAATCCAAAAGCGAATTTGTTAATGGATAAGATGGTTTTTTAAAAAACATTAAAGGCTCACTCATTTTGAATATATTTGATACAAATTTACATTAAATAAAAATTGAACAGTAACAAAAACTAAACTCACACGTCTTACTAAAAACTAAAACCTCAAATAATTTTGGAAACAATACTCACAATACAGAACCTTCATAAAAGATATGGGCGTATTCAGGCCCTTAAAGATATTTCTTTTGAGATTCAAAAAGGCCGCGTTTATGGAATTCTAGGTCCTAACGGAAGCGGAAAATCTACCACTTTAGGAATTGTTTTAAATGTTGTAAACAAAACTTCTGGTCAATACAGTTGGTTTGGTGGACAAGTGCAAACTCATGAAGCATTAAAAAAAGTAGGAGCTATTATCGAAAGACCTAATTTTTATCCATACATGACTGCCGAAGAAAACCTGAAATTGGTTTGTAAAATTAAGAGTATCGATTATTCTAAGATAAACGAAAAATTAGAGTTGGTAGGTTTAAACGAAAGGAAAAACAGCAAGTTCAGTACTTTTTCGTTAGGAATGAAACAACGTTTGGCTATTGCATCGGCTTTATTAAATGACCCAGAGATATTAATTCTGGATGAACCTACTAACGGTTTAGATCCGCAGGGAATTCATCAGATTCGTGATATTATCAAAAAAATAGCTTCACAAGGCACAACAATTTTACTTGCTTCCCACTTATTAGATGAGGTTGAAAAAGTATGTTCTCATGTTGTTGTTTTAAGAAAAGGCGAAATTTTATATTCTGGTCCTGTTGGCGGAATGTCAGCAAATGAAGGTTTCTTTGAGGTTCAATCAGACGATACTGAAAAATTAATTACTGTAATCGAAACTCACCCTGCAGTAGACCGTGTTGCTAAAGAAGAAGGAAAAGTTTTAGTTTACTTAAAAAATGATTTAAGCGCAACTGACTTAAATAAATTTTTATTTTCACAAAACATTACTCTAAGTCATTTAGTAAAACGTAAAAATAGTTTAGAAGAACAATTCCTAGAACTAACCAATAACGCTTCTGCAAAAAATAATTAAACCATGAACAGACTTCTCTCTATAGAACTACAAAAAATTTGGAAAAACAAAGCCAGTCGTATATTAACATTAGCCTATTTTATCCTTCTTTCATTTATCGCATTAATTGCCTCAATAAAATTTGATTTAGGTGTTTTTAAATTTCATTTAGCCGAAATGGGAATTTTTAATTTTCCTTTTATTTGGCATTTCAACACTTACATTGCAGCTTGGTTAAAGTTTTTCTTAGCAATTGTAATCGTATCTATGATGGCCAATGAGTATAGTTACGGGACTTTAAAACAAAATCTTATCGATGGATTAAGCAAGAAAGAATTTATTTTATCAAAATTCCTAACAGTAGTTTTATTTGCATTTTGCTCAACCGTTTTTGTATTTATAATGAGCTTAATTCTTGGATTATGCTTTTCTTCTTATACTGAAATTGGAATCATATTTTCAGGAATGGAATATCTTTTGGCCTTTTTTGTAAAACTAACAGGCTTCTTTTCTTTCTGTTTATTTTTAGGCATATTAGTAAAACGTTCAGCATTCGCTTTAGGATTCCTGTTAGTTTGGAGTATTCTAGAAGGTATTTTAAAAACTGTGTTTGCTTTTATACTCTTTCCTGGAAGCAAAATTGCTGATTATTTAATTAGATTACTTCCTCTAGAAGCCATGTCTAATTTAATTATTGAGCCATTTTCCCGATTATCAGTTATAAAAAGCATTGGAGAACAGATAGGTGTTGAAAACACAAAAAACTATAGTGTAGACTATATTTCGGTTATAATCGTTCTAATCTGGACGTTACTATTTGTTTTCTTCTCTTATAAACTACTAAAGAGTCGAGATTTGTAGTATATTTGCTATATTTTTAGCAAATCATGGAATCAAAAAAATTAATAATAGCGAGTTTATTTATATTTTGCTTTGGAATAAAAGCCAATGCACAATACATAACTGTCGATGATACAAAGACCGCACAAGACTTAGTAGAGAGAGTATTAGTTAATAGTTCTTGTGCGACTACATCGGATCCTAAAGCATCGGGAGATAATTATACTACTGGAAGAAAAAGTTATGCTTACTTTACTGCTGGCACAAGTAACTTCCCTTTTAAAGATGGCGTCCTACTTAGTACTGGAACTAGCCGAAACTCTGTGGGGCCTTTTAACAAAAGTAATGGCGGTAACTCAAGCCCCTTGTGGGCGGGAGATACAGATTTAAATCAGGCATTGGGCATAACTACCTCCATAAATGCTACCGTTTTAGAATTTGATTTCACGCCATTAACAAACTTCATAAGCTTCAACTATATTTTTGCTTCAGATGAGTACCAATCTTACTACCCATGTGAATATTCAGATGGGTTTGCCTTTCTTATAAAAGAAGCAGAAAGTACAGGTCCTTATAAAAACTTGGCAGTGTTACCCAACACCGATTTTCCAGTTTCATCTACTACTGTTCATCCAAAAATAGATCCTGCCGAGGGAAGAAAAGGATGTCCTCCTGAAAATGATAAATACTTTAATGGATACAACTCAACTAATCCTATTTCCAGCCCTGTAAATTATGCTGCACAAACTGTTGTAATGAAATCAGAAAGCGATGTAATTGCTGGAAAGACATATCATATAAAATTAGTAATTGCCGATGATAGAAACATATATTATGATTCTGCTATTTTTCTTGAGGCTGGTAGTTTTACTTCTAAAATCAATTTGGGTATAGATCGAGATTCAAGCACAGACAATCCTGTATGTTATGGCGAAGAAGTAATACTAGACACAAAACTTGGTTCGCCTGCAGGAACAAACTACGCTTACGAATGGTATAAGGATGGTATAAAAGATGCTGCTGCAACAGGCCCTACTTACACCGTTAAAGAGGGTGGAACATATAGAGTAAATGTTCTTATGCATCCAACAACCTGTGAAGCTGATTCCGAAATAAAAATTGAATATGCTCCAGAAATTGTAGTTACTAATAGTACATTGGTTCAATGCGACATAGACACTGATGGATTTACAACCTTTAATTTAACCAAAGCGGATGCACTAATAAAGAACAATGACCCAAAGGTAACTGTTGTATATTATGAATCATTATCTGATGCAGAGGCTAAACTAAATCCAATTCTCAATCCTACAAATTACACTAACACACAACATATTGATGCGCTACCAGCTAATGGAGTAGATCAACAAATTCTTTACGCAAGAGTCGAAAACAAATATGGTTGTACTAAATATGCAGAACTTTCTTTAAAAATTGCTGGTAACATTGTACTCTCTCCTCCTCCTATTGAAGTATGTGATCAAGACACTGATGGGATATATGAATTTAATTTAAACACACAGGTTACACCACAGCTTTTAATTGGATTACCTACTGGATTATTGGTCAATTATTATTTGAGTAGTAACAATGCTATCACTGAAACAAATCCTTTACCGAATAATTTTAAAAACACAATTCCTTTTGATCAAACAATATATGCCCGCATCCTTAATGGCCCTGATTGTTATGCTGTAACTCCAATAGAATTGATAGTACATGTATTTGACCCTGCTAATTTTGGTGATGAAACTGAGTATTTATGCAAAAACGCTACAATCTATTTATCTGTAGCAAATGGATTTGAAACTTATCAATGGAATGGTCCATCAGGACCAATATCTACCTCTGCATCTATTCCGGTAAACACCTCAGGTAATTACTCTGTAACAGTATCAGATGTAAATGGATGTTTGAAAACGAAGAAGTTTAAGGTCATAGCTTCTGATGTAGCAATAATTATAGGAACACAAGTCAAAGATTTTTCTGCAAATGAAAATTCAGTTTTAATAGAATATACAGGAATAGGAAATTATGAATTCTCATTAGACGGAGAAAACTATCAAACTGAACCTTTATTCAAAGGTACTCCTGCGGGGATTTACAATGCCTTTGCAAGAGATAAAAATGGCTGCGGAACAACAATGTCTGCTCCTTTTTACGTTCTTGACTACCCAAGATTCTTCACTCCTAACGGAGATGGATATAATGATACCTGGAGAGTTAAGTATCTGGAGCATTTACCTGACTATACTATTTCTATTTTTGATCGTTATGGCAAATTATTAAAACAAATGAATACCCTTAGCATGGGATGGGATGGAACTTACGGAGGTCGCCAACTACCATCAGATGATTATTGGTTTACATTGAAATTTGTAGATGGAAAAGAAGTTAAGGGACACTTTAGTTTAAAGAGGTAAAAAAAGAAAGGAGATTTCAATCAAAAAAATCCAAATTCCAATACTTGACAATGCAAAGAATTTCAAATATTAAATTCTAAATTCCAAAAACTTTTTAATCAAAAAAAATCCCAAACTCCTTAATTGGAATTTGGGATTTTTATATTGAAATTTAAATCTTTTAGATTTTAAATCTTTTTCTATCAGTTTCAGTCAAATAGATTTTTCTCAAACGAATAGATTTTGGAGTTACCTCTACATATTCATCTTTTTGAATGTACTCTAAAGCTTCCTCTAATGAGAAAATAATTGGAGGGATGATTCTTGCTTTTTCATCATTTCCAGATGAACGAACGTTAGATTGTTTTTTCTCTTTAGTTACGTTCACACACATATCATCAGCACGAGAGTTTTCTCCAATTACCTGACCTTCGTAAATTTCAGCATTTGGTTCAACAAAAAACTTACCACGATCTTGTAATTTATCGATAGAATAAGGAATAGCTTTTCCTTTTTCCATAGAAATCAATGAACCTTTGTTACGTCCAGCAATTTCTCCTTTGTAAGGCTCATATCCAATAAAACGGTGAGACATAATAGCTTCACCAGCAGTAGCTGTAAGTAATTGATTTCTTAAACCAATAATTCCACGAGATGGAATATTGAATTTAATAATCATACGCTCGCCCTTAGTCTCCATACTTAACATTTCACCTTTACGAAGTGTTACGAACTCAACTGCTCTACCTGAAAGATTTTCTGGCAAATCGATTGTTAACTCCTCAATTGGCTCACATTTTTTACCATCAATTTCTTTGATGATAACTTGTGGTTGTCCGATTTGTAATTCGTAACCTTCTCTTCTCATTGTTTCAATAAGAACAGATAAGTGAAGTACTCCACGACCAAAAACCATGAATTTATCAGCAGAATCAGTTTCACCTAACTTCATAGCTAAGTTTTTCTCTAATTCTTTTGTCAATCTTTCTCTAATATGACGAGAAGTTACAAATTTACCCTCTTTACCAAAGAAAGGAGAGTCATTAATTGTAAACAACATACTCATTGTAGGCTCATCAATAGCAATTGTTTGTAAAGCTTCTGGATTTTCAATATCAGCGATAGTATCACCAATCTCAAAACCTTCAACTCCAATAATCGCACAGATATCACCTGCAATAACTTCTTCTACTTTTTTACGACCAAGTCCTTCAAAAGTGTGTAATTCTTTAATTCTTGATTTTATAACTTTACCATCTCTTTTTACCAAAGAAACTGCCATACCTTCTTTTAAAACTCCTCTTTCAAGACGACCAATAGCGATACGACCTGTAAATGCAGAGAAATCTAAAGATGTAATCAACATTTGTGGAGTTCCTTCAGAAACTTTAGGAGCAGGTACATTTTTGATTACCATGTCCAATAAAGGCTCAATGTTTTCAGTTTGGTTTTTCCAATCGTCAGACATCCAGTTGTTTTTAGCAGAACCATAAACAGTTGGGAAATCCAATTGCTCTTCAGTAGCTCCTAATTCAAACATTAAGTCAAAAACTTTTTCATGTACTTCTTCCGGAGTACAGTTTTCTTTATCAACTTTATTGATAACCACACAAGGCTTCAATCCTAAATCAATTGCCTTTTGTAATACAAAACGAGTTTGTGGCATTGGTCCTTCAAAAGCATCTACTAGCAAACATACACCATCGGCCATGTTTAGTACACGTTCTACTTCACCACCAAAATCGGCGTGACCAGGAGTATCAATAATATTGATTTTTGTTCCTTTATATTGAACTGATACGTTTTTAGAAGTAATAGTAATACCTCTCTCACGCTCTAAATCATTATTATCAAGAATTAAATCACCTGTGTTTTCGTTGTCACGAAATAACTGACAGTGATACATAATTTTATCAACCAAAGTGGTTTTACCGTGATCGACGTGGGCAATAATTGCAATATTTCTAATAGATTCCATCTGAGATTTTTAATGGGTGCAAAGGTACACTTTTTTTTAATATAAAAACTATTTAGACAATAGTTTACATATTCTTAACTGATTACACCCAAAAAATAGTTTTAAATCAAGGCTTTTAAATATCTTATAATTGATGTTTAATAATTTGGTAATTATTAATTATATTTGAGTAATGAAAAACAAAACCAATCAAATTACATTAATTTACTTTGTCATTTCTCTATTTCTGGCAATCATTTGCCATAAATACCTGCTTAACAATATTTCAAACACGCAATACTACTACTTCAGCTTCATAAAAGACCTAGTTTTCATCATTTTAACAGGTTTACTTTACAGGTTTATCCTATCAAAAAACGACGCCAGAAACATTACAGTGTTCGAAAAACTAAAGAAATCGAATGATGAAATCAAAGAATCAAATGAGAAATATAATATAGTTGCAAAAGCAACCAGCGACACTATTTGGGACTGGAAAATTCAAGAAGACAACATCACCTGGAACAAAGGAATTGAAAATGTGTTTGGGTACAAACCTGAAGAAGTTGGAGACAATTCCAGATGGTGGTTTGACAAAATTCATCCAGAAGACAGTATCAGAATGTCAGTAAAACTATATTCATTTATAGAACAAAAAACCGAAAAATGGCAAGACCAATATCGTTTTAAATGTGCCGATTCTACTTATAAATATGTCCTTCACCGAAGTTTTCTCTTAAAAGACGAAAACGGAAGAGCCATTAGAATGATTGGAGCTATACAAGATATTACAAAGCAAAAAGAGGAAGAACAACGACTAAAATTACTAGAAACAGTAATTACTCAATCCCGAGATTCTATATTAATTACCGAAGCAGATTCTCATGACGGTAAAATCCCACGAATCGTATATGTAAACCCATCTTTTACCAGAATGTCAGGATACCAATCCGAAGAAGTAGTAGGCAAATCTCCTAATATCTTTAAAGGCCCTAATTCCGACTCAAGCGAGCTTCAAAAATTAATAAAAGCAATAAAAAACAAAGAAGAATGCTTAATAGAAACCATTAGTTATACCAAAAGCAAACAAGAATACTGGGTTCGTTACTCCATGATACCTATTTTTAATGCCGAAAATATAGTTTCGCACTGGATCTCAATACAAAGAGACATAACTGAAGAGAAAAAACTTGAAAAAGAAAAAGAACACCTTATTCGAGAACTAACTCAGAACAACAAAGACTTAAAACAATTCTCATATATAACCTCTCATAACCTTAGATCTCCTTTATCAAATCTAACTGGACTACTAAACCTTATAGAAGACATTCCGATTGAAAATGAAGAATTAAAAGAAATCTTAAACGGATTTAACAAATCGACTCATTTACTAAACGAAACAATCAACGATTTAGTAAAAGTTATCATAATCAAAGACAATCCATCGATACAAAAAGAAGAAGTTTTACTAAATGAAGTTTTCGAAAATGTCTTCAATCAGCTAAACTTTCAAATTGAATTATACAAGCCAATCATAAAACTAAAGTTTGAAAAAGTAACCGTATTAAACATAAACAAAGCGTACATAGAAAGCATACTACTAAACCTATTAACCAATTCTATCAAATACAGATCTGAAGACCGTAAATTAAAAATTACCATTTCAGCTAATCAAATTGATGACAGTATAAGTTTAATATTTAAAGACAACGGAATTGGAATTGACCTTGAAAGAAACAGAGATAAAGTTTTCGGACTTTACCAAAGATTCCACAACTATCCCGACAGTAAAGGACTTGGCTTGTACCTTGTAAAATCTCAAGTCGAAACAATGGGAGGCACAATTAGCATAGATAGCGAAGTCAATAAAGGAACTTCATTTACTCTAATATTCAAAAACAAATAAAATGTTTGATCAAATTTTATGCATAGACGACGACCCCATAGCACTAATGCTATGCAAAAAAGTAATCACCAAAGCTGCATTTTCTAATGAAATAATAACCGCACAAAACGGAGAAGAGGCTTTATTATACTTCAACACCCTTAAGTACAACACCAAACCCAACGATCTTAACAGCAAAAAACCAAGACTTATCTTCTTGGATTTAAATATGCCCGTAATGGGAGGCTGGGAATTTCTAGACCATTTCTCCACAGCTAACTACTCAGATTTCAACACCATCAACATAATCATACTATCCTCTACCATAGATCCAGATGACCTGGAAAAAGCAAAAAAATACCCCATGATACTTGACTTTTTATCAAAACCAATCACCCTACAAATGCTTGAATACATAAAAGACAAAATGGGTATTTAAACAAAAAAAAACTCCTTAATAAATAATTATTAAGGAGTTTTTTTTGAGCATAAAAAAAGTTCTCTAAAAGAGAACTTTTTAATATATTTTAAGCAAATTGCATGATTACAATTTAGCTACATGTTTCGTTAATTTAGATTTTAAATTAGACGCTTTGTTATCATGAATGATATTCTTTTTCGCTAATTTATCAATCATAGAAATTACAGTTGATAATTTTGAAGTAGCATCTTGCTTATCAGTAGCTATTCTTAATGCTTTAATAGCATTACGAGTAGTTTTATGTTGATATCTATTAAGAACTCTTCTTTTTTCGTTACTTCTGATTCTTTTTAACGCTGACTTATGATTTGCCATTTTTTTTTAATTTTAGATGTAATAATTATTATAAATACTAGTTAAAAAAGAAAAGCCTCCCACAATTGTAAAACAATCACTTTAGCTTTAACTAATAAAACAAAAACCGAGACACCAGCTTCTATTTTACAAAACTTATTTACAACTAATTTAGTAGTCCGTAAGGGAATCGAACCCCTGTTACCAGGACGAAATCCTGAAGTCCTAACCCCTAGACGAACGGACCAGTATTCTTCTAAGTTTTTAATAAATTATTCAAAATTGAAATTGTAGCCCGTAGCGGAATCGAACCGCTCTTACATGGATGAAAACCATGCGTCCTAACCGATAGACGAACGGGCCATTGTATTTTCAATATTCAAATAACTTTTAACCTGCAAAAAAGTAGTAGCCCGTAGCGGAATCGAACCGCTCTTACATGGATGAAAACCATGCGTCCTAACCGATAGACGAACGGGCCTGCTTCTGTATTGCGGTTGCAAAGATACAACTGTTTTTTAGATGCACAATAGCTGAAGCAAAAAAAATTAAAAAAATTAATACGCCTTAGCAAAAAGCACTCTTCTTGAAGAAGAATTACCAGTAAACACACAGGTTCCCGCCTCTTCTACTCCATCCAAAGGAATACATCTAATTGTTGCTTTCGTTAAATCTTTAATCTTCTCTTCTGTAGCTGCAGTACCATCCCAATGAGCTGATACAAAGCCACCTTTATTCTCTAAAACATCTTTAAACTCATCAAAATTATTTACCTCTGTAATATGAGTATTTCGATAATCTAATGCTTTATTATACAAATCAACTTGAATTTGACTCAATAAATCGTTCACATAAGTCACAATTCCATCTTTCGAAACTGTTTCTTTAGTTAATGTATCTCTTCTTGCAATTTCAAAAGTTCCATTTTCTAAATCTTTAGGACCAACCGCAATTCGAATCGGCACTCCTTTTAATTCATATTCATTAAACTTGAATCCTGGCTTTTGTGTGGTTCTATCATCATACTTCACAGCTATATTCAGCTTTCTTAACTGAGAAACCAATTCATTTACCACAACAGTAATTTCACCTAGCTGCTCATCTGTTTTATGAATAGGAACAATCACTACTTGTATAGGTGCTAAATTTGGAGGCAAGACCAATCCTTTATCATCTGAGTGCGTCATTACTAAAGCCCCCATTAATCTCGTAGAAACTCCCCAAGAAGTTCCCCACACATATTCCTGCTTCCCTTCGGCATTTGCAAACTTCACATCAAATGCTTTTGCAAAGTTTTGTCCTAAGAAATGAGAAGTTCCTGCTTGCAACGCTTTACCATCTTGCATTAATGCTTCAATACAATAAGTTTCTTCAGCACCTGCAAATCGTTCCGTTTCTGTTTTTATTCCTTTTACAACTGGAATCGCCATAAAATTTTCAGCAAAATCAGCATATACATTCATCATTTTCTCTGACTCTTCAACAGCTTCACTTTTCGTAGCGTGAGCTGTATGACCTTCCTGCCACAAGAATTCGGCTGTTCTTAAAAACAATCGAGTTCTCATTTCCCAACGAACCACATTTGCCCATTGATTAATTAATAAAGGTAAATCACGATATGACTGTACCCATCCTTTATAGGTAGACCATATAATAGCCTCACTTGTAGGACGAACAATTAACTCTTCTTCTAGTTTCGCATTAGGATCAACCATAAGCTTTCCTGGCTTATCGGGATCATTCTTTAATCTATAATGAGTAACAATAGCACATTCTTTTGCAAATCCTTCTGCATTTTTCTCCTCAGCTTCAAACATGCTTTTTGGAACAAATAACGGAAAGTAGGCATTTTGATGTCCTGTTTCTTTAAATTTTCGATCTAACTCAGCCTGCATTTTTTCCCAAATAGCATATCCGTACGGCTTAATAACCATACATCCTCTAACTCCTGAATTCTCGGCTAAATCCGCTTTTACAACCAGCTCGTTATACCATTTTGAATAATCTTCTGATCTTGTAGTAAGGTTCTTACTCATATTGAATAGTTTGGCACAAATTTTGTTTAACTTATTTTAACTAAATAGTTCCACAAAACTAACTATTTTTGTATTGTCCAACAATAAAAAAATCCACAGATATGAAAACTAATATTTTTTTCCAAAAAAACACGGCTCTTTTTTCCATTACAGCCTTATTGTGTTTTCTAGTAACTTCGTGTGGTTCTTATCAAAATAGTTCTTATTATGACAACGATGGCATATATAGAACATCATCTAATAATTACACAGAAAGAGTTACTACTAGCAGCACCAATAATCAATACAAAGATTATTTTAGCTCCCTACAAAGCAATGACGAACCTACAGAAATCTTTACAAATGTTGACAATTATGGTTCTTATAACGAATCTGATGACAGCATAGCAAACTCAAGCATTAGTTATGCAGGTTGGGGAAGCAATGTTCAAGACGTATCTGTAAACATATACCCTAATACTTGGGGATTGTCTTTTGGTTTTGGTTACCCTTATTATGGTGGCTTTGGTTACGGTTACGGATGGGGTTACCCATATTATGGTGGCGGATGGGGCTACCCATCATACTATCCTTATTATGGATACAGACCTTATTATGGTTACCGATACAACGACTACTCTTATAACTATGGCCGCAGAGGTTCTTACTATAATAATAGCGTAGGCCGTAATAATAGTTATTACAACAATAGAAGTTATTCTAGAAACTCTAACTACTCTGTAAACAGAAGAGGAAGTAGCGATTATACTAATTCCCGAACTACAAACTTTACCAACAGAAGAGGAAACAGTAACTATACCGACTACAGAAGAAGTGATTCTCAGAACTCTAACTACAACACTAACAGAAGAGGAAATACCAATTCAAATTATACAGATTACAGAAGAAACGACTCTTATAATACAACAAGAAATACCAACGGTAATTCTAATTACACCAGAAGAGATCAATCTTCGGGTTCACAAAACAGTACATATACTCCAACACGAAGAGATAACAGCAGTAGCACTCCAACCAGAAGCTATAATCCTGGTTCATCTACTCCAACCAGAACCTATACCCCTTCTAGCTCTCCATCCAGATCATACAGCCCTAGCTCATCAGGTGGTGGCGGAGGAAGAATGTCTGGCGGCGGCGGCGGCGGAAGATCTTCTGGCGGCGGAAGAAGATAATTTACATCTTCTTTAAAACGAATTAAAACCTATTTATCTGAACATGAAAAAGTATATATTCCTAATCCTTACTGGACTATCTATTAACGCAATACACTCTCAGGGTATTTCTGACGCAATGCGTTACTCACAAGACAACCTAAACGGAACTGCTCGTTTCCGCGCTATGGGTGGTGCATTTGGAGCGCTTGGTGGTGATTTATCATCTTTAAATATCAACCCTGCCGGTTCTGCTGTATTTGCAAATAACCAGTTTGGTGTAACATTAAGTAATTACAACACAAAGAACAACTCTAATTATTTTGGCGCAAAAACTAACGAAAGCAATAATTCATTTATACTGAATCAAGCTGGAGGAGTTTTAGTTTTTAATAATTATCATTCAAAAAGTAACTGGAAAAAAATATCCGTAGCTGTTAATTACGAAAACACTAACAACTACAACAACGATATATTTTCTGCTGGAGTAAACCCAACAAATTCTATAGACCAATACTTTTTAGACTATGCTAACACAGGTAATGGTGGCGCGCCAGTGCCTCAAGAATTTGTTAGAACAAATAAAGGAGAAAGTATAAGTAGCCTATATCGATATCTAGGCAATAGCTTACCTAGCTACCAATACCCTGGACTAAGCGGATATTCAGCACAGCAAGCCATGTTAGGTTACCAAGGATTCATAATCGACCCAATGGACGCTAATAATCCAAATAGCCAATACCTATCTCTTGTTCCTGCTGGAGGAAATTATTATCAAGAAAATGAAATTCATACCAATGGCTATAATGGCAAGCTATCCTTTAATGCTGCAACATCCTATAAAGACAAACTATACATAGGAATAAACTTAAACTCTCATTTTACTGATTATACAAGAAATACAAGTTTTTACGAACACAATAACAACAACACAAGCGCAAATTACAAGATAGACAGAGCCTTTTTTGACAATCAACTATATACGTACGGAACAGGTTTCTCTTTCCAAGTAGGTGCTATTGCCAAAGTAACTGACCAAGTACGATTAGGTCTTGCTTACGAATCGAATACTTGGTACAAACTCTACGATGAAACGACTCAATCATTAGTAACTGTACAAAGCAATAACACTGGAGAATTAGATCCTACTATAGTTGACCCACAAATAGTGAACATATATGAATCATACAAACTGCAAACTCCAGGAAAATGGACCGCAAGTTTTGCATACGTGTTTGGAAAAACTGGTTTATTAAGTGTTGATTATGCGATTAAAGATTATGGCAACACTAAGTTTAAACCAACAAACGACAGTTTTTTTAGAGGAGTAAATAATACTATGAGCGACCAATTGACCAATAGTAGCGAAGTACGAATTGGTGCGGAATATAAAATAAAACTACTTAGCTTAAGAGCTGGTTACAGATTTGAACAAAGCCCATACAAAAACAGCTCTACAATTGGTGATTTAAATGGATATTCAGGAGGTTTAGGATATAACTTTGGCTCTACTAAGGTAGATCTAGCTTATTCTTATGCTAAGAGAAATTCTCATCAAGCATTCTTTAGTCAAGGATTTACTGATGGCGCTAATATTAACACAAAATTCAATAACGTTTCATTGACTATGTTATTTGAATTATAATTAGCATAAACAAAACATATAAAAATCCGTCTCGATAAGAATCAGACGGATTTTTTTTAGCCCTGATGGAAGCGGCATCCTTTTTCTGGCTTCTTTAGACAGAAAAAGATATAGCGGACAGCAGGTTCCAGCTCCTAGAACTCATAACAACAACTTCAGAAAAAAGAAGGAATCATGGTGTTTCTAGGAATAAAAAATGTAATTTTGCACTCCAATTTATAAAAGTATGAGAACCAAGTCTTTAAAAAAGAATAAAATCAACGTAATCACTCTTGGGTGTTCGAAAAATGTATATGATAGTGAAGTACTTATGGGTCAACTTCGCGCCAGCGGAAAGGAAGTAACACATGAAGCTCCTGCTGCCGAAGAAGGCAATATTATTGTAATAAACACTTGTGGTTTTATTGATAATGCTAAAGCAGAATCAGTAAACATGATTTTAGAGTACGCAGATAAGAAAGAAAAAGGATTAGTAGATAAAGTTTTCGTGACAGGATGTCTGTCTGAACGTTACAGACCTGACTTAGAAAAAGAAATCCCAAATGTTGACCAATATTTTGGTACAACTGAATTACCTCAATTATTAAAAGCACTAGGGGCTGATTATAAACATGAATTATTAGGTGAACGTTTAACTACAACTCCTAAAAATTACGCTTATTTAAAAATTGCTGAAGGTTGCGACAGACCTTGTAGTTTTTGTGCTATTCCGCTTATGCGTGGAAAACATGTATCGCAAACTATTGAAAAATTAGTAAAAGAAGCTGAAGGTTTAGCTAAAAATGGTGTAAAAGAATTAATCTTGATTGCTCAGGATTTAACTTATTACGGTCTTGACATATATAAGAAAAGAAATTTAGGCGAATTACTTGAAGCTTTAGTAAAAGTAGAAGGCATCGAATGGATTCGTTTGCATTACGCCTTCCCAACTGGTTTCCCAATGGATGTACTTGAAATCATGAAACGCGAACCAAAGATTTGTAATTATATTGATATTCCGTTGCAGCACATTTCGGATTCGGTTTTAAAATCAATGCGTCGTGGTACAACTCAGGAAAAAACAACAAAATTATTAAAAGATTTCCGTAATGCTGTTCCAGGAATGGCTATTAGAACTACACTTATTGTAGGTTACCCAGGAGAAACTCAAGAGGATTTTAATATTCTTAAAGATTTTGTTCAGGAAATGAAATTTGACAGAATGGGTTGTTTTGCTTATTCTCATGAAGAAAACACACACGCTTATTTACTTGAAGACGATGTTCCGGATGATGTTAAGCAAGCTCGTGCTAATGAAATCATGGAATTACAATCTCAAATTTCATGGGATTTAAACCAAGAGAAAGTAGGACAAACTTTTAAATGTATTATTGACAGAAAAGAAGGTGGTCATTTTGTTGGAAGAACAGAGTTCGATAGCCCAGATGTTGATAATGAAGTATTGATTGATGCGTCTAAAAACTATCTAAAAACTGGAGAATTTGTTAATATTAAAATAATAGAAGCTACAGAATTTGATTTATACGGTGAACCTGTTTAAATTTACAATACATTTTTTTTGAATATTTGATTTTAAAACATAAGACATGAAAACAATTCAAACAGCAATAGTATTTGCCTTTATGTTATTTTTCGCAAATTCTGTTTCTGCTCAATACGGAAACGGGTATGGTAATGGCTATGGTGGCGGTGGCTACGGTGGTGGTGGTTACGGCGGCGGCAGAATGAATGGTAGTATGAGCCAAGGTATGGGACAGATGGGGAATACCAGCAAACCCAAAGAGACTCCTGTTGAGGAAATTGTTGCCACAATAATGGAAGAACTAAAGCCTGAACTTAACCTTGATGCGTTACAAGAAATTGCAGTATCGAATGTTTTAATTGAAAGCATAAAAGAACAAGGTATACTTTTGAAAAACGAAAGTAGCAGCCAAGATGATAAAATAAAACAAATTCAAGCTCTTTCTGAAGTTACCAATAAGCGAGTATCTGATTTTTTAAACAAAGATCAAAAGGAGAAATACACTGTTTTTATGGAGCAACGCAAAAATCAAACTGGTTCCAAGAAAGCTAAGAAAAAGAAAAAATAATTGTTTTCTCTAAACATAAAAACAATTTCAAGATATGAAAAAGTATTTTTACTGTCTGATTACAGCAATTGCAATTACTTCTTGCTCAACAAATCCTTATAAAAGTAGCGAAAAAGTATACGACCAGCAACTTAAGACTCTTGAAGATAAAATTACTAGCAAAGAGGCTCAGCCTATACCAGCACCAACAGTAGCTGTAAGTATAGACACTTCGTACGCTAAGCAATTACATATTTACAGAGACTCTCTTTCGATAACCGGATCGACTCCATTACAAAATGGTATTAATACGGAATGGATTGGTACCGTAAATTTTAATTTACGCAAACCAAACTTCATTATTATTCACCATACAGCACAGGATTCTTTGCAACAAACTGTAAATACTTTTACTAAAGTAAAAACGCAAGTAAGTGCTCACTATATTATCTCCAGAGATGGTAAAGTGGTACAAATGCTAAACGATTATTTACGTGCTTGGCACGCTGGTAACTCGACTTGGGGAAAAAATACCGATCTTAATTCTTCTTCGTTAGGTATCGAATTAGACAATAACGGAACTGAGCCTTTCTCTGAAACACAAATAAGTAGCTTAATTGCTCTATTAACGAGATTGAAAAAAGAATATAATGTTCCTGCACAAAACATTTTGGGACATGGAGATATTGCTCCAGGAAGAAAACAAGACCCTAGTAAATTGTTTCCTTGGAAAACACTAGCTGGTCTAGGTTTTGGGATTTGGCAAGATGAAATTATGGAAGAAGCTCCGTTTGATTTTAAAATAGAACCTGCTTTACGCATTATAGGATACAATACAAAAAATCTTACATCGGCAATTACCGCTTTTAAACTCCATTATATTCAAACCGAAGTTGATGGCGTATTAGATAGAAAAACAATAAATACTATTTATTCTATCTACAAAAAACAATAAAAAAGAGATTATATAATATACAAAAACACGTTTTAGCCTTTCTAAAACGTGTTTCTTTTTATAGAAACAATTCTAAATAAAAAAAAACTGCCAAAACATAGTTATGTTTTGACAGCTTAAAAAAAAAAATATCAATCTTAATATCTTAAAAAGAATAAGTAGCAGCTACCAATGCGAAAACCATCTTGCCAGTTGGGGCAGAATTACTGTCAAGAAAAATATCTTCGGAAGCGCTATCTAATCTTACCTCTGGAATTATCGTCATATTTCCAACTTTATAATTAAGTGATAACGTATTTGCAAAAACACTAGAACCCGCAAGCGTTCCTAAACTTACGACAGCATCTTTAGCATCAAAATATTCTATTCTGTAAGCTAGCCCAAGATTATCCTTGAACTTATAATATGCATATCCTACTAATGAAAACCACTCTCCATCAAGATCACTATCAAAATCGTTTGTAGTTTTTGCATAAGTAGCATTAAATCCTAAAGAAAATGCATCGTTAATTGCCTTTGTTCCTACAAAATCAATTTGCGTTTTATTTTCCCCAGTTGGCACAACTGTAGTTCCTGGAGTTGGATTTGTACTTCCTGAAGTAAAATTCAAATAAGCACTTCCAGTATCAGCTATATATGCCAATTGTCCAATATACGTTTTCTGACTAGAACCCGCTTCCATTGCCGATTTAAAATCTGTTGGGTTGGTGATACCAAACATAGCACTGAATTCTCCGTTTGTATATTGTGCTTTTACTCCTGTATTAAAGAACGGCCCGTATGAAAACGCATAAGACATACTGTAATTTTTATTATCTACGGCATCTAATAACTCATATCCTATATGAGTACCAAAACTACCTGCTGTTATTGAAAAACTATCCGATAAATCATATTTAAGGAATAACTGTTTAATTAAAAAAGACGGTTCATTATTATTATACTCATTATAAGAGAACTCAGCCGCCCTTGTTCCAAATCCTAAATCGACAAAAGCAGAAGCCTTTCCAAATTTATGCGAGGCTTCAAGTGACGCCATTCCTAGTTCGAATGAGTCCTGAGAATTTGTAAAACTAGTTAAACCGTTTTGTTGTTTAGAAAAATCATATTTGTAATAAACATCTGCTGACCCTCCAAATGTAGTTGCTGGAGCAGTAGTTTCTTTATCTTCTTGGGCAAAAGCAAAAGAACTCGTTAACATCAAAGCTAAAATATGTATTACTTTTTTCATGTTTAAGATGGTTTTAGTTAATAATTTGGTTATAGTTAATAATTGGTTTGGTTATTTTATAAATGCCATTTATATTCTATATGATATCAAAGAACTGCAGTAACTTAAAACATGTTTCTGAGGCGAATTTATTAACTTTTAGATTAGATAATCTTATAAAAGTTATTTTTTTGATGCGTTTTTGAAAGAATTACGGATTACAAAAATTACACTACTTAATTATTGTTATTTTACATTTTACAGGTGCTTTTTTAAAAAATACAATAATCACAAAAAATAAAAAACACTACATTAAACACCTAAAATACAAATAAACCCAAAAATAAATAGGGGTTATTATAAAAAATAAACACTATAAATACTTTACACCCATAAAAAACATAGGTAAAAGAATTTTAAATTAAAAAAACGACAAAATTCATCAATCTAAACATACACAGAAAAACACTTAACCATAATTCCTACAAAAACAAAAGACACAAAATACACAATCACGCCTCTAAAAATGTATTTTAAAAGAGCGAAATCTAACTAAAAAGAAGAAAATCCTACCTATTAAATATTATAGATAATAAAAATCCAAAATGCTCACAGATAAAGCATCACAACTATGCATTAATAAAACAACCTAAGAGATCTATTAATAGACAAAAACACTATCTAAAAAGATTAAAAGAGAATATCTCTCAGAATGGGAATTACAAAAAGAAGAGGATTATTTTTGAGCAAAAAAAAAGTCCCAATCCGAAAATTCGGATTGGGACTTTACTATTTATTTAAAGCTGACTATTTCTTAGCTAAAGCTGCACTCATTTCCATAGAAATTGCTGAACGCTCCATCTTTAATTTTCCTGACATTGTTTCGATAACTACAGTTGTTTCTGCAAGTTCTGAAACTTTACCATGAAGACCACTTTTTGTTATTATCTTATCACCTACTTTTAGGCTACTTTCGAATTCTTTTTCATTTTTTGCACGTTTTTGTTGCGGTCTAATCATAAAGAAATAGATTACCACAAACATTAATAGAAACGGTGCAAATTGAGTTAATTGTTCCATAATTTAAATTCTGTTTTTATTTAATTGATTATTACATTAAACCACGACCAGCTTTAATTAGCTTTTTGCTAGCCTCTAGTTCTTTTACAAGATTATCTAAAATCCCATTGATAAAAATACTACTTTTTGGTGTAGAATACTCTTTTGCAATTTCTAAATATTCGTTAAGAGTTACTTTTACTGGAATTGAAGGGAATTTCAAAAATTCACAAATTGCCATTTTCAAGATAATAGTATCAATTTCGGCAATACGATCACTATCCCAGTTTGGCGTTTTATCTACATATTCTTTAGCAAATTCGGTTTCGTTTAAAACTGTTTTTCTAAACAAGTCTTTTACAAAATCTCTATCCTCATTGTCTTTATACAATTTCGGAACTCTAAAATTATCATCTTCTCCAGCCGTAATCGCTTTTAATTGTTTGATAATATGTGTATTTACAACAGGAATATCATCTACCCAAGTAAGCTTATCATCTTCTAGATACTCATATAATTTTTCATTAGGAACGATTACTTCTGTAAATAAATCAACAATAAACTGTTTGTCTTCTTCAAACGTGTTTACTGTATTACTCATATATTTAGCATACTGCTTACTCGCTTTTATATCGTTAAGAAGTAATAAAATATAATCGTCATTTAATGTCCAATTATCAATTTTACGATTCTCCATCGCTATACTAAGAGAATTATTTTCGGCTAGGATTTGAAAAATTGCATTTTTAACGAATTTTTCATTTGGATTACGCTCTTGAGGAGTTGCAAGATGTTTTTTGCTTGATAAGTGTAAAAATATAGTTTCTTTTTTACAAATTTCGATTAACGAAGAAAGCATCACAAGATATAAATCCTGAATATTGTCAATACTATAAAAAAGAAACTTTTCTTCTTTTTCAAGATTATCAGAACCGTTTTGATGCATCGCATAAATGGACTGCATTACTTTAACGCGTATGTGTCTTCTATTTACCACCTTGTAAGAACATTTAAAAATTAGTTTGCAAAAATAAGAATTTCAAGCTTTATAATGAAATTTATATTTACTTTATTTAAGAATAGTTTTCAGTCGCAGTCGCAGTTTGTACCAATAAAAAAGAGTCGCAGTTTACAGTGCAAAAAAAAGTCTCAGTTTTCAGTCTCAGTTTACACTTAGGCACTGAGACTGAAAACTGAGACTATAAACCAAACTAGTTTTTATTTTTTGCTATTCTCAATTTTTCTTAAATCGATACGATTTTGAGCAATTGTTAACGCAGCTTGATGTGTAGTTATACCATTTTTAATAGCATAATCAAAAATCTCAAGCGTTGTATTGTAAATATTTTCTGTCTTACGCATGATCTCAGCTTTGTCATAATGCTCTAACTCAGCGTAAACATTAATAATTCCACCAGCATTAATCAAGAAATCCGGAGCATAAAGTATTCCTCTTTCTTGTAATATTAAACCGTGAACATTCTCGTTTGCCAATTGGTTATTAGCCGCACCAGCAATAACTTTAGCTTTTATTTTCTTTACAGTATCATCGTTTAATGTTGCTCCCATTGCACATGGTGCATAAACATCAACATCTGCACTATATATATCATCTCCTGCAAAAATAGTCGCACCGTATTTAGCCGCTACTTCATACAATTTTTCTTCGTTGATATCTGTAATAGTAACGATAGCACCTTCTTTAGTTAAATAATCAACCAAAGTTTCTCCTACGTGTCCAATTCCTTGTACCAATACTTTTTTACCAGCTACACTATCCGAACCAAATTGTTGTTTTACTGCAGCTTTCATTCCTAAAAACACACCGTAAGCTGTAACAGGAGAAGGGTTTCCTGAACCACCTCTTTCTTCAGAAATTCCAGTAACATAAGGAGTAACATCTCTTACAATGTCCATATCTCTGGTTTCCATACCAACATCTTCGGCAGTAATATATCTTCCGCTTAAAGAATGTACAAATTCTCCAAACTTACGCATCAATTCTGGTGTTTTCTGAGTTTTAGCATCCCCGATAATTACGGCTTTACCTCCACCAATGTTTAATCCTGTAATAGCTGCTTTGTAAGTCATCCCTCTAGAAAGACGCAAAACATCGTTTAATGCTTCCCATTCGTTAGCATAATTAAACATCCTTGTTCCTCCCAAAGCAGGTCCCATAACTGAATTATGAATACCAATAATTGCTTTTAAACCTGTATCTTTGTCGTTGCAAAATACAATTTGTTCGTGATCATCAAACGATAGTTGACCAAAAACGGGATCCATTTTTTGAAGTTCCTTTCCAGTTGCAAAAGCTGCATTCATAGCAATAATTTTTATTAGTTAAAATTACGAATTTGTCAAAAAGACATTTCAAATTTATACAAAAAATATACATACAGCATTTTTTTAATTAAAAAATAACAATCCAACAATTAAATATTTTCTAACGAAAATCCTGTAAATTGCTTTAAATCGACACTTATTAGCAAAATAATTTTATTTCAACATAGAATATCTTAAAAAAATGAAAGAATTACGTTATTTAAACAAATATTTTATTAAATATAAATACAGTTTTTCCTTAGGAATTTTTATCACAATAATCGCACAAATATTTTCGTTATTTACGCCTAAACTTATAAGTAAATCATTAAGTGCTATTGAGAAGTTTGATAAACTCCCAAAAGCCCAGAAAGCATCTCAAGCTGTATTGTCTTTTTACAGAGAAGAACTCATACACAACGTTTTACTAATTATCGCAACAACTATTGTTGCTGGTTTCCTTACTTTTTTAATGAGACAAACCTTAATTGTTATGTCTCGTCATATCGAATTTGACCTGAAAAATGAGGTATTTCAGCAATACGAAAAACTATCCCAAAATTTCTACAAACAAAACCGAACCGGAGATTTAATGAATCGTATTAGCGAGGATGTTTCTAAAGTACGTATGTATGTAGGCCCGGCGGTAATGTACACGATTAATACCTTTATTCGTTTTGCAATCGTAATTATATATATGTATAATGTTTCGCCTCTTTTAACTTTATACACCATTTTACCATTACCAATATTATCCTATTGTATTTTTAAATTAAGCACCGAAATCAATAAACGTAGTACTGTTTTTCAACAATATTTATCGAAAGTTTCAAGCTTTACCCAAGAAATTTTCTCAGGGATTCGAGTTATTAAAGCCTATTCATTAGAAAATCAACATCAAAACAATATGGTTGATTTAGCAAATGAAAGCAAAAGTAAAAGTTTAAATCTTGCCAAAGTACAATCCTTATTTGGCCCGTTAATGATTGCTTTAATAGGAATCAGTAATCTTGTCGTAATTTATTTTGGTGGGGTAATGTACATTAACGGAAGCATCAAAAGCCTTGGAACAATAGCTGAGTTTATTTTATATGTAAACATGCTTACCTGGCCTGTAGCTTCTCTTGGTTGGGTTTCATCAATGGTACAAGAAGCCGAAGCATCACAAAAAAGATTAAATGAGTTCCTGAAAATAGAACCAGAGATCAAGAACAATAATCCAAACCATTCACCTATCGATGGTACAATTGCTTTTGAGAATGTGACCTATACTTACGAAGACACTAATATAACAGCTCTTAAAGATGTATCGTTTACAGTAAAAAAAGGCGAAACCTTGGCTATTTTAGGTAAAACTGGCTCCGGAAAATCAACGATATTATCTTTAATTTCACGCTTATATGATGTTCCTCAAGGACAAATCACGATAGACGGTAACGAAATAAGCAAATTAAACCTCAACGATTTACGCAACAACATTGGGATTGTACCTCAGGATGCATTCTTGTTTTCGGATAGTATTAAAAACAACATTAAGTTTGGTAACCAAAACGCAACCGACGAACAAGTTATTGAGGCTGCAAAAAACGCTGTTGTTCATGATAATATTATTGGTTTTAACAAACAGTACGACACAATATTAGGAGAAAGAGGAATTACTCTTTCGGGCGGACAAAAACAACGTGTTTCTATCGCCAGAGCTATCATCAAGAACCCAGCTATCTTACTTTTTGACGACTGTTTATCTGCTGTAGATACTGAAACCGAAGAAACGATTTTAAACAACTTATTTGAGATTTGTAAAGACAAAACTACCATAATTGTGAGTCACCGTGTGTCGTCTGCCAAAAACGCAGATAGAATTATCATACTAGAGGAAGGAAAAATCATTCAACAAGGTTCTCATAATCAATTGATAAATCAAGAAGGGTATTATTCGGCACTATATTTAAAACAACTTTCCGAAAAAGAATTACTTTAATTGTTGTATAATAGATATTTTTTTAAGATTTTTGATTGCTATTAAATAAAAAAATTGATAGAACGGATTATGAGAGAAAATGACATGTTAGAAAAAGAAGAGATTTTTTCTAAAGTACTACGAGCAGGAAGAAGGACCTATTTCTTTGATGTAAGAGCTACAAAAGCAGACGATTACTATATCACGATTACCGAAAGCAAAAAATTTACAGAAGAAGACGGTTCTTTCCATTTTAAGAAACATAAAATTTACTTGTATAAAGAAGATTTTAACGCTTTCGCTGAAATTCTAGGAGAAATGACTTCTTATGTTTTAAACCATAAAGGAGAAGAAGTAATCTCAGAAAGACATCAGAAAGATTTCAAAAAAGAATACAGTTCTGAAAAAGAAGAAGTTGTATCTCACAGGTCGAGTTTTACAGATATTGATTTTGATGATATTTAATCAAATCACTGATAAGAAGTAGAAAGTCCAAAATCTAGTCAATTTTTGGACTTTTTTTATATCTTTTAAATTTCAAAAACATCTACAATGGAAGCAAATTTATTAATATTACCAGGTCTTGGTGATTCTGGCGAAAAACATTGGCAAATTTATTGGCTTAAAAAATTTAAAAATGCTACTAAACTCGTTCAGGATAATTGGGATGAACCTGTATTAAAAGATTGGCTCGAAAGATTAAATGAAATAATTTCTAAAATAGATAGTCCAACTATTTTAGTTGCCCATAGCCTTGCTGTTTCTCTTGTTATGCATTGGGCAAAGACTAATAATAATCCACACATTATAGGCGCATTACTTGTTGCTCCTGCCGATGTAGATTCTCCTATACATACACCCGATTCTATTCGTAATTTCTCTCCAATACCAACTACAAAATTACAATTCCCGTCTATTGTCGTAGGAAGCCAAAATGACGAATATGCTACTATAGAAAGAACCGCCTATTTTGCCGAAATGTGGGGAAGTGACTTTATTGACGTTGGCTTAAAAGGACATATCAATTCAGCATCAGACCTGGAATATTGGGAAGAAGGACAAGAAATATTAAAACAATTGATTGCGAAGATTAACTTGAGTTAAATATTCAGTTTTCAGTCGCAATTTCGGATTACAATAACTCAAACTGAGATTACAAACCTAAAATGCAAACTGAAACTGCGACTGAAAACTAATTACCCAATTCTTAATCCGTTTTCAATTTTAAAATCTGGTGCTAATAAAATAACGTCACCGTCCTCACCTACTGCACCAATTACTAGACATTCGCTCATAAATTTCCCTATTTGTTTTCTCGGAAAATTAACCACACCAACTATTTGTCTGTTTAATAAATCTTCTTTTGAATATCGTTTGGTAATTTGTGCCGATGATTTTCGGATTCCGATTTCTGTTCCAAAATCTATTGTAAGCTGATACGCTGGTTTACGAGCTTCGGGAAAATCATCTACTTGTGTAATTGTTCCCACTCTCATTTCTACTCTTTCAAATTCTGACCAAGTTAAATCCATATTTTATTGAATTATTATTTTACAACCTATTAATATTGTAAGCATTACAATTAATTATATAACATATTTTTTTTTATAGCTTTTACTTTTACTAAAATCAAATAACAAGCTCTAATTTAAAAAATATAAAAATGGAAAATATTCAAATTAGCCCTAGCCAATCTCTTAGAGATTCTCAGTTTAACTTAACTCAACCATCTACAGACAAATATATAGAAACCGCATCAAATGTAAAACTATATGTAAAAGATTATGGGCAAGGAAAACCCGTTATTCTTATTCATGGTTGGCCCCTTTCTAATGAAATGTGGGAATACCAAATAGACTTTTTAGTTCAAAACAATTGTCGGGTAATTGCCTATGATCGTAGAGGATTTGGTAAATCTTCGCAGCCTTGGGACGGATATGATTATGATACCCTGACTGATGATTTAAAAGAAATTATCGAACAACTGGAATTGGAAGACGCAACTCTTGTAGGTTTTTCTATGGGTGGTGGCGAAGTAGTCCGTTATTTTAGTCGTCACGGCGGAAAAGGAGTAACTAAAGCTGCTTTAATTTCTTCGGTTATACCTTATCTGCCAAAAACTGATGATAATCCTGAAGGTCGTCCGAAAGAAAAAAGTGAAGCAACGGCAAGCGCAATCAAAGAGGACAGAATAGAATTTCTAGATAATTTTGGAAAAACTTTTTTTGGAATAACAATTATCAACCGTCCATTAAGTAATTCCTTATTAGATTATTACAAGATGTTATGTTCCTTTGCTTCTCCGAGAGCCACCTTAAAATGTGCTGAATCGTTTTCTACAACTGATTTTAGAGATGAACTTGACTCTATAAATGTACCTACTTTAATTATTCATGGTGATGCCGACAAAATAGTTCCTATTGAACTTACGTCAAAAAAAGCAGCCGAATCAATTAATGATACTACTTATATTATTTATGAAGGCGCACCTCACGGATTATTTTATACGGAAAAAGATAAACTAAATGCCGATTTATTAAGTTTTTTAAATTCATAAATTACACATAAATATCCAAAGAGCTAAATACTAACAAATAAAAGCTTCTTTGGATATTTTTTTGATAGTTATGCCCTCTTATGCAGAATTTTAAAGTTAAATTTGAATACTAAATTTTCTACAAAATGGCACGAACTCTTTCAAATATGTTACCATTAGGTACTTTGGCACCTCAATTTAAATTAAAGGACACTAATTCTAATTTTGAATACTCTTATAATGATTTAAAAGGCACAAAGGGAACTCTTGTTATGTTTATATGTAATCATTGCCCATTTGTGCTTCATGTAATCGAGGAGGTTGTTATGATTGCTAATGACTATCGTGTACAAGGAATAGGCGTTATAGCTATTTCTAGCAATGATGTCAATGCATATCCTCAAGATGGTCCTGATTTTATGACTGAGTTTGCTTTTACTCATAAAATAGATTTCCCATATCTATATGATGAAACCCAAGAAGTTGCCAAAGCTTTTGACGCTGCTTGTACTCCTGATTTTTTCTTATTTGATAATCAGGATAAATTGTTCTATCGCGGACAACTAGACGATTCAAGACCTGGTAACGGAATTACTCTTAGCGGAAGCGATTTAAGAAACGCCATAGACTCCCTAATTTATAACCGAAATATCAAAAATCCGCAGAAGCCAAGCATCGGTTGCAATATTAAATGGAAATAAAAACCAATCATTAAAAAAGATTGATTAACTTTGCAAATCACAATAATTCATCTCATGTTGAGCATTATACAATTGACAATCATTTCGTTGTTGTTTTCTTCTACAAGAAAACCACGTGTCGTTGTATTAAATTCGCACACCAAGGCCTTCGTAAATTAGGCCTCCGTCTATTTCAATTTCTTCTTTCAGGCGGAGGATTACATTTTAAAATTTAATTATTTATTTTATTTACAATAGGATTTTCCTTTGTATTAAAATTTACTTTTTCCACGCCTTTTACATTTTTACATTTTTCAGATTTACAATAAACATTAATCCTGTATTTTAAATTAAAACAAATACAAGGCTTTTGAGATTGCCTAAAACAAAAATCTCATTCTAATAAAAATAATATAATAGATATGAAACCAACACCCACTTTCTGTTCAACAGATTATCAACTCTTAAGGGAATTGATACTAAAGAGTAAAAACTCTACAAATTCTAAAGAAGCTGGACAACTTGCTCAAGAATTAGACCGAGCTGTTATTAGCAAAGGCGATACTCTAGACGAATCGATTATAAGAATTAATTCGCATGTTACGATTGAAGATGTTAAGGCAAAAAAACAAATGAAAATTCAGATTGTTCTACCTTCACACGCTGACGTAAAAGAAGGAAAAATTTCTATCCTGGCACCTTTAAGTGTAGCTATAATTGGCTTTAAAGAAAATGACGAAGTTGATTGGGAACTACCTGCTGGAATAAAGACTTTAAAAATAATTGCTGTATCTAACGTACTACCTGTAAGCAATTAATATTTTTTAAACACCTCACTCGTGAAGGTGTTTTTTTATGCCTGATTTAAAACAAAAAAACTATCCAGATATCTCACCGAATAGTTTTACAATATTGATTATATATAAATACTTTTACAACTGAGAAGTGATATAATCTGAAACTGATGCCATTTGTGCATCATCAAGATGTGCTTTCTTTTGCATACGAACTAAAATAGGCTTCCAATCTTCTTTTGTAAAATCTGTTGCTTTGAATAATTTATGGCATTTACCGCAATTGTTATCATAAAGATTTTGTCCTGTAGCTACTGCCGGAGTTAATTCTATCATTTTTACAGGTTCGGCTGTCTCCACAACTTTAGGAGCATCCTTTTTGGCAGCACACGAAAATACTATTACAGCTAGAGCCGCTACGGTTAAAATTCTTGATTTCATTTTTAGTTTTTTTTGTAGTAAATATAAAAAAAATCCCAAAACTCTCGCTTTGGGATTCAGATATTACAAAATATAATTTTGAATACTTTTTATTATTTAACGTCCATTAATTCAACGTCGAAAATTAAGTTTGCGTTTGGTGGAATAACTCCTCCTGCTCCTGCTGGACCGTATCCTAAATGAGATGGAATTACAAAACGTGCTTTGTCTCCAACTTTCAATAAAGCAATACCTTCATCCCAACCTTCGATAACCTGACCTTGACCTAATCTAAATTCGATTGGTTTTTTTCTTGGGTAAGAAGAATCAAATACTTTACCGTTATCTAATGAACCTTCGTAGTGAACTGCAACAGTTTTTCCGCTCTCAGCTTGTTTACCATCACCTCTTTGGATAAATTGGTAACGTAAACCACTTTCAGTTTTTTCGAAACCAGCAGCAAGTTTTTCTATAGCAGCTTCTGCTTCAGCTTTCATAGCAGCATCACGTTTGTTACGTTCTCCTTTAAAAGCAATAAAAGCTTCGATAGCATTCCATTTTTCTGCTTCTTCACCTACTCTTACGATTTCTATATTAGTCAAATCATCTCCTTGAGCAATTGCATCAACTATATCCTGACCTTCTACAACATGACCAAAAACAGTATGTTTTCCGTCTAACCAGCTTGTAGGAACGTGAGTAATGTAAAATTGAGAACCATTTGTTCCTGGTCCAGAATTTGCCATTGCCAAAACTCCTGGACGATCATGTTTTAAACTTGGGTGAAATTCATCATCAAATTTATAACCAGGACCACCTGTTCCAGTTCCTTGTGGGCAACCACCTTGAATCATAAAATCAGGAATTACTCTATGAAATTTTAATCCATCATAAAATTTATTTCCTTGTGGTTTAATTTTATTCTCTAAATTTCCTTCAGCTAATCCTACGAAGTTACCAACTGTTCCAGGTGTCAAATCGTGAGCTAATTTTACTAAAATCGAACCTTTACTAGTGTTGAATTTAGCGTATATTCCGTTTTCCATTGTATATTTTTTTTATTGATGAGCAAATTTACGAATTAATTTGATATTCGTTTATCCTTTCTATTTTTTAGATTTATATGTAAGTCCGTAAACTGTTAATGATAATAATGCCAAAACTGCACATCCTATAGTTACTGCGTGCCAACCTCCTAGTTTCCATAAAAACAATCCGTAAGCTGAACCTGCCGCTGTTCCTAAAAAGCTAAATGACATAAATACTGTATTTAATCTATTTCTTGCTTCTGGTAATAACGAATATACTCTTGTTTGGTTTGAAATGTGTACGCCTTGAATTCCTATATCTATACAAACAATTCCTATAATAATTCCAACAATGCTACTTCCTGAAAAATAGAAAATAATAAAGCTTATTAACATTAATAAACAACCATAACCTACTGCAATTCTTGAGCTTCCTTTATCTCCTAACTTCCCTACCAATGGAGCTGCCAAAGCTCCTGTGGCTCCTACAATACCAAAAAGCCCGATTGTAGAACTACTAAAATTAAAAGGAGAATCTGATAGCAATAATACCATTGTTGTCCAGAAAGCACCAAATTGTGCAAAACAAAATGCATTGATTAATGTTGCTTCTCTTAATAATGGTTGCGTTTTTATAAGTGTAAAAAGTGACTGTAGTAATTGCCTGTATGAACCATGAAATACTGGTTTATTGTATGGGAATTGTTTTTGCATAACAAAAAACATAAGTAAACATATTCCGGCAGCAATCCAAAACATGGATCTCCAACCCCAAATATCGCCTATAATTCCGCTTAAAGTTCTTGATAATAAAATCCCGACAAGCAAACCACTCATAATTGTTCCCACCACTTTACCACGCTGGCTAGGTTCACTTAACGAAGCTGCCAAGGGCAAAATTAACTGAGGAACTATAGAGGTGATTCCAATAAGAAGTGAGGCAATTTCTAATACAAAAAAACTTTGGGCAGTAGCCGCAATTACTAATGCAATTACAGTTGCAAGAGTGGTAATCAAAATCTGTTTTTTACGTTCGATTTTGTCGCCAAGTGGCACCATAAAGAAAAGTCCGATAGCGTAACCTGCTTGAGTAAGATAGGTTATTGTTCCTGCATCGGCTTCAGGAATCTTAAATTCGTTGGCAATTAAAACAATTAAGGGCTGACAATAATAAAGGTTTGCAACTATAAGTCCAGTGCAAACTGCCATAAACATGACACTAGTTTTGGATAAATTCATTTTGCAAAAATACCATTCTCCTTTTTATCAAAACTTAAAAAAAAGTATAATTTTTTCCTAACAAACCTCAACAGCATTGTAAACTTTTGTAAACTAATAGTCTAAACTAGCTTTTTTTCTATAAACTCACAGCTGGTTTTTATAGACTCAATAGCATTCGGTTTATAGTTTGTTTCTTGTTCTACAAAAAAATGTTTCATACCCGAAAGTTTCGCTTCTGCAAAAATAGATTTGAAATCAATAACACCAGAACCTATCTCTGCATTTAAAGTCTTAGTGTTTTTATCCATGTCTTTTACATGCCACATCGTAAAACGTCCCGGATTTTGTTTAAACAATTCTACCGGATTAATTTTTGAATATGCAATCCAATATAAATCCATTTCAAAAAAGACTAAATTTTTATCTGTCTCTTTTAGCAGAATTTCATAACCTGTTATATCTCCTAGTTTCTTAAATTCAAAATCATGATTATGATAGGCTAATTTTAAACCTGCCGCTTTACACATTTCACCTGCTTTATTTAATAATGAAGTAATTTTTCTGTAATCGTCGGCATTCTTCCTCAAACTTTCATCGAGCCAAGGAATAGTAATATATTCACTCTTTAAAACTTTGGCGGCTTTTATCGCAGCTTCGAGTTCGGTTGTATTTCCGTCAGACAAATACGTTCCTAATCCGTAATGTCCACTTACTGCTTTTAATTTATTTGTGTCTAATATTTTCTTTAATTCCTGAGGTTCTAATCCCCAAAATTTATCTTTAATAGAGAATCCATATAATTCAACTTCTGTATATCCTGCTAGTGCTACTTTCTCCAGAATTCCTTTTACATCTTTTGGCAATTCATCCCTTAAAGTATACAACTGCAATCCAATTGTTTTTTTATTAGATGCAAATGCCAATGACGGAACTAAACAAATCGTAGCCGTTGCCATACTCGTATTGATTATAAATTTTCTTCTTGAAACCATATTTAGATAAATACTTTGAATTAAACTATTTTATTTTTTCAAAAAATCTTCACGAATCGGACTAAAAACATCTGTTAAAAGACCACTTTCTAAACAAACAACTCCATGTATTGCATGCGGCGGAATATAAAAACTATCTCCTCCTTTTAATGTTTTTGTTTCGTTATCAATGGTTACTTCAAATTTCCCACTTGCGACATAGGTTACCTGCGAATGATAATGTTCGTGTAAAACTCCAATGCCTCCTTTTTCAAACTGAACATTAACTAACATTATTTTGTCGTCGTATGCCATTATCTTACGTTTAATTCCTTCACCGACAATTTCCCACTCAATTTCATCATTAAAGAGAAATTTTTCACTTGCTCCTAAACTTTGCATAATCTCTATATTTTTAGTTCTACTCTTCTACTTGTTTTTCAAAACTTCTGATGAATGTCAAAAGACTAACTAACGTCTTTTCATCAATAATATTTCCATCTGAATCTAATTTCCCTCGAATTCCCTGTATCAAAAGTTGAGTATCATTATCAAACTTAGCTTCGATAGTTTTCATGATTAAGCTTAATTGCTCCTGTCCCTTTTCTCCAGACGCAGAAGCTGTTATTAAACCCACTTTTTTATTCGAGAAAACCGTTGTCGAGACACACCATTCTAATACATTCTTTAAACTCCCTGGTAAACTAAAAACATATTCTGGCGTACAAATTATTACTCCAGCTGCTGCTGTAATTTTATTTCTAAAAATAGTTATAATCTCTGGAACATTCTCATTATCTAAATCTGGATTAAAATGAGGAATACTCTCTAAGTCTTCGAATATCTCAATTTCAAATTGATCATTAATATGTTCCGAAATAAATTTCAAAATTTTAAAATTACTTGAATTCTTTCTCGTGCTTCCAGATACAGCAAAAATCTTTTTCTTTTTATCCATCATCATTTAATATTTAATCCAATGATAAAGCAAATTTCACTGCTGCAGCCGAATGAATTTTTGTTGTATCAAAAACTGGAACGGAGATATCATCCTGACTTATAATCATTGGGATTTCAGTACAACCAAGAATAATTCCTTCGGCACCATTTTCTATTAATTTATTGATGACCATAATATAAGCTCTTTTGGTCTGCTCATTGATTATTCCTCTTCCCAATTCTTCTTTTAATGTGTGCTGAATATAATCTCGCTCATCCTGAAGAAAAGGAACGATTGTCTCGATGTTATGTTCGGCTAGTTTGTCTTTGTAAAAATCCATTTCCATAGTAAATTTTGTCCCCAACAAACCTACTTTTTTTAATCCTTTCTTATTTATTTCGTTTGCTGTAGCTGTTGCAACATGAATAATAGGTAAAGAGATTTCTTTTTCGACTCTTTCTACAACGGCATGTGCTGTATTGGCGCACAAAACAATTGCTTCTGCTCCACTTTTCTCTAAGCTTTTGCAAGCATTAGTAATCAGTTCGAATGTTAAGTCCCAATTATTGGCTGTGTTGTTTCTTTGAAAATCATCAAAGTTCAAGGAATAAATTATGCATTCTGCAAAATTAAGTCCACCAAGTTTTTCATTTATTCCTTCGTTTATAAAACGATAATAATCTATTGTCGAAACCCAACTAATACCACCAACAAGCCCAATTTTTTTCATGACTACATATTTATTTATCTAATTATAGCTTATCGCCAAAGCAAAACGGTTTCAAACGATTATAAAATAAGTCTAAGACTCAAATCGTTTGAAACCGCTATTGTAAAAGTATTTTTTTTATTCCTTAATTGCTAAATTATCTCTGGTGTTTTTTTGAACTGCAATTGCACCAAAAATCCCTAATAAAAATGCAAAAGCATAAAATCCTTTTTCGCTAGGTAAAATAGTAGCGTTCCAAAGTCCAATCGTTAATAATGCAATTGACAAAATTGTTCCAAACCAACAAATTCCGTAGTAAATATCGGTTACTGGAAATCCTTCTAATCTATCTCGCACACTTTTTTGTAATGAGATTACTGCAAACAATCCGAACATTAAAACTGTAAAGTAATATCCTTTTTCATTTAATAACATTTCGGCTCTGGCAAGTCCTACTAAATAACCAATAATTCCTGCTCCCATAGCAATCCATGAAGCTGCGACAAACGCATTCGACGTTTTTTGTACCATTTTTTGATTTTAATTTATAGTTGAGTTAATTTATTTATTACTGTATTTCGCAAAAATAGCTGAGTCTATTGGTGTCCAAAAGCAGCATTTTTGTCCGCTTACTTTTAATGCGTTGTTTGCCCAAGTATTGCACGTATGAAGCAAACTATAACTTCCGGTTGCTTCATAAAAAGCATCTCTTTTCCCGTAGTTCTGGTCTGTCTTTATATGTATAAATTGCCCTTTTTCATCTTTCTTGAAACTGTTTTTTATATAATCTGCCAAGCGAACGTATTGCTCTTTACTGATTATGATTTTTTTGCAGCTTTCGTTTTCTTTTATATTCGAAAAATAGGTTGCATGTATTGCAGTATTACTCAATCCAGATGCGGCTTTAAGAGCTGTAGACGCTCTAAGGTCTGACCAGTTTGGAGTTTCCAGATAAAACCCTTTGTCTCCCCAACCCATTGCCAGATATTGATAGGTTGTATCTTTAGAAATTGTGTTCTCATACTTTACCTCTTTGCTCCAGTCCATAAATTCATTACGGGTTGGAACTACAATGTCTGTATGAACACCATTTGTCATGATATAAATAGTAACTTCTTCTTTGGTGTTTGGTTCTCTTTCGACTGTAATTTTCGAAATAGAATAAGCAAGGACGATATACAGTAAAATAAATGCTACGAATGCAAGTAGTATTTTACCAATAATTTTAAGGGCTTTTTTCAATGTGGTTTATGCGGTTAGTTAATTTTCTAATTTTTTGCTAAAATAGTAGTATTATATTTAATAAAACAAAAATATTTTTAAATAATAATTCACTCGTTAATCCTGAATATTTAGCAAAAAGATGACCAAAAACTTATCTCTTTTGAAGATTTTTTAATGCCGCTTTTGTTGCATTAAGTCGGATTGCTATAAAATCATCCTGATTAGTCTCTTTACTTGGTTCTATATTTGTTGCAAAAAAGTAAACTCCATTCTTGTTTTCAAGATAACCTACAAACCAACCATTCCTAATTCCGTCATTATTAGATAAACCTGTCTTTCCTCTTAAAACAAAATCATTAGTTTTTTCAACTTCCATGATGTCTTTCATTATCGATTCGGTTCTTTTAGAAATAGGTAATTCAGATAAATACAGTCTTTTTAAGAAATCAATTTGTTGGAATTGAGATATTCTAGATTTTCCTTCTAACCAAAAATTATCAATCGTCAAGGTGTCAAAAACCATTGTATTGTAATCTAGCTTTTTTAGATAGGCTTTCATTCGTTTCACCCCAACTTTTCTTGCGATTTCCTGATAACAAGGAACACACGAAACTCGAAATGCTTGCCTGAGTGTTAAATCCTGCTCCCAAGCTTTCATCCATCGTTTTTCTCCATTCCATTTAAAAACTGTCGAATCGCTTTTTACTACACCAGTTTCCAGTGCAATAATCGAATTAGGAATTTTAAATGTTGATGCTGGAATATGTCCTTTTTTACCCCAAGCAAAATCATTGGAATAATAGGTCTTTTTATTAAGATCATAAATTAATATTGAACCTTTTACTTTTAAGCTATCTAAGATTTTACCAAATTCAGCAACAATGACTTCTTTGTCTTTTCCAGTTTCTTTTCCAGTTTCTTTGTTAGTTTCTTTGTTTTTAGATTGACAACTTACAGTTAGGTTTATCAATAGAAAAAAAGATAGGATTAGTGCGGGAGTTTTCATTTTGGGCAGTTTTTGTGATTTTTTAATTGTTTACTTATTATTATTTTTACGATGCTGGAATAGACACGAGCGGTACGCTCGCGCTAGTAAAAGTGATTTGATTTATTTTTATTGAATCTTTTCAAGATCTTTCTTCATTAATTGAGTAGCATCGTTGAGTTTAACATGCTCAAAATATTTTTCTAATTCGATCAATCTTTTCTTATTGTCATATTTTATACTCGAATTTAATTTTCTTTGACAAGATGAACATAGCCTAATTGTGCTGTTGTCTGTTTCTGGCAAACTAATCGTTCCATTCATTACACAATCCGCTTCAATACAATGATACAATCCGAACATATGCCCTATTTCATGGGAACAGGTTTTAAGTAATCGAGATAAACATAAATCAAAATTAGTTGGCGTTAATACCTCATCTTGTAATCTATAAATTAAACTCACTCCTATTTTATCTCTGTAGGATGCTAATCCAAAAACATAATTCCACTCGGGTTTAGGATATAAATCTACTTCTGTTAATGCCATTAAAGCAATTCTATTTAATGGCTTTTCTTTTTTAAGTACGCTGTCTAAAATATAACCTGCTAAGAACTGTTCATTATCTTCATGTCCAATTCGTCTGGCTGAACTAGGAATTATATCATTAGAAAGTTTCTCTAAAGTTTTAGTTTTTAATTGAAAGAAAATCTCAAGATATTCTCTAACTAATTCAATTTGTTTCTTTTGTAAGACATTAAAATCTCCAATAGGTCTTATATAAATAATATTAGAATTATTTGTTGGAACTACGTGCCTGGAATTTATAAATTGCTCGAAGCTCTGTCCTTTTTCTTTATGCGTAAAGAGCCATTCCCCTTCAACAGGTCTTGATAATTTTACATCATTATCTGCTATATCATCAAAGTATTGATCTTCCTTATTTACATTACAAGAATAGAAAAATAAAAGTATTAAAAGTGATAGGTATTTCATAAAAGTCTAATAAATAATTATGTTTTTTATTGGAATTATAAATTGGAATGGGCACGAGCGGGACGCTCGCGCTAGCGGAGCTTGTACTCGCATATGCTTAATAAATCTTAGCGCGAGCGCGAGCGTCCCGCTCGTGCCCACAGTCAAAATCAATTTATATCTATTTCTAAAACAGTATGGTCATTATTTCCATAATTTCTAGCAGAACTATATTTCCAATCTACAGGATTTGTTACAAAACCTGTTTCTATAGGATTGTTATGAATATAATTAAGTTTTTGCTCAAAAACTTTCAAAGACCAAATCTCAATTTGATTATTGTTTTGTTGCCAAAACTGTCTGTGCTCTACATTACTATTTTTCTTTCCTGCTCTTTCAAACATCCAAAGCATCCACTCTTTTCTACTCTCTTGTGGGTTCTCTTCAATTATTTTTAGCATTTTTTTAGAAGTAAAGCCCTTAAAATCTCTTAACAAACCCGAAGGATCACCATTCTCAGATCTAAATATCAAATGAATATGACTAGACATAATGCAATATCCATAAATCTCCATTCCTTTATTCTTTCTACAATAATCTAAAGACTCTATAATACAACCGAAATACTCTTCTCTAGTAAATACATCTATCCAATAAACAGTTGCAAAACTTATAAAATAAGCTCCCGTTTTTTCTCCAAATTTGTATTTTCTGCTCAATTTTTCTGTTTTTTTTTAGAATTAAATTATAAGTTCTCATTGAAACGGGCACGAGCGGGACGCTCGCGCTAGCACATGAGAGACACTCGCGCTAGTATTTGCTCAAAATCTATATTATTTTCATCGCCTTACTCTCATGGTCTTAACGGGCACGAGCGAGACACTCGCGCTAGTATATGTTTAACAAATCTTATTTGCTCGGGCGTGTGTCCCGCTCGTGTACACAATCAAAAAAAATATTTTATAATTCTTTACCCATTATAACTCATCGACGTTATTACATCGTTCGTTATTTCTATATCCAACAAATGATCTTGATAGAAATCATCTCCTCCCGAAATGGAACAAAAAATGATTCCTGATTCTTCTATTATTATTCTTGTGCTATAAATTACTAAAGTATCGTACCAATCTTCATTTGCTTTGTCTTCATTGTATTCTTTATTATAAAAATCGATTAAATTTGTCTTACAATCGTTTAACCAATTAATATAATGGATGATTTTACCTGAGTAATCTTCAATATGTTCGCTAGGGATCTGAATTGAAATTGCATCTTCTTTAATTATTTTATTAAATATGATAATTCCTTTATTAACGATTCCAAATTGGGTTTTATGATTCTTTGATGCTACAAAATCGCTCAGCTCTAGTTTGGGTTGTATTTTCTTTTCCCGATATTTTCTAATATCTTTTATGATAAAATTATCTTTATGTGATTTGGCCTTTTGTTCCATCACATACATTTTGGTTGCATCTTTTCTATTAGTTAAATCGGCAACTGTCTTAAAAACTTCATAAGCTGACTTATGAAATCCTAACAAACTATAAATATTAGAGAGAACTATATCATTCTGTTTTGTTCTATTTGTATTTTCTAATTCGTAAAGCAAATCATAAAGCTTCTCGACACTTTCTGTTGAGGCATTAGATTTTCTGAATTCATTAGATAACGCTATATAATCTTTTGTGTAATCGCTATTCATTTTTATTTTTAATATAAGTCGCTTCTCTTTTCTTCAATCGAAAATACAATTAAAAACAATATATCCGTTCAAAAATCATGATTCCTGATAGGTCTAGCCCTGATGAAAGCGGCATCCTTTTTCTTGTCATCCTGACGGAGGAAGGATCTCAAGAAAAAGATATAGCGGACAGCAGGAAATAGCTCCTTATTTTAATTGTGAATTATTAATTGTGAATTGTTGATTTAAAAAAGTTTAATTATTGATTTGGTTAATCGTTTAATTGGGAAATGCTGATTAGGTAATTTGTTTAATTCTTTTAAATCTCTTCTCTTGTTTCTCTAAATCTTGATTCTATATTCTTTAATCTTTAAATTTCTCAAATATTTACTTTGTATCTTTGCAGCCTTAAACCTTTTGAAGAGAAAAAATGCGCATAGATATTATTACTGTTTTACCTGAGTTATTGCGAAGCCCGTTTGAAGCTTCGATTATGAAACGTGCTATTGACAAGGGAATTGTTGAGGTTCATTTTCATAATTTACGCGATTATACAACCAATAAACAGAAGAGTGTTGATGATTACCCTTTTGGTGGGGGTGCCGGAATGGTTATGACGGTTCAGCCAATTGACGCTTGCATCACGCATTTAAAAAGCGAGAGAGAGTACGATGAAATTATATATATGTCTCCCGATGGTGAAACACTAAACCAGAAAATGGCAAACACGATGTCGATGCTAAAAAATATTATCATTTTGTGTGGTCATTATAAAGGTGTGGATCAGCGTGTACGTGATCATTTTATTACTAAAGAAATTTCGATTGGTGATTATGTTTTATCTGGTGGCGAATTGGGTGCTTTGGTTTTATCTGATGCTTTGATTCGTTTGATTCCTGGTGTTTTAAGCGACGAAACTTCGGCTCTGACGGATAGTTTTCAGGATAATTTATTGTCGGGACCTATTTATACACGTCCTGCCGATTATAAAGGCTGGAAAGTTCCTGAGGTTTTAACCAGCGGTCATTTTGCCAAAATTGATAAATGGAGGGAAGATATGGCGTATGAACATACTAAAAATAGAAGACCAGATTTATTAGAATAAATTCCAAATTTCTAAAACTCCAAATTCCAATTAATCAAGTAGTTAATAAATTGGAATTTGGAATTTAATTTTATTGGAATTCAATTTTTTTTATCTACATTTGCAGCCAAATTAGACCAACCTCTGGCGAAGTCCGTGTATGTTGCTCTATCACAAAACCATAATTAAAGATATCATGGCAGATTTAATGAAATTCGTTAAAGACGAATTTGTTGCAAAAAAAGATTTCCCAGTTTTCGCAGCTGGAGATACTATCACTGTTTTCTACGAAATTAGAGAGGGTGAAAAAACAAGAACTCAGTTTTTTAAAGGAGTTGTTATTCAAAGAAGAGGTTCTGGTAACACAGAAACTTTTACTATTCGTAAAATGTCTGGTGCTATTGGTGTTGAGCGTATCTTCCCAGTTAACTTACCTGCTTTACAAAAAGTTGAAATCAACAAAAAAGGTGCTGTACGTAGAGCTAGAATTTTCTACTTCAGAGAACTTACTGGTAAAAAAGCTAAGATTAGAGACAAAAGAAGATAATTATTTATCTCTTTACCATAAAGATCCCGATTCATTATTTGTGAATCGGGATTTTTTTTGTTCTAAACAAAATAACAAAACAATAATTCTTTGGCTTGAAAACCACCGATTTGTTAATTATAACTCCTTTAAATAGCAATCTGTTAATTTAAGGAATTCTAAGAAAAACGCAACCGTTTTCGGACTGTTTTTCTTATATTTGCTCCGCTCGTTTTGAGCCAACCATACCTTTTACATCGCCGTTCCTAGCGATACGATTATATTAAAAAAGAAAAAAAATGACACAGAATTCAAAGATTGTTTACACCTTAACTGATGAGGCGCCGTTATTAGCGACTTATTCTTTCTTGCCTATTGTACAAGAATTTACTGCTACAGCGGGTATTGCTATTGAAACTAGAGACATTTCGTTGGTGTCTCGAATTTTATCTAATTTTCCGGAGTACTTGACCGATTCTCAAAAAACAGGGGACGCCTTGGCTGAGTTAGGACAACTTGCTACTAAACCGGAGGCAAACATTATTAAGTTGCCAAACATCTCGGCTTCGGTTCCGCAATTAAAAGCGGCTATTGCTGAGTTACAATCTCATGGGTATAAAATTCCAAATTTTCCTGAGGATCCTCAAAACGATACTGAAAAAGAAATTAAAGCTAAATACGCTAAAGTATTAGGTTCTGCAGTAAACCCAGTTTTGCGTGAAGGTAACTCTGATCGTAGAGCTCCAAGAGCAGTGAAGAATTTTGCTAAAGCAAATCCTCACTCTATGGGTGCTTGGTCTGCTGACTCTAAAACTCATGTAGCATCTATGCCAAATGGTGATTTTTACGGAAGTGAAAAATCGCTTACTGTTCCTAATGCTACTGATGTAAAAATTGAATTTGTTGCTAAAGACGGAACATCTACTGTTTTAAAAGAAAGTACTCCTCTTAAAGCTGGAGAAATTATTGATAGTGCAGTATTAAACGTAAATGCTTTAAAAAGCTTTGTTGCTACAACTATCGAAGAAGCAAGAAAAGAAAACTTATTACTTTCGGTTCACCTGAAAGCTACAATGATGAAAGTTTCTGACCCAATTATTTTTGGTGCTATTGTAGAAGTTTACTTTAAAGATGTATTTGAAAAATACGCTACTTTATTTAGCGAATTAAATATTGATACAAGAAACGGATTGGGTGATGTTTATGCAAAAATTGCAGGAACTCCTCAACAAGCCGAAGTTGAAGCTGCTCTAGATGCTGCTATTGCTAACGGTCCTGCATTGGCAATGGTAAACTCTGATAAAGGGATTACTAACCTACACGTTCCATCGGATGTAATTGTAGATGCTTCTATGCCTGCTATGATTCGTACTTCTGGACAGATGTATAACAAAGAAGGAAAACAACAAGATACTGTTGCTCTTATTCCAGACCGCTCTTATGCTGGTGTTTATACTGCAACAATCGATTTTTGTAAAAAACATGGTGCTTTTGACCCAACTACAATGGGAAGTGTACCAAACGTAGGTTTGATGGCTCAAAAAGCTGAAGAGTACGGATCTCATGACAAAACTTTCCAAATGAAAGCTGATGGTGTTGTACGTGTTGTTGATGCTAACGGAACTGTTTTAATGGAACAAGCTGTTGAAGATAAAGATATCTTCAGAATGTGTCAGGCAAAAGATGCTCCTATTCAGGACTGGGTAAAACTAGCTGTAAACAGAGCTCGTTTATCTAATACTCCTGCTGTTTTCTGGTTAGACGAAAACAGAGCACACGATAGAGAATTAATTCAAAAAGTAAAAAGATACCTTACAGATTACGATACTACTGGTTTAGATATTCGTATTATGAATCCTATCGAAGCTACAAACTTTACTCTTGACAGAATCATTAAAGGATTAGATACTATCTCTGTAACTGGAAACGTATTACGTGATTACCTTACAGATTTGTTCCCAATTCTTGAAGTTGGTACTTCTGCCAAAATGTTATCTATCGTTCCTTTAATGAATGGTGGTGGATTGTTTGAAACTGGTGCTGGAGGTTCTGCTCCTAAACACGTTGAGCAATTTACTCAAGAAGGTTACTTACGTTGGGATTCATTAGGAGAATTTTTGGCTCTTGGTGCTTCATTAGAGCATTTAGGTCAAACATTAAACAACTCTAAAGCTATGGTTCTTGCTGAAACTCTTGATGAGGCAAATGACAAGTTCCTTGCTAATGATAAATCTCCAGCTCGTAAGATTGGACAAATCGATAACCGTGGTTCTCATTTTTACTTAGCATTCTATTGGGCTCAAGCTTTGGCTGCTCAAAATAAAGATGCTGAGTTAAAAGCTATCTTCACTCCTATTGCAGCAGAATTTGCTGAGAATGAAGATAAAATAAATGCTGAATTAATTGCTGCTCAAGGAAAACCTCAAGACATTGGTGGATATTACCAACCAAATCCTGAATTAACTAGTAAAGCAATGCGTCCTAGTCCAACATTTAATGCAATCTTGGCTAAAATAGCTAAAATATAAGTTCTCATTATATTTCTCACATTAAAGACAGCCCGAAAAGGCTGTCTTTTTTTTAACGCACATTTAACATTAGTTTTGTAATATTTCCCACCTTCTACCGTCATACTAGGGAATTCAAAATTTAAACAATGATCACAAAAAAAGTTAGCTCGTTTCTTATTGTATTTCTCATTGCTTTTTCTTCATTCGCGCAAGAAAAATTTACCTTAAGCGGTACCATTTCTGACTCTAAAAATAATGAAACCCTAATCGGAGTCAACATTTACATCCCTTCATTAAAAATTGGCACTACAACAAACGAATATGGTTTTTACTCTATTACTGCTCCAAAAGGAGAGTATCAGGTAGAAATAAGTTACGTTGGTTACCAGTCTTTTGAAAATACCATTTCTTTAACGAAAAATGTTAAAAACAATTTCTCATTAAAAGAAGGTGGCGAAGAACTCCAAGAGGTAGTTATTACCGATAATAGAGGAAGAGCAAATACACGTACTCCCGAGATGAGTGTAAATAAACTTTCTATTTCGGCAATAAAGAAAATGCCTGTTGTTATGGGTGAAGTCGATGTATTAAAATCTATTTTATTACTTCCTGGTGTTACTAATGCCGGCGAAGGTGCATCTGGTTTTAACGTGCGTGGTGGTGGTGCCGATCAGAATTTAATTCTTCTTGATGAAGCTACTATTTTTAACTCTTCTCACGTATTTGGTTTCTTCTCTGTATTTAATCCTGATGCTATTAAAGATTTAAAATTATACAAAGGTGGTATTCCTGCTCGTTACGGCGGTAGAGCATCTTCTGTTTTGGATATTTATCAAAAAGATGGAAATAGTAAAGACTTTCATATGAATGGTGGAATCGGATTAATTTCGAGCCGTCTTCTTGCCGAAGGTCCATTAGTAAAAGATAAAGGATCATTCTTAATTGGTGGTAGAGCTTCTTATGCACATCTATTCTTAAAACTAACGGATGACATGAAAGACAACTCTGCTTATTTTTATGATTTGAATGCTAAATTCAGTTATAAATTAAATGACAATAACAGCTTGTATTTATCTGGTTATTTTGGTCGTGACGTTTTTAAAATAAGTAAAATATTTTCTAATACTTACGGTAACACTACTTTCAACCTGCGTTGGAATCATTTATACTCTGATAAATTATTTTCTAATCTATCTTTAATTTATAGTGATTATTATTACGGGCTTGATCTGGATACTGCAGGATTTAAATGGGATTCTGGTATTAAGAATTACAATATTAAATATGACTTCAAAAATTATATTTCAGATAAATTCAAATTGAATTATGGTTTAAATGGTATTTACTATGAATTTAATCCTGGAACTATTAAACCAACAGATGAAACCTCTGGAGTTAACCCTGATCAATTAGATAAAAAATATGCTTTTGAACCAGCTATTTATATTGAAGCTGAAAATCAAATCGCAAAAAAACTAACGCTTTCATACGGACTTCGTTTTAGTTTATTTTATCGTTTAGGAGCTTCGACTCTTAATCTTTACGAAAACAATAATCCTGTTCTTTTTAACCCTGCTCAACAAATTTATGAGAAAGCAACTCCTATAGGAACGGAGTATTATGGTAAAAACAAATCAATGTTTAGCTATAACAATTTAGAACCTCGTTTCTCTATTGGATATCAAATTGACGAAAATCAAGCTGTAAAAGCTAGTTATAACAGAATGGCTCAGTATTTACAATTAATATCGAATACCTCATCTCCTACTCCTCTTGATGTATGGATGCCAAGTGACGAGTATATTAAACCTCAACTTGCTGATCAGGTTGCCTTGGGTTATTTTAGAAACTTTAGAGATGGAGACTATTCTCTTGAAGTAGAAACCTACTATAAGAAAATTAAAAACAGACTAGACTATATTGACGGAGCCGATTTAATAGCAAATGATGCCATTGAACAAGTTATCTTAAACGGAAGAATGCGTTCTTATGGTGTAGAGTTAATGCTTAAAAAGAATGCAGGAAAACTTACTGGATGGGTTTCTTATACTTTATCAAAATCAGAACAACAAACCCCTGGAAGAACTCCGGAAGAAACTGGTATCAATAACGGACAATGGTACAATTCAGCTTACGACAAACTACATAATCTAGCTGTTACAGCTGCTTATTCGCTAAACGAAAAATGGTCATTTGGTGCTAATTTCGCTTTACAATCAGGACAACCTGTAACGTATCCAACTGGATATTATGAATATCGTGGTGTAAAAGTTCCTAGTTATGGTTTACGAAATGAAAACAGATTACCTGCTTACCATCACTTAGACATTTCGGCAACATTAACCCCTAGATCTAACAAAGACAGAAATTGGAAAGGCGAATGGGTATTTAGTATTTATAACCTATATAATAGACAAAATGCTGCTTCTATTAATTTTAGACAGAACAGCGATACAGGATACAATGAAGCTGTAAAAACTTCAATTTTCGGAATGGTTCCTGCTGTTAGTTATAATTTCAAATTTTAATTCACTTCTCTCAAAGAGAAATAAAAATATACTGATATGAAAAAAATAAGCTTATTAATTGTGTTTTTCTCCGCATTATTTTTTACAAGTTGCGAAGAAGTTGTTGAAGTTGAATTAAAAACACAACCTCCTAAATTAGTCGTTGAAGCTGATATTAGTTGGCTAAAAGGAACTACAGGAAACCAACAAATGATAAAATTAACCACTACAACTGATTATTACAATCCGGTAATTCCTGTTGTTTCCGGAGCTACCATTACTATAAGAAACAGTGCCAATAAAGTATTCACTTTTATAGAAGTTCCTCAAACAGGAAAATACGTTTGTACTAATTTTGAACCTGTAATTAACGAAACCTATGTCTTAACGGTTATTAGTGGTGGTAATACATATGTTGCGACTGAAACTTTAAAATCGGTAGCACCAATCACTCGAATTGTGCAAACTAATGATGGTGGTATTTCTAAAGATGAAATCGAAGTAAAAGCATATTATAATGACCCTGCTGATGAAACAAATTATTATTTATACCATTATACTTACTCCAATCAAGTCTTGTCAAGCTATTCTTCTGTGGATGATAGGTTCTTTAACGGAAATGAGTTTTTTAGTACTTCACACAATGAAGATTTAAAACCAGGAGATCAAGTAGAAATAAGTCACATCGGAACATCTAAAAGTTACTATAATTACATGAATATATTAACTAGTATTTCTGGTGATAATAGTGGTGGTCCTTTTCAATCTCCACCAGCAACTTTAAGAGGAAATGTTATAAACACAACCAATGCAAGTGACTATCCTTTAGGTTATTTCTCTATTGGAGAGGTTGATACTAAGAAATATACGATTGAGTAATATCAAGAAAAACAGCTCAATTTGTTAAATACCTGATACTTAAAGAAAGACAACCCCAAAATGGTTGTCTTTCTTTATTAATTTTCATTTTAAAAATCATATTAGCTAATTCGTAATGTTAGCTATTTTTCGTAGTATTAATAGCGTAATTTCGTATAATTATGTAATTATAAACTTACAATATGATTCCCAAGAAAATTAGCTCGTTTATCATTGTAATTCTCACTACGTTTTCATCATTTGCTCAAGAAAAATTCATCTTAAATGGCAGCATCTCCGATTCTAAAAATAATGAAATTATAATTGGAGCAAACATTTACATCCCTTCATTAGAAATTGGCACTACAACCAATGAGTATGGCTTTTACTCTATTACTGTCCCCAAAGGAGAATATCAGATAGAAATAAACTATACAGGTTATCAATTCTTAGAAAAGACAATTTCTATTACTAAAAACACTAAAAGCAATTTTTCTCTAAAAGAAGGTAGCGAAGAACTGAAAGAAGTGATCATTAAAACTAATAGCGGAAAAGTGAATACGCGCTCTCCAGAAATGAGCGTTAATAAACTTTCTATTTCGACCATAAAAAAAATGCCTGTTGTTATGGGTGAAGTTGATGTTTTAAAATCAATCTTACTACTTCCTGGAGTTACTAATGCTGGCGAAGGCGCATCGGGCTTTAATGTTCGTGGCGGTGGCGCAGATCAAAACTTAATTCTTCTGGACGAAGCCATAATTTTTAATTCCTCTCATGTATTTGGATTCTTCTCTGTATTTAATCCTGATGCAGTCAAGGATTTAAAACTTTATAAAGGGGGAATTCCTGCACGCTATGGAGGCAGAGCATCCTCTGTTCTGGAAATCTATCAAAAAGATGGCGATAGCAAGGATTACAATATAAATGGTGGAATCGGATTAATTTCAAGTCGTCTTTTAGCAGAAGGTCCAATCGTAAAAGACAAAGCTTCATTTTTGGTAGCTGGACGAAGTTCTTATGCCCATCTATTCCTGAAATTTTCAGAAGAAAACAAAAACAAATCGGCTTATTTTTATGACCTGAATGCTAAAATGACTTACAAGTTAAATGACAATAACAATATATATGTCTCTAGCTATTTTGGGCGTGATTCATTCCGCATAAACGAAAGTTTCTCTAATACCTATGGCAACACTACTTTAAACCTACGATGGAACCATCTGTTTTCTGATAACCTATTTTCGAATCTATCCTTGATTTATAGTGATTATTATTATGGACTTGATTTAGATGTAGTCGGCTTTAAGTGGAACTCTGGAATTAAAAATTATAATCTTAAGTATGATTTAAAAACTTACGTTTCGGATCATTTCAAATTAAATTATGGCTTAAATGGAATTTATTATCAATTTAACCCTGGAACACTTGAGCCATTAGATAGTCAATCTGGAATCAATGCTGAACAGCTAGATAAAAAATATGCGTTTGAACCTGCTATTTACTTAGAGGCAGAAAATCAAATCTCTAAAAAACTGACCCTTTCATACGGACTACGTTTTAGCTTATTTTATCGCTTGGGAGCTTCCACTCTTAATCTCTATCAAGATAATAATCCAGTTCTTTTTGATCCACTTTTACAAATTTATAGAAAAGCAACTCCTATTGGAACCGAATACTTTGATAAAAATAAATCAATGTATAGTTATAATAATTTAGAACCACGTTTTTCTATTGGGTATCAAATTAATGAAGACCAAGCTATAAAAGCTAGTTACAATAGAATGGCACAATATCTACAATTAATCTCGAATACCTCATCTCCTGCCCCTCTGGATGTCTGGATGCCAAGTGATCAATATATTAAACCTCAACTTGCTGATCAGGTTGCCTTAGGTTATTTTAAAAATATACAGGATGGAAAATATTCACTTGAGATAGAAACATTCTATAAAGAAATAAAAAATAGACTAGATTATATTGATGGTGCAGACTTAGTAGCCAATAATGCTGTAGAGCAAATTATCTTAAACGGTCATATGCGTTCTTATGGTTTAGAATTCATGCTGAAAAAAAATACTGGAAAACTAACTGGATGGATTTCTTATACCTTATCAAAATCTCAACAACAAACGCCAGGAAGAACACCTCAGGAAACAGGAATCAACTATGGACAATGGTATAGCTCTGTCTATGATAAACTTCATGATCTAGGAATAACTAGTGCCTATAAATTAAATAATAAATGGTCTTTTGGACTCAACTTCGTATTACAATCCGGACAACCAGTTACCTACCCAAAAGCACAATATGAATATCTGGGTATCAAAGTTCCTAATTATGGTTTACGAAATGAAGATCGCCTACCAGCTTATCATCACCTAGATATTTCAGCAACATTAATCCCTACTCAAAGCAACAATAAAATTGGAAAAGGAGAATGGGTATTTAGTGTTTACAATTTATATAACAGACATAATGCAGCCTCGATTAATTTTAAACAAAATACTGATACAGGGAACAATGAAGCTGTGAAAACTTACATATTCGGCATCATCCCGTCTGTTAGTTACAACTTTAAATTTTCCACACAAAAAACAAAATAAACATATATCAATATAGAATCTTGATAATCAATTCTATTAAACAAATATTCATTACTCATGAAAAAAATCACACTCTTAATCCTATTTTTATCAGCACAGTTTCTTATAAGTTGTGAAGAAGTTATAAATGTTGACCTAGATACTCAGAAACCAAAATTAGTTATTGAAGCCGCTATTAATTGGACTAAAGGAACTAAAGGAAATCTACAAATGATTAAATTAACTACAACTACAGATTATTATAATAATGAAATCCCTGTAGTTTCTGATGCGACGATTTACGTAAAAAATAGTATGAACAAAAGATATTATTTTACAGAAATACCTAAAACCGGGCAATACGTCTGTTCCGATTTTGAACCTGTCGTTAACGAAACATATGAGCTAACAATTATAAACAATGGAAAAGTATATAGTGCAACAGAAACTTTAAAGTCAATAGTACCAATAACAAAAATAATACAATACGACAATGGTGGTCTTACCAAAGATAAAATTGAAATAAGAGCCTATTTTAACGACCCTCCTAACGAAGCCAATTATTATTTTTATACGTATGTGTACTCTAATCAGGCTACAATAAGCTACTCTGCCGAGGAAGATCGTTTTTTTCAAGGAAATGAATTTTTTAGTCTTTCAAACAATGAAGATTTAAAACCAGGTGATGAGGTCCAAATATCTCATTTAGGCATATCGCAGAATTATTATAATTATATGATTATAATGGCAAGCCTTGCTGGGGATGGGGGTCGTATCCCTTTTCAATCTCCTCCGGCTGCCATAAGAGGCAATATTATAAATATAAATGACAAAGTTAACTTTCCATTAGGCTATTTTTCACTTAGCGAAGTTGTAGTCGAAAAATATACCATTAAGTAATATCTTTGATGCACCTTTAAATAGATTGAAGATTTTATATGAAACCAAGAATAGAAAATTTAACCGAAAAGAAAATCGTTGGAAGACGAATAACAACATCTTTCACTGCCAATAGAACAAAAGAGCTATGGCAAGAATTTATGCCAAACCGAAAAGAGATAAAAAACAATATCGGTTCAGAATTATATTCTATTGAAATTTATCCCGAAACACATTTTCTTAATTTCAATCCGAGTAATGAATTCGAAAAATGGGCAGGCATCGAAGTAACAGATTTTCTTTCTGTTCCTCAGGATATGGAAACTCTCATAATACCAAACGGGCTTTATGCTGTTTTCATACATAAAGGACCTGCGAGTAATGGCAACGAAACCTATCAATACATTTTTACCGATTGGTTACCTAAGTCCGAATATGTATTAGAGAACAGACCGCACTTTGCCGTAATGGGCGAAAAATACAAACACGAAGACCCAACATCCGAAGAGGAAATTTGGATTCCGATTAAACATAAAAACTAAAACCAATAAAAATTGCTCTCCATTACGAGAGCATTTTTTTATACATTACTCTGAAAAAAAATATCACCTCTCAACATATGTAAATGTTTAGGAATTAGAATTGAGCAACCTTTGCCAATAATTAATTCAAATTTCAAGACATGAAACAAATACTTCTTACCTTATTTTCACTTTGTGCAATTAATGCAAAAGCACAAACTTTTAAAAATCCTGAATCATTATTCAATCCCGCACCATACGGGTTTAGTCATGCATCATCGGTTTCTACCCCAGGCGAACTCGTTTTTATATCAGGACAAAGCGGCGGATTAGGCAAAGAACATCTTCTGAGTAACAGTTTTAGAGAACAAACTCAAGCAGCATTAAAGAATATTATAACAGTTCTGGATAGTTACAATCTAAAACCAGAGAATATCATGAAGATTACCATTCTGATTGTAGACCATTCAGAAGAAAAACTAAAAATCTGGAATGAAGAAATCAGTAAAGTATGGAAAAACAAACCATTTCCAGCAAGCACATTAATTCCCGTTCCCAAATTAGCCCTCGACGGAATGCAAATAGAAGTCGATGCTGTAGCTTACAGGGCAAAAAAATAAAACTTTTTTCTACCATTAAGAAATTAAGCTTAATTTAAGAATACTTTCAAGATTGAATGACTTGCACGCAGATCAAACAGATTTCAAATCTCTATAATCTTTGAAAAAAAAGCTAACCATATAAGTTATGTAAGTTCATTTAAGGAAAACTGCACAAACTTATATTTCCTTAAATAACTTATATGGTAAAAAAAATCACTGCAACTTTTAGACAACATAAATAATTCTTTTAATCTTTATAATCTGTGGCTAAAGAAACTTAATCTCATAATGGTAAAAAACAAAATCGCTGCAAATTTTAGACAACATAAATAATCCTTTTAATCTTTATATCTGTGGCTAAAGAAACTTAATCTCTTAATGGTAAAAAACAAAATCGCTACAACTTTTAGACAACATAAATAATCCTTTTAATCTTTATATCTGTGGCTAAAGAAACTTAATCTCTTAATGGTAAAAAACAAAATCGCTACAACTTTTAGACAACATAAATAATCCTTTTAATCTTTATAATCTGTGGCTGAAAAAAACTTAATCCCTTAATGGTAAAAAAACTCCCTTAATCTCTTAATTGTAGAAAAACATTTACTTTTTACTTTCGTACATTTGCAGCACATTATAAATCCATCCTATAAATGTCCTCACACCATATCGTACGCGACGACCAAGAACCTGCATTAATCATTGCCAATGGCGCTGCCTGTAATCCCGAGTTATTAGGACAATTATTAGAATGGTCACCTTTGGTAATCGTATTAGATTCGGCTATAGAGCGCGTAGTTAAGTTAGGAATAAAAGTCGATGTTCTTTTGGGGGATTTCGATCGCGGATTCGACCCCGAAAAATATAAAACAACACAATATCCTATAGAGATTGTACATACTCCAGATCAGGACAAAACCGACTTAGAAAAAGCATTTGATTACTTAATCGAACGTAAAATTCCTGCTGCAAATGTAGTTTGGGCAACAGGAAAAAGAGCTGATCATACCATTACAAATCTTACCAATATAGTTCGCTATCGAAACTTACTCAAGATTGTAATCCTCGACGACCATTCCAAAATATTTTTATTACCTAATAAATTCGAAAAATGGTATACCGCCAACACACCTATTTCGCTCATACCGATTGGAGTCGTAAACGGAATCTTTTCAGATAATTTGGTATATCCGTTACAAAATGACACCTTAACGATAGGCTATAGAACAGGTAGCAGTAATTCCGTTGCCAAAGACGGAATTGTTACAATTACCCATTCCGACGGCGATTTATTGCTAATGGAATGCATGGATTAATTTCCTTACTCTACTGAATTAAGCAAAAGTATAAGGAGCAATTTCCTGCTGTACACTATATCTTTTTCTGTCTAAAGGAGCCAGAAAAAGGATGTCGTTTCCATCAGGGCTAGGCCAAATCATTTCATAAGAAATACTTCCCTTATTTACAAATTAGGATTACGTACCTTTGCACCGAAATTAAGAATGATGAAAACTACAAATAGCCCCGAGAAAACAAGTCTGCATCCTAGAAACCCGCATCGTTTGCGCTATGATTTTGAACAACTAATCACAGATTGTCCCGAATTAAAGAAGCACGTCGTTATAAACGAGCATGATATCGAAACAATTGATTTTAGTAATCCCGAAGCTGTAAAATCGCTTAACAAAGCATTATTAATTCATTATTACGACATACAAAACTGGGATATCCCTAAAAATTATCTTTGCCCACCCATTCCAGGAAGAGTCGATTATATTCATTACCTGGCCGATTTATTAGCCACCACAAATAATGGAGTTATTCCAGAAGGAGAAGCCATTTTAGGTTTAGATATAGGTGTTGGTGCCAATTGTATCTATCCAATATTAGGAAATGCTGCTTACGGATGGAGTTTTGTCGGAACCGATATTGATGAAAAAGCAATCGAGAATTGCAGCAAAATAATCGAAGCCAATCCTAGGCTAATTGATGTTATCAGTTTACAACAACAAACAGAATCACGTTTTATATTCAAAAATATAATTACACCCGAAGATAAATTTACATTCACGATTTGCAATCCACCATTTCATTCTTCGTCAGAAGAAGCTAATAAAAGTGCAGTTCGAAAAGTAACAAATCTAAATCCAAAAGCAAATAGAAAAGCAGCGCCCGTTTTAAACTTCGGAGGTCATAATGCCGAACTATGGTGCGATGGAGGAGAAATTGGATTTATAACGCAAATGATTTACGAAAGTGCCAAATATCCAATGCAATGTTTATGGTTTACTACATTAGTATCTAAAAGAGAAAACCTGTCGAGTATCTATAAAACATTAAATAAAGTAAATGCTTCAATTGTAAAAACAATCGATATGGCACAAGGTCAGAAAACAAGTCGTATTGTAGCATGGTCTTTCCTTACCGAAGCACAACAAGGTAAATGGAGTTTTAAAAGCGAACTTTAAATTATAATAATCCGTTGCCATAAATAATTCTAACACATAGAAACATAGATTTTGCGCTCTAAATAAAGGCGTTTCACTTATTCAAAATACACAGAGCCAACTATGCGAAGGAAATGTATTTCTTTTTTGCTTTCTTTTTCACACCTAAAAACCTATGTTTCTATGTGTTAAATAAAATTTCATCAATTACACCCAATGCATTGTTATGAATACTCTTGAACTTAAAAACATTTTAGACAGTCGAAATACTTCATTTAAAAGTTATTCTGGACAATATAACGAAGAACTTAAGATTGCAGAACAAGATATTGAATTCAAAAAATCTTATTCTCACAACGAGATTAAAGATAAGATCGAGCAATGGAAAAAGAAGTAACATTGTAATTATGATAGATATAAGTAAAAAGCTGATACTATAATCATCAGCTTTTTAGTACTTTTAATCTTAATTGAACATAACTCCTATGCCGAAATTATTTTTAAAAGTTATTGCAATTCTTTTATTCACAAGTTGTAGCGCAACAAAAGAAAAAAAGATTGACAATTATGTTTTCAAAACAAAAAGCGAAAGAAAAGAATACATCAATTCTTATAATGCTGCATTAAAACTTTGGGGTATTCCTTATCAGGAAGAAAATATCGAAACCAGTTATGGCACAGCTCATATAATTGTGACTGGTCCAAAAGACGGCAAAGATTTAGTATTACTTCACGGAATGGACGCCAGCTCGACAATGTGGTTTCCTAATATTAAAGCATTATCAAAAAATCATCGGGTTTACGCAATAGACTTTTTAATAGAAGCAGGAAAATCTCAAGCTCCCAAAAAATCCCTCACAAGCGACGAAATTGTTATTTGGTACAATGAGATTTTTACTCATTACAAACTAAAAAACTTTGATGTAATTGGTGCATCCCGTGGTGGTTGGATTGCTACATTATTAGCAACTCAAAAAGAAAGTAAAATCAACAAACTGGTTTTAATAAGTCCGGCACAAACATTTAAGAACATCGATAAAATGAGAAAAGCATCATCGGCATTCTTTCTGAAAATTTTTCCAAATGAGAAAAAATTAAAAAAGACGCTAGAAACCTTTTCTTATTATCCCGAAAAAATAGACCCTATTTATAAAAAGCAATTTTATCTAGCTAATAAATATGCAAAATCAAACACTAGTTTTTTGCAAATGCAACCATTCTCTGATGAAGATTTAAAAAAAATAACCATTCCTGTTTTGGTCCTTATAGGAGATCATGATGTAATTAATTCAGACGAAAGTATAATTAGAGCCAAAGAATTATTGAGTAATAGTAAAACCGAAACTATCGAAAATGCAGGACATTTTTTAAGTATCGATCAATCTGAAAAAGTAAACAAACTAATGATTGACTTCTTAAAATAGTTTTAACGCTAGAAACTCTTGATTTTTTTAGCCAGAGATTATAAAGATTAAAAGTTTTGAAACATTAAAAAAGTGTTATTAACTATTCTTTAATAATCTTGTAAAAACCACATGGAGTAAATACTATATATAAGCTCCAGAGGAGCATAATGTTTATAGCCAATAGTACATATTAGTTGTAAAGCTCCAGCGGAGCGATATGGATAGCTATCTTCTGATTACTAAATATGCCACCCCGATGGGGTTCTTTTGAAAAAAATGATATTTCTATAAATATTGCGTCCCTCTGGGACTTCTCTTAAAAAGTGTTAGATAGAATTATTAAGGATTAAAAAACTTTGCTCCCGACGCTTCGGGCAATGTCATTAAGTTAAGCTTTTTGAGTTTTTTTTAAAAGAAGCAAAGATTGACTTCTGACTCCGAAGCTTCAGGATTGGGACGAGAAAAAATCCGTGTTTTCGCCTTAGCGAATCCGTTTCATCCGCGTTCCCTTTTAGACAATGTTTGTACAGAAAATAATTAACTATAATTAGCTAAAAAAGCTTAACTTAATGACATTGCGCTTCGGGATTGCGTAAACCTTTGCGAACTTTCTCTAGACCTATGAACTTAAATTGTCTATAAAGGAACACTGATGAAACGGATTTACAAAAGTAAAGACGCGGATTAAAAACGGATTTTAAAAAATCAATAGATATAAAATCTGTTTAATCCGTGTTTTCGCCTTAGCGAATCCGTTTCATCCGCGTTCCTTTCGCATAGAATTATAAAGATTAAAACCTTTGGACCTTTGCAACTCAGAACCTTTTTTAATCCACAAATTTCAATTTAAGATTTTACTTTGTAACTTTACAATCCCAACAATTCTAAATTAAATAAATGAATTTTCAAGTAGTCTCAGATTATAGCCCAAAAGGAGATCAACCGCAAGCAATCGAAAAATTGACCCAAGGTATAATTGATGGCGAAAAATACCAGACTCTCCTTGGAGTAACTGGTTCAGGAAAAACATTTACAGTTGCCAATGTTATTCAGGAAGTACAAAAGCCAACTTTGGTTTTGGCACACAATAAAACATTAGCAGCACAATTATATTCAGAATTCAAACAATTCTTTCCAAACAACGCCGTAGAATATTTCGTTTCTTACTATGATTATTACCAGCCAGAAGCATTTATGCCAGTAACTGGAGTATTTATCGAGAAAGATTTATCTATAAACGAAGAGTTGGAAAAAATGCGTTTAAGCACAACATCTTCCCTACTCTCAGGGCGACGCGACATATTAGTTGTAGCTTCCGTTTCTTGTTTATACGGTATCGGAAATCCAGTAGAATTCCAAAAGAATGTTATTGCGATAGAAAAAGATCAGGTTATTTCGAGAACCAAATTATTACATAGTCTGGTACAAAGTTTATATTCCAGAACCGAAGCCGATTTTAATCCCGGAAGTTTTAGAATAAAAGGAGATACTGTTGAGGTATATCCTAGTTATGCCGATGATGGATTTAGAATTCACTTTTTTGGAGATGAAATCGAAGAAATTGAATCATTTGATATAAAAACTTCTCAAGTAATCGAGAAATACAATAAACTAACTATTTATCCAGCCAATATGTTTGTAACATCTCCAGATGTATTACAAGGAGCGATTTGGCAAATACAGCAAGACTTGGTAAAACAAGTTGATTATTTTAAAGAAATAGGAAAACATCTTGAAGCCAAACGTCTTGAAGAACGTACCAATTTTGATTTAGAAATGATTCGCGAGTTAGGTTATTGTTCAGGTATCGAAAATTATTCTCGTTATCTAGACGGAAGAGAAGCAGGAACAAGACCGTTCTGTTTATTAGATTATTTTCCCGATGATTATTTAATGGTAGTCGATGAAAGTCACGTAACCATATCTCAGGTTCATGCCATGTATGGAGGAGATAGAAGCCGTAAAGAAAACCTTGTAGAATATGGTTTCCGTTTACCTGCGGCAATGGACAACCGCCCTTTAAAATTCGAAGAATTTGAAGCTATGCAAAATCAGGTAATTTATGTTTCGGCTACTCCGGCAGATTATGAATTACAAAAAACAGATGGTGTAGTTGTAGAACAAGTCATTCGACCTACAGGATTATTAGATCCAATTATCGAAATTCGTCCTAGTTTAAATCAAATTGATGATTTAATCGAAGAAATTCAGATTCGTTGCGAGTTAGATGAACGCGTTTTGGTTACAACATTAACCAAAAGAATGGCCGAAGAATTAGCCAAATACTTGACCAAAGTAAGTATTCGTTGTCGTTACATTCACTCCGATGTAGATACCCTGGAACGTATCGAGATCATGCAAGATTTACGAAAAGGAATTTTTGATGTTTTAATTGGAGTAAACTTACTACGTGAAGGTTTGGATTTACCCGAAGTTTCTTTAGTAGCAATTCTTGATGCCGACAAAGAAGGATTTTTGCGTAGCCATAGATCATTAACTCAAACTATTGGTCGTGCGGCGAGAAACCTCAACGGAAAAGCAATTATGTATGCTGATAAAATTACGGCAAGTATGCAGAAAACCATTGATGAAACCAATTATCGTCGTACAAAACAAATTAATTACAACCTCGAGAATAATATAACTCCACAAGCATTAAATAAAAAAATCGATAGTGCTTTTACCAAAAATCCATTGGTAGAGTATGAATTAGGTCATACCCTAAGTGTAGCAGCCGAACCTGATACTGCTTATTTATCCAAAGCCGAATTAGAGAAAATGATACGTGAAAAGCGTAAATCGATGGAGAAAGCAGCTAAAGAATTAGACTTTCTTCAGGCGGCAAAATTGCGTGACGATATTAAAAAGCTACAAGAACAATTGGCTTAATTGTGTTGTTCCTGGAAAATTTTCAATAATATCTCAGGGTCAATCATCGCATTCGGTGCATTCTTCATTAAATTTAAAATACGTTTAGTTGCTATAGGATTCAATCCCATATCGATAGAAATTTGCTGTATTGCAGCAGCCTCTTTACTATGCAATATTCCGTCGCAATGCATGATTAAAGCCAATCTATAAAATTGCTGAATGCGCTGAAACTCCGATTTTATAACAACAGGAGGAACTTCCTGATGAAACAAATCCTTAAAAGTTACTTCGTCAATATTTAATTCCTGAGCAACTAGCGACAAAAAATCAAATTCCCTCTTATGTAATTCTCCATCAACAGTCGAGAAAGAAATCATTTCTAAAAGTAAACTTATTTTTTCGGCATCCGTATTCATCAAATTCATATTTTTAGCTAAAATATTGTTTTTAAATTTAAAATACAAAAACATCAGAAATGCAATTAATTATCAGAGCATACGATCTTAAATTAAAACACACATTTAGGATTTCAAGAAAAACAATTGATTACCAACCAACGGTAATTGTCGAATTAAAAAAAGACGGATTTTCAGGTTTTGGCGAAGCAACATCCAATCCATATTATAATATTACAATTCCGATACTAGAAAATGATATCGAGAAAATCAGACCGATAATTGAAACTATCGACAATGAAACTCCCGAAGAATTTTGGACAAAAATAAATCCATTATTACAAGAAAATAAATTTGCATTATGTGCATTAGACAATGCTTATAATGATTGGTATGCTAGAAAACAAGGTAAGAAGCTATATCAATTATGGAATTATACTATCGAAAATAATCCACTGACCAATTATACTATCGGAATTGATTCTATCGAAAAAATGGTTTCAAAAATGAAAGAACTCCCATGGCCTATTTATAAAATTAAGTTAGGAACTCCAGAGGATATCGCCATAGTAACTGAATTAAGAAAACACAGTAATGCTGTTTTTAGGATTGATGCCAATTGTGGTTGGAATGTTGATGAAACTATTAAAAATGCCATTGAACTAAAAAAACTAGGAGTCGAATTTCTGGAGCAACCTCTCAAAGCTGATGATTGGGAAGGACATCGAGAAGTTTTTAAACATTCGGTGTTGCCAATTGTAGCCGATGAAAGTTGTATTATAGAAAGTGATATTGCTAAGTGCCATAATCATTTTCATGGTGTAAATATAAAATTAATGAAATGTGGTGGTATCACACCCGGACGACGAATGCTACACGAAGCAAAACAATTAGGATTAAAAACAATGATAGGTTGTATGACCGAATCTACTGTTGGAATTTCTGCAATTGCTCATTTATTACCAGAACTCGATTATGTAGATATGGACGGTGCTTTGCTATTAGAAAAAGATATTGCAAGTGGCGTTATAATACAAAATGGAGAAATAAAATATGCCGAAGGTAACGGAACGGGAGTTATCTTATATTAATCGTAATTTCAATATAAGGAAAGTGACTATTGAATTACTTTTAAAACGTACCTTTGTAAAAAATTAAACGATGACAAATAACGATATCCTAAAAAAACTACGCGTAGCCTTAATGCTCCGTGACGACCAAATAGTTGAAATATTAGAATTGGTAGATTTTAGAATTTCAAAATCAGAGTTGGGCGCTTTTTTTAGAGCCGAAGACCATGAGAACTATATGGAGTGTGGCGATCAGGTATTGCGTAACTTCTTAAACGGATTGGTAATTCATTTAAGAGGAACAAAAGAAAATCCTAAAAACCCTAATGAGGTTTTAGCTAAACACAAAGCAGAAATTCCTGCTAAAGATAGCACAAAGGAAAGACCAGAATTTAAAGCTAAACCAAAAGATGAAGAAAGTGCCAGAGGAGATCAAAGGCCATCTAAATCTGGAACTGGTGCAAAAAAGCCTTTTAAAAAGAATAATAGTAAGTCTACTCCAAAAATACAAGTAGTTGAAAAAGTAAAATTCAACTTCGGTAAAAACAAAAAATCCTAAGCTCACACTTAGGATTTTTTTTATGCCATTATGTTAAAGTGAAACCATTTTTGTGTTTTCAATCTCAATTCTGAATTCTTTTTGAATTTGAATCTGTATTTTTGTTTAAAATTAGATATTAAAACATGAAAAGACTTATTTTATTTTTAGCATTTGTATTCGTTACCCAAATAAATGCACAAGAGCGTCCAAAACTAGTAGTTGGAATTGTTGTGGATCAAATGAAGATGGAATATCTCTATCGCTTCTCTGATGACTTTACTCCTAATGGTTTCAAAAGGCTTATGAATAATGGATACACGTTTCAGAACATGCATTACAATTACATGCCTACTTACACTGCTCCTGGACATGCATCTATTTACACAGGAACAACTCCTGCAACACACGGAATTGTAAGTAATGAATGGTTTAGCCGAAAATTAGGAAAACAAATGTACTGTACTGATGATGCTGGTGTAGTAACTGTAGGCGATGGTACAAAGGAAGAAGGCGAAATGTCTCCAAAAAACTTATTGAGCACAACTATTACCGATGAGTTAAGAATGGCTACCAATTTTGAAGGAAAAGTAATTGGTGTAAGTCTTAAAGATCGTGGTGCAATTTTACCAGCTGGTCACTTTGCTAATTGGGCTTTTTGGTATAGCAAAACAGGTTCATTTATTTCTAGTACTTTTTATGGAGATAAACTACCTGATTGGGTTACACAATTTAATAGCGAAAAACATTTTTTACCATACATAAACAAAGGTTGGGATTTATATAAACCAGTTGCTACTTACAACGAGAGTTTACCAGACAACAATCCTTACGAAGGAAAATTATACAATAGTGCAGCACCAGTTTTTCCATACAACTTAAAAGAAATGTATGATAAAAATGACGCTGGAGTTATTCGTTCTACTCCATTTGGAAATGACTTATTAGCCGAATTTGCTAAAAAAGCAATCGAAAAAGAAGAATTAGGAAAAGATAATATTACAGATTTCTTAACGGTTAGTTTCTCATCTACAGATTACGTTGGGCATTTATTAGGACCACGTTCTATGGAGTTACAAGATACTTATTTACGTTTAGATCAAACTATAGCCGACTTTTTAGCTTATCTAGATAAAACTGTTGGTAAAGATAATTATTTACTTTTCTTGACAGCTGATCATGCCGGAGCAGAAAATGTAAATTACCTTAAAGATCGTAAGTACAATGTAAATAGTATTAGCCCTAAAGATATCCGTAAAAACCTAACTGATTTTTCTGTAAAGACGTTTGGTCAGGATTTAGTTTTAAACTATTCTAGCTTCAACTTATTCTTCAATAAAGAAATAATCAAAAACAAAAAATTTGATTTTGTGAAAGTCAAACAAGCTTTTAAAGATTATTTAATGGCTCAGGATTACGTAAAAAGAGTATATACCGAAGAAGACATTTTAAATGCTACAGGTAATGATTACTACTTAAACTTTATTGTAAAAGGATATGATGTAACTCAAAACGGGGATTTAATTGTATTAGACAAACCAGGTTATATCGAATATATGGGAACGGGAACTTCTCACGGAACACCATATACATATGACACACACGTTCCAGCAATTTTTTACGGTTGGCATATTAAAAAAGGGGAATCATACAACAAGAAAACGATTACTCAAATTGCACCAACAATTGCTCAGAAAATAAAAGTAACGTTCCCGAACGGAACAGAAGCAAATGTTCTGGAAGAAGTTTTAGACAAAGAGAAAAAATAATCTTTTTTCTTAATCCTAAAAAAGGGCTGTATTTATATAAATACAGCCCTTTTTGCTATACAATAGTTCCCTTTATTACTTCGGCTAAATTGCTACTTTTTATATCACACACCTCCATTAAAGACATTTTACTCCTTTATTTTATATTCATTTATAGACTCTTTTTAAACTTTGCAAACAACCTCAACAGTTAAATCTCTTAAACTTAAAAAACAATATTCTTATAAATTGTTAAAACACCTTAGATTACCTTGTTTTTAAGACAATTTACTTCTATATACATCAAAATTTACTATCTGATAAATATCATCATAATGTAGCAAATATCTGAATATTTTTAATACTACAATTAAGGGATATTATTATGATTAAGATTTTAAATTATTTATTACCACCACGCAAATGGGTACCCTTTGTTATAATGGCAGTGGGTATAGGAATGGGATTATTTGCTTATTTATTATATGTATCTAACGCAGTCTCGTACCTCTCCGACGATCCTAAAACATGTGTTAACTGCCATGTAATGACTCCTTTTTATGCTACTTGGCAACATAGCTCCCATGCAAGAGTTACCAATTGCAATGATTGCCATGTACCACACAACAATGCCTTTAATAAATACTTTTTTAAGGCAAAAGATGGTATTTATCATGCAACCATATTTACATGGAGAGCAGAGCCACAAGTTATCCATATAAAGGAAGCTGGTACAGATGTAGTTCAAAAAAACTGCCAACGTTGCCATAGTGATCTTAATGCTAATGTTAGTACAACAGGAGTAACTCTGGAAAGCAAAAAACATGGTGAAGGAAAATTATGCTGGGATTGTCACCGCGAAGTTCCTCATGGCAGAGTAAATAGTTTATCGTCTGTACCAAATGCCAGAGTTCCTTTGTTGGAATCTCCTATTCCAGAATGGCTACAAAAACAAACCGATAGTACAAAAACTGCAAAAAAGAAAGAATCAAATCAAACAAAATAGAATAAGAATTAAAATTTTCAATTAAATACAAATATAATTATGGCACCACTAAAAGAAATTATAAAACGCAAACCATGGTTAGGATGGGTAATGTTTGGCATTACCATGTTAGTTGTGTTTATGCTTGGCTTATTAGTTAATAGCGTAATGGAACGTCGTACAGAAGCTTTATTTGTTAATAAAGTATTAGCTCCTGTCGGTGAATTTGAATCAAGAAATGAAGTTTGGGGAGCAAATTATCCTCGTGAGTTCCAAACTTATTACCAAACTGCCGATACCAGTTTTACAAGTATGTACGGTGGCGGAAAAATGAGAGATATGCTACATGAAGATCCACGTATGGTAGTTCTTTGGGCAGGTTATGCTTTCGCGAAAGATTACAATCAAGGCCGAGGACATTTTTATGCCATAGAAGACATCAACAATTCCTTAAGAACAGGAGCGCCTAAAGGACCTCAAGACGGACCTCAGCCATCTAGTTGCTGGGTATGTAAATCTCCAGATGTGCCACGTATGATGGATAAATTAGGTATAGATGAATTTTACAAACAAACATGGGCATCTTTAGGGCCAGAAATTGTAAATCCTATAGGATGTGCGGATTGTCACGATTCTAAAACAATGAATCTAAAAATTACACGTCCAGCATTAATCGAAGCTTTTAAAGAGCAAGGAAAAGATATTACCAAAGCTACACATAACGAGATGCGCTCATTAGTTTGTGCACAATGCCACGTAGAATATTATTTTGATAAAAAATCTGTAGAAGGCGCGGTTAAAGTAAAATTCCCATGGAAAAACGGTATGACTGTAGAGGATATGGAGAAATATTATGATGATATCGATTTTACAGACTTTGTCCATGCATTAAGTAAAGCACCAATTCTTAAAGCACAGCATCCAGATTATGAGATTCATCAAATGGGAATCCACGGACAAAGAGGTGTTTCTTGCGCAGATTGTCATATGCCATATAAAAGCGAAGGAGGTCAAAAATTTACCGATCATAAAATACAATCTCCACTTAACAACGTAGCAAATTCTTGTCAGGTTTGTCACCGAGAAGAAGAAAAAACATTGGTAGCAAACGTAAACGAGCGTCAACAAAAAATTCATCAAATACGTATTGAACTAGAAGACCAATTGGTAAAAGCACATCTAGAAGCAAAACTAGCTTGGGATAAAGGAGCGACAGAAGCTCAGATGAAAGGCATCCTGAAATTAATTCGTCAATCACAATGGCGTTGGGACTTTACAGCAGCATCTCACGGAGGATCATTTCATGCACCATTAGAAACTGCAAGAGTTATTACAAATGGGTTAAACAAAGCTGCCGAAGCAAGAATTGAATTAAGTAAAGTATTAGCTTCATTAGGACAAACTACACCTATGCAATATCCTGATATTTCTACCAAAGAAAAAGCGCAGAAATTCATAGGTCTTGATATGGACAAAGAGAAGGCCAATAAAACCGAATTCAAAAAAACAGTTTTACCTAAATGGCTAGATGAAGCTAAGAAAAAACAACTGCTATATTCTAATCCTGCCAAATAACAACCAATAAGTATAAAGAGGGTTTGTATAAGTTATTATCAACCTTACAACCCTCTTTAATTAAAAGTTCCAAATTAAGAAAAGAATGAGATTAGTTAATTTTGAAAAACATAAAATTCCAAAAAGAAAGCTCTGGCAATATCCTTGGGATTATAAAGAATCTTTTATAATCGCTGGCGGATTATTACTAACGGGTTATTTATTACAAATAACAACCAGAACTAGTATTAAAGCCATTGGAGCACCTATAAATTATATCATCGGTGGTTTATTTATTGGCATGTTACTTTTGCTGCATTTTACCAGCAGGACACATCCTTGGGTAAAATGGCTAAGATCAGTTCCAGCATCTGTTAGTGCAATTGTCTTGGTTTTAATACAAGCCGTTATCATGGGAACGCTTCCTCAACAAAATTTTGTCGAAGGAGTAAAACCTGATTTATTCGGGTTCTCATTTGTATTAACAAGTTGGCCATTTATTATCGCGCAATTGTATTTTCTTATTACACTTGGTCTCGCAACCCTTAATAGAATGACTCCATGGCAATGGAAAAACTGGGGTTTTATATTAAACCATTTAGGGCTTTTTATAGCAATGACAGCGGGAATTTTAGGTAGTGGAGATTTACAACGCTACACAATGAAATTATACGAAAACCAACTTGTATGGGGAGCCGAAAACGAAAAAGGTGTTATGATCCCCATGCCTATTGCATTTGAACTTACAAGCTTTGATATGGAAACCTTTGCCCCAAAACTTGCATTTGCCGATATTACAAACAATAGTATTGAGACAAAAGGAGTAAACGCGCTTAGAATGATTAATAAAGGAGATAGCTATGACTATAAAGGCTATAAAATTAAAATCATTAATTATATAGAAAACAGCAAGTTTACTGGCAATGGTTATTTTCAGGTAAATGAAGAAGGAGCAACTCCAGCTGCACTGGTCGAAGTGAAATCGGCTACAATAGATACTACAGCATGGATTAGTTGCGGAAGTTTTGCAACCGAATATTCTTATTTACAACTAAACGATAAAGAAGCAATCGTAATGTTACAGCCTGAAGCAAAAAAATACAGTTCGCATGTAAATGTTTTTGTTAAAGATGAGAAAAATGATAAAACAGTAATCGAAGTCAATAAACCTTATAAAGTAAACGGATGGAAAGTATACCAATTAAGTTATGATGAAAAATTCGGAAAATGGTCCAAATTAAGCGTCATAGAATTAGTTCGTGATCCTTGGTTACCTATTGTTTACTCCGGAATTTTCATGATGATAATAGGAGCAGTTTATTTAATATTTAAAGGAAGAGGAACCGTAGTTTAAACAGTTATATGTTTAAATGAATGTTTGAAATTGTATATAAATAAAGATTTTTTAAATGAATTATTGGATCTATTTTTCTCACTATGCCCTTGTGGCGATTATTTGTTGGTTAGTCTGCATGCTTTTACAAGTTGTAAAAAGCACACGTAATAAAACAGTACCTATACTTCTTTTTGCAACATTAGGTGGTTTGGCAATGGTACTATTTACCTATAACTTATGGCAACACTTGGGGCGACCACCTATGCGCACACTTGGCGAAACAAGACTTTGGTATGCCGTATTCTTACCCATTATAGGCGTAATAACCTATACCCGATGGAAATACAAATGGCTCTTAAACTATAGTTTGGTTATGGCAATAGTATTTTTAACCATCAACTATCTTAATCCAGATACCTACAACAAAGCCCTAATGCCAGCCTTACAAAGCATTTGGTTTGTTCCCCATGTATTGGTTTACATTTTTTCTTATGCCTTACTTGCAGCATCATCTATTGTAGCATGTTATGGATTATACGAATATTATAGAGGCACTTATAAAGATGCTATACTCCAACTTGCAAACAATCTAGTATATGTCGGTTTTGGTTTCCTTTCCTTAGGATTATTGTTTGGTGCTTTATGGGCAAAAGAAGCTTGGGGACATTACTGGACATGGGATCCTAAAGAAACCTGGGCAATGCTCACCTGGTTAGGATACTTAATTTATATACACATGCGTTATCGTTACCCCGATAGTATTAAACCCGTTTTAATAACCCTGGCATTAGCATTTGTTGTATTATTACTTTGCTGGTTCGGCGTAAACTATATGCCCTCAGCAGCACAAAGTGTCCATACCTACTCCAATACATAAAAAAAAGAGCAGCAACTATATTTTAGTTGCTACTCTTTTTTACATATAAAGTATCTATCATCTAAATCTATTCCGAACGATGATATCCTTGAGTTTGGCTTTTAAATCTTCGCCCGTATCATAAACCATTTGCTCGTTATTAGGAAATGGCACGGCACGTTTATTAAAATAGCCAATATAACTATCCTCACAAGCATTTCTATCCCCTCTATAAGTTGCATAAGTATAATCAAAAATAAACTCGCTCGTTATAGGAAACGATTGTATTAACTGATTTCCTTTTAAATCAATATAATCAACCTTTGCAGTTACCTGACAAGATTTAAATTGTCTGAACTCATATATATTTGCTCTAAGCGTTCTATAATTATCCACTTTTATTTCGCGACCTAAGCTATCCTTAACAGGTCTTCCTCTGCCATCCAAAAGAGTTCTTACACCATCTTTAATCTCTCTTTCCTTAATAAACTCTTTTTCTTTAATCTGCTCAGGTGAAATAAATATCTCTCTAAAATTCAATACTAAACTATAATCATAAATAACATTTTTCTGTCTGGCGCTATGATAAACAGTCCACTTATCGTTTAATCCATACGTGCTAAAATCTAGCAAATCGTTTTGAAGCTGTTTTGGGATAACCATATTCGTTTCGTTTTTAGCATAAACATCAACAAAATCAGTTCCTTTAAACAAAGCCTCATCCATAAGCTTTTTAGTATTCTTATATCCGGGATTTATACTTTCCAGATAAGCAAAATCATCATACGCTTTTCTAAAGTCCAGTTTGTTTTTAGATTTTAAAAGTACCGAAGCGTTTTCATATAAGTATTTTGACAACGCATTTTTGCTACTTACAATTTGTTCCGAATAATTATCAAACGGGAAATAAGCATTTTTTCCTTGCTTCATTAATTGTAATGGCAACAAAGGTCTTATTTTCTCCTGACGATTATTTAATTGAATGTAGGTGTTATAAACACGCTCTATATTAGCAGGATTAGCTTCCTTAGCCATCATATCAAGATTGCGTAAATCTCTTTCTTTTGCTTTAGCAAAAGCCTCTTCCAGCAAATAAACATAATCTTGTTTCCCCTTAGAATCTTTTTTATTCCTTAATCCCTCAACAGCACGATTTATTGCTCCATCATAATCACCATCACTTAACAACGATTGAGTAGTTTTTACACCACAAGAAAACGCCAAAATCGATATTGAAAAAAGTATTATAATCTTTTTCATTCCTTAATTTTTTAAAGTGCAAATATATCTGTTTTAGATCAATTCAGATAAATAGGATCATGATTTAAAATTTAAGAAGCAAAAACTTTCATTTTCATAACAACCTAACTTCCCGCTGTACGCTAAATCTTTTTCTTGAGATCCTTCCTCCGTCAGGATGGCAAGAAAAAGGATACCGCTCCCATCGGGGCTAAATTAGAGATGCTTTTTTTCAATATAGTAACCTCGTAGTAATTTGACTTTCAGAATTTAATCAAAAATATATTTTATTTTGGCCAATATAAAACATTAAATTTATGTCCATCTGGATCAGAAAAACCAAAGAAATATCCTTTTCCATAATCTTGTGGTTCAGCAAAAATTCTTCCTCCTGCTTTTTTAACGTTTTTTAGCCATTGATCTACTTCATCTTTGCTTTCGGCAGAAAGTGAAAATATAATTTCATTTCCAAGTTTTAAATCAGTCATTTCAGCATCAACAGCCCACTTAAATCTATCTTTTATAAAAAAATGAATTATAAAATTATCGTCTCCAAAAGTAAAACTTGTTAGTTCTTCAGATACACCGTGACCGTTTCGTTTAAAGCCTAGATCGCTATAAAATTTGGTTGTTCTTACTAAATCTTCTACTCCCAAATTAGCCCATATTTTTTTAGTTTCCATAATATTCATTTTAAAAATTAGAGTTTAATTCCGATTATTAAATAATTAATCGCACACTAAATTTATGACTTTTTAAATTAAAAAAAATAGAGATGCACAATTGCGCACCTCTACGGATTCAGATTAGAAATAAGATTATGTAAGTTTTACAAAACAATGTATTGTAGAGATGTATCGAAATACATCTAACATATAGTTCTATTTTAATTGTTTTCTACTTTTTATTTGATACACAATTTCCCAAAACAAAATAGATAAAAAGGCGTAAACCATTAATGCCGTTTTAATCCCATGAGGGTCATATTTTGAAAACAGACGTAAATCACCAAACTTCAATGCTAAGAATAAAGCTAAAGATGCAATTACAGCAGAGCATATTATATTTAGTAAAGGAGTCCATTTTAATACCTTAAAAGAGAAAATTAAATTGATAAGAAGAAAACCACAGCCTAAAGTTATAAATCTATGATCTTTTAATTTTTCGCCCAGTGTCAGTAAAAATGAAGTTGAAAAACTATAGGTAAAGAATAATAAGGAATAAATCAGAATGCGTATTTGTAATTTCATTTTTTGTAGTTTTTTTTAATTTGCCGAAATTACAAATTAAAAATGAAGCTTAGATTAGGTTAACCTTGATAATTCATGTTATAAATCTATGTTACCAATCTTGCTAACGCGAGCGTCCCGCTCGTGAACATAAGTCACCTAAATGATATGATAAGCAAACGGGAAATAGATTATAGACACGAGCGTGACGCTCGCGCCAGAGGAGAGCTAATCTCTTTCAGCAATAGATAAGTTTCCATTTGTACTCAAGATTATTACTTTTTTATTTTTAAGATTTATAATAATATTTGATTCATCGTCGTATAAAAACGAAATCCAATATTTGCAAATTATACCCCATTTAGATTCTATTCCAGAGTACTTATTCCAAAAAAACATAACCTCATCATCTTCCTCCCAATCAATTAATGGCTTAACAATTTCGTTGAAAGCTTCAGTATTAGTTTCGTTCCAGTCATTTTGCCAATTATATTCTTTTTTAATCTCATTTTTTATTTTCCATTGGTCAGGATTATTTATGAGCATAAGATGTTTTTGACTTTCTGAAATATATTTATTCCAAAGTTGGGAACAATAATTATTTGTGAAGGCTTGTATTTCTGGTTTATCAAAATCATTTAAAGTCGGATAACAATATTCATTTTCAAAATAATAGAATTTTTCTAGAGAATCATATTTCTTATCTAGACTAGCTTTTTGTTCGTCTTCAATTTGTTTTTCCCAAGATTCAATAGCCAAATCGACATCATTAAATTTATCAATTAATTCTTTCGCAGCACTTAGACCTATATTTAGTTTTAATTTAACTAGATTTATTTTTTCTAAATTTTTCATGTTCACCTCTTAGTAATTGCAAATCCTTACTATCTGATTAATTCATCTTGACATAAACAAATTCATAGTCTTTATCAAACATTGTACTTTTAACTTTAATGTATTCACATTGTGTTTGTAATATTTTTGTGGTCAAAGAATCACCTACTTTAGCATAGTAATTAGGTATTGTAACTTCTAGAATTGTGGTTTTATATTCACACTCATTTAAAAACTCCATTATTGATTTAACATATTGACCATTTTCAATGTATTCTGTTTGTATTCCGTCCTTAACAATCATATAATATTCTTTTGGACTATAACCTATGCTTGCAAATTTTCCGTTCTTCAATTCTTCACAATTTGGCTCTTTATCTGGATCAAGAAATATATTTTCTTGCGCAATTAAAACATTACTAAATAGAAAAAATAGAATTATTATGTTTTTCATTATGATGAGGTTTTATTATTATTGTCACTACGAAGTCGTGAGACTTCGCCTTTACTTTGGATTAGATAAAAAACTTTAATTTTATTCAAAGGAAAGCAGAGGTGAACTTTAGACTTCGCTAGTTAAGAACCATGCTGTGCATTAGTCCTCTGCCTTCTCCTTGAATCCCGTTGAATTGCTTCAAATAGAATGATAGACATGGCGGTCTAATAAAGGCTCTAAAGAAGTTCAACATTTTTATTCATCTTAAATTCAAAGTTATGAAAAAGTATTTATTTTATGTTGGTATTGATGTATCAAAAGCAAAATTGGATATTAATATTCTTGATTCTTTAACTCTTAAATCAGAGCATTTTATCATAGAAAACAATATTAAGAGTATTTCTATTTTTATTAAAAAACTGGATAGAAAAGTTGATAAAGGATGTACTCTTTTTTGTTGCGAGAACACAGGTGTTTATACCAATCATTTATCAAGTGTTTTAGTGAAACTTAATCTAGATTTATGGATTGTTCCCGCTATTGAAATAAAAAAATCTAAAGGAATTTCAAGAGGAAAAAATGACAAAACTGATGCTAAAGATATTTCTTATTACAGTTATAGAAATATAGATAAATTAAAACTATTCGCTTTCGCAAGCATGGATATTCAGAAATTAAAAATTCTTTATACTGAAAGAGAGAAAATGCTAAAAGCGTTATTACTTCTACAAGCGACTAAGGAAAGTAAAGCTTTCACGGATAAAATAATTTTTAAAGAAGTATCACAAATTAACCAAACTCTTGTCAAATCTATTAAAAATTCCATCCATAAAATTGAGTCAAAATTAAAGAAGTCATCAAAGCAAACGATCAATTAACTAAGCAAGCTCAACTTATCAAATCGATTCCTGGATTGGGAGAACAAACCAGCGTATATTTGATTATTGCAACAAAAGGATTTACAGCTTTTAAAAACTGGAGACAATTTGCCTGTTATTCTGGTGTTGCGCCTTTTGAACATAGTTCAGGTTCGAGTGTAAAAGGAAGGACAAGAGTAAATCATATGGCAGATAAAAAAATGAAGTCATTATTGCAAATGTGTGCTATGACAACATTAAAATATGATCCACAATTAAAAGAATATTACAAAAAGAAAAAAGCGGAAGGTAAAAACTCAATGTTGGTTTTAAATAATATTAGATGCAAACTTATAAGCAGAATTTTCGCTGTTATAACTAGAGAAACTCCCTATATAAATACTTATAAATTTGCATCTTGAATTTTAACTCTTTTTACTTGTTTTTCATCATAGAATGCACAGCAGGGGAAAAGTTGGTGTTCGTGAAAAACATAGTCCTTTTGATAAGATACTATTTAGGTATTTTTTCACAAAAAACAAATGTAAAATTTTTCGCACAAATAAAGGGTTTGCTAATCCATTATTAACACAATAATTATCGCAGAGCAACTAAAGTTTCATTAGAACACTTCGAAGAGCTGAGTAATACCAAATAAAAAAACATATCAAAAGCTAAAATTTAAAAATCATATATTTGTTTAATTAATCAACTTAACCAAATAATACTATGGGTGATTTTCTAAATGCATTTAACGGGTATAATTATATGTCAAAACAATTAATTATTTTCTTTATAGTTATCTGCGCATTTTGGACTGTTCCATTTTGTTTATTTAAGCCTAATTTTTTTACATATCCCTTTTATGCACAATTTGCAATGATTTTCGCTCTTTCAATAACTTGGTTTCTTTGTTCAGTTTTTACAACAATAAAATATATCACAAGTCTTAAGATTGAAACTAAGCACTCCCTTTTGATAATAACTGTTTTTTCTATTTTTTTATTAAGCATCTCAATTCTGATAAGTTATTATTTTTCTAGTAGCTTTACTTTCTTTCTTAGAATTGCATTTGGTCTTATGTCATTGTTTTTCGTAATCCAATTAATATATTGGGTAAAGTCAGAATTTAAAAGAATGGATACAGAAGCAAAGAACCAACCAACCGCATAATTTTTTTATTTCCCTCAAAAAAAAATACTTTTTAATCTGACGTGCTGTACGAAGTCGGGAGACTTCGAAAGCAGTATTATTTGTTCAATGATTTTTTCATTATATCATTTTTCTCAAAGTTATACTAATTCTTCCGATTTCTGTTTTTGATTGTGGAATCGAGTGTTGCCAATTTTCTTGAACTTCTTGCGTCATATAAATCAAACTACCTTCCGTTAATTCAAAGCTTTCAAATAACTCAGGATTTAATATATTTCTAAATTTCAGAATTCTAATTGCTCCAACTGAAATAATTGCAACTCCAGTTTGTGGTTCTAAAATATCAATTTGGTCTGAATGATAACCCATTTTAGATTTTCCATCTAAGTAATAGTTTATGAGACAATTATTAGGTTCAAAACCAATTATTTTCGAAACTTTTTGATTAATTTCTTTTAGTTCAGGTAGAAACTCTTGGAATGGATATTCTATTTGAGAATAATTGTATGCTTTTCCAAAACTTGCAGTTTTTCTGGCACTCATTCTTTCGTCCCATGTCACATTTACCTTCAAATTTTCGAATAGTTCGTTTGGGTTTTCAATAAAATTTTCAACAAATGTAATTCCTTTCATTTTTTTCTTTATTTCAAATATATTTATTTTTTCTTACAAATGACTTTAAGTCGTTATGATTGTCTAATGAAAACGAAGATTGCGTCAAGGATAGAGACGGTATCCTTTTACAAAATGAAACGAAGAAAAGAATATAGCCCCTTTTTCATTGGTAAACACCCAAATTATTAAATTTCAAGCCTCAATTATCCACAATCTTGTCTTTTCGACGTAAGGAGAAATCTTCGCAAGAAACTCTACAAAGAATGGAAATGTTGTGTAGAGATTTACAAATAAAATCATTCAAATAAATAATTCAAAAAATCCAAACTTGGATTAATAGTCTTTATCAATTCTATTTTCTTTTCCCTACGCCAATCTTTTACTTCTTTTTCGCGAGCAATTGCATCTTGAATCCAAGTAAATTTTTCATAGTATAGTAAGAACGTAACATTATACCTTGATGCAAAGGTTTTGTTTCCATTTGTATTGTTCTCTTTATGTTGACTCAAACGAACTCTTAAATTATTTGTAACTCCAGTATAAAAAACAGTTTTAGATTTGTTTGTTATTATGTATACGTAGTAATTATGATAACCTTCTTGAAAATTCATTCAATTTATTTTTGCCTAAAGGTATAAATATTTTTAAGATTTTTCTTCCTTTTGTATTTAAATATGATATACTTTATGGAGTTTCTTGCGAAGATTTCTCCTTACGTCGAAAGGACAAGTTTGTGGTTACTTGCGTGAACTCAAACTTTACCTCAGCTTGAAAATATTGTGTGTAATAAAAAATCACGCCGTGTGAAGTATCCCGACTTTGTACCCGTTTCTATATTCTTTTTAATCTTTGTTATCCCCATTGTTATCGCTACGAAGTCGAGAGCGTTTGCAGAGTAGTGACTTCCAAATTATTAAATATTTAAGTCCCAATATCCACAATCTTCTCATTTCTTTAAAAAACAAGTTTGTGTAGAAAACCTTAGACTTCTCTCTCCCAAACAAGTAAATTAAATTAACATAAAACAAAAAAATCCCATTTCAGAAGAAATAGGATTAAGCAAGGATTAAATACAGAATTACTATTAACTGTAATGTTTTCTATATTCAATTATATTTAAATCAATCGTATCCTTTTTTCGCTTTCTGTAAGTTTTAAAAGGAATAAATCCGAGTTTTTCAGGTATTTTTCGGCTAGCGATATTTTCTTCGTCCACAGGATATAAAATATATTCAACCTTAAAATTATCTTCAATAAACTCAATTATTCCGGTAATTATCTCCGTACCAAAACCTTGACCTTGAAATTCTTTTTTTAACCACAAACCAACTTCAATCGATTCTGGATTTATATTATGAATCCCACAGCAACCCATAAATCTTTCATCAATATCAAGAACAACAAATACTATATCTGTTTTTTCTAATAAGCCTTTCTTAGAATTAAGAACAAAATCAATAATCTCATTTTTATTTCCTTGAGGATTAAAAGGCATAAACTTAGTTACCTCACTAGTAAAGCTTTCATAAATATCATCGATATATTTTTCTTCAATTGGTTTTAAGATCAATCGTTCTGTTTTGATAAAAATATTTGTGTTTAACTTCAAATTAAAATGATTTATGTTTTTTTTATAAACTTAGGACTTGAGTATTATCATAGCAATTTATTCTTGCTGAATCCATTCGTATTTTCCATCTTTTAAATAAATTACTCCGCCACCGCAACTTTCTTCGGCGTGAATAAATATTCCGTCATTCAATAATTTTATTTTATCGGCTTCATTAACTTCTTCATCAGTCATAATTTCGCCTTCGTCATTTACATTATTCCAATACAATTCATTTTTGGGAGCTTTTTCAAATATTCCAGCCCAATCTATCTCATCAAAACCTTGTTCTAGAATATTATTTCCCATTCCTAAATAATCCGTTCTTTTTCCATTTCCGAATATGATTCTTAAACCGCTTTTCTCATTTTTGGTACTTCTTACAATTTCAACAGTTTCATTCAATCCATCTCCATCTAAATCACAGGAAATCTTGTTTACCTTATGCTTTTTAGAAACTACAATTGTATCAGAATTCTTGGTTTCTTTTTCTTGAGGTTTTATTATTGTATCAACTTTTAAACTTTCAAATTTATCGTTTTGTTGTTTTTCTTCTTTTTTACAAGAGATAAAAATGAGCGCTACAATTATTAAAATTCTAATTTTCATATTCCTAATCTTCTGTATTTTTTTCTTGTTATCTATTATTTAGCTTTATACGCAACGAAGTCGGGATTTCTCTTCAGCCGATATTATTATTCAAAAACTTCTTTAATTTCATTCCACTTATATACCTTCTCCCTGAAGTTTAGATGCTTTGCATAATTTTTATTAAAATAATCCGGATCACTCATATTGTTATCTTTAAAAGACACACTTATATTTTTCCCTTTACGAGGTAGCTCTATTGTAAATTGAGTACTTGACAAATCCTCTTTAACCGATTGACTAGTATTTTTTTTAGTGAATTCAGTAACAAGATTATTTATAAAAACTTCAAAATTTGAAGTGTAACTTTTTAAATAACCATTTCTTGCTTCGGTCAAGTTTTCGTCTTTGTATTCAAAAAATTTAAAATTATGTTGATGAAACCCTCCATTACTTCCCAAAATACTAGAAACGGCAATCAGCTTTTTATTTTTCACATTCCAATATGCTATTTCGTAAATCCCATATCCTGACTGTCCTTCTGTATAACTTTGTTCCAACCGCAAATACCCATTTTTAATATCATACTCTACTGTGTATAGCATATCATATTTTTCTAGTCTTTTATTTTTAATCAAATTTTTTCTTTCAACATAACTTAGACTATCTACGTATTGTGATGGAATAGAATAAAAGAAATCTATAATATTTTGAGCACATAAATTTTGAATAGATAAGAATAAGATGCTCAAATAAAATACTTTTTTCATTGGTGGTAATTATTAATAAATTATGTTTTAATACTTATACTCCTTGTTACACATTTAATTTGAATTATCGATACTAGCATATTCTTTTAATAATTCTTCACTTTTAGTATCTCCGTGATCTATAAAATATTTTAATATACCGTTAATTAATTCTCGAGATCCTAAATCAATGATTCCGTACTTTTCTTGTAAATCATACTCCTCCATAAATTGATTGTAGGTTACAATTCCTCTTTTCTCAAAATCTAATGTAATCCAAAATAAAAACACAGCTTCATTATCGTAAGCTGGATAATTAAAAGTGTAGAGCTCTGCAACGTCGCTAATATCAATGTTAGAATTATTGTCTAAAATTTTTCTAAACACCTCATTACTCTTACTACCCTGATATGATTTAGAATCTACTTTATGATTATCTAAAGCTTCTTTAATTTGTATGTCATTCAAATTAAAAATAGGGTTTGAATGGGTTCGTAAATGAATAACATAATTTAATATTTCTTCATCTGTCATTTTTGTGTTGATGTGATCACTAATTGTTTTTAATAAAACATTATTCGAAAGGGAAGTAAAACCTAAGATATCCTTTTTACTTAAACTTGCTAAATGAGTATCTTCAATATAATTTCTACCTCGATGAGACATACAAACAGGATCACATAATTCTGTTGCATTGTGTTTCGTTAGGATTCGCTCAAAATAGATTATCGCTAAATATTTTACACAATTTACATTCCCTAATTTTGCTCCTATTTTAAAATGATTTATAGGATGTCCATCAGCAATACTAAAATAGCCATACGATTCCATTAACCCTGCAGTGTAAAAACTTTCAGGTATTTTTAAATCATTTTTACTCTCAATAAAACTGACTAACTTATCGTTTACGTCTATAAAATCTGAATCTTTAAGTGAATTATAATTAGCGTAAATTTCCATTGCTGCTTCTACTCTATTATTTAAAGTATCAATGGATTGTTTCGATGCATTTTGATTTAAAAAATCAGTTAGAAAAGCTATATATTTTTTCCTCGCAGCAATTTCGTCTTCACTACTATGATCTATAGAATCATCACTTTGCGACGCAATAGTATCTGATGTAGGATTCTTGTGTGTTTTTGGGATATTACTCTCTTTGGTTTTGCAATTAAAAAATAGCAAGAATAACAAACAAAATACGTGTGAATATTTTTTGCTACTGTGATAAAAATTATTGAATTCAAATTTCATTTTTTTGGTTTTGGTTTTAGTTTTTATTATCCTTCTTTATTGAGTTTTTATATAATTAATCCTAATATATTTAGTTTTGCAAGGGTTGAAGTTTTTTGGCGAAAATATTAAAATAATACTTACAAATCTTTAATTATTTTATATTTTTCTTATGAAAACAAGGACTGCGTGAAGGATAGAGGCGATATCCTTTTGTGAAGAGAAACGGAACAAAAGATAAAGCCGAAAGCCTGACCCGGAGGGACACGCCCAAAATATTAAATTTCAATTCTAAGCTTTGTGGTTACTTTGCGTGAACTTCTCCCGAAGTTCCGGGATCGCTCAACCTGACAATTAGAATGACAATGTTGAGCAAAAAAAATCCCATTCACCTTTCGGGAATGGGATCTTTTAAATTGACATTCTTTTTTTTATTTTAAACTGTTGCAGCAACTTCTTGTGGCAACGCGATTTGATTTCTTAATAAATCTTCGAATGTTTCATGAGCACGAATTAAGTGTCCTTCGCCTTTGATCCATAAAACTTCGGCTGGTTTGTATCTTGAATTATAATTAGAAGACATTGAGAAACAATATGCTCCTGCATTTCTAAAACTCAAAATATCACCTTCTTTAATTTCCGAAATTCTTCGGTTATTAGCAAATGTATCTGTCTCACAAATATATCCAACCACCGAATAGAAACGCTCTTTTCCTTTAGGGTTAGAAATGTTTTCGATATGATGTTGTGAACCGTATAACATTGGACGAATCAAGTGGTTAAAACCACTATCGATTCCAGCAAATACTGTTGAAGTCGTTTGTTTTACAACATTTACTTTCGCCAGGAAGAAACCTGCTTCACTTACCAGGAATTTACCTGGTTCGAAAATCAAGGTTAAATCTTTTCCGTATTCTGTACAAAACGAATTGAATCTTTTTGATAATTTTTTACCTAATTCTTCAATATCAGTTTCGATATCATCTTTTTTGTATGGTACTTTAAATCCACTTCCAAAATCTAGGAATTCTAAGTTTTTGAAGTTTTTAGCAGCGTCGAATAAAATTTCGGCAGCATATAAAAACACTTCAATATCCAGAATATCTGATCCTGTATGCATATGAATACCTACGATATGCATTTTGGTATTCTCTACAATACGCACTAAATGTGGCAATTGATGAATAGAAATCCCGAATTTACTATCGATATGTCCTACAGATATATTAGTATTTCCTCCTGCCATTACGTGCGGATTGATACGAATACAAACTGGTGTATTAGGATATTTGGTTCCGAATTGCTCCAGAATAGATAAGTTGTCGATGTTTATTTGTACACCCATTGCAGCTACTTCTTCAATTTCTTCAAGAGAAACTCCGTTTGGTGTATAAAATATTCTTTCAGGCTCATATCCAGCGTGAAGTCCTAGTAATACTTCCTGAATAGATACTGTGTCTAACCCAGACCCCATATCCTTTAACAACTGAAGTATTGCAACATTGGACAAGGCCTTCATGGCATAGTTAATTCTAAGATTCTCTACTTTAGAGAACGCTTTAGTTAACCTGTTGTATTGTGATTGGATTTTTTCAGCATCATACACATATAATGGACTTCCAAATTGGTCTGCTAATTGCAGTAAATCTTTTGATTGCATTGTTAAACTATTTTTGACAAATTTATTACTCTTTTGAATACCCACCAATAAAATGTAAAATAATAACAAATTATAACAATTTGTTTAAAATAAAACATTTTGTGCGCTATTTTAAATTTATATAAAATCCTCTTTAGATCCTAAGCTGCTAAGGATCTAAGATACTAAGTTTTTTGCCACAGAGTGTTTAATGCATAATATTTTTTTGCCGCGAATGACTCGAATTTTCTCTAATTTTTATTTATGGAATTTTACTAAGTACCTGTTTAATAAGCGTCATTTGTGAAATTGGTTCCCCTATTTGCTATTATTCGGATCGTAGCAAACCAACAAAACCCTTTAATCAGAGAAATTCGTAGCAAAAAAAGCTGCTAAGATTCTAAGCTACTAAGGTGATTAAGTAAAAAACTTAGAATCTTAGTCGCTTAGTGCCTTAGCAGCTTAGCAAAAGTGTGTTGTTTGTTGGTTTATAGACTTGGTAAGTCTCCGCTTCCTTTTGTTGGTAAATTTGTAGATCCCATTAAATATAAATCTACTTCTCTCGCAGCCTCACGACCTTCGGAGATTGCCCAAACGATTAAGGATTGTCCTCTGCGCATATCTCCAGCTGTAAAGATATGTGGAACATTTGTTTGATAATTTGTCGCTTTGTAATTGCTTCTCATATCCAACTGTAATCCTAATTGATCGCTTAATGTTTTTTCTGGCCCTGTAAATCCAAGTGCCAATAATGCTAAATCACATGGCCAAATTTTCTCTGAACCTTCTTTTTCTATAAGTTCTGGTCGTTGTCCCGGAGTCATTTTCCAAGCAACTTCAACCGTTTTTAAACCTACTAATTCTCCTTTTTCGTTTGCTAGAAACTCTTTGGTATTAATTAACCAGTTTCTGTCACAACCTTCTTCATGTGAAGATGATGTTTTAAGTTGCAACGGCCAGAACGGCCAAGGTGTTGTTTCGCTTCTTCCAACTGGTGGTTTTGGCAAAATTTCAAAATTTGTAACCGATTTTGCTCCATGTCTGTTTGAAGTTCCGATACAATCTGATCCTGTGTCTCCTCCTCCAATAACAATTACATCTTTACCAGTTGCTTTTACTTGGTTAGGAATTTCTTCGCCAAATAAAACTTTTGTTTGCTGTGTTAAGAAATCCATTGCCTGAACAACTCCTTTGCTTTCGATTCCTTTAGTTGGCAAGCTTCTTCTTTCTGTAGCTCCTCCACATAAAACGATTGAATCGAATGCATTTAGTTCTTCGATACTATAATTAACTCCAACATTTACATTGGTTTTAAAAACAATTCCTTCGGCTTCTAATATTATTACACGTCTGTCGATAATTCCTTTTTCTAATTTAAAATTAGGAATTCCGTAACGCAACAATCCACCAATTGCATTGTCTCTTTCAAAAACCGTAACTGTGTGTCCAGCTCTGTTTAATTGTTGTGCTGCTGCTAAACCTGCAGGACCAGAACCAATAACCGCAACTGTTTTTCCAGTTCTCTTTTTTGGAGGTTGTGGTTTAATCCAACCTTCAGCAAAACCCCTTTCGATAATATTTTTCTCGATATTCTCAATCGCAACTGGTTCTTTGATAATTCCTAATACACATGATTTCTCACATGGTGCAGGACATAAACGACCTGTAAATTCAGGGAAGTTATTTGTTGATTGCAAAATTTTTAATGCACTCTCCCACTCTTCCTGATGTACCATATCGTTAAAATCTGGAATTAAATTCCCTAACGGACATGCACTGTGGCAAAACGGAATACCACAATCCATACATCTTGAACCTTGTTCTTTAATCTTATCTTTTTCTAAGGTTATCGTAAACTCATTATAGTTTGATACACGTTCCTTAACAGCAATATTACTTTCGTCTGCTCTATTATATTCTTTAAATCCACCTATCTTACCCATGACATTTTAATTAAATTCCAATTTTTAAAATTCCAAATCCTTCTCCCAAGGTCTCAGGACGATGAGGAAGACATTGCCATTGAAATTGATTTTTGAAATTGATGTTTTATTAAGCTATTAGTTCTTCAATTTGCTTTTCTTCTGCTATTCTTTGTAATGCCTTTTTGTAATCTGTAGGCATTACTTTGATGAAATGTTCCTGCTCGTTTTCCCAGTCTGCCAAAAGTCTTTTTGCCAATGGGCTATTTGTGTACAACGAATGGTTTTTTATCAAACGTCTTAACTTGATAAAATCATCCTCTTCCATTGGATCGAATGCAACCATTTCCATGTTACATAAAGTAGAATCGAATTTTTTATTCTTGTCGTAAACGTAAGCAACACCACCGCTCATACCCGCAGCAAAATTTCTTCCGGTTTTACCCAAAATAACAACAGTTCCTCCAGTCATGTATTCGCAACCGTGATCTCCAATTCCTTCTACAACTGCTGTTGCTCCAGAATTCCTTACACAGAAACGTTCTCCGGCCATACCATTAATGTATGCTTCACCAGTAATAGCTCCGTAAAGAGCAACGTTACCAATAATGATATTCTCCTCAGGTTTGAAAGTAGCAGTAGGTGGAACTTTAATAATTAGTTTCCCTCCAGAAAGTCCTTTTCCTAAATAATCATTACAGTTTCCGTGAATTTTAAATGACAATCCATTGGTAGCAAAAGCTCCAAAACTTTGTCCTGCTGAACCTTCAAAATCAACTAATATAGTATCTTCAGGTAATCCTTGAGCACCATATATTTTTGAAATTTCATTACTTAAAATTGCACCAACTGAGCGGTCTGTATTCTTAATTTTAAAAGTAACTCTTGTTTTTTCTTTTCTATAAATAGACGGAATAGCTTCTTTTATAATTGCAAAATCCAATACGTTTTCTAATGCGTGATCTTGTGTAGTCGTATTGTGATTTGGAACTGTTTTTGCTTTCTCTGGTTTGTAAAGTATCGAAGACAAGTCTAATCCATTTGCTTTATAATGTTTGATAGCTTTGTTCACATTTAATTTTTGTGATTGCCCCACCATTTCTTTTAAAGTTCTGAATCCTAATTGTGCCATGATTTCTCTTAACTCCTCGGCAATAAAATACATGAAGTTAATTACATGCTCTGGCGTTCCCTTGAAATTTTTTCTTAATTCTGGATCCTGTGTAGCAATACCAACTGGACATGTATTTAAGTGACAAGCTCTCATCATGATACAACCAGAAGCTACAAGTGGTGCTGTCGCAAAACCAAATTCTTCTGCTCCTAATAAAGCTGCAATAGCTACATCACGACCTGTTTTTAACTGACCATCACACTCTAATACTACACGACTTCTTAAATCATTTAAGATTAAAGTTTGCTGTGCTTCCGCCAAACCAAGTTCCCAAGGAATACCTGTATGCTGTAAAGATGTTAATGGTGCAGCACCAGTTCCTCCATCGTAACCAGAAATCAAGATCACATCGGCTTTTGCTTTTGCAACACCAGCAGCGATTGTTCCAACTCCAACTTCTGAAACTAATTTTACATTTACACGTGCTTCACGATTAGCATTTTTTAAATCGAAAATTAATTGAGATAAATCTTCGATAGAATAAATATCGTGGTGAGGTGGTGGAGAAATAAGCCCAACATAAGGTGTTGAATTTCTAATTTCTGCAATCCAAGGCACTACTTTTTCACCAGGTAATTGCCCTCCTTCTCCAGGTTTTGCACCTTGAGCCATTTTTATTTGAATCTCTTTAGCATTTGTCAGGTAATTGATAGAAACACCAAATCTTCCTGAAGCTACTTGCTTAATAGCACTATTTCTAGAATCTCCGTTAATTTCTTTCTGGAAACGTTTAGGATCTTCTCCTCCTTCTCCCGAATTACTTTTTCCGCCAATTCTATTCATTGCAATTGCTAAATTCTCATGTGCTTCTCTACTAATAGATCCATAAGACATTGCTCCTGTTTTAAATTTTTTCACAATTTCTGTCCAAGGCTCTACTTCATCAATAGAAATTGGATCTAAATTATTAAATTCAAACATTCCTCTAATTGTCATAAGGTTTGAGCTTTGCTCATTGACCATATCTGAGTATTCTTTGTAACTTTCAGGACTGTTTAAACGAACTGCCTGCTGTAATTTTGCAATTGTAGTTGGATTGAACATGTGTTTTTCACCTGATCTTCTCCATCTGTAAATACCTCCAATTTCTAATGGCAATAAATTTGCAATTTTAGAATTTGGAAATGCTTTTTGGTATCTTTTCTTAACTTCTTTTTCAATCTCCATCAAACCAATTCCTTCAATTCGAGATGGTGTGTATGGGAAATATTTAGTCGAAAAAGTTTTATTTAATCCTAAGATTTCAAAAATTTGTGCAGCTCTATAAGAATGTAATGTAGAGATACCTATTTTATTCATAATCTTAAGAATCCCTTTTGCAATAGCTTTATTATAATTAGCAATTGCATAATCGGCTTTTATTCCAGTAATAAAACCTTGCTCTACTTGATTATGAATAATTTCATTTACCATATAAGGATTAATAGCACTAGCACCATAACCAAATAATAAAGCAAAATGATGTGGCTCACGAGGTTCTGCCGATTCGATTATAATTCCGAATTTAGAACGAACCTGTAAGATATTCAATGAGTGGTGAATATAAGAACAAGCCAATAACATTGGTATTGGTGCCAATTCTTTACTTACTCCTCTATCTGAAAGTATGATGATGTTGTGTCCTTCATTTACAGCTTTAAAAGTTGCCTGAACACATTTTTCTAAAGCACGCTCTAAACCATTTACTCCTTTTTCTATTTTATATAAAGTAGAAATAGTAGCGGTTTTAAAATCAGCATGATCTATATTTTTGATTTTATCCAAATCCTCTTTAGAGATAACCGGATTTTGAATTTTTAATTTTTTACATTGTTTTGATTCAATTTCAAAAATATTAAAATCTCCTCCTACCGCTAAACTGATATCTGTGATAATCTCCTCACGAATACCATCCAAAGGTGGATTGGTTACCTGTGCAAACAATTGTTTGAAATAATTATACAACAACTGTGGTTGCTCAGACAAAACTGCCAATGGTGTATCATTACCCATAGAGCTAATCGCTTCTGCTCCACTAGACCCCATAGGGTTAATTATTGTTTTTAAATCTTCGATTGTATAACCAAATAATCGTTGTCTTGTTTCGAAATCAATGCTCTCGACAGGTGTTGGATTATTAGTATAAGGTACCTTTGCTAATGGCAATAAATTTTCATTAAGCCATTTTTTATATGGGCGTTTTGTTACGATAGCATTTTTAATCTCATCATCTTCAATAATACGTCCTTCATTCATATCTACCAAGAACATTTTACCTGGCTCTAAACGACCGTGTTGTATTACATCTTCAGGATTAACATCAAGAACACCGATCTCTGATGACATGATTACGAAACCACTTTTTGTTAAAGTATAACGAGAAGGACGCAATCCATTTCTGTCTAGTAACGCACCAATTACATTTCCATCGGTAAACGGAATAGAAGCTGGTCCATCCCAAGGTTCCATAATACAAGCATTATATTCGTAAAATGCTTTTTTATCTTCAGACATTGTTTGGTGTTTCTCCCAAGCTTCTGGTACAACCATCATCATTGCTTCAGGCAGTGATCTTCCTGTCATTAACAGTAGTTCTACCACCATATCCATAGAAGCAGAATCTGATTTTCCTTCTAAGATAATAGGAAACAATCTCTTAATATCATCTCCAAAAATATCACTTTGCATCAATTCTTCACGGGCTCTCATTCTGCTAATGTTACCACGCAAAGTATTGATTTCACCATTGTGACACATATATCTAAAAGGCTGAGCCAACTCCCAAGATGGGAATGTATTCGTAGAAAAACGTTGGTGTACTAGAGCCAAACGTGTTACTAAGTCAGTATCTTTTAAATCAGTATAGTATCCGCTGATATCTTCCGGCATCAACAAACCTTTATATATAATGGTTGTTGTAGATAAACTAGAAAAATAAAACATATGACTCTCAGAAGTCTTAGAATTTCTGACAGCATGTTCTGCTATTTTGCGAGCTGCAAACAACTTAGCGTTAAATTGTTGTTCTGTTAGTTCTTGCCCATTTTTACTAACAAAAACCTGCTTAACGGTCGGTTCTTTTTCTGCTGCAATTTCTCCTAGACTATTTACATCAACCGGGACGTCTCTCCAGCCTAAAATAGCTAAGTTTTGCTCTTTTATGGTTGTTTCAAATGCATTAATACAAAATGCTACTTGATTTTTACTTTTAGGTAAAAAAACCATTCCTACTCCATACTCTCGTGTTTCAGGGATTTCAAATTCACAAACTTTCTTAAAAAAATCATGTGGGATATCAAATAAAATTCCAGCACCGTCTCCAGTTCTTCCATCAGAACTAACTGCACCACGATGTTCCAATTTTATTAAGATATCCAATGCTTTATGAATGATGTCATTAGACTTAATACCATTCAAATTACAAATAAATCCTGCACCACAATTGTCGTGTTCAAATTCGGGCAGATATAGCCCTTGTTCTTTAACTTTCATTCTTGATATTTTTTTTACAAAAATAAAGATTCCGTTAAACATACTGTATCAAATAAAGCGTATCGCTTACATTTTTATACTAATAATAGAAAAACAATCCTAAATTATCAATAATATTATTTAACCCACCCCGAATTGACAAAATCATAATTCGAATTTCATTTTTATTGACAAAATCCTTATTTCACGCTGAAAACAGCAACGTTTTATGTTAAATCTCAAACGATATAGTGTCTTTGAATTAACATTCATTACACAATTATTTAACTCAAATTTTTAATTAATTTTAAAGAAATCACAATCCAAAATAAGTCTTGCTTTTTATTCCAAAAAGATTTCTTTTTAAAGTTCATTTTTGCTATTTTTGTGCCACTTTTATTCTGAAATTAATTCAGAACCAGACAAATTCTATATTATGAACATACACGAATATCAAGGAAAAGAAATTTTAGCTAGTTACGGAGTACGCATCCAACGCGGAATTGTAGCTAATAATGCGGTTGAAGCTGTAGCTGCTGCAAAACAATTAACTGCTGAGACTGGTACAGGATGGCACGTTATTAAAGCACAAATTCACGCAGGTGGACGTGGAAAAGGTGGTGGAGTTAAGTTAGCTAAAAACTTGCAACAAGTTGAAGAAATAGCTGAACAAATCATCGGAATGCAATTGATTACACCTCAAACTTCTGCTGAAGGTAAAAAAGTAAATAAGATTTTAGTTGCTGAAGATGTTTACTATCCTGGTGAAAGCGAAACTTCTGAATTTTACGTTTCTGTTTTATTGAATAGAGGTACAGGTCGTAACATGATCATGTATTCTACTGAAGGTGGTATGGACATCGAAGAAGTTGCTGAACACACACCTCATTTAATCTTTACAGAAGAAGTTGATCCATCTGTAGGATTACAAGGTTTTCAAGCAAGAAGAATTGCCTTTAACTTAGGTCTTTCTGGAAATGCTTTTAAAGAAATGGTAAAATTCATTGACTCATTATACAATGCTTACATTGGTTCTGATGCTTCTATGTTTGAAATTAATCCAGTTTTAAAAACATCGGATAATAAAATCATGGCTGTAGATGCTAAAGTAAATATCGATGATAATGCTTTATACAGACAAAAGAAATATGCTGAAATGCGTGATATTCGTGAGGAGAACCCAATCGAAGTTGAAGCAAAAGAAGTAGGATTAAACTATGTAGATCTTGACGGTACTGTAGGATGTATGGTAAACGGAGCTGGATTAGCAATGGCTACTATGGATTTAATTAAGTATGCTGGTTTCGAACCTGCAAACTTCCTTGACGTAGGTGGTACTGCTGACGCAAAACGTGTTGAAACAGCTTTCCGTATCATTTTAAAAGATCCTAATGTAAAAGCTATCCTAATTAACATCTTTGGAGGAATCGTTCGTTGTGACCGTGTTGCTCAAGGAGTTGTAGACGCTTACAAAAACATGGGAGATGCTATTAAAGTGCCAATCATTGTTCGTTTACAAGGAACAAATGCTGCTATTGCAAAAGAACTAATTGACAATTCCGGAATGCCGATTTTATCTGCTGTAGAATTTCAAGAAGCTGCTGACCAAGTTAAAGCTGCACTTTCTTAATCAAATAAGAAATCAAATTATATATAAAAATCCTTCCGATAATCGGAGGGATTTTTTGTTTTACAAAACCACATGTATTATAGAAATGTATTGCTGTACGCATACGTTGCGCAAAATCCAAGCTGTTTTTTTACCCGCTATGCACGTTAAGATTTTATTCTAGCTTTATGATTAAAACACAAAGTTCGCAAAGCTATAGATAAAGCTTTGCGAACTTTGTGTTTATTGTAAAATCCTTACTATGCGAGAACCTTAGTGTGTTTTGCACCTAAGTTAGCTATCTCAGAACAGTTGATAATTCCACAAGTTCAAATGTTGGATCATTTACAATAAACTGCCTGAACATTGCAGCATGACCACTGCCTACTAAAACCATTATTTTATCATCTTTGCTTTCAGTTAGCTTTTGGATTAAAGAATACATATACAAGTTTCGTTTATACCAATTCGCAACTAAAGAAGCTCCTGTAAAATCATCTGGATTTCCTGTTCTATTTGCTACTTCTAAGTACCATTGTAAATTATCTTCATCAGCTTCTTTTTCATTACTGTATAACATAAGTTCGGTTAAAGTACTTTTTGAGATTCTTTCGTTTTGATCATTCTCAAATTTCTTCATCAATTCCGCAGTTCTTTCCTTTAAATTCTTTTGATTAGCTTTATCCATGCTTATCATTAAACTGTCATAAGAAAAGCGGTTACGATAATCGATTCCATATAATTTTTTATGATTTAGTTTTTTAGCAGTACGAAGCGCCAGTTGCGTAATTTCGTTTGCGTCTTTTTTGAAAAGACTATCTGTGTTTTTATTGTAAAACTTATCTAATTCGGCTTGTTTGGTAAATTTCCATTCAACAAAAATTTTATCTGGTCCAAATTTCTTGATTTTGTCACTAATAGTTTCAAGCTCTTTTTGACTTTTTTCAGACATAACATTAAACGTTTTTGTTTTAGCAATATCATTTCCTGGATTTGCAAAATGAAAAGTTCCAATTAACAAGATTTGTTTCTTTTTTGTTTGAGCAGAGGATAGGCTAAACGTAATAAGGACAAGTAATAAAATAATTTTTTGCATGATGATTTTGTGTTTAAATTCATTGCAAATGTATGAGCAGATTTGAAGCATTTTTTTCGGTTTTGATGAACACTAAGTTTCACTTGACCAACTGCCGATATTCTGCTTTCAAAATGTTCATATAATATTTTTCAAGGTTCGTCATTAAAAAACAATATTTCATATAAACATCATTTCCATTTAAAGTCATAATTGTATTTTTGAGCTCATAACTATCATTTATGAAACTCAAAATACCTTTTTACTACCATGTAATTCTTTTCTTGGGATTATTCCTAACCTACTGTCTTTGGGATTACGGAATTAATAATCGATTAGTAATGATAGAGCAGTCCAAGCTTTATTTCTGGATGACATCGACTTTTATTCTTTCTGTTTTTGTGGTATATATTATCAATTTTTACACAGTCTGTGATTGGTTTTTAAATAAAACGAAAATTCATTTTTACTTTTTAAGCATTCCTTTTTCATTAACACTTTTCGCTGGTGTCAGATATTTTTTTCAGGAAGTAATTATGTTTCATATTATTGGAGTACACAACTATGCTATTGGCGATTTAGAATGGAAGTTTTACATTCGAGATAATTTCTTTTTTGGATTACCTGCTGTTATTTTTAGCGCTTTAAGTTATTCTTTTTGGCAATTTCAGAGTGCACAACAGCAAAATCAGGAATTACTTTTAGAAAACAAAAAAGCAGAATTTCAAATATTGAAAGCTCAGGTGAGTCCTCATTTTTTGTTTAACACATTGAATTCTTTTTACAGTCAGTTAATTTTAAAAGATGATGAAATGGCTTCGGATATTTTAGTACTTTCCGATTTACTTCGTTATGTTATTACAGAAACAGACAAAGATGAAGCCGTACTTTCAAAAGAAATTCAATTCATACAGAATTATATTCATTTACAGAAAAAGCGATTTGAAGATCAGTTGTATCTTGATTTTTCTATTGAAGGAGATTATTCGAATGAAAGAATTCTATCATCAACCTTAATTCATTTTGTAGAGAATGTTTTTAAACACGGAAAATTCAATACTCAGCAAGAAAAAGTAACTATTACAATCAAAATAAAAGAAGATTTTTTAGAGATTTCAACTTTTAATCATACCGTTGAAGGTGAGAATTATTCTTCAACAGGAATAGGCTTTGATAATTTAACCAAAAGACTAGAATACATGTATAAAGGTAAATTTGTACTTGACAAAACCGAAGAAAATAATATCTTTAAGACCTACTTAAAAATACCACTAAAAAAATAATTTATGGCTTTTAAATGTATTATTGTTGATGATGAACCACCAGCAACACGTATTCTAGAAAATTATATTAGTAAAGTTCATTTTCTTGAAAAAACTGGCGTTTTTAATGATTCCCTAAAAGCATTAGAGTTTTTAAACACACAAACTGTCGATGTTATTTTTTTAGATATTCAAATGCCCCAATTGACAGGTTTACAAATTTCTAAAATTATTTCAAAAGATATAAAAGTTATTTTCACAACGGCTTATCCTGATTTTGCATTAGAAGGATTTGAATTGAACGCAGTTGATTATTTATTAAAACCAATTTCATTTGAACGTTTTTATCAAGCAGTTTCAAAGCTGAGTACTGAATCTAAAAATCTTGTCTCAAATCAGAACAATACACCCGATTTTCTATTCATCAAAACTGATGGTAAAAATAAATTTCAAAAGATTTTCCTAAACGATATTTTATACATAGAAAGCCTTCAAAATTATGTTTGCATTCACACAACTAAACAACAAATTATCACGCATTCTTCTTTAAAAAATGTAATTGAATCCCTCCCGACAAATGACTTCATTCAAATACATAAATCATATGTAATCTCATTAAAACAAATTGAATCTACAGATAATTTTTCCGTTTTCATTAATACTAATGAATTACCAATAGGAGCAACTTTTAAAGATACTTTCTTTCAACAAATTGATAAGAATAAAATATAAAGAGTTACAATCAAATAAACTATAAGCTATTTCATATATTAATAGCTGCTATATTTCGCAAAGAACTACAAAAGCAACACCAAAGACTGTCCTAAAATAGTTTGTCCTTACACTGAAAGAGTTTAAATGGATCAAGAACAAAACCTGGGGAGGAATGTCAAAATAAAATGAGAAATTTGCAATCTTAAGAATTTGAGATGACTCCTATAGACCTTTTAAAATTTATGCTGCCTGATTTTTTAGTAGAACACTTTGAAATAATTTCTAGCACTAACACAGAAGAAGTACTACACCTTTATTTTGAAGAGAGCGCTAAGCCTCCACAAGAGTTTGATATGTTTGAATTAGTATCAAAGGGTTTTCAAGATGAGATTACCATTCAGGATTTTCCATTAAGAGGCAAATTTGTGTATTTACATATCAAAAGACGCCGCTGGACCAATAAAACCAATGGTCAAATTATAAAAAGAGATTGGGCATTAGTAACTAAAGGAACTCGCATGACGCAGGAGTTTGCAGCTTTTTTAAAAGAAATTAATCGATAAAAGTGCTACCGATTGTCATACTATTGGAGGCTTCTTCGGAGTCAATGGAAAAAAACTTCAAAGACAATATAAAAAACATCTAAGCTCTTTTAGTACATGGACTCCGCGCGAACATGCACACCAGTGGATTGTTTACCCCGAAAATATGGGTACTCATTTATCCATTGATGAAGTAGCTTTATCTCAGGGTGAACTATATACAATTGTGACCAACAAGAAATTCAAAGGCAAAAAAGGCTGCTTAGTGGCTATTATTGCAGGAACCAAAGCTGATCAGGTCATAGAACACCTCTGTAAAATTGATTACAAAAAGAGATCTTGTGTAAAAGAAATAACACTTGATATGGCTAATTCCATGAAATTAATATCAAAGAGAGCCTTTCCAAAAGCCATACAAGTAACCGATAGGTTCCATGTTCAAAAATTGGCATTGGAAGCATTACAAGAAATCAGAATCAAACATCGATGGGAAGCTATGGATTTTGAAAATCAATTGATATTACAGGCAAAAAGAGAAAACAGAGCATATATTCCCGAGCTATTGCCTAATGGAGATTCTGTAAAACAGTTATTGGCCAGAAGCAGATATTTACTTTATAAATCTCGAGAAAAATGGACACAGAGCCAAAAAGAAAGAGCTCAAATGCTCTTTGATCTATATCCAGATATAAAAACAGCCTATAATCTAAATCAACAACTTCGAGGGATTTACAATAATCACAACGATAAACATATTACTATGACCAAACTAGCGCATTGGTATAGAAATGTAGAGGAGTCAGGTTTTAAAAACTTCAATATTCTGCTCAATACTATAACTTTTAACTACCAATCAATCTTAAACTATTTTGATAATAGAAGTACCAATGCTTCTGCCGAATCTTTTAATGCAAAAATAAAAGCATTTAGAAGCCAATTTAGAGGTGTAAGAAATATTGATTTCTTCTTGTTCAGATTATCTAATCTTTTTGCTTAATCCCCAACTTTTGAACCTGATCCGTTTAAATCGATACAACTCCGAAGCACCTACATTTTTTTTGAAAATACGACGGATAAAATAATAAGTTTTACTAAGCTGGCTAAATGGCACAAGAAAGAAAGAAAGAAAGAAAGAAAGAAAGAAAGTAAATCAAAATGAATCACTATCAAACGGTATTGAACTATTTTGATATAGAAGTATAGAATTTCTTCCAATGCTAAAATAAAAGCTTTTAGAGGTGTAAGAAATATAGATTTCTTCTTATTCAGATTATCTAATCTTTTTGCTTAATCCCCAACTTTTGCATCTGATCCGCTTTCGTTTGAGTCCAAAAAAAAAAAAAAACTCCAATTAACATTTGCTAATTGAAGTTTTAGTACTCAGAGCGGGACTTGAACCCGCACGAACATTGCTGTTCACTGGATTTTAAGTCCAGCGTGTCTACCAATTTCACCATCCGAGCATTATTGTGGTACCTCCAGGGATCGAACCAGGGACACATGGATTTTCAGTCCATTGCTCTACCATCTGAGCTAAGGTACCTATACTTGTTTATAAAAATATAAACAAATTAAGAAAAAAACCTGTTTTGTTAAAAACAGGTTTTAAAAGAAAGGCGACGACATACTCTCCCACATAACTGCAGTACCATCTGCGCAGGCGGGCTTAACTACTCTGTTCGGGATGGGAAGAGGTGAGCCCCGCCGCAATAACCACCTTAAGGTCGTTGTTACTTGAGGTAACTTTTTTAATTAATAATTAACAATTGATAATTCATAATTAAAAATAATATCTTAACACACTGAGATAAAGAAAAAAGTATTTTTTAGAAAGTTTCTCCCAGCCCCTTTGTTCCCCCTTTGGGGGTTAGGGGGCTGGAAAAGCGTACATAAGCTTACGGATTATTAGTACTACTCGACTATGACATTACTGCCTTTACATCTATAGCCTATCAACGTGGTCATCTCCCACGATCCTTAAAAGAAATCTCATCTTGTGGTGGGTTTCGCGCTTATATGCTTTCAGCGCTTATCCCTTCCAAACGTAGCTACTCTGCGGTGCTCCTGGCGGAACAACAGATACACTAGAGGTTTGTCCAATTCGGTCCTCTCGTACTAGAATCAGATCCACTCAAATTTCTTGCGCCCACAGTAGATAGAGACCGAACTGTCTCACGACGTTCTGAACCCAGCTCGCGTGCCACTTTAATGGGCGAACAGCCCAACCCTTGGGACCTTCTCCAGCCCCAGGATGTGACGAGCCGACATCGAGGTGCCAAACCCCCCCGTCGATATGAGCTCTTGGGGGAGATCAGCCTGTTATCCCCGGCGTACCTTTTATCCTTTGAGCGATGGCCCTTCCATGCGGAACCACCGGATCACTATGCTCTACTTTCGTACCTGATCGACCTGTATGTCTCTCAGTCAAGCTCCCTTATGCCATTGCACTCTACGCACGGTTACCAAGCGTACTGAGGGAACCTTTAGAAGCCTCCGTTACTCTTTTGGAGGCGACCACCCCAGTCAAACTACCCACCAAGCAATGTCCCCCGCTTGAGCGGGGTTAGGCCTCAGATAAACAAAGGGTTGTATTTCAACAATGACTCCACAACGCCTAGCGACGCCACTTCACAGTCTCCAACCTATCCTACACATCATTTATCCAAGGTCAATACTAAGCTATAGTAAAGGTGCACAGGGTCTTTTCGTCCCACTGCGGGTAAGCGGCATCTTCACCGCTACTACAATTTCACCGAGCTCATGGCTGAGACAGTGTCCAGATCGTTACACCATTCGTGCAGGTCGGAACTTACCCGACAAGGAATTTCGCTACCTTAGGACCGTTATAGTTACGGCCGCCGTTTACTGGGGCTTCAATTCAATGCTTCTCCGAAGATAACATCTCCTCTTAACCTTCCAGCACCGGGCAGGTGTCAGGCCCTATACTTCATCTTACGATTTTGCAGAGCCCTGTGTTTTTGATAAACAGTCGCCTGGACCTCTTCACTGCGGCCAGCATTGCTGCTGGCGACCTTTCTCCCGAAGTTACAGGTCTATTTTGCCTAATTCCTTAGCCATGAATCTCTCGAGCACCTTAGGATTCTCTCCTCGACTACCTGTGTCGGTTTGCGGTACGGGTACTTATTACCTGAAGTTTAGAGGTTTTTCTTGGAAGCCCTTAGGCGCACTATCTCTTTGACCGAAGTCTCCGAGTACTATCGTATTTCCCCAAGCCGCGTGGATTTGCCTGCGCAGCTTATAGGTAGGTACTTCAACGAACTATTCCGTCAGTTCGCGGCGCTTTCATCACTCCGTCACCCCATCACAGTAATAAGTAGTACGGGAATATTAACCCGTGGTCCATCGACTGTCCCTTTCGGGTTCGCCTTAGGTCCCGACTAACCCACAGCTGATTAGCATAGCTGTGGAAACCTTAGTCTTTCGGTGTGCGGGTTTCTCGCCCGCATTATCGTTACTTATGCCTACATTTTCTTTTCTAACCAGTCCAGCACGCCTTACGACGCACCTTCAACCCTGTTAGAATGCTCCCCTACCACTTTAACTTACGTTAAAATCCATAGCTTCGGTAATATGTTTATGCCCGATTATTATCCATGCTCGTCCGCTCGACTAGTGAGCTGTTACGCACTCTTTAAATGAATGGCTGCTTCCAAGCCAACATCCTAGCTGTCTGGGCAGACAAACCTCGTTCTTTCAACTTAACATATATTTGGGGACCTTAGCTGATGGTCTGGGTTCTTTCCCTCTCGGACTTGGACCTTAGCACCCAAGCCCTCACTGTTGTGAAACATTATATAGCATTCGGAGTTTGTCAGGAATTGGTAGGCGGTGAAGCCCCCGCATCCAATCAGTAGCTCTACCTCTATATAACTTTATGCACAACGCTGCACCTAAATGCATTTCGGGGAGTACGAGCTATTTCCGAGTTTGATTGGCCTTTCACCCCTACCCACAGGTCATCCGAAGACTTTTCAACGTCAACCGGTTCGGTCCTCCACTGTGTGTTACCACAGCTTCAACCTGCCCATGGGTAGATCACACGGTTTCGCGTCTAACACTACTGACTAAAGCGCCCTATTCAGACTCGCTTTCGCTACGGATCCGTGGCTTAACCACTTATCCTTGCCAGCAACGTTAACTCGTAGGCTCATTATGCAAAAGGCACGCCGTCACCCCACGAAAGGGCTCCGACCGCTTGTAAGCGTATGGTTTCAGGATCTATTTCACTCCGTTATTCACGGTTCTTTTCACCTTTCCCTCACGGTACTGGTTCACTATCGGTCTCTCAGGAGTATTTAGCCTTAGCGGATGGTCCCGCCAAATTCAGACAGGGTTTCACGTGCCCCGCCCTACTCAGGATACCACTATCCTTTACACTCATTACCTATACGGGACTATCACCCTCTATGGTTCTACTTTCCAGTAGATTCTAATTCTTTGTGCAAGAAATGTCGTGGTCCTACAACCCCAACATTGCCGTAACAACATTGGTTTGGGCTAATCCGCGTTCGCTCGCCACTACTTACGGAATCACTTTTGTTTTCTTCTCCTCCGCCTACTTAGATGTTTCAGTTCAGCGGGTTTGCCCACCTATCGGTGTACTATGTCTTCAACATAGTGGGTTGCCCCATTCAGGTATTTACGGATCATATCGTGTGTGCCGATCCCCGTAACTTTTCGCAGCTTATCACGCCTTTCATCGCCTCTGAGAGCCAAGGCATCCCCCATACGCCCTTATTTTGCTTATTGTACCAGTCTTGACAAGTCAAGACCGTTTTCTTTATCGTCTGTATCACTACTTTCAATAAAAAATGCTTTCTACTTTTTATTATTTTCTTATCTCAATATGTCAATGAACTTTATTATGCTTTAGGCTTTACGCTTTAGGCATTAAGCTTTTAGCCTACGGCTTATAGCTTTTTGTGGAGAATAACGGAGTCGAACCGTTGACCTCCTGCGTGCAAGGCAGGCGCTCTAGCCAGCTGAGCTAATCCCCCATTTTAATTAAAAATTAAAAATCGTGAATTAAAAATTATGAACTTTATCATTCTTAATCTTTCAACTTCTAAAATTTCCTTTTTTTTTAAGTTTACAGTCTTTTCTTTTGTTTTAAATTCATAATTTATAATTATCAATTCACAACTCTAAAAAAGTAGTCCCGGGCAGACTCGAACTGCCGACCCCTACATTATCAGTGTAGTACTCTAACCAGCTGAGCTACGAGACTCTGTTTTACTTAATTGTATTATTTGAACTAACAGCAGAGTAATATAATCTTCAATTTAACCTATAGGTCAATTCGTCTTCTTTCCCTAACGTGCATTGCTGCTAACATGTAGGGCTCTAGAAAGGAGGTGTTCCAGCCGCACCTTCCGGTACGGCTACCTTGTTACGACTTAGCCCTAGTTACCAGTTTTACCCTAGGCAGCTCCTTGCGGTCACCGACTTCAGGCACCCCCAGCTTCCATGGCTTGACGGGCGGTGTGTACAAGGCCCGGGAACGTATTCACCGGATCATGGCTGATATCCGATTACTAGCGATTCCAGCTTCACGGAGTCGAGTTGCAGACTCCGATCCGAACTGTGACCGGTTTTATAGATTCGCTCCTGGTCGCCCAGTGGCTGCTCTCTGTACCGGCCATTGTAGCACGTGTGTAGCCCAAGGCGTAAGGGCCGTGATGATTTGACGTCATCCCCACCTTCCTCACAGTTTGCACTGGCAGTCTTGTTAGAGTTCCCGACATGACTCGCTGGCAACTAACAACAGGGGTTGCGCTCGTTATAGGACTTAACCTGACACCTCACGGCACGAGCTGACGACAACCATGCAGCACCTTGTAAATTGTCTTGCGAAAGTTCTGTTTCCAAAACGGTCAATCTACATTTAAGCCTTGGTAAGGTTCCTCGCGTATCATCGAATTAAACCACATGCTCCACCGCTTGTGCGGGCCCCCGTCAATTCCTTTGAGTTTCATTCTTGCGAACGTACTCCCCAGGTGGGATACTTATCACTTTCGCTTAGCCACTGAAATTGCTCCCAACAGCTAGTATCCATCGTTTACGGCGTGGACTACCAGGGTATCTAATCCTGTTCGCTACCCACGCTTTCGTCCATCAGCGTCAATCAATCAGTAGTAACCTGCCTTCGCAATTGGTATTCCATGTAATCTCTAAGCATTTCACCGCTACACTACATATTCTAGTTACTTCCTAATAATTCAAGTTTAACAGTATCAATGGCCGTTCCACCGTTGAGCGATGGGCTTTCACCACTGACTTATTAAACCGCCTACGGACCCTTTAAACCCAATGATTCCGGATAACGCTTGGATCCTCCGTATTACCGCGGCTGCTGGCACGGAGTTAGCCGATCCTTATTCTTACAGTACCGTCAAGGTTCTACACGTAGAACTGTTTCTTCCTGTACAAAAGCAGTTTACAATCCATAGGACCGTCATCCTGCACGCGGCATGGCTGGATCAGGCTTGCGCCCATTGTCCAATATTCCTCACTGCTGCCTCCCGTAGGAGTCTGGTCCGTGTCTCAGTACCAGTGTGGGGGATCTCCCTCTCAGGACCCCTACCCATCGTAGCCTTGGTAAGCCGTTACCTTACCAACTAGCTAATGGGACGCATGCTCATCTTTTACCGTTGTGACTTTAATAATTGCTCGATGCCGAGCTATTATACTATGAGGTATTAATCCAAATTTCTCTGGGCTATCCCTCTGTAAAAGGTAGATTGCATACGCGTTACGCACCCGTGCGCCGGTCTCTAATTCCGAAGAATTATACCCCTCGACTTGCATGTGTTAAGCCTGCCGCTAGCGTTCATCCTGAGCCAGGATCAAACTCTTCATCGTATATTTTAATATTATATGCGACTAATGATTCCATCGGTTTTATTCAAATCTATCGATTCTATTACTCTTATTTTGTTGTTCTAAGATCTCTCTTAAAACGGCTGTCAATTCAATATGTCTAGGAACGTGTTCTTCTTTTTTAAATATCGCTTGTTTCTCAAAGCGGGTGCAAAAGTAGAAAAGTCTTTTCTAACTGGCAAGAAATTTGTGAAGTTTTTTTTTGGGGAAATTTTCATCTCCGTTTTCTTCTTTCTTATCAATCTTTCAAGGAACTTTCCGTTATTTAGCGGGGTGCAAATGTAACATCCGTTTTCCATTCTCACAAGCTTTTCGAAATCTTTTTTTTTAGAATTTTATTTCTAATTCGATTCGTCTTGCTTGTCAGTATTTAAAGGAACGTTTGTCGTTGTTGCGGGTGCAAAACTACCACCTTTATTCAGTTAAACAATACTTTTTAGAGAGTATTTTTTGTTTATTTCTAGACTTATTCCTTAACACTCTGACAATATTAAGTTTACATTTTAACAAAATTTACTATTTTTAAGTATTTTCTGATTCAATTTATCATTCCGTCAAAAATAGCTATTCAAAAAGCATCAATTTTGCGAGGTTTACATTAAAACAGCGTATTTTTTAATAACTCACCTGCATAAATCTTCTTTATATCTATCCTAAAAGAAGAAATCAAGAGATTATCTTCCTTAATACAACTAACAAAACCACTTTCCTTAACCTAATATTATAGCCATCACAAAAACCAGGGTTTTCTTTCCCTATAAAGCACCGCTTATCTGGCAAACCTGCTCTCCTAGCCCTGATAGAAGCGGAAATCCTTTTATGCCGTGGTTCGGCATAAAAGATTGGAGTAAATAGCAGGATTAAGCTCCTTATAAAAATCTACTCCTATATATAGTATAAACTTATACATATATATTGTATGTATTTTTGTAATCCACTATATTTGCATTCATAAAATTATAAACAATGATTAAGATTACTTTGCCCGATGGGTCAATTAGAGAGTTTGCTGCTGGCGTAACTCCTATGGAGGTTGCGAAAAGCATTAGTGAAGGATTCGCCCGAAACGTGATTTCGGCATCTTTTAATGGTACAACTATTGAAACCGAAACTCCTCTGACGACGGATGGTAGTCTTATTTTATATACATGGAATGATGCTGAGGGTAAAAAAGCTTTTTGGCATTCGACTTCGCACGTAATGGCTCAAGCTCTTGAGGAACTTTTCCCTGGGATTAAACTAACTCTAGGGCCCGCTATCTCAAATGGTTTTTATTACGATGTAGATTTTGGTGACCAAAAGATATCTGATGCTGACTTTAAAAAGATTGAAGATCGTGTTCTTGAAATTTCAAGAGGTAAACATGAATTTAAAATGCGCCCTGTAAGCAAAGCTGAAGCTTTGGAACTATATAAGGATAACGTATACAAGACTGAGTTAATCTCTAATCTTGAAGACGGAACAATCACGTTTTGTGATCATGCTACTTTTACTGACTTATGCCGTGGTGGTCATATTCCGAATACTGGAATCATCAAGGCTATGAAGGTTATGAGTGTTGCAGGTGCTTACTGGAGAGGTGATGAAAAAAACAAACAATTAACTCGTGTTTATGGAACGTCATTTCCTAAACAAAAAGATTTAACTGAATATTTAGAACTTCTTGAGGAGGCGAAACGTCGTGATCACCGTAAATTAGGTAAGGAGCTTGAATTATTTGCTTTCTCTCAGAAAGTTGGTCAAGGTTTACCTTTATGGCTACCTAAGGGTGCAGCTTTACGCGACAGACTTGAGCAGTTTTTAAAGAAGGCTCAGAAAAAAGCGGGTTACGAACAAGTAGTTACTCCACATATTGGACAAAAAGAGCTATATGTTACTTCTGGCCATTATGCTAAATATGGTGCTGATAGTTTCCAGCCTATTCATACTCCTGCTGAAGGGGAAGAGTTTTTGCTAAAACCAATGAACTGCCCTCATCACTGTGAGATTTACAATGTAAGACCTTGGTCATATAAAGATTTACCTAAGCGTTATGCTGAATTTGGTACTGTATATAGATACGAGCAATCTGGGGAATTACATGGATTAACTCGTGTACGTGGGTTTACTCAGGATGATGCTCATATTTTTTGTACTCCGGAACAATTGGACGAAGAGTTTAAAAAAGTAATTGACTTGGTTCTTTACGTATTTGGTTCTTTAGGTTTTGAAAACTTTACGGCTCAGATTTCTTTACGTGATAAAGAAAATAGAGATAAATATATTGGTAGTGACGAAAATTGGGAAAAAGCAGAGAATGCGATTATCAATGCTGCTGCCGATAAAGGCTTAAACACTGTGGTTGAATATGGTGAAGCTGCTTTTTATGGTCCTAAACTAGATTTTATGGTTAAAGATGCTTTAGGAAGACAATGGCAACTAGGAACTATCCAGGTTGACTATAACTTGCCTGAGCGTTTTGAATTGACTTACAAAGGAGCTGACAATGAATTACATAGACCTGTAATGATTCACAGAGCACCTTTTGGTTCTATGGAACGTTTTATTGCAATTTTGCTAGAACACACAGCAGGAAATTTCCCACTTTGGCTGATGCCTGAACAGGCTATAATCTTGTCTTTGAGCGAGAAATATGAAATATATGCTAAAAAAGTTTTAGATTTGCTAGAAAATCACGAAATTCGCGCCCTAATTGACAACAGAAGTGAGACAATAGGTAAGAAAATTAGAGACGCAGAAATGCAAAAACTACCGTTTATGCTAATCGTAGGTGAGGAAGAGGAGAAAAATGGAACTATTTCTATCCGTCGTCACGGTCAAGAAGGTAAAGGAAATATTACAGTTACAATTGATGAATTTGTCGCAATTGTAGACGAAGAAATAAAAAAGACATTAAAAGTATTTACAGTTTAACTTAAATTATAAAGTCATAGCAATAAGAAGCAACAGAGGTTACCAACCTCGCGTAGAAAAAAAAGATGCACACAGAATAAACAATCTTATTCGTGTTCCTGAAGTACGCCTTGTAGGCGAAAACATAGAGCCTGGGGTTTTTAAAATAGCCGAAGCTCTAAGATTAGCTGATCAATTTGAATTAGATCTAGTTGAGATTTCGCCAAATGCAGAGCCACCAGTTTGTAAAATCATGGATTACAAGAAATTTGTTTACGAACAAAAGAAACGTGATAAGGCACTGAAAGCAAAATCAACACAAGTTGTGGTGAAAGAAATTCGCTTTGGTCCTCAAACTGATGAGCATGATTATGAGTTTAAGAGAAAGAACGCTGAAAAATTCCTGAAAGAGGGTGCTAAATTAAAAGCATTTGTATTCTTTAAAGGACGTTCTATTATCTATAAAGATCAAGGTCAGATTTTACTATTAAGATTGGCTACCGATCTTGAAGAGTACGGTAAAGTAGAAGCTATGCCAGTTCTGGAAGGAAAGAGAATGATTATGTTCATTGCTCCGAAGAAGAAAAAATAATTATTTGCTATAAGCAATAAGTCTTAAGCTTTAAGCAAACTGTTATTGTAAACTTTTGCCTAAAGCTTAAAGCCTAAAGCCTAAAGCTCTTGAAAATATAAGTAAGTAAGAATAAATTAAAACACTAGGAAAAATGCCTAAAATGAAAACAAAATCTAGCGCCAAGAAACGTTTTAAAGTTACTGGTTCTGGAAAGATTAAAAGAAAGCATGCTTTTAAAAGTCACATCTTGACTAAAAAATCTAAAAAACGTAAATTAGCTTTGACACATTCAGCGTTAGTTCACAAAACAGATATGAAAAGCATCAAACAACAATTAAGAATTATCTAATAATTCTTTAGGTTAAAAAATTTAAAAATAACCTTGGAGTATGGCCGATAAGTTCCCTTGATTAAATTCGGGACGCCATCTACAAAAACACATAAAAATTATGCCAAGATCAGTAAATTCAGTTGCTAAAAGAGCAAGAAGAAAAAAGATAATGAAGCAAGCCAAAGGTTTCTTTGGTAGACGTAAAAACGTTTGGACAGTTGCTAAAAATGCGGTAGAGAAAGCAATGTGCTACGCTTACCGTGACAGAAAAGTGAATAAGAGAAATTTCCGTGCTTTATGGATTCAACGTATCAACGCTGGAGCTAGATTGGAAGGAATGTCTTACTCTCAATTCATGGGGAAAGTAAAAGCTAACGGAATCGAATTGAACCGTAAAGTTCTTGCAGATTTAGCAATGAATCACCCAGAAGCTTTCAAAGCAGTACTTAACAAAGTAAAATAAACGTTTTATAAACTCAATTTATATTACTTACTTATATAAAAGCCCAATCGTAAGATTGGGCTTTTTGTTTTTAATATCGTGCTATAAAAAACTTAGTTCTAATTATTTATTAGCTATTTATCCAATTCAACTTTTGCTGTATAGGAAGAAATGGTTGTTGTACCTGAATCATTCTTGACTACATAAATACCTAATATATTATTTTTGTATACGGTATTAGCACTTGTAATATTTGAATCTGGAAATTCAATATCTATCCAATTCGCTTCTCCAAATGTTCCATCAGAATTTCGATTTACGTAAACAAATGATGCTCCACTACCCTCTCCGTTTATAGTTACCCAATCGGCAGCCAAATTATAGCCTTTATTGGAAGAAGCTGTAATACCTTCAAAATGTGTAATTATCGACATGGTTGTTTCGTTTTTATAACTAAACGATTTTAAATTACTTATTTGTTTTGTTTTAGAATCATAATCGACCAGAAATGCCTGACTCAGTTTTCCAAATTTAGGGCTAGTATAACCACCTGTTATTGTATAACTATTACCTCCGTTATGCCAAATACCATACAATGTATTGGTTAATGAATCTGGTAATTTAAATTCTGTATATTCTTTTGTATTAATATCATATAGAAATGCATATCCATTCTTATCATTTTCTACATCATAATTCCCTACTGCAATTCCTCCCATTATGCTATGAACGAACACATTATTTGTATTCCCTCCGTTTGGGGTTACTGGTGTCCATATTCCTGAACCATCAAGTGGTCCTTCATAATAAAATCCAAGATTTCCGCTTGGGAATCCTCCACTTGATGTTGTTATCTTATAAGATCCAACAATTTGTATATTTCCGTTAGTTCCATTATTAGGCCCATAACAAGAGGTATTGGTAACTATCTGTGATGCTGTACTTGGAAAATTAATGACATGCCATTTTCCTTCATTACCATTACCTAATAGCTTACCTTCATAAATCAGCCCCTGAACAATGCTGTTTTGCCCTAATAAACTTGCTGTAATGTAAACATTTTCAGATTCTGAAACTCCTCTTATTCCTTGTATTGTTGTTTGTCCGTTTGAATTATTAAAATCCATATAACTAACTGTATTTACTTCTTGTTTTAAATTTTGTGACATAATGTGTATTTTTAGATTATTTATCTGTTTGCCCTTTTACATTACTATGTCGCTAAATTATTTTTAGTTGAATTTTACAGTATTAAAGACATCTGTAGGTGCATTTACCCAAAGTTTGTCTACTTCGAGCTGATGTAATTGCTCTTCTAATTCCATTCTTATTTCGCTATATCCTGGATCATAAGCAAGATTGGTAATTTCTAATGGATCATTTACTAAATCGTATAGTTCGTATTGTTTGAAATAAGCGCTTGAGGCATCGAAATAATAATCGAATTTCCACTTTTCTGTTCTTATACATCGAATGCGATTAGCTGCTTTTACTATTGCCCAATTACTATTTGACCCTGCCTTAATATCATCGTATGTAAATAAAATACTTTCCTGAACTGGTGTTCCATCCTCTATTATTGGCAATAAGCTTGTACCTGCAAGTCCTGTAGGTGGATTTGATACATTGGCGATTTCTAGCAATGTAGGCATGATATCTGCCAAGGTTGCCAATGCCATAGATTTTTTAGTTTCTTTATCCTTAAATAAAATAGGATTAGATATTACAAGTGGGATTCTTAATGCTTCTTCGTAAGCTACAAAGGTTTTCTGACGTAAACCTCCATGTGCTAATCCCATTTCTCCATGATCTGATGTTAATGTTACAATTGCGGTGTCTGCTAATTTATTTCCGTTTTCGTCTTCTTTGTATAATTCTTTGATTAGGTAGCCTATTTCTTTGTCAACATGACTTAGCAAATATCCATAAAAGTTAATATAATTTAATTTTTCTTCTGGTGTTGCTATTGCTCCTAAGCTAAGTGCCATGTTAATTAAAATTTGTTCTTGTGCCATCGGTTTCTTATTCTCCAGCAAATTTTCGTTTACTGTTACTGGTAGTTCAATTTCTCTACCTGACCAACTATCTGGATGGTATCCTGAAGTACCAGCAGATTTTGGATAGGCTAAAACATCGTGTGGATTAACTAATGAAAGGATCAGACAATATGGTTTATGATCTCCTGCTGCTCTTCTTGTTTTTACTTCTTTCAAATATTGTATTGCTTCTGCAGTATATCGTGCATCATGATTTGCATATCCTCCACCAAAATTCAACGGATTTACATCTTCCCCTGCATCTGGAGCTATCCAGCCCATTGCCCCAAATAATGAAATATCGGCTGGTGTTAAATCATCATAATTGGTCTTTGTACCATTGGGAGCAACTCCTTTACTCATATGCCATTTCCCTCTGTATTGAACATCATATCCATCTGCCCAAAGTACATTCATAATATTTGGTAAAGTGTTATCGAGTGTTGGTTCTTGTGGCGATAAAAGTCCTCCTTCTGTTAATGTCTGACTAACGCCATGCTTGGCAGGATACATTCCTGTAAATAATGTAGCTCGACTTGGGGAACACATACAGGTATTGCAAAAAGCTCTATCGAAACTAAATCCGTTTTCTTTAAGAAATGTAAGTGTTGGAAGATTTTTCTCTTCCCAACCTGGTGGAAAATGTTGTGTTGCTCTTTGCTCATCTGTAATGATAAGAATCATGTCTGGCTGTTGACCAATTTGTTCTAGTTGCATTTTAAAGTCCATTGAATATCGTTTTAAATTATTAAATAAAAAATGTAATTACGTATGTACCGTTTTGATATAATCGTTAATCAATTTGAAAATCAGCTCTTTGGATAACTTATTTTTAGTTAGGTATTTGCTTTCTAATTGTATGATTGAGTTTATATACTCTCAATGATATTTGCTTATTCATGAATCTTTTTCATGATATCCAATTAGGTCAGAATAAAAGAACAATAATAAAAGAACTTATTTAAACGTATAAACACCTGTTTTTCAGAAAGTAAAACAAACAAAAAAAGCCAATCTATCGATTGACTTTTTTGCTTTAGGCTGATATTGTGACTTTATGTCAAAACTTATTTCTCATCCTTTTCTAGAATATGTTTATCTATCATATACTGTGTAATTGGTCTTAATGTCTTTCCTGTTTCTGGATGTAATCCTGGAGCTGTAAAATACTCATAATTACCATCGAATGACTTCCCGTACCAAATACATGGCTTTCCCATTTTAAAAAAACTTGTTGTATCGCAAGCCTTAATTTTTTTAAAATTAGAAATCAACCCTTCTTCTTTCTTCATTACTATAGGACTAAGTAATGTCATTGTATTTGAAACATCATCACAAGGAACTTCTTCATAATGGTCCTTATTCCAAACCATACAATTTTCTTCTTCATTAAAACTCCAGATTGCAAATGACCCGCTCAATATAAAAATGCATGTCAATAAGATTAAATATGGTTTCTTAATAGGTGGAATTGGCTCATTTGGCTTTCCAACAAAAGAATTAATCTGAACATCTTTGTTGACAAATGGAGATTCATTCTCTTTTTTGATAGGTGCTGAAATCTCACTCAAACCAGATTTTGGTGTATTTGTAACCAATTCTTCTCTTAAAAACCTATTATATGGTCTCTTCTCAAAATCTACCAAAATTGCTGCCAATTCAATTCTCGCACTATTATCTGATTCTTTCTCTCCAGTTAAAAAAGAAATAATAGGTCGGAATTTTGCAATTTCAAATCTCTCTATAGCTCTCCTTAAATCCTCCCCTTCTTTTGTGTTTAGAAAAACTCTAAATGTTTTTTCATCATTTACTGATAGTGATTTATCAAAAATAATTAAACATAAGTTTCGCAATTGCGCAGGTGAAAGATTCAGCAAAATACCCGTAGGTTCTTCCAATTTATAAGTTTGGTATTTTGCTTTTATAGCATTTTTATATTCTTCAAAAGTAATTTTACTCATAAGCATTTATCGGAATTATTAAACATTTTGCAGCAATCAGCAGAATTGTCAGCATTACTGGAATTTCATCTCAATGCCCCGCCAAAGCTGTCATTTCTTTGCCTCAGAATTAGTTACCGGTTTAATCTGCAGGTTAAAACAAATGTACAAAACTGATTCTTTAAAAAAGTGCGTAAAACCGTAAGACCGAGTTTATCCGGGAAGTATAAATAAAAATCATACTGTTTCTACACGCTTTACTTCCCTCAAAAAATCAAAAGAACATTCCGCCAGAAGCGGTTTGAAAATCAGTTCAAAATTTCGATTTCAGAAATCGGATGAGGCAACTTATGTAAAATTTTAAAAATAAACTAAGATGAAAAGAATTATAGCAATATCGTGTTTTATAGTAACTAGTATCGTATTTGTATCATGCACTAATGATGATGATGAAACAACAGGCAAAAGCAAATTAACAATTTCGGCAGATGCTCCAGACGAATCAGGTGGTGGTGGGCAAAACGGACAAACTCCAATTCCTCCACCAAAACCATAATAAATTTCTTAATTAAATATAAATCCTCAATTTAATTAATTTTCAGTATTTTCGGGAAATGAAACTTCAAAAAGTCCATTTCCCGATTTTTATTTTTACTATAATTTTATTCTTTTCATGTAAAAAAGAATCGAAGATAATTATCCAAACAAAGATCAATACTGAATACAGTAATTATTTAGCATTAGCAGATAACCATTTTAATAATCAAATTTATGATAGTGCTTTCTATTATTACAATAAATCAAAACAAGTCTGTAATCCAAATGAGAATGAAAAAATAATTTATTCTTTATTAAAAATGGCTGTTACCCAGCAAATACAAGGTGATTATTTTGGGAGTGAAACTAATGCTACTGAAGCAATACCTTTTTTTACAAAAACAACTAATTTATATTATAAGTGTGCTGTGTATAATATACTAGGTATTAATTATGAAAGATTGCATGAATATGATGATGCTATTTATAATTATAACCAAGCTATCAAATATGTTGAAGTAGATCTCCCTAAATATGTACTTAAAAACAATATTGCAGTTGCATATATGGGCAAAACAGATTACACAAAAGCGGCAAATATTCTTAATGACTTAAATCAAAAAAAAGAAATTTCAAACAACCTTGAAAACCATGCTAGGATACTAGATAATTTAGGTTTTGCGTATTATAAGTTAGGGAATTCAAAAGCTTTAGAATATATAAATCAATCCATAACAATAAGAAAAAAAATAAATGATGACTTTGGAATAACCAGTAGTTATAATCATCTTTCAGAATACTACTCTAATCATAATAGCGTTCTTGCAAATCAATATGCTAATTTAGCCTATCAGAAAGCTACAGAAATAAATAATGTTGATGACCGTCTGACATCATTAACTTTTTTAATTAAAAATGCAAAAAATAACGAATTAAAAAAGGTAACATTTCTTTATTTGAAAATTAACGACAGCATTACCAAAGCAAGGCAAAAAGCAAAGAATCAATTTGCAAAGATAAAATATGATTCTAAAAAAGATCGCGAAGAAAATCTACAGTTAAAAGCTCAAAAAGCTGAAAATGCATTACAATTAGAAAAAGTAAAAAATAGAAATTTAACCTTATATATTGTAGTTGGATTTGTTTTGGGTTCGCTTTTGTTTCTTTATTACTATTTAACTACAAAAGGAAGACGAGAAAAGACTGCTGCTATTTACGAATCTGAAACTAGAATTTCGAAAAAGCTACATGACGAACTTGCCAATGAAGTATACCACACCATCGTTTTGGCAGAAACAAAAGACTTATCTACAGATGAGAACAAAGAAATTCTCCTTTCAAATTTAGATACTATTTATTCTGGAACTCGAAATATATCCAGGCAAAACAGTACGATAGATACGGGAGAAAACTTTGAAAATGAATTAAAAGATATGTTATCTAGCTATAACGGAAATAATGTAAATGTGATTATTAAAGACAACAACAATATTAATTGGCCGAAAATTGAATCTGAAAAGAAAATCGCAATTTATCGGGTATTACAAGAATTGCTTGTTAATATGAAAAAACATAGTCAATGTAGTTTTGTTGTTATTGGTTTTGAAGAAAATGATAAACAAATACAAATAAGTTACTCTGATAATGGAGTTGGTTTTGGTGAAAAAATGAATTTAAGAAATGGTCTTAAAAATGCGGAAAACCGTATTCAAAGCATAAAAGGAACTCTTACTTTTGAATCTGAGCCTAACAAAGGGTTAAAAGCCAAAATTTCATTTCCAAAATAATATAAGCATATGTTTACAAAAGTTTTAATAGCCGAAGATATAGATTTTAATGATATTGCAGTTGTACAAGTTCTCCAAGAACTAAATGTTCCCGAAATAGAATATGCTAAATATTGCGATGATGCTTTACTTAAAATAAAAAAAGGTCTCCTTGATAATCATCCTTATCAATTATTAATAACTGATTTATCCTTTAAACCTGATCATAGAGAAACTAATCTAAATTCGGGCGAAGAACTTATTGCTGCTGTAAAGCTATTATTCCCTGAAATAAAGATAATTGCGTTTTCTATTGAAGATAAAGCCTATCGTATAAAGTCTCTATTCGATAAATATAATATCAATGGCTTTGTAATGAAAGGTCGTAATAGTATCCCTGAGTTAAAGAAAGCGATACAGAATGCTTTCGATACGGATAAGAAATATCTTCCTCAAGAATTAAACTATATTCTTCAGGATAAAACGACTAATGAGATAGACAATTATGATATTCAACTTATTAAATATCTCTCGATAGGTGTTTCTCAGGATAGTATGGAAGCTAAATTTAAAGAAGTTGGTATTACTCCAAATAGTAAAAGTACAATTGAAAAACGCATTAATAAACTTAAAGTCTACTTTAAAGCCAATAATCCAACACATCTTGTGGCAATTGCCAAAGATTTGGGCTTAATATAAACTCTCCTTTTGTTTCATTTACTTTCTTTACGGATTTCCGTAAGGATACTCTATTGCCGATTTATAAGTTTGGCTTTCCAAAACTTATTTTATGAAGAGCAATTATTTTATACTTCTGTCAAAAAAATGTTTGACAAGAAGTATCTCTCCCAAAAACAAAATTATACTTAAAACAACTCTTCTTTGTTTCTTACTATCTTTTGGTATAGCACTTTTAGGTGCTATATCGGGATATATTGATATAGATTGGAAGTTACTTTTCATTCCAGCAATACTTACTTTTCTAATCGTACTACTCATACTTGCAATTATAAATAGATACAAAAAAGTATAACCCTATTTTGAGCGCTTTCCTTAATCCTCTTCTGATTATTGTAACTCTCCTTTAAAACTAAACAATTTTATTTCATTTATTATTTTACTGAATGTGGAAAGCCGTAATAAACTGTTTTACAATGAGCTTAAGTTTGTTAAAGAAAAACAACCATACACTCATTCCTAATAATAAATGATATGATAAACGATTTGAAGAAATTTTTAAATGAAGAACAAGATCCTAAAGCAGTTGAGAAACTACTGTCAAAAGTTAGTGGTCTACTCACCTCTGGGGAGCAAATAGAATATGTTGCTGTACAAAAAAAGCCTGCACTAAACCTATCTCCAGATTGTATTGCATTAACAAATAAAAGAATAATATTCTGCAGACCACGAAATTTAGGCCTTTCAATGGATTTTCAAGATTATGCTTGGAAAGACATTCTCGATTGTCACATGAAAGAAGGTATCATGGGAGCAACTTTCTCAATGAAAACAATCAAAGGTAACGTTAATATGCTCGATTATCTTCCTAAAGCTCAAGCAAGAAAATTATATCAGTTTGCTCAGGAAAAAGAAGAAAACATGATTGAATACAGACGTCAACATGATCTTGAAACTAAAAGAGCCATTGCCGGAGGCGGTATTATCGTCAATGCAGGAACTGCAATGCCGCAAAATGTAGAAACAAAAGAAGATCCATTAGAAATATTGCAAAAATTAAAAAAGTTATTAGATGGTGAAATCATTACACAAGAAGAATTTGATATCAAAAAAACTGAAATAATATCTAAAATGTAAATTATGAAAAGTAAACTAACAGCAACAATATTGACTTTCTTTTTGGGAGGAATTGGAATTCATAAATTTTATCTAGGAAAATCTACACAGGGCATATTATACATACTCTTTTGTTGGACATTAATCCCTTCCATATTAGCCTTTTTTGAATTTTTCGGATTGTTATTCATGTCTGACAATTCATTTAATATGAAATATAATAATGTTTTTTAAAAGAACTTAAGATATGGAAATCAATACACAACTAAAATCTTTAGGTGATAAAATTAATTTATTAAAAAACAAAATAGAAACCGAGGAGTCGACTAAACATGCATTTGTTTTACCTTTTATAAATATATTAGGCTATGACGCATTTAATCCTCTAGAAGTAGTCCCTGAATTTACTGCAGATATAGGAATGAAAAAAGGCGAAAAAGTAGATTATGCAATTTATCAAAATGATGAACCTATATTAATTGTAGAGTACAAAAGTTGGAAACAGGACTTAACGACTCATAGTTCTCAACTATTTAGATATTTTCATGTTACCAAAACACGTTTTGCTCTTTTAACAAATGGAATTCAATATCAATTTTTTACTGATCTTGATGAAAAAAATAAAATGGATCAAAAACCATTTTTTGAATTTGACATTACTAATCTTAAAGAAAATACAATTCTAGAAATTTCAAAATTTCATAAATCAAATTTCAATGTCGAAAATATTGTAATTAACGCTAGTGGATTAAAATATACAAAAGAGATTAAAAGACAAATAAATGATGAGCTAGGAAATCCTTCAAATGAATTCGTGAAACTTTTTGCAAATAAAGTATATACTGGCAGACTTACTGAGAAAGTTATGGAGGAGTTTAAAGATTTGGTCCAAAAAGCTTTTAGCCAATTCGTAAGTGAAAAGATTAATGACAGATTAAACGCTGCTCTTAACAAAGAAACAATCAAACAAAAAGAAGAACAAAACGAAATCATTGAAGATAGTAAAATTGTTACTAGTGAAGAAGAATTAGAAGGTCACAAAATTGTAGTCGCCATCTTAAGGCGCATACTACCTACAAATAGAATTATTTTTCGAGATACTCAATCTTACTTTGGGATTTTATTAGACGATAATAATAGAAAACCTTTATGTAGGCTCCATTTAAATAATGGAAAAAAATACATCGGTCTTTTTAATGAGAACAAGAACGAAATAAAACAACCTATAGAGTCCATTGATGACATTTATCTATTTGAAAAAGAATTATTGGAAACTGTTGGATTGTACGAGAAAGAAAATAACTAATCTGAAAAAATTATGAAGACGAAACATTTTATATTAATAGGAATCTCAATCCTTTTATTAGTTGCTATTATTACAAATCCTGACACAAATCATCATAAAGAAGAAGTTAAATTAAAAATACATGAGTATTTGCAAAAATCATTAGCTGGTAATATTAATGAAACGGATGATCAATGGTCTAAAGCAGGGAAACTATTTGGTAACTTATTTGGTGAGGCTATGATTAACAATATGGTAAATACAATGATTACCTCTAATAATTATATCCTTTTTTCTACTACTAGCGCTACATTTGAAGGTAAGTCAAAAATAATTGGGCTGGGTATTTTCGGGAATGTCTATTTATCAGAAAAAGTAAATGAAGCATTTAAAAATCCATCCAAACAAGACAATGCAGCTATTTAAAATTATAATTTGCAGTCTTTCTTTAGCGTTTTTGGGATGTAAAAATGGACATTCTAATGGGCAACCTAGGGTAGAAAAAAACGAACCTCAAGCGTTTTACAAAGAAGTAATTACTCCTGATGATGTAAAATCCATCACTCCCGAAGAGGCCAAAACGTACCATAAAGATATGAATTACCAGTACGAATATCGTACTGGTATATCTGGTAATTATGAATATACTTATGACGTAAATGGTTATGACCAAGATGGTAATTTAGTCACTGGAATTATAAATATTGAAAATAAATATGGGGCTGGGATAATCATAAATAATAATGACGAAGAAATTGATATAAAAGCAGAATGGATTGGCTATGGAAGATTAAAAGCTACTGACAAAAACGGAAATGAATACAATCTGGTTGCAGATTAATTTGAGATAATACTAAACAAAAAAATATGAAGGTCATTACATTAATCTTATTTATTACTCTTACCTCTTTTAGTCTGGTACAAACCAGTGTATATGTATGTGGTGCGAGTGGTGCTAAAAAATATCACTACAAAGAATCTTGTCGTGGTTTAAGTTCTTGTAAACAAGAAATCACAAAGCTTACTTTAAAGCAAGCACAAGGATATGGTTTAACACTTTGCGGTTGGGAAGACTAGATAACTCTAGGATAATCTTTATATTTGAAAATTAATCCTTACGAATGAAAATCCCATTTACTGCCCTATTTATTCTATTCACAACATTACTTTTTTCTCAAACCAAAATACTTTCCTGGAACATCCAAAACTTTGGTAAATCAAAATCTGACCAAGAAATTAGTTTTATCGCCAATACAATCAAGAATCACGATATCATTGCAATTCAAGAAGTTGTTGCTGGTTATGGAGGTTCTCAAGCTGTGGCGAGATTAGCCGATGAACTTAATCGAAAAGGTGCTAAATGGGATTACTCTATTAGTGATCCAACAAGCAGTAGTGCATACAAAACAGAACGGTATGCTTTTATTTGGAAAACAAGTAAAGTAAAATTAAAAGGAAAACCTTGGCTTGAAAAGCAATACGAGCGACAAATTGACCGTGAACCTTATTATGCTACTTTTGAAAAAGATGGCAAAAGTTTTACTCTAGTTAGCTTTCACGCTATTACAAAAAGCAAACAACCTGAAACGGAAATTAAATATTTCAAGTTTTTACCTCAACAATATCCAAATCTAAACTTGATTTTTGTGGGTGATTTTAATTGTCCACAATCACATACTGTTTTTAATCCTTTGAAAAAAATGGATTATCAACCAATTTTAGAAAACCAAAAAACATCCTTGAAACAAAAATGTTTTAATACCCAATGTTTAGCTTCTGAGTTTGATAATATATTCTATCAAACATCAAAGATTATAGTAAAAAGCAAAGGAATAATTCATTTTTACAAAGATTTTAATTCCATGAAAGAAGCTCGAAAAATATCCGATCATATCCCAATATGGATGGAATTTTCTTTAAATTAAAATTATGTTTTTAACTTTTTCTTTTTGGCAGCTGGAAATAATACGTTGTTAAGAATTAAACGGTACCCTGGGGAGTTTGGATGTAAATCTAAAACAGTTGGTGGATCACCTACTTTATGTTGGAAATCTTCTGGGTCATGTCCCCCAAAAAAAGTAAACATACCTTTTCCTTTTTCGCCATGTAAATATCGTACTTCACCATTAATCTCACATGTCCCCATAACTAAAGCACTTGATTTTACAAATTCTGCATCAAATGAAGTTGTTTGTCCCATAAATCCTTTTACTAATTGTGTATGATTTTGACATAACATACTTGGTATTGGATCCCATTTTGCAGAAAACTCCATTAAAGTAAAATAATCCTTCTCCATAGGCACTCTTCTTTTTGGTGTCATATCAATATCCGAGAATTCATATATCTCTGGTTTACGTTCTAAAGTAAAGTCTCTAAAAGCAAATGAATTAGCATAATTTAACTTAGATTGATAATTTGGTTCGCTCGCATCTCCATCAAACATTGCTTCACAAATATCTACTCCATCTGCAGCTAGAGCTATATCAAAACTATCTGTTGCCGAACACATTGCAAACATAAACCCTCCTCCTATTACAAAATCTCTAATTTTTTTTGCGACTGCTCCTTTTTCTTTAGATACTTTATCATATCCTAATTTAGTTGCTAATGCTTCGGCATCTTTCTTTTGTTCTATATACCAAGGTGCATTTTTATAGGCTGAATAAAACTTTCCATATTGTCCTGTAAAATCCTCATGATGCAAATGCAACCAATCGTACAATAATAATTGATCGCTTAGAACCTCTTCATCATATATTGGGGTAAAAGGAATTTCAGCATATGTTAATACTAAGGTAACTGCATCATCCCAAGGCTGTTTTCCTTTGGGTGTATAAACTGCTATTTTTGGAGCTTTCTCAAGAATTACTGTTTCCATATTCTGAGAAGGACTTGAAATTTCATTTAAAATAGAATTCTCTTCGCTATCTGAAAGTACTTCAAAACTAACTCCTCTAATTTTACATTCTTTACGAATTTCTTCTGTATCGGGTAGCAAGAAGGAACCTCCACGATAATTAAGCAGCCAGCTCGCTTTATAATTTTTGTTTAAACACCAATACGTTATTCCATACGCTTTTAGATGGTTTTGCTGTGTTGTTTCGTCCATCGGAAGTAAAATAAACGAAGCTCTTCCATTAAATGATAATAAAAAGAAGAGAACATAAGCAATATAATATTTCATTTTAAATCTATTTTTATTTTAGTCTATTCTAATACAAGACTAAACAATTATTGGTTTTCTATAAAAACACGTATAAACACGCATAAATGTAAGGATAACTCTAGCTAAATTTGTTTTTATTAAATTATTAACAATTGACCATGAAAACCCACACAATGAAACTTAATGAAGCAAATAACAAACCTAGGTTTACAAATTTAATTCGAAAAATAGGAGCTTGTTTATTGATACTAACCATTATTTTATATTATGTTTTATCTATCCAGTTCTTAGCTAGTAGCGGAAGTAATTAAAAAAGTTAATTTGTAAGTACTGCAATGTCATTTTGAATAGCATAAACTACTAATCCAGCTGTATTTCTAGACTCTGTTTTAAGTAATAAATTATTTCGATGCCCTTCTACCGTTCTGGGACTAATAAAAAGTTCTTCTGCAATTTCGGCTGTACTTTTTTGCAAACAGATTAATCGTAGCACTTCTATTTCGCGAGAAGAAAGAAAATTTGTATCTAAATTACATCTGGTACTTTTAGCTGCTTTTCCTATTTCATGTATAATTTTAAGTACTTTATCATTATAATAGTACCCTATTTTACTCACTTCATTAATTGTAAAAATTAAATCCTTTGGAGTAGCATTCTTTATTAAATAAGATACTGCTCCAACTTGTATCATATTTGCAACAAAAGATTTAGTATCATAACTCGTTAAAGCAATGACTTTAATTTCCGGAAATTTTCTATGAATAATTTTAGTAGACTCAACTCCATTTAAAATAGGCATTTTTAAGTCTATAATGACAATGTCGGGTTGGTCACTTGATCTTTCTAAAAATGAAATTAGTTCGGTTCCATCTGAAGCCTCAAAAATGACTTCTAAATTTTCTTCTCTCTCCAATAAAAATACTATTCCTTTGCGAAATAAAATTTCGTCATCAACTAATATTATTTTTACTGTAGTTTTCATTTTGTTTATCAGGAATATCAATAATTAGCTTACTACTTTAATGAATTAAAAACAGACAATTGCAAAACAAGTAATTTATCTTACGAAAATACAAAAAATGTAAACTTAAATAGCCATTAATCTGGTTTAAAAAGTAAAAACTACTGAAATTCCTCTATTAATAGCTGATTCTACATTCAAATTTCCATTTAGAAAAGAAACTCTACTTTCGATATTCTTCATCCCAAGTCCTTTTTGATTTTCTGAATTTTTAGAATCAAATCCAATTCCATTATCAGAATATATTCCTTTTTTGATTCCGTTTTCTTCTTCAAAAGCAATCGAAATCTTGGTAGCCTTACCGTGTCGTAATGAATTATTCATGAGTTCTTGCAAAATTCTAAAAATATGCAAGTGCCTATCTTTATCATTTTCATCAAACTCAATATCATTTTGATAATCTATTGATATGGTCTTGCTACTTTCAAACTCCAGACATAATTCTTCTATACCAGCATGCAATCCAAATTTTTCTAATACGGGTGGAAATAATCCATGGGCAATTTTTCTGGAACTATCTAAAGCTTTAGCAGTTAGATTAATAATATTTCCTGTAATTTCGGCTATCTCGTTTTCTGTTAAATTTGGTGTATTTAATAAGTGGCTATTTAATGAAACAACATTCAGTTTCGAACTAATATCATCATGTAAGTCTTGTGCTATTCGCTTGCGCTCTTCTTCTTGAATAATAATTACTGCCTGTACTTGCTCTTTTTGGTACTGAATTTCTAAATCCTTTTTTTCTAATTTCTCTTTTATTATTTTTTTTCTCGAAAAATAAAAAAACATAACAAGAACAACTCCCATTAGTACAAAAGCCAAACAACTAAATATAATTGTAGCAACAATTTCACTTTCAGAAATCGGATTAGAATTCATAGGTATTTTTGGGGTTTTTGCTTATTAAATATATACAAATTTAACAATTCAAATATATCTTATTTTATCTGGATAATTTTAAAGAGTAATTAAATATGTTGTAAAATAAAAAATCTTCATCAAAACTTAAGTCCTGACGAAGATCATTTATTTATAATGGCTATCCCTTATAATAAGAATCACACTTATCTAAATGTAAAATCTTGTATAATTTACAAAGTTAGTTTACAAGATTATTTTTTTTAGAAAAACTCTTCTTCCATTCAATTAAAATAAATAATTGAAAGATAATGTACAATATATAATTTATACGCGAAGGTAATTTATAATATTTTGAACTTAGCGTTATTGATAAATTGCCCACTAAAAATAAAATAGTACTCCCTAACAAATAAAACAAAATCCCTACGTTGATATAATAAAATACTCTTTTATCATTCAACATATTATATAAATGAAATGTTGCATAAATTATTAATAAAAAAGAAGTGATAAATATTTCATATAAATTGAATTTAAAAAACAAATCGGGTCTTACGCTATATTGTATAGCCAAACTTAATAGTGTCAAAACACAAGTAATTCTGATTATTCTTTTTTGAAAACTGTCTTTTATTAGATTATAATAAAAAAGAGCCAGCATTAGAAATTGTCCGATAAAATAAAAATGTGATAAAAACAGATTATTCATACCTAATTTACTTAAAACTAACGTACTAATCTGAACGCATACAATAAAGAAAAGATAAGATGTAAATATCACATACGTTTTTTGTTGCTTAGAAAGACCTATTGCGAATACAATAAAATTAATCAGCAAAAGAAGATATCCAAAGTTAACAAGAAATGAATACATAAATCATATTAAGATTAAAGAGGACTAGATGGATCTCCTCCTGGAGGACAAGGCTGGCTAAAATCGTATATTGCTGGTGCTATAGCATTTACATGATTTTCAGTATCTCCCTCTTTATGGTTGCTTTCAGGTAGCATATCTACATAAATACCCGTTTTTTCGTCATATCTGGTTCCTACAATCAGTAAAGTTTGCTCTCCATCATCGTTGATTCCCATGTAAGCTCTTACTGCATCTATTTCTTGCTTTAAAACTAATTCTAAATTTATTTTTGGAATTAAAAAGGCACGAACTTTATTTTTAAGGTCGATTTCAGTTTTTGGATCGCTCCATTTTTTTGTCCATTTTTCAGCAGTCGCCAATGGAATTTCCGTGTCTTTTTCTCTTAATCTGTAGTTTTCTTTCATAATTCAGGTTTATAATTAATTTAAAATTTAACTCAGGTTTATTAATAGTTGTGCTAAACTACTGTTTTTTATTTTCTTAACAAAAAAATAAAATCAGTAAAAGACTAGTAAAAAAATAAAAAGCTTTATTTTTTATTTAGTAAATTTTTAACAATAATAATCCTAAAACAATAATTATAATTAAAAAATAACAACCCAAAAACCTCACATAACCCCTATTTATTAAGTAAAAACCTATTCAAATTTAAAATGTAAAAACAGGTATAAATACGCTTATCCAGAATTCCTTTATGATTTAATTTTGATTGTAAACTATTTAAACCTAAAAACTATGTCTACAGAACCATTTATTGGAGAAATTAAAATCCTAGCATTCAATTTTGCTCCTAGAGGATACATGACCTGCCAAGGTCAAACTTTAAGCATCGCACAAAACACCGCATTGTTCTCTCTTATAGGCACTTATTATGGAGGAAATGGGCAAACAACATTTCAGCTTCCTAATTTACAAGGTCGTATGCCAATAGGACAAGGGCAGAGTTCTTTAGGAGCTGGCTTTGTGATGGGACAAGCTGGAGGAGTAACAGCTGTTTCAATATTGACTTCAAATATGCCTGCACACGTTCACTCTCTGAATAGTGTATCGGTAAAAATTAAGGCATCGACTGCAAATGCAGACGAAACATCTCCAAATGGTAATTTCCCTGCTGTTTCTCAATCACCTAGCTATTCAGGAAATGGAGCAACAAATAACGTTTTTAGTGGTGGAACTGCAATTTCTGGTAATACTGATATAGCTGGTTCAAGTATACCAATTGACATAACAAATCCATACTTAACAATAAATTATTCTATTGCTACTGAAGGGATATTTCCAAGTAGAAATTAATTATAAATAAAATCAAAGGAGAGCTTCATATATAAAGCTCTCCTTTTTATTACATAAAATATATGCAAGTAATCGGAATTCTATTGTCGCGCTCTACATATTATCAAACAATTGGTTTTGATTTATATGAAGGTCTCCGTTCGGGGTTAAAACAACTAGGGAGAAGCGATATCAAAATAGTCACAGAAAACATAGGTTTTGGTACCGATAAGCAACAATGTTATCGCAGCGCCGAAAAACTTCTGCTCGAAGAAAATGCATCTATCGTAATTGCCTACATAGGACATCGTACTGCTCAATTACTTCGACCACTTTTTCTGGCGGCAAATAAAATACTGATTGTTTTAGATGCAGGTGCAAATATGCCTCATGAATGGCCAACCTGTCCAAATATTTTTTATCATTCTCTTCATAACTCTTTAGGTGCTTCACTCGCCGCTAAAGAAGCAACAAAAGATGGATATAAGAATGCTGGCATGGTAACAGGTTATTATGATGCTGGCTACCTACATACATATAGTATATCTAAAACATTTCAAGATAATGGAGGGACGATAGCTTTTAATCATGCTACTGGTTATAAAACAGATGATTTTACGATGGAACCTTTAAAAGAACACTTAACAAATTTTCCTGAGAGTGCTCTATTAAGCATTTTTAGTGGTGATTATGTTGAATGGTATTTTGAACAAATTAAAAACACATTCGAAGGAAAAAATTTACCGATTTATCTACCTCCATTTGGCTTAGAAGAAACAATGTTAGGTAATTCAATTTATCCAGGTAAAAATATAAAAGGGATTGCTGCTTGGTCTAAAAAAATCAAATCAACAGAGAATCAAATTTTTATTGAAACAATAACCGAATTAGGTAAAATACCTAATCTTTTTTCTTTACTAAGCTGGGAAAGCGCAACTATTGCGTTAAGAGCATTAGAACTTTCTGATGAGCATAAAAATAATGTATCAAATATTGCCCAAGATCTCCAATCGCTTTCATTCATAAGCCCAAGAGGTGAGATTTATTTTGATCCAAAAACGAATACATCAATTTCCCCATTATATAAAGTAGCCGTCATTTCTGATAATGAAGGCAAATGTGAATTACAATTAGAAGGCGAGGCAACAGAAGTAAACGAACAGTATAAAAAACTAACTAACCAAGACTTAGATCAAACGACATCAGCTTGGTTTAATAGTTACGTATGCATCTAATTTATGGAAGAACAGAAAAAAATAATGATCCTATGTGGCGGAAAGTTCGCCTTTAAAACATTGCAATTATTAGCATATGAAAAATTCATGTGTGCAATTGGTATCGGGAAAAGTAATGATACAATAATAGATGCTTTAGAAAGAGAAGCTGAAGACAATAACTTAGGATTCAAATCATTCCCTTCTAAAAAAAGTATGGAAGAAATGAGAGGCTGGATTGATACTATTAAACCCGATTATATATTTAGTATCTCTTTTCCATTTCTCCTTCCTGAATCTGTTCTGTCTTATGGAAATAATAAATTCATCAATTTCCATCCAGGACCATTACCACAATATCGTGGCGTAATGCCAATTTTCGAAGTGCTCAAAAATCAAGAGAAAGAGACTGCTATTTGCGCGCATTTTATGAATAAAAAATTTGATCAGGGGAATATTATTTTCAATGACCCTATAAGAATACAAGAAAATGACACTTACGGAAAATTAACAGTAAAGTTAAGTGATCGTATGTCACAAGTTGCTTTAAACATGGCAAATATGCTACAATATGCTAGTAACATTCCTAATCAATCTCAAGATGAATCATTAGCGTATTATTATGAAAAACCGGAACTAACGGATACTTACATTAATTGGAAACGTATGAGTGCCGATGAAATCATTGCACTAATAAACGCCTGTAATCCTTGGAATTCTGGTGCCGATGCAACTTTAATGAACGAACAGGTTAAGATAATAGTAGCAACACTATTAGATGAACCTCATGAAGACAAACCAGGAACAATTATTTCTATAAACAATACGGTAAATGTAGCTTGTGAGGACAACAAACAAATTGCAATCGAAATACTTAGTACAGACGAAGGTATAATGACGGCTAAGAAATACGCCTTATTAAAGCCATTAATGGCAAACCCCATATCTAACTAATATACTTAACTATCAATTTAAAACTATCAGATTATGAAAAAGAACTTTACTATTATTTTTGCGATGTTGCTATGCCTCTTTTACACAAGAGGTAATGCTCAAACGCAATTTTGGTCCGATACATTTGAAGATACTGGAGCACCAAGTTCCGGTCTCAGAGTACCTTCAGTTCCAGAATTTACTTTTGGAGGGCCACCTCCAACTGCCTATTTTTTTAGAACGATCCCAACTGGAATAGCCCTTCAAAGCGGGACTTATACAGCTTTTCAAGGCGCAAAAATATGGGCTGCTGAAGACATTGACAAAGGGTCAGCAGGGGTCAATGGTACATTAAGCCCTAATCAGCAAGTTACTTGGTCAGCAATTAGTATTGCGGGAAAAAGTGGTTTGTCCTTTAAGGGTACTTTTGCAGCAAATAATTTAAATGCTGGCTGGAATGGTTCAAACTTTGCTCCACTTCAAGATTTTATTGCTATTGAATATCGAATTGATGGAGGTTCTTGGACAAAAATCATTGCATTCTATGCTGGTGCTATAACAACTACCAATGCTTTATCTCTTGATACAAATGGAGATTTAATAGGAGATGGAGCTGCTTTAGGATATGCTTTTAGTGAATTTACTGCTAACATTCCTGGTACTGGAACACTATTGGAAATTAGATTAAATTGTTCTGCAAATGGTTCAGATTCGCAAGAATTTGCAGTAGATAATTTCCGTCTTTTCGAAACACCTGCGTGTACAGCACCCGTTATTACAGCCAATCCACCTAATAGAAGTCTGTGTCCAGGAAGCAATACTACATTTTCTGCTGGTGCAACTGGAGCTACAACTTACAAATGGCAAGTTGACCAAACAGGCGCAGGAACTTATACAGACCTGGCAAATGCCGCTCCATATTCTGGAGTTACAACTAACACATTAACTATAACTGGTGTAACCACAGCAATGAGTACTTATAGATATAGAGCTGTTGCAATTAATGGAGTCGCTACTTGTTTTGCAAATACTAATTACGGCACATTATCAGTTTCTAACATAACCCTTGCGGGCGCGCAAGATAATATCGTTTGTGTAGGTACCGCTACAGGTAGTGCATCCGTTATTCCAAGTGGAGGTATTGGTACTTATACATATTCATGGTTCCCATCTGGTGGTTCTGGAAGTATAGCTACAGGCTTAAGTGCAGGAACCTATACAGTAACTGTAACAGATGGTATACTATGCCAAGCAACTAAAACTTTTACTATTATCGAAACAGGTACACCAATAAACATAGTACCTACACAAACTAATGTAAGCTGTAACGGTGGTTCTAATGGATCTGCAACTGCAACCGCAACAGGTGGATCTGGTACTCTTACTTATTCTTGGTCGCCATCTGGTGGAACTGCAGCAACAGCCTCTGGTCTTACTGCAGGAGCATATACTGTGACTGTAACAGATGCTAACGGATGTAGTAAACCACAAGCCTTCAATATCATACAACCTAGTCTAATTGTAACATCTGGTACTCAGGTTAATGTAAGCTGTAATGGTGGTTCTAACGGTTCGGCAACTGTAATTGCAACTGGTGGAGCTGGTTCATATACTTACTCTTGGTCGCCTTCTGGTGGAACTGCAGCAACAGCCTCTGGTCTTACTGCAGGAGCATATACAGTGACTGTAACAGATGCTAACGGATGTAGTAAACCACAAGCCTTCAATATCATACAACCTAGTCTAATTGTAACATCTGGTACTCAGATTAATGTAAGCTGTAATGGTGGATCTAATGGATCTGCAACTGTAACTGCAACTGGTGGAGCTGGTTCATATACTTACTCTTGGTCACCTTCAGGTGGAACAGCAGCAACTGCATCTGGGCTAACTGCTGGAGCATATACTGTGACTGTAACGGATGCTAACGGATGTACCAAACCTCAAGCCTTCAATATCATACAGCCAAGTCTAATTGTAACATCTGGTACCCAGGTTAATGTAAGCTGTAATGGTGGATCTAACGCTTCTGCAACTGTAACTGCAACTGGTGGAGCTGGTTCATATACTTATTCTTGGTCACCTTCTGGTGGAACTGCAGCAACTGCATCTGGACTTACTGCTGGAGCATATACTGTGACTGTAACGGATGCTAACGGATGTACTAAACCACAAGCTTTCAATATTATAGAACCTAGTCTAATTGTAACATCTGGCACTCAGGTTAATGTAAGTTGTAATGGTGGATCTAACGCTTCGGCAACTGTAACTGCAACTGGTGGAGCTGGATCGTATACTTATTCTTGGTCGCCTTCTGGTGGAACTGCAGCAACTGCATCTGGACTTACTGCTGGAGCATATACTGTGACTGTAACGGATGCTAACGGATGTACAACTACCGAAGACTTCGATATTATAGAACCTAGTCTAATTGTAACATCTGGCACTCAAGTTAATGTAAGCTGTAATGGTGGAGCTAACGCTTCGGCAACAGTAACTGCAACTGGTGGAGCTGGTTCATATACTTATTCTTGGTCACCTTCTGGTGGAACTGCAGCTACTGCTTCTGGACTTACTGCTGGAGCATATACTGTGACTGTAACGGATGCTAACGGATGTACAACTACCGAAGACTTTGATATTACTGAGCCTGTCGCACATAATTTAGCGGTAACTTTTGGCGGAAATAATGTCTTAAGTGCTAGCCAATCTGGTGCAACTTATCAATGGTATCAGTGTTCAGATAATTCACCAATAGTTGGAGAAGTAGGTCAATCGTTTACTCCAACAGCAAATGGGTCTTATAAAGTTGCTATAACATTAAATGGATGTACTGTTTCTTCGCAATGTGTCGTTGTAAGTACTTTGGCAACCCCTGAATTTGAGAAAAAAGCTCAATTTATCATGTATCCAAATCCGAGCAAAGGTGTAGTAAACATCAATACAGATCATGATAGCGATTTAAACATTGTTAATCAATGGGGACAAACAATTAAAAAGGTTAAAGTTTCTGCTGATACTACTAACTCAATTAACATCGAAAGTCTGACGGATGGAATTTATTTTATTTGCGAAGTAAACGGAAATAAAGTAATTACCCATAAATTAATTCTAAAAAAATAAACATAAATGGGAGATATTAAAAAAACATCTCCCATTTTTTTTTTAGTTTAATAAACATCCTTATAAATTTTATACGATAACCGCCTCCAAAATATACAACTTATGGAAAGAAGATCCTTTGTAAAAAAAACAAGCTTATTAACTTCAGGTCTTTTCTTTTTCTCTACAAAAAATCTATTCGCAATACCTGAGAAAAGCAACATCAATATTAATAATCTAGATTTAACACCAATACTTATCAGTAGTAAAAAAATTATGATAAAAGGTAAAATTTTAGATTCTAAAACACATTTTCCCATAAATGCTGATATGTATGTAAAAACTAAAAGAAATAGATTTTTTTCAAAAAAACATTCTGTTAATGCACTAAATGGATCCTATTCAATTTTTTCGGGATTTGCAAATTCAGAAAAAATATCCGAAAAATTAGTTATCGAAATTAAAGTAGATGGATACAAACCTTATGAAGGAAATCTATATTTAACTCCAAAAGGCTGCAATATCCATAGTGATCAATGGCAATATAATCCTGACTTTAAACCAGAATATTGTCCAGTTAATTATGAAGAATCTAATTTATTGTTTTCTAACTTTAATTTTTATTTAGTAAAAGCATAGGTTTAAAATAAATTAAAAAAAAGGGGAAATTGTAAAAACAATTTCCCCTTTTTTAGTTATCAATACTACTTTAGCAATATCGCAAATAGTAATTTAAACATTAAAATGGAACATCACTATCATCATCATCGTCATCATTAAAGTTACTTCCAAAAGCTTCGTTTGCAGAAGGAAGATTTTTAGTAACAAACGGATTATCGTCATGATTCATTTTAGATGGTAAATCATCGTAACTACCTGAAAAATCATCCAGGTTATCAAATTTTCCAAGGTGTCCTATAAATTTCAATCGAACGTTTTCGATACCACCATTACGGTGTTTAGCAATCATTATTTCTGCCTGACCTGCGGTTGGTGAAGCCTCATCATCATCCCATTCTTCAATTTTGTAATATTCTGGTCTATATAAAAACGAAACGATATCGGCATCCTGCTCAATCGCTCCAGATTCACGAAGATCCGATAGTAACGGACGCTTACTTGATCCACGCGTTTCAACAGCACGCGATAACTGCGACAGTGCAATTACCGGAACGTTTAGCTCTTTTGCCAAAGCCTTTAAGTTTCGGGAAATTGTAGAAATTTCCTGCTCACGATTTCCTCCACCTTTACTATTTCCTCCAGCAGTCATCAATTGCAAATAATCAACAATAATAATTTTAATACCATGCTGTGAAACTAAACGACGACATTTTGCTCTTAAATCAAAAATAGAAAGTGATGGTGTATCATCAATAAACAAAGGAGCTTTTTCTAAGTTCTTCACTTTTGTACTCAACATTTCCCATTCATGAGGTTCTAACTTACCAGTACGTAATTTCTCAGATGACAATCCAGTTTCCGATGAAATTAACCTCGTAATTAACTGTACTGATGCCATCTCCAGTGAAAACAAAGCTACAGGATGCCCAAACTGAATAGAAATATTTCTAGCCATCGAAAGTACGAACGCCGTTTTTCCCATCGCTGGCCTAGCCGCAATAATAATTAAATCACTCGGTTGCCATCCAGAAGTCAGTTTGTCCAAATTAGTAAAACCAGTTTCAACACCACTTAAACCTTCTTGCTTAGCAATTTCTTCAATACGCTTTTTTGCCTGAAGTACTAAACTCTGAGCAGTTTCAGAACTTCGTTTAATATTTCCTTGCGTTACTTCGTATAGTTTAGATTCTGCCTGATCAAGCAAATTAAACACGTCTGTTGTTTCATCATAAGACGCTTCGATAATTTCCGAAGAAATTCGAATCAAACTTCTTTGAATGAATTTTTGAAGAATGATACGAGAGTGAAATTCGATGTGCGCAGAAGAAGCTACTTTTTGCGTAAGCTGAATTAAATAAAAATCACCACCTGATATATCTAATTTTCCATTCTTTTTTAGTTGTGCCGAAACTGTCAGTAAATCGATTGGTTGAGTTTCAGTAAAAAGCTGAACAATCGCTTCAAAAATATACTTATGTGCATCCTTATAAAAAGCATCAGGCTGCAAAATATCAATCACATCATCTACACCTTTTTTATCAATCATCATCGCACCTAGTACAGCCTCTTCTAAGTCCAGTACTTGCGGGGGAAGTTTCCCTTTTTCTAAATTAATAATTGCGGTTTTATCGACCTTAATTGGGTTTATATTTTTGAAGTTTTCCATATAGCGAATGTAACAAAATTTAGAAGAGATATAACTATCTAGTTGTTACGAATAATTGTTTATAAGTTAATGTATATTGTTTAAAACCAAAAAAAAATCCGAAACGATAAGGCTTCGGATTTTTTATAAATTTGTAAGAATTTATTCTTTGTATTCGCCCATTTTACTGTATTTGTCCATTCTCTGGGCAACTAAATCGGCTGTTGATAAGTCTTTCAATTCATTATATCCTTTAGTGATATATTGTATAACTGTTGTAAAAGTAGTTTCTCTGTCATAATGAGCTCCACCTAATGGTTCTGGAATAACATCATCAACTAATTTTTGCTTTTTCATGTCAGAAGAAGTCAATTTTAATGCTTCAGCTGCTTTCTCTTTATACTCCCAGCTTTTCCATAAAATAGAAGAACAAGATTCAGGAGAAATCACAGAATACCAAGTATTCTCAAGCATATATACTTTATCTCCTACACCTATTCCTAAAGCTCCACCTGAAGCACCTTCACCAACAATAATCGTGATAATTGGCACTTTTAAACGTACCATTTCAAAGATGTTTCTTGCAATAGCTTCACCTTGTCCTCTTTCTTCAGCTTCAAGCCCTGGATATGCACCTGGAGTATCTACTAAAGTTAAAACAGGAATACCAAACTTCTCCGCCATTTTCATCAATCGTAATGCTTTACGATATCCTTCTGGATTTGCCATACCAAAATTTCGGTATTGACGTGTCTTAGTATTGTATCCTTTTTGTTGACCAACAATCATGTACGACTGCCCATCAATTTTTCCTAAACCACCAACCATTGCTTTGTCATCTTTAAAACCTCTGTCTCCATGAAGTTCTAAGAAAGTATCTCCGCACATAGCCTTAATATAATCTAAGGTATAAGGTCTGTTTGGGTGTCTTGACAATTGTACACGTTGCCAAGCTGTTAGATTTTTATATATACTCCTTTTAGTTTCTTCTAATTTCTTATTAATTTGCTTGCACGTTGGCGTTACATCAACATCTGATTCTTTTCCAATGATAACACACTTTTCTAACTGCTCTTCTAATTCTTTGATAGGAAGTTCAAAATCTAAATATTCCATAGGATCTTTTGAATTTTTGTTTTTAAATCGAACCGCAAATATAAAAATATTATATTGTTTGGCGTGTTTATTTAGTATTAAAGTATAAAAAAATAAAGTCAAAAAGAGTTAAAACATTATACTTTATCATCTTTTTTATAGTGTTTAAAAACACCATTTAATATAACTGTAATTACAATTATAATAGCACCAATATAAAATTCGGTACTCATTTTCTCTTTTCCTCCTAATATAAAATACGCTAAAATAATTCCATAAACAGGCTCTAAATTAGTCGTAAGCATAACAGTATAAGGAGTAAGTTTTCTCATTACTTTTACCGAAGCAGTAAATGCATAAGCAGTACATACCGAAGCCAAAAGCATCAATAACAACCAGTTGTTTACAGAAAGCACAAAGAAATCGGCAGTAAACTTACCTTGAAATAAAAAGTAAATAGTAATAAAAAAAACACCTGCTCCAAATTCATAAAAAGTAATAACCGAAGGCTCATGATCAGCAATTAATTTACCATTCATTAAAGTAAATAAAACTCCTAGAATTATAGAAGCTAAGGCATAATACATTCCGTTTAAGTACTGAATTTCAACCTGCATTATCAGAGCCAAACCAGCAATGATAATAAGCCCGAAAAAAACTTCATACCATAGCACTTTTCTTCCAAAAAAAATTGGTTCCAATAAAGACGCAAAAAAAGCACCTAAAGAGAATATAGAAAGTGTTATCGAAACATTAGAAACATGAATTGCTCTGAAAAAAAATATCCAGTGCAAGGCAATTAGCAATCCCACAAAAATTAACTTAAAAAAAGCTTTTACAGGAACATGAAATGATTCTTTCTTAAAAATAATAAAGCCCCCTAAAAAAATCCCTGCCAAAAGCATTCTGTACCAAACCAAAGCTTCTGCATTTATAGTAATTAATGCGCCCAGAATAGCAGTAAATCCCCAAATAAAAACAATTAAATGAAGACTTAGGTAACTTTTTAGTTTATCGTTTTGCATTGCGTAATAAGAAAACTGCCAAAATTCCAAAAGCAATATTAGGGAACCAAACGGCAAATAAAGGTGAGAAAGTTGATTTTTCGGCTAGTGTACCAAATATTTTGTCAAAAAATACAAAAGCAAAAGCAAGTGCAATTCCTATTGCCAAATTGGTACCCATTCCCCCACGTCTTTTCATCGAGGAAACAGCAACAGCAATAATCGTTAAAATAAATGCCGAGATAGGAACACTTATTTTTTTATACAAAACAACAAGATATACATTGATATCACCAGAGCCTCGTTTTTTTTCTTTTTCTATAAAATCGTATAACTTACCAATACTCAAGGTTTCGGCAATATAAACCACAGGAGTCAAATCTTCTAAATCAAAAGTAAATACAGCTTTCTTCTCAGCAGCTTTCTCAATTTTATCGTCTAATTCTCCCAAAGTCCTTTTAGTGTAATCATACATAGTATAAGTACTATCTTTTGGATTCCACTGGATACGACTTGCAGTAATTTTAGAAACAAGTTCTTCTCCTTTAAACTTTTCTAAAGTAAAATTAAAAGCAGTTTTAGAAACATCATTAAAGCTATTTACATAAATAAACTCATTGTCATTTATTTGTCTATATACATTTGTATTATTCCCATGCATAGCTTCCTTTCCACCACCTTTAAGATATGTGTACCTAAAATTATTAAAGCCTTCACTTGCTGCAGGAACAATATAAAACCCCATCAACAATACAAAAACCGAAACAATCGAAGCACCTATAATATAAGGTCGTAAAAAACGTGAAAAAGATATTCCCGAACTTAATATAGCAATAACCTCAGTATTATTCGCCAATTTAGATGTAAACCAAATCACCGATAAAAATAAAAATATCGGAAATAAAGAGTTGGCAAAATAAATAGTAAAATTATAGTAGTAAATAACAATATCCAAAAACGGAATCTTGTTCTCTAACATCTTGTTAATCTTCTCCGAAACATCAATTACAATCCCAATCGGTATAAATAGCAACAACATCACTGTAAAAGTGGCTAAATATCTCTTTAAGATGTATTTGTCTATTATTGTCAGCATAGATAAGTATAATCGTTTTTTTGCTAATATTTAACCGAATAAACGATTAAACAGTAAATACATTTACAGTCTTTGGCTCATATTCTTAACCATCATTTCTTTCCATGGCATAAAATCTCCTGCTAAGATATGTTTTCTAGCCTCACGAACCAACCACATATAAAAGCCAAGATTATGAATCGTAGCGATTTGTTTTCCTAAATACTCATTAGCAGCAAATAAATGTCTTAAATACGCTTTAGTATATTCAGTATCTACAAATGTAATTCCCATCTCATCAATTGGAGAGAAATCAGCTTCCCATTTTTTATTTTTAATATTGATTGACCCATTTGCAGTAAACAACATTCCGTTTCTTGCATTACGAGTAGGCATTACACAATCAAACATATCAACACCCAAAGCAATATTTTCCAAGATATTAATTGGTGTACCAACACCCATTAAATAACGAGGTTTATCTTCTGGCAAAATTTCGCAAACAATTTCAGTCATAGCATACATTTCTTCAGCTGGTTCACCAACCGATAATCCACCTATAGCATTACCTTGTTGACCTGCATTAGCAATATATTCAGCCGACTGACGACGTAAATCCTTATAAGTACTACCTTGAACAATAGGAAAAAACGTTTGCTCATATCCATATTTAAAAGGCACTTTATCCAGATGATTAATACAACGATCCAACCAACGGTGAGTCATATGCATCGAACGTTGTGCATAACGGTAATCACAAGGATACGGCGTACACTCATCAAAAGCCATAATAATATCAGCCCCAATAGTACGCTGAATTTCCATTACATTCTCAGGAGTAAAGAAATGATAAGATCCATCAATATGCGATTTAAACTTTACACCTTCCTCTTTAATTTTTCTGTTTGCAGACAATGAATACACTTGGTATCCACCAGAATCTGTCAATATATTTCTATCCCAGTTCATAAACTTATGCAAACCACCTGCTTTCTCAAGAATTTCTGTTTGCGGACGCAAATACAAATGGTATGTATTTCCAAGAATAATATCAGGGTTTATATCGTTTTTCAACTCCCTTTGGTGCACACCTTTAACCGATGCAACAGTACCAACAGGCATAAAAATTGGAGTTTCAATAACTCCATGATCAGTAGTAATACTTCCCGCTCTCGCTTTCGATTGCAGATCTTTTTGTAATAAATCAAACTTCATATACACGTTTTTCAGTCGGCAAAGATAGGCTAATTTGAAAATTAGATAATTAGATAAATCAAAAAATTAAAGATGTTTTATGAATTAATTTGGGCATGTCCCTTCGGGTCGGGCTATTCGCTATATCTTTTGTTCCATTTCATTACACAAAAGGATGCCGCTATTATCCCTCATGCAAAAAAAATCCACTAAATTTGGATATAAAATATCGAATATAACATTGACCTAATGAATTTATCACAAAAACTAGGATACCCCGAAGACAGCAAACTATTAATCATCCACGCCGATGATGCAGGATTATCCCATTCAGAAAACAGAGCAACAATACAAGCACTACAAAACGGAATGATTAATTCTTATAGTATTATGGTACCTTGTCCATGGTTTTATGAGATGGCAAACTTCGCAAAAGACAATCCACAATTTGATAACGGAATTCATTTAACACTTACCTGCGAGTGGGAGAACTATAAATTTGGTCCAATATTACCCATTAATGAAGTACCATCATTAGTAGATAAAAATGGCTATTTCCATAAAACCAGAGTAGACTTTATAAATAATGCAAAACCAGAAGAAGTAAAAAAAGAACTTCGAACTCAAATTGAGAAAGCATTACATTTCGGATTAAAACCCACCCATCTCGATTCCCATATGTGCAGTATTGGTGTATGCCCTGAATTCTTAGAAATATACAAAGCTCTAGGAAAAGAATATAACCTACCCGTTTTCATCAATAAACAATTTGTAGAATCGATAAGCTTATCCAACGAAAAGTATAACTACGAGAACACTCTTGTAGCCGACAATCTCCTAATTGGAAATTTTACAGACTTCGAAAAAGGTGAACTTAAAAAATCTTACGAGAAAGCTTTAGATAATATAAACCCAGGTTTCAACGTTTTCTTGCTTCACCCATCATTCGATGATAATGAAATGCAAGGCATTACAAAAAACCATCCTAACTTTGGTTCTGAGTGGAGACAAATAGACTTTGACTATTTCACAAGTAACGAATGCAAACAAAAATTAAAAGAGAACAACATACGATTAATCACCTGGAGAGAAATTCAGAAAATTAGATAAATATGCCAATTAAAAATAAAGAGACAAAAGATTAACACTTCTTAGTAGCTACAATTTTAGATAATTATAGATTTCAGAGCCTTAAATTAAATTATCTAATCGTCAAATTATCCAATAATCTAAATGCTACATTTCCTTTAAAATCATTTGTCTTACGGCAAAATAAAAATTACTTTTGCAACAGTTTAACTTTTACACATAAAATGAAGCCTAACACACAACAATTAAGCGATTTAACTATCCAAGTAAGAAGAGATATTCTTCGAATGGTACATGCTGTCAACTCAGGTCACCCAGGTGGCTCACTAGGTTGTACTGAATTTTTGGTGTCTTTATACCAAAATATTATGGACCGCAAAGAAGGTTTTGATATGGACGGAATCGGAGAAGATCTTTTCTTCCTTTCAAATGGTCATATTTCTCCAGTATTTTATAGCGTTCTAGCAAGAAGCGGTTATTTTCCAGTTTCAGAATTAGCAACTTTTAGATTGCTTAACTCTCGTTTACAAGGACACCCTACAACTCATGAAGGATTGCCAGGAGTTCGTATTGCTTCAGGTTCATTAGGACAAGGATTATCTGTAGGAATTGGAGCTGCACAAGCTAAAAAACTAAACAAAGACAACCATATTGTATACACATTACATGGAGATGGAGAATTACAAGAAGGACAAAACTGGGAAGCTATCATGTATGCTTCTGCTAAAAAAGTAGACAACCTAATTGCAACTATCGATCTTAACGGAAAACAAATTGACGGAACTACAGACGAAGTTTTAGCAATGGGAAGCATTCGTGCTAAATTTGAAGCTTTTGATTGGGATGTTATAGATATCAAAGAAGGAAACAATATCGATGCTATATTAGCAGGTATGGCAGATGCAAAATCAAGAACTGGAAAAGGAAAACCAGTTTGTATTTTACTACATACTGAAATGGGTAACGGTGTAGATTTTATGATGCATACACATGCTTGGCATGGTAAAGCACCAAACAACGACCAATTAGCTAATGCATTAGCTCAAAACATTTCAACTTTAGCAGATTATTAAAAAAGCATTATACTTTTCATAATAAGCTTTATGCCTATTATTTACAAAGTATACTACTTATAGCAACAAAAAAATGAAAAAATATACAAATACAGGAAGTAAAGATACTCGTTCAGGTTTCGGAGCGGGAATGACTGAATTAGGTCAGAAAAACGAAAATGTTGTTGCATTATGCGCTGATTTAATTGGTTCATTAAAATTTGATGATTTCAAAAAAAATCACCCAGAGCGTTTTTTCCAAATCGGAATTGCTGAAGCAAACATGATTGGAATCGCAGCAGGTTTAACAATTGGAGGTAAAATTCCTTTTACAGGAACTTTTGCTAACTTTTCTACAGGAAGAGTTTATGACCAAATTCGTCAATCTGTAGCTTACTCAGATAAAAACGTAAAAATTTGTGCATCTCACGCAGGTTTAACACTTGGAGAAGATGGAGCAACACACCAAATATTAGAAGATATTGGTTTAATGAAAATGCTGCCGGGAATGACCGTAATCAATACTTGCGATTACAATCAAACTAAAGCAGCTACACTAGCATTAGCAGATCACCATGGACCAGCTTATTTACGTTTCGGACGTCCCGTTGTACCTAACTTTACACCTGCAGATGAGCCATTCGTAATTGGAAAAGCAATTTTATTAAACGAAGGTACAGATGTAACTATTGTTGCTACAGGACATTTAGTTTGGGAGGCACTTATTGCTGCTGAAGCATTAGAAGCAAAAGGAATCTCTGCCGAAGTAATCAATATCCATACAATCAAACCACTTGACGAAGAAGCTATATTAAAATCTTTAGCAAAAACAAAATGTATTGTTACTGCCGAAGAGCACAATATACTTGGAGGTCTTGGAGAAAGTGTTTCTAGAGTATTAGCATTAAACAATCCAGCTCCACAAGAGTTTGTAGCTGTTAATGATAGTTTCGGAGAATCTGGTACTCCAGAACAATTAATGGAAAAATATAAGCTAAACAATCAAGCAATTGTTGAAGCTGTAGAAAGAGTTATCAAAAGAAAATAATTCTTTTCATACTATAAAATTAAAAACCTGCTCAATCGAGCAGGTTTTTTTATGTCTGGACACAAAATAATACTTCATTATATACATTATAACACATTTTTATCGCTTGGAACTGTTAGACACTATTCACAAACGATTTCGCTCCATAAACATGCTGAAATTATACCGCAAAGCTTCTCAAAGTTTACACAGAGTCTCGCAAAGAATTTTTACTTGTAAAGCTTAAGATAGTTTATTGCGAAGGTGCTAGACACTAAGCTCTTTTTAGCATAAATAATACTTCCTGTTTTAACCGCAGAGGGAGGAAAGAAAAAAAAACACAAAGGTTCGCAAAGCTATTGATTAAACTTTACGAACCTCTGTGTAATCCTTTATGCTCTTTTAGTATCGGATCAATACAAAAAGTTGTGGAGAAATATTAAAATGCAGATTTTTGTATTTTAATATTATATCGCAATGCAAGATTCTTTTCTCGAACTTCTTAAGTTGTTATTACCAGAGATCATAGTTGATTATTTTGAACTTACTTCTTATGAGAAGGGAGATGAGATACTTCATCTATATCTCAAAGAAATCAATTCAATTCCTAAAGAATACGGAAGCTTTAAATTAAGTTCAAAAGGATTTTTCGAGCAGATAACTGTTCAGGATTTCCCCATTCGTGGACATCAGGTATATCTTCACATTACTCGCAGAAGATGGCTTAATGAGGATACTGGAAAAATAGTTTTCAGGGATTGGAATTTAGTAGCAGACGGAACTCGTGTAACTCAGGAGTTTGCGTCTTTTTTAAAAGAGATCAATAGATTCCAGTCCAAGTGATTGTACTACCATTGCTTCTTTTTACGGAGTTTCCGGCAGGAATTTGCAATGTCAATACAAAGATTTCTTAAGTGATTTCAAAGTTTGGGATCAAATCTCACATGCAAAAAAATGGCTTCTTTTTCCAAAAAATATTGGGAAGCGCTTATCAATAGATGAAACTTCTCTTTCTAATGGTGAGCTCTATACTATTTTAACCAACAAATCCGGTAAAGGGAGAAAAGGAACTATAGTAGCAATAGTGGCAGGAACTAAAGCGGAAACAGTTATTTCGGTTATTGAAAAAATCCCGCTTAAAGAACGAAATCTAGTCAAAGAAATTACTTTGGATATGGCTGGTAATATGGGATTAATTGCAAAGAAATGTTTTACTAATGCAACCCGCGTCACAGATCGCTTTCATGTTCAAAAGTTAGCGACAGAAGCACTGCAGGAAATCAGAATCAAATACCGATGGAAAGCTATAGATCTGGAAAATGAAGCAACGGAAAAAGCCAAAAAGTCAAATGTGAATTTTGAACCTAAAACACTCTCTAACGGAGACACCCTTAAACAGTTACTAGCCAGAAGTCGATACTTCTTATACAAAACCAAGTCAAAATGGACTAAAAACCAATTAGAACGTGCTACGTTATTATTTGAATTGTATCCTGATATTCAAAAAGGATACAGTCTAACTCAAGAGCTTCGCGAAATCTTCGACAATACAAAAGATAAAATCATAGGCTTTGCCAAACTAGCCAAATGGCACGAAAAAGTAAATCAATCTGGATTTAAATCTTTTGGTACAATATCCCGAACAATTATAAATCACTATCAAACGATATTAAATTATTTTGATAATAGAAGTACTAATGCTTCGGCTGAATCTTTTAATGCAAAAATTAAAGCATTTAGATCAAAATTCAGAGGTGTTAGAAATGTAGAATTGGATCAGGTTCAAAAGTTGGGGATTAAGCAAAAAGATTAGATAATCTGAACAAGAAGAAATCTATATTTCTTACACCTCTGAATTTTGATCTAAATGCTTTAATTTTTGCATTAAAAGATTCAGCCGAAGCATTTGTACTTCTATTATCAAAATAGTTTAAGATTGACTGGTAATTAAAAGTTATGGTATTGAGCAGAATATTGAAGTTTTTAAAACCTGATTCCTCTACATTTCTATACCAATGTGCTAGTTTGGTCATAGCAATATGTTTATCGTTGTGATTATTGTAAATCCCTCGAAGTTGTTGATTTAGATTATAGGCTGTTTTTATATCTGGATATAGATCAAAGAGCATTTGAGCTCTTTCTTTTTGGCTCTGTGTCCATTTTTCTCGAGATTTATAAAGTAAATATCTGCTTCTGGCCAATAACTGTTTTACAGAATCTCCATTAGGCAATAGCTCGGGAATATATGCTCTGTTTTCTCTTTTTGCCTGTAATATCAATTGATTTTCAAAATCCATAGCTTCCCATCGATGTTTGATTCTGATTTCTTGTAATGCTTCCAATGCCAATTTTTGAACATGGAACCTATCGGTTACTTGTATGGCTTTTGGAAAGGCTCTCTTTGATATTAATTTCATGGAATTAGCCATATCAAGTGTTATTTCTTTTACACAAGATCTCTTTTTGTAATCAATTTTACAGAGGTGTTCTATGACCTGATCAGCTTTGGTTCCTGCAATAATAGCCACTAAGCAGCCTTTTTTGCCTTTGAATTTCTTGTTGGTCACAATTGTATATAGTTCACCCTGAGATAAAGCTACTTCATCAATGGATAAATGAGTACCCATATTTTCGGGGTAAACAATCCACTGGTGTGCATGTTCGCGCGGAGTCCATGTACTAAAAGAGCTTAGATGTTTTTTATATTGTCTTTGAAGTTTTTTTCCATTGACTCCGAAGAAGCCTCCAATAGTATGACAATCGGTAGCACTTTTATCGATTAATTTCTTTTAAAAAAGCTGCAAACTCCTGCGTCATGCGAGTTCCTTTAGTTACTAATGCCCAATCTCTTTTTATAATTTGACCATTGGTTTTATTGGTCCAGCGGCGTCTTTTGATATGTAAATACACAAATTTGCCTCTTAATGGAAAATCCTGAATGGTAATCTCATCTTGAAAACCCTTTGATACTAATTCAAACATATCAAACTCTTGTGGAGGCTTAGCGCTCTCTTCAAAATAAAGGTGTAGTACTTCTTCTGTGTTAGTGCTAGAAATTATTTCAAAGTGTTCTACTAAAAAATCAGGCAGCATAAATTTTAAAAGGTCTATAGGAGTCATCTCAAATTCTTAAGATTGCAAATTTCTCATTTTATTTTGACATTCCTCCCCAGGTTTTGTTCTTGATCCGTAGAATTCTTCCTCTTTAGACTAACCAATATTTATGCTTAATTTTTACTACTCCACAGGTTTTCGTGTTGATCCCAATTACTCTGATCCCTACAAATCCCAAAAAGTAAAGCACAAAAAAAAATCCCCATCAATTACTTGATGAGGATTTAAAAGAAAGGCGACGACATACTCTCCCACATAACTGCAGTACCATCTGCGCAGGCGGGCTTAACTACTCTGTTCGGGATGGGAAGAGGTGAGCCCCGCCGCAATAACCACCTTAAGGTCGTTGTTACTTGAGGTAACTTTTTTAATTAATAATTAACAATTGATAATTCATAATTAAAAATAATATCTTAACACACTGAGATAAAGAAAAAAGTATTTTTTAGAAAGTTTCTCCCAGCCCCTTTGTTCCCCCTTTGGGGGTTAGGGGGCTGGAAAAGCGTACATAAGCTTACGGATTATTAGTACTACTCGACTATGACATTACTGCCTTTACATCTATAGCCTATCAACGTGGTCATCTCCCACGATCCTTAAAAGAAATCTCATCTTGTGGTGGGTTTCGCGCTTATATGCTTTCAGCGCTTATCCCTTCCAAACGTAGCTACTCTGCGGTGCTCCTGGCGGAACAACAGATACACTAGAGGTTTGTCCAATTCGGTCCTCTCGTACTAGAATCAGATCCACTCAAATTTCTTGCGCCCACAGTAGATAGAGACCGAACTGTCTCACGACGTTCTGAACCCAGCTCGCGTGCCACTTTAATGGGCGAACAGCCCAACCCTTGGGACCTTCTCCAGCCCCAGGATGTGACGAGCCGACATCGAGGTGCCAAACCCCCCCGTCGATATGAGCTCTTGGGGGAGATCAGCCTGTTATCCCCGGCGTACCTTTTATCCTTTGAGCGATGGCCCTTCCATGCGGAACCACCGGATCACTATGCTCTACTTTCGTACCTGATCGACCTGTATGTCTCTCAGTCAAGCTCCCTTATGCCATTGCACTCTACGCACGGTTACCAAGCGTACTGAGGGAACCTTTAGAAGCCTCCGTTACTCTTTTGGAGGCGACCACCCCAGTCAAACTACCCACCAAGCAATGTCCCCCGCTTGAGCGGGGTTAGGCCTCAGATAAACAAAGGGTTGTATTTCAACAATGACTCCACAACGCCTAGCGACGCCACTTCACAGTCTCCAACCTATCCTACACATCATTTATCCAAGGTCAATACTAAGCTATAGTAAAGGTGCACAGGGTCTTTTCGTCCCACTGCGGGTAAGCGGCATCTTCACCGCTACTACAATTTCACCGAGCTCATGGCTGAGACAGTGTCCAGATCGTTACACCATTCGTGCAGGTCGGAACTTACCCGACAAGGAATTTCGCTACCTTAGGACCGTTATAGTTACGGCCGCCGTTTACTGGGGCTTCAATTCAATGCTTCTCCGAAGATAACATCTCCTCTTAACCTTCCAGCACCGGGCAGGTGTCAGGCCCTATACTTCATCTTACGATTTTGCAGAGCCCTGTGTTTTTGATAAACAGTCGCCTGGACCTCTTCACTGCGGCCAGCATTGCTGCTGGCGACCTTTCTCCCGAAGTTACAGGTCTATTTTGCCTAATTCCTTAGCCATGAATCTCTCGAGCACCTTAGGATTCTCTCCTCGACTACCTGTGTCGGTTTGCGGTACGGGTACTTATTACCTGAAGTTTAGAGGTTTTTCTTGGAAGCCCTTAGGCGCACTATCTCTTTGACCGAAGTCTCCGAGTACTATCGTATTTCCCCAAGCCGCGTGGATTTGCCTGCGCAGCTTATAGGTAGGTACTTCAACGAACTATTCCGTCAGTTCGCGGCGCTTTCATCACTCCGTCACCCCATCACAGTAATAAGTAGTACGGGAATATTAACCCGTGGTCCATCGACTGTCCCTTTCGGGTTCGCCTTAGGTCCCGACTAACCCACAGCTGATTAGCATAGCTGTGGAAACCTTAGTCTTTCGGTGTGCGGGTTTCTCGCCCGCATTATCGTTACTTATGCCTACATTTTCTTTTCTAACCAGTCCAGCATGCCTTACGACACACCTTCAACCCTGTTAGAATGCTCCCCTACCACTTTGACCTAAGTCAAAATCCATAGCTTCGGTAATATGTTTATGCCCGATTATTATCCATGCTCGTCCGCTCGACTAGTGAGCTGTTACGCACTCTTTAAATGAATGGCTGCTTCCAAGCCAACATCCTAGCTGTCTGGGCAGACAAACCTCGTTCTTTCAACTTAACATATATTTGGGGACCTTAGCTGATGGTCTGGGTTCTTTCCCTCTCGGACTTGGACCTTAGCACCCAAGCCCTCACTGTTGTGAAACATTATATAGCATTCGGAGTTTGTCAGGAATTGGTAGGCGGTGAAGCCCCCGCATCCAATCAGTAGCTCTACCTCTATATAACTTTATGCACAACGCTGCACCTAAATGCATTTCGGGGAGTACGAGCTATTTCCGAGTTTGATTGGCCTTTCACCCCTACCCACAGGTCATCCGAAGACTTTTCAACGTCAACCGGTTCGGTCCTCCACTGTGTGTTACCACAGCTTCAACCTGCCCATGGGTAGATCACACGGTTTCGCGTCTAACACTACTGACTAAAGCGCCCTATTCAGACTCGCTTTCGCTACGGATCCGTGGCTTAACCACTTATCCTTGCCAGCAACGTTAACTCGTAGGCTCATTATGCAAAAGGCACGCCGTCACCCCACGAAAGGGCTCCGACCGCTTGTAAGCGTATGGTTTCAGGATCTATTTCACTCCGTTATTCACGGTTCTTTTCACCTTTCCCTCACGGTACTGGTTCACTATCGGTCTCTCAGGAGTATTTAGCCTTAGCGGATGGTCCCGCCAAATTCAGACAGGGTTTCACGTGCCCCGCCCTACTCAGGATACCACTATCCTTTACACTCATTACCTATACGGGACTATCACCCTCTATGGTTCTACTTTCCAGTAGATTCTAATTCTTTGTGCAAGAAATGTCGTGGTCCTACAACCCCAATCTTGCCGTAACAACATTGGTTTGGGCTAATCCGCGTTCGCTCGCCACTACTTACGGAATCACTTTTGTTTTCTTCTCCTCCGCCTACTTAGATGTTTCAGTTCAGCGGGTTTGCCCACCTATCGGTGTACTATGTCTTCAACATAGTGGGTTGCCCCATTCAGGTATTTACGGATCAATTCGTGTGTGCCGATCCCCGTAACTTTTCGCAGCTTATCACGCCTTTCATCGCCTCTGAGAGCCAAGGCATCCCCCATACGCCCTTATTTTGCTTATTGTACCAGTCTTGATAAATCAAGACCGTTTTCTTTATCGTCTGTATCACTACTTTCAATAAAAAATGCTTTCTACTTTTTATTATTTTCTTATCTCAATATGTCAATGAACTTTATTATGCTTTAGGCTTTACGCTTTAGGCATTAAGCTTTTAGCCGATGGCTTATAGCTTTTTGTGGAGAATAACGGAGTCGAACCGTTGACCTCCTGCGTGCAAGGCAGGCGCTCTAGCCAGCTGAGCTAATCCCCCATTTTTCAATCTTAGATTGTAGAATTCAGATTTTAGACTTCTTAATTCTTATCTAATTTCTTTTGGTGAATTCCAACTTCTAGAATTTCCTTTTTTAAGCTTACAGTCTTTCTAATTAGAAATTGTCAATTATTAATTGTCAATTACTTTTTAAAAAGTAGTCCCGGGCAGACTCGAACTGCCGACCCCTACATTATCAGTGTAGTACTCTAACCAGCTGAGCTACGAGACTCTGTTTTACTTAATTGTATTATTTGAACTAACAGCAGAGTAATATAATCTTCAATTTAACCTATAGGTCAATTCGTCTTCTTTCCCTAACGTGCATTGCTGCTAACATATAGGGCTCTAGAAAGGAGGTGTTCCAGCCGCACCTTCCGGTACGGCTACCTTGTTACGACTTAGCCCTAGTTACCAGTTTTACCCTAGGCAGCTCCTTGCGGTCACCGACTTCAGGCACCCCCAGCTTCCATGGCTTGACGGGCGGTGTGTACAAGGCCCGGGAACGTATTCACCGGATCATGGCTGATATCCGATTACTAGCGATTCCAGCTTCACGGAGTCGAGTTGCAGACTCCGATCCGAACTGTGACCGGTTTTATAGATTCGCTCCTGGTCGCCCAGTGGCTGCTCTCTGTACCGGCCATTGTAGCACGTGTGTAGCCCAAGGCGTAAGGGCCGTGATGATTTGACGTCATCCCCACCTTCCTCACAGTTTGCACTGGCAGTCTTGTTAGAGTTCCCGACATGACTCGCTGGCAACTAACAACAGGGGTTGCGCTCGTTATAGGACTTAACCTGACACCTCACGGCACGAGCTGACGACAACCATGCAGCACCTTGTAAATTGTCTTGCGAAAGATCTGTTTCCAAATCGGTCAATCTACATTTAAGCCTTGGTAAGGTTCCTCGCGTATCATCGAATTAAACCACATGCTCCACCGCTTGTGCGGGCCCCCGTCAATTCCTTTGAGTTTCATTCTTGCGAACGTACTCCCCAGGTGGGATACTTATCACTTTCGCTTAGCCACTGAAATTGCTCCCAACAGCTAGTATCCATCGTTTACGGCGTGGACTACCAGGGTATCTAATCCTGTTCGCTACCCACGCTTTCGTCCATCAGCGTCAATCAATTAGTAGTAACCTGCCTTCGCAATTGGTATTCCATGTAATCTCTAAGCATTTCACCGCTACACTACATATTCTAGTTACTTCCTAATAATTCAAGTTTAACAGTATCAATGGCCGTTCCACCGTTGAGCGATGGGCTTTCACCACTGACTTATTAAACCGCCTACGGACCCTTTAAACCCAATGATTCCGGATAACGCTTGGATCCTCCGTATTACCGCGGCTGCTGGCACGGAGTTAGCCGATCCTTATTCTTACAGTACCGTCAAGGCTCTACACGTAGAACTGTTTCTTCCTGTACAAAAGCAGTTTACAATCCATAGGACCGTCATCCTGCACGCGGCATGGCTGGATCAGGCTTGCGCCCATTGTCCAATATTCCTCACTGCTGCCTCCCGTAGGAGTCTGGTCCGTGTCTCAGTACCAGTGTGGGGGATCTCCCTCTCAGGACCCCTACCCATCGTAGCCTTGGTAAGCCGTTACCTTACCAACTAGCTAATGGGACGCATGCTCATCTTTTACCGTTGTGACTTTAATAATTGCTCGATGCCGAGCTATTATACTATGAGGTATTAATCCAAATTTCTCTGGGCTATCCCTCTGTAAAAGGTAGATTGCATACGCGTTACGCACCCGTGCGCCGGTCTCTGCTCCCGAAGAAGCATACCCCTCGACTTGCATGTGTTAAGCCTGCCGCTAGCGTTCATCCTGAGCCAGGATCAAACTCTTCATCGTATATTTTAATATTATATTGCGACTAATGATTCTATCGGTTTTTTCAAATCTCTCGATTCTATTACTCTTATTTTGTTGTTCTAAGATCTCTCTTAAAACGGCTGTCAATTCAATATGTCTAGGAACGTATTCTTCTTTTTTAATGTCGCTTGTTTCTCAAAGCGGGTGCAAAAGTAGAAAAGTCTTTTCTAACTGGCAAGAAATTTGTGAAGTTTTTTTTTGGAAAATTTTCGTTTCCGTTTTCTTCTTTCTTATCAATCTTTCAAGGAACTTTCCGTTGTTTTGCGGGGTGCAAATGTAACATCCGATTTCCATTCTCACAAGCTTTTCTAAATCTTTTTTTTTAGAATTTTATTTCTATTTTGATTCGTCTTGCTTGCCAGTATTTAAAGGAACGTTTGTCGTTGTTGCGGGTGCAAAACTACCACCTTTATATAGATAATCAATACTTTTTATGGAGTATTTTTGGTTTATTTTTTATTCTTTTCTTAATACTCTGATAACACACCCCTTACGGGCTGTTATTTTTTCTTTATCTCTGGCTTTTTTGGGATTTTTTCCTGTTTTTGCTGGGTTTTACTGGGTTTCGCGCAAAGGCGCTAAGGCGCAAAGTCTCTATTATTGCCTTTCCTAAGCAGCTTTTGTTATGTTTTATCTCCCCTAGCCCTGATAGTAGCGAAAATCCTTGGCCTTTTTTCTTTAAAAAGGTCAAGATTGTAGCGGATAGCAGGAAATAGCTCCTATATATTATAGTACAATCTTACTCCTATATATAAGGCCATAAAAAAAACGGCTACTATATATAGCAGCCGCTTAAGGATAACTTGATTTTATAATCTATTTATTCTACAATAAGTTTTTGAGTTGATGTATTACCATCTTGCTCTACTTTTATAATATAAACTCCTGTAGGTAGATTATGAATATTTAATTCTTTGTTTTCGGTTTGTACTGTGAAAACAATTTTTCCAGACATATCGGATATTCTGATATTCTTTTTACTTGTAGATGCTGTTTGTACATATACTTTCCCGTCTTTAACCGGATTTGGATAAATAACAAATCCTTCGATTGTATTTGTAGGTACTCCTAGAGTACAAACTGTACTTGATACATTTATTGTACGTGTTACAACAAATTCATTTAGCAATGCATCTTTTACAGTATAAGTCAGTATATATTGCCCTGGTGTGTTTACATCGACAGTTCCTGTAACTATTACTCCTGGAGTAAGGTCTACATCTAGATTATCTTTGGCAGTGAAACCAGCTTCTACATATGGACAACCTTTATCTAGAGAAACTATTACATTTCCTAAAAGTGTAATTATTGGTTTAGCTCTTTCAATTGTTATTGTCCAATTCTCGATAGTTCCGTCTTGAGCTGTTACATTATATACAATAGGTAAAGTATAATTTAATGTTGTTACTCCGCTATTTTGGAAATAAGTTCCAATACGTAATGTAGCAAAATCGGATATTTGGAAAACAGGAACTAATACACTTAAATTGGCATTATTATTAACCAGAACTTTTACCGTTTTTAAAACTGGATCTATTACACTTGCTCCTATTTGGTTTGCTACTGAATATGCAATTATACTTGCTTCTGAATTCTTTGCATTTAAAGTAACGGTGTAGTTTGTTTGTGAAAGCTTATTCTCTGAAACTACTGAAACCAAAAAGCTGTTTGTATAGTCTGAAACAACCGCTTTGGAATTTAATTGTTTTACTCCGTCTATATATAACTCTGCTCCTGATGAAACTGTAAAATCTGCAATTAAATTAGACACATCAATTCCATAAGTCAATGTTTTAGTAGCATTGCTTCCTACGATATCTGTATTGATTTCCTGTGCTAATCCTGGATTGGATGCTGTTTTAAAGTCGTACGAAAGTAATTTGCTTTCATTGCTTAAACCTGTTAACACTTTAATAGTATATGTTTCTATAATTCCTGTGTTAAAACCTACTCCTTCTACATTTAAAGTAACTGGATTTGTATAGTCATTTGTAGTAACTCCACTTACTTGTGTTACCCCATTTATTTTTGCAATACTTTTCATTGCCAATGAATAATTAGCTACTGCCGTTGTTATATCTGTTCCATCGTTTAATAACACCGAATAAGTTTTAGTAGCTGCATCATAAGAAGCTGAAAGTTGATTTACAAAATCTACTTTTTGTAATAAAACCGGAACATTCCAGAATTTACCTTCGCCCTGTCCATTTGTATCGGCATTTGTTACTACAGCTGTATTATCATTTAGAGTACTATCAAAAACAAATTGTTTATTTCCCTCTGAAAATGAATAATACGCTATTAATCCTGGTTCATTACCAAAATACTTTGTCATCGTGTTTGCAGCTATTGTTGCCTGATTACGTACTCCTGACCAAATACGAACCTCATCTATATTCCCGTTTATACCACGAGCCAAGCCTGCATTATTACCTATGTAGACTGCAGAAGATGCATTTGAAGATGCAGCCGCCGCAGTACCTGTACTAGTAAATGGAACTGAAACCCCATCTATATAAACCGTATACACATTGGCAGCACTTACAGTAAAAGCAATATGTTGCCAAGTGTTTTGTTTAATAGTATTTAATCCTGTATTTACAACATAAGAGCCTCCTGGTGTAGTTATAGAAAGTACTAAACTGTTTTCTTTATAAAGAGTTAGATTAGCTGTATTGTGTATAAAGGCTAATACTGAACTTTTATCTAAAAGTCTTCCGAAAACTGATGGTTGTTTTTGGTTAAGCCAAGCTTCGAATGTATAGTTATTAGTAAGATTTAAAGCTGGAGTAATATCTGTTTTTACAAAATCATTTATCCCATCAAAAGTTCCTGTAACATTCGTAGCATAATTTGCAACATGCGAAAGTGTTACTGATTTTGAATTATTTGTAGCATCTGTATCTCCTACTAATTGAGTATAAACTTCAATTGTATAATCTCCAGGAGCGCCTAAATTAGCTTTTGTTGTAAATGTAAAGTTAGCTGTTCCGGCTGCTGGAATTATCCCTGTAAAATTCTGAATAACTTCACCTCCTCCATTAATTTTGTATGCTACTGGAAAATTCGTAATAGGTGTATTTGAATAATTACCTATAACAGCAGTAACTGAAACTGGTGCATTACCAGGTTTAACCGGAGCAACAATTTTTTCTACACTTGCATCGGCAGCTGTAAATGGCAATACATTAATGGTATATTCTTCTACCTCAAAATCTGATCTTGAACTTGTAAGTCCATCAATTGTTGGTCCTAGATTTACATTATAATATTCATTAGGAGCACGGAACATGTGAATAACTCGCATTAATTTTTCGCCTGCTGTTGTTCCCGCAGGAATGGTTATGCCCCCTATAGTAACTTGTCTGTTCGTAAAATAATGCTTACTTATTGTAGATGCAATGGCTGGTGCAGTCACAGGACTTGTCGTGTTTACCCAATAATTACCAGCATAAAATTCATCGGTTAAATTGCCATCTCCGTTTAAATCAATAACAATCATCGTAAATACCCCTACAGCCGATCCGGTTTGGTTCCCTATAAGTGGTACTTCTGTTTTGGTTATTGTAACTTCTGGCTGATAGTTAAATCCTGCGTATACAGGGATTTTTATATTCTTAAAATCTGAATAAGCTGTAGTTCCTGAAGTATTTACAACATCATTCCATTTTAATCTAGAAATTGCATATCCATCTGTATTGGTATGAGCTGGCAAATCGTTTTTATTAAATACAATTTTTTCAATTACATCATTAGCAGCATTATCATCTGCTACATCAACACCACTTATAATTTTATATTCAGCATTAACAGTAGACAAATCTGCTTTGGTAGCAAACGTAAAACTAACTGTTGAATATGGTGCAATAGCAGGAACAGCTTCGATCACTTTCGCTCCTGTTGTACCTATCTGATAAAACACAGGATAATTTGTTACTGCAACAGGTCCTAAATTACTAACTCTAATAGTTATGTCATGTGTACTTGTTTTTTTTCCCAGAACTTCTGGTGTTACTATAGAAACGATACTTACATCATTTACAAGTGGTTTAGTTACACAAGTAATATCTGCAATCCATCCACTTCCGTTTTCAATTTCATCTGAAATAAATCTGAAAGTTAATTCTCCTCCAACGGCTGTAGAAGTTAATGATGAAGGTAAAGTATTACCAGTAAATCTGCCTAATAAAGTAGCTGCAGTGGTTGGCCCATTGTAAACGTATAAAAAATCATACCCCAATTCTAAATCAAAGTCAGTAAAATTTACATTAATACTACTTCCTACGTTTTCTGGTATAAAAGTAATTGTTTGCGTAAGCTTATCTGCATAATTTCCGTAACGCGTCCCACTATCTGTAAATGTCGCTGCACAGGTCGTCTTATTAGCAACTGATCCCATTGTTATATCAGACCCTATATTATTAACATTTTTTGTTATTGTATTATTCTCTGAAACTGCATCGCCCGGATAATTTACATTACCTACTACAGTATATACTCCTGGCGCAGAAAAATCAGCTTTTTGAGTAAAATCATAAGTCACCTCACTCAATGGGTTAACCGGCCCAGGAATTGTTTCTGCAATTACTGCTCCATTATTAATTTTATATGAAACTGGAATATTGCTAATTGCTACTGGAGAGTTATTAAAAACTTTTACTTGTACAGTTTCTGTAGCAGTAACTCCTGCGTTAGGCTTAAATGAGCTTAAAGCTAAATCGGTTGCAGTAGCTTCAAAAATTTCAACATTATCAATATAAGTCGCACTATATATATTTACGTTGTTTACTGTAACAAAATCATTATCGCTTACTGTTTCAAAAGCTATACTAAACGTAGTCCCTGCATAAGCCGATAAATCATAGGTTAATTCTTTATCACTGTAAGAAGGAGTTTCACCATATACATCCAGACCTTCATGACTCATTAATGGAACTCCATTTACCGAAACTCTAAAAAGGTTTTTATCCATCCCAACCGGAGTAACATTAGCCCATTCTAAAAAGAACTTCAGTCTTAATACTTTCCCTGCCAGACTAGTTGCATCTATATCGCAAAAAGTTACTTTTTTTATATAATCTGGATTATTAGTAAATGCCAGATTGTTTTTTGGGCTGACTACCCAAGGGGCCGAAGCTGTACCTGCTGATCCAGCCATTTTTACTCCATCTAAAAACTCAGAATTCACATACTCATATTTCACCTCTCCTGTTCTTCCTTTAGAAAAAACATAATTTGTTGCTTTTCTATTGGTAAATTCTTCAACAAATGGCAAACTAGCTGCATTTAAAACCGGTTGAGAAACAGGTTCTACATTTACCGCACGAACTCTTTCTGAAACAATTTGGGTTGCAATATCTACAGTACGAACTGAAAACCAGTTGTCCTCTCCTACTGTTACATTTGCAAATGTATATGTAGGATCTGTAACGGTTGCTACAACATCAAACTTATAACCATTCATTTTCAATACCTCATATTTTGCTCCTGCAATAGGATCCCAATCCATTTTATAGGACGAAACTCCACATGCTGCTGGTGCAATAACTAGATTTTTAGGTTCGGCTATAATATTAAAAACTTCTTTGGAAGCATCAGTTTTTGTACCTGCACTAATTCTTATTTTAGCATTAGCAACTATTCCTGCAGGAACTTTCCAAGCAAAATTTCTTGCTGCCGATGGAACATCTGCTGCAATTATTGAATAATTTACTCCTCCATCAACGGAATATTCTATTGTAAAGTTTTTTGGCTCTCCTTCATAATCCCAACGAATATATTCTGTAGATTCAGTATTGAATTTTTCGCCACCTATCGGATAAGTCAAAATCAATTCTGGAGCTACATAATCATATACTACAGAAAACTCCTGAGCAGCAATAAGAGGAATTTTTGTACCAGTAATAATAATTTTATAGATTCCTGGAGCTGGGTTATCTAATGTTACCTGTTCGATATTATTCATATTATCGACTCCTCGTGTTGCATTTACATTAGGCGTTGTTGCATTTAAAATCCATGGCAAAGTAGTAACACCATCTTTAACGATTTTAATATCTAAATCATTAACCTGAGTAGAACTAGAACCTGGTTCAGCACCAATATCTGAATATGCTAGCATTACTTTTAATGTAACCAATCCTGCCGGAACTACAATATCCTTTTCATAAGTTGCTCCATTGGCTACAGTTGCCGTATAGAACATCCCTTTATCAATAACTTTAACAGCCCTTAATCCGTTAAGATTACCAAATCCGTATTTATAATCTGGACCAGGATTACCTACATCTTTAGCCGTGTTTGCCACCAAAGCTTTCATTAAGGATGCCAATGGTCTTGCTCCATAAATATTTTTATATCTCTCATAAAGTAAAGCTACTGTACCTGTTGTTCCTGGTGTTGCCATTGAGGTTCCACTCATAACCTGATACGAGTTACTATAATCTAATGAATACACATCGGTACCAACCGCAGCAATTTGTGGCACTAAACGCCCATCGAGTGTAGGTCCAAAGCTACTATAACTACTAATTAAATCATTAGGGTCGTTTGCAGCTACATGTAATGCATTTTTTGAATTTTTTGTTGATGTATTAAATCCTCCTGGATATGCTGTTTGCGCATTTCCATTAGAATAAATATTTAAAAGATAAGGATATGCCACTGTTACATTATCATCTCCTCTATCTCCAGCATTATATCTGAACGTATTGAACCCTGAACTAAGATTAATTCCATAAGAATTTGATGTAATCTCTATATCATCTTGCTGAACAGACAATACTCTTTCTTGGTAAACTGCTAATCCGTTAGACTGAGTATTAAAATTCCAGCCATACATTAGCACTTCTGGAGCCATTCCTTTTGCTCTTGGGTCTAATAAACCTGCACCTCCAATAGTTCCTGAAACATGCTCTCCGTGAGATGAATTCGATTCATATTCTTTACGGGTTACTCTGCCTGTATGATCTTTGTGTTCTTCGAGATTTCCATCCCAAACACCAACTTTTACTCCTTTTCCAGTTAATCCGTATCCTAAGCCAGCAATGCCTGAGCTTAAAACATTTGCTTTATGCGAAGTAACTCCAGGAAGATTATCACTTTCTACTGGTGCTGGAACTAACTCAATATTTTGAACCCAATTTAATTTTGCAATTTCTTCTAATTTATCTTTAGAAGCTTCTAGATAAACTGTGTTAAATACCTCATCAATTTTACTGCTTTTTACAAACAAGCTTGATAAATCTTGTGAAATAACTTTAGCATCAACTCCTTTAAAATAACTCACCACTACTTTAATAGTACTTCCTTGCTGTGCATAATCAGGAATAACCTCATTTACAATCTCCTGATCTAATTTATACTTAGAATCTATTGTAATAACTGTTCTTATATTATCAGGAACAGTTCCTTTACTATAAAATTCTGGGCTGATTGCTACATAATAAGCATTATTAGATAAATAACTAAGTAAAGTTATCCCCTGCCTTTTTAATTTTTGTTGCTCATCTGCTGATGGAATTTTTGTAAACTGTAACAAAGTATATTCCGTCTTCGGACTTTGCTTACTTGTTGTTCTCTTAAGTTCTTTAACCTGCTGTTTAAAATTAGCAGAAGTACTTATTTTATTCCCATTTACGGAAATAGAATAATCATTTTCAGAAATGCTTTGCGACCATGATGTAATAACGAAAAACATCATAATCAGGCTGAGTAATTTTTTCTTCATTTCACTAAATTAATTGATTAATAAACGGTTAACAAATAGTCACTAAAGAGTAAACCTACAAATAAAATCATAAATAACAAATTATAACTAAATCTAATTTGTTAAATAAAAAAAGAAAGAACAGCTTGCAAGGAAGAATTATAACAAAACTGCATGTTCAAGCCTTGATTAAAAAAATAACCAATTACTTCCGGAAGAAAATTAAAATAAATAAATTCTTAAAAAAAAGAACTTCACGTTACTAATAAAAATAACAGCTACAAAAAAAAAAGACTTACCATACTAATATGATAAGTCTTGTATAATTTTTAATTAAATATTCGGTCTATTTTGCAGCCTTCAACTCTTTGGCTTTTTCTTGCCATCGATTACTAAGGTCGTCATAATCGACTGGTTTTGCAGGTGTCTGATATTGTAATCTACCAGATTCAAAAGCCCGTACTAAGATTGTTTCTATGAGATAATCTTCGTTAACCTCATAAGGTGCATATTCTGTCTTTAAACTTATATCAAAAACATTCGCCGTAGTATTTGCCCAAAATGCTTTCCATCCACTTTTCAATGTCTTTACTAACTCGTATGTAGTAGTTCCTGTTTGACGATGAATTAATTTTACTAATATTTGGCCTTGTTTTCGAGATAATTTTTTAAGCTTCCCTTCGAATTCATTGTTAAGATAATCTTCAACGATTTTAAAATATTTCTTCTTTTCTCTGTTTGAAGATAATCGAGCCATCCCTTTATTAAGTGCCACTAACCTATCAGATGCTAATCTTGCAAATGGATACGTTTTGTAAACTCTATTCTGGAGAATTAAAAATTGTTTTTGAGCCTCGGGATCAAGCTTTTCCTTTGATATAATAATTTCGGGTAATTCAATCGTATCATTTAATATTGAATCCTTTTCAGTTAAAATATATCCCATTTGTTCGGGATCTTTTTTATCGACTTGCGCATGACCAACAAATGACATGAATAGAAAGCAGAATAAGTAGGTTATAAACTTCATTGAGTTATTAATTTAAGTGTAAAATTATACATTATATATACAACTGTAATACCAAATTTATAATTTAGCAAAAAAATAATTTTATGAGTACAAAATCAATCTTAAACGATACTTCAATTGCTTTTTTAGAAAGCTATCTAAATAACGCTTCTCCTACTGGATACGAAAGCAGCGGACAAAAAATCTGGATGGATTATTTAAAACCATACGTTGATACTTTTATTACCGATACCTACGGAACTGCTGTAGGAGTTATAAATCCTGATGCTCCTTATAAAGTAGTGATCGAAGGTCATGCTGATGAAATCTCATGGTATGTAAATTATATTACTGATGACGGATTAATATATGTAATAAGAAATGGTGGTTCTGATCACCAGATTGCTCCATCAAAAAGAGTTAACATTCATACTAAAAAAGGAATTGTTAAAGGTGTTTTTGGATGGCCAGCAATTCATACCCGAAATAGAGATAAAGAAGAGAACCCGAAAATTAGTAATATCTTCATCGATTTAGGTTGCGAGACTAAAGAGCAAGTAGAGAAAATGGGGGTTCATGTAGGTTGTGTCATTACATATCCTGATGAATTTATGATTTTAAACGAAAACAAATTTGTTTGTCGTGCACTTGATAATCGTATGGGAGGTTTTATGATTGCCGAAGTAGCTCGTTTATTACACGAAAACAAAGTAAAACTTCCGTTTGGATTATACATTACAAATTCTGTTCAAGAAGAAGTTGGGTTACGTGGTGCCGAAATGATTACCAAAACAATCAAACCAAACGTAGCGATTGTTACCGATGTTTGCCACGACTCGACAACTCCTATGATTGAAAAGAAAATAGAAGGTGATACTAAAATTGGTTTAGGACCAGTTATTACGTATGCACCTGCTGTACAAAATAATCTACGTGAGTTAATTATTAATACTGCCGAAGCTAATAAAATTCCATTTCAGCGTTTAGCATCATCAAGAGTTACAGGAACAGATACTGATGCTTTTGCTTATAGTAATGGTGGTGTAGCTTCAGCATTAATTTCTCTTCCTTTACGATATATGCATACAACTGTAGAAATGGTTCATCGTGATGATGTCGAGAATGTAATAAAATTGATTTACGAATCTTTATTAAAAATTGAAAACGAAGAAACTTTTTCTTATTTCAAATAAAATTTAAATAGATTTAAAAAAAAAGACCGCAAATCTAAAATTTAGATTTGCGGTCTTTCTATTAATAAAACTAAACAACAGTTAATGTTATTATGTTATGCGTGTTTTAAAATTGCTACAGCATCTTTAGCATTAGATAATTCTGCATATTTTAAAGCTGTATACCCTTTTTCATCTTTAGCATCAACATTAGCTCCTTTTTCGATTAAAATTTTTAAAATTTCAACTTTATTGTAACGAGCTGCTGTCATTAACGGAGACATTCCATCTGCCGTTTCATTTACATTTGCACCGTATTCTATAAACTTTTTAACAGTTTCGATGTCACCTTTGCTGATAGCAACATTTAATGGTGTAGAATCGTAAGTTGAAACGATAATTTTGTCATTAGCAAATGAATGCTGAACTGAATTTGAAGCTAAAGAAACATTAACAAAAGCTACTAAAGCTACTCCTAAATAAACGATTGACTTTTTCATGATGATTGATTTTTTGATTGATTGTGATTGATAATTAATTTTGATTGATGATTTTAAATGCTTTGTAATTCTTATACAAATATATATTTATTTTTGGTATTATGCTTTGCAAGGTACTTTGTTTTAACTAACAATTAACATTCTCTTAAAATTAGAACCTCAACATTAAATTATTGTTTTTAAAAAGAACCTACTTATTATAAAGACGCATAAACAAACTAAATGTTACACAATTATTTAAAAAAATAAATATCTATATATCAACACCTTAAAAACAAACAAATTAAAAAAAAGAATTTAAAGAAACCTGCTACCTAAACTCAGGCTTAAAGGTTTTACTTACTAAAACGTATAAGGCTAATATTGCTTTAAAAAGGCTACTGCATCTACAGCTTTAGAGACTTCGGCAAATTTTAAAGCATTATATCCATTTTCGGCAGTGGTATAAGGATTAGCCCCTTTTTCAAGTAAAAGTTTAATAATTTCAACTTTATTATAACGAGCTGCTGTCATTAGCGGAGTTAATCCTCCCGATACTTTATTTACATTAGCTCCGTATTCTATAAGTCTTTTAACAGTTTCAATATCTCCCTTACAAATTGCAACATTTAAAGGACTAATATCATAATTGATATGTGTAGCACTTGTAAATATTTTGTAGTTAGAGTTTGAAGCTTGTACACCATTGGTTAAAGCTAATAAAGCTACTCCTAAATAAACGATTGATTTTTTCATGATGATTGATTTGATTGATGATTGATTTGATTGATGATTTTAGAATTCTTCCAAATTCTAAGATAAATACTAATTATTAAGACATCCAAAAAATCTAAATGTTACAGAACTAAATAGTTTTTTTTGCATTTGTTTTTATTTTTAAATGAATCAATAAAAGCCTAAATCCTTTCTAAACAAAAAAGACCGCAAATTTAAATTTGTGTCTTTTATAGTAGGATAGGATTCCAATAACAGTTATTTTTTTATGATAGTTTTTAAAAAAGCTGCAGCATCTTTTGCTTTAGAAACTTCTGCGTATTTTAAAGCAGTATAGCCATTCTCATTTTCCGTATCAAGTTCAGCTCCTTTAGATACAAGAAATTTCATAATTTCAACTCGATTATAACGAGCTGCGGCCATTAATGGAGACATTTTGTCTATTACTTTATTTACATCAGCACCATATTCAATGAATTTCTTCACAGTATCGATATCACCCTTGCTAATAGCAACATTAAGAGGGCTTCTATCATATCCCTGAACGATATGTTTCTCATTACTGAATACTTTGATAGTTGAACTAGTGCTTGATGCTGACGCTGAATTTGCAAAAGCGACTAAAGCAACTCCTAAATAAACGATTGACTTTTTCATGATTGATTGATTGATTGATTGATTATTATTCTCTTCAGTAAAATATACAGTTAATAAATGATACACAAATAAGCAAAATGTTACACTACTTAGATAAATTGCATAAAAACTTATCTCATATATTAGTAAGACGACAAAAAGAGTCAAAAGGTTGCATTATATTTAAAAACAAATAAAACTTACTGATTTTATTTTATAAACAATTAAAATTCAGAATACTAAAATTTATTTAACTTTACATTAAAAACTTAAAATGCAATCATCAGCAACAACAATAGAAGAATATTTAACATCACTTCCTGAAAAAAGAAAAGCTACTTTTCTTAAACTTCGAGAAACTATACTTAATAATCTTCCTAAAGGTTTTACTGAAGAATTGAGCTACGGAATGTTAGGCTATCTTGTACCACATTCTATTTATCCTGCAGGTTATCATTGCAATCCAAAATTGCCTTTGCCATTTATAAACATTGCTTCTCAAAAAAACTTTGTGGCATTATACCATATGGGAATTTATGCAAAACCAGAATTACTAGAATGGTTTGTTTCAGAATATCCTAAATATAGCAAACAAAAACTGGACATGGGAAAAAGCTGCATTCGGTTTAAAAAAATGGATGGCATCCCGTTTGAACTAATAGCGCAACTGGTACAAAAAATGTCTGTAGAAGATTGGATTAATTGTTATGAATCAGAGTTTAAGTATAAACAATCAAAATAATTATAAACCACTTAATTTTAAATTTATGAAAGTTATAAAAAAAATTCTTCTCGCAATTTTAAGTATTGTAATACTAGCATTAATAGTCGCTCTATTTTTACCAAATGAATATCATGTAGAAAGAGAAGTCACTATAAATAAGCCAAAAGATAGTATCTTTAATTATGTGAAGTATTTAAAAAATCAAGATAATTTTAGTGTTTGGGCCAAGTTAGATCCTGCAATGAAGAAAACTTTTACTGGAACCGATGGTACCGTTGGCGCAATAGCTGGTTGGGAAAGCAAGGATAAAAACGTAGGTAAAGGAGAACAAGAAATAAAAAAAATTATTCCAGGTGAACGATTGGAATTTGAACTTCGTTTTAAAATTCCATTTGAATCTACTGATATGGCTTATATGACAACAGAAGCCATTTCTCCAACACAAACTAAAGTAAAGTGGGGATTTGATGGTAGATCTCCGTATCCTATGAATTTAATGTTAGCATTTATGAATATGGATCAGATGCTTGGAGAACAACTCGAAACTGGCCTTCAAAATTTAAAAGTAATTCAAGAAGGCAAACAGTAGCGCAAAAAACAACCCCGCAACTTTAAATTGCGGGGTTTCTTTTAATATATTTTAAAGTAAAATATTATTTACTCAAATAAGCTATTACGTTTTTCTCAATACGTTCGTCGATATTATTAATATCGGCTTTAACGAATTTTTCTCCAAGAATGTTTTCATATAATTCGATATAACGCTCAGATACAGATTCTATATAAGCATCAGTCATATCAGGAATTTGTTGTCCTTCTTGTCCTTGAAACCCATTTTCGATTAACCAACGACGAACAAACTCTTTAGATAATTGTTTTTGTTCTTCGTCTTTATCTTGTCTTTCCTGATATCCTTCTGCATAAAAATAACGAGAAGAATCTGGAGTATGAATTTCATCTATTAAAACAATTACACCATCTTTAGTTTTTCCAAACTCATATTTAGTATCTACCAAAATTAATCCGCGACTTGCAGCAATCTCTGTTCCTCTCTGGAATAAAGCTCTCGTATATTTTTCTAAAACCAAATAATCTTCTTCAGAAACAATTCCTTTAGCCAAAATATCTTCGCGAGAAATATCTTCGTCATGCGATCCATTATCAGCTTTTGTAGTTGGTGTAATAATAGGCTCAGGAAATTTATCATTTTCCTTTAAGCCTTCCGCCATTGTTACTCCACATATTTGTCTTTTTCCAGCAGCATATTCACGAGCAGCATGACCAGAAACATAACCACGAATAACCATTTCTACTTTAAATGGATCACATAAATGACCTACAGCTACGTTTGGATCTGGTGTTGCAATTAACCAATTAGGAACAATATCTTGAGTAAGTTCCATAAATTTAGTCGCAATCTGGTTTAAGATTTGTCCCTTATAAGGAATCCCTTTTGGTAAAACTACATCAAAAGCCGAAAGCCTGTCTGTAGCAACCATAACCAAAAGTTCATCGTTGATATTATAAACTTCTCTAACTTTTCCGCGGTAAACCGATTTCTGATTTGGAAAATTAAAATTAGTAGTTGTAATTGTATTGCTCATTATTATTTGTTGTGTTGTGTTGTTTCGTGTTTTATGAATGCAAATTTAAAACTATTTAAAAGAGCAAGCAAGAAAGTATTCAGTTTTCAGTCACAGTTTACATACTGCAACTGAATACTGGAACTGCGACTGAATAACTAGAACTCTAAACTTATTTTTTTAAAAGTGTTGTATTAAATAAATTCAAGATTCTATCGTATTCATCAATCCAGGAATAGGTTTCTTTAAATCCATGTGCTTCTACAGGAAATGACGAAAGACTCCAATTCTTTTTACCTAATTCTATAAAACGTTGAGACATACGTACAATATCTTTATATTCTACATTATCATCAACCATACCATGTAGCATCAATAAATTTCCTTTTAAGTTATCTGCAAAATAAATCGGTGAGCTTTTTTTGTAAGCATCAGGATCAGTTTCAGGAAAATTAAGGATATTACCTGTATAACCATGATTGTAATGAGCCCAATCGGTAACAGATCGCAATGCAGCTCCCGAAGCAAATTCTCCTGGCGTTGTAAGCATTCCCATCAAAGTGATAAAACCTCCATAAGAACCACCATATATTCCAACTCTATTCGCATCGATTCCGTAATTATCAACTAGATATTTCTTTCCATCTATTTGATCAGATAAATCTTTTCCACCCATAAAACGGTATATACCAGTTCTTACATCACGACCATAACCATCACTACCTCTATAATCAATATCCAAAACAGTATAACCCAAATCCGTCAGCATATTATGAAACATATATTCTCTGTGGTAGTTGCTCCAATAGTTGTGGGCATTTTGCAAATACCCCGCTCCATGAACAAATAATACAGCTGCTTTATTAGACTTCTCTGCTTTTGGAGTATATATTCTCGCATAAACAGTGGTACCATCTTGAGCCTTAAACGTAATTACCTCAGGTTCTCTCCACGGGTATTTTTTAAACTCCTCAGTAGTCGAAGACGTTATTTGCTGTAATGTTGCGTTCTTCTTATTCTCGGCAATGTATAAATCCCAAGGCTTGTTTTTATAAGAATAACGTACTAATAATGTTTTTTCATCTGGAGATAAACTTACTTCATGAGCACCATCTTTGGTTAAAATCGGTTCAAGAACACCATTGGCAGCAGCCAGTTTATAGAAGTTTCTATTACCTGGATGAGTTGTGTTTGTGGTTAAATAAAAAGTCTTTTTATCTTTTGATAAACTCACATCTCTTACTTCCCAATTACCATTAGTAAGTTGTGTTTTCTTTTTAGTTTTTAAATTATAAGTATATAAATGCGAATATCCTGTAACTTCTGATTGAAAGTAAATAGTTTCATTATCTGAAAGGAATCCCAAAGTTCCCGAATCGAAAGCATAAGAAGGAATTCCAGGTCCACCAATCCAAGCTTCGTCATGCTGATGCTCTATTTCCTGAAAAGTTCCTTTGTCTAAATCAAGACTAATTAGCCATCTGTCTTTATTATCCTGACTTCTTATTTCGGCTATAGCCAATGAACCACTGGCATTATAAACTGGAGCCTGAACAGTAATTAGCTTATCTGATTTTTCTTTGTTCTTAAGCTTTTCATACGAATCATAATATTTAGGAACGTCCTGAATATGACTTAAAGTAGAAAAATTGACAAAATAAACGGAATCTTTAGTAACTGAATAAATTCCGAATTTGGTCTTTACAAAATTATCTACCGAAACTTTTTCTTTCGTTTCTGGCGATTGATTATAACCATCGGCTGTTATAAAAACTTCCATTGTTTCTTTTTTAACATCCAATTTTTCTATTAAACTAAATGTTGCAAAATTTCCATTTGGATTTACTTTAAGACTTTGTAATTCATCTTTTTTTCCATAGTAATATCCTTTAGGGAAATCAGATTTAACGCTATTCTTTTTAGCTTTATTCCATTCTTTCTTAGCTTCTTTGTCTCTAATAAATTGGAATAATTCTTTTTGTTGTGTTTTCAGAAAAGAATCTTTATTTGATTCCTTCTCCGCTTTGTCTCCGCTATTAAAATTTGAAATTTGTACAATCGTACCTTCCTTGGTATTGTACTTAAACAAATTATCATTTTGCTGAAAAAACAAAATTCCAGCTTCAAAGCCTAGTTCTAAATTAGAAATCGGATTCGATTGCTGGAATATTTTTTTTGAAATTTTATTATTTATAGAGTAAGAATATAAACCGCCATTATCGATGTAATAAACTATATCGGATGTTCCATTTCTTTTAAAATCCAATTGCGAAAAAGCTGCCTCTTTTGGCTGAGCCAATGCAGGTTTGGTCATTCCTTTTTCCCAATAGTAAGTACTTAAACCTAAATCATTATTTGGATTCCAATCGAAGTAAATCTTTTTTCCATCCAAACTCCAATGCTGATTGGTCGGTTGGACACCTGTAAAAGAATCCCCTTTCATGATTTCTTCAAGCTTCAGGCTTTGACTTTTCCCAGATATTGAAAAAGCTAAGAAAGCAAGTACAAAGATATTTTTAGTCATTTTTATGTTATTTGATTAACACAAAAATACACTTTGAAAGCAATTAAAAAAATCTTTCTAATTTGTAATAAAAAAATTAACCGCAAAGTTCGCAAAGAGTTACGCAAAGGTTAGGAATCCTTTTAATCTTGATAATCTGTGGCTAAAAAATAACCGCAGAGATCGCAAAGGATTACGCAAAGTTTGCAAAGTTCCTCCAATCTTGTCACCCTGAGGAACGAAGGGTCTCCACAAGAAACTAACATAAACTTATCCTAAATTGTCGAGTTACTCGCTGAGATTCTTCCTACGTCAGAAAGACAAGTTTGTGGTTACTTTGTGAATAAACCTATATTACGTAGACGCACTGCGATGCGTCTCTACAGAACAAACTTAAATCTATTTAATCCTTTTAATCTGTGGCAGAAAAAAAAGAGACATACCCTTTTAAGAAAAAATATGTCTCTAAATTATATTTTAAATCGTAACCGAAACTTTACCCAAAACATTCTCTGTTAAATATTTTGCTACACCATCTTCTCTATTTGTTTCAATAACTTCAATATGTGGTAACTCATTTTTTAAATTCTGAGGGGCATTACCCATAATCAAAGCTTTTCCTGTAGAAGACAACATTTTTAAATCGTTAAAACCGTCACCAAAAGAAATAGCCTCATCAAAAGTAACATTCTCTAATTCTAGAACTTTTGCAATTGCTACACTTTTATCTACAGATTTATCCATAAACTCAAGACAGTTTGGTAAACTAAAAGCATGATGCAAAACATCAGAATTTTTACTTAAAATAACATCTTTTAATGCAACCAATTTTTCATGGTTATCATGTGTGAAAAATATTTTTATGGCTTTGAAGTCTTCTAACTTTGAGTAATCGACTAATTCCGGGTGATAAACTAAATCAGCCTGAAAAGCATTCAGTTTTTCGCTCATTCTATTGGTGAGCCAAACGTTTTCTTTAAATAAAACTGTTGTGATTTCTGGGTCAATATCTACGTTTAAAGCTGATTTTACAACATCGCTTGCAATATCAAAAGCAAAAAGTTCTTTCTTTTCTGGCGAGTGTATACGTGCTCCATTAGAACTTACCAGATAAACAGGTATTCCTAAGCTATCAATAATTCCCATTGCATCAAGATGATGGCGCCCTGTAGCAACTATAATAAGATATTTTTGGTTGTAAAGTTCTTGAAAAACTGATTTTGTATAAGGAGAAATCTTGTGATCTGGATTAAGTAATGTACCATCTAAATCGGTAATGATTACTTTTATTTTTTTAGATTCTGAATTCATATTGAGTATCAAATATTTATTAATTACAAATTTATCGCTTTGTAAAATGGGAAGCAAAGAAAACCGATAAATACGGAAGAAATAAGTTAAACTTTACTATTTCCTTAACATAAATTAACTAAGTCATTCAAAAAAAATATTCGTTTTATGCATTTCTATAAATAGAGATGTATAAAACGAATATCATTAAATATCAAAACACATTTTACGATTTACATTTGACATTTTTCAAGAACCATTCCATGGGATTAATCGTTGTTTTCGATTTGTTTGTAAGCATCAATTACTTTTTTCACCAATCGATGGCGTACAATATCTTTATCATCAAGATAGATAATACCAATGCCTTCTACATCTTTAAGAACCAATATAGCTTCTTTAAGTCCAGAAATAGTTCGGCGTGGTAAATCGACCTGACCAGGATCTCCTGTAATCATGAATTTAGCATTTTTCCCCATACGGGTCAGGAACATTTTCATTTGAGAATGTGTTGTGTTTTGTGCTTCATCCAAAATTACAAATGCATTATCTAGTGTACGACCACGCATAAAGGCAAGTGGAGCAATCTGGATAATTCCTTTTAAAATGTAATCCTCTAGTTTTTCATTTGGCAACATATCGCGCAAAGCATCATAAAGAGGTTGCATGTATGGATCTAGTTTTTCTTTCATATCGCCAGGTAAAAATCCGAGGTTCTCCCCTGCTTCTACTGCTGGTCGCGTAAGTATGATCCTTTTCACTTCTTTATCTTTAAGTGCTTTAACAGCCATTGCAACACCCGTATACGTTTTTCCTGTTCCAGCTGGTCCAACTGCAAATACCATATCATTTTTTTTAATGGTATCGACCAATAATTGTTGGTTAGGCGTCATGGCCTTGATAATTTTACCAGCAACTCCATGAACTAATATTTTGTCATGATCGTATGCCTTTTTTTCATCCTGACCATCGCTCATAATCACACGTTCAATTACATTATCATCAATGTTGTTGTATCGGGTAAAATGAAGCATCAATCTTTGAAATCTTTTCTCGAATTCATCTAAGACTTCTTTTTCGCCAAACGCCTTTAAAGTCGTCCCTCTCGCTACTATTTTAAGCTTTGGGTAGTACTTTTTAATTATTTCAAGATGAGTGTCTTGAGCGCCCCAAAAGTCTTTTGGAGCGATGTCTATTAGCTCGATTATTCTTTCGTTCAAATGAGGTAGTTTTAAATTAAAATTAATTTTTTATAAATCAAATGGCTGTCGGGTTCTTTTTTAGTTTTCAGTCCCAGTGTTCAGTTTCAGTTACCATTTATATTTTCAACGAAATCTCACTTCTTTAAAAAAATGCTATTTCGTTTATAAACTGAATACTGTAACTGTAAACTAAGACTACTATAATTTTACTTATTTTTAAAATACAATTTATCTTTTCTTTCCTTCCATTTTGCGTTTACTATTATTAGCTTTGCATTTCTCAAATTTAATGAAAATTAGATTTAAATACTATCAATAGTTATAAACAAAATGATGTCAATAATTACCCTTACTACCGATTACGGCTTAAAAGACCACTTTGTAGGCGCGCTGAAAGGGAAAATATTATCCGAATATTCCGAAGCTACAATTGTAGACATTTCACATGACATCGATCCATTTAATACAACCGAAGCAAGTTATATTATTGGTGCATCTTATTTTAGTTTTCCTAAAGGAACCGTACACCTTATTGGTGTCGATATAGAGCGCAATAAAGAGAACCAACATATAGCCATGCAATGGAACGATCATTACTTTATTTGTGCCGATAATGGTATCTTAAGTATGCTTACGCAAAAGATTGTTCCGCAAAAAATAGTTTTCATTAATATACACGACCGATTACCAGGCGATGCCAGCGACTTAGATGTTTTTATAAAAGTTGCCTGTCATATCGCCAAAGGTGGTTTGCTAAATGTTATTGGTAAAGAAACACAAAACATCAAGCAAATAACCGAACTACAGTCGATAGTAGGAAACGATGGAAATTCGCTAAAAGGATATGTATCCTATATTGACCATTTTGGTAACGTAGTAACTAATATTTCCAAAAGACAATTTCTGGAAGTCGCACGAGGACGTCCTTATGAGATTGTGATGAAACCCAAAAGCATCAAAACTATTTTACCAAATTACTCGGCAATAGCCAGTTCTGAAAAATATCCTATCAAAACCTATGAAGGAGAAAAACTAGCTATTTTTAACGAAGCTGGTTTTCTCGAAATTGCTATTTTCAGAAGTAATCCATCAAAAGTTGGTTCAGCAAATAGTTTACTAGGTCTTAATTATCGTGATACAATTTTAATTCAGTTTAAGAATTAACCAACAAAATTTAGAGTTTAATCCCAATAACTTTTAGATTCTTAAAAATAGTTTCTCATAACAAGAAAAATATTAATAGAAAGAATAATCTATTTTGGTATTTTTGCGCGCATATAAGCCATTTCTCAATCTAAAATTATAAAAATGTTTGTTCGAATAGTAAAAATGAGTTTTCACGAAGAGAAAATTCCTGCTTTCATGGAAAATTTTAATAGTGTAAAAGACAAAATACGAAATGCTCCCGGAAATCGTTTTTTAGAATTGTATCAAGACAAAGACAATAAAAATATATTTTTCACATATAGTTATTGGGAAACCGAAGCCGACTTGGAAAATTACAGACAATCGGAACTTTTTAATACGGTTTGGACATTTACCAAAACCTTATTCAATGCAAAACCCGAAGCCTGGAGTGTAGACAAATTAGTTTCATTGGCTTAAGATATAGACAACATTAAAATAAAAAATTGAACCATTAAGAGATTAAGGAAAATGAAGAGTTTATAAGTTTTTATGCCACATATTATCAAGATTAAAAAGATTTCATCCCGAAGCATTAGGATTGCAACCTTTGCGAAATCTTTGCGGCCTTTACGGTTAATTTTTCTACCACAGATTAGAAAACTTTAAACATTAAACTTTTAAACAAAATATAACGAATACCCGAATAAACAAATTAACGTTAAAATATGAAATCAATCGTTTTACGAGAAATAAAATCCTTTTTTGGATCTCCCATTGGCTATTTGGTCATTGCAATCTTCCTGATTAGTAATGGCTTATTTTTATGGGTTTTTCAAGGAGAATACAACATCCTTAATACTGGTTTTGCCGACCTTACTCCTTTCTTTACTTTGGCACCATGGATTTTAACATTCCTGATTCCGGCAGTAACCATGCGTAGTTTTTCTGATGAGAAAAAACAAGGCACAATCGAATTATTACTTACAAAACCATTGAGCATTTGGCAAATTGTAAACGGAAAATTTATTGGTTCACTACTTTTAATCATAATGGCTATAATTCCAACATTTATATATGTAAAAGTAGTTTCTAGTTTAGGATTACCAGAAGGAAACATAGATATGGGAAGTACAATTGGTTCGTATTTTGGATTATTATTCCTGATTGCAGCTTATACCGCTATCGGAATTTTTACTTCTACATTATCCGAAAATCAAATCGTAGCTTTTATTATAGCAGTATTTTTATGCTTCTTCTTTTATTTTGGTTTCGAAGGTCTATCGACTATAGTTCCTGGATTCATGAATGTGATTTCATCATTAGGAATGCAAAATCATTTTAAGAGTATGAGCCGAGGCGTTATCGATACACGCGATGTAATTTATTTTTTAAGTATAACGGTGCTTTTCCTTTCGTTTACTGTATATCAACTAAAATCTTTTAAATCGTAATGAAAATTTCTTCTCAAAAAAATATTAAAACGTTACTCATTACGGTTATAATTTTAATTGTCTTAAATATTGCGGGTACATTTGTATTTCACCGTTTTGATTTAACAAAAGACAAAAGATATACTTTATCACCAACTTCATTAAGTATTATCAAACAGGTTCATAATCCGTTGTCTATAAAAATTTATATGCAAGGCGATTTACCTGCCGAGTTTAAACGTTTGGAACAAGAAACTCAGCAATTATTAGAAGAGTTTCAGGCTTATAATAAAAATATTGTTTTTGAATTCGTTAATCCTCTGGAAAACGAAGACGAAAGCATGGATATGGTTAAAGAGTTATATCGCAAAGGACTTACTCCTATAAACATAACTGTAGATGATAAAGGAAAACAATCGCAAGCAATGGTTTTTCCTTGGGCAATTGCAGTCTATAATAACAAAGAGGTAAATATCCCTTTATTAAAAAACCAAATGGGAGCTTCGACTACTCAAAAAGTAATTGGTTCTGTACAGCATTTGGAATATTCTATTGCCGATGCATTGAATAAAATTACCAAAGAGAAACAAAAAAAGGTTGCAATAATAAGAGGAAATGGCGAAATGAAAGAGATTTTCATGGCAAAATTCCTGATGCAAATTCGCGAAAGCTATCACATTGGTCCATTTACTTTAGATTCTGTTGCAAAAAATCCAATTGGAACTTTAGATGCTTTACAAAAATATGATTTGGCTATTATTGCTAAACCTACAGAAGCATTTACAGATGGCGAAAAACAAGTTCTTGATCAGTTTATCATAAACGGAGGAAAAACTTTATGGCTTGTAGATCAGGTAAACGCCGAAATGGATAGTTTATACAATCAATCTGGAGCTACGCTGGCTTATCCGAGAGATTTAAATCTTAATGATATGTTCTTTAAATACGGATTCAGAATTAACCCTGATTTGGTAAAAGACGAACAAGGAAGTCCAATTAAACTGGCTACGGGCGAACAAGGAAGCGCAACTCAATATCAGGATTTCATTTGGAAATTTGCTCCTCAAGTTAAACCTGAAAGCAGACATCCGATTGTAAAAAATCTTGGCGGGATAAAATTTGATTTTGCCAACCCAATTGATACCCTAAAAAATGGTATTAAAAAAACGGTTCTTTTGCAATCATCACCTTATTCTAAAAAAATTGGAACTCCTGCCGAAATCAATTTGAATATAGTAACCGAAGAAGCTTCGCCAAAAGATTATATAAACAAAGGAAATATCCCACTATCAGTTTTATTAGAAGGTGATTTCCATTCGATGTACGAAAATCGTGTTTTACCATTTGAACAAAAAACATTTCAAACAAAAGGAAAAGCAACCAAAATGATTGTAATTTCTGATGGAGATTTAGTGCGCAATCAGCTGGATAAAAATTTAACTCCTGTAGAATTAGGTTACGACCAACGTTCAGGAAATTTATACGACAACAAAGATTTCTTAATGAATTGTGTTAATTATTTGCTAGACGACACAGGACTTATTAACATTAGAAGCAAGGATCTTAATTTACCTTTATTAGACAAAGAAAAGGTTTATCAAGAGTATACCATTACGCAATTCATAACTATCGGACTACCAATTCTAATATTATTGGTCTTTGGGCTTGTATTTACTTTCCTTCGTAAAAGAAAATACAGCAAATAGATGTTAATAAAAAATTTGGGATACTAGGATTGTTTACGATATATTTGTAAAAATGTATTCTAGTCATTTTCCAAGCTAAAATATATACCAAAAAATAAAACAAAAGAGATGAAATTTATAGTATCGAGTTCGTACTTATTAAAGCAATTACAAGTTTTAGGTAGTGTAATCAATAGTAACAATACGTTACCTATTTTAGACAACTTTCTATTTGAATTAGACAATAATGAATTAACAGTTTCTTCATCGGATCTTGAAACGACGATGTCTGCAACTTTAGCGATTGATTCTACGAGCAAAGGAAGTGTTGCAATACCTGCAAAATTATTACTAGAAATTCTTAAAACATTTCCAGAACAACCTTTAACATTTACTGTTGAAGATAATAATACTGTAGAAATTAGTTCTAACTCAGGAAAATATGCATTAGCATATGCAGCTGGAGAAGAATTTCCTAAATCAGTAAACCTAGAAGAGCCTTCGGTTACTCTAGTTCCATCAGATGTTTTGGCTACAGCTATTAGCAAAACAATATTTGCTGCTGGTAATGACGATTTACGTCCGGTAATGTCTGGAGTTTTCTTCCAGTTTTCGCCAGAAGGATTAATATTTGTTGCTACAGATGCTCACAAATTAGTAAAGTATGCTCGTACAGATGTAAAAGCATCACAAGTTGCTGATTTTATTATGCCAAAGAAACCTTTAAATATCTTAAAAAGTATCTTAGGAGCTTCTGATGCTGAAGTAAAAATCGAATACAACGATTCTAATGCTACTTTCTCATTCGATAACTACATTTTGATGTGTCGTTTAATCGATGGAAAATATCCAAACTACGAAGCAGTAATTCCAAAAGAGAATCCAAATAAATTAATGATTGACCGTTCTTTATTTTTAAGTTCAGTACGTCGTGTGGCTATTTTCTCTAATAAAACTACACACCAAATTCGTTTGAAAATCGCTGGAGCAGAATTAAATGTTTCTGCCGAAGATATTGATTACTCAAACAAAGCCGAAGAAAGATTGACTTGTGATTACCAAGGTGATGACTTACAAATCGGATTCAACTCACGTTTCCTTACAGAAATGTTGACAAACTTACAATCAGATATGATTATGTTGGAAATGTCTTTACCAAACAGAGCAGGAATCCTAACTCCTGTAGATGGTTTAGAAGATGGAGAAACAGTAACCATGTTGGTTATGCCGGTAATGCTAAATAGTTAACATTTAATTATGTTTTTGTTATATTAGATTTTTGATATTCAAATATAATACTTATTATTGCATAACAATTACGCTATTAACCAACCATTTTTATACTTAAAAAACCGCAACTTCTTTTAGAAATTGCGGTTTTTTTATTTTGTTGAAGTTCCTTTCCTTCGTTAAGTATAGCTAAGAAAAATAAAGCTCCCAAAACAGTTCAACAAAGATTATGGAGTTACTCGTGGGGATTCCTCCTGCATCGGAAGGACAAGTTTGCGTAAAAAAAATGCGTTATTCAAGTCTGTTCAGGATAATAAAACAAATATAGCCTTTACTCTACATGTAGTCTTTACTCTATTATTTAATATCTTTTTTCTTAACTCTACTCTCTTGCATCTATCATCTTTCTTCTCACATCTTTCCTCTCACATCTCACATCCCTATATCACGCCCATTTTTTGCATCAAGAAAGTAGCGCTTTTATTTTTGCAGATACCTTCACGGAGTTTATAATCAAAATGCAGATCATTGTTTTTTATCTCAACCTCAAAACATTGATTCGTTAAGATATCAGGATACTCATTTGTAGTTAAGCAAACTTCGATATCGTGAGTTGCGATTGCACCAATTGCTTTTTTTGCAATTACCTTTTTTACAACCTCGATAGTTCCGTTACGTTTATCATCAGAATTTGTCCCTCTTAAAATCTCATCTAAGAGTACAAAAGCAGGTTTATCCTCCAGTGCATCCATAATTTGTTTTAAACGCTTAATTTCGGCAAAAAAGTACGATTCACTATCAGATAAGGAATCTGATAGACGCATCGAAACCAAAACTGGTAACGGATGCATTGTAGCTTTATTTGCGCATACTACAGAACCTATTCCTCCCAAAACCATATTAATACCCAAGCTACGCAAAAAGGTGCTTTTTCCAGACATATTCGACCCCGTAAGTATCATAAACGATTCTGGGAAAAATTGCACTTCATTCCCTACTCTAGTTTCTGGATTTAATAATGGATGATTTAGATTAGAAAAACCAATTTTAAAATCTGTATTCAGTTCAGGAAACACAAAATCTTGATTGTTATGAGAAAAATTGGCTAAGCTATTTAGCATTTCAAATTCACCAATTACATTTAGCCATTCTTCCAGAACAGATGCGTGATTTGTTTTCCAATTTAAAAGATTTTTTAAAACATGAAGATTGAACAAAAAAGTACCATTAAACAACAAAGCAGATACAAAATTATTGATTGTATCCATGTTAGAAAACAACTCCGACAATTGTTTTAAATGAATACTTGCTTTAGCATTCTTATAAACTAACTTATTTTGTAGTTTAATTAATTTATCTGATTTAAAAGTTTCGTTTTCAATCTCCTTAACCAATAAACCATATTGTTTAATAATTGTATCAATATTCTCGGCTTTGGCAATTTCAGTTTGAATTCTTTTAAAGAACATACCTAAAATTGTCGTGTTCAGAATAAATGCAAAAGTAATGTAAGATAAAAAAGTAACATTTGAAGTTACAAAATAAGCAATTAATAACGCTCCAAAAGTAGCTGGCAGAACATACATTAATATAGACATCATTTTTGAAATAGGAACACTTTTACCATTCTTCCAATTCAGTAATGCCTGATAAGCTTCTTTAGTATCTCGTCCTAATATTGCAAGCGCTAAAAACTTCTGACGCCAATCTAGCTTAGATTCAAGTTCATGTATCGCATCTTGGTTTTTGGTAATTTCGTCATTAGTTAAATTATGTAATAACTGATTTGCCAATGTTTTCTTTCCAACAAAAGTTCCTGTTCTATTAAGACTTTGAAATAAAGAATGTTCTCCAAAAATATCTAAATCATAAGCATATGGATGATGAAAATCGATAAACTCTTGTCCGTTTTCAAAAGGAAGTTTTTCTCTTTTTAAGAAAGTAATTTCATTTTTATTAATCTTTAAAAGCGTTACTGTAAGTTTCTTTTTAAAAGACAACTTCGCATGAATACGCATTAAAACAATAAAACCAATGAATAATAAAGCTGCAGAAACAAGATATACTGTAGCATCTGTTTTGATATAATAATAACCTAAAACCAAACAGAAAACAATACTCAAAAGTCGTAATAAACTAATGCTGTTGTATTTTTTATTAATCGCACTTAAAGCATCTGAATAACTGCCAACATTCTTTTTATATTCTTCCATTGATTTAAAGTAATTATCCCTTTTTTAGAAATTATATTGAAATACAAATATAAGTTTACAGTGACGAAATAACTACTTTAAACACTAGGAAATAATTAATAATTTCTCATCGCAATGAAAGCTTTGTACTTATTTATGCAAAGTAGCAGAGACGCAAAGGAAATTATTTTCTTTGCGTCTCTGCTATAGAATTTAGAAATCAACTCAAAACTATTGTTCGTGCATAATCAAAACCGGAATCGCTATATCCTTTGTTAATTTCTTAGTAAAACTAGGATGAAACAAACTTTCGAAAAAATTACGTTTATAAGCAATCATCGCTAAAACATCAATGTCTTTATATAAAACAAAATCCAGAATCGTTTCTTTAACCTCTTCACATGGAAGTACCAAAAACTGAATAGGCTCATCTTTAAAGTCAGCTTCCCATTCTTTAATCGTAGCATCAGACACATCAGTACTCTGAGTTCTTACATACAGACATTTAACTTTGGCATTCATTTTTTTGGCTATGGTCAAAACTTTATGAAGTTCTTTTTTATCTTTCTCACGGTAACGTGTAGTAAATCCGATAGTTTTTACTTTCTTAAATTCAGACTCTCCAGGAACACATAAAATAGGCACTTCTACCCCAGATATTACAGCATCTGTATTAGTCCCTAAGAAAAAGTTTTCCCAGCCCGAAATACCAGAAGTTCCCATTACCACAAAATCTATACTATCCTCTTTAATGGCTTTTTTCATGTTGTAAACCAAATCACCATCCATCAAGCGGTGATTCATTACAATATCATCCAGATTACGTCCTTCGGCAATTTCGCGAAGTTTTGGAATCTGATCTTTAAACATTTCGAATTTAGACAACTCTAATGAATTATATATTATTGCAAAATTTTCTGGAAAAAACTGACTGTCGTAAACCGGAATCTCAAAAGTGTGCAACAAAACGAGTTCTCCTTTAACTTGTTTTGCAAATTCTAAAGCATGTACAAAAGCATTTGTAGCTACTTCAGAAAAATCGGTGGGGAATAATATTCTTTTCATCGTACAGTTGGATTATATGTTAGTTTCTCAAATTTAACCATAAAACAGCCTCGTCGATATGACAATTATCAGTTATTTAACATTTTACAATTTCTTAATATAAGTGTTCAGTTGCAGTGCTCAGTCTCAGTTGAAGCTCTCATCTTACCTCTCACTATTCAACTTTCACCGCTTTACAAGCTTTGTGCAAACGTTAACACTCTTTGCGGTTAATTTAAAAAACCAAGTATAATATTCTATATAGAAGAATCCATTTTACACAATCCTTCTCTTTCGGAACTTCAAGCCTTTTTTCATACCTTTGCACCATGATAAATCAAGATTCTATAGTAGCTCTAGCAACACCTTCTGGAGCTGGAGCAATAGCCATAATCCGTATTTCGGGTAGCGACGCCATTACAATTGGTAGCGGTGTTTTTCAATCTATTAAAAATAAAGATTTAACTAAACAGAAAACACATACCTTACATTTAGGTCATATCATAGATGGTTCAAAAACCCTTGATGAAGTTTTGGTTTCTGTATTTAAAGGACCAAATTCCTATACAGGAGAGAATACTATCGAAATATCATGTCACGGATCTACTTATATCCAACAACAAATAATTCAACTATTACTTCGTAAAGGTTGTCGAATGGCAGATCCTGGAGAATTTACACTTCGTGCATTCTTAAACGGAAAACTGGATTTATCACAAGCCGAAGCTGTAGCCGATTTAATCACATCTGATAATGAAGCATCACATCAAATCGCTATGCAACAAATGCGCGGTGGTTTTAGTAACGAAATAGCCAAACTACGTGAGGAATTATTAAATTTTGCTTCGCTTATAGAACTAGAATTAGACTTTGCCGAAGAAGATGTAGAATTTGCTGACAGAACACAATTTCATGAATTACTAAATCGTATCGAGTTTGTATTAAAACGTTTAATCGATTCATTTGCCGTTGGAAATGTAATTAAAAACGGAATTCCCGTTGCTATTGTTGGTGAACCAAATGTTGGAAAATCGACTTTATTAAATGCTTTACTAAACGAAGAACGCGCCATAGTTTCAGAAATTGCCGGAACAACTCGTGATACTATCGAAGATGAACTAGTTATTGGCGGAATCGGTTTCCGTTTTATAGACACAGCAGGAATTCGTGAAACTGTCGATTATGTAGAAAGCATCGGAATCAAGAAAACCTTCGAAAAAATAGAACAGGCACAAGTTGTTCTTTATTTATTTGATAGCTTAAAATTTAAAGCTCAAAGTTCTGAGTACATCATCGAAATAGAAAAAGTAAAAAACAAATATCCTTTAAAACCTCTACTTGTTGTAATTAACAAAGTAGATTTACTTACTAAAGAGGAAATTCAAAACATTCATAATCAACTTGAACCGTTAAACGTTACTCTTGAAACTATCTCGGCAAAAGAAAATATAGGTCTAGATGAATTAAAAAATCGCTTGCTTTCCTTTGTAAATACTGGAGCATTACGAAATAACGAAACTATTGTAACCAACACCAGACATTACGATTCTTTACTTAAAGCACTAGACGAAATACAAAAGGTAAAATACGGTCTCGAAACTAATCTCTCTAGCGACCTAATGGCTTTAGATATTCGTGAAGCTTTATACCAATTTGGGCTCATAACTGGTCAAGTATCAAATGATGAATTGCTTGGAAATATCTTTGCTAATTTTTGCATTGGGAAGTAATTTCTTACAAAAAAACATTTAATTAAGCCTCAATATCATGTATTGAGGCTTAACTATTTTTGATACATCCCCTTAACCTGTATCCAATGAAAGTAAATCATTTAAGTAAGAGAGGCAAAAAGTACAAAATTTCGATAAGTCTAAAAAAGAACAACAAAGCAAAATAAATCACAACATCGAATAATACAATTAGCTTAAGCTCTAATTAGGTTTTATAATCTTAGTGATACGTTTAATCCCCTTACATAGCCACCTAAACATTACCTAATTAAAAAAATAAGTAATTACTATAGGTATATAGTACTACATTTATCTATTTCTAAATCTATCTATAGCTTTTTGTTTTATACTACTCCAAAAACATATGAGTAATATGTGCTCACTAATTACTGTTTTGCTAATTTATAATGTATATACCCTAGAAGAGTACATGATTCCAAAAAATGGACACAGAGCCAAAAAGAAAGAGCTCAAATGCTCTTTGAGCTATATCCAGATATAAAAACAGCCTATAATCTAAATCAACAACTTCGAGGGATTTACAATAATCACAACGATAAACATATTGCTATGACCAAACTAGCACATTGGTATAGAAATGTAGAGGAATCAGGTTTTAAAAACTTCAATATTCTGCTCAATACCATAACTTCTAATTACCAGTCAATCTTAAACTATTTTGACAATAGAAGTACCAATGCTTCTGCCGAATCTTTTAATGCAAAAATAAAAGCATTTAGAAGCCAATTTAGAGGTGTAAGAAATATTGATTTCTTCTTATTCAGATTATCTAATCTTTTTGCTTAATCCCCAACTTTTGCACCTGATCCAGAAAAACGCAAAGGTTCGCAAAGCTATTGATTAAACTTTGTGAACCTTTGTGTAAGCCTTTGCGCTCTTTGCGGTATTTATTTTACCTAATTACTCTGATCTCTACAAATCCCAAAAAAATAAGCACAAAAAAAAATCCTCATCAAATAAATGATGAGGATTCTAAAGAAAGGCGACGACATACTCTCCCACATAACTGCAGTACCATCTGCGCAGGCGGGCTTAACTACTCTGTTCGGGATGGGAAGAGGTGAGCCCCGCCGCAATAACCACCTTAAGGTCGTTGTTACTTGAGGTAACTTTTTTAATTAATAATTAACAATTGATAATTCATAATTAAAAATAATATCTTAACACACTGAGATAAAGAAAAAAGTATTTTTTAGAAAGTTTCTCCCAGCCCCTTTGTTCCCCCTTCGGGGGTTAGGGGCTGGGAAAGCGTACATAAGCTTACGGATTATTAGTACTACTCGACTATGACATTACTGCCTTTACATCTATAGCCTATCAACGTGGTCATCTCCCACGATCCTTAAAAGAAATCTCATCTTGTGGTGGGTTTCGCGCTTATATGCTTTCAGCGCTTATCCCTTCCAAACGTAGCTACTCTGCGGTGCTCCTGGCGGAACAACAGATACACTAGAGGTTTGTCCAATTCGGTCCTCTCGTACTAGAATCAGATCCACTCAAATTTCTTGCGCCCACAGTAGATAGAGACCGAACTGTCTCACGACGTTCTGAACCCAGCTCGCGTGCCACTTTAATGGGCGAACAGCCCAACCCTTGGGACCTTCTCCAGCCCCAGGATGTGACGAGCCGACATCGAGGTGCCAAACCCCCCCGTCGATATGAGCTCTTGGGGGAGATCAGCCTGTTATCCCCGGCGTACCTTTTATCCTTTGAGCGATGGCCCTTCCATGCGGAACCACCGGATCACTATGCTCTACTTTCGTACCTGATCGACCTGTATGTCTCTCAGTCAAGCTCCCTTATGCCATTGCACTCTACGCACGGTTACCAAGCGTACTGAGGGAACCTTTAGAAGCCTCCGTTACTCTTTTGGAGGCGACCACCCCAGTCAAACTACCCACCAAGCAATGTCCCCCGCTTGAGCGGGGTTAGGCCTCAGATAAACAAAGGGTTGTATTTCAACAATGACTCCACAACGCCTAGCGACGCCACTTCACAGTCTCCAACCTATCCTACACATCATTTATCCAAGGTCAATACTAAGCTATAGTAAAGGTGCACAGGGTCTTTTCGTCCCACTGCGGGTAAGCGGCATCTTCACCGCTACTACAATTTCACCGAGCTCATGGCTGAGACAGTGTCCAGATCGTTACACCATTCGTGCAGGTCGGAACTTACCCGACAAGGAATTTCGCTACCTTAGGACCGTTATAGTTACGGCCGCCGTTTACTGGGGCTTCAATTCAATGCTTCTCCGAAGATAACATCTCCTCTTAACCTTCCAGCACCGGGCAGGTGTCAGGCCCTATACTTCATCTTACGATTTTGCAGAGCCCTGTGTTTTTGATAAACAGTCGCCTGGACCTCTTCACTGCGGCCAGCATTGCTGCTGGCGACCTTTCTCCCGAAGTTACAGGTCTATTTTGCCTAATTCCTTAGCCATGAATCTCTCGAGCACCTTAGGATTCTCTCCTCGACTACCTGTGTCGGTTTGCGGTACGGGTACTTATTACCTGAAGTTTAGAGGTTTTTCTTGGAAGCCCTTAGGCGCACTATCTCTTTGACCGAAGTCTCCGAGTACTATCGTATTTCCCCAAGCCGCGTGGATTTGCCTGCGCAGCTTATAGGTAGGTACTTCAACGAACTATTCCGTCAGTTCGCGGCGCTTTCATCACTCCGTCACCCCATCACAGTAATAAGTAGTACGGGAATATTAACCCGTGGTCCATCGACTGTCCCTTTCGGGTTCGCCTTAGGTCCCGACTAACCCACAGCTGATTAGCATAGCTGTGGAAACCTTAGTCTTTCGGTGTGCGGGTTTCTCGCCCGCATTATCGTTACTTATGCCTACATTTTCTTTTCTAACCAGTCCAGCATGCCTTACGACACACCTTCAACCCTGTTAGAATGCTCCCCTACCACTTTGACCTAAGTCAAAATCCATAGCTTCGGTAATATGTTTATGCCCGATTATTATCCATGCTCGTCCGCTCGACTAGTGAGCTGTTACGCACTCTTTAAATGAATGGCTGCTTCCAAGCCAACATCCTAGCTGTCTGGGCAGACAAACCTCGTTCTTTCAACTTAACATATATTTGGGGACCTTAGCTGATGGTCTGGGTTCTTTCCCTCTCGGACTTGGACCTTAGCACCCAAGCCCTCACTGTTGTGAAACATTATATAGCATTCGGAGTTTGTCAGGAATTGGTAGGCGGTGAAGCCCCCGCATCCAATCAGTAGCTCTACCTCTATATAACTTTATGCACAACGCTGCACCTAAATGCATTTCGGGGAGTACGAGCTATTTCCGAGTTTGATTGGCCTTTCACCCCTACCCACAGGTCATCCGAAGACTTTTCAACGTCAACCGGTTCGGTCCTCCACTGTGTGTTACCACAGCTTCAACCTGCCCATGGGTAGATCACACGGTTTCGCGTCTAACACTACTGACTAAAGCGCCCTATTCAGACTCGCTTTCGCTACGGATCCGTGGCTTAACCACTTATCCTTGCCAGCAACGTTAACTCGTAGGCTCATTATGCAAAAGGCACGCCGTCACCCCACGAAAGGGCTCCGACCGCTTGTAAGCGTATGGTTTCAGGATCTATTTCACTCCGTTATTCACGGTTCTTTTCACCTTTCCCTCACGGTACTGGTTCACTATCGGTCTCTCAGGAGTATTTAGCCTTAGCGGATGGTCCCGCCAAATTCAGACAGGGTTTCACGTGCCCCGCCCTACTCAGGATACCACTATCCTTTACACTCATTACCTATACGGGACTATCACCCTCTATGGTTCTACTTTCCAGTAGATTCTAATTCTTTGTGCAAGAAATGTCGTGGTCCTACAACCCCAATCTTGCCGTAACAACATTGGTTTGGGCTAATCCGCGTTCGCTCGCCACTACTTACGGAATCACTTTTGTTTTCTTCTCCTCCGCCTACTTAGATGTTTCAGTTCAGCGGGTTTGCCCACCTATCGGTGTACTATGTCTTCAACATAGTGGGTTGCCCCATTCAGGTATTTACGGATCAATTCGTGTGTGCCGATCCCCGTAACTTTTCGCAGCTTATCACGCCTTTCATCGCCTCTGAGAGCCAAGGCATCCCCCATACGCCCTTATTTTGCTTATTGTACCAGTCTTGATAAATCAAGACCGTTTTCTTTATCGTCTGTATCACTACTTTCAATAAAAAATGCTTTCTACTTTTTATTATTTTCTTATCTCAATATGTCAATGAACTTTATTATGCTTTAGGCTTTACGCTTTAGGCATTAAGCTTTTAGCCGATGGCTTATAGCTTTTTGTGGAGAATAACGGAGTCGAACCGTTGACCTCCTGCGTGCAAGGCAGGCGCTCTAGCCAGCTGAGCTAATCCCCCATTTTTCAATCTTAGATTGTAGAATTCAGATTTTAGACTTCTTAATTCTTATCTAATTTCTTTTGGTGAATTCCAACTTCTAGAATTTCCTTTTTTAAGCTTACAGTCTTTCTAATTAGAAATTGTCAATTATTAATTGTCAATTACTTTTTAAAAAGTAGTCCCGGGCAGACTCGAACTGCCGACCCCTACATTATCAGTGTAGTACTCTAACCAGCTGAGCTACGAGACTCTGTTTTACTTAATTGTATTATTTGAACTAACAGCAGAGTAATATAATCTTCAATTTAACCTATAGGTCAATTCGTCTTCTTTCCCTAACGTGCATTGCTGCTAACATATAGGGCTCTAGAAAGGAGGTGTTCCAGCCGCACCTTCCGGTACGGCTACCTTGTTACGACTTAGCCCTAGTTACCAGTTTTACCCTAGGCAGCTCCTTGCGGTCACCGACTTCAGGCACCCCCAGCTTCCATGGCTTGACGGGCGGTGTGTACAAGGCCCGGGAACGTATTCACCGGATCATGGCTGATATCCGATTACTAGCGATTCCAGCTTCACGGAGTCGAGTTGCAGACTCCGATCCGAACTGTGACCGGTTTTATAGATTCGCTCCTGGTCGCCCAGTGGCTGCTCTCTGTACCGGCCATTGTAGCACGTGTGTAGCCCAAGGCGTAAGGGCCGTGATGATTTGACGTCATCCCCACCTTCCTCACAGTTTGCACTGGCAGTCTTGTTAGAGTTCCCGACATGACTCGCTGGCAACTAACAACAGGGGTTGCGCTCGTTATAGGACTTAACCTGACACCTCACGGCACGAGCTGACGACAACCATGCAGCACCTTGTAAATTGTCTTGCGAAAGATCTGTTTCCAAATCGGTCAATCTACATTTAAGCCTTGGTAAGGTTCCTCGCGTATCATCGAATTAAACCACATGCTCCACCGCTTGTGCGGGCCCCCGTCAATTCCTTTGAGTTTCATTCTTGCGAACGTACTCCCCAGGTGGGATACTTATCACTTTCGCTTAGCCACTGAAATTGCTCCCAACAGCTAGTATCCATCGTTTACGGCGTGGACTACCAGGGTATCTAATCCTGTTCGCTACCCACGCTTTCGTCCATCAGCGTCAATCAATTAGTAGTAACCTGCCTTCGCAATTGGTATTCCATGTAATCTCTAAGCATTTCACCGCTACACTACATATTCTAGTTACTTCCTAATAATTCAAGTTTAACAGTATCAATGGCCGTTCCACCGTTGAGCGATGGGCTTTCACCACTGACTTATTAAACCGCCTACGGACCCTTTAAACCCAATGATTCCGGATAACGCTTGGATCCTCCGTATTACCGCGGCTGCTGGCACGGAGTTAGCCGATCCTTATTCTTACAGTACCGTCAAGGCTCTACACGTAGAACTGTTTCTTCCTGTACAAAAGCAGTTTACAATCCATAGGACCGTCATCCTGCACGCGGCATGGCTGGATCAGGCTTGCGCCCATTGTCCAATATTCCTCACTGCTGCCTCCCGTAGGAGTCTGGTCCGTGTCTCAGTACCAGTGTGGGGGATCTCCCTCTCAGGACCCCTACCCATCGTAGCCTTGGTAAGCCGTTACCTTACCAACTAGCTAATGGGACGCATGCTCATCTTTTACCGTTGTGACTTTAATAATTGCTCGATGCCGAGCTATTATACTATGAGGTATTAATCCAAATTTCTCTGGGCTATCCCTCTGTAAAAGGTAGATTGCATACGCGTTACGCACCCGTGCGCCGGTCTCTGCTCCCGAAGAAGCATACCCCTCGACTTGCATGTGTTAAGCCTGCCGCTAGCGTTCATCCTGAGCCAGGATCAAACTCTTCATCGTATATTTTAATATTATATTCGACTAATGATTCTATCGGTTTTATTCAAATCTCTCGATTCTATTACTCTTATTTTGTTGTTTTAAGATCTCTCTTAAAACGGCTGTCAATTCAATATGTCTAGGAACGTGTTCTTCTTTTTTTAATGTCGCTTGTTTCTCAAAGCGGGTGCAAAAGTAGAAAAGTCTTTTCTAACTGGCAAGAAATTTGTGAAGTTTTTTTTTAGAAAATTTTCGTTTCCGTTTTCTTCTTTCTTATCAATCTTTCAAGGAACTTTCCGTTGTTTTGCGGGGTGCAAATGTAACATCCGTTTTCCATTCTCACAAGCTTTTCGAAATCTTTTTTTTTTAGAATTTTATTTCTAATTCGATTCGTAATGCTTGCCAGTATTTAAAGGAACGTTTGTCGTTGTTGCGGGTGCAAAACTACCACCTTTATTCAGTTAAACAATACTTTTTATAGAGTATTTTTTGTTTATTTTTTAACACTCTGATAACAGTGTGTTTACAGGTGTTCTTTTTTCTTTATCTCTGTCTTTTTAAGACTCTCCCTCTAGGTTTTCCTTGTTTTTGCTGGGTTTTGCTAGGTTTCGCGCAAAGTCGCCAAGGCGCAAAGTCTCTTTCATTTTCTTTCTTATGGGGTTTTTGTTGTGTTCTGTATCTCCTAGCCCTGATAATAGCGGAAATCCTTAGCCTTTTTTCTTTAAAAAGGACAAGATTGAAGCGGATAGCAGGAAATAGCTCCTATATATTATAGCACAATCTTACTCCTATATATAAGGCCATAAAAAAACGGCTACTATATATAGTAGCCGCTTAAATATTTAAAACCCGAATTAACGAATCCTTTTTTTTTACTTCTTTAAAGGATAAGTATTATCAAGATGCACTCTTATTCTAGTTGGCGAAGTATAATCAAATGTTTTCGTAGCCGGTATATATGCTGGTATACCATGCGTTTCATTAATAAATTCCGTAGCAGGATCATCTACAGCCGCACCATTAAATGGATAATATCCATTACTTATAGTTTTATCCCCTATAACAGTATCTGGTCTTTTAGTTTCAAATTTAGTTGTATAACCATCCCCATCATCATCAACATCTAAGAAATCAGGAATCCCGTCTTTATCTGTATCATCTGGATTATCCCCTAGTTTCTGATTAGGATATTCTGTCGCATTACGCATATCTCTCATATACCCATCACCATCATCTTCTAGATATGACAAAATTCCATCCCCATCATGATCCAAACGCTGTAATGCATATAGCTTAAAGCTAAAAACTAAAGGAGAATAAGAAGGAATAGAACCACTACCACCAGCATAATACCCCAATCCTGAAGGCAAAAACATTACTCCTGCTCCAAAATCATTATACACTATAGCACCATTATTACCTGACCCCGAAGTACCAACTTTAAATTCTGGAAAAGTTTCCCCCCAGCCTTTAATCATTTGATACAAGTCATAAAAAGTTTGAGGAAACACTACTTCTTCAAACTGAGTAGCCGTAACAACCGAAGGATCTGTCGCTGTCGCACCAGCTTTTCTAAACAAATAAGTACCATTATAAGATGTCAAAACTCCATCTACATTACTTGGCGACTCACCAGTTCCTTCACGTAACACCAAATAATATAATTTATAATCTACATTATGCAAATTTACTGTCTTAACTTTTAAAGTCGGAAATGTTGGACTATTCAAATAAGACTTGATAGATTTTTGCTCATTTGGCTTTGTAATTAACTCAATTTTCACGTTTTGATCATCTGTCTGACCAGGATTATTGGTTACCGTAATAGTATTAGCTTCTAAATAATCCTCAATAACAGCAATGTCCGCATCATACTGTACTTGAAAATCTCTTAAGGGCTCTACGTCTGCAGAATCACTTTTTGAACATGAGAATATAACCAGTGTTGCAAATGTTAAAATAAAATAATACTTAAATTTATTCATTAATGTTGATTTTTAGGTGCGCAAGATACAATATTGATTTATTTTTGTAAAGAATTTAACTCTGAATTTAGAAAATTTATGCGAATAGATAAATACTTATGGTGTGTGCGTTACTACAAGACCCGAAATATGGTTACTGAGGCATGCAAGAAGAACCATATTACAGTGAACGGCCAAGTTGCAAAACCCTCTAAGGAAGTTTTTCCGACTGACAAAATTACGTTTCGTAAAGACCAGATTACTCAAATTATAACCGTCCTTGATATTCCTGAGAATAGAGTTGGCGCAAAACTTGTCGATATATATAGAAAAAACGAAACTCCCGCTGAAGCATATGCTCATTTGGAACTATTAAAACTATCCAAAGAACATTATCGAAAAAACGGAACTGGTAGACCTACTAAAAAGGATCGTAGGGATATTGACGAATTTGGAAATGACATTTCAGATGACGAGGGCGAGACCGAATAACATTCTAACCAGATTTCATATCTTACACACTTTACATTATTTTAAAAAACAACTACAATGAGCAAAAACATCATCTTAACAAATCAAGAGATTGAACATAAAATAAAACGAATTGCCTACCAGATATACGAAACCTTTGTAGACGATGAAGAAATCGTAATTGCAGGTATTACAGCCAACGGCTTCATCTTTGCTAAAAAAGTAGCAGTAGCCCTTGAAGCCATCTCCCCTATTAAAGTATCTCTTTGTGAAGTACAGATAAACAAACAGAAACCTGAATCTCCTATAAGCACTTCTCTAACCAAAGAACAATACGCCAACAAAGGCTTAGTACTTGTAGATGATGTATTGAATTCTGGCACTACTTTAATATATGCCGTTCGTCATTTTCTAGATGTTCCTTTAAAGAAATTCAAAACTGCCGTTCTAGTCGATAGAAATCACAAGAAATATCCCGTAAAAGCAGATTTTAAAGGAATATCTCTTTCGACTTCTTTATTAGAGCACGTACAAGTTGTATTTGATGACAATAATAATGATTATGCTTTCTTAAGCTAGAATCTCAAGTATATCCGAAACCGTTTCATCAATGGTCTTCTCATCTACACTTACTTTATACCTTGCCTGGTTGTAGTAAAAACTTCTTTCGAAAAGATGTGTAGCTATAAACTCCCTCATCTCTTCCTCATTTTTATCAGCAATAAGTGGGCGTTTACTTTTATTATGAAGTAAACGTCCATATAATGTATCGATAGACGCTTTTAAATAAATAGAATCTACCCCTTCTTTATTCAATAATTCATGGTTATTAGCATAACACGGAGTCCCTCCTCCTAAACCTATGATCATTTCTTCGGGTGATTGAAGCAATTCCTTGAATGTTTCATGCTCTAATTTTCTAAAATATATCTCTCCATTCTTATCAAAAATCTCATTTATGGTTAAATTAACCTTATTTTCGATGCATTTATCTAAATCTAGAAAAGGAATTTCTGTGGTTTTTGACAATTTTTGAGCAATTGTTGACTTGCCGCAACCCATATACCCTAATAACACTATTTTTTTCATACTAATAAAAGCTTATAAACTAAGACGTTGTAAATTTTTCTAAAAAAAAGACAAATTTATAATAAAAATGCTTGGAAACTTCAATAATAACTCCTTATATTTGCACCCGCATTCAAGGAAAGAATATGACTCGATAGCTCAGTTGGTAGAGCACATCACTTTTAATGATGGGGTCCTGGGTTCGAGCCCCAGTCGGGTCACAAAATTTGTGATTAAAAAAAATACTTTCCTTGATAGCAAGACTCGATAGCTCAGTTGGTAGAGCACATCACTTTTAATGATGGGGTCCTGGGTTCGAGCCCCAGTCGGGTCACAAATGGTCGAGTATTAACTTACTTGACCTTTTTTTTTGGCCACGTGGAGAAACGGTAGACTTGCCATCTTGAGGGGGTGGTGCTCGAAAGGGCGTGTGGGTTCAAATCCCACCGTGGTCACGACACAGTAAAGAAATTATAGACTCGATAGCTCAGTTGGTAGAGCACATCACTTTTAATGATGGGGTCCTGGGTTCGAGCCCCAGTCGGGTCACAAAAAGTCAGGTAATTATTTACTTAACTTTATTTACCACGTAGAGAGATGATAGACTAGTCATCTTGAGGAGTAATACTCAGAAAAGCGTGTGGGCGCAAATCCCACGATAGTCAGAATAAAAAAGAATGACTCGATAGCTCAGTTGGTAGAGCACATCACTTTTAATGATGGGGTCCTGGGTTCGAGCCCCAGTCGGGTCACAAAAGGTTAAGTAATTATTTTACTTATTTTTTACCACGCAGAGAGATGACAGACTAATCATCTTGAGGAGTAATACTCAGAAAAGCGTGTGGGTGCAAATCCCACGATAGTCAGAATAGGAAAAGAATGACTCGATAGCTCAGTTGGTAGAGCACATCACTTTTAATGATGGGGTCCTGGGTTCGAGCCCCAGTCGGGTCACAAAAGGTCGAGTAATTAATTTACTTGACCTTTTTTTTAGCCACGTAGAGAATTATTGACTTTTCATATTGAAAAGATGATGCTCGCAAGAGCATACAGGTTTAAATCTTACCGTGGTTACAATGAAAAGCGAAATATTATTTTTTTAGTATTTCGCTTTTTCTTTATAAAGTTATATACTAAAAGTCAAAATACAATAATCCTACTATTGTCATAAAATAAACAATCCCAAAACACGTTAAACATTTTAAAACCTACTAATTTATTTTTATATGAAACGATTATTACTTATTCTGTTATTTACTACTACAACTGCAAGCTGGTGTCAATCTGGAACTGATTACTTTGATCAGGCATTACGAAAAGCCGAAAGCGGTAATACTAAAGGCGCAATAGCCGATTACACTAAAGCAATTAAGCTGAGAGCCAACTTTGCCGAGGCTTACCAAAACAGAGGTGTTGCAAAACTAAAACTCAACGACACTAAAGGTGCTCTAGCCGATTTTAATAAAACAATCGAAATAGACAATATGAATGCAGATGCTTTTACTGGCAGAGCAAACGTAAACTACAAGTTAAACAACTTTAAAGCCGCTATTGAGGATTGTACTTCTGCTATTAATTTGAATCCTAAAGACTATGTTGCCTACAACCTCAGAGGCACCTTATACACACAGATTCAAGATAAAAAAAGTGCATGCAAGGATTTCTCTAAAGCAATAGAATTAGGAAGTAAAAGCGCCATTAAAAACAAAGCTACTTTCTGTAAATAAAAAACATTAAAAAAAGCCCCAACTATTCTTCCTTATAAAGTAATAGTTGGGGCTTTTTTGTATTCTAACTTATACTTACATTTGAGAAAATATCCGTCTAATCAATTTAATTTAATCTAAAACTTATTCGATATAACACCTATGTCAATTCTCAAAAAAATAAACGCACAGGCAGAAACCGACAAAAACTCAGGTTTTGGAACCAACTCTAATAGTTACGGAGGACGCTTTGTAAATAAAAATGGAACTCCTAATGTTGAAAAAACAGGAATGCACTTATTACGTCGCATTAGCTGGTATCACACAATGATTGATATGCCTACCTGGAAATTCATGCTTGTTCTATTCTCCTTTTATATCGCCATCAATTTCATTTTTGCCATTCTTTATTTCGGTATTGGTATTGAGCATCTAGATGGAATAGTAGCTTCTCAAAGCGAATGGTCAAAATTTGGTCAGGCTTATTTCTTTAGCGCTCAAACTTTCACAACCGTAGGTTACGGACATATTAGCCCCACCGGTTTCCTAACAAGTGCTTTATCTGCAGCCGAAGCTTTAATAGGATTACTAAGTTTTGCTATTGCAACTGGTTTATTCTTCGGGAGATTTAGCCGTCCAACGGCATTTCTTAAATTCTCTCATAATGCATTAATTAGTCCTTACCAAAATGACAAGGCTTTAATGATTCGTCTTGTTCCTTTTAAAAACACAAATTTCACCGATGCTGAAGCAAAAATCACTTTAGGAATGAGTATTGAAGAAAATGGTGTAATGACAAATAAGTTCTATTCGTTAGACTTAGAGCTACACAAAATTAATGCACTTACATTAAGCTGGACATTAGTACATCCTATAACCGACAAAAGTCCGCTGTATAAATTCACTAAAGAAGACTTCGCCTCTATTCATGGAGAAATTCTGGTATTCATTAAAACCTTTGATGATATGTACAGTAATACTGTTGCAGCAAGAACTTCTTACACCTTCAAAGAGGTATTATACGGTGCGAAATTTGAACCAATGTACAACAGAAGTAAAGATGCCTCTAAAACTGTACTACATTTAGATAAGCTAAACTCTCATCAAGCTGTCAATTTTAAACAAAGCTAAATCGATAAATTCCTTGTTTTTACAATTTTTCTAGAAATTAAGTTACATTTGTTTATCAAATATTAATAAATGATAAACAATATAAAAAGTGTTTTTAGCATAAAAGACCTTGAAAATCTTTCTGGCATTAAAGCACACACCATTCGTATTTGGGAAAAGAGATACAATATCCTTGAGCCAATGCGTACTGACACCAACATTCGAACCTATGATTTAGCTAGTTTACAAAAACTATTAAACATTACGCTACTACATGAATATGGTTATAAGATTTCGAAAATAGCTACTTATCCACAAGAAAAGATTCCACAATTAGTCAGGGAAATCATTTCTAGTAAAAACGCAAAAAATCACGCCATCAGTTCTTTTAAAATGGCAATGATGAATTTTGATCAGGAATTATTCTTCAACACTTTTAATTGGCTTACCGCCGAAAAGTCTTTTAAGGAAGTCTTTCACCAAGTGTTTATTCCTTTATTGAATGAATTGGGTTTATTATGGCAATCTGAAACCATAACTCCTGCCCACGAACATTTTGTAAGTTATCTAATTAAGCAGAAACTTTACATTAATACGGAGAAGCTTCAGGTTCTGAAACCAACAAAAACAGATAAAATTTTTGTTCTTTCTTTACCAATGAATGAAATTCATGAACTTGGATTAATGTACATTCAATACGAAATATTACTGCAAGGTTATAAAACTATTTATTTAGGCGAAAGCATGCCTATTGAAAACCTAAAAGAACTCAACAATCATTTTGACAATATTACTTATGTTTCTTATCTCACTATTCAGCCGGACCGCAGTATAGTTAATCAATATGTAGCCAATATGAGTTCTGAGCTTTTAAACAATTCTAATGAAATATGGCTAATTGGAAAATTGGTTGAGCACATTGAAACTGAAAATCTAGACCCAAAAGTACACATTTTTAACTCCATCGAAGAATTAGTGAGTCAGATATAATTATTTTGTTTAATTATTTTGTAGTTTTGTTAAACAAATGAAAAAAACAATCTCAATTATAGGTTCTGGCTTTTCGGCTTTATCAGCTTCATGCTATTTAGCCAAGGAAGGTCATGACGTAACTATCTACGAAAAAAATGCAACTATTGGTGGCAGAGCCAGACAATTAAAAAGTAATGGTTTTACATTCGATATGGGACCGAGCTGGTATTGGATGCCTGATGTATTCGAAAATTTCTTCAAGGATTTTGATAAAAAGACTACGGATTACTATGAGTTAATTAAACTTAATCCTGCTTATCGTGTGTATTTTGGGATTAATGAATTCATAACCATCACCGATAATCTAGAAGAAATTGCCAAAACTTTTGACGCTATCGAAAAAGGTAGCGGTAAAAAACTTGTTGATTATATCTCTCAAGCTAAAAGCAATTATGATATTGCCATAAAAAAATTAGTATATCGTCCAGGGGTTTCTGCTTTAGAATTGATTACTCTTGAAACTACTCAAAAATTAAATCAGTTTTTTGGAACGGTAAGTAAAGATATACGCAAGAAGTTTAAAGACGAAAGGTTAATTCAGATTCTAGAATTTCCTGTTTTGTTCCTTGGTGCAAAACCATCTAAAACGCCTTCTTTTTATAATTTCATGAATTATGCCGATTTCGGAATGGGAACTTGGCATCCTAAAACAGGGATGTTTGATGTTGTTCGTGGCATCGAAAGTCTAGCAAAAGAACTTGGTGTTACTTTTAAAACCAACTCTAGTATTGATAAAATCATTGTTCAAAACAATATTGCCACTTCATTAATCATAAATGATGAAATTATTACTTCGGATATAGTTTTAAGTGGTGCCGATTATCAACATACCGAAACCTTATTATCTAAAGAATATCGGGTTTACTCTGACGAATATTGGGAAAGTCGCATTTTTGCTCCTTCCTCTCTCCTTTTTTATGTGGGGTTCGACAAAAAAATACAATCCATTTCTCATCATGCTTTATTCTTTGATGTAGATTTCGAACAACATGCAATGGATATTTATGATGACCCTAAGTGGCCTGAAGCTCCTTTGTTCTATGCAAACTTTCCATCGGTAACTGATAAAACAACTGCTCCTGAAGGAATGGAAACTGGTTTTTTCCTAATTCCTCTAGCTCCGGGAATAGAAGATACTGAAGTTCTTCGCGAAGAATATTTTGATAAGATAATTTCCCGTTTTGAAAGTGTCACGCAACAATCGATTAAAAATAATATTATATTTAAGAAGTCTTTTTGCAAAAATGACTTTATAGAAGATTACAATGCGTATAAAGGTAATGCATACGGAATGGCAAATACTTTATTACAAACTGCATTTTTAAGGCCTAAATTAAAAAGTAAGAAAGTAAAAAACTTATACTTCACGGGACAGTTAACTGTTCCTGGTCCTGGCGTTCCTCCTGCTTTAATTTCAGGAAAATTAGTATCTGAATTAATAAACAAATCCTTTTCATAATAAAAAACATGAAACAGTTATTTGATAATGTCTCGTTTAAATGTAGTAAGCTTGTTACTCAAAGCTATAGTACTTCTTTTTCTTTGGCTGTATATATGCTTGCCCCAAGTATAAGGGATGCAATTTATAGTATCTATGGTTTTGTACGTTTTGCCGATGAAATTGTAGATTCTTTTCATGGTTTTGATAAAAACTATCTAATTGATGATTTTGAAAAAGAATATTATAAAGCTATAGAAGCTGGCATAAGCCTTAATCCTATTATAAACTCTTTTCAGCAAACTGTAAAACAATACAACATTACAGATGATTTAGTCCAGTCTTTTTTAAAAAGTATGAAACTAGATTTAATCAAATCCGACTATCATAATAAGGAAGAAATTGAGGATTACATCTATGGTTCTGCAGATGTTGTGGGTTTAATGTGTCTTAAAGTTTTTGTTGCAGGTAATGATTCTAAATACGAAAAGCTAAAAATGGAAGCAATGCGATTGGGCTCTGCTTTCCAAAAGGTGAATTTTTTACGTGATTTAAAAGATGATAATCTAATCTTAAACCGAAACTATTTTCCTGGAATTGATTTAAGCTCTTTTGATGAAAATGCTAAAAACAAAATCATCAAAGAAATCGAAGATGATTTTAAAGTTGCGTATCAAGGAATTATAAAACTTCCTGTCGAAGCTAAGTTTGGGGTTTATACCGCCTACATCTATTATAAAAAACTTTTAAAGAAACTAGAAAATACTCCTTGTCATGAAATAGGCAACGAAAGAATTCGGGTTTCTAATTATTCTAAAGCTGGATTACTGGCCAAATCTTTTGTTTCTTATAAACTGAGAATCGTCTAATTTTTAATAAAAACAAAACAATGATTTTCTTTTTAATTTTTATAGGTACGTTTCTTTTTATGGAATGTGTTACTTGGTGTACTCATAAATTTGTCATGCACGGCTTTATGTGGTATTTTCACTCTGATCATCACCAGCCTAAATACACTAATGTGTTTGAACGAAATGATATTTTCTTTGTGATTTTTGCAATTCCAAGTATTCTACTTTTCTATTTTGGAACAATCGACGGCATAAATTACTTATTTTTTATCGGGTCGGGATTAACTTTTTATGGCTTTTGCTACTTCATGGTTCACGATGTATTAATTCATCAACGTTTTAAATGGTTTAAAAACACCAAAAACAAATATCTTATCGGGTTAAGAAAAGCCCATAAAGTACATCATAAACATTTAGGCAAAGAACATGGTGAATGCTTCGGAATGTTGTTTGTTCCTTTTAAGTACTACAAAATATAATAAGTCACTTATGAAAGTATATAAAAAAGAATCAGTTCAGCACATCAATGCAAGTCTGGAAGAATGCTGGACTTTTTTTTCTAATCCTAATAACCTGCAAATAATTACTCCTACAAACATGGGGTTTAAGGTTACCGATTATGATAATAAATTGGTTTATGCGGGACAAATCATTCAATATAAAATAGCTCCGCTTTTGGGAATTAAGCTAAACTGGATGACTGAAATTACTGTAGTAAAAGATAATAGCTATTTTGTAGATGAGCAACGCTTTGGTCCTTATGCATTATGGCATCATAAACATTTTTTTGAAGCTACTGCAAATGGCACTCAAATGACCGACATTGTACATTATGCTCTTCCGTTTGGTTTTATTGGGCGTATTGTAAATGCTCTTATTGTAAAGAACGAACTGAAAACAATTTTCGAATACCGCCATAAAAAGGTCGAAGAAATTTTTAATACTAAATAATGAGTAAACAAAAAGTTAGTCTTTTTTGGTTTCGACGTGATTTACGTTTAGATGATAATCGCGGATTATTTCATGCACTAGAATCTGATTTTCCAGTTATTCCTTTGTTTATTTTTGATGAGGCTATTCTGGATAGTTTACCAAAAGACGATTCCAGAGTTAGTTTTATATATGATTCTCTGGAGAAAATCAATACTGAATTAAATACTATAGGAACTTCTCTCTTGATAAAAAAGGGCAAAACTACTGAAATTTGGAAATCGCTTATCGAAGAATTCGATATTCAGGAAGTATTTTTCAATAAAGATTATGAACCATTTGCTATAAAAAGAGATTCTTCTATCTCTGATTTATTAACCCAAAATAACATTACGACACTTTCTTATAAAGACCATGTTATATTTGAAGAAAAAGAAATCACAAAATCTGATGGTTTACCTTATACTATATATACTCCTTATAAAAATAAATGGTTAGAAAAATATAAAATTTTAGGTCAAGCCAAAGAATATAATACCGCTGATCTTTTTTCTAATTTTTATAAAAGTCAATTTCTATTCCCAACAATAAACCAGATTGGGTTTGAAAAAAGCACTATAAAAGTTCAACCACATAATTTAAAAAGCATTTCTAATTATCAAGAAACAAGAGATTTCCCTGCTTTAGATTCAACTTCTTATCTTTCGCCTCATTTACGTTTTGGCACTGTTAGTATTCGTAAATTAGTAAATTGGGCGGCACATACAAATCAAGTTTTCTTGAGTGAATTAATATGGAGGGAGTTTTTTATCCAGATCTTATTTAGTTTTCCGAATGTTGTTAATCACAATTTTAAATCGGCTTATGATGGGATTCAATGGTTAAATAACGAGAAAGATTTCCAACGTTGGTGTTCTGGAACTACTGGTTACCCTATGGTCGATGCCGGAATGCGCCAACTTAATGAAACTGGATATATGCATAATCGGGTTCGAATGGTTGTTGCTAGTTTTTTATGCAAGCATTTATTAATTAGCTGGCAATGGGGTGAAGCTTATTTTGCAGAGAAATTACTTGATTACGAGTTGGCATCAAATGTTGGCAATTGGCAATGGGCTGCAGGAACGGGCTGTGATGCTGCTCCGTATTTTAGAGTTTTTAATCCCGAAATTCAACTTAAGAAGTTTGATGAGAAAGGTGTTTATATCCGAAAATGGATTCCTGAATTTGATTTGGGCTACAATGAACCTATGATTGAGCATGCTTTTGCCAGAGATCGTGCTATCGCAACTTATAAAGCGGGGATTCTGAGATAGATAAAAAAAAATATAAGTATCTACTAAAAAGAGCTTTGTCAAAGTTTAAACTTTGACAAAGCTCTTTTTCTTTTGCATCTTCTAGCCCAGATAGGAACGGCATCCTCTTGTGGTGGTGTTCACCACAAGAGATATAGTGTCCCGATAGCTATCGGGAAGCGGGATTAAGCTCCTAATATTTCTGATAATTATTTACTTGAATCTTAGCTTTTAAATCGAACATTAAATTATATAATCCGAAGAATGTTCTATTCATATATATAAAATGTTTCGAACCGCGATTTCCATTCATCTTTTTGAGATTTGTATCTTTTGAGAAACGTTCGCCAAGCTTGCCTATATTATCAAAAAAGGCTTCATCGGAAAAATCAAATGTATCTGACTGGAATGGTTTTGTGAATAATGATAACAAATCATGAAACATTCCTGTAAAATATTCTATTTCTTCTTTAGTATCATCTGTTCTAAGAATTTCTAATTCGAATAATTTTTGATTAAAAAGCTCTTTATCGGTTATAACTTCTTTGTTGATTAACTCAAAATAGGGAACGTAAAAGTCATTTGGAATTTGCTTCATACATCCAAAATCTAAAGCTACTAACTGGTTTTTATCATTTACTAAGAAATTTCCAGGATGTGGATCGGCATGAACTTTACGCAAAATATGAATTTGGTACATATAAAAATCCCAAAGTGCTTGCCCTATAAGATTAGATTCTTCCTGATTAGGTTTCTTGGCTGTATATTCTGAAAGGTGAATTCCAGTCATCCAATTCATTGTAATGATTTTCTCAGAAGAGAACTCTGGATAATAGTTAGGAAAAACCAGATTATCAATCTTTTTACAAGCTTCAACAACTTCTTGGCTTTGCTGTAATTCTAATAAATAGTTAGTTTCTTCAATTAATTTATCTTCTACCTCTTTAAAATATTTATCAGAATCTTTTCCTTGCAGGTTAAACATTCGTATCGCCATGGGTTTTACCAATGCTAAGTCTGACGAAATACTGTTGGCAACTCCTGGATACTGAATTTTTACGGCTAGTTTTTTTCCATCTTTTACAGCTAGATGTACCTGACCAATACTTGCTGCATTTACAGAATTAGGATTAAACTCATCAAAAATTTCGTAAGGTGTTTTACCAAAATTTGTTTTAAACGTTTTTAATACTAAAGGTGCAGATAGTGGCGGAACAGAAAATTGTGATAAAGAAAATTTTTCGACATAGGCTTGTGGCAAGAAATTCTTGTCCATGCTTAGCATTTGTGCAACTTTAAGCGCACTTCCTTTTAAGCTTTTGAGTCCGTCGTAAATATCCTCGGCATTATTCTCGTTGAGTTTATCACGAGTTACATCTGGATTTACAATTTTTTCTCCGTAGTACTTTAAATAATTTACTCCAATTTTTGCTCCAGTTTGAACAAGTTTGCTCGCCCTTTCTATTTTGGAAGTTGGGATATAGTCGATGGTTTTCATTGTTTGCTATATATTTTTTCTTTAAAAAGGAATTTACCAAAATCAAGCAAATGATTCATCGGTGCTACATTCATTAATTCGAAAGATACATTTACAGCTTTTTCGATAAAAATATCTGTTTTCTCAAATGCTGGTGATGCATCATCTATCCAAAACTTAAGCGTAAGCAATAATTGCATCCATGCTGTTTCCTGAATTGCTTTTTCCTGAAAATTCTGAAGCTTTTCTTGTTGGATTCGATGGTCATCGGTTATAATTAAACTAATATATTTTTTAAAACTATCTCGAAGTTTTGTTAGTTTCACCAAGTTTTTAATCGGGTTGGAATCCGTTTTTAATGCCTGAACAACATAACTACGATTTGCAGTTAATAATTCGAAGAATGTAAAGTAAAAACCAAGCATTTTGTTTTTCATATCATACTCTTGGTACTCTGGATTTTTATCTAATAATTCGAGTGTGTTTTCGAAAAATAGATTAAATATTTCTTTTTCTAGTCCTTCAAATGTTCCAAAAAAAGTATAAAACTCGGCCTCTTCAAAATCATTTGATTTTGCAAAATGAAAAACTGTTTTGGGATTTTGTCCGTGTTCCAAAACGTAATCCATATACAGAGAAACAATTTTATCTTTTGTCAATATTTCTTTTTTAGTTTCCATACAACCTACTTTTTAATTTAGCATAAAGGTAAGCAACGTTTAACTATATTTACGTAATGCTAAACAATACAAGGTGTTAAATATATTATAAACTATCATGACTAAAAACATTTTACTAACTGGTGGCTCAGGTTTTATAGGAACAAAACTTACTGCTTTATTGATTGCCAATGGGTATTCGGTTTCTATATTAACTCGTAGTGATAGAAAAGTGAGCATGGGCGTAACCTATTACAAATGGAATTTAGAGAATAATTATATAGATGAAGATGCTGTTTTAAAAGCAGACTATATTATTCATCTTGCGGGAGAAGGTATTGCTGCAAAAAAATGGACTGATAAACGAAAAAAAGAAATTTTAGATAGTAGGGAAAAACCTATTGAACTCATTTTTTCTGTTTTAAAAAACAACAATAAAACCTTAGATGCATTTATATCGGCTTCGGCAGTTGGAATTTATGGTGCCTTTACAAGTGAAACTATTTGTACTGAAGAAACTCCTGCTGCAAATGATTTTCTTGGAGAAACTTGCCAGAAATGGGAAGCTGCTACAAATTGTATCGAATCGTTAGGCATTAGAACGGTTAAAATACGAACTGGATTGGTTCTGGGTAAAAATGAAGGTTTTCTAAAAAAACTGGTTCCAATTTTTAAATATGGTTTCGGTTCTATTGTAGGCACAGGAAAGCAATACATGCCTTGGATTCATATTGATGATTTATGCGCTATTTATTTACAGGCAATCATTAATCCTAATATAAAAGGTTCTTATAATGCTGCTGTTAGTGATGATACAACCAATGCTATTTTCTCTAAAACTATGGCAAATGTGTATGGGTATTCTATCTGGTTGCCTAAAATACCAACTTTTGTAGTACGATTAATCACGGGAGAAATGGGTGAAATTATATTAACTGGACAACGTGTTTCTTCTAATAAAATAGAAAATGCTGGTTTTAAATTTAAATATTCAAATTTAAAACCAGCACTCTTAGTCTGTTTAAAATAATTTTTATTTCATCACTCCTACCAAACTTGTGTTTACAGTTTTGGATATTTTGTTTTCTATCATAGATGGTATTTTAATATTAAAATCGTCTGTATTAAGCGGAAAAAACGAAGTTATTTCAATGCCTTGGGGTACTTTTTTAAGTATAGCACTTACGACTATTTCTTTTGTTTTACCGTGAATTTGAAGTTTCCCTTTAATGGTATATTCTTTTGGGGTTTCATCAATATCTTTCATGTCGAATTTTCCAATTTTGCCTTTAAAAACAGCTTTCGGATATCGATCACTTTCGATATAATTTTCATTAAAATGGGTTTCCATTAAATCCATTTTAAATCGAAAATCTTTCATCACAGCCACGCAAACAAAACTACTTGTTTCTGGCTCTATAACCACAATTACCGATTTATTGACTGCGTTTACCTCTTCAAAAAAAGGAACTGAAGCTTCAAAATTAAGAACACCAATTGCAGTTCTTATTCTATTTTGTGCTACAATAAAGTTAACGGTAAGTAATAGAATTAAAAAAGTACTTTTTTTCATAATCTTCAGCAATTAGGATTAAACATATTGCAAGATATTTTTTTGAAAAAAGCCTATTGACAAAAACAAACCAACAACAGACATGAATCAAAAAGGAACTGTTCAGGAAAGGCATTCGAGCATAAAAAATACTTAAATCCTCTTTCTTAAAGTTACGTATTTTAATTCTTTTTGGTTCTTAAAACATTCCCAAAAATTGCATAAAGAACTACTTTAATTTAACTCTAGTAAAACATTGTATTTGTTTAAAGATGCTAATGTTTCTATAGAACTATAATTGTATTCTTCTGCGTGGTTTTCTACTTCTTTTTTAACCTCAATGTGTTTCAGAGCTTTACAAAAACGTCTTACTTCTTCAAGATTTGATAATATAAGTCCTGGTACCAGAACGCTCTTTCCTTCTTTGTCTTTAGCAACCATTGTAAAATAAGAGGAGTTACAATGTTTTATTGCTCCTGTTTGTATATTTTCGGCCTCAACACGAATACCAACAATCATAGAACTTTTACCTACATAATTTACTGAGGCTTTCATGGTTACCAATTCCCCTACTTCAATAGGTTTTAAAAAATTTACTGTGTCAACTGAAGCTGTTACACAATAATGTCCTGAAAACTTAGAGGCGCAAGCAAAAGCTATCTGATCTAGCAATGATAATATATATCCTCCGTGTATTTTACCACTAAAATTAGTGTGCGAAGGAAGCATTAATTCGGATATGCTTATTCTTGAACAGGCTACTGTTTTAAAGTTTGTATTTGTACTCATATTCTATATTATTTTACATTAAATGGAGAATTTTCTTTTTCTACAGCTTTTACAAAAAAACGCGTTTCTCCCCACCAAGGAAATGTTTTATATTTTTCGACATACTCCAGTTTTACATAACCTCCCTGAAGTACTTTTAAATCTTCGATAACTTTTTTATCACCATCTAAAACAGAGAAAGAGAATATTTGTGCTCCCGAGATTCCTTGACTTAGTTCTCCTTCCCAAGTTTTCATCATAACTCCTTTATGACTCAGTCTTATTAATTCGCCTGAACGGATTCCTGTACTATAAGGTACATAATAAATAAAACTAAAATACCCAATTAGAGCTATAGCTGCAATACCAATGATAATTCCCAGAAATCGTTTCATCTAAATATTTATTAAAATTTTAATTTTCGTTATTATTTGCTCTTGTCAATATATTCTCTGGAAGTGACTTCTTGGCCTTTGCTCCCATTTTCTTTAACTTCTCTACACTTGTAATTAAATTTCCTCGACCATCAACTAGTTTGCTCATTGCATTTTCGTATTCCGTTTTAGAGTCATTTATTTTATTTCCAATTTTAATTAAATCTGCAATAAAACCTTCAAACTTATCGTATAATGCTCCGGCTTGTCGGGCAATTTCAAAAGCATTTTCTTGTTGTTTTTGGTTTGTCCACATACTATCGATTGTTCGCAAAGTAGCTAATAGTGTAGTTGGCGTAACAATTACAATATTTTTTTCGAAAGCTTTATTATATAAGGTAGTATCTTCATTTAATGCTATCGCAAAAGCGGGCTCTATCGGAATAAAAAGCAAAACAAAATCCGGACTTTCTATTTGATATAAATCATGGTAGTTTTTATTCCCAAGTTGCTCAACATGTCTTTTTATCGACTGGACATGCTCTTTTAAGTAATCTGATTTTAAATTATCATTTTCTTCATTAATCCATCTTTCATAAGCCGTTAAGGAAACTTTAGAATCTACAATCATTTTTTTACCATCGGGCAAATGAATCACAACGTCGGGAAGCACGCGAAGACCAATCTCATTGGTAAAACTTTGTTGCACTTCATATTCTCTTCCTTTTTCTAAACCTGATTTTTCGAGAACTCGTTCTAATACTAATTCTCCCCAATTCCCTTGCATCTTGCTATCTCCTTTTAGGGCTTTGGTTAAGTTGAGTGTTTCTTTACTCATTTGAGCATTCATCTCACTTAATCCTAATATTTGTTGACGCAATGCTGCATGATAATCAATACTTTCTTTGTGTGTATCCTCTACTTTCTTTTCAAAACCAATGATTTTATCTTGTAGTGGCAACAAGATATTTTTCATGTTCTCATTATTCTGAGCAGTAAATTTTGTCGATTTTTCTTCGAGTATTTTATTGGCTAGATTTTCAAATTCTTTTGTGAATTTTTCCTGAAGTTGTTCTACTTCATTTTTTTGTTCTTTATGACGTTCCCATAAGTTTTCGAAATCTACTTCTTTTTTAGAAAGCTGAATCGCCAGACTATCTTTTTCGGTACGGATAACTTCTTTATCAGAATTTGTTATTTGAAGTTGTTTCTCTAAGCTATTTTTTTCTGATAAAAAATGTTCTTTTTGCTGCTGAAACTGGTTTGTTAAAGCAATTAATTTTTCATTTAAACTTACTTTTTCTGATTGAAATCTAGCCGAGAAAATAAGTTTCCCTACAAAAATCCCAATAACCAAAGCAACAATAAAAATCAATAAAAAGGGAACCAGATTCGACATAAAGGATTTTTAAAAAAGTAAAAGTACACAATAATATGTAGTTCTAGAGAGGAGAAAATATTTTTTTGTCTTTAAAATGAGCACCTATTTTATACTATTTATCACTAGAAATTGGAATCCAAAAATTATTTTTAAAAATAATGATATTATTGACGCAACCTTTTTGTCATTATATCATCTATAAGGTATAATCTTTTAAAATATAAAAAATGAAAAAAATTATTTTAGGTCTAATTGTCGCTTTAGGCATTAGTTCTTGTTCTATGAATAATGACAATGATTATCAAAACTGCGGTGATTTTAGTAACGTTGCTTTTTCAGGTTTCCCGATAGAATGTAACTATACAATAAAAGAAATCCCTACAAAGCCAACAGCTATAGCAATAAGATCACAAGAAAAAATGGATTCTTTTTTTACTAAAAATCCTAATCCTTGCCCAACTCCTATAAATCCTAATATCGATTTTACTAAAAATAATTTAATTGGAATTTTTGCTGGACCGAAACCAAGTGGTGGATATGAAATAAAAATTACTTCTATAGTTGAGAATTCTTGTGAAGTAATTGTACAATATTATGAGAAAGAACCTCTAGCAAATGAAGTAGTTACTAGTGAAGTAACAAATCCTTATGATTTGGTTTTAATCCCGAAAACAGACAAGCCTGTTTATTTAAATAAAATAAGCCAGAATAAAAACTTTGCAATTATAGGAAGTTATAGTGGTCAATGTACTGGCGCTAGCTGTCAATTGTTTTTCAATATTAACAATTTAAACGTACTGCATTATCTTAATGTTACTTCTGGGAATTATGATTTTACCAAATATAATTATGAAGCATTAACTAAAAAAGGTGATTATACTGAATTTGTAAAATTAGTTCCTGCTGAAATTTTAAACTTAGCTGGAGGTACTACGAAGACCTATGGCACCCCAGATTCAGCTAATCAAGGCGGGATTTATTTTGAACTAAACCAAGGGGATAAAGTAATTAAAGTATTCATAGACAATAATAACACTTCAGACCAAGGATCTGAAATAATTGCATTTAAGAAAGTAATAAAGGATAAAATTGCAGTATTGAGAAAGTAAAGTAACTTTGCAGCAAAAAAATTAACAAAAATTTATTATTTCCTTAAAATGAAAAAAACAATTTTAGCTCTTCTAGTTATTATTTCTGTTTCAACTTATTCATCAAATGTAATTTTCAAGTCAGATAAAGCCACTATACTTGCTGGAAGTTGGGTTTGGCAAAAATCAACTGGAGGCCAAAATGGTAGTTATACCTCAACTCCTAAAACTCTTGGGAGTACAAAAAAGCTTGTTTTTACAACCGATGGTAAAGTTATTACATATAAGAACAATGTTGAGATAAGAAATAGCAACTATCAACTTACTAAGGGTATTAGTGTATTTGATAATTTAGAACATGATTTAATCACTTTTGAAGGAATAACATATGTTATCGAAAAATTAGATTCCCGTAATCTAGTTATTGTAAACAATTTCCCTGACGGCTACAGTTCTACTTTCAAAAAGTAGCATCCTGAAACACAAACACTATTGCAATCTAATATACTTTAAAATTATTTTTTGGAAGACAATTTAGACTTACTTATAAAAAAGTGCATTGACAATGACAGAGGAGGGCAATTGAGAATTTATCAATTGTTCTCGCCTGTATTGTATGGAATTTGTCTAAAATACATGAAGAATGAAGATGATGCTAAAGATGTTTTTCAGGAATCTTTTATAATCGTTTTTCAAAAAATAAAACAATATAAATTTGAGGGTAGTTTTGAGGGATGGATGAAACGAATTTTTATCAATAAACTCATCGAAACCTTAAAGAAGAAAAAAAGAGATTACCATTTTCTCGATGTCTTTGATCCAGAAACAGAAATTATCGAAGAAGAAGAGCTTGAAACTATTCCGATAACACAAGAAAAACTAATCGAATATATTCAGGATTTACCCGATCAATACCGAATGGTTTTTAATCTTTTTGTTTTTGAAAAGATGAAACACAAAGAAATTGCAGAAATGCTCCAGATTACAGAAGGAACTTCTAAATCAAACTTAAATAGGGCTAAGAAAATATTACAAACAAAAATTTTGGCCGTATTAAATTTTAAAACAGCATGAAAAAGAAAAAAATAGAAGATATTTTTTCTTCAATAGAAAATTTTTCTAGTGTACCACCACCAGAATTATGGGCTAAAATTGAAGAAGAACTAGATAAACCTAAAAAGAAAAAGGTAGTAGCCATTTGGTGGTCGCTAGCGGCTAGTCTTTTAATAGGTTTAGCTATCACGTCTGGTCTATATTTTAACTCGAATGAAAATGATATTTTATTAAAGGATAACAATGTTGTCATAGATTCTCAAGAAAGTAATTCAAAATCGAATCCTACTACTCCATCTACAATTAATACTACTCCTTTAAATAATAAAGCTACAATAACAGTTGCTGAATCTGATAATTCGGTAGCTAATGAAACATCAAACAACAATCAAGAATCGACTAAAACTGTAACAAGTTCAATCAACAAAAAAGATAAGCCTTCATTACAATTAACCAATGAAACTATCTCAATAGCTGAATCATCATCTAAAAACAAAGCTAAAACCTCATCACCTAAAGTAAATGGTAACGAAATTAATAGCATTTTTAATGAGGCTAAAAACGAAGAAATTGTTTTAAATAACAATACTCAATCATCATCAAAAAACGACACAAATACTTCTTCAGCTAAACAGAATAATACTGAAGTTAATAACACTCTAAGCAAGAATAAAACTGAAGCAATTGCTTTAAACAACAATGTTCAATCATCAAAAAACGACACAAACACTTCTTCAGCTAAACAGAATAATACTGAAGTTAATCACACTATAAGCAAGAATAAAACTGATGCAATTGCTTTAAACAACAATGTTCAATCATCAAAAAACGACACAAACACTTCTTCAGCTAAACAAAATAATACTGAAGTTGATAATACTATAAACAAAAATAAAACTGAAGCAATTGTTTTAAATAATAGTTCTGAAAAAAGTCTAGTATCTTATAACGATTCATTGAATAAAGTTCAAATTGCACTTGAACTACAACAATTAGAGAACCGATTAAATAATAAAGAAGACAACGAAGGGGTAAAAACTGAAAAAGAAATTCTGAAAGAAAAATGGTCTGTTGGTCTTTATGCTGGTTTAGTAAATTCTGAGAATTATGGCAATAAGAAAGCGTTGGGTAATGATATTGAGTCTAAACAGAATACTGGATATGGCGTAAAAACAAATTACAAGCTTAATAAAAAATGGGCTGTAAGTTCTGGTTTAAAAATTAATGAATTAGGACAATCTGTAGCCAATGTATCTTATTATAACAAACAACAAAATGTATTATCTGCAGGAATTATAAATGATTTTTTCATTTCAAATCCTAGTGTTGAATATATTTCGACAAATAGAAATTATGTTTTTTCATCAGACAATAGCAGTCAAAAAATTCAAAGTAGTAATGCGGGGAATCAAACGGGGAATCTTGATCAACAATTGCAATACCTAGAAATGCCTCTTGAAGTTTCTTACTCTGTCTTAAATACAGGCAAGGCCGATATTAGACTTAATACTGGTGGTTTTATAGGAAAGTTAATTTCCAACGAAGTTTTTTTAGATGGTAACTCGATAGGAGGAAATCTAGATGTAAACAACTTTGTATATGGCTCTAAATTTAGCAGTACTTTACAGTATGAAGTCTTCAAAAAAACTCATTTTTTTGTAGAACCTGGTGTGAATTATTATATCAATCCGTTAAAAACACAATCGTTTAACCAATTTCAGTGGGGTCTGAATTTTGGGGTTAATTTTGGGTTTTAATTAGTTTGTTTTAATTCTCTCTTTATTATAATACGTTTACACCAATCATATTATACTGTAAAAAAAATGCTAGATTCTTAAAGTAGAATCTAGCATTTTTAATTTATAAAACCTTTCGCTTATTTTTTTATGATCTTATCTTTAAAAACAACTTTATTATTTTCTGTTAAGGTATAAATATAAATTCCGGTTTTTAAATCACTTATCTGGATTACCGAAGTACTATTTTCCTGTCCTCCATTTACATCAATAGGTTTTCCTATCATACGACCCGTAATATCATAAAGTCTTAATTTAAGCTTCTTGTCTTCATTAGTTTTCACAAGAACATTAACAACATCTGTTGCTGGATTAGGATATGCTTTAACTGCAAAACCATTCTTAGTTTCAAAATCTATTGTACCTAAAGTAGATCCTTTTAATTCAAAACGAGCAATTACTGGTCCGTGATCAGATGTTGTATTTACATAATTATTTATATCAGAACGTGGATCATAAACTGCAATTGAATTAGGAATATATTCACTATTTAATTCATTTGATATCATAATGTGATCTAAAAATCCACCTGAACTTAGGAAACTAAAAGCTCCTGCTTTACTAATTTCTAAAGTAAGTGCAGTATAATTTGCTGTATCATCTACAAACATTTTATATGAAGAAGGATTTGGCGCAACAACAGATGCTTTTACGTCATCATTATAATCTCCTAAAATAATTAAATTAGATTTTGAATAATAACGATCTAAACTATCCTTTAATACTTGAGCATCATATTTACGCATATTGTATTTAGTAATATCTGTTCCACTATTGGCACGTGCATGAAGATCTACTAAATTAATTAATTTTTTTACTCCTCCGATATTTGTTTCTATTTGTACCATATAAGGTAAACGCCCCGATGAGAAAAAGTTGGCATTGGTACCTGGATAATTTACCAAAGTTTCAGTTCCATTACGAAGTCCATCGTAAAAATCCTTAAACATTACACGTTCATCTGTAACCGTTGCTGTTTTAGTATTATAAATCACAACTAATTTTTGTGGAGGAAAATTTGGATCTGCAGGATTAAATGAATAAGACCAACTAGGCGAAGTTACTTTACTAAATGTTTTATCTCCTACACTTATTTGTCTAATTAATTCATCCATTGCTGCGTCATCAGACACTTCTTGTACAGCGTAAACATCTGCATCTAATTTAATCATTGCTTTTGCAACATTAGCAATTTGTAATACATTATCTGTTGGACCAAATTCTTTCCCAGAAGTATCTTTTACAGCAGTACCAAAAAATTCAAGATTATATGTTACAACATCAAATGTATCTTCTTTTGGTAAAGAAGAACCTTTTAATGTACCAATATTTTTATTCAATGAAGTTCCTGTTAATGTCAATGTACCTGTTATAGACAATTCTTTTGTAGAAGGTGTAAATCTTGCATAAATTGTTTTCCCAAGCAATGCATCAACTTCGCTTACAGTAACACTTGATAAAAAGTTAGAATCATTAAGAGATAATTGATAATCTAATGGAGCAGCGATAGTAACATCACCGTAACCACCGGCTTTAAAAATAAAAGACTTACTGGTAGAAACTGTGTTAGGGCTCACATCTCCAAAATCCAAATTAGGATTTGAAGCTACAAATCCCAGCTCATTTGTTATAGCTACATCATCAATTGTCCATTCAGCAGCATTACCAGTTCCTCCACCTATTGTAGTTTCGTAAACCCAAGCAACATAAGTGTGATCTGTTTTATATGCTCCTAAATCAATATATTGTGACTGTACATAAGCTCCCGTAGTTACAGGAAAGTTACCATCTATTTCTGTCCAACTAGCACTGTTAGGGCTACTTTTACCATCATAATTTGTAGAAACCATTAATTTTAAACTTGGTCCAGCAAAATATTTACGAGCGTAAAATGATAATAAAGGATATTTATTAAAGCTATTTAAGCGTAATTTTGGCGAAATCAACCAATCTTCACTTGCTCCTCTATCTGTGTATCCATTCATCACTACAGCCCTTGGAGCTGAATTAGCATTTGTAACTGTACTTATCCATTTATTAGTAGAACCAGCTACATTATAAGATGTCCAACCACTATTGGTAAAAACATTAGCATCATTAAAATCCTGAATGTACGGATTAACTCCAAAACCTGATACAGTCACTATTTTAGTAGCTGCACCTGCAGATTGATGAGTAATTTGCCCTGTAAAACTGCCAAGTGCATTTGGTGTAAAACGTACATAAACTGTTGGCGTAGCATTTCCTGCAAAATCCACTAAATCATATACAACAGAAGATCCAAAAATAACATTGTCCTTAGATACTGCAAAATTAGTTGGTGCCGTAACTGTTACTGGATTATTAAGATTATCTCCTCCTATTTGGTAACTCAGAACCGATGAAGTAAAATTTGGTTCTTCGACACCCAAATTAATTACTGTAGTTGTTGTAGTTATTTTTGGTGACACAACTGCCGGAGTGGTCGCGTCTATTTTGTTTACACTTGCTTGTATATTTCCAAATGAATCTTCAGAAATAGAGTAAACACTATATGCTGTATTTAGTGTTAAACCAGTAATTGTTTTTGAATAAACCAATGATTTATCTGTGATATCTAATACACCAGATTGTAAAGCGGCTGTTCCACTTGCGTTGAAACCACTTTTTACTTGCGCGCCTGTAGGTGCTGCATCAGTAGCTAGTACTAATACATAATATGTTTTCCCTACCTCATCAATTTTATTATGGAAATCAAATTCATCTGATAATACATTATCTATTTTTGGATAACCTACTGCGTTTACTGGAGCATATATATCTTTTCTGACATCTATATTATCTATCGCAAAAGAAGGACGTGAACCACCACCAGATACTAATCTAGATATCCATCTAATCTGAACTAGAGGTTGATTATCACACTCAGCTGGCAAAATCACTTTTATTTTCTGCGAATTTTGCGGATCAGTAACTGACCCTGTTTGTTTTACAGTATTATTAGCGTAAACAGTTGATAATAAAGAAACGAAAGGAGTGTTATTACCAACACGATATTGCAAAACCATTTCATTAATACGTGTATTACTTGTCGCTGGTGGAATATCATAAGGGTTACGAATTGTCATTGCATCGTATTGAACCTGAATTCCCGTTACATTACTAGTATTAAGAGCTAAACCAATTGCTTGATCCAAACTTCCTGTATTAAGGAAACCAATTTTTTGATCATAGTTATAAATAGCACCTGTTCCTATACTTGCTGTACCAACAACTAAAGGTTTATCTGAAGCTATAACAGCAGTAGTATTAAAAGCTCCTCCTGGTGTAGTACTTACATTCCATCCCTGTAATCCTAATGGATATGTATTAGGCTTAGCCGTTAACTCAAAAAAATCTTGTGTATAAGGAAGATCTTGAGGTGCAAGATTACTTCCTACTTGCGCAAAAAGATTTGCTGAAAAGCAATAAAAAAAACTTAAAAAAGCCATTAAATGGCGGAAAGAGTAGTGGTTTTTCATACGTTAAAAATTAGTGTTTTTAGAGTTCAAATTTATTGTCTTTAAAGTTAAGCGAATATTATAAAACTTTAAAGTTATTGTTTAAACCTTTATAAATATTTAGCACCAAACTACATAATAAATATTAATTATTTCAGATATCCATAAAAATTATGCAGCTTAAACGAATAATTCTTATTGAATTACACTTTAAGCTTTAGACACAAACTACTCAATAAACCCAGTAATCATAAGGCTTTTCAATCAAAAACAACACTAAATTAAATCTTCTAAAACAAACCTTTTACATTCATAAAATAATAAACACAAAAGTAATTTTCAAAAATTGTATTTTTATTAATAATTCCTAAAACAACATATCATGAACTTCTTCAAAATCAAAACTTGTTGGTCTAATGCCGAATTTATAGTATTAAAACTTTGTATCGCCTCGGCATATATTTTAATCGGTAGTTATTTTCATGATTTTTTTAGCAACTATTATGTTCCGCTAATCCTCTTATTTAGTATTACTGTAATCTGGTCTGTTTATTTATGGCTGAATAAAATGAAAAACAATAAACAGTAATATCTATAAATTGGAATTACTTGTGAAACAAAACTATCTTTGCACAAAAATTCCAGCATGTCGCATCAACATTTTATTCTTTTTAAACCATACGGTTATTTAAGTCAGTTTATATATGAGCTAAAAAGAAAGAAGAAACTTCTGGGTGAATTACATAATTTCCCAGAAGGTACCATGGCTATTGGCAGACTTGATGAAGATTCAGAAGGTTTGCTTTTACTAACTACAGATGGAAAAGTAAGTGAACAGGTAAGAAGCAAGAAAGTCGACAAAGAATACTATGTTCAAGTAGATGGAATTATTACTCCTGAAGCAATCGAAGAATTACAAAAAGGAGTTGAAATTGGTTTTGATGGTGGAAAATATAAAACCAAACCTTGTTCTGCTTTCATCGTTACCGAAATTCCTGATTTTGGCCCGAGAGCAAAAAAAATCAGAGACGAACGACATGGACCAACTTCATGGGCCTCGATAACTGTAAATGAAGGTAAGTTTCGTCAAGTGCGAAAAATGACTGCTGCTGTTGGTTTTCCTACTTTACGATTGGTACGTGTTCGTATAGGAAATGTATATTTGCAGGGCTTAAAAGCTGGAGAAGTTTTAGAAGTGCCCGATTTTAAATTAGAAAATTAATTAGAGAATATGCCAATATAAAAATTAGGTAATTCCCAAATTAACGATTAACCGAATAAACAAATTAAATAATGCTGAATATAGTTCTCGTAGAACCCGAAATACCTAATAATACTGGAAACATTGGTCGCTTGTGCGTTGGTACAGAAAGCCGATTACATTTAGTGCATCCTTTTGGATTTGTTATAAATGATAAAAACTTAAAACGTTCCGGATTGGATTATTGGGTTCATCTTGATGTAACCGAATATCAAAATGTAGCCGAATGGAAATCTCAAATTCCAGATTTATCTCGTGTTTTCCTCATGAGTTCTAATGCCGAAAAATCATATCTTGAAACTGATTTCCAAGATGGAGATTGGTTGGTTTTTGGTAAAGAAAGCGTAGGATTGAGCAAAGAAGTTTTAGAACAATTCGAAAATCATCTTACGATTCCGATGTCATCCCTAATCAGAAGTTTTAATATCGCAAATTCGGTTGCGTTTGTGGTGGGTGAAGCTAAGAGACAGATTGGGCTGAAGGTTTAAGCGATTATTTGTTTAATCGTTTAATCGGATCTGACATCGATTTCCTTCCTGCAAATAGGTGTTAAATTATTTTAACTATAGATTAAAAGATTGCAATGATTATTTTAAATACGGTATTTATATTTATACCTACAAGGTTGAAAAAAACCTTGCATGATAGTTCTCATGATTTCTAGCCCTGATAGTAGCGGCATCCTTTTATTTTTTTCCTTTAAAAAAATAAAAGATATAGCAGATAGCAGGATTAGCTCCAGAAAAAAACATGAATTCTAGGTAATCACAAACTTCCCTTTTTCGGCATCAAATTTAATATGGTCGTCTTTAAATAAAGTTGCAAAACTTCCTGTTGCAATTAAGTTACAAGGTTCGTCTTGTATAAAGGCTTCGGGTGTCATAATAATCATTTCGTCGCTTAATTGTATTGCTAAATCAATATCATGTGTAGAGAACAAAATGCATTTCCCTGTTTCGTGAGTTAGTTTCTTAAGCAACTTAAACAAAGCTACTTTATGCAATAAATCGAGATGTGTAGTTGGTTCATCTAGAATAATAAGTGGCGTGTCTTGCGCTAAAGCTCGTGCAATTAATACTTTTTGCAATTGCCCGTCGCTTATTTCGTAATGTTTTTTGTGTGATAAATGACTTATTTGCGTGAGCTCTAATGCCTCGTTTACTTTAGTAATATCATACTGCGTCAAAGTCCCAATCCAGTTGGTGTAAGGTTGGCGCCCTAAAGCCACTAATTCGAAAACGGATAGATTGCTGGGTGGTAATTTTTCGGTTAAAACAATGCTTAAGTTCTGAGCTAAATCAAGTGGTTTATATTCGAATACGTTCTTATCATTTAGCAAAACTATTCCTGATAATGGATGTTGAATTCCTGTTATTGTTCGTAACAATGTCGATTTACCGATTCCGTTTGCACCAATTAAAGCAATAAGTTTTCCAGGTTCTAAATTCAGATTTAAATTTTGAGCAATAGTCACAGTTGCTTTCTTGGACTTATAGCCAATATTTAAGTTTGAAGTTGATAGGATGCTTTTCATTTTCTTTAAGGTGCTAAGGTGCAAAGTAACTAAGGTTTAAAAATCTTTTTAATTCTATCTAACTCTTTGCGAAAGGAACGCGGATTATGCGGATTCGCTAAGGCGAAAACACGGATTAAAACGGATTTTATTTTTGATTGTTTTAAATCAGTATTAATCCGCGGCTTTACTTTTTGTAAATCCGTATCATCCGCGTTCCTTTATAGGCAATTTAAGTTCGCAAAGCTGTTGCAAAAACGTTTACTCAAAATTTCTCTTTCGAATTAATAACCAAATTACTACTGGCGCTCCAATTATAGATGTTATCGCATTAATAGGCAATGTAGTTTCTAATCCTGGTAATTGTGATGCGATGTCGCAAAACAACATAATTATTCCTCCATAAAAAAGGGTACTCCAATATAAAACAGCATGATTACTGGTTCTAAATGTAAGCTTTGCTATATGTGGAACGGCTAGTCCTATAAAAGCAATTGGCCCAGCAAAAGCAGTAACACTTCCTGCCAAAATACTTGTGGCAAAAATAATTACAAGTCTTGTTCTCTTAAAATTAAGTCCCATGCTTTTGGCATAATTCTCTCCAAGTAACAATGCATTTAATGGTTTAATACTACTCGCACTTAAAAGTAAACCAATACTAACACTCACTGTTAAAACTATAATCGATGACCAGGAAAGATTTCCTAGACTTCCTAGTGACCAAAAAGTGAATTTCTGTAATTGTTCAGCTGAACTAAAATAGGTTAAAACCCCAACAATGGCACTGGTAAAACTACCAAACATAAGCCCGACTATTAAAATAGCCATTGTATTTCGTAATCGTTGTGATACTAATAAAACCAGTAATAAAACCGAAATACTCCCTAATGTCGATGCAATTACAATCCCGTAGCTTGATAGCAAAATTGTATTTAAGAATGAAGGCAGTAAACCTGCTCCCAAAATCACAATTGCTACTGCTAATATCGCTCCGGAGCTTAATCCTAAAACATCGGGACCAGCCAATGGATTTCTGAATAATGTTTGCATCAACAAACCACTTATCGATAATCCTACACCAACTAATACTGCGGTAATTGCTTTAGGCAAACGATAATTAATTATGATATATTCCCATGTCGATTTACTTGCTTCTCCTCCTGTTAAACTGGTATAAACTTCTTTAAAAGGAATTGTGATAGACCCGAAACTAATGTCCAGAAAGAATAATAACAAAAGTGCTAAACCGAGTATAAAGAACAAGATTGTATTTCGCTTTTGATTCGCCAATTGGATTTAGTTTAATTTAGATGCAAAAGTAAATTCATAACTTGGCAATAACTCAGGATGAAATATCTTAATGTAATCTTTCAGCACTAAATCTGGTCGGCTTGGTGCTAATTCATAATAAATTGTTCCTCCAGTTGCTCCAAATTTATTCTCGAAAGTATATATGTTTTTTGTTTTAAAAGCATCAAACTGGCTGTAATGTGGATTACTTTTTTCTAATTCTGTTAATGATTTAAAAGAACCTGTCGCAATCCAGACTGAAGCTGTTTTGGCTTTGTCTAATATTTTTTCGAATGATAATCCCAGACTTCCTGTTCCTTCTAGATTTGCCCATAAATAATCGGCTTTGGCATCGGCCATAAATTGTGCTACCCAACTATTTCCTTTGGCAACATACCATTGATCCATGTACATAGAACCATATAAAACAGTTGAAGTTGCTTTCTTAGAGGCTACTAATTTCTTAGCTTCGTTATAACTGGTTACAATTTTATCAAAAAGCTCTTTGGCTTGTGCTTCTTTTCCAAATAATGCACCGTAAAGTTTTATCCATTCGGCTTTTCCTAGTGGAGATTGCTCCATCCAATCGGCCTGAATTAGTACTTTTAAACCGCTTTTTTGTAAGTTATCTAACATTGGATTGTTATTATCAACTCCGAAAGTGACAATTAAATTTGGTGCTAATTCGATAAGTTGCTCGATATTTAATTTTTCGTTTTGACCAACATTCTTAACAGAACCTTTATCTATTAATTTTCTTGTTTTCTCTGAAGAAACATAATCGGTATGCGGGAAACCTACCAAATTATTCTCGACATCAAGCATTTCTAAAAACGGAATATTGGTTGTTGATGTTACTACAATTGTTTGTAACGGGATCTGGATTGTAGTATAACTTTTTAAACTATCTGGCACAACTCCATCCTTTTCTTTTAATACATAAGTATAATCCTTTCCTGCATCTGGCCAAGGATTTGTAACTTTTACAACTGAATATCCAGTGAATTTTTTTATAGAAAGTCCCGAAGCATATTCTATACTGTTTTGTCCTATTTCGGATTTTATTTCTGGTGTACTTTCGTTTTTCTTACATCCTATTAATACTAAAAATGAGAAAAGAAAAACAGCTTTATGTAATGATGACTTCATAGGTAGTTACTATTTGTTTTTAAAGAAATTATGGAATTGTTATTCTATATCATATCTGATTTTGAATCATACAATTTCATATTTTACAATTTGGATAGCGACAAAGGTAGCGCAATTTCTAAATTTCTTGTTTACTTTTAAACGTAAAAAATTGAACAAATAGTATCTTTGCAGTATGAATGGTCTTAAAGTAAAAAACTGCTCAAGCTGCGGAACTGCATTTAATTGCGGTGATTCTCCCGACGGAAATAAATGTTGGTGCAACAACTTCCCTCCTATTTTTGTACCTTCGGATGTTGTGGATTGTTTGTGCCCGAATTGTTTTAAAAATGCCTGTGCGGTAAAAATAGATGATTTTGTAAATACAATCACTCCCGAAATTGCAACTGACAATAAAGCTTCGGCTTTGCCAAAAAACAATACACTTATTGAAGGAATCGATTATTATCTGGAAAACGGAAATTATGTTTTTAAGGAATGGTTTCATCTGAAAAGAGGAAGCTGTTGCGGAAACAAATGTCGACATTGCCCTTACTGATTTAAAATAATAAACACGAATTTCACCAATTAACACGAAAGAAATAGTTGGTGCAATTGCGTTAGGGATAGTAGTGGTATCCTTTTATTTTTTTCTTTAAAAAATAAAAGATATAGCGAATAGCCCGCCCGAAGGGAACGCCCTTCTAAAATTTACAATTAACAACTAACAATTAAAAAAAGATGGTTTACTTGATTACTGGTGGTGAGCGTTCGGGGAAAAGTGGTTATGCACAAGAACTGGCTTTGCAACTTACAAATGCACCAATGTATGTGGCAACGGCTCGAAAATGGGATGAAGATTTCCAGAATCGAATAGATCGTCACCAACAAGAACGCGACGAACGCTGGACAAATATTGAGGAGGAAAAACATTTGAGCGAAATTGATTTTTCGGGTAAAGTAGCTTTGATTGATTGTGTAACGCTTTGGTTAACTAACTTTTTTGTAGATACAAAAAATGATGTTGCATTATCTCTTGAAGAAGCTAAAGCTGAGTTTCTAAAAATAGTCAATCAGCCAGATTCTACTTTGATAATTGTTACCAACGAAATAGGAATGGGACTTCATGCTGATACGCACGTAGGAAGAAAATTCACGGAATTACAAGGTTGGATGAATCAGTTTTTGGCTAAAAATGCCGATACTGTTGTACTTATGGTTTCGGGAATTCCCGTTACAATAAAAGGAAAGTAAAAGCCGAGAGCTTTCGGCTTTGGGCTATCAGCCTAGACCTTTGTTCCTTTTGAACCTCTTAAAAAGAAAAAACATGAGCTATTTAGATGATATATTAAAATCACGCCGCGATACACGCCACTTTACTAATGACGAAGTTCCTGATGAAGTTATTCAAAATGCTTTACAAGCTGGACATTGGGCGCCTTCGGTGGGTTTAACAGATGCAACTAAGTATTACATCATAAAATCGGATGAAGTTAAAAAAGCTATCAAAGATTTATTTTTGGATTATAATAAAAAAGCGGAGTTATTAACCGATGACGAGGAGCAAAAAGAACGCTATAAATCCTTGAAGCTGGAAGCTATAGAAGAGGCTCCTATCGGGATGATAATTGCTTATGACCGCTCGGTGCTAAACAATTTTACTATAGGAACTGTTGGTAGTAATGAAGCTGTAAAATTTAGTTCGGTTTGTGCTGCCCAAAATATCTGGTTATCACTTACGGAGCAAGGTTATGGTATGGGTTGGGTTTCTATTTTAAATTATTATCAGTTTAAGAAAATAATTGATTTACCTGAAAATATTGAACCGCTTGGTTATTTCTGTATTGGTAAACCTGCGACAAACTACAACAATCAGCCGATGTTGCAGCAATTAAACTGGAAGCAAAAATCGGAAACCTTTGATTGTACCGAAATCAAAACTATAAATGAGAGTCTTATTCCGAAATTAGATTTTGATAATAAACCTAAAGTCGAAGTTAAAAGCTCTTTTAAAGAAGCACTACAGCATAAAATCGATTCAAAAACTAAGCCTATTGGAGCTTTAGGTATTTTAGAAAAGCTGGCATTCCAAATAGGAACAGTTTTTCAAACTCTGGAGCCTGAGATTATAAAACCAAACATTGTTGTTTTTGCAGCAGACCACGGTATTGCCAATCATGGTGTGAGCGCTTATCCGCAAGATGTTACCCGCCAAATGGTTGGTAATTTCCTTGAAGGTGGTGCGGCAATAAATGTTTTTTGTAAACAAAATAAAATTGAACTTTCTATCGTAGATGCTGGTGTAAATTATGATTTCCCTACAAATGCGAATTTAATTAATGCCAAAATTGCCAAAGGAACTCAATCCTTTTTACACGCTCCCGCAATGAGCGAAACTGAATTACAATTGTGTTTCTTGAAAGGTTCAGAAATTGTAGATTCTGTTGCAAAAACAGGAAGTAATTGCATTGGTTTTGGCGAAATGGGTATTGGTAACACATCTACAGCTTCGGTTTTAATGAGTGTTTTAACAGGTTTTTCTATAGAAGAATGTGTTGGAAAAGGAACTGGAGTTGATGAAGAAAAATTATTTCAGAAGCAGGAAATTCTAAAAAAAGCTATTGAAAATTATTCCGGTCAAGCCGAATTAAAAGTACAACTCGCCTATTTTGGTGGTTTTGAAATCATGCAAATGGCTGGCGGAATGTTAGCCGCTTATAAAAACAATATGCTAATTCTGGTAGATGGTTTTATTTGTACTGTAGCATTTTTAATTGCTTATAAAATAAATCCTGAAATCAAGAAAAATGCTATTTTCTGTCATTCTTCAGCCGAACAAGCACATCAGAAATTATTAGATTATCTAGAAGCACAATCGGTTTTACAACTAGATTTACGCTTAGGCGAAGGAACGGGCTGTGCAATTGCTTTACCTATATTACAATCGGCAATTACTTTCCTGAACGAAATGGCTACTTTTGAAAATGCTGGAGTTAGTAAGAAGTAAAACAGTATTCAGTCGCAGTTTTTAGTTTCAGTAACAGTTCTTAAATAAATAGAAATGGCATTTATAAAAGTATACATACATTTAGTTTGGAGTACTAAAAATAGAATTCCTTACTTGAATTCCATCGAATTGCGTCAAAAAGTATGGCAACATATAAGAGATAATGCAAAGGAGAAGGGAATTTATATTGATTTTATAAATGGATATTCAGATCATTGTCATTGTCTTATTTCATTAGGCGTTGATCAAAACATCCAAAAAATAATACAACTACTAAAAGGAGAATCATCATTTTGGATTAATAAAAATCAATTGACTAAAGAAAAGTTTGAATGGCAAGATGAGTATTTTGCTGTTTCCGTTTCTGAATCAATTGTTGATAAAGTAAGAGATTATATTAAAAATCAAGAAATTCATCATACCAAAAAAACATTTCAGGAAGAATATGATGATTTTATTCTCAAGTATGGATTCCAGAAAATAAATAATAAATAAGAATTTGGCTAAAGCCAATAACATAACAAATTTCATATCCTCCAGATAAATCTGGAGGCAATTCAACTTCTAAGATTGTCTACAAAATAAAGTATATCGACAATCTAAATTTTGAATTGCCAACATCTTTAGATGTTGGTTAATAATTATGATAATCAAATTGGCTTTAGCCGAATACTAAACAATTAATATTTAAATGAAAAAACAACTCCATATTTTTTTTACTGCATTAATGTTCTACACAAGGATTCCTTGTCCCAAAAATATTGACCACAATCCTGAGTATCTGAATAAAGCTAGTCGCTATTTCCCTTTGATCGGGTGGATTGTTGGAGGTATATCTTTTCTTGCATTTTATGGTGCTTCATTTCTAGTTTCAACATCCGCAGCAGTAATTATAGGAATGATTGCTGGGATTTTAACTACTGGAGCCTTTCATGAAGATGGTTTTGCCGATGTTTGTGACGGTTTTGGTGGGGGTTGGACCAAAGAAAAAATCTTACTCATCATGAAAGATAGTGCCATTGGCGCTTATGGAGCTATTGGTGTTGTATTATTATTTTTATTGAAATTTCAATTGCTATCTGAATTAGTAACTATAGAAACAATTACAACTCAGCAATCAATGCTTACTGTTTTATTGTTGCTTATTGCAGGACACTCTATTAGTCGTTTAGCGGCTATAAGCATCGTATTTACACATGAATATTCTCGTGAAGATGCTACAAGCAAAAGCAAACCAATTGCAAAAAGCTTTAGTTGGAAAGAAGTTTTAGGTTCTTTCTTTTTTGGTTTATTACCTCTCTTGGTTCTTTCTTATTTTCAATATCAATTACTTTTAGTATTAATTCCAGTTTTCCTAACACGTTATTTTTTGGCACGTTATTTCCAAAAATGGATTGATGGTTATACTGGAGATTGTTTGGGCGCAACACAACAAGTTTGCGAAGTTATTTTTTACTTAAGTGTTATAGCAATATGGAAATTTATTTAGTTCGTCATACTGAAACTGTTTGCGAAAAAGGAATTTGCTACGGTCAAACTGATGTAAATATTGCCGAACCTTATGATTTGATTTTTGAAAACATTGTAAAGCAATTACCTCAAAATGCATTGTTATATTCGAGTCCATTAAAACGTTGTGTGTTACTTGCCAAACATATCCAACAAGAAGCCAAAATTTTAAATTACCACGAAGACAAACGTTTGATGGAAATGGATTTTGGTGATTGGGAAATGAAAAATTGGAATGAAATTTCTTCAAATGATTTAAATCCGTGGATGGAAGATTTCGTAAACATTCGAGTTCCAAACGGAGAATCTTTCATCGATTTACATGAAAGAGTCACTCATTTTATAGAAAACGAAATACTTGCTAAAAAACCGTCAAAGGCAATTATTGTTGCACATGCCGGAGTAATAAGAAGCATATTATGTCTTTTAAACTCTCTTCCTCTTAAAGATGCTTTCCAAAACAAAGTCGATTTTGGACAAGTAATTAAAGTCGAAATCTAAATAAAATCAACTTTTGTTTTGTTCATGAATAGTATTAAATAATCAAACAGAATTGATTTATAAGCTTTTTTAACTTTATATTTGCACTTTCATTAAGGTTGTGCTATATTTTTTGAGACACATTAAAAGGGAATCAAGTAATTGAAGATTGAAAATATCAAAATCAACATTCGAAAATCTTGAGCTGTACCCGCAACTGTAAGCTTAGTCCTGTAAGGGATGCTCGTTGTTAACTACAAAACCACTGTTTTAGAACGGGAAGGGAAACAACAAGACGCGAAGCCAGGAGACCTGCCTTTGTTAACAAATATCGAACTCTCGGGAAAAAGAGTTTAGAAATTATGACATTACAAAAGTTTTACATCTGTTTTTCGCTCTTAGTTTGCCAATTCATTTTGGCACAAAATGATTCTATAACAAAATTAAAAGAAGTTATAGTTTCCGACACTAACCTCAAAAAATACTCAGACTCACAATCGGTTCAGGTACTTAATGACTCTATTATTAATAAAAATGAAGCATTACTTACCGATTTATTAAACTTTAACTCTACTATTTATTTTAAAGAATACGGTCGTGGTATGCTTTCGACAGTTGCTTTTAGAGGAACAACGGCTTCCCAAGCTGCTGTAATATGGAACGGTATCAATATCAATTCTCAGATGAACGGAAGTACCGATTTTAATACTATAGCCGGATCTGACTACAATTCGGTAAGTGTAAAAGCTGGTGGAGGAAGTGTTATTTACGGAAGTGGTGCTGTGGGAGGAACAGTACATTTAAACAATGATTTAAGTTTTTACAAAAGGTTTGAAAATAATTTAAAGCTAGATTACGGAAGCTTTAATACCATTGGAATCAACTACAAAACAAATATTTCAAACGAAAAGTGGAGCGCACAAATTGGATTTTCTAAAAATAGCTCAGCCAATGATTACAAATACTTAAACCGATACAACTGGAAAGGAGAACAACGCTGGAACCAAAACGGGCAATATGATATCATTACGATGAACGCAAATCTAGGTTATAAATTTGACGCAAAGAACAGCCTTAAATTATACAGCCAAACATCTAATACTGACCGAAATACTTCAATTATTTCTGAATCGGAAACCAAGTCAAAATACATTAATAGTTTCAGTCGTAATTTAATAGAATATGATGGTGATTTTGGCAGATTCACAACCAACTTTAAAACTGCTTTTATTACTGAGAAATATCAATATTTTGAAGATAATTCAAAAAACAACTATAGCCACGGAAAAACAGAAAGCCTAATTACTAAAGCTGATTTAGGATACACTCTTTTTAAATCAACTCAAGTAAACGCCATCCTAGATTATAATAGAACCAAAGGTTACGGAACTGGTTTTGGAGATCATGTGAGAGAAATTAGCTCAGCTGCCTTAATGATAAAACAAGATTTTTTTGCAAATTGGAAAAACGAGTTAGGCATCCGAAAAGAATTTACAAATAATTACAAATCTCCTGTTTTATTCTCTTTAGGGTCATCTTATCAATTTAGTAAATTATATAATCTGAAATTAAATTTATCTCGAAATTTCAGAATTCCAACGTTTAATGATTTGTATTGGGAAGAAGGAGGGAATCCTGATTTAAAACCAGAGAACTCCTATCAAGCCGAAATTGGAAATGTTTTTACATACAAAAATATCTCACTGACCCAAACTTTTTATTACATGAAAATAAAAGACTTATTACGATGGGTGCCTAGTGATAATGGCATCTGGATGCCTCAGAACACCGACAAAGTAAATAGTTACGGAGCTGAAACCTTATTAAGTTGGAAAAAACATTTTGGTAAAAATTATTTTAATGTCAATGCGACTTATGCTTATACCGTTTCAGAAAATGACGAAACCAAAAAGCAATTGTTCTTTGTTCCTTTTAATAAAATTACAGGAGCAATTTCATATTACAGAAATAAGTTCTCAGCCAATTATCAATTTTTATACAATGATTTTGTTTATACACAATCCGATAATGACCCAAAAAACATTATTCCTGCTTACACCGTTTCAAACATAGGTATAGACTATGACTTCAAACTTTTATCCTCTTTTAAAATAGGTTTTCAAATTTTAAACGTTTGGAATAAAGAATATGAAAGTCTAGAATTCAGACCAATGCCTGGGAGAAATTATAATTTGTACATAAACCTTAAATTTTAATATAATGAAACTAACTAGATTATTTTTATTAGCATTAAGCATTTCGCTTCTTGCTTCTTGCTCTAATGATGATAATGACAACAATGACGATGGTCCAAAAGGAGCTTATGAGGATGGTATTTTTATCTTAAATGAAGGAAATGATATCAGTGGTGGTTCTGTGTCTTTTATCAATGAAGACTTAAATACAAACACTTTTGTTAAAGATGTTTACGGACCAACAAATGGAAATGACTATATCGGAAAATATCTTCAAAATATCTTTTTTGATAATGACAAAGCCTACATTATTTCTGGAGGTACAAATGTGATTAACGTAGTAAATCGTTACACTTTTAAATTAGTAGCTAAAATTGAGACTGGACTTATCAAACCTAGATATGGTGTTGTAAAAGATGGGAAAGCATATGTTACTAATGCAAACACATACTGGAGCAAAACAAACCCAGTAGGAAATACTGATGATTTTGTCGCTGTAATTAATTTATCTACAAATAAGGTAGAAAGTACAATTCCTTTAGACGGAACTGCCAACCGTATTGAACTTACAAACAATAAACTTTACATAACTGAGCCTTATAACAGTGATAAATTAGTTATCATTAATCCAAGTACAAACAAAATAGAAACTAAAGTGACTATTGGCTTAGGTGGAGATTCAATGGAAACCAAAGATGGTACATTATATATTATCAGAACTCCATATGGAGATAGAAGCGAAATTGCAAAAGTAAAATTGTCAGATAATACCATCACTAAAATTACTTTTCCAGAATCACTTGATGGAGCTAAAAACTTAGACATTTACAATAACAAAATATATTATACAGCAAATACAGCTGTTTACGCAATAGATTACACTGCTACAACAGCATCTACTACACCTGTTTTTGAATATTCTTCAACTTCAGAATATGGAAAAATGTATGGTTTTGCTGTAAAGAATGACAAAATTTATGTTTCAGACGGAGGTGATTTTGCTTCAAATAGTAAGGCTTATATCTATAATTTAAATGGTACTCTTATAAAGGAATTAACAGTTGGCTTAGGACCAAACGGATTTTACTTCAATGACTAATTAAAATCATTTATTTACATTTTACTTTATTAAAAAAGGCTTTCTAACGAAAGCCTTTTTTATTTCTCTATCTAATCTTGTAATGCTCTCAAAAGTCCTTCAGGAGCTTTATCTACATACATTTGGTTTCGAATACCATCTATTGATTTAGAATCGGTAAAGTATTCAAACTCTTTACCATCTTTAGGAAAAATTACTTTACCTGTACCTGTAATTTTAGAAATTGCAGTACTTAATAATGGTTCCGTTTCATCTCCTAAAACTCCCAACGAATTTATACTTTCTATTACGCTATAAGTAGGCGTTAATCCATTAGTATATTCTCCAAAACCTATTGAGTTAACAATCTTTAAAACAATTGGCTGCATAGCATATTTATGACTTGGATTTCGATTAGTTTTACCAAAAGTAGGTGAATCATACAAAGTAACCGAACCTACATTTTTACCTATAGTTACATCACCTATTTGTATTACATCAATGTATGGTTTTAATCCATTAATAACCAATTCACTTGCCGAAGCTGTACTTTTAGAAGTTAATATATATACTTTGGTCAAGTTCAAACTATTTAAAGCAACTCCATTAAATTTATCTATAAAATTATTATTAAGCAATTCTGAGTCTTCGCTTTCAAAGTATTTATTGAGTTTACTATTCCATTTTTGTTTAGAAAAAACCTTATCTGTAAACTGTCCAGTAATCATACTTGCTAATCGGGTTGCCGTTTGCACAGAACCTCCCCCATTATATCTCAAATCAAGAACTAAATCTGTAATACCTTTCCCTTTTAATTCTCCAAATGCAGCATTTAATTGATCATCATAGTTACCATAAAAACCATTATACATTAAGTAACCTATTTTACGACCATTCTTCTCTATCACTTTATTTATGAAAATTGGATTTTCATCCAAAACTGATTTAGTAAGTGTAACCGATTTGCCATTTGGCACAAATGTCGTTCCATCATAATCAGTTAAATTTAGCGTATAACTATCAGGTGCGAGCAAGGTTTTATAATTATCATAAGTAATTTGCGTACCATTAATACCATAAAATAAATCTCCACGCTTCACTCCTTTGCTTGCAGCATCCGAGTTAGGAAGAATATAACGCACAAAACCAATCAAATCATTAGAACCTTTAGATTTTGGGCTTAATTTAAAATCAATTCCATTATTTTTAGATGTTCCTTGAAGTTCTTGTTCCAATACAGTATAATCATCTACAATCCAACTAAATCTGTCTATTGAAGAATCAACACGTAAAGAATTAAATAATGTTTCAGGATCTGAATACCCTCTTAAAAAAGAATTTAGTTGTTCTTGGTTTCCAAAACGATCATCAGCTAAATTAGGAACATCAGCTTGCCATAAGTAATATTGATTTAATCCTTTCCAAATAAAATCCTGAACCTGTAAGCTTCTAGGAGCAGCCACATCATCTTGATCCTGACAGGCTTGAAAGCAGAATACTGCTAAAAATAATAATATTGCCGTTCTTAATATTGTCTTCATATAGTAGGTATCAATATAGTATTAACGTAAAAATACTATCTTTAGTTTTATTTCACACACTTTTGTAACAAAAATAATTCTGTTTCGTCTTGATACTATAAGCGAACCTATAATTTGTAATTTTTATGAACCAAATCGTTTTCCTTCAGTTAGTAAATCCTTTTAAAGACAAAGTATTTCGTCTGGCAAAACGATTACTCATAAGTACAGAAGAAGCAGAAGATGCCTCGCAAGAGATTTTAGTTAAACTATGGAGTAAGAAAGAAACATTAAACACTTATAATAATGTTGAAGCTCTTGCCATGACAATGACAAAAAATTATTGTCTGGATCAATTAAAATCAAAACGAGCCAGTAATCTTACCCTTGTACATTCTAATTACACCGATAGAGAGCCGCGATTAGATCAAAAAGTAGAAGATAATAATAGTTTAGAATGGGTAGAAAAAATAATGAGTCAATTGCCAGAGCAGCAACAAATTTTAATTCAGTTACGAGATGTCGAACAATATGAGTTTGACGAAATCTCCAAAATAGTTAATATGAATGAAACCGCTATTCGCGTGGCGCTTTCAAGAGCTAGAAAAAAAATAAGAGAATCTATGCTTAATACACATCAATATGGAATCAGATAAAATAGAAATAATACTAGAAAAATACTTTCAGGGAGAAAGCACTATTGCCGAAGAAAATGAATTAAAAAATTACTTTTCTTCTCCGAATGTTGCGCAGCATTTAGAGCAATACAAACCACTTTTTGGTTATTTCTCTCAAGTAAAAGAACAACGTTTAACGCAAGAAATTCCACTACAAACTAAGAAACGTAATGTGGCGTGGTTATCAATTGCTGCTTCGGCTGTCCTTTTACTAGGAATAGGTTCTTATTTTTACCTCAACAACACAAATAACACAACTCCTGTTGTTGCAAAATCAGACTTAGGAACTTATGACTCCCCAGAAGAAGCTTTGGCGGCGACGCAAAAAGCCTTGGCTATGGTGTCACACAATGTTAATACTGGTATAGAAAGTGTCCAGTATATTAAAGAATACGAACAATCAAAAAACTTAATTTTCAAACAAAATAAAACTCGATAAAATGAAATCAACGATTCACGAAAACAGAAAAAACAATAGAAGAAGCTTGAGTAAAAATTTCATAATAACACTAGTTTTCGCATTTGTAAGCCATGCATTTTATGCACAAGGAGCTTTTGACAAATATGATGGTCAGGATGATGTAACATCTGTAATCGTAAACAAAAAAATGTTCGATTTAATGAGTAAGGTAAAAGTTGATGCTTCTGATAAAGAAACACAACAATACTTAAGCCTTATCAAAAAACTAGACAACCTAAAGGTGTTTACAACACAAAGTACCAGAGTTGAAGCCGACATGAAACTTACCGCAGATAAATACATAAAATCTGCAGGTTTAGAAGAGTTAATGCGAGTAAATGATAACGGCAGAAATGTGAAAATTTATGTAAAATCTGGAGCAAGCGACACTCAAATAAAAGAGTTATTCATGTTTATTGATTCAGGTAAAAATGAAGATACTGTTTTACTATCACTTACTGGTAATTTTGATTTAAACGAAATCTCGGTACTTACTGATAAAATGAAATTACCTGGAGGTTCTGATTTGAAAAAAGCATCTAAAGGAAAAAAATAACATGAAACGAATCACCAACATTTTCGCCTTTTTAGGATTATTACTTCTAGTAAGTTGCAATTCTGAACCTTCATTACAGAAATATTTTGTAGAAAATACCGAAAATAAAAACTTCATTGCTCTCGATGTTTCACCAAGTATTCTCAATGTAAACAAAGAAAAACTATCTGCTGAACAAAGCGAAGCATTAAACTCTTTCGACAAAATGAACATCTTGGCTTTTAAACGAAATGATAAAAACCAAACTGAATATGAAGCTGAGAGAACTAAGCTAAATACTATTTTAAAGAACCCAAAATACCAACAATTAATGAAATTTGGTTCTGGAAAAGATGGCGCTTCTGTAAGCTATGTAGGAACAGACGAGAATATTGAAGAATTCATAATTTATGCCAACAGAAATGAAAATGGTTTTGCAGTAGTTCGTGTTTTAGGAAAAAATATGAACCCAAACAATATCATGACATTAATGACCGTTCTTAAAGAATCTAATATAGATATGGAACAACTTAAACCGCTACAACAACTGATTAAATAATTCTTACTTTAAAAACAAAAAAAGCCTCTTAATTTGAACATGCCCCAAAAAGTTAGACACTATTTGGGGCATTTTTTATGGAAAGAAAAGCAAGGTATGACTATGCATTTAAGTTAGAATGTGTAGAATTGGTTTTAAAGAAGCATTATTCAGATGGATATGTTTCAAAATTAAAAAAGACTGCAAGATGGAATATTCGTAAGTGGGTCAGTTTTTATAAGGCATATGGTAAAATTGGTTTATTGTCACGAATGAATCAAAGCTATTCAGCCGAATTTAAGCTAAAAGTGCTCAATATCATAGAAAAGGAATCCCTTACCTTAATGCAGACTGGTATAAGATTTAATATTCCCGATATTTCCATAGTTTTAAAATGGAAAAAAGATTTTGCTAACTTTGGACTAGTAGGATTACAACCAAAACAAAGAGGCAGACCCGTATCGATGAGTAATAATAAAGGCAAAAAAAGTAAATCAGAGAAACCCCTGACAAGAGAGCAAGAACTGCTAAAAGAAAACGAAAGACTTCGCTGTGAGAATGAATTGCTAAAAAAGCTGCAAGCCTTAATTCAAGCCAGGAAAAATCCAAAGCCATAAACGAATTAAGGCATAAATTTGGTTTGGAATTACTTTTGAACCTTGCAAATATGGCACGCAGCAGTTTTTATTATCATCAAAAACAAAGTAAGTCACCTGATAAATATAAAGAAATTAAAGAGTTGATTAAAGTCATTTATCACAGACATAAAGGGCGTTATGGTTACAGAAGAATAACCGATGAATTACAAAACAGAGGACTGGTTATCAATCATAAAACAGTTCTTAGATTGATGAATCTATTAGGGTTAAAAAGTGTTATTAGAGTAAAAAAGTATAAGTCTTATAAAGGTGAAAATGGTAAAATAGCTCCAAATATACTAGAACGAAATTTTAAAGCAAAAGCTCCAAATCAAAAATGGGCAACTGATATAACAGAGTTCAATGTAGCTGGAAACAAATTATATTTATCACCAATAATTGACTTATTTAATCAGGAAATAATCAGCTATGAACTCACAGAGAGACCAGTGTTTAATCAAGTGGTTATGATGCTGAAAAAGGCCTTTAGAAAAATACCAGATAATACAAATTTAATACTTCATTCAGACCAAGGCTGGCAATATCAAATGAATCATTACCAACTTTTATTAAAACAAAAAGGAATCAAACAAAGCATGTCAAGAAAAGGAAACTGCCTAGATAATGCAATTATTGAAAACTTCTTTGGAATATTAAAATCTGAAATGTTTTATACCCAAAAATTCAAATCAATAGAACAATTAAAAAAAGAAATTAATAAGTATATAATATATTACAATAACGAAAGAATTAAATCAAATTTAAACAAAATGAGCCCGATAAAATATCGAGCTCATTATTATCAAACTTAATTATAAATTTGTCCAAACTTTTGGGTGCAGTCTAATTGAGGCTTTTTTTATATCAGGACTTGAGTTTATTTAACTTAATCTTTCATACTTATACTAAAGAAAGAATTTTCTTTATTTTTCCACACTACAAAGTGTAACTTAATCAGAAAAAAACATACTAATTAAGTAAAAAAGCCATGAAAAATAAAAATAAATCAAGTCTTTTAAAAAAAATGTGGAGAAATTTAGACTTTACAAATATAAATATTGAGCGTTCAGAATTGTTTAATATAATACACCTACGCTCTTATTCTATTGTAAAAAAGATTCTAATAATAAGTATTTTAGAATTTTTAGCCTCATTATTAGCGTCTTATATTGCAAATCAACTAGAGTATTCAAAAGAAATATTAGCAGTAGAACAGAATAATATAATCATATTTTTAGACTATTTGTATTATTTCATATTTATCTATTTTTTTGTGCAATTTTTTATCAATTACAAAAGAATTGACACAAGTTCAAACTTAAACGAATTATCCAAAAGCATCATAAAAACAAGAAAATCAGTATATTACTACATATTTTCAAGCTTAATATTGTTTAATCTAAATGCAATTATTTTCTCCTCTATATATCTTAAAAACAATGATATATCTCTAATTTTCTTGAATCCAAATCAATCAAATAACAATATACTTATTCCTCAAATTTGTTTTTATTTCATACTTGCATTGTTCTTAATAATTCTTTCCTCATTTATTTGGTTCATTTATAAAACCCTTTATTTAAAACTAATAAATAAATTAAATAAAAATTTTGAAGAATTAAATAATACAGACGTTTAAAAAATCACAATCACCTTTTTATTACAAAATATTCAAACAAAAAAAGCCTCTCTTTGTGAGGCTTCTTTATTTATTTTTATTCTTTTTTAACTGCTCTATAATTTCATCTTTATCTTTCAATCGCTCCTCAAATAAAATTTCTACTTTTTTTACTTTTTTCTTATATTCCGTAAAAAAATATTCAAAAGAAGCACTATCCCCAAAAGAATCTTTCTTATATCTAATATTATTCTTCATCCCTATTCCTTTAAAAAAGCACTCAGGTGAAAGATCAAAAAATATTAAAATATCTTCCAAATATTTTCCCCAAGTAAATGTTCTTCCTGACTCTAAACGAGAATATGCAGAAAGGTCAATATTTAACTTTTCTGCCATTTCATTTGGTGAAAAACCTTTTTCAATACGAATTTTCTTTATTTTAACTACAATCTCCGCTTGCATAAAATGTATGATTTTAAACAAATATAGCATATAAAATCATATTATCCAGATAAATCAAAGGTTTTTTACTACAAATTTAGCTTTAATTTTTGCGATTTTTATTACAAAATAACATAAATATCTCATCAAATTTACTAATATCAAAAGGGTATTTAACGACTTTTTGAAATTCATTATAAATGATAAAATATCTACATTATGAACCACGGAATCGCAAAATTTGTAATTTGGTTATTAGAGCAACTATAAATTTAGATGCTGACCTAACCAACAATCAATACTATTTTTAACTAAATAATATTGATTGTTGGTTTTTATCTATTATGTTACTTATTAGATATAAAAAAAGCTCCATAATTGGAGCTTTTTTTATATCAGGATTTGAGATTATTTACTCAAATACATTTTTCTTCTTGAGTACAATTCATAGAACTGATCATCTTTTAAGTCGTCGATAAACAAGATACTTTCACCTGTTGATTTCATCTCTGGTCCTAATGCTTTGTTTACATTATGGAATTTACTAAAAGAGAATACAGGTTGTTTAATTGCAAATCCTTTTAATTGCGGGTTGAATTTAAAGTCAGTTACTTTATTATGTCCCAACATTACTTTTGTAGCATAGTTCACATAAGGTTCTCCATAAGCTTTTGCTATAAATGGTACTGTTCTCGATGCTCTAGGATTAGCTTCGATAATGTAAACTGTATCATCTTTTATCGCAAACTGTATATTTATTAAACCAACTGTTTTAAGAGCTCTCGCAATTTTTATAGTATGATCTTTTATTTGTTGCATTACAAACTCTCCCAAGTTAAAAGGAGGCAATGTTGCATTACTATCACCCGAGTGAACCCCACAAGGCTCGATGTGCTCCATTATTCCTATGATATAAACATTTCCATCGGCATCACAAATTGCATCCGCTTCAGCTTCGATTGCTCCAGCTAAGTAATGATCCAGAAGTAATTTATTCCCAGGAATTGTTTTCAATAAATTAATAACGTGCTCTTCAAGTTCTTTCTTGTTGATTACAATTTTCATTCCCTGACCACCTAATACATAAGAAGGACGAATCAATAATGGAAAATCTAGAGTATCTGCAAGAGCAGAAGCTTCATCCGCAGTTTCAGCGATTCCAAATTGAGGGAAAGGAATATGTAGTTCCGTTAATAACTCAGAGAAACGTCCTCTATCTTCGGCTAAATCTAAGGCATCAAAACTTGTTCCTATAATTTTTACACCGTATTTAGATAATTTATCTGCTAGTTTTAATGCTGTCTGACCACCTAACTGTACAATTACACCTTCAGGTTTTTCATGCTGAATGATATCGTAGATATGCTCCCAGAAAACTGGCTCAAAATACAATTTATCAGCAGTATCAAAATCTGTCGAAACAGTTTCTGGATTACAGTTAATCATGATAGTTTCATAACCACACTCTTTAGCTGCAAGTACACCGTGAACGCAAGAATAATCAAATTCAATTCCTTGTCCAATTCGGTTTGGTCCAGAACCTAAAACTATTATTTTCTTTTTATCGGTAACAATACTTTCGTTATCTACATAACGTTCCCCATTTGCTTTTTCTATTTCAGCTTCAAAAGTTGAATAGTAATAAGGAGTTTTCGCCTTAAATTCGGCAGCACAAGTATCTACTAATTTAAACACACGGTTAATATTCTTATCCATACGCAAAGTATGCACTTCACTTTCCAGACAATTCATCATGTGAGCAATTTGTCTGTCGGCAAAACCTTTTTGTTTCGCTTCAAGCAAAAGTTCTTTTGGCAAAGTAGCTACTTTATAGTTTGAAATTTCTTTCTCAAGAGTATAAAGTTCTTCATATTGTTTCAAGAACCACATATCTATTTTAGTAATCTCATGAATACGGCTCAACGGAATTCCCATTGCAATTGCATCATAAATTACAAAAACACGATCCCAACTTGCAAAAGTTAGTTTCTCGATAATTTGTTCGTAATTTTTATATCCTTTTCCATCAGCACCTAAACCATTACGTTTAATTTCTAATGATTGTGTTGCTTTATGTAAAGCTTCTTGAAATGAACGTCCGATACCCATAACCTCACCTACAGATTTCATCTGAAGACCAAGAGTTCTGTCAGCACCTTCAAATTTATCAAAGTTCCAACGAGGTATTTTTACAATCACATAATCTAAAGTCGGTTCAAAAAGAGCCGAAGTCGATTTTGTAATTTGGTTTTGCAATTCATCAAGATTGTATCCTAAAGCTAGTTTAGAAGCAATTTTTGCAATTGGATAACCAGTTGCTTTCGATGCCAATGCAGATGAACGAGATACACGAGGGTTGATTTCAATCGCAACGATATCTTCTTTTTCGTCTGGCGAAACCGCAAATTGTACATTACAACCTCCTGCAAAGTTTCCGATACTACGCATCATTAATATAGCGTAATCACGTAATTTTTGGAATGTTGTATCCGATAAAGTCATTGCTGGTGCAACTGTAATCGAATCTCCAGTATGAATTCCCATTGGATCCATATTTTCGATAGAACAAATAATTACAACATTATCATTCTTATCTCTTAAAAGTTCCAACTCATATTCTTTCCAACCCATTAAAGCTTTATCAATTAAAACCTCATGTATTGGCGAAGCTTCAAGACCTCTTGTTAAAAGCTCATCAAAATCTTCTTTTTTATAAACAATCGCAGCTCCAGTTCCTCCAAGTGTAAATGAAGGACGAATTACAAGTGGGAAACCAAATTCCTGTGCAATTTCTTTTCCTTCTAAGTACGAAGTAGCCGTTTTTGCAGGTGCAGTTGGTACATTAATTTTTTCAAGAAGTTGTTTAAACTGCTCTCTATCTTCAGTAATATTAATGGCGTTCACATCAACACCAATTAATTTTACTCCAAAATCAGCCCAAATTCCCTTTTCATCAGCTTCCAAACATAAATTTAATGCAGTTTGTCCTCCCATTGTAGGTAAAACAGCATCAATTTGTGGATGAGCTTTCAGAATTTCAATAATCGATTTTGTAGTTAGTGGTTTTAAATATACATGATCCGCCATTGATGGGTCGGTCATAATAGTCGCTGGATTTGAGTTTATCAAGATAACTTCAATTCCTTCTTCACGAATAGAACGTGCTGATTGTGATCCTGCATAATCAAATTCGCAAGCTTGACCAATAACAATAGGCCCCGAACCTATTATTAAAACTGATTTTATTGATGTGTCTTTTGGCATTTTAATTGTATTGTGTAGTTATATTTTCTTTTAATGTTTAATCCTACTGCATTAGAAATTAAAACATTACTCATTTTTTAATGACAAGGTATAAAAAAAGGCGATACTAAAAAAAGTAACGCCTTATTTATGTTTATAGAAACATTATTTTTTGTGTCTAGGTTCGCTAGAAACAGTCAGTTTATGTCTTCCTTTAGCTCTTCTACGTGCAAGAACTTTTCTTCCATTCGCAGAAGCCATTCTGTCCATAAATCCGTGCTTATTTCTTCTTTTTCTTTTCGATGGTTGAAACGTTCTTTTGCTCATTGCTTTGTATCTTTAAATATGGTGTCTAATATCTTCTTTTTGTTCTTCGAATATTGTTACTCTAAAACCGAGTGCAAATATACAAAGACTTTTTTTCCTTGCAAGTAGTTTTATAAAAATATTTTTAATTCATTTTACTATCTTTGCAATCACAAAAATACACCTATTATGTTTCACAGAAATATTAAAATTATTTTAGCCGGACTATTAGTAGTTGCTGGCGTTTGGCAATTTACAGAAAGTAATATCGGAAACGGAATCTTTCTTATATTATTAGCTGGAATACCTATTTTCCTTTACTTTAAAAATGAATTCATCTTATTAGCCTTCCTGAAATTAAGAAAACAAGATTTTGAAGGTGCTAAAAAATGGCTGGCATACATCAAAAATCCTGAAACTGCTTTAGTAAGAAAACAACAAGGTTACTTTAATTACCTACATGGTATTATGGTTTCTCAAACTAATATTAATCAAGCTGAGAAATATTTCAAAAAAGCAATTGAACTTGGTTTATCTATGGATATGGATTTAGCTGTTGCAAAATTAAACCTTGCTGGTGTTGCTATGTCACGCCGAAGAAAGCTTGAAGCGACTAATTTATTGAATGAAGCTAAGAAATTAGACAAACAAGGAATGCTGAAAGAGCAAATCACAATGATGAAAGATCAAATGAAGAAAATCTAAATTTCTTTAAATTACAATATCTAAAATCCCAAATTCTAAAAAGAGTTTGGGATTTTTTTTTGACTAGCGCCGATACCTTTGTCAAAGTTTTAAAAACTTTGACAAAGGTATCGAACCATAAAACAATTGGAATTTTAGATATTGAAATTTTAATTAGAAGCTATTTCCTGCTATCCGCTTGTATCTTTTCCTGCCTAAAGAAGCCAGAAAAAGGATACCGCTTCTATCAGGGCTAGGCTCTAGATTTCATAAGAACATTTTCTCTTTAGTTAGTCTTAACGTTTCGTTTGTCATCCCGAGGAACGAGGGATCTCCACTAGTAGCTCGCCAAACTAAATAAACTTTGTGTTAGTCTCTTGTGAAGATCCCTCGTTCCTCAGGATGACAAGATTGTATGAAATAACTTTGCGACAAAAATTGCACGTAAAACTTTGACAAAGATCCCATCCGTAAAGCATTTCAAATTTGGGCCCGAGCGTTAGGAACAGGCGAAGCAATTTCAAAAATTGGAATTTTAAGATTTCTAATCTTCCAAAATTATCGAAGGTAAATTTTCATTCAACCATTTAAATTTATTCAAAATCATAATATGCGTTCCGCCTTTTACCACTTTACAGTTGGCAATATATTTTATCGGGAAAACCTCATCTTCATCACCATGAATATGAATTACACTTTCGTCGATTTTAGTTCTATCCCAAAGAATTACCTGCTCGATAGCCCAATCTAAATAACGAATATCACGCACAGATAAGAATTTCTCATATAGCTTTAACCTCTTGTTTATCTTTTCTCCAAAAGAAAACTTAGCCAAATTCTCTACATTTAATATCAGTCGCATTGGTATCAGCTTATATGCTTTGGTAGTTTTGGCAATTTTCATTCTTCGAGGAAATTCCGCATTACACTTTACGCTCGAAATAATAATTACTTTTCTAGCCTCAATATGCTTTGCCATTTCCTGAACCAGGATTCCTCCAAAAGATACTCCTACTAAAACAGGATTCGAATGTTTTATGTTTTGCGCTATCCTTTTAGCATAATCTTGCAAAGACTCATGCTCAAGCGGAATTTCCCATTCTAATAAATGTATCTCAAAAGTATTTTCGGGCAATGCGATTCGTTCAAAAATAGTAGTACTTGCCGCAAGACCCGGCATAAAGTAAACAGGAATTTTATTCATAATTGTATTTCAGGCATTAACAACAAACTAAATATCATTATCGACATAAAATTATCGCTTTTTAACGACTCTGCTCTATTTTTTAGATAATATTATTATTAAAAAACACAGCAAATACGAGTGCTAACAACATTTTTAAAAACGTAAAGCATATCTCACTCACAAAATCATTTGATATTGAATATCAAATGATTACCTTTGTTATAGAAATAATTTGTTTCTGATAATATATTACAAGAAGTTTTCTGAACCTCTTAATATGGTTCATTTCTTCTATTTTTTTTTAAATACCACATAAAAAACAAATAATATGGAACCCATTTCATTAATGGAGATCAAAGACAATGCCTTTGCAAGACAATTTGAAACCTCAACCCCTACAGGATTAGTTACAATCGAATACTCTTTTCAAGAAAAAAAGATATTTCTAACAAAAATCAACACTCCAGATTCATTCGAAGATCAAGAATTTCTATATAGCATGCTTAGAAGCATCATGGAAATTTCGATTGAACGAAAATTAAAAGTAGTCCCTATTCACCCTAAAATTGTAGTTTTCTTTAAGAAAAACCCAACTTATAAAGAACTACTTCCTCCTGGTATCCGAATTTAATAGTACCCTATTACATTCATCCACAATCCTCCTATCACCATATATATGAGTAATAGGACAAGACCTGTTACAAGTCCTTTTACCCACCAGCTCTTTAAATCAACATAACCACTACCAAAAAATACAGGAGCTGGTCCATGACCGTAATGCGTTAATGTTCCATAAAGCGAACCTACAAATCCAAGCATAAACGCTAATAACAATCCCGGAATACCAAGAGAAACTCCTACTCCTAATAACGCAGCATACATTGCTGCAACGTGAGCTGTTGCACTTGCAAAAAGATAGTGACTAAAAAAGTATACCAAAATTATTATAGGAAAAGCCATTTGCCAGCTCAATCCTCCTATTTGTTGCTTAACTAAATCGCTAAACCAACCAATAAATCCTAATTCATTGAGCGAACTCGCCATCATTACCAAAACCGAAAACCAAACAATAGTATCCCAAGCTCCTTTTTCGGATTTTACATCTTCCCATGTTAATACTGAAGTTAACAATAAAATCACCAATCCTATAAAAGCCGTTGTAGTAGCATCGATAGAAAATAAATCGCCTGTCATCCAAAGAAACAATAAAATAAAAAATGTTAACAACATCAACCATTCATTTCTAGAGATTGGTCCCATTTCTTTTAGCTTTTGCTTAGCAATTCCCGGAGCGTCTTTTGTCGATTTTAATTCAGGCGGATAAATTTTATATAAAACAAAAGGAATTACAAAAAAAGCAACTAATCCTGGTACAATTGCAGCAAGAGCCCAAGACATCCAGGTAATTTTAATTCCTAAATTTAGAGCAAACTTCTGGCACATCGGGTTACTTGCCGTTCCTGTTAAAAACATCGAGGATGAAATAAGATTCATATTATAACTATTTAAAGTTAAAAAAGAACCTAATTTTCTATGTGTTTCAGGCTTATCTGGCTCAGAGCCAAAGCTTATTGCCATCGATTTCATAATAGGATAAATAATACCTCCACCTCTTGCCGTATTACTAGGAACTGCAGGAGCAAGACATAAATCAGCAAGTCCTAATCCGTAGGCTAATCCTAACGAACTTTTCCCAAATATCCTTATGAATATAAAAGCAATTCTATTTCCTAATCCTGTTTTAATAAATCCACGTGCTATAAAAAAGGATATTCCGATAAGCCATATTACTTTATCCCCAAAACCTCTTAATGCAAGCGTAATTGATTTTCCTGCTTCACCCGGAGCTAAAACTTGTGAAAATGCGGTTACTGCAATTGCAATCATACACATTGTACCCATTGGAGCAGCCTTTAAAATAATCCCAAGAATGGTAGCTACAAAAATGGCAAATAAATGCCACGCTTCTTGTTTCACTCCTTCGGGAGCTGGAATAATCCAAAGAACAATACCTACTGCAAGCGTAATTAATGTTTGAGGAATTTTTACTTCTTTCATAAAAAATAGAGATTAATTTAAACTAAAGCCTGCATTGAAATTGTATAATAAATAGTTCTTTATCATAATAGCTTGTATTAGGAATATTCTTGGTGTACCTATCAATTTCAACTCCCATTTCGATTCGTCCTGTATAGGCTTTTCCAAATTCTAAACTTAACATTGGCGTAAGTGTTTGCCTTACGTTTGAATCTACTTTAAAACTCGAATCAAAATATTCATATCTGGCAGAAAATTCCAGAGATGTAAGTTTCTTATAATTGATTACATATCTAAAATTAGGTAAAAAATAAAAACCTCGCATTTGGTAATCATTCACATTGGCAGTACGGGCATCCACAGGAAGTGAATAATATAAATTATGATTGGTTCCTTGCTTGATTTCGAATTGAGTATCCAGAGAAAGTTTATCTGTTAATTTAAAGTCGGCAGCAATATCTGCTCCTAAAGCAAATACATCACTGGTATAAACCTTTCCGGTTCCTCCATTAAGTCCCAAATTAAGATGGTGTTTTTTCGATAATCCAAAAACAACACGGGTAGAATATTGCTTCCCACTGTCTTTATCCATATTTTGATTTCTCCCATTTCCATTTAAAACCGAAACAGCATAATTTACAGGGATATTCCCAAGATCTGCAGATCCTGTCATCGAAGCTCCAATCTGAAAACTTGTCCATCCATTCTTTCCAAACTCATAATATTGATTCGAGAAATCAAATGACTTTATGATATCTACAGGAACACTTTCTTCTATACCAAAACCTGGTCGAAACTGACCACCTGTAAAAGCAATATATTTATTAAAAGTATATTTTGCGTAAGCATTCTCTAACACTTTGTTCTGGGGATCCGATTTAAAATCGGCTAAATTCACCAATACAACAACTTCGGTATGCTCACTTAAATTTGCAGCAACACTTACACGCATTCTTTTTATATCAAAAGAACTCCTTGTTACTTCTCCGGTAGTATGCTGAACTCCTAAAACATCAACATTATCTGTAATCGACCCCAGAAAACGTACTTGCAAAAGCCCTTTAAATTTAAATTTTGGGTATACCACTTCTTTTTCTTTCTCCTTTTCTTTCAGTTCAACCTTCACTGTATCCTTCACAGATTGAGCTATCAAAAAAAATGGCATTATCAGAAATATAAAAACAACTCTAGCTAGCATAGTTTTCCCCATAAGCTTCTTAAATATAAAATTAGGCGTGTATATATTATCTGAGTTTAAAACTCAGTCTCGTTTTTTTAGATCTATCTTCGATTTGTACCATTATTTGCAGGTCTCGGTGTCGCTGGCCTTGGTGTCGTCGTTGGTCTTGTTACAGGACGCGTTGTTGGTCTAGTCGTTGGAGTTACAGGACGGGTTGTTGGTCGCGTAGTTCCTGGATTAGTTGGCCTAACAACTGGTCTTGTAGTTGGGTTTGTAGGAGTAACAGGACGTGTGACTGGTCTTGTTGTACCTGTTCCCGGTCTAGTCGATGGATTTGTAGGACGTGTTACTGGCCTAGTTGTACCTCCTGGTCTAGTAGTTGGATTTGTAGGTCGAGTAGTACCTGGTCTGGTTGTTCCTCCCGGTCTATTTGGTCTAGTAGTTGTAACTGGCGCTGGTCTTTTATAATCCCTACCATTATAGGTCGTATTATATCGTCCGTTAACTCGGTTGTCTCTAACAACTACAGATGTATTTCTTCTAGAAACATAATTATTATAGTATCTAGGGTTTCTTATAACGGCTGTTCTACGATAATAAGGATTTCTGTAATAATGTCCGTGATATCCCCAATAATCATGATAATAAACTGGACGCCAAGGACGCCAGTACGGAGGATAATACCCCCAATGCCAAGGAGATCTATACGCTACATATATAGGAGAAAACAAAAACAAAATTACTGGCCATGCACTTACACTTGTACTTACATAACTTGGGCTAGTTGTAGTATTGTAATTATTGGTTGTGTTATTATTTACAATTACCGTAGGTTCTCCTTTATAACCAGGGTTAGGTGTTCCCGAAGCTGTATCTGCAGGCTCAACTATATAGTTTTTACCATATAAATCTTCGTCTCCAATAGCCTGAACATGTATATTTCCTTTCTTATCTTTATCAACCTCAATAACAGCAATATCTTGTGTTTCTTTGCTACTTACCGCAACCTGAAGCACAATAACATGGGTATTCCCTTCTTTATGTCCTTCTACCTCGAGGTAGTCGATTTCTCCATCATTATTTAAATCTAAATTATTAACCTTATTATCAGGATCATTCAATGCTTTTTCAAAATCTTCCAAAGTTTTAGACTTTTGAAAAATATCTAATACTGCATATAAATTAAGGTTATCTCCTGGCAAACCTAAAGCAACAGGCTCATTATCTGTTTGAGATAATATAGGAAGACTAAAAAAACTAGTCAACACAATAGCTAGATATAATATACTTTTTTTCATGTTAATAATTAGTTAATTTATAAATACGCTTACTAAGGTATAAAAAAACAGACAAAGTTTAGCAACATCCTACAACTTTCTATTTTCAATAAAACTTACGGAAAAGTTTTCAATTAAGCTCCCTATTTTACTATAGATAAAACATAAAATGTAAGACTTATATCCTTAACTTTGTAAATAACCGTATTTCGCATACGCTTATTCTACTTGTAATACCTTACAAAAATCCGTTTACAATTTATCATATAATTATAGAAACAAAATTATGATGAGAAAACATTTACCTATTTTCTTTTTTTTCCTTTCCCTAACTTATGGATATGCCCAGATAGAAGTTTCACCAACTCTTGAAGATGCTATTTATAAAGCCATAGAAAAAAGCACCTCTTTAAAAAATAAAGATTTAGATATTGAAAAATTGAATCTTCAGGAAAAAGGAGTCTGGAATAAATACATCCCTACAGTCGAAGCAAGTGCTTTATATACTTATTTTGATAACAAACTAACCGTAGATCTTCCTACAGCTACTGTACCTATTGTAAACTATCCGCTTTTTGATGGTAAAACGGCTTTTAAAAATTACGGAAACATTTTTAATGGGAGCGTTATGGCAAAAACGGTATTGTTTAGCGGTATGCAAATTCCTAATGGCGCAAAAGCCATACAAGAAAAATCCAAAGGAACAGTATTCTTAAAAGAATCCGAGAAAGACGGAATCATCAAAGATGTCATTAACACCTTTGATCAATTAGAACTATTAAAGGAAATAGACAAACTGATAAAAGAGAGCGAAAAACGATTAGATACCGAAACTAAACGCGTTACAAAAGCAATAGAACAAGGTCTGGCAATTCCATACGACAGAGATAAAATTAAATTAGCTTCACTAGAATTGGCATCCAAAAAAATTGAGCTGGATGGAAAACGAAGATTAATTTATAAAAAAATTCAGTACTTAACTGGCTATTCTATTACCGAAATAGACAATGTTCAATACAATTTAGTTCCTTATTTAATTACCGATGAAAAATTAAGCACTCAAAACAAACAGGAAATTAAAGCCTTAGAATCGTTTAAAACAGCTTACGAGTATTTATTAAAAAAAGAAAAAGGCACCTATTTACCAACTTTAGGAGCGTTTGGAGGAGTTTCTTACTCCAGTTTATTTAATGCCAATGCAACAACCCCAATAGTTACAGGAATAAATCAAGCTTTATATTTAGGGCTAAACGAAGCCACCATAAGTAACAACTGGGTTGTCGGAGCTGCAATGAAATGGGAAGTTTTTTCGGGTTTTGAAAGAAAACACAAAGTACATGAGGCCAAAATAAACATCGAGCAGATGCAAAATCAAATTGATGACACTAAAGAAAAACTAGAATTACTCCTCGAAAAAAACTTTGTTGATTACAGCGTTCTAACACAAAAAATTGATATTACCCAACAACAAGAAAAAGTAGCAGGCAATAATTTAAATCTAGCTATAAAACAATACAAGGAAGGTCTTATCAATATATCGGAACGTCTTGAAGCCGAAAACGATTCTTATAAAGCATCTGTAAATAAAACTACTACTTTAATCGAGCAACGATTATCGGCTATTGAAACAATAATTGCCACTGGCGATTTATCAAAAAAATTATCTAAATAAAAGTTCTATTCTATGAAAAAAGCAATTATAATAGTCATTTTAATCTTCATTTTTACAAGTTGTGAAAAAGCAAAAAAAGAAGATTTAATTCAAGGGAAAATAGAAAAAGAACAAATTGCAGTTGTAAGCAAAATCCCTGGTAAGATTTTAAAAATCTATGTCAAAGAAGGAGATATTGTCCAAAAAGGAGATACGCTGGCTATACTTGATATCCCAGAAGTAGATGCTAAAAAAAATCAAGCTGAAGGAGCTGTGATATCTGCGAAAGCGCAATATAAAATGGCTGTAAAAGGCGCAACAGAAAATCAGATTAAGCAGCTTGAAGCTAAAAAAATGGGATTAAAGGAACAATATGAGTTTGCACAAAAATCGATTAAACGATTAACAAACATGCTCAAAGACTCCTTAATATCACAACAAACTTATGACGAAACTTTTGCTAAATATCAAGGAGCTCAAGCGCAATACAATGCTGTTATTGCCGAACTAGATGATGCAAAAAAAGGAGCTCGCATAGAACAACAAACCATGGCGCTGGGACAACAAGACAGAGCGCTGGGTGCATTGCAAGAAGTAGAAACTGCCGACCAGGAACGTTATATTATTGCGCCACAAAATATGAGCATTGAAACCATTACATTAACTATTGGTGAACTGGCTTTACCTGGCTACACTTTATTTAATGGTTATGTTGCCAACAGTACTTACTTTCGTTTTACAATACCCGAAAATCAATTAGGAAAACTCAAAAAAGGACAAGAAGTAACTGTACATGTTCCTTATAAAAAAACAGATATAAAAGGAAGCATTAGTACTATAAAACAACTGGGAGCATACGGAAACATAGCAACTGCATACCCAGATTATGAAATGCAGGAAAGTTTATTCGAAATAAAAATAACGCCTTCCAATCATGACGAAACAAAAGATTTAATTACAAAAACAACCGTTACTTTATCTCTTTAACTATGCAAAATTTCTTTTCATTGCTTAAACGGGAATTCCGATTATTTTGGAGCAATAAAGTGCTTCGATTGCTCTTTATTGGTGCGCCAATACTTTATGGAGTCTTGCTGGGTTATGTTTACGGCAAAGGTAAAGTAACCGATTTACCCATACTTGTTGTTGATCAGGACAGAACGGAATTAAGTTCAAAAGCAATTCAGATGTTTCAGGATAATGAGGTTTTATCTATAGCTTCCGTTCTATACGACCAGAATAATCTTTCCAAGATTGCTATCGAAAAAGGCGCGACTTGTGTTGTTATTATTCCGAAAGATTTCGAGAAAATGACTCTCACAAAAAAGTATCCTGAAATTACTACTATAGTAAATGCATCTAATGTTCTAACCGCCAATTATGCATCGACGGCCATACAAATTTGCCTTGGAACATTAAAAGCCGGTATTCAAATTGAAACTTTAAGAAAACAAGGTGTTCCCGAAAATTTACTGATGTCGCAATATGAACCGTTCAAAACTACTTTTATCAAAAAATATAATCGAAGCACCAACTATATGTATTTTCTTTGGCCAGGAGTTTTAGCAACTGTTTTACAGCAAGTTTTATTATTAGGATTAGCCCTTTCTTTTGCTTCCGAATTTGAAAATGGAACATTTAAAGATCTTGTAAAAAGATGTCCTTCAATTTTAAATTTACTAGCTGTAAAAATCATTCCTTATATGCTAATGAGTTTTGGTATTTGGTTTATATATTGGCTTTTTACATTATGGTTCAGATTACCTTTTTACGACAACCTGCTTCCTCTCACATTTATAGCAGGAATATTTGTACTCTCCGTTTCCTTTATTGGGATTCTCGTGAGTATTTTAGTTCCGAATCAATTAAAAGCTACTGAGATTTTAATGGTAATTGCAACACCCAGTTTTATCCTAAGCGGTTTTACTTGGCCTTTAAGCCAAATGCCACAAGCAGTTCAGGCAATTGCCAATGTAATTCCGTTAACACATTTCTTAAAAGCTTTTAGAATATTAATTATTGAGGACGGAACTTTTTCTCAAACTACAAGACCTATCTGGAACATGATAATTATAGGTGTAGTATGTTCTATTGCTGCCTATATTGCTTTATACTTTAAAAAGAAAAATGTTTTAAAAGAAGCTTAAACTCTTTTATTTACTCTATAAAAAACGGCATAAGAATTAATTCTTATGCCGTTTTAAGTTCCGACTCATATCCTATTAATTTATCCAAGACAAATAGATTACAACATTGCAATTACTCATTAAAAAAATCGCCCTTGAAACTGTATGACAAACAAGTTATTATCATATGTCGTAGTATTAGGCACATTGCGTTTATAATTATCAAATTGAATTCCCATTTCTATACGTCCTATATATCCTTTCCCAAATTCTAAACCTGCCATTGGTGTATACGTTTGTCTTGCGTTTGAATTAATTTTAAAACTTCTGTCAAAATACTCATATCGACAAGAAAATTCTATAGCCGTTAGTTTTTGATATTGAATTTCATATCGCAAATTTGGTAAAAAATATCCTCCTCGCATTTCATAATCATTAACATTTCCTGTTCTCGAATCTTCCGCTAGCGAATAATACAAATAATGATTTGTTCCTTGTTTTGCTTCAAGCTGAGTTTCTAATTTTAATTTATCCGTTAATTTAAAATCAATCGTGAAATCTAATCCTACAGCAAAGATTTTGGTATTAAAAACTTCTCCAATACCTCCATTAATTCCAAAATTGATATTATGCTTTTTATTTAATTCTAAGGCAAGACGAGAAGAATATTGCTTACCATCATCTTTATCCGATACTTGATCTCTACCATTACCATTTACAGCAGAAAAAGTATAACTAATAGGGATTTTCCCCAAATCAAACCCTCCAAACACAGAAGCTCCGATTTGAAAACTTGTCCAACCATTGTTTCCAAATTCGGTATATTGGTTAGAATAATCAAATGATTTTAGAATATCGGCAGGATTTAATTCCTCGATTCCGAAAGCTGGCCTAAACTGCCCCAAAATAAAACCTATTTCATTATTAAAGATATACCTTGCAAAAGCATTCTCTAAAACTTTTCCTTTAGGATCCGATTTAAAGTCTGCAAAATTAGCCAGAACAACAATATCAAACCCTTCTCCCAATTTAGTGGTTAACCCTAAACGCATCCTTTTAATGTCGAATGTGTTTTCTACTGCATTACCATCTGCATGTTGTAAACCAGTTGTCGCGTCTATACCTTGAGTTAAATCACTTAAATAACGCCCCTGAAAAAGTCCTTGAAATTTAAATTGTGGATACTTAACTTCATTTTGAGAACCAGGTTCTGCAATTTGTCCATTCGAGAAAAAAGGCAATAAAAAGATTAGAAACATAACCTTTTTTGAAAAAAAATTATTTAAAAAATCCATGAATAAAAATTTAGATATATTTTTCTTTAATAAAACTAAAGCCATAAAACAGCTTTTTTCTTACAACAAAATTATCTAATCTAAGTAGTCTTTAATCTGACTTATATCATGTACTTATATTTATTTAACAATTATTTTCTTAAAAATATCAAACAAAAAAAAGCGCTAGAATTAACTTGCGCTCTTTTTATTATTATGTTATAACTAGATTATTTTTCGATTTCTCTCATAGAGTCCATCTTTTTATGTGCCAGGAATCCAGCAACATCTTCAAAATGCTCTTTAACACGTTTGTTTCCAAATTCGAAAACTTTAGTCGCTAATCCGTCAAGGAAATCACGATCGTGAGATACTAAGATTAAAGTACCATCAAAATCACGTAATGCATCTTTAATAATATCTTTAGTTTTCATATCTAAGTGATTCGAAGGCTCATCCAGAATTAATAAGTTAACTGGTTCCAGCAATAATTTTATCATTGCCAAACGTGTTTTCTCTCCTCCTGAAAGCACTTTTACCTTCTTAGTAATATCATCTCCCTGAAACATAAAAGCTCCAAGAATATTCTTAATTTGTGTACGAACATCTCCAACTGCAATAGCATCGATAGTTTCAAAAATTGTTGCATTTTCATCTAATAAAGAAGCTTGGTTTTGTGCAAAATACCCAATTTGTGAGTTATGTCCAATATCAACACTTCCTTCATCAATACCAATTTCTTTCATGATGGCTTTAATCATAGTCGATTTTCCTTCACCATTTTTACCTACGAAAGCTACTTTCTGTCCTCTTTCGATAACAATATTAGCATCTTTAAAAACCACGTGATCACCATAAGATTTTGATAAATCTTTCACCACTACAGGATATTGCCCTGATCGTGCTGCTGGCGGGAATTTTAATTTTAATGCCGAATTATCAACTTCATCAACTTGTACGATAACTAATTTCTCTAACATTTTAACACGAGATTGAACCGCATCTGTTTTAGAAAATGTTCCTTTAAAACGATCAATAAATGCTCTATTATCAGCAATCATTCTTTGTTGCTCATCGTAAGCTTTTTGTTGGTGTATACGACGATCTTTTCTTAACTCTAAATAATGAGAATACTTTGCTTTATAATCATAGATTCTTCCCATTGTAACCTCAATAGTACGATTGGTAATATTATCTACAAACGCTCTATCGTGTGAAATTACCACAACTGCTTTTGCTGAATTTATCAAAAACTCCTCTAACCATTGAATACTCTCAATATCCATGTGGTTGGTAGGCTCATCTAGCAAAATTAAGTCTGGCTTACGCAAAAGAATTTTAGCCAACTCTATTCGCATTCTCCATCCTCCAGAAAACTCTGAAGTCTGGCGTGTAAAATCTTCACGTTCGAAACCTAAACCAACTAAAATTTTCTCCACTTCAGCCTCATAATTTACTTCTTCAATAGCATAAAACTTCTCGCTTAAGTCCGAAACTCTTTCGATTAATTTCATGTAAGCATCACTTTCGTAATCAGTACGAACGGTTAATTGCTCATTGATTTCATCAATTTCAGCTTTCATTTGAAAAATCTCGCCAAAAGCTTTTGAAGCTTCTTCCATTACAGTTGATCCATCTTTGGTCAATAAATGCTGAGGCAAATAAGCCACAACAGCATCTTTTGGAGCCGAGATACTTCCAGTAGAAGGCTTGCTTTGTCCTGCTATTATTTTTAAAAGTGTCGATTTTCCCGCACCATTTTTACCCATAAGGGCAATTTTATCATTTTCATTTATAGCAAAAGAAACATCGCTAAAAAGTGTAGTTCCACCAAACTGAACTGAGATATCATTAACTGTAATCATTTTGACTTGTAGATTTTTAGACTGCTTAGATTTTTAACTTCTTAGCAAGTATTTTTTTAAAAGCGCAAAGATAGATTAATTAGAGTATTAGACAATACAATTACATCTCCGACATCTTCGTTTTTTTTAAGTTTTACAATTATTCCTACATCTTTTAAAATTTTAGTTATATCTTGTATAAGAATTTAAAAATCAGAAAATTATGAGAACGAAATTAAACTTGGCAGCTTGCCTAATTGCAGGATTAATATTTGGACTTTCTGCAAATGCTCAAAAAACGGTAATTAAAAAAGCTGCATTACCGGCAAATGCACAAACTTTTTTGAAAACTCACTTCGCTGGACAAGAACCAACTTATATTCTTGAGGATAAAGAAATCTTATCTAAAGAGTACAAAGTTCAATTTGCAAATAATCTTCAAATTGAATTTGATGGAAAAGGAAACTGGAAAGAAGTTGATGGAAAAAACACAGCTATTCCCACAGCTATTGTTCCTGCAAAGATTACTACTTACGTAAAAACTAATTTTGCTAAAGACAAAATAACAAAAATAGAGAAAGAAACTTTGGGCTATGAAGCAAAACTGAGCAGTGGTTTAGAATTAAAATTTAATCCGAAAGGGGAATTTATCAAGATTGCTAATTAGTGAAATTTGAAAAGTATTATTCTTGTACAACTGACAAATTATATTTGTCTAAAAAAGTGATACAAAAATTAAAAGCACAGTGAGAACTGTGCTTTTAATTTTTAACAAACTCTGTTTTTTCATCTCTCTTAATCCTCACTTTCAGCTACAACAGCAATATGCGTTACAATATAATCAGCAAATTTTTGTGCATCATTTGGTGTCCAATTCAATTCAGTACCTTTAGCCCTCTCATCCCAATTCCAAGGAATGTATTCTTTTACAAAAACTAAAAGTGTCACACGGTCTACAATAGCCCCTTCATTTTTTCTTTGTTGAGCTAAAGTTGTAAATTTAAAACCAAAAAGAGATGAAGCCTCCTTATTAAATACAGTAGCAGTCTTTATTTCTGGTTTTATTTCCTTGAGTAAATCTTTCAAAGGTTTATTAATAAACCGTTCTTTATTTTGTTCTAATAAATAAACCTGACTAGTATTGTGTACTAATTGTTGTGCAATACTACTATTACAGAATAGTAGTATTGCGAAAAATATTAAGCTTTTTTTCATCTCTCTTAATCTTGACTAAAGGGAACAACTTCAATATCAAATATAATATAATCAGCAAATTTTTGTGCGTCGTTTGGTGTCCAATTCAATTCAGCTCCTTTAGGCCTTTCTTTCCAATTCCAATTTACAATCTCATTTACAAATACGATAAGTGATAATCGGTCTTCAATAGCACCTTCTCTTTTTCTTTGCTTATCTAAAGTTGTAAACTTAAAAATAAAAAGAGAAGAATTTTCGTTATTGAATACTGTAGCAGTCTTTATTTCTGGTTTTATCTCTTTTAGCAAATTTTTTAACGATTTATTAATAAACTGTTCTTCATTTTGTTCTAATAAATAAACCTGACTGGTATTGTATACCAATTGTTGTGCAATACTATTATTATAGAATAGTAGTATTGCAAAAAAAATTAAAATATTTTTCATGTTTTTACATTAATGATAATAATCCTGAGGGAAATTTAATTTTGTAGCTAATTTTTAAGTTAGCTGCAAAAAAATCATTTTTATCTGTTATTCATGAAGTAAGAATTAATCCTCAGTTTCAGGTACAACACCAATGCGGACAACAATATAATCAGCAAATTTATTTGCGTCATTTGTTGTCCAATTCAATTCAGTTCCTTTAGTCCTTTCATCCCAATTCCAGGGAATAAATTCCTTAACTTGTACAATCAACGAAACACGATCTTCAATAGCTCCTTCATTTTTTCTTTGCTGTTCTAAAGTTGCAAAAGAAAAGACAAAAACAAAAGAATTCTCACTATTAAATACAACAGCTGTTTTTATTTCTGGTTTTATTTCCTTCAGTAAATCTTTTAACGGTTTATTGATAAACAATTCTTCATTTTGTTCTAATCTGTAAACCTGACTAGTACTAGATATAAATTGTTGTGCATAACTATTGTTTTGCAATAAGAAACATACTATTACGAAAATCTTTAAAATATTTTTCATTTTTTTTTATTTTAGTATTAAGTACAAGGGATTAAAGTATATTTTTTAGACCCGTTTGCTTGTTTAACTTCTTTTGTAGTGAGCGGATAGAATACCCCTTTATTATCCTGTTTGAAAAAGGTAATTCCTCCATTGTATTTATTAACAACAAAAGCTTTGGCCTTTGCTTGTGCTTCAAAATTATATGAATCCATATTATAGAAAAATTTACTCATTTCCTTCAACATAAAATCAGGATATTCACCATCAATACCAGGTCTCAAATTAGCCAGATATTTAGCAGAAAAAATTTGGGCTGCCTCTAAATTAGTTACTGCTATAACATACATTTCCTTTTGTGTAATGGCATAAATCGTGTTAAAATTGTTATTTTTAATATTGTATTCAGTGAGCGTTAATATATCACCACTAGATGGTGCAGTATCACTTGGGTGATTGTGCAGTACGGTAAAAGATCGCTCCCAAGTATCATTTACTTTTACACTATTGGCTGTGCCATTATTCATAGGTGCGGCTGTAACTTCTCCAGCTGCATTTTTTCCTAACGTAATACTGTGTTCTAATTTATCAGCAGCAGCTAGTTTAATATCTTGTACCGCTTTTTTATACGTTTGATTATTTGATAAAGCAGTCAGTTCTTTGGCAACTACACAAGGATCTTTAGTTTCTGAATGTCTGTTTGTAGATGTTGTTCCTGTAATAACTAAATCTTCATCTTCATTAAAAGGAACATAAAACTCAACTACTCCTATATCTTTAAAATTACTTAAATCTGCCATTACAACCTGGTTAACATTAGATGTGTTGCCTTTTGAGATTTTATCATAATCTCTATTACCATCATTTTGTATAGATGTTATACTAGTGACACCTATTGGCGAATTAGAATAAATTTCGACAGTTAATCTAGTATAGAGATGTGCTCCATTCTCTACTTGCGGATTAGAAAAAGTTACCGTTCCTATTACTACACCATTTATTACTATTTGCGAAACAAAAACTTCAATTTTGCTTTGTGAATCTCTTAAAACTTTTATTTTTTGAGTATGATTTTCTCCCGGCTGAACCTTTTTTGTCAAAACAATTTCTGAAGTTGTTACCCTGTTTGAGCCACCACCACTAGAGCCACCAGAACCCTTATCATTATTCCCACTATTAGAATTGCTTCCACCAGAATCAAAATCATTATGACCATTACCAGTATATCCATTATAGTCTCCCCAATTACCAAAATCAGCAAATGCGTAATAATCAGAATCTCCTGGATTATAGCCAGGGACACCTAGTTCATCTAACTCATTAAGTCCATTAAAATCAAAGTTATCGTCAAACTCGCTCCCTTGTGCGTTCCCAGCAATACTACCCAATAATAGTAAAAATAGTACAACCCATTTACTATTTATTTTTATTAAAATATTTCTCATAGCTTATTGTTTTATTACGATTCGAGTGTGTGTTTTTTCATTTTCCTGCACCTGTACCACATAAAATCCATTGGGTAAATTGGTCGTATTTACAGTATAAGATTGTCTTCCTGAGCCTAAGCTTGTTGCAGCCACTTGCATTGTTTGCGCATTAGCCACACTTATAAGTTTTACTTGTACTTTGGCTGGTTCTTGTAGCTCAAAACCAACATACAATTGCTCGTTAAACGGTACAGGATACACTTTTATAAATTCGTTTTTTTGTGAAGCCAATGCCAGTAACAATGCTTCATCTTCTGCCAATACTATATTATTTTTTGGTCGTAACACTAATGATATTGGTGGTCCAGGTTCTTTCCAATACTCAATAAAACTATCTACATTTACTAATAAATAAGGAATATCATTATAGTTTTTTTGACTTAAATTCATTCCTAAAACAGCATATTCTAGTTTATCATTTTTAAAATTATGAAGGTATAATTGGTCTAGTGTAAATTTAAAATCATTAACAAAAAGATTATTATCCTTAAATAAAGCTAAGTCTTCAAAAGTTTTGCCTTCAAAATTTATTTTAGTCTGCAAATCTCCTTGCTTACTTTTACTAAAACTTACGGCTATTGGCAAAACTCGTAAAGGTGTAGTTCCAGACCAGTCATATTCTATCAATCGCCCTGTCCACTCCCCAAGAATATTTTTTATTTTTATGTTTTGGTTTTCTGCTTCATCAGAACTTATTATTTCCCTACTTTCAGCGATTATATCAGGATTAATTCTTTTATCTCCCTTATTGGCTTCGTTTATAGCATTGTCTGCCTGATTTAAAACCTGATTCCTTTTTTCAATTTTTAAATTACTCAAAAAAGCTCTGCTGTTAAGCGTTGTATTACCATACAAATATTCCAGCGCTTTATCTGTATCCTGCGGTACACCATAACCTAAATAGTAACACACACCCAACCAGTGTTTTGCCATAGCATAATCACTTTTTTTAAACCATGAAATGGCTTCGTCATAATCCTGATGTACACCAAAACCTTTTAAATGCATATAACCCAGTATATAAGTTGCTCTAGCGTATTTTTGGTCGGCTGATTTTTGATACCACTCTACCGCTTTATCCATATCAAGCGCACAACCTTGCCCTTTTCTATACAATTCCCCAAGATTATACTGCCCAATAGCATTACCACTTTTGGCTGCTTGCTCTATATAAGCAAATCCTTTGGATTCATCTTTTTCAATGCCTAATCCATTTGCATACATGAGTCCTATATTATTTTGAGTAACTGGGTCTCCTAATTCAGCACAGGGCAATATCTCATAAAAAATAGAGCCGTAATCTTTATAAAGATTCTTGCTATTTAAAATCTCTGTGGCTTGTTGCGTCCTAACTTTGCAATCAACTTGTGCAATAGCTCCCAGAGCTACAAACAAAAGAATAAGTGTGTACTTCTTTTTCATAATTACATTGATTATTAATTAATATTCATTCAATACTGGAACCATTTTAATTCCACTCAAAACCGTTATTTTTAGTAGTATTAATTTCTGATGTTTTGATATTATACTCTTTGCAAAATTTCGCGAATTCTTTTTCAAAATTGAATCTTAGCATTCCTAACTTGGGTTTTTGTATCGTTTTATCAAAACTATAATAAGCAGTCGTTAAATAATGATTTAGATGATAATCGTAAATTAAACTGTATAATTTGGTTTGCTGATCCTTAGTTAAATTAGGATTTCCATTAAACAATCGCGTGTATTCTAAATCAACTTTTTCTTTTGTTTCAACTTTATAATCAGACATTGCAAAATAGCAGTATTGCTTATAAGTAAGTGAACCATTAATTTTTTTGGCATAATAGTTTCTAGCTTCATTAATTTTAAAATTGTAAAGTGTCCCTGGATCCTGAATACTGAATGGAGCATACGCTTGTTTCTTTTTTGCATCCAAATCTTTTAAGACCTGATTTCTTTCATCTATTATTTTGAGCAATTCCTTTGTTTTTTCTTCGTTAAGACCAGCTTGTTTAGCATTTTGATAAAAATTCTGTTTAATGGCAGACTCCGTTAAACTTTCTTTTTCATTTGGCATATAAACTTCTTTATTGGTAACGCTCGTTTTTTCAGATTCTTTAATATTTTGCGCACGAATTCCCATTGTAAACAAGAGAATTACTAAAACTAGATGTGTGTGTTTATTCATATTATAGTTTTTAAATTGGTTAGAAATTAGTACCATTCTATTTGCTTTGTCTTGCTATTAATTCGAAAAATGCGTTCATAACCATTACTTTTTGGGCATAACACTAAAAACAACCCATTATCAGGCATTTTAGAAAAACTAATAAAATCACTTTGAGCCTTAGCCTCTTCTATTTTTTTCCAGCCTTTGTCCCATACATAAAGGCTAAAAATTTCATTTTCGAATACTTCAAATGAATTAAAATCAAGTGTTGGTCCTTTTTTAGTCTTATCTCGGCTTATATTGTATGAAAAAGTTTTAGAATAATCAGGTTGCAACAATTGTTGGTTTTTATCAGTATCTAAAAGAATTGGATAAGGGGCATAATTCATTTTTTTTGTATCTGGATTATATAAACTTGGCAAATAGACAATATCAGTTCCTAAATTTTGATATTCAATACCGCTACCCAATCTCTTCCCCCAATCGGTAGTACTCCATTTTCCTAGATTAAAAACATTGAGATAACCAATTTTTTCCTTGTTAGTAGCAGCAATTGGATAAATTATCGTTCCAGTAGTTACGTATTCTGAAGTCACATCCAGAATATTTTTCTCTCTCAAAAATCCATTTGGTATTAAAAGACTATCCCGTACTGTAGCCAAAGCATTTTTCTGAATAGAATAGGTTTTTCTGAAAACTTTACCAAGACGTTTTTCTGTCGCATTGTAAGCATAAGGTAGACCTTGAGGATTACCAAAACAGTTTCCATTAAATGGAATATGTTTCCCGCTTTCATCAATAATAGTATCCCAAAAATGCCTTTTGGAAGAAGCTGCATAATAAGGAGTAAAATCAAAAGTCACTGCCAATCCCATTGCTCTACAAGCTAACAAAGTTAGATTAGCGAGATCTGCACAGGCACCCTCACGTCTAAAAAGTAATTGTTTTGGACTTAAATAAGGAATCGGATCATGTCGCTTATCCAAAAACCTAAAATCCTTAAGGGCTAAAATCGTTTGAGTAGCAACATCAACCGGATCTTGCTTATTCTCAACTGTATTAATAGCACCAGATACCAAAAGAGTATAGTCTACTCGCCAGTCTTCCAGTGGCTCTATTAAACTTCGATAAGGCAAAATATATTCACAAAATGTATTAAAATCATATGATTTTGACCAAGGATTATTTCTCCATACATTAAAAGCTAAATCAATATTCTTAATCAGGAACTCTGGAGTTATCACTTCTATGTCTTTTAATTTATAAGACTTTGGCGTGATTTTGATACTGTCTTTTAATTTTTCGAATGCTTTAACTGCAATTTCAATATTAGGATAATCAAGCTCGTTAAAAGGTACTTTGTTATAATTTTCGTCTATCCAATTATAATCCTGCCCATACTGAATATCCATATTTGATATTAAAAATCGTGTAGCTTCTTGTTTTTGAGAATCGAATTGATAATGATCAGTGACAATTTCCTCTAACTTATTTTTAGTCAAAATATTTTTCGCAATCGATTGCGAAAAAATTGTTTTAGAAAACAATAAACAACTAAATACAATTACCCTTACCATAATAGATAAGTTATAGGCTACAATTCTATAGCTTATAAGTAAGAAAAACAATAATAAATTGTTAAATTTGCTTTTATATGTTGTAAATAGAATAAATCTTCAATTATTTTAAAATGAGAACTCAAAAAATTAATTTATACTTGACTGTTATTCTAATTCTATCATTCATTAGATGTGGACTCGATTGTTTGCCTTTCTCAAAAGGAAAATATATTTACTGGTTAATTACAGCTATTATAGGAGGTCTATTCTTTATAAAAAAATCAAAACATAAATACATACTAAACTACTTTGATCTATATATACTAATTCTATCCTGTATATTTTTTTGGAATTTCATTTATATGTCAAAATCAACATTTTATAATCTAAATATCTGGTACTATTTAGGCTATTTAATTCTATATGTAATATTAAGGCAGGAATTGAATACTAAAAATATCATTAATAAAAATCTGAACTTCATTCTGTATTTTATAAGTATAACAGCTATTTTAAATACTGTTATAGCTATTTTACAAAACATGAATATTCTTCAATCGGCAAATGAATATTTTAAATCAACCGGATTATTTTTTTCACCAAATCACTTAGGCATCTATCTTGCTCTTGGCTTTTTGACTAACATAGAAATACTCAGAAAATCCAAGATAATGAGTATAAAAACAATCTTTTATATTGGACTTGTTATTTTACTTTATGGTTTATATTTATCCGAATGTCGGGGCGCTTATCTAGGATTAAGTATTGCACTTTTATTTCGTCTGTATAATTTAAATCAAAAATTTAAAGCCTATCCAAAATGGAAAATACTTCTTTGTAGTTTAACTATGTTAACGGGATTGTTCTTAATAGTTAAGGGTAATAACTCCGTAAAATCAGAATCAGCCTTGGGTAGACTATTCATTATAAAACAATCTCTTGAACAAATTAAGGAACATCCTTTATCTGGTCATGGTATCAATTCATTTTCACTAAAATATAATTCAGCCAAAGCTCAATATTTTGCAATCGAAAGATCTTGGGAAGATATCAAGAATGCGAGTTACATCTATAGTGCTAACAATGACTTTTTAGAATTGACTTTTGAATTAGGTATTACATGGATATTGATATTTATTTTTTTTGTCATGAAACTAAGGACATATTCAACTCAAAACACAGAAACACAAATCTGCAGTTCTATCTTAATATGCCTTCTCATTTTTACACTAACAAATAGTATATTATCAACACCTCTTTTTACAATTATAGCATGTTATTGTGTTGTTATTATTATTAATTCAAGCGAAATAAAACCTATTTACACCTTCAATAATAATATTTTTTTGCAAATAAGCTTTGCAATCATAGGGTTTATATTTTTAGTAATTATATTTTTAAGACTAAATGCCGAATACAGGTTATTGAGTTACTATAACGAAACTAAACACCTTACCAGTTTAAAAAATATTGAAAATTATGTCTCCAAAATTGATGCAAATGGTGAAGCATTATTTATGGCTGGTGGAGTTTTATTAAAAAATAAATACGCTCAAGAGGGAACAAGCTATTTAGCCCAAGGTTTTAAACATTCTGGTAAACCGAGTTTAGGAAGGATTTTAGCTGGATTATATCAAAAACAAGGTAAATACAGTGAGGCTGAACAAATCTATAAATATAATATAAATATTGAACCTTTTAGATATGAAGCACGAATGGATTTATTTAGATTGTATATTACAACAAATGAAATGAGAAAAGCTAAAGAAGAAGCTCGCAAAATCATTAATTTACCAATTAAAATCTCATCAGAAAAAATAACTAAATATAAAAATGAAGCTGAAAAATACATAAATGAAAACTAGATATTTTGAATTGCCCCTCTAAAAACTCATTTTTATTAACTTGTTTTAATGTTGATTCAACCGAATTCATTTAAAAAAACAGGTTACTAAAAACAAAAAACCTCGATTTCTAGAAATCGAGGTTTTTTGTTTTTAGTCTTTACGCCATTTTTTTGTTTCTTCAAAAATGTGCTCCAAAATTGCAGCCTCAGTTTCATCAAAATCAATATTTCTGCGCCCCATAACCAATTTTGCAGTTTCAAAAGCTTTCTTAGTTACATAGGTAGTAAAACCTGCTGCTCCACCCCAAGAAAAACTTGGTACAAAGTTGCGAGGAAAACCCGAACCAAAAATATTAGCACTTACTCCCACTACAGTTCCTGTATTAAACATGGTGTTGATTCCGCATTTACTATGATCTCCCATCATTAAACCACAAAACTGAAGTCCGGTTTTAGCAAATCCTTCGGTTTCATAACTCCATAATTTCACTTCTTCGTAATTATTTTTTAGATTCGAATTATTGGTATCTGCGCCAATATTACACCATTCTCCTAAAACTGAATCTCCTAAAAATCCGTCATGTCCTTTGTTTGAGTTAGCAAAAAGAACTGAATTCTTAACCTCACCACCTATTCTAGATCCTACACCTACTGTTGTAGCTCCATAAACTTTGGCATTCATTTTTACTTGTGCATTTTCGCATAAAGCAAAAGGCCCACGAATTACAGAACCTTCCATAATCTCGGCATTCTTACCTATATATATAGGTCCTGTAGAAGCATTTAAAGTAACAAACTCTAATTTTGCTCCTTCTTCTATAAATATATCGTCGGGATTAATCGTATTTACGCTTTTTGGTATTGGCTGTGATTTTCTGTCTTCGGTCAAAAAGTCAAAATCTTCACGAATTGCTGCAGCATTTTTAGAAAAAATATCCCAAGTATTCTCTACTGTTATACAATCACCTGTATACTGTATGATTTCATAAGAGTCAAAATCGACTTCTTCCTGATTTTCATTTGTATAAAAAGCAATAACTTCTTCTCCTTTAAAAATAGCCTGGTTCGTTTTTAAATCCGAAACAAGTTCTGCTAAATCATTATTAGGCAAAAAAGAAGCATTGATCATTACGTTTTCCTCCAACTCGACCATTGGATATTTTTCCGATAAATATTCTTCGGTTATTGTAGTTGTAGTTGAACCTAAATGCATTTCCCATTTTTGACGTATAGTCATAATTCCGATTAAGATATCGGCAACAGGTCGGGTAAATGTAAAAGGCAATAAGGCATTCCGGACGGGCCCGTCAAATAGAATGTAATTCATAAATTAATTTAATTTGGCAATATATTAAAATCCTGATTTGGTTATCGAGACCAAAGTTACAAATATTTTATTTCTTACAATTATAACGATAAGACTTCTTAGTCAAGCGTTAAGACAAAATAATCATACAAAAAAAGCCTTCCAAAAAGGAAGGCTTTGATTTATTTAAAAACAAACTAAAATTATTTAGCGTGTTTAGCGTATTTAGTTTTGAATTTATCAATACGTCCTGCAGTATCGATAAGTTTAGATTTACCTGTGTAAAAAGGGTGAGATGTTCTAGAGATCTCCATTTTTACAACTGGATATTCAACTCCATCAACTGTTATTGTTTCTTTTGTATCTGCAGTAGATTTAGTGATAAACACATCTTCATTTGACATGTCTTTGAATGCAACTAATCTGTAATTTTCTGGGTGAATTCCTTTTTTCATCTTTACTTTTTATTTATTGTTTGGAGCGTTTTAATTTTGAAGCTTCTTCGTGGTTAGAAAAAGGTGTAAATACAACTACTCTTTTTGTTTTAAAACTTTTAATTATTTCAGTTTGCAAATTTACATTTATTTTTTAATAAACAAACATTTACTCTCTGTTTTTTTATATAAAATCGAAAAGCATTTTTTATCCACGAATATATTGGGAATTGCTATATTTGTGGATTAATTTTAAAACATATAAATTATGATTAATGAAGTTATAAAAAAGAACGGAATTACTTACGGCGTAATAATTGGAATTGTTTTAGCTCTAATTACTGCAATAATGTATTCAATAGACCTTAAACTATTTGTTTCTGGGTGGATTGGAGGCTTAACATTTGTTATTTTCCTAGCTATAACTATTGCATTATTAGTAAAAACTAAAAAGGATTTAAACAATATTTTTTCTTTTAAAGACGCTTTTACTACCTATTTTGTAGCTATACTTATAGGTATATTAATTTCTACTTTTTTCAACATTATCTTATTTAACTTCATTGATCCTAGCGCAAAAGAGACTTTGGGTGAATTAATTAGAAAATATATGGCCGAAACATTGCAAAAATTCGGAACTCCGGCATCGGTAATAAATGAAACTCTGGCAAAAATGAAAGAAAGCAATCCTTACGCTACTGCTGAGCTATTAAAAGCTCTAGTGTTTAGTATTGTTGGCTACTCTATATTAGGATTAATTTTGGCAGCCTTTTTTAAAAGCAAAACTACATATCAAGAATAAAATAAATGAATTTATCTATACTTATACCGCTTCTTAACGAAGAGGAATCACTTAAAGAGCTATACACATGGGTCATTAAAGTGATGCAATCTAACAATTACTCATATGAAATCATTTTTGTGGATGATGGAAGTACAGATAATTCTTGGAATATTATTGAAGGGTTTTCATTAGAAAATCCAAATGTAAAAGGTATTCGGTTCATGAAGAACTTTGGTAAATCACAGGCTTTACACGCTGGTTTTGCCAAGGCTAATGGTGATGTTATTATTACTATGGATGCCGACTTACAAGATAGTCCAGACGAGATTCCTGGATTATACGAAATGATTACCAAAGAGAAATTTGATTTAGTTTCTGGCTGGAAAAAGAAACGTTATGACTCTGTTGTAGCAAAAAATTTACCATCAAAATTATTTAATTGGGCTGCCAGAAAAACTTCTGGTGTTGAATTAAATGATTTTAATTGTGGATTAAAAGCATATAAAAACACTGTTGTTAAGAACATTGAAGTTTCGGGCGAGATGCATCGATATATTCCTGTTTTGGCAAAAAATGCAGGTTTTAATAAAATTGGAGAGAAAGTAGTAATACACCAGGCACGTAAATATGGCGAAACCAAATTTGGTATGGATCGCTTTATTAATGGTTTCCTGGATTTGATTACAATTTGGTTTTTATCAAGATTCGGAAAAAGACCTATGCACTTATTTGGTTTATTAGGTTCTATTATGTTTATAATTGGTTTTTTACTGGCTTTATACTTAGGAATCGACAAATTATTTATTCATAAAACTAGTAGATTAATTACTGAAAGACCTCATTTTTATTTATCAATAACATCAATGATAATAGGAACTCAGTTATTTTTAGCAGGATTTTTGGGAGAGATTATTTTACGAACTAAAAACAATGAAGCGCGTTATAAAATAGCAAATCAGGTTAATTTTTAGTATATACCTAGCCCTGATGGCAGCGGCATCCTTTATGTTTTTTCTTTAAAAACATAAAGATATAGCGAACAGCAGGAGATTGCTTCGAGAAATCGAAATATTAACTCCTGAAATCGCATTAATTTTTTTGACTTACAATTTAAATAATATACAAATGAATATAGCACCTAACATTTTAACTGCTGTAAACGAATGGCTGACGCCAGCATTTGACAATGAAACACAATCGGCGATTAAAGAGATGATGACAACATCGCCAAAAGACCTTGAAGAAAGTTTTTATAAAAATTTAGAATTCGGAACTGGAGGAATGCGTGGCGTAATGGGTGTGGGAAGCAACCGCATTAACAAATATACGCTTGGAAAAAACACGCAAGGACTTTCTGATTACATGCACAAAGTTTTCCCTAACCAAACTCTAAAAGTGGCAATTGCTTACGATTGTCGCCACAACAGTAATACACTTGCAAAAGTTGTTGCTGATGTTTTCTCGGCAAATGGAATACATGTGTATTTATTTTCGGATATGCGTCCTACTCCTGAGTTATCTTTTGCTCTTAAGTATTTAGGTTGTCAATGTGGTATTGTACTTACTGCATCGCATAACCCACCAGAATATAATGGTTACAAAGTATACTGGGAAGATGGCGGACAAATTGTTCCTCCGCAAGATGCAGAAATCATTGCTACGATTGAAAGCTTAGAATATGATAAAATTAAATTTCACCCTAACGAGAAATTAATTGAATATATAGATACTGAGATTGATAATGCTTTTATCAATTCATCTATCGAAAATGCTAGTTTTAATACTCCAGCTAAAACTAAAGAGGATTTACAAATCGTATTTACTTCTTTACACGGAACTTCGATAAAATCGATCCCTCCTACTTTATCACAAGCAGGTTATACTAATGTGCATATTGTACCAGAGCAAGCTGTCCCTAATGGGGATTTCCCAACTGTAAAATCTCCAAATCCTGAGGAACCTGAGGCTTTAACAATGGCTCTTGCTCTAGCAGTTAAAACAAACTCAGATATTGTTGTTGGTACAGATCCTGACTGTGATCGTCTTGGAGTTGCTGTTCGTAACAACGAAGGAAAAATGATTTTACTAAATGGTAACCAAACCATGATCTTAATGACTTCTTTCTTATTGAAAGAATGGAAAAAAGCGGGCAAAATTAACGGAAAACAATTTATAGGTTCTACTATTGTTTCAACTCCTATGATGATGGAACTTGCGACAAGTTATGATGTAGAGTGCAAAATAGGCTTGACAGGTTTTAAATGGATTGCCAAAATGATTAAAGATTTTCCTGAGCTTGAATTTATTGGTGGTGGAGAAGAAAGTTTTGGTTTTATGGTTGGTGATGCTGTACGTGATAAAGATGCCGTTGCTGCAACTTTATTAATTTGCGAAATGGCAGCTCAGGCAAAAGCTAGTGGAAGCTCTGTTTATAAAGAACTTTTAAAACTTTATGTTGAGCACGGATTTTATAAAGAACATCTAGTTGCATTGACCAAAAAAGGGATAGAGGGATTACAGGAAATCAATCAGATGATGATTAATTTACGTGAGAATCCCGTAAAAGAAATAGACGGACAACGCGTAATAATGGTAGAGGATTACCAATCATCGACTGCGTTAAACTTATTGACTGATGAAGTTTCTGAAATGAGTATTCCAAAATCGAATGTATTAATTTATTATACTGAAGATGGCTCTAAAATTTGCGCAAGACCAAGTGGAACTGAGCCAAAAATTAAATTCTACATTAGTGTAAATGCTCAACTTGACTCAGTAGAAGATTTTGATGCAACTGAAGCTGTTCTAGACAATAAAATAAAAAACATTATTGCAGCAATGCAATTAACTTAGTTTAAGGATGAATGTGCTTGCAACAAATGATGCTCCGCAACTATTAAATTCGATTATCGATTTAATAGACAAGACACGTCATGTTGTTGCCAAAACCGTTAATCAGGAACTTACCTTATTGTATTGGAATATTGGAAAAAGTATAAATGATGAAATTCTAAACAACGACAGAGCCGATTACGGGAAAAAACTTATTCTGAATTTAAGTACAGACCTTTCCAATAGATACGGAAGTGGGTTTAACAAAAGAAACCTTCATAGTTTTATAAAACTTAACACTGTATTACAGGATATTACAATTGTGCACACAGTGTGTGCACAATTGAGTTGGTCACATATTAGAACTCTAATTTACATTGAAAACACTATAAAACGAGAATTCTACATTCAGATGGCTATTCATGAAAGATGGAGTGTAAGAACTTTACAAGAACGAATAGACAGTATGCTTTTTGAACGAACAGCTATCAGTAAAAAACCAGAACAAACCATTATCAATGAACTTGAGCAATTAAAAACGGATAAAAAAATAAGTCCTGATTTAGCTTTTCGAGATCCTTACTTTTTGGATTTTCTAGGATTACATGATAGTTACTCAGAGAAAGATTTAGAGAGTTCTATTTTGGCGCAGCTTCAATATTTTATCACCGAAATGGGAAGTGAATTTGCTTTTTTGGCGCGTCAGAAAAGAATAACAATTGATAATGAAGATTTCTATATCGACTTGCTTTTTTATCATAGAGGCTTACGAAGTTTAGTAGCAATAGACTTGAAACTCGGAAAGTTCAAAGCTGGTTACAAAGGTCAAATGGAGTTATATCTTCGTTGGCTAGAGAAAAACGAGCAAAAAGAAGGAGAAAACAAACCTATTGGATTAATTCTTTGTAGTGAGAAATCTCCCGAACAAATTAACTATTTGATGCTCGACAATGATGAACACATTAAAGTAGCAGAATATTTAACTCTATTACCTGAAAAAAAATTATTACTAGAAAAACTGGAAAGAGCCATAGCTATAGCAGAAAATAACACCCAAAAATAAATGAACAATTTTAAAAAAATATTTCCTTTTATATTTCCGTATAAAAGATATGCTTACATGAATATTTTATTCAATATTCTGTATGCTTTATTCAGTACACTTTCTTTTATGGCGTTGATACCTATGATGCAAGTATTATTTGACCAAACGAAACGTAATACCACAATACCTGTTTATGAAGGCATTTGGGAACTGAAAAGTTACGCAGAAAACTACCTAAGCTACTACATTACCCAAGCAACAGATAATTATGGTGTAGGCTATACGCTATCGGTAATGGTATCAATCATTATTTCTATATTTTTATTGAAAAACCTATGCGATTATCTTGCTATGTTTTTTATTAACTTTTTAAGAAATGGTGTTTTAAGAGACATGCGAAATGCCATGTATAAAAAAACTCTTGAATTACCTCTATCCTTTTTCTCCGAAAAAAGAAAAGGGGATGTTATCGCTCGTATTGCAGGTGATGTAAATGAGGTTCAAACTTCATTTCTGGCAATTCTTGAACTTATTGTAAAAGAACCTCTTACTATTGTATTTACAATTATTGCAATGCTTGCTATAAGCCCGCAATTAACTCTTTTTGTTTTTATTTTCATCCCTGTTTCTGGATATATCATATCATTGATAGGAAAACAATTAAAGAAACAATCGACTAAGGCGCAACAAGAACAAGGAACATTTTTATCTACTATCGAAGAAACTTTAGGCGGATTAAAAGTGGTAAAAGGGTATAACTCTGAAAATTATTTCAATGGAGTTTTTCAAAACTCAACTCAACGTTTCTTTAAATTATCAAACAGTATTGGTAACCGTCAGAACTTAGCTTCGCCTGCGAGTGAGTTTATGGGGATTATGGTTATCGCTATATTACTTTGGTACGGTGGCCAGATGGTTCTAATAGAAAAAACATTAAACGGGGCTTCGTTCATCGCTTATATGGGATTGGCCTATAACATCCTTACTCCTGCAAAAGCCATCTCTAAAGCTTCTTATGGTGTAAAAAGAGGTAATGCTGCTGCTGAACGTGTATTGGAAATTCTTGACCAGGAAAACCCTATCACAAGTAAAGTTGACGCTATCGAAAAAACAACTTTTGATTCGAATATAAGCATCCAAAACATCAACTTTAAATATGAAAATGAAAATGTATTAAAAGACTTTTCTCTTGATATTAAAAAAGGACAAACTGTTGCTCTTGTTGGGCAATCTGGTAGCGGAAAAAGTACTATTGCTAATCTTCTTACTCGTTTTTATGATGTAAACGAAGGTTCTATCTCAATTGATAATATCAACATTAAAGATATGTCTTTACATTCTCTTCGTGGTTTGATGGGATTAGTAACTCAAGACAGTATCTTATTTAATGATACTATAAAAGCTAATATTTCATTAGGAAAACTAGACGCTACTGACGAAGAAATCATTGCAGCACTAAAAATTGCTAATGCTTTTGAATTTGTAAATGAATTACCTCTTGGTATTTATACTAATATTGGTGATAGCGGAAACAAACTTTCTGGCGGACAAAAACAACGTTTATCGATTGCTCGTGCTGTCTTAAAGAATCCTCCAATTATGATTCTTGATGAGGCAACTTCTGCTCTTGATACCGAAAGTGAAAAATTTGTACAAGTAGCTCTTGAAAACATGATGCAAAACCGTACTTCGATTGTTATTGCTCACCGTTTATCTACTATACAAAAAGCTGACCTAATTGTTGTTATGCAAAAAGGTGAAATTGTTGAGCAAGGTACTCACGAAAAATTGATTGCTTTAAACGGAACCTATAATAAATTGGTTACCATGCAGTCGTTTGAATAATTTTTCATAAATTAGAGATACATTAAGAAAATACTTATGTATCGCCACAATTCAAACATAACTCTTCCCGAAGACCCAAATACAATAGTCTGGAAATACTTGGATTTATCCAAGTTTCTAGACTTATTGATGTCTAAAAAACTATTCATGTCTCGTTCTGATAAATTTGAAGATCAGTACGAGGGCACGTTTAGCGAACCTACTTACGAAGAGATTAAAAAACTCGCTATAGACAATCCCGAGTTTATAGATTATTACAAAACACATCGCGAGAAAGTAGCCATAAGTAGTTGGCACATTAATGAATATGAATCGTTTGCTATGTGGCAAATTTTCACTCAAAACAACGAAGGATTAGCGCTTCAATCGACCATTGGGAGATTACAAAAAGCCCTGAAACCTGAGAATAATTTTGACCAATATATCGGTGAAGTAAATTATATTGATTACAAGAAAGAATACATTCCGTTTGATGATTTGTTTTTCCCTTTTTTATTCAAAAGAAAAAGTTTTCAATATGAACGTGAAGTGCGCATAATCACTGATTCTTCTAAAAGTGACATCAAAATCAACGACGGATTAAGAGTTGATGTTGACCTAAAATATCTTATCGAAAAAATATACATTCATCCAAAATCAGAGAACTGGTATAAAAAACTTGTGATTGATTTAGTTCATAAACTAGGTTACGATTTTGATATCGAAAAATCAGATCTTGAAAGTGATATTTTAATCTAATTTTTTTTCCACAGATTAAAATGATTCTTACTCTAATCTAAAAAAAAAAAAAGCCATTAAAATTTAAATTTTAATGGCTTTTTTTTTTACGAAATTTTTAAGTCTAAACGCTTAAATAGGTTTATAGCTGATTACTTTCCAATCTTTAACCGCTAGATTAATGTAGTTATAATGTAAAACGTCATTTTTATCAAACTGACCATTTTTGTTGGTGTCTTCGATTGTTCTAAAATACAAACGATTTTTAGACTCTATAATATTCCAATCTATCAGTTCCTGGAAATCATCAGAAACCTTAGTAAATCTTTCTCCGCTGATATCACTTAAATACAATGCTTTTATATCACTTGTATCTAATTTCCCATCTTTATTAGTATCCATATCTACCATGGTATATACCATAACATGATTGTGCGTTTTATCGGCAATTGCTTTTAAGTAAGTAGCCGTCTGAATTAATACCGCTTTATCTGTTAATGGTCTTATAGAATCTGAATCTATTTTCTGAAATTTTAAATTTTGCAAATATCCCGTAATTTCATATTCTCCAATATTCGAAATTGTAAAACTTATATCATTCACACTCGATGAACCATAACGTGCTTTAGCTCCTCTTTCATATACTCTTACGTCTCCAACTGGGTGAATCAAATAATTTGTTCCTTCCATCTGGATTGGCAAATCGGCAATTGCAACTTGAGTAGAATCTACCTTGGCAATTACTTTTGAACCTGTAGATGCATCGTAAGTAACCTTTGGTTTTTCGACTTCATTCTTGCAACTCACTAAAAGTAAAACAGAAAGACTTATGATGGATATATGTAATTTTCTCATGTTGTTTTATTAAAAAATAATTTCAAATGTAATCAATTTTAAAAATGGTTAGCCTATTTACAGTCAATTTATACGTTCTAAACTAGCTTTTCCATTGGTTTTTATAACCTTGCGGTTAATTTTATATTAAAAACTCTCGATGTCATATAATTAGGAATTGCATATTGATTTTTAGAATACACATCACGAACCCAAGTATTTGTTATCGCATTTTGATTGTCAAAAAGATTGAAAATTTCGAACCCTAATGACAATTCTTTAAACTCTTTAAAAAACTTACTTTTTGCAACTTTATTATTATCAATAAAAACTTTAGAGAACCCAACATCTACTCGGCGGTAATCTTTTAACCTGTTTTGATATAAATACGGATCTGAATACGAAGGCGAACCTCCAGGCAATCCTGTATTGTAAACTAGATTTAAATATATTTTTACACTCGGAATATTAGGCATATAATCCTGAAACAAAAGAGCAAATTTTAATCGTTGATCTGTTGGTCTGGCTATATATCCTTTATCTTCATAATTCTCTTGTGTTTTTAAATATCCAAAACTAAACCACGATTCAGTTCCCGGCACAAACTCTCCATTTAATCTAAGATCTAGACCTTGAGCATAAGCCGTAGCATTATTATTGGCAATATATCTAATTCGAACATTATCGATAGTATAAATATTTACATCTGTTAATGATTTATAATACAACTCCGAAATAAGTTTAAATGGTCGATTCCACATTTTAAAATTATAGTCATTACTCAAAACTACATGTACAGATTGTTGTGCCTTTGTATTTGGTAATACTTCCCCACTTGCATCACGCAATTCTCTATAGAAAGGTGGCTGATGATATAACCCTCCCGAAAGTCTAAAAACCATATCCATGTTCCAATCTGGTTTTATAGAAAATTGAGCACGCGGACTAAATACTATCTGATTTTTTCCTTCGACAATTCCTCCTGAAACTTTCCAATCCTGAAAACGAACTCCTGCATTGTACCAAACTTCACTAGAACCTAAAGCTCCTTTTCGGCTCCATTGTGCATAACCCGAAAATCTATTTATAGTATTAAAATTTGTTGCTCTAACATTTTGATACGGTAACAATGGCCCAGTATAAGGTTCGTATGGCTGATCGTTTTTAGGCAAAACCACAAGAGGTGGATTTACCGAAAAACCTGCAGAATCAATCATCTCCCACTCTGCTACACGATCACGTATAGATTCACGAGTATATTTTACTCCAAATTCGATAAGGTTTTCTTCCCAATTATAAATTCCTTTTAATTCGGCATTTACTATTAAAGCATCTAAATCATTACGGGCATGATTTAATTGCGTACCAATTCCCTTAGTATAATCTACCTCTTGCAAAACAACCGAACCTTCACTATCTACTTCTCCTAAACGATATTGCGCCAAGATATCATAATGTTCTTGTTCTTGTGTATGAAATATAGAACCTATAAATTTTAACGTAAAATCTGAAGAAACATTATATGTTGATTTGATTGCCCCAAAATACGTATCATATTTATCTCTTTCTTGCCCTTCATAATATACCGCAAGCGCCATTGGTTTATCGATAGTTCCAAATTTGGTTTCACGAGTTAATGGCTGGTACAAATATTTATTTTGAGAAAGAGCTCCCAGAAAACTCCATTGCCATTTTGCCGAAGCGATGTAATTTACATTCGTCTGGATATCTGTATACGAAGGCGTATAATTAGTTTGAGTATCCTGGCTATTTACAAGCATACTATTATTACGATAACGAACTCCTGTAATTGCCGACCATTTTTTGTTTTTAGAAACCGCATCGACTGCAATACTTCCGCCAAGAAAACTAGCTTCAAAAGCTGCCGCAAATTTTGTTGGTTTTCTATAAGTAATATCTAGTACTGACGAAAGTTTATCTCCAAACTTAGATTGAAATCCTCCTGCCGAAAAATCTACATTCTGAACTAAATCTGTATTCGTAAAACTTAAACCTTCCTGTTGTCCTGAACGAATTAAGAAAGGACGATATACTTCGATCTCGTTTACATAAACCAGATTTTCATCATAATTTCCTCCACGAACAGCATATTGTGTACTAAGTTCATTATTACTATTTACACCTGGTAATGTTTTTAATATATTCTCAATTCCAGGATTAGCACCCGGAATTTTCTTTATCGTTACTGGATCTACAACTGTAATTCCCTGAACACGTTTTTTATTTGCCATAACAACAATTTCTCCCATTTGTTCGGCATAACTATTCATTACAGGATTAAAAACAAAAATTTCATTCGGTTTTAAATTCACTGTTATCGTCATCATTTTCTGTGAAACGTGAGTAAAAACAATAATCACTTTTTTATTAGACGGAACCAAAATATCAAAAAATCCATCCGAGTCGGATTGTGTAACATTTCCCGAATGGGAAACATTTACATCAACAACTGGAAGGTTACTTTCGTCCAAAATCACTCCTTTTACTCTAGCATTTTGAGCAAGTGAAACAAAACCAATACCTAAAAAAAGGAAAACAAATAGCAGATTCTTATTCAAAAGTTATATTTTTATTTTGTTTGACTTCTAAAAAAACGAGTCTCAAAGATAGCAGAATTCCCCACATTATCAACAACTTCTATTTTTAAATCATTCGCTCCTTCGGCTACAATACCATCATTAAAATCATGAGTTATCTTTTTGGTTTTATTATCATACTCAAACAAAATCCAATTTCCGTTTAAATACCCGTTGTAAGATTTAATCCCCGACATACTATCACTAATAGTAAACTGAATTTTCTTTACATCGCTAATCCATTTATCCTGAATTGTTTTTGCAATACTAATTGTTGGCTTAATTGTATCAAGAACTAACCCAAATTGCCCTAAGGTTTTTGACTTAGCTGTATAAACATTGTCTTTACGAGATGTAGCATTATAACTACCACTCTTTCCAGTAATTCTGCCTATATAAACTTTATCCTTAAGATTTTCGGGATATTTACCATCTTCTATAGTAATTGTAAAATTAGAATGAACCGGAACTGTATCGTCATGAATATAAATGCGATCATTTTTTACATCAAAATTCAAATTAAAATCATCATAAAATGTTCCCGCAGGAAAAAACACCGACATATTGTTCTTAGAGAAATTAGCATCCTTATTGTATTTTACCGAATAATTTGAAGCTTCAGGTGTCGGATTTACAATTGCAGGCAAAGAATCATACTGAACAGGAATATTAACTGTATTTATATTTCCATAAAAATCCGAAACTTCTACACGATACGCCGAAGCTAAATTTGGCACAACCGGAAGCACTCCGTTCAGAGCATCCGTTTTTATAATGCTCAAGGCAAAAGGCGTTTTCATAAACAATTTTTGCACTCTCTGCCCTGTTTTTTTATATCTAGGATAATCAATTAATGCGTTTATGTATCGCATTTCATCAAATGAATAAGTATTAAATTGATATCCGAAATTAGAATTTCCATTATAAAAAGACTCTACTTTATAAACTCCATTTTTATTAAACGAAACATCGTCATAATCTACAGCAGTAATTCCAAAACCAATTTTTCCGTTTGTAGCAACCCTATCAGACAAATAAGTTCCATCTTTTTGCAATGTCAAATTAAGCATTAAAGGTACTTTCGATTGATTGACAGTTGTATTATCGTCAAGCGGATAAACATATAAATTAGAAATTACTGGCTTTTTTGTATCTCTAACATATTTATCAAAACCAAAAAGCATTGGATTAATAACAAACTCCGTTTTAGAATCACGGAATTCAAAATGCAAATGCGGTCCCTCTGAAGAACCTGTATTTCCAGACAATCCTATCAATTGTCCTTTGGTAACAACCATTTCCCCAGGTTTCAAGAACATTTCGATTTCAAATGATTTCTCCTGATAATGCGTTTTCTTGATGTATTCCTGAATTGTCCCAACCATACTTTGCAAATGTCCATATACAGATGTGTAACCATTTGGATGTGTTACATACAAAGTTTTACCATTTCCGAAAGTCGAAATTTTAATTCTCGAGATATATCCATCGGCAACAGCATACACATTCAGCCCTTCTCTTTGATTTGTTTTTAAGTCAAAACCAGCATGAAAATGGTTTGGTCTTAACTCTCCAAAGTTCCCAGAAAGCTGCATTGGTATATCAAGAGGCGGTCTAAAATAGTCTTTCGGATAATCTGTCTGAGCAGAAATAAGATTACAAAATAGCAGAAAAAGTACAGAATATCTCATGATTTACATTTTTGCTAAGATAAAAAAAAGTTAGTAAAATAATTACTAAAATCACAAAATACAATACCTTGAATTCCATTAATTTGCTATTTTTAATGCAAAAAAATCGATAAAATATTGCATTAATAAAAAGGAATACTAACTTTGTATGATTAAGTAATGAATAGGATTTATAATGAGTGTAATTGCCGAAATAATTGATACTCTTGAATATAAAGTAGAAAAACTTTTTGCGAAGCTAAAAGGTTTAGAAAAAAACAATCAAGAACTAAAGTCAGAATTAACAGAGGCTAAGCACACCATACACAAACAATCGGAAGAGATTGAGGCCCTGAAAAAGCAGTATGAAACACTCAAAATCGCCAATTCTTTACTTGGCAGTAACGATAATAAGAGAGATACAAAGCTTAAAATAAATTCATTAATTCGCGAAATAGACCACTGTATAGCACAACTATCAGACTAGTAACAACATGGACGAAAAGCTTAAAATAAAAATATCAATCGCTGACAGAGTTTACCCACTAACGGTCGAACTATCACAGGAAGAAGGACTTAGAAGTGCTTCTAAAAAAATTGATGTTATGATTAAGCAATTTGAAGAAAACTATGCTGTTCGCGACAAACAAGACGTTTTAGCCATGTGTGCATTACAATTTGCATCGCAAGTAGAGCAAAAACAAATTGACAAAGCAACTGATAGTGATGAAACTATCGAAAGAATTAAAAGATTAAATACCCTTTTAGATCAATATCTCGAAAATTAAACGTTCTTTACAGAAACTAAGATACTGCCTACATTAGTTCATATTTGGTAAACTCAACACTAACAAATTAGAATGAGCAAATCATCACTACTAAAGCATGCCACGCTCCGGCGAGGAAACTTGAACAGTGAGTTAGCTCAAAACTTGTCTTTTCGAGTTTATACAAGCAACCTAATGTAGGCTTTTTTATATATAAATTTTAACAAACATGGACAGCATAATAACGATCATTATTTCAGGAATTATAGGTGTTGCTGGGGGTTTTGGGATAGCCAAAATCATAGAAAAAAGCAATATTTCCAATTTAATCAAGAACTCAAAAAAAGAAGCTGCATCGATTTTAAAAGATGCTAATCTGGAAGCCGAAAACATTAAGAAAGATAAAATTCTTCAAGCAAAAGAAAAGTTTATTGAATTAAAATCAGAGCACGAACAAGTAATTCTTGCAAGAGATAAAAAAGTAGCAGAAGTAGAAAAAAGAGTACGCGACAAAGAATCTCAAGTTTCTAATGAATTATCAAAAGCCAAAAAGACTAATGATGATTACGAAGCTAAAACTCAGGAATACACTAATAAAATTGAAGTTTTAGATAAAAAACAAGCTGAAGTTGATAAATTACACAAAAGTCAATTACAACAATTAGAAGTAATTTCAGGTCTTTCTGCAGAAGAAGCTAAAAACCAATTAATGGAAGGCTTAAAAGCAGAAGCAAGAAGCAATGCAATGTCTCATATTCAAGATACTATTGAAGAGGCAAAACTTACTGCACAACAAGAAGCCAAGAAAATCATCATTAACACAATCCAAAGAGTTGGAACAGAAGAAGCAGTAGAAAACTGTGTATCTGTATTCAATATCGAATCGGATGATGTAAAAGGAAGAATCATTGGTCGTGAAGGTAGAAACATCCGTGCGCTAGAAGCTGCTACAGGTGTTGAGATTATTGTAGATGATACTCCAGAAGCAATTATCCTTTCTTGTTTTGACCCTGTACGTAGAGAAATTGCTCGTTTAGCATTACACAAATTAGTTACAGACGGTCGTATTCACCCAGCACGTATCGAAGAAGTTGTTGCTAAAACTGCAAAACAAATTGATGACGAAATCATTGAAGTTGGAAAACGTACAGTAATAGATTTAGGAATTCACGGTTTACACCCAGAATTAATAAAAGTTGTTGGACGTATGAAATACCGTTCTTCTTACGGTCAGAACTTATTACAACACTCTAGAGAAGTATCTAAATTGTGTGGTATTATGGCTGCCGAATTAGGACTGAACGTAAAATTAGCCAAAAGAGCTGGTTTACTTCACGATATTGGTAAAGTTCCAGATACTGAAAGTGATTTACCTCACGCATTATTAGGAATGCAATGGGCTGAGAAATACGGTGAGAAAGAAGAAGTTTGTAATGCAATTGGAGCGCATCACGATGAAATCGAAATGAAATCACTATTATCGCCAATCGTTCAGGTTTGTGATGCTATTTCTGGTGCAAGACCTGGTGCAAGAAGACAAGTACTAGATTCTTATATCCAACGTTTAAAAGATCTTGAAGAAGTAGCTTACGGATTTAATGGAGTTAAAAACGCCTACGCTATTCAAGCTGGTAGAGAACTTCGTGTAATTGTAGAAAGCGAAAAAGTATCTGATGATAATGCTGCAAGTTTATCATTTGATATCTCACAAAAAATACAAACCGAGATGACTTACCCAGGTCAGGTTAAAGTAACAGTAATACGAGAAACAAGAGCAGTAAATATTGCAAAATAAGCTCTCTTTATATCATAAAAAAACTCCTCAATTGAGGAGTTTTTTTATTTATAATACTTTTCCTTTTTTTTACCATTAAAGGGTTAAGAAAAATTAATCTATGTATCTTATTTAACCGCAAAGGACGCAAGGATTTACGCAAAGTTCGCAAAGTTTTTGTTAGAGTAAATTCAAAGTTAATAGAGTATATACTCAATCTATTATATTTTACAATTGCACTAGCTAAAACCTTTGAATATTTTCTCTGTCTTGTCCCCTTTTCAGAAACCAACCCAAACTTACTCTAAAACTGTCAAGTTATTGATGGAGATTCTTCTATTCCGCTCAGAAAGGCAAGTTTGCGGGTATTACGCACGTTTTGAATCTTAGCACCTTAGAGCCTTTGCAACTCTGAACCTTTGCAACTCTGGACCTCAGAACCTACAAATCATCATTAAAAATAATCTTAAAAACGGTTCCTTCACCAACGACACTTTCTACAGAAACCTCCCCTTTCATAGATTCTATTTGGTTTTTTGTAATATACAATCCAATACCGCGAGCTTCTTTATGTTTATGAAAGGTTTTATACATCCCGAATATCAAATCACCATAGCGCTCTAAATCAATTCCGATACCGTTATCTTTAATTTTTAAAGCTTTGCGACCATCTGGCTCAATTGCAAAAATAAACTCGACTACAGGCGCTCTATCAGGATGAGCATATTTAATTGCATTCGTAGTAAAATTCAACAAAACACTTTCCAGATAGGCAGGATTAAAATTAATCGTTACATAATCTGGTACATTATTATGTATTATTATTTTGGTTTTTGCGCTAAATGCCTTGATTATAGAAACTGTCTTATCAATACTATACCCCAACTTAAGAGGTTTTATAACAATATTGAGATTACTCTGTATTTGAACAATCTGAGTTAAATTAGAAATAGTATCATTTAAATCATTAGAAACCGTCCTCAAATGCACCAACATCTCATCAATCGTTTCTTTACTATGATCTTCATCGATAAAATCAAGAATACTCTTAATATTACCTGCTTGAGTATTTAAATTATGAGAAACGATATGAGAAAAATTAAGCAATCGACTATTTTGATCACTAAATAGTTTCATCGTTTTAATGAGTTCCAACTCTTTCTCTTTTTGATAAGAAACATCTGTATGCGTACCCAAAACACGCAATGGCTTTCCGTTTGAATCTCTTTCGATAACTTTTCCCCGATCGAGAATCCATTTGTATTTACCACTAGAAGTTAATACACGATGATAATTTTCATAATAAGGTATTTTATTATCAAAATGCTCTTGAATATCCGAATAATACTTAGGTAAATCATCTGGATGCACGATTTTATCCCAACGTTCTGGATCATCAAAAATATCATTAGATTCTAATTCTAAAATTTTCAAGGATAAAGACGAATAAAATACTCTGTTTGTTACCATATCCCAATCCCAAACACCGACTGTAGAGGCGTCTAAAGCAAACTGAAACCTTTCTTCTGAAATTTTAAGTTTAAGCTCCTGATCTTTTATATCCGTTACATCCGAAATCCGTCCGTAGAAACTAACCTGACCACCTGGAGAACCTTCGGATTTTGCGCAAACTTTTAGCCACCGAATCCCTTTTTTTGGCAAAACTACCCTAAACTCAACTTCCCAGGGCGTTAGTGTTTTTCGGGCTTTAGATAGTGAAGTAATAAACATATGTCGATCTTCGGGATGCACTCTTTCATACATCGCAAATTTACTTCGATTTGTAAATTCTGTTGTTGGTAACTCAAAAATCTCTTCCATGGCTTTACTAACCAAAGGAAAAGAATAAGTATTATCGACATCGATAATAAATTGAAAGATTAAATCGGGAATTTCGGCAAATAGTTTTTTGTAAAAGTTATTCAACTTCTGACAATTTTCATCTTCATATAAATCAAAAACCATAATTGTGTCTGTGTAAGTTGACCATTTTATCCAGAATAAGACAAAATTGATACTATTATTTAAGGCTTAAAAAAACATAAAAGTTTCGTTTTTTATTGCTTATTATAAGTATGAGAACAAATTCTCTTTTTTACAAACAATACACCTCCAAGATATTAATTTTTTTTAAGATAAAAATAATATCATCTAAAATATTTTTGCCAAAAGTTTACTTTCTTGGATGAAAACTATGAATTACCTGTGTTAAATATGTTCTGTCTAAATGAACATATATTTCGGTTGTAGTGATAGATTCATGTCCTAGCATTAATTGTATTGATCGCAAATCGGCTCCATTCTCAAGCAAATGAGTAGCAAAAGAATGTCTTAAAGTATGTGGACTTATATTTTTATTTAAACCAATCTTAAAAGCCAGATCTTTGGTAATTGTAAAAATCATAGCTCTGGTTAGCTGACTTCCTCTTCGATTTAAAAACAAAGTATCTTCAAAACCTTTCTTAATGTTTAAATGCGACCGTACTAAATTAACATATAGCAAAATATATTTTTGAGTCGATTCTCCGATAGGAACAAAACGTTCTTTATTTCCTTTTCCAGTAATTTTAATAAATCCTTCTTCAAAAAATAAATCAGATATTTTTAATGCAACTAATTCTGAAACCCGAAGTCCACAGCCATATAAGGTTTCTAACATGGCACGATTTCTTTCTCCTTCATTAGAGCTTAAATCGATAGCAGCAATGAGTCTATCAATATCATCTACCGATAAAGTGTCTGGCAATTTTCTTCCTGTCTTAGGAGATTCTATAAGTTCTAAAGGGCTATTATTGCGATAATCTTCGAATATCAAATAATTGAAAAAACTTTTTAAACCCGAAATAATTCGAGCCTGAGAACGAGGGTTAACTTCTTTGGAAACTGAATAAATAAAATCCTGAACTGTTTCTTCATTAATTTGCACTGGAGAAACTTCAATTTCATTTTGAGTAAGAAAAAGACATAATCGCTCAATATCAAAAACATAGTTCTCGATTGTATTTTTAGATAAACCACGTTCTATCTTAAGATAGGATTGATATTCTTTTATATAACGAGTCCAGTTCATAAAACAAAGGAAAGCATTTTTTAATCATAAAAAAACCTTCTACTATCGCAGAAGGTTTTAACGTATATTTTAAAAAATAAAATTAGAATTTATATCCTAGAGATAAAGCCAAAACACTGTTTTTAGCACTATCATAATAATCATCTAAATCTTCATAATCTCCTCTATCAGCAACACCAGATAAACCAATAGTATAACGAATACCCACTGATAAATTTTCAGTAAAATTATATCCAGCTCCTAAATTAAAACCTATATCTGTAGATTTATAGAAATCTTTAGCATCTTCGCCATCAGCTTTAGCCGACAATAAGAAACCTATTTGTGGACCAGCCTCAACTGAGAATTCTTTTGTTACATAATATTTAGCTAGAACAGGGATATTCAAATAATTTAATTTAGTATCAAAATCGCCATCAAAAAAATCAAATTTCGCTCCTTGCGCAGAATACAAAAGTTCTGGCTGAATAAAAAATTTGTCCATAACTTTAATTTCTGCAAAACCTCCAACATGGAAACCAACTAAAGATTTAGTATCATAACCACCAGTGAAATTTGTGAGGTTAAGACCTCCTTTTACTCCAAATCTTGTTTCTTGAGCATTTGCAAATCCAAATGCTAAAATCGCAACCATAGATAAAATAATTTTTTTCATTTTTTATGTTTTGTTAAAATTTAGGAGACAAACCTAGAAAACAGCGCTTTAAATTCCAAAATTTCAGATTAAAAAAAAATATCTTATAAAACCAATCCTCATACCTTTCCAACTTCACAACACTGACTTAGAGCTTATTATTACTGTTTTTCTCACTAAATTTAGTGAGAGCAAATTTCTTTTAAACACAATAATAATTAACCATAAAAAACCTATAAATTAGATTTAAAGTCTTAAAAACTAAATCTAAAACTCTATTTAAATCATACATAAAAAAAACAACCCGTAAATATTTCTACTTAAGGGTTGCTAAATTGTAAAAAGTCAAACTAAGAATATCTTAAAAATAATATTCTAAAAGTTATTAAAATTTATATCCCACTGATAAAGAGAATACACTGTTATGAATTTTATTAGTAGAATCTTTTTCATTATTAATATCAGAAAGACCTACATTATATCTAAGCCCAGCAGAAAAATTTTCAGTAAAGTCGTAACCTGCCCCAAAATTTAGACCAAAATCAATAGACTTTACAGCATCTTCCATGTCAACTTCTTTTGAAAAACCTAAAATCTTAGCTTCAACTTTTGAACTAGTAAGAAATCCTATCTGAGGTCCTGCTTCTAAACTAAATTTTGGAGCTACATAATATTTTGCCATGATAGGCACATTTATATATCCTAATTTATAAATCACCTCAGCAGATTGCATATCACCATTTACATCAACGCCCCCTTTTTCTTTAGCTCCTTGTGCAGAATATAAAAGCTCAGGTTGAACAGAAAATTTATCTGTTACTTTAATTTCTGCAAAACCACCCACCTGAAAACCAACTCTGGTAGATGTGGATCCAACATCACCTGTGAAAGTAGAAAGGTTAATCCCTCCTTTTAAACCAAATTTAACTTCTTGTGCATTTGCGAATCCAAATGCTAAAACAGCAACAATTGATAAAGTAATTTTTTTCATTTTTTTGTATTTTAATAATTATGCAGTAAACGTAAATAAATATAGTTAAAATTCCTGCAAAAATAGAATGACAATAAACTAAAATTGATATTAGATTATACATAAAAAACAACCCTTAAATATTTCTACTTAAGGGTTGCTAAATTGTAAAAAGTCAAACTAAGAATATCTTAAAAATAATATTCTAAAAGTTATTAGAATTTATATCCTACTGATAAAGAGAATACGCTATTTTTAATTTTAGTATTGTCACCTTCTTCGAAATCAGCGATATTAGATAAACCTAAATTATATCTGATACCTGCAGAAAGATTTTCTGTGAAGTCATATCCAGCACCAAAATTTACTCCAAAGTCAATTGATTTGTAAGAATCTTTAACATCTTCATCACCAGAAGTAGTTCCAAAAAAGTCATCAGTTTCTGTAAAATCAGATTTAGCACTTAATAAAAATCCAATTTGAGGACCTGCTTCTAAACTAAATTTCTCAGCAACATAATATTTTGCCATTACTGGAATATTCAAATACGAAAATTTATTAGTGCTTTCATATCTATATCCTTCTTCTGATTGATCAATTTTTGCTCCTTGTAAAGAGTATAAAAGCTCAGGTTGAATAGAGAATTTCTCAGTTAATTTAATTTCTGCAAAACCACCAACTTGGAAACCAACTTTTGAAGAAACGTTTTCAACATCTCCTGTAAAAGTAGAAAGGTTAATCCCTCCTTTTACACCAAATTTAACTTCTTGTGCATTTGCGAATCCAAATGCTAAAACAGCAACAATTGATAAAGTAATTTTTTTCATTTTTTTGTATTATGTTAAGGTTTAAGCGGCAAACGTAAAAAAGTGCAAACGAAATTCCAATAAAATCATAAAAAAAACAAAAAATTAATAAAAACACGAAACCCTATTTTTATTCTTTATCTCTCTGAAAAGAAGAATGTTATTACTGTTTTTCTCACTAAATTTAGTGATGCCAAATTTGTTTTAAGTCTATTAAAAATTATTACTAAAAAACTTATAAATAAAAAAAAGCCTCTCATAAATTGATTATGAGAGGCTTTTAAAACGTAATTAAAATAGTTTAGAATTTATATCCTACTGATAAAGAAAATACGCTATTTTTAAATTTAGTATTATCTCCATCTCCGAAGTCAGTAATGTTAGATAAACCTAAATTATATCTAACTCCAGCAGAAATGTTTTCAGTAAAATCATATCCAGCACCAAAGTTTACTCCAAAATCAATTGATTTAAATTGATCTTTAACATCTACCTTTTCAGACTCATCTTCTCCAAATCCAGTAGATGAATACTCAGATTTAGCGCTTACTAAAAATCCGATTTGAGGTCCTGCTTCTAAACTAAGTTTTTCAATAACATAATACTTAGCCATTACTGGTACATTTAAGTATCCAAATTTTAATTTATTTTCTTCAGAATATCCAAACCCAGATACTTTATTCTTCGCTCCCTGAGTTGAATATAAAAGTTCAGGTTGAACAAAGAATTTATCTGATAATTTTATCTCTGCGAAACCTCCAACCTGGAAACCAACTTTTGAAGAGGCATCATAAATATCTCCTGTTAAAGTAGAAAGATTAATTCCTCCTTTTACACCAAATTTAACTTCTTGTGCATTTGAAAATCCAAATGCTAAAACTGCAATGATTGATAAAGTAATCTTTTTCATGATTTTATATTTTATAATATTAATACTACAAATATATAATAATATTAACATAAAATACTATTAATTAAAAAATGGGATGTAAATTCTATAAAACAATCTTTTATAAGTATAATTGAGTACCAGCCAATAGCAAGTATTTTTGCCCTTGAACAATCAAATTTGCTAGTAATTATTTAATGTAGAAAATTGGAATCTTTCTAATATTTAAACAATATTTGCAAATTATAAGAGTTTTAACTTACAGAAAAATCAATCAAACTTTTAAAAAGAATTTTATGAAAAGAATAATTTTAGTAGCTGTACTGTTCATAGCAACATCAGCAACAATGCAAGCACAATTATTACGTTTTGGTGTAAAGGCAGGGGTTAACTTTGCAAATCAAACTGGGGATAGTGCTTTTGACGGAATTGAAGTAGACAAAGAAGGAATCACTAGTTACCATGCGGGTGTAGTAGCGGAAATTAAATTACTTGAAAAATTCTCTATTCAACCTGAGCTTTTATACTCTACTCAAGGAGCAACTTATAAAACTGCTGTTGATGAATTTAAAAATGAATTAGGATATTTATCTATTCCTGTAATGGCTAAGTTTTATTTAACTAAATCATTTAGTTTAGAATTAGGACCTCAAGCATCTTTCTTATTAAGTGAGAAAAATGATTTTGATGTGAAAAATGGTGAAACTTTTGAGTTCGGTCTTAATGCAGGATTAGGATTTAAACTTACTGAAAACATTTTTGTTCAAGGTCGTTACGGAATAGGATTAACTGAAGCTTCAAAAAATGCAGATGTTAAAAACTCTGTTTTCCAACTTTCAGCTGGATTCATGTTCTAAGAAATAATATCACATACTTTTATAAAAACCGTTCTATTTATTGGAACGGTTTTTTTATTTTTACACCGCTACTAATGAAATGTTTTGAGTGAAATGTAAAATGGATTCAAAAACAAATCAGAATTGCTTAAAATTATAATACATGAAAATTATCATTATAAACGGACCAAATTTGAATCTTTTAGGAAAAAGAGAACCTGAAGTTTACGGATCTCAAACTTTTGAAGATTACTTTGAAACATTACAAACATCTTTCTCATCTATTGAACTAAGCTATTATCAAAGTAATATCGAAGGCGAATTAATTGGAAAAATACAAGAATTTGGTTTTAACTATGATGGTATTATTCTAAATGCGGGTGCTTATACACATACCTCAATAGGTATTGGCGATGCTATAAAAGCCGTTACGACTCCAGTTATCGAAGTACACATTTCTAATACTTATGCACGCGAAAGTTTCCGCCACCAATCGTATGTTTCTGGAAATGCCAAAGGCGTTATTCTAGGTTTTGGTCTAAAAAGTTACGAGCTTGCCATACGCTCTTTTTTATAGTTAAAGCGCTATAAATCATTTAACATAGTTTTAATAGGTTCATTTCTAACTTCTTTTATTTTTGAAATAAGAAATATACCTATATGAAAAACTTTATTTTATTTGCCTTTTTACTACTTTCATTTTCAAATTACGCACAGATTAAAGGAACAATTTCGGATGAAAAAGGAAATCCTCTACCGTTTGTTTCTATCTTCGAAGAGAATACTTATAACAGTACTACATCCAACGAACAAGGAAAATACCAGCTCAATATAAAAGAGATTGGAAAGAACAAAATCATATTTCAATATTTAGGGTTTAAAGCTCAAAAACTAACTGTTCCCTCTTCTGCATCACTATACACACTGGACGTAAAACTACTGGAAGAAAACTTCACTCTTAACGAAGTAATAATTAATCCTAAGGATAATCCCGCCAATGACATTATAAGAAGTGCGATTGCCAATAAAAAAGACAATTCGGAAAAAACAGGACGATACACAGCCGATTTTTATTCTAAAGGAATGTTCAAAATTAAAGATTTACCTAAAAAGATAATGGGTCTTAAAGTAGATATTGGTGATGAAATGGCCTCTAATCTCGACTCTACAGGAACAGGCGTTTTGTATCTATCGGAAACTATTTCTAAAATTACATTTGAGAAACCTGATAATCTTAAGGAGAAAATTATAGCTTCTAAAATTTCGGGTAACAATAAAGGGTATAGCTATAATACGGCAAGTTTATCTACTTATGATTTTTATAATAACACATTAAAGTTTGGTGTAAGAATGATTTCTCCTATTGCCGATAATGCCTTTAATTACTACAAATACAAACTAGAAGGAACTTTCTTTGATGAGAACAACCAGCAAATAAATAAAATAAAGGTTATCCCTAAACGTGATAAAGAACCAGTTTTTGAAGGATATATCTATATTATCGATGATAGTTTTGCCATTTATGCCATTGATCTCGATATAAAAGGGTATCGAATCAAGAATGAGCTAACGCAAATAATGAATCTTAAACAAAGCTTTAGTTATAATTCTAAAAATAAATTGTGGGCAAAAAATGCTCAAAGTTTATCTTTTACTGCTGGAGCATTTGGGGTTCAATTTACAGGAAAGTTTAATTATGTATATACCAATTATGAATTTCCTGATTCTTTTGAAAAGAAAACTTTCACTAATGAAATCGTAAGTTTTGAAACTAATGCTAATAAAAAAGATGATTCTTATTGGAATTCTATCCGCCCAATTCCTTTAACCATAGAAGAAAGTACAGATTATATCAAGAAAGATAGTTTACAAACTATTCGAACATCAAGAAAATACACCGATTCTATTGATGCCAAGAATAACAAGTTTAATTTTTTTGACATATTACTCGGTCATGAACACAAAAATACTTTCGAGAAATATTCATTTAAGTATAACGGACTATTAGATTTAAGCGCTCTTAGTTTTAATACTGTTCAGGGTGTTAATATTGGAACTGGTTTTTCTTATAAAAATTGGAATGAGGAAAAAGGGAAAGAAACCTCAATAAGTACCGCAATAAATTATGGGTTCTCGGATGAGCGCCTGCGTGTTACTGGCGAATTTAAGCATACCTTTAATCATCAAAATTATGCTACAATCTTTGCTTCTGGAGGTACAAAAGTAAGCCAGTTTAATAATAGTGAACCTATAAATAATTTTATTAATTCGGTAAGTTCTTTATTCTTTAAGGATAACTATATGAAAGTTTACAATCTGGAATTTGCTCAACTAGCCTATACTCAAAATGTAGCCAACGGCATTATTATAGGTGCAAAAGTTGCGTATGAGCAACGTAAACCTCTTTTTAATACTACCGATTACTCTTTCTTTAATAAGGATGATTTTTACTCTTCTAACAATCCGCTTGCGCCAAATGACTTTGTAAATTCACCTTTTGAGAAACATCATTTGGTAAAAGCTAATTTGAACACTAGAATTAGTTTTGGTAACAAATATATTTCCAGACCAGACGGAAAATATAATATTAAGAATGAGAAATACCCAACCTTATCTTTAGGCTATGAAAAAGGTTTAGCTGCCAGCGAGAAAAAATATGAATTTGATCTTATAAGTGCAGCAGTACGATATGATTTAACTTTAGGAAATAAAGGGCTTTTGGGAATAAATCTAAAAGCAGGTAAATTTTTTAATGCCGAGAACATCGCTTTTATGGATTACAAACATTTTAACGGAAACCAAACTCATATTGGTCAAGCCGATAGATATCTGAATGTATTTAATCTGTTACCATATTACACAAATAGTACAAACGATAGCTATTTTGAGGTTCATATGGAGCATAATGACAATGGATATATTATGAACAAGATTCCTTTATTGAATAAATTAAAATCAACTTTAAATATAGGATTCCATTCTCTTGAAATTCCAAATACTAAGCCCTATTCTGAATTTACAGTTGGATTAGACAATCTTGGTTTCGGAAAATTCAGAATGTTTCGTGTAGATTATGTTCACTCTTACCAAAACGGAATACAACAAAACGGAGTAGTTTTTGGATTGAAGTTTCTTAATATTCTGGAGTAGTTTAGTGATGATTTCACGCAGATTCCTTCCAAACTTGTCACTTCGACAAAGGAGAAATCACATTAGTAAGTAGAAATTTGAGAATGAATCTTTGTCAAAGTAAAAAAACTTTGACAAAGTTACCTTAGTCCTCAGAACCTTTGTTCCTTTGTTCCTTTGTTCCTTTGAACCTTAAAAAAAACTTTAAACCTTAAAAAAAAATCCGTTTACTCTATATAAAAGAATAAACGGATTTCGTTTTTTGTCTTGCTAAAAGAAATCTTAGCTCCTCAGAACCTTTGTTCCTTTGAACCTTTAAAAAAAACCTTTGAACCTTAAAAATCAATGATAATCATCTGGCTCAATATGAATTAAAACATTCCCTAATTGGGGTATTTTTTCTTTTAGTGTATCTTGTAATTTATGTGAAAGTTCATGTCCTTCTTTTACCGAAATTTTAGCAGATACGATGGCATGAAGATCTACATGATACTTCATTCCTGCTTTACGAATAAAACATTTCTCGGTTCCCAGAATACCTACTACGGTTAAAGATTTTATTCTGATTTCTTCGACTAAATCATCATTCAAATTTTCGTCCATTATTTCGCCAAGCGCTGGTCTGAAAATTTTATAACTGTTGTATAAAATAAAGAAAGCTGCAAAAAGTGCTGCCCAATCATCAGCCGATTCGTAACCTTTCCCCATGATTAGCGCAATCGAAATTCCGATAAAAGCTGCTACAGATGTAATTGCATCACTACGATGGTGCCAGGCATCTGCTGCTAATGATGAACTATTGGTTTGTTTGCTACGTTTCATTACCAATCGAAAAGAATATTCTTTCCAAACAATAATTGCTCCTAATACATACAAAGTCCAGGATTTTGGCAAATCATGCGAGGTTTGGATATTGGCAATACTTTCGTAACCAATAATTGTTGCTGAAGTAATTAAAAATCCAACGACCAAAAATGTGATTAAAGGTTCTGCACGACCATGTCCGTAAGGATGATTTTCATCTGCTGGTTTGTTAGAATATTTAATTCCAAATAGTACCAAACAGGACGAAAATATATCGGTAGTCGATTCAATCGCGTCTGCAATTAAGGCATAAGAATTGCCAAAAAAACCTGCCAAGCCTTTTATAACGGCTAAGCAGGTGTTTCCAACTATACTAAAGTATGTAGCTTTTATAGCTTTTTGTTCATTCGTCATTTGAGGATTTTATCTACGCTCTCACGATTTTTGCTCCAATTGCTCTTAAACGCTCGTCGATACGTTCGTATCCACGGTCGATTTGTTCTATATTTTGTATTGTACTTGTTCCTTTTGCTGATAGAGCTGCAATTAATAATGAAATTCCAGCACGAATATCTGGAGATGACATTGTCGTTGCTTTTAATTGTGACTCGAAGTTATGTCCCATAACAACGGCTCTATGCGGATCACATAACATAATTTTTGCTCCCATGTCGATTAGTTTGTCTACGAAAAACAAACGGCTTTCGAACATTTTTTGGTGAATTAAAACATCTCCTTTTGCTTGTGTTGCCACAACCAAAACGATACTTAATAAATCTGGTGTAAATCCTGGCCATGGCGCATCGGCAATGGTTAAGATTGATCCATCGATATCTGTTTTAACTTCATATCCATTTACGTGAGCAGGGATATAAATATCATCACCACGTTTTTCTATTGTGATTCCTAATTTTCTGAATGTATTAGGGATAAGCCCTAGGTTTTCCCAACTTACATTCTTGATTGTGATTTCGCTTTTTGTCATTGCTGCCAACCCTATCCAAGATCCGATTTCGATCATATCTGGAAGAATTCTGTGCTCGCAACCACCTAAACTTTCTACTCCTTCGATTGTTAATAAGTTTGAACCTACTCCTGAGATTTTTGCTCCCATAGAGTTCAACATCTTACACAATTGTTGTAAGTAAGGCTCGCAAGCTGCGTTGTAAACTGTTGTTTGTCCTTTGGCTAAAACTGCTGCCATTACAATATTTGCAGTTCCTGTTACTGATGCTTCGTCAAGCAACATATCGGTTCCGATTAATCCTTCTGGAGCTTCAACACCATAAAAGTGATCTTCTCTATTATATCTAAATTTCGCTCCTAGATTAATGAATCCCTCAAAGTGAGTATCTAATCTACGACGACCTATTTTATCTCCTCCTGGTTTAGGAATATATCCTTTTCCGAAACGTGCCAAAAGCGGCCCAACAATCATGATTGAACCACGAAGTGCTCCACCTTCTTTCTTGAAAGCTTCAGTTTCCAGGTAGTTTACATTTACCTCATCGGCTTGAAATGTAATTGAACCTGGTTCGTTTTTTTGAATTTTTACGCCTAAATTTCCTAAAAGCGTAATTAATTTATTGATATCAATAATATCAGGAATGTTATTAATCTTTACTTTTTCTGAGGTTAAAAGTACCGCGCATAAAATTTGTAACGCTTCATTTTTTGCACCTTGTGGAGTGATTTCTCCTTTTAAAGGAATTCCACCTTCGATTTTAAAAATTCCCATATTCTTTTTTGATAAGTTGCTAAGGTTCTGAGATTCTGAGGTTCTGAGCTAAGAAATCTTAGCAACTTAGTCCCTTAGGATCTTAGTAACTTTATTAAACATTTTTTTGATTATTATTCTCTTTGTAAGTTTCTAAGGTTCTGAAATTCTAAGGTACTGAGCTAAAAATCTTAGCGCCTTAGTCACTTAGCATCTTAGCGACTTTTTTATTTTTGATTATTATTCTTTTGAAACGGCTTTGATTTCCCTGGTCCTTTTATATTCTTATTGTTCTGAATTTTAGGCTGTCCAGCTGGTGTGATTTTATTAGATATACGTTTGTTAGTACGTAATAAATCTGTTGTGTTTAGGAGTTCTTCTGTGCTTTGTAGAAGATTTATTTTACCATCTGACAGTTCGTACAAATGTTCAAAAATAACATCATCTTTTACGGTATCCTTGTTCCAGCTCAGGTAAGATTTTTTCATGTGATTGGCAATTACCAATACTAATGCATTTTTCATCTCACCATCTTCCCATTTGTTGGCAACATCTATCATGTATTTGATGTTGTTACCATAATACCTGTATTTTGGGTAATTTTGAGGGTATTTTAATACATCTGGTTTTAGCTGTAATACTTCGCGAGAAGGGATTGGGTAAGGAGATTCAACATCTAATTTAAAATCAGACATGATAAAAAGCTGATCCCAAAGTTTGTGTTGAAAATCGGGTACATCACGCAAATGCGGATTCAAGCTTCCCATTACCTGAATAATATATTTGGCTGCTTTGTTACGTTGTTCAACGTCTTCAATAGCAGTAGCCTGATCTATCAATTTTTGCAAATGACGACCATACTCTGGAATGATTAAATGTTGTCTTTCAGAATTGTATTCTAAATTAAAAACAACATCATTCGCATTTTCTTTTTTATATTTTTCGATCATATTTATAGTGAAACTATACCTTCAATTGTAGAAACTTCTTGGTATTTACTGATTACTTCATCTGAGCTTTTCATAGTAACATCTACCGAAACACTGGTAAACTTACCCGTTTTGGATTTTGTAGTTTTAATTACTGCTCCCATACTATCAAAAGCTTTCTCTACGCGCTCAACATTATCTGCTACTGAAGGCACAATAAATTTATACAAATATTCTGCTGGCCAAGTGTTACTGTTGTCTAACTCAACCTTTAATCTTTCGTAAAATTCGGCGGTGGTTTTTTCTTTATCTTCGTCCATTCTTTCATTAAAATAGACGCAAATATACGGTTTTGATTTGAGATTTTATATTTAGCATTTATGATTTTTTTATAATGCGAAACATTAGCCCAAATTAACCTTATTTTACTCTTTTACAAGACCAAACACACTTCTTAAAATTTGTTAAAACTCGGGATTTTAGCCTATCCTGTTTTATTATTTTATCTTTGGGTAATTGAACACGCATTATAATAAAAATACCACCACAATGAGAATGCCTTTTTTACATTTATTACTTTTTATCTTTTTTACTTCATTTTCTATTACCGCACAAGAAATCAAAACGTTAACTTATTTCGAGAATGATTCCATTAAACTAGATCTTGATTTATACTTGCCCCTAAAAAAATCAGACAAGAAAATACCGCTTGTGATTTTTGCTCACGGTGGCGGCTTTTCGGGTGGAGATCGTTTTGGTGAAAAAAATTTCGCCATGAGTCTTGCTCAAAACGGAACCGCAGTTGCTAGTATTTCGTACACTTTATATATGAAGAATAAAGATTTTGGATGCAACTCAACTTTACCTGAAAAAATTAAAACCATTCAAATTGGTGTTAGCGATATGTGGCAAGCAACTTCTTTTATGATTAAAAATAAAGACTCCTATAATATCGATACTTCAAAGATTTTTATTGCCGGAATTAGCGCTGGTGCTGAAATTGCATTTCATGCTACTTTTTGGGATTACTCTATAATGAATTTATACTCGAATAACTTGCCAAGTGATTTTAAATATGCAGGTCTTATCGGCGGATCTGGCGCGATTATGAATGTAGATTTTATTAATGCTAAAAATGCAATTCCAATGTTACTTTCTCACGGCAGTGAAGACTCCACCGTTCCTTACGCAACTGGCTCGCATCGTTCCTGCCCAAATGATTCTATGGGATTCATGACTCTTTCGGGTTCTTATTCGGTTTACAATAAAATGACTTCTCTTAAAAAAAATATCGTACTTATTACCTCTTGCGGTGGCGGACATGAATTTTGCGGTTATCTATTTGGCAAAGAACCTGATTATGTTCTTGACTTTATAAACAATATAATCGCAAAAAGGAAATTTGAATCGCATATTATTATTCCGAATACGAAGAAATCGGAAGGTTTATCGGAATACTCTTTTTGCAATTAAAAAAAAACTTTACGCTTAAAGCTTTACGCCTTATGCTTTTTACCAAATTAATCCTAGTACAAAAAATTATAACCTCAATAGCCCTGATGGAAGTGCAAATCCTTTTTCTTTTTTTCTTTAAAAAAGGAAAAGATTGAAGCGAACAGCAGGAACTTTACCTACAAAAAAACTCTAAATCATTCGCTTCAAGAAAATAATCTTGTATTATACCAATAAGTTTAGGTAAATTTGCACTTTATTTTTAGAAAGTGCAGAAAGAAATTATTGTTATTATTGGTGGCCCGGGTACGGGAAAGTCTACTATTATTGATGGTTTGGTAGCCGATGGATATTGCTGTTATCCCGAAATTTCGAGACAAGTAACGCTGGAGGCCCAAAAAGAAGGAATCGAACAATTGTTTCTTGAAAAGCCCTTGTTGTTTAGTGAAAAGTTACTCGAAGGACGGATTAAACAATTCGAGAATGCACAACAAGAACCTTCGGAAGTTGTGTTTATTGACCGCGGAATTCCTGATGTTGTAGCCTATATGGATTATATAGGTGATGATTATCCGGAACATTTTAAAGCTGCGTGCGAGGACTGCAAATATTCTAAAATTTTTCTGCTTCCACCCTGGGAAGAAATTTACATGAGTGACGGTGAACGTTACGAAAATTTTGAACAAGCCAAAACTATTTACAGCCATCTGGTAGAAACGTATAAAAAATACGGTTACGAACTTATTGAGGTTCCTAAAGATACTGTATCTAACCGAATTCTTTATATCTTAGATAAAATTTAGTCGGAGTTTTTAAGGTTGGTAAAACTAGAAACTGTTTTCTAAATTGTTAACTTTAATCCTGACAAATGCAAGAAGCATTATCGATTCTTCAAAAATACTGGAAACATGATAGTTTCCGACCTTTGCAAAACGAAATCATTGATTCGGTTTTAAATGGTCAGGATACTTTTGCCTTATTGCCAACTGGCGGCGGAAAATCTATTTGTTTTCAGGTTCCATCGATGATGAAGGAAGGAATCTGCCTGGTAGTTTCACCTTTGGTAGCATTAATGAAGGATCAGGTTGCTAATTTGCAAAAAAGAAACATAAAGGCAATTGCTCTTACTGGCGGAATCGCTACTGAAGAAATTATTAATCTTCTTGACAATTGCCAATTTGGGAATTATAAATTTTTATACCTGTCACCAGAACGATTACAATCGGACTGGATTCTTGACCGCATAAAAAACTTACCTATAAATTTTATTGCCATAGATGAGGCACATTGTGTCTCGCAATGGGGACACGATTTCCGTCCTGCATATTTAAAGATTTCGGAATTAAAGAAACATTTCCCTAAGATTCCGTTTCTTGCTCTGACTGCAACGGCGACTCCAAGGGTTATTGAAGACATCAAAACTGAATTAGGATTAAAAGACCCAAAACTTTTCCAGCAATCTTTTGCCAGAGAAAATATCGCCTACATGGTTTTTGAGGTCGAAGATAAATTATACAGAACGGAGCAGATTCTTAAAAAAAATCCGCAACCATCTATTATATATGTACGTAATAGAAAATCCTGTTTGAGTATTTCGGCTCAATTACAATCTTTAGGTTTTAAAGCTACCTATTATCATGGTGGTCTTACTACTAAAGAAAAAGACAAGAACATGCAATTATGGATGAGCGAAGAAGCTCAGGTTATTGTTGCCACAAATGCTTTTGGGATGGGGATTGATAAACCCAATGTAAAAACTGTAATTCATACCCAATTACCCGAAAACATCGAAAACTATTATCAGGAATCTGGACGTGCGGGACGTAATGGCGAAAAATCTTTTTCGGTTTTACTCACTAGCGCATCAGACACTGCTAATGCCGAAAATCAGTTTATTCAAAATTTAGCCGATAAAAGTTTCCTTAAAAAGATGTACGTTAAGCTTTGTAATTATTTTCAGATTGCCTACGGCGAAGGAATTAATGAAGAGTTTGCTTTTAATCTGAATCGGTTTTGCCATAAATACGACTTCCCTACTTTAAAAACATACAATGCTTTACAGTTTTTAGACCGTCAAGGAATTATTACTTTATCTCAAAGTTTTTCGGAAAAAATCACAATGCAATTTCTTATCGAATCGAGAGAAGTAATACGTTATACGAGTTTAAACTCTAATGACGAGGAAATTATTCTGGCAATTTTACGTACTTACCCTGGTATTTACGAAATGAAAACTCCGTTTAACCTGCAATTGATTGCTAAAAAATCAAATAGCTCTGAAGCTGAAGTTCATACCGTTTTAGAAAAATTAAAAGAAAAAGAAATCATTGAGTATAATAGCAAAAACAATGATGCCTCTATATTATTTAATGAAGTACGAGAAGATGACCTTACTATTAATAGGGTCTCAAAATATCTTGAAAAACAGAATAATTTAAAGAAAGACCAATTACAATCGGTTCTAGACTATGTAAACGAGAAAAAAACTTGCAAAAGCAAATTGATTCTGGATTATTTTGGAGAAAAAACAACTACCGATTGTGGTATTTGTTCTTATTGTATTACCAAAAAAGTCAAAAAGACAAACAACTCTGTCGCACAAACTATTCTTGATTTATTAAAAACTGAAGATTTGAGCTCTAGAGATATCCAAACACGCACTAACAATAGTGCCGATGATGTTGTTCATACTTTACAAGAATTACTAGAGGACAATCGCATCATAATAAAACCGAATAATAAATATACATTAAAATCATAATGGAAAAATTAAGAATCATATTTATGGGAACTCCTGAATTTGCAGTAGGAATTCTAGATACCATAATAAAGAACAATTATAATGTTGTAGGTGTTATTACCGCAGCAGACAAACCAGCAGGACGTGGTCAGAAAATAAAATATTCGGCTGTAAAAGAATACGCGTTAGCAAATAACCTTCCTTTATTACAACCTACCAATTTAAAAGACGAAGATTTTTTATCGGAGTTAAAATCTTTAAATGCTAATTTGCAAATTGTTGTTGCTTTTAGAATGTTACCTAAAGTTGTTTGGGAAATGCCTTTGTTAGGAACATTTAATCTTCATGCTTCTCTCCTTCCTAATTATCGCGGTGCTGCTCCTATAAACTGGGCTATAATAAATGGTGAAACCAAAACTGGTGTTACTACCTTTTTTATAGATGATAAAATTGATACCGGAGCAATGATTCTTAGTTCTGAAACAGAAATAGAACCAACAGAAAATGCAGGTCAATTACATGATCGCTTAATGCAGTTAGGAAGCGAAACAGTTATTGAGACTTTACAAGCTATTGAATCAGGTAACTCAACCACTATAATTCAAGAAGACAATGCCGATATTAAAACGGCATACAAACTAAATAAAGAAAACTGCAAAATCGACTGGACAAAACCTGCAGCTGTAATTAATGATTTAATAAGAGGTTTAAGCCCTTATCCTGCAGCCTGGACTTTTCTTAAAGATAAAGAGGAAGAATTAAGCGTAAAAATCTATGAAGCTAAACCTATTTTGGAAGCGCATAATCTAGAAATAGGCACTTTAATTAGCACCAAAAAAGAGATTAAAATTGCAGTTACTGATGGCTATATTCAATTATTAAGCTTACAATTGCCCGGAAAAAAACGAATGGCGGTTGCAGAATTACTAAATGGGATTACTTTTTCTGACAACACAAAGGTCTACTAACATCAACAAAATAAGGCTACTCACTAAATTTAGTGATGCTTTTAGGTTGCTTTATGAACAAAAAAAGCAAGTTATTAACAATTCAAACTAAAATTAAACAAAACGCTTGCAAGGAACGTATTTCCTATTAAATTTGTGTATTGACAATTTTTTTTAACCAACAATTAATAACTAATTATTATGAACAAATCAGAATTAATCGATGCTATTGCTGCTGATGCAGGAATTACAAAAGCTGCGGCAAAATTAGCTTTAGAATCATTTTTAGGAAACGTAGGTGCTACTTTGAAAAAAGGTGGGAGAGTATCATTGGTAGGTTTTGGATCTTGGTCAGTATCAGCAAGAGCTGCGAGAGACGGTAGAAACCCTCAAACTGGAAAAACTATTCAAATCGCTGCTAAAAATGTTGTGAAATTCAAAGCAGGTGCTGAATTAGAAGGTGCAGTTAACTAAGAACAAGTTACATACGCTTTTAATATAATTAAAACCTTCCATATGGAAGGTTTTTTTTTGCTGTTTAACGATTTTATTTACGATTTTAAAAATTTTATTCTTAAATTTAATAAAAATTGTAACGATATGATTTCAGAAAAATTAAAAAAAGGACACCTGCTTATTGCCGAGCCTTCTATAATTGGAGACTTATCATTTAACAGGTCAGTGATTCTATTAGCAGATCACAATGAACAAGGTTCAATAGGTTTCATCATAAATAAGCCACTTAAATATACTATTAATGACTTAATTCCCGAAATCCAAGCCACGTTCAAGATTTATAATGGAGGTCCAGTTGAGCAGGATAATCTCTACTTTATCCATAATATACCCGATTTGATTCCGAATAGTGTCGAAATTTCAAATGGTATATATTGGGGAGGAGATTTTGAGTCTACAAAAGACTTAATTAATAGTGGAGCAATCAATAAGAACAACATACGTTTCTTTTTGGGCTACACTGGTTGGGACGAAAACCAACTCGAAACAGAAATGCAGGGCAACTCCTGGATTATAGCCGATAATAATTATAAAAATAAAATTATCGGAAAATCACCTACCCATTTCTGGAAAGAACAAATTATCGAACTGGGAGGCGATTATCTTATTTGGTCTAATGCACCAGAGAATCCGTATCTCAATTAATTAAGCAATACTTTCATTAAGTTTTTGCGTTAAGATAACTGATATCTTAGTAGTAAAACCTTTCTTTCTGTATTTGGTTATTGGTTGAATCCCTTTTATAACATTAGTAAGAAACAATTCGTCGGCTTTTTGAAGATCAAACGGCGATATTGGTTCTTCTACAACCTCTATGTCAGTTAGTTTTTTTGCTAAAGCCAAAATTTGTTTACGCATTACACCATTCAGACATCCCTCAGAAACTGGTGGTGTAATCAACTTATTCCCCAACAACATAAACAAGTTTCCTTGTAATGCTTCGATTGCATTCTTACTATCATTTAATAAGATACAATTATCCAGTCCGTTTTCATTTGCAAAAATACTTCCTGTGATATTTATTACTTTATTTGTCGTTTTTATTGATGACAATAATTGCTTGGTAACATAAAAATCCTTGTACAAATCGACTTCGTATGGATTCTCATTTACTTCGTATGCTTTATTATCCAAAGCTGTCGCATGGATTAAAAAAGATACTGTGTTGTTTTGAGGTAAATAATATCCGCCGTCATTACGATATACTGTAATTCTTGCTCTTGCCGAATCGGCAATAGAATTATGATTAAGTAATGAAAGGATTTGCTCCTCTAGATATTCCATTGTAAAGTTCATAGGAATCTCCATTCGAACTACACGCATTGAAGCCATTAGCCTAAAATAGTGATCCTCAAGAAAGAGGATTTTATTATTTACTATTTTAAGTGTTTCAAAAACACCATCTCCATACAAAAAAGCGCGATTTTGAATCAATAAATTATCGTCCTGCGCTACTATGTTCCCGTTAAAATTAATCATAAAAAAACCCTGAATTTTTGTTCAGGGCAAATATAAGTTATAAAATAGACTTTTACTAAACTGATCCGATAAGATGTTTTAGATCTGATATTTGATTTTCCCATAATTGTTTCGCTTCTCCAAGCTCATCTTTTTCGGCAAAATCGACTACCATAAGCGAAACATCTTTCGTTATTTCGTCTACGAGAATATGCAGTTCAAAGAAATACTCTGTGTCTTTGCTGCTTTCGTCAACCCATTTAAACTTAACTTTTTCGCCCGTTTTTTTGGATGCTAAACGTGCTTTTTCCTGAGAATCATTCCAGATGAATGTAAAAAACTCTCCACGTGAATTTACATTATCAGCAAACCATTCAGACAATCCTGATGGTGTAGATATATACTGATACAACAACTGCGGAGATGAATTTATAGGAAACTCGATTTCGTAACGTACTTTTAGATCCATGTGCCAGATTTAATTTTTTGGAAATATAAGAATATATCTCTGAAAAAAAGAGTTTTTTAAAAATATTTTTTTTTCTTTCATTTCTGCTTGCTAACTCTAAATTTATTTCTATATTTGCACCCGCAATGAGGGACATACTCTTACTGCAAATATGGCGAGATAGCTCAGTTGGTTAGAGCGCAGGATTCATAACCCTGAGGTCCCGAGTTCAAATCTCGGTCTCGCTACCAAAACAAACCCTTAAACAACAATTGTTTAAGGGTTTTTTATTGAAATTATGCTTAGAAAATACTGCCCTAATCCTTTAGGACTGACGATAAAATCATAAATTTGAAGTGATAAAATTAACCTTAACTAAATATTTTAGCCGCAAAGATGCTACTTCAATCTCGCCTAATATCGCTGAATCTACATGAAGCCTCTCTTAAACTTCATGTTCAGAAGGTAAATTAAAGCTCCTCATCTTTTGCATGACTGCAAAAAAACCAAGAAAAACAGCATTTTGCAAACTAAGTAATTTACAAACAACATGGATATAGTTAAATTTAAAATCACGTCTAAGACGATAAAAGTAGAAGTACGCAACTCTAATAATTATATTTTTAATTTCAATACTGCTTTAGAGATTGAAAAAGAAGACAAAGAAGTTTTATTAAGACTTTACAATGCATTAGATCTTCTTTTTAAGAAAGAAATCGCTAGCGAGACAAAAAATTACATTGCACCCAATCAAACTAATATACTTGATCAGATTTCTGCCGCTGCTAATTTAGAACAGGAGAAATAAAATAGTATCGAATAAAGCTTAGCAGAAAGAATTATCAAAATACTCCTTAAACAATTATTGTTTAAGGTTCTTTTTCTTTTGATAATGCTTCAAAAGCTACAATCATACCTACATACCTTAAATACTATATATCTACTTACCAAAAATTTTAAGAGATACAATCAGGGATATAATTATTACTTTTGTAGTAACAAAATTAATCCCACCCAATGATTATAAAGAAAAAAGGCAATTGGTTTAAAATGTTGTTCGAATGGAATGGTTCCGTTTTACCTCAACTTATGCCGAGATTAATACTATTGTTATTGTTTTCGATATTGGTGGTGTATTTCAAACCTTTTTTATTAGAACATAATCTACATATTAATCCTGCTATATTTACTTTATTTGGAATTGCGCTGGCTATCTTTTTAGGTTTTCGTAATAACGTTAGCTACGACAGATTCTGGGAAGGCAGAAAACTTTGGGGAGCATTACTTAACGACACCAGATCATTGGCTCGTCAAAGTCATTCATTAATAGACAATGACTATAATGAGAAACGTGACCAATTTATCAATTTACTTATTGCTTTCGTTTACGCATTAAAACACCAACTCAGACATACTGATTCTAGCGACGACATGAGTCGTCTTCTTTCTAAAGAATTTGCAAATACCTTAAAAGAAGTTCATTTTAAACCCATCATTATTTTAAGGGAATTAGGGAACTGGGTTAAGGATGCAAAAAAAGAAGGCAAACTAAATAGTATAACCCAATTGGCATTTGAAGAAAACCTGAACAAACTTTCGGATATCGTAGGTGGTTGCGAAAGAATTGCCAGTACTCCTATTCCTTATACTTATAGTGTATTACTACATCGAACAGTTTATATATACTGCTTTATATTGCCTTTTGGCTTTGTAGAAACATTAGGCTGGATTACTCCATTTGCAATCGTGTTTATTGCCTATACTTTTGTAGCCCTAGAAGCAATCGCAGATGAACTAGAAGATCCTTTTGGTCTACAACCTAACGATTTGGCTCTGGATACCATGTCGCAAATGATAGAAAACACGCTTTTGGAATTAAATAACAAAAAGATAACTCCACCAAATAATTCCAACGATTATTACATTACCTAAAAACTGGTATCTATCCCTCAATTAAAAAAAAATTCCGATTAGTAATCTAGGATGTAGCAAAATCCTATCAGGCATCATACTACCTTGTGTTTTCTGTATATTTTTACCACAAAAAATACGAATCACTTTAAAAAACAACCAATATATTAACACCTAAACATATTTTTTAACATTAAACCAGATAATATACCATTATTTAATGTTAATATAATATAAATGTGCCACAACTCACTACTGTACTTTTATCAAAAAAAATATTTAGCTCAAGATTAAGACCACGACATTAGATCAATTTTTAATTTAAAAAATAGAAATTGACACTACAGGATCTAAGCTAATTACAAATTAACCTAAATTTTTATGAAAAAAAATTACTTAGTATTTGTGTTTTTACTGCTCTTCGCATTAAACACTTCTGCACAAACAATTATGGGATGCGGAACCAATTTATCTCAAAAAGAGCAAGATCTATTTAGACAATCTTTGCCAAAAATTGAAACTGCAAAAAAAGCTGGATTAACCAAGAAAAAGGACGCTGCTCCTTATATTATACCAGTAGTATTTCATATCCTAAATGACGGATCTAATATTGGGAAAACATTTACCAAAGCCCAAATGCAAAGCCGAATTAATGATGCAATCGATGTTTGCAACAAAGATTTTAATGGTTTATACCCTGCTTACAATACTGTAGACCCACGTTTTGAAGCTATAAAAAGCAAAATGAACATCCAATTTGTTCTTGCTACAGTTGACCCAGATGGTAATTTATTAGAAACTCCCGGAATGAACTGGCATCCTGAAGCACATATTGTTGATGGATACGATTCGAAGATTTATAATTATATGTACTACGGTAAAAACGGAAAGTATTACTTAGACATAGTTGTTGTAGATGAACCTAACCCAGCTGATGGGGTTTATGGTTCTGGACATGCTTTTTTGCCTGTACAAGATGTTGTTCCTCACGTAACTTATAATCATAGATATATAGGTACTACGGGTGGATCTGATGCTAATTTCCAATTTGCTAAAGAAATGTCTCATGAGTTTGGACATTATTTTGGTTTGCAACATACTTTTCAGAATGGTTGTGATCCAATTAACGATGGTATGGCAGATACTCCACCAACAACGCAGGGATTTGGTTGTAATTTATCGGCTGTAAATAGCTGCGGAGTTATTGCAAACTATCAAAATTTAATGGATTATAATGTAGATTGTCAATCTATGTTTACCAAAGACCAGACTAATGCAATGACTTATTGGCTAGATGATATGACTGTAGCCAAATATCCCAGAGGCTTTTTATGGCAAAATAGTAATTTAGCTTCTGTCGGAGTTATTAGTACAGCGCCAATAGCACAACTTACAGCAAGTACAACTGCTATTTGTTCCAACAAAAGTATAACTTTTAAAGATGTTTCTCTTGGATTACCTACTTCCAGATCCTGGACTTTTATCGGAGGGTCACCAGCTACATCTACAGCGGTTAACCCAACAGTTACTTATACAACACCAGGAATTTATCCTGTTTCACTTACTGCTACTAACGCATTAGGAAACGATACCAAAACAATTACCAGCTATATAAAAGTTGATCAAAGATCTACAGTAAACTTAACTGAGAATTTTTCGGGAGCTTTTCCTCCAGACGGATGGGCTATTACAAATCCAGATGCAGGTTTAGCGTGGGAAAAACGTAAAGATGTTGGCAATGGAGATTCAGCATGTATGATTATGAATAATGCTGATAATGCTGTCGTTGGCGAACTAGATTACATACAACTTCCTTATTATAATTTTACAAATGGAGTAAATAGTCAACTCTATTTTGATGTTGCTTACACAAAATTTGATGATATAAGTCCAGACGTTCTTGAGGTAGAAGTTTCTACCGATTGTGGCACAAATTGGACATCTGTATATTCTAAAACTCATACCGATCTTCAAACTACAACTACTCCTATAACGCTTCCGAATAACTGGATTCCGAGTACACCTGAAAACTGGAGAAAAGAAATCGTTAATCTTAGTGCTTATATAGGAAATCCAAATGTTACAATTCGTTTTAAAAACAAATCAGGTTATGGAACCCGCATTTGGATAGACAATGTAAATGTAGCTATTACTCAAAGTCTTACTCCTATATCTGATTTTTCTGCTGCTGTTACCAAAACAAATTGCGCAAGTTTAGTTGTTCCATTTAAAGATACCTCAACAGGAAACCCTACAAGTTGGTCATGGTCTTTCCCAGGTGGGATTCCTGCAACCTCAACAGCACAAAATCCAATAGTAACATATACTACAAATGGTTCTTATAATGTTACTTTAACAACTACAAATCCATCTGGTACAGGAACTTCAGTTACCAAATTAAACTTTATTACAGTAACTACTCCTGTAAGCGCTTCGTTTACAGAAACCTTCGAAGGAACTTTTCCTCCAGCTGGATGGGAAGTCACTAACCTAAATAACAATCTAACATGGGAAAAAAGTACTACTGCTGGCAGAAATTCTTCCTCTTGTATGATTATAAACAATGCCGATAATGCTGCAGGAGATGTAGATGAAATTACATTGAAACCATTAAACTTAGCAGTTGGTGCAACTGATTTCTCTTTTGACGTTGCTTATGCAAAATTTGATGCAGATAGTCCTGATCTTCTAAATATTTTAATTTCCAAAGATTGTGGAACCACTTGGACACCTTTATACTCTAAAACTCATACGGTATTAGAAACTGCCACAAGTACAAATCCGAATAATTGGGTTCCAACATCCGATTCTGATTGGAGAACTGAAAGAATTTCATTAACAGCTTTTAAAGGAAACCCTAACGTTCTGATTAAATTTGTGAACACATCTGGTTATGGTGCGAGAATTTGGATTGATAATTTGAAATTTACTTTTGATAGTAAAGAAAAACCATATACTGATTTTAAAATTACAAGTTCAATGATTTGTAGTGATTTACCAGTTCAATTTTCAGATACTTCTTTTGGTGAGCCAACTTCATGGTTATGGTCTTTTCCAGGAGGAACACCAGCAACTTCTACAAGCAAGAATCCAGCTGTAGTATATAATACTCCAGGTGATTATAATGTTACTTTAGTTGCTACTAATACTTACGGACAAGGTACAACCATGCTAAAAACAAGCGCAGTAACAATAAAAGGTAAAAATACTTTACCTGTTACTGAGAATTTTAATGATGCTTTCCCTCAGCAAGACTGGCAAGTTCTAAATTTAAATGCAGATCCTATTACTTGGGAACAACGCACCGATGTAGGTAAAGGAGATTTGACTTGTTTAGTTATCAATAATGCTGATGCTCCAACAGGAATGGTCGATGAGTTAATTTTAAAATCAATGGATTTCACCACGGCTGATAAACCTCATTTACATTTTGATCTTGGATACACACAATATTTAAGTGTTTTTGACCCTGCTCCTGCCCCAGATCAGATCGATATTTTAGTTTCATCAGATTGTGGCGTTAATTGGACAAATGTATATTCTAAGAATCAATTGCAATTGCAAACAGTATTGCCTCCTATTCAGGATGACCCTGCTACTACACAAGCAAATGAAACTAATGACTGGAAGCCAACCCAAGATTCTGATTGGAGAAGCGAAACTGTAGATTTAAGTGTTGTAAAAAACCAATCGAGTGTTCTAGTTAAAATAAGAAACACATCGGGTTATGGTACCAGAGTTTGGTTTGACAATTTCAAAATCAACAACAGTCCAACATTAAATGTAAAAGAAAATAAAATCGAGGGAGTTGTGGTATATCCTAATCCATCAAAAGATTTATTTACTGTATATATTCCTTCATTAGATCAAGAAGAATACGAAGCTTCTGTTTATAGCGTTACGGGACAATTAATCTTAAGTACAACATCGTCAAAAATTAAATCAAATGATATAACAATTGATTTATCTGGAAAAGTAAATGGTGTTTACATTTTAAAAATTAAATCGTCAAGCGGAAAAACAATAATCCGTAAATTAATAAAGGAATAGCAAAAATGTGAATCAAGGGGTCAAACAACACAACTACAAATTAAGATTAAACCTAACAGATTTAAAAACCCGTTAGGTTTATATAAAAATTCAACTCTTGATTCGCATTAATCATTAATTTTATAGCGCTATAACCATAGCGCTATTATTAATCTAAAATTACATAAGTATAATGAAAAAGCATTTTCTACTATTATTATTAATCTGCTCGAGTGTTTTTGCTCAGGAAAGTATTGATATTAATCAGTTAAATTGGTTGCCAAACTCCCATTCTTTTTGGGTTAACTCCCAAGGAAACGTAGTTGTTTACGATGTTGATAAACTAAACCAAAACACTACTATTTTAACTCAGGATCAGTTACAAAAATCTGGCTTTACGGGTGAAATAGAACAATTGGTTTGGAACCAAAACAAAACAAAAGTATTGGTTTATACTAATTCTAAGAAAGTTTGGAGAGCTAATACCAAAGGAGATTATTGGTTTTTTGATCTTGCAACTGGTAAAGGGAAGCAACTTGGTACTAGCTTAGAAAAGTCATCCTTAATGTTTGCTAAGTTTTCTAATGATAATGAGAACGTAGCCTATGTTTCGCAACATAACATTTATTTGGAAAATCTAGTTACTGGAAAAATAACTCCGCTAACAACCGATGGAACTGATAAAATCATCAACGGAACTTTTGATTGGGTTTATGAAGAAGAACTTGCTGCTCGAGATGGTTTTAGATGGAGTCCTGATGGAAAAAGCATTTCGTTTTGGCGTGTAGATGCATCCCAAACAAAATTCCATTTAATGATAAACAATACCGATGCCTTATACCCTTTTACAGTGCCGGTAGAATATCCTAAAGCTGGTGAAAAACCATCATCTGTAAAAATTGGGGTAATCGATATTACTTCATTAAAAACAAATTGGTTAAATATTCCTGGCGAACCAGACAACAACTATTTGGTTAGAATGGAATGGATCAACAATCAAAATGTGATGGTTGTACAATTAAACAGACTTCAAAACCAAGCTTCTATCTATACTTGTGATGCAAAGTCTGGAACAGCTAATTTAATCTATCAAGAAAAATCAGAATCATGGATTGATGTTTTTGACATCTCTTCCGGAGAATACGATGTTTTTCCTTGTCAGTTTGTAGATAACGGAAAAGCTTTTTTATGGAGCTCAGATGCTGATGGTTGGATGCATATTTATAAAATTAGTGCCGATGGTAAAAAGAAAGAATTAATTACCACCGAAAATTTCGACGCTTATTATAAAGCATATAATCAGGAAACAAAATCTATCTATTATATTGCCAGTCCTACAGATGCAACACAACGCTATTTGTATGAAACCAATTTGAATACCAAGAAAACAAAACGCATTACTCCTAAAGAATTTGAAGGAACAAATGAATACCGTTTTTCTACTGATGGTAAATATGCCAAACATACCAATTCTAACATTAATCGTGATTACAACACACGCTTAGTCGCTTTACCTAGTCACAAAAAAATATTACCACAAACAGCTGATTCTTTTGTAGCTCCGGATCGTAATTATTCTTTAGAAAAATTTAAAGTTACTACTGTAGATGGTATCGAAATGGACGGAATAATGGCTAAACCATTAAACTTTGATCCTAATAAAAAATACCCTGTGTTCTTTTATGTTTATGGAGAACCAATGGCTTCTGTAGCAAATGACGAACCATATTTTTATCCGTACATCGCCTATTTAATTCCAGAAGGATATATAGGAATTGCTATGGATAACCGAGGAACTCCTGTAATGAAAGGTACAAAATGGAGAAAATCGATTTATAAAAACATCGGAATCGTAAATACTCGTGATCAAGCCATGGCTGCCAAAGAGGTTTTAAAATGGAAATTCATTGATACCGATAGAGTTGCTATTCACGGATGGAGCGGCGGTGGAGCTGTAACATTAAATTTAATGTTTCAATATCCTGAAATTTACAAAACAGGAATTGCAGTTGCTGCTGTAACCGATCAGCATTTTTATGACAACATTTATACGGAAAGATATATGGGATTGCCAAGCGAAAACGAAGCAACTTATGTTAAAGCATCACCTGTAACTCACGCCAAAAACCTAAAAGGAAACTTATTATACATTCATGGAACAGGCGATGATAACGTACATTATAAAAACGCCGAAGTTTTAATTAACGAATTAGTCAAATACGATAAAATGTTCGACTTGATGATTTATCCTAATCGTTCGCACAGTATATCCGAAGGTGAAGGAACAAGAAAACATCTTTTAGATACCTTTATGAAATACATAAGAGAAAATTCTCCTCCAGGAGCAAAATAATTCAAAGACATTTTAACTTGTCATCTTTCTCAGTCTTGTCATTCTTAGGAATGGTGAGGCTGAGTTTTTTTTTAGAAAAGGTTCAAAGGTTCAGAGAAGCAAAGGTACAAAGGTTTTAAGCCACAGAGGTGCTACGATTCTATCGTATTTTGCATAGCCCACGGTTTCAACCGTGGGATACGGATTGTGATAATGCATTGCGCTCCAACGGTTGAAACCGTTGGCAATGTTTATATTCGCCAGTTCGCTATCGCTCGTGTATTCCTGTGTCAGATAGACACATTTGAAGAAATTCTTGATAAATATTTATATATTAGCTGAAGAAATAGATTCCTCGAATATAAGACTATTATCATGATCAAAAGAGAAAAAGCAATTCAGAATTACATTGACGGTTATAACCAATTTGATATTGACAAAATGGTTTCAGATTTTGACGAAGCTATAATCTTTGAGAATATTCAAGGTAGCGAAACAAATATGTCTTTAACTGGCTTAACCTCTTTTAAACAGCAAGCGGAACAGGCAAAAGCTTATTTCTCGAGCCGAACACAAACCATAACATCTTTTAAACATTTAGAAAACGAAACCGAAATAGAGATTAACTACTTTGCTATTTTAGGAATGGACTTTCCTAATGGACTCAAAAAAGGACAAGAATTGAATTTAAAAGGGAAATCAATCTTTGAATTTTCAGGTGACAAAATTTCTAAATTAACCGATATAAGCTAACATTCTATAAACAACAAAAAGTAATCAACTCATGAGTATTTACAAAAAAATAGGAATTGGTTTTATTATAAATGGTATAATAATGTTTCTTATAACTGGAGCATTGTTTAGCTATATGGGAACAATAACTCCATTAATAAAACTGATTGCCGAAATATCTTTTATATGTTGGGTTCCTTCAATAATTTTAGGAATATCTATGATAGTAATAAAAAGAAATAAATAAAATAATACTTCACCCCATCAATCATGACCATAAACATAGACCAAAACCTAAAACTCGAGTTAATTCACGAGAATCATGCGCAACCAATCTTTGATCTTGTTGATGCTAACAGAACTCATTTAAGAGAATGGTTGCCTTTTGTTGATAGAATGCAAACTGTAGATTTCGCAGATAATTTTGTAAAAGGTACGATGCAACGAAACAAAGACGAAAATGAATATGCTTTTGTTATTGTTGATAATGAAAAAGTCATAGGAAGAATTGGCGTTTATAAAATTGATGGTCAGAACAAAATTGGAGAAATCGGATATTGGCTTGCCGAAAACCTACAAGGAAAAGGGATTATAACTAAATCTTGCAAAGCGATTATTGACTTTGGTTTTTCGGGTCTGCAATTAAACCGAATCGAAATAAAATGCGGAACCGAGAACTTTAAAAGCAAAACAATCCCAGAAAAACTTAACTTTACCAAGGAAGGCATTATTCGCCAAGGAGAATTGCTTTACGATAAATTTATCGACTTGAATTTATATTCACTTCTTAAATCTGATGTCGAGTAAAAGATCTTAGTCCATCCAAAAACTAAACTCATAAAATGAAAAATATAAAATTCACAAAACTCATCCTTCTTTTTAGCCTCATCACATTAGTTTCATGTAGTGAACCGGTAACTATTGATGAATTTGCCATAGAAATTACAAATAGCATTAAAGATAAAGATGCAGAAGACTTGTATTCTTTGTTTATATCTCCCAAAGAAAATGCTGCCTATGGTTTTGTAAATGGTACAATAACTCCTGAGGAATCTTCTAGACTAAAATCTAATGAGGATTTGATAAAGTTAATTGTTAGAAAAGGAAAACAAAGAAAACCGGAAGATATCAAACGTATAAATCAGTTTATTTCGGAGGCGCATTCTTTATTTAATTGGGAAAACATCAAATTGGTAAAAACAGAATCTACTTTAGTAGAAACTAAAAAAGTTAATACCATAAGAAATAAAGTAACTATTGAGGCCGCTACTTATGACTTAAAAATCATAATCGAATTAAATGATAATAAAGTATATCGTCTAAAAGTAAACAAAGCAATGAAAGTAAATGATCGTTGGGTAATCTTCCCTACGAATGGTTTTGGGATTGAAATTGAGAAATAAGTAAACAAGAAACCTATTTTTAATTCCTATTTTCGCTGAGTAAATTTTACTACGAATACCAAACAGGAAAATGAAAGCGAAAAAAGAGGAAGATATAAAAACCTATGGTGCAAAAGATTTTCGAGATAAGTTCCTTGAATCTGAAAATACTGTAGAACATCTTTTTAAATCAAACTCCGAACATTTTTTTTGCTTGAGGATTGAAGATGTAAATCAACTAAAATATCCTGTACCTCCATCCAAACACATTTGTCATACGCTGCTTTTTATCACTTCTGGAATTCATAAACTAAAAGTTGGGTTCGAAGAATATACAACCAAGGCAAATGAAATGATACTAGTTCCTGCTGGACAGATTTACTCGATAGATTTTATGAGTAAAAAGATAACAGGTATCATATGTCAGTTTCATCAGGATATTCTAATAGGGAAATATGGCAATCGAGAAATGCTAAATGATTTTAATTTTTTGAAAGTCTGGGGAAATCCTAATGTAAATTTTCAAAAACAAGAAGCTGGATTTATTTCGAATCTATTAAATCGTCTGCTCATAGAATATACCGAAACTGGCGGTACAAATCTGGATATTATACAGCCTTACCTTATTGCGTTACTTTTTGAAATAAACAAGAATGCTGTAAAAACCAATAAAACCCTCACGGCAGCAACTACACTCACAACAAAGTTTAAAGAGCTTATATATTTGCATATAAAAACCCAACATCAGGTGAGTTATTATGCTTCGGTACTTAATGTCACTCCAAATCATTTAAACAAATCGGTTAAATCAGTCACAGGAAAATCGCCTACAAAATGGATAGACGAAACAATCCTACTAGAAGCCAAATACTTATTATACCAAACCAATCTTACCATTAACGAAATTGCAATACAGGTAGGGCATTATGATCAATCGTACTTTAGTCGTATCTTCAAAAAACACGAAGGCGTCACTCCTATTGAGTACCGGAAAATGATTGATAAATCCTAACTCCTGCTTATTGAATCCTAATAGAATTGTCTCTTTATTATTGACATTTGCAAACTAAAAAAAGCAAATAATGATTTACGTTTTCAAAACTTCGGTAAACACAGAATCGAAATTAGAATCGGCAACAACAATCCTTAACGAATTATTACCAAACGCAAAGTGGAATTTTGACCTTGAAGATTGGGACAATATTTTAAGAATTGATAGTGAAGCCGATATAGTCGAAATGATACTAAATAACCATGTTTTTGATTGTATCGAACTAGAATAAATATCGCATTTGCAACAATTAACTTTCATCATCAATTTATTATGGACACATTACTTCAACAAGGCAAGACATTTGAAAACATCGATTACTCAGAAAAGAAATTAGTTGATTTCGAATTTTTCAATTGCGATTTTATAAACTGTAACTTTTCAAAAAGCGATTTAAGTAATAACGACTTTATAGACTGCAACTTTAAGAACTGTAATTTCTCTTTGGCAACGCTAAGAAACACAGGATTGAAAAACATTAAATTTACTGATTGCAAATTAATGGGATTAGACTTTAGTGACAGTAATGCCTTTTTATTCTCCATGAACTTTCAGGGTTGTATCCTGGACTACTCTACTTTTTTACAAAGAAAATTAAAGAAAACAAACTTCTTCGATTGTTCTCTAAAAGATGTAGATTTCTCCGAAGCCGATTTGACTCAAGCGGTATTTAAAAACTGCGACCTTTCGAACGCAACATTTGTACGAAGTATTCTTGAGAAAGCAGATTTTCGTACTGCAAAAAACTATTCTTTCGACCCAGAAGAAAACAGAGTCAAAAAGGCTAAATTCTCCCGTTTGGAACTTGCGGGATTATTAGAGAAATTTAATCTTGATATTGAGTAAATCTAAGAGAAAGACTGGATTATGGTAGAATTTTTATTTGTATTTTCGTTCTATTAAAACAATAAAACGCTAATATGAAGAAATACTACTTATTACTAATCTTAACAATTATAAGCTGCAACAATTCAACGAAAGTTATTCCAAAAGAAGATATTGCTTCAAAAAAAGAATTGAAAAAATTCTATGACTCTGATAAAATTGATCATTACTATTTGGACATTTCAGAGAATGTTTTTTTTACCCTCATGAGAATAGAAAATAAAACTGAAGACGAAAAAAATCTAGCTCAAATATTAGCAAGCCATTATCCAAATTCTATTTCAGAACCTAACTTTGAATCAAACTTAAAAAAGTATCATTTTGTAAAGCATGAATTAAACGGAGAAAAGAAAAAAGAAGTCGAAAATATTTTTAGTCAAAAAGATTCATTACGATATGAATATTCTTCCTGTATTCCTGAATATCGCGATATCTTTATTTTCAAAAGAAAAGATTCTATAATCGGAATAGCAAAAGTTTGTTTTGGATGTGGTATTTCTCAATTCATAGGAACTAAAGTAGATACCGAAGGATTCGGATTAAATACTGAATTAGATAAACTCGAGAAAATCATTCGAAATTAGAAGTAAATAAAAAATGATTTTTATAATTAATTCTCAAACCACAAATCTTATAACACGTGAAGAACTTTCCGTTACCGAATGGGCTGAAAAATTGGATAAATTTGTTAAATATACAGCTTTTATAGATGACAACGAACTCATAAAACAGCTTACTTATGAGTACAATCTTAATCATACCCAGATTGAAGAAATTGAGAAATATCTTGAAAACGAAAAGATAAAATCTCATCGTTATTCATGTACCAAATACGAGCATTTTAAAATTGAGCCTGTTTATTTGGAGATTAAAAAGGTAAAAGGAAAACTAATTTATTGGAAAGATTGGGATTATATTTTTGAGAAACGAGATAACGATTACTTTCTTTGGTGTTTTCTAGGAGGATTTGCCGATGCACAACGAGAAATAAAACTGAGTGAAGAACACATCAAAAAGTACAAAGAAATAGGTCTTGCGCAAATAGATTATTTAATAGACAATCTAAGAAAGCTACACAACTCCGAAGAATATGAACTTGCAATAACCGAGAATAGAAAGATAATGTAAATCGTTCTTTCTGATATTTTCCTTATATTTCAAGTTCTATTTTACAACTTCATGAAACAATTACTTTTAACTCTTTATTTACTTGTCGGAATGTCTAACTCTCAATATGCTCAAAATGTTATCCCTTTATATAATGGAAAAGTCCCTAACGCAAAAGAAATTGCTGACTTAACAGATTCCGTTATGGTTTATGACACTGGTGCAAAAAAAATTACTGTAATTACAAGAGTCGCTACTCCAGACCTCACTGTTTTTCTTCCCGAAAAAAATAAAGCTACAGGAATTGCTGTTATTATTTGTCCTGGTGGTGGCTATTCGGGCGTGGCAATTGATCATGAAGGTTATGCTATTGCAAAAAAACTAAACGAAAGCGGAATTGCAGCATTTGTACTAAAATACCGTTTACCAATTGCAAAATATGTCGAAAACAAAGAAATAGTTCCTTTGCAAGATGCACAACGTGCTATTGAGTTGGTAAGAGAAAATGCCAAAAAATGGGGAATAAATCCAAACAAAATTGGAATTCAGGGTAGTTCTGCCGGAGGACATTTGGCAGCAACTGCGGGAACACATTATACCAAATCATATATCGACAATCCGTTAAAAACCAATTTGCGTCCCGACTTTATGATTCTTACTTATCCTGTTATTAGTATGACAGATAGTTTAACACATATGGGATCCAGAAATAATTTGCTTGGCAAAGACGCATCTCCCGAGGAAATTAAAGAATACTCGAATGAATTGCATGTAACACCAAATACTCCTCCCTCATTTATTACTCATGCCATAGATGATCCTGATGTTATAGTACAAAACTCGCTTGTATTTATTGCTGCTTTGCAAAAAAACAAAGTCCCAGTAGAATCTTTCTTTTATGCCAAAGGAGGTCATGGTTTCGGGATGGATAATCCTACCAGCGATGTACAATGGATTGATAACTGTATTGATTGGATTTTGAAAACCAATAAAAAATAACCCCTCCAATAATTTAAACGAAAATAAAAACTAAACGGCTTAGGTAGTTTAAATTTTATATAATCCTCAGAAATCTAATAACAAAGCATGGAAACCTCAACCATTTGGTCTACAAATACCATTCATAAAGATTTGCTTGAAGCAAAAGAACAACTATACGATACGTGTAACTTAGAATGTACGCAACCAATTGCAGAAGCCGAAAGTGCCGATTATGGCGCTTATACTTTTAAAATAAACAATCAGGCTGTTACATACCGTGTAGCAAAAATTACCCCAACAAAAGTGGGACAATTTGTTACGTTATGGAAAAGAAGCCTAAAAGGTCCTATTGCCCCTTTTGAGATTACAGATGATATCGATTTATTTATTGTAAGCACTAGAAATGGTTCTCACTTTGGACAATTTATTTTTCCGAAATCGATACTACACCAAAAAGGAATTTTATCTGATGATAAGAAAGAAGGCAAACGTGCCATTCGTGTATATCCGCCTTGGGACAGTACAACAAGTAAACAAGCACAGAAAACACAACAATGGCAATTAGATTATTTTGTTGCCCTACCGAGCGATAAACCTGTAGATTTGGATTTAATAAAAAAATTAATTTCGTGATAAATAAATTCATATTTTAGCTAATGCTTAAAACTTAAGCAGATAACAAAACCAATTATTAATACTAAAAACGATAGCCATGACAGGAATAGAAAGCTTAGGAACATTTATAATAGCAGCAACAATTGTAGTTATTACTCCAGGAATTGACACTATCATGGTATTAACAAGAAGTATTTCTCTAGGCAAAAAAGCAGGATTATATTCGGCATTAGGAGTTAGCTTAGGACTAATCGTTCATACACTTGCAGCTACATTTGGGCTTTCGCTCATTCTGGCACAATCGGCACTGGCATTTAGCATAGTTAAATATTTAGGAGCTGCCTATTTATTTTATCTAGGCTATAAATCGCTTACCGCAAAAGCAGATCAAACGGAAATAAAATCTATTGAAGTTAAAAATACCGCTAACAGAAAGTTATTTTTCACAGCACTTTTAAGCGATGTTCTAAATCCTAAAATTGCAATTTTCTTCTTAGCATTTTTACCACAATTTGTAAAAAGTTCAGAGATAAACAATCCTGTTCCATACTTATTACTAGGATTCATCATCTTTATCATAACCATAATATGGTGTTCATTTTTGGCATTAATGGGAAGTAACGTTGCAACACTTTTTAATAAAAACAAAAATGCCGAAAGTCGATTAAACAAAATGACTGGAATTGTTTTTATCTTACTTGGCCTAAAAGTCGCACTTACAAAAAGATGATTTTAACGAATAATTACCTTTCTAAGTAAAATCATTTAAAATCAATTTAAAGAACACGTTATGAAAAAGTTTTCCAGATTACTCTTGTTTTTAGCAGCTGTAGGTTTAGTTACCGGAGCAGTGATTAAGCTTCAAGGTTTTAAAAACATTGGAGATGCATTTCTTGGTGTATCAACTCTTATTTGGTTCTATATTATTGGTTCTTTTATTTATGAAAGAGCAAAGAAAGATAAACTAAAGACAAACTAAATATTCAGAAACATCTATTCAATCTTTAGGCAAAAGCATACAATAATAAACGCTCGAAGTAATTCTGGCAATACCAAACATATGAATACCGATTATACAAAATTAGACAATCCCGCTTGGTATTCTTTATCTGAAACGCACCAGGAATTTTCAATAAATTACAATAACATCAAATTTTATAATCCTGATTATTGCCCTTTTGGAGGATTTATAATCCTTGAAAACATTTCAGAATCTATTGATGAATATTCGGAATTAACAAATGGCTTTTTTATAGTTGGTGAGAAACCTCAACTTTCAGATCAACTTGAATTGAAAAAAGAATTGGTTTGTTTGCAAATGATTACCCATGACCGAATAGATGTTGAAATAAAAGAAAACATCGTTGCTCTTACAACCAGCGAACATATTGAAGCTTTATTTGAATTGGTTAGTTTGGTTCAACCTGGTTATTTTAAAAGAAAAACTGCTTTACTAGGCAATTATTTCGGAATATTTAAACACGATAAACTTATTGCAGTTACAGGCGAACGCATGAAAATGGATGATTTCACTGAGGTAAGCGCTATCGTTACGCATCCCGAATATACAGGTCAAGGGTATGCTAAACAACTAATTGCCCACGCTGTAAACAATATTTTTGACCAGAATAAAACACCATATTTACATGTAGTCGAAAGTAATATTGGCGCTATAAAACTATACGAAAAATTAGGATTCTCAACCAGACGAAAAATGAGCCTTTGGCATATTTCAAAATAAATAATTTATAATATGACAAAAACTTATAGACAAGGGGCTAGTGGCGCATTACTTGATGAATATGAACGGACAATCATAGATTTGCAAAATACAATTTCGGACATTTCAGATGCTGAACTTATAACTATTGTAGACAACCAAACAACAGACGATAGCTGCAAATCAATCCAGACGATTTTATCTCACGTTGTTTGCTCAGGTTATGCTTATGCTATTTATATTCGAAGATTTAAAGGTGAATCGATAGATTTTCGAGATGAAATATTTCATACTTCTATACATGATTATACCAATCATTTAAATGATTCCTTTGTTTTTATGGTGGATTCCTTTAAAGACATAAACGACAATCAGCTTGAAGAATCAGATAACGCTAAAAAACTAAAAACTTCTTGGGGGCAAATTTACGATATCGAACAAATCATGGAACATGCCATTGTGCATGTCTTGAGACACCGCCGCCAAATCGAAAAATATAAAATAATCGTACGCCAATAATCCACCCTTTCATGAAAAAAATATTCTACCTCTTTACCTTCCTTATAGTATCAAGTCAGAATTTTGCTCAAACTAAAAACAAACAAGATACAGACGAAAGTCAGCCGATAGTTCTTGGAATTACAGATAAATTAAAATCGGCAGAGCTTGGCGAGACAAGAACAATAAACATATACTTACCCGAAGGATACGATAAAAAAGACAACACAAAATATCCTGTTATATACATTCTGGATGGTGGTGTCGAGGAAGATTTTATTCATATTACAGGAATCGTACGATTTAATACCCAATCATGGATTGCCAGATTCCCTAAATCTATTGTTGTAGGTATCGAGAATTCAAACCGAAGACGCGATTTTACATTTGCCGTTCCCAATTTGGACTTTGTTGAAAAAATGGGATTCAAGAAAAAAAGCTTCCCTCAATATGGTGGTTCTGATAAATACATTGCTTTTCTAGAAAAAGAACTCCAACCTTATATCGATAAAAAGTTCAATACAAGTAATCACAAAACTATTATCGGAGAATCATTGGCAGGACTTCTGGCAACAGAAATTTTATTAAAACACCGAAATTTATTTGACAACTATATAATCATCGCTCCAAGTTTATGGTGGGGAGATCAATCATTATTAGCAGAAGCTCCTAAATTGCTTAAAGCAAAAGATAACAAACCTGTACTAGTATATATTGCAGCTTGTAATAAAGAAGAAGATAAAACAATGTATGATGATGCCGTTTCATTAAGCGAAATGCTAAAGCAAAATGACGAAAAGAATACTAAAGTCTATTATGATTATATCCAAAACGAAATTCACTCGACAGTAATACATCAAGGTGTTTACAATGCTTTTAAAGCTTTTTATCCTAAAACTATTTACGAGAAATAAAACCAAAAGATATTAATTGCACAGAATACACTAACAACCTTATATGAATATTAATAAAAAAAGGACTCTAAGTAAGAAGAATATCTTTCTTATTATTCTGTTTGCGTTCCCTACTGTTTTATTCTTCACGCCTCTTTTAGGAAATATATTTTCTTTAGTTATCGAGAAAGAATACTTTATCCCGAAGCAATCTTCTATTTTCACTTTTAATGAAACTGTGCATAATGATGGTTCTAGTGACGTGTGGAGGTATGGAGAAGATTCTAATAATTATTACTTTAACTTAAGTGATACTAATAATAATGTGCTTGTTTTCCCAAAAGCCAATATCAGTAACTGCCCAGGATTTAATCCTGAAGATGTAACTACTTGGTGTGGATTGAAAGGGCCAAAGACTGAGCTTTAATATTAGCTCCATAACACATAGACTATTTACAAGAAATAAAACTAATTAATCCAATCCTACAATTAATCCTAAAGACCTAAATGAAACATATTACTCTTTTCTTTTTATTATTTCTAAGCTCAAATGTATTTTCACAATCAACCGAAGACTTATTAAAATTTAGCTATGAAATGTACAAAGACTATAAAAAACCTAGTCTCGAAAAAGTAAAATCAGTTACATATAATCCTGACATAACTTTCATTAAATCAAAATACAGTAAAGATAACTTGGTTACTTATATCGATTTTTTTATTACAAACGCAAAAATCGCATTAGAACAAAAAGATAAAAACCATCTCAATGTTTTATTAAATTCTGATTTCCCAACCTATTATCAGGAAGAATTGTTTGGCATCGTTAGCTTAAAGAGCACGAATAGTGAACTAAAAGACTCCAAAAACAAAGAAATTAAAATGGGAAATTCCAATGCTAATAGCATGGGAGGAAAAATAAAAGAAAATTCTAATTCTGAATTTGAATATAGAAGTATCGAAAACCAAACTGTTGCTTTTACTAATAATGTAAATCTAAAAGGTACTATTACTTATGAGTTATCAATTCTTACTGATTATTCTACTCAGAAATTAACGAAACAAGATACTGGAAAAACTATCGTCTTAAACCATCTAAAATATGAAGTCGTAGAAATAATTGGCAACAAGGTTATTCTAAAAAAACTTTATGATTTTAAATATGATGGAAATATTAAAATACTATTATTTGACAAAAATAAAAACCTAATAGTATCTGATGATGGGAACAGAGCTCAGAATTCACTTCTTTGGACAGGAAAGATAGATAGTACTTATTATAATTTTATATCAAAAAACCCAAATGCTACTTTTGATGAATTTAAGAAACATATCAAACTTGAAAATATGATGTCCAAAAATCCAGAATACATTATAATTACAGCAGTTTCAAACTTAGATAATGAATTTGTTATTTACGAGCCTGAATATAATGCCTCTAAAGAATTTAAAGTAAAATTATAATTTACTCCATCATAAAATAAATTATCCCAAACGATAAATTAAAAATCATGACCGAAGATCAAGAATACATATACGATTCATTAGTGAGCCAAATAAAAATGGGATTTTTTCCTGTTGATGAGATTAAAGAAATGACTTGGGAACAAGTTGAAGATGAAGAGATGGAAGATGACGTCTCAGAAAAATGGGTTAATACAACTATTGATGCCGAATTTAAAAAACATCTAGAAGCGAGTAAAACGTGGAAATCACCAACTGATACCGAAAGACTTGTAAAAGCTTTTAATGAACTGAGTGAGGCAAATATCATTGCGCTACATAATGCAGGTTACACCACCAGCGAAGGCGAATACGAAGTTGTTGAGGTAGAAATAGAATTAAGAAAACAACAAGTACAATCGGATGGGTATTGTTTTTATCACGGACAGGATTTAGAAAGAGCTATTGACCCTGATACTAGAAACTTGATGATTGCTTTTCAGAAAATAGATAATTCGGATGATACGGTTACAATAGAAGTGGGTAAAAAAGTAGCCGAAAAACTAAAAGATAATGGCTTCGAAATAATTTGGGACGGAACTGCTCTGACCAAAATAGAGATTCCAAATTTTGATTGGCAAAAAGTTTATAATGACTCTGAAGAGGATTTGTTGAATCATAATAGGGTATTACAGTTTATGGTAAAGTAGTGATTTAGGTTTATTATGGGGTTGTGAGATTATGGAGTGCTTTTATTCAATCTTTCGTTTCTCGCAAACTTGTCTTTCTGAGGAACGAAGACACGAGCGATAGTGAACTGGCGAAGCAATCTTCACAAGAAACTCCATAATCTTTGTCGAGCTACTAGCGGAGATTCTTCGTTCCTCAGAAAGACAAGTTTGTGGTTAGTTTATGTCTAAACCTATATTATGTAGACGCACTGCTGTGCGTCTCTACAGAAAACCTTTGAACCTTTGTTCCTCTGAACCTTTTAAACCTTTACTAAGAACCTTTGCTTCTTAGAACCTCAGAACCTTAAAAGATTTTATAAAAACATTAACGTTACTCTTATTCTTACAAAGAGTAAATCATATTATATTTGATTCATATTTTTAGAACTATCTAAAAATGAAATCATCAACATTCAAAAAAACCTAACAAAATGACAAAAGTAATCACTGTTCTAACTATTGCCTTATTCTCTATGGGTGTTAGCGCTCAAGAAGCTAAACCAACTGCTAAAAAAGAAACTTGTTCGAAAACAATGAGCAAAGCTGATATCGAAAAATGTAAAGCTAAATGCAAAGCTGAAGGAAAAAAATGTGATAAAGATATGGCTGGTAAAGATGCCAAAAAATGTTGCGCTAAGAAATAATACTTCTTTGTATTCCATAAAAAATGCCTCAATTACTTGAGGCATTTTTTTTTAAGTTTATGTGCTTAGTACGCGGATGAAACGGATTCGCTATCGCGAAAACGCAGATGAAAACAGATTTTCTTTCCCAAACTTTAAATCTGTTTGATGATTCTTTTAAAAGATCCGTTTCATCAGCGTTCCTTTCCTTATATAGACAATTGTAACTCTTTATCTATGGCTAAATAGTTATTTTACACGTACGCTCCACTCAAAATCCATTTCGGATACTTGAATTCCTTTTTCATCGGTTCCTATAGATTTCATCCAGAAGGTTTGCCCCTCTCCTGTTTCGATTGTTCTTTGGATGGCTTCGGCTATTAAATGACCGTCATTACAAACAAATGTAATACGACCTGTTGCTTTCTTGGTAAAGTTTCCTTTGTTATTTGCCACTAGCATTGAAATCTTGCGTCCGCTTTTTTGGATTTCGGATATTACTAATGCTCCTGTTGTAAGTTCGGCTGCCATGGCTTGTACTGCAAAGTACATTGAATTGAAAGGATTCTGGTTTATCCAACGGTGTTTTACCGTTACAACACATTTATTATCGTTGATTTCTTTTACTCGTACTCCACAAATGAAGGCCGATGGTAATTTGAATAATACAAATTTATTGAGTTTAGAAACTGAAACTGCCATACCGTTTTGATTTTTATGTAAAAATACAAAAAAACTATGCACGCACAATAAATTGCTATTTTTTTCCTAAAACCTCAATAAAACAATACTTAGCACTGGTTTTCAGTGCCTTTTTTATAGAAAATAAATTTCAACTTTGTTAAAATTTTGTTAATAATTAGTACTATGCAAAACAAGATACTGTCTTTTAGCCATATATTTGTATAAGAAATTACTATATACTTTTAATCATGGAAACATCAACACCACTAATCATGGAAACATCATCAGAAAGAAACATGGCAACGTTTACTCATTTGAGTACATTAACTCAATATTTTATCCCTTTTGGGAATTACATCTTCCCGATATTATTATGGTCGAGTAAAAAAGACAAGTCAGAATTTGTGAATCATCATGGTAAACAAGCTTTAAATTTTCAGTTAAGCTTATTATTATACACTTTGATTCTTGCATTAATTGCTATTCCAATTTTTGTTTTTGTAATCTTCAAGAACATTCCGATGGATGTAATTATTAATGACAACGATTTTACAATGAATAATTTTAATCTTGGGGACAATATCGGAATCTTAAGTATTGGAGTTTTAGCAATCTTAATTTTTGGAATGCTTAAAGTAGTTGAGTTCTTCTTGGTTATTTATGCTTCGATAAAAGCTTCGAACGGAGAATTATACAAATACCCGCTTACGATTCCTTTTATTAAGTAATTGTAAAAATTAAAAGTTATATACAATATATGAGCCTAGCCCTGATAGAAGCGGCATCCTTTTTCTGGCTCTTTTTGCCAGAAAAAGATATAGCGGAGAGCAGGAGATTGCTTCTAAAAATCGCAATGACGGCTTCAAAAAAAATCATCAATCAATCACCAATCATCGATCAAAAAACGAAACGTCAATCTAAACAAAACAAAATGAAATTATGAACATTGAAAACACAAAAGCACAGATGCGCAAAGGTGTTCTTGAGTTTTGTATCTTATCTGTACTGAAAGAAAAAGATGCTTATACATCGGAAATATTAGACACTTTGAAAAACGCAAAATTACTGGTTGTAGAGGGAACTATTTATCCATTATTAACCAGATTAAAAAACGACGGTTTACTTAATTATCGCTGGGAAGAATCGACTTCTGGACCACCACGAAAATATTATGGATTAACTGAAATAGGTCAGACATTTTTAAACGAACTAAATGGCACCTGGAATGAACTTTCGGATGCTGTAACACTAATCACCAATCAAAAACAATAGTCATGAACAAAACTGTAAATATTAACTTAGGAGGCATGTTCTTTCATATAGATGAAGATGCATACTTGAAACTGACGCGCTATTTTGACGCTATAAAACGTTCTTTAGGTAACTCTTCTGGTAAAGATGAAATCATTAAAGACATTGAAATGCGTGTATCGGAATTATTAACCGAGAAACAAAAAAGTGAAAAACATGTTGTGGGATTAAAAGATGTGGATGAGGTTATTGCAGTAATGGGACAACCTGAGGACTACATTATCGAGGAAGAATCTAATGCATCTCATCAATCATTTAGCAATTCTGGAACTCGTAAATCTAAAAAATTATACCGTGATAAAGAAAAAGGTATGATTGGTGGTGTAGCAACTGGTTTGGGTCACTATTTTGGAATAGATTCTGTTTGGTTAAAAATCATGTTCTTGATATTTGTTTTTGCTGGATTTGGAACTGGAATACTTGCTTATATCGTATTATGGATTGTAACTCCCGAAGCTGTAACAACTTCGGAAAAACTAGAAATGACTGGTGAACCGGTTACAATTTCGAATATCGAAAAAAAGGTACGTGAGGAAATTGAGTCTTTTTCGGATAAATTTAAAAATGCCGATTATGATAAAATGGGAAACCAGGTAAAATCGGGTGCTGAAAGACTAGGAAGTGGTTTTAGTGATTTTATCATGACTGTTTTTAAAATCTTTGCTAAGTTTTTAGGGATTATTTTAATCATGTCGGGTATCTCTACCTTAATCTTATTACTTATTGGGGTTTTTACTCTAGGAACTAATCTTTTTGTTGAGTTCCCTTGGCAAAACTTTGTAGATGCTGGAAACTTTACTGATTATCCTATCTGGATGTTTGGTTTATTAATGTTCTTTGCGGTTGGAATTCCGTTCTTCTTCTTGACGCTTTTAGGATTTAAATTATTAGCGCCAAACATGAAATCTATAGGAAACATAGCAAAATATACGCTTCTTGCTGTATGGATTATCGCAATGGCATTGGCAATAAGTATTGGAATAAAACAAGCTACAGAGATTTCATATGACAATAAAACGGTACAAAAGCAACCTATAAACATTAAAACTACTGATACTCTTTTTGTAAAGTTTAAATACAATGATTATTTCTCTAAAGATTTTGATCATCACAGAGATTTTGAATTTGTACAGGATTCGGCAAACCATCAATTAATCTATTCAACTAATGTTAACCTGCGAGTATTGCACACTGATGAAAAAACAGCTTACATTCAGATAGAAAAGACTGCAAGAGGAAAATCATACATTGATGCTAAGGAAAGAGCTGAAAAAATAAACTATAAATTTGAAATAAAAGGAAACCAGCTTATACTAGACAATTACCTTCTTACTGATATTAAAAATAAATTTAGAGACCAAGAAGTAAAAATATATTTATACTTACCAGAAGGTCAATTACTAAAACCAGATGCTTCGGTAGAAGATTATGATGAGTCTGATGACAATTTCTTTAATTTGCATTTCAGTTCTGATAATTACGTTTATAAAGTAGAAAGTTCTAAAGTTAAATGTTTGAACTGCCCTATCTCTGAAAATGAATTTGATGATGTTGAAGATATTGAAGATATCGATTCAAATGATACTATAAATGAAGTATCGGTTAAAATAAACGGAAAAGAAGTCTTGAACGGAAAGAAAACTTCAGGACACTTAACAACAGACAAAAACGGAGTTATAATTAAAATTAATTAATCATGATCAAGATAATTATGTGGATTACCAAGTTTATAGTTGTTGCCTTAACAGCTTTATTATTTGCTTCTTGTAACTACTCGAATAATTTTAAATCGATAGTAGGAAGCGGAAAAGTTATTACTGAAAAAAGAACGGTTCAGGGAGATTTTAGAAATGTATCTGTTAGCAATGCTATAGATCTTGTAATTGAACAATCAGACAAAACTGAAATTACTGTAGAAGCTGATGATAATTTAATAAACGGAATTACCACAAGAGTGGAAGGAAATACTTTGGTTATTAAATCTGACTACAACTCTTTTAAAAATATAAAATCTAAAAGGGTTATCGTAAAAATGCCTTTCATTGATAAGATTAAAGCTTCGAGTGGATCATCTGTAAAAAGTCAGAATGTTTTAAGAGGCGAAGATATTAGTCTGGATGCCTCAAGCTCTGGAAACATGAGTCTAAACATAGAATCGGATGCTATTACTTGCGAGACAAGTAGCGGTAGCTCAATAGTTATTGAGGGAAAAGCATTAAAACTAAATGTGTCTGCATCTAGCGGAAGTGATATTAGTGCAAAAAGATTGCTAGCAAACGAAATTGAAGCACAAGCTTCTAGTGGAGCTACTGTATATGTACACCCAATAGTAAGTTTAAAAGCTGATGCTAGCAGCGGAGGAAATATTAATTACAACTCTGTCCCAAAATCTATCGAGAAAAAATCTAGTTCTGGCGGAAGCATCGATCAGGACTAATACTTAAATAGTACTTAAAATTATATTAATCATCCACCGCAAGTGGATGATTTTTTTATATTTGTAAAAAACAAAATTTAATGAAAAATTACACACTAGCGCTCCTGCTTTTAGTTGTTACTACAGCAACTTTTGCACAAAAAAGAGAAAAGATAAAAGGTTCAAAAACAGTAACTATAGCAACCAAAGAAGTAGGTGAATTTAATAGTCTTGAAGTTAATGACAACCTTGAAGTTTACTTAGAACGTGGAGAAAAAAACGAAATAAAGATTGAAGCCGACGATAATCTTCATGAAATTATTGGCATGGATTTAAACGGACAATTGCTTCGTCTTTACACATCTAAAGATGCTAGTATCTTTAAAAAGCTAATTGTAAGAGTAACTTATACTAAAGATTTAATTAAAGTTATTGCAAAAAATGCGACTGTAGTAAATGCTATTCAGGAAGTTCAACTTGATGATATCACTTTTAACTCTGTAGATTACTCGAAATTATTTTTGAATGTAAATTCTAAGAAATTTGCTTTGATTGCTGATGATAAATCGAAAACAGAACTAAATTTAAAATCAGAAAATGGAAGTGTGCAATTAAGTAAAAATGCTGGTTTAAAAGCATTGGTTGTTGCAACAGATTTTAAATGTGATTTATATCAAAAAGCCAATGCAGCTATTGAAGGTTCTGCTACTAATGGAACTTTTAGACTGGATAACAACTCTGTACTAACAGGAAATAAATTTACTGTAAAAAATGCTAATCTTACTGCTGAGAGTTATTCTACTTGTAGCTTACTTGCAGAAACTACCATTACTATTGCAGCTGGAGATAAAGCCGAAGTTCAGCTTTTGGGAACACCTAAAATTGAACTTACCCGTTTTTCTGAGGAAGCTAAACTGATAAAAAGATTGAAATAAATAAATCTCGTCTTAAGTTAATTTGACAATATAAGATAACATAGCATTGTCAGGTTGAGCGGAGTCGAAACCTTATCTATAAGTATAAAAACAAAAAAGTCCCATTCGCCTCGGCGAGGGCACTGAAAAAGTCCTTTTCACGAATAAATTGTTAATTAAAAGGAGTAGAAGCTAAAAGTTTCTGCTCCTTTTTTTTGTATCTTTTGAGTGTAATCATAAGGCTTTTTAGATGTTAATTCAACAGCAACAAATTCAGTTTAGTCCCTATTCCTCATTATATGATTTAATTGTTCCTCAGGATAATCTCCTTAGAAAAATCAACGAACTCATAGACTTCTCATTCATCTACGATGAGTTGCTAAATAAATATTGCATCACTAATGGTCGCACAGCAGAAAGCCCAGTGCGTATGTTTAAGTATTTACTTCTAAAAACAATTTATGATGTCTCGGATGTTGATGTAGTAGAACGTTCACGTTTTGATATGTCTTTTAAGTATTTCTTAGAAATGACACCAGAGGAGAGTGTTATTAATCCAAGTTCTTTAACGAAATTTCGTAAACTTCGCCTGAAGGATACGGACTTATTAAATCTACTCATTGGTAAAACAGTATCTATAGCCGTCGAAAAGGGAATCATCAGATCCAGGTCTATTATAGTTGATGCTACACACACTTTATCAAGATCAAATCCATTTGCAGCAATTGATGTATTAAGAGAGCGCTCTAAACTTCTACGAAGAACAGTATATTTATTTGATGACCAATTCAAAGAGCATATGCCCGAGAAGAACAATACCAATGAATTGGAAAAAGAATTAGCCTATTGTAAAGAACTGGAGCAGCGCATAGAAAAAGAAGAATCTTTGAGTTCTATACCTGCTGTAAAAGAAAAGCTAAATCTGCTTAAAGAAACTATAGAAGATACTCAGGAAAATTTTATCTTATCAAAAGATATAGATGCTAAAACAGGTCATAAATCCGCAGATAGCTCTTTCTTTGGATACAAGACTCATTTAGCGATGACCGAAGAGCGAATCATCACAGCGGCTGTAGTTACCTCAGGAGAGAAAGCAGATGGTCCAGAGTTACCAAAACTCTTAGAGATTAGTCAGCAAAACGGAATTGATGTAAATACCATTATTGGTGATGGAGCTTATTCAGGAACAGAAAATCTCAAGCGAGCAAACGGGAAAAATATTAGAGTTGTAGCTAAGTTAAATGTTTCAGTAGCAAATGGGACAAGAAAAGAGGAAGATAAATTTCAATATAATAAAGATGCCGATAGAATGGTTTGTCCTGCAGGACATATGGCTATACGAAAAGCTAGACAGGGCAAAAAAAATGTTGGGAAAAATCAAACATATACCTACTATTTCGATGTCGAAAAATGCAAATCTTGTTCTTTAAAACAGGGGTGTTATAAAGGGGCAAAAACAAAAACCTACTGTGTAAGGATAAAATCAGACTTACACCAAGAACAAATCGCCTTTCAAGAAACGGATTATTTCAAAGAAAAAGCAAAACATCGATACAAAATAGAGGCTAAAAATAGTGAGTTAAAAAACGTACATGGCTATGATAGAGCAATATCGTACGGCATTGCCAATATGCAAATGCAAGGAGCAATGGCTATTTTTACAGTCAACTTAAAAAGAATACTGAAATTAATGTAAGAAATTTATAAAATAAGTATGCCTACACAAAATGCCCCCTATAAATCAAAAATCGATTCATATAGCTGCAAATAAAAAACAGATATAAAACGAAAAACGCTTACAACGGATATTTTTAAATCCTGTTATAAGCGTTTTTTCATTGTCTAAAAACAATCCCAATCAAAATAAGGGATGTTTTTCAGTGCCCTCGCCTCGGCGAATGGGACTTTTTTTATAGATTGTAAAGAACTAATTAGTCTTTTGAAGCCAAATATCTTTCAGCATCTAATGCGGCCATACATCCTGTACCTGCAGCAGTAATTGCCTGACGATATACATGATCAGCAGCATCTCCAGCTACAAAAACACCTGGTACATTTGTTAATGATGTTCCTGGAGTATTAATGATATATCCTGTCTCGTCTAGAGTCAAGAAATCTTTAAATATATCTGTGTTTGGTTTATGACCAATTGCAACGAAGAATCCTGTTGCTGGAATATCAAAAATTTCACCAGTAGTTTTATTTTTTGCTTTTACAGCAGTAACTACTTGTTCGTCTCCAACTACCTCTACAGTATCGTGATTCATTAATATCTCGATATTTTCGGTTTTACGAACACGATCTTCCATAATTTTTGAAGCTCTAAATTTTTCGCTTCTTACCAACATCGTCACTTTTTTACAAAGTTTAGATAAGTAATGTGCTTCTTCGCAAGCTGAATCTCCTGCTCCTACGATTACAACTTCTTGGTTTCTGTAAAAGAATCCGTCGCAAACAGCACAAGCTGAAACTCCACCACCCATTTTTAAATAATGTTGCTCAGATGGCAATCCAAGGTATTTAGCAGATGCTCCGGTAGAAATAATTACCGTTTCGCAATGTAATTCGATAGTATCGTTGATCCAAACTTTATGGATATCTCCAGAAAAGTCAACTTTGGTAGCCCAACCATCTCTTATATCAGCACCAAAACGTTGTGCTTGGCTTTGTAATTGTATCATCATTTCTGGTCCAGTAACTCCATCAACATAACCAGGGAAATTTTCAACTTCGTTTGTAGTTGTTAATTGTCCTCCAGGTTGCATTCCTTGATATAAAACTGGATTCATATTAGCTCTGGCAGCATAAATAGCCGCAGTATAACCTGCTGGTCCAGAACCTATAATTAGGCATTTAATTTTTTCGATTGTATCTGACATAATTTTAATTTTACTGAGATGCAAATGTAATCTATATTATAAAAATTAGAGCCTTAAATAAATCCTAAATAACTATATAGAAATAAATAAAATTTATTTTCAAAAAATGTTTTGACAACTGAAATAAATGTCTATCTTTGCAGCCGCTTTCGGGGTGTAGCGTAGCTCGGTTATCGCGCCTGCTTTGGGAGCAGGAGGCCGCAGGTTCGAATCCTGCCACCCCGACAAAAGTCTTTTCATTTATTTGAAAAGACTTTTTTTTTGCAATAAACTAAAGTAAAAGCTATTTCTACTTTAAGCTAAAATATAGACAAACAGAGAAGAGAATGGTTATCGCGTCCCGATTTAAAATCGGGAAGACAGCAGGTTCGAATCCTGCCACCCCGACAAAAGTCTTTTCATTTATTTGAAAAGACTTTTTTTTTGCAATAAATCCAATATTAAATCCATTATAACATCCCGAAGGAAAAGCAGAAACTTGGCAGGTCATATTAGCTCAAATGAAACAAGGGCTCCTCAAAAAATTTGAAGAACCCTCGTTCAGTTTAAAATCAATTATTTATTCTTTATACTTTGCATCAACATCGGCTGTCAACGTTTTCAGGAAGGCAACCATATCATCGGCTTCTTTATCCGTAATATCTTTATCCAGCTGCAATTTCCCCATCATCTTTACAGCTTCTTTCAGTGAAGCAACTGAACCATCGTGAAAATAAGGTCCTGTTTTTTCAACGTTTCTCAAACTCGGAACCTTAAATAAGAACTGATCACCTTCTTTTTTAGTTAAATCATAAAGTCCTTTATCCATTTTTTTGCTACGAGTCAGTTTAGCGTAATCTCCATAAACTCCAAATTTCTGGAACATCTGTCCACCAAGAGCTACACCACCATGACACGTTATACAACCATTGTCTATAAAAGAATTTAGTCCTTTTTTTTCCTGATCATTTAATGCAGATTCATTTCCGTCTAAATAATCATCAAATTTACTTTTAGGAATCAATTTACGTTCAAAAGCACCTATTGCATTAGCAAGATTATCAAAAGTAATAGGTTCTTTATCATTTGGGAATACTTTCTTAAAAAGAGCTTGATACTCTAGAATCCCTCTTAATTTTTTCTCCAAAAATTCCGCATTCGGGATTCCGTGTTCAACAGGATTTAGCAAAGGTCCTTTGGCTTGCTCTTCTACATCTTTAGCTCGGCCATCCCAAAACTGCATAGAATGAAGTGAGGAATAAATTACCGTAGGAGAGTTACGTCCTCCTAATTCCTTCGTATCTCCTACTGAAAGGGATTTATTATCTACACCAAAAGTGGCAAGATTATGACAGGAATTACAACTAATGGTTCCGTTTTTAGACAATGCTTTATCATAGAATAACTTCTTACCCAGATCGATTTTCTCTTGTGGAATATCTTCTCCTGTTATTGTTGAAACAGATTTAAAGAAATTAGATGCTTTGGTTAATAATTCAGATTTCTCGACTACTGGAGCTTTTGAGAAATCATATTCACTCGATTCTTTCTTGCAGGCTACAAAAGCAAGTCCCGCCATAATTAAGACAACTTTTTTCATTTGAGTATTGATTTAGTTTTGCAAAAGTCAATGTAGAACTCAAGGTGAAATAATTACTAATCCTTTTTATGTTTCTCCTCTTAATTAATAAAGTAGTCTTTACTAAATTTTAAATTCTATTTTCATTAAACTGTTGCATTAAATTAATCCTCGAATTTAAAAAAACATTATCGCGATAAAGCTGATTATTATCATAAAGTAGGTTTTATTTTACAATACATGCAGTTGTAATAAAAATCAAAAGCAGTAATTCATTCAAAAGTGAATAAAGAATCTCTAAACCAAAAAAATGATGAAAGCCATTTATTTTAAAATTAATTCTAGATTTTTTATTTATATCACAAAACACTTTATACAGATAAAAACTACCAAAATACTTTAACACTATTAAAATGTTATTATATTTACCGCTTACAATATTTTATTTATTTGTTTATGGAGATATTTCTGTTTTTACTAATATTTGTTTTTCTGATCTATATACTCAACACTCTTAATAAGCGATTTGACCAAATTGAGAATGATATTTCATCTCTTAATAAAAAATTAGATCAGCAAAAAACGATAGAGAAACCAGCAGAAACTATTTCTGTTGCTCCCATTCCTGTTATAAAGAAAGAAGAAATCAATATAACTCCCGAGGAAATAAAACCTCCTACTCTTGAAATAGCCAAGGAAGAAATCATCGAAGAAAAGATTCAAGAAAAAGAGTTGGAAAAAATTGCTCTTTCATACAATTCCGAAAACACACCTAAGCCAGTAGAGCCTAAAGAAGCTCCTAAACCTTATGTTCCGCTTCCGCCAAAGAAATCTTTCTGGGAGAACTTTAAAGAACAAAATCCTGATTTAGAAAAATTCATTGGTGAAAACTTAATCAACAAAATCGGAATTCTGATTCTTGTTTTAGGAATTAGCTATTTTGTAAAATATGCCATTGATAAAGATTGGATAAATGAACCTGCTCGAGTAGGAATTGGAATCCTTGCTGGTGCATTGGTAATGGGAGTTGCTCATAAATTGCGTAAAAACTACGCCGCCTTTAGTTCGGTTATCGTAGCTGGTGCAATTGCAATATTTTATTTTACGATTGGAATCGCTTTTCATAGCTATCATTTATTTAGCCAGAGCGTTGCATTTGGTATAATGGTCGTAATTACAGCTTTTAGTGCACTTATATCCTTATCTTATAATAGGATTGAACTTGCCGTGCTCTCCTTAATAGGTGGATTTGCCGTTCCTTTTATGGTAAGTACTGGCGAAGGAAATTATGTTGTATTATTTACTTATATCATTATCCTGAATATCGGAATTTTAGCTTTGGCTTATCATAAAAAGTGGAATCTGGTAAATATTCTTGCCTATGTATTCACCATTATATTATACGGTGGCTGGTTGGTTAATGACTTAACTAGCGAGAAACCTCATTATCTAGGTGCATTCGCATTTGGGTTTGCTTTCTATTCTATTTTTATTTTAATGAATATCATTAACAACATAAGAACAAAAGGAGAATTCTCTACCCCACAATTAGTCATTTTAGCCAGTAACACTTTCTTATTCTATGCTGCAGGAATGGCAATCCTAACAGATTATCATCCTGAATTAAGAGGATTATTTACAACCATAATTGCATTACTTAATTTAGTTTACGCTTGGTTTTTATACAAAAAATTCGGACTGGATAAAAAAGCTGTTTATTTACTCATCGGCTTAACATTAACCTTTGTTACACTAGCAATCCCAATTCAGTTTAAAGGCAACTACATCACTTTATTTTGGGCAGCCGAGGCGGTTTTATTATTATGGCTTTCGCAAAAATCAAAAATTGTCAGTTATCGATTTGGTTCAGTAATTATTCATGCCTTAATGATAATAAGTTTGATAATGGATTGGGCTAAATTCTACGAGTACACAGCCGTTTTAAACATAATTATCAATCCTATATTCATTACAGGATTAGTCGCAATAGCATCATTATTCACTGTTTCTTATCTATTAAAACCTGAAACCAACAATACCGAAATGCTTGGCTTTAGTTTTAATCCAGAAAAATATGGAAAATTCATTTTTGGATTAGGACTTGTAATCAGTTATTTTGTTGGATTACTCGAAGTGATTTATCAATCTAATTATTATTTCGAAAACACATATTCTGCTGCAGCATTTACTGTAGTATATCATTTATTATTCTTTGCAATTGTAGCTGGTTATTTAGCACGAAAGAAAACAGATTCCGGTTATCAAGGTGCAACATTAATTGCGCTTATCAATATTATCTTATTTACTTTTTGGTTCTCGAATTACGCCTTTGGAGAACACGAAGAAATCATAAGTTCAGGAACTGGAAGTCCTTATGCATTTTACCTGCATTACATTTCTTTATTAATAATTATCTATTTCGGTTATCTATTATATCAAATCAATTCTAAGAAACTTGTTTTCTCAATATTGAGTAATAAAATTTATATCTGGGCAGCAGCATTTATTTTAATCTACATTGCAAGCACTGAGCTAATGCTTCATGGTTTAATATTGATGAATTCCCCAATAACAACAGACCAAATTCAGGCAAGCAACTTGTATGCAACTTACAAAACTGATTTAGGATATATAAGAGAGATGCTGACCGAAGACGCAATAGATTTGGCCAGAACCAAAATAATCAAAACTGGTTTTCCTATCCTTTGGGGAATCTTAGCTTTTGTTTTCCTTATCGTAGGGATAAAAAAACAAACCAAAACCATTCGTATTATTGCTTTGGCATTATTAGGATTAACAATCGTAAAATTATTTTTATACGATATTAGCAACATTTCCGAAACAGGAAAAATTATATCGTTTATACTATTAGGTATCTTAATTTTGATAATCTCATTTGTCTATCAAAAAATTAAAGTACTAGTAATAGATGAAAACAAACCCAATGAAACTGATGAAACCAAATAATTTTTTATTTCTATTATTCTTAGTAAACTTTTCGTTTGCACAATATAATACTACTGCAAAAATAAAAGCAGTAACATCAACTGGATTAAACAAGATCGTTTTGCCACCAGCAATTCGTTCCGCGTCTAAAGAAGATTTAAGTGATTTCAGGATATTTGATTCAAAAGGAATTGAAGTTCCTTACTTTGTTGTGCGAAATGAAAAAGAGACACTTTCTAATTCTTTTGAAGAATACAGCATTGTGTCCAAAACTGTTGTTCCAAACAAGAGCAGTTCTATTATTATTGCCAATCCATCAACGCAAAGTATCAATCAAATTTCGCTTTTTATTGCCAACTCCGATGTGGTAAAAACATATAATATTTCAGGAAGTAACGACCAAAAAGAATGGTTTGGTTTATCTAATGCACAAAAACTATACGACCTAAATAGCACTGATAAAACAAATGTTATTAAGACTATATCATTTCCTCTATCTTCTTATCAATTTTTGAAAATAGATTTTGATGATAAAAAAACATTACCAATAAATATCCTAAAGGCAGGAAATTATAACCATCAGGTAAAAACCAATTCGCTACAAGAAATAGTTCCAAAGAGTAGTTCGGTAACTCAACTTACATCTGAGAAGAAAACAAAAATTCATATAGTTTTTGATGCACCACAGATTATAGATCAAATTGCATTCGATATTTCGAAACCAGCATTCTACAAACGAGATGCAACTATTTATAAAAATGCTACTCGAAAAGTAAAACGTAAAACAGAAACGTATGAAGAAAACATTACCTATTTCGAATTAAATTCGGATACAAAAAACACGTTCAATGTTCCACAAATATTCGAGAAAGAAATTTATATCTCTATCGACAATCAGGATAATCCTGCATTAAATATTGCTGAAATAAAATTTTACCAAATCCCCGTTTCAATAGTTACCAGTTTAAATGCAAATGAAAACTATACTATCAAAACAGGAAACAATAATTTGAACGAACCTCAATATGACCTTTCCAATTTCAAGAATAGCATTTCGGCTAATTTACCCGAGGCTTCTATTTCCGAAATAAAACAAATTGCTTCTACAGATACTACAATTCAAAACAAATCTTTTTGGCAACAATCATGGTTTATGTGGATGTGTATAATAATTGGCGGAATTGCAATTTTATATTTTACTGCGAGTTTAGTAAAAGACATGAAAAAAGAGTAATTAATTAATCCGAATCTTTATTTAAACAACATTATTTAGTTTGTACCCGAAATACTAATTTTCAGACTATTAGCCAACAATCAGTTGATATTCAATAGTCTCTAAGAAAGTTATTATTCTAAATCGCACATAAATAGAAAAAGCTAAGCCTGATACAAACAAATTGAAATCGTCTTTAGAAATAATACCTATTTTAAAAACAGCAGGCTGTCAAACGACGATTAATCAAGGTTTAACAAATGTTAACAAAATAGATTTTCAAAAACCATAAATAATCGTATTTTTACGGTTCAAAATTCAGAAAATAAATGGGCAAAATCATTGCGATTGCTAATCAAAAAGGAGGCGTTGGAAAGACTACAACATCTGTAAATCTTGCGGCCTCATTAGGTGTTTTAGAAAAAAAAGTATTACTAATAGATGCTGACCCTCAAGCAAATGCTACTTCAGGACTTGGTATTGATGTAGAAGTTGTTGAAATTGGTACCTATCAAATACTAGAACACAGTCATACGCCAAAAGAAGCTATTATTCAATGTACAGCTCCAAACGTAGATGTGATTCCGGCTCACATTGACCTTGTTGCTATCGAAATCGAATTGGTCGATAAAGAAAACAGAGAATACATGCTAAAAAAAGCATTAGAAAGTGTTAAAGATGAGTACGATTATATCATTATCGATTGTGCGCCTTCATTAGGACTTTTAACTTTGAATGCTTTAACAGCGGCCGACTCTGTAGTTATCCCTATTCAATGCGAATATTTTGCACTTGAAGGTTTAGGAAAATTACTAAACACGATTAAAAGCATCCAAAAAATTCATAACCCAGACTTGGATATTGAAGGATTGTTACTAACCATGTACGATTCTAGATTACGTTTATCAAATCAAGTTGTTGAAGAAGTTCAAAAACACTTTAATGACATGGTTTTTGATACCGTTATCCAACGAAATGTAAAATTAAGTGAAGCTCCTAGTTTTGGCGAAAGCATTATAAACTATGACGCTACAAGTAAAGGAGCTGTTAATTACATAAACTTGGCTCAAGAAATTATAAAGAAAAACAGTAAATAGTTTTTATGACAAAAGCGATTAAAAAACAAGCCTTAGGAAGAGGATTATCTGCATTATTAAAAGATCCGGAAAATGATATAAAATCCGTTGACGATAAAAATGCTGATAAGGTTGTAGGAAGTATTATAGAGCTTGAAATTAGTGCTATCGAAATAAATCCGTTTCAACCCCGAAGCAATTTTAACGAAGAATCATTACGTGAACTAGCCACTTCTATCAAGGAACTTGGTGTGATTCAGCCTATAACTGTTCGAAAATTAGACTTCAATAAATACCAATTAATTTCTGGAGAGCGTCGTTTACGTGCTTCAACATTAATCGGCTTAACACATGTTCCTGCATACATCAGAATTGCAAATGACAACGAATCATTGGTTATGGCATTGGTTGAAAATATTCAACGTCATGATTTAGATCCGATAGAGATTGCACTTTCTTACCAACGTTTGATTGATGAAATCCAGTTAACTCAAGAACAAATGAGTGACCGTGTTGGTAAAAAACGTTCTACAATTGCAAACTACTTACGTCTTTTAAAACTAGATCCAATTATCCAAACTGGTATTCGTGATGGTTTTATAAGTATGGGTCATGGTCGTGCAATTATAAACGTTGACGATTTAGATGTTCAAACCGATATTTACCAAAAAATTGTTAGCCGTAATTTATCTGTACGTGAAACAGAAGCTTTGGTAAAAAACTACCACGAAAGTTTAAAACCTAAACCTGCTGGAAAACCAAAAGCCTCTTCATTTGACATCGAAGAAGATCAAAAAAGCACATTTACAAATTATTTTGGCGCAAAAGTTGACATAAAAGTAGCTGGAAATGGAAAAGGAAAAATTACAATTCCGTTCCATTCAGAAGAAGACTTTGCCAGAATTATCAAATTAATAAACGGGTAGTGAATAAAATAGTTCCCATAGGTCTATTCTTTTTTCTATTAGGAAGTACTGCTGTTTTTGCTCAGTCAAAAAAAGGAGATGCTGCCTTGGTAGCAAAAGACACCCTAAAATCGACTGAGATAGACCCACTTACTCCTGCAAAAGCAGCTTTTTACTCTGCTATTTTACCAGGATTAGGACAGGCATACAATAAAAAGTATTGGAAAATCCCTCTAGTTTACGGAGCCATAGGTACAAGTTTGTATTTCTATATTGATAATAATAAAAAATACCATCAATATAGAGATGCATACAAACGTAGACTTGAAGGCTACAACAATGACGAACTTCAATATCTGGACGATAGCAGACTTATTGCAGGTCAAAAATTTTATCAACGTAATCGAGATTTATCTGCCCTAGTAACCTTGGGCTTTTATGTTTTAAATATAATAGATGCAAATGTTGATGCTGCATTGATTCAGTTTAACGTAAATGAAAGATTATCTTTACGTCCAGAAATATACCCCGACGATGTAACATTAAGACCCAACGTTGGACTAACATTTAATTACCACTTTTAAATTGCAGTGATAAACTGCAATTTTTGAATTTAAAATAAACATACAAATGAAAATTGCGCTTTTAGGATACGGAAAAATGGGGCAAGTAATCGAAAGAATTGCTTTAGAAAGAGGTCATGAAATTGTCTTAAAAAAAGACGAATTCAATACTTATGAAGGACTTGAGACTGCTAATGTAGCCATCGATTTTAGCGTTCCATCTGCTGCAGTTGCAAATATTTCTAATGCTTTTAACGCTAATGTTCCTGTAGTTTCCGGAACAACAGGCTGGTTAGAACATTATGACGAAATGGTTGCTCTTTGCAATGAAAAAAAGGGAGGATTTATCTCTAGCTCAAATTTTAGTTTGGGTGTAAATATCTTCTTTGAGCTTAACGAACACTTAGCTAAAATAATGGCTAAATTCGATAACTACAAAGTTGATATGGAAGAGATTCACCATACTCAAAAACTAGATGCTCCAAGTGGTACAGCTATTTCATTGGCCAAAGGCGTAATCGAAAATAGCGCTTACAAAAACTGGACTCTTGACGAAGCCAAACCTACAGAAATTCATATCGAAGCCAAAAGAATTGGAGATGTCCCAGGTACACATACTGTAACGTACAATTCTGGAATTGATAGTATCGAAATAAAACATACAGCACATAATCGTGAAGGTTTTGCTCTTGGAGCTGTAATAGCTGCTGAGTGGCTTGCAGGAAAGCAAGGTATCTTTACAATGAAAGATGTTCTGGAATTTTAAATAAAAAACAATTTAAAAATATAAAAATTCGTTTACCGAAAGACTATATTTTAAACTTTAAAACAAATTAGTATGACACTATATTTATGGTTTGTATTCTTTTTAGCAGTGCAAGTTATTCACTTTATAGGAACTTGGAAATTATATGAAGCTGCAGGAAGAAAAAGTTGGGAAGCAGCAATTCCTGTATATAATGCTATTGTACTAATGAAAATTATTGGTCGACCAACTTGGTGGACAATATTGCTTTTTATTCCAATCATTAACTTGATTATGTTTCCAGTAATCTGGATTGAAACCTTAAGAACTTTCGGAAAAAAATCTACATTAGATACTATTCTTAGTCTTGTAACTTTAGGTTTTTATATCTATTACGTTAATTACACTCAAAAATTAGTTTACAATGCTAATAGAAGTCTAACTCCAGAAAGCAAAACTGCCGATACTGTTAGTTCTCTTCTTTTTGCTATAATTGTAGCTACTTTGGTTCATACTTACATCGTTCAGCCATACACAATTCCTACTTCTTCATTAGAAAAATCATTACTTATTGGTGACTTTTTATTTGTAAGTAAAGTTAACTATGGTCCTAGAGTTCCTATGACAACTATTGCCTTGCCAATGGTACATGACTCTATCCCGATGACTAAACAAAAATCATATCTAAAATGGCCTCAATTACCTTATTTTAGACTTCCTGCTTATGAACAAATAAAACGAACAGATATTGTCGTTTTTAACTGGCCAATGGATACCGTATATAAGTTTTTTGACACTTCTAAAAGAAGAGCCGACAAACCAATTGATAAAAAATCAAATTACGTAAAAAGATGTGTTGGTGTTCCAGGTGATAGTTTAGCGATAAAAGACGGAATCGTTTACATTAATAACAAAGTTTTAGTTTTACCAGAAAGAGCTAAGCCTCAATACTCTTATGCAGTAGCTTTAGACGGGAAAACTCCTATTGATTTTGAAGTATTACTAAGAGAATTAGATATTACAGACGGTGCCGGATTTAAAGATGATGTAAAAAAAGACACTTTATATTTTAGAGCTCTAACAGAAGCTAGTGCTGCAAGATTAAGAAATGTTCCTGGAATAACTAATGTAAGAAGAGAAATTGCAAAAGGATCAGATCCAGGTATTTTTCCACAGTTAGACAAATGGAATGCCGATAATTTTGGTCCAATTTATATTCCTCAAAAAGGAAAAACAGTTGCATTAACAACCGAATCTTTACCATTTTACAAAGCAATTATAAAAGAATACGAAGGGAATGATTTACAAGTAAATGGTTCAGAAATTCGTATTAACGGTAAAGTCGCTACAACATATACTTTCAAGCAAGATTATTATTGGATGATGGGAGACAACCGTCACAACTCCGAAGATAGTCGTTATTGGGGATACGTTCCAGAAAATCATATTGTTGGAAAACCAGTATTCATCTGGATGAGCTGGGACACAAATGGTAAAGGAATGAGCAAAGTTCGTTGGGACAGAGTTTTCACTACTGTAAATGGTGAAGGTCAACCACAATCGTACTTTAAATATTTCTTATTTGCTCTTGCAGCGTTTTTTATCGGTGAATATTTCTGGAAAAAAAGAAAAGAGAAAAAGAATATCTAATCACAAATTCTTAGTTTAATAATCTTAACTTAAAAAAACTGATATGTCATTTTATTCATGGTTTGTATTCTTCTTAGTAATTCAAGTAGTTCATTTTATAGGAACATGGAAATTATATGAGGCAGCTGGAAGAAAAAAATGGGAAGCTGCAATCCCTATTTACAATGCCATTGTATTAATGAAAATTATCAGTCGACCAACTTGGTGGACATTATTACTTTTTATTCCGATTATCAACTTGATTATGTTCCCAATAGTTTGGATTGAAACCCTACGAACTTTTGGAAAAAAATCTACATTAGATACCGTTCTCGGACTTGTTACTTTCGGTTTTTACATCTATTATGTAAACTATACTCAAAAATTAGAGTACAATGCAAACAGAAGTTTAAGACCCGAAAACAAAACCGCAGATACACTTAGCTCGCTTCTTTTTGCAATAATTGTTGCAACTATAGTTCATACCTATTTTATCCAGCCATTTACAATACCAAGTTCATCACTAGAAAAAACATTACTAGTTGGTGATTTTCTATTTGTAAGCAAGGTAAATTACGGCGCAAGAATACCAATGACTACAGTGGCCTTGCCTATGGTGCATGACACTATTCCTGGGTTAAAAAAGAAATCGTACTTATTTAATGATGATGTAAATCAAAAAAAGACTTCCCTTTTAAACAAACTACAATTACCTTATCTAAGATTACCTGGTTTTGAAGAAATAAAACGCAATGATATTGTTGTTTTTAATCAGCCTGCTGATACCCTTTTGGACATGAATAATTTTTCGCCAGATAGAAATTATTACAAACCAATAGATAAAAAAACTAACCTAGTTAAAAGATGCGTTGGTGTTCCTGGAGATTCCCTAGAGATAAGAAACGGACTTGTCTTTATTAACGGAAAAGAAATGAAACAAACTGAAAGAGTAAGACTTCAGTTTTCTTATAACATTAAATTTAAGGTTAAGTTCTCTTCTTATGAAGAAATTTCAAATCTTTTAAGACAATATGATATTACCGATGATTTAGGTTACGATCCTACAACTGAGACTTATTATGTACAAGCTACTCCAGAAGCAGCTAATAAGGCTAAAAGCAATCCTTATGTAGAGAGCCTTGAACTAAGGAAAGCAAACAAAGGAGACAGAGATCCTAAAATATTCCCTCACAACAAAGATTACAACTGGAACAATGATTTTTTTGGCCCAATTTATATTCCTCAAAAAGGAAAGACAATCAACATTAACCTAAAAGTTCTTCCTATTTACAAACGTCTAATATCAGAATACGAACGTAATGATTTAGAAATAAAAGGAAATCAAATTTTTATTAACGGTAAAGTTGCTAGTACTTACACATTTAAACAAGATTACTACTGGATGATGGGTGACAATAGAGACAACTCTATCGATGCCAGATATTGGGGATTTGTACCTTTTGATCACGTAATTGGGAAACCTGTATTTATATGGATGAGCTGGGATACTCATGGCAAAGGACTAAATAAAGTTCGCTGGGACAGAGTTTTCTCAACTGTAGATGGAGAAGGGCAACCGCAATCATACTTTAAACATTTCTTATTTCTATTGGCAGCCTACTTTATTGGCGAATATTTCTGGAGAAAAAGAAAAGAGAAAAAAGCATAACACGTTTATTCGTTGAACTGTTTAATCGTTTACTTGTGCTTTCAACAAGTAAACGATTAAACAATCAAACAAAAATAGCACATGAATTCATTATTACTTCCAACCTACTTTCCTTCAATTAGTCATTGTGCTGTAATGGCGCAATCTGAAAGTATTACGTTTGAGATAGAAGATAATTTCCAGAAACAAACCAACAGGAACCGTACGTATATTTATAGCCCAAATGGACTACAATTATTAAACATCCCTGTTAAGCACTCTAAAAATGCACATCAGAAAACCAAAGAAATTCAGGTAGAAAATGAATTTGACTGGCAAAAACAACATTTTAAATCGCTAGAAGCTGCTTATAGAAGTTCCCCTTTTTTCGAGTTTTTTGAAGATGATATACGTCCATTTTTCGAAAAGAAACATCAATTCTTAATGGATTTGAATTTTGAAGCTTTAGATATCGTTTCTAAATGTCTACGAATGAAATTAGAGTACACTAAGACCTCAGAATACTTTCATGAGGTTGATGCTAGCATTTCGGATTTTAGAGTCTTAGCAAACGGAAAAAAAGATACTAATGCATTCGAAACCTACACGCAAGTCTTTGATGACAAACATGGCTTTATAAATAACCTAAGTGTATTGGATTTGCTTTTTAATGAAGGGAAATATGCTATGGACTATTTAAAGAATCAAAAGCTGTTATAATACTTTTATTATTCCATCGAAAGAGTAGCCAAAATAGGAAAATGGTCAGAGTTTTCAAAATCTGAGAAGCTTTCAAATTTCTTTACTTTCATCTTACTATCGGCAAAAATATAATCGATTCTTGCAGGATAGTAGCGGAACTTATAAGTAGCCCCAAATCCTACTCCAGCTTCTTCAAAACTATCTTTTAGTTTTCCTTTTATATTACGATATACGTATGAAAAAGGGCTATTATTCATATCCCCACAGATTATAAGTGGATATGTGCATTCTTTTTTATTTTCTCTAAATATCTCAGCTTGTTCTTGCTGCTGCTTAAATGCTTTACTAATTCTGGAAAGAATAAGTTGCGACTTTTCCTGATTCATCACATCGATATTATCAGAAATCTCATTTACATCGGGCGAAATCTTAATTGACTGCAAGTGCATGTTATAAACTCTAATAATATCTTTACCACGCTTTATATCAGCATAAATTACATTATTATTAGAATTAGGAAAAACAATATTACCCTGATATAATATAGGAAACTTAGAAAAAATTGCCTGACCTGTTTTAATCTTATTTCCTTCCATAAATATATACCGATGCGGATAAACCTTTAAATCGATATTAGCAGAATTTGAGAACTCCTGAATACATAAAATATCCGGATTTTTTTCGTTTATAAACGTTTCTATATCAAGCGGAACATCTTCCCTATCTATCCATTTAAATACATTAAACAAACGTACGTTATAACTCATTACTGTAAAATCCTTACTACTCTCAACATATTCTTTAGTCGAAAATTTATAGAATTTATTTATAAAAGTAATCCCCATCAAGAGCACTAATCCTGATAAAATCATTCGTTTTTTAAACTGAATTGCCCAATAGAAAAAGAACAATCCATTGAACACAAAAAACAACGGCATAAACAAAGTAAATACCGATAAAAGAGGGAAAATTTTAGGTGCTAAAAATGGCAAAACATAAGCGCTAAATGTCAATACAGTGAGCACTATATTCAGAAAAAACATTATCTTATTAAACCATGAAAGGTTTTTCATTTTCTTTTAATTAATGATTTTACTTTCCCGCTTTAAACAAAAATTCTTTTTCTTCTTTTGTCAAACAATCGTAACCCGACTGACTAATTTTATCTAAGATTTCATCAATTTGTTGTTGCGTTTTGTCTTTGGTAACAATTTTAGAAGTTGTAGTTCTTTGCGTTGGTTTATTGTTGTAATTTTTATGCACTTTCTTAAAAGGCGTAGATGGTGATTTCTTAAATAAATTAGTAAAGAAATCCAAAACGCGAGTAACAATCTTACTCAAATCTACTCCACTTTGCAATAGTTTTATAAACACAAATCCGAAAACAGCACCTGCAAGATGAGAGATATGCCCTCCCATATTACCAGATTTAAACTGCATAAGATCCAAAACCAAAATAACAAGTGTAATATGCCACAACTTAACACTACCGATAAGCAACAAACGAACTGGCATTAATGGTTGATATGTAGTCGTAGCAACCAAAATAGCCATAATTGCAGCCGAAGCACCAACAACCGAAGCACTAAGATTTAAAAAATAAAAACTAAGCGCAAATGCTACTCCAGCAAAAATCGCGCTTAATATATACAAACCCAAATACTGCTTTTCGGTAAAAAAAGTCAAGAACAAAGAACTTGCAAAATTTAAAACCAACATATTAAATAACAAATGCAGAAATCCATCATGAAAAAAAGCATAGGTTAAAAATGTCCACGGTTTAAACAAAAAATCAGATGGTTCTGATGATAATGCCAGCCAACTTGGTAAAGCAAATTGTCCTGTTGAAAATTGATAAAAAAACACCAATGAAATTAAAAAACAAGCAATATTCCAATAGATTACTCGCTGAGCAATTCCGCCCATTTTATATTGCAACTTTAAATCGTCTAAAATATTCATATGTGTTTTTTGTGTTTAAAATTTAGATAATAAAGCTAAAAAATTAATTCCAACGATTATTATTAAACTGCGTCTTTTTCCAATACCACATCATTAAATATCCTACGAGTGCTCCACCAACGTGAGCAAAATGAGCAATTCCCGTACCACCACCACCAAACAATGAATTTCCTTGGAAACCTAAAAACAAATCGACAGCAATAATTCCTGGTACAAAATACTTCGCTTTTATAGGCACCGGAATAAACATAAGAGCCAACTCAGCATTAGGAAACATGAAAGCAAAAGCTACCAAAAGTCCATAAATTGCTCCAGATGCTCCAACCATAGGGGTCTGATTAATTATAGATGCATCAAATAAACTTTTAAAACTAACCTCGTTTAATAGATTAATTTTTCCAGCTTCAGCTAAAATTGGCTTAATACCATCCATAAACAAATCTCCTCGATAACTTGTTCCATCAGTAAAATTAACATTCATTATATGGTGCAATGAAGCATCTGATAAACCTAAACTAGACGCTCCTTCTAAAGCACTCTGTATTTCATAATAATTAAAACCTAATTGTAGTAAAGCAGCACCTAATCCGCATGAAATATAAAAGAATATAAACTTTTTACCTCCCCAAAAATGTTCTAATGCCGAACCAAAAGAAACTAATGCAAACATATTAAATGCAATATGCATAAATCCTCCATGCATAAACATATGCGTGATAGGCTGCCAAAGTTTAAAATGGTAGTTCTCAGGAAAGTATAATGAAAAGTATTCATAAGAAACCGGCACTAATTGTGAGCCAAGGAAAAAGATAATATTAATTATCAATAATTGTTTTACAACAGGAGTCATGTTCATCATAATGCAAATTTTTTATCTATATCTTCCACACGCATGGTGATGAAAGTTGGTTTTTGAAATGGAGAAATATTTGGATCTTTACAAGCAAAGAGTCCATTTACCAAATTATCTTGTTCTTTTTCTGTTAAGTATGTCCCTGTTTTTACAGCCATACTCTTTGCCATCGATTTGGCAATCGTATCATTTTGCGAAAAGCTACTTTCTGGAATTCCATCCTGCAAATCACTTAACAATTGTTCTATAACCAGCGAGACTTCACTTTCGGTACTGTTTATTGGTATTCCCGAAATAACAATATGTTCTTCGGTTGTAGATTCAAAAACGAAACCAGTATTTACAAGCGATAATTGCAATTCTCTTATAATTTCCATATCCGTAGAGGAATAAAACAAATTAAGAGGGAACAATAATTGCTGGCTTGAAGCCTGATTAACCGTCATATTATGTAAAAATTGCTCATATAAAATACGTTGGTGTGCTCGTTGCTGATCAACAATCACCATTCCGGATTTTATAGGCGAAACAATATATTTTTTATGTATTTGATATGTTTTATGAACCGTTTGTTCAACCTCGTCATCATTAAATAAAGACGAAGTTACTTCTTCATTCTCAAAAGACATCATCCCTACTTCTTCCGTATCCTGCTTTAAACCTACATACAAACTTTCCCAACTAGCTGTTGTCTCAGGTTTTTTGTAACTAGAATAAGAGTTAGAACCTGATGAACTGGCACCAGAACTATAACTAGATCCCGAATTTGTATTTGCATAATGTTTATTTGGTGTATCATCTGCAAATGGGTTAAAGTTACTATTAACCTGAATCGTTGGAGTTTCTCCTTCTAAATCTTTATAATGATAAGGCGTATCAAGATTAGCATCACGATCAAAATCTAAAACAGGCGCCACATTAAATTGTCCTAAACTATGTTTTATAGACGCTCTTAAAATTGCATATAAAGCCTGTTCATCATCAAACTTAATTTCTGTTTTTGTAGGATGAATATTGATATCGATTGTATTTGGCGGCACAGATAAATACAAGAAATAACTTGGTTGCGCACCATCTTTTAAAATTCCATCATAAGCAGCCATAACAGCATGATGCAAATAGCTACTTTTAATAAAACGATCATTAACAAAGAAAAACTGTTCTCCCCTGCTCTTTTTAGCAAACTCAGGTTTACTAACAAATCCTTTTATAGCAACTATTTCTGTTTCTTCATTTACCGGAACCAACTTTTCATTGGTTTTACCAGCAAAAATTCCAACGATACGTTGTCTAAAACTAGAAGGAGGTAAATTATACATCTCACTTCCGTTATGATAAAAAGTAAAATGAATATTGGCATGCGCCAAAGCTACACGCTGAAACTCATCCATAACATGGCGAAATTCAACTATATCCGACTTTAAAAAGTTTCTACGGGCAGGAATATTAAAAAATAAGTTTTTAACCGCAAATGAAGTCCCTTTAGGTAAAACAGCTACTTCTTGCGAAACAAATTTACTTCCTTCAATAATAATATGAGTTCCTAACTCTTCCTGATCCTGTTTGGTCTTCATTTCCATATGAGCAATCGCAGCGATAGAAGCAAGTGCTTCTCCACGAAAACCTTTTGTATGCAATGAAAATAAATCTTCGGCTTGGCGAATTTTAGAAGTCGCATGACGCTCAAAACATAAACGCGAATCGGTAACACTCATTCCAGAACCATTATCGATTACTTGTACCAATGACTTTCCTGCATCTTTGATGATTAATTTAATATCCGTTGCTTTAGCATCAACTGCGTTTTCTAAAAGCTCTTTCACCACCGAAGCAGGTCTTTGAACGACTTCTCCAGCAGCAATTTGATTGGCAACGTGATCAGGAAGTAATTGTATAATACTCGACATTAAGAAAAAATAGATTAAAGGTTAAGGTTTAAAGTTTCAAAACCAAGAAGCACAAATTTAATGAATTTTAGCTGGTTTTTTTGACTTGGGGACTCATAAAAAAAACAAAAAACCTATACTATTTTTACACAGTATAGGTTTAAGTATTCTTACAAATGTGTTTTTATTTTTCTAGTTCCAATGGTTTGTCTTCTATTTGAAGCGCACCAGCTGATAACAACTGTTGGTTTTGAAACTGATTTAAAGAAGCTTGCTGACGGATGTATGCCATTTTTATTGCAGCAATAGCAGCCTCGGTACCTTTGTTACCGTGAATACCACCACTTCTATCAATAGATTGTTGCATATTATTATCTGTTAACACACAGAAAATAACTGGAATATCAGTTTGAACATTCAAATCTTTAATTCCTTGAGTTACACCCTCGCATACAAAATCAAAATGCTTTGTTTGTCCCTGGATTACACATCCAATTACAATTACAGCATCAACATTTTGAGTTTGTAACATTTTTTTTGCTCCATATATCAACTCAAAACTCCCAGGTACATTCCATCGGATAATTTGTTGTGCAGGAACTTGATTTTCAATAAGTGTTTCAAAAGCGCCATTATAAAGCCCTTCTGTTATAGTGTCATTCCACTCAGAAACAACAATCCCAAATCGAAAATCTTTCGCATTTGGGACTGTGTTTTTATCGTAATCGGATAAATTTTTATTTTCGGTAGCCATCTTTATATTTAAGATTTTAAAATTTGAGATTGTAAGTTACGAATCTAAAATTAAAAAAAGGAAATCTAACTATTAATTATTGTGCTAAACCAATCAAAACATCAACAGAAGCTGCTTCTGGAGTTGCCTCGAAGTTCTCTTTAACATTTGTAAAATACTTAAGAGCATCTGCTTTTTGACCTAAAGCCAAAGCAGTTTTACCAGCTTTTAGTAAGAAACGTGGCGTAGTAAAATCATTTTTATTTAATTCAGCAGCTTTTACATAATAGTCTAAAGCTTCTTTTTGTTGATTTTTTTGAGAATAAGCATCACCAATTGCTCCTTTAGCTAAAGCTCCTAAAATTAAATCTTTAGAGCTAAATTTACCTAAGTAAGAAATTGCCTCATCATATTTACCAATGTTTAAGTATGCAACACCAGCATAATAGTTTGCTAAATTTCCAGCATCAGTTCCTGAATACTCATCAGCGATTTTTACAAATCCAAATTTACCTTCAGAACCATTTAATGATAGTTTATACAAAGAATCACTAGCTACACCATTAGTTGCTTTTTCAAAGTTTTGTTGAGCAACAAACATTTCATTAGCAGCTTCATCTTGTTTAGGAGCAGTAATAAATTTTTGGTAAGCCAAATAACCTACAGTTCCCAGAGCAATTGCAGCAACTAATCCAATAATGATTTTCTGGTTTCTAGCAACCCAATCCTCTGTCTTAGAAGCAGTTTCATCTAATTTAGAAAAAACTCCAGCAGTAGTACTGTTTTTTCCATCAAGAATTACTTGTTGTTCTTCATTGACAACTTCATCTTTAACTTCCTTTTCTTTAGGTGCTTTATATCCTCTTTTATTGTAAGTAGCCATTTAAAATTAATTTAGTGAACGGCAAAAATAAAATTTTTATTGAAACTTACATGAAAAAAATCAATTTTATATTTATTTTTAAAAAAAATCCTTCAAAAATGGACTTTTATACGCCGTAAAATCAAAAAAAAACACACTCAACGTCCCAAAAAACGGTTTATATCGATATTTTTCAATAATTTGCACACGCTTAAAAATTGTCATCTAAAAACAATAAAAAGCTTTATTTCAGCAACTTACAAATGTATCTAAAAAAGATTTCTTTATTCAACTATAAAAACTTTTCCGAAGCCAATTTCGAATTTGACAAAAAAATAAATTGTTTTGTTGGAAAAAACGGTATTGGAAAAACCAATGTACTCGATGCTATTTATCATTTAGCCTACGGAAAAAGCTATTTCAATCCTTTGGCAGTGCAAAATATCAAGCACGGAGAAGAGTTTTTTGTAATAGATGCCGAGATAGAAAAAAATGAACGAAACGAACAAATAGTTTGTAGTTTAAAAAAAGGACAGAAAAAAATTCTAAAAAGAAACGGCAAAGCCTACGATAAATTCTCAGACCATATTGGTTTTATTCCTTTAGTAATAATTTCTCCTGCCGACAGGGATTTAATTGTGGAAGGAAGTGAAACCCGTCGTAAATTTATGGACACTGTGATTTCGCAACTAGACTCCCATTACCTGCAACAACTTATTCAATACCAAAAAGTAATTAGCCAGCGTAACGCGCTACTTAAATATTTTGCATTGAATCATGTTTTTGATAACGACACCTTATCTATATATAATGAACAATTGGATAGCTACGGAAAAACCATTTTCGATAAAAGAAAACAATTCATCGAAGCTTTTATTCCAATTTTCAATACACATCATCAGGCGATAACTGGCTCCGAAGAAACTGTTCAGTTAGTCTACGAAAGTCATTTGTTCGAAAAAGACCTATTAACTCTTTTACGAGAAAACATTAATAAAGACCGCGCCTTGCATTATACAAGCGTCGGAATACATAAGGATGATTTGTCTTTTGAAATCGACCATCATCCTATTAAAAAATTCGGATCACAAGGACAGCAAAAATCTTTCTTGATCGCACTAAAACTGGCTCAATTTGAATTCTTAAAAAAACAAAGCGGTGTAAAACCCCTGCTTCTTTTTGATGATATCTTTGATAAATTAGACGAAAGTCGGGTTGCCAAAATTATCGAAATGGTAAATAAAGATACTTTCGGGCAACTTTTTATTTCAGACACGCATCCTGAACGAACTGAAACTATCGTAAAATCGACACATCAGACTTATAAAATATTTAATTTATGATTTTGTGCTGTTTCCAAAATTAAAAAAACCCTTAAATTAGCCTACACATTTAAATTCAAGATTATGAAATTCCCACAAACATTCCTTATTATAATTACATTCGTACTAGCATCTTGCAACGGACAATCTAGCAAAAATGTATCAGTTATTGAGCCAGCCGCTTTCGCAGAAAAAATAAAATCTACTGAAAACCCTCAGATTTTAGACGTAAGAACTCCTGATGAATTTGCATCTGAACATATTGACAATGCCGTAAACGTAAACTGGAACGGCGATGATTTTGCTACAAAAGCGGCAACCTACGACAAATCAAAACCTGTTTTTGTTTATTGTTTAAGTGGTGGAAGAAGCAAAAAAGCATCTCAAAAATTACAAGAATTAGGTTTTACAACTATATATGAGCTTGATGGCGGAATCATGAAATGGAACGCCGAAGGACATTCTAAACCAAGTACCAAAACTACAGGAATGACAAGCGACGAATATGCTGCTTTATTAAATACTGATAAAAAAGTCCTGATTGATTTTTATGCTGAATGGTGTGGTCCTTGCAAACAAATGACTCCGTACCTTACGAAGATGCAAAAAGAATTAGCCGATAAAGTGGTTATTATTCGTATCGACGTTGACCAAAATAAAACCTTGGTAAAAGACATGAAAATCGACCAACTTCCTACTCTATTATTATATGAGAACAAAGAAGTAAAATGGAAAAATACAGGATTTATCAGTGAAGCCGATTTAAAAAAACAACTATAATAAAACTAAAAATATGCTTACCAAAGAAAGTTTACAATTTTTAGATGATTTAAAAGCCAACAACAATAGAGATTGGTTTTTGGAAAATAAAAAACGTTATGAAATCTTCAAAAAAGATTATCACCAACTAGTTGCCGATTTCCTGGACGCCATGAAACCTATGGATCCTTCATTAGAGTTATTGGAAGTTAAGAATTGTACATTCCGAATTAATCGTGATATCCGTTTCTCTAAAGATAAATCTCCTTATAAAGCACATCTTGGCGTTTGGCTTTCTACTGGTGTAAAAGGACAAAACCGTGCTGGATATTATGTACACATCGAGAAAGGCGCTAGTTTTATAGCTGGAGGTTTTTATTCGCCAGAAGCCGAAGATTTAAAAAAGGTACGTAAAGAAATTGCATTCTTCCATGATGATTTAGAAGCTATCATTGCCGATAAAAATTTCAAGAAAGAATTCGGAAGTCTTGACGTAACCGAAACTAATTCGCTTAAAAACCCACCACGCGGATACGAGAAAGATCATCCTGCAATTGAGTTTTTAAAATTAAAAAGTTTTACTGCTACGCAAAAATACGACATCAAAGAAGTTACTCAGAAAGATTTTGTTGCTAAAATGAGTCAGAAACTTATTGCGTTAAAACCATTAAATGAATTCATTAATCGTGCTTTAACGACTGACGAATTTTAAAAAATCAGATATTTTTTTTTGCCACAGATTAAAAGGCTCCCTTATCTGTGGCAAAAAAACAAAAGACAAATCACTGAATGAAAAAAAGAAAAATACTTTTTCTTGGCGAATCCTACCGAGCCGATGCTATTACATGGATTAAAGGCTTACAGGAATTTGGTGATTTTGACATTTGCACTTGGGAACTCAAAACTCCAAACAATACTAAACTTAATCGTTTCAAGCGAATAACCGAATATCTCTTTGCTCCTTTCACGATAAAAAAAATCATTCGATTAGAAAAACCAGATATGGTTATTGCCGAAAGAACGACCAGTTATGGTTTTCTTGCTGCGATATCAGGCGCAAATACAATTGCAATTGCACAACAAGGCCGAACCGATTTATGGCCTGAAGGCTCTGTATTATTACCTCTTAAAAAAATCATTCAGAAACACGCATTCAAAAAAGCGCATTTAATACATGCTTGGGGACCTGTTATGACAATCTCTATGAAAGATATTGGTGTGGATATGAATAAAGTTTTGGTCTTGCCAAAAGGAATAGATTTATCACTTTTTGAAGCATCCCAAAACAAATCAAATAGAATTGATGCAATCGTAACACGCTCCTTGCAACCCGAATACAGACACGATTGCATCCTGAAAGCTTTTGCAATTTTAGACAAACAAAACATTGATTTCTATTTGACAATTGTTGGCGACGGAACCAGATTAGAATATCTTAAAAACCTAGCTATAGAATTAGGTATTCAAAACAAAGTAATCTTTACTGGAAGAATCCCAAATACCGAACTTCCTAAACTATTACAACAAGCCAATTTTTATATTAGCATGCCAAGTACCGAAGGGGTTTCTGCCTCATTATTTGAAGCTATGGCGTGTAATTGTTACCCTGTTGTATCTGATATTCCTGGAAATCAAAGCTGGATAAACCATCGTGAAAACGGACAATTAATCCCGATTGATGATTATACAAATCTTGCCGAAGAACTAATCTGGTCATATAAAAATCCTGATTCACGAAATAAAGCGATTATACAAAACAGCAAGTTTGTAGAGGAAAATGCAAACTATAAAATCAACATGAAAGTTATTGCCGATAAATATCATGACTTACTGGATTTTCGTAAAAAGTAACCGCAAAGCACGCAAGGTTTTTATATAGATGGCTCTACAAAAACACAAAGTTCGCAAAGCTGGATCAACACCTAGCTTTGCGAACTTTGTGTTTTCTATACATAGTGAGATAATAATCTTTGCGCACTTTGCGGTAAAAAATCTTATTTTATTCAACGCGTAACATTTCTTCAATCCTAACGTCATACTGTTTTACAGAATAGTTTAATTTAATTCTTAAATAAATATGAATAACAGAAGAAACTGGCTGAAACAAATAGGATTAGGCACAATAGGATTAGGCTTTTGCCAATTTGATGGATTTGCAAATACTCCATCAGATTACATCTTACCCAATTTAGATAACTCTCCTATACTATTAAGATCAAATGAAAATCCTTACGGCCCTTCTCCGCTTGCTCGTGCTGCAATGACAAAAAGCGTAAACAGCAGTAATAGATATAACTGGAAGCTTTGGTCAGAATTAATTTCTCTTATCGCAAAAAAGAATAACGTTTCAGATAACAATATTTTATTAGGTGCAGGTTCGACCGAAATTTTAGATTTAGTCCTTCAATACGCAGCTTTAAACAAAGGTAATTTTATAATTGCTGGAACTACATTCGATTACTGGATAGCGCCTTCTGATAAATTAGGCTTAAAAAAAATCACCATTCCATTAACTGATGACAAAAAACATGATTTAACAGCGATGTTAAAAGCTATTGATTCAGACACAAAAATGGTCTACATCTGCAATCCCAACAATCCGACGGGGACAATTTGTGACAGAGAAAAATTGGTATCCTTTATTAACGAAGCAACCAAAAAAACAATGGTTTTTGTAGACGAGGCTTATATCAATTTTACTACAGAACAATCATTAAGCAGCCTTGTTACTGAAAACAAAAACCTGATAATAACCAAGACTTTTTCAAAACTTTACGGATTAGCTGGTGCTCGTATCGGCTATGCAATTGCACATTCTGCCATTATTGAGCAATTAGGCAATTTAAAATCATCAACAAATATGTCAGTTAGCGTTATCTCAGCTTCTGCTGCCATAGCATCTCTAAATGATGAGAATTTTACTAAACAAGTATATTCCTCAAACGAAGAAGCAAAAAAATATACTATTGATCAGCTTACTCAATTAAACATAACTTGTATTCCGTCCTATTCAAATTTTATTTATTTCTCTTTAGCCAATTATAAAAAAGATTATTTCAAGCAATTAGAAGATCATAATATATTAGGAACGAAAATTTATGAAGAAAATGGAAAATGGACGAGAATCACGATAGGCACCATGAAAGAGATGCAACAATTTATTGAAGCTTTAAAATAAATCTTTATCAAAAAAAGCTATCTAAAGCTTTTGCAAGATATTATAACATCAATTTATTTTTTAACGAATTTAATCGTCTGTTATTTTATAGAAACTCAACTCAAAATAGATTAAAATCCTTACTTTTGAGCTCTCGATTAATTCTACAAAAAAGTTTCGCATTTATGGAAATTCTATCTCAATTTTCTTTAAAAAATCATAATACTTTTGGCATTGAAGCCAAAGCAAAACAATTTATTGCCGTACATTCAATTGATGAATTGAGAAAGGTTTTAGAAGAAAATAAAAGCCAAGCAAAATTTATTTTAGGTGGCGGAAGTAATATGCTTTTAACTAAAGATATTGATGCCTTGGTAATTCATATTGATTTAAAAGGAAAAAAGATAGTTGACGAAAATGATGATTTTGTTTGGGTTGAAAGTCAAGCTGGAGAAACATGGCATGATTTTGTGCTCTGGACAATCGAGCAAGATTTTGGCGGATTAGAAAACATGTCGCTTATTCCTGGTAATGTAGGAACTACTCCTGTACAAAACATTGGTGCTTATGGAACCGAAATAAAAGATACGTTTGTTTCTTGCCAGGCAATGAATATCGAAACTCAGGAAATAAAAACTTTTACTCATGCGGAATGTAATTTCGGATATCGCGAAAGCATTTTTAAACACGAAGTAAAAGACCAATATATTATTACGTCTGTAACTTACAAACTAACGAAGCGCAATCATAAAATCAACACTTCGTATGGGGATATTACTGCCGAACTAGCCAAAAACAACATTACAAACCCTAATTTAAAAGACGTTAGTAATGCTGTAATTGCGATTAGACAAAGTAAATTACCAGACCCAAAAGAACTAGGAAATAGCGGAAGCTTCTTTAAAAATCCTATTCTATTAAAATCAGACTTCGAAAAGATACATCAGAAATTCCCAGAAATGAAATATTATGATGTTTCCGAAACTGAAGTTAAAGTTCCTGCTGGCTGGCTTATAGAACAAGCTGGTTTTAAAGGAAAACGTTTTGGCGATGCCGGAATTCACAAGAATCAAGCTTTGGTTCTGGTTAATTACGGAAATGCTACTGGACAAGAAATTCTGGCAATCTCTAAAGACATCCAAAAAACAGTTTTCGAAAAATTCGGAATACATATAGAAGCAGAAGTAAATGTAATCTAAATCTAAAAAATATGAGTATAACTCTATCTATCAAAACAATAAACCCTGATAACAAAAATATAGCTCCTATTATTAATGAGTTATGCAGGAACCTTCAGGAACGTTTTGGCAGCGACGGGAAAAACTCATTTACAGATTGGAACAACAATAACTCTAAATATTTATTTATTGCCGCCGAACTCGATAACGAAATCGTAGGTTGTGGCGCAATACGACCTATTACAGAAACTACAGGCGAAGTAAAACGGATGTATGCCAAATATCCTCGAAAGAGAATCGGTCAATCTATTTTATCTTTCTTAGAAACGAAAGCTAAAGAGATTGGTTACAATGAATTAATTCTGGAAACTCGGGTTAAAAATCTGGAAGCAACACAATTCTATCAAAAATCAGGTTATAAAATCATTCCAAACTACGGCAAATATGTAAATAACTCCGAAGCAATTTGTTTTGGAAAAAACTTAATATAATATGCACACACCAAGTATATTCAAAAATGAAGATCCTGAAGCAATTAGAGCTTTTCTTAAAGAAAATAGCTTCGGTATATTAATCAATCAGACGAATGGAAAATTGTGGGCAACACATATTCCGCTAGAAATAGAGACCAATGCCGATGGCAAAGAAATATTGTGCGGTCACATCTCTAAACTAAATCCGCAAGGAGAAGGCTTTACACAGAATGATCAAATTCTTGCTGTTTTTTCTGGTCCGCATAGTTATATTTCGTCTTCATGGTATGATCATGAAAATGTACCTACCTGGAACTATATTGCAGTACATATCTATGGTAGAATAAAAATTGTAGATCACGAAGCTGCAGTAGAATCGCTAAAAAAACTAGTCGATAAATATGAAGCCAGTTCAGAAAAACCTGTTCGAGTAGAAGATTTATCTGCAAAAACAATGCGACAAGCACACGGAATAATCGCTTTCGAGATTGAAATAGATGAAATTCAGGCTACTAAAAAAATGTCTCAAAACAGAGACGATGTTAATTACAAAAACATAATCACAGCCTTAGAAAAAACAGAAAACCCTCAGTCTATTGCGGTTGCAAAAGAAATGGAAAAATGCAGAAAGTAATTACAAATTAAGGGTTGAAAATCGGGAATTCATAATTACATTTGCACTCGCAAGATTTAAAATTAAAAGACATTAAAATCAGATGCTTACAATTATTTTATACTTTTTTATTGCTATCGTTGTTGTACAACTTTCTTACTATCTGGGTATATTTAGTAAATTTTCTTTTGCTAAAACACAGAATATCACTCCAAAAAGAATTCCAATTTCAGTTATTGTCTGTGCAAAAAACGAAGCCGAAAATGCAGTTAAGTATATTCCGCTTTTAATAGAGCAAGATTATCCTGATTTTGAAATTGTTTTAATAGACGATGCTTCAAGTGATGAAACTTTAGAAATTTTTGAACTTTTCGAAAGCCAATACCCAAATTTAGTACGTTTAGTTAAAGTAAAAAATAACGAAGCCTTTTGGGGAAATAAAAAGTATGCTCTAACTTTAGGGATTAAAGCTGCCAAAAAAGAGTACCTATTATTTACTGATGCTGATTGTTATCCTACTTCTAAAAATTGGATTACTGCAATGAGTTCACAGTTTACAATGAACAAAACAATCGTTTTAGGATATGGCGCTTACGAAAGAATAGAAAAATCATTCCTAAATAAAATCATTCGTTACGAAACCTTACTCACTGCCTTACAATATTTTTCTTGGGCAAAAGCAGGTCACCCATATATGGGAGTTGGTCGTAATTTAGCCTATAAAAAAGAAGAGTTTTTTAACGTAAACGGATTCATCGGACATATTCAGGTTCGTTCTGGCGATGATGATTTATTTATTAATGAAGCTGCAAATAGCAACAACACAACTCTATCATACTCTCCTGAGAGTTTTACTTATTCTAAACCTAAGGAAACTTATAGAGACTGGTTTATTCAAAAAAGAAGACATATAGCTACAGCTAATTATTATAAGTTTTTTGATAAAATTCAATTGGGTGTTTTTTATAGCTCACAATTATTATTCTTTATACTTGCCATTATTTTACTTGCATTTCAATTTCAATGGATAATTGTATTAAGCTTATTCTTGGTACGTTATATTGCTGCGTGGCTTGTTGTAGGTTTCTCAGCAGGGAAATTAAAAGAAAATGATTTAAAATTTTGGTTTCCTATTGTAGAAATTGTGCTTATATTCACTCAAATTAATATCTTTATAACTAATATCTTTTCAAAACCGGTACATTGGAAATAAATTCTAAAATAGAGAAAGCAAAAAATGGAGATCAAATTGCCTTCACTTTTTTGTTGGACCATTATTGGAACGAAGTTTATGGCTTCATGCTTAAACGCACCGAAAACGAAACCATTGCTGAAGATATTACCATCGAAACTTTCTCTAAAGCTTTTGATAAAATAAAAACGTACAATTCCGAATTTCAATTCAACACATGGCTTATTGCTATTGCAAAGAATGTACATATAGATTTATTACGTAAAAAGAGAACTAATCTTTTTATAGAAATCACCGATCAGGAAAACCAACAAGCTTATAATATTGCCGACACTACTCCGTCGGTAGAGGATGAATTAATCACTGAACAGAATTTATCCCGATTATTACATTGCATTAAAGAATTAAAGCCACATTATCAGGAAGTAATTCAGCTACGCTATTTTCAGGAAATGAGTTACCAAGAAATTGCACTCAAAATAAACGAGCCTTTAAGCAATGTAAAAATAAAATTACTTCGCGCTAAAAAATTATTAGCAGAAGTGATTAAAAACAAAAGATAATTTATTATCTTTAAGCAAAGGATAAAACATCTACACCTTTATTCTTAAATAAACAATAATCCCGCATACCAAAGTTCTTATTATTAACGTTATCAGGTAAAACAATTTTTTGCTTATGATTTAACCACTACTTAACCTTAAAAAACCGTGAATTATGTCAACATCAAGCATCTACGAAAACAAATGGATTGACCTTGTATTCGAAAACAGAAACAAAGAGTATGGCGCGTACCAGTTACGCCATGAAAGTTCAAAAAACTCAATTAAGGCACTTTTCATGGGATTGTTTTTTACCACAGCCATTGTGTGCGCTTCAATGTTTATTACTAAACTGAACAAAGTCGATGTAATAACCACTATCCCCGATAGTTTACCGACAATTGTACAAGTGAGTGAAGTTCACATTAATGAGAAATCTGCAGAAATGCCTGCTGTAAAATCTCAGCCTGTTGAAACTGCTATTGAAAAAAGCCAACTTGTAAACCCTACAATTGTAGAAGCAAGCCAAGTTACACAAGAAGTAGCAAAGGCTACCGAGAACGTTGTGGCGGTAAAAGCAACAGGTGGCGAAAGTAACGGAATACTAACAAATGCCATACAAAGTGGAGGTGGTGGACCAGAAGTTGTAACAGCACCAATTATTAATGATCCAATGCCTACTGGTTCTCTAGACAAATTACCAGAATTCCCTGGAGGGATGAATAAGTTTTATACTTATGTAGGTAACAATTTTAATCGTCCGGAATTAGATAGTGAAAGAACGATTCGTATTTATGTATCATTTGTAATTGAGAGAGACGGAAGCATGACCGATATCCTTGTAAGAAATGATCCAGGATACGGCTTAGGCAAAGAAGCTATTAGAGTTTTAAAATCTTTAAGAACTAAATGGAGCCCAGGAATGGTTGATTCTAAACCAGTTCGTACTGCATACAACCTACCTATTACAATAAAAACTGAATAAATATAAAATTAAAAAGCAGAATTTAGGTTCTGCTTTTTTTATGCCCTTTTGTTTTAAAAAAGCAATTCTTATCTAATTATCTAAAGTAAGTTTTTTATAAAAAAATGTATCTTTACTGATGAAAATTGCTTTTTTAAAATCATCAAAACAAACAATAAATTATGGGAATATTTTCGGCAATGCTTGGTAATGCAGGTACAGTAAGTCAGGACGAATTAATTAAAAAATACGGTTTACTTTTAACCGATAATGAAGAAATAGAATTAGGCTTTAAACTTATTCGCGATACTTTTATTTTTACTACAAAACGATTAATTCTGGTTGATAAACAAGGATTAACTGGTAGTAAAACCGAATACAAATCGATTTCATACAAAAGCATCACAAGATTTAGTGTAGAAACTGCAGGAACTTTTGACCTTGACGCTGAATTAAAAATTTGGGTTTCGAGCGAATTGCATCCGAGTATTATTAAACAATTTAATAAATCGGTAAATGTATATGAAGTTCAAAAAGTATTAGCACACCACGTATTAAAATAAAAAAAAGCAGAACCTAGGTTCTGCTTTTTTTATCTTCAATTCTAAAAATAGACTTAATTATTTTTTAGTCGTTTTTTTAACTGTTTTTTTAGTTGTCGTTTTCTTTGCAGCTACTGGCACAGTGTTAACAATTTTTTGCTGAACATATGGTTTGTATACTCCGTCTTTTTCAGCTCTTTTTTTAGCATTATCTGCTCTTTCCTTAGAATCAGGATGTGAACTCATCATTTTATCCAAGAAAGATCCTTCGGCACCTTCGCTCATTTTAGCAAGAATTCTAAATGCAGATTCTTCGGCATTTACATTATAGCCATTCTTTTTCATGAAGTTATAAGAAAACAAATCAGCCTCTGATTCCTGAGTTCTGCTGTGTTTACTATCTATCATTGCATTTCCAATTTTTACCAATTGCGTATCTGTAAGAGCAGAAATTTTTGCTGATTGTGAAGCCGCAGCATCAATTAAAGCTTCTTTTTTGTAAGCAGCTTTCATCGCATCTCTTGAATCATGATTGGCAACGTGACCAATTTCGTGACCAATAACTGCAAGTAATTCGTTATCATCCATAATATCCATTAAACCAGAATATACACGTACGCTACCATCGGCAGTTGCAAAAGCATTCACTTCTTTTAGCATATATACTTTGTAGTTTAATGTATATCCTTCTCCAGCAGTATGTTTTCCAAACAATCTGTTTAGCCTAATTGCATAACCATCTGTAGCTGGAGCAATCTGATTTTTAGCATCCATTTCTGCAACTGCTTCTTTTGATAAAGCTGCTGCATCGGCATCGCTAAATGTAAATCCCGCAACTCCTTTTTGAACAGCTCCTAAAGCTTTTTCTCCTAAATTTATTTGCGCATTGGCTTGTGTAAAACCAAAAGTTGCAAGCAAAACAACTAACGCTATAGTTTTTCTTTTCATCTTTTTAATTATTAAATTAACTGTAGCAAATATACTACATCTTTAAAATACCCGTATCTCGGAAACCAATTAATTTTAGAAGAAAAAATTATCTTGTAATTTCATAAATTCCGACTATTTATTGCGATTTTCATCAAAAAAACTTTCATTCATCTTGAATTATTAATAATTCGCAAAAAAGAATTTAACACTCATTTTGTTATCCTTTTATAAATTAAAGCATAAACAAATAAACAAATAAACAACATTGCTTATCTTTGTACTTTGAATAATGAATATGGAAAGCGTTATAGATAATAATTTACCTATCGGAAAACCAAAATGGTTGAAGGTAAAACTCCCAATCGGACAAAAATATACTGAACTACGTGGTTTAGTAGATAAATATAGTTTAAATACAATTTGTACTTCCGGAAGCTGCCCAAATATGGGTGAATGCTGGGGAGAAGGAACAGCTACTTTTATGATCTTAGGTAACGTTTGTACACGTTCTTGTGGTTTTTGTGGTGTAAAAACTGGAAGGCCTGAGACTGTAGATTGGGACGAACCTGAAAAAGTAGCCCGTTCTATTAAAATCATGAATATCAAACACGCCGTTATAACGAGTGTAGATAGAGATGATTTAAAAGATGGTGGTTCGATTATTTGGATTGAAACCGTGAAAGCAATTCGACGTATGAATCCAAATACGACTTTAGAGACATTAATTCCTGATTTTCAAGGAATCGAAAGAAACATTGACAGAATTGTAGAAGCTAATCCAGAAGTTGTTTCTCATAACGTAGAAACTGTTCGTCGATTAACTCGTGAAGTACGTATACAAGCCAAATACGATCGTAGCTTAGAAGTTTTACGCTACCTAAAAGAAAAAGGAATCAACAGAACTAAGTCTGGAATCATGCTTGGGCTTGGAGAAACTGAGGAAGAAGTATTTCAAACTATGACTGATTTGCGCAATGCAAATGTAGATGTAGTAACGATTGGTCAATATTTACAACCGAGTAAAAAACATTTACCTGTAAAAGAATTTATCACTCCAGATCAATTTGCTAAGTATGAAAAATTCGGACTAGAATTAGGCTTCCGCCACGTCGAAAGCGGTCCGTTAGTGCGTTCTTCCTACAAAGCGCAAAAACATATTCTTTAGTTTTAAATGTTTGAATATTTTATCTTAAATGAATAAAAAAATACGAATTGCTATTAATGGTTTCGGAAGAATTGGTCGAAACTTGTTTCGATTACTTTTAAATCATCCCGAAATTGAAGTTGTTGCCATAAATGATATTGCCGACACAAAAACTATGGCTCACCTTATTAAATACGACAGTATTCATGGTGTGCTACCGTTTGTGGTAAGCAGTGATGAAGATGGAATAATCGTTGATGGAAAACATTATTTGTTTTTTCATGAAAAAAACATTTCAAACCTAAATTGGAAAGACTGTAACATAGACTATGTTATAGAATCGACCGGTAAATATAAAACGCATGAAGAAATAAATGCACATATTATTGCCGGAGCAAAAAAAGTTATTCTATCTGCACCTTCTGAAGTTGATACTATCAAAACAGTAGTTTTAGGTGTAAACGAAGGAATACTGGACGGAACTGAAACAATAATTTCTAATGCGAGTTGCACCACAAACAATGCAGCTCCTATGATTAAGATAATCGATGATCTTTGTGGTATTGAGCAAGCCTACATTACAACAATACATTCATTCACAACAGATCAGAGTCTGCATGATCAACCCCATAAAGATTTGCGCAGAGCCAGAGGTGCAAGCCAATCTATTGTTCCTACAACAACGGGTGCAGCAAAGGCATTAACTAAAATTTTCCCCAAATTACAAAACAAAATTGGTGGTTGCGGTATACGCGTTCCTGTTCCTGATGGATCATTAACCGATATTACATTTAATGTAAAACGTGCCGTTACTATTGAAGAGATTAATGAAGCATTTCAGAATGCAGCGAAAACTAGTTTAAAAGGAATTTTAGATTATACCGAAGACCCTATTGTATCTGTTGATATTATTGGAAATCCGAATTCGTGTTTATTTGATGCACAGCTTACATCTGTAATCGATAAAATGGTAAAAGTTGTAGGTTGGTACGATAATGAAGTTGGGTATTCATCAAGATTAATTGATTTGATATTGCTAACGAAGGAAGTATAAACTACTAATAAAAAGTATTACAATACATGAAATATCTTTTTATCCTAATCAGTTTTTTCAGTTCATTTTTGTATTCCCAATTCAATCGGAATACAGATAGTGCTGTCTATTATGACCAAAAAGCAAATTCTAGCCTTAAAGAAAATAAGTATAGCCAAGCGCAATTTTTTACCGAAAAATCAATTCTATTTTGCCAAGCAACTCATAAAATAGAAAACCAAGCCAGCCAAACTTTTAAGCTTGGTAAAATTTACTACAATCAAAAAAAATATGATGAGGCTTTAATCAACTTCAATAAAAGTGTTGATTTATTAAAAGACAAACCTTTATCTATCACCAAAGCGCTTGCACTACATTATATTGGAATAACCAATACCGAAAGAGGAAAGCATAATCTTGCTCAGGCGTATTTCGACAAATCAAAATCGGTATTTAAGCAGTTAAATATCGTTGACTCAACTCAGGCGTTAAATCTTCAGAAAGGAATTGCTTTAAAAACCAATCGTGAATATAATTTAGCCATTTCTACTTTCAAAAAAATAATTGAATTACCTGACAGCCAAAATACTATAAAGACAAAAACTGATGCTTATTATCAACTTGGTCTTATAGAGAGTGATTTAAAAAGAAATGATTCTGCCATATACTATCTGGATAAAGCATTAGAATTAACTACAAAAAGTAATGACCTTAACCAGAAGGCAACTATTTTATTAGCCATTAGTAAATATTATAAAAATCATCAGGATTATGACAGAGCTTATACTTATCTAGATGAACATTATCAATTAAAAAACTATATTTATAAATTAAAAAATTCAAAATCTGATTTTGATGATTTTAAAAAATTCAAGACTAAAGAGGTAATAAACAGCGCTATCCAAAAAGAGAAGAAAGACCTTGAAGATAAAAAAACATACAAATACTCTAAATTAATAAGTATTCTTGCTATTGCTTTAATCTCTATTTTATCTCTTTTGAGTTTATCTCTTTACAAAAACAATATTATTCGAAATCAGAATAATATGCTTTTGAGAGAAAAAAATAATGAGTTAATTATTGCAAAGAATAAGGCAGAAAAAGCATCAAAGGCCAGATCTGAGTTTTTATCGACGGTGAGTCATGAATTGCGAACTCCTCTTAATGCAATTAACGGTATTACGCATTTATTAATAGAGGATAACCCAAAAAAATCACAGAAAAAATACTTAGAATCATTAAAGTTTTCCGGGAATTATTTGACTACATTTATTAATGAAATCCTAGAAATCAATAAAATAGATTCTAATAAACTTGAAACAGAGAATATAAGTTTTAATCTAAAGGAATTATTAATAAACATACAAAGCTCTTTGAAGGAATTGGCTACTGCCAATAAAAATTATTTTAATCTAGACATTGACAAAAGCATTCCAGACAATTTAATTGGTGACCCAACAAAATTGTCTCAGATTATAATGAACCTGATTAATAACGCCTTAAAGTTTACAGCAAACGGACGTGTAAATGTAATTGTAAAACTACATTCATTAAAAGAAGAAGCAGCAACTGTTTATTTTGAAATAGTTGATACTGGAATAGGAATTCCAGAGGACAAACTACAAACTGTTTTCGAAAGTTTTTCGCAAGGCTCTATAGAAGTCAACCGAAAATATGGAGGAACTGGTTTGGGACTTACGATTGTAAAAAAATTAACCGAAATGCTAGGTGGAGAAATCAATCTTAAAAGCGAAGTTGGTAAAGGTTCTACCTTTACTTTTAAACTTAAGTTTTTAATAGACAGCGAACCATTAGCTATTAAAGAAGAAACCAAATTGTACAACGACTACGAACTAAAAGACAAAAATATTCTATTGATAGAAGACAATAGAATTAATCAAATGATTACTCGTAAAATGCTCGAGAATAAAGGCATTACTTGCGAGGTAATCGATAATGGAGAAGATGCGATTGAGTTATTAAAAATCAAACGATTTGATATGATTTTAATGGATGTACATTTACCTGGAATAAATGGAACCACAGCTACTAAATATATTAGAGAATTTGACAAAATAACGCCAATTATAGCTTTGACTGCTATTTCGCTAGATGAGAACAGGGAAATGTTATTATCATTCGGGATGAACGACGTAATAACAAAACCCTTTGTTCCTGATGAATTTTACAGCATTATCGCTAAATGTTTTAACGTAAGCGCTTAATACTCTAAAATCAAGTTTTTTATCAAAGCTCTTACTTTAGGCTCGGCCATTTTTGCCGCCTCAAGAACTTCATCATGCGAGATTGTATCTATACTTTCTTCGTTACCCATATCGGTAATTACAGAGATTCCAAAAGTTTCTACATCCATATGGCGTGCTACAATAACTTCTGGTACTGTTGACATTCCTACGCAATCTGCTCCAAGAATTTTAACCATTTTATATTCAGCCAAAGTTTCAAAAGTTGGCCCTTGTAAACCAAAATAAATCCCATCATGAATTTCAACATTCAATCTTGATGCAATTTCTTTGGCTTTAATGATCATCTTTCTAGAATATGGTTCACTCATATTTACAAATCGAGGTCCAAAACGCTCATCATTTTTACCACGCAAAGGATGTTCGGGTGCAAAATTAATATGGTCCTTAATAATTACTATCGAACCTACTTTGTAAGCTGCATTAACTCCTCCTGAAGCATTAGAAACCATTAATTTAGTAACTCCTAAAAACTTCATTACTCTAACCGGAAAAGTAACTTCTTCCATAGAATATCCTTCATAAAAGTGAAAACGACCTTGCATCGCAACCACTTTTTTATCTCCAATAGTTCCAAAAACTAAAGCTCCTTTATGACCTTGAACTGTAGATACCGGAAAATTAGGGATTTCATTATAAGGTAATGTGTACTCTATTTCGATATCATTTGTAAAACCTCCTAAACCTGAACCTAAAATCACTCCATATTCTGGTGTGAACTGTGTTTTTGATTTTATATAACTAACTGTTTCCTGAACTTTTTCCCACATAATTTAAAATTGTTGTATCAAAATTGCTTTGATAATTAATAAAAGTGCTTTTAATAGGCAAATAAAATAATTGCGGCGCAATATTAGTGCCTTTTAAGCGAACATAATCCTTTTCGGTTGTAATAATTTTATGTTTTTTTGCTTTATTCGCAATCGTTGTAATATCCGTTTCTGTAAAGTGATGATGATCAGGGAATGTAAGACATTCATCATCGTTAGATTTTAAAAACTCAAAAAATGGTGTTGGCTTTGCAATTCCAGCTAAAAGCAATTTTCGCTCATTTTTAATTTCTTCGATTGCTAATTTCCCCGTTTGAGAATAAATACAATCATCATAATCGATATAAGTAAAGTATAATTCTTGTGTTGGCTCTAGTTTTAGCTTTCTACGAATATTTTCCTGTTCGGATTCCTGAAGTCCAGAAGGACATTTGGTTACAATAACAATATTCGCTCTTTTTGCTCCACTCCTGCTCTCTCGTAAATTTCCAGTTGGCAACATCCAATCATCCGCATATAAATCGCCATACGAAGTAAGTAAAATATAAAACCCAGCTTTTACTTTTCGGTGCTGAAATGCATCATCGAGCAAAATAACCTGAGGCTTTTTAGGTTGAGAAAGTAATTTTTGAATTCCGTTTGTTCGGTTAGCATCTACTGCAACCTGAATATTTTTGAATTTTTGAAAAAACTGAAAAGGTTCATCTCCTAATATAACAGCATTAGAAGTTTCATCGGCAAGCACAAAACCCTCAGATTGTCGCTTATATCCACGACTAAGTGTTGCAACCTGATATTTATCTGATAACAATCGGATTAAATATTCTATTTGTGGCGTTTTGCCAGTTCCCCCAACACTAAGATTACCAACGGCTATAATCGGAATATCAAATGATGTTGATTTTAAAACTCCCTTATCAAAAAGGAAATTCCGTATACTAGTGATGATTCCATATAAAATGGCAAATGGGAAGAGTAATTTTCGAAGTAAATTCATAATTTATTTATCAGAATAATGTCCCATGGCTGAAACTATAATAACAGTTACAATTTCATCTTCTACCCGATAAATCATACGATCTTTTTGATTAATACGTCTAGACCAATATCCTTTAAGATTATACTTCAATTCTTCAGGGTTTCCTTCACCTGAAAAAGGGTCTTCAGTTAACTCTAAAAGTATTTTTTCAATCTTTTTTATAGTTGCTTTATTTCCTGATTTATAGTGATTTTTGAAATCTTTACGAGCAATGTCGTCAAATTCTACAAAATACTTCCCCATATATCATCAGGATTTAATCTTGTAGTTTTTCCTTTTTTAATATTTGCTTCTGCTTTTTTAATTTTAGCAATAAACTCAGGACTATATATACTTTCTGTTTTTTTAATTTTTTTTGAATCTGTTTCAATAATTTCGATTCCTTCGACATCTTTAAAAAAGGATTCAGACATAGCGATAAAAGCTTTCCCCGCTTTAGTGCGTTCGTTAATTTTTATTGTTATTGTAGTCATGACTATAAATTTTGAATAAACAAAGATACAACATTCGTAATTATTTAGTGCGAATTAGTATTACCATTAGTATGAATAAGTATTACCAGATATAATTATTATTCGTTAATTTGTTTCAGGTTTCCTGCTACTTTATAAAACATGAAACCTGAATCAAAAAAATAAAAAATGAAAATCAAAGAAATATTAGCAGTCCTCGAAGAAATGGCTCCTTTGGCTTACGCCGAAGATTTTGATAATGTCGGGCTTTTAGTTGGTGATTCATCTACAGAAGCTACAGGGGTTTTAGTTTGTCACGATGCGCTTGAAAACGTGATTAACGAAGCTATTACCAAAAATTGTAATCTGGTTGTTTGTTTTCATCCGATTCTATTTTCTGGGATAAAAAAAATAACGGGTAAGAACTATGTAGAACGTACTATCCTTAAAGCTATAAAAAATGATATTGCTATTTATGCCGTTCACACTGCATTAGACAATCACTCGCAAGGAGTAAACAAAATATTCTGTGATGCTTTGGGCTTGATAAATACAAGTGTTTTGATTCCGAAACAAAATTACATTCAAAAATTAATCACTTATACTACTCCTGATAATGCTGACAAGGTTCGAAATGCAATGTTTGCCGCTGGCGCAGGAACTATTGGTAATTATGATAATTGCAGTTTTAATACCGAAGGTTTTTTTACTTTTCAGGGAAATGAAGACAGTAATCCTGTAATTGGCGAAAGAGGAAAACTACATACGGGAACTGAAATAAAAATTGAAGTTATCTTTGAAAAACATTTGCAATCAAAAATTCTGAAAACACTGTTTGCCAATCATATTTATGAAGAGGTAGCTTATGAAATTTACGATTTACAAAATGCACATCAAAACATTGGTTTAGGTATGATTGGAGAATTTGAAACTCCGATGAACGAAACTGATTTTTTACCTTATGTAAAAGAAAAAATGTTAGCAGATGGTATTAGACATTCTGCTTTAATTGGCAAAAAAATTCATAAAGTAGCTGTTCTTGGCGGATCTGGAAGTTTTGCTATAAAAAACGCAATTCAGGCTGGAGCCGATGCTTTTTTGACAGCCGATTTAAAATACCATCAGTTTTATGAAGCCGAAAATCGATTACTATTAGCCGATATTGGACATTTTGAAAGCGAACGCTATACAAAAAATTATATTGTTGATTATCTTCGGAAAAAAATCCTTAATTTTGCAATCATTTTATCAGAAGAAAATACAAATCCAGTTAAGTACTTATAGAATATGGCGAATACGAAAGAATTAAGTGTTGAGGACAAGTTAAGAGCAATTTACGATTTACAGCTAATTGACTCTAGAATTGACGAAATCAGAAACGTAAGAGGAGAACTTCCATTAGAAGTGGAAGATTTAGAAGATGAAGTTGCAGGTTTAGGCACACGTTCAGAAAAATTGAAAAGCGAACTAGAAATAGTTGAAGAGCAAATCAAGACTAGAAAAAATGCTATTGATGATCACAAAGAAGCCATCAAAAAGTACACAAAACAACAAGAATCAGTTCGTAACAATAGAGAATTTAACTCTTTGACTAAAGAAGTTGAATTTCAAGAATTAGAAATTCAATTAGCTGAAAAGCAAATCAAAGAAATGAAAGTTTCTATTGAGCATAAAAAAGAAGTAATCTCTGGTTTAAAAGAAAGACTAGAGTCTAAATCTTCTCATCTAAAACACAAAAAATCTGAATTGGATGCGATTATGGCCGAAACTCAAAAAGAAGAAATCTTCTTATCTGAGAAATCAGCTGAGTACGAAGTTTTAATCGAAGACCGTTTATTAGCGGCTTACAAACGAATCAGAACTAGTGTTCGTAATGGTTTGGCTGTAGTATCTATTGAAAGAGGTGCATCTGCAGGTTCTTTCTTTACTATTCCACCACAAACACAAGTAGAGATTGCCTCTAGAAAAAAAATCATCACTGATGAGCATTCTGGAAGAATCTTAGTTGATAGTGCATTAGCAGAAGAAGAAAAAGAGAAAATGGATTTATTATTTTCTAAATTCTAAAGAATATAAAGCCTCGAAGTTCGGGGCTTTTTTTATATTAAAAATTACAATTTTGGGACTTAAAGAAGGTATTCGTTTCATAACATTAAAATCCGTTGGGCAATATATTAACTTTTTAAGTTATGTACGTCCAGAAAAAGCTGCGCAGATTTCATACGCCCTTTTTAGCCAACCAAGAGAAGGAAGATTAAGCAAAGAAAACTTACCAGAAATATTACAAGACACCAAAACTGAAACGTTTCATCATAACGAGCACCATTTTCAGACTTATACTTGGGAAGGAAATGACACCAAAATATTACTCGTTCACGGATGGGAAAGTAACGCTTCGCGCTGGCAAAAAACACTCCCACACTTACAACAATCAGGAAGTACCATTATTGCGATAGATGCGCCTGCGCACGGACAAAGTAGCGGTAAAGAATTCAACGTACCTCTTTATGCAGAGTTCATTAACAAAGCTGTACAAAAATACCAGCCTACAATTATAATTGGTCATTCTATAGGCGGAGCCGCTTGTGTATATCACCAGCATTTATATCCAGAAACCAGTATTCAAAAAATGGTTATTCTAGGTGCTCCATCAGATTTACAAACTCTTATCAATAATTATATTTCCATGTTAAGCCTAAACGAGAAAATGGTTCCGCTTTTAGAGAATCGTTTTGTAAATCGTTTCAACTTAAAACTGGAAGACTTCTCTGGAAAAAAATTCGCTTCAAATTTCACTGTCAAAGGATTAATTGCACACGATATCGAAGATAACGTAGTCGCTTTTGAAGAAGGAGAAAAAATAGCCAGCACTTGGAAAAATAGCCAATTTATAGCTACAAATGGTTTAGGCCACGGCATGCATGATGATGAGCTGTACCAAAAAGTAGTTGCTTTTTTATTTCCTTAAAAGAGGTTTTCTAAGGTTCTAAGGTTCTAAGGTTCTAAGGTTCTAAGGTTCTAAGGTTCTAAGGTTCTAAGGTTCTAAGGTTCTAAAAAAAAGCATTCTGCTTTTTTTTAATTCACTAAAAATCTAAGAAGTCTAAACTACTATTTTAAATTGTTTGTATAATTCTTTTTCTCCTTTTCCTGTAATAATTATTGCTCTTGAATTTTCAGTTTTTCGCAACCAATCATTGACTATCATTTTATTCAATAATGACGTAGCTAGAGATCCTGCCATGTGATTTTTTCTTTCGCTCCAATCAAGACAAGGCTTCAAGAATAAACGTCTTTGTTTCCTGACCTCATCTACATTTATTCCAAAATCCGAAAACCATTTTATCCCTTCAGGACTAATTTCAAAATCATTATTAGTATCAATAATTATATTTTGCTCTAATAAACTATTCGTTAAAGCCACACCTATTTTCCCTGCTAAATGATCATAACATGTTCTGCAATGTTTTATTGGCGGAAGCTTTTCTGTATTCATTTTTTGAGAAATTTCTTGTGGCGGAATAAGGCTTGCCATCCCTTCGATAGCATAAGCAATTTCTTTACTTGAAAATCGATAATATTTATGACGTCCTTGTTTTTCTACACAAAGCAAATCTGCATCTAACAACTTTCCTAAATGCATGCTTATATTTTGCGGCGATGTATTCCCCACAATTGCCAGTTCTGTAGCTGTAAACGCTTTTCCGTCGAGCAACGCCCACATAATTGATGCTCGGGTTGGATCACCGATTAATGTTGCGATTTTTATAAACTGTTCTTCCATTTTATACAATCATAGTTAAATCTAAACTGAAGTATCTACGTGTAAAGTTAAATAACTTTGTTAAAAATCATAATCTATGTCACCTACTTTATTCTTTCAATCGGATATTAAAGACCCGTATGCTATATATAAAACAATGCTTAATGAGCATCCTATTTTTTGGGATGAGGCAAACCAAATTTGGGCAATTTATTCTCATGAATACTGCACAGAAATTCTAAATAGTCTCAACGTAAATATCCCAACTATTAATCCTAATAACGAACAGAAACTTAATGAATATGCTTTAAAAATCATCAATCATTTATCCCGATTATCAAACGGAACCCAACATGTCATTGCAAAAGAAACTGCAATGCTTTTATTTGCTAACATGAAATCAATTGACATTAATCAAATCATTGCCGAATTATTAGATAATGATTTAATCGAAAACAAAATAGATTGGGTTGATTCTGTTTGCAAAAAACTTCCTGTTTTGGTTATTTTAAAAAGCTTTGGCTTTGGGCAAAATGATTGCAAATTCATTTCTGAAAAAATAGACCTTCTTGTAAAAATAATGCTGCCAAATAAATCTGCAGAACAGGTTCAGGCAATTAATGAAATTTCAGAAAATAGTTATTCAATGGTAAAAAAGCACTTATCAAGTCTTAGTTTTTATAAGCCTTTACTAGATAAAATATCCGAATCGCATACTATTTCTTTGGAGGAAACGATAACAATATCTGTAAGCAATTTAATTGGATTGTTGATTCAAAGTTACGATGCTTGCAGAGGTCTTTTAAGTAACTCTTTATTACAAATTATTAATACTCATAATCTAATACCCAAAAACAATATTAATAAAACACAGATACAAAAATTAGTTATTGAAACCCTGCGCTTTGATCCACCAATTCATAATACAAGAAGAGTTGCAATTACGGGTATTGTATTAGATAAAACTATAATTAAAAAAAATGAAACCCTATTATTGGTTCTTGCTGCTGCAAATCGTGACCAAAAAAAATTCGACAATCCTTTAAGTTTTGATATCGAAAGAATCAATAATGATGAGAATCTTACCTTTGGGATTGGAGGGCATATGTGTCTGGCTAAATACTTTTCGATTCATCTTACAACTGAGACTTTATTTCATTTATTTAATAATTATAATACAATTGCAATTCTAGAAAGTAACATTCTGTATGAACCTATGATAAATGCCAGATTACCTAAAAACATCTGGATTTCGATTCAATAATTTAAATTAAACAACATGATAGCAGTAATTTTTGAAGTAATTCCTAACGAAGAAAAAAAACAAGAATACCTTGACATCGCCGCAAGCTTACGTCCTGAGTTAGATAAAATCTCTGGTTTTATATCTATAGAACGATTTCAGAGTTTTAATGACCCTGGAAAAGTTTTGTCTTTGTCATTTTGGAAAGATGAAGAAAGCATCCAACAATGGAGAAATCTCGAAATGCATCGTAATGCTCAGTCTAAAGGGCGACAAGAAATTTTTAAAGATTATCATTTAAGAATTGCCGATGTAAAAAGAGATTACGGAATGTTTGACAGAAAAGAAACGCCAAAGGATAGTCCTTTTTAGGAGGTTCAAAGGGACAAAGTTGCAAAGGAACAAAGGTTCTGATCCCGAGGCTTCGGGACTGAGGTTCTGAGGTTCTGAGGTTAAAAAAAAAGCAAAATGCTTTTTTTAAAGATTTCGAAAAATCTAAAATCTAAAATCTAAAATCTAAGAAGTCTAAAAGGTCTAACAATCTAAGATGTCTAAAATTAAAGATGTCTATTTTTTGACTACTTTTGCACTATGGAAGAAAATCTAAAACGCCTCAACAAATTCATTGGAGAAACTGGATATTGTTCTCGTCGTGAAGCTGATAAACTAATCGAAGAAGGACGTGTAACCATAAACGGAATTGTACCTGAAATGGGAACGAAAGTTTCACCTGATGACGAAGTACGCATAGACGGAAAGTTAATCGTAGAAAAACACGAAAAACCAGTTTATTTAGCTTTTAATAAACCTGCTGGAATCGAATGTACCACTAATCTGGAGGTTCGTAACAATATTGTAGATTACATTAATTATCCTAAACGTATTTTCCCAATTGGTAGATTGGATAAAGCCAGTGAAGGTTTAATTTTTATGACCAATGATGGTGATATTGTAAACAAAATTCTGCGCGCAAGAAATAATCACGAAAAGGAATATACTGTAACTGTAAGTAAACCTATAACGGATCGCTTTATTGAGCGAATGGGAAATGGTGTCCCTATTCTTGATACGGTAACCAAAAAATGTAAAGTAGAGCAAATAAGCAAATATATCTTTAAGATTATCCTGACTCAGGGTTTAAACCGTCAGATTCGAAGAATGGCGGAATATTTAGGTTATGAAGTTACTGCCTTAAAGCGTATTCGTATTATTAATATTTCTCTTGATGTTCCCGTAGGTCGCTACCGTGATTTAACAGATGCTGAAATTAAAGAATTGAATGAGCTTATTGAACCTTCGAGTAAAACTGAGGAAGCAAGTTTACCTAAGATTGAAACTCCAAGAAGAAAAACTGAATTTATAAAAAGAGACGATCCTCGATTTAAGAAAAGAGGAGACTATTAAACTCTTGTACTTACAAATCTATATAACAAAGAAAGCCTGGAACTGAAATTCCAGGCTTTTCTTTTTCTACAATCTTATTTTTTACCAACAAGTAATGCTATTTTATGATAATTGAATATTTAATTCCAATTACCTTAATAAACATTTTTAAAAATTATTTATTTACTTTTCAGATCCGCTTCTTTTTAAATAGTTTCAAAATTTCACTTTTCCAAAAAAATATTAAATTGGTGTTATTCCTGTAAGAACAGGATTTCCAGACAATGGGTCATAAATCTCAACGAGAGCTTCATAAGGAAGTCCGGATGAAACAACTGTTGCATTACATTTAAGACGATAATTTGTTCCTGCCACAACCTGCGTTGAAACTGCAGTTGGATTATATTTCACTCCAAGCAAACCATTCATTGCTTTTCTGAATATTTGTAAATCTTCTGGGGTTGGAGTATGATAAAGTGTCCATCCTCCCAGTAGTGTCTCCGTATTATTTATTAGGGCATTATTTGACATAATTTCTATAGTTTAAATTACTTTAATTACTCTTAGAATCTTCAGAAATCACTTTTTAAAAAATTGATACTGAACTTTTTTTGAGTATTAAATCCTTGTTATTTTCACAACATGCGGGTCACCAACTAGTGGTTTAAAAATCTTCACTATAGCTTCATAAGCAATCTCTGAAGGCGGAATTGACGCAGTACATCTAAAACGATAGTTTATTCCTGCTACCACCTGTGTCGCAACTGCCGTAGGGATATATTTTACTCCAACATAACCTTCTAAGGCTTGTTTAAATAATAATAAATCTGCAGCTGTAGGTTTGCGAAAATCTGTCCATCCACCTAATATAGGCTCATGGTTTTCTAAGACTTGGGTTTGACTTGACATAATGTTATAATTTAATTGTTCTTGGTCCTACTCATAAGGCTTTTCGGAAACGCCACGTTTCTAAATAGAGCACGAAAACCCTATTTAATGAATTACTTGCCAGATAAATTATCAGGCAAATAAAAAGTCATGGAGAATTAAATTATGCTAGCTTTAATCAATTCCCTATAGTAAAACTATAGCACAATTAAATCTGTAAATAAGAAAATGTCATGAGAACGGAAATCATTGTCATGAAAAGTAAAAAAAGTAGTATGGGATTTTTCCCTAAAGTAAATAAGCAAAAAAACCTCCTTCATATAATATGAATGAGGTTTTAGTTGTAGAGAATTATATAAAGTAAGATTATCTCAATACGCGAAACTTTTTAACGAAATCTCTGTATTTCTCGCTTAGGACAACTTTGTGGTTTCCTTTTAAAACAACGAGATTATCATTGACAATTATCTCTTCTATCTTGCTTAAATTTACAATATAGTTACGGTGTGTTTGACTAAATTTAGCCGGGTCCAAAAACTGAATGATTTTGGTAAGAGATATTAAGATTACAAATTTTTCGACGTCTGTTATTATATTGCAATATCTGTCTTCAACTTCTATATAGACTATATCCTCAATTCTAACTTTTTTTAAAGCTTTATTTTTTTTGATAAAAAGATAGTCGTCACTTATAACGGTATCTTGTTCTTCGCCAACAAAAACATTGGTCTGACCATAAAACTTCTCGACTGCCATTTCTAAGGCATACAAGATTTCTAGTTCGTTAAATGGTTTTAATAAAAAACTAAATGGTTTGGTAAGTTTAGCTCTTTCAAAAATCTGACGATCTTTGGAACTTGTCAGGAAAACAAAAGGTTTTAAGCCATTAGGAACAATATTAATTGTTTCTGCAAAAGTAACTCCGTCTGGTTTTCCGTCTAAAAAAACATCTATTACTACAACATCTATCGCATTGTTATAAAACAACGCTAACGCTTCGTTATAAGTAGGTGCAATGCCCACAATATTATAATTATTAGCGGTAAGCACTTTTACAAGCGCATCGCTTTCTGCTGGAGTATCTTCGATAATAAGTACATTTATATTATCCATGATTTTTAAACTTTTGTAATACGATAATTATTTTAGTTCCAACATTTTCTTCACTCTCAATTTCTAATCTACCACCATTTTTATAGATCATACTTTTGCATAATTGCATTCCTAATCCAGTTCCTATTGTATCATCATTTTTCTTTTTAGAAAGTAATGCTGTTTTTTTCAATAGCTCTTCTTGTGTAGAAGCACTCATCCCTAATCCGGTATCTTCGACAACTAGATAACAAAAATCATCATCTGAATCTCGGGTGTAAATCGAAATATTGCCATTGTCTTTCGTAAACTTAATCGCATTATCTAATATATTACGGATAATTATTTTAAGTGAATCCATATCGGCAAATACATAATCTGTAGTAGAAACTCTATTTTCAAAACTGATGTTTCTATTTATCATTAATGGCTTATAATTATATTCTACATGTTGTACAATTGTCGCCAAATGCAGCGATTCCTGAAAAAAATAGGTTTGTTTCGTTTGCAACAAAGCCCAATTGAGTAAATTATCTAACAAATTATAAGCTCCGTTAGCAATTGCACTATTATTATGTAACTGTGTATCTAGCTCGGTATAATTCTTGGTCTCCAGATTCTCAATTAACTTGCTATTACTTGTTTTTAAAGCATTAACCGAAGATCGTAAATCATGACTTACTATAGAGAATAACTTATCTTTTGTAGCATTTAATTTGTCTAACTCTTCTTTTTGAGCCAGGATAATTTTATTATTTTTTATTTTTTGTCTGTAAAAATATACCCCTGTCCCAAACAAGATTAGCAATAAGACTGAAGAAAACAACAAGCTGTTTCTTTCAGCAATTTTTATTTTATTCTCGGCTTCAAGTATATTTACTTCTTTTTGCTTTTGCTTTACTGCAAATTTCTTTTCTAAATCAGCAATTGCCCAAACTTTATTCTGATCGTTTAAAGAATCTTTCCAAGTCTCGTATTCTTTACGATAAGCTAGAGCAAGCGGGAAATTTTTTCTATTCTCCTCAACTACTGCCATATTTAATGTCGCAGTTTTTTTAAATGCAAAAGATTTTACTTTTTTAGAAAGGTGATACCCCTTTTCAAAATAAGGAATTGCCTGATTGTCCTTATATTGTTCATAATATAAAGTAGCAATATCCATATAGGATCCAATTAAGGATAAAGTATCTTTTTCAACCTCATGTAATTTCGCACCTTTAAACAAATACTCTTCTGCTTTATCAAATTCTTTAAGATGTAAATAACACAATCCTATATTATGTAAAACATTGCTCCTTTTATAATCATAACTAACAGTATTAGGAAATTTCTCTATTTCTTGAAAATACTGCAAAGCATTTTTAAATTCATTTTGCCCTAATGCAATTTCACCCAATTTCATTTTTACTTTATAAAAAAACTGAAAATCATTAGAAATTTCATTAAACTCTTTTTTGGATTCATTAAGTAATTTTTTTTCCTTAAAACTAATCCCTCTAAAATAATGACAATAATCTGTAAGCTCCTTATTTGTTGTATTACTTATTTCTTTCATAGAATAAACAAGGGTCGAATCCCAATTACCTTGTTTAAAAAACATTTGAGCTTTATTAAAATTGACATTCTCTTTAAACTTTTTGACTTTTGCTTTAATTGCTAAATCCATTAAACTACCAACATCTTGTCGCTCCTGTGAAAAAAGAAGGAAGGAAAGAAAAAACAATATTGAAGTAGCAAATAATTTAATTTTAGTCATTATACTCTTATACTTTATATTTTACATATTGATATTTATATAAAAGCGTTATAGAAATTTATTTATCTATCCCGCTTTTATTATAGACTTAACAATAATTTTTATCCAGGTAGAACAGTAGTTTCTGTTCCTCTAGAAGCTATTGGATCTATATCCCAAAGAAAAGTCTGAATTGTTTTTATTTTTGAAAAATCACCTATGAATGCATATGGATTTGCCTTAAATTTAAGCTCATGAACAGAGAATGTGCACGCATCCTGTTCAGGCATATTATAGGCTATAAAAAATTGCAATTGAGGATTTCCATCAATATCTATATAAGTATTTTGGAAAATATCATATTGAAAAACCTCATTCCTTCTATCTAAATCAACATAAGCAACAATATTTATAGAGAGCGTATCATTCTCTGCATTATAATATGCTTCTACAAGTGGAGACAAAAGCCCTTTAGATTTTCTTTCAGGAAAAGTTACTTTTCCTATCTCAGGATTATTATTTTCAGAGAAAATTTTGGTTCCTGGAGGCATGGTAATTACTTCATTACCTTCAACATTTAAATTTGTTGTACTCATAATTTTTAAAGTTAGTTAGTTTATAGGTTTGGGACCTATCAATGGTTAATAAATAAGGTTCACAGAAATAAAATATTTGCCTAAAAATGCGGGATGAGCAACACTTTATTTCTATTTCAAATATAACAAACATTTTCTTAATAACTTTTAATCATTAACAAATAACTAGTTAAAAACCTGCAGTTTATCTGATTTATTTACCTTTAATCAAAAAAGGTACGCTACTATCAATTAATTCTTACAAATTATATAACCAAAAGCAAAGCATAAAAAAAGCCTTAAACAAAAGTTTAAGGCTTACTCATATCAATGAGTGAAATATATTATTTTTCAGCTCTCATTTTTCTTGCTAATAATGTATTTTTAAGCAACATAGCAATTGTCATAGGTCCTACTCCACCAGGAACTGGAGTTATAAAAGATGATTTCTTACTTACTTCAGCAAAATCAACATCTCCAGTAATTACATATCCTTTTGGGTTTGTAGCATCTTCAACTCTAGTAATTCCTACGTCGATTACCACAACGCCATCTTTTACCATATGAGCTTTTAGGTAATTTGGAACTCCTAAAGCTGTAATAATGATATCAGCATTTTTAGTATATTCTTCGATATTCTTTGTTCTGCTGTGTGTTAATGTCACTGTCGAATCTCCCGGATTTCCTTTACGACTCATTAAGATACTCATTGGTCGCCCTACAATATGGCTACGCCCGATAACAACAGTATGTTTCCCTGCAGTTTCTACTTTGTAACGCTCTAATAATTGCATAATCCCGAATGGTGTCGCTGGAATAAAAGTATCCATCTCTAAAGCCATTTTTCCGAAGTTGGTAGGATGGAAACCATCTACATCCTTATCTGGATCTATTGCCATTAAAATCTTTTGTTCGCTGATATGTTTTGGCAAAGGCAACTGAACAATATATCCGTCTAGATTATCATCTTCGTTTAGTTCTTTAATTTTTGCCAATAACTCTACCTCTGTAATTGTTTCTGGTAAACTTACCAAAGTAGAATCAAAACCTATTTGCTGGCAAGATCTTACTTTACTACCTACGTAAGTTAAACTAGCCCCATCGTTACCCACAATCACAGCTGCCAAATGAGGTACTTTTCCTCCTGCATCTTTAATTGCTTGCACTTCTATTGCAATTTCGTTTTTAATATCCTCAGCTGTTTTTTTACCGTCTAGTAGTTGCATTTTTTTTAAAGGGTTTTTAAAGTTTAAGATTTAAAGTTTTTTCGGTTCTAAAACCTTAAATCAATTTAGTTGTGTTTATATTAAAAAGTTTAAGGTTTAAAATTTCAATTATCTTGAAACTTTAAACCTTACTTATTTTTTTTATTATCTCGGCATTCCGCCTGGCATTCCTTTCATGCCTCCCATCATTTTCATTAAATTCTTTCCGCCTGGGCCTTGCATCATTTTCATCATTTTGCTCATTTGGTCGAACTGCTTCATCAGTTGATTTACTTGCTCGATTTTTGTTCCCGAACCTTTTGCGATTCTGGCTTTCCTTTTTACATCGATAACTGCTGGCTTGCTTCTTTCAAGTGGAGTCATCGAGTGTATGATTGCTTCAATATGCTTGAAGGCATCATCTTCGATCTCTACATCTTTCATAGCTTTAGAAGCACCTGGTATCATTCCTACCAAGTCTTTCATATTACCCATTTTCTTTACTTGCTGAATTTGTGACAAGAAATCATCAAAACCAAACTCGTTTTTAGCAATTTTCTTTTGGATTTTTCTTGCTTCTTCTTCATCAAATTGCTCTTGCGCTCTTTCTACCAACGACACAACATCACCCATACCAAGTATACGCTCTGCCATACGAATAGGATAGAACACATCGATTGCATCCATTTTCTCTCCTGTACCTACAAACTTAATTGGTTTGTTTACTACCGATTTAATAGAAATCGCAGCTCCTCCACGTGTATCACCATCTAATTTAGTAAGGATAACTCCGTCGAAGTTTAATATATCATTAAATGCTTTTGCAGTATTTACAGCATCCTGACCTGTCATGGCATCCACAACAAATAAAGTTTCTTGTGGTTGGATTGCTTTGTGAACACGTGCAATCTCATCCATCATTTCCTGATCTACGGCTAAACGTCCTGCTGTATCGACAATAACAACATTAAACCCATTAGCTTTAGCATGTTTAATTGCATTTTGTGCAATCTCTACAGGATTTTTATTTTCTGGTTCTGAGTAAACCTCAACACCTATTTGGTCTCCTACAACATGTAATTGGTTTATCGCCGCTGGACGGTAAATATCACACGCTACTAAAAGTGGTTTTTTATTCTTTTTTGTTTTTAAATAATTAGCAAGTTTACCAGAGAATGTAGTTTTCCCTGAACCTTGTAATCCCGACATTAAAATAACGCTTGGAGTACCAGACAAGTTTATCCCTGCTACATCACCACCCATTAATTCAGTAAGTTCATCTTTTACTAACTTCACCAATAATTGTCCTGGCTGAAGTGTAGTTAAAACGTCTTGTCCAATTGCTTTTTCTTTTACTTTAGTTGTAAAATCTTTAGCAATTTTAAAGTTAACATCGGCATCAAGTAAGGCACGACGAACTTCTTTTAAGGTTTCGGCAACGTTTACTTCTGTAATCTTACCGTGTCCTTTTAATATATGGAAGGCTTTATCTAACTTATCACTTAAATTATCAAACATACTATTTTCTTTATTTGAAGTGCAAAGATAATCTAATTAGACATTTCAGGCAATTTTTATTTAACTGCATTTAACCCCAAAGTTCGCAAGGTTTTACGCAAAGATCGCAAGGCTTTTTTTTTCGCACAATCCGGATAGTTATCAGGAGCGAAACAGCAAAGTTTTTTGTTTCACGCAGATTAAAAAAGATTTAAGCCGATTTTTATAAACGTTTTAATCTTTGGCTTTAAATATTAACCGCAATGTGCGCAAAGTTTTTCGCAAAGTCCGCGAATTTTTTTGTTTGCAATGTCGCAAAATCGTAAGGTTCATTGTTTCTCGCAGATTCCGCAGATTAGGCAGATTATTTTTTACATTAAGTAGAAGAAAAATCTGCAAAATGTGCGTGAAAGAAAAAAGCGCAAAAGAATAAACCTTTGCGCCTTTTTAACTTTGCTTCTTTGAACCTTAAAAACTAAAACTGGAAATAAATAAAAGGTTGTGAACCTGCAACTGCTGTTGCATAAACAATCCAGTACACAAATCCTAAAACAATTGCTTTACCGATTAATGGTGTTTTATCAAAAACTAATTTCATTTTGGCTGTAACCACTTCTGGTAAAAAGTGCCATACATAACCAAAAAGCATTAATAAAAAGACATTCTTATATCCTAATACAATCGTTTGCCAATGGTCTGGTTCGAATGTTAATTGTCCAATATTGTTGATTACTTGTATTGCTGTATCAAAATCTTTTGCACGGAAGAATATCCAACAGAAAACCACAAAATGGAATGTTAGTACAATTGAGAAGAATTTCCAGATTGCACTAAATCCGTTACTTTCTTTTTTTGAAGGGAAAAGTTCTACAAATATTTTGTGAACTGCTAATGCCAACCCGTGTAATGCTCCCCAAATAATAAACTGTGCTCCCGCTCCATGCCACAATCCTCCTAAAAGCATTGTTGTAAACAGGTTAAAATTAGTTACCATGGTTTGCTTTAATTTGTTTGAAAGCAAAAATGACAAACAAAAAACAGCGATTCCTCCAACAGCAATTACTAACGGAATTATACTTTCGGAAGAATTTGTGATTCCCCAAAGCAACAATCCGAAAAAGAATAAACTCGGGAATAAAAATCCTGCGAATGTTCCCTCTCTATTCCCTCCGATAGATATATACAAAAAGTCTTTTAACCAAGTTGATAATGAAATATGCCATCTTCTCCAGAAATCAGTAATCGATACCGATTTATATGGTGTTCTAAAGTTGGCTGGTAATTTAAACCCAAGCAATAATGCAATACCAATTGCCATATCTGAGTATCCTGAGAAATCGCAATAAATTTGGATTGCATATCCATAAGATGCCATTAAATTCTCAAATGAGGTATAACTCATCGGTGAATCGAAAACACGATCTACAAAGTTTACCGAGATATAATTAGAGATTACCGTTTTCTTAATTAAACCACCAATGATAAGAAACAACGCATTATTTACGTCTGCCTTTGTAAGGTTTAATTTTTGATAAATCTGTGGTAAGAAATCCTTAGCTCTTACAATCGGCCCAGCAACTAATTGTGGGAAGAATGAAACGAAGAATAAATATTCGATATAATTTTTTGTTGGTTTAATCTCTTCACGATATATCTCGATAATATAACTCATCGATTGAAACGTGTAAAATGAAATCCCGACTGGAAGGAAAATATCATGAAGCTCAAAATTACCATGAAACATATCATTGTAGGTAACTATCATAAAGTTCATGTACTTAAAATACCCAAGTAATCCTAGGTTTAGGATAACACTTATTATCAAGTATATTTTCTTTCGGCTTTTTACACTTTCATTATATATTATCTGACTCAAGCCATAGTCTACAACCGAAGAAAGTAGTAATAACAAGAAATATATTCCGCTTGACTTGTAATAAAAGAAAAGCGAGAATAGAATAACGTATGTTAATCTTAGATAAAATGTCTTGCGCAAAAAGGCATACACAAAATAAAAAACCAGAAATAATCCTAAGAATAATCCTGTGTTGAATAATAATTTTTCTTCTGGGTTATATATAAACCAACCCTTAACCTGTTCTAATGTAAGTGCACCAAAATTTTGAACGAACCAATCATTAATGCTATCAACTGTTATCAACTTATTTTTTTAATTTAAAATTATCGTATTCGTTTAATAATGCTTTCGAAAACAAGCTTCCTTGTTTTTCATATCCGTTTTTAGAATAATGTACCCAATCTGGACCAATTAATCCTTGAGCTTTTAATTTCCCAATACCACTCATTCCTCCAAACTCGTTATACAAATCCCAAACTGCCAGACCATCTGTTTGAGCCGCTTCATAAATATGTTTTGTATAATCGGCTACAAACGTATTTGGTTTTCTTCCTTTTAACAGCGATGGCGGTGGCGTCATAACCAGTACAGGAACATGAATATTTTGTTCTTTTAACTTACTTATAAACTCGCGTAGTTGCTTTATGTAACCTGAAGCTTCTAATCGGTCATAACTTTCGTTTGTTCCTAATGACAACACTATCATATCTGGATGTAACGATTTTACTTGCTCAAAGAAAACAGGGTATTTATTATAATCCGAAAATTTAGCTCCGTTTACCCCAATACTGCTATAAATTACTCCTGGAGAATTCTTCTCAAGAATTAACCCATTAAGCTCATATTTCTTAGCATCCTTATTTGGAATAAGATAGATTTTATCTAATGCTTTTTCGGTATTGTAATAATGAGTAAACGTATCTGATTCTATATCCAAAGGAACATACTCTGATTGTGAGATTGTTTTAGGACGTGTTTCATTTGTTACAATCTTAAGGGTTCTACCCGCTCTAATTGCATTCGATTTTAAATGATTTGCTCTTTTAATTTCTGCAATCGAAACATTGTATTTATCTGCAATAACCGAGATTGCCTCTCCTTTTTTTATTTTATGTGTAATTACTTTTTTCTCCGAAGATTGAATCATATTAGTTTGAATGCGAGTTGCTAAATCAAACATATGCTGGTTTTGCGGTGTAATTATCTTTATTGTATTAAAGTTGTACGCAGGATCTTTTACGTTAACCTCAATTACAAAACCATCTGTATTTCTCCAAAGTGCGATTCCGCTTAACCCCATTGGGCAGTTTTTCTCCGGAAGTATGTTTCGGTAACTTTCCCAACTTTTATTAGAACGAAAGCGTTCATTATAAGAACCGTTGGTTTTTGCTAATGAATACGGAAAAATAAAACCTCTTCCTGCATTTCCTAATTCTTTCTGGAGATCTTTACGAATCTCGTTTGTCATCAAATCACTCTGAATGTGTGAATCTCCGATATGAACAATGTTTATTTTATGATTCCCTTGATTCTCATTGCTTTTTAATTTCTTAAAGAAATCCTCTAAAACCTTTGCATTATAAATTTGACTCCCAGATATAGGCTCAACAGTTGTTGTATCGATTTTGTCAGTCATCTTTTTAGTTATTAAAATTGGCTCGGTTTTTTGCGCTTTGTTATTAGACGCAAAAAGAAGACAACAAAAGAAAATAATAAGTTTATTCATCTACACTATCGTTTATTACAGATACGGAATCTGTATTCGTTTTCCTGACTGTTTTGCCTTTTCTTATGTCCGCTTCCCTTTTTTCGCGCAAAACTTTATATTGTTCGTAACCTTGATTCAATTGCTCATAAAGTAACCCGCCAATTGCTTTGGCTCCACGCTGATTAAAATGTGTATAATCTTTATTGGCTTTTGCTGGTGCTTCATCTACCCATTTTACCATAGAACCATCTCCACCCATCAACGTATATAAATTAACAAATCCAGATTCAGTTTCTAAAGCATAACGCTTTTGAGCTTTCATTAAAGGAACAACTGCCGAATCGGTTTTCATTTGCATATCATATTTTGTCGATTTATCTGCAGTAGAAATAATCAAAATAGAAACTCCTGGAAAAGATGCTTTTATTTTATTAACAGCTTTAGTCATTCCTTTTCCATACCAAGAATAATTTTTTGTACCATAATTTAAAACGTTGGTTCCGTAATGAAGAATGATTAAATCATATTTTAAATTGGCATTGAAACTTTGCATTACATTGGCATCAAAAATAGAAATTGGCATTCCCGAATTTCCTCTTTGCGAAAAGTTATCTACATGAACTCCGCTACCATTATCAAAATTGAAGCCATAAATAGGAATAGAATCTGCGTGGACAAAATTAGCTTTAAATGCTTTAATGCTTTTAGAAGTTACTTTTATAGTGTTGACCAAATTATTTGGAGCAAGACTTTTGGATATAGTGTCTTTTCCGATTATAAAATTCACTTTTCCAGTTTTTGATGATCTTCCGTAATATAAGGTTGGATTATCTAGACTAGTCGCAAATTTATTTAAACCTGCCTCATAAGAAACCCATGTAGAATTTGACTTATCATTTGCAAAAAACACATGTCCGTTTACACCAAAAGGACTTGTTGGTCTCTTTACATTAAGATACGATTGCATTTTCCAGTTTTTGGAATATAGCGCTTTTACTGAAGCTCTTGATGCAGCTGACTCTGAAGTTATAGAAACAAATCCAACTCCTGTACCTCCAAATCTTTCTTGATATTTGTTTCGAACATCTTGTACAATTAAATCACCATCGGTCATAGAATCGCCATAATACGCAATCCTTACTTTTGCCTCAGGATGTTTTTCTAATTGATATAATTTATCGTAAAAAGATATCAGGTATTGATATCCTTTATAATTATCGAAAGTTTCAGAAGGGAATTCGATTCCTTCATTAGCATTAAAAACGATATTCTCCCCTGCTTCATCATCAGCATCGGTGCTATCATTTTTTTTAGATACGCCTTCTTTTTCAAACGATTCCAGAAGCATACTATCTACAAGTACGTTTTTGGAGTCGACTTTACTTTCAGGAAAAATTTTATCTGGTAATATTTGTTTAAAACCAATGAAAGCTACAAATGCTAATGCTACAATTGCAAAAGACTGAAAAAAATAAGATTTTGTATTCACTTGTAATTATAAATTTTGAAGAATAAAATCAATAAGAGCTCCATTATCCAAATTTCCTATTAATTTAATTAAAACGTTTGCAAAGATAGAATAAACAATAAATCTATTATTCCTTTTTTACGATTAAATAAAAATAAAAAAGAGGCTAGATAAATCCAGCCTCTTTCCAAAAAAAAATAAAAAAAAAACAAGTTACTATCTAAATTGAATTTAAACATAGTCTTATTATTAAGATTGATAAGTTATAACCCTACCACATGAAATAACTTACCAATCTTTTTATTTCCATAAAAACGGAATCGTTTTTTGTTTGATTATTTTAATAATGCATATTCAAATGATACATTACCTCTTTCTCCCGCTGCATTTGTCATAGTAAGGAATTTTACTTTATAGTAATTTCCTTCAGAGTCTTTAACTACATAAAAACGGTCTGTTTTGATACTTGGTAACATACCCGGTCCTCCACCGACTCTCCAACTAGCACCAATAATTCTTTGATCAGTTACTGATATTGTAAAATTAGTTTCAACAACTTTTGCTTTAGTAAAATCAGCATAAGCTCCTCCATCTGCAACTAAGACCTGATATACTTGAGCTCCACCTTTCATATTAGAAACGATAAAATCTGAAAACCCATAAGTTACTTCAATTGGTTTCTCATCTGCATCTTTACCTTGTGTATAATTTGTGAAAGTTGTAAAACCTAAATCCCATTTAGCTTTTTGCGGCTCTACAGATACTGGATTTCCTGAAGTCAAACTAAAAAATGTAAAATTAAAAGCTGCATCTTTAGAAATTATCTTTTCTGTGAAAGTTGCAGAAGCTAAATCTGCGTATTGAATTTTATAGCCGTTTCCACTTCTTAAAATTCTAATTTTTTTCCATCCTCTAGCTGCTCCATCAACCTCAACACTACCTACATTTGGTTTTACCGCACTCACAGCAAATCCAAGATTCACTAAATACACTTTGTTATCAGTATCTGTTGCCGAAATTTCAGCAATAGCTGTCCCTACTCCAGCTCCAGCTCCAGCTAATACTCCTGTTGGATTATCCGCAAACCCTTTAGTTGCGGGTATAGAATTCATTCCTGCACTAATAATTACACCAATATCACTTTGTTGTGGCAAAGTAATATCTGAAGTTTCTAACTTTTTCACTGCCATTTTAAGAGATCCATTAATAACAACTCTAAAATCTGAGCCGCTAGAAAATCCTAAGTCCCATGTTGCTCTGTTTACAGACTCTATCTTTCCTGTACTTAAATCTACAAAAACCTGATTAGGTTGATTTGGTCCACCAACGCTTGGCTGTAAAACTTGCCCAACAGAAGGACCTACTGGTGTAGTTGTATCGTTGTTGTCATCGCTTGAACAAGACCCAAGTGTCAATAATGCGAATGATAGTAATAAAAATGTCTTTTTCATTGTATTTGATTTTATATTAAAGATTAAGGTTATATGTAAGTTTTATAAAATAAGAGCGACCATAAGCCAACATTATTTGTGATGGTCCTGCATGAGCAACTCCTTGACTTGTATTTGTTTGATTTATATTAAGTACATTTAGTATGTTTCTTGCTCCTATTGTAGCTTCTAGTTTATCACCAAAGAAATTTTTTCTAATTGAAGCATCAAGCCAATTACTTGGATCAACTTCTGATATCACGTAGGCTGAAGTCGTTTCTATAAATTGTTGTGATTTCCCATTGTATTTGTAATATGCTGAAATTGTAGTTTGCCAACTTGGAATAACATATGAAACACTACTATTAAGATTAAAAGAATAAAGAAACTTATCATCTGAAGAAAAAATCTGATTTTCTATTTTTTGAGAAATTCCAACTAAAGAAGCCCCTAAATTAAATGTCCAATTATCTTTTTTAAATTGGTTGGTAGTCGAGAAATTCCACATTTTATATTTACTAATATTAATGTATTCATACTCTGGATTTCCAGTATCCGGATTGAATCTTGCAAGTGCCATATCAATTCGGTCATCTACATTTAAATAACTTCCTGCTAGAGTGTTCGAGATTTGTAATCCTGAAACAAGAGTTGACATTTTTTTAAGACTGGCTTCGTAAGATGTACTTGTTTCTGGAATAAGATTTTCGTTACCAGTAAAAAAATGTCCATCAAAAATTTGTTTTGAATATAACTCTTCAAAGGTTGGTGTACGGAAAGAATTACCGTAAGAACCTCTAAGCTCAACTCCTTTATCAAATAAATATCTTAAACCAAGTGATGAGGCGTATTGATTTTCAAATTTCGATTGAGCAGAAAAACGTAACCCTGGACGAATAGAGAATTTTTCGGTTGCTCTGATTTCTGAGGAAGCGAAAAAATCATAATTTTCAAGTCTTTTTCTAACTGGAGATAACTTATTGCTTGCTTCCTGAACCAATGAATATCCTTGATTGTTTACGAACTCATAACCTAATTGTAAATCAACTCGACTATCAGAGAAAAAATTACTTAATGTACCTGTAGAGTAAAGTGCTTCCATAGACTGATCTTTTACAGTAACATTATTTGCTTCGCTTTTAGTAAATAAATAATATCTAAAATCCTCAACATCGCGTTGTTGTTTTTGATGCGAAAATGAAACATTATAATTTAACTTTGAAAACATCTTACCAGTCGCATTTAAATTATGAAAATATCTATTGGTAAAATATCGTTTATCTTCTGCGTATCGGTACGACCCTAATTCTGAAGTGTAACCAGATTGCACTGTACTATTGTAATAGTCTACATCTTCATCTAAATATTCGAATTTATAGAAAAAACGAAAACTACCTTTATGATATGCTATTAATGCTGTTGCATTTAATTGGTCTTTTGGAAGCCATTTAAATCCGCGAGACTGATCATTTTCTATATAATCTATTCCGTTTTTATCATCCAGAAAACCTTGAAAAGCGTTACGATTTGCACCAATACTCACAAACCAGTTTTCATTAAAAGTATGCGATCCCTTTATTGACTGAATATGTCGTCCTTGATCAAAAAGCGCAAATTCATTCTTAACAGTTTCTTCTTGTCCTGAGACAGAGAAACTCCATTTATATTTTGATGTTTTTTTAGTAATAATATTCAAAACTCCACTTACGGCATTTGCTCCATAACTAACTCCCATTGAACCCTCAACTATTTCTATTTGCTCAACATCATTCAGGTTTATTTGAGATAAATCGGTATTATTTCCTAAACCTGCTTCATTAATCAAAGGCACATTATCAACCAAAATTTTAAAGTACTGAGCATCTAATCCAAATAAAGATACAGTTGAACGTCCGCTTGTCCCGCTTGGTCTAACTGTAATATTTAAGTACTGATTTAATACATCCGATAAATTTGTTGCTGCTAAATTCTGAATATCCTTACTTGTTATTACACGCACATTAAACACTGACTTCTTTATAGATTGTGGTTCAAATTGTCCAGTAACTACAACTTCTGATAATTCATTTGCACGAATACTGTCTTTCTGTTTTTCCTGTGCAGAAAGTGTTTCACAAAATACAAGGGCAATAAATAGGATAATTTTAATTTTCATTATTTTTAATTGGTCTTAATAATCTTGGCAAATATATAATTATTTTAATTCATTCTAAATAAAATTTATATATTTGCTAAAAATTTTAAATCAAAAAAAACAAGTTATGATTACAAAAAGCCTCTGTTTATCAGCCGTTATGGTGTTATCTGTAAATTTTGGATTTAGCCAGGAATCTAAAAAACAACAAGATATTAAATCGATAAAATCGATGTGTGGTTGTTATGAAGTGAAATTTAATTTTACTGAAACATTTAAGTATTCTAAAGATTCAATTAATTACAAGCCTTCACCAACTAAACATGAATCTGCTTTAGAGTGGGTAGAATTATTAGAAGACACCCCTAACAAAATTGTAATGCAACACTTATTGATAGTAAGTGATGATATGATTATTAAACACTGGAGACAAGATTGGTTGTATGAGAACACTGACTTGTATTTATTTGATAAAGGAACTTCTTGGAAATATAAAAAGTTAGACAAAAAAAACGTAAAAGGTCAATGGAGTCAAAAAGTATATCAGGTAGATGATAGTCCAAGATATGAAGGATCTTCAACATGGGTACATGTAGATGGGCAAGATTACTGGGCAAATGTTACAGATGCTCCACTACCTCGTAGAGAACATACAATACGTAATGATTATAATGTTTTAAAAAGAAGAAACATTCATGAAATTACTGCTACAGGATGGAATCATGAGCAAGATAATGACAAATTAGTTCGCGATGATAGCGGAAAAGATGTTTTGTTAGCTCAAGAAAAAGGAATGGATGTGTACACTAAAGTTGCAGACATTAAATGTATCGCTGGTCAAAAATGGTGGAAGGAAAACAACGCACTTTGGAAAAATGTTCGTGATAAATGGCAAACTCTTTTTGACAGACATCAAGATTTAAATCTAGAAGCCAAAGTAGATAGAAAAGCACTTTATTCTCTTTTGTTTGATTTAAAACCTACTGCTACAAAAGCAGAAACGGATGCAATCATCAACAAATTTGTAAAATAAATATTTTTAGTTAGTTATAAAAAGAGCCGTTAGTATTAAACTAACGGCTCTTTTTTATTTTACATTCTTTCAGGAACTTCTATTCCTAATAAGCTGAAACTAGATTTTATAATCTCTCCTACTTTTTGAGAGAATTGAACTCTGAATATTTTTTTGGTCAAATCCTCTTCTCCTAATATATGTACTGATTGATAAAATGAGTTGTATTCTTTTACCAAATCATACGTATAATTAGCAATTAATGCCGGACTATGATTATGAGCTGCATTTTGGATTACTTCTGGGAAAAGTTCGATTTGTTTTACCAATTCTTTTTCTTTCTCATGAAGCTCTTCGATTCCAGTTAATGTAACAGAAAAATCAAAATCGGCTTTACGAATAATCGATTGTATCCTTGCATAAGTATATTGAATAAACGGCCCTGTGTTTCCAGCAAAATCTACAGACTCTTCTGGATTAAATAAGATACGTTTTTTAGGATCTACTTTTAAAATGTAATATTTAAGAGCACCAAGTCCTATTGTACTATATAGTTTTGCTTTTTCATCGACAGAGAAACTATCTAATTTCCCTAAACCTTCTGAAATTTCCTGAGCTGTATCGGTCATCTCCTGCATTAAATCATCGGCATCAACAACAGTTCCTTCACGACTTTTCATTTTACCAGAAGGTAAATCTACCATTCCATATGATAAATGATATAAACTTGAAGCCCAATCAAAACCTAATTTTTGAAGAATTAAGAACAACACTTTAAAATGGTAATCTTGCTCATTCCCTACAGTATAAACCATTCCTCCTACATCTGGATGATCTTTTACTCGCTGGATTGCTGTACCAATATCTTGTGTCATATAAACTGCTGTCCCATCTGAACGAAGTACAATTTTACGATCTAAACCTTCATCGGTTAAATCAATCCAAACAGAACCATCTGGATCTTTTTCAAAAATTCCTTTATCCAAACCGATCTGTACAACATCTTTTCCTAATAAATAAGTATTGCTTTCATAGTAGTAACTATCAAAATTAACACCTAAGTTTTTATATGTAATAGCAAAACCATCATAAACCCATTGGTTCATTTTTGCCCAAAGTTCTTTGACAGCTTTATCTCCTGCTTCCCATTTTAAAAGCATTTCTTGTGCTTCTAATATTATCGGCGCTTGCTTTTTAGCTTCATCTTCGGTTTTACCAGCTTGCATTAATTCGTTAATCTGCTCTTTATAAACCTTGTCAAATTTTACATAATAGTTTCCTACCAGTTTATCGCCTTTTAAACCTGTACTTTGGGGAGTTTCTCCATTTCCAAATTTTTCCCAAGCCAACATCGATTTACAAATATGGATTCCTCTATCATTTATAATTTGAGTTTTATATACTTTTTTACCTGCAGCTTTAATAATCTCGGCAACTGAGTATCCTAACAAATTGTTACGAACGTGACCTAAGTGCAATGGTTTATTTGTATTTGGCGAAGAATATTCTACGATAATTGCTTTATCAGAAGGATTCGGTTCTACAAAACCATATTTTTTTCCATCTTTTATACCATTAAAGAAATTTACATAATAGGTATCGGCAATTACAATATTTAAGAAACCAGAAACCACATTAAAACGGGCAACCTCTGGAAGATTTTCTACAAGATAATTCCCTATTTTATTTCCTAACTCAACAGGATTACTTTTAATCACTTTTAGTAAAGGAAAAATAACCATTGTAATATCGCCTTCAAACTCTTTTCGGGTAGTTTGATATTCGATTTTATCTACGGTTACTTCAAATAAGGCTTGTATTGCTTTTTGTATAGAAGGCGTAAGAATTTGTGATAATGACATGTAAACTTAGTTTTAAAGTGTGCAAATATACTGCTTATTCATCAATTACAGAAAATGTGAAAGGTTTAAAATCTATGATAAGAAGTTCTCTTATTTTAAAAAATAATTAAGACTCATTACAAATAACAGTCTTAAATACCTGAAAAACAAAGAAAAAACAATAATTCAACTATTTTTTTTCGCAAATCCTGTAACATAAAATTAATATAATAGTCTTAATAGAGTCTTTAAATAAATTTTCAGCAAGAATAATCAACTTGTATTTTAAAGACAAAATCATCAATCAAATAATCAATTAATCAACCTTAACTAAATCAAATCTTATGAAACTTAAAATTATCATGTTATTACTTATTGGAGTGATAACATCGGTACAAGCTCAAAATTCCGGAAGTGTTTCTGGAAAAGTACTAGAAAAAGCCACTAATTCTCCAATCTCTTATGCAACAGTTGCCGTAAAAGAAGAAGGAAAAACAATCGCAAGTGGTGTGACAGATGATAAAGGAGACTTTATTTTAAAAAATATTCCTTTAAAAAATTATATCTTAGAAATACAATACATCGGATTTAGACCATACAAAACCAACTTATACTTTAGTGATTCAAAAAAAGAATACACTTTTAAAGTAGCTCTTGAAGAAGAAGCTACTCAACTTAAAGGTGTAAACATTGTTAGTGAACGCTCGACTATTGAACAAAAAATTGACCGAAAAGTAATTACTGTTGGTAAGGATCTTACAACTGCTGGAGCTTCTGCATCAGACATCATGAATAACATTCCTTCGGTAAATGTTGATCAGGACGGAAAACTTTCTCTTCGTGGAAACGATAATGTACGTGTGTTAATTGACGGAAGACCATCAAATATTGACCCTGCACAATTACTGAAACAAATTCCATCAACTTCTATCAAAAAAATTGAGTTGATTACAAACCCAAGTGCTAAGTATAATCCAGAAGGAATGTCTGGAATCATCAACATTATTCTGCACAAAAACTCCAACGCTGGTTTCAACGGAAGTTATAGTGCTGGTATTACTTTTGGGGAAACAGCTAAATACAATCAATCATTAGATTTGAATTATAAAACTGGAAAAGTAAATTTATTTGGAAACGTAGGTCAGAATTTTGGAACTTATCACAACAGTGGTTTCATCAAAAGAATTGATCCGGAAATCATTCAGGATATTAATGTCCTAAACGATAATGATTCTTACTTGTATAAAATTGGAATGGATTATTTAATTGACGATCATAACACATTGTCTGTCTATACCAACCAAAATAAATCAAACGGAAAAGGATTTGTAGACACAAACATTGATTATAATAATCTAACAGATTCTGATGTTTCTAATATTTTTCAGAAATCAAAATACTCAGGTCCAAACAAAATTGGTACTTATAATTTAGCCTACAAACATATCTTTAAAAAAGAAGGCCATACTTTAGATTTTGAAGGAAACTATAGTGATAATGAAGGAACACAATATGCTGCTTTTGATACTCAATCTACAAAAACGGATAATACTGTAGAAAGCGTAATTTACGATGATCAAATTAAAGCTACTCGTAAATTAAGCACTTTTAATATTGATTATGTGAATCCTTTAAACGAGAAAACTACCCTTGAAGCTGGTGCCGAAGCTAGAATTACTAAAACAAATAATGATTATATTACCGGAAATCCGCTTGCTGAATTTCCAGTTACTAATTATACTTACGACACTAATATCTATTCAGCTTATGTAACATTTGGTCAGAAATACAAAAAATTCAGTTACCAATTAGGAGCTCGTTTTGAAAGTTATAAAGTAGTAGCTAATTTAAATCATGGTCTTGAAAAATTTAATGATGACTATATCACTTTATATCCATCAGCTTATCTTACATATAAACTGGATGAGAAAAATACTTTGCAATTAAGCTATAGCCGTCGTGTAGACCGTCCGAGTTTAGAACAAACAAAACCTATTCGTGAGTTTTCTACTCCGTTAGTAACCTCTTTAGGAAATCCTGAATTAACACCACAGTTTACTAATTCGGTAGAAATAAATTATACTAAAACTCTTGAAAAAGGAAGTTTTACAACTAGTGTTTTCTACAGAAGTATTAATGACCAAATTAGCAGAATTTTATATCCTGATGAGACAGACCCAAGCGGTAACAAACAAATTATGACTTACACTAACTATGATCATAATACTTCTTACGGTTTTGAAGTTTCGTTAAATTACAAAATCACAAAGTGGTGGGATATCCAACCTTCTATTGATTTTTCTAGTATCAACCAACAAGGTGTTGTGTTTTTATACGATCCTGTAACAAAAATGAGTAATCCAATTGAAAGGAAAGTTACTGTTGCTGCATTTAATGGTCGTATGAACTCAAACTTTAAAGTAAACAAACGTATCAGTTTCTTATTATTCGGTTTTTACAGAGGCGGTGTAGACGGACTTCAAAATAATAGTCATGAAATGTACAAAATGGACATAGGTACACGTTATACATTATTAGACAACAAGATGAATATTAGTGTACGTTTTAATGACGTATTTGACACCATGAAATATGCTTTTGATTCTAATTATCCTTACCCGCATACAGGAGAATTTACATGGGAAAGTCAAACAGTTTATTTAGGTTTAACCTATAATTTTGGTGGAGCAAAAATTAAAAACTTGCAACGTAAACAAAGAGAAGATAACACGAGTAAAGGCGGTGGAGGAATGTTTTAATCCATCACACTTATTCGAATTTTATTGTCAGGTTGAGTCGTTCGTCTCCGTTTAGGATAAACTTAAGTCGAAACCTTTTTGAATATTTTTTGTAGTAAAGAAAGCCCAGAGTATGCCACTCTGGGCTTTTTTGATATATCTAAATTACATAGATTGTCTAAAGATGGAACGCGGATGACGCAGATTCACCAAGGCGAAAACGCTGATAAAAACGGATTTTAAAAAATAAAGGAATCGGGCTCTATCTCTGTCATATAAGCACAAATATTATAAAAAAATTGAACACGAATTTCACGAATTGACACGAATTAGTTTGTGAAATTAATTTCACAAACTAAGTTAGCCATATAAATTCGTGTCAATTCGTGAAATTCGTGTTTGTTTTTTACCACATCATACTAAAACTACAACTTAGCTTTTAGAGCATTAATCTCTGCTGCGCTCGCAGTTTCGCCAGAGTCGGTAATTGCTGATGAATGGAAAAAAGTATTTCCTAGTTTTTCCTTTAGCAATCCAATATTCGTAGATCTAAGTCCTCCACCGGGCATAATTACTATTCTGTTATTTGCTTTTTGGACAACATCGATAAGTACATCAATTCCTTCTTCTACATTTTTTCCTTGTCCCGATGTCAGGATTGTTTTAAAACCACAATTAATTACATCTTCGAGAGATTTAGATACATCCGAAACAACATCAAAAGCACGATGAAAAGTACAAGGTAGCGGATTTGCTAAATTAACTAACTCCTTATTTTGTTTCATATTTAGGCTTCCATCAGGATTAAGATTTCCAAATACAAACCCATCAACATTATATTTTTTGTATTCGATTATATTCTCTTTCATTTCCTCAAACTCAGCTTCTGTATAAACAAAATCTCCTCCTCGAGGTCGGATAATAACATTTAAATCTATTGTAGCTTTTTCTCTCGCTGCCCGAACTAAATTTAAATCCGGAGTTGTTCCTCCTTCTTTCATATTTACACACAACTCAATTCTGTTTACTCCATTTGCCTGAGCAATCTCGACAGAATCAAGATTAAAACATGCAATCTCTAATTGACTTTTTTCCATTTCTTATTATACTTAAACAATTGCAACAGACTTCAATTCCATTGAATCTGGCAATAAAATTTTATAAAATTATCCTGATCCGAAATTAAACAAAAAAACCTGCTCCAAAAGGAACAGGTTTTAAAATATAATGTAAAAATTAAATTACCATTTGATAATTGCACTTCCCCATGTAAATCCACTACCAAATGCAGCTAAAACAACTGTATCTCCAGATTTGATTTTTCCTTTTTCCCAAGCTTCTGTCAATGCAATCGGAATAGATGCTGCGGTTGTATTACCATATTTTTGAATATTGTTATATACCTGATCATCATTCAAGCCAAATTTCTTTTGGATAAATTGTGATATTCTCAAGTTTGCTTGGTGTGGTATCAACATATCGATATCCGAAACCTGTAGATTATTAGCTACCAAACCTTCATTAATTACTTCGGCAAAACGTACTACTGCATTTTTAAATACAAATTGTCCGTTCATATAAGGAAAATAACTTTCGTCGTTCGGGTCATTATCTGCTAAGATATCAGTTACCCAACGAGCTCCCATTCCTGGTGCTGTTAGAGATAATTCTTCAGCATGTTGCCCTTCTGAGTGTAAGTGTGTAGAAAGAATTCCTTTTGTAGTATCTTCTTCTCTACTCAAAACTGCTGCTCCAGCTCCATCTCCAAAAATTACCGAAACCCCTCTTCCTCTGGTTGTCATATCCAAACCTGTAGAGTGAACCTCAGAACCAATCACCAAAACATTCTTATACATTCCTGTTTTAATATATTGATCTGCTACAGAAATAGCGTAAATAAAACCAGAACATTGGTTTCTTACGTCTAATGCTCCAACAGTTTTTAATCCTAAATCACGTTGTACCAAAACTCCTGGACCTGGAAAATAGTAATCTGGGCTTAATGTTGCAAAAACAACAAAATCGATATCTTCTTTTGCTACACCAGAACGTTGGATAGCTATTTCGGCAGCTTTTACACCCATCGAAGTTGTAGTATCTTCTCCTCTTATAATGTGTCTGCGTTCCTCAATCCCTGTTCGTTCTTGTATCCACTCGTCGTTGGTATCCATTATTTTTGACAAATCGTCATTGGTTACCACATTTGAAGGGACATAATATCCTAATCCCGCTATTTTTGAATGATACATATTTTTTTATTATTCGTTAAAAAATTGGACTGCAAATCTAAACATCTTTTAAAAATCATGTACACAATTTAGTGATTTTTTAGTAATTAACAATTCTATATATTATTCCCATTAATTACTTTTCACAAGCACATTCTGATTTGTAAGAAAAACATATTAAATTTAAAGCTTTTTTTTATAACAATCACTTTTCATTATTAAAATGTAACAAGATTGGACTACTTTAGACAAATCATAACAATCTTTAATCATAAAAGTTTCAACTATGAAATTAAAAGTTACCTTATTTCTGTTTTTAAATCTTGGCTTAGTGGCTTTTGCTCAAGAAAACCTGACGTACCAGAAACCTTCAAAATCTATTTTGGATTTAGCCGATTACGAAAGAGCTCCTTCAGTATCAATGGATACAAAAAAAGAGTTCATGTTATTAACTTACAGAAATACCTATAAAACATTAGAAGATTTAAATCAGGAAGAACTTCGTTTAGCAGGTTTAAGAATCAATCCTGTAACAAATATTTCGAGCACGGTTACGTATGTAAAAAATCTTAAATTAAGAAAAATCAGCGATACCAAAGAAGTTCAAGTATCAGGTTTACCAACAGCTCCTCAAATCAGTAATATTGTATGGTCGCCTAACGATAAGAAAATCTTATTTACTCATACTACAAAAACCGGAGTAGAACTTTGGATTGTAGATGTTACATCTGCAAAAGCAACAAAACTTACCGAAGCAAATTTAAATGCTAATCTGGGAACTCCATTTAGTTGGTTCAACGACAACGAAACAATTCTTGTAAAGATGTTGCCTAAAAACAGACCTGCATTATTAGATTCTAAAAAAGATTTACCAACAGGTCCAATTGTTTCTACTGCCGATGGATCTAAATCGCAAAATAGAACCTATGCAGACATGTTGAAAAACAAAAATGATGAAGCTAATTTTGAAAACATCATCACATCTGAAATCTACAAAGTAAACATTAACGGTACAGCTACTTTATTTAAAAATGCTGATATGTACTCTTCTGAGAGAATTTCACCAGATGGTAATTATGTGATGTTAACTACAATCCAAAAACCATTCTCCTATATTGTTCCGTTAGGAAGATTTCCATCAAAAGCGATAGTTTATGATAAAAACGGTACAGAAGTAAAAACCGTAAACGAAGTTCCTCTTTATGAAATTATGCCAAAAGGTTTTATGGCTGTTCGTAAAGGAAAAAGAGAAATGTCATGGAGAAACGACAAACCAGCAACGCTTTCTTATGTTGTAGCTTTAGATGGTGGAGATCCTGCAAATAAAGTTGATTTTAGAGACGAAGTATTTCTTTGGAATGCTCCATTTAATACCGAAGCAACTGCATTGGTAAAAACACCTCAACGTTTTAATGAAATTATTTGGGGGAATGACAATACTGCAATCCTTATGGACGAATGGTATGATACACGTAACATTAAAACCTATTTAATTAATCCATCTGACGCAACTCAGAAACCAAAAGTAATCTTCGATAGAAACTCACAAGATATCTATGCAGATCCAGGTGCTTTTGAATTTAAAAAGAACCAATACAATAAATATGTTCTTGCTATAGAAAACGACAATGCTTTTCTTCTTGGCGAAGGTTTTACCAAAGATGGTCAATTCCCTTTTATTAGCGAACTTAATCTTAAAACATTAAAAACAAAACGTCTGTATACTTCTACATTTAAAGATAAAAAAGAAGATATAGTAGAGATTGAAGATTTTAAAACTGGAAAAGTTTTGGTACAAATTCAATCTAAAAATGACTATCCTAATTATTATTTCAGAAACATAAAAAAACAAAATAGCTTAACTCAGGTTACTTTTTTCAAAAACCCATTTGAAAGTATTAAGAATGTAAGCAAAGAGGTTATTAAGTACAAAAGAAAAGATGGTGTAGAATTATCTGGAACTTTATACTTACCTGAAGGATATGACAAAGTCAAAAAAGAAAAATTACCATTGTTAATCTGGGCATATCCAGCAGAATACAAGGATAAAAATAGTGCAGGACAAAGTAGCCAAAACCCAAATGAATTTACGTTTCCATACTATGGTTCATTTATATATTGGGTAACCAAAGGATATGTAGTTCTAGATGATGCTTCGTTCCCAATTATTGGTGAAGGAACTACAGAACCTAATGATAATTTTATTACACAATTAGTAGATGATGCCGAAGCTGCAATAGACGCTGTAGATGCACTAGGATATATAAACAGAAAGAAAGTTGCTGTAGGAGGACATTCATACGGAGCGTTTATGACTGCTAACTTATTAACACATTCTAATCTTTTTGCTTGCGGTATTGCCAGAAGTGGTGCTTACAACAGAACCTTAACTCCTTTTGGTTTCCAAACAGAACAACGTAATTACTGGGAAGTTCCAGATGTTTACAACACAATGTCACCATTTATGCATGCCGACAAAATGAAAACGCCACTACTATTAGTACATGGTGAAGCCGATAATAACCCTGGGACTTTTACATTACAAACAGAGCGTTATTTCCAAGCTTTAAAAGGATTGGGCGCTCCTGCAAGAATGGTAATTTTACCTAAAGAATCTCATGGATATGTAGCTAAAGAAAATATCTTGCATTTGCTTTGGGAACAAGATCAGTTCTTAGAGAAATATTTGAAAAATTAATTACTGAGAAACTTCTCAATTAATACACCAAGAATCCCCTAAACTCATCATTTAGGGGATTTTTTCGTTTCATACTATACTTAATTTATTAAGGAGCTAATCCTGCTGTACACTATATCTTTTATGGCAAACCCCGCCATAAAAGGATGCCGTTCCCATCAGGGCTAGAAAACCAGAAACTCACACGTATTTAAATCCCCTTTTAAGTATTCGGTTCACGCTTTTATCTTATAAAAAAAGTCTTATTCTAGCGCTTATATAACTTATTTCTCCCAATAAAATAGTCTCATCACGCTTACTTTACGAAAGCACTTTTTGTAAAACATAAATAATAATTACACCTACAACAAAAAAGGTATAGCATTAATTAAGTAAAAACCAATTTAAAAAAAACAAGCAGATGAGTTTTTTAGCAAAATTAGAATTAGACAACGAGATATTTAATGTTTTAGAATTTGACATAAACCTAGATCAAAACACCGACAACAATGGCAAACCATCCAATAAAACCAAAGGAGGTCAAATAAGGCTAGTTGTAGAAAGTACTCAAACCGATTTATTTTCGGATTGGATGGTATCACACACAAGCAACAAAGACGGCAAAATTATTTTTTATCGCAGAGACGCAATGAGCACTATGAAAAATGTGACTTTCAAGAAAGCGTTCTGTATTTCTTTCCGCAAAAGCTTTCGTAGTGAAGGTAATGTTCCTATGACAACCGAAATACTTATTAGTTCCAACGAAGTAAAAATTGGCAATACTCTATTTGAGAATAACTGGAAAAATTCTTAATAACCAAAACTAGCTATAAAACAATTTAACCATCTACAACTATGGCATTACAAACACATACCACAATAAAAATAGGAGAAAAAACAATCCGGAATTTCAGCGGTTTAAAAATTGTGCAGAAAATCCATGACCATCATACTTTTAGCCTACAAATAAGACAAGACTCATTGGTAGATGAGTTTAAAAGTGTTATGCCTGTTTCGCAACAATTAATAGGCGAAAGAATAAGCATAGAGATAAAACCGATCCCAGATCTCGATGACCTCATGATTATAACTAACCCAAAGGACTATATCATGCAGTTTTATGGGATAGTTACTAAGGTAAAATTGCAAAAATCTACTAGTAAAGATATGGAAGAAACCATATTGATAAAAGGATATAGTACATCAATAATTCTAGATAATGGACCAGACTCAAACTCATTTACAAGAATGCCACTAAGCGATATTGTAAACAAGATTAAATCGGGTTATGAAATCGATATGAATGTATCCCCTTATTATAAAGACAATCTAGCTTACACGGTTCAATACAACGAGAGCGATTTTAATTTCCTTAACCGCGTAGCAATGCGTCACGGGCAATGGTTTTACGACACAGGACGCACGATAGTTTTTGGTAGTCCCGGAAGCTCAGGAACAGAACCTAATCTGGTTTATGGAGTTAATATGCAAGATTTCAGCTATGAGATAAAATTAGCCCCAACTTTGTTTAAGACCATCGAGAATGATAATCGCCAAGGCAACCATTTTGCTACAAATACTGCTACATACAGAAAAGAAGCTGATGGATTTCATCAAAACTTCATCAACAAATCTAATACCGTATTTAATAAAGAAACAATAATACAAGTTAACCAAAATGCCGTAGGAGGAAATGGACGAAATGCTTCTGAAGAATATGCCAAGAATAAAATGCGAGCTATAACAAGTGGACTAATGCATATAAAAGCCACGAGCGAAGTCCCAGGAGTTACCTTAGGGAATACAGTTAGAATAACAGGCGTCGATGTGCAACTAGAAAGTACCTATAGAGTAACCCAAATTACCCATACGTGTGATGATGGCGGAGGGTACGAAAACCATTTTAAAGCAGTAAATTTTAATGGAGCCGTATTCTCGCCAAAAACTAATCCCGATTTAGTACCACGTTGCGAGAGCCAGTCGGCAATAGTAATGGCTAATAATGACCCCGACGGACTTAGTGCCATAACCATACAAATGCCGTGGCAAGAAGCCAAAGGCGAAACCACTCCATATATCCCAGTGACACAACAACACGGCGGAGATGGCAGAGGAACACATTGGGTTCCTGAAATAGGCGATAAAGTATTTGTAGATTTTCAAGGAGGCAATGCCGAAATGCCAATAGTAACAGGAACAATATCCAGCACAAAAGAAAAAAGCGGCTACGCCACACCCAATAATGATCTAAAAGTAATGCGTACCCGTTCTGGAATCATGATTGTGTATAACGATGCCGAAGGTAGCATTTTAATAGAAGACCCAAGCGGGAACACATATTTTATGGATGGAAAAGGAAGCATAAAACTTCTCGCTCCAAAAAATATAGAAATTGAAGCTGGGGAAGATATCATCATGAACGCAGGAAAGAATATTAAAGAAAGTGCCGGAGGCCATAAAGAAACCAAGATTAATTTACACCATAACCTATCCGTAGGTACCGATTACATCTTAAATGTTATAGGGAATATGCTCGAATGGGTAAGTGGGAAAAAAGAAACTGAAAGCGATGATATTAAAGAAATGGCTCAGGAAGTACTTTTAAACAGCACCGAGAAAAGCATAAATGTGCGAGGAGCAAAAAATGTGAATAACCACAGTGCAGAAACTTCTAAAAACGCATAATTATGGGAATTACAAGAATTATAGGCAGCACACTAACCAAAACGGCTAAGGGCAATATAGATATACGAGCAACTAAAGGAGATGTGAATTTTATTGCAGCAGAACAGAATAACTGGCATGGCGAAGAAGAAGGTATTATGTACCATGATTATGAACCATTACACCCTGACGACTCTATGAACAACAGACTTGATCTTACTCTGAATCTTTTCTTTGATGGTACAACCAATAATAAAACCAATACCGCAGCCAGAGAAAAAAACAAAGAGGAATACCTAGAGAATTCGAATAAAATAGATGATAGCTACGAAAATGATTACACCAACATTGCAAGAGCTTATGAGGCAATATCTGTGGAAGAGTCAACACATAAATCAGTTTATGTTGAAGGTGTGGGTACTACCGATAAAGAAACAGACGATATGCTCCCTGTGGGTATTGCGCAAAGTGCCGGTTTCTGGAATACAGGCATAAAAGACAAGGTAAAAAAGGGGTGCGAATTGGGCGCGATAGAAGTTCAAAAAGCAGCTGACGGAAAACCAATTGATTCGTTAACAATAAATGTATTTGGTTTTAGTCGTGGGGCGGCTACGGCAAGGCATTTTTTGGATATTACCAATGTTTCCTATACTGTAAAAGTTTCTAAAGAAGGAAATTTTATTCTTCCTGGAGATATGATTTCAGAAAAATACCCGAAAAATGAAGATAAAACAAAGCCTCCTTATCCCGAAAGTTTTGAAATTAAATTAGGATATTTTGGCAGATGTCTTATTAATGAGGGCGTTTTTGAGCTGAGGGAGGTTATTTTTAACTTTGTTGGTTTATATGATACTGTTTCTTCCCACGGTTTGATTCATAATAACGACGTAAAAGATTTAGGTCTTAAGGCGATAAAAAAAGCCAAAATGATTTTCCAAATTTCAGCTGCCGATGAATATCGGGAAAATTTTGACTTAACCAATATTCGCAGCGCCGGTTTAAAAGGGTTGGAATTAACCCTACCCGGAGTGCATTCGGATATTGGAGGGTCTTATTTAGAAAAAGATAAAGAACGCTCTGTTGTACATACAGAACCCATTCATTTCGGGACTCGTGATGAGAATTATAAGTTTATTCCAAATACAAAAAAAGCGAATGCTTTTAAAGAAATATTAGAAAACGAAGGTTGGTACAAAGACAGTGAGCTTATGCTTGAATTTCATGATGATAAAAGAGTTGCCTATTTGGTAGGAACGCGCACGCTCGAAAACACCTATGATAAAATAGCGCTGAATAAAATGATTATGGTTTCGAAACAATTTAAAGTTCTTTATAATGAAATTATCGAAGAACAAAAAACTAATATTTCTGATCCTTTTATTGCCAAAGTGTTTAAACAGCTAACAATTTATTGTCAAGCAGTTATGATGCACAGAAATACAGCTATAAGGGAAAAAAAACCTGTATTACAATACTGGGAAGAATCGGAAAAAATAAGTTATCTCGACTATATAAATCCAACAGATTTAAAAGAATTGCGCAACAAATACTTACATTGGTCGGTAAAAGCAGATAAATTTGGGCTAGAGCCCCGATTTACAGAAATTTTACCTATAGAAAAACGTAAAAGAAAAATACACAATGGCTAAAATTAATAAACTTTCGATTTTATTATTAATACTCACTTTAAATGTCAGTTGTCAAATGAAAAATAAATATGAATGGCAGAGTTATACTTGCCAACCACAACAACAACAAGGAAGGAATAAAAACATATACCGGGTAGAATTTGTACAAGGTGATATCTTAACACTTGAAGGAAATAATGCCACTCTACCTTTTGGCGGATCCTCTGGACGCTGGGGAGAATCTGGAAAAAGCTGGACTTCACAACATGGTACGCCTATAGGGGCTGATGTAATTTATTATGCGGGTTACGAAGATAAGTTTTACCATCTTAAAGTTGATTTCTCTGTAGAGGAAATGAAAAAAGCAGTAGATACTACCTATCGCTATAATGATTATAGAAACGAAAAATTTTCGGGTTTGATATTCGGTTTTGCGCCACAAGGTATGGTGGTGGTTTGGAAAGAATATCGAGTTATGAGAATTGAACTCGGGCGATATCAGGCTCTGGTAATACCTGACGATAAAGAACTCGAGCAAAAACTCTTTAAAGGCTGGTCGATGAACAGGCAAGAAGTAGCAGAAAGAGATTTTCTGCCTGATGCTTCATGCGAAAAATGGGATATGTACCGCAAGCGTTATACCTTTAGGATAAAGATGGAGAATGAAAATCCTGCTTTACGCTTATTTAGGTACTGCTTTACCAATTACAATGGCGAAAAGAATATCATTTTTACACCTCCACTCCCCGTGACAAGTTATGCCAATCATGCTTTACCACAAATCCTTGAACTCGACTGGGAAACTAGTCCTGATGAGCGCTTTCGAGGGAATATTTTTCTAAATGAAAAAGTTATATTCGAAAAATTTAAAAATTTTAAAACAGAGGACAAACAGGAGTTTGAAGTAAAAATAAGTAAAGACAATCAAAAACTAGAACTTTTTTTAAATCATGAACCTGTAGAAGTTGATAGTGTACGCATTTATAAAGGTTCAGTGATGTATGAGGGATCTTATTAATCATTTTTAAGGCAATTGTGGGTGGTAATTAAAAAGCAAAAGAGAAATACACAATGGATAAAATTAATAAACTTTCGATTTTATTATTAATACTCACTTTAAACGTCAGTTGTCAAATGAAAAATAAATACGAATGGCAGAGTTATGCGTGTCAGCCAATATTATCTGTTAGCCAAAATGAAAATGCATACGGTGTCGAATTTGTACAAGGTGATATCTTAACGCTCGAGGGAGCTTCTGCCAGTTTACCCTTTGGTGGTTCGTCGGGACGCTGGGGAGAATCTGGAAAAAGCTGGACTTCACAACATGGTACGCCTATAGGGGCTGATGTAATTTATTATGCTGGTTACGAAGATAAGTTTTACCATCTTAAAGTTGATTTCTCTGTAGAGGAAATGAAAAAAGCAGTAGATACCACCCGTCGCTATAATGATTATGTTACCGAAAAGTTTTCGGGCTTGATATTTGGTTTTGCTCCACAGGGCATGGTTGTGGTCTGGAAAGAATACGGAGTTATGAGAATCGAACTCGGGCGTTATCAGGCTCAGGTAATTCCTGACGATAAAGAGCTCGAACAAAGACTTTTTAAGGGATGGTCTATGAACAGACAAGAAGTAAAAGAAAGAGATTTTTTACCCAATACCTCTTCCGAAAAATGGGATATGTACCGCAAGCGCTACACCTTTAGGGTAAAAATGGAGAACGAAAACCCAGCTTTGCGTTTGTTTAGATACTGCTTTACTAATTATAATGGTGAAAAAGACATCATTTTTATGCCACAACTTCCCGCCACCAGTTACGATAATCGTGCCTTACCGCAAATACTGGAACTTGATTGGGAAACTGCTGCTGGCGAAAGCTTTAGAGGTAATATTTTCCTCAATGAGAAAGTAATATTCGAAAAATTTAAAAAATTTAAAACCGAGGATCAACAAGAATTTGAGGTAAAAATAAGCAAAGACAATCGGAAATTGGAATTGTTTTTAAATCACAAACCTATAGAAGTCGATAGCGTACGTATTTATGAAGGGTCGGTGAGTTATAAAGGGTCATACCATTTTTAATTGGCATTTTAAGGTAATTAGTTAAAACATAAAAGAGAAATACACAATGGATAAAACAACTAAAACCACTTTTCTATTGATATTAATAGCAATATCAATACAGACCTACTTATTAAATGGTGAAAGGCATTCTGATGAATTTATATTTTTTGCAGTTCCTATAACTATTAATATACTATTAGTAGCGATTTATGCTAGCCCCCAAGAGAATAAATCATACAAAGACTCTATAAAGAATATATTAAGGTTTTCCCTAATTATTTCAGTAATCTATTTTGTGATTTTTGGATATATATTTCAATTGGGCAAAAATTTTAAAAACTAATTATGGAAAAGGAAAGTAAACATAATGATCTAACGAATAGGTTACTTACAATAATACTGATAGTAACCTTAATTGCAAATGGCATCCAGTTTTATTTTTTCAAAGGAAGCAGCCGATTTGATTGGACCACCGGTGTAATTAGCAGTAAAGGAAATATAGTACAGGTTTCAAATTATAATTTTGATAGAAGGAGCTTTTATGATCTAGGTAAAAATAAGATACTTGATAGTGGTTGGGATGAAATAAATGTCTCTGAACATGATGTGAAGGATACTTTTTTTCCTGACAGTTTATATATAGGATGGTTTTCTTATAATGAGCGAAAATTTTATGATGGCAGTTTTGTCTTACCCACAGAAATAATTGAGACAAAAGCAATTCAATTGGGTATGTACCCCAGCTATAACGGTTTCAATTCAGTTCTTCAAATTATTTCTGAAGTTAAACCAAAAGGGAAGGTTGTAGTATGGATACGAAAGTTTGACAAAAACGTTATTGGTGAAAAATTTAAAATTGGAGAATATCAAGCAAAAGAAACGAAAGCAACCTGGCATGTTTTTGATGATCGTTCAGAAACCGACAAAACTTCAGATATCGATATCTCTAGAAAAGTGGCCTTGGTAATGGAGGAACACCCTTATAAATTAGAAATTAAATTACCGAGCGGATTTACTTTAGACGATTCTTATTTTAAATTATTTAATCAAAAGATTTGGCATTTTAATGGAAGAGAGTCAAAAACAGATTCTATTCTTAATTTCCTCCCAAAAAAGTTTAGTTTAGCATGGGGAAATGGGCGTAAAAATTTCAGGATGCAATTTTGTTTTGATGAAGATGAAGTACTAGATGCTTTTAGAAAAGAAAGTAATACATTAGAACCACTCGTTCTTGAATTAATTTTAAGTGATCGTTATGATGTTGTAAAAGCCATCCTAAGAAATACAAAAACAAACTCAAAATTTGTATTTAAAGACAAATATTAATTTAAAAATGAAAACAGCATAATCGAACTAAGGTAACCATGAACCAATAGAAGTAGACAGCGTGCGTATTTATAAAGGTTCGGTGGGTTATAAAGGATCATATCATTTTTAACAACAATTGTAGGTGCTAATTAAAACGCAAAAGAGAAATACACAATGGAAAAAAAAACAATATAGTAGTTCTTTTAATCATCGCATTAAATACAAACTATCAAAATAGTTACGTGCTTATGTAGTCCAATAAACATCTTGCATTTGCTTTGGGAACAAGATCAGTTTTTAGAGAAATATTTAAAAAACTAAATTTTTCATTAGACTATTTATTAAAACAAACCCCGACAGATTTTAAAAAACCTGTAGGGGTTGCTATTTTTTAGCATCAAAAAGAATTATCTAATTTACAGATAATTTAAACTTAAAAATATTTCCTGCTCAACAGGTAAATCTATTTCACTTTCAAAGAAGATTAACTGTCTTTTATGAACCGTTTCTATCAGATAATGATTTCCTCTAAAATAGGTTCTTCTAATTTTTACTAATAAGTTAGATTCTGGAACCATTTTAAATTGATGTGGATATACCAGCGTTTTATGTGTTTCATCTTCGTAAGGAAGTAATAAATGAGTAGCAATTTCATTTACTTCTCCAAAAAGTGAAGCCACATATTTCGTTTCTGGATCTTCGTATATTTTTGTTGGGTTATCCTTAGCAAGAACTTCTCCATTTCGCATTACAATTACTTCATCTGCAAACGACAAAGCATCCGTGCTATCATGTGTTGCTATAATGCAAGTAATCCCTTTTTGTTTTAAATATCTAAATAAATTTCGGCGCAAAGCATTTTTACGAAAAGCATCTATTTGGCTAAAAGGTTCGTCTAGTAAAATTACTTCTGGCTCTAAAGCCAAAACTCTTACTAAAGCTACTCTTTGCTGTTGCCCTCCACTTAATAATTTTGCTTTTACATTCGAGAATTGTTCCATTTCGACCATTTCCAGTAATTCCTGAACACGAAGTTTTTTCATGTTAGCAAAACCATTCGAAAGAAACTTTCCGACATTTTCGGCAACGGTTTCAAAAGGAGACAAATCAAAATCCTGCGCCAGATATTTCATATAAGGCATTCCGGGAACCAAATTGTATTTAGGTCCTAAAACAGGTTTTTCATTATAAGAAATAGTACCTCCATTTAAATCGTATAAACCGTACATTAGTTTAAGTAATGTACTTTTTCCGCAGCCGCTTTCGCCAATAATAGCAATATTTTCGCCTTTATTTATGGTAAAAGAAACATTTTTTATAACAGGTTTTTCGGTATACGAAAAAGAAATATCTTGAACTTGAAGCATTAGTTGGCATTGAAAAATTGAGGATACAAAGATAGTTGCTTTGATAAAAATAACTTAGAGAAAGTTATTAAATTATCTACAAAAAAAAGCTGCTTCAAAAGAAACAGCTTTTAATTTATTCGCTAAGAAGCAATGCCTTATTTACCAGCTTTTGCATCGTTTACCATTTTGTCATTTGCAGTAATAGCAAACTCTACACGACGGTTTTGCGCTCTTCCTTCTGGAGAATCATTTGTAGCAATTGGATCAGCAATTCCTAAACCTGAAGTTTTGAAACGAGTAGATTTTAATCCTTTAGAAACTAAATATGCTTGCACAGAAGCAGCTCTTTGTCCTGAAAGTGTTAAGTTATATTCTGGTTTACCAGTATTATCTGTATAACCAAAAATTTGAATATCAGTATCTCCGTACTCATTAAATACGGGAACTAATTTATCTAAATTTGCTTTTGCTTGAGTCGTTAATGTTGATTTATTAGTATCAAAACGAACAGAATTTTCATTTAAAGTTAAATGAATTCCTTCTCCTACTCTTTCTACAGTAGCACCTGGTAAAGCCTGATCAATTTCACGAGCTTGTTTATCCATTTTGTTTCCAATAAGAGCACCAGTTCCACCACCTACAGCAGCACCAATAGCAGCACCTAAAGCAGCGTTTCCACCACGTCCTAAATTGTTTCCAAGAATACCCCCGATAAGAGCACCTGCAGCAACACCTATTCCTGCACCTTTTTGAGTATTATTTGCATTCTTAACTGAATCGCAACTTGTAAAAAAACTTGTCAATACAAGTAAAGTACTCAAACCTAAAACTGTTATCTTTTTCATATATTTATCTTTTTATGTATTCTTTAATATTAATTAGCTCTCTGAAATTGGTATACTACATCTTTAACTTGTCCTCCAACATTGATATTATCAATTAATTGAAATGAATTTTCAGTTAAACCTCCAATTTTCAATAAATATCCGTCTCTCACTTTTTTTGCTTTTATACCAGCATCAAGAATCTTAAGAACAAACATACCCTGACTATTAATACTCCATACAATTGGAGAAGAAAAATCAGTACAACCAGATGATGCTAAAGCCATCGACCCTTTGTTGTTGTTTGAAATAAAGTTCCAAGTACTACCAATAAAACACTTAGAATCAGCAAGATCAAATGAATTTACTTTAATATACTCTGAACCCGGATAAGAAACATTGGTTAAAACCCAATTCCCTTTAATTGCTACTTGAGTCGACTTATCAAGTTTTGTAGAAAGCGGTTCAGCTCCATTAGAAGATGTCGTTGCTGTAGAAGCTGATTTGCATGCAAAAACCGTTACGGCTAATATGCATATTAAAATAATTTTTCTCATCGTTTTAGCAAATTTAAAATTAATACTCCTACAAAGATACAATGCAAAAAAATTAAATTTGTTTAAAAATTATTTTTTTTTCTTTCACAATTAACACCTGCGCCAATTTGTCACCCTATTAGCAATTGGTATCTTATTTGAAGAATCTGAAAAGCATAACGTTAAACTTAAATTTTAAAAAATATGACAACAGGTAAAATTAATGTTTCGGTAGAAAACATATTTCCCTTAATCAAGAAATTCTTATACAGCGATCACGAAATTTTCTTGCGTGAGTTGATTTCTAACGGAACCGATGCTACTCTAAAATTAAAACACCTAACAAGTATTGGTGAAGCCAAAGTAGAATATGGCAATCCAATTATTGAAATTAAAATTGACAAAGAAGGTAAAAAAATCCACATTATTGACCAAGGTCTAGGAATGACTGCCGACGAAGTTGAAAAATACATCAACCAAGTCGCTTTTTCTGGAGCTGAGGAATTTTTGGATAAATATAAAGACTCTGCAAAAGATTCAGGAATTATAGGTCATTTTGGTCTAGGTTTTTACTCAGCCTTTATGGTTGCTGAGAAAGTAGAGATCTTTACTAAATCATATAAAGACGAACCAGCTGCACATTGGACATGTGATGGTAGCCCAGAATTTACTTTGGAGCCAACTGACAAAACTACACGTGGAACTGAAATCGTATTACATATTGCCGAAGATTCTCTTGAGTTTTTAGAAGATTCTAAAATTTACGAGTTATTGAATAAGTATAACAAGTTTATGCCTATTCCTATTAAATTCGGAACTAGAACAGAAACTCTTCCTAAGCCAGAAGATGCTCCTGAAGATTATGTAAACGAAACTATTGAAGTTGACAATATCATCAATAATCCAAATCCAGCTTGGACTAAACAACCAACTGAATTATCTGATGAAGATTATAAGAGTTTCTACAGAGAGTTGTATCCAATGCAATTCGAAGATCCGTTATTCAACATTCACTTAAATGTGGATTATCCGTTTAACCTAACAGGAATTTTATATTTCCCTAAATTAGGTTCGGATATGCAAATTCAGAAAGACAAAATTCAATTGTACCAAAATCAGGTTTATGTAACTGATAACGTAGAAGGAATTGTTCCTGAATTTTTAACAATGTTAAAAGGAGTTATCGATTCTCCAGACATTCCGTTAAACGTTTCTCGTTCAGGTTTACAAGCTGATGGCGCTGTTAAGAAAATATCAAACTACATTACTCGTAAAGTAGCTGATAAATTAAAAGCATTATTCACTGAAAACCGTGCTGATTTTGAAGCAAAATGGAACGACATTAAAATCGTTTTAGAGTACGGAATGCTTTCTGAAGATAAATTCTATGAAAAAGCTGGTGCATTTGTATTATATCCAACAGTAGATGGTACTTACTTTACTCTTGAAGAATTAAAAGAGAAATTAAAAGATAACCAAACCGATAAAGACGGAAAATTGGTAGTTCTTTATGCTGGAAATAAAGACGCACAACATTCTTATATTGAAACAGCAAAAGAAAAAGGATACGAAGTATTACTTTTAGATTCTCCTATTATCTCACATTTAATTCAGAAAATAGAAGGTGACAATAAAGATGTAACTTTCGTACGTGTCGATTCTGATCATATTGATAACTTAATCAAGAAAGACGAAAACACGATTTCTAAATTATCTGAAGAAGAAAAAGAAGCTTTAAAAACATCTTTAGAATCTTATATTCCAAAAGCATATAGTGTACAACTAGAAGCTATGGATAGCCAAGCTGCTCCATTTATCATTACGCAACCAGAATTTATGCGTAGAATGAAAGAAATGAGTCAATCAGGTGGTTCTGGAATGTTTGGTATGGGTAATATGCCAGAGATGTACAACTTGGTAGTAAACACAAATTCTGATTTAGCTACTAACATCTTGAATACCGAAGATAAAACACATCAAGAACATTTGGTTAAACAAGCATTAGATTTAGCCAAATTATCTCAAAACTTATTAAAAGGAGAAGCATTAACTGCTTTTGTAAAAAGAAGTTTTGAAATGATAAAATAATATTTGGCTATAAAAGCCATACTATTACTAAGCCTCTCAAGTTATACTTGAGAGGCTTTTTGTTTAAAAAACATAATATTCTTAACTATCCAATCTAATAATCTTAAAAAAAAGTACTTATTCCTGTTTTTTAACATAAGCTATTTACATAACTTTAACCCACTTTTAAAAAAAGTTATTTATAAAAAACAGAACTCTATGAGAAAAATTTACCGTTATGAAAAATTGTCATTCTCGGCTCCAGTCGATGAAGATATTAATTTTGAAATCAAGTTTATATCCGACGGTAATATAGGGCATACCGTGATCAATATACCCGGAGATAATGATTCTGAAATTGCTAATTCTGGTAAATCTTCCTTAGGAAAAATACAAACGCTCACAGCCGAAAAAACAATTTGCGTTTCGGATATTGCAAATCCAATACCTCACGAAGACACAATTGCTATTGAATACTATATCAATAAAAAGCTACTTGCAAAACATTCTAATCTAAAAAGCGATACTGATCGTCCTTATGTAATTTTAACCATCAAATTTTCAGTAAAATGAAAAACTGGATTATAATTAGCACGGTTTTTTATTTCGGAACAATTCAAGCCCAAAAAAAAATAGATATCCTTACAACGCCTACTTCTCCCGCTGCAGCTGTTTTAGGTATGCAACCAAGTGCTATATTACAACCCAAATCTTATCGTGCCCTAGAAACTGCTCTTTATTCAAACTTTAGTGATGAAAATGGAAATAGTATAATCCCAAATGATTTTGGTCTCGAATTTATGCCCTATTGGGCAAACGATCATGGCATGAGTCTGGAGGAATATCTTTATCCAAAGGCCAACCTTGATCAACTTTTGCGAAACTCATCATTTTCTTTGGCTTCTACTCAAAATTTCATGCTACAAGACAGCACAAATACAAGAAGTCTTTCTTTTGGCTATCGCACCTCTATCTATTTTGGAAATAAAAGAGATAAAGAAATCATCCAGAAACATATAGAAACTTTAAGCAATAACCAACGTATCGGTTCTAAAATCTTAGCAGAACTTAGTGAGCTTGCAGAGAAATTTAAATTTAAAACAAAAAGAGAATACCTAACAGCCGTACGAGATAAACTTACCAATCGGATTTACGAAGTACTCGATAAAAAATCGATGAATGAAGCCGAAGAAATAACCAAAAATATTTACGACGCTACTGATGCACTCCCTTTTGATGAAAATGATATCGATTCGTTTTTCATTTCATTTTCTGAATTGATAGAAGACAAAACAATGGGAAGTTATGACGAATTCAAATCTTATATTCTGTCGCGTCAAGGATTAAGTATAGACTTGGCTTATGCATTAGCATTAAATTTTCCTACTAATGATTTTAAATACTCCAATGTACCCAGACAATCATTTTGGATTACTCCTTCTTATAAATTCTCAGATAAAATAAGTTTTCTAAAAGCTACTGGTGTATTACGATATGAATGGTACAATAAGGAGTATTTTGAGAATTATTTTCCTGATACCAAAGTATATAAAAACAATTTCGATTACGGATTAGCATTACAAAGCCAGTTCAAGAAATTTTCGTTAGAATTTGAAGCTACCGGCCGACAGAGCAGTTCTCTTTTAGTTGCTGGCACAGATGCTTCGGGAAACACATTATACACCAAAGAAAACGCATCCGATTTTCAATACATAGGAACTTTTAGTTATAGACTTACAGAACAAATTGCCCTATCCTATCAAATCGGAAGTGCTTTTAAACCCGTTTTTAACCACAACGGAACATTGATTTCGATGCTGTCATTAAACTTTGGTTTTGGCGGACCCAATATAACAGATTTAACTTCAAAATAAACCTCAAAAATCATACTCAAACCTACATTCGATGATTTTAAATCATCATAAATAATATGGCAACTAAAATAGGAATTTATATTACCGGACTCGGACAATCTATACACAACGAAACTGTAGAGAAATATACTGAAAGACTTAGAAACGAATTGAACTTTACCACAACAGGTTTTAATTACTTTATTAAAACAGAAAAAATTTCTTATCAACCCGAGAAAAATAGCACTGTTGTAAGTCTCTTTAAAAAAGACAAAAATGACATCGAAGAATTAATTTATAAAATATATGATTTTCAGTACCACAAAATCTTAACCGAAAAATTTGAGCATTACAATATCTTCATAAAAAATCTAATCCTATTTAGTTTAATAATAAAAAAGACACCCCAAATTACTTTAAGGTTTTTCAGAAAAAAAGAATTTAGCAGCCCTTATCAAACAACTTATGCTTTTTCTATTCTTCTGATAATCTCTTTATGTGTTCTTTTTTTAATTCCGGCTTGTATCGATTTAATGACTAATGAAAGTATTATAAAAAATATCTCAAAACTACTTTACCACATCGGTTATGACATTGACGTAGAAAGGATACATAATTATGGAAAATATGTTCTTTCGATAACGACATTAATTTTAATTTTTGCACCTCAATCTAAAACTATTATCACATCGCTGGCAACCGAATTCTCTTGTGTTGACAGTTATATAGCCAATGGGGAACAAAGCCAAATTGTATTAGGAAATCTTGATTCGCTTGTAGAATATATCGCCGAGAATGAACCAGATCCTGAAATTCATTTTCATTGTTACAGTTTTGGAAGCATCTTAGCAGTTGACCTTCTTTTTCCGGTAGCAGAAATTCCACCATCAGATAACGTTCAGAAATTAACCAAACTTCTTATTACAACTGGAAATCCTTATGAATTTATAAATGCTTATTATCCTTCTTTTTACAAAAGAAGAAGTCCGATAATGGAAAACACTATAAAATGGATGAATGTTTATTCTGTTTCTGATGTTTTTGCTACAAATTACAGAAAAGATGATTCCCGTGGTGAAGCCGAGTTTGGAATAAAAAATATAGCGATTCTACCAGAAAACATTAACTATGAAATCACATCTGACAAATCTGGTATAATTGCCTTTTTCTCGTTAAATAGTATTAAAATGCATAAATGTTACTGGGATCCATCTACTATAGGTCAGAGTTGTATGAAAGTATTACTACCAAAATTAACGAGCAAAGGTTTCATATAAAAACATGTATCTCAATTAATTACCAAAATAAGTATTAATTTAGATAACAAAAACAGCCCCATGAAACCTATCATCTTTATTCCCGGAATTCAAGCCACGAGTCTTGTTAATAGTAATACTTTCGATTTTAATTATATCTGGAACGCCTACGACACATTGGGTTCATCTATCGGTTCATCAATTTTTGGAGCTTATATTAACGAAAACTTACAATTTAATCCTTTATACGACCAAGGAATTGAAACGATAATAGAACGCAATCATATTGCTAAATTTCCATATGAGAATTCTATTTCTAAATTAAAAAACAAACTAAACGAGACCAGAGCATACAAAAATACTCCTGTATTTTTATTTGGTTACGATTGGCGAATGTCGAATATGGAAAGCGCCAAACGTTTAAAAATTTATATCGAATACCTCAAGCACAAACTTCAGGATCAAAACATCGAAGGATTCCGGTTTATTACTCATAGCATGGGAGGATTGGTTTTAAACTGCTACCTAAGTTTATTAAAAGATGATTTTTCCGGAATCGATAAAATAGTCATGAATGCTCCTCCATTTTTAGGATCTCCTTATGCATTAGTACATATGGTAAAAGGAGACGGTGGTTTAAGAAGTATCCTAAACTGGGTTATAGGAAGAAATGAAGATATGCGTAAAGTTATTCGAACTTATCCTGGAGTCTATGAGTTATTACCCATTTACAAAGACGCTTTAACCTATGCAGATAATAATGAACCACTGGATCTTTTGAAAAAAGAATATTGGCAAGACAACTTATATAGAGATATCGAACCACTTTTTGATTCTAGATTAGCACTTTTAAAAGAATTTCGTTCTCCTACGGGTTTAAAAAACTTATCCGATTTACCTCAGGCTCTAAAAGACAGAATGATAATTATTGTAGGTGAAGATGATAAAACATTTACAAAGGTAAAAGTCCTAAAAAAAGGAAATAACAACATTCAAAATTTAGTCGACTTAGGCTCTCTTAATGACGGAAGAGAATCTGGCGATGGAACTGTTCCTTTTAAAAGTTCTTCTATTTATGCAAAAGACATTAAAACATTTGCTGTAAAGAAAGAAAACTTCTTTGATGAAATAAGTAACAATCTTGATTTTCATGGTTTATTCTTAAATGATAGTCGAGTACAGAATATTATACAGCGCTATTTTTTAACCGAAAGCGCCAACCCAAAACTCAGTGGGCTTAAAAATTGGTGGGACACTCCTAACGGAAGTGTTAGAAAAGTGGATTGATTAAACTATTATGAATAATCTATAAATAAAACGATTTCGAGAGGTTTTCTGTAAAATCATCTATAGAAACAATCCTCTAAATACAATATCCAAATTAAATGCATTTTTTTAATTACTTACTAAAGCCTATCTTTGCAGGCTTTATTTTTAAAAACAAAAAGCAGTAAATTATATAAAATGACAAAAAATAACGTTTTAAAAGGAGTATTTCTAGTAGCATTTGGCGCAACAAGTTATGGTATGTTGGCCACTTTTGTAAAAATGGCATACGACGAAGGATTCACAACAGCAGAAGTAACTACTTCTCAATTTATATTAGGAATCATTGGAATCCTAATCATCAATGCTTTTCAAAAAGCAAAGCATAAAAATACAGTTGTTAACGCAACACCAAAAAACATTGCTCAATTAATGACGGCTGGAACTTCATTAGGAATGACAAGTTTATTTTATTATCTGGCTGTAAAATATATTCCAGTTTCTATCGGAATCGTTTTATTGATGCAAACCGTATGGATGGGAGTTTTATTAGAAATGATTTTAGAGAAAAAACTTCCTTCTAAACAAAAAATAGTTGCTGTAATTATTGTTTTAGGAGGTACTGTATTAGCCACTAATATTACTCAAAACGAGATTCAATTAGATTGGCGTGGTCTAGCGTGGGGTTGCCTAGCTGCTGCATCATTTACTACAACTATGTTTACTGCAAACCGAGTTGCTACCGAAATTTCGTCAGCACAACGTAGTTTATATATGCTTTTAGGAGGAGCAGTTATTGTCTTTTCATTTGGAATAGCGACACAAGTAACACCTTTTAACTTCGAAATTTTTACAAAATGGGGTATCATTCTTGCACTTTTTGGTACAATTATACCTCCTATGCTTATGAACGCAGGTTTCCCTCTTACAGGAATTGGGCTAGGAAGTATCGTTTCGGCACTAGAACTTCCTGTGTCTGTAATGATGGCTTACGTATTGTTAAATGAGCAAGTTATATTCCTACAATGGGTCGGAATAATTTTAATCATATTAGCTATCATTATCATGAACTTAAACTTCCAAAAGGAAAAATAAGTATTAAAAAATACTTGTTAAAAAATAATTAAGATATTGTCCTAAAATCCCAATTATTTTTATAAATTCGTAATAAAATTACTATTATGAATTTACCTTGGCATCTTTACGTAATGGCTTTGCTCTACATTCTGGCTGGGATAAATCATTTTAGAACCCCAGGAATGTACCTAAAAATCATTCCTTCTTACTTTTCAAATCCAAAATTATTAAATATTTTAAGCGGTGTCGCTGAGATTATATTAGGGTCGCTCCTATTAATCTCAGCGACATCTCATTTTGCTGCATGGGGAATTATTGCGTTATTGGTCGCAGTTTTCCCAGCTAACGTATACATGTATCAAAACAAAAAAGCAAGTTTTGGGTTACCTCGATGGGTTTTAATATTACGCATGCCTCTTCAACTCGTTTTGATTTTGTGGGCATATCAATATACTTTTTAACATTTATACATTAATTAAACACTTTTTATTATGAAAAAACTTTTTGCTGAATTTTTTGGAACGTACTGGCTTGTATTTGGAGGTTGTGGAAGTGCTATTTTCGCAGCAGGAATCCCAGAATTAGGAATTGGATTTGCTGGTGTAGCACTAGCTTTTGGTTTAACCGTTTTAACGATGGCTTATGCCGTAGGACATATATCAGGAGGTCACTTTAATCCCGCAGTTTCTTTTGGTCTTTGGGCTGGTGGAAGATTCCCTACAAAAGACTTAGTACCATACATTATTGCACAATGTGTTGGAGCAATTGCTGCTGCCGGAACTTTATATACAATTGCATCTGGTAAAGCTGGATTTGTGATTGATAATACTAAAGCCGGAGCTTTTGCATCAAATGGTTTTGGAGCTTTTTCTCCAGAAGGATATTCCTTACAATCGGCTTTTATAGCTGAATTTGTTCTGACTTTGTTTTTCTTATTAATCATCCTTGGAGCAACAGATAAATTTGCCAATGGAAGATTTGCTGGAATAGCAATTGGTTTAGGGTTAACATTAATTCACTTAATAAGTATTCCTATCACAAACACATCAGTAAACCCTGCGAGATCATTATCTCAAGCAGTATTCGTTGGTGGAGAACCATTATCTCAAGTTTGGTTGTTTTGGGTTGCACCAATTCTAGGAGCAATTGTAGCAGGTTTTATATATAAATCATTGTTGCAAAATCATGATGCTGCATAAATTATCATTTTCTAAAATCGATTATTAATCCTTAAAACTTTAAAATATGGAATTTTTATATTTCTTACTTATTGGAGCCGTTTCAGGTTGGCTAGCAGGTCAAATATGGAAAGGTGCAGGTTTTGGAATCCTTGGCAACATCGTTGTTGGAATAATAGGTGGTCTTGTAGGCGGATGGATTGCTGGAAAACTAGGTATTGGCGGCGGCGGTTTGCTTTGGCAAATTATAATTGCTGTTGGTGGCGCCTGGGTACTTTTATTTATCATTAGCTTGATAAAAAAAGCATAACCACTCTTATACACTTGCTATAAATTAGACAAGCAATAATCATTTTATACTAAGAGAAGAAAGAAGTTTAATAACTTTATTTCTTCTCTTTTTTTTTATTAAATAGTTACACAAAAACAACATTCAATCTAAAAATCAGACCTTTAAGAAAATCGTATTACTAAAATTATTAAATTTGAGTAAATACTTCTGCCATGAATGAAATTATTTCTTACTTCGGTACCATTCCATCTTTACACAGAAGTCTGATTCTTGTTGGCGGAATAACCATCTTCTGGATGATAGAAAATACTTTTCCACTTTTTAAATTCAATTATAAAAAATGGAATCACGCTGGAATTAACTTCTTTCTGACATTCACCACAATTTTAATCAATTTTGTATTAGCATTTATCCTATTGCAAACTGCAGATTGGACTATTAAAAACAATTTCGGTATCTTACAGTGGATTCCAGTAATCCCTTTATGGTTATACACAGTTATTGGATTATTGTTATTAGATTTAATTGGTGCATATCTAGCCCATTTTACCGAACATAAAGTAAAATTTTTATGGCGTTTTCATCTTATTCACCATACCGACACTTGGATCGATACAACAAGTGGCAACCGTCATCATCCTGGAGAAAGTATAATCCGGTTTATTTTTACAACTTTCGGCGTTTTAATTGTAGGAAGTCCGATGTGGATGGTTTTCTTATACCAAACGCTCTCCGTAATATCTACTCAATTTACTCATGCAAATATTTCGTTACCAGACAAAGTTGATTCTTTTTTAAGCTACTTTATTGTTTCTCCAAATATGCACAAAGTACATCATCATTATATATTACCTTATACAGATAGTAATTATGGAAATATTTTTTCAATCTGGGATCGTCTTTTTGGAACTTTTATGACACTACCAAAAGAAAAAATCATCTACGGCGTAGATACGCACATGAACCCAAATGAACATAACAATTTGAAAAATTTACTGCAAATTCCGTTTCAAAAACATCGTTCACCAAAAAACCGTTAAAATCCACAAAAAAAAAGCGACCATAAGCGACGAAGTAATTATTTTTTTTACTAATATTGATATGTAAATTGAATATCAATATATTATTAATCATTAACCCCTATTTGAATTAATTTTCACGTGATGAAAAAGAGTAACCGTAAAGAATTGAACTGGGAACAAACAGAAAAACTTGTTACATTAGCCCTAGAAGAAAAGAATCCTTTTGAAATTATCAAAAAAGAATTTGGATTGGCTGAAAAAGAGGTTTTAGAGATAATGAAAAAGAAAATGCCCGCTGAGAAATTTGAAATGTGGAAAAAGAAAGCTATTGCTAATAAGCCTAAGCCAAAACCTGTTAAGATAGATGATTTTGATGAAGACCTAGATGGAAAATATTACATAAAGAATAAATTAGACTAATCATAAAACTCCTGAAACAGGAGTTTTTTTTTACTCCAATAAATAAAACTGGAATGTTTTTGTAACTTTTTTCAGCTTATAAAGACCAATAATAAAACTAACTCAATAGAATAATGAAAAAAATAATAGTTACACTAGCATTAGCAGCTGTTTTTTTGGGATGTAAAACAGGTAGTTCTACTACTGCATCTGCAAAACCAGAAGTTGCAGTTAACATCAATCTTAACGATGTAAAAGACGACAAAGTTCTCGTTACAGTTACTGCTCCAAAAATAAATACAGATGAAGTAACCTATAGTATTCCTAAAACTGTTCCTGGAACATACTCTGAGGATAACTACGGTAAGTATATCGATGATTTAAAAGCTTATGATTCTAAAGGAGCACTCCTTACCGTAAAAAAGCTAGACGACAATACTTGGTCAATAGCAAATGCAAAAACACTAAAGACGATTACTTATTTAGTAAACGATACTTTTGATACCGAAAAAGGAACAGGTTTTGGCAATGACGATGTTTTCTCACCTGCAGGAACAAATATCGATGCCGGAGTTAACTTCATGATAAACACACATGGTTTTGTTGGTTATTTTCAAGACAAGCTAGACATTCCTTATAAAGTCACAATTGCACATCCTGCAACACTTTGGGGAGCAACATCTATGACTGATGAAGATGCAAGCAATACAAGCGATGTATTCACAACGTCTCACTATGCAGTTTTGGTAGAAAACCCAATTATGTACTCTAAACCAGATTACACATCATTTGATGTAAACGGAATGGAAATACAAATAGCAGTATATTCTCCAACTGGAAAATTCACAGCCGAAAGTATCACGCCAGAAATGAAAACGATAATGACTGCTCAGAAAAACTTTTTGGGTAAAATAAATTCGACTAAAAAATATACTGTTTTATTGTATTTATCGTCTATGAAGCCAACCGATGCTCATGGATTTGGAGCATTAGAACATCCTACAGCAACAACGGTTGTTTTGCCTGAAATGATGCCAAAAGAAGAATTGGTAAAATCAATGAAAGATGTAGTATCTCACGAATTCTTTCATATCGTAACTCCATTGACAATTCACTCAAAAGAAATTCAATACTTTGACTACAATGCACCAAAAATGTCTGAACATTTATGGATGTACGAAGGTGTTACCGAATATTTTGCAAACCTTTTCCAAATTAATCAAGGTTTAATCGATGAATCTGAATTCTACTCTCGTATTGCTGAGAAAATAGAACACGCAAAAGCATTGAATGATACAATGTCATTTACAAAAATGAGTGCCAATGTATTAGAACAACCATACAAAGACCAGTACTTAAACGTATACGAAAAAGGAGCGCTTATTGGTATGTGTATCGATATCATCATTAGAGAAAAAAGCAATGGCGAAAGAGGAATCTTGGACTTAATGCATAAATTATCAGATGAATATGGTGTTACAAAACCATTTAATGATAATGAGCTTTTCGCAAAAATCACTCAATTAACTTATCCAGAAGTTGGAGCTTTCCTAAACACTTATGTTGCAGGAACAACACCAATTCCTTATGATACTTATTTAGCAAAAGTTGGCGTAACAAACGCTGCCGAAAAAGTTCCCGGAACAATTTTCCTAAAAGGCCAAACTCCATATATCACTATAAATCCTGAAACTAAGCAAATCATGGTTATACCTGAAATGGAATTGAACACTTTTTTCAAAAGTCTAGACTTAAGAGGAGGAGATTACATCCTTTCTATAAATGAAAAACCATATTCATTGGTAAACATATACGAATTGATCACAGAAAGTCAGACATGGAAAGAAGATGCACCAATAACTGTTAAGATAAAACGCGATGGTAAAGAATTAACTTTAAAAGGCGCTGTTAAACTTCCATACGAAGAAAAGAACACTTTTAAAGCGACAGACAATTCTAAACAAGCACTTAGAAATGCTTGGTTAAAAGGATAATAAGAAATTAAAACAAGAAAATCCCAATTTAGAAATAGATTGGGATTTTTTTATAAATTAAAAGTTGAGCATCGTTTTTTTAAAACTATTTTCTTTATTTTGCAGCAAAATCTATAAACAATGAAAAAAACTATTATTGCATTCGTTACACTTGTTCTTTTAGCTTCATGTAACAAAAACGAATCAAAAACCAACTTGCATATTACCGGAAATATAAAAGGATTAAAAAACGGAACCTTATACATACAAAGAGTAGTCGATACTTCTCTAGTAGCTATAGATAGTATTAAAATCGATGGTAATTCTGCTTTTGAAGCTAACATCGAATTAAAATCGCCAGAGATGTTATATCTATCTGTAGATCGTGGCGTAACCAACTCTTTAGATAATAATATATTATTTTTTGCCGAACCAGGCAGCATTAATATTGATACAAATCTAGATAATTACCTTTCTAGCGCTAAAATTACAGGATCGAAAAACCAAGAATTATACGAAGATTACCGTAAAATAAATTCTCGTTTTAATGATGAAAATCTTAGCCTAATCGAATTACGATTTAAAGCAATAAAAAACAATAACCAGAAAACATTAGACAGCATAGACGAGAAACAAGAGTCTAATATTAAGAGAAAATATTTATACGCTACAAACTTTGCCATCAACAATAAAGATTACGAAATAGCTCCTTACATCGCCTTATCAGAGATATACGATATCAATATTAAATATTTAGATACAATACAAAAATCGATGACTCCAAAAGTAGCACAATCCCTTTATGGAAAAAAATTAACGGAGTACATTGCTAAAATCAAAAAGCAACAATAAAAACAAATTTAAAACATTAAAAATCAATACTTTAGCACTTAAAACATTTTTTTATTACATCCATACTAATCCTGTTTTTTATAAGAACAGGATTTTTTTGTGCCTTTTTTTAAATTATTATCCTTTAAATCTTAAACACTTGATAATTAGATAATTCCACGAAAATAAATCGCGTTTTGCGACTTCATATTACTGATTTATAATAACTTAGCTTCATAATTTTAAAAAACAATCTTATGAAAAATCCCCCAAGTAACATCAGTCGCGCAAAGTATGATTTTATTGATTCATCGGTTATTGAAAAACTAGAATCTTATAATCCTCATCTAAGCCAGGAATTAGAAAAAGTACCTACTCAAGATCCCTACACCTTAAATGGTCAAAAATTACGCTTAAATTTTATCCGTAAGCAACTAAATACAAATGTTGACTATCTATCTGGAGAAAAAGTATTCAATGATAATGAAAGCCTAAAAGGCAACATCGAAAACTACATAGGAATGAGCCAAATTCCCACTGGACTTATTGGTCCATTAGTAATAAATGGAAGTTCAGCTCAAGGAAGTTTTTATGTTCCCCTTGCTACTACCGAAGGAACGCTACTTGCATCCTATAACAGAGGCGCAAAGGCCTGTAGAGAATCTGGAGCAATTACAGCCATTACATTACAAGAAGGAGTACAAAGAACACCGACTTTTAAATTTAAAAATTTAATTGATTTAGGAAAATTTGTAGAATGGATATTAGAACACAAAGAAACATTTTCTGTATTAACCCGAGAAACCAGTAATTACGCCATTCTAAATGACATAGGAATTACCATAGAAGGAAATATTCTAATTCTTAGATTCGAATATACATCTGACGACGCATCGGGTCAAAATATGGTTACTATATGCACAGATAAAATCTGTAGGTACATCTTAAAAAATTGCCCAATACCTCCTGTTTATTGGACAATCGAAGGCAATACCTCTGGAGATAAAAAAGCGACCTCGCTACTCACTAGAGTTCGTGGAAAGAAAATAACCGCTGAAATCATATTAAAAAGAGATATTATAGAAGCCACACTAAAGACTACTCCTGAAAAAATGTATCAACAATGGAAAACATGTCTTTTAGGAAGTGTAAAAACAGGTACTATCGGCATTGGCATGCATACCTCTAACGCTCTTACTGCATTGTTTATTGCTTGCGGACAAGATGTGGCTTGCTCCGGTGAAGCTTCAACAGCAATTACAAGAATGGAAATCGAAGAAAATGGAGATTTATATTACTCCATTACAATGCCCAACATAATCGTAGGAACTGTAGGTGGCGGAACTTCTTTTCCCACTCAAAAAGAATGTCTAGAATTAATAGGCTGTTATGGTGCTGGAAAAAGTAGAAAACTTGCCGAAATTGCTATTGCTTTATGTTTAACAGGAGAAATTTCTATTACAGCTGCTATGTCAGCAGGTCAATTTGCGGCGGCTCATCAAAAATTTGGAAGATAATTTTACTCCACAATTGAGTATGGCATAAAAAAAACCATCATATTTCTATGATGGTTTTAACTCTGAGCCGGCGGAGGGACTCGAACCCACGACCTGCTGATTACAAATCAGCTGCTCTAGCCAACTGAGCTACGCTGGCGACTCATTACGGGTGCAAATATATAACTGTTTTTTGATTTCACAAAATAAATTTACACAATTATTAAAAATTTTTTTTAAATAAAAAAACCATCCTTAAAAGGATGGTTTTATGTTGAGCCGGCGGAGGGACTCGAACCCACGACCTGCTGATTACAAATCAGCTGCTCTAGCCAACTGAGCTACGCTGGCGACTCATTACGGGTGCAAATATAAAGCGGTTTTTCGTTTTACCAAAATAAATTTGCACTTTTTTATCGTTTTTTTTACTACAATTCGTTGATTTTAGCAATCAATTGATTAGCAGTTTCTTCCAATTCAACATTGATTTGTTTGAAGTGTGCTTTTTTATTTTCTACGTTCTTTGCGTTCACTTTTGTGATCAAAGTATCAAAAGCAGCAATAGCTTCATCGATTAAATTGTTAGTTTCTGTAGTTGGTTTTCCTGTAGTAGAAATTTCAAATAAGTAAACTGCTTCAATAATATCTCCTAAAACGTAGTTGATGTCTTTCTTTAAATTCTTAACGTTTGCCATTTTATTTTAATTTTAATTTGCGTTTGCAAAAGTACACATAATCTTTCTATTACCTGCTATGAAATGTAAATTTCTAAAATAGAAGCTTTTCCGTTAAGGATGAACTCATTCAAAGCAGCTGGAACTAATACTGTATCTCCTTTTTTGTATGTCAATTTATTTCCGTCGTATTCTATTTCAAAAGAACCTTCAATACACATATAGACTGTAAAAGTTTCTCCGCTTTTACTTACCTCAACCTGACCATCTAACGGAATAAAATTTGTGGTGAAATAAGGACAATCAACCACTACATTAGATTCATTTGTTTTTTTCTGATACTCTTTATAAGTATCTACCTTATTATAATTAATAGCATCTAGCGCTAAATCTACATGCAATTCTCTTTTATTTCCTTGCGCATCTACCCTATCAAAATCATACAAACGATACGTAATATCTGATGTTTGCTGAATTTCTGCAACAACTAATCCTGCTCCTATTGCATGAACCGTCCCAGTTTCAAGAAAGAAAACATCTCCTGGTTTAGCTTTTACATCGTCAAGAATAGAAACTAGCGTATTATTATTTAAATTCTCCAGATACTCTTCTTTACTAGAATCTTCTTTAAAGCCTACAATAATCCTGGCATTTTCATCTGCTTGCATAACATACCACATTTCGGTCTTACCAAAAGAGTTATGACGTTCTTTAGCCAATTTATCATTAGGATGTACTTGTATCGAAAGATCTTCCCGAGCATCAAGATATTTAAAAAGCAACGGAAACTGTTTCCCAAATTGCTCATGTACTTTTGTTCCCAAAATTTCGTTTGGAAATTCTTCTATAATATCGGTAAGTGATTTTCCTTTCAAACTTCCGTTTGCAACAATACTTACATCACCTTCAACAGTAGATAACTCCCAGCTTTCGCCAGTAATCTTAGAAGTGATTGGTTTATTTAATACAGTTTTTAATTTTTCGCCTCCCCATATTCTGTCTTTCAAGATTGGTTCGAACTGTAATGGATATAATTTTGGGGTCATCTGTATTATATATTTCTACACAAGTTTCATTTCCATGAATACTGTATACTATTGTTCTTTTAATTTATGATACTAATTCTTTAATCGCTTCCAACGCCTTAGGAATATGTTTGGCTGCTACCATACTATCAAATATCAGGATTATAACTCCATTTTTATCTACAACGTAAGTTACTCTTCCTGGTAATAATCCAAGTAATCCAGATGGAACACCAAAAAGTGTTCTTATCCTTTTATCTTCATCTGAAAGAAGAACAAAAGGCAAATGATGTTTATGAGAAAATTTTTGATGAGAATCGACACTATCACTACTAATACCAATTACCTCTGCTCCTAAAGCTACAAAATCTTCATATTGATCCCTAAAACTACAAGCCTCTGTAGTACAACCTGGTGTATTATCTTTAGGATAAAAATAAATAACCAAAGGTTTACGACCTAGTACATCCTTACTCTCAAACACCTCTCCATTAGCATCTTTAGCTGTAAAATTCGGGATAACATCCCCTACTTTTAATGACATTTTACTCTCCTTTATAGGTTACAAAATTACGTGCAGTTTCATATAACACGATTTCTAAATCAAAATCGGGATTTATCTTTTTTCTAATTTTATTCCAAATCACTACTGCAATATGTTCTGCAGTTGGATTTAAATCTTTAAATTCTGGTACGTCAAGATTAAGATTTTTATGATCAAATGGTAATTCTACTTCTTGATATATAATATCCGCCAATATTTTTACATCTATCACAAAACCTGTTTCAGGGTCAACTTCTCCAGTAACACTTACTGTTAAGTCATAATTATGTCCATGAAAATTGGGATTATTACATTTCCCAAAAACGGCATCATTTTTCTCCAACGTCCAATCTTTTCTGTACAGCCGATGGGCAGCATTAAAATGTGCTTTTCTTGATATCGTTACTCTCATGTAGGTTTTGGTTTAAATTTTATGGTCTTCTAGAAAATGATAAAACTCGTCAAAAATTATTTTGAACCAAACGGTGTAAATCTCTGGATGTAATTGCATATCAGTTTTTACATCTTCTATTTTCATCCATTTCCAGGCTTCAGCCTCTTCTGTATTTATAATAGGTTCGTCATTATAACGCCCAATCATAACGTGATCCAGTTCATGTTCTGTTAATCCGTTATCAAAAGGAGCTTTGTATATAAAATGAAAAAGTTCTTTAAGTGGCGTTTTAAAACCCATTTCTTCAAACAATCTTCGACTTCCCGCCTCGATATTAGTTTCTCCTTCTCGCTGATGACTACAACAAGTATTGGTCCAAAGTAACGGAGAATGATATTTATGATGCGCACGTTGCTGTAACATGATTTCATTATTATCATTTAAAACAAAAACTGAAAATGCACGATGTAAAACAGCTTTTTCATGCGCTTCCATTTTAGGCATTAGCCCTATTTGCTCATCATTTAGATTAACTAATATTACGTTTTCTTCTATCATAATTGGTATTAAACACACAAAAATACGAAAAAAGAAATTGCTTTAAAGCCTAGAAAAAGTTTGTGAAAAGTTTAACGAGCCCTGCATTCGCTAAAATTTTAATTTTATATCGTGATTATGAGTGTATTAAAGACATGAAAGCAATAATCTCTTATTTTAAATCTGAAACTGCATTTTTTTCGTAAATAGTAATAGTTAAAACTCACTTAAATAAGCATCTATTTGTAAAGTGCACGACAGTTTACTAACAAGAACCATCTTAACTTTACAACACAAAATCAATTAATTATGAAAACAAAAGCCCGTTTTTTAAGCTTATTATTTTTGCTCCCACTATTTATATTTCAAGCCTGTGGACAAAACACTAAAGAACAATACACCGATACAAAAAACAATCCTATGGAAAATAAAATTAGCAAACCCGATAATCCATATTACTCTAATACCGATACAAAAAAACTAAATCTTACAGATGCGCAATGGAAAAAAGTATTACCTGAAGATGTATATGAGGTAATGAGACATGCTGATACCGAAAGACCTTTTACTGGAAAATACTGGAATACCGACGAAAAAGGGACTTATTATTGCGCAGCATGCGGAAACAAACTCTTTAGATCCGGAGCAAAATTTGCAAGTAGTTGTGGCTGGCCAAGCTTTTTTGAGCAAGAAAATAAAAACAGCGTAACGTACAAACAAGATAACTCTCTGGGCATGGAAAGAACCGAAGTTCTTTGTGGTAGATGCGACGGACATTTAGGTCACTTATTTGATGATGGCCCTGCACCAACTGGAAAAAGATATTGCATGAACTCTATCGCTCTTGATTTTATACCCGATAATAAATAATAGTATGAAAAACACCATTTTAATCTGTCTTTTAATCCTATCAATTAATGGATTTGGACAAGCAAAAAAACAACCCAATTACGATACCATCACTCTTGGCGGAGGCTGTTATTGGTGTGTAGAAGCAGTTTACGAAAATTTAAACGGAGTAAAATCTGTAGTATCGGGTTTCTCTGGAGGAAAAACCATTAATCCGAGTTACGAAGAAGTATCAACCGGAAAAACTGGTTTTGCCGAAGTAGTTCAGATTACATACGACAAAAACGTAACAAACCTAGACGAGATATTTAAAGTATTTTTTACCGTACACGACCCAACAACCTTAAACAGACAAGGTGCCGATGTAGGAACACAATATCGTTCGGTTATTTTTTATAAAAATGAAGAACAAAAAAATGCAGCTAATAACATTATAAATGCATTAAAAAAAGCAAAAGTATATAACGACCCGATAGTAACCGCCGTAGAACCATTTACAAAATTCTACAAAGCCGAGGATTATCATCAAAATTATTATGACAATAACAAAAACCAACCCTATTGTAAAATGGTAATACAACCAAAAATAGAAAAGTTTGAAAAGGTATTTAAAGACAAATTAAAAAAGAAATAATTATTAATTCACTAACCCGCTTATGAAAATGAGCGGTTTTTTTATTTTAATAATCAATGTCAAAATTTCGTAATTTGCATCAATCTATTAAGAACCAGAACCCTTTAACCAAACCACAAAAAAATGAAGCGTATAATCTTATCCCTTTTATTCCTACTGCTTTTTAATTACAATCATGCTCAGGAAAACTTACCTACAGATTATCTTTCTAAAGAATTTCATAAAGGGCGAAGAGAAGCTTTTAGGAGCTTAATGCCTGCAAATTCTGTAGCAGTAATCTTTTCTTATCCCGAAAGAAAATTCTCTAGAGATATAAACTATAATTTCCATCAAAATCCTGATTTGTATTATTTAAGCGGTTATAAAGAACCCGATGCTGTTTTATTACTATTTAAAGAACCTCAGGGAACTGGTGAAACAGCTTATAACGAAATCCTTTTTGTTAGAGAAAGAAATGCAGCTCATGAAATGTGGACAGGTAGACGCTTAGGTACCGATGGAGCAAAATCGAAATTAGGTTTTGCAACAGTTTATAACGGAAAAGATTTCAAGGACTTTCCTATAGACTTTAAAAAATTCGACAAAATAATTTACGATAAAATCCCAACTGACATTGGTAAAGACACAAGCGGTTTTGATCTTTTTGGATTACTACAAACATTTAAAACAAAAGCAGCAATTACAAATGACGATACAGCTTCTTTACTATTATTCGAAAATATTACAGCAACGCTTCGAGAAATAAAAACCCCAGAAGAAATTGATTTAATGCGCAAATCAGTTAAACTTTCTTGCATTGCCCATAACGAAGTCATGAAAGCAATTAATATTGATATGAGCGAAAATGAAGCCGATGGAATTCATGCTTATATTCACCGAAAATATGGAGCTGAAGGAGAAGGTTATCCTCCAATTGTTGGCGCAGGAGCTAATGGTTGTATTTTGCATTATGGCGAAAACAATAGCACTAAAATAGACAACCAATTATTATTAATGGATGTAGGATCTGAATATCATGGCTATTCTGCCGATGTTACCCGAACTATTCCTGCAAACGGAAAATTTACCGAAGAACAAAAAGCTATCTATCAACTAGTTTACGATGCTCAAGAAGAAATTTTTAAAATTTGCAAAGAAGGAACTCCTCTCGCAGACCTAAACATCAAAGCCAGAGAAGTTCTAGCCAAAGGATTACTGAAATTAGGAATCATTAAAGACTTAAAAGAAGTAAACATTTATTACCCACACGGATGTTCACATTTTCTTGGTTTAGATGTTCACGACAAAGGAAATTACAGCGGCCCGAAAAGCTTACTAAAAGAGAACATGATTATTACTGTCGAACCAGGAATTTATATTCCAGCAAATAGTAAATGTGATAAAAAATGGTGGAATATCGGCGTTCGTATCGAAGATGATATTCTCATAAAAAAAGATTCATACGAAAACCTATCTGTTGATTCTCCTAGAAAATGGCAAGATATTGAGAAACTAGCTTCCCAAAAAAGCAAGTTCAATGAATTTAACTTACCCAAAATTTAACCTATAATTATTTCCTTTATAAATATTTCACTGTTATAATTAGACAAAATGAAAGCATTAACTTTTTCTACTTTTGGAAACTCAGATGTACTTGAATACATCGACATTCCAAATCCACAATTAAAATCCGACGAAATCTTGGTCGAAATGAAAGCCATCGGATTAAATTTCGCCGACGTATATCGCCGAAAAGGAAACTATCATCTTAAAGGAAATCCGCCTTTTATCGCTGGTTATGAAGGTTCAGGAATCGTAGTAAACACAAATAACCACTCAGAGTTTAAAATTGGAGACAGAGTTGCATTTGCCGATGTTCCTTTTGCAAATGCCGAACTCGTTGCCGTTAATATAAATCATGTAATTCCGTTACCAGAAGCAATCGATTTTGAAACTGGAGCTTCGATTTTATTACAAGGATTAACAGCCCATTACCTCGCCACCGATAGTCACAAAACACTAAAAGGAGAAACAGTTATTATTCATGCTGTTGCTGGAGGTGTTGGACAATTCCTTACACAAATAAGCAAACTTCTAGGCGCAACCGTAATTGGCTTAACCTCCTCTTCCGACAAAGCAAAAATCGCTATCGAGCAAGGAGCCGACCATGTATTCTTATACAATGACAATTGGAAGGCTGAAGTTTTTAAAGTAGTTCCAAACGGTGCCGATGTCGTTTATGATAGTATTGGTAGCACCTTAAATGATAGCTTCGAAGTAACCAAAGATTGTGGACAGGTTGTGTTTTTCGGAATGGCGGGCGGAGATCCTGCTTTAGTTGACCCAAGAATGCTCATGGATACTTCCAAAACATTAACTGGTGGAGATTTATGGAGTTACTTAACAACCAGGGAAGAAAGAATAAAAAGAGCTAATCAGTTATTCACATGGATTATCGAAGGGAAAGTTTCACTTGCAACACCTACTTCTTTTAAACTATCAGAAGGAAAACAAGCTCACGATTACTTAGAAAGTCGAAAAAGCACAGGGAAAATAATTTTGATTCCTTAAAAATAGTCTATAAGTAAAAAAAACAAACACGAATTTCACAAATTACCACTAATTCATAGTTGGGTTAGTTTCGCTATAAAAATTTGTGGTAATTTGTGAAATTCGTGTTTAAATTTATTTATAATGCTTGTAACCAAATAGTAGTTATAATAAAAGGTTTTCTTTTATATCAACTTATCAATTCCTATTTCGGTTATTTCTGCTAATTCTAATATTCTGTTTACATCATTTTTATTTGCTACAAAAAACAAATAACTATCTCCCATTGTATCATAACTCATTAATTCCAGATCTAGTTTTCCTAATGCAGTCTGAATATACGGAAACAAGTCATGACTATATGTTTCTTCTGGATATTCAAAATTAAACTCCTGATCAATCATTTCAGATATAAAATACTCTGCATCCTCAGGATCAAATTTCCAGTCGCTATGCCATGTATTTATTCCGTCGAAAAAATCAAATTCATAATCATAATCTTCATCTCCCTCATTTTTTCCAAAATTATCATAAAGAATCTGTGATTGCTCTTCCAGCAATTCTTCTTCAATATCTCCTCTCGAAATTAATTGCAAAAATTCTTTAAAATGTGCTATCGAAACTTCATCTGCCAGTAAACTTTCAGCAGAAGGAAGAATGACTGTTGATGGTATTTCGATTTCCATATACTCACAAATTCCTTGTAAAACCCTTTCAAATTCTTTGAATCCTATTTTCTGAATTTCATTTTTAGGATTATTGATGTCGATATATTCGGTATCTAAAATCCCTTTTACATAATCAAAAAAATAACTGTTATTGTACAGAATCCTAAAATCATTTGTTTCTAAACTATTCGTACAACAAAAGAAAATGACAAAATTATGCAAGACATGTTTTAGATGTTTTTTTGATTCTGGAGTTGGCTCAGAATAAAACTGAATATGAACATAATCGTATTCTAATTCTGTTTGTATAACCTCTTCAGAAAGTACTCCGATATCAATCTTTTTATACAATTCGTTTAAAACCTCGTACGCATTCTTGAATCCGTTTCCCTCAATCTCTTTTCTTCCCTCCTCATGATTTAATGAACTTGGAAATGAATAAAAATTTACAGAAACAGTATCATGAACTCCTTTCATTTTAAAATCAACACTACTTACCTCATTATACAAATAAGAGTAAATTGAATATATAACATCAAAAGAAACAATTGATTTTGGATCATTATTTCGTCCAAAGAAATTAGAAAAAAAATCTTTCATAGAGTTTATTTAGTGATTTATTTTATTAGACTCGTATAATTATGATTCGCTTGAATATTCAAAACTAGAATCCATTTTATCAAATGGGATAACTTCTGTTAATGTCTTTTTTAACTCAACATCAGTTAGCAACCCTCGCTTTGCTTCTTTCATTTTAGGCAATAGAATTTCATAATCTATGATTTCCCTATTAAACACCGTTTGCAAAACATCATTTTGTTTATCTGTTAGATATTTTTTATGAGTTTTAAGAACCCTCTCTAGATTATCCTTAAATTCTTCGTCACTTACATCATTGTAAACATCTTGATCAGACATATCAGTTAACAGCATTCTAAAAACAAAATCCTGCATATTCTTCGCTAGATAATTTACTTCATTCATATCATGCCAAACAAAAACTATAGGATTCTCTCCATTATTTTCTTCACTTACAAAAAAACAATAATGATCTCCAGCTCCGCTTTGCCCGAATGGTATAAATTTTAATTCTTCTTTTATTTCACGGTAACCTTCAGGATCCGAAAGTTCGTCTATTGCTTCATTTACACCCTTAAGATTAAGCAATTCAAAATCATAAGAATGTAAAAGCAATGTAGGGTTTTCTTTTAATTTAGGATAAACTGTAGTGTACCAATCAGGTCCATATTCTCCAACATTAAGCATTCCGTCTAGAAAGAATTCCTTATAAATAATTGGATATGTAAATCCGTTTTTAGTTTCAATATCTAATAATGGCATAAAATATATTTAAAAAAGTTCATTAAGATTTAATCACATTCTAAATTTTAGAATTGTAACCAATCTCTTAAAGCAACTAAAATAATATTATTTTTACTCCAAACTAAATAATTTAGCAGATTATTTTAAAGCTTCTGCAATCATCAAGGCGCATTTTTCTCCATCTATAGCCGCAGATATAATTCCACCAGCATAACCTGCTCCTTCTCCGCAAGGATACAATCCTTTTATTTGCAAATGCTCATACGTATCTGCATTTCTAGGGATACGAACTGGCGATGATGTTCTACTTTCTGGTGCATGAAGAATAGCTTCATTGGTCAAATACCCACGCATTGATTTTCCAAATTCCGAAAAACCTTCACGTAATATTTGAGATAAGAAACCAGGAAATACCTGTCCCATTTCTACCGAAGTCGTTCCGGGAACATAAGATGTTTTAGGAATATCCGATGAAACTTTATTTTGAGTAAAATCTACCATTCGTTGTGCTGGAACTTTTTGAGTTTCTCCTGCCAAATGCCATGCTTTTTGTTCGATACTTTTCTGAAATTCCATTCCAGCCAAAGCTCCGAATTTAGCAAACGGTTTAAAATCTTCTAATTTTAATTCGATTACTATTCCAGAATTGGCTGTAGCCTGATCTCTTTTAGATGGAGACCAACCATTAGTAACTACTTCGCCAGGACTTGTTGCACATGGCGCAATTACACCACCAGGACACATACAAAAAGAATACATTCCTCTTCCTCCTACTTGTTTCACTATAGAATATGGCGCTGGAGGCAAATGCTCCCCACGATAATCACAACTATATTGAATACTATCTATTAAAGATTGTGGATGTTCGGCTCTTACGCCCAAGGCAAAAGGCTTGGCTTCGATAAAAATTTTCTTTCTATCTAATAATTCAAAGATATCACGAGCTGAATGTCCCGTTGCCAATATTAATTTATTAGCATTAATTGTATCTCCTTTTTGAGTTACAATTCCTTCAACTTCATTATTTTTTACAAGAATATCAGTTACTCGGGTTTCAAACAAAACCTGTCCCCCGCATTCAATAATTTTTTCTCGAATATCCTGAATAATCTTTGGTAATTTATTAGTCCCGATATGAGGATGCGCTTCTATCAAAATATCATCTGAAGCTCCAAAAGCAACCAATAGTTCGAGAATTCTGGTTACATCCCCACGTTTTTTAGATCGTGTATATAATTTTCCGTCAGAATAAGTTCCTGCTCCGCCTTCTCCAAAACAATAATTAGAATCTTCGTTTACGAAATGTTCTGTATTTATCGCTTTTAAATCTCGTCGGCGACCTCTTACATCTTTTCCTCTCTCGAGGACTATTGGTTTTAAACCTAACTCTATTAACTGTAAAGCTGCAAAAAGTCCTGCTGGACCAGCTCCAACAACAATTACTTCTTGTGCTCCAGATACGTTTTTATATTCTGGAAGCTCAATTTTAGTTGGCTGAAAAACTTCATTTTGCAAATAAATATTCACCTTCAAGTTGATTTTTATCGCTTTTTGGCGTGCATCAATGGAGCGTTTTAAAATAGATATATGCTGAATTTCATTTGGTGAAACTTTTATTTGTTTCGACAAATGTTCTTTTAGCAATAACTCATTTGCTGCTATTTCGGGTGATACTTGAAGTAAAAGTTCTCTTGGCATTTTGTTTTATTTATTCAATTAGCTTTTCTATTTATGAAAAGAACGTGCAAAAATAACATTTTGAACTGACTTTATATAATTAACCGCAAAGTGCGCTAAGTTTTTTTTAAAGTTATGCTTTTACAAAAACACAAAGTTCGCAAAGCTAGATCAACACAAAGCTTTGCGAACTTTGTGTTTTCTATACATAAAATAAAATTAGATCTTTGCGCACTTTGCGGTTAATTCTACAATAAGTTTTTTAATCTTCATAAGAAAGACTTTGTACCTTTGCCTCACTGAAACTTTGTACCTATAAATAATGTCAAGAAAAATAAAATTAATATGGGATTTCCGTGGCCCAGCTTCAGCAAAAACCGCAGAACATCATGAAATTCATTTAAAAGAATTTATTGCTATCGAAAAGCTTCCTTTAAATATAACTGGATTTACAGTCCTAAACGATATGTATGCTATTGCTTATATGGTTGTAACCGATGAAAACATGATTCAGGTTCGCGACGCTTTAAAACCGCACCGCGGGGAAGTGTATCCGGAAGAGTAAAATTCCATTTTTTTTAAATTCCAAATTCCAATCAATTAAGGAGGAAATTCCAATTAATTTGAATAATCTTAAATAAAAAATTCCAAACTCCAAACTATCGCTAGTACTTAGAATTTGGAATTTAAATATTTATCACTTCCTGAAATCGGAATTTATTCTCCTTTTTTGGAATTTGGAATTTAATTTTTGGAATTTAATCTTAACGTTAGTTCGCTACTTCGCTAATAAATTTTATTCGCATTAAGCGTAACTCATCGATATCATATTCGCCATCGAATTCTTTTAGAGCATCTTCTATTTTATCAGATTCTGACTCCATAAAGTATTCATGGATCTCTTCTTGCTGATCTTCATCAAGCATATCATCTACCCAATAGTTTATATTAAGCTTTGTTCCCGAATATACAATTTGCTCCATTTCTTTAATCAAAGCATCCATCGAAAGTCCTTTTGCAGAAGCAATATCATTAAGAGACAATTTACGATCAATATTCTGGATGATATATAATTTATTTACAGAGTTAACCCCTGTAGATTTTACAACTAAATCGTCTGGACGAATAATATCGTTTTCCTCAACATACCTATTTATTAAGGCAACAAAATCTCCTCCGTATTTTTTTGCTTTTCCTTCTCCTACTCCATGTATATTATACAACTCAGCAATAGAAATTGGGTATTTTAAAGCCATATCCTCTAATGAAGGATCCTGAAAAACTACAAATGGAGGAACGCCTAATTTCTTAGCAACCTTTTTTCGCAGTTCTCGCAACATTCCCATCAAAACTTCATCGGCTGTACCGCCAGATTTTGATGCTGTTACTATAGCTTCATCTTCAGTTTCATTATATTCATGATCTTCAGACATCATAAACGAAACTGGCTTTTTAATAAAGTCCAATCCTGCTTTGGTAATTTTTATGACTCCGTAAGTTTCAATATCTTTTGATAAGTAACCCGCAACTAATACTTGGCGAAGTAATGCCATCCAGTATTTCTCGTCATGGTCTGAACCTGACCCGAAGAACGATTGCGAATCGGTTCTATGTGCTTTAATAACTGCATTTACGCGACCTATTAATGTAAATACAATTTCTTTGGATTTGTAAATATGTTTTGTATCCCGTACAATTTCCAATAATTTCACCACTTGATCTTTGGCTTCAATTTTGGTTTTCGGATTACGAACGTTATCATCCATATCGGCACCTTCTCCAGTTTCGCTGTCGAATTCTTCTCCGAAATAATGAAGCAAGAACTTTCTACGTGACATTGATGTTTCGGCGTAAGCCACAACTTCCTGCAATAAAGCAAAACCAATTTCTTGCTCTGCAACTGGTTTACCAGACATAAATTTCTCTAATTTCTCTACATCTTTATAAGAGTAATAAGCTAAACAGTGTCCTTCGCCGCCATCACGTCCTGCACGACCCGTTTCTTGGTAATAACTCTCGAGTGATTTTGGAATATCATGATGTATTACAAATCGAACATCGGGTTTATCTATTCCCATCCCAAAAGCAATAGTAGCTACAACAACATCTACATCTTCCATCAAGAACATATCCTGATGTTTTGCTCGCGTTTTCGCATCCAATCCTGCATGATAAGGAACAGCGCTAATACCGTTTACTTGTAAAACCTCAGCTATTGCTTCTACTTTTTTACGGCTTAAACAATATATAATTCCAGATTTCCCTTTATGTTGTTTTATGAAACGAATAATATCCGATTCTATATTTTTTGTTTTTGTACGAACTTCGTAATATAAATTTGGTCTGTTAAACGACGCCTTGAAAGTATTAGCGTCAGACATGTCAAGATTTTTTAAGATATCTTCTTGAACCTTTGGAGTAGCAGTTGCGGTAAGACCAATAATTGGCACATCGCCCAACTGTTTAATAATATGTTTTAGATTTCTGTATTCAGGTCTAAAATCATGTCCCCACTCTGAAATGCAATGCGCTTCGTCGATAGCGACAAATGAAATGGTTACATTTTGAAGAAACTGAACATATTCATCTTTGGTTAACGATTCGGGAGCAACATATAATAATTTTGTCAAACCAGAAGTAATGTCTTTTTTTACTTGAGCAATTTCTGTTTTGGTAAGTGAAGAATTCAGAACGTGAGCAATTCCGTTTTCTGAGGAGAGACTCCGAATGGCGTCTACCTGGTTTTTCATCAAAGCAATCAAAGGAGATACAACTATCGCTGTTCCTTCCTGAATTAAAGCGGGTAATTGGTAACAGAGTGATTTCCCTCCACCGGTGGGCATTATTACAAAAGTATTTTTTTTATCGAGTATACTTTTTATAACCTCCTCTTGCAATCCCTTAAATTGGCTAAAGCCGAAATACTTCTTTAATTCTTTATGTATTTCAATTTCGTTTGAATTCATTCTTTATTTTATGGTATTTTGTATAAATTTGCATCAATAAAGATACAACTTTCTTTTACACATACAAATTTTAACTATCCTGTTTTGATAACAAAAGAAAATATATTAGCTATCGCTAAAAAAACGATACTCTCTGAAAGCGAAGCAGTTGCAAAATTAATTAATTTTTTAGATGAAAATTTCACTCTAGCTGTTCAACAGATATACGAATCGAAAGGTCGATTAGTAGTCACAGGAATAGGAAAAAGTGCAATTATTGCGCAAAAAATGGTTGCAACTTTCAACTCTACAGGAACACCTTCATTATTCCTTCATGCATCTGAAGCAATTCATGGAGATTTAGGAATGATTCAAAACGAAGATGTTATTATTTGCATTTCAAAAAGCGGCAACAGCCCTGAAATCAAAGTTTTAGTTCCATTATTAAAACGTTTTGGCAATACATTAATTGCTATTACAGGAAACATGACTTCATTCTTAGCCAAAGGCAGTGATCATGTTTTAAATACAACTGTTGACATGGAAGCTTGCCCAATAAACCTGGCACCAACCAACAGCACTACGGCACAACTTGTAATGGGAGACGCTCTTGCGGTTTGTTTAATGGAAATGCGCGATTTTAAACCTGAAGATTTTGCTGTATATCATCCTGGAGGTGCATTAGGAAAAAAACTTTTACTTCGTGTGAAAGACATGATTGAACATTCGTTAAAACCAACTGTTAGCCCAGATTCTTCAATCAAAAAAGTTATATTTGAAATATCAGAAAAACGACTAGGTGTAACTGCTGTTGTAGAAAATGATAAAATTATCGGAATTATCACTGATGGAGATATCCGACGAATGCTAAACGACAGAGATACTTTTGCCGATTTAACCGCAATAGACATTATGACTAAAAATCCAAAAATGGTATCATCAGACACAATGGCTGTAGATGCTTTGAATATATTAGAAGACTTTTCGATTACCCAATTAATTGTTTCCGACAATGGAGAATATAAAGGGGTATTACATTTACATGACATTTTAAAAGAAGGAATCGTATAATGGCAAATAAAAAGAACCTAGGCGAAATGTCGTTTTTAGATCATCTTGAAGAACTAAGATGGTTATTAGTAAGAAGTACAACTGCCATAATCATAATGGCTTTTTTAACCTACTTTATAAGTGATTACCTGTTTGATGTAATCATTTTTGGTCCTACAAGACCAACTTTTTTTACGTATCAGTTTTTTTGTGAATTATCTCATAAATTAGGTTTTGCCGAAAACATCTGTATTACCGAGATGCCATTTATCATCCAGAATACACAAATGGAAGGACAGGTAAATGTTTTTGTGTGGATGTGTATCTTAGCCGGATTCATCTTGAGTTTTCCTTATATTTTATGGGAAATATGGAAATTTATTAGCCCTGCATTATATGTAAAAGAACGTAAAAATGCTAAAGTATTCATCTTTGTTTCCTCTTTACTTTTCTTCTTAGGAGTAACATTCGGGTACTTTGTAGTAATCCCCATGTCTGTAAACTTCGTAGCTACTTTTACAGTAAGTGATATTGTAAAAAATCAATTTACTCTAGAGTCTTATATGGGAATGGTAAAAACTAGTATTTTGGCTGGCGGACTATTCTTTGAACTACCAATCGTTATTTATTTCCTTACCAAATTAGGATTAGTAACTCCACGTTTTTTACGAAAATACTGGAAATATGCTGTAATTATAATCCTAATCGTAGCGGCAATTGTAACTCCTCCTGATGTTGTGAGTCAAACAATTGTAGCAATACCAATGTTACTGATTTATGAGTTGAGTATCTTTATTTCGGTACTTGTATATAAAAAACAAAACAAAGAATTAAATGTCTGATATCATACAAGAATTTAACGACTATCGTTCTAAAATGAACGAAAAGTTATTAGCAGATAACAACAAAATTGTAAAGCGAATTTTTAACCTGGATACCAATGCTTATGCAGCAGGTGCTCTTGATGTAAAAACAAAAGAGCTTTTAGGCTTAGTTGCCTCGGCAGTTTTACGTTGTGATGATTGCGTAAAATACCATCTTGAAACTTCTTTTAAAGAAGGGGTTACCAAAGAAGAAATGATGGAAGCAATGGGAATTGCAACCTTAGTTGGCGGTACAATCGTAGTTCCTCATTTGCGCAGAGCATATGAATTTTGGGAAGCTTTAGAAGAAACTGAAACTAAATAATTGTTAAATAGGTTTATTTGTTGAATCGTTTATTCGTTAATTTGTACCGAATAAACGATTCGAACGTTTAAACGATTAAACTTAAAAAATGAAATTAAGAGCCGATAATTTAATCAAAACCTACAAAGGCCGTAGTGTAGTAAAAGGTATTTCTGTTGAGGTAAACCAAGGAGAAATAGTTGGTCTTTTAGGTCCAAATGGAGCAGGTAAAACCACTTCATTTTACATGATTGTAGGATTGGTAAAACCAAATTCGGGCAATATTTATCTTGATGATTTAAATATTACCGATTTCCCTATGTACAAAAGAGCTCAACACGGAATTGGATATTTAGCTCAAGAAGCATCTGTTTTTAGAAAACTAAGCATCGAAGACAATATCTTAAGTGTACTACAACTAACCACTTTATCTAAAGCGGAGCAGGAAGCTAAAATGGAAAGTTTAATCGAAGAATTTAGCTTGGAGCATATTCGTACCAACCGAGGAGATTTACTTTCGGGAGGTGAGCGCCGTCGTACCGAAATTGCACGTGCTCTTGCTACCGATCCTAAGTTTATCTTACTAGATGAACCTTTTGCAGGAGTTGACCCTGTTGCAGTAGAAGACATCCAACGAATCGTAGCGCAATTAAAAAATAAAAATATCGGAATTTTAATCACCGACCATAACGTACAAGAAACTCTTGCTATTACTGATAAAACGTATCTTATGTTTGAAGGAGGAATCCTAAAAGCTGGCGTACCTGAAGAATTGGTAGAAGACGAAATGGTGCGTCGTGTATATCTAGGTCAGAATTTTGAACTTCGTAAAAAGAAACTGGAATTCTAAAAAGAGTATTCAGTCACGGCTTTAAGTATTCAATCGCAGTATTCAGTTCCAAAAAACCGAGTACTGCGATTTTTTTTTACTAAGACTGTAAACTGCGACTATAAACTTAATCGACTGTTATAAATTGTAATTGCTGTAAATCGCCGTTATAAATATTCACATCGACAGTATGCTTTATTCCTGGCATTGTTGCTTTCTCTGTAAATTGCCAAAACAACCAATCATCCTCAATCTTTTCTCGATAAAAATTATAATTGGCTATCCAAAAAAGATAATCACTAAATTCTTCTTTCAGGAAATCATCATAATATCTTTCTCCGCTATATATAATTGGTCGTACTTTATAGTGTTCTTCCACTTTATTCAACCATCTTTTTAATCCTTTTTTCAAACTATCTAAAGACTGGTTTTTAGGTAATTTTTCAATATCCAGAACAGGAGGTAAATCACCTTTATGTAATTTAACCGTTTTAATAAAAAGATTGGCTTGCTCTATCGAGTTTTCGTTCGGACGATAATAATGGTATGCTCCACGGATAATCTTTTGCTCTTTGGCCCCTAGCCAATTATTCAAAAATTGATTATCAACACGATCATTTCCAGCTGTAGCACGTATAAAAACAAATGAAATTGGGAATTTCTGCTCCAGACTATCTACTTTACTCCAACGAATTTTTCCTTGAAATTCGGATACATCCAAACCAATTGCCATTCCTTGGTGATTAGCCAAAACCTGGTAATTCCTAACATCCGAAAGACGTTTATCTTCGGCTTCTTTTTCTGAAACTTTATCTGTTTTAAAACTAAAGTAATACGCTAAACCATTTCGGTAATGATAAACGACTCCTAGAAAAAGAGCAATAAAAGCCGAAAAAACAATGAAACGAAAAAACTTCCCTATAGAACTGGTTGATTTAGATTTCCGATTTGAGGTCTGCTTTCTTTTGGTAACTTTTCTTTTCATTCAATAAAAAAACTACTTTTTCAGAAACTTATTGTTTATAACTGACAATATTATATAAGTAATGATTACCAATGGAATCCCTAGATATTGGAAGAAGACCAATAACAAAACCGACAATGATAAAAAACCAACTTGTAGTCCGTTATCCTTTAAATTGAATTTTTTAAATTTTAATGAAAATAAAGGAATTTCGGCATTTAGAATATAAGCACTAAATAATGCTATCACTAACAAAATCCATTGATTTGTTAAGATTTCAAGTATCACCAACGAATCTGAATATTTTAAAACCAAGGGTAAACTCAAAATAAACAGTGCGTTTGCAGGCGTTGGTAATCCAATAAATGAATCTGTCTGGCGCGTATCTATATTAAAATTTGCTAAACGATAACAAGAACCTAGAGTTACAATGAATCCTAAAAACGGAGTAAACTCAGAACCAATAATATTGTGAGCATTTGAGCTACTAACAAATAAGCTATACATTACATAACCTGGTACTACACCACTAGTTACCATATCTGCCAATGAATCTAACTGTAAACCTAATGGACTGGATACTTTAAATAATCGAGCAAAAAAACCATCGAAAAAATCAAAAAAGATTCCTAAACAAACAAAATAGAAAGCCATTTCATAATCTAATTTAGAAACAAAAACAACAGCTATGCATCCACAAAAAAGATTGATTAATGTAATAGCATTAGGTACATGTTTTTTAATATTCATTGCAAATAAAATTTAAGTATGATAAGCAACAAATTTACTATAATAACTGAATGGAATGTACGTTTTTATTAGAGTTTTTTACACAAAAGTTAGACTTTAGCATTATTTACAAAAAGGAATAAATAAGCTCAGTAAAAAATTATATTTTTGGTAAAAATTAAACAGACTTCGGTTTATAAAAATTAGCTCTTGAAGAAAATTTTATTGTTTTTACTATTTTGTGTTCAAACGGCAAATTACAGCCAAACGGTTCGTAAATACTCTAACGAGTTTATGAACATTGGTGTCGATGCTGCAGCTCTTGCCATGTCGAGTGCAGTGGTTGCATCTACGACAGATGTAAACTCAGTTTACTGGAATCCAGCAGGTTTAACCAATCTTCAAGACCATCAAGTTGCTTTGATGCATGCTAATTATTTTGCCAATATCGCACAATATGATTATATTGGCTACGCAAGTCCGATAGATGACCGAAGTGCTTGGGGAATTTCATTAATTCGTTTTGGAGTAGATGACATTTTAGATACTACAGAATTAATAGACAATCAAGGAAATATTGATTATAATCGAATCAGTCTTTTCTCGACTGCTGATTATGGTTTTACGTTTTCATATGCTAGAAAATTACCCGTTCCTGGATTTCAATATGGTGTTAATGCCAAAGTCATCCGACGTATTATTGGTAAATTTGCTAATTCTTGGGGCTTTGGATTTGATTTAGGATTACAATTTGAGAAAAATGACTGGCGTTTTGGTTTGATGGTGCGTGATATTACAACCACTTATAATGTTTGGAATATAGATGAGAAGGAATACAAAAAAATCTCTGATGCCATTCCGGGAGAAAATCAGGAGTTACCCGAAAGCACAGAAATTACATTGCCAAAAGCGCAATTAGGTATTGCGAAAAAATTTATAATCAGATATGATTATAGTGTTTTAGTAGCTACAAATATGAATATGCGTTTTGAAAGAACGAAAGATATAATCTCTAGTAATGTGGTAAGTATTGATCCTGCATTAGGATTAGAGTTTGGATATACCGATTTAGTTTTCTTGAGAGCTGGAGTTGGAAATTTTCAGAACGTAACACAATTAGATAATTCTGAGAAAGTAGGTTTTCAACCTAATATCGGTCTCGGTTTTAAATATAAAGGTATCCAGGTTGATTATGCTTTAACAGATTTAGGAAATCAAAGCGTTGCTTTATATTCTAATATTTTCTCTCTTAAAGTAGACTTAGGTCTCTTTAGAAAATAAATAATTACATCCCAAAGAAACATTGATAATTCATTTAAAAAAATATCTATGAAAACATATTCATCAAAAAAAATATTCTTTTTACTATTGTTTTTTGTGTTTATCAACAACAGTTTTGGGCAAAGCATTTTATTATCCAAAGATTCTAAAGTTAGCGTATTAACTTGCGGAACCGGAAATGAACCTTATTCTCTTTTTGGCCACACAGCTATTAGAATAAAGGATTCTATTAACGCTCTTGATATAGTATATAATTATGGTACTTTCGATTTCAGAACTCCTAATTTTGTTGCTAAATTCACAAAAGGTGACTTACAATATTACGCTACAGCAAATTCCTATCTCGATTTTATTAATGAATACAACTATACAAAACGTAGTGTTTACGAACAAGAATTAAATATTTCTGATAATCTTAAACAAAAACTATTTGATAATTTAAACACAACGCTACTTTCTGAAGATAGATTTTACACCTATAAATTTATTGACAAAAATTGTACTTCTATGGTTGTTGATATCATCAATAAATCTTTAAACGGTACTGTAATTACAAAAAAAGGAGATACTGATAAAACATACAGAACTATACTATACCCTTATTTTGACGGACACTTTTATGAAAAACTAGGTATCAGTATTATTTTTGGAAAGAAAGTAGATGAACTTGGAACAAAAATATTCTTGCCTTTTGAATTAAAAAATAGTCTGGACAAAACAACTTTTCAAAATCATCCTTTAGTAAAAGAGAATAAAACAATTCTATCTTTTGATAAAGAACCAACTCATTCTTGGTGGAACAACTGGTATACTTACATTATTATACTGGCATTTATCATCTTTATAAGTAAAAGGAGTATTGATAAAGCCTATCTTTTAATAATGGGGTTGTTGGGGTTATTTTTTGTTTTTATAGGCTTTTATTCCTTACACAAGGAACTAGAATTCAACTATAACATTTTGTTGTTTAGCCCTTTTTTACTTATTCTTTTGATTTTTAATCTTATGAAAAACAAAAAATGGACTTATAGATTATCACTTATCCATATCGTTTTACTAATTGTATATGGATTGTTTATGATTAATAAGGCTTCATTCCTGATTGTTTTACCTCTAATTATAACTAGTGGAGTTGTGCTTGTGCGTGTGGCAATTAAGAATAAAAAACCAATTCCTATTATTATATAATTATTGTCCTCTATAAAATAAAACTGTAGTAATGGTTTTAAAAGTAATACTTAGATCCAGAAAAATACTTCTGTGTTTTATGTAATACAAGTCATATTGTAGTTTTATTAAACTTTCTTCTATCGATTCTCCGTAAGAATAATTTACTTGTGCCCAACCAGTAAGTCCTGGCTTAATAATGTGTCTTGTTTCATAAAATGGCATAACCTGAGCAATTTCTTTTACAAAGAAAGGACGCTCTGGTCTAGGACCAATAACAGCCATATCACCTTTTATAACGTTAATAAATTGCGGTAATTCATCTATTCTGGATTTACGCATCATCTTCCCAAAAGGTGTAACCCGTACATCATTTGCAGCAGCAAAAGCAACTCCTTTAGATTCAGAGTTTTTTACCATTGTACGGAATTTATATATTTTAAAAACCGCTCCATCTTTTCCTATTCTGTCCTGGGTATAGAAAAGACTGCCTCGATTACCGATACAATTTCCTATAACTATAAATGGTATTAAAATAATGCCAATTAATAATCCGAACAAAGAAAAAACGAATTCAAAAAAACGTACTACCAACAAATATAACTTGTTACTATTACTACGACTAAAAGGAAAAAAACGATAAAAATCCCTTGCTATATATTGTACAGGAATACGTTGTGTTTTGCTCTCGTATACTTGAGTATATTCTCTAATTATTTTACCAGACTCTAGTAAATGTAATAATTGCTGGTATAAATCGGCAGTAATCCCATCTGTCTTTTGGGAAGCTATAACAATCTCGGATACATTATTATTTTTTACAAATTCTTCTAACTCATCTTTTTTAATCTCTTTTGCATAATGGTATTCTGAAGAACTATTATTTAAAGAATCTGAATTTACAAAACCAATGATTTTATAATGTGGGTCAACATTTTCCAATCCTAAGACTAATTCTTCTACTTGATCTTGATCACAGATTAAAACTACATTTTGAAAAAAACGATGTGACGCGAGAAAATAAACATAAAATAAGCGCCAAAATAGAATGGCAAAAAGTACCGCAAAATAAAATATAACTATTGAAATTCTCTGTTTAGGTAATTCTGGTGATAAAATTGGAGTTAACAAATACACTAAAACTGTTGTCGAAACTGCAATAACTGTACTTTTAATAATTTGAAATTGATTACTGGCTACTTGCAGGTTATACATTTCAAAAATAGATCCAAAAAGGTTAAAATATATCACCAATACTAATACTCCATAATAATTAGTACTTGTAATATTAAAATAACGATAATCAAATATCTGGCTTAATAAATATAATGTAGCTAAGATAAAAAAAGAATCAAAAAACCTAAGAATGACTTTACGTTCTGATATTTCAAAATGAATCTTATTTTTTTGTGGCATTTTGGTTATAGTGGTTAAGTTGCATAATTAAATTTGGGGAAATTTAAAATTATGGAAGCAAATGTATCATAAAATTAGTAATCAATCATTATTAATATCAATAGTATTTTCATTTGTATTATTACCTGATTTAACTTTAATTATGTTAATCAAAGTTAGTGCATATACAAAAGCGGGAGCAGCTGTTCGCATAGCAGCATGATTTATGGTAAGGAGCCAAAAAGCATAAAATGACAGAAAATAGAAATGTCCACGATTCGTATAGTACAATACAAAAGGCATTATAAAAAGTATCAAAAGTCCTGACACACCAAAGATACCATGTTCGCTCAACATACGTGTAATTTCGTTATGTGAAGCTACCTCTACTCCAAAAACCTTTTTCCTATACTCTTTACCAGCCCCAGCCCCAATTCCTAATATTGGATTATCAAAAAAAACTTTAAGTTCGATATCTATAATAGCTTCTCTCCCTCCTAATCTATCTTTTTTTATTCTTCCCGCTGCATCTTGATTAGCATAACGTTTACCAATTAATCCTGAAGTCTGTACAGAGCTATATGTCCAAATTCCTAAACCCATAACAATTGTAATGATAAACACCAAAGCCAGTTTTCCTTTTACTTTGGCACTAGAATAGCAATACAACACTAATAATAATAAAGCAATCATAACCACTCCTGTTATAACTCCTCCTCTCGAAAAAGTTACTATGGCTCTATAACTAATAACTAATAACAGTATTCCGTTTAGAATCAGTAGTTTTTTTGATTTGGAAAAAAGAATCAATTGCGTAAAAAACACAAACATCCCTAATCCTAAAACTGTAGAAACCTGATTAGGCCCAAATCCTCCGGAAGTTTCAAAATTAGATTGCGTACCTGTAACAACACTCTGTACACTAGGATTATATAAAAACAAATATGCGGTTGTTGTTAGTATTGGCAATCCCATTGCTAAAACAATATTTTGCAACTCAGGAAAAGAGATTTTTCGATTAAAAGTATATATAGCACAAATCCCCAAACATAAGGCTCCTGATAAATTAAAAACCAAAACTTTTTTTATATCTGTCGAAAAATCATCTGAAATCGAGGTTACTAAAACACCAGGAACCAGCAATAATATAAAAAGACCATATACTAATGCATTAGTAGAAAAACTACTATACAGCATTCCTATAAATATAAAAAAGATGACACTCAGTTTAATATATTCATTATTTAGATTTCCTCCTGTCATTCTTAAAAAGACCTCAACACCAACCATATATGCAGCAACTAAGAGTACTTCATTATTTCTGTTTTTTGTTTTCAGAACAAAAAGCAATCCAACAATTGGAATAATAAGCGCATAAATCTTAGACAAAAAAGGCATCAAAAAAACAACCAATGCAATTACCAGATGCATTAAAACTAAGTAAGTATAAGACAAATATTTTGTTTTCATGGTTATTATGCTTTATAAGCTAAAATTAGTTTCTGTATAACAACATCCTTTACATAATTTTCTGAAACAACTTTATTCAAAGACATTCCTAATTCGTTTCTCAATTCAATATTTGAAATTAATTTAATAATCTGATTTTCAAAATCTGACATTTTCAAAGGATTAAACAATAAACCCGTGTTATTATCTTTAATAACCGAAGAGCAATAACCAACGTTTGTTGAAACTACTGGTAAAGCTGCAAGTCCATATTCTAATAATGTTACAGGAAAACCTTCATCTGTAGAAGCTAAAACTCCTATTGTAGCTTGAGATAAAATGTGCGCTATGTCATTTCTTGAATTATACAAATAAATATTATCCTCTAAGTGATTTTCTTTTATGAATACCTTAATCAAATCTGAATACTCATCAAAATAATCCTTTCCTATTAGATGTAAACTCCATTCTAAATCACTTAATTTTAAATTTTCAAAAGCTTTTACTATCATCAGATGATTTTTGGGATTTTTCAGGTTTGCGAGAAACACAATTCTTTTATCCTTAGTACCTCTTAAAAAAGTAGAACTTTGTGTCTTTTCTATCAATATTGCAAAATTTGGAATAAAAAACACTTTTGAACATAACATATTTTTTTTATTCCATTTCTCCAATAGAGGATTAACAGTAAGAATCGATGAGAAGAAAATTGAAGAAAAGACTAAAATACTATTTTTAACTTTTGATTCATGTATTCTTTTCCCATAGTGATCATGGCAAATTACTTTAATTTTCGGTAAAGTAAATTTTAATAGGACAGCCAAAAAGAAAGAAGAACTATGTGCATGAATAATCGTTATCTTATTTTTTACAGTATAATTTCTTAGCTTGAAAATAGCTTGAAAATCAATAGCTGTCTTTTTGTTTAAAAACAAATAGGAAACTTTAGAATCAATCTGTTCTTTGAGAGCACCTTCTTTACGTGTTACAACCAATCCAGAAAATTCGATTGTTTGACTAAGGGCGTTTGCAAAATTTACTGTCATTCGTTCTGCACCTCCAGCCTCAAGCGAATCTATCATTTGCAAAACTCTCATGATTGCAGTAATTTTTTAATTTCAACTTCAAAGACATCTGTTGTAAATTTCTGTGACCATTCAGATGCTTTCATACTTTTATCAGCCAAACATTTTTTGTCTTTCAAGATTATTTCTAACTGACGTAAATCATCTAATAAACTCATTTTAAGCAAAACTCCTCGATTGCCATAATCCAACATAAAAGGAACACATGAAACAGATGTTGCTACTGGAATACACCCCCAAAACATTCCCTCAGCAATAGCTTTTGGCCATCCTTCACTTTTAGATGGTAAAATTACGAATCCACTATTCAGATATGCTTTTTTAATTATTTCCTGGTTTTGATTTCCATGCAAAAAAATATAATTTTTCAAATCATTTTCTGAAATATATTTTTCCAGAACTATACGCCCAACACCTTCTCCGTATAAATTTAATGATACATCATAACCTTTTTTATACAAACTTTCTATTAATTGAATCGCATATAAAGGATTTTTTCCCGAAACTAAAGTACCTACAAAAACGAAATTCATTTGTTTTTTCGTCACTAATGCTTTAAAATCCAGCTTCTCACTTTCAGCATATGTGGCAGTAAAAAAGTGTTTTATATTTTTAGTACTCTTCTCCCATTCTCCATAAACTAGAACCTGCATGTTTCTAGTTAAAAATGTATTACTTAAAATCCATTTTTGTAATTTATAACTTAATGGTTGCTTTGCTTGATGATCCCAATTACCTGCATATTTTGCTGTTTTCTGTTTATTCGGAAAAAATATCTGAACCAGACAGCCTAATAAACCAATGTTACCTGGACAACGCAAGTGAATATGATCAGCTGTCTTCATTGCTTTAAACAAAACAATCACATTATAAATATTATAAAAAACAGACAGAAAAGCATTTTTAAGAGTATTTAAATTTGAATCAATTAATTCAAAATTCTTAGTAAAATCAAATGGGATTTTTGATATTAAAAGCCCACGGTCATTTTCCCATACAGGACAACAAAAAAATAGTTCATCACTAAATTTTCTCAAAATAATTAATTCGTTTACATAAGGTCCATAAGCATAACTGTACTTATCCTTATAAATCAATGGTGCATTTGAAACAATTAGTAATTTCATTAAATATATCCTTCTGAGCCTCTATCAGAGATTATTACTGCTGGCACTCCTGAGACAACTACATTATCAGGAAAAGAATCATTTACCATTGAGCAGGCTCCAATTAAAACCTTATTTCCTATATTAATTTTACCTGCAATAATTGCATTAGCACCTATATATACCTCATCTCCTAAAACAGGTGTCCCTCTTTTTTCATCAATACCAGAAACGCCGATGGTGACTCCTTGTGATATGTTACAATTATTACCAATTATACTATTTGAATTTACAATTATTCCTCCAAAATGTCCTACATAAAAGGAATGTCCAATTTTTGCTGAATATGGGATTGAAATCCCTGTGATTATTTCAATCCATTTTTGCCATAATAAAGCTAGAAATAATAAAGGAAACCTGAAAATTTTCCATTTAATTCTGATATGAATATAATGTGCTACCCTATATTGAAAAGTTGCCCAAAAACCTTGCGTAAAAAATACGATACCAAAAAAATTACCTCCGTATTTTTGATATTTCTTGTAATCTGATTTTATGAGTTGAAATAAATTCATTGGAATTATATTTTTTTCTTCATCAACATCGTTACATGCATACAACTAAATAAAACTGAATCTGAAGTTGTTGAATTATCCCAGTCTTCTTTGTGCCATTTTTGCCCAATTGTTTTCTTTTTTTCATCTGAAATTGGCAACATATTTATCATCACAATCCATTTAGATTTCCCTAAAACCCCTCTTCTTTCGATTATATTAAAAGAGTTTTGAAATTTATAAAAAACTTTTCTTGTGAATGGCCATTCCCAAGCAGCATCAGATTGAAATGGTCTATATAATGTTCTCAATATTTTTATTGGCAAACTTGTTTCAAGCGGATCATAACTTATAATTTCCCCTCCTGAACTTAATTTTTCATTTAACCTATCAATTAAAATTGTGGTGTTTTCAAAATGATGTAAAACTCCATAAGCATAAATCAAATCAAAATTATCAGTCGCAAATTCATCGGAAAGAAAGTCAACTGTTTTGGCTTCGGCATTAGGAAATTGCTTGAGTTTCTCATTTAGCTTCTCAATAGCAACATCACTTAAATCAATTCCTAAATACTCTTTTGCATTTTCGGCTAAATGCATCGACCAATAATTACCCGAAAAACATCCTAAATCTAAAACCTTTTTATCCGACAAATCTCCAAACCATTGTTTGTGTAAAACATAAGCCTGATCCTGAACACCAACATTTTTTTTAATTTTATTTAAAATCCCATTTCTAAATTTTGACCATAGCCTAGTTGCGGAATTCTTTTTCTTGGTATTATAAAATTCTTTTTGTTTTATGTTAATCTCTAAAATTGTATGTTTTGATTTCATTTTTATAATTTAGGTTTATTCAATAATAGACTCCACCAACCAATCGTTCTTCCAATTGCTTCTGTCAAAGCTTCTTTTTTCTTATTAGAAGTAAGAACATTACTAAATCTAATTAATGTCAAAAGTATAGTAATTGAGTGCCATTTTAAATAATCTTTCAAATTAGGCTTCGAATTTTTCACGTGCCACACATACCAACCATTTCGCACTACCATTTTACCGTATTGATATTGATTTGGTCGTCCTGAATCGGCATGAAAATGTTGTAATTTAGCTGCCGTATTTAAATACAGCTTTCCTATTTTCGCCACTCTTAATGTAAAATCAGCATCCTCATACAAACCATATCCTTCAAAATAAGTAGAAAATGAAAGCTTATCAAAAACTGATTTTCTAAAAGAAGAAACTCCTCCCATTAATTGTTCTACTTGATATGTTTTATCACTTGGCGGCAAAAAACCAACACTTCTTCCATGCGAAAATAAAGGAGAAAAACCAGGAGGACAATTACTATCCAGATGCAATTTTTTTCGTAAAACAAAACGACTTCCATCTTTACGTTTCCATCCGTCAAAATAAAACTCATTTATAGAAGCTTTATAATTCTTATTTACTTTTTCCCATTTTGTTTCGTTTATAATATACCCTCCAACACCTAATGCATCTGGATAATCTTTATAAGTATTAATTAACTCCTCAAAATAGTTTTCTTCTAAAACAGTATCATCATCTAAAAAGCAAACAATCTCAATAGCATCATTTACTTTATTAATTCCAAAATTTCTTTGTTTGGTAAGCCCACGGTTTTTATCATCAACTAAGAAATATTTTAAATTTTTAAACTGATTTTCATTTAAAATATCCTCTGTTTTATTATTTGTAGATCCATCAATAATTAAAATTTCATCTGGATACAAAGTTTGTCTCTGAACCGATTGCAATAATATCAACAATGGTTCTGGTCGCATATAAGTACAAATAATTAATGATATCTTCATGACTTACTTATTAATTCATTAGCCCAATACATGCTTTGTTTCCATTCTTTTTTAAATTTCGCAAAATATTTTAATGGATTTTTGACATTTTGAAACTTATAATATTTAAAGAATAAAATGGTCTTAAAACCATTAATTTGCTCTAAATTCTGATTTTTAAGTTTTAAAACCATAATTGTAGGTGAAGGTTTTGGCTGTATAGCTTCTCCATCCCAAGGAAATGTTGGCTTTATCCTAAACCCTCCCATAGGGGCTTTAAGGTGTAGTATTGAAATTTTAGGAAAATACAAAACATCTGCACCTATATTACGTAACTGTAAACCAAAATCGATATCCTCACCATAACCGAATTCTAAACTTTTGCTAAAGCTTACTTCCTTTAACAATTCTGACTTTAAAAAACTATTCCCTGAACCAAAATTCCCAGATTGGCTAATTATCTTATTTACTAATTTCTCGTTAGGCTGTAAATACGAAGCAGACAAAACTAAAATGCCATACTGCTCAATATTCTTAAATACATTTTCTATTAAATTAATATCAAATCGATTGTCATCATCATTCAGAAATACCCACTCACTCTCTACCTGATTAAGAGCAATATTTCTGGCATTGCAAGCTCCTGCCTGATGTGTAAAAGTATGCTTTATAATAAATGGCCAATCTTCTGAAGTTAAATAATCTAACTCTGAAATACTCCCTATTAAAGGATTTTGCTCTACAATTATTACATTTTTAGGTAAATGTGTTTGTTGGGATAAATCCTTTAGAACATCATACAAATATTCTTTCCTTCCAATAGTTGGGATAATAACATCAATAGTCCCTGTATTAATTACCTTTAATGAAGAACTAACTTTGATAGGATCTAGATTAATGCTATTAATATTTCTATTCTTAAAAGTTAAGCTATATAGAAAAGCTAATAAAGGGAATTTAAATTCATAAATCATTAAATTCAGGAATAACAAAAATATCCATCTGGTTCTATAATGCTGTTTCACAAATCTGAAAAGAATCAGACTAGAAGGCTTTGAAATCAAACGAATTTTATTTTCTAACAATAATTTCGGCTCCGAATAACACAATAACCCTAAAGGCATACATACCTTAGCTATTGAACTCAAATAGTAGTCAAAATTAGAATCTAATTTTATTTTTTTATTAATTTCCAAAAGTACAGCTGCATGAATCACTCCTACCAAACTACTCATTTGCCAAGTTGGATAACTTACCTTTTTATTGATTTTAATAAAAGGAGATTCGTCAACATAACCAATTTTCCGATCTAAAAAATCAACTTCATTAGGATTATAAGACATCATCACTTTATCATGATGAAAAAAATTATCTATAAATTCTAAATTAAGATATTGCTCGTAATTTTCATTACACCAAACTATTTTTGAAAACGGAAATTGAAAAGCCAATTCTATTAAACTGGATGCAATAGTATTGTTTTTATTAAAAGATAAAGTCTCGTTTTTTTCAGAAACAACTCTTGTAATCTTATTGTCTGAATGATATACTATTATCAAGATTTAAGAATTAATGATTTATAAAACTCAATATTATCTTTCGCTACTTTATCTATATCAAAAAACTTTTTAACTCTATTTCTTGCTTTTTTCCCCATTTCTCTTCCTAGACTTGAATCATCCAAAAGTTGCGTTATTCTTGATGCAAACAAATCATGATTTTTTGGACTTACTAAAAAACCACTTTCCCCATCAATAATCATTTCATTTGCCCAACCAATATCTGATGCAACAATAGATTTTTGCATAGCCATGGCTTCTAACCAAGATACAGGGAGTGCCTCTGCAAAAGAAGGAAATACGCATACAGTTGCTTCTTCAATTTTTGCTTTTATTTTAGAATAAGGTACACTTCCTAAATAATCCACATTCTTTTTAGCATCTTCTGAAAATAGTTCTTGCATCATTTGCCAGGTAGAAGAATTTCCAGAAATAATGTCTGAAACGTCTTTACCTATTAAAATTAATTTAGCATTAGGACTATTTTCTATTACTTTATTAAAAATTAATGGCAATTCGAGAAGTCCTTTTTTACGAATTAAACTTCCAAAATACAATATGGTTTTTTCTTTCTGAGGGTTTTCATTATCAGTCTTAAATAAATTAGCCTCAATAGGATTTGGAATAATTATAAATTCTTTATTTAAACCAAAAATGGCATTTGTTTTATCTGCAGTAAATTGACTTACCGATAACAGTTTATCTGCATTTTGCAAAGCTCTTTTTTCATGAAACTTATTAATCCATTTTACTGGACGATTGTCCAAATGGCAAAAATAAGTATCTGATCCATTTAAACGTATTATTAGTGGGCAGGATTTTGGCTTTATAAAAGATGAAATACCTGTCCAATCTGGAGCTTCTACTAAATCAATTTCTTTATCTAAAAATAATTGATCTATTATCCTTTCTAACTTTTTTCTTGTCAAAAACCATGATAATCCTTTTAACTTGATATTTTTTATTTGTTGTACAAGAATTCCATTATCATAAAAAGTAGTATCTTCTTTCTGACCATAAACAAGAATTCTAACAGAAACATCTTGTTCTAAAAGCCCTATTGCTAAATTTTTAATACTTGTACCAATACCTCCAGAATTACCTGTTTTAGGATGTGGGTATTCTGGAGTCAAAAATGCTATCTTCATTTTTATTTATTAAAAAAATCTTTTAAAATTCTAGCTGTAAACATTCTTGCACCAGTATCATTCATATGCCCGCAAGATGAGAAATATTTATCTTCCTTCACAACATTTTCGTAATTATGAATTTCTGGATAAGCTTTTTTTACTTTCTCGAAATAATTCATACCCACAACATTTTCGCACATTGGTGTCATTACAGTTATCAAATTAATATTATTGGCTTTGCAGATATTCTTGATTTCTTCGTAATATTTATTGTGTGGCAAAGGATTTAAATTGACAATATTATTCTTCATATTTCCGTTTTTATGTTTTACTAACGGATAATATCCTAAATTATCTAAGACATTTGTCTTTTTATGAACAGCTGCATAAAAAACCTCTCTGAAACCAATTTTAGTTTCATATTTTGCATATCTATAAAATGGAATATAATACATTTCTTTAAAATTTTTAAAAACTTTAAAATGCTCTTTTATAATATCTGAGTGATGAATATAAGGCAGAAATTTGGCAGCGATTCCTTCCGATTCAGAATCATTTGCAAGACTCAGATCTGCTTCAAGGATAACATTTTTAATCACATATTTCCTCTCTATCATTAACTTCAATAATAATGAAGTTTCGAATAAATGCCCCCCACTCATTCCATAATTGAAAGTTTTTAGGCCTTTGTCTTCAAACATTTGGGCTACGAAATGGTTATTAGCGCGAGATGTTCCTAAAATAACAACATCATATTTTTGATTCTCTGAATTAAAAATTGTTTCTATTTTCCCTCTATTTTGGGATTGCAAATACACACAAGTATAAATACCATCCAGAACAACAGCAATTAAAATAGTTACAACTAAAACTATACCTATATAAATTAAAAACTTCTTCATTAAAACTGAAAATATATAAATTCTTTATAATCTGAAAAAGTACCTAATGCCATAATAGCTGCTATTGCTAAAGCTAATTTCAATAAGCTTCTTTTTCCCGAAATAGGTTCTATTTTATTACGATTATTCCATTCAACTAAAACAAACAAACCAATCATAATTATCAATTCATAATTACTTCGATCATTTGCTAAAAATTGAATTTTAAATTCCCCATTAGAAATCATCCTTTTCAAATACTCAATTGCATCGGTTATTGTTCTGGCTCTAAAAAATACCCAAGCAACGCAGGTCAATAAAAAAGTATAGAGAATACTCATTATTACTTTTACAGAGCCAAAATTCCATTTTAGTACAATCACATCCATATTGTTTCTGTTGCTATTTGATAAAAGTAGAGGCAGAAAGTAAACTGCATTTATAAATCCCCAAACAATATATGTCCAATTCGCACCATGCCAAAATCCGCTAACTACAAAAATGATAAAGGTATTTCTGATTTTCATCCAAATACCACCTTTGCTCCCGCCTAACGGAATGTAAAGGTAATCACGGAACCAAGACGACAGCGAAATGTGCCAACGGCGCCAGAACTCAGCTATGTCTCGTGAGAAATATGGATAATTAAAATTTCGTAATAAATCTAAACCAAATAACTTAGAAACTCCTAGTGCAATATCTGAATATCCTGAAAAGTCCCCATAAATTTGGAATGCAAAATATATTGCGCCCAAAATAAGAGAGAAAGAATTCATTGAAGTATAATTATCAAAAATAGCATTGGCATAAGTAGCACAAGTATCTGCAATGACAACTTTTTTAACTAATCCCCAAATAATTTGGTAAATACCTTCTTTCGCCATTTGAAAATTAAACTCACGTTTAACTTTTACCTGTGGCAATAAATGTGTAGCTCTTTCGATTGGTCCTGCAACCAAAAGTGGAAAGTAGCTAACAAACAGAGAATAATCTACAAAGTTATATTCGGCTTTTATTCGTTTAAGATAGATATCAATTACATATGATAATCCATGAAAAGTGTAGAATGAAATCCCAACTGGAAGTATAACGCTTAATAAAATAGGGCTAGCCTGAATTCCAACAGAATTTAATAGTTCTGCAAAAGATGCTGCAAAAAAGTTATAGTATTTAAAAACTCCTAAGAATCCTAAATTGACTAAAATACTAAGCCAAAACCAAAATTTCCGACTTCTTTCTGATTTCCCTTTTTCAATTTGAATTCCTGTATAATAATCCAGAAATGTTGAGAAAACCAATAAAAATAAAAATCTCCAATCCCAGCAAGAATAAAAATAGTAGCTAGCAACAATCAATAAAGCATTTTGAGTGCTTTTTGTTTTATTAAAGACAAACCAATACAGAAAAAAAACGATTGGTAAAAAGATGGCAAAAGCCAAGGAATTAAAAAACATGTAAGTATTTATGAAATTTTAATGAACTTATTTTCAGATACTAATCCTAAATAATTATCGACCATTTGTGTTAAAGAAAAAGCTCGCAAATTATCATTAATATTTGAGTTATTTTCTAAAATATAATTTTGATTTAAAATGTTTTCTAGAATTTTTTTTAATTGACTGGTTTTAGTTGCCTCAAATAAAAACCCATTCTTATTTTCTTCTATTAAACCAAGTACATTCCCCTCTTTCTTGGTCGTTATTACAGGCAAACCAGATATTAAACTCTCTAAGACAACATAACAGAATGTTTCTCCATGAGAAGGGTGAATTAGGTAATCATAATTGCAATAGATTTCATTTAGATTTGACACACTACCCTTAAAATTAAAAATGTTTTGAAGGGAGAAATCTTCAATCATTTTATTTAATTCTTCTTTATAATATCCTTTTCCATAAATATCAATTGAAATATCATTTTTTTTATTCTCTTCAATTTCTTTAACTGCTACAATTAAGTCCTGAATTCCTTTTTCTTTCCTTAGATGAGAAACAACAATAAATTTTTTATTCAATGAAAAATTAGTTTTCTGTTTGAATTTTGAAAAATCTAATCCATTTGGAACAACTCTAATCTTATTTTTAATCAGTTGTCCAAAATCTGTTACTAACTCTTTTTTAGTACTGTCTGAAACACTAACAAAAACATCAATATATCTCGAAAATAAAATTCCCTTTAGCCTTTTATTTATTTTTTTCTTGAATGGATATCCCTTTAATGGCCTCGGGTTATGATCTACCGCAATTATTTTAGCTTTTGATATTTTTTTTATTTTATAAAATATAGGAGTACATAACTCTACAAAATGGGTAATTATGTGTGTGTACTCTTCTTTATTTTGGTTATAAAAAGAGAGAAAATAATTTTCGATATTTTCTGTTTTACTACTGTAAATAGTCAAATCCGAATAACTTCCGTGACTAGATTTGTTAGGAAAAAACCAATCAACTTCAATATTATCCTCTTTACACTTTTTATCAAACTCCCAGAAAAAATAATCCATACCTCCAACTCTTTCAGGAAGTAATTCATAATTGCAGAGAACTGCTATTTTTGTCTTAATCATTGAATGATAATAACGTTGTGGCAATGCGTTTACTAGTATTTTTTAATTCTCCTCCTATTTGTAGTCGAAGAAAGCTTACTCTTTGTTCTTGTTTATTATCTTTTCCTTCAAGAATAAAATTAACTGCATCTAAATATTCATTTTCATTTTTGACAATATTAGTTGAATCGGAATCAACTAATTTTGATAAATGTTTATATTTCAAAAATTTTTGATCATCAAACCAACCGTTTTTATCCGTTCCAAAAACAGGATTTATAACTGGTTTATCAAAAATAAAAGCATCTAAAGTGATTGTTGACAGGACATTTATACACAAATCACAATATTTTAATAACGTTTTTAAATCATTCAAATCCTCAACAGTTGGCACTCTTTGCGTCCAAGCTTCCTGATGTCCTTCTCTGCTGATATTCCAGTCAGGAAAGTTCCAAATAATAAAAGGGAACTTTTTAATTAAATTCTCAAATCTTATAGGTTCTTCAGCTGGGGATGTTCTAACTATTAGATTAACTTTTTTCACAAGTCTTTCTTCTGAAATAAATTTTGCTAGTAACTCTAAATAGATTGGGTCATTTTCACTACTTGCATCATTACAAGTAAAAAATATAATTGGATAATTATTATCAATTTTAAACTTCTGCAAAAAGTCCTCTTTATCGTATCCAAATTCATTACTTGAATAAGGCTCAAATTGTGGAGTTCCTACCACTTTTATTTGTTTTTCTTTTACAGATTGATAAAACGTAAGTAATTCTTGTTTCATCAAATGACTCCAAACCAAATAAAAATCAAAAACACCTGCCATTCTACCTTTCGAAGCTAAATTATCCCAACTAAAAATAAAAGCTGAAGTCTTAATTTTTAATTTTTCTGCGGCATAAATAAGCGGGGCGATAAATGGTGGACGCTGATGTGTAAAAAATAACGTAGAAATGTTATCCTCTTTTAAAAGATTTAAATACTCTTTGGTTATTAAATCGTTTTTAAACGTTTGTTGTTGTAAACGATTATAGATCCAAATCAATTTCTCTGAATAAAATAATTTGGAACATTTATGAATAATTCTTGTTGCAAATCCTCTCGGATTTTTTGCTTTCGATTTAGTGCTGCTTAAATTATCTTCGATACCAAAATTGCCTTTTGCATGTAATTGCAAATGGGTAACTTCTTTGGCTTTTCTAAAAAACCACGTATAAAAAGATTCCTCAAAAACCCTTAATTCTATAATTTTACACTCTAAATTGAAATCACTATAAACTGTTTTTGGCAAACATGAATAAATAATTACTTCATCAAAATTAACTTTTGCTTCCTTAATAAAATCGGTTAATATAAAATTACGAAATCCAACACCATCTGTAATAACAACCCCTAAATTCTTCATAAAAAACTCTTATTTTAGACTTCCAACTCTTCCATGATCAGAATAGGATCTATGCACTACAAAATTATTATCTAAAGGCTTTTCTGAAAGAAATGTAATATCACAAAATCTATCTTTCTCTACAGGATTCAATCGCCATGGAATAGTACTTTTATAATCCAAAACCCAACCATTTTTTTCTAAATCTTTAGATTTTAAGTCATTCCACGAAGAAATATAATCCATCCATATATAACCTAATTGCCATGCTTGCTCTTCTAACAGTTGCAGATTTTGGATATCTACAATCCTCAATCCTCCTACATTTTCCTGACTTACCGCCCTAGAACCATCATTTAAAACAATCCCTTTTATGGATGGTTGACAAAAATAATGAGTATCTTTTTTTATCAAAGATTCTATTTCAACATCTACAGGAACACAAACATTGGTAAAATCTTTATTCTCAATATTTGGATTAACTTTTACATAACGTACCAAATCATAATAACGAATCCAACGCATATTTTTATAAAGTCCTAATCCCGCTTCATTTGCTGCTGTTGCGGCCAACGGATAATAATTACGGGCCAATTCATACAGTTTTCCTAGAATACCTTTTCCTCTGCATTCTTCATTAAGATATACATTAATAATCCAAGCAAGACCACCGCCAAAATTTGCTCCTACATGACCAACAACTTCACCTTTTTCGTTTAAACATATAAATGAACGACCATGTTTTGAATCTCCATATTGCCATTCCCAAAAAAAATTATCGTGCAGCGGATGATTTTCTCTATATATAATTTTGAAAAAAGATTCTAAAATTCCCCAATCGTTTATAGTTGCTTCTCTAGTAATCATAACTTTTCTTTATAATTTTTACCTCCTACCAAATCATTACAATCAAATCTATTTAATAACAAATGATTACTAGTTGCTGCATTTACTCCTCTATTTGTTGTAAAACCTAATTTATATCCTACTTTTTTAGCTATCTCGGCAACTTCATCTGTACAAGTTTCAGGGGTTCCGTAAGGATATGAAACTAAATCTAATTTTGAACCTGTTAGTCCTTCAAAAAATGTTTTAGTATTTTCAAGTTCAAATTTAATTTTTTCAGTATTTAATAAACCTAATGGATAATGACTGTGTGTATGGCTTCCCAAATACCCCAATTTCGCAAGTTCTTTTAAATTTTCTTCACTCATATAAAGTGATTCTAGAACACTACTTTCTTCAAAATGCAAATCAAACATTTTTTTTACAATTCCTTCTTGCTGTTTGAAATTTAGTTTAAAATTTAAAATATACTTTAAAACTGCACTATTTTCATCGTCATATCTATAAATTTCTTTCGCTTTCATTTTTTCTAGATCTGAAAAATCAACTTTTTCAATTTTTAAAATTTTCTCTAAAAATTCAGTTGTAGAGATTATCGATCTTAATAAATGAATTTTATGAACTGTACTTACTTTTTTATCTTCAAAATTTAATGAATTAGCAAAAAAAATGGCTGGAATATTAAGTTCATCCAAAATTGGCAAGGCCAAGTCAAATTGTTCTTTTAAACCATCATCAAAAGTTATTAATAAAATATTTTCTTTAGATTTTAATACCTCATCAATATTACTTGCCAAATTGTTTGGGCTCATAAAATCTCCTTGTTTTTTTAGCAACATTAATTGTTGTTGAAACTCTTTAGGAGTAAGTCCAAATATACTTGGATAATTTGCCTTAAACTTATTTCGTATATAATGATAATTACTAACTGTAAGCATTATTTAATATCTCTGAATTGTTTTTGATGATTGAGTTGCCAAATATCATCTTTTTTAAGACATTCTAGAAATAATTGATTACTATTTCCTTGTCCAAAATCATCCTCTATATTTTGTATTTTATGTGAATCAATAATCGAAAGCGCTCCTTTAATTTCATTTTCAGAATAATCAACATTAATTATATCCGCATGAACAGCTCTATTCTGCTGACGTGTTCCGATATTAATAATCGGAATTCCATAATATGGAGCTTCTCTAATCCCTGCACTACTATTGCCTATGATAAATTGGCTGTTTTTTAATAATGTCAAAAAATACTCAAATCTTAGTGATGGAAAAATTCTGAATCTTTCGCTTCCTTTCAATCTTTCATATTCTTCAAGAATAAATTGGCTTCCTAAATCATTGTTCGGAAAAATCACGACATAATTATGATTGTCTTGCAGTAATGAAGTCACAAAGTTTTTTACATATTGCTGCATTTCCTTAATTTCGGTCGTGACTGGATGAAACATAACTATTGCATATTTTTTAAAATCAATTTTATAATATGCTTTAGCTATCTTCAAATCTGGTAACTGATCTGAAAACATAATATCAACATCTGGAGAACCAATTGTAAATATTGATTCTTTTATTTCTCCCATTTGTATCAATCTTTTCTGCGCTTGTTTGTTAGATACAAAATGTATATGACTTAATTTACTTACGCTATGGCGAATTAATTCGTCAACAGTACCAGAAACTTCCCCACCTTCTATGTGTGCAACTAAAATATTATTGAGAGATCCTACGATAGCACCTGCCAATGTTTCGACTCTATCTCCATGCACGACAATCATATCTGGATTTAGATCTTTACAATAAGTAGATAATCCTTCAATGGTTTTAGCAAGAGTTAAATCCATTGTGGTTTCATGAGTATGATTCTTGAAAGTATGGATGTTTTTAAAATCACATCTCTCTATTTCAATTAGTGTGTAACCATAAACTTCTTGTAAATGCATTCCAGTCACAAAAATATATACTTCGAAATTTTGTTGCTTTTCAAGGGCTTGAATTAGTGATTTTATTTTACTAAAATCGGCACGAGTTCCTGTAAGAAATAGAATTTTTTTTATTGAATTACTCAAAATCTGAAAAATCTAATTGTTCATCGTTTTCAATTTCTCTTAAAGCAATTTTCCCTATCAAGTCATTAAAATGTTCTGCTAAGATCTTTCCCGTTCCTGGGCGCTTTACCCAAATATTTTGTTTAGATAATATCTCTCCTTTTTTAATTGGGGTAATTGCGCAAACAGTTGCAAATGCAAAATCGATTGTTACTTGTTCTTCAAATGCTGGCTTTTTAGTTCCACCACGCATTAAAGCGATTTCTGACGATGAAATAATTAATTCCTGACATGCTTTTTCGTCCATACTGCAAACAATATCTGGACCTGTACGTTGCATATGGTCTGTAAAATGACGTTCTAAAATACTTGCACCAAGGGCAACGGCTCCCAAACAGGCATTATTATTTAAGGTGTGATCGCTTAATCCAAAAACTTTATCAGGAAAAGCTTCATGCAATTCTACCATTGCTCCAAAACGTACCAAATGAATTGGAGTTGGGTATAGATTTGTAGTATGCAAAAGCGCTACTGGAATATTGTGCTTATCAAATATAGCAACAGCTTTTTGAACACTTTCTATCGTGTTCATACCTGTACTCAGAATAACTGGTTTACCAAAAGATGCAACATGCTCTAGCAATGGATAATTATTACATTCTCCTGAACCAATTTTATAAGCAGGAATATCAAATTTCTGCAATCTGTTAGCCGCAGCACGAGAAAATGGGGTTGAAATAAAAATCATCCCTTTACTTTCTACATACTTTTTAAGTTCTAATTCATCTTCTTCATTCAGCGAGCATCGCTCCATGATTTCATAAATAGAAACATCTGCATTACCAGGAATTACTTTTTTAGCAGCTCCACTCATTTCGTCTTCAACAATATGAGTCTGATGTTTTACAACTTCCACTCCAGCTCTTTGCGCTGCGTCAACCATTTCTTTGGCTACCTGCAATGAGCCTTCGTGATTAATTCCGATTTCAGCAATGACCAAAGGCGGGAAATCTAACCCAATTTTACGTCCTGCAATTTCTATGTATGGATTCATTAATAAGTTATGAATTATAATTTTATATGTTTATTGTATAAGTATTCGGCATAATCAAAATCTTCTTGAGTATCGATATCAACATTAGCAAAAATATGATCTATTTCAAATGGGAATGCATTTTCAGAAATAATTATATTCTCTATAATCAATCTTGCCTTTGTAATGTAAAGCAATCCATTTTCAAAAAAAAGAGGCTCCATATCTTGGCTACGTTGTCCGATTTTATAATTAAAAGGTATGAATTTGTTGTCTGTTATCTTTCCTAATTTATTATGATTTCTTGAAACAGTAAACAAACTATCGCAATTTTGTTTTCCATAAATTTCAAATGTTTTTTTTAATAAATCTTCCGGACGAAGTGGATTCGTAGGTTGAAGTAAAATTACATTTTCAACATCCGCGGAATCAATATTTTCCAAAACATGCTTTAATGCCGTAATAGTAGGCTCAAGATCTCCAGAAATAACTTCGGGTCTATCTATTACTCTAGCTCCAAATTCTAAAGCAACTTGTTTAATTTCTACATCATTTGTAGAAACATAAACTTCATCGATAATTTCGCTATTTGCTTTAGCATACAAAATACTATGTGCTAACAAAGGAATTCCACCTATTAATTTTGTATTTTTTTGTGGTAATCGTTTGGATCCTCCACGTGCTGGAATTATAGCAATGCTTTTCATCTTAAAATTTTAAACTTGATAGCTTTCTCATTTTTACAATCACATTCTTATCAACAGGATTTCGGTATTTTAAAATTTTTGGAATGCTAGTTAACACCACAAAAATAGTTTTTAAATATATTTTACAATACTCAAAATCACTTAAAGCATATTTTTTTAAATTATGCCTATATAATTTTAAAACACTCATTAAAGGGCGAGGATAATAGACCAAAAAATAATACGTTGCATTTTTTAATTGTCTTCCAAATCTAAAATAATTCTGCTTTACTAATTTTCTTTGTTCTTTATTAACTCTGTGATTTACTTTAATTTCATTAGAATATAGTATATCAAATCCTTTTGCTAAAACTTCAATAGATAGACAAGACTCTTCGCCATAAATATCAACCCATACCGGAAAACCATTAGTTTGATTATAAACAGACTTTCGAATAGCAAATCCACAGCCAATAAACTCAGAAGAAAGGAATTCTTTTTTCTCTTTTTCAGCTTGCTTTAATGCTTCAATATCGGACGGATAAATTCCTTTTATTTCTTCAAATGCTAGAATCCCTGCGTTTGGATATTTATTAAATAAAGTTTCAATTTTAAATAAAAAATCTTGGTTTAATGGATGTGCATCATCATCTAAACCAATCAAGATTTCAGAAATTGCTAATGGATAAATTTGATGTCTGGCTGCCGAAGCTCCTATCGATTTTGGAGAGATAAACCATCTCACCCAAGTTAATTCATTCTGTAAACCTGCTGAATCATCTGTACATCCATCCAGAAAAACTAAGACCTCAACTTGAGTCTGATCAATTAATGAGTCTAGAATATGTAGCGTTTTGAATAAATCTGCTCTTCGATTTTTTGACACTATGAGTATTGAAGCTTGCATCTAATATTTTTCAACCATGTTATATGGTAATTTTTTCCATTTCAAAAATAGTTTTGCAGTCCATTTTATTGAAATAAATTTTATGAAAATTCTGTTTTTAATAAAATACGACATACTATTTAATCTCGTTTTTTCTACAAAATCAAATTGAGGAATTTCATACTCTATTTCTATCTGATTTGATTCTTCTAGCATCCAATCTTCAATAACGTTTCCCATATGATAGGCATAATTATCTTGAGTAGTCAAACGCCAATAATCTTTTTTTAATGGTAATTTATCCAAATATCCCTCACTATCTCCTCCCATTTTATAACTAATAAAAGATATTAATTCTCCGAATATATCTTTTTTATAAGTAGCAACAAAATGTCCCGAACCAACCAAAACATTCAGATCAAATTTAATTTCTATTCCTAGATTAAATTTTAAATAATCCTGATTATAACTTCTGTCCCAACCAATACTATCATAAAACCGAATTAGGCCTTCTTTATTTTTTACAGGAATAAATTTTAATTTCTTATTAGATAAATTATCAAAAATGACGTTACCACAATAATGTTCATACATTTTAAACTGAGGCACAATACCTACTACTCCAGCATCTGGTACAGCAGTAAAAACTCTCGATGTTTCGACTTGCCAGTTATGTAAGAACATTACATCTGAATCTGAAATAGTAACTAATTCTATATTGTTACCCACTAAACCTTTTAGTATTGCATTGAGTTTTCCGATATTTTCTGTATGAATAATTTCTTGTATCTTATCTTGTTTAAAGAGTAAATCTAAATATTCAGCAATAACGATATCACTCCCATTATTAATAATCGTAATAAATGTTTTTTTATGTACTGTACAAAAAAGTGATTTAAGACATAATTTTAAAATTTCAAAACTATCTTTAAAATATCCTTCTTGATTTGGGATATAAACTGGAATTATTACCTGATGAAGATACTCTGATTTAGGCAAAACCTGGTCTTTATGTGGATTAAATCCTATTCGCATTTTATTAAAAGATTAATCTAAATTTTTATTAGCATGATCAATATCAATACAATCTTTGATATTTTTTCTTGCATTTTCTCCCTTTAAAAACACATAATCGGCGCTACCATTAAAATCATTTACTCTGTATAAACTATTATCATCAATTATTTTATAGAGCTCATCGAAATTATTTTTTTGTAAATTACTTATAATTTCATTGCAAGTAGAAAGTCCATTGTTCTCTTCTAAAAGTTCAATTATTAATATACAATTTTCCGTCTGACTAAAAACTTCTTTTGCGCCATCAATTACTTCCTTCTCATAACCTTCAACATCTATTTTTATAATCAAGTTATCACACTTAATATTATCTTTAAAAACATCTAAAGTTGATATCGGAATAGTTATTTTTTTATGACTCCCTTCAAAATTATTTTTTAAGGAATGCTTTCCTTTATTCCATCCCTCATTAATATTTAAAGTTTTATTTTCTGAAAGATTTCCTAGTCCCATTTTAAACGCTCTTATATTGATAAAATCATTCAAAATAATATTTTTAACAAACTGCTGGTAATTAAAATACTCTGGCTCGAATGAATAAATCTCAATATCAGAATTTGAGCTTGCTGCTGTTAATGAATGTAATCCGATATTTGCACCAATATCAATGAAGTCGTATCCCTTGAAAGCATAAGTTTTTATCAATCTCAAAACCATTACCTCATTATAATCATCAAAAATAACCCCTGATTCTATAGATGTTTTTATTCCTGCCTGAACAATAAAGCCATTGAAAAAGATTTTAATCTTATCTTTCCCAACTATTCTTTTAATTAAATTTCTTAAGAAGTTACTTCTTTTAAAATTCTTGTATACATAAATCAGTAATCGTGCAATATTTTCTTTCATATAAAATATTAAGTTAAAACATTATTCAACATTTTCTCAAAGTTTTCGTCACTAAAATAATCTCCAAATGGCTCAACTAATTGTGTATTTGAATAATTTTCAACAATCTTAAGTAATTTCTCTTTTATCTCAATTAAGTTATTAGAACTCGCAATGTAATCTTCTTTTTTTATTATCTTCCTTAATTCGCACTCTGATGGCAACAAAGCTAAAATAGGTTTGTTTAAAGAAGCAACAAAGGGTGCTTTTCCTAACAGAATATTACTATAGTCTAGATAACTTTCTACAATAATGATTATATCTGATTGATAAATTTGTTCATTTGCGGAATTAGAAAAACTCAATCCGTCTAATATGTGAATATTTTCATGATTGTGATACTTGTCGTTTAAACGATTATTTTCAGAGCTTTTCAATCGGAAAACTATCTCTACATTTTCTTTAAAACTCTCATTCTCCTCAGATAATTCTGCAAAAGCATCCAACAAAATATCGACATTCCTTCCAAATTGTAGCCCTCCATGATAGGAGATTGATATTGCTTTTTCTTTTTTCCTAACCAAAGAATTATCTGCTAAATCAAAAGCCTTTACATCGTATTGATGTGGTAAAGTATAAAACTTTTTATGGTTACCATAAATAATTTGTAAATCTTTAGAGAGCAAAGATGACGGTGTCATACAAGCCTTAGCTTGTTGGGCAATTCCATACATTTCTTGAAAATTTAAAAGTTCTCGTGTACTTAATGTTTTATTTGAACTTGTATCAAAGAAAAATGGATACGGATCATGAAAATTAATAATCGCTTTCTTTAATATTGGTAAATCTTTTGAAGCTAAAATCGTTTCATATTCTAATCCTGAACTTCTTATAAAAATAAAATCATATTCTTTATATTTAATATTCTCAATAACTCTTCTAAATTGATTTAAATAAAAAGTTTTATAAATTGATTTAACAAATACTCTTCTATATAAAGCATTCATTAATTTAATATAATAAGGTGGTTTTCTTTTTATTATATATTCTGATATAGAATTTGCACTCAGTAGTTCTTTATCATATTGATGCTCATATCCCATCAAATAAGAAATATCAATCACTGCTTCAGGATATAATTTCCTTAATTTTAAAATAAAAGATCGCGATACAACTCCTTCACTTGTACCCGAAATTCTTAAATCTTGTACAATAATTAAAATTTTCATTTTATACTCTTTTTAATTTTGTAACCTAGAGATAAAAATCGTTTTATCTGAAAAAATTTCAAATATAAATAAAACAATTTCACCCAATAAATAGCGTGTTTTTTATTGTCTAAAATTGTCTTTTCAAATCTATCAAAAAGAATATCAATAAGTTCTTTAGACAATTTATTGGTTTGCTCATGTAATAAATAGAAATAGAATTGAAAAGTTGCATTGTTTTTTATAATCAAATTATCCTTTTTACTTGTAATATTCATCCCACTTAATCTAAAACATACTATTGCTTCATTAATCGTAAATATGTTATTCCATCTAGAAAACTCCAGAACCGCCAAAAGATCACTATTCCATGCCAATGGAAAATCCTTGAATTTAATCTGTTCAATAATTTCCTTCTCGAAGATATATTCACTCAAAGAACTTCTTGTTCCTCCATTCAATTTTCGCATTAAAAAATCACCTGTGCTTTCTATTTTGGGATGTGAATAATTTTCTGAAATTGATTCTCCTTTACTATTTATCACTCTGGTTGAAAATCTTATGGCGCTAATTTTTAAAGCTTCTATTTCTTCTAAGTTTTTATAGAAAGATGCTACACAATTATTCTCTAAAACATCGTCATCGCCTAAAATCATTAGCCACTTTTCGTCATTAATCATTATCATACAACGTTCCCATTGCTTCACCAAAGATATACCTCCTAGGTTATCCTCAAAACGATAATACTCAAAATTGAAATGATTCTTATAAAGCTCTAATAAATAGGATGGACTCTCTGGACTCGCATCGTCTCCGATATATACTTTAAATCTTTGGTCAGTCTGATTTGCCAAAGATTGTAGCGTTTCCTGGAAAAATTTGAGTTTATAATAAGGAATTACAATTGCTAGCATAAATTTTAAAAACGTGTAATTATCTAGCTTTTAATTTTAGGACAATAGCAACTAAATACTTTGATACTCCTACCATTCCTATCATTTTCAAACCTTTCTTAAATAATAAACTTATTTGATAACTATTAGAATTTTTAGTGTCATTATATTTTTTTACAAAATGACTACTTTTTTTATAGAATCTCGAAATTAAAACAACTGATAGTTTATGGTATTCTTCTTCTGTCAAATAGATTTTAAAATATTCATAAGCTCTTATAAAATCAGGAAGTAAATCTTTTGTCATTGTCATACTATCAGGATTTCTTCTATAAAGAGACAAGGGCTCATCTATAAAGACAGCTTTGCAATCCCTATAAAATATTCTTACCCACATAATCCAATCCTCTTTAGCTTTTAAGTTCTCAGGAAATCTAAAATTTTCGAACAAAGATGCTTTAAAAAAACCACAATGAATCGGAATCGTAAACGACTCTTCCCATTGGTATAATAAACTTTCGAAATTAAATAATTCCACATTCAAATTACAATACGGGACTGAAGACTCATTAACATTATCTATAAACATCCGAAAGTTAGAAACTACAACTTTTACATCCTTATTTTCAACAACATTCAGATGATGTAATGACAACTCCAATTTTGTTTTAGTTAAATAATCATCCGAATCAAGAAATTGAATATAATTACCTTTTGCATTTTCCAATCCAAAATTTCTCGCACTGCTTAATCCTCCATTCTCTTTTTTAAAATAAACAAAACGCGAGTCTTTTTCAGTCCATTTTTCGGCAATTTCTTCTGTATGATCTAATGAACCATCATTTATAATAATACACTCCCAATTAGTATATGTTTGATCAAATATTGATTGAAGAGCTTCATCTAAATATTGAGCTTGGTTATAACAAGGGATAATTACGGAAACTAATGAATTCATTATTTCGATTTTGTTAACGATTCTTTGACACAAGAAAGTATCTTTCTAAGATAAGTTGCATTTAATACTTTTTGAAAAGAAAAATTTTTGAAAAGAACTTTAAATCCTTTTAAGTATTGTCCCTTTCTTAAATAATGGAATTCACTGTATTCTATCCATGAGCTACTCCACAAATGAATCGCAAATGTATCTTTATCTATATAGCTTTTATAATTATTAATATCCGTTTTTTTCTCAAAAGGAAGTGGATAAAAAAAGGAAGCCGGATAAATTATTAATTTATCGACAGCAACAATCTTGTCAAAATCAGATTCATAATTAAATAAAGTTCTATACTTTTTTGTTATCAGCCTAGGAATGGTAATTTCTCCAAAGTTCATATTTTCTTCTATTTCAAGAGAATCATAAATTTCTTTACACTCTTTTATAAATTCATTTTTACTATTTGCACCAATGACTCCAACACTAATAAAATTAGAATCTTCGGCTCCTAAAAAACAATCATTGTTTAGAAGTTCTTCAAACTCTTTAATTATCATTACATCTGTATCAAGATAGATTCCTCCAAATTCATAAATTTTTTGCAATCTGATATAATCTGATACAAAAGCCCATTTTTTTTTCTTATAAACTTTTGCAACGAAAGGGTGTGTCAAATCTGAGTTCTTTTCATTCCATTCGATTATCTGATAATCCGGAAAATATTTTTTCCATGATAGAATACACTCTTTTACTAATTTTGGTTTTCTATTTCCTCCAAACCAACAATAATGAATAATTTTCGGAATCGACTTTGTGTTTACTAACTCCATAACGAATAAATACAATTAAAAATCATTTAATTAAAACATATCCTTTATTGAAAAAATAGTAAATGGGAAACCCAATACAGATTTTAAACAATCCTCTAAAATCTTTGAATCGTAATTGCGTTAAAAATAATATTCTAAAAAAATAAAAACTACTCTTATTCCTGTTAATTAATGTATCTCTCATAATTACTTTATATCTACTTAATACAAAATGCTCTATTTGGCTATTTTTAATATTATGTTTTAAAAGTAGATCTAAATGTTTGTTTCTAGCTATACATTCAGATTTAAGTTCTTCTATATTTAGATATTCTACTTGTTTAGATAATGAAAATGGGTGAGATCTATATCTAAAAGAAGCTCCTTCTAAAAACTTAATTTTCGGTTTTTGATAAATCATCCTTAAATTAAAATCCCAATCATCAAGATATCTTATTCTTTCATCAAACAATTCTAATTGCTTTTCAAGAAATGTTCTTCTCCACATTGGGCCAGAAACATAATATGTTATCCTCCCTATAAAATAATCTTCAATTATATTATTTGATAAAATTTTATTTTCAAAAATTTTATCTCCTGTATCTGTATCAAAAAAATCAGCCCTAGCAACAACAGCATCAAACTCTTCTTCAAAGTTTTCTACTCTATTTGTAATAGAATTTTCAAAAAGCAAATCGTCACTATCAAACCAATAGATATAATATCCTTTACTTTTTTCAAAACCAAAATTTCTGCATGAATTTGGACCTTTTATTAAATATTGAGGGCGATTGTATAACGTAAAACGATTATCTGTCTCTATATATGCTCCAACTATTTCGATAGTATTATCATTTGAACCATCATCTACAATTATGCATTCCCAATTTGTGTAAGACTGCGCAGTAATGCTAGCAAGCGTTTCAATTATTAAATGTGCCCGATTATAGGTTGGAATGATTATGGAAATTAAGTGTGTCATTATTCTAAACAAATTTTTTCCCTTTATAAAATAAGCTTCCCTTTTTAAAAATCATATATGCCAATAAAGCCATTAGCAGTTTTAATTTATAATACAGTTTTATAGTTCTATTTTTAAGAATGTTTTTAAGAAAAATACTCATTGCATCTTTATAATGTCTTGTAAGTAGTGCATTTTCATAGGCAATTAAAACATAATCTGACAAATATTCCTTTAGATTCTTTTTATTCTCCTTGTCCCTAATTAAAGTATAAATTTTAGTCCTTGCTAATGCATAACTTAAGTTTCGAATATTTGCTCCGGGTCCATATGATATACTTTCTGAATGTTTCCTAACGTAAACCAATTTTTCTTGGATCATAGCATAATTTGGAAAATCTAATAAAATTCTTGAATGAAATTCCCATTCTTGAGCTGCTTGTAATTCTTCATCAAATGAAAAATTATTATCTTTTAAGAATTTCCTCTCCCATAATGGAATTGAAGTAAGGAATTTAACCTTTTCATAAACATAATCTTCAAATGGCCTTTTAGAATCTATATTATCATAAGCAAATAATTCGTTTTCGACAGTATCCTCAAATGCTAAAATCCTACATACAGAAAAAAAATAATTTGAATTTTCTAAACTATTTAATTGAACCCTAATTTTATCAGAACGCATAATATCATCACTATCAAACCAATTGACAAATTCCCCACTTGATATTTCGAAACCATAATTCCTTGCAGCATTTCCTCCTTTATGACGATTTTTTGGGCGATGATGAAATTGAAAACGATTGTCCTTCTTTACATACTCACTCACAACTTTTTCAGTATCATCTATAGAACCATCATCTACAATAATACATTCCCAATTTTCATGGGTCTGTCCTTGAATACTATCAAGTGTTTCTCCTATAAGATTTGCTCTATTATAGGTGGGTATAATAATGGAAACAAGCGGATTACTTTGCATTAATCTTAAAATTTTGTTCTTGTAATTTGAATGCTTGTTTTTCTTTTTTTACTTTCCAAGTAATATCAAATAATTCTACTATTTTCTTTTTAACTGCTTCCTCAGAATATAAATCAAATAGTTTTTTTTTATTTAGTTCATGCTCTTTATTATTTAATGGGGCCAAGTCAGTTGTTTTCAGATTATTAAAATCAAAAATTTTAATTCCATAACTTTTATATGATTTATAAACTGGACTTTTTGAATTTACGAAAATTCTTGCGCCAAAATATCCCATTGTAACGATATTACCAACTCCCTGCTGACGAACATGATTAAAAACAACTACTCCGCAACTCAATAAAATATCATTATATTCTTGCAAAGTCATAAAATCAGTTATTGGAACAAAATTTGTTCCAAGTAGTTCTTTTCCTTTTCGAATTATAAATTCTTTGTAATCTTCACTTCCACTATAACTTAGAGGAACATAAACTTTTTTATCTTCTAAATTTATTTGTGATAGCTTAAGAAAAATATCCAAATGATTATTCGAAGGATCTGCTGAATTGCCAACTAAAATATTACTGCTTTTTAAAACATTTTTAGATATTTTATTCCCTAATGCTCCTTGTATACTTCCATAAGCAAATGGTGCATAAATAGCTTTAAGACCCATTTTTTTTATAATTTTAAACTCCTCAAAAATAACGGGGACAACAATATCAATTCTTTTAGTAGCATTATAAAAAACTGTATTAAAATTCTTGTTTAAGACATTTACAATCTTTGATGGCAGAACGTATTTAAAAAATCTTAAATTTTTAAATAACCAAAAACTAGGATTACTAAAAATTAATTTATTCTTTATTTTTTGCTTTTCAGCTTGATTAATGTAGGATTTCGTATTTTTTTCAAATATTGTATTCTTTAATAATGGCCAATTGCCATATAAATCATATCCCCAAATAAACCATACTTTAATAACCTTGCAAGAAAGTTCAAGTACAATATTTTGTTTTGTTTGATCTAAAGCGTGAAAAAAAATGATTGGGCATGAATCTTCAATTTCATTTATTCTTACAACAAATCTTTTAAGACTCTCTTTATCAAAAGCATCAAAAGTATTAACTATTGTAGAAGTAACATATCGAAACGTTTCACCTTGCTTCTTAATAATCCAATATTCTGAAATGCCAGGGTACACTGATTCAAATAAATTTATTGCTGGATCAATAAATTTATCATCATCAAAAACATGAATTATTTTATTGTTATTCTTCAAGTTCATTTAAAAATTAATTAACTTAATTATTTTTGGTAAATAATTTTCCGCGATTTGTAAGCCATTGATTGTTTCAAAATATTTATAATACTCCCAATAATTAGGTCAAAAAAATTTTGTTATGTTAATCATAATTTCAGGTTTTATTCTTCCAATCAAAGACCGGTCTAATATAACCAGGTTCTCTACCCATATAAACCCCCAACTCTCGACCTCCATCGATTATTGTGAAATGAATAATATCACTTTCTTTAAATATTGATTGCCTTTTATCTTCAACGATAAAAAGCGTTAAACTAAAATTACCTGATTGAAAGAAATTTACAGGAAAAGTACAGCTCAAAATATTTTCACCCTTCCTTAATATCTCTCCAGAATTATTATTAGAGAAAGAGAATAAAGATTCCCCCATGTCATTATAAAGATGATATGTTATATGATATCTTCCAGCATCATCACCTTTTAAAAATATGTTAGTTGCTAACTCAATTACTTTATTTTCTATTAATGGATTATCTGAGCTTTCACCAAGATTTTGAAGGCTTATTTCATTTAACCTAAATATTTCATTATCAAAACAATCAAATTTTTTATTATTTAACCTTTCAGAATCAGAGCCTCCTAAATAGTAAGAAACAGCTATATCAATATCTTCATCTAAAACTAATCTTCCATGCTCCAAAACAATTCCTCTCGTGCATAAACTCTTTACTGCTGCCATATTGTGACTTACAAATAAAACGGTACGTCCCTCTCCTTTAGAAATATCTTGCATTTTACCTATAGCTTTTTTCTGAAACTCAGCATCTCCAACTGCCAAGACCTCATCAATAACTAAAATTTCGGGTTCTAAAAAAGCTGCAACAGCAAATGCCAATCTTACTGTCATACCACTACTATAACGTTTTACAGGGGTATCGATGTAACGCTCACAGCCCGAAAACTCAATAATTTCATCAAGTTTTGTGGCAATTTCTTTTTTAGTCATTCCTAAAATTGCACCGTTCAGAAATATATTTTCACGACCAGTCATTTCACCATTAAATCCTGTACCTACTTCTAACAATGAAGCTATGCGTCCTCGAGATTTAATACTTCCTGTAGTTGGTGCGGTAACCTTTGATAATATTTTTAATAAAGTAGATTTCCCTGCACCATTTTTGCCAATGATACCTAAAACCTCACCACGCCTCAACTCAAAGTTAATATCTTCTAAAGCCCAGACATAATCACTAGTTCCTTTAGTACTACGATCATTAGCATCACCAATTTTTAAATATGGATTTTCTTTACCACGTATACTATGCCACCAACGGTTTAAATCATGACTTAAAGTTCCAGTACCAACCTGTCCCAAACGATATTGTTTGGAAATATTTTCAGCTTTTAATATAATATCTTTTTCCAATTAGTAAATTATAATATATGAGTAATGCATATCTAAAGAATCTCGTTTTATTAAAACATCGTAAATTAAACTGTATCAATAAAACTCTTTTCTGTTTTATTGAAGACCAATAATCCAGTAAAAAATATAATTAATGTTACTATGAAAGTATAAAAAAGACCATAAAATGAAATATTACCAACACTCAAAAGCATATACCTCGATGTTTCAATTATATAAGCTAATGGGTTATATTGTACTAACCAAGCATAATTAGGTATTTTGTCTTTAATTAATGCCATTGGATATACAACCGCAGAAAGATACATAAGCAACTGAACTCCAAAAGTAATTAGATAAGTAAAATCTCGATATTTAGTTACTAAAGACGATATTATCATTCCCATGCCAAGTCCTAAAATCCCCATAAGAATAATTAGCAATGGAAAAAATATTGTTGTTCCATTTAGACCAATAATAGCTCCTTGGCTGTAATAATAAATATAAAAGACAATAAAGATAAAGAGTTGAATTCCAAACTTGATTAAGTTGGAGATCACTATAGAGAGAGGTGTGATTATTCTAGGAAAATATACTTTCCCGAATATATTTGCATTGGCTCTGAAAGTATCTGAAGTTCCAGTAAGGCAAGCTGTAAAATAATTCCAAACCGTAATCCCTCCTAGGTTAAATAAAAAAGGAGGAACAGATCCTGTATCAATTCCTGCTACATTATTAAATATTATTGTAAAGGTTATCGAAGTAAACAATGGTTGAATTAAGTACCAAAGCGGTCCTAAAACTGTTTGCTTATAAACTGTTACGATATCTCTTTTTACAAAAAGAAACAATAAATCGCGATATTGCCAAACTTCTTTTAAATTCAGCGAAAAAAAATTATTCTTAGGTGTTATTTCAAACAACCAAGAGGTTGAAACATTTTCTGGTTTATTCATCGACATTTTAAAAATTCTGCTTTAAAACAAGTTGCTATTACTTCATTTTAAATACTAAAAAAGTATGGTATTATTAAGAGCAAATGTAACAATTAAAATAAATTATCTTCATCATACACACATTTCTATTCTAAATAATAGAAACAAAAAAGGTGCTTTTATAAAAAAACACCTTATTATAAGAAATTAAAGCGTGAATATCTTCACGCTCATTACATCTATTTATCAAGAATCTCAAAACTAGAATTCATGCTCTTAAATTCTGGTACAATTTTTTTCATTTTTGCAACAATATCGTCATTGTCAAAAAATTTAGATATTCCTATCAACTCATCAATTTCTATATGTAAACTTTCATATTCATCTTGAATTTCTTCAGCAATCATAATTTTATTATGATAAGTAGGCAATGTTTTCGAAGTATCATTTAATAATTCTTCAAATAGCTTTTCACCTGGTCTAAGTCCAACTATCTGAATTTTAATTTCTTTTTCAGGAATAAACCCTGCTAGTTTTATCATTTTTCTAGCCAAATCAATGATTCGAACAGGTTTCCCCATATCAAAAATATAAATCTCACCACCATTACCCATTGCACCAGCTTCTAGAACTAATTGACATGCCTCTGGAATAGTCATAAAGTATCTAATAATATCTGGGTGTGTAATAGTTAGTGGTCCACCCTCAGCAATTTGCTTAGTAAATAAAGGAACAACTGATCCATTAGAACCTAATACATTTCCAAAACGAGTTGTGATGAACTTTGTTGTATCATTCCCTTTTTCTTTTTGATTTTTTAAATGTAAAGACTGCACATATTTTTCAGCAATACGCTTACTGGCTCCCATAACATTACTAGGATTAACGGCCTTATCTGTAGAAACCATTACAAATTTCTTTACTTTATATTTACAGGCTAAATCAGCTAGATTTTTAGTTCCCTCAATATTTGTTAAAATAGCTTGGGATGGATTCCCCTCCATCAATGGTACATGCTTGTATGCAGCAGCATGAAAAACAACTTGAGGTCCGTAAACTTTAAAAACCCTCTCCATAGCTTCTTTACTTTTTACATCTGCAATTACAGCATGAATTTTTGAATCAGAAACGATATTTTGAGTTTCTAAACAAAGACTATGTAGCGGTGTTTCTGCCTGATCTAGTAAAATTACATTTTTAGGATTAAATCCTATTACCTGTCTTACTATTTCACTACCAATTGACCCTGCAGCTCCTGTGATTAAAATAGTTTTATCTTTTAATTGCTTAGATATCGATTTACTATCCAGTACTATTGGTTTTCTTTCCAGCAAATCTTCAATTTGGATATTTTTTACTTTTTGAGAAATTTCCTTTTGGTTTTCCCAATCCGAAATTAATGGTACAGTATATACTCTATAATTAAACTCTAAACATTGATCAACAATAATTAATTGTTCATCTTTTGATAAACTTTTATCTGCAATAATAACTCCTTCGGCCGCAACGGAGCGCATTAATGCAGGTAATCTTTTCTTTTGAATCAATATTGGTAAATCCAACATTCTCTTAGAAGCATTTTGATTATTTTTATCTACAAATCCTACAATTTTAAAACGAGAAGGTGTCTCAAATTTTAATGCATTGGCTACAGATATTGCATTGGCATCAGTACCATAGATAATAGTCCTAATTAATTTACTATTATTTTTTTCAGCAAAATAAAGTTCAAATGTTTGCTTAACAACTACCCGATATAAAAACAATCCACAGAATGAAAGCACAATATTTATAAAAAGAGCTGTATTCAAAAATGCTTTGTCACCATGATATAATTCAAAAACAAAATTGAAGAACAAGAAAACAACCAACACTGACATTTGCGAAAACAGTAATTTGATTGCGTCAATATACGATGAATGCCTAATTATGCCTGAATATGTCCTAAATAACCAAAAGAAAAAAATGTTAACTCCCAGAAGTGACCCAACAAAATAAAACTCATGGTGCGTTATAATATATCCTAAACCAGTACCCTTAAATAATAAATAAGTAAAAGTAAAAGAGAAAATCAATACCATAACATCCATTAAAACTATAATCCACCTAGGTAAATAACTTAGGTTATGAATATTAAGTCTCAGGTTAGCTATCGAAAAATACTTAGCAAATAAAATTGCTAGAGTGGTTGGTTTATTATTCAAATTAGTTAGTCTTAGAATTATAGAGTCCGATAATAATTACAAAAATACGAAATAATAGATTTAAAAAATTAAATTTTAACGCCTACCCTTTTTTGTTTCAAAAAATCTAGTAAATATGCCCCATAACCAGATTTAACTAATGGCAGTGCTAATTCCTCAAGTTGATTATCACTTATAAATCCTTGCCTCCAAGCAATTTCTTCTATACAACCTACTTTTAGTCCTTGACGTTCCTCTAACACCTGTACAAATTGACCAGCTTGCATCAAACTATTAAAAGTTCCAGTATCAAGCCAAGCTGTACCTCTACTTAGGATTCCTACTTTTAAAGCTTCTTTAGAAAGATATACTTTATTTACATCTGTAATTTCGTATTCTCCACGCGCACTTGGTTCGATATTTTTGGCTATTTCAACAACTGAATTATCATAAAAATACAATCCAGGAACAGCATAATGAGATTTTGGATTCTTTGGTTTTTCTTCTATTGAAATGGCTTTCAAATCTTGGTCAAATTCTACCACGCCATAACGTTCTGGATCCGAAACATGGTAAGCAAAAACCACTCCTCCATCTGGTTTTGTATTCGAACGCAAGAGTTCTTGCATATTGGCTCCAAAAAATATATTGTCTCCTAAAATCAAAGCGACATCATCATCTCCTATGAACTCTTCTCCAATTACAAATGCTTGTGCCAATCCATTTGGAATAGCTTGTTCTGCATAGCTAAATTTGCAACCTAAATTTTCACCATCTCCCAGTAGTTTTTTAAAGTTTGGCAAGTCATGTGGAGTAGAAATAATTAAAATCTCATTTATCCCAGCCATCATCAAAGTTGATAATGGATAATAAATCATTGGTTTATCATAAACTGGCATCATTTGCTTGCTCATTGCAAGTGTTAATGGGTGCAATCTTGTACCTGAACCTCCTGCTAAAATAATTCCTTTCATTTGTCTAGATTATATCTATTTATACTAATAAAAATTCAGCAACTATAATTGTGCCATCATTTTTTTTAAACTCTCTTTATAATTTGGAACGTCCGCTCCATAGATTCTCTTAACCTTACTTTTATCTAATAAAGAAAAGGAAGGACGTTTTGCTGGGGTTGGATATGCCGAGGAAGGAATACCTTCAATTTCACACTCATATCCACCGACATCTTTTATAGTCAATGCAAATTCATACCAACTAATTTCTCCTTCATTCGAAAAATTATAAATTCCTGAAGTCCATTTATCTGATAAAATAATTTCAATCATAATCAGTGCTAAATCGGCAGCATAAGTAGGTGACCCTATTTGGTCATTGACTACACTAATCAAATCCCTCTCCAACATTAATCTTTGCATTGTTTTTACAAAATTATTACCAAATTTACTATAAACCCATGATGTTCTGATAATAATTGAATTTGGATTCCCTTGCAAACAAGCTAATTCTCCTAATCTTTTAGTTTCTCCATACACATTGATCGGATTTGTTAAAGCATCTTCATCCAAAGCTACTGATGATGACCCATCAAAAACATAGTCCGTAGATATATGAATTAATTTCACTCCATTTTTAATTGAATATTTTGCTATTATGTCTACTGCTAAGTGATTAACAATATTTGCCAATTCTTTTTCAGTTTCTGCTTTATCAACTGCAGTATAAGCAGCACAATTTAAAATAATAGTCGGTTGCAATTCTTCTAATTGCGTTTGTAATAAATTTAAATCATCGAGAGTTATCTGACTTCTGTCTGCAAAAATCCATTTATTTTGAGGATAATTTGAAGATAAAATAAATAATTCTGACCCTAATTGTCCGTTTGCCCCTGTTACAAGAATCTTCTCCATTAAAATAAACTGTTACAATTCTCGATAAAAGAAAGAACCTGATCTTTTTCAGAAACTATCGCTTCCTCTAAATTCATTCCCCAATCAATATTTAAGGATGGGTCATCAAATTTAATACCTCCTTCTGAGTCTTTATTATAAAATTGATCGCATTTATACATAACTGACGCTGTCTCACTAATAACCGAAAAACCATGTGCAAAACCTTGAGGAACTAATAATTGTTTTTTATTTTCCGCAGATAATAAAATACTAAATGACTTACCATAAGTGGACGAATCTTTTCTTAAATCTACAGCAACATCAATAATCTCACCTTCTAAAACACGTATAAGTTTAGTTTGTGCAAATGGTGGGTTTTGATAATGTAAACCTCTTAAAGTACCTTTTTTTGAAAAAGATTGATTATCTTGAACAAATTCAATATTTATCCCTAAATCTTCAAATTTAGTTTTGCTATATGATTCAAAAAAATAACCTCTCTCATCTCCAAATACAGTTGGTTCTATAATTACTAAATCTTTTATAAATGTTTCTTCAATTTTCATATTAAAATATAATTCTTGTTTCTTTTAATTAAAAAAAGTCTTAATTACTTTTTCAATTCTATTTTTATCTTCATCTGTAAAATTTGAACCAGACGGTAAACACAAACCTTTTTCGAATAAATCTTCTGCAATTTTTTTTCCATAATATGGGTAATTACAAAACAAAGGCTGCAAATGCATTGGTTTCCATAAAGGACGAGATTCTATATTTGCTTGTTCTAAAACTAATCGTAAAGTTTCTCTATTAATTTTATTGTCACTATCATTTTTAAATAAAATGGTACTTAACCAAAAATTTGAAAAATAATCCTCATTAGGCTCTTCAAAAACTGTCACTGCATTTATATTTTGAAATATATTTACATAAAAATCATGTATAGCCCTGCGCGAAGCAATATTTTCTTCTAATATTTTCATTTGTCCACATCCAATTCCTGCGCAAATATTACTCATTCTATAATTATAACCGACCTCACTGTGCTCATAATGTTGAGCATTATCTCTTGATTGAGTAGCGTAAAAAATAGCTTTTTCTTTTAATCCATTTGAATAGCTAACCAGGGCACCTCCTGCTGAAGTTGTAATTATTTTATTACCATTAAATGACAAGACTCCAAAATCACCAAACATCCCACACTTCTTCCCTTTATAGCTACTACCCAATGCTTCTGCACTGTCTTCAATTATTGGAATCCCATAATGATTAGCAATAGCATGGATTTCATCTATTTTATAAGGCATTCCATATAAGTGAACTGTGATTATAGCTTTAGGTTTCTTTCCGTTTGCAATTCTATCCTTAATTGCTATTTCTAGAAATTCTGGAGAAATATTCCATGTATCTATTTCACTATCGACAAAAATAGGAGTTGCACCTTGATACATAATTGGATTTGCAGATGCAGAAAATGTCATACTTTGGCAAATTACCTCATCACCCGATTTTACACCCAATAAAATTAATGCTAAATGAATTGCAGCTGTTCCAGAATTTAAAGCTGCTATAGAAACTTTGTTACCAAAATAATCTTCTAACTTATTTTCAAAATCATCAACATTAGGTCCTCCAGATGTAATCCAAGAATTCTTAAACGCATCTTGAACATACTTTTCTTCAAATCCACTTTGTTGCGATAATGATAAAAAAATCCTTTTATTTTTCATCAATTTTCCAATAATCAGAATCATAACGAACATCATCATCGCTTACATTTGCTAATGGCAATGTAGAAAATGATATCAGTTTAGAACCTTTTTCTAAACATTGGATTGCATTAGCATAACCCGCAGGAATATAAACAATTTTACCATCTTCAGCTGATACAGATATCGTCTCCACAGGCAAATACTTTGAAGGACTCTCCCAATTATCAATTTTTACAAAATGGATTTTAAAGGCCCCACTCAGACAATAAAAATTTTTAGAATCTAATTTATGTCCTTGCCAAGCACGAATAGGATTTTCATCTGAATTACTAATGATATAAAATCTCTCAATAGTCTCAAAACTAAAATCATTTACATACGAAATAGTCCCACGATGGTCAGAAAAATTTCCTCCTTGAATTATTTTTGGAATCATGTATTTAATTTTAAATTACTTTTCTTCATAAAATAAAACTTCAAAGTATAAATCAAAAGTAATGGTATAATAATTACTATAAATAATAACATATCTTGAACTTTTTGATATAAGAAAATAACTAGAGCAGAAATTACTATCTGAGCAATTGCAAAATACAAAGCAACCAATCTGTGCTGTATTTTATATTCATTAGTTAAAATTTGATAAAAATGTAAGCGATGCGCTTCAAAAATATTTTGTTTTAAATATAATCGATGTATAATAGTAAGTATTGCATCAACACCATAAATTGCCAAAAACAAAAGCCAAATTACTGAACTTGTCACTAAAATAATTTTCAAAATCAAATAAATCACCCAAAACGCAATAGCGATACTACCAATATCACCTGCGAAGCATTTTGCTCTTTTTCTATAATTGAAAAATAGAAAGACTAAACAAGCTATCATCGCATACTTTATAAAAGCTGCATCGATAAATAATTGAATCTTCGTATTTACATATAACAACGACCCCATTACCACTAAAGTATACAAGCCCGTTATACCATTTATCCCATCCATAAAATTATAAGCATTAATTAATCCTATGGCTAAAATATAGGTAATAATGACTCCATGTAATGGCATCAAATTAAAAACGTTTAGATTATAAAAAATTAAAGTAATAGCTAAAAAGTGAATTGAAATTCTTATTTTATTTGATAGACTTTGAATATCATCCCAAAAACTGACTAAACTGACTAAAGTAATTCCTGTAAAAAAAAAGTAATTATCTTGAATATTCTGTATAAAGTATAATAACGCAGAGAACCAAAAAATAATCCCACCACCTCTTAAAGTAATTTCAATATGTGAACTTCTTTCATTCGGTTTGTCAATAATATTAAATCGATTAGCTACTTTAAAATAAAGTAACATTATAATCATTAAAAGAATTCCTAAGATTGTGTATTGCATTATTATTATTTTAAATTCCTTTTCTAGAAAGTTATATAGGTTAATTATTATTTATAAACAGTAATGACTTATAAGGAACTAATTTTAATTCGTCTTGAGTCTGTTCTCTACCGTCAATTTTTATAGCTCTAAAAAATGGAAAAATATAAAAACAGCAAACAAAACTTATTAGCCAAAGTTTTTTATTTACTAATGCTGACCGAATTATTTCTGAAACTAAAAGGATTTCAAAAATTCTAAAATAAATATAAATCCTAGTCAGTTCTGAAGATTCTGAAAAGATATTTACAAAGATGATTGAACAAATGTATACCAGCAATAAATGTTTTTGATGTAATAATTGAAATCCATATTTATCATAATACCATAAAACAATTAAACTCATAACATTTAACAACAATAACTTCATCAACGGAACTGGAACAGCAAACTTACTGGAAACATAAAACAGGTAGTGAGAATCTCTTAAAAAGAGACTCAACAAATGAATAATCCCAATTTGTGATATAATAAATGAAAGTCCCATTACTACATATAAATAACGGATTTTTATATATTGTCCCCATTTAAACAATATAAAAAAAACTACTAAAGGAATTAAACAACTGTAGTGAATTGAGATGGCTAATCCCATTAATAAAAAATATTTTATATACTTTTTATCTAATAAAAAACTAAAAGCATAAAAAGAAATTGTAACCGACAAAAATTGTCTAACATACGTAAAGGAGTAGAGAAACAAAACGGGTATTAAGAAATATAGAACTAGAGGAAGGCTACTTTTTTTTGTATATTTTCTGACGCCTAAATAAGCAAAAAGATATGTGAAAAAAGAAAAAAAGAAGAAAAGAATTTTATGATCTAGATTTAGATATCGGAAGACTTTCATTATAGCCAAAAAACCGAACTCTAATCCATTATCCCTAGTCCCATTAAGATACCAATTAGTATAATTATCATAATCCCAACCAATTCTATCTCTGAATCCCCCAATTAGAACAAAGATCACCAACAGTATTAAACTAATATTTTTTTCTTTATTGGGGTACTTATAACTAAAAAAAAATAGAACTAAAACTATCAATAATAATATTATATAAAAAATCATACTGTTAATTTATTTACCTTCTTAAGTTTCAATAATAATACAGCAATTAAAAAATTAAAATTGTTTTTTTTTAATTAATTAACTCCAATGAATATCTTTTATTTCATCATAAACTTTTTGAATACCTTCTTCTAAAGTTATTGAAGCTTTCCAACCTAAATCCTTTAATTTCGAAACATCCATCAATTTACGAGGAGTACCATCAGGTTTAGTTGTGTCTGTTAAAATATCACCTTCAAATCCTACAATTTTTTTTATCAAAATTGCCAAATCTAAAATTGAAATATCATCTCCTATCCCGATATTAACTAATCCAGAATCATTATAATTTTCCATTAAAAACACACATGCCTCAGCAAGATTATCAGCATGCAAAAATTCTCTTTTAGGGCTTCCTGTACCCCATATTGTCACTGAGTTATCTTTATTACGCTTTGCAGTAATAAATTTTCTAAGCATCGCAGGCAATACATGTGAGTTTTTTAAATCATAATTATCATTTGGTCCATAAAGATTTGTTGGCATTACAGAAATAAAATTACACCCAAACTGATCTCTATATGCATCGCACATTTTGATACCGGCAATTTTTGCAATTGCATATGGCTCGTTTGTAGGCTCAAGTTCTCCTGTAAGCATATACTCCTCTTTTAACGGCTGTGGAGCCATCTTAGGATAAATGCAGGAAGACCCTAAAAACATTAATTTTTTCACATTATTCACATAAGCCTGATGAATAACATTATTTTGTATCATCAAATTTTCATAAATAAAATCAGCTTTATAAGTGTTGTTGGCAATAATACCCCCCACTTTTGCAGCCGCTAAAAAAACATAGTCCGGTTTTTCTTCTAAAAAAAAATCAGCTACTGCTTGTTGATTTCTTAAATCTAATTCAGAAGACGTGCGTAAAACAAAATTACTATATCCTTCCTTTTTTAGTTCTCGTAAGATAGCTGAACCTACCATTCCACGGTGTCCAGCTATGTATATTTTATCATTTAAATTCATATGCCAATTTATTTCTAAGTCAAGAATAAAGTTATTCTAAATTTTCTAATTTAATATTTAATAGCAGATCTTACTTCTTTTAACATTTTTTCTTTTAAAACATATTGAAGATCAGACGCCATCATTTCTTTCACTAGTCCTGCTAAATCATATTTCGGTACCCACCCTAATTGTGTTTTCGATTTTGTAGGATCTCCAATAAGTAAGTCTACTTCTGTAGGACGAAAATATTGCGGATCAACAGAAATAACTTGTTTACCGATTTCAATTTGGTAAGCCGGATTGCTACAAGAAGTAACATATCCTTTTTCATTTACTCCCTCTCCTCTAAATTCGACATCTATTCCTACTTCTGCAAATGACATTTTAACAAAATCACGCACGTAAGTAGTTTCCCCCATAGCAATAACATAATCTTCTGCAATGTCTTGTTGTAAAATACGCCACATGGCCTCTACATAATCTTTAGCATGTCCCCAATCACGTTGCGCATCTAAATTCCCTAAATATAAACAATCTTGTTCGCCTAAAGCAATAGCAGCAGTAGCCATCGTTATTTTACGAGTAACAAAAGTTTCTCCTCGACGTGGTGATTCATGATTAAATAAAATTCCGTTACAAGCAAACATATTATAAGCTTCACGGTAATTTTTAGTTATCCAGAAACCATAAATTTTTGCTACCCCATAAGGCGAACGGGGATAAAAAGGAGAGTGCTCATCATAAAAGCCCTTTTGGTTTTTATTCTCGGCCAAACCACCATATAATTCTGATGTTGATGCTTGATAAATACGCGTTTTCTTTTCTAAACCTAAAATACGTACAGCCTCTAAAATTCTTAATGTACCAATACCGTCAACATTTGCAACATACTCTGGCGAATCAAACGAAACCTTAACATGACTCATTGCTCCTAAATTATAGATTTCATCAGGCTGCACTTCTTGAATGATTCTAATAATATTAGTAGAATCTGTTAAATCTCCATAATGCAACTTAAAATTTACATGGATTTCGTGTTGATCTTGATAGATGTGGTCTATACGTTGCGTATTAAAAGAAGAAGCTCTTCTTTTAACACCATGAACCATATAACCCTTTTCTAATAATAATTCTGCCAAGTAGGAACCATCTTGTCCTGTAATACCTGTTATAAGTGCAATTTTCATTTTCATTTATTTTAATTTCTTTTTTATCCAGAATACTATATATCATTATTTCGTAAGTACTCAACTACAGAATTTGGCTCCCAATTTAAAGAAACTTTTGCATTTGTATCATCAAAAGTTAAATCAGAAATTATTTTGTCTACCATCAAAGAATTAATTGGTGATTTATTTCCTACGAAATCTCCTAATTTACCTAAAATTTTAGCTAAACCTACTGGCAAACTTAATGGTTTTCTATTACCCATTTTACTCGAAATAACATAACTTAACTCACCAAAACTTGGATGGTTGCAATCCGTAAGATTATAAGTTCCGCCAACAGGAGCTGCTTTTATTATAAAAGAAGCCACGTCACTTATTAAAACCATACTTTTTCTTGCTTTTCCTCCTTGAATATTAAAATAGTATCCTTTTCTTATGCCTTTCAACATAGCTCCTAAATTACCTGGTGGATTTTTCCCTACTAATAATGGCAAGCGTAAAATAGTACAAATAATATTATTCTCTGCACACCATTTTATTACTATTTTTTCAGCCTCAATTTTACTTAATCCATAGGCATCCTTCGCATTTAAAGGCGACGATTCGTTTATATTTATTCCCGAATCTATTCCATAAACAGAAACTGAGCTTATAAAAACAAATTGATTAGGAACTCCAAATTTTGCAAGTCCTTTAAGTAAATTCTGAGTACCAATAACATTTACATCATGGAAATTCTTTTTTTCTTCTTCAGTTTTCGGAACACTATGTGCCTTTCCTGCCGCATGTATAACTAAATCAAATTTTTGTTTAAAGCTTGGAACTTCATTTTCTAACGAAATTTTAAAATCTCCACTAGTTCTGGACAATGTATTTATTGTATTATCATTTACTAATGCTTTAACAATATCTCTTCCTAAAAAACCATTTGCCCCTGTTATTAATATTTCCATTTATAAGTAACTTTATTGACTATACAAATTGAGCTAAACGTTTTAATATTCTTAAAGGCATTAAATAAAACGGAGATCGTAAACCATTATTTTTCCAAGCTTTAAGTATTTCTTTATTTTGATTAATTACATTTGAAATACTTTGATTTGTAGCTCCTCCAAGTCTCATTTTAATTATTAATCTATTAATGTATTTAGATTTAAAATTATGTTTTTTAAACATTCGCAACATCAATTCATAATCTGCCGCCAACTTATATTGCAAATCAAACAATCCTGCTTCTTTATATACATTACTCTTAACAAATAAAGCCGGATGTGGGGGAACATTAGCATTTTCGAAAAAATTATTATAATATTCTTTTGATTTCCAATTTCTGACAACTTTATTAGTATTATCGCTTTTTACGTATACTAAGTCACCATATAATATATCTAGCTCGGAATCATTATTAAATTGTTCCATAACAGATTCAATTACATTTAAATCTTGATATAAATCATCAGAATTAAGAATACCAATCACATCTCCGGTACAATTTTGTATACCTTTATTCATTGCATCATAAAGTCCATTGTCTTTTTCTGAAACAAAAAAACCAATTTTTTCTTTATATTCATTAATAATATTAACTGTATTATCTTTTGAATTACCATCTATAATAACATATTCTATATTTTTATAAGATTGCCCAATAACGGACTGTATAGCATCCCTAATTGTTCTTTCGTTGTTATAAACAACTGTGATTATGGAAATTTTCATGATTTGTATAATTCGTTATAGACATTTAATGTTTCTTGATAACATTTTTCCCAAGAAAATTTTTTTACTTGATTAAAACCTTTATTTATTATCTCTTCTCTATTTTTTTCAATTTTTAATACGGCTTCATTAAAAAGAGATATTTCTAATTTATCTATTAAAACACCTGCATCACCAGCAACTTCAGGAATTGATGAACTGTTAAAGGCAATAAACGGGCAACCTGCCTTCATTGCTTCCAATAAAGGAATACCAAAACCTTCATAAGAAGAGGGATAGATTAATGCGTAAGCATCATTATAGAATTCGTTTAATGTTGTATTCTCAATATTATTAAATAATTTCCAACGTCCTGGAATAAATTTATCTAAAAAAGATATTTCTTCTATTCTTAAGGCAGAACCAATGATAGTCAAATTAAAATTATCGGTTTGAGCAATAGCTTTAACAGCAAAATCAAAATTCTTATAAAATTCTCTAGATCCTATGAACAAGAAGTCATTAGATATGTTTTGCTTCTTTATAAAAAAGAAATCACTGGAAACACCATTATAGATAACATGAACTTTACTTCTATTTAAATTAGGAAAAAATGATAACAAATCATTCCTTGTGTTTTCTGATATAACAATTATTGCATCAGCCTTTTTAATAGCTTTCCCTTTTTGATAACTATGTAAAACCTTCCTTACTCCCTTATAAAACTTTTCATGAACAAAATCATGAACTGTAATTACTTGTTTAGCATTTTTATTGGTTGTCATACGATTATAACTAGAATGAAAAATAAACTTTTCCTTTATTAATTTCAGACGAATATTCATAAATCGATCTAATAATAAATCCCTAATATTTGTATTTATAATTGATTGTTCATTTATAATTAGTCGCTTACTAACGATATTATCATTTTCTCTTTCAACAAACAAAATATCAATATTATCACGCAAAATCCTTGAATATAATTCATACCAATAGGTAGAAATCCCCCCCACTCTTTGTAAGGAAAAAACAATATTATCAAATACTAATTTCATTACTAACTTAAATTTAATTATTTTATAAATACTTTTCTAAAAAGTCTTATAAGAGAAGGAATTATTAAAAAAGAAGAAATAAATATTTTAATTGGAATTCCAATTGGGTCTCGAAAGAAACAAAATGGCAGAACTGCACAGAAGCAATAATAAATATTTTTATTAATATTCCCTGTATTGTATGCTTTATATAAAAACCCAAAAAAACCTCCCAAAATGAACATAAAAATTCCTCCAAGTATAATTCCAAAATTCGCAAAAATTGAAACAAAAACACTTAACGCACCTAAAGGATTATCATAAACGGCCCATTCCCCCACCATATTTGTTAAAACCTCAGCTTTATTTTGCCAAAATAATGATGGAATAAAATTTAAAAAAGAAACAAAAAAAGAATATGGAACTGCAAATAATGGGATTACATTTTGATTAACATATGAAAATGATGAATATGAAGTAAATATTGGCTCTGCAAAAATAAAATACATCACTTTATCAAGGTCATTTCCTATCCTTATTGCACCAATTATACTTGCGGATAAAGCCCCAATAATAGGAATAAAAACATAAGGCATTAACGATTTACCACTTGTTGAAACTCTATTAAAAGCCCTGACATAATATGCAACTGCAGGAATTATAACATACATCCTTCCTCCTAAGCCTAAAAGGAAAACACTGTTTAATAAAAAAACTGCTAAAAACATATTCTTTATTTTCTTTGGCTGTTCATAAACAAAATGTATATAAAACAATAGTAGATTTGCCGTTGATAAAACACCCTGAAGGTTATCATCTTCACTATATACTGCAGAACCTTGAAAAGCAGAACCTCTTAATTTAAATATGAACACACCAACAAATAATGTTGTTACAAAAAATAAAATTCTTGAAGTTATATTTCCTAAAACTCTATTTGTTGAAAATTTAGCCGCTGGAAATTTATAGGACAAATATGACCCCGAGATAAAAGCAACGAGAACCTCTAACACTAATATTATATAAGTATAAAAATGAGAAGAATCAAGCCTATTGATTTTCCAAAGATCAATACCTGGTAATCCATCAAACATGTCTGTTTGAAGTATTATTAATGGTGAAATAAAGTAAAATAAAACTCCAAATAAGAAGAGACTATTGTGGTTTATAGTAAAAGCCTTTTTTTTAAACGTCATTAAGATTACATTTTCAAGCCATCTTGAACAGCTTTATAGATATTATTTCTTTGCTTTTTGTAAATTATGATTTTAATTAATCTACTAATCAAAGTTGTACTCATTGCCGTAAGGTACATAACTCCTTTAAAATTTTTTCTTATGAAATATATTCTATTTCTGTTTGCGTAAAATATTGAAAACGGAGAATCATTTCCTCCTGTCGAAGAACTCACTTTATGTAAAACAACTAAATTTGGCAAATACTTAATTCGATATCCTGCAACATATGCTCTGTATAAAAAATCGGTATCATCATAATACACAAAATATTTTTCATCCATAATACCAATATTTTTAAAAACATTGTTTTTTATCAGCATAAAACATGTTGGAGAATAACTACAATATATCTCTTTATCAAATTGATCACTTTCTGCACCATCACCAAAATGTTCTATAATTCCTTTATAGAGAATAAATTTACCTCCTGCAACCCATATTTTTCGGGTATTATAGTATAGGATTTTAGGTATAACAAAGTTTTCTTCTTTTGATTGTAGAAGCAAATTGCTTAATAAGTCTGAATCATCAAATTCAATATCATTATTTAACAATAAAGTATATTTAGTTCCAGCATCTAAACTAAGTTGGATACCTTGGTTATTACCTTTTGCTACACCTTCATTGTTTTCATTTTTTATATGGGTATATTCAGAAAAACCATATTTAAGGGATAAATCTTTTAATAATTGATCTGTTTCTACTGAAGGACTGTTATCAATAATAAAAAGATGGTAATCTGAGTAATTCTGTATTGAAAGACTTTTAATAAATCCATCTAATACATCATTACTATTAAATAAAACTGTAACTAAACCTGTTTCTTTCATTTCTATTATTTTAACAACCCCTTTTCTTTCATTTCGATAATAGAATCTTCAAATTTACTTTTCTGAATTTCTTGTGTAGTTACCCAATCTGTAAATATTTTTATACCAGCTTCAAAATTTAATTTTGGTTCAAAATTTAATTTTTGTTTTATTTTTGTAATATCCGCATAATTATGTCTAATATCTCCTAATCTGTAATTTCCTGAAATTGAAATTGAAACCTTAGAATTATAATTTTTCTTTAGAGTTTCAGCTACAGTAATGACATCAATTGCGTCTCCAGTTCCAACATTAAAAACTTCACCATTTGCCTCTTCTTTTTCTAGCCCTAATATTGTTGCATTAACAACGTCGTCTATAAAAACAAAATCACGGCTTTCTTTACCATCTTCAAAAACAGTAATTCCTTTTTCATTTTTAATTAGCGTTGAAAAAATAGATAAAATTCCAGTATAAGGATTACTTAAAGATTGTCCCGGTCCATAAACATTCTGATATCTAAATGCCACAGGTGCAATTCCAATTGTTGGGCACACGGTCATTACCATTTGTTCTTGATTTTGCTTAGTAATACCATATACAGAAGAAGGATGTATTTTAGATTCTTCATCAGTAGCGACTAGTTCAAGAACATCATCTTCTCCAGAATATTTTACATCAAAATCTCCTTTACTCATGAAATCATCAGTACGATGTTTTGGATAAACGAATCCTAATTTCTTCGATTTATATTTTCCTTCACCATAGATAGACCTTGAAGAAGCTATAATAACTTTTTTGACACTATGTTTTGTATTGGTTAGAATATCTAACATTATAGCTGTTCCTCCAATATTAACTTCAGTATATTTTTCTATTTGATACATAGATTGGCCTGTACCTGTTTCCGCTGCCAAATGGATAATTGCATCTTGACCTACGATAGCTTCTTGCCAATCATTTTTAGAACTTACGTCCCCTTTGATGAATTTTACTTTACCTTTTACAGATAGAAACAAAAACGATTTTCCCTCAGCATTCTCACCATGAATTTGTGGAGATAGATTATCTAAAATAGTGACATTATATCCTTTATTTATTAATTTCAAAGAAAGGTTAGATCCAATAAAACCTGCTCCTCCAGTTATAAGTATATTTTTCATTTATTTGATTTATATAAAATTTCCATTTTTATCTGTTTTCAACCACTCTTTTTTTTCAACAGAGTATCTTTTAACTATTCTTGAGGGAGAACCAACAATGACACAATAATCGTCGTAATTTTTTCCCGTGACTACTGTATTTGCTCCTACAATACAATGTTTTCCAAGTTTTGTCCCTGGCAGAATAACTGCATTATTATAAATTTTGCAGTCTTCTCCTATAATAACCGCCTCAACATCAATTCCTTGTTTATCAGGTGCTTTTGTAATATCTAAATACTGATGATTTATATCTGATATTGTTACATTAGCTGCAATAGCTGTATTTTTCATTATAACAATATTTATTGCAGAAGTTAAATGCAAATTCTGTTCAATAGTTACTCCATCATGAATTTCAATGACAGGGTCGTATGATATTCCATCATAATTTTTAATTCCTTCTATCCTGCTAAAATCTCTAATAAATACATTATTTCCAAACTTTAAATATTGACAAGAAATTAATATTGGATTACAAATAACAACTTTACTTCCCATAGATAATGTGAATGGTTTGTAAAAAACTATTGTTTTTAAAAAATGATAAATTAATTTTATTTTACTCATGCTAATGTAAGAAATTACCTTTTTTATCCGTTTTCTCCCATACTTTAGATTCAGTATTGTATCTTTTAAGGATAATAGCGGGAATTCCTCCTACAACACAAAAATCAGGTATATCACTAGTAACAACACTATTAGCCGCAACTACACAGTTTTTACCAACTGATGCTCCAATAATACATGCATTAATACCTATCCAACTTCCTTCTCCAATTTTCATTTGTCCTTTTGAAGTAATATTTTGGCACATAATTGGAGTTGAAATATCTACGAAATTATGTACTCCATCTGAAATAAACACCCTATCTGCAGTTAGCACTGCTTTTTCAATGACTATTGTTGTTGTACTATAAATTTGATTATATCGCCCTAAATTTACATTATCTTCTATTACAAGTTTGGGGTTTTCAATAACATGAGGACTTGCTGCGAGCCAAGAGCCTTCTCCAACCGCAACTCTATTACCAATATAAATGTTTTTTGGATGTTCTAGCCGTAGACCTGAAATTTTAATTCTGGATCGATATCCTAATTTACCAAATAATACTTTATAATACCAATATATCGAAACATAGTAAACAGCATTTAAAACTCGCTTTATTATCTGCCCCATAATCTAATATTTAAAAATACTTAAGAATTTTATCTCTTTCGTTATTATTATTATTCTCTATATTTTCAGTATTAAGTCCCTTAGATTTTTCATATAATTTTATATTCTTAACAAAAACATAAGTAAGCATGAGTTGACTCAATGCGATATTAGAAAATCCTGCTTTATATCTTTTACTATTTAATAGATCTTTTATAACTATCTTACTTGCAGTATAAATAAACTTGAAAAATGAAATATCAAAAGAATATTTATTTTCTAGTTCAGATTCAGTATATCGATTTATTACATTTAAATAGGAAGAAGCGGTATTAGAAATGAAGTGATGTATAAAATATTTATCTGGTAAATCATAAATTCGATCTTTTGGAACGGTTGGCTTTCCCATGCTATGAATTGGATTATCAATAAAATCAATAGCATGCTTTTTAAACATTTTAAATGTTCTAGCATGGTATAAATTATAACAAAAATCACCATAAAAATAGTTCTTTCTGTCCATACTGATAATATCGTAATTATTCGTTTCTACAACTTTTGTAATTTCTTCCAATGTCTGTTTTTCCAACATTTCATCAGCAAAAGCCCAATAAATCCAATCAGTATCAATAACATTATACAATTGATCAACTAATTTTTGATTTTCAACATAGATGTAATCTTCTTTTCTTAAAAAAATATTACAATTATATCTACGCGCTATTTCAAGGGTACCATCTGTACTGTTATTATCTGCAATTAAAATTTTACCATAGTTTTGTAAATTTCGAATTACTCTCTCAATTCTTTTTTCTTCATTATATGTAAAAACAACAAATGTTATCATAATATTTTTTTTCTATTAATTTTATATATAATCAATCCCAAATAAAATGTAATTACAAACTGAGTAAGGACAATCGGTATACCAATGGTATAAACATTTATTCTCTTTAAAATGTATAAAATCATAAATGACAAAAAGAAAACAATTAGTCCGGTTATAGAAGCAATCATTGATACTTTTGTTAAATTTTGAAGTGTCAAGTAAATTGTTAATCCTGCTATGAGAAAATTTCCTCCTTCAGACAAAATTCCAAATACAATTAAATAGGAATATTTAACAAATTCAGACTTGGTTAAAATATCAATAATGATGTCAGACAAAAAATATCCAACACACAATACTAAGAGTATGGATAATAAAGCGTATTTTAAATATATCTTAATATATGCTCCTTCAGATTTATACAAATTTGGTACAAATAACTGAGAATACACTGTCGACAAAGCACTCATTCCGCTTGTTCCTACATTTGCAACAGTTCCATAAATACCAACAACTTCTACCAGTCCTAAAGGAACAAGTATCATTCTGTATCCTTGCAATTGTATCCAGTTAACCACTGCCCCTACAGAGATAGGATATGAAAAATGTAAAATTTCTTTAGGAGAAAAAATTTTTCTTTTTTCATTTTTAAACTCTTCAAGACTTTTTATAACTAAAAATAGCATTAGTAAAGTTCCTAAGGAAGCTAATAAGATTGACACTAGAATAACTATAGCATTTGGATGAAAATAAGATTTTGCAATATAAAAAAAAACTATTTTTAAAATACTTTCTGCCAACAAAGTATAAATGGCAAATCTTCTTTTTTCAAGATTATTTATAATTCCCCTCAATAAATTTACCATGTAAGTACTTAGAGCTAAAATCATAATAACTGGTAAGACAATAATGTATTGATTATTTATCAACACACATGCTATCAATCCAATTAAAAGTGTAATAAAAGTAAATTTTCCAACCAAAATATTAATTTTAAAAAATGACCTTATAGAGTAATTATCTTTTTTTAAAGTATATAATTGTGATTGTTGAAAGTAATCTAACGGCACTAACAAAAAGGCATTCAAAGAATAAGATAAGGTAAATAAAAAGTAATAAATACCTAATTCGTATACAGAAGTGTAGTTTGTATAAATTTTCAAGAATACTAGTTGCAAAATAACAACTAATATTCTTATACTACTAACTTCAATTATTTCGGTTTTTTTCAAAAGTTTTTTTTTAAAGAATTATTGCTCCAAATATTCTCTAATTACTTTTGCTATATAATCATAATGATTTTCATTTAAACCAGGCCATACACCTAACCAAAACGATTGATTCATAATTGTATCAGTATTAGACAAATCGCCAACTACACGATGCTCAATATTAGCATAAGCAGGCTGTCTTAATAAATTACCGCCAAATAGTAAACGAGTTCCAATTTTATTTTTCTCTAAATGCTGTACCAACATGTGACGATCATTAGCATCTCCTTCTCTAAGAGTTAATAAAAAACCGAACCATGACGGTTCTGAATTTGGAGTTGGTTCAGGAAGTATGAAAACTTCTTCAAATTCCTTCATACGGTCATATAATGCTGCATAATTTTCTTTACGACGTTGTACAAATTGATCTATCTTTTTAATTTGAGAAACACCAAATGCAGCTTGCATATCGGTTACTTTCAGATTAAAACCAATATGAGAATAAGTATATTTATGATCATACCCGTAAGGTAATGTTCCTAATTGTTGACCAAAACGACATCCACAAGTATCATCTTTTCCAGGTTCACAATAGCAGTCACGTCCCCAATCACGAAAACTCTCCGCTAATTTTGATAATACTGGATTATTAATTAAAACTGCTCCCCCTTCTCCCATTGTAATATGATGTGCCGGATAAAATGAGAATGTTGAAATATCTCCAAAAGTCCCAGTTTTTTTTCCGTTATAAGTTGCACCTAGTGAGTCGCAATCATCTTCTACTACCCAAAGATTGTATTTTTTAGCGACACGCATTACTTCATCTAAGTCAAAAGGATTACCTAATGAATGAGCAATCATAATTGCTTTTGTTTTCGGACTTACTGCAGCCTCAATCATATCAGCTTTCACATTATGTGTTGCAATATCAACATCAATAAAAACTGGAATAGCTCCAAACTGAATTATTGGATTTATTGTTGTTGGAAAACCTGCGGCCACAGTAATAACTTCGTCGCCAGGCTTAATTGCTCTTTCTCCTAATTTTGGAGAAGTTAAAGCATAAAATGCCACCAAATTTGCAGAAGAACCAGAATTTACCAAGAGTGATCTATGAGCTCCAAAATAAGCTGCAAAATCTGCCTCAAATTTATTAGCAAAACGGCCAGCTGTTAACCAACCATCAAGAGCTGCATCAACTCCCATTAAAATATCTTCTTCATCTAATACTTTTCCTGTAACAGGAATGTAGTTTTCTCCAGCAATAATAACTTGCGTTGATTTCTTTTTTGCAATTTCTCTTAAACTATTTAATAGAGACTCTTCTTTTAAATTTTGCAACATATTAGTTTATCTTTAACAGTAATTTTTAATAATTTTATGTAGCTTCCATAGCTATTGGTTTTGCAAACGGTTCCATTTCAGTAATTGGCCTACCAAAAGCAATTTTTGGATAAGTATTTGTGTGAGGATCAATCATTACCTGCAATAATTGTGGCTTTTCTTCATTTTCATTACTCCAAAACCAATCTACTGCGTTTTCTATTTCATTTGAATTTTCAATTGTTTTTGCTTCTATTCCATAAGCAATTGCAACTTTAGCAAAATCAGGAGCATCATAACCCCAATAAGTAGACTGATAGCGAGATTCGAAATAACTATCCTGAAATTGTCTGATCATGCCTAAAGTCTTATTATTCAAAACTACAATTTTCAAAGGAAGTTTATTTCTAACAATTGTTTGCAATTCTTGAATATTAATCTGCATGCAACCGTCGCCTATTAAAATAACAACTGGTTGCTTGTTCAGTGCAACACTAGCCCCTATTCCTGCTGGCAATGAAAACCCCATCGCCCCCATTCCTCCTGAAGTCAAAAAACATTGGTCCTTATAAAGTTCTAAAGATTGCGCTGCCCACATTTGGTGACTACCGACATCTGCTAAATAAGCTTTTGCTTTTTTAGATTTACTAGAAAGAGAATGCATAAAAACATTAGGATTTATACCTTTTGGATCCAACTCTTTTGTATCTGGCCAAGTTTTCTTCAAGTCATTGATTTGATTGAACCATTCTTGTTTTAGAATAAAAGAATCATTAACTGCATTTTCTTTAAATTCATTAAAAAATGATTTTAAATCTGTTACAATAGGCTCACAACCTTTTACACGATTGTTAATTTCTCCTTTTTCACAATCAATGTGATAAATTTTTCGATTCTCAATAAATTTAGTGTCAGCTCCAGTTTGCCTAATATCTAAACGACTACCCAAAACAATTAATAAATCACATTCTCCAAACGTAATATTTGCCCATCTATTGCCATAACTACCAATAAAACCAGCACGTAGAGAATTATCATATTGTATTGTGTCTAATCCCAAAAGTGTCGTTATTACAGGTATTTTAGTTTTTATAATAAATTCGTCAAATGATTCCTGGCTTTTGCTCGCTTTAATACCCCTGCCTGATAATATAAGTGGTTTTTTTGCCTTTTTTATATCTTCAATTAAGCTTTTCAAAATATTAGAATCTATTTTGGAGGAGACTATAGGATTTGATTCAAAATAATTATTCTCAATTTGAACGCGTTGAACATCCATTGGAATATCAATAAGAACCGGCCCCGGTCTTCCTTCTAAAGCAATTCTAAAGGCACCTTCAAAAATACTTGGGATTTCATTAGGATCATTAACATGGAAACAAGCTTTGGTAATAGGTTTAGCCATAGAAACAATATCAGTTTCTTGAAAACCCAATTGTCTAATCTCTCTATCTCCTTTTAGTTCATGTCTGTTTACTTGACCAGTTATAAATATAGCAGGTGTTGAATCGAAGAAGCAACTTCCAATACCCGTTAGCAAATTAGTTGCTCCAGGTCCTGAAGTAGCAAGAGCTATGCCTGGCAGGCCAGTAATTCTAGCATAACCTTCAGCAGCAAATGCAGCCGCTTGTTCGTGATGCATTGTAATGATATTAATGCTCGTTTTTTGATTTAAAGAGTCTAGAATATGAGTTATCATGCCACCTGATAATTCAAAAACACTTTTAATTCCTTTTTTTTCTAAAAACTCTGCAATAAAGTCAGATGCTTTCATAATTTATCTTTTTAAATAATAATTTAAAGTATTTTGCAAAGCAATATCATAATTAGAAAATTGAATTTTTCCAATTTGAGCACTTAATTTTAGCATATCACCTTCCATATGCATTGATTGCCCGGATCTATAACCTAAAGCTCCAAAATTTAAAACAAATTCTGGATTGACAATGTTCTTTATATTTTCAATTAGAGATCTTATAGTTCTAATTTCAGTAGAAGAAATATTATAAATTCCAGACTCAATGTCTTTTACAACAATTCGCTTCATTATTTCAGCATAATCTTTAACATATAAGTAAGCGTATTTCTGCTCTCCTAAAGTAAACTCCATCTCATTTTTATTTAGCATTGAATTTATCAAAGATGGAATTAACCAATTCGAATTTTCTTTTTCGCCAAAAACCGAAAACAACCTCAACCAAATCCAATTTATATTATTTATAGAGGAAAAACTTTTTAAAATTTCCAAACAAGCCAATTTAGTAGCGGCATATGCATTTAAGGCATTTGTTTCAAAATCTTCAGATATCTTACTATTAATTGTTCCGTATTCTGCTTGTGAACCTAAAAATATTATTTTTTTAACTTCTAAAATTTTAGCTACCTCTAATAACTCGACAAAAAAAGCAACATTCTTAATTTGTTCTGTCCAATTACCCCTATCATTTGACTCAACACCAATCCAGGCAGCATGTATAATTGTATCAAAAGAATAATTTGCTAGCGATTGTAAAGATCCGTTATCGGGAATATCTACCCAAATTATTTTATCTTTAAATTCTTCGCATCTCCATAAATCAGATTTTTCACGTTTTAAACCAATTACATTAATATTATTAGAAATTAAATTTTCGGCTATATGAGAGCCTAAAAAACCAGTAATTCCAGTAATTAAAACGTTACGCATTTAAAAATAATTTAACCTGAGATTCTGTAAATAAGTTAATTTCCTCTTTATTAGAAGCAAATTGATTATACCAATCCATTGTCATACTAACAGCTTTTGCTGCATTCAGTTTTGGTTCCCAATTTAATTCATTTATAACTTTACTAATATCAAGTTTTAATAATCCTGCCTCATGAGGATTATTTTCGTTCATTTCTACTATAAACTCTCCTTTTCCCCAACTTTGAATCGCTAATTTAAGCATGTCTTCTACCGGAAGTGCATCAGATAGATAAGGACCAAAATTATAAGCCTGATTAAATTGCAATGGCGCTGCAGCTAAATTTGCCCCCAACAATAAATAACCCATTACTGGTTCTAATACATGTTGCCAAGGTCTAACTGATTTAGGATTTCTTATTATTACCTCTTTATTGGCAGTAAAGGCCTTTGCAATATCAGGAATTAAGCGATCCTTTGACCAATCTCCTCCTCCAATAACGTTACCTGCTCTTGCAACAGCAATCGCTTTTTGGTGCAGATTATGTGTTTCGCTATTAAAAAATGAATTTCTATAAGAGTCTATTACTAATTCAGCACATGCTTTACTCGCACTATATGGATCGTATCCTCCTAATCTATCATTCTCTCGATAAGGATAAAGCCATTCATTATTATGGTAAACCTTATCAGTAGTAATTAGTATTACATCACATTTTTTTTCTAAAAGCCTAACCGCATCTAAAACATTAGCTGTACCTATAACATTTACTTCAAAAGTTTCTGCTGGTATTTCGTAAGAAAGACGAACTAATGGTTGTGCAGCCAAATGGAAAACAAAATCAGGTTGAAAATCTAGAACCTCTTTCTCTAACCGTTTTTTATCTCTTAAATCTGCAATTACTGAATGACATATCTCATTTCCTTCAATAAGATAAAATAAATCATCCTCAGTCTGAGGTTCTAATGCATATCCTTTAACATCAGCACCTAATAAAAATAATGTTTTTAGCATCCAGGATCCCTTAAAACCAGTATGGCCAGTTAAAAAAACTTTTTTCCCACTATAAGTTTCTTTTAATTTTTGAAATAATGAACTTACCATGTCTTCCATTTTGCGTTTCCTGAAGTCCACATATCTTCTAATTCAACCCTATCTCTCAAAGCATCCATACACTTCCAAAATCCATTATGCTTATATGCTGACAATTGCTGATCTTTGGCAATTGCTCCCAAGGGTTCTTTCTCCCATTGAATATCTTCAACATCTCCTTCAAGATATTTAAAGATACCAGGATCTAAAACAAAAAAACCACCATTTATCCACATACCATCTCCAGCTGGTTTCTCTACAAAACTATCAACTTCTCCTAGCGGATTAATTTCTAAATTACCAAAACGTCCCGGAACTTGTACACTTGTTAAAGTAGCTAATCTTCCATGTGATTTATGGAATTGAAGTAATGCCGACAAATCAATATCAGCAACACCATCTCCATAGGTAAGCATAAAAGTCTCATCTTTAACATATTTCTGAATACGTTTTAACCTTCCTGCTGTATTTGTATGCAAACCTGTATCAATCAAAGTTACTTTAAATGATTCTGTTTCTGAGTAGTGAACATTAATATTATTGTTTGCCAATTCAATTGTTACATCTGAATTATGTAAATAATAATTATAAAAATATTCTTTGATAAAAGTAGCTTTATAACCCAGACAAATTATGAACTCATTATAGCCGTGTTGCTCAAACATTTTCAGAATATGCCATAGAATAGGTTTTCCTCCAATTTCGACCATTGGCTTAGGCCTAGCCTCAGTCTCTTCCATAAGACGAGTTCCAAAACCACCTGCAAAAATTACTACTTTCATTATATTATATCGTTTATATTTTTTTTTATATTTCTATGCAAACATCATCTGTCAAAGGGTAGCTACAGCAAAGTAAAAATTCATTATCTTTCAAGTCATGTCTAGGTTTATCTAATCCAATCATTTTTAACTTTCCAGATGTTACAGTTGCTTTACAGGTACTACAATTTCCTGTTTGGCAGGAATATGGTAATTCCATTCCTATTTCTAGAGCTTCCTCTAAAATAGAATTACCACTTGTTACAATAATCTTGTTTTTAGCTCCCTGAAAATTTAAAAATATTTCTTGATTCTTAATATCTTTAAAATCTTCCGGATTTTTAACTATCTCAAAATCTTCAGAGAAAACATTTTCTAAATTTTCTCCTAGATCTATCAATGATTGCTTTACAATATTTTTAAGTCCAATAGGCCCACATATATAATGTTGAGCTTGACCTTTGATGTTTTTCATTAAATTCTTTACAAAATCAAAATCAATTCTCCCTACAAAATTATGTGAGTCTTCATCAAAAAATTCTTCCCGAGAATAAAAACTATAGATCTTAAAACGTTCAGAATATTTTTTTTTTAATTGATGTAATTGATCTTTAAAAATTACTGATGCAGTAGTTTTATTACCATAAACCAAATAAATATGAACAGAAGGTCGATTAATTAACAGATCTTTAATTATAGAAAAAAGAGGCGTTATCCCACTCCCTACACCCCAAAAAATAATTGATTCGCGCCCCTCAGATGATTCAAATATAAAATTGCCCAAAGGTTCCTGAACCTCAATCACATCATCTACTTTTACATAATCATTAATGTAGTTTGATACAATTCCTCCAGGAACTCTCTTAACTGTTACGTCAAGGGTATTATCTATTAAAGGAGCTGAAGAAAATGAATACGGTCTAATGTACCTTCTACCATTAATTCTAAATTGGAGTGTTAAATACTGACCTGCTAAATATTTAATCTTTTTTAGACCAGGCTGTTTAAAACATAAAGTGACAGAGTCTTCTGTCTCCTTTCTAATCTCTTGAACTTTTAAAGTATAACTTTTCATTTAAACTATATAAAATAAAATACTCTCATTATTATTTCATTATCTGATTGATGACTCGTCTAACAACGATTATTAGAACTGCTAAAAAGCCAGCTAAAAAACCTCCAATTAAGACTCCTTTTGCTTTGCCGAAACGTTCTTTAGAAAGTGGCAAAATTGGTCTATCAATCACTTGAATCAATGGTGTTTCTTTTCGTAAGGTAACCTTTGCTAATTCAGATTGCTTTACTAATTCTGTTAAAATAGCTGTATTAGCCTGAACATCAACTTGCCTTCTAACTGACGGCGCTCTTCGTACATTTAAAGCAGGATTTAAATTAAAAGTATTATCATTTGCAACTGCCACGCCTGTAATAGCTCCATTAAGTTCACTTCTAATAGAATCCGTTTGTCTTTCTAAGATATTCATATTATCACGTGCTTTTTTACTTTTTGTAGCCACGTAAAAATCTGAAACTTCTTTCACTAATGCCTCACAAAAAAATTTAGCAAATAACTCATTACTAGAAGACATATCAATCGTGATAATCGCTATTTTTTTATCTTTTTGACCAACCAATAGACCTTCTTTAGACAATCTTTGATAAATTGAACCTAAAATGCTATCATGAACTCTTGTAAAATATCTACGCTTTACATTAGGCAAAAACTGAATATTAGTGAACTTATTATTAGTTCCCCAGCTATCTCTTAATTTATTAATTTCTATATACATTTCTGCCAAAGAAATACTTTTGCCATTATAGTTAACAGGAGTCAATAAGGTTTCCTCTACCATCCTACGAGATTTAAATAACTCTGTCAAATTAGAACCTGTAAAAATACTTCCTCCTCCACCTCCGAGGTCTAATCCGAATGAACTTGCTAAACCTAATGCACTTCCTAACCCTCCACCACCAGATTTTTCATCTTCTAAAGCGAATGATAAAGTTGCAGTGTAAATTGGCTTTTTAATAAATGAATAGGTTACCCCCAAAACAGCACCAATTATCCCAGCCATTAAAATAATTTTCCATTGTGACAGTAAGTATTTAACCCATTTCGTTACTTTTTCTACTAATTCTTTTAACGAAATTTCGTCATTTTCAATTGATGTATTATCCATTCTTAAAACTTATTTTTATTTAAAAGCAGTTACTATCAATAATGCTAAACTCGAAATAACACTACCAATACCAACCCACTCTCCTGCACTCATCTTTTTAGTTATTGGTTTTTCTGGAACAACAATTTGAGAGTCTGGTGTAACTTTAGGATACGATCTAAAGAACAAAAAGGAACTAGCTACAGCTGCTTTACCATTTGGATATATGATATAAGCTTTCTTCTTCCAACCCATATTATCGACACCTCCAACTGCATTTAAATAATATTTAAAACTTTTTCCACTTCTATATGGAATTTCTGAAGTCAACAACACATTCCCTGTTACTTTTACACCTTCATTATAAGTAGCTACTTCTATTTCGTCACCAGGAAACAAAGTAACATTTGAGTAATGATTTTTATCCTTTACAATTTTTTCCCAATCCACTGGAATCGTTGCGTATTTTAATTCTTCTTTTAATCTCTTAGCCAATTTTTTCTCTCTTAAAGTATCTTCTTTTGTTAAATTTAAATCGATACTTTTTAATTTTTCTAGTTGTTCCTCTTTAATTGGTCTTTTAATTTTCATCCCATCCAAATTAGCAATTGACGTCAATCCCCCTGCGCGCATGACCACATTATAAACTGTTTCTTTTTTATTAGCCAAAACATACTTACCTGGATATGATACAGCGCCACTAATTTTAACCATTTCTGGCTTTTCATAAACTGCCATTCTTCGTACATTAATAACATCAAAAGGCATTAATGCAAAGTTTTTTATCTGCTCATTGTTTCCTTCATTTATTTCAAGTTCAAATACGTTAACTCGTTTGGGATCTGTGTCGTTTATTGCATCCGACTTTATCATTCTTGCAACTTCAACTCTTTTTGATGCAGAACCAGTTAATCCACCAACTTGAACAACCAAATCATTCAGAGTTAAATTTTCGTAATATTCATATTCACCAGGATTTTTAACTTCCCCATCAATCGTAATTTTATATTCTTCTCTAAAATCCAAAATGGAGTATACTGTTACAATGTCTTCTCTTTTCAAAAGTATATCAGCATTCAAATCTCCGGACAAAGCATTTGCTAAATCAATATTAACAATCTCTGTCGTCAAATCAGGTTTTAAACGAATAATTCGTGCTCGTTTTGTGTAAGCATCTTCTTTTAGACCTTCTGCTCTTGTTATTAACTCAGACACACGCATTCCTTCTGTAAAAGAATAGAAATCTGGTCTAAAAACTGCACCTTCTATTTGAATACGATTTGCAAATCGATTCAGAATTTTTGCAACTTTAACCACATCTCCTGACTGTGGTTGATATGAATTAAATTCACTTTCATTTACATCATGAACCTTAAATTCTTTCCCTGTCTTTTGTAATATATTTACTGATGCTGTATACGCAAATTCATTAAATCCTGAAGCGAATGATAATAAATTAGTGAATGTTTCGCCTTTTTTCATTTCAAAAATCCCTGGGCGCTTCACTTCACCTTCTACTGTAACTCTCTGGCTATAAGCTGGAATTCGAATCACATCATTTTCTTTCAAACTAACATTATCAGATTGATCTCCTTTTACTAAAAATTTATAAATATCTATATTTTTATAAATTTTGCTATTACGAATCAATTCAATGTTTCTATAACTTCCATTCTTACCAGGTCCTCCAGCAAGATGTAGCGCATTATAAACAGTTGCCAAAGAAGAAACAGAATAATTACCTGGTTGTTTCCCTCCAACAATTGTTACCTTAATAGTACGTATCTGTGCTAGACTCACACTTACTTGTGATTGGCCAGAACGAACCGTACTATAAACTTTTGCTATTGCAGTTTTTATTTTTTGAGTAGCAGCTTCAATTGTCATTCCTGAAACAGCAATTTGGCCAATATATTGTATCGTAATCTTTCCTTCAACACTCACTGGAATATTGTCATCAAATTCCTGAACTCCATAAACACTAATCTGTAATTCATCACCAGGGCCAAGAATATAATTCATTGGTGTTGCTAATTTCAAATCAGGTTCAAAATTCAGAGTTGGATTATCAAATAACTCAGAACCAAAAATTAAAGCATTAATAGAATCTTTTATCTTATTATTATTAATCTCTTGTTGTTTTCTTCCAAACTCAGTTTTTTTATTCTTGTCCTTATCTTTTAGATTCTTATCATCTGAATCCTTATCATTTGAACTCTTCTTTTTTGGCTCTTTTCTAGAGATTTCGTCCACTCTTGTTTTTAACTTCGAAAATTCAGATTTACTCATCCCTTTGGTTAAAATTGCTTCCTCTGCATCATCTATAGTAAGGTCTTTAGCATCTAATTGATTTTTAATTTTATTAATATCACTATCTGATAAATAATCAACCTTAACAGTACTTAAGTCTTTAGATTGCAGTACATCCTGGGCTGACATATTTAATGACACAAAAAAAGTAAATAATAATACTAATACTGCCGTTATCTTTTTCATAGTTAATTTTAAATAAAATTCTTTTAAATAGTCTCTAATCTAATAATTTGGATTAAAAATCACAATATTTTAAGAATATTGTTTTTTATAATAATCTTTATAAGTACCAGAAGTTACATTTTGTAACCATTCTTCATTACTCAGGTACCAATTGATTGTCTTCTCTAACCCGTCCTCAAAAGTAACAGAAGGCTTCCATCCCAATTCTTTATTAATTTTAGAGGCATCAATAGCATAGCGCAAATCATGACCCGGTCTATCTTTGACATAGGTTATCAATTCTTGAGAAGCACCTTCAGATCTTCCTAATTTCTGATCCATAATTTGGCATAATAATTTTACCAAATCAATATTTTTCCATTCGTTAAAACCACCAATGTTGTAGGTTTCATGATTTTTCCCTTCATGGAAAACTAAATCAATTGCTATAGCATGATCTTCGACAAATAGCCAATCACGTGTATAATTTCCATCACCATAAACAGGTAATGGTTTATTATATATAATATTATTTATAAAAAGTGGAATCAATTTTTCAGGAAAGTGATAAGATCCATAATTATTAGAACAATTAGTTAAAACATATGGCAAACCATATGTTTCTCCATAGGCTCTTACAAAATGATCTGAACTTGCCTTTGAAGCAGAATAAGGTGAATTTGGATCGTATGCTGTTTTTTCTGTAAACAATCCTTCTACTCCTAATGAACCATATACTTCATCAGTACTAATATGATAGAATCTTTTTCCTTCAGAGTTTTTTTTCCATTGATTTTTAGCTGCGTTCAATAAATTCATTGTACCAATAACATTTGTTCTAACAAATGCTAAAGGATCTTCTATTGAACGATCAACATGAGACTCAGCTGCTAAATGTAAGATTCCCTCAAACTCGTTCTCAGAAAAAAGTTCATTTATAAAAGATTCATTTACAATATCGCCTTTAATAAAAGTATAATTTGGTTCATTCTCAATATCTTTAATATTTTCTAAATTACCTGCATATGTCAATGCATCTAAATTAAATATTTGATATTCTGGATATTTTTTCACGAAACGTCTTACTACATGTGACCCAATAAATCCAGCACCTCCAGTTATAAGTATTTTTTTCATTTTATTTTATTAATTCAATAAATCTGATTTTTGATTTTCTAATTCACAATATAAATCTTTTACATCTTGTGAACTATCTTTATGTAATATCAAATTAGCCGTATCTGTATATACAAAAATAGTGTTTTTTAATCCTAAAAAAGTAGTATGCTTATCTGAGCCTATAACCATGTTTCCGTATTTATCTACAAGATGTCCTTTCGTAATTAGATAATCATAAACAGACTCAAAAGATCCCAAATCAGACCATGCAAAAGCAGCTGGTACAACTTTTATTTTCTTACTTCGTTCCATAACCGCATAATCAATACTTATAGAAGGAATATCTAAAGATAATTCTAAATCTAAATTACCATTTTGATTAAGTTCCCACGTTTTTTTAGATTTTTCATACACTTCTGGTTGATAAGCTTTCAATTCATCTAATAAAACACCTGCTTTAAAACAAAACATCCCACTATTCCATAAAAAATTTCCTTGCGCAATAAAACTTTTTGCAGTTACACTATTAGGTTTTTCCCGAAACGAAATGACATCGTCTCCTTTTGATTCTATATAACCATATCCTGTTTCAGGCTTAGTAGGTAAGATTCCAAAAGTCACAATATATCCTTCTTTTGCTTTTTCTATTGCTTTTTCTATTGCTTTATTATACTCCTCCATTACATCAATAATATGATCTGAAGGCGTTACAATCAGAATATCATCCGGTTGCGAGGCAAGGGCTGCAAATGCAATAGCCGCCGCTGTATTTCTTGGAGTTGACTCAACAATGTTTATATAAGGCTTTCCTAATTTATTCATTACTTTTTCACTCAAATGACAGTTATCTATATTTCCAACAACCATTACTTTATCAGCTAAACCAGTATTTCGCTCTACTGTCATTTCAAACAATGATTTTCCTTCGAAAATTTCTAAATATTGCTTAGGCTGACTTTTACGAGAAAGAGGCCATAATCTACTTCCTACTCCTCCTGTTAAAATAACATGTATAATTGAATTCTTTGTATTCATATTTTTATTACTAAACTGAATTATTTCTTTTATAATCTACTATCAGCTATAATTCCCAACACTCCTTTTACATCGTACAACAAACTATTTGTTTTTTGTAATTCTGCAAAGTTCAAATTTAAAAAATCTGTATGCGCTACTCCTAAGACAACAGCATCAAACTTTTCATTAGGAACTGTATTTCTTATATCTAATTTATATTCTTTATGTACTTCTTCTAAACTTGCTAATGGATCAAATATTGTAATTGCAATACCATATTCTTTCAAAGCCTGAATTAAATCTACAATTTTTGTATTACGAACATCAGGACAATTCTCTTTAAATGTAATTCCGAGCATTAAAAGATTAGCTCCATTTACATAAATTCCTTTTTTAAGCATTAACTTCACTACTTGCGAAGCAATGTACTCTCCCATACTATCGTTTAAACGCCGTCCAGCTAAAATAATTTCAGGATGATATCCAAATTCCTGAGCTCTTTGTGCCAAATAATATGGATCTACACCTATACAATGACCTCCAACTAATCCTGGTTTAAATGGCAAAAAATTCCATTTTGTTCCTGCGGCTTTTAAAACAGCTTGAGTATCAATTTGCATCAAATTGAATATTTTAGCTAATTCATTTACAAATGCGATATTAATATCTCTTTGTGAATTTTCAATAACCTTTGCCGCTTCAGCAACTTTTATTGTTGGTGCTAAATGTGTTCCAGCAGTAATGACAGTTTTATACAAGTCATCAACTTTTTTTCCTATTTCTGGAGTCGAACCCGATGTTACTTTTAATATTTTTTCGACAGTATGTTCTTTATCCCCTGGATTAATTCGTTCTGGCGAATATCCTGCATAAAAATCAACATTATATTTTAATCCTGATATTCTTTCTAAAACTGGAACGCATTCCTCTTCTGTTACTCCTGGATAAACAGTAGATTCGTAAATAACAATATCTCCTTTTTTTAAGACAGAACCAACCGTTTCACTTGATTTGTATAGAGGTGTTAAATCTGGTCTATTATTTTTATCAACTGGAGTAGGAACTGTTACTATATAATAATTACAGTCCTTTATATCTTCAATATTAGAAGTACAATACAAACCAATAGTATCCCCAACTTTACCAAGCAATACTTTCTGTAATGTCTCATCATCAACTTCTAATGTTGTGTCAGTGCCAGATTGTAAAGAAGCAATTCTGGACTGATTGATATCGAAACCAACAACCGGATATTTTGTAGCAAATAACCTAGCCAATGGCAAACCAACATAACCTAAGCCTATAACTGCTATTTTTATGTTTTTCTCCATTATTACTAGTCTTTTTTAGTTATTTTAATCATTTATTTACACAGCTTCGCTTATCCAAGTCACATTTTGACTTAGATAAGCGAACATACAATTTCGGCAAATATACCATAATAAGGCTATTAATTCAATATCAAAAACCATGGAAAAATCAAAAAATATATCATTCAACATAAAAAAAACACAACCAACTAAAAATCAACACTAAAAAAATACCAAATAAAAGTATTAAACATAAAAAAATCACTAAAATTAGTGATTCTTTTTTATCATAAACTCTTACAAGTAACCTTCGTTCATCTTGTTAATTTATTTATATTTTATCTTTAACACACACCCTAATGATTCCAAAACCAAAATATAATGAGTATTCGATATTTCTTGAACAATTGCATCCTGATTACTAAAAACTCCAGAATCTAACTTTATTTTATCTCCTATTTTAAATGGAACTAATGAAACTTCACTAATGATTGGAGAACTCAAACTATTTTTAATAACATTTATTTCTTCATCTCTTACAATTGCTGGCTTTCCTAACCAAAACAAATAACGAATTACCCCAGGTGTTTGAAACACTAAATTTCTATCCAAATCTTTTAATTGAACAAAAACATAAGAATTAAATAAAGGTACTTCTATCTTTTTTTTCCTATCTGACCATTGTCGAATTTGAGTAATTAATGGACAATAACACGTTATCCCAATTTTATTTAATTGGTCCGCTACTTTTTTTTCCCATTTGGGCTTCGTATAAACTACGTACCAATTCATTATTATCTACTTATTATGAAATTCACTTATAAACATTAATGCAGTAATTCTCAATTAACCACAATCAAGATTTCAAGAACCAATTCCTAAATATACGAATCCTATTTTCTCTAATTCTTCTCTATTTAATATATTTCTTCCATCAAAAACGAAAGCTGGTTTTTGCATAGAGTCATATATTTTTTCCCAATCATAACCTACAAACTCATCCCATTCTGTTAGCACGGCAATTGCATGAGCTCCTAAGCAAGCATCATAAGCATTATCAAAAGTCGCAACCATTTTAGCATTTTCATCTAAACTTCTAGTCTCTAAATAATTTAAATCATTCAGCATTTTTACTCTAGAAACCTTAGGATCATAAACCGCAATCTTAGCTTGTTCATTTATTAAATCATCTGCTACATAAATTGCAGCTGACTCACGAGTATCGTTTGTGTCTTTCTTAAAGGCCCAGCCTAAAAATGCTATTTTTTTTCCTGAAACAGTATTATATAGTGTCTGAACTATTTTATTAGAAAACCTTCTTTTCTGGTGGTCATTCATAATAATTACCTGTTCCCAATAATCAGCTACTTCATGTAATCCATATGTCTTAGCAATATAAACTAAATTTAGGATATCTTTTTGAAAACATGACCCTCCGAATCCAACTGAAGCTTTAAGAAATTTAGAACCAATTCTGGTATCCATACCAATTGCTCTAGCTACTTCATTTACATCTGCCCCAGTTTTCTCACACAATTCAGACATTGCATTAATTGATGATATTCTTTGAGCTAAAAATGCATTTGCTGTCAACTTTGATAATTCTGATGACCATACATTTGTAGTAAGTATTTTATCTGATGCTACCCAATTAGAATACACCTCTACCAAAGCATCTATTGCAACTTTACCATCTGGTGTAGTATCACCACCAATTAAGATTCTATCTGGATTTAATAAATCTGTTACTGCTGTTCCTTCGGCTAAAAATTCTGGATTTGATAGTATTTGAAACTGAACTCCATTTCCTGTATTATCCAAAATACTCTTGATTGCCTCTGCAGTTCGCACAGGTAATGTCGATTTTTCGACTACAATCTTATTATCTTTTGCAATTTTTGCAATTTGTCTTGCGCATAACTCGATATACTTTAAATCTGCTGCCATACCTTTTCCTTTTCCATAGGTTTTGGTAGGTGTATTTACAGATATGAAAATAATTTGGGCTTCGTCTATAGCTTTTTCAACATTAGTAGAAAAGAATAAGTTTCGCCCTCTAGCTTCTGCTACAATTTTATCAAGACCTGGTTCATAAATCGGAATGTTATTAGTATCCTCATCATTCCATGCATTGATTCTTTCTTCATTTAAATCAACTACTGTAACTTGTATATGCGGACATTTTTGCGCTATAACTGCCATTGTTGGCCCTCCAACATAACCCGCACCAATACAACAAATCTTTGTGATTTTCATCTAATTAAATTTATAAATGTTTTATTTTATATTTTTCATTCTATATTAAAGAATGTTATTATTTCAAATTATTCCAATACCAACTTACAGCTTCTTTCAAGCCTTCTTGCAATGAGTATTCAGGATTGTAATCCAGTAGTCTTTTCGCCTTTTCAATACTTGCCAAAGAATGCGGAATGTCCCCTGCTCTATTAGGTCCATATGTTATTTCTACTGAAGCAATTTTAGGTTCATACTCAGATAAATATTTTTTCAAATAGCCTACTAGGTCATTTAATGTATTTCTATCACCATATGCCGTATTATAAACTGTATTTATAGCCCCTGGATTCTTTGTTGCAATTGCCAAAGCATTCATCTGAATCACATTATCAATATAAGTGAAATCTCTTGAGAAATTTCCATCTCCATTAATCAAAGGACTTTCTAAAGCCATCAATTGCATGACAAATTTAGGAATCACAGCAGCATATGCTCCTTTCGGATCTTGCTTTCTTCCAAAAACATTAAAGTAACGCAATCCAATCGTTTCTAAGTCATACGTTCTACTGAAAATTTCAGCATACAATTCATTTACATATTTTGTAATTGCATAAGGCGATAATGGTTTCCCGATAACATCTTCTACCTTTGGCAATCCTTCAGAATCTCCATAAGTAGATGAACTTGCAGCATATACAAACCTTTTCACTTTAGCATCACGTGAAGCCACTAACATATTTAAAAATCCAGAAACATTAACATCATTAGTTGTTATCGGATCATTTATAGACCTCGGAACAGAACCTAAAGCAGCTTCATGCAAAACATAATCAACACCTTGTACTGAATTAACACAATCAGCAATATTACGAATATCTCCTTCTATCAATTTAAAATTAGCATTCGAGATAAAATCTTTTAAATTATGTCGATGTCCTGTTGAAAAATTATCTAAACAAACAACTTTATGACCTTGCCCTAAAAAATACTCGCAAAGATTTGAACCAATAAACCCAGCTCCTCCTGTAATTAATATCGTGTTTTGTGATTCCATAATTAATACTTTAAAGTTACTCGATATTATTTTTTATTCAATTTATTGAAAATAGCTCGCAAAAAACTTGGCTTTTCAGACTCTTCATGATATCCGTTAGAATAATTACCATACCCATAAGTTGTTCCGTATTTGGCTTTATTCTCAAAACCATTCAAAACTATACTTGCATTTGTTAGCTCACCTCTTTTTACTCTATTATTCAACAACGTAATCATATCCTTTTTGGTATAATTCTGTCTTACAATATATAATGTTACATCACTATATTGTGCCAATTCCAAAGAATCGGAAACAAGACCAACTGGAGGTGTATCTAAGATTATATAATCATATTTTTTCTTCAACTCATCAATAAACTCTTTCATCGTTTCTCCCAAAATCAATTCTGAAGGATTTGGAGGAATTGGTCCTGAAAGGATAACATCTAAATATGGGATTTTGGTTGCATTCGTGATTTCAGCTAAGCTTTTTTTCTTAATCAAATAATTCACTACTCCAACTTCATTAGTCAAATTAAATTCTTCTGCCAATCTTGGCTTCCTTAAATCCAATCCAACAATAACTGTTCTTTTTTCGCTCAAGGCAAAAACTGTAGCAATATTAATAGAACAAAATGTTTTTCCTTCACCACTTACTGATGAAGTTATCATTAATGTTTTTGCACCATCAACTTGTTGTTTCTTATATAAAAATTGCAAGGAAGACCGTATTGCTCTAAACGATTCTGACAATGCCGATTTTGGTTTGTCAAATACAGCTAAACTTGAAGATTCGCCACTTACGCCGATTACTCCTATTAACGGAATCTGTGTTTGTTTACTAACATCCTCTATATTCTGGATTGAATTATTAATAAAGAAAAGAGCCAAAATCACCACTAGCGGAATTAATAATCCTAAGAATAATGCCAAAACATAATTAACAGATGTTTTAGGCCCTATCAATCCTCCTCCAACATCTTTGGCAGGATCTATGAAATGAATATCTGATAGATTAGCCGCTTTTACAATATCGGCTTCGCTTCTTTTTTGAAGAAATGTGCTATAAATATTATCGCTTAAATCATACTTTCTTTTAATCTTCAATAACTCTTGCTGCTCTTCTGGTAATTTTTTAATTGTACTTTCGGTCTGTCCAATTTTACTATTAACCATTGCTAAATCATACTGTAATGAAGCTTTTGCTGAAGCAATATTTTCTAACAAAACATTTTTAACAGCCATCATTTGATTGTCAAAATCTTTAAAAATCTTATCACTTTTTACTGCATAAGCCATTTCTGATCTTTGCGTAGAAAGCGAAATTAATTTAGAAACATTTACAACAATATTTGGATCTTCAATTCCTGCAACAGATGGCGCCGGCAATTTAGAATAATCAACACTATTTTTTAAATATGCTTTTAATGAATTATAATAAGCTACTTTACGGGTAATTTCATCTCTTTCGATATCAAAATCCATAATTTTATTCGAAAACTTAGCCCCTCCTTCTTCTATATTATAAACATTTTTGCCCTTTCTAAATGACTTTAACTCATCTCCTGTTTCCTTTAACTGAGTTTCCATTGCCACAAGTGTACTGTCAATAAAACTAATCGTATTTGTAGCAAACTGATTCTTACTGTCAAGTTGGATTTTCATTAACATTTTTACGGTAGAATTTAAATACTCTACCATTCTTGCTTTATTGGTACCTTGCATTCCTAAAGTAAGTATAGAACCACCTCTTTCGTCTGATTGCACATTAACTCCTCTATATCTCGCTACAGTTCCATCAAAATCGTTAAATCTTATAAAATATTCTTTTCCTTTATAAAAACCTGGATTATCATTAATTTGCAATTTCCAATTCAGAAAAGGCAACGAGACTTGCTCACCAACTTTATACTTCTTTACAAATTCTCCAATTTCTACTGCTGTATTACTACGTGAATTATTGGTATAAGTAATTAATGAAACTGAATTACCCTCAAAAGGAATTCTGATTTCGTATTCATTGTCACTTAAAAACTTAACACTAATTAATGAACCAGCAAGTTGTCCTTTAGATTTATCGATAGCTATATAAAAAGGAACTGCTCCGTAAGCATCTACCAAATTATATTCTCCTTGTTCTAAATAGTCTATATAATATTGTAGTTTATCTACAACTAGCTCGTTATGGGATCTTGATTGCAACACTGTAGTCGTGCTACTCATTTGATCTGAAGTTCCGCCCCAATTAAAAACTAAACTTGTGTTTGAGGTAAAAAAAGGATTATTTTCTTCTTTTATGGAAATCAAAGTTTCCATTCCATAAATTTTTTCTTTACGAATATTTACTTGATAGGCAATTGCAAAGGCAATAATCAAACTCACTAAAAACCATTTCCAATACCCTCCGATTTTTAATAAAAATCCTTTCAAATCAAAACTTGATTGATTATCAAAAATCGAAAAATCTTTTATATCTAACATTTTATTAGTAGGTTTTTAAAGTTTTAAAAGTAAAAATGTAGTTGTTGCCAAAGATATTATCGTAATTATTGTTCCTATAGACTCAATTCCTGTTTTACCTGTTCCCCAAGTTTTTTGCTTGAGTGGTTTTACATATATATAGTCATTTGGCTGTAAATAGTAGTAAGGAGATTTCATTACGTTAAGATCCGTAAGATCTATATCATGCATTTCTACTCCTGTAGGAGATTGACGAATAATGGTAACTGCTTTTCTATTTCCTGTAATTGTAATATCACCAGAGTTAGCAATAGCTTCCATTACATTTACATGTTGCTGAAAAAGTGTTTTGGTACCTGGGGATCCCACTTCTCCATTTATTGTATATCTAAAACCAGCAAGTTTTACTGTAACAAAAATATTCGCTTCAGATTTAAAATGCTCGTCTAATAATTGCTTCTCGATTTTAATACGCACTTCTTCAAGTGTATATCCCATAACATTTATTTCTCCCAGAATTGGCATTCTAATATTCCCATGGTCATCTACCGTAAAACCATCAAAATACAGACCTGCCTCTGAACGCACAGAAGTTTGTCCGCTTGCTTTTTCTGTAGTATTAAAAATTGCTACTAATTTAGGATCAATAGCTTTTATATCAATGCTTAAAACATCATTTGTTTGTAACCGATATGGTTTTGATTCTACAGCGGCAATATTACTTTCTGTTCCAGTTGCTCCTTTATCTTGTAAATAAACTAAGTCATTTAATGGTATGCAAGATGTAAAAAGTGCTCCAATAAGCAGCAACAGATAAAAAGAGTTTTTGTTCATTTGTAGAATTTTAACAGCAAATATAGCTTTTCATTTACTATTTAGAAAATATCGATTTTGATTAAAGAATCATTAATGATTTTTGAAGGTTTTTTCGAACGGAACTCTTTGTAATATACTTCGTCCAAGGGTAACTTCGTCTGCATATTCTAGTTCATCTCCCACTGCAATTCCTCTTGCAATTGTAGAAATTATAATATCGACATCGGCAATTTGTTTGTAGATATAAAAATTGGTAGTATCTCCTTCCATAGTCGAGCTTAAAGCAAATATAATTTCGGCTACTCCGCCAAGTTTTACTTTTTCGACTAAACTCGTTATATTCAACTGACTTGGCCCAACTCCTTCTATAGGCGAAATTTTCCCTCCTAAAACATGATAAATCCCTTTATATTGTCCCGTATTTTCTATTGCCATTACATCGCGAATATCTTCGACTATACAAATAGTTTGATGATTCCTGGATGTATTGGCACAAATTTCGCAAACTGCAACATCGGAAATATTATGACAGCTTTCGCAAAATTTAATATCGGCACGCATTGTTGTAAGTGCTTCGGCCAAAAATCCGGTTTGCTCTTTGGGTTGTTTTAATAAATGTAAAACCAATCGCAAAGCCGTACGCTTACCAATACCTGGTAATTGCGACATTTCGTTGACTGCTTTTTCTATTAATTTTGAAGAAAATTCCATGAGGGCAAAAATAGTAAATTTGCGGGTTTACCCGACTTGAGTTTATAAAAATCAGAAGTTTTAAATGCTTTAAATATCACATTTTAAAACTAATTATTACTATTGCTTATTTTGGGTCTAGCCCAGATAAAAGCGACATCCTTTTTCTGGCTTTTTCTGCCAGAAAAAGATATAGCGAATAGCTGGAAATAGCTCCTAAAAACAATAATTATTTATTTTATAGAACTAATATTGATTTGTAGTAAGTAAAACCAATGTACATGCAACTTCGGCTTTGATATTATTAAGTTCTAACAATTGATATAATTCTGGATTTTCGGTTCCTGGATTAAAAATCACTCGTTTAGGTTTAGCTTCTACAATGTAATTGTAATAATCACGCTGACGCGCAGGATTTAAATATAAAGTAATTGTATCTATATTTTTAAGCGGAATCGCTTTTGTATAAATTTTCACTCCAGCAACTTCTCCAGTATTTTGACCAATAGCCAATACTGTGTGTCCTTTCTCTACTAATTTATTTATGGCTAAAAAAGCGTATCTATCAGGTTTTGTAGTTGCTCCAAGCACTACTGTTTTTTTATTTTTCATTGTCTTTATTGTATTCTACAAAAGTAATCAAAAAGGTTAAGCTCTTGGATGATTTAAAAAGTTTAGTTATTTTTCAATAAAAACAAGAATCTACTGATTAATCTATAATCATATCTTTTAAAAAGACTATTTTTACAATACTAAACAAGACTTTATGGATCTATTTATTTACTTATTTGCAGCTCTTTTCTCGGTACTAAACCCAATTGGAACTGTTCCAATCTTTGTAGGATTAACACAACATGACTCCAAAAAAGAGCGTTCCAGAATTTCTTTATGGACTGCGATAAACGTTTTCTTAATTTTAATTGTTTCTTTTTTTGTAGGTCAATATATGCTAACATTCTTCGGAATTAGCATTGATGCTCTTCGTATTGCCGGAGGAATTATAATTGTAAGTTCTGGTTTCTCACTACTTTCAGGTAAATTCAATAAGAAAAGAGGTATAAATAAAAAGATAGAAACCGATGCTCAACAAAGAAATGACATTGCTCTTACCCCATTAGCAATCCCAATGCTTGCGGGCCCTGGCTCAATTTCTTTATTAATTGCTTTTTATCAGGAACATCATCAAACAATGGAAATTATAATAGGATCACTCGCAATCTTAGCTATTGCTATTGTAATTTTTATTATTCTTAGAAGCGCACATTATCTGGCTAAAATTCTTGGAGCTTCTGGGATTGTTGCTATTTCTAGAATTGTTGGTTTCATTGTAATTGCTATCGGAATACAATATATAGTAAGTGCTATTATCAATATAATAAAAGGGAATTTGATGTAAATCTGAATTTCTTAAAAATAAAAAAGGGGATAAATACTGAATTTATCCCTTTTTTGTATAATCATATTTTAGCTTATGCTCTTGGCAAAAACACTTCTGCCATCATACATCTTGCACTTCCTCCACCACAAGCTTCGATAGTATCTAAACTTGAACTTAAAATTTCTGCATGATTTTCTAGTTGCGAAATTTGTTTTGGCGTTAAGCTTTGATGTGCTGAAGCACTCATTACAATATATTTCTTATCATTTGCTCCACGAACTTCAAGCATATTTCCTGCGAAATTATTCACTTGAGCCTCTGTGATTAAGATAACTTCTTTTTTATCTGCTTTTAGATTTTCAAGAACCATTTTTCGTTCTTTTTTATCATCGATACAATCAGCACAGATCACTGCAAATGTTTCTCCTAAGCACATCATAACATTGGTATGGTAAATTAGCTTTCGCTCTCCATTAACAGTTTGAAATGCTTCAAAAATAACTGGTGCATAATCGAAATCTTCGCAGAATTCTATAAACAGTTCTTCATCTGCTCTTGGAGACAAGGCGCAATATGCTTTTCCATTTGCTCTATCTAAAAGTAAACTTCCTGTTCCTTCTAGGAAGAAACCATCTTCTTCTGCCGATGTATAATCGACTATATTATTTATTTCGAATCCTTTTTCTTCTAGAGTATCTAAGATGTCTTCGCGACGTTCCTGACGACGATTCTCTGCAAACATAGGATACAATGCTACATCTCCATTTTCATGAAAAGAAACCCAGTTATTTGGGAATATGCTATCTGGCGTATCTGGATTTAGAGTATCTTCTACAACGGTTACATCTACTCCAACTGCTCTTAACTTCTCAACAAAAGCATCAAACTCTTGTTGCGCTTTGGCATTTACTGTAGCTGGCAAAAGTCCGTCTAACACTTTTTGATAATAATTATTTACTGCCGTTTGTTCATTCATACGGAATGCCACTGGGCGAATCATTACTATTGCGTTTGTAGTTTGTTTCATTTTTTTGATATTAAATTAATCTCGAATTAAAGGCAATGTTGAACATCTCAATAACCCTTCTTGTTTGGCTATTTCGGCATATGGAATTTCTTCTACAACAAACCCATTACTTCTTAACCAATTATTTAATCTAGTAAAGTTCTTCTCTGACACAACAACATTTGTATCTATCGAAAAAACATTCGAGTTCATATAATACATTTCTTCTCTCTCGATATGAAATAAATTTTCTTTCCCGAAAAGATTCACTAAATATCTATAATCTGCCTCTTCACGAAATCCTCTTCTATAAATAATCCCTTTATCTCTCCCTACTGGTTGAAAACAGCAATCTAGGTGCAAAGCATTATCACGAGCTTCGATTTTAGATTTAACCAAATCAAACTCTTTAACTATTTTATTAGGAAACAAATTTCTAATGAATTCAACTCCTTGCATATTTGTTCTTGCAGTAATATAATCTTTATAATCGCTTCCTTTATAAGTCCCTATAAATATATGATCATTCCAGAGCATAACATCTCCCCCTTCTATATGTACTTCTTCTGGCGGGCGAACTACATTGTTAGGATTCATCTGATCTATTACATACTGAATCGCATCTAACTCACGTTCTCTATCAGGTAAAATATTTGATTTTACGAAAATATCATCTATTACGAAACCAATATCTCTAGTGAAAATCTGGTTGTAATTTTCAATCATTTCTGGACGAAAAACTGTCACATTGTATTTTTGAAGTACTGCATTAAAAGCATCCATTTCGGCAACCATATCAGACTCTACTGGATATGTTCCTGCCTTAATATGCTCCAATGATTTCGGGTCATACGCTTCCTCAATAGTTGGCGTAGGTCCGTTATGAACTGCAGATCCCAAAACTACTGCCCGTAATCTTGATGTTTCGTTCTTTACATTTAATTGTAACATACTCTATTATTTGATTTCGACAAAGATAAAAAAAAGCTTCACAGTTAAGTGAAGCTTTAAATTGAATTTTATTTATTCGATTTGAATTCTCTTAAAGGATGACCTGTATATATTTGTCTAGGTCGACCGATTGGTTCTTTATTTTCACGCATTTCTTTCCATTGCGCGATCCAACCTGGTAATCTTCCGATAGCAAACATAACAGTAAACATATCTGTAGGAATTCCTAATGCTCTGTAAATGATTCCTGAGTAAAAATCTACGTTAGGATATAAGCTTCTTGATTTAAAGTATTCATCTTCAAGAGCAGCTGCTTCAAGTTTTTTAGCTATAGATAAAATTGGATCATCAACACCTAATGTATTTAAAACTTCATCTGCTGCTTTCTTAATAATTCTAGCTCTTGGATCAAAGTTTTTATAAACTCTATGACCAAATCCCATTAAACGGAAAGGATCATTTTTATCTTTGGCTTTCGCCATAAATTTATCTGTATCTCCACCATCTTTATTAATTTCTTCCAGCATCTCAAGAACAGCTTGATTTGCACCTCCGTGAAGTGGTCCCCAAAGTGCAGAAACTCCTGCAGAGATTGAAGCAAATAAACCAGCGTGAGAAGAACCTACCATTCTTACAGTAGATGTAGAACAGTTTTGCTCATGATCTCCGTGTAAGATGAATAATTTATCTAATGCGTTAACAACAATTGGATTTGCTGCATAAGGTCCTGTAGGCAATTTAAACATTAATTGCATAAAGTTCTCTACATACCCTATTGTATTATCATAGTAGTTTAATGGGTAACCCATTGTTTTTCTATAAGTCCATGTAGCAATAACAAGAAACTTAGCTATCGTTTTACAAATAGCCTCATACATTTCTTTTTCATTTTCTACATTCACAGCTTTTGGATTAAAAGCTGTTAAAGCACTTGTCAAAGCAGACAAAACACCCATAGGATGAGCCGTTTTTGGAAAACCGTCAATGATGTTTTTCATTTCTTCGTTTACCAAAGTATGCTTTTTAATATCAGCATCAAATTGTGTTAATTGTTGAGTTGTTGGTAACTCACCAAAAATCAAAAGATAAGATACTTCAGGAAAACTTGCTTGCTCAGCTAAATCTTCAATTGAGTATCCTCTGTAACGCAAAATTCCTAATTCTCCATCTAAGAAAGTAATCTCACTTGTACAAGAACCTGAATTTTTATATCCTGGATCAAGTGTAATGAAACCAGTTAAATCACGTAATTTGTTAATATCGACAGCAGATTCATTTTCGCTTCCAGTTATAACAGGAAGTTCTATCTTCTTACCATCTACTTCTAGGGTAGCTATTTTTGACATAATATAATCGGAAATAAATCTTTTAAATAATAATTTATCAAATCTAAGGAATTTAAGACTAACTAAAAAAGGAATCTTGCTATGAATTTGTTAAAACTCAAAAAAAAAGCCATTCGTTTTCACGAATGGCTCAAAGTAATATATAATCTTACAATTATTTTATTTTGAAAGCTTTTAATCCAGGGAAATAAGCAGTAGTACCTAATTCTTCTTCAATTCTTAACAACTGATTGTATTTAGCCATACGATCAGAACGAGAAGCAGAACCTGTTTTAATTTGACCACAGTTTAATGCAACTGCTAAATCTGCAATTGTGTTATCTTCAGTTTCTCCAGAACGGTGAGACATTACTGAAGTATAACCTGCATTTTTAGCCATATTAACAGCAGCAATAGTTTCTGTTAAAGTACCAATTTGGTTTACTTTAATAAGAATAGAATTTGCAATTCCTTTTTCGATTCCTGTAGATAAACGCTCAACATTAGTTACAAACAAATCATCACCTACTAATTGTACTTTATGTCCAATTTTTTCAGTAAGCAATTTCCATCCGTCCCAGTCATTTTCATCCATACCATCTTCGATAGATATAATTGGGTATTTAGCTACTAATTCAGCTAAATAATCAACTTGCTCAGCAGAAGTTCTTACTTTACCTGTTTCTCCTTCAAATTTAGAGTAATCGTATTTACCGTTTACATAAAATTCTGCAGCAGCACAGTCTAGAGCAATCATAATTTCGTCACCGAAAGTATATCCTGCATTTTCAACCGCTTTTTTGATAGTATCCAAAGCATCTTCTGTTCCACCTGGTAAATTTGGAGCAAAACCTCCTTCGTCACCAACAGCAGTACTTAATCCTCTGTCATGTAATACTTTTTTCAAGCTATGGAAAATTTCAGTCCCCATTTGCATAGAGTGTGAAAATGAAGTTGCTTTTACAGGAAAAATCATAAATTCTTGAAAAGCAATCGGAGCATCAGAGTGCGAACCTCCGTTGATGATATTCATCATTGGAACTGGCAACGTATTTGCAGAAACTCCTCCTACATATCTATACAAAGGCAATCCTAATTCATTAGCGGCAGCTTTTGCTGCTGCAAGAGAAACACCTAAAATAGCATTTGCTCCTAATTTAGATTTATTTGGAGTTCCATCTAAATCAATCATTGTTTGATCAATTACATTTTGTTCAAAGACAGAAATACCAATTAACTCTTCAGCAATAATAGTATTTACATTTTTCACTGCATTCAAAACTCCTTTACCTAGAAAAGCTTTTCCACCATCACGTAACTCAACCGCTTCATGCTCTCCAGTAGAAGCTCCAGATGGAACTGCCGCTCTTCCTAAAACTCCGTTTTCTGTAACTACATCAACTTCAATAGTAGGATTACCTCTAGAATCAAAAATTTGTCTTGCGTGAATTTTTATTATAATACTCATTATTTCTATTTTTTATTATTAAATTATAAATATTTTTCGAAATTATAAAAATATTTGACACTAATTAAGTTCCTTAGTAATAAAATACTTTTAGTTATTAACTCAATCGTTTTAGTTTAATTCCCTTTTATATTCTCAATAAATTGATCGAATAAATAAGATGAATCATGAGGACCAGGACTAGCTTCTGGATGATATTGTACAGAGAAACAGTTTTTGTTTTTCATACGCATACCAGCAACAGTCTCGTCATTAAGATGCAAATGAGTGATCTCTAAATCTGGATGATTATCAAGTTGTTCTTTATTAACAGCAAAACCATGATTTTGAGACGTAATCTCACCTTTCCCTGTAATGATATTTTTAACCGGGTGGTTAATTCCACGATGTCCATTAAACATCTTATAAGTAGAAACTCCGTTTGCTAAAGCAATAACTTGATGCCCTAAACAAATACCAAATAATGGCTTATCATTTGCTAATATATCTTTTGCAACTTCTATTGCACCAAATAAAGGATCCGGATCTCCAGGACCATTTGACAAGAAGTATCCATCTGGGTTAAATGCTGCTAAATCTTTAAAAGTAGAGTCGTATGGAAAAACCTTAATATAACAATCTCTTTTAGCAAGATTACGCAAGATATTCTTTTTAATTCCTAAATCTAAAGCAGAAATTTTATAAGTAGCATTTTCATCTCCATAAAAATAAGGCTCTTTTGTCGAAACTTTAGAGGCTAATTCCAAACCTTCCATATTAGGAACATTTGCCAAAGCTATTTTTAAATCTTCTATAGAAGTTCCGTCTGTACATATAACAGCATTCATTGCTCCGTTATCTCTTATATAACTCACCAATGCTCTTGTATCAACATCAGAGATACAAATAAGGTTTTCTTTTATAAAATAAGACTCCAAACTCTCTGAAGCATCTTCGCGAGAATAATTGAAGCTAAAATTTTTACAAACCAATCCCGAAATTTTAATGCTGTCTGATTCTATTTCAGAATCATTTACACCATAATTTCCAATATGTGCATTGGTTGCAACCATAATCTGACCAAAATAAGAAGGATCGGTAAAAATCTCCTGATATCCTGTCATTCCTGTATTAAAGCAAACTTCACCAAAAGTAGTACCACTAATCCCGATTGATTTTCCGTGAAAAATTGTTCCGTCACTTAGTAAAAGAATGGCGCTTTGTCGTGTTGTGTATTTCATTTGTAATTAGATATTTTGCAAATTTAATTTTTTAAAAGAGCGAGTGCAAGGTTTTTTAAAAAATTCATCTCTAAAAATAAAACCTCAAGAAGCTAAAGTGTTAGATTCTTGCATTTTTAGATTAGAAAAAACAAAAAAAAAGGATAAACTAGTTACTAGTTTATCCTTAATTCTTATTGAATGATTATTTTCATAATTATTCAGAAGCTTCAGTTGTCGTTTCTGTATCAGCAGCAGGAGCTTCAGAAGTCTCTTCAGCTTTCTTTGCTTTTCCACCACGACGGCTTTTAGCTTTTTTAACTTCTTTTTTACCTCCATTGTAAAGTTCATTGAAATCTACAAGTTCGATCATCGCCATATCAGCGTTATCTCCCAAACGATTTCCAACTTTAATGATACGAGTGTATCCACCTGGACGGTCTCCTACTTTAGCAGCTACATCTCTGAACAAGTCAGTTACAGCATATTTGCTACGTAAGTATGCAAAAACAATACGACGGTTGTGAGTCGTATCTTCTTTTGATTTTGTGATTAAAGGCTCAACGAATTGTTTAAGCGCTTTAGCTTTAGCAACAGTAGTGTTAATACGTTTGTGCTCAATAAGAGAACAAGCCATATTAGCTAACATAGCTTTTCTATGTCCAGTCTGTCTGCTTAAGTGATTGAATTTTTTTCCGTGTCTCATTGCTATGTTAAATTTAACTCGCCAAGGCGAATTAGATTATTCTTTATCTAGTTTGTATTTAGCTAAATCCATTCCGAAAGTTAAATTCTTAACTGCAACAAGTTCATCAAGTTCAGTTAAAGATTTTTTACCAAAATTACGGAATTTCATTAGGTCATTTTTATTGAACGATACTAAATCACCAAGTGTATCAACTTCAGCCGCTTTCAAGCAATTTAATGCTCTCACAGATAAATCCATATCAACAAGCTTAGTTTTAAGCAATTGTCTCATATGTAATGACTCTTCATCATACGATTCTGTTTGTGCAATTTCGTCAGCCTCGAGTGTAATCCTTTCGTCAGAGAATAACATGAAGTGGTGAATTAAAACTTTAGCAGCTTCAGTAAGAGCATCTTTAGGATTAATAGATCCATCAGTTTTAATTTCAAAAACTAATTTCTCATAATCGGTCTTTTGCTCAACACGGAAGTTTTCAATTGCATATTTTACATTTTTTACCGGAGTAAAAATTGAGTCTGTAAAAATAGTTCCAATTGCAGCGTTCTGTTTTTTGTTCTCCTCAGCAGGAACATATCCTCTACCTTTTTCGATAGTTAAATCGAAATTCAGTTTAATTTTACTATCTAAATTACAGATAACAAGGTCTGGATTCAGTACTTGAAAACCTGAAATAAATTTTTGAAAATCACCTGCTGTTAATTGATCTTTACCAGAAACAGAAATAGTAACTGCTTCATTATCGATATCTTCAATTTGACGTTTGAAACGAACTTGTTTAAGATTAAGGATAATTTCGGTAACATCTTCAACAACACCTGAGATAGTAGAAAACTCATGATCTACACCTTCAATGCGAACAGATGTAATTGCATAACCTTCTAATGCTGAAAGCAAAACTCTTCTAAGTGCATTACCAACAGTCAATCCATAACCAGGTTCTAAAGGTCTAAATTCGAATTTACCTTCAAAATCGGTTGAATCGATCATGATAACTTTATCGGGCTTTTGAAAATTAAATATTGCCATAAATTTCGACTAAGTCAATTATTATTTGTTGTACAACTCTACGATTAATTGTTCTTTAATGTTTTCTGGAATTTGAAGTCTCGCAGGTACAGAAACAAAAGTTCCTTCTTTAAGATCATTGTTCCAAGTAATCCATTCATAAACATGACTTGAATTTGATAAAGAACGTTCGATAGCTTCTAAAGATTTAGATTTTTCACGAACAGCAACTTTATCACCAGGCTTAAGGTGGTAAGAAGGAATATTAACAACTTCACCATTTACAGTAACGTGTCTGTGAGATACAATCTGACGTGCACCTCTTCTAGAAGGAGCGATACCCATTCTAAAAACAACATTATCTAATCTTGCTTCACATAATTGTAATAAAACTTCACCAGTAACTCCTTTAGTAGCTGATGCTTTTTCGAATAAATTTCTGAATTGTTTTTCTAAAATTCCGTAAGAATATTTAGCTTTTTGCTTTTCCATTAACTGAACAGCATACTCAGATTTTTTTCCTCTTTTTTTAGCCATCCCGTGTTGTCCAGGTGGGTAATTTCTTTTTTCGAAAGACTTATCATCTCCGAAGATTGCTTCGCCAAATTTACGAGCGATTCTTGTACTAGGACCAGTATATCTTGCCATTTTAAATTGTTTAAGATTGAGATTATGAATTCAGGTCTTATCCTTCGATAATCTATATTCAATCTAGGTTATACTATATTTGTTTTGAGTATTAAACTCTACGTCTCTTAGGAGGACGACATCCGTTGTGAGGCATTGGAGTAACATCGATAATCTCAGTAACTTCAATTCCACCGTTATGAATAGAACGGATAGCAGACTCACGTCCGTTTCCTGGTCCTTTTACATAAACCTTAACTTTTTTAAGTCCTGCCTCAAGAGCTACTTTACTACAATCTTCTGCTGCCATTTGAGCTGCGTACGGAGTGTTCTTTTTAGAACCTCTGAAACCCATCTTACCAGCTGAAGACCAAGAAATAACTTCACCTTTCTTATTAGTCAAAGAAATGATAATGTTGTTGAAAGTGGCAGAAATATGAGCTTCACCCGTTGATTCAACGATAACTTTACGTTTTTTTGCAGTTGCTTTAGCCATATTACTTATTATTTAGTTGCTTTTTTCTTGTTAGCAACAGTTTTTCTTTTACCTTTTCTTGTTCTAGAGTTGTTTTTAGTTCTTTGCCCTCTTAATGGAAGACCAGTTCTATGACGGATACCTCTGTAACAACCAATATCCATTAAACGTTTGATGTTCAAAGAAACTTCAGAACGTAATTCTCCTTCAATTTTAAAAGCTGATACTGCCTCACGAATTGCTCCGATCTCATCATCATTCCAATCTTGAACTTTTTTATCTTGGCTTACTTGAGCTTTCTCTAAAATCTCAATAGCTCTACTTCTTCCTAATCCAAAGATATAGGTAAGTGCTATAACACCTCTCTTATTTTTTGGGATATCTACCCCTGCTATTCTTGCCATAATTATCCTTGTCTTTGTTTAAATCTAGGATTCTTTTTGTTTATTACGTACAATCTCCCTTTTCTACGCACAATGATGCACTCGGGACTTCTCTTTTTTACTGATGCTCTAACTTTCATAGTGAATATCCTTTAATATCTATAAGTAATTCTTGCTTTTGACAAGTCGTAAGGGCTCATTTCTAGTTTCACTTTATCACCGGGTAATAATTTGATGTAATGCATACGCATTTTACCAGAAATATGAGCAATTACAATATGTCCATTTTCTAATTCTACACGGAACATCGCATTTGATAATGCTTCAATGATTGATCCGTCTTGTTCTATTGCTGATTGTTTTGCCATATAAAAATTAAGCTACTGCTTTTCTATTTTTACCAGTCTTCATTAAACCATCATAATGTTTGTTTAATAAATATGAGTTAATTTGTTGAATAGTATCTATCGCAACTCCAACCATAATTATTAACGAGGTACCTCCAAAAAACATTGCCCAAGATTGTTGTACATCCATAAAACTTACAACAATAGCTGGGAACACAGCAATCAAAGCAAGGAATAAAGATCCTGGGAAAGTTATTAAAGACATCACTTTATCAAGATAATCAGAAGTTTCAACTCCTGGTCTAACACCTGGAATAAAACCACCGCTTCTCTTTAAATCATCAGACATCTTGTTAGTAGGAACTGTAATTGCAGTATAAAAGAAAGTAAATACAACTATTAAAGTTGCAAATACAAAGTTATACCAGAATCCAAACATATTACTAAAAGCACCAACAATTGATTGTGATGTATCTGATTTTGATAATCCAGCTACAGCAGCAGGAATAAACATAATTGCTTGCGCAAAAATGATTGGCATAACCCCAGAAGCATTAAGCTTAAGTGGAATCCATTGCCTATTTCCGCCCATCAAGTCTTGCTCATAATCTCCTGAAGTTGTACGACGAGCGTATTGAACTGGGATTTTACGTACTGCCATAATCAACAATACACAAGAAATAATAACTAATAACCAAATAATAATTTCGATAACTAATAACATTGGTCCTCCATTGTTATTGGTAACTCTGGTTGTAAATTCTTGAATAAAAGCTTGTGGAAAACGAGCTAATATACCAACCATAATCAACAATGAAATTCCATTTCCAATACCCTTATCTGTAATTTTTTCTCCTAACCACATGGCAAAAATTGTACCTGTAACTAAGATTATCACAGAAGAAAATAAAAACTCAAAAGAATTAAAACCTAGTAAGAATGCACTACTAGGTAATGTTCTATATAAATTATAGATGTAAGTTGGTCCTTGAACTAGTGTAATAACAATAGTTAACCAACGTGTTATCTGATTAATTTTTTTTCTACCGCTCTCTCCATCATTTTGAAGTTTTTGTAAATACGGAATCGCAATTCCCATTAACTGTACAACAATAGACGCAGAAATATAAGGCATAATACCTAAAGCAAAAACTGAAGCTTTAGAGAATGCACCTCCGGTGAACATGTCTAGAATAGATCCTAAACCATTTTTTGTTTGTCCCGCTAAACCAGTCAATTGCGTTGCATCAATTCCAGGAAGCGTAACGTGTGCTCCAAAACGATATACTAAAAGAAGTCCTAAAGTAATTAAGATTCTATTTTTTAGTTCTTCGATTTTCCAAACATTACTTATTGATTCAATAAATTTCTTCATACAATAGAAAAATTATATTGTTACAGCTTCTCCACCAGCAGCTTCAATAGCAGCTTTTGCAGTAGCAGTAAATTTGTGAGCAGTTACTTTTAATTTTGCTTTCAATTCTCCTCTACCTAAAATCTTAACGATCTCATTTTTGGTAGCTAGACGATTAGCTACATAAACTGTCATATCAACAGAATCTGTAATAATACCATTGTCTACTAATAATTGAAGCGTATCCAAATTTACACCTTCGTATTCTTTACGGTTGATGTTTGTGAAACCGAACTTAGGTACACGTCTTTGAAGTGGCATTTGCCCTCCTTCAAAACCAATCTTTTTAGAATAACCAGAACGAGATTTTGCTCCTTTGTGACCTCTTGCAGAAGTACCACCTTTTCCTGAACCTTCTCCTCTACCTAATCTTTTATTTTGATTGTGTGTTGACCCTTCAGCTGGTTGTAAGTTACTTAAATTCATAACAGTATTTGTTATTTAGCTTCTTCAACAGAAACTAAGTGTTTAACTTTGTTTATCATCCCAAGGATAGCAGGATTTGAATCATGCTCTACAACTTGTCCCATTTTACGTAGACCTAAAGCTTCCAAACCTCTCTTTTGAGAAAGAGGACAGTTGATTTTGCTTCTTACTTGTTTTACTAATAATTTAGCCATAATTTCCTTGAATTAACCTTTAAAAACTTTTTCTAAAGAAACACCTCTTTGTTTTGCAACAGTATAAGCGCTTCTCATTTGTAATAAAGCATCAAAAGTTGCTTTCACTACGTTATGAGGATTTGATGATCCTTGAGATTTAGATAATACATCGTGAATACCTACTGATTCAAGAACTGAACGAACAGCTCCACCAGCAATAACTCCTGTACCATGAGACGCAGGAATTAAGAATACACGTGCACCACCAAATTTACCTTTTTGTTCGTGAGGAACTGATTGTCCATTCAAAGGAATTTTTACTAAATTTTTCTTAGCATCTTCTACTGCTTTCGCAATTGCTTCAGAAACGTCTTTAGATTTTCCTAATCCGTGACCAACTACTCCATTTTCATCACCTACAACTACAATAGCAGAAAAACCGAAAGCTCTACCACCTTTTGTAACTTTAGTAACACGATTAACACTTACCAGACGATCTTTAAGTTCAAGACCACTTGGTTTTACCAATTCTACATTTTTGTATTTAGACATAATATATTAGAATTTAAGTCCAGCCGCTCTTGCGCCTTCTGCTAATGATTTAATACGACCGTGATACAAATATCCACCTCTATCAAAAGTGATGGTATCAATCCCAGCTTTTAACGCTTTCTCTGCAACTAGTTTTCCAACAGCAGCAGCGATTTCAACGTTAGTACCTTTTCCTATTTCTTTTTCTCTTGAAGAGGCAGCTAATAAAGTAACTCCATTTACATCATCAATAATTTGAGCGTAAATTTCTTTGTTACTTCTAAATACAGATAGTCTTGGGTTAGTAGCAGTACCACTAATCGATTTTCTAATTCTGAATCTAATTCTCTGTCTTCTATCAGATTTTGTTAATGACATAATCTTATTTTTTAAGCTGATTTACCTGCTTTTCTTCTTAATACTTCACCTACAAATTTAACACCTTTTCCTTTATATGGCTCTGGCTTACGGAAACCTCTGATTTTCGCAGCAACCTGACCTAAAAGTTGTTTATCAATTGATGTTAATTTTACGATAGGGTTCTTACCTTTTTCAGATATTGTTTCTAAAACTACTTCAGGAGCAACTTCTAAAACAATATTGTGAGAATATCCAAGAGCTAAATCTAACTTTTGTCCTTGGTTTGAAGCTCTATAACCAACTCCAACTAATTCTAAAGATTTAGTAAACCCTTCATTTACTCCAATAATCATATTATTGATTAATGATCTGTAAAGTCCGTGTTTTGCTCTGTGATCTTTGTGATCAGACGATCTATCTACTTGAACTTGATCGCCTTCAACCGTTACAGTTACATCCGAAAACTCCTGTGTAAGTTGACCATTTTTTCCTTTTACTGTAATAATACCGTCTTTAACTTCTACAGTTGTACCAGCAGGGATTACAATTGGATTTTTACCTATTCTTGACATCTTATATAGTCTTTATAATTAGTATACGTAACAAATTACTTCACCACCTACATTTAATTGCTTAGCTTGTTTTCCTGTCATCAAACCTTTTGACGTAGAAACAATAGCAATTCCTAATCCGTTAAGGATTCTAGGTAAATTAGAAGCACCTGCATATTTACGTAAACCTGGTTTACTAATTCTTTGGATATCTTTAATTACTGACTCTTTAGTATCTTTATCATACTTCAAAGCGATTTTGATTGAACCCTGAACAGCGTTGTCCTCAAATTTGTAACTCAAGATATAACCTTGATCGAATAAGATCTTAGTTATTTCTTTTTTTAGATTAGATGCTGGAATTTCAACAACTTTGTGGTTTGCAGCCACAGCGTTACGAACTCTAGTCAAATAATCTGCAATAGGATCTGTATACATATGTATTTGATTGCGATTATGGTTTTCGGGAGGCACTCGCCTCCCGAACCTTTAATCAATTAAAATTATTTTTTGGTTTGCAAAAGTAATAACTTATTGCGAGATTACCAAGACGCCTTTTTAACTCCAGGAATTAATCCATTATTAGCCATCTCACGGAAAGTTACACGTGAAATACCAAATTGACGAATATAACCTCTTGGTCTACCTGTTAATTTACAACGATTATGCAAACGAACTGGTGAAGCATTTTTAGGTAATTTTTGTAAACCTTCAAAATCTCCAGCTTCTTTCAAAGCTTTTCTTTTCTCAGCATACTTAGCTACCGTTTTCTCTCTTTTCACCTCACGGGCTTTCATTGATTCTTTAGCCATGTCTTAATTCTTTTTAAAAGGTAATCCTAATTCAGCCAATAATGACTTTGCTTCCTTGTCTGTTTGAGCAGTAGTAACAAATGTAATATCCATTCCTGAAATTTTGTTTACTTTATCAATATCAATTTCAGGGAAAATGATTTGCTCTAAAACTCCAAGATTGTAATTACCTCTTCCGTCGAAACCAGTAGCTTTGATACCACTAAAATCTCTAACGCGCGGTAAAGCAGAAGTAATAAGTCTATCTAAAAACTCATACATTCTCTCACCACGTAAAGTAACTTTTGCTCCAATAGGCATCCCTTTTCTCAATTTGAAAGACGCAACGTCTTTCTTTGAAATTGTAGATACTGCTTTTTGTCCAGTGATCTTTGTTAACTCATCAACTGCATAGTCAATAAGTTTTTTATCAGATACAGCTGCACCAACTCCACGGCTCAAAACGATTTTTTCAAGTTTAGGAACTTGCATTACGTTTGTATATCCGAATTCTTCTTTAAGAGCAGAGATTACTCTACTCTTATATTCTTCTTTTAGTCTAGGTGTATATGCCATTACTATAGTACTTGATTAGATTTTTTTGAAAATCTTACTTTCTTATCTCCTTCTACTCTAATACCAACTCTAGTTGCTTCCTTAGTTTTAGGATCAATAAGAGAAATGTTAGATATTTGTATAGAAGCTTCTTTCTTAACGATACCACCTTGAGGGTTTTTAGCACTTGGTTTTGTATGTTTCGAAACCATGTTTACACCTTCAACTATCGCTTTATTTTTTTCACGGTATACTCGTAAAACTTTACCTTCTGATCCTTTATGGTCACCAGCAATTACTCTTACGATGTCTCCTGATTTTATTTTTAGCTTTATCATCTTAAAACGAATTAAAGCACTTCTGGTGCTAATGATACAATTTTCATGAATTGTTTTTCACGAAGTTCTCTTGCTACCGGACCAAAAACACGAGTTCCTCTCATTTCCCCTGCAGCGTTCAAAAGAACACATGCATTGTCATCGAAACGGATATAAGAACCATCAGCTCTTCTCACTTCTTTTTTGGTACGTACAACAACTGCAGTTGAAACAGCTCCTTTTTTCACGTTTCCGTTTGGAGTTGCATCTTTGATAGAAACTACAATCTTGTCACCAACAGAGGCATACCTTCTTTTGGTACCTCCTAAAACACGGATAGTTAAAACTTCTTTAGCTCCTGTGTTATCTGCTACTTTTAGTCTTGATTCTTGTTGTACCATAATTATTTAGCTCTTTCAATGATTTCAACTAATCTCCAACATTTTGATTTACTTAAAGGACGCGTTTCGCTAATTCTTACAGTATCTCCAATGTTACAGTCGTTTGTTTCGTCGTGTGCAACGTATTTCTTTGTTTTCAACACGAACTTACCGTATAATGGGTGTTTTACTTTTCTTACTTCAGCAACAACGATAGATTTCTCCATTTTGTTAGAAGTAACAACACCAATTCTTTCTTTTCTTAAATTTCTTTTTTCTTCCATCTTTCAGCAGAATACAATTATTGTAACTCTCTTTTAGTTAGCTCTGTAGCCAATCTTGCAACTGTTCTTCTTACACTTCTAATTTGAAGTGGGTTCTCAATTGGAGAAATAGCGTGGGCCATTTTTAGGTCAGCATATATCTTCTTAGTTTGACTAAGTTTTTCTTGCAACTCCGCTGCAGAAAGATCTTTTATTTCTGATTGTTTCATAATATAATATAAATTATGCTTCGAAATCTCTAGCAACGACGAATTTAGTTTTTACTGGAAGCTTTTGAGCTGCAAGACGTAACGCCTCTTTTGCAACTGACAAAGGAACTCCTCCAACTTCAAACATAATTCTTCCGGGTTTAACAACGGCAGCCCAATATTCAACGGCACCTTTACCTTTACCCATACGTACCTCAAGAGGCTTCTTAGTAATTGGTTTGTCTGGAAATATTTTGATCCATAATTGTCCTTCTCTCTTCATGAAACGAGTTGCAGCAATACGCGCAGCTTCGATTTGACGAGAAGTTAAGAACATTCCATCTTCATGTACAGATTTAATACCAAACATTCCATTAGAAAGTTCAAATCCTCTTTGAGAATTCCCTTTCATTTTACCTTTTTGTACCTTACGGTATTTTGTTCTTTTAGGCTGTAACATTTTTCTTTAGTTTAAAAATTTACTTTCTTTTACGAGCGTCTGGTTTTGAACCTTTATTAAAGTTAGATTTGCCACGAGGAGCATCTCCACCTTTACCACCACCAGCTTGTTTTTTATCCATTCCAGCAAGCGGAGAAAGATCTCTCTTTCCATAAACTTCACCTTTCATGATCCACACTTTGATCCCCATTCTACCGTAAGTAGTATGAGCTTCTGCAAGTGCATAATCAATATCAGCTCTGAAAGTTGATAGAGGAATTCTACCTTCTTTGAAACCTTCTGAACGTGCCATTTCAGCACCATTCAAACGACCAGAAATCAAAACTTTGATACCTTCAGCGTTCATACGCATAGAAGCAGCAATAGCCATTTTGATTGCACGTCTGTAAGAAATACGACTTTCTATTTGACGAGCGATGCTTGTCGCCACAAGATAAGCATCTAATTCAGGTCTTTTGATTTCAAAGATGTTAATTTGAACCTCTTTGTCAGTAATTTTCTTAAGTTCTTCTTTTAACTTGTCTACCTCTTGTCCACCTTTCCCAATAATAATACCAGGTCTTGCAGTAGTGATAGTAACGGTTACAAGTTTCAAAGTTCTCTCGATGATTACTTTTGATACACTAGCTTTTGATAAACGAGCGTGGATATACTTTCTGATTTTGTGATCTTCGGCAAGTTTATCACCGTAATCATTTCCACCATACCAGTTTGAGTCCCACCCTCTGATGATACCAAGTCTATTTCCAATTGGATTTGTCTTTTGTCCCATGCTGTTTAAGAATTGCTTTGTGTGTTATTGATAGCTCCAAGCACGATTGTTACGTGGTTAGAACGTTTTCTTATTCTGTGTGCACGACCTTGAGGTGCCGGACGAAGTCTTTTCAACATCATTCCACCATCTACTCTGATCTCTTTAACAAATAATCCAGCTTCTTCTAAATTACCTTCACTATTTTTTTGCTCCCAGTTATTGATTGCAGATAATAATAGTTTTTCTAATTTTCTTGAAGCTTCTTTAGAACTAAATCTTAAGATGTTAAGTGCTCTTTCTACCTTCTGACCTCTTACCAAGTCCGCTACTAAGCGCATTTTTCTAGGTGAAGTAGGGCAGTTATTCAATTTTGCGAAAGCAATAGACTTATTAGCCTCTTTTCTCGCATCTGCTGTTTCTCTTTTACGAACTCCCATTGCTTCTTATTTTTTACCTTTATTTTTTGCTCCAGCATGACCTCTAAAAGATCTAGTTGGTGAAAATTCTCCTAATTTGTGACCTACCATGTTTTCTGTTACGTAAACTGGTACAAATTGACGACCGTTATGAACTGCGATAGTTTGTCCAACGAAATCTGGAGTAATCATTGAAGCTCTAGACCAAGTCTTTACAACTGCATTTTTACCACTTTCTACGTTTTCCTGAACTTTCTTGTCTAACTTATAATGAACGAAAGGTCCTTTTTTTAATGAACGTGCCATATCTTATTATTTCTTTCTACGTTCTACGATATACTTGTTACTCGGGTTTTTCTTAGAACGAGTTCTATAACCTTTAGCTGGTATTCCATTTCTTGAACGTGGATGTCCACCAGAAGAACGTCCTTCTCCACCACCCATTGGGTGATCAACAGGGTTCATTGCAACAGGTCTTGTTCTAGGTCTTCTTCCTAACCATCTTGTTCTACCTGCTTTACCAGATACAACTAATTGGTGGTCTGAATTAGAAACTGCTCCAATTGTAGCTGCACAAGTTAACAAAATTAATCTTGTTTCACCTGATGGCATTTTAATTGTAGCATATTTTCCATCTCTTGCCATTAATTGAGCAAATGTTCCAGCAGAACGAGCGATTACAGCCCCTTGTCCTGGTCTCAATTCGATACAAGAAATAACAGTTCCTAAAGGAATTCTGCTTAAAGGCAATGTGTTACCAATTTCTGGTTGAGATTCTGGACCTGAAACTAATTTCTGACCAACTTTCAATCCATTTTGAGCGATAACATAAGTTTTCTCTCCATCAGCATAAGCTAATAAAGCGATAAATGCAGTACGATTTGGATCATATTCGATTGATTTCACTGTAGCTGGAATTCCTTCTTTTGTACGTTTGAAATCAATAATACGATATCTCTGCTTGTGACCACCACCCGTATAACGCATGGTCATCTTTCCTTGACTATTTCTACCTCCAGAGTTTTTTATCGGCGCTATCAAAGAGCGTTCCGGCTTATCAGTTGTAATGGCGTCATAACCATTCACAACTCTAAATCGCTGACCTGGGGTAATAGGTTTTAATTTTCTTACTGACATTTTTCTATCTTAGATATTGTTGTAAAAATCAATTGTTTCTCCTTCTTGTACTTGAACAATTGCTTTTTTGATTGCATTTGTCTTTCCGCTGATCAAACCACTTTTTGTGTATTTTGTAGTTCTATCCGGTCTTACATTCATTGTGTTAACACTCAAAATAGTTACTCCATAAGCAGCTTCAACAGCTTTCTTAATCTGAACTTTATTTGCTTTTTTGTCAACAACAAAACCGAAGCGATTCAAAACTTCACTTTCCTTGGTTACTTTTTCAGTTACTATAGGTCTAATTATGATACTCATATTCCTATTATTTGCTTAAATTTTCTTCAATTACCTCTAAAGAGCTCTCTAAAAGCACTAAATTATTAGCGTTCAAAATAGCGTAAGTACTTAATTCATAACTACTTACAACACTAGAAGCCTTTAAATTGCGTGACGACAAATATACATTTTTATTCGACTCTCCCAACACAAATAAAGATTTTTTATTTTCTAACCCTAAAGCTTTCAAAACATTAATGAAATTTTTAGTGTTTGGTGTTTCAAAATTAAAGTCTTCTAAAACAACAATACTTGCTTCTTTTGCTTTAATTGAGAAAGCAGATTTTCTTGCCAATCTCTTTAAGTTTTTATTCAATTTGAATGAATAACTTCTTGGTCTTGGTCCGAAAACTGTCCCACCACCTTTAAACAAAGGGTTTTTAATACTACCCGCACGAGCAGTACCAGTTCCTTTTTGTTTTTTAATCTTACGTGTACTTCCCGCTACTTCAGCTCTTTCTTTAGCTTTGTGAGTACCTTGTCTTTGATTAGCTAAATATTGCTTAACATCAAGATATACAGCGTGATTATTTGGTTCAATTGCGAATACTGAATCAGAAAGTTGAACTTTTCTACCAGTATCTTTTCCGTTGAAATCTAATACTTTTACTTCCATTACTTCTGAATGATTACATAAGAGTTGTTATGACCAGGAACACATCCTTTAATAACTAGTAAGTTCTTTTCAGCAACTACTTTTAAAACTCTAAGGTTTTGAACTTTTACATTGTCTCCTCCCATTCTTCCAGCCATACGCATTCCTTTGAATACTCTAGATGGATAAGAAGAAGCTCCCACAGAACCTGGCGCTCTTAAACGGTTGTGTTGACCGTGAGTTGCTTGACCAACACCACCAAAACCGTGACGTTTTACAACCCCTTGAAAACCTTTACCTTTAGACACACCTTGTACATCTACAAATTCTCCTTCAGAAAAAATAGAAACATCAATAAGATCTCCTAATTTTTGCTCTGTTGCGAAATCTTGGAATTCAACGACTTTTTTCTTAGCTACAGTTCCAGCTTTCTTAAAGTGACCTAAAGCCGCTTTTGTGGAATGTTTCTCGTTTTTGTCATCGAAACCTAGTTGCAACGCTTCATACCCGTCAACACCTTTGGTTCTGACTTGGGTAACAACACATGGACCAGCTTCGATTACTGTACAAGGAATATTTTTCCCGTTTTCATCAAAAATACTTGTCATGCCGATTTTTCTACCAATTAACCCAGACATAAATATTAATTATTAATTATTAAATATAAATATAGAACGCAGCTTTTAAACCGAATCCTATTTTTTAAGAGGTGCAAAAGTATAACTTATTTACACACAAACCAAAAAAAATATTTTTCGCCTAAAAGCAGCGTCCTTTTTTACTCTTGAACTACTTAAACTTTGATCTCAACCTCTACTCCACTTGGCAATTCAAGTTTCATTAGAGCATCAATAGTTTTAGATGAAGATGAATAAATGTCAATTAATCTCTTATATGACATTACTTCGAATTGCTCTCTTGCTTTTTTGTTAACGTGCGGAGAACGTAGTACAGTGAAAAGTTTTTTATGTGTTGGCAACGGAATTGGACCTGTTACAACAGCACCGGTACTCTTAACTGTTTTTACAATCTTTTCAGCAGATTTATCTACCAACATGTGATCGTAAGATTTTAGTTTTATTCTGATTTTTTGACTCATTTTCTTAAAGATTAAGCGTTTCCTTTTGCTTTTTTGATAACTGCTTCTGAAATATTAGAAGGTGTTTCAGCGTAGTGTGAAAATTCCATTGTAGATGTTGCTCTACCAGATGAAAGTGTTCTCAATGTTGTTACATAACCAAACATCTCTGATAAAGGCACATCAGCCTTGATAGTTTTAGCACCATTTCTATCACCCATGTCATTAACCTGACCTCTACGACGGTTGATATCACCTACGATATCCCCCATGTTTTCTTCAGGTGTAATAACTTCCATTTTCATGATTGGCTCAAGAATGATTGCCCCAGCAGCTTTAGCCACTTCTCTATACCCCATTCTAGCTGCTAACTCAAAAGAAAGCGCATCTGAATCGACAGGGTGGAAAGATCCGTCAGTTAAAGTCACTTTTAAACTATCTACTTGGTATCCTGCTAAAGGACCAGTTTTCATAGCTTCACGGAAACCTTTTTCTACAGATGGAATATATTCCTTAGGAACGTTACCACCTTTTACAGCATTAATAAATTGCAATCCTACAGGAACTTTACCATCAACTTCGTCAGCTGGCTCAAGTGTAAATACGATATCACCGAATTTACCACGACCTCCTGATTGTTTTTTGTAAGTCTCTCTATGTGTTGCACTTCTTGTAAACGCTTCTTTATACTCAACTTGAGGCTCACCTTGGTTCACTTCAACTTTAAATTCACGTTTCATACGATCTACCAAGATATCTAAGTGAAGCTCACCCATACCAGATATAATAGTTTGCCCTGAAGCCTCATCTGTTCTAACCGTAAATGTCGGATCCTCTTCAGCTAATTTCGCCAAAGCCATACCCATTTTATCTACGTCAGCCTTAGTTTTAGGCTCAATAGCAATACCAATTACCGGCGCAGGGAATTTCATTGACTCAAGAATAATTGGGTGTTTTTCATCACACATAGTATCCCCAGTCTTAATATCTTTAAATCCAACTGCCGCCCCAATATCCCCAGCTTCGATATATTCGATAGGATTTTGCTTATTAGCATGCATTTGATAGATACGAGAAATTCTTTCTTTGTTCCCAGAACGCGTATTCAAAATATATGAACCCGCATCCAAACGACCTGAATAAGCACGGAAGAAAGCTAAACGTCCCACGAATGGATCTGTAGCAATTTTAAATGCCAAAGCAGCGAATGGCTCTTTTACATCTGGACGACGAAGAATTTTTGTTTGATCCTCCTCTAATAAATCAACATCATCAGGATGAATCCCTTCGATACCTTCTTTATCCATTGGAGATGGCAAGTACTTACATACAGCATCTAACATAAACTGAACTCCTTTATTTTTGAAAGAAGAACCAGCAAGCATAGGAATGATTGCCATATCTATAGTAGCTGCTCTTAAAGCTTTGTTGATTTCTTCCTCAGTAATTGAGTCTTCATCTTCCATAAACTTCTCCAACAAATTCTCATCGTAGTCAGCAACAGCTTCAATAAGTATAGATCTAAATTCTTTTACTTCTGCAAGCATATCCTCAGGGATAGGCACAATATCAAAAGTAGCTCCAAGAGTTTCATCATGCCATATAATAGCCTGATTTTTCACTAAATCAACTACACCTTTGAAATCATTCTCTTCACCAATTGGCAAAGTAATCGCAACTGCATTAGATTTTAACATATCTCTAACTTGCTGACATACATTCAAAAAGTTAGAACCTTGTCTATCCATTTTATTAACGAACCCCATACGAGGAACTCTATATTGATCAGCAAGTCTCCAGTTAGTTTCTGATTGAGGCTCAACACCATCAACAGCACTAAACAAGAAAACCAACCCATCAAGCACACGCAAAGAACGATTTACCTCTACAGTAAAATCAACGTGTCCCGGAGTATCAATAATATTAAAGTGGTAAGGCAATGTTTCAGGCAAAACCTTTCCTTGTTGAGTTGGAAAATTCCACTCACAAGTAGTAGCAGCAGAAGTAATTGTGATACCTCTTTCCGCTTCTTGCTCCATCCAGTCCATTGTAGAAGCACCATTATGCACCTCACCAATTTTATGTGTTTTACCAGTATAAAAAAGAATACGCTCTGTTGTTGTTGTTTTACCAGCATCAATATGAGCAGCAATCCCTATATTTCTTGTATATTTTAAATCTCTAGCCATTTCTTATGAATTAAAATCTAAAGTGAGAGAATGCTTTATTTGCTTCAGCCATTTTATGAGTATCCATTCTCTTTTTAACAGCAGCTCCTTCTTCTTTAGCCGCAGCTAAACATTCTGAAGCTAACCTTTGAGCCATAGATTTTTCATTTCTTCTTCTAGAATAAAGTATTAACCACTTCATTGCCATAGAAATCTTACGATCTGGTCTGATTTGCATTGGAATTTGGAATGTAGCTCCACCAACTCTACGACTACGTACTTCTACGTGAGGCATAACATTAGTTAAAGCATCTTTCCAGATTTCTAATGATGATTTTTCTGAATCTTGCTTTTTAGATTCGATGATGTCAATTGCATCATAAAATACTTTAAAAGCTGTAGATTTCTTACCGTCCCACATTAAGTTATTCACAAAACGCGTTACCAATTGGTCATTAAACCTCGGATCTGGTAAAAGTGGTCTTTTCTTTGCCGCTCTTTTTCTCATGTCTTTTTTTTAAAAGTTTAAATTACTTTTTTGCTTCTTTTGGGCGTTTAGCACCGTACTTAGATCTTCTTTGCGTTCTTCCTGCAACCCCTGACGTGTCAAGCGCTCCACGAACGATATGATATCTAACACCTGGTAAATCTTTTACCCTTCCGCCTCTAACTAATACTATCGAGTGCTCTTGTAAATTGTGTCCTTCTCCAGGGATGTAAGCATTTACTTCATTACCATTTGTCAAACGTACACGCGCAACTTTACGCATTGCAGAGTTTGGTTTTTTTGGTGTAGTAGTGTAAACACGCGTACAAACCCCTCTTCTTTGAGGACAAGAATCTAAAGCAACCGATTTACTCTTCTTAGTTATCTGAGTTCTTCCTGTTCTTACTAATTGTTGAATTGTTGGCATAATTAATACTAAAAATTTATTATGTATATTAAATTCCCGCTTTTTACGGGGTTGCAAATGTATAAAATATTTTTCACTATACAAACGTTAATGCATTAATTTTCAATAACATTATTTAACCTTATGATTTTTATCCCAAAGATTAGATATTTGCATTACTTTTAATAAAACACTTTTAAAATTGAAAACACTCTTGTCTTTATTACTAATAACCTCTCTAAGTTTACAATGCTATGCACAGCATTTTGAATTAAAAATAAACGGAGCCAACAATTTTGAAAACAAAACTATCGACTCCATCCCCTATCTAAAAAAACACAAAACAACAAAGTCACTAACTGATGAAATAGAATTATTCTCAAAAAAACTAACATCAAAAGGTTTTATTGACAATCAAATAATCACAAATAACCGTATAAACGACAGCACCTTTATAGTAAAATTTAACCTAAAAGAAAAAATAAACTCCATACATATATATGTAGACAAAGAAAACCCCATTCTTAACAATATATTTCCAAACACCATAAACAACATAATAACCATTCGGTACGAAGAGATTGAATCTCTTTTAAACAAAAAAATAAATCAACTTGAACATTTAGGGTACGCATTTACAAAACTAAAACTCACAAATATTCAACGAAAGAAAAATACCCTTTACGCAGACATTTCTATTAAGAATGAAAAGAAGAGAGAAATAAACTCGATTGTACTAAACTACACACAAAGCAACCAATCAAACATTTTTCCAAAAGGACACTTAAAACAGATTAAAAAAAAATATACTGGAAAAACATTCAACCAAGAAACTACTACAGAAATCTACAATGATTTTGAAAAATTCACTTTTGTAAAACAAAGCAAATTTCCTGAAATTTTATTCTCAAACGACTCAACCAAAATCTATATATATATCGAAAAAAGAAAATCCAACACTTTTGATGGCTACATAGGTTTTTCTAATGATGAAAACAAAAAAATAACTCTTAATGGATATCTTGACATAAACCTTGAAAACACCCTACATAGTGGAGAACAATTTTCTCTATACTGGAAAAGCGATGGAAACAAACAAACAACTTTCAAAAGCAAAATCGAAATACCTTACCTATTCAAAACACCAACAAGCTTAAAAGCTGAATTAGAGATTTTCAAACAAGACAGTATTTTTCAGAACACAAAAACCGCTATCGCCTTAGGATATTACATAAAATACAATTCCCACCTATATATAGGGTACCAATCAACCGAATCGAGCGACATTCAAAATACAAACAGCGCACTAATTCAAGACTACAAAAACCACTTTACAACGGCTACATTTGAATACAAAAAAACAACTCCTGAAAATTTCATCTTCCCAACCAAAACCAATATTAACATAACTGCAGGTCTCGGAAAAAGAACAAACACAAACAACACAACTGAAGATTCAGAAGAGAACAAACAACATTATGCCAATATTGACTTAATTAACATTTTTTATATAAATATTAAAAATAGTTTTTACATAAGAAGTAAAAATTACTACCTCTGGAGCAACACATATCTAACAAATGAACTATATCGATTTGGTGGAATTAACTCTATAAGAGGTTTTGCTGAAAACAGCCTACAAGCCAATAATACCAATTTACTAATAACCGAATATCGCTACCAACCAACACCAAACTTGTACCTACACACCATTGCAGACTACGGTCTTTACCAAGACAAAACTACACCCGAGAACAAAAAAAAATTAAATAACTTAATCGGCATCGGAATAGGCCTAGGTATTTTAACAAGAAACGGACTGCTACAAATAACTCTTGCAAACGGAAGCACTAGTGAAGATCGAATAAAATTTTACAATAGCATACTTAACATCCAATATAATGTTAAATTCTAAAAATAACCCCGCATTAATTGCAAATAACGAAAACCAGCCTGTAATAACATCACTAAAATTACACATATCTCAGCATTATAACATTTTTAATGAAATATACAATAATGTTAAATTTTAACTGAAACCAAAAAAAAAGTTTTATTTATTAGGAAAGTTAACAAATTATTAAGATTTTTGGCAGACTAATTCAAAATATTTTAAAATGAAACTAAAGTTCAATGGATTCTTAGTACTACTATTAGTACTAATGGCGCAACTAACTTTTGCGCAAGAGAGAGTTGTTTCAGGTATTGTTTCGGATAATACAGGCATGCCCTTACCAGGTGTTAGTGTATTAGTTAAAGGAACAAAAAGCGGAACACAAACTGATTTTGACGGTAAATACTCCATCAAAGCATCACCAACCCAAGTATTAGTATTTAGCTATATTGGGATGAAAACCCAAGAAATAGCTGCAAGTTCCACATCTGTGAGTGCAAAACTATCAAGTTCATCAGTAGAACTTGAGGGTGTAGTAGTTACTGCATTAGGGATCAAAAGAGAGAAAAAATCTCTTGGTTATTCTGCACAAACAGTAACAGCAGAGCAGGTAAGCACAGTACCTACTGGAAACTTTGTAAACAACTTATCAGGAAAAGTTGCAGGTCTTAGCGTAACACAAGGAACAAACTTTGGAGGATCTACAAACGTAGTTCTTAGAGGGTTCAAATCTATGCTAGGAGACAATCAAGCTTTATTCGTAGTAGATGGAGTACCTATTCTAAACAACAACGTAAATAGCTTAGACCAAAAACAAGGTAGAGGTGGTGTTGATTACGGAAATGCTGCATCAGACATTAACCCAAATAATATTGCAGAGATTAACGTACTAAAAGGTGCGGCAGCTACTGCCCTTTATGGATCTAGAGCTCAAAATGGTGCGATCATCATTACGACTAAAAAAGGAAAAGCAAGAAATGACCTATCTGTAGAGTTTTCTTCTTCTTACGTTATGTCTACTGTAGACAAAAAAACATTCCCTAAATACCAAACTGAATATGGTCAAGGTTACAACGGGGAAGATAGCTGGGGTAGTTACCAAGGATCTAAACTTGTTTCAACAGGTGATGACGCTTCTTACGGACCTAAATATACTGGCGAAGATGTTTGGCAATATGGCGCCTTCACTCCTGGATCTGCTTCTTTTGGCAAAAAAACACCATGGGTTGCTGCCAAAAATGGACCAATTGAATTCTTTGAAACTGGTACTACAACTGTAAATAATATCGCTTTAAGTGGAGGTTCAGACAAAGCCACTTATAGATTAACTTATGCCAATACAAATAGTTCTGACGTATTACCAAATTCTTTATTAAGCAAGAATAACTTCAATTTTGCAGGAACTTATAAATTTAGCGATAAATTAAGCTCTACATTCAATGCAACTTATGTATCTCAGAACACAACAAACAGAAACTCTACTGGATACGGCGGAAACGCAATAGCTGGATTTAGACAATGGTGGCCAACTAATGTTGACATCAAAGAACAAAAAGAGCTTTACGGAATGAGCAATCAAAACTATACTTGGAATATAAAAGGCCCAAATAATGCAACCCCACTAGCTCCTGCTTTTTGGGACAATCCATACTTCCAAAGAGATCAAAATTACAACAATGATAGCAGAAGAAGATTTGCAGCAAACGCAAGCATAAGTTATGATGTATCTAAAAGCATCAACTTAATGGGTAGAATGGGTACTGATGGATTTAACTTAAAAACAGAAGACAGAATTGCTGTAGGTTCATATGCAAATGCATTAGGACTAAACACAGTGAACCAACCATCTGGTTACGCTTTAAATTTGTTTGATTATAGTGAACAAAATTATGATTTCTTAGCTACTTACAAAAAAGACTTAGCAGAAGATTTAAACCTTAATTTTATCTTAGGCACAAACTTTAACGTTCAAAGCAAATTTTCTGAGGAACAATCAACATCTGGAGGATTGTACATTCCTGGAATATATACAATCTCAAACTCAGTATCTGCTATAACACTACCAAGAACAATCAAAACAAGAAAAGAAGTTCTAGGTATGTTCGCACAAGCAACTTTAGGTTATAAAGGAACATACTATCTTGAAGGGTCTGTGAGAAGAGATGAATCATCTGCCTTACCTACTGATAATAATACCTATTGGTATTCAGCAATATCTGGAAGTGTGGTGTTTTCAAATTGGTTAAAAGATATTGAATTCATCAACTTTGGTAAATTTAGAGCTGCTTATGCTCAAGTAGGTTCTGACACTGATCCTAACTTACTTATAAACAGCTATACTGCCAGAAATCCTTTCGGCACACCTGCTTATTCTTACAATACTACTGCAAAAAACCCTAATTTAAAACCACAACAATTAGATAATGTTGAGTTAGGTTTAAACATGCAATTTGCAGATAATAGATTTGGATTTGACGTTGCTTGGTTCCAAAACAAAGCTTACAACCAAATTTTACCTTTACCTGTATCAACAGCTACCGGATCACCGTTTAATAATATGAATGCTGGTACCTTAACAACAAAAGGATTTGAGGTATCTCTTAATGTTACTCCTGTTAAAACTGCAAACTTTTCTTGGGATATTAATGTTAACTGGGCTAACCCTAACACTAAAGTTACTGAGTTAGCACCAGGTATTGAAAATATTCAGATCAACTCTTTACAAGGTGGAATCAGCATCAATGCCCCTCTTAACAGAGATTATGGTACAATCTGGGGAACAACATACGTATTAGATAATGCTGGTAATAAAGTCATTGGAGATAATGGTGCTTATTTAGTATCTACTACTACTGACAATGAATTAGGAACATACCAAGCAGACTGGACTGGTGGTTTAAACAACAGATTCACTTACAAAAACGTTTCTTTCAGCTTCTTAATTGATGTAAAAAAAGGAGGAAGTCTTTTCTCTCTTGATCAATACTACGGATACGGAACAGGTATTTATGAAAATTCAGTTGGAAACAACGACTTAGGAAATCCTATAAGAAACACACTTGCTAATGGTGGTGGTCAACTTTTACAAGGTGTTATGGCAAACCCTGCTTATGTGCCTGGAAATGGACAACCACAATATGTAACGAACACAACGAGATTAGACAGATCTCAATCAAGTCAAGTTTTAAGTACAGATCCTCCTACTGCACATTTTGTTTACGATGCTGGTTTTGTAAAATTAAGAGAGGTAGCGTTTACATACAATTTCCCAACAAGTTTATTAGGGAATTCTGTAAAAGGAGCTTCATTTAGCATAATCGGAAATAATCTATGGATAATAGACAAAAGCGTTCCTTATTCTGATCCAGAAGCAGGATTATCTTCTGGTAATACACAAGGATACCAATCAGGTCCTATGCCGTCAACAAGAAATATTTCTTTTAACGTCAAACTTAATTTTTAAAAAAAATGGAAATGAAAAAAATCATAGCAATACTAACAATTGGTCTGTCGATGACAGCTTGTGTTAGTGAAGATATAAACACAGACCCAAATAGCGCCTATACTACCGTTCCTGGATCCCTTATAAATTATGCTCAAAAGGAATTAAGTGATTACGTAAACACTCCTAGTGTTAACGAAAACAACTTCAGATTAACGATGCAGTACTGGCAAGAAGCAATCTATGTAAACGAAAGTAATTATGACTTTGTTAACAGAAATGTTTCTAACAACATTTATACTGATAATTATGTAAATGTATTGAACAACTTAGGTAAAGCAAAAGAACTGGTTAATGCGTATGTACCAACTATCGCTGAAGCTCCAGCATGGCCAAAAAACAAAAAAAACCAATTGGCTATTATTGATATCATGCAAGTTTACACATTTCAAATGCTTGTAGATACTTTCGGAAATATACCTTATACTCAAGCTGCAAACCTTACTGCTTACCCATTACCAGCATATGATGATGCATCTAAGATTTATGAAGATTTAATCGTAAGAATAAATACTGATATAACTAATTTAGACATTACAGGAACTGGCTTTAAGACTTTTAGTGATGGTGACAAATATTACAATGGAGCTATTGCAAAATGGATTGTACTTGCTAACTCTTTAAAATTAAAACTAGCAATCGGAATTGCCGATGCAAATCCAACTTTAGCACAGACTACAGCACTTTCTGCTATAGCTGCGGGGGTTATGACTTCTCCTGCTAATAATTGTCAATTTCAATACTTATCTCCATCTCCAAATTTCAACCCTTTGTTTGAAAACTTGGCTGCAAGTGGTAGAGATGATTTCTTCGCTGCTAAACCATTAGTTGATTACATGAATGCATCTAATGACCCAAGAATAAGTCATTATTACGAACCAAAAGTAGATGAGACTCCAGATGATCCTTCAGATGATATTTTTGTAGGTCAAGAAGTTGGAAAAAGTGGAAAATTCAGTGATTTTTCTAGCATTGGTGCATTTGCATACACTCGTACAACTCCAGGTATCTTATTAAACTATACTGAAGTTGCTTTTTATATTGCTGAAGCAAATGCTAGATGGGTTTCACCAGCAGCTGCCGCACCTTTTTATGATGCAGCAGTTAAAGCTTCGATCTTAGAATGGGGTGGTAACGCAGCAGATGTAACAGCATATCTTGCTACAAAACCTTATGATGCTACTAATTGGAAAAAATCAATTGGAGAACAAGCTTGGGTAGCTATGTTTAATCAAGGTTTAACTTCATGGAATTTCTGGAGAAGATTAGATTTCCCTGTTTTAGTTGCACCTCCTACTGCTATTACTAATGCTGGTGGTAAAGTTCCAGTAAGAATGACATATCCAGTTCTTGAACAACAAGTAAATAATTCAAACTGGAAAGCAGCTTCTGATGCTATCGGTGGAGATTTATTAACAACAAAACTATTCTGGGATAAATTCTAATTTTTTATCTTAGTAATCATAATTAAGCCACTCTGTTCGTTCAGAGTGGCTTTTTTTTATATGAACATTATAACTATATTTGCCGTATGGAAAAAGAACATCAAATATTCGGAATTAGAGCCATCATAGAGGCAATACAATCAGGAAAAGAAGTAGACAAGGTCTTCATACAAAAAGAGATATCAGGTGAACTGATGAAAGATTTAATGAAAGTGATGAAACGCGCCAACATAAATTTTTCTTATGTTCCAGTTGAAAAACTAAACAGATTAACCCCAAATAATCACCAAGGTGCAGTTGCAACAATATCACCAATTGGCTTTATTGAATTAGAACATTTAGTGGACTCAACTATTGCATCAGGATGCACTCCCCTATTTTTAATTTTAGACCAAATATCTGACGCTCGTAATTTTGGTGCCATTATCAGAACTGCAGAGTGCACTGGCGTAAACGGAATCATCGTTCAAAAATCAGGTTCAGCTCCAGTTAACGGAGATACTGTTAAAACATCAGCTGGAGCAGTATTTAATGTACCTATTTGTAAAGTAGAACACATAAAAGATGCTATATTTTACCTACAAGGTTCAGGTATAAAAACTGTAGCCGCAACCGAGAAAACCGATCAAAACATTTATGATGTTTCATTAAATGAAGCTGTCGCTATAATAATGGGATCTGAGGATAGAGGTATCAATCCATCGGTATTAAAAATAGTTGATGAAAAAGCAAAACTTCCAATGTTTGGAACAATAGGATCTCTAAACGTTTCTGTTGCTTGTGGAGCTTTTTTATATGAGGCTGTCCGCCAAAGAAAATAAAACCAACACATAAGATTAGAGGGTAAATAAATGATTATAAATAATTTTTTATGCATTCCAATTCTATTCGTAGCATTCCAACAAAAAAAGTCATATTTATACTTGTAATATTTCTAATTACAAGTATAAGTCATGGACAAACTTCTACATATAATCAATTCTGGAGCGAGATTCAATTCAACAGAACTATAAATGAAAAATGGTCCCTTGAACTAAATTTTGACAATACCTACAGCAGCACAGAATCTTCTGCTCAAATTTTCCACACAAACACCCAGAAAGCTTTTAGAACTTGGGGACACTACTACTTAAGTCCTCGGTGGAAACTATCTAGCTTCTTAGCCTATTATGACAACAAAGATGTTCCTGAAATAGGACAATTTAAATCTCCCGAATGGAGGTTTGCATTACAAGGCACTTACTATTTTCATAAGATAGGATATACTCTCAGCACAAGAATGAGAATAGAACTCCGATATATAAGAGATGAAAACGGTAAATATCAAGACATATATAGATATCGTCAACAAATTAAATATCTAAAACCAGTAAACAGTAAAGTACTCCGTGAAGGTGTAGTTTACGCTATAGTTTCTGATGAATTATTCTTTAAATCTGATGCAAAAATTACTGGGCTAAGCTTTTTTGACCGCAATAGATTAAACCTTGGAGCAGGATATTTATTTACAGATGACATACAAATAGAATTGACCTATACCAATGAGTATCTTCCAAGAGATACAGATTCGCAAATAATAAATGCCGCTTCAGTAACATTAACTTTTAATAATATTTTCAAAAATAAAAGTAAAAAAACACTTCAAAAATCAAATCAATAACGCTCCTGTTACAGACAAAACAATTTAATAACATTGCTTTTATAGAATACCAAAACACATGTATTCTAGGTTAAATTTCACAATTTAAAGTCAAAAAAACTATATCGTAAAAGGTCTACAGCCCCTATTATCTATGCTTTTTTCGAATGTTTCAAGAAAAAAAAGCTTTTATTAACCCATAATTTAACAACAAAAATTACTTTTATTTTTTTCTTTTATTCTGCTCAAAAAAAACAAAAAACAAAAAAAAACCAACCAAAAAAATTAAATATTTTCAAAAATTTAACGATATCACCTATAATAAACAGATAAAAAAACAATGAAAAATTGATTTTTTAACAAGAAATGTTTTGTTTATTTACATATTTCGGATAAAAGCAGGCAAATCCATTAGGAAGATTAACAAATTATTAAGATTTTTGTCAAACTAATTCAAAATATTTAAAAATGAAACTAAAATTCAATGGATTCTTAGTACTGCTATTGGTACTGGTTGCGCAATTAAATTTTGCGCAAGAAAGAGTTGTTTCAGGAATTGTTTCTGATGATACTGGAATGCCTATACCTGGTGTAACAGTAACTGTAAAGGGAACAAAAAATGCAACACAAACTGATTTCGACGGAAAATACTCAATTAAAGCGTCGCCTAATCAAATAATTCTTTTCACTTACATTGGGATGAAAAGTAAAGAACAGCCAGCTACATCTTCTGTTGTTAACGCAAAGTTAGTGGGAGATGCAATGGAACTTGAAGGCGTGGTGGTTGTAGCTTTTGGAACACAAAAGAAAGAAGCTATAACAGGAGCTGTTGCAAAAATTGATGCAAAAGCATTAGAAAACACTCAAGCATCTAACGCAATTCAATCTTTAACAGGTAAAGTTGCGGGTGTACAAATTCAAGCAAATTCAGGACAACCAGGAGATGCGCCTCAAGTACGTTTTAGAGGTATCGGATCTATCTCGTCTTCGAATGCGCCTTTGTATGTTGTAGACGGTTTCCCTTATAACGGAGATATAAACGCTATAGCAACTCAGGATATCGAGTCTATCAGTTTCTTGAAAGATGCATCATCTAATGCATTATACGGAAGTAGAGGAGCAAACGGTGTAATCATTGTTACAACCAAAAAAGGTAAAAAAGGTCAACTAAAAGTTACTTACGAAGGAAAAATAGGAGTTAACTCTAGAGCTGTTCCGGAGTATGATATGATTACAGATCCAGGAGATTATTACAAAGCAGCATACAACAGAATCAGAAATGGTTTAATAAAAGGTGGTGATTCAGCTGCTGACGCTTCATTAACTGCATCTCAAAATTTAATAAGTGGAGACCCATCTTACTCACTAGGGTATAATAATTACAACGTACCGAATAATCAAGTAATAGATCCAAATACAGGACAACTAAATCCTAATGCAAAACTATTATATCATGATAATTGGGAAAAAGCATTATTTAATGATAATACAAGAATTGAGCACTTTTTAAGTTTAGCTGGTAGTTCAGAAAAACTTAATTCTTACTTATCTGTAGGTTACCTATCTGATAATGGATACACAATTAACTCAAATTTTAAACGTGTAACTCTAAGATCAAATGTTGACTATACGATTACTGATAAAATTAAAGTAGGTGCTAACCTTAACTATGCAAACTCTAATCAGAATGCACCAATCTCACAAGTAACTTCTAGTACATATAGTAATTTATTTAGCTGGGCAAGAAATATAGCTCCAATTTATCCAGTTTATCTTAGAAACGCTGGTGGAAATATTGTAACCAACAAAGTAGGAGAAAAAGTATATGACTTTAACCAGTCAGGAGATCGTCCTTATGGTTTCAACTTAAATCCATACGGAACTACATTATTAAATACAAATTTAAATCAAGAAAACAAATTTGGAGCTAGAGGTTACGTATCTATCGATTTCTTAAAAGACTTCAACTTCAGATATAATCTTGGTTATGACTTAATGTCTGGGTATTATGTAAATAGTACAACAGGAATTGGTGGAGATGACATGGGAGTAAATGGTAGTATAGGAACAGCATCGCAAGATGACTATACTATTACAAACCAACAATTATTATCTTGGAAGAAATCTTTTGGAGAACATTCACTTGACATTCTTGTTGGACATGAGTCTTCAGATTTTACATCAAAAATGTTGACTGGACAAAAAACAGGTGTTGTAATACCAGGTTTACCAGTAGTTAGTAATGCTACTAGATATTCTTATTTAGATGGCTACAATGATTTATACAAAGTAGAAGGATTCTTCTCTAGATTAAATTATAGCTACAAAAACAAATATTTTGTAAATGCTAGTTTCAGAAGAGATGGATCATCAGTATTCGCACCAGAAAACAGATGGGGTAATTTCTACGGATTTGGTGGAGCATGGTCTGTTACCAAAGAATCTTTCTTCCCGCAAACAAAATGGATTACTGACTTAAGAATTAAAGGAAGTTACGGAGAACAAGGAAATGATAATATCTATTACCCTTCTTCTACAAGAATTAGCAGCCGTAGTTACTTTGGAAGTGAAAGAAACTACTATGCATACCAAACACAATATGAGATTTTACCTGATGCAGAAGGAAATGCGAGTGTAGTTACTGTATCTGAAGGAAACAGAAACATCAAATGGGAAAAATCTAAAAATTTAAATATTGGATTCGAAATTGAATTATTCAATAGAGTAAATCTTGAAGCTGAATATTTCGAAAGAAATGTAAGTGATTTAATATACAACCGTCCTTATGCACCATCAACTGGAATTCCGTTTGTTACTGAAAACATTGGTGACATGTCTAACAAAGGAATTGAAGTTAACTTAGGTGTTGATGTAATTAAAACACAAGATATCGATTTTAACATTTGGGCTAATGCAACACATTACAAGAACAAGGTAACATCTTTACCAAGTCCTTTTACAAGTGGTATTTTTAGATTTGAAGTTGGCGCTCCTGCGTATGCTTACTACCTAAGAGAATTTGCAGGTGTAGACAAAACTAATGGAGATGCATTATGGTATACGAATGAAAAAGATGCATCTGGGAATTTAACTGGAAATAAGATTACAACTAATGAATATACACTTGCAACTCAATACTTAAGTGATAAAGATGCAAATCCAGATGTATATGGAGGTTTCGGAACTATGTTCAGATTTAAAAACATCACATTCCAAGCAAGTTTTGCATACCAAGTTGGAGGATATATGTATGATGGTGTTTATCAAAGCGCTATGTATTCAGGAGATGACAACGTAGGACAAAACTATCACAAAGATATAACCAAATCATGGTCTGTAGATAATCCAGATTCTAATATACCTAGAATTGATAATATATCTAATAACCAAATGTCATCTTCAGATCTTTTCTTAGCAAAATCAGATTACATCAGTTTACAAGATGTTTCTATATCTTATGATTTCAAAAATAGCAAATTACAAGATCTTGGAATTTCATCTACTAAATTCAGCTTAATGGGAACTAATTTAGCATTATGGTCTGACAGAAAAGGTATGGATCCAAGATTAAGCAATTTAGGATCAAGAACAAATAATGGCCAATCACTGAATGTGTATGGAGTTATGAAAACTATCTCATTTGGTTTAACAGTAAATTTTTAAGAATATGAAAAAAATATTAACTATAGCATTATCATTGTTGATGTTAACAAGTTGTGATAAAGAATTTCTAAACACAACACCTGAATCAACAATTAATGACGAGCAACTTGCAACATCCGAAGAAGGGTATGCGGCAATTATAAATGGAGTACACTCTGCATTAAGATCATACGGATTATCTATCGGGGCTAACCACGAAGATTATGGACACAAATCTATACTTGCAGCAACAGATATAATGTCAAATGATGTTGTGCAAACAAAATCAAGCTGGTATGGATCTTTCTACAACTATTTGGGGAGAACTCAAACAAGTATTAGATCTAAACTTGCTTGGAGTACATACTACCCACAAATTAAGACTCTAAATATCGTTCTTAATGCTCTTCCGCCAGAAGCAGTAATAACTCCTAAACTAAAAGGTATTAGAGCTGAAGCTCTAGCTTTAAGAGGGTACTTTTACTTTATGCTAGCACGTATGTACGGACCTACTTATGTAGGTCATGAAACTGAGCTATCTGTACCGATTTACACTACAGTAACACTAATTCCACATGCTAGATCAACTGTTAACGAAGTTTACACGCTAATAGAAAAAGATCTAAAAGAATCACTTGAGTTATATAAAGTTAGTGGCAGTGCAAGTGTACTTAAACAATCTCTAGCTCAAGCATTTTTAGCTGATGTTTATCTTGAAATGGGTAAATATGCAGAGGCTGCTCCTCTTGCACGTACTGCAAGACAAAGCTATCCTTTATTAACTGAAGCTGAATGGTCTAATGGTTTTTACGATGTAAGTAACAAAGACACTATGTGGGGAATAGCATTAACATCAGCTCAAAGTAGCTTTGTAGCTAGTTTCTTTGGCCATTTTGACAATACTAATAAATCTGCTTATGCTGGTGGAGGTGGAATTTACAAGAATATAGACAAAAGACTATATGATGCTATCTCTCCTACTGATTACAGAAAAAATGCATTTGTAGCTCCAGGAGGAAACCCAAAATATCCTGCATTACCAGCATATGCTAACATAAAATTTAGAGACCCTACGGTTAATGGTGGTGACTACATTTACTTAAGAGCAGCTGCAATGTACTACATCGAAGCTGAAGCTTATGCAAAATCAGGAAACGAAGCGCAAGCAATTCAAACTTTATATGATATTACTATAACTAGAGATCCTAAATACGTAAAATCAACAAACACAGGGGCTGCCTTAATCAATGAAATCATTCTTCAAAAAAGAATCGAACTTTGGGGTGAAGGATTTGCATGGTTTGACATGAAACGCTTAGGCACTCCTTTAGTAAGAGATTATGCTGGATCTAATCATGCAACTTTTGGAAAATTAAATATCCCTGCTGGTGATAATAAATTTACCTTTCAGGTTCCACAAGCAGAAATAGATGCAAATACACTTATTGTACAAAATCCACTATAATTCTTGGTGTTCTTTTAAACATAAAAACCATCCCAAATTTGGGATGGTTTTTTTATACAAGCTATTCAAAAAAACAATCAGTTTATTAGCTATTTTTCCTCTTCTTTAAGAAAACAATTTAACTGCTCTATGATTGCACTTTTATGTAGCTTAAAGTCATAATCCCTGACAAACTCTGTTCCTTCCATATTAATACTAGCAGTAACGGCTTCGTAAGTCGAAAATGCTTTCAAATCATTTTTATCAATTATATACAACACTTGCAAAATAGAATCTTGTTTTAAATATTGTGTATCGTAATGCTTTAATTTATATTTTATCTTGTTTGATAATTCCAACGATAAGTCATCTTTTATATTTTTCCCCACTTCTTTTGACGGAAATGGAGTTGGTTGCAAAGCAATAAAATAATTCTCTTTATCGGTTACAATATTTATTTTTAAAGATTTTGATTCTGTGGTATAAAATGGTGTTGGTTTAATATAATAAAACATAGAACCATCTGCCTGGATTCGATTATGAATTTCGCATTGCGCAAAAACCATTGGCATCGACAATAAACATCCTACTAATAAACTTATCTTTTTCATATCCAGAGTTTTTGAAAGAATTAAATTATTCTAACAAAAATACTCATTAAAGAAATATGTTTTTGCAATGAACTAATAATTAGAGATTATCATCTAATTCTTCTTGTTTTACAACGGTGTACTCTACTAAAGTATCCGAATAGAAATATGGTGTTTCCTCTGGAATTTCGGTATTGACGAAATTACCATTTTCATCAAAATGTTTCATAAAAGCATCATCTTCCGGATTAAAATCTGGTTTTTGCCAATCGTACAAAATAGGCTTTTGATATTCGGGAGTTTTAAATTGTATCGACATTACAAAACCTGTTATAAAACCTGCCAGATGTCCCTCCCAAGAGATTGAGTTATCTACTTCGGGGAAAACATACCAAATCATCCCACCGTAAAACATAATTACCGATAATGACAAAGCAACCAATCGGTAATATTTTGTTTGAATCCCTTTGAAAAAGATAAAACTTACCAAAACATAAATTAATCCGCTTGCTCCAATATGGTAATTAGACCTTGCAATAACCCAAGTAATTAATCCTGAAAATAATATTCCGTAAACAATCACCGGAATGGTTTGCTTGGGATAAAAAAACTGAAGTGCAGCTAGCAAAACCAATAATGGTATTGAGTTATTATACAAATGACTAATATCTGCATGAATAAAAGGACTAAAAATTATGCCTTGCAATCCAGAAAATGTTCTTGGGTAAATTCCGTGTTCGTAAAAATCAAAATCATAACGGATTTGTAACCAATATACAATCCATAAAAGAAGCACAGAAAATAATGGTAGCGCAATAACCGAATTGGTAAACTTGAAATCTTTTTCCACTATTGTATATGATTATGATTAACAACTAAATTCAAGTCAAAAATTTATCCAAAATAAATATAGTGCTATTTTGTCAGACACCGATGTATTGATTAAATACCTTTTTTAGCCCAGATCGCAACGGCATCCTTTATTATTACTTCTTTAGTAATAATAAAGATATAGTGAAGAGCTGGAAAAGCTCCTAAAAAAACTAATTGTGGCAATAAATTAAAATTGAAAATAGTAATTTTACAAAATGGAAGCACCATTAGCAGAACGTATAAGACCTCAGAAATTAGAAGACTATGTTAGCCAAAGTCATTTGGTTGGACCAAATGGTTCACTAACTCAACAAATCGCAAAAGGAATCATCCCTTCTTTGCTGTTTTGGGGACCTCCTGGAACTGGAAAAACTACTTTAGCTCAAATCATAGCACAAGAGTCTAAGCGTCCTTTTTATATCTTAAGCGCTATAAATTCGGGGGTAAAAGACATTCGTGATGTTATCGAAAAAGCAAAACAAAGTGGTGGCTTATTCACAGCCAAAAATCCGATTTTGTTTATTGATGAGATTCATCGTTTTAGCAAATCGCAACAAGATTCACTTTTGGCAGCTGTCGAAAAAGGTTGGATAACGCTTATTGGTGCAACTACCGAAAATCCAAGTTTTGAAGTAATCCCCGCTTTACTTTCGCGATGTCAAGTTTATATTTTGAATGCTTTTACAAAAAGTGATTTAGAATTATTATTACATCGCGCCATGAAAACTGATGTTATCTTGGCTTCTAAAAAAATTGATTTAAAAGAAACCGAAGCTTTATTGAGGCTTTCTGGTGGTGATGGAAGAAAGCTATTAAATATTTTTGAATTGGTCGTAAACGCATCGCCAGATGACAATATAACGATAACTAACGATCGCGTATTTGAACTTGTACAACAAAATACTGTTTTGTATGACAAAAGTGGCGAACAACATTATGATATCGTTTCGGCATTTATAAAATCAATACGCGGAAGTGATCCTAACGGCGCTGTTTACTGGTTAGCCCGAATGATTGAAGGTGGAGAAGATGTGAAATTTATCGCAAGAAGAATGCTTATTCTTTCTAGCGAAGATATAGGAAATGCAAACCCTACAGCATTTATAATGGCAAACAATACTTTTCAGGCTGTTACTACAATAGGTTATCCTGAAAGCAGAATAATATTAAGTCAGTGCGCAATTTATTTGGCTACTTCTCCAAAAAGCAACGCATCTTATATGGCAATTGGTAACGCGCAACAGTTAGTAAAACAAACTGGAGATTTGCCTGTTCCAATTCATTTGCGCAACGCTCCAACAAAATTAATGAAGGAGTTAGGTTATGGTGATGATTATAAATATTCGCATGACTATGCAAATAATTTTGCAGAACAAGAGTTTCTGCCAGACGCATTATCTAAGACTGTAATATATAATCCCGGCAACAATTCTAGAGAGAATAGCAACCGGGAATTTTTGAGAAATCGTTGGAAAGATAAATACGGGTATTAACCGCGTATAAAATTAGTTTAGAATTTTACAATTACTTTTTCTGAAACCAATTTATCATTTTTATAGTATTCAAAATACCATTCATTGTCTTTTGCATTTAATGAACCTTGAATATCTCCTTTTATAGCTATGAAAGAATCTGGACGAGACGTTTTCATCAATTTCATAACTACTTTTGGTGTTTTATCGATTAATTGATATCCTGTTTCTGTAGGTTGTGCATACAATAAATTAGGATCATTATTATTTACAACTGAGTTAACAACAGCAGCACTTGTTGTTACCGCAACAGGAGCAACTGCAACTTGATTATTTACTGAAGTTTGGTTATTCATAGCTCCTGATGCTTTTTTGCCATTATACTTATAATGTAAAGCATTTATTGATAAAAAGGCTTGATTTAAAGCTTCGGCATAAGCTCCATCAAAATCTTTTATTTTACTTTTTCCTATCTCTGATGTAAAAACTATTTTGCCGTAACAATCTTTAAATGTTACATATAGTTTTGTTACCAGAAAACCATTATCTCTAATTACATCTACATTTAACAATTCACAACGATTGTAATCTTGCGGAATTGCATCATTTGCATAAAATGCTTCGAAACCAGCTTTATTTAAATTAAACTTGGTGAGCGTAGCTAATCTGTATTGATTATCTGTCTTCATAAAATCATATTTCAAAGGAATAATTACTGCTTTGTAATCATTCACTGACTGAGAAAAGCCATAGCTAGAAATAAATATAAGTAATAATAAGATTTTTGTTTTCATAATTTTATAAGTAATTTTTAAGTTCTAATAAATGGTTTATTTGTTTAATGTTATGTTGTGCTTCTACTTTTTTATCATTGAAGAAAATTGCATCAAGTCCAGCGTTTAAAGCTCCTTGAACATCGGCATCTAAACAATCTCCAATCATGATACTGTTTTCCTTTTTAGAATTAGCAGAATTCAAGGCATATTCAAAAATAATAGGATTAGGCTTCTTTACCCCTGCCTTTTCAGAATTTGTTATTGTCTGAAAGTATGTTTCAATGTTTGAATTTGTAATTTTCTTATACTGAACTTCTGCAAACCCGTTAGTAATGATATGCAATCTGTATTTACCTTTTAAATATTCTAGAATTTCAATTGCTCCATCAAAAAGATAATTATTTAATGGTAATAACTGAATATACTCTTCGGCCATTTCATCTATTGAAGCATCTGAAACAACATAATCTAAAGCATCAAAAGTATGTTTTAGTCTATTATAACGTAGTTCTACATGCGAAATTTTATCGTTTTGATATAATTTCCAACAAGCCTGATTTATCGGAATATACTTTTCTATAAAAGCATTAATTTCAATTGTTGGGTGATTCTTTTTCAAGATTGTTTCGAACGCTAGTTCTGAGTTTTTATCAAAATCCCAAAGCGTATGGTCTAAATCAAAAAAGACATCTGTAATTATGGTATTGTTTTTCATTCTTAAAAAATTCCTTCGTCTAAAAAACTGTAATATCCAGTTTCGATAATTATAATATGATCTAACACTTTAATATCTAAGCTTTCGCCTGCCAATTTAAGCTTTTTTGTAATTTGTTTATCAGCTTCGCTAGGATTTAATCCGCCCGAAGGATGATTATGACATAAAATCAGTGAGGTTGCCCCTATCTCTAGTGCCATCTTAAAGACTAAACGAACATCTACCAGCGTGCCGGTAATCCCTCCTTTACTCAATTGAGATTTTGAAATAACTTTATTTGAGTTGTTTAAAAATATAATCCAAAACTCTTCATGCGGCAATTCTCCAATGACAGGCTGCATGATTTCAAAAACTACTTTACTCGATGTAATCTTGATTAAATCAACAACGTCCTCTGCCCTTCTGCGTCGTCCTAATTCTGTTGCTGCAATTATCGAAATAGCTTTTGCCTCACCTATTCCTTTAAAACCTGTTAATTGCGTGATAGATAATTTGCCTAAAGCATTTAGATTATTATCTACACTAGAAAGAATTCTTTTACTCAAATCAACAGCCGATTCGTTTTTGCTTCCTGAACCAATCAAAATAGCGATTAGCTCGGCATCACTTAAAATATCTTTGCCTTTAAGCATCAATTTTTCACGTGGTTTATCGTCTTCGGACCAATTGGATATAGATAAAAAAGAACTTTCTTCCATTAACATTATAGTATTGTAATTAATCCCTTTACATCATCAAAGTTCAAACCACCGTAGTTTCCAGAACTCATTAATAACAATGCTGAATTTTCTAAATCTAAATTGAATAAGTAATCTTTAAAATCTTTTGGATTCGTATAAATAATCAAATCTTTGCGATTAAAAGCAGTAGCAATTTGCTCATAAGTAACTTCTTCTAATTGTTTTATTTTTACTGCATCTGGCGAATAAAAAACAACTGCAACATCTGCGTACTCTAATGCCCCTTCATATTCTTTTAAGAAATCGGCATTTAAACTACTATAGGTGTGCAACTCTAAACAAGCTATTAAAGTACGATTTGGATATTGTTCTTTTACCGCTTTAGTAGTTGCAGCAACTTTACTTGGCGAATGTGCAAAATCTTTATAAGCTACTTTATTCTTTGTTTCTGCAATTTTCTCTAAACGTTTAGAAGCTCCTTTAAAACTAGCAATTGCTTCGTAAAAATCGGCTTCGTCTACACCCATATTTTGGCAAATCCATTTTGCACCAGCTAGATTATTTAAGTTATGAGCTCCAAAAACTTCTATTGGCATATTACCCTCTGGAGTTTCAAGAAGTGTTACTCCGTCGCTTACTGTATAATTTGGCGTATGGTATGGTAATTTTCTAATTGGGTTCGTAGCAGCTTCTGCCACACGTTTCACTTCAGAATCGTCTTCGTTATAAACCAATATCCCTCCGTTTGTAATTTTTTCGATAAAAATTTCAAACTGTTCTACATAATTCTCATAAGTAGGAAAAACATTGATATGATCCCAGGCAATTCCAGAAATCAAAGCAATGTTTGGTTGGTATAAATGAAACTTAGGCCTCCTGTCTATTGGTGAAGATAAATACTCATCTCCTTCCAGAACCATAAAATCATTCTCTTCAGTAAGATGCACCATCGTATCAAATCCTTCTAATTGTGCTCCAACCATATAATCAACCTCGATATTATGATAATGCATTACGTGCAAAATCATCGAAGTAATTGTCGTTTTTCCGTGAGAACCACCAATAACAACACGTGTTTTATTCTTAGATTGTTCGTATAAAAACTCTGGATAAGAATAAATTTTCAATCCTAATTCTTGAGCTTTTAGTAATTCTGGATTATCTGCCTTAGCGTGCATTCCCAAAATTACTGCCTCGATATCTGAAGTAATTTTTTCAGGAAACCAACCCATTTCTAGAGGTAAGATTCCTTTTTTCTCCAAGCGCGATTTCGAAGGTTCAAAAATTGCATCATCACTTCCTGTAACTTGATATCCTTTATTGTGTAATGCTAATGCCAGATTGTGCATTGCACTCCCACCTATGGCGATAAAATGTGTTCTCATTTTAGTTTGTTCGGTTATTCGTTTATTTATTATTTGGTCAATTAGTTAATGTTGATTCTGTTTGTATTCTTCCAAAATTGTTTTGGCCTTTTCAGGTTGATTCATTTTTTTCTGATACAAATTGGCAAGCATTAGATAACTGGCTTTTGATTTACTTACAATAATGGCATGTTTATATTGTCGTTCTGCATCCGAATATCTTTTAAAATATTCATCAATATGTCCTCTTGACAAATAGCCATCTATCGGTGAAAGCTTTAACAATTCTTCCGAATATTTTATAGCTTTAGTTTGACTTCCTCCAGCAATTCCTGGCAGTTGCAAATTTAATTCTATTAATGCCCAACGTGCTTCTATATGTTTAGGATTAAGTACAATTGCTTTTTCAAATGAACCTCTTACTTCATCTATCATTCCAAAAGCCTTAAATTTACTTACACCAAGTGCTTTCATCCCTAAAGCCGCTCCATATTTATAAAAATAGTTAGCTCCGGATGGATTAAGCTGTTTTAACTTTTTATAATACCCAACAGCCTGATCCCATTCTTTAGTATGAGTAGCTATATCCCCTAGATATTCAATTGTTTTTAAATCAGATGGTTTTTCCTTTAAAACTGATTCAAAAAGTGTTTTAGCTTTATCAAATTTTTGCGCTTCAAATAACTTTTGTGCTTTCTCAAAACTAGATTGCGACCATATTAAGGTCGGAAGCAAAAGAAAGACAATTATTATTTGTTTCATTCTTCAAAAATAGTGGAAATATAAAACGTATCATTTCTTTTTAAGTATAAATTAGTAATTTGTACGAGATTTATTTTCAATACTACATCAATTTTTTAAAATAATACTAAACCCGTTTTTATGAAGAATATCTATTTTGTCTTATTACTAATTTCTACCTCACTATTTGGGCAACAATATGAAAAAAACTGGAATAAAGTAATTGAAAATGAAAAACTCGGCAAAATAAAAACCGCCAATCAAATTGTTTCAAAAATTTACAAAAAGGCTGTAGCCAATAAAGACGAAGTACAAATTATAAAATGCTTTTTTTATAACTCAAAATACCTGCAAGTTGTTGACGAAAATGCTAAATCAAAAATTTTTAATAACTTAAAATCTGAAATAAATCGAGCTTCAATCCCATCAAAAGCAATTCTGAATTTAGTTTATGCTAAATGTTTGAATGATTATTCTAATTACGGTTATGATGTTGTAGAAGACACCTCTATAGTTACGGCAGTAGACACCATAGCTGTAATCGATATGCCAGAATCGATTGATTCTAATGTCATTCTATCTTCTGAAAAAGAAATCGATGCTCTTTATGAAAAAACGTTAGAAAACGAAGCAATTTTAAAAGCAACTCCTTTAAAAAATTATCAGGCTATTTTTAATTTTTTAACCTCAGAAAAACTAGAAACCGAGAACTTATATAATTACCTACTTAAAGAAAACATTGCATTTTATGCGCAACAAATAGAGATATGGGCAATTGAAGAGAATGAAATTAGTAAATACAAAAACGAACTTTTAGGAAACTCAGAAGCTTTTTTAAAACTTGATTTAACTTCTATAAAAGATGAAGAGCTCAGAAAAGTGCTCTCTTTATATCAGAAACTAGAATTAAATAGCCCATCCCCAGAAAATCAATTTGATCGCATTATATACTACAGTAAATTTCTGCCAGAATCTAACGATGATCTAGCAAAGTCATTAAATGAGCTTCTACAACATTCGAACGACATAATTCTTACTCAAAAAATTTCATTAAGAAAAGGTGAAATTCTAATTAACCAAGCTTCAAAAGAACGACATCCAGATAATAACATTCAAGCAATAAAAATATTTGACGAGATAATAAAAACTAATGATCAAACTAATACAGCAAAAGAAGCTTTATACCTAAAACAAAGAGTTTCATCAAAATCATTAACTGTTGAACTTCTAAAATACAGCTATAAAGATGAAAATACCAGAGCTTTTATTACTTACAAGAATATTGACAATTTAAATGTGTCCTTTTATAAAATAGACCAACAAAAGACAAAAGAACTTACGAATTCATATTTTCAGCGAGATAGTTTGGCCAACGCTATCATAAAAAAACAAAATAAAATTGCAACAAGAAATTATCAACTTCAAAACAAACACGATTATTTTGAATACACAACCGAAGTACTTTTACCTAAATTAGAAACAGGGAAATATTTAGTCTATTTTGAAAGTGACTCTAATTTAAAAGATAAAAAAGCATTTGCGTTTGAAACCATAACTATTTCAAACCTTAGTATTCTAGCAAACCAAGAAGACGATAAAGAGAACTTTCAAGTTTTTGACCGAAAAACAGGTAAACCTTTAGAGAATGTAACTATAAAATCTTCTCACTATACTATTAAAACAAACTCTAACGGAGCAGCTTCTTATACCAGAACAAGTAGCTACAATTACGATGAGAGCATTGAATTTTCTTTAGATAATGATACTCTTGTAACTGAGAAAGAATACTTACAACTCATACAGCAATACTCAGAGAACAAAGATAATAGCCTTAAAGGTAAAGTTGAGTTTTACTTAGACAGAGCTATTTATCGTCCAGGACAAACCGTTTACTATAAAGGAATTGCGATTAAGAAACAAGATAACAAAACAAGTATCGTAGCTAATACTTCCTTCAATATCACTATTAAAGATCCCAATTATCAAACTTTCAAAGAGTTTCAAATAACTACAAATGAGTTTGGTTCATTTTCTGGGGAATTTACTGTACCTAAAAATGGATTAACTGGTAATTTTAACATTTATGCAGATAAGCCTGAAGATTATACCAAAGGAGATATTTATTTTAACAACAAACCGAATGCTTCTTTTTGGGACAATGTGAAAATTGAAAATTCAAGAGCCACTTTTAGTGTTGAAGAATACAAACGTCCAAAATTCAAAGTAGATTTTGAGCCTAAAAAAGGAAGCTTCCAAGTTAATCAGTCTATCAAAATTAACGGAAGTGCCAAAGCATTTGCTGGGAGTAACATTTCTGATGCTAAAGTGAGTTATACCGTTAATAGATTCACGAATTATTTTAGAAATTATTACGGACAAGAACAGAATGAAACTATTACTAGCGGAGAAACCAAAACTGATGCTTCAGGAAATTTTATAATTGAATTTATTGCACAGCCTTCTAAAAATGCAATAAAAGAACAACTCCCTGTTTTTAATTACGAAATAACTGCTAATGTTACAGATATTAATGGCGAAACACATACATCTGAGACAACTATAAAAGTAGGTTATCATGATTTAATTATCAATGCAATTATTGCTAATCAAATTGAAACAAAAAACAAAAATAAAATTACACTTACAAGTACAAACTTAAACGGGGAATTTTTAGCGGCTAAAGGAGAAATTAAAATGTATTTCGTAAGTCCTTTTTCAAACAAATTCAAAAAAGCAGTATGGCCAGAACCTGAAATTGAAACCATTTCAGCATCAGATTTTGAGAAGTTATTCCCATTTGAAATCCGCGAAATTAAGACTAGCGATAAACCAAATGAAATTTTAGTGTTCTCAAAAAAAATAGACACTCAAAAAGACAAAGAAGTAGTACTTGATTTTATGACAAATTATAAATCAGGAAACTACAAAATTGTTTTTTCTGCAAAAGATACTTTTAATAATCCCATAGAATCTGTTTCAACTTTTGAAGTCAAACAAAGCAAAGACAGATTCAATCCGAGTAAATTATTTACAGCTGAACAAATTAATACCGACCCTAAAAAAGATGGTTTTGTAGATGTCAAATTTACTTCTGTAATTCCTGATTTATATATCACTACAAATGGTAACTATGAAGATCAAAAATATTTTGAAAATACTTTTCATTTACAAAACAACGAAGTAATAATCAGAATTCCATTAAAGAAAGAATTCAGAAAATCTATTCGTTTACTTTTTGAAAGTATTTTTGAAAACGAAACTTTCAAGGATGACATAGATGTAGCACTAAAAGAAGATGAATCTAAATTAGAGTGGATTGTCGAAAGTTTTAGAAACAAAATCGAACCTGGAAGCAATGAAAAGTGGTCTTTTAAACTAAAATCCATTAATACTAAAAATGAAGCAGAAGTACTGGCTTCTATGTACGACAGTTCATTAGATCAATTTACGAAAAGAGATTGGAATACTTTAAAATTAAACACGTACTATTATAACCGATCTAATTTTAAATCTCGTTTAGGTTTTGAAAAAACAAATTCTACATTAGAAGATTTGAATGAATCCCAGCCCTTTGAAAACTCTCGCAATGAAGAAACAGAATTAAACTGGTTTGGTTTTAACATTAATACTAGTAGTTATTATGATTCTATTGGCGGGTATTTTGTAGATATTAAAGATAAAAAGGTTGGCAGTGAAAATATCAAAGGAGATCCTGACGCAGTACTAGCTGTAGAATCCAATAACAACATATCAACCATAGAAATTCCAAGAGTCGATAAAGTAAAATTTGTAAAACCTGTTAGTGCAAAAGCAGAAGAATCAGTTAACGAAGAATACTATTTTCAAACTAATAAAGTTAAATTTATTCCAGGGAAAAAAATTATAAGTGGTCTAACTTCTATGGTAGTCGATGCATCCACGTTATACATAATTGATGGGGAAATATCATCTGAAAATAATTTCAAAAAAATAAATCCAGATAACCTTCTAGATATAGAGTTCTTAACTGCAAACAAAGCAATTGCTCTTTACGGAAACAAAGGAGCAAATGGTGCAATAATCATTACAACAAAAAATGCTCTGGAAGAACTAACCCAAGTAAAAGCAAGAAAGAACCTTTCGGAAACAGCTTTCTTTTACCCTAATTTAAAAACTGATGCTAGCGGAAAAGTAAGCTTCAATTTTACTTCTCCCGAAGCTTTAACTGCTTGGAAACTTCGATTATTGGCACATAACAAAGATGCTGTTTCAGGTTATTTAGAGAAAAGTGTTATTACTCAAAAAGAACTGATGGTTTTACCGAATTTCCCACGTTTCTTAAGAGAAAAAGACACTATTGTTATCAGTACAAAAATATCAAATGTTACCGCAGAAGCTAAAACCGGAATCGCAATCCTACAGTTTTATGATGTTACAACTATGCAACCAATAGATGCAAAAATGCTAAATGCAAAAAACGTTAAAAACTTTACTGTTGGTGCATTTGGAAATACAACGGCAAGTTGGACAATTTCGATTCCAGAAGGTTTACAAGGTGTACAATATAAAATTCTGGCTAAATCAGGCAACTTCTCTGATGGAGAAGAAAACATCCTTCCTGTTTTAACAAATAATATGTTGGTTACTGAAAGCATCCCAATTTGGGTTCGAGAAAATTCAACCAAAGAGTATACGCTTGAGAATTTAAAAAACAATATTTCTACAACTTTAAAAAATCACCAACTTACATTAGAATATACATCAAATCCTGCATGGATTGCCATACAGTCTTTGCCTTATTTAATGGAATATGAACACGAATGCGCCGAGCAAACTTTTGCACGTTTTTATGCGAATTCTTTGGCCTCAAAAATCATATCGAGTAATCCGAAGATAGCAACTGTTTTTGAAAATTGGAGGAAGAACGGAAAACTGAATTCGAAATTAGAAGAAAACGAAGAGCTAAAATCAATTATTCTAGCAGAAACTCCTTGGTTAAATGATGCACAAAGCGAAGACGAAAAGAAAAAAAATATGGCACTTTTATTTGATTTAGAAAAAATGAAAGCTTCTCAAGAAGCTACTTTTGATAAATTAAAACAAAAACAAGGAGCATCTGGAGGATTCTCATGGTTTGACGGAAGTGACGAAAGCGAGTATATTACAAGACACATTTTGGCAGGTTTAGGTCATCTATCTAAATTGAACAAAACAGAAGATAATGATGATAAAATTGATGCTATTGCCAAAACTGGAATTCCGTTTTTAGACAACAAATTTTTCCAGTATTATAAAATCCAGGCTAAAAACTTAAAAGCATCCAATAAACTAATCTGGATTAATCCTTATTCTGATTTGCATTATCTCTATACCAGAAGTTTTTATTTGGATAATTACCCACTATCTGACACTTTGAAAAAAGCAACTAAATTGTACTTGGAAACAACCAAAAAAGATTGGCTAAAATATTCTCTTTACGAAAAAGGATTAGCAGCTTTAACCCTAAATCGTTTCGGAGAAAGTGAAACGGCTAAAAAGATTATTGAGAGTTTAAAAGAATCAGCTTCTAACAATGAAGATTGGGGAATGTATTGGATCTCTAACAAAGCGGGATGGTATTGGTACCAAGCACCTATAGAAACTCAGGCATTATTAATTGAGGCTTTCGCCGAAGTAAATCACGATACCAAATCTGTTGATGCAATGAAAGTCTGGCTATTAAAAAATAAGCAAACCAAAAACTGGCCATCAACAAAATCGACTACTGAAGCTATTTATGCTTTATTAATGCAAGGCAATGATTGGTTAAGTGTAAAAGATAATACCGTTATAAAAATTGGAGATGAAAAAATCCTAACAAAAAAACTAACAGAAAACGAAAAAGAAGCTGCAACTGGTTATATCAAACTCAACTGGAAAGCAGATGAAATAAAAAAAGAAATGGCTTCTATAAAAATCGAGAACAAATCTAAAGTTCCAGGTTTTGGAGGCGCGTACTGGCAATATTTTGAAGATTTAGACAAAATTAAAACCAACCCAAATACAGCTTTATCGGTTTCTAAAGAATTATATATAAGAACAAAGGCTGTTGACGGAGATCAATTACAGAAAATCACAACAAAATCTCCTTTAAAAATAGGTGATTTAATTACGGTAAGATTAATCATTTCGTCCAAAGAAGATATGGAATTTGTTCATTTAAAAGACATGAGAGCTTCTTGTTTTGAACCTGTAAATGTACTTTCAGAGTATAAATACAAAGATCGATTAGGTTATTATATGAGTACAAAAGATGCCGCAACACACTTTTTCTTTGATAGGGTAAATAAAGGAACTTATGTATTGGAATATGATATTAGAGTAAACAATGGCGGTAACTTCTCTAATGGAATTTCTACAATCGAAAGTATGTATGCTCCAGAATTTTCAAGTCATACCAAAGGAATTCGTGTAAAGGTTAATTAACAAGAGTTTTAAAATTCCAATATAAAAATTCCAAATTCCAAAATAAGACACCATATTTTTTTGTCAGACTGAGCGAAGTCGAAGCCCATTTTTAAACATAAAAAAACCCGACAAGCTTCAAAACTTGTCGGGTTTACTTTTAGAAATAAATCAAACTATTTCACAATTGTCATTTCATCAACAATGTGTTTTGCTCCTGCATATTTATCGATAATCCAAAGTACATAACGAATATCAACATTAATAGTTCTTTGTAATTTAGGATCAAAAATAACATCTCCAGCCATAGCTTCAATATTACCGTCAAAAGCAATTCCGATTAATTCTCCTTTTCCGTTAAGAACTGGTGAACCTGAATTTCCTCCTGTAATATCATTATCTGTTAAGAAGTTTACTGGCATATATCCAGCTTTATCTGCATATTGACCAAAGTCTTTTGCTTTGTTTAATTCTAATAATCTAGCTGGTAAATCAAATTCCTGATCTCCTGCTTTATACTTTTTAACCATTCCGGCCATTGTAGTATAATTATTAACTTTAGCATCATTTCTCTTATCTTCTGGTAAAGCACGAACTTTTCCGTAAGTTAATCTTAAAGTAGAGTTAGCATCTGGATATTTAATTGTGTTTAATTTAGACACTCTTAAACCTTCTACCAATTCACGGTAAGCAATTGCAAAACTATCATCAGCTTTTAATTGTCCGTCTGTTTTTGTACGGTATTTAGTTAACAAATCATTAGAGATAATATACAATGGATCGTGTACAATCGCTAATGGTTTTGGATCTGCCATAAATGCTAATACTTTTTCTTTAGATGTAAAATAACTTATTTCAGTTGCTTTAGTAACATCTGCAGTAAAATCACCATTATTCTCAGATTTCATTTTAGCTATTTGTGGAGCTAAACCATACTCAGTTGCTTTAGAAGCGTATAAATTTAATTGAGCAGCTAACACGTCTTTTTCAAGTGGCGCATAAAATTCACCATAAATACTTTCGATTAAAGCATTAATCTTAGGTAACATTTCTGCCTTTTTAGCATCATTCTCTTTATAGTAAGCAATCAATGCATTTCCTAAATTTGATGGTCCCGTTGCATAGCTAGAAGTACGCAAAAGTTGAGTTAAGTAATTATCGTGAGTCGCTTTTAAATTCGTTTCTCTATAATAACCATTAATAGTCGGAATTACATTTTCGTATTTTTCTTTATTTTCTGGTTTAGTAGCCCATTCGTAGAACTTATCTTCTTGTTCTGTTTTAGTAGCTACTGTTCCTGCTTTTGTTAAAGCATCAATCATACCTTGACGGTTTTTCCAGTAGTTTGCTGTCGAAGCATATTTAGACGCATATTGCAAACGAACTGTTGCATCTTTGTCCATATACTTTTTCATTTGGTCCATTCCCGTTTTTGCACCTTCAACCCAAGCAGGATAAGCATACTTAATGTTTTGCTCGATTCCACCAGCTGGCATCCAACGGTTTGTTCTTCCTGGATAACCTAAAATCATAGCAAAATCATTCTCTTTAACTCCTTTTAAACTTACTGGTAAGTAATGTTTTGGTTGTAAAGGCACATTGTCTTTAGAATATTCGGCAGGATTCCCGTCTTTATCAGCATATACTCTAAACATAGAGAAATCTCCCGTATGACGTGGCCATTCCCAGTTATCAGTATCTCCTCCAAATTTTCCAACACTTTCAGGTGGTGTTCCTACTAAACGTACATCTTTGTAATCTTGGTATACAAAATAGTAGTATTCATTTCCTTGAAAGAATGGACGAACTGAAACAGTATATTTTCCTCCTTCATTATTTTCTTTCTCAATTAAAGCAATTTCTTGTTGAATAACTTTGTTTCTTTCTGCTTCAGTCATTTTATCATCTACTTTAGATAAAATTCTTTTAGAAACATCATCCATACGAACGAAGAAACGAACATATAATGATTTAGGTTTCATTTCGGCACTTTTATCTTTTGCCCAAAAACCATTTTTTAAGTAATTCTGTTCTTCAGTAGAAAGTTCTGCAATAGCATCATATCCACAGTGGTGGTTTGTTAACACTAAACCGTTTTTAGAAACGATTTCGGCAGTACATCCTCCGTTAAACTGAACTATAGCATCTTTCAAACTATGGTTATTGATACTGTAGATTTCTTCGGATGTAAGTTGTAAGCCCATCTTCTGCATATCTCTATGGTTTAATCTCTCGATAAACATCAAGAACCACATTCCTTCATCTGCTCTCACAGGAAAAGCCATAAGGCACATTGTCAAAAATAAAATTATTTTTTTCATACGTATTAAATATTTTTAGTTCTGCGAATATAGTGCATTTTCACAATTAAACATCTAACCACAATCCTTAAAATAAACATATCAATCAAATCCTACCTAATATTTATGAATTTCGCAGAATCAAAAACAATTCTATCTTCATATATTCAATTTATTTCATAATTAAATATGTAATAAATAATTTATTAAAAATAAATTACTCATAATCAATTTCTTATAAAAAAATCTATACTTTTGCATAAATTAAATTTATATTAGAGATGAAAAAATTACTATTATGTGTTGCTTTAGTTGTTTCTGCAATGGCTACTGCACAAAAAGGGTCAGTACTTGTAGGAGGAAACGTAGGATATTCTTCTGAAAAAATTGGCGATGCAAAGGCTGAATCATTTGAATTTTCTCCAAGATTTGGTTACCAATTTTCAGAAAACTGGACTGCAGGAGTTGACGCTACTATCGGTAGTATCCACAATGACCTTGCTGACAATTCTAACAATCAAAAGATTGGAGCATTTGTTCGTTACTCTAGACCATTAAACGAAACGTTTGCAATTTTTGCTGACATAGGATCTGGTTACCAACAAAACTCTATAAATGATGCAAAAGGAATGTACGCTTACATTACTCCAGCTTTATTCATAAACATGAAAAGAGGTTTTGGTTTAAATTTCTCTATAGGAGGTCTTAACTATGACAACATTGATGGAAAAAATGACCCAAGACAAGAACGTATTGGATTCAATTTTGGAAAAACATTAAACATTGGTATTTCTAAAAACTTCAGTTTGTAAAAACACCTTGCCCCATAAAATAAAAAACCACCAATTGGTGGTTTTTTTATTTTATGATATTTCCATTACAGATATTAATCATTCAACATTTTCCACAATTTATCTTTCAATTCCGATAGTCCCTGCTGCGCAACAGAAGATATAAACATATATGGTATATCTTTAAAAGCAACATCAAGCTCAACCTTTAGTTCAGCTTTAAGCTCATCATCTAGCATATCGCATTTAGATATTACTAACAAACGCTCTTTATCTAGCATTTCAGGATTATACTTTGTTAATTCATTAACCAAGATATCGTACTCTGCTTTAATATCTGGTGTATCTACAGGAACAAGAAACAATAAAGTCGAATTACGTTCTATATGACGCAGGAAATAATGCCCTAAACCTTTTCCTTCTGCAGCACCTTCTATAATTCCAGGAATATCAGCAATTACAAAAGACTGAAAATCTCTATAAGCTACAATTCCTAAATTTGGTTTTAATGTAGTAAACGGATAATCTGCAATTTTAGGTTTTGCAGATGTTAATACTGATAATAAAGTAGATTTTCCAGCATTAGGAAAACCAACTAATCCTACATCAGCAAGAACTTTAAGCTCCAGGATTACATCCATTTCTACACCTGGTAAACCTGGTTGTGCATATCTAGGCGTTTGGTTTGTTGAACTTCTAAAATGCCAGTTCCCTAAACCACCTTTTCCTCCTCTTGAAAGGATTTGTTTTTCTCCGTGTTCCGTAATTTCAAACAAGGTTTCGCCTGTTTCTTTATCTTTTACAACCGTTCCTAACGGTACTTCAATAAATTTATCATCACCATCTGCTCCAGTACTTCTGTCACCTCCACCGTCTCCACCGTGTCCAGCTTTAATATGACGAGCAAACTTTAAATGAAACAAAGTCCAAAGTCCTTTATTCCCAACTAAAAAAACATGACCTCCACGACCACCATCTCCACCATCTGGACCACCTTTTTCAATAAACTTCTCTCTATGTAAATGCGTAGAACCTTTTCCTCCTTTACCGGAAGAAACAAATATTTTAACGTAATCTACAAAATTTCCCTCTGTCATATTTCTTAGTATTCAGTCGCAGTTACAGTTTTCAGCGCAAACTACGACTGAAAACTGTAACTGAAAACTATTTTAATGTTAACCTTTTAATGCTTTTATTAATACTTTATCAATCTTTACGCCATCCATATCGATGACTTCCAACTCAAACTTTTGCCAAATTAATTTCTCTCCTTCTTTAGGGATACGAGATAATTCAGTCATTATTAAACCACTTACTGTTGTAACTTCATAATCATTAATTAATTCATCTAACTCGAAATAAGTTAGGAAATCATGCAATGAATAATGTCCATCGACCAACCAAGTTCCATCTTCTCTTTCTATTAACTGAAATTCGTCTTTATAAAAATCGGCAGCGTCTCCTACAAGAGCTTCCAGAATATCATTTAATGTTATAATCCCTTGGAAAATTCCATATTCATCAGAAACGAAAGCATAATGTATTCCCGTTTTCTTAAAATTCTCTAATGCTTTATAAGCCGTCGTCTGCTCCATTATAAAAGGAGCTTCGGTCATTATAGAAGCTAAACTGAAATCTTCTTTTTCAATATTGGCAAAAATTGTTTTCAAGTTAACAACTCCCGAAATATCATCATAGTTCTCTGTATAAACAGGATAAATGGAGTGTAAATCTTCTAGAATTAATTCTTTTACACGCTGTTTATCTGAATTTAATGGTAAGAAAACAACTGATTTTCTATGTGTCATTAACGAGTTAACTTTTCTATCACCGATATGAAAAACACGTTCCACAATATCTTGTTCTATCTCCTGTACTTCACCACCCTCTGTACCTTCTTTAATAATAGCTTTTATTTCTTCTTCGGTGACTTTACCATCGGCAGTAGGTTTTATTTGCAAAACATTCAATAAAAAATCTGTCGAGTTGGTCAACAACCAAATAAACGGAGCCGTAATAATCGAAATAATCTTCATTGGCAAAGCCACCGCTTTAGCAATAGCTTCAGGATGATTCAATCCAATTCTTTTAGGCAACAACTCACCCAAAACAAGAGAAAAGAAAGTTAAAACTACAACTACAATCCCTACAGCAACAGAATGCGCATAAGGTTGAAAAACTTCAAATTTGCTAACAAAAGCCTCAACATCCATCGTAATTTTATCACCACTATAAATACCGGTCAAAATCCCTATTAAAGTAATTCCGATTTGTACAGTAGATAAAAACTTATTTGGGGAATTAGCTAAATCAAGAGCAATTTTGGCACTTTTATTTCCTTTTTTGGCAGCTGTCTCTAATCTATTCTTCCTTGCCGAAATCAATGCGATCTCCGACATTGAGAAAACCCCATTTAAAATTATTAGAAAAAATATTATTAGTATCTCCATTTTTATATTTAAACATTTAAAGTTTAAAGCCTAAAATTTGCCCAAATAAATATTACTTAGGCAAATTTCAAACCTTAAACTTTAAACTATTTTCTTTTATTACAAATTATCAATTACACTTGTCAAACGCTCAGTTATTTCTTCAATAGATCCGATACCGTTTACAGCGTGGAATTTATTTTGTTCTTTATAATACCCTATTAATGGAGCAGTTTTTTCATTATATTCCTGATATCTTACACGAATTTTTTCTTCGTCCTGATCATCAGCTCTACCACTAGTTTTTCCTCTTTCTAATAAACGAGCTACCAGAATTTCATCATCAGCCTCTAAAGCGATTGTTGCAGTTACACTAGATCCAATTGTTGGCAAAAATTTATCCAAAGCTCTTGCTTGATCTAATGTTCTTGGATAACCGTCAAACAAAAATCCTTCAGTATCTGGATGTTTATTCACTTCATCTATTAACATTGCAGTAGTAACTTCGCAAGGAACTAATTCACCATTGTCCATAAAAACTCTTGCTTTCTTACCTAAATCTGTATCATTTTTTAAATTAAAGCGAAAAATATCTCCTGTTGAAAGATGCGTTAATTTATATTTTTCTTTTAAAAATTCTGCCTGAGTACCTTTTCCTGCTCCAGGTTTTCCAAATAAAACAATATTAATCATAGTTTGTGTGTTGTGTCGTACTTCCTTTTTATTTTTAAAGAAGCTTAAAGTGAATAGTTAATTTATAATTCTTTGGTTTTTGGTTCTAGTTTACTCTGCTAATTTATATACCTCTCCCAAATTTCTTCCCAAACCATCGTAGTCTAAACCGTAACCAACAATAAATTTGTTTGGAATTCGAATTCCGATATAATCAATCTTAATATCTTTTTTATAGGCTTCTGGTTTAAAGAACAAAGTAGCAATTTTTAAATGCTTCACATTTTGTTTTTTAAACATCTCTTTAAGTTCAACTAAGGTATTCCCAGTATCAACAATATCCTCAATGATAATTACTGTTCTCCCTGTTAAATCTTGATTTAAACCTATTAATTGCTTTACATCATGAGTAGTTTCTGTTCCTTCATAAGAAGCCATTTTTATAAAAGTAACCTCGCAGTGTTTTTTATATTTTTTCAAAAAATCGGCAACAACCATAAAAGAGCCATTTAGCACACCAATAAAAATTGGAATTTCATCTCCAAAATCATCTTGTACCTGAGCTACCATTTTAGTAATTGCAAAATCAATTTCTTTAGCCGAAATAAACGGAACAAATTGTTTATCGTGAAGTTGTATCATTATTTTTTACATTTAAAATAATGCGCAAAGATACAGAATTACAACCAAAATGTAAGTAACAAATATACAGTGTATACATTTTTTTTCTGAATGTTAAATATTTACAAATCATTCTTTAAAAACACGCATTAATTCGGTAAATTGTTACCCCATAACATCTTAACCATAAACTATAATGAAAACTACCTCCCAAATACTCTCAATATCATTATTAATGTTAGTGACAGCTTGTATTGGACAAGCAAAACAAGAAGAAAAAAAAGCGACAACAAATCAACCTGGAAACATTGTAAAAACGGCAGTTGGAGAAATTACATTACCTCTTCCCTACGCCACCGAATCTAAAACAAATAGTAGTAAAGTTATCAAATGGCCTGAAGGAAAAACTCCAATAGCACCTCAGGGTTTTACGGTAACAAAATTTGCCGACGGTTTCGATAATCCCCGTTGGACCTATATTGCACCAAACAATGATATTTTTGTAGTAGAAAGCGGAACGAGAACTAGCAAAAATCAAATTACAATTTTTAGAGATTCTGATAAAGACGGAAAATTTGAAACCCGCAAAGTTTTTCTTAAAAACCTCAACAAACCATTTGGAATGTTAGTGCTTAAAGACTTTTTTTATGTAGCCAATACAGATGGATTATACCGTTATCCTTATAAAAACAATCCTTTAAAATTAGAATCCCAAGGAGAAAAAATCCTTGAACTCCCTGCTGGCGGTTACAACAATCACTGGACAAGAAATTTAATTGCAAATGCCGATGGAACAAAAATCTACATTTCTGTAGGTTCAGGAAGTAACAATGGAGAAAACGGAATGGATAAAGAAATACGCCGAGCAAATATCCTAGAAATTAATCCTGATGGAACTGGCGAAAAAATTTATGCAGCTGGACTAAGAAATCCAGTAGGAATGGATTGGAATCCCGTGAATAATGAACTTTGGACTGCTGTTAATGAACGTGATGATTTAGGCGACGATTTAGTTCCTGACTATATTACAAGCGTCAAACTAAACGGATTTTATGGCTGGCCTTATTCTTATTATGGCAACATTCCAGACCCTAGAATGAAAGGCGCAGGTAAAGATTTAGCCGCCAAAGCAATTGTACCTGATGTTTCTGTTGGTGCACACACCGCTTCTTTAGGATTGGCATTTTACAATAAAGATAGTTTTCCTGCAAAATACAAAAACGGAATTTTCGTAGGTCAACATGGCTCTTGGAACCGAGCAAAAATAGCAGGTTATAAAGTTGTTTTTGTTCCTTTCGTTAACGGAAAGCCTTCTGGAAAACCTGAAGATTTTTTAACTGGTTTTATAGCCAACGAAGACAAAGCAGAAGTTTACGGACGTCCCGTGGGTGTTACTGTCATGAAAGACGGATCACTTCTTGTAAATGATGATAGCGGAAATACGATATGGAAAGTAACTGCAAATAAATAAGATTTCATAATAGGCAGTGTTGCTTAAAAATTAAATTACCTATTTTTAGATGCTCAATTCCAAATAAAAAATAAAATCAATGTCCTCTGAATTACAAAAAAACCTTGATTACGTAAATGCTTACAGAGAAAATAGACTTAAAGGAGCGCAAACCATTTTGGAAAATCCTGACTATTTTCCGGAATTAATTTCAATTTGCTTCGATATTAATGACAAAAATACACACAAAGCCTGCTGGATTTTAGAATTTGTATCTTATGAAAAGCTCGAATGGCTACAACCTCATCTTGATTTTTTTTGTTCGAATCTAAAAAAATTAAAAGACGAAAGTAGCATTCGCCCTATTGCCAAAATCTGTCAACTTTTGATTATTTCTCATTATAAAGAAACAGATATTACACTTTCTGAAACTCAACTTCAGGATATTATCGAAACTAGTTTTGATTGGTTAATTACCGATACCAAAGTAGCAGCAAAAGCCTACTCTATGCGAACTTTACACATATTAGGAAAGTATTACGACTGGATTCATCCCGAATTGCAAATTATCTTAACTAAGGATTATGCAAATCATACCGCTGCATATAAAGCAGTTGCAAGAGAGGTTCTTAAGAAAATAAAATAGCATTTTCCTATTCAATCATTATAAAGTATCTTTGCGCATCACAAACACACAACAATGAATTATTTTTCTTCTGATTTTAAATTAGGAATCTTAGGCGGTGGACAATTAGGCAAAATGCTACTTTTTGACACTCGCAAATTTGACATACTAACCTATGTTTTAGACCCAAGCGATGAAGCTCCTAGTAAAATTGCCTGTAATAAATTCTTTCAAGGGGATTTAATGGATTTTGAAACTGTTTACAATTTTGGAAAACAAGTAGATGTCTTGACTTTCGAAATCGAACTTGTAAACCTCGAAGCGCTAGAAAAACTAGAAAATGAAGGCGTAAAAGTTTACCCTTCACCAAAAACCTTAAAAGGAATTCAGAATAAAGGAATCCAAAAAGATTTTTACATTAAAAATAATATTTCTACTGCTCCATTTGAAAGATTTGAAAATCTGGAAAGTTTAAAAGCTAAAATTCAAGATTTAAAATTGCCTTTTGTATGGAAATGTACTGAGTTTGGATATGATGGAAATGGCGTAAAAGTTATTCGTCAAACATCAGATTTAGATAATCTACCAAATGTAGAATGTATTGCCGAGACTATGGTTCCGTTCAAGAATGAACTTGCTGTTATCGTTTGTCGCAATCCATCGGGAGAAATAAAAACATATCCTGTTGTTGAAATGGAATTTCATCCAGAAGCAAATCAGGTTGAATATGTAATATGTCCTGCACGAATCGACGAAAAAGTAGCTCAAAAAGCAAGAGCTATTGCACTTAATGTTTCAGAGAAATTTAACCACGTTGGACTTTTGGCTGTTGAGATGTTCCAAACTCAAGATGATGAAATCTTAGTAAACGAAGTTGCTCCTCGCCCACACAATTCTGGTCATTATTCTATCGAAGCAAGTTATACTTCACAATTTGAAAACCACTTACGTGCGATATTGAATCTTCCGTTAGGAAATACTGATAGTAAAGTAGCAGGAGTTATGGTAAACTTAGTTGGAGCCGAAGGGTTTTCTGGAGATGTAGTTTATCAAAACATCGAAACCATTTTAGGATGGAATGGTGTTACACCACATATATATGGTAAAAAACAAACTCGTCCTTTCAGAAAAATGGGACATGTTACCATTGTAAACGGAGATATGAACGAAGCAAGACGAATTGCAGAGGATGTTAAGAATACTATTAAAGTAATTTCATAATTAAAAAATTGAATGATTGAATAATTGAATGATTACTTTGTGAATCTTTAAATTTTTCAATCTTTAAATCTTTAAACAAAAAATAAAATGAGTAAAGTAGCCATTATAATGGGAAGCATCTCAGACATGCCAGTTATGCAAGATGCAATCGACATATTAAAACAATTTAATATAGAAGTTGAAGTAGATATCGTTTCGGCACACAGAACGCCAGAAAAACTATTCGATTTCAGTAAAAATGCCCATACTCGCGGAATCTCGGTAATTATTGCTGGAGCTGGAGGAGCAGCACATTTACCTGGAATGGTTGCATCGATGTCACCACTTCCTGTAATTGGAGTTCCTGTAAAATCAAGCAATTCTATAGATGGTTGGGATTCGGTTTTATCGATTCTACAAATGCCGGGCGGAGTTCCAGTTGCAACTGTAGCTTTGAACGGAGCAAAAAACGCCGGAATCTTAGCTGCACAAATCATCGGAAGTCACGATAAAAAAGTACTTGATACAATTATTGCTTACAAAGAAGAATTGAAAGCTGCAGTTAATAAAGCGGCTGAAGGTTTAAAAAAGTAAGATTATTCCGCAGAGATACACAAAAAAAAGACGCAGAGATTTACCGAGCTTTTTCACATTTTAGTGAAGAAAAACTTTGTGAATCTCTGCGTCTTTTCTTTAGCGAGTCTTTGTGAAACAAAAACTTATTTATAATCTAAAATTACGCTTCGTCTTCGATTTCTTCCAGAACAGACTCAAATTCAGATGCTGCTATATCATCGTTATTTATCCAGTTTTCTGAAGTAACGAGATTATAATTTACATTATCTTCTGTTATCAATTCCCAAACAATAGCTGCTGCTTCTGGAAATGGAATATTTTGAGACATTTGATCTTCAAACAATCTTTTAATAAGATTTCTATCAGACAAACCTCCGTTCAATAATTTCAGTACGTTTTCGGCTGTCAACTTTTGTGCTTCACCATCAGTTGGTGTCATAGAGAAGTGAACAACAGAAGCTTTTGCGTTTGGAAATTTTCCGTTGTATGCTTTAAAAAGCAATTGATTGATGTAAAACAAAGTTCCTTGCATATCTATTTCTGGATATTCTTCACAAACCTTATCAATTAACATATTGTGGGCTATTTGCTCTATTTGCCCATCACCTAATCTATCAGCAAATTTATATTTCAATACTATTTCAGCAGCTTCATTAGGCTCGTAATCGGAGATAGCCATTTCTAATAATTCTGGCAAACTACTTTTCTCTGCCGCTGCACCATCTGGATAGTTGAATTTTTCTAATAACTGAATAAAATCTTCATCAGTCCAATATCCTTCTACTTCATTAACCGTATCTATTCTCTTTATTGCAATTTGATAATTCATCGTTTTTCTATGTTTACAATTTCTAATTAGTATTTTATAATTCTAATCGTATTTTTTCAATTTACGCTTTTAAAAACGTGCACAGAAATAAATAACATATCTATAACACAATTTAAGAGGATTTTATGCCGAGAATCGATTCTGTTTAGATGATTAGATTTTTATAAATTGCTATCTTTGAGATTCAAAAATATCGACTTCAATTAATAAAATAATTATATCATAATGAGCGTTTTACTTTCAACATTTATTACTAAACACAATACTGCCCCTTTTTCGCAAATTAAAATCGAAGACTATGTTCCTGCTTTTCAGGAAGGGATTTCTTTGGCGAAAGCCGAAATTGATGCAATTGTAAATAATCATGAAGCACCAACATTCGAGAATACTATCGTAGCAATGGATTATACAGGAGATATTCTGGATCGTGTTTCGAGTATCTTTTTCAACTTAAATTCTGCTGAGACAAGTGACGAAATGCAAAAAATCGCTCAGGATGTTTCTCCGTTATTATCTGAATTTGGAAATGATGTTCGCTTAAATGCCGCTTTATTTGCAAAAGTAAAAGCCGTTTACGATCAGAAAGAAAGTTTGAATCTTAATCCAGAACAAACGACTCTTTTGGACAAACAATACAAAAGCTTTTCAAGAAACGGAGCTAATTTACCTGAAGAAAAGAAAAACCAATTACGCGAAATCGACAAAGAGTTATCCAAGTTAAGTTTGCAATTTGGCGAAAATGTTTTGGCCGAAACGAATGCTTTCGAATTACATCTTACCGATTACAACCATTTAGCTGGATTACCAGAAGGAACTATCGAAGCAGCTCGTTCATTGGCCAAAAGCCAAGAAAAAGAAGGTTGGATTTTTACATTAGATCATCCGAGTTATATTCCATTCATGACGTATGCTGATAATCGTGAATTGCGTAAGAAGCTTGCGATCGCTTTTGGAGCAAGATCTTTCCAAAATAACGAATTCGACAATCAGGAAATTGTGCTTAAAATCGTAAAACTACGTTTTGAAAGAGCCAATTTATTAGGATATAAGACCCACGCTCATTTTGTTCTGGAGGAACGTATGGCTGAAAACCCTGAGAAAGTTTTTTCTTTCTCAAATGATTTATTGGCTAAAGCCAAACCTGCAGCCAAAAAAGAGTTTGATCAACTTACTGCTTTTGCAAAAGAGTTGGACGGAATCGAGCAATTAGAGAAATGGGATAGTGCTTATTATTCAGAGAAATTAAAACAACAGCTTTTTAATCTGGATGACGAGAAACTAAAACCATATTTTCAATTAGAAAAAGTACTAAATGGTGCTTTTACAATTGCAGGAAAACTATACGGACTTACTTTTACCGAAGTATTTGATATCGATAAATACCATGAAGAAGTAATGACTTATGAAGTTACGAATGATAAAAACGAATTGGTTTCTGTTTTCTACGCTGACTTTTTTCCAAGAAAAGGAAAACGAAATGGTGCTTGGATGACTTCATTTAAATCGCAATACAGAAAAGACGGAATAAACGAAAGACCACATATCTCAAACGTATGTAACTTTACAAAACCAACCGAAACGAAACCTTCATTACTTACATTTAATGAAGTAACAACTTTGTTCCATGAATTTGGTCACGGATTACACGGAATGTTAGCCGATACAACTTACCCTAGTTTATCTGGAACATCGGTATATTGGGATTTTGTAGAATTACCAAGTCAGATTATGGAAAACTGGTGTTACGAACCTGAAGCTTTGGCTTTGTTTGCTAATCATTATGAAACTGGCGAAGTAATTCCGATGGAATATGTTACTAAAATCAAAGAAAGTGCAAGTTTTCAGGAAGGTTTAGCAACATTGCGTCAGTTAAGTTTTGGATTATTAGATATGGCTTGGCACGGACAAGATCCAACAAGTATTACTGATTTAAAAGCATTCGAAACAGAACAATTCAAAGACACTCAATTATATCCTGAGGTGAAAGAAAATGCAATGAGTACTGCTTTTTCACATATTTTTCAGGGTGGATATTCTTCTGGATATTACAGTTACAAATGGGCTGAAGTTCTGGATGCCGATGCATTTGAATACTTTCAGGAAAAAGGAATCTTTAATCATGAAGTAGCTACAAAATTTAAAGACAATGTACTTTCTAAAGGAGGAACTGAACATCCTATGATTTTATACAAACGTTTTAGAGGTCAGGAACCAAAACCAGAAGCTTTATTAAAAAGAGCGGGATTGATATAATTTATGTCGGTGGGATTTTTGAAATAAATAATGGTTAAATCTAAAAGCATGAAAAACTTATTATGGTTCCTATCTATATCTATTATTTTACTTTCAAGTTGTAATAAAAAAAACGAGATTAATAAATCAAGTTCAGAAATACAACAGAAGAAAAATAGCAACAGTAATTTGACAAATAATTTTGATGAAATTTTATACTTTACCGTCTCAGATGAAATTGAAAAAAAGAATGAAAATAATCAGAAATTTCAAGATGTTTACAGCAATTTAGATGATAAAAATATTAACATCAATAAATTTGAAAATCAACTTATAGATTTAGGCTTCACAAGTAAAAATATTCCAAAAAATAAAATTAAAAATATATTAGAAACAGTAACAAATGATATAAATTTAAAATATCATGAAGTAGCATGTGTCCCTTTGTATAATGACATTTTCATTTTCAAAAAAAACAAAAAGCCTGTTGCAGCATTAAAAATATGTTTCCATTGTGGAATGAATGAAGCGATTGGAAAAATAAACAGCAATTTTGATTTTCAAAACTCAAATTCCTACAGCAATTATGCAATTCTATATAAACTTTTATATAATGAAGAATATAATCAACATTAGAATTTTAAACAATAAAAAACCGAAGCATCTGTTTCGGTTTTTTATTGTTTAATTTCGATTAAAATACTAATCTTAATTTTACTTATCTTCAATACTTTAAAAAAAACCTTAATCTTACAAATTAGACCTTGAAAAAACATTTCAAAAAACTCATATATCTTTCAATTATTGGATTAATTATAATTATTTACATCAATGTAGATATAAAATCAAAAACCAATGATTTAATTTATCATTCCTTAAATGACATTCCAAAAACCGATGTTGGGATTGTTTTTGGTGCTGGAATCAATGGTGACAAGCCCAGCACTTATTTAAAAGACAGACTCGATGCTGGTATTTTATTGTACAAATCGAAGAAAATAAATAAAATTTTACTTTCTGGAGATAATGGCAGCGATGAACACGATGAGTTAACTGTAATGAAAAATTATTGTTTTGAAAACGGGGTTGACACTACTAAAATATATGTTGATTATGCCGGTTTTGATACCTATTCGACAATGTTTAGAGCTAAATCTATCTTCAAAATAAAAAGCGCTGTTTTAATTTCTCAAGAATATCATCTAAACAGGGCCATCTATATTGGTGATAAACTCGGAATAAAATCTGTTGGATTTTCTGCTAATGCAAGAGAATATCAAAACTACAAATATGTATGTTTTAGAGAATACTTTTCGAGATTGAAATCGGTTATTGATGTTGCACGAAATCGAGAGCCATATTTTCTAGGAAATGAAATTGATATAAATGGTATTTCCAATTATTCTAAAGAAGACAAAAGATAAGTAAAAAAGCCGAAGTAAATAACTGAACATGCCCCAAAAAGTTAGACACTATTTGGGGCATTTTTTATGGAAAGAAAAGCAAGGTATGACTATGCATTTAAGTTAGAATGTGTAGAATTGGTTTTAAAGAAGCATTATTCAGATGGATATGTTTCAAAATTAAAAAAGACTGCAAGATGGAATATTCGTAAGTGGGTCAGTTTTTATAAGGCATATGGTAAAATTGGTTTATTGTCACGAATGAATCAAAGCTATTCAGCCGAATTTAAGCTAAAAGTGCTCAATATCATAGAAAAGGAATCCCTTACCTTAATGCAGACTGGTATAAGATTTAATATTCCCGATATTTCCATAGTTTTAAAATGGAAAAAAGATTTTGCTAACTTTGGACTAGTAGGATTACAACCAAAACAAAGAGGCAGACCCGTATCGATGAGTAATAATAAAGGCAAAAAAAGTAAATCAGAGAAACCCCTGACAAGAGAGCAAGAACTGCTAAAAGAAAACGAAAGACTTCGCTGTGAGAATGAATTGCTAAAAAAGCTGCAAGCCTTAATTCAAGCCAGGAAAAATCCAAAGCCATAAACGAATTAAGGCATAAATTTGGTTTGGAATTACTTTTGAACCTTGCAAATATGGCACGCAGCAGTTTTTATTATCATCAAAAACAAAGTAAGTCACCTGATAAATATAAAGAAATTAAAGAGTTGATTAAAGTCATTTATCACAGACATAAAGGGCGTTATGGTTACAGAAGAATAACCGATGAATTACAAAACAGAGGACTGGTTATCAATCATAAAACAGTTCTTAGATTGATGAATCTATTAGGGTTAAAAAGTGTTATTAGAGTAAAAAAGTATAAGTCTTATAAAGGTGAAAATGGTAAAATAGCTCCAAATATACTAGAACGAAATTTTAAAGCAAAAGCTCCAAATCAAAAATGGGCAACTGATATAACAGAGTTCAATGTAGCTGGAAACAAATTATATTTATCACCAATAATTGACTTATTTAATCAGGAAATAATCAGCTATGAACTCACAGAGAGACCAGTGTTTAATCAAGTGGTTATGATGCTGAAAAAGGCCTTTAGAAAAATACCAGATAATACAAATTTAATACTTCATTCAGACCAAGGCTGGCAATATCAAATGAATCATTACCAACTTTTATTAAAACAAAAAGGAATCAAACAAAGCATGTCAAGAAAAGGAAACTGCCTAGATAATGCAATTATTGAAAACTTCTTTGGAATATTAAAATCTGAAATGTTTTATACCCAAAAATTCAAATCAATAGAACAATTAAAAAAAGAAATTAATAAGTATATAATATATTACAATAACGAAAGAATTAAATCAAATTTAAACAAAATGAGCCCGATAAAATATCGAGCTCATTATTATCAAACTTAATTATAAATTTGTCCAAACTTTTGGGTGCAGTCTAAACTTCGGCTTTCTTTTTTAAAATCTAATCCTTTTTATAGCGTCTAAAAGTTTTCTTACTAATGCGATATAATTATTTATATTTGTTTATAAATCTTTTTAAACATCATTTAAATATTTATTAATGACCGAAAAATACTCTGCAACACAAAAAAGAGCTTTAAACTCCATTTGGATATTAATTTCACTTATTGCATTCTTTTACTGTAGTAACTACTTTGTTTCGTTTTACGGACCAGAAACAACCATATATGATACTATCTGGAAAGCTCAGAGTTGGTTCTTACACAGTCTTATTTTTGCTTGGTACTTTTATAAAAATGACCTTATAAAAAAGGGAATTATTATTCAGTTATTATTCATCCCCTATTTTACGTTAAGAAATGATTTGTACCTAACAGCCGATTATTATCTTCCTATCGCCAATAGCGCCTATATTCATTCAGTCGTTCAGTTTTTTACATTTATCATTCCGATGCTTTACTTTTCGGTTTCGTATTTTAAAAATGAAAAACATGCTACCACTTTTTCAAAATATAAAACATTCCTGATTCAGTTGGTCATAACAATTGTTTTATCGTACATAATAGAGAGTGACGTCGATGAGTTTTATAAATACTTTGCCTCTGTAAGCGATTCTCCATATACTCAGGATATAATTGTTTGTTTTATTTTTCTGTTAATTTCAATAAAAACGGCACTTGTTTTAGCTGGCTTTTTTTACCTATCAAACCGAATTTATTCTAGAAAAGAAATAATCAACCCAGTAGATATTCAACCTATTTCTAATTCATTTTTTAAATGGGGATTCATTATTAGTTATACGGTTTTAATAATGTGCATTATCGATTTAGGTAGTAATGCTCTTCGCGTTTCTTTTTATGCATTTGATAAGATTGAATATACTCGTGTTCTATTTTTCTTATCAAGTTTCTTTGTCCTCTTTGTAAGTGGTCGTTTTCTAGGAAACTTGCTTCAATACAGGAATTATTCACTTAAAAAATATTTTGGTGTAATCAACGCTCTTTCATTGCTTCCAATATTAAATCTTATTTCGTTTTTTATTCTATTATTTTCAAAAAAAGGCAACCAATCTATCCCAGAATATATAACTAAACTAAAAACTAAAAGGAATATCCACCTGGCTATTTACTGCGTTCTCGCTGTTGTGTTAATTTGTCATGGGTATTTTTCTACTGAAGCTGAATATAGAGATCCTAATGTTTTTTATAAAATTCCAATGTTAATCATTGCAGTAATTTTATTAACGAGATTCAGGGTTACTACTAAAATTGTTCCTTTTGCCATAGCGATCATAACTTATTACGAGGACATCAAAGAGGTATTTGATTTTACAAAAGGATACCTATTTTTTATTCAGGATAAAATTTTCTCTTTCCTTTGGCTTGCAATAATTTCAGTGTTTATGGTGTATTACGTTTTTTATTATATAATCCATAAATCATTTTATACCGAGTATTTTCAAAACCAAGATGAAATAGAATTTGAAGAAAACATCAAACAATTCCAATAAAAAAAAGCTGTCGATTGACAGCTTTTTTTTTATTTCTTTCTAATTATAACCGAAGTAGCACTACTGTTCTTTGCAAAAAAATCCAGTTCGGGAGCCTCCAATTTAAAGTCAAAATTATACTTTCCGTCTTGAGGAATTTTAAACGATTTATTTTCTATTTCGAATTCCCAATTTTCGACATGTTCTATCGAATCTTTTTCTGTTGAAGAGGAATGAACAATTTCATCTTTTATTACTTTTGAATTTATGGTATGTTTTCCTTCTTCTACATAAGTACTGTCAAAATGAATAATTTTACCATTAAGACTAATACTGTATTTTATCTTATATTTTGAAAACAACGAGTCTTTGCGCGTTGTTACTTTGGACCAAAATACAATTTCTTCTCCTTTTTTTAAATCTAAACTATCTATTGATGAAATGGCATTTTGGAACAACGGTATTTCTCCCAAATTTTCTCCAACTGGATTGCAGGAAGTCAAAGCTAAAACTAATAAACTAACGATACTTTTTTTCATAATTATTTTTTATTAGCTAAATCTAAAGTGAAGTTTTCTGAATAATAATTAAACATCTTGACGAAAAAATCAGTTGTTTTTTCATTTAAATTATTTTCGGTTTTCAGTAAAAAAGCTTTCTTGTCATAATTGATTATCGAAAAAACCATAAATTCTTTTTCATAAACCTCTCCTGCATAATTTAAGCTGGTAATCTCTACGATAGAAGAATTACCTTTTGGGATTACCTTACATTTATCATCTGTATAAAATAACTCACTAGCCCATTTTGTATCTTGAGCCCCATAGGATTGTCCAGTTTCTAGTTTATTTAAATATTCGTAAAACAAAGCATCTCCATTTGGAGCTAATCGATACAACTTAACCAATGAATGACCATCATATTCTGGACTTGAGATTTCATTAACATTCAGAAAAGCCCCCATTTCTTTTTTGAAATTTTTGAAATAGAACTTCATCAAATTTATTTCTATTTTTGGTCTGTTATCTACATAATCTTTCCATGTAAATTCTTGCTTTGTAAAATTAGTACTCAAAAGGTTCTTAGCATTTCGTAGAAAGTAAAAAGCCAAATCGAGTTTATCCTCATTAGGAAAAGCTTTGCTCCAACTAATGCTTCCTCTGTAAATCAAATAACTTTTGGTTGTTGGATCGTATTGAAAATGTATTGTTGTAAACGTTTTATCTTCGCTAAATACGATACTGTTTTCATCCTCAAAATAGATAGTTTCTATTTCATAGTCTTCTTTCAAATCATCGATTGTAAGTAAGCTTGGGTTATCATCTTTTACAATGACTACACTTTCTTCACCTACTTTACTATTAACAAACAAGGAATTTATGATTTCGACATAATCATAACTATCTTTTGTAGCCAATGCCAGTTTCCCAAATTTAGAATCTGCATCGATTTCATCTTTTTTTATAGAACTTGTTCGAAAATAATAGTTCTCTGGAATACTCAATTTCATTTCATCTGAAACTTGTGTGTTTTCTAGATTCGCTTTTGTACTCAAAATCCTTTGTATTTCTTTGGAAGAAATTTCAAGTTTTTTTTCCACGCTTAAACTACTATCATCATTTGTCTTTTCTATACGTTTACAACCTACTAGAATTGTAACAAAAGCAAAAAGGATTAAGCTGTTTTTTCCTAATTTTAATCTGAAATTATTTTCCATACGTATTTTATTCATTCACAAATATAGAAATTTAGAAATTTTAACAAACCCTTTATTATAAAATATATAAAAGCAAAAAGCCAGTAACTAAATTTAGTACTGGCTTTTTTATTGAATTAGTAACTTATTTTAATTTCGGTAAATTCTTCATATTTGTAGGCAATGCACGAATATCACTAAATATATGACTTATCCCATTCTTAGTTCTTGGATCTAGTGAATAACCATGACAATATAAACAAGAAGTAACTGCGTTAGTACCACTGCTCGCAACTGCATTTGAACTTGGTGCCTGAAAAAAGGTTTCCATAGTAGTGTTTGCTAATCGTCCGGTACCAATCGCATTTCCTGGAGTTGGTGGAGTCCCATTATAAGGATATGAATAACCATTTGGTACAACACCTCCAGAAGTCCAGGTTGCCCCTATTAGTAAATAATTTTTCCTGATATCGTTACCAACCAACATTTTGCGTACTGCATTATTAATAGAGATGATTTCACTATTAGAATTTGCAGGCGTTTTATCTTCAGCATTTGGTATCGTATCAGAAGCTACACCCCAAGCCATAATTCTTCTGACTTTAGAACTATTAAGCGCAGGATTTACAATTTTAATTACATCCGTATTAAGTGTATCATTAACTACTGTCATATTCTGGATATTTTGTCCTCCTACAGTATCATTTGCATTATCATTAAAAAGCCATCCTTTACCAGTATCTCCTTTTACTTGCTTTACTTTACCATTAACATCTGTGTATGAATATGCTGTATTAGGTGCATTTTTTAGATGTTCGAAAGTTGCCCAAATCATTTCAGGATGTCCTGCAACACTTCCTACCACATGCATTCCAACTAATGCCAATGTTGTTACTGTTGTTTTATCTGTTAATTTCCAAAGTTTAGGATCTGTCTTGTCATATACTGGAATTTTAGCTTTAATTGTGATATAAGTCTCTGCATTTGGTAAATCCTTAGCTTCAACCCAAGATGTTTTTAACTCCATTGCCAAAGCATCTGGATCTGGTGGTGGTGCAAAACCTTTCAATTTTGCATAAGCAAGAATACTGTCACGTGCAGCCGCAGTCGTTGGAAATTCTTTTGCTTTTAATGTCTTATCTTTTATACCAGTTAAAAAGTAAGCATAAACATCATTTACCATTGTTATATAATAAACTAATGAATTATTACTCGCAACTAATGCTCCGCTAGAACCTGCCTGTCCTTGCTCAGTATCAATTATATTTCCTTTTGAATCAAGAAGAATCGTTTTATTTCCCTGTTTAAATTCTTGCACAATATTTTCAGGATGAACTTTACCCGCAATTATTGCTTTAGGGCCTGAAATAGCTTTACCCTTTGTGTCTACAAAAGAATGCAATCCATTGGCATTGGCAATTATTTTACCTACAACAACAGATTTATTTGCAGCATCTTTAACGGCTTCATTTTTCTCTTGAGGCTCTACCTCAAACATTTTCCCGCTTTTATCAAACACAATCGGTAATCTATTTGGTCCTGTTTGCTCAATATTACCTACTGCACTCATTATAGTATTTGGAGCATGAGGAGTCAATACTCGGTTTCCGTTTTTATCTGCCGCCGAAACATTATAAAACACAGGAGATTCCATTACAGTTCCTCCGCTTTTATATGAACCGCTAGAAGTGGGTGAGGTAATCCATAAAAACATTTGCTCCGACCATTTATAGAAATCACAGTTGTTATTATGAGGGAATGTTACACTATTTGCAGGCTCAACTAATCCGTTTTCAGTAACTGTTCCTCCCTTAAACCAAGTTTTAAATTCGGCATCTGTAACAACACAAGACTGTTCTACATCTTGTGGTAAATATTCATAATCTTTATCAGTATTAGATAGCAAATCTGTTTTCTTGCATCCTAAAAAAAGGAGCATCCCAATTGCAATAAATACAATGCTGGTTTTTATATTCAATTTTCTCATGATTGCTTAGTTTTAAACAACACTTATTTATCTTGACAAATTGGTGTTATTATTGGTTTTATTTTTTTTTGAATTTTTAGTAGAAGTATCACACTACTTCCATTCGAAAGTTACTGATGGTTTTCTTGTAGATTTAAACATAGTGTTTCCATTATACTACTCTCGTTACGTAAACTGTCTCTACCTACAATTGTTGCAAAGGCCGAAATCGAGAAAGAACCTCTTATTGGGACTTGATTAATTCTTGGCACTTTAATAACCTCAGCAACCTTTCTCTCTTTTAAAAATTTTTCGTCAAGAGATTGGTCTGAATGATAATACAGGTTTCGATAAATCCATGTATCAGAATCTAAATTTGGGGGATCGTGTGACATATTTATTTTTTTACAGGTTAAGGATTAAAAATCATTGGGGCTGATTTTTATTTTATTAAAACCATTTGATTATTCAAGAATAAAGAAACAATAATCCCATAAACTCGAATAACGTATAAATACCTGATTTTCAAATGAAATAAATATATTTTAAATAAAATCATGCCCTTGTACCTATACCGAAAAACAGTAAGCAAAAAAGACTGTCTGAATTGACAATCTTTTTCTATTTTCATCATTAAAATTACAATGCACATAAAGTCATGAATAAAAAAATGTCATAAAACAGGTTTTTTTATCCATGAAGTAAATAATAATCGGAATGAAACTTTTTTTGGGTATCTAATTAAAGACAATTACTTTATAAAAAAATATTATCTCTGATTGAGCAACATCTTTAAAAAGAACTCATCGGTGGATAATTGAATCCGAATACATCGTTCTATTTTTGTTTACTTCTTTTTTTTAAGTAATAGTCGTTTTTAATTAAGATCTCTAAATGATTTAAAATAAATAACGCTTTTTGTTGCCAGGACGGCAATCGCTCCATTGCATGTTTTAGCCATCGCTGTGATAACATTCCCATTAACTGTTGATCGTATCGATTAGAGCTCCCCATATATCGTTTTATTGAGATAGGAATTTCTAATGCTGCCCAATTAGCATAACTGCTTCGAGATAAACTTCCTTCTACCTCTCTTACTTCAATACAAGCTTTATTGAGTAATCCAACCCGAGCAGATTGAGGCAGGTTTTTTAAAACATGATACCAGAAATCAATTCCTTCGTTTAAGGAATCATTAATCTCATAACAAATCTCTTTCAAATATTGTTTTCGGATAACAACATTACTGCCAACTCCCATAATAAAATCTGGCGAACTAATAGTGTGCAATGCATTTGGTACTAAAAACCATTCATCGGAAAGGGGAATTAATTCTCTTTCGAATGATTTAATATTGGGCAAATAATCATCGGATGGAACCAATACAATCCCAAGTACCAAAACATCTATATTCTCTTGTGCTATAATCAAATTGACATCGCTTAAACAAGAAGAAGTATAACAATCTTCTGCATCCAAAAAACTTACAAAATCTCCTGTTGCAAGTTCTATCCCAATATTCCTTGCATTACCAGACCCTTTATTTTCCTCTAATTCGATAATTTGAATATCGGTTTGCAAAAATTGTGGTGCAAAAAACGATAGCGAATCTTTTAAATAAATTAAGCTTCTATCTGTGCTAAAATTATCTATAACAATAATTTGCGATGCCTTTTTATCCTGAAAAGCCAAGGAACGAATCGTATCATATATGTAAGCTTCCTTATTGTAAAGAAGTATAATAACTGTATGTTCCATGATCTTTCATGATTTTCATTACTCTAATATCGAATAAATCAATACTCTGACTTGATTTACATTTACAACCAATTCATCTTAACCTCGAAATAAACCAGATAGATGCAAGATGTCACAAACTCATTAGTATTAGATAGAAAAGATTAAAGCTTGATTATTAAAAAACGTCCCGCCTTTCTTAAACAGTTCTGCATTATTTCATCATTAATAATTCTAATTTTTCTAGTGTCTGTTTTGCTCTTTCCATTTTAAGTGCATATTCATCATTTACTTTTTGAACGTCGGCGTTACAAAAGCTGCAAATTGTTTCTTCTTCATAAACATAATTATCACATCCGTTGCATAACTTAAGTGCTTTGGGAATTCTGGGAACCCTGTCTGCAATCTCTGTAACTGGAACAGAAATAGGAGTTTCACTATTTGGTGATTGTATTTCTACTATTACTCCATTTTCATCTTCAACTATAATTTCAAAAAGTCCCATATCAAAAGAATCGCCTGGAGCTTCTTGTATTTTTCTTATTCGTTCCTTAAGTCCTTTCTTTTTTAATTCTAAAGCACGATGATGACAAAAAGGATTATTACCTCTCTTACCAAACAACACATGGCTTGTCCATGTACAGCCAGCCAAGCAAGAAGATTCATAGTAACAGCCTTTGCAACCGCCCCATAATTCTTCTTTATTTCTATATCTGGAAAAAACCATTTCTTCGCTATATTTCCAAATGTCCTCCAGATCCATATCTTTTACATTACCTCCTGTATAAGCACTTGTGGGTAATGACGGACACCCTTTAATTTTACCATCTGCCTCAATCCCTATTCCTGTATGTCCTGCTGAACATCCTGTATAATATTTTTCATTTCCCTGTCTCCAAATATGTTCATACGGTCCAAAATAACCAATATTATTTCCTGCCTGAATTAAGATATTATGTGCTAAGGCTTTTCTGTATATTACGATAAGATCGTCGTAAAAATCTATTAATTCATAAGGCTGAACTATTAATTCTTCTGAGTTATCTACGGCATTTCCCATAGCAACAGCAAGTTGTATTTGCCAGTTCTTTACATCATTTTCTATTAGAACATCCAAAAGTTCATTCAATTCATTTTTGCTTCTTTTTGTAATTACTGTATTTACGCTAGAAGTTATATTGTGTTTTTTAAGTAGTTGCAAGCAATTAACGGCATGCTCAAAAGAATCTCTTCTTCCTCTTATTTTATTATGAGTATCCGGCATTCCATCGATGGAAACTCCAATATTATTTATTCCTGCTTTTTTTGCATCAATGATTCGCTCTTCGTTTAAGTTATATGCACCAGACTGCATAGAACATTCAATTCCACTTTGATGTATTCTTTCGATAATTTCAAGCCAGTCTTTTCTTAAAAAAGCTTCTCCACCAATAATGGAAATTTCTCTTGTACCAAGACGTTTAAGACTATCAATAACACCAAAACATTGTTCAGTAGTTAATTCGCCAGGCCTAACTTTTCCAGCTCTGGATCCGCAATGTGAGCATTTCAAATTACAAGCTAAAGTAATTTCCCATACTACATGAACCGGAGTAGCTGTTTCATAATCATCTCTTACTCTGTATCGTGTCGAAGTCTTATCCATCTTAATTTTATTTATGGTTTGATAATTAGTTAAAAAACGGTTTAAAAAGTAAAACTTAATAAACCGTCTTTTTTAGATTACTTTTTCTTTTTCAAAGCATCAATTGCATCAAGCAATTCTACCAATGCTACATGCAAATCTTTTTGATCTCTTATAGTTTTCTTAGCTTGTTCAGCTACTGCAACCATTTTTTCTAAATCATTTGAAGCAATCGCTTCTCTGATTCCTACTCCGTAAAGCACTGTTGCCATAATGTCTTGTATTTATAGTTATTCCTACTCTTTAGGTTTTTCAGATTCACCCTTGTTTTTCTGTACAAGTCAGTTTATTTTTTCTTCTTTAAAGAATCTATCGCGTCTAGCAAGTCTAGTAAAGCTACAGTTAGATCTCCTTGGTCTTTTATGGTTTGCTTTGCTTGTTTAGCGACAGCTTCCATCTTAGCCAAATCATTTGAGACTAAGGCTTCTCTAATAGCAACACCATATGGCATAATTATTCCCATTGTTATAGTTTTTAATAATTAATTATCGTTTTACTTCATGACAAATAACTTTTGTACATTATGAATCATGCAAAAAATCATTGTAGTAGCTTATTCACCCAATGTTATAGTTCTTCCAAATTGTGGATCATTACTAACATTTGTGCAAAACATCCACTCAGTTGTAAAACGAGAACCATCTTCTTTCTCTCCCGTTGCTACATATTTATGATGGATATTAAGTTTTGGTTTTGGGCTTTCTAAATTAAGATTATAGAATAAAGATCTCCCAAGTGTACCAAAACCATAGGTTCCACTAGCTCCTTCAATAATAGGAAGAATAACAGGTCCAACGCCTCCACCATTCCATTCAACATAAGGATACACATTCACATTTTTTACTTTTACAGGTATTGCTTGCATAATAATAGTTTTGTCCTACTCATAAGGCTTTTCAGATCCGCCCCCGCTTTGTACTGTGCGAAACAGTCCGTTTATTTTAGTGGGTTCTGCTCCACTTATTTGATTTGAAACTAAAGCTTCTCTAATAGTGACTCAATATGGAATAATCATTTCCACTGTTATTGCATCTATCTATTATTCAGTAGGTCCAAAATGATGCAAAAAAAGTGCTGGTTCATTTGCATCCAAACAAGTCAGATGCCCCATTGTCACAGTTTTACCTTCTTTGTTTTTTCCAGTAATCATGATATCTTTCAATCCTGGTCTTAATCTGCCTAAGCGATTTCCTTTAATAACTTCAATTCCCATTTCATGAGGAGTACCAGTTTTGGTAGCAATAATATTACCCGAACCATTTTCTATTAGTATTGCCTCTCCAATAGCTGGTGCAGGAAATATCTGAGTTACTGTAATATCTGTAAGTGGACCTAGTACAATATAAGGAGGTACATTTCCAACATTAACAGTTTCAGATTCTTTAATCCCCAATCTTATGGTTCTCCCAAACTCTATATCATTGGTTGTATTTGTGCTATACATCCACGGAGTTGTAAAAGGAGTACCATCTTCATTCTCTCCAGTAGCAAAATATCTCTGATGTATACCGATACTAGATTTCTCAGGTTTTAAATCAAGATTGTAAAATACAGATCTTCCAAGTGTTCCAACAGCGTAGGTTCCGCTAGCTCCATCGATAACAGGAAGAATTACAGGTCCAATCCCTCCACCATTCCAATCAATGTAAGGGTACACTTTCACATTTTTTACTTTTACAGGTATTGCTTGCATAATAATAGTTTTGTCCTACTCATAAGGCTTTTCAGATCCGCCTCCGCTTTTTACTGTGCGAAACAGTTCGTTTTTTTAAGTGGGTTCTGCTCCACTTATTTGGTATGCTAAAAAGCATTTTAGAATTTTCAAAAACATCTTAATGGTACGTTTTTGGGGCTATTTCTATTTCAAAGCTAGAACAAACAAATACCCCTTTTGGACAAAATGTTATCAAACAGAAATTCTTTGCTATGAATCAAACAAAGAAATGACACGAAACCGAAAACCACGTATAAACACCTGATTTCAAACATATTGAACAACAAACTACACTTTTACGTAATAAACTTTCATTTATTTTTGAAAGTTTAAAAACTTTTACTTACTTTTGATCTATGGAATTCAAAGAAGCAAAAAATAAATTCGTTCAAACATGGGGAGCATTAGGTTCTCAATGGGGTATTAATAAAACCATGGCACAAATCCATGCTTTATTAATGGTTTCAAACGAACCTGTTTCAATGGAAGATATTATGGACGAATTGCAAATTTCGCGTGGTAATACCAGCATGAACCTAAAAGCTTTGATGGATTGGGGAATTGTCTATAAAGAATACAAAACCGGAGAAAGAAGAGAATTCTTTACTGCCGAAAAAGATTTAGATGAACTTGCTGTGAAAATTGCAAGAGAAAGAAGTAAACGTGAAATTAAACCTGCTCTTAAAATTTTAAAAGAAGTTTCCTCGATTGACTCGAAGAATTCTGCAGAAGAAAAACACTTTGTTGAGCAAACCACCAAGTTGTATGATTTTGTTTTAAAAGCAGATAATATGTTAGATAAAATGACCGAATTCAATGAAAACTGGTTGGGACGTTTGGTCCTGAAAATTATGAAGTAAAACATCAAACTAAAAAAATTTAATTAAAACTTTCATTTTTTTCTGAAAGTTTAAAACAATCAATAACCATGAAAACTATAAAAAACATTAACACATTTGCCATTTGCCTTCCCTTTGTCCTTCTACTTACCTATCCCATATTTAAAGAAGTGGCATTTATACTAGCCTTATACTCAACTATGCTAACCGGGTTCCTACAATTTTCAATTGGTGTAAAAATGTTAATCGATAATCCGCATGATAGAGCCCTCCAAACTTATATGGCAGTAGTAGCTTCATTCTTTATTCTTTGGTTAATTAATCACCGTCTAAATTATAATCACTTTTTAACCTATATATTATTTCCTACTCCTCTACTATTAGCAATTTATCTTTCAGTAATAATCTATAAAAAACCAAACCAATGAGTTTCTTAACCGCCGAATGGAAAAACTTAGCATTATTAAATTACGAAGTTGATGCTAAAACATTAGAAAAATATATTCCTCCAGGAACCGAAATAGATATATGGAACAACAAATGTTGTGTGAGTTTAGTTGGTTTTATGTTTAAGAATACAAAAGTATTAGGTCTTAAAGTTCCTTTTCATATTGATTTTGAAGAAGTCAATCTAAGATTTTATGTAAAACGATTTGAAAATGGAGAATGGAAACGTGGTGTTGTATTTATAAAAGAGATAGTCCCGAAAACTGCCATTACTTTTATTGCAAACACATTATACAATGAACATTACCAAACTAATAAAATGAAGCATTCTGTTACCGATAATGAAGAATCAAAAACATTTGTTTACCAATGGAAAAATCATAACAAGTGGAATTCAATTGAAATTGAAACAGGAAAAAAGGAATTAGAAATAGAATTAAACTCCGAAGCCGAATTTATTACTGAGCATTATTTTGGATATACCAAATATGATAATAATACCACTTTCGAATATGAAGTAACGCACCCAAGATGGCAACAACTACCAATAATCGATTATAAAATAGATGTCGATTTTGAAGATAACTACGGGAAAGATTTTGCTTTCCTGAATAAATCAAAACCAGTTTCAGCTTTTCTAGCAATTGGCTCTAAGATTACTGTCGAGAACAAGAAAAAAATAAAGTCATGAATGCAAATCTTAATATTATTGGGTATTTCATCTACCTAATGATTACCATCTTCATAATTGTACGGGTTGGAAAAACTTGTTATAAAAATGGCAATGTATTCGTTTCTGAACTTATTCCCAATCACGAAGATTTATGCCAACGAATAAATCAAATGTTACTTCTAGGCTATTATCTATTAAATATTGGCTATTGTGCAATGACATTAATTTCGTGGGAAACAATAATAACTACCAATCAACTCATAGAAGTAATAGCAACCAAAACAGCAATTATCATATTTATAATCTCAGGATTACATTACATAAACATCATTATAATAACTAAATACATTCAAAAATTAATTAATAACTAGTAAATTAAACATCATGGAAACTACAAAAATTTTAGTCGGTTATGCAATCTATTTACCAATAGCACTTTTTCTAACATACTATGTTTCTAAAACTTTATTCGCAAACGGAAAAATATACATGCTAGACATATTTAGAGGAAGAGAAGAAATTGCTGATGCAACCAACAAACTTTTCGAAACAGGTTTTTATCTTCTTAATCTTGGTTTTGCATTAATGATATTAAGAATAAGTGAAGACATTAATAATTATCAAATCTTAATCGAAGCTTTAAGTTATAAAATAGGAAGTTATTCTATTTACCTTGGATTAATGTTATTCCTTAATTTGTATTTCTTCTTTAGAGGAAAAAGAAAAACTAGAGAAGCACAACAAGAAGACAGATTAGTTTTAAAAATTTAATTAATAACCAAATCCTAACAATCCTGATCTCGAAATGTCGAGACGGGATTGTTAGGGTTAATACTTTACAAAATGAGTAAACTTATTATCGCAGCTGGAACAGGCTTTTTAGGACAGGTCTTAGTCAACCATTTTAAAAATAAATTTGAAGAAATTGTAATTCTAACTCGAGGAAAATCAAAAGCTATTGACGGAATTAAATATATAAACTGGGATTCAAAAACTTTTTCTGGTTGGGAAAGCGAACTTGAAAATGCTACAGTTTTAATAAATCTGGCAGGAAAATCTGTAGATTGTCGTTATACAAAAGAAAACAAAAGAGAAATATTATTATCTCGAATCGAGAGTACCAAAGTTTTAAACAAAGCCGTTTTAAATTGTGTAAATCCACCTAGACATTGGCTAAATTCATCTACAGCCACAATTTATCGATTTTCATTAGATAAAGAAATGGATGAAGCTACTGGCGAAATCGGAAATGACTTTTCAATAAACGTGGCTTTATCTTGGGAAAAAGCTTTTTTTAGTACTGAAACTCCAAATACCTTAAAAACCGCTTTAAGAACTTCGATCGTTTTAGGGAAGAAAGGCGGCGCTTTAATTCCGCTTAAAACCTTAGCCAAAATTGGTTTCGGAGGAAAACAAGGAAAAGGAAATCAATTTATTAGTTGGATTCACGAAGACGATTTTGCCAATGCAATAGACTTTATACTCCAAAAAGAAATGATTGGGATTATTAATGTTGTTTCTCCTAAACCGATTTGCAATGCAGACTTTATGAAGAAACTTCAAAAAGCTGTTGGTTTTCCATTCGGAATTCCACTCAATACATTTTTGCTTAAAATAGGAGCTTTCTTTATTCGAACACAACCCGAATTAGTTTTAAAAAGTCGAAATGTAATTCCGAAAAAGCTTTTAGAGAATGGATTTGAATTTAAGTTCGATAATGTAGACGATGCTTTTAAAAATTTATTGAAGTAAAATCTTTGACAAAGTTTAGAATCAAGTCTCTAAAGAACTTCATTTTATCTCAAGTGATTATAATTTATTAAGTTCTATCACATTTTGATCATAGCTCACGGTTTCAACCGTGTGATACAGATTGTGATAATATTGCGCTACAACGGTTGAAACCGTTGGCAATGTTATAACATGCATTTATTATTGCTATTCGTTGTAAAGCCATTAGTTTGATTTGTATAATCTGAATTTCTCTCACATCAAAAAGAAAAAGATTCTGTCTATTTCTATAAAAAAATTTGGTAAAATTCAAAGGAAGTTCCTTACAGCAGTAATTTAAAACTTTGACAAAGATAACACCAACTAATTATGACAACAATTCATCTCACAACAAAAATAAAAGCAACGAAACAGATCGTCTTTGATAATTCCAGAGATATTGATATTCACCAACAATCTGCAAGTAAATCAAACGAAAAAGCAATTACAGGCATAACAACTGGATTGATAAATTATAACGAAACAGTAACGTGGCGAGGCAAACACTTCGGATTGTACTTAACACACAAAAGCCGAATTACTGCAATGAATTTTTACGACTACTTTGTAGATGAAATGGAAAGTGGTAAATTTAAATCATTTAAACACGAGCATTTTTTTGAAGAGGAAAATGAGCAAACAATCATGACTGATAAATTACAATATGAAACTCCTTTTGGCATCTTAGGACAATTATTTGATGTTTTGTTTTTAAAGAAACATTTATTTCAATTCCTTTTAGAGAGAAACAAAATCCTAAAAGAAGTATCCGAAAAAGACAATTAAAACAAATTCCTTACTTTCACTTTTACAACATATAAAACTTTAAAAATCAAATACATTAGCAACGCTTATCAAAGTTTCAACCTAAAAAAAGGAGAGAATGGCACACTTTATGATAAACAACTTGCGAGATAATCCTTTCAAATCTGATAGGTTTATCTCTAAAACAATCTGATTTTATAGTAACAATTGAAAAAACTAGAAATCATTAATTTTAAAAAAAATAATATGTCAGTAAAAACAAAAATTTTATCTGTAGCCTTTTTTGCAATTTCTTCTATCGGGTTTGCACAAAGTAATTGTAAAGACTTAACTGGATGCGAAAGAAAATTATGTGAATTGAACACAAAATTAGAGTATGCCAAACAGTACGGAAATCAAAATAAGATTAGAGGGATTGAAAATGCTATAGCACAAACCAAAAATAACTGTACATCCAAAACAGTAAATAATGATCTTGACAAAAAGGTAAAAGATAAAGAACAAAAAGTTAAGGAAAGAACTGATGATCTAAATAAAGCAATTAAAAATCAGGAAGGAAAAGAAAAAATCGATAAGAAAAAGAAGAAATTGGATGAAGCCAAAGCAGAATTAAATAAAGCTGTTACGGCGCAAAAAACGAAATAAAGCTTTACTTGCACTTATACAAAACCGATGTTGATACATCGGTTTTTTTGTTTTTATATCTTTTATCCATAAAATGCAACCATCAACCACCAAAAAATCGGAATACTTTCGACCCAGAAAGAAGTATAATATTTAGATCTTTTTTCATTTGCAAAAACAATAAAAAGCGACAACACAAGAACCATAATTAAATTAATCACCAATTGATTATTATCAAGAGTAGATTTAAAAAACTCAAGAAGGTAAAATGGAATTAGAAGTAATAATCCTAAAATTTTGGTACGCTTTACTCCTATTTGTTGCGGAACAGTTTGCAAATGCGGATCATCATTGGCAAGATCAATAATTTCAAAAATTAATATTAGCACGAAAACCAAAATAAAACGCTGTACACATTTTAAATAAAAATCGGAAGTAAACGCAATTTCAGCATTTATTAATGGCAAAACCAAAGTAGCTCCAACCCAACAAAGTGCCACAATATATATTTTGACCCCAGCCCAGTTTCGGGCATTTTTTCTATTCGGGAAGAATGGAAGTGTATAAAGTGCCGTAATTGCAAATATTCCTACCGAGACAATTTGAGTGATTCGCTTTAATTGAAAAAAATAATACCCTACTAATAAAAGAGAACAAAAACTAAAAACTGCAATAATTTTTAATTGATTCCCTATTGGCACTCTATTAACCCGAACCAAAGCATCGTATTTCACAAAATTATATCCTACAATAGTTCCGAAAAACACAAACAAAGCCATCGATTCATCATACTCAATACCAAACATATGGAACGTTAATCGTACCAAAGCATAACATGACAAAGCAACGTGAATGCTACTAATGATATAAAAATTAAATAACTGCGTAACTACCTTCATATAACAAAACTAATCAATTAATAAGAAATCAACCCTTTAGTTGTAAATTTGACAAAAAATGCGATTAAAAATAGCAATTAGATTATTATTAATACTTAATTTTGCACCACTAAAAAACAACACTTTTACTACTATATGAAAACAGATGCTTTTGCTTTAAGACACATTGGCCCGAGAGAAACCGACCATCAACAAATGTTGAAAACAATTGGAGTTGAATCTATTGAACAACTCGTTTATGAAACGCTTCCAGATGACATTCGTTTAAAAGCACCGTTAAACTTAGATCCTGCAATGACAGAATATGAGTTTTCAAATCACATACACCAACTAGGAAATAAAAATAAGGTTTTTAAATCATATATTGGTTTAGGATACAACCAAGCTATTGTTCCAGCTGTAATTCAAAGAAATGTTTTTGAAAACCCAGGATGGTACACAGCGTATACACCTTACCAAGCTGAAATAGCTCAAGGTCGTTTAGAGGCAATTCTTAATTTCCAAACTACAGTTATTGAATTAACTGGAATGGAAATTGCCAATGCATCATTATTAGATGAGGCAACTGCTGCTGCTGAGGCAATGGCACTTTTATTTGATGTAAGATCAAGAGATCAAAAGAAAAATGAAATCAATAAGTTTTTCGTTTCCGAAGAAATTTTACCACAAACATTATCGGTTTTACAAACTCGTGCAACACCTATCGGGGTTGAACTAGTTATAGGAAATCACGAAACATTCGATTTTTCAACAGCATATTTTGGAGCAATTCTTCAATATCCTGGAAAATACGGACAAGTTCATGATTATGCTGCATTTATCGCTAAAGCAAAAGAAAACGAAATTAAAGTAGCTGTTGCTGCCGATATTTTAAGCTTAGCAAAATTAACTCCTCCGGGAGAAATGGGTGCTGCAGTTGTTGTAGGAACTACACAACGTTTTGGTATTCCGTTAGGATACGGTGGACCACACGCTGCTTATTTTGCTACAAAAGACGAATACAAACGAAGCATGCCAGGACGTATCATTGGAGTTACAATCGATACTAACGGAAACCGTGCTTTACGTATGGCATTACAAACACGTGAGCAACACATAAAACGTGATAAAGCAACTTCAAACATTTGTACTGCACAGGTTTTATTATCTGTAATGGCGGGAATGTATGCAGTATATCACGGACCAAAAGGATTGCAATACATCGCAGACAAAGTTCACGCTGCATCTGCAACACTTGCTAATGAGTTGAAAAAATTAGGCGTAGAACAAACTAATACTGCATTCTTTGATACTATCGTTGTAAAAGCCGATGCCAAAAAAGTACGCACAATTGCAGAACAAAACGAAATTAACTTTTACTACATCGACGATAACACAATTTCTATTTCATTAAACGAAACAGTAAGTGTTGCCGAAGTAAACGAAATCATTTCAGTTTTTGCTACAGCTACAAATAAACAAGCTGCAACAATCGATAGCTTAACAAATACAAATCATTTCCCAGAGCATTTAAAAAGAACATCATCATTTTTAGAGCATGATGTTTTCAATAAATATCATTCAGAAACAGCTTTGATGCGTTACATCAAAATGCTAGAACGTAAAGATTTAGCTTTAAATCACTCGATGATTTCTCTAGGTTCATGTACAATGAAACTGAATGCAGCTTCTGAAATGTTGCCATTAAGCAGCCCACAATGGAACAACATTCACCCTTTTGCTCCGCTAGATCAAGCACAAGGATATCAGGAAATGTTGAAAAAACTTGAAGAACAATTAAATGTTATCACAGGATTTGCAGGAACAACTTTGCAACCAAACTCTGGTGCACAAGGAGAGTACGCAGGACTTATGGTTATTCGTGCATATCACCAATCAAAAGGAGATCACCACAGAAACATTGCTTTAATTCCATCATCGGCACACGGAACAAATCCTGCTTCGGCTGCAATGGCTGGAATGAAAGTTATCGTTACAAAAACATTAGAAAACGGAAACATCGACGTAGAAGATTTACGTGAAAAAGCAATTCTACATAAAGACAACCTTTCTTGTTTAATGGTAACTTACCCATCTACTCATGGAGTTTATGAAAGTGCTATTAAAGAAATCACACAATTAATCCACGATAACGGAGGTCAGGTTTATATGGATGGTGCAAACATGAACGCTCAGGTTGGATTAACAAATCCTGCTACAATTGGAGCCGACGTTTGTCACTTAAACTTACACAAAACATTTGCAATCCCTCACGGTGGTGGTGGACCAGGAGTTGGACCAATTTGCGTTGCTCCACAATTAGTTCCATTTTTACCAGGAAACCCAGTTATTGCAACTGGAGGAGATCATGCCATTACAGCTATTTCTGCAGCTCCTTGGGGATCAGCATTAGTTTGTTTAATCTCTTACGGATACATCTCGATGTTAGGAGCTGAAGGTTTAAAGAGCGCTACGCAACATGCAATTTTAAATGCTAACTACATCAAAGAAAAATTAAGTGGTCATTACGACACTTTATATTCTGGAGAAATGGGTCGTGCAGCTCACGAGATGATCTTAGAATGTCGTCCTTTTAAACAAAAAGGAATTGAAGTAACTGATATCGCAAAACGTTTAATGGATTATGGTTTCCACGCACCAACAGTTTCTTTCCCAGTTGCAGGAACTTTAATGATTGAACCTACAGAAAGTGAAAACTTAGAAGAATTAGACCGTTTTTGTGAAGCTATGATCTCTATTCGTAAAGAAATCGAAGCTTCGACTATCGAAGATAAAAACAATGTCTTAAAAAATTCTCCACATACATTAGCAATGCTTACTACCGATGTTTGGGATTTCCCATACACAAGAGAGCAAGCAGCTTTCCCATTAGATTATATAGCCGAAAACAAATTCTGGCCAACTGTACGCAGAGCCGATGATGCTTTTGGAGATAGAAATCTAGTTTGTAGTTGTGCTCCTATTGAAGCCTACATGGAAGAGTAAAATAATATAATTTACGCATTGTAACCCTTTTAGTTTCTATACTAAAAGGGTTATTTTTTTTTAGTCAATCGCTACATCTTCAGCTCTATTGCTATTTTACAATCAGAAGGCATTGCAAAAATACACCTACATTATTTTTTAACATATTCAAAAAATAATATACCTTTATTAACTCATTTAAACCAAAAAAAATAACATGAAGAAAACTTTACTTACATTATGTTCATTCATAATTTTATCATCAATTAGTTGCTCATCAGATAAAGATGAGGAAACTATTAAAAAAGATGAAAATGTTACTCAGCCACAAACTCAAAAAATTGTCTTAAACATTTCGGATGCCAAAAGTCTGGTTATACTAGAAAATTCTCCATCTGGTAAGAACCTCGCTACAGGGACAAATTTATTTAAAGTCACTGCTGATGGCGCATATCTACCAGTGAATTTTACCAATAAAGATGGTTCAGCTACAAGTACTAACCCAATAGTAACCAGTGCAAAAAACTTAAATTCAACTTACGTTTTACTTACAGGAGATTTTAATTATCCTAACGAAAAAGGAGAATTAGTACACTACTCAAGTATATTAGTTAGAAAAACTGATGGGGCAATTTATAATTTCGGAACTGATAGTGTTTTAGCTACTAACGGACTAGGCGACAATTCAGTAAAAAGTGATGCCCAAGGCAATATATATTACCGTTATGGTGGTAAAATTAATAAGCTTTCCTTAAGTAATCCCGAAAACATTCAGAGAATTGATTACTTACCAAGCGGTCAAACTCCTTCTGCTTTTGAGGTTGACGCAAATGGAAATTGTATCTATAGATACGGACAAAGTAAGGGAGTTACAAGCTCAAACGGCACAAATGACATTCGCATAAGAAAAGCAAATGGCGGAATCTATGAAGTTAAAATAGAGGGAAGAGATAACAAAGAATTTTGGTTAGGTAATAATGGTAAATTTTATTTTATTACTTACACATGGGATAATAACTATTTGCCAAAAATTCATCAAATAGACATAGATGGCGACAATATTAGCACCAAAATTGTATGGTCACCTAGTGGACCTGAAAGTTTCGACGGAGTTGGACATATGTTTCTACAATCTGGTCAAGGTTCCTATATAATCAAAAAAGAAAAATCAGTTGTTTTTATAGATACGTATTACAATTGGGGTAATATGGATTGGGAATTCTACGAAGACGATAATTCAGTTGAAAACATACAATTACCACGTATTGAACAAGGTGCAAAAATCGTATATTCAAAAGAATACTATTATATAGCCACAAAAACAGATTTATACAAGGTAAATTTAAACACTCATGATTACACAAAGCTAACCACTTCAGGAGAATTTGAAGTTTATACTATTAGTGTTGATGCCAATGATAAAGTACAATTTAGCGCTTTAAGGTTAAAAGATGGCAAAAAGATTTTTGCAGAAATTAGCAAAGAAGGAACTTTAAAAACAATCGATGAAGAAATCAACAGAAAAGCTATTGTTCTTGAAAGAATTAATTAATAAAATCGTATTCAACGAGAGCTTATAAAACAAAATATATTCCTACAAATGCCTCGATTAATCGAGGCATTTTTTTTGAAGTAATAAAATATTTTTAAAATAAATTTTCAAATAGTCCCAATTTACTCAATAAAAAATTCAAAAATTCACAGCAATAATTAACAAATAACCAATTATTCCCATAAAATAGAAATTATTCTATAATTATATGCATGCATAGTAAATATTATAGTTGTAATTATTATTTTATTTCTAAATTAGCCTAAATTATTTTGGAAAACTGTATAATGAAAATAAAAATAACAGGAATAGGTAGCTATATTCCGCAGAAAGAAATAAAGAATACGGATTTTGATAAACATGTATTTTTAAACGAAGATGGAACTCCTTTTGGCTACCCAAACGAGGTTGTCATTAATAAATTCAAAGGTATAACAGGAATTGAGAACAGACGTTATGCCGAAGATCAATATACTTCATCTGATTTAGCATTCTTCGCTTCTCAAAAAGCAATCGAAAATGCCAAAATCGACCCAGAAACTCTTGATTATATTATTTTCGCACACAATTTTGGTGATGTAAAATACGGGACAACCCAATCTGATATTTTACCGAGTTTAGCAACGCGTGTAAAAAACAAATTAGGCATAAAAAACCCAAAATGTGTTGCTTACGATATCTTATTTGGATGTCCAGGATGGATAGAAGGCGTGCTACAAGCAAATGCTTTTATCAAATCTGGCATGGCAAAACGTTGTTTAGTTATTGGAGCTGAAACTCTTTCCAGAGTTGTAGATGATCACGATAGAGATTCTATGATTTATTCAGATGGAGCTGGAGCATCAGTAATCGAAGCTTCAGATGATGAAACTGGATTATTATCATACGAAAGTGCTACTTATGCAAATGAAGAAGCTGGATATTTATACTTCGGAAAATCGTACAATCCCGATTTAGATCCTGACACGAAATACATTAAAATGTATGGTCGCAAAATATACGAATTTGCATTAAGCCAAGTTCCTGCAGCTATGAAAAGTTGTTTAGACAAAAGCGGAATTGCTATCGATGATGTGAAGAAAATCCTAATTCATCAGGCAAACGAAAAAATGGATGAAGCAATTATCAATCGTTTTTACAAATTACACGGCACAACTCCACCAGAAAACATCATGCCTATGTGCATTCATGATTTAGGAAATAGCAGTGTAGCAACCGTTCCAACGCTTTATGACCTTTTAATACAAGGGAAATTAGAAAATCATGAAATCAACAAAGGCGACGTTGTTATTTTTGCTTCAGTTGGAGCTGGAATGAACGTAAATGCATTTGTATACAGATATTAGTTAATTTTCAGTTACAATATTTAGTCGCAGTTTACAGTATGTTAAACTGATCACTGCGACTGAAAACTAAAAAAGTCCGCATTTTAAAATGCGGACTTTTTAGTATATTTGCACCCTAATTAAAACTAAGAACGACAGATTGCTTCGTTCCTCGCAATAACTATGTACGAAAAAACATTTCCGAATAAAAGATTCAAACATACTTTAGAATTTTTAAAAAAGCACATCACAACATCCGAAACCGTTTTGGATTTAGGAGTTGAAAATCCGTTTTCAAAGATCATGAAAGCTGAAGGTTTTAAAGTAAGAAATACTACAGGAGAAGATTTAGATATCGACCAAACCGTATTTGCTACCGAAAAACAAGATGTGGTTACTGCTTTCGAAATCTTCGAACATTTGCTAAATCCATTCACCATCTTAAACGAAATAAAATCAGATAAGCTATTCATCTCGATTCCTATGCGTTTATGGTTCTCACCAGCATATCGTAGTAAAACGGATATGTGGGACAGACACTATCATGAATTTGAAGATTGGCAATTAGACTGGCTTCTTGAAAAAACAGGTTGGAAAATCATCGATAGACAAAAATGGACTAATCCGGTAAAAAAATTCGGAATTCGTCCTTTGTTACGAAGCTTTACCAATAGATATTATATTGTTTACGCAGAAAAAAGCCCCCTAACCCCCAAAGGGGGAATAAAATAGTTTTGAACAAATTTCACAAAATGAACAACTCTAACTCACAAAATTCGTCAAGCTCCCCCTTTGGGGGCTGGGGGGCTTACTACATTGTCATACCGGCACATAACGAGCAAGAATTAATTGGCTTAACGTTGCAATCTTTGATATCGCAAACTGTTTTACCCAAAAAAATTGTTGTAGTCAATGATAATTCGACCGATAAAACGGAAGAAATTGTACTGGATTATGCCAAAGAAAACCCATATATCTCATTGGTAAACAAAACCTCGAGTGCTATACATTTGCCAGGAAGCAAAGTAATCCAAGCATTTCATAAAGGATTTGAAACTCTCGATGATGATTATGATATCATTGTAAAAATAGATGGAGATTTAATTTTTCCTCCCAACTATTTCGAAACCATTATTTCTCACTTTCAATCCGACCCAAAAATTGGAATGGCAGGAGGATTTTGCTACATAGAAAAGAATGGAGATTGGATATTAGAAAATCTAACAGATAAAGATCATATTCGTGGTGCGCTAAAAGCCTACCGAAAAGAAACTTTTCAGCAAATTGGCGGTTTAAGAGCGGCAATGGGTTGGGACACGGTAGACGAATTACTTTGTAAATATTACGATTGGAAAATAGTTACCGATTCTTCTCTACACGTAAAACACCTTAAACCAACAGGTGCAAACTACAACAAAACTGCCCGTTATAAACAAGGCGAAGCTTTTTATACTTTAGGATATGGTTTTTGGATCACAGCAATTGCTTCTGCAAAGTTGGCAATGATGAAGAAAAAACCACTACTATTCTTTGATTACATTAAAGGATTCCTAAAAGCAAAAAAAGCAAAAACACCATTATTGGTAACCGATGCACAAGCAAAATTCATTCGAAATTATCGTTTGAAAAAAATGAAAGAAAAGCTTTTTTAGTTCAAGCAATCAAAAAAACTATAAAATCTAAACCGTAAACTGGCAACTATTTTCGTAATTTAGCCCATATTCGTAAAAACTATGATGCTCATTCGTTATTTATCCCAAATAGGAAGATACTTCTTGATGCTTAAAGAAATTTTCAACAAACAAACCAAATGGTCTGTGATGAAAAAACTAATCTTTAAAGAAATTGATGACTTAATTATTGATTCCCTTGGTATTGTTTGTTTCATTTCATTCTTCGTAGGAGGAGTTGTTGCAATACAAACTGCATTAAACTTAACAAACCCATTAATTCCTAAATACTTAATTGGTTTTGCAACCAGACAATCTGTAATTTTAGAATTTGCCCCAACATTTATTTCTGTTATTATGGCGGGAAAAATGGGATCTTTCATTACATCAAGTATAGGAACTATGCGTGTTACAGAGCAAATCGATGCACTGGAAGTTATGGGAGTAAACTCATTAAACTATCTTGTTTTTCCTAAAATTATCGCTTTACTATTGTATCCTTTTGTAATCGGAATCAGTATGTTCCTAGGTATTTTTGGTGGCTGGCTAGCTGGAGTTTACGGCGGGTTTACAACGAGTGATGATTTTATAATGGGAGCACAAATGGAATTTATTCCGTTTCATATTACCTATGCATTTATTAAAACCATAATTTTTGCCATGTTATTGGCAACTATACCGTCTTTTCATGGTTATTATATGAAGGGTGGCGCATTAGAAGTAGGAAAAGCAAGTACAGTAGCTTTCGTTTGGACATCTGTATCGATTATCCTTTTTAATTATATACTAACACAATTGTTATTAGGCTCATGATAGAAGTAAAAAACATAGAAAAATCATTTGGCGACAGCAAAGTACTTAAAGGTGTTTCGACCGTGTTTGAAACTGGAAAAACAAACCTAATCATTGGGCAAAGTGGATCTGGAAAAACGGTATTATTAAAAAGCTTATTAGGTATTCATACTCCAGATTCTGGAACAATTGAGTTTGATGGTAGAGTTTATTCAGAACTAGAACCAGATGAAAAAAGAGAATTACGTACTGAAATCGGAATGGTATTTCAGGGAAGTGCTTTATTTGACTCCATGACAGTTGCCGAAAATGTAGCTTTCCCACTTAGAATGTTTACCAAAGACACTGGTTCTAAAATTCAAGATCGTGTTGATTTCGTTTTAAAAAGAGTAAACCTAATTGATGCACATAAAAAATTACCTTCAGAAATTTCTGGAGGGATGCAAAAACGTGTGGCTATTGCCCGCGCCATTGTAAACAACCCTAAATATTTATTTTGTGATGAACCAAACTCTGGTTTAGATCCAAATACTTCGACTTTGATTGATAATTTAATTAAAGAAATTACCGAAGAATATAATATTACCACTGTAATTAACACGCACGATATGAACTCTGTGATGGAAATTGGTGAGAATATTTTATTCTTAAAAAATGGAGTAAAAGAATGGCAGGGAACAAAAGAAGAAATTTTCGTAACCGATAATAAAGCTATTGTCGAATTTGTTTATTCTTCAAATTTATTCAAGAAAGTCAGAGAAGCTTATTTAAAAGGATAAGATCTTTTAAAGTACAATATAAAAAATCCCAAATTTCAATCTTAATAAAATTGGAATTTGGGATTTTTTATATTCGATGGTTTTAATCAATAATATCAGTCCTTAGTTAGCAACAACTCAACTTCGGCATTTGGATTAAAAAGATAGGTCCTTCCTGAGCTTATTTCTAAACATTCAAAGCGTTTAGTTCTTACAGCAATTTTCTTAAAGATTTTTCCGTTATGAATTCTGAAAACACTGCCGTATGGAATTTCAAAAATATAATTCTTATCGTTCTGCTTGTCGTATTGTTTCAAAGCCAATGACAAAGTAGTATCAGTATCACTACTTGCCGTAGGGTTCTTAAAATGCCTCGCCAGCAATGGTAATAAGTGACTAGGAAATATCTCTGGACGAATGAAAGGAACCATCAATCGCTGAAAAGAATATTTCCATTCGTTCCCATGAGGTTTAATTTTTCTTCCGAACTTTTCGAACGCAACCAAATGCGAAATCTCATGAATTAACGTTATCAAAAACTTGTATTGATTCAAGCTTGAGTTTACAGTAATTTCATGTTTACCACTTGGCCCTTTTCTATAATCTCCATGTCGAGTTTGTCTTTCGTTTACAATTTTAAGATGTACACGATTATCAACAATGAGTTCAAAGACAGGCTTTACGGCATGTTCGGGGATGTATCTTGCTAAAGTTTCGCTCAAAACAGTTTTAATTATAAATTATGAATTATTAGTTATAAGTTTCTCTTTGAGGTAATAATTATGCTTCTTATAATTTTTAAAACCTCATTACATTGTTGATGCATTGATTCGAATTCAATTCCAGAAACATAATCCGTTTCTTTTAATATCTCTAACCAATACATTGATTCGTCGCACTCTTTTTGAGCGATAGATAATTTATGAATAAAATCGGGCTTACTTTGGGCATTAACAGCTTCACGAACATTTGCACCAACAGAAGTAATTGAACGTAAAAATTGTTTACTCATTATGAATTCCTTCTTTTCAGAAACCATCCATTTATAAAAATTAACACCTCTTATTGCTAATTCAAAACTTTTGGTTTTCACAATACTTTCACTCATAATTCATAACTTATAATTCATAATTATTTTTTACGGATTAGTAGAAGAAACTTCTAATACTTTTCCGTTAAAATATTTATTGCCATTTAATGTAAAATCATAAATATAAGTTGCCATTCCGTTAGCCGAAATTGGCGCTTGATATCCTGGAAAAGCTTCTTGCAACATTTCTGTCTGAACAGAACCTAATGCCAAAACATTAAATGAGATTCCTTTTTCTTTATATTCTTCTGCCAATAATTCCGATAACGTAATTACTGCACCTTTACTAGAACTATAAGCAGCAAGTCCAGCAAATTTAAGACTTCCACGAACTCCTCCTATAGAACTTATTGTTACCACATGACTTCCTTTTTGAAGATACGGTAAACAAACTCTTGTAAGATTTGCTACTGCAAAAACATTCACTTTATAAATGCTTTCAAAATCAGCCTGAGTAGTTTCAGTAAAAGGCTTTAAAAGCAAACTTCCTGCATTATGCACTAAAGCATCTACTTTTTTCCAAGTCGAAGAAAGAAAATCTTCTACTTTATATAATTCAGATTCGTTAGATAAATCAATAGAAAGACAAGTAACATTAGAATGTTCCAAAAGCAATTGAGGAATTTTTCTGGAAATAGCTAATACCTGATCTCCAGCATTTGCAAATTGCAAAGCAAGTTCATACCCTATCCCTCTACTCGTTCCTGTTATAATAATATTTTTCATGTAGCAAAAATAAGGAAAACCGATAAAAAAGCATAGTTTATTTAGTCATCAAAATTTCTTTTGTTGGAGAACTTGCCATATGAGTCACTGCAGGCAACAATTCCTGAATAAATGAAGTCATATGAGGAATATCCATTACTTTGAATTCATCTGAAACATGATGATAAAATTCAAAATTTTCAAAATCGAATGTGCTTATCGACTGACAAGGAACTTTGAATGCTTCGAAAAAGGGAAAATTATCTGATCTAAAAAACAACTGATATTCGGCTTCTTTAGGCAAGAATCCAATAGTTTTATCTCCTGTATATTCATTGATTTTAGTCGCCATATTCGATTTATCAAAACCAGTAATATAGGCTAAGAAGTCACGTTTCATTGGCACACCAATCATTTCTATATTTAACTGCGTGTATAAATTGAAATTTTTAGCTTTAAGTTTTTTTGCTAAATGTTTAGAACCTAAAAGCCCTTTTTCTTCACCTGCAAAAAACACAAAAAGTACGCTTCGTTTATTCGATTTGGTCTCACTAAAATACTTAGCCATTTCAGCAACAGCAGTAACTCCAGAAGCATCATCGTTTGCTCCGTTATTTATAAAATCGCCATTAAGTCCTTTTTTATCAATCCCAATATGATCATAATGCGCGCTCAAAATTACAAATTCGTTTTTTAGTTTTGCATCAGTACCTTCCAGATATCCAACTATGTTATATGCTGGAGTTTTAAACGTAGATAAAGTATCACGATAAGAAGAAAAATAAGGTTTAACCTTATTCGTTTTAAAGAAATCTTCCAAATAAATAGCCGCTGTTTCTATTCCCTTCGTTCCGGTTTCTCTACCCTCTAATTCATCCGAAGAAAGATATTTTAAAACCGATGCAACATCATTCTCTTTTACTTTATAAGTAATTTCTAACTTAGAAGCTGTTTGCGTAGTTTCGGTTTTAACTGTTGTATTAGATTTACATCCAAAAAAAATAAAAGGAAATAAAAGTATTAGTTTTTTCATTATTCAAGATTTTGGTTCGTTGAGATTATAAAGTTTTCAATTACAATTCTAAAAAATGAGTAACTTCTAAAACATAGTTACCCTCTTAGTTGTAAATATAATTATTTTTTTATTGCAAAAAGAAAACCCTTTCAAAGCCGAAAGCCGAAAGGGTTTTTAATATAATTTAAGGATACAATTATCCTGCAATAACTGCTCTAGAAATCACTATTTTTTGGATTTCAGAAGTTCCTTCATAAATCTGTGTAATTTTTGCATCACGCATAAAACGCTCAACATGGTATTCTTTTACATATCCGTTTCCACCATGAATTTGTACTGCCTCAACAGCCGTATCCATTGCAACTTGCGAAGCAAATAATTTTGCCATAGCACCACTTACATCGTAATTATTATGTTGGTCTTTATCCCAAGCTGCTTTCATACAAAGATGACGCGCTGCTTCGATATTTACTGCCATATCTGCCAATTTAAAAGCAATAGCTTGGTGATTGCAAATTTCAGTTCCAAAAGCTTTACGTTCTTTCGAATATTTTAATGCAAGTTCATAAGCACCAGAAGCAATTCCTAAAGCTTGAGAAGCAATACCAATTCTTCCTCCTGCCAATGTTTTCATGGCAAATTTAAATCCAAATCCGTCTTCACCAATTCGGTTTTCTTTAGGTACTTTAACATCACTAAACATTAATGAGTGTGTATCTGAACCACGAATTCCCATTTTTTGCTCCTTAGGACCAACAGAAAAACCTGGCATGTCTTTGGTCATGATCAAAGCATTGATTCCTTTATGTTTTTTCTCAGCATGAGTTTGTACAATTACAATATAAACCGATGCAGTATTACCATTAGTAATCCAGTTTTTAGTACCATTTACTAAATAATGGTCACCCATATCTATTCCAGAAGTTTTTTGCGATGTAGCATCACTACCAGCTTCAGGCTCACTTAAACAAAATGCACCGTGAATTTCTCCAGAAGCTAATCCTGGTAAGTATTTTTGTTTTTGTTCTTCGGTACCAAAAGCCTGAAGTCCCCAACAAACTAGTGAATTATTTACCGACATTACTACAGAAGCCGAAGCATCAACTTTCGAAATTTCTTCCATAGCAATTACGTATGAAATCGTGTCTAAACCACTTCCTCCGTATTTAGGATCAACCATCATTCCCATGAATCCGAGTTGTCCCATTTTTTTTATTTGTTCCGTAGGGAAAATTTGCTTTTCGTCTCTTTCTATCACACCTGGTAACAATTCGTTTTGAGCAAAATCTCTAGCAGCTTGTTGAATCATTAAGTGCTCTTCGGTAAGATTAAAATCCATAGTATTATAAAATAAAAGTTGCTTTTTGTTAAAAAAATATATCCAAAGGTACTTTTTTATACTGAAATTTTCAATTTTGACTTGCATTTTTGATTAAAGAAAAAACATCACTATATCGTTATCGTAATGATATCAAGAACTTCGCTCAATCTCACTAGTTTAGCAACTCTTAAATTTTTATTAAAGAACTCAGAAATAGCTATCAAAATTTCTAGAAACAGGGACAATTAAAAATAAGATTTAATTTAAAAAACGCCATTCAAAAGCATTAAACTTTTAAAGCAAGTATATATAATTACAACTCACAATAATTTCAGATTTCAGCTTAAGAGATAAAGTAAAAATCATGAGTAAGGTTAACAAACTGTAACCAGAAAATTTCGAAAATATGTTTTTCGAAGAAAAAAACGAGTCGATTACTCCAATTTCCTTCCACAAAAAGTCATTTTTAATCAAATTATAAACATCAAAAAATAAGATAATTCAGCAAATATTTTCATTTCATAAACAACTAGTTGCCAAAACAATAACTTTCAAATAGACATTTTCTTACATAAGTGGTTTTCGTAAAAAATACATCGCTTTTCATATAAAAATATAGAAATTAAAAGTATTTTTGTCAAAATCACATAAATTACAAGAATATGAAAAACTTATTACTATTACTTACTGTAATTTTAACTTTGCAATTCACAGATGCAACTGCTCAAAAAGCTTTCGACATTGATGGCGTTATAGTTCCCAGAACAATGCAATTTCAAAGCAAAACTTTATCCTTAAATGGTGCTGGCGGAAGATCAAAAATGTGGTTAGAGGTATATGTTCAAGCATTATATTTATCACAACTAAGCCAGGATCCGAAATTTATTATCGATAGTGATACCGAAATGGCTATTCGTATTGAAATTACCTCTTCGATGGTATCATCAAACAAATTAACAAAAGCCATGAATAGTGGTTTCGAAAAATCTGCTGGAGATAATCTGGAAGCATTACGCCCAAGAATCGAACAATTTAAAAGTTTCTTAAGTGATGAAATCACACAAAAAGATGTTTTTAAACTTATCTACTCTCCTATCGACTCTTCTGTTTGGGTATATAAGAATGATGTCCTTAAAGGAAAAGTTCAAGGTTTTGACTTCAAAAAAGCACTTTTCGGAATTTGGTTATCTGATAAACCTGCAGATGAAAAATTAAAAAATCAACTATTAGGTAAATAATTATCTTCATTTCTTAGATTAAAAAAGCACCAGTAAACAAATTATTTGGAGCAATATTTTCATGCCTACTAAATAAGCCCCACAAAAAAGCATTCCTAAAACAAGTAATTAGTTTTTACAATAAATTGCATACTTTGCATTTCTCCCCCATGAAACCTCACTAATCTTAGGATTTGCTCTTGCAAAAAATAAAACTATTTAAAAAACTGACATACAAACTTTACCCCATAAAAAAGTCTACAGAACTATGCTAGAGAAATAGAAAATTAAAAGTAATTTTGCGAAAAATTAAAATTCAATAAAATGAAAAACTTTTTACTATCACTTACAGTAATTCTGACTTTACAATTCTCAACTGTTACAGCTCAGAAATCATTCGATGTTGAAGGTGTTATAGTTCCAAGAACAATTCAATTTCAAAACAAACCTTTATCATTAAATGGTGCTGGTGCAAGATCAGCAATGTGGTCTGGACTATATGTACAAGCACTATACTTATCTCAATTGAGTCAAGATCCAAAATTTATTATTGATAGTGATACCGAAATGGCTATCCGAATTGAAATCACTTCTTCGTTGGTATCTGCAAAGAAACTAACCAAATCGATGGACGAAAATTTCCAGAAAACAGCTGGTGATAACATTGGAGCATTACGAACAAGAATCGAAGAATTAAAAGGCTACTTAAGCGATGAAATCACCAAAGACGATGTTTACAAACTTATTTATTCTCCTATCGACTCCTCTGTTTGGGTTTATAAAAATGAACATTTAAAAGGAAAAATTTCAGGGTTTGATTTCAAAAAAGCGCTATTCGGAATCTGGTTGTCTGAAAAACCTGCCGATGAAAAACTAAAGAATCAATTATTAGGCAAATAATCTACAAAAACAAATACAGCTTCTCTTGGAAAAGAAAACTAGAGAAGCTGCATTAAATAAAATTACCTCTTCCGAATTTCCATCAGAATACACCCTGACTTGATAATGAAATTTAGATTTTCAATAGAATTTTCACTACTAGCAATCAAATAACATAGTATTTAAACTACAAATAAATTGCTAACTTTTACAAATTACACCTTCCTGAAAAACATATGTACTTTTTACCCTATAAAAACAAACCTGTTTTTATAATTTGTATTACTGTTTACATTCTTTATTTTGGTTAGATAAAATCAAATTATTTAGCCAAAAACAAACCTCCTAATTCCTGACAACAAGACACTTAAACTTAAATAAACTTTTGTCTTTCTATTTCTTGCCATAATAAAATCAAGAAGCAAAATAGTTTTTTTAACTGATGGAACTACCTACCAAAACACTCCAAGATTATGGATTATTTCATTCTTATAACACCCTGATTTACAAATTCATAAAGTTTATTAAAATCCTTAAACATAAGGCATTTCCTGAAAAACGGGACGTAAATTACTTTAAAAACATAGAAATTAGGCGTATTTTAGCAAAAATCATAAAATACCATACAATGAAAAATTTATTACTTTTATTTACATTAATTCTTACTTTCCAAATCTCAACCGTAACAGCACAAAAAACCTTTACTATAGATGGTGTTACAATTCCGAGAACAATCCAATTTCAAAGTAAAGCTTTATCGTTAAATGGCGGTGGTGGAAAATCGACAATGTGGCCAGGAACATATCTGCAAGCATTATACTTATCACAATTAAGCCAAGATTCTAAATATATTCTTGATAGTGATAGCGCAATGGCAATGCGTATTGAAGTTACTTCTTCAACAGTATCTACACCAAAATTATTAAAAGCTATAGATGATAATTTCAAAAAAACATACCCAGGTAACATAGAAACATTGCGACCTAAAATAGAAGAATTCAAAAGCTACTTTATGGGTGAAATAAGTAAAAGAAACACTTTTAAACTTGTATATTCTCCTTCTGATGCCTCTGTTTGGATCTACAAAAACAATCAGTTAAAAGGTAAAATTCCTGGATTTGAATTCAAAAAAGCTCTCTTCGGAATCTGGTTATCCAAGAAGCCTGCTGACCAAAAACTAAAAGATCAATTATTAGGCAAATAATTATTTCTGAAGGTTTTTAGTTAAAAAATTAGCATAAAATAAGGCATCCGAAATATTTTACTAAATACACATTTCGCATTATCCATTTTTTTATATTTGTGAAAATTAAACATATCGCAGAAAATGAAAGATTTATTAAAGAAATTCGAAAATAAAGAACCTGAAATCGTATTCAATTGGAAAGATTCTGAAACTGAAGCCGAAGGATGGACAGTAATTAATTCTCTTCGAGGTGGGGCTGCCGGTGGTGGTACTCGTATGCGAAAAGGTTTGGATATGAACGAAGTTTTATCATTGGCAAAAACAATGGAAGTAAAATTTTCAGTTTCTGGACCTGCGATTGGTGGGGCTAAATCTGGTATTAATTTTGATCCAAATGACCCAAGAAAGAAAGGTGTTTTACAACGTTGGTACAAAGCAGTTTCTCCATTACTAAAAAGTTATTACGGAACTGGTGGAGATTTAAACGTTGATGAAATTCACGAAGTAATTCCAATGACCGAAGAATGCGGTGTTTGGCATCCACAAGAAGGAGTTTTCAACGGACACTTTAAACCTACCGAAGCTGACAAAATTAACCGAATTGGGCAATTACGTCAAGGTGTTATTAAAGTAATCGAAAACCCAAAGTTCTCTCCAGATGTAACCAGAAAATATACTGTAGCCGATATGATTACAGGTTTTGGTGTTGCTGAAGCTGTTCGTCATTTTTACACTACTTATGGTGGAGATGTAAAAGGTAAGAAAGCAATCGTACAAGGTTTTGGAAATGTGGGTTCTGCAGCTGCTTTTTACTTAGCAGATATGGGAGCCAAAGTAATTGGAATCATCGACAGAGATGGTGGCTTGATAAACGAAGAAGGTTTTTCTTTTGAAGAAATCAAAGCATTATTTTTAGCAAAAGACGGTAACAAACTTGTTGCTCAAAACATGATTCCGTTTGAAGAAATTAACGAAAAGATATGGACAATTGGAGCCGAAATTTTCACTCCATGTGCAGCATCTAGATTAGTAACTCAAAATCAAATCGACGCATTAATTGCTAATGGACTTGAAGTTATCTCTTGTGGTGCAAATGTACCTTTTGCAGATAAAGAAATTTTCTTTGGTTCGATAATGGAACAAGTAGATAGCAAAGTGAGTTTAATTCCTGACTTTATTTCTAACTGCGGAATGGCTCGTGTTTTTGCTTATTTCATGGAAAAGAAAGTACAAATGACCGATGAGGCTATTTTTAATGACACTTCAGACACTATAAAAAATGCGATACAAAAAGCGCATGCTTTAAGTGCATCAAAAACAAATATCAGCGCAACAGCTTTTGAAATTGCACTGAAACAATTAGTATAAATTATTTTATACCATATTTTAAAACGAACCGAATCAGATTAAATCTATTTGGTTCGTTTTTTTTGTTTATAAAAAAGGTTAGCCACAGATTTAACCACAAACTCGTCTTTCTGAGGAAAAACTTTGCGCACTTTGCGTAAACCTTAGCGCACTTTGCGGTTAATTTTTTATGCCACAGATTTAAAAGATTAAAAGGATTTATAAAACTTTGCGCCTTTTGCGGTTAAATCACCAACTACAGATTTAAAAACTTTACGGTTAAATCCCTTACCCTCTTTGATTGTAAACAATTTTCAGTAATTTTATACGTTTTACTAATACACTTATAAAAATTCAGCATAAAAATGAGTTCACCCATTTCTTCAGACAAAAAGAAATCATTACTACTCTCTACCCTTATATACGCAACAATACTATTATTGTTGTTCTTCATTCGTTTTTGGCCACCAGCAAATGGTATGACTGAACTCGCTGGAGGTGGCGGAGGTGGTGGCGTTACCGTAAACTTTGGCGATAGCGATTTAGGCTCTGGTGCAAATTACAAAAGTGAAGTTCTGGAGGTTAAAAATCATGCAAAACAAACGCCTGTAAAATCGACTCCTGAAGAAGCAACATTATCACAAGAAAATTCTACAGAAGAAAGTGTTCTTATTCCGCAGAAAGAAAAAACTAAAAAACCGATAACTGTTACAAAACCTGACCCAAAACCTGTAGTTGTAAAACCTAAAGTTTCGAATACGACTAATGATGCTTTATCGAGCATTTTAAAAGGTTCTAACAAAGGTGGTGATGGCGATGATAAAGTTGCAGGAAACAAAGGAAAATCAAACGGAAACTTAAGCTCTAATGGCTATTACGGAACTGGAGGTTCTGGAGGTGGAACTGGCGGAGGAAACGGAACTGGTACCGGCATAGGAACAGGTAGCGGATATGGTTCTGGAAGTGGCGGAGGATCAGGAAGTGGTTCTGGTGGTGGTTCAGGTTACTCTCTTGGAAACAGAAAAGCATTATCTAAACCAGCTCCAAATTATACTTGTAATGAAACAGGAAGAGTCGTTGTAGAAGTTTCTGTAGATAGAAACGGAAAAACCATAAGTGCTATTGCAGGAATTAAAGGAACTACAAACACAGCGAAATGTTTATTGGATCAAGCCAAAATAGCTGCCATGAATACCAAATGGGACAAAAGTAGTGATGCTCCCGAAAAACAAGTTGGTAAGATTATTTATAATTTCAATTTGAATTAAAAAACATAAGAACAACAAAAAAGGCTTTCTGAAATTATTCAGAAAGCCTTTTTTAGTTTTATTTATCTTACTTTCTAAAAAATTGTAATTGTTTTAATCTGATTCTAGCTCCTTCTAAATCGTAATTACTTCTTGGCAATTGCTCTGCTAATTCATAATCCCCAAATCGCAATTCTTTAACGTTTGCTTTATTCTCTATTAAATTGAATTCTTTACAAAATTTACACCTAACAATTAAAAAGTCTGTCTCTAAAACACTACTATCTATAGCAAGAATAAAAGTCTTCAAATCAGCATTACACTTAGTACAATTTTGAGATAATATTTCAATAACTTTTTCTTTTCCTTTTAAAAATTCTGAAATTCTAAAAATATAAGCAAGCAAACTTCCATAAAGCCATTTATTCATTTCACTTTTAAAATCAACTTGAATATCTTTCGAAATTCCATAGAAGATATCACAAATAAATTCTTTTTCCTCCGTATCAAAATTGGATTTATTAAAACTTCTCAAACCTTTACCCAACTCTTTTTTCAATATTTTATTGGAAGATTGTTTTTCTACCAAAACTATTAATGAGCTTAGACACAAATTAAAATTAGCTTCCAAACACTCACATAATTCAGAACTCGAAGGATTCAAACCCCTATTTTCCCATTCTGAATCTGCAAACTTTTTCTTATCTAACAAAAATTTTAATCTATCTAATTTTTGATCACTCATTCCTTAATACTATAAACTTACTTAGGACTTGTCGCAATAACAAACTTAAGATTGTTTTTAACCCCTATTTGTAACACATCGACCAAATCTTGTACTTGTAGATTAAACGGAATCCTTACGATTACAGTTTGTTCTTTATCGGTACCTAATTTAGACATTAATGTAGTTTCTAACTCTTCAAAATCTACTGGCTGTTTATCGATGTAGAATTTTTTATCTTCTGTAACCGATAAGCTTATAAATTGTTTGTTTGTTTTTTCATTTGCTTTGGCTTTAGGCAATGTCATTTTAATAACATTAGGATTTGCCAATGTAGATATAATCAAGAAAAACAACAGCAAGAAAAACATAATGTCACTTAGTGATGAAGTTGCCACCTCGGCATGAAATCTTCTTTTTCTTTTAATAGACATAACTTATGATCTTTGAATTATGTTTACAAATTCAAGTATTTGTTTCTGAATTTTTAAGGCAAAATCATCAATTTTTCCATTCAAAAGATGATACGCACTATATGCGATAATACCAACAATTAAACCTGAACCACTACTAATCATTTTCTCATATAAACCTCCCGAAATATTACCGATACTAATATTCTCTGTAACCGAGATACTATAAAAGATCTTAATAACTCCCGAAATAGTACCAATAAAACCTAATGTTGGTGCAATACCTGCAATAAGTCCTAAATGACCTAGACGTCTTTCCATCTCTCCTATTTCAATATCGGCAGCACGATCCATATTCGATTCGATTTCCGCAATTGGTCTTCCTATAACTAGAACACCTTCTTTAAGAATCTTTCCTGCAGCAGTTTCATTTCTTTCTACAATACTTCTAGCCATATCCAGATTACCTGAATTAAGATTAACCCCCACATCCATCATTAATCTAGGGTCAATTTTTGAAGCTTTGCTTATGTATAAATAACGCTCGATGATAACGTAAAAAGTGTAGAACAATAAGATGGCAATTGGAATCAGGAAAAATCCTCCTTTTAAAATAAATCCTAAAACAGAAATCTCTGTATTTGGTGCAATTTTTTCGATAACTACGTTAGATGCGGCATTTGCAATAGTATCCGCTTGTAATTGAATGAAGCTAAACATATATTAATTCTTGTATTTGATAATTAATTCTAAAAAATATTCCAATTTTGCAATAAAGATACTTTTCGCTGTTATATTAAACTAAAAAAAACGAAAAATATTTCAATCAACAACTATTTTACTCGAAAAAAATGAACTATCAAGAAACTACCGAATGGATGTTCAACCAACTCCCAATGTACCAACTACAAGGGGCTTCGGCATATAAAAAAGACTTAACCAATACATTACATTTGGTTGACCATTTAAACAATCCACAAAATTCATTAAAATGTATTCATGTGGCAGGAACAAACGGAAAAGGATCTACCTCTCACATGCTCGCTTCGGCATTACAAGAAGCTGGATATAAAGTAGGACTTTATACATCGCCACATTTAAAAGACTTTCGCGAGCGTATTAAAATTAACGGTAAAGAAATTTCAGAAGATTTTGTTTGCGAATTTATAAGCAAGCACAAAGATTTTTTTGAATCTAATGATATGAGTTTTTTCGAAATGTCTGTAGGTTTAGCATTTGATTATTTTGCTACAGCAAAAGTAGATATTGCTATTATAGAAGTTGGCTTAGGCGGAAGATTAGACGCAACCAATGTCATTACTCCATTGGTTTCTGTTATTACCAATATCGACTTAGATCATACGCAGTTTCTGGGAACTACACCAGCAGCAATTGCAGGCGAAAAAGCGGGGATTATAAAACAAAATGTACCAGTTGTAATTGGAGAATATACTCCAGAAACAAAACCTGTTTTTTTAGCTAAAGCAAAAGAAACTCATTCTGATATATATTTTGCTTCTGATATAATTACCGAAGTTTACCCTTCTGATTTAATTGGCGATTACCAACAACATAATAAAAAGACTGTTCAAGAAACTATACACATCTTGAATACTCAAAATGAATTTAAAGTATCCGACGAAAATCTTAAAACTGGATTATTAAATGTGGTTACAAATACAGGCTTACAAGGAAGATGGCAACAGCTTGGCAAAAATCCTAAAATTATATGCGACACGGCACATAACAAAAATGGTCTGGCTATAGTAATGAACCAAATCCAGAAAGAGACTTTCGATAACTTACATATTGTATTGGGAGTTGTAAATGATAAAGATTTAGATTCTGTTTTGCCCCTATTTCCTAAAAAGGCACAATACTATTTCTGTAGTCCAAATTCTTCTCGTGGTTTGAGTGCTTCTATTTTACAAGAAAATGCTAAGAAATATGATTTAATAGGTAAAACTTACGACTCTGTTTCGGATGCTTTTACGGCTACAAAAGAAAATGCAACCAAAAAGGACTTTATTTTTGTGGGAGGAAGCACATTTGTAGTAGCCGAATTGCCTTTGGATAAAGAGAAACAATAACAAGACTCCTTTATAAATATAGTAAAAAGGCTATAAAAATAAATTCACTCAAAAAAACTACATATTCAAATAACTAAATATCAATCGCATAAAAACTAACTGCAAATTATTATTATATTTTATTTAAAAAAGTTTTGGTAATACAGAAAACAGTCTTATATTTGCACTCGCAATCACATAACGATAGCAACCTAGTAAAATAGGGCGATTAGCTCAGCTGGTTCAGAGCACCTCGTTTACACCGAGGGGGTCGGGGGTTCGAACCCCTCATCGCCCACAAAGAACTCCATTAGAAATAATGGAGTTTTTTTATAGCTTACCGAGTGTCGCGGATTTTAAATCCCCACTATCGGGTTCGGGGAGATACTCAAGCGGCCAACGAGGGCAGACTGTAAATCTGCTGTGTAAACTTCGCAGGTTCGAATCCTGCTCTCCCCACAAAAGGGAAAAAGAAGTGAAAAAAGGCAACTTTATCAATCTTTTCAAAACCCGAAACATTAAAAAACCTGTAAATCGAAAGATTCACAGGTTTTTTGTTTTTAAAGCACTTTACTATTGCAGGCATAGATTACAAATCCCCGCTATCTGAATTTGAGCGATTGCCCGAAAATATTTTTTTGTTTTTATCGATGTATTACAAATTCAAATAATGGTTTAATTTAGCCCTAAACTCACCGCATAGGCTAAACATTAATAATAATATTATTAAATCCAAATAGTACATTGATTTTCAACAACCTAGACATCTCCGACCAAAATTCATCTAATTTCGTTGAAGATTTCAATAAATTAATGACTTTTCAGGAGCTACCTGTCAAGCACTTATTACATTCAGAAGGAACTATTTGTGATCATTTTTTCATCATACATAAAGGATTAGCAAGAGCTTATTATTACAAAGACACTAAAGACATTACCGCTCATTTTGCCATTGAGAATACTACTATAACAGCAATTGATAGTTTCATTCAAAGAAAAAAAAGCCGTTACAACATTGAACTACTGGAAGACACTTCCTTGTCTTATATTAAATATGATGATTGGAAGAAACTACTGGAAGATAAACCTCACTACGAAAAATATGCTCGTATCTTTCTCGAAAATATATACATAGATATTGCAGAACGTATCGAAGATTTACTTTTCTATTCGGCAAAAGAACGATATGCAAGGCTAATTAAGAAATTCCCTGCTTTTCAGCAAAGGGTAAATCTAGGACATATTGCTTCTTACATAGGTATTACACAAGAAACATTGAGCAGAATTAGATCTGAAAAATAAAATACGATTTTGATATTTGTCAAAAAGACATCAGATTACTTAACTGTAACTTTGTCAAAAAACAATGGATAATATCGTATTTGAAAGTGCAACAGCACTCGTTAAAAAAATAAAAACGAAAGAATTAACCGTAGTAGAGATTGTAAGCTTTTTTTTGAATCAGATCGAAAAGCACAACTCTAAGATTAATGCTATCTGTGATTTAAGAGCTAAAGATGATATTTTAAATGAAGCCAGACAAAAAGATTTAGATATTGAACAAGGTAAAAATCTCGGACTACTTCACGGATTACCCTTAACAATCAAAGATAGCTTTTTAGTAAAAGGATTAAAAAATTCAAATGGAGATCCTTTTTTGAGAAACTATGTAGCGACAGAAGACGCTGAATTAGTTAAGAGACTTAAAGAAGCAGGTGCAATCATTATCGGAAAAACAAATACTGCTTTATATTGCATCGATTGGCAAAGTACAAATTTTTGGAATGGTCAAACCAATAACCCCTATGACATCTCAAGAGTTGCAGGCGGAAGTTCAGGTGGCTCAGCCGCATCAATAGCTTCTGGGTTTAGTACTTTAGAATTAGGAGCCGATGCTGGTGGTTCGGTGAGAATTCCTGCTCATTTTAACGGCATTTGCGGTTTGCGCCCAACAGAAAATTTTCTTTCTAATAGAGGTCACTTAAAAGCTAAAAATAAGCCACAGGGCAGACGTCATATTATTACTCCCGGTCCTATGGCAAAAAACATAACTGATTTACTATTAATGATGGAAGTTCTAGGAAACAACACTAAATACGAACTTCCTGAATTAACTCCAATTAACTTTAATAATAGTGAATGGGATGAAAAAACTTTAAATATCGCTTACTCTGAAACTATAAACGATACGGAGGTTGATATGGAATATTTAGAATTATTCAGAGATTTTATAAACAAGGTTAAAAGCAAAGCTCATAATTTAACCGTTGATCATCCTGTTTATGACGAGCAGAAAGCATATTTAGAATGTAGCAAAATTATTGGATTTGAAATTGGCATTAACAATCCTAAATCACCACTATTGGCTAGTTTTTTGTATACGTTTATCCGTCTAAAATACAGAGACCCTTTATGGGCAAAAGGAATGGCTTTGGGACAACACCTGTCAAATATCAATTATGCAAAAGCAATTGATTGTAAAGATACTTTTTCAGAAATTTATAATGATTTTTTGACAACTTATGATGTTTGGATTACACCTGTTTGTTCATTTGAAGCCTATAAACATCAAAGCGCAGGAAAACCATTCAAAGTCAATAATAAAAAAATAGGCTACACTAAAGCCATAGCTTCATTTAATTTTACATCTGCATTTTCGGGGCATCCAATTGTTGTTATACCTATTGGAAAAAAGAAAAACGGAATGCCAATTGGAATTCAAATTCATTCCAAAAAATGGACAGATAAAAAATTATTACAAATAGCCAGATCTTTTGAGCAATTTACAAACGGATTTGAAAAACCAATATTATAATAAAAAACAACTATATACTTGAATATAACGCCTATAAAACACGTATAACCTTCATCGGCTAAGTATTCAATCAAACTAAATAACAATTTGCTTGTTACTGATTAAATCAATTAAAAATTTAATTAGAACATTTAAAGTACAAACTTTTTTTTATGATGAAAGGAATACCTTTTTTGCCACAAAAAGTTAAGACCGTTCATTTTCAGATTTTATTAAAAAATAATTACTATTTTGGATTTTAAAAAGAAACATAACACTCATTTAAAACAAGTTAACTCATAAAAAATAGATTAAAAATTGGCATAAAAAGTTTCGTGGCAACATCGTGGCATATTTGGGCGTGGAGTTACCCTCTAATTCGTTACAAAAACTTAAGACACTCGATCTTGACAATATTTAAAAAATCATATTCCAATATTTAAGTCATTTAATTTCACTTTTTCGTTATCGGCAAACTAAATCTGTTTTATGTTTAGTTTTTTACATACATTTGCCGATAACGGAACTTTATTTAAAAGCATGAAATATCTTTCAGTAGTAGAATTTGCAAAAAAACTGGAACTGTCCGAGAGGACGGTTCGTAATTATTGCGCTTTAGGTAAATTAAAAGGAGCTTTCCTAACGGGTAAAACCTGGAGCATTCCTGAAGATGCAGTAATACCTCGAAAAGGAAATAAAAAAGTAAGTAAGAATGTTTTACTGAACAGTTTGAAAGAGCAAAAGGATATGAAATTGAAAGGTGGTATCTACCACCGAACGCAGATTGATTTAACCTATAATTCAAATAAAATTGAAGGAAGCAGACTTACACACGATCAAACAAGATATATTTTTGAAACCAATACAATTGGTGCTTCTAAAGAAAGTGTAAACGTAGATGACATTATTGAAACCTCTAATCATTTTCGCTGTATAGATTTTATTATTGAAAAAGCGAATACTAAGCTCAACGAAACCATTATTAAAGAACTTCATTTTTTATTAAAATCTGGTACTTCTGATAGTGGAAAAGGCTGGTTTAATGTTGGCGAATACAAAAAAATGCCAAATGAAGTTGGAGGCAATGAGACTTGTCCTCCTAATCAAGTTGCTCAAAAAATAAAAGAACTTCTTGCTACTTATCATACCATTAAAAATAAAACTATCGAAGACATCGTTGATTTTCACTATAAATTCGAAATTATACACCCTTTTCAAGATGGGAATGGTCGTGTTGGTCGATTGATTATTTTCAAGGAATGTCTTGCAAACAATATCGTACCATTCATTATTGATGAACAGCTAAAGCTTTTTTATTACAGAGGTTTACAAGAATGGAATAATGTAAAGGAATATTTGATGGATACCTGTCTTACGGCTCAAGATAATTACAAATCTATCCTCAATTATTTCGAGATTGAATACAAGTAAAATATAAAATCAAAATATTTCGATTTATCTTGAAAAAAATATTTAATTTGACCTGAAAAAACAAAATATAATATTAATTCAAAACAAGTTAAACCACAGAAGAGTATCTTAGAAATGTTAAAAAATTGATATTTTAATTTTCGTGGCAAAATCGTGGCACAGTACTTTATAAATAATTGAAAATGCAGTATATGTAAGGGGTTAGACGGTTAAGTTCGAATCCTGCTCTCCCCACAAAAGGGGAAAAGAAGTGAAAAAGGCAACTTTATCAATCTTTTCAAAACCCGAAACATTAAAAAAACCTGTAAATCGAAAGAGAGGGCACTGAAAAACATCCCTTATTTTGATTGGGATTGTTTTTAGACAATGAAAAAACGCTTATAACAGGATTTAAAAATATCCGTTGTAAGCGTTTTTCGTTTTATATCTGTTTTTTATTTGCAGCTATATGAATCGATTTTTGATTTATAGGGGGCATTTTGTGTAGGCATACTTATTTTATAAATTTCTTACATTAATTTCAGTATTCTTTTTAAGTTGACTGTAAAAATAGCCATTGCTCCTTGCATTTGCATATTGGCAATGCCGTACGATATTGCTCTATCATAGCCATGTACGTTTTTTAACTCACTATTTTTAGCCTCTATTTTGTATCGATGTTTTGCTTTTTCTTTGAAATAATCCGTTTCTTGAAAGGCGATTTGTTCTTGGTGTAAGTCTGATTTTATCCTTACACAGTAGGTTTTTGTTTTTGCCCCTTTATAACACCCCTGTTTTAAAGAACAAGATTTGCATTTTTCGACATCGAAATAGTAGGTATATGTTTGATTTTTCCCAACATTTTTTTTGCCCTGTCTAGCTTTTCGTATAGCCATATGTCCTGCAGGACAAACCATTCTATCGGCATCTTTATTATATTGAAATTTATCTTCCTCTTTTCTTGTCCCATTTGCTACTGAAACATTTAACTTAGCTACAACTCTAATATTTTTCCCGTTTGCTCGCTTGAGATTTTCTGTTCCTGAATAAGCTCCATCACCAATAATGGTATTTACATCAATTCCGTTTTGCTGACTAATCTCTAAGAGTTTTGGTAACTCTGGACCATCTGCTTTCTCTCCTGAGGTAACTACAGCCGCTGTGATGATTCGCTCTTCGGTCATCGCTAAATGAGTCTTGTATCCAAAGAAAGAGCTATCTGCGGATTTATGACCTGTTTTAGCATCTATATCTTTTGATAAGATAAAATTTTCCTGAGTATCTTCTATAGTTTCTTTAAGCAGATTTAGCTTTTCTTTTACAGCAGGTATAGAACTCAAAGATTCTTCTTTTTCTATGCGCTGCTCCAGTTCTTTACAATAGGCTAATTCTTTTTCCAATTCATTGGTATTGTTCTTCTCGGGCATATGCTCTTTGAATTGGTCATCAAATAAATATACTGTTCTTCGTAGAAGTTTAGAGCGCTCTCTTAATACATCAATTGCTGCAAATGGATTTGATCTTGATAAAGTGTGTGTAGCATCAACTATAATAGACCTGGATCTGATGATTCCCTTTTCGACGGCTATAGATACTGTTTTACCAATGAGTAGATTTAATAAGTCCGTATCCTTCAGGCGAAGTTTACGAAATTTCGTTAAAGAACTTGGATTAATAACACTCTCCTCTGGTGTCATTTCTAAGAAATACTTAAAAGACATATCAAAACGTGAACGTTCTACTACATCAACATCCGAGACATCATAAATTGTTTTTAGAAGTAAATACTTAAACATACGCACTGGGCTTTCTGCTGTGCGACCATTAGTGATGCAATATTTATTTAGCAACTCATCGTAGATGAATGAGAAGTCTATGAGTTCGTTGATTTTTCTAAGGAGATTATCCTGAGGAACAATTAAATCATATAATGAGGAATAGGGACTAAACTGAATTTGTTGCTGTTGAATTAACATCTAAAAAGCCTTATGATTACACTCAAAAGATACAAAAAAAAGGAGCAGAAACTTTTAGCTTCTACTCCTTTTAATTAACAATTTATTCGTGAAAAGGACTTTTTCAGTGCCCTCTCGAAAGATTCACAGGTTTTTTGTTTTAAAGCACTTTACTGTTGCGGACACAGATTACAAATCCCCGCTATTGGGAGAACAAAAACATAAAGTCAATTTTTTCTTTGTTGCATTTCCTTTTATTATTTTACAGTCTTATCTTTAAGTCTTGCCTTCCATATTTCGTCCCATTCATTTTTCAAAATACTCAAAATTATTGAGTCAATTCTGTTTCCATTTTGGTCAAAACTACGGCTTCTTAATATCCCCTCTTCTGTACAACCAACGCCTTTCATCGCATTTATACTTCGCATGTTTTTACTGTTTGCTCCAAGCCCAATCCTTACAATTCCTAATTTATCAAATGCAAAGTCGAACATTAAGTATTTGCAATTTTTGTTTATTCCTGTTCCTTGATATTTTTTCCCATACCAAGTATAACCAATTTCAATAGTGTTCATTTCCAAGACAATATTGTAAAATCTCGTACTCCCAACATATTCATTGGTTCTTTTATCAAAAATAATGAATGGATATTCTTTTTCCTTTTCTCTTTGACTGATAGCATTATCGATATATTTCAATAAATTTTCTTCTCCGTTTGCACCGCCCATGTTAAACTCCCAAATTTCGGGTTCGTTAATTGAAAAGTCTAAAAGATATTTAAAATCGTCTGCTTTCAAAGGTCTCAAAAGTACCGTTTCGTCTTCTAAAATATAGTCCGCTTTGTAGTCAAATTTTATTTCGTTCATTTAAATTTTATGTTTTTTTGGTTGTCTTTAGTTATTTTTTAGCATTACCACCAACTCATTTATACCAGCCACAAAATAATTTGGCTTTTCCTGATGTAAATAATTAAGAATATTTTGAAAAACCACGAAGTTAACCATCTTAATAATTAAAATTGTGATCCAGTTTAGCTATTATTAAGTAGACCAGAATAGTACAGTTCCAAGTTAAACTATCAGCATTTTGTTTAATAATACATTATTTAATTACTACAAGTTTTTCAAATTAAAAAGAATAGATTTCTTGGAGCTGTGTTATTTACAAATCCTTAAATCCTGCGTAAAAACGGTTCGCAAACAGACTCGCAAAGACAACTACAAAACTCCATTATTTCTAATGGAGTTTGTTTTCACAGAATATACTACAATCAAATTTAAGACTAAATCATTATTTCCCTTTATAAATCTTTTCGACCTTAGTATTCATATTACCTCTTATTAAGGTCACAGAACTTAGTTTTCCGTCACTGAAATCTAATTTTAACAAGTTAGGATAATCTATAATTTTAAATAGTCCATTTTTAAGATAAACCAACTCATTATCATTTTTTCCTTTAAAATGATCCAATAGCATAGATTCAACATAAAGGCGGTTATTCTTTTCTACAATTTTAGTTTCCACTCCCTGAGCATAAAGAAAATCATCATAAGTTCCGATTAGCTTCTCTTTTAGACTTGCAGGCATTTCCTGAATTTCCTCATTAGATGTTTTTCCATTCCAATTCATCAGGGTAAGAAGCTTTCTTTGAGTTTGTCCCATCACAGGAAAACGATTCTTTTTCTCGCCATTGGTTAGAAATACAAAGCCGTTTCCATCTGTCATCGTAGCAAAAACACTACCTCCTACTCCTGTATTAGAACCATTACATATAAACCAATCATAGTTATTATAACCAAAAGACTTTTGCCATCCGTAACTCCAGCCGCCAACAGCATCTTTTAAAGCAGTCACTTCTGTTACTTTTTTTGCAACATTATGAGAAATCACTTTATTGTTTTTATTTCGCAACGCATTTTGTATCTCAATAGCTAGTTTAGCCAAATCTGTTGGTGTAGACCACATTCCTGATGCTCCAACCTGTGGAGTGATTGGCAAACCTGTTCTAATAACCTTTTCATTTTCATCATGAACGAGTGCTACATTTGCTGGGAATCCTTTTTCATCAGGCTGTATCATTGTAGTATTTTTTAGCCCAAGAGGAGAGAATATATATGTTGCAGCAAGTTCTGCAATAGGCTTATTAAAAGTATCCTCTAATGCCATCTGAACAATTACATAACCGCCACCACTATATGACCAACCTGTCCCTGGCGTAAACAAGAAATCAATTTCTTTATCATATCGCGGAATCTTTCCTAAAAGACTTTGTTTTATTGTTGGGATTGTATCACCTTCATAGTAATCTGCAAATCCACTTTGGGTAGTACCAGCCGTATGATTAAGAAATTGTCTCCAGGTTGGACTGTTATTCTCAGTAAACTTACTTTTTGGCAAATGCCAGCGTTTTAAATAACCATCTATTGGATCATCTAGCTTAATCAATCCTTTTTCTTCAAGTATAAAACAAAGAAGCGCTGTAATTGGTTTTGAAATCGAAGCGTTAGAAAAAGCGGTGTTTTTATCTATTTTCTCCTGAGAGTTTATTGATTTAACACCAAATTCATTTGTATATACAATCTCGTAGTTCTCAAAAACAACAAGACTAAATCCCGCAAGTTTATATTTTTCCAGTTGCGGATTAATATTCAAACTATCTGTCAGAAAACTATAATCTTTTTGTTTTGATAATACTTTCTTGTTTGTTTGACAGTTACTTATTTGACAATTTAAAATTGTTACTATAAGAATTAGGAAGTAAATAGTAGTTTTCATTGTATCGTGATTTTTGGTTAAAAATTTATTTCGATACAAAGATGTGGTGGAAATTAACGCTATGCGACCGAATAAAAATAGTCGGACACATTAGTTTCTAAAAACAAGTACGAATAATTAAAACTACGCGTACGAATAATTACAAAGCACTAATTTACACCGCTTTACGATAATCTGTAGGCGTAAAACCTGTATGTTTTTTAAAAGCCGTATTAAAAGAAGATTTAGAATTAAAACCTACATCATATAGAATTTCCAAAACCGTTACTTTACTTTTTGTAGCATCTTTTAAAATTCCCATAGCACTCTCTATCCGATACGTATTAACGAAATCGTAAAAATGCTGCTCTAATTTATGATTAATTAAAAGAGATAAATCTCTAACTGGAATTTTAATATCAGATGAAATATCCTGAATTGTTAAGGAGGGATTTAGAAATGGCTTTTCTACAATCATATACTCCTGCAATTTCAATAACTCTTCATCATATTCTTTTTCGCTTACTGCTAATTGTGCATTATTTTTCTCTTCTAAAACAATATCCGAAACCAGTTTTAATTTTGAATCAATACTCCTGAATAAACCAGGATTATTTAATGCTTTAAATAAGTACCAACAAACAACAAATAAGTGAAGTACAAGAAGACCACTTTTTATCCAGTCAGAGATATAGAAATAATCAGAGAACTTGAAGATGTTTTTTAAAAGAGCAACCGAATACAAAATAGTCAGTACAACTGTAAACTGAAATAGCCAATTATAGGAACTAATACTTGTACCTGCACAATTTTCGAGATATAGTTTTTTTGCTTTTCTTAAAACCATAAAAACAGCAATAATATATACAATTAACTGAACATGAATAAGAACATGATTGAACTGTATTTCAACCATACTTCTATAATTTTGAATAAAATTAATTTTAGAAGCAACATCTACTGTATAAAAGCGAGGTATCAAAATTGCATTTGCAATTACAAATGGAAGCGTATGCAATAAGTGTTTAGGCTTAAGCCTAAAATCTGAATAACAAACAGATAACACATATAGATAAAAAACAGGAATTTGCAAGAAAACAAATAAACTTCTTAACATTCCAAAATTTGAAGGTCTATCAATTATTAAGTTAAATAAAGTTTGACTGGTATCTATCGCTGATAATATTAAAAAAGTAGCAAAAAGATAATTACTTATCTTATGATTTGTCTTAACTGCAAACAAAAAAAATGCAAGAAATAATGAAATAAACAAGGAAACTATCGTTACAATAATTAATAAATCAATCTTACCCATTTATATTATTAAGGTTTAAATATATATTCTTATAATTAACACACAAAACAGCCAAACTATCCCGATCTAAATATGTCTTTACGCAATAATTTAACTTATTTTGAGCGAATATAAGAAATATTATCACTCCAATTCATCCCTTTTTTCTAAATAGAAATAGAAATATTTTCTTCGTGTTATTTCAATATTTCATTCTCTAAACCTCTAAAAAAGTGGTTCACAAACAATCACTTAAAAAATTAATAACGTTTTACGATCTTAATTTTTTATTTTAATACCCACATTTCACTCCCTCCAGTCGGAAAATAAATCTTATTATCTTCTACAATTGGTGTTGAAATTCCGTAATAAAATTGTTGAACAAAATTTATTTTCCCTGTTTTAATATTTAAAGAATATAAATTCCGATTCATAGTTCCAAAATAAATATTCCCTTTAAAGCTTATAATCTTACTTTCAACTTGATCATTTTTTAAATCTAATACCCAATTTGTTTTTCCGTTTTCAATATTCACAGAAACAACTTTGCTATCATACGTACTTAAAATTATACTTTTGCTTGCAACGCAAGGTTCATAAAACACATCGCAGTTAAAAGATTCTGACCAAATTTCGTTTCCAGTCTCATAATCCAACATCAAAATTTCCCCTTGTTTGAAATCTTTATTAAGACAAACTAAAAGTCCTTTTTCTGTTTTAATCTGGTTTAAGTTTGAATATTTTTTATATTTGTTTTCCCAAATATTTTTTCCGCTTTTGTTATCGATTGCTAAAAGTTTAGCGTCATGTTCTGACAAACCTAAATATACCCTATTTTCAAAAAATTCAGGTTCGTTTGTTTCGGTAATATTTGAATCTTTAGGCAAATACCAAACCACTTTACCATCTTTTTTATTTAGTTTACTAAATCCGTTTCCTTGAACTGAGCCATAAATATAGTTGCCATTCTCAGCCAAATCCTTTCTTAAATTCATCTCGCCATTAACTTTCCATTTTAACTTTCCTAAAGAATCAAAGCAACTTAATTCAGCGTTATAATCCGCTAAAAACAAATCTTGACCATCTATTAATGGTTTATAAAACGGATTATAGTCCGATTTAAATTTCAATTTTACTTTAGCATTTTCTAAATTTACAGCATAGAAATTCCTATGTAAATCTCCGAAATACAACATTTTATTTTTTACTACTAATGTTGTCGGAGTCCAATCAAACGGCTTGTTTCGCCATAACAATTTTACATATTTCTTATTATCGTCAACTACAGTCTCCCTATCTTTTTTACAAGCAAAAAGACAAATTAAAAAAACAAATATTACAACATTTCTTATTTTCATTCTTATTGTGTTTTTTAACAAAAACCTCATTAACTTATACATCAACAACATTAAAAAAGAATTTTATCATTTCGGCTTTTAGACCACTAAAAACCATAAACAAAACTCTACTATCAGCGAATATATGAAATATCTTTATCACAAGTATTTCAAATAACCACATACAACCTAGAAGAATTTTTACAACAATTAATTAAACCACTATGGACTAAAAGTTCATAGATTTAGTTAGCAGACTGAAAGCCTGCAAGGCTACAATACTTATTTATTAACCGCAAATTACACAAATTAGCGCTAATTAATTTGTGGAAATTTGTGCAATTTGTGGCTAAAATATTTTTTAGAAGCTAAAACAAAATGCACTAAAGCACATAGTGTTAAACTATATTAGAGACCAAATAAATTAAAATGAACAAATCAATCCATTTATTTGCCATTACTGGAGGTCCCGGATGCGGCAAAACAACAATTATCGAAGAATTAAAAAGAAAAACCTATAATTGTGTAGACGAAGTAGCTCGTGAAATAATTAAGGAACAAGTACAATCAAATGGAAATGCTTTGCCTTGGGCAGACAAAGAAAAATTTACATTATTAATGCTGGAACACTCGATTGAAACCTATATAAAAAACAAAAACAATGCTTTAATCACCTTTTTTGACCGAGGAATTCCAGACACTTTAGCGTACGCAAATTTAATTGGTTTAAAACCTCCTCCAGAACTCACAGAGGCTGTTAAAAAATACCAGTATAATCCGATTGTATTTATCCTGCCTCCTTGGGAAGAAATTTACCTAACAGATACCGAACGCAAACAATCTTTTCAAGAAGCAATTGACACCTATAAAGCAATAAAAAACACCTATAATGGTTGTGGTTACCAATTAATAGAAGTCCCAAAATTAGGAACAAAAGATAGAGTCGATTTTATCTTATCGGTTATAGAAAATAAATAGTCTTCTTTCAATCAATATCTATTTTACCAATAAAAGAACTTTATCATCATAATTAGAATTACACCAGGTATGTTTTTCTATAACTGCTTTAGGAACTTCTATATTTTTTATGTTATTATCTTCAAATCCGAATTTATTATAGAAATTGCTTAGCTTTTCAAATGGCAAACACCAAATATTTTTATCTTTCTTTTGATTCTTATCAATAAGAAATTCAATGATTTTTTCTGCGATTTTAAGTCCTCTAAACTCTTCAAAAACAAACATTCCTCCAAGTTCACAATTAGCATCATCAACATTTACAATTCTTCCCAGACCGCATTTTGTATCACCCATTTCTGCTATAGCAATGATTTCATTTTCAAAATTCGAATGCACAAAATCAATTTCAGAATATTTAGAATTTATCCAATCTATTTCATCTTTGTTTGCTAATCTAATCACAATCTTATCCATCACTTAAATTATATTATTTTTAATTTATAACATCTCAAAATCAAAGCAGTATTTTATCTGGTCAAAAATTCTTCAGTCTGTCCAAACTTATGCATACAACACTTTCGAAACATACAAAATCCCTTTAGCCAACAACCATAACAAAGCAGCCATCCCGAGAAATCCCCATGCCCATGATCCGTTTCTTCTTTTCCAACTAAAATAAAATGTTGGAATCTCCCAATATTTAATAACTATAAAAATGCATGTTCCAACTAATGATACCCAAATTATTTCGCCCGATTTAATACTAAAACCATAAAACAAAACAGACAAAAAGAAAAGAACTGTGACAAATTGCAAGTAAAAATAATTTTTATAATTATGGCTATAATTAACCTTTACAGATAAAATTAAAAACGACAGAACCAACAGCGAAGTCAATGCAGTTATAATATACGATAACGCAGCGTTTGATTGCCACAAAAACACGACATCTATAAACAAAGCCAAAACCGTACAAGTTGCAAGAGAATAAATACTTCTTTCTATATAAACATCTTTATAAGGTATTAAAACAGGATACATATATTTTTCCAGCAATCTCCAAACAGGAAAAGCATAAATTGCAGCAAGACCAGACACAACAACTTCATAATTATAAAACACATCCTCGGGTACTTTATACAATACATACAAAATAGCAACCGTAACAATAATAGCAGGAAGGCAAATTGTTTTTACCACTTCCCACCTATCTTGTTCCCAAAAGTTACTTTTTATTTTGTAGATGTACCCACGAACAAGATACTTTTTAGTAAACAATGCTGTAGATTGACTCCACAATAAAAAGAATCCAACATGAATAATAACCGTACGCAGTACCATATCTTCTACACTACATCCCAGAACAACACAAACTGCACCAATCAACAGCAATTCATACGTTAGCAAAACTTCCGAAAACAATACTTTAAACAAAGGTTCAAATTGCTTTATAAGCATTCTGATAATAGCTCCCCAATAATTACGCAACAAACCTATTACTGCACACACCGCAATAAATGCCGCTAAGTACAACATCCAATTCGTAAATGATTGTGCTTGCATCCATAATTCGATAGCAGAGTTTTTTATTGGAGTATATAAAACATGAGAATTAACAAATATTTCATGAGCCAGCTCATCTCTTATACTATCATTTATGGCAGGAAACTGACTTTTATATTTTTCCCAATACACATTGGCATCAGAACCATTTTTTTGCAAAACTGCAAATTCATATAAAATTCTTTTTTGCGATTCATCAAGTGATACAATTTGATTTGCAATATGACCAGATACAGTTTTCGCATACACAGTAACACAAAAAAATAATAGAAGTAATAATATTCTTTTCAAAACTAAAATAGATTTATCTAATCAAAAGTAGTAATAATAAAACTATCCAGAGCCAGGACAAAAAACTTTAAGAATGCAATTTCTTAGATTTTTGCATTAATTTAGTAAATCTTAAAACCTAAATTAAGGAGACACAAACCACAAATTGGTTATAACCAACATCCTAAAAACGAAAAACCCGTTTGCCTTGGCAAACGGGTTTTATAATAATATAGAATCTTAGTTATTATGCTTCGAATGGAAGTATAGAAACGTATGATTTATTATCTCTTTTCTTTTGGAACTTTACAACTCCATCTACTCTTGCGTGTAGAGTGTGATCTTTACTAATGTAAACGTTTTCACCTGGATTATGTTTTGAACCTCTTTGTCTAACGATAATGTTCCCAGCAATAGCAGCTTGACCTCCAAAAATCTTAACGCCTAAACGTTTTGATTCTGATTCTCTACCATTCTTCGAACTACCGACACCTTTCTTGTGAGCCATGACGTATGAGTTTAAATATTGTTATTATTCTTTAGTAGCTTCTTTTTTTGCTTTTGGAGCTGCTTTTTTCGCTTTAGGAGCTTCTACTTCTTCAGTAGCTACTTCTTCTGCTACAACCGCTTTTTTAGCCGCTGCTTTTTTAGTTCCTCCTGCTGCAGTAATACCTTCAATTACAATTTGAGTAAGATATTGTCTGTGACCATTTCTCTTTTTGTAACCTTTTCTTCTTTTCTTTTTGAAAACGATTACTTTGTCTCCTTTTAAGTGTTGTAACACTTTAGCTTCTACTGAAGCACCTTCTATAGCTGGGGCGCCTAAAGTTACATTCCCATTATCATCTAATAAAAGAACTTTGTCAAAAGAAACTTTTGAACCTTCTTCATTAGCTAATCTGTGAACGAAAACCTTTAAGTCTTTGCTTACTTTAAATTGTTGCCCTGCTATCTCTACGATTGCATACATACCAAATTGATTTATTGATTTTTAAGGTTGCAAATATACAATTAATAATTTACTGTGCAATTTCTTAAAGTAAAATTATTCTATGTTCTTTAATTCCTGTTTTTCAATGCCTCTTAAGTAGCTCATAATCTTAAATGTAGTAAAACACTGTTAATAGTTTATCAAAAGACATACGGCTTTCTAATTCCTAATGAAAAAAAGTTATTTTTGATGTAACTATTTTAATTAATCTTTACTTATTAATTGTAATTGAAAAAATTATTAACCTCTATGAAAAAACCATTAATTATGCTAAGCGCAGCACTTATGTTAGGTGGAGTAGCTTCGGCTCAAAAAGTAGCTTTTGAAGAATACGATTTAGATAACGGCATGCACGTTATTCTACACAATGATCCTTCTGCACCAGTTGTCATAACCTCAGTAATGTATCATGTAGGATCAAAAGATGAAACTCCGGACAGAACAGGTTTTGCACACTTTTTTGAACACCTATTATTTGAAGGAACCGAAAATATAAAACGCGGTGAATGGATGAAAATTGTAACTGCCAATGGTGGAACCAATAATGCCAACACTTCAGACGACAGAACGTATTATTATGAAGTTTTCCCTTCTAACAATCTTGAATTAGCAATATGGATGGAATCTGAAAGATTAATGCATCCTGTAATAAACAAAATTGGGGTTGATACCCAAAATGAAGTTGTTAAAGAAGAAAAAAGAACCCGTTATGACAACCAACCTTACGGAAATATTCTTCCAGAGGTAAAGAAAAACATGTTCAAAAATCATCCTTATCGCTGGACGACAATTGGATCCATGAAAGATTTAGATGCCGCAACTCTTGAAGAATTTAAAGCTTTCAACAAAAAATTCTATACTCCAAACAATGCCGTTTTAGTAATTGCTGGAGATTTTGATAAAGCCAAAACAAAAGAGTGGGTTCAGAAATATTTTGGACCAATCCCAAAAGGACAATCATTACAAAAACAAACTTACACAGAAGAGCCAATAACTCAACCTATCAAAGCAACTTACGAAGATCCTAACATCCAAATTCCGATGTTGATTGCGTCTTACAGAACCCCATCTATGAAAACCAGAGATGCAAGAGTTCTAGATTTAATATCTTCTTATTTAAGTGATGGGAAAAGTTCAAAACTATACAAGAAAATAGTTGACGACAAAAAAATGGCTTTACAAATTGGAGCAGTTGGTTTTAGCCAGGAAGATTATGGTATGTACATTTTATATGGATTACCTATGAATCCTTACACATCTGCTGATTTATTAAAAGAAATTGATGAAGAAATTATAAAACTTCAAACCAATTTAATTTCTGAGAAAGATTACGAAAAACTACAAAACAAGTTCGACAATAATTATGTTAACTCTAACTCAAGCGTAGAAGGAATTGCCGAAAATTTGGCTAGTTATTACCTACTTTATGGCGATGTAAATCTTATAAATACCGAAATCGACCTCTACCACTCTATCACTAGAGAAGAAATTAGAGATGTTGCAAAAAAATATCTGAATCCTAATCAACGTTTAATTTTAGACTACGTTCCTAGCACAAAGGCACAAAATTAAGACTCTTAGAATCATGAAAAAAAGACAAATTATTTTAATCCTTTTATTCGTAACAGGAATTATGCAAGCACAAGATCGCCCGCAACCAAAACCAGGAAACTCACCCGTAGTAAACATAAAAAAACCACAAACCTTTGTTTTAGCAAATGGTATGAAAGTTTTAGTTGTCGAAAATCACAAACTACCAAGAGTGAGTTTTAATTTAACACTAGACAACGCTCCATTTGTAGAAGGAAACAAAAAAGGAGTAGATGAACTAACAAGTAGCTTAATTGGTAACGGAACCAAAAAAACAACCAAAGAAGCTTTTAACGAAGAAATAGATTTTTACGGAGCAAGCATCAACTTTAGTTCACAAGGTGCTTTTGCTAGTTCGCTTTCTAAATATTCAGGGAGAATCCTTGAGCTTTTAGCCGAAGGCGCATTACAACCTAATTTTACCCAAGCGGAATTTGATAAGGAAAAAGCAAAAATACTAGAAGGCCTTAAAGCCGATGAAAAAAGCGTTCCCGCAATCGAAGGCAGAGTTGTTGATGCATTAGCATTTGGAAAAAATCATCCTTCGGGAGAATTTATTACCGAGCAAACTATAAAAAATGTAACTCTTGCTGACGTTGAAACTAATTACAGAAATCACTTTGTTCCCGAAAACGCTTATTTGGTAGTTATTGGAGATATAAAATTCAAAGAAACTAAAGCCGCTGTAGAAAAGCTTTTTGGAAAATGGGAGAAAAGAACACAACCAAAAGAAACCTATCCTAATCCTGTAAACGTTTCTAATCTTCAAATTAATTTTGTTGATGTTCCAAATGCGGTACAATCAGAGATAGCATTAGTGAATACTGTAAATTTAAAAATGGGTGATCCTGACTTTTTCCCAGCAGTAATAGCAAATCAAATTTTAGGAGGTGATTTTAACAGCTACTTAAACATGAATTTACGTGAAGCTCACGGATGGACTTATGGCGCTAGCTCAGGCTTAGGCAGCGGAAAATACACTACTAAATTTAAAGCTGCTTCTGCTGTTAGAAACGCCGTAACTGATAGTGCCGTAACTGAATTTGTAAAAGAGATAAAAAGAATCCGAGCTGAAAAAGTTTCTGATGAAATCTTAAAAACAGTTAAAGCTGGATACATTGGTAGATTTGTAATGCAAGTTGAGAAACCTCAAGCTGTTGCCAGATACGCATTGAATATCGAAACAGAAAATCTTCCTGCAGATTTTTATGAGAAATACATCCAAAACATAAATAATGTAACCGCTGATGAAGTACTTCGAGTAGCCAACAAATATTTCTTAATTGACAATATGAGAATTGTAATTACAGGAAAAGGCTCTGAGGTTATTCCTGGCTTAAAAAAACTAAATATTCCTATCAGCTATTTTGATAAATATGCTAATCCAGTAGAAAAACCAATATTAAAAAAAGAAGTTCCTGCCGGAGTAACTGCTAAAACTGTTTTTAGTGATTACATAAAAGCTATTGGTGGAGAAAAAGCCGTTGCCTCTGTAAAAACAATTGCAATGCTAGGATCAACTACAATCCCTCAGGCTCCTTCTCCTTTAAGCTTCACTTCTAAGATGGATGCAAAAGGAAAAATGATGGTTTCGCTTGCTATGGGACCTATGAATTTAATGAAACAAGTTGTTAACGAAAAAGGAGCTTACATCGAGCAACAAGGACAACGAAAAAATCTTGAAGGAAAAGACCTTACAGACATGAAAGCTAGTGCAGTTCCGTTTGAAGAATTACAACTTTCTAAAAAAGAAGGATTAACAATAGATCATATCGAGCCTATTAATAACAGCGATGCTTATGCGATAAAAGACGGTAAAACAACTTATTTCTATGATACAAAATCAGGATTAAAAGTTGCTGAATCTAAAATAGCAGAACAAGCTGGGCAGACCGTTACACAAACCACTAATTTTGGCGATTATAAAGAAGTAAAAGGAGTTAAAGTTCCTTTTAATATCGTTCAAAATGTAGGTTTTGAATTAAACATCAAAATGTCTGAAGTAAAAATCAACGAAGGAGTTTCTGATGCTGATTTTCTTTAGAAGGTTCAAAGTACAGAGGCTCAAAGTGACAAAGGTTCTGATCCCGAAGCGTCGGGACTGAGATTCTGAGTTGCTAAGGCTCTAAGATTCTAAAGGCTTTGTCAAAGTTTACACTTTGACAAAGCTTTTTTTTATGCAGTTTTTTTGTGAGACTGAGCATAACTGAAGCCCGCAATCTTGTCATAGCCCCGATAGAAGTGGAAATCCTTTTGTGGCGGTCCCGAGGCTTCGGGAGCCATAAAAGATTGCAACGGATTGCTTCACCAGTTCGCACTTTCAGGCTCGGGTGCGGGATTAGCTTCTAAAAATAACAGAAACCTAAATAACATTTCACAAACAAATTTTACTTCTTCGCCGACAGATAAACCCCTATTAAAACAATAAACGCGCCCAAAAGCTGAATTGGTGTAAGTAGTTCATTATCCAAAAAACCCCAAAAGAAAGCTACTATAGGAATTAAATACGTTACTGAAGTTGCAAATACTGGCGATGACATTTGTATCAATTTAAAAAACAAAACATTCGCAATTCCTGTTCCTACTACTCCAAGGATAATTATATACAAAATTGAATTCTGTACTTTATCATCATACATTACTTCACCAAAGCCTGTAAAACTCAAAATTACAATTGCAGGAATCAATAATACTGCAAAGTTTCCTGTAGTAATACTCAGCGAACTTAAATCAGACAAATACCTCTTAATCAAGTTTACATTTATTGCATAACAAAGGGAAGCTATCACAACTAAAATAGCATAGTAATAATTTTGCTCCGGATGACTCATTGCTCCATTAAAAACCAAAAGCAAACATCCTATTAAACCAATAAAAACACCAAAGATTTGTCGCCTCTGAAACTGAATTCCAAAAATAACAGCTCCAATTACCAATGTATTTAATGGTGTAAGCGAATTTAATATTGCCGTAATCGAGCTATCAATTTCAGTTTCGGCAATAGCAAAAAGATAAGCAGGTGTAAAAGTTCCAAAAACAGAAGTCAATGCAATATACTTCCATTGCCCTAACGGAATTTTAGCCAGACTCTTAAAACCAACCAAAAACAAAAATAAGGATGCAAAAATAATTCGCAATGAACCCAATTGAATTGCGGTTAAACCAACAAGTCCCTTTTTTATCAATATAAAAGAACTTCCCCAAACCAAGGCCAATACCGTTAAGTAAACCCACTTCAATTGTCTTGAATCCATAATAGTTGTTTTACTGCAAAATTGTAATAAATTTATGAATTCCTCACTCGTTTTTTATTAATTTTGCAAACAAATCCTGTTGTAAACTATTAAAACAAAACAATATGAAAATCGTAAAATCAATCGCAGCTTTAGCAATTGCAAGCCTTTTGTTTATAAGCTGTAAAAAGAATGAAACAGAAGAAATTAAGCCAGTAGCTACAACTGAAGCAGCTGCTCCAAAAGTACATAAAGAAATTGCTGCTCAAAACGTGCAAACTGCAAGTTTTAATATCGAAGGAATGACTTGTGCAATGGGATGCGCTAAAACTATCGAAAGCGAATTATCTGACTTAGATGGCGTACAAGAAGCAAAAGTAGATTTTGACAAAAAAACTGCTACTGTAACTTTTGACAAAACTATTCAGAACCCAGAAAACTTAACTAAAATAGTTCAGGCTACTGGAGACGGAAAAACATATAAAGTTTCGAATATGAAATCGTAATTCCAACGATTTTTACCACAAAAAAAGAAGAGCATTCATAACGAATGCTCTTTTTTTATAGTTCTATTTTTCTCTACTTCCACTTAATAGTTTCCATTAAATGCTGCATATCGTTTTTAATATAACTCGCAGCTGGCATTATCGAATCAAAATTAGGCTTAGCATAAAAGTAAACTGAACCTGTTACAAAGTGCTTAATACTATCTGTGATGTAAAATTGAGAGTTTGTAGCCGCGTTTCCATCAACTTGATAAAACATACCGTATAATTTTTTATCAGGGTTTAAATAAGGCTGTTCTAATATATCATCCGCTTTTATAACATGCTCATACGTTAACTTTTGAGCATCTTTCAATAATTTATTAATATCACCATTTACTGGTTTATACGTAAGATAAATAGTTGCTTTCATTTTTGGATACGAAATCGTGAATCCACAATCCTTTTCCCCTTTTATAACTGCTTCTGCATTCATTTCAAAAGCAAACGGACATTGGTTTTCAAAATTCACATATTTAGCTTCCGCGTAGTCCAACCTTAAATAACTCGCTGGTTTAGGCACAACATCGTCTTTACAACTAAATACAGTTATCGTCATTATAAAAAGTACGATTATGGCAATTGATTTTTTAAGCATTTTATTATTCTATTGTTACTTTTATTTGTTTTATTCTTTTGCTGTCCACAGCTTCTATTGTAAAAGTACAGTTCTGGAAAGTGATTTTTTGATTCTTCTTAGGAAAGTTCCCTATAATCTCCAAAATAAAACCACCTAATGTTTCAGCTTCTCCTTTTTGTATCTCAAACAAATCCTCATTAACATCAATGATTCTGTAAAAATCTTTTAAATTTATTTTCCCTTCAAACAAGTAATTCTTATCATCTATCTGAGAGAAATTAATATGTTCATCATCAAATTCATCACTAATATCTCCTACTATTTCTTCGATTACATCTTCTAAAGAAACTAATCCCGAAGTTCCGCCATACTCATCAACAACAATTGCTAAATGGCTTTTCATACTCTGAAAATCTTTTAATAAGTTATCTAACTTTTTATTTTCTGGCACAAAAAACGGTTCTCGTATAAGCGTAACCCAATCAAAATCTTTTTGATCTATATAAGGAAGCAAATCCTTAACAAACAAAACTCCTTCGATCTGATCAATATTATCACGATAAACCGGAATTCTAGAATATCCTTTTTCAATTATTTTAGGATAGATAGCCGCAAAAGACTCTGAAATTTCTAATGCAAAAATATCAATTCTAGGGCTCATTACTTGTTTTGTGTCGGTATTTCCGAAAGAAACAATTCCTTCTAATATTTTTTGTTCTTCTGTTGATGTATCATCAGAGTCCGTAAGCTCTAATGCCTGCGACAACTGACCTACCGAAAAACTAGTTTTTTGTTTCCCTAATTTGTTATGCAAATAAATAGTTGCAGAACGCATTGGTAAACTTACCGGAGATAGCAACTTGTCTAATATAGCTATTGGGTACGCAACTCGCTGTGCAAATTTAAGATTATTGCGACTCGCATATACCTTAGGCAAAATCTCACCAAACAATAATATTAAAGATGTAACCAGGATTACCTCTAGAATAAATTTTAAAACCGGAGAAATAACTGCGTCAAAAATATCTCTACCTACAAAAGAGAATAAAATAACAACTCCAATGTTAATGAAGTTATTGGCCACGAGCAATGTCGCTAAAAGTTTTTTGGGTTTATCCAAAAGATTAGAAATGATTCTTCCTTTGGACACGTTTTCTTGTAATGCTTCGTCTATCTCTTTTTGAGACAGCGAAAAAAGTGCTACTTCGGCACCAGAAACAATGGCCGAACAAAAAAGTAAAATAAAAATTCCAACAAAACCAACAATCAGATTGGTATCTAAGGCGCTTGCAACGTATAAACTGGGCTCTGGGTCCAAATTAAAAAGAATTAGTTAAACAATCAAAATGGCAAATCATTTATAGGCAAGCCATCATTTGAAGCATCAAAGTTAGTGTTTTTTGATGATTCTGAAGGAGGATTTTGTTTCTGATTCTCTGTCTCTTTTTTAGTTGTTAAGAAAGTGAACTCAGTTACCTGAATCTCGGTTGTATGCTTTGTCGAACCATCTTCGGCTTGCCATTGACGGGATTTTATTCGACCTTCGATATAAATTTTATCTCCTTTAGATAAATATTTTTCACAGATTTCTGCGGCTTTATTCCGAACCACCAAGTTATGCCACTCTGTAGAAGTGATTTTCTCATTGGTTGTTTTATTTATATAAACCTCATTAGTTGCTAATTGAAATCGTCCAATGCAATTTCCGCCATCAAAATAATGCATTTTTACATCGTCACCTAAATGACCTATTAACATCACTTTATTTAATGTTCCGTTCATGGTTTATTATAGTATTTCTATCAAAGATACATTTTTTTAGAAACTTATTTATTCTGATTCGATAAAATTATGAATCACAATAGGAAATGGATATGTTTTTAAATCCTGAGCATTAATCCCATTTACAATCGTCTCTTTTAACTTTATCTTCCAAAATTTGATATACAAATGCTGGTGCGACAACTTATGAATTATACTTTTCGGATTACACTCTTCTATACCTATAATAGAATACTCCCTGAAAAAGTCCTCCTGAACACGCATCGAAACAAAATCGAAATCTTTTTCGACATCCGTTTCTAACAGCGGGAACTCATACAGATTATGCCAAATTCCTTTAGCAATTCGTTTCTGCAAAACCGTATTACCCAATTCATCCTCTACAACCAGATAATTAAAATATCTATTAGTTACTTTTAGTTTTTTAGATTTTACCGGCAACTCACTTACTTTCTTCTTTTGCAAAGCCACACAACTATCATCAAAGATACAAATGGAGCAATCCGGACTTTTAGGCACACATTGTAATGCTCCAAACTCCATTATAGCCTGATTAAAAATTGCGGGATTATCTTTTGGCATTAGCTCATAAGCCAGAGCTGCAAATTCTTTTCTAGCCGAAGCTGCTGCAATATCAGTTTCTATATCGAAGTAACGTGATAAAACTCGAAATACATTTCCGTCGACAACAGGAACAGCTTCATTATAAGAAAATGATGCAATTGCCGCTGCCGTATATTCCCCTACTCCTTTTAGTTTTAATAAATCATTATAGCTCCCAGGGAAGACTCCATTTAATTCATTAGCGATAAATTGTGCTGTTTGATGTAAATTTCTTGCACGAGAATAGTACCCTAATCCCTGCCAAAGTTTCAAAACTTGCTCTTCATCGGCTTTAGCCAAATCAAAAACAGTAGGAAATGCTTTTGTAAAAGACAAAAAATAAGGCATTCCTTGGGCTACTCTTGTCTGTTGAAGCATTATTTCTGATAGCCAAATGGGGTAAGAATCAGTGGTATTACGCCATGGTAAATCGCGTTTATTTTGTAAATACCATTTTATCAATTGTTTAGAAAAACTCATCATTAAATATTAGACAACAAAAGTAAAAGTTTATGTAATTAAAATTTAACGAATTAGCTTGAATATTTGTTTTTTTAATTCCTATATTTGCAAACTCAAAAAATAGTATACCATTATAAATAGGAAAGAAAATGACGAAAGCAGATATCGTAGCGAAAATTTCAGAAAAATTAGGTCTTGAAAAAGGTGACGTTCAAGCAACTGTAGAGACTTTTATGAATGAAGTAAAAACTTCATTAGAAACTGGAGACAATGTTTATTTAAGAGGGTTTGGTAGTTTTATTGTAAAAACCAGAGCTGAAAAAACTGGAAGAAACATTTCTAAAAACACCACTATTAAAATTCCAGCACACAACATTCCTGCGTTTAAACCTGCAAAAGTTTTTGTAGAAGGAGTAAAAATCAATAACGAAGCAAAATAATACTATTAATTAATCATAAAATCGATAAGATATGCCAAGTGGTAAAAAAAGAAAGAGACATAAGGTAGCAACGCACAAACGTAAAAAAAGAGCGAGAGCTAACCGCCACAAAAAGAAAAAGTAGTTTTAAACTACTTTTTTCTTTTTAAACGTTCATTGAAATTTGGGAAATTTCAAAAATTCCAAAAATTAAAATCCAAAATCCAAAAATTGAGAAATTAATCTTGATTCTATTGGAATTTGGAGTTTTAAAATTGAGATTTAAGTTTCCCTCCCGGGTTCAATACCTGTTAAAAAATATTGTTTAATCCATCCTAACAATTCAGTTATGAGTTATACGTTATGAGTTTAAGAGTTGCAAAAACTATGAACTGAAAACTGTTAATTGAAAACTAAAAAGTTCGGATAAAAATTTACAAATGAATAAAGAATTAATCATTAGATCAAGTTCTGATTTCGTAGATTTTGCCTTATTAAAAGATGGAAAACTAATTGAATTACACAAGGAAGAAGAGAAAAGCAATTTTCAAGTTGGTGATATTTTTATAGCCAAAATACGAAAACCCGTTGCTGGACTTAATGCTGCTTTTGTAAATGTAGGCTTCGAAAAAGATGCCTTTTTACATTATCACGATTTAGGACCTAACTTAGCTTCCCAACTGAAATTCATAAAACTTGTAAGCGCAGGTAAATTAAAAGATTTCTCCCTAAAAACCTTTCAGTTTGAAAAAGAGATTGATAAAGACGGCACCATTACTGATATTTTAAGTGCTAATCAATCTGTTTTAGTACAAGTCGTAAAAGAACCAATATCTACTAAAGGTCCAAGAATTAGTGCAGAACTATCTTTGGCTGGACGTTTTATTGTTTTAGTTCCTTTTTCTGACCGTGTTTCTATTTCACAAAAAATAGAAGACAAAAAAGAAAAGGATCGCTTAAAAAAACTTGTATTATCGATCAAACCTAAAGGATTTGGTGTTATTGTTCGTACAGTAGCCGAAGGCAAAAACGTAGCCGAATTAGAAAAAGATTTGCAGAACCTGCTTAGCAGATGGACTGCAATGTGTAAAAAATTACCAACTGCTCATCATCCATCCAAGGTATTAGGAGAACTCAATAGAGCTTCTTCAATATTAAGAGATGTATTTAATGATACCTTTAGTGGTATTCAAATTGATGATGAAGAGTTGTACCATCAAACGAAGGATTATCTGCAAGAAATTGCACCTTCAAAACAATCGATTGTTAAGTTTTATCAATCAAATGATACTCCAATTTTCGAGAAATATAATATAGAGAGACAAATCAAAACTTCATTTGGCAGAACCGTTTCCATGAGTAAAGGGGCTTATCTTATTATCGAACATACTGAAGCTTTACACGTTATAGACGTAAATAGCGGAAACCGTTCTAATAAGGCCACTAATCAAGAAGACACCGCCATGGAAGTTAATATGATTGCCGCCGCTGAAATTGCCAGACAATTACGTTTGCGCGATATGGGTGGAATAATCGTAGTTGATTTTATTGATATGTCTAATCCTGAAAATAGGAAAGTCTTGTTCGACTTCTTGCGAGAAGAAATGAGCGACGATAAAGCAAAACATAAAATCTTACCGCCTAGCAAATTTGGATTAGTCCAGATTACAAGACAAAGAGTAAGACCCGAAGTAAACATTAAAACTAGAGAAGAAGATCCTAACAATGAAAATGGCGAAATTGAAGCGCCAATTTTAATCATTGATAAAATTTCATCTGATTTAGACAGACTTTTAAAAACCCACAAAAAAGTTGTGCTTAACACACATCCATTTGTGGCTGCATACCTCAGTAAAGGTTTTCCATCAATACGTTCAAAATGGTTTTTTGAACATAAAAAATGGGTGAAAATCATACCTCGTGACGCTTACACGTATTTAGAATACCATTTCTATGATAAAGATGGAAATGTTATTAAAGAATAAAACAAGAAACCGCCTTTCGTCCCGATAACTATCGGGAGACTGGCGGTTTTTTTGTGCTTATAAATTAGCAACCAAATCATTTATAAATATTTCAAAAATACTTATAAATTAAAGTATTTTTCCTACATTTGTTTTAAATTTAAAGTAATAAAATCAACTGAAAATTGCATCCAATGGAACACTTAAATGCTATTATAAAGAAGATTACCACGTATTGTTCTTTAATCGTTTTTATATTATTCGTATCCAAAACATCTGCTAAAAACGACACTATTAATGATAACTATTTAAAAACCAATAAATTACAACTAAAAGAGTATCCAGAAGACAAAGATGGTGAATTGTTAACAGGAGAAGCAAAATGGTATAACACCAACAATACTCTCCTGAACTCAAGAGATTTCAATTACGATAACAATTCTCCTAAATCTAAAATTCTACAGTGGCCTATCATTTATTTAGGATATTCTATTGCAACCAAAAGTCAAGTTACTGGCGGGCTGGAGCTTTGTTTAGATTGTAAAGAAGGGAATAAGTTCTTTATTGGTTTAGGATATGGTGTTACGAGTTACGATCGCGAGTATTATAGCTTGCCAGATATCCATTTATCCTATAATATCCAGAATTCCTTTTTCTTAAAAGCTGGTGGATCAGATAAAAATGCATATGCCCTTGCTGGACTTTCATTTTTAAACATGATGGATTTAGGTTTGGGCTATTCTATACCTTTTAACCGAGAAAAATCTCCAGTTATTAAAGGCTTAACTTTAGGTGTCACTTTTAGATACTCACATAACAAAAATGTATATGGTAAACTAAAGATGTTTTAATTTTTACTCCCTCACAACCTCAACTCTTCGTCTAATTTCATTTCCTAATTCATCTACAACTGTAACATAATGGAATCCGGCTGTCATTACAATGGGTTTTTCATGAAAGACTTTAGTAACGCCTTTATACACATTATCTACATACCAAAACAACTGACTTTCTCTTTGTGAATATGCCACTTTAAAAATCACTGGCTGTATTTCGCTATTAAAATTTTTGGTTAAATAGATTTTACTATTGGCTTTAGGATAAATAAAATCCATTGCAGCCGTTTGTGTTCCAACGCAATTATCTCTAAATGGCGGTAATGGCATGTATTCTATATGCTTGCTTTTGTAATACCAAGCCATAACTGGCGGTAAAACAAACCAATTTTTTACAACCATATTCTCAATACTCTCGCAACTACTATTTACCTGAAATTTTTCTGTTTGATCCAAATGTACAATTTTATGATACGGACAAATAGAAGTCGTTTTTCCTTTTCGGGCAACCCATTGTTTTATTTTAGGACAACCATCTTTGGCCAAGTGTCCGCTTAAACGACAAACCTCAACCTCATCTAAATCTCCATAAGGTGTTGTAAACCATTTTTGCCTTGGTAATAAATTAAATACATCAAACAAAATTGGGGCTGCGCTTGTAACCCCTGTTAACGTTGGTCTCCCCTCGCCAGTTGCATTTCCTACCCAAACACCGACCACATATCTGGAATTTGTTCCTATTGCCCAAGCATCGCGATTACCAAAACTTGTGCCCGTTTTCCAAGCTATTTTAAGCGAACTATCATAAAATTTCCAAGCTTCATCTCCTTCAGGTCTGTTTACCTCTTCCATGGCGTTATACGTTAACCAAATTGAGCCCGCGCCCAAGATGTTCTTCTGCGTACTTTCGTCGCCAAAATCAGGCTCAAAATCGTTTTCATAATTTAGTTCAGTAAATTCGTTTGTTCGATACTTACCATTGCTTTTATTAAAATAATTTATTGTCGAGGACATACTCGCATAACTACGACATAAATCCCATAAATTACTTTCGGCTCCACCAAGAATAAGCGACAATCCGTAATGATCTGGCGGTTTGGAAATATTTCTTAATTTGAATTTTTGCAGTTCCTCATAAAACTTATTTACTCCAAAATCCTGCAACATAAGCACCGAAGGAATATTAAGCGAACGTGATAAAGCACGGTGTGCTGGTACAGCTCCATCGAATGTTAAATTAAAATTTTGAGGTGTATAGCCAGCAATTTGCGTCGGTACATCGGCAACCAGAGTATTGGGTAATATCTCACCATCATCGAGCATTGCTGCATATAATAAAGGTTTCAAAATACTTCCTGTACTTCTTGGCGCATCTATAATATCAACATCTTTTTGATGATCTCCATCTGTTGGAGAATTCCCTACATAACTTATCACATTTCTGTTAGAAACATCAATTACTAAAATTGCCAGATTATTAACTTCGTTCTGTTTGTATTGATTGTAATAATATTTTGCGATTTGGTTTACTCTATTTTGCAAAGCAAACTCAACAGTAGTTTTTACTCTCGTTCCTTCTTGATTTTTAGCCACGCGCTGTAATAAATGTGGTGCTATTTGTGGCAAATCATAAGGCTTTTTAGGCAAAGGTTCTTCTATCGAAAGTTCATAGGTTTGCTTATCAATAATACCTTCCTGATTAAGCTTACGCAAAAGACGATTCCGTTTCTCTAATAATTTTATCTGATTCTTTCCCGGATAAATTAAACTCGGCGCATTTGGCAAAACCGCCAAAGTTGCATTTTCTGCCCATGATAATTGATTGGATTTTACTCCAAAATATCTCCATGAAGCCATTTCTAATCCAACAACATTTCCTCCAAAAGGAGCATGTGCTGCATATAATTCCAAAATTTCATCTTTAGAATATCCTAACTCCAATCTTGTTGCAAGAATAACCTCGACTAGTTTTTCAAAATAAGTTCTACCTTTTCCTTTTCTTGATAATCGAATTACTTGTTGTGTAAGTGTACTTCCTCCTCTTACAACTTTTCCTGCTTTCCTGTTTTGCTTAATAGCATTGACCATTGCAACAGGATTAAATCCAGGATGCTTATAGAAATATTCGTCTTCAAAATATACTATACACTTCTTGAATTTATCAGGAACACTATCTTGCGCAGGAAAACGCCATTGTCCGTCACGTGCAATCTTCGCCCCTAATAATTCTCCTTCCTTACTCTCAATAACTGTAGAATAGGGTTCTTGAAATAATGTTCGTGGCAACGAAAAATAATAAATCACCACTAACAAAAATGCTAGTAGTGATTTTATTTTATTCTGTTTAATCCAATTTATAATGCGTTGAAGGAACGCTTTTAATTTATTTTTCAAAGTAATCTTTTAGTATCCTAACAGGTTTTTAAAACCTGTTAGGTATATATTTTTCAGTTCTTATTTTTAATACTTTTTCTTCTATTTCTAGAATACCTTGCAAGCTTCCAATACCTTTTAGATATATTCTTTAGTTCTACTTTTAATCTCTCCCATAGCTAACAGATACCTAACAGGTTTTAAAAACCTGTTAGGAGAACTCAACGGATTTTTCTATTCATCACTTAAATTTACATCATTGATTACTCCCTCATAAACAATCCTTCTTTCATTATGACAAATTTTAAAATTATCTAAACCATCAAATAATTCGAGAATAGATTCTCTATCAATACTTGTTAGCTTTTCGGACAAATAAGAACGATATGATGAATGCAAATAAGAGTCGAAATATTCTGTAAATTTATGCTTAAGAGGATTCAAATGAACATATATAATTAATTGTCTCAAATACTCTTCATCTTCTATTCTGTTCCTTTGTAAATGTTCTTGAAATAAACTTCCTGTTCTATTATAAGCTTTATTAATACTTTTAGAATAAGCATTAAACAAATTTGAAAATGGCAGATGAATCTTCTCTTTTGATTTTTCAGATAAATTACTTTCATCTTTTATCCTTAAAACAATATGAAAATGGTTTTTCAGCAAACAATAGGCATAAATATCCGCTATTGGTAAAATATACTTTTTTACTTTTTCCAGAAAATAATTATAATTCTTTTCTTCTATAAAAATATCTTCTTTATTATTTCCTCTGTTATAAATATGATAATATTGTCCTGCTTCAAAAATATCCTTCTTCACCTTCTTCAATTTTATTATCCTAACAGGTTTTAAAAACCTGTTAGGTATACTTTAATATTTAATTATCTGTCTTTCCTAACTAATTTTAGAAACTTGTTAGGCATACTTTAACGGCTCTTGATTCTAATATTCGTTCTCTCATTCCTATATACCTAATAATACCTAACAGGTTTTAGAAACCTGTTAGGATATGAAATCGAACAGAAATTTACTTCACAACCTCAACCCAAAATCCTTTTGTTCTCGCTAAGAACGTATTATCATACATTGCTTCGCATTGCAATCCTGGTAAATAATAATTCCCAAGATAAGATGCGTTCAATAGGATTTTAAATACTTTGGTTTCACCAGCTTTTAATCCGAAATAGAAATTTGTTCTATCATCACGAATATCAGTATAATCGGCTACATTATTAGTTGCATCTCCATAATCGGTAAAACGAGTATTTACAATTTCGAATCCTGAAGGTAAAATTTGTGATAATGCTACATTTTCTACACGTTCATTTCTTTGGTTTCTAACGGTTACCTCAGCAATAAACTCAGTCCCTTGAGTAATCTTTGAAACATTAATTACTCCACCTTTTCTGTTTTTAAACACTATACCAGCAGATACATCACTCTGAACTACATTTTCCTGACCTATTGGTAAAATTCCTGTATTTAATACTCGAACATAAATCGTATTCTTTTTATTATTTTTTAAAGTAATACTGTTTGTACCAGTTTTAACTACTAAGCTTCTATCCGCAACAGTTTTTGAAGTTTTTATAACCTGGCTTTTTCCGTCTTTACTAAACTGTACATCTATTCCTTTAACACCATTGTTTAATGAGAATTGAGACATTGCATACAACGAATAAGCCGTTGTTTGCGTGCTCATCCATCGATCACTTGCCATACTTTTAGCCAGTTTTGTAGCCATCGTAAATGCTTTTTGTTTCTGCCCTAATAATAACATTGTTTCCAGAGCCATCGCACGATTTCTATCGCTTGAACCATAGTAGTAATAATTATAACTAGACGATTCGTCATCGATTGCACTACTTAATAACAAACTCGAAGCGGCACTTTTTTGTCCTGCTAAAACATACGCTGCTGCCAATCGTAATTTACTTTCGTTAGAGATTCCCTTGGTTTCACGTAATCTGTTCATCGAAGACAAATCTGACGAACCCGCCAAAGCCAATGTATACAAACGATATGCTTGCGCCATATCATTCCCGTAACGTGGTTCAAATCGCCATTGTTTTGCTTCTCTTTGTTGATAAGAAAGCCATTTTGATTTAAAATTAATCGGCAAGACATATCCTTTCTTCTCTGCTTCTATCATAAAATGTCCTGCGTATGAACTTCCCCAATCATCGGCAATTGAGTTTCCTTGCCAGTATGAAAGTCCACCGTTTGGTAATTGGAAACTTCCTAATCTTGTAATTCCTGCCGTAACATTCTTCTGAATAAGTTGCTGGCGTGTTGCATCAATATCGGCAACATCATTTAAAAATAACTGTGGAAATACCGATGAAGTTGTTTGCTCTACACATCCATGTGGATACTGAATAAGAAACTGTAAACGACCGTTTAAGTTAATCGTTGGCATTGATGATACTTCCAGTTTCGCTTTATTACTTCCCGAAACTCCGAATGTTTTCCATACAATTGTCTTAGAACTATTAGGCTCTAAAATAACATCTGTAAAAGTATTCGTAACAGGATTTGGATTCGTCATATCTATTTCGACATCATAAACAGATTTCTCAGTACCTGATGTAGCAATAACTTGCACTTTGGCAATTCCGGTTGCACCTCCAACTTCCAGATTAAAATAAGCCATTTTTTCGTCTGGCTGAGCAAATGTCAATCTTTGCGCTGGACTTCCTACAACTCTTAAACCATTGCTTGTTTTTATTTGTACAGTAACGTTTTTGATGTGTTTTTCCATAGCAAAAATTGTAACCGGAAGTGTTACTTTTTCTGATGGAGAAATTTTTCTAGGCAATGAAGCCAATACCATTAACGGACTACGTACTGGAGTTGCTTTCTCGACACTTCCGTAAGCACTTGTATTCGCATCTCCAGCTACAATCATTGTTCGCACTGAACCAATGTATTTAGGCAATTTTACCTGATGTGTTTTCGTTTCACCTTTTCCTAATTTAAATGGTCCAAGATAAATAACAACTGGTTTAAAACGATTTGCTTTCTTCGCTTTTCCACCACCTAAATCCTGATCTCCACCAATACTGAAAATCTGATTTACTTTTCCGCCATATGCTCCAATAACATCATCATATACATCCCATGTTTTTACGCCCAAAGCTTCACGTACATAAAAACTATCCCAAGCGTTTGGCGTTTTAAAACGGGTTAAATCAAGTAAACCTTCATCGACAACTGCAATCGTATAGGTCATTTCTTTTCCTGATTTCTCGCTTACTTTTATAGGAAACGTTTGCTCCGGTTTTAGTACATCCGGCATAGCAATGCTTGGAGCAAGAATCGTAGTTTTATCAATTACTTCGATAGGAACGATTCCGTACATACGAATTGGCGAATCATTCTTAGTCGATGCATGCGGTTGTAAAAGTGTAATATTAAAATACACATTTGGCGCCATTGCTCCAGTAATCGGAACTTCGACTTTAGTTTCTCCTTTTTGGGTTTTCACCCAAAGTGTCTGTACTACTTTCGATCCATTTTCTATAGATACCAAAGCGCGTCCTCCTTCGCTTGACGGGAAAGATATTTGTGCTTTTTCGCCTACTGCATAATTCTTTTTATCTGTAGAAAAAACAAGCATATTAGCTGTAGAAGCATCCGTGTTTCTTGTTTTTCCAGACCATATTGGCCAGTCTATATTTACGGTTATTGCCGATGCGTGTCCGCCAATCTCATCCGAAACACGAATTAAGTAACGTCCCCATTCTTCATCTGTCAAAGCAAACTGAAAACTTCCTTTTCCGCTTGAATCTGTATTTACAGTAAATGTTTTATATGATGTTGTCGCATTCGACGAATTATAATTGGATAAATTATCACTCGAAGCATCCCACCACCAACGCCATTCTGTTTTATACACTTTTACCTCAAGATTTCTTACGGATTTTGGTCTTCCGTTTTCATCAACAGTAACAATATCAAATCGGTTTTGCTTACGGGTTTCCAGCATTCCGTACTTAGTAGGTTCTGGCGATTTAACTCCTACATAAGTATTATATGGAGAATAAGTTGTCGAGATAACATCGGTACTAAAATCTCCACCTTCTTCATATACTTTGGTTATAAAAGCTGCTTTTAGCATTCCCGGTGCCTGACCTTGTAATTTAGGTTCAATGCTTACCGACGCTCTTCCGTTAGCATCTAGTTTACCTGAAAATATATTAATTTCCTCGGTACTAAACTGGCGTACTAAATCATCAAAAACAAATTTGTCATAGCCTTTAAAAGTCGTGCTTTGTTGCGAGAATTTTGCCTGCATCTCTACATTCAGATTTTTAGCAATAGCACCATGAAGCCATGTAACTTCCAGACTACTTGTATTTGGATATGATGAAGATAATATTGCTCTCCTGAAAGTATTTTTAATTTTTAAACGATTCGGTTTAATCGTTTCAATTTTTATGCTCTTATAATATTTGGCTCCACCAACGCTTACCATTGCTTCCCAATTTCCTGTAGGCGCTTCTGTATCTGTAGGAACTGTAAACGCATAATGGTTTAAGTCATTGGATTTTTGAACGGTTTGATACGTAACTTTTCCGTTAGGATCGGTTAATCTAAATTTTATCGGATGGGCTTTTGGTAGTTTATTTGCAGCATCATTAAGTATAAATGACAAATACAAATTATCTCCCGGACGCCAAACGCCACGTTCGCCGTAAATAAATCCTTTTAATCCTTTTTGCAAAGTCTCGCCTGCAACATCAAAATTACTTACTGACAATGAATTTCCATCGTCAAGTTTCACGTAAGTAGATTGTGTTCCTAAAGTAACAATAGCAAAATAAGCAAATTTGTCTAACTGAAAAGAAGCAATTCCTTCACTGCTTGTTGCCGCTGTTGCTAGTTTTTGTTGTTGAAAACTGTACAAATCTACTCTTGCATTCGAAACTGGCTCTGTCGTGATTATATTATTTACAACAAATAAATACGATTTATTTTCTCCTCGTTTAGCAATCACACCTAAATCTGAAGCTAAAATATTTGTTCCTATTTTGGCATTGTAATAATACGAACCTGTACAAGGATCCTGGCTTTCTCTCCATTCGTAATCATCGTAATAATAGTCGTCATACGAATTACCGCTGTAGTTCACATCATTTTCATCTACATCTTCTTCCTCTTCGGTTTGATCTGTATCTGGTTCAGAAGTTTCGCATTTATATAAAGAATATGCTCTCTTGTACGAGAACTCTACTCTATAAATTGCACCTGGTTCTGGAGTTATAATTTTAGATAAATCTAATGCATAAGTATTCCACTTCGTCGGATTAACTAATGTATTATCTTTAAGATTAAGCGTTGTTTTAGCAACAGGCTGTGCAACTCGTTTTAGGTTCTGAGCTCCGTTTAATTCGTTATTTTGAAGAAATTGTAATATGTTATTTTTATAAATCTTATAAACTTTTACATCCACCGCTCCAAGGTTTACTGCTTCAAAATTCAGTTTTAAGTTATTAGAACTTGGCAAAATTGTTCCGTTTTTAATAAAACGAATGTTTGGTTTTATTTGGTCAAAGGAAATCTTCTCTGAATAATTCTCTGCCATTTTTCGACCATACTGACTTTCTATCCCTTGAAAAACTTCTAATAATAACTCGCCTGTTACTGTTTGATCAGATACTGGTTCTGGTTCTGCCGCTACTTCTTCAACAGCATCTTCAACAGCTACCGCAGCACTATCTACACTTACACTCGTTGAGTCTACAGCTACACTTGCTGTATCAACAACTGCAACAGCAACGTCATGTACCACTTCTTCAACTGGCTTTTCGTTACTAAAATAAACTTTTAACGTATTTCCTTGTGTTGAGAATTTTAAATTATTTGTATTTTGTATGGCAACCAATCCTTTAAAATCCTGCCCTTTCTCTAATGGTTCTGAGAAATTAATTAATACAGATTGATTGTTTTCATCTGGAATTTCGACTTTAATAATTTTAAACTCATTTATTGATGTTATCGGGAAATCCATTTTTCCTTTTTGATCAATGTCAAAATCACTTCCATCATAAGAAATTTCAAGATTACTTACGTCAGATAAACGCTGAATACTATCTATGATAAACTTAAATTCTTTTCCTGAACTTGCTGCTTTATCAAATTTAACAGTAAGATCTTTTCCGTTATGACTCGCCATAACCAACTTCTTTGCTGTCTCTAAATCTATAACATCGGCTGTTTTTAATACACAATTTAGATACTGATATTCTTTACTATAGGATTGGACATCTAGTGTATTTACGATAAAATCCTGCTTAACCGTTTTAACAGTAAAGTTGAATTTAGAAAGATCCTTATCATCATCTCCTTTTTTAGGAAGCGTGATTAGTTTATCTAAATTTAGTGTTACCTGATATTCGGTTCCGGGTTTTAACTTTTTTTCGGGAATAAAAGCAATTGTATTACTCGAGAGCGCTACAACTTTACCATCGACACTTGGAGAAATATCGAATAAGTCATTATCTAAAACTTCATTTACTTTCCACTCCTTTTTTTCAAAAGCCAGAACAACGCGTATATCCGATTGAGATGAAACTATCCCACCTGTAAAACTCGTTATATATTCTTTGAACAATGAAAAATCAGAATTGAAATCGGCAGCAGATTTCCTGCCACAACCCTGAAAAATAAAAAACACAAACAACACGTAAACTAATCCTCTTGTTTTCAATTGAGTATCTAATTAATGGTTACAAAATAATAGTACTTATAAAGTTTAAGCCATTTAACAATCAAAACTATATTGATTAAATTAACTTTATATGTAATAAAAGTACTGTAATTTTTAATAACTTTTAAGAAGAAAATTCAGTAACGTTAATTATTTTAACTTTTATTGAAGATCATAAAAAATCAATTACTAAATATGCTATATTTCGTTCTTTATTAAAATATCAAATAGCTTGTATAAAGATTCTACAGAAAATAAATTTATTATAAAAAATAAATCAGTTATCACATACCTTCTAATGGTAGTAACTTTTATTATTTTGTTATGTTTTGCGGATTACTATGTTTTACCTTCCACAAAAACAACAGATGTAATAACACACTATGCAGTGAGAACTACAGGAGGTAAAAATGGATCTAAACCAGAAAAAGTTTCTTTTCACTATTATACACAGAAAGGTTTTACTTTCTCAACTGTCGAAAATGACATTGAAGAAAATGATATAGAACTTGAGTATTCTTTATTATTTAAATCTGTAACGAAAGTAAAATCAAATAAGAATGATTACACTAATCTTCTTTGCAATGATTTAAGCATTAACGGAATTCAATTTTATTCTTGTAGCATACTACTTTTTTCAATAGTCATAAGTTTGAAAATACTTCTCTCGAAAAAGAGTTTTTCTGAAAACACATTTTACAATATAATTTGTTTTAATTCATTTATGATATTCGTATGTGTCTACATGACTTATATATATTAAACTAAAACAATGTTATTTATATAATCATTATTTACAACCTTTAAAGCTCTACTCCGAGCTTAGACAATACATTATCTAATTCCGTAAAATGTTCTTCTGTATTTGCAGCATAAAATAATTGATTATTATCCATAATTACAATTACATCATCCTCATAATTCCCATAAAATTTTATTCCTTCAAGCCATTGTCTAAATGAAACTTCTTTATTTCGGTAATTTTCAACAACAAAATCTAGCTCATGTTGCTCTAATTCATAAAATGTATTGCATGGAAATTCTAATGCAAAACCAGCCTGAAGAAAAGCCATCGCAGTAAAAAATTCCGTTAAGGTTTCTGTTTCCAAGTTCCATTCTTTTCCATCGGTACTCATAAAAACAGGCGGATTCGATTTTGACAAATCATTTTTATGAATTCCCCAAACACATGCTCTTTGGTTTTCAGAATAAAATATCAAATAATCATTCTGTTTATAATATTGAAATCGCTCTGGTATAATTAGCAAATCTTGCGTTTGATTTAAGCTCTGAATCTTACCTAATTCACTATAGTAATCAACAAATACCTCAGGAAGTTGCCCGAAGATATTTTTAACAATTTGAATTTCATCATTAGTAAAACCATCAGGTTCTGTAATATGAAATAGTTTTTTTATTATTGAAAAATCAGTCATAATAACTTTTTAATAAGAATGAAACGGCGACAAAATTATCTTCGCCTTTTAGCAAAGAAACGTTTCATTAAATCCGAAGCTTCATTTGCCATAACACCACGAACAACAACAGTTTTAGGATGTAGTTGTGTTCCCATTTTTTCGTAACCTCGATGTTCATCACTTGCTCCAAAAACAATTTTCGAAATCTGACTCCAATATAAAGCACCTGCACACATCTGGCAAGGTTCTAATGTTACATAAAGCGTGCAGTCTTTTAGATATTTCCCGCCTAAAAAATTAGCGGCAGCTGTTATCGCTTGCATTTCGGCATGAGCCGTAACATCATTTAATAATTCGGTTAAATTATGGCTTCTTGCAATGACTTTATTATCAATTACAATAATGGCTCCAACAGGAATTTCATCTTTATCAAATGCCATTTCTGCTTCTTGCAAAGCCTTTTTCATAAAATACTCGTCGGTAAAAATATCTATCATAAAACAAAAATACATTTTTAAGAAGTAATTTTTATTACATTTATTTTTTGATATTCAAATTATGCAAACAAAACATAAAATAAGTATTCCTGAGCCTTGCCACGAAAACTGGGATAAAATGACGCCTGCCGAAAATGGTCGTTTTTGCATTAGCTGCTCTAAAACTGTAGTTGATTTCACAAGAATGCTACCTGATGAAGTGCAGCATTTTTTTATTGCAAATAAAAACAAAAGTGTTTGCGGAAGATTCAAAAACTCTCAATTAGAGACTATTATAGTTCAAATTCCAACTGAAGTTTTATACAAGCAGACTCAATATCATAAAATGTTTTTATTGGCTTTGTTTATTGCTATGGGAACTACATTGTTTAGTTGCCAAGATAAGAACGGAGACAAACAAAAAATTGACAAAATAGAAATTGTTAAGGATTCCTCAACTGACCAAAGAGTTATGGTTGGCGATATTAAAGTTAGTGGAAATGAATCAACTCAGATTCCGCCTCCGCCTCCGCCAAAAATTAATCAGGTTAAATTTGTAAAACCAGATAAAAAAAAGCTAATCTGGGGAGCTAAAAAATCAATTACAACAACTGGATTCATTGTTGCTGTTGATAAAACCACTAAAGACAAAACTCAATCTTCAAAACAAAATAAAGAAGATGATTCCGTATTTACTACAGGTGCAGTAATGCATATAAATGCAGAATTTCCTGGGGGTATTGACCCATTTTATACTTTTTTTGAAAATGAATTTAAAATGCCAGAAAATACAGATACCAAAAATCTTAAAATTAGAATATCTTTTGCAGTAGAAGAAAACGGAACTTTATCATATCTTCAATCTCTACCACCTATTGATAAAACAATAGAGAACGAAATCATTAGGGTTTTAAGTTTATCTCCAAAATGGGAACCGGGAGAATCTAACGGAAAAAAAATAAGAATGCAATATTCCTTACCAATTGTATTGGAATGAGATCTCAGATAAAATTTAAATTTAAAACCGTAAATTTGCTTTTTACCTTACAATGAAAAGCAATTTACTTCCCAACATATACAATCCCGCCGATTTACGCTTACTTCCCGAAGCGCAACTACCTCAAGTGGCTCAGGAATTACGTGATTTTATTATTGATATTGTTTCTGTAAAAGAAGGGCATTTGGGCGCAAGTCTAGGTGTTACCGAACTTACTATTGCTTTGCATTATGTATTTAACACTCCCGATGATTTATTGGTTTGGGATGTAGGACATCAGGCTTACGGACATAAAATCCTGACCCAAAGAAGAGAAAATTTCCATACCAATCGTCAGCTTAACGGGATTTCTGGTTTCCCAAAAAGAGCCGAAAGTAACTATGACACTTTTGGCGTAGGCCATTCTTCTACTTCTATTTCGGCAGCATTAGGAATGGCAATTGCTTCTAACTTAAAAGGTGATTTCGACAAACATCATATAGCTGTAATTGGCGATGCTTCGATTGCATCGGGAATGGCTTTTGAAGGTTTAAATCATGCCGGAGTGACCGATGCTAATTTATTGGTAATCTTAAACGACAACGCAATCGGGATTGACCCAAGTGTAGGTGCGCTTAAAAAATATCTCACTGCTGTAAAAGAAGGAAAAAATCCGAAGAAGAATAACATGATTAAATCATTGAATTTTGATTATTCGGGTCCTATCGATGGTCATGATATCTTTGCTTTAATAAAAGAATTAAAACGATTAAAAAATATAAAAGGTCCTAAATTCCTGCATATTGTTACTACCAAAGGAAAAGGATTACAACAAGCCGAAGAAAATCAGGTTCAATATCACGCTCCTGGAAAATTTAATGCTTCAACTGGAGAAATCATTCCTAAGATAGAAGACAACCTTCCGCCAAAATATCAGGATGTATTTGGTTTAACCATTTTGGATTTAGCCCAAAAGAACGAAAAAATTGTTGGTATTACTCCTGCAATGCCATCTGGAAGTTCGCTTAAATTTATGATGGATGCTTTCCCAAAACGCGCCTTTGATGTAGGTATTGCCGAGCAACATGCGGTAACACTTGCTGCTGGAATGGCAACTCAGGGAATGATTGTTTTTTGCAATATATATTCAACTTTTTTGCAACGTGCATACGACCAAGTGATACATGATGTCGCATTACAAGATTTACCAGTTATCTTTTGTCTGGACAGAGCTGGCTTGGTTGGAGAAGATGGCGCTACACATCATGGCGTTTTTGATATTGCTTATTTGCGTTGTATTCCTAACCTAATAATTTACGCTCCACTTAACGAGATAGCCTTACAGAATATTTTATATACTGCTCAACTGGGATTAAATCATCCTATCGCAATTCGATATCCTAGAGGTCGCGGCGTTATTACCGATTGGCAAAAGAATTATTTTAAGAATTATGCTACAATCGAAATTGGAGCGGCAACTTGCCTTAAAGATGGTAGTAAAACCGCAGTTTTATCTACTGGAACTATTGGAAACAACGTAATAACTGCACTAGCAAATATTGGCAATCCAAATACTATTGCTCATTACGACTTTCCTTTCATTAAACCATTAGATAACAAACTACTACATTCTATTTTCAGTAAATACTCATCCATAATTACTATCGAAGATGGTGCTATAAATGGTGGTTTTGGAACTGCTATTTTAGAATTTTCGGCATTACATAATTACAACACTAAAATACAAATACTAGGAATTCCAGACACATTTATTGAGCATGGAACTGTTACCGAATTGCAACAATTATGCAATATTGACGTTAAAAGTTTAGAAAATCTTTTTTCTGTTGGTTAAAAATAATTATTTTGCGGACCCAAACAAAAAATGCCATAATGAAATTATTCCGTTTATCTATTTTAGTACTTCTTATATTTTGTTCTTCTAAAAATTTCGCTCAGAATTCTAAAATTCAGACGCAATTGGTACCTGAAATTCAAACTCAATTAGAAGACACTACATCTAATTGGACTAAAAAAAATAAATTGGGTTTTGATCTTACTCAAATTGCATTTGTTAACTGGAGTGCCGGGGGTACTAGTTCTATTTCTGGACTTTTTAAAGGAGAATTTTCGAGAGTATATACTAATGGTAATCATAAGTGGGCAAATGAACTTCTTTTAAAATATGGTTTAAACAAACAAGACGGTATTGAATTAAGAAAAACCGATGATGCTTTCCTGTTTAACTCTACTTATGGTTTCAGAAAAGATACACTTTCAAACTGGTATTATTCAGCTAAATTTAATTTCAATTCTCAATTTACAAATGGTTATTCTTATCCAAATACAGATAACCCGATTTCGAAACCTTTTGCCCCTGCATATGTATTCTTAGGAGCTGGAGCTGAAAACGCAAATAAAGAAAAGAATCGTACTTTTTATTTCTCACCTGTTACGCTAAAGACCACTTTGGTTCTAGATCAGGTCTTAGCAAATCAAGGAGCTTTTGGTGTTAAAAAGGCAGTTTATGCACCAGACCCACTAGATCCTAATACACAAATTCTGATTGAAAAGGGAGAAAAAATAAAAGCGGAGTTTGGTATTTTATTAACTGGTTATACTAAAAACGAAATCTTCAAAAATATGTTTTTTGAAAACCGTCTTAGCCTTTATACCGATTACCTGAACAGATTTGGAAATATCGACATCGATTATGCTACTCGTTTAGACTTAGTTGTAAATGAGTATGTAAAAGCAAATGTGGGGTTGCATTTTGTGTACGATGATGACATCAAATCAAAAAAAGAAGTTAATGGGGAACAAGTCACAGAAGGACCAAAGGCACAACTAAAACAAGTTCTGGGAGTTGGTGTAGTATATGCCTTTTAGATAATTAATTTGTTACGTTGTTTTTCTTCCGTTTATAGTATCATATAATTCCAATGCATTTCCATCGGTTAGTAATGAAACGTAATGGCATATGTGCAGCAATCTTTCATACAGACCTTCTTTTTCTAAATGATGCTTTTCTGGCAACATTTTTAAAATCAATGCATCATAGTTAGATGCTTTTCCGTCGTATTTATTATTAAAAGCTGTTATAAATTTATCTAGTAGTGTTTGGATAATCTGATACCCTACTATTTCTTTTTCGATTACTTCACGACTCTGGTAGATATTCTGAACACTAAGATTTATAATATCATCCATTTGTGCTTTGTACTGGCTTTTATCCATTAATGCAAACGGAAATTTACCTGCAAGAATAGCTTCTTCGTTATCAACAAAAACCTTAACGGCATCGTTTATTAAACTTCCAATTGCTAGTGCACGCAAATAACTAATACGATCTTCTTTGGTAGTAAGTGTTTTATATTTGGCAACACCTATATTATCTTTCACCAATTTAATCAGGTATTCTAAAGCATAATCCTCAGAAACAAGCCCAAGATTTATTCCATCTTCAAAGTCAATAATAGTATAGCAAATATCATCTGCTGCTTCGACTAAATAAGCTAAAGGATGTCTTTCAAAACCAATATCATCTCCCGATTTATTAGGTAACATTCCCATATCGACAGCTACTTTATTAAAAAAGTCTTTATCGGTCTGGAAGAAACCATATTTTTTATCGGCTATATTCTTGGTTGGCTTTTTAGGTAAACTCTCTTTCGGATATTTCATAAAAGCTCCTAATGTAGCGTACGAAATACGAAGTCCTCCTTCTATTCCTGGACGACTTGCTGTAAGAACCGAAAATCCATTAGCATTACCTTCAAAATCTATTAGATCCTGCCATTCTTTATCAGTCAAATGCTCTTTATACTGTTGCCCGTTTCCTATAGAGAAATATTCTCCAATGGCCTTTTCTCCTGAATGCCCAAATGGGGGATTCCCGATATCGTGTGCCAATGATGCCGCCGCAACAATAGCTCCAAAATCATTCATATGATATCCGTGAACTTCTTTTAAATATGGATATTTTTCGATGATTTTTTTTCCTACCAAACGTCCTAACGAACGTCCTACTACCGAAACTTCTAAACTATGCGTTAATCGGGTATGTACAAAATCTGTTTTAGAAAGCGGAATTACCTGTGTTTTATCTTGTAAACTTCTAAAAGCTGCTGAAAATATAATTCGGTCATAATCTACTTCAAATCCCAATCGCGTATCATCTTGTTCTACACGTAATCTTTTGCTAGTATCGCCTTGGCGTTTTAGTGATAAGAGTTGTTCCCAGTTCATTATTCAATTTTAGATTTGTGATTTTAGATTTTAGATTGGCATCTAAAACGTCAAAATTACATTTTATTTTAGGATAATATTCAATAAAACATGCCACAGATTAATTTAATTTAAAAGATTAAATGTTTTGTTTGCTTCGAATTTTCATGAATTAATTTAAGCACAATGATTTGTGTTAATTTGTGAAATTTGCGGCAAAAAAATCCAGACATCAATCATAAAAAAATCATTCTAATCTGTTTAATCTGTGGCAAAATAGTATTAAAACTCTAATGCTGTACTGTGTTTAATCTCTCCCATTACAAAAATACTGTTTGTATTACCTATGTTTTCTATGGTAGATAATTTATTCATTACAAAATCCTGATAACTAGTCATATCCTGAACAAGGATTTTTAGCATAAAATCATAATCACCTGCAATGTTATAACATTCTATAATTTCTGGAAGCGCCACAATATCTTTTACAAAATTGCTTCCTACGTTTTTTGCATGTTCTTTTAACCGAACGTTACAGAAAACTGTCATTCCACAATTCATTTTTTTCTTGTCTAGCAGCGCTACATATTTAGTAATATATCCATCTCGTTCTAATCTTTTTATGCGTTCGTAAACAGGTGTAACAGTCAGGAATAATTTGCTTGCCAGGTCTTTTGTATTGATATTTGAGTTCTCCTGAAGGTGTCTTAAGATCTCTAAATCGGTTTTATCTAAATTTTCCATAGTAATTTTTACGGCTAGAGTTCGTTTAAGAAGAATTAATCAGTATTATAATCTTCAAAAACGAACTAATTAAAGTTTATTTACTTAAATAAAAGCCAAATATAAGTTATAAAATCTAATACAATAAATTTGTTCAGTAAAAAATACTGAAACAAAATGAAAACAAATAATTTAGGTTATCCTCGAATTGGCAGCAACAGAGAATTAAAAAAAGCTAGTGAATTATACTGGGCAGATAAAATTTCGGCAGAAGAACTTCTGGCTGTCGGTAAAAACATCCGTAAAGAAAACTGGCAATTACAAGCCGCATCTGGCATTGATTTAATTCCGTCGAATGATTTCTCATTTTACGATCAGGTTCTGGATTTAACATTGACTTTAGGAGCAATTCCTGAACGTTATAATAATTTTGCAAGAACTAATTCTTCAATCGATTTGTATTTTGCAATGGCTAGAGGTTCGCAAAAAAACGGACAAGATGTTGTTGCTATGGAAATGACAAAATGGTTTGATACCAATTATCATTACATTGTTCCTGAATTTACAAAAAACCAAAAATTTACTCTGTTTTCAGAAAAAATAATCAATGAATTTAAAGAAGCAAATGATTTAGGTATTGCTACAAAACCTGTACTTATCGGACCTATCTCCTACTTACTTTTAGGAAAAGAAAAAGAAGAAGGTTTTCACCGAATTGATCTTATCGAAGCATTGCTTCCTGTATATTTTGAAATATTTGCAAAGCTTGAAGCCGAAAATGTAACTTATATTCAATTAGACGAGCCTTTCCTAGCGCTGAACTTAACCGATAAAGAAAGAAATACTTTTATGAAAGTATATACTGAAATCAACAACCGTTTCCCGAATATCAAAATCATTCTGGCTAATTACTTCGACTGTTTTGGCGAAAACTTAACTACAGCATTGGCCTTGCCAGTTGATACTTTACATTTAGATTTAGTTCGTTGTCCGTTACAATTAGATGATATTTTAGAATCAAATCAGTTATCTCCAAACGTAAATCTTTCTCTTGGTTTAGTCGACGGAAGAAACATCTGGAAAAATGATTTTAAAAATTCATTGGCAATTATCGAAAAAGCGACTAAAGCTCTTGGCGAAAACAGAATATTAATTGCTCCATCGTGTTCATTAATTCACAGTCCTTGCGATTTAGAATTAGAAACTAACAACGAAACGCTTACTCCCGAAATTAAGCAATGGTTGGCTTTTGCGAAACAAAAAATACAAGAAGTTGTTTTATTAAAACAGTTTGCTTCAAAAGAAATAGATACAAAAAACTCTATTCAATTTGCAGAAAATGCTTTAGCAAACGAAAACAGAAAAACATCAAAATTAATCCATAACGAATCGGTTAAAAATCGCGTGGCAAGTATTACTACTGGTGATGATAAACGCAAAAATACTTTTGCTATCCGACGTAAAAAACAAATTGATGCTTTAAATCTTCCTTTGTTCCCTACCACAACAATAGGTTCTTTCCCTCAAACTCCTGAAGTAAGAAGCTGGAGAGCAAAATTTAAAAAAGGCGAATTAACCCAACAACAATACGACGATTTAATCAAGAAAGAAACCGAAGATACTATTCGTTTTCAGGAAGAAACTGGCATTGATGTTCTCGTGCATGGTGAGTTTGAACGTAATGATATGGTGGAATATTTTGGTGAGCAATTAGCTGGATTTACTTTTACCAAAAATGGTTGGGTACAAAGTTATGGTAGCCGTTGTGTAAAACCTCCTGTAATTTATGGTGATGTTTCGAGACCTAAACCTATGACTGTAAAATGGTCGGAATATGCGCAATCGCTAACTCCTAAATGGGTAAAAGGAATGTTAACTGGTCCAGTAACTATTCTGCAATGGTCATTTGTTCGTAACGATCAGCCGCGCTCTCAAACCTGTACTCAAATTGCATTGGCAATACGTGATGAGGTTGTAGATCTTGAAAATGCAGGAATTAAAATTATCCAAATTGATGAACCTGCTATTCGCGAAGGATTGCCATTGCGTAAAGAAGAATGGGCAACTTACTTAGATTGGGCTGTAAAAGCATTTCGCATTTCAGCAAGTGGCGTTAAAGACGATACTCAAATTCATACACATATGTGTTATAGCGAATTCAATGACATTATCCAGAATATTGCCGATATGGATGCTGACGTTATCACGATTGAATGTTCGCGTTCGCAAATGGAATTACTAGATGCTTTTGCCGATTTTAAATATCCTAATGAAATTGGACCTGGAGTTTACGATATCCACTCGCCTCGCGTTCCATCTAGTCAGGAAATGGTTAAACTATTAGAAAAAGCTTCGGCTGTTATTCCTATAGATCAATTATGGGTAAATCCTGATTGTGGTTTAAAAACCCGTCATTGGGATGAAACAAAAAAAGCCCTGATTGAGATGGTTGCTGCAGCTCAGGAAATGAGAGCAGCTGTTGAAAACCCAGTGAGTTAATAATTTTTATTTAAATCTATTTTTTGTTATTTATGTCAACTAGTGAAGTCGAAATTCTTGTAGTTATGATTATTTTCGATTTCACTTTAGTTGACTCTATTTTTTTGAAGCAGATAATTTAAGTTTTCAAAACATCTTTTGTCCCGCTATCCACTATATCTATTGTGGCAAAAAACGCCACAACAGGATATCGTTTCTATCGGGGCTAAATAAGAAATTTCATTTTCAAAACACTTTAATCTAAAGCATAAAAAAAAGCATCCGCCAATGACGGATGCTTTTTAAAATTTTAATCTATTTAAGACTAGAAGTTTTTAGAAATTCCAATACCAACTTCTTTACCGAAATTAAAGAAGAATTTACTGTTATCACCAATATAATAAGATAAACCTAGATAAGTGCGCTTACGATATTCCTCTATACTATCAAATTTACCAATTGATATTTTACCCTTTTCTCTTAATTCTTCATCAACACTATGACTCCATATATATGCAAAAAGAAAAACTATAGCTCCAAGGATTAATATCGCTTTTTTTTTGACTTTCATAGCTATTCTTTTATTGTTTGTGGAACAGAATTCTTTTATTTTTTGTCGATTAGCCTTGCCTCACGAGGACATTTGCGCAGCGTTTCATTAGAACTCTTCGAACAGCGTTTTTTTTGTCTTTCTATTTATTCTCTATCTCTTCCCTTGAAAATCCAGCTTTTAAAATTGCCGTTGTATCGGTGATTTGTTTTGAATAATTCGCTCTAATTATTTCAGGAGAATCTTGTAAATATCTAACTTCATAGAACTTTCCAATATCATTTTTCGTGATTTCTGCATCTAAATCATTCTCATGATAATCATATCTTTTATTATCTATATAATATGTTATATAGATATTAGACCACTTTGGCAATCGTATAATACTATCAATCTTACCAATTGTTATTTTGCCTCCTTTGCTTAATTTCTCCTCGTATCTATGGCTTCTTATATATGCAAATAAAAAAATAAAAGACATAGCTCCAAGAATTAATATTGCTTTTGTTTTGACTTTCATAACTATTCTACTTCTTGTGGAACAGAATTAGCACCTACTAATATAACTCCTTTAAAATATTCCTTTTAACCATCGTTTCTCAAAAACCTGAATTTGGAAGATAATTATCGGTCGCTTTTCCAAAACGATTGCTTAATACTGCCGCACCAACCTGAACTGCCCATTTATTGAATGAATCGGGGGCTTTAAAACCTTTGTTAGCTGTAGCTAATTCACATTAACGTTAAAAAAAATTGTGTCATTTATAACAGGAGTCACATTATCATTAAATTTGTATTGAACAATTGCCTTAATTGTATTTACACCTTTTTTAACTAAAATCTCCTCAACTTCAATTCCTGTTGGTGGAACTTTATTAATTGTTCTTTTAATTTTTCTATTATCAATACCAACTGATTCAATTTTAAAACTACGTTTCGTATTAGGAATATTTGCTAACAAATATTTATACTTTAAAACACCACCAACTTTTAGTACTTGTTCTGTTTTAATATTAAATTGCTTTTTGTGACTAAATTTATACTGGTAAATTTCCAACAAAGGATGACCAGTAAACTCCCGTGGACCTTTTTCGTCAAACCAAATAATAAATGATGGATTTCCTAAATCATTATATATGACATACCTTTCAATTTTACCATTTGGGCTGTAATAAATACTTTCCTCTGTTATTTCACTTGTCTTACGATACACAATTGATTCTATCTTCCCATTATCATAATAATTAGTAGTTTTCCCTTTAATATGACCATTTACAAAATTACCTTGAGCTATTTTTTTCCCCTTCTCATTATAATAAATACATTTACCTTCAAAAACAGTATCCCCTTTTTTAATAATATATTCTAAGGTGATCGTTTCTCTTGTTTTAGGGTCATATTTTTTTAAGATATGTACTTTTTCATCTTTAAAGTAAAAAAATACTATTATCAATCCAAAAATTACAGAAAGTAATATTAAAAGTATTATTTTATATTTCTTTTTCATTTTTTTCATTTTTATTTTTTCCCTTTTGATTCAATATAGCCTTGAAGAAGGTTGCTCATTACTTTTAAAGGGACACTTATAAAAGTACTCACAGTAGTAGAAGGTGATGTATCTCCTTTACCATGTGGCGTTGTAAGAGTATAAATTGTTTTTTCAGGACGATACACTTTACAGGCACGGAAAGAATTTCCACGCTAGCGTTACGCATATCCGAGCTATCGGGTTAAATTCATTTTGTTTTCAATTCCTCTCTCGAAAATCCAGCTTTTAAAATTGCTGTTGTATCAGTGATTTGTTTTAATGGATTTACTATTATTATATCGGGATATTTAGAAATAGACTTCGCTAGATAAAAAGCATTAATTTTTAAATTATCTATATTTTTTGTTTCTGTTTGAGAATTTGAAATAGAATAATTTATACCAGAATTTGCCGTATTAATTTTTTTACCGTCTATAAAATAAGTAAAGTAAAAACTTGTTATTTTAGGCAATTTATCTTTTGATGTAAATTTCACAACAATTTCTTTCCCATTCTTCTCTATTTTATTTTTAACAAAAGTATCTTTTACACAAAGATATAATATAATAAACATAACTATTAACAGGATGAAATGACCTCCATTCAGATTTATTTTTTTCTTCATGACTCTATTCTTTAAGTAAATTTTGAGTTGAATTAGCTCCTACTGCTACAACACCCTTAAAATATTCCTTAACCATCGTTTCTCCAAAACCCGAACCAGAAAGATAATTATCGGTTGCTTTTCCAAAACGATTGCTTAATACTGCTGAACCAGCTTGAACCGCCCACATTTCGGGAGATTCTGGTGCTTTAAAACCTTTATTAGCTGTATAACTAAATGTTTCCCCAAAAATTGCAGGTCCGATTCCTAGCACTATGGAGCTTGCCGATGAAATCACGTTTATATCTCTAAAACTTCTTCCATTTGCAAAATATTGAGCACTCGCATTTGATGCTGCACTTGTTGCTGCAGAGCGTAAAGTAATCTGAGAAAGTGCAGCTACTACTTCTGAAGAAGCATAACCCCATATCGCAGCTAGCGCGCCTGATGCTGCCATTACTGGTAAAGCAACTGCGCCTGCAAACATTGCAGCATGTACAGGGTCTTTATCTGGTCCGTATGCTCCTGAGGAAACACGACTTTCTGATTTATAAAAAGATTCTCCTCCAGACATTTGGCTTTCATAACGATAGTTATTTTTATTAAATTCTGCTCTTGCTTCTTGTAATGAAGTTCCTTTAAATTTTGCTAAACTTTCGGCAGTATCACCTTTATCTGCAACTAAGGTTCCTAAACCATTTCTATGCCAATCGGGTTTACCCCATTATAACTATCGTAATTATCAAAATCAAACATATTTTTAATTAAATCAGCTGGCACGGAAACAATTTCCGTGCTATCGTTACCCATACCCATATCCGAGCTATCGGGTTATCCCGCATACTTTTCTGCCATCGGGAACTACAGCATTTACTTTACTAGTGTCTTATCATCAATAACGATTACTTTTTTTATAGCCCTAAACTCATTAGTAATAATTCTCGTATCATAACTTCCATTTTTATTTTTTATATCCGAAGTTATGTATCCTTGATCATTTATAACTCCATCTATAAAAAATGTTCCTGATTTATTAAACTTAACATCATAAAAAGGGATTGTGCGATTATCTAAAGCACCAAAAGTATCTTTAGCAATTCTCCACAAATCTTTTTCCATGTAATCAATATTATCTGTTAAAGCCATGGAAAAGATAATATATCTATTTCTTTTACTTGTAGAATCATTTATCATACTCTCCGTAATAGTATCTAATAAATTCTTAAAATGAATTTTACCTTTATATACTTTTCCTTTTAAAATTGTATCAGGAAATTCTATACTGTACTCAACACCATCTCCTTTAAATGTTGTATTAACAAACTCCTCACTTTTAGTTGATTTTTCTTTACATTGAATAACGAAAAACGCAAATAGTGTAATAATTATTCTAATTGTTTCTTTCATTCTCTCTATTTGCTTTTTCTTCTGCTTTCGCTTTTCTTTGATTATTTCTATCGAAAATTTTTCTCGCCTCTGATTGATTACGCACAGTGGAATCTTTTTTAACCTTATGAACTTGAGAGGCATTTCCTCTCAATGTACCAGTAGTAGAATATTTTTCTACAATAACTTTTATCTCTTTAACAGCATCCGCAGCATTATTAGTTGCATCAAGTACATTAGTTGCTCGCGTCTCAGGAGTTCCTTTCCCTCCATTTGTACCTTTTCCATTTCTTCCTTCTTTGAATTTATTTTTATCTAAGCTAAGGAATGTTATAATATAACTAAGTGCACCATTAAAATCAAACCACTCCACACTTCTTCCTCCACTATCCAACGAACCGGGATCTTGGTTATTTCCACCATCAGATATGGCAATTCCACCAAACTCAAACTTGATGATTTTTTATTGAAGTCTGCTATAATATTTCCATTTATTTCAATAGTTTTAGTAGTTCCGTCCATAATCAAATGGTCATTTTTATTAACCCCATAACTCTGCTCACTATAATTAAAACTTAAATGTGTATAGCCTTTAATAGCTGCACTACCGTCACGCCATGCTATCTTACCAGTTTCGTTATTTTTATACCAATCCCGACCATCGGGATCAATCATATTGATTGGATTATTAGCTACATAATTATACGAAGAATAATCAGGATGTTTCTCCGCCAGCGGATCCACCGATATAAAGATTCCAAGTTTAGGATCCTGATAACGAGCCCCAAAATAATACATTCCAGTCTCTTTATCAAGCTCTTTCGAAGTAAACAAATACGGTGTATTCCATTTGGCATTCTTCTCCTCAAGGAAAACTTCTCCGAAAGGTACGTATTCGACGTGTTGATTTTCTTTGCGGGCACGGAAAGAATTTCCGCGCTAGCGTTGTCTACATATCCGCGCTATCGGGATGTACTTTGTGTTCACGAACGAAACGCTCACGCCAATTGAGAGAATCATTATCACTACCTGTTTTCTTTGGCAAAACATTCCAATTCCACATTTTAGCTTTTCTGTTGTATTTCAAATCCTTCATTATTATACTGTCATTATAAATATTTAGAACTAAAAATCTATTATCACTGATTTTTAAAATACTATCACTATTTGTAAACTTCCAATCCATATATGATCCATATTGGTTTCCATTAAAGAAAAAATTCACACATTTCCCATCGTCATAAAACTTTAAATATGTCACAAATCCCATGCTATCTTTATCAAATTTTTTAGTCGATTTATAATAAACCCATTTTTTTGTTGGATTAGTTAATCCTAACTCATCTTTATTCTCACATGAAATAAAAATAAAAATTATCATCAATAATAAGATTCTACTTTTCATATATATTAAATTTAATGTGGCCCATTTAAACTTTCCCCTATCAAAAATATACGTTCCCCCCCTTTATTGTCAAACAATTGTGTGCCTCCTGATTCTCGATACCTAATTTGATAACCTCCTAAAATATTAGAATCATTAAATTCCTTTACTATATTTTGCCAGCCTGCTTCTTTGTTTCCTGCAGCATTATCTAAGTATTTGATAAAATTAGCCATTTGACCTTCGGCAAAACCTATAGAGGTCTTTTTAAAACCGCTATGTTGGAATTGTTTTAAATAAACTTTAGCGTGTGCGGAATAAGTATAATCCGCTCCTCGACCTGATTCTTGTTGATGATAATACTCATGAAGAAGAGTGCTCTTTAAATCATATTTATTACTAAGAGTAGAAGAAATTCCTCCTTTTGAACTTGGATGCAACCATACTTTATCATCCTGATCGGTATAGGCTAAGCTTTTGTCATTCATATCATAGTTAGCTCCAATTGAACTAACCCCTACTTGACTGCCATAATAACCAGCTACATTCGCTACAATTTGTCTATTAGTATTATTCCATGTAAAAGTGCTTGCAGAAATATCCAAATCTGACAATAAAACCCCTTTTCCGCTAGGTAAAACCACTGTAATATAAGGTGAATTATTAACCACAACTTTATTAATACTTCCATCCCCATTTACATAGACAAAGTCTTTACCATTAGGGTCTACAGCATTGATTGGACTATTTAAGCAATATATGTAAGGGCTCACACTTGGATATTTCTCCGCCAGCGGGTATCGTTACGCATATCCGAGCGATCGGGATTTAATTATCTATTTTTTATTTTTTGTTGTATAATTCTAAAAAAAACATAAGAAAAACCACAATAACCACATTACTTAAAAGATTATCTATCTTCATAAAACCAGATTGTTTTTCTGTTTCCGAAATCCAAAATTGATAATATATTGCAGGGTACCCTATTACCTGACCACTGTTAAAAGGGGGTAATCCAAAAAAAATGCTATATAAAAAAGTCAAAAATAAGTACAAACCACCTATTATCACAAATTGAAAAATATTTTTTGTCATAATCCTTTTTTAAATTATCTACCAGGTACTGTTGGGTTTCCGTACACTTCTTTTTGTTTAAGAAAAGTACCATATTCATTTTTGATATAACTTCCTCTAGTGTAAAGATACATTGGTAAAATTTTATCATCTTCAAATGATCGCATAAATACATCTGAACCAAAACCTAAACCAAATTGATTTCTAAATGTTCTATCAAGGCTTCCTTTTGTGTTATAAAATCCTCCTGCTGTCCCTGTATTACCAGCGGTAGCCGCATATAAAGCAGGATTTCCGCTATCGTTGTCTACATATCCGAGCCATCGAGCTATAAAGCTATTATCCAATATAATATTGTCTTGTTACTCTCATCAACTATTGCTCCAATAGAAAATTGTTTTTTTTCTGGGACAATATTATTCATTATGTTTTTATTCCCATATTCCAAGATATAAAACTTACTGCTTTCTTTAACAAATCTATTTAATTTATTAGCTATGTCGTCTAAAGATGGAATTACGGGATAAATTTCACCTTTACATAATTTATCATAACTATCTATCATATCAGGAATAATAAAATTACATTTTTGCTTATTATCTACAATCAATCTTGATTTCGCTATTATATAGTTACGACGTTTAATAAATTCATCATCAGTATATTTATAAATTTGAAACATACTAGCGTATCCTAAATACTTATAAGAATCTGTGTAGTTAATAATTTGCACTTCACAATCTTCAACGTCTTCTTCCTTAATTGGATAAGAATTAAATATTGTGGAAACAATTGTTTTTTTAAACTTTAGAAATTGTGTTTTCTTAACGGAGTCATTTTGTCCACATGATACAATAGCAAAAAATAAAATTCCAAAAAAAATTTTCATAGCCTTAGTTGTTTAATGCTTTTTTAAATCCGTTAAGTCTTCCATCTTTTGGATAATTTTTCCAATTTACATAATGTTTGGTTTTACTACTACCTTCGGGATAAAGTGTATCGCCTAAAAAGCTCATAACTTTAGTAAATATACCTGGCGTTGAATATGATTTTTTTGAAATTTCAACTTGTAAATAACCATTTGTTAAAGTTTCATTCTGCAAAATTGTTGAACTTTCTGTTTTTGATCGACTGCCAATAGGAACATATGTAACATCTTTCCATATTTCATCTGCTGTAATATTTTTAACTGTTACAGATCCTCCTGGAGTAACAGTATTAACTAGTATTCTCGTAGTTCTTTCAGATAAAACTGTCTTGGGTGCCAATTCTTTATCATTTTTTTCCATTAATTTAACTGATTGTTCGGCTGAATACTTAACATTCCCTCCCATATCATTTTTAGGATTTGTATCTACAATTTCATTTTCTTTTGCTAGATGCTCCCAATTTCCTCCCAATTTTTTTTCATATCCTTTTGTTTCATTTTTATTATGAATCACTTCTCCAGTCTCACTATTAACAAACCAATCTGGTGGTGTAACTGACATTCCATCAGGATCAATAAATTTCAAAGGATTATTAAGAGCATATGTATAAGAAGAATAACCCGTATATTGTTCCACCAGCGGATCAACCGATATAAAGATCCCGAGTTTAGGATCCTGATATCTCGCTCCGTAATAGTAAAGCCCAGTCTCTCTGTCTAATTCCTTAGATGTAAACAAATATGGTGTATTCCACTTAGCATTCTTCTCCTCCAAGAAAACTTCCCCAAAAAGTACGTATTCGACGTGTTGAACTACCTCTCCATCTAAATTGCTAATATACGAAGAACTTCCCAAATGATCAGGGGCGAAGTCAGAGACATCCGCAAAGCACACAGCTTTATCATTAGAACTCTTTGCAGAGCTGGAACAACTTTGTCTTTACAACTCTTCGAAGAGCGGATTACCAAATAATAGCCCAATAAATAATAACACCTTTTTCTTTGCTGACTGCAATACCTTTGGAATATCCATTTTTCCAAGTTTCTGGCATTTGTTCGTCTGGTTGCAATTCAAATAAAGGAAAATGATTACCTTTTTTAGAATCCAATATATAGATAGTTAAACTATTTTCTAATTCTAAATTTAACTTATCGCTACCATTATAAATCATAAAATTTGGAACTGGATATTTATCTTTATAACAATCTTTATTTATTAACAAAGTATCTAATATTAGAACTTCCTTCCTGTTTTCATATGTGTCTATTGTCTCAAAACTATTCACTCTAAATAAACATGGAGTTTTAGGCTCGTAAATTGCAATAAATTGTTTGTTATGCAAAATTGAATCAATTCTTGAATGATCAACATTGAATTCATAAAGTATAAAACAAACATCATTCTTAGATAAATTTTTGTTATTTATAATCATGTTGGGAAACGAACTAAGTACTTTGGGAAAATGTGATGTTAAATTTGAGTCAAATTCTTGTTTGCCTGTAATATAATTATCATTTTCCCTTTTATTAAAACTTTGTCCATTACAACTCACGAACATAAATATTGTCATAATGATTATGCCTAATATTACTTTTTTCATTTTTTTCATTTTTATTTTTTCCCTTTTGATTCAATATAGCCTTGAAGAAGGTTGCTCATTACTTTTAAAGGGACACTTATAAAAGTACTCACAGTAGTAGAAGGTGATGTATCTCCTTTACCATGTGGCGTTGTAAGAGTATAAATTGTTTTTTCAGTACTGCTAAAAGAATAATTATTAATCGTAGTTGATACATCTGTTTTTTTATTTAATGCCTCTGGTTTTACATATGTAATTTTTGAGGCAAGTAATTCTTCTTTAGAAGTATTTGATTGTTTGATATTTTCTTCGGAACCAAATCCTCCTTTTGAAGTATATGTCGTTTCCTTCACCGTAACCTTATCAGCCATTTTATACCCTTGCCTTTCCATAAAAAATTCTGAATTTTCGACAACACTAGCACCTAGCCCTCTAATATTATTGGCTTTTTCGTTATTATTACCAAACATATTATCAGCTCCAAGTCTATCATATTTATCTGCATCTCCAGCTCCAATTTTATTTGCGGTAGCTTGTGTTAACTTCGATTGACCTTCTACATGTACAACTGCTCCTGTTTCTTTATTAACAAACCAATCTTTACCATCTGGATCAATAAATTTCACAGGACTGTTACCACAATAAACATACGAAGTATATTCAGGACGTTTCTCCGCCAACGGGTCAACAGATATAAAGATTCCTAATTTAGGGTCTTGGTAACGTGCCCCAAAATAATACATTCCTGTCTCTTTATCAAGCTCTTTCGAAGTAAACAAATACGGTGTATTCCATTTGGCATTCTTCTCCTCAAGGAAAACTTCTCCAAAAGGCACATACTCCACATGCTGAACCACTTCGCCGTCTAAATTACTAATATAAGACGAGCTTCCCAAATGATCCGGATGATAATAAAACTGTTGCAGCTCTGCATTGTCATTTTTACCAGCCATTAACTTACCAGTAGTACTTCCAGAACTAGAACTTTCTCCACTAGGATTACAGCAGAATCCTAAACCGTTTACATAATCATTATTATCTACTCCATAATACGGAACTTCAAACGTATCGTAGTTTGCTTTTACAACTCCTAAAGCTTTCTTATATTTCGCATCGTAATTTACCTTTACGCCAGAGAATGATTCTCCCGCTTTCTCTACTCGCCTAGGATCTGCTCCATAGCTATCAAAATCGCCTATTTTACTCACAATACGTTGCGAACCTATATAAATATGTTTCGTATAACGTCCTCCATTTTGTGCTACCAAATATGGATTTACATACAATGTAAAATCACTTGTTGAAGTTTTACCTCCTGCAAAAACAGAATTGACAAAAATTCCTTGTCCGCCACCTGAAAGTTTCGTTACACGTTCGCCTCCTGCGTCATAAGTATAATTACTCACATAACCGCTAATATCTATGGCTCTTAAACGATTCTCCTCATCCCAAAGCAGTTTCTTTTCCTGAGCTTTGTCTACTACCGTTCCGTCTATTTTAACTTCTTCAATATTTACATAAATCATATTACCGTTCTTGTCATAAACATATTTGTTTTCTTTTTGTTTATCGACTTTCGGGTCTGTATTTTTAGTTCTGTATTCTGTTTCTGTTACATTATCTAGCTGGTGTTTATTGGTACTGTTATAATTGTAATTCATTGTATAACCCGCTTTTAACGCACCTGTTTCAGTTACTTTATTCTGGGCTACATTTTGCGTTTTACTCACGATATTGTGCAAATCATCGTATTTCATTTCCAAACTGTAATTGGCCGTTTTTTGGTCGGCTCCAGTATAAACTCCGTTTGCAGATGTTAATTGGTACAAATTATCATACTGGTAATTGTGCGCCATCATTCCTCCCATTTTATTGCTCACCCCGACAGCACTATTGGTCACATTCAGCACATTACTTACTTGATCATATTGATATTTATTGTTCATGAACATTCTTGGCGTATTGGTGCCCTGATACCCTGTTCCTGAAGCTACTGTCATATTATCGAGTCTTCGTCTTAATGGCTCATAATTGTACTTGGTTTCTGTTCCGTTACAGTATTTAAGGTAACTTCTCTGCTCAAATTTGTCGTACCCTATTTTGTTTACATAATTATAACTGTAAGCTTTCTTACCTGCAACTGCCTGTAGTAACCCGCCTGAATTATACGTATAGCTTATTTTTTCCTGATCTGGGTATATCATTTCCTGCAGACGGTTCCAGCTGTCGTATTTCCAGCTCGTTACATAAGTCGCAACGGCTGAGTTGGGTACAATTACGGTTCTGCGAATGCTCTCAATCTCACCCATAATTCCATACGAGAATTCTTGTGCTCCTGTGGCATCTTCCATCAAAATCAGTCTTCCTTTACGGTTCTGACTCTCATTTTTAGATCCAAAAACGTAGCGTACATCATTCTCAGGATGTTCTGGATAATGTATATTGGTTAATCTATTATAATCGTATTCGTAGGTAATCTTTTTGTTTTTTACTTCCAGGTTTGCAGTTTGTCTTTCTAACAGATTCCCTAAAGCATCAAATTTAAACGTGCTTTTTCCTGCATCGGGCTGAATGACCTGTGTACGTCTGTCAGCCAGATCGTAAGTACTCAGCGTTTGCTGTCCTTGAGCATCTGTTACGCTTATATTTCTGCCAATTCCGTCATAACCAAACTGTGTTACCACACTATTAGCATCAAGAGTTTTCATTGTTAATCCTGAACCGTTTGCATAGCTTGAATTGGTATTATTTAAAGCATCTGTAACTTCGGTTTTCAACAAATCACCTTCAATGGTGTATGCCATTTTGGTTGCTGCACCATCAGGTAAAGTAGTCGTTATTGGTCTGTCTAGAATGTCATACGTCGTTTTGGTTGATTCAACCGCATCAAAAGTATCCATAAACTTATTCCAGTCTCCAAGTGGTGAAGTCTGAGGATAATACGCTTCTTTTACTCTGCCGAAAGCGTCAAATTTTGCTCGTCCTGAAACTACCATCACATCACTTTGCTGATCGGGAGTTTTATTATCTGTAATCGCGGCATCTTTTTTTACCTGAATGGCTCTTCCTAACCCGTCTGCAAAAGTCACTGTTTCGATAGGATCATTTGGATGTTGTGCATCAAAATGTTTCGTTCTCGCATAAGCAGTTCTACTGATGTTTCCGTTTGACACCACCGTTGTCGGAAAATAATCCATTTGTATCGTATACGGCTGTCCTGTTGCTGCCTCTTTTGGTCCCTGAACTTTTGTTAACCTTCCAAATTCGTCAATTTCTTTTTTAATTACATATCCGTTTACATCCTCTGTTTCTAATGCAAGACCATAACGGCTGTCGTAATTTCTCGCATAACTACGGTATTCAAAATTATCTGATATTTCCTCTACATACATTTTAAATTGATCATCATAACGGTACTTATAAAACGGTCGTTCTTTTTTATAATTCTCTGGCAACGTTTTTTGCGTTATATTTCCATATATATCATATTTTAAATCTGTAACAGCCCATTGGCTATCGTTTAATTTCTGACTTATTTGTGTAATATGATTCGCATACTTTGTGTCATAAACGGCTTTGACTTCATGCACGGTTACACCACCCATAGTTACCTTACTACTGGTTGGCAGTCCTACAATATAATTATATGAATCTAGATTATTAATATAAGCTATTTCGGTTTTATAATTTCCTGTGCTGTTATCTTTAAAACTATAACTTTTTAAATCTCCAAAGTCTCCTGAATTCACATAGTATTCACTATTTATTTCACTTAATTTCATTGGAGTTGCACCACCCTCATAGGCAGTTGAAATTATTTTTTTTAACGGATTAAAACTTATCCCTCTGTCAGAACACATTTTGGCTATTGGCGTAAAATCATATTTATCACCTGTTGCTTTTACAGCATAGGTATAATAATCCTGCATACTCTCCGTATATTTTGCTCCTGTATTTGTTTGCGCATTTACACCTTCATTGCTTTCTAGAACTGAACTTACTAATTGTCCGGCATTGTAATAATCAGAAACGTCGTAATTTTGGGTTAAAGTCCTGTATACTTTATTGTCGCTTTCGGTATCAATGTTTTGCATTTTTACTTCTCCAAAGCCCAAAAAACTTCTTTCGTGACGCTCGTATTTTCCTTTTGCGTATGCAAATTGTGTTTTCATATCGACACCATCACTGGCAATTCCGTCTTTTATAATCACACTTTGCATGACCCATTTCCCTCCCGGATGGTCATAAGTTGGCGTACTGCGAGTGTAGTCTACTATAAATTCTCCACCCAATGGGGTACGTACTGCTCTTAGCTTATTGGTACGGGCAATAGTAGATCGTTGTACATTTAGAATATCGTCTGTTGTCGAGGTTAGATAATCTGGAAAACCGTCTCCGTCTATATCCTGTAATTGTGTTTCTGTACGATTGCTCGAAAGTCCTACATTTACTCCTGGATTTATAGCAACTTTAACAGCTAAGATTGTCACAGGAATATTAAACGCTGTATTAAGCGATTCAGCTGTTGATGATCCCTGTCCTAAAACTCCTAAACCGTCCCAGGATATTGGATCACCATAGCGATCTCCTAAATTCAAACGCACCAGATTATTTTTAAACACCTGATCTACCAGTCCATCACCGTTTACATCCTGCAGGCTAAAATCATTCCATGTAATATTTTTTACAATACCATACCCTCCGCTAAATGACGAAGACCCCAAATCAAAACCTAATCCAAAATTAGGCGATATAGATTCTGCTTTGGTAATATCCTCTAAACCATAATCTATAGGATCTGTAAAACTGTAGCCTAGATTAAGCTGTACTTTTTTGTTGCCTAAAATTTTATCAGGCAAACCATCACCATTTACATCAGTCCAAGTTTGTACTGTTTCTTCTTTATTATAGTCAACTCCTCCACTCACAATTATTTTGCTTTTAGCGGCATCTAAGGCTGCTTTTGCATTTTGCGAGTCTGTTATTGCTTGTTGTTCAGTTTCACAGTTTGCGGCCTTGCGAATTACTTCCGCACTATTGTATGTTACTTGTGCCGTATTAATAGCATCTGCATGTTTAGCTGCTGATCCTGCTGATAAACCAAAAGATACAGAAGTACTGTTATGTAATCCACTAATAGCAATATTTTCTCCATCAAAACCGCCTCTACTATTTGTCATCTGAATGTTACCATAGGCAATAATATCAGGAAAACCATCTCCGTTCATATCTTGAAAATCAGTAAGAACCTCTGAGCTCCCTTTTGCTACATTGGCTGTAAAAGCACCAGAACTCGTTTGAGTTGATTCACTTCTAGCTTTGTTTTTTTTGTTAATTGCAACTGCACCTGAACCTTCAGTACAATAAAGATTATTGGTATTTGACGCTCCTGCTGTTAATCCTTCAAGAGGATTGACCAATACTACATTGCTCTCTCCCAAACGTGAGCTCGATACTACAGTACCGTTTACATAGGTTAAATTATTAGCTCCTGACCAATATTTTTTTGTAATTACGTCTGGGGTCATCATACTAAAAATCATTCTAAGAGGATCTGCTTGTTCTTTTGATTCCGGCAAAAATAGTCTACTCTCATCAATAGGCTGTGTAGAACGTCCGTCCATCGCATTGTAAATAAACTGTCCCCAATGGCGTTGCAGAGGTCCAAATTTTTCAGAATCGATTGCCGGAGCAAATACTGCGGCTGTTAGAGGAATTCCGTTAGCATTTACTGTGGTTATCGCTGTTTCGATTACCCCTAATGCCACACGGTTTGAAATGGTATATTCTACCCATATTTTATCACCTGCCACTGTTGCTACCATTAATGGTGTTGCTGTGGTCAGCAGTCCGTTAGTCATGATATAATTGCTTTTACCCAATAACGTTCCTCTACTGGTTTTGGCAGACAAGGTTACTTTATAAGCAATTCCGTCTGTATTTGTCCCTTTTAATGCAGGTATTAAACTAAGCGGTCCTGTAGTAGTTGCTGTATAAACACTTCCCTCTACGATATGACTGGCAAAAACACTATAGTCTTTAAAAGGATTTGTTTCAAAATCTGAGGCTCCTGTTATAGTTACCGTACTCATTCCATTGCAATTTGCATCTAAAGGAGTTGGTACAATAGCACTATAAGCACCCAAAGGATAATGCGCCAATGTGGCATCCCATCCTATTTTGTCCCAGGCTACATTGGTCTCACTTGTTATGGCGATTTTTAATTCCTGATAATCGGCAGTTATAGCAGGTAAAAGAGTATTTGCTGTTAGAACCGTGTTTACAGTTTCTGTTGCTGCATAATTTTTACACCAAACAGTAATAAATGTCCCTGAATTGTTTTTTGCCAAAAGACTAACCTGAACGGCATCACTGGTTACGGGTTTTGTAAAAATTCCAGTTACTTTAACTGCTCCTGCTTCATTGTTATTCTGGACTACAATATTGGCTGTATTATTATCTAACACAAAACCTTCTGTAGCCTTGTAACTAAAACGTTGTTGTCCATCAGGATTTGTAGGCAAACCTGTTCGGGTTGCATCAGTATAGGTAATTACCGGATTCCAGTCAACCTGATCAAAAGCACCATTGGCAAGATTTGTACGCCCTGACTGTACTCTAAAATATACTTTTTCGCCTTTGGTTACCGTTTGTGAAGTGATTGAAAGATTTGCTGAAGAAGCTATTTTTGTTAAAGGTTTTGGCGATACAATTTCTACTGCCCCTTTTTGAATTCCTACAAACACACCGTCTGCCAGAGCATATTCTGCTTGGTCATATACCCCTGTTGGTGGTATTAATGTAGCTGTACTTTCTATTTTTATAGTTCCTGCAAATGGGGCTTCCCACATTCGTACGACATCCTGCAAAGGCGAATTTGCAATAGCCTCTGCTTGTTCGGCAGGATCTACTGCTGTAAAACTAGTATCTATTATTCCGCCTCCCTGAATTGGACTTGCGGTATCTGAACTTGAGGATGTAAAGGTTGGGATTGCATTACCATTTAGATTTACAATATGGTTAAAATAAACTACCCCATCACGTACTAAATCGACTAAACCATCATTATTTACATCCTGAAAATAAGTACTATTAGTAGTATTAGTGGTCTGTATACTAAATCCTTCGGTAGCCATTATTTTTCCTAAACCTATTTTTGCACTTGCACCGTAACTAAATGCAGATGATTTAGTCAATGAAATTGTTGAGATTCCTCTAACTTCTAATCGGTCTCCAAATACACCATTCCCCAAATTCGGGCGATAATAAATATTTCCGCCGTCTTTAAAAACTTTGTCTGGCAGACCATCTCCATTAATATCTACTAGAGCCAAAAGCCCTTTTGATTCTGATGGTGAATATGATAAACTTGCTCCAGCTGTATTACTGGTAGTTGACTGTCCATCTGTAAGACCAACTCCTACATACAATGAAAAACCTCCAGAGGTAGAAACTCCACCACCTAATGCCGATATTTTATCATTGAAAAGAACTTCTCCAACTATCTTATCTGTTTTAGTTATAATTCCATTTCCTGTTACATTATCTTTTCCTGTATCCCAGTTTTCGGTATTGCTCCTAAAAGGCACATAACCTTCACTAGCTTTTACATCATCATAATATTCAAAAATATGTTCGTTAAATTTTACTCCACTCGCATCATTTTGTACTATTTTTTCCAGCAGCGTTTTCTTGAATGCACCGTCATCTTTTTTATAAATAAAGTCATAGCTTCGTATTATTTTACCTAAATGTTCTACGGTTGCCTTTGTAAGTAATTTATGTTGTGAAGTTAGAAAACCGTAACGTGCACTATTGGTTTTTACAGTTTTCTCAGCTTCATAAGTAAAAGAAACTATACTATGCGGGTTCTCCTCATACGCATAACCATATTCTATACTTGACAAATACACTGCAGATGCAAGAACATTTTCTCCTATTTTTTCGTTTATTTCTTGGTACTTATACTTAATATAATCACCATGTCGATCGACTACATATTCTAAATTCCATTCTCCAGTCTTTGTCTTGAAAATATCACTAACTCCAGATGAATATTGATATTGAGTACCATTTTTATCAATTACGATCCAGTTATATCTACCCGGACCAAAACCATGTCTTGTAATTTTGCTAAAATTCGTCGCTGTTCTAGGATAAAATTGAGTATGTACTGTTCGAGTTGTTCTTTTATCTCCGCGATGTGCTACAACCGCATTTTGGTTGTCCATTTGTACAAGCATCACACCATCTAAGTTATAAGTTTCTGTATTTTCCAATTCATTGTAACGCGGCACACCCCAGCGGCTATCTACTGTGATCTTAGATAGAGGTATATCCCAGCTTTCACCAAGTAGACCACTGCCTCCATCACTATTATAAGCCACATTTATGTGTGGTTGCATGCCATTACGTCCCGGTGGTACTTCAATAGTATAACTTAAATTTGCCGACCCTTGCTGATTGGCTGTTGGTGGCTGTATTATATTTACTGCTGCTGTTGGGTCTGCAGCTTTGATATCGTTCATCATGGTAGCAGCAAATCCTTGTGTATCTGGAGATTCTGGTGTTTTGATAACCCCATTAATCATATCGGTAAAATGAGTCGTTTTCGAGATAATAATTTGGTGTGCCACATCAAGACTATCACGTTCTAAGGCTTCCCAATGTCCAGTATTTTTATCAAAAAAGAAGGTGCGTATATCTTCTTCCGTATATCCCGGAGGAAGTAATTCTTTGTTATATCCTAATTTCACAAGTGCTCCTTCTGCAAAATGTTCTCCGTGCGGTAAAAAACGATATCCTCGCCCATTGGTTAAGTTGGTCATTAACGGGTCTAATGCAGGTAGATCTAGTGCACGCAGAGGCGTAATACTTAATGTTTTATTCTCAAGCAGGGTAGTACTGTTTACCTCGATACTGGCAGCTCCGGCAGAGAGCATCATTTTTTGTCCTTTAACAAATGCTTTTGAGCTTCCTGATAAAACGCTCAGCAAAGGTTCTTGATGTGAGACTGTGATAGGCTTTACAGTTGCATTTTCTTGCAAAACCTGTCCGTTTGAACTAATTGTTATGATTGCTTCTTTATGAGCATCTAAGGGTAAAATGGTCTCAAAAAATCCGTTTTGGTGTGCAACTGATTTTCCTTCAATCGTGATTTTACTACCTGCTGTTAATCCGTCAACAAATCCACTTATGTAGCCTTCTCCTTTATAACTTAAGGCTGTTAAATTGTCTAATCGAAGTTTTTTTGTTTTTGCTTTTTCAATTACAAAAGCCAAGTTACGTACCTGATAGCCGTAAGTAGCTTTTTCTGGCAATGAAAACAATACGGTATTATCACCTTTCTGTAAGCTTGTTGTATTAATGTATTGTTCTTGCTTACTCCATTGATCGCTTTTTTGGACCCAGGTTCCTCCTGTCGAGAATTCGTCGTTGATACTAATGGCTACTCCATGACTGTCTGAAACACCTTGTAATTCATAGACTAATTTAACTCGGTCTTCGGGTTTAAGGCTTTCTGTTAAATTAAAATGGAATAAGTTATCTGCTGGATTGTCTAATAGTTTACCTGCATACACTCCTATAATTCCTCCATTTTCTGTGGCGAGAATAATTTGCTGATTCTTTTTGTCGGAAACAATATCAGATGACTCTGCTGCCGAGCGTGCAGCAGGCTGATGGTATACAGGAATTGCCTCAGCATATTTTTGATTGTTGCTATTATTGTCGCTGTTACTATAACCTTGTCCTGAAGGGATTTTAAAAAATACTTCTTTGGCATATCCTAAATCATACGCAAAAGCGCTTTGACTAAATAGTATAACTGCCAGAACACTTGCCGTGATTCTTTGTATCGTTGCTTTTAAATTTTCTTTCTTTTCCATTTTTACTGGTTTTCCTAAATTCGTATAGGGATAATTACTCGGTTTAGCTGCTTACTTTTTTATTTTTGGTAAGTCTCTAACATCTAATTGATAATAATTGATTTTGAGAATTCGCCTTCTATTGTCAATACCTTTATGATATAGATTCCTGCTAGAGGAATACTGGTGGTGAACGTGTTTAATTTTTGCAACTCGGCATTACGTAATTGCTGTATTAAAATTCCCGCTGTATTAAAGATTAAAACGGTTACCTCTGATGGGCTATCTAGTTTAACATTGATATTAAAATTAGATCCTGGTTTTGATGGTACCGGAGCAACAACTAAATTATCTGTTGTTAGGGGTGTTGGCGGCAAGATAATCTCTTTACATTCTGGGGCAACAAGCTCTATTTTTTGAACTACTTTGCTCAGGATAGCATCTCCTTCTGTTATGGTTAAATAGGAGGCTGATCCCCAAACAAGTTTTGCAGGACTGGTTACAAAACCATTATGAACTAAATTGTATAATCCGTTTGAAGAACCATTTAAAGCTACAAACCCAAAATAAGATGCTGCAGCATCTGCTGTAGAGAGATTTTGTGTGCCTACTATCGCATCATCAACTTTGCATTGCAAAATACCGTTCTGGATTTCTAATTTTATTTTGCTTTCTTTTTTAAGGTGGCCAAGGAAGTGGTGGCGGCTCCTTTATTCCAGAAATACAATTGGTCTTGTTTTATTTGTACACCATAATTAAGTAATGCTACTGTTGGGCTCGATCTTTGACTAATAAAACCAATATATTTATCTGAAATAAAATTGGTTACTGAAAACTCAAAGGATCCATTTGCTGTTGAAGCTGTTGTGGCTACGGCAGCCAGATTGGTCCCTCCTGTTTTATCAAAATTGGTTCCTACCATTTCTAATATCAAATCATAATTCCCTGCTGCTATTTCCGTTATGGTTTTCTTTGATTCATAAAAAGTTCCTGTTTGCAAAACTGCTGTGGTTCCAGTTTTGGTAAGGGTATATTTATAGGCCGGTAAACCTTCTTTTACCTCTATATTAATTTTTCCGTCTTCCTGAAGTATTCCATCTACGCAAGTAGGATTTACTGCGTCTTCCAAAGCGATGAGTTTTACTGATGCATTTCTATATCCAAAAGAAAAAACATCTTTACCATTGCCATCAGCATCCCAAATTACATTATTGAAGATGATTTTTTTTCGGCTAATATCAATGTCACTAACTGGATAATACTCGGTATTATCTACTGTAAAATCACCTGTACCGGAACGGTCAATAATCAAATAGCTTTTGTCTGCATTATTAGCAAATTCAGCGGCTCTATTGCTATCAAAAGACAGTTCAACTCTTGAACCTGTTGCAACAAATCCTCCATGTAATACTGTTAAAGAAACATCGGTGTTTTTTTTCTGCAACGAAACAACTCCATAAAAGGCCTTATTGCTGTCTGCCGGCAGAATGGTTAATTTTTTTGTGGTGATGTGTTTGTCTCCATTTGTATTATAAATATTGATAAAGATTTCATTTTCTTTTTTCTCAATGGTTATGGTATGCATATTGTCTGACATGGCATGCAAATATTCCGGTTTCTTGGTGTTCTCTATTGTATAAGCACCACCACTGGCATCAATTCTCACCCCATAATCGGCAGTGCCTGTACCACCGTTTTGATCTCCAAATTTTACTTGTATTTCGCTTCCTACGGCTAACGTTTTAAATTCTAAATAACCATTTTTGCCCTGCAATGGAATTGTTGTAACACTTGTCCCGGTGCTTGAAACTGTTTTATTGGTGAATGTACTTTGTCCAAAAGCAGCATCTACATCAAGTCCTGTACTGTTAAAAAGAAGTGTTTTTTGTTCTGTTGTGGGTGGTGGTGTATTAGTAACGAGTTTCCAAGTACGAGTCATTCGTTTTATTCCAGCGACACCTCCTGAATTTTGAGTGCTCAAAACTCCATTGTCATCTCCCCATAGGGTGGCATTTTTATCGGCTAGGTCATTGCCCGGAGATTGCCCCATGACCAATAAACGATAATACGATGACTGGTCTCTGTAAGTTTGCTCTACATAGGAATCATAAGCATCTGAAAAATAAGGCTCTTCTTCGTAACTTGTGGTAGAATAAGGCTGATTTAAACCACTCGCATCATCACGCATAATACCTGTTATACGATTATTATAGTTGGTATTGGCGCTCCAGTCCCAAATTAATTTATCATCACTTCCTATATAAGAATTACTTAAACTAACTCCGTATTTTACTGCCAGATAAGTCTCTGCTTTTCTACGTTCAAGAGGTGTTAATACACGACTATAAACCAATAATTCCGGAATATATCCGTAAAAATTATTAGCGAAATTTTTCATGGCGTAAGTTGATAAACCATTGGCATTATTAAGATATCCATAACCTAAAGTCAAAGAAGATTGCTGATCTTCGCCCCAAACAGAAATATTGGGTTGTTGATATTGGTAGTAAGAAACAACTTTTAACGAACGTTCCCTGAATTTAGCATCTGTACCTTCGCTCTTATCTTTTCTGAATAAATCCTCACCTGTTGTACTGCCATAATCCAAGGTCTCACCATCTCTTTCTGTACTATTTACTACTTTATCATTCGTAACTAGTACTCCTTCATTGGCACGTCCCTTAATTCCAAATAAAGTATTTTCGTAATTAAAATAAGTTGCTGTATGACCAAAAAGACCAATTATTGTTCCTTGCTGTAAGTTAGTCTGATTTAAGAAAAACTGGCGACTGCCTCCATCAAAATAAAGACCTTCATTGAAATTAAAATAGCGACCACCATTAGAATATTCGGTAGTAGTATTCCAGTTGTTTAATTTTGTTCCATCTCCACTGAAATCTTTCCAGTTAAAACTCCCATTAGGCAATCTACTGGTTTTAAACCACGCTTGTGATCCAGTAACTCCACCAGGAGCTTGGCTGAAGGCTGAAACATTAATAATTAAAAATAAACTCCAAATTATAATACCTCTAACTTTTTTCATACTGCTGTCATTTATAGGTCGGCAAGAACATTTACTTTTATTTGTAATTTTTATTTAACATAATTTCTTGTCTTTTAAATTTAATTATCAAATAATTTGCAAAGGAACCCTGGTTTTGTTAAAAAATTAACTATAATAAGGTATTAGAGTATCTTAATAAGACAAAATTATTGAGCTCTGTATACAATCAATTTTATTTGTTCCTAAGTAGGGAGCAAGCAGGCAAAAACTATTAGTTAGGAAAGTTTTAATAGACTGAAGTATCAATTTAAGATTGATTTTAGAAAATTAAAAGCATAAAAAAAGCACCCCAGTTGGAGTGCTTTTCGAAATTGAAATATATTCTAAATCCTGGAAGGACGGCTATATTAATAGAAATTCATAAAACCATTTTGTAAAACCACATTTAAGGTAACATATATAGCAATCTGAAGAAAAACCAAAGTATCGTTACGCTGTAGCGCTATCCCAAAATCTATAAAATTATGTTTCGCTAGAGCAATTATCAATCATATTTTTTAAAACTTTAAAGAAGTAGCTATTCAGCCTACATTAAATCAACCAAGATTTTAAAGAAATGCAGACACCAATTTACACGAAAAAGCAGCTGTTTTAATTCTATCCTATTTTATTCATAGCTCACGGTTTCAACCGTGTGATACAGATTACGATAATACATTGCGCTCCAACGGTTGAACCGTTGGCAATGTTTATAACATGTTATTTTTACTTGTACTAATTTGTGACCAGAGACTGAAAGTCGAACAGACTAAATAAATTTGTTTCAAATTTTTGTTAACTGAATAGTTATCCAAAAAAAAGGCTGTCTGAAAATTACTTTTCAGACAGCCTCTTTTCGAAACTGATATATTCTAAAGACTAGAAGTTTTTAGAAATTCCAATACCAACTTCTTTACCGAAATTAAAGAAGAATTTACTAACATCTGGACCGTTGTTATCGTAGCTTAATGTTTCATAACCTAAACCTCCAATATTAAAGTTTAAACCAAAACCATTTTTCATGTTAATGAAAAGAGCTGGAGTTACACCTACATACATACCATCTGCTTTAGATTTTGAATAAGCATTTCCAGGACCATATACTTTATTTTTAGCATTTTGGAAACCTGCACCCATATCAGCAAATACAGAAAAAGTTTGGCTTAATGGCACAGAATAACGTACAAATGCTCCAATTTTGAAAGCATTGTTTTTTTCTTCTACAATTCCATTATCGTCATTAGATGATGCTACAGTAAATTCACCCCCAACTGTCCAGTTATCGTTAAATTGGTAACCTACTTTAGGAGAAAAGCTAAAAGTATTTGTTTTTTCTTCACTAAATTTGAATTCTGATTTTTCAGAAGTGTACGAGATGTTTCCACCAACTAAGATTGTTCCTTTTTGAGCATTTGCAAAGCTAACTACAGCTAATGCAATAACAACTAACATTTTTTTCATTTGTAATATTTTAAATTTAATACTCTTTTAACAATAACAGTGCCGTTACTGCTCGCCTTTAAGTTTTTTTTATGATTTCTTTAAAGACCAAAAATTTAGCAATCAAGCAGATTTCTGTTTACTTTTGCATCAAATAAAAAAGTCATGTCGATAGAAGTAAACAGCATATCAAAAAGTTACGGTTCTCAAAAAGCATTAGATAAAATTTCATTTTCGATTGAAAAAGGTGAAATCGTTGGATTTCTTGGCCCAAACGGTGCAGGAAAATCAACTTTGATGAAAATCTTAACTACTTATTTGCTAGCCGATTCGGGTACAGCACTTGTAAACGGTCATGATGTCATGACTGATACCAAGGCTGTACAGCTGTCTATTGGGTATTTGCCAGAACACAATCCGTTATATTTAGATTTGTACGTTCGTGAATATCTGGCTTTTAATGCTGATGTTTATAAGGTTCCAAAATCAAGAATTGAAGAAGTCATAAAACTGACAGGACTGTCAGCCGAAAGTCATAAAAAAATAGGACAATTATCTAAAGGATATCGTCAGCGTGTAGGTTTGGCAAATGCTTTATTACACAATCCTGATGTTTTAATTCTAGACGAGCCAACAACTGGTCTGGATCCTAATCAGTTAATAGAAATCAGAAACGTAATTAAGAATGTAGGTAAAAATAAGACTGTTTTTTTATCGACACATATTATGCAAGAAGTTGAGGCAATTTGTGACAGAGTTATTATCATTAATAACGGAAAAATTGTTACTGACAAAAAACTTGACAAATTAATCGCGGAGAATAAAGAACAAGTTATCGAAGTAGAATTTGATTATAGAATTGAAGAACAATTAATTGCAAAATTAGAAAACATTTCTTCTTATATAAATACACATGACATGACTTGGGAACTGACATTTGTCACAGAAAAAGATATGCGTCCAGCTATTTTTGACTTTGCAACTGCCAACGGTTTAAAAACATTACAACTTAATCAAAAAAATAAAAATCTGGAAGCTGTGTTTAGAGAAATTACTAAATAGCATTCCGTTTTCAGTAACAAAATTGGTTACTTATAAAAAATCCAATTCATTCTATTTTATTATAGCGTGAATTGGATTTTTCATGAAGCCTTATTTCTATTCAACACCTAGCGAAATCAATACTTTCTTGCAGATTATAGCTTTTAGAAATTCTCAACATTTAAGTGAATAAACAAGTCATATCTTACAATATAAAACCGTCTCTTATCTTGCTAACAACTAACTATCAGTAAGTTATCATTTCTGAACAAATTTAAATTTATTTTTATTTAGACTTGTTATAAATAGTTATATATTTGAAGTTTAAAAACTTCAAATAACAGGCAATCATGTTTTTACTTTACCCCACAAAAACGCTACTTTCTACGCTTATAAACAGCATATTTTATCTCCCAAAAAAGCATTCGAATAAAATAATTTTCTTACCTATTAAAGATTCTATTTTATTATCCAAAATTTCTATTTCTTAAAACACAATCATCATAGATAAACTATACTCTTAAGGCTTAATCAACTTTTAAAGCCGTTTTATTATTCTTCAAAAATTAAAAATAAATAATATGAAAAATATTATAACATCAATTATGCTTGCATTTTCTGTTTATGCCTATTCGCAAACTGAAAAAGGAAAAGACAGCATTATCGAAACATCAATAAACGCATTAGATGAAATTATAATCGTAAAAAAGAAAGTTCTATATACTCAAAAATCAGACAGAATGGTTTTTAATGTAGAAAATAGCATTGTGTCTGAAGGCGGAACTGCGCTGGATGTTTTAATGCGTGCTCCAGGTGTTGTAGTCTCTCAGGACGGAGAATTATCTATTAGAGGACAACAAGGCGTTGGCGTTATGATTAATGGTAAATTAACGCAGCTTTCGCAAAAGGAACTTGCTAATTATTTAAAATCAACAACCTCATCTAATATCAAACAAATTGAGGTTATTACTAATCCTTCTTCTAAATATGATGCCACTGGTAAAGCTGGAATGATTAATATTATTTTGAAGAAACCAAGTAGTGCTGGAATAAAAGGAACTGTATTTTCTAGTTATGGAAGAGGAAGAAAAAACAGAACCAATACAGGAATGAATTTAAGTTACAACAAAGATAAGTTTGGAGTCTTTGGTAATTACAGCTACACTTATAGAGGTGAAGAGGAACGCAAGAATTTTGAACAAATTCAATTTACTGATATTACAAGACAAGAAATTGCAACAAAGAATTATCAAAATTCAACAACTAATGAACCTCTTACGTCTAACAACTTCAAAGTAGGAACAACATATGAGGTTTCTTCTAAAACAAATTTAGAAGTTTCGCTTGACGCAAAAATCGGTCGCTATGAAAATATTGCTAATGGAGGGAATACACTATATAATAATTTAAATCAGTTGCAATTTGACGCTTTGACTTACAATGACAGCAAAGAAAAGTGGTATGACTATACCTATGCTTTTTCTGGCGTACATAAGTTTAATACAGAAGGGAAAAACATGTCTTTTGATTTTGAATATGAAACTTCAAAATTCAGATCTAATCAATTTCAAAGTGCGCAAAATCAAATTCCAGGCACTGCAATTAATGACAGAAGAGGTTATATTCCATCTCAATTGAGAGTCTTTACTGGAAAAGTTGATTTTACAAATCCAATTAAAGAAAAACAGACTTTGGAATGGGGTTTTAAAGGTAGCATCAAAAACAATGACAATCCATCGGTGTATGAATACAACGATAACAATCAGTGGATTGTTGATCTTAATTCTACTAATCATTTTGAATATGATGAGCAAATTTATGCTGCTTATGCTAATTACAAATATCGTTTAGAGAAACTAAGTATTCAGGGAGGTTTAAGAACTGAATATACTGCAATTGACATTAACCAAAAGACATTAAACGAGAAACATAAAGATGATTATTTAAAATGGTTTCCTAGTCTTTCGCTTAAATATGAATTGAGTAGTAACCATTCTATGCATGCTTCTTACAGTAAGAGAATAAACAGACCGAGTCAGTTTGATTTGAATCCGTTCCGTTTTTATGACGATTCGTTCAATTATTCTCAAGGTAATCCTAATCTGGTTCCTGAAATTACACATACATCAGAAATAGGATATTCTTGGAAAAGCGCTTTTATGGCTTCGGTATATTTTAACCAAACCAAAGATGTTTTTACAGAAATATATGTTTACAATCCTGACAATAACACAACGGTTACCTCACAAATCAATGCCAATAAATCATACAATTATGGTGTAAATATTACCAATACAACCGATATTTATAAATGGTGGTCGGTGAACACGCTCTTTAATGTTTTTGAGAATAAATTTGAAGGAAAGATTATCAATACCAATACAATCGACCCAATTGTAACCTTAAATTTAAGTGTTCAAAACTCATTTACAATTACAGATACCTGGAAAGCGGAAGCAAATGCACAATATCAATCAAAATCGAATGTTGGGATTTACGAAAGAGATAGTTTCTTTGATTTTAGCATCGGATTATCAAAACAAGTTCTTGCTAACAAAGGCAGCATAAAATTTAATGTTACCGATATTTTTAATACTAATAAATACAATATCAATTCGGTTATCGGACAAACCAGCATTGACAAAAGATATAATCTTGATAGCCGTGTAGCAACAATTTCCTTTACTTACAGAATTTAAAAAAGCTACATTTTATAACAAAGAAAGCCCATGAAATTTCATGGGCTTTCTTTGTTATATATGGTTTTGTAATCATCATAGTCTTTATATTAAAATAGAATGCAGATAATACAAATTAAATGGATTTCTAAATTGCTTCAAGCTAAATCCAAAGCAATGGAACAATACTAAAACCTACGGAATAGTTATCACATACTTGTCTTTCTGAGGAACGAAGAATCTCCATTAGTAGCTCGACAAACTTGAAATAAATACATTGTGTTAGTTTCTTTCGGAGATTCTTCGTTCCTCAGAAAGACAATATTGTGGTTGTTTCGTGATAAAATAATTCAATATTTTACTTAAGTTAAAACATAAAAAAAGTCTTTTGAAGAGTACGAATACTTTCAAAAGACTTTAACTAACTAAAAATATGTAAATGGGTAATATTAAATTTTAACTGTAGGTTTTTGCTTTTTCTTTCTTCCCCACCAAATATAAAAACCTGTAACTGGTAAACTTGCACATATCAAACTACCTACGAAATACAAAATCTTAGTTGGTATTCCTCCAATAGCACCTATATGTAAACTATAATTAGATCGCATAAGCCATTTAGAGAAACGTTCGTTATCAATATATTTCTGCGAATTTGGCTTTAATTCCAATGTTTGCTGATCAAAGTACAAATCCCTCCAAACTCCTTTATTCATTTCTGTACAAGCGTAGAAATCATCTTCTGGCTCATGTGGAAGATCAATGATAACTGCTTCTTTATTTTCTTTGGCAATTTCCTTACGTACTTTATTCCAGATAAAATCGGCTGCAGCCAGTTTGTCTAATTGCTTTTTAGATAAAGTATCTTTTTTAGCAGTAACAACTTGTTCCTTTTTTTCTTTTTCATCAGCCCAACCACCACTTATCCAATAGGTGCTTTCTCTTAGCCAATGAAAACTCATTAATAATCCAGTAAACGAAATAAGTAATGCTAATATAATAGTGTAGAATCCCACTACATTATGCAAATCATAATTTAAGCGCTTGAGCTTAGCATTCCACTTTATCTTAAAACTACTATTTCTAGTTGTTTTGTTCCATTTTTTTGGAAACCAAAGAATAAGTCCGCTTATAAGAAGAAAGAAAAAAATTAGCGTTCCCCAAGCTGTTACTTGCGAACCAATATCCCGGCCTAACCATAAGTAACGATGTCCTTCGTCCATGATATGAAAAAAATCTTCGTGATCTACAATTCCGGTAATCTTACCATTATAAGGATTTACATAAATTAAAGAATCCGATTCGATGTCTACTTTTATAGTTTTATCTAAACCATTGTACCAGAAACCATGAATCTCTTTATTAGGCAAAGCTTTACTTACTGCTTGATATATCTTAGAGGGCGGTAATACTTTCTCTGATTCTTGTGCTTCTACATTAAGCCAAGAAGATGTTGCATGTTTGATTTCTTGCTCAAAAACCAAAATACAACCTGTAATTCCCATTATAAATACAACGAGTCCCGAAGCGAGTCCTAACCATAAATGCAACCATGCATTAATTTTACTAAAACGTGATTTTCCTTTATTTGGTGGTTTATTCGAACGGTTTTTAATAGTACTCATTGATATTATAATTTTAATAGGTAATAGTTTTTATGGGCAAAAAAGATGTATTAGTAAAAATGGCTTGAGGAATATTTATAGTTAAGTAATTCCTCAAGCCATTAAAATTGTATTAGCTTAAAGTGTAAGCTTAGCAATTGCAATCAATTAATGAAAATAGCGAAATGAAAATAAAATTTCAAGTGCTCTTAAAGTTTTTACTTAGATGATTTCAAATTATCTAAACGTAAAATATAATCATAACCTCCAACAATTTCTACTCCAGAAGTTACAGCACCTGTTGTGGTATTAACTTCCCAGATATAATCTTTAGTAGTTTCAGCATTAACCTGAATAAATACTTTACCATCCGATGTAATTACATTTTGTAATTGGCTTCCTTTATCTGCAGGTAAATCTAATTTTTTAATTACCGAGCTAGTAGCTATATCGATTAAAGCAAATTTAGTATTAAACAATCCAGAAGGATTTTCTGCTACTATTTTTGAATCTATGTATTTAGCAATAGCCTTCCCGTTACCAACATACCAAAGTCCACTAGCAGTTTCTCCTCCTAAAGCAGTACCAAGGTTAAAATTATAAGAAGAGTCTAATGTAGTTTCACCCTTTTTGATTCTAAATATTTTTGTTGGACTATCTTTAGAAGTCATCCAGTCAGCAAAAAACATCATATAAACATCACCAGACTCATCAGTACAAGAAGTTGGCATCCACATATTAGATCCTCCATTACCATCCGCTTCCGAGCTTTTAATAACCTTTTCAACAGCAAAACTTGGATAATCAACTACGGCAATATTCATACCTGCCTCAGCAAGTGATGGCCAAATAGCCATATTAGAAAATGCTACATATAATTTTCCGTTTGAATATTGAATATTCCCTTGATTATAAGAAGTATATCCCGCTGGAATCGCAGGCAATGCCAATTCTCCATTTTTTATCCAAAGTGTTGTGGCATTTACAACGGTATATAATACTTTGCTTCCATCTCCATTCGTTCCAAACAATACTAGCGTGTTGTCATCAACCCATGCATAACAACTTATAGATTTTTGATACGTAAAAGGCACTTCATATACAACAGATAATCGATTGTTCTTAAATTCGAATTTAGTCATTTTACCAAAATTAGAACTTGTACTTGGATAGTAATAAAACCCATTTTTGGCAATAATTCCGTAATCTGCCTTGCTTGTAACTTCGGCACCATTACCTACCAAACTAACACTCCCTTTAGTCAAATCATCAACTCCTACAATGTACTGAGTTGTATTTGGCCAACTCCCTAATTGCAACCATAGCGCATAATCAGCTTTTGCACCAGCTGAATCACTTCCAGAATCATCATTACTAGAACAAGAAATAGTTGTACCCATTATCAATGTACTAATAAATAGAAAATAAAAAGAGGGTTTAATAAATCGTTTCATGTTTAAAATATTTTTTATATAATTATTAAAAATAAAAGTTCGTTTCAGGCTATTTTAAGAAATAGTGAAATTTAATTGAAAAGGAGCGTCCTTGCTTTTGTAGCTTAAAATTATCATAAGCCAAATCATTTGTTAGATTGTTGCACTCTAAAGAAATATTATACATTCCAGAATTCATAGAATAAGAAATAGATGCATTTTGGATATACTGATTAGGAATTATACTTTTCCCTTCTTTTGTACCATAGTTTTCCCATGTAAGGTAATACCAGTGTGTATATTGCAAATCCCAATTAAGCTGTAGATTATTTCCTTTTTTAATGAAGTCCGCCTTTCTATATCCTAAATTGGCATTACCAAACATCCAAGGTCTATTAGGCAAGTCATCTTTGTATGTAGCTGATATTGTTCCTGAATTTGATCCATTAGGATATTTCGTGTTGTCAAGCGTGCTTTGATAAGTAAAATTTATCCCAACGTTTATTTTATCCTGATAATTGTACTTAATATCGGCCTCAAGTCCTTTAATAAGAACATTTGATGTATTTTCAAATCTACTTATCTGACTATTCGATTGATAAACAACTGGGGAAATAAAGCCTTTCGCATTTCTTAAATACCCTCCTGTTTCAATAAAAAAATGGTGATTTTCCGCTGCATTCTTCCAATAACCACCTAGATTGTAATTGTCGCTATTCTCTGGTTTAAGATTAGGATTAGCTACAACCGAGTACCCATTACCAAACACCTCATCTACTCTTTGCAAACGATATGCTTTTTCATAAGAAGCTTTTATACCTATAGACGAAGTTATTTTATAGCGTGATGCAATTCCATATCCGGTGTAACCATTGTTATCTCTAACAGTTTCGCCCGCTCCAGTTCCAGAATTAGTAATAGCAAAAGGTTGTTCTAACAACATACTATAATATTTTCCAAAAAACGTGTTGGTCAGTTTTTCTTCCAATAAATTCTGTTGATAGGATAGCCCAATAATATGCTTTGTAATTTTCCCAGGATTATAATCTTTGTCAGTAAGCAACTCGTCATAAGTCTTGTTTTCGACCTTGTCCAGAGTATAGTTAAGACTTAACGAGTTATTATGGTCTATTTTGTAGCTAAGATTCGATCCGATAAAATATTTTGGACGTCGAATATTCCATTTAGTTGCAGGCCCTCCCATTTCGGAAGAAGTAGCTGCCACATAACTTCCATCCCAATAATATTTTCTAAGTGCAGTATCTGTAATAGTATATTGATCGTCTGAATAGGAAGAAAAAAAACTTAAATCAAGATCTTTTGTAAACAAATTCTTTTTTAAATATCTTAGTGAGAATGAATAAGCATCTCCTCCTCTATGTACTTGACCGTATACTACGTCTTGGTTAGTTCCTGTTTGTATTCCTTTTTCTGTAGCTGAATAACTTCCTCCAATAAAAAACATATCAGCCCAAGATTTATCAACGAAACCTAGTTCTGCCTGCCCCATAGCAGACTTATATTGATCATTGAATCTTTTAAAATCACCAGTAACAAATCGAGAATTATCTTTATCAATCACTTCTATTACTTGCACATCTCGCATTGTGTAATCGTTATCAGAATAATTTAAAAAACCAGAAGCTTTAAAAGTTAATCCTGATTTTTTGTCACGCAGCTGTCCTGTTAATGATGCACTATGCGTATTAAATGATCCTAAACTATATGACATATCAAAATAATTTGATATTTGATGATTTGTAATAATATTTACAGCACCGCCAAGAGCATCAGAACCTAAGTTCACTGGTACTACACCTTTATATACTTCAATTCTTTCAGATAAATTAACTGGTATATTGTTTAACGACATAGAGCTCCCCATAATATCCAAAGGCACACCATCTATAAAAAACTTTACGGCACTACCAGAAAGACCATTGATAGAAAAATCAAAATCAGAACCCATACCTCCTTGCTCCCTAACTTTTACTCCAGTAGTTTTATTCAATATTTGACTCAAATTAGATGTAATGTTAGCCATTGACTTAGTATCGACCGCATTAACCTGAAAAGCAGATTCTTTTACTCTAGTTACTTTAGATATTCCTTTAACCTGAACTTCATCTAACGCAGCCATATCTTCTTCAATAGTAAGAGTTGGAACTGTTTGATTTACCTCTTTTAAATTAATCTTTACTTGCTTTGGTTTATATCCAACATAAGTAATAGATAAAATATAGTTTCGTGGTTCTGCTATAATTTCATATTCCCCTTTCTCATTGGTTAATGTTGAATAAGCAGTACCTTTTAGTTCTACAGAAACACCTTCGACAGGTTCCCCGTTATTACCTAAAATGGCCCCATTTAATTTTACTTTGTTATTTTGTGAGAAACCTTGAATCGAAGTTAAGAGCACCAGGATTAAGATAAATATTCTATTTATTTTCATTACTTAAAGTTGAAATTAATTTGGCACAAAATTAACATCAATAAACACCATTTCCAAGTTATTTTTAATTATTCTAAATAAAAACGATGATTAACTTTCAAGTAGCCAATTCAATAAAAAATTAATATATTTATTAGTGAATAATTAAGATTAACTTAAGATTAAATTAAAATTTAACATCTTAAAAGTTAAAACTCAAAGCTTCAATTCGTCAAGAAATAAAAAAGTAGCCCGTTTAACAAATTAAACGGGCTACTTTCAAAAAAAATCTATTGTATGTTTTACTTATATTTTCAACTCTAGAATTGTATTTCTCATTTCTTCTACGATTATTTCAATATCCTTTTCACTTGTTCTCCAGTTCACAAATGAAGCACGAATTCCTTTACGATTTTGATAAACAGTAGGCGTCATAAATACTTTTCCTGTATCATTAAGACGACTCAAGAATGAATTTACTTTCTCCTGATTATGATCTCCCGATAATGTAAAGCAAACATTATTTAGTCTTGTTGGCGCTAATAACTCAAAGTTTTCATTCTCTGTAATAAATGCATCAAATCGCAATGCAAGAGCTACACTATTTTCGACTATATCCTGATATCCTTCTTTTCCGTAAGCTAATAAAGAAAACCAAACTGGCAATGCTTTTAATCTTCTTGAGTTTTCGGGTAAGAAATTTAAGAAACTAAAATTCTCTAACGGATCTCCCAAATAGGGTGCATTAGAATTTTGGAATGTTTCTATCTGTAATATTTTATGTTCTTCTTTTATCAAATAAAAAGCACTTTCGTAAGGGACATTAAGCCATTTATGACAATCTATTGTAATACTATCTGCATTTTCCCAACCATTTACCAAATGTTTATATTTAGGCGAACAAGCTGCAAATCCTCCAAAAGCGGCATCAATATGCCACCAGAATTTATACTTCTTTTTTAATTCATTTATTGCTACAAAATCATCAAAATCGGCTGTATTTACTGTTGCAGCACTTGAAATTACAATAAATGGTTTTCCGTTTAGAGTTTCGATATTTTCTTCTAAATCGGCTACATCTATTGCTTCACGGTTTCCTTCGATTGTTTTTATTTTAGTGAAGTTCTGACTTCCAATACCTAACATTGACAGACATTTTATAGAAGATGAATGTGGTGTAGATGCAAAAATCGTAATAGGTTCTGAAACTCCGTTCTTAGCAAAGTCTTTTCCTAGTTGTTTTCCAATCCATTGTCTTGCAACTGCCAATGAAGTAAAATTAGACATTGTTGCTCCAGTTACAAATCCGCCAAGAAACGATTTTGGCAAATCCAGCAATTGTAATAATAAATTAATAGTTTCGATTTCTATTAAAGCCGAAACTCCTCCTTGTGCTTTTACCGCTTGCGTATTCTGGTCATAGATTGTCGTTAACCAATCACCAACTATAGAAGCTGGTGTACTCCCACCAGTTACAAAACCTAAATATCTTGGTCCTGGCGATGCAATCATTAATGGTGCTAATCGCTGATTAAATTCTTCCAAAGCCGATAATGCGCCTAATCCTTCCTGATTAAGATTTCGGTTGGTTGTTATACTGTTGGAATTGGATGTTGGAATTGAATCGAGAGAATTTAAAAACGCTATTCCTTGTTGTTTTACTTGTTCAAGTATATTTTCAATATCGTTTAAATCTTGTTGAAGTGCTGTATTCATTTTAGATATTATAGTTTAAAATAAAATTAATGCATTATATGGTATCAATGCCTAATCTGTTTAAGAATAAGATTTTATTGTAAAAAAAATAACCATATAAGTAATGTAAGTTCATTTAAGTTTTGCGTTGATTATTCTCTCTTATATTTACTTACATTACTTATATGGTTAAAATAATTTTATTGAATAAATGTTACGACAATTTCATTATGTTAAATCCCTACCATTTCGTTTTTTCCGAAAATCGGGAGACCATCATCGACGAGATCACATCACCATTGGCATTAAGTAAAGTAGCAATTGGGTCTACAAGTGTTCCCAAAATCATAGCTACAGGTAAGGCTTCTGCCATTGGCAAACCATAAACTGTTATTGCCAATACTTCTCCAATATATCCTCCGTTTGGGATTCCGCCCTCAACAATCGAAACGATTACCGTAATTCCCAATGCTAAAAGTATTGTACTTGGTTCAGTAAAATCTTTTCCGAACATGGTAAATAATACGGTGATTTTTAAAATAGATGACATACTCGAACCGTCTTTATGCAATGGCGCTCCTAGCGGAATAACCACGTTCCGGACATGTGCAGGAATTTTCATTTTCTCGGCTGCCAAAAGATTAGCAGGTATTGTTGCAATACTACTACAAGTTCCTATAGCTGTAAGTGCGGGTGTAACATTATTACTCCAAAATACTACAAAGGCTCTTTTCCCTCCTGCTATTAAAGCATACAAACTAAAGAATACGAAGAAATAAAAAATACAGGCTCCATAATAAATCCCTAGGGGTTTAGCATAAACTCCAAACAATTGTGGCCCATAAAAACTAACCTGATATGCAAAATAAGCTCCCAAACCTATTGGAGCTAATTTCATAATCATATTTAAAAGCTGTTTCATCACTTCGTTTCCTGAGTCTAGAAAACTCCTGAAAGCATTTCCTTTTTCTCCTGATTGCAAGGTTGCAAATCCTATTAAAAATGAAAAGATAATAAGTGCAAGCATGCTTTTTCGAGACAATAATTCGTAGAAATCATTGGTGGTAAGTAATTGTGCAATTTGGTCGCCAACATTACCTGTTGCAATATTCTCTAATGGAACTTTAGAAACTATAATATTCTGATGAATAGGAAAAAGATAAACGGCAATAATCATTACAATAGCCGAAATAAGAAGTGTTCCTAAGAAAACGGCAATCATAACAACAAATAATCTTCCTAGCTTTTCTGTTTTCTCTAAATTGGCAATAGAGGAAGTTATCGTAAAAAAGATTAACGGAATAATTGCTGTAAAAAGTAAATTCAAGAAGATATCTCCAAGTGGTTTTATGATCTCAATATCTTTACCAAAGACTAATCCTAAAATACTTCCCGCAACTATACCTCCCAGAAGCAAAAGAATACTACTGTAATTTTTTATAAAATTGATTTTTTTAGTCTCCATAGTTTAAAAAGCATTAGTATTTTAAAAATCAATTAAATTACACCAAAAAAGGATTCTAAATTGTTAACTCTAATTTTTATTCTTTTTGTAAAACAAGTGTAGTAAATTCTCTATCGACAAGTTCTCCTGTTTTGCTTTTTACTTTTTCGGTCAACGTTTCTGAATCGATGATTTTAAAAGGGGTTTGACTGATTAGTTTTTCAGCTTTTTCAGTATCATAAAGCTTGAATTCAAATTCGGTAAACGGAAGTTTCTTCATAAAACTTTCCTGTGCAAATGTTAGGCTAAAGATTCCTTTATTATTGAGCACTCTATATATTTCTAAAAGAAATTTTACAGGCTCTTGCCAAAAGTATAACGTATTTACAGTAAATATTTTATCGAAGGTGGCATCTGGAAACGGAATGGTGTTTCCATCATAAACGGAAAAGAAAGCTTGTTTTTGAGAGACATAGTTTCTGTTTATCTGTCGCGCTTCTCCATACATTAATTCAGACATTTCGAGTCCGTAATATTTTAAATCGGTACTCTGCTGCATTACGTATTCTAAATGCGCTGCGTTACCATGACCAAGTTCTAGTATTTTATCACCTTGAGAGATCTTTAAATTTCGGATTGAACTTAGCGTCATATTGATGTTTGTTTCATGCATCATATTTGCCATTTCTATTCCTTTTTCTCCTTCTGGTTTTTTTAATTGAGATGCGATTGCTTGTAATTCTTCTTTTTCCATAATGTTTAAATTTATAAAATTCCAAACTTTAAATTCCAAATTCCAATTGTTCACAAAGACGAGAGTCATTGCGAGGCACGAAGCAATCACACTAATAATAAGCACTAAAGATATGCTGTATGAGATTGCTTCGTTCCTCGCAATGACATTAAAAAACTTTACTCGCTATTTGACGAATATTTTCGGATTTTCCCATGGAGTAATAATGTAAAACCGGAACTCCTGCAGCTTTAAGCTCTAATGATTGCTGAATTGCCCATTCGATTCCTACTTGTCGTATCTCGACATTATTTTTACATTTATCAACTTCGTTAATTAAGTCTTCGGGTAAATCGATACGGAAAATTTGTGGTAAAACCTGCAAATGTCTTTGTACAGCAATTGGCTTAATTCCTGGAATAATAGGAATTGTAATCCCCATTTCGCGTGCTCTTTTTACAAACTCGAAGTATTTTGAATTGTCAAAAAACATTTGTGTTACCACATAATCAGCACCAGCATCAACTTTTTCTTTTAGTCTTTTTAAGTCAGAAGTTAATGATGGAGATTCTAAATGCTTCTCTGGATATCCTGCAACACCAATACAAAAATCGGCTTTATTATCAACATCCATTACTTCGTGCAAATACTTTCCACAATTTAGTTCATTAATTTGTTTAACTAAATCTATCGCAAAACTGTTTCCTCCAATTTTAGGTACGAAAGATTGTTCGTCTTTCATAGCGTCACCACGAAGCGCCATTACATTATTGATTCCTAGATAGTGACAATCTACCAACATATACTCGGTTTCTTCTTGAGTAAACCCACCGCAAAGTAAGTGCGGTACTGTATCTACATTATATTTATGTTTTATAGAAGCACAAATTCCCAGTGTTCCCGGACGCATACGAGTTAATTTTTTATCTAAAAGTCCGTTGCCTTTATCAATATAAATATACTCCTCGCGAGAAGTTGTTACATCTATAAATGGCGGTTTAAACTCCATTAACGGATCAATATTATCGTATAATTCCTGAATACTTTTCCCTTTTTGAGGCGGAATAATCTCAAATGAGAATAATGTATTTCCGCTGGCGTTTTCTATATGTTGTGTTACTTTCATAATCAGCCCCCTAACCCCCGAAGGGGGAATTCCTGAAAGGGGTCATCAGGTTTGTGTTATTTTTTTCTGCCTTACTTCCCCCTTTGGGGGCTAGGGGGCTAATCTGCTATATTAGGATTTAACCATTTCATAGCTTTATCTGTCGAAATACTTCGGCGTTTGGCGTAATCTACAACTTGGTCTTCTTTTATTTTTCCGAGTCCAAAATATTTACTTTTCGGATTACCAAAATAATATCCTGAAACCGAAGATGCTGGCCACATTGCCATACTTTCAGTAAGCGTTACTCCTATTTCTTCTTCTACATTTAGTAATTTCCAAATTGTTGGTTTTTCTAAATGGTCTGGACAAGCAGGATATCCTGGCGCTGGACGAATTCCTTTATAATTTTCTTCAATTAAATCTTCTGTCGATAATGATTCGTCTACATCATAACCCCAAAAATCTTTACGTACTTCTTCGTGTAGATATTCGGCGAAAGCCTCAGCAAAACGGTCAGCTAATGCTTTTACCATGATCGAATTGTAATCGTCTAAATCTTTTTCAAATTCGGCTGCCCATTCGTCTACACCAAAACCTGTTGTTACACAAAATGCACCCATATAATCGGTAATTCCGCTATCTTTTGGCAATATAAAATCAGACAAAGCGATGTTTGGTGCACCTTTTGTTTTTTGGGATTGCTGACGAAGCGTTAAGAATTTCTCCAGAACCTTTCCGTTTTCATCACGCAATTCGATATCGTCATCATCTACCTGATTCGCAGGGAAAATTCCGTAAATACCTTTTGCAGTTAGCTTTTTCTCAGCCAAAATTACTTTCAACATGTCCTGTGCATCCGCAAAAACCGAAGTTGCTTGTTCTCCAACTACCTCATCGGTTAAAATCGCTGGGTATTTCCCAAACAATTCCCATGTTCTAAAAAACGGTGTCCAGTCGATATACGGTACCAGAACGTCCAACTCTACTTCGATTACTTTTGCTCCAATAAATTTTGGTTTGGTTGGCGTGTATTCTGCCCAATCCAATTGTAATTTATTTTTACGCGCTTGCTCAATCGTCAGGAAGTTTTTATCTCTCGAACGATTTAAAAATGTTTCTCTAAACGCATCATAATCTGCACGAATATCGCTTGCATATATTTTGCGATTATGGTCTAAAAGATTTCCTGCAACGGTAACGGCTCTCGAAGCATCGTTTACGTGAATTACAGTTTCTCTATATTGTGGTGCAATTTTCACGGCTGTATGCGCCCGCGAAGTCGTTGCTCCACCAATCATAATCGGGATTTTAATTCCTTGTTTGTCTAGTTCTTTTGCCAAATACACCATTTCGTCAAGCGAAGGTGTAATCAATCCGCTTAGACCAATAATGTCTACATTATGTTCTATAGCGGCAGCAATAATTTTTTCTGGAGGCACCATAACACCAAGATCTACAATCTCGTAATTGTTACAAGCTAATACCACCGAAACGATATTTTTACCAATATCGTGAACGTCACCTTTTACAGTTGCAATTAGTATCTTTCCTGCCCCCCCCGCCCCCGAAGGGGGAGCCTCTAATGCATCTTTAATAGTAGCTAAAACTTTTTCTAATCCAGTTAAAACTTCTGTGTTTGTAAATCTTAATACTTGAAATCCTTGCTCATTCAACCATTTAGTTCTTTCTAAATCGCTTGCTACATTTTCAGGCAGTTGATGAATTAACCCATCAACTTCAATTATAATACGTTCTTTTAAACACACAAAATCCGCAATATAATCGCCTATAATATGTTGTCTCCTAAATTTATACCCTTCTAATTGTTTTCCACTTAATTGGTCCCATAAAATCTTTTCAGTTTCAGTAGGTTTATTTCTCATATCCAAAGAAAACTGCTTCAACAATCCATAATTCATCGGATTTGCAGTTTCCCAATGTTGTGAGGTTTTAACTCCCCCTTCGGGGGCTGGGGGGCGTTTTTGCGCATCTATGAAAGGCAATAAATAAGCAACAGCTTTTTTCATTACACGTGCTGATTTTACTACTTGTGGCAAGAACATTTTTCCGCTTCCGAATAAATCTCCTACGACATTCATTCCTGTCATCAAATTGATTTCGATAACTTCAATAGGTTTTACAGCTGCTAAACGCGCTTCTTCGACATCTATTTCTATAAAAGCATCAATACCTTTTACCAATGAATGTGTAATACGTTCCTGAACCGTTCCTAAACGCCATTCCTGAATCGCTTTTTCATCTGATTTTACTTCGCCTTTTACATTCTCTGCAAAATCTAAAAGTCTTTCAGTTGCATCGTCACGTCTGTTAAGGATTACATCTTCTACGTGTTCTAATAAATCTTTAGGGATATCATCATAAATCGAAAGCATCTCTGGATTTACGATTCCCATTGTCATTCCGTTCTGAATTGCGTGGTATAAAAACACCGAGTGCATTGCTTCACGAACGTGATCATTTCCTCTAAAAGAGAATGAAACGTTACTTACTCCACCACTAATATGCGCGTGTGGCAAGTTCTCACGAACCCATTTTGTACCTCTAAAAAAGTCCAAAGCATTTAAGCGATGTTCTTCCATTCCGGTTGCAACTGGAAAAATATTTAAATCGAAAATAATATCCTGTGGAGGAAAATTGACTTTATTAACCAAAATATCATACGAACGCTGACAAATTTCGACTCTACGTTCAAAATTATCTGCCTGACCTACTTCATCAAAAGCCATGATAATAGCCGCAGCTCCATAACGTTTGATTAGTTTGGCGTGGTGAATAAAGGCTTCTTCTCCTTCTTTTAACGAAATCGAGTTTACAACGCTTTTTCCTTGTACTACTTTAAGACCCGCTTCGATGATTTCCCATTTCGAACTGTCGATCATAATCGGCACTCTCGAAATATCGGGTTCTGATGCTATTAAATTCAGGAATTTTGTCATTGCCTGAACACCATCAAGCATTCCTTCATCCATATTTATATCGATGATCTGCGCTCCACCTTCTACTTGTTGTCTTGCAATATCAAGTGCCTCGTCATACTTCTCTTCCTTGATTAGGCGAAGGAATTTTCTTGAACCCGTAACATTTGTACGTTCACCAATATTTACAAAAACACTGTTAGGCGTAATAATCAACGGTTCTAATCCTGCTAATACAAGGTCTCTTCTATTTTCTGCCATTTCTTTTTAATTTTCAACGGAATAAATTCCGTAGCTACAAATATGTCGTTCCTCTGGAACTTTTATTTTAACGTCTTGCTTGTCCTTGCGAGGAACGAAGCAATCTCATTCTATTATTTCACAATCTTACTTTGGGCGTGTTTCGCCGCAGCGAATCGGGCTATCCGTTCTTAGTCCTCGCACTTCCTTCGTCAGGCTGTGGGCTATCCTCTTCTATTCCTCACGCAAATTCGGTTTCATAAGAAATCTTTATATTTTCCAAGATCTTAATTATTCTTATATTATTTTCTTTTGTTCTATTCTCAAAAGAGAAGTCATTTGTTCGATCGCCATTTTATTCAATCGCAACACCCTTTCATCTTGAGTTAAGCCTAACTTTATTAATTCAGCATTCATGCTTTCAATATTTACCAAAATAATAAGTTGATGATATGTAGCTTCGTCTCTTATATTTCCTTTTACATCAGGATTCTGTATTCTCCATTGTTTTGCAGTAACTCCAAATAATGCAATATTTAAAACATCAGCTTCGTTTGCATATACAATCCCTTTTAATGTTTGAGCAATATCCTTAGGAATTAAATTTTCTTTTATTGCGTCCGTATGTATACGATAATTAATTTTAGACAATTCCCTACTTAAATTCCAATTTAAAGATAAGCGACTATTCTCATCCGTTTTTAACCTTTGATAATCCTTAATAATATATAACTTAAATTCTGCCGATACCCACGAGGCAAACTCAAAAGCAATATCTTTATGTGCAAAAGTCCCCCCATATCTGCCTGATTTTGAAATAATACCAATAGCATTTGTTGTATTTATCCATTTTTGGGGAGATAACGTAAAAGCGTTTGTTCCTGCTTCATTTTTAAACCTATCGAATTCGATAGGTTTAAAATTAGGATTATTTAATTGCTCCCATAATCCTACAAAAAGAATCGTATCTTTACTCCTAAGCCAATTATTTACAACAATAAAAGCATCATCTGCATTTTTAAATTTAGCAATATCCGTTAACGAAAGATAATCGTTGTCGTCACCAAAATGCAAAACAGCAACTTCAGCTCCATTAGCATTCAATATTACCTTTTGCTTAATTTTTTCCATCTATCTAATATTACCAATATTTCAATCTAATGCTTTTATTCTTCTTATTACAAACCTTGCAGGAAAACGTTACACCAACACCGGCGCAACTCTCGGTTTATAATCCTTCGCTATTTCAGCAATTAACTTAATATGTTCCGGCGTTGTTCCGCAACAACCTCCGATGATGTTGATTAAATTATCTTCTAAATATTCTTTGATGAATGCCTGTGTTTGTTCTGGTGTTTCGTCATATTGTCCGAATGCGTTTGGTAATCCTGCATTTGGGTGCGCCGAAACATTAAAACTGGTATGTTGTGCTAATGTTTTAAGGTATGGCTTTAACAAATCGGCTCCAAGAGCACAATTAAATCCTACACTTAATAGCGGAATATGTGATACCGAAATAAGGAATGCTTCAACTGTTTGTCCTGAAAGTGTTCTTCCTGAAGCATCGGTAATTGTTCCCGAAACCATGATTGGAATTTCGATATTACGCTCTTCTTTTACTTCTTCGATTGCAAAAAGTGCAGCTTTGGCATTTAATGTATCAAAGATGGTTTCTACCAACAGTAAATCGCAGCCACCATCCATTAAGGCTTCTACTTGTTGTTTGTACGCAATACGTAAATCATCAAATGTTACGGCTCTGTAACCTGGATCGTTTACATCGGGAGACATACTTGCTGTACGGTTTGTTGGTCCGATTGAACCTGCAACGAAACGCGGTTTATCCGGATTTTTGGCTGTAAATTCATCGGCTACTTCTCGTGCTAATTTAGCCGACTCGTAGTTTAATTCGTAAACGTACTCTTCCAGGAAATAATCGGCCATACCGATTGTTGTTCCCGAGAATGTGTTCGTCTCTACGATGTCTGCACCCGCTTCATAATAAGCGGCGTGGACATCGCGAATTGCTTGTGGTTGTGTTATGGATAGTAAATCGTTGTTTCCTTTTAAGGGATGTGGAAAGTCTTTGAAGCGCTCTCCACGAAAATCTTCTTCGGAAAAATTATAGCGTTGCAACATTGTTCCCATTGCTCCATCGAGAACGAGTATGTTTTTTTTAATTGCTTCTTGAATTGTTGACATGTTTTTTCTTTTCTTGCTATGACGCAAAGGCGCAAAGCTTTTATTAAATATTACCAAAAATTCACTATCATAGCTTTTTAGCCCCGAGTGCAGCGGTATCCTTTTTTTCTGGTCCCGAAGCCTCGGGATAGAAAAAAAGATATAGCGGAAAGCGGGAATGTTTTGGGCAAAAATGCGCCAATAATTCGCTTCTGATACTGAAATTTTATTCAGTTAATATCGATAAGTTTGTCAAGAAAAGTTTTGAGAAATACATTGCTGTATTATGTGTTATCTATCTTTAATACAGTAAATGTATAAAGTAGAATGTAGCACCTTCTTTATGATAAAGGGTTGCTAAGGTTTCAATGGGTCTATCCCTCCGCCTTTCGTGATAACTTTCAATAAATATATGAACAGTGCAAAGTAAACACATAGCGCTAACAATTGCAAGTGTTTTTTAAAGATTCTGAGGAACTAAGTTACTAAGGGTTTTAGGGTTGACGTTTAGCATCAAAAAATTAAGAATAAATTCTAGTAAGTTTAAAGATAATTAACATTCTTATACACCTGAAATTCTATTATTATCAATTTATAGCCCGCGGTTTCAACCGTGGGATACGGATCGTGATTATATATTGTGTTCCAGTGGTTGAAACCACTGGCTATGTTTTTAAATTATTCCCAAATGTTCTGAAAGATATGAACGTGTAATAAAACGAAATTGCCCTATATTATTAAAAAAAATAAAGCTCAAACTTGATAACAAGTTTGAGCTTTATATATAAAAATCTTAGTCCCTCAGAAACTTAGCTTCTTAGAGGCTTAAAAAACTAAACTATTGCTTTAACAACAGCTTTTGGAGCTTCTTTACGAGTTCCGTCAAATCCGTCTACTCCTGAAACGGTAGTATATTTAAGCACGTATTTTTTTCCTGGATTGATAATTTGGTATGCTGCCTGACACATAAGTGTTGCTTCGTGGAATCCGCAAAGAATCAATTTTAATTTTCCTGGGTAAGTATTAACGTCTCCAATAGCAAAGATTCCCGGAATATTAGTTTGATAATCTAATGCGTTATTTACTTTAATCGCATTTTTCTCGATTTCTAATCCCCAGTCTCCGATTGGTCCTAATTTTGGTGTTAATCCGAAAAGTGGAATAAAATAATCGGTTTCGATTTTACGGTGTGCTCCGTTTTCTTCGATATCTAATGATTCAATATGCTCTGCACCATTGATTCCGATAACTTCTGCTGGTGTAATTAATTTAATTTTTCCAGCTGTTTTTAATTCTTGTACTTTTTCTACAGAATCTAAAGCTCCTCTAAATTCGTTTCTACGGTGAATTAAAGTTACTTCTGAAGCTACATTAGAAAGGAATATACTCCAGTCTAAAGCTGAATCTCCTCCTCCTGCAATTACAACTCTTTTATCTCTGAACTTTTCTGGATTCTTGATGAAGTATTTTACTCCTTTATTTTCATAAAACTCGATATCTTCAATAAGTGGCTTACGTGGCTCAAAACTTCCTAAACCTCCTGCAATAGCTACAACTGCTGCATGAATTTTTGTTCCTTTATTTGAGGTTACAATAAAACTTCCGTCTTCTTGCTTGTCTATTGTTTCAGCACGCTCTCCTAATGTAAAACCAGGTTCGAATTGCTTTATTTGCTCCATTAAGTTATCTACCAAATCTCCTGCTAATACTTCTGGAAATCCAGGGATATCATAGATAGGTTTCTTAGGATATAATTCTGAAAGTTGCCCTCCTACTTGAGGTAAAGCATCTAGTATATGGCATTTTAATTTTAGCAATCCTGCCTCAAAAACGGCAAATAAACCAGTTGGACCAGCTCCTATTATAAGTATGTCTGTTTTAATCATTTTATTATTGTTTATAATCATTCTTAATAAATACAAAGAAACAAATAATTTACACTATTTTCAATGATTTTTATCATTCATTTCTTCCTTTGTCCAAAAAAAATTACTGTGTATTTTTTAGTGAAGCAGTAATCTCATTCATTTTTTTAACCTTATCTTCAAAATTCCCCTTTAAGGTTTTTCGATATTCGTTAAGGTTTTCTACCATCTGGTTGATATCTTCGGGAATTATTTCTTCGAAAAATTCTCGTAGCCTTTTGGCAGTGGTCGGTGATTTACCATTTGTCGAAATGGCAATTTTTACATTTCCTTTGGTTACGATTCCACCTAAGTAATAATCACATAATTCGGGGGTATCGGCAATATTACATATGAGATATCTTTCTGTAGATAAATCGTATATTCTTTTGTTAACCGATAAATCGTCGGTACAGGCAATAACCATATGCCTCCTTTTAAGCATTTTCTTTTTGAACTTTGCCTTTGTTAGCGTTAGATTATACTTCTCTGCCAAGATTTCTATCTCTGGCAAAAAAGTGGTTGCAACAACCTCAACATTGGCATTAGGGCTTGATTTTAATAAAAAGGAAAGCTTCTCTAATCCAACATTTCCACCGCCTACAATAAGTACATTAAGCTTATGCAGTTTTAAAAAAATGGGATACAATTCGTTTCTTTCCATTATAATCGTATTTGGCTTGATACAAATTCTTCGTAAAATCCTTTTAATTTGGTACTTTCTCTAACTACTTCTCCAATGATAATAATAGCTGGTGAACCTAGTTTGTTTCCTGCAGCGATTTCTTGGATTGTATTTATCGTTCCTACTCCTACTTTTTCCTCTGGAGTTGTTCCGTTTTGAATAATCGCTATCGGTGTTTCTCCCTTTGATTCTTTTTGGAATAAAGCTACTATTTGCGATAATTTACTCATCCCCATCAGGATAACTACTGTTGCAGAAGATTGTGCTGCAAGAGCAACATCTGATGATAATTTTCTATCAGAAGTTGTTCCTGTAATTGCCCAAAAACTCTCTGAAACTCCTCTTTTGGTTATCGAAATTCCCTGATAAGCAGGAACTGCAATTACCGATGAGATTCCGGGTACTACAAAAGTAGGGATTCCAAAACTCTCTACGTATTCTATTTCTTCGCTTCCACGACCAAATACAAATGGGTCTCCACCTTTTAGTCGCACTACATTTCCATAAGTTAATGCGTTATCAACTATCAATTGATTTATCTGATCTTGTGTGTAAGCATGATTCCCTACTCGCTTGCCAACAAAAATTCGGATTGCATTTTTAGGTGCATATTCTAAAATTTCTTCATTTGCCAAAGCATCGTACAAAACCACATTTGCCTCAGCAAGTGCTTTTACACCTTTTAAAGTCATCAAATCTGGATCGCCCGGACCTGCTCCGACTAAAGTTACTTTGGGTTTTACTGTATTAAGCATTAGCTAAATCTTTGGCTCTATATTTTTCTATTGTATCAAAAAAAGCAATTCCTTCTTGTATATATTGTTTTGCAAATGCTTCTGAAGGTTCTACTTTATTAATTTGGTATACCAATTCTTTAAAAGTTGTTGGCAATTCAATTTTAGAAGTTGCTACAAAAACAGTATCAAACAAATCAACAATTCCTGCGTGATTATTTGTTTTTTCATCTTCTGAAAGTAATAATGCTTTTGCTCCATTTACAAATCCTGCATAGGCATGGTAAATAGCATCAGACCATTTATTTTCGTCGAATGATTCTTGTGCAAACGTTAATTTGTCTTTAGCTTCTAATAATAAAGTAGCAACTAAATCGATAACAACACCGGCACATTCTCCTACTCCAACTGCTTTTACATAGTTGTCGGCATTACCCCAATCTACAAAATCAGCTTCGGTTAAATTAGTCACATCTGCGAAAGGCTTTAAGATTTCGTAGAAATATTTTTCTCCTTTTAAGTCGTAATAATTCAGGAATTTTTCTCCGTTTGCATTGGCATCAAAGTCATTTAAGATAGTACGCAAAGCATCTGGTCCTCTACGGCTTGGAATCTTAATTACTTTATCGGCAAAACGTCCTGCTCCATTTCCTAATTTTCCTCCTCCCAATAAAACTTGTAACGCTGGCGCTACTAATTTTCCTGAGTTAATTGACATTCCCTGAAACCCGATTGCTGACATATTGTGTTGCCCACAAGCATTCATACAACCACTAATTTTTATTTCGATTTCATGGTTATTGCTATACTGAGGATATTCAGCATTTAATACTTTTTCTAGTTCTTCGGCAATTCCGGTACTACTTGCAATCCCAAGATTACAAGTATCTGTACCCGGACAAGCTGTAATATCGGCAGTAGAATTATACCCTAGATTTACAAAACCTAATTTGGCTAATTCCTGATAAAAGAAGGGCAGATTCTCTTCTTTTACATGACGTATTACAATATTTTGACGCAATGAAAAACGTAATTCATTTGCTGCATAATTCTTAATCAAATCAGCTAATAATCTAGCTTTATCAGTATAAAAATCTCCTAATAAAACTTTGATTCCGATAGCATAATATCCTTCTTGTTTTTGAGCAATTACGTTTGATTTTTTCCAAGCTTCATACCCTTTACTATCTTCAATAGTAACCGCTGGAACTGGTAATAATGTTTCTGGAATTGGTGCTTCAAAAGCTGTTGTATCTATTTCATAAGTTTCAAAAGCAATTGCTTTTTTCTCTTGTTCAACCAAATCCATAAAAGTATCTCTACCTATTTCTTTGATTAAAAACTTCAAACGTGCTTTCATTCTTTTTGCACGTTCTCCGTATCTGTCAAAAATACGAATTACACCTTCTGCTGTTGGAATGATTTGGTTTGCAGGTACAAATTCCGAAAGTAATTCGGCATGTGCTGGTTGTGAACCTAATCCTCCTCCTAACATTATTTTAAAACCACGAACGCCATCTACAACTTTTGGAATAAATCCTAAATCGTGTAAGTAACTCAAAGCAGTATCTTCATCTGATGATGAGAACGAAATTTTAAATTTACGTCCCATTTCCTGACAAATAGGATTTCTTAACAAGTACTGAAACAAAGCGTGTGCGTAAGGCGAAACATCAAATGGTTCGTTTACATCTACACCCGCCAATTCGCTTGCTGTAATATTACGAACGGTGTTTCCACAAGCTTCACGCAAGGTAACATCGTCTTTGGCTAAATTTGCCCAAAGCTCTGGAGTTCTGTCTAAACTTACATAGTGAATCTGAATGTCCTGACGTGTTGTAATATGTAAACGTCCTGTAGAATATTCATCAGAAACTTTAGTAATACGCACTAATTGCTCGCTGGTAACTTTACCAAAAGGCAATTTAATACGAATCATTTGAACGCCTTCCTGACGTTGCCCGTAGATTCCACGTGCTAAACGAAGACTACGAAAACGTTCATCATCAATTTTTCCTCCACGGAATAAATGAATCTTTTTTTCTAAATCGATAATCTCTTTCTGAACTATCGGATTTTCTATTTCTGTTCTAAAACTTTCCATTTCTTTTTAATGCTTTAGGCTTTAGGCAATAAGCTGTAGGCTTTCTTGCGTACCTTGTTATACGTTTTTTGCTAAAAGCTTACAGCCTAAAGCTTATTGCTTACAGCAGTGAAACTATCTAATGAATCCAACTCCTGCAGTTGTATTTGTTGCGGTATCAATAAGGATAAAAGCTCCGTTTGATTTATTGTCATTGTAAGCATCAAAATATAAAGGCTTGCTTAATTTAATACTTACTTCACCAATTTCGTTTATTGCTAATTGAGTTGCTGGTGTTGTTCCTGAGTAATCGGTTGCGATTGTATTTTTGATACTTTCTACTTTTGCCAACACTCTGTTTGTATTATGCTGAACGATATATTTTGTTCCCGGAACTAACTTTTTAGAATCCATCCAACAAACTGTTGTTGTGATGTCTTTTTCTATTTTTGGAAGTTCTGTTGATTTTACAATCATATCTCCTCTGGTAACATTGATATCATTTTCTAATTCAATTGTGATTGATGAACCTGCAATTGCTTCATCAAATTGTTTATCAAAAAAGTGAATGTTCTTTACTTTAGATTCTGTTAATGAAGGTAAAACTGTTACTGCATCTCCTACTTTAATTGAGTTTCCGTATAATTTACCTGCATATCCTCTAAAATCGTGATACTCTTCGGTCTTTGGACGAATAACTGTTTGAACTGGAAAACGTGCTTGTCCTTTTTCAAAAACATCTGTTGGCTCTAAAGCTTCTAAATGCTCCAAAACAGTTTGTCCATCGTACCAAGGCATATCTTTAGATTGATCAACTACGTTTCCACCGTTGATTGCACTTAGTGGAATATAACTTACGTTTTGCTCCTTAAAAGTACTTTTGGCGTTTAATGCCTGAAAATCAGCTTTGATTTTATTATAAACTTCTTCAGAATAATCTACTAAATCCATTTTGTTAATCGCTACAATTACCTCTTTTACTCTCAATAAATTATTGATAAAAAAGTGGCGGTATGTTTGCTCGATTACTCCTTTTCGAGCATCAATCAAAATGATTGAAACTTGCGAAGTCGAAGCTCCTGTAACCATGTTACGTGTGTACTCAACGTGACCTGGAGTATCGGCAATAATGTAACTTTTCTTTGCTGTCGAAAAATAAATATGAGCTACGTCAATTGTAATTCCTTGTTCTCTTTCGGCTACTAAACCGTCAGTTGCAAGTGAAAAGTCTAAGTAATCATATCCTTTTAATTTACTGCTTTTTTCTATTGCTTCGATTTTATCTGTAGTCAATGATTTTGTATCATACAACAATCTCCCGATTAAAGTACTCTTTCCGTCATCTACACTTCCTGCTGTTGCTATTTTTAAAACTTCCATTTTAATTTTTTGTTTAAAGTTTAAAAGTTTAAGGTTCCCTAAAAAAACCTTCATATAAACTCTTAAATCTGAATATTTTATTTACTTTTCAATCCGCTTAAGTTCCCCCTTCGGGGGTTAGGGGGCTTAAAAGTATCCTTGTTGTTTTCTTTTCTCCATTGCTGCTTCAGAACGTTTATCATCGATTCTGGCACCTCTTTCAGAAATTGTCGATGTTCTGATTTCTCCAACTACTTCTTTAATTGTTGCTGCATACGATTCAACGGCTGCTGTACAACTCATATCTCCAACGGTTCTAAAACGAACGATTCTTTCCTCAATTTGTTCGTCTTCTTCCTGATATACATAAGGAGAATGTGACCAGATTAATCCATCTCTCAAGAAAACTTTACGTTTGTGTGAAAAATAAATAGATGGAATTTCAATTTTTTCTTGTTCTATATAACTCCATACATCTAGTTCTGTCCAGTTTGAAATAGGAAAAACACGTACGTTTTGTCCATTTTCTATTTTTCCGTTCAAAATATCAAATAACTCTGGGCGTTGGTTTTTCTCATCCCATTGACCGAAATCATCACGAACTGAGAAAATACGTTCTTTAGCTCTTGCTTTTTCTTCATCTCTACGCGCACCACCAATGCAAGCATCAAACTTAAATTCTTCGATTGCATCTAGAAGTGTTGTTGTTTGTAAGCTGTTTCTACTAGAATATTTTCCAGTTTCTTCTACAACTTTTCCTTCGTCGATAGCATCCTGAACATTTCTTACGATTAATTCTAATCCTAACTCTGCAACCAATTTATCTCTAAATTCTATCGTTTCAGGAAAATTGTGTCCTGTATCAACGTGCAATAGCGGAAAAGGAATTTTCGCAGGAAAGAATGCTTTTTGCGCTAAACGCACTAAAGTAATCGAATCTTTACCTCCTGAAAAAAGTAAAACCGGTTTATCAAATTGAGAAATTACCTCTCTAAAAATGTATATCGCTTCACTCTCTAAAGCATTTGTTTTTAATACTGAACTCATTGTTTTTTTGTTTCAAAGTTTAAAGTTTAAAGTTTAAGGTTTTGATCACCTCATCTAAAACTCATAACCATTATTGTTTTTTATTCTATTCTCTTGCCTCTAGGCTCTCTATTCTTTCTTAGCGCTATGCAAACCACATTCTTTATGGCTCGATTCCCACCACCATCTTCCGGCTCTAATATCTTCGTCTGGCAAAATTGCTCTCGTACATGGCGCACATCCTATACTTACAAAGCCTTTTTTATGTAATGCGTTTTGAGGTACGTTGTGTTCTTGTAAATAATCCTCAACTTCTTGTAATGACCATTTTAATAATGGATTGAATTTTATTATTTCGAAGTTTGCATCGTATTCGAACAATTGTAAATCATTTCTGTTTTCCGATTGTTCGGCTCTTAAACCTGTAATCCAAACCGAGTTTCCTGACAAGGCTTTTCTTAATGGAACTACTTTACGGATAAAACAACATTCTTTCCTATTCTCTACCGAATCATAAAAACTATTCGGTCCTTTTTCTCTCAATAAACTCTCTACTGCAGTTGCTTCTGGAAAGTAAACTTCGATATGTTTTTTATATTTTTTTAATGTTCTATGAAAAACATCGTATGTTTCCTGAAACAATCTTCCTGTATCTAATGTAAAAATGATAATTGCGATATTATTTTTAGCAATAAAATCGGTTATAACCTGATCTTCCTGACCAAATGAAGTCGAGAAAACGACTTTGTCTTTGTATTCATTAGCCAAAAATTCTAATGTTTCTTCCAGAGAAAAATCTTTTGTTTTAGCTAATAAAGATGTAATATTTGTTGTGCTCATATTCTTGATATTTCTAAAAAATTATTACAATAATTTAGATAATGTTTTTAAACTCAAAAGGATAATTAATATTCCTACTGCCACCATCATAGGTTTTCTTTTAATTTTATTTACTAAAAAAGCAGCAAGAGGAGCAGCAATTACGCCACCTAAAATCAAACCTATAATAACTTGCCATCCGTGGATTCCTCCAAAAAGCATGAATGTAACACCACTTGCAAATGAAACTGCAAACTCGGCTGCATTTACCGACCCAATTGTATAACGAGGATTTCTACCTCTTCCTAACAATGTCGAAGTTACGATTGGTCCCCAACCTCCACCTCCTACAGCATCCATAAAACCTCCAAAGGTTGCTAAGATTCCTAGTCGCTTGGTTTTCTTTTTAATTATAGTTTTATTTAATGCTTTTCTGATAATTATTACTGCCAGTACAATCATGTAAACCGCGATAAAAGGTTTTATAACATCTCCATCAATTACATCCGACAGTAAATATGCTCCTGTAATTGATCCTAAAACCCCTGGGATCAATAAATTCTTAACTAGTTTTTTATTGATATTTCCAAATCTATGGTGTGATATTGCTGATGCTCCTGTTGTAAACATTTCTGCTACGTGAACTCCTCCACTACTAATAACTGGAGAAACTCCATAAGCCAATAAAAAAGATGTTGATGTTGCTCCGTAACCCATTCCTAACGTTCCATCTACCAATTGTGCAAAAACTCCAATTAAGAAAAATACTAAAAATTCCTGATTAAATCCATCTAGAAAGCCTTCCCAAGTAAATTCTGCATGATGATTATAAATCAATACTGAAATCAAACCTAACAATAATGCGGCAGGAATTATAACCCATAATTGTTTTGAAAACGATCCACCTGATTTTATTGCTACGGTATCCAACTTCAGTTCTTTTTCCATACACCTAATTATTCTTTTTTACTTTTAAAATCCATTACCCTATCGGCTTAGTAGATTACAATGCAAAATTACTACTTATTTCTAAATATCAAAATAAATTTTAATTTTTTTACATCGCTAATTGTCTTTAAGTTACATCGTAATACGCTTTAAAGAATTCTAAGAATCATCATTGTGTATTATAAATAATGTTTTGTTATCTAATTGTGATATTTTTCTTAAAGTCTACCATATCTATAGGATTATCGTGAAATTGTTATTATTTTTACCCAAATTTTATTTATGGATTTCCAAATAGGTCTTGTAATTGCAGGTTTAGTCGTTGGTTTTATAGTGGGATTAACAGGTGTAGGAGGTGGCTCTTTAATGACTCCTATTTTATTATATTTTGGAATTCCTCCAACAACAGCAGTTGGTACCGACTTACTATACGCAGCTTTTACCAAAATGGGAGGTGTATTTGTACATCATAAAAAAAGCAATATAAATTGGTCTATAACTGGCTGGCTTACTTTAGGTAGTGTTCCTGCTGCTTTATTAACTTTATGGATATTAAACAGCATTAAAACAGATATTACAACCATAAATGCAGTTATAAAATATAGTTTAGGCTGGGCATTGCTTTTTACTTCTATTGCAATTTTATTCAAAAAGAAATTATTAGTATACTCTCAAAAACACGCTGGCGATAAATTTCACAGCGAAAGCGATACACAAAACATGTTAACCGTTGGAATTGGCGTATTACTTGGAGCAACCGTAACATTAACATCAATAGGTGCTGGAGCTTTAGGTACTGTTACTTTATTTTTCCTCTACCCACTTTTACCTACACCACGTTTGGTAGGTACTGAAATTGCTCATGCTGTGCCTTTAACTCTTGTTGCAGGAATAGGACATGCTTCAATGGGTAATTTAGATTTAACTTTATTAGCTCAGTTATTAATGGGATCACTTCCGGGAATCTTTATAGGAAGTATGTTAAGCGGAAAAGTACCAGATTCGTTACTTAGAAATGCTATTGCAGTAATGCTTTTTTTAGCTGGATATAAATTGATTTTTTAAACCAAATCTAAAAGACATAAAAAAGACCATTTCAGAATCTGAAATGGTCTTTTTTATTATAGTATATAGAACAGGATTAACTAAAACGCAATATCTGCAAGTGAATTATTCTCTAAAACTTTCAAAGTATTATCTCTTACTTCTGTCATTAAACGCCTTGCTGCACAAGTGGTTTCATCATCACAATCATCACATTTTTCATAAAAGTTATGACTCGCACACGGAAGTAATGCGATAGGTCCTTCGAGAATACGATATACCTTTGCCATGCTAATATCTTTTGGGTCTTTTATCAAGTAATATCCACCACCTTTACCTTTTTTAGCTCCAAGAAAACCAGAGTTTCTAAGTAGCAACAAAATACTTTCCAGAAATTTAATCGAAATATGCTCGCTTTTAGCAATTTCAGCAATTTGTACAGGCTCGTTATTTTCTCGCCTGGCCAAATATGTTAAAGCCTTGATTCCGTATTTAGTTTTCTTTGAAAGCATTTTTTATTTTAGATTTTAGAATGTAAATTTTAGATTTCTGCTAAAATGTACTACATATTTTTCTACAACAAAAATATACTTTTTGAGTGAACAATTACAAAAGAATAAAAAATGATGATTAACGATTCTTTTTCTGATGAAATATATCAAATAAAAAATCGTTAATCACCATTCAAAATTATTTAAGAAAGCGCTTGCTCTAAATCGGCAATTACATCTTTTACAGTTTCTAAACCAACAGATACACGCACTAATCCTTGTGTAATACCAACTGCTAATTGATCTTCTTCAGACAATTTACTGTGAGTTGTCGATGCTGGATGCGTAACAATTGTTCTTGTATCACCAATATTAGCCGATAGTGAACATAATTTTATTTTATCCAGAAACTTTCTACCAGCTTCTATTCCACCTTTTATTTCAAATGCAATAATATTACCTCCTAAAAGCATTTGCTTTTTGGCAATTTCATATTGTGGGTGCGATTTTAAGAACGGGTATTTTATGCTGTTCACATTTGGGTGTGCTTCTAGAAACTCAGCAACTTTAAGTGCATTCTCGCAATGTTTCTCTACACGCACAACTAATGTTTCTAAACTTTTAGATAAAATCCAAGCATTAAATGGTGATAAAGCAGGTCCCGTATTTCTTGAGAACAAATATATCTGTCTGATTAAATCCTCGTTTCCTACTGTTACTCCACCCAAAACACGTCCTTGACCATCGATTAACTTAGTAGCAGAATGTACTACCAAATGTGCTCCATGTTTTATAGGTTGCTGAATATATGGCGTTGCAAAACAGTTATCAATAATTAAAATCAAGTTATGTTTTTTAGCAATTGTTCCAAGCAATTCCAAATCGATTACATCTACACCAGGATTTGTAGGCGATTCAGCATACAATATCTTTGTATTAGGCTTGATAAAACCCTCAATAGTTTCAGGTTTATTGATATCAAAATATGAAGTTTCAATATTCCATTTTGGAAAATAAGTCACAAACAAGGCATGAGTTGAACCAAAAACACTGCTTGCTGAAACAATATGATCTCCCGCATTTAACAAAGCTGCAAAAGTAGAATACACAGCTGCCATTCCTGTTGCAAAAGCATAACCTGCTTCGGCACCTTCCATTTTGCAAATTTTATCTACAAATTCGGTTGTGTTTGGATTACTAAAACGGCTATAAATATTTCTATCTTTCTCTTCTGTAAAAGAAGCTCGCATATCTTCAGCATCTTCAAATACAAAACTTGATGATAGGTACAATGGCACCGAATGCTCTAAATACTGTGATCTTTCTAATTGCGTTCTTATGGCTTGGGTTTCAAAACCAAATTCTTGTTCGTTCATTTTATTTTTTGTTTTTGTAAAGAGCTATTACACAAAGATTCTCAAAGGCATTTGATACAATCTTAAACTAAACAGTTCTTTTACTATTTTATAATAGCTAGTCAAAGAATTATCTCATCCTCTAATTGACTAATTTTCTAATTCCTATAATTCCTCGTTGTTCAAAACCACTTTATATTTTATTGTGGCTGTAGGCTCGACAGTTTTACCAACTGAGCAATATTTCTCGAAAGAAAGTTGTGCTGCACGTTGCGCTTTTTCAGGATTAATATCTCCTTCCAGATAAAAAACCACAAAGATTTCTTTAAAAGGTTTTGCCTCTCCAATTTGAACACGAGTTCCTTCGACCTCAGCATTAAATGAAGTGATTTCCTGACGTTGCTTCTTCAAAATCGAAATCATATCTATAGCGCTGCATCCTGCAACTCCCATCAATACTAATTCCATTGGGCTTGCACCTAAATCGCTTCCGCCAAATTCGGCTCTGCTATCTACATCAACTACATGACCACGTTCATTTTTGAGCTTAAAATGAAACGCGTCGTTTACTCTGTTTAAGGTTACTTTCATGTTTTTTGTTTTTATTTTATTTTGCTTTCGAAAAAGCTATTTTTATTGCCATTGAAGTTAAAACTCCAGCCATAAACCATTTTTGAACTTTTAACCATGTTGGCTTTGTTGCAAAAAAGACTGCCATTCTTGATGCTGTTAATACAATTACAAAGTTTACAGTAAAACTTATGGTCGCCTGAGTGATTCCTAATTGCAAACTTTGCGTCATTATTGAGCCATGCTCAGGTTTAATAAACTGAGGAAAAAAGGATAAATAAAACATTGCTATTTTAGGATTTAGAACACTAGTTAAAAACCCAATACCAAACAGCTTACCCGGTTTATCAATTGTTAATTTATCGTTTACTTCAAACATATTTTTCCCATTTGGCTTAATTGCCTGAAAAGCCAGATACAGAAGATAAGCAACACCCAAAATTTTCAAGATTAAATACGCAAAAGGAACTGCAAATAAAAGAGCCGTTATTCCAAATGACACCAATACGATATGAAATAAAAATCCAAATACTATTCCTGTTAACGAAATTATCCCAGCCTTTTTACCTTGAGTAATCGACCTTGAAATCAAATAAAGCATATTTGGCCCCGGAGTCAATACCAGAAGAAATGCAGCTATCATAAAACCTATAAGCTCATTAAATGGTACCATTTTTTGTTTATTAAATACTGATTGCACGAATCTTCAAATGCAAATTCAGCTGATTATAATTTATTCGAATGTTCGTCTTCTTTAGAAAGATAAAAGTGATTCCCTTATTTATCTTTTTTGTCTAATTTATTCCAATATTCTAGAATTTTGGTCTTATATATTTCACTCAAAGAATCAAAATTAGAGGAGAATTTATCTGTTCCAAAATTATCCGAGACACTTGATTCTATAGTGTAAAGCTGGTCTTTTTGCGAAAAGATTAAATGAACTGATTGTTGTTTAAAATCAGCATCATAAAGTCCGTAAATAAAAAGAGCATCAATACTTTTGTCTTTATCAAAATCCCAAAATGCTTTTCTACTTCCCCAAGCCGATATGATTCCGTTATGGTTTACTTCAATAATAGATTTTACTATCCATTTGTCGCCCACTTTTGTAAACCTCTGAAAATACATTTTATCTGGATTTGCATTTTTTTCAATCTTAGAAAAAATAAATACATTATCCTCGTTTCCTGGAGAGTTAACCTCATCTATTTGTATCGCTCTAACTCCTTTGTATGGAAAAACTTCTTGTGTATAACTGTCTTTGTTTCTAACAATACTCGAAACTTGCGCAGTAATAACGTTTGTAAATAATAACAGTAAAAAAAGTTTTTTCATTTTTTAAATATGTGATTTTAATAGTTCTCGTGAATTATTCTTTATCCGACAATCTCAAAACATCTCCAAAAACACCTCTTGCTGTCACTGCCGATCCTGCTCCTGCTCCTTGTATTACGATTGGTCTGTCTCCATAAGATTCTGTGTAAATCTCGAAGAAAGAATCAGAACCTTTTAATCCACCCAAAGCTGTATCCGAAGGTACCGAAACTAATTTTACTTCCAGAACTCCTTTGTCGTTTTGCAAATCGCCAGATAATTCACCTATGTATCTTAATACGTGATTTGGTTTTTGTTCGTTTTTAATCTTGTCATAAATTGGGTCAAACTCTTTTAGTTTAGTCAAGAAATCGGTAACGTTTCCTTCACGTAAATGTTCTGGAATTAAATTCTGAATAGAGATTTCTTCAAACTCATTTTGTAAATCTAATTCTCTAGCTAAAATTAATAATTTTCTTCCAACATCATTACCACATAAATCCTCACGTGGATCTGGTTCTGTATATCCGTTATCGATAGCTTCTTTCAATATTTCACTAAACGGAGCGTCTTTGGCAGAGAAATTATTAAATAAATAACTCAACGTTCCAGAGAAAACGCCTTTTATCTTAGTGATATTCTCTCCTGAAAGGTGTAATAATTTTATTGTATCAATTAATGGTAATCCTGCACCAACATTGGTTTCATACAAATAGTTCTTTTGATTGTCTGCCAATGCTTTTCTAATTTCTTTATAAAAACCATAACTAAGTGTATTAGCTACTTTATTTGACGAAATCAAATCAAAACTACTTTCTACTAACGAGATATAATTTTCAACGAAAGTCGCGCTTGCCGTATTATCAATCGCAATTAAATTCTCTAAGTGATTCTCATTTGCGTAAGCGATAACATCCTTAATTGTATAAGCAACTCCGTCGTTTTCGATATCTTTTTTCCAATCTGCAGAAACTCCTTTTTTATTTAAAAGCACTTTTTTAGAATTGGCAATAGCAAAAACATTCAGCTTAATATGTTTACGTTTTTCGATACTTGCAGCCGAAGCTAAGATTTGATTTATCAAAGTTCCACCAACTAATCCGTGACCGAAAATAGCAATATTGATTTTCTTTGAAACTCCAAAAATCTCTCCGTGAATTACATTTAAGGCTTTATGAAGTTCTGATTTTTTAACTACCAAACTCACGTTTTTACCCGTAACGGTATTATTAAACAAAATCGGAACAATTTTATTCTTGATTAATGCAGTATATGGTTTATGGAATGTACTTAAATCTTGTCCTATTATCGAAATTACCGAAACATTATCGGTTACTGTAATCTGGTTAACATCTTTAGAATAAAAATCGTTTTCAAACTCTTTTTCCAGTTCTATCATTGCTGTTGTTGCTTTATCTGTTGCAACTACAAGTCCGATTCCTCTTTCTGATGAACCTTGCGAAATAATACTTACACTAATATCATTATCTCCCATTACTTTAAAAATACGAGCATCGACACCAGCTTTACCAAGTAATCCTCGTCCTTCAAGATTAACCAATGATAAGTTCTCTAAAACTGAAAGTGTTTTAATTCCTTCTTTAGCAGAATCTGATGTAATTAATGTTCCGCGGTTTTCGTGATTAAATGTATTTAAAATACGAAGCGGAATACTTTTTTCAATTAACGGAATAATCGTTTTTGCATGCAAAATAGTAGCACCAAAATTAGCCAACTCGTTTGCTTCGTTAAATGATAAATATTCAATCTTTTTAGCATCACTAACTAAATCAGGATTTGCTGTATAAATTCCGTCAACGTGCGTAAAATTCTGAAGTTCTTCGGCATCAAGATAATTTGCTAATAATGAAGCTGTATAATTACTCCCATTTCTGCCTAAAGTTGTTGTCTCATTACTATTATTTGAACCAATAAATCCTGTAACAATATTTACAGTTGAACCATTATATTGTTTAAAATAGTTGATTACATTTTTCTTAGACAATTGTTCTAGAAGTTGTGCATCACCAAATTTAGAATCTGTTTTAAGTAGTTCTCTAGAATCGGCAAAGTTCGCAGGAACACCTTTATCCAGCAAAATTGAAGTCAATAATTTAGCCGAAAGCAATTCTCCTTTGGAAAGAACCTGATCTTTTATCTTCTTGCTGTAATCGCCAATTAAACTAACTCCTTCAAAAAGTTTATCCAAAACACCAAACTCTTCCGAGAAATCAACGTTTGAATACTCTGATATCTGGTATGTTTTAAAACTCTCTAATAACGGCTTGTAATTTCCGTTTTTAGAAGCAATTGTTAATATATCTTCTAGTTCATCTGTTGCGTTACCACGAGCAGAAACTACTACGGCAATTTTCTCACCTTGATTTATTTTATCAATAATTATAGAAACTACTTTATTAAGTCCTTCTCCGTTTGATAAAGATTTACCTCCAAATTTTAATATTTTCATCTTATTTGTGTTGTATTTTATGTTGCTCTAAAAAATAGATGCAAGCAAATTATCTAATTGTTTGTACTCGATTAAAAAAGCATCATGTCCGTGAACAGAATCTATTTCGCTATATGAAACATTTTCTTTGAACTTTTTTAATTCCTGATAGGTTTCCTGATTTTCTTTTGCACTAAAAAACAAGTCCGAATTAATCCCTATGATATGGATATGGGCAGTTGTTTTTGATAATAATGTTTCAAAATCGGCTGTATTCCTTGTAATATCAATTGTTTTAAGCAACTGATTCATTAATTTATATGATGAAATTTGATACCTTTTTTGAAGCTTTTTCCCATGATGTCCCAGCCAGCTTTCTACATTAAAAATAGCTAGTTCATCATTTTTAGTTCTCTGAAATTTTTCTTTAAAAGATTCTGGCGAGCGATAACATAACATGGCATGAATTCGCGCATCTTCTATTGGTCTTGAAGAATTGTTTAGGATTTGCTCTTGCAAATAGCAATTTGCAATTAACCAATCGGTAGATTTCCAATCGGTTGCAATAGGTATTAAATGTTTAGTGATTTGAGGTTCTAATGCCAAAATTTCCCATGCGATACCACCACCTACAGAACCGCCTATAATTGCATATAATTGATTGATTTTAAGAAACTCAATCCCTTTTATGAAAATTCGGGCAACATCTCTGGCGGTAAAATCTGTATGGTTTTCAATCGAGATTCCGTTATGTCCATTTCCTGGAACATTAAAAGCTAGAATTGTATATTTTGCAGTATCAATGGTTTTATTATCACCAATTAAATCATTCCACCAACCATTCTCGCCCGTAACCTGAGCGTTTCCTGTTAATGCATGATTTACCAAAACTATAGGCGCAGTGTGCAACGGTAAACCAAAAAGTTCATAACTTAGGTTAATCGCATTATACGAAGCGCCACTTTCGGTGACAAAATTCTGTAATATAATCGGGATGGTTTTATTTTCCAATTTCAAATCTTTTGTAATTTTTGATTTGTACATGGAAATATTAAAAAGAAAAAACTAGAGCTATGCTAGAGAAATTCTTTGTGTTATCTTTCCACGTTGGGCGTGGTAGAATGCAGCACCTTCTTCGATTTATCGAAGGGTTGCTAAGGATTCATCGGGTCTAATCCCTCGTCCTTTCTTTATAACATTTCAATACGTTTTTGAACTTAATGGCACAAATTAACTACTATTTTCTTAAACGACCAAATTTTTTATTCATTTGATTTTAGTTCGTTTACAAAATAGTTCAAACAAAACAATCACGTACAAGCAATCGCTGGACATATATATCCAGAAAATTCATATTGCTAGCTTGTATTTTATTTAAAGTTTTAATTTAAATAAATAAAGTTTCATTCTCTTTTGAATACATCAAGAAAAGCAAAGAATTAGGTGCTTTTTTTTCCGCAGTTTCATCTGTAGCTTCCATTCCAAATCTTGGATGTGCCAATTCATTTACAGTTTGGATTGTTATTGTTTTTTTAGCTCTGAAGAATCTAAAGAATCCGAACCTTTTTGCGAAGTAGTTTTGTGTGCTCATAACATGTGTGTTTTATAATTGTTTATTTGTGTTTGTTTTTATTAAATGAACTCGATGTCCAAAAAAAAACCCTTTTGATAATTATACCAAAAGGGTTTAAGTCGTTTAAACTTATTATACTTTTGGAAATCAATAGACGCGTACGCAAATAAGCGCGACATTCTGCATCATCTTCAACTTCGAGTTATTATTCATTTTAATATTATTATTTATCATTTTAAAAAATTTCAATATTTGTATAATCTAAAAAAAAAACCTCCCAATAAATTTGGGAGGCTTTGCTATATATTTTTTTATAGATATAATTTTAAGCAATAGACTTCCCTACGGATTTCTCCGACATGACCTTATTAATTTTACAAATATTAAAATTCATTTTTGGTATCTTTTTGGTTTAACAAATATGCGACGTTTTTTCGAATTAACCAAGCCAGAATCCATATTTTAATGATAAAATCACGTTAAATTTGCATTTAAAAACAAAAAAACGACGAAATGTTACTTTTTTTCGACGAAATACTCCGAATGAGGTATAAAATTAACACTCAACTGTTTAAAAACTTCCTTCACTAAACATAAATTTCAAAGAACATCTAACTTTAAATCAAAAAAAAATTGAATATAAAATTCAATTTCAAAAATTTCTAAGCCCAAATAGCTTCTTTATTTTTTATCTTTTCGGCAACTTTTAGAATGTCTGTTATAACTCCTCTTGCTATAGCTTCTTTTCCTGCAGCGGCACTTTGAATAACTATCGGAATGTTTCCGTAAGATTGTGTGTAGATTTCAAAAATAGTATCTGATCCTTTTAATTGCCCGATTGCAGTTTTGGTAGATTCTGAAACTAATCTGACTTCTAGTTTATTTTCTAAAACATTATACTCTCCAACATATCGTAAAACATGATTATCGGATTGTGTAATTTTTGCGATTTTAAAAGACTTATCTAATAGCTCTTTATTAATCACACGTTTTGATTTGGCATTTATCTCATATTGATTATGATCTAAAAGTGGGGTTGTTTTAATATCCGAAATTTCAAAGTCTTTCCCTATTTCTCTAGTAAGAATAAGTAATTTCTCGGCCGCATCACTACCCGATAAATCTCCTTCGTAATCGGATGTTATTAACTGTAGCTTTTCGGCATCTTTTAAAATAGTAGAGAAACAAGTATCTTCTGATGAAAATCGATTAAAGACATAACTTAATGAATCTGAAAAAACACCTCTTATCTTGGTTATTTTCTCTCCCGAGTTGTATAAATCTCTAATGGTTTGTAATACTGGAAAACCAGTATCTACTGAGGTTTCGTATAAAAATTCTTTATCGTATTTCTTAAGGTTTTCTCTTAGTTCTCTATAAAAGTCTATTGGCAATGTATTTGCTTTTTTATTTACTGCTACAATATTAAACCCGTTTTGAACTAACGGAATATAATGATCTATTAATTCGTCACTTGCAGTTGCATCTACAGCAATTAAGTTTTCGAAACCATTCTCTTTTGCAAAAGCAATAATATCATCTACCTTAAAAGGAATTGCGAGATGTACAAAATTGGCTTCCCAGGCGTTCTCTGCGCCTTCTTTTTCAAAAAATGCCAATGTAGAATTGGTTATGATAGGAAACCGCAAATCAATGCTTTTATTTTCGCTAAAAAATACTTGGCTCTCAATTATCTGATTTATTAAAGTGCTGCCAATATTTCCTATTCCAAAAAGGATGATGTTTATTTTAAGCTTTGACATAATTTTTACTTTTATTTTAAAATAAATTCAAGAAATCTACCATCTGGACAATTAATTTAAACACGAATTTCACGAATTGGCACTAATTAGTTTGTGAAATTAATTTCACAAACTAAGCTAATCATTATGATTTGTGCCAATTCGTGAAATTTGTGTTTATCTTTTGCATCTATGCCAGGAAAGCAGTTCAAGAAATATTGTTTTGAACTTTTACTTAGTATTATTGTTTTTGATTATTTTTTGAAAATCACCTTTAACCCTGCTCACGTGGTTAAAGGCAATTTTTCTAACAAAAAACAAAAAAACCTAACTTTCTAATTTATGCTAACTGAGCACTCTTTATATTTTTAAATACCGCTTGTAAATCGGCAATCAAATCGTCTATATCTTCAATTCCTACCGAAAGTCGAATCAAATCTTTTGAAACTCCTGTTGCGAATTGTTCTTCTTCTGATAATTGTTGGTGAGTTGTACTTGCAGGATGAATAATCAGTGACTTTGTATCGCCTATATTTGCAAGAAGTGAGAATAATTTGGTTTCATCGGCTACTTTTTTGGCAGCTTCAAAACCACCTTTTAATCCAAAAGTTATGATTCCGCTTTGTCCTTTCGGCAAATATTCTTGTCCCAAGACATAATATTTATTCGATTTTAGACCTGGGTAATTTACCCAAACCACCTCGTCTTGTGCCTGTAACCATGATGCTAAGGCTAATGCGTTTTCGCTATGCTTCTTAATACGTATTGGTAAAGTCTCCAATCCCTGAATAATCTGAAAAGCATTAAATGGACTCAATGCTGAACCAAAATCGCGTAATCCTTCTATACGTGCTTTGGCAATAAATGCAGCATTTCCTAATGCTTCGTTATAAACTAATCCGTGATAACCTGCAGATGGTTCTGTAAACTCAGGGAATTTTCCGTTTGCCCAGTCAAAAGTTCCAGCATCGATAATTGCTCCTCCTAAAGAAGTTCCGTTTCCTGAGATATACTTGGTTAGGGAATGAATTACAATATTTGCTCCATGTTCTATTGGATTAAGCAAATATGGTGTTGGAACGGTGTTGTCAACAATAAATGGAACTTTAAATGCTTTGGCTTCTGCCGAAATTGCTTTTAAATCTAATACATCTAATTTTGGATTCCCTAATGACTCTACAAAAAAGACTCTTGTATTTTCTTTAGCCGCTTTTGTAAAATTTTCGGCATCAGATGGATCTACAAATGTGGTTGTGATTCCTAATCTTGGCAAAGTAACTTTTAATAAATTATAAGTTCCTCCGTATAAACTATTTGATGCTACAATATGATCTCCTGCTTTAAGCAATGTTAGCAAAGTTGTTGCAATTGCTGATGCGCCAGATGCTGTTACAACTGCTCCAATACCACCTTCTAGCGCTGCCAGTCGTTGTTCCAGAACATCATTTGTAGGGTTATTTAATCGTGTGTAAATAAATCCTGCTTCGGCTAGACCAAATAAATTAGCTGCATGATCTGAATTATTAAAAACATAAGATGATGTTTGGTAAATAGGCACTGCTCTTGTGTTACCGTTTTTAGTTACATCATGTCCTGCGTGTAGTGCGTTTGTTGCGAATTTTTGTGTGCTCATGGGTTCTATTTTTTTAATTAGTTAAAAGATTGTGTGTTTATATTTCTTAATTATTTTTCTATTTATATAAAAAGATCTTCATCTTCGTGGGCATACATCTGAAACAATAATGAGTTTGACTCACTCGTATACAATTTTCCTTTTACTTCGTTTGTATTTATTCTTTTGGTTTGTATTACACCAAAAATTCTTTTGGCATCTGCTTTCAATAAAGCTTGAATTGCTCTTGAAATTTTATAGAATGTTTTCATGATTTTTAAATTTTAAATTATGGAATAAAAAAAAGCCCTTTCGGATGGCTACCAAAAGGGCTTATAGCTTTAACTATAACAAAGATTTAATCTTTCACTTTTGGCAATAGCAAATTGGGATGCACATTTGCATCATCTTACAACACATTATCATATTATTTGCTATTGTATTCATTTTATAAAATTTGTTTTTATCTGTTTTTATTAGTTCTACTAATTCGATAGAGTAAATATAGTAACTATAATTTTAACCACCAAACTTAATTTCATTTTTTTACATAAAAAGATTTCCTAACTACCTAAAGCCCTATTATTGCAACTAAAGCATTATATAGTTTTTAAACCATATAAGTAATTTAAGAAGATATAAGTTTTCTAGATAGGTTACTTAAATGAACTTATATTACTTAAATGGTTACTTTTAATCGAAATCACTGGGTGCATTTTATTTTAAACATCAAAATAACACCCAGCAATTAAATTATATTTTAAAACTTAAACGAGCAAAACCAAATCTTCCGTTTAATCCAAATTGTGATACTGCTCTAGAATAAGCAAACTGATTTGCATTACTTAAATCTGTACTTGGCGCAGGAGACAATGTTGGTGTTGTATTTGTAAATGCCGGAGTTGCTGGATTATTTCTGTCAGGATAAACATCTCCTATATTATTAACTCCTAGTGTCACTCTTAAATGTTCGTTTATTTGATATCCTAAAGATAAATCGGTAACTAATTTTGCACTGTATTCTGGGTGCTCATAAACTGAAGAAAAACCATCTAAGTTTACATCTGTTGCTCCTGGATCTGTAACTTTTCCGAAATAACTATTTCTTAAATAAATATCCAGTTTCTTAATACTGAAAGTAGTCATTAAATTAGCTTTCAATTTTGGGATTGCTTCTTCCAGATAAATTCTGCTTGACTCTGGGAAAAATGAATATACATATGGATCTCCACCTGCATTAACAATAGATTGAGGAACATTTAATGCGCCAACTCTTTTTGTTGTATTATAACTTAAAGCAAAATCATTTCTAATTGTAAAATCCTCAATAACATTATATTTTTGAGAAATCACTAAGTCGATTCCTTTAGTTTCTGAGTTAATTCCATTTGTCCAGAATGAAGCTCTTTCTACACCTTTTAGATCAAATGCTTGCTGAAACAATGTTAATGCATCTTTTTGTTCTGGTGATGTTGCTCCATTTATTTGTGCATCTGTAGGTCTTGCATATTGTCCTGTTAAAACAATTCTGTCGTCGATTCTTGTAAAATAAGCATCTGTAGCAATTGTAATATTAGCTGCTGGAATCTTAAATGTAAATCCTGTACTTATACTTTTAGATGTTTCTGGTTTTAAATTCTCAACTCCAATGCTTTTTGCAGCTTCAGAATCATTTGTAAAATAACCCACTTGGTAAGGCGAACCATTGATAAATTGCGTAGAGCTACTTTCAAAATATTTTTGTTGTAATGATGGCGCTCTAAAACCTGTTTGCCCAGAAATTCTCCAGTTAATATTATCATTCAATTTTAAAAGTGAAGCTAGTTTAAAAGTAACTGTACTACCAAAATCTGAATAATTCTCATAACGAGCAGCTCCGTTGATTAACCAGTTTTTGGTTGCATTTAATTCTAGATCAATATATGCTGCACCACTTTTTCTATCTTTTTCTTTAGCATCTGATGGTTGGAATCCTGAAAAACCTTGTGCTCCTGCCCCACGTTTGTTTCCAAAAAAGTCGGTTACGATTAATGGTGAGTTACTTGGTAAAATTCCAGATACTAGATTTCCGTTTACATCGTATAAACCATAAGACTCTACATCTCCTTGTTTTATTTGATAATTTTCATATCTAAATTCTCCACCAAAAGCTACGTTTAATCCATCAAGAACATCATACTTTTTACTTAAATCTAAATTGGTTGTACTTTGTAAAAACGAAACTTTACCAGCATAAAAACTAGAATCTGAGTTTGTTCCTAAAGTAGCATTAATAGTATTGTTCACATCATACTTAAAAGAGTTTGATCCAAGGTTTGTACTAATATCAGTATCAAATCCGAATAATTGAGTTGTAAGTCCTACAGCCGATGAAGCATCAATAATATCCGATTCTATTTCTGGCAAAAATCCATTTGCATATACTTGTGTAAATGTTCCAGCTCCATTAGGCAATCTGTTAAAAGCATATGATTTTCCGTTTCTATACGAAACTCCTCCAAATGAGTACAACGAAGTAATTTCTGTCAATGGATATTTGGTATTATAATATAGTTGCCCAGATGCCAATTCTGACTGACCAACGCTCATGTTGTAATCACTTCTTTCCTGACCTCTATAATTGATTTCATTATTGGTTGCATCAAAACCTAATGCCGCTTGCATTTGTGTAATATTTGTTGCGCCAGCAATTGCTGTTTGTTGTGCTGCCGTAAAATAACTAACTTGTGGAGCGTATTGTTGTAATGTACTTATAATTTGAGCTGAGTTTGGAGTCGTATTAATATTACTAAACAATGAATTCACATTTACACCATTCTGAGCCGCTCTATATTCAACAGCATTATAAGCATTAAAAATAGCATTACTTCTAATTCCTGCTCTACTGGTTGCTTGTCTTGTAACCGCACTACCTGTAACGCTCAGGAAACTTCCTTCTTTACCCAAAGATGTTCCGTAATTTAAGTCTACTTGCAAAGCCTGACCATCAGTTCCTCCTTTAAAGTTATTAGATCCCGAAGAGATGTTTGCTCCATATTGTACATCTCCAGAAAGATAATTAGCATTCTTTTTTAATACAATGTTAATTACTCCCGCAATTGCATCAGATCCGTATTGAGCTGCTGCTCCATCTCTTAGTACTTCAATTCTTTCTATTGCAAATGATGGTATTGCATTTAAATCTGTTCCAACAGAACCTCTTCCTGGTGCTCCATTGATATTTACCAAAGAACTTGTATGTCTTCTTTTACCATTTACAAGTATTAAAACCTGATCTGGTCCTAATCCTCTTAATTGCGCAGGATCAATATGGTCGGTTCCATCTGCAGTAGAAGTTGGATTACTGGTAAACGACGGCGCAACATAATTTAATATTTGAGTTACACTGGTTTGTGGTGCTCCTTTTGTTATTTCTGAAATATTAAAAATATCGATTGGAACGGGTACATCGGTCTTAACTCTGTTTTTACTTCTTGAACCGATTATTGTTATTTCTGATAATTCATTATTTTGTAAAGTATCTTTCTCCTTTTTATTTTCCTGAGCATAAATGCCCGAAAATGTCAAAAGACCTAAAACTAATGCTACATTTTTTTTCATTACTTTTTTACTGATTTATTAATATTTTGGTTTAAAATGACATTCTGTTTTGTTTTCTTCATTAAACAAAAAAACCTCTGCAATTTGCAGAGGTTCTATGTATATTTTTGAAAATAAACTACAATAGTATCTCTGCGGAATACTCCGGCATCTTACAAGACATCATATTGTTAACAGTGAATTTCATTTTTCTTTTGTTTTGTTGGGGCAAATTTGCGAACTATTTTTTAGTCTACCAAACAAATGTCGATTTATTTTCTAAACTCTATAGAACAAGTCGAATATGTTAAATTTTTGTATATTAAATTAAAAAAACAAAAGATTAATTTGCAATTCAAAATGGTTTTATACCTTTGCAGCCGAATACAGAGGAAAAATTTGGACTGATTGCAACCTCTTCATAATGAAAACATTCATTATGGATGCTGAAAGATTTTCATTTCAGTTTTAAAAAATGCTAAAGCAGGAATCCTCCTTTAGCATTTCCAGCAATTATTTCTTTTCCTCGCTTAATTTTATAATTTTAATTTAATAAATATTATGGCTTATTTATTTACGTCAGAATCTGTTAGCGAAGGACATCCAGACAAAGTTGCGGATCAAATCTCAGATGCATTAATTGATAATTTTTTAGCATTTGATGCAGATTCTAAAGTAGCATGCGAAACTTTAGTAACAACTGGACAAGTAATATTGGCCGGTGAAGTAAAATCAAATACATATTTAGATGTACAACAGATCGCTCGCGAAGTAATCAGAAAAATTGGTTATACGAAAAGCGAATATATGTTTGAGGCAAACTCTTGCGGAATTTTATCTGCTATTCACGAACAATCTGCAGACATCAATCAAGGTGTTGACAGAGCAAATCCTGAAGAACAAGGAGCTGGTGATCAAGGTATGATGTTTGGTTATGCAACTAACGAAACTGAAAATTATATGCCTTTGGCACTTGATTTATCTCATAAATTACTACAAGAATTAGCTATTTTAAGACGTGAGAACAAAGAAATCACTTATTTACGTCCTGATGCTAAATCTCAGGTGACATTAGAATACAGTGATGACAATAAGCCAACACGTATCGATGCAATTGTAATATCTACTCAGCATGATGATTTTGATGAAGAAGCTGTAATGCTTGCTAAAATCAAAAAGGATATTATCGAAATTCTTATTCCAAGAATTATTGCTAAGAACCCAACTCACGCACATTTATTTAACGATAAAATTCAATATCACATTAACCCAACAGGAAAATTCGTAATTGGAGGTCCTCACGGAGATACTGGATTAACAGGAAGAAAAATCATTGTAGATACTTACGGTGGTAAAGGTGCTCACGGTGGTGGTGCTTTCTCTGGAAAAGACCCAAGTAAAGTAGATAGAAGTGCTGCTTACGCTACACGTCATATCGCTAAAAACTTAGTTGCTGCTGGTATTGCTGATGAAATCTTGGTGCAAGTTTCTTATGCTATTGGTGTTGCAAAACCAATGGGTATTTTTATTGATACTTACGGAACATCTAAAGTAAACTTAACTAACGGTGAAATCGCTAAAAAAGTAGAAGCTATTTTTGATATGCGTCCTTACTTTATTGAACAACGTTTAAAATTAAGAAATCCTATTTATAGCGAAACTGCTGCTTACGGGCACATGGGTCGTAAACCAGAAATTGTAACTAAAACTTTTTCTGCTCCGGGAGGAAATGAGAAAACTGTTACTGTAGAATTGTTTACTTGGGAAAAACTTGATTTTGTTGACCAGGTAAAAGCTGCTTTTGGATTGTAATTTGAAGTTCTTTTTAGAAGCTTAAAATAAATCTTAGTATATATTAAACCCCGAAATTTGCAAATGCAGACTTCGGGGTTTTTCTTTGGCAATGTGCTTCTATTTTCTTTCCTTCGTAGAACAAAACCTACCAAAAAAATATGGCAAAATTCCCTTCTTTTCAAAACGTTTTAAACTCAACACTAAAGACAGTTCTTAGATTTCCATTAGAAATTTTAATCTCGATTACAGGAACTATTCTCACCATTATTCTCAACGAAGCAAAGTATGACGATCCAAACAAAGAGCTTTATGTAAAAGCTTTAATGAGTTGCTCTTTATGCTTAGTTTTATTCCTTTCTGTTAGTTTATTTTTTATAGCTGCAAAAAAGAACAACCTTCTACGTTGCCTAACCAGTATCATACTGGGATCTTTAATCTTTCTATTTATTTTCGATTTTCATGAAGATATTACAGAAATAGAAATACAACAATTTATAGTCCTGAACATTGCTTTGCATTTGTTAGTTTCATTTGCAGGATTTTTGCCCAGAGCATACAATCAGGATGAGTTTTGGGAATTTAACAAGCAACTTTTCCTTAGGATTTTAACGGCTGGCCTATATAGTATTGTACTATATGCTGGTTTAGCTTTGGCAATATTAGCTGTTCATGAATTATTTCATGTAGAATTTTATGATCATATTTATTTTCATATCTTTTTTATCATCAGCGGAATTTTTAATACTACTTTCTTTTTAAGTGGAGTTCCAGAAACCAATAATGAACAATCTCCTTTAGTCCTTAATTACCCAAAAGGTCTTAAAAACTTTACTCAGTATGTCTTATTACCTTTAATAAGTTTATACTTGGTGATCTTGATTTGTTATGAAGCAAAAATTCTTGTAACACTATCTTTACCTGTTGGCTGGGTTTCTTATCTTGTTTTGGTATTTGCTATTTTCGGGATTCTTTCTTTTTTATTGGTTCATCCTATTGCAACCGAAAAATCTAACCTCTGGATAAGAACTTTTAATCGTTTGTTTTATTTTCTATTAATTCCGTTACTGGGATTACTGTTTTGGGCAATTTTGTACCGAATTAATCTTTACGGATTTACGCATGAGCGTTATTATGTTCTGTTATTATCAATATGGCTTACAATAGTTGTGGCCTATTTTTTAATCCAGAAACAACCAAAAATAAAGTTCATCCCGATAAGTATGTGTCTAGCAGCTTTACTTTCATTAGTTGGTCCTCAAAGTGCTAATTCAATTTCAAAATACAGTCAATTATCAAGATTTGAAATGTATATGGAAAAGGCTAAAAAAGAAAAACTAACTTTTGAGCAAGAACAGGACTTAAGCAGTATTGTTACATTTTTACAAGACAATTATGGTACCAAAATTATGGTTCCTTATGCTAAAACAAAATTAGAAGCTTTACTTAAAAAAGACAAATCTCCTAGTGATAATGAAGTAATGAATAGCCTGGGGTTTGAGTATCGATATTATTATGATCGAAAGGATGACATAGATACTTCATTCTACTATTATTTTTATGGAAATGAAGATAATCAAGTAGAAAATATTCATGGACAAGACTTTTTGTTTACAATATCTTATAACAATGATTTTGAATGCAATAATTGTACTTCGATAGATGGGAAAAATTACACTATAAAGTCTAAAAAAACTGATTATGGAATTGATTTACAAATCAATCAGGACATAGTTCCTTTAAAAATAAATGATTTTGTAAATGCAAATTCAAACTTTAGCCGAAATAACAATACAAATGAAAAAGTAATTCAAAAAGTAGATAGCCCAAAATACACTATCACTTTAACTTACATTAGTGCAAATGGAAACATTATAAAGGGAAAGAAAACCTTAACCGCTTACCAGATTAAAGTAATGGTTGGTATTAAAAAATAAAGTATAAAAAACATTCATTATATCATTTACAATTGTGTTAGACATAAGTATAATTGTATCAGATGAGCTACGAATTGTTTTTTTTTCAAAATTAATTCTTAGGTTTTTAAAACACGTAAAATCATAAAAGCTCATTAACAATAACGAAAAACTAAAAAGTTATGAATGATGAACAAAAACAAAAATCATCGTAATTGGTTAGAGCTAATAATCAATATTATAAAAGGAATTGCTTATATTTCTAAAATAATATATTATTGCATTAAAATACACCAAATGCACTTTTAAAAACCAAAAAAGCCTTTGAAGTTATCTGAGGGCACTGAAAAACATCCCTTATTTTGATTGGGATTGTTTTTAGACAATGAAAAAACGCTTATAACAGGATTTAAAAATATCCGTTGTAAGCGTTTTTCGTTTTATATCTGTTTTTTATTTGCAGCTATATGAATCGATTTTTGATTTATAGGGGGCATTTTGTGTAGGCATACTTATTTTATAAATTTCTTACATTAATTTCAGTATTCTTTTTAAGTTGACTGTAAAAATAGCCATTGCTCCTTGCATTTGCATATTGGCAATGCCGTACGATATTGCTCTATCATAGCCATGTACGTTTTTTAACTCACTATTTTTAGCCTCTATTTTGTATCGATGTTTTGCTTTTTCTTTGAAATAATCCGTTTCTTGAAAGGCGATTTGTTCTTGGTGTAAGTCTGATTTTATCCTTACACAGTAGGTTTTTGTTTTTGCCCCTCTATAACACCCCTGTTTTAAAGAACAAGATTTGCATTTTTCGACATCGAAATAGTAGGTATATGTTTGATTTTTCCCAACATTTTTTTTGCCCTGTCTAGCTTTTCGTATAGCCATATGTCCTGCAGGACAAACCATTCTATCGGCATCTTTATTATATTGAAATTTATCTTCCTCTTTTCTTGTCCCATTTGCTACTGAAACATTTAACTTAGCTACAACTCTAATATTTTTCCCGTTTGCTCGCTTGAGATTTTCTGTTCCTGAATAAGCTCCATCACCAATAATGGTATTTACATCAATTCCGTTTTGCTGACTAATCTCTAAGAGTTTTGGTAACTCTGGACCATCTGCTTTCTCTCCTGAGGTAACTACAGCCGCTGTGATGATTCGCTCTTCGGTCATCGCTAAATGAGTCTTGTATCCAAAGAAAGAGCTATCTGCGGATTTATGACCTGTTTTAGCATCTATATCTTTTGATAAGATAAAATTTTCCTGAGTATCTTCTATAGTTTCTTTAAGCAGATTTAGCTTTTCTTTTACAGCAGGTATAGAACTCAAAGATTCTTCTTTTTCTATGCGCTGCTCCAGTTCTTTACAATAGGCTAATTCTTTTTCCAATTCATTGGTATTGTTCTTCTCGGGCATATGCTCTTTGAATTGGTCATCAAATAAATATACTGTTCTTCGTAGAAGTTTAGAGCGCTCTCTTAATACATCAATTGCTGCAAATGGATTTGATCTTGATAAAGTGTGTGTAGCATCAACTATAATAGACCTGGATCTGATGATTCCCTTTTCGACGGCTATAGATACTGTTTTACCAATGAGTAGATTTAATAAGTCCGTATCCTTCAGGCGAAGTTTACGAAATTTCGTTAAAGAACTTGGATTAATAACACTCTCCTCTGGTGTCATTTCTAAGAAATACTTAAAAGACATATCAAAACGTGAACGTTCTACTACATCAACATCCGAGACATCATAAATTGTTTTTAGAAGTAAATACTTAAACATACGCACTGGGCTTTCTGCTGTGCGACCATTAGTGATGCAATATTTATTTAGCAACTCATCGTAGATGAATGAGAAGTCTATGAGTTCGTTGATTTTTCTAAGGAGATTATCCTGAGGAACAATTAAATCATATAATGAGGAATAGGGACTAAACTGAATTTGTTGCTGTTGAATTAACATCTAAAAAGCCTTATGATTACACTCAAAAGATACAAAAAAAAGGAGCAGAAACTTTTAGCTTCTACTCCTTTTAATTAACAATTTATTCGTGAAAAGGACTTTTTCAGTGCCCTCAGTTATCTTCAGAGGCTTTTTTAATCTAATAGGTTCCGTTTTGCATTTTAACTAATGTTTCCTGCATTTCTATCTTAGTTTCTTCTTCGACATCTTTAGAGAGTTCTACAGCTTGTTGTTGCATTTTAATAGCCCTTTCTTTTTGTCCGTCTTTGTAATACAATTGTGCCAATGTATCCAGATAATACGGATCGTTCTTTTTAACAACCAAACTGTATTCTGACCATATAATTGCTTTCTTTATAGAACCTGCATCGTTTGAATGTAATACTGTATACCAAGCCACATCATTACAAAGATTAGTATGGTATTCTTTAAACTCTTTCCAATCGAAATAAGACGCAGTAACATCTGTACTATATATTTCGTCTAGTCTTTGAATAACATTCTCCTGCGTTGCCAAAACCTTATTAAAATAAGCGTCAAATTCTTTTAAATAAGTATTGCCAACATCTTCATTTACGGCATGTGCAGCTAAATAATAGAAATAATTTCTATAAGAATCAAAATTACCTTTTCCGCTAGAAATTAACTTCTTGTATGTTTCCATTACTTTTTCCGAATCGGATTTTGCTTCTGTATTTTCATCTACATACAAACTTGTGTTATTCTGTAAAGCAGTCGAAATTTCTGTGTTTATATTACCAATTGCAACACGCGACTCATCTTGAGTATTATATTCTGTACGCAGCATTTCGATAGCATCATAATGTTTTATCAGGTAATCTATCGATTTAAAATCGGTATCGTTTAAAACTTTATCTACCGAAAAAACTTGTTTATTAAAACCAACACTTTTAATTTCCTGCAAGATAGCTTCGACCAAAATCATATTCGGTTTTGCGTCTTTTTGATGTGTCACAATAATCTTATCCCAAGCTTGTTGCGCTTGTTTTTTATCCAGATCGAATTTAATAAATTTAAAATCTCCTTCTTTAGGCTCTTCAGCACCATAATCATAGTCATAATCGCTAATATTCCCAAGTGCTGCAACATCATTAAATGCTTTTATCAGTTCAGCATCACTAGCTTTTTTATTGGTAATTGTTTTAGCAAAATTATTCTTTGCATAGGTTTTTTTAAATTTGTTAAATAAAGATCCATAATAAGAGAACATATCTGTTTTATCTACCAAAGTTGATTTTGCAGTTGCTAAAACAGCTCCGTTTTTATCCAATACAATTATACTTGGTGAATCTGTTATCTTGTTTTTCTTCAACCAGGCTTTATCACTTTTGGTCGCTAAATAATAATTAAATCTATCATATTGAGCATCATAAGCATCGTAAAAATTATATCCTATGCTCACTTCTTGAGCTATGACAAATGCATCAAAATCATCTTGAGCCGATTTATTATTGATATCATTATATACAATCAAAAACTTATCGCCTGTAGCTTTGGTTACTTTTATAGCATCTGCTAAAGATTTTTCTACTTTTAGTTTAAAATTTACTTTTGGGGCAACATCATAAACCGCTGTAGCTACACTATCTGTACCAACTCCCCAATCTTCTGTAAGAAGCGGTTCTTTGCCTGGATAAGTCCAATCTGTAATACTTTTATTTTCCAGAGGAAGCAACTTTGTTTTTACTGATTCCTTATTAAGTGCTTTTGCATTTTGAAAAGTCAACGGATTTTTACCCGATATTTCAAAAACCACCAACTCATTTTTCTTTTTATCAAAAAAACCTTTTAACTCAGGATTATCAGAATACGGTTGATACTGTATTGCTACGCCTGTAGCTTTGGCAGGAATCTCATATTTTAATACTTTACTTGGAGTACTACTATCGTATCCTTCATAAACGAGATATAAAAATTGAGCATGGTCAATTTCAAAATTTAATGATGAATCTGCACTTGGGTCTCCAACAACTTCTATATCAGATATTTTTTGGTACTGAACTGGATCTGATCCGTTTTGTGTACCAATATAAAAACCATAATATAATGATTCAGTAAATTTAACTTTCAGTTTTCCAGCACTCTCCGATTTATCATAAGTGTAATCAACATCAAAAACTACTCCATCTCTATTTTTACCTTTTAGCAATAATGAATCATTTTTTACTTCATAGTCACCTTCCAAAAAAACCAATTCATACTTATTATTTTCCAGTAGATTCAGTTTTATCTTTAACCCCTGATCATTATCTTTAGACAAATAAGAACCTTTCTCGAGAGTTTGGTTTTGTGCAAATGAAAATGATGTTACAAAAAAAAGCACTAAAGTGCCAGACAAAAAGTTTCGCATACAAATTGTAATTAATTATTAATAAGCTACACAAATATATCTTCTTTTTTTAGGATGAAAAAGAATTAACACACAAACAACTACAAATTATATTTCATCGAAAAGATTATATATCGAGGCTGAACTGTGTATTGCGAAACTCTGGTAGAAAACTGCGAAAAACTATCATCATTTAAATATTTTGTGTTTAACAAATTGGTAGCCGAGACTTTATACTCCCATTTACTATCCTTTTTTTGGTAAACCAAACTAGCATTTAAAAAATCGTATTCGTTATCGATTGTCTTATTCTTACTGTAATAATGGTAAAATTCATAATCGGCAACAAAAGAAAAACTTTCTAAAAAATAGTAATCCAGCTTAGCAAAAGGTTTATCTGTATAATAAGTAGAACCACTATATTCATTAACCAAGAAAGTATAACCAAATTCTAGATTAGGCAAATCTTTATAATTTGTAGCTGCTTTTACCGTATAATTTTGGCTAAAGCTTTCGGTTACTGAAGGGGAGTCGTTCTGGATATTATTAAACTTAGACCAGTTTAAACTCGCATTTACGGATGCTTTATAGTTCTTTAAAAATGAACGTCCGTAACTTCCCAATCCTGAAAAAGTTTCGTCGGCTAAATTAGAATTATAAGGCATCGAAGATTGGTTTATTCCTGCAAAATCAGACTTCGTTTTTACAGCATCTACTTTTTTAGTATAGGTTACATCGGCAAAAATATTTTCAAAATTGAACATATTGTATTTAAAATAACGCAAAGAATGTACTTGAGAAGTTGCATTCTCTAAGAATCTATTCCCTTGAAACAAATTACTATAATTAGACAAAACGTAACCAGAAGCCAACTGATTAATATCGGTGAAATTATTTGTCAATGAGAAATCATAGGTTAATGTTTCTGATTTTTTTATCTGATACAAAGCAAACAAATCGGGTAGAACTCTAAAGAAATTCTGTGAATAACCAGAACCTAATTGGTTATTTTCCATCTTATACGAATGTACACTCACACCTGGAGTAAAAGTAAATTTACCTGCCAGAATTTTATAATGTACTCCTAAAAACACATCATTAAAATTATAATTTACCTGATTATTATTTTCTGCAGCATTTAAATCATTGGTTGTGCCATCATCCAAGATTTGAAAAATATGAGAATTAAAATTTTGATGAGAATACGTGTTCCCAATCGTCACGTTAATATTACTCTTAGGAGTTACCATATAATAGTAATCAAATTTAGCATCTAGTTTATTTGTTTTCACAAACCGATTCTGATTCAAATCATTTCTGTCCTGACCTGAAATATATCCCGATAAATCAAACGGCTGACTGTGCAAATTGGCATTATAAAACGGGTTCTCATCCTGATATAAATACTGGGCTTCAAAAGCAAAAATATTTTTGTCGTTTTTGGTATAATACAAACTCAGATTTTGATTGACAGATGTTGGATCTTGCTTTTTCTTTGTAAATATATTCTCGGTTGTAGTCGTATTATCTACAATCGATTCTCGCAACAAATTACTATTCTCTTCTTGTTTGGATAGTTTTGTTAAAACATCATAATCAAACTGAAATTTTGCGTTTGGTTTATAAGTCGAACTTAATTTGAACAGTCCCAGATTATTTTTTTGATGCGTTAGTTCATCACTTTTTTGTTGATCTCCAGATTCTAGTATTGAGATTTGAGATTTAGTTTCGAGGTCGGTCGTAGCTGAAGAAATAATTCCGAAACCACTTAAACTCCAAGATTTAGTAACGTTATAAGTAAAATTAGTAGCTCCAAATTGGGTTTCGATTTCTTTTGCTCGATTATTTCGCAAAAGCGAAATTCCTAAATCATTAGAAGAAACATCAAAGCTACTTCCACCTTTTTTCATCATACTCCTAAAACCGCCCGTAAACTTAAAATAATCCTGAATTGTAAGAGGCAATTCGCCTATATTATTAAAATTGGTAATCACATTAATACTATATTTAGGGCTATAATAAAACACTTTTGGGTTAATTACATACCGACTATCGAGTTCGCCAACTCCTATTCCGGCAGTCATATCTCCAAACCAAAAATTATTCTTTCCTTTTTTAAGTTTAATATTCATGGCTACATTATCCTGATCATTCTCTAATCCTTTTAATGCGCCAACTTCATTATAATTTCTTAGCACCTGTACTTTATCAATCGCATCAGCGGGAATGTTTTTGACTCCTAGTTTTGTATCTCCATCAAAGAAATCTTTGCCTTCGACCATTAATTTAGAAACTTTTTTGCCCTCTACTTCTATTTCACCATCAGCGTTTACCTCAACTCCTGGTAGTTTTTTCAAAACATCTTCTAGTTTTTTTTCTGTTCCAGATTTAAATGAATCTGCGTTATATACAATCGTATCTCCTTTTATCGAAACTGGCATTTCGCGCACAATCTCGACTCCCTCAAGTTCTATCCCGAGGTTATCCAAAACAATATTCTGAGAAATATTTATAGATTGTGTTGTAATTATTATCTCTTTAGATTTCATTCCGAGATAACTAATTTTTATGCTGTAGGATGAATTTGGTTTTAAACTCAACTGAAACCTTCCTTTATCATTGGTTATTCCGTACGAATCCATTGCTTTGGTTCCTATATTAACAGCCATAATATTGGCCATTTCTAACGGATTTTTCTTTTCATCCAAAATAAATCCATCGTATTTAATACTTTGAGATAATGATATGGTTGTAACCAAAAGAGTAAAAAATGAGAGTATGTTTTTCATTATAATTTGAATAAATTATCTAACTATAAGAGTTGCTGCTCCGCCTGATCTGCTACGATTAGGATGCATTTCCTGAAATTCTTTCATTTTCTTTATTACAATTTCATCATATGCTTTCTGAGAAGTTATTTTACCAGTTGTTGGTGCTTTTATTGCAACTTTATCTTTTGCATTCAAAACAATTTTAGAGCATAGTATAATGGTTCTCCCATCATTAATTTCTAATATTAAACCTGGTAAACCCCAATAATTCTCAGGACCTTGGTTTATAGGTATATCTGGCGTATACCAAGCAGTTACAATTATATCTTTAGGAACGTCAAAACTCTCCATGAAATTTGTTCCTTTCTCTTCTTTCTTAGGATTCTCTACTTTTGTTGATTCTTCATTTTTAATATCAGGATTCTTGGGTCTAACATTTCTAATATCTGCTTCATTAACTGTTTTAACCATCGTGGCTTTATAACATGTGTAACCTCCTATTTGCTTGGTTTCACCCTCTAGTTTCCATTTTATATTTGGCAATGAATCCACGACTAGAAATTCTTTTCCCATAAATTCTTTATCAACGGTATACGATTTAGCTTTTACATTTTTATAAAAAGTTCCGCCGCTGCCCATCATAGAACCCATCATTCTAAAACCTCCACCTTCTTGTCCTCCCATATCTAGCTTTTCTTCTTCTTTATAAATCGAAGCTGACTGATCAAAATTAAGTATGAATGTTTTTTCGAGCATTTTTTTCATGTGCTCTTCCATGTCTTTTTGCATCTCGGGAGTAATATCTCTGTTGCCTTGCATTCCATTAAATTTTGGAGCTTGTGTTTTAGACTCATAAATTGCCATTCCCTGAAAGTCTTTTTGTGCCTGTGCCTGATAAAATCCAAACATCACAATAAGTGTAAAAAATATTTTATTCATCATAGTGCTATCTTTAAAATGTTTCTATCTAATTATTAGATTATTAACCAAAGCTATTACTAATCTTAAAGTCTAAAAAAACTAATATATCAATTGCCTGAAACGATAGACAAATGTGGCTTTAAACAAGATATTCCTAAAAAAGTAGTGCTGCATAATCATTCCTAGTCCAAATATTTATGCTAAAGCAAATAGCAATTGAGTTTTTTTGTAATTTGGCCTATTCAAAATCAGAGTTATTAAAACCAAAACAACAATGTATAAAAACTTGATACTTCTGATTCTTATTTGCTCCTTTTCAGCAGCTTTTTCTCAGGATAAGAAAATCCAAATAACTACGGTAAATAGTATAACTTTTGATGCTGATCAATTTTCAGGAACCGATACTTTTGGCTTTGTATATTTAATAAAAGACAACCGTTTTATAAAGACAAACGGTAAAGATGCCTACGAATATAAAAACATCTCTTTAGGAAAGATTACCAAAGCTGATTTAGAAAATCCGCTTAAAGTTGTTTTATTTTATGAAGATTTCAATACTGTGGTTTTACTAGATAATCAGTTTAATGAAACTAGCCGAATTAATTTTTCTAAAAATACAACCCCAATCCTCGCTTCTGGAGTTGGGATTGCTTCCCAAAACCAGCTCTGGATTTACAATACATTAAACCAGCAAATTGGTCTTTACAACTATTTAAAGGATGAGTACAAAACTGTTTCAACTCCACTTTCAGGAAATATAAAATACTATCAATCGAATTTCAACGTTTTTTATTGGGTAGACGAAAAGAACAATTGGTTTTCTTGTGACATCTTCGGCAAAGTTATTGCTTTTGGGAAAATACCCGATTTTGATGCTTTGACGATTCTTAACAACAATCAATACATTTACAAAAAAGCTAATTTGTTGTTTTTTAAAGACATCAGTACCCCCGAATCAGGAGATCCTTTGCAAATTGAAATTTCAGAAAAAACGTTTGGTAATTTCTATTACAAAGACCAAATTTTATCTATTTTTACAATTGAAGGAATTACAAATTATAAAATCATAATACCGTAATGCACATAGCAATAGCAGGAAACATAGGCGCAGGAAAAACAACTCTAACCAAATTACTGGCTAAACATTTTAAATGGGAACCCAACTTTGAAGAAGTTGTCGACAACCCATATTTAGATGATTTTTACCATCAAATGGAGCGTTGGTCATTTAACTTGCAGATCTATTTCTTAAATACCCGATTTCGCCAAGTGCAACAAATTCGCGAAAGCGGTAAAAAAGTTATTCAGGACAGAACCATTTACGAAGATGCTTATATTTTTGCTCCCAACTTATATTCTATGGGATTAATGACTAGTCGTGATTTCCAGAATTACACTTCATTGTTTGAACTAATGGAAACATTGGTAAAACCACCCGATTTATTAATTTACCTAAGAAGTTCTATTCCTAACTTAGTAGGACAAATTCATAAACGCGGTCGCGAATACGAAAACTCTATCTCTATTGATTATTTAAGTCGTTTGAACGAAAGATATGAAGCTTGGGTTCAAACATACACTAAAGGAAAAATATTGATTATAGATGTTGACAACATAAACTTTGTTGATAATCCTGAAGATTTAGGAGACATCATTAATAGAATTGATGCCGAACTAAACGGATTGTTTTAAAACATAAAAAAAATGCCTCTAAATTATTAGAGGCATTTTTTATATTTAGGACTTTGTCAAAGTGTAAGTATTTAAGATTGATAAGTCATTTTATTATTTCAAAGCATCAATTTGAGCATTAACCTCATCTGCTGTTCCTTTAAAAACCTTTTCATCTACTTTACCATTTGTTGTCGTTCTAACCGTTCCTACAACCTGACCATTCACGTTTACAATTTCTACACGAACCGCATCCGTTTTAGTGTATTTAGTTGTATCAAAACAATCCGTTTTTTTATGAAGGTATTTTCCGTTTGCATCATAGTTTGCTAAACATTTTGCTGTTTCTTCTGGACTGCATCCTTTTTCTTTACACATTTGTGCACATTCTTCTCTGGTCATTGTTGCCATTTTAGACATATCGCATTTAGAATGTCCGCCATGCATTTCTGTTTTAGCACAACAAGAACCTCCTTCTGCCATTCCCGAAGCCGAATGTCCTTCGCCTAATATCGGAGCAATTACCAACCCGATTAAGCAAGTTAGTTTTATCAAAATATTCATCGATGGTCCTGATGTATCTTTAAATGGATCTCCAACTGTATCTCCTGTTACGGCTGCTTTATGCGCATCCGAGCCTTTATAGGTCATTTCTCCATTAATAAGCACTCCTGCCTCAAAAGATTTTTTTGCATTATCCCAAGCTCCTCCTGCATTATTCTGGAAAACTGCCCAAAGAACTCCCGAAACTGTAACTCCAGCCATATAACCACCCAACATTTCGGCGATTAATTGGTTGTTGCTTCCGTAAACTAATTTCCCTAAAAGAACAATCGCAATAGGAAAACCAATCGTTAAGATTCCTGGAAGCATCATTTCGCGTAAAGCGGCTTTAGTCGAAATATCTACACATTTTGCGTATTCTGGTTTTCCAGTTCCTTCCATGATTCCTGGAATTTCTCTAAACTGGCGACGCACTTCGTACACCATATCCATCGCTGCTTTCCCTACAGAATTCATAGCCAGAGCTGAGAAAACTACAGGAATCATTCCTCCCACAAAAAGCATTGCCAAAACTGGTGCTTTAAAAATATTAATTCCGTCAATTCCTGTAAATGTTACATACGCCGCAAACAGTGCCAATGAAGTTAATGCTGCCGAAGCAATTGCAAATCCTTTTCCTGTTGCTGCTGTAGTATTTCCTACTGAATCCAGAATATCTGTTCTTGTACGAACTTCTTTTGGTAATTCGCTCATCTCAGCAATTCCACCAGCATTGTCAGATATTGGTCCAAAAGCATCAATTGCTAATTGCATTGCTGTTGTTGCCATCATTGCAGATGCTGCTAATGCCACTCCATAAAATCCTGCTAATGCATAAGATATCCAGATTGCTGCAGCAAATAAAAGTACAGTAGGAAATGTAGAGATCATTCCTGTTGCCAATCCTGCAATAACATTTGTTCCTGCGCCTGTACTTGATTTTTGTACAATTGCCAATACTGGTTTTGTACCCAATCCTGTATAATATTCGGTAACTGAAGAAATAGCTCCTCCTACGATTAATCCAACAATGGTAGCATAGAATACTCTGATTGAAGAAATATCTTTAGAACCTTCTCCAAAGAAACTCATTTGCATGGTTTCTGGTAACATATATTGTACTAAAAAATAACAAGCAATAGCAGTTAGAACAATCGAAACCCAGTTTCCTATATTCAATGCTTTTTGTACTTGTGCTTCTTTTGCATTATCATCTGTAATTTTTACTAATGTCGTTCCTATAATAGAGAACAAAATTCCGAAACCAGCAATTGCCATTGGTAATAAAATTGGTCCGATTCCTCCAAAAACATCTTGGATATTCCCACCCATATCTTTTATTACGTAATTACCCAGAACCATTGCTGCCAAAACTGTAGCAACATACGAACCAAATAAATCGGCTCCCATTCCTGCAACATCTCCCACATTATCACCCACGTTATCTGCAATTGTAGCTGGATTACGAGGATCATCTTCTGGAATTCCAGCTTCGACTTTACCAACTAAATCAGCACCTACATCGGCAGCTTTAGTATAAATACCTCCACCTACTCTTGCAAATAATGCAATCGACTCGGCTCCTAATGAAAATCCTGCTAATGTTTCCAGAACTTTTGTCATATCTTCAGATGAAGTCCAAACTCCACCCATAAATACCTGAAAAAATACTATAAAAAAACCGGTTAACCCTAAAACAGCTAATCCGGCAACTCCTAATCCCATAACGGTTCCTCCACCGAAAGATACTTTTAATGCTTGTGGCAAACTAGTTCTTGCTGCTTGTGTGGTTCTAACATTGGTTTTGGTTGCTATTTTCATTCCCATATTCCCAGCTAAAGCAGAGAAAAATGCTCCGAAAATAAAAGCTACTACTATTAATATATGTGTGGTGGGAACTATAAATGAAATTCCCGCTAAAACAATACTTGCTCCAATTACAAAAAAGGTAAGCAATCGATACTCGGCTTTCAGGAAAGCCAATGCTCCTTCATAAATATGGTCCGAAATGGCTTTCATCTTGCCATCGCCAGCATCTTGTTTTAACACCCAAGTCCTTTTTATTGCCATGAAAAGTAATCCTATAATTGCCATAACAATTGGCAAATAAATCATAAATGCATTCATAATTTTTAATGGTATTTTGGTTAGTATTAGTAATGTAACTAAACGAATTTAAACAAAAAAAGCAACACTCTTATCTAAGTGCTGCTTTTTTTATAATAGAATAGGATAAAAATTATTTAATACTAAATAATCCCTCTGGTTTATTTTCGATATCATTAAAACGTTTAGTACATTCTGCAATGATATTAAATGCTTCTGTTACATCTCCCCAACCTTCTACATCTACTTGTTTGTTTTCAAGATCTTTATAAACCTGGAAGAAGTGTTCGATTTCTTTTAATAAGTGTGGATTAATATCCGAAAGGTTTTCTAATGAATTCCAGATTGGATCAGAAACTGGTACACAAATAATTTTCTCATCTGGTCCTTTATCATCTGCCATATGGAAAACACCGATTGGTTTTACTTCCATAACACATCCAGGAAAAGTAGGCTCATTTACCAGAACTAATACATCTAGTGGATCACCATCAAGAGCCAAAGTTTCAGGAATAAATCCGTAATCGGCTGGGTACATCATTGAAGAGAATAACATTCTGTCGAAACGCATTCTTTTTATTTCAAAATCGTACTCATATTTATTTCTGCTTCCTCTTGGTATTTCGATTAATACATCGAAAGTTGTTAGTTTGTCTGCGGTCATTTTCGTTTTTTATTTTTTCTATAATTTCGATTGCAAAAGTAGTTAAAGAATCCTTTTTTACAATGAAAAAATCCATTAATCTATGCACTTTTCTTTTAAAAAACAGGCAGTTAATAGGTAATAGTTCTTTTTCTTTTCTTTAAATAATAATGCCAAAGCAAATATGTAGCATAAGAACGATATGGACTCCATTGCGAGGTAAGGTTTTCCATCTCTGTTTTGTCGTGAATATCAAGCAATTCTTTGATTGTATTTACGACAGCTATATCTCCAAGCGGAATTAAATCGGGCTCCTGAAGACAGAACATCAAATAAATATCGATGGTCCAATTCCCGATTCCTTTTAGTTTTATAAGTTCCTCACGAACTTCTTTGGCTGATTTGGCAGCAAGGCTTTCAATATTGATTTCATTATTTAATATCGCTAAAGCTAATATTTTAATATATGCTGTTTTTTGTCGGCTTACACCCAAGGTACGAAATTCTTCATCGGGTAAGATTACTAATGTTTCGGGATTACAAGTTGTATATGCTTTAATTTTTAAAAATGTAGCTTTCGCTGAATCTATAGATACTTGCTGCTCTAGAATAAGCAAAACCAATGTTTCGAATCCTTGTGGTCGCTTCGGGATTGGTGGCAAGCCATATTCTTGTATGATTGCCTGAAAAATTGGACTTTTATCTGAAAGATAATCGATTGCTTCTTGCATACCTGTGAGTTTTTTAGCCCCGATAGAAGTGGAAATCCTTTTGTTTTTTTTCTTTAAAAAACAAAAGATTGAAACGGATAGCGGGAATAGCTCCTAAAATTAATTAAAAAATCTCGCAAAGTTTTCTTTTCACGCAGATTTGGCAGATTAAAGAGATCTTTAATTAGCTCTGCAAAAAGAATAAATCTGCTTAATCTGCGTGAAACAAATTATTAATCATACAAAAACGCCAGGTCTTAAGAAATTAAACTTAGTGACTTGGCGTTTTTACGAGATTATTTTTTTAATCTAAATATTAGAAATAGAATCCGAAAGATCCTTTTACTGCAAATTTATTAGCATCTGGTGTATTTAGATAACTTCCTCTCCAAGAGAAATCGATACGGAATACTTTAAAAATATTTCCGATTCCCGCGCTGTACTCCCAATACACTTTTTCGGGTGCATTGTAAACTAAGCCCGATGCATTGATTGCTCTGTTTGCATCAGAGATTGTTCCGTAAACTGCTTTGGCACCAATAATTTCTCTCCAATTAAGTTTACGCATAAATGGAATTCGAGCAAAAAGTCGTCCGCCAAAATTATGATCCCATTGCAAAGTCGTGTATTGATCGGTTACAAACTCATAAAAATTCAGGTTACTAAATGTATTCTCGATTGTAAAGTAAGTCTGGTTACCCGGGATTACACTCATTAATCCTAACGGAATTGTTCCGAATGTTTTTCCTGTTTCTAAGATAAGATTCGTACGTCCAAGAGGCCCAATAATAATTGGTTGTTTGTAATACAACTGAACTTTTTCGTATTTAAAATCGCTATTCAGTACGCCTTTAAATCCGTGGCTGTAATTAATAAAGAATCTACTAAACGGACTGTCAACGTTATTTCTTTCAACCCCAAAACCAATTGTTTTACGATTTGGAGTGTATTCTATCTGAATATTTGCTTCGGATTGTTTTACTTCACTTTCTATAACTCCCGCAGGATTTGTAGCGGTAGGCAAAGTTGTGTAATAATCTAAACTAAAAGTTGGCGATGCTGACTCTAATGTACGATATGATAATCCTACCTGAAATGTTAGGTTCTTGATTGGTTCGATTTCGGCAGCAACATTGGTTAAATTAATGTTTGTTAATTTCCCATTGCTTCCTGTTGTGAACAATGCTGATGAAGCGAAACTTCGACCTAAAACATCATTGGTCGTAGTTAAACTAGCTCCAATTTGCTCTACATCGCGCCTGTTTCCTCCCGAGATTATAAGACGATTCTTTTTATCGACCATCCATTTTCCCGAAACTCCATATTTAAACTTATTATCTTCAAAACCATATGCGGTATATGCTTGTAATCGCCACGGATCATTTGGTCCAAAATAAGTTCTTCCTCCTACTCGTACACGAACTCCTTCGACTTCGTTATATCCAAAGGTGGAGAATATTGGTCCGTAATCAAACTTAGGAAACTCTACATATCCGCTACCAAGTATCGAAACTAAGCTATACAATTGCTTAAACTTCTTGACCGTTTGCAATGTATCGAGCATTTTATAAACACCTTGCTCGTCTTTTGTCAGTTTTTCGAATCGGTTTTCTTCCCAATATTCATCAGGCCTATTATAAACTTCATTATCTATATAGTTAACTTCTTCTTTATAAAAAGCTGCTGGTTTTGATATATTAAATTTATGATCTCTATAAGAACTCGTTCTTTTTCCATAGACACCTTTTGAACTTTCTTTTTTGTTTAATGCAAAATCCGACATCATATAATCTCTCGTAAGAAGAAAGATCGAATCACTTACTACATCAAATTCTTGCTCGATATAAATATCTTTTACCCAGTTAATATTGGCACTTTTTGTAACTGCCATATTAATTTTCTTGATTGCAAATGTGGTATCGTTTACCCAAAAATCTCCTTTAAAAGTTAATTCGTTTTTACGTCTTGGATAAAACACGATATTATAACACCATTTGTTATCGATAAATGTACTGTCTTTTAAAACGTAGTTATACACATCGATTCCTGTTGTAGATAATGGGCTTGTAAAGCTTTTATCAAAGAATGTAAGGTGATTGTCGTAAATATTGTATTCAGAATATAGGTCTTTTACAAAAGATAATATTTGCTGGTTGTTATTAAACCCAGAAGTCTTACTTCCTTTTATTATCTCTTTTACTTTCTTTATATTATTATCTCCATATACATCATACAAAGATTCATTTATAAAAATAGGTAAATATGTTTTTCCTGTAATTTTAGAAGTATCCACCTGTTTAAAGATGAATTCCATTCCTTTAAAAATCTTATTTTTCATGAAGGCACTATCAATGGTATTCATATCGAATTCCACTTTTTCGTACTTCTCCATTTGGTATTGTTTAAACTGGTATAATCCGTTTTTACGTTTTCGCTCCCAGATTTTTCTAAGGATGTCAAGCGCAGGATTATTTTTTTTAGAAGTTTTACCAGTGTAAATTACTACTTCATTTAAACTTTCGGCCTCATTCAAGACAACTTTAAAGTTGTAGTTTACTGCTTTCTCTAAAGTAATTTCTTTTTCAGAAAAACCTGCCGATGCAATAATTATTGTAGTATAAGTGTTTGCCGATTCTAAATAAAAACGTCCATCTTCATTAGAAACAATTCCTATATTGGTTCCTTTAAAAACTACGTTTGCAAACGGAATCGGTTGATTGGATTTATCTAAGACGATTCCACTCACTTTTGTTTGTGCAAAAATGCTATTCACAAATGCGAATAAGAAAAATAGACTGAGTACAATTATTCTTTTCATAATCCAAAAAAAAACTTCATCAAATAAGAAAATGATGAAGTTTTATTAGTATTGTTAATTTTCTTATTTTTTATACATTACCTTCTTAACTGCTTTTATGACATCACCTGAATTTGGCAACCAGTCTTTAAGCAATACAGGAGAGTAAGGTGCAGGTGTATCTGCAGTTGTAATACGTTGTATTGGCGCATCAAGAAAATCAAAAGCTTGTTCTTGTACGATATATGTAATCTCAGAAGATATACTTGCAAATGGCCAAGCCTCTTCAAGAATTACTAAACGGTTTGTTTTTTTAACAGAAGTTAAGATTGCATCTTTATCCATTGGACGAACTGTTCTTAAATCGATAATCTCACAAGAGATACCTTCTTTAGCTAATTCATCTGCTGCAATAAATGCTTCTTTGATAATTTTTCCAAAAGATACGATTGTTACATCAGTTCCTTCACGTTTAACATCAGCAACTCCTAGAGGAATTGTATATTCTCCGTCTGGAACTTCTCCTTTATCACCATACATTTGCTCAGACTCCATAAAGATTACAGGGTCATTATCACGAATAGCTGATTTTAAAAGTCCTTTTGCATCATAAGGAGTAGATGGAACTACAACTTTAAGTCCTGGTGTATTTGCAAACCAGTTCTCTAAAGCTTGAGAGTGTGTTGCTCCTAATTGACCTGCTGAAGCAGTTGGTCCACGAAAAACGATAGGCACATTAAATTGTCCTCCTGTCATCTGACGCATTTTAGCAGCGTTATTTATAATTTGATCAATACCAACTAAACAGAAGTTGAAAGTCATATATTCTACAATTGGACGACAACCGTTCATTGCAGATCCAACTGCAATTCCTGTAAATCCAAGTTCTGCAATTGGAGTATCAATTACTCTTTTTTCGCCAAACTCAGCAAGCATTCCTTTTGATGCTTTGTATGCACCGTTGTATTCTGCAACTTCTTCGCCCATTAAATATATGGATTCATCGTGACGCATTTCTTCACTCATCGCTTCGCAAATGGCCTCTCTAAATTGTATTGTTCTCATATTTTATATTGTATGTTGTAATTTTCTGAAAAGCAAAAATAAATATTTTAAATTACTTAAATGCATAAATTTAGTTTAAAAAACAAGAAGTACTTGCTATATGGATGTTTTACTAGAACTTTAACTTTTGACAATCAAAATTTTCCAGTTACGAAATCGATATATTACACTATAAAATAGTTATACCCTTCTTATTTATTTTTTATTTTGTTAGAAATTCCATTTTAAGGAAATAAAATTCAGCAAAAAAGACTCCAATATTTCTTTTTTTCATTTACTATTGATTCTTTTTAAGTCATAAATATTTGCTTAATAACCACCTTTTCAGGCATAAAAAGCAACATTATTCAAAATTCAAGTCCCATTTTACGAAAACGTAATAGTTTTCTAAAATATTATGCGTGCATAGTAAATTATTCGGATTATATTTCTAAATTTGTGGAAACGTATTTAGAAATAATAAAATATATACTTATGAAAATATTAGTTTGCATCAGTCATGTACCTGATACTACTTCAAAAATCAACTTTACCAATGGTGATTCAGAATTTGATACCAACGGCGTACAATATGTAATTAATCCTAACGACGAATTTGGCCTAACACGTGCAATTTGGTTTCAGGAGCAACAAGGCGCTACAGTTACTGTAGTAAATGTTGGAGGTCCTGACACTGAACCAACTTTACGTAAAGCATTAGCAATTGGAGCAAACGAAGCAATTCGTATCAATGCAAACCCAACTGATGGTTTCTTCGTTGCAAAACAACTTGCAGAAGTTATCAAAACTGGTGGTTACGATCTAGTAATTGCTGGAAAAGAATCATTAGATTATAATGGTGGAATGGTTCCTGGAATGATTTCTGGAATCTTAGGATATAACTTTTTAAACTCTTGTACAAATATAACTGTTGACGGAACTAGCGTAAAAGCGGTTCGTGAAATTGACGGTGGAAAAGAAACTGTAAGCACATCTTTACCATTAATTATTGGTGGTCAAAAAGGATTAGTTGAAGAGAAAGATTTACGTATCCCGAACATGAGAGGAATTATGACTGCAAGAACAAAAGCGTTAGCAATTCTTGAACCAGTTGATGCTCCTGTAAATACTAAAGTGGTTAAATTTGAAAAACCAGCTCCAAAATCTGCAGTAAAATTAGTTTCTCCAGACAATTTAGATGAGTTAATTAATTTATTACACAACGAGGCGAAAGTAATCTAGTAATCAGTTTTTAGTCACCGTTTTCAGTTACAATAACTTTAAACCTAAAACTTTAAACTTTTAAACAAATAAAATCATGTCAATATTAATATATGCAGAATCTGCAGAAGGAAAATTTAAAAAGGTAGCTTTTGAATTAGCTTCATACGCTAAAAAAATTGCCGAATCATTAGGAACAACTGTTACAGCATTAACTATAAACACAAGCGACGTAAGCGAATTATCGAAATACGGAGTTGATAAAGTTCTTAAAGTAACTAACGATAAATTAGCAGGTTTTACTGCTAAAGCTTATGCTGACGTTATTAAACAAGCAGCTCAAAAAGAAGGTACAAAAGTAGTTTTACTATCTTCTAGCACAGACAGTATTTATCTTTCATCATTAGTTGCAGTTGGCTTAGACGCTGGATTTGCATCAAATGTGGTAGGATTACCTGTAAGCACATCCCCTTTTCAGGTAAAAAGAAATGCTTTTTCTAACAAAGCTTTCAATATTACAGAAATCAGTACAGATGTAAAAGTATTAGCTCTTGCTAAAAACTCTTATGGTATTTACGAAAGCGCTGGTGCTGCAACTGCAGAAGATTTTAACCCAACAATTGGAGACAATGATTTTGGAGTAAAAGTAGAATCTGTAGAAAAAGTTACTGGAAAAGTATCTATTGCAGATGCTGATATCGTAGTTTCTGGAGGTCGTGGATTAAAAGGACCAGAAAACTGGGGATTGGTAGAAGATTTAGCTGCTGTACTTGGTGCTGCAACTGCATGTTCTAAACCAGTTTCTGATTTAGGATGGAGACCTCATAGCGAACACGTAGGACAAACAGGTAAACCAGTTGCAACAAACTTATATATTGCAATAGGTATTTCTGGTGCTATCCAACATATTGCTGGTATTAACTCATCAAAAGTAAAATTAGTAATCAATAATGACCCAGAAGCTCCTTTCTTTAAAGTAGCAGATTATGGTGTTGTTGGTGATGCTTTTGAAATTGTACCTAAGTTAATTGAAAAATTAAAAGCATTCAAAGCGCAACATTCATAGATTTTAAAAATTCTATACTAAAATAATGCTACCTAAAAATAAGATAATCGTATCTTTGCTTTAGGTAGCTTTTTTGTTCCATATTTTTTGATTAAAATTGCACTTTTATTTTTTACACAAAATTCTAATTAAAATGAGGTAGTAATACCTTTTACGTCTGCAACTTATGAGCTTAGTTAAATTATCTATAAAAGGAATTTCATACAGTCAAACTCAAAATGGCGCTTATGCTTTGATTTTGAATGAAGTTGATGGCGAACGAAAGTTACCAATTGTAATTGGTGCATTCGAAGCGCAATCAATTGCTATTGCTTTAGAAAAAGAGATAAAACCACCTCGCCCATTAACACATGATTTATTCAAAAACTTTGCAGAACGATTTGATATTGTTGTTAAGCAAGTTATTATCCACAAATTGGTTGATGGAGTATTCTATTCCAGCTTAATTTGCGAAAGAGATAAAATTGAAGAAATAATCGACGCAAGAACTTCTGATGCTATAGCATTGGCATTGCGTTTTAATGCTCCAATATTTACTTATAAAAACATATTGGATAAGGCAGGAATTTATTTAAAGTCAAACTCTATGGAGAGCGATAAGGATTCTCAAGAAATTGATGATGTTCTTTCTAATCCAGAAACATTTGGTCGCGAAGAAGAATCTAATCAATCTGGCGAAACTTATTCTAAACACACAACTCAAGAACTTAACGAATTATTAGAGCAAGCTGTTCTTCAGGAAGATTATGAAAAAGCAGCCAAGATTCGTGATGAAATTTCGAAGAGAGAATCATAAAGCAATACGCTTTACGCTACAAGCTTAAAGCCTATAGCATAAGGCATAAAGCCAAATAAAAAATGAAACAATACTTAGACTTGGTACAACATGTTCTTGAGAACGGTTGTCAAAAAGGAGATAGAACCGGAACTGGTACAAAAAGTGTTTTTGGATACCAAATGCGTTTTGATTTAAGTGAAGGTTTCCCAATGGTTACTACCAAAAAATTACACTTAAAATCTATCATATACGAATTACTTTGGTTTTTAAAAGGAGATACTAATATTAAGTATCTACAAGAAAACGGAGTTAAAATTTGGGATGCCTGGGCAGACAGCAATGGAGATTTAGGTCCTGTTTATGGACACCAATGGCGTAATTGGAATAGTGAAGAAATCGACCAAATTTCGGAACTGATTACCGAACTTAAAACAAACCCAAACAGTCGCCGAATGTTGGTTTCTGCTTGGAATCCATCGGTATTGCCAGACACAAAAAAATCATTTGAAGAAAATGTAGCTAACAATAAAGCTGCATTACCTCCTTGTCATGCTTTTTTTCAGTTTTACGTAGCAAGTCCTGACCTTGAAAAAGGCGAAACTAAAGGAAAATTATCTTGTCAATTATACCAACGAAGTGCCGATATCTTTTTAGGAGTTCCATTTAATATTGCATCATATGCTTTATTAACTATGATGATTGCACAAGTTTGCGACCTCGAAGCTGGAGAATTCATCCACACTTTTGGAGATGCACACATTTACAATAACCATTTTGAACAATTGGAATTACAATTAAAACGTGAACCAAAACCATTGCCAAAAATGGTTTTAAATCCAGATATAAAAAACATTTTCGATTTTGATTATGATGATTTTACCCTTGTAGGTTATGAACCACATGCAGGAATCAAAGGTAGTGTTGCCGTATAAAACATCAAAATAACAACAATCCGCTTTAACGAGCGGATTTTTTTTATCTCAAAAAGATGCAAACCATGCTCTTTCAAGAGCAAAATATCTTACAGGATAAATATTCAACTATCAAAACAGTCCTGTTTCAAAATAAATTTTATCTTTATAATCTAATATTTTACTCATGGAAAAGGAATTACACGAGCAGTATGAATACGCCAGAAGAAGAATTAAACAAAAGAAAACGCTTTATTTCCATTTTGTCTTATTCCTTTTAGGAAGTTTATTTTTATTTATTGCCAATCGGTTTTTTAATGTCTCAAATGGGCAAACTTGGTACCTATGGATAATTACCGCATGGTGTTTTATTTTTATTTTACACTTTATAAAAGTATATATCACCGACCGTTTCATGAATAAGAATTGGGAAAGAGAACAAATTGACCGACTTGTTGCATTACAACAAAAAAGAATAGCTCAGCTAGACTCAAGCATAAATGACAATACCGAAAACAAACTTTAGTTCGAAACAAAATGATTATAATGATTGCGGCAGTTGCCGAAAACAATGCGCTTGGAAAAAATAACGAAATGATTTGGCATTTATCAAATGATTTCAAAAGATTTAAAGCTCTTACCACTGGACATCATATTATAATGGGACGAAAAACATTTGAAAGTTTTCCTAAACCATTACCAAACAGAACTCATATTGTAATAACGCGTCAAGAAGATTATCAACCAGAAGGATGTATTGTTGTAAAAAGCATAGAAGAAGCAATTGCAAAATGTCCCGAAAATGATGATTCGTTTATTATTGGCGGAGGAGAAATTTACAATCTGGGAATGCCATTAGCAGATATTCTAGAAATTACAAGAGTACATCATAGCTTTGAGGCCGATGCTTTTTTTCCAGAAATTAATAAAAAGGAATGGCAACTCGTAGAGGCTGAACCCAACACTAGAGATGAAAAACATCTTTACGATTACACTTACGAGACCTACGTTAGACAATAGCACAAAAAAAAAGTCCCTCAATAATGAGGGACTTTTTTTTTGGCAAACAATGATTAGAGAAATGACCTACTCTAGAAAGAGTATTTGATAACATAAAATAAAAATTACAAATATTAAAAATACACCAGAAAAGAATATTATAATATTTGAGATTTTTTGAGAGTACATCTCAAAAAAGCCTTTAATACCAAATACCACGAAGGTACTAAAGACAAAGAAAATTAAAATTTCCAAAAACAAATTTAATCCTAAGAACGTATTTTGCGCTTTAAAAAGAATACTGCTCTCAAAAACAGTACTTTCAAAACAACTTACTAGAACAAACGAGATGATAAGCGCAAGTAGCACCCATTTGATTTGGGTCATTAATTCTCTATTAATCATTGAAAAAATATATACATTTTTACAAAGTAAATTTCCACATTAAATAAGGATCCTACAATACCCACTTTTAGTGATTTTTTACAAATCATTAAAAGTGGGTATAAGAACACAGATCCAAAAATAATTTCATATCGTAATTAAAGAAACTGAATAACAGTTAATACAGATTGTATTATATTTGTACAAATAAAAAAAATGGCAGAGAAAATAACACCTTATAAAGATTCAGCCTTAGGCAAGAAAGAACAAGTAGAACAAATGTTTGATACAATATCAGGAAATTACGATAACTTAAATCGTGTAATTTCATTTGGTATTGACATAAAATGGCGTAAGAAAGTTTTAAAAATAGTTTCGGACAAAAAACCAAAGATAATTCTAGATATTGCAACAGGAACTGGCGACTTAGCTATTTTAATGGCTCAGACAAATGCCGAAAAAATTATTGGCTTAGACATATCTTCAGGTATGCTTGAAGTAGGAAAAAAGAAAATCGCAGCAAAAAACCTTACTCAAACTATTGACATGGTTGTAGGAGATTCTGAAAATTTACCTTTTGGAGACAATCATTTTGATGCAATTACCGTTGCTTTTGGTGTTAGAAATTTCGAAAATCTAGAAAAAGGGTTATCTGAAATCTTAAGAGTTTTAAAACCTAATGGTGTTTTTGTAATTCTTGAAACCTCGGTTCCAGAAAAACCTCTATACCGTCAAGGCTACTCTTTTTACACTAAAAATATACTTCCGTTAATAGGAAAACTGTTTTCAAAAGACAATTCAGCTTATGGATATTTGTCAGAATCTGCTGCCGCATTTCCACATGGAGAAGTCTTAAACAATATTTTAAGAAAAATTGGGTTTATAAGTGTCGTGGCTATGCCACAAACATTTGGTGTAGCAACAATATATTCAGCTTCTAAAAAATAGTATGAAAAAAACTGTAATCTTAATTTTACTTGCCCTGACTACAAAAGGATATAGTCAATTTACTAAAAGTATGTTTAGTAAAGATCCTATTATCAATTTGGAAACCTGGCAAAAACAACGCCTTTATTTTGGGTATTACCTCGGATTTAATAGTTATGATTTCAAAATAGACTATAAATCGTATGAAGAAATAAACCAAGACATTCAGGTAAAAAAAACAACTGGATTTAATGTTGGGGTTGTAGCCGATTTAAGATTAATGGAATATATCAACCTTCGTTTTGAACCGGGGTTATATTATACAAAGAGAGATTTATACTTTCCTAATCCCGAATTCACTTCGAAGACAGATTATTTAAGAGAAGTAAGTAGCACTTACATCAATTTCCCTTTGTTATTAAAATTTTCATCTCTAAGAACTGGAAACGTACGTCCTTACCTACTTGGAGGAGTTTCTACAACATTAAACTTATCTAGTAACGCAAAATCTATAGACGACAACTTAGAGCAACGCTTTAGGGTAAAAGCCTGGACTATGAATTATGAATTAGGTTTTGGTATAGATTTCTTTTCAGAGTATTTTATATTCTCTCCTTCTATCAGGGGTTCATTTGGTATTAATGACGAGTTAATACGTGACAAAGACCCAAATAGTCCTTGGACAGGAAATATTGAGTCTATAAAATCAAGAGCAATTTTAATTAACTTTACTTTTCATTAAAACTATATAACTAGCTATTTCGTTTAAACTCACTAAGTATAATTGCGGTTGCAGTAGCCACATTTAAACTTTCGGTTTTTTGAAGTTCCCCAAATCTAGGAATAGTTAGTCTGTTTTTGATAGTTTTTTCGATTTCGTCGGAAATTCCGTTGGCTTCATTGCCCATTATAATTATCCCTTCTTGGGGTAAAGCTGTTTGGTAAATATTGGATCCGTCCATAAAAGTCCCAAAAACAGGAAGTGGTGTTTGAGCAAGAAAAGCTTTTAAATCAATATAATTTACATTAACCCTGGCAATTGAACCCATTGTAGCCTGAACTACTTTAGGATTATAAATATCTACTGATTCTTTAGAACAAAGCAATTGCTTAATTCCAAACCAATCACAAAGACGTAAAATAGTCCCTAAGTTTCCTGGATCACGAATGTCATCAAGAGCTAAGATTAAACCAGATTCTATTATTTTTTTATCGGTAGGGATTTTAAAAACCGCCAAACAAGAATTAGGAGTTGATAATGCACTTATTTTTTTTAATTCTTGTGCACTAATTAACGTTTTCTTAGAGACTAAAACAGTCTCAAAATCGTTTTGAGTAGTATATAGGTGTTCCAGTTCAAAGTTGGATTGCAACAATTCTTGAATTACTTTTACCCCTTCGGCAAAAAACAATTGATTAGCAAAACGCTGTTTTTTTTGAAGTAAACCCGATATAAGCTTGATTTGGTTTTTACTAACCATAAAATAATGTACTTTTGAATTAAATATTTTAGAACACTTGAGAAAGAATTCCACAAAAATAGCAGCATTTATTCTAATAGCAATATTTATTTCAGCTTGTAATTCTGTAAAAAGAGTTCCTAACGGCAAAAAGCTTCTTACAAAGAATGAAATTATAGTAAATGACAAGCCTATTAATGACGAAAGCGTGTCCAACCAATTGTACCAAAAACCTAACAGTACGCTTATTGGTGGATACAAGTTGCGCTTAAACTTATACAACTTAGCCAATCCAAATCCAGATTCAACTTTTCAGGCAAAATATAAAAGTAATCCTAAAAGATATGAAAGATTATCAAAATTATTATCTGCAAAACAAGTAGACCGATTAGGACAATCTTTTTTATACAAAGGAATAAATGAGTTTTTTAAAACAACAGGTGAGCCGCCAGTAATTATTGATACTAGTAAGGTAAAAAAATCAGCTACACGTTTAAAATATCATTATTTTCACAATGGTTATTTTAATGTAAAAACTGCTTTTACAATTGATAGTGTAGCCGCAAAAAAAGCCAAGATTCGTTACAATATTACAACAGGACAACCATTTCTCTTAGATACTATCAGTACTAACATATCATCTCCTGATGTAGATTCTTTATATAACAAAAGCATTGAAAACACAGTATTAAAATCTGGAAATCAATACAAAACAAGTGATTTAGAGGATGAAAAAAACCGTATAACAACTTACTTTAGAAATCACGGTGTATATTATTTTCAATCTAACAATGTTACCTATAATATTGACACGATAAATAAAAAGAACAAAGCTAATATCGATTTAATCATAAAAGATTATAGTTATCAAGACAAAGATTCTAGTAGAACTATGCCTTTTAAAATCTACAAAATTAGCGACGTTAACATATACACAGACTATTCTGCTGCAAATGCCAAATTAGAAATTAAAGATAGTACTACCTATAAAAACTTTAATTTATACAGTTACAAGAAATTAAAATATAGGCCTTACGCTATAACCGATGCTATCTTTATTACCAAAGGAAGCACATTTGCTGATTATAAAACAACTCTTACAACCCGATATTTAAACAATTTAAAAATATTTAATTATCCGTCTATTCATTATGAAGTCGACAAAAGAGATTCGACTGCACAATCTTTAATCGCCAAGATATACTTAACTCCTAGAAAAAAATATAGTTTCCAAACGACTTTGGATGTTACACACTCGAATATTCAGGATTTCGGAATTGGATTTAGTCTTTCTGAAACAATTCGAAATGTTTTTAATCGTGCCGAAACACTAGAAATAGCTGGTCGTGTTAATGTTGGTTCTTCACAAGATTTAGCAAATCCAAATGGAACTTTCTTTAATGCTTCTGAATATGGAATTGACATTAAACTGAATGTACCTAGGATATTAATGCCTTTTGGAACTGAGAAAATCATTCCAAAAAGCATGATTCCGTCTACGGTAATGACTGCTGGTTTTGCAAAACAACGAAACATTGGTCTTGATAAAGAAAACTTTACAGGTGCTTTTACCTATAACTGGACTCCAAAAAGAAATAACACTGCACGTGTCGATCTTTTGAACATTCAATATGTGCGAAATTTAAATCCGCAAAATTACTACAGAGTATATCGTTCCTCTTACAATGCTTTAAATGATATTTCACAAGAATACACTTATAACGACAAACCTCTATTTGTTGACGATAATAATGATTTAGTAATAGACGAGGGCACATCAGGTTTTACAAAAGAAGTATTAGACAAAACAATTCCTGTTTCAAGTGATGATTATCAATCGGTAGAAAGCATCGAAGAAAGAAGGATTAGACTTACGGAAAATGATTTTATCTTAGCATCTAATTACACATTCACAAAAACAACAAAAAAAGATTTATTAGATAATACCTTTTATCTTTTTAAAGCAAAAATCGAAACTGCCGGATCATTACTTTCTTTAATCTCTCAAGCTGCTAGTTTGCAAAAAAATGCAAATGGGAACTATGAAATTTTCAATTTAGAATATTCAGAATATTTAAAGACCGAATTTGACTACATTAAACACTGGGATTTATCTAAAGAAAAAGTAATTGCTGTACGAACATTTTTTGGAATTGCTGTTCCTTTTGGTAATTCAGATTATGTACCTTTTTCAAGAAGTTACTATTCTGGAGGTTCAAATGACAATAGAGCCTGGCAACCCTATTCATTAGGACCAGGAAGCACAGGAGCTGTTAATGATTTTAACGAAGCCAATATGAAAATCGCTATTAGCGGTGAATTTAGATATAAGATTTTAGGGAAGTTAAAAGGAGCTATTTTTGCAGATGCAGGAAATATCTGGAATGTACTAGATAATGTGACGGATGAAAAAGCAACATTTAAGAACTTAAGCGACCTTAAAGACATCGCACTAGGAACAGGAATAGGGTTTCGCTATGATTTAAGTTTTTTCGTAATCCGTTTTGACTTAGGATTTAAAACCTATAATCCTGCTTACGAAATGAACAAACGCTGGTTCAGAGATTACAATTTCGGACACTCAGTTTTAAATTTTGGAATAAATTATCCTTTCTAATGCTAATTAATTCTTATTTTTGCAACCTAAAAACTAAAAAACAACTAAAAAGAATTACAATGGCACACAATATTAAACCAGGAGTAGCAACAGGGGATCAAGTTCAAGAGATTTTTAATTATGCAAAAGAAAAAGGATTTGCACTTCCTGCAGTAAACGTTACTGGATCAAGTACAATCAATGGAGTTCTTGAAACTGCAGCAAAACTGAATGCGCCAGTTATTATTCAATTTTCTAACGGTGGAGCACAATTTAACGCTGGAAAAGGATTATCTAATGCTAACGAAAAATCAGCAATTGCTGGTGGAATCGCTGGAGCAAAACACATTCATACTTTAGCAGAAGCTTACGGTGCAACAGTAATTTTACATACTGACCACTGTGCAAAAAAATTATTACCTTGGATTGATGGTTTACTAGATGCTTCTGAAAAACATTTTGCAGAAACAGGAAAACCATTATTCAGTTCTCATATGATTGACTTATCTGAAGAGCCTATCGAAGAAAACATCGAAATTTGCAAAGGTTATTTAGCTAGAATGAGCAAAATGGGAATGACTCTTGAAATCGAGCTTGGTATTACAGGTGGTGAAGAAGACGGTGTTGACAACTCTGATGTTGATAGCTCAAAATTATATACTCAACCAGAAGAAGTAGCTTATGCTTACGAAGAATTATCTAAAGTAAGTCCTAAATTTACAATTGCAGCAGCTTTTGGAAACGTTCACGGTGTTTACAAACCAGGAAACGTAAAATTAACTCCAAAAATCTTAAAAAATTCTCAAGATTTCGTTCAAGACAAATTCAAAACTGGTCATAACCCAGTAGATTTCGTTTTCCACGGAGGTTCAGGTTCTACACTTGAAGAAATTAGAGAAGCTATTGGATATGGTGTTATCAAAATGAACATTGATACAGATTTACAATTTGCATATACTGAAGGAATTCGTGATTATATGGTTAAAAACATTGACTATTTAAAAACACAAATTGGTAACCCAGAAGGTGCTGATGTTCCTAACAAAAAATATTATGACCCAAGAAAATGGGTACGTGAAAGCGAAGTAACATTCAATACAAGACTTGAGCAAGCTTTTGCTGACTTGAATAACGTAAATACACTTTAAATTTTAGATTTCGTAATTTAGATTTCGGACTTCTAAAAAGCCTGAAATCTAAATTTTGAATCAGATTGAAAAATCTAAACTTTAAAATCTACATTCTAAATTAAAAAAAATGGCTTGGTTTAAAAGACACGAAAAAGGGATTACAACTGCTACCGAAGACAAAATGGATGTCCCAAAAGGACTTTGGTACAAATCTCCAACTGGAAAAATTATTGATGCTGATGAGTTGGCTCGTAACTTATTTGTGAGCCCAGAAGATGATTTCCATGTTAGAATTGGAAGCGCAATCTATTTTGAGATTTTATTTGATAACAACGAGTTTGTTGAATTAGATAAAAACATGACATCTAAAGATCCTTTGCATTTTGTGGATACAAAAAAATATGCAGAAAGATTAAAAGATGTAATGGAGAAAACTCACTTAAAAGACGCTGTGCGTACAGGAGTGGGAAAATCTAAAGGAAAAGAACTTGTTATTTGCTGTATGGACTTTGCCTTTATTGGTGGATCTATGGGAGCTGTAGTAGGTGAAAAAATAGCTAGAGGAATTAATCATGCTATCAAAAACAAATTACCATTTGTAATGATATCTAAATCTGGTGGAGCACGTATGATGGAAGCAGCTTACTCTTTAATGCAGTTAGCCAAAACATCTGTTAAACTTGCTCAGCTTGCCGAAGCTGGATTACCATATATTTCTTTATGTACAGACCCAACAACTGGAGGAACAACTGCTTCCTATGCTATGTTAGGAGATATTAATATTTCTGAGCCTGGTGCTTTAATTGGATTTGCAGGACCTAGAGTTGTAAGAGATACTACAGGAAAAGATTTACCTGAAGGTTTCCAAACTGCTGAATTCCTTTTAGAACATGGCTTTTTAGACTTTATAACGCCTAGAAAAGAATTGAAAGACAAGATAAACTTGTATATCGATTTGATTCAAAACAATACAATTAGATAGTTTACAAACTTCTAAAAATACCAAAATCCCATTCGCTACGGCGAGGGCACTGAAAAACATCCCTTATTTTGATTGGGATTGTTTTTAGACAATGAAAAAACGCTTATAACAGGATTTAAAAATATCCGTTGTAAGCGTTTTTCGTTTTATATCTGTTTTTTATTTGCAGCTATATGAATCGATTTTTGATTTATAGGGGGCATTTTGTGTAGGCATACTTATTTTATAAATTTCTTACATTAATTTCAGTATTCTTTTTAAGTTGACTGTAAAAATAGCCATTGCTCCTTGCATTTGCATATTGGCAATGCCGTACGATATTGCTCTATCATAGCCATGTACGTTTTTTAACTCACTATTTTTAGCCTCTATTTTGTATCGATGTTTTGCTTTTTCTTTGAAATAATCCGTTTCTTGAAAGGCGATTTGTTCTTGGTGTAAGTCTGATTTTATCCTTACACAGTAGGTTTTTGTTTTTGCCCCTTTATAACACCCCTGTTTTAAAGAACAAGATTTGCATTTTTCGACATCGAAATAGTAGGTATATGTTTGATTTTTCCCAACATTTTTTTTGCCCTGTCTAGCTTTTCGTATAGCCATATGTCCTGCAGGACAAACCATTCTATCGGCATCTTTATTATATTGAAATTTATCTTCCTCTTTTCTTGTCCCATTTGCTACTGAAACATTTAACTTAGCTACAACTCTAATATTTTTCCCGTTTGCTCGCTTGAGATTTTCTGTTCCTGAATAAGCTCCATCACCAATAATGGTATTTACATCAATTCCGTTTTGCTGACTAATCTCTAAGAGTTTTGGTAACTCTGGACCATCTGCTTTCTCTCCTGAGGTAACTACAGCCGCTGTGATGATTCGCTCTTCGGTCATCGCTAAATGAGTCTTGTATCCAAAGAAAGAGCTATCTGCGGATTTATGACCTGTTTTAGCATCTATATCTTTTGATAAGATAAAATTTTCCTGAGTATCTTCTATAGTTTCTTTAAGCAGATTTAGCTTTTCTTTTACAGCAGGTATAGAACTCAAAGATTCTTCTTTTTCTATGCGCTGCTCCAGTTCTTTACAATAGGCTAATTCTTTTTCCAATTCATTGGTATTGTTCTTCTCGGGCATATGCTCTTTGAATTGGTCATCAAATAAATATACTGTTCTTCGTAGAAGTTTAGAGCGCTCTCTTAATACATCAATTGCTGCAAATGGATTTGATCTTGATAAAGTGTGTGTAGCATCAACTATAATAGACCTGGATCTGATGATTCCCTTTTCGACGGCTATAGATACTGTTTTACCAATGAGTAGATTTAATAAGTCCGTATCCTTCAGGCGAAGTTTACGAAATTTCGTTAAAGAACTTGGATTAATAACACTCTCCTCTGGTGTCATTTCTAAGAAATACTTAAAAGACATATCAAAACGTGAACGTTCTACTACATCAACATCCGAGACATCATAAATTGTTTTTAGAAGTAAATACTTAAACATACGCACTGGGCTTTCTGCTGTGCGACCATTAGTGATGCAATATTTATTTAGCAACTCATCGTAGATGAATGAGAAGTCTATGAGTTCGTTGATTTTTCTAAGGAGATTATCCTGAGGAACAATTAAATCATATAATGAGGAATAGGGACTAAACTGAATTTGTTGCTGTTGAATTAACATCTAAAAAGCCTTATGATTACACTCAAAAGATACAAAAAAAAGGAGCAGAAACTTTTAGCTTCTACTCCTTTTAATTAACAATTTATTCGTGAAAAGGACTTTTTCAGTGCCCTCGCTACGGCAAATGGGATTTTTTTATATCTTTATTTCAAATACTAATATATGAAAAGCGCTTTTATCAGTTTTATTACTTGCTTATTCCTTTTTAATTGTACCAAGAAAGAAGAAAAGACTGTTGCAAAAAACATCCCTTATATAATTTCGAAAGAAGATATTAAACTCCAAAAATATACTGACTCATTAAAAAATAATGGAAGTAAAATAGTACTCCCAAACTCAAAAGGATTTTATTATGGAGAAAACCAACTTATCATTGACAACAAAGGGAATTTCCTCTATTACCAAAGAGAATACATTCAAATCCTATGTAACTATGGACAAGAGAATGACACACTACCCCATTTTATAAACTTAAAGACTAAGGATATTATAAAGATTCCACAAAAAAGCTTGAGTGATTTTATCTCAGAAAACATCATGACAAAAGAAAAAAGAAGACAAATTTTAATAATTGCATCCCAAAGGGACACTATTACAAATACCTACTTTTTAAATTTCATAAAAAATAGCCATTTACAAGCATATCATATCAGGAGAACAACACAAGAAGAAGACACTGTACTGAAGTACAAAAAGAATGATAAATATTATTATTCTGATTCTATAAAGTGGGACAAAACAAAAATCAAATTCCCTAATTACAAAATCAAAGACTAAAGCTATAACCATCCAACTTTTCAGCAACAACGATGATAAATAACCTATTGGTATGAGTACGAAGATGGAAGACTTCGCCTCAGCCTGACATCTGATTATATCATTACAGACCTATATTGCGTAGAGACACTACGGCATACACTTAAACTTCTACTCCTTTCTCTCCAATCTTGTCACCCTGAAGAACGAAGGGTGTCCACAAGAAACTACCACAACCCTGATCTTAAATTGTCGAGCTACTCACGAAGGTTCTTCCTACGTCAGAAAGAAAAACAAGTTTAGGATCACTATAAACAAACCAATATTGCGTAGACGCACTCCGGTGTGTCTCTACAGAAAACCTTTGTTACTATGAACCTTAGAACCTTAAAAAAACTACATTCCAGTTCTAATAGCTTCTACAGGATCTAATTTGGAAGCAGATATTGCGGGAAGAATCCCAGCAATTAATCCAATTAATGCTGCAAGCCCAGTTCCCAGAAGAATATTACCCATTCCAAGTACAAACTCAAAATCAAGTGCTTTGGTAAGAATCACAGAAATTAACCAAACCAAAATTAACCCGATTGCTCCGCCAATTACTGAAAGAATAATTGCCTCAAACAAAAACTGAAACATGATAAATCTATTTTTTGCCCCCAAAGACTTCTGAATTCCGATAAGATTCGTTCGTTCTTTTACAGAAACAAACATAATATTTGCAATCCCAAATCCTCCCACAAGAAGAGAGAATCCGCTTATTATCCAACCCATCATATTCATCTGTCCGATAATTCCATCTATAAAATCTGTAAATCCTGAAAACACATTAACAAAGAAATTATCGATTTGTCCCGCTTTCAAACCTCTAACGGCTCTTAATTTCTGAGACACTTCGGCTTTATATGCATCCATATCAATTCCTTTTTCAGGCTTCAATACAATTACCGGAGTCATCCCATCATTATTATCACCATACATACGACGTAAAAAATTTGCTGGAAAAAATACCGATGTATCATTACTATCTCCAAACAAACCTGCTCCTTGCTTTTTCACGACACCTATAACAGTGAAACGCTGTCCGTACAAACGAATATTTTTTCCGATAGGTTCTTCATCTCCAAAAAGCCCCTCGGCTATATCATGTCCTAAAACTATAACCGGTGTTCCTGAATTTGATTCTGATTCGTTATAAAAACGACCTTTCTCAAAATCCAAACCTTCGATTTCCATAAATTCATATGAAACTGGAACTACATTTACATCACTAACTGTTTTAGAATCGTATTTTAAACTTTCGCGCTTAACAAAAAGCTGATACCCTACCTGATTTGTATTTGTAAGAGAATTTTTCAGATAAGTATATTCATCATATTTTACGTTTGGAAATTGTTCTCTTTTCCATTGCGGAATATCTGATGGACCAAAAGGAAACTTCATTAAATAAATCGTATTTTTATCTAAGCTACTTAAATCCTTAGTAATTTTTCTATTCAAAGAATCTACAGCTGCGAGTACTGCGATGATTGAGAAAATACCAATGGTAACTCCCAACAAAGACAACAATGTTCTTAGTTTGTTACTACGTAAGGCATTCATCGCAAAACCAAAACTTTCTTTTAATAATCGAAGATAAAGCAGCATAGATTTTAAATTTACATTAAAGTAAAATTCAATAAATTTTAGTCAAAAACCTAATAAAAATTCACTTACTCATAGGTAGGATTTTTTAAGAGAATGTTACATAAAATGATGATTTTTATAATCAAAAAAAAACTATTTTTGCACCTTCATAATTATAACTACACAATGAGCACAACAAAAACTATTCAATCGGCATTAATTTCAGTCTTTTCCAAAGATGGGCTTGAACCAATTGTAAGAAAACTACACAAACAAAAAGTAACACTTTACTCTACTGGGGGAACGGAAGATTTTATTAAAAACTTAGGAATTCCTGTAGTTCCTGTAGAAGACATAACTTCTTTTCCTGAAATTCTTGGTGGACGAGTTAAGACTTTACACCCGAAAATTTTTGGTGGAATCTTAAACCGTCAAGATAACGAAAGTGATGTACAACAAATGAAGGAATTTGACATTCCTCAAATTGATTTAGTAATTGTTGATTTATACCCATTCGAAAAAACAGTTGCTTCTGGAGCTAGTGAAACAGATATAATCGAGAAAATTGATATTGGTGGAATTTCATTAATCCGTGCTGCTGCAAAAAACTTTAAAGACACTGTTATTGTGGCTTCAGTAAATGAGTACAGCTTATTGTTGGATTTAATTACAGAACAAAACGGAGCAACAACTCTTGAGAACAGAAGATTACTTGCTACAAAAGCATTTCATGTTTCATCTCATTATGATACTGCAATTTTCAACTATTTTAATACTGACGATACTATTTATAAAGAAAGTATTGCTGACGGACAAGTATTACGATATGGTGAAAACCCACATCAAAAAGGATTTTTCTTTGGAGATTTTGACGCAATGTTCAAAAAACTACACGGAAAAGAATTATCGTACAACAACTTACTTGATGTAGATGCTGCTGTAAACTTAATTGCAGAATTTAAAACTGACGGACCTACGTTTGCAATTTTAAAACACAATAACGCTTGTGGTTTAGCTACAAGAAAAAACATTAACGAAGCTTATTTAGCAGCTTTGGCTTGCGATCCAACATCTGCATTTGGTGGAGTTTTAATTTCTAACACAAAAATTGATTTAGCTACAGCTCAAGAAATAAATAAATTATTTTGCGAAGTAGTAATCGCTCCAAGTTATGACAATGAAGCAATTACAGTTTTAGAAGAAAAGAAAAACAGAATTATATTGGTTCAAAATGAGGTAGAATTACCTACAAGACAAGTGAGAACATGTCTAAACGGGCTTTTAGTTCAAGATAAAAATAATATTACCGACAATAAAGCGCATTTAAGAACCGTTACAATTACTGCTCCTACAGAGCAAGAAGTAGAAGATTTAATATTCGCTTCAAAGATTTGTAAGAACACAAAATCGAATACAATCGTATTTGCAAAAAACGGAACTTTAATTTCATCTGGAACGGGACAAACCTCTCGAGTAGACGCTTTGGTTCAAGCAATTGACAAAGCAAAAGCATTTGGATTTGATTTAAATGGAGCTTCGATGGCAAGTGACGCATTTTTCCCTTTTCCGGATTGTGTAGAATTAGCCAAAAAAGCAGGAATTACAGCTGTAATTCAGCCAGGTGGATCAATAAAAGACGAATTAAGCATAAATTATTGCAATGAAAATAAAGTTGCAATGGTATTTACAGGAACGCGTCATTTTAAACATTAATTTGTTTAACTTTGTGCGTTACTAATTTATAACTTTTAAACCCCTAAAAAACTTATGGGATTTTTTGATTTCATGACCGAGGATATTGCGATAGACCTTGGTACCGCAAACACTTTAATCATACATAATGATAAAGTCGTTATTGACAGTCCTTCAATCGTGGCACGTGATAGAATATCAGGCAAAATCATTGCTGTTGGTAAGGAAGCCAATATGATGCAAGGTAAAACCCATGAAAACATAAAGACCATAAGGCCACTTAAAGACGGGGTTATCGCCGACTTTGATGCTTCTGAGAAAATGATCAATATGTTCATCAAAAGTATTCCTGCATTAAAAAAGAGAATGTTTACTCCTGCATTACGTATGGTGGTATGTATTCCTTCTGGAATTACTGAAGTGGAGATGCGTGCAGTAAAAGAATCGTGCGAAAGAGTAAATGGTAAAGAAGTTTATTTGATTCACGAACCAATGGCTGCGGCAATTGGTATTGGTATCGATATTATGCAACCAAAAGGAAACATGATTGTTGATATTGGTGGTGGAACAACTGAAATTGCAGTAATTGCATTAGGTGGAATTGTATGTGACAAATCGGTGAAAATTGCTGGTGACGTATTTACAAATGATATCGTTTATTACATGCGTACACAACACAACTTATTTGTTGGAGAAAGTACTGCTGAAAAAATAAAAATTCAGATTGGAGCCGCTATCGAAGATTTAGATGGACCTCCAGAAGATATGTCTGTTCAAGGTAGAGATTTACTTACTGGTAAACCAAAACAAGTAGATGTTTCTTACCGTGAAATTGCTAAAGCATTAGACAAATCAATTCAACGAATTGAAGATGCTGTAATGGAAACATTATCTCAAACACCTCCAGAATTAGCAGCCGATATTTACAATACAGGTATTTATCTTGCAGGTGGAGGATCTATGTTAAGAGGTCTTGATAAAAGAATTTCGCAAAAAACAGATTTACCTGTTTACATTGCTGAAGATCCATTAAGAGCTGTAGTTCGTGGAACTGGAATGGCACTTAAAAACATTGCAAAATTTAAAAGTATCTTAATCAAATAAGATAAACAATTATTATATATTTCCTCAGAGCTAAAATTTATAAAACTTAGCTCTGAAGGAATTTTGAAACTTAAAGCATATCCTGAAACAAAATAACCAAGCAAGAAATGCAGCAGATATTTAATTTTATTATAAGAAACAGTAATCGGTTACTGTTTTTGCTGCTTTTAGGTATTTCGTTGGGTCTCTCCATTCAATCTCATTCTTTTCATAAAAGTAGAGTTATTAGTTCTGCTAATTTCTTGAGCGGTGGTGTTTACGAAAAAATAAACAGCGTAAATGAGTATTTGAATTTAAGAAAAGAAAACGACGAATTGGTTCTTGAAAACGCAAGACTAAAAAGTCTTTTATTTAATGCAGAAGACACTACCAAATTACCTCTTCCAGACAGCATTAAAGGCGTTAAACCTGCCGATATTATCGTTTCGAAAGTGATACATAACTCTTATAATGTACATGAAAACTACATTACCATAAACTCTGGTTCTAATGAAGGAGTTAAACCTGATATGGGAGTAATTAATAGTTTAGGAATTATTGGTATTGTAGATAACACATCTCCAAGATACGCAACTGTTATTAGCATCCTTAACATCAAATCGAGGATTAATGCCAAAATAAAAAAATCAAATCATTTCGGTTCTTTAACATGGGACGGAAAAAGCACAGGTTTTGTTCAATTAATTGACGTTCCCAGACTGGCTTCTGTTCGCAAAGGAGATACTATCGTAACTGGTGGTCAATCGGTAATTTTTCCTGAAAATATTGGAATTGGTACTATCGACAAAATATTTACGGATAAAAAAACAAATTACTACACTATCAATGTCAAATTATTTAATGACATGACAAATTTAGGACATGTATATATTATCAAGAGTAAAGATAGAGAAGAGCTTATTAAATTAGAAAAAAGAGAAAAAGATGAATAGCGCTTTGTTAATCAATGTTTCTCGATTTATCCTGCTATTAGCAGTTCAGATTATTATTTTTAATAACATGAACTTCCTTGGCTATATAAGTCCGTTTCCTTACATACTTTATATTATTTTATATCCAGTAAACGGAAACAAATCTGGCCTTATAGTATCTAGTTTTCTTCTTGGTCTTATAATGGACATGTTTTGCAATTCGGGAGGAATACACGCTACAGCTTGTTTAATTCTTGCCTATTACAGACCTTATATATTTAAATTTTCATTTGGGTTGAGTTACGAATACCAAACTATAAAATTAAACGATTCTTTAACCCCTGAACGATTCTCGTTTTTATTAGTATCAGTATTATTACATCATATAATACTGTTTACATTAGAAGCTTTCCAGTTTAACTTCATTTTAGATGTTTTACTTCGTACATTATTCAGTACCATATTTACCATTATAACCTGTATCATAATAATATATCTTATTAAGCCCAACAGAAGATGAGAAAAGTTCTGCTGCCCTCTTTAATAATCATTGCAGCATCTTTGCTAGTAATTCGCATATTCTATTTACAAATTATAGACGATTCTTTTAAACTTAAATCAGAGAATAACGCTATAAAGATAAAATACGACTATCCCGAAAGAGGTTATATATACGATAGATACGGTAAATTATTAGTTGCTAATCAGGCATCTTATGATATCATGGTTATCCCAAGAGAGATAAAAAATATCGATACTTTAGAGTTTTGTCAACTCTTGAATGTTACCAAAGAAGATTTTATAAAAAAAATCGAGAAGGCCAAAGTCTATAGTCCTCGACTACCATCTGTATTTTTAGCACAATTAAACAAAAATGAATTTGCTGCTTTTCAAGAGAAAATCAGAAAATTTGAAGGTTTCTATTTCCAAAAAAGATCATTGCGTGATTACGAAGTCGATTATGGCGCTAACATTTTTGGTTTTATCACTCAGGTAAATGAGAAATTAGTTTCCAAAAATCCTTATTACAACAGTGGTGATTTAATTGGAATGCAAGGTGTAGAACAAAGTTACGAAGAGGTTTTACGCGGTATAAAAGGTGTGAAATATATTCAAAAAGATAAATACAATAGAGAAATAGGCTCCTACAAAGACGGAAAATATGACACAATCGCCGTACAAGGAGAAGACATCAACCTAACGATTGATGCTGAACTTCAAAAATACGGAGAAGAGTTAATGATTAACAAACGTGGTGGAATTGTAGCTTTAGAACCTAAAACTGGTGAAATCTTAGCTTTAGTTACTGCCCCATCTTATGATCCAGGTATTTTAGTTGGTAGACAACGTTCTAAAAACTATACTTTATTGTATCATGATTCGATTGCAAAACCATTATACGATCGTGGATTATTAGCCGAATATCCTCCAGGTTCACCATTTAAAATCCTAACAGGTTTAATTGGTTTGCAGGAACAAGTAATAAACGAAAACACGACGTTTTTTTGTCATCATGGATTCAGTTATGGAAGAGGTCGTTTTATGAAATGCCATAATCACCCACCAAGCCAACAGTTACATAATGGTATTTACAATTCATGTAATACTTATTTTGCCCAGACTTACATGCTTACCATAAACAAATACAACAATCCTGCTTATGCAGTTGATGTATGGAGTAACCACGTAAAAAGCTTCGGTCTAGGTCAGTTTATGGGATATGATTTACCAACAGGTAAAAGAGGAAATATACCAACCTCTAAAACATATAAGAAAATTTATCCTAACGGAGGCTGGAGAAGTACAACAATTGTATCCAACTCGATAGGTCAAGGTGAAGTTTTAATGACACCAATTCAGTTAGCAAATATGATGGCCACAATAGCCAATCAAGGTCATTATTACACACCTCATATCATTAAAAAAATTGAGGGAGAAAAAATAGACCCTAAATTCACGACTAAACACGAAACTACAATAGACAAAAAATATTTTCCTCCTATAATTAGCGGATTATTTGATGTTTATAACCTAGGAACTGCTAGTAGGTTACGTGTTGAAGGGATTGATATTTGTGGAAAAACAGGTACAGCAGAGAATTATGCCAAGATTAATGGAAAAAGGACTAAACTAGAAGACCACTCTATATTTGTAGCATTTGCACCAAAAGACAATCCGAAAATTGCGATAGCAGTAATGATTGAAAATGGAGGATTTGGAGCTGCAATTGCAGGGCCTATTGCCAGTTTAATGATTGAGAAATACCTTCGTAAAAAAATCACACGAAACGATTTAGAAATACGAATTTTAAATACAAGTCTAAATTCCCGATACGCTAAATTAGGCGGAATGGCTGAAGCTAGTTTAATAGAAACTACACCTAAAGATTCTGTTATGAGAGCAAAAATGAACAAGCCTGTACCCAAAGAAGTTAAAATAACAAAAGTAGACACAACTCAAAAAAACTAATAAAGAGATTCATTCCTGATGAAAAATCAAAGTGTAAAAAATAATATTGACTGGATAAGTGTAATCATCTATATCGCATTAGTGGTAATGGGATGGTTAAACATATACTCATCTTCTCTATCCTCTACTGATGGTACTTCTGAGAAACAGCTGATTTTTATTTTGCTTACTATCCCTTTAATTTTTGTGGTACTTTTTGTAGATGGTAAATTCTATGAAAAATATGCCAGTATCATTTTTGGAGTTGCCTTATTATCACTAGTCGGATTATTCTTTTTCGGAAAAACCATAGCAGGACAGCGTTGTTGGTATGCCATAGGAAGTTTTACTTTACAACCATCAGAGTTTACTAAATCGGCAACTGCACTTGCATTAGCAAAATACTTAAGTGATACACAAATAAACCTAAAAGACGTTAACAGGCAAATACAAGCCCTTGCAATTGTTTTTTTACCTGTAATATTAATTCTTCCTCAACCCGATCCTGGAAGTGCCTTAATATACTGTATCTTTTTAATCGTATTATATCGCGAAGGACTTCCTTCCTGGTATATATGGACTGGCTTTATAGCAATACTTTTATTTGTATTAACTCTTGTTTTAGAACCAGAATACGTAATACTCATATCCATATTGGTTCTCCTTATAATGCATTTTAAAAGCAGGGCTGTAGATAGGAATTTCATTTTAAGTGGTATACTACTTGCACTTATATCTGGCTTCGTTTTATCTGTAGATTACGTTTTTGACAATGTATTTAAGCAACATCACCGAGACCGTTTTAATATCTTATTAGGAAAAACAGTCGATATGAAAGGTATTGGATACAATACCAATCAATCTGAAATTGCGATTGGATCTGGCGGATGGATAGGTAAAGGTTTCTTAGAGGGAACTCAAACCAAAGGAGGATTTGTACCTGAGCAACATACCGATTACATCTTTACTACGGTAGGTGAAGAATGGGGATTTGCAGGTTCTATAGTAGTCATCGCCTTATTTGTTGGACTATTTTTAAGAGTTATTTATTTAGCCGAAAGGCAAAAAACAAAATTTAGCCGCGTATATGGATACTGTGTTGCTAGTATTTTGTTTATTCACTTTTTTGTAAATATTGCCATGGTTATTGGTATTTTCCCAACCATTGGTGTCCCACTTCCTTTCTTCTCTTATGGAGGTTCAGGATTATGGGGATTCACCATTTTGCTATTTATCTTCCTAAAAATGGATGCTAATAAAGTAAATGAGTGGTAGCTTCACGCCAAAATAAACTAAAAAGCCCAAGCTTTATAATCTTTATTTTTCTCTAAACTATCCTCGATTTTATCATCTAGATGGGGAAAGAAATCTATGCCTGTTAATTTTTCGATACTATCTACCGAAACTACAAACTCGTACAAAGGTCTTTCACTTTTTTCATTTGGAACTAAAAATGCAATCATTTTGTATTTTCCATTAGACTCGTCTAATAGTACTTTATAGAAATATTTAGGTACCAGCACTTTTTCTTTTCCAATTGTAGTATTCGAGTCGGTAAGAACTCCGCCAGTTACCACATAAATATCATCATATTTTACAGCCCAATAACGTACTTTTTGCTCTAGCCTATTCCAAACTCCGTCATTAAATTCGTGTATTTGTGGTGAAATATTCGAGGTTAAAAAAGTATCTTCATACGCCTTTTTATCAAACTCCATGTCTCCAGCCGGACAAAGGTGTCCTTTATCATAACCTGATTTTTTGTAATTGCGCCAATCTGCAGAGCCTGTAGTTACTTTTGGATCTTCATTAAAGTAAGGTCTTTTAAAATCATTATTCTTGATATAGTTTTTCTTTAACTCGTAAGCAACCCATTCTGCTTGTTCAAACTTTTCATTATATGAAAGCGTATAATAATCGTGTTTTACGATTTGATTTGTTGTAGAAGCAGGCAAGTAATCAAACTCCGTATTATCGTCTTTATATAAAGCTGTTTCACCCTTTAAACTATCTTTTATATTAGAATCAGAACTATTGCTACCACTTCCTGAATCCTTTTTGCAAGAAGAAAGAAATACAACTGCAAAACCAACCAACAAAACTCTTTTTACAATTACCATAAAATCATTATTAAAACCTTAAATAGTGCACGCGTCATTTTACAAAAACACGAATCCAAAGTTAACTAAATGAATCCAATAAAAAATGCTCCAAAAATCATGATGATTTTTGGAGCATTTTAATTAATTAACTAAAAATTTAATGCTTTTACTAAGCGCTATAATTTAGAAGCTAGCTTGTCTTTCTTTGATTTACCAGGAATCGAAGATTGCCTTGCGCCACTTTTAGACTGTAAATCATCTAATACATTTATAGCTTCTTCTACATATATATCTTTTGCTAAAGCTTGATGCCAGCTTTCTCTTTTCTCTTTTAAAGAAGGATCTTTGGCCATCTCTGCAGTTTCGTATGGTAACGAAGTAAACTGTAAGTTATTTTTATAATCCGTAATTGGTTTATATTTTTTAGCTTCTGCCTCTACCTCTGTTTGAGTTTTCTTGAAATCATCTATATTCAAGCTATACGTATTCTCTTTACTCTTAGTATCAATCCATTTTGCATTATCCTCTATTAATTGGAATTGAGGATTTTGTGCGATACGCATTTTACTATTTGCAATAGCTTGGTTAAAATTAGAACCATTATTCCAAACACTATATTCTGCTGGATCTATTTTATCCCATGGCATAGCATTATCAATATCACGTTCACCCATTTTTAAGTAAGCATAACGATCTGGTGCAACAATATCACTACGCACACCTTCTAGTTGTGTAGATCCACCATTGATTCTATAGAACTTTTGAGTTGTAATTTTTAAAGCTCCTAAATCTCCAAAATCACTACTACGAACAAACTGATTTAAATCGATAACGTTTTGAACTGTACCTTTTCCGTACGTTTGTTTACTACCAATAATAACTCCTCTTTTGTAATCCTGAATTGCAGCAGCAAGAATTTCTGAAGCCGAAGCAGAGAAACCATTTACCATAATTACTAAAGGTCCATCCCACTCTATCTTTTTATCACGATCGTAAAGAACTTCTTTTTTTCTACCAGCAGATTTAATCTGCACTATAGGACCTTGCTCAATAAATAATCCAGCAATGTCAACAACTGTAGATAAAGATCCTCCACCGTCATCACGAACATCCAGAATAATACCGTTTACATTCTCTTTTTTAAGTCTTTCAACCTCTAAAGCAATATCTTTTCCTGCATCTCTACCATCTTTGTTTTCAAAATCGATATAAAATTTAGGCAAATAAATTACCCCATATTTCAATCCGTTTTTATCTACAATACTAGATTTAGCATACGTTTCTTCAATCTCTACAATATCTCTTATTATAGAAATTACTTTAATAGTTCCGTCTACTTTTTTAACTGTAAGACGAACTTCTGTTCCTTTATGTCCTTTGATTTTCTTAACTACATCGTCAAGACGCATACCCACAACATCTACAGGTTCATCAGTCCCTTGTCCTACTTTTATAATTAAATCACCTGCTTCTAATTCTTTACCTCTCCAAGCTGGTCCACCTGAAATAAGTTCCGAAATTTCGGTAAAGTCGTTTTTCTTTTGCAGCTTAGCACCAATACCTTCAAGTTTACCACTGATATTAACGTCAAAACGCTCTTTTTCTTCTGGTGCAAAATAACTTGTATGAGGATCAAAACGAGCCATGATAGAGTTTACATAAACTGAAAACCAATCACTTCTATCTAAATCTTTAATAAAACCAAAATATTCATCTAATGATTTTAATGAATTATCTCTAGTTTCTTTTTCTAAAGCCTCAAATGTTTTTGCTTTATAAGCTGGGTCTTTTACTTTCTTTTCGTCTTCGATATTCTCTTTGGTTACAAGAGAAGATAGTGTAGATAACTTAATTTGTTTTCTCCACTTCTCTACCAATTCAGCAGGAGTTTTTGCGTAAGGCGAATGCTCGTAATCTGTACTAAAAGTTTCGTTTACTTTATAGTTAAACGGATGAGCTAAAATAAGTTTGTATCTCTTTTTTCCCTCTTCCATTCTTTTCATCAAACGCGCATAAGTAAGATTAAAGAAAGTTAAATCTTTATTTACAAATTGATCATCTAATTGCAACTCATATCTAGAAAATTCATCGATATCTGCTTGCAAGAAAAATCTTTTGGATGGATCCAATGCTTCGATATAATCCTTATAAACTCCTTTAGAAAACTCATCGTTCATAACAGGAGGATTATAATGTCCTTTCTCGATTACAAAGGCAAGTAATTCCAAAAGCATCTTATCTTTATTCGGGTCTGGGTCTATACCTTTATCGCTATTAATTTTAAATGCAAACAATGTAGCAGATAAACAAATAACGGCTAGGATAATTTTATAATTTCGTTTCATAAATTTAATAATAGCATTCATCAATTTTTTAATCTAATTTACGGTAAAAACTATGCCAACAAAGTACGAGTCGTATAATTTTTTGTTAAAGATATAAATATAGTTTTTCTTTCAATTAATTAAAAGCTCGAAGTTCGCAAATTTAAGATATTTTGTTACTATTTTAAGAAAACCAGTTACTACATTTGCTAATAAAAACCCTACATACCTAATTTTTCCTTTATATTTTACAAAATGAATTCAAAAAAACCTTTGATCTTAGTAACTAATGACGATGGCGTTTCGGCTCCCGGAATTAGAGCTTTAATTAGTGTGATGTCTCAAATTGGTGAAGTTGTAGTTGTAGCGCCAGACAAACCACAAAGCGCAATGGGTCATGCCATCACTATAAACAGTACTTTATACCTAAATAAATTATCTAAAGAAGGAGATTTAGTTACAGAATACAGTTGTTCTGGAACTCCAGTAGATTGTGTAAAACTTGCAGTAAACGAAATTCTAAAACGCAAACCAGATTTATGTGTTTCGGGAGTAAACCACGGATCAAACTCCTCTATAAATGTAATATATTCAGGAACTATGAGTGCAGCTGTTGAAGCTGGTATCGAAGGAATTCCCGCAATAGGCTTCTCCTTATTAGATTATGACTGGAATGCAGATTTTGAAAGCATAAAATCTTTTATCAAAAAAATCACTCTTGAAGCACTGGAAAACAAATTACCTGAAGGAGTTGTTTTAAACGTGAACTTTCCGAAATTAAAAGAGAACGAAATCAAGGGAATTAAAATTTGTCGTCAAGCGAAAGCGCAATGGATGGAAAAATTCGATAAAAGAAAAACTCCATCTGGCAAGGATTACTATTGGCTTTCGGGCGAATTTGTAAATCAGGATAAAGGCGAAGATACTGATGAATGGGCACTTGAAAACGGTTACATATCTGTAGTACCTGTACAATTTGATTTAACGGCTCATCATACAATGCAACAACTTAATACCTGGAAATGGAATGAATAACTCAAGAAATAAAAAAGATTTACTTATAGGTTTTATCATAGGATTGATGGCTTCACTATTAGGAAGTTTTCTCTTTCTAACTTTACTTACTGATTTTGATGTTTCGAACGGAATGGAAAGCATCCGAATCATTAAAAATTACGGATATCTAGGCAAAGTAATTACTCTGGGGTCTATTTTATCCTTAGTAGCATTTGGTGTATTTTTAAAACAAAACAAAGAATTTAGAGCAAGAGGTGTTGTTTTGGCTGTTATCATATTAGCTCTTCTCACTTTATTAATTTAATTTATCTTTGCAATTATAAAGAAATTGTCATTCTCAATTTAATGACAACTTAGATAACTACCATTCGCAAAAACAAAAACATGAAATACTACATTATTGCAGGAGAAGCCTCAGGCGATTTACATGGTTCAAATTTGATGAAAGCCTTATATAAAGAAGACCCAAACGCCGATATTCGTTTTTGGGGAGGTGACTTAATGCAAAAAACTGGCGGAACATTGGTAAAACATTACCGTGAGCTCGCTTTTATGGGTTTTATTGAAGTTATCTTTAATTTAAAAACAATACTAAGTAATATTTCTTTTTGCAAAAAAGACATCTCACAATTTAAACCAGATGTATTAATTTTTATCGATTATCCTGGTTTTAATATGCGTATTGCAAAATGGGCAAAAGCGCTGAATTATAAAACTCATTATTATATTTCGCCACAAATTTGGGCTTGGAAAGAAAGCCGTATTACAAGTATTAAACACGATATCGATAAGATGTTTGTAATCTTACCTTTCGAAAAAAGTTTTTACGAAGACAAACATCATTTTCCAGTAGAATTTGTTGGACATCCACTAATTGATGCTATTCATAACCAGCCTTCATTTGACGAAACGACATTCCGAAAAGAAAACAATTTAAGCGATAAACCTATTATTGCCATATTACCAGGAAGTCGCAAACAGGAAATTACCAAAATGCTTTCGGTTATGCTAAGTGTTGTAAATGATTTTAAAGAATATCAGTTTGTTATTGCTGGCGCCCCTAGTCAGGATTATTCTTTCTACCAACATTTTATTACTAACGAGAACATAAAGTTTGTATCAAATAAAACATATGCTTTATTGCAATCTTCTACAGCTGCTTTAGTTACATCCGGAACAGCAACTCTGGAAACGGCACTTTTTAAGGTTCCCGAAGTAGTTTGCTACAAAGGTAGTTGGGCATCTTACCAAATCGCAAAGCGCATTATTACGCTTAAATATATTTCGTTGGTAAATTTAATTATGGATAAAGAAGTAGTTACCGAACTTATTCAAGATGATTGCACTCCTAAACGAATTAATGAAGAATTAAATAAAATACTTGAACCTAATTACCGCAAAGCACTTTTGCTTAATTATGATTTATTAGAAGAGAAACTTGGAGGAATTGGTGCCAGTGAAAAAACGGCAAAATTAATCGTAGCCGATTTACAAAAATAGTCCATCGGCTTAAAAAACATTGTCTTGAAAAACATATTATCCATACTAGCCTTATTACTGTTATTTGCATCTTGTAAATCGACATCGTCTGTTACTACCGCTAAAAAAGAAGACAATCCCAAAGCAGTTGTTAAAGATTTAATTTATACAGCTTCCGAAAATATTGGTGTGCGCTACAAAGCTGGCGGAACAACAAATAAAGGTTACGATTGTTCTGGTTTGGTATTTACAACATTCAATTCTGAAAACATTAAATTACCCAGATCTTCATACGAACAGTCTAAAGTTGGAGAAGTTATTAATCGAAATAAAGCTAAAAAAGGAGATTTAATATTTTTTAAAACCAATAGAAGTTCTCAAATAAATCATGTCGGGTTAATTGTCGAAATTAATAATGACGAAATTAAATTCATACATTCCTCTACTTCCAAAGGCGTAATTATTTCGTCTACAAAAGAACCTTATTATCGAGATTCCTATGCGCAAGTAAATCGCGTTATCGAATAACCAAGAAGTAAATTAAAATCTATATTTTTTCCCTAACACAAACCTAACAGGTTTTAAAACCCGTTAGGTTACTTCACGCAATTACCTTTGTCAAAGTTTTTTGAACTTTGACAAAGGTTTATAAACAAAACTGCTCAAATTAAGAAGCAGGATGACAATTAACTTAGTCAAAGTTCAAAACTTTGACTAAGTTTTATAATCATTAATTTAAATTTTCATATTTTTTAATTAGAGTTATTTCTTACAAAATTATTGTATTTTAGCTACATGAAAGTACTACAATTTCCATTGGTAAGAATTACAATTAGTTTTATAATAGGCATTTTGCTGGCTTATTATTTAAGTCTTTCCTTAACTTTTACGTTTGTATCCCTTAGTACAGTAACACTACTTTTTTGTGGCTTTTATTATTTCTCAACTACAAAACCAAAGAGAACAGCTTACTTTGGCATTGCAGCCTATTTATTAGCATGTTGCATTGGTATAACAACTCAAACTCTTCATACCGAATCACTCCAAAAAAACAATTACTCTAATTATGAAGGCATCTATGATAAACCGCATTTAATAGATTGTATAATTAGTGAAAAATTAAAAAGCAACAATTACAGCGGCAGATATATTGCCAGCATAAACCAAATTGATCAAAAACCTACTTCTGGCAAAATAATACTTAACATAAAAAAGGACAGCACAGGATTAAGTCTAGAAATCGGAAATTGCATTCGTGCAAAAGGCCTTTTATCTAAAAATAGCGCTCCCAAAAACCCCAACCAGTTTGATTATAGTAAATATTTAAATAACAAACATATCTATGCGCAACTGCATGTACAAAACAATGATATTGCTATTAGTTCTAAAATCGAGAAAAGCATTTGGTATTATGCAGCTCGAATGCGAACAAACATCATAAAGAATCTAGAGAAAAACAATTTTAATAAAACCGAAATGAATGTTGCTCTGGCTTTAATTTTAGGCCAGCAACAAGATATTACGCCCGAAATTATCAAAGACTATCAATATGCAGGAGTAACTCATATTTTGTCCGTTTCTGGTCTTCATGTTGGCTATATATTAATCTTTATAACTTATCTCTTAAAACCGATTCCTAATACTAAAAAAGGCTCGCTGATAAAGCTTATAGCACTAATAGTTTCTTTATTCTCTTTTGCTGTTATTTCAGGGTTTTCACCTTCAGTATTACGATCTGTGGTAATGTTTTCATTTGTGGCCTTAGGAAATCATTTAAGGAGAAGTGTAAACATTTATCATACACTATTAGTTTCTATATTATTGTTACTGCTTTTTGAGCCCGCTTTTTTATTTGATGTTGGTTTCCAATTAAGCTACTTGGCTTTATTTTTCATTATTTGGCTGCAGCCAATATTAAAAACAATCTGGAAACCAAAGCATAAATTCACAACTGCAATATGGAATGCTTTGACAGTATCTTTTGCTGCTCAAATAGGTACTTTACCACTATGCCTATATTACTTCCACCAATTTCCAGGATTATTCTTTGTTGCTAATATTGTAATCATACCATTTTTAAGTGTTATAATGATATTGGGAATTATAGTAATGGTTTTAGCAGCATTTGATGTTACTCCGTTAATTCTTGTCCAATTACTGGAGAAAAGTATATTCTATTTAAACAAAATCATAAATGGTATTGCTTCATTCGAAAGCTTTATTATTCGAGATATCTCGTTTAACACTTATCTATTAATTAGTTCTTTTTTATTAATCATTACCGCAACTATTTGGTTCAAGAAACCAACTTTTACAAAGTTAGCATTCACTTTGATTTCAATAATTTTATTACAAATTACTTTTATAGTAAACAGAAAAGATACAGAAATTCAAGAAGAATGGATCGTTTATAATGTATCCAGAAATTCGCAGATTACAGAACGAAAAGGCAACAATGTACAATTATTTACTACAGACACTTCCTCTAATAGTATCACTAACAATTACTCATTGACATCTTATTTGGTAGGTAATTTTGGAAAGTTAGCAAAAAGAGAAAAGCTTCAAAACATTGCTTACTTCAATAAAAATAAAATTCTGATTATAGATAGCACAGGCATATATCCTAAAGGAATAAAACCAGATATTATAATGATTACACAATCATCAAAAATAAATCTAGAAAGGCTATTAAAATACACACAACCCAAAATGGTTATTGCTGATGGTACAAACTATAAATCGATTCAGCACTATTGGAAGAAAACGTGCCTAAAAGAAAAAATCCCTTTTCATTCTACTAATGAAAAAGGATTCTATAAATTGAATTAATATAGTAACATTATTGTTTTAACCATATAAGAATTTAAGAAAATATAAGATTCAAATGGCACTCTTAAATGAACTCACATAACTTATATGGTTGGCTTTTTTTAATCTTTATCAGGATTATAACTTCTTTTAAAGTAATATTTAAAATTCACTAGGATGTAAAAGCGCATTCGACTCCGAAATCCAAGCTTTTACTCCACCTCCACTATAAGCCATTTTACCCAGTGCCTGAAAAGTAGTTTTATTTTTTCTGATCACAGCATTAGCAAAACAAATCTCTGGTAGATCCTGAACTCCAAAAGCATTTTTGAGCTTAATATTTTGTTCCTTGTCACTATCTGAAATTTGACTATCGGATAAATCTAATTTTACTAAAACAACATTATCTCTAGACCAAAGTGCGAAGTCCAGCGTTCTCATTATTTCGTTTTGTAAGTTATCGGCTAAATTATTTGCAGTAAACAAAATCAACATTGGTTTTTTCAATTGGTTACTTAATTCAATAGCGTCATTAATATTTGTTTTCCAAACTAAATTCTGCGATTGCATTGTAATAAATCCTAAAAAAAACAGGGATACAAGTAGTTTTTTCATCATATTAAATTTGGTTTTTGGTTAGTTAAGGTAAACGAAATTAACATTTAATTTTAATTATCCAAATTATTTTATAACTAAAAATATATTTTATGTTTTTTTATAACTAATATTTTAAACATCCAATAAAAAACCAATATTCAGAATCGAAAAACCAAATAAATTACCTTATAAACAGCAAAAAGCTCTTTCCGTATAAAACGAAAAGAGCTTCTTTTATTTATTGATAGTTACTAGAAACTATCTAAATCATTTAATTATTTCTTAACCGGATTAACTATCCCGTCTGCAACAGCAAGCCAAGCCGTAGGTCCGCCAGCTACATATCCTGTAGTACCAAGCCCTTGAAAATTAACTTTTCCGTCTTTGTTCTCCGCTTTAGTAAAATAAACGGTTGGAAAACCCTGAATTCCAAAAACCTGTTGCAATTCACTATTTTGCGCCTTAACTTCTGGAGTTTGCGCTGTTCTTCTAGGAAAATCTAATTCAACCAAAACAACATTATCCTTTGCCCATTTGTTAAACTCAGGTGTTTTTAAAACTTCACTTTGCAAACGAATACACCATCCACACCAATCGCTACCAGTAAAGAACAACAACATTGGTTTTTTCTCTTTGTTACTTACAGCAATTGCTTCTTTTACATCTGTATACCATTTTAATTCTTGTGCTTCAACAGCAAAAGAACCTAACATAAGTAACAATGCAATAAATATCTTTTTCATCTTGTTTTTATTTTTTTTCAAATTTAAGGAAAAAATGAACTAGAAAATATTTTCTATTTTACTTCTTGCATTAATTTTTTAATCAATGGAGTACTTACGATCAAAACAATACCTGCTATAAGCGAATAAATTGCTAAATGATAATATCCATCTGTGTAAGCAAGTAACTTAGACATTAATGTAGTTCCTGTATTTGCATTCGACATTTCTGAACCCAATTTTCCAGCTGCAAACTGTCCAAATGCACTTGATAAAAACCATAATCCCATCATCATTCCAAAAAGTCTTTTAGGAGATAATTTAGTAATAACCGACATTCCAATTGGTCCAATACATAATTCCCCAAGTGTATACACTAAATACCCTAAAGCAAATACGTTAAGCGAACTCAATCCATTTGGATCAACAAAGAAACGAGCACTATAAAATATGAAGAATCCAGCCGCAAGAAGAATGAATGAGAATCCAAATTTCACAACTGTATTTGGCTCAATTTTTCTCTTATAAAGGAATATCCATAATAACCCGATTAGCGGACTAAAAATAATAACATATAAAGAGTTAATACTATTATTAACTACGTTTGGATCAATATTAAAGAACAATAACTGACTAGACAGGTTATCTTTTGCAAACAATGACAATGATCCACCCGATTGCTCAGAGATAGCCATAAACATAAAATACCCGAAGATAAAGACAAATGCTGCAAGCAATTTATATTGTTGGTTACGGTCTTTAATTCTTAGTAATTCATACAAGAAATACAAAAGAGCAACAGCTCCAATAGTGTACATGAAATATTCTGTAAAATCAGAATTTATCACCATTATATAAATAAGCGGAATTGCCAATAACGAACCTACATACACTCCAATTTCATACGTATTACGTTTTTTTGGAGTAAATTTCTCTAATGGAGAATTACCAATAGGCGCTAAGTGTTTCTTTGTTAATAGAAAAGTGATTACACCAATAATCATAACGATAGCAGCAGAAAGGAAACATAAACTCCAAGAGTAATTTTTTCCTAAATAAATAGGAATTGCTCCACCTAACATACCACCAATGTTAATACCTGCATAGAACATTCCGTATCCAGCATCTCTACGCCCATCATTTTCATGATACAACTCTCCTACCATAGAAGAAACGTTTGGCTTAAAAAACCCTGTTCCGATAATCGACAGCGTAATACCGTAGTAGAAAAAATCATGTGGCGAAGCTGCAATAATCAAGTTTCCTATGATCATAACGATTCCACCAAAAAGCAATGATTTTTTAAATCCCAAAATTTTATCGGCAAAAATACCTCCAATAAAAGTAAAAGCATATACAAATGCCTGTATGGCACCATATTGCAAATTTGCTTTTCCTTCTAATAATCCTAATTGGTCGACCATGAAAAATGCCAAAACACCTCTCATACCGTAAAAGCAAAAACGCTCCCACATTTCGACTAAAAACAAATACCATAATTGCTTTGGGTACTTGCCTTTAAAATTTTGTATTTCATCTAAAGTAATACTATGTTCCATTTATTTATAAATAATTAATTGATTCCTTTTTCTTTCATCACCTTGTTGAGTTGCTTTACCAAAGCAAACATCAATATAGTTGCAAACATCAACAATGCAAAATTCACCCAAAAAAAGTTGGCTTTATTATCGTATGTATCCCACATACTCGCTAAAACTCCACTTAGTTTATTCCCTATAGAAGTTGATAAAAACCAACCTCCCATCATTAAGGAAGTAATATTAACGGGGCTTAATTTAGACACCACCGATAATCCCATAGGACTCAAAAATAGTTCCCCGATTGTTATGATTCCGTAATTTGCTACCAACCACCAAGCACTAACCTTCTCTGCTCCATCATTTCCAATTTCTACGGCAGCAATCATAACTAAAACTGACAGCGCCGAAATTAATAAACCAAAAGCAATTTTCGTAGGTGTTGATGGTTCTTTTTTTCTTGCTCGCAAAAAAGAGAAAAAAGCAACAATCAATGGCGTTAATATAATTACCCAGGCTGGGTTAATAGACTGACTTAAATTTGTTGCCCAAAGATGCACTTTGGCTCCTTCTTCGGGTAATTTTTCTGGAGCAACATTTCTAAAATACAACGGATAATCCTCTACTTTTTCAACAACTCCATTAACTTTTTGCAAACGGAACTGATCATCATAAAGCTCTGTAGATACTTTTTTATACTCGACTTCTTTTGCTAATTTTACATTACCTACAATCTGTCCAGCTGTTCCAGTAACTTCCCTATCTGTATAACGGTCAGCCCAAGTTGTAAGTGCAGAACCATTAAGTTTAAATACTGCCCAAAATAAAATCACCACTGCAAAAATTGCCAACAAGGCACCAATCGGACGTTTGTCTTCTACTTTAGCCTTAAAATAAAGCGACCCATAAAAGAAGATTATCGGAATACAAGCAAAAATAAATGCGTCTGTACTATCTGATCCAAAGATATAACTATCCGGATTAGCTTCTGAAGTAACTCCTTTTAACAACCAACCTATTGCACCAAAAACAAATGAAGGCAATAAAATAAATAAGACAATTTTATAAAACGGCATATCCCCTTCTTGCACTCCTTTTTTCTGATCGTGTCCTACATAATGTTTTGTACCTAATAAAAATACAATAACACCTATAAACATTCCTACACCTGCAGCCATAAAAGCCCAATGCCATCCTAAAAGAATTTGCAAGGCAGCACCAAAGAAATTACAAATAAAAGCCCCAACATTAATTCCCATATAGAAAATATTGTAACCTTCATCTTTTTTATCTTTATACTCTTCATCATTATAAAAACTCCCTAATAAGGTAGAAATATTTGGCTTAAAAAAACCATTCCCTACAATTACCAAAGTCATAGCAATATAAAGCACCGTGACATCATGTACCCCCATAAGGAAGTAACCAATCCCCATTAAAATTCCACCAATAACAATAGATTTTTTATACCCTAAATATCTATCAGCAATAAGACCTCCAATAAAAGGCGTTAAAAAAACCAATGCAATAAAAGTCCCATACAAATCAGAAGCTTCTTTTTCAGTCATTGCAAAACCTTCTTTTACATCTTTAAGATATAAAGTAAAAATTCCAATCATTAAATAATAACCAAAACGCTCCCACATTTCAGATAAGAACAAATAAGGCAATGCTTTAGGATGTTTTTTCCACATAACTATAAACTCTTTAAAATTAAAATTACCTACAAGTCTAAACCTGTAGGTAATTTTTATATATTATTATTATTTTTTATCTAACACCGTGCATCATTTTCTTTAAAACCGGAGACAGTGCAAACAAAATTATAGCCGCCAATCCCGTTAAAATAACAAACACCATGAAGAACTCGAATAAGTTATGAATTTCGAAACCTGCAAAAACAGGGTTATGATCATTGATATGATGCTCTGCCAATAACTTTAATTGAGCCGCAGTTGGCGTAATAGTTTTATCCAGAACAGCCTGTAAATCTATACCTAATTCTTTAGCTTTTACAAATTTATCTCCTGTTGCAGGCAAGATAGAACCTAAAGTACCACCTAAAGCATAACCAGAAGCATTAGATAAGAAGAATACTCCGTATAATAATGAAGAGAAACGTTTTGGCGAAAGCTTACCAACCAAAGACAATCCGATTGGAGACAAACAAAGCTCAGCACAAGTATTTAATAAATATAATAAAATCAACCATTTGATAGCTAACAATCCTGAAGTTCCAATTACTTTAACCTGAGTAGCAATCATGAAGAAACTTATTGTAATAATCAATAAACCAAAAGCAAGTTTTACTGGCGAGATTGGTTCTTTACCACCAGCTCTTAATTTATCCCATAAAATACTAAAAGGAACTGCAAGAACTACAACAAATAAACCATTAAAGATTTGTACCATCGAAGCAGGCATTGCCCATCCAAAGAAGTTTCTGTCTGTTTGGTTATCTGCAATAAAAGTTAAAGATGAACCAGCTTGCTCAAACGCAGCCCAGAAGAAGATAATAAAGAAAGAAACGATGTAAATTACAAAAATACGATCTCTTTCTATTTTTGTTAAAGAAGAATCAGAAACGATTAATCCTGCTAATGTCAAACCACTTGAATAAATCAAAGTATAAATTAAGTTTTGACCAAAACCAAAATGAACAATTGCACCTATAACGAAAAATGCTACACCAGCAACTGTCAATGCAGTTTGAGAAAAGTTAGCTTTTTGAGATTCACCTTCTTCAAAATCAGCAGCAACATTTTTAGATGGTAATCCACCTAAAGGTCTTCCTTCTGGAGTAACCACATATTTATTCTTTAAGAAAAAGAAAAGCATTGTTCCTAAAAACATTGCTATCGAAGCAGCAAGGAATCCCCATTTAAAAGCGTGAATATCTCTAACTCCACCTGTATCTCTTACATCTCCTAATAAAGGACAAATAGATTGCCCAAGAAAAGCACCTAAATTAATACCCATATAAAAAATAGTAAAAGCAGTATCAAGCTTACTTTTTTCTTGTTTAGGATATAAACTTCCTACCATACTAGAAATATTTGGCTTAAAGAAACCGTTACCAAAAACGATAACTCCCAATCCGCAATACATTATAATAGTAGCAAAATTTAAATCAGAACCAAAAACACTGGCACTAGTAAACAATAATAATTGTCCAATCGCCATCATTAAACCACCAAGAAGAATACAGTTTCTGTTTCCGAAAAAACGATCTGCAATAAACCCTCCAAGCATTGGTGTAAGGTAACAAAGACCAAGAAAACCTCCATAAATTAATGAAGCATCTTCTTCTTTCATCAATAATGAATTTACAAGAAATAAAGTCAATAAGGCTCGCATGCCATAAAAATTGAATCTCTCCCACATCTCGGTTCCAAACAATACCCAAAGCCCTTTTGGATGCGCCGTTTTTACTTCTGTTTCTTTCATATTATTCATTATTATTTAGGTTTATTAGTTTTATGTTATAGGTTCTCCTTGATAAAGTTAGTCATTTTATCATAAAGCTGAATTCTTGTTTTTCCGCCATAAATACCGTGATCTTTGTCTGGATAAATTTGCGAATCAAATTGTTTGTTAGCTTGTATTAAAGCCTCCATCATTTGCATTGAGTTTTGTACGTGTACATTATCATCTGCAGACCCATGAATTAAAAGAAACTTCCCTTTTAATTTATCTACATGGTTAATAGGAGAGTTATTATCATAACCACTTGCATTCTCCTGAGGAGTTTGCATATATCTTTCAGTATAAACCGTATCATAAAATCTCCAGTTAGTAACAGGAGCAACAGCAATTGCCATTTTAAACACATCGTTTCCTTGGAAAATACAGTTCGAAGCCATAAAACCTCCGTAACTCCATCCAAAAATTCCAATTCTAGAAGCATCAACATAAGGATACGCACCAATTACTTTAGCAGCATCAATTTGATCTTCAACTTCATATTTTCCTAATTCTAATTGAGTTACTTTCTTAAAGTCAGCTCCTTTAAAACCTGTTCCTCTACTATCAACACAAGCCACGATATATCCTTGTTGCGTTAACATTTCAAACCAGTAATCATTAGAGTTATTCCATTGGTTAGCCACTTGCTGAGAACCTGGTCCTGAATATTGAAACATAAAAACAGGATATTTTTTCGCAGGGTCAAAATCTTTAGGTTTTAAAATCCAAGTATTTAATTCGTTTCCTTTAGCCGTTTTTAATACAAAAAACTCTTTAGTAGCAAGATTATATCCTTTAAGTTTAGAAGTCAATGCTTCATTATTCTCTATAACCTGTAATTCTTTTCCAGCTTTAGCCTCATTAAGAGTATAAGTTGTAGGCTGAGAAGCGCTTGAGAATGTATTAATGTAGTATTCAAAATTCGGGCTGAAGGTTGCCTTACTAGTACCTACGTTTTTAGATAAACGTATTTTATTTTTTCCGTCAAGTGCAATTCGGTAGATATCACGATTGATTGACCCATTTTCTGTAGATTGATAAAAAACAGTTTTAGTTTTTTCATCAAATCCGTAATATGAAGTTACTTCCCAGTTTCCTTTAGTAACCTGATTTTTAAGTTTTCCAGTTTTATCGTATAAATAAATATGATTAAAACCATCTTTTTCGCTAGTCCAGATAAAACTATTATCTTTTAAGAATGTTAAGTTATCAGTAACATCTACATAAGCTTTATCTTTTTCATTAAGAACCACTTTCGAAGTTCCCGAAGTACCATCTACAAATAATAAATCCAAATTATTCTGGTGACGGTTTAACACCTGTGCAGATAAGGTATTATTATCATTTGTCCATTGCATTCTTGCAATATAAAAGTCGTTGTAATTACCAAGCTTAACTTCTTTAGTTGCATTTGCAGCCGCATCATATATATGTAACGAAACTACTGCATTTTTCTCTCCAGCTTTAGGATATTTAAATGTTTCGATTGAAGGATATAGATCTGTCTTGAAAATTGACATCGAAAATTCTGGAACCATACTTTCGTCAAAACGAATATAAGCTACTTTCTTGCTGTCTTTACTCCAATCAAAAGCCCGCACAAAAGCGAATTCTTCTTCATAAACCCAATCCGTAATACCATTAATTACCGAATTTTTCTTTCCATCAGTTGTAATCTGAGTCGATTTCTTCGAAACTACATCATAAACATAAAGGTTATTCTCTTTTGCGTAAGCGATTTTTTGTCCATCAGGCGAGAAAGTCGGCTCCTGAACCTGAAAATCAAAAAGCTTAGTTAGCTCTTTAGTACCTATATTATATAAATAATAATCTGCTGTAAACGAGTGACGGAATATTTTTTTAGAATTACAAGCCAACAAAATCATTTTTTCTGATGCATCAAAAGTATAACTATCAATCATCGGTAAACTTCTATGATCTTTAGTATCGATTAAAGTTGCTCCTTTTTTTAATGTAGCATAATCATACAAATCGATCTGCATGCTTCTACCAGCTCTATCAAAATTCAGTACAGTATATTGATTTGTATTGTGTAGTGACTGTAGTTTAAACATTTCTTTAGCTCGAAATGTTCCATTAAAAATATCATCTACAGTAATTTTTTGTTGACCAAAAAGTGTCACACAAAAAAATAAAAACAATGCGGTAAGTTTGTTAGTATTCATACAATTGAGTTAAATATAAAAAAGAGCCCAATTTTAGTGAAAAAAATACACATAATATACTTTTTGTATGTTAAATGTTAAGAAATTGGTTTTTCATATTATTTAATGTCCATAATTACATTATAAACAAATCCGTTAAAGTGGTATCTTTGCAGCAATACTACCATTTAATCTACTGAGAATGAACAACGCGGTTTCTGGATTTTCTAAATTATCCAAAGAAGAAAAAATAAACTGGATTGCAAAAAAGTACTTTTCGACACCCGAAGAAGCAGTTTTTTTACTTAAAAATTACTGGAATGCTGACGAAAAAATACAGAAATTACATGATGAATTCATCGAAAACACCATAACCAATTTTTATATTCCACTTGGTGTAGCTCCAAATTTCCTCATCAACGACAAATATTCCACAATTCCAATGGCAATTGAGGAAAGTTCTGTTGTTGCAGCAGCTTCAAAAGCAGCTAAGTTTTGGTCGACAAGAGGTGGGTTTAAAGCTACAGTAATTAACACCGAAAAAATTGGTCAGGTACATTTTACTTTTAATGGAGATGTATCAAAACTGAATCTATTTTTCGCACAAACCAAAAGCAAGTTTTTTAGCGATACCGAAAGTATCACTAAAAATATGCAACAACGCGGTGGCGGAATTCTGGATATTGTTCTAAAAGACAAAACCAATTTATTACCGAATTACTTTCAGCTTCATGCAACTTTTGAAACCAAAGATAGCATGGGAGCCAATTTTATAAATTCATGTTTAGAGCAATTTGCCAAAACACTAAAAGAAGCTTCTCAAGAATATGAATTATTCACCGAAGCCAATGAAGAAGTAAAAGTTATCATGAGCATCCTTTCTAACTATGTCCCAAATTGCATAGTAAGAGCCGAAGTTTCTTGTCCTGTCGAAGAACTAGCAGAAAAACACATCCCGAATCCTCAAGAATTTGCAGAGCGATTTGTACAGGCAGTTCAGATTGCCGAAGTAGAACCATTTCGTGCAGTAACACACAACAAAGGAATCATGAATGGTGTCGATGCAGTAATACTCGCCACAGGAAATGATTTCCGTGCAGTCGAAGCCGGAGTTCATGCATACGCATCCCGAAACGGACAATATTCAAGTTTATCTCATGCTAAAATCGAAAATGGAATTTTCACCTTTTGGCTAGACATTCCCCTTGCCATAGGAACCGTTGGCGGACTTACATCTTTACATCCGTTAGTTAAATTTTCATTACAAATGCTCGAGAATCCATCGGCACCAGAGTTAATGCAAATCGTTGCCGTTGCAGGATTAGCGCAAAACTTTGCCGCATTGCGTTCCTTAACAACAACAGGAATCCAGGAAGGACACATGAAAATGCACATCAATAATATCATCAATCAATTTGCTGCCAATGACGAAGAACGTCATTTAATCAAAAATCACTTTAAAAACAACACCATCTCACATAGTGCCGTGGTAGATTTTATCGAGAACTTAAGAAAATAATTTAATTGTCAACCTGAGCGGAGTCGAAAAACAACTAAAGGAGAATTAAAGTGAGGCCTTTTTTTCCAGAAGCTATTTCCCGCTGTACGCTATATCTTTATGTTTTTAAAGGAAAAACATAAAGGATACCGCTGCCATCAGGGCTAAAAACAAATGCATGAAAACAACTTTTTACAGTAACGGAAAACTTTTAATAACAGGAGAATATTTAGTATTAGATGGCGCTAAAGCCTTTGCATTACCTACTAAATTCGGACAAAATTTAATTGTTGCCAAAGGAGAAAATCAAGAAATACAATGGAAAAGTTACGATGCCGATAGCCACGTTTGGTTCGAAGACAACATAACATTTGCCGAAATAATAGACAATCCCGAAACCGAAACCGAAACTGTAAAAACTACATTAATAAATATTCTTCACGAAGCCTATTTATTAAATCCAGAATTTATAACCCAATCCGAAGGATATCAAATAAGCACACAACTTACATTTCCTAAAAATTGGGGCTTAGGCACATCATCAACATTATTAAACAATATTGCCCAATGGACAAAGATCGATGCTTTTACATTGCTTAAAAATAGTTTTGGAGGTAGCGGATATGATATTGCCTGTGCGCAAAACAACACTCCTATATTATATCATTTACAACAAGACTTACCAATTGTCGAAAAAATAGCATTTAAGCCAGAGTTTAGCCAGAATCTACACTTTGTGTACTTAAACAAGAAACAAAGTAGCAAAGCAGCTATTTCTGCTTATTACAACAACAAGAATAACAACCTTGCCAAGATAATTACCAATAACGACAAAATCACGCAAACAGTTATACAAGCCAAAACCGGAAAAGAATTTGCAAAGGCACTAGCAATACACGAAGCCGAAATGAGTAATGTATTAGAAATGCAAACTATTAAAGAAAGACTCTTTCCTGATTTTGATGGTGTAATAAAAAGTCTTGGTGCTTGGGGAGGCGATTTTGTAATGGCAATATCCAAAGAAGACCCAACTGAATATTTCACAACTAAAGGATACGAAACAATAATCCCTTATAACGAAATGATATTAGCATAAACCAAATTACAAATATTTGATTACTAAATACAAACCTTGCTAGAATATAGCAAGGTTTTTTTATTTTTTAGTTATTATAATCAATACAAAATACCTAAAAGGATTTTAACAATAGACAAGTCTTTAACTCATAATCTTGTTTTATCCACAAACTTGTCTTTCTGACGAAGGAAGACACGAGCGATAGCGAACTGGCGAAGCAATCTCCGCAAGAAACTAACACAAAGCTTCCAAAAAATACCGAGCTACTATCGGAAATTCTTCCTTCGTAAGAAAGACAAAATTGAAGAGTTTCTTTGCAAAACTAATAGTACTCTTGCTGGCGCGAGCGCAATCTCATTAAGTTAAGGAAAAACAGAGAAAAATGATTGATGATTTTTGATTAACGATTTTTGATTTCAGATGTATGCAACCACTTGCTAGCGCGAGCGCAATGTCATTAAGGTTAAGGAAAAATAGAGAAAAATGATTGGTGATTTTTGACTAACGATTTTTGATTTCAGATGAATGAACCTCAGAAAAATCGACAATAGACATTTACAAACACTAAATCTTCAATCTCTTAACTTAATGATATTGAGCGTCGGAATGGAAGAAAATCCGTGTTTAATCAGTGTTTTCGCTATAGCGAATCCGCATCATCCGCGTTCCCTTATAGACAATCTTTGTCGAAGATACAATTTAACTATAATAGCTTAATCTTAATAACATTGGGCGCGAGCGTCTCGCACGTGAACACAATCAAAATAAGACTAAACAGACTCGAAGCCCATAACTTCTAATACAAACAAACCTACAAGGTTTTAAAAGCCTTGCAGGTTAAAACAAAAAAATCCCGAAATAAACATTTCGGGATTTTTTAATTTAATCTTTTATTTAAGTCGTAATAAACTAGTAGCTAAAGTTAGCTCTGTTATCAACAATTTTAGCATTGTCTTTTAATGCAGGAAGAATTCTGCTTACATCTTGTGCACTTTGAGCTTTTACCTGAGCAACATAAGCTGCATGGTCTTTTAAAGCTGGTGCTTTTACAGTACTAACGTTTTTAACAACATATACTCCTGTATTACCTTCAATTGGAGCAGAAAGTTTACCTACTGCCAAAGCAAATGCATTACCAACAACTTTTGGCTCTTGACCAACACCACCAGGTAAAATTGGGTTATTCATCGTTACATCTGTAGCTTGTTGTACAGCTACTCCAGCATTTTTAGCTACTGCTTCGATAGTTGTACCTGTCATTTTAGCTTTTAATATTTCAGCTTTTTTCTTGTTTTTAAGAATTGGCTCAACATAAGGTCTTGCAACATCTACAGATACTAAACCTGTTTTGTTAACACTCTTAAGTTGTGCAATAACGTGACCAACATTTGATACTTCAAAACGTTTTACATCACCTTTGCTTGTTTCTTTATCAAAAGCCCATCTTACGATTGTTCTTTGGTTTCCTAATGGACCAAAGTTTTCATCCATAGCTTTTACAGTAGCAGGAGCTGCAACCGTTAATTTCATTTCTTTTGCAACTTGATTAAAGTCTTTATCAGCAGCATCCATTTCAAATTTAGTTGCCTGAGTAAATGCTTTATCAGATGTAGCTTCAGAAGCTTCGATTTTTTGAGCAATAGTTGCTAAACGAATACCGTCTTGTTTATCTGTAATTTTGATGATATGAAATCCGAAAGGAGTTTCTACCAATCCAACTTTTCCAATTGGGTTACTGAAAACAAAATCATTAAATGGTTTCACCATTTGGTTTTGACCGAAATATCCTAAATCACCACCTTGTTGCGCAGATGAATCATCAGAAGCTGTAAAAGCTAACATTAAGAAACTATCTGGATTTGCATTTACTTGAGCCAAAATTTCTTCTGCTCTAGCTTTAGCTTGTTCTTTAGTTCTTCTTTCTTTTTGGTTTGGAACTTGAGTTCCTTCATAGCTAATTAAGATATGACTTGCTTTTGCATTAACTCCAGCTTTAAAACCTAAAGATTTAGAAATACAGTAGTATTTACCAAAAACATAAGGACCGTAGATTTCACCTGGAGCAAGACTGAATAATTTATCAGCATCAACAGCTGGCAAATCTTTCTTAGCTACATAAGTAGAATCGTAAGGTACATCTGAATTTGAGTTTACAAAGTCAGCAACATTTTTAGCCGATTTAAATCCTGGCAAAGTATCGTTTTTACCTGTTTTTTGGTTGTAAACAACACTTCCAGATAATAGAGCAGTTATTTTAGCTTTAATATCAGCTTCATCTTCTTTAGACGCTTTATCTTCAATTAAAACATATTGAACCTCACGAGTTTCATCTGCTTTAAATTTCTTTTCGTCTTTTTTCATGAAATCTACAATCTCAGAATCAGTTACTTTTACATCACTGTCTTTGATAGAAGAATATAAACCCGCAGCAAAAGCAAAGTTAACTTTGTTTGCTTCCATTTCATATTTCAATTTACCTTCAGCTACAGTTGTATAAAGACCTGCTTTAATCAACGTATTGTATATTTGGTATTTTGCATTCAAATCTGCATCTTTCTCTCTATCTTTTAAGAATTGAGCTTGCTCAGGATTTGCTTTAAAATATTCTTTAAATTTTGCTACGTCAAACATCCCTGCTGCATTTAAGAACATTGGATTTTTTCCGATATTTTGGTCAGCTTTTAAAACCTCAAGTAAATGTTTTTCACCTACTCTTAATCCTAGTTTATCAAATTCAGATGATAACAAAGCAATAGAAACTTCTTGATCCCAAACTCTGTTTGCAGCTTCAGTGGAAGTTATTCCTTGCCCACTTTTCTCAACACTACTTACTTTGATTCTAAAATCCTCAAATGAGATATCTTTCCCATTGATGCTTCCCACGTCTTTTGAACTTTCGCCCATCCCTCCTTTACTGAAAAGATCTTGAATGATAAATGCGAATAATGCAAGTGCAATAGCGCCTATCAATAAAGCGGAACGTTGTCTAATTTTTGCTAAAACTGCCATTTTTATTGTTGTTAATTTTATATTCAGTTTGCGAAAATACAATTATCTAGTTAATAATAATACTACTAGCAATTTATTTTGCAAGAATTTTTACTTTTCTAAAAAAATATCACTCTCTAATAGTCATTTTTACTAATTCTATTTTCTTATTTGTCGCCTCTTCTATCACAAAATGATAGTTTTCGATGGTAATTTCTTCCCCAACCTGAGGAATTTCTTTCGTATGATCTACAATAAAACCACCTAATGTTCCATAAGAATCACTTTCGGGAATATCTAGTTTATAAGTCTCATTAAGATACTCAACATCAAATCGAGTCGAAAAAAGATACTTACCCTCACCCAATTCTTTTTCTATTAATTCCTCGTCCAGGTCGTGCTCATCTTCAATCTCTCCAAACAACTCCTCTACAATATCTTCAACAGTTATTATACCCGAAGTTCCTCCATATTCATCTAAAACCACAGCAACACTTTTTCGTTTTTTTGTAAGCAAATTCAAAACGTCTTTTATATAAACTGTTTCCGGAACAAATTCTACAGGAATCAATACTGACTTTATAGTCTTAGGCTTTTTAAACAAATCGAAAGAATGGACATATCCCAAAATATCATCCAAAGAATTCTGATATACCAAAATCTTAGAATATCCAGTTTCTACAAATAATGCTTTAAGTTCTGCAACTGTATCAAAAAGTCCTACTGCATCAATCTCTGTACGAGGCGTCATGATATCTCTTGCTTTTACACCCGAAAACTCTAATGCATTCTGAAATATTTGTATCTCTGAATCCACTTCTTCATCATCTTCTACCGCACTCATTTGCTCGGTAATATAATTCCCAAGTTCAACTTTACTAAAAAAAAGCTGCACTTGATCCCCTTCAGTTTTAAAAAATCTTCGGAGTATAAAATCTGAAATCCAGATAAAAAATGTAGAGATATAATAAAAAAGCCAGTAGAAAAAATACGCTGGGATTGCAAAAAACTTAATTAAAGAGTTTGCATAAATCTGAAAAAAAACTTTTGGAAAAAACTCTGCCGTAATTAAAACCAAAAAGGTAGAGATCACAGTTTGAACAATTAAGCTAGTAACATCCGAGAAATGATACCCGAATTTAATTATAACCTTTAAAAGCAAATCCCCCATAAAAAAACCATAAACAACCAATGCAATATTATTACCAATAAGCATTGCAGCTATAAATTTTGATGGTTTTTCGGTAAGTTTAGTAAGGATTTTGGATAAAAAATTATCTTGTTTTTTCTCAATCTCAAGATAAATTTTATTCGAGGATATGAATGCTATTTCCATACCCGAAAAAAAGGCCGATAGTATTAAGCAAACTATTATAATACTAATCTCCATTTTTTATTATTTTTTATTAGGATTCTGATTATCAAACTTCTTAGAAAATTTCCTTCTGAAGAAAAACATAAAAATTCCCATTCCCGCAATTAAAAAACTTAACCAAGGAGTCTCTCCACCCGCGTTTATTTTCATTACTGCATCATAAATAAACAGAATTGCAATTACTAGATAAGCGTATTGTGTATATTTTAAGTAACCCATAATTATCGTTTTTTATTCTTCGGTTTGTATCTCTCCGTTTATTCGTTGAGAGTTTATTATTTTAAAGTCTTTACTGAAATCGATTCCCTGACCATAAGAAACTCCTTTTACATCTGTAAATTTAAACTTTCTTTCAGTATAAAACCATTCATTTTTTTGATCAAAATACAACTGTTCAGTCTCTAACATCTGACCGTCATCTGTTGTAATCTTCACTTTTCCTTGCAAATCGATGATAGAAGTTTGCTTGTACGAAATAGCATAATTTGCTTTTACGTAAGTACGTTTGCGCTTTTTATCATACAAAGTAACATCTATACCTTTTGGAAAATCGGTAAATGGAAAAGCAACATTGGAATAATCCAACATCTTAGGACTTATTAAAATTCCTGAAATAAGTCCAGAGTCGGTATATTTTATATTAACATTATCAGCATCACTAGCAGGAACAAACTCAGTAAAATTACTTCTTTGTACCTCTTTAAAATTGCTTTCGCATCCTAGAAAAAACATCGCAATAAAAATTACAAGCCCAGGAATGACGCTATATGTTCTAAGTAAATTCATTCGCTAAATAAGGTAAATTAAACTCTAAACCAGAATTTGTAATCTATAATCCGGATTAATTAAACTTGCTTCTCTCGAACCATTTATCGTTTAATGAGAAACCAAGACTAAAATTAGCATAATTTTCTTGAATTAAACCTGCAGATGTAGTTCCTCTTTTTCCGAACTCCATTCCGAAATTAATATTAGAAAATGTTCCTGAAATAGGGAATCCAGCTCCTAGAGTAAGCCCAATATCATTTATGCGTTCTCCATTGATAATCAAACCTGTTTTCTCGTATTTAAGACCAGCTCTATAAGTAACTCTATTAAAGTAACCTGCAAAAGAACTATAGTTAGGAATATAGTAACCTCCTAAACTTGCGCTAGCGTATTTTCCGTATCCTACATTTGATGCAGCATTATAAGTACTTGATTGATCAACTGAATTTTGATAAGAAACCTTTCCTCCAATTAACCATTTTCTTGCCTGTCCAACACCTGCACTTAAAGCAAGCTTAAATGGCATATTTACATCTACCTCAGATTTTTGATCCGTTCCAGGGTCAATAACACTAAAGTTAAGTCCAGAACCTAACATTCCTGTAGATATATTTCTTGTATTTTCAGAATTTAACTTACTCTGTAATGTATATGTTGCACTAGTAAAAAGAGATAATTTTTTATTAATTTTATATTGGTACATTGCTCCCAAATTAAAATTAACCCCAGATAAATGAGTCGTATTCAACTCTCTTGTTCCAACTGGAACATCAGTAATAAACTCTAAACTAGTAGTTTCTACCTTACCAAAATTATAATGCATATCAGCACCAATGCTAAAGTTAGGTTTGATTTTATAAGCAAATCCTAAATAAACTTTATTTAATCCTCCTGAACCATCAAATCTTTTATTGTTATCTCCTGTGTTTATAGCAAGTGACTCAATTTGATATCCTACAGATGAATATGGAATTAATCCAAAACCTAATCCGAATTTACTTCCTAAAGGCATACCCACAGCTAAATAATCTAAAGCTGTTCTTTGTGCTTTTGCCGATTCAGTATCTGTTTTTAATGTACTTGAATTGTATGTTCCTCCTATCGTAAAAGCTGTAAGTTTAAGATTTGCGTAACTCGCAGGGTTCTCTAAATTCATATGAATACTATCTTGCTCAACTGCAACACCCGACATAGAGCGATTTTCGATAGTTCCTTTAAATCTTACATCTCCAATTCCGTAAAAAGAATAAGGAGAAGCTGTTCCTTGCTGAGCAAAAGATACGAATGACAAAAGTAAGCAAGCGCTTATTATAATTTTTTTAATCATTGTTGATTTTATATTGAAATGTTTGATTCAAACTTTCTAATAAGAAATTTGAATTGGCAAATATGGTATTTTTTAATCGTTTAGCCAAAAAAAGTGCATCACCACCCGTTAAAATTATTATAAAGTTTGAGTAGTCTGCTTTGTATTGATCGATAAAACCGTCTATTTCATAGACGAATCCGTTTACAACCCCCGAATGCATTGATTCGGGCGTTGAATTCCCTACGTATGATTTAGGCTCTTCAAAAGTTAATAACGGAAGTTTTGCTGTATAATTATGAAGCGCTTCGTATCGTAATCGCAACCCTGGAGAAATAGCTCCTCCCAAATAGTTATCATTTTCGTCGACAAAATCGTATGTAATGCAAGTTCCAGCATCGATAACCAATCTATTTTGATTAGGATATTGCAATGTTGCTCCACTAGCAAGTATAATTCTATCGATTCCTAAAGTTTTTGGCGTTGCGTAATTATTTTTAAATGGAAAATGACCTTCATTTGTCAAAAAACAGACATTTACATCATTTTCAAAATTCAAAAACGACTCTTTTTCGACATTTCCGACAGACGCAACGACCAAATCGGTCACTTTTTCAAATTTTTTTAAAATTTTTTTAATTTTTATTTGGAGCTCATTTTTATCAAAAACAAACAATTCCAAAACAGTATCATTCTCAAAAACAGCACCCTTAATACGAGTATTCCCAACATCGATTGTTAAAACCATAGCTTCTTACTTTACGAATGCGAAGATACGAATTGATTTTTTTTTAAAATTGTTTTGGAGAAACTAAAAAACATTCTATATTTGCACCCGCAACAAGCACGGTACCTTAGCTCAGATGGTAGAGCAATGGACTGAAAATCCATGTGTCCCTGGTTCGATCCCTGGAGGTACCACGAAACCCGAATAGAAATATTCGGGTTTTTTGTTTTTAACACTTCTCCACAAATGCATTATTTATAGGATCAGGTTCAAAAGTTGGGGATTAAGCAAAAAGATTAGATAATCTGAACAAGAAGAAATCAATATTTCTTACACCTCTGAATTGTGATCTAAATGCTTTAATTTTTGCATTAAAAGATTCAGCCGAAGCATTTGTACTTCTATTATCAAAATAGTTTAAGATTGACTGGTAATTAAAAGTTATGGTATTGAGCAGAATATTGAAGTTTTTAAAACCTGATTCCTCTACATTTCTATACCAATGTGCTAGTTTGGTCATAGCAATATGTTTATCGTTGTGATTATTGTAAATCCCTCGAAGTTGTTGATTTAGATTATAGGCTGTTTCTATATCTGGATATAGATCAAAGAGCATTTGAGCTCTTTCTTTTTGGCTCTTTGTCCATTTTTCGCGAGATTTATAAAGTAGATATCTGCTTCTGGCTAATAGCTGTTTTACAGAATCTCCGTTTGATAAAAGCTGTGAGATATATGTTTTATTTTCTTTTTTTGCCTGTAATATCAATTGATTTTCAAAATCCATAGCTTCCCATCGATGTTTGATTCTGATTTCTTATAATGCTTCCAATGCCAATTTTTGAACATGGAACCTATCGGTTACTTGTATGGCTTTTGGAAAGGCTCTCTTTGATATTAATTTCATGGAATTAGCCATATCAAGTGTTATTTCTTTTACACAAGATCTCTTTTTGTAATCAATTTTACAGAGGTGTTCTATGACCTGATCAGCTTTGGTTCCTGCAATAATAGCCACTAAGCAGCCTTTTTTGCCTTTGAATTTCTTGTTGGTCACAATAGTATATAGTTCACCCTGAGATAAAGCTACTTCATCAATGGATAAATGAGTACCCATATTTTCGGGGTAAACAATCCACTGGTGCGCATGTTCGCGCGGAGCCCATATACTAAAAGAGCTTAGATGTTTTTTATATTGTCTTTGAAGTTTTTTTCCATTGACTTCGAAAAAACCTCCAATAGTATGACAATCGGTAGCACTTTTATCGATTAATTTCTTTTAAAAAAGCCGCAAACTCCTGCGTCATGCGAGTTCCTTTGGCAACTAATGCCCAATCTCTTTTTATAATTTGACCATTGGTTTTATTGGTCCAGCGGCGTCTTTTGATATGTAAATACACAAATTTGCCTCTTAATGGAAAATCCTGAATGGTAATCTCATCTTGAAAACCCTTTGATACTAATTCAAACATATCAAACTCTTGTGGAGGCTTGGCGCTCTCTTCGAAATAAAGGTGTAGTACTTCTTCTGTGTTAGTGCTAGAAACTATTTCAAAGTGTTCTACTAAAAAATCAGGCAGCATAAATTTTAAAAGGTCTATAGGAGTCATCTCAAATTCTTAGATTACAAAGTTCTTATTTTATTTTGACATTCCTCCCCAGGTTTTGTTCTTGATCCTATTTATATATCATTTACTCAGATTCTTGTCAAAAATTCTATATTGGAGAAACTAACAATATAGATAATAGAGTTTCAAAACATCAGAAACATTTTTATTCAAATTCTTTTACTAAAATAGCAGATGACTGGGAAATTGTTTTAATATTTAATTGCGTTGATAAAGAAGAAGCTATCTATTTAGAAAAGTTTATAAAAAGAATGAAAAGTAAAGTATTTAACAATAAAATAATCGCTGACCCATCTATTTTAAAAGATATCCTTTTTAAAAGAAAATCATAATTTGTCCCTGGTTCTCCCGAAGCCTCGGGACTGGAGGTACCACGAAACCCGAATAGAAGTATTCGGGTTTTTTGTTTTTAACACTTTCCTGTTTTTCAACCGCAAATAAATTTTACCGCAAAGGTCGCTAAGATTTTTTACTTAAGAATATGTTCAAAAACGCAAAGTTCGCAAAGCTTAATGATAAAGCTTTGCGAACTTTGCGTTTTTACTTCGCGATCTTTGCGGTAAACAACCTAATAAATCTTACCAATATTAAATTCCAACGGTTAAAACCGTTAGCTATGCTTATAATATAAAGCTAACACTGCTTTTAATTTCTGTTCTTTTTCAAATACAGCCAGAGATTTCAACCTTCGGATAGGTAAAAATATACAAAAAAGTTCGCAAAGCTTAATGATAAAACTTTGCGAACTTTGCCTTTTTACTTCGCGATCTTTGCGGTAATTTTTTTTGCGGTTAAAAAACAAAAAAATTATTGATGAAATACAGAAACTGCAGGAAAATAATATCCTGAAAAATTTACCGATGCTGTTTTTTCTCCTGAATCAGCGTTAAATATATAAAGATTGTTTATAGAGAAATTCACACCAAAACCTGAATTTAAGGTATTTACCACCAAAGTATTTATCTTTCGGTCATAACCAATTCCTGCACCATATAAGATATTTGAATTTGTTAATGTAATAAAAGGCGCAGTCAATGAATCTGGAGTACCTGCATATTTATAAATTTCTTTACCACCACTAAAACTTCCGTTTTTAGCAATAAAAACATCATTTTTAGCAGCCGTAATAGATCCCGGATGCCAAGCTCCCCAGCTTCCGTAAGCCTGAAAACCTAATGCAATTTCTTTTACTTCAAGAGTATTCGAATCTATACTTATAAGATTTTTTCCTCCTGCTGCCCATACTTTTTTATCATCGGTAACAGCAAATCCTAAAACTATACCCGGAATCGTTTTTTCGACTGCCAATGTTGAAGCATTTATTACAATAACACCTTTTGAAGCAGACAATGCAAAAATATAACCATTGGCCTTAACAACATCTCCAACCTGACCTGTAACACCTTCGATTTGCCCATTCACTTCCATCGTATTAAGATTAAGCTTAAATATCCCTTTACCAGAAGTCAAAAGGGCTTGATTTTCATCAATACCCACAACTGCACGCCAGTCGTTTCCGCCTTTAGCAGGGACTCTTTTTTCTTCTTTTAATGAATAAGCATCGGCTACTACAACAGGTCCGCCAACTTTAGAAACTAAAAATAGTTTTTTATTAATGATGGTCCCAAATTCTAATGTAGATGATGCCGGTTTTAAATCTTTATCTGGATTTACTTTTACAAAAACACTATCTTCTATAGCTCTTGTATCGTATCTATAAAACCCTACCGTTCCTGTTCCGTGACCAAACCATCCTTCGTTGATCATAAAGAAACCGTTTTCATATGCTCCCCATGCATGGATATCATAAGTAAGAGAAACTTTTCCGCCATCATTTTTGGCTATCATTGTAATTTTAAAATCTCCCCTCGTTTCTGGTTTAAAGATATAGGTAGAATCAGATCCTACTACTTTTCCGTCTATCGCCCATTCAAAAGAAACGTTCTTTCTATCTGCTAATTTTGAGCTTAATTGAAGTGTTTTCCCAACAGTTAAAGTATCTTTTAATTGCTGTTCGCCTTTTATTACTGGAGGTTCTGTAAAATCATCATCATTATTACACGAAACTGTTAGCATCATCAAAGAAGCAATTGCAATTAATTGCTTGGAAAAAAATCGGTTTTTCATTATTCAATATTTAAAAATTATATTACTTAATTCTTTAAATCGAAATACAATTCACCCTTACAAAAGTTGTATAAATAAACTTTTGTAAAAGCACAGCATATTGTAAAGCGATACGTTTTAATGATTTTTTTAGTGGAGAAAAAGAAAATATCGAAAAGAGAAGCTTCCAAAAAAGGATTGCTTTTGCGATATCATATTTGCAGAAAAAAAATCTCATAAATTCCATTTTTGGCTTACGAGAATAGAATAGATAAACAATACCATTATCACACAAGGTGAAAAGTATTATTCTTAATTCAAGCTTCAATCCCCGAAAGCTATTTATTACTATAAAAACGGCAGGTCTTCTGACTTACTCCCTACACCCAGCCTTCCCTTTCTAAATGAAAAGTGACGTATTAAAGGGTTTCGGTTAATGAGCTTACAGCTGCGGGACAGTTTTGGATTTACACCAAATTCCCTTTTAATGTCAATATCATATCGATATGACAACCATTTTCTGTTTCAAAATTTGAGTTGCAAAACTAGTGTTTTCTTTCGTAACAAAGCAATAGTTATTTATTTTAAAGGCCTTGAACATCTCTGCAAACTATAATTTATTTTGAATTATGAAGCTTTGATTTACTGATCAAATGTTAAATCAACAAACAAACCCTATTTGTTAAAAAACCATCAACTAAATATAAAAATATCTTATATATTCGTAAAATGATACCTTATACTTTTATCTACTATTAAAAACACAACCATTTTATGAGTAACACATCTACAAAAGGAATTTGGAAAGTTATTTCGGCCTCTTCTATGGGGACAATGATAGAATGGTATGATTTTTATATTTTTGGGAGTTTGGCTGTAGTTATTTCGACCAAATTTTTCCCCTCCGATAATCCAGCAGCATCTTTCTTGGCAACATTAGCCACTTTTGCAGCAGGATTTGTCGTTAGACCTTTTGGCGCTTTATTCTTTGGACGTCTTGGAGATTTAATTGGGAGAAAATACACTTTTATGGCGACCCTATTATTAATGGGATGTTCTACTTTTTTAATTGGTTGTATTCCGAGCTATGAGAATATTGGTTTCTTAGCACCATTATTAGTCTTGATTTTACGATTATTACAAGGTCTTGCACTTGGCGGAGAATATGGAGGCGCTGCAACCTATGTTGCCGAACATGCTCCTGTGGGTCAACGCGGGTATTGGACTTCATGGATTCAGACTACTGCAACTGTTGGACTTTTTATTTCTTTGATGGTCATTTTAATCACAAAAAATTCTCTCTCGGCGGAATCATTTGATTCTTGGGGATGGCGTGTTCCGTTTTGGGTTTCGATTGTAATGGTAGGAGTTTCTTATTTGATACGAAAAAACATGGATGAATCTCCTGTTTTTGCTAAAGCAAAAAAGGAAGGAAGCATAAGCATAAACCCTTTAAAAGAAAGTTTTGGAAATAGATACAACCTGAAGTTTGTATTACTTGCTTTATTTGGAGCAACAATGGGACAAGGTGTAGTTTGGTACACTGGACAGTTTTACGCCATGAGTTTTATGAAAACGGTAATGAATATCGAATCTTCACAAGTAGATGGATTACTAGGAATTGCATTATTGTTAGGCACTCCGTTTTTTATAGTCTTTGGGTGGCTAAGTGATAAGATAGGTCGAAAATATATTATGATGGGTGGCATGTTACTCGCTATCCTACTCTACAGACCTATATACAAACAAATGTATGAAACTGTGAATCTGGATAACAAGGTTATTTCGAATACATATACAACTGAAGCCGATAACAATGATAAAAAAGAACATTACGTTATTACAAACAATGAATATTCAGACGGGACAACTGCAGCGATTAAACAAATAAATCATGCTGAAAAAATTAACCCCGAAAGACAAACTACAATCACTATTAATTCTCAAGATAAATGGGCATTGATTTTTCTGGTTTTTGTTCAAGTTCTTTTCGTTACGATGGTTTATGGCCCTATTGCAGCTTTTTTGGTAGAAATGTTTCCTGCAAAAATAAGATACACATCGATGTCTTTGCCATACCATGTCGGGAACGGAATATTTGGTGGTTTGCTTCCTGCAATTTCAACCTATTTTGTAACCCACTCTAAAGAAGTTGGCAAATCCGACTTTTATCTCGATGGGCTTTGGTATCCTATTATTATAGCTTCGATATGTTTTGTTATCGGAATGATTTATATTGACAATAAAGATAAAAATACTCACATCTAATCCTATCACAATGAATGTACTAAAACGAATATTGGGAATACTATGGATAATACTATCTATTGCTGCTGCTTACTTTTGCATTTTTGAATTTGGATTACCGAAACTTGTTTCCGACAAACAGGATGATTTAGTTTTCGGAATTATAATTCTATTTATCCTTACTCCTCTTATCGTTTTAGGACTTGGTACTTTTGGGTATTTTTCATTGATTGGAGAATATGACAAAAGAAAATAAATTACATTTTTCTGTTTTCTAAAACTACTTAAAACAAAAAAGCTGCCTATAACAATCTATAGACAGCTTTTTAACTAACTAACCAAATAAAATTATTTTTTCAAGAATTTCATTACTTGAGTCTTGTTGTTTTCATCTATTGCTTTCACGATATATAATCCTGTATTTAATTCACTCACTGAGAACTGAGAAGTTATCTTTTCGCTTCCGCTAAAGCTTTTCACTAATTGTCCAGACAAAGAATAAATCTCTACCCTTGAAACTGCAGTATTTAAAGTAAAATAATCTGAAACCGGATTAGGATGTAAAGTAATCGCATTTGGTTTCTCAAAGTTTTCTATAGCCAACAGCGCTTGCTTATTACCATAAATCCTAAACTCTCCTGCTGGAATTGCAATTGTAGTTGCTACATTAGTAACATTGATAGAGGTATTATCCATTAAATTATACCAAACTCCTGTGTACGGAAAACCAGTAGCGACACTTTGAGTAGTTACATCAAAATTTGCCAGAATCAACACATCTTTTAACTGTGTTGATGCCAATGCTGCATTCGTAATTTTTATATTAGGAGATAAAGAATTTGTATTTGACACGGTAGCTATTCCTGAAAAAACAGGCTCTACGGTTTTCATGGTAATCATTTTTGCCCAATCATTATAAATTTTGCTTCGGCTTGAATTTCCTAACCAATTACCTGTCCATTGTGGTTGCTGCTTTGTATCAAGTTTACAATCGCCAGGAATTGTTCCACTTTCATCATTAACGATTCCGTTATTACATGCAAATATAGAAGCATCCCAACCTAAATCGCCAAAATGCCAAATCATCTTTGGACCAGGAATCAATAAGGACACTGCTCCAATAGCCGACATTCTGGACAAAGCAATATTTAAATTTTTCACATCATGGCTTGCATTATTACTATTACCATATTGTACATTCTTATACATTAGTCGTTCTTCATCGTGACTCTCTGCATAACCCATTAATCGATTTGCATCAAAACCATGGCTAGCGCTTGTCATCCTGGAGATATTACTATCGGTATCATACCCCATTGATAATTGATTGTATGCATTTGTCATTTTCCCCCACATCATGATTCCTTTGCTAGGTGTTTCATTAATTTTATAATTAGCCCATAGTTTCTCTTCAGCATCACTACCTAAATGCTCAAAAATGGTATAATGTGTAGGATCAAGACTCCAAGAATAATCAGCATAAGATTTTAATACATCTACCCTATCTTGTTGCAAACTATTTGTACACGATTCATCGCCTGCAGTACAATTTTGCGTAAAGCCTTTAGTTAAATCCCAACGTAAACCATCAATTTTATATTCTTCAACCCAATGTTGGATTACTCTTTTTACATAGTTTTGAGTTCTCGCTTGCTGATGATTAAAATCCTCCCCAACACTATAACTATGTTTTGCAACAGTATTAAAATATGGGTTATCAGCCGATGGCGAACCCCAACCATCATTATCTGGATCATTCATCCACATTCTCACCATTGGATTTCGACCAAATGCGTGATTTAACGCAACATCCAGAATAACAGCTATTCCGTTTTGATGGCATAAATCAATAAATTCTTTAAGCTTATCTGAAGTGCCATAAAATTTATCTAAAGCCATATGAAATGAAGTATTATAACCCCAACTTTCATTGCCTTCAAACTCCATAACAGGCATTAATTCTATTGCATTTATTTTTAGATTCTTGAAATAATCAATCTTATCTATTAAACTTTGATAGTTTCTGTTTGCATCAAAATCGCGAACCAAAACTTCGTAAACCACTAATTTCTCTTTTTCGGGTTTAGCGAAATTTGTTACTTGCCAAGGATATGCTGTTTGTCCTGTTTTTAAAACGGTAACTTCTCGTTCTTGTCCTACTGGATAAACTGGCATATTTGGATAACTTGTTGCTGGAATTCCTGCATCGTCAAAAGGGGATAATACCAATGTAGAATAAGGATCAGCCGTTTTTACTAATGAAGGTGAATTAGCTATTGGCGAATTAGCAACAACCCAATATTGATAGGTATTATTTACTCCCGAAACTAATCCTGTTAACTCTAACCAGAACTTACCCGAAGTTGGGTCTTTTTTCATTGCATAAGAACTAGTAGGAACCCAATTATTAAAACTTCCTGCTACATATACAAAATCTTTTAGTGGAGCATCCAGAACTAGTGTTGCTTTTGTAGCATCTGTAGCATTATAATTTATTCCATCTACTAAGCCAGCTGGCATAGCTGCCGATACAGTTCCAGGATTAACTATTGCCGTAAATTTTTTAACAATAGTTGTTCCGCTTTGGGTTATGCTTAATTCATAACTCTGATTTTCAGTAATATTCGCATGATTAAACACATAACTCGAAGTACTAGGATTAGTATCTATAACTACTCCGTTTGATTTTAGACTATAACTTGCAACTCCATTTGTATTTGTAGCTGTAATATTTAAGTTTCCTCCACTTGCTACAATAGTATTACTATTTTCCGCTGGAGAAGTTAGAGTTGCCTGAAAAGCACCAACCTTAATAAAGAAATCAGAACAAGACGGAGCAAGTTTTAGTGTTTGAGAACCAGCAGCATTTCTAAACACCATTCCCATTTTTACAGCAGCGGCTTGTTGTATTGTTGTTAATCCGAAATAAACACTTGGCGTAATAACAATACTCCATGTACCATTTGGATTTTTGGTCATTAATCCAATTCCGTCATCAGCACCCCAATTTCCTTTTGCAGTTGCCCATGGGTTAGCCTCTGTCCCTATTCCTGCGTGCATATATACCTTTGTGGGATTTGCTCCCATCTCATTACAAGTTGGCGATGCAAAAGACGCAGTAATCGTTATAGGCTCGTTAACCTGAAATATAGCAGGCGAAACTGTTATTTGCTGTGCATGAGTAACAATACCCCACAACAAAAAAAAAGATAATAGTAACGTTTTTTTCATAGTTTTTTGGTTGATTGGTTAGTTTGTATAAAAAAGGCTACCCATAGGGATAGCCTCTAAATTATTTATATTAAAAAATTAATCTAATGTTATAGTTTTTGCAACATTATCAATTTTAAGAACTCTAGGTCCAGTTGGTCCAGTATATTTGAAGTTTTTATCGCCATCTTCTGCATTAACTAATTCTGCATCAATAGTGTATCCATTACCAGAATAATATGGGTAGTTACGACTATTGCCTGCGCCCCAATTTCCTCCACTTGTAAAGTCATTAGATAAAAATTCTCTAAATGCTTGTCCGCTTTTAAGAACAACAGTTACTTGATAAATATCAGTTTGACCTGCAACTAAAGGGAATTCAGTTTCAGCATCACCATCCCATGACCATCCTCCTGGAGTCGCTTCTCCAACTAACCAATGAGAACTTGCCAACGGCACATGATAAGGAGTTGCTTTAAATGTATAGAAATTAGAATACTGTGCTTCAGCACCAATTCCTACAGTAGCTTTAATACGAATATCAACACTATTTTCTTCTTTCTCAACAAAACCTCCGTTAACTAAAGCTGAGTTTAATTCAGCAACTGTCAAAGCTTTGAAACGAGCTGTAGTTGTAGTTACTGCAATAGGAGTTGCAAATTTAGTTCCAGCTTTTGCGATTTCAATAGTATAATTTACAACAGTTGCTGTACCATCGTACTTAGCATCATTCCAAATTACAGTTGTAGCAATCTCTTTTTCTTTATCTTTTGTAAGAACAATATTAAAATCGTTCTGAGGACTTAATAGAACCGGAGCTGTAACTGGTTGTATTACTGGTCTGTTTTCTACATCATCTCCATTACAAGACACTGTTAAAACACCAATGAATGCGATTAAAATTTTATATATATTTTTCATTTTATTTATTTTTTTATAAGATTAGTTAGTATCCTGGATTTTGTTTTAAAGTTGGGTTAGCCTGAATTGTTTTTGAAGGGATAGGCATCAAGTCTCTAAATTCTTCTGTTCCACTACCATTTTTAACGCCACCTTTCCATTGCCAGATTTTAGATCCTCCTGTAAATTTTCCAAAACGAATCAAATCTGTTCTTCTATGACACTCCCAAAACAATTCTCTTCCTCTCTCATCTAAAATAAAGTCTAGTGTTAAATCTGAAGTTGTAATAACACCTGCTTTAGCTCTAAGTCTAATTTTATTTACATACTCTAAAGATGTTGCAATATTTCCAGATGCTGCTCCTCTAAGTGTTGCCTCAGCATACATTAAATACACATCAGACAATCTGTACATTGGAAAATCCGTGTCTGGCATATCATTTCTTTGAGCTGCTGTACCATCAGAATTAACATTGGTGAATTTTGTAACAGCATAACCATTAGTAAAAACTCCATAATCAGCAATATCTAAAGTTTGTCCGCTAGTATAAAAAGTACCTCTCTGATCAGCTGTTGCTGTTGCATCAGGAAATAATTTAACAAATTCAGGTCTTGCTCTTGTTCCTGACCAGCCTCCGTCCATTCCTTGATTGGCTGCCACCATGTTTCCACCAATAGATGCATGAATAATAAAACTGATACCTCCTCCTATTGCTCTAATAGCATTACCATCTCCAATAATTGGAAAGATCACTTCCCTTTGGGCTCCGTTTCTGTCATTATTAGCCGAAAACAAATAACGATATGGAACATCTGCAAAACTATAAGCAGAACCTGTTATAATTTCGTTACAAATAATTGCTGCATCATTATTTCTTTCAGTTCCTGTATATACTTTAGAATTTAAATAAATCTGTGCTAATAAAAATTTAGCCGCTGTTTTATCTACTCTTCCATATTCATTGGTGCCAGAAGCTGCTAAAGTATTGTCCATATCTTTTAATTCTGACTCTACAAAAGCAAAAACTTGCGCTCTTGATTTTTGTTCTGGATAAAAGAATCCTACAGGATCATTCTCAGTAGTAATTGGTACATTTCCAAACAAATCCATTAAATTAACATAAGAGAACGCTCTTAAAAAACGAGCCTCTGCTCTTAATTTAACAATTTCAGCTTTCAAATTAGCGTCAACACCTCTTTCTGCTAATTTCTCCTCTGACGTTTGTCTTAAAAACTCATTGGCAATACTAATTTCGTAAAAAGCTCTTGAGAAAATCCCATACAAGAACTGATTACTAGGACTCCATTTTTGTCCGTTTATCGCTGGCAAACCGTCATCAGACCAAGCTACAATAGCTTCGTCTGTAGGGAGTTCCTGTGTAACAAATAACAATCGTAAATAACTACTGAAATCACCTCCAAGGCCTGAAATATCGCCAAATGAACTATTAGGATTTGAATCACCATCATTTCCTCCTACATACAAACCGGCATATAACTTTGCCATTACTTGTTTGTATGATGCCGGATCTTTAAAAAAGTCATCAGAAAGAAACTCATCATCATCTGTTGGCTTCACATCTAAGTCACTCGTACACGAAGTAAGTGTCATATTCAATCCTAAAATGAATAGGAGAAAATAAGATATATATTTAAATGATATTTTCATTTTGTTTATTTTTAAAATTTTATTTTTCAACGTACTATTAGAAATTTGCATTTACTCCAAACAAGAATGTTCTGGCTCTTGGATAAACATTATTGTCTATTCCGTTGAATTTTTCAGGATCTAAGCCATCATATTTTGTTAAAACGAAAACATTTTGAACTCCAGCTGTAAACCTCAATGAAGCTGCTTTCAGTAAAGTTTTATTAAAAGTGTATCCAAGTACAACATTATCTAACTTAATAAAAGAAGCATCTTTTACATAATAATCAGAGTAGTTACGCTGTGTACCATTAGAATTACTTTCAGTAGTAAAACCAGTATTATAATAATCAGAACTAATATTAGACAAATCAGAATCTCTTCTTAAACCTGCTTGTAAATACCCTTTATCAGAACTTACGTTATCAAAAATATAGTTCCCAACACTAGCTCTCCAGTTCATTGTAAAATCGAACTGCTTATAATTCAAAGTAGAGAATAATCCGAAAGTATAGTCAGCAGCTGGTTTATGAAATTTATAACGGTCAGCATCTGTTATAACACCGTCTCCATTTCTGTCTGCATATGCACCCTGAATAGGTCGTTTGTTTTCATCATATAATTGTTCAAATACAAAAAATGAATTTGGAGCAAATCCTTCTGAATGTATTAACACTTGATTTCCTGTACCCCCAGCGATAACATCTCCAGTAATATATCCTTGAAATCCTGGAACAGTAGTTCCTAAATTCGAGATTTTTTGATCAATATAAGTTGCATTAGCAGCAACATTCCAAGTTAATTTATCATTTTTGATAATGTCTGATTGAAGATTAAACTCAACCCCTTTTGTTCTTACACTACCAATATTGCTATAGCCTTGGTTTCTGATATTTGCACCATCTGGAACTGGAATCTCTGCTAAAAGGTCACTAGATTTTTTATCAAAATAATTAAGTGTTCCTGTTATTCTATCGTTAAGAAATCCGAAATCAACTCCTACGTTCATCTCCGCTAAATCTTCCCATTTTATATCTTTGTTATATCCTTCAGGTCTTGCAGCCCTGTAAATAACACCGTTAAAAAGATATTGTGTATTAATCGTTCCTAATGTTACACGTTGCAAATAATCGTATGCAGGCGGAATATCTTGCTGTCCAGTAGTTCCGTATCCAACTCTTAATTTTAAGCTAGATAGTGTTTCATTTCCTTTTAAGAAGTCTTCTTCTGCAACGTTCCATGCAAAAGCAACCCCTCCAAAATTACCCCATCTGTTTTCTTTAGAAAAACGAGAAGTACCGTCTCTTCTATAATTTAATGTCAATAAATAACGGCTATCATATCCTAAATTCAAACGTCCAAAATAGGATTGTAAGTTGATATCTGCATCTGTAGTAACATCCGATGGTGGATTTGGTCGCATGATATCACCTGAGTTATACCCCTCACGTTGAAACAACTGATAGTTGTATCCAGCAGTAGCATCAATTTTAAATTTGCCTAAATCTTTAGTATAGTTAAAATAAGTATTTAAGTTTTTATTCTGACGACTATCTGTATATCCTGTATACCCTCCTAAATTAGTCCAGTTCCCTTTATCAAATGTAGTAGGTTGGTATCCTAAAATACTCTCCGTACTTACTCGGGTATAACCATTAGTATCAAATTTATCGATACCTGCCTCAGCAACAACTCTTAAATCTTCAAAGAAATGAAGTTTATAATCTATCCTAATGTTACCCCATTTTCTTGTAGAAGTTGCTCTACGCTCATCTTGATTTAATCTTGCAACTGGATTTCTCGCTGGCAACAACGGCACATTTCCATTTGCTTCCAACCATTCAAAATAACCTCCATAACGTGAACCTTCTTGATAAACAGGTTGTGTTGGATCAAACATAATCGCACTACTAATTACCGGACCTTCATCTTGAAATTGATTTTTTCCAAAAGCTAAATTTCCAGTAATATCAATTTTTAAATGATTATCAAATAAAACAGGGTTTAGCGATATCGATGTCGTAGTTCTTTCAAAAGAAGTATTTCTTAAGATTCCAGGATTATCAACATTTCCAACAGATAAACGTACTGGCAATTTATTAAATAAAGCACCACTAACCGAAATGTTATTGTTTGTTGTTAAAGCAGTATGAAAAATTTCATCTTGCCAATTTGTATTTGCTGTACCTAGTAAAGCTTTTTGGGCAGCGTTACCTTTTTCATTTACAAGAGTACGAAACTGGTCTGCACTTAAAACATCTACTGTATTAGCCACAGTATTGATACCAACCTGAGAGCTAAAATTAACTTTTACTCCACCTTTTGTTCCTTTTTTAGTAGTAATAACAATTACACCATTTGCTGCTCTAGAACCGTAAATCGCAGCTGCCGAAGCATCTTTCAAAACAGTAAAAGACTCAATATCGTTAGGATCAATTGTAGATAAAATACTTGTTGCTCCTTCTGTTTTAGCATTACTCATAGGAAGACCATCTACTACAATTAAAGGCTCGTTTGAAGCACTTAATGAAGATCCTCCACGAATTCTAATATCAGCTTTTGCTCCAGGAGCACCACCTCCAACAACATTTACACCAGCAATTCGTCCGCTGATTAAACTTTCTGGAGTTACGTTAATTCCTTTATTAAATTCTTTAGCAGAAATTTGAGATACTGAACCTGTTGCGTCTTTTTTCTTAACAGTTCCATAACCTACTTGTACTACAACTTCCCTAAGTTGATTTGCATCTTCTTCTAAAGAAATACTTATGTTTTTTTGTCCGTTAAAACTAACAGTTGCACTAACATAACCTATGAAAGAAGCGACAAGTTTATCCCCACTTTTTACATTTGACAGTTTAAATTTTCCGTCAAAATCAGTCGAAGTACCATTGGTACCCCCTTGTACATTTACATTTACTCCTGGAATCGGTTGCCCTGTTGCTTTATCAAGAACAACACCGTCTAATGTGCTCTGAGCAAACACACTAAAAGGAAGGAGTAAGAATAAAAATAACAACTTTTTATAAATTGTTTTCATACTTTTTGTTTAAATTAAAATTGAGTTTTGGTTGAATATTTAACTTTTATTTTTACTTCGAATTTCAAAATTAAGGATTTATTAACATGCCCGACATGACCTAAATCATATCAGCTTACGAAAACGTGATAGTGTTGAAAACTTTCTATATTATATAAGTTTTTAAGCATAATACTGTCATTTTTAAAAATAAACCATATCTTTATTAACAAAACAATTTTTTCCATATCAACAGTATGAAACGCAAAATAACCCTTAAACAAATTGCGAAGGAGCTTGATGTATCTATTTCTACCGTCTCAAAATCACTTCGAAACAGCCTCGAAATCGGAGAAGATACCCGATTAAAAGTTCAGGCTTTCGCCAAATTCTATAACTACAAACCCAACAATATTGCCCTTAGCCTTAAGAATCGTAAAACCAAAACAATAGGTATTATTATTCCCGAAATTGTACATCATTTTTTCTCAACAGTCATTAACGGAGTCGAGGAAGTTGCTAACGAAAATGGCTATAGTGTTATCATATGTTTATCTGATGATTCATTTGATAAAGAAGTGCTTAATATGGAAATGCTTGCCAACGGAAGTATCGATGGTTTTATCATATCATTATCTAAAGAAACACAATTTAAAGGCGATTTTCATCATATAACCGAAGTCATAAATCAAGGAATGCCAGTCGTTATGTTTGACAGGGTTACCAATGAAATTTTATGCGACAAGGTAATTATCGATGATAAATCGGCAGCTTATGAAGCAGTTCAGAGTTTGATTGATAAAGGGCGAAAAAAAATAGCTTTAGTTACAACTGTTGATTATGTAAGCGTTGGAAAACTACGAACAGACGGATACACAAAAGCATTACTAGACAACGACATACCTTTTAATGAAGACCTTATTATTAAGATTGAAGATGTAGACACTTGCGAAATAATTATTAGTCAATTATTAGAAGATCGAGCTATAGATGCAGTTTTTGCTGTTAACGAACTTTTTGCCGTTACTATAATTAAAACTGCCAGCAAAATGGGACTTAGAGTTCCCGAGGATGTAGCCGTTATTGCGTTTACAGATGGAATTATATCTAAATATTCGACTCCAACTATTACTACCGTAAGCCAGAGCGGTAACAAAATGGGGAATAAAGCTGCGAAAATGCTTATAGATCGCCTGGAATCAGAAACCGAAGAAGGCGAGGAAGAAGAAGAAAATTATAAAACTGAAGTCATTGAAACTCATCTTATAGAAAGAGAATCTACAGATTAACTCCCTTAATAATCACATACAAAAACCCATTAAAATTTTTTAATGGGTTTTTATTTGTTTCTTTAGAAAAATAATTTATAAATTTACGCCAGCTCAAAACTTTTACTTTTACTTCGAAAAATAAGTTAAGTTTTGATAAGCAAAGCGCTTATCGTACATTCATTAAATTACGATAATGGAAAAGCGTAAATTAAGTTTTTGGGAAATCTGGAACATGAGTTTCGGTTTCTTAGGAATACAAATGGGGTTTGCTTTACAAAATGCAAATGCCAGCAGAATTCTTCAAATTTTTGGTGCTGACGTACACGAACTTTCATGGTTTTGGATAATTGCTCCTTTAATGGGATTAATTGTTCAACCTATCATTGGACATTATAGTGATAAAACCTGGGGAAAATTTGGTCGAAGAAAACCATTTTTTCTAGTAGGTGCTATTCTAGCTTCGGTTGGATTAATATTAATGCCACAAGCAAACATATTTATTTCTGTTTTACCTGCATTATGGGTTGGAGCCGGAATGCTTATGATTATGGATGCTTCGTTTAATATTGCTATGGAACCATTCCGTGCTTTAGTTGGAGACAACCTAAGAACAGACCAGCGCACAGCAGGATTCAGTATCCAAACAGCACTTATTGGTTTCGGAGCCGTAATTGGTTCGGCATTACCTTATGTATTAACCAAATGGTTTGGAGTTTCTAACAGTACCGTTCCTGGTAGTGTCCCTTTAAATCTTACTCTTTCTTTTGTTTTAGGAGCTGTTGTTTTAATTGGATCTATCCTGGTAACTTTATTTACAACCAAAGAATATTCTCCTGAAGAATTAGCCAATTTTGAAGATCCTCAAAGTGAAGTTGATATTCCTTCTGAAGAAAAATCAAAACTTACAGACATTTTTACGGATTTTGCAAAAATGCCAACTACTATGCGTCAGCTTAGTTGGGTGCAATTTTTCTCTTGGTTCGGACTTTTCGGTATGTGGGTATTTAGTACTCCAGCAATTGCACATCATATTTACGGATTACCATTAAACGATAATTCAAGTCAAACCTATCAAGATGCTGGGGATTGGGTTGGAATTCTTTTTGGAGTTTACAATCTTGTTTCGGCAATTATAGCCTTGTTTTTTCTTCCGATGATTGCAAAAAAAATTGGACGAAAATCAACTCACGCCCTTTCATTAGTTATTGGAGGAATAGGTTTAATTTCTATTTACTTCATGCCAGATGAAAATTGGGTTATTCTCTCTATGGTATTAATTGGTGTGGCTTGGGCTAGTATCCTCGCAATGCCGTATGCTATTCTGGCTGGATCTATTGCTCCTAAAAAAATGGGGGTTTACATGGGGATTTTCAATTTCTTCATCGTAATTCCTCAAATAATTAATGCAATAATCGGAGGGCCAATCGTAAAATACCTTTATAACGGTGATGCTATGTACGCTTTAATCACGAGTGGAGTCAGCTTTTTGATAGCCGCAGTTTTAGTTTACAAAGTGAAAGATGTAGATGACATTAAAATCTAAAACTCACATCTAAAAAATTCTCTTTCTGATGAAATGAGAAATGGTTTCCTTACAATCAAAATTTAAATACTTTTTCGAAAAGAAATACAAAATAAGCATATTATTAAATGAATACAAAAGCGTTTATATTCGACCTGGACGGCGTAATTGTTGACACAGCTAAATATCATTATTTAGCATGGCAAAAAATTGCAAATGCATTAAACATTGACTTTACACACGAACACAACGAACTCTTAAAAGGAGTAAGTCGTGTACGTTCTCTAGATATTATCCTGGAATTAGGAAACATTCAGGCTTCGCAAGAAGACAAAGCTAAATGGCTCATCCAAAAAAATGAAGACTATCTGACTTATTTAGTAGATATGGATGAAAGCGAAATCCTTCCTGGAGTTTTACCTGTTCTACAATTTTTAAAAGAGAATAAACAAGCCATTGCATTAGGTTCAGCTAGCAAAAATGCGCGTCCGATTCTCGAAAAAACAGGAATCATCTCCTACTTCGATGTTATCGTAGATGGTAATGATGTTACAAATGCTAAACCAGACCCAGAAGTTTTCCTGAAAGCGGCTCAATTATTAAACATAAGCCCTACAGATTCTATCGTTTTTGAAGATTCAGTTGCAGGAGTTCAAGCAGCTAATATTGCAAAAATGACTAGTGTAGGAATTGGTTCCAAAACAGTCTTGCACGAAGCAAAATACATCTTTGAGGATTTTACCTTAATAGATCAAAATTTCATCAAATCATTAATCACAAAATAAATCAATCAATCAAAAACAATTAATCAATTAGATACTCCATTAGATAATTCTCAAACTGCTTAATTATCTCATTTTCTAATTCACGGATTGTCAAATTTTAAAAACAATGAATCAAGATTATATAAAACCAGACAATTGGTCAATAATAGAAGAAGGCTTTGATGTTGAAAGAGTCAAATCATCTGAAAGTCTTTTTAGTATCGGAAACGGTGCCATGGGACAGCGTGCCAATTTTGAAGAAAAATACTCAGGAGAAACTTTCCAGGGAAGTTATATTGCCGGAATCTATTATCCAGATAAAACAAAAGTGGGTTGGTGGAAAAATGGATATCCAAAATACTTCGCCAAAGTACTTAATGCTCCAAACTGGATTGGTATCAACGTTGAAATTAACGAAGAAGCTTTCGATTTAAATTCTTGTACCGAAGTAAAAAACTTTCGTAGAGAATTAAACATGAAAGAAGGCTGGTATAATCGTTCCTTTGAAGCAACATTAAAAAACGGAACCGAAATTGCAGTTAACGTACGTCGTTTTCTGTCTTTGAATCTGGATGAAGTTGGTATTATCAAATACGAAATAACTCCATTAAATAAAGATGCAAAAATTCTTTACAAACCATATTTGGATGCTGGTGTTACCAATGAAGATGCAAACTGGGAAGAAAAATTCTGGGAACCTCTTGAAGTAAAAAAAGCTACAAATGAAGCTTATGTAACTGCTCAAACCTATAAAACACATTTTAAGGTTACGACTTTTATGCATAATAGTATTTTTGCTAATAACGAGAATATTAATATTTCGCCTTCTACAATCGATTCTTCAACAGATAAAGTAGAATATACTTATGGTGTAATCATTGCCAAAGGTCAAACCTCATCTATACAAAAAATTGGTGGTTATACCGTTTCATTAAACCATACCAACACACTTGCTGCTGCCGAAAAAGCAATTAAGGAAGCATTAAGCAAAGGATATGACCAATTATTACAAGAGCAAATGGAAGCTTGGGCTAAAGTTTGGGAAATGTCAGACATTACTATCGATGGCGATGTAAAAGCACAACAAGGAATTCGTTTCAATATTTTTCAGTTAAACCAAACCTATTCAGGAAAAGACAACCGATTAAACATTGGACCAAAAGGATTCACTGGAGAAAAATATGGCGGATCAACCTATTGGGATACCGAAGCCTATTGTATTCCATTTTATATGGCGACCAAAGACCAGCAAGTAACTCGTAATTTATTGACCTATCGTTATAACCAATTGGATAAAGCTATTGAAAATGCCAAAGACAATTTGGGTTTCAAAGATGGAGCAGCTTTATACCCAATGGTAACTATGAATGGGGAAGAATGCCATAACGAATGGGAAATCACACACGAAGAAATCCACAGAAATGGAGCGATAGCTTTTGCTATTTTCAATTACAACCGTTACACAGGAGATTACTCCTATATTCCAGAAAAAGGATTAGAAGTATTAATTGGTATTGCACGTTTTTGGCATCAAAGAGCTTCATTCTCTACAGATAAAAATCAGTATGTAATATTAGGAGTTACAGGCCCTAACGAATACGAAAACAACATCAACAATAATTTCTATACCAATTATATTGCAAAATGGTGTATTGATTATGCCGAAGAACAAATTATAAAAGTTGCTACCGAATACCCTTCTGACCACAAAAGAATTATCGAAAAAGTAAATCTTACTGCAACTGAAATTCAGGAATGGAAAAAAGTAGCCAATAATATGTACTTCCCATTTTCGAAAGAACTTGATGTTTATTTGCAACAAGACGGATTCCTGGATAAAGATTTAGTTCCAGTAAAAGATTTAGACCGTTCGCAACGTCCTATAAACCAAAAATGGTCTTGGGATCGCGTATTACGTTCGCCATATATCAAGCAAGCTGATGTTTTGCAATGCTTTTACTTTTTTGAGGCCCATTTTACAAAAGAAGAACTATTGCGTAATTTTGAGTTTTACGAATCTTTTACCGTGCACGAAAGTTCACTTTCTCCTTGCGTACACTCCATTCAGGCAGCAGCTCTGGACAAAATGGATATGGCATATACATTCTACCTAAGAACTTCTCGTTTAGACTTAGACGATTACAATAAAGAAGTTGAAGAAGGTTGCCATATTACATCGATGGCTGGAACATGGATGAGTATTGTAGAAGGTTTTGGAGGAATGCGTGTGAAAAATGATACACTACATTTCTCTCCAAAAATTCCAAAAGAATGGACAGGATATTCATTTAAAATCAATTTTAGAAATCAAATTCTAAAAGTGTCAATAAACCATAACGAAACTACGTTTTCTGTAGATGGAGATACCGACTTAGCCATTGTCGTTAATGGCCAAACCGTAGTCGCTACAAAATATGCAATTGCATAAATAGTAGCTTCTATATATTTTTATAACATTTTTTAATTTATCAACATGAAGAATTTCATTTTCACAGCCTTCATTCTAGTTGCATTTTGTAACATTACAAAAGCACAACAACTAAAATCGCCTGAAGGAAAATTTGTCATGGAGTTTTCGCTACAAAGCGACGGAACTCCAACTTACAATCTTAAATACAAAAACAAAGAGGTTGTAAAATCCAGTAAGTTGGGACTTGAGCTTAAAGACGATAAAAAATCGTTACTAAATGATTTTACGGTTATTGATACAAAAACTGCAACTTTTGACGAAAACTGGAAACCAGTTTGGGGAGAAGTAGCTTCTATTCGCAATCATTATAATGAACTTGCGGTAACATTAAACCAAAAAGGAACAGACAGACAATTGTTAATCCGTTTTCGTTTATTTGATGATGGACTAGGATTTCGTTATGAATTCCCAACTCAAAAGAACCTTACGTATTTTGTAATCAAAGAAGAAAAAACACAATTTGCAATGACGGGCGACCATACTGCATTTTGGATTCCTGGTGATTACGACACACAAGAATACGATTATACAAAATCAAAATTATCAGAAATCCGTGGATTAGCTGAAAAAGCATATACTGCAAACGTATCACAAAAGTCTTTTTCTCCAACAGGAGTTCAGACTTCACTTATGCTAAAAACTGCCGAAGGAGTATATATCAATCTTCATGAAGCAGCATTAATCAATTATTCATGTATGCACTTAAACCTGGATGATAAAAACATGATTTTCGAATCTTGGTTAACTCCAGATGCAAAAGGTGATAAAGGATACATGCAAGCACCAAGTCATTCTCCTTGGAGAACAATTATTGTTAGCGATGATGCAAGAGAAATTCTTAATTCAAAAATGACATTAAATCTAAATGATCCTTGCAAAATTGAAGATACCTCTTGGATAAAACCAGTTAAGTACGTAGGTGTTTGGTGGGAAATGATTACAGGAAAAAGTTCTTGGTCATACACTAACGATTTCCCAACGGTACAACTTGGAGTTTCTGATTTCTCTAAAGCAAAACCAAACGGAACACACGGAGCAACTAATGCTAACGTAAAAAAATACATTGACTTTGCAGCTCAAAATGGTTTTGATGCCGTACTTGTTGAAGGTTGGAATGAAGGTTGGGAAGACTGGTTTGGACACTCAAAAGATTATGTTTTTGATTTCGTAACTCCTTACCCAGATTTTGATGTAAAAGGATTGCACGCATATGCAAAATCTAAAGGTGTAAAAATCATTATGCACCACGAAACTTCAGGTTCAGTTCGTAACTACGAGCGTCATATGGACAAAGCATACCAATTCATGAAAGACAATGGATACGATGCTGTAAAAAGTGGTTACGTAGGTGATATTTTACCTAGAGGAGAAAATCATTATGACCAATGGATTGTAAACCATTACCAATATGCATTGGAAAAGGCTGCCGAATATAAAATTATGGTTAATGCACACGAAGCAGTTCGCCCAACAGGAATTAGCAGAACATATCCTAACTTAATCGGAAACGAATCGGCAAGAGGAACAGAATACCAAGCATTTGGTGGATCTAAACCAAATCACGTAACGGTTTTACCATTTACAAGATTAATTGGTGGACCAATGGATTATACTCCTGGTATTTTCGAAATGGATATCAGCAAACTTAATCCTGATAACAAATCGCATGTAAACAGTACAATTGCTAATCAATTAGCACTATACGTTACTATGTACAGCCCATTACAAATGGCTGCCGATCTTCCTGAGCACTACAACAAATTTGCAGATGCTTTCCAATTCATCAAAGATGTTGCTATCGATTGGGATGAAAGTAAATATATTGAAGCAGAACCAGGTGATTATATTACTGTAGCTCGTAAAGCAAAAGGTACTAACAACTGGTTTGTAGGTAATGTAAACGGAGATGTTAGTCGTACATCAAACATCAACTTTGATTTCCTTGAAAAAGGAAAGAAATACACAGCAACAATTTATGCTGATGCAAAAGATGCACACTACAAAACAAATCCTCAAGCTTACACTATCAAGAAAATAGCTGTAACAAATAAATCAAAATTATCACAGTTATCTGTTCCAGGTGGTGGTTATGCAATTAGCATAATCGAAATTAAATAAAACTTAAAAAAGACAAGTGATAAATCTCAAATTATTACTTGTCTTTTTTTCATTTCTTTATCCTGCAAGGTCTTTTTCTGACCTTGTAGGTATAATTGAAACTATTCATACCTACAAGGTTTTTGAAACCTTGCAGGAAGTCGATATTACTTTAATCGAAATAAAATATAAATTATGAATGTAACAACCCTCAACCATTCAATCTATAAAATAATACTTCTTATTTTATTGTTTTCTACTTCCGCGAAAGCGCAAATTCAGAAAACAGAACCTCCTTTTTGGTATGCTGGCATGAACAATCCAGAATTACAGATTATGTTCTACGGAAAAGGCATTGCCCAATACGAAGCTTCTGTTTCTAATAATGTAACTATTAAAGACATTAAAAAAACCGAAAATCCTAACTACATTTTCGTAACAATCGACACTAAAGACATTCCTGCATCTGAGTTAGTTTTTTCATTTAAAAACAAAAATAAAGTTGCATTTACACAAAAATATTCTTTAAAAAAGAGAAGAGAAAATTCTGCTCAACGCAAAAGTTTTGATGCATCGGATGTGATGTATTTAATCATGCCAGATCGTTTTGCAAATGGTAATCCTAAAAACGATAGCGATGCTGCTTCAACAGAAAAAGGAAACCGACAAGACCCAAGCGGCCGTCATGGTGGTGATATAGAAGGAATCATCAAAAACCTAGATTATATTTCGTCATTAGGAGCAACAACCATTTGGAATACACCTTTAGGAGAAGACAATGACAAACAACACTCGTATCATGGCTACGCACAATCGGATGTTTACAAAATAGATCCTCGCTACGGAACAAACGAAGATTACGTGCGCTTGGCTGCAGAAATGCATAAAAAAGACATGAAACTAGTTATGGATTATGTAACCAATCACTGGGGAATCACGCATTGGATGATAAAAGATATGCCAACAAAAACTTGGTTCAATCAATTTGAAACTTTCACACAGACACATCACCGCCGTGAAGTAATTACGGATATCCACGCCTCAAAATTAGATCAGGAAGTTTGTATTGATGGTTGGTTTGTACCTTCAATGCCAGATTTAAATTTAAAAAATCCTTTGGTAGCAAAATACCTAACTCAAAATGCAATTTGGTGGATTGAATATGCAGATCTTGATGGATTTAGAGTAGACACTTACAACTATTCAGATCCTGCTGCGATGGCAAATTGGGCAAAAGCAATTACTAATGAATATCCAAACTTTAATATTGTTGGAGAAATCTGGATGCACAATCAGGCAAATTTAGCCTTTTGGCAAAAAGACAGTAAAATAGGTGCGATTGAAAATTACAATTCTAATTTACCAAGTGTAATGGATTTTACATTACATAATCAAATTGGATCTGCTTTTAACGAAAGTGAAGCAACTTGGGATAACGGAATGATTAAATTCTACAACAATTTTGCATTAGATTATCTATATCCAAACCCAGACAATATTTTGGTTTTTGCCGAAAATCACGATACAAACAGAATCAATGATGTTTATAAATATGATTTTGTAAAATACAAATTGGCAATGACTTTATTGGCAACTGTTCGTGGAATTCCGCAATTGTATTATGGTTCAGAAATCGGAATGGGTGGTGATAAAAGCAAAGGCGATGCCGATATTCGTCAAGATTTCCCTGGTGGATGGAATGGCGATAAAAACAATGCTTTTACCCCAGCAGGAAGAACAACAGAACAAGCTAAATATTTCGATTTTACTTCAAAATTATTTAAATGGAGAAAATCAAATGAAGCCGTTCATTTCGGAAAAATGACACATTATATCCCTGAGAATAACACCTATGTTTATTTTAGATATACTGATGCTAAAACTGTAATGGTAGTTTTTAATAACAATGCTACAGCGCAATCTCTTAAAACAAATCGTTTCAAAGAAAACATCAAAAACTTTAAATCAGGAAAAGACATCCTTACAGGAAAAACGTTCGATTTAACATCTGAAATTACTTTAGAACCAAAATCAGCAATCGTATTAGAACTAGAATAAAAGTTAAAATCTAAACACAAAGTTTTAGCCATAGATTATAATGATAAAATGGATTTTTGAAATCTGTATGAATCATTATAATCTGTGGCTTTTTTTTAGTTATGAGCAAAATAAGTCCCAGCGGGGCGTTATATTTATAGAAATTTATTTATCCCCAAAGAAACCCCATCGGGGTGATATTTTAGTAATCAAAGGATAAATGATAGATGTCGCTCCGCTGGAGCTTTAACTAAAAAGACGCATATATTGGCTATAAATATTGCGCTCCGCTGGAGCTTTTAATAAAAAAATATGTGGCTCTTTTTTAGCTAAAGCTTTACTCCCTTTGTGTATCCCGTCCCGAAACTTCGGGATAGGGATTGCTCCCTTTGCGGTTAAATCACAAAACAAATCTTGTTTACAAGTGAGGAAAGCGTTTTTTAGTTTCTTCCATAACATCTTCATGAGAATGTACTTTATTATTTGCAACATCCTCTAAAGCTTGATCTATAGCAACTTTTTGTTTATTGCTTAACAAACACTCGTCATCTTCATCCTCTAAAGGTATAACCACAAAAGATCTACCTTTACTTCTATGTATTACTAGTTTTTCAGTTTCAGCAATATCAAGATATTTTTTAATGTTCCCTCTAAATTCTGTTACGCTAACTGTCTTCATGATTAGTATTTTTACAAATGTACGTAAAAATGTACAGAGCTCTTTATCGTTCATTTTTAAAATCGACGCCATTTTGTTTACTTTTGTAGCACTATGAGTGAAATTCTTAAAATAGCACATCGTGGAGCAAGAGGTTACGAACCCGAAAACACCTTAAAGGCCTTTCAAAAAGCATTAGACTTACATGCTGACGGAATAGAACTAGACGTTCACCTGAGCGCCGATAGTCATATTATCGTAATTCATGATGAAACGATTGATAGAACTACCAACGGAAAAGGTTTTGTAAATAACTTATCTTTGCCGGAATTAAAAGCGTTTCGCACAGAAAAGGAGCAGCAAATTCCAACATTACCAGAGGTTTTTGATTTAGTAAACCAACAATGTTTTATTAATATAGAATTAAAAGGTCAAGGAACTGCCAATGCTGTAGCTGCATTAATCGAATTATACGTTTCGGAAAAAAACTGGAATTACAATTCTATTATTGTTTCAAGTTTCGAATGGGATTTTTTACAAGAAATAATTTTACTAAATCCGAAAATACCCGTTGGCGTTTTAACCGAAACTGATATTGACTCGGCTATTACTTTTGCAGAAGCAATAAAAGCAAAAGCAATTAATCCCGATTTTAATTTGCTAAGCAAGGAGAATACAACACAAATGCAAGAAAAAGGTTTTCAGGTTTTCCCTTGGACAGTTAATGAGGCAGCAGACATTACTAGAATAAAAACATATAACATAAACGGAATCATTAGTGATTTTCCAGATAGAATATAAAAACCAACTTCCAATTAATCTTTGTCAAAGTTCAAAACTTTGACAAAGATACTTAGAGGTTAAAACAAAAATATGACTCAAAATTTTGATATAATAATAGTAGGTGGCGGTGCAGCAGGATTTTTTACAGCAATTAATATTGTAGAGAAAAACTCAAAATTAAAAGTCGCTATTTTAGAACGTGGTTCCGAAGTACTAACGAAAGTTCGCGTTTCTGGTGGTGGTCGTTGTAATGTAACTCATGCTTGTTTTGAGCCAAATGAATTGGTTAAGTTTTATCCGCGTGGCGAAAAAGAACTACGAGGACCATTCCATCAGTTTTGTTCCGGAGATACCATCGAATGGTTTGAGAAACATGGTGTAGAACTAAAGATTGAAGATGATGGGAGAATGTTCCCTGTTTCTAATTCTTCACAAACTATCATTGATTGCTTTTTAAAAGCTACAGCAAAATTAGGAATTACAGTTCTTACAGGTCAAAGCGTACAATCTATCTTTAAGAAAGAGAATTTCTGGAAAGTCGAAACGCAAAACCAGAATTATATAGCCGAAAAATTGATTTTAGCTACAGGAAGCAATCCTAAAATATGGGAAATGTTACAAACTTTTGGTCATGCCATAGTAAGCCCTGTCCCTTCCCTATTTACCTTTAATATAAAAGACCCAAGAATAAAAGAATTACCTGGTGTTGCAGCTCAAGTAACTGTAAAAGTAAAAGATACCAAACTAGAATCAACAGGTCCATTATTAATTACCCATTGGGGAATGAGTGGTCCTGCAATATTAAAGCTTTCGGCATGGGGTGCACGCATTTTGTATGATAAAAATTATCAGTTTACGATTTTTGTAAATTGGTTAAATGATGTTGACACCGAAGATGCCGAAAAAATTCTAAAAGATTTAAAACAGGAACACGCCAAAAAAGCCGTTTCCAAAAAATCCCCTTTCGATTTCCCGAATCGATTATGGGAAAGTTTAGTTTTGGCTTCTAATATAGAAATAGAAACCAAATGGGCAGATTTATCTAAAATTCAACTTCAGAATTTAGCTAATCAGTTAACAAATGGAACTTTCCAGGTAAACGGAAAAAGTACTTTTAAAGAAGAATTTGTAACCGCTGGCGGAATTGATTTAAAAGAAATCAACTTTAAAACGATGGAAAGCAAACTCCATGAAAACTTATATTTCGCTGGAGAAATTGTAAACATCGATGCAATTACTGGCGGTTTTAATTTCCAGAATGCATGGACGAGTGGTTTTATTGTAGCAAATCGTATTTAGTTTTCAGTATTCAGTCGCAGTTTTCAATTCTGAGCACTGCGACTAAAAACCGAATTAACAAGACTTTAGACATTCTATAAGTTTTAGTTAAGACAATTCTAATAATTTTACTTCAACCAATTAACCATATATGAAAGTAAAATTACTTACAACAATTTCCCTACTTACCTATCAACTTAGCATTTCTCAAACAGAAAAATTACTTCACGGAAAAGTTTTTTCCAACAACAATCCTCTTAAAGAAGTAGAAGTTATTAATAAAACAGCGAAAACCAGCACCAGAACAAATGCTTTGGGAGAGTTTTCCATTCCGGTAAAAGTAAAAGATAGTCTGTTATTTTTCTCTAAAGATTACTTTTTCACAAGACTAAAAATAACTCAGGCCAATATTGATAAAAATAATATTATTGTCAATATGGCTATCAAAGCCGAAGAATTAGATGAAGTAGTCGTAACTACTATGAAATTTAATCCTGTAAAAATTTCTCAAAAAGATCTAGACAACGTAAAACTCTATAAAGAAGCTGGATCTTTACAAAAATATACTGGCGTTTACGACGGAACTATTCCAAATGGTATGGACTTCACCCGAATGGGAACAGGCCTTTTTAATTTATTTAAAAAAGATAAAGAAGAACTCAAAAAGAAAACTTCAGAAACTGATTTCAAAAAACTTATAGCAAAATCAATACCTTCAGATTTTTTTACCAAAAATTTAAAATTAAAACCCGAGGAAAAAGACCTTTTTATTGAATTTTGCGATGCTGATCCAAGGTCTAAGACCCTTTTAGAAAACAATAATGTATTAGCTACAATGGATTTTTTGTATGCAAAAAACGAAATGTTTAAGAAACTGTAAAAAAAGTTTTAAGTATTCAGTAACAGTCTCAGTTTCTTGATTGAGACTGAATATCGCAACTGTAAACTAAAAACTGAATTAACAAGACTTTAGAAATTCCATAAGTTTTATTTAAGATAACTCTAATAATTTTACTTACAACTTAATACTTATAGATGAAAGCAAAATTACTTACTACAATTTCTTTATTTACCTACCAACTTGGTGTTTCACAAACAGAAAAACTCTTAAAAGGAAAAGTTACATCAGAAACTACCCTCTTAAAAAATGTAGAAGTAATCAATAAAACGTCTAAAACTAGTACTACTACAAATGAACAGGGAGAATTCTTGATTTTAGTAAATGTAAAAGACAGTTTAATATTTTTCTCCAATGATTATCTTTTTAAAAGACTAAAAATAACTCAGGAAAATATTGAAATGAATAATCTTACTGTAAAGATGCTTCCAAAACCAGAAGAATTAAAAGAAGTGCTCATTTTATCTAAAAACCCAAAATCGATATTCATAACCAAAGAAGAAATCAAAGAAATTAAATTAAACAAATCCAGAGCCAAACTAGGGATGAAAATTGATGGTTACAAAGATGGAACAGCTCCGATTGATCTCGGAACTGATTTTGTTCGACTTGGTAAACAAATCTATAACATATTTAAAAAAGAAAAAGAAAGAAAAATCGAAACACCAGAAATAGATTTTATTCAACTTGTAAAGACAACATTGAATCCAGATTTTTTCACAAAGGATTTAAAATTAAAACCCGAAGAAAAAGAATTGTTTCTAACTTTTTGTGATGCTGACCCAACATCTAAGAACCTTTTAGAACACAATAACATATTAACCACAATGGATTTTTTGTATGCAAAGAATGAAAGCTTTAAAAAAATGAAAGCTGAATCTAAAAACTAAATATAATCAAACTCTAGTTAGTGAGATTCTTTAAATTTTTCCATTTAAAATAAAAAATCACAAGACCAATCAACAAGCTTACAGAGACTATTGACAAAACAATTACAATTGTATTCATTTGATTCATTTCATCAATATCAACAACTTGTTTGCTCTTTTTTACTTTTTCAATTACTCCATACATTTTTTGATTCAGCTCTTCTAACTTTTTAATTTGGCTTTGATGACAATAAACCAATCTACTATTTATTAGTTCATCCTGAAACCCATATTCTTTGGAAAGATTATAAATTCTTATGGCATTTTCATTTTCTCCGATTATCTTAACCGCATTCCCAAGCTCAAAAAGTAAAACAGAAATAACTTTGTCTTTTGGTTTTATAAAACTAATCCGCTCATTAACCTGAAAATAAATTGACTGAGCCAATTCCTCCAATTCCTTTTTAGACAAATCAGTTTTTGGACTTGCTTCTTCTCCAAAACTCTCATCTATCAAAAACTGTCCTGTAACATTTTCAATATGCTTAACTTTAGCTTCTAATATCTTTAAATGTAACCATTCAGATCCTTTATGGGATTCTGGATTAATCTGTATAGATTTTTTAATCCATTGATATGCCTTTTCATTTTCCCCTATTAACTCATAAAGTGTCCCTAAATTAGATGCAGTCGAATATCTGTTAGGTTTTATTTTTTCAATCCCTAAATATAATTTTAAAGCCTCTTGATATTTCCCTAAAACGATTAAAAGATATCCTTTATCTGACAAATAATCTATATCATTCGTTTTTTTATATAATTTATCCAGATCTATTATCAACTCAGGAAAGTCTTTAGGGAAAAGGTTATGGCCATGCGGAACAAGTCCTCTATAATCGACATACACTACAGCACCATTTTTCAAATACTTAGTATCCCCGTTCAAACAAGCAAAAGTCTTAAACGAAATTAGAGATAACGCGATAACAAAAATCTTGAATATATTCATAAAATAAAACGTATCAATTAAACTAAAACTATTTATTCAACCACCAAATACTAGCATTCAGAACCGTGGCGTAACTTACCCAAAGCAAGTAAGGAGCTAATAAATAACCAGCGATTTTATTGATTTTTATAAATTTTAAAAGTGTTTCATAAATCATCAGCCAAAGAACAAAAACTTCAAGAAGCGCTAATAACGGATTCATTAATCCGAAGAACAAATACGACCACAAAGCATTTAGAGCCAATTGAATTGCAAAGAAAATCAATGCATTTTTAACTGCTTCTTTTTCATATTCTATTCGATCCCAAACCAATCCAGCTGCAACACCCATCAAAAGATAAAGCAAACTCCAAGCTGGTGCAAAAACCCAATTAGGCGGATTAAAGCTTGGCTTGATTAAAGTCGGATACCAAGTATCAACACTAGTTCTGGTAACAATTCCCGAAAAATATCCAATAGCAAGACAAGTAACAACAACAGCTAAAATTCGAGTGATTTTATTCATTTTATATTCTTTTTTTGAGTTAATAAAGGTAAACATTTTTATAGGCTATCAAAAAGTGCAAAAGGTATAATTCAAAAAAAGTATCTTTGCGTAAATTTTATATTTTTATGTTTACAGCAAACGATTTTATTCCAAAAAAATATACTTCGACTATAGATCAAGGCAATTTTGAATGGAGCGCTCCAAGTAACATTGCTTTGGTTAAATATTGGGGAAAAAAAGACAATCAAATTCCGGCAAATCCTTCAGTAAGTTTTACTTTAAACAATTGTAAAACAATTACTAAACTAGCTTTCGCTAAAAAAGACATTTCAACTGATAATTTCTCATTCGATTTACTTTTTGAGGGAAAACCAAAAGAAGATTTCAAACCGAAAATACAGAAATTTTTGGAACGCGTTTTCGTTTATCTCCCTTTCCTAAAAGAGTATCATTTTACAATTGACACTCAAAATACTTTTCCACATAGTTCAGGAATAGCCTCATCGGCATCTGGAATGGCAGCTTTGGCAATGAATTTTATGAGTTTAGAAAAAACTTTAAACCCAGAAATGACCGATGATTATTTCTTTCAGAAAGCTTCTTTCTTAGCCCGTTTAGGTTCAGGGAGTGCTTGCCGAAGTGTAAAAGGAAGCGTAGTTGTTTGGGGAAATCAAGCAAATATAAAAGGAAGTTCTGATTTATTTGGAGTAGAATTTCCAAATACAATTCATGAAAACTTTAAAAATTACCAAGACACTATTTTATTAGTTGATAAAGGCGAAAAACAAGTTTCGAGTACTGTAGGTCATGATTTAATGCACAATCACCCTTATGCCGAAAGACGTTTTGCACAAGCGCATGAAAACTTAGATAAACTAATTTCTATTTTTGAAAGTGGAGATTTGGACGAATTCATTAAAGTCGTTGAGAGCGAAGCATTGACATTACATGCTATGATGATGACATCAATGCCGTATTTTATCTTAATGAAACCAAATACACTTCAGATTATTAATGCTATTTGGAAATTTAGAACAGAAACAAAAATCCCTGTTTGTTTTACACTAGATGCAGGAGCAAATGTTCATGTTTTGTACCCCGAAAACGTTAGAGAAGAAATCTTACAATTTATTCAGGACGATTTAGTTGTATTTTGTCAGAATGGTCAGTACCTTTGCGACGAAATTGGATTGGGTTCAATTGCATTATAATTTTCGTATCTTTAATTAAAATTTAGATCATGGACATTCAATTAGAAAAACGTGAAGTGATAGATATTCTGGAAGGTACAGATGACCTTTCAATCATTTTGGCGGTCAAAAAATTGTTAACCAAAAAGAAAAAAGATTGGTGGGATGATTTAACTGATGAACAAAAAGAAGAAATTAAAGAAGGGGAAAGACAAATTGAACGAGGTGAATTTGTTTTGTATGAAGATATGATGAAAAAGCATCGTTAATGAAAAGAACAATAATCTTTTCAAAAAATGCAGAAAAAAGTTTATTTGAATTATTTGAGTACTTAGAAATTAAATGGTCAAAAAAAGTAAAAAATAAATTTATATCAAATCTAGACAAAGTAATTTATCTAATACAAATAGAACCTGAAATTTTTCCTAAATCGGAACTAAATAAAAACTATCACAAATGTGTCTTGTCTAAACAAACAACGATATATTATAAATTCAACACAAAAAGAGTCGAAATAATTACATTTTTCGACACACGACAAGACCCAAACAGAATTAAGAAAGACATTAAATAAATATATGAAAGGACCATTATTTTACTCGAAAATATTACTTTTTGGAGAATACGGAATTATTCGTGACTCTAAAGGTTTGTCTATTCCTTATAATTTTTACAATGGCGCACTGAAGAGAACCGAAAATCCTTCGGCAGAAGCCATTTCTTCAAATGCAAGTTTAAGCAGATTTACATCATACCTTGAAACATTACAAGCAGAACAACCAGAATTGGTTACTTTTGATTTGGTTACTTTAAAGAATGATGTTGAAACAGGAATGTATTTTGACTCAAGTATCCCACAAGGATACGGAGTTGGAAGCAGCGGTGCACTTGTAGCTGCCATTTATGATAAATATGCTCAAAATAAAATCACGGTTCTAGAAAATTTAACTCGTGAGAAATTATTACAATTAAAAACTATTTTTTCTCAAATGGAAAGTTTTTTCCACGGAAAAAGTTCTGGTTTAGATCCATTAAATAGTTACTTAAGTATCCCGATTTTAATAAACTCTAAAGATAATATTGAGGCAACTGGAATTCCTAATCAAAGTTTTGACGGAAAAGGTGCTGTATTTTTATTAGACTCAGGAATTGTTGGTGAAACTGCTCCAATGGTAAATATTTTTATGGAAAACCTAAAAGACAAAGGTTTCCGTACCATGCTAAAAAACCAGTTTGTAAAATATACTGATGCTTGTGTAGAGAATTTTTTACATGGAGATATGAAGTCTTTATTTAGTAATACCAAAAAATTATCAAAAGTAGTTTTGAATAATTTCAAACCTATGATTCCAGAACAGTTTCATGGTATTTGGCAAAATGGTATTGACACAAATGATTATTACCTAAAATTATGTGGTTCTGGCGGTGGAGGTTATATTCTTGGTTTTACTCAAGATTTAGAACGCGCTAAGCAATCATTAAAAGACTACAAACTAGAAGTAGTTTACCAATTTTAAATACAGAATACAAATTCTAAGATTTTAGAATATTAAATAGTTACAATTTTTAGAGTCGATATATTCGACTCTAAAAATTCAATGCCACTAACGTGCCTTTTTTTCCTAAAAAATTATCACAATCTAGCAAGTTATTTAATATGAAAAGTATTTTAAGCATCCTCAAGTCAACTTTTGTAGGCGGAATTCTTTTTCTGATTCCATTAGCCATAATCCTGGTCCTTTTTGAAAAAGGCTATCACATTTTACAAAAGATTACCATTCCGTTAGTTAGTAATTTACCCAAAGTAAGAGTATTAGGAATGGCGCTAGAAGAATTAATAGGCCTACTAATTATTATATTAATTTGTTTTTTGGCAGGATTATTAGCTCGAACCAAACAAGCAAAAATCTTAATTATTAAATTAGAAACTAGCATTTTAAGTCTTGTCCCTGGATATTCGTTTATGAAGAACATGAATGAAAACATCATAGGGCTTGAAAATTCTAAAGACTTAAAAGTTGTTTTGGCTCGTGTAGATGATGGATGGCAATTTGCTTTTTTAATAGAACAAATCGACGAAGAACATTGCACGGTTTTTATCCCGAATGCCCCAAGTCCGTGGAGTGGTTCTATCTATTTTATGGAAAAAGAAAGAATAAAAGAAACCACAATATCGCAAAAAGAGGCTCTGGTATGCATAAGAAAATTGGGATATGGCTCTTCAAAATTATTAAAAGATGTACTTTAGTAATTTTAAAACCAATATATAATCTGTATCCTACAAAGAACACTAACCTCTAACAAAAGAAATGTTAAGCCGACAGAATAAAATCTTAGCGATGAAAATAATAAGTTTGTTCTCTGTAATAAGAGGCTACAACATTCCTATTATCGTTTTAGCACAATACTTATCGGCAATATTTATTTTGGCTCCCGAAAAAAGAGCGCTAGACATACTACTTGACTTCAATTTATTTTTAATTGTTTTTGCTTCGGCAATTACTATTGCAGCAGGCTATATTATCAATAATTTTTATGACAGTCAGAAAGATTTAATAAATCGTCCCAACAAATCAATGTTGGATCGATTAGTAAGTCAGAAAACAAAACTGAGCGTATATTTCACACTAAACTTCATTGGCTCATTAATGGCGCTGATTGTGTCCTGGAGGGCATTTTTATTCTTTTCGGCATATATATTTTTAATCTGGTTTTATTCTCATAAGATAAAAAAGTATCCATTAATCGGTAACTTAACGGCTGCCTTACTTGCAGTTTTACCATTCTTTGCCATATTAGTATATTTTTACAATCAAATTTCTTTTGATGATTTAGAAAACCAAAGAGGCCATTTTGCAGTAATTTCTGCTCATGCTGTTTTTCTATTCTTATTATTGCTTATTCGTGAGATGATAAAAGACTTAGAAAATCTAAAAGGAGACTTGGTTAATAATTACAAAACCATCCCAATTCTTTATGGCGAGAGAACTTCAAAAAAGATAATTACCTTTTTAACTTTTCTTACTATTGTTCCCGTTTACATTCTAATCGAAATATATGATGTAGGTTATATGGACATTTATTTCTACATCTGCTTTATTGTTTTAATATTTTTCTTACTTTACCTTTGGAAATCAAATTCTAAGACACAATTTTTACTTCTGCACAATGTTTTAAAATTTCTTATCGTTTCGGGAGTGTTTTGTATTGTACTTATTAATCCAAGTGTTTTGTGGCATGGAAAAACTTTACTTTTAAAAATATAATTGATTTAAAATTTTCAGCTTTTTTAGATTATTTTCAATTAAAAGGCTGGTAATAGTATTAAAAGCTAGTAATCTAACAACAATCAAGTTACTGCTATTAACCAATAATAAACTATCTTTGCACAAATTACAGGATTTATGAATAATAAGGAAGGCAATAATAAAGGAAAAGGACCAAGAGCAAATAGCTCAAGACCTAACTCAAATAAGCCAAAACCTGCCATGCAAAAGCGTGCACAAGGGCCAAAAAAAGCGAAACCGATTACTAAAGTAGAGGAAGAAGCTGCTGCAAAAGCTGCCAAAAAACCGAATCAAGCACCTAAAAGACAAAAGGCTGCTGATGAGATTCGTTTAAACAAATATATTGCTAATTCTGGGGCATGTTCTCGTCGTGATGCAGATATCTACATCCAATCTGGGAATGTAAAAGTAAACGGAGTACCTGTTACAGAAATGGGATACTTAGTAAAACCAGGAGATACAGTAAATTTTGACGGAGCAACTTTAACTCCAGAAAAGAAAGAATACATCTTATTAAACAAACCAAAAAACTTTACGACTGCTTTTGACGAAGGTCAGGAATACCGTAACGTATTAGAATTGGTTCGTGGTTCGACTAATGCAAAGATTGCTGCAGTTGGTAGAATGGATAAAAACACTACAGGTTTATTATTGTTTACAAATGATACTGATATGCTTCGTAAATTTACTTTACCAAGCCAGAAATCATCTAAAATATACCAGGTTTCATTAGATAAAAACTTGAAATTTGAAGATTTAGAAAAAATAAACAAAGGACTTGTTCTTGATGGACACCGTGTTTTTGTTGAAGACATTAGCTATATCGACAATGAGCCAAAAAGTGAAATTGGGTTAAAGTTACGTTCATCAAATGTAAAAGTAGTTCGTGCTATCTTCGAACACTTTGAATATGATGTTTTACGTATCGACCGTGTATCTTTTGCTGGTTTAACCAAAAAGAATTTACCAAGAGGTAACTGGCGTTTTTTAACAGAACAAGAAGTTATCAATTTGAAGAACGTATAAATCTTCAAATTATACATAAACGAGAGAATCCTATTTTACAAAATGTAAAATGGGATTTTTTTTTAACTTAAAAACTAAAGACGGTTCTTAAGAATTACTATTTGAAAAAATGTGATTGAAAATTGAGTTTGAAAATCTGGTTTTCCTTTTTTCTTCGACAACTTCGTAAGATGAAAAACCTAAGATAATTTTGATTCCGAGAGGAATACTATTTAAAACACCTCTTTTTTGCTCTTCTAGCAATAATTGGAGGTCTTCTTGCACTTGCTTTTTATAGCTAAAATAAGAAAGAACTAATAGTGCTGAAAAATTTAATACTTCGCGAGCAGTTTCGCTTTTAATACCTACTTCATTAGAGACCATTTCGGTAATTCGCCCCTTTTTGTTATCAAAAATTCGTTTTAATAACTTATTGCCTTCGTCTTTATAACATTCATCGACTGATAATAGTCTTCCGGATTCAAAATCTATTTCTTTATAAAAGTCTGTATTCCCAACAATCTCTACCAACTCATTATACAAACTGACTTCGTGTATTTTATTATAAACTCCTATTAAGATAGTTCCGATAGAAGCATCAATAGCTTTAATTAATAAGGCGTCATTTTCAAAATAAAATTTATTCAGTTTTGAAACAACATTTGAAGAAATAAAACGTCTAAGTTCAATTTGTAAATTTGGATTCATTAATCTGGATTTTTAATTAAAAATAATTTATATCAATTATAAATAATCGACAAAGTGTGGCATTTTATCGTTTATGTGATAAATGTATGTAAAATAATAACATATCCAAAAAAAACGTTAAAAATTTTTCTTCTCAATTTCTCATTAATTCCATCCCTTTTCTTAAAACCCAATAAAACCGCTAATACTCTAAATATCAATACAAACTAAAACTCGAAAAAAAGTTAAGAAATTACATAATAATATATTCAATTCCCAGTTGATTTTATGCTTTTTGATAAAACTCATACACTATCAATAAATCATTCACCTGGTTGATAATACCCACATAAAAAAAACATTTCGACAACAAATCCTTCACGAATTTTCCAAAAGGAACAACAAAAGAATTAAATTTTAAGATTAATAAAATTGGTACTAATTACATTAAGCAAGCCATAGAAACTGCTTAATTTTGCTATCATAAATTATAATACAAATAAACCTACAAAATAGTGTTAATGTGTAAAAAAGTTATGAAAACAACAGAAATAAAAACCTGTTTTTAGCATATTTAAATAGTTTTATGCAAAATTAAATTTTAATTTTAACCCTTTAAAATAGGTTTCACTTTATACCACACTATGGCAATTAACTTACAGAAAGGGCAAAAAATAAATATTGGCTTATTAAATATAACAATTGGTTTAGGTTGGGATCCAAATGAAGGCACAGGAAGCAATTTTGATCTAGACGCTTCAGCAATTATGATTAATTCTGAAAGAAAACTTTTAGATGAAGATTATTTTGTATTCTACAACAATCTCAAATCTCCCGACGGATCTCTAGAACATTCAGGAGATGATCCCGACGGAAAAAGTAGTGATGGAGATGATGATGAAGCTATAAAAATTGACTTGACAAAAGTCGACCCAAGGGTAAAAGAAATTTTATTTGTGGTTACAATTGAGGATTACGAGAGAAGAAAACAAAACTTTGGTCAAGTTAGAAACTCATACATAAGAATCGTTGACAATTCGACTCGTGAAGAAATTGCAAAATATGAGTTAGACGAAGACTTTTCGATAGAAACAGGAATAGAATTTGGAAGGCTTTATAAAAGAAATGAACAATGGAGATTTGAAGCTTCGGGAATAGGTTACAGAGCCGATTTAGGTTACTTTTTAGAAAAATATTATTCTGGCGAAATCATCAAATAATTTCTAATACCTAGTCAAGATCCATTCGTTTCATTAATAATTACAGAAAACAAACTCTTTTACTATTCAAAGAAACTCCATTGAAGTTGTTTGAAACATTAAAATAAATTTGTTTTAATTAAAATCACAAGCTTGAAAATAAATTACAAAAATCACAGTCACCTTTCTTTTGATTTATGGCTAACCCTAATAAAATCAAATCCCGAATTTAAAAGCAAAAGAAATTTATTATTCAAAGATTTTTTCGATGTAGATGCTACAATCGAGAAGGTTAATGATGTTGTGCGCTATTATGATGTTTTATGCAATAATATAAACGAAAGAACTGGGTTAAATATTGACACTTACGAAATATATTACCTAATTCTTAGTGCGCTAAATGTCAATATAAATGATATCGACACCACTAAATTAGAATTATTTTATAACGAGACAGAGTTGTTATTTTTAAAATACAAACCTGAACTTCTTTATGCTAATATCCCGCAACTGTTTAAAGAGATTACTCAACAAGATAAGACTATTAACTTATTAAGTAATACAGCATTCATTAAAGGAAACACATTAAGAAAGATACTTTCTCATTATGAATTAGAATCTTACTTTAAATTTCAGATTTACTCGGATGAAGTGGGGCTTTCAAAACCTAATAACGAAATTTTTCAATTGGTATTTAACCAAGCAAATGAAATTAAACCCATAACAAAAAAAGAAATACTGCATATAGGAGACAATATTATCGCTGATTACAACGGAGCTATTAATTTTGGATTTGATGCACATCTATTAAAATTATAAAAGTGAATAGAAACTATAGTTTACATAAAATTCTTGAGAAAGATAATTGTCCGTTTCAGGAAAAAGAATACAGTCGATTTAAGTTTGGAGATAAATTTTATGCAGAGAAATTTGCAAAAGAATTATTTGATGGCTTTGTAGATCAATATCATGATTTAATTTTATCAAATCAGGAAATTGTCATTCTGCCAAGTCCATTTTTATCGATTCCTACTGCTTCTAACTTTTTATGTTATTATTTTAAGAAACAACTGAACAGTTTCCTATTTAAAAACAACAAGAAAGCATCTATTGAATCTAAAATATTCAGAAATCAAACCTACGTTACCGATTATGGAAACCTAGATTTTGAAGAAAGAGTAAAATTAATATCGAATGATACTTATTATATCGACAGAAACTTTATTGATGGAAAACTTTGTATTTTCGTAGATGACATTAAGATAACTGGAAGTCATGAACATACGGTAAATAAAATACTAAATCAATATAATGTAAATGGAGATTTTATATTTGTGTATTTTGCTGAATTAATAAACAAAGAGATACATCCAAACATAGAGAACCATTATAATTATTACTCGGTTAAGAATGTCGAGGATATAGCGAATATTATAAACAGTGATCATTTTCAGTACAACACTCGTATAGTGAAGTTTATATTAAGTCTCAGCGAAGATGAGTTTGCCTATTTAGTAAATAATATATCTACTGAAAAAAGCAACGATTTATTTCATCTTGCGATAAGTAATAATTATCATCAGATTATAGAATACAAGAACAATATTAACGTAATAAAAATAGATTAAACTATGGCTATCAATTTACAAAAAGGGCAAAGAGAAAACATAAATGCCCCAAAATTCACAATTGGTTTAGGATGGGATACAAACAACAGTTCAACAGGATCTGGATTTGATCTTGATGCTTCTGTGTTTATATTGGGTGAAAACAAAAAAATAATTTCTGACTCACATTTTATCTTTTATAACAATTTAAAATCACCAGACGAAGCTGTAATACATACAGGAGATAACTTAACTGGAGATGGAGATGGAGATGATGAGCAAATAAAAATAGACTTAACTAAAATTGATGCTTCAGTAAAAGAAGTTTGCATTGTAGTTACGATTCACGATGCTATAACAAGAAAACAAAATTTTGGACAAGTTCGTAATTCTTTCATCCGAATTGTAGATGATAGCAATAATACCGAAATGCTGAAATACGAATTAGAAGAAGATTTCTCTATAGAAACAGCTGTTGAATTTGGAAGAATATACAATAAAGACGGACAATGGAAATTTGAAGCTATTGGCGCAGGAATGAAAGGCGGATTAGAAGATTACTTAAATAAATATAACTAAGATTATGGCAATTAATTTAGAAAAAGGACAACGTATCAATCTTGAAAAAAGTAACGGTACAAAATTACAAAACATTTGTGTAGGAGTAAATTGGGGTGCAATCGAAAAAAAGGGACTTTTTGGAACAAAGAAAGAACCTGTTGATCTAGATGCAAGTTGCGCAGTTTACGATGACAAAAAAAATCATATTGACTCTGTTAATTTCAGAAAATTACAATCAAACGACCAAGCTATCAAACATAGTGGTGATGATTTAACTGGAGACATTAATGGTGATGACGGATTAGATAATGAAGTTATTACTCTGGATTTTTCTAGATTATCTCCTTCTGCAAATCACGTTGCTTTTTTTATCAATAGTTTTAGAGGTCAGGATTTTAAAGATATTCCTTTTGCATCTATTCGTATCTACGAAGGAACACCAACAAAAGTTAGCCAGGAATTTGCTCGTTACGACGTTGCAAACGATTCTTCTTTTGCTGGTAATGTATCGATGGTTCTTGGTGTTTTTTACAAAAGAAACGATGAGTGGAAATTTAGTGCAATTGGTGCTCCAACAAAAGACAAAAAACTAGAAGAAACAATTCTTACTATTCAACAAAATCATTTATAAAATAAGATGATAGATAATCAATTAGTTACACAGGAAAATCTTGCGTTAATTGACAAAGATGGAAATGTAAACTTGGCTACAATTACCGAAGCTGAAGTAAATAGTTACAAATCGATTTCAAATCAGTTAAATGAAAACGACGCCAATTCTATCTTGAATTATGGTGCCGAAATTCAAAACTCTATCGCCAAACAAAGTGATACTTTCTTAACCAACGTTAGAACATATAACTCTGGTGAAGTAGGAACTTTGATAAACGATTTATTGACAGAATTAAATTATGTAGATATTGATCAATTAGATCAGGGTCCGTTTAAAAGATTTCTTTCAAAAATTCCAGTTCTTAATAAATTAGTTACTGATGTAAAAAAATTATTTCAGCAATACGATAAAATTACTGTAAACATTGACAAAATCAGTAATAAAGTAAAAGCTGGAATGATCAATTCGGTAAAAGACAATAGTGCACTTCAAACTATGTTTGATGGTAATGTTGGACTTATCAAAGAGATGGAAAAACACGTTATTGCAGGACAAATTCGTTTTAAAGAACTAAACGAAGAACTTGCAGTAATGGAAGCTAATACTGCACAATATCAAGATTATCAGATTTCTGACAAAAGAAATTTCATCAATCGTCTGGATAAGCGTTTAGCCGACATGAAAATTGTTCGTTTTATAATGTTGCAATCTCTTGCGCAAATACGTGTGGTTCAAAACAACAACACCTCTATTGCCGAAAAAGCGCAATCTATCTTAACGACAACAATGCCAGTTTGGAAAAACCAGCTTACATTAGCCGTTGCTTTACAAAGACAAAAACAGAATATCGAGATTCAGCGTAAAGTATCTGAGACAACAAATACCATTTTACAAAAGAATGCCGAAATGCTAAAACAAAACAGCATAGAAGTTGCCAGAGAAAATGAAAATACAATTGTTTCTTTAGAGACATTGAAAATGACAACAAAATCTTTAATAGACACGTTGACAGAAGTAAAACAAATTCACGACCAAGGTACAGAAACCAGAAGACAACTTGACGCTGGTTTACAAAGTCTTGAAACTGAATTAAAAAAAGGTGTTATAAGCTAATTGAAAATAAGAAATCAATTAAATGCAAGAGGAAGAGGAACGGTTCGTTCAAATAATAAAAGATAGTAACAGAAGACTTGTGATTTTAGAATTGTTAACCAATTTCTTTAATCACAAGGACCTTGTTAATACCTTGATCAAAACAAAAATAATCCACTCTCTTTTTCAAAACAACCGAACATTAGACATTAATAAATTAGAATTATTTCACATTCAGTTTACAAATAGTCTTATTGATTTGTTTCAAAAAATCAAGAAATCAAAAGAGCAACAGTATCTTTTAATGACTGATGAAATATATATTAATGATGACATTGTTTCTAAATTAAAAGTCGAAATCGGAGAAGCCAAATTTGCTAAGCAAACACAAGTGCATGCTCAAAATATGTCTAAAAAAATTGAACAGCTCTATCAATTATTTGCAACAGAAAAAGAAGATTTTTTTAACTGGAATGAGATTACGATTTTTTCAGATAGTGTTCAATCCGAATATTATCGAGAAATAAATACCGAACAATACGAGCAACTCACACAAGCCAGCAATAGTTTGTACGAAAACTCGTTTGTTAAGTTCGAAAGAAAACTTTTAGGAAGATTAAACATTCTTAAATTTAAAATTAAATTCATGTGCGGTCTCGTTTACAATAATGAAGTTGTCGAAGCTTATGAATTTAGAGATTCTAACGACAAATTTATTTTTATTGCAAAAGACAAATCGTTCTATTTTCTAGACCACGAAAGAGCAAAAGGAATTGATTTCTCAAAAAACAGCTCATCAAAAGAGCAAATCGTAATGGAGTTAACAGCTAAAAATGCTGATTTAAAATTAGAGCTTAGTACAATAAAAACAATACTACCAGATACAGTTCAAGAAGTATTAAAAGAGTATCTGGACAAAATTTCATCTGTAGATTTTCTTGATGAGTTACAAAATGTAGATGAACAGACCAATATTTTAAAAACAATGTTAAATATTAATATTAATTAAGAACATAGAATGGCAATTAATTTAGAAAAAGGACAAAGACAAAGCATCGACGCTCCAAAGTTTACAGTAGGATTAGGATGGGATAGTAATTCTAGCAGCACTGGAGAAAGTTTTGACTTAGATGCATCAATATTTTTAATTGGAGCAAATGGAAAAATTCCAAGCGACAATCATTTTGTTTATTACAATAACCTTAAATCACCAGATCAGGCAGTAATTCATACTGGAGACAATTTAACTGGTGCTGGCGACGGAGACGATGAAAAAATACAAGTAGATTTATCTAAAATAGCTCCTGAGGTTAACGAAATCTCATTTGTAGTTACGATACATCACGCAGATACAAGAAGACAAAATTTTGGACAAATACGTAATTCGTTTATCAGAATTTTAGATCAATCGAATGTAGAATTAGTAAAATACGAATTAGACGAAGATTTCTCTATAGAAACTGCCGTAGAATTTGGAAGAATTTACAAAAGAAACGAAGAGTGGAAATTTGAAGCCGTAGGAATCGGGATGAAAGGTGGTCTTCAGGATTATATAAACAAATACAATTAAAAGCACATGGCAATTAATTTAACCAAAGGACAAAAAATTGATTTAAGAAAATCAAGCGGAGAATCATTAACCAGCTTTTGTGTTGGTGTAAACTGGGGAGCGATAGAAACCAAAGGATTCTTAGGTTTATCAAAAAACGTAACAGATGTAGACCTTGATTTAAGCTGCATATTAATAGATGATCAAAACAAACTTTATGATCATTTATATTCTCCATTATACCGTCTTGAGGCTTTACAGCAATTTGGTTTATCCAAAGGTAAATTATTAAGCAACGATGGAGCATTAAAACATACTGGCGATGATCTTGCGGGTGATAAAGGTGGCGATGATGGTTTGGATAATGAAATCATAACCGTAGATTTGTCGAAAATTGACGCAAAAGTTACTCAGATATTTTTCTTTTTGAATAATGCCGGAAAAGAAGACTTCTCGCAAATACCATATGCCAAAATAAGAATGTATGAGGGAACACCAACAAAAGTAATTTCGGAATTTGCATCCTATAACGTTTCTGCAGATAGACAATACATAAACAAACGTTCTATCATCATGGGAAAATTATACAAACGCGATAACGAATGGAGATTTAGCGCCATTGGAGACCCAACCGAAGATAGTTTCTTAGGACAAACAGCCCAAAGAATACTTCAATCATATTTATAAATAAAGAAACAAATAAATCTAAATAAATAATAAATTTCAACTTAATAAACAATAATGAACGAACATCCCATTTTCTCAGAACATCCTGGATTAATAGCAATATTTGCAATCGCAGTAGTTATAATGCTATTACTAGATTTAGGTATTTTCAACAAAAAAAGTCATGTCGTAACCAATAAAGAAGCTATTTCATGGTCATTAGTATGGATCAGTTTAGCAATGGGTTTTAGTGGTTTAGTATACTATTATGCAGGTTCAGCTAAATTTTACGAATTTCAATCGGCGTATTGGATCGAGAAAGCACTTTCTGTAGATAACCTTTTTGTGTTTATCCTTGTATTCAAGTTTTTTGATGTACCAAATACCAACAAACACAAAGTCTTATTTTGGGGTATTATAGGAGCATTAGTCCTTAGAGCTATATTTATATTCTCTGGAGCTTTTTTAATCGAATTAACCTATTTAAACAAGCTTTTAAGCCTAGTTGGTGTCGAAGGATTTAAATACGATATTAACCTTATCATGACAGCCTTTGGATTATTCTTAGTTTATGCAGGAATAAAATCATGGTCATCAGGAAATGAGGACGAAGATGAAGATTACAACAATACCAGAGGAGCTAGATTAATTAGAAAATTCTTTAGCGTAAGCGATAAGTATGATGGAGATAAATTCTTTACATACGAAAACGGGAAAAAACTAGCAACACCACTTTTAGTAGTTGTAGCTGTAATAGAATTTACCGATTTACTTTTTGCAGTAGATTCAATTCCTGCGATTTTTGCAATCTCTAATGATCCGTTTATTCTTTATACATCAAACATTTTTGCAATTTTAGGTCTAAGAGCATTATTCTTCTTACTAGATAATTTCATTCATTTGTTTAGCAAATTACAATATGGTTTAGCAATAATCCTTGCTTTTATCGGGGTAAAAATGATTATTTCGCCATTCTACCATATCGAATCAATGTATTCGTTAATAGTTATTGCAGGTGTTTTAGTAATATCAGTTGTACTTTCGGTTATGTTTCCAGAACCAAAAGAAGCATAAACCCAATATATTTAAACATAAAAAAAGACCTCAATGAGGTCTTTTTTTATGCGTTATAATTTCTTGATTAAACATTTATCCTTTATCAATCTTTTGCTTAAGGAAATATAAAATAGACTTGAACCCATATATGCGTTCAATTACAAAATAAATCTTATGATTTTTGCTGTTATGATATTTTCATAGTCCTTACTAAACTTTAAAATCATGAGCGAAAATAGACTTTCAAAAGAAACAGAATTAAGGTTAACAGATTTTTTAAATAAATCAATCGACCCTAAAAGCATGGCAAAAACAATACGCCAAGTAAACTATATTCTTTCATTATGTCTAATAAGAGGATGTGAAACCGCAGCATCAGAAATAAAAAACATCGAAGACAATTTTTATTGGCTCAACAAATTAGCCGAAACCTTAGATCCTTATTTAGATGTGGAGTGAAGAAAGTTTATTTTTGCGTCCTGTTTGTCATTTCGAGGTACGAGAAATCTCCGCGAGTAACTCGACAATCAGGAAAAACTTTGCGTTAAATTCTTGCGGAGACCCTTCCTGCGTCAGGGTGACAAGATTGCGAGAAACAAAAAATATCTACATACAAGTTTACACACAAAACAACCACAAACTTTGCCAGGCTGAGCGGAGTCGAAGCCCCGCAAGCAACTCGACAATCAGAAAAAAATTTATTACTAAAGATTTTTTCAGGAGCTATTTCCTGCTATCATTCCAAATCTTTTTTATTGAGAAAAACAATAAAAAAGGATTTTCCCTTCTATCAGGGCTAGAAATTTGACTTTGCGAAAACACACAACAAATTAGCGGAAACCCTAGATCCTTATTTAGACGCGGAGTGAAGTTCTCAGTTTACACATAATACAACCACAAACTTGTCTTTCTGAGGAACGAAGAATCTCCGCTAGTAACTCGACAATCAAGAAAAGCTTTGTGTTAATTTCTTATGGGGTAGCCATTTATCCATAAATAAATTTAAATAAGAAATTAACTAAATTTTAAATCAGCAATTCTTTATTTGTATGAAAAACATTACTACATTTGAATACATAGGTTCTGTCACAAATGCTTTTTGACTTTAATAAATAATAGTTACGAATAAGAATATGGCTGCTTTAGGGACATTAAGATTAGACAATATAGAATAGAATACAAGCTAATCTCATTTAATTATACATCGACACAACCATTGGATAACATAGGTAAACCTTGCGGAAGGCCTACAGGCTGGATGATAGATTTAACGATTGAATCAGATAGTAATACTGCTCTTTTACAATGAGCGCTTAGCAATGAGGCAAAAGATGGCGTTATTACTTTTTACAAAGCCGATGGAATGAGTAAATTTAAAAAGGTCAAATTTGAAAAAGCATATTGTATTTCTCATCATGAAAAATTTGAAGCAAACGGAACTTTACCAATGCGCCAGATTATAAGGATATCTGAACCTAGACAAGAAATAACTAAAGAAGTGATTGTACCACCTAAAAAAGTAATACAACAAGAACCAGAGAAAAAAATTACTGATATAAAGTGGATGTGTGCAAAAATGATAAATTCTATTAATGAAGCAGGCATAGGCGAAAAAGCAAGTTTATTGGTAAAAACCATAAATTACAAGGAAGGCGAAACAATAACTATACTACTTTATGAAGTAAACGGAAATGACCTAGAAATTGACATTAAAGAGATTACTTATAGCGGAGAAGTAAATGCCGAAGGTATTGCTAAACTAAAAGAAGAAGTAAAAATACAAACCTTGTAAAATACAAAATGGAAAGAATTTTTAGAATTAAATCAGTTAACGGTGACACAAGATTTCAACACGTAACATTAAAAATTACCCCAAATGTCGATGGGGATTATTTTGACATACAAGGAAATTATTTAGGCTCAACAATAAACAGCCAGAAAAAATTTTATATTATTGGTCGTGATCCTTTAGGAAATCCATATTCTATGAATAACATTCCCGAAGATTTTTTCGACAAACAAGTTTCTTTTACAGGAACAGGAAATATTGTAAATTTAAGAGCTGGAACAAAGTACGGCATTATAATAACTGATTTATCTCTTCAAACAAGAACTAATATTGCTAAAAACGTTTATAACCATTATTATACTGAGGCAGGCTACAACTTAAACGAGTTAAAGTACAAAACCATTACTGATGCGACAAATGACCCCTCTAACACTGGATATGCAGTTACTAAATTTGGAGGAGTCACTTCGGATTCTGAATACTTGAAAGATAAAGAAGCAGATATCAGGATAGTTTATGGACACATAGGCTTGAATTTTGACACTGGGTATGACATAATGAGTGTTTGCGCTCATGAACATAAACACCTAGAAGAATTAAGACGATTAGGGGTGAAATTTTATGATGATGAATATTTCGAAGATGTCGCATATAGACATCAGGCATTTGTTGATAAAAACTGGAAATATGTTTCTATTGGTTTTAGAAATGCAATGGTAACAATGATGAATTTGAAAATGAAATATGAATCAGATTACATAAAAGCAAAAGGGGATATTGAACAATATAAAAATTTCAAAGGATGGAAAGCTGGAAAAAATATAACCTTATAACAAAGTTGATTATTATACTTTTGTTAGTAATGTCTTGTAATAATAAGACAGTAGAGAAGACTAAACCAATCGTTTGTGTTAATCAAATTTGGTATCATGAAGATAAACATTCATTAGGCTCGCCAACTGTAAATTTCACAATTAGAATTGAAGACACTATAATATCTAAAAAAATTAAATCGGGAAAATTAAATGATATTGTCATGTATAATTTAGATAAGCAATATAGTGATTTTGTTCATTTAGAACCATTTGAAATAGGAAGACAATTTACAGAGAAAGAAAATATATTTTCATTCAAAATATTAACTGCCCTTTTTGCAGATAGCCCTAACAAGAATAGACATCGATGGACGCCCGAAGAAATTAAAAAAACAATACAAGGTGATGTGGGCTTAGTTTTTGAAAAAGATACTATTAGGGTAAAAATGTGTGAAAAATAGAAAGAAAAATTTACAAACCCTCATCATTTTTAGACCCGATAGCGCTAAAATTCTTTCAGTGCCCAACATAATAACACACAATACAGATATTATCTATAAAACCAAAGAAATTTATCATTAAATCCACATTCCTTTTTTAATACCCTCAGAATTCCTATTTTTAAATAATAATATTTAATCAAACAAAAAATGAAAAAGGAAATTCTGGAGCAAATAAAAAGATTAGGCGGAAATATCGACAATGTAAAAGGCAAATCACTTCAGGAAGATTTACAATCCATAACTTTTGATACCGTTTTGTATCAGCGACCAACAGATACACCTTGGGCAACCGCCGAAGAAGAAGAACCCATTTACGGAATAAGCGATTTTATCAACGAAAACGAAGCTCTTTTTAGAGAAAACAAAGAAGATTTTTACGATGCAATAATTCAAAAATATTTCAGATTAACAGATGAAGGATTCGGTCAGATGTTTTGGCAAGTTTCTCCTTTTACCCCTTTTAAAGAAGACACAGAAGATTTCGCCGAATGGAACGAAGATTTTAAAGATGAAGATACCGATTTAAGCGAAATCATTAAAGTAACAAATGACACAACACCCGATTTTATTCTGCTTATTTCAAGTTATGGTTTTCCAGACCACTATTATATATGTTTATCCGATCCAAATCCTGAAAACCCAACATTATTTGGTACAGATCACGAAGTTTTTTTCAGAGAAGTTTCTAACCAAGGAAACTTAGAAGATTTCCTAAACACTTTTATGACAAAAGAAGAATTGCTGGAGATTATAAAGAAAAGGATTGAACATGCTTAAATGAAAACAAAGCCTTTGTTTGGTTACGCATAAAATAGAACGCTGATAAAACGGATTTACTACCGCGAAAACGCAGCCCGTGCAAATTGTTACGCATAAAATAGAATGCTGATAAAACGGATTCGCTATCGCGAAGACGCAGAAAAAGACGGATTTAATAATGTTAAATAAAAAATCCGTGGTTAATCCGCGTCTTTACAGAGTAAATCCGTTTCATCAGCGTTACTTTTTTAAGGACAAACTAAGTTGAAGCTATTGATTAAACTTTGCGAACCTTTCTTTTATACTTTGCGCACTTTGCGGTAAATTTTTTTACTCAATCACCATCTTTTGAATATTGACCTATAAAAACCAATAATTCAGCAAAGTAAAGACATAAAAAAAACCCTTAAAACTATATTTTAAGGGTTTTTAAAGTAAGTAGTGCGGATAATAGGACTCGAACCTACACGCCTTGCGGCACCAGATCCTAAGTCTGGCATGTCTACCAATTTCACCATATCCGCTCAATTGTGGGTGCAAAGATAATCATAACTTCTAATTTTCAAAGCTTTTTTGAAAAAAAATATTAATTCTATTTTTCGTATTTTTGAAATTCTATAAAAATCAATTTAAATGGACACTATAAAAGCATACGTTCAAGAACACAAAGAACGCTTTATCAATGAGTTAATCGAATTATTAAAAATTCCATCTGTAAGTGCAGATACTGCATATTCTCAAGATGTAATTGACACTTCCGAGGCTGTAAAAGCAAGTTTAGAGAAAGCCGGATGCGATTTTGTCGAAATTTGCGACACTCCGGGGTACCCAATTGTCTATGGAGAGAAAATAATCGACCCAAATTTACCTACCGTATTAGTTTACGGACATTATGATGTTCAGCCACCAGATCCAATGGAATTATGGACATCTCCCCCATTTGAACCAGTTATCAAAAAAACCGAAATTCATCCAGAAGGAGCAATATTTGCTCGTGGTGCTTGCGACGACAAAGGGCAAATGTACATGCACGTAAAAGCATTAGAATATATGGTACAAAGCAACACTTTGCCTTGTAACGTAAAATTCATGATAGAAGGTGAAGAAGAAGTAGGATCTAAAAGTTTAGGTTGGTTTGTAGAGCGCAATCAGGAAAAACTTAAAAACGATGTGATATTAATTTCAGACACTGGAATGATTTCAAATCAGCAACCATCTATCACAACAGGATTACGTGGTTTAAGTTATGTAGAGGTAGAAGTTACAGGACCAAACCGCGATTTACATTCAGGTTTATATGGTGGTGCAGTTGCAAACCCTATTAACGTACTTGCCAAAATGATTGCTTCATTACACGACGAAGACAACCATATTACAATTCCAGGATTCTACGACAATGTCGAAGAATTAACGCTAGAAGAAAGAGCCGAAATGGCAAAAGCACCATTTAGCTTAGAGAAATACAAAAAAGCCTTAGACTTAAACGATGTTTATGGAGAAAAAGGATATGTAACCAACGAACGCAACTCTATCCGACCTACACTTGATGTAAACGGAATTTGGGGCGGATATACAGGCGAAGGAGCTAAAACGGTTATTGCAAGCAAAGCTTTCGCAAAAATATCTATGCGTTTAGTTCCAAACCAAGATTGGGAGCACATTACCGAGTTATTCTCAAAACACTTTACAAGCATTGCACCAGCAGGCGTTACTGTAAAAGTTACTCCACATCACGGTGGTCAGGGATATGTAACCCCAATAGATAGTATTGGTTACAAAGCGGCAAATATGGCTTACACCGAAACTTTTGGAGTTCCTGCAATTCCTGTTCGTTCAGGCGGAAGTATTCCGATTGTAGCATTATTCGAAAAAGAACTAAAAAGCAAAACAATCCTTATGGGCTTTGGTCTTGATAGCGATGCGATTCACTCACCAAACGAACATTTCGGAATTTTCAATTACCTAAAAGGAATCGAAACTATTCCGTTGTTTTACAAATATTTTGTAGAGCTTTCTAAAAAATAAGCTAATCGTAAGATCTAAATAATGCAGAAATCTTTGTCAAAGTTTTGAACTTTGACAAAGATAAAACTCCAAAATCCGTTCAGCAATGAGCGGATTTTTTTATGGGCGTTCCCTACGGTCGGGCTATACGCTATATCTTTTTATTTTGAAAGAAAAATAAAAAGGATATCACTTCTATCCCTAACGCTTAAAAAAAGGTTCAAAGGTTCTGACGTGCAAAGGGACAAAGGTTTTTAGCTTCTTACGCTGGCGTCTCGCTCATGACTATTTTGTAAATCAACACAAGTTTTAGACACACATTAAAAAAATTCTGTTTCTGCTCATGAGCGAGACGCTCGCGTCAGCAAGAGCGTCTCTACTGCTAACGCGAGCGTCCCGCTCGTGACCGTTCCATAAATCAACATCTAGTTTCCGACATACAGTAAAAAGATTCTGTTTGTGTTCACGAGCGAGACGCTCGCGCCAGCAAGTGGATTTTTTTATGGGGGTTCTCTCCGATCGTCCCAAAGGTTCGGAACTGAATAGCTGGATTTAAAATTTCTACCATTTTTGGTACTCACAATACCTTTGCCTCTTAGCTCCTTTGAACCTCTATTCCTTTTACCTTTGTCCCTTTGCACCTCTAAACCTTTGACCCTCAAAAAAATAATTTTGGAAATTAAAAAATTAACTCTACATTTGTAGAGCAAGATGTTGTCTTGTAGAGCAAAATAAGTTTTATGAGTAGATATATCCTATTATTAATTTACATAACACTGCTTTCTGGATGCAAGAGCAATCCAATTAATCAGAAGATTAACAAAAAGAAAGAAGGCGTTTGGATAGACAGTTACACACAAGATAGTATTACATACAAAACATTTGAATACTATCGGAAAGACGAACCCGTAAAAAAATGGAAATCTTACGTAAACAATACGCTATATAAAACAGAAAAATATCAAGGCAACAGTTGTAAAGTCAAATATTATTATCCGAATCGAAAATTACAATCAAAAGGAAAAACCAAATTAGAAAAGAGTCAAGAACAAATACATTGGTTTTATTATAACGATTGGAAATATTACGACACAGCAGGCAAACTAATCGAAATAAAAAAATACAACAACGGAGAATTAACGTCTACTACAAAAAACAAATAACCAAAATTTCTATTTTAAAAATTATGAAAAAAATAAGTGCCATTTTTTTATTCCTGTTGGGTATTACTTCCTTACAAGCACAATCCTACAAAGAATATATCCAAAAAGCTGACTCCTGTTACAAAGGAAAAGATTACAAATCATCTGTTACATATTATGAAAAGGCATTTAAACTAGAACACAAAAATTCGACACAATTATACAATGGAGCATGCTCAGCAGCAAGGTCATTAGAAACTAAAAAAGCATTCGAATGGTTAAACTTAGCAATCGATAATGATTATGAAAATTTATACCATCTAAAAAAAGATAATGACTTAACAATATTGCATCCCGAGAAGGAATGGCAAAAAATAATAACCAAACTTCAAAAGAAACTTAACATCATCGAAGCAAATTATGACAAACCTCTGCAAGAAGAATTACTCTCTATTTTTGAAGAGGATCAAAACATAAGAAAGGTATTCATGACAATATATAGAAGCCCAAATTATGATAAGAAAAAAATAGATAGCATTGGTAAAATCATAAATTATAAAGACAGCCTGAACCTAATTAAAATATCCAAGATACTTGATGAAAAAGGATGGATCGGTGAAAACGTTGTGGGCAGTCAGGCAAATCAAACTTTGTTTCTGGTAATACAGCATTCAGACTTAGAAACGCAACAAAAATATTTACCCATGATGAGAGACGCTGTCAAAAAAGGAAATGCAAAAGCAAGTTCTTTAGCATCACTAGAAGACCGCATCGCACTAAGAGAAGGGAGAAAACAAATTTACGGAAGCCAACTTGCCAAAAATCCAGCAACAAACAAGCAATACATTTCACCATTAGAAGACCCCGATAATGTAGACAAAAGACGCGCAGAAGTTGGTTTAGGAACCATAGCCGAATATGCTCAAAAATGGGGAATTGTTTGGGATGTAGAAGCCTATAAAAAGGAATTACCAGAGTTAGAAAAATTAGAAAAAATTAAAAAATAACCCACAATGCAACTAACCAACTCCGAAGAACAATTAATGCAACACCTTTGGCAACTAAAAAAGGCGTTCATGAAGGATTTACTCGAAGCATATCCTGACCCAAAACCGGCTACAACAACCGTTGCCACTTTATTAAAAAGAATGATCGACAAAAAATTTGTTGCTTACAACGAATTTGGAAACTCAAGAGAATACTATCCATTGGTCAAGAAGACCGATTATTTCTCTAAACACGTAAACGGATTGATTAGTAATTTCTTTAACAATTCGGCATCGCAATTTGCTTCTTTCTTTACTACCGAAACCAATTTATCGACTTCGGAACTGGAAGAACTCAAAAAAATCATTGATAGTCAAATTCAAAAAAAGAAAAAATGATAGCTTATATCCTAAAATCGTCATTACTACTTATAATCCTGTTTATAATATATAAACTTTGGTTAGAAAACGAAAAAATGCATGGTTTCAACAGATTCTATTTGTTGGGTAGTTTAGTTTTTGGCTTAACCATTCCGTTACAGCTATTTTCATTCGATACAAAAATATCAAAAGCAATAAACGCTATTCGATTACCCGAAATAGTAATAAACAACAATACACAAAACCTAAATTCACTAACCAATAATCAGACAATTACTTATAGCTTACTTGCTCTATATCTAATTATTGCGTTATCACTAACCATCCGCTTTGTATTGAATCTGTATTCCTTTCATAAAAAAATAAAACACAACAAATCACAAATTATCAATGACCAAAAAGTGGTTTTGATTGAAGATTCCATATTACCACATTCATTTTTAAACACCATATTTTTAAACGAAAGTGATTTAAAAAACAATCTAATCGACACACAACTTATTGCTCACGAAACAGCACATATAAAGCAAAAACATTCGTTGGATATTATTCTTATTGAAGCAATACAAATCCTATTCTGGTTTAATCCAATCTTTATACTTTACAAAAGAGCTATCAAATTAAATCATGAATTTCTAGCCGATGAAGCAGTAATAACCCAATCAGAATCAGTTTCTCACTATCAAAACTTACTATTAAAAATGGCTTCCAACCAAAGCCAGATTGCGCTTGCAAGTTCTATTAATTTTCAAATAACCAAAAAACGTTTACTTATGATGACAAAAAAAGAATCCCGATTGAGAGCAATAGTAAAAACCTCGGTAGTAGGTTTTGTATTTGCTACATTATTTTTTGCTTTTAACACGACAACAATTGCTCAAGGAAGCAATCGAAAAGCACTGAACGAACCACCAACTTTCCTTACAGACACAACCGAAAACATTCAACAGCCAGAATTTCCAGGCGGAATGACAGAATTTTACAAATTCATTGGTAAAAACTTCAAAATTCCTAAAGATGCTTCTAAAAATAAAGTATCAGGAAAAGTAATCATCGATTTCTATGTCGAAAAAGACGGTTCATTATCTGATTATAAAATAGCTCATGACTTAGGTTACGGATTAGGCGATGAAGTTATACGCGTATTAAAACTATCTCCAAAATGGAAACCAGGCACATTAAACAATGAACCAGCGAGAGTAATGTACAAATTACCAATAACGGTACAAGAAAATAAATAAAAAAAGTAATTTAGCTAGAAAAAAAAAACATGAAATTAATAACAAAGCTAGATTACAAAGTTATTGTTCTTTTTACCGTACTGCTTGCTTTTAGTACAGAAGGTATCGCCCAAACAATTGAAAACGATGAACAAAATGAGACTCTTGTTCATCCTAGTAAATTTGAAAGACAAGCTCAATTTCATACAGGTATGAAAGGCTTTTACAAGATTTTCTACACCCACTTCAATGTAACTGATGCAGCATACGAAAACAAAGTTAAAGGAACACTTGTGCTTACATTTAACATAGAAACAGATGGTTCTTTATCAGATATTAAAGTCAGCAAAGATTTAGGCTACGGATTGGGAGAAGAAGCCGTTCGCGTTTTAAAAAAATTGCCTAACTGGGTTCCAGCTTTATATAAAGGTAAACCAATAAGTCAAATATTTGCGTTACCAATAGCCATTGACTGTACTGATTAAAAAACGCTCTTTTTATTAGAAAATAATATTTAGATACAATCATGAAATCTACTTTACAACTAAACCATAGGATCGTTTTCTTGTTTTATCTGTAAATAATAAGAAATAAAAAAATCCGCTTCTTTTTCAAGAAGCGGATCAAATAAAAAACTAAAAAAAATTCTAAAAAAAATTTTCAAAAACTACTAATTAAGAAGTTTATCGGGATTATATCCAAAATAAGGCATAACCTGCTCATGAAATACTACTCCGTATTCTTCTAATTCTTTTAAAATCGGTAAATACACCTCTTTATTTATTGGTAACTGAACTCCAGGAGTTGTAATCTTACCATTTAATATCAATAAAGTGGCCATTGCAACAGGCAATCCAACTGTTTTTGCCATTGCAGTATACGTTTGATCATCTCCAATGCAAACCATTTTGGAGTCTATTTGTGTGTCTACACCATTTAATTTGTATCCAAATTTATGGTACATCACTATCATATCTTTATCGTGTGGCTCTAAAGTCCAACTATCCGAAAGTATTTTTTCTAGTATCTGAGCTGGAGTAGCATCTTTTAATCCAACAATTTTATTCGCGTTAAACAAGTCAAGCTCAACAAGTTTGTCCCACATTATATCATCCTGATCTATTTTAAGAATCAAACGCATTTTTATTTCTACAGAATCAGTTGGATGATAAGGCAAAAAAGAATTCACAAACTGACGATAACTCATGTTTTCGGAATCCTCCATTACATAACTATCATCTGTCATTCCTAATTGTACAAACATATTCCAAGCTTTCGAAAATCCAACTCTTCTTATTGTACCACGATACAAAGTAAGAATATCTTCAAGACCATAAATAGATCTGTATTTTAAAGAATCACGATTAGAATACGCTTCAAACTTTCCGTATCCTTCTACTTCAAGAAATTCGGTTCTGCGAAATAAATTGCAATACGGGATATATTTATAAGTTCCTTCCTGTATAAATTTGGCTGCTCCTCCCTGCCCTGCTAAAACCACATTACGCGGTAACCAACTAAATTTATAATTCCATAAATTATTATCAGATTCAGGAGCTACAAGTCCGCCACAAAAAGATTCGAACAATAACATATTACCACCTTTCTCCCTAATTTCATCGATTACCTTCATGGCACTCATATGATCGATACCAGGATCAAGCCCAATTTCATTCATAAAAATCAAATTATTAGCTTTTGCTTCCTTGTCCAATGCCTGCATCGCATCACTTATATAAGATGCAGTAACCATATGTTTTTGGTAAAGCAAACAATCTTTGGCAACTTCTACATGTAAATGAGCCGGCAACATCGATATTACAATGTCTGCCTTTTGTATCGCAAGCTTTCGCTGTTCTTCATCAAAAATATCCAATGCAATAGGAGTTGCATTAGGATGTTTATTCGTTTTCTTTTCGGCAAGAGCCAAAGACAAATCACCTATAATAAGATGCAGGTTCTCCTTTTCGGACTTATCCAATAAATATCGTATCAATGACGACGCTGATCTGCCTGCTCCAATGACTAAAACTACTCTCATATTTTACATATATAACACAAACATACAATAATGTTATATTCATAACAATTAAAAAATGTTAAAAAAATGAACTATACATTATTTTAAACCAAAAATAAGCAGAATTTATTTATCCTGAAGAAAGCTAAATATTTCCAAAAGTTCTCTTAATTTTTTTCCATGATGAAAGTTTTAAACCTATTTTTGTAACAACTAAAATAATATTGTAATGGATAAAAAAATAATTGCAACAGGTGCTTTTTTAGGAATGTTAGCTATCATTTTAGGAGCTTTTGGAGCTCATGCTCTAAAAAAAGTTTTATCAATAGAAGAACTTGTAACTTTTGAAACTGGTGTACGTTACCAAATGTACCATGCACTATTTTTATTCTTTGTAGCCACAAGAAAAGAACTTTCACAAAAGACATTAAAGGTTATTTACAATCTTGCTGTAGCTGGTGTTATATTATTTTCGGGTTCAATATACTTACTTGCTGCGAATAACCTTACAACTTTTGACTTCAAAATTATCGGATTCGTAACGCCAATAGGCGGACTCCTATTAATTCTTGCTTGGACTGTACTATTTGTTAAAATTATTAAACAAAAGTCATAAAATTCGTTATATAAAATTTTATCTGAAATATAATATCTAATTTTACAGTCTATAAAGTAAAACATACACAACTTATAAATTTATGGACAATCAAACGTTATCTACGCAATCGATTTCGCTAAATGAGTTAGGGATTAAAAATGCAACAATTCATTATCAGTTATCAGCTGACGAATTACACAACATTACGATACAATCAGGTCAAGGTGTGGAGGACTCAACAGGTGCATTAGCAATTAATACTGGTACATTTACAGGACGTTCGCCTCAAGATCGTTTTATTGTAAAGGATAGTATTACAGAAGACCAAGTTTGGTGGGGAAAAGTAAACATTCCTTTTGAACCAGCTGCCTTTGAAAAATTATACAACAAGGTAACTCAATATTTATCTAACAAAGAAGTATTTGTTAGAGATTCTTACGTTTGTTCAGACCCTAATTACAGATTAAATGTACGTGTTGTTACTGAGACAGCATGGTCTAACTTGTTTTGTTACAATATGTTTTTGAGACCAGAAGCAGAAGAATTAGCAAACTTTACTCCAGAATGGACAGTAATTTGTGCTCCTAGCTTCATGGCAGATCCTGCTGTAGATGGAACAAGACAAAGCAATTTTGCAATTTTGGATTTTACAAAAAAAATTGCTCTTATTGGCGGAACAGGATATACAGGAGAGATGAAAAAAGGAATTTTTTCGGCTTTAAACTTCATCTTGCCAGTATTTAAGAACACATTACCAATGCACTGTAGTGCTAATGTTGGTAAAGAAGGTGATACAGCTATTTTCTTTGGTTTATCAGGAACAGGAAAAACAACTTTATCTGCAGATCCAGACCGTAAATTAATCGGTGATGATGAACACGGATGGACAAACGAAAACACAGTATTTAATTTTGAAGGTGGTTGTTATGCTAAAGTAATTAACCTTACTGAAGAAAATGAACCAGACATTTTTAGAGCAATTAAAAGAGGTGCTTTATTAGAGAATGTTGTTTTTAAACCAGGTACAAACGAGGTAGATTATGATGATATCTCAATTACACCAAATACTAGAGTTAGTTACCCTATTACCCACATTGATAATATTCAGCCAGGTTCTATAGGTAAAAACCCTAAAAACATTTTCTTCTTAACAGCCGATTCTTTTGGTATTTTGCCTCCTATCTCGAGACTTACACCTGGACAAGCTGCATACCACTTTATTTCTGGTTATACTGCTAAAGTTGCTGGAACAGAAGCTGGTGTAGACGAACCTCAACCTAATTTCTCTGCTTGTTTTGGAGCGCCATTTATGCCGTTACACCCAACTCGTTATGCAGAAATGTTGAGCAAAAAAATGAAAGATGCCGATGTAAAAGTTTGGCTTATTAATACTGGATGGACTGGTGGAGCATACGGAACAGGAACTCGTATGAAACTAAAATATACTCGTGCTATGATTACTGCCGCTTTAAACGGAGAATTAGACGACGTAGCATACGAAAACCACGTTGTTTTTGGAATTGCAAAACCACAAAGTTGTCCTAATGTACCTAGCGAAATATTAAATCCTAGAAACACTTGGGCAAATCCAGAATTATACGATGTAAAAGCAAAAGAACTAGCAGAGAAATTCAAAGCTAACTTTGCAAAATTTGAAGAGTTTGCCAATGCCGAAATTATGGCAGGAGCACCATTAGCATAATATAAGGTCTTTACTAATTCAAACAAAAAGAGCTGTTCAATCGAACAGCTCTTTTTTATTTATACTTGTTTTTTAGTATCAGTTTTTAGTATCAGTACGCAGTGTCAGTATTCACTCTCAGTTTACTTACTGTATTCATAAAGGAAACCGTAACTTATGACAGCAACTGAGACTGAAAACTAAATACTGAACACTTATTTTTTCACTTGCGCATCAATACGTTTTTGTACTGAATCCCAGCTATAATAATGAAACGTCATTCCGTTGCTCATTGCCACAAAAAGACCATTTTTAAAAGCTCCTCCTAAATTTACATTCGTAACATCGGCACCATCGCACTCAATTGTCGACGTAGGAATCTCGGCAAGCAAAGGATACTTATTCGGATCTCCTTTAGCCCCTTCTCTAGGATAAACCATAAACGTATTAGCTTGTTGGTTAGAAACTAAAATATAACCCGTTGTTGCTGTTTTTTTATAAATTGCAATTCCTTCATTATCTGCTTTAAACTCTCCTTTTCCAAAAATAGCTAGCTCAACATCTTTTTGCTTACTCTCAGGATCAGCAACATATTTCCTGATACCAAATTGCTCATCGCAGTAATAAACCATTCCTAACTCATTATCTACAGCAATAGCTTCAATCTCTTTTTTCCCACTATATGCACCAAACTTGCGAACTACTTTACCACCAACTGTTCCGTTGCCAACATCAGTTAACTGATATTGCCACAAATAACTACCCGAAGTTCCTGATTTTCTACCTACAATAGCAAATATTGCGTTATCACTTGGTCGGGTGTACAAAGCAACTCCCATAGGATCACGCAATGTCTCTCCATCAAAAACAGAAATTCCACCATTATCTATAGGTTTTAAATCTGGTAAACTAAAAACCCTTATTTTATTAGTTTCTCTTTCGGTAGTAACCGCAACATCTATTTTTTTTCCATTAACAATTAAGCCATAAGCAATATCTACATTGTTAGGCCTTTTTAATGTTTCCGACTTGGTTATGATTTTACCTTTTAAATCAAAAGCATACAATCCTCCATCGGTATCTTTATCTGTACCTACAATAACACTTTTAGATGGATCTGTAGGATGTATCCAAATAGATGGATCATCGGTATCATGCGGAAGTGGTTCTGTTACCGCTGTTGGTTTAATAGCATCTTTACGAACTGGCGCTAACTTGCTATCGCAAGAAACTAAAATGGCACTCACTAAGAGTAATATAAATTTATTTTTCATGTTCTATTTTTATAAAAAATTGACAGGAACATTGCATTCCTGCCAATTTTAACTAATTCATTCTATATTAAAAATCAAATTTCAATCCTAAATTATAACGCGCTTGGTAATACTCAACCTGTTTAGTATGCGACTCTACACCTTGATAATAACGTAACGGCTGATTGGTTAAATTATTTGCTTCTGCAAAAACACGAATCTTAGGTGTAATTTTAAATGCTGCATTAGCATCTACAAAAAGTTGTTTATCATAATAACTATCATTGTATTCATTAGAACCTAATTCATCTAAATAATCTGAAGTGAAATTAGTCGAAACCCTAGCCGAAAAACGTTTGTTTTCCCATGACAATGACCCATTAAACATATGTGGAGATGTTCCCGGAAGGCTTATATTACGTCTTTCATTTCCTTCTGCATCAGCAATACCTTTGGCTGTAGATTTTGTGTAAGTATAGTTTAAATAAATCCCGAATCCTTTTAAAAATGGACTTGTAAAGAAATCTAACTGACGCTGAAATGCTACTTCAAATCCAAATACATCTACATTATCACCATTTCTTTGTTGTATAAGTGTCCAATTATCTCCCGCTGGAATTGGATTTTGTTGGTTAGGAAAATCCGCAGCAAACTTTGCAGTTGTATATTGATTATCACTATAAGTATAAATAAAATCATTTAGGTTTTTATAGAAAACACCTGCAGAAATTAAACCAACCGATTTAAAATAATTCTCGGCCATGAAATCATAGTTATAAGAATAAGTCGCTTTAAGATCTGGATTACCAGCTAATATCTGAGAATCGGCAGCAATATTATTGATATAAGGAGCCAAAGCATAATAATTTGGTCTTGCTAAAGCTGTTGTAGCAGCAGCTCTCAACACTAAATCTTTGGTCGCATTATACTTAAACGAAATCCCAGGCATTACGTTTGTATAAGAATTTGTCGTGTTTATCTTTCCTTCTAACTCTTCTTCGTCCAGAACACGATTACCTGTATAATCAATATGCGTATTCTCTACACGGAAACCTAAAATCATAGATAATTTATCATTAAAATCTTGATCCCATCTTACATAAGCAGCATAAATATTTTCTTTGGCTTGGTAATTTACAGTCAAAAACTCAGCTGGATTTAATTCTTTATTAAACAAAGCAGGATTATTTAAATCCAAACCTCCCAAATACGAATTAGAAACAAACGTTCCCGGTACGTATTTACTCCCTGGATTAAATCCGTTTCCGTCATAATAACTAGTTTGAACATCAGCCAAAGTTTCCATTCCGCTTATTGGCTCATAAGAGTAGAAAATATTATCTCTCGATTTCTCTTTCATTCTTAATCTAAGTCCTGTTCTTAATCTTCCTTTTTCCGAAGGGATAATTGTAAAAGGAAACCTGATATTTACTTTAGCTCCAAATTCACTTTCCTTAGTTTCATCTGTATTTTCGGTAGTCGAATCAAATTTAAATTTATCTAAAGCTTCGCCAGTTGTTGTAACCAAAGGGAACTCTAAATCAGATAAATCTTGTGCAGTATTCAAACCTTTCTGACGGTATTCGATATAACGTTCTTGAGGACGATATTCTCTTGCTGTCGAATAATTTGCTGACCAATCAAGATCTAAACTAGAATTTATTAAATGTTCTCCACGCAATGCATAGTTCTGCACACGCTGATCTTCGAGTCTTCTGTTTTTATTGCGATTATTATCAACACCACCTTTTGTCTGACGCTTTACTCTCCCTGTAAAACCAGTAATTTGTTCGCCATTATAAATAGGTTTCATATCATCATAAGTAGTTCTATAACGATTCTCTCTATCATCTCTCCAGTTATAAATTCCGTTAAAAAAGATGGTATTGTTTTCATCGAATTTATAATCTAAAGCTAGAGCTGCACTTCTTCGAATACGTTGCACATCATATTTTCTAATTTCAGATTTACTCAAAAATTCATTCCCAAATTTGTCTTTAGTCCAGGCTGCTTCAACATTATCCGAACCATAATCTACATTATTATAAGAACCACTTACAACTGCTCCAAGTTTATCATCAAAAAAGCGATTTCCATAAACTAATCCTGCCGTATAAATAGGTTTATCTCGTATTGGTGCATAACCTCCCGCTACTGTTGCCGAGATTCTTTCGCCATTAGGAGTTGCTCTGGTAATCAGGTTTACAGAACCCCCGATAGCATCTGCATCCATATCTGGCGTAAGTGTTTTATTAACCTCGATTGTCGTAATCATATCCGATGGGATAAGATCCATCTGTACATTTCTGTTATCGCCTTCGGCAGATGGAATACGATCTCCGTTTAAAGTCACAGAATTTAATGAAGGAGCTAAACCTCTAATAATGATATTTCTTGCTTCTCCTTGATCATTCTGCATAGTAATACCTGGTACTCGCTTTAAGGCATCTCCAACATTGGCATCAGGAAAACGCCCCATTTGATCAGCCGAAATAACATTTCCGATATTCTTATTCGTTTTTTGTTGATTTAAAGCTTTTGCTTGTCCCTTTAGGATATCACCTACAACAACTTCATTTAATTCTGTCCCCGAAGATTTAAGAGCAAAATCTATCACAGCATTTTTCCCATCGGCAATAACTACATCTTGGATATTCTCTGTATATCCCATGTATTTTACTTTTACCTGATAAGATCCCGACATTACATTAAGTAATTCGTATCTTCCGTTATAATCAGAAATAGTATATTTATTCTGACCTACAATTTCAATCATTGCTCCTGGTAAAGGCAGTTTGTCGTCTGCATCCAATACTTTCCCAGAAACAATTCCTTTTTGAGCATAACCTACTAAAGTTATTAAAAAGAGAACTAATACTAAACAATTTTTTTTCATTTTGGTTTTGGTTGTTTTTCTATAATGCGAAACTAGTTGCTGCATATTAACTATACCTCCTGAAAAATTTAACATATCGTTATGCTTCTGCTTTTTAAGCCTATTTTTTTTACTTAAAAATAACATAGCCCCTTGAAAATATTGATTAAAATTAACATTACCAACGGGTGAAAGTGCTATCAAAACCACATTTGAAAAACTAAAATAGTGACATAACCAAAAACATATCAACTATTTACCTCAATATTAATTTTTTGGCGTTAAATTTGCCTTATCAATCAATCAAAAACAATCAATCATGTTGAAACAATTTTTTATCCTTTGCTCAGGAGCAGATAAAAATCTCCTCGAGGACTGTTCAGAAAGTGAACAAACCAAATATGTTGGTATTGGAGCTACCGTTTTCTTTACCGCAGTAATGGCATTTATTGCAAGTGCATATGCCTTATTTACCGTTTTTGACTCTGTATATCCAGCCATGCTTTTTGGATTTGTGTGGAGTTTACTTATTTTTAACCTTGACCGCTTTATTGTATCTACAATAAAAAAAAGAGACCGTGTTTGGGATGAATTCCTGCAAGCGACACCTCGAATTATTCTGGCGGTTATTATCGCAATCGTAATTTCGAAACCATTAGAAATTAAAATTTTCGAAAAAGAAATCAACACCGTTTTATTAAAAGAGAAAAATGCAATGGCTCTTGCCAATAAAAAAGAAGTTGGTAATTATTATAAATCCGATTTAGACAAGAACAAAGCCGAAATCGCTGGATTAAAAGCCGATATCCTAAAAAAGGAAAAAGAGGTAAATGACTTATATTCAACTTACATTACTGAAGCCGAAGGAACTGCGGGCTCAAAACGATTAGGAAAAGGTCCTGTTTATAAAGAGAAACGCGATAAGCACGATGCTGCTTTAAAAGAATTTGCTACGCTAAAAACTGAAAATGAGGCAAAAATAGCCGAAAAAGAAAAAGTTGCAAAAACACTCCAAGCCGATGTAGACAAAAAAGTAACCGAAACACAACCTATCATTGATGGTTTTGATGGTTTAATGGCGCGAATAAACGCATTAAACAAGTTACCTTGGATTCCATCTTTCTTTATTATGCTTTTGTTCCTTGCCATAGAAACATCTCCTATAATAGCCAAATTATTATCTCCGAGAGGAGAATACGATTTTAAACAGGAAGAGCTGGAAACAGCATTAAAAGCTACTCTGGAACAAAATAAATACCAACGTAGTTTATTAGTAAAAACCAGCGCTGCAATGCACGACAAAGTTTATGAGGATATAGCACAAGATAAACAGTTATACGACCTACAGCGAAAGAAAGCTACCGAACTCTTGGAACTACAAGCACATAGTTTTGTAGAAAAACAAAAAGCTACTTTATAGGAGTTTAACCGCAAAGATCGCAAGACTTTAAAACCCAAGGTTCGCAAAATTTCATAAAAAAACCAACATTATAAATGTTGGTTTTTTTTATGCTTTTTTTCTTTGCACCCGTTGCGTGGGACTTTCTGAACTTCGCGGTTAAATGCTACATATAACTCAAAATCTCTTTTTTGAATGCATCATATTCTCCTTGCATAATCAATCCGTTGTCTAATAACTTCTTGTAATTCTGTAATTTTTCAAAAAGCTCATCTTGCGACATATCACTTAATCTTCTCTCGCCTGTTGCGAATGAAGTTTCTTGAATTGGTTCGTTATAAATCGGTGCTGCTGGCATAATCTCAGCATAGTTCGTTACTTCTTCAGTTTCGATTTCTTCTACTGCTTCCTCTTCCTCTACTGGCTCAACTTCTTCTGGTTCTGCAACCTCAGCAACTGGAGTTGAAGCAGCCACAACCGGGTTTTTAAGTATATCCAATTGTTCTTTTGCGTAAGTGAAAATTTTTCTTGCCTGAATTTTAGGAATATAATCTATAGAAAACTGAATATCTGTTTTTGTAGAAAAAGAAAACTCTGATCCAAGAATATTTTCTTTTACAAAAGTCCCTACGATATCATCCCAGGTATAATCTGTAAAATCCATTGATAGTCCTAAATTTTTAGGCTTACATACAATGATTCGTTTGTTTGTTACTACAATGCTATCAGGAAAAACAGTAATTGCCGGTTTTTTTTGAACTGCAATGTATCCAATCTCTTCACCTCTCATTAATAAATCATTGAGTTTAGAAGTGATTTTTTCAATCGCTTTTGGGTCTTGTTCTTCGTTTAAAAACTTTTTAAATTGTTCTTTCATATTTTATAAGTTGCTAAGTTACAAAGTAACTGAGTTGCTAGTTTTTTCTCTTATGTTGCAAATGTAATGCCTAATTTTCTAATTCAATAATTTCATTCTGAATTTTCTTTGTCAAACTTTTGAAAACCAAATCATACGAATGGTCTATAAGTTCTTTTATAAAAGCCGTAGGCAAATCTCCATTCATAGTAATAGTATTCCAGTGTACTTTACTCATATGATACCCTGGTTTTATATCATCATATTCGGCACGTAATTCCTGAGCACGCTCTGGATCACATTTTAAATTTACCGAAGGAATGTTTTTTTCCCATTGGCTCAAAGAGGACAATGCAAACATTTTTCCGCCAACTTTAAACACCAATGTTTCTTCATCAAAAGGAAAATGTTCTGTAGTTCCTTTTTTAGAAAGACAATATTTATAATACGTTTCTAAATTCATATCATTTCTTATTTACCAATTTCTTCCGAAAAATATTTAAATTTTGGTTGTCAGTAACCCACTTTTTTACCTCATCAGAAGAAAGCTCTTTTTTGTTGTGGGTTTCACCTAAATGTGTGTACTTAAAACCTGTTTCATACTTTAATCCATAACCAAAAATACGATCCATCGAAGCATGAGAAAATAAAATAACTCCAATAAGCTGTACTGCTTCTAACTTTAAATAGCAGCCTAAAATATAAACCAAAACAGCAATTCCTCTATGATGGAATACATTATATAAAAAAGCACCAACTTTAGCATTTATGACATAACCTAGCATAGAAAAATCGGGCACTAAAATCCACACCAGAAACCACCACCACTGATAATCTAATAGGCTAAACAAATATATTCCGAGAACAAATACCCCTAACTCTTCTAGTTTTATAACTGTTTTCATAATACCACTTTTTCCATCATCTTCTCAGGGCTTTTTAATGCTGTAAACCCAAATTTGCTATATAAGAAATGAGCATCTGTCGTTGCCAATCTCCATATTTTAACCTCTTTTAATGCAGGTTCATTTATCATTCGTTCTATCAAAACAGACGAATACCCTTTTCCTCGATGTTCTTCGGTAATAAAAACATCCATTACATAAGCAAAAACTACATAATCGGTGATAACACGGGCAAAGCCAATTTGTTTATCATCCAGAAAAATCCCAAAACAAAACGAATTGTCAATCGTAGTCTGAACTTCTTCCATTGTACGACCCGCGGCCCAATAAATATCTTTTAAGAAATGCTGAATAAACGGAACGTCTAATTTGTTTTTATCAGTGCTAACTGTAATCATATTTTATATAAAATAGGTTTGGATGGACTTGCATCATTTTCAAACGATGCAATTTGCAAATTCAATATATAACTTCCGTCCTTTATTTCGTCATCAACATAAATCATTTCGGTAATTGTTGCATTCAATCTTGCATCTGCATTAAGTTTATTCACATCTTTTACATTCCAGAACGCTTTGTGTGCCAATAATTTCCCTTCATCATGTTCTTTATCTACACTTGGCAAATCAATTAACAAATGTTGTATTCCGCTTTCGCGAATGAAAATCGCTGCGTCTTCCGACAAATAAGGAGGATTCGTATTCGAATATTTTGCAGCTTTTTTAGACTTTGAATTTGGTTTCGTCCTGATAATTATTGCTTCCGGAGCTGTCCCATTGAGCGAATCCCGATAGCTATCGGGAGAAATCATCATGGCTTTTCGAACTTGCTCTTTAGTAATCACCAAATCTTCCCCTTGAACTTCTGGTTCAACCGAAACTAATTCGGCCAAAAAGAAAAACGTTTTTAGAGATTGATTAATACTATAAAATTCTCGTGTAATATGTCCCAGGCATTCGGTATGAGTACCATGTCCGTGCGGATTAAAGAAAATATTATTAAAGTTGGTAGATGATTTCCCTTCCGAAACCTTCCCTATCCAATCGCCAAAAACTACTGGCTCGATTACTGGTTTTTCGATATACCACGCAATCGGGTTTTCATCTGTATTTGTAAGCGGAATCGAAATATCGATAGGTTTTGATAAATCGATTTGATATTTATTGTCAATGAGTGCTAGCATAATTGAACGCGGATTTTAATTCAAATTTAAATAAAACAAATCACTAGCGATTCTATCTATCAAGTATTTTCCGAATGATTTAACTAAATCTTATTATAAAACTTCGGGATTTGCAATGTTTGTTGGATTGTTATTGATATAATTAATTACATTCTCAAAAGCTTTCTCAAAATAAAGTTCGTAGCTGTTTTTCTCGACATAACCTATATGAGGCGTACAAACAACATTTGGCATTTTTAGCAATTCAAAATCTACATCATAAATAGGTTCTTCTTCATAAACATCTATTCCTGCAAATCCTGGTTTTCCGTTTTTAAGCGATTTTAATAAAGCTCCTTTTTCTATTAATTCGGCTCTAGCAGTATTAATTAAAGCTGCGCTTGATTTCATTAAACTTAAATCGGTTTCCTTAACAATCCCGAAGGTACTTTCATTAAGCCTAAGATGTAATGTGATGATGTCACTTTGCGAGAAAAATTCTGCTTTAGAATCTGTTTTCTGAAATCCATCAGCAACAGCTTGGCTTCTTGAACTTTCACTTCCCCACACCAAAACCGTTGCTCCAAATACATTTGCATATTTAGCTATTTGTTGGCCTATTTTTCCATAACCCCAAATACCAATTGTTTTGCCTCTAATAGTCGAACCAATATTAGTCTGCCATTTTCCTTCTTTCATTCCCCGAATAGCCTGCGGAATCTGACGAACTGTATTCATTATTAATGCCCACGCAAGTTCAGATGGAGCTACAGGCGAACCAATACCTTCTGCAACTGCGACTCTATATTTTGTACACGCAGCAATATCAAGATGATTGGACTTTTTTCCTGTCTGACTTATGAATTTCAATTTAGGTAATCTCGAAAGCAAGTCGGCTGAAATTTCTGTTCTTTCCCTAATTAAAACAATAATTTCGGAGTCCTTTAATAACTCCGCCAACTTTGAATTGTCTTTTTCGGTATGGTTAAGAATTGTAACATCCAATCCTTTCAACATTTTGAAAGATTCTAGTTTTGCAACTGCATTTTGATAATCATCTAATATGGTAATTCTCATAATACTTTCGTTTTTAACCGCAATGATATATATTCTTTGTAGATTTTTGCAAATATAATTGGACGCGGATTTTACGGATATTCTAACGCGGATTTCTACAGATTTTTTTAAATCAGTGTTGCTTGCATCCGTTTTATCAGCGTACTAAAATTTATTCTAAATTTAAATAAAATAAATCACTAGCAATTCCATCAGTCAGGAATTTTCCTTTTGGTGTTGGTTTTAGAATATTATTTTCAATTGAAACCAATTCATCATTTAGAAACTTCTCAACTTGTTTATTTAGGTAAACTAGATAATTAGTCCCGAATTCTTTTTCGATTCTGTCTAATGAAACGCCCCAGATTGTTCGCAATCCAGTCATAATATATTCATTATAACGATCCGAAACCGAAAGAATTTCTACCTCATTTGGCAATTGATTATCCTGAATTGATTTAAGATAAAGTGAATTATTCGAGATATTCCAACTTCTGGAAACACCATCATAACTGTGTGCCGAAGGCCCGACTCCAATATATTTTTTACCCAGCCAATAAGCCGAATTGTTTTTAGAAAAGTAATTCTCTTTTCCGAAATTTGATAATTCGTAATGAATAAAACCGTTTGCTTCAAGCGTTTCTACCAAAATCATAAAATGAGCCGAAGCCAATTCGTCATTTGGTTTAGCAACTTTTCCTGTTTGTATTAATTTACTCAAAGCTGTTTTGGGCTCTACAGTCAAAGCATAACTCGAAATATGCGGGATTCCGAAACTCAATGCCGTTTCGATGTTATGTTTCCATTTTTCGTTGCTCATTCCCGGAACGCCATATATTAAATCCAAAGAAATATTATCAAAGTATTTAGTTGCTTCTTCCAGACATTTTTTGGCTTCCACCGAATTATGGGCACGGTTCATCATCTTCAAATCATCTTCAAAGAAAGACTGAATCCCTATACTCAAGCGGTTTATCGGACTTATAGACAATTCTATTATTCTGTCTTTCGATAAATCATCTGGATTTGCTTCGAGTGTAATCTCAGGATTATCGACAACTTTATAATTTTTATAAACTTCTGAAATTAAAAAATTTATTTCGTCATTACTCAGAACAGAAGGAGTTCCGCCACCGAAATAAATAGTTTCAATTTGGTTTTCATTTCCTGTGGAGTCGAGAAGTTCAAACTCATTTTTGCGCATGGCTATTTCTTTGGCAATAGCCAAAACCATGTCATCTTTCTTCTTCATCGAAGTCGAAAAATGAAAGTCACAATAATTACAAGCCTGCTTGCAAAAAGGAATATGAATGTAGATACCGGACATATATTAGATAATTAGGATAATGTGTCAATTAGATAATGTGATAGTTAATCACTAATAGGTTAATAAACTAGAAAATTAAATATTCGTAATGCAAGAATTATCTAATTTTCTAATTAACACATTATCTCATTTTTTTACTCGTTCCTCATTTTGTTTTACAAATGCATCCCAACCTGTATAACTCTTTGTTCCGATTACTTTTCCTGAGTTGAAAAAATGACAAACGGCAGCTGCCAAACCATCGGTACTATCTAGATTTTTGGGTAATTCTTTTAATCCTAAAAGCTGTTGAAGCATTTTGGCAACTTGTTCTTTACTAGCATTTCCGTTCCCTGTAATTGCCATTTTTATTTTTTTAGGTTCATATTCCGTTATCGGAATATCTCTCGAAAGTCCTGCTGCCATTGCAACTCCTTGTGCTCTTCCTAACTTAAGCATCGACTGAACGTTTTTACCAAAGAAAGGAGCTTCAATTGCGATTTCGTCTGGATGATGTGTTTCGATTAATTCGATGGTACGTTCAAAAATGATTTTTAGTTTCTGATAATGATTGTCATATTTGGACAATTGCAATTCGTTAAGCTGCAAAAATTCCATTTTTTTATTGACGATTTTTATCAATCCAAAACCCATTATCGTTGTTCCTGGGTCGATTCCTAATATGATGCGTTCTTTTGTCATTATTTATTTTGGTTACACAAAGTTTCGCTAAGTTTGTTTTTTATCTCTCTGTGTAACTTTTGAGATTACTTTGTGAATCTTTGTGAAATAGCTTTTTTACAATAGTTTCCTTTACTTTGCAGCATGATTTCAATTCCTCACAAAGCTAAACAATTCCTTGTTCTTGTAATCAAACTTTTGATTGTAGGTGGCGCATTTTACTTTATTTATAATCAACTTGCACAGAATGACAAACTAGATTGGCAAAAGTTCCTAATTTTATTCAAAAAGAACCAATCGGTTTCGGGGATTGCTTTCATTTTATTGTTTAGCGTTTTAAATCGGTATTTCGAAATCCTAAAATGGCAAAACCTGGCTCAGGTAATCCATAAAATATCGGTATCTGAAGCGACAAAACAAGTTCTTGGGGCTTTAACAGCGGGGCTTTTTACACCAAACGGAATTGGGGAGTATGCTGGAAAAGCATTGTTTTTTGATAAAAAAGACACTAAAAAAGTCGTATTCTTAAACCTGATTTGTAACGGAATACAAATGGTTCTTACGGTTATATTTGGTATTTTTGGCTTAATGTATTTTAACTCAAAATACAATGTGATTACGCCAACAACGGTTGCTTTACTTTTCGGACTTCTATTTATTCTATTTCTTGTGGTTTTTCTATTAAAAAAGATAACAATCAAAGGATATTCTATCGAAAGGCTAATTCATAAGATTAACGAAATTCCAAAACCGATTCATCAAAGAAATATCCTTTTAGGAATCTGTCGCTATCTTGTTTTCTCACATCAATATTATTTTTTGTTTCTGGCTTTTGATGTCGACTTACCTTACTTTACAATGATAGCTACAATCTCGACTGTTTATTTCTTAGCTTCATCTTTACCTACCTTTCAGTTTTTGGATTTTGCTGTAAAAGGAAGTGTTGCTGTATATTTCTTCGGAATTCTTGGCGTAAACGAATGGATCGTGATTTTTATATCCACCTTAATGTGGTTCTTAAATGTGGTTTTACCTGTAGTTATCGGAAGTTATTATGTCTTGAATTTTAAAACTAAAACCACTAAATAATGGTAATTCTGTATTCCATAATACTAATCTATTGTCTTGTTATAGCTTGGCTTAGTTATGGTTTTACTAAAATTAAGAAATATCAATCTGCCGAATTACCTCCTAAAACACGTTTTACGATTGTTGTTCCTTTTAGAAACGAAACAGAAAACTTACCGACTCTTTTAAATAGTATTTCGAGATTAAATTACCCTATCGAACTCTTTGAAGTAATTTTAGTTGATGATGATTCTGAAGAAGCATTTTGTATTCTGTCTCAGAAATTTAGTATTCGAATAATTGAGAATATTCGTGTTTCAAATTCTCCTAAAAAAGATGCCATTACTACAGCTATGCAACATGCATCGACCGAATGGATTATTACAACCGATGCCGATTGCATTGTTCCTAAAAACTGGTTACAAACTCTAGACAATTACATCCAGCTTCATGATGTTTCGATGATTGCTGGCGCGGTTACATACGAATGTGATAATTCATTTTTGGATCATTTCCAGCAGTTGGATTTAACGAGTTTACAAGGCGCAACAATTGGAAGTTTTGGTTTGAATAAAGGTTTTATGTGCAATGGTGCTAATTTTGCTTATACAAAATCCTTATTTGTAAAACTAAATGGTTTTGATGGCAATAACAAAATTGCCAGTGGTGATGATGTTTTTTTATTACAAAAGGCAATCGCAGCGTTTCCTGAACAAGTACATTATTTAAAATCTGAAGCTAATATTATAATTACAAAGCCAACTCCCGATTGGGAAAGCTTGTTTTATCAGCGGGTTCGTTGGGCAGCTAAAACGAGTTCGTACCAAAGTACGTTCGGGAAATTATTGGGTATTATTGTTTTCCTTGCCAATTTAAGCGTTATTATAACTTGGATTATATTTCTAGCACTTCAAATAAACTACATTCATCTTCTGAGTATATTAATTCTGAAGTTTATATTAGACTGGATTTTGCTTTATCAAACCAATTCTTTTTTGACCGGAAAGCAAATGCGTTTCTTTATTCTCTCGAACTTATGGTATCCGTTTTTTAGTACTAGTGTTGCTTTATATAGTTTATTAGGGAGTTATGAATGGAAAGGAAGACAGTTCTCTAAGTAATATTCTAATGAAAATGACAGCTCTAGCCCTGATGGAAGCGGCATCCTTTTTATTTTTTCTTTAAAAATAAAAAGATATAGCGGACAGCAGGAATAGCTTCTAAATAATTTTTCTGTTTCTGAAAATCAATCCGGCAAAAATTAGCGCCAAAAACATGGAGGAAATTGCACTTACAACTACACTCCCTATTTGTTTAAATGTCATTCCTAATGCAAATCGTATACTCAGGATTATTACCGCAATACCTAGTACTGAAAACCAATATTTAAGATTGACTTTATTAGGTTCTTCAATTCGTACAGGTAATTTATAGATATAAAAAAGGATTAATATCATCCCAATTAAAGAACTTAAATGCTGAGCGATTTTATAAATAGGAATTGAATATAAGTCTCCTCCCAAAAAGTGTATTCTTTGTACAAAATACCCATTTATATGTGTGAATGAGTCCCAAAATATATGAGAAAAAATTCCTAATATAAATGAGACTATAACAATCCAGATATTAGATTTAAAGTAATTTAACCAGTTACTTTCTTTAAGAACATATAATCTTTCTTTAATAAAATCAGGCAAATTGTCTATTAATTGTCTTTTTATTATTTGATGAAATAAAAATGCTACTAAAACGCCTAAAGGAATATCTACGAGAAACACACCTAAAAAAGTATGTCCGATATCGCCTTGCATTTTCATTCTGAAAAAATATTCTAAATCGGGAGACATAGACCCAATTACCAAAGCTGTTGCTGAGAGTTTTTTATTCTTTAAAAATGGCAGAACAATAGCTGGGTGCGAAAAAGTAAATGGCACTACTTACTCTACTTTTAGAATTACAGGTAATATAAATTGTGTTTTTACAGGAATTCCGCGTTTAATAGCTGGATTGACTTTTGGGAAATCGACTAAACGGGCACGGAGAATGCTATCAATTTTTACTGTATCGTAAGCCACTGAATCTTTTGGGAACTGAGGTTCGAATTTCATTGTGGCATTTGGAAAAATTGTCACTTTTACTTCGATAGTATCTAGTTCTGGATAAAGTATTGCAAGGGTGTCACTGCTTAGTTTTTGCTGGATAAGTTGTGTCATTATCTCGAAGAAACATTGTTGACGTTGCTTTTTATTTTCAATTTTCTCGCAATCGACCACAGATGGAAACTCATCGACTTCTTTCCAGTTAATCGATTTTAACTCTTTTTGCAATAATTCTTTTTCAGAAGGAACCTGCTTCTCAAAATATTGACAAGAGTTAAATGAAAGGATTATTAATAAAAGGGAAAACTGCTTCAAGGATTTGATTTTGAATTAAACTATTAATTTATAAAAATACAATTATTTTTTTTGAGAAGCTTTGTATAATAAATAATCTTCATAGCTTTCTGATAGCCACTCTTCTTTATTTTTTGCCGCAATCTCCTTTTGAGCAGGATATAAACTAGCCAATCGGTCAGAGAAAGTAGCAATTTGTACTGTATAATTATAAAACTGTGTTTTAGTTAAAACTACATCTGGATTGCTTTTAGTTTTAAAAAAATCAAAAAAAAGTGCATCAAAATCTTTCATTGAAAAATTTAATACTTTTTTCTTATTACTTTTATAGATGCTATCCTGAAGTAATCTATCGTCTATTGAAAGTTTTTTAGTTTGTGCATACGTACTTGTATTGATTGAAAAAATCAAGGAACAAAACAATACAAATTGCAAAAATCTAAACATGGACGAATCTAACTAAAGGATTGTAGGCGCAAAATTACAAAAAAATTATATGGATTCACTATTATTGTTACTCGGCTTTATATGCATGATTGTTGGTATTTTAGGTAGTTTTTTACCTGTTTTACCCGGAATAAGCCTTAGTTGGATTGGTTTATTATTGCTTTATATGACAAAAGTTGTCCCAATGAATTATTGGGTTTTAGGCATTACACTTGCTGTAACAATCATCATTTCTGTCCTAAACTATATCATTCCCGCCAAAGGAACTAAGAAATTTGGCGGAAGTACTTATGGAGTCTGGGGGACTAATATCGGTTTGGTCGTTGGTATTTTTGCCCCAATTCCGTTTGGTTTTATTATTGGCCCATTTGCAGGAGCGTTTATCGGAGAATTAATCTACGATTCTAAAGATCATAATCGCGCGCTAAAAGCTGCAACAGGTTCTTTTATTGGCTTTCTGGCATCGAGTTTTATAAACTTTATGCTTTGCATTATATTCTTCGGACTTTTTCTTACGATTGTATGGCAAAATCGCGCTGGACTGTTCTGAATTTAGAAACTATTCCAAACTCTATTTTTAAAAACATCAAATGTTTGTTTTAAATGCTGATTGATTCCTAACAAGACTACAACAATTAATAATCCGTAACCAACAGCAGTAAAAATCTCCATATTTGATAACAGAATAGATTGCTTGGTTACTGAACCTAAAATTTGTTTCATCGCCAGAAGATTAGCCTCGTCTGGATTAAAACCTTTACTCACGAAGCTTTGTGCTGTTTGTGCGATTCTGCTTTGCGTTTCGGGGTTTTCGGGCGCAATAAACTGTGTCAATTTTGTAAAGTGTGATTTCTGAAAAAACTTCTCTGCATTTTGCATAATACAAAACCCAATTGTACTTCCCCAAAAACGCCCTGAAACTCCGATTGCTCCAGAATATGGCGCTAAACCTGTTGGAACAGATGACATTGTAAACAAAACCAACGGCACAAATAAAACCCCTACTGCAACTCCTTGCAGAATATATGGTATTGCCATTGCCGATAATGAAATATCGGGCACAAAAAGAAACGTAAACCATAAGTGGAACACCGCAAGAATAAAAAATCCTAGCATAAAGATATATCTCGAAGCTACTGTTTTTGCAAGAAATACTGCCGCAAGAACCATTCCGATTACATTACCTATTACATTAAGAAACTGAATATGCGCTACGCGCGATGGCTCCCAGTTCCAGACACTAAACATTGTACTATGACAAATATTAAGTGTTGCTCTACCGATATAAAAAAGAAAAAACAACAAGAAACCGATTCTTAGATTGGCATATCTAAAAACATTTAAGTCAAAACAAGGTCGTTTTACGTGCAATTGTCTAAAAATAAATAAACCGGTCGAAATTAATGATGCAATTAATGCAAATCGGATTTCGAAAGATTCAAACCAATATTTTTTCTCGGCATATACAAAGAAATACGCTCCGCATAATATGGCAATCAACAATAAAACAAAACTTGTCCAATCTATCTGATACAGAGGAATTTTTCGATGGAGACGACTATCATTAAACGTTATCATTATTAATAAAACACAAATAATCTGGAATAATGCCGAACCATACGCCATGTATCTCCAATCGTAATTTTCTAAAAGCCAAACAGCAATATTCATTATAAAAGGTGATGATAATAGTAGCGCCCCATAATTAAAGGTGAAGCCAATTATAATTGCATTTTTAGATTTAAATCTGGTAATTAATAACTGCCTTAACGGAACTCCTGGTAATGCCATTAGGAAACCTTCGGCCATTCTTATCATTATAAACAATGAAAAGTTCTTTACATAAGCCGACAACATTATAGTAATGGCTACCAAACAAAATACCGCAATTAGATATTTTTTAGTGGGAAAAAATTTAGAAAATCGGCTTTCTATTAATATCGTGGCAAGCAAAGTCCCGTAAGTAACGCACATAGAGAATTGCAAGTCCTCTGGTTCTATATCTAGAAAACTTGATGCATAAGTAACATTTGATGAGTAAACTCCCAACAAAATCATGGAATGCAACATGCAAAAAAACAAGATTACAATGATTGCCCAATTAGGAACCCATGATTTAAAAACGCTTGTATTGTCTAACATTATGTTATTTGTGTTCGGCTACTACAGTTATATTCATTCCGGCACGAAGGAAATCAGTTTGTTCGCTTGTGTCTTTTAATTTTATTCTTACTGGGATTCTTTGTTCTATCTTGATAAAATTTCCCGTGGCATTATCTGGTGGCAATAACGAAAATCGTGCGCCACTGGCTGGAGATAATGAAGTAACTACTCCTACAAATTCTTTATCATTAATCGCATCTGCGTGTATCTCTACTTCTTGACCGATAGTTAAGAACTGAACTTGAGTTTCTTTAAAGTTTGCTGTAATCCATTTTTCTTTACTCACCATCGACAACAAAGTTTGTCCTTCTTTTATCATTTGCCCTGGCTGAATTGTTTTTTTAGCAACCCATCCGTCATAAGGCGCAGTGATTACTGTGTACGAAAGAAACAAAGCAGCATTATCTGCCAATGCTTGTTTGGACTGAATTACTGTTTGTGCAGTAGGTATATTTGCTGCAGCTTGTGATGTATTTAAAGTCGATGATTCGATTCGGTTACTCATTTCCTGATACTGCGCCTGAGCCGATTCGTAATCTGCTTTTACCTTCTCTAATTGTTGTTCGGTTGCAGCTTCTTCTTTTACCAAAGCTTTGTATCGTTGGTACTCTAATTGTGTTTTCCAAAGATTGGTTTTGGCTGCAGCCAATTGCGACTTCCCAATTGTAGTTGCACTTGCGGTTGTAGCCACATTTTTCTCAACAACAACGCTATTTCTTTTAGCACTTTCTACATCTGCCAAAGCCACATCTAGTCTTGATTTATACTCGCGATTGTCTATAACTAATAAAGTATCTCCTTTATGTACAAACTGATTTTCTTCGTAACGAACTTCCTGAACGTACCCAGTAATCCTGGACATAATAGGTGTAACATATTGCTCAACCTGAGCATCATTGGTTTCTTCGTGATTTTTATTAAAAACATAAAACCAAATTCCCAAAACGATTCCGCTTAAAACAAGCACGCATGCAATAACAGTTATCAATGTATGAAACGACTTATTAGCTCTTGTTTCATTTTTTATCTTTACCATAAAATTCTATTCTCTTTTTAAAATTCAATTATTTTAATAATCCTGCAGTATGAAGCAATTCATAATGTTTCATTTCGGCATCAATTCGCGTTGCTATTTTATTATATTTTGCTTGCAGCAACGCATTATCAGCATCGACCATTTCGGTGATCAGAACCAATTGGTTCAGGTATTTTAACTTAACAATACGATAATTCTCGGTTGCTAATTTTAATGCTTTATCGACAACTTTAATCTTCTCGGTGATTTCTTCATATTGCGTATGATTTCTAAATAATTCATCCTGAACTTTATTCTTTACAATTTCCGATTGGGTCTTCTGTAATTCAATTCTAGAATTTGCAATATGTACTTTGGTTTTATTTTTATATAATCCCGACAAACTAAATGTAGCTTCGATACCAACTTGCCCTAGACTATACAAATAAGGATTTGGTGGAAAGAACATATAATTGGGATATTTTAAATTATAATCTCCAAAGAAGTTTATGGTTGGATAATAATTTCCTTTTGCCAATTTCAATTCTGTCTTCTTGATTTCGATTTCCTGATTTGCAATTCGCATCTCTTCATTTTGAAGTGTATTATTTAAATAGAAATTATAGTTATCCATCTTTACATCTTCATTAAAACTTGCAGTTGTATCAATCGCTATTTCTTGTTCTTCGGGTAACTGAAGAATTGTTTTTAATTCATGAAGTGCTATTTTGATATTTTTAGAGTTTGTCAAAGCATTCAGTTCACGATCCGAAAGTTGAAGCTCTGCTCTTAAAACTTCATTCTTGGTAATCGTACCGTGATTCTTTAAGGATTGAACTTCTTTGAGTCGGCTTTGTTCTTCTTTAATATTTTCATCAATGATTTTTTGAAGTTCCATCATTTTCTGAATTCCCAAATAAGTAGCAATTACTTCTAACTGAATATCATTTTCAGCTTTTTCGCTTTTTACCTGAGCAATCTTACTCTCTTGGTTGGCAATTGCGATAGCATTGTTTATCTTATTCCCAGCATATAGTGGCACTTTAATAGCCGTTCCTATATTATACATCTCTGGAATAGTATGGGTTACATCCTTATCTTTTAGAAACCCTCCTTTAAACTCTGTTAAGTTTGTAACACGAGAATAACCTCCATTAAAATCAATTTCAGGTAAACGAAGTTCTTTGGTTTCTTTGATATTCTCTTTAGAAATATCGACTTCGATGCGAGATTTAAGTATGTTTTTGTTGTTTTCTTTTGCAATTTTAATCGCTTCTTGTAATGAAATCGGATTTATTTGCTGAGCTTGTAGTGTAGTTATCCCAAATAAAATCAGGATTAAAGCTATTTTTTTTGGACGATAACACTGTATCGAAAACCATTTTTTAAGGAACATGAAAGTAGTGTGATTTATTCACTGCAAAGTTCTTTCATTTTATAATTGCCTGATAATTCTAAAAAGTCAATAACGTATTCATTTCGGACAAATTTTAACAATTGAGTTTTTCATGCAGATTTCGCAAAAAAAACACCAATAATCATACTATCAATTATAATCCGCAATGCTTTTACTCCCGCAGATTCGGCAGATTTAGCAGATAAAAAAATTGCTAAATTTTTTAGGAACATAGAATTCGTATTAAAAACAACAAACAAAATCCTTTTATAGATTCAAAAAAAATCTGCAGAATCTGCTAAATCTGCGTGAAAACATTTTACTCACTCAAATTCAACAGCTTTTAGAAGATAAAAAAAATGATAAATTATTCAGAAATATAAAACTGTATTAAAGACAACAAACAAAATCCTTTTATAGATTCAAAAAAATCTGCAGAATCTGCGTGAAAACATTTTACTCATACTGATTTCGCTAAAAAAAATTAACACCCAATAACTAGATTACTTTTCACAACTTACCTTTTTTCAGAATGTTTTCTCCATTAAGATAATCAGAAGGCCTCTGTCCTAATATCTTAAAAAAAGTATTGCTAAATGTTGGTACACTACTGTATCCTACTTCTTGAGCCACTTCTTTTACAGATAATTTTCGATCAAGCAGCAATTCAATTGCTTTTAATACTCTTCTGATTGTATAATATTGAATAAAAGACATTCCTAAATCTTTCTGAAACAAACGATATAAAGACTTCTCGCTATATCCAAATTGATGCGCAACTTCTCCAAACAGAATCGTTTCTCCTAAATTATTTTCAACATAACGCAAGATTTTACTCAAGCGAGCATCTTTTGGCAAAGGCAATTCTAGTGGTAAATTGGTTAAACAAATTTGAGGTAATATTGCTTTGATAGCTTTAGCAATCACAAAATTCGGGCTTCCCTTTTTAAGATCACCATTCCATTGATTCGTAAAAAGCATCATCTGAAGCAGTAAGTTATTAACTGGATAGATACCTTCTTTTTGATAAAAAACATCTTCGTCTTTCTCTACAGGAAAGTATAAATTTCGCATCATCACGTTTTCAGACTTTGGATGAATGCTGTGTTCAATTCCGCTTGGAATCCATATAAAATGTCTTGCTGGTAAAAAATACGTTTTGGTTTCAGTCGTTACAAATACAACATCGCCTTCCGTATAAAGAAATTGTGCTTTATTATGTTTATGTGTAGGAACATATAATTCCCCCATCAAATCATGATAACAATAAATACTTTTTTTATCAGTATCTACCGTTTTAATATAGTACTTATGTTCTTTATGAATTGAATGTTCCATTGTAGTACGTGTATATCGACAGACTTTTTGCGATATATAAATATAAGGAAGATAATTAAGCGGAGTGGAATTACTATAAAATAAAAAAAGCCTTTCTGTTAAGAAAGACTTTTCCAATATTGCGGTCTGGACGGGACTCGAACCCGCGACCCCATGCGTGACAGGCATGTATTCTAACCAACTGAACTACCAAACCAACTCGCTTTATTGTGGGGCAAAAGTACAACAGAAGTTGTGATTCTACAAGCTTTTTTTGTGTTTTTTAAACAAAAAAAATCGTTATTTTTTTAATCCATTGATTTCTATTAAACTAGAAAATACTATTTTCCCATCATATAAATAATATCAGGGCAGATATCCTCTTTTTAACGCATAACTGGAATAAACGTATTTGAAATTTGGACTTCATTACCTATTTAACCGCAAAGATTACAAAGTTAAAAAACGCAAAGTCCGCAAAGCTTAATTAAAACTTTGCAGACTTTGCGTAAATCTTAATGTTCTTTGCGGTAATCTTTTTTCCTAACCTCCAACTTTTGCACTCGATTCCTAATATAACCGCAAAGACTGCAAAGTTAAAAAACGCAAAGTCCGCAAAGCTTAATTAAAACTTTGCGGACTTTGCGTAAATCTTAATCTTCTTTGTGGTTAAATTATTGCCACAGATTATAAGGATTAAAAGGATTTCAAAAACTTTGCGGACTTCGCGTAAATCTTAGCGCTCTTTGCGGTTAATTTCCCAAACCAAAAAGGTCTTAAATCAAAAAAGCCATCCACAAAAGTGGAAAGCTTTTCATTGGTCTAACTACTAAACCCGGTCAGCTTACAAGGCCGACCAAACAACACAACTAATCTTAGATACCGTATTTGGGCAAAAAAGCCTTTCTATAAAGAAAGGCTTTTCCCAATATTGCGGTCTGGACGGGACTCGAACCCGCGACCCCATGCGTGACAGGCATGTATTCTAACCAACTGAACTACCAAACCTCTGCGTTATTGCGGTTGCAAAGATAGTATAGAATTTCGTTTCTGCAAGCCTTTTTGTAAAAAATTTTAATTTATTTTTTTACTCATTATCCAAAGTTTTGTTTTTCAACCAAGTAAGTAGTTAATATTTTTTCGAAATTATCACCCACTGCGACCGGAACATACTTAATTCTGTTCTGAGCACAAGTTAAAGCCAGTCTCTTAAAATAACTTTCTACCTCTTTTTCGTATTCTATTTTCACATTATCGGCAAAAACAGCTACTTCTTCACCAGTTTCCAGGTCAATAAATTTGCGTGGCGCATTATCAAAGTCAAATTTCACTTCTGTTTCCTTATCTATTACATGAAACAAAACCACTTTATGCTTATTATGTTTAAGATGTTGCAATGCATTAAACAATAATTCCTCTCCCGACGCATCGCCACTGGACTGAAACATATCTGTAAATAGGACAATCATCGAACGTCTGTGGATTTTCTCCGCAATTTGATGCAAATACGTAACCGTATCTGTTTTTTTACTCGTCTTAGGTTTTTCCAGAAGTTCTTCCAGTTTATTAAGCAACATTCTATGATGACGATCACTCCCTTTTTCGGGTGCGTAATACTCATAACTATCCGAAAACACACTCAAGCCTACTGCATCACGTTGTTTCTTTAAAATATTCATTAAAACAGCCGATGCCAAAACCGAGAAACCTATTTTATTCTCATAAAAAGACTGATTTGCTTTTAAATCAGGATAATGCATCGATGCCGAGTTATCTATTATTAAATGACAACGCAAGTTTGTTTCTTCTTCAAATCGCTTTGCATACAAACGGTCTGTCTTGGCATACAATTTCCAGTCGATATGCTTTGTGCTTTCGCCAACATTATACACTTTATGCTCAGCAAATTCTGCCGAGAAACCGTGAAACGGACTTTTATGCATTCCCGAAATAAAACCTTCCACAACCTGATTAGCCAACATCTCAAGATGCTGAAAACTAGAAATTTTCTCTATTTGCGATTCAATCTTCATTCGATTTCTTATTTTATTTTTTGCGCTCGATACAAACCATCTGTCGATTGCAGCAACTTTCTCTTTAATATTGGACTAAAATTAGGATTTTCTTTTAAAAATCGCTGCACTTCATCAAAAGCATATTTCGACGAATATTTCCCAATAGTATTATTCAACCAGTCTTTTGGAAAGAAAATATCTCCTGTTCGCTGAATCTCACTCACTAAATCCAATGAAAATCTAATATATTTCTGAGCACTTTCCTGACGTAACGGATGATGCACATTTGCCAAAGCAACCGAAACCCAAGATTCCTTCTCTCTGTTCTTCTCGTCTTTTAAAGACATCATAAAAGCTCCTCTAACAGAATCCTCTTTTGATAATGAAGGAAGCAAGAAATCAAATCGCTTTTGCTTATCTGGATTACTAATCTCTGCTCTTGTTTTACTTAAAATCTCATCCGCCTTTTGATGTTTAAATATAGCCAAATTCATAGCCATACTTGTATAATCATCTTCATTTAATTTTAAATTAGCAATTACCTCTTCCTTACTCCATATTCGGTATAATTTTTCCTTTCCCGAATCAGAATAAGCAATAGAACTAAACAAACCAAACAACGTCTTTTTTATATTTTTTGGCAAATCCGTTTGTAAACGACTATAAACAACTTCCTCAAGTTTTTGCTGATTTATACTTTGTTGCTTATCTCCAAGAAATTTCCAAAAAATAGTATTTAATTGACTTGATAATATCTTAATAACCAATTCATTTTGCTCCACTTTAATTCCTTCCAAACAAGCATCAAAAGTCTTTGCAGGAGCAACCGTACCCGTTAGCATATTTTCATAAAGGTTAATATAACTATAAGCTCTTGCTACCTCATCGTTTATTGTTATATAATCCAGATTATTTACATCTACTGGAAAAACACCATAACCCAACCCATTATAATTGTATATAATTGTCATTGGCTTAGCCAAACCTAAAATACCATCTACCTTTGTTATTTTATCCTTTACAGCTACTTTAATCACCTTAACACCATCAGGATAAACCAATCCTATATCAAAAAGCTGCGGCCAAAGATTATTCGATTTATCCTCTGCTTGTTGATTAATTTCAAAGCGTTGTATACGATTTCCAGAATCATACTCAATATGCGCTGTAAGAATAGGTCTTCCCGATTTATTAACCCAAACATCACTCCATTTCTTAATGTCCAATGGAGATTCAGCATCCAGAATTTCAACTAAATTCTCCCAATTTGCATTATCATTAGCATATTTCTCAATATACTTCTGAATACCTTTCTTAAAAGCCTCTTCTCCCATCGAAGCTTCTAATTGACGCATCATAATTGGCGCTTTATTATAAATGATACTTCCATAAAGCGATCCTGCGTTTTTAAGATTTGCTAATTTTTGCTTAATCGGATGTGTTCCCGCAGACCTATCTTCGTCATACGCACTAGGATAATGAGCTGTTAAAAACTGTAAACCATGATTTACCTTCGGAAAAATTGGATTCATGATTTTGTCTGCCATAAAATTTGCAAAAACCTCTTTCATCCATACATCATCAAACCATTTCATAGTCACCAAATCACCAAACCACATATGAGCAGTTTCGTGAGCAATAAGCTTAGCTCTATTCAATTTCTCGCTATCAGTAGCGCTGTTATCCAAAAACAAAGAAGACTCTTTATACTGAATAGCTCCCACATGCTCCATTCCTCCATATTGAAATACAGGAATCGAGGCAAAATCCAACTTCTGAAAAGGAAACGGATATTGTGTATATTGCTCCAAGAAACCTAATGATTGCTGATGTAAATTAAAAATAGTATCTGTACTTGCTTTTATTTTATCGGGATTATTTTCCCTGTATAACATTGTCATCGACCTATTACCACGAGGGTTTTCGGTGACTTTTTTAAATTGACCAGCCACAAACGAAAACAAATAAGTACTCATTTTGTCTGATTTCCCAAACTTATAAGTAACCGTTTCTTCCTTATCAAACTTCTCTTCTACACTCGCACCAGCAAGAACAGCCCAATCCTTTGGCACAGTAAGACTAAGCACATAAGTTGCTTTAATATCTGGCTGGTCAAAACAAGGAAACAACGTACTAGCTCTATCAGGAACTAACAGCGTATAAAGAAAATCATCATTCCTGTTCAACGATAAATCTCCAGCTATAAATGAAATTTCGACTTTATTATTACCTTTCACTAAGCTCTTTTCAGAAATAACGATATGTTCTTTCTCATGCACAATAGCAACATTTTTGCCGTTTACAAGAATCGATTTTAGATTCTGCGATTTTTCATTAAAATCTAAATACACAGGGCGACTTAAATCCAACAATTTAAACTCTACAGCAAGACCCGAAACAATCTGCTGGTCTTTTTTATCAGGAATTGCAAACGCTAATTCATACGTTACATCCGAGATTTGCTGTTTTCGGAAGATCGCCAATTCCTCAGAAACTCCTTTTTCCAATATAAACTCTTTCTTTTTTACAGATTGAGACCAACAAATACTAGTTAGGACAAAGAAACTAAGGAAGCAGTAAATAATTTTCATTTTAGGAATAGGTATTGATATTCGTTAAAAATAAAAAAAGGTTTGACTTTCGCCAAACCTTTCTATATAAATTATAATCGGATTCGATTACAACAATGCGTCTAAACTATCTGCGTAAGTTTGTTTCGGAGCAACTCCTACTTGTTTACCTACTACTTCACCATTATGAAAAACCAAAACAGTTGGAATATTACGTACACCGTATTTTGCAGCAAATTCTTGGTTTGCATCTACGTCTACTTTTCCTACTACTACTTTTCCAGCATATTCAGTGCTTAATTCGTCAATGATTGGTCCAACCATTCTACAAGGCCCACACCATGCTGCCCAAAAGTCAACCATAACTGGTTTATCTGATTTCAAAACTACTTCATCAAAAGTAGCGTCTGTTATTGCTAATGCCATTTTCTTTTTTGTTTAAAGTTTAACCCTCAGACTTCGCTTCGGGGGACAATTTTTAATGAGTTTCAAACTCGAGTACAAATTTAGAAATTTAAAATCAATTCACCTCAATTTACAAATTAGTTTTCATTATAAACGCATTACAAATTTCTATACTTCTATCGTTATTTAAGCAATTTCAGGAGCTTAATCCTGCTATCAGCTATATCTTTTACGGCTTAAAGAAAGCCTTAAAAGGATACCGCTTCTATCAGGGCTAGAACATTAGCAATCCACAAGAGTCTTTTCTACTTTATCACACTTTAACTCAATACCAAAAAGCTAAAAAACACAATAGATTCCTAATTAGAATTAAAACAAAAAAGAGGATATTCTTTCGAACATCCTCTTTTCTAAAACTATTAAAGTAATTATATTACAAACTATATTTAAGACCTAAAGTAAGACCTAAACCTGAAATACCAACGTAAGAGCTTAATTCATCCATTGCTTGTGTTTTATCAACACCATTAGGATTTGTCAAAGCATTATTAGAAGTTGTATTTAAAGAACTTCTGTAATTTGTATGTATTTGAGAAGTTGATCTAGTTGCTAAAGCATCTTTTCCATTAACAGTAAATTCAGTAGTTTCTTTAGTTTTTCCGTGTACAGTAAAGTTACGGTATTCTAATTCAGCAAAAACCGAAATGTTTTTTCCTAATTTATATGATGTTCCTAAAGCAGCAACAAACCCAATAGTAGGATTTGGTTTTACTTTATCAACGCTACGAACATCTCCAAAAGCAATTGGAGCTCCCGTTGGTGCAAAAGCGATCGGTGCGTATGCATCAGTAGTGATTTCTAAATCTCCATGAATAGGAACTAAAACCCCAACTTTAGTATACGGCTCAAAACCTTTGTGCTCTCCTAAAAATAATACTAATGCAGGCGCTAAATCAAAAGCAGTAATTTGACCTACTGATTTAAAACTATACACTCCAGCTGGCGTAATAGGCACATCTGATCTGGTTTGCGCCATTGTTTTATCATTACTAGTGTAATAATTAACCCCTAACTCAACCCCTAAACGAGCATTAAATCTATAACCCGCAGTAACGCCAGTTCTAAAACCTTCACCAAAAGAACCTGTAACACTTTCTTCAGAAACTAACTTACCCCCAACGTAAGTTCTATCCAAAGGAAGATTTCCTCCTACTGTAGGAAACTCAGTTGCGGCAGTTTGCAAGAAATATGACCCGCCTAATTTAAAATACCAGCTTTCTGGTTTTTGTGTTTCAGTTTGAGCTACCATAGTCATAGAACAAACCATTAATCCTAATAAAAAAAGGTTCTTTTTCATAATTTTTTTCTTAAATAATTTATACAAACATAAAATAATTTAACAGAATGTTCTCTTTATGCATTGGGGCAATAGGAGCGCAATCGTTGTAATTCAACACAATGATACTAAAAAAATAGTATGCATGCATAATTTTAACGTAAAAAAAACACATTATTTAAAATTTTAACTGTTAAAATTTAATTCAGCTTAAAATTTATCTGCATTTTCTCTAATTCTTGCAATAACTCAGTCGAAATCTTAATTTTTAACCTTCTACTCGGCATAGTCAACTTAGTAACCACACTTATTTCTTCCACCTCAGTAACCTCAGGTGTTTTTGTAGCAGCAACTTCATCAGTATCATTTTCGTCATTTTCATCGACAAAAACAGCATCTTCAGTTTCTTCAAACTCATTATTTGTTTCAACCTGAACCAAGCGCTTTACTTTTTCTAATTCCATGATTTCAAAAGTCACCTGATTATCGCCTTTATTCTCACTAAACAAATGACTCAACCTATGAATAAAATCTTCATGTAAATCTTTTATGTTCAACAATAAAATCAACTTTTTAGCAAAAGCTTCCAGAATATCCTGCAATTGTCTTATTTCGACAAATTGCATTCTTGGATCAGATTTTTTACCTGTATCATGATTTACCCATCCGTCTTTTATTAATATTTTCAGGAAAGCAAAATTATTCTGAATCAGGAAATGGCGGAATTTCAGGTATTCTTCACCAAAAATCTTAAACTCATAACTTTCATCATATCCTTCTAAATTAAATACCGCCCAGCCTTTTCCGTTTTTCGCCACACGGTGTTGCACGTTATTTATAATTCCTGCAAAATTTAGATTTTTACCCACATATTCATTCATACTTTTCAGCGATTCTAATCTCGCATTACAAAAGTATTTCATCTCAAATCTAAAATCGTCAAGAGGATGTCCAGAGATATAAATCCCAACAACTTCTTTCTCCTTAGCCAGTTTTTCCATCGTACTCCAGTCTTCACACGGAGGCACAACAGGCTCGGCAATTTGCACTTCGCTTGTTTCTCCAAACAAACTCACTTGCGATGAATTTTCATTTTCCTGAAACTTGGATCCATAACGAATTGCCTTTTCATAAAAAGTAATTCCGTCTCCATCATCATGAAAATATTGTGCTCTTGTAGTTCCTTCAAACGAATCAAAACCACCAGCCAAAGCCAGATTTTCGATTGCTTTTTTATTCGCAGCACGCAAATCTATTCGTTTAGCTAAATCAAAAATCGATTTATATCTACCGTCTTTTCTACTTTCTACAATTGTTGCCACTGCTCCAGAACCTACTCCTTTGATAGCTCCCATTCCAAAACGCACAGCATATTCATCATTTACAGTAAACTTATAAAACGACTCGTTTACATCTGGTCCTAAAACCTGTAATCCCATTCGTTTACATTCTTCCATAAAAAACGAAACCTGCTTAATGTCGTTCATATTATTAGAAAGTACCGCAGCCATATATTCAGCAGGATAATGCGCTTTTAAGTATGCCGTTTGGTAAGCAATCCAGGCATAACAAGTCGAGTGCGATTTATTAAAGGCGTAACTCGCAAATGCTTCCCAGTCTTTCCAAATTTTCTCCAGAACTTTTGCATCATGACCTTTCTTAGCCGCTTGTTCTACGAACTTAGGCTTCATTTTATCCAGTACATCTTTTTGTTTCTTACCCATCGCCTTACGCAAAACGTCGGCCTCACCTTTTGTAAAGTCAGCCAGCGATTGCGACAAAAGCATTACCTGCTCTTGGTAAACCGTAATTCCGTAGGTTTCTCCCAAATATTCCTCACAGGCATCTAAATCGTATTTGATTTCTTCTTCGCCATTTTTTCTTCTTACGAAAGATGGAATATACTCTAATGGTCCCGGACGATACAAGGCATTCATGGCAATTAAATCTCCAAAAACCGTAGGCTTCAGATCCTTCATGTATTTCTGCATTCCGGGTGACTCATATTGGAAGATTCCAACTGTTTCTCCTCTCTGGAAAAGAGCATACGTCTCAACATCATCAATCGGAAAAGTATCGGGATCTAAGTCGATTCCGTTTCTATATTTTACTAGTTTAACAGTATCTTTTATCAAGGTAAGGGTCTTCAGACCCAAGAAGTCCATCTTTAGCAATCCTGCACTTTCGGCAACTGAGTTATCAAACTGTGTTACATATAAATCAGAATCTTTTGCTGTAGTAACAGGAACGAAATTCGTAATATCCGATGGCGTAATAATTACACCACAGGCATGAATTCCGGTATTTCGCATCGACCCTTCAAGGATTTTTGCTTGTTGAATTGTTTCACCAGCCAAATCATCTTCATTGGCAATGGCAATTAACTCTTTTACATTCTCAAATTCATCCGAACGAAGTGCTTTTTTAACTTCCTCCTCACTTTCAGAAATAAAACGCGCTAAATTCCATTTAGACGGCATCATTCCCGGAATCAGTTTTGCAATTCTATCGGCCTCAAACAATGGCAAATCTAGTACACGAGCCGTATCACGAATCGCCGATTTGGTTGCCATTTTACCATACGTAATAATTTGCGCAACCTGATTCTGCCCGTATTTATTAATTACATAATCCATAACACGACCACGACCCTCATCATCAAAATCGATATCAATATCGGGCATGGATACACGATCCGGATTAAGGAAACGCTCAAAAAGCAAATCATACTTAATTGGGTCAATATTCGTAATTCCTAAACAATATGCTACCGCAGATCCAGCAGCCGATCCACGACCAGGTCCTACCGAAACGTCCATATTTCTGGCTTCAGCGATAAAATCCTGAACAATCAAGAAATAACCCGGATAACCAGAATTCGAAATCGTTAATAACTCAAAGTCTAAACGTTCCTGAATAGATTCTGTAATTTCTCCATATCTCTTTTTTGCACCAACCATAGTAAGGTGACGCAAATATTTATTTTCACCTCTAACTCCACCATCAGCTTCATCCTCGACAACTACAAACTCCTCAGGAATATCAAATTTAGGAAGCAATACATCACGATAAAGCGAATAAATCTCGACCTTATCTACAATTTCCTGAATATTGATAATCGCTTCTGGTAAATCAGCAAAGAGTTTTTTCATCTCATCAGGCGACTTATAATAGTACTCCTGATTTGGTAATCCGTAACGATATCCACGACCACGACCAATTGGCGTAGCTTGTTTTTCACCATCTTTTACACACAATAAAATATCGTGTGCATTGGCATCTTCTTTATTTAAATAATAAGTATTATTAGTCGCAATTAATTTGACATTGTGTTTTTTAGAAAACTCAATCAGCGTTTTATTCACACGATTTTCATCTTCCTGATTGTGGCGCATAACTTCAAGATAAAAGTCATCTCCAAATTGTTCTTTCCACCAAATCAAAGCTTCTTCAGCTTGGTTTTCACCAACATTCAGAATTTTACTCTGGATCTCTCCGTATAAATTCCCGGATAAAACCATGATATCTTCTTTGTATTTTTCAACAATAGCACGGTCAATTCTGGGAACATAATAAAACCCATTCGTAAAGGCAATCGATGACATTTTTGCCAAATTGTGATACCCTTTTTTATTTTTGGCTAATAATACAACCTGATTTCCGTTGTCTTTCTTGGTTTTATCTAAATGGTTATCACAAACATTAAACTCACAACCCACGATTGGTTTTATCTCAGTTTCTGTTGGTTCTTCACCACCCTCAACTAAAGCTTTATTTTTTCCAGAAGCAGCTTTGTTATGATTCATAACAGCGCTCACAAAATGAAAAGCTCCCATCATGTTTCCTGTATCAGTCATAGCAACGGCTGGCATTCCGTTTTTGGCTGTAGCCGAAACAATATTACCAATCCCAATAGTGGATTGCAAAACCGAAAACTGCGTATGGTTGTGTAAATGCGAATATTTTGCCGCTTTAAAATCTTCTCTGTCAGAATGAGAAACCGTAGTTTCATTACCAACAGATTCCAGAGCTTTTAATTGCTCTCTGATTTTATCAGAAGCTGCTTTTAAATTGATGTGTTTTAAACCAATTAACGGAAATTCCTGAGGATTTCTATTCTGAAATTCCTTGAAATAATCCTTCGGAACATCCAATTCTTCTTTGGTAAAAACCTCTCTTCTTATTAACTCCAAAAAACAACGCGTAGTTGCCTCAACATCGGCAGTTGCGTTGTGCGCTTCTGCGAAAGGTTTTTCAAAAAGATAACTATGTAATTCTGTTAACGTTGGCAACTTAAATCTTCCACCACGACCTCCCGGAAGCTTTAATAATGAAGCAGTAACCTCAGTACAAGTATCCAAAACTGGCATAGAACTCATTGGAGATTCCACGCCCATTCTATGAAACTCGGCTCCCATAATATTAACGTCAAAACCTAAATTCTGACCTACAATAAATTTAGTCTTGCTTAATGCAATATTAAATTTCTCCAGAACTTCTGCCAATGTGATTCCATCGGCTTCAGCCAACTCTGTAGAAATTCCGTGAATACGCTCGGCATCATACGGAATATTAAATCCTTCAGGTTTTACCAAGTAATCCTGATGTTCGATTAATTGCCCCATTTCGTCATGAAGCTGCCAAGCGATCTGAATACAGCGAGGCCAGTTATCAGAATCGGTTATTGGAGCATCCCAACGTTTTGGTAATCCAGTAGTTTCGGTATCGAATATTAAATACATAAGCTTAAAAAGACAAAATTAAAATTCCAAAATCTAAACTTCACCGCACATAACCTACTGATTTAATGCATTATACAAAACCGTGAAATATAAAATAGAGGAAGTTCAAAATTACGCTTTTTTTCTGCTTAAATAAATAAAGAATTACAAAACATAGTTGTTAAAAAATTTGATTTATTTTCTTATAAAAAAGATATCTTTGGCGGTATAAATCAAAAATCATTTTATTTTTATGAAAAAAATCTACTTTTTTACATTTATTTTATTAAATCTACTTAATTCCTGTAGCAGTAATGATGACTCAGAAAAAAACAAACTTACAGCATCATTTAAATTATCCGCAACTAAAGTTAATATTGGTGATGAGATCAAAGTAACAAACTTATCCACATCTAGTGCTGAAATCGCTTCTTATACATTTGTTTTCGGGAACAATGTAAAATCTACAGAAAAAGAACCTACATTTTATTATTCAGAATCTGGAGAATATACCGTTAGCCTAACTATTATAGATGTAAATGGAGCTGCTTCCAGCACCTCTATTAAGGTAAGTGTAACTAATGAAAATTCTCTTTTAGTTGAAAATAAAAATCCTGGTGGCTCAGACACCTACCCTCTCGAAATAGGTATTCATGACAATAAAATATTCTATACGGAAGCCATTAGATCAGTATTAACATCAAACTCAAGTTTTTACAGGCATTTAGAATATGATGATGTAACTAGAACTTTCACCACTAAAGTTATAGCTCAGAAAGGAATTAATTCCGGACATGCACAAACGATTTTTCTAAATAACGAAAACAAAATTGTAACATTTGTTGAGTCTATTAATTACATCGGACATAAAGAAGTAGAATTAAACTCTGACTGGAATTCAATTCGAGCGGATAGTTACAGTTACAGAACCATTTATGGCTCACTACAAAACAATGACCAATACTATTTTTACGGATCCTACAGCCAAAATCCTGCAATAGAAATCAGAAATAGTGCAGGTCAGTTTGTAAGTAGAAAAACATATGAAAACACTCTTAAAAATGCTTTTATTGGAAATTTAATTAAAACAGGAAATACATATATTGCTTTTGGAGGTAAATACGACACATCTCAAACAGAAGCATTTACGAATTACAAACCAATATTATTATTTCTTAATGAAAATCTTGAAATAACAAATCAAAAAATATTTGAAACTGGTAATTTAAAGAAGGTTGGACAAAGTTGGAATAACTTAAACGGCTCTTTTATAGTGAGAAAACTAACCAATGGAAACTTAGTACTATACAGTCATAATGAATTAAGAATAACAACGGATCAGGGTGAACAGCTAAACGTAATTACTTTTCAAAATAGTGATTCCTACATTCAAGGTCTTATAGAAGTTGAGAATGGCTTTATAGTATCTAGTGCTTATAAGTTAGAAAAATATGATAATAATGGCACATTAATCAAGTCAGTTCGATATCAAGGATCCGGCAATTCAGGTTTTGTAAAGAAAGGAGATTTAATTTATTTTGCAGCTGGATACGGAGCATCTTATGAAAACTATTCGCTAAATAAAGCAGCACTTGGAGCAATGGATTTTAATCTTAATTTTAAGAAGATATAAATTAAACATGAAAAACTTAGTAATTGCCATGATTTTGAGTATTTCCTTTGCGGGAAATGCTCAAGATATAACTGATTGGCAAGTTGGAATAAATTTGAATCCTTTCTTTTTCACTAGAATAAATTCAAACTTCCTTTATAATAAAGACAAACAAGATTTGCCAAATGGTTTTGGTTTTGGACTCACAATCGAAAAAAACTGGAATGACAGTTGGGGTGTAAAAACTGGGTTTGAATATTCGAAACAAAACGAAAAATACTTTTTTGATGTCGTTGGAGACAATACAAGTATAAAATCAAGTTTTGAGTATTATAAAACTCCCATAACTGTTCAATATTATTATCACTTAAAAGAGAAATTATTTTTAACATTTAATCAAGGAATACAGTTTTCTTTTCTGAAATATTATAAAACAATTGCAGAAGATGAATATGAAATAAGAACACATACTTCAGATTATGGTGAATATATTTCTTATCAACATCCAGAAAGAAATCAATATTATAGTGACGAAGGAAAAATGCACAAAAAAACTTTATTTGGTATAATTGGTTCAATTGGTTTAAAAGGTTTTCTGTCAGATAAAATTTCCTATTCTACAAATTTAAGATATGAATATGATTTCACTTCTGCAGATAATTTCCCTTACTATTCAGATACACCTGATTGGAATGATTCTAAAAAAACTACACATAATTTACGAATTGGGTTAGAATTGGGTCTGCAATATCATTTTTCAATAAATGATCGCTTTGATAAAAGCCCACATCGATTGTAAGGATTAGTAGCTATAATAATCAATCTAAATTATTAAAACTCGTTATGTTTTTGATAATTTGGATTGATTATTTTCTTTTATATTGAATGGGTAAAATTTCTTTTATTTACTCCTTGCTTTTCGCATACACCATCAAAGAAATTGCCAAATATGGAATGTCTTTTAAAATAAAAAAGTCTGTTACAGGAAAACCTTCAACCATTTTAAAAACGCCTGGAGTTGTAATTAGGAAACTTAAAGTTGTAATAAATATAACAGCCGAAGCTGCTCCTGCGTAGATTCCGATTTTTCTATAAAATAAAGAAAACAATAGTCCAACCCCAGTAAAGACTTCAAAAACTCCAATAACATTAGAAACAACTTGCACCGACATTACTTTGTACATCCAACTCATTGCAAAATGATTTTCGACTAAGCCTTTTATTGCTCCAGCTTCGGCAGCTGTAAACTTAAAAAGTCCAACCCAAACTAAAATAATTACGGTTCCAATAACTCCAATTCTGTAAGCAATTTGATTTAAATTCATGACATTATTTTTTTAAAATTAGAATTTTCAATATTAGTAATCCTTTTAAAAAGTAATTGTCAGCTACCCGTCATAATCACTCAAATTGATTTTAACTTCATTCTAAAAAACAAAAAATACATTTCTTGGATGTCGTAAAATGCAATTAAAAAAACAGCTTTATATAGAATAGTTTTAACCGAATAAAACATCCAATTACTTCATTTTTAAACTGCTTTAATCAAAAGAAAGAATTATTATTTACTACTATTTTTCCACATTTTGTTATATTATTTATTCTAAAACTGCTTTAAACACAGCTAAATAGCAATAAATCCACAAATTAGCAACCTCTACAACAATCAAAAGCAACCTAATTAAAAAGAGAAAGAGAAAAGCAAAGAAAAATTTAACACCTTAACGAATATCAAACAAAGCGAACGAGTTTATAATTTGTAGAATGGTTTGGGTATCGTATATAATCGAATATGCCAATTTTCGCTTTTGATTCTTTTTCTAATTTTGTTATCCTCTTATGATTACATGCAAATTACAATTAAAAAATAGTTAAAAATGAGTACTACATTATTCGACAAAGTATGGGATTCGCACGTTGTGCGTAAAATTGAAGATGGACCCGATGTGTTTTTCATTGACCGTCATTTTATTCATGAAGTTACAAGTCCTGTTGCTTTTTTAGGATTAAAATCCAGAGGCATTTCGGTTTTATACCCAGAACGCACTTTTGCAACTGCCGATCACAACACACCAACTATAAATCAGCATTTACCTGTTGAAGATGCTTTATCTGCTAATCAGCTAAAAGCATTAGAAGATAACGCAGCCGAATACGGAATTTCTCACTGGGGTTTAGGTCACAAAAAAAACGGAATCGTTCACGTTGTAGGTCCTGAAAACGGAATCACACTTCCTGGTGCAACTATTGTTTGTGGAGATTCACATACTTCTACTCACGGTGCTTTTGGAGCGATTGCATTTGGTATTGGAACTTCTGAAGTTGAAATGGTTTTATCTACTCAATGTATCATGCAACCAAAGCCAAAGAAAATGCGTATCAACGTAAATGGCGAATTAAGTAAAGGTGTAGGACCAAAAGATGTTGCTCTTTATATTATTGCTCAATTAACTACTTCTGGAGGTACTGGATATTTTGTTGAATATGCCGGAAATGTTTTTGAAAACATGACCATGGAAGGTCGTATGACTGTTTGTAATTTAAGTATCGAAATGGGAGCTCGCGGAGGAATGATTGCTCCAGACCAAAAAACATTCGATTTCCTTGAAGGAAGATTATATGCGCCAAAAGGTGAAGCTTGGGATAAAGCAGTTGCTTATTGGAAAACTTTAAAAACTGATGCTGATGCAGTTTTTGATGCTGAATTAAACATTAACGCAGCAGATATCGAACCGATGATTACTTACGGTACTAATCCAGGAATGGGAATTGGTATCTCTAAAAATATTCCGAACGCCAACCAAGTTGAAGGCGGCGAGGAAACTTATAAAAAATCTTTGGCCTACATGGGCTTTCAAGAAAATGATGTAATGATTGGAAAACCAATCGACTTTGTATTCTTAGGAAGTTGTACTAATGGACGTATTGAAGATTTTAGAGCTTTTACAGAAATTGTAAAAGGACGCAAAAAAGCTGATAATGTAACTGCTTGGTTAGTTCCAGGATCTCATGTTGTTGAAGCACAAATTAAAGAAGAAGGTCTTTTAGAAATCTTAACCGAAGCAGGTTTTGTATTACGTCAGCCTGGTTGTTCTGCTTGTTTAGCTATGAACGATGATAAAGTTCCTGCTGGAAAATACGCAGTAAGTACATCTAATAGAAACTTTGAAGGTCGTCAAGGTCCTGGCTCAAGAACACTTTTGGCTAGTCCGATTATGGCAGCAGCAGCAGCCGTGACAGGAAAACTGACAGATCCGAGAGAGTTATTTTAATTCTCGCTATAAGCTTTAAGCAATAGGCTTCAAGCAAAAAACACAATAACATAATACACCCTGTAGGAAAAGCCTAAAGCTTATAGCCTACAGCCTAAAGCAGATATCAAAATGGCATACGATAAATTTAATATACTTACTAGTAGTGCAGTGCCGCTACCGATAGAAAACGTAGATACAGATCAAATCATCCCGGCTCGTTTCTTAAAAGCTACAAAACGTGAAGGTTTTGGAGACAATCTTTTTAGAGATTGGAGATATAATGGTGATGATTCTCCAAAAGCTGATTTCGTTTTAAATGACTCTACTTATAGCGGAAAAATCTTAGTTGGAGGAAAAAACTTTGGTTCAGGATCTTCTAGAGAACATGCTGCTTGGGCAGTTTACGATTATGGATTTAGAGCTGTAGTATCTAGTTTCTTTGCAGATATCTTTAAGGGAAACTGCTTAAATATTGGAGTTCTTCCTGTACAAGTTAGCCCTGAATTTGCTGATACTATTTTTAAAGCAATTGAAGCTGATCCAAAAACGGAATTAGAAATCAACTTACCAAATCAAACTATTACATTATTAGCAACTGGTCAATCAGAATCTTTTGCAATTAATGGATACAAAAAGAATAATATGATTAATGGCTTTGATGACATTGATTATTTACAAAACATCAAAGAAGATATTGTGACTTTTGCCGATAAACTTCCTTATTAATAAAATCTCGTTCGATCTACTAGACCCGACAGGTTTTCGAAACCTGTCGGGTCTTTCTAAATTAAATCGACCGAAAAAATATTTCAGAAAATAATCCAACATCGAAATAAGTTTTAAAAATAATCCTATTGTAAATGAAAGGCAATAAACATATTAAAAGGGACGAAAACGCGACAAAAATATTTGACGATAGAAGTTTATCAAAAGATTATCGAAATCTGATTCAGATTTTAAAACCCGGAATGACAATTTTAGATATTGGGTGCGGAACAGGTTCAATTTCAAAAGACATTGCAAATACTATTGGCCCTAACGGAAAGGTTATTGCAATTGACAATACAGAAATTTTCATAAAAAGCGGCAAAGAATCTTATCAATCAGTCTCTAATCTAGAATTAATTGCGGTTGATTTATTTGAATACAATCCAGACACAAAATTTGATTTAATCGTTTCTGCCAGAACATTACAATGGTTAAGCAATCCTAAAGAAGCTTTAATAAAAATGAAATCATTATTAAAGCCAAACGGTCAAATATCAATTCTGGATTATGATCACACTAATTTAATCTGGAATCCATTACCACCGGAAAGCATTCAGGAATTTTATAAAACTTTTTTGAAATGGCGGGCAGATGCCGGAATGAATAATAAGATAGGCGAAGATCTACCTCAATTATTAAAAGAAGCAGGTTTTCATTCTATCGAGAAAATAAATTCAGACGAAGCTTATCATAATGAAGATTCTGATTTTAAATCAAAAATAGGGATTTGGTCTAAAGTTGCAGGTTCCAGTCAAATGGTTGAGGAAGATTATTTAGATAACGAATTAAGATTAAAAACAATCGAAGAATACAATAACTGGATCGAAAATTCAGCTATTTCAATGACAATGAAGTTAAATGAAGTGAGAGGAAAATTATAACAACAACTATAATTTCACTTTAAAAGAAATACAGAAATCAATATGGAAAAAAGAAAAATTGAAATAATGGACACGACGCTCCGGGATGGCGAACAAACATCGGGAGTATCTTTTTCTGCAGCAGAAAAACTAACCATTGCACAATTACTATTAGAAGAATTAAATATTGATCGAATAGAAATTGCCTCTGCTCGCGTAAGCGAAGGAGAATTTCAGGCAGTAAAAAGTATAACATCTTGGGCAGAAGAAAGAGGTTACATTAAAAGAATTGAAGTATTATCTTTTGTAGATGGTGGCGTTTCTATCGAATGGATGAAAAAAGCTGGAGCTAAAGTTCAGAACTTATTAACCAAAGGTTCGATGAACCATCTTATACATCAGTTAAAAAAAACACCAGAACAACATTTTGCCGAAATTGCAACAAGTATTGCTTTAGCAAAAGAAAACGACATCGAAACAAATGTATATTTGGAAGATTGGAGCAACGGAATGCGAAATTCTCCCGAATATGTTTTTGATTTTCTGGCTTTTTTAGCAACACAACCCATCAAAAGAATTTTGCTTCCTGATACTTTAGGTGTATTGATTCCTGCTCAAACTTTCGAATTTATTTCAAAAATCACTGCAAAATATCCAAGTATCCATTTTGATTTTCATGCACATAATGATTACGATTTAAGTGTAGCCAATGTTATGGAAGCAGTAAAAGCAGGCATTAAAGGTCTTCATGTTACTGTAAACGGAATGGGGGAACGTGCAGGAAATGCACCTCTCGAAAGTACTGTTGCCGTAATCAATGATTATTTACCAGAAGTAAGTATTAATATCAAGGAAACTTCTTTATACTCGGTGAGTAAATTGGTAGAAACCTTTACTGGCTACAGAATTCCTGCCAACAAACCAATTGTTGGAGATAATGTTTTCACCCAAACTGCAGGAATTCATGCCGATGGTGACAATAAAAACAACTTATATTTTAGTGATTTACTTCCAGAACGTTTTGGAAGAAAACGCAAATACGCTCTCGGGAAAACCTCTGGAAAAGCCAACATTGAAAAGAATCTTCAGGAATTAGGATTAAAACTAAATCAAGAGGATTTAAAATTGGTTACTCAACGTATTATCGAATTAGGCGACAAAAAAGAAACCGTTACCAAAGAAGATTTACCATACATCATTTCTGACGTTTTAAACAGTCATACATATCAAGATAAAATTACAATACAGTCTTACGTATTAATGCATTCAAAAGGGACACGTCCATCATCAACATTAAGCTTAAATCTTGACGGAGAAATCATAGAAGAACATGCACAAGGAGATGGTCAGTTTGATGCTTTTATGAATGCATTGACCAAAATCTACAAAAGCAAAAAAATGACTTTACCAAAGTTAATTGATTATGCAGTTCGAATCCCTCCAGGAAGTAGTTCTGACGCTTTATGCGAGACTATTATTACTTGGATTAATAACGGAAAAGAATTTAAAACAAGAGGACTAGATTCTGATCAGACAGTTGCCGCAATTATTGCCACACAAAAAATGTTGAATGTGATTCCTTAATATAGGTACAAAGGCTCAGAGCAACAAAGGTGCAAAGGTTTTTTCTTTGTTGCTTTAAACTTTGAGCCTTTGAATCTTGGCCACTTTAAACCTAACAAACAATTATAAATTAAAATTCTGATCAGTTAAGAAAAAAAACTTAGAAACTCAAGAACTTAGAAACTTAAAAAAAATGAAATTTAACATCGCCCTTTTAGCAGGAGACGGAATTGGTCCTGAGGTAATTAATGAAGCCGTAAAAGTATCTGATGCTATTGCAAAAAAATTCAATCACGAAATTAACTGGACACCTGCTCTTACAGGAGCTTGCGCTATTGATGCAGTTGGAGTTCCTTATCCTGATGAAACTCATGAAATTTGTATGGCTGCCGATGCCGTTTTATTTGGCGCAATCGGTCATCCAAAATACGATAATGATCCAAGTGCGCCTGTTCGACCTGAACAAGGTTTATTATTAATGCGTAAAAAATTAGGCTTATTTGCAAACGTACGCCCTACATTTACTTTCCCTTCATTAATAGATAATTCTCCTTTAAAAAGAGAAAGAATCGAAGGAACTGATTTGGTTTTCTTAAGAGAATTAACCGGTGGAATTTACTTTGGAGAAAAAGGAAGAAGAGACAATGGAGAAACTGCTTTTGACAATTGTGTTTACACAAGAGCTGAAGTACAACGTTTAGCTAAAAAAGGTTTTGAACTCGCAATGACACGTAGCAAAAAATTATGTTGCGTTGATAAAGCAAACGTTTTGGAAACTTCACGTTTATGGAGAGAAACGGTTCAGGCAATGGAAAAAGATTATCCTGAAGTAACTGTTTCTTATGAGTTTGTAGATGCTGTTGCGATGCGATTGGTACAATGGCCAAACTCTTACGATGTATTGATCACTGAAAATCTATTTGGAGATATCTTAACCGATGAAGCTTCGGTAATTTCTGGCTCAATGGGATTAATGCCTTCTGCATCTGTTGGAGAACACACTTCATTATATGAACCTATTCACGGGTCTTATCCGCAAGCAACAGGATTAAATATTGCAAATCCATTAGCAACTATTTTATCTGCTGCAATGATGTTTGAAGATGCTTTTGGACTAAAAGAGGAAGCCGAAGCAATTAGAGCTGTTGTAAACAAATCATTAGAGCAAGGAATTGTCACTGAAGATTTAGCTCCAAAAGGAACCAAAGCATACAAAACCAGCGAAGTTGGTGATTGGTTGGTTGCTAATTTATAAAAAATATTAGACGCACTGCGGTGCGTCTCTACAATATGCGTCTCCGCAACAAAACATATACAAACAAAAAAGGTGTCAATAAATTGACACCTTTTTTTATATTGTAGAAAAAAATATTAATATCCTCCTCTGTTTCCACCTCCACGGTTGTCTCCACCACGGCTGTTTCCACCACCATAACCACCACGAGAATCATTTCCTCCACGGTTGTTATTAAAACTTCTTCTTTCGCCTTCTGGTTTTGGCTCAGATTTGTTTACAACAATTGCACGTCCTTGAACAGTAGCTCCGTTCAATTCGTCAATCGCTTTTTGAGCCTCATCATCATTTGTCATTTCAACAAAACCGAAACCTTTACTTCTTCCAGTAAATTTATCAGTAATGATTTTAACTGAATCAACTGCTCCGTAAGCCTCGAAAGACTCTCTTAAATCTGCTTCCTCAATACTGAATGGAAGGCTTCCAACAAAAATATTCATATGTACTTATTTTAATATGCAACAAATGTAATCTTATTTTTTTCTAATCTACTATAAATTAGCTTATTTATGTTTTTATTATCAATAAAAAAAAGTAAGAAGAGTCGCAAATAGATTTTTTTTTCTTTCTCTAAAATTTTCTATTCCGATGTGTTAACCAACGTAATTGGCACTTTATAAAAAACTCCTTCTTTAAAGCGGACAGCTTTTTCGACCGACGCAACATCTTCATTATCTGGAGCAATAAATGCAAATGTGCCCGAAACTGTATTTGTATCCTTATTATACTCTGTTATAATAATCTGACCACTTCCTATTCCTTTACCTGTTTTATACAAAGTTTCTTGCCTTGGTAATGAATTAATATATATAGCAGTAGAAACATCATCGACTCCCAAAACATATGTTTTAACATTTACCGAAGCTGTTTGTAATACGACTTTTTCATCATTCAAACCTCCAGTAATTACAAGTTTTCCGTCCTTATCAATAGTAGCACTATAAGTTGTAGTTCTCCAAAAAACATCATTTTTCAAGAACTGAAAGGCAGGACTACTCGACACCACTTCTTCTTTGTCACAAGCAAAAACCAATAAAAGTAGAGGCAATAGAAAAAACCACTTTTTCATATTCAAATTAAATTTTGGCAAAATTATCAATTAAAAAACAAAATAATTAGATCTATCTCTTAAAAGAACCATAAAAAACTAGCAAATAAGGGCTTAAACATTAAATTGAAAAATAGAAATTGTAATTCAGAATAAAATTATATCTTTGCACCCTTAATTAATAGAGGTCGAGTACCTCAAAATTTAATCAAACGATTATGTCAGTAAAAATTAGATTACAAAGACACGGTAAAAAAGGAAAACCTTTTTACTGGGTTGTAGCTGCAGATGCACGCTCAAAAAGAGACGGTAAATACTTAGAGAAAATCGGTACTTACAATCCAAACACAAACCCAGCAACTATCGACTTAAACCTTGATAGTGCAGTTAAATGGTTACACAATGGTGCACAACCAACTGATACTGCTAAAGCAATTCTTTCTTACAAAGGAGCTTTGTTGAAACATCACCTTGAAGGTGGTATTCGCAAAGGTGCTTTAACTCAAGAACAAGCTGATGCAAAATTAGCTGCTTGGTTAGAAGCAAAAGCTGGAAAAGTTGACGCTAAGAAAGATGGTTTAACTAAAGCGCAAGCTGATGCTAAATCTAAAGCTTTTAAAGCTGAACAAGAAGTAAACGCAAAACGTTTAGCTGCTGCTGCAAAAGCTGAAGCTGACGCTATCGCTGCTGCTACTCCTGCTGTAGAAGAAGTTGCTGAAGTTGAAGCATCAACTGAAGAAGCTCCAGCTGTTGAAGAAAATAACGAAACAACTGAAGCATAATTATATTAAGCGAGAATGCGTAAAGAAGAATGTTTTTATTTAGGTAAAATCGCGAAAAAATTTAGTTTCAAAGGTGAAGTTCTGGCTTATTTAGACACGGACGAACCTGAGTTATACGAAAACTTGGAATCAGTGTTTGTCGAATGCGACAAACACTTGGTTCCTTTTTTTATTGAAAGTAGCTCAATACACAAAAACGATTTCTTAAGAATTCGTTTTGAAGATATGACTACTGAGGAAGATGCCGATGCCATTATGGGTAACGCCATTTATCTTCCTTTAAGCATGTTACCTAAACTTACTGGTAACAAATTTTATTTTCACGAAGTTATCGGTTTCGAAATAGAAGACCAACGCTTAGGCGTTTTCGGAAAAATAGTTTCTGTAAATGACTCTACTGCCCAACCTCTTTTTGAAGTTATTAATGGCGAAGTAGAAATGTTAATCCCTATGATTGACCATTTCTTAGTAAAAATTGACCGTGATAACAAAAAAGTTATCATGAATTTACCTGAAGGCTTGGTTGAAATGTACCTTTAGATTAGAAATTCCAATACTGAAAAGGAAAATTCCAAATCTGAAATTCCAAATTCCAAACTAGGAAGAAAAATTCCAAATTCCAATACTGGAAAGGAAAATTCCAAATCTGAAATTCCAAATTCCAAACTAGGAAGGGAAATTCCAATTTTTCAAATCCCAAATCCCAATACTGGAAAGGAAAATTCCAAAACTGAAATTCCAAATCTCACCTTTTGAAGAATATTTTTTCTAAATTTTAAATTTGAAAGAAAAAACTTATTTTTATAAAATAATTGTGCCATCTTTATTAGAATTTAAAAATTGGAGTATTATGATAAACAAACCTTACGATTTAGAAGAACGAACTTTTTTGTTTGCAAATGAATGTAGAACATATGTTAGAACTTTACCTAAAACAACATCAAACATAGAAGACGGAAAACAATTAGTTAGATCTTCTGGTTCTGTAGGAGCAAATTATATTGAAGCAAATGAAAAACTTGGGGATAAAGATTTAATATTTAGACTTAAAATCTCTCGAAAAGAAGCTAAAGAATCTAAATTCTGGTTACGCCTATTACATGAATCAAATCCCGATCAAAGAACACTTTCAAATTCTTTATTATTCGAAGTAGAAGAATTACGAAAAATTTTATCTGCAATAATCACCAAAACTTCAAAATAATTATTGAGATTTTAATCTTACTTTTGCAACTCAAAACTCGTATAGTTTTACTCCTTTTTGCAATTGGAATTTGGAATTTCTTTTTTTAGAATTCCCTCCTTTCTAATTGAAATTTGGAATTTAAAAAAATTGGAATTTCTTTTTTATGTTTAAATTCAAACAATTCTCTATTCTACAAGATAAAACTGCTATGAAAGTTGGTACTGATGGTGTTTTATTAGGCGCATGGACTCCTATAACCAATAATCCTTTTAGCATTTTAGATGTTGGAGCTGGAACTGGACTTATTGCCTTGATGCTAGCACAAAGAACCTCAGCAGAACAAATCGACGCTTTAGAGATAGATGAAGCTGCGTATGAACAAGCTGTAGATAATTTTGAAAACGCTCCTTGGAATGACCGTTTATTTTGTTATCATGCAGGATTAGACGAGTTCATGGAAGAACCAGAAGACGAATATGACATCATTGTATCAAACCCTCCTTTTTACAGCGAAGATTACAAAACTGATAACGATCAAAGAGATTTAGCACGTTTTCAAGACGCAATGCCTTTTGAAGATTTAGTTGAAGCGGCTGATCTATTGCTTTCGGAAAACGGAATCTTCTCAGTAATTATTCCATTTAAAGAAGAAGAGAAATTTATTACTCTAGCCAAAGAATTTGAGTTATATCCTTTTAAAATCACTCGAGTAAAAGGAACACCTGTAAGCGATATTAAACGCAGTTTATTAGCCTTTAATCGCACTGAAAACACAGACATTTCTATCGATGAATTAATTATCGAAACTGAAAGACATGTTTATACTCCCGAATATATCGAATTGACCAAGGATTTCTATTTAAAAATGTAGGTTTTAAAAAACTTACAAAGAGAGAAAGCGAACTTTCTCTCTAACTTGTTTTAAGATATTATTTTTGGCAACACCAGTTTCCAGGATATCTTTTTGGATAAACTCCAAAGCCGCAAGCTTCTACAGAATAAACGCAATAACCTGTTTGTTCGGAATATGTCCAATCTCCTACTGCTCCACCGTTAATTAGTTTTTGTTCGCTTTTTGTTAATTTTTGAGCACCTTCTACGTTTAAAATGTTTTTTAACATGATTTGTTTTTTTATGGTTTCGTTAATAGCTCAATCTTTTAAAGACATTTGAACTTTCTGTCTAATCTCACGCAAGAATATTTTTAAGTCTATTAAAGAATCTAGCATATAACTAGTATTTTAATAGAAATTTGTCGATGATAAAATAGCTTAAAAACTACATGTGAATTTTTAAGCACAATATTAAAGATAAGAACTCAACTAATTAAACAATAGATATATACACAAAAACAACAAACATTGAGAACCTATTTTGTTACATTTATAACCCAAGATTAAACTGACACAATAGAAGCAAAAACGCATGAAAATTTCAACAGTCCTTTTAAAAGAAATGTCATCGATTTGAATCTAGTTAAAAATGAATAATCGTTATTGAAGAAGTAATTAAAAGAAGTAATTATGAGGTCTCGTCATCGGATATATCGAGTTGATGAAAGATCTCTATCTAAAAAATATAAACTTTAAAACCGGCTAAAAGAAGTAACTCAATTATAAAAATACACAGAGAGAAAGCGGACTTTCTCTCTGGTATGTTTTAAAAATTATTTTTCGCAACACCAGTTACCCGGATATTGTTTTGAATAAAGCGCACCGCTACAAACAGGAAGTGGATAAACACAATAACCCGTTGCTTCAGAATATCTCCATTCTCCTGCACTAATTAATTTTTGTTCGCTTTTGGTTAGTTTTCTGGCACCCTCTAAATTTAAAATGTTCTTTAACATGATTTGTTTTTTATGGTTTTGTTAATAGCTCAATCGTTTAAAGACAGTTGAACTTTCTGTCTAATCTCGCGTAAGAATATTTTAATTCTATTACAAAACCAGCTGATGCCTTTGTTTTTTAATAGAAAATCACATTTGATGAAATAGTTTAAAAACCACATAGTAATTTTTAAGCAGAACATTAAAGATAAAACATAACCAATTAAAATACAGATAGATAATAAAAAACAATAAACATTGAGCGTCTATTTTGTTAAATTTATAACCAGAAACTTAACTGGTTTATAAGAGGGAGAAACATAATATATTTAAAGTAAATACCATTGGCTTTTAATTCAAATTAAAAGCTAATGGTATCTCTATTGAGGAATAAATTATAGGAAGTAACTACACCTTTTTATTCTCGAATATAACGAGCTAACGAAAGATTGCTATGTTAAAAAGTGTAGAAAAGAATTATCTTAATTGTAAAATAACACAGAGAGAAAGCGAACTTCCTCTCTAATATATTTTAAAAACTATCTTTCACAACACCAACCACCGGCATAGCTTTTCGGATAAGTATCATCGCAAGAACTATAATTACTAAAACACCATCCTGTTTCCGGACTAAATTTAGCCCCACCTCCGTTAATTGATTTTTGTTCGTTTTTGGTTAATTTTTTGGCACCTCCCAAGTTTAAAATGTTTTTTAACATAATTTAAAATTTTATAGTTTCGTTAATAACCCAATCGTTTAAAGACATTTGAGTCTTATGTCTAATCTCACGCAAGAATATTTTGAATCTATTATAAAACCAGCAAACACCTCGTTTTTAATAGAAAATCATCTTTGATAAAATAGTTTAAAAACTACATCGTAATTTCTAAGCATAACATTAAAGATAAAAACATAGGCTATTAAAAAACAAACAGATAATCAAAAACAATAAACATTAAAGATCAATTTTGTTAAATTTATAACCTAGGATTTGACTGATTCAAAAATATAGCGAGAATACACAACGATTGTAAGACATAAAATCTTAATTCTGTCTAAAAAGGCTCTTAAACTGATATAGTATTCTTTCGAGTAATCGTAAATCTTCGGTAACAATTTCTGCACTACCTTTCATCTCTTGTTGAAAAGGAATTTTCTTTTTATACGATGTTTCCAATCCTTTAGGTAGCGATATATCTAGCAATAGATTCCCATCTTTATCTGGAATAAGCGAAATATTTTCGACCTTGCCTCTAATTACACCAAACTCTCTGTCTGGGAAATTAAACAATCGAATATTAACTTGTTGTCCTAGTTTAATTTTTCCTGAATTCTGAGCCTTTGCTTTGGCTTTGCCAATATATCCTTTTTCAGTATCTGGAATAATCGAAAAAACATTCTCTCCCGAAGTAATTGTTTGGCTCTCTGTCCATACTTGCAAAAAAGTAACTATACCCGGAATTGAGGATCTTAATGTGTAAGCTAATTCCCAATCTTTAATCCCTTTTTTTAACTGATAAAAAGATTGCATTAAGTTGCGCTCTAAATTCACTTCTTCTTTCGTTCCGCTTATTTTAGTACCTTGACTAGATCTGGAGTTTTCTATAAGGGATGATTTTAACTGCGATATTGATGAAAGCAATCCTTTATAATTCTTATCAGCCTGAAGATAACTCAACTTTTTATTTTCTAAGTCTTGTGTAGAAATAACCCCTTTTGCATATAAAGCTTCGAAACGATTAACATCATTTTTTTGAAGTTGTAATTCGCTTTCGTTGATGCTTTTTTGCTGCTGCAAAATAGCCAATCGCTCTTTTATCTGGGTATGTTCTGATTTTTGAGCATTATTTTCTACCTGAAAAGGTTGTAGGTTTTCATTAAGTTTCCATGCTGCATAGTCCTTCTGAAATACTCCATAAGCATTTTCCATCTCTCCAAACTGCATATTGTTTAGGGAAGCAAATGGAAATTCTTTATTTCTGTCATTTATATTAAAATTGTCTACTGTGTTTTTTAAAACAAAGACATCTTTATAATTAGCTGAATTTTCGATAATTGCAAGCGGTGTATTTTTTGATACTTTTGCTTTATCTTTTACCAAAATTGCTTCGATTCTTCCAGTAGTTTTTGCTACTAATTTCTCAGGAGGAATAGACGTTGTAATACTTATTTCTGTACTCACAACATCTGGATATTTAAGAAACCAGGAAACAAAAAACAGCATGCATATTATTGCAAAGATTAAAACCGTTCCCCATCGTATCATCCAATGTGGCACTCTTGTAAGGATATCTTGTACTTCTTCGCTTCTTAATTCAAATTTTGTATTGTCTTCTGCCATGTTTTAATTTCCTAATTGCAATTGATTACGAACCAATTCAAAATAATTCCCTTTTTGTTCTACTAATGCTGAGTGACTTCCTATTTCGATAATCTTTCCTTTGTCTAAAACAACTATTTGATCTGCGTTCATCACTGTACTTAATCGGTGTGCAATTACTACAACTGTTTTATCCTTAAAGAAGATATCTAATTTCCCCATAATTGATTTTTCATTATTTGCATCTAATGCTGAAGTTGCTTCATCAAAAAATAACATTTCGGGATTTTTATAAACTGCTCTCGCAATTAATAATCGTTGTTTTTGTCCTGTACTCATACCAACTCCTTCTGATCCTATCTTGGTATTATAACCAAGTGGCAAACTAGAGATATATTCTTTTATGTTGGCCACATCTGCAGCGTAAACCAATCGTTCTTTATCTATTTTATCGACCCCAATAGCTATATTATTAGCAATTGTATCACTAAAAATAAATCCTTCTTGCATAACTGCTCCGATGTTATTACGCCATGCTTTTTGCGAAATATTTTTAAGTTGTGTATTTCCTAAATTAATTTCTCCATTATTTGGCTCATAGAATTTTAGTAATAACTTCATTAAAGTGGTTTTTCCGCTTCCGCTAACGCCTACAATGGCAGTTACTTTGTGTGCAGGAATTATCAAATTTAAATCATCTAAAACAGGAATATCCGAACCTAAATAACGATACGATAAATCTTTGATGATTATATCGCTATCCTGAGGAATATCTTGGGTTTGATGTACTTCTTGCTGTACCTCATCTTCTTTATCATGAATTTCGGATAGTCTTGCCAACGATATTTTGGCATCTTGTACTTCTCTTACAAACTCTATAAGTTGTGTAATTGGTCCATTTAAACTCCCAACGATAGAACTTATAGCAAGCATCATCCCAAGTGTGATCTGACCATCGATTACCAATTTTGCCGAAAGGAAAATTATAAAAATATTCTTTAATTCATTAATTACAGATGAACCTATTGTTTGGGTTTGCTCTAAGACTAATCCTTTTATAGAAACCCTGAATAATCTTGCCTGAACATACTCCCAACCCCATCTTTTTTGCTTTTCGGCATTGTGCAGTTTTATTTCCTGCATTCCGTTTATAAGCTCCATAACCTTGCTTTGCTCCTGACTAACTTCCGAAAATCGCTTATAATCGAGTTCTTCTCTTCGTTTTAAGAATAAGGTTATCCATCCGAAGTACAGAATACTTCCTGCAAAAAACACTAAAAATATCTGAAGATTATAATAGGCTAGAACACCTCCCATAATTATCATATTAATGACCGAAAACAATACATTTAATGATGATGTAGTAAGGATTCTCTCTATACGACGATGGTCGTTTATACGTTGCATAATATCTCCCGTCATTCGGACATCAAAAAATGAAATTGGTAAATTCATTAATTTGATGAAGAAATCTGAAATTAAAGAGATATTAATTCTGGTAGATAAATGCAATAATATCCAACTCCTGATAAGTTCTAACCCTGTTCTTCCTGCAAAAAGAAATAATTGCGCAAACAGAATTAAATAAATAAAATGAATGTTTTGATTTTGTATCCCTACATCGACAATACTCTGGGTAAGAAACGGAAAGATAAGCTGTAGTAAACTACTCGCCAGTAAACTTATACTTAACTGGATTAGGAATGATTTATATCGCAAGACATATTGCGATAATAGCCCAAATCCTAAGCCTTTTTTATCTTCTTTATCAAACTCGGACTGAAAGAATCTTGGAGTGGCTTCTAACAATAATGCAATTCCTTCCTGAGTAGAATCATCGGCATTATTTCCTATCCAAAACTTAATAAAGTCTTTCTGATTATATTCTATCAATCCAAAAGCTGGATCAGAAATATAATAGATACCTCTCTTAATTTTATAAAGCACAACATAGTGTTCTTTATTCCAATGTAAGACACAAGGCAAAGGAGCTTCTTCCAGACTCTGTACATTAAGTTTAACTCCTAAGGTTCGAAAACCTATTTTTTCCGCAGCATCACTTAAGAACAACAAATTACTTCCTTCACGTGTGGTCTCACTGTAATCACGTAGTTCTTGAATATTTATGGACTTACCATAATGCTTTGCAATAATCTTTAAGCAGGTAGGACCGCAGTCCTTAAAATCTGCTTGTTTATAATTGGGGAATTTTTTCAATTTTAAATCTTGTTTTACAAGGACAATATACTCTAATTATTTCATATTCGAATATAAAATAATAAAGAGGAACCACCTCCTCTTTATCATCTTAATGAACAACCTTACTAACACTTAACAAATTATAATTTTATTTAAAACCTACGGCTGTACATTACATGGACTAGCGCAGGTTATCTTATAGTACTTACAGAGACCCGTATTCCAATCACGACAATACTCCAAACCACCTTTGATGCTTTTTTGTTGGTTCTTTGTTAATTGTTCAGCACCTTCTAAATTTAAAATCTTTTTTAACATGATATTTAGTTTTATTAGTTACACAAAAAACAATTAAAACATTAAATTCTTGTTAGTCGTTTTACGGACTAACAAAAACTTAATTAATATTACATTATTAAGGCTCTATCCCTGGACGACATGGACTAGCACATGATAAGCTATAATACTTACATTGATTTGTGTTAGGATCAATACAATCTCTTAAACCACCTTTAATACTTTTTTGCTCATTTTTAGTTAATTTTTGAGCACCTTCTAAATTTGAAATGTTTTTTAACATGATATAAAGTTTTAAAAATTAATTAATTAAGCTCCACCTCCAGGAAATGTACAATTCCCAGTACTTCCTTCTTCTAATCCTGGTATTGTACCATCAGCACAATAAGAAAAGCAAGAAGAACTTATTTTTACAGGACCTCCATTATAGCAAAAACATTTACAGTTTCCTGGCGGGATTTTACCTCCTCCAACAAGCATTTTTTGTTCGCTTTTGCTTAAATTTTGAGCACCTTCAATATTTAATATATTCTTTAACATAAGTATTGTTTTTAAAAATTAATTTTCATTAAGGCTCACAACGAACACAAACACCGAAAATATTTAAACAAAAATCTACAGCACATCCCTCTTTAGGTTTCTCTGTACCACCTTTGATTATTTTCTGCTCTGTTATGTTCAATTCTTGAACTCCTTCTAATTTTAAAATATTCTTTAACATAAGTATCGTTTTTTTAATGTTGAATAAATATTTACTAATTTTTTCTACAAAGTCCCTCAAATTCGCCTGAGACAACACAATATGTTCCTGTTGGACATATTCTTCCTTTAGTACAGGCTATACCTCCATGAATACTCTTTTGCTCATTTTTGGTTAATTGATGAGCCCCTTCTAAGTTTAAAATATTTTTTAACATAATTAGTTTTTATTAATTCGTTAATACTTCACTTTTTTAAGAACTAGGGTTTATGCCTAAAACTCATAAACCCTAGTATAAAAATTATCTAGAACACTCAATAAATCTACAATCTGGATAGGCAATATTATTATCTTCAGGACAACAAACGATAAAATCGCCAGGTCCGTTTCCTTTAATTACTTTTTGCTCATTTTCTGTTAACTCCTGAGCTCCGTCTATTTTTGATATATTTTTTAACATCATTATATTTTTTAAATTGTTGAACAAATACCTCTGATACTTTCTACAAATCTCTTCAAATAGCTAAACTGAAATTAACTTCAGGACTCGAAGTTCAAATGTAATATAGAGAAAACTAAACCTGACACTCAATATATCTGCAATCTGGATATGCAATACCGTCTTCTGGGCAACAAACTTCCCAATTTTTTTGTCCTCCTTTAATTGATTTTTGCTCATTTTCTGTTAATTCCTGAGCTCCATCTATTTTCGAAATATTTTTTAACATATTATTTTTAATTAAAATGATTAAATAAATTTAATTAGCAAGGCATACAACGCCATACCCATTTTCCATTTTCTAATAAACGTTCTGCACAGAAACCCTCGTCACAAAGTGGCGCACCACCTCCTGTAATTACTTTTTGCTCATTTTTAGTTATTTTTTGAGCGCCTTCCAAGTTTAAAATGTTTTTTAACATGATATTATATTTTAAATTAAAGTGATTAAATAAACTTAATTAGCATGGTAAACAATCCCATACCCATTTTCCATCTTCCAATGAACGTCTTGCACAAAAACCTGCTTCACAATATGGAGCACTACCAGCACTAATCTTTTTTTGCTCATTTTTTTCAATTTTATGAGCACCTTCTAGATTTAAAATGTTTTTTAACATGATATATGGATTAAAAATTAAAAAAATACCCCAGTCATCTTATGATTCTCGGGGCTCAATACTACTAATTTGTCAATTGAGCAAAATCAATTAACTATAACATTTAAGAGGAATCTTTGATACAGGAACACAATAACATCCTGTTTCTGGACAACAAAGAATAACACATTCTCCTCCTCCATTGATACTTTTTTGCTCGCTATTAGTTAGTTTTTGAGCACCTTCTAATTTTAAAATGTTCTTTAACATAATTTGGTTTTTTGAATTTGTTAATATTATTAATTGATAGAAATCAATTAACTATAGCATACAAGCTGTTCCTTTAGGAACACATGAGCATCCTGTATCTGGACAACAAAGGATAACACATGCACCACCATTAATACTTTTTTGCTCGCTATTAGTTAATTTTTGAGCTCCTTCTAATTTTAAAATTGATTTTAACATAATATGGTTTTTTGAATTTGTTAATACCCCAATCATTTAAAGACACTTGGGATTTATGTCTAAACCATGAAATTGTAATATAAAACTTGAGCTAAGAATCCTTCTGATATCAATATAAATGAAGGATCTTTATATACAATTTTGATTAAAAAAATGGTTATTACATGAGTACAGTCCCAAATCTTATTAAGCTGGTCTGCAATCACCATCATCACCATTTGCAACATCTCTACCAACACATACTGTATTACCAGGACAATACCCATCTGCACTACAACGCAATCCGCCCTTAACAACTTTTTGCTCGTTTCTAGACAATTCTTGAGCACCTTCCAGGTTTAAAATCTTCTTTAACATAATATGGTTTTTTGAATTTGTTACTACTTCAAAATTTTTAAGACACTCGAAGTTTTATGTCCAAACTATTATCTAAGTCAGCATACATGGTGTTCCTGCTGGAGCACATGCACATATACCATCTGGACAACAAATAAGAATATCTGGACGTTGACATACTGGTACAGATGCTGCACCACTAATTGATTTTTGTTCTTTATTTGTAAGTTGCTGAGCGCCTTCTAATTTTAAAATATTCTTTAACATAATATGGTTTTTTGATTTTGTTACTACTTCAAAATTTTTAAGACACTTGAAGTTTGTGTCTATATTTTAGAGCATTTCTACTTCTTAATCCTATTAAGCCATTAGCACATTAGCACTCTACATAACTAGATGGTCTGCACATACCTGAAAACCTACAATCTGTCACGCATTTACTAGTACCTGGACAATATCCATCAACACCACAGGCTAATCCGCCTTTAATGATTTTTTGCTCACTTCTGGTTAATTGCTGAGCACCTTCAAGTTTTAAAATTTTCTTTAACATAATTGGGGATTTTTAATTTTGTTAATACTTCAATCATTTTAAGACACTCGAAGTTTTATGTCTAATTACTTAACAGAATTAAATACATTGATCAGATACTTTTCTGCAAGGTCCACCTTCATAATATTGACATGTTCCATTCGGGCAAAATCTACCTTCAGGTGGAATCCAAGATCCTTTAATTTCTTTTTGCTGTTTTTTTGTCAACTCTTCTGCGCCTTTTAGGCTTAAAATGCTTTTTAACATAATACGGTTTTTTGAATTTGTTAATACTTCAATCATTTTAAGACACTTGAAGCTTATGTCTATTCATACTAAAAATCGATTTTAAACTTGAGCTTCGATTTTTATATACTTTTATTTTATTAATTAGGTAAAGTCCTAAATGAGTTTACGGTTTTGTTTTAATCTGCAAAACAACAACCACCTCCGGCTAAAGGATATTGTGGAGGGCACGGAGCCGATCCTTTTAATATTGCGTATCCAGCAGCCAATGCTTTAGCACAAACTTCGGTAACACCACCATTAATACTTTTTTGCTCTTTTTGCGTTAACACTTGAGCACCTTCTAATTTTAAAATTTTACTTAACATAATATGGTTTTTTGGTTTTATTAATCTTAAATTGAGCTATTAGTAAACTAACACTCAATGTAACTGTTTGGCCTACAAATCTCATCAAACCTACAATCAGATACACATTTACTTCCTGTTGGACACCATCCACCTTGATCACAAGCTCTTCCACCTTGGATAGTTTTTTGCTCACTTCTTGTTAATTCCTGAGCACCTTCTAGCTTTAAAATTTTCTTTAACATAATTGGGAAATTTTAATTTGGTTATTACTCCAATCATTTTAAGACACTTGAAGCTTATGTCTATAGATTTAAAGACAACAAAATCTTGCTATTCTCAAATTAATATATTAGCAAAGCTTCTCAACGTAACTATTCGGTCTACACACGCCTACTGGCTTACAATCGAACACACATTTAGTGCTACCTGAACATACGCCAGTAGGACTACATTCAATATTAATTCCTCCATCAATAGTTTTTTGCTCACTTCTTGTTAATTCCTGAGCACCTTCAAGCTTTAAAATTTTCTTTAACATAATTGGGAAATTTTAATTTGGTTATCACTCCAATCATTTTAAGACACTTGAAGCTTATGTCTACTCTTGCAAGAATTTTATAAATGCTTTACATATAGACAAGAGAGTCTCTCTCTAACGTTTCATTACTTTCTAAAATATCATTAATAAAATATTTTAGTTCACTTAATTCGTATTCGGTAGGATACAACTTATTGTTAACAATTTTAACTGGAGTGTAATTAAATCCGTTTTGTGAGCACCAATCATATTGCTGCTGGATTTGTAAATTAACTTTCATAGAAATAGAATCAACTTTCCATTTTTCCTGCCATACTTCTAATGTCATTTTTTTAATATGCCAGTCAGATATTGCTTCTACAATGTTTTCAGGATTAGTATCATTAATCATCAACATTCTTTCTACGACAATTTTATAAGGGTTTTGATTATTATCCGGATTGATATTGAACAATACATTCAAGGATATTTTTTCAGGAAATTTCCAAACTAACTCAAATGCTTCCTCAAATGCTTTATGGCAATGTCCACAACTTGGGCTTATGATAATAGAAAGCTTGACAGCAGCAGTAGTATTTCCAAAATGCAATCCTGCCAATTTATCAAACCCTTCTTGTGCAGTAACATCCTTAGATAAGAATTCAAAAAGAGTATAGTTTCTTCTGAACTTGGTTAAGTTCTTCACAGAACTTTCTGCTTTTAATTTATCCTCAATAACTGGTTTTATAGTAAACCATAACGAAGAAATAAGAATCAAAGAGAATAAATACTGAAAAAGGCTAGCCAACGTAATGCTTAACTTTAATTCAGATTCAAAAGCCCAACCTATTCCTTGTACTATCATTAAAAAAGAAATAACCAAACACAATACGCACCATTTTTTTATCTGGAATTTCTGAACCCAAATAGAATAGACAATGATTGGTATAGCTGCCAGACTAAGCAATCCTACAAGATTAGAATTTGCTGGCCCTATTAACATTGCAAGAACTGCTGTAACGAAGAAAATTAATGGTAAATCCGAAAAACCAAACCACTTATTAACATCTACATTATCTGATTTAATAACTGATTCGCATGAAGTATTTGGATTGATATTACAAAACTTAGACACCATTTGGTTATCTATACCTAACTTTTCCTGAATTATGAAAACACTTACTATTAATCCCAATAAAGAGGTGGTTAAAAAAGCATAATCGAATATCTTATAATCGTTATAAAAACTAGATAAGACAATTAGCGCCAAAAACAAAATACCATACTTAAGCCATTTTGGATTTTCACTTAAAACTTCTTCTTCCTGAGCTTCATTAGGCTCTATTGCAAGTACAACCCCACTCCAGTCTTTGGAGAAATCATCAACTGATAAAGTAATCTTTTTACTTTTTTCAGTCTCAATTGTAATTGAAGATTCTGTTTTTTGAACCAAAACTAAATCCTGATTATAAATTGCCAGGAAAGATTCAGGCAATTCAGGCAATTGTTCTTTTGGGACTTTTATTACAATATTCTCTATTGATAATGTATTCAATGAATCTGTAATAGCAAATAGACTTGGATAATTAGGATGAGAAAGGAATAACTCTTCGAACTCCTTTTTAGCATTTAAATAATTGTTTAAGTCAAGGTACTTGTTAACTAATTTAATCATAGGGACAATCTTAATTATTATGGAAAGGATTATCACAAATATTGACAATCTTTCACATAAAAAAAGTTAATTTTTTGGATTTTTAAAAAAAATGAATATATAATTTATAAATAGTTTAGCTCTTTTTTACATCACAAATCACTATTTATCAGGTAATTAAAAAAAACAACCAGTAAAAATATATTTCAAAATCACAATCCAAATTATCGGTATTCCTTTTCTATAATTTTGGCATTCTAACAAATACAACTTATGAAAAAGACCTCGTTAACGCTCGAAGATTTTAAAAAAAATGAGCTCCCGAAAAAACATTACAAAATGATTATGGGAGGAGATGAACCAATAATAGATCCTAATACAGATCCTAAAATTATAGCAAATATTATCCCGCCAGGAACCGTGAGGCCACCTGGTCAGACTTAGTAGAGAAATAAATTAGAAACTACAGCTTTACCCTCAGAATTCTGTAGTTTCTAATTTTTTAGTAAACTGAGTTGGAGTTACTCCTGTTCTTTTGCTAAAGGATTTTGTAAAAGAAACAGCATTTTTAAAGCCCACACTCTCGGCAAGCGCCTGAGTTGAGTACTTACGATATTTTGAATTCGTTATTAATTCGTTAATCACGTAATTAATCTTTAATTCATTAGAGTATTCGCTAAAAGTTTTACCAAATCTCTTATTTACAACATATGACAAATAACTGGTATTTGTTTTAATTTTCTTAGCTACAGATTGTTGAGTGAAATCTGAATTTAGATAGTAATGCTTCTTTTCTAATTGCTTTAATTTTTCGAATATTTCTTCTTCCTTCTCTAAATCTAAATTCATTTTAACAGCCATTTTAGGCACACTGTCTACTACAACCACTTCTTCATTTACTGTTTCTGGAATTGCATTGTTTAACGCTAATCTTTGTTTATACTCTTCAATTAAAGTATTCACTTTCTTATCCGTTTCTCTTTTTTTCTTAATGCTTTTTACATACAAAACAACCAAAACCACAACCAGCCCAACAAGAATAAAAATCATCAAATTCCAAAATCTAATTTTATTCTGATTTTTAGACTGAAGATCTTCCATCTCTTTTTTGACATTCACATTACCCAATCGAAAATTAACTTCTAAAGCTTCATTATCAATTTTTGACTGAATTGTCTCGAACTTATCAAAGTATTTTTCAGAATATTTTAATGCCTCTTGAGGTTCATTTTTGATGGTATAAATCTTGGCTAAATAATAATTAGAGTTAATATAATACAGATCATCAACCTTGGTAATGCTATATATAGAATCTACTTTTTTAAAAAAATACAATGACTTATCATATTCTTTCGTTTTAAAGAACAAACTTCCCAAATTATAACTAGCAGAAAATAACTCGGGAAGCAATTTATTCTCTTCACTAAACAACAAAACATCATAATATATTTTTTCGGCATTAGCCAAATCATTCTTCATATAATAAATATTCCCTAGACTCATTTTAGAATTTAGTTTTGTATTTAAGTAATTATTAGAATATAAAATTGCTTTTGTATAGTAGTGTTTTGCAGAATCTAAAAGTTTAGGATTAGAATAGTTTTTCCCATAAGCTTTCTCAAAGGCTCGTCCTAAATTAAAATTAATATTACTCTTATAATTGGTAAATTTCTCTTCAGAAAACGAGTATTTTATTCTATCCGTTATTTTATTTGACTCTTGCAGAGATAAGATTGCCGATTTATAATTACCTACTTCTATATTAATTAAAGAAATATTCATATAGAATTTTACCATTCTAATCTGGTCATTCTCCTTCTTAACAATGGTTAATCCTTTTTCGAATTTATCGAAAGCTGCAGTTAGATTGTTTTTTCTCCAATCGATAAGTCCACCATAATTTAACAGATCAGCATGTAGTATTCTTTTTTCTTTTGAATTTTTTACTTTCTCTAAAAAACTAAAAGCCTGATCATAAAACATTTTTGCTTTAATACTATCATCTTTAAGCTGATATAAATATGCTTTTGCACCACAAGCAAACGTCTTATGCAAATAATCTCTCGATTGCTCCATTTTGTTTACAAAAATAAAAGCGCTATCTACATTAGAATTTGTACACACTCTTATTTTATCTTGTAATAGAACATACTCTTTATCGCTTAATTGCGAATTTTTCTGAGAGAAAACAGTACTTGCAATAAAAAAAAATAGGAGGCATTTAACAAATTTCATTAACGATATAGTTTTGAATTATCCCAAATTTAGTTCATTAATACCAATAAGCAAACAATAATTTGCAATAGAAATCTTAACATTATCACAATTTAATTCTGATTATTATTTTTAAATCAATAAAAATTATAACAATTTACTTTTGTTTTGTTATATCTATATTGTGTAAATTTGTTCTAGAAAAAAAACATAAATTATGAAACCAGACCTATTTCAAGCACCAGATTATTATAACCTAGACGACTTATTAAGCGACGAGCACAAACTCGTTAGAGATTCTGCCCGAGCATGGGTAAAAAGAGAAGTTTCTCCTATTATTGAAGAGTATGCTCAAAAAGCAGAATTCCCAAAACAAATCATAAAAGGCTTAGGAGAAATAGGTGGTTTTGGCCCTTATATACCTGTTGAATACGGCGGAGCTGGATTAGATCAAATTTCTTACGGTTTAATCATGCAAGAAATCGAACGTGGAGATTCAGGAGTTCGCTCTACATCATCTGTTCAATCTTCATTAGTAATGTACCCGATATGGAAATACGGAAATGAAGAACAAAGAATGAAATATTTACCTAAGCTTGCTACTGGTGAGTTTATTGGATGTTTTGGTTTAACTGAACCAAATCATGGTTCTGACCCAGGCAGTATGATTACCAACTTTAAAGACATGGGAGATCATTACTTATTGAATGGAGCAAAAATGTGGATTTCGAATGCGCCATTTGCTGACATTGCAGTAGTTTGGGCTAAAAATGAAGAAGGAAGAATACACGGTTTAATCGTAGAGCGCGGTATGGAAGGCTTTACAACTCCAGAAACTCATAATAAATGGTCGCTTCGTGCATCATCTACAGGAGAATTGATTTTTGATAATGTAAAAATTCCTAAAGAAAATTTATTACCTAACAAATCTGGATTAGGAGCACCACTTGGTTGCTTAGATTCTGCTCGTTACGGAATCGCTTGGGGTGCAATTGGCGCTGCAATGGATTGTTACGATACAGCTTTAAGATACGCCAAAGAGAGAATTCAGTTTGACAAACCTATTGCAGGAACTCAATTACAACAAAAAAAATTGGCCGAAATGATTACCGAAATCACAAAAGCACAATTATTAACTTGGCGTTTAGGAGTTTTAAGAAACGAAGGAAGAGCAACAACTGCTCAAATTTCGATGGCAAAAAGAAACAATGTCGATATGGCTATTAACATTGCTCGTGAAGCCAGACAAATATTAGGCGGAATGGGAATTACTGGTGAATACTCTATCATGCGCCACATGATGAACCTTGAAAGTGTAATCACTTACGAAGGAACTCACGATATTCATTTACTAATTACAGGAATGGATATTACTGGAATTCCAGCTTTTAAATAGAAATCATCTATTAAAATATTTATAAAAACGATTTAAAAGCTTCTTGTTACCAAGAAGCTTTTTTATATTTGCAAAAAAAATACCACCATGAATATTGAAACTATAAACAATAGCATTCAACCTCAGAAAGATCTTTTATTACAACACCCCCTATATAAAAAAATCCAAAACATCGATGATTTACATTGCTTCCTGGAAAGCCATGTTTACGCCGTTTGGGATTTTATGTCTTTACTAAAAGCTTTACAAGCAAAACTTACCTGTACAACTACACCGTGGTTTGCTAGTAAAAACCCAGAGACTAGATATTTAATTAACGAAATTGTACTAGCCGAAGAAACGGATTTAAGTATTGATGGTCGTCGCCAAAGTCATTACGAAATGTATCTTGAGGCAATGGAAGATTGTGGAGCAAGCACAAAAAACATTCAAGGTTTTTTAAACGAAGTAAACTCTTTACAAAACATTTTTGTTGCAATAAAACAAAGTCAATTACACCCAAACATTAAAGCTTTTCTGGATTTTACTTTTAGAGTAATCGAAGAAGGAAAACCACATGAAATTGCAGCAGCTTTTACTTTTGGAAGAGAAGATTTGATTCCGAATATGTTTACTGCGATATTGAAAAATTTTCAAGAAAACTTACCTGATACAGATTTAAGAAAACTGATATATTATTTTGAACGTCATATCGAACTTGATGCAGATGAACATGGTCCTATGGCAATGAAAATGATTACAGATTTATGTGAAGACGACGCACAAAAATGGTCTGATGTTCAAGAAATTTCCATTCTGGCATTAGAAAAAAGAATTGGATTATGGGATGCTATCGAAGAAGAAATCAGCATAAAAATAGAAATGGTATAAAAACCAAAATTCTATTTTTAACGTAAGTATTATTGGGGAGATTACTAATGCCTTAATTATATATTATGAAAAGTAAATTCAAAATAATACTTACATTTTTATTCGCAATTTCTACGATTAGTTGTAGTTCGGAAAATGAAACAAATCCACCAACTAAAACTATTGTTCCCCCAGTTACAATTACTCCTCCTCTTACTGCAAAAACGATAAACTACCTAGCTCTTGGCGATAGTTACACTATTGGACAAAGTGTATGCGAAACTTGCCGTTTTCCAGAGCAATTAAGACGCAACTTATCTAGCACCTATCCTGCAACCTCATTTTCGTTAAAAATCATCGCAAAAACAGGCTGGACAACTTCTAACTTATTATCAGCGATAAAAGCCGAAAATCCAGAATCTAATTATGACTTAGTGACATTGCTAATAGGAGTCAACAATCAATTTCAGAACGCACCTTTCACCTTATACGAAAATGAATTCCCGCAATTGGTAAACAATGCAATTTCTTTAGCAAAAGGAAAAAAATCAAATGTTATTGTAGTTTCCATACCAGATTATGCTTATACTCCTTTTGGACAATCGGCTGTATACAATAGCAAAACAATTTCATCAGAGATAGATAAATACAATGCTTTTGTAGAAAACTATTGCAAAGCAAATAATATCGAATTTATTACAATAACCGATATCACGCGACAAGGATTATCGAATCCGAGTTTGGTTGCACAAGACGGATTACATCCGTCTGAATCAGCATATTCTTTATTTGTACAGCGAATTTTACCAAAAGTGAAGTTTCAAGAATAAAAAAAAAGCGAGAAAAATTTCTCGCTTTATACTTTATATTAATATTCTGGAGCTAATTCCAGTTCCAAACCTTCTAAACCTTCTGTGATAGGAATCTGACATCCTAAACGACTATTAGACTTAACATAAAACGCCTCCGAAAGCATTGCTTCTTCTTCGTCTCCCATTTCTGGTAACTCAACATCATTTAGCACGTAACACTGACAAGAAGCACACATTGCCATTCCGCCACAAGTTCCTTCTACAGGAAGCTCATAAGCTTTACACAACTCCATTACATTCATTGCCATATCAGTTGGAGCTTGTAGTTCATGAACAACTCCCTCTCTATCTTTAATCTTTATTAATACATCCATTTTTAACTTATCGGAATTTTGATTATTAACGCATTTTCAGATAGCAAAAATACATTATCTTTTACAAAATACTAATTGCTAGGTTTAAAACTAAATGCATATTCTTTTAAATTATCCTTTAAGTGCATTTTTAAGCCTATAATATTTCCTTTATCTAATATAGTAACTACAGCAATAACTGAATAATAATCATTCCCATTCTGAAAGATTAATGTTCCTTCATAAGTTGAATTCACAATACCTTGCTTATCTGTAGTGGTTTTAATTTTTCTTGGATGGGAAAACTCAGCTGTTGCGTAACTTTGTCTGTTTGAGAATTTGGCTCTTCCTTCTGAAAAATCATACAAAAAATCATAATTTGCAATTCTCAGACTTCCCTCTTCAGGTGTCGGTGAAATAATAATCTGACCTGTAAATTTAAAATCTGACCATTCTTCGAATTCATTCACCCATGCTTTATCAACATATAGATTATCTGTAGCCTGCTGACCATAGGTGGCAGAAGTAAAAAGCAACAAAACAATTAGCTTGTAAAAATTATTCATAAATGTAAGGTTTGAGGTTATATGGCAAATTTAAGTTAAATTTATATTAAATACCATTGCAAAACCCCTAATTCTTAACACTTTTTTTTGTCAAAATTACTTTATTAAGTTATTTTTCTGAATATTTACTAATTTTAACACTATTTTCTTATTAATAAATTTAAATTCAAAAACAAAACAAGCGCATTTTTAACAATACAACATTCAGCATCCAAATTATCTAAACAAATACTAAAAAATTTTAATTAGCATTAGTAATAATTTCGTTTAATTCACAAAAAACAAATATTTTTCACCATAGCAAATCGCTATAATTACATAATGTTTACCACAGTTTCGATCTGCGGTGCAAACTTTTTAATTGTAGTTTCAACTCCTGCTTTAAGCGTCATTTGATTTACACTACAACTTGTACACGCTCCTTCAAGGCGAACCTTAACGTGTTTATCATCTTCTATAGAAACTAATGTTATGTCACCTCCGTCTGAATTCAGAAACGGTCTGATTTCATCTAGCGCTTTTAAAACATTGCTTGTTAATTCTTCTGTTGTCATAATTTTTATATTCAATTAGAGAATGTGTCGATTAGAGAATGTGTCAATTAGATAATTAGATAATTAAAGACTGTACAGATTGAAGCATAAATGCTTTGTTTTTACACAAACTACAATTATCTAATTATCTAATTTCCTAATTATCTAATTTGAATCATTATCTCAATTATCTAATTTATTTTTTCTTTACTGCAGAACATCCTGCCATTGTTGTAATTTTTATTGCTTCGGTAGCAGGTAAACTTTCGTTACGACTTACTACTTCCTGTACTACGTTTCTAGTAATTTCTTCAAAAACAGTTTCGATTGCCGATGCTGTTTGCAAAGCTGCCGGACGACCATAATCTCCTGCTTCACGAATAGACTGTACAATTGGAACTTCTCCTAAAAACGGAACTCCTAAATCTTCGGCTAAGTTCTTAGCACCTTCTTTTCCAAAGATATAATATTTATTATCAGGCAATTCTTCAGGTGTAAAGTACGCCATATTTTCTATAATTCCTAAAACTGGTACATTGATGTTATCTTGCATAAACATCGAAACCCCTTTTTTAGCATCAGCCAAAGCTACTGCTTGTGGAGTACTTACTACAACTGCTCCAGTTATAGGAAGTGACTGCATTATTGAAAGATGAATATCTCCTGTTCCTGGAGGTAAATCAATTAACATGAAATCTAATTCTCCCCAGTCAGCATCAAAAATCATTTGATTCAAAGCTTTAGAAGCCATTGGTCCTCTCCAGATTACTGCCTGACTTGGCGCTGTAAAAAATCCTATAGAAAGTATTTTAACTTCATAACTTTCAATAGGTTTCATTTTTGACTTGCCGTCAACTAATATCGAAACAGGTTTTTCTGCTTCTACATCAAACATAATTGGCATAGATGGTCCATAAATATCAGCATCTAAAACTCCAACTGCAAAACCCATTTTAGCTAATGTAACAGCTAAGTTTGCTGTAACAGTCGATTTACCAACTCCTCCTTTTCCAGAGGCTACAGCAATAATATTTTTAATTCCTGGAATTGCACGACCTTTAATTTCGTTTTTCTCCGGAGTTTCAACTTTAATGTTTACTTTAATTTTAGCTTCAGGAGAAACTAACTCAAGTATTGTTTTTTTAATATCGTCTTCAGCACGTTTTTTTATGTGCATTGCAGGAGTATGTAAAACTAAATCTACAACAACTTCATCACCAAAAGTAATAACGTTTGCTACTGCTCCACTTTCAACCATATTCTTACCTTCACCAGCTATAGTAATCGTTTCTAAAGCTTTAAGGATTTCTTTTCTGTCTAATTTCATTTTAACTTTACTATTTTCTATTGACAATAATCGCTTCAAAAACTATATTAATTTAAACCGATTTTAGATTACAAAGATAACTGATTAAGTTAAGATTCAAACTCTTTTAAATTGTATTTATTGATATTGAGATTACTCAAAATGATTCTAACTGTTAACATTCGCTTTTTAGACACAAAAACACAAACAATATTTTTATCCCAATTACAATCTTAAAATACTTTTTCAATCAAAATATACGAATTTTGAGATGTTTTTTTTAGGATAATACACCATAAGTATCAATAATACTAACTATATTTGAGTACCTCAAACTTATACTTCCTACTACGCAAATAGAACTTAAAAACTTGGTTTTAAGAAAATTATAAATATTTTTTATATGTTTTTGAATCGAATTCTATTTTTAAATTTAAATCTAAAAATATGCGGAATTTTACTTTATCATCTGTAATCATTGTTATTAGTTTTTTATTGGTTTCTTTTAAATCTTCATCTAAAGAAATCAATACAAAAAACAAAACAATCGCTTTAGAGAACATTTTTGTATCCAAAACCTCTATTGCCCCTGAGTTAATTAATGAGTTTTACAAGAAATATCCAAAATTAAAAAAATACCAAAGTGACGTTTTAGATCTTTATAAAAAGAAAGAATATAACTCAATTTGGTATGATGACAAGAGCATTACCGAATTTGGGTTTTTATTGTATCATAAAGTACAATTATTAAATGACCGTGATGGCATCAAAGCTACGATGCCTTATATGGACTTGGTAAATGATGTTTTTAATGAAAATGTATCCAATAAACTACCTCAGATAGACACAGAACTTTTATTATCTAATATGTATGTGTTTTATGCAAGCAATGTCTATTCTGGTGTTGACCCTGCAACTTTAAAAAAGATTGGTTGGTTCTTACCTGCCAAAAGTGTTTCGTACACAAAAATACTAGATTCTCTAATGGTAGATCCCGCCCGATTAAACAAAGACGAGAACCTTTTATTTGCTCAATATTACAAGCTAAAGGCGGTTTTAAAAAAATACCGAACAATCGAAAAAAATAATTTATGGACAAAAATAGATATCGATAGCGCCAATTTCAAAGATATAAGACCTTTAGATAGCGGTCTAGTTATAAAACAGATCAGAGAGCGTTTATTTGTAGTTGGAGATTTAGTGCAAAATTCTAATAGAGAAGTCTATGATCAAGAGATGATGGACGCTGTTTTAAAGTATAAAAAAAGATATGGCCTTAAATTAAATTACGCATTGACTCTAAAGCACATCAATCAAATGAATGAGCCTATTGCTAAAAGAATCAAAACCATAATGCTAAACATGGAACGTTGTCGATGGATCCCTACAGATTTAGTACAAGCGAGTGAATACATAATGGTGAATATCCCGTCTTTCAAGCTAGTTTATGTTAAAAATGGTAAATACGAATTAGTATCAGATGTTTTTGTGGGAACACGTATGACCGAAACAGTAATTTTTAGTGGTAATATGGACAGAATTGTATTTAGCCCATACTGGTATGTTCCGCAGAGCATCATTAAAAACGAATTAAAATCTGAAATAGCCAGGGATAAAAACTATTTGGCTGATCATAATATGGAATGGAACGGAGGCAATGTAAGACAAAAACCCGGACCTCAAAACTCTCTAGGATTAGTTAAGTTCATGTTTCCAAACCCCAATGATATCTATTTACATGATACTCCAGCCAAAAGTTTGTTTGAATTTGAAAAACGCACTTTTAGTCACGGCTGTATAAACGTAAAAGAAGCTAAAGGGCTGGCACTTGCAATTTTAAAAGACGATCCTGACTGGCCAGTTGATAAAATAGACAAAGCAATGAGTGGTGAAAAAGAAACGCCTTGTAAATTAAAAACCAAAATCCCAATCTATATTGGCTATTTTACTGCTTGGGTAAACGAAGATGGAGAGATTGGTTTTTATCCAGATGTATATGACAGAGATCAAAAACTAGATAAATTACTTTATTCAGATGCTATAGCTGAGCAATAAAAAAAAAGGTTCTATATAAAAAAGACCCGACTAGCTAATCGCTTGTCGGGTCTGGAACCAAAACTCAATTTTAATTAATTGCTCAGATTAATTATTCGTATTTAAGATATTTAAGAATATCGATTTTTGTTACTTGATATGCTTTTGCCAAAACAATTACCAAAGTTAAGAAAAGTAACACAAACAATGCAACAATAAATGGCAAGACTGGTACATCTATCCTAAAGGCAAAATTCTCCAGCCATTTGTTAAGCAAAATATAAGCTGGAAATATTCCGATTACAAAGCCTAGCAAACAAAATCCAACATATTGTTTCGACAATTCTTTAAGCAAAGCGTCTGTTTCTGCACCAAGTGTTTTTCTAATAGCAATTTCTTTTAATCTTCTTTCCATCGAAAATGATGCTAATGCAAACAATCCAAAAATAGCAATTACAATCACAACAATATTAAGTACAAAAAACAAATTCTTCTGTTTTACCTGTTCGCTATATGTTTTTGCAAAACTTTTATCTACAAATTCATAAGAAAAAGGAAAATCAGCATTGATGTTCTTTTTCCAATATGCTTCTAACTTCGGAATAGTTGTGGCAAGATCTTTCGGGTTTACCTTTACAAACACATTATTAAAATTATTCCATTTCAATGTTTTAATACTAATAAAAATCATTGGCGGAACCTTGTTTTGTAATCCTGTAATATGAAAATCTTTTACTACACCTACAATTTTAAATTTCATATTCCCTTTTTCATTCCCCCAACCTGAACTGATTATTGTATTTATCGGATTTTTAAGATTTAACATCTTAGCACAAGTTTCATTTATCAACCAGTTACTTACCGTATCCGATGCATATTTAGGCGATAAATCACGTCCTTGAACAATTTTAATTTTCATCATTTCAAGAAAACCAAAATCCATATCAACATTACGAGGCTGTACAAAAACTCCTTTGTGTGTAAAGCCTGAACTAGAATTAGTTCCGTTACCAAAAGACCCCGCAAAAGTCGAAACATTCTGAACGCCTTCTATTTTTAGTAATTCTTGTTTTGTTGTAAAATACTTTTCTAATCTTTTTTCACGATTTTTATGATTAAAAGAAATCTTAAGAACCTGATCTCCACTAAAACCTAAGTCTTTATTCATCATGTAATTCACTTGAGAATACACAATCAGCGCACCAATAATAAAAAATGCCGCAATGGTGAACTGAAAAATCAACATCGAATTTCGTATCCAGATTCCGCTTTTACTTCTCGAAAAATTCCCCTTTAAAACCTTCAGCGTTTCAAAATTGGCGATATAAACTGCAGGAAATATTCCGGCAAGAACAATTACAATAACAAAAATAATAATGATTTGTAGGTAAAACTCAGTCCCATTCATAGTTAAGTTTTTATCTAAAAACTCATTATAAAAAGGTAAAGAAAGCTCTACAATTGCCAATGCAAAAAGAATAGCCAGAATAACAATTATTGCTGTTTCTAATATAAACTGCGATACAATTTGCGATTTATTAGCTCCTACAATTTTTCGTACACCAACTTCTTTAGCTCTCTTAATTGCCGATGCTGTTGCCAGATTAATGTAGTTTACCAAAGACAAAGCAAGAATAAGAATAGATAATCCTACCATAATGTACAACAACTGTAAATTTCCTTTTCCTTCAGGATAACTACTTCCTGCGGTGGATTTTGTACCATGAAGTCTTCCTAATTTTAACTGATCTAAGATAACTTCCGTTTCTCCATTTTCTTTAATGTACTCTTCAACAGTTTGCCCACTTCCTTTAGCATCTTTCAGCGTTCTATTTACAAAATTCACATTTTGCATTTTCTTTAAAACACTTGCTGCGTCTGCTCCTTTTTTTAGTTTTACAAACAATCCATAATTAAAGTTCCCCCAACTACCCTCATCATTTTCCTTTAAAAGTCCGCCAAAAACATAATTAGGCTCAATAGACGATGGCTTGATAACTTTATAAACCGCTTTAATGATATACGATTTATCATCATTTGTAATGGTTTTACCAATAGGATCTTCATTTTTAAAAATCTTTTTAGCCTCATCTTCAGATATGGCTGCACTATTTTTCTCTTTCAGAATATCTTTTTTAGCTCCTTTAACAATTGGAAATGGAAAGGATTCAAAAAAATCACCATCGGCAACTAATATTTTTTTACCAATCCATTTTTGACCGTCAGACTTAATCACATCATCATAATACCAACTATCAATATAACAGATAGATTCTATTTCAGGAATTGTAGCTTTACATGTCTTTGCAAAAGGAATAGAACTCGAAGCCCAGATATCTCCTGTTGCACCTATTTTATTAAGAACCTGATATACATTCTCTTTTTCGGGATTCCACTGATCATAAGAGTTCTCATTGTTCCAATATAAAATCGCAAAAATAACTCCTGCAATTCCTATGCTCAATCCTAAAACATTTAAAAACGAAAACAGTTTGTTTTGTTTTAAATGGTAAATAAATATTTTTATCCAGTTAAGTATCATTATCTTAATTTTTTAATTTTGGTTTGGTTAGTTTGTACTTTACTTTATAAAAACAGTGTTTTACAAAACTCTACTATCTCTATAATTACTATTGTTATCAAATTTATCATGATTCCTATACTTTAAAAACATCTACATTTCTTTGATTTAATCTTTCCGAAAAAATAACCCCATCTTTCATATGGATTGTTTTTTGCGAAAAAGAAGCGTCGTAATCCGAATGCGTTACCATAAGTATCGTTGCACCTTTGGCATGCAAATCGGTTAAAAGTTCCATAACCTCATTTCCGTTTTTACTATCTAAATTTCCAGTTGGCTCATCCGCCAAAATAATTTTTGGATCATTAACTAAAGCTCTTGCTACGGCAACACGTTGTTGTTGTCCTCCTGAAAGCTGTTGCGGAAAATGTTTTAATCGATGAGAAATATTAAGCTTTTCGGCAATTGCCTCCACTTTCTGCTTTCTATCAGATGTCTTTACATTATTATAAATTAATGGTAACTCTATATTATCATAAACAGAAAGCTCATCGATAAGATTAAAATTCTGAAAAATAAAACCGATATTTTCTTTACGAACATTAGCTCTGCCTTTTTCCTTAAGACCAATCATTTCGTTATCCAGTAATTTATAACTCCCACCACTGGCGCTATCTAAAAGTCCGATTATATTAAGCAAAGTAGATTTACCACAACCAGAAGGCCCCATTATAGTTAAAAAATCTCCTTTTTTTATTTTCAAATTAATACCACTTAATGCTGCAGTTTCTACTTCTTCTGTTCTAAAAACTCTAGTTAAATCTTGTATTGTTATCATATTTTTAAATATTAATTGTGTTGTTGATTGTGATTTTTTGATTGATGATTGAAACATTATTCTTTTGTGAAATGTGAATTGTAAAACGTAAACTAAAAACTGTTACTGAACACTATTGCTTACTACTAATAGATAATTCCTCTACATCTTTATAATCTAAATAAGAAGATGTTATTACCGATTCTCCTTCTTTTAATCCTCCTAAAACTTCATAATAAGCTGGATTTTCTCTTCCTAATTTAATTACTCTTTTCTCTGCTTTATTTCCGTTTACGACAAAAATCCATTTTCCTGCTGTTTCCTGATTAAAGGCTCCTTTAGATAAAACAAGAATTTTATTTCTTTCGGATAAAATTAATTTCACACCAAAACTTAATCCGTCTTGCAAAACTATTTTTTCTTTTGGATCAAAATTCAATTCAATAGAAAAACGACCACCTTTTACCTCAGGAATTACTTTGGTTACAAGCACATTTAGGATTTTTCCCTGATATTCGATTTCTCCTTTTAAACCTTCGCGCATTTTCTCCAAATAAAACTCATCTACTTCGGCCATTAATTTATAACCTTGTTTAGAATCTATTCTCCCTATGCTTTCTCCCGCCTGAAAAGTCTTTCCTAAAACGGGTTGAAAAGAAGTAAGTCTCCCCGATTCTGGAGCAGTAATCAAAAAGTTTTTCTTGTTGTTTCTCAAAATATCCAAACTCATTTCCATGGTCTGAATCGAACGATTAATTTGTGAAATTTGTAATTGATTCGTTTGCTTCTCCTTCTGAATACTTTGTTGAATTGTTTTTCTTCGCTCATCCTGAAAACGCAAACTCTCCTTAAATGTATTCCAATCATTTCTTGAGATTACATCTTTTTCATATAATTTAGAGTTCATATCATACAATCTTTTTGCATCATTATAATCGTGTTCTATTGCAACTAAATCTTTAGTCAAATTCAACTCTTGATTTCTAATGTTTAACTTACCCGTATTTAGATTATTTATCTGTTCGATAATTGCTGTTTCCTGTGTAAGATAATTAAGTTCCGTATTCGGATTGTACAATCTTGCCAAAGGTTGCCCTTTTACAACTGTAGCTCCGTTCTCAACAAAAATCTCTTTAACCGAACCTCCTTCGGTTACGTTAACCAACATCACATTAAGAGGTTCTACTTTAGCCTGAAAAACCATAAAATCTTCAAAGAAAGCCATCTCGACTTTCTTTACGATTAATTCGTCTCCCTTTACATTCAGACTTCTTTTTTTATTGAAAGAAAAAAATACTACAATTGCCAAAGCTAAAAAAGCTACTATTCCTATTGTCAGATACCTAATTTTTTTACTTTTACGAGGAATTACTTTATCCATGAGTTCTAATAATTTACTGATAACCAATAGGTAAATATTGTGCCAAAAGAATTATAATTCATAAAGCATTGATTTATATAGCAGTTTCAAAACCACCAAAAAAAAGTAGTGTTCGATAATGAACAGTTGACCGTTCACAATCGAACAAAAAAATAGCTCATGCGAAAAAAACAAGCCAATATACTAGTTGTTGATGATCAGGAAGAAATTCTTTTTTCGGTAAAAATGATTCTGAAAAAGCATTTCGAATCCATTTTTACCACAAACGATCCAAAAAAAATCATCTCTCTTTTGTCCGAAAGTCCGATTGATGTTGTTTTATTAGACATGAATTATCGCATTGGTTTTGAAGATGGACGCGAAGGAATACATTGGCTCAAAGAAATCAAAACGTTATCTCCACAAACAATTGTTATTTTAATGACTGCTTTTGGTAAAATAGAAACTGCTGTAGAAGGCATAAAAATTGGCGCTTTTGATTACGTTCTGAAACCTTGGAACAATGAAAAATTACTAGCAACAATAGACAATGCTGTTGAAGAAAGCCGAAAAAAATCTAAAAAAGTAATTGCAAAACCCGAAGAAAAGAAATATTTCACTGGAACTTCAGCCAAAATAAAACAAGCTTATTCTATTGCCGAAAAGGTTGCCAAAACTGATGCTAACGTACTTATTTTAGGAGAAAACGGAACTGGTAAATTTGTCTTCGCACAACATATTCATCAAAACTCACAACGAAAAGACAAACCTTTTGTACATGTTGATTTAGGTTCATTAAGTGATAATTTATTCGAAAGTGAATTATTTGGCTATGCCAAAGGTGCATTTACCGATGCTAAAACGGATACTCCGGGACGTTTTGAAGCTGCTGCCAGCGGAACTATTTTCCTGGACGAAATTGGGAATATTCCGTTGCATTTACAAGCAAAACTATTACATGTTTTACAAACAAAATCGGTAACACGCTTAGGCGAAAGCAAAGCAAGACCGCTAAACGTAAGGATAATTTCCGCCACAAATAGTGACATAAAAGCCGAAGTAAAAAACAAAACATTCCGCGAAGATTTGCTATACCGAATCAACACTATGGAAATCACTTTGCCATCTTTACGAGAACGAAAAGACGATATTGTGCCAATGGCTGAGTTCCTCCTTAACGAAATTGGAGAAAAATACAATCAAACCGATTTAACTTTCGATAGCAATGTTGCCAAACATCTGGAAAAATATCCTTGGAAAGGTAACGTTCGCGAAATGGAAAACAAGATCGAAAGAGCTTTAATCCTATCCGAAAACAACACCATTACTATAACCGATCTCGATATCCTGGATTTTGAAGATTTTCAGATTAATGACGAAAATCCTTTATCAGAGATAGAAAAGAGTGCCGTAGAGAAATCTTTACTTAAAAACAACGGAAACATTAGTAAAACAGCCGAAGAACTAGGATTATCAAGAGCTTCTTTATACAGAAGAATTGAAAAATACGGTTTAAAAAATATCGAATAATGAAAAACTGGAAATTTTATAACGCCTTATTTTTACGTGTTTTTATTGTCATAATAATTCTTTTTTCTTCATTATATCTTGCACAAAAGGGATTATACTATAATAGCATTTTAGTAGCTGCTGTAGTTATTATTGCTTTGGCTGAAATGTATTTTTTCATCAAAAGTAAAATGAGTTTTTACGACAAAACCATTCTTTCTATTCTTCAAAATGATTACTCAACCAACTTTCCTGAAGAACAAAGAAAAGGCAGTTTTAAAAATCTCTCGCTTTTGTATGATACATTAAAAGAAAAGCAACAAGAACAAACATCCAAAGAGTTAATTTATCGCTCTATTTTAAACAATATCGACACTGCTATTTTAATTCTGGAAAAAGACAATGACAATTGGAATATATTCCTAATGAACAATTGTTTCTCTAGCACATTTGCGGTTCCTAAAGTAAGCCATTGGAATTATCTTAAAAACTACCTTCCGTCACTTTGCAAAGAAATCGAGAACACCCAATTTAGCGAATTAAAAACGGCTATTGATGTCAAAATCGAGCAACAGGATTTACAAACTTTCATGCTTCAGACTTCATTAACAAAATCATTAAACAAAGAATATTTCATCATTTTATTAGATAGTATTCAGCGTGTAATTGATAAAAAAGAAAAAGAAGCCTGGATTACTTTAATGAAAATAATTTCGCATGAGCTGATGAATTCGTTGACGCCAATTCGTTCGCTTTCGCAAAATTTACTTCAAATAATAGATCAGGAAAAATTGGAAGAAGACGATTTTGATGATATAAAAAGTAGCATTTCGACTATTATAAACCGAAGCGACCATTTGCAGATTTTTGTAGAAAACTACCGAAAACTAGCCATGCTTCCTACACCAGACAAAAAACCGGTATCGATTAATGCTCTTTTTGAAGATTGCTTAAAGATTATGGCACCAATCTTAAAAGAACAAGGTATTGAACTGATAAACAACATTAATAGTTCGCGTTCTATCCTAATTGATAAAAGCCAAATAGAACAGGTTATCATTAACTTGATTACCAATAGTATTTTTGCATTGAAAGAAAAACAGGAAAAGAGAATATACTTATCGGCTCTGACCGAAAACAATCGTTTTTTTATCACAATTTCTGACACAGGAAAAGGAATTGAACCTGAAATAAGAGATAAAATATTCCTTCCTTTTTTCACAACCCGAAAAGAAGGTGCGGGAATCGGGCTTACGCTTTCTAAGAATATTATCGAGGCTCACGGAGGTTATTTAAGCTACCAAACCGATGAAAACAGAACTAATTTTGTTATTTGCCTGATTTAAAAATCTTAAAACATATAAGTTATATAAGCACATATAACTTAACGCTTAAATGAACTAATATTACTTATATGGTTAACTTTTTTTTCAGCATCTACAACTCAATTTCGGGTTGCCAAAAATGCTTTTCGAAATCTACAACCTGATTATCTTTAACCTCTATTCCTTCGTTTTCGAGTAATTGTTGCATTAAGTTTGTACCGTCAAAATGATGCTTACCACTAAGTAAACCTTTTCTGTTTACCACACGATGCGCAGGAACATCATCCATATTATGGCACCCATTCATTGCCCAACCAACCATTCTTGCCGAACGTGCCGTACCCAATGCTTTTGCAATAGCGCCATACGAGGTAACTTTCCCGTACGGAATCTGTCTTGCAATCACATAAACCCTTTCGAAAAAATTATCTTCTGCCATGGCTTTATTTTCAAGTAAAAATTAAGCGAAATAATATCGTATGATATTAAAAAGTGTAATTATCGAAATTACTCCTGTAATGCTCCCGATAATGATATTCATGTTCTTAAGTATGTAATCTGTTTTCTGTTCTATCTTTTCGAAAAAAGCGATATAACAGTAAAAAACTGTAAACGATCCCAAAACTGATCCTGTTACAAACACGGATATAAAATGGTTTTCGAATAAAAATAATTTATAGGAAGCCAGCGTAACACTGACAAAAACGTAATATGGGATTGGAAAAAAATTAAGTGCAGAAAGTAGCATTCCTAAAAAGAAACGGCTTTTCTTGCTCTGATTTTTAATCTTATTTTTTTTCTTTTTTGGCTCTTTTGCAATCCACAGAAAGTAAATCGTTAAGACTGCAAAAATTCCAAAACCAATTTCTCGCAATAAAATCACAACATCTGGTCGCTGATCAATAATCCTAGCCGATAAAATCGCCAAATATACCTGACAGAATATAATAAGTACTGCTCCGGCAACAAACCATAACGCATTCTTTTTCCCTTCTTTTAAGTTCACTTTGGCTGCCGTCATGTTGATTAATCCTGGCGGAATAATACCAATAAAAGCCGTAATAAAGCCTAAAAGCAAAGGAATAATAAATGTCATGCGTTACGAATCATGTATTAAAAAATGGGCATTATAAAATTAAAAAAGAAATATTACGCTTTAATTTTGAAACGAATATACGTAATTGCCTTATTAATTTCTAAATATTGTTTCTCGTAAAATGTCTGAAAAGCAGTAACCTCTTCTGGGCTTCCTTCATTTACATACACATTATGGTTAGCATATAAAACTTCATGGCCTTCACCATGCAACAATCCTAATGTATAACCGTGCATAAATTCGCTATCAGTCTTTAAATTTACAACACCATCTTTCTTAAGGATTTTTTTATACAATTGTAAAAATTCCGAATTGGTCATACGGTGTTTAGTACGTTTGTATTTTATTTGCGGATCTGGAAAAGTAATCCAGATTTCATCTACTTCATTCTCAGCAAAAATATGGTTGATTAATTCGATTTGAGTACGAATAAAAGCAACATTATGTAATCCTGTTTCAACAGCAGTTTTGGCACCTCGCCAAAAACGAGCCCCTTTAATATCGATTCCAATAAAGTTTTTATTTGGATATCTTTCAGCCAATCCTACAGAATACTCTCCTTTTCCACAACCTAGTTCAAGTACCAACGGATTATCATTCTTAAAGAAGTCTTTGTTCCATTTCCCTTTATGCGGAAATAAATCGCCTACAACTTCTTCTCTCGTTGGTTGAAAAACGTTATCAAATGTTTCGTTTTCCTTGAATCTCTTTAGTTTATTTTTACTTCCCACTTTTTTACAAATATTTCGGCAAAATTAAGGAATATATACGAATGAATGGCATCGGATTTCAAAAATGAAAAAATCCATCTCTAATAGCTTTTTTCTACCAAAATATTGAGTGTGGTTTTCTGTATAAAAGAGAACTAAACTTTGCGTTCTTTGCGTATCCCGAAGCCTCGGGATTGCGAACTTTGCGGTTAATTTTTCAGCCACAAATTACTCAAATTAACACAAATTTTAAAAGCTTCGTGCCCTTTGCGTATCCCGTCCCGATGCTTCGGGATTGGGATTTCGACCTTTGCGGTTAAATCCGTGTTTATTTATAGCCAATTTTAATTAGCACTTCTTATTTTAGGTTCTAGAGTTTCGTCATGTTGAGATAAATCCAATCCGATATGTTCAGACTCCTCTGACACTCGCATTGGGATAATTACATTGGTAAGTTTAAATAAAAGATAAGCTCCGAAAAAAGTAAATATCGAAACCAAAACCAAAGCCATCATATGGTGTGCAAAAACCATCCATCCGCCATGAAGCAAACTCGCTTTATCGCCATGTGCAAATATTGCAGTAAGAATCATTCCCATAATTCCGCCAACTCCATGGCAGGCAAAAACATCTAATGTATCATCGATTTTCTTTAGGAAATTAGCATTTACAACCATGTTCGAAACCAAAGCAGCACTAAATCCAAAGAACATACTTTCTGGTACAGACACAAATCCCGCAGCTGGCGTAATCGAAACCAATCCTACGACGGCACCGATACAAGCTCCTAAAGCAGAAACCTTACGTCCGTTGATTCTATCATAAAACACCCAAGTTAACATCGCTGCCGCAGATGCTGTTGTTGTCGTAGCAAAAGCCATTGCCGCAACACCATTGGCTGCTAAAGCCGAACCTGCGTTAAATCCGAACCACCCAAACCATAACATTCCTGTTCCTAATAATACAAACGGGATATTGGTTGGTATGTGTCGGCTATTTTTTCTTTTTCCTAAAACTAGTACTCCTGCCAGTGCTGCAAAACCTGCACTCATATGTACTACTGTTCCTCCTGCAAAATCCTTAACGCCAAAATAAGTTCCTAAAATTCCTGTAGGATACCAAACCGCGTGGCATAAAGGCGCGTAGATAAATATCGTGAACAAACATATAAAAAGCAGATAGGAAATAAATCGAACTCGTTCGGCAAATGAACCTGTAATTATCGCTGGCGCTATAACTGCAAACTTCATCTGGAATAATGCAAACAACATAAACGGAACTGTATTTGCTAATTGTTTGTGAGGCAAAACACCCACATAATCCATAAAGGCAAACGTAGTTGGATTACCTACGAAACTATAAAAATTCCCTCCCGAATGAATTCCTATTGGTTCCCCAAAAGCAAGACTAAAACCAAGTACAACCCATAAAAGTGTTACTACACCAAGGCAGATAAAACTTTGGAGCATGGTCGAAATCACATTCTTTTTCCCAACCATTCCACCATAAAAAAAGGAAAGACCTGGCGTCATAATCAGAACCAAGCAACAAGAAGTAAGCATCCAGGCAACATCCGCAGGAACAATTTGTTCTGTAGTTCCAAATTCCGAAAGAATATAATCTGTACTGTTAACAGCTGGCCAAAATGCACCAGTTATACACACAATACTTATAACAATAAAGGATATAATCCAGCGCTTTTCTATTTTCATTTTTAAAATACTTTACTTTAACCCTGTTTTTATAGGGGTCAAAGTTATAAAAAAATGAATCTTTTAATTTTCAAGGGTCAAAAAAATAGTACTTAACATTAAACTATCATCGATATTGCATTTTTCAGCACTCTTTTTTGAGAGTATACCATTTTGAGGTTCCAATTAAGTTATGAATTTGCCAATTATATTATAACGAAATTGAAACCTCAACTTTTAAAAGACTAAAAACAAAGTCTTTACTTACTTTTTCTTAAGTTTAGTAATTATAACATCCTCTAATGGTGCTTTTATTTTAACAACTTCATCTACATTGTGGTTTGGAACAGTCATAGACAAAACATAGTGCTTTACTTTCCATTCTTTTCCTACTTTTACCATAACTCCAGATCCACGACAAATTTTCATTTGTGTATCAAGTAATTCATCAAACCAAGCTGTTTTTCCAGTTGCATCAAAAAAGATATGACGTTCTAATGCAGTAAAGCTCCAAGCTTTCCCTTTATCAAAAAATGGCTTCGACCAAACTTTAAAATCGGCTTTGTTCCAGTTTTCTGTTGCGTCTGTTCCGATAAAAATAGCGTCATCGGCCATTAAGGCGAAATATGGCTCAAAACTAGCATCGGCTGCAGCTTTATGCCAAGCGTCAAGTGTTTTATTAATTTTATCTTTATCAGATGTTTGTGCTTGCGCAAAAGAGGCAATGAATAATAGCAGTAAGATTGATTTTTTCATGGTATATGGTTATTTGTTTTTTAAAGCAGAAATATAGAGAATTTACCGCAAAGTTCACAAAGAGCTACGCTAAGTCCGCAAAGTTTTAAAATCTGTCTAATCCTTTTAATCTGTGGCTGAAAATTAACCGCAAAGAGTGCAAAGATTTACGCAAAGAACGCAAAGTTTTGAAATCTGTCTAATCCTTTTATCCCGATCCCGAAACGTCGGGACTGGAGTGGCGATAATTTAACCGCAAAGTTTCTCCAACTCTATGCCGAAGGAACGCGGATTAAACAGATTCGCTAAAGCGAAAACACAGATTAAACGGATTTTCTCCCCTTTCCGACGGTTTGAGGTTTGAATTATTTTTTAAAATCCGTTTTCAATCCGCGTCTTTACTTTTGTAAATCCGTATCATCCGCGTCCCATTGCGGTAAAAAGGCAAGCTAAAAACCCCTTTTAACAAATATGGACTACAAAAATCAATCAAAAACGAGTATATTTGAGAACTTTAAAATTATGCAACCATGAATCCGAAAATCCTTATAAGTTCGTTAGTTATTTCCTCAATCCTTTTTATTTCTTGCAAAAAAGAATTAGAGCCTCAGGAAAGTACACCAGCCTCAGAATTGGTAAAATTAGGATTAGCACAAGATACTACCAAAGCAAATTCGACAGTTCAAGCACCAGCTGCAAACCCAAATACAGTAATGGGCGCTACAGGAGGAGTTAATCCTGCGCACGGGCAACCTGGTCACCGTTGCGATGTTGCAGTAGGAGCACCTTTAAATTCGCCTTCTTCTCAGCCTGTACAACAAGTTACAACACAAACACAAGCCGCACCTACAACTGCCATAGTTACAAATACTACACCACAGCCAACAACTACTAAAACTCCTAAAGGAATGAATCCTCCTCACGGACAAGCAGGACATCGTTGTGATATTGCTGTTGGAGCACCATTAAATTCTGCAGCTGCAAAAACAACTACAACACAAACTACTACTGCACAACCTGCATCGGGCACCGTTAGTCAGCAAGTAACTGTACCTCCTCCTCCAGCAGGTTCAACTAATTATGCTGTAACTGCTCCTGGAATGAATCCACCACACGGACAAGAAGGGCACCGTTGCGATATTGCTGTTGGTGCAGCATTACCAAAATCATAAAACCAACGAATTCGTTCGATTAACATAAAATAAAAACCCGAATACATTCAGAATGTATTCGGGTTTTTGTTTTTTTAGTATAGGAGATACTTTATTCTATTTCAAAAATAGCCTGAATTTCCACAACCGAATTTATTGGTAACGAAGCCGCTCCAATTGTTGCTCTTGCATGTTTTCCTTTTTCTCCAAAAACCAATGCCGTTAAATTTGAAGCTGAGTTCATAATCCCTGCGTGTTGTGTATAATCTGGAGTTGTATTAAAATATCCTGTTAACTGAACGCATTGCTTTACTTTATTCAAATCACCACCACAAGCTTCTTTTAAAACTGCAATAACATTAAGCATCGTCTGATAAGTTGCTTCTTTAGCTTGCTCCTCTGTAACCGTTGCGCCAACTTTACCTGGATTTAATATTTTACCATCTTTTAAAGCTACCTGATTAATGTATACTTTATTGTTCGAAATTGTATAAGGCACATAGTTCCCAACTGGTTTAGGAGCTTCTGGAAGCACAATATTATTATCTTTTAATGTTTTATTGACATCGATATTCCCTTTGCTTTCTACCGAAGTTGTTTTTACTTCTTTTGCACTTTCTGTATTTTTTAATCCCGAAGCCACTCTTGCCAAAGCTTTTCCTTGTTCTTTTGCCAAATTCAATTCGCTGGCAGATGGTCGTGTACCAACAGAACCTGCTAAAGAAGTTGCTCCAAAAGGAGTATTCCCTTGAGGAACTGATTTATCCAACGTAGCTGTACCCATAATTCCCGTAGGTACAATTACCATTCCGTGGGAAGCTAGTATATTCCAAAAAGATAATATTGCTGCTTCTTTTCCTGCACCTGATCCTGCTGACATAAAAACTGTTGCCGGTTTTCCATCTAAAGCTCTTGAAGTCCAAAGCGGAATACTCTTGCTGAAAAAGTAATTCATATCGGCACTTATATTAGCAAAATGAACTGGACTCCCGAATGCGATTCCGTCATAATTTGCTAATTCCTCAATAGTTGCTATTGGTAATTTCTCAACCTCAGCATTTAATTTTTCTTTCGGATTAATAGAAGTAACACGTTTTATTGTCGCTTTTGTATTTGGATATTCCTGGATTCCTTCAGCCATAGCTTTCGCCATTTTATATGTTCCTCCATTTTGAGAATAAATAAGAACCAGAACATTTTTTTCTGATGATTTTACTTGCGCATTTACACCAAAACCTATAAGAACTGCGGTTAAGAATGCGAGTAGTTGATTTTTCATGAATTTATTTTAAATGATTTATTATTTGATAACCCAAATCAAGTTTCTTTTCTTTTCATAAAGAACAAGTTTTTTGGGACTGCAAAATTACTTTTTACAACAGCGAAAAGCGTTATTATTATCTTAATTTTATTTTTTGGAGTTTCACAGAGATTCACAAAGAATCTGCAGAGTTACACAAAGATTCATGCAGAAAAAAAATCAAACACACACCAACAGAACCTCCATCGAGCTGACATATCGAATCGTGGTAAAAATCATATGTCGCTTCGCTGGAGCTTTAGATTAGAAAAAAAATCGGCTCAATCTGCAAAATCTGCGTGAAACAAAAATACAAACCCTTATAAACATATAGTTATGTTGCTGGAGCTTTAGATAAAAGCTAGAGAGTTATTTTTTTGCCACAGATTAAGGGATTAAAAAAGATTAATCATTCTAATCTGTGAAATCTGTGGCAAAAATTTCTAACTTACACAAAACAAATCACTCAATGTTATGAAAAAAGCAATTGTTTATGGAGCAAGTGGCTTAGTTGGTTCTTATATTCTCGAAAATTTATTGAGTAATACTAATTACGAACAGATAATAATCGTTGTTAGGAAAGAGTTAGACATTAAACATCCAAAACTAAAAACTCTTATTGGTGATTTTCAATCTTTACCCAATGTAGTTAAAGATATCGCCATAGACGAAGTTTATATCGCTCTTGGAACTACACAAAAGAAAACACCCGATAAAAAAATCTATTACCAAATAGACCATGATTATCCTGTATTGGCAGCAAAACTAGCTAAAGAAAATGGAGCAAAATCTGTCTTTTTAGTTTCTGCTGTTGGAGCAAGCTCAAGTTCATCGGTTTTTTACGTTAAAACAAAAGGAGAAACGGAACAAGATATTATTAACTTGAATTTTGACCATACTTATATCGTTCGCCCTTCGATGATTTTAGGAAACAGAAAAGAAAGCCGACCTCTGGAAAAAATATTCATAGGAATATTTAAATTAATCAATCCGTTATTCATAGGAAACCTAAGTAAATACAAAGGCATTGAAGCAAGTGATATAGCCAAGGCAATGGTTAACGCTGCTAATAACAGCAGCGACAAAATCAAAATATTGCATTGGAAAGAAATGACAACTTTACTAAAATAAAAAAAGGCATTATCTATTTTGAGATAATGCCTTTTACATTTATTAGTATTTAGATTAATACTCTTTCATTTTTTCGAAAGTAGTAGTAAGTGATTTTTTAATTTTACCTAAAGCACCTTGGAAAGCTTTTTCAAGCGTATCGGCGTGGTCTGTAACTGTAATAGGTTGTAGTTTTACTGGACGAACTTCAATCACACATTTCTTATCGTTTACGCTGAATTTCTCTCCGTTTTCATCTCCAAAATGCACTTCGATACGAGTAATTTTGTTATCAAAACGTGCTAAAGACTTTTCTAATTCTCCAGAGAAATAAGCTTCTAATCTTTCGTGTCCATCAATGTTTTTGTCGGTGTTGATTTGAATTTTCATCTTACTATATGTTTAATGTTTGTTTCTCAAAGCTATCGAAAATTGAATAAAAAAACGAATAAGTTAATAAAACATTATGAAAATAAATGGAGTTTTATTTCATGCTTTTCTGTCATTTGATGCAAAGAGAAATCTTCACAATATTGTAAGACTGAACGCAGTGGAAGTCCCACAATAATAAGCAAATTATACATCTAGAAATAATTACCTCTAGCTTTTTAGATTGATAAAGAAACTGTACTAATCGCAAGTGTTTTTTGGTATCTTTGCAGTCCTAAACTTTAAGATTATGTACACAAAAAAACTTCTTGCCCGTGTGGTATGCTGGTGGTATTGGAAACAACCGCAACGCGTTCTTGAAGGCGTAGGACAGCTAACCCATACGGGTTTTATATTTCCTAAACTTCAAGATTATGAGTACAAACACCCTTACAAAAGAAACCCAATTGCGGTTAACCGATTTCTTCAACAAATCTATCGACCCGATAAGTATGGCAAAAACAATTAGACAAGTAAACTATATACTTGCTTTAAGCCTAATGCGAGAATCCGAAACACTGAAATTTGACAAAATAAGCCTTGAAAATGGTTTTTATTGGTTGAATGAATTAGCTGAAACTTTAAATCCTTATTTGGATGCTGAATAATTTAGAATTGAAAAAGCCACTTTGTAGTGGCTTTTCCTATTTTAGATATTAAAATTATTACTTTAGCAATCTAAAGCAGCAAAAATGGAGCAAATAACAGAAGAAGAATTATTACTTAAAGTAGTTAAATATTTCGAAATTAATATTTTTGAAAATCATATTAACGCTTCTTTAAAGAAACATTCAAAAATTAAAAACTACAATATAAATCCAATAGTTGTTAAATATTTATCTAAAGTTTTAGAAGGCAACTATACTCCTGAAGGCGTTGCAAAAGCATTGTTTTACCCTAGAGTTTTAGGAACCTCAATAAATACTTCATTTGGAACCAATATTCAAAAGATGTTTATAAAACTTAATTTAGCTGAAGGTTCAGCAATTAAAGGAATTGATATTGAATTTCTTGATAAAGTTGATGGTAGAAAAAAATGGTGTCAATTAAAATCGGGACCAAATACTATAAATTCAGAGGATGTAAATCCTTTAATTAAAAAATTCACCAACACTATTAGATTAGCTAGAACTAATGATGCATTACTTGGAAGTAATAATAATGATTTCATTGTAGGGGTTCTATATGGAGAACAAGCTCAATTAAGTATGCACTATAGAAAAATTGACGAAATTCATCCAGTAATAATTGGTCGCGATTTTTGGCATAGAGTTACAGGATTTCCAAATTTTTATGATGGATTGGTAGCTGATTTACATCAAATAATAAACAATTTAGATACTAAAGAATACATAACAAAAGGATGCGAAGAATTAGCCTACGAAATTAGAACTTCCAATTTATTTAGCTTCTAATATTTGAGTAATATTGATTTAAAAAATTTATTATAGAGTACCCAACTTCCTTTCCTAAATTAACAGGAACTGCATTTCCAATCTGTTTATATTGCTGCGCAATCGAGCCTGAAAATTGCCAATCATCTGGAAAGGTTTGAATCCTTGCATACTCACGAACTGTAAATGGTCTAGTCTCTTCTGGATGACATCTTTCTGTTTGCTTTTGTGCTGGACTACATGTTAATGTAAGGCAAGGTTCATCCCAGCCAATTCTTCTTGCGATTCCGGTTTTTCCTCCACCAAGATAAAAACTCCCCCCCATAAATTCTTTTTGAATATCGATAGGTAAATCTCTCCAATACCCCTTTTGTGGAACTAATTTTAAAACATCAACTTTACTTTGTGGATATTTTGAACCTCCTGAATACGGAACATCACAATCAAACAAATCACTTTTTTTTAAAGCATCTTTTAGATTATAAATTTTCTTATATGGTTTTGGATATTCATATTTCAAATCAATATCTTTTCTAATTCCAACTAAAATTAGTCTTTCTCTTTTCTGAGGAACGTTATAATTAATTGCTTTTAAGACTTGAACAGGTACAACATTATAACCAATTTCATCTAATATTGAGATCATGCCTTGAAGAGTCTTACCATTCTCATGACTTAACAAACCACGTACATTCTCTCCAATACAAATTGGTGGATTTACTTCTTTTACAGCTCTAGCAAATTCATAAAACAATGTCCCTCTAGCATCAGCTAAACCTAATTTTTTTCCTGCGTAGCTAAATGCTTGGCATGGGAATCCGCCAGTTACAATATCTACTTTATTGTGATATTCTGAAAAATTAAAATTCTTAATATCTCCTTCCAAAACATTCCAATCAGGCCTGTTAGTTCTTAATGTTTCACATGCCCATTTGTCAATTTCATTTAGAGCAACACATTTCAATCCAGCCTTTTCCATTCCAACAGCCAATCCACCAGCTCCAGCAAAAAGTTCTAGAACAGTATAAGTATTTTCGGGCTCTACATGATTTGAAACTGTTTCTTGTATAGTGCCATCTATAAAACTTGAAAACAAGGTAGTGATGTCAGATTTTTTATACATCCTATAATTACTCATAGGTTCTCGCACAGCACTTAATTTACCTTCATTATCCCAGCGCCTTAAAGTTTCTTTGCTTTTCCCTATTAATTCTGAAGCTTCAGACAATGAAAGATATTCATTCATAACCAAGTTGTTTAACATTACACATATGGTTACAAATTTAAAAGAAAAAATGGCATAATCAAATACATTTTCAAAATATAAACTTTATTTTTTTTCCATTTTCTAAGTATCAGTTTTAAACAACTATAAACCATTTGAATAGATAAAAACTAATTTCATACATTTTGAGATTTTTTTTCTCTTGTAAACAAAAACTCCATATCCTAAGATTTAAATTTGAAGTTTTTTAAATATTTCATTCGTTTTTTTAATTAAGAATCTAATAAATTAAGAAAAAATCGATTGGTATACCTACCCTTTAAAAATTAAGATTTTCAGGATAAGCAATATTAAAATAATTTTCAAAAGCCTTACAAAGTAATTCTTTATCTATTTCAAATAACTCATTTCTAATATCCCAATCTTTAATATACTCTTCGTCACTTTCAGAAATTTCTTCTCCATCAAGTTTTCTAGTTAAAATATCACTTAATAAAACGCTGTTGCATTGATGGTATTTTGGGTAATACCTATAAATAAATGCCCAATAATCAAACTTATCTTCATCCTCCTTTTCTTCTTTAAAGTCTTTCTCTTCGAATTCTTTAATAATTTTAAAATCTAACCAGCCCATTGCTTCTCCGATTCCTTTGTAAAAAGCATTTCTTTCTGTTCGAGTTTCGAAAGTGTACTTTTTTAAGTTGATTATTTTTTCAAAATCATCTAAAGGCTTATCATTGTTAAATTTACTTACTTGATCTTTTCCGAAAATTATTTCTGCTAAATATTTCATTTTTTGATAATGGGTTTTAATTACTATTCTAAAATTATTTTCAACTATGATAAATTCAAATGTAGCTTTGTAATACTAATTGACTTGTGTACAATTAACCTCGTTAAATAATAGTTTTCAGCATAATATTAATCTTTTACCTGTTTCTACTTTTGTCATATAAGTTCTATCCACTTCAGCCAGGTTAGCTAATGCCTCTTGTGAGATTTTTTTTTCTTTTCTTAATTCTCGTATCCGGTCGCCAATTTTAATATTGATATCCATTAATTTGTATTATTGAAGTGAAACAAAACTATCTAAATGTTGCTTTTTGTACAACGGTATAAGAGTCACTTTTTATCAATAACTGGCATTAATAATTCTGATTTTTTGGACAAAAAAAACGCCAATCTCTCGATTGGCGTTTAAGTCATTTTACAAGAATGACAATATTATACTGGTACTAAAACCCTACTTATTCTTATCCTCCTTCTTCCCCCATTTAATTTTGATTTTTCCGCCATCATCGACGGCTAATAAATGTAAAACGATTCCGCGGTTACGAACGGCATCTCGCTCGGCTTTGGAAGCTAATTTCACATCGTTTTTAGAGTTTCGGAGTGGAATTGTCAGGGCTAAATTGGTTTCATGACCTAGGGAATAGATTCCGGCAACGTCAAAATTAAGAACGCTTGAACTTACTCTTAAACTATTCACATCTATATTCTGCCCTCTCAAGATAACATCGCCAGATAAATTACTAAACGTAATATTCTTTACATCACGAAACGGAAAGGCAAATTTCCCGATTTTTACAATTGGTTCAAAGTTTATCAGAGCGCCATTATTGACTTTAAAATTGACATTGCCTGTCACAGAATTTTTAATTAAGTCTCCTTTGGAATCCATTATTCCGGCAACGCTTGCTTTGGATGTTAGCTTTCCTTTTATATCTTTTGCATCAAATGATTTAATATCAAAATTATTGAATGAGGTTAAAAACTTTGTAATATCTACATTGGTAACCTCTGCATCTGATTTAAAATTATACTTATTCCCATTTGGGTTTAATACTGCCGAAAAAGCAATTGTTCCTCCTGCGGTTTGCAAGAATCCGTTTTGTACCGTTACATTAGAATTTGCTAACCTAATAGTTGCTTTTGCATTTGTCGCCGCTAGTTTGGCATAAACAAGCTTATCCATATTAAGCTGCAAAACTACTTGACATTTATTTATTACGGTATGAAGCTGATCTGAAAAGCTCTGATGATTTGCTGGTTTTTTACTGACTTGCTTATTTTTTTGGGTTGCAGCAATAACTCCCAGAAATTGTTTTATATCGATACTTGGACTATAAATTTTCCAATCTACAAGCATTTTTTCTGGTGCATCATAGTACAGATTCAGGAAATTATCGACTCTTCCTTCTACAAAAACAGTATTGCGACGATCCTTGAATGCAAATTTTTTAATTACCAATGCCTGTTCGGTAAAATCCAGCTGAATGTCTGTTTTTTCGAAAGTAAGCCCTTTGGGAATATACTTTAAACTGGTGTTTGCAACCCGAACGCTTCCTATGAATTTTGGTTTTCGGAAGTATAAATCGACTATATCACACTCGAACTTAAAATTGACTTTGGCTTGACCGTTGGAAAAGCGCATTAAGTCGGCATTGATTATATTATTGAGTTTTGTAACATCAAAATCGGCATTTAGGATTCCTGTTGCAACTGGTTTATCAAAATTATGAATCATTGCATCTGGAATTACAAAAGGAATTGTGTTATATGCTCCTTTAAATCCATGTATTATTACCGCTGAATTGGAATCATAACAACCTAACTCTTCCTTGAGTATATTTGTGAATTTCCCATTGAAAGTACAATCTGAAATTAATCCGTCGGGAATACGTAGTTCATTGTCTTTAACTTCGGCTACTACATTTATTTTTGGATCGCCTTCGGAATTTAAATCTCCATCGATTGTACAGGTTACACCGATTGGGTCTTTTAAATCATACCATTTTAGTTTGGAACTAATATTATTGGCAAGCAAATAAGTGGCATTTTTCCAGAGGATTCTGGTTTTGATTTCTATCCCGAAATTAGAACTGGTTTTACCTACATCAAAATAGGATTTAACATCAAATTTATCTCCACCTATTTCGAGTCCGTCGACATTGGCTGTGATTTTATTTTTATCTGCTTTATAAGCAACAGCAATAATTCCTCTGATTCGTTTGTCTTTGGCAAAACTTCCTTTTTCGGTATTAAATGCCATACTTTTTACATTGGTATCGACAAAAAGATTGGTCTTAAAATCGCTTCCATCGTAATCGATTTTGGCTTTTAAGGCTGCAACTTCAAAATCAAAGAGTTTATTTCGGGGTTTGTTTTCGGAAATAAAATGCACGTTGGTCATACTTATTTCGTCTACCAATGTAGTTTTCCCGCTTTCTTTTGTGTCTTTCTTAGGCTTTTTTCTGAAGATGTCTGAATTTGTAATTCCGTTTGGACCTTTGTACAGATCGAGTGTGGCATCGTTGATTTCGATTTTATGAAAGTCGATTTTATCGGATATTAAACTCAGAATATTCAATCGTACTTCTATTTCTTTTGCGGTAAGAAATGTTCGTTTATGCATTGCCCACAAACTATCTTTTAGCTCGACATCTTTTAATGCCAATGTAAGATTAGGAAATCCTGTTAAGAATTTATACTGAATATCACCAATGTGTATCGTTCCGCTAATATTGTCGTTTATCTTATCATTTATCCTGACAACAATTTTATCTTTATTGTGATTAAAATAATAGGCTAATCCTCCCGATGCAAGTAGTAATAATGCGATAAGACCAAGGAAGAAAAACCCAATGCGCTTGGCATATTTTTTAAAATGACTTGTTTGTACAAAGTATTTTATTTTATCAATAATTTGTTTCATGCTAAGTAATTTTAAGATGGGAGTATTAAAGGTAGTCTAAAACTGTATAAATAGCAGTATTTTTCTACACAAAAATGCCTTTACAGAAAACAAGTCCTATAAAGGCATTTTATTATTATGAATTTCTATGGCTCTAGCCCTGATGCCCCGAAGTCTCGGGAGGCATCCTTTTTATAAGGTTTTTTCACCTTATAAAAAGATATAGCGAACAGCAGGAAATTGCTCCTAAAAACTATTTTACTTAACTAGATGTGCTTGTCTGAATTCTTTTAGAACTTCATCGATAACCCAAGTGGTTCTAGCTGCCGAAACACCGTGAGACGGACAACCCGGAGTACCAAGTAATTCCTGCACGATGGTTTCGATAAGCGGTTGCTGGATGTGCAACGGATTATCTATTGGGAAACTTTCTATTTTTCCGTCTTTATCCTCAAGTTGTACGGGATCGTTGCCAAAGGTCGAAAAGGAAATTTTGCCTTTATCGCCTACTATCTCGACAATATCATGGCGCTTGTGACTTGCAAAGTTCCACAATCCTGTGCCGTGAATTCCGTTTTCGAACAAGAATGACATCGAAACGCTATCTTCGGCTGGATATGCCATAAGTTGGGAAGTGGCGTGACCTCGAACGGACTTAATTGGCCCGAAAACAAAATCTAGAAAATCTAACGTATGACATGCTAAATCGACAAATATTCCGCCACCTGAAAGATGCGGTAAAACTGTCCATGGTAAATTAATTTCGTCGTCGTATCTTTTTTCAAACGAATGGTATAAAACACAGTTTACGTGTCTTGGCGTTCCGATGATTCCGCTATCGATTAGTTCTTTTATTTTTAGGAAACGTGGTAAACATCTTCTGTAATAAGCCACAAATAATGGCACATTGTGTTCTTTGCAAGCGCTTATCATTTCGTTGCATTCTTCGAAATTTAGCGCCATTGGTTTTTCGACATAAACAGGTTTTCCTGCTTTGGCACATAACAGCGTATATTCTTTATGAGATGATGGCGGCGTTGCAATATACACGGCATCGACATCGGGATCATTTATTAAATCGGCAGCATTCGAATACCATTTAGGTACATTATGGCGTTTGGCATAATCTTCTGCCAAAGCAGCATCTCTACGCATTACAGCAACTAATGCTGAGTTTTTTGCTTTCTGAAATGCAGGTCCGCTTTTAACTTCGGTTACATTACCGCAGCCTATAATTCCCCATCTAACAATTTCCATGTTTTTTGTTTTTTAGTTGTTCCAAATTTAAGAGAAAAGAATTGCTTAAAAAAGTTAGCTACGAATTCGTAAATTATTTTTTCACGCAGATTTAAAAGGATTTGAGCAGATGCACACAGATTTTTCTCTAATTAAATCGGCTTAGATCAGCCTAAATCTGCTGAATCTGTGTGAAACAATAAAAATAAGCCATGAATTCACGAATTATTTTTTCATGCAGATCTAAAAGGATTTGAGCAAATGCACACAGATTTTTCTCTAATTAAATCGGCTTAGATTTGCCTAAATCTGCTGAATCTGCGTGAAATAAAAAAATAAGCCACGAATTTGCGAATTAGCACGGATTTAAATCTTTGCGTAAATCCTTGCGAACTTTGCGGTAAAAAACCTTTATAGTTAAATTTAATCCCATAAAAAAACAGGCTTCTCTAAGTTAGAAAAGCCTGCTTTTAAATATTTTAATTCTTATGTATTACTTTTTTGGTAATGCTTTAAAACCCATATTGTACAATGTAAATGCCTGAATATCGACATTTTCCTGAATTGTAGCTGCTACAGATTTTCCTGCTCCGTGTCCTGCTTTTACATCGATACGAATTAAAACTGGATTGTCTCCTGTTTGTTTTTCTTGTAATTCGGCTGCAAATTTAAAACTATGTGCTGGTACTACTCTATCATCATGATCTCCTGTAGTTACCATAGTTGCTGGGTAATGAACTCCATTTTTTACATTATGAACTGGTGAATATCCTTTGATGTATTCAAACATTTCTTTGCTATCCTGAGCTGTTCCGTAATCGTATGCCCAACCTGCTCCTGCTGTAAATGTATGGTAACGCAACATATCCATAACTCCTACTGCTGGTAAAGCTACTTTCATTAATTCTGGACGTTGTGTCATTGTTGCTCCAACTAATAATCCTCCGTTTGATCCTCCGCGAATCGCTAAGAAATCTGAAGATGTATATTTTTGAGCAATAAGATATTCGGCTGCTGCAATGAAATCATCAAATACATTTTGTTTTTGCATTTTTGTTCCTGCATCATGCCATTTTTTTCCGTACTCTCCTCCTCCACGAAGATTTGGAACTGCAAATACTCCACCGTTTTCCATCCAAACTGCATTTGCAATACTAAATGATGGTGTTAAGCTTGCATTAAATCCTCCGTAACCATATAAAATAGTTGGGTTTTTACCGTCTAATTTTAATCCTTTTTTATAAGTGATCATCATTGGTACCTTTGTTCCATCTTTTGAAGTATAGAATACTTGTTTTGATTCGTAATCGGCACTTTTGAAATCAACTTTAGGTTGCTGATAAATTTCTGATTTTCCAGATTTAACATCAAATGAGTAAATTGTTCCTGGAGTTGTGTAATTTGTAAATGAATAATACACTACTTTATCTGCTTTTTCTCCGCTAAATCCACCTGCTGTTCCTAACGCTGGAAGTTTTATTTCGCGAACTAATTTCCCTGTATAATCATATTGTTTTACTGCAGAAACAGCATCTTTCATATAATTTGCAAAGAAATATCCTCCTCCTGTTGATGGCGAAAGTACATTCTCTGTTTCAGCGATGAAATTTTTCCAGTTTTCTGGTTTCGGATTACTTACATCAACTGTTACAATACGCTTGTTTGGTGCATTTAAATCTGTTTCGATAAATAATTTAGTTCCTTCATTTTCGATAACATTATTATCGCTATTAAAGTTATCTACGATAGTAATAATTGGACTATTTTCTTTAGATAAATCTTTAATGTATAACTCATTTCCGTAAGTTGAGTTTGCTGCCGTAATCACCAAATACTTCATATCATCGGTTACTGAACCTCCAACATATCTTCTTTTTTGGTCAAGTCCAAAAACAACTTTATCGTCTTTTTGTGGAGTTCCTAACTTATGGAAATACAATTTATGCTGATCTGTTTTAGCAGATAATTCGCTTCCTTTTGGTTTCTCATAACTAGAATAGTAAAATCCTTCTTTTCCTTTCCAGGAAATTCCGCTAAATTTCACGTCTACTAATGTATCTTCTAATACTTTGCGAGTTTGAGCATCTATGATAATTACTTTTCTCCAATCACTTCCTCCTTCAGAAATAGAATAAGCAGCTAGAGAACCGTCTTTACTAAAATCTAATCCTCCTAAAGATGTTGTTCCGTCTTTTGAAAATGTATTTGGGTCAAGAAAAACTTCATCTTTTCCGTTTACTCCTTTTTTATAAATTACAGATTGATTTTGTAATCCGTTGTTTTTAGAATAATATGTTGATTTTCCTTTTACAAAAGGAGCTCCAATTTTTTCATAGTTCCATAATTTCTCCATGCGTTTTTTCAACTCATCACGAAAAGGAATTTGGTCTAAATAGGCATATGTAACTTTATTTTCTGCTTTTACCCAAGCAGCAGTTTCAGCAGATTTGTCATCTTCAAGCCAACGATATGGATCGTTTACTTTAGTGTCAAAATAGGTGTCAACTGTTTCTCCTTTTTTAGTATCAGGATACTTTATTGCATTTGATTTTTGACTTTGTCCAAACGCAACAGTTGTAGCGGTTATAGCCATTAGAATACTAATTTTTTTCATTGTTATAATATTACTGTTTAAAACAAAAATAGTTATTTTTTCATTGGTATTGTTATAAAAAGCGCCAACTACATCGTTGGCGCTTTTAGAGATATTTTTAAAACTTATTCTCTTACAAATTAAAGTTTACTCCTAAAACTACGTTGCGTCCTATGTTAGGAATTCCATCAGTTTTTAATCGGGATAAATGCGCGATGTACTTTTTATCGAATAGGTTGTTTCCGTTTATATTTACATCAAAAGCCGTTTTACCCAACTTTACTGTTCCTCCAAATCCTAAGTTAAGTAGCGAATATCCTTTAGAAGCTGTTTCGAAACCACTTACATTGTCTTGGTTAAAAGTTGAACTTACATTTAAAGTAGCAAACCCATCTTGGAACCAGTTATTAATTTTAAACTCTGTTCTTATCGTATTGTTCCAGTTGTTTGCAGGAATTAATGGCAAGTAATCTCCATTTTGTTTTTTACCTGTAACGGTTTCAAAACTAGTTTCGAAATGCAACCAATCTAAAGGATGTGGATGAAAGTGTAATCCGATTTCTCCACCATATAATTTGGCATTATCCTGAACATAAGCAAATACATCATTCTCATCTAAAACATCTCCCGTAGGCGAAGTATAAATGTAGTTGTTTACGTGATTATAAAACCCATTTACGAAGAACTCAAAATGACTGTTTTTATATTCTAAGTTTAAATCCGTTTGAACATTTTGTTCTGTTTTTAAAGTGCTATTTCCTATTTCGTAACGGTTTGTTCCTTCATGAACTCCGTTTGATGTTAGTTCTGCCAAGTTTGGCGCTCTAAATCCCGAAGCAACATTTAAACGCATGGTTAGGTTATCGGCAAGGTTGGTTTTGTAACCCAACGATGCATTAAAACTATCAAACGATCTGTCTAATGCCTGGAAATATCCTTCTTCTCCCTCAACTCCGTGCGCGATTGAAGTTACATTACGGTTATCAAAACGCAAACCTGCTTGCAATACATTGCTTTTCCACTCATAATTTGCCGTTCCAAAAACACCAAAATCATTTGTTGTAGCATCTGGAATTAAATATTCTTCTCCCGAATTTGCATTGGTTTGGTGCATTCCCTGAACTCCAACAATAGTTTCAATTTTACCCATTTTAGGCAAATGGTATTTAGCATTATAATTAAATGTTTTCAGTTTCATGTGTAATGAAGCTTCATTACTATCCTCAAACTCACTTCTGTCATTTGTGATGTATCCTAAATCAACATCTAGTTTTGAATTCTGAAAAAAGAAAACATTGTTTAAACTCAACAAATGATTAAAAACTCCTTGTCTTGGAAACTCCGTATTTTTACTTGTGGTTTGTTCTCCAAATCCTTCTTCTGGCATTCCTAAATCTAGCTTGTTATAGTTGTAACGTAAAACACTTGAGAAACTAGAATTACTATATCCGATTCCGGTTTTAAAATCGGTTTCGTTATAACGGGTATTTGTTACACGGTCACTATCTCCTGCTTGGTAATCAGAATGTGAATTGAAACTTCCTCGAGCCAAGAATTTCCAATTTTCTGTAGATGTTTTTAATCCGATAGAAGAATTACTTCCTTGTGTATTGGTGAAATATTTCTGACTGAAATTAGCCTTAAAATCTCCTGCATCGGCAAATTTTTCTGGATTAAAATATAAAACTCCTCCTAAAGCATCTGAACCATATAATAAAGATGCTGGTCCTTTTATAACCTCAACACTTTCTACTCCTGCATCATTTAATCCTAAACCATGCTCATCTCCAAATTGTTGGTTTTCTAATCGTACTCCTTGCGAATATACCAAAACACGGTTTCCGCTTAATCCTCGAATTACTGGTTTCCCTATAGAAGTTCCTGTAGAAATTTGAGAAACTCCTGGTATTGTTGCCAATCCTTCTATTAATGTCGAAGTTCCTTTTTGTTGCAATGTTTTAATCGTTTCATGTTCCACTTTCATTACATTTTGCGATTGCAATTTGCTAAAAGCCGTAGATACAATTACCTCATCCATTTCAAAAGCTGCTTGCGAAAGCAAGATATCGAGTGTATTCTCTTTTAGTAATTTTTCGATATTTTTATTTTGAGTTGTAAAACCTACAAACGTAAATGCGATACGCAATCCTCCATTCGGAAGATTATTCAACGTATATTTTCCGTTTTCGTCAGTTGTAGTTCCTTTATGCAATTCGGGAGCATAAACCGAAACTCCCGGAACTGGTTGATTTTGTAAATCGGTTACGGTTCCAGAAACTGTATTTTGGGCATTAATCAAGCCCGAAAACCCTAAAATTAGGGCAATTATTATTTTTTTCATTGAAAATGATGCTATAGTTAGATTATTTCTTCCTTTAAAAACAATCAAAAACCAAAGTATAAATACGCTCAATAACTCCGATAACTATCAGAATTAGTAAACCATTTTTACTATTTTGAATTGTATAAATAAAGATTGTTTTTGATTTTAAAGAAAACCAAAACAGGGTAAAACGTTGTATTCCGAAACTATTCGGATACTAAAAATCTAAACTATGGGCGGACCTCGGAGTGAGTACAGACTTCCGGAAAATGAAATTGCTGTTTCCGAAAAGGTAAAGGAATAAGGGATTTCATCATGAAAAACAGGCAACTGAAAAGTAAATTTTTCAGGTGTAATATAACTGCTTATCGCAAAATGACATACATAGCAATAATCGAAATTATGGTGCTGATGCGTTATTTCGGTATTTGTTACGTTATACTCGTGATGACATTGTTTTTTTGAAAACTCTTGTACAATATGCTCATAACTATGGAATGACTGAAACAGCATTGAGAACAATACCGTCATCGTCAAAGAAATACTTATTATGAGTTGTTTTCTTTTCATGCCCTGCAAAGGTATAAAAAACATATAAGCGAAATGAAATAAGCAGGAGAAGAATTATTTAACCGCAAAGGTCGCAGTTCCGAAATTTCGAGATGAAATTGCTTCGCCTGTTCGCACTTTCAGGCTCGGGTCGTAGCTTATTTTCATTGTTTCACGCAGATTTTACAGATTTAGGCAAATCTAAGCCGATTTAATTAGTGAAAAATCTGTGCAGATCTGCTCAAATCTTTTTAGATCTGCGTGAAACAAGAATTTGCGAATTCGCGACAACATTTTTAAAATCCATTTAATCCCTAAAATCTGTGGCAAAAAAATTAACCACAGTCAAACCACAACTGAAACACTCAATATCTTATATTTGTAAAGTGAATATCAAAATGCAAAAACTACCTATACTCTTGGAACAATCATTAAAACCAAAATCCAAAATGCGATTATTTTTTAGTTGTTTATTTTTAGTATCGTTTCTGAATGTCTTTTCTCAGGAAGAGAAAGCTCCTGCTCCAGAAACTCCAAAAGTAAAAATTGATTCTCTGTATCGAGAAGATCAGTTTTATTTTGCAATTACCTATAATGCATTAGCAAATGCTCCAGAAGGATTGTCGCAAAAGAAATTTTCGGCAGGACTTAATTTTGGTTTTTTAAGAGATATGCCTATTAATAAAAATCGTAACGTATCTATCGCCACAGGTTTAGGATTTAGCTATAAAAATTACTTTCAAAATCTTGCCATAACTGGTACAAACGACGCTCCTGTTTATAATGTTGTGAATTATTCTGATGTTAACACAAACAAATTCACTCAGTATTTAATTGATTTACCGATTGAGTTTAGATGGCGAACTTCTACTTTTGAGAGTTATAAATTTTGGAGAATTTACGGTGGTGTAAAATTTAGTTATCTTTTATTCGATCGCTCTGTTTACAAAGATTCTGAGCAAAAAGTGGTCATTAAAAACAATAAAGATTTCGAAAAAATACAATACGGAGTTTATATTTCATCTGGTTTTAATACCTGGAATATATATGCTTATTATGGTTTAAACTCTTTATTTAAATCGGCAAAAACTCCTACGGAAGATATCGATATGCGAACAATGAATATTGGTGTAATTTTCTATATTCTATAACCAGAAAAACGCAAACATCAATTGTGGAATTATCCCAATAAGTAATCCTATAACAAGTTCTTTATTGGTATGCGCATTCATTTCCAGTCGGGATGATGCCACAAAACCATTCATTAAAATAAAGAAAGCAACCCAATACATCATATTTGGCACTTGAAGGTGTCGGTACAAACCAATTGCAAAAACGGTTAATCCGCTTATGGCTATCATGTGCAAACTGGCTTTTATTTTGCAAAAAGATAAAATCAACGCAATTATTGTACTAAATAATGCGCCTAGAAAAAAGAAATGCAACTCTGGATAACGCATAATTACCACACTGCGTTTTACTAGCAAAATGATTAAAAAACAATGAAGCACCAACGGAATCTTACGTTGGGAGGTTTCATTAATCATAATCGAATCGACATTTCCTGTAGAACGAAGCAACAAGAAAAACAACATAGGAACAAAAACCGTTATAATTAATATCTGAAAAAGAATAAAGATTTTTTCCTCATTTACAAATATATCTCCTTTAAAGAAAAGGTAAAACATACTCGCATATATCGAAATAAATAATGGATGAAATACATAAGAAAATATCGGAAGAATCTTTTTCAACGGCTTGGATTTATTGTCTTGAACAAATATAAAAAAATATATGACTTTGTATAAAATGCTCAAAATTTTAACAGCAACTAAAAAGGGAACGCGGATGACGCGGATTCGCCAAGGCGAAAACACGGATTAAAACGGATTTTTTTCAATTGTTTTAAAAAATCCGTTTTTATCAGCGTCTTTACTTTAGTAAATCCGCGTCATCCGCGTTCCCTTTTCCAGACAATCTTTTACAATTTTAAGAAAATATTAAAAACTCTTTTTTACCTTTAATGTTTCAAACAACAATATGTTTTTCTAACTCATCACAATTGCTATTTCACATTTTGCATAAAACATTTTACACAAAAACATCCAACATAAAATACCTCACAATATAATGCCTGTAAATCTTAAAAGTCTAATTCAAATACTCCATGCCAAATGGATTGGAGGAAATTCAGATATCAATATCGATCATATTTCTATCGATAGTCGCTCTTTACAAAACGGACCTAAAACTTTATTTTTCGCTTTAAGCGGACCTAACAATAATGCTCACGATTACATTCCTGACTTAATAGAGAAAGGCGTTCATAATTTTGTAGTAACACAAATTCCAGAAAACTATACACAAAGAGCCAATTATATAGTTGTCGAAAATTCATTGTCGGCTTTGCAGGCAGTTGCAGGTTATTATCGTGGCCTTTTCCATTTCCCTATTATCGGATTGACCGGAAGCAACGGTAAAACGATAGTAAAGGAATGGCTAAATTTCTTGCTAAGTCCTGATCACAACATTATAAGAAGTCCAAAAAGTTACAACTCACAGGTTGGCGTTCCGCTTTCGGTTATTGCAATAAATGAGAAACACAATCTGGGGATTTTTGAAGCAGGGATTTCAACGGTTTCTGAAATGGACAAACTAGAAAAAATCATCAAACCTACTATCGGGCTTCTTACCAATATAGGTTCGGCACATGATGAAGGTTTCTTAAATCTTGTACAAAAGATAGATGAGAAACTACTTTTGTTTAAAGAAACTCCTGTAATTATTTATCAGAAAACTGAGGTTGTTCATTCTTGTTTAACACAATTTGCTGCCGAATATCTGCTCGATTCCAGGAAGTTATTTTCTTGGAGTTTTACCGATAAAAATGCCGATGTTTTAGTTTCTACAAAAGAAACTCATGACGGGAATACACGAATTCGATATGAATACAAGGATGAATTAAACGAATTTACCATTCCGTTTCAGGATGATGCTTCGATAGAAAATGCTATTTCTTGCCTAATGGTTTTGTTGTATTTAAAATACGATTCGGCTACAATCCAGAACCGCATGCATTTATTGTATCCAGTAGAAATGCGTTTGGAAGTAAAAAACGGAATCAACAACTGTAGCATAATCGATGATAGTTATAGTTCTGATTTTCAATCGTTAAAAATCGCATTAGACTTTTTAGAAAGTCAAAATAAATTCAAAAAGAAAACCGTGATTTTGTCGGATATTCTTCAGAGCGGATTTACTAATGATGAATTATATTCGAAAGTGGCTCAACTTATCGAGTCTAATAAAATAAGTCGTGTTATTGGTATTGGCTCGACCATTTCGGCTTATAAAGATAAATTTACCAATTGTATTACATTCCCTAATACAGCCGAATTTATTGCACATTATGAATCTTTGGATTTTGAAAATGAAACCATTCTTATAAAAGGAGCACGATCGTTTCAATTTGAAGAAATTGTCGCATTACTCGAAGAGAAAACTCATGAAACGATTCTTGAAATTAACCTCAACGCTATTGGTCATAATCTTAATTTCTTTAAATCTAAAATAAATCCAAACACCAAAATGATGGTGATGGTAAAAGCATATAGTTATGGTAATGGCGGACTAGAAATAGCCAAATTGCTTGAACATCATAAGGTAGATTATTTGGGTGTGGCTTTCGCCGATGAAGGAATCTCGCTTAAAAACGGCGGTATCAAACTACCAATTATGGTGCTTAATCCCGAAACAACCACTTTTTCGGCTATTATTCAGCATCAATTAGAACCTGAAATTTATAGTTTAAAAGGATTGAATGCTTTTTTGAAAATTGCAAAGGAGAAGAAACTACACCATTTTCCGATTCATATAAAACTAGATACCGGCATGCATCGATTGGGTTTTGAAGACAATACCCTCGATGAATTAATCGCTACTCTAAAAGGAAATACAAACGTTGAGGTAAAAAGTGTTTTATCTCATTTGGCAACTAGCGACGAACAAAAACATTTTGGCTTTGTTCTTTCTCAAATTGATTTATTCGAAAAACTATCTTCTAAATTAGTAAAGGAATTAGACATTAACCCAATTCGTCATATCCTGAATACTTCCGGAATTAGTAATTTTCCGCAAGCACAATACAATATGGTGCGTTTAGGGATTGGCTTATATGGAGTTTCTAATGATCCTGCAGAACAAAAATACCTGGAAAACGTAAGCACATTAAAATCAATAATTTCGCAAGTAAGGACTATTCCTGCTGATGACAGCGTAGGTTACGGACGTCGTTTTATGGCCGAAAAAGAAACTCGAATCGCTACAATACCAATTGGCTATGCTGATGGTATTGCCAGACTTTGGGGTAACGGAGTAGGATTTGTAACTATCAAAAATCAAAAGGCTCGAATAGTAGGAAACATTTGTATGGATATGCTTATGGTCGATGTAAGTACTATTGACTGTAAGGAAGGTGATGATGTAATTATCTTTGGCGAAAGCCCAACTGTTATAGAAATGGCACAAGAATTACGTACGATTCCGTATGAAATCCTAACCAGTATTTCGCAACGGGTTAAACGTGTGTTTTTCCGTCAGTAAATTAGTACTATTTATTTTATAGAATTATTATTATCTTTGAATACTTAAATTAATAACAAATAAAAAAGAACGAGTATGGGATTTTTTGCAGATTTTAAAGCTTCTTTATTGAAAGGTGATGTACTGAGTTTAGCTACTGCTGTAGTTATTGGTGGTGCATTTGGAAAAATTGTTGGTTCTGCTGTAGATGATATTATTATGCCAATTGTTGGTCTACTTACTGGTGGGATAGATTTTACTCAAAAATTTATTACTCTGGATGGAAATTCATATACAACTTTAGCTGCTGCTAAAACCGCTGGTGCTGCTGTAATTACTTACGGAAATCTGGTTCAAGCAATAATTAATTTTGTAATTATATCATTTTTTGTTTTTATAGTTTTAAGAGCTGCTGAAAAAGCAAAGAAAAAAGATGTTGCTCCTGCTGCACCAGCTGGACCAACTCAAGAAGAATTACTTACACAAATTAGAGATTTATTAAAAAAATAATCCGCTACACTATTGTCTAACTAAACCGTTCAAAATCTGAACGGTTTTTCTTTTTTGTTGCAAATGTAACATTTTGTTATTTTTTGTGAACCCGCTTGTTTTCAACTTCATTATACCTATTTTTGCACTTCAAATAACAAACATTCACAATAAAAAATATAAAAATGAGAATAGCGATTGTAGGCGCTACCGGTATGGTTGGCGAAGTAATGCTAAAAGTGTTGGCAGAAAGAAATTTCCCTGTTACAGAATTAATTTTGGTTGCATCTGAGAAATCAGTTGGAAAGCAAATCGAATATAAAGGAACTAATTATACGGTAGTTGGATTACAAACTGCTGTAGATCTTAAAGCAGATATTGCTATTTTCTCTGCAGGAGGTGAAACTTCATTAGAGTGGGCTCCAAAATTTGCAGCAGCAGGAACTACAGTTATCGATAACTCATCGGCATGGAGAATGGACCCTACAAAAAAATTGATAGTTCCAGAAATCAATGCTTCTACTTTAACTAAAGAAGATAAAATTATAGCAAACCCAAACTGTTCGACTATACAAATGGTCTTAACATTGGCTCCTTTGCACAAAAAATACGACATTAAAAGAATCGTTGTTTCTACTTACCAATCTATCACTGGAACTGGAGTAAAAGCTGTGAAACAATTAGAGAATGAATACGCTGGAGTAAAAGGCGAAATGGTTTATAAATATCCTATTCACAGAAATGCGATTCCACATTGTGATAGCTTTGAAGAAAATGGATACACCAAAGAAGAAATGAAATTGGTTCGTGAAACACAAAAAATTCTAGGTGATAACACTATCGCTGTAACAGCAACTGCCGTTCGTGTTCCTGTTGTTGGTGGTCATAGCGAAGCGGTAAACGTTGAGTTTACAAATGATTTTGATGTAAATGAAGTACGCGAAATTTTACATCATACTGATGGTGTTGTAGTTCAGGATAACCTAGACACATTTACATACCCAATGCCACTTTATGCCGAAGGTAAAAATGATGTTTTTGTAGGTCGTATTCGTCGTGACGAAAGCCAACCAAATACTCTAAATATGTGGATTGTTGCCGATAACCTAAGAAAAGGTGCTGCAACTAATACAATCCAGATTGCTGAATATCTTGTTGCTGCAAAACTGGTTTAAAACCTAAAATTATATTTTAACAGAAAGCCGTAATCACGATTTGTGACTGCGGCTTTTTCTATTATAAAACATTATTCTCAACAATAAAAAAGCCATATCTTAGCTATAATAAATAAAAAACACATGAACTTCGAGAATTATAAAATAATCCCAAACTATAACACAAACAAAACCGACTTGTTTCTTGCCGAAGAAGAAGATATTGAAGCTTGTGAGCAAACACTAAACGTCAGTTTTGATGATGATTATAAAGAATATGTTCTAACGTACGGAAGCGGAATCCTTGGCGGAACTTACGTAAGGATATATCTTCCTGAAACAATTGTCATGACTATGGCTGAGTGGAAAAGTCGAATTACCGAATATTGGTTTTGGGATGAAGGAAAAGATGTCCTGACGAAAGAGGAAGTTTTATCCCGAGACTTCGGTACCGTAAGAATTGGAGATACATTTGATGGAGATGAAATTATTCTGTATAAAAGTGAATATTACATTTTGCCAAGAAATAGTGAAATGATATACAAAGCAGGAAAAACGCTCGAAGAAACTATAACTTGGTTGTGCTCCTCAGGGATTTTGACCGAAGCATTTACCGAAAGAGAATTTGAACCTTTTGACCCAAGCGAATGGGGAGATAAATTATAATAAAACAATAGCATTTAAATAAAATGGCAGAAGAACAAGACAAATATGTCAAAATACTTTTTAGATTTTTCAGTGAAATCCTTAACGAATCAGCTGTAGAAACTATATGGGCAACAATTATCAATGCCGAAAAAGGATTATATAAGCTAGATAACATTCCGTTTTACGCACCTGTTTCTTGCGAAGATGTAGTACTTGCAGAGTTTGATGAGAATGAGCAAAAATTAACCTATAGACAAACAATAGAACATTCAGGAAATTCGACTATTCAGGTTGTTGTATTGGATAAAACTATTTCTACAGATGATATTCGTATGATATTTGACCATTTAGGATGCGAATCTGAAAAGTTCAATGAAGGATATTTTGTAATGGAAGTTTTATCAACCGTAAAATATGAGCCAATCCGAGAGAAACTAAATGAGTTACAAAATGATGGTATTATAGATTACGCCGAACCGAATTTATCTAATAATCATTGGTATTAAGATTAGTAAAATGAGAAACGTCGAAGAATTAATAAATAAAGAAGATCCAGGTTGGCCAATTGTAACGGAATGGATTAATGATGCCAAAAACAAGATAGAAATCCTAGCCGTTGATAGTGCAAAAGCAGAAGAAGCATTGTATAAAACACAGGTTTCTACACGTTCGCCAATGGGCGCTATTATTTTCAGCACTGGTGGAATATTAGTTGATAATGGCTGGATTAGAATCCTTGGCTCAGGAAGTGAGAAACTAAATCGTTCATTACCCGATTGGAATGTTGGAAAATTCACAGAAGAGTTTGGAGAAAATCCGAGATTATTATTAATTGCTGATGATGCTATTGGAGGTTTTTTCATTTTGAATGGAGGTGATTTAGGAAGTGATTTGGGGAATATATATTATTTCGCTCCAGACACTCTTGAATACGAACCACTAGAAATAACATACAGTGAGTTTTTATCCTTTTGCTTTAATAATGATTTGGATGAATTTTATAGAAATCAAAGGTGGGAAAACTGGAAAACTGAAGTTTCTAAATTAGATGGGAATAAGGTTTTTAATTTCGTCCCATTTCTTTGGAGTAAAGAAGGCAAAGACATAAACAAGAATAGCCGTAAAGAAATTCCAGTTGAAGAACAATTCCGTTTTAATATTGAAATGAAAAAGCAATTGACGGAATAAAAAATAGAATTGCAACTATAATCAAATTTAATCATAGCTGTATATCTTCTAAACAATAGAGAATCATGTCAAAGGTTATACTAATTATCTGTTTATTTGTTTCCGTTTCTATTTGGGGACAAAACCAAGATACTATCTATAATAAAGCAACTGAATATTTAAAAGCGAATGAAATTCAGAAAGCAATTAGACTCTACCAGTTTGCAAATGATATTCATCCTAGAACGGAATTGGGCCTATGCGCATTAGAAAAAGTAGACTCATTAAGACCCATCGTAAGAAAAAGGGTAACAGATAAACTCATTGGTAATTGGAAGATGGCAGATTCCGAATCTAATTGGATAATAAGAGAAGATAACTTAGTTGCTAAAATGATGACTATAGATTCAGAAGAAATTAAATTTCTTGAATTATATAAAAATTCAAAAGAATGGACTCTAATCAAAACTGAAAAACTAAGATTTCTAGACAAAGCAGGAATCGATTTAATGTATACAGAAGTAGTATACTCAAACAAGGAAATATGGGATTATACCATAGATGACGATTCCGGACTATTATCCATTAGTTATACAGGTGAAGAGACAGATACAGGAAGAACTGAAATGGTATGTGGAATTACTCGTACAAATTACTTCCGACTCCAATAATTCGATTAAATAAACATTAACAATTATTTATTTTGACCTGATTCTAAAAGGAATTAATTTAGTAAAAACTTATTTATTACCAATCCATGGAATCTATTATACTCGAAAAAGTAACAATCGCAGATATTGAAAAACTGCAAAATATCGGAAGGCAAACTTTTTTAGAAACTTTTTCATTGCCTAATACTGAGGAAAACATGAACAATTATTTGTCCAGTAGTTTTGCCTTTGATAAACTTAAAAAAGAAATTGAAAATCCAGATTCCAAATTCTTCTTTGCAGTATTGAATAATGAAGTTATTGGATATTTAAAGGTGAATTCTGGAAAAGCACAAACAGAATTAGGAGATAATAATGCCTTAGAAATAGAACGCATTTATGTTTCAAAAGAATTCTTAGGCAAAAAAGTTGGGCAACTTTTATATGACAAAGCGTTACAAATTGCCAAAGAAAAAAACGTAGGTTATGTATGGCTTGGCGTTTGGGAAGAAAACCATAGAGCATTAGCTTTTTATAAAAAAAATGGCTTTGTCGAATTTGACAAACACATTTTTAAATTAGGAAATGACCCTCAAACGGATATAATGATGAAACTGAATATTGATTTTTCTGCCACAGATTAAATGTATTAAAAGGATTTTAAAAAGCTTTGTGACCTTTGCGTAAACCCTTGTGTCCTTTGCGGTTATTTTTTTTACGGATAAAACAAACACACAAAATGAGTTTAGAACTTGATAATTTCTACATAAAACAAGAAGAACCTAATAAAGGTTGTTTACTTGCTTTACGACAAATTATTCTTTCGCAAGATTCTGAAATCACTCATACATTAAAATATAGTATGCCTTTTTTCTGTTACAAAGGAAAGATGTTTTGCTATTTGTGGGTTCATAAAACAAATAACAAACCCTATCTAGGCATCGTCGAGGGAAAACACTTTGATAATCCCGAGTTAATAGCCGAAAAACGCTCACGGATGAAAACAATGTTATTTGACCCAAATGAAGATTTACCTATTGATATCATAAAAGCAATAATTGAGAAAGCAATTGGCCTTTACAAAAGTGGAGAAATCAAAATAAAATAAATTAGATTGAAATGATACATATTGATGATTATATAAACGATTTTTCTTTACTTTTCTCTAACCTAACCAACTTACAACCTTGGAATATTACCGATAATCTTAAAGGAATTATTGAAAAAGCAATTCTAACTCTTGACGATAATTACACCATAAAAGACAACGTTGCTATTCATAAAACCGCAAAAATCGAAAATGGTGTTACAATAAAATCGCCAGCAATTATTGGTGAAAATTGTTATGTTGGCGCACATGCCTATTTTAGAGAAGGCGTTTATCTTGGGAATTCAGTAAAAATAGGTCCCGGTTGCGAGATTAAAAATAGCATTATATGCTCGTTGACAGCTATTGCACATTTTAATTATATAGGAAATAGTATCATTGGTAGCAATATCAATTTTGAAGCTGGTTCTATCGCTGCCAATCATTATAACGAAAGAGTTATAAAGAAGATTTCGATTTTGCATAATGATGAAATTATCGAAACGGGAAGCGAAAAGTTTGGTTCATTGGTTGGAGATAATTCCAAAATTGGAGCAAATGCTGTATTATCGCCCGGAACGATATTAAAAAGAAACACAATCGTAAAAAGACTCGAATTAATTGAACAAGTAAAAGGATAATTATGCCGTTTGTTAGAATAAGTTTACCCAAAAAATTATCGCAAGAAACCAAAGAGAACATTTCAATCTCGATACATGAATCTTTAATTCAGGAATTCAATATTCCGCAAGATGATTATTTTCATGTAATTGAAGAACTGGAATCTACCCAAATTAAATTTCCTAAAAGTTATCTTGGAATTACCCATTCTGAAAACATTATTTATGCTCAAATAACCGCTGGACAAGGAAGAACAAAAGAGCAAAAAACAAAATTATATGCCCAGATTGCAACTAGAATTTCGAGTACAACCGAAATTCTAAAAAGTGATATTATTATAATTTTACTGGAGAATAATGGAAGTGAGAACTGGTCGTTTGGAAACGGGGAAATTCAAGAACAAAAACATTTAAAACAATTAAGCAACAATCAATAAAATGGACAATCACCTAAGACAATTAATTTCAATCGAATTTGAAGACAGAAAAGAAATATTTACTGGTTTTCTTATCGATTATACCGACGATTGGATTTTATTAAAAAATAATCCCGTTGACTTTATAATTGATGGTTATGTAATTTTAAAGAACAAAAACATACAATCTATTACTCGAGATAGCGATAATGTATTTACAGAAAGTGTAATTAGACTGAAAGGCTTAAAAACCAACTCAGACGAAATAATTCCGCTAAGAGATTTATCTTCTATTCTTACCTTTATAACAAACAAATATGAGATTTTCCAGATTGCAAAAAAATCGGAGAAAGCCGTTTATCTTGGTAAGTTAATAAAACTGGATGAGGAAGAACTGGTTATCGATTTTCTTGAAACAAGAGGTAAATTTGGTGGTGAACTAAGTTTTAATCCAAATAAAATAAGAGTGATCGAATTTGATACTGATTATATCAATTCGTTAAAACTTCTTGTTAATGAAGGAAGAAAGTAATTTGTTATAGACCTAAAACAAAATCAATCATGGCAATTATAAGACCTATTTTTAGAATTTTTGATTATAAAAAAGCAGTCGAATTTTATGTTAATTGGCTTGGTTTTGAAATTCTTGACGAACATACTTTTGAGGAAAATTCGCCATTGTATATTCGAGTTTCACTCGGAGATATAGAAATTCATTTGAGCGAACATCACGGAGATTGTTCGCCAGGAGCAAAAATAGTTATTGAAGATTTTGTTGGTTTAAAAGACTATCATCAAAAACTGATTCAGAAAAACTATAAATACAACAAACCAGGAATTGAAAAAGCTTTTTGGGATAAAACTATTTACTATGTAGAAGTTGTTGACCCTTTTGGTAACAAAATAATATTTACTGGAAAATAATTTCAACACATAGAAACATAGTTTTTTAATGTATTATAAAGTTTCACTCTTACATTAAAACACAATAGAGTAACTATGAGAAAAAGCATAGCTTTCTTATTTATCTCTTTTTAGAAAATTCATTCTATGTTTCTATGTGTTAAATAAAAAACATAAAACTAACTTACAATGAAATTAAACTTATATCAAATAGACGCATTCACAGATAAAATATTCGGAGGAAATCCAGCTTGCGTTGTTCCATTAGAAAGTTGGTTGCCAGATGAAATCCTTTTAAAAATTGCACAAGAAAATGCCGTTCCCGAAACTGCTTTTTATGTTGTTAATGATAAAAGAGTTCACTTGCGCTGGTTTACACCCGAAATTGAAATGGATTTATGTGGTCATGCAACTTTGGCTACTGCACACACTTTAAAATCGATTCTTAATTATCCCGAAAACACCATCGTATTTGATACTTTAAGCGGTGAACTAATTGTAACCGTTGATAAAGATGTATATACTTTGAATTTTCCGTCTAGAAAACCTGTTCCAGCTGAACTTCCAGAAATTATAAGAGATTCATTAAACATTCAGCCTAAAATGGTTTTAAAATCCAGAGATTATGTCTTAGTCTATGAAACCGAACAAGAAATCAAAGACATCGTAATCGACAGACAAACTTTTGATAAAATAAATCTTGATCCAGGTGGTGTTATAGTAACGGCAAAAGGAACTCATTGCGATTTTGTTTCGCGATTTTTCACCTCACAATCTTCAATTTTAGAAGACCCCGTTACAGGTTCAGCCCATTGCTCGTTAATACCATATTGGAGTGAACAACTTAGCAAAAAAGAAATGCATGCCAAACAATTATCAGAAAGAGAAGGCACATTGTATTGTGTCGATAATGGAGATAGAGTTTTAATAAGCGGAAAAGCTAAAACCTATTCTACAGGAACATGCTGGATAGAACAATAAAACAATTATGGAAATTATAATACGACAAGAAAATAAAAATGACTACCCAAAGGTTTTCGAAATCATTGAGGAAGCATTTAAAAATGAAGAATATAGCGACCATAAAGAACAGTTTCTAGTCGAAAAACTAAGAAACTCGGATGCGTTTATTCCTGAATTATCACTTGTTGCCGAAGTTGATAATGAAATAGTCGGTCATATTTTGCTAACCAAATTACAAATCGAGAATGAAGATCAAACATTTGATTCTCTTGCTTTGGCTCCAGTTTCGGTTAAACCAGAATTTCAAGGAAAAGGAATTGGCGCAAAATTGATTATGGAAAGTCATGCAATAGCAAAAAAGCTAGGCTACAAATCGATAATCCTTTTGGGACACGAAAACTATTATCCAAGATTTGGATATGAACTAACAAACAAATACAATATCGAAATGCCATTTGATGTTCCAGCAGAAAACTGTATGGTAATTTCGTTAACCGAAAACGGATTAGATGGCGTAAGCGGAAAAGTGAAATATCCCGCAGCTTTCATGGAATAATTTTAAACGCTATAAAACTATAAAACCAAATGAAATGAAAGATTTAAATTTAAAATACATTTCAGAAAATTATATTGAACTCGAAGAGATATCAAGAACAACACGTCTTTCCGTAGATAAATTACATCAGCTTATTGATGCTAAACTTATACCCGAACCTTCGTACACGATAAATTCAGAAATAACAATAAGTTCTTCTTTAAATGACAGCTATAAAACTACTATCATTAGAAAATACTTTCCTAATAATATTTTGGAACTTATAAAAGCAAATGCTGAAAAAACAAATGCTGATGAATTCAAAACAAAATTCAAGAAAAATCTATTATCACATTTAAAAAACCACGACCATAAAACGTTTGCTTATGGGAATGTTTTTGATGAAAATCAAAAAATAGACAGCAATAAAGTCAAAGAAGCTCTGGAAGAAGAATGGGATTATTACTGCAAAGGTGTTTATGGAATTTGTACTATAGACAATAACGAAAATGCCATAATCGAAAAAGAAATTGCTGTAAAAAGAATTCTCGATTTTATCGAAAATAAATCTCCATTATTAACTCCTGAAGAAAAGATAAAACTAGAAGAACTAAATGCTGAATTTAATAACACGGCAAGTTCCTTTGCTCCATATCAACGAGAATCAAGTAGTAGAGGTAAATATCTAGACAAGCTCCTAAAAGAATTTTCTCTGGACGAATTAATTAAAAAATACGATTAATTAAAACTTATAACGAGATGACAAAACACGCAAAATCAAACCCGATAGATTCAGATAATTTTGTTTTACAAGATTATTTGGACAGAATTCATTTTGTTGGCGATGTTAAATCAAATATCAAAAGCATAAGTAAATTAATGCAATGTCAGTTATTCAGTATTCCTTTTGAGGACTTAGATGTTCAGGCGGGAAAAACTATTTCTCTGGCAGGAAACGATATTGTCGATAAACTCATTAATCGTAAACGTGGTGGGTATTGTTATGAACTTAATGGTTTGTTTGCTCTGGTGCTCCAAAAAATGGATATTTCGTATCGTTTTGTTGCTGCTCGTCCATTGGTAAATCCTGGCGAGAATCCTAAAACGCATATGGCAATTATTGTTACGCTTGAAGGAGAAGAATATCTGGTCGATTTAGGCTTTGGTGGCAACGGAATAAGAGAACCTCTAAAACTAAATGATACTACAGCTGCACAACAAGGCACAGAAACATTTGCTTTAGCAAAAGCAGAAAACGGCGATTACCTATTGCAAACTTTATTGCGTGATGAATGGAAAAACCTCTATTCCTTTGATTTATCTCATCAAGACTGGATTGATTTTAAACCCGCCAATCATTATAACTCAACACATCCGGATTCTTTTTTTACACAAAATCTTGTTGTTGTTTTACAAAATCCTTTGGGCAAGAAAATACTATTTAGAAACACATTCAAATCTATAGAAAACGGAGAAACTAAAAGTTATACTTTCGAACCAGAAAAACTAAAAGATATTTTGGCAACTGAGTTTAATTTGGAGAAGTTATAGTGATTTAAAAAAAACAGAAACCATATGAAAATTTGCGTAGCACAAACAAAACCAGTTAAAGGTGATATTTCGCTAAATATTAAAAACCACAAAACGCTAATAGATTTTGCTATTTCTCATAAAGCTAATGCAATATTCTTTCCAGAACTGTCTATAACAAGCTATGAGCCTGAGCTGGTACAAAACTTAGCAACCAATCTAGACGATGAAAGATTTGATGATTTTCAGGAAATAAGTAATGCAAATAATCTAACTATTGGTATTGGCGTTCCAACAAAATCAAACGAGGGAATTTTGATCAGTATGATTGTTTTTCAGCCTAATAAATCCAGACAAATATATTCAAAACAACAATTACATACAGATGAACTTCCTTATTTTGTCTGTGGCAATAATCAACTTATTTTAACCATTGACGGAATCAGAATTGCTCCTGCCATTTGTTATGAATCTTTACAATCCAGCCATTCTGAAGAAGTTAATAGACTTGGTGCAGACATCTATATTGCAAGCGTTGCTAAATCTCAAAATGGTGTCAACAAAGCTGCTGTACATTATCCTGATATTGCAAAAAAATATAATATGACCGTTTTAATGTCTAACTCCGTTGGTCCTTGTGATGATTTTGAATGCGTTGGGAATTCAGCTATTTGGAACACTAAAGGGGAATTACTCGCTCAACTTAATGCTACACAAGAAGGAATACTCGTTTTTGATACCGAAACACAGGAAGTTATAGAACATGTGGTATAACACGATTAAGATTTCTTAGACTTCCATATAAATCCATCGAGTAAGTAATGTGTAAACTGAGGCACAGTTAACAACGGAACAATTACAAATTGCCAACTAGAAAAATCATAAGTCTTGAGTGAGAAGTTGTCATTCCATACCAAAATCTCCCATAAAAATTCTTCTGTAAATGCTATTACTAATAGAATCAAGATATAAACAAGGATTGCATTATAGCTTTTTAAATAATTGAAAACTCCCGAGTTTGAGCCTGTCTTGTTTTCGATTTCTCTAAAGTAAACCAGTGCCATATAAGGAATTCCGTGAGAAACTACATTTAATAAAGTAAAAATAAGATAATCATTAAAATAAACAACCCCAAAATACCATGAAAGTGCCGTTCCTAGAATAATTGCGTTTTTAGGAACATTAAAAAATCTATTCGTTATACTTTTATAAACCGTATAGATTACGTAAATCGTTATAATAATGACATAAACCCAGAATAATACTTCTAATAAGAATGTGTTATGGAAACGAAAAAACTCATTTTCGACAAACCAATTAAATTTTCTTTCTGAAGAAAAGAACCAATACAACATCGGATAACCTGTTGAAGCATAAATAGCACAATTATCTATACAAACCGAAAGTCTTGTTTTCTCTTCAGTCCTAGCATATAATCGCATAAAACCATATTGTTGCCTTATAAAATGAAAAACTGCCACATAAGCTAAAAAGGACCAAAATACTAGACTTCCAAAAGAGAAAAGAATTATACCAATAGCAAAACAAATTGCGGGTAAAAGCAATAATCTTTTCTTGTTTTTCCTGAATTCATCGGCTACAAAATAAGTTTTAAATAAAGTTGCATAAACATGAGCCACATCGATAAAAACGATTAAAAAAAGCCACGTATAAAATGAGTACTCATTTTCAATTTGTGTAATATAATCTTGAAATAAGAAAATAATAGCCAACACAAAAAAAGACGGGCCAATGATAAAAATCAGATCTGTTTTGGCTTTATGAATCCAAGGTTGTTTCATCTAAAATTTGGTTTACGACATTAATTCCGTGATGGAAAGCTTCTTCAAAAATTGATATTCCAGATAAATCTGTATGAGCAAAATAGATTGAATTCTTAATACTTCTTGAAGCTTCTTTTTTAGCCTTTCCAAAAATAAACTCAGGTACAGGACTAATCATCCCATGCCCCAATAAAAAAACTTCCATTTCTTCGGTACAATCTTCGATATCAGGATGTGCAATTTTTAAATCATCAAAAACAAATTGTTTCCAATGTTCTTTATTTTTTTTATAGAGTTCTTTTCGCGATTTTCTTAAATCGGAAGAAGAAAAACTATAATAATATGTAATTACTTTTTTGGTCTGAATCTGGTTTAAGGATTGATGCTGATCATAAATATACCCTAATCCATTTGCACCATAAATAACATTGTCCCAAGAGAGAGGAAAACTAAAATTATCGGATAAATTAGTCAAAGTTAAAGTCGCTAAAAGCCACGGTGTGTAATGAAAATCTTTTGTATATTCTTTGCGATCTTTAATAAGATATTGATTTACAAACTGTGGTGTTGCCATAATCACTTTATCAGCAATAATTTCTACCGATACTTTTTTAATGTCGTCAAATGCTTTGGTGATAACCTTATTGTTTTCGACTTTTACTTCATAAACCAAATGATTTTTCAGCCTTTTTTCATTGGTATACTTTTTTAAATGTGATGTTAATCTGGCATTTCCTTCTGGCCAGGTTAAAACACTTTCTTTTTTATCAGGACTGGCATCTTGTTTTCTTCCTGCAAAGTAGTGAATTCCGGCCCAGGCAGAAACATAATCTATTCCTAGTCCGAAATCATCTTTACAACAATAATCAATATAATTAAAGAGCGGTTCTGTTTTAAAATTATTCGCTTTAAACCATTCTTTCATAGTGATTTTATCCAAGCTTCTGGTTTCAATATCTTCAGAAGAAAATTGTAACGGAATATCAAATAGGTATTTCCCGTCTTTTCCTTTTCCTTCACGAAAAGCATCCATTAATTTAAAAAATTGTTGAAATTCCAAATCCTGATCTTTAGAATTCCCTTCTTTAGGAACGACTCCATCTTGCCAGTTATTCTTATAAAACAAACGTTCATCAGGAGCAAAAGACAATTGTAACTCATCAAAAACAGGAAATCCTTTCTGATCGTATCCTACTATAATTTTCTCTTCTTCTAAAAATTGTAATAATTCTTTATCCTTAAAATTAGGCAATGGCAAATAATGTGCTCCTAAGGGAAATTTAGAATATTGATTTTCCCCATTGGAAGAATTCCCTCCCAAATGTCCTTCTAATTCAACCAGAAGAAAATCTGAAATTCCTTTTTTCTCAAATTGTCTAGCAGCACTTAAACCCGAAATCCCTCCTCCCACAATAAGATATGGAATATGAATTTGACTGGTTGGTTCCGGAAAGTCTTTAATCCAAAGTCGATGTCCTAAAAGATGATTAGTTCCCGACAGCCGAATTAATAAGTGGATTATTTTATCTGAACAAAATTGTAAAAAAGGGATTAACAACAAAGAAGCACCAATTCCTTTTACAAAATTCCGCCTTGATTTACTGTAGTTTTCCCCATTCTTCATCAAAATAACGTACTAAAATTTGGTTGTCTAAACGATTGATTTCAATTTCATTTGAGATCATATCTTTGGTAAAATAATTAAATCTATCAAATTGATAATTATAGAATTTTAACCCCGGAGCTTTTCTATTTACCTGATTAAAAGTAGTGCCAAATCCATTAATTGCGATTGTATAACCCCATTCTCCAAACGAAGGCACATAAGCATGATACGCATCGACCTGAGGAAAAACCTGCATCACGGTTTTGTTGATACACCAAAATGATTTTGGAGCAAAATAAGGGGATGTAGTCTGGATGACAATAGCTGCATCGGGTTGCGAAATACTTTTTATCGTTTGATAAAAATTAAGAGAGTATAACTTTCCTAAACTATAATTAGACGGGTCTGGAAAGTCGATAATCACTACATCAAATTTTTCCTGACAACTTTTTGCCCAAATGTATGCATCTGTATTAATGATTGTTACTTTTGGATTATTAAGCGAGCCTTGATTAAAACCTGTTAATATTTTATTGACTTTAAACAACTTTGTCATTCCCTCATCCAAATCAACTAAAGTAACTTTTTCTACTTCTTTGTATTTTAAAATTTCGCGTACTGCCAAACCATCACCGCCACCTAAAACTAAAACATGCTTTACACTTTTGGCAATAGACATTACAGGGTGAACTAAAGCTTCGTGATAGCGATATTCATCGGTAGAACTAAATTGTAGGTTGTTATTTAAATACAACCGGTAATCGCTCTTATTATGCGTGAGAACGATACGCTGATATTGGGTTGAATTAGTGTAAATGATATTCTCGCCATAAAGCTTTCCTTCTGAATAAGACAAAATGGAATCCGAAAAAACAAAAACACCTAATAAAATTAGAAATGAAGTAACTGCTTTTGCTTTTAAGAAATAACCGTTCTTTAATTCTTTTTTTAGAAGAAAACACAAGACAATTGCAATACTTACATTAATCATTCCGAAGAATAATGATGTCCCCATAATTCCTAACTTCGGAACTAAAACTAACGGAAAGAGTATCGATGCCAATAAAGCTCCGATATAATCAAAAGTAAACACATTAGAAACCAAGTCCTTAAACTCTACTTTATCTTTCAAAATATTCATTAGTAACGGTATTTCTAATCCGACTAAAAAACCTGTTACAAAAACAAGGAGATATAAAACGAATTGAAAATACTCGACACTTTCGAACAATAAAAACAAAACAACAGAACTCAATCCTCCAATTAGTCCAACTAATATCTCGATTTCAACAAAAGTATTGAGTAAGTTTTTATGAAAAAACTTTGAAAAGAAAGAGCCTATACCCATTGAAAACAGGTACACTCCAATAATAAATGAAAATTGTTTTACTGAATCTCCTAATAAATAACTAGCCAGAGTACCCGCAACAAGCTCATAAACAAGCCCACAGGTAGCAATAATAAATACTGCAAACAGCAATAAAAATTCAAATTTAAGAAACTTTTTACCCATGAATTGCGGCACTTATAATCATTGAGATACCAATGATAAATGCTGCAAACACAATTGCAACAGCAATATTATTCTTCTGAGTTACTTCTTTCCATGTATTCTCAGGAGTAATTTTTTCGATTATAAAATAGGCAACCAATAAGATTACGATTCCTACAAGAGAAAAAATGATTGAGTTAACGATAGGTTGTAAATGTATTAAATCCATACTTTATAAGTTTATTTATGATAAAAACGGTTAACGGAACTACGATTTCCTGATGTACTATATTTTTCTGTTATTTCGCAATCGCAGATTCTATTTCCTGAATAAGCGAAATACAAATAAGTTGCAAAGCAAAATAGTCCTATTGCTAATGCGGCTAAATTATTCTTTATAAAATCTAAAAATTCTTTCATATTACTCGTCTTGATAAGGTGAATAATCGCTATACTCCCATCTTTTCTTTTCAAAATTTATTTTACAATATCTAATAACAATAAAAACAACTATCATAAACCCAATAACTATCCATACGTTGTAAAAGGATGGTTTGTTCCAAACTGCGTTTACTTTTATTACATTATTGCTTATATCCTCAGGAGCTTTTTGTGGAGTAATTACAAAATGGTATTTTCCTGCTTTAACTCCGCATATATTAAACTCTACCGATTGGTCTCCTTCGGTCCAATTTTCGCCATCTGTATAGCCATGATAATACTCTACGTCTTTATTAGCATGTAATTCCTCATTTGTATTTTCATCGACCAAGGCAATATCTACGTTTGCCCAAGAATTATCTACATCAGAAGATACACGAATTGTCATAGGAGCAGATCCGCCTTTTAAAACAAACGAAGAACCAAAGATTTCTTTGTTATTAAATTCATTAAATGTGGCTTCCTTATAAAACACACTTTGTTCTGATTGATCTTTATATATAAGCCAGTTAACACATACAATTATTAAGACAACGAAACAAAAAATTATTGCTGTATTCCGTAAATCAAAATAATATGGTCTCGTAATATTTACACCCGTCTGGTATGGTAAATTAACCGTAGGAAATCCTTTTCTGATTTCACTTTTACTTATATACTCTCCAAGAAAGGCAGTTTCAATACCATTAATTTTTTCAACAGAAATCATTAACGGAGGGTTAATATATTCTACCATATGAATTTTATAGACAGGCAACGAGAAATCAAAATATCCCTGAGCATTTTCTATATCCACATCGCAATATTCATAAATATCAAATACAATCCCGTTATGAGTTACTATTTCAGGATGTTGTTTTGCATTAAATTGATCTTCTATTTCGGTTAAAAAGATCCAGTTTCCATCAGATTCAGAAAGATAAACCAAATCTCCTTTTGGACTTTCCAAAATGTATTCTGTCCAATTATAGCTTTGAGATACTTTCTTAACTATTGCGGCAATAACGGTATATTCTATTCCTTTAAGAATTCCTTTATCTCCAATTTTAAAAGCAAAATCATTTACTTCAGGTTTAAACTTTGATTTTAAACGAAGTTGTCCATCGCCATCAGATGAATATAAACTATGACAATTAGGGCAAACAAAATTTACGACTTCAAAACCAACTTCTAAATCGGTAACGGTATTACAACTGAAACATGGAACTTTCATATACTAACGATTAATTTCAAAATCTTTTATAATTGTTCCTTCAAAATAATTGATATAATCGGCCATAACGTCTCTTACTTTTTTAGAATTATCTTGCTGATAATTACACAAATAAACATCTAAAGTTAACTGATTATATTCTGGCCAAGTATGTATACAGATATGAGATTCTTTTAAACAAAATGAAATAGTAAAGCTATCATTATCGAAATCATGAACAATAACACCTACTTTTTCTAATTGATAAGCCTCCAAAATTGAATTGGTAACAGTAACAAAACCATTGCTATCCTTTAATTTTTGAACTTTATCTACATGTAGGGTTACCAGTTTATGCAAACCTGGTGAATAAGGGGGTAAATCCATTAAAATATTTATATACGCCCCAAATGTATAATAATTTTTGGATAATTTTAACAAGAAGGATATGATTTGAATTCTCCATACAATTACCTAAAAGACCCCAGATTCTACAAGCTATTTCAAAACCAGTTAAAGCTTTATGTTTAAATTATAAAGTAAAAAAGAGTTTAAGGAAATAAGATTTTTTAAATTTGCATCTAAACTTTTTTGAATTTAATAAACAAATAGGTTTTTATGCAAGTTTTACCTCCAAAGGAATTATCACCTTATATCAAACACTATCTTTTTTTAGAAAATAAAGGTAATGATACTCAGAAACTACGTTTGTTTTCTGATGGTAATACTGGTGTTGTGTTCTCTTTAAAAAGCAAACTTATTTCAGGTTTCAACAATTATGAAGCGCAAAACTACTTACCAAGCTCATTTATATATGGGCAACTAAATGGTTTTAAAGACATTTATTCGGGTAGCGAAATGTCTATTGTAATTGTCGTTTTCCAACCAAACGGAATCAACCAATTATTAGGAATTACAAGTAGCGAACTCCGTGATACTATAATCACTATCGATGATATTTTTGGTTTGGAAGGAATTGAACTTCAGGAAAAATTATCCGAACAATCGACTATTCAGGAGAAGTTAAGTCTTTTAAATCTTTTTTTTAAAACGCTTGAAGCGAAAAAACCAATGTCAAACCAATTGATTGCTGCAGCATCATTAGATTTTATTTTTAAAAGCAAAGGGCAGTTTTCACTCAAACAATTGGTTGATTATACTGGTTATACCGAAAGGCATATCGAAAGAAAATTTACAGAATGTGTGGGATTAAATCCAAAGAAGTTTGGGAATATTGTAAAGATTCATGGCTTTTTAAAACTTCTCAAGAATAAATCAGAAGATACAAATCTCACCACGATTTCGTATGACGCAGGATTTTCGGATCAATCCCATCTTATAAGAGAATTTAAAAAACATACTGGAATGACTCCCAGAGAATATTTGTATAATGCAGGGAAACTAACCAATAACTTTATAGAAACTGTTACTGCTAAAAATTCATAGACCACTTTGCGATTAATTTCTTAGCCACAGATTAAAGGATTAAATGAATTTAAAAAAGTTAACCACAGCCCGAGCCTGAAAGTGCGAACAGGCGAAGCAATTACTCAAATTAGCACAAATTAAAAACTTTGCGACCTTTGCGTAAATCCTTGCGCCCTTTGCGGTTAATTTTTTCGTCACGATTAAAATGTCGGTTTTATACAATTTGCAAATTCTCGGCAACGCTATTTTTGTCTAAAATTAATAGCGTACCATATGAAAAATCTAAAAATAGCCACAGCTCAGTTTGAGAATAAAAGCGGCGACAAAAACTATAATTTATCTGTAATTGATAAGCTTTCGCAAAAAGCATCCAGCGAGGGTTGTGATGTAATTGCGTTTCACGAATGCTCTATAACCGGATATACATTTGCAAGGCATTTATCGAAAGAACAAATGCTGAATCTGGCAGAAGTTGTCCCAAACGGAGAAAGCGTCTTAAAACTTACAGAAATAGCCAAAAAGAATGATATCGTAATATTAGCAGGACTTTTTGAAAAAGACGAGAATGATAATTTATTCAAAGCCTATGTTTGTGTAGATAAAAATGGTTTGGTTGCAAAATACCGAAAACTACATCCGTTTATAAATCCTTACCTAACGCCCGGAGATAGCTATTGCATCTTTGAAATTAAAGGCTGGAAATGCGGAATCTTAATTTGCTACGACAATAACATAATCGAAAACGTACGTGCAACAACTCTTTTGGGTGCCGATATTATTTTTATGCCACACGTAACGATGTGTACTCCTTCTACCCGACCTGGCGCTGGTTTTGTAGCACCTCAACTTTGGGAGAACCGTGAAGCCGACCCAACTTCGCTACGATTGGAATTTGACGGAATGAAAGGACGCGATTGGTTAATGAAATGGTTGCCTGCAAGAGCATATGACAATGCTATTTATGCTGTTTTCTCCAACCCAATAGGAATGGATGATGACCAGTTAAAAAATGGTTGTTCCATGATTATTGACCCGTTTGGTGATGTAATTGCCGAATGCCGTTCTTTTAATGACTCTTTTGCAACAGCAATAATTACTCCCGAAAAATGCATTCAGGCAGGAGGAAATCGTTACATAAAAGCTAGAAGACCAGAATTATACCGAGATATTATTGGACAAGAACATAAATCGGAACAGAATGTGGTTTGGTTAAACACCGACGAAAAAAGTAAAAACTAATAATTTTACAGGTTTAAAACTATTGAAAGATTTATCTTTGGGAAATTGATTAATCTACAGAATAAAACACTACAATGGAATTTTTTAAAACTACAAATGAAGATATTGATGCCGTTTTCGATATCTATAATGAGGCTACGTCTTATCAAAAAACAGTAAATAATAAAAGCTGGAGAGGTTTTGAAAAAGCATTAATAGAGAAAGAAATCGCCGAAGACCGCCATTTTATAATCAAAGACGAAGGGGAAGTTGCCTGTACATTTGTACTAACTTTTAATGATTTAATTATCTGGAAAGAAGCCAGTGCAGATCCTGCTGTATATCTTCATCGTATTGCTACAAACCCAAAATTCAGAGGTCGTTCTTATGTTACAAAAATCATAGAATGGGTAAAAGTATATGCCAAAGAAAATGGTAAATCTTACATAAGACTAGACACACATAGCGGAAACGAAAGAATAAACAAATACTACATGAGTTGCGGTTTTGATTTCAAAGGCGTTAGCGTTATCGAGTGGACAAACGAATTACCAGAACATTACAAAGAAGGTTCTTTTAGCTTGTTTGAGATTAAATTATAGTTTTAAAATTATATCAATTCAGATTATGAATGCACATAAAGATTTTGAGGTTGGACAATGGGTTAAATCCTATGCAAAAGGAATACACAGAATTGAGAAATTTGTTCCTATTGAGTTCGAAGAATATCATTCATTTGTTGGAGCCATCAAAAAAGATAAGATTGGCACTTTAGATGAACCTTTGGTAATACTCAAACGTCTTTTTAATTCAAAATTCAAAAAACAAGTAGGAACAGACTTTTGCTCAAGCACATTCTTGAAACCAATATCTGCCGAAGAAAAAACCAATATTGAGGAACAATTAAAGCTAAATCCAAAATTCATAACAGATTTGGACAAGTATAGCATTTCAAAATTTGAATCGAGATATGGATTAAACATCCATATTTCTGAAGAAACAAAATCTATTCTTCCAGAACTGGCTTCGTTCATAAGACAAGAAGGTAAAACGTTTACAGAAATTTTTGGATGGCTAGACAATAAAAACTGTAAAGGCCTTTTGGACAACAGAAGTACTTTAGGAAATAATGATCGTTCCCATTATTTACAATTCATAAACTGGAGTTACGAAACTAGAGATAACAAACTATTGTTTACAGATTTACTAGCATTTACTCCTAACTTTGAGAAAATTGAGTTAGGATAAATTCTTATTTCGCATTAAAAAAACTTACTAATACTTCGAGATTTATCAAGAATCTCGAAGTATTTACTTGTTTTTACTTTCCACAAATCATCTTGAAGTAGCTCTTTTTCAAACTTCCTCAAAAACGTGCACAAAAAAAATGCAACTCCATGATTAATGAAATTGCATTTTATTTTTTTGCAGAGAGGATGGGATTCGAACCCACGATACAGTTACCCATATACTAGCTTTCCAGGCTAGCTCCTTCAACCACTCGGACACCTCTCTAAATTAGGTTTGCAAATAACACGAAAAAAAACGAGTTAATAAAATAAAATCGAGTAATCCTTACATACTTTTTTTAAATTCTTCTATAAATAATTTTACTGCCTTTTTTTGGTACGCCCCTTCTATCGTTAACATAAACGAATCTCGTTTAGTCACGACTCCCGTAATCTTAATTGCTTTTATATTGTCCCAGCCTTTTAGGGCTTTCTCGGTTACAATTGTTGCCCAATAGCCATCGCCAACCAATCGTAATAATGCCTGAACTGCATTTAACTCAATAGAAACTTTAGGTTTCATATTATTTTTCAAAAACAATTCATCAAGAAATTCTCTAGAATTAAATCCTTTTACGGGTAAAATAAGTGGAAGATCTTCTATATCCTTAAAGGGAATTTTGTCTAAAACGGCTAATGAATGCGTTTTTGAAACTGCCAACACCAACTTTGATGTAAACAATGGGAATTTTTGAAAAGGAAGCTTTATTTCGTTAGAAGAAATAACCAAAACCAAATCTAATTCATTATTCAAAAGTTTTTGTTCTAAAGGCTCAGTTGTACCGTATTCGACAACAATTTTTAAATTCGGATATGTTTTAGCAAACAAATCGACAATTGGTAAAACCAAAAGCCCAAAAATATAAGTTACTCCTATTCGGAGTTCTCCACCAATCATTTGGTTCAAATCATCAATCGCCTGCTTTCCGCTCTCAACATTTTCTATAACTTGTTTAGCATGAATCAGAAATACGGAACCTGCTTCTGTAAGCTGCACTTTTTTTCCAATCCTAACAAACAAAGGCATTCCGAGTTCTTCTTCTAGTTTTTTTATTTGTTGCGATAATCCAGATTGCGTTACAAAACACAATTCGGCAGCTTTTGTAAAGTGAAGTGTTTTGGCGGTTTTAATAAAATATTCAAGTTGAAAAATTTCCATATCGATTAGAAAAAGTAATTATTATCAGTAAAATTATTAATTTTTCTAATGAAAACATAATTCCGAACTTTGTAAAAAAGTTTCACAATCATGTTTAAAGCGTTAAAATCAAAGAACTTCAAATTATTCTTTTACGGACAATCGGTCTCCGTAATTGGTACATGGCTACAAAAAACTGCCGTAAGCTGGATGGTTTATAGTGTTACAGGTTCCGTTTTCCTTTTAGGATTAACGACGTTTTTAAGCATGATTCCGTCTTTATTTCTAGCTCCGCTTGCCGGAAGTATTATTGGGCGTTATGACAGACATCGTAGTATGATTGTATTACAATCTTTGGCAATGCTGCAAGCGGGCGCATTGGCTTTACTTATTTATTTAAAAATATACAACATCAACTATATCTTAGGGCTGAGTTTATTACAAGGAATCATAAATGCGTTCGACATGACTTGCAGACAAACTATGATGGTTGAGATTGTCGACAATAAAGAAGATTTACCAAATGCCGTTGCTTTAAACTCTACTCTAAACAATTTTGCCCGAATTGCTGGTCCTGCTTTGGCTGGAATTATTTTGCACAATTATGGCGAAGACATCTGTTTTATTGGAAATTTCTTAAGTTATATTCCAGTTTTAATTTCTTTATTAATGATGAAAATCACACCTCACATTAAAGCCACCGACAAACTTAAAATGCTCGAAGACTTTATAGAAGGTTGGGATTACGTTAAAAAAGAAAGCGAAATGGCAAAAATGCTCTTGATGTTAATGTGCAGTAGTTTATTTGTAATTTCTTTCAATACCCTTATGCCTGTTTTTGCTAAGGATATTTTTAGCGGAAACGCGCAAACCTTTAGTTGGTTTGAAAGTGCCGCCGGAATTGGCTCTATCCTATCAGCTATTTATCTGGCTAACTTAAAAACATCACAAAACATGAATAAAATAATGATTGCAGCCAGTTTATTATTAGGCTTTAGTATTATTATTTTAGCTTATTCAAGTAACTTAACTGTAGCACTTATTTGCATGGCTTTAAGCGGTGTGGGAATGATGGCGCAAACCTCATCGATAAACATATACATCCAAACTCAAAGTACTACGCATATGCGTTCAAGAAGTATTAGTTATTATCTTATGGCATACCAAGGAATGATTCCTGTGGGAAGTTTGATAATTGGGTATCTATCACATTTTATAGGAACTAGAAATACAGTAGCCATTCAAGGTGTAATATGTATTCTTTCGGTAATAGTCTACGTGTATTATAAAAACCGAAGTACTGAAGAAGATTTAGAAACTTGCCCTGTTCGATATAAAAATTAAAAAAAAACCAATATAAAAAATTCCAAATTCCAATCGTCTATCCTTTATCTTGTCATTTACAGAAATGACAATATTGGGGAAGAACTTCACTAAAATGAACTTAAATCACTTATATGTTTGATTGAATTTAAAGAGAAATCTCTCCGCGTAAAGCAGTTTCAAAAACAGTCTTAAAATTTTCGGCTTCGATTCCGTGACCTAATAAATACATTAGTTTTGTAATTGCAGCTTCGGTTGTGATGTCTTTTCCAGAGATTACGCCAAGTTCTTTAAGAACTGTACTTGTCTCGTATTGTCCCATATTCACACTTCCGCCTGAACATTGTGTTACGTTTATGATGTGTAAACCCGACTGAATAGCTTTTTTAATAGCATTAAGAAACCAATCTTCTGTTGGCGCATTTCCAGAACCATACGTTTCCAAAACAATTCCTTTTAGGTCTGGAATTGCCAATATTGCCGCCAAAACTGGTTCGCTCATTCCCGGAAACATTTTTATTATAGCAACGCGATTGTCTAATTTTTTGTGAACGATTAATTTCGAAGACGTTTTTATAGGCAAAAACAAATGCAAATTTAATTTTAAATGTACTCCAGATTCTACCAATTCAGGATAATTTGGAGCAGTAAAAGCTTTAAAATGTTCAGCATTTACTTTAGAAGTTCTGTTACCACGGTATAATTTGTATTCAAAATACAAACAAACTTCATTGATTACAGGTTTTCCGTCTTGCTGAAGTGAAGCTATCTGAATCGCTGTTATAAGATTTTCTTTGGCATCCGTTCGCAAATCCCCGATTGGCAATTGCGATCCTGTAAAAATCACAGGTTTAGATAAATTCTCCAGCATAAAACTCAATGCCGATGCCGAATATGACATGGTATCCGAACCATGAAGAACCACAAAACCATCAAAAGACTCATAATTATCTTCGACAATCAAGGCAATTTTAGTCCATTCTTCAGGATTCATATTTGATGAATCAATTGGAGTATCAAACGAAACCGTTTCGATTTCGCAATCCAATTGTTTCAACTCAGGAATTTTTTGTAATAATTTACTAAAGTTGAAGGCTTTGAGCGCTCCAGTCTCAAAATCTTTACTCATACCGATAGTTCCTCCGGTATAGATTAAAAGTATTTTGGCTTTAGATGACATCTTGATATTTTAATTTATTAACTACAGGATTAGCATACATAGATAAAAACCCTTGTCTTGTAACTGGATTATCGCTACCAATACGCATTTCTAAACGTCGCTCAAAAAGTAATTTCTCATTTTCTTTATACAAATGAGCAAACTTATCGGTTTTGTTTAAAATGTCGTAGGCAATAAAATTGGTTGGCCATAATTTATAATTCTTCAATACAGAATCGTCTATAGCTTGTGCCAATGCTTGGATTTGTTTATTCGAATTGTCATTTTCGGCAGCAATCTGGTCAATTTCTTTATCCAGAACATCTCCTACCGAAATGTGTATTCTTTTTTTAGTTCCCATGATACCACTTAAAATGGTCATGAAATCTTCATTTTTTTCTTTAATATAAATCTCGTTATTCGCTTCTGCCATTAATTGTGGCATTTTTAAAGCATCGGTTGGATCATATTCGTATGAAATCGAAACTGGAACAATTTTCATTTTCTTGAAATAATCCATTAGGTTCGCTTCATCCGATCCCATTCCTAACATTTTTAAAACACCAGGATTTGTAGCGTCATTTCCGTCTTTGGTTCTTCCTTCACGTTGTGCAATCCAAACCGAACGATTCTCACGAAACAATAAATGTCCGATATACTCTGCTAACAATTTAGAACTTTGTAACATCTCACGAGGCGAAAGTCCACGTAAAACCAAGAAATTACGATTTAATTTAGCCAAAATGTTCAAGAAGGCTTTTTTAACCAAATTATCTCCAATTGCCGAAGCGGTCATTACCAAACCATGCTCAAACAAGCAAACATTTAATAATGTGGTATCTAAAAGAATGTCTCTATGATTAGAAACAAATAAATAAGAAGTGTTTTTTTCTAGTTTCTCGAATCCTGAAGTTGTTAATCCTTCTGAACTTCTTTCGAGAACTTTTTGAATTGTCTGATAAATAAAATTGCATTGAAAATCACGAATAGAGTGAGTTCTCTTCAATTGTTCCTTCCAAACTTCGTCGTCTAACTCTGGAAATGAAAAGTTCATCATGGCTTTCATCATAGGATGATTTGCTACACCATGAAGGGCTTCATTTACTTCTGAATCATAAAACGGTCGAATTGCATCAAATTTCTGCATTATAAATATCTATTTTTAAGTGGACAAATGAACAAAAAAAAAATTAAAGTATCATACGTTCTAAGTTAAATCCCAAAAACGTCTTTTGAATTTTGGGTAGTTACCGCTGCTATTTCTTCTTCAGAAACATCATATATATCGGCTAATTTTGATACAACGTTCAGTAAATAACTACTTTCGTTTCGCTTTCCGCGAAAAGGAATTGGTGCTAAATATGGCGAATCGGTTTCGAGAACAATATGTTTTAAATCGATTTGATTTAAGAATTGATCAATTTTTCCGTTCTTAAAAGTCACCACTCCGCCGATTCCAAGTTTCATATTATAAGAAATCGCCTGTAATGCTTGCTCATGAGTACCCGTAAAGCAATGAAAAATACCAAATAAATCATCTGATTTTTCTTCTTCCAGGATTTCAAAAATTTCATCAAAAGCGTCACGACAATGAATTACAATTGGCAATTTATATTGTTTTGCCCATTGAATCTGAGTTCTAAAAGCAATTTGCTGTTCTTTTAAATGGGTTTTATCCCAGTATAAATCAATTCCGATTTCTCCGACTGCGTAGAATTTTCGTTTTGCTAATTCCGTTTCTACATGTTTTAGCTCATCGAGATAATTATCTTTCACGTAAGTGGGATGCAAACCCATCATTAAGAATACATTATCTGGATATTTTTGCTCTAAATCATACATTGATTGTGTGCAAGCTGCATCGATAGCAGGAATAAAAAAACGAGAAACACCTGCATCAATTGCTCTCTGAATCATCTCACCTCGATCTTGGTCAAATTCTTCTGAATATAAATGTGTATGTGTATCGGTAATAATTGTTGTTGGGTTCAATTCTATAATTTTAAAAGCCCAAAATTACGACAATATTAAAAACTTTCCCAATTTGATTACAATAAGCGAATTTTACGATGAATGGAACGCGGATAAAACGGATTCGCTAAAGCGAAGACACGGACAAAAACGGATTTTTCTATTCGCAATCTTGTCAGACTGAGCGGAGTCGAAGTCTCGCAACACGAATAATCACTGCAATTACAATCCTCAAGTATTGCGGTGAATGGAACGCAGATGAAACGGATTCGCTTAAGCGAAGACACGAACAAAAACAGATTTTTCTATTCATAATATTGTCAGACTGAGCGGAGTCGAAGTCCCGCAACACGAATAACCACAGGAATTACGATCCTCAAGTATTACGGTGAATGGAACGCGGATAAAACAGATTTTTTATTCTATAAATACTATTTCCCAGTTTCTATAAATACTAAAGCTCTATCTAAAACCTCATCTTTCCCTTTCTGAATCCCTTCAATCGTAGGTTTAACTTCGATATCGGGAACAATGCCTATTCTTTGTGTTTCACGTTTATCAGGATAATAAACACCAACTCCTGAATATCTTGTATGAAATTCTTTAAAATCAAGTTCTGTTACATTTCCATCAGCACCAGCGGTTTGACTTCCTATAATTGTAGTGTTGCCAGCCGTCTGAAAACACATCGCTGTCCATTCAGCCTGACTCATAGAATCTTCGTTAAGCAATACAATAATTTTCCCCTTATAATTATCTTTGTTTTCAGTCCCACAATTTGTTCCTTCTGTCCATTTAAATCTTCCCGGATAACTAAAATCAGGATAGGTATAAATTGCAAAATTTTCTTCGTGAGCATTTAAAAAATTAGCGATTTCTTCATAGGTTCCGTTCGGATAATTTCTCATATCAAAAACAATTGCTTTGGTAGATTTTAATGCTTCAATCATATCCGGAACATGTTTAACTTTTATAACTCCCATATTCACATAACCAATATTATTATCCAAGAGCTTAAACTTATCCTTCTTTTTCGTTGCTCCCTTCATAAACTCATTTCTATGAGAATCATGATAATTAAACCATGTCATTGATTTAGTTATGTATTTTCCTTCTTTAAAAAATTCAACATTCACATTATCTGAATAGCCTGATAAAATTTTTCTAACTACCTTATCCAAAAGTACTGGTTCATTTGAAGCTGAATATAAATCTCTATATTCTGTGATAAGTTCCTTAATTGTTTTATCATTCACTTTCGTAATTACACTTCCTATTTTTATGCCATCTGCCTGAGCCAGACTATCACCTAAAATTTCCATAACAACCATTTTGTTACCAATTATTTTGCAGCTAGCAGGAAAATATCTTTTGTCATCTTCAAACCTACCCTGTTTATAAATCGCAAATTCAACATGGCTATCATCAAGCTTAACTGCCATTTTTCTTATTACTGTATAAAAATCATCTTCATTTTTAGATTCAAGAACAAGCGGAATTGTTTTTTCTAAAGTCATATCCCATTTCTGATCCATTAAATACTTGTAAGGAAAAAAATACTCTACTAAATTCCAATACATACACATCCATAAAATTTTTGAATTTTTATTATCGTACTTAAGATCAAAATAATTTCCATTTTTAAAAGGATTATATCCTGGTCCTATTTCCTCATTGGTCTGAAATCTATTATCCTCAATAAACTTCAATTTCTTCGAAAGCTTTTTAGAAAACAGTTTGTTACTGTCAATCCAGCTTAAATCAAAATTCTTATCAAAATATTCAACATCTTTTGGCGGTGTAATTGGTGCAATTTCTTTTATGGCACCAAGATTATCAATCCAGTTTTCCAAAACCAATGAAAATTCTTTTTTAGTTTCTGCCTGTTGAATTTTTGGTAAGACTTCCAAAAGTTGATTATCCCAGTTAAAATCCCCATTGGCTACTTTTGGGTGGTAATACTTTAAAAATCCCCAAACTTTACAAGTTCCAACTAGTTTTTCGGTTTCGGTAAGTTTAGTCTGTGCATATATGATTTGTGAAATTACTAAGAGAATTAATAGGGTAATTTTTTGCATTCAGTAAATAAGTTTAAAATTATAAATTGGTTAAGGTTAGGGTATTTGTAAAATCGAATTTAGAACTTAAAATTTAAATTTGATTACAATCATAAAAAAAGCGACAAAAAATGTCGCTTTAAATTTGTTTATCATTGTTTTACAGGCAAAATTATCAGATTAAACGTAAGACAAGATTGCGAATAGAAAAATCCGTTTTTATCCGCGTCTTCGCTTTTGCGAATCCGTATAATCCGCGTACCTTTTATGATGAAGCTTGTGGGACTTCGGCTCCGCCTGACATATAATTACATTATGAATAAACCTGTATTGAGTAGACCCACTGCGGTGCGTCTCTACAGAAAATCTTTGCGAATCTTTGTGTAACCTCTTTGTGTATTTAGCTAAATATCGCTCTAATCCAATTCGTTCAAGAGATCTTGTACATCATCATAACCTTCATAATCTTGAGAAATCGTTTCTAGGATATCTTTACACGATTTATAATCTTTCTGTTTTAATTTGCTCAAAGCAAGATTCCATAATGCTTTGTCTTTATATACAGATGTTCCAGTTTTTAATTCGTTAAAAATAGCTTCGGCTTTCTCAAACTCATTTTCTTGTAATAATGCAACACCATAAAAATATTGAATTTCAGGTGTTTTATTTTCTTTTAGAGTTTCCTCAAAAAGCGGAATCGCATCTTTATATTTTCTGGCATTAAATGCTACTTCGGCTTGTTTTAGAGCAATATTTGTATCTCCTCTTTCGGTAAAAGTAGCTTGATCGGGATGATTAAAATCCTCAAAAACTGGATTCGAATCATAATTAAAAAAGAACAAACCAATTAAAACCGCTACAGAAGCTGCAACTGCATAATACCAAGGTTTTAAAGATACTGCTTTGTTTTTCTTCTTCTTTTTATCAAAATGGGTATTAGAAATTCGAGTTAGATTTTCTTTGAACTCTTCTCTTTCTTCTTCATATCCAAATTTAGTCTCCAATTGAAGATTTACTGTTTTAAAAGTTTCAAATGCCGAAGCAAATTCTGGATTTTCGGCTAATTGTTTTTCAAAACTATTTTTTTCTTCAACAGTCATTTCTCCCTGAAGATATTGATCGAATAATATATAGCGTTCTTCGTTCATGACTACTTATTTTTTAGAGATTTAAAGTTTTTACTTTCCTGAATCCATACTGTTAACTGACCAATACAAAGCGATTTCTTTTTGCGAACATAGCCATAAGTCACATTTAGTTTCTCGGCCACTTCTTCCATCGATTTTATTGTAAAACTCAGTTTTAGTAATTCTTGACACTTGTCTCCTAATTTCTGGAACATAGCGTCAAACAATTGCTGTTTCTCTTCAAATTCTTCGGCTTGATCAACCAATTCGTGTGCAGATTCATTTATAGATGCTGCGTCTTCGTTAATTGTTACCCCTTTATTTGATGTTTTTTTTAATTCATTAAGCCACTTCCTTTTGCATAGCAAGAAAAAATAAGCATCAAAAGGGCAAGTCAATTGTAAGGCATTGGCTTTAGCCTGATTAAAAAGCAAAATCATTATTTCCTGAACCACATCTTGCGCTTGATCCTTATCGCCAGAATTGTTCATTATGTATGAAACCACTTTAGGAACAAACTTTTTATAGATAGATTGAATAACCGCCGAATCATTTGCAGCAAGCCCTTCAATATACATTTGATCAGGATGAATGTTAGTTTGGCTCATAAAATGACTTTTTAATTAGCTAATGTAAAAAAAATCTGAAAATAAATCTCAAATAAAGAGGTAACAATTATATAATCAAGTTGATATACCAAAACAAGAGTCTTTTAAAACAATTAAAAAATTAAGAGAAATGGAAAGTTATCAATTTATAAACGAGAAAAATTTAGACCAATTTCATAAGATGCTTTCTACCAAAATCCGAAATGGTTTTGTAATTGTTGAGCATAACGAAAAATTACCTTATGTAGTTTTATCCAAACAAAAAAAGGAAATAAATCATTCCCTACATCTATTCTTTACCTGTACCACTCTGGGCTTATGGTCGATTGTTTGGATTTATCTAATCATAACCCTTTCTAAGAAAAAAAATATTCTTGTTGCCTTAGACGAAGATGGAAATCTATTTGAAGAAAAATGTCTTGATAAATAAACCAAAAACAAGGGTAACAATTATTCACTCTAAAACATCTATTACTATAAAAACCTTTAAAAATTAGAAATCATGAAAACAATACCAACATTAATATTATGTATCACTGCTTTTACAATCTTGAGTTGTGATAATGACAATGACCCAACAAATAATGTTTGCGACTCAACCTATGTCTCTACACTTATTACAACAGCTTTTACAACCGCAAACGGATATGATGATGTTACAACAATGGATCTGGAAACACACGAATATACAATCCAGATTAATGCCAATGGAGAAATTTGCACCGTAGGATATCAAAATCCAACCACTTACACAGGTGGTTATACTATGGAAGTTACAAACACAACCACTAGTGTTACCTATACAGGCATTCATACTTTTTCTCAAACCACATTAGATTATCAATCTATAACTCCAGTACCAGTAAGTTCAGGTGATATTATTACCGTAAAAAGAACAATTCTGCCTGGTTACACAGTACTTAATCAAACAGTAGGACGTATTTTAAGAAAAAACCCTTTTACAACAGTGCCCTATCCTATAACTCAAGGTAATGTCGTTTTCTTAAGTTCCAATTTTCATGGTGCCGGAGGTCCAGTCCCTAATTATGCACAACCTTATATTGCCCTTGGTTTTAAAGTAATTTAAAAAAAACCAAAAACAGGGGTAACAAATTTTTAACCCAAAACATCTATAACTATAACAACCATTAAAACTAGAAATCATGAACACAAATTTTAAAACAATCGGACTTTTATTCTTAGCAATAATCACTTTCGTAAGTTGCGACAATAGCGATGACAACAGCGACAGCGGTAATCTTGTTTTCCCACCATCTGCCGCAGCATTTAAAAGCATAAGCTCAAAAGGAGTTAAAAAAAATACACAAAATTTTACCCTCACAGCAGGAACAGGTGTTGTAACCCTAACATCTGCCAAAGGAGTTAAACTGTCCATTAATGGAGATTGCCTTACCAAAAACGGAAATCCTGTAACTGGAGTAGTCGATATCGAATACGTTGAACTTTTTGACAAAGGCAACATGCTTATCTCAAACAAACCTACAATGGGAATTATGCCCGACGGAAAGAAAAACTTACTGATCTCAGGCGGTGAATTCTTTATTAAAGCCACACAAGGCGGAGTCGAGCTTAAAACAACTTGTAGTATGAACATGATTGTTCCTGCAAGCTTAACCAATGGTGTAGATAATGCTATGACTTTGTGGAAAGGAGTAATCGATGATAACGGAGAATTAGCATGGGAACAGCCTAAACCAGATGCAGGAGGAAATGGAGGCAAAGATGGAGTTCAAGCCGAAGGAGGTAATTATTATGTTCATTTCGGAAGCTTTGGCTGGACAAACGTAGACCGTTTTTATTACGACCCAAGACCTAAAACAACTCTTCTTGTCGATGCTCCCCAAGGATACGATAACAACAATAGCGCTGTTTACTTATCATACGATGGCGAAGGAACAAATGCACTCGCAAAACTAGACACTTATACACCAGCAGGATTATTCAGCGAACACTACGGACAAATCCCAATTGGACTTGCTTGCCACGTAATATTTGTTACCGAAGATAATGGCCAATGGCGTTACGCTATCAAAGCAGTTACAGTTGCTGCCAATGATGTTTACACTTTTACAATTGCCGAAACAACAGTCGGCACCGAAGCTCAACTGATAGCGGCAATCAATGCTATTCAGTAACTTACAAAATTCTTTTTAAGAAAAAGTGATGATTTGCTCATCACTTTTTTTTACATTTAATCCAGTTTAAAACGTATTCTGATAATTTCAAGAAGCTAATCCTGCTGTCCGACTCTATCTTTTTCTTGTTAAAGAAACAAGAAAAAGGATGCCGCTCCCATCAGGGCTAAAAAACTCTAGTTATGAAACCACTATCCTCTATCTTCTTTCTTCTTTTATCTATATACTCTTTCTCACAAACCAAAGTAAAAGATACTATAACCCGAAGAGCCACTATTGGTTACACTCAAAACGGAAATCTGGTAAGTTTCAAACCCGAAACCCCACCATTAATTCCTATTGCCGGAGCACCAAAGCCTAGCTATTCTTATTTATGGGAACTTGGTGATGGACATTACTCTAAAGCTGCCGAACCCAAACACGTTTACAAAAACAAAGGAACATATACCACAAAACTTGCGGTAACCAACAATTACGATAACGGAAAACCACCCGCAACACGACCTAAAAAAGTTGCCATAAATGATATTACCGATACTAACTACAAAGACATTGCCTCGATAGCAGACCAAAACGGATTTGCAATCCTAAAAAATTGTGACCCAATACCCGATCAGGAAATGGTAGTTGTAGTAAGTTATCAAAATCTGGAAAACTATGTTTCCAGCGGAAAACTCTATCTTTTTTATAACGAGAAACAATTTAAAGACAACAATTTCCAACTGGTCGATTTTAGAACTTATGCAAACGAACGCGAAGTAAAAGAAAACACAGTCGCTTCCGTCAATGATCTTGATGATACAAAAACCTATTTGGCTTCGACCGAAAATAGCATTAGAACTAAAAAATACCGAAATACAACCACCGAAGAAGATCTCGACGCATCATTATTAGAAGCAAATAAAACCTATCATAATGTTTCGGTTCTGGAATTTGACGATGCCAACCCGAGTGAAACCCGAAATGTCTTTTATACTTTTAAGACCACACCCGAAATGATTAAAGATACCAGCGCAACCGTAACCATGCGAGGGATATTTGTACCAAACCGAAGCTATAAAAATCATAAAATAAAAAATCTGGAAATGGAAATCGTAACTTCTCACGATCCAAACAAAATGGGCTCTAACGGAAGTTTTATGAATTACAGATTAGTGCGTTTTAAGAGAGTCAATTTTAAGACCCGCTTCCAAAACAACGGCGAAGGTCCAGCCAGAATGATTCGACTCGAAACTGATATTCCGGATATGTTCGACAAAAAAACATTTCAGATAGAAGATATGTACCCAAAATGCCCGATTTGTCCCAAAGACGAAATCCCTACAACAAGCTGTCTCGATACAATTATTAAACAAAAGCAAATCTTCTTTACCTTCAAGAATATCTATTTACCCGGAAGCGAACAAAAAAATGTAAAAGAAAAAGATAGTACCAAAGGTTTTGTAAAATATTCTATGAAGTTTGGCGATGACTTTCATAAAGTAAAAACCCGAAGTCGAACCGCCATAATATTCGATAAAAACGAACCTATTATTACCAATTACGCCACTACCCGATTCTTACCCGGAATATCTATTGGCGCAAAAGCAGGTTATAATTTATATCCCGATTTAGATAAATCGACAAGTTACTTTGTAGGTGCAACCATTTCGCCTTTTAAATCCTATCGCTTTTACTGGCAAGCCGAATGGCTCAATGCGATAAACAAATACGAAAGCGGTGTCACAACTAGAGAAGGAATTGGGATAAATCCGAACGGCGTAAAACAATTTCAGCGTATGACAACCAGTACCGAAAATAAAAACGTCAACTGGGAAGTTCCCGTTCTTATTCGTTATAACATTAATAATTACATTGGGATTGGTGCGGGTTTACAAGCCAATATTAATGTTTCCGAAGAACAGACTCAAACCATAAAAATAGAAACTTTTGAAGGTGGAACAGATCAGTACTTATTGGACACCAAAACAGAATCAAACACAGTAAAAAACTCATTCGCCGATTTTAAAACTGGTCTTTTATTCGACTTAACAGCTGGTTTCGCCCGAATTGGTCCGAGTTTAGGTGTACGTTATGTAATAAACTTTGAACAGAATTTTAATTATTTCCAGTTTTATGGGATTTGGAGGTTTTAATTATTAGCTATTACGCAAAGTTACACAGAGAATTTTCGCAGAGATGCGCGAAGTTATTAAAAAAATTTACCGCAAATTCCGCAAATCCATGACTTAAAGCAAGAATGCATGACTGAAAAAGAAATTTGTAAAAATTTGTGACTCGAGACTGAAAGTCGAACAGACGAAGTAAATTTGCGGTAACCTTTCTTCGTGAATCTCTGCGAAAAAGCTTAGCGAATCTTTGCGAAACAACATTTTCACACAAACCTTTAAATTCCTTTTCGAAACAACATTTTATGAAAAAACTATATTGCTATATACTATTCTTCTCAACGATAATTCTATTCGGGCAGCGTCAAGAAGACAAAATATATCTTGCAATTGATTCTTTTATAGCACATCCATCTGCGAAAGCATTACAAAATCTTACGAATACCGAAATTACTTTTTGGAAAAGCACAAATCCTAAATCCAAAGACGAATTATTGGCAATAGTAGTTTTAAACTGCAACAAAGCCTATTATGAAAACCAGTTCGGGCAAGCAGAAAAAGCGATTACTAGTTACGAAAAAGCCTGGCAGATTTACGAGAAAAACAAACTGAAAGATTATGACATTATCGAATATTGTCTGAAACCTTTAGGCAATTTATATACCATTTTGGGCGATTATGACAGTGCCGAAAATATCATAAAACAATACTTTTTCATTGTAAATACATCCAAAAATTATCCCGAAGCACAGAAACAAAAATTTGCAGCGATTCTTAATTTATCCAATGTTTACCTCAGTTCTGGCAAAAGTGCATCGGCAATAGATTTACTCGAAAGTACCTTAAAAACCGAGAAATTATCGAATGTTCAAAGAGGAATTTTATACAATAATCTAGGGAATAGTTATTTATTGAGTTCAGTAGGAAATTTGATGCGACCTGAAATTTATGATAAGGCCGAAAATGCTTTTAAATTGGTTGAAAATTATCTCAAAAATGAGAAAGGTCAATCAGAAACTTTATCCAATTCTTATCGAAATCTGGCAACGCTCAATCGTCAAAGATACCAATTTGGAGTTGCGGATTCCTATTTAGAAAAGGCTGAAAAGCTGTTTTTTAAAACTCCAAATCAACAGCCACAAAAAGTAGCAAAACTCTATTATGAAAAAGCTTTATTGCTTTTTGACGAAGGAAGATATGATGAAAATTCAAAACAGATTTTGGCAATTTTCAAAATCTTAATTCCTAATTACAATTCAAAAAATACTCTTCCAAAACAAAATCAATTGTATGCCGAAACAGTTTTAATCGATGTTTTAGATTTGCAGGCGGAACTATTTCTTAAACAAAACCATCCTAAAGAAGCACTTGAAGCATTCCGGCTTTCTTCTCATATCGAAGATTTATTAATGAATGGCCTGATTTATGAAAATTCGAAGATTATTACCCAAATCAGAGCCCGAAATCGTACCGAAAAATGTCTTTTGATTTATGATCGATTGTATAAAGAAGAAAGCAAAATACAGTATTTAAACGAAGCTTTTCAATTGGCCGAAAAAACCAAGTCTGGAATTTTAAAAAATTATCGTTCGAATATTGAAAGCGCTTCTGCGAAAGAAAAACAAATCATACAACAATTTCAAAATGCAAATAACACTATTATAAAAGAGCAGCAAAAAGGAGATTTAGCTAATATTTCAAAAATAAATCAGCTTATAAAAGAACAAAATGAACTGATGCTTTCGCTAAAAAAAATACAATCTGAAAACCCACATTATATTCCTGAAAATTGTGATTTAAAAGAGTTGCTTTCAAAATTAGAGAAAGACAAAACTGTAATGGTTTATTATTTTACAGGAAATGAAAATTTGTTTTATTTCACTTTACAAAACAAGAGAATCAGTTTTAGTCATATTTATACCGCACATAAAGCTATGCTTGAAATTGTTAAATTTGTTGATTATTTCAGCACTGCTGAAGCCATTACAAATGACATTTCGGGATATAATTATTATGGGGGAAAAGTTTATAATTTATTGAAATTACCTTCAAATGTAATCTATAAAAATCTCATTATTGTTCCTGACGGAATCTTGAATTTTCTACCATTTGAAGCTTTGATTACACAAGAATCGAATACAACCAATTTTGCCAAAATGCATTATTTGCTAAATGATTTTAAGATTGCCTATACTACTTCGGCTAATTTTTATATCAATGCAAAGCCTATTTCAAATTCAGCAAAAACAGTTTTGGGTGTTTTCCCTGTTTTCGAAAAAACGGCTTACGAATTGAGTTATTCCAAGAAAGAGTTACAATCCATACAAAGTAATTTTCAAGGGAGGTTTCTTGAGAATGCTGATGCTACTTTTGCCAACTTTAAAAACAATGCTTCTCAATACTCCATTTTGCATTTAAGCACACATGCTTCTTCTGGTGATGTCGAAACTCCGGCAAGTATCAAATTCTACGATCAGGAAATTCTGTATTCAGAATTGTATAATCTTACCCTAAATCCTGATTTAGTAGTTTTAAGTGCCTGCGAAACAGGAATCGGAAAATTATATAAAGGCGAAGGTGCCATGAGCATCGCAAGAGGTTTTCAGTTTGCGGGCGCACAAAACTTGTTGTTTTCGTTATGGAAAGTAAATGATTATACCACATCCGTTTTCATGGCTGACTTTTATAAAAACATCAAAAACGATATTCCTTATTTTGAAGCCAATACCAATGCCAAACTTGATTTTTTAAATAATAAATCGATTCCTAATGCCAAGAAATCTCCTTATTACTGGAGTTCTTTTGTATATTATGGTTCAATTTCGCCCGAAGAAAAATCAACAAATTATATACTTTACATCATTAGTTTATTGGCTGTAATTGGTTTATTTTTGATATTCAATCAGTACCAAAAATGGAAAACCTTCACGAAGTTCTCAAAAAAGAGAAATACAAAAAAATAAAATTCAAAGTTACCAAAACACAACACCTCTTAATAAAAGCCAAAATCAATGGTATTTCTGGGAATTTTATATTAGATACTGGAGCTTCTAATACTTGTGTAGGTTTTGAGAGCATAGAACGTTTTACATTGGGTGCCGAAGCTTCAAAAACTAAAGCTGCCGGAGCTGGAGCTACAGGAATGCTTACCCAAACTGCGTCTAACAATATATTACAAATTGGTTCTTGGAAAGATTCGGATTTTGCTTTGGTAATTTTTGATCTTTCGCACGTAAACGAAGCTTTACGACAATACAAAGCAAGACCTGTTCATGGCATTATTGGAGCCGATGTTTTATTACAAGGCAAAGCAATTATTGACTATTACAATCATTATGTATATCTGCAATAAAAAAACGAACACGAATTTCACTAATTGTCACTAATTTGTTCGTGAAATTAATTTCACAAACTAAGTTAACCATTTAAGATTTGTGTGAATTCGTGAAATTCGTGTTCAAGATTATTTATAAAACAGTAGTATTAAAGTTTAAGAATTTGCTGATGGATTAGGAATAATACATCCTGCCCAATTAAAGGCTCCATTGGCAATATTATTATAAGTTACATAAAAGAAACCGCTGCGTCCCCAACCTGCACCCCAGGAATTTTGTACTTTAAAAAGTTGGGTAGCATCATCATATCCTACAATACATACGCAGTGTCCACCTTGTCTGCTTCCGTAAAGATTAGACCAAACGTGGTTGTTATTACGGATATCATAAAAACTCTGATTTACATCAAAACATACTGCAACGGCATAATTCTGATTAAGATAATATTTAATATCTGCAGCACTTCTCGGGTTTACATTAAACCATCCGCCTGATTTTCTCGCCGATGCCCAATTTCTTTGTTGGGTTGATGGCACTGTATAACAACCTCCCGCTACATAAGGCATCTGAAACTCGGCACATTCTCCTTGGTTTTTTATCAAATTCATTGCATCATTAGGATAAGAACCTGCGCCACAATTACCCAATTTTATTTGGTTATAAACATAAGCTGCACTTCTCGATGCGTTATACCAATTACTCTGATGCACGGTGTTATTAAGATATCTTGCAATACTATGTGCAGCATAACCCACTCCCCAACCTACGCAAGATCCTTCACTCCCCTGATCTCCAACTGGTGGAGTTGGTAAATTTTTGCTAGCAGCAATTTTAGCCGTTAAAGTCGATTTTTGAGTTTCTGAAACTAAATCTGGTCGTAACTGAGCAATTTTTAAACGATAATCGTTTGGTGTTAAAAACTGAATATTCTTTAAATATTCATCAGGCATTGGAGCAAGTCCGTATCTTCCTTTATCAAGAAGATTGACATCTCCGTCCATTAATTTTTCCTGAACGTCGCTCTCTGCTTGATCATTACCTTTTTCGCAAGAATAAAAAGCTAGCAAGGCAAAAGACAAAAGAGCCATTTTTTTAATCGAAAATTTAATAAGTGTTTTTTTCATGGTTTTGTTGTTTTAGTTATTAATTATTTCGCACAGCAATTATTTACGAATTTATCAGTATTTTTAGCACAACATTAACATTAACAGACTCATAACTCCAACTTATCTTACGCATAACTATACCTTGAGTATTCCTACTAACATGAATTGAATTTAATTATCGAAGAAAAAATGTCAATTATTAAACAACATTCGCATATGGAAATCATAATAGACAAATTAGTAGAAGGCATAAAATCCCATCCTATTATACAAAACAGTACTTTATCTGGCGTTAAAGAATGGAAAAGGGCTCATTATATTATTCTATCGGAAATAATATCTGATTGCTTAGAAAAATCTGAATTCATGCAAGGCTCTAAGAGAAATGAACTTGGATGCTCTATCTCGAGTGCCACATTGCAAAGAATTTTCACAAACGACTCATCACAAACTAAAAAATCTGATTTGCGTTTCTTAAAAAGTTTAGATAAACTGGCTATTTTTATTGGCCATCCTTCTTTAAATAGTTTCCTGAATTGTGAAGCCACAGAATATAATAAATCATCGGAACCTGAAAACAAAAACGAACCTATCTCTTTTTTCGAATCATTGATTGCTAATTATTGTCGGGAAGAGTTTAATTGTTTGAAAGAATTACCCAAAATTAATATTTCGAATTTATCAAATTACGTCTTTGCAGAAAGCCCTTTTGCAAAAAGAATTAAGGATCTTTTCGAAAATTATTCGAGATTAAATTATCATTTAAACTGTATAGATAATCGATCTAATTTTGAAATTTTCGATTTTAAAGTCTCTAGTATTACTGAAGATATTGCCATTTTAACCGTAAAAGAGTTTTGGAATTTAGAGTGGAAAGACGAAAACGATGCCATATCGATTGTTCTTAATAAGGTAAACAGGCAGACTTATTTTATAAAAAAAAGGGAGGACGTTTGGAAAATATGGGACAACTACAATCCTGATTATAATGAACTATCTACTAGGATACATTCGGCTATAGAAAACCAACATATAAAAAAAGCTATCCTTTAACAAAGTAAGCTCATTGCTTTTCACAAATCACATCATTATAAATACATATTTTATTAAATTTCAGTTTTTTAAGTATATTTGTTGGCAATTTTAACAAACCGATACTTATGAAAAAAACTTTACTTTATCTATTCTTTTTACTTACATCGTTTAATTTCTATGCCCAAAGTGTAGTTAGTCCTATTGTGCGCTGTAATGGAGATTCATTCTTTGATTTAACTATTAAAAAAGATGAATTACTTGGAGACTTCAATTCTGCCGAAACTACAATTAGCTATCATCTTAGTAAAGATGATGCTGCAAACGACATTAATGCGATTCTAAATCCGACTTCGTTTGTAAGTACAGTACAATCTTATAGTATTTATGCCCGAATTAATAATAAAGGAAATATTATTTTAAAACTTTTCCGTTTAAATGTTAGCCCCCGTCTATCCGTAGATGCTACGATTAGGTATTCGGGATGTTACACGCCAATAGTCCTTATAAATGCTACAGGAGGCATACCTCCATTTCAATATTCAATGGACGGAACTAATTACCAAAAAGAGAACTTTTTTTATGGTAAAAAACCAGGAACTCATACAATATATACCAAAGACTCTTATGACTGCACCGCTTCAGCGCCTATAACGATACAAGATATATCTATTCCCCCTTTGCAGGCGCAATCTGTAGCTACAACAACAAGATGCAATGGTGAAAGCAACGCAGAAATAACCACACTTGCAAGAGGTGGAACCCCACCATATAGTTATTCTCTTCTAGAGAATCCTGATATTATAATAACTTTAAATGAAGGTCTTTTTACTTTTCGTAATATGCCTGCAGGTAGCTATACAGTACTCATTAGAGATGTAATGGGGTGTAACGAAATCAATCATATACAAGTTCAGGAATCTAAATTACTTACGGCTACTGCTACAATTACAGATCAAACCATAACAATTAATGCTACGGGTGGATCTAATCAATACACTTATGCCATCTCGCCTACTTTATATAAATTCACAGAAAACAATACCTTTACAAACCTGGAGCCTGGCACTTACGAAATACTTGTAAGAGATTCTTATAATTGTACTTTTAGCTTTGCCTCTACGATTAACCCACCTGCACCTCTATTTGAGGGCAAAAAAGTAATTACCTTAAATCTTACTGCTGGACAAACTCTTGCTGATATTAATGTTTCTGGTAGCAGTATTAAATGGTACAGTAATGCAACTTCGCCATCAGGAAAGACTAAAAGGGTAAACGAAGCTTTTTTACCGTTATCGACTGTGTTAGTAGATAACACTACTTATTATGCGTCTCAAACCATTAATGGTCTTGAAAGTAAAGAAAGACTAGCGGTAACTGTAAAACTAAATACGTTATCAAACCCTGACTTTGTACTTGGCAATTTTAAGTATCATCCTAATCCTGTAAAGAACGTATTAAGCATCGAAAACTCTTCGGTAATTGATGAAGTAACTCTTTTTTCTGTTGGTGGAATCATCATCTTGGATAAAAAAATAAACAGTTTACATTCTGATCTTGATTTATCAAATGTAGCAACAGGAATTTATTTCCTTAAAGTGAAGTCTGAAGGTCGCGAAAAAACGATAAAGATTGTAAAAGAATAAAGATATCAATCAGCATAAAAAAAGCCGTCATTTAATAAAAAATGACGGCTTTTCAATTGAAAATTATTATAAACTATAACTCTAATGCTTTCTTAGGATTGTTATCCATCAATAATTCAAGTGGGTTTTCTAATGCTTCTTTAATAGCAACTAAGAATCCTACTGACTCACGACCATCGATGATTCTGTGGTCATAAGAAAGTGCCACGTACATCATTGGGTGAATTTCTACTTTACCATTTACAGCAATCGGACGCTCAATAATGTTGTGCATTCCTAAGATTCCTGATTGTGGTGGATTGATGATTGGTGTACTTAACATACTTCCGAAAACTCCTCCGTTTGTAATTGTAAATGTACCACCTGTCATATCATCAACTGTAATCTGTCCGTCACGCGCTTTAATAGCCAATCTTTTGATTTCTGCTTCTACACCACGGAAAGTCAAATTCTCTGCGTTACGAACTACAGGAACCATTAATCCTTTTGGTCCAGATACTGCGATTGAAATATCACAGAAATCATAAGCTACTTTATAGTCACCATCCATCATAGAGTTTACATCTGGATATAATGCTAAAGCTCTTGTTACTGCTTTTGTAAAGAATGACATGTATCCTAAACCTACACCTGCGTGTTTAGCTTTGAATGCATCTTTGTATTCATTACGTAAGTTGTTTATTGGTGTCATATTAACTTCATTGAATGTAGTTAACATAGCTGTTTCGTTTTTAGCTGCTACTAATCTTTCTGCTACTTTACGACGTAACATTGAAAGTTTTGTACGCTCTGAACCACGGTTTCCTCCTGTTGGAGTTCCCATAGAAGGTACTGCATTTAAAGCATCTTCTTTAGTGATTCTTCCATCTTTACCTGTTCCTGAAACTGTAGATGGTGTTATGTTTTTTTCGTCTAATATTTTTCTTGCTGCTGGAGATGGTGTTCCAGATGCATAAGTTGCAGTTGGTGCCGGAGCTGCTTTTGGCGCTTCTGCTTTAACTTCAGCTTTCGGTGCTTCTGCCTTTGGTACCGAGGCTTCGGTACTAGCTGCTGCTGGTGCTGCTCCAGATGGTTTTGCTGCGCTAGTATCAATTAAGCAAACTACTGCTCCTACTGCTACTGCGTCTCCTTCTTCTGCTTTTAGTGTGATTGTTCCACTAGCTTCTGCCGGTAATTCAAGAGTTGCTTTATCAGAATCAACTTCAGCAATAGCTTGATCTTTTTCTACATAATCTCCGTCTTTTACTAACCAAGTTGCAATTTCAACTTCTTTTATTGATTCCCCTGGTGATGGGACTTTCATTTCTAAAATCATCTTTTTATAATTTTATATATTAACTAATTATTGTAGTACATTTCTGGAAGCACTTGAACAAACTCTTCCCCTTTTACTTTTAACTTATTGTATTTTTCTGTCGACTTCTTAATTATACTTTCATACTCTTTTTTGGCCTCTTCCAAATCTTCATTACTGATAGTATATTCTTTATTTTTCAGTATCGATTCAAGTATATTTTTTTTCTTTCTTTCAAATTTCTTAGGAGTTTTATAATGCTCCGGATTTGTATCAAAAGGAACCAGTCTGACAGCTGCTTTAATTGCCCCCATTTTCGGTTCTGAATCAACTATATATACTTTACCTGATTCAAGTTCTGCTTCAATAAAACTTGTATTTTCTGACCTTGCCCAAAATACATGCTTTCCTGGATCACACTCATATATTAAATAACTTCCATGATTAAACTTACCCAAAAACTTATCTCCGTCAAAATATTTAAAATTAATTAAAAACCCAACAGAAGATGATCTTACGAAATAAACCAAAGCTTTTCCTTCACTTGGTTTTTTAAGCTCTTGTGAATAATTAACTACCGAAAATAAAAGAACTACAAACAGAAATATTTTTTTCATAAAGTTTACTCCTTATTATCTGAATAGATTTTTATCAAAAACCATTCTGATTGCATCTGCATGACGACGTTTTGCTCGTGTGTAACTTCCTGATGCTGGTGCAGCGTATGCTTTTAATGATGCTAATCTCCATTTTACAAGGTCAAAGTTCATTAACATAAAGCTATAAGCTCCCATGTTTTTAGGCTCTTCTTGTGCCCAAACATAATCATCGGCGTTAGGATATTGTGCAATAATCGCTTTTATTTGCTCTACCGGGAACGGGAACAATTGCTCGATTCTTACTACTGCAACATCATTGCGTCCGTTATTTTCTCTTTCGGCAACTATATCATAGTAGAATTTACCTGTAACAAAAACTAATGTTTTTACTTCTTTTTTGTTAACTGTAGTATCATCTATTGTTTCTTGGAAACTTCCGCTTGCTAAATCTTCAACAGTCGATACACATCTTGGGTCACGCAATAAACTTTTTGGAGAGAAAACTACCAAAGGTTTACGGAATGTTGTTTTCATTTGTCTTCTCAATAAGTGGAAGAAGTTAGCTGGCGTTGTACAATCGGCAACATACATGTTTTGTCTTGCACAAAGTTGTAGGTAACGCTCCATTCTTGCTGAAGAGTGCTCTGCTCCTTGTCCTTCGTATCCGTGTGGTAATAATAAAACGATACCATTTTGGTTGTTCCATTTATCTTCTCCACAAGAGATATACTGATCAATCATGATTTGTGCTCCATTTGAGAAATCTCCAAATTGTGCTTCCCAAATTGTCAATGCATTAGGATTGGCCAAAGCATATCCGTAATCAAATCCTAAAACTCCGTATTCTGATAATAGGGAATTGAAAACTCCGAATTTTCCTTTTTTGTTTTCGATAGCATTCAATAGAATTACTTCTTCTTCTGAATCTTCTACTTTTACTACTGCGTGACGGTGTGAGAATGTACCACGCTCTACGTCTTGCCCAGAAATACGAACATCAAATCCTTCTGTTAAAAGTGAACCATAAGCTAATGCTTCTGCTGTTCCCCAATCGATAGTATTGTTGTCGTAACCTGTTTTTCTATCAGTAACAATTTTAGTTATCTTGTTGATGAACTTCTTGTCTGATGGTAGAGTTGAAATTGTTTTTATGATAGAATCTAAACCTGCTTTAGCAAAAGAGGTATCAAATTTATTCAACATCACAACATCTGTAACTTGCTCAAATCCTTTCCATTCATTTTGCATAAATGGTGTAATGATTGTCAAATCTTTTTTACGAGATGCTTCAAGATTCACCTCCATTGTCGATTTGTATTCTTTCTCTAACCCATTTACATAAGTAGCATCGATAATACCTTCTGACAATAATTTTTGTGCATAAATATCTCTTGGATTTTCATGCTTTGCAATAATTTTATATAAAACCGGTTGTGTAAAACGAGGTTCGTCACCTTCGTTATGACCGTATTTTCTGTATCCTAATAAATCGATAAATACATCACGACCAAATTCCATTCTGTAATCTAATGCAAATGAAACGGCATGAACTACTGCTTCTGCATCGTCTGCATTTACATGTAATACTGGCGAAAGTGTAACTTTGGCAACATCTGTACAATAAGTAGATGAACGTGCATCAAGGTAATTTGTTGTAAAACCAACTTGGTTGTTAATTACGATGTGTATTGTTCCTCCGGTTTTGTAACCGTCTAATTGTGCCATTTGTATAATCTCGTACAAGATACCTTGTCCTGCAATTGCAGCATCACCGTGAACGGCAATAGGTAATACTTTTGAGAAATCGTCAGCGTAATATTTATCTTGTTTTGCTCTGGTAATCCCTTCAATAACTGCTCCAACAGTCTCTAAGTGAGATGGATTTGGCGCTAGGTTGATATTGATATTTTTTCCAGTTCTTGTTTTTTTATCGGCAGTAAGTCCTAAGTGGTATTTTACGTCACCATCAAAGTATTCTTGATCGTAATCTTTACCATCAAATTCTCCGAAGATATCTTGTGTTGATTTGCCAAAGATATTTGCCAAAACGTTAAGACGTCCACGGTGAGCCATACCCATTACAAATTGCTCTACACCTTTTTCGGCTGCTTTTTCGATCAAAGCATCTAGAGCCGGGATGATTGACTCTCCTCCTTCTAGCGAGAATCTTTTTTGCCCAACATATTTCGTATGCAAGAAGTTCTCGAAAGAAACTGCTTGGTTTAATTTATTTAAGATTACCTTTTTCTCATCTGTAGAGAAATTAGGCTGGTTGTCATTTACTCCAAGTTTGTCCTGAATCCATTTTACAACATTTGGGTTACGAATATACATATACTCTACCCCAATATGCTGACAATAAATTGCCTGAAGACGTTTCACAATATCTTGCAATGAGCAAGGTGGAACACCAATTACTTTGGCAGCATCAAAAACAGTCGAAAGATCTGCTGATGTAAGTCCAAAATTTTCGATGTCTAAAGTTGGTGATGATGTTCTACGATCTCTTACTGGGTTTGTTTTAGTAAACAAATGACCACGAGAACGGTATCCGTCAATCAATTTTAATACGTTGAATTCTTTTTGTAATTTTTCAGATACCAAACTACAATCGGTGTTGTTAGCTGCGAATTCAACAATTTGCTGAACTGGTGCCTCGTCGTTGTAAGTTGTCATTCCAAAATCGAAACCTTGGAAAAAACTTCTCCAGCTTGGCTCTACGCTATCTGGGTTTTGTGTATATTGGTCGTACAATTGTGCGAAAAACTCTGTATGCGCAGCATTTAAAAATGAAAACCTATCCATAATATTTGTGAATATACTTTTTGTTAAATAGAATGGCAAAAGTACAATAATCGAATTTATTTAAATCTTTTTTTTACGTACTTTTACGTAAAAATTTGTTAAAATCCGCTTAACTATGAAGAAAAATCATTTTTCAATCGTTTTCAAATCATTTTTTATGATTTTGGCCCTAATATTTTCAAGTGGCATGATGGCGCAACAAAAATATTATATTCCTCAAAAGCAAAATGATTTCTGGAGCAATGTACAATTTGGAGGTGGAGTCGGATTAAGTTTTGGATCTGGATATACCGACATTTCGTTATTACCGAGTATGATTTACAATGTTAATCCAATTGTATCAGTTGGTGTAGGTCTACAATTTGGTTATGTGGCTTCTAAAAATGAATATTCTTCTTTTCTTTATGGTGGAAGCCTTATTGGATTAATAAATCCAATTCCCGAAATACAACTTTCGGCAGAACTAGAGCAGATTAATGTAAATACTGATTATAAATATATTGGCGGGCCAAGTTTTAGTGATAACTTCTGGAACACTGCCCTATTTCTTGGTGCTGGTTACCGAACTGGAAACGTGACCATAGGAATACGTTATGATGTATTGCATGACGACAACAAGAGCATTTACGGAGAAGCTTTTATGCCGTTTGTGAGAGTTTACTTTTAGAAGAAGGTGCAAAGGTTTTATCCAATGAAGCGCAATTCATTATCACGATACGTACACGGTTAAAACCGTGGGCTATGATTCAAATATGATAGAATTTAAGAACTCGACACAGATTACAAACATAAACAACATGCTATAAGCATTGCCAACGGTTTCAACCGTTGGAGCTCAATTCATTATCACGATACGTACCACACGGTTAAAACCGTGGGCTATGATTTAAATATGATAGAATTTAAGAACTCGACACAGATTACAAACATAAACAACATGTTATAAGCATTACCAATGGTTTCAACCAATGGAGCGCAATTCATTATCACGATACGTACACGGTTAAAATAGGATAGAATAAAAAAACGAAAGGAATAACAAACTTTGTTTCTTCGTTACTTTCCCCCTTTGAACCTTTGTCGCTTTGAACCTCTGTCCCTCTGTTCCTTTGAACCTTCCCTTTACCCTTTTTAAACCTTAATAAATATTACTGCATTGTTTACACAATGGCAGCAAATTCACTTTTTTCATACGTTGCAAAATACCTTTTATTCTTTTTTACTAAATACTCAAAATCGAAAGTAAAAAATGTAAATCTGAAAGTACAAATTAGGATTAAAATTTATGTTTGTGCATAATGATTGTATAAAAAACGATTATTTACACAAAAATATTTTTAACGCAACATTTCTTATTATGAAAAAAAAATTACTCTTTTTAATGGTTACTGCATTATACTCAGTAACTTATGTTAATGCCCAAAAAGTTTGGGATTTTGCTAATGTCACACCAATTTGGCCAACTAGCACAGCAGGCTATACGACAAACACGATCAAGGATAATTTAGGAATATATCCAGGAGTCACTATTACAGCTACACCAATAGGCGGAATTATTCCTTCGAATTTGACTTTTACAGATGGATTTAGCGGATTACGTTACTTTAGAATGGGTCAGGCATCGGTTTTTTCTAATAATCGACCAACTGAACGTTATTTATATTTTGCTACTACTGGTGCAGGAACTATAAAAATATGGTTTGCGAGCGGTGGTGGTGGTAGCCGTACTATTAAGGTTACTGATGGTACTACTGAAATAGGCAGCGCAAGTTCAGCCAACTCAACAACTCCTTCAATACTTGAAGCTCAGTACACTCAGACAAGTGGAAATATTTACATTTATACTGGTACAGGCACGGGTGTTAATATCTACAAAATTGAAATTACTGGTACAACTGGTACGACACAATTAATGAGCTCTCTTGCAATAAATGATTTTGAAGCAAACTCATCTACAAATATTTATTCTGACGGAAAAGAAGTTTTTATATCTAATGTAACATCAAGCACAAAAGTTGACATTTATAGTATAACGGGCGCTTTGATTAAATCATTAAAAACAGAAACTAATACTTCTTTTGCGCTAGATTCAGGCATCTATATTGCAAAAGTAAAAACGGCTGAAGGTGAAAAATCAGTTAAAATAGCGGTAAAATAAATTCATCTCAATATAAAAAAAAAGCGTAATCATAATTTGATTACGCTCTTTTTTTATCTTTTACTATACAAGAAATCAAACTTGTTATAGCTAGAAATCTATTTATAAAAATTCCTAAACCAGACCTTCTGCCATTCTCTTTTTAAGATTAGAAAAGAAACTTGTTCGGCAAGAATTACTAAATCTGACCCATCTAGTTTTTTTATTTCAGCTTCAGAAACATCAATTATATAAAGTAGGTTCAAATACTCGGCAAACTTATACTGAATCATTCGGTATATTTTTTCGTGCATTTGAATTTTAAGTTCATCTGGAGAAATACTCAGAGGAAAATCAATTCCTTCATTTGCTAAATTGAAGTCTTTATTAATTTGTTCGATTAAATTAAGATACAAAGCTTCTTTCTCTGCTTCCTGAAGTAGTAAATCTGCATTTTGTGGGGCTACAAACATTTGATTTAGGATTGTTGATTTATGATTAGTGATTTCAGAATTGAAAGATTTAATGATTGAAAAATTCAAAAATCTAAACCAGAATCTGAATTAAAATAAAAAACCTGATTACTAAAAACTAAAACTGGTTACTGTACACTGCAACTGATTACAGAATACTAAACCTTTCTTCCCATTAAGTTTTCGCCAAAAGTGCGTAATGACAATTTCTTTTCGTCGCTAATATCCATTTTATCTAATGTCTTAAAAGCTTCGAGTGTGTACATTTCGATTGCATCCTGAGTCTCTTTTGAAGCACCAGAATTATTAAAGATATTCTTTACTATTTCGATTTTATCTGTACTATCTTCAGGTTGTGTAGTAAATAAATCTTTTAGCTGGTTTGCTTTTTCATCATCTGAATGAGCCAATGCTTTTAGATATAAATAGGTTTTCTTGTTTTCGATAATATCTCCCCCAACTTGTTTTCCAAAAGTTTCCGGATCTCCAAATGCATCTAAATAATCGTCTTGTAACTGGAAAGCCAATCCTAATTGCAATCCGAAGTCATATATTAAATTAGCATTTTCATCAGACGTTTTTGCTACAATTGCACCCATTTTCATAGCTGCTGCAACTAAAACTGCTGTTTTATACTCAATCATTTTTAGATACTCAGGAATTGTAACGTCGTTTCTTTGCTCAAAATCAACATCCCATTGTTGCCCTTCGCAAACTTCTAAAGCTGTTTTACTAAAAAGCTTCGCTAGTTCTCTAAAAGTATTTGGTTCATATCTTTCAAAGTACTGATATGCCAAAATAAGCATAGCATCTCCAGAAAGGATTCCCGTATTAAGATCCCATTTTTCATGAACAGTTTCTTGCCCTCTTCGTAAAGGAGCATCATCCATGATATCATCATGTACTAATGAAAAATTATGAAAAATCTCAACTGCCATAGCAGCCGGAAGTGCTTCATTGTAAGAAACATCAAAAACTTCGGCAGTCATTAAAGTCAATACTGGACGCATTCTTTTTCCTCCAAGACTAACAATATATTCAATTGGCTCGTATAGGTTTTTAGGCTCTTTGCTTATGGTTTGTTTCTCCAGATAATCGACAAAGAATTCCTGGTATTGATATATGGCATGCATAAAAGTAATTTTCGGCTAATTTACGGCATTAAGCCTGCAATGCAAACTCCATTTCTTAATGAAATGTTAAATAATCAAAAATACTTTGGAAACTATTTTGGTGTTTAGAGTTTCCAATATACATTTGCATCGAAATTTAACAATAATTACAATGATCAATTTCCGCGTAATCCTGTTAGATACTAATTATTAATAAAACAATATTTAACATTATGAGAACACACTGGACAATTGATTCTAGCCAATCTGATGTTTTAATCAAAATGAGACATTCAATTCTGGCTTACTTAGGCGGTTCTATTAATCAGTTTCAAGGTCATGTTGATCTGAAGAATGATGAGATAGAAGATGCAACTATAGAATTTTCTTTGGATGTAAATAATAGGGAAGCTAAACTAGAGCAAATAAATACGTACTTAAAACTTAATGATTTTTTTGATGTAAATAAGTACCCTACAATAAGTTTTAAATCGACTTCTTTTCAGAAAGTAAACAAAAACATCAATTTCCTTAAAGGTGATTTAACAATAAAAGATGTTACGAAAACAGTAGAACTTGATGTAGAACTAGTGGAAACTGACTATTACGATGGCAACAAAAAAGTTTCTTTTGAACTTACTGGCGACATAAACCGTAAAGATTTTGGATTAGCTTATAATTCATTCAATCAAAGTAGCGGCTTAACAACTGGACAGGACATTAAACTTGTAGCCAATTTAGAATTTACCATCTAAGACTTACATCAAAATAGAAGTTTTTAAAAATTACAGATTAGAAGAAACAAAATGAGAGATAAAATTATATCAAAAGCGAGTGACTTATTCTTAAAATTAGGTTTTAAAAGTGTCACTATGGATGATATCGCAGGCGAAATGTGTATTTCTAAAAAAACAATTTATAAATATTTTTGCAATAAGGAGGTATTGATTAAAGAAAGTACTTCGTCTGTTCACCAGAAAGTTCATGAAATCATAGATTCTATTGTTGTTAAAAATCATAATGCCATTCAGGAGAATTTTGAAATACGAGAAATGTTTAAAAACATGTTTCAGTCTTCTATTGATACTTCTCCTATATATCAACTAAAGAAACACTATCCCGAAATTTACACCAACTTGATGAGACATGAGATAGACCAGTGCAGTCAATATTTTAGAGATAATATCACTAAGGGGATAGAACAAAAATTATATCGAGAGGATATTAACGTAGACATTTATGTGAAGTTTTATTACACTTTAATTTTTCATATAAACGAAACTACTAGTTCTGAGAAAGAAGCCCAGCTTGCAGAATTACAAGCTTTAGAATACCACACGAGAGCCATGGCTACTCTCGCAGGAATTATAGAGTTAGAAAAACAATTACAAAGAGTAACCCACTAATCATCAATCCATAATCTATAATCCATGAAAAGAATAATGATTCTCTTCGTCTTGGCTTTTGCAATAACCGCAAACGCGCAAGACAAAAACAATAGCAATCTGGCTAAGCAAGGCGGACAGACCTTGACCTTAAAAGATGCTATTTCTTATGCGCTACAAAATAAAGCCGATGCAAAAAAAGCTAAATTACAGGTAGAAAACAGTGAATACAAAATACAAGAAGTAAGATCTAGAGCATTGCCTCAAATTTCGGCAAACGGAAATTTAACTTACAATCCTGTAATACAAACTACAGTTATTGATGGTGCCGGTTTTGGGCAGCCAGGGACTTCTATTCAAGCAGCTTTTGGTCAAAAATGGACTTCGACTGCCGGAATTTCTTTAACTCAAAACATATTTGATCAAGCTGTATTTACAGGTTTAAGAGCTGCAAAAAGCACTCGCGAATTTTATCAAATCAATGAGCAACTAACGGAAGAGGATGTAATCGAAAAGGTTGCAAATAATTACTACGAAGTATATGTACAACGTTTAAACTTAACCGTTTTAGATAGTAATTACGTAAATACGGAGAAAGTAAAAAACATTATTCAAGGACAATTTGACAATGGTTTAGCTAAAAAAATTGACCTTAATCGAGTTCTTGTAAAACTATCAAACATTAGTACGCAACGCCAACAAGTTATTAATAGAGTAGCATTACAGGAAAACGCATTAAAATTTTACATGGGAATGCCTGTAGAAACTCAAATTGTAATTCCTAATACTGAATTTGAAATCACTCTTCAACCATTATCTGAAGCTCCAAATGTTGAGAATTTAAGTCAATATTTACTTTTGAAAAAACAAGAGCAATTATTGGTTTTCCAAAAGAAAGCGGTTCAAGCTGAGTTTTACCCAACTCTTTCTTTAAGTGCAGGATACAATTATATCGGTCAGGGTCCAGAAGTGCCTTGGTTCAATAAACCATCTTCTGGTGTGTACTGGTCAGATTTCTCGGCTATTGGTTTAAACTTAAGAGTGCCAATCTTTACTGGTTTTGGTACACGTGCCAAAGTTCGTCAGGCTGATGTTGCTATTCGTTCTTTACAGGAAGATATTAAAGACACAAAACTTTCGCTAGATATTGCTTATAGCAATGCAACGATCCAAATGGAAAACAGTCTTGTAACGATTAAAAACCAAAAGGAAAACAGAGAGCTTGCTCAACAAGTGTTGCAAAATACCAAAAACAATTATCTACAAGGTTTGGCTTCACTAAACGATTTATTAGATGTTGAAAATGCGTATATCGAAGCAGAAAACAATTACTCTTCGGCAATACTAGGATATAAAATAGCAGAAATTCAAGTAATCAAATCAAAAGGCCAACTAAAATCACTTATAAATAACTAAAAACAAATGAAAAAAATAATAATAACAATAGTAGTCATAATTGGTGCATTAGCATTAATTGGTTTCATATTAACGAAGAACGAGACTGAGAATAAAGCCAAAACAGATATTGTTGCAGAAAAAAATGCTGCAGTTTCAGTTAAAGTATCTTCTGTAAAAACACAAGAGGTTTCATTAGATTTCGTTGCAAACGGAAACTTTCAACCGATTCAGGAATTGACTTTCTCTGCAGAAAAATCAGGAAAAGTAATTAGTGTTTTAGCTAAAGAAGGTGATTATGTAAAAGTTGGTCAAACACTATTAACAGTAAGAGGTGATGTTATTAATGTAAATGCTCAGGCTGCACAAGCTGCATACCAAAATGCAAAATCTGATTACATTAGATACGAAAATGCTTTTAAAACTGATGGTGTTACTAAACAACAATTAGATCAGGCAAGATTAGCATTGACTAACGCTGAAGCTAACTTAAAACAAGCAAACATAAATGTTGGAGATACTAAAGTAAAAGCACCAATAAGCGGATTTATTAATAAAAAATATATCGAGCCAGGATCAATCTTAGCTGGAATGCCTGCAACTGCCTTGTTTGATATTGTAAATGTTTCTAAACTAAAACTAGTTGTAACTGTAAATGAAAACCAAGTTGCAAGCTTAAAACTAGGAAACACAATTAACGTAACTGCTAGTGTTTATCCTGATAAAACTTTCACTGGAAAAATTACTTTTATTGCTGCAAAAGCTGACGAATCTTTAAACTTCCCTGTAGAGATTGAAATCACAAATAACCCAAACAACGACCTAAAAGCGGGTATGTACGGAACTGCACATTTTGCATCAAGCCAACAAAAACAAAACTTGATGGTTGTACCTAGAAATGCTTTCGTAGGAAGTGTAAGTAGTAATGAAATATTTGTAGTTCAAAACGGAATTGCAAAACTAAAAAAAGTAACTGCTGGAAGAATTTTAGGAGATCAAGTAGAAATCATTAATGGATTGTCTGATGGGGAAACTGTAATTACTACAGGTCAAATTAACTTACAAGACGGTAATACTGTAGAAATTATTAAATAATTGTAGGCTATAAGCCGTAAGCAATAGGCTTTAAGCGCAATTTTTAAAAGCGTAAAGCCTACAGCTTACAGCCTAAGGCATAAAAAAAAATATATGAAATTAGCCGAAATATCCATAAAACGTCCGTCGTTAGTAATTGTATTGTTTACAATTCTAACCCTTGGTGGATTGTTCAGCTACAGCCAGTTAGGTTATGAGCTGATCCCTAAATTTGAACAAAACGTTATTACTATATCTACCGTTTATCCTGGAGCTTCTCCTAGTGAGGTAGAAAATACGGTGACAAAGAAAATTGAAGATGCGATTGCATCCTTAGAGAATGTTAAGAAAATTGACTCAAAATCATACGAAAGTTTATCTATCGTTTCGATTACATTAACATCAAATGCAAAAGTCGATTTCTCATTGAATGATGCACAGCGTAAAATTAACGCTATCATTAGTGATTTGCCTGATGATGTTAAAACACCAGCTTTAACCAAATTCTCGCTGAGTGATTTACCTATCATGACGCTTGGTGCCAACGGAAAAATGGACGAAGCAGCATTTTATGACTTAATTGATAAAAAAGTTGCTCCTATATTATCTCGTGTACAAGGTGTGGCTCAGGTAAATATTATTGGTGGTTCTGAACGTGAAATCCAGGTAAATCTTGATGCATTAAAAATGCAGGGTTACGGACTTTCTATACCTCAGGTACAACAAAACATCCTGACTTCAAACTTAGATTTCCCTACAGGAAACATTCAAACTCGTGATCAAAAAATATTAATTCGTTTAGCGGGTAAATATAAAAGTGTTGATGAGTTAAGAAACTTAGTAGTATCTTCTCAAAACGGAATTCAAGTACGATTAAGTGATATTGCCGATGTTCAGGATACTCAAAAAATAGCTGAGAAAATATCACGTGTAGACCAAAAAAGTGCGATTATTTTACAAATCGTAAAACAATCAGATGCAAATGCAGTTGCGGTAAGTGAGCAATTATTAAAAACAATTACTGTTCTTGAAAACGACTATAAAGCAAATCAGTTAAAATTAGAAGTTGCAAAAGACAGTACTGTCTTTACATTAGAAGCTGCTGACTCTGTAGTTCACGATTTATTGATTGCAGTAGTTCTGGTTGCATTTGTAATGTTGTTCTTCTTGCATAGTATTAGAAACTCATTGATTGTAATGGTTTCGATTCCTGCATCGTTAATTGCTACGTTTATTGGTATTTACTTTATGGGATACACATTAAACTTAATGAGTTTATTAGGATTATCTCTTGTTGTAGGTATTCTTGTGGATGATGCCATTGTGGTATTAGAAAATATTTACCGACACATGGAAATGGGTAAAAGCCGAATCCGTGCTTCGTATGATGGAACTGCAGAAATTGGTGGAACCGTAACATCAATCACATTAGTAATCGTGGTAGTGTTCTTGCCTATCGCAATGAGTTCTGGATTGGTATCTAATATCATTACTCAATTTTGTGTAACTGTAATTATTTCGACATTATTCTCGCTTTTAGCATCTTTCACGATTATTCCATGGTTATCATCTCGTTATGGAAAATTAGAACACATTGAAGGAAAGAACCTATTTGGAAGAATCATTCTTGGTTTCGAAAGTTACCTAACACGTTTTACGGATTGGGTTTCTCATTTGTTAACTTGGTGTTTGGATAACTATGGTAAGACTGTTATTCTTGTATTGATATTGTTCTTTGGGTCAATATTTGGTTTAAAACCTTTTATTGGTGGTGAGTTTTTCGCAGCATCAGATAGTGGTGAGTTCTTAGTTCAAATCGAAATGCCAAAAGACGCTTCGCTAGAACAAACTAACTTTATGACTCAAAGAGCTGAAGCTTTCTTAAAAAATGAAGAATATGTTCATAGCCAGATTACAACTGTAGGACAAACCAGTGAAGGTTTTGGAGCATCACAAGCTACTGCTTATAAAGCGGAGATTGATGTAAAAATGATCGAACAAAAAGACCGTAAAGATGATGCATCTGTTTATGCTGCAAAAATCAAACGTAAATTAGAGAAAGTATTAGTTGGAGCAAAAGTTAAAACTGTTCCCGTTGGTATTTTGGGAACTGCTGAAGATGCTACATTAGGATTAATCGTAACTGGACCATCTACAGAAAGTGCTATGGCATTTGCTAAATTAGCTGAAGCAGAATTACGTACTATTCCTGGAACAACTGAGATTAAATTAACGGTTGAAGACGGAAACCCTGAGGTTAATGTTAAGGTAGATCGTGATAAAATGGCTGCATTAGGATTGACACTTCAAACTGTTGGTTTAACCATGCAAACTGCTTTTAGTGGAAACACAGATGGTAAATACAGAGCTGGAGAATACGAGTACGATATCAATATTAGATACAACGCATTCGACAGAAAAAGTATTACTGACGTAAGTAACCTGATTTTCATTAACTCAGCTGGACAACAAATAAAATTGTCTCAATTTGCAGATATTACAGAAGGTTCCGGACCTAGCCAGTTAGAGCGTAGAGACAAATCGGCTTCGGTAACAGTAAAAGGACAAAACGTTGGGGTTCCTTCAGGAACAATTGTTGGAATATGGCAGGAAAAATTAGATAAGCTTAAAAAACCAACTGGAGTAAATTATATTTGGGGTGGTGACATGGAGAATCAATCTGAAGGATTTGGTACTTTAGGAATTGCTTTATTAGCCGCTATTATCTTAGTTTACCTTGTAATGGTGAGTTTGTATGACAGTTTCGTTCACCCATTTGTAGTATTATTTGCTATTCCACTTTCGTTTATTGGAGCTTTATTAGCATTAGCATTAACAAATAACTCATTAAACATCTTTACGATTCTGGGTATTATCATGTTAATTGGTCTGGTGTGTAAGAACGCGATCATGCTTGTCGATTATACCAACCAGCGAAGAGCTGCCGGAGAATCTATCAGAGCGGCATTAATTCAGGCAAATCACGCACGTTTACGTCCTATCTTAATGACAACAATTGCGATGGTATTTGGTATGTTCCCAATTGCATTGGCATCTGGAGCTGGAGCTGAATGGAAAAACGGTTTGGCTTGGGTAATTATCGGAGGATTAATTTCGTCTTTATTCCTGACCTTGATTGTAGTTCCTGTAATCTACCAAATAATGGAAGGTATCGTTAGAAGATTATCTAAAGGAGAAAAAATCGATTATGAAACTGAAATGTTTGCAGATTATACGCCAACAGAAGTTAGTGAAGACGGTTTTAACCCAAAACACACACATTAAGACATATAACAATATTATATTTAAAAAAACCTGTTCATTCATTTGAACAGGTTTTTTTATATCTTTTTAACAAATACAATCGTTTTTTGTTAAAAAACTGCAGAAGAAATAAATTGAAAGTACGTTTTTTGCTTTATTTAGAATAGATAAAAATAATTTGGTTTGTTTGCATTCAACAACTAAATTTGCCCTATCAAAAACAATTCTAAATAATTATGAAATCCAAACTTACAATATCTTTTTTAAGTTTCTGTTTTGCGATGCTACTGAGTACCACGACTTGGGCACAACAAAAAGCTACTATTAAAGGTCAGGTTATTTTAACAAATAACGATACAGCCGACAATGTTTCGGTAGTTTTAAAAGGAACCAGAGTAGGAACAGTAACAGATGCTGAAGGGAAATATATCCTAAAGAACATTAAACCTGGAACCTATATTATAAAAGTATCAGTAATAGGTCAAACTACAAAAGAAAAGAAAATAATCGTTAATAGTGGTGACGAATTAATGGAAAACTTTACCATTAGTTCAAGTTCCGAAGAGCTAAGCGAAGTACTTATCAATACTAGGAAAAAAAATCATTACGCTCGTAAAGAAAACCAACAAGTATCAAGATTGCCACTGAAAAATCTTGAAAATCCGCAAGTATACACAACTATAACTGGTGAAGTTCTAAAAGAACAAGTCATAACTACTTTTGATGACGCCTTAAAAAATGCCTCTGGAATCACACAATTGTGGGCTTCAACAGGTCGTGCCGGAGACGGAGCTGGTTATTATTCTTTGAGAGGATTTGCTGTTCAGCCAACAATGGTTAACGGATTACCTGGTTTAACAAACGGAAGCTTGGATCCAGCAAATATTGATAGAATCGAGATAATCAAAGGACCTTCAGGAACATTATTCGGAAGCAGTTTAATTTCATACGGTGGATTAATCAACACAACTACAAAGAAACCTTACAGAACTTTTGGTGGTGAAGTAAATTATACTGTTGGCAGTTATGGTCTAAATCGTGCTACTGTAGATCTTAACACGCCATTAAATGACAAAAAAACACTAAACTTTAGAATTAATTCAGCTTACAACAAACAAAATAGTTTTCAAGATGCTGGATTTAGAGAATCGTTTTTTATTGCGCCTTCGTTATCATATGAGGTAAACGATAGATTGTCGTTTTTAGTAAACACTGAGTTTATGACTAATGAAAGTACTAATCCTACTATGCTATTTTTAGATAGAACAAGTCCATTAAGAGTTCATAACATTGCTGAATTAAAATATGACAACAACCGTTCCTATACAAGTAATGAACTTACAATGAAAACACCTTCGTATAACTTACAAGGTCAAATGAATTATAAAATTTCTAATCAATGGACATCACAGACTGTTTTTTCAACGAGTTCAGCGAAATCAATAGGAAACTATACTTATTTGTATGAATCAACGAGCAGAAAAGCTTTTGAATCTATCAAAGAAGGAATTGTTCTTGCCAGATCTTTTACTGATCAAGATGCCAGAGATGTCTCTACTGATATTCAACAAAACTTTATTGGTGACTTTAAAATTGGGAAATTAAGAAACAGACTTGTAGTAGGTTTTGATTATTTCAACAGAACAGCCACAGATCATAACTCAGGTTGGTTCGGCAATGGTTTAGTATATATTGGAGATGACTTACAATCTTTCAATAACGTTATTGGTCGCCCTACAAATGGAGATACTGGCGACTTAACAAAAGCCGGATCTGATGCAATTATAGCAAATACTCCAAGAAATGATAACAAAACAAGACAAGAAGTTTATAGTGCTTATTTCTCTGATGTAATTAATTTCACACCTGCTTTATCAGCAATGATTAGTTTACGAGCAGACCGTTTTATAAATGGTGGTGATGTTACTACTAAAGATGACAACTACAATCAAACGGCTTTTTCTCCTAAATTTGGTATCGTTTACCAGCCAATTATAGACAAAGTTTCTGTTTTTGCTAATTATATGGATGGATTTTCTAATGTAGCACCAGGACAAAATCGTAATGCTGGTGTTGTTACTCCTTTAACATTCAATCCAGAACATGCTAATCAATTTGAAGTAGGAACTAAATTAAATCTTTTTAGAGATAAACTATACGCTACTTTTAGCTACTATGACATAAAAGTTACAGATAAAGTTTATGTAATAGAAACTCCATATGTTGACCCAACCGACCCAACTGCTGTAATACCTAATAATCAAGTTTCATATCAAGACGGTGGGCAACGTAATAAAGGTTTTGAAGCAGAACTTATTGCTAACCCAATTACAGGTTTAAACATTCTTTTAGGCTATAGCTACAATGATGCTGTTTTAACCGCAGGTGATCCTGATTTTGTAGGGTTTAGACCAGAAAGTGCAGGACCACAAAACTTAGCAAACCTTTGGGCTACTTATAAATTTTCTCAGGGATTCTTAAGAGGTCTCGGAGTAGGTTTTGGAGGGAATTACGTTGGAGATAACAAAATCATGAACAGAGCTACTGCAGGAACATTTACAATTCCTGAATACACAGTAATCAACTCATCTATATTTTATACTACGGAGAAATTCAGTGTAACATTAAAATTAAATAACATCACAAACGAAGAAATTTACGATGGTTGGTCTACAATTCATCCAAAAGACCCAAGGACTTTTGCAGCAAGTTTCACTTATAAATTCTAAAAACTCACCAAAAGCATCTTCCTGAAATTTACTTAGGAAGATGCTTTTTTAAATATAAAATCATGATAACAATAGCCAGTCTTTTCGTTTTTATCTCTTTTTATACTTTATACTACACATCAAAAAGAGCCGTACTATCTTATAATTTTGGTTATCAAAAATGGATGCAGAGAAATCCAAAACAAACCAAAATTACGGGATTATGTTTGCTTCTCGTAGCCTATTCATTATGGTTATTAACCGCTGCATTGGGTTCGGCAACATTATTCTTTTTTATACAATTAATGACTATTGGTAGTTTGGTAATCATATTAACTCCCTTAAAAGTTATTAATAACATCGGAATCATAATTCTATTTGCTGCCGCTGGACTATTAGAGTTTTACTATTACTAAATCAACCATTTGCTTATCTTAAAAATATGCCTGCAAACCCTAAATATTTAACCCAATCCGGATGGCAACGTTTTGCCAAAATAACAGCAGCAATACTTGGTGGTTATTTCGTTTCTGTAAGTTTTCATCTTGCACTAGCTTCATGGGTTAGCCATGTTAATGTTATCATGACAATGGCTTTTAGCGGATTCATTCTTTGGGTTGTTTTAATGGTTGTTGCTTTTTTAGCAAAAAACGGTTGGAAAATCTGGGGTATTTATCTTTTACTAACCTTAATTTTTTGCGGTATTATATATCTCGGACAAACCTATAACCCTATCACTGGATAATTTATGAATAACAGGAACTACAATATCTATTTCCATACACATACAGTAAGTGGCATCGTAATAAGTGTCGTGTTATTTGTTATTTTCTTTGCTGGATCTTTTTCGTTTTTTAGAGATGAAATCATCAATTGGGAACGAAGTGAATCTGTAGCAATTACAAAGGAAATTCAATTAGACTACGATAAAGCGTTAAAGAACTTAGATAAAGAATATACCTTACACGGAAGAAATATTTCAATATCAAAAAACAGTGCCGAAAGAAGAGTTAACATTTACCTTGAAGGCACTAAAGACACTTTGGCTGCAGCCAAATTAAAAGAAGGCTCATTTTTTTATTTAGATACCAAAAACTTCAAAACTCATACTTATGAAGACTCCTATTCATTAGGAGAATTTTTATACCGACTTCATTTTCTTGCGCAAGTTCGTTACCCAATAGGATATTATCTATCGGGATTTGTAGCATTATTTTTTCTATTTGCAATTATAACTGGTGTTTTATTACATTGGAATAAAATCGTTTCTAACTTTTTTATTTTTAGACCAAAGGAAAAATTAAAAACGTTATGGACCGATGCACACACATCGTTAGGAATGCTAGGTCTACCGTTTCAGTTTGTATATGCAGTTACTGGTGCATTCTTCATGATTAAGTTATTAATCGTTGCCCCAAGTGTAATGGCACTTTATAAAGGAGATCAGGATAAATTATATAAAGATTTAGAATATACAGATCCAGAATACAAATTTGACAATAAAAAATTGGCAACCCCATTTAGCATTGATGAGTTGGTGGCTAAAGCCAAAAGTAACTGGAATGATTTTGAAATCACTCGTGTTTATATCCAAAATTACGGCGATGCTAATATGCATGTTTTGGTAGAAGGCGAAATGAAGTATGACAAAAAATTTACCGGAATCGGGAAAGTAGTCTATAAGGTTGCCGATGGTAAAGTCGTTGCCAAAAAAGACCCAATCACTCAAACCACCTACCTCGATGTGGTAAAGAATGTTTTATACAGAATTCACTTTGGTGATTATGGAGGATATGCGCTCAAAATAATAAGTTTTGTTCTTGGTATTATTACTTGCTTTGTAATTATATCTGGTGTTATGATTTGGCTTGTTGCAAGAGATAAGAAAAACATGCCCGAGAAGAAACGTCGTTTTAACGAAGGTGTTGTACGAATCTATTTAGCAATATGTCTGAGCATGTATCCTATTACAGCTTTAGCTTTTATAACAACCAAAGTTTTTTACCCATTGGGTCAATCAAACATTTATAGCATCTATTTTATAGGCTGGTTGTTATTAGCCATCTTTTTTATTCTAAAAAAGAACAATGCATTTACAAATAAGTTCTCCTTATTATCCGGAAGCATTTTAGGATTCCTTATTCCTGTTGCAAACGGAATTTGTACTGGAAATTGGTTCTGGAAAACATTTGCTCAAAATGAAATTCAGATATTCTTTATCGATGTGTTCTGGATAGTTCTTGCTTCGATTACACTTTACATTTCATTACGTTTAAAGAAAAAAGAAAACAATTAGATTTACTTAAATTCTTACTGATTGTCTAAAAAAATGGAACACGGATTAAACGGATTCGCTTAGGCGAAAACACGGATAAACACGGATTTTTTATATTGCTTTTAAAAATCAGTTTTTATCCGCGTCTTTACTTTAGTAAATCCGTTTAATCCGCGTTCCATTTTTTAGACAATGCTTATTTCAGGACAAAACAAAGACAGCCATCCAAAATAAATCGATATAATTTGTGGGTTATACATTTAGAATCTACTTTTGCCTATTGCTAACAATTCTAAATAAAAGATACAATGCTATCTTTTCGCAAATTGAAATATGGGTTTTAAGAAAAAAATACGCTCTATACACAAATGGCTCGGATTAACTTCTGGACTTATTGTTTTTATTGTAAGTATTACAGGTTGTATCTTTTGTTTTCACGATGAGATAAAAGATATTACTCGTAAAGAATGGCGTTTGGTTGAGCCACAAAACAAACCCTTTATGTTACCTTCGGTTTTACAAGAAAAAGCCAAAGAGATACTTCCTAACTATAAATCGAGCATGGTTTCCTTTTACGGAAAAGACCGCTCAGCGATTGTTTATACCTATTCCGACACCGAGAACTTATACCTTTATTTTAATCCTTATACAGGAGAATACCTAAAAACTGAAAATCCCGAAACTGACTTTTTTATAATCGTCGAATACATTCATTTGTACTTACTCCTACCCGATTATATAGGTAAACATATCATTGGCGGTGCGACTATTATTTTTATACTGCTATTAATTACAGGAATAATCCAATGGTGGCCTAAACGCAAAAACGACATCAAACGTAGCTTAAGTGTAAAATGGTCGGCCAAATGGCGCCGTGTGAATTATGACTGGCATAATACGTCTGGTTTTTACATTTCTATAATCATTGCAATAATTGCGATAACAGGTTTAACCTTTACTTACGAATGGGTTGGCGACGGAATTTACAAAACCTTCAACTTTGGTGGCGATAAAGCTTTAGAAACTAAAGCTCCAGTTGTCGACACCACAAAGTTTGATTATAATACATCTGCTGCCATAGATCGTGCTTTAGTACAGACTATGATAAAAAACCCAGAAGCCGAAATGTTCTATGTAATGATTCCACAACAAAAAGGAGATGTTATAAATACTGGTGCCTATCCTCATTCTTTACGATATGACCATCAAAGCAATTATTACTTCCATCCTTATGATGGCGAATTGATACAGAGCGACCCTTTTGAGAAAAAGAGTTTAGGTTTGCAAGTGGTCGAAATGAATTATGGTATCCATACAGGACAGATTCTGGATTTACCAGGAAAGATAATCGCTTTTATCGCTAGTTTAATTGCAGCATCATTACCCGTAACAGGATTTATCATCTGGTACGGAAGGAATAAGAAAAGTAAATCATCAAAAAAATAAGCACAAAAAAAAGGTTGTTCAAAATTTGAACAACCTTTCTTGGTTTTATAATTAGTCTTAGTTTCTGTTTGCAAGTGCGTCTTGTTTCCAGTTTTTAACTGATGCTACACGACTATCAGAATAATCTACTTCACTAAGATTAGATCCATTCCAGAAAAACCATTTACCTGTTTTTTCACCGTTCGCGTACAATCCTGTAGATTTTTTATTTCCATTTTCATCAAATGCAACCCAGACACCATCTAATTTACCGTCTTTAAAAAAACCTTCTTGTTGAACTTTACCATTCTCATAGTAATAAGTAGCTTTTACTTTTTGTCCAACAGCTTCTAATACTGGCTTAGTTTCTTGTGCAACTAAAATTCCAGAGAACAATATTGCAACTAAAATCACACACTTTTTCATATCTTTAGTTATTAATGTTTTAAAATCTATAAACAAATATAACTAATACTTTACATTAAAAAAACTTTTACTTAACAATTTGGTAACATTGAGTAAAAACTTAACATTAGAAATTAAAAGTGTGTTTAAAAGCAATACTTATCAATGTATCAATACATTACGAATTAATAAGATTTTTAATTCAATAATTTATCTAGCTCAACATAAAGATCAGGGGAAGAAGGCCTTTGCGCATCAGCATTTATAACATTTCCTTTTGGATCAAGCAAGATAAATCTAGGAATTCCATTTACACCATAATTTACCACAAATTCAGATTCCCAATCTTTATCTGCAAATAATTGTGTCCCTCTTAATTTTTTATCATTTACAAACTTTTTCCATTTTTCGTGATCTTTAACCTTATCAATAGAAATACTTACGAATTCAATATTCTTACCATGATATTTTTCTTCTGCTTTTTGCAAGAAAGGAATTTCTGCTCTACAAGGTCCACACCAAGTTGCCCAAAGATCGATATAAACATATTTTCCTTTTAAGTCAGAAAGCTTTGTTTTACCACCTTTATAATTTTCATAATCAAAAAGAGGAGAAGGTTTCCCATTCAGCTTTTTAGTCTTAGCAGCATTTTCATAAGCTTCCTGTGCATAAGCATGTGATTTTTCTAATGATTTTTTTACCGATTCTTTAAATTCAGGATCAAAATCACCTTTCTCAATATTTGCTAAATCAGCTTTCTTCTTTGCTTCCAAAAGATTTGCAAACTCTAAAGCTTCTTTTGCGAAAGCTTCTTCCTGAAATTTTTCATCTGCCAATGCCGATTGAGCTAAAAAGTTGCTTTCGTTTGTTCCTTTACCTTTATAAACAATCGTCTCGTCAAATTGCTTAGCATCCATTGTCAAGTTAATATCCGAGCCCGGTTTTAAATAAAGACTTGATGCCTCAGTTCCATCGCTAAATTGATAAAATCCTTTAGGAGCATCAAATGTTGCTGCAAAAACTTCTTTCTTATCTATCGGTATAACTTGCTTAAAGTTATTTTTTCCTCTAATAACAAGCGTATCGCTATTTCTGTTAGAGATTTTTGCTGTAAATTTTATCTTGCTTTCACTGTTCTGTGCAAAGGTTACCCCAACAGAAAACAGCAACAAAAAGGTCATTTTTTTCATAATATAATTAATAAGTTCAGGTAAAAATAATCATTTCTATAATTCAAATTACCATGGTCAAAACGTTTGGCAAAAAAATGCACTTATATAATTCAGCACTTTTACTATAACAGCATTCTTATTATTATAGCAAAATCGCCTCCCCTTAAATAGAATGAATATAAAATAGCGCTTATTTTATTTATTTAACAAAATGATAATATTCTTACACAATATTTTATAAATTAGACAATTGTAAGTTATTAATTATAATTTAATAAAATAAATATGAGAAAATTCATTGTTATTATGATTTTAGGTGTTTCGATAACAGCAAAGGCACAACAAAAACTCACATTTAGTTATGATAATGCTGGTAATCAAACAAGTCGTGTATTGTGCATTAATTGCCAATCTAAACCTTCTAATGAAATAAAAGAAATTGAAGCCTTGGTCGAAGATGATTTATTAAAATTCTCTTCAGAAGACTTTATTTCCTACTACCCTAATCCGGTGAGAGAAGAATTATATCTCAAATGGGAGCTCTCAAATGACAATACCGTTTCGTCAATTCAGGTTTATGCCATGAGCGGACAACTCCTAAAAACCTTTTTCAAGACAGAAAATATAAACACTCAAAATATAGCATTCCAGGATTACCCTGCCGGAGTATATATGGTAGCATTGATTTATACCAGTGGAGAACAAAAAACAATTAAGATAATTAAACAATAGTAGCTATGAAGAAATTATACTTTACTCTTGCGTTTCTCGGATTTGCTCTGTTTACAATAGCACAAACCCCAACAGACAATTCTACTGAAGTTGGAATCACCGAAGGTGAATTAGCAGTTTCATTATCTGGAGGGGCTACTTATGCAATTCCTATTGCAGTACCGCCTGGTATTAATGGTGTTGTACCACAAATAAGCTTAGTTTATAATAGTCAGGGAGGTAACGGAATGGCTGGTAATGGCTGGAATATCTCGGGAGTATCTTCTATAACAAGAATTCCTGCAACTAAATTTCATGATGACAGAGTTGGTGCAGTATCTCTTAATGCCCAAGATCGTTTTGCTCTGGACGGACAACGTCTTGTTGTTAAAACTGGAATCTATGGAGCAAATGAAACTGTCTATGAAACCGAAAATTTCTCCAATATAAAAATAACCTCTTATGGAGTACATCCTAATGGAGCCAATTATGGACCTGCTTATTTTAGAATAGAATATCCAGATGGTTCAAAGGCTTCTTATGGCATCTCGACCGATTCACGTTCCATAACGGAGTGGTCTATTACTTATTGGGAGAATGCTCAAGGTGTCAGGATAAATTATATATATGTGCTAACCAATAATACATTGAATATTGCTTCAATAAAATACGGATCAAGAACAACAGAAGCATCTATAAACGAAATTCAGTTTATATATAAACCAAGAAAAATACATGAAGAAAGTTATGTAGGAGGACATAAACTTCTAAATAACACGATATTGAGCGAAATTAAGGTATTTGGTAATGGTGTTGGGTATAGACAGTACAAGCTGGAACATCCCGAGACTTCATCTATCAGATACGAACAATTAGAACGTATTACCGAAAAAAGTGGTGATGGGCTTATAAATTATAATCCTACTGTTTTTACTTACGATAACACAAGTAACTCTATAAGATATTCGTCAAATCCTGCAACCCTAAGTCTTGGAGCAATTACGTCATTAAATTCCGCAACAGTATCGGGAGATTTTGATGGAGATGGTAATATGGATTTTTTACTTTATCCAACTAAAACGGCAGAAGCAAAAACTAAATACTGGCTTTTTTCAGGTATAAATCCAAGTCAAACCAATCAAACCATTTATAATTTTGGAGTGGAGCATCCTATTGGAAATTTTGAAGAGATTTTTGCCGTTTCTTTTTTAAATCAGGATTATAAATTATCACCACAACAAGGCTGGACAGTGATAAAAACCGATGCCTCTACAAATGTTACTAAATTTAGCACTTATACTACTAGTTTATATACCCAAATTACTACTCCTTACGAAAAGCAATATACATTTCCTAAATTCACTTATTATAATGCGCATCCAATGAGTTGTGTACAAAGCAGACCTAAACTTGAAGTTAAGGTAGACATCCCTAAAACATATATAAGCGGAGATTTTAATGGAGACGGATTAACAGATATAGTTGTACTGGAACAAAATTACTACTATACTACTCAAGTTTGTAATGGTGATAGGCTTATGAGTTATCCCGATACTCGTGAAGGAACTGCTTATTTTATGAATTTAGACAGGAGATTAACCAGTGATTTTGTAGTCAATGCAGGTAAAATCCCTATAGCAAAAGGCAGTATAGTACAAACCGGCGATTTTAACGGCGATGGCAAAACGGATATTTACGTTTTTAACGCGGGAATAGTAAGTGTCTATGGCATGGATGACAAGAATAAATTTGTTTTGTTGTTCAAAACCACCACAACCGATATTAATATCATGATTAATATGCCTATATTAATGGGAGATTACAATGGTGATGGTAAAACCGATTTTATGATTCCTAGAGGTGTTGCGTATCGAGAATGGTATAGATACTCAGCTACTGGAACCGGTTTTAATAAAGAAACAAAAACGTATCCCGATTCGTTTCAAGCAAATGATCCTTATAATTCTTTTAATTACATAACAACTGATTTTGACAAAGATGGAAAAACCGATTTAGTAGTAGTAAGAAGTTCTAGCAACTCTGCTACATTGGGGGCTTTAGCAGTTAAATGTTATGTACAAGACGATACTAATTCATTTTATCCATTAGAATGGATCCAACAATTAATACCTAATGTTGATCAGTATGCGCTACCTATTTATTTGCCTATGGTAGATAGTAAAAAACCAAAATTTGAAATTGCATTTATTAATAACAATAAACTTCATTTTTTTGATTCATCAAAAGATTCAGGTAGAGACCGTTTGCTAAAAACAATTACTACAGGCAATGGTGTCAAAGAAACAATATCATATCAATCACTAGATCCTACCTATAGAACAAATTACAATCAAGTTTATTCCTCTAGTATGTTAACAGAGAAATATCCTAATTTTGATATTGTAGCTTCTCCCAATTTTCAAATTGTAACACAAGTAGAAAAAGAAAGTGCATCTGTCAGGAAAAAGAAATTGTTCCTTTATTATGGAGCAGTTACTAACTATGAAGGACAGGGATTTATGGGATTTCGCTCAACAGTGCGTACCAATTGGCATGATGATTCGCAACCTATTATATCAAGCATGTCAAAATTTGATATCGATTTAAGAAGCGCTAATACTGAAAATTATACTGTATTGGGCATAGCCTCTCCTTTATTATTACCTACCGGTACTCTAACTGCTAAATCAATTGTAAAAGAAGGCGATTATACCGTAACAGATGCAGACAATCTGATTGCTACCCAGCAAATTATTCTTAAACCCGATACAACGATAAAACAAGGAAGCACCTTTACTGCCAAAGTAAACCCAGAGGCAAATGCATCTAGTAATACGCCGATTAATTATATTACAAAATCGATAATGACTTACGAAAGTAATTTATTAGCGAATAAAGTCTTTAAACTCCAAAATATAAATACTAAAGAGTACAATGGTTTAGAGAATACTAATAGCGAAACAAATACTAATTATGATGTTTATGATAACCCAACAAAATCGACAACTATACTAAAAGAGGGAAATACTGTTGTGCAAACGAATATTCAAGAGGTAACATATGAATCTTCTCCAACCCCTTATATTGTAGGCAGGCCAAAAACTAAAAATCAAAGCATAACCGTTACGGGAGATGTTATGACAAGTCAAGAAGTATATTATTATAATGGAGCTCAATTACTTGAGAAAATTGAGAAAACAGGAACAGCCACCAATACCATAACCGAAGCTAATAGTTATGATATTTTTGGGAATGTTACCAAGAAGACGATATCTGCCCCAGGACATCCGGCTCGTGTTACCGATTATCAATATGATCCATCGGGACGATTTTTAACGAAAGTTATCGATACAGAACGACTGGAAACCAAATTTGTAAACAACCCAAACAACGGAACATTAGAAAATGTCACCGATGCTTATGGCATAACTACTTCGTACACCTATGATAAATGGTTTAAAAAACTAACTGCCAAAAATGAGAAATTAAATAAAACAGTTTCCTATTCGTATACTAAAAATGAAAAAGAAACCATTTTCAGAACTATTGGCGACCTCTCCGATGGCAGTTATACAGAAGAAATTATGGATGATTTGGGCAGAACTATAAAAACAGGTATAAAAGATGTAAACGGAAAAATGTCTTATGTCTCTTATTTATATGATATTTATGATCGCAGTTATAAAGTAAGCGAGCCTTATTTTGGTAGCTCTCCTACACAATGGAACGAGACTAAGTTTGACAGTTATGGCAGAGCTGTAGAGGGAATACTATTTACAGGAAGATCTACGACTACCAGTTATCCTGGATTAACAACCACCTTTAACGATGGATTAAAAAACAAAACAGCCATAAGAGATGCAGCAGGCAACATCCTCTCTGTACAGGAAAACACAGGAGGAATCATCAATTACAAATATTTCGCCAATGGGAATTTAAAAGAAACCAGTTATAATAGTACAACTATTAAAATGGAACAAGATGGATGGGGACGTAAAACCAAATTAATCGATCCTACAGCTGGAACTTTTGTTTATGAGAACAATGACTTTGGAGAGTTAAGATCTGAGACTACTCAAAACGGCTCGATAGTAACCACCATTGAGCGCGATGCTACAGGAAAACCAATTAAAAAAACGATTACTGGGCCATTTACTAATAGTGAGACGAACTATGTTTATGATCAAGCAACAAAATTACCAACCGTAATTACATTTACAGACAAACTGGAAGCTCCAGGATTCAATACAATAATTACCACACTTACTTATGATCCCGATTATAAAAGAGTAGTAACAATTGTGGAAGACAAAGTAGGCTATGCCAAATTCACAAAAACATTTATCTATGATGGACTAGGAAGAATAGATATAGAAACCAAGAAAGCCGAAATAGGAACTAAATCGAGCACTGTAGCTACAAAGTATAAATACCAGAATGGCGCTTTGTACCAAATACTCGACAATGCCACATCGCAGGTATTGTGGCAAACCAATGCATTAAATGCCAAAGGACAAATATTAGAGAATACTATTGGCAACGGCATAAAGATGACCAATGAATATGATAGTAATGGATATCTAAAAAAAATACAGCATGACAAAACAACCAACCCTGCAGGTAATATCATAACACTTACCACAGCGTTTGATAAAAACACTGATAACCTGGACAGTCGTACCAATAGTACTTTTGGCAATTGGACCGAATCGTTTAAATACGATGATCTGGAACGATTAACCGAATTTACCAATAGCTATGGCAAGCAGGAAACTCAAAATTATGAAGTATCAGGAAAGATAAAAGATAATAACTTAGGAACATATCTTTATGAGGAAAGCAGCAAGCCCTATCAAAATACGGCTATCGATTTAACACCAGAGGCTCTAAAATATTATGCTGATAGAGCAATCGTATTTTATGACGGGATGGAAGACAGAACTGGATGGACTACAGATGCCTATGATCCGCAAAAAATTACATTTACACAATCTGGTTGTGTCGGGAATTCTACATTACAATTAGCTACATCAGGTCCCAATATCACAAATACGGTAACATCCGATAAAATAATTCAGATAAACAATGCAATCGATACCAAATACACATTTTCGGCAAGGATATATACTACCAGACCCAAGGCAGAAGTACGTTTACTGCAATACGAAAATAATGAAACAGTTCCTTTAAAAAGCGAATTCCTTACTACAAAAAATACAATTGGCTGCACATATGTAACAAAAACGTTTATAATACCAGCCAATATCAAGCAATTAAGAATACGCTTAGATGTATTAGGTACACAAATGGGTACAGGCGAAGCTTTTTTTGATGAGATAACCTTACATAGAGCCGATGATGTTTTTAGAAGTAAAGATCCAAAACTCATTGTAGATTATAATGCTTTTAAAAGCCCGGTAAAAATAGAAGAAACAGGAGTCGACAAAATAAACTTTACTTATAACGACGACAACCAGCGCAGCTCTATGTTTTATGGCAGCCTCGACAGCGATAAAGCATCAAAACCATTAAGGAAACATTATGCTGCCGATGGCAGTATGGAGATAAAGGAGAACAGAGTAACCGGAGCACTAGAATTTATAACCTACGTAGGAGGAGATGGATATTCGGCACCAATAATAGCAAAAAGCGACGGTACCAATACTCCAAATTATTTATATTTACATCGCGATTACCAAGGCAGTATTATGGCAATTAGCGATGCTAATGATACAGTAATTGAGAAGCGACTATATGATGCATGGGGTAAAATAAGCAAAGTACAGGATGGAGCAGGAAATAACCTTCCTGGATTAACAGTGCTAGATCGAGGGTATACAGGACATGAACACCTACAAAGTGTAGGGCTTATTAATATGAATGCCCGATTATACGACCCGATGTTGCATCGATTCTTATCTGTCGATAATTATGTACAGGATCCAACAAATACCCAAAACTATAACCAGTATGGGTATGTAATGAACAACCCATTAAAATACACCGATCCAAGTGGGAATAAAGCATCTGGAAACGGAAAAGATTGTGTAGATTGTGGGCTCACTCCTACCGAACAAACAGGTATAGGAAACGGGATTAAGTTTATAGTAGACAATTGGGATAGTTGGGGCATTAAAGATTGGGTAAAGGAAAAAATAAGCCTTAAGAATTTGTTTGGCAAAAAGAATCGTGATTCAGGACCACCACCTCCTCCACCTAATCTGAGCCATTATATTGATCTTGGAGATTCTACAACAAATAACAATTTAGCTACAACAGCTAGTTTATTGGGAGGAGCTAGTGGGCTTATGAATGAATTATCTGTTGTAAAGTTTTATAATGATGCCCCAAAAGGATTTTTTGCAGTAAATTACAAAGGTATGTACACCTCATGGACTGACAGTTTTAAAGGAGGTACAAGAGGTAATATATCCTATTCATTTGTTCAAACTGCTAAAGCTAAAGCTAGTGGTGTAAAACTAGCCTCCAAATTTGGTGGATATGCAAATATTTTAGGCGGCTATGTTGGCTATTATGGAGCTGTAGATAATTATTTCAAAGGTGATTATTATGGAGCGGTTAGAGAAGGCACGGGTAACTATGTTGGTCTTGAGTTAGCCGCAGCAAAAGGGAACGTTGTTGGAATTGGTTGGACAATCGGTTGGAATATTTTAGGACCATGGGTGACAAATTCAGAAGCATATAATAATTTCTTTTTTGGAAAGAATTCTACAATTTATAAGAATCGAGAAAGAGAAAATGACTGGTATGAGAGTAAAATATTAAAAGAATAAAGTTATGAAAATTTACAAATTAATTTATTATCATTTTTTTCTAAAAAGTTTTAAAAAAAATGCTGTGCCTGAAATACCAGTATATGCAATGTTATCTTTTACACAAACTAGTAATTTAATAACATTAACTAATATAATAATGATTATTACCAGAATGGATATTGATTATGATGTTAGAAAAATAGCACTTATAGCACCTATTTTATTTTATTTTAGTAATTATTATTATTTTACTAAAAAAGGAAATGGTGCAATCATAATCAAGGATAACTCCTATTCTTTAGGCAAATATTCTTTTTTACTTAGTATTTATAATCTTTCATCATTTTTCGCAATGGTTTTAACATATTATTTTTACAAGGAGTACTAAAATTAAGAATACTGTTTTTTTATAAAGGCTATCATTCTTTGATAGTCAGGACCGCCACCTCCTCCGCCTAATAGGAGTACTTATGTGAGTATAAATACTATTAATCAGGAGGAGGTTGGGTAAGATTAGATTAAGAAAGATTATTCCAGAATCTTGGTTATTAAAATTCTCTAAACGGATATTAGTTATATAAAAAAACATAAATACAATGAAGCTTTACAAATATTTATATTATAATTTATACTTATCTAGTACCAGACATAATGCTTTCCCTGAGGCACCAGTGATTGGTTTTATTTCTTTTTCTCAAACAAATAATTTACTTAGCTTGCTAAATGTTTTTCTTTTTTTTACAAAAATGATTAACAACTATAATCTTCCAGTTTATTATTTAACAACTCAAATAGGTTTATTTGTTATAAATTACTATTATTATGTAACTACGAAGAAAGGGGAATCGATTCTTCAAAATAAAAAATATTCATTAGGTAAATTATCATTTCTTACGGATATATATTTATTTTCATCCGTTGTAATAATGGGACTCACATATTATTTATATAAGGAGTTTTAAAATGATAAATCTTTGGTTAGGTGCTGCAAAAAAATGGGCGTTATTGGAATTAGTAGCGCAACGATAGCACGGAAATTCTTTCCGTGCCAACTGCAATAGGGTATACGAAAAACCTAAACTTTAAAAGCTGGGGCAGAAGTTGGAATAAATTTTGGAGCAAAAACCGTGATTCAGGACCACCACCTAATAGGAGTACTTATGTGAATATGAATGCTGTTAATCATTCAGGTGGCAATTGTGAATGAGTAATTTAAACTCAGGAATTTGGTACGAGCCAAGTGGTCAAGTAAAAAGTATACTCGTTTCCCACATATAAATAATATTAGATGAACTTAGATAATTATATAATGAAATTAAATTTGGTACTTTTTGATTTAGATGTCCAAATAGGGCATTTAGCTACAAATTTTAAAAATTCTGCAGTAATTAATCTTAATGTAGAAAAAGCAATTAAAGTAAAAGAGTTTTTTAAAAAAAATAAATTAAGATGTGTTCCGAGTTCAATCTCTTCACATTCTGAATTTCCACATGAGTTTTTGGCGACTATTTTTGCTTTTTTAAAAGAAAAAAATGTAATATTTATTGGGACATATGGGCTCTCATATGAGTCTATTGAAGAGATTTATAGAGAATTAAATGAATTACATAAAGATCAGGAAAAAATAATTTTCATTTGTCATCCTAGAAAACTAAAATCGGGAGAAATAGAAATCTTAAATATTAATAATCTTAAGGAAATAGATGAATGGTTAGCTTTGTTAAAAAAATAAACATTATCCTCGTTCCCCGCGCCCAAACGTGTCATTTTGTGTGGCATAAGGAATTATTCTGGTCAAAAAGAATTTATTAATGATGTTGTGATTTTTTGAATATTTGATATTTGGTTGTTATGGCCTCATGAAAGGATTCGTATGGATGCATAGGGAGAATTATTTGAATCACAATTAATACAATTGCATAGATTTTGGTCTCGATAGTGCTAAAATTATCTATCCCAACAACCGAAATAAAAAAATAATCAAGAAGAATAGCATTAAACATTAGAAAACTGGACTTATTTAATTTTTGTGTTTACTTTTGCAATCTAAAATTTGGATCATGTATAGAAGTCATAATTGTGGCGAATTAAACGCCTCACACATTAATACAGAAGTTACACTAGCGGGCTGGGTTCAGAAATCGCGTGATAAGGGATTTATGAATTGGGTCGATTTACGTGACCGTTATGGAATCACACAACTTATTTTCGACGAAAGCCGTAGCGACAAAGCCGTTTTTGAAGCAGCAAAAACGCTAGGAAGAGAATTTGTTATCCAAGTTAAAGGAACTGTGATTGAACGTGAGGACAAGAACAAAAATAAAAACATGGTTACTGGTGACATAGAAATTTTAGTCACTGAACTAACTGTTCTTAATGCTGCATTAACACCTCCTTTCACAATAGAAGATGAAACTGATGGTGGAGAAGATATCCGAATGAAATATCGTTACCTTGATATTCGTCGTAATCCAGTAAAAAATAGTTTACTATTCCGTCATAAAGTGGCAATGGAAGTTCGTAAATATTTATCTGATTTGGATTTCTGCGAAGTAGAGACTCCTTACTTAATAAAATCGACTCCAGAAGGAGCAAGAGATTTCGTTGTACCAAGTCGTATGAACGAAGGACAATTTTATGCATTACCACAATCTCCACAAACTTTCAAACAATTATTGATGGTTGGTGGAATGGATAAATACTTCCAGATTGTAAAATGTTTCCGTGACGAAGATTTACGTGCAGACCGTCAGCCTGAGTTTACACAAATCGATTGCGAAATGGCATTTGTAGAACAAGAAGACATTTTAAATGTTTTTGAAGGACTGACAAGACACTTACTAAAAGAAATAAAAGATGTAGAAGTAGATAAATTCCCCAGAATTACTTACGACTATGCTATGAAAACATATGGAAATGACAAACCGGACATTCGTTTCGGAATGGAATTTGGAGAATTAAACGAATTTGCACAACATAAAGAGTTCCCAGTATTTAATGCTGCCGAATTAGTAGTTGGAATTGCAGTTCCTGGCGCAGGAAATTATACTCGTAAAGAAATTGACGGATTAATTGACTGGGTTAAACGTCCACAAGTTGGCGCATCTGGAATGGTGTATGCTAAATGTAATGACGATGGAACTTACAAATCATCTGTAGATAAATTTTATGATCAAGACGATTTAACCAATTGGGCAAAAGTTACAGGAGCAAAACCTGGCGATATGATTTTCGTGCTTTCTGGTCCGGCTAATAAAACACGTGCTCAATTAAGTGCTTTACGTATGGAATTGGCTACACGTTTAGGATTACGTAAACCAGAAGAGTTTGCACCACTATGGGTAGTTGATTTCCCATTGTTAGAATTAGACGAAGAAACTGGTCGTTACCACGCAATGCATCATCCATTTACATCTCCTAAACCAGAAGATATGCAATTATTGGAAACTGAACCTGGAAAAGTTCGCGCCAATGCATATGACATGGTTCTTAACGGAAATGAAATTGGAGGAGGTTCTATTCGTATTCACGACAAGGCAACACAACAATTAATGTTTAAATACCTTGGTTTTACTGAGGATGAGGCCAAAGCACAATTCGGATTCTTAATGGATGCGTTCCAATTTGGGGCTCCACCACACGGAGGATTAGCTTTTGGACTAGACAGATTAGTAGCTATATTAGGTGGACAAGAGACAATTAGAGATTTTATCGCGTTCCCAAAAAATAATTCGGGTCGTGATGTAATGATTGATGCTCCTGCAGCAATTGATGCTTTACAATTAAAAGAATTACACATCCAAATTGAAGCAAAATAATAAGTGAATACACTGTAAATCAATATTTTTTCTAAAAAATTAACAGTTTGTTGTCTTTTGTATTATTTTATATCTTACATTTGCCTCATTATAAATTATTATTACTATTACAATGCGTACAGGTACAGTTAAATTTTTCAATGAGTCTAAAGGTTACGGGTTCATTACAGACGAAGAAACAGGAAAAGACATTTTCGTTCATGCATCAGGAATCAACGCGGAAGAATTACGCGAAGGTGACAGAGTAAGCTACGAAGAAGAAGAAGGAAGAAAAGGTAAAGTTGCTGCTAAAGTTGCAGTAATCTAAGCATAAAAATATAGCAATTTATTTTTTTTGCCACCGAATGCTTAAAAGCGTTTCGATTAATTTCGAAACGCTTTTTTTTTACGCCTAATTCTTAAAAAAATCATAAAATTCGAAATCTTATTTATAATCAATAAAAATTACACTATTACTACATTTCAAAACCTACTTAAATCATTTTTTAGCTTGTGATTTACATACTTGAGGGCTATCTTTGTGACTTATTTTTAAGCAAAAAATCCTTAAATTATGCATTCAGATCAAGTAAATTATATTCCAATTTTAATGCAGCTTATTTTAGCTGTTGGTTTTGTAGTAGGAACCATTATCATTTCTGGAAAATTAGGCCCAAAAAGAGCTTCCGCAAGCAAAGACAAAAACTTTGAGTGTGGTGTAGAATCTATTGGTAATGCTCGTGTACCATTCTCAGTAAAATATTTCTTAGTTGCTATATTATTTGTATTGTTCGACGTAGAGGTAATTTTCCTTTACCCATGGGCTGCAAACTTTAAAGAACTAGGTATGGAAGGAATGCTAAAAATGTTAGTATTCATGTCACTTCTTTTAGTAGGCTTCTTCTACATTATCAAAAAGAAAGCCTTAGAGTGGGAATAAAAAGAAATTTCAGATTTCAGATTACAGATTCTAGATTGATTTCGTTTAGAATTTTAGATTTGAAAAATAAATTTCTCAAAATATAATTTCGGTTTTATAAAATATTGATTTCGGTTTTTTCAGATTTTCTAAATCTAAGATCAGAAATCTAAAATCTAAAATAATAATGAGCGATTCAAATATAAATATGGTTGCCCCGCCAGAAGGAGTTACAGGAGAGGGTTTCTTCGCTACAAAACTTAACGACGTTGTAGGTTTAGCGAGAGCCAATTCGTTATGGCCTTTACCATTTGCAACTTCTTGTTGTGGTATCGAATTTATGGCTACAATGGCTTCGCATTACGATATAGCACGATTTGGTTCTGAGCGTGTGAGTTTTTCTCCTCGTCAGGCTGATATGCTAATGGTAATGGGAACTATTTCTAAAAAAATGGGACCAGTTTTACGTCAGGTTTATGAGCAAATGGCCGAACCTCGTTGGGTTATTGCCGTAGGTGCTTGTGCATCATCCGGAGGTATTTTTGATACTTATTCAGTTCTTCAGGGAATTGACAAAATAATACCTGTAGATGTTTATGTTCCGGGTTGTCCGCCAAGACCAGAACAAATTCTTGATGGTGTAATGAAATTACAAGAATTAGTAAAAAGCGAGTCTGTAAGAAGACGTAGCTCACCTGAGTACCAAGAATTATTGGCTTCATATAACATTCAATAACAAAATGGCATTAGAGACAATAGAAATTCAAGATAAATTAATTGAAACATTTGGAGAAAGTGTTTTCAATTTCAATCAAGAAAGAGACATTTTTTCATTAGAAGTAGATTCTGATAAAATTACAGCTGTAATTCTTTTTTTGAAAAATGACCCGATATTACGTTTTCATTTCCTAACTGATTTATGTGGTATCCACTACCCTGATAATGAAGTTGACCGCCAATTTGCAATAGTATATCATTTGCATAACTGGTATGAAAACAAAAGAATTAAAATAAAAGCCTTTATCAATGGTGAAAAACCAGAAATAAAAACCATATCAAACATTTTCTTGTGTTCAAACTGGATGGAAAGAGAAACATATGATTTTTATGGAGTAAATTTCATCGGTCATCCACAATTGAAACGTATTTTGAATATGGATGAAATGATTTCATTTCCGATGCGTAAAGAGTTCCCATTGGAAGACAGTGGAAGAACTGATAAAGACGACAGGTTCTTTGGAAGAACAACAACAAATTGCTAAGACAAAATCATATAATTTTTCACATTAAATAAATGTCAGAACTATTATTACCACCAGAGCATCGCTATGCTAAAATAATCGAACAGAAACTAAACGACGAAGGAAGCGAACTTTCTGTTCTGAACTTAGGACCAACACACCCAGCTACACACGGTATTTTTCAAAACGTACTGTTAATGGACGGTGAGAGAATTCTTGAGGCTGAAACAACTATTGGTTACATCCACAGAGCATTCGAAAAAATTGCCGAAAATCGTCCTTTTTATCAAATCACTCCTCTTACAGACCGAATGAACTATTGCTCCTCTCCTATCAATAATATGGGATGGTGGATGACTCTAGAAAAACTTTTAGAAATTGAAATACCTAAACGTGTTCAATACTTAAGAGTTATCATAATGGAACTGTCTAGAATTACCGATCATATCATCTGTAATTCAATTCTTGGGGTAGATACAGGTGCTTATACAGGTTTCCTTTACGTTTTTCAATTTAGAGAAAAAATATACGAAATCTACGAAGAAATTTGTGGAGCTCGTTTAACTACAAATATGGGAAGAATCGGTGGATTTGAAAGAGATTGGTCTGAGGCCGCTTTCAAAAAAATTGAAATTTTCTTAGAAGAATTTCCAGTTGCCTGGAAAGAATTCGAAAGCTTATTCGAAAGAAACAGAATTTTCATTGACAGAACGGTTAATGTTGGACCAATAAGTGCCGAAAGAGCTATGGCTTACGGTTTCACAGGACCAAACTTACGTGCTAGTGGTGTTGATTATGACATACGTGTTGCACAACCGTATTCATCTTACGAAGATTTTGACTTTATCGTTCCAGTTGGAAAATCTGGTGATACTTACGACCGTTTCTGTGTTCGTAATGCCGAAGTTTGGGAAAGTTTAAGCATTATTCGTCAAGCATTAGATAAAATGCCAGAAGGAAATGTTTTCCATGCTGAAGTTCCAGATTACTATCTTCCTCCAAAAGAAGATGTATACACTAACATGGAATCGTTAATATATCACTTTAAGATTGTTATGGGAGAAGTTCCTGTTCCAGTTGCCGAAATATACCATGCGGTTGAAGGCGGAAATGGTGAATTAGGATTTTACCTGGTAACCGACGGAAGCAGAACTCCATACAGATTACATTTTAGAAGACCATGCTTTATATATTATCAAGCTTATCCTGAAATGATTAAAGGAGCTATGTTATCGGATGCCATTGTAATATTATCAAGTTTAAATGTTATCGCTGGAGAGTTAGACGCATAAAGAATTCAGATTGAAGAATCTAAAACTTAAACAATGATTGCAGAATATAGATTATAGACAACAGAAAAAACTGAAATCTAAAATCTAAAATCTAAAATAAAAATGGAACGTAAACATTACAAACAAGAAATAAATATGACTGAGGCATTGATGAACCGCATCAATGAGTTAATCAGTCATTATCCTGAAGACAAAAGAAAATCGGCTTTATTGCCTGTTTTACACGAAGTACAAGATGCCCATGAAAACTGGCTAAGTATTGAGCTACAGGACAAGGTTGCCGAAATTTTACATATAAAACCGATTGAGGTTTACGAAGTGGTAACTTTTTATACCATGTACAACCAAAAACCAATGGGGAAATACATGTTTGAATTTTGTCAGACTTCTTGTTGTTGTTTAAATGGTGCCGAAAATTTAATGGATTACACATCTGAGAAATTAGGTATCAAAATGGGTGAAACAACTCCTGACGGAATGTTCAGCATTGCTGGCGTTGAATGTTTAGGGGCTTGTGGATACGCTCCAATGATGCAGTTAGGCGATTTCTACAAAGAAAAACTTACAGAAGAAAAAATTGATCAGCTAATCACTGATTGTAAGGATAATAAAATAATATTACACGATAAATAATATGTCACAGAAAATATTATTAGATAAAATCAATATTCCTGGTATCAAAACCTACGAAGTGTACCGCAAAAATGGTGGTTATGCATCTGTAGAAAAAGCTTTAAAAACGCTTACACCAGACGAAGTTGTTGAAGAAGTAAAAAAATCAGGTCTTCGTGGTCGCGGTGGTGCAGGTTTCCCTGCAGGTATGAAATGGAGTTTTATTGATAAAAAATCAGGAAAACCAAGACATTTAGTATGCAACGCCGACGAATCTGAGCCAGGTACTTTTAAAGATCGTTATTTGATGGAATACATTCCTCACTTATTGATTGAAGGTATGATTACTTCAAGTTTTGCCTTAGGCGCTAACTTATCATATATCTACATTCGTGGAGAATATATGTGGGTTTTCAAAATATTAGAAAGAGCCATTGCCGAAGCGAAAGCTGCTGGATTTTTGGGAAAAAACATATTAGGATCAGGATATGATCTGGAACTATACGTTCACTGTGGGGCTGGTGCTTATATTTGTGGTGAAGAAACTGCACTTATTGAGTCATTGGAAGGAAAAAGAGGAAATCCGCGTATTAAACCACCGTTCCCTGCTGTTTCTGGACTTTGGGCTAACCCTACCGTAGTAAACAATGTGGAAACTATTGCCACTGTGCCATGGATTATCAATAACTCTGGTGATGATTATGCCAAAATTGGTGTAGGTCGTTCTACTGGAACTAAATTAATCTCTGCTTCTGGACACGTTAAAAATCCTGGAGTTTACGAAATTGAGTTAGGTTTAAGTGTTGATGAATTCATGAATTCTGATGAATACTTAGGCGGAATGTCTTCTAGCAGACCTTTAAAAGCGTTTGTACCCGGAGGTTCTTCTGTGCCAATTTTACCAGCTGAATTAATTTTTAAAACTGCAAATGGTGAAGATCGTTTAATGACTTACGAATCTTTAAGTGATGGTGGTTTTGCTACTGGATCTATGTTAGGTTCTGGAGGATTTATCGTATACAATGACACTGCTTGTATCGTAAGAAATACATGGAATTTTGCACGTTTTTACCACCACGAATCTTGTGGACAATGTACTCCTTGTCGTGAAGGTACAGGATGGTTAGAAAAAATATTATGGAGAATCGAAAACGGTCAAGGTCGTGAAGAGGATATCGAATTATTATGGAGCATTCAAAGTAAAATCGAAGGAAATACGATTTGCCCACTTGGAGATGCAGCATCTTGGCCAGTAGCAGCAGCTATTCGTCATTTTAGAGATGAATTTGAATATCACGTTCGTTTCCCGGAAAAAATAAAAAACAGAGAACATTTTGTTGCTGAGCCTTTTTCGCAAGTAAAACATTTAGTAACAAAACAAACAGTTTAAATTAGTTTGAAGCTTTTTAGCTTTAAGTTCAACAACTTGAAACTTTAAACCTTAAACTAAAATAACAAAATATAGAGATGAAAGTAACCATAGACGGTCAAAGTATAGACGTAGAGCCAGGAACAACAATCCTACAGGCTGCACGTATGATTGGTGGAGATTTAGTTCCGCCAGCCATGTGCTATTACTCAAAATTAAAAGGTAGCGGAGGAAAATGCCGTTGTTGTTTAGTTGAAGTATCGAAAGGAAGTGAAGCTGATCCAAGACCAATGCCAAAATTGATGGCATCTTGTGTAACAGGATGTATGGATGGTATGGAAGTAAACAGCAAATCTTCTGACAGAGTAACGGAAGCACGTAAATCTGTAACAGAATTTTTATTGATTAATCACCCTTTGGATTGCCCTGTTTGTGATCAGGCTGGTGAATGTGATCTTCAAAATTTAAGTTTTGAGCACGGAAATCCGAAATCACGTTTCATTGAAGAAAAAAGAACTTTTGAACCAGAAGATATAGGTCCGCATATTCAATTGCACATGAACCGTTGTATCTTATGTCAGAGATGTGTACAAGTTGCAGATCAATTGACAGACAATAGAGTTCACGGAGTATTAGATCGTGGAGATCACGCTAATATTTCGACTGGTATCTCTAAAGCAATCGATAATGAGTTCTCTGGAAATATGATTGATGTATGTCCTGTTGGAGCTTTGACTGATAAAACTTTCCGTTTTAAATCAAGAGTTTGGTTTAATAAGCCTTATAACGCACACAGAGAGTGTACTACTCCTGGATGTTGTGGTAAAACAACTGTTTGGATGTTTGGTGGTGAAATACAACGTGTAACTGGTCGTAAAGACATTTACCATGAAGTAGAAGAGTTTATTTGTAACAGTTGTCGTTTTGACCACAAAAATGTTGCTGACTGGACTATTGAAGGACCAAGAGAGTTTGAAAAAGATTCGGTTATCAACCAAAATAACTACACTCGTAAGTTAGAAAAAGTAGAAATCGCTACTGAAAAGAATATTCTTTTGGGTAGAGATGAAGACCGTAAAAAAATTAGTATGGCACAAATTCCATTAACCAATAACGACAAAATCTCTTAGGAATGGATAGTACATTTATTATAGAAAAAAGTGTTGTAATCTTAGTGGTTTTTGCCGTGACTATGATTATGGCGATGTATTCTACTTGGGCTGAACGTAAAGTTGCAGCATACTTGCAAGACCGTGTTGGACCTAACCGTGCTGGTTGGGGTGGATTATTACAACCTCTTGCAGATGGTATGAAGTTATTCTCGAAAGAGGAGTTTATACCTAATACTCCAAATAAATTTTTATTTGTTGTAGGGCCTGCAATTGCCATGAGTACTGCTTTAATGACAAGTGCTGTAATTCCTTGGGGAGATAAATTACATTTATTTGGCAGAGATATTTTACTACAAGCTACAGATATCAATATTGGATTATTATATTTCTTCGGAGTTGTTTCTGTTGGGGTTTATGGTATTATGATTGGTGGATGGGCATCTAATAGTAAATTCTCATTGATGGGAGCAGTTCGTGCTGCTTCGCAAATGGTTTCGTATGAAATCGCAATGGGATTATCGATGATTGCTTTATTGATGATGACTGGTAGTTTAAGCTTAAGAGAAATCTCTATGCAACAAGCTGAAATGAACTGGAACGTATTTTACCAACCTTTATCTTTCTTGATTTTCCTTATTTGTGCTTTTGCTGAAACAAACAGAACTCCTTTTGACTTAGCAGAATGTGAAACGGAATTAGTTGGTGGATATCACACAGAGTATTCTTCGATGAAAATGGGATTCTATTTATTTGCTGAATATGCAAATATGTTTATCTCGGCTACTATTATCTCTGTATTATTCTTTGGTGGATATAACTATCCTGGTATGCAATGGATGGTGGAGAATGCAGGTGTAAACCCAGCTAACGTTTTAGGAATGGTTGTTTTATTTGCCAAAATATGCTTTTTCATATTTTTCTATATGTGGGTTCGCTGGACTATTCCAAGATTCAGATATGACCAATTGATGCATTTGGGTTGGAAAATATTAATTCCGCTTTCTATCATCAATATCATGATTACTGGTGTTGTAATGCTAAGAGGTGAAATTGCAGCTTATTTAGGGTTTTAATAAACGAAATACCTAGCCCTGATAGAAGTGGAAATCCTTTATTGTTTTCCTTTAAAACAATAAAGATTGTAACGGATAGCAGGATTAGCTTCAGATAAAAATAAAAGAAATAAATTTTTGAATTTGGTTTTGGAATCAAAATCGCAAATGATAAATTAAAATGTCGATAGAAACTATATCATTATCGGGTAGAAAAAAGGTAGTCTCAAATAAAGAGATGACTTTTCTTGAGCGATTGTACCTTGTTGCAATTTTCAAGGGCTTGGTTATTACAATCAAACACTTTTTTAGACGTAAGAAAACAATTCACTACCCAGAACAAGTTCGTGTACGAAGCGATGTTTATCGTGGTCAACACCAGTTGAAACGTGATGAACAAGGTCGTGAGAACTGTACTGCATGTGGATTATGTGCTTTGTCATGTCCTGCTGAGGCAATCACAATGAAAGCTGAAGAGCGTAAACCAAATGAGAAACATTTGTACAGAGAAGAAAAATATGCTTCGATATATGAGATTAATATGTTGCGTTGTATTTTTTGTGGATTGTGTGAAGAGGCTTGTCCTAAAGATGCAATTTACCTGACTACGTCAAAAGTATTAGTTCCTTCTAGTTATGAAAGAGAAGATTTTATTTTTGGAAAAGATAAATTAGTGATGCCATTAGATGTGGCTATGAAAAACGCTCAACTTAAAAACGCTAATTAATGATACATATACCTGATTTTGCAAATGCAAATGCAATACAAATTACTTTTTGTATATTAGCTTTCATAACAGTGATAACTGCTTTCTTAACGATTTTTAGTCGTAATCCTATTCATAGTGCTATTTATTTAGTGATTTGCTTTTTCTCGATTGCGGGTCATTATTTACTATTAAATGCTCAGTTTCTAGCGATTGTTCACATCATAGTATATTCGGGAGCCATAATGATTTTGTTTTTATTTACCATTATGTTGATGAACCTGAACGAAAAACACGAAGTACATAAACCCCGAATTACTCGTTTGGGTGCTATTGTTTCTTTCTGTTTGATTTGTATTGTATTAATTGCAATATTTATTAACTCTAAACCAATTGTTGGTGAATACGACTCGACTGGTGAAGATTTTCAATCGATAAAAGTATTAGGTAAAATATTACTGAACGAATATATGGTTCCGTTTGAATTTGCTTCTATTTTACTTTTGGTTGCCATGATTGGAACTGTGTTATTGTCTAAAAAAGAAAAATCGAAAAAATAATGAATAATATTTTAAATCAAATAGGTATTGAAAACTACATATTTTTAAGTGTAGTCCTTTTTTGCGTAGGCATATTTGGTGTTTTATACAGACGTAATGCGATTATCGTTTTTATGTCTATCGAAATCATGCTTAATGCGGTAAACTTATTATTTGTTGCTTTCTCTACTTATCACCAAGATGCACAAGGACAAGTATTCGTATTTTTCTCGATGGCAGTTGCTGCAGCTGAAGTTGCAGTTGGATTGGCAATTTTAGTATCGATATTTAGAAACATACATTCAATTAGTATCGATAATTTAAAAAATTTAAAAGGATAAATGGCAATGGATACCAATTTAGCTTTAGTTTTAGTATTAGCTCCTTTTTTAGGATTTTTAATCAATGTTTTCTTTGGGAAAAGTCTAGGAAAGACAGTTTCTGGCGCTATAGGAACTCTTTCTGTAGTTGTTTCATTTGCTGTAACTATTTATTTTTTCCTTCAAATAAATCAGACTCAACAACCTATCAGCATTTCTTTATTTGAATGGATTCAGATAAGTAATTTCAAAGTTGATTTAGGTTTCTTATTAGATCAATTATCATTGCTTTGGTTACTTTTTGTAACTGGTATTGGTTCTTTGATTCACTTATACTCTATCAGCTATATGCATGATGATGAGAAAATGCACCAGTTTTTTGCTTACTTAAACCTGTTTGTGTTTTTCATGATTACATTAGTTGTTGGAAGTAACTTATTAGTATTATTCATTGGTTGGGAAGGTGTAGGACTTTGTTCTTACTTACTAATCGGTTTCTGGTATAAAAACCAAGAATATAATGATGCGGCTAAAAAGGCTTTTATCATGAACAGAATTGGGGATTTAGGATTATTAGTTGGTATTTTTATCATCGGTTCTATGTTCTCTTCTCTAGATTACGCAACTATAAAAACTGCAATTGCTAGTGCGACTGACTTAAATGTTCCGTTGCTTTCTTTAGCTGCTTTTTGTTTATTTATTGGTGCTTGTGGTAAATCGGCTCAAATCCCATTATACACATGGTTGCCTGATGCGATGGCTGGACCAACTCCAGTTTCTGCATTAATTCACGCAGCTACGATGGTTACTGCTGGTATCTTTATGATTACCAGATTAAACTTTGTTTTTGATTTAACTCCAGATGTACAAAGCTTAATTGCTATTATCGGGGCAATAACTTCTCTTGTTGCTGCTACGATTGGTCTGGTTCAGAATGATATTAAAAAAGTATTGGCTTACTCTACTGTTTCGCAATTAGGTTTAATGTTTTTAGCATTAGGATTAGGTGCTTACGAAGTAGCTGTTTTCCACGTAATAACTCACGCTTTCTTTAAAGCTTGTTTATTCTTGGGTTCAGGTTCTGTAATTCACGCTTTACATGGTGAACAAGATATGCGTAAAATGGGTGGATTGCGTAAAGCTATGCCAGTTACATTTATCACGATGCTTGTTTCTTCATTGGCAATATCGGGAGTTCCATTATTCTCTGGTTTCTTCTCGAAAGACGAAATTTTATTGACTGCTTTTCATCATAATATTACGCTTTATGTTGTTGCATCGGTTGCATCTATCATGACTGCTTTTTATATGTTTAGATTAATGTTCTTAACTTTCTTTAAAGATTTTAGAGGAACAGAACATCAAAAAAGTCATTTACACGAAAGTCCTGCTTTAATCACTTTTCCATTAATCGTTTTAGCAATCCTGGCTACTTTTGGCGGATTGATTAGCTTACCTGGAAATAGCTGGTTAAATACTTATTTAGCTCCGCTTTTTACAAAAGTAGCTGGCGAAGCTCATCACTTAGGAACTACTGAATATACCTTAATGGGTGTTGCAGTAATTGGTGGTTTAGTTGGAATTTTTATTGCCTACTTAAAATACATCAAACAAAATAATGTTCCTGGTGAAGATGAATCTATTACTGGAATAACAAAAGTATTATACAACAAGTATTATGTTGATGAAGCTTACGATTTTGTATTTGTACGCTCTATTAATGGATTATCTAAATTCTTTAGAGATTATGTAGAAACAAGTATATCAGCTCTTGTTTTCGGATTAGGAAAAGTAACCAATGAGATAAGTTATCAAGGTAGAAAATTACAAAGCGGAAGTATCGGACTATATTTGTTTGCTTTTGTTTTGGGTCTTTGTGCCATTGTTTCTTATATATTTTTAGCTCAATAATTTAATAACTATGAACGTTTCTCTTATATTAATTATACTTTTAATTGGTGCATTTGTCACTTATTTTGTTGGTGATAAACTGGCTTCAAAAGTAGCTTTGTTCTTTAGTTTGGCCGCTTTAGGTTGTTCGGTTGTATTGTTAAATCATTATAATCTTGGCGAAAGCATCAGTTATATTAGCCAATGGATTATTCAGCCTAAAATTTCATTTGTATTAAATGCAGATGGATTGGGTATTGCAATGTTGTTGCTTACAACGGCATTGACTCCTATAATCATACTTTCTTCTTTTGGGAATTCTTACCCAAATGCAAAAGGATTCTATGCTTTAATTTTATTCATGGCATTTGCAATGGTTGGGACTTTCCTTGCCGCAGATGGTTTGTTATACTATATCTTCTGGGAATTATCATTAATCCCTATTTATTTCATTGCCTTAATTTGGGGTAATGGCGATACTGAAGAACGCAAAAAAGCGGTAGTTAAATTCTTTATCTATACTCTTGCTGGTTCATTGTTTATGCTTGTAGCATTTGTTTATTTATACACAAAAGCAGGTAGCTTCTTATTGACTGATTTATACGAATTGGATTTATCTGCAACAGAGCAACTTTGGATATTCCTGGCTTTCTTCTTAGCTTATGCTATTAAGATTCCTCTTATTCCTTTTCATACTTGGCAAGCAAGCGTGTACCAAAAAGCACCTACTGCAGGAACTATGCTTTTATCTGGTATCATGCTTAAAATGGGACTATACAGTATCATTCGTTGGCAATTGCCAATTGCTCCACTTCCTGCAAAAGAATACATGACTGTATTTATTGCATTAGGGATTGCTGGTGTAATTTATGGTTCTATTGTTGCATTAAGACAAAAAGACTTAAAAAAATTACTTGCTTATTCTTCATTAGCTCACGTTGGGTTAATCGCTGCAGGTACTTATACTCTAACTGCTGATGGTTTAAGCGGATCGGTTTTACAAATGATTGCTCACGGTTTTGTAGTAGTTGGTTTATTCCTTGCTGCCGAAATCATCTTTAGAAGATACGAAACCAGAGTTATCTCTGAAATGGGTGGGATTCGTTACCAATCGCCTAAGTTCACTTCGATGTTCTTAATTTTAGTATTGGCATCGGTTGCATTACCATCTACTTTTAACTTTGTTGGAGAGTTCACAGTATTATATAGCCTTTCTCAAATTAATATTTGGTTTGCCGTTTTAGGTGGAACTACTATTATTCTTGGTGCTTACTATATGCTTAAAATGTTCCAACATGTAATGTTAGGAGAAACAAATACGAAGCCTTTTGCAGATGTATCTGTCTCTGAAGGTATTTCGCTTATAGCAATTATTGCTGTATTATTCTTTTTTGGATTATATCCAAAACCAATTACAGATTTAATTTCTCCAAGTTTAGATGTAATTTTAAAAGTTATACATAGAAACTAAGCTGGTAAAGAATAAATAACATATTTTAAATAAAAATAAATTAGGGCATCATTAGTTTTAGATTCCTAAATCAAAAAAACAAAAATGAATACATTAATAGCTATAATAGGATTGGGTGTTTTTTGCCTACTGTTTGAAATTCTTAATTTAAGAAAAGCCATTATTCCAGTAACTATAATTGGTTTATTAGGCGTTTTGGCAATAAACTATTCAGAGTTCGGTTTAACCGAGAGTTATTACAATAATATGATTGCGGTGAGTAAATACTCTACGGCGTTTTCATCTTTGTTTATTGTTTTAACGATTTTTTTAGTGGCTTTGAGTTACAATTTCTACGAAGATCACCAAACTAAAATTTCTGATTATGTAGCTATAAAAATATTCTTATTGGCAGGAGCTGTTGCAATGGTTTCTTTCGGAAACTTAGCGATGTTCTTCTTAGGAATCGAAGTATTATCAATTGCTTTATACGTATTAGCAGCTAGTGACAGAACAAAAATAAAAAGTAATGAAGCCGGAATGAAATATTTCCTAATGGGTTCTTTTGCTTCTGGAATTATCTTATTCGGAATCTGTTTGATTTACGGAGCTATGGGAAGTTTTGATGTAATTGAAATTAGTGATTTATCTCAATCTGCTGAATTGCCAATTTGGTTCCCAATCGGGATTGTTTTATTAACTGTTGGTATGTTGTTTAAAGTTGCTGCTGTTCCTTTCCACTTTTGGGCTCCAGACGTTTACGAAGGTTCTCCTGCTTTAACAACTGCTTTAATGAGTACTTTGGCTAAAGTTGTTGCTATTGCTACTTTATACAAACTATTAACGATATTAAATGCTGAGCTTTCTGAAAGCTATGTAATCGTAATCGTGATTGTTTCTATGTTATCTATGACAGTTGGTAACATTATGGCATTGCGTCAAGTAAACGTAAAACGTATGCTTGCATATTCTGGTATTTCGCATGCAGGTTTCATGTTAATGACTTTATTAACTTTGGCAACTTCTGCAGGAACTCTTTTATATTACACAACTGCTTATGCATTGGCTGGAATCGCAGCTTTTAGCGTAATATTATATGTTTGCAAAAATCAAGATAACGAGGATATTACCAATTTTCATGGTTTAGGAAAAACGAATCCTTTATTGGCAGCAATCCTTACGGCTTCGCTTTTATCTATGGCAGGTATTCCGATTTTTGCAGGTTTCTTTGCTAAGTTATTCTTGTTTAATCAAGCAATACAAGCTGGATATATTGCATTAGTAATTGTTGCAGTGGTTAACTCTATTATTAGTGTTGGTTACTATTTCAAATTAATCTTAGCTATGTACACTAAAGAACCAAATGAAACTCGTACTGGAAGACCTTTCCTTATATACGCAGTTGCAGTGGTTTCTATACTATTAAACATTGTTATCGGTTTGTTCCCTTCTTTGGTTTTAGACCTTTTGAACTAAATAGACTTACATAAAAATACAAGCCATCAAGTTTTAAACTTGGTGGCTTTTTTATTTAAACCATATAAGCGATGTAAGGAAATATAAGTTTCAGCTATTCCTCTTAAATGGACTTATATGACTTACATGGTTTCATTTTTTATAGTTTCTATTAATACCGTAGATTTTTTATGACTATATAGAATGAATTGCATTCAGTAAACTCTCTCGCAAAGACGCCAAGGCGCAAAGTTTACATCTAATCGCTTGGCGGCTTTGCGACTTGGCGTGAAAACTACTAATTCTGCCTTTATAGGGAAAAGTTCTACTTGATAGCATTGAACTAAAGCAGGAGGCAATTCATAAATAAAATGCGCTAAATAAATCTCTTGTTAGTATAAAAAAGGCATAATCCAATTGTTAAAATATTTATAGCAACTAGACCAAATATGAAAATATGCGTTATATTTGGTACGTTTTAAAATCAAAATATATTATGGCTTTCAACTCAAACAATCCGTTTTTAAGTAACAAACGTTTTTCTCCAACATCGGTTGCTGCAAAAAGTGACAATGTTCACCAAGCAAAAATTATCGATTACGGTAACGAAATGACATTGTCTGGTACTATCAACAAAACTCTTATCTTGTTTTTATTGCTTACTGCTACAGCAATGATTACTTGGTGGATGTCTTTTAACGGAATCAACCCTATGCTTCCTACTATTGGTGGAGCTATCGTTGGATTAATTTTAGTAGTAGTCGCTGCATTCAAACCGCAACTTTCTCCATACTTAGCTCCAGGTTATGCCTTGTTCGAAGGTTTATTTATTGGTGGAATATCTGCGATTTTTGAAGCAATGTATCCTGGTATCGTAATTCAGGCTGTTGGTGCTACATTTGTAACATTTATGGTTTGTCTTGGTTTATATAAATTCAAAATCGTAAAAGTAACTGAGCAATTCAAATCGGTTGTTATGGCTGCTACACTGGCAATTGCAACTTACTACTTAATTTCTTGGATAGTTTCGATGTTTACAAGCTTTACTCCTGTTCATCACGGTAACTCTATGATGAGTATTGGTATTAGTGTTTTTGTAATCGTTATTGCTGCTTTAAACCTATTTTTAGATTTTGACAGAATCGAAGAAGGTGTACAACAAAAAATGCCAAAATTCATGGAATGGTACGGTGCAATGGGATTAATGATTACTCTAGTTTGGTTGTATATCGAATTCCTAAGATTGTTATCTAAATTAAATAACAGAAACTAATCCTTTCTATACTTATACAAAAAAGCCTTTTTGAAAATCAAAAAGGCTTTTTTTATGCCGCTTTCTCAAAAGCAATAAAATGAGATAGTTTTCCCTTTACATTAAAAACAGGGAAAGCATTTATAGTACAAAAGTATGTTTCTCCGTTCTTTTTATAATTAAGAATGGTCTTTTCAAAAGTTTCTTCAGAATCGATAGCTACTCTAATTTCATTTGTGGTTTGTGAACAGGTTTCGGGTCCTTGAAACATTTTTGGTGTTTTACCCAAAACCTCAACTTCAGTATATCCAGTCATGTTTACGATTCGGCTCGAAGCAAAAACGATCTTCAGCTCTAGATCGGTAATTACAAAAACTTCTTCTTTCAATCGTTCTAAAACATCAAATTCGGATTCATCCCAATTGAATTGATTGGAGATATTGTTTACTCTTTGCCAATCTGAATAATTAGCTTTTAAGTCATTTAAAAAACCATGATGAAAATCCCATGAAATCACAGGAATGCCATTGCAATTCATCTCTCGATGGTATTTTGCAATTGCGGTATCATAGGCATCTAAATTAGACATAATCAAAAATTTTAATCAAAGGTATATTGAAAACAACATCTATCATAGCGATATTACGCATTTAACGCTTGTTTAATCAATTTAAAAGTCAAATTTAAGCTGTACAACAATAGCCTTCTTTTCTTCTGTATTTAGATTGCTTAATGAAATCCCTAGTAATCGAACTGAATCTTTCATTCGTTCCTGATACAATAACTCTTTTACAGTTTCCATAATCAAACTCTTATCAGCAATAAAATAGGGTAATGTTTTACTTCTGGTTTGCTGAGTAAAATCACTATACTTAATCTTAAGTGTAACTGTTTTACCAGAAACTTTATATTTTTTTAAACGTCTTTCTAATGAAGTTGCAATTCTTTCTAGTTGTTCTAGCATAAAAATCTCCGAAGAAAGATTGACATCAAAAGTATGCTCTGCTGCCACCGACTTTGTAATTCTATCAGCTTTAACTTCGCTATTATGAACCCCACGTACAACATGATAATAGAAAGTACCCGATTTTCCGAAATGCTTTTCCAGAAACTCTAAGCTTTTACTTTTTAAATCTGTACCGGTAAAAATACCAAGCTGATACATTTTTTCGGTGGTTACCTTCCCTACTCCATAAAACTTCCTGATGGGTAATTCTTCAAGAAAAGGAACAACCTCATCTGGATTAACCGTTTTCTGACCATTTGGCTTATTATAATCACTAGCAACTTTGGCTACAAATTTATTTATCGAAATTCCAGCCGAAGCTGTTATTCCAACTTCATTAAAAATACGCTGCCTTATTTCCTGAGCCAATAAACTGGCACTCGGATTTCCTTTTTTGTTAACCGTAACATCAAGATAAGCCTCGTCAAGCGAAAGTGGCTCAACTAAGTCAGTATATTCATGAAAGATTTTATGGATTTTTATTGATATCTCTTTGTATCGATCAAAACGCGGAGGTACAAAAATAAGCTCTGGACAATATTTCTTGGCAAGAACTCCGCTGATTGCGCTACGAACACCAAATTTTCGAGCTTCATAACTCGCTGCAGATACTACACCTCGATTCTCTGAGCCACCAACGGCAAGGGGTTTCCCTCTTAAAAAAGGGTTATCCATTTGCTCTACCGAAGCATAAAATGCATCCATGTCTATATGGATAATTTTTCGATATGTAGGCAGTTCAGACATGCTACAAATTTAGACAGGAAACTGTTATAACAGATTCAAATGACACCAAAAAAATTCGATAAATACGTTAAATTTTATCTATAGTCTGGTAAACCAAAACAATCCTGAAGAACGTAATAAATAGGCTAATTAAATAAACTAAGATTTTTGTAATAATAACAAACATTAACAAGTGAATAAGTAAATACCAAATCAATTTCTGCTATTTTTGTAAGTACATTACAAAATATTAAAATGAGAACATTCGTTATTGGCGATATACATGGTGGCTTGAGGGCTTTGCAACAAGTCATGGAAAGAGCCGCTGTAACAGACAAAGATACCTTGATTTTCTTGGGTGATTATGTAGACGGTTGGAGCCAGTCGCCACAAGTAATTGATTTTTTAATTGACCTGAGACAAAAACAAAACTGCATTTGTATTCGTGGCAATCATGATGATTTACTACAACAATGGATGAGAGATGGTATAGACAATGAATTATGGCACCATCACGGAGGCGAAGCCACTGTACTTGCATACGAAGCAATAAGTAACAGCCATAAAGAAATACATGTTGCCTTTTTTGAATCATTACAGAATTATTATTTAGACTCCCAAAACAGATTATTTGTTCATGCTGGTTTTACCAATATGAATGGAGTAACCTATGAATATTCTAGTGAAGCCTTTTATTGGGACAGAACTCTTTGGGAAATGGCTCTTGCCCTAGACCCGAATATGAAAACTGATTCTTTGTTTTACCCAAAGAGATTAAAACACTATAAAGAGATTTATATTGGCCATACTCCTGTAACTAGAATACATGAAACTGTTCCTGTGCAAAAAGCCAATGTTTGGAATGTAGACACTGGAGCTGCATTTACAGGAAAATTAACAATTATGGACGTTGACACTAAGGAGTTTTGGCAAAGCGAACCCTTAAACGAACTCTATTTTGACGAAAAAGGTAGGAATTAAGATATAAAAATCCTAGTTTTGCAAAAAAATTAAATCAATAAATTTTATGAAAAAGATTATTACACTTGCGTTTTTATTGGCATTTGGTTTAACTCAAGCACAACAAGCATTTAGTGGTAAAGGTGACACTAAAGTAAATATCGGTGCAAACATTCAAGATGGTGGATCAGGAATTCAAGCTTCTGTAGATTTTGGTCTTGGAGAAAATTTCTCTATCGGATTTGTTTCAAATTACTTATTAGGAGTTAACGAATATTCAGGTTTTTATGGTACAACTCAGTATTATGGAACTAAACCAGATTTTCAAGATCGTTTTGATGCTAAAGTTAGAGTTAATGCTAACCTAGGAAGCGTTATTAATGTAGATAAAAAATTAGATGTTTACCCAGGATTAAGCTTAGGTTTAAGAAATTTTGGTGGTCACGTTGGTGGTCGTTATTTCTTTACTGATGGATTTGGAGTATTTACTGAACTTGGTTTTCCTATTGCAAAATACGGAAATGATGACAGAGTATTTTACAACCTGAATAATCAATTCACATTTAGCTTAGGAGCTTCTTTTAATTTGTAAAAGAACAAGAGATAAAGCTTTTACACATAATTACTGTAGAAACTTACAAAAAAAGACCATTTGAAATTTCGAGGGCACTGAAAAACATCCCTTATTTTGATCAGGTTTATTTTTTAGACAATGAAAAAACGCTTATAACAGGATTTAAAAATATCCGTTGTAAGCGTTTTTCGTTTTATATCTGTTTTTTATTTGCAGCTATATGAATCGATTTTTGATTTATAGAGAGGCATTTTGTGTAGGCATACTTATTTTATAAATTTCTTACATTAATTTCAGTATTCTTTTTAAGTTGACTGTAAAAATAGCCATTGCTCCTTGCATTTGCATATTGGCAATGCCGTACGATATTGCTCTATCATAGCCATGTACGTTTTTTAACTCACTATTTTTAGCCTCTATTTTGTATCGATGTTTTGCTTTTTCTTTGAAATAATCCGTTTCTTGAAAGGCGATTTGTTCTTGGTGTAAGTCTGATTTTATCCTTACACAGTAGGTTTTTGTTTTTGCCCCTTTATAACACCCCTGTTTTAAAGAACAAGATTTGCATTTTTCGACATCGAAATAGTAGGTATATGTTTGATTTTTCCCAACATTTTTTTTGCCCTGTCTAGCTTTTCGTATAGCCATATGTCCTGCAGGACAAACCATTCTATCGGCATCTTTATTATATTGAAATTTATCTTCCTCTTTTCTTGTCCCATTTGCTACTGAAACATTTAACTTAGCTACAACTCTAATATTTTTCCCGTTTGCTCGCTTGAGATTTTCTGTTCCTGAATAAGCTCCATCACCAATAATGGTATTTACATCAATTCCGTTTTGCTGACTAATCTCTAAGAGTTTTGGTAACTCTGGACCATCTGCTTTCTCTCCTGAGGTAACTACAGCCGCTGTGATGATTCGCTCTTCGGTCATCGCTAAATGAGTCTTGTATCCAAAGAAAGAGCTATCTGCGGATTTATGACCTGTTTTAGCATCTATATCTTTTGATAAGATAAAATTTTCCTGAGTATCTTCTATAGTTTCTTTAAGCAGATTTAGCTTTTCTTTTACAGCAGGTATAGAACTCAAAGATTCTTCTTTTTCTATGCGCTGCTCCAGTTCTTTACAATAGGCTAATTCTTTTTCCAATTCATTGGTATTGTTCTTCTCGGGCATATGCTCTTTGAATTGGTCATCAAATAAATATACTGTTCTTCGTAGAAGTTTAGAGCGCTCTCTTAATACATCAATTGCTGCAAATGGATTTGATCTTGATAAAGTGTGTGTAGCATCAACTATAATAGACCTGGATCTGATGATTCCCTTTTCGACGGCTATAGATACTGTTTTACCAATGAGTAGATTTAATAAGTCCGTATCCTTCAGGCGAAGTTTACGAAATTTCGTTAAAGAACTTGGATTAATAACACTCTCCTCTGGTGTCATTTCTAAGAAATACTTAAAAGACATATCAAAACGTGAACGTTCTACTACATCAACATCCGAGACATCATAAATTGTTTTTAGAAGTAAATACTTAAACATACGCACTGGGCTTTCTGCTGTGCGACCATTAGTGATGCAATATTTATTTAGCAACTCATCGTAGATGAATGAGAAGTCTATGAGTTCGTTGATTTTTCTAAGGAGATTATCCTGAGGAACAATTAAATCATATAATGAGGAATAGGGACTAAACTGAATTTGTTGCTGTTGAATTAACATCTAAAAAGCCTTATGATTACACTCAAAAGATACAAAAAAAAGGAGCAGAAACTTTTAGCTTCTACTCCTTTTAATTAACAATTTATTCGTGAAAAGGACTTTTTCAGTGCCCTCGAAATTTCAAATGGTCTTTTTTTATGACTAAACTTCAATATGTCTATTAATTATTAAATACATTTGTAATAAATTATTTACATCTTAATTATGAAAAAACTAATTCTAAATTCGTTCTGCTTTGCAGCAATAGGAGTTTTAACTCTTAGTACTCTATCCTGTAAAGACTCTAATAAAGCTTCTGAATCTGAACAATCAAATCCATTTGCAGGTACGTGGGTTGCTAAAGACTTCATTGATAATATAATCGAAGACAATGGAATTGAAACCGTTGATAATGGGGTTACAGAAATAATTATCCCAGAAACACTAAAAGACAGCATTACTTTCCTAAATGAAGATTTAGAAAGAGGCAAATATACTGCTACAATTAAAAACGACACTTTAGTCAATCATTTATACGAAACCAAAACTCAAAAAGCATTTTTACAAAATGGAAATTTAGTATTATTGCCTCTTGACGAACGCTATGAGGCACAGGAATACGTAAAGGCTGACAGTACTTTGGTAAAGAAAGCAAAAGAAGCAAATGTATCGGTAGTACGTATTTTAATAAACAAGATACTTTCAGGAAATACCTATTCTAATAAATCTTCTACAACCGAAATTAAATTTTCTGAAGATGGTAAAGTAAGCGGATTAGCCAATTTTAAAAACTATTACATTAGTATTAATGGCGATGATGCCAATACACAAGGCATAACATCCATAAATTTTACAACTACAGATGGAACCTACAAAAAAATGGGAATAGAGTTTCTAAAAAACAAAATAGAACTATACGATGTTGTTCTATTAACAAAACCAGATGAGAAACCATCATTTAAAAAAGGTAAATTATTATTTTCGTTGAAAGTCACAAAGTCAAAATAATTTAAAGAAAACTATTAAAATAGAAAAACGAAGCATCCTCATTCGTTTATAATAAAAAGCAACTCCTATTGAGTTGCTTTTTTTATGACCTAACGTCAAAAAAACTACTGAACACAGAAGAAACGACAACTAATCCTATACCAATAGAAAATAATTAACAAAACCAGAATACACATACACAATCAATATCCAAACATGGTTTTTTTTATGCAATGCGTATTTTTTTGACAAAATAATTATTAATACAGAAATTTTATTTACTTTCGTGTAATCGATTACATTTTAAATTAAAACAACAAACCTATTGCAAACAATTAATTACCAAACCATTATTAAAAACCATGATTATGAAAAAATTTCTACTTTTATTGACAATTACACTTGTCTCTGCACAAGTTTGGGCACAACAAGTCACAATTAATGAAGCTTCAGGCTGGCTAGAATCTGCTTACGTAAAATGGCAACCAGTTACTAATGCCCAAAGTTATAATGTATACTATTCGGGGATGGGCGTAACCGACCAAAAAATAGATGGACAACTCATCCGAAGCTACGGAACATATTACCGTGCAGATATACCAGGAATTAAAGCTGGTTCATACACCATAAAAATTAGACCGGTCATATCTGGCATAGAAGGTACAGGCTCAACAACAAGTGCAGTAACTGTAAAAGCGCATGACCGTGCAGGATTTGCTTTTTCTAACGGTCGTATTCCCGGAGCATATAATGCAGATGGTACACCAAAAAATGGAGCCGTAATACTATATATAACTGAGAATACTAAAAACACAGTTTCACTAGCAGTAACTGGTGCAACTCCGAGTCCTTCTGTAGGTTTACAAACTATCTTGGATGGTTATAAAAAAGGGAAAGATCTACGACCTTTAATTGTTCGTATAATCGGACAAATAACAGACCCTGCCTATATGCTGGCTGGCGATATTGTAATCGAGAACAATAATAATGCTTCTAGTTATATAACTCTTGAAGGAATTGGTGATGATGCAGTAGCAGATGGCTGGGGGATTCGCGTAAAAAGCGCCTCAAATATCGAAATTCGCAATATAGCCACAATGAACTGCGACAGTGGCGAAGGTGACAATATAGGCTTACAACAAGACAATGACTATGTTTGGGTACATAATTGTGATTTCTTTTATGGAAATGCAGGTGGTGATGCCGATCAAATAAAAGGTGATGGCGCTCTGGATTGCAAGAAATCAACTTATATCACATTCTCTTATAATCATTTTTGGGATTCTGGAAAATCTAATCTATTAGGTTTAAGCGAGAATACTACAACAGGATTATACATCACTTATCATCACAACTGGTATGATCACTCCGATTCACGTCATCCACGTGTGCGTTTTTATTCAGCTCATGTATATAATAACTATTATGATGGCAATGCAAAATATGGTGTAGGATCTACCATGAGTTCCTCTGTATTTGTTGAAAACAACTTTTTTCGTAATTGCAAATACCCAATGCTTACCTCAATGCAAGGTACAGATGTATATAATGGTGCTTTAGGAACTTTCTCTAAAGAAGATGGAGGAACAATAAAAGCCTATAACAATACCATGAGTGGCGAAACACGCTTTGTAGCATATGATGCTGCTAATTACCCTATAGAATTTGATGCTTATGTAGCAACTACAAGAAATGAATTAGTGAGCAATACCATTGTTTCTAAAAAAGGCGCTAAAACATACAATAACTTCGATACAGATACAGCTGTAATGTATCCTTATACACCAGATAGTCCCGAAGTTGCCAAAACTAATGTTATGCAATATGCGGGGCGTATTTCTGGAGGTGATTTTAAATGGACTTTTAACAATGCCATAGATGATGCCGAATCTTTGGTAAATGCACCATTAAAAGCCGCTCTGGTAGCTTACAAAACAAGTTTAATAGCAGTACAAGGAGAAAACAACACACCAATAACTTCTCATACACTAACTTCAACTGGAAACAATGATCAAACTGTTGCTACCGGATCAGCAATTAACACAATTGTGTTTACTTGGGGTGGAGATGCTACAGATGCAACTGTAACAGGATTACCAGTATCTGGAATTACGTATACAAAAAACTCAATTGCCAAAACAATTACAATAACTGGTACACCAAGTGCTACGTTATCGTATTCTATTACTACTACTGGTGCTGTAGGAACACCTGCCACTGGCTCAGGAACTATCACAGTTACTACCAATGGCAGCGGTCCTGCAGATAAAACACATAATTTTACTACCGATGCAAAAGTAAATGCTTTCTATACAATTACTGGAAACATGAACTCAACAGCCGGATCTGTAACCTATTCTGGTTTATCATTAACAGCTCGTTTAAAAATGGAGTCAAGCACCTCTATCACTTACAGTACAACAAGTGAATCAACATTAACCTTAGTGTTCGACAATACATTTGCTGGAAAAGTAAAAGTAAATGGTTTAAATTATACCGCAGTAGCAGGAATTGTTACCATCTCGGTACCGGCGGGTAACAATACAATTACCAAAGGAGATACTACAAACTTATTCTATATAAGTACTGCATACAAAACGACATTACGTATTGAGGACGAAATCATGCCAACAAAGTTAATGTTGTACCCTAATCCCGTTACTGATTATTTACGCATATCAAACCCAAATCAAAATGTAGAGAAAGTAACGATTTACAGCATGAACGGTTCAATAGTAAAAACTACTGAAAAAGGTATTGAAACTATAGATATGAGCCATCTAATTCCTGGAAATTATTTGGTAAAACTACAAACAGCAGCAGGCATATTAAACCAAATAATAATTAAGAAATAACCAAAACCAATTACTGCTTTAAAATAAAAGGCTTCCGAAATCGGAAGCCTTTTATTATTGCAACTTTATTGCGAAAAGTATTTTTAATGCGAATTTCACAAATCAAGATCAATTTATTTAAAAAATTAGCGCTAATCTGGGCAAAATGCATTAATTTAATTACTTAAATCCAAATAGCAACTATATTGCATTATCTGTTTCTATTTCTAAATTCTTGCTGCTCTGTTAATTTTCCGAACTCTTTTACAAACTTTTTAATCGTACTAAGGTTAAACACTACAAAGAATAACATCCCTGAAAAGATTGTTATCCAACTGTAAATTAGCTGCACGCCTGAAATATCTGATGCTACTACACAAAAAATAATTGTTGGTAATATCGAGATTAACAATGTTAGTCCTAAACACAATGTTAGTGGTGATATAAAATAACTAATAATAGCAGTTAAACCAATCTTTCTAAATATGATTGCAATAATACTTAATCCTAAAATACCAAATATTAGAACAGCAAACCCATAGATTAAAACTAAATCATGTGCTTTATTGATTTCGGCTTCATAACCGAAGAATGTATTAAAATTGAATCCCATTATATGCTTTTTCTTCTGTTGAAACTTCAAATAACGTTTGTGTATGATATCCTAATATTTTTGCCAAAATAAGATTAGGGAATTCCTGAATTCCGATATTATAAAGATTGACACTATCGTTAAAAAACTCCCTTCTGTCGGCGATTTTATCTTCCATCTGAGAAACTCGTCTTTGTAATTCCAGAAAATTTGAATTAGAAGCTAATGTTGGATAATTTTCTGAAACAGCAAATAAGGTTTTCAATGATTTAGAAAACTCATTGGCGTTTTCAATCTTTTCGTCGACCGTTTTAGAATTTAAGAAATCAGTACGAAGCTTAGTCAAATTAGTTAACATAGCGGTTTCATGTTCCATAAACTTAGAAGCAACTTTAACCAATTCTGGCACTTCATCTGCTCTTTGCATCAAAATAACATCTATATTTCTAAAAGCTTTTTCGAAGTTATTCTTTAGCATAACCAGCTTATTATAGGTACCTATAAAAAAGTTAAGTAGTATAATTACCAGAATTAACCCCACGATTAAAGCAATGTTTTGTGCTGACATAATTTATTTAGTTTAAAATGATATAGATAAGTATAAGTGTAATAAAAAATAGCGTTGTTAAAAATGAAACTAGCAAAGGTTGGTATTTATTCCTAAACGAGATACTTTGAGGTATTCCAACCCCAAAAATGCCATTAGAATCACCTTTTCTGAGAATAACATTCCCATTATCAGAATCGGCATAACCAATAAGCAACATATAATCATCGTGTTTTAAATAGGTTTCAGAATATCTCTTTTTACCTCCCTCTTGCCTATCGACTCTATCAAAATAGAATTCTAATCCTTCTCCATTTACAGTAACACTTCCCGTTTCGTCTTTTATTTTAAAATTACCCGTTTTTAGTTCGGTAAAAATAGTTCTATAAGATCTTTTACCATCATCATCTGCCGGACCTTCTTCTTCGATAGTATAATAATATCCTATGCAAGGTTTACTGAAATAAGGTGAAATGATAGGTTCAATTTCTTCCAAATCACCCTCAACTTCAACTAATCCCATAGCAATAGCATTCATTTTAGAAGTTGGTAAAACTGCCTGAAGTTTAAGAAACTTACTTTTGTTACTCGGAAAAAAAATAATTTTTATAAAAATAAGTCCTGGAATAATAAAGAAAAGAAACTGTAATTTCTCTATATAAAGCAACCAAAAAAATCCTCCAATAACTCCAAGCATCATAAGCAAGCCCAATAGTTTCTTGCCTAAAGGTGTTTTCTGGATGTTGTGTTTAGCATTAAATTTTTCTCTTTCCGCTTTTTCACTTTTACTACTTCTAATTCCGGAATAAAACATACCAACAATTCCGAGTATAAAAACAGATGCAAATAAGAAGAAGAAAACCATGAGAGCATATTTGGAATCTACCAGAAAGCTCAAGCCAATAAACAATGGACATAAAACAAAAAATAACCAACTTGGGAACTTTAAATTATATAACCCAGAGAGAATTATAGTTTGAAACAAAGCAATACCAAGACTGAAGAACATCAGGAATACTACCATTCCTCCATCTAGTTTATTCTGCTCAAAAAAGGCAAAGAATTCGTTCATTATTAGAATTTAAAAAAGGGTTATCAATATTTAGAAGTTATTAAAACACTATTTCGACCTGATTAGCAAGCAACTTACGAATCTTATTTCTTTCTACATCAGAAATAGGATTACCACTTAGATCCAAACCTATTAATTGCTGCAATTTATTTACTTCGTTGGGGATTTCACTAATATTATTATTACTTAAAGTCAGAAACTTAATATTTTTAAATTGTAAAATCGCTACGGGAAATTCATCTATTTTGGCATTAGCTAAATTTAACTCCACTACCATATCGGGTTTTAGCTTTGCTTCTTCTAATTTATAAAAAGTGGTCTTTTCTTTTTTCTTACCTTCTTTAGTTTGAATTACAAGGCCAATAGCAGCCAAAATAAGTGATGCCAAGAAAAAGATACATAAGAAAGCAACCCAAATAGGAGAATCATCTTTTTCATGAGTAAAAAGCCTTAAATAAACAAAATAAGCTAAGCCGCCAACCATCGTTAAAAACAATCCTAGCACTATTAAAAACAAAACGTATTTAAAAATCGTAAGAAGCACTTTTTTAACTCTCGTTCTATTCTTGCTGAATACAATGAATGCTGCCAAAACTAAAAGTATAGACCAAAAAATAGCCACTCCTATCTGTGCAATTTTTGCCCCATTCTCTATAATCGAAAAAGATATAGAAGCAGGAAACATTAAAGCAAACCAAATAACAAGAGCTGTTAATCCGACGGAGAGACATCCCATCTTTTCTTTTTTGCCCGATGATTTAAGCCACACATAAGCAATTAAAAAAGACAGTGCCAATATTCCTAAAAATCCATATCCATAAGGAGTAAGCCCTGCTAAAAAAATCAAACTCATTTTAATAATTTTTCAAAATATTATTTGGTTACTCTATTATTATTTCTGCTACTATTTACCCAAAACAGCATCAGAAATAACAAAAAATTTCATACTTAAATGCGAATTTAAATAAAACACTATAAATTATGCAATAAAAAAAACCGCTTCTTCCAAATAATATGGAAAAAAGCGGTTTTTATATAAATGATTCTAATCTTACAAATCAAATTTGATTCCTTGTGCCAATGGCAAACTTGTAGTATAATTGATCGTATTGGTTTGGCGACGCATATATATTTTCCATGCATCAGAACCTGATTCACGACCTCCACCAGTTTCTTTTTCACCACCAAAGGCTCCACCGATTTCAGCACCAGAAGTTCCGATGTTTACGTTTGCAATTCCGCAATCAGATCCTACTACAGATAAGAAATACTCTGCTTCACGCAAATTATTAGTCATAATTGCAGAAGATAAACCTTGAGCAACTCCATTTTGAATATCAACAGCATTTTCTACAGTTCCACTATATTTAATCAAATATAAAACTGGAGCAAATGTTTCGTGTTGTACAATTTCAAATGAATTTTCAGCTTCAGCAATAGCGGGTTTTACATAACATCCACTTTCGTAACCTTCTCCAGAAAGTACGCCACCTTCTACAAGGATTTTACCTCCTTCGGCAACAACTTTAGTTAAAGCATTTGCATACATCGCTACCGCGTGAGTATCGATTAGTGGACCAACATGATTATTTTCGTCCAAAGGATTTCCGATACGTAATTGTTTGTAAGCAGAAACAATTGCATCTTTTACTTTGTCATAAATACTTTCGTGAATAATTAAACGACGTGTAGATGTACAACGTTGTCCTGCAGTTCCTACTGCTCCAAAAACAGCACCAATCACAGTCATTTTAATATCTGCATCCGGAGTAACAATGATTGCATTATTTCCTCCTAACTCTAATAATGATTTACCTAAACGTCCTGCAACAGTTTGCGCAACAATTTTACCCATACGAGTAGAACCTGTAGCTGATACTAAAGGAATACGTTTATCTGCAGTCATTAACTCTCCTACTTTATAATCTCCATTAATTAAACAAGAAATCCCTTCTGGAAGATTGTTCTCTTTAATTACCTGAGCAATTATATTCTGGCAAGCTATACCACAAAGAGGTGTTTTCTCTGATGGTTTCCAAACGCAAACATCTCCACAAATCCAAGCCAAAGCCGTGTTCCATGACCAAACTGCCACTGGGAAATTAAATGCCGAAATAATTCCAACAATTCCCATTGGGTGGTATTGCTCATACATACGGTGTCCTGGACGCTCTGAATGCATTGTTAATCCGTGAAGCTGACGTGATAATCCTACTGCAAAATCGCAAATATCGATCATCTCTTGAACTTCACCATATCCTTCTTGTAATGATTTCCCCATTTCGTAAGAAACCAATTTACCTAAAGCTTCTTTATTCTGACGTAATTTTTCTCCAAACTGACGTACGATTTCTCCACGTTGTGGCGCTGGCATAAGTCTAAATGTCTTAAATGCTTCAGTCGCTGTTTGCATTACTTTTTCGTAATCGGCAGCTGTAGATGTTTTTACCGATGCTATTAATTTTCCGTCTACTGGCGAAAAGCTTTCAAGAATATCACCTGAAGAAAAATTATTTATTCCGGTAGATGTTCCTTCGTTTATGGCTTTTATACCCAATTGCGCCAATGCGTCTTTCATTCCGAATTGCTCTGCTATTGTTATCATTGTAACTTTTTGGTTAGAAATTGTTATATTTTTTTATGTAAATATATTTGAATTTATCTATCTATTAAAATTTTATTACGTGTGGTTACATAATGTTTTTCTTTTTAAACCAGATATAAATAAAAACACACATGACAAACATAAAAATAATTGCGTACAAATAACCATATTTCCACTCCAATTCTGGCATAAATTTAAAATTCATCCCATAAACCCCAACTAAAAAGGTTAAAGGCAAGAAAAAAGCAGAGAAAACTGTTAATAGTTTAACCACATCATTATTTTTCTGCGCTGTTACAGACAAGAAAGTGTTCATTAAATTTATCGCATCCTCCATCGCTTCCTCATAGGCTAAGATGAGCTTAACGAGATTATCTTTTACATCCTCAAGTGCCGATAAATTTTCGTCTGGAACATGAATCTTATTGATTACATTTTGCGTAAGCACCAATAACTTCTTACTAATCCTTGTTTCAGCTTTCTGGAAATACAAATCTTCCAGCGAAATTTTGTTTTCCTTTTTCAGGAAGATCGTTTTCTCAACTTCATCGACCTGATCCGTTTGCCATTGCGAGGGTACATTATAAGTTTGTACGATTTCTTTAAAAATATGAATAAGTAATTCGTAAACCGATTTAAACTTAAAATCTGATTTGTGAATATCTTCCAAAAAAGGAAATGCTGTTCTATGAATCGTAATCAATTGCTTTTCATTATAAAAAAAAGCAACTTTATTTGACAGTTCTTCTACTGTAGAATTGTTATCAAACTCATTTGCCGTATAAGCCCTTAAAATGATAAAATCAAAGTTTTTAATCTTTTCAATTTTAGGTAAATGCCCATGTTCCACCGAATCTTTGACTGGAAAAACCTCTAGATCAAACTTTTTAGCAACATCTTCTAATTGTGTTTCAGTAGGTCCTTTTATGTCGAGCCAATTAAACGATTCAAATGTTTTCTCGGAGATATTTTTAGTCATTATACTATTTAGTTTTTTAATTAAGATTGAACCTATTAGGCGTAATTAATTTTAAACCTATAAAGTTACGATTAAGGATTTAAAACAAACAAAATGATTTTTGTTTCAAGCAGATATTACAGATTCAAGCAGATTTATAAGTAAATAAATCTGCGTATATCAGCTTAAATCTTGTGAAATCTGCGTGAAAGAATATCTATACCTTTTATTGTAAAATTACATAACGGGCTTAAAACATATTCTTTTTCTTGAACAAGAAAACACCACAAATTGATATTAATAATGAAATCAGTAATATGATAAAGAAACCGTGATTGTTTTCCTGAAGATTGTTAGGAACGTTCATCCCGTATAAACTCGCCACTAATGTTGGAATCATCAATATTATCGAAATAGAAGTTAACCTTTTCATGATAACATTTAAGTTATTGGAGATTACAGATGCATAAGCATCCATCATTCCGGTCAGGATATTGCTGTAGATATTTGTCGTTTCTTCCGCTTGACGTAACTCAATCTCGACATCTTCGACTAAAACAGGATCAAAATCATCTCTGTGATTTTTAAGATTCTTAATTCGGTGAAACAACATATCGTTACCTTTAAGGGAAGTAATAAAGAAAACCAAACATTTTTCTATTTGAAGTAATGCTTGTAATTCTTCATTTTTGATTGATTTTTCAAGGTTATCCTCCGCCAATCGAATACGTTGATTGATTTGCTTTAAGTATTTTAAGAACCAAATACTTGAAGACAAAAGCAATTTTAAAACCAAATCGAAATGATTACTGATATCCGATTTTTTCCGTTGGGTATATAAAACAAAATCGGGTAAAATCTCGGTTTGATGAAAACTAAGCGATACAAAAACATCGTCTTTAAACATCAATCCTAAAGGTGCTGTATTAAAAGGTAATTTTGCATCATTGCTCTTAAAAGGAATTCGCAAGATGATAAGAAACCAACCGTTTTCGATTTCTATACGAGGTCTTTCGTCGATATCTTCAATATCGTTATAAAAAGCTTCTGGAATTTGTAACTCCTGGAGCAAAAATTTAGTTTCTTCCTGAGTAGGGCAAACTACATTGATCCATTTGTTGTTTTCACGGTTTTCTGTAGGGAATAATCCGTTGTTGTTTTTGTAAAAGGTAATCATAATGCAAAACGTTATTATAGAAATAGCGCATGCATTATGCAACAACTATTTCTGTTTATCTTTCTTCTTCCTCGAATAATAATCGTCCATGTGGATAATTTATTTTTTTTTGCAAAAGTATACCTTTTAAATAGAAAACTCAGAATTATTTTTTGGCTATAAATCTTGGATCAGATTCCATTACAGTTCCACATTTTGTACAGGTTCTCAAATCTTTAGAATTATAAAAATGTTCAAAGTGTGGCAAGAAATCTTTCTCGATATTATGAAGCTCAAAAAACACTTCGTATAATTTATGATTGCAATTATCACAATGCCAAAGCAATCCGTCTTTATATCCTTTCCCGGCACGTTTTCTCTCGATTACCAAACCTATAGAACCTTCTGAGCGTACTGGAGAATGTGGTACACGAGCAGGATGAAGATACATATCTCCCGCATGTAATTCCATTTCCTTGCGCTCACCATCTTCCTGAATAATAACTTTTATACTTCCCTCTAGTTGGTAAAACAACTCTTCGGTTTCATTATAATGATAGTCTTTTCGGGCATTAGGTCCCGCAACAACCATTACAATATAATCACCAGATTCAGTATATAAATTTTTATTTGCTACTGGTGGTTTAAGTAAGTGACGGTTTTCATCAATCCATTTAGTAAGATTGAATGGTTTTGCTATAGCCATATTTTTTAGGTGCTAAGTTACTAAGGTGCTAAGTTAATAAAAAGTACGCTGTCTCGATGTTCAGTCACAGTTTTTAGTACCAGTGTTCAGTATCAGTTCGCAGTACCAGTCGCAGTTTTCAGTTGTAAACTGGTACTGTAACTGCAACTAAAAACCCATCTCTTTAATAAGATAAACATAAACCGGAAAATGGTCACTGTAACCAACTTCGGTTGTCGCATGTCGAAGCGGATATCCTTTGTATTGACCAGAAGTTTGTATCAAATACGATTTATTGAATATTCCAGCTTTCCAAAATCGATAAGAACTAAAATCGGACTTAATTAAAGATTCCGTAACCATGATTTGATCAAAAATATCCCATGAATCCCGATAAGCGATAGTTCCCATTCCTTTCTTTGCCATATCTTCAAAGGGATTGTAAACACCAAACTCTGGAACATCGGCTTTATTGGCTTTCGCGCCAAGCGCAACTTTTACACTTTTGTTATAAGGTCCATCGTTTAAATCGCCCATTGTAATAACTTTGGCATTGCGATTTATTTGCTGCAAGGAATCAATTATTTTTCGGTTCAAAGCACCGGCTGCTTCACGATACGGACTCGATTTTTGTTCTCCTCCAGAACGTGACGGCCAGTGATTTACAATTATATTAATTTCCTCCCCATCCAGAAATCCCGTTACAAGTAATTGATCTCTTGTAAACACCCGATTCTTTTTATTCGCGATTGTATCGACACTATTTTCTGTTGGTTTTTTATAAATAACAAGCGGAGTATTCGAAAACGAAACTGGTTTAAAATGTTTCTTCTGATATAGTAACCCCACATCGATACCGCGTTGATCTGGCGAGTCAAAATGAATGATTCCGTATTCTTTATCTATTAATTTAGGTTGTTTTATTAAATCCTCCAGAACTCCCCTATTTTCTATTTCGGCACAACCAATAAAAGTTGGTGAATTAGGATTTTCTGGCGTTCCAATTTCGGATAACACTCTGGCAAGATTGTCTAATTTCTTAAAATATTTTTTAGATGTCCAATGTCGTGTCCCATTTGGCGTCCATTCGTCATCCAGAATATACGGATTCTTTATTGTATCAAAAAGATTTTCGAGGTTATAAAAAGCCACTGTATGAATCGTATACTTTTTTGTTTGTCCGTGTAATTGTGTCATCAATAAATTGAAAAATATAAAGATAGAAAAGGTAATTATTCTCATAGCAATTCATATTAAAAAAGGAAAACTTTTAAATTAAAGAAATTTCTTTCAATTATAAATCTAATTCATTTAATTAAGATATTTTAAATTACTTTTGATAATGGCTATCTTTGTTTTACAAAATCTAATTTATCCCATAAATACAAGGGATTGACATTTATAATATTAATATAGAATGAAACTTTTAGCGACAACTTTACTCGTCCTTTTATTCAACTTTACTTTTGCACAAGTCACTTTTAAAGTAAATAACTTTTCGAAGGATTATTACGGAAAGATATTTATCGCAGATACATCCGAAGTTTTTTCTAAAGGCTGGGTTGCGATTTATGATACTAAATCCCAAAAACAAATTATAAAAGTAACCGCTGAAGAACTGGCACTGAGTTTACATGACGGAAAAGCACTTGCAAACATAAAACAGTTGCCTTATGGCGAACAAAGTTCAATAATGTATGAGGATTACAATTTTGACGGAATTAAAGATTTTGCTATCGAAGACGGACAAAACAGTTGCTACCACGGCCCTTCTTTTAAAATATATTTAGGAACTAAAAATGGTTTTAAATTCAGTCCCGAATTTACAGCACTTGCTCAAAATTATTGCGGAATGTTTCAGGTAGATTATAAGACTAAGAAAATAAGCGTAATGACAAAAAGCGGATGTTGCTGGCATCAGTTCTCGGAATTTATTGTCGAGAATAACAAACCGAAAGTAGTCAAGATAGTTGAAGAAGACCAAATGGGATATCCTTATAATAATTATAGCGAAGAAAATTGGGATGGCAAAAAAATGGTACTAACATCAAAAAGGACGATTAATCTTGATGAAGATGGTATAAAAACCATACTATCCTTTACAGTCGATAAAAATCAGAAGCGAGTTGTTTTATTTAATATCAACGACCGCACGCTTAATTATGTTTTAATTGATAAAAATGATGAAGTTGAGTTTTCTTATCCTATAAATACAGTTTATCAGAACCCCGATTTTACTCTTGACAAAAAGAACAATACCGTTACATTCCAGAATAAAGATGTTGTTTATACCATATATGACAACAACGATTCTATCGGAATCACAATAAATACTGGCGGAAAAATATATAACTGGATTGGAAACAGTACAACCAAAAAAGGCAAACTAACGGATATAACTACAACACAACTAGACAATGTTGTTGTAAACTAAAGATAAAAAACATGAACACAAACCAATTCCGATACATCAAGAAACATTTTGCTTTTTGTAAATTCGCATTTCTTATTATAGCATTACAATCATTCACCTGTCAATCTCAACAAAACATGATAACACCACCTTACTTACAAAAAGGCGATACTGTAGCACTTGTAGCAACAGCTAGAAAAAACATCGATGATAATTTAAAACCTACAATAGACTTGCTTAAAAGCTGGGGGATAGAAGCTGTAATAGGAAGCACAATAGGTTTAGACACCAATCAGCTTGCTGGAACCGATGAACAACGTGCAGCCGATTTTCAACATCAGATGGACAATCCAAATATTAAAGCTATTTGGTGTGTTCGCGGTGGTTACGGAACCGTTCGAATGATAGATTTACTTGATTTCACAAAATTCAAACAACATCCTAAATGGGTTATTGGTTTTAGTGATGTTACCGTTTTACACAATCATCTAAACACGATGGGGTATAAATCTATTCATGGTATTATGCCAGTAAGTATCCCGCGTGCCACTCCAGATGCAATTGCAACTATGCAAATGGCTTTATTTGGGAATCCAATATCTTATGCTGTTTCGCCAGATCCTATGAACCGATTTGGTAAAGCAACCGGAGAATTAGTTGGAGGTAATTTATCTATACTATATAGTTTATTAGGTTCGAAATCGGCTATCGATTGTCAGGATAAAATACTATTTATAGAAGACTTAGATGAATATCTATACCATATCGATCGTATGATGATGAACCTTAAACGCAATGGTTGTATCGAAAACCTAAAGGGAATAGTGATTGGAGCAATGACAAAAATGAAAGACAACGATATTCCGTGGGGAAAAAACGCCTTAGAAATCATTGATGATGTTACCAAGAAATATAATATTCCCGTAATCTTTAATTTCCCTGCAGGACATATTCAAGACAATAGAGCATTGGTAATGGGAAGCACCGTAACAATAGAAGTTAATGCATCAGGAAGCACACTTGTTTTTAATAAATAATATAAACGATTACCTAGTCTAAATACCTATTTAATTAAGTACAATCTCGCAAAGACGCAGAGTCGCAAAGAAACCTAATTCAAACTTTGCAACTCTGCGTCTTTGCGTGAAAACTATTAGTATAAAAAAAAACTGAGACCGAAACTGAATACTAACCTCTAAAAACTAAAAAAAATGGCTGAACACAATGAGCTCGGAAAAAAAGGAGAAAATCTTGCTGTGGAATATCTCCAACAAAACGGTTATAAAATTCTAGATAGAAATTGGACTTTCCAAAAAGCCGAAATTGATATTATTGCTACCAAAGAAGATATCTTGGCAATTGTAGAAGTAAAAACCAGATCGAGTTTAGATTTTGGCTCACCACAAGATTTTGTCGATGCAAAAAAAATCCAACTTCTTGTAAAAGCAGTAAATGCCTACATAAACGATAGGGAAATAGATTTTGAAGTTCGTTTTGATATCATCGGAATCCATAAAAATAAGGAATCATTTGTGGTTGAACATCTTATAGATGCTTTTTATCATTTTTAACATAATTTTTTATTGTTATAATTGTAACAAATTGTTTTTTAATTTATATTTGTAAAAAAATATAACACAACAACTAACTAAACCAACCACACTAAATTAGTAAAAAACCAGAAAATTATGAAAACTGTTTCCTCCATCGTAGAAAATTACATCAAAACGAAGCCTTTTTTATTAAATGCATTATCACTCGGCATTATTAATCTGACCTCATTGTCTAGAAATATAATGACAGAATTAGAAAGCGAGTTTGGCAAAGAAGTAAAACAAGGTGCTGTAGTAATGTCTTTAAAGCGTTTAACGGAAGAATTAGATTTTAAATTAAACCACAAAATCAATAAAGTAATCAAGAATATCGGTGAAATTACGGTACGCTCAGAACTTACAGATTACACTTTTGCAGCATCAGAAACTGTCTTAAACAAACAAGCTGATTTAATTTCGGATATTAATACATTATCAGATATATTTTATACCTCATCTCGTGGTGTAAATGAAACTAACATTGTAGTTAGCAGCAGTATAAATCAATTAGTTGAAAAACATTTTGCTCGCGAAAAATTAATCCAGAAATTGAGCAACTTAGCTTCAATTACTGTAAAACTACCAAAAGAAAACATTGTCGTTCCTGGAATTTACTATTTCATTTTCCAACGCTTAGCTTGGGAAGGAATTATAATCAACGAAGTAATTTCGACTTCAAATGAATTTACCATTTTAGTAAGCGAAGATCAGGTAGATATCGCTTTTAAAGTAATTAAAGACCTGAAGAACTAGATTCTTAATAAATATACCGAAATCCCTTTTCCAATTTAAAAGTTGAAAAAGGGATTTTTTTATGTATACTTCTCAATACTTGTAACATATAAAACGAGGAAAAGAAAAGCGCCTTTAAACATTGCCACCAAAAAATCAAACTGATTTGTACTGGTAGGGTTATTTTTGAATCAATCCGAAAAGAATAAACAGTTCTCCCGTTAAAACTTTTAGTATTAAAAAAGAATAGATTCTAACTATTAATTGTACTAAAACTCATACTTAAAAATTTACTTCGACTACAGAATAATTTCAAAAAAACAGTATTTAAACAAAAAAATTACATTTAAGAGATTACTTTAAAATATTCACCCTAACACATTTCACTTAATATTACAACGAAAAACCTTATGTTTTTTCGTCATTCAATCAAATTTTACTCCATTTTAGTTTCCTCTTTACTAATTTATGAGTATTTAAAATCATTCCTCTTTTTTGATTTTCTAACCTCAACAATCTACTGATTTTATCACTTGATAAAATGGCACACTTGGCACACTTTTTTCTAAGCATCAAAAACAAACTGGTAGGTACTGGTGTATTTTATATATACAATCTTCTAAATTTGAATTTCATTATTCTTAGTAAAAAGCATTCAAAAAAATAAATATCACTTTTTTAAAAGTAAAACCCATTCATAATGACAAAAAATTAATAACCACGACAGACAAAACCACCCAAATAGAATAAAAAAGCTTAACCACAACCAGAAACCAAAAACTAACACCAATGAAACAATTAAAAAACTTACTTAGGAAGCCTTTTCTAATGCCGATCATTCTCCTTTTTTGGCTGCCTAATACCCTGCTTGCGCAGGAAAGTCAGGCAAAAAAAACTATCTCTGGAAAAGTTACAGATGATAAGAACAACACCTTACCAGGTGTTAGTATATCTATAAAAGGAACCAAATACAACGCTGCAACCGATTTTGATGGGTCGTACTCATTAACGTATACACCAAGCGGTACAAATCAAACTATTGTTTTTTCATATGTAGGTTTTATAGAGAAAACTGAACCTCTTGATAATCGCAGTGAGATTAATGTATCCATGCAAGAAGAAACCAATAAACTTAACGAGGTAATCGTGATTGGTTATGGTACTCAAAAGAAAGGTAATGTTACCGGAGCTATCTCATCTGTAAAGAAAGAAAGTCTTGAAACACGAGCTACAACAAATCCAGCCGAAGCATTACAAGGTTTAGTATCTGGAGTAAATGTGCAAAAAGCAGGTGGTGTTGCAGGTGCTGATGTAAGCGTAAAAATACGTGGGGTAAATACCTTTGGAGCTACTGAACCGCTTTATATTATTGATGGTTTTCAAGGAAACATCAACACAGTTAACCCAACAAATATAGAATCTATTGAGGTTCTTAAAGATGGTGCAGCTGCTGCAATTTACGGATCTGTTGCTGCCAATGGTGTAATTATTGTTACAACCAAAAACGGTCAGAAAGAAGGAATAAAAGTAGACTTTAGTTCATTTTTAAGCATCACTAATCCATCAAAAACATTGGATTTATTAAATGCAGATGAATACAAAACCGTACACAAAAGAATGTACGATGAATATAATAAATATGCTACTTCTCCTAAACCTCTTCCTGCATATATAAGCGCACCATCTACAACCGATACTGATTGGCAAGATGAGGTTTTCCGTTCTGGACTTACTCAAAATTACGGTTTAGGTATCCAAGGAAGACAAGGCGATATTAAGTTTGCATTATATGGTAACTATGTAAAGCAAAAAGGAATTGTAATCGATAATGATTTTGGCCAACAAACTGCCAGCGCAAGAGTTAGTTTCAAAAAATCAATCTTTGATGTAGATGGAAAAATGGCATTTATAGGAACACAAAATGCACAGCCAACATTTCAGTTAAAAGAAGTATATACAATGTCACCATTAGTGCCTGTTTATGACGCTGACGAACCTTATGGCTATGGATTATCAAACAAAAATGGTTTACCAGCTGGTACAAACCCAGTTGCCGAAGAACATTTTAGAGATAGAATGAACAAAGGACAAGATTTAACTGCAAATATTGCCATAACTGCAAACATTACCTCTTGGTTAAAATATAAAATAGCGTACTCTTACCGTGTAAAAAACAATCAGGAAACCTATCATTTCCCTCCATACATTGCCAATCCTAAAGAAATACATCAATATGCTTCACAAGAAGAATTAAGAACACATTGGGATGAACAAATATTAGATAACATTATTACAATTGATAAAACTTTTGGAAAACATTCTTTTGGATTAATGCTTGGTAATACTATAAACGGAGTTTCGTCTAACTGGAATCGAGTAACTGTAGAAGGAAAAACAACCGATTATTCTGTAGAGAATGGACAATTAGTATCGATTGATCGTCCGTCTGGGTTTTTAGATCCAGGTTTTGCAACTATCGGAGCTGGTAAAGGAGGAACATTTTCTGCGGATGGTTCAAAATATCAATACAACCGTGTTTCTTTCTTTAGCCGATTAAACTACTCATTTAATGATCGTTATTTACTTCAAATGACAGTTAGAAAAGATGGTTCTTCTAAATTTGGCGAAGACAGCCGTTGGGGAACTTTCCCATCTATAGCATTAGGATGGAAAATAGAAAAAGAAGATTTCTTCCCTAAAGATTTCATTATATCAACTTTAAAATTACGTGCTAGCTGGGGACAATTAGGTAACGAAGCTGCCTTAGGATATTACTCTGCAAATACATTAATTAAAACAGGAAACACTTTAGGCTCAGGTTATGTACAAGGAAGCGGAAGTAACCCATGGCCAGGAAGTATTGCAACAGCATTAGAGAACAGAAACTTACAATGGGAAACAACAGACTCTAAGAATATTGGTATCGATTTTACACTTAAAAACGGAAAAATTAGCGGTTCTATGAACTACTACCATAATGTAACCGATAATTTATTGATTACAAAAAAACTGGCTCCATCTGCTGGAGTAGATGATCCAACACTTAACGTAGGTAAAATTAGCAATAAAGGATTTGAACTTGAAGTTAATTATCGTGATCAAATCGATGAGTTTAAATACAACGTAGGCTTTAACTTTACAACGCTTAAAAACAACGTAGAATCTCTTGCAAACGAAGGGCAGACTATTTACGGACAAGGATTAAAATTTGGCACAGAACATTTCCCTACTCAAGCACGTGTAGGAAGCCCAATTAGTGCATTCTACTTATACAGAACCGATGGTATTTTCCAATCTACAGATGAAGTAAATGCTCATAGCAAAAATGGTGTTTTATTACAACCGAATGCACAACCAGGAGATATTCGCTTCAAGGATTTAAACGGAGATGGTGTTATAGACGAAAATGACAAATCATACGCAGGAACAGGATTGCCAAAAATGGAAGCTAACCTTAGTTTAGGCGCTAGTTATAAAGGATTCGATTTCTCTGCTTTGATAGGAAGTGGTTGGGGTAACAAATTATATAACGGAAACAGATATTTTTACGAATCTATGAATTCAGGAACCAACATGTTGGCTACAACGCTTAACTCATGGACACCAGAAAATCCTAGTAATACTCCTCGTGCGGTACTACAAGATCCTAACGGAAACAGTCGCGAATCTGATCGTTTCTTAGAAAGTGGTGATTTTATAAGAATGCGTCAGTTACAAATAGGATATACAATACCTAATAAAATGTTAGGTGGTGCAAAAATAGATAAGCTTAGATTTTACGTAAGTGTCGAGAACCTATTTACAATTACAAATTACTCCGGTATTGACCCAGAATTCTCACGCGACACAGTTCTTAATACAGGAGTAGATCGTTTTGTGTACCCATTTACAAGATCATTTGTATCTGGTGTTCAATATATATTTTAATACTATTATAAAAACATAATCATGAACAAGATATTTTTTATATTATCCGTTATAGGTTTATTCACAATCACTGGTTGCAGTGACTATTTAGACCAACAATCGCCCGACCAACTTACCTCAGAGAATTTCTGGAGGAACAAATCTGATGCTGAATCTGCTCTGGCTGCAACATATTCTCAACTTGAAGCTGCTACAAGTGAATGGTATTTTGCCGAAGTAAAATGGCCCGTTGAGGCATATCGTGAAGACATTTGTGATTTAGGAAGTGATGCATTAAATTACCCAAACTGGGTAGAACTTTCAACATTTACCTACACAAATGGTAATAGCCAGTTTACTGAATATTGGAGAATCAATTATAGAGGAATTAGTAATGCCAATCAGGTTATTGATAAGTTACCACAAATTCCAGCAGCAACTATTACCGATGCCGACAGAGCGCAAATAGAAGCTGAAGCTCGTTTTTTGCGTGCGTATTATCACATGAAATTGCTGCTTAACTGGGAACAAATTTATGTTAGAAGTAAGTATGTTACTAAAGAAAGTGATTTAAACATACCATTATCTACACGTGCCGAAGCTTGGGATTTTATTACAAGTGAATTTAAAGCTGTAGCTGCAATATTGCCTCTTAAACAATCTCAGGACAAAACAGGTCGTGCTACTAGTGGAGCTGCCAATAGTTATTTAGGGTTTGCTTATTTAACCAGAGCTTATGAAGAAACGGCTCAAAAACAAACCTACTTAAACGAATCTCTTGCCGCATTAAACAAAGTACAAGGATATGATTTGGTTAAAGATTATGTGTCTATGTTTGACGGAACTAATAAGAACACCAAAGAATCTATATTCGAACTTCAATTCTCAGAAACAACTGCCAATGGAGCATTCTATCGTAATGCACTACATTATTGGATGGGTGCTGCAGAACTTGGCGGATGGGACGAAATTCTTCCGAGTACAATGCTTGTAAATGAATTTAAAAAAGAAGGAAAAATAGCCACTACAGGAAATTATGATTCTCGTATTTATAGCACGCTTTTCTTTAAAGATCCTTATTTTAATGACCCAGATAACCCAAGAGTATTAGGAACTACTTATGATGAAAGATTTGGCGATGCCGACAAACCTGTGTTCCGAAAATTCATACCAAGTACTCAGGAAAAAATGGATCAGGAATTTACAGCAATCAACATTCCGCTTATGCGTTATTCAAATGTATTATTGATGCAAGCTGAGGCTTTAAACGAATTAGGTCGTACACCCGAAGCAATCCCATATATTAACAAAGTTCGTGACAGAGCCGATATGCCTGCAATGACTGGTACAACAGGTAGTGAGGTAAAAGCACAAATCGAACACGAAAGAATACTAGAATTCCCACTAGAGAACTATCGCTTTTATGACTTACGTCGTTGGGGAAAAACAAAAGCGGCACTTGATGCTGTAGGCCGTACAGGTTTTGATGCATCAAAAAACAATTTTTATCCAATACCATTAACAGAATTACAAACAAATTAATCCATTGAATCATTTTAATTTTTAAAAGAATAGCCCTATATTTCTTGGGCTATTCTTTTTATCTACTGATTTCGTATTTCCCTATTAATCACTACTTTAAAAAAAGAAATATATCTCAAAACCAAAAACATTCAATAAAAAACGAAATAACATGGGCAAAAGGCAAACACTTTTTATTCTTTCATTCTTTTTTATATTACAATCCAGTTGGGCACAAAAAGACTTTCCGATTTTAGAATCTTCAAAAAACAGCATAAACTACAAAGGAAACCCAGCAAATGCAACCGATAGAGAATCATTAGTTTTCTCGGATAAAGGCGCTTGGTTCGGATTCGGATTTCTAGAACCATCTGAAGTTCAAGGTGGTTTTTCTGGTCCATTTTTAATGACAGAACAAAACGGAGTTTGGTTAAGTCCCTCGTTTGTTTCCTTACAACTTAATGACGAGAACAAACAACAAGCTATAAACTGGAAAAAGGCTTTAGTAAGTCAAAACAGCTACAATAGCCACCTCGAACAACAATTTAAAAACGAGAAATTAGAGATAAAACAACAACTTGTTTTTTTATCAGGACATTCGGCATTACAAAAAACAAGTATTACTAATAAATCTGGGAAAACGATAACTCTTTATCCTTCCTATAATTCTAACATGTTTTTAGATGATTTACAGTTATCTAAAGATGGTAAAACATTAAAAATCGTTTCCACGAAAAGTACTTCTGTAGGTTACATTCAGTTTTTTAATACAACACCACAAATTGAAATCACAAAACAAGGTTATAAAACTCAAACAGAAAAACTAACATTAAAACCAAATGAAACTAAAGAAATAGTTGTTTCTCAATCCTTTATTTTCCCACAATACTCATGGAAAAATGAAAATGAAGTTATAGCAAAAACAACGTTCAACACACTACTTAAAAACACACAAAAAGAAAAAGAAACCCAATTGGCACAATTAATTGCCAAGAAAAAAGCGATTTACAAAGACAATACTTATTCTGATTTAGTAGCTAAACTGGTACTTACATTACAAAACAATACCCGAATTGCTGCCGAAGGTTTAAAACACGGTGGACTTTTCCCGAGTTACAATTATGAGTGGTTTCATGGCTTTTGGGCATGGGATAGTTGGAAACATGCAGTTGCAGTTGCCAATTATGATTCTGAACTAGCAAAAGACCAAATGCGTGCTCTATTTGATTATCAGGAACCAAACGGATTTATTCCGGATTGTATTTACAGAAATAATCTAATAGAAGAAAACAATTACCGTAACACAAAATCTCCACTTGCAGCATGGGCAATCTGGAAAATTTATGAAAAAACTAAAGATGCTGATTTTATAAAAGAGTTTTATCCAAAATTAAAATCATATCACAATTGGTGGTACAAAGAACGTGACCATGACCAAGACGGAATATGTGAATTTGGTTCTACAGATGGTACATTGGTTGCTGCAAAATGGGAAAGCGGAATGGACAATGCGGTACGTTTTGACGATAGCAAAATACTGAAAAACGGAGATAAAGCCTATTCTTTAGATCAGGAAAGTGTTGACTTAAACTCGTTCTTATATGCCGAAAAGAACTATTTAAATAAAATGGCTCAAGTTTTAAAATTGAATGAAGAAGCTAAAAAATGGCAAGACGAAAGTGTAGCATTAAAAGCTAAAATCCAAACTCAATTTTGGGACCCGGCAACAGGTTGGTATTACGATACCACAATCGACGGTAAAACATTGATAAAAGCAATGGGATGCGAAGGATATTTGCCTATTTGGGCTGAGGTTGCTACTGCTGAACAAACCAAAGCGATGAAAGAAAACATGATGAATCCAACTATTTTCAACACTTTTGTTCCTTTACCAACATTGGCAGCAAACCACCCGAAGTTTAAACCAGAACGCGGATATTGGAGAGGACCAATTTGGCTTGACCAAAGTTATTTTGGAATAAATGGATTGGAAAAATATGGTTACACAACCGAAGCAAACCAATTAGCACATAAACTCATTCATAACGCAGAAGGAGTTTTAGACAAAGGCACATCTATAAGAGAAAATTACCAACCGCTTACAGGAAAAGGAATGGAAGCCTTTAACTTTAGCTGGTCGGCATCACATTATTTAATGCTACTTTTAGAAGATAAATAATTAAACAACTGATTGTAATTATTTTTAACACATAGAAACATAGTTTACAAGTTTCAAAAAAGACGTTTCACTTAAAAATAAATCGCATCCCGAAGCTTCGTGACTATGCGAAAAAATTAAGATTTTCTAGAAACAACTTTAAATTTCAATCCTATGTTTCTATGTGTTAAATACATTTTTATGACCCGAGCGAAGCAAACAGACGCAATAATTACAACCATAAATAACAAATTACCTATATTCGATTAACTCAATACAACCAAGAATGTTCAAGCAAAATATACCATTAGTTAAAATTTTATTTACACTATTGCTTATCGCAAATTGTAATTTGAATCCCGTTTTTTCTCAAAACAAAAAAGCTACTTCTACGGAGAACAAAGACGCACAACGTTTTTTTTCAAAACCCGATTTAATGCAAATTGGTGTTTACTATTATCCTGAACAATGGCCAAAAGAACAATGGGAACGTGATTTAAAAAACATAAAAAAACTAGGATTTGAGTTTACGCATTTTGCCGAATTTGCCTGGACGTATATGGAACCCGAAGAAGGTAAATATGATTTTAAATGGCTTGATGATGCACTTGCTATAGCCGAAAAAAATGGCTTAAAAGTGATACTTTGTACCCCAACTCCAACTCCACCAGCTTGGATGGGAGACAAATATCCTGAAATTTATTTAGTAGATGCAAGCGGACGTCGCAGAGAACACGGTAATAGAGCTAATGTATCTATAACAAATGAAAAATACCGAGAATTTACAGATCAAATAGTTGCCGAACTTGGAAAAAGATACGGTAAGAACAAAAACATCATGGGTTGGCAAATCGACAATGAACCTTTGGGAACTGCCGATTTTAGTCCTTCAGCCCGCAAAGCATTTCAAATTTGGCTTAAAGCCAAATACGGAACAATCGAAAAACTAAATACAGAATGGGTTGGGAATTTTTGGAGTACTCGTTATAATAACTTTGAACAAATAGTTTTACCTAATGCCGAAATTTATTTTGAAGATAAGCTAAGCCCTCATGCCGTTTTAGATTTTAAAAGATTTACCTCGGATGCACAAGGTGAATATTTAAATAGACAAGCCGAAATACTTAGAAAGTATGTTGATCCAAAACAATGGATAACAACCAACTTTACCAATGTAATTTATGATGCCGATCCTAGAAGTGCCAATAAAATGGATTTCATTACCTATACCATGTATCCTGTAAGTGGACAGAATCCTTTAGGAGGAGATAGTTTTAGAATGGGGCATCCTAACAAAATATCTGAAGCAAATGATTATTACAGATCTATAAGCGGTGTTACTGGTATTATGGAATTACAACCTGGGCAAGTAAACTGGGCTGGAATTAACCCACAATTACAACCAGGAACGGTTCATATGTGGATATCTCAAGCTTTTGGTGGAGGTTGCTCATTTACTTGTACGTATAGATACAGACACCCGCTAGGAAGTAGTGAAATGTACCATGACGGAATCGTAGGAACCGATGGTGTTACACTTACTACAGGCGGAAAAGAATTTGTACAATCTATCGAGGACATGAAATTACTTCGCAAAGAATACAATCCTAAAGCGGTAATTCCTCAGGAAATTGCAAAAAGAAAAACAGGTTTTTTATGGAGTCATGAAAACCTTTGGGATTTAGAAAACCAAAAACAAACAGAATTCTGGAGTACCTGGAGACATAGAAACATATATACAACTGCAGTAAAATCGACTGGTGCGCCAATGGATTTTATTACAGAAGACGAAGATTTCTCTGCTTATCCGTTTATTGTTGCTCCTGCTTACCAACTTATAGATCAGAAATTGGTCGACAAATGGACAAAATATGTTGAAAACGGAGGAAACTTAATCCTTTCTTGCCGTACAGGTCAAAAGGATAGAAACGGACATTTCTTTGAAGCTAATTGGAGTGCGCCAATCGTACCATTAATTGGTGCCGATGTAGATTTTTTTGATATGCTTGTTGCCAATGTAAACGGAACAATAAGCTCAGGAAACAATACCCACAAATGGAATACCTGGGCAGATGTCCTAAACCCAAAACAAGGAACAGAAGTATTAGCAACTTATGCAGATCAATTTTACAAAGGTAAAGCTGCTGCTATTACAAGAAAATTAGGCAAAGGAACTGTTACTTATATTGGTGCAGAAAGTAAAGACGGAACTTTAGAAAGACAAGTTGTACGTACTATTTACGAACGTGCAAAAGTAGCCATCGAAGATTTACCAAAAGGAGTATTTGTAGAATGGAGGGATGGTTTTTACGTAGGTGTAAACTATACAAACGAACCTATAAACTTACCAATACCTCAAGGAAGTAAAATTCTTGTGGGACAAAACCCTTTACAACCTGCCCAAGCCATTATTTGGAAATAATTTTTTCATCACGAATTTCACAGATTAACGCAAATTAAAAATGCTTTTATTTTAAAAAAATTCGTGATAATTCGTGAAATTCGTGGCAAGAAAACTTTTCACTACGAGGTCAGATAAAAACCTTGCACGATAACGAGAAAACAAACAAAACAACTTAATAAACAATACCAATGATTTTTTCAGAAACAGACATTCAGCAATTAGCGATAGAACATTATGGATTATCCGCTACCGTAAAAGCGTTAGACGGTTATGATGAATTGAATTTTATCTTAACCGATGAGAAAAATCAAAAGTATATATTAAAGCTTTCTGATGAAAATCAGCCGTATCCTTTTCTGGATGCGCAGGTTAAAATCATTCAGCATTTAAGCAAAAGCCCTTTAGCAGAAAGCTTTCAGCAGTTTTCTCTCAATAAAAACGGAGAAGCTTTAACCCAAATAATCAAAGACAACAAAACGTATTACATACGAATTCTTAGTTTTCTTGAAGGCACTTTTTGGTACGAAGAACAAAAAAAATCAAGTACTGCTCTTTATAATTTAGGTGCATTTATGGGTAATATGGATAAAGCATTACAAGACTTTTCTCATCCTGCAATGCATCGCCATTATACGTGGGACATTAGCAGAGCGGGTGATGCCAATGAAAAACTGAAGTACATTACTAATCACGAACGTAGACGAATTGCCGGGTATTTCCTTTTGCAGTTTGATACCGAAGTGCTTCCGCAAATACACACATTACGACATGCATACATTCATAATGATGCCAATGATTGTAATGTAATGGCGCAAGGAGAAAAAACTACTGGTTTGATTGATTTTGGCGATATGGTTTATTCCGCTTTAATCAATAATCTTGCAATAGCTTGTACGTATGCAATCCTAGAAAGCGATGATCCGTTAACAGCTGCTTCATTCATCGTAAAAGGATATCATGAAGCATATTCGCTTACAACACAAGAACTAGATTTACTATATTATTTAATCGCTGGAAGGCTTTGTATAAGCGTAACACAGTCGGCTTATAACGCATCGCTAAATAGCGATAATGCCCATCATTTCATAACAGAGAAGCCAGCTTGGGAGTTATTATACAAACTCATCAAAATAAATCCTATAAAAGCTCAAGATACGTTTAGAAAAGCTTGCGGATTTGATGGCGTGATAAATGACTCCAACTATTCTGATTTATTACAGGCTCGCCAAAAAAATGTAGGTAGAAATTTAAGCATTGGTTACAACGAGAAACTAAAAATCGTAAAAGGGGCATTACAATATTTATATGATGATAAAGGAAGAACCTTTGTAGATTGTGTAAACAACCCATCACACGTTGGACATTGTCATCCAGTAGTGGTAAAGAAAATGCAAAAACAAATTGCAACTTTAAACACTAATACAAGGTATCTTAACGATACTATATTAGAATATGCTGAAAAACTTACCGCAACATTACCATCGTCATTAAGCGTTTGTTATTTCGTAAACTCTGGTAGTGAGGCAAATGACCTTGCTATAAGAATGAGCCGTCATTTTACGAAGCAAAAAGACATTATCGTATTAGATCATGCTTATCACGGAACCTCAACCGTGGCAATGGAAATGAGTCCTTATAAATTTGACAGTAAAGGAGGTTTTGGAAAAATGTCTTGGATCCACAAAGCAATTAATCCCGATTTATATCGAGGTCCTTATAAATACGGCGATGCAAAAGCAGGCGAAAAATATGCTGCTGATGTACAAAGAATAATTGAAGATTTAAAAAAAGAAGACAAAGCACCTGCCGTATTTATCTGCGAAACCTTATTGGGCGTTGGAGGTCAGATTCCGTTACCAGAAAACTATCTAAAAACCGTTTATGATTATGTAAGAGCTTCGGGAGGAGTTTGTATTGCCGATGAAGTTCAGGTAGGATTTGGAAGAGTTGGCGATAAATTCTGGGGTTTCGAGTTACAAGATGTCGTTCCGGATATTGTTGTACTAGGAAAACCTATAGGAAACGGTCATCCGCTTGCAGCAGTAATTGTTACAAACGAAATTGCCGATGCTTTTAACAACGGGATGGAATACTTCAACACTTTTGGAGGTAATCCAGTATCTATGTCGGCTGGACTAGCTGTTCTGGAAGTAATTCAGGACGAAGAAATGCAACAACACGCATTAGAAGTGGGTAATTACTTAATGGATTTACTAAAAGGATTAATGGATAAATTCCCAATCATTAGTGATGTTCGCGGACATGGTTTATTTATTGGTGCCGAAATGGTAAAAGACTGGACAACCATGGAACCTGCAATTCCTGAAATTGACATTGTTGTCGAAAAAATCAAAGAAAGAGGGTATTTACTAAGTACTGATGGACCTTTGCACAATGTTTTAAAGATAAAACCACCAATGCCATTCAACAAACAAAATGCAGATGAAATGGTACAATACCTTGAAGAAATATTAAAAGAAGTTACTGTTTAAATAAATTAATTGTCAAATAGTTAATTACAATAATCGGGTATAGTTTCTATCCCGATAAATTAATAAGGGCGTATGAAAATTTCATACGCCCTTATTTTATTAAAATAATGTCTGATTTTTTTAAAATTATTGATAAAGAAAGTCCCAGTGGGACGTTATATTTATAGCAATTTTAATTGTAATCAAAAGAAACCCCATCGGGGTGGCATTTCATTAATTAGACAACCTATCTTATTTAACTAGGACCAATTGATGGTAATATATATAGCAATATCTAAAGAAAAACCAAAATATCGCTACGCTGTAGCTTCTGCTCAAACCTCTTTAAATTTGCTATAAATATGATGCTCCGCTGGAGCAATTATCTATCAAATCTTCTAAAACTTTCAAAAATAACAAAGAGGCCGTCTGAAAATTATTTTTCGAATAGCCTCTTATGTTTTTAGGAAATCATATTCTAATTATAACTTCCCTCGTTTTTGTAAACCCTCAAGAAAATCTTGTGCAAATTCAGCAGGATGAAGTGCATATCCTAAATGTCCTCCCGGAACATACAAAACTTCAGTTCCAAATTGTTTAGCTAGATTGGTAACTGGCCAAGCAGGCATAGTTTCAAGTGAATCTCGTCCTACACAAAAAAGGATCTTATCTTTATTTTCTTCTAACTTATCGGTATCAAAATCAGTCGAAGGATATTGTCTGACTTCATATTGAAACCAATATTTTGTATTTGGTGTTTCCGGTCCTTTTCCACCTTTCATTAGTTCACCATCTTTTGTACCTGGAATAAGCTCATTTACAAACTTTTCCTTCGCAGGGCCTTCTCCATCTTTAGCATAAATATCATAGATTTCCTGAACAGTAGCTTTCCATTTATCAACATCTGGAAGATATTTTAAAGCTGTTGGTTCATGCGGAATCAATGCTTTAATTATTTCTGGATGAAGGCACATTAACTGTAACGAAACTAAAGCTCCCGAACTACTTGCGAATACAAAAGCTGGTTCGCTAGTGAGATGCTTAATTAAGCTAGCTGCATCATTGGCGTCGGTATTTATACGATGTGAGTAATCTTGTTCTCCTACTAGTTTAGATCCTGAAAATCCTCTACGATCATAGGTTACTACTGTAAATGTCTTTGATAATATTTCGCGAATCGGAGTAAAGATAAAATGATCTCCATTTGCTCCCGGAATCATTAATAAAACTGGTCCGTTTCCTTTAGTTTCATAATATAATTCTGCTCCTGGTACATTAAGTATTCCTGTTGTTACTCCTTCAATTTGTTGTGTGTTATTTTCCATATTTATTTTTTTTAATGTTGTAATTAATTAGATCTAGATATTTCTTATTTTAAAACCATTAGATGCAATAAAGATTTAATTAAACACATAGTCCCGAAGCTTCGGGATAGATTTTATGTGTTTGAAAAAAAGAAAATCAAAAAGAAACCCGTTTCTCACACATAGCTATGCGTATTAATGCAAGTGAAACGCCTTTTTTGAGTTCAATAATTCTATGTTTCTATGTGTTAAAAACAATTATACCTAACGGGATTATTTCAAAAAATCTAATATTTTTTCAGCTATTAATTGAGGATTCTCTAACCATGGTAAATGTCCTGAATTAGCAATTGAATAAAAAGTACCATTGGGCATAGCCTCAACAATTTTCTGTCCTTTTTCTTGTGAAAGAAAATTATCTTCTGTACCTAAAATCAATGCTGTTGGCTTATGAAGACGACCCAATTCTTCAGCATTAATTTCGGGAATCATGTTCTCAATAAGACTAGTAGCTGAAATTACATAATGTGGCAAATGATCAAAATTAAAATAAGCATCTGCTAACTCTATTGGAAGTGTCGCTACAAATTCTTTAGAATGCCCCATTACTGTCAATGTTTTTAATGCCTTTTCTTTGTTCTTAGGAATTATAAAATGCATTGCCAATTTTGTAAATGGCGGAGTCCCTAAAAGCCGAATTGCTAACGGAGGTTTACCGCCCATAATATTACCGGGATTTCCTAATAAAACTAATTTCCTTACTTTCTCTGGATGCTCCATTGCAAGTAATGTACTCCAATGTGCACCCATAGAATGCGCAACAACATCTACGTTTTCTAAACCTAATGCTTCTAAAATTGTATTAAGTGACTGATGCGCAAATTCTCTAACATTTACAGTGTTATGATCCATGCCTTCGCTCAAACCACCACCCGGACGGTTGATTGCAAAAACGCGTCGCCCTTTGAATTGTGCTATAAGTGAAGCTAAAACAAAAGCATCACCTACATTACCTGGAACAATTACCAAGGGTTCTCCTTCGCCAATTTCCAAGACACGAACTTTTATTTGCTCTTCGGGTAAAGTTACATAATGCTCTTTTGCTTCAATTCCATAATGGCTGAATAATGCTTTTTCAGCGTTTCTTGCATTGATGACTTTAGGATCATCGTTGTTTAATGTTAGAATTTTATTTTTCATAGTATTGAAATTAATTGCATTTCGCTTTCAGCTTTTAAAAATATTTTACCAACAATTGCACAAATTATCGCAAATTAATTTGCGTAATTTTTGGTTTGTGTTTTGTGTTTTACAAGTTCAGCAATTTCTCTACATTCAAATGCCCAATTTTCGCTTTATCTTCATCAGAAATTGGTGCATTTTTAAGAAAATCTCCTGTTTCTTTTTTCATTAAATAAGGATAATCTCCTGAGTAAATAATATGATCTGCACCCATTTGTGCAATTGCAAATTTTAACTGCACTTCAGAGAAGATTCCGCTTGGAGTGATATAAACATTAGTCTTGTAGTAATCTGAAATTTTACGTTTCAAATTTGTTGTTTCTGGAGTCATAACCTCATCCATTCGCTCTAAAAAGAAGGGTACAAATTCTCCCCAATGACCTGATATCAATTTTAGATTAGGTAGCTTATCAAAAATTCCCGAAAGTATCATACGTACCACATGAATACCAATATCCATATGCCATCCAAATCCTGCGGAAGCAAATGTTCCTGTAACTTGTTCCGACCATTGGTCACTTTTAAAATAATAATCGGAAATGTTTTTAGCAATAATTGCCGGATGCATATAAATAGGCACATTCAACTCGGCTGCTTTGGCAAAAATTGGAAAGAAGATTGCATCATCAAAAAACTGACCATGAAAAGTTCCAGAGAGCATAGCACCTTTAAAACCAAGCTTGATTACAGCACGCTCCAATTCGGTAGCGGCAGCAACTGGATCTGTAACAGGTAAAGAAGCAAAACCAGCAAATCGTGTTGGGTTTTGCTTAATTAAACTAGCTAAATCATCATTTGCCATCTTACAAAGTTCAATTGCATTAGCAGCATCAATTAATGTTTGTGGATTTCCATTCCCATATGAAATGACTTGCATATCGATACCGCTTTCATCCATAAACTTAATTCTGCGCGCACCAACATCTTCAATATCTTCGCTCGACTGCAAATATTTTTTTGCAATCTCTAATCCAGCTTTATTCTCTTTTGCATCAGCACCATTAACAGCAAGTTGTTCCATTCTTTCACTTACTTTTTTTGATCTAAAATGCTCTTCAATAGTTATAATTTTCATCTTTATGTTTTTTTAAATCTTATTATTTTTATTCAATAGTTTGAAAAAATCCGATTAGGAATTCAACCAGTTTTCAGATTCCTGATATAATTTTGAGACCATTTCCGGTTTATCAATTCCAGGTAAATTAACGTCTACATCATATCCGCTTTTGCTTAAAGCATAAGACATATTGGCATAACTTGGTCTGAATTTGGCGATTTCTTCTTTCGGAATTACAATTCCATTTGCAGGAGAAACTGGGGTTAAAGAATCTTTTTCATAGATTCCTTCCATCGAAATTATGGACCAAAGTCCGTTTATTTTCTGCGTTTTATATAAAAGTTTGGCATCTGATTTTAACTCTAATAAATGTCCCTGAATTTCCATTCTCATCTGGATGGTTGTCATTGTTATGGAAACAGCTTTATCATTATTCAGCCAAATTAAAGTATCGTATATTTTATGGGGAGCATAAGTTTCCATTTTGCTTGAAGCGTCGACAAAACCATATCCCGAGCCATTAAACCATGAAATTGTTACAGTTGAATTTTCTGCAAAACATTTTTTCATTTCCTCCCATTGTGCATTATCTCTGCAAAAACGTTCAAATTCTATTAACTCTTTAATATTGAATTTATCGATTACGTTTTCTAAAGCATTCCCTGTTGGCTTTTTTAATAGCATTTTCATAATCAGCTCTTTTTAATTTTATTACTATATCATATCAGTTTATTTTCTGATGATTTATAGTACAAAATTAGGCGGATAGAAAAACCTGTGCATTGACAAAAGTCAAAAAGAGTTATTTGGATTTAATTCTGCTTAAAGTTTCCTGAGACATATCTAAATAAGTGGCCACGATTCTATTAGAAAGAAGCTGAATATAATGAGGTTGTTCTTTTAGAAGTTTTTCGTATCGTTCTTTAGCAGATAAAGTCACCAAATCTTCGATTCTGCTATTTTGAAAAGCAAAAGCCAATTCTAAATTTTTTTGATAGAAAAGATTCCAACAAGGAATTTCATCCAGAAATTTAAAGAAATCTGTTTGGGATATAGACAATAATATAGAATCTTCCAGAGCATCTATATATTCAACAGAAGGTGTTTGAGTAATAAAACTGGTAAGTGACGTTATAGGAGTATTACCAAATGAGACCAGTCTTGTTTTTTCCTGACCTTCTTTTGTGATGTAATAAGTGCGCATACAACCTTTTACTAAAAAATAAAATTGAGTACAAACTTGTCCCTGAGATAAAATGATTGTATTTCTTTTTACTTTTTGAGAAGTTAAACAAGACATTATTTTATTCAGATCTTGTTCTTCAATTGGAACTAATCGTGTAATAAATTCTTTAAATGTATCGGTCATAAGAACAATTTTTTTATACGCCTAAGTAATAAATTGAACAAAACAGAAGCGATTGATTTACTTCTAAATATAAAACAAATTCAATTGCTATAAAATTAAAACGTAAGAAATAATCTACTTTAACAAAATACTGACATAATCCCCACTTACAGTAAAACATGTCATTATCAACACTTAAATCAATTTCACATTTTTAAGAAGCTCATCCGTAAAAATGTTTTATTTTTGCCCCCTTTTCATCAATTCAATTAAAGCAACTCGTAAGTGATAACAAACAAACCTTATTTAAAAGAAATCTCACTCAAAAGAGAATCAATTACAAGTTATGAGGAATATCCATTTACGATACCATCTATAAAAGGGTTGGATAAAGTTGAATTTCACTCTGATGTTACTTTTATCGTAGGAGAAAATGGCTCAGGAAAATCTACGCTGATAGAAGCAATTGCTTTAAGTATGGGATTAAGTCAAGAAGGAGGAAGTAAACATGCTCGTTTTAGTACCCATCAGAATACATCAGGGCTTTTTAATTATTTAAAGATTGCAAAGAGTCATAGTCTCCCAGAAGACTATTACTTTCTTCGTGCTGAAAGTTTTTATAATCTGGCAACTTATATGGAGGAAACGGATAACCTTCAGGGAACGGGTCATTCCTTACATGAATGCTCTCATGGTGAATCTTTCATGAAAATCATTACTGAACGATTAGGCGGAAATGGTCTTTATGTTTTTGATGAGCCCGAAGCGGCTTTATCGCCCATGAGGCAACTTACACTGTTTACAGCAATAGATGAACACGTAAAAAACAATTCGCAATTTATAATTGCAACCCACTCTCCAATTCTTTTGGCATACCCAAATGCAATAATATATCAATTGGATGAAAACGGAATAAGACAAGTTGATTATGAAGAAACGGAACACTATTTAATCACCAAAGGGTTCTTAAATAATTATAAGAATATGACCGAAATTCTTTTAGATCATAAAAAATAAAACTCCTTTTATTGATTTTACTTTATTAGAAACTAATCGTAATCAAATTAGACAAATTAATAAAAAGTAAGAAAAGTCCTTTTTTGGCTTTTGTCAAAGGATAAGCTTTTTACTCGTCTTAAGTTTGCTCTAATAAAAGTAAACAACATTTAAATAAATAGAGTTATGACATTAGACGAAAAAAAAGAGCTTTTGTTGCAACAATGCAACAAAACCTAAGATATTATAGAAATTACATCTGAAACACATCCAATTCATATTACTGAGTGGGGAAATTCAGGTCCTACAGTATTGCTAATCCATGGAGGTGTTCAGGGTGGTTTAGGCGGAGAACCAATTAACTTTATTAATCAGCGCGAGCTTGCAGATAAAGGGTATAAATTGAGAGTACCTAACAGACCGGGATTTGGAGATAGCCCATCACGTGGTGCAGATAGTCAAACAGCCGATGCGGTTTGGATTGCAGAAGAATTAGGAAAAGGTTCTCACCTTGTAGGACATTCTTTTGGTGGAGCCGAAGCATTATTAGCTGCAGCAATCAGACCAGAAGCCATACCAATTATAAAACAAAAATACAATTTTTCAGACAAGTACAAATCAAAGTAGCATGCCTTTTAATCTTAAGAAATGGCAAAACAATAAAAAAAAACACAAAATACTGAATATCAATACCATAAAACCAACTTTGCTAAAAAATATGCTTCCATGCAGCATTTTGAGTATAAACTCAAGCGCCAACTCAATAATACTAAAGTAAACTTAATTTATAAGGAAACAAAAAGAGATTATTTATTTAAAAATTAACACGTATAAAATTCAGTATTTATACGTATAAATGTAAATAACTAAGAAAGTTAACACAAAAAAAACATGTCAACATGTTGATTATCAAAAAATTAAATTACATTTGTAGTGTTAATCCCCTAAAAACTTAACCTTATGAAAAATGTTAAAAAAAATGTATGTGTAACAGTTGTTAGCACATTATTGTTAGTTCTTAGTAGTAGTTTTAGTTATGGAAATAACGTAAAACAAAATTCTCGCCCTTATGATTTAATTTTTCAATTACTTGACGTAGATGATAGCGGGTACCTTGAAGGAGACGAACTTGAGGGACTAACTTCACTGCTCAATTTAACCACTAACGCCGTACCTCTTCTTATATCCCTGGCTGATGTAAATCACGACAATAAAATTAGTGAAGGAGAGTTTACAATTGCAGGAGGACTTCAGGGTATATTGGATTTATATAAAACCTATTTTCCAAATTAATTCATTCAAAGTACTTTAGATCAATTTTTAAATCGAATAAAACCTGTTAACATTAGTTATCAGGTTTTTTTGTTTTCGTAAACTCTCAAAAATATAGAATTAGCAAATTCTAAGTCACTCTATAATAAAATATCCTAAAAAGAATAAACACAAGCAAACCCAAAATCAGATTTTAAATTTTCATTCCTTAAATTCATTATATGTTTAAAAGCTAAGTTTTCGCTCACATTAAACTGAGACAAAGCGGCATCGATATTAGCATCTATGATATTTAAAACATAAAAACCAACAATAAACAGAGCTGATAAATCTCTATTACGTTGAAATTGCTTTTGAGCAGAAATTAATTGACTCTCGCTTAAATTCTTTAAAAATTCAGAACCACTTGTATTTCCTGCTAATCTGCTTTTGTATTCGTCCCGATAAATATTGTAGTTTTTCTGACTGTCGATATAAAAATAAACACTTGTTCCTATTGCTCCATAAACCAAAGGAAGTTTCCAGTATTTTCTATTATAAATCTGTCCTAAACCAGGAAAAATAGCCGAATAAAATGCAGCTTTTGCAGGACGCAAAGGATCTATTGTTTCTGATTTAAGAATATCATTTGAAACGATTTGTTTCTTTTCCTGAGCAAAAATCGAGGTTAATCCAAAAAATAAAAACAGAAGAATAAATTGATATTGCATAAGGAAGTTTGCTTTAAAATTTCTCTCAAAGAAAACTCATTAGTTCTAAGAATTTTCTTAAGCAAAAGATAAATAAAACTTAATCTTTAAATTTTGAAATTGATATTGTTTCCAACTTAAAGGACTATAAAAACTCCTAAATTCCTCACTTAGCCCCGATAGAACTGGAAATCCTTTTGTGCTGGCCCCGAGGCTTCGGGAGGCACAAAAGATTGAAAGGGATAGCGGGATTAAAGCTCTTATGAAACGAAATTTTTCTGCTTCTAAAAAAATTACTCCCCCAACATTTCCATCAATTCCAAAGCTCTTTTGGTAGATTTTACATTTTCAAAAGTCAATAAAAGACGTAAACCATTTGGAGTTTCTTTTTCTTTCATTTTGCAAATATTACTATGTGTTTGTACAAAATTTATCACTTTATGAAAACGTTTCGATTGGTAATAATCAGACTGTTGATCGGAAACAAAATAACCAATCATTTTACCTTTTTTCATTACCAGTTTCTCAATTCCTATTTTAGTCGCAATCCATTTAATGCGGATACTATTCATCAACGCATTAGCACGTGGAGGCATTGGCCCAAAACGGTCAATTAATTTGTTTTGGAAGAGAACCAGTTCTTCTTCATTTTTCACAGAACCTAACTCGTTGTACAAACTCAAACGCTCTGTAACATTATTAATATATTCATCAGAAAACAATAACTCAAAATCGGTATCGATTTGCAAGTCTTTTACGTATTCCTTCGTTTCAATATCGTTCTCCGCAGGATATAAATCTTTGAATTCGTTTTCTTTTAATTCTTCGATGGCTTCATTCATGATTTTCTGGTAAGTATCAAACCCGATTTCATTAATGAAACCGCTTTGTTCACCACCTAATAAATCTCCTGCCCCACGAATTTCAAGATCTTTCATCGCGATATTAAAACCGCTTCCTAACTCGCTAAATTGCTCCAAAGCCTGGATTCGTTTACGAGCATCTTCGGTCATGGATGAATATGGCGGACAGATAAAATAACAGAATGCTTTCTTGTTGCTACGCCCTACTCGACCACGCATTTGATGTAAATCTGACAATCCGAAGTTATTAGCATTATTGATAAAAATGGTATTGGCATTTGGTACATCAAGTCCACTTTCGATAATTGTTGTGGCAACCAGAACATCAAAATCTCCGTTCATGAACGCCAGCATTAATTCTTCGAGTTTAGCGCCTTCCATTTGTCCGTGTCCGATTCCTACTCTTGCATTTGGGACTAAACGCTGAATCATTCCGGCAACTTCTTTTATATTTTCGATTCGGTTATTAATAAAGAAAACCTGTCCGTTACGCTGAATCTCATACGAAATCGCATCACGAATCAATTCTTCATTAAAACCAACTACATTAGTCTCGATTGGGTAACGATTGGGCGGAGGCGTTGTAATTACCGATAAATCTCTCGCTGCCATTAAGGAGAATTGTAATGTTCTCGGAATTGGCGTTGCAGTCAATGTCAACGTATCAACATTGGCAGCAATTGTCTTCAATTTATCTTTTACGTTTACTCCAAACTTTTGTTCTTCATCGACAATTAGCAATCCTAAATCTTTAAAAACTACATTTTTATTTACTAATTGGTGTGTTCCAATTACAATATCCAGTTTTCCTTCTGCTAAATCTTTGAGGGTTTGTGCTTTTTGTTTTGCCGTTCTAAAACGGTTTAAATACCCCACAGAAACGGGCATTTCTTTTAATCGTTCCGAAAATGTTCTATAATGTTGGTAGGCAAGAATTGTCGTTGGTACTAAAACTGCAACTTGCTTGCTATTATCTACTGCTTTAAAAGCGGCACGAATTGCAACTTCTGTTTTTCCGAATCCTACATCACCACAAACCAAACGATCCATTGGTCGGTCGCTTTCCATATCGGATTTTACTTCCTGAGTTGATTTAGTTTGATCTGGTGTGTCTTCGTAAATAAACGAACTTTCTAATTCGTTTTGTAAGTAACTATCTGGCGCAAACTGAAAACCTTTTTCCAATCTTCTTTTAGCATACAACTGAATAAGATTGAAGGCTATATGTTTGACACGTGCTTTGGTTTTTTGTTTTAAAATCTTCCAAGCATTCGAACCTAACTTATAAATTTTGGGTGGCGTTCCGTCTTTTCCGTTGTATTTGGAAATTTTATGAAGCGAGTGAATACTCACATACACAATATCATTATCGGCATAAACCAACTTAATGGCTTCTTGCGTTTTTCCTTCTACCTGAATTTTTTGCAATCCACCAAATCGCCCGATTCCGTGATCGATATGCGTTACATAATCGCCAACCGATAATGTGGTTAATTCTTTAAGCGTGATATTCTGTTTTTTAGAATAGCCGTTTTTAATATTGAATTTATGATAACGCTCAAAAATCTGATGATCGGTATAACACGTAATCTGATTTTCGTCATCGATAAAACCTTGATACAATGGTAAAACTATCGTATGATATTGCTTGCGAATATTCTCAGAATTGGCTTCGTCCAAGGTTTCAAAAATATCATGGAAACGTTTTGCCTGCGCATCATTTGAACAGAACAAATAATTCTTGTAACCGTTAAAATGATTATCACTTAAATTATTAAGCAATAAATCAAACTGTTTATTAAATGAGGGTTGTGGCTGGATATGGAAATCATATTTCTTGATTGTTTTAAAAATTGGTTTACTGGCCAATTCTACAATCGAAAAATCCAATGCTTTTTTTATAAACGACTTCTGGTTTAGGAATAACTGATCTGGCGTTGCGCGCTTAATTTCTTGTGATAATTTCTCGTAAGCTTCTTCGGCTCTTGCAAATTGTTTGTCTAACTGACTCAGAAATCCATCTGTATTCTGAATAAAAAGAACTGTTTTTTCAGAAATATAATCTAAGAAACTTTCTCTATTTTCCTGAAACACTTTGTTCTCGACATTGGGTATTATCGTAATTTTTTTATGTGTTTCTATAGATAATTGTGTCCCTACATCAAAGCTTCGAATACTATCGACTTCGTTTCCAAAAAACTCAATTCGATATGGGTTATCATTCGAAAAAGAAAACACATCGACAATTCCACCTCGAACAGAAAACTCTCCGGGCTCGGTAATAAAATCTACTCTTTTGAATTCATATTCGAATAAAACTTCATTAATAAAATCAATTGAAATTTTATCGCCAACCGACACTTTCAAGGTATTCTTATCCAACTCTTTTCGAGTTACTACTTTTTCAAATAATGCTTCGGGATAAGTTACGATTACAGCAGGCTTTTTACGCGAATTAATTCGGTTTAATACTTCCGCACGAAGCAAAACATTGGCATTATCAGTATCTTCTATCTGATACGGTCTTCGGTAAGATCCGGGATAAAACAATACATCTTGCTCCCCGATCATTTGCTCTAAATCGTTCAGATAATACGCTGCTTCTTCTTTATTATCCAAAATAACAAGAAAAGGCAATTCGACTTTCTTAAACAAAGAACGAATTACAAATGAAGCCGACGATCCTAACAATCCGTTAAGATGCAATTTCACTTCATTGTTTTCTATTAACTGATTGGCAATTTGCTGTGTTTTGGGCAAATTATCGTACGTAGTATATAAAGCACTTTTACTCAACTCTAGGAATATTTGGGGTCACTTTTTCATTAGGAATTGCTCTTGCAGTATCCTTTATCATTTTCATTAACTCTGTCTCCCCGTCTTCAACAGGAATCTTACTCTTTACAAGAATCTTATCCATTTGTCTTTGTAAAGCCATTAGTTCATTATTTATTTCTCTGATTAAAATACTGACCTTTTCGTCGGGAATTCTATCCAAATGAATATATAAATCCATCATTTTTATTTTCGTAATTATGATAGCGATTCTAGTTTTAACTTGAGGTACATTAAGTTGGGCTGGAATATTATTATTTAAAGCCTCGGCGCTTTTGGTGATTTCAGTAGATTTTTTTTGAAATGCTCCAATGGTTTTTTGAGGCGTTCCTTTTAATACTTTTAAAAACAGGTGCCATTCATTCCATTGGCTTTCAATTTGTTCAGAAGCCTCATTAATAGAAGTATCGTAAAAAACCCAACTATTTCTAATATTATTAAAAATCAATTCTTTCTTTTTGGCTTCCTTTTTATTTTCGGCAAGTCGCTTTTCGTCGTTATTCTGACATGAGTTTAAAAGAAAAACAAAAAGCAGGAAAAGAGATATTCTATATTTCATCGGTTCAAACATTAAGCTACAAAGTTACAAAGTAATTTTACAATTACGAATTCTGTTTTTTTGCTAAAGATTCTATAAATCATGGTTGATTTTTTAGCCCACAGATTTAGCGGATTAAACAGATTGACACAGATTTTTTCTAGTTTTTAAACCATCATTTTGAAAAATTTAACCGCAAAAGCACGCAAAGATTTTTATTTTGTGTTAAGGTTAGAAAACACAAAGTTCGCAAAGCTTTGTATTGATCTAGCTTTGCGAACTTTGTGTTTTTATAAAAATGCTTAATTAAAAAACTTTGCGTGCTTTGCGGTAAAAATAATCTGCCTATAAACTTAGTGCAGGATAAAAATCTTTGCGTGCTTTGCGGTAAAGATAATTAAACACCTCAACGGAGAATAATCCAAAAATCAATCTTCATCCTTATTAAATTTATAATTTGTTATTCCGAAAAGTAAAATTATTTGCGAAAACGTTATATTTGCGTTACTAAAAACAACACATAATGAATCCAAAAATATTAATCATTGGTGCTTGCGGTCAAATCGGAACGGAGCTTACCCAAAAACTACGCAAACTATACGGAACAGAAAATGTAATTGCATCTGACATTCGTAAATTAAATACTGACGTTGTTAATTCTGGTCCTTTTGAAGTAGTAAATGCCTTAGATTTCAATCAAATCGAGCACCTTGTAGAGGTTCATAAAATAACTGATATTTATTTAATGGCTGCTTTATTATCGGCTACTGCCGAAAAGAATCCAGCATTTGCCTGGGATTTAAACATGAACTCTTTATTTCACGTTTTAAACTTAGCCAAGGCAAATAAAATAAAAAAGATTTTCTGGCCATCTAGTATTGCTGTTTTTGGACCAACTACTCCAAAAGAAAACACTCCACAATATACTGTCATGGAACCTTCGACTGTATACGGAATTAGTAAACAAGCTGGTGAAAGATGGTGCGAATACTACCATAACATATATGGTGTCGATGTAAGAAGTATCCGTTATCCTGGTTTAATTAGCTGGTCTACACCTCCAGGTGGTGGAACAACAGATTATGCTGTTGATATTTTTTATAAAGCTATTGCCGATAAAAAATACGAATGTTTCTTATCATCTGAAACTAAAATGCCAATGATGTATATGGATGATGCTATAGAAGCAACTATAAATATCATGAAAGCCCCTGCTGAAAAGATCAAAATTCACTCCTCTTACAATTTGGCAGCAATGAGTTTTACTCCTACTGAAATTGCTAATGAAATTAAGAAACATATTCCTGAATTTACGATTTCATACAATCCAGACTTCCGTCAAAAAATTGCTGATAGCTGGCCTGCTAGCATCGACGATAGTTCGGCTAGAGAAGATTGGGATTGGAATCATACTTTCGACCTTGAGTCAATGACTAAAGATATGCTGGAGCATTTAGGTAACAAAAAATAAACATCGCCTTTATACGATAAAAGTCCATTTTTAAAAGGAATTCCTTTTGAAAATGGACTTTTCTTTTTTTACCAAACAGATCCTTTCCTTTTAATTACAAACAATATTTGTCATTTAAAATTTGATTGCTTTATATTTTTCTTATTTTTGATTTAGCTATGAATAACTCAATAATTCATACAAAATCATCAATCAAATCACAATAAAAACGTTAATCAAATGACAAATTCTTATCATCCTGTCGAACAAAGCAAAAGAACTGCTATTGTCGACATTCTTCGGGGCTGGGCCATATTAGGCGTTGCAATTGGCAATTATTCCGGTTTACCACACATTAATCTACCACAAGAAACTAAGAATAGTATGTTATCTGAAATACTATCTAATTTTGATCAGTTTTTTTTCTCTGGAAAATCCTGGACTTTATTAACAATCTTGTTTGGTTATGGCTTTGCAATTTTAATTAATAATGTCGCTGCGAAAGGCAAAAATCCAGTTACTTTTTTTAGCTGGCGAATGATATTGCTTTTTGGTTTGGCTTTTATTAATTGTATTTTTTGGTTTGGCGACATCTTAAAAGATTATGCTTTTCTAGGACTTGTATTATTGTTTTTTTACAAATGTTCTGCAAAGACATTAAGTATAATCTGTACAGTTCTTATTCTTATCATTCCTTTTTTAATGGCCTATATCAAAGGTTTTAACTTCGAAAGAATAGATATTATCTCCAATCCTGAATATTTAAAATTATACCATTCCGGAAACTGGCTGGACTTTTTTAAGTTTAATCTATTGGCTTCTTATTACCAGCAAATCGTTTCGCCTGGTTATGCCATTATAGCACATATTGTAATGCTGGCTTGTATGCTTTTTGGGGTTCTGCTTCAAAAATTAGATTTTTTTAATCGTTTAAACGAAAAGAAAAAACTTTTAAAATATGTACTTATAATCAGTCTGATTATTGCCGTTATAATTGGTATTGTTTTTTTCTTTGCTATTGAAAACAAAGCTGGCTTCCTCAAATTCTTCCACCCCTATTACTGGCTTATTTTAAGTACAATGGTTTTTATTGCAACGGGAATATGCTTACTATATGAAAATGGTAAACTAAAAACGATCTTCAAATATTTTAGTGCTGGCGGAAAAATGACTTTGACAAATTATATATCTCAAAATATACTCGTTGCCTTTAATTTCTCTGGAATTGGTTTAAATATTGAGAATTCCTTTCCGTATTGGTTTTACTTTTTATTAGCTGTTTTTGTTTTTATAATTCAATTATTTATTAGCAAATGGTGGCTTTCTAAATACAATTATGGACCAATTGAGTGGCTATGGAGATGTGCAAGTTATAGAGAATTATTTCCGTTTAAAAAACAAAAACAGAACACCTTTATTTCTGAAACTAATGCAGAAGCAGCAGAATAATCATCTCAATAAAAAAACCATTTATAAAAACTACAAATTCAGTTAATTATATGACAAATTCATTTCAACCAGTTCAGGAAAACAAAAGAACTGCCATCGTAGATATTTTAAGAGGATGGGCGTTATTAGGGGTTGTAATAGGTAACTATGTCGATTATCGTTATGTAGGATTAGAAAGCGCTGTTCTTAAAAAAGGCCCTTTTTCTGAAGTAATCGCTGCAATTAATCAATATTTTTTTGCCGCCAAATCCTGGACATTACTAAGCGTTTTATTTGGTTATGGTTTTGCAGTACTTATTAATAATGTGGCAAGTAAAGGCAAAAATCCAGTTTTGTTTTTTTGCTGGAGAATGGTTATTCTCTTTATACTTGCTTTTATTAACTCTGCTTTTTGGTTTGGCGATATCTTGAAAGATTATGCCTTTTTGGGTCTATTTCTTTTATTGTTTTACAAAAGTTCTAAAAAAACAATACTTATAACCTGCGCAATACTCTTTTTGACTATTCCGTTTCTTACGGCCTATATCAATTCAATTAAACAGAATTTACCCGATGTACAATCGAATGCTGGTTATTTAAAATTATTTTACTCAGGCAATTGGCTGGATTTATTTCAATTTAATTTGCTAGGTACTTATTATAGCGAAATGATTAATCTGGTATATGCCGTTACGGTACATGTAGTAATGTTTGCTTGCATGCTTTTAGGTTTTTATGCTCAAAAAATTAACTTCTTTAATCGTTTACCAGAATTTAAAAAACTATTAAAAAGAACCATTATAACAACTTTTATTATTGCGCTAGTATTCGGTTTTCTTTTAATAACGGCAATAAATTATAAGTTAGCTTTCCTTAAATATTTCCATCCAATATTCTGGTTAATAATAAATACTATGCTATTTATTGCATCGGGAATATGCTTGCTTTATACAAATGGTAAACTAAAAACAGTTTTTAGCTATTTTAACGTGAGTGGAAAAATGACATTGACCAATTATATGGTTCAAAACATTCTGGCTACCTTTATTTTTTCGGGTATTGGCTTAAAAATCTACAATACATTACCTTATTGGTTTTACTTTTTTCTTGCGGTAGCATTATTCATAGTTCAGCTTTTTATAAGCAAATGGTGGCTTTCTAGGTACAACTATGGTCCTGTCGAATGGTTATGGAGATCTGCCAGTTATAGACAGTTTTTCCCTTTTAAAAAACAAAAACAGAACATTGTTATTTCTGAAACTAATACGGAAGTAGTAAAATAATCATTTTTTAAGAAAACCATTTTTTAAATAAAAAGCCCTTAAAGAACAATATGTCTTTAAGGGCTTTTTTATTGAATAAGAGCAAAGATTTACTTCACTTCATAAACATTATTCGCAGCTTTAATATCAGCCATTAATCCGCTTGGATCAATAGTGATTTTCTTAATTGTGCTTTTGCTTTTTGAGATTGTCAAATTATAAGTTGGCATTGCCCAAGCCCAGTCATTTGAAACCGTTCTTTTCATAGAAGGATTAGGATTTTCTTTTATGAAATTCATCATTCGTAACGGAATGTAAAAACTCTCTTTAGTTCCATCTGTATATTCTACAGTTAAATCAATAGGCATTGGCATTCTTCCAATTCTTTCTAAAGTTACAACTGTTTTATCTCCACTATCAGCTACGTCTTTAATACCGTAATCAATAGTATTAGTAGTTCCTGTCCAATCGATTAAATACCAATCTAACTCTGCTCCAGAAACACGCTCAGCAGTTCTCTTAATATCGTTTGGTGATGGGTGCTTGAATTTAAAATCACTATAATATTTTTTTAGCGTTTTATCTAGATTGTTTTCACCAATCAAATATCCTAATTGAGATAAAAAGATACTTCCTTTTACATAAGAAGAAATACTATATGGTCTGTTCTCATCATAACGATCACCATGTGTAGTTTGTGGTTGCTCTTTACCAGATTCTACCAATTTATAATACGCTGCATAATTTCCTTTAAATGGATTTTCTACTTTTTTATCTCCAGCTAATTCATTCAAAGCTAAATCTTCTATGTAAGTTGTAAAACCTTCATCCATCCATGGGTGCTTAGATTCATTTGAAGCCAAAACATGCTGGAACCAAGAATGTCCTAACTCATGCGTTGCCGTTCCTAAGATTCCTTCAAGAGTTCCGTTTCCTAACATTAGAGTACACATTGCATATTCCATTCCGCCATCTCCACCTTGAATAAATGAATATTGTTTGTATGGATATGGTCCTACTTTATGATCATAAAAATCCATTACTTTCACCATTAATGGCTCTAGTTTCTTCCAGTTTTCTGTAGTTTTTGGATTGTTTTTGTATAAGAAATGTAAATCAACATCATTTGGTCCTTTTACCACATCATGAGTGTATTCTTTATCGGCAGCCCAAGTAAAATCATGTACCATTGGTGCTACAAAATGCCAGGTAAGTGTTTTTGTTTTTTTAGGATAAACTACTGTAACACCAGCATCTTCATATCCATGACCAATTTCATTTTTGTTTTGCAAATATCCAGAACCTCCGATTGTGTAGTCTTTGTCGATTGTAATTTTTACGTCAAAATTTCCCCAAACTCCATGAAATTCTCTTGCGATATAAGGATCTGCATGCCAACCTTCAAAATCAAATTCGGCTAATTTAGGATACCACTGAGACATTGACAAAGCAACACCTTCTGAGTTATTTCTTCCTGCACGGCGAATTTGTACTGGAACTTGTCCGTCAAAGTCTAATGTAAAAGTAGTTTTTGAGTTTGGTAAAATTGGCTTAGCCAAAGTAACTTCCATAATAGTTCCCGAAACTCTTGTTGTAGCATTTACACCATCTTGCTTGAAATTGGTAATATTAAGAAAACCTATTTCATTAGGTTTTAAAGTTTTCATGCGGCTTTCTTTAACATCTTTGCCATCAACTTTTACCTTATTTATCATTCTTCCATCAGGATCTTTTATAGTCTGGATTCTTGCATCCATCTCACTTCCTGGCTGAAATGCATTAAAAAACAAATGGTAAAATACTTTTCTCAAAGTATCTGGCGAGTTATTAGTATAAACCAATTCTTGCTTGCCTTTGTACAGATAGTCTTTTACATCCATCGATACATCCATTTTATAATCTACATGTTGTTGCCAATAAGGTGCATTTTGAGCAACTAGTGAGCCAAAACTAAGGCTCAAAAAAGAAAGTAATATAATTTTTCGCATGGGCTATATAATAAAAATGGAAGGGTTGCCACCCTTCCATCGGATTAATATTCTTTACAATTTATTTTTTTGACATTTTTTCTGCCATCAATAACGCATTATAAGCATTCACCATTTTAGCCGTTTTTGACGACTCTGACGATGAAACAGCTACTGGTTTTTCTGCTGGATTTGGATTTTCACCCAAAACTACCATCGACGGAAGCAAAACACCAGAATCCATCAATATATGTTTTACTTGTGAAGCTTTTAATTTTGGATAGTACGAACGAATTAAAGCTGCAACTCCCGCTGCATTTGGAGCGGCCATCGATGTTCCTTGCAAATATTTATATTTGTTATTTGGAACTGTTGCATAGATTTCTTCTCCTGGAGCATAAACATCAACATTTATTTTTCCAAAATTAGAGAAACTAGCAATTACATTTTCTCCGTATACTTTATTAATTGCTCCAATTGTAATTAAATTATCTGCAAACTCTTTTATGTTATCTTCAGAGTCATTTGGGTAATTGATGTTTTTCTCAATATCTATATTGTATCCATCATTTCCAGCTGCGTGTACAATTAGCACATCTTTTTTAGCAGCATATTTTATGGCATCATAAACCCATTTTTTATGTGGAGAAAAGCTTTTCCCAAAACTTCCGTTAATTACTTTTGCTCCATTATCTACTGCATAACGTATTGCCAATGCAATGTCTTTATCATACTCATCTCCATCTGGAACAGCTCTTACAGTCATAATTTCGACATTATTAGCAACTCCGTCTCCACCTAAATTGTTATGACGAACCTGAGCTACAATACCTGCTACGTGAGTTCCGTGTAATGCTTTTTCTTTATCTGGTCCTGTAACATTGTTATTACCATAACGAGTATTTTTAATATCCTCTGGATTATCACCTACAATTTTACGACCATCAAATTCTTTATTCAAATTATAATTTAACTGATCATAAACCTGAGCTCTATATTCTTCAAAATCTGCTTCAGGATTAAAAGTTGGACCTGCATTACCAAAAATTTGGGTCATTATCATTTTAGCTCTAAGTACTTTTGAATCTGTAGAGCTAATTGTACTTAAATCTTCAAGATTGTAGTTTTCTTTATTCAAAGCTGTTTTCACAGTCTTGTGTACTTCTAGTAAAAAATCTACTTGTTCTTTATCTTTTAAAGCTTTCTCGTATTTTTCATTGTACTGTGCCAATGCGTTTTTATATTCAGCAGAGCCATCGTCACCTTTCTTTACGATACGAGTCATTTCTATATTCTCGTTTACAGCATCACCAAGAAAGTTCCATCCATGAACATCATCTATAAAACCATTCTTATCATCATCGATTCCGTTACCAGGAATTTCTTTTGTATTCGTCCAGATGTTTCCTTGTAAATCTTCGTGTTCTATATCTACACCCGAATCAACAATTCCTACGATTACCTTTACTCCTTTTTTGTCTTTTAGTAATTCGGCATACGCTTTATCAACACTCATTCCGGGGATAGTATCTTTTACTAAATCCAGATGACTCCATCTTTTTAAATCATTTTCAGAAAGTGGGGCTTTTTTTACAATAACTAAAGGTGCAGTAATCGTTTCTTTAGAAGTTGAAACTTGTGCCTGTACAGTTGCACTACTAGCTAAAGCAAGTAATACCCAAGCAGATATGTAAATAGGTTTAATACTATTCATTTATGTAAATTTAATAAAAGTTAAAATATGGGCCTAAATTATGATTTTTGTTACAAAAAAAAGACAGATTAACAATCTGTTAGGAATCTGATTTAATCTTTTCTTGACAAAATGAAACGGCTCAAATATAAACATTCTTTAAGAAATGAAAATACTGAATCTAATTACAATCTGATAAATAATATTTTAACACGAAATCATTTGTAATTTGTATCATTGCATATTCTAATTCAAATAGTTAAAATTATGATTAAAAAACTACTCTTTATTATTTTCTTGGCATTTTCCTCAACTTATGCTCAAACTACTACTGTCCCAACATACGTACCGAAGGACGGATTACTTGCTTATTTCCCTTTTAATGGTAATGCAAATGATGCAAGCGGAAGTGGAAGCGACGGAAATCCTACAGATGTTACTCTAACTACCGATCGTTTTGGAGTTGCCAATACAGCCTACTCTTTTAATGGCATCAGCAGTAATATTAATGCTCTAATAACTAATATTCCTCAAAACAATTCTCCAAGAACAATTTCGGGATGGTTCAAGACAAATGATGCCTTTACATCCCCAGACAAATATGAAATTTGTATTTTTAACTATGGTATTTTAGCAAAAACACAAAGACTTTCTCTTTCTGTTTACTCAAAGGGATACCTCAATGTAGTAAATGGCCCTGTTTTTTCTGACGGCTCTTTTTATGTAAACAACTTTGATTATTCAAACAATAACTGGTATTTCTACACACTTACATACGATGGAACTAAAGCTTCATTATTTATCAATGGCGAATTTGTATCTGAAAATCTTATAAGCTTAAACACTACAGGCAATACTTTCAAAATAGGACAAAGAATTCCTGGGGATACTACAGATGAAAGCTTCAAAGGTAAAATAGATGATATTGGAATTTGGAATCGTGTTTTAACTCCAACAGAGATCAACGCTTTATATGAGTCTGGTGACACAAGCAGTTTTTACACATTAATCCCCGACGCAAACTTTGAGAAAAAGTTAATTGCGTTAGGACTTGATTCTGGTCCTATTAATGGAAAAGTCATGACCGCAAATATTTCATCTATAACTTCCTTAGACGTATCTGCCAGCCAGATATCCGATTTAACTGGAATTGAAAGCTTTGCCGCTTTACAAGTCCTTAATTGCAGAGCTAATTACTTAACAAATTTAAAGATATCCAAAAATAATGCTCTGACATATTTAAACTGTAGCAGCAATCGACTAACAAATTTGGATATTTCTAGTAACATTAATTTAAAAACTTTAAGCTGTGATAACAATCAATTAACCAGTTTAGATGCCTCTAGCAACATTGCTTTAACAACTTTATATTGTAGTTCCAATAGCGCACTAACAAATTTGAATGTTTCTAAAAATACTGCTTTAACATATTTAAAATGTAATGCTAATAAGTTGACATCTTTGAATGTTTCCAATAATACTGCTTTAACAAATTTAAATTGTAGTGACAATAAATTAACTAATCTAGATGTTGAAAAGAACGTCTCTCTAAATATTTTATACGTAGCGGTCAATCAATTAACAAATTTAAATCTTTCTAAGAATGTTAACTTAACAGAATTATATTGCGGCGTAAACCAATTAACTAATTTAGATCTTTCAAAAAATATTGCTTTAACAAATTTCGACTGTAGTGAAAACCTATTATTAGCAAGTCTTAATTTAAAAAACGGAAAAAATACGCTTTTAAAAAGTTCAAATTTGGGATTCATTTATAATCCACAATTAACCTGTATTCAAGTAGATGATGTAGCATATTCTGATGCAAATTGGTCAAGCAAAAAAGATGCTAAAGCAACTTTTAGTACCGATTGTTCTCCAAAATACATACTACTACCTGACAATAATTTTGAACAAAAATTAATTGATTTAGGAATTGATACAGATGGCTTAAACGGAAAAATTTCCAATTCAAATATAAGCACGATCACCTCTCTGAATCTTTCAAATAGTAATATTTCAGATTTAGCAGGTATTGAAAATTTCACATCGTTAACGGATTTAGATTGTAGTAATAATCAATTAACGACTCTAAACCTGAATCAAAATCTACTTTTAGAAACACTTAATGCGTCTTCTAACCAAATTACTACATTGGATTTATCAAAAAACACCAATCTTAAAATCATATACATTGCAAACAATCCGCTAGTAGCATTAAACATACGAAATGGAAATAATACAAAACTTATTGTACCATCAAAAGCTGGAAAAAGAACTGCTATTAGCACAAGTTTTCTAGGTCTTAATAAGCTTGGCTGCATTCAGGTAGATGATGAGGAATACTCAAACGCCAATTGGTCAAATATAAAAGAACCAACCACGATTTATTCAAACACTTGTAAAACTTTGGGCGTTGAAGAATCCGTATTCGATAAAGTTGTGATTTATCCTAACCCAACAATAGGAGAATTACACATTAATAACATTTTGTTAAATAAAGCAACTGTTTATGATTCATTAGGCAAATTGATAAAAACAACGACTTTCAGCACTGGTAATAATGACAATGTAATTCATTTGGCTGGTTTGCCAAAAGGTACTTATTATGTATATCTAGAAAGCGAAGGTGCAAATACTGCTAAAAAAGTTATCGTAGAATAATCTCAATTAGTTAAAACTAAAAAAATCCCATTTTCGTTATATCGAAAATGGGATTTTTTTAGTTTTAAGTTTTCTTTTAAAGAATCTCTTCACAAGTAAAAACATCTTTAAGGCGAACACCTTTTTCAGTATGTTCTACAGTTATGATTTGATTGTGTGCATCATGTTCCAAAAACAAATAGTAATTATTATCTGCTGCAGCGTTTAAGAATTTTGCTTTTTCAGGTAGCGTTAACAAAGGTCGAGTATCATATCCCATAACATACGGCAACGGAATATGTCCGGCTGTAGCCAATAAATCGGCGCAAAAAACAATTATTTTATCTTGGTACTGAATATGCGGAATCATTTGTTTTTCGGTATGACCATCGGCAAAGAAAATACCAAAGCCAAGTTCAGATGTTGGAAGAAAATCTGTTTCTGGTCTTTTTATAAAATTTAATTGTCCGCTTTCTTGCATTGGCAAAATATTCTCGGATAAGAAAGAAGCTTTCTCACGAGCATTAGGTTTCGTTGCCCATTCCCAATGATTTTCGTTACTCCAGAATTTTGCATTTTTAAACGCTGGTTCATACCCTGTTTTATCAGCATTCCATTGTACACTTCCTCCACAATGATCAAAATGCAAATGCGTCATAAAAACATCGGTAATATCATCTCGATGAAACCCATATTGAGCCAATGATTTATCTATAGAGTGTGAGCCCCAAAGCGAATAATACCCAAAAAACTTTTCAGTTTGCTTATCACCCATTCCAGTATCAATCAGAATAAGTCGATTACCATCTTCAATAAGCAAACATCTTGCGGCGATATCTATTAAATTGTTAGCATCGGCTGGGTTGGTTTTATTCCAAATAGTTTTAGGCACAACACCAAACATTGCACCACCATCTAATTTAAAATTTCCAGTTTCTATAGGATATAACTTCATTATATTTTTTATTATAAAATTAAACATCAAAAAAGCAAAATCACGATATATTCAAAAAAACTATCAAATAGCGTCTTAAATTATCAAAACCTCAAACTTTTTAAATAATCCTGCAATTTAACAAAATCCTTTTGCATTAAATGAAATCAAATAGACTTTATCTATTTTAACATTAATTATAAAAATGTTAAGCGTTATGGAAAAAGGTTTTTATATAGTATCTTTGCGCATAATTTAGACAATAATCTATATAACAATGATAAAGGTTTCAGATACTGCCAAAAAGAAAATTATCGACTTGATGCAAGACGATGGTTTTGATGCCGCACATGACTACGTGAGAGTAGGCGTGAAAAGTGGTGGGTGCTCCGGTTTATCATATGATCTAAAATTTGATAAAACCAAAGGAGACGACGATAAAATATTCGTAGACAATGATATAACTATTGCTGTCGAGAAAAAATCATTTCTGTATTTAGCTGGAACAATATTAGAGTTCTCAGGTGGATTAAACGGAAAAGGATTTGTATTTAATAATCCAAACGCAAGCAGAACTTGTGGTTGTGGAGAATCTTTTTCTCTATAAATAATTAAATGATTGCAAAATTTAAAGATTTAAAAATTGCGTAAGTGATTTTGATATTTAAATCCTTCAATTTTTAAATCTTTCAATAAAAAAACAATGAGCAAATACACAGAAGACGATTTAAAAATCGAACTCGAAACTAAAGAATACGAATACGGATTTTATACAAATATAGAATCGGATACGTTTCCTATTGGGCTAAACGAAGATATAGTTCGTGCCATTTCTCTAAAAAAAGAAGAACCTCAATGGATGACCGATTGGCGTATTGAAGCTTTTCGTGCATGGGAAGAAATGATTGAACCAGAATGGGCAAATGTACATTATCAAAAACCCGATTTCCAGGCTATTTCATACTACTCTGCTCCTAAACAAGTAGATCCAAATAAAACATTAGACGATGTTGATCCGGAACTTTTAGAAATGTACAAAAAGTTAGGAATCTCTGTCGATGAACAAAAAATGATGAACAATGTCGCTATGGATATTGTTGTCGATTCTGTTTCTGTTGCAACTACTTTCAAAAAAACATTGGGAGAAAAAGGTATTATTTTTTGCCCAATTTCAGAAGCAATTAAAGAGCATCCAGAATTAGTTCGTAAATATTTAGGAACAGTTGTACCACAAAAAGACAATTTTTATGCTGCATTAAATTCTGCAGTATTCTCAGATGGTTCATTCTGTTATATTCCAAAAGGCGTTCGTTGCCCAATGGAACTTTCAACTTATTTCCGAATCAATCAAGCAGGAACAGGACAATTCGAAAGAACATTGGTTATTGCTGACGAAGGAAGTTATGTATCATACCTAGAAGGTTGTACAGCACCAAGCCGTGACGAAAATCAATTACACGCTGCTGTAGTAGAATTAATCGCTCTTGATGATGCTGAAATTAAATACTCAACTGTTCAAAACTGGTATCCAGGAAATAAAGAAGGAAAAGGTGGGGTTTTTAATTTTGTAACCAAAAGAGGTTTATGCGAAACTAACGCAAAAATTTCATGGACTCAGGTTGAAACTGGTTCTGCCGTTACTTGGAAATATCCTTCTTGTGTTTTAAAAGGCGACAATTCGGTAGGTGAATTTTATTCGATTGCCGTTACCAATAATCACCAACAAGCGGATACTGGAACAAAAATGATTCATTTAGGAAAAAATACTAAATCGACCATCATTTCAAAAGGTATTTCGGCTGGAAAATCACAAAACAGCTACCGCGGATTAGTGCAAATAAGTGCTCGAGCAGATAATGCCAGAAACTTTTCTCAATGTGACTCCCTTTTAATGGGTAACAATTGCGGTGCACACACTTTCCCTTATATCGAAAGTAAAAATCCTTCTGCAAAAATAGAACACGAAGCTACAACAAGTAAAATTGGTGAAGACCAAGTATTTTACTGTAACCAACGTGGAATTCCAACTGAAAAAGCAATTGCATTAATTGTAAACGGTTTCAGTAAAGACGTTTTAAATAAACTTCCAATGGAATTTGCTGTAGAGGCACAAAAATTATTAGAAATTTCTTTGGAAGGTTCTGTAGGATAGAAATTGTTTAAAGTTTAAAGTTTAAAGTTTTAAAACTGCTTTAAACTTCGAATATAACTTTAAACAAAATATAAATGGCAACAATAACAAGATTTGAAGATTTAGACATTTGGCAAGAAGCTCGAAGATTAGCCAAAGAAATTCAGATTATTGCTACTGAAACCGAATTGAAAAACGATTTTAGATTTAGAGATCAAATAAAAGCATCATCAGGTTCAATAATGGATAACATTGCTGAAGGATTTGAAAGAAACGGTAATTTAGAATTTAGACAATTTTTATCGATTGCAAAAGGTTCTGCCGGAGAAACGAGATCTCAATTATACCGAGCTTTTGATTATAATTATATTAACGTAGATAAATTTGAAATCCTGAAAAAAGATTTTGAAAATCTAAGTGGAAGAATAAACAATTTTATATCATATTTAAACAAGAAAGATTTTAAAGGAACAAAGTTCCAGTAAACACGGGAACTTTAAACTTTAAACCTTAAACAAAGAAAACATGTTATCAATAAAAAACCTTCACGCCTCAATTGGCGATAAAGAAATTCTTAAAGGAATAAACATAGAAGTTAAAGCTGGCGAAGTACATGCCATCATGGGACCAAACGGTTCTGGAAAAAGTACACTTTCGGCAGTAATTGCCGGAAACGAAAACTACGAAGTAACACAAGGTGAGGTTTTTCTTGACGGAGAAGATTTAGCCGATTTAGCACCAGAAGAAAGAGCACACAAAGGTGTTTTCCTTTCTTTTCAATATCCTGTAGAAATCCCAGGAGTTAGTGTAACTAACTTTATGAGAACTGCAATCAATGAGACTCGCAAAGCAAACGGACAAGAGGAAATGCCAGCTAACGAAATGCTGAAAGTGATTCGCGAGAAATCTGAATTATTAGAAATTGACCGTAAGTTTTTATCACGTTCTCTTAACGAAGGTTTTTCTGGTGGAGAGAAAAAACGTAATGAAATTTTTCAAATGGCAATGTTGGAGCCAAAACTAGCAATCCTTGACGAAACAGATTCAGGTTTAGATATCGATGCATTAAGAATCGTTGCTAATGGTGTTAACAAACTAAAAAGCGACAAAAATGCAATTATTGTTATCACACACTACCAACGTCTACTAGACTATATCGTTCCTGATTTCGTTCACGTACTTTACAACGGAAAAATTGTAAAATCTGGCGGGAAAGAATTGGCTTACGAGCTTGAAGAAAAAGGATACGACTGGATTAAAGCAGAAAATTAGTTTGCAGTTACAGTTTACAGTTTGCAAAACTCATAACTTATAACTCATAACTTACAACTAACAAAAATGGATTTAAAAGAAAAATTAGTATCGTCTTTTATGGCTTTTGAAGAAAGTGTTGATGTCAATTCAGATCTTCACGAAATCAGAACACAAGCGATAAAAAACTTCGAAAATAAAGGTTTCCCAACTAAAAAAGAAGAAGCTTGGAAATATACATCGTTAAATGCCATCCTAAAAAATGACTTTACAGTATTTCCAAAACAAGAAAATGCAATCGAATTTAATCATGTAAAGAAATACTTCTTACATGAAATAGACACTTATAAAGTAGTTTTTATTGATGGTGTTTTTAGCTCGCATTTATCTTCTACCACACATGATGGAATTGATGTTTGTTTGATGTCTTCAGCATTGACCAAACCTAAATATAAAATGGTTATTGATAAGTACTTTAATCAAATAGCAAATAAAGAAGATAGTTTAACTTCTTTAAACACTGCATTTGCAATTGAAGGAGCTTATATCAATATCCCTAAAAAGAAAGTAGCTGCTAAACCTATCGAGATTATGTATTTCTCAACAGGGAATGAAGCTGCACTTATGGTTCAACCAAGAAACTTGGTAATTGTGGGTGAAAATTCACATGTACAAATTATTGAACGCCACCAAAGTTTAAATGAGAATCCTGTTTTAACCAATGCTGTTACAGAGATTTTTACAGAAAAACGTGCCATTATTGATTATTACAAGATTCAAAATGATAATAGCGAAGCCAATTTGATTGACAATACTTATGTTTCACAACAACAAGAAAGTCACGCATCGGTTCACACATTTTCTTTTGGCGGAAACTTAACCCGAAACAATCTGAATTTCTATCACTTTGGAGAAAGGTTAACAAGTACGTTAAACGGAATAACAATTATTGGCGAGAAACAACACGTAGATCATTATACTTTAGTAAAACACTCTACTCCAAATTGCGAAAGTTTCCAGGATTACAAAGGAATCTTTACAGACCGTTCAATAGGTGTTTTCAACGGAAAAGTATTGGTTGAAAAAGAAGCGCAAAAAACAAATGCATTTCAAAAAAGCAACAATATTTTATTGAGCGATAAAGCAACTATAAATGCAAAACCTCAATTAGAAATTTTTGCTGATGATGTAAAATGTTCTCATGGTTGTACAGTTGGACAATTAGACGAAACAGCAATGTTCTACATGCAATCTCGTGGAATCCCTCAAAAAGAAGCCAAAGCATTGCTAATGTATGCATTCTCGAATGCCGTTATCGAAAGCATCAAAATACCAGAATTAAAAAAACGAATCACCACGATTATAGCTAGCAAACTAGGTGTAAAAATGGGATTTGATTTATAGAGGATTTTAACCGCAAAACTTTAAAGTTTTAAACGCAAAGTTCGCAAAGGTTTACGCAAAGGGCGCTAAGTTTAGTAATTAAACTCTGCGCCCTTTGCGATTTCTTTTACTTTGCGAACTTTGCGGTTAATTTTTTATTTAATGGCAGAAACTACCTCCTTCAAAAATACATTAAAATCAAATTCGAGATCATCTGTCAAGCCCATTCTTACTATTACTAAATCCAAAGATGGAATAATAAATACTTTCTGACCTTGAAAACCGCTACAGTAAAACATATCTCGTGGTGCATCTTTATACTTTCCACCGGCATTTAACCAAAATTGAGCCCCGTAATCACCATTTGATGTATTGGTAGGCGTAGATACATATTTCACCCAACTTTCGTCAAGAATTTGCTCTCCATTCCAGTTTCCTTTATGCAAATATAACAAACCTAATTTCGACCAATCTCTTGTTGTAGCCCAAGCATATGACGAACCTACATAATTCCCAACCATATCCGTTTCGATAACTGCCGAGTTCATTCCGATTTTATCTATTAAAGCCGAATACCAAAAATCCAGATATTCCTGATGTGTCTTAAATTGTTTTCTCAAAATAGCCGATAGCAAATTGCTAGTTCCCGAAGAATAATTCCAGTGTGTATTAGGCTTAAACAAAGCTGGTTTTTCTAACTGCACTTTTGCCATATCTTCAGATTCAAAAAGCATAATAGTAGCATCACAAATTGTATTGTAATTTTCAACCCATTCTAAGCCCGAGTTCATATGAAGCAAATCGTTGGTTGTAATAACTTTACGTCCATCATTTTGCCATTCGGCTATGGGAGCTGGTTTATAAATATCAAACTTTTTTTGCTTTTGCAGAACCCCAAACATAGTTCCAGTAATACTTTTAGTCATAGACCACCCAAGTAATTTACTGTTTTTGGTAAAACCTGATTCGTACTTTTCAACTATCAATTTATCTTTATACAAAACCAAAACTGACCGTGTTCTTTTCGTTTTTCCTCCTGAAGCATCAAAAGCGTTTGCAACAGCTTTATTTAATTTTGCATAATCTATATTAGAAAACAAGGTATCTTTCGGTTCATTATTCCCATAAGGGAATGGTAAATTATTCACCAACTTCGTTCTTTTAGGAACTTCATATGGTTTAGATACATCAAAATTATCATTAATTAATGTAGCGCCGATGCCTTCACGGTAAATTGCTTTACGTTCTTTTAATCCGTAAACATTTGATGTAGCAAATTTCCCTTCTTCATTAATTTTACTTGTAGCCAAGTCGAGTAAAGGAATATCATTATCTCCTTTTTCTATAGATTCCAGCGAACGATTATCGATAAAATGACATGATGCAATACTTTTTGAAGTAAAGCCAGAAATCAAATCGAGTTTGGGATAAGTAGTAAATCTGAAATAAATAACAATGATAACCAGAAGAAGAACAAGTAGTTTTAAGATTTTTTTCATAATTGTACAGGTTAATTTACACTGCAATATAATTATAATTTCTTCACAAATTAACTTTGAATCCATTCAAAATCAAATACAAACCACTAAAAAATATCAAATCAGCAAGACAATATTGTATTTAATGTGATTATCTAAAACCAGAAAAGGAAATTTAGCAATTGCTACTTAAAACAATTTTGTTTTAGTACTTTTGTATGTAGAATTTTTCTAAATAAGATATGCTAGATATTCATAAAATAAGAGCTGAGTTTCCGATACTTTCACAAAAAGTAAACGGGAAACCTTTGGTATACTTTGATAACGGAGCAACATCACAAAAACCACAAGTTGTGATTGATGCAATTTCAAAATATTACCAAGAAATTAATGCAAACATACACCGTGGAGTACATACTTTGAGCCAGTTAGCAACCGATGCTTACGAAATTTCAAGAGTAAAAATCCAACATCATATTAATGCCAAACTTTTGCACGAAGTACTATTTACTTCGGGAACAACTCATGGAATTAATTTAGTCGCAAATGGTTTTGCTTCTATATTAAAACCTGGAGATGAAGTACTGGTTTCGGCGTTAGAGCATCACAGTAATATTGTGCCTTGGCAAATGTTGTGTGAGAAAACTGGTGCTATTCTTAAAGTGATTCCGATGACTCAGTCTGGAGAACTTGACATCACTGCATACGAATCTTTATTATCGGATAAAACCAAGATTGTAACTGTAAATCATATTTCGAATGCATTGGGAACAATCAATCCGATAAAACATATGATTGAGAAAGCCCATGCAGTTGGCGCAGCAGTTCTAATAGATGGTGCACAAGCCGTTCCACATTTAAAACCTGATGTTCAGGATTTAGATTGTGACTTTTATGCTTTTTCAGGACATAAAATGTGTGGATCAACAGGAACTGGAATTTTATATGGTAAAGAAAGTTGGCTAAATAAATTACCTCCTTATCAAGGTGGTGGTGAAATGATTAAAGAAGTTACTTTCGAAAAAACTACTTATGCTGATCTTCCTCATAAATTTGAAGCCGGAACGCCAAATATTGCTGGCGGAATTGTTTTAGGAACTGCGGTAGATTACATGAATAGCGTAGGTTTTGAGAATATTCAACAACAAGAAAATGAATTATTAGCTCATGCTACAAAACAATTACTTGAAATTGAAGGTTTAAGAATTTATGGTACTGGTAAAGAAAAAGCTTCCGTTATTTCATTTAATATCGACGGAATTCACCCATATGATATTGGTTCGATAATTGATAAATTAGGAATTGCAGTACGAACAGGACATCACTGTACTCAACCGATTATGAATTACTTTGAAATTCCGGGAACTGTAAGAGCATCTTTCTCTTTTTATAATACAAAAGAAGAAATTGATTTAATGGTCGAAGCAGTGAAAAAAGCCAAAACAATGCTATCTTAACAACACGACATATGAAAATACTATCTTTTTTACTTCTGACAATTTTTATAGGAAACAGCTGCACTAGCCAAAAGAATACGGATATGAGTACAACACAGATAGAATATTCGGCTATGTCGCGAGGTTATTATCTGAAGGTTGTGGTAAAAGACCAAATGGTTACTATCACAAAAAGCAGAGGTGAAGAATCTGCTACCAACAAAATCAATGGAATGCAATGGGCAAAAATTACTTCTGAATTTAAAAAAATAAATCTAGAGGCAATTCCAAATTTAAAAGCACCTACCGAAAAACGTTTTCATGATGGAGCTGCCATTGCAAATTTAAAAATAACACAAAACGGAAAAACCTATGAAACAAAAGGATTTGACGATGGTTTTCCTCCAACAGAAATAGAAAAATTAGTAACTTTATTAGTTGCTTTTACGCAAGAATAACATGACAATAAAAGAAATACAAGACGAAATAGTCGACGAGTTCTCCATGTTCGACGATTGGATGCAACGTTATGAATACATTATCGAACTAGGCAAAAATCTTCCGTTAATAAAAGAAGAATATAAAACAGACGAAAATCTAATTAAAGGCTGCCAATCGAAAGTTTGGTTACAAGGCGAACAGAATGATGATAAAATTGTTTTTACTGCTGATAGTGATGCTATTTTAACCAAAGGAATCATTGCAATCTTAATTAGAGCTTTCTCAAATCAGAAAGCAGAAGATATCTTAAAAGCAGATGTTGATTTTATTGATGCAATTGGATTAAAAGAGCATTTATCTGCAACACGTGCAAACGGTTTGGTTTCGATGATTAAAAACATCAAAATGTACGCTTTGGCATTCGACTCGAAAAACAAAAATTAAAATAATAAAACATAATGTTTTTGATTTGAACCATTAAGAAATTAAGTTTCATTAAGAAATAAACTTAATCATTTTACTATAAAATAACTAAAACATCAAAACATTAAATTTCATAAAGAAGCAAAACTTAATTTTCTTAATATCTTAATGGTGAGAAAAAATAAGCTTGCTGTTTAAAATGAACTTACATCACTTATACGGTGAAAAAAACAAATACAAAAAAATGGAACACGAAATAGACACTAACGAATTAGGAGAATCAATCGTAAAAATCTTAAAAACAATATACGATCCTGAAATTCCTGTAGATATATATGAGTTAGGATTAATTTATGATGTAATGGTAAATACTGATTACGAAGTAAAAATCTTAATGACACTTACATCTCCAAACTGCCCAGTAGCCGAAAGTTTACCAAGAGAAGTTGAAGAGAAAGTAAAATCTATCGACAATGTAAAAGATGCTGAAGTAGAGATTACTTTTGATCCGCCATGGAGTAAAGAGTTAATGAGCGAAGAAGCTAAATTAGAATTAGGAATGCTTTAAAAAGTAAACGGTTTTCAGTCTCAGTTTACAGTATTTAACTGTGACTGAGGACTGAAACTGAAAACTAAAAGAAATGGAAGAAATAATCAATAAAGTTGCCAATAGTGCTTTGGAAGTTTTTGACCTAGAGGATTATTATCCAAAAGGATTACGTGCGCAAATTGATATTTCGCAATGGCTTCTGGAAGGTTTTCTATTAAAAGAAAAAGACTTTCGCGAACACCTTAAAAACCACAATTGGTCACAATACCAAGATGCTTATGTAGCAATTAATTGCAGCACAGATGCGATAGTTCCCGCTTGGGCTTCAATTTTGGTTGCTGTGCAATTAGCTCCATTTGCTAAAAAAATTGTTGATGGCACATTAGAAGATCTTGATGCTAGTTTGTACGAAGAAATCTTGCGCGAGCTGGATTATACAGCATATAAAAGCAAACCTGTTATTATAAAAGGATGTTCTAAAAAACCTGTCCCTACACGTGCTTACATCTTGGCGGCACACTATTTACAACCTTTTGCCAGAAGTATCATGTATGGCGAAGCGTGCTCTGCCGTGCCTTTATATAAAGAAAATAAGAAATAAATTACAAATAAAATTGAGTAAGTTTTAACAACTTCAAGGTTTTTAGTATATTTGTTTAAATCAACTTTTAAACAGGATCATATGAAAAATCTTCTTCAACTCCTTTTTATCTTCCTAACAAGCTTAACGCTTGTTGAGGCACAGAACACTGAAAAAGAATTAGTAAAAAACACAGAAAAAGCGGTAAAATTCATATCCGATACAACAGGAAATGGATGGAAAAGCACAGGGAATATCTCATTCCTTTTTAACCAATCTAATTTTAATAACTGGATTGCTGGTGGTGAAAATAATGTATCAGGAAACTTAGGGCTTAATTACAACATCAACTACAAGAAAGATGACATCAGTTGGGACAATAAAATCCTGGCTTCTTATGGTATCTTACAAACAGAGAATTCTGATTTTGAGAAAAAAACAGATGACCGTTTAGAGATTAATTCTATTTACGGAAAAAGGGCATTCGGAAATTGGTATTACTCCTTTTTTGGTAATTTCAGAACTCAGTTTACCAAAGGATATGTTTACGGACAAGATGCAAATGGTGCTGAAATAAGAACTGAGAACACTAATTTCATGTCTCCGGGTTATCTTACTTTTGGTCCAGGTATTTTCTGGAAGAAAGATGACAATCTAAAATTAAACTTCGCTCCTGTAACCTCAAAAATGACTTTTGTAGACAAGTTATATACTTCTGAAGTTGGATATGTAGATGAATCTTATTTTGGCGTTAAAGCGAACAAAACGATGCGTTACGAGTTAGGTTTCTATGCTTCGGCGTATTATAAACTTAATATTATGACAAATGTTTCTGCCGAAAACATTTTAAACTTATATTCTAATTACTTAGAGGACCCTCAGAATGTAGACATCGATTATTCATTAAACATTGTAATGAAAATTAATAAATTCTTGTCGACCAATTTATCCTTTCAAGCGATTTATGACGACAATGCTTTTCAAGGATTTCAAACCAGAGAAGTATTTGGTTTAGGAATCAACTACTTATTTTAAAACATAAAAAAAGCGCTTACAATTTGTAAGCGCTTTTTTTTTAATCTTCATCTTCTTCTTTCTCGATTGCATCCTTATAATCCGGATACAAAAACTTATTGTATGGAAATCGGGTTATATGAATTTGTCTAACAGCTTCATAAACTCGCTCTCTAAACTCTTCGAAGTTCTCTTTATTGGTAGCCGAAATAAACAAAGCATTTTGCTCTCCTAAACGGTGCATCCAAGTAGTCTTCCACTCTTCAAGCGTATAATGTCTTGGTGTTTTTTCGGTAATTAAATCATCGTCATCGATTGTTAAATGTTTGTAAGCATCAATCTTATTAAAAACCATAATAACTGGTTTATCATGAGCTTTAATATCTAACAAAGTTTGATTTACCGATTCAATATGATCTTCAAAATCAGCATGAGAAATGTCTACAATATGCAATAACAAATCGGCTTCGCGAACCTCATCTAGTGTACTCTTAAAAGAATCTACTAATTGAGTTGGTAATTTACGAATAAACCCTACCGTGTCTGAAAGTAAAAAAGGTAAGTTTTTGATAACTACCTTACGAACTGTTGTGTCCAAAGTAGCAAACAATTTGTTTTCTACAAAAACATCACTTTTACCAACTGCGTTCATCAATGTCGATTTTCCAACATTGGTATATCCTACCAAAGCCACACGAACCATTGCACCGCGATTACTACGTTGCACACCCATTTGCTTATCGATAGTTTTTATTTTCTCTTTCAATAATGCAATTCGGTCACGAACGATACGTCTGTCTGTCTCGATTTCCGTTTCTCCAGGTCCACGCATTCCAATACCCCCTTTTTGGCGTTCCAAGTGCGTCCACATACCCGAAAGTCTAGGCAATAAATACTGGCATTGTGCTAGTTCTACTTGTGTTCTCGCATAAGATGTTTCGGCTCTTTGAGCAAAAATATCCAGGATAAGATGCGTTCTATCAAGGATTTTACAATCTATAATTTTGGATATATTCTTTTGTTGCGATGGTGATAATTCATCATCAAATACTAGAGTCGAAATACCATGTTCTTTTACAAAAAGATTGATTTCGTCTATTTTACCTGTTCCAACAAAAGTTTTAGGATTTGGACGTTCCATTTTTTGCGTAAAGCGTTTTATAACTTCTCCGCCTGCAGTAAAAGTCAAAAACTCTAACTCGTCCAGATATTCATTTAACTTTTCTTCACTTTGATTTTGAGTTACAATCCCAACAATGGCTGTTTTTTCAAAATTTAGTACTTCTTTTTCTAACATAACTTTAAATAAGCTACAAATTTAGTGATTTGCAAGGTACTAAAGCCAATTGAAGTCTTTTTTTATAATACAAAACCAAAGACTTCAATTGCTATTCAGTAATTATTCTTACTCGTAAATGTAAGTTTTATCAATTTTAACAATTCCATTTTGCTCTAAAAATGAAGATGATATTGGATAATTCGCAGCATTGTACTTATATTTTCCGGTAACTCCAGTGTAATTTGTAGATGATGGAATAAATGCTAATTCATTATTATATGAAATAGATTCAAAGTCAAACTCTTCTTCATGAAAAGAGATTAATGGTACAATTACTTTATAGTTTGGTCCAAATAAATTCTGCACGATTAATAAATCAACCGATTTTTTGTCATCGAAAGTAAAATTATTAAACATTTTTTCTCCAAGTACTCCTTTGTGTCTTATCACATTATCATTAGAATACACATATTCGATCTTATTAAAAATTTGCTGATTTCTGTCTCTGGATGAACGTCTGATGATAAGTCCATTTTCTACCACATATTCAATATCCTCAATTACAGTATGAATATTGCTTTTTTTGGTAATAGCTTTTATTCTGGCACCTTCGTAAGTCATCGTTACTGTCTTGGTTACCGTCTCACCGTTTTCATCATATTTTTTTAAGAATTTGGTGATTCTGTCTTCTTTGTCATAACTATAATTTACAACCTCTTTCCAGTTGCTACCTATTCTTTCTTTTACAGTCATGTCTAGCAATCCTTTTGGATTATAAAAAAAACTTTGCACAACGTCGGATGTCTTAATTGACAAAAGTTTACCATCCTTAAACAGCACCGTTTTGTTTTCAATTTCACCACTTTTTAAATCGCGGTAATTAGTCTTTACGACATTAATTTGTTTTAACTTAACTTGATTTTCTTGATCTTGACTGTGGATCAAACATGGAAAAGCCATCATAAAAATGGCAATAAAGTAGTTTTTCATCATGGTATTTATATCGATTTGGGATGACCAAAATACAAAAATCATCGAAAAAATACTGTTTTTACTTCTAAAAAACTAAGTCATATAACAAATCCTTAAAACAGGTTTTTACTTATCAATTGAATAACAGTGATTTATATTTATTTCTAAATAGTATTCAAAATATAAATCCTTACTTATCTCCTACAATTACAACATCGTCTACCATAAAAGATCGAAAAACTAGAAACTTTCTCATCTCCTTAATTTATCATATACAAACCATCTTCTAGTTTTTTACCCTCAGGTAAATAAAGATATATGTGAGGCACATAAGCAGCCTTATAACCTTCTTTGTCTATACTATTAATTCGTAATGCCCCATTTCCCCTATAAGGCTGTATTAATGAATTTAATTGCAAAAATAAAATTTGACCATTTCCTAAAAAAGTCATTCTATAATTTTCTAAGGGTTGTATTTCTATATCTTTTTCATATCTAATTTATCGTATCCTCTGATAGTTTTTGTATTAAAACAAAACTATGATAATGTAATTATTCATTCTTTACCCAAAAACCGATATCGATATTTTAATTATTAAGTCATTTATCTTAGTTGTATTTAGTATCAAAACTTTTATTCAACTCATTATAAATAGATTCAAATGACAAATCCGCATTCAACTCCTTGTTCTTTCCTGTCATATTAAATCGAATAACAATAGTTTTAGGTTTTTCTAAATAGTTGATAATACTAGTAAAATAATCTGAGTCAGTTGATAAATCATAACCAATCGGTTTAGATTTATTAGAGTTGAATGCGTAATAGTTCTTCATGTTTTTTAAAGAGGGATTATCTTTGTTAATCGTTAACCTTAAACCATTATTAGATAAAGTAACACCTGACGGCAACTTGTCAACATCATATTCTTTGTCATAATAGTAACGCATTTTTAATGTAATTTTTCCTGTTATTTTTTTAATTTCAAAATTAGGCCTGGTAAATTGAAGAGTTGATGAATTATTTTTAATCCCTAACACATAATCCACGGCTGAATAATTTAATTGATCATCACTCTCAATTTTAAGAGTGTCATTTCTACCGTGAACCGTTAAATCACTAAAACTTACATTAAGATAAAGTCTATTATTATAAATATTAGGCATTGACACATATAACAATATATCCTCCGACTTATAATCTTGAGAATAAACGAAATTAAGATTTGTTTTAAGCACCTTCCTTAAGTCACTTTCAGTAACGTTCATAACAGGTAAGTATTGTTCATTATCACCTTGTTGTTTTTCGCTTTCAATTTCTTTTTTAACACTATTTTTTCCCAAATCAACAATTTCAGCATGTCCTTTTTTCGATCTTAATAAGATATCAATATTCTCTATTTTTCCAATACCCCTAAGATTGACAATATATATAGGATTTGAAGTTTTTAAAGAATTTATATTATTTTCTTTATATTCCAAAAAGATTTTTTCATAGGCAGATCTTAACTTATTAATATATACCTCATTTGGAAATTCATGATTTTTATATTTCAAATCTTCTTCTCTATAATTTAAAGAATTTCTAAAATCATATTGTTGGGCATCACTTATAAGCGTCTTTCCATTCTCACCAATTAAACCAATTTTAAGCCTCCCACTAATTACCCTAGTTAAAGTATCTTCTAGAATAAATCTACAATTAGAATTGGTTAGGTCTTCATCAACAACAAATATATTGTTAAAGTCCAGCGATTTGGAAATAATGTCTGTATTATAATGTTTTTTATTTAAATAATCTTTTTGAGATTTCGAAGTAAGATAGTTTTGTTGAATACTTAAATCTTTTATCATTAATGTTGCGCCATCATTTCTCATTTCAAGTAAAACAAATTCAACACCATCTTTAATTAAAGTTTTACCAACATCACTTCTTTTTATTGAAAAATGAGAGTAATCATCAGGTATGAAAATCGAAAATTTTACATGTAAATATTTTTGACCTTTATCAGGATAGGTAAATTGATAAGGATAATCAAGATTATCTATCCCTTCAAAATAAGGAAAAAATGGATATACTTGATGCAACTTAAAAGTTTTTTTTAAATTTGATTTAAACAGTGAAACATTAAAACTACTGTCATTATGTATTGGAGAATCATTATATACATTATTTAAATCAAAATTTTTATAATACAATGTATTATTATACTGATCTTCAAGTTTTGCAAAATCTAGAACTAATTGTTGTTCTCTGCTTAACTTATTTTGGCATGCAGCTAGAAAAAGCATAGAACAAAATATCATTAACATTAAGTTCTTTTTTATATAATTAACTTTTCTCATCTCTTAATCTATCATGTATAATCCATCTTCTAATTTTTTACCCTCTGGTAAATAAAGTTGGATTCTAGGCATAAATGTTGATTCATCACTATCAATAATTAATGCCCCACCGCCTCTATAAGTTGGATCTAACGATTTTAATAATAAGAACACAATTTTGCCATTACCAAAGAATACTGTCTTATAATTCTCAATAGGTTTTATTTTCACATTATTGCAATCTAAATCCTCTAAATCTTCATCCCACATTTTTTGTATATCATGAATCGTAAAATAAAGAGATTTACCACCATACAAATCATCTCCAAACTTAACTTTTGCAAGAGCATCTTTATCATTATTTTGATGTATTTTACTATATTCTTTATAAAACTCAACTGCTTTTGCTTCAAGTAATTTCTGATCCAGTTTTGTTAAATCCTGCCCTTTGCTCCAGCCTTCGTTTGCATACGGTACTTGGGCATTAAATTTAAAAGTGAACTCATAATAAGGTTTTCCAGAGGCTATAAAACGACCTTTATCATCGGTTAAGCTCGTATGTTTCATCACCACTTCTTCATCCTCTAGTTTTTTCTCACTACCATTATCCATTTTTATAATAGAAATCGATATTGCTGTGTTATCGGTTAACGTGGTTACAGTATCTCCTTCGCCATATTCTTCTTTTATTAAATCCCCCACTGGGTACAATCGATACGTAAGTGTTTGCTCCCCGCTTTTTAGTATCGCATAATTAATTTTTAATGGTGTTGCAAAATTGGACAGCTCATAATCATCATGTACAGGATAGTCATTCACTAAAACTTCAACCACACAATTTGTTTTGTTGATACGCATATAATACATAGGTTCTTTTTCGTAATGTTTAACTTGTTTAGCTATTTCATTAACAAAATTAGAAGCATTAATATTTGGATATTTTGTATTCATTTTCTTGTCATTAAAATTTATTTCTTGTTTATTTTGTGCGCAACTAAAGATGCTAACACATAGAATTAAGATTGTGATTTTTTTCATTTTTATTTGGGTTCATTAATTATTTTTTCGTCGAATAAAAATACCTTTTCTCCTTTTACTACATAAGGTTCCATTAAAATAAAGTGAGTTTCAGAAACAGTAATCTTTTCTTGTTTTGGAGTCTTTTTCTTCTCTTTATAAACTGCACTCCCCGACAAACTTCCTGCAATGCCTGAGAAAATAACATTATCTACATAATAGGCTTTGGGGTTCTCGAAAGTGTATTTACGCTCAAAAAACAAACTGCCATGTATTTCGGCTTGTCCCTCGGCTTTGGCTTCATGGTCTATTACTGGTACAACGCCTTTTATAAAATCGGGGGCATAACGCATGATCCAGTCGGTTTTTATGGCATAACCCGTTTTAAGCTGGCAGGAGGCTACGGCATCTATTCCTTTTTTTCGTCCTATAATACCTTTACTATTATTTACATAATTTTCTAATTGATCCTCGACACTTACTGCACCTACCAAATGATTTATAAATACCTGATAGTTGGCTTGATATTCGCCTTTTATGGTTAGGATAAACTCGAGTTTATGTCCCAATTTTTCAGCCAATCCGTCGATACTATTTTCTATGGCTTCTTGCACATAATCTATACCGCTATTAACATCGTTCCGATTAACTGCACCTGGTAGTTTATTAGGATCTGTTGGTACTTTGTTTAATTTATCACTAATTTTTTTAAGCAAAGTAATTCGTCCAAAAATAGCCATTGCTTTACGGGCATAATCAAATACGGTCGAAATACCTATTAAATCTGTAGTAATGCTTCCTAAGGTATGTTTGTCCTCATATTGTAAACCAAATAAAGGCAATGCCGATACTTTTTCGGTTTGTATCAGAGCAATTCTGTCATCTGCTTGTCTCTCAAAATACTGTGCTCTAAAAGACGTGATTTTTGGGCTTATCGTTTCAAAACCTTTTCTTTCCATGGCAATAGCTGCTGATCTACCATATTTATGAATATTTTCAGCAACTTTTCCTGCTTTTGTGGCTACTCCTCCTCTCCCACGAGTTAGGTACAGTATTATAATATCGATTACTACCGATACTACAAGGAAGGTAGTAATTAATGTTCTTGCTATCCAGGGGTATTTTGCCGTATAATCCATAATTACAGCAGGTTTGTTCTGGCTTTCATCAAATGTATGATAGGCATGAATACCAAAACCAAAACTACTTGCTGAGCTCTTAAAGTAATCTGTTAAAAATATTACCATTAATTCCCTCATGGATTGCGGCAACTCCCTAAACATCAACTTTATTGTAGCGTCCAGATATGGGGTGAGATAATCTAATTCTTCATCTAATCCTGTTTGTATTTTAATATTTATATCTTTAAAGAAACCTCCATTGGGTTTGTCATACTGAAAATGATATGCCCAAGCCACATCGGGATTTATATTAATATCTAAAATATGCTGATATCCACAAGTCGCCAGAGGAATCTTTGTCTTAATAACTACTTTCGGTAAAAAATATTCCTTAAAAAACTCTTTATAATCATTTTGAAATTTGTACTTAAAAGTATTATCAAATGAAAAAGCGTTATTTGAAATCTTTTTAGCATTTTCAAATCCTGCCTTTTGCAAATCGGTAATATCAAACACCTGTCCTCGGTGGTTATCACATTTTCCGGGTAGCTTTTCGCCCAATTCTATCTTTATCTTTTTATATTTATCGTTTCCTCCAGCAAATAAATGTACTCTAATTTCTTTACTTATATTCTGCCCTTTTATTAATTTTGATTCATCAAAAAGCAGTTTATCATTCATCTTTATCGAAGTATACTTGCAATAATGATAACTCATAAAATTTTTGTCTGGCTCCCCAATTTTTAAAGGCGATAAACTTGTAGAGGGCTTTACTACTCTCGAGGCTATCTTATCCTTAACTCGCAAGAAACGAGCATGCTCGGTATCATTGTTACTATCGGTAATATAAAGTCTATCGGCGGGATCAAAGACTTTTACATAAAACTCTTCGAGTTCTTTTCGTTTTTTAACAGCTCCATACCACAAAAAACTATCATTTATTTTATAATTTATCTCTCCATCTATAACATCTACACTTGAATATCTTTTTATAAACTGGTCTTCACCCTTAATACGTCTATAAATGTCTATGCCTAAATTTAAGTTCCCGTTGAGTCCTTCGGTTACTAAGTTCAGATAGATTATTTCGCCATAACCAAAAAAATATTCTTTTCGTACATCTGTTCCGTTATTGGCTTTGCACCATTTACTACTTACGATTTTGGGAGTACAGTATCCTCTTACATATAACCCTGTTTCATTTAGTAAATCTACACTTCCGTAAAGACTTGCTTCTACATAATATTCAAATGGGCCACATAAGGCTTTAGGAATGCTAATTTTTTTAGGCGTATTTACAGCTGCTGTTTTTTGTGCAATTATCTTTCTTGCTTTTCTATCTTGTAATATCCAAGTGATATTTTTTCTTTTATCTGCTTCTGGTGTGCCATCATACCACTCCGATACCTCAAAAGAAACTTCCTGATCTGGGGCTATTGCCAATTTTTCATTGGGTCTGGAAAAACTGCTTATTACCTTACCAACCCCTGTCCATTTAATTTTTTTTACACCTTTAGCCATTGTATCAACAAATTAATCGTTAAAATTTATTCCCTTGTGTTTAGCTTCTACTTTGTACATCTGTCTAACATCTACCATTGGATTTATTTGATTGTGCAACATTGGATCTACGTTTTTAAAATTTTGCTCAGATGGTTCTGCAATTTGTCCGTGATTTGCAATTTCAATACAATCGGGCGCTCCCATTGGGCAAGTAGCTTTACTATCTTCTGTTAAAATTTTGCCTTGATTACTTAGAGTTACTTTGTCATAAAAACCACTCCACTTAGTAATTACAGCCTTACATGGCAAATAATCACTCCCTGTAGGTTGTTTTTTACATTTACCAAAGGTATTTTTTTCTAGTGTTTGCCCAATTTCTTTGGTTGTAGCAATTAGTTTTTCGGCACCCTCTTTATCGTTTGCATAATGTTTTTTTTGTGTTTTTACTTTTAATTTGTCCAATTTTGGTTCTACACTAAACTTACATTTTACAGTAGCTCCTTGTACTACAATATGTTTCTCACTCATAATTCTTATTTTTTAAAAAGACCACCACTTTTTTTTGGGTTTAATTTCTTCAACAAATATTTTTTGTCTTGAAGCAATTACTTGTTCGTCTTTATCATCTAAATTAGAAATCGTAATTTCATATTTTTGAGGAACATCCAATGCAATGTCGCAAGTCAAATTAAGTGCTTCAACTATATAACTATTTGGATTCAAAAAGTATTTTGCTTTATAATTACCCGTTGGTTTTTGCTCTGAAAATTCTTTTGAAACTAAACCTAATTCTTGTTCAAAATCTGTTTTGGTTCGTTCATCATCGAGTTTACCCATTATCTCGATTACTATAAAGTTATCCCTATCAAGATGTTTATTTAATCTTTGCTCTACTTGATAGTTAATATTTTTGGCTGTTGCTATAAAAGGAAAATCAAGTTGTTTATTAATAACTAAACTTGAGGTATAATGGGTATGAATTCCGTTAAAAAAGGCATTAAGAAACCAATCTTGCGAAAGTGATAAGAATAGCGAATCGCTACTTTCTAAATTTGTGTCGTAAATCGAAAAATATTTTTCAATACTATCACCTCTAAACTCTTTTATAATTTGAGTTTTTATTTCTTCCCAGCGTTCTTTAATTTGATTAAAATTATTGATGTAAACCCATTTTCCGTCTCCATCAACAACAACTAATAAAGGATATAAAGCTGCGGAAGCTTTTTCGGCAATTACTTGAGCCATAGAACCTGCTTCAGCATCGTTTATATAAATATTACCGATACGGGTTACTTCAAAAAAATAAAAACCATTGTCGCTTTTAGCCTTCCACTTTACATTTATTTCTTGTTTTAGGGTATGTATTTTTTCTCCGCTTTCTATAGTATAAAGCACTCCATAAGTATTGTTTATGTGTGCGTAGTTTAATGAAATAGTAGAGGCTCCATCATTAAAAACTACCTCATTTTGAATTCTTTCTTCTTCAGGAAGTTCTTTTTTTTCTGGAGCTAAAATTAAATATTCAAGATGGTATTTAAAATCTGCCTCAATTAAATCAGGAATTCTGCAATGCATATTATGGTAAGCTCTAAGGGTTCTTGGCTCAACTTCCAGTTCTAAAGCTACGCTTTGCAGGGTGTCGCCCTTTTTAATTTTATAAGTGAGAAAGCTCTTGTTATAAGAAAGCTCTTGATTATCTGATATATACATTAGAAACTTGTATTAAATATCAAATATATGTTTTTTCTTGTTATTTAAAATAATAAAAGAAAGAAAATACTTAAATACATAATTGGTCTTTAAATAACTATTCTTTCTTACATAATATCTCTACTTACTTATCTCCTACAATTACAACATCGTCTACCATAAAAGCTCCGTTAAGTGTTTTGTCTTTACCTGACCCAATATATTTAAATGCAATATGAATATTTCCTGAATAAACAGATAAATCTATTCCTCCTGAGCTTATAAACTGTCGTGTAGGAGTTGATAACGAGGCAACTTTTGCAGTTAATTTTGTCCATTTAGCCTTAGCGATATTCGAACCATCAAAATTAGTTGACACATAAACTTCTAAAGCATTCAACGGAGAATCCACTTTTAAATCATGTTGTGCACTTCTAAAAGACAGTACCGCGTTTTTATAATCTGTTGTATTGATTTTAGGAGAAACTAACCAAGCAACGTTTTCGGCGGCTGTTGTACTTGTCGTATTGAACTCGGCGTAACCATTACCTGCGTAAACAATACTTTTCCATAATTTGGTTGCTTTTTCAACAATATTACTCCAACCTGGCAAACTAAAATTTACATTATGCTTGACTGATTGAAAATCTTCTGAGAAAAACGGAATGGTTCTCTTCCCCTCCATTACTACATCTTTTTCTGAACGTACCATTATTTGATAATCTGTACCATATTTTGTCAATATTCCTCGTACTGTTCCACTTCCTTTAGGCACTAAACTGGTTGCGAAATCGGCATAACTACTAGTTCTAAAAATAACCTGATTACCAGCTTTATCACGCAAATTCCAGTTGGTAGCACCTCCTATATTATTTGCTTCTTCAAAATAATGACGACCTAATGCTGCATCGGCAAATTGAACATCAGATAATTGCACTAATGTATTTATGTTATTATCATTTAATAATTCGGCCATCGAAAGTGAACGAACTAACTTGCTTTCATCAATTACAACACAAGAAGTATTCAATACATTTTTATACTCATTTTGTGCAATTCTTCCAACTGTTGCTTCTCCATAGGCATTAACATACAAACTCCCAATTCTCATTCCGCCATAATTAACATCGGTAAATTGGTTCTTTAATTTTATGAATACCTTGCTTCCTATTCTATAATCGATATAGGAGTTTGTCGCGTCAAACCCTATACTAAATCCTTGTGCAACGCCATTTGTAGGTATGGTTTGAAAAAATATTGTTTTAAAAAAATTACCCGATTCATCACTAGAAACTACATATCCTTCTATAATATCATCATATAAATATTTAGCCGCAACAGGATTGGCAGCATTATAAACATCAGACACTGTCTTGTTTACTTTTAAATCAGGCTGGTTACATGTAAGTTCCGGAATTGCCGTTTCTTCTCCTGCACAACCAAAAAAAGCAAGCATCACAATTACTAAAAAAACCGAAGAGTTATATTTATTCTTCATATTAAATACGTTTATATATTTATAAATTAATTGCCAGGTTTCCGAAATAGGTTCTTCCATATCCATAAAAATACTTTGGCGCAAATGATGGCGTTCCGCTCGAAGCTTGCTGATCTAATCGACGGAAATTTGCGTTCCTTGCTTGTTCAAAACCACCCGTTTTATAGATCGTATTCAGTACATTATTTACACTTGCAAAAAAAGAAATATTCTTTCTGCGAATACGCCATGATTTTCCTCCTGTGATATTTAATAATGAAATCGGATTAAACTTTTCTTGCTTCAATAATACCCTGGCTCTTTCTGCTGAGGCTTCAGGAAAAGGAAAACCGCTCTTAGGGTTAATATAAAACTGCGCTGTTCTGGAAATTGGAGATACGTCTATATAAGAATTTGTGAGGTAATTTATATTCGCGCCAAGCCACCAATATCTAGGATTACGATATTCAACCCCAAATGAATAGGCTTGTTGTGGCATTCCTGGTTGTTTGTAATTTTTTAGTGCTGCAGTTCCGAAATTATAAACAGGATTACTATTTGTTAAAGACGCTTGAGCATCGTTTGTAATTGTTACATTCGGGTTACTATCATACGTATATTGCCCATATGCAGCAGACAAAGTAGTTTTAAAAGTAGGCACGATTTGATATTCAAAACTAAGCTCAGCACCAATATTCTTTTTGTTTAAATGTGTTAAAGTCTGGCTCACAAATGCATTTGTATTATCATATCCAGCGCCATCATCAAAAATTCCTTCGGCATAGAAAAAGGAAGTTTGCGTTGCATTCTTTATCAAACTATAATAGCCTGTAAGTCGAGTTTTTAGTTTAGGCGAATGATATATGTAGTTTCCTTCAAGACTACTAATGTTCATACTTTCTATTCCGTCGACTATACCATTATTAAGTCGAGCGTTGGGAAATGTATTTCTTATTGTCGGTGCTTTGGTTAAATGCGCTCCATTAAAAAACAACCATTGTTTTCCTGATATTTTATATGTTAATCCTCCCTTAAAAGCAAAATTCTCAAAATTCACTTTCTCACTTTTGCCAAAAGAATTTGTAGCATAGATTCCGTTTTGATATAAACCATCTCTTTGATAAGTAGCACTTGAGAAAGCCTGAGCAAGATAAAAATCGACTTTGCGATAAGAGAATTTAAACTGCGTAAAAACGTCAACTGTATTTGCCAGATAATTATAGTTATATCCATACGTATCTCCTACTCCTACTTGACGATTTGGATGCTGCAAATCCGATTGCGATTGATCACCTTTATAAAACAAATCAATATCTACAAAATACGATCCTCCCAATAAATCCGTGAGAAACTGATAATTGTGTGATTTTAAATTTCTAAAAGCAATTCCGCCATTAAAAATTATATTCTCCGTTAATTGAGAGTTTATAGTAGAGTTAAAAGATATTGTTTTATCATCTGTTCTGTCTTCATACAAAACGTAATGACTCTGAGCGGGTACATAACCATTTACGATTCCTTTTGAGTCGGTTGTAATAGTTCGATTTGATCGATATAATTCATCCCAATTTATTTGAGGATTTGCTAAGAAATGAGTTCTGTTTATCTCTGCATTTTCATAATCGGGTGTAAAATCACCTGAATATTCTCCTCGGTCTTTTGCATAAAGCGAACTATAATAACTTGGTAATTTACGATAATAGGTAGGATCAGGACTATCGGCATTTTGATAATCGATATTACTATTGCTGATTTTCCCGAACTGATATGTTATACTGGAATTTAAAGTTGTTTTATCATCTATCTTAAAAAAATGATTCAGCATTAAAACAGGTTCTTCAATAGTTTTTAGTCGTGCATTTCTTTTCTTACCATCTTGCCAACCCCAATAAGAATTATATTGTTCGCTGGTAAGTTGTGTTACTTCGTTTGTATTTGGTGAATTTTTCCCTCTTGAATTTGGCGTATAAAATCCTGTGAAATTGAGCGAATGACTATCACTTAATTTCTTTTCGACACTCATAAAAAAAGAATCAGCATCGTAATTTGTTCCTTCAAAATAACCTTCGTTTGCCCAGCGTTTCCCTGCTGAAACTACAAAAGCCCATCCAGAAGGCATTAATCCTGTAGCGTAAGTTGCCATTGCTCGCAAACTATAATTGGTATTACTACCCGAAAATGTAATTCGGGAAGTTGGTCGGTATATCGAAGCACGGGTATTAATTTGTTGCGTGCCTAAAATTCCTCCAAATGTATAATCTGATGTTGCCGTCCCGACAGAAAACTCTTGATTTCTGGTAGCATCATTCAGCCCACCCCAATTTCCCCATTGTGGTCTGCCATCATACATTTTGTTCATTTCGACACCATTAATCGTCATCTTAGCATGCTCACTATCTAAGCCTCGCATCCTAAAACGCGCTTGTCCCCAATTAAAAGCCGATGCTTGTAAGAATGCATCACGTGATGATTGCAAAAGTCCCGAAGTATTCTCGGACGTACTATTATCATCTGTCAAATCACTCTCGGATAAAGAAATCAGAATAGCTTGTGAACCAATTTGATTGTCTTCATCTAAAATCAAAACTCCTAAATCTGTCATTTGTCCAGAAACAACCTTTACAGGAAAAAGCAAATCTTTATATCCTTGACTGTGCAGTAATAATAATTGATCTCCTTCGGATAATAAAAGTAATTTAAATGTACCATCACTATCTGTTAATTGCATGGTTGAAGAATTTTGAATACTAACCACAACATATTGCAACGGCTTCTGTGTTCTGGAATCGATAATTTTTCCTAAAAAACCAGTTTCGCTTTGCGCGAAAGAAATAGCTACTTGTGAGATAAATAAGAATACCGCCATCCAACTTTTCATAAACATATTATTTTTAAGATTTTAAAATATATTATCGAAAAATGGCGTTCAAGAAAGAATTTCTGAAAGCACTACAACTCGAAAGAATGAACTTTCAAGTTATAGAGCAATCAAGAAAAAAATCTATTTTTGGAATAGTGCTTTAATAAAAACATGTGGTATTTTGAAATTCCCTATTAAAAAAATGTACGTTTTTTCTTTAATTTAATTTCAAATATAATCAATTTTATATTTAACTAAACTTTTCCTGTTAAATAAAAATACAAAACGCAGAAAATTACATTATGAAGAGCTGAGAAAATTAACGTATTACATCATTCACTTTCATACTTAAAGTTCTAAACTAACACTTTAGTTTGAACCATGTAAGTAATGAAAGTAAATATAAGCGTGACTATCAGCATAAAAACTTAAATGAGCTTACATAACTTATATGTTTAACTTCTTTCCACAATTTTAAAGTAATGTGATATGATTATTCTATTGCTTTGATTCTTGTAACCATAAAAGCAATAAAGAATCCGAAGATGCCGATAAAGGCAAAAGAGAAACGAAGACCAAAAGCTTCGGCAATATGACCGATAACAGGTGGTCCCATTAAAAAACCAAGAAAGCTAACGCTCGAAACGATTGTTAAAGCTTCACCAGCCGGAACTGATGGGTTTTTACCAGCAACACTATACAAAGTTGGTACAACTGTAGAAACTCCTAAACCAACAAACATAAAGGCAATTGTACAAGGAATTATATAAGGAAAAAGCACCGAGGTAAAAAGTCCTAGCGAAATGACCAATCCGCTTATTTGTAATACTTTTTTTCTTCCGAATTTAAGAATTAGTCCATCACCCAGAAAACGTCCGCTTGCCATCATAATCATGAATGATGTATAACCTAAGATTTCTAATGCCCCAGGAGCTTTTACGACATCTTTAAAATAAACACCGCTCCAATCGAACATTACTCCTTCGCTCGCCATACAACAAAACCCAATTACTCCAAGCCAAATTAATGAACTGTCTGGTTTTGCAAAAAGTTTCTTTTTCTTCTCCTGTACTTTGATTTTTTCTTTGGCTTTGACCAAAAATTTATAATTGAAAGCAATCATAATAAGTACAATTCCTGCAACAATTACAAAATGATAATATGGTGATAGTTTTAATGCTAACATTCCTAAACCAACTAAAGCTCCTGTAAACCCAGCAAAACTCCACATGCCATGAAAGGAAGACATTATAGTTTTCTTGAAAAGTACTTCGGTGTAAACTCCTTGTGTATTTACTGCAATATTGGCTAGGTTTCCGAATACTCCGAAAAGGAATAAACCAGCAGATAACTGCCAAGATGTAGTTGCCAAACCTAAATTAGTCAAGCTAAAAGCATAAAATAGCAACGAAAAAATTAAAATTCTATGACTGCCAAAACGAGTGACAACTTTACCCGAGAAAGGCATAATTAGCAATTGCCCCAACGGTAATGCAAACAAAATAGATCCTAATTGTCCTTCGCTTAAATCTAATGCGGCTTTAATACTCGGAATTCGGCTTGCCCAGGTAGCAAAACATAAACCCATTGCAAAATAAAACATTCCGACAGCAAAACGGATTCGGTTTAAGTACGAAGCTTTAGCATTTTTGTAGGTTTTCTTAAATTTTGCTTTACTTCTGAATCTGCCTAGGAAGTTTAAATCTATCAAAATGAGTTCTTTAAAGTTTGATTGGGCAAAATTACGAAAATCATCCTTAACATTAATTCAACCCTACTAGTTAGGATTAATTATAACGTTATTGTTTATAAATTAAGTGGAACGCGAATGGAACACGGATGAAGCGGATTCGCCAACGCGAAAACGCGGAAAAACACGGATTTTCTACCATCCAAAAGCTGAATGTCATTAAGTTAAGAATAATAGCGCCGAATAAATCTCACGCAAAGTCGCCAAGCCGCCAAGTTTACACCTAAAACCTTTGCGCTTATGCATCTTTGCGCGAAAAAAATTAATCATAATTAAATCAAAAAAGCTTAACTCAATAACGTTGTCAAAAGCTTAGGGATTAATTATTTTTAAAAATCCGTATTTTTCCGTGTCTTTACTTTAGTAAATCCGTCCCGACGCTTCGGGATCGCGTTACTTTCGCAAAGAGTTAAACGCCTACAAATTAATTACTTTGTGTTGTGCATTACTTGCAATAGCTGCTTCGATGATTTTCATGGTTTTAACTCCGTCTTCGGCTGTAACTGGTTCTATAGCATTTGTTGTAATCGACTTATAAACACCATCAAAGAACTCATAATAATTCCCTTGTAAAGTTGGAATTTTCTCTTTGATAACCTCACCATCAATTTCCGTGTGTAAAATTCCGTTTAAACCTTCTGCTTCAGTTCCCCAAGTTACAGTATCTGGTTTTTTACCCAATTTCAAATCATCTTCCTGAACATCTCCACGAGGTTTCAAGAACGAACCTTTTTTTCCGTGAACTACATAAGCAGGGTTGGCTTCTCTAACAAAGAAACTAGCTTTTAGTCGAACTCTAAAATCATCGTAATATAATAGTAAATCGATATAATCATCGACCAATGAATTTTCGCGTGTTATTCTGACATCTGCAAAAACCGATTTTGGAAATCCGAACAAATGCAATGCCTGATCTATTAAATGCGGACCTAAATCTTTTAGGATTCCTGCGCCTGAGTTGGCAGTTTCTTTATGTGCTTTAATACTTAACAAAGGATTATAACGATCAAAATGAAATTCGGCTTCGACCAAATCTCCTAACAAACCGTCTTTAACAACTTTTTGAACGGTTTTAAAATCACTATCCCATCTTCTGTTCTGGAAAACGGCCAATTTTAATCCTTTTGCTTTAGCTAAATCAGCCAATTCTTGTGCCTGAGCAACGGTGGTCGTAAATGCTTTTTCGACTATAGCGTGTTTACCAGCTTCTAGAACTTTTTTGGCATATTCATAATGTGTTTCAACTGGTGTGTTTACAATCACCAAATCGACATCGTCTGCAAGAACATCTTCGATAGTTGGGTAACTTCTTACTGTTGGATAATCTGCTTGTATTAATTTCTTGCTTCTTTCCCAAGAACCAATAAGTTCAAATCCTGGGTGAATGTTTATAAATGGTGCGTGAAAAACTTTCCCCGACATTCCGTATGATAATAGTGCTGTTTTTATTTTTTGCATTTGATTTTTATTTTTTTTCTTCACCATTAAGAGATGAAGAAAATTAAGTTTATTTTTTTGCCACTCCCGATAGCTATCGGGATAAAGGATTTTCCACCATTAAGAAATGAAGAAAAATTAAGTTTCTCTTTTCAATGAAACTCAGTTAATATTTATTGTTTTTGCCACAGATTAAATTAAGTTTTTTTACCATTAAGAAATAAAGAAAATTAAGTTCAAAGCTTAATGAAACTTAATCTCTTAATGGTTCAATTAAAAAACTTATGTTTTATTTCTTAATGGTTTAAATAAAAAAAACATTAATGTTTCATCAAATCTTAGCTCGTTCGTATTGTTTTGGCCATTGTATATCGGAGTTTAATTCGGATGCAAAATGCAAAGCTAAGTTTGGGTCACGAAGCGATTCTCTGGCAAACAAGATTAAATCGGCTTGACCTGAAGTTAAGATTGCTTCGGCTTGAGTAGCTTCGGTGATTAAACCTACTGCCCCTGTTAAAACTCCTGTGTCTTTTTTTATCCTTTCGGCAAAAGGAACTTGGTAATTTGGTCCTAGTGCAATTTTTTGATGTGAAACCAATCCTCCCGAAGAAACATCTACAACATCTACTCCTTTAGATTTCAAAATTACTGAAAGCTGTACCGATTCTTCAAGATTCCAACCTCCTTCTGCCCAATCGGTTGCCGAGATTCGAACAAACAACGGTAAATCTGTTGGCCATTCTGATTGTACTGCATCAACTATTTCTAAGGTAAGACGAATTCTGTTTTCGAAACTTCCACCATATTCATCGGTTCTTAAATTAGACAATGGCGACATAAACTGGTGTAACAAATATCCATGCGCTCCATGAATTTCCAAAACCTGATATCCCGCAGCAACGGCTCTTTTGGTAGTTGACTTAAAATCGGCAATTACTTTCTGGATTCCTGCTTTATCCAAAGCTATTGGAGCAGCTTCATTATCATGATAACCAATGGCACTCGGTGCAACGGTTTGCCATCCGCCTTGAGCGAAATCTAACTTTTTGTTTCCTTCCCAAGGAGCTGAAACACTCGCTTTGCGTCCGGCATGTGCAATCTGGATTCCTGGAATAGCATTTTGAGAAACTATAAATGTATTGATTGCTTTTAATTTTTCTATTTGTTCGTCTTTCCACAGTCCTAAATCTTCAGGTGATATTCTTGCTTCGGGCGAAACTGCTGTAGCTTCCTGAATTATCAATGCTGAACCTCCCGTTGCACGAGCTCCTAAATGTACCAAATGCCAATCATTAGCAAAACCATCAATAGCTGAATATTGACACATTGGCGAAATAACGATTCTATTTTTTAAGGTAATTTTTTTTATCGAAAGCGGAGAAAATAATAATGAAGCCATATAATGTAACTTTTAGCGGATTAACACTACTAATATTTAAAATAGTGTTTAAAAAGTAAAGTTACTGCATCTTGTTAAAAGTAGAAATCTAAATGTTTATTAATTAACAAACATTTAAAACCTTATGACTTATATTGCACTATGAATTAAAATAGAAAACGTTACTTTTGTGCGTTATTTAAGAACTAAAATTAAACAATGGATATAGTTATCAAGCTTTCTCAATTTTTATTGAGTTTATCATTACTTATTATTCTTCACGAATTAGGGCATTTTATCCCCGCAAAATTATTTAAAACAAGAGTCGAAAAATTCTATTTATTTTTTGATGTCAAATTTTCACTTCTAAAAAAGAAAATTGGCGATACTGAATACGGTATCGGTTGGTTACCTCTGGGTGGTTATGTAAAAATCTCTGGAATGATTGACGAAAGTATGGACAAGGAACAAATGGCTTTGCCTCCACAACCTTGGGAGTTTCGTTCTAAACCAGCTTGGCAACGTTTAATCATTATGTTGGGTGGTGTTACGGTAAACTTTATTCTTGCGTTTATTATATATATAGGAATGGCATTTGCTTATGGCGAAACTTATGTTGCTAATGCTGACATAAAAGACGGTCTTTCTATTGAAAATCCTGTTATGATTAAAGCTGGTTTTAAAACTGGTGATAAGATTCTTGCTATCGATGGTAAAAAAGTAGAGAGTTTCGACAATCAAATAAACATGGACTTAGTAATGTCTAAACAAGTTCTTATTGAAAGAAACGGTGTTGAGCAAACTATCCAGATGCCAAACGATCTTGTTGACCAATTATCAAAACATGAAAAAAGCCCTCTTGCTTCTATAAGAATGCCTTTTGTTATTGGAAATATTGCTGCAGAATCTCCAAATAAAGAATTGCAACCAAAAGATTTGGTTACTTCTCTTAACGGACAGAAAGTAAAATATTATGACGAGGTAAAAACAATACTAGAAAATAACAAAGGAAAAACTATTCCTGCCGTTGTTTTAAGAAACCAAAAAGAGACTCCAGTTAATGCTATTGTTACTAAAGAAGGTAAACTTGGTGTAAATGTTGGTACTCTAGGAATGGAATCATTAGAGAAATTAGGCTACTATAAAATAAGCACTAAAGAGTTTGGATTTTTTGAATCGATTCCTGTAGGGATTGAAAAAGGAAAAGATCAATTGGTAAGTTACGGAAAACAGCTTAAAATGATTTTTAACCCGGAAACCAAAGCTTACAAACAAGTAGGTGGTTTTGCGGCTATTTATAATATTTTTCCTAGCACTTGGAGTTGGGAAGTGTTTTGGTCTATCACTGCACTTTTATCAATTATGCTTGGAGTAATGAATTTATTACCGATTCCTGCTCTTGATGGTGGTCATGTGATGTTTTTATTATACGAAATCATTAGCGGTAAAAAACCAAGCGATAAATTCCTAGAAAACGCGCAAATGGTTGGCTTCGTTTTACTTATAACATTGCTTTTATTTGCTAACGGTAACGATATTTATAAAGCAATCGTAGGCAAGTAAAATTTATTAATAAAAAGTGCGAAAAAATTTTTTAGAAAGGAAAAAACCTTCTATATTTGCACTCGCTAAAAAGAACAACAACTTCCTCCTTAGCTCAGTTGGTTAGAGCATCTGACTGTTAATCAGAGGGTCCTTGGTTCGAGCCCAAGAGGGGGAGCAACTTTTTTTTAGCAAACATATTTACCTTTAAGGTGATTCCTTCTTAGCTCAGTTGGTTAGAGCATCTGACTGTTAATCAGAGGGTCCTTGGTTCGAGCCCAAGAGAGGGAGCAAAAAAGACTATCAGAAATGATGGTCTTTTTTTTTGGTTATAGGTTTCCCATATTTTATTCCTTACCTCAAACCCGATAACACAGATTTTCATTGATTGTGGTTTTTTACCGCAAAGAGCGCAAAGAGAAAAAGACGCAGAGGTTCGCAAAGTTTAATCAATAGCTTTTCAAACAACGATAACGCGGATCCATTGTTTGTGGGCTTTTACCGCAAAGAGCGCAAAGGATTTACACAAAGGTTCGCAAAGCTTAATCAATAGCTTTGATAACCTTTTTGCTCGATAACACGGTTTCCCTTATTTTATTATCACCCAATCTTGTCACCCTGAGGAACGAAGGGTCTCCGCTAGTAACTCGATTACAAAAGTTGAGCATTAAATAAAAAGACTTTACCGCAAAGAACACAAAGGTTACGCAAAAGTTCACAAAGCTTAATCAATAACTTAGCGAACCTCTGCGTCTTTTTCTCTTTGCGCTCTTTGCGGTTAAATTGAGCGTTATTATATTACGACTGTTTTACACACAAAATTAGAAGCACAAAGACATTATTAAGCTTTTACAATCCCATTGCAGGCTTTTTCTATTTCTTGATCGGAGAATCGCTCTAATGCTTTTTTTAGCATTTTACTAGTTTTAATACAACTTATCATTTTAGTTCGTAAATCCTGGTCATTACCGATTTCTGTTTTAAGAATATTCTCGAAAATTTCAACTAAATAGTCCGGTTGATACCTAAACTCTCCTTCCACCCAAAGAGCCGAAAGGAATCTCGCTACCGATTGCATTACCTCATCATGATGCAATGGAATATGATTTTCTTTTTGCATTACTATATTTTTTTGTTTTTAATCTCTACCTGTGCGAAAAGTTGTATTTTTACAACACATCGCAATTAAGCAATCTATTCAACTGTACTGTATCATTTTTAGCCGTACCGTACTTAGCTAAATATGTTTTTTACATATTGGCTGTTATTACACTTAATTATTATCTTTGAATTATGAGCACACTTACAAAACCAAATCATATAGGGCGAAAAATAAGCCGCATTCGCGAACTTCGAGATATGAAGCAAGAAGCTTTGGCACAAGCTTTAGGAACAAACCAACAAGCAATCTCTGCTATTGAAAACAGCGAAACAATAGATGATGAAAAACTTAAGGCAATAGCTGAAGCATTAGGAGTTTCTGTTGAAGGAATTAAGAATTTCTCTGAAGAGGCGGTTTTAAATATTATTGGAAATACTTATAGCGATAACGGCATTGTTAACGCTGGACTTAATTATAATTGTACTTTTAATCCGCTTGATAAAGTTGTAGAACTTTATGAGCGTTTGGTTTTGGCAGAAAAAGAGAAAGTGGAGTATTTGGAGAAGTTGCTGAAAGGTAAGTAAATCTATTATATAAATATATCGTTAATAATAAGAAAGAGGCCTCGTGAGACCTCTTTTCTTATTTTATATTTAAAAATCATTGGAAATTAAAAATAATAAAATATGCTTTTTTTTAATTCATAATGATTTCGTTTAATATTTGTTTTAAATTTAAATGACTTGCATCAGGATTTTTTTTTGCGTTTTCACAAACTAATTCAATCCAATCAGATACTTTCTTATTATCAGTAGTTTTTATACCCCAATATTCTGAAAGTTCAAATTCAGACATCTGCATAATTACACCAATTATAAGAGGCATTTTTTTAAATAGTTTCAAAAATATTTGTGGCACATTATTATAAATTTTGCTACCCAATATAAAGACACCTTTGCCACCAGCACTAAAATCATCCCTTACATTTGGATGCACAATTTTTTCCACTGAAACTAACCAAAATGCAATACGACTAAATTTATCACTAGACCTTCCAAAAATTTCTGGAAATAAAATCATTCCAATATTTACTAGTTGCTTCTTTTTTTCTATACCTAGGCTTGACCAAAACTGAAGTGTAGTACCTCCAATTTCGTTATTATCCATCCACCATAATTCTTGACCTGGCTTTAACTTACTTCTATAATAATCAACTATTGGCTTAATGGGATTTTCCTTTTTTCTCAAAGTATCATATGGCACTTTAATTTTATCGAAAATTGTATCACCTTGATTCAAGTTCATATCAATTAAATAGCGTGGTGAATGAGTAACAACAACTTCTGACAACACTTCCTCATATGGGCGACAACGAAATTCAATTGGACTTGCCAATTTCGCAAATAACATATAAATTCTTTCAACATTATCAACTCTCGTGCCTTCTAAAACACTATTTCCAGTGGTTTTCCAATGATCTTGAGTTGTTGTCTTAACTTCTATGCCATAATATTTCTTCGCAACTATATCAGGAAATTTCTGACCACCTATCAATTCAATTGAATTTTCAAAAGCTGTATCTACAGCCAATTCAGTCATTACATCTCTCACATATGGCTCAAGACTTCTTCCTAAAAGAGTTTCTATTTTCTTAGTTGAACTTTTAGCATGATTATTCAATTCTAAAATTGTTGAGTTAAGCAACAAGTCAAATTCGCTTCGATTTGGTTCTGAATTCGCTGAAACTATCATAGCTCTTTTTTAAAATATAAATCCCATACATCTTCAATTCTCTTCGCTAAATTGTAAGCAAGTAGTGGGGGAACTGCATTTCCTATTATTTTATATGCTTGAGATGGGCTAACTAAATATGAGCCTTTTCTACCATTTTTATTTTCTATTACAAAATCATAATCTGGTGGAAAAGTCTGAATCAAAGCACACTCTCTTGGGGTTAATCTCCTTTCAATCATTCCTTTTGACAGCTCTACATCTATCTTACCTCCATTTTCCTTAGATAATCTTCTAAATTCGATATTTCCGTGATGCTCCGCACGAATAGTTGGGCTAATTCCATTTGGTTTAATCTCAATTTGTCCTTGACAGTGTGCACCCATATATTTAGCCTTTGAATAGAATTTTTGCGATAAGTCATTTGTATTATCTGGCTCGTCTATTAAAGAAAAAAGTTCATTTAATTCAACAAATTTTTTCAAGTTTTCTCCTTTGGCAGTATAAGAATGAGTTGGTTTGGGATATGGATTGTACCTCTCTGAAATTATTTCCTTTTGTAATTCTAATAACGCAGATTCTGTTAATTCTGATTTTTTTATACCAATAAATATTACTCTTTCTCTTGACTGTGGAACTCCATAATTTGCAGAATGTAAAACTCGTGGGTTTAAAACTATATATCCATTTTCTCCGGCAGAAGAAAAATCATTTTGAATAATATCTTTTACGTTTTCAAGATTTACCAATCCTTTAACATTTTCAGCAATAAATATTTTTGGCTTAGTTATTTCAATAACCTGTTTCATCCACATATAAAGTTGACCACGTGTTTCCTCTGTCGGAGTTAAATCATCAATTAATTTTCCATTATGATTTTTATGTGAATTGAATCCGTTTCGTTTTCCTGCTACACTAAAGTCTTGACAAGGAAAGCCACCGGTAACAACATCAATGTTTTTTGGAAAAACATTAATTCCACTTTGATGTAGTTTTACTAAGTCAACAATACTTTGTGTATAAAATAAATCCGCTTCTTTTCCTTTTTTTAAGAAATGATTCACCCAAGCATTTCGTGCATCACTTAAAATGTCATTTGCAAAAACTGTTTTAAACCTTGTTTTTTTTAATTGAACAAATCCATTTTTAAGGTTTTTACCAATAAAATTAGGTGTTAAAATCTCATTTACTGATGATTTTAATACAGAAAAGTCTCCCTCAAATCCAAGATCCATTCCTCCACAACCAGAAAAAAGAGACAGAACGTTTAATTTTTCATTTTTTTTCTCTTTTATTATATTTTTCTTTTCAACAGGATCTACATAATATTTAAAATCTAATTGCGGTTCTTCGAGAACGTCAATTTCAAATCTTTCTAAATAGTTTGCTTTCATATTTTAGATTTTTATTGGATGAGATTTTATATATTTTATTTTTTCACTAGCAATCTTTAAAACTCTGCTGGCACAATCTTCATCGGCAATTTCATAAGCAATTTTGTCGCTCATAAATTGAATTAATAATTCTTGTTTGTCAAGTTGTAAAATCTCTGCTATTTTAAAAATGACATCTTTCTTCGCTCTCCTTTCATCACGCTCAATTTTACTTAAAATTGCTTGATCTATATCTGCGTAAGCTGATACTTGTCTAAGTAATAAACCTAAACTCTCTCTTTTTCTACGAATGATTTGTCCAACTGTTTCCATTTGATAATTACCACTTGACATTATTTGTCAAATATAAATCATTGTTTTAATCTAATCCACTTTTTAATTTTCATTTTTAAACAAAAGCATGTTAATATTGTTAGATCTATTTAATTCTAATTTTGTAGATCCAACAATATCCCCTTTTAATCTTTTAGAAAAGCTTCTAATATCTAATAAGAATAAATTAAAAAGCGTAAAAAAAAACGCCACAATCTCTTGCAGCGCTTTTTCTATATTCTAAAAAGAATTAAAATTCTTAAACTCCTAACTTCTTAGCAATATCAGCAGGTAATCCGCCTTTGTTTACCATAAGAGCTGTAGTTTTATATTTCACGAAATTTTTGGTTACAAACAAGAAACCTTTGTAGTCATTTGTTTCTCCCCAAGAATTTTTTACGATGTAATATTCTTTACCCGTTTGATCTTTGGCTAAACCAATAATGTGCATTCCGTGATCATCTGTAGTTTGATAGTTATCAAAAGCAGCCTGACGCATTTCGGCAGTAATTTCTGGTTCTGCTTTTGGTCCGTTAAACATATCTGCTTTTTCATCAGCAGTCATATCATCAAATTTCTTTGTTGGTACATATGCTACACCGTTTTTCCAGCTAAAGCTTTTCTCACTTACATCTGTAGCCCAAGCCACTGTATATCCTTTTTTTAATGCATTATCAATAACATCGGTCATATCATTAACTTTTACATTGTAAACCTGATCAAATGACCAGTTGTCTGGCACTGCCAATAATGTTTTTTGGTAATATGGCGCTGTTGTAAATGATGACATTTCAACATATTCATCTGGATTAACACCTACTATCTCTTTTGCAAATGATTGTGGTGTATAATTTTTTCCTTTGTAAGTAAAGTTTTCTGGCACTTTTCCTAAGTAAGAATCAATAACTGCTGCATAGGCTTTTTCCCAGTTTGGAGTAAGTTCTCCGTTTGGATTTTTTACTACTGCTGTTAAAACTCCTTCGTTTATAGCTGCCATTTCGGCAAATTTATTTTTATCTGTTCCGTAGTTTAATCCTGTATATACTTCTCTTGGAACAGCTCCGTATTTTCTATACATATTGATTACATCATGCAATGAACCTCCGTCGCCTAATGTTACTGCTCCATGCATACGCACGTAGTTTTTACCTTTTTCAACATACACATTTCTTGCAGAGAAAATTTGAGACAACTCAACTGGTTGTTTTCCAAGTCTAATCATTTCTGACTCTAAGAAAGAGTTTGTCGCATAGCTCCAACATGTTCCTGATGAACCTTGAGATTTTACCGATGTTGTTCCTAGGTTAATTTGCTCCGTAAATTTAAAATTCTCTTTACTTTTTTCGCTTGCATTTAACTTTAAAGAGTTAACCAAAATGTCTTGTGCGAAACAACCACTCACACCTACCATAAAGGCAGATGCTGCGAATACCGATTTCATCGTAATTTTATACATAATCAATGATTTAAATAGTTGACTAATTAGTAGCCTTGATTTTATTTTTGTTACAAAACAATTAAATATTAAATAAAAAAACTAACCTAATGCAGTTAATTTTTATACAATGTTTTTATTAATCTATAAAAACTTACAAAATACTCAAAACAGGTAATCTTTATGCAGCAATAAAGTAAAATTATGCTGTTGCTTCTAAATAAAAAGTCCTGAATAATCTAACACTCACGCGTGTTCTCTTTTTTTATATAAAGTTTTCTTAAATTATTATTTTTATCAAGTCTAAATAAATATATATTTGCACCGTAAAAATCCAAATACCATACAATGAAACTAATTTATATAGTGCTACTTATAGCATTTTTTAATATTGGGCAAGCTCAAACTACCCAAATTACAGGAAAAATAGTTACCGAAAACGATGAAGAGGCTTCTTATGCAGCTGTTTTTATTAAGGAACTAAAAAAGAATATCTCTGCCGACGAAAAGGGAAATTTCCAGATCAATAATCTTAGACCAGGAACCTACACTCTTCTTTTTTCTAGTTTAGGTCTATCTTCTCAGGAAAAAACGATCGAATTACATGAGAATGAAAAACTAAACTTACCAACCATTACGCTAAAAGAAAATATTAATACGCTGCAAACTGTAGAGATTACTGGTAGAAAAGAGAAATCATACAAAAACACAAAATCTTTTATTGGTGCAAAAACAGAAATTGCTCTAAAGGATTTACCACAAGCGGTTTCTTATGCTACTAAAGAACTAATTGCCGACCAAGGCGCAATACGTATCGGAGAGGTTATAAAGAATTTTAGTGGTGTAAGTCAGTTTTCTTTTTATGATGATGTATCGATTAGAGGTTTTAGAATAAATGGCGGAAGCAATACGCAATTACTAAATGGTTTAAGGACTTCGACAGGATTCTGGAAACAGCCTTTGGCAAATTATCTGGAACGTGTAGAGGTATTAAAAGGTCCATCATCAGCATTATTTGGTAATGCATCACCTGGTGGAGTTATAAATAGGGTAACCAAAAAACCATTGGACCAACCAGCAAATAGTATCAGTTTTTCTACAGGAAGTTTTAATACTCTTAGAGCATTAGCCGATTTTACAGGACCGCTTACCGAAGATAAATCACTTTTATACCGTTTGAATATTGGTTACGAGAATGCCAATTCTTTTAGAGATTTGCAATTTGATAAGAACATTGTTATTGCTCCTTCTCTATCGTTTTTACCAAATGATAAAACCCGAGTAAATTTTGATTTAATTTATACAAGTTCAAAAGGGATGCTTGATCGTGGACAATCGACTTACGAAAACAACTTGTATTCTACAAAAACTAAACAATCATTAAACTCTCCTAATGATTATCTTAACGAAGAAACTTATATTGTTACAACTTCATTAAACCATCAATTTACCGATAAGTTATCATTCTCTGCTTCGTATATCCGAACGGGGTATAACGAAGACTTGCTAGAACATCGTGGTGCCAACAAATATGCGTCTGCAGCAGATGGCAGTACAATTCCGTCTGCGATAGAAATGCAGGTTTTTATGCGTAAACGTAAACGCTATATCGATAATATCTCGACCTTTTTTGTGTACAAAACAAAAACAGGCGATTTAGATCATAATTTAATCTTAGGATATGACTACGCACAGGAACAAGTTCCATCTGGAGGTTCTCAGCTTGAGGCAAAAGGATACAGAAATGCAGCAAATAATGGAGCGATTAATACTTATAATCCGAAAAATAGCAGTGCTTATTTATTAGATTCCAAAGGAAATCCTGTTCCGAATGTTGCTCATTTTGACTTAACAAATCCATCAGGATCTCAACAATTAAAAGATGTTAGCAAATATTTTTATACTGCACGTCCATTCGACCCTAGCTATTATTCTTTGTATGGTATCTATTTGCAGGATCATATAAAATGGGGTCGTCTGCAAGCCTTAATTGGAGTTCGCTATGACGAATATACCGACCGCGAAAATTACACAAAAGATAATGAGAAGAAAGTAAAACAACATTCATTCTTACCACGTATAGGTCTAACGTACACAGTAAACTCAAACATTAATGTTTATGGTACCTACGTAAAAGGATATAACCCACAAACCACATCATCATTATCTAATCCAAATGCTGGTGGGCCTTTTGATCCTTTAGAAAGTAATATGATAGAATTTGGAGGTAAATCGTCATGGTTTAAAGAAAAATTATTTGTTACGCTAGCCTTGTTTAAGATTCAACAAAAAAACACGTTGTATAATGCCAATGATCCTTCTAATATTGACTTAATGAGACAGGTAGGTACAGAAGAATCTAAAGGAATAGAAATTGATGTAAATGGAAGTATAACTCGTCAATGGAGTATTTCTGCAGCTTATTCGTATAACGAAGCACATATTACCGAAAGTCCAATAGCTGACGAAATAGGAAGACAAAAACCAAACACTCCAATACAACAAGGAAATATCTGGACACGTTATAATTTTGTAGATGGTGCTCTAAAAGATTTTGGGCTTGCTATGGGAACAAACTTTGTAACAACTCGTAACTTAAGTATTAGTGCAACACAAACAATACCTGGTTACACGTTAATGAATGCTGCTTTGTATTACACCATTAACAAATTTAAAATACAATTGAACGCAAATAATCTAACCAATAAAACCTATTGGGTTGGTGGATATGATTACATCCGTTTATTTCCCGGAGCTCCAAGAAACTGGTTACTTACGCTTGGCTATTCATTTTAAGAGAACTGTTTAGAAATAAAAAAACCTGATAGCAATCGCTATCAGGTTTTAGACAATTATTGAATTAACTAACTAACAGAAACGTTTTTAAGGTAATTTAACGAAGCCAATTGCTTCCAAAAACTACATAATATGCCCAATCTTCCGGACCTCTCGCTACATCGACTCCCATTCTTAATTTAAATTTTCTAGCAATTAAATATCGAAAACCTGTTCCATAACTATAAACAACTGGTTTAGCAAAAGCTTTATCCCAATCGTTAAAAGCACTTGCCAGACCGCCATAGCCCATAAGACTCCATCTTCTGTACAAATCCCATCTTAGTTCAGCTTCAGTTACAACACTGGCTTTACCCTGATATCTGGCTGAAGGAATTCCTCTTAAATTAATTCCCGGTCTAAGATAAAAAGGAGCATTACCAAGTGACTGTTCTCCTTCTAGTCTAAGTCCGCCAATTAATTTTTTGGCGATAGGATAATACCCTATTGCAGACAAATTTAACCGCCATGCATCATAATCACTGCCAATTGTGTTATCTGACCAGAAAAAGTCAAACTGAAACCGCATTCCTTTATCTGGCGTAAAGATATTATCGCGTCCATCAAACTGAATGGCTCCACCTAATTGGCTTACTACACTTTTAATATCACTAAATTTAGCAAACGAGGGAAAATTATTTAAATCAGGAAAATTAATTTTAGAATTGAGAAAAAAATACTGAGGCCCTGCACTCCATTTTCCGTTTCTAAACTGTTTCATGACTCGAGTATAGAATGCAAATGATTTAAAATTAAGGTCAATTTCTTTATCTTTTCCGTTGGGCAAATTTTCATAAAAAGACATGTTTACATCTCCATAGCCTCCTCCTACACGATATAATATTCTTGATTTTATGAAACTTCCTGCACGAAATGCACCTGCAGCCCAACTTTTATTACCTGTATACATCCCCATTGCTCCAGTTATATCAGGATCTATAAATCTTTTCTTTCCATTTGCATCTATAACTGGGTCGTGTTTTTTAAGGAAAATAGGTAACACTGCTCCCCCGATTCCTCCTAAAGCAGGCTCGGTAATAAGTGTAGGTACAACTATAAAACCATGTGCATAAATTATGTAATCACTTAAATCAAAAGCCCCATCTAGGGAATCTTTCATACTTATGTGTTTATGTTCTTTATCCTGCCCTGTCATCGTTATCGTCATGAAAACTATAAGAAACAGGAATACTTTTCGGAGTTGGTTTGTTTTTTTCATATTAAAATCCAAATCGATAATTTACTGAAGCTAAAATTGAGGAACGTCCACCAAAAAAGCCTGCTTCTGTTCGAAACTGCCAATGGTGATCTAATTGAAACTGTCCACCCACAGACATACTCCAAGGAGAAAGTGCTTTCTTTTTAAGTGAATACGAAATTGAAGCATCTTCTGGATCTAACTTATCTAATTTGTCTCTTATTTTATCGGCTATTTGTTTAATAATAACCTTATCTGCCGCAGGCAAATTTTGGTACCAAGCCTTATCTTCGACATCAAAATCTGCCGAATTTCCGCTGACTCCTAAATCCGAAAGGTTAATAGTTCCTTTGGTCACTCTGTTTACAAAAAGTCCCTGAACTCCAATCCATGGAGCAAAATTTCTATTCGGTTTTCGTCGGGACTGAAAAACATATCCAAATCTTGGCGCTAACATTTGAGAATGAATAGATCCTTCGATTTGATCAAATTTTGTCCATGTATTGTTATAATCTAAGGTTCCGAATACATGTTTGTAAGCACCTCCTAAAGTCATTCCGACTCCAAAAGTCCCTCCTTCAAAATCGACTTTGTTACTAAAATTCATTGGCTCGACAACGTTTACACTTGTACTCGCCCAAGTTTTACCTACAACTGCATAAATGTCTACAAAAGGCAATGCCCAAACATCTATACGTGAGGTTACGGAATTAAGTGTGGCTTTGGTTTCTCCAAATTTCACAAAATCAAGAGGAACTAACGGGCTATTGTTTATCCCTACTTCCAGATCACTGATAACAACCTTTTGACTTCCTGAAAAATAATTTATCATAATCCCGATCGGATATGGCAAATCGACTCCTCTTTTGGTAATACGTTGTCCCCAAGCGGGTAATCTATAAGCCCATGTAGATGTTTTTATACTATCAGCGTAAGCTTGGCGTAAATCTTCTTTTTGGGCAAATACTATATTCTGATTAATGATAATAAATATCAGTACTAATAATCCTTTTAATTTCATACGCAGGTATATTTAATTACTTGTTGAGAGATTTCACACCTTTATCAATTGGAACCCTTATACCAATTTCTTATAATTGGCTATTTATTTCTTCGTACTAAAAACATGAGCCAGCGTTATAAAAAAAGTATTCCCTTTAAATCTGTTAATAGATTCAACTTCTCCAAACCAGCGTAATCCAGCTGAAGTACTTGAGCTAATATGAAAATAATTTACTTCGGCACCTAAAGCCATAACACGATCCTTGTTACCTGAAAAAACGGAGCTCCCGATAGGTATTTCATCGCTTGTTGCTTTAAACTGCATGTAGTAAACTAAACCTGCATTAATTATAGATTTCGGAGCTGGTGCATCTGTAGTGCCTCCCATTACATAATATGTTTTTCCGAATCCTCCTTCAAGGCTAAAAAGATCTCCTGTTTTAATATCGGTATCTTTTTTCTTTCCATTTATTTCATAAGAAGCTAATGCTGATAAATGCAATGTTTTTTTATCATTAAAAAAAAGTGTTGTTCCTGCCGAAAACTCATTTATAAACATTCCTAAACCACTGTTATCACTAGCTCCGTTTTCAAACTTACCCGTAGGCAAATACATGGCGTAGGTAAAAATGAAATCGGCTTTTTTATTATGCCAACCCAATTGTAATGGTATGATATAAGTATCTGAATACGCAAAAGGGCTTTTTGAGCTTACATAATTCCCCTGAATTGCATTGGAGGCAAATGGTAATAATGCTGATGCTCCATAATTTCCTCCTAAAATCTTAAAATCGCTTACCCAACTTACACCCACAGCTGTAAGGAACATATTTAAATTTGGATCTGCGACTGCAACATCGCCATCGTTATTTCGTAAAGAAGTCGTGTTATAAAAATAAACGGGTACAAATACAGAAAGGGTATTTTCGGGTGTTTGGGTACCCGATTGTAATCCCATAGCTCCCAGAAAATGTCCCCCTTTAAGTTGTGCATTACTAAAAAAAGGAATTAATAAAACCAGTGTTGTAACAACTGTTTTTATAGATTGTATGTTTTTATTAAATACTGTTTTCATGATTTTACTTTATAATAATTCATTAAATAATTTTAGAATACTTAATCAATAAAAGAATCCCTCAACACAAGTTTTATCTTGTTCTGGTAATGAAATTATTTTATCGAGAATTCATTTCTTCCTTCAGAAGTTACTCGAATAAATTTGAAATACTCTGATGGAGACTTACCTGTGTGTTTAACAAATGCTCTAAAACAAGTTGTTCTGGATTTAAATCCCGAACCCCATGCCATTCCTTCCAGAGACAAGTGTTTCCAATCGATATCGTTTACTTTATCTTTAAAGTATTCGATTCTTTTAAGATTTACATAATCCTGAAAATGAAGATTATATTCACTATTTATCAGACTTGAAAGATGGTGAACTGGTATTCCTGTTTCTTCGGACAAATCGCGAATGACAAGATTTTTCTTTAAGAAGAGTTTTTTACTAAGAAAGGCTTTTTCAAGTGTTATTAAATAAGTTATTTTCTTTTCGTCTGTAAGCAAGCTTAATATAGGCAAAGCGTCTTTTACTTCTTCTGTCTTTATAGTTTTACTAAAATTATCGTTGCTAAAATTACGCAAAGTAATAAGCGGCTCTCGTAAACCGTACAAAACCTGAGGTTTAAAATACAACCAACTCACTGTAAAAAGAAGGATAAAAGATACCATTGCGTTGTACAGAAAATCAATATTAATTACGGAGCTACTCAAGAATCGATGCACAAAAAGTGTCGAAAAAAGTACTATAATCATAATATTAAAAATCCTCAACCAATTAATAACCTTATCATTATATCGTTTAAGTTTATGTGTGTTTTTTAAATCAAATTTTAAAATCATTATGGTTTGCACAAAAGCATATCCTAACCAAGATAATATTATGATTAACGGAAATGCAGCATTTACTTTAACAGATAAATAGTCTGTTCTTTGTATTATATCCTCATTAAACAAACTTCCTAAATGATTAAGATAACGGTCTGAAAATGAAAATAAAATATAAATGAAACATACTATAAAGGGAGTAAAATGTATCCAATCGTATTTTCTAATCATTTTTCCAGGCAACAAAACATTTCTTATATATAAAAAAGAACATGGTGCTACCAAGAAAATAAAAGAACGGGTGATTATAAAGAAATTTGAAAACCCTTTTAATACACTTGCAGACAAGTAAAAACTATAAATACTTCCTATAGCCAGGCTAAACAAGCAAAGACTCAAAAAGAAATTCTGATTAAGATTTTTTTTGGTAAAAATAATCATCAACGAAACAGCAAAACCTGCTATTGATGCGATAAAGAAAAAGAGAGATAGTAATATATAAATCATGGGGGAAAGATTTAACATTTTTATTCTAGAAATGATTTCATTTATAAAATCAACATTATCAAAGACGTCTTGTAGTTGCCTGCATTATAAAACGATTAAACTTATCTAGTAGGGAGATAAGTTTAATCGAGTTGTAGTATACTCGTTGTAAAACTTATTTTTTTACAACTAAGCCAGGAGGGAATCCAGCTAAAATTTTCTTTACAGAAGAACTAATAAATTCATCTGGATTATCTGGTCTTTTATCTAATTCGGTATTACCGATTCCTTGCCAAATTAGTTTTTGTGTTTTTGTAGATACAATATCAATTACCAAAGACCCATCAACATAATCGTAGGTATCATAAGTTGTAGTACCACTTAGCATACCACCACCAGCACCCCAATATCCATACGGACGATACATACCGCCATATCCATAGAAATTAGAATTTGCTGTAACCTGTTTTTTGTCTTTTAAAATGGTAACCGCATTAACTTTCAGATCAGGATTGTTTGCTGTTTCTTTAAATCCTTTACTAGCCATTTCTGTACGAATTGCATTTGCAATTCTATCTACATTCAACTGGCTTACCTGACCCTCTTGCGCTTTTAAGTCATAAACCGCAAATGTTTTATACTCAGAAAAATTAGCTGAATGGTCGTAATCGTTTGTAACTTTTACGCTTGGTGCACAGCTGTAAATCAAACCCAATAATATAACTGGGATTATGAATAAGGTTCTTCTTCTCGTGTTCATTTTATTAAATTTTAAAGTGATTATTAAAAAATTAGTAAGCTATTTAAACTATTAAATAAATGATCAAATTTTGAATGAGCGGAAATTCCTATTAAGAATATTGTTTTTTTAAGTTAAAACATTCTTAAAATTAAGTGGTATTTTCCCTAAAGGTAAATTATTTTATTAATTACCCCAAACAAATTTGATTAAATATCCTCCATTATAAACTGAATTACATATATTTAGCCTTACAATGGAAGCTTTTACAAATACATTCTGTCAATTATTTACCTTGTACGACAACGTAACTATCCTGACCATCTTTAGAAATTGGCTGATAATACACATTGTTATAAAGCAAGTATTTTTGACCGTCGATTGTTTTTTCTTCTGCTCCTTCTGGAAGATGTGTTACAACTGCTCCAACTGGTGCTGTTACAACTTTATACTTACCTGAAGTTTTACTATAATAAGTTCCTCCATAATAGTAATACTCGGCACCCGAGACAGTTATCGTTACATATCCTTTTGGTAAATCAGATATTGTTGCGCCTATTGGTGCTGGTACAACTTTATACCCACTAGATTCTTTTACATAATACACTCCATCGTCATAATTATAGTTTGTATTCTCTACAGATACAATTATTGCTGCGGTGGTTAATGTTGCCAAAAAGAAACCTACAGGATACCATGTTGGTCCCCAAACATAGGGCACAAACGGATGATACGCATATGGAAATGGTACTGGGTAAGGATGAAATGGTACCGGATACGGTCTTGGATACGGGTGTGGAGGTGGTGGCAACGGCCTTGGCGGTATCGGCCTAATCGGTTCAGGACGTGGCATAGGTCTAATCGGTTCCGGACGAGGCATTGGTCTAGGCATCGGACGCGGCGGTGGGAAATGACCAAAACGTTGCGCTGTAACTGTTTCTGGAATCATTAATAGCATTGCAAACAATACCATAATAAATATCGAAATTCTATTTGATTTATATGATTTCATAGGAATCTATTTATGTGATTACTTAGTTTTTTCTCTAGGAGCAAATTTTGTTTTGGTAGCCTTAGGGGGAGCTTTAAACTCAAACAAAGTGTCTGGCAAGTCGGCGTTTATTACCCAGTCTTTATAAACTGCTTCAAATTGCGGACTCTCTTTTTGATCTGTATAAATTATTACCATCTTGAGAGGTAAAAACAAATCATCATTTGCTATCCAAAACTGAAAACTTTTGGTTTTATCACGCCCTGCAATATGAAAACATTCCTTTCCATCAATAGTTGTTTTTCCCAAAAAGACCAAATCTTCACTAGAAGACTGAATATCGCTAGCAAAAGAAGGATAGAAAAAATCGGCAGCCGAAAACTCAATTCCGTACTTTTTGCTAACATCATCTATTGTTTCAATCACAGAATTTGGCGCAGCGGTCGTAGCATAAGTATTATTATCGTAAGAATAATAATTTAAACTTTGTCCATTATACAACAATGCCCGATTGCCTTTGTCTCCTGTAGAAGTTACTTTCATTTTCTCTGGAAACTTAATGGCAACTTTATCAATAATAGCGTGCTTTACAAGTCCTAAATTATTCGTTAAGATATCATAAGTCGTTACCGCAGTAAAACTACAAGACTTTATATCCTGCATGGTTTCGGTAGTTCGGCTTAAGAGATAAACAGCCGTAGAATCTATACGCTGTGTTTGGGCATTTGTTGAGATAACCATCATCAAGAAGCCTATTAAAAATAAAAACTTTCTATTCATATGTAGATATTAATTGATTTTTATCGGTCATATGTAATTCGCATATCTCCATTGGTGTTTGCGACCAATTTAAGGTCATGCTCATTTCATACGTTTGTTCTTTATTTACTTATTACTTTAACCCGTTGGGTGTAATTACTGCGTCTATTCGCTTCGCTCGGGTCGTAAAAATTTCATTTAACACATAGAAACATAGATTTTATGTGTAAAAAAGAACACAAAAAGAAATACATTTCTTTCACATAGCTTAGCTATGTGCATTTAAAATAAGTGAAACGACTTCTTTGAGAATACAAAGCCTATGTTTCTATGTGTTAAAATTAATTACACCCAACGGGTTACTTTAATATTAAATTAACTTTCCATTGGTATCGGTAATCTTCCGCTTTTAACAGCTTCTAACATTTTCTTATAATCCGCTTCATTTTGATTGGCATAGGAAACCGAAAAATCTGCAATCGCATTGGCAAATTCTTTGTTTTTACCCATATAACCAGATAAAACCGAAGCATCTCCCGAACGTGCATGTGCTCTTGCTAATACCCATCCGCATGCTTTGGCATAATCCATAAGATTTTTGGCTTTCATAACCTCAAGAACAGGTTTAACTTTGGCATCGCGAAGTTGTCGTATGTAAAAAAACTTCCCACTTTCTCCATCCGTCCATCCCAAAAACATATCCGATGCTGACTGCATTAACTTCTGTCCCATTACGATACGTTCACCTTGATGTTTATAAATACTTTTGGTTTTTAAATTAGGTTCTAATACACTTTGCCTAGCTTCTTTAAATTGTAAAAAAATCGGTTCGCCAGTTCCCGACATTAACAGACTTATCCCGCAAAGCGTTCCTACACTTCCTACTCCTACTACTTTTATAGCAATATCATGTACTGAATATCGGTTTAGGAGTATTCGTTTATCTTCAGATAATGATTTTATATACTTTTTATGAACTGCCTCTGCTTGTCTCAGCATATTTTCGCCTTCTTCGCCCGTTAGGTGATAAATAAGTGGTGGTTCATCTTTAATACGAGCCCGTTTTCCTTCTTGATAAGTGAGTTTGGCAAACTCTTTTTCATGAGCAGTATATTCTGCCGCTTTTTTTAGTCTTTTTTTCTGGAACTGCTTTATTTCTTCATCACTTCCTAAGTCTATCAAGTCGGCTAGATCAATATGAGCATACCATATTTGTAGTGCTGATAATTTGCTATATTCAAGCATGTGTTTTTTGTAACTTTCGGCAACAAGTCGAGCTACTTCTTTGCTTATTTTTGGAGAAAAATTCTTCCATCTTGCTGCAATAGTAAAACTGGTTGCAAGTCGTTTTAAATCCCATTCCCATGGTCCGGGAAGTGTTTCATCAAAGTCATTAATATCAAAAACTAACTGACGCTCAGGAGTCGCAAATCCTCCAAAATTCATTAAATGACAATCTCCGCAAAGCTGAAGTTCTATTCCTGTTGTGCGAGACTGTTTTAAATCGGCTGCCATAATTGCTGCTGCACCTCTATAAAAAGAAAATGGAGATTCCATCATCCTACTATATCTAATAGGTAATAGACTTTCGACTCTACCTACACTTGTATTAATTAATATAGCAACAGGATCTTCTCTATCTTTGGCGGGTTTCCACTCGCTATGAATGGAGCGCGGTGTAGTTTTACGAATTGCTTTTCCCTCGGCAAATCGTTCTGCTTTTGATATTCCAGAATCAAATATGTTTTCGTTGGTTTCTTTGGATTCATCAATCATAGCTTCTAATTTTTATTTTCGTTTAAAAGGCAAATCAGTTGTAAGCGTAATCCTAATAGTATGATTCATTCTGCTAAGCCCACTTTCGGTATCGGGCGATTTCCAAAAAATCTGATTCATATATCCTACTTCCAATCGTATTTCTCTCCGCTTGTCAAGACTGTAAGCAGTTCCTAAATACAATCGGTTTTGATCTAAGTAATTCTCATCGCTGCTGGCTGCATTGGTTCTTATATGAACCTCATCATAAACAACAGCTGCCCATCGTTCTTTAAACCATAATTGATATCGTACTTGGTATCGTAACGTATTTTCGAATTTGTAATAATCAAAATGGTCGCTTGTGCTATTTGGATCGTCTTTTCTTCCTAACCATCGTTGCTCCATCCTAAAACGTTGTGACCAGACTTCTTTTCCTTCTTTCTTTACTATACGCCAAATAAATTGCTCGTATATTCTGTAATCTGGATTATTGTATGGTAAGGAGACCTCATCATAGGGCAAATCCCATTGATAGGCAATACCAGCACCTAATCGGTTTCCGTTTTTAAGATAATAATTGGCTCCAGCTCTGTAAAAAGAACCCTGAAGTTCAGACACAAATTGATTTCCTTTTGAATATCCTTCCAACAACAATCCCCATCTTCCATCTTCTTTAAATGGTAAATACATTTCATAACCAACCCATGCCGCAACATTCTGTTCCATTTTTTGAGCATTTGTTTTTACACTACCCAAAAAAGTAAATACGATTATAAAACTTATGGTTTTCAAAATACTGGTTCTCTTCATTTTACAATCCGATTAGTTGTACTTCAACGAATGTTGCACTTCAAATACATTTTAGATTAAAACTCACACTTAAATTATTTGACTTTAAGTACCGCTGGTGGCAACCAAGCATCATTCAACACCCTGTCCTCTGGCCAATAACATCTTACGTATAAAGAGAAATTTTCCTTTGGTGATGGTAACCAATTTCTCAATTTATCTGTAGCTGGTGGTGTGTTTTGTACATAAATTGTCAATGAACCATCTGGATTGTATTTTAAATCCTTATTCTTTGTTCCCAAAGAAAAACGATTGATTGAGTTTGGAGAAAAGAAATGATATTGATTGTACAAGGTTAAAGACCAGAATCCTTTTACTGGTGGCACTTCGCCTTTGGTAAAAGTCACTGTGTATTTTTCATTTCCGTGTAATCGTGTTCCGGCTACATCTTTATCCTGATAAAAATATTTTGTTTCATTAGGTTTATTTACAAAGATATTTGCTTTGGCACATGCTGTTCTGGTAAGATAATCTAGTCCAAACTGTGCACCGTTTCCTTGTGTTGTCCAATTATCTTTTAGAGGATATCCTACATTTGAGAATTGGAATAATGGCGTTATCAGTTTTTGATCAGCTTCTATTGCGGCTTGTTTTAGCAAATTTTTAATTCTTGGGTCTTTTGCAGCTGCATCCAGAACAGATTGTATTTGTCCATAAATTGCCTCCTCACCTGGCAATGCAGGTACTTCTTTCATAATAGCTGGCAATTCATCAAAATACACTTCTGGTCTCACCCATTTCGTCTCTTCGTTACCAGTATGTGGAGCAGAAGGTAATACCGGAATTTTCGTCCAGTCTTTTGTTTTCATTTTTCCATCGTACTGACTTAATGGATACATTACTATTTGTTGAACAATAGGTTGAACTAATTTTTTATCAGTAGGGTCATCCGTTTGAAAAACGCGCGGAACTACAACTCCTAAATCGGTATCACATTTAAATACTTGTGTAATCCCATCTGGAACTTTTCCATTCCATTTTGGACCTGTTAACAAATAGAATCCAGGTTTTGTTCCGTACATTTTTCCTAAAGAAGCATAACTGTCTGTACGCTGATTACAAACCTGATATACCCAGAAACGGTCTCCAAAGTCAGGAACTTGCACAACCAATGCCTCTTTTGTAAAATCGGTTAAACCAAAACCATATACTACATCCTGATTAGGACAAGCTACCTCTCTTTCTCCTGGTTTTATATAATCCGTAAGCATACATAACTGGTTTGGTGGGCTTAAGGGAACAATCCCTCCTCCATAAACAGGTTGAGGAAGTTTCTCAAAAGTTACTTTCCTGTTATGAATATTCATCATTGGCCAACCCCATAAATAAGCAATTGCCCCAATATGTTTTACATATTCATCTGTAAGGATTGTGTTTTTTACGGGGCCTGACAGAATCCCTTCATGAACTCCAGAAGTATCTTTAGTTGCTAAATTATCTGCTGGGCTTTGCTTAATTGATGTTTCTTGCTTACAGCTTATTAGCATCAAAACTGCAAATAACGGAATGAATATTTTTTTCATTATGAATGATTTAAACTTGTTAATTGTTTATCTTTTTTCCACTATAGGTGCAGGAAACCATTTTCCGTCCTGAGTTATTTTCTTAGGAACATAGGTGCGGAAATTAATTGAAAACCCTTTTCCGGCTGGTGTTGGCAACCAGTTACTTTCTATTGCTCCTTTTGGCAATGAAGAAGCCAACCAAATACTTAAGGAACCGTCAGGATTTTTCTTTAAACCCGAAACATTATTCAGGTTATAGCGTTTTAATTTATTATCAACTACTCTGTAATCAGGTACACTATATACTGTTGTCGACCAAAATCCGTCAACTGCTGTGTCTGGTAAACTATCTTTTGGGAATCTAATTTCGTATACTTTATCTCCACTTAAGGGTTGTTTATTGCTATCTATTAATCCGATAAAATAAACAGCTTCTTCTTTACGGTTTGCCCATAAACCTCCATAATTAATAATATCGCGAGCCAGAATATCATTGCCAAAATTACCTGCAACATACGATACTGACCATCCTCCTTTTTGAGTTCCGAAACCTTTTGCTCCTGCTAAAAATCCTGGAATCGCTTTTGTTTTTATTATTTCATCAACACGTGCTTTCGCCTTATCATCAGTTTTACGATATTGCTCAATCGAAATTGCTTTATCCTGATATTCTTTCGCTTTGGGCATTACATCTGGATATGAAGCAATAACTTCTTCGACTTTGTCAAATATTTCGCCACCTATTGGTTTTTTTGGAGTAAAATCCGGTATTGTAAGCGGTGGAGCGATTTTAATTCCTTCGGGTACAGTAAGCGTAAATTGTTCTTGTAATTTTTTAGCAATTACTGGCGTTCCTTTCAACTCTACTCGAGCTAGCATTTTAGTTTTATTCGATGGTAATTCAATTTTTACCGCATCGGCAGGAATGGTAGGGTTTGTTCCTTTTAAAACTAGAGCAAATTTCCCATAAGGAGTTTTAGGATAATTGCGATTGTTTATATTTACAATTACTTCTCCCCAACCATTTAGTAATTCAGCAGTATAATAACGCCCCTCAATTTTAGGAACATTCAGGATAACTGCATGATCTGCATCTACAGCAATCCAAGCTTCAAGATAGGCAACATCAAGATTTGGATTTACAAATTGAGCCGTTCCCAGCGGATTGTATTTAATTTTATTGTATCCTACTTTCTCGACATTAATATCATGGTTTTCCTGTTGAATCACCAAATATCTTCCGTACAAATAGGTATATGCATCTACAATATCCTGATCTGTAGGGACAGTGCTAGTTTCGATAGTCGCTGTTGTAGCATCTGAAGTTGATGCCTCTTTTTTACAACTAATAAACAGAAAACCTATAACTAATATAAAAAGTCCTTTTTTCATGTGAGTGTTTTTTTTTAAAATTAAAAATGATTTTATGATCCTGGAAATACAAAAGCCAATACTGCTCTTAATCCCCAATCTGGTTTAGATTCTGACGGGCCATCTATTGGAATTAATGGCATTAAAGCAAATTGAACGACTTGACTTCCTAATTTTGTTACCGCTCCTATCGAAGGGTTGAAAGATATCATTGTTGTTTTTCCTTCCCAGTTTTGGGTTACTTCTACATTTGCGCCTAAACTGGCACCACTTTTAAAACTATGAGAAAGGAAAGCCTGTATGTAGAATTCATTAAAATCGGCACGGTCTTCATTTCCTGCTACCGACCATATTTGGTTGGCAAGAAAACCTACAGAAAGTCCTTTTCCCTGATGCATAACTAAGGCACTAGGTCCAATCCCGAATTTCTCCGTTCCTAAAAGCTTATCTGTTGCGGTTGGTACCAAAAATGCTGGTCCAAATCCTAAAATAAGTCCCTTTGTTTTGGGTGCAAAAAAAGCGGTTACAGTTGCATCACTCAACCCAAATTGATGGGTATTTTCTCCCGTAATATCTCTTTGATCTACAACTGGAAGTACGTAACGGGTAATTAAGTTTAGATTATCACTCAATTTAAAAGGAATTACCGGTTGCACATTAATCGTATATTTAGATCCATTATAGGGCCCTATACCATAATTCAGATTATTTTGCAATGGAACACTTATAAGACTCGCAACTGGATTTGCCAATTTATCAGCAAGTTCTTGTGCACTTGTACCTGGTTTTTCTTCTTGTGCAATTGCTGCACAGTGAATCAAAGAAATCACAGCAACAATTAGCACATTTTTAAATCTAGAATGGGATATACCGTTTTTCATCGTTTTATTTTTTATTTGAATCATCTTATATTTATTAAATACCTTTTTAAAGAAATCTAGCTATTACTTAAAAAATCAAAGGAGGTTTTACTGGTCTCACTTTCTCTGGCAAAAATTTACCATCGTTCACCCCTACTTCCTTTTCCATCAATTCATTCATAAGAACATTCATTTTTAAAATCAAATCTTTATTCTTTTCTGGCAATAAGGCAAGATTTTGCATTTCGTTTGGATCCAGTTTTAAATCAAAAAGCTGCACATCATTATATTTGAAAATTTGTTCCAAAGTCTTTGGTCTGTTGAAATTATCTGGAGCATAATAACGGGCAAACTTGTAACGTCCATCAAAAACGAATGTTAGAAAACCACGTTTTCCCAGATTAATCTGAGAGAGTGAAGGCTTACTTTTTCCATCAAGAAAACTAGTTACACTTGTAGTACAGTAATCGGCATCTACGGTTTGTAATCCTACATAATTGAAAAGAACTCCCTTGCGTATCGTCTGCACATTAGCTTTCTCCGGGTTAAGTAATAAAGATGAGAAATCATGACCTGGAAGTTTTTTAATACTATCAGGTTTCAAAGAGCTTGTTAAACCTGTTAATCCAAACAAAGTTGGCAACAAATCCAGATGACTTGTAAGTGCTTCGCAAGTCACTCCAGATTTACCATTAGGATGAGCAATAATCAAAGGCACATGGGCATTGCCTTCATAACACATTGGTCCTTTGCCGCGCAAACCTCCGTGTGCACCTGCCATTTCTCCATGATCGGCACTCATTATAACCACAGTATTTTTCCATAAATCCAACGCATCCAACGCATCAATGACAAGCTGAAAACTATGGTCGTTATCTTGTAAACAATTTAGATAATAGTTGTTAAAATCTTTCCACATCTCCTTATTATCCACAGGAATCGAGCCTAAGGCTCCAGTCCAACCCTTATTATATTCCTGCAATGCTGCTGGCATATCTTTCCCTATTAGAGATTCCTCAAGACTTGGTGACAAATTAAATTCCCATTGCTTCTCATAAATAGAATTTGCTGGAGGTGTCATACGCTTAGAAGAACTGATTTTTTTTGCCTCTCCATACATAATATCATGTGGATTAAGAAAGCTAAGAGTCAAAAAGAATGGTTTTACTTGTGGAGATTCCCTCTGTTTACGAAGCCAAGTCACTCCTTCAGTTGCTATTGCATAGTCATTTGTATATCCGTCATACGGACCACTACCCACATCACCATTGGCACCAAAAGCATCAAATCCATACGGTTGTAATGCATTACTATAATTTACGGTATTTACAGTGTTAAGAAGTTTTGCATCCATCTCAAACTTTCCGTAATAAGCCGTTTGATAACCAAGTGATTTAAGCATCGAACCCATATTGGGTATATTTAAAGGAAGACTTGGAACATTGCCGCTCTGCATCTGATCAAACAAGCCGTTAACCTGTGGCGGCTGACCTGAAAGAAAAGCAGCTCGTGAAGCTGTACACATTGCTGAAGCTATATAATGATTCTTAAATGTTACACCATGACTAGCAAGCGCTTGTCGAGCCCGGAGTTTATAATCATTATTTGCGGCCAAGTGATAGGTTTCTTGATCGCAAATAATGAAAATAATGTTATAAGGTGGTTTTATTAAATCTTCTTTTTGTTGTCCAAAAACAGGAACCTGACCCAAAAAGATTAGACTTAGGGCGAGCAATATCTTATTAATCATGTGTTTTAGCCTCATCTTTATAATTTCTACTGTTCTGTTCATTACGTTTATTTCAAATCATCCATCCAAAAAAATTAAAGGATACAGCTTTTAAACAAACAAAAAAGCTGTATCGCTTTAAAACCTAACCAAAACCAATAAAATTATTTATCTGCAAAAACTTTCTTCCAGTCTTCTTTCATGTTTACCACATGCCAGTTGTTTTTTGCAGCAGCATTCAATGATGCATTATCTTTTTCCTGATAACTAAATTCTCTTATCGAATCATTGTGATTTACTAATAATTGAAAAGATGGGTATTTGTTACCTTGGGTATATTTCAGCATTGCGATATCTCCAGCACCACCTTCGTTACCACAAGCAAATACAGGTCGTTGCCCGATATGCAATTGGATTCCAACTGGCTTACCTTCTTTATCGTTTAATAAATCAAGAGCTGGTTCACGGGTAATATTACCAGTTGCAGCATCAAATTTGTATTTGAAAGAAGTGCCAACAACTTGTTCTTTAGGGATTCCATAAAAATCTGCCGAGATGGCACGAACCAATTCTATAGTTCCACCAGTAACAATAAATGTTTTAAAACCATTAGCACGTAAGTAGTTTAGCAACTCCAATTGTGGTTGATAGCGAATTTGCTTTAACGGAACATTTTTCCCTGGATAAGTTGCTCCAGCAAAAAACTCCTTAACTGAACTCTCAAATTGGTCTTCGGTCATACCCGTATGAGTTGCAGCAACTAGTTCTATAAGTGCTTTATCTCCTCCTTTGGCGAAAAAATCTTTGTCTTTTTCAACAACAGCTTTAAAAGGTTGCACTTTAGCCAATTCTGGTTTTGCCTCTACCATTTTTTTAACACGGTAAAAAGCAAATAATTCCTGAACATATGGTTTTTCAGCCCAAAGCGTTCCATCATTATCAAAAGTTGCAATTCTGCTTTCAACAGGAATAAAGTCGGGACTTCCTTCCTTAGTTACTTTCTCAACATAGGCTATGATGTCTTTTTTTAGTTTTCCATCATTCCAACTTGGTAACGGATCACCACTTGTTGCAACTGCTTCTGTTTTATCCGAAGTTCCAACTACAGTTGCATCTTCTGTTTTGTTCTTACACGAAACTAGTAGGAATAAGTATAGGGGTAATACATATATTTTTTTATACATAATCTGGGGTATTACGTTTATATAAAGATTGGGCCGTTATTGACCCAATCTTTCTTTATACTATTTTTTCTTAGAAGATTGAGTATCTTTTTGTATCGATTTTTTCAATTTGATATCCTGTAATACTTCTTCCATAATAGTTGCCGCAGAGAAACTTGGTGGTATAGAACGAGGAGGGAATTGCTCAAAAGTTTCAGCAAATGTTACTACTTCTGCAATATTTCCATATGCCAATTGTACATGATTCAAAATCCAATCCCAATAGGTGTTAGAAGTGAAATCAGCTCTTTCATATGGATCTTGATATAAATTGAATATTTTTTGTAATCTCAATTTCGTAAAAGGTTCTGCCCACACCCCCATTGTTCCTATCATACGTTGCTCAGCATAAACAAACTTATAATCACCCTGACGCATTCCTACCAATAATCCATCATCATCAGAGTAAAAGAATTTGTCTCTGGCACTTTTAGGTGTAGTTCCTCTCAAATAAGCCGACTGATCAAATCCATCTAAATGCACTTTATAGTTTTTACCATTGGCACTATATCCAGTTAAAGCTTTTTTTGTTAAATCTGGCTCACCTGCAATTGAAGCAAATGTTGGCATCCAGTCATTATGAGATACAATTTCATTACTTACAGTCCCTGGCTTGATAACGCCTGGCCAACGTATCATACATGGAACTCTAAAAGCTCCTTCCCAGTTGGTGTTTTTCTCAGAACGAAATGGTGTCATTGCTGCATCTGGCCATGAATTCATGTGAGGTCCATTATCTGTAGAGTACATCACAATTGTATTATCGGCAATTCCTAAATCATCCAACGCTTTTAAAAGTTCTCCAACAGTCATGTCATGTTCAATCATACCGTCATTATACTCACTATCTCCATGTGTATATTTACCTCTATGTTCTGCTCTAACGTGTGTACGTAAATGCATACGTGTACCATTCCACCAAACAAAAAATGGTTTTCCTGCTGCATTTTGTCTTTTTATAAAATCAATGGCTGCAGCAGATGTTTCGTCATCTACAGTTTCCATTCTTTTTTTAGTAAGTGGTCCTGTATCTTGAATTCTTTGCTTACCTATTTTTCCAAAACGTGGATCAACGGTAGCATCATCGGAATTTGTAGCTGTACATTTTAAAACACCTCTAGGTCCAAATTTTGCTAAATATGCTGGATCTTTAGGATAATCCGGCAATTCTGGTTCTTCTTCAGCATTTAAGTGATACAGATTTCCAAAAAATTCGTCAAAACCATTTACTGTTGGTAGGTTTTCATTACGATCCCCAACGTGATTTTTACCAAATTGCCCTGTAGCATATCCTAAATTTTTCATGATTCCTCCAATAGATGGATCTAGTTGACTCATACCCATTGGTGCTCCTGGATAACCTACTTTGGTTAATCCGGTACGAATACCATGTTGTCCTGTTAAGAATGCTGCACGACCGGCAGTACAACTTTGTTCTCCATAATATTGAAGAAAAAGTTCTCCTTCTTTTGCAATACGATCAATATTAGGAGTTCTATATCCCATTAATCCGTTACTATATGCACTTATGTTACTAATACCAATATCGTCTCCCCAAATAACCAGGATATTCGGTTTTTTACTGTTTTGGGCTTCCAGCTGGGGTACTGCAAGACATCCTGCCGCAAAAACTAATATTGCGCCTTTTAATCCACACTTGTTAAATAATTGTTTCATAATAATAAAATTTGTTAATAATCCTTGTTGCTTTATAAATACTAAAAATGTGAACCTAAGCACCTATTTAACAAGTCACTTAAGGGATAAATATGTTCAACATTTATTTTACTTCTTTAATATCATCGCTTTGTAACCTTTGTAAAAATTGATTACATAAAAGCGCATATAAATAAACTTGTCTATGCTTAAATAAGACCTACTACTATTTTGATTATTAATTCTTTATTTTAATTTCTCATTCCTCGCATTTAAGCTTTTGTAAAATCCTGTTTGCTATTACATCTATCGTTAGATATCTAAATAATAAAACCAAAAACATACATTACTAGTTTGCAATTCATTGAAAAATCTGAAACAAGAATTTTCTTAAAATTATCATAAGGCAATCAAAATTAAATATTAAAAAAGAGCAACATGTGTAAGATGAGCTATCCTTCGTTTCATTTTATAAAATGGAACGTCAAAAAAATTGCTTTTTTCGTTTCATTTTTAAATATGAAACCTTAATAAAAGCCAATTAATCGCTATGTAAACTATAATCCTTATTTTATATGTGCGATTTATCCCAGATTAGTAGTTTTCTCTTTTTTCAGGTAAATGGAAAGAAATGATTAAAATTTGTCTCTAAAAAAGTCATAGATGTAGTATTTGATGTAGTATTTTGTTTAAAAAGTTTTCTGAAATGATAAACAGAATTTAGAGCTAAAAAAAGTCCCATGAAAATCCTTTCATGGGACTTTAAAGTAATTAATGTCTAAATTAACCCGTTGTGTGTAATTACTGCGTCTATTCGCTTCGCTCGGGTCGTAAAAATTTCATTTAACACATAGAAACATAGATTTTATGTGTAAAAAAGAACACAAAAAGAAATACATCTCTTTCACATAGCTTAGCTATGTGCATTTAAAATAAGTGAAGCGACTTCTTTGAGAATACAAAGCCTATCTATCTATGTGTTAAAATTAATTACACCCAACGGGTTAAAGTAATAAATGGGTAATCTATTTGTTTCCTAATAAAAGTAGTTCGGTTATAACGACTTCGGTTATAAAACGTTTCTCTCCATTTTTATCATCGTAGCTTCTGTGGGTTAATTTTCCTTCAATAGCAATTTCTTTTCCCTTAACAACATATTTCTCGATAATCTCGGCAGTCTTACCCCAGGCAATAAGACGATGCCATTCGGTTTGCTCTACTTTTTCCCCATTGCTATTAGTGTATCTTTCATTTGTAGCAATTACTAAATTGGCTAACTTTTTACCTCCTTCAAGGTTTTTAATTTCTGGATCGTTTCCTACGTTTCCTACTAACTGTACTTTGTTTCTTAATGTACTCATGGCGTGTATGTTTTAAATATTTTATATTGATATGTCTCTCAAATCAACAAGGCAAAGTTGCGACAAGTAGGTATCGTTAATCGGTTGGTAACTATTTACTTTCGGTTGTAACTACTTGTAAGCGTTTGTAAATGGGAATAATTCATTATATTTGAGGAAAATCTCACATTATGCAGGCCAAAATCAATAAAGTAGAATTACGAAATTTAGAATTTGAGGACTACAAACAGTTGAAAAACTCTATGGTAGAATCCTATCCTGCCATGGCCGACTCTTACTGGAGGGTAGAGCATATTGAGAAATTACTCGAAATTTTCCCTGAAGGTCAATTGGTGATTCTTGTTGATGGAAAAGTGGTAGGGTCAGCATTATCGCTGATTGTCGATGAAAAATTAGTCGATAAAAAACATAATTATCTCCAGGTAGTAGGAAACTATACATTTTCGACCCATAATAAAAACGGAGAAATCTTATACGGGATTGATGTCTTTATTCATCCTAATTATCGTGGTTTACGTTTAGGAAGACGTTTATATGATGCAAGGAAAGAATTATGCGAGCAACTTAACTTAAAAGCAATTGTTTTTGCTGGTCGAATCCCGAATTACGCGCAACACGCCAAGAAATTAAGCCCAAAAAATTATATTGATAAAGTAAAACATAAAGAACTACATGATCCTGTACTTTCATTTCAGTTAAGTAATGATTTCCACGTTATCCGAATCATGAAGAATTATCTGGAAGGAGACGAAGCTTCGATGGAATTTGCTGTGCTTCTGGAATGGAATAATGTTTATTATGATGAAAGTCCGAAGTTAATTAATCTCGACAAAAGCATTATCCGACTTGGACTGATTCAATGGCAAATGCGCCAACTTAATAATATTGAAGCTCTTTTTGAACAATCGGAATTTTTTATAGATGTAGTTTCGGGTTATGGAAGTGATTTTGCTTTGTTCCCTGAACTCTTTATTGCGCCTCTTATGGCGGATTATAATCATTTATCTGAGGCCGAAGCAATACGCGAATTAGCCAGACATTCGGACCCGATTCGTAAGCGTTTTCAGGAATTTGCCATTTCTTATAATATTAATATTATTACTGGTAGTATGCCGTATATGGAAAACGGTAATTTATATAATGTTGGTTTTTTGTGTAAACGTGACGGAACATCCGAAATGTATAGCAAAATACACATAACGCCCAACGAAGTACAGCATTGGGGAATGAAAGGTGGTTCGGAGATTAAAACCTTTGATACTGATTGTGGTAAAATAGGAATCCTGATTTGTTATGATGTTGAGTTTCCTGAGGTTTCAAGAATTATGTCTGACGAGGGTATGAATATTTTGTTTGTTCCATTCTTGACCGATACTCAAAATGCGTATGTTAGGGTAAAACATTGTGCACAAGCCAGAGCGATTGAAAACGAATGTTATGTTGCTATTGCGGGTTGTGTTGGTAATTTGCCTAAGGTGAACAATATGGATATACAATATGCGCAAGCGGCTGTTTTTACGCCTTCGGATTTTGCGTTTCCTAGTAACGGAATTAAAGCTGAGGCAACTCCTAATACGGAAATGACATTGATTGTAGATGTGGATCTGGATTTGTTAAAAGATATTCATGAGCATGGTAGCGTACGAATTTTAAAAGACCGCCGACATGATTTATATGAAATTAAGAAATTAAATCCATAAGAATATCAGGATTGGTAAGAAAAACAATTATCCCCATTAGCCCTGATAGAGCCGATATCCTCGTAACGTAGTGGAGAGATAAAGGCGAAAGCAGGAACGATGTTAACAAATAAAAGCTATTGACTCGCTCATAATAACAAAGTAATTGAGCTGTTTAATATAAAAAAGTGAATCCATGAAAACATGCTTGGAATGCTCTGAAAAAATTGTAGGTCGAGAGGATAAAAAATTCTGCTCAGACAGTTGTCGGAATGCCTATAATAATAAAATAAACAAGGATAGTACTAATTTTATGCGTAACGTAAATAATAAATTACGCAAAAACTATCGCATATTATTGGAGTTAAATCCCGACGGAAAATCAAAAGCTACAAGAGATAAAATGCTTAGTAAGGGTTTTGATTTTGATTTTTTTACCAATATTATGGACACTAAAACCGGAAATACCTACTATTTTTTATATGACCAAGGATACCGTTCTTTGGAAAACGATTATTTTTTGCTTGTTAAGAAAGAACTCTAGCCCCCCAAAATACCACATGAAAAAAACCATTCCCTCCATCTTATCTATTCTAGGCATACTTGCCGTACTAGCTTTTGTTTATGTCACTCTTAAACCACAATGGGTTTCTAAGGGTGAAGAAGCTCTTGCCGAATTTTCGACCGATAGAGCTTTGGCTCACGTTAAAGAAATTGCTCAGGAACCACATTATGTTGGTTCGGCAAATCATGAAGTAGTAGCACAATATATCGAATCTGAACTTAAAGAACTAGGTCTTGAAACTTCTGTTCAGGAAGGTTTTACAATGAGTGACTGGGGAAATCTGGTAAAATCTAAAAATATTATGGCCCGCATAAAAGGGTCTAACAATAGCAAAGCGTTGTTATTACTATCTCATTATGATAGTGCTCCGCATTCTTTCTCGCATGGTGCAAGCGACGATGCATCGGGTGTTGCAACGATTCTAGAAGGTGTTCGCGCCTTTTTGTACAGTAAAGAAAAACATAAAAATGATATTATTATCCTTTTTACCGATGCCGAAGAATTAGGTTTAAATGGTGCTGCTCTTTTTGTAACACAACATAAATGGGCTAAAGATGTAGGTTTGGTTATAAACTTTGAAGCTCGTGGTACGTCTGGACCAAGTTATATGCTAATGGAAACTAACAGCGGAAATGCTGAAATGGTTAAAGAATTTGCCGAAGCAAAAACTACTTATCCTGTATCGAACTCGCTTATGTACAGCATTTATAAGATGTTACCTAATGATACTGATTTAACTGTTTTTAGAGAACAAGGCAATATTCAAGGTTTTAATTTTGCTTTTATAGATGACCATTTTAATTATCATACGCAACAAGATGATCTTGCTCATTTAAACAAAACTAGCCTAACACACCAAGGTAGTTACTTAATGCCTTTACTAAAATACTTCTCTAACAGCGATTTAAATCATGCTCCAACTACTGAGGATTTTGTTTATTTCACCATTCCGTTTACGTTTATAAATTATCCTTTTTCATGGGTTTTACCTATGACTCTTATTGCATTAGGGCTTTTTGTATTCTTGATTTTTATAGGAAAAGCAAAAAGGATTATCACATTTAGTGACATGTTTAGAGGTTTTATCCCTTTACTTGGAGCAATAATTGTTGCCGGACTTGTTACTTTCTTGGGCTGGAAGTTAATATTACAAATTTATCCGCAGTATAACGACTTGCTAAACGGTTTTACGTATAACGGTCATGCTTACATTTCTGCCTTTGTCTTATTGACAATCGCTATTTGTTTTTCATTTTACAATAGTTTCTCTGATACAAAAGTTACAATTAGTCATTATGTAGCTCCTTTATTTTTATGGATTGTTATTAATGGTTTATTAGCAAATAGTTTAAAAGGTGCAGGATTTTTAATCATTCCTGTTTACTTTGGGTTAATCTTATTTGCAGCTTATATAATTACTCAAAGAGTAAATTTATTCGTTAGTCTATTATTCAGCATTCCTGCTTTATTGATTATTGCGCCTTTTATCCAAATGTTTCCAATAGGTTTAGGATTAAAAGTGCTTTTTGGAAGTGCAATTCTTACTGCACTAACTTTCGGGTTATTACTTCCTATTTTTGGTACATTTATAAGAAAAGGAATTTGGGCATTGTTCTTTCTTATCGCTTCAATTGGCTGTTTTGCATGGGGCGGCTATACTTCTGGATATGAAAATGGCAAGGCAAAATCGAATAGTTTGTTGTATGTATATAATGCAGATACAGACAAGTCTAAATGGACAACTTATGATGTTAATCTAGACGAATGGACTCAAAAATATTTAGGGCAAGACCCAAAAGATGCTATTGCCTTAAACAACCTTCCGCTATTTAGCAAATACAGCTCTGGGTTTACTTATAGTGCAGATGCTCCAAAAATAGCATTGGCAAAACCTACAATCGCTTTTCTACAAGATAGCGTGAGAGGAAATACAAGATTCTTAAAAATTAAAATCACTCCTAACAGAAACGTAAATCGTTATGATATTTTTGGAGATCCAAAAATGGCTTTCAATAATTTTAAAGCAAACGGTACAGCACCTCTTGGACAAAAAGGAAGCCAACTGGAACGAAAAGGCGCTAAAGTTTTAAGTTATTATGTGGTGAACAATGAACCGCTTGTAATGCAATTTAGCATTGATGCAAAAACTGTTTTCGATATGACTTTAATAGAGAGTTCGTTTGATTTATTGACTAATCCATTACTTAAGGTCGAGAAAAGAGCTTCCTGGATGATGCCAACCCCTTTTGTATTAAACGATGCTGTTGTAATTAAAGAAAAAATAAAACCTTCGAAAGTAGTTTTAGACACTCCCGAAACAACAACTGTTGCTCAAGACAGTTTAAAAGTTGTAAAAGATAGTTTAAGACCAACTGCAATCACACCGCAATAATACAAGGTTTACACAAAAAACAAATCCCAAATTATCAAACTGATAGTTTGGGATTTTTGTTTACTACAAGTAAACATTCTTCATTTATTGTTATTGGTTTTTCTTTCTTTTTATAATTGATAATAAAAACTCCCAAAATAATCAATACCGTAGCAATGATAAAATCAACCGTAATTACTTCGTCTAGTAACAACCAACCCAAGAAAACTGCGATTATAGTATTGATATAAGACAAAATAGAAATTTGAACCGCCGTTACTCGCTTTATCGCATAATGGTAAGAGAAGAATGCGAGAACGGAACCAAAAACAGACAAATATAAAGCCGCAGAAAAGCTTCTTAAACTCCACGAACTTATATCTGGATTAGGAGAAAAGATAAAAGCCAAAACAAGCTGAACCAAAGTCGCAATTGCAAATTGGTAGAATAAATTGAGTGCAATTGTATTCGATTTATGCGCTTGGGCTTTGGTATAAACCGTTCCCGATGCCCAACCAAAAATTGCCATGCTTATAAATATAAGTCCGTGTTGGTAATTAGAATCTAAAAAAGCCCCAAGTCCGTCTTTAAATATAAAAACGACTCCCGAAAATCCTATTATAACACCTACAAAACCTTTTAAACTCGCTTTTTGTAATCCAACGAAAACACTACCAACAAAAATAAGTATGGGAGATAGTGCGCTCATTATCGATGCGAGTCCGCTTGGTAAAGTTTGTTCGGCAATTGTTGTAAACCCATTTGCAATAACAATCATTAATAAAGATGGAATTAACTGATGTCTGAAATTTGTCCAGCCAATCCATTTCAGTTCTTTTTTAAATAGTAAAATAACCATTACTATTAATCCTGCCAATCCTTGTCGGATGGAGGTTACAAACCAAGGCGGAATCGTTTCGACCGCAACCCGAATTCCTAAAAAGGTTGTTCCCCATACAATACCTACTGTCGCTAAACAGAGGAATAATTTATAATCTGGACTTTTTTCCATTATGATTAAATGTGTTTTTTAATGAATGTATTTTTTGTATGCTTTTTTTTCGATTCTAAAAGTCTTGAATTGCCTCCTGATTTAGCTCAATATCATTATGTTAAACCCCTTTGAGCTAATTATGGTAATTGTTTTCTCGACAAAGATTGTCTAGAAGGGAACGCGGATGACACTGATTCGCTAAAGCGAAAACACTGATAAACACGGATTTTATCTCTTCTAGATGCTCAATGTCATTAAGTTAATAAATTTTAGATTAAAAATTAACGATTGTCATTTTTTGGTTTTGCGCTGTTTCTCACATCTGAAATCAAAAATCGTTAGTCAAAAATCTTAAATCTTTTTATTTTTTTCTTTAACCTTAATGGCATTGAGCTAAAGCTGGAGATTTAAAAATTTACAATAAATGTGGCTTTAGCCAAATAACAAAACAAAGGATTAGACTTAACAAGCACATTCAATTTTCAATCCTGTTTGCTTTCCATTTGTGCCTTCGGTAGCATAACCGTCAAATTTCCACCATTCGATTCCTCCCATTAATTCTTTTACTTTAAAACCCAATCGAGTCATAGTAAGAGCGCCTTTTGTCGATGCGTTGCAACCAATCCCATCGCAGTAGGTTACATATAAAATATCTTTATCCAGATGTTTCGTGTTTTCAATGGTCATTTCGCGATGCGGAATATTAATTGCTCCTGGTATATGCTCGGCTTCAAATCCAAAAGCTTTTCGGGCATCTAGTGCAACTACTTTTTCCCCATCGTTTAAAGCATCGAATAAATCTGATGGATCCATTTCAAATGCTAGTTTGTTTTCATAATGTTTAATTTGATCTTCCATTGTAGTATTGTTTTTAGTTATTTAACAATCCAAAATTAGAGCAACCATAACTGTAATAAAAACGAAAAGAATTCATCTATTGCATTACTTTTTTTCATGCAAATGCAAGTATAAATTTTTGTTCCTTTGTCTAAACAACGCTCAAAAATGGAAATAAGACATTTACGATTGATAAAAGCAATTGTCGAAGAAGGAAGTATTACCAAGGCTATTGACAAACTACATCTCACTCAATCGGCATTAAGCCACCAACTGAAGGAGGCAGAATATCAATTGGGTACTAAAATATTCCTGAGAGCTAATAAAAAACTGGTTTTAACTAAAGCTGGTGAAAAACTATATGGGATTTCTAATGAGATTCTGGACAAAATATCAGAAACTGAGCAAGAAATCAAACAAATGGTTTTTGGCGAGTATGGAGAAATCCGTATTAGTACCGAATGTTTTTCCAGCTATCATTGGTTGCCTTCCGTTTTAAAGCAATTTCACTTTGTATATCCAAATATTGAACTCAAAATTGTAACCGAAGCCACGCAACAACCCGTTCAGAAATTACTTGATAATATAATAGACATTGGTATTGTAAGTGACATTATAAAAGATGACAGAATAAAATACCTCGAACTTTTTCAGGATGAAATGGTAATGGTTGTATCTGAAAATCATTCCTGGGCAAATAAAAAATATGTTGTAGCCGAAGATTTTATCAATGAACATTTAATCATTCATTCGCTACCGATAGAAAGTGTTACAATTCATCAAATGCTTTTGGTTCCTGCCAAAGTAACTCCCCGAAAAATAACTCCGTTGCCTCTTACCGAAGCTTCTATCGAAATGATTAAAGCTGATATGGGCGTCATGTCGATGGCAAAATGGGCATTTTTGCCTTATTTAAAAAACAGCCCGTTAAAAGCGGTAAAAATTGGCAAAAATGGCTTAAAAAGAAAACATTTCATTGCTATTAGGGAAAGTAAAGAATATCCAGACTATTTTAATCATTTTATAGAATTTTTACAAACCGAAATTCACCATCAATGGAATTTATAATACGAGATTGCAACACAAACGACTTAACAAAACTAGTCGATTTGTGCCAGAAACATGCCGAATACGAGAAAGCAGCTTTTATCCCTGAAGGGAAAGAAGACAAACTAAAACTCGCTTTGTTTGCTGACAATCCAAAATTATATTGCTTAATTGTCGAATTGAATGCAGCGATTATTGGCTATGCAACGTACACTTTCGATTATTCTACATGGGATGCCGCCGATTTTATGTACATGGATTGTTTGTTTCTTGAGGATTCCGCCCGCGGATTTGGAATAGGTGAAGCAATTATAGAAAAGCTCAAGCAAATTGCAATTGACAAAAACTGCATCAACATACAATGGCAAACGCCGACATTCAACACCAGAGCAATAAAATTTTATAACCGCATTGGAGCAAACGGAAAAGATAAAGTTCGTTTTTCTTTAATTTTGTAACATATAGCTAGAATCCGAAAAAAGTTAACCATATAAGTGATGAAAGTAAATATAAGCATGACTAATCAATGCAAAACTTAAATGAACTTACATTACTTAAATGGTTGAAAAATCTCATTGAATTATAAAAGAAGTTTTAATAACTGTAAACTTAGCGACTTGGCGACTTGGCGAGAAAGTTCAAAAACAGCTTTAAAAAGAAAACCTGTTTTAAAAAATCACACACTGATTACAAGAAAACAAAATGACAAAAATTAGTATTTTAGGTTGTGGATGGTTGGGATTACCTTTGGCGAAAGCCATGATTACAAAAGGTTTTCTGGTAAACGGATCTACAACCTCAACTGAAAAAATATCGATATTAAAAGAATCCGGAATTAATCCGTTTTTAATAAATATCAATCATAACGAAGAGAATCCGCCTTTCGGCAAAAGTACATCAGGACAAGTTGAAGCTTTTTTAAATGAAAGCACCATTCTTATTATCGATATTCCGCCCAAGTTACGTGGCGAAAACGCAGAAAGCTTTGTAGATAAAATCACTTTCCTGATTCCGTTTATCGAAAAATCAACCATCGAGAAAGTACTTTTTATAAGTTCGACATCAGTTTATGGTGAAGCTAATTTATTAGTAACCGAAGAAACAAAACCTGATGCCGATACCGAAAGTGGTAAACAACTAATACTTGCCGAAACTCTTTTGCATAGCAATACCAATTTTAAAACTACTGTTCTCCGTTTTGGAGGTTTAATCGGCGAAGACCGAAACCCTATTAAATTTCTTGCTGGTAAAGAGAATGTCGAGAATCCCGATGCGCCTATCAACTTTATTCATCAGGACGATTGTATTGGTATTATCTTAAAAATTATAGCATCCGACTCATGGAATGAAACTTTTAATGGCGTTGCTCCATTTCATCCTTCTCGTGAGGAATATTACACCCAAAAAGCGATTGAAAAGGAATTAACTCCTCCTAAGTTTAATCATGAAAAAGAAAGCTTTAAAAAGGTTATTTCGAGTGCTAAAATAGAAACGGTACTCGGGTATAGTTTTTTGAAGAAAAGGTTTTGAGCCGCTGAGGGACAAAGGAGCAAAGGTTCTGAGGGACAAAGGTTCAAAGGTTTTCTGTAGAGACGCACCGCAGTGCGTCTACGTAATATAGGTTTTCCATAATGTGAACGTATGTGAGGCGGAGCCCTGCAAGTAACTAATACATCTTATTCCTTAGATTGTGGAGCAACTAACGGAGATCCCTCAATTCTTCGGAATGACAAGATTGTCTACATAACCATAGCCCAAGGTTTCAACCATGGGCTACCGATTACGAGATAATGCATTCCAAATAATACATTGCGCTCCAACGGTTTCAACCGTTGGCAATGTTTGTAATGTGTTATCAATTACTCACAAAACAACCTCAAACTTGTCTTTCTGACGAAGGAAGAATCTCTACGAGTAACTCGACAAAGATTATGTAGCAACTAACGGAGATTCCTCGTTCCTGGGAAAGACAAGTTTGTGGTAACTTTATGCACAAACCAAAACCTTTGAACCTTTGCCTCTCAGAACCTCAGAACCTTATAAAAAAAGAGGGCTGCTTTAATAAAGCAGCCCCTTTTTTTTATAAACTTGATATTACCAGATTTTAACTCTTTTCTCTGGTTCTATGTACATTTTATCTCCTTTTTTAATAGAGAATGCTTCATAGAAAGAATCCATATTCTGGATAGGCACATACGCACGGTACATTCCTGGAGAGTGCGGATCTACTTTTACTTGATTTTTTAAAGCTTCATCACGACTTTTAGTTCTCCAAACCGTAGCCCAAGAAATAAAGAAACGTTGCTCTGGAGTTAATCCGTCGATTAAACCTGGATTACCATTTGCTTTTAAGTACAATTGTAAACCATCGTAAGCAGCGTTTACTCCACCTAAATCTCCAATGTTTTCACCCAAGGTAAATTTACCATCTACGTGAACTCCCGGAAGTGGCTCTAATGCACTATATTGATCTGCAAGAGCTGTTCCTAATTTTGTAAATTCTTTCAAATCATTTTCTGTCCACCAGTCAACAAGGTTTCCTTCTGCATTATAACGAGCACCAGCATCATCAAAACCATGAGAAATTTCATGACCGATTACAGCACCGATTCCACCATAATTTACAGCTTCGTCTGCTTCGTAGTTATAAAATGGAGGTTGTAAAATAGCTGCAGGGAATACAATTTCGTTATACGATGGGTTGTAATATGCATTTACAGTTTGTGGAGACATTCCCCATTCTGTTTTATCAACAGGTTTAGGTAAATCAGAAAGTCCTTTATTGAAACTCCATTTAGAATAGTTTTTCATGTCTTCAAAATAGCTTCCGCCTTCAGCAAGACTTTTAACTTCTAAAGCTGAGTAGTCTATCCATTTATCAGGATATCCAATTTTTATAGTAATCTTGTTTAATTTCTCAATCGCCTTAACTTTAGTTTCAGCAGACATCCAAGTTAAATTGTTTATTCTGTTTTGGTAAGCTAAAATTACATTCTGAATCATTTTCTCTGCTTTTGCTTTAGCTTCAGCTGGAAATAATTTCTCTACATATAATTTACCTAAAGCTTCACCAATAGTTTGGTTTACAACCTGAAGTGCTCTTTCTTCACGTGGACGTTGTTTAATCGCTCCAGTTAAAGTTTTTCCGTAGAAATCAAAGTTTGCACTTTCAATATCAGTAGATAATTGTGATGATGATGCACTTAATAAAGACCATTTCATGTATTCTTTCCAAGCTGCTATATTGTTTTCTTTGAAAATAGTTTCCATAGCTTTCATATATCTTGGTTGCAGAACAATAACAGTATCCACTTTAGCCATTCCAATTCCTGTAAGGTAATTTTTCCAGTTAATAGCTGGTGTCATTTTTTGCAAATCAGCAATCGAAGTTGGATTGTACTGTAATCTGCTATCTCTGCGTTCTACTCTATCTAATCTTGGTTTAGACATTTCGATTTCTAATGCTAATATTTTCTCAGCATTTTGCTTTGCAGCTGCAGGAGTTTCTCCTATAAATTGCAACATTCTAGCTACGTGAAGTACATATTTTTCACGTTTTTCTTTAGAATCTTTTTCTTCAGATGTGTAATAATCTTTATCCGGTAAACCTAATCTACCTAAACCAAGACTTACAGAATTTTTAGTACTGTTTTTTTCATCAGCTCCTACGTAAACTCCAAAAAATCCAATTCCGCCAATAGGTTCAGTTTCAATTAAAAACTTCTCTAAATCCGCAACATTTTTTATTGCATCGATTTTTTTAAGATATGGTTTTAAAGGCGTGATTCCTTGTTTGTTTCTTCCAACTGTATCCAGGATTGCGTTAAAAAGATTTATTGCTTTTCCTTGATCCGTATTCGATTTGTATTTTGGATCTTTTGATGCTTCTTTTAAAATAGCTAACGAATTTGCATCTGTTTTCTTCAGCAATTCATTAAAACTTCCCCATGTAGTTCTGTCTTTAGGAATTTCAGTTTTGTCTAACCAGGTTCCATTTACATAACGGAAGAAATCTTCGCTCGGCTTAACTTTTTTATCCATTAAGGATACATCAATTCCAGATGCCGAAGGCGCCTGACTTTGAGCCTGACACATTGCAAAACCTAACACTGCCGGTATTGCAAATAGCAAATTCTTACTATTGTTCTTTTTCATTTTTAAATAAGGTTTTATAGTTACTCACAAACTTATTGTTATTATTTTGAATAAAATGTTAATTTTTGTTAGATTTAAGTTTGTAATCGATTGGTCTGTCTTTTTAAATTTTGTTACATATTTAGATTAAAAAATGTAAGCAAAAAAGCAATTTTATGATATTAATTCAAAATTATTTCTGAATATTTACATCATAAAACGATCAGTACGTGAGAGCTAAAATTCAGCAGGCATTTTCTAACAAAGTAGAATCTATTGGTTTACCAATACTTGCTTTATGCTGGGTTAGTTTTTTTTGGGGAACAACATGGCTGGCATCCAAAGAAGGCGTAAAACATATGCCTGCGTTGCAACTCGCAACTATCCGACAGTTTATGGGCGGAATTTTATATGTTGGTTATTTTATACTCAAGAAAGAACCTTGGCCAAAAGGAAAACAATGGCAAACTATCCTGGTTTTAAGTATCTTAAATTTTGTTTGCAGTAATGGTTTAAGCACTTGGGGCGTAAAATATATTAGCAGTGGTTTGGGTGCCATTATTGGTGCCATTTTCCCAATATGGATTGTTGTTATTTGTTTTTTTAAAGGGGAACGCATTGCCCGACTTGCCGTTGCGGGAATCTTAATTTGTTTTGTAGGTGTTTGTATCATTTTTATAGATCACCTTTCTGATTTCTTAAACCCTCAATTTCAATTCGGAATCTTCTTATCCGTTGCCTCAACCATAACTTGGGCTTTCGGGATTTTACATACCATGAAAAAAGCAGCTAGTTTTAATCCTTATTTTAGTTTAGGATTGCAAATGCTTATTTCGAGCTGTATTCTTTTTGGTATAACCGAAACAACTGGAACTAATATTCCTCTAAATCAAATCCCTGCTTCCTCTTGGTGGTCTATTGGGTATCTGGTGATTATCGGGTCGGTTTTAACCTTTATTGCTTTTATCTATACATTGCAGCATTTACCAAAAGAAGTTAGTAGTATTTATGCCTACATTAATCCTATTGTTGCCATTTTATTAGGTTTCATCCTTTTTGACGAAACGCTTACTCTTGCCATTGTCATAGGAGTTTTGGTTACTTTAATTGGTTTGTATTTAGTAAACTCTTCTATTAGGAAGATAAAAAAGTAGACTTCTTAGACTTCTTAGATTTTTAGACTGACTTAGACTCCTTAGATTGTTGGACTGGTTAGATTTGTTAGACTATCTTAGATTCTTAGACTGACTTAGACTTCTTAGATTTTACCTTTAGTATCACAAAGCTTTTTCCTAATTTTCATATTTAAGAAAAATAGATTTTAAGCACAAAATACTTAATACTTAATACTTAATACTTAATACTTAATACTTAATACTTAAATAAAAAACGGCTGCCTTATTAAAGACAGCCGTTTTTTATTTTTATTTTACCAAATCTTAACTCGTTTTGATGGTTCTATATACATACCATCTCCTTGTTTTATAGAGAATGCATTATAAAAAGCATCTACATTTTGTAACGGCACATAAGCTCGGTACATCCCCGGAGCGTGTGGATCTGTTTTAACCTGACTTTTTATTGCTTCATCACGACTCTTAGTTCTCCAAACTGTTGCCCAAGATATAAAGAAACGTTGTTCTGGTGTAAAACCATCTATTAATCCAGGGTTTCCATTGGCTTTTAGATACAATTGTAATCCATCATAAGCAGCATTAATACCACCTAAATCGCCTATGTTTTCACCCAAGGTAAACTTTCCGTCTACGTGAATTCCAGGTAAAGGCTCTAATGCACTATATTGGTTTGCCAATGCAGTTCCTAAAGCTGTAAATTGTTTTAAATCATCTGCTGTCCACCAGTCAACTAGATTACCGTTTGCATTATAACGCGCACCCGAATCATCAAAACCATGAGAAATTTCATGACCAATTACTGCACCGATTCCGCCATAATTCACAGCTTCATCTGCTTGATAATTGTAAAAAGGAGGTTGTAAGATAGCTGCCGGAAATACAATTTCGTTATACGATGGGTTGTAATACGCATTTACCGTTTGTGGAGACATTCCCCATACCGTTTTATCAACTGGCTTTTTGTATTTAGCAATATCTTGATTATAATTCCATTTAGCCAGATTGATGCTGTTATCAAAATAACTTCCTCCCTCGGATACATCTTTAATAACCAACTCGCTGTAATCTTTCCATTTATCAGGATAACCAATTTTTATGGCAATTTTATTCAGTTTTTCAATTGCTTTAGTTTTAGTTTCTGCTGACATCCATGGCAAATCAGTAATACGGTTTTGGTACGCCAAAACTACATTCTGAATCATTTTTTCGGCTTTTACTTTAGCTTCAGCTGGAAACATTTTTTCAACATATAGTTTACCTAAAGATTCTCCAACCACTTGGTTTATTACCTGAAGTGCTCTTTCTTCTGCTGGACGTTGCTTTATAGCTCCTGTTAATGTTTTTCCGTAAAAATCAAAACTAGCATCTTCTATTTGAGTAGTTAACTGTGAAGATGTTTTATTTAAAATACTCCATTTTAAATATTCTTTCCAAGCACCTACTTTATTTTCGGTAAAAATGGTTTGTAATGCTTTCATGTAACGAGGTTGCGTTACAATAATCGTATCTACTTTTGCCATTCCTATACCTGTTAGGTATTTATCCCACTGTATTGCAGGAGTCATCTTTTTAAGATCTGCAACAGCCGTAGGATTATATTGCAATCTTCCGTCTCTACGTTCCACACGGTCTAATCTTGGTGCAGACATAGCTATTTCTAAAGCTAAGACTTGAGTAGCGTTTTCTTTAGCCTTTTGTGGAGTCTCTCCTATTAATTGCAACATTCTTGCAATATGAAGTTCATACTTAGCACGTTTCTCTTTAGAATCCTTATCTTCAGATACATAATAATCTTTATCCGACAGTCCTAATCGACCTACACTTAAACTAATAGCATTTACATTACTGTTCTTTTTATCAGCACTTATATAAAATCCAAAGAAACCAACTCCACCCTGAGATTCCATCTCTGCTAAGAAATTCTGTAAATCGGCTACATTTTTAATAGCATCAATTTTCTTTAAGTAAGGTTGCAGCGGCGTAATTCCTCTCTTATTTCTTCCAACTGTATCTAAGATTGTATTAAAAAGAGCGATTGCTTTTCCTTGATCTGTATTCGATTTATATTTTTGACTTTTTGAAGCTTCTTTCAAAATTGCCAAAGCATCATTGTCTGTTTTCTGACGTAGTTCATTAAAACTTCCCCAAGCATTTCTATCACTAGGTATCTCGGTTTTATCCAGCCAGGTTCCATTTACATATCTAAAGAAATCCTGACTTGGTTTAACATTTTTATCCATTAAAGAAACATCAATGCCTGATGTTTTTGGTGCCCTGCTTTGAGCTTGACACATTGCAAATCCTAACATTGCAGGAATTGCAAACAACAAATGTCTATTAACTTGTTTTTTCATATTTGTTTTTAAGTTTAGTATTCACAAACATATCGTTATTATTTTGAATAAAATGTTAACGATTGTACGATTTTTAGTTTCAAAAACCGGAAATTTTTAGTTGTTTCATAACAAAACAATAAATATTACAATACATTCTTATCTTCTTGGCAGAAATCACATCCTATAATTTGGTTAAAAAAAACAATGTTACCGTATTTAAAAAGAGGTTTTTGTACTTTTGCACCAAATTTTGTTTATGAAATCTTTACTCTACAAGTACAGGAAATTTTTCTTGGTCCTATTCGTATTTTCAGCCGTTACAATTTCGTTGTTTTATTCAGCATTAAAACCGAAGAAAACATTGCCTATTTTTAATCCAGCCGATGTAAATCCAGAACTGGTTGATAGCACCATGCAATACAAAAGCAAGTACCATACAATTGCCGATTTCTCCTTTGTAAATCAAAATGGTGATACGATTACTCAAAAAGATTATGATGGAAAAATATATGTAGCCGATTTCTTTTTCACTACTTGTGGTTCTATCTGCCCTAAAATGACAGCAAATCTTGCCGACGTTCAAAAAGCAGTTTTAGATAATCCTAAAGTAATGTTGCTATCGCATACTGTGTTTCCAGAAACTGATAGTATCCCTGTTCTAAAAGCATATGCTGTAAAAAACGGTGTTGTAGATAGTAAATGGAACCTGGTTACTGGCGACAAAAAAGAAATTTACACCATGGCTCGAAAATCATATTTGGCGGTAAAACTAGGAAGACCTGATCAATTGTACGATATGGTGCATACAGAGAACTTTGTTTTGGTAGATCAAAAAAGACGCGTACGTGGTTTTTATGACGGAACCAAAAAAGAAGATATTCAAAAACTTATAGAAGATATTAACTTTTTGTGTACCGAATAACTTTTCGATTTTAAATTTTCTTTCAAAATCGTTAAATCTCTGAATAAATGGTTTTCATTTAACTTTTAGCAGAGCCAATCCTATATGTGAATTATATCTTAAAACATTGAAACCATAGGGCAAAACGGCTTTAAATAAATATTAAATGACTAATATTGCAATATTAATTCAATCTAAATAAACTTGAAACAATCTATCCACACCCTGAAAAAAGGCGAAAAAGCCATTATCAAAGAATTTGATATTGATTTAGTTCCGTTGAAATTATTAGAAATGGGTTGCTTGCCAGGTAACATGGTCGAATTGCTTCAAATTGCTCCGTTCGGAGATCCTTTATATTTGAATATTAATGGTTCGCATGTGGCTATTCGCATAGAAACAGCACGTGTAATAGAAGTAGAAATAATCAAATAGAATTTGCAATGAACATTCAAAATATAAACGTTGCCTTAATAGGTAATCCAAATACAGGAAAAACTTCAGTTTTTAATCAATTAACAGGTCTTAATCAGCAAGTAGGAAACTATCCGGGAATTACTGTTGAGAAAAAGATGGGATTTTGCAAATTGCCAAATAACATTAAAGCCAACATTCTCGATTTGCCGGGAACGTACAGTTTAAATGCCAGTTCTATTGATGAGAATGTGGTAATTGAACTTTTGTTAAACAAAAACGACAAATTATACCCAGATGTAGCACTTGTTGTTACAGATGTAGAAAATCTTAAAAGAAATTTACTTCTTTATACTCAGATAAAAGACCTTGAAATTCCGACTATATTAGTTATTAATATGGCTGATAGAATGGAATCTAAAGGGATTACTCTAGATATCCCCTATCTTGAAGAACATTTAAAAACAAAAATTGCGTTAATAAGTTCTCGTAAAGGTCACGGAATCGACGAGCTTAAAAACCTGATTGTTAATTATAAAAATATTCCGAACGAACCGTGTTTAAACGCATCGGTTATTGACCCAGAATACTTTAAGAGTTTACAACACGCTTTCCCAAACCAGTTATTATACAAGTTGTGGTTGGTAATTACACAAGATGTGAACTTTTTGAATCTGGATAGAAACGAAATCAGAAGCACATTTACCAAATCGCATTCTGAGTTAAAACGTTTACAGCAAAAAGAAACCATCAAGAGATATCAATTTATAAATGATGTTTTAAAAGAAGGTTTAAAAGTTGACCATACTGTCGCTAAAGATTTCCGTGCAAAACTAGACCGCATATTAACTCACAAAGTTTGGGGTTACGCTATATTTTTTGCCATCTTGTTTATCATCTTTCAATCAATATTCCAATGGTCAACAATACCAATGGACTTTATCGATAGTACCTTTGCATCATTAAGTGCATTGGCGGCTGAAAGATTACCAAGCGGAATCTTAACTGACTTATTATCTCAAGGAATTATTCCTGGAATTGGAGGAATCTTAATATTCATCCCGCAAATCGCCTTCTTATTCCTCTTTATTTCCATACTCGAAGAAAGTGGTTATATGAGCCGTGTGGTTTTCCTTATGGATAAAATCATGCGTAAATTTGGATTATCAGGAAAAAGCGTTGTGCCTTTAATTTCAGGAACTGCTTGTGCAATTCCAGCAATTATGGCTACTCGTAATATCGAAAACTGGAAAGAGCGATTAATCACTATTCTTGTAACACCATTTACAACTTGTTCGGCCAGATTACCTGTTTATGCGATTATCATTTCATTGGTAATACCAGACGAGCGTGTTTTTGGAGTGCTTAATATGCAGGGTTTAACATTGATGTTGTTGTATCTTCTAGGTTTCGGGATGGCAATTTTGTCTTCTTATATCTTAAATAAAATACTAAAAATAAAATCCAAAACGTATTTTGTAGTCGAAATGCCAAACTACAAAATGCCATTATTCAAGAACGTTGCCATTAATGTTGTTGAGAAAACCAAAGCATTCGTTTTTGGTGCAGGAAAGATAATCTTGGCGATATCAGTTATTTTATGGTTTTTAGCCTCATACGGACCAGGAAAGAACTTTAATGATGCTGAAGCTATCGTAACCGAAAGACACAAAGAGAAGCCTCTAAGCGACTTTGAATATGAAGAAGCGGTTGCATCACAAAAAATAGAAAACTCTTATATCGGTTTAATGGGTAAAACCATCGAACCAGTGATATCACCTTTAGGATACGATTGGAAAATTGGTATTGCAATCATAAGCTCATTTGCAGCCCGAGAAGTATTTGTGGGAACGCTTGCAACTATTTATAGTGTGGGTGGTACCGATAATGAAGCTACTATAAAAAGTAAAATGCAGGAAGAAATCAACCCTCAAACGGGTGAGAAAATCTTTAATTTTGCTTCAGGAATCTCATTATTACTCTTTTATGCCTTTGCATTGCAGTGTGCAAGTACACTTGCAATTACCAAAAAAGAAACAAACTCTTGGAAATGGCCAATGGTTCAGCTTGTATTAATGACAGGCTTCGCATACATTACTGCATTAATAGCTTTTCAATTACTAAAATAATGTATCATGATACAGGAAATAATAGCATTCGGAATTTTATTCATTTCTATAGCATTTTTAATTCGTAAGTTTTTCTGGAAACCTAAGAAGAAAAAGGGTGACTGCGGAGAAAATGACTGTGGATGTCACTAGAGCCAAGGTGCTGAGGCACTAAGGTTCTAAGGCACTAAGAGGCAAAGGTTCAAAGGTTTTTGAAAATAGGCACTGAGGTGCTAAGAGACAAAGGTTCAAAGGTTGCTCGGTTTATGAATAAACGGGACAATCTTTGAACCTTTTGAATTTTAAAGCCTAAAATAATTACTTCTTTTTTACACTTTTCACTGGTACTTTAGCGAAATGATTACTTGAAATTTTAATTGCATTTCTGGCGTAATACTCAGCAAATTCATCAATCATTGCAACTACTTCCGTTTCTTTACCATCGAGAGGAATTATTGTAGCCCAATCAATACTAATTACTCTATTAGACAAAACATAGGCAAATCTATAATAATAGTTAATTTCTTTATCAGAAAAGTGTCTTACAAAAAACGCTCTACGGCCATCTATCATCTCACAAGAACACTTATCATTCGAACCTGTACATTGAGATTCTATATATGCCTCACAAAACTCCTCTGAAGAATTTATTTTGAAAGAATCAGTTAGAACTTGAACCATTACACCATTCGGAAATGCGGTTGGGATACCCGAAACTAATTTAAACTTCCATTTCTTTGAACCAGTTATTGTTATCAAATCATTCTTCAGTCGAATCTTAGTAACCAAAGTAGAATCTGAATCTTTAACTTTTAACTCATCGCTGACAGATACTTGTGCCATCGAAACCGAAATATATAAAAGGGTAATAAGAGTAAATATTTTTTTCATATAAACAATCTTTATTAGGTTGAACCCAAATGTATTAAAATATCTCTTTAAAATAATTCATTCAGCATTAATATGCAAACATATCCCAATATGCTACATATTAATTTTCACAAACTAATTCCAACTAGAACTAAGATGTTTTTGGAGCAAGATAATAACAGTCAAGGGTTTAGCTTATACACAACGCAACCGCAAAATTATCTCCCTAACAAAAGAAAGGTCTCCGCAAGTAACTCAACAAAGATTGTGTAGTTACTTGCGGAGACCCCTCGTTCCTCGGCGTGACAAGATTGAGTATATGCTCAATCATTTTTGTATTTTTTTATGTGCAAACCAAGCCTTTCAATCTTTATTTATTCACACAATTTTTGTCCCCCTGAGCAGATTGCGCCTTTTTTATACGCAAACCAAGCCTTTGAACCTTTGTCACTCAGAACCTTAGTACCTTTCTCCAAAAACCTTTACCTCTTAGCACCTCAGTACCTTCCTAAAGAACCTTTGCCACTCTGCTCCTTTGAACCTCTCCTAAACCAACTTCACGAAAAGATTCGAAGCAATTTTATTAGAAATCGTCAATTCCTTATCGTTTACTTTGATTTTCAATGATTGATCGAAGCTTTCTTTTGATACACATTCGATTTTAGACCCCAAAGCAATTTCTTGTTTGTCTAAATACTGCAAGAATTCCGATGAAGTATCTTTTACGCCTACGCAAATACCAACCTGTTTCTCTACAAGTTCTGAAAGTAATTGCTTTTCGACTTTGATGATTCGACCGTGCGCATCTGGAATTGGATCTCCGTGTGGATCTTCGGTTGGATTACCCAGAAAATCATCCAATTTATTAATTAGTTGTTCCGATTTAATATGTTCTAATTGTTCGGCTATATCATGCACTTCATCCCAAGAGAAATCAAGTTTATCTACCAGAAACACTTCCCACAAACGGTGTTTGCGAACAATCATCTTTGCCGCTAGTTTCCCGTTATCAGTTAATGAAACGCCTTGGTATTTTTTATAATTTATTAAATCCTTTTCGGATAGTTTTTTAAGCATATCTGTTACCGATGAGGCTTTTGTTTCCATCATTTCGGCAATAGCATTCGTACTAACCTCAGCTTCAGAAGAAGTGGTTAGATGATAAATAGCTTTAAGATAGTTTTCTTCTGAGAAGGTCATTTTTTTTGAGGTTCTAAGGTTCTAAGAATCTGAGGCTCTAAGTTTTTTTTTAAGAATCTAATGGAAACCTTAGAATCTTAGCAACTCAGAACCTTAGTTACTTTTTTTTTAACAATAAACAAAGGTATCGAAATTTTGTGACGCAATTTGTCGACTGTCGTACCAAAAATCAAATCTTTAAACCCGGTATGTCCATGAGTTCCCATTACCAGAATATCAAAACTTCCTTTGTTTACAATGATTGGGATGATATTGTTTGGTTTACCAAATCCAAGTTCGGTATGAATCTTAAATCCTTTTGCCATGAGCATCTCTTTATATTCTAGCAACAGTTTTTCATCGATTGTAGTTTCATGATCATCTACATTCTGACCGTACATATGTGCGCCAACAGTTTCGACCACGTGAATTAAAGTATAATTTGCATCTATTCCTCCCAACTCAAAAGCACTATTAATTGCAGCTTCATCGGCATTCGAGAAATCTACCGTAATCGCAATATTCTTTTTGCTATACGTTTCTTTTACAGAAAAATGTAAACTAAGATTATGAGGCGAATGATTCTGAATATTAGATTTTGCTTTCGCCACAAAAGGTTTCACAACAATGTAAAGTAACAGGACCAGAAAAGCTATTGCCAGAGGAACAACGGTAAGCCAAAGCACAATAGGATTATCCGAAGCTGCTAACCAACCGCTTATTTCATCAAAAACCAATTTCCCATTTAACGAAACAATGATTGAGGCAATTATCCATGCCGTAACCTGAGTTAGTCGGCTAATATGAAATCCCTTCATCTTGGTTTTATCACTCACAAAATGGATTAACGGAATAATAGCAAACCCCAATTGCAAACTCAGAATTACCTGACTTAGAATCAATAATTTGCCCGTGACGCTCTCGCCATAAATCAAGATTACGATTACAGCCGGAACAATCGCAATTAAACGTGTTATAATACGTCGTACCCAAGGCTGAATACGAAGATTCAAATACCCTTCCATAACAATCTGTCCTGCTAGAGTTCCTGTTATTGTAGAACTTTGCCCTGCTGCAATTAAAGCAACTGCAAAGAGTATTGGCGCCCACTTGGTTCCTAAAAGTGGCTCTAAAAACTTATGTGCATCCTGAATCTCGGCAACCTCAAACATTCCGTTACGATGAAAAGTTGCTGCGGCTAAAATCAAAATAGCTGCATTTACAAAAAACGCGAGATTAAGCGCAATTGTCGAATCGATAAGATTATATTTTAATGCTTGTTTGATTCCTGCTGGGCTTCGGTCAAACTTTCTGGTTTGCACCAATGACGAATGCAGGTATAAATTGTGTGGCATTACAGTAGCTCCAATAATTCCTATTGCGATATATAAAGCAGCAGAATTCGGTAAAGAAGGGATTAATCCATAAAGGACTTTATCTAGTTCAGGCTCAGCAAAAATCATTTCGAAAACAAAAGAAAACCCAATTATTGCAACAAGTACAATGATAAAAGCTTCCATTTTTCGGATTCCTTTGTTAATAAGAAATAGCAACAGGAAAGTATCAAGAACAGTTATTAAAACTCCTTCGATAAGCGGAATGTCAAATAATAAATTAATACCAATTGCCATTCCTAAAACCTCAGCAAGATCGCAGGCTGCAATAGCTACTTCGGCAAGAATATATAATATATAATTGATGAATTTAGAATAAGTTTCTCGCGAAGCTTGTGCCAAATCGCGTTGGGTTACGATTCCTAATCGGGCACTAAGACTTTGCAACAACAAAGCCATTAAATTACTCATTAACAAAACCCAAAGTAAGGCATACCCAAACTGACTTCCTCCTGCAATATCAGTCGCCCAGTTTCCTGGGTCCATATAACCCACACTCACCAAATAAGCCGGGCCAAAAAATGCTAATATTTTTCTAAAAACAGATTTTTTATTTTGCGTATGAACCGATTGGTTAACTTCTTCAAGAGATTTAGTCATTTCATAAAAATTATTAAAGCAAATATATACAAAAATAGCATTGCTCAAATATTTTTTTTAGCCTTGTCTAAATGTTAAATAGTTTTATAAACAATTCGGACACAATCCCGAAAGAGTAAAGTTTACATCGTTGACCTTGTAATTACGAGGGATTATATAGCTTGGCTGCACGTTTTCCATACAAGTAACCTTTAAGCATTTTTCACAACTAAAATGTACGTGATTATGAATATGCACATGGTTTGCATGATGACATTTGGCATACTTAATAGTACCATCAAGATTCACGATTTTATGAATAACATCTTCATTCACCAATCGGTCTAAAATTCTATAAATAGTAACTCGATCACATAAATCCTGAGTAAGTTTATGAATCTCTGAATGGGACAAAGCCGAATCTGAATTAGTAATTAATTCTAAAATGGCTCCCTTAGCCGCGGTATTACGGGTAACTTTCATATGTAAAATATTAACGCAACATAGTTGCATTTGAAATAATTTTCTATATTTGCAACATTATTGCATTAAGCAAATATACAAGATAATGAAAACAAAAACAACCTTTAATTGGGACTTATTAGGAATTTCGAGCGCATCTATTTGCCTGATACATTGCTTAATTTTCCCTATCATTACAATCCTTCCTTTAGGACTTAGTCACAATCCATTAATCGATTTATTATTTGTTTCAATAGGATTCTTTGCTGTTGTAAAAATAATAAAGAAATCCAATCTTTTGGTAAGTAGTATCCTTATTCTGTCTTTAACCCTCATTTTTATAAGTATTCTCATAGAAATAGTACTAGATGTACATTCCTATTTAATCTTTATTGGAGGAATCGGAATGATAATCGGTCATTTTTTAAATTACAGAAGCCATAAAAAAACAGAACAATGAAAAAACTACCTGTAACTGTATTAAGCGGATTTCTTGGAGCCGGAAAAACAACTTTGCTCAATCACATTCTTCACAACAAAGAAGGTTTAAAAGTCGCTGTGATTGTTAATGATATGAGCGAAGTAAATATTGATGCGCAACTTGTAAAAAACGAACACACATTATCGCGCACCGAAGAAAAACTGGTCGAAATGAGCAACGGATGTATTTGTTGCACCTTACGAGAAGATTTAATGATTGAAGTAGAAAAGCTTGCCAGAGAAAATCGCTTTGATTATTTACTTATTGAAAGTACCGGAATTAGCGAACCCATTCCTGTTGCACAAACGTTCTCTTTTGTAAATGAAGATGAAAATATCGATTTATCACGGTTTAGTTATGTCGATACAATGGTTACGGTTATAGATAGTTTAAACTTCTTCAAGGATTTTAGTTCTGATGAAACATTACAAGAACGAAATGCATCTGATATAGAAAACGATAACCGAACAATTGTAAATCTTTTGGTAGATCAGGTAGAATTTGCCAATGTTATTATCCTGAACAAAACAGATTTAATACCTCCTGAATCACTACAAACACTTAAAGCTTATATTCAGAAACTAAATCCCGTTGCCAAAATAATTACTTCGGTTTTAGGCAAAGTAAATCCGGCTGAGATTATAAATACAGGATTATTCAATTTTGAAGAAGCCGAGAACTCAGCAGGATGGATTAGAGAGTTAGAAGGAATTCATACACCCGAAACCGAAGAATACGGAATAAGTTCGTTTGTATTTCGTGACCCAAAGCCGTTTAACCCACATCGGTTTTGGCATTTTATTAAATCTGATTTCCCTTCAAATATAATTCGCAGTAAGGGATTATTATGGATGGCATCTCGTCCTGAGCAAGCCATAAACTGGAGTCAGGCTGGCGGATCGATGAAAGCTGAGGGCGCTGGCGTTTGGTGGGCAAGTATGCCGCTTGGAGAACGCATGTCTTATAACAATTTTGTAGAATTTCAGGATATAATCGAAGAACGCTGGACTTCCGATTTTGGCGACCGACTTAATGAGATTGTTTTTATTGGTCAAAAAATGAATGAAGAAAAAATCACCAAAGAACTTAAAAAATGCCTTTGCTCCGAAGATGAAATTATTGATTATCAAAAAGGAAGTTTCTCAAAAAAAGACCCATTTCCTATACCTAGAATCTTTTCATAGCCCGGTGGGCACAATTACAGCGTCTATAAGCTCTTCATTCGGGTTGCAAAAAATTATTTAACACATAGGAACATAGATTTTATGTGTAAATAAAAGAAATCAAAAAGAAATATATTTCTTTCACATAGCTAGCTATGTGCAGTTAAAACAAGTGAAACGCCTTTTTGTGTGTGCAAAATCTATGTTCCTATGTGTTAAAATTAGTCGTCCCTAACAGGTTTTTCATAAACAATAAATATAAAACTATGATAGACAATAATAAATATGATGTTATAATAATCGGTGGCAGTTATGCCGGGTTTTCAGCAGCAATGGCTTTAGGTCGCGCGTTACGGAAAGTATTAATAATCGATAGCGGCAAACCCTGCAATCAACAAACTCCATATTCTCACAATTTTATAACCCTCGATGGTAAAAAACCCTCAGATATTAATAGTAAGGCAAAAAAACAAGTTTTAAAATACCCAACAGTAACTTTCGTAGAAACTAAAGCAACTGCAGTTATAAAAAGCAAAAACGCTTTTGAGATAGAAACCGAAAAAGGAGAAACATATACTGCCCGAAAATTACTTTTTACAACAGGGTTAAGAGATTTATTTCCAGAGATAAATGGATTTGCAAAATGCTGGGGAATTTCAATATTACATTGTCCATATTGCCACGGATATGAGGTAAAAAATGAAACAACCGGCATTATTGCAAACGAAGCTATTGGATATGAATTCACAAAGATGATTTCTAACTGGACAAAAAGCTTAACCTTATTCACAAACGGTACATCAGCACTAACCGAAGAACAAACCGAAATTCTTAAAAAGAATAATGTTGCTATAGTCGAAAAACAAATTGATTATTTCGAGCACAATGAAGGTAAATTAATAAATATAGTTTTTAAAAACGGTACAAAAGCAGCAATTAAAGCTCTTTATGCCAAACCTCCATTTGAGCAACATTCCTTTTTACCACAAGAATTAGGTTGCGAAATGACCGAGCAAGGCTTAATAAAAGTAGATGCTTTGCAAAAAACAACAATTCCTGGCATTTATGCCGCAGGCGACAATAGCACATTTGCACGCTCTCTTGCTCTGGCAGTTTCCTCAGGATCTGTTGCTGGCGCAATGATAAACAAAGAAATTATAGAGGAAGATTTTAATTAAACGTTTCATTTTTTGAATTTTTGTTTTTTAGAATCCCGATTGTTTTGGTTTGCGATCGGGATAGTAAGCGGTTCATCTTTAACAATGAACCGCTTTTTTAATATGAAATTATACTTTTTATACATTAGAATTTTGTTTGTCGAATATAATTTTTAGATTTGTCTAAAATATAATTTACATAAAATGAAATATTTATTTACAATACTACTGTTTTCAATGCTTCAGGTTTCATTTTCACAAAATACTACTTCAATTTCAGGAAAAGTATCTATTGAAAATCAGCAAAACCCACAAGCTAATGTTCAATTATTAAAAACAAATTATAAAACCCAAACCGATAGTTTAGGTAATTACAAATTAGAGAATATCCCGCAAGGAAATTATAAGATTCAGATTTCATCGCTTGGCTTGCAAACTATAATCAAAAACATATCTGTTAAAGAAAGTCAACCACTTATTTTAGATTTCGAATTATCTAATGATGAAAATGAACTAAACGAAGTAGTAATTTCAGGAACTTTAAAAGCAGTAAAAAGATTAGAGAGTGCCGTACCTGTAGAAGTTTATTCACCAGTATTCTTCAAAAAAAATCCTACCGCCAATATTTATGAAGCATTGCAAAACGTAAACGGAGTTCGACCTCAGCTTAATTGTGGCGTTTGTAACACAGGAGATATTCATATAAATGGTCTGGAAGGTCCATACACAGCGGTAATGATTGATGGAATGCCAATTGTAAGTAGTTTATCGACCGTTTATGGATTATCGGGTATTCCGAATTCATTGGTAGAAAGAATTGAAATTGTAAAAGGTCCCGCATCCTCTTTATACGGAAGTGAAGCCGTAGGTGGATTAATCAATATTATTACCAAAAGCGCAGTCAACGCACCGACTTTCTCCGCCGATGTTTTTACTACAAGTTGGTTAGAAACAAATGTAGATTTGGGAGTAAAATTTGACGTGGGTAAAAAAGCAACCGCATTATTAGGGGTTAACTATTTTAACTATAACCAAAGGATCGATAATGATAATGATGGTTTTACTGATGTTACATTACAAGATCGTATCTCTCTATTCCAAAAATGGACTTTTAAAAGAAAAGAAAACAGACTTTTTACCATTGCCGCACGCGGAATGTATGAAGATCGCTGGGGAGGTGATGTACGCTGGGAGAAAAAATATCGTGGTGGAGACGAAATTTATGGTGAGAGTATTTACACGAAACGAGGTGAACTTATAGGAAGTTACCAATTACCAACAGAAGAAAAACTAGTATTCTCATTTTCTGGTAACGTACATTATCAAGACAGTCGCTACGGAACTACATCGTATATTGCAAATCAAAAAATAGGTTTTGCTCAACTTACCTGGGACAAGAAAATTGGAAGTAACGATTTACTTGCCGGAATTGCTTCTCGCTACACTTATTACGACGACAATACAACTTCAACATCATTGCAAGGTCAGAATAACCCAGAGAAAACATGGTTGCCTGGTATTTTCTTGCAAGACGAAATAACGCTCAACGAAAAAAACAAAATCCTATTAGGGCTTCGATACGATTACAACTCAATTCACGGAAATATCATCACTCCAAGATTTGCTTATAAACTAAAATTCAACGACAATAATATCCTCCGTTTTAACGCCGGAACGGGTTATAGAGTTGTGAATTTATTTACTGAAGATCACGCCGCTTTAACAGGTTCGCGAGAAGTTGTAATTGCAAACAATCTGAATCCCGAAAAATCGGTTAATGCCAATTTAAACTACATCAAAAAAATATACTTTTCGAGCGGAACTTTCGTAGGAATAGAAACTACCGCCTTTTATACCCGATTTAGTAATAAGATCGTTTCAGATTATGTAACTGACCCAAACAAAATCATTTACGACAACATTAATGGGTATGCAGTAAGTCAGGGAATCAGTACAAACATTGACGTGAACTTTACTAACGGATTAAAAATAATAACTGGCGCTACAATTATGGATGTTTCCAATGTAGAAGACGGAACTCGACAAAGACCATATCTAACGGAGAAATTTACTGCAACTTGGAGTATTTCGTATAAAATCGACCCGATAGATTTAGCAATTGATTATACCGGAAATCTTTATAGTCCGATGAAATTACCATTATTAAGCGATACCGACCCAAGAAGTCCGAACTCGCCTTGGTATAGTTTACAAAACATCCAGTTTACGTATACAGGTTGGAGAAATTTTGAATTGTACGCAGGAATTAAAAACCTACTTAACTTTACACCAAAGCGAAACAATCCGTTCTTGATATCGAGAACCAATGATCCATTTGACAAAAACGTAGAATACGCACCAAACGGAACTGTACTTGTAACGCCAAGCAATCCATACGGTTTAACATTTGACACGACTTATGTTTACGGACCAAACCAAGGAATACGAGGTTTCTTTGGGTTACGATATAACTTGAAATAAAGAATAATTTATGCTACAGATTGCACACATTAAAAGAAGTTAGTAGCGAAAAAAGGACGCTGATGACGCGGATTTACAAAAGTAAATACGTTATCCTCAAGCTCAATGTCATTAAGTTAAGTACTTTTATCTAATTATAGTTAATTATTTTCGCGCAAAGACGCAAAATCGCAAAGGTTTTAGGCATAAACTTGGCGGCTTGGCGACTTTGCGTGAGATTTATTCGGTACAGTATTCTAGCTGTTTTTCTTAACTTAATGACAATACCTGAAGCATCGGGACAAATTTCAAAAAACAATAAAAAATCCGTTTTTATCCGCGTTTTCGCCTGAGCGAATCCGTTTTATCCGCGTCCCTTTTAATCTCTGGCAAAAAACAAAACAAATGAAAAAGCTAATTCTATTTATTTTCTTCTTAGCAATTACCTCAACAGGTTTTGCTCAACTACGTTCCTATTCGTTTGAGCAAATAGATAGTTTACAGCAAATCCAGAAACGGAAAGTCATTGTTTTTATCCATACCGATTGGTGCAAATATTGTCAGGCAATGAAAAATTCAACTTTCAAGAACAAAACAATAATAGCGCAACTCAACGCCGAATTCTATTTTGTTGATTTTAATGCTGAAGAAAAAAGAACAATCCGTTTTAATAATCAAATCTTCAACTATAAGCCAAACGGAAATTCAAGCGGAGTTAATGAATTGGCAATTCAATTAGGAACAGTAAAAAATCAAATAACGTACCCTATTATTTGCGTTTTAAATCCCGAAAACGAAATCATTTTTCAAGATACAAGTTATCGCAATGCTAAAGATTTTGAATTGATTTTAGCGAAACTCAAAGATTGAGTATTTACTCTATTTTTAAAATCAAAACAACCTCAATATTGTCTTCCTGACGAAGGAAGGAACTCCGTGAGTAACTAACACAAAGTATTTCCTAAATTGCAGAGCTACTCGTGGAGATTCCTCGTACCTCGGAAAGACAAGTTTGAGAAAAGAACTCCGCGAGTAACTAACATAAATAATTTCTTTGATTAAACCCAACGAACTAAAATTACCTATTTTTGATAAAAAAAGATTTCCCACAACATGAAGCATTACGATTACATTTTTACAGGAACTGGTTTATCAGCAATGATGACGGTTTATAAAATGGTGTTGTCTGGGAAGTTTACCGGAAAATCTATTTTGCTAATTGATGAAGACACTAAGAAAACCAATGATCGAACTTGGTGTTTTTGGGAGAAAGAAGAATCAATTTGGGAAAGTGCTATTTCAAAAAAATGGGATTTGGCATTATTTGCCAGTGAAAACTTTAAACGCGATTTAGAGTTAAAGCCCTATCAATACAATCAAATTCGTAGTTTGGAATTTTACAATTCTGTTTTTAAACTAATTGAAAAACAAGAAAACATCACTTTCCTAAACGACAAAGTAACCGACATTAACGAACTTGAAACTCATGTTTTTGTCGCAACTTCTACAAATACTTTCACCTGTAACCAGCTTTTAAATAGTATTTACAACAAAGCATTGGTCGAAAGTCAACAAAAATATCCCGTTTTACAACAGCATTTTATTGGATGGTTTATCAAAAGTAACGAAGCTGTTTTTAATTCGGAACAAGTTACCTTCATGGATTTTTCGGTTGCTCAAAAAGGAAACACGCGGTTTATGTATGTTTTACCAACATCTACAACCGAAGCTTTGATTGAATATACTTTGTTTTCGCATTCTCTTTTAGAAAAACAAGAATACGAATCAGAGATTAAAAACTATATCCAAAAACTAGGTATTCAAGATTATGAAATAATCGAAAAGGAACAAGGAAGCATCCCGATGACTTGTTATCCTTTCTGGAAAAGAAACACCAATCGAGTACTGAATATCGGTACGGCTGGTGGCTGGACCAAAGCAAGTACAGGGTATACTTTTAAAAAGTCTGATAAAAAGTCAACACAATTAGTATCATTTCTTGAAACTCAAACTGATTTCCGGAAATTTCATAAAAAAAGTAAATTCTGGTTTTATGATTTGCTTTTATTGGATATCCTTGACAGAAACAATGAACTGGGAAGCTCTATTTTTTCGGATATGTTTCAGAAAGGGAATCCTGCATTGATTTTTAAGTTTTTAGACGAAGAAACTAACTTAATCGAAGATGTTAAAGTTATTTTAAAGTGCCCAAAAAAGCCATTTATAAAAGCGTTATTTAGAGTGATTTTTCTTTCAAATAAATACTAACTTTAAATCTTACCTTTTGAAAAACATTATTTTAGGTTGCTGTTTTTTTACTACAATTCTTTCCTTTGGTCAAATGCCCAAAAATAAGGCTCAGGAAGCTATCGTTAAACAATCTCTAGATAGTTGTGCGTACAAATACAATTACACTTTTCAAATGTCGGAGTGGCAAAATTGTATTGATGAAGGCTTAAAAAAAGACAATACAATAGCCTATTTGTGGCAACAAAAAGCAATGCCTTATTTTAAATGTAAAAAATATGAAGTTGGAATGCCATTTCTAGACAAGGCTGTTTTATACGATAAGCAAGAATGGTTACCATATAGAGGTTTTATGAAATGCATTTTCGTGAAAAACTACAAAGAAGCGATCCAGGATTTAGAAGAATCGATTAAACTTTACGGAAACGGATATAGAATGGATCATCCCTATAGTTTTTATATCGGACTTTGCTATTTACAACTAAACGAATATGATAAAGCAGAAAAACTTTTTGACGATTATGTAAATGATATCTATAAAAACAGACAACAACTAGAACATCCCACCGCTTATTTTTACCAAGGAATAGCCAAATATGAACTCAAAAAATGGGATGAAGCAATTGCTATTTTTGATAAGGCTCTGAAGATTTACCCACAGTTTTCGGATGCAAAATATTACAAAGCAATTTGTTTGTTTAAATTAGGCAAGTCAAAAGAAGAAATTACAACCTTGGCGGCTTCAGCAAGAGAAGATGCTGCTAAAGGATTTACGCTTAATGAGGACAATACTATTTACGAAACCTATCCGTATCAGGTAAAGTTTACCAAATAATACTTAACCAACAAAACTCTACTATCTGCAAAGTCTCTCTACTTTGCAGATTTTTTTTATCCCAATACGACTTAAAAATAATTCTAGATTTATCTGTTGATTTGATACTCTGACTACTTTTCTATAGAAATTACAAGAATATCCTTTTATCGAAAAAAGTAGTGGATGCCTTGAGAACTGAGGTTTATTCTACAGCTAAAATATGTCTTATTCTTTTGTTATAAGGTTTTATTGAGGCGGTTAGAAAGACTTGTTCGGATTTAGCTTTGCAAATTCTAAATAATCTTCAATTCATTATTGAAGAAAACTAAGGCTTGACCTCTAGCAATAGTGAACAAACCAAAGTAAAGAGAAAAAAAGGAGTAAGAAAATCTACTATAATAATGTAGATCTAATGTAATCGTTCATTCACGATAATGAATAAATTGGGAAATTATGGGAGTTACTAAACACTTAAATTTTGATATAGAAACTAAAGCAATAGGGAAAATTTGTAAAGCACTGGGACATCCTACGCGAATACAAATTATGACCTTGTTATGGAAAAGAAATAACAGGACTTGTGGTGAAATTGTTGAATTAATTCCGCTGGCACAATCAACTATATCCAAACATTTATTAGAATTAAAAAAAGCTAATCTTGTAATTGTAACAAACGAAGGAAAAAAAACAATTTATTCTATTGAAGTTGAAAACATTCAAATGCTTAAAATGTATTTGACCAGTTATCTTTCGACCATTGAACTTTCTGAACAAAACAAGGCTACCGTTTTAACAACTAAACGTAAACCAAGAGGTAGAAATAGCCATTTCAAACAATACAACTATCAATTTCCTGATAAAATAATAAAACAGGCAATGTAGATATCGCTGATTTCTCCCATTGAAAAGCCACAAAACAGAAGAGAATATAGTATTGTATTTGGTTTAAAAACAAACTTTAAACTATTACAAAAACTTTATTCAGGAATTAAAATTCTTACTTTTAAACTTTGTAACTTTACAATTAAGACTAATGTACATTTAATGTAATCGTACAATAACGATAGTAAATTAATTGGCAAATTTATGGGAGTTACTAAACACTTAAACTTTGATATCGAGACAAAAGTAGTAGGGGAAATTTGCAAAGCACTTGGACATCCTACGCGAATTCAGATTATGACCCTGCTCTGGAAAAAAAACAACAGAACTTGCGGTGAAATCGTCGAATTAATTCCGTTGGCACAATCAACAATATCTAAACATTTATTAGAGTTAAAGAAAGCAAATCTTGTAATGATAAAAAATGAAGGGAAAAGAATAGTTTACTCGGTTGAAATTGACAGCATACAAATGCTTAAAAAATATCTAAGCAGTTATCTTTCAACCTTTGAAGTTCCCGAGAAAAATAAGTCAACCATTTTAACAACTAAACATAAAACAGAAAGTATAAATGCTCGGTTGAAACAATACAATTATCAATTTCCTGATAAAAAATAAAACAGCAACTTTATCTTATCTATCTGTAAACCCACAAAATAAGGGAAATTCCGAATAATGTTATACTATATGATTTGATTTAAAAACAAACACTAAACTATAACAAAACTTTATACCGGAATTAAAGTTCTTGTTTTTAAACTTTGTAACTTTGCAATTCTTAAAGTTAAACTAAAAAATAAAAAATATGTATCCAGAAGAAATGGTAAAACCAATGCAAGCTGAATTAACATCAGCAGGTTTTCAAGATTTACATAGTGCAGCAGAAGTTGATAACGCAATCAAATCAGAAGGAACAACATTAGTAGTTGTAAACTCTGTATGTGGTTGTGCAGCAAGAAACGCACGTCCAGGAGCAAAAATGAGTTTAGATGGTGCTAAAAAACCAGACCACTTAATTACTGTTTTTGCAGGTGTTGATAAAGAAGCTGTAGATGCAGCAAGACAACATATGTTCCCTTTCCCTCCATCATCGCCAAGTATGGCTTTGTTTAAAAACGGAGAATTAGTTCACATGTTAGAGCGTCACCATATCGAAGGTCGCCCAGCTGAATTAATTGCTGAGAATTTACAAGATGCTTTTAATGAGTTCTGTTAATTTTCTTAAGGGACTAAGTTGCTAAGGTTCTAAGACTCTAAGTAACAAAGGCACAAAGATTAAAAAAGAGGCTGTTCAGATGAACAGCCTCTTTTTTGTTTTATTGAATTCATCTTTACAACTTACAATCTCAGAACCTTAGCAACTTAGAACCTTTGAACCTTTTCTCTTAGAACCTTAGCAACTCAGCACCTCATAACCTTAGAATCTCAGAACCTTTGAATCTCAGAACCTTAAAGGTTCCATCCCCCACCAAGTGCTTTATACAACTGAACCATCGAGCTTAACTGACTTTGTGATAATTGAGAAAGGCTTATTCTGGCATCAAATAAAGAACGTTGAGCATCCAGAACTTCAAGATAGGAAACATAACCGTTGTAATATCGAGCCGATGATAATTCGTAGTTTTTAAGTGCTGCTTTAACTTGCTTATCTCTTGCCACCCATTCTTCTTTGTAAGTGGTTACATTTTGTAATGCATTTTCTACCTCAGCCACAGCTGTAAGATATGTTTTTTGGTAAACAAACTTAGATTCTTCGGCTTTTTGTCTATTAATCTCGACTCTGCGTTTATTCTTTCCGAAATTAAATAAAGGTCCGACTACTCCTGCACTAACATACTGATTGTACGAACCGTCTTTAAACAAATCACTTATTCCTGCACTTGCAAAACCAGCTACTGCAGCAATATTAAATGATGGAAATCGCATTGCCTGGGCAACACCTATTCTTTCATGCGCAGCAATATATTGCAATTCGGCACTTTTTACATCAGGCCTATTCTCTAATAATGCCGAAGGAACTGCTAGTGGAAATGTATTTAAAATAAGTTGTTCATCATTGGTTTTTCCGCGTTCTATTTCCCCCGGAATCTGACCTGTAAGTATCGAAATTGTATTTTCTAATGCGGTTATCTGTCTTTTTACACTTGGAATTTTGGCTTCGGCGATTGCTACTTGTTGCTCTATTTGTACTTTATCAAGTTCCGCCACATAACCACTTAAAAACCGCTGGTTGATAATCTCATACGCTTTTTGTCTGGATTCAAGTGTTTGCTTTGTGATTTCGAGTTGGTTATCATAATCACGCAATTGAAAATAAGCTATGGCGATATCACTAACTATTGTCGAAACAATTACTTTTCGAGCTTCATCGGTTGCTAATAATTCATTTTGTACTGCTTTATTTTCATGACGAATTTTGCCCCAAAAGTCAAGTTCCCACGACATTCTGAGCAATGCATCTGATGGTCGAACAATAGTCTCCGAACTATTTACATCTCCTGCATAAGTTAGGGCTGGATATAAATCGGCTTTGGAATATCCCATACTAGCTCGCGCCTGCTCCAATCGTGCTATTGCGATTTTTAAATCGAAGTTATTATCAAGTCCTTTTTGTATCAATCGCTTTAATACATCATCGTTAAAAACGTCAAACCATTTTACTGTCGTGATAGATTTTGTAGAATCTGATGCAGTTTTAGAAAACCTAAAATCGGTTACTTTAAGCTGTTCTGGCTTGGTATATTTAGGGCCAACCATACAACTATAGGGCAACATAAACAGTAATAGTATAACAAATGGGATATATCCTTTTTTCATCTTATTCCTCTTTTTTAGTTTCCTCAACTTCTTCGGCTTTTTTTTCTCCCAACCGTTCGATAAATACAAACAGTACGGGAATTAAACAAACTCCAAAAATTGTTGCGATTAACATTCCGCTAAAAACGGTCATTCCCATCACTTTTCTAGCTTCTGCACCTGCGCCCGATGCGGTAAGTAATGGCACAACTCCTAATATAAAAGCAAAAGCTGTCATTAAAATTGGTCTGAAACGCAATTTTGCCGCAAACAACGCTGCATCTACGACAGACATTCCTCCTTCGTATTTTTCTTTTGCAAATTCCACGATTAGAATTGCATTTTTCGCCGCAAGGCCAATAAGCATTACAAGACCTATTTGCGCAAAAACATTGTTTACATAACCTGGATTAAACAAATTACACAAATACAATCCTAAAAAGGCTCCAAACACCGCAAATGGCGTTCCTAGCAATACGCTAAAAGGTAATTTCCAACTTTCGTATTGTGCGGCAAGAATTAAAAACACAAACAATAGCGCCATGACAAAGACAAGACTTCCTTTTCCTTCGGCTTGTTTTTCCTGAAAACTCATAGACGACCATTCGTAACCCATATCTATTGGTAATACTTGCGCTGCTATTTCTGCAAGCGCATTGGTTGCTTGAGATGAAGTATAGCCCGGAGCTGGAGTTCCGCCAATTTCGGCAGCGCGATATAAATTAAATCGGGTAGTAAACTCAGGTCCGCTCTCTTTTTTGATCGTTGCAATACTCGAAATCGGAACCATTTTTCCTGATTTACTTCTTACGAATATCTTATTGATATCTTCGGGATTTATAGTGTATTGGGGTGCTGCCTGAATTAAGACAATGTATCTTCTTCCGTATTTATTAAAATCATTTACATATTGTCCGCCCAAACTTGCTCCAATTGTCTGATTTACTTCGGATAATGACAATCCCAATTCGGTAACTTTTTCGCGGTCGATATCAAGACTAATCTGGGGAACATTGGGATTAAATGTTGTTCTTACACTTCCTATTTCTGGACGTTTTTTGGCAGCAGCCATAAATTTCTGAACATTCTCAAATAAGTATTGTGGTGTTTTCCCTCCTTTATCCTGAATCATCATTGTAAATCCAGCAGCATTTCCTATTCCTGTAATCGCCGGAGGACCAAAAGCAAAGCATGTAGCCTCGGGAATTCCGTAAACTACTTTACCATTTATATCTTTAATAATTTGGAAAACATCATTTTTTCGGGCTTTCCATTCTTTTAGTGAAACAAAGAAAAAAGCATTGTTTGTTGCCACAGAATTCTTCAGCAAACTAAACCCTGCCACTGTAGTATAAGAGTCGATATCGTTGTTTTGCGATAATACTTTCTCGATTTTAGCACATACTGCATTGGTTCTATCTAAGGAAGCTGCACCAGGTAATTCGACATTCATAAATAAATATCCTTGATCTTCTTCGGGAACAAAACCTCCCGGAATTTTATTGCCCATAACTAGTATTGCCCCAATAAGAATACCGATGAAGATAAAACTCCTAGCCGTTTTTTTTATCAAATAACCTGTAAAGCCAGTATATTTAGATGTGAATGATTCGAATTTTGTATTAAAGGATTCGAAAAAACGTCCTAAAAGTCCTTTCGATTTCTGATTGGGTTTTAATAATAAAGAACATAAAGCCGGACTTAAAGTCAATGCGCTAAAGGCTGAAAAAATTACCGAAATAGCAATCGTAAGTGCAAATTGCTGATACAAACGCCCTGTGATTCCCGGAGTTAATGCAACTGGAATAAAAACTGCCGATAATACGATGGCAATAGCAATTACTGGACCTGTTACTTCTTTTAGTGCCTGATTGGTTGCTTCTCTTGGCGATTTTCCTTCTTCTACATGATGCATTACTGCCTCGACAACAACAATCGCATCATCGACGACTATACCAATAGCGAGTACTAATCCTAATAATGACAATACATTAATCGAAAATCCTAACAAAGGAAAAAGAATAAAAACCCCAATTAAAGAAACAGGTACGGTAAGTAGCGGAATTAAAGTAGCACGCCAGTTTTGCAAAAAGATAAAAACTACCAAAATCACGAGCAAGATAGCTTCGCCCAAAGTATGTATTATCTCCTCTATCCCCGCCGATACTGCTAGTGTAGTATCTAGAGCAATTTTATATTTTAAATCCTGAGGGAATTTTTTGCTTAGTTCATCAATATTTGCCTTAACAAGTTTTTGCAACTCTAACGCATTCGAACCCGGCATTTGCTTTACGCCAATGGCTGCTGCTGGTTTTCCATTTAATCTCCCTTCGGATGCATAGGATTCTATTCCCAAAGCAACATTTGCGACATCTTTTAATCGTACTTGCTGATTTCCTATATTCGATTTTATGATGATATTCCCAAATTCTTCGGCATCAATTAATCGGTCTTTTAAAGTTACATTATATGTAAATTCATTTCCTCCTTTGGCTGGTGGTGCGCCAAACTTTCCTCCCGGAGCAATAGTATTTTGGTCTTTTATTGCCGACATAACATCGCCAATAGTCAAGTCATACTTTGCTAATATATCTGGTTTTATCCAAATACGCATCGCATAATTACTACCTCCAAAAAGAACCACTTCTCCAACTCCTTTTAATCGGGATAAAACATCGATGATATTTATATTAGCATAATTGGATAGAAAATTAGAATCATACGTTCCGTTTGGAGAATACAACGATATGATTAACATTGGCATCGACAAAGATTTCTTGGTTGTAACTCCTGTCGTTTTTACATCCATTGGCAATGTAGTTTCGGCTTGTGACACTCTATTTTGCGTAAGCATTGTAGCATTGTCCAAATCGGTTCCCATATCAAAAGTAACCGACAAACTCATATTCCCATCTCCTGTATTTGTCGATTGCATATAAAGCATATCTTCGACTCCATTTACTTTTTGCTCAATGGGTGTTGCAACGGCTTGCTCTACATTTAAGGCGTTCGCTCCTCTATAACTGGTTTGGATTTGTACAATTGGTGGTGCAATATCAGGGTATTGAGAAATTGGTGTCGAAAAAATAGACAACCCTCCCATAATTACAATAAATAAAGAAATCACAATAGCTACAATCGGTCTTCGTACAAAAAAATTATCCATAGATTAATAATTTTCAGATGAAGTAATTGCTTTCTTTTCCGCAACATAGGCAACTGGAACAACCTTAGAACCAGGCTGTATAAACTGATTGCCAATTATTGCGACCTTTTCATTTGGCTTAAGCCCTTTGGATATAATCCAGTCATTGCCTACTTTTTGACCTACTTCTACATTTCGTATTTGTACCGTATTAGAAGCATCTATAATATTAACCTGAAAAAGTCCTTGTAGTTCGGTTACTGCTTTTTGCGGAATCACAACGGCATTCTTTTGGGTTTCGACTATAAAGCGAACTTTTGCAAACTGCCCCGGCCGAAGCAATTTATTGGGATTTAGAAACTGAGCTTCTATGGTAATTGTACCCGTTGTTGGGTCGATTCTACTATCCGAAAAATTCAAAGTTCCTTTTTCTGGATAAATACTTCCATCAGACAATAGCAATTGAAGATTTGAAACGGCTTGTTTTTGTAGTTGTTGTTGTTTTTGATATTGCAAATATTCTGTTTCGCTAATAGTAAACTGCACTCTCATTTTACCTAGCTTAGAAACGGTACTTAGCTTAGAACTATTTCCTAATCTGGAAATATAATCGCCTAATCTGGCGTTGCTAATCCCGATAACTCCATCTATTGGCGCATAAATATTACAATAACTGCGCTCTATTTCCTGATTGCGCAAACTTGCTTTTACACTTTCGTAATTAGACCGAGCCGCTTTATCTTTCGCGACAGCGGCATCCAATTCTCTTTTGCTTACCGCATTCATATCTGCCAGTGGGCGAATTCGCTTTAATTCTTCATCAGCATTTACGAGTGAACTCTGCGCTACAGCAACCTGACCTCTGGCTTGTTCTACTCGGGTTTCATATTCTAGCGGATCGATTGTATACAATAATTGACCTTTTTTAACATTCTGTCCTTCCTTAAAAAAAATTCCAGTAAGGATTCCGTCAACTCTGGCAATTAACTCAATATCTAAATCTCCAAAGGTCTGACCTGCAAAGTCTTTATAAATCGGAACATCTTTACTTTCTACAACGACAAAAGGCGCTTGCATGAGTGGTGGTGCAGGTTTAGCCTCTTTTTTACAAGAAATCAAAAAACTCGAAACTAGTAAAAACAAAAAGGCTATTTTGGATTGTTTGGGGGTCAACATACGCAAAATGTTAAAATTAGTACAATAAATGTACTGTATTTTTCATAAAATACTGGTTAATTGATGTTTATATTTAAAACTATACCCTTATAAAAACCCATTTATTTCCCAAAAAACAATCCTGATTGGTAAAACGCAAAAAATTGGCTACATTTGCACCCGAATTCAAAAAATGAATTCATATTTTAATTTCTTAACTTAAAACTGTTTATAGCATGCAACTGTATAACACTTTGAGCGCAGAAGAAAGAGCCATCATGATTGATGATGCCGGTAAACAACGACTAACGTTGTCTTTCTATGCGTATGCCAAAATTCAAGATCCCAAAAAATTTCGCGATGATTTATTTGTAGCCTGGAATACCCTCGATGCTTTAGGCCGAATTTACGTTGCCAACGAAGGTATAAATGCTCAGATGAGTATTCCTGCCGAAAATTTGGAGGCTTTTAGAGAAACTCTTGAAATCTATGATTTCATGAAAGGCATACGATTGAATGAAGCCGTAGAACATGATGACCATTCATTTTTAAAACTTACCATTAAAGTTCGTCACAAAATTGTCGCTGACGGTTTAAACGACGAAACTTTTGATGTAACAGATATAGGCGTTCACTTGAAAGCCGCAGCATTCAATGAAATTCTTGATGATCCAAACACGATTGTTGTCGATTTTAGAAATCACTACGAAAGTGAAGTGGGACATTTTAAAGGAGCAATTACTCCAGATGTAGAAACTTTTAGAGAGAGTTTACCAATAATTAACGATCAACTTAAGAATCATAAAGAGGATAAAAACCTGGTAATGTATTGTACAGGTGGAATTCGTTGTGAGAAAGCCAGTGCTTATTTTAAGCATCAAGGTTTTAAAAATGTTTATCAATTAGAAGGTGGAATTATTAATTACGCCAAACAAATTGAAGCTGAAGGTTTAGAAAGTAAATTCATCGGGAAAAACTTTGTATTTGATAATCGTCTTGGCGAAAGAATCACCGAAGATATCATTTCGCAATGTCACCAATGTGGGAAACCTTGCGACAATCACACCAATTGTGAGAATGACGGATGTCATTTGTTGTTTATTCAATGTGATGATTGCAAAACTGCAATGGAAAACTGCTGCTCTACAGAATGTCTAGACATTATACACATGCCACTAGTTGATCAGGTTCGATTAAGAACTGGAAAACAAGTTGGAAATAAGGTTTTTAGAAAAGGAAAATCGGATAGTTTGAAATTCAAACATTCTGGTGAACTAGCTAATACTTCTTTGGCTACAGCGGAGAAATCAGTCGATATTCGTCAAAAAATAAAAGTAAAGAAAGTACTTCTTGGTAAAGCAGAACATTATTATGTGAAAGCTCAAGTTGGTCTTTTTACTATCGAAAATCAAGAGTTGAATGCTGGTGATACAATCTTAATCTCTGGACCAACTACTGGAAATCAGGAATTGGTTTTAGAAAAAATGATTGTTAATGAAATAGCTGCTACTACTGCTAAAATTGGCGATAGAGTTACTTTTGAAGTTCCCTTCAGAATTAGATTGTCTGATAAAATCTATAAAATTTTAGACTAACATCATGACAACAAATAATAAAATTGAACTTATGGCTCCTGCAGGGAGCTTTGAGTCACTTCAGGCTGCGCTAGATAATGGTGCCGATTCTATTTATTTTGGTGTAGAACAACTCAACATGAGAGCACGCTCTACCGTGAATTTCACTATGGATGATTTGCAAGAAATTGCCAATCGTTGTGCTACCAAAAATGTACGAAGCTATCTTACTTTGAACACGATTATTTACGACCACGATTTATCGGTTGTAAAAACATTGCTTAACAAAGCCAAAGAAGCCAACATTACTGCCGTAATCGCATCTGATCAAGCTGTAATTGCAATGGCAAGAACAATTGGTATGGAAGTACATATTTCAACTCAATTGAATGTAACTAATATCGAAACCATAAAATTCTACAGTTTATTTGCTGATACAATGGTTTTAAGTCGTGAATTAAGCTTACGCCAAGTAAAAAGTATCACGGAACAGATTGAGAAAGAGCAAATAAAAGGTCCGAACGGAAATTTAGTCGAAATCGAAATTTTCGGACATGGTGCTTTATGTATGGCTGTTTCTGGAAAATGCTATTTGAGTCTGCATTCTCATAACTCATCGGCAAATCGTGGTGCTTGCAAGCAAAACTGTCGTAAAAAATATACTGTTATAGATCAGGAAACAGGTTTTGAAATCGAAGTTGATAATGAATATCTTATGTCCCCAAAAGATTTGTGTACGCTAGATTTTCTTGATCAGGTAATCGATTCTGGAATTCAGGTTCTTAAAATAGAAGGCCGTGGTCGTGCTCCCGAATATGTAGCAACGGTAATAAAAACCTATCGTGAGGCAATAGATTCTTACTACGATAAAACTTTCTCTAAAGAAAAAATCGCTGTTTGGATGGAAGCATTGAACACTGTTTACAATCGTGGTTTTTGGTCAGGATATTATCTTGGGCAAGAATTAGGAGAATGGAGTGATATTCCTGGATCAGCAGCAACCCAAAAGAAAGTCTATGTGGGTAAAGGAACTCACTTCTTTCCAAAGGCTGAAGTTGGGCAATTTAAAATTGAAGCTTACGATATTAAAGTTGGAGACAGAATTCTTGTAACTGGCCCAAGTACCGGAGCTCAGGAAATGATAATTGAAGAAATGTACGTAAACGACATTGTAGCCGATAAAGCTACAAAAGGAGATGATTGTACCTTCAAATTACCTTTCAGAATCAGAATGTCTGATAAATTATATAAAATTGTAGAGGCGTAATGGTTATTATTACTTTACAAAGAGACAAATGCATTGGCTGTAATTATTGCGTCGAAATGAATCCCGTTCATTTTCAGATGTCAAAAAAAGATGGAAAATCAGTTTTAATACATTCCGTAAATGCAAAAGGTTTTTTTACTCTAAAATCGCCTAATCATGCCATTGTCGAAAGTTGCGAATTGGCCGCCAAAGCCTGTCCAGTAAAGATTATTACGGTTAAAGAAACATAGAAATATTTTACCTATTATAATTAAAAGAGCCACAAAATTGTGGCTCTTTTTAATTTATTTCTAGTCCGTTATTTTTTTATACCATTTAAAAACTTAGTATTTACCAATGCAGATAAAGTTCCTTTTTTTATGCATTAATGATTTTGCAATTTATTTCTTGGCAATGTTCTCAGTAAATTTACCACTTATCCAGCCTCGCAATTTTTGGTCTTTAAAATCAAAATTAACGGGATTACATTCGCCAGCAATGGCAGTCTTTTCTATTTCTACAAAAAGCCAGGTACGCACCGCTTCAACTTTCTCTGCAAGTACTTTAATAGTTGACTTTTGTTTTAATTTTGCTATAATATTTGTGCCTTCCTCACAGGTAAAAACAAAATCGTCAACCCCTTTTTTGCCTGTTGCTTTTATTGTTGGGGAATAACGTACGTTATAATTATCTATAGTATTGCTTACAAAACGTGCTGTCGCTAAATAAACTGAAGGAAGCAATATTGCATTCTTTTCTTCAACATATTCATCATTTGTTAATACATAGTTTTCTTCTACTAACGCAGCATTTTTACCAAAACCAAATAAACGTCTGGACTCATAGGGACTTTCTCCGCAGCAATGATATAATATCAATTGCAATTGTTTTTTGCTTGTAGTTTCATCCAACTTACTACTTCCGAATGGTTCGCTTATCACTTTTTTATATGTGCCACCTATATTTATATACACTTCTACACATTTAGGTTCTCCGCATTGGTAAGTATATATAATATCAGTTTGCCCATCATTATTCAGGTCTACCGATTTTTTTTGATATTTCCCTTCCATCGCTTGGAGCTTTATACCCTTCTCAATCTGTTTAATATCGGCACTTTGCGCTTTTAATGCAACTGTATTGCATAATAAATAAAGGATCAGAATTATAATTTGTTTCATTTTTATTGCTTTACTCTATTTTTAGATTTTAATTTCCATTTAGCGTTTCTACCAATATATTCATAATCATACATATGCTTACCTGTTCTGTTCTGAAAATGTTTTGTTAGTGGAATAACAGTAAGCTCATTTTGTAATTTATAACTACTTTCTGCAGAAGTTCCAAAAGCACTTCCATAAAGTTCCGTATGTATCGTATTTGTTTCTTTATCAAATCTAGGTTTATCCCAAATATCAGTTTCATCAGCAGCATTATATAATCTAAACAGTTTTTGTTGCGTTTGGTCATTAATAAAAACGATAGTCCATTCGTTACCATTTACATTAGAGAATACCCAGCACAGCAAATCCTCGTCTCCATCGTTATCAAAATCAACTATTTTAAAATTTGAGAAAAGCATATCCTTATCAAAATGCCAAAAGAATGGCTGATAATGGACATTTTCCTGAAGTTCTAATTTGTTATTTTTAAATTGATAAAGGGATGCAATGGAGTCATTCTGCAAACGGAAAGAATATTTTAAAGGTGTTTTTCCTTTAAGTTCGAATATGCATTTGGGCTTTTCTTTACTAAAGTCAATATCTTCCATACTTAGGGACTCTGGAGCATAATTAACTTTAAACATAAGATTGTACGGAATAGAATCTGTTTCTGTTTGCGAAAAAGTAACGCTACAAGTAAACAAAAAGAGCAAGAATAAATATTTCATTAAGGCCGTATGATATTGAATGTTTATGAAATTTGAAATAATTTCATCTATAAAAGTATTCACTTTTAATCAAATGAGCAGCATAATTAGAGTAATTAAAATCCCTTTAAATCAAGTAGATTGTCCAATAAAAATCATCATAATAAAGGAAACCTAAAAGAAAACCCTATTCTATTTGATATAGAATAGGGCTTTTTTTTATAAGATTAAATTAGTGTCTGTTATCACAATTTAAAAAAACATCAGGTTCATTATTATCTAAGAATGAGATCCCTGGGCAACCGAAAGAAACGTATACAAAACCAAAAACTACCTCTGGTTTGTTCTTAAACAGTTTACCAGTCCATTGATTAACTTCTTTATCCTCACTATTATCGTTTAATTGTGCAAACGAGCCACCTTCGCTCTCACGGTAATACTTATCACAAACGATCTTGTTTGTTTTTTCCTCTTTAACAATCAACCTTCTCAACAATACTGTTTCTTCATTTATATAATCCTGTAAAAAATATTCAAATCCGTTTGATTTATAACTATAAGCCGTTTTTTTACTTGCCGTTTTTATCAAATCATTATATTCTGGATTTATAGCTGCAACAGGCACCTTAGTAATTGCTGTTTCTTTCCATTTTATAGCTTTCAATTGCTTCATTGCAAAAGGATTCTTTGAACCAATGCAAACCAAAGTATTCAAATAATAGGAATCAAATCCTTTTAGTAATTTGGGATCTAGTCCAAATCCAATCATATAATCGTCTTGTGAATAAGGCCAATCTGCCCCGTATACATTTATAGCAGCTACTACTTGTAGAGATTTCACAGAAAATGCATTGACAATATTGGTGGCATAATCGTAAACATAAACACTATCTTTTTCTGAAATTTTCATTTTAGATAGCATTCTGTTTCTATATGTCGAATTCAACACTAGATATTGAGCCTCTTTTTCTCCTAATTTTTTAACATCAGGAATAGCAAGAGAATCCTTATGTTCACTTAATTGATATTTATCAGACAAGGATATTAGCGCAATAGTATCTTTTTCGCCAAAAATTGAATTAACATTATATATATCTAAATCAGACACTTTTTGTGTTTCCACAGCTACAGCGCTAGCAATAGTTGTGTCTTTTTTAACTGAATTTATGTTTTTTTGATCTAAAGGCTTTTTATTCGTACAACTAATAAAAAAAGGGATTGCGAATAAAACGTAAAATAATTTGTTCATGGTTTTTGTTCTAAATAATATAAAAAGATTGATGATTTTTGAAAATATTGACAATGAGCTCAACAGCAAAATAATAATTTGCATTCCAGTAACTAATAATTCGTGCCAATGAGGGATATTTTGTTTGTTTTTTAACCAACACTAAAAGCTAAGTTTTTAATATAAAACCTATAAATACAAACCAAATATAAGCTTAAATTTTTTTTTTAAGAATAATCAGAATAGTTTTTTGTTCAAAAAAAACCACCATCAAACTATAAGTCCTTTTAAGCAAGATAAATAAATAACAAACGAATTTTCTTGATAAATCCAGTTTCATAATATCATAAAAACCACTAATTTTCTCTTAAACACGACTGTCTTTTGTATTTAACGTAGCATTAGTGTTAATCCATTAAAAAGCAAACTAAAAAAAATACTATCTTTACACATTAATCTTTTTTAAGAACTTAAGTTGCATTTATTGCGACACTACATATAAAATTATGGCATGTACAAGTTGTTCAACTTCTGATGGTGGCGCACCTAAGGGTTGTAAAAATAATGGGACTTGCGGCACCGATAGCTGCAATAAATTAACGGTTTTTGACTGGCTTTCGAATATGAGTTTGCCTAACGGAGAAGCTCCTTTTGATTGTGTTGAAGTACGTTTTAAGAACGGTAGAAAAGAATTTTTTAGAAACTCAGATAAATTAACTTTAAGTATTGGAGATATCGTTGCAACAGTAGCATCTCCAGGACATGACATAGGAATTGTAACTCTTACAGGCGAATTAGTAAAAATTCAAATGAAGAAAAAAGGAGTTAGTCCTACTAGCAATGAAGTTCCTAAAATTTACCGTAAAGCCTCTCAAAAAGATATCGATATTTGGTCGGCAGCCCGCGAAAAAGAAGAGCCGATGAAAGTTCGCGCTCGTGAATTAGCGATAGCTCAAAAACTAGAAATGAAAATTTCGGATATTGAATTTCAAGGAGATGGCTCAAAAGCTACTTTTTATTATACTGCAAATGACAGAGTCGATTTTAGACTTTTAATCAAAGATTTTGCTAAAGAATTCAGTACAAGAGTCGAAATGAAACAAGTTGGTTTCCGTCAGGAAGCTGCGCGTTTAGGAGGAATTGGTTCTTGCGGAAGAGAATTGTGTTGCTCTACTTGGTTAACCGATTTTAGAAGTGTGAACACCTCAGCAGCACGATACCAACAATTATCGTTGAATCCGCAAAAACTAGCAGGACAATGCGGAAAATTGAAATGTTGTTTAAACTATGAGTTAGACACTTACATGGATGCTCTTAAAGATTTTCCTGATTACGACACCAAATTAGTTACTGAAAAAGGCGATGCAATTTGCCAAAAACAAGATATTTTTAAAGGATTAATGTGGTTTGCTTATACCAATAACTTCGCAAACTGGCATGTTTTAAAAATTGATCAGGTAAAAGAAATCATAGCCGAAAACAAACTCAAAAACAGAGTTTCTTCACTTGAAGATTTTGCAATAGAAATCACTCAAGAACCTGAAAAAGACTTCAATAATGCTATGGGTCAAGAAAGCTTAACTCGTTTTGACCAACCAAAAAGAAAGAAAAAACCAACTAAAAAACGCAAAACTATTGGCGAAAATGTTGCTGCAGCTGCGGCTCCTGCAACTACTCCCAACAATCAAGCACCAAAGAATCAAAATCCAAAAGGCAATAAACCAGCTGGAAACAATAATAACAATAAGCCAAACAATAATGCTGCGAACGATAAAAAACCAGCTGGCCCTAGAAAACCAATAATTATTACAAAAAATGAGAATAAAAAATAGCGGGATTCTTCTTTTGGTGGCTATACTTCTTTTTTCATGCGACAAAAAAAGAGTATTTGATGAATACAAATCTGTTGGAGATGCTTGGCATAAAGACAGCATTGTAACCTTCGACTTACCCGAATTAGATTCGACCAAACGATACAATTTGTTTGTAAATTTGAGAGATAACAACAATTTTCCCTTCAACAATATATTTTTAATTGTTGCTATCGAAACCCAAAGCGGATTTACAAAAGTAGATACTCTTGAATACCAAATGGCACATCCAGACGGAACTTTAATGGGGAACGGATTTACAGATATAAAAGAAAGCAAACTCTTTTATAAAGAGGATGTTAAGTTTAAAGGAAAATACAAAGTTCATATCAAACAAGCAGTTAGAGAATCAGGAAAAGTTCCTGGAGTACAACAACTTGACGGAATAACTGATGTAGGTTTTAGAATTGAAAAAAAAGATTAGAATAGATTTATATGGCTGCTAAAAAAAACAATCCAACAAAAACTGATAAAGACATCAATTATTACAAAAAGACCTTTTGGAAAATTTTTGGCTATGGTTTATTAGGTGTTATTACCTTTTTCTTATTTGCTTCATGGGGAATTTTTGGTTCTATGCCTTCATTTGAAGACTTAGAAAATCCAGATTCTAATTTAGCTACCGAAATCATCTCTTCTGATGGAGTTGTTATTGGGAAATATTTCCAGACAAACAGATCACAATTAAAATATTCTGACTTACCTAAAAGCTTGGTTGAAGCACTTGTAGCAACCGAAGACGAGCGTTTTTACGAACATTCAGGAATTGACGGTCGTGGAACTTTAAGAGCTATTGCTAGTTTAGGAACTAGCGGAGGTGCAAGTACGCTTACACAACAATTAGCAAAACAATTATTTCACGGAGAAGGATCTAAATTTTTGCCTTTTAGAATTGTTCAAAAAGTAAAAGAATGGATTATCGCTATTCGTTTAGAAAGACAATATACTAAGAATGAAATTATTGCAATGTATTGCAACGTATATGATTTTGGTAATTATTCGGTTGGGGTAAGTTCTGCTGCGCAAACTTACTTCTCTAAAGAACCAAAAGACTTAACAATGGATGAATCGGCTATATTAGTCGGAATGTTCAAGAATTCAGGTTTATACAATCCGGTAAGAAATCCGCAAGGAGTTAAAAACCGTCGTAATGTTGTGCTTTCGCAAATGGAAAAAGCGGGCATGATTACTAACGACCAAAAAAACAAATTACAAGCTCTTCCTATCTCATTGAAATTCAAACTAGAAAGTCACCGTGAAGGAACTGCAACTTACTTTAGAGAATATTTACGTGACTACATGAAAAAATGGGTAGCCGAAAATAAAAAACCAGACGGTACTGAATATAACATTTACAAAGATGGTCTAAAAATATACACGACTATCGATTCCAGAATGCAATTACATGCTGAAGAAGCTGTTGCTGCACACATGAAAAACTTACAAGAAGAGTTTTTCCAACAATCTAAAACAAATAAAAATGCTCCTTTCGTTAATATTTCTGAAGCCGAAACGCAACGAATTATAAACCAAGCGATGAAGTCTTCATACCGTTGGACAGTAATGAAAGCTGCCGATAAAAGTGACGAAGAAATCATAAAGTCATTTAGCGAAAAAACAAAAATGACTGTGTTTACCTGGAAAGGTGAAAGAGATACGATTATGACTCCTCTGGATTCTATTCGTTATTACAAGCACTTCTTACAAGCTGGTTTAATGGCAATGGAACCACAAACTGGTAGCATTAAGGCTTGGGTTGGTGGAATTAATTACAAATACTTCCAATACGATCACGTAGGTCAGGGAGCAAGACAAGTAGGTTCTACATTTAAACCATTTGTTTACGCAGCTGCAATTGAGCAACTAAATATGTCTCCTTGTGATTCAATATTAGATGGTCCATTTATGATTCATAAAGGACGTCATCATGTTACTGCTGACTGGGAACCAAGAAACTCGGATAACAGATACCGCGGAATGGTTACTTTAAAACAAGGTTTAGCAAACTCTATCAATACGGTTTCGGCTAAATTAATTGACCGTGTTGGTCCAGAAGCTGTAGTTGAACTAGCACATAAATTGGGAGTAAAATCTCAAATTCCGGTACAACCTTCAATCGCATTAGGTGCTGTTGAAATTACTGTTGAAGACATGGTTGCTGCTTATAGCACATTTGCAAATCAAGGTGTTTATGTAAAACCACAGTTCTTAAACCGAATTGAAAATAAAAGTGGCGAAGTAATTTACGAGCCAATTCCAGAATCTCATGATGTACTGAATAAAGATATCGCATTTGCCGTAATTAAACTTCTTCAAGGGGTTACCGAAAGTGGTTCGGGTTCACGACTACGTACTGAAGGTGGTGGTAGCGGTGATAAGCGTTGGACAGGATATCCATATATGTTCCGAAATCCAATTGCTGGTAAAACAGGAACAACACAAAACCAATCTGATGGTTGGTTTATGGGAATGGTTCCGAACTTAGTTACTGGTGTTTGGGTAGGTTGTGAAGATCGTTCGGCACGTTTCAAAAGTATTACTTACGGACAAGGTGCAACTGCTGCCCTACCTGTTTGGGGTTATTTCATGAAACTTTGTTACGCTGACCCTGCTTTGCAAGTATCTAAATCTGATTTCGAAAGACCTGCAAATCTTCAAATAAAAGTAGATTGTTATTCTGCACCGAAAGTAAAAGACACAACAGACACTGAACAAAACACAGACGAATTCGAACTGTAGTTTAAGTTCGCTTTTAAAATAATTAATATCCTTTTGTAACTTCTGAATTTTCGGAAGATGCAAAAGGATTTTTTTTTGGAACAAATTGATTGTAGATTAATCCAAGAAATAAAAGATTTACCGCAAAGGGCACAAAGCTTAATCTATAAAATAACTTTGCGATTTTGTCTTTGTGAACTTTGCGCTTAATTTCCTTGCCACAGATTACTCAGATTAAAAGGATTTAAAAACTTTGCTCCCGACGCTTCGGGATTGCGTATCCCGAAGCGTCGGGATAGCTCCCTATGCGGTTAATCACAATCGTTGTTAAATTATATCAGACAAATTACTTGTAGATTTATTTTTTACGAAATCGTTATAATTTAATCTAAAATTGGTATTTTTATCAAAAATATACGTCAATACAAGACAAATAATATGATTAGTAAAAAAGTCAACTCAGTTCAGGAAGCAATTCAGGGAATCAAAAACGACATGACAATTATGTTTGGCGGATTTGGTTTATGTGGTATTCCAGAAAACACTATTGCCGAATTGGTAAAAACAGAAAACTCAGGTCTTACTTGCATCTCTAATAATGCAGGTGTCGATGATTTTGGTTTGGGATTATTATTGCAAAAAAAGCAAATCAAAAAAATGATTTCTTCTTATGTAGGTGAGAATGCCGAATTCGAACGTCAGATGCTTTCAGGAGAATTAGATGTAGAACTTATTCCGCAAGGAACATTAGCCGAACGTTGTCGTGCAGCACAAGCCGGAATTCCAGCTTTTTTCACGCCTGCAGGTTACGGAACCGAAGTTGCCGAAGGTAAAGAAGTTCGTGAGTTCAACGGAAAAATGCATATTATGGAACATGCCTTCAAAGCTGACTTCGCTATTGTAAAAGCATGGAAAGGCGACGAAGCTGGAAATCTTATCTTTAAAGGAACAGCCAGAAACTTCAATTCTTGTATGGCTGGTGCAGCAAAAATAACAATTGCCGAAGTAGAAGAACTAGTTCCAGTTGGTACATTAGATCCAAATCAAATTCATATTCCCGGAATCATGGTACAACGTATCTTTCAAGGAGAAAAATTTGAAAAGAGGATTGAGCAACGAACTGTTAGAGTGAAGAATTAGATAATTGAGATAATAAGACAATTAGATAATTCTCTACAGAATGTTTTAAATTTTCTAATTATCAAATTGACTAATTGGCACATTAAAAAAATTGACACATTAAAAAGATATGTTAACAAAAGAAGATATTGCAAAACGAATTGCACAAGAGCTTAAAGACCGTTATTTCGTGAATTTAGGTATCGGAATACCAACATTGGTAGCAAACTATATCCCAAAAGGAATTGACGTTGAATTTCAAAGCGAAAACGGCGTTCTGGGAATGGGACCTTTTCCTTTTGAAGGAGAAGAAGACGCTGATATTATTAATGCAGGAAAACAAACTATTACAACGCTTCCTGGAGCTAGTTTCTTTGATTCGGCTCTTAGTTTTGGAATGATTCGTAGCCAAAAAGTAGATTTAACTATACTTGGTGCTATGGAAGTTTCTGAAAACGGAGATATTGCCAACTGGAAAATCCCAGGTAAAATGGTAAAAGGAATGGGTGGAGCAATGGATTTAGTGGCTTCTGCCGAAAATATTATTGTTGCCATGATGCATGTAAACAAAGCTGGCGAATCTAAAATATTAAAAAAATGCAGCTTACCATTAACTGGTGTTGGTTGTGTAAAGAAAGTTGTAACCGAATTGGCTGTTTTAGAAATAACTCCAAAAGGTTTTAAACTTTTAGAACGCGCTCCCGGAGTTTCGGTAGAGCATATTATTGCTTCAACTGAAGCAAATTTAATAATTGAAGGTGATATTCCGGAGATGATTATCGATTAACGCTTCTTTTTAAATAATTCACACAAAAGGCTAACACTTAAAAAATGTTAGCCTTTTTTCTGTTACAGCTTATTCTACCTAGTGGTCACATATCTATCACAACTAAATCAACATCAACGAGTTAAGAAACAAATAAAACATTACAAATCAATAATATAATAATAAAAACAGGTTTTTTCTGATGATTGTTTTTAATTTGTTAATATTTAATAATTATTTAACAACAATTGTTGCATTTTATCGATTATTGGAATTTATGTTAATTTATTTAACAAAATGTTTATATTTTTATAACAAATTAAAGTATTTACCTACACGCTTTAATTGCTATACAAACTAATAATTAAATTAACATTAAACCCCAAATCGATTATGAAAAGTACATTACCCAAAATTGCCACAACAACCGCTGTTGTGCTCACATTCTCCTTATCGGCATTTGCACAAATAACGGATAAACGTGTAAGCCAAAAAAATGTATCCGAAAATGGACAACCTAGTTTAATCACTTTTAGTGACCAATCGACCTATAGAGGTACTGATTCTCAAAAAGTCTTTAAAGATCAATTGGGATTGAAAGAAAATCAATCTTTTGCAAGGGTCAAAACTGAGTCTGACACACAAGGTTACACACATGAAAAATTTCAATTGTACGAACAAGGTATTAAAGTAGAATTTGCCAACTATACCTTACATTCTAAAGACGGAAAACTTGTCTCTATGAATGGTGAGTATTACAACATCGAAAAAGTAAAAACTACGCCAAAACTATCCGCTCAAGATGCTCTTAATAGAGCAATTAGCTATACTGGTGCACAACAATACCTTTGGGAAAATCCACAAGATGCCAAAGCGATTGGTTATGAAAAACCAAAAGGCGAACTGGTATTTTTACCCGCAATGGAAGATCAAGGTACTAACAGAACTACAGACAAGGTTCGTTTAGCCTATAAATTTGACATTTACGCGACAAATCCGGTAAGTAGAGGGGATTTATACATTGATGCAGAAAACGGTCAAATATTGTTCTATAATGCAACCATAAAGCATCTCGGAGAATACAGTCATGGACGTAAATCGAAATCTGCTAATGCCGATGCAAAGAACATAAAAGATGATGCTAGTTCTAAAATGGCTTTTGTTGCAGCAAATGCAGCTACACGTTATAGTGGAACGCAAGTAATTCAAACTACTTTAAGCGGGTCTTCATATATACTTGCAGATGCTACAAGAGGTTTAGGTATAAACACCTATAATATGAAAAAAGGAACTAGTTATACTGCTGCTGTAAATTTTACAGATGCAGATAATAACTGGACAGCTGCTGAGTATGCAAATACTAATAAAGACAATGGTGCACTTGATGCTCATTGGGGAGCTGAAAAAACATATGACTATTGGTCAACTGTACATGGTAGAAATAGTTTTAATAACGCAGGTGCCATCATAAAAAGCTATGTACATTACAGTAATGCATACGATAATGCGTACTGGGATGGTAGTGTTATGACTTATGGAGACGGAAGCGGAACTAATTTTGACATCTTAACTGCTATTGATGTTGCAGGACACGAAATTGGTCATGCTGTTTGTACTTATACAGCAAACTTAGCTTACCAAAAAGAATCTGGAGCTATGAATGAAGGTTTCTCAGATATTTGGGGTGCTTGTATTGAATATGCAGCAGCGCCTACAAAATCAACTTGGTTAGTTGGTGAAGATATCGAAAGAAGATCGGGTCATCTTGCTTTACGTTCTATGAGTAATCCTAAATCTGAAGGTCAGCCAGATACTTACGGTGGTACAAACTGGAAAGTTATTAATTGCGGAACTCCTACTCAATCCAATGATTATTGTGGTGTTCATACTAATTCTGGTGTACTAAACCATTGGTTTTATATCTTGTCTGTAGGTAAGACAGGAACAAACGATATAGGAAGTTCTTATAGTGTAACAGGAATTACAATTGATAAAGCTGCAAAAATCGCTTATCGTTTAGAGAGTGTATATTTAACTGCAAATTCTACTTTTGCAAATGCAAGAACATCAGGAATACAATCGGCTATCGATTTATACGGTGCTGGTTCTGCAGAGGTAATTGCTACAACAAACGCATTTTATGCTGTAGGTGTTGGAGCTGCTTATTCAGGTTCTACAGATACAATTGCGCCAACTGCGCCAACTGCTCTTGCAGCTTCTGGAACAACTGGATCAACTACCAATTTAACATGGACTGCGGCAACAGATAATGTAGCTGTTACAGGATACGATATCTACCAAGGAGCAACTCTTAAAGGTTCATCTACAACTACAAGCTATACTGTAACTGGATTAACTGCTTTAACAGCTTATACTTTTAGTGTAAAGGCTAAAGATGCTGCCGGAAATGTTTCTCCAGCAAGCAACACTGTAAATGTAACAACGCTTGCCAATACAATTAGCTATTGTGCTTCTCAAGGAAACAATACTGCTGACGAAAAAATCAGTAAAGTAGTATTTGGTACAATCAGCAATACCTCAACAGGAACAGCTGGTTACGAAAACTATACGGCAATTTCTACAAATGCTGCAGCAGGAACTGCTTACACAATTACAATTACTCCTGTTTGGACTTCTACAAGTTACAATGAAGGATATGCCGTTTTTATAGATTATAACCAAGATGGTGATTTTGCAGATTCAGGTGAAACTGTTTGGACAAAAGCAGCATCAAAAACTACTCCTGTAACAGGAACAATCACTATTCCAGCTTCGGCTACTCTTGGAAGTACACGATTGAGAGTTGCTATGAAGTATAATGGAATCCCAACTTCTTGTGAAGCTTTCTCTTATGGTCAAGTAGAGGATTATACTATAAACATTACAGCTGCTGGTCCAATTGTATCTCCAGAAATAACTTCGGGAATAATCGAAACTACCGATAATACAAGTTTTGCTTTATATCCAAATCCTGTTGATAATGAGTTGAATGTTGCATTAGCAAAAAGCGACGGAGCAACTTTCAGGATTACGAATAATCTTGGTCAACAAGTAAATTCAGGACAATTAAGCGGAACTTCTATAGATGTAAGCAGATTAAATACTGGTATTTACATCATAGAATTAAATAACGGCGGAAAAAGAATCGTTAAGAAATTCGTTAAGAAATAATAATAATATGTTGCTTACTAAAAACGGAAAAGCCTCGCAATGTGCGAGGCTTTTTTTATTCTGCAAATTGAGGATAAAATTCATTAAAAGTAATGTCTTTTTTCCAGTACACCTTTTCCTTTGGGGTTAACAATCGTTTTTCCCATTTATTGTTTTTTAGATGAAACACGATAGAATCAGAATGTTCAACGGTTCCCATATCTTCATCATTAACATCTTCTTTACCACCGTAAGAAACTCTTTTGCTATAAAAAGAAACTGGTTCATTTTTAGGATTTATTCCTCCAAATTCTAACCAACTTCCCCAACCACCGTCACTCATAGAGTCCCAATCGTGCACAAGCTGTACGTTATTATTTTTTAGATAAAACAAAAAGTGTTGGCGATTATATCCACAAGCTTCATAACCAAAACTGACATGGATAAAAGGTGATACCTCAGCATTATCTTCATCTGATAAACCATATGTCGCACCCCAACCCGAACCTTCTGTAAATGGAACTATGGTAACCTTATCTGATCCTACTTTTGTTTTATTAGTAAAGAAATCAAGTCTGTATTGAACAGTTATTAGACTGTCTTTATCAATTTTCTTATCTAAAAGAGAAGCTAAAACATAGTTACTCACGCCTATTTCTTCATTCCCCGAAATATGTATCGTATCGATTTTTGGGGTAATAGTATTAAATGCTGGCTTTGCCGTCATTTCTTTTTTGTCTTCTTTAGTCCACTTTGGACCTACTGTTGCTGGTTCTTTTTTACAACTTACCAGAGCCAACAAAAACAACGTAATGTAAATTCTATTCATATTAACCAACTAACTTTTAAGCTAATAGACTCGTAATTAAAAAAAGCAACATTAGTGCAATTGCAATGTATTTTGTGTATTTACTCATTCTCATACTGTTTTATATTTATATAATTTTTAATTTAAATGCTATTTACTAAAAAAACCAACTCGCCACAAATATAGCTGTAATCACACAAATTACATCAACCAAAAGCATAGTTCCTAAAGCGTAACGGGTATTTTTTATATTTACTGACCCGAAGTAAACCGCAATTACGTAAAAAGTACTTTCGGCACTACATTGAAAAATACTACTTAATCTTCCAGTCATAGAATCTGCTCCAAAAGTATTCATCGAGTCAATCAAGAATCCTCGTGAACCCGCAGAACTAAAAGGACGTAGCATCGCAACTGGCAACGCATCGGTAATTTCTTTACTCACACCCATATTCGAAAAAATGAATGCAATCCAATGGCTAATAATCTCAAACAAACCACTGTTTCTAAATAATGAGATAGCCACTAACATCCCTAAAACATACGGAAAAATAGTAACTCCAGTTTTAACTCCATTATTAGCTCCAACTACAAATGCATCAAAAACAGTCGTTTCTGCTTCAATAAATTTTTTCTCATGTCTTAACGAAAAAACCAAAGTAAACCCAATGATCGCAAACAATATTAATCCTGAAAGATTTGATGTAAAGAAGTTTTTACCAATTAAATCTAAGCTATTTACGTAGAATAAAAGTCCAACAATGGCAGCAATCATAACCATCAAACCAACAACCAAAGAAGCACTTTTAAAATTAATTTTTTGTTTAATTCCAACAATTAAAAAAGCAGCAATTGTCCCGATAAAAGAGGTAATAATACAAGGCAACATAACATCGGCTGGGTTTGTAGCGCCTGCGGCAGCTCGATACCCAATGATAGAAGTTGCAATTAATGTAAGACCTGATGCATGCAAACACATAAACATAATTTGCGCATCACTGGCTTTGTCCTTATCTGGGTTTATTTCTTGTAAACTCTCCATGGCTTTAAGACCAAACGGAGTGGCTGCAGAATCTAATCCTAAGAAGTTTGCCGCAAAATTTAAGGTCATGTACGAAATCGATGGGTGATTTTTTGGGATACTTGGAAATACCTTTACAAACACCGGACTCAAACCTTTTGCTAATTTTCCTGAAGCTCCAGAAATGATTAAAAGCTCCATTAATCCGCAGAAAAAAGCCAAATAAGCAATAAGTGGAAGAATTAAATCGACCAAAGTACTCTTACAAGTTGGCAATAAACCATCTGATTTTTGAACTCCGCTAAAAATCTTTACGGTTTTGTTTTTATAAACATAGGTCGTATCGGCATTTGCCTCATCACGATTGATGATAATAGTGTTGTCTGGCGCTTTTTTAATACTATCTCTGATAAAAGCAGGAATTTGCTCAATATATTTTTCAGAGATTAAAATAGACTCGTCTTTCTTACCATTCAAAACATAATCAATAGTATACGTATTACCAGTAAACAAACTGATTACAATAAAAGCAATTGACGAAATAAATATCGCTAGCCAAAATCTACTTAACACCATAATTATATATTTTTTGTAAATGTAATTATTTAGCAATAAAATGCACAACCATTTTATTAATGAAACCCGAAGTATTTATTATAAATCAAAAAATATTGTTTGATTTTAATATGTCACCTCCGATAAGCTCACAACAACGAACTCTAATTATTGCTATAAATAGCATTCTATAAATAACACACTCTTAAACTGCCCTGTGGAGATAAGTACAAAAAGTAAACACGAATTTCACGAATTAACACAAATTTTAAAGGTTAACTTAGTTTGTGAAATTAATTCCACAAACTAATTCGTGTCAATTCGTGAAATTCGTGTTTAACATTTGTGTTCAAACGACAGCACTCCTAACCGAGTTTTTACAGTCCTGACAAGGCATTATATCTATAGAAAACACCTATTAATCACTCTAATAGCCCTTATAATACGCCATGTTTATCAAAAATGTTACAACATTGCATTAACAGCTCAGTAGGAACGACATAAAAATCCGTATCTAATATCTATTCGATAACAATTTTAGTTTCGAGATAATTTTCAAAAGACTTAATACCATCAAATAGAGCCGTTTTTTTATCATTCTCGGTTTCATGAAAAAATTGTGTTTCTATTTTTGCATGATCTTTTTTAATGGTCCTTTTCCAAGTTCCTATGACTTTTCCGTTTTCTAGAATAATTGGTCTAAAAATACCATTGTTGGTAAATGCTTTAGATTGATGTTCTTGTAAAATAGACGCTTCACGTGTTTTATACGAAATCAGAATCTCATCGAATGCTGGAAGAAAATGTACGCTTTCGCGAAAGTTATCCTCGTCGGTAAAATTTGTTCCAAACCAATATTTTTGATTATCTATTTCTATCGAGTTTAGTTCCGATTCTATCGAACTAATAACCTGTTTGCATGTTGTAGGCGAAAAACCTGACCACCAAGAAAAGTCTAATAACGTGGCAGGGCCATGACTTTCAAAATAACGTTTGGCTAATTTAGCCAAACCCTCATCTTTAGACAATTTCGTTTTTGGCTTTGCAACTCTTTCATCTAGCAAGGCATACGTTATCTGCTTGCCTTTCATTTTTCCATTACAAACTAAACCTACCGACTCAGCATACATCATGATAGGTCCGCTCAAAGAATCATCACTACAAATTTTATTGATATTGAGTTCCTGCATGATCTCATCCCGAGTTAGATGATTATTACCAGCTAATATTTTTTCGATAGATGCATTAATTTTCTCAAATTTTTTATCATCAAATCCATATTTTTTGACATAAGAAGCTACTATTCTCTTGACTTGAGGTCCCGAAACATCCAACAACCAATGAATATCTTCCGAAGCAACAAAATGCCAGGTTGGTCGCAGAATGTGCGTTCGGATAATTTCTGCTGAATTTATTGCTTCTTCTATAGCTTTTTCAGTTGCATCACAACGAGAACCAATCGCCCATTTTGCCATTGCATAATCCTGAGCCTGCATCGCGCCCAAATGATGCACAATGTCTTGTGGAGAACTTGGCGCTTTTTTATATAGTTTTTGAGAAACTAATCGATGATGTGAAATTTCCTGATGTACCATTATAAAACATTAAAATCTTATAAATTAAATCTAACTCATTGGAAGCAATTAATTTTAACACATAGAAACATAGGTCTTATACACACAAAAAAGGCGTTTGACTTGTTTTAAATGCATCCCGTCCCGATGCTTCGGGATCAGGACTAGCTATGTGAAAGAAATATATTTCTTTTTGTTCTCTTATTTACACATAAAATCTATGTTTCTATGTGTTAAATAATTTTTTCACGACCCGCGCGAAGCGAATAGATGCAGTAATTGCAGCCAATAGGTTATGTCTTTTTAAACTTTGAACCTTTGCTCCTTTGTACCTTTGTACCTTTTAAAAACTATACATGAATAATTTCATCATCAATCAACAAATCTTCACGTCGTAAACGCAGGAAAATCTGAGCCACAGCAATAGTATCTTTCTCGCAATAGGTTACAATTCGGTCAATGTCTTTCTCTACATAATAAACATGTCCTACCTGACTTCCGTCGATATCTCCTTTTGGAGAAGGAACTCCCAAGATTTTAGTCAATAATTTCAGCGAAGTAAAATGCTTGTAATCACCGAATTTCCAAAGCTCCAACGTATCCAAATGCGGAATCTCCCAAGGTTTTTTCCCAAATAAATTCAACTTATCTGGAATTGCAATTTGGTTGATAATCATTCGTCTTGCGATAAACGGAATATCAAATTCTTTTGCATTATGTCCACACAAAACGTGATACGGTTTATTGTAATGATTGTTTAATAAATTATTGAAGTCTCTGAGAATCTTTACCTCATCACCAAAAAATGATGTCACTCTAAAATTTCGGATATCACCTTTGATGGTAAAATACCCCACGGAAATACAAACGATTTTACCAAACTCAGCCCAAATTCCTGCTCGATCATAAAATTCTTCGGCTGTAAAGTCTTCTTTACGCTGGTATTGCGTTTTGTGCTCCCAAAGTTCTTTCATCTCATCATCTAGTTCTCCAAAATCGGCTGTTTCGGGAACGGTTTCTATATCTAGAAAAAGGATGTTGTTTAGGTTTATTTTTTCAATCATTATTAAGACAACTTAGATTTTTAGACTTACTTAGACTTCTTAGATTATTGAACTTACTTAAATTAGTTAGACGGCTTAGACATTCTTAGAATGTTAGATTACTTGGATATTTAGACTTACTTAGATTGTTAGACAGCTTAGACATTCTTAGAATGTTAGACTACTTTGATTGAAATTGAACCCTAAACAATCAATCTCTATCGTTATCCTGCAAGGTCTTTTTCTGACCTTGTAAGTATTAAACCTAATTTACGCATTAAAAGCACCTACAAACTTTCCAAGATTAGAATTACTCGTTTTAGATTTCTATACTTTATTTAATATCGTTTTATTCTTCCTTACAAATATGCGTAAAATTCTTACCATTACAAGAAAACACCTAAAACAAACTTTGTTGCTTTAGAGGATTTTCATGATCTAGTAACCATTTTTTACGCCATAATCCGCCAGCATATCCTGTTAATGAACCATCGGTTCCTATTACTCGGTGACATGGAACAACTATCCAAAGTGGATTTTTACCATTTGCCGATGCTACTGCACGAATAGCTTTGACATCTCCAAGTTTTTTAGATAGTTCTAAATAACTCATGGTTTTACCAAAAGGAATCTCAAGTAATCCTTTCCAAACTCTTTGCTGAAAATCTGTTCCTTTGGGGTTTAGCTTAAAATCGAAATCGGTTCTTTTGCCTAAAAAGTAATCATTTAATTGCGAAATAGCTTCCTGCAACTCAGTTGCAATTATATCTGAAGCCGCATTATCACCAGCGTTAGCTACGGTAATCTCTGAGATTCCGTTTTCGTCACCAACAATTTTGGTGATTCCTAAAGGCGAATTAATGTATGCTGTTTCCATGTTATAAAAGTAAAAAAAATAACAATAAAGATTTACAATTCATCGCAACCTTTACTCGTAACCTTTATCAATGTTTCTAATTTTTACAAAACTTTACTTGAGATTACGAATCTAAATGATTTATTGTTGAGTTTCTTACGGAGATTCTTCCTTCGTAAGAAAGACAAGATTGTAGCTAAAAGCCTTGCAGATATAAAAAAAACCACTCGTAAATACGAATGGTTTTAGTTTTTTTTAGCCCCGATAGAAGCGGCATCCTTTATGTTTTTTCTTTAAAAACATAAAGATATAGCGGATAGCGGGATTAGCTCCTACTTTAAAAAGCTATAAAAATAGGCTTCGATTGCTTTTAGTTCTTCGTCGGACATGGCTTGTGTTACAGGAAAATTGGTTTTCATGACTTCAAACTGACTTGGGTCGACTATTGGATCGCCTTTTCCTTTAAGAAACGTAACCATGTCTCCGTTTTTCTCTTTGTATATTTTGGCGATTTCTTTAATGCTTGGACCGATAACTTTTTGGTCTACCTGATGGCAGGCAAAACAGTTTCCTTGTCCTTCGAAAATTGCTTTCCCTAATTCTTCGGGCGTTTTAGCTTCTAAAGTAGCCGACTCTTCGATTGGCATTCCTGAATTATCGATTGTTGTTTTCTCTTCTTTTTTACAAGAAACGAATGCAAGTATTGCAAATGCAAGTATTATTTTTTTCATGCTTATGTATTTCAATCTTTTACTTATTTAAAATCACAGCAGCTTCTTTGGCAAAGTATGTCGAGATAATACTGGCTCCTGCTCTCTTAATGCAATGTAGTTGCTCTATCATAATTTTGTCGTGATCTAACCAACCTCTTTCGGCTGCGGCCTTTACCATAGCGTATTCTCCCGAAACCTGATATACTGCAACTGGCACGTGAACTGCATCTTTTATCTCGCGAACGATATCTAGATAAGCAATTCCTGGTTTTACCATAACGATATCTGCTCCTTCTTCTACATCTAGCAATGCTTCACGAAGTCCTTCGATACGATTAGCATAATCCATTTGGTATGTTTTTTTATCTTTTGGAATATCTAAAGAGTCAACTGGTGCAGAATCTAATGCATCACGAAACGGTCCGTAAAATGCCGAAGCATATTTGGCACTATAACTCATGATTCCCACATTGTGGTGTCCGTTTTCTTCTAATGCTTTACGGATTGCAAGAACGCGACCGTCCATCATGTCGCTTGGCGCTACAAAATCGGCTCCTGCATCGGCATGACTTAAACTCATACGAGTTAATGCATCTACCGTTGCATCGTTTATAACTTGTCCGTTTTCTATAATTCCATCGTGTCCGTAAATAGAAAATGGGTCTAGTGCTACATCTGGCATTACAATCATTTCTGGAACTGCATCTTTTATAGCACGAATGGCTTGTTGCATTAATCCATCTTTGTTCCAAGCTTCTACCCCTTTATTATCTTTAAGGTTTTCGCTCACTTTTACATAAAGATTCACTGCTTTTATCCCTAATGCCCAAGCTTCTTTTACTTCTTTTATCGTGTTATCCAATGAATGACGGTATATTCCTGGCATTGACGGAATGGCGACTTTTACATCTTTTCCTTCGGCAATAAACATTGGAAGCATAAAATCATTTGGACTTAGTGTAGTTTCACGAACTAAAGAGCGAATAGATTCATTAGTTCTTAAACGGCGGTTTCTTTGTAGTGGGAACATAAGTGTTTTTTATAAATTTTTAAGAAGTATGCTAATGCTAAAAAAGCCTTAACATCCGTTTTAAAGTTGAAATTAAAATTGTGTCGCAAAGTTAAAGAAAAATCAACAGAATAAGGCTTTTAGCATTGTTTAGAATGCGTTAATATTATCTAAAATTTACTGTTTTATATTTCCCATTTAAGAATCTTCTTATATCATGGTTTTTAAAATATTTAAATTTAAATTTGCCTGATGAAGAAAATTCTCGCTTTATGCTGCTGTTTGCTCTTAACAGGATGTTTTGAGATAACGGAACGAATCAAACACCATGACGATCAAAGTGGTGAATATACACTTATAGTTGACTTTTCGAAATCATGGTTTAAGACCAAATCGGCCATTTGGCTGGAAGAAGTTGATGGTGTAAAAATCCCGAATGAACAGGAAATCACCAAGAAACTAGCCGATTTTAAAGCAAAAGCTTTAAAAATTGACGGAATTTCAAATGTAAGTACTAAAACTGATTTTGAAAATTATGTTTTCATTATAAAACTTAATTATGCAAATTTAAAAGCACTCAATGCCATTGTAAATAGTATTAATAATCAGAGTGACCAAATTCATTTTAGCAGTAATGCTAAGAGTTTTGAAAGGATTGCCTCTTACCCTGTTCCTGAAAACCTGGTAAAAGACCCAAAGAAAAAACAAGATTTGGAACAAGCCAACATTATATCGATTTACACCTTTGACCGTGATATTGCCAACACTGATAACCCTAACAGTAAAATATCTAAAAACAAAAAGACCGTTTTTTTAAAACAAAATATGTACAGCGTACTTAAAAAATCGTCTTTAATGAATAATACAATCCAATTAATTCCCTAGTATATGAAGCATTTTTTTACCTATTTTATTCTATTAACAACCTTATTTGCCAATAGTCAGACCAATACTAAACCATACGATTATTTTGTACAATTTAATGGCGACCAACTTTCTAAGAAAGTAAATATTCTTGATGTATTAAATCATTCTTTGATTAATAAATATACTGAAGGCAAGCCCGATTATGATATCAACCAATATGCAAACCTTTTTAAATTAGACCAAAAAATAAGCGTAAACGGAAATTTCACGGATAGTATTCCGTATTACCAAATCACAATTCCTATTAAGAATAGAAATGACATTAAACAATTCATGCAAAAACTGCATGTAGAAAAAAATGCAGATTCTATCCCAACTGCTACAATCGAAGATTTTCCTCTATACTCTCTATTAACTTCTGTAAATAAAGGAAGTTCTATGGCATGGAACGATAATTATCTTGTGATTGTAGGTTTTACAAAAAAGTATAGCTCTAATCTATACGATATTCCAGAAATTCAGGAAGAAATCACTGTAGATGTAGCTCCAGATGAAGGAGAACCTATAGGAGAATCTCCTATTGACATTAACACTCCATACACAATAGAGGAACCTATAGACTCTACAGCTGTTTCTACCGACAACTATTACGTTGAATATGATCTTGGACGTGCTGCTTTTGATAGTTTACAATCGATACAACGAAATGATTTTATTAAATCTCTTTTCGAAAAAGGTTTTACTGCTCCATCTTCTGATAAGATAAACGCTACTGCAGACATCTCATCTTGGATTAATTACAGCGCAGCTATGTCTTCTTTTTACGAGTCTTACGCTACTCTATCTCAATTTACAACTTATAATAAATTCTTGCCTTCTCAAAAAAACTGGGGGAACCTTGTAAAGGGAATCAATTTGGATTTTTATTTTGATAATGATAATGCTCGTGTAGAAGAGATTATTGAATACTCTAAACCAATGGCTGATATTGTGGACAAAATGGCCAATAGAAAAATCAATAAAAACATTTTTAATTATTTTCCTGACAAAAAGCCTTTGGGTTATATGAGCTATCATATTAACACCAAAGAAACATTAAAAAACTTTCCGAATTTAATGACCGAAGTTTTAAATAGTGCTGCATTAACAAAGGACGATATGGGTATTGTAACGGATTTAATCTCGACTATTGTCGATGAGGAAGCCACTGCAACTCTTTTTGACGGTGATTTAAGCATGTTCTTACTCGATGTCAAGGAAACTGAGGTAACGTCAAAATCTTACGAGTACGACGATAATTATGAAGAAATAGAAGTTGAGAAAAAAGAGAAGAAATCAATTCCGATTTTTTCAATGATTTTTACCTCAACACATCCAACATTTGGCGACAAGCTGATACAGTTAGGTGTTCGTAAAAAATTATTGGTACAAAAAGGAAATTATTACGAAATCGCCGGAACCAGCGGTAAATACGGAGATTTGTTTATCCTTAAGGATAAGGATGTAGTAGTAATTGCAAATTCTCGTGACTACTTCAACACCAATAACGGATCATTTGTAAAGGAAGTAAAGAAAGACTTGAAGCAAAATTACTTTTTAGCGAAGCTTAATATTCCAGAGATTTCTAATGCATATAGTCATACTGCTGAAACAAAAACTGCTGATATTAAAAAAATCGATCAATTTGCAACACAGTTTAGCGATATAACACTTCAATCTTCGAAAAAATTGATTGATAATAAACTGAAAATTGAATTACGATTAAATTCGTTAAAATCGAATAAGAACATCATTCTGCAAACGTTAGATTTTGTTCAGGAACTTAGCAAATAATCTAGATTTTAGTAGATAAAAAGAGAGAGGCACCGTTGGTGCCTCTCTCTTTTTATTATAATCCCGTTTTCTGATTTATTTTATCATAAATCTCGGTCACTTTTTTGGGAGCATTAAATCGATAACCCGCCGTAATTTTTACAGTCGATATGTTATCATTTAAACCTATATCACTTGTTTCACCCTCAACAAAATTGAGATAATTAATATTCATGAATGCAAAAAAAGAATCGGAATTGTACCCCGTTTTCAAACTCATATCCAATTCAGAAACCACTTTAGAATGACCCTCTGTAAAATAAACACCTGCACCCAAAGATAATCCTGCGGAAACCAAAACATGTTTTCCTAAAACCAGATTATAAAAATAGGATGGCGCCAATGAGAACAGATATGTTTTCCCATTTATTTTATCTCCATCTCCATTATATTTTATATTGGTGTAATAAGCAGAAAAATTAGGGATAAAACTTCCTGCACTCTTTGTTTGCCACTCATTCTGACTTGCGATCGCTTTATAAGAAAACTTTTTATTAAAAATATAAGATGTAGCTCCTCCTATTTTAATCGATTTAAATCCTGGGAAAGCCGCATCTATACCATCTTGACTTACATAAAACCCTTTTTGATAAAAATAAGTAAAGCTCTGCATCCATTGCTTATGATACAATCTTGTATTAAGACTTAAAAGCTTAGAACCAGAATTATCTTTATTGGCATTTAAAAATTTTGGGGAGAAACCAAATGACAAATCAACAAACTTAAACGAAAGTGAAGCTCCTAATTGTTCTTTTCGATTAGGAATCAAATTAAGAATTTTTGTCCCTTCTCCAGGAACAGGGTAAACAAACTGAAAATTATTGGATGTATCCAGATAATAAATACTTGCGGTAACCTTATCATCATATGATTTAAAATAGGGATTTTGAAGAGAATCTTTTTGAGCAAAACACCCAAAAACTCCTGCAAAAAACATAATATAAATCAATTTTACATCCATTCTCTAGGATTTTCAAGCGTTTGTATTAGTTTTTCCTCATCGCTTCCTACTTCTGGCTGATGATCGTAAACCCATTGTACATGAGGTGGCAAACTCATTAAGATACTCTCGATTCTACCATTGGTTTTTAAACCAAATAAAGTTCCTTTATCGTGAACCAGATTAAACTCGACATAACGACCACGACGAATTTCTTGCCATGTTCTTTGTTCTTCGGTATATAATAGAATTTTTCTTCTTTCGACAATTGGAACATAAGCTTCTAAGAAACTATTTCCTACTTCAGTAACAAAATTATACCAATCCTGCATGCTCATTTCGTCTGTAGCTTTGCAATAATCAAAGAACAATCCTCCTATTCCGCGGGCCTCGTTACGGTGCGCGTTCCAAAAGTAGGCATCACATTGTTTTTTATATTTCGGATAAAACTCTGGATTGTGTTTGTCACAAGCTATTTTACATGTCTGATGAAAATGTTTCGCATCTTTTTCGAACAAATAATAAGGCGTTAAATCCTGACCTCCACCAAACCATTGCTGAATTACATTTCCTTGATCATCATACATTTCAAAATAACGCCAATTGGCGTGGACAGTAGGAACCATTGGATTTTTTGGATGTAAAACCAAACTTAGTCCACAAGCAAAAAAATCGGCTTCGCCTACATTAAACATTTTTTGCATGGCTTCTGGCAATTTACCATGAACTGCCGATATATTAACACCGCCTTTTTCAAAAACAGCTCCGTTTTCGATTACACGTGTTCTTCCACCGCCTCCTTCTGGACGTTCCCAGATATCTTCACGGAATTTGGCTTGACCATCAACCGCTTCTAATCCTGAAACTATTGTATCCTGAAGGCCTTGTATATATTTATAAAACTGTTCTTTCACTATTTATTTATGTTTATGGTATCAACATTTTTAAACTCGTAATAAACGTCAAAAACCTCTATTGTACCCTTTTTAATAATTTTTACTAATGGAGATTTTCCTTTTTTTGATAATGAATCTCCTATTTCAATCTTTTCCCAAAGCATATTATACCCAATATGCCAACTGGAATCTTTTAACTTAAAAACTGGGCTATTTCTACTCTCTTTATCTAAATATTTTCTAGCCACAATCCCAGAAAATTCGTCTTTCAACATCTCTTTATACCGCTCTCTACTTATTCGGGCTTCATTAGATGAATATATTGAAATACACACAAAAACAACAAAAAAAGACACAAGAAGAAATCCTTTGTAAAGTGGATTAATCTTTTCTAGATTAAAGTCAAGTACGTTTGTCAGGATTTTTTCAAAAGAAGTCATTTTTTACATTTATATGTATTTATGAAATTGTTCCTTTATGCAAATTGTAATCTGATTTGAGTAAGCCAAAGTAAACGACATTTTCAAATATGCCATTTCCGTCTATAAATTCGTCTCGTAAAATTCCTTCTTGTTGAAAATTGTGCTTTAACGCAATGCGCTGACTAGCCAAATTAACTTCCGAAGTACATATAAAAACTTTATTCATCAAGAGTTCATTAAAGCAAAAATCAAGTGTATATGAAACGAGTCCTGAAATTATTCCTTTTCCCTGAAAATTTTCATCAATGAAGTATCCTAATTCGCACTTTAAAGTTCGGCTATTAATACTTTTTACACATAAATATCCAATTAAATCACCAGTTTCAATGTTTCGGGCATAAAAGTGATACCCTTCTTTGTTCTTTTCTTTATCTAAGCTAAAGGCAATAAATTTTTGCGTACTTTCTAAATCTAAGCAATGAGATAAAGTTACCGGAAAGGTTTTTTCAATATGCTTTTTATTCTTATCAATTAGTTTATAAAATTCTTCGGGAAGAATATTTTCAATTCTTTCTATTTTCCAATTAATAAGATCCATAAGTTTTGTTTTATTTTCTTGCTGAAGCTATTTTACTAATAATCCCAAACGAAAAAGTCTTGCTTTCTCGCTGAATATATTCGTAAATAGCAATTGCTTTTCCTGAAAAATTATAATTTTCTACAATAGAGAATTTAACTAGAAAATCTCCAAATAACTCTAGTTGATCCCAATCTAAATGACATCGAAGCAAGAGTGTAATTAGATCCTCTTCATTAAGGTTAACCAAAGTTTCTACACTTAAGCCAAAGTTTTTAAGATCATTGTCTATAAGGCTAGTATCCTCTACATTCCAAAACTTAGGTAAAAACACAATAGACATCAATACCTTAAGCGTATTGTCTATTCGTATACTTTCTTCGTCTCTTAATCCCTTGTTTAGCATGTTTTCTTAGTTTTCAGTCGCAGTTTAAAGTTTCAGTTCCAATCGCGGTTTTCAGCCACAATATTGAGAACTGAAAACTGCGACTGAATACTGTAAACTATATACTAATTTCCGTATTCCTTAACCGTGTCAATAAACGCTTTGGCGTGGTCTACAGGAACATTTGGTAAAATTCCGTGACCTAAATTTACGATATATTTGTCTTTTCCGAATTCATCAATCATTTGGTGTACCATTTTTTTGATGGTTGGAATTGGAGAAAATAATCTTGATGGATCAAAATTTCCTTGTAATGTTATGTTTCCTCCAGATAGGTAACGAGCATTTCTAGCCGAACAAGTCCAGTCAACTCCTAACGCCGAAGCACGACTTTGACCCATTTCGCCTAAAGCAAACCAACATCCTTTTCCGAAAACAATTACCGGAGCGTGGTCAGCCAAAGCTTCAACAATCTGGTTCATGTATTTCCATGAAAATTCTTGATAATCAGCAGGTGAAAGCATTCCACCCCAAGAATCAAAAATCTGAACAGCGTCAACTCCTGCTTTTACTTTTTCTTTTAGGTATAAAATAGTTGTATCTGTAATTTTTTGTAACAATGTATGTGCTGCTGCTGGGTTTGAAAAACAAAATCCTTTAGCAGTATCAAAACTTTTAGAACCTTTACCTTCTACAGCATAGCAGAAAATTGTCCAAGGAGAACCTGCAAAACCAATTAAAGGCACCTCATCATTCAGCATTTCCTTTGTTAGCTTAATTGCATCCATAACGTAACCAAGGCTTTCTTGAATGTCCGGAATATAAACTCTCTGAACATCTTGCATGGTACGAATAGGATTTGGCAAAAACGGACCAAAATTCTCTTTCATCAATACTTCAATTCCCATTGCTTGAGGAACTACTAAAATATCCGAGAATAAAATTGCAGCATCTGGAGCAATACGACGAATAGGCTGTACAGTAATTTCTGCAGCTAATTCTGGAGTCTGACAACGAGTGAAAAAATCATATTTATCACGCAAAGCGATAAATTCCGGCAAATATCTTCCTGCCTGACGCATCATCCAAACTGGCGGACGTTGAACTGTTTCTCCTTTAAGTGCTTTTAAAAATAGGTCGTTTTTTAACATGGTTTTTATTTGCTTTAGGCTTTAAGCTTTAGGCTTTAAGCATTTGTTTGTCTATAATTTTTTGCTTTCAGCTTAATGCCTAAAGCTTATTGCAATATTCAGTAATTACGTCTTCAAGCACATCTTCAACAGTTGGTTGATCAGCGATGATGATGTTTTTAGTAATTTTTTCTAAAGCCTCTGCCGTGGTTTCTCCAATACAAAAGCATTTTTCATTTTTAATAGTATTCTCTTTCAGATAACTTTCAATTCCAGATGGACTATAAAACAGGATTCCATCTACAACTGAATTGATTTTTTGAGGTGTTAAAGTAGTTTCATACACATTAATCTCATTCAATTTTACTCCAGCATCTTTTAGTGCCTTTGGCAATGTTTCTCTTCTAAGGTTTCCACTGAAAAATGTATAACTTTCATTGCTATAAATCAAAGTAATTATTTCGGCAAGATCAGCTGCGTAACCTGTATAAGCTACAACATTAAATCCGCTTTCAGATAATAGAATCTTTGTTTTTAAACCAACGCAAAAGACATTTTTACTTTTCAATTCTTCTGATTTTGGATCAGATAAAACGCTATGAACTGCATTCTGACTCGTAAAAATCAGATTTTCATTGATATCCTGAATCTTAAAAGGTTTATTTTGAGTTTCAATGAAATTTGCTTCTACTAAATCAATATTTGCTTTTTGCAATTCTTGTTTCTGAATACTCGAAAGTATTTTTGTAGATAATATTTGAATTGTTTTAGCCATTATTTTTTTAGAGATTCTTTAATCGATTTCATTAATTCAGCCCCACCATTCTTTAGAACCTCTTGTGCCATATTAAAACCTAGTTTTTTCCATTCTTCAATTGGAACAATCTTATCAATTTCGATTTTTATTTTTCCATCCAAAGAAAATAAAACCCCTTGAAAATGAAGCGTATCTTCTTCATCATTATATTTGACTAAAGAACCTATTGGTGCGGTACAACCACCCTCAAGAGTTCTTAAAAACTGGCGTTCGATATAAGTAACAATTTCTGTTTCGATATCATTAAGTTGAGTTAGAGCGTCCAATGCAAAATTGTCATTTTCCATAGCCACAACAACCATTGCACCTTGAGCTGGTGCTGGAATCATCCAATCCAGATTAATATAATTTTCTGGTTTTAAATTGATTCTCTCTAGTCCTGCTGCTGCAAAAACGGCTCCGCTCCAATCGTTATCGTTTAATTTTTGCATGCGTGTATTTACGTTTCCACGTAAATCAACAACTTTATGATTTGGGTATTTGTTTAACCATTGTGCCTGGCGACGTAAACTTCCGGTTGCAATAGTAGCAAACTCGTTTAAGAAATCCAGATTGCCTTTATGAACCAAAATATCTAATGAATTGGCTCTTTCAAGAACAGCTGCCTGAACAATTCCTTTTGGTAAAGCCGTTGGAACATCTTTCATAGAATGCACTGCAATATCTATTTCACCATTAATCATGGCAATATCAAGTGTTTTAGTAAAGATACCTGTGATTCCGAGTTCGTAAAGTGGTTTATCAAGTAATATATCACCTTGCGATTTAACCGCTATAATTTGGGTTTTATATCCTAAATCGTTTAGTTTTTTCTCGACCGTATGCGCTTGCCAAAGAGCTAATTCGCTATCGCGAGTTCCTATTCTTATAATTTTATCTGCCATTTCTGTTTATTAAAACCAAGGTTTCTTGTTTTTTACCATTAAGAAATTAAGGTTCATTAAGCTTGGTGATTATTCTTTTAAGTTAATAAAAATTTATTAATCCTAACTTAAAAATCAGTTCACTATCATTTTTACCATTAAGAAATTAAGGTACATTAAGCTTGGTGAGTATTCTTTTAAGTTAATAAAGATAATCTCTTACCTTAAAATTAGTTCACTATCCTAATTTTACCATTAAGAAATTAAGATTCATCAAGGTTGTTGTTTTAAGTATATCGCTTAATTTTTCTTAATCTCTTAATGGTTTAATTTTTTAAGACAAGACAAAACTTAATTTTTCTTCATCTCTTAATGCTTCAATTTCTTTTAAAACAAAACTTAATTTCTTAATTGTTCAATTTCTTTTTCTAATCTTCTAATCTCGAAAAAAACTCGTTAACCATCGGTTTCATTGATTTTGTTATATTTATAGTATTAAAATTGATTAATAAACCTTGAGGTCTTTGTAATAATTTCATATACGTTAATAATTGTGCTTCGTGAATTGGCAATAAATTTTCTACTGCTTTTAATTCGACAACAATACAGTCATTTACTAGTAAATCTATTCTTAAATCTGACTCAAATTCAAGATTATAATATTCTATTTTAACCGCTAATTGTTGTTTAACATCATAACCATTTTGTTCTAATTCATATTTAAGGCATTGCTCATAAAAACTTTCTAAAAGTCCGGGACCAAGTGCTTTATGAACTTTTATAGCAAAGCCAGTAATTTCATAAGCCAATTGAGTAACCTCCTTTTTTGTCATGGAACAAATTTTATTTCCTCACCATTAAGATATTAAGTTAATGAAGAGTTGCATTTATAACACAGCGCTTAATTTTCTTTATCTCTTAATGATTCATTTATATTAAGACAATACAAAAACTTAATTTTTCTTAATCTCTTAATGGTTCATTTTTTTAAGACTAGACAAAACTTAACTTTTCTTAATCTCTTAATGGTAAAATCTTATTTTGCGCTCACTCCTATTTTAAATACTTTTTCAATCCATTCGATACTTTCATCTACCATAGTATTATCATCTTTAAGGTGATTGGCAAAATGAGTTGTAATTTTCTGGATGATTCTTGCGCTGATAATCTCTGCTTGTTCCTCGTTAAAATCAGCTATTTTTTTACTTTGGAAATCCAATTCTGAATTTTTTATCGCATTCAGTTTTTCTTTCAAAGCATTGATAGTCGGAGCAAATTTTCTTCCTTTAGTCCAGGTTACAAATTCTTCCTTAATTTCTTCAATGATAGCTTCGGCAGCAGGAATATGTTTTTTACGATTCTCTAAAGTTTCGTCTGTAAGTTGCGACAAATAATCCATGTGGATTAAAGTAACTCCTTCCAGTTCTTCTACATTTTCATTTACATTCTTAGGAATCGATAAATCCAGGATCAATAAAGGTTTTTTAAGATTTAGGATTGCTTTATCAACTGTAGGGTTTTGTGCTCCCGTTGCCACAACGACAACATCGGCCTTTTGTAGTTCAAGATGTAACTCTGAATAATCTTTTACAATAAGATTTAATTTTCCAGCAAGTTTTTCGGCTTTATCTTTAGTACGGTTTATCAAAGTGATATGTTCGTTTTTAGTATGTTTTACTAAATTCTCACAAGTATTTCTACCAATTTTTCCAGTACCAAATAACAAGATGTTCTTGTTCCCGATATCTTCAACGTTTTTTATAATATACTGAACCGAAGCAAAAGATACTGAAGTTGCACCTGAACTTATTTCGGTTTCATTTTTTATTTTTTTGCTAGCCTGAATCACTGCGTTTACTAATCTTTCGATAAAAGTATTGGCTAAACCAAATGCTTTTGATTGTGTGAAGCTAGTTTTAATTTGAGCAATAATCTCAAAATCTCCTAAAATCTGACTGTCTAAACCAGTTCCTACTCTAAAAAGATGATTAATTGCTTCTTGATTTTTATATACGAAACCAACTTTCTGAAATTCTTCGATAGAACCATTACTGTTTTCGCAAATTAATTTTATAAGTTGAAAAGGATGTTCTGCAAAACCATATATTTCGGTACGGTTGCATGTAGATGTAACTATTAAACTTTCAATTCCTTCATTCTTGGCTTGTTCCAGCAGGCGCGTTTTTGCATCAGCGTCTAAACTAAACTTACCCCTAATCGCAGCATCGGCCTTTTTATAGCTCAGTCCAACTGAATAAAAATACTGATGTTTCGATACGTTATTATTTTCCATAAATGCCCTTGTCATAAAAGTGCAACAAAATTATCATTATAGTATTTATAAAAGTAACGCTCAAAGTACTTTTTGTGTCGCTATGTGTTTTTTTAATTCTAATTGGTTGTTATTATGCAAAAAACGTTATTTTTGCAGCAAAATCAAGTCATTAGAATTGTTTTATTTAGAGTTATTCTAAATAAGATTTGAGATTAACTTTCATTTTTAGCAAAAAAAAATATCGCTATGAGTTCTCAAGAAATTATAAAAATTGAAGACGACTTTACGCTTATTCGTTTTCAGAATGACAGTTCGGAGTTATTTAATGCCCAGCGAGAGATTGGTAGTGGGCTGATACAGTTTCACTTTGGTATAAAAGGAAAAGCAAAATTCCTATTCAATCAAGGCAGTTATGCATTGGAATTGAAAGAAGAAAAATCGCTACTTTTATACAATCCTCAAAAAGAATTACCTCTCCATTTAGAACTTTCGCCAAATTCATGGGTTATTTCGGTAATCATTTCGATTAAGAAATTTCATGCATTATTCTCAACCGAAGCCGATTACATCACTTTTTTAAGTGCCGATAATAAAGATAAGAAATATTATAACGAAGGAAACATTAGTCCATCGATGGCAATTGTTCTGAGTCAGCTATTTCATTATAATCTACATCCATCAATAAAAAACCTGTATTACAAAGGCAAAGGATACGAGTTATTAAGTTTATATTTTAACAGAACCGAAGATCCGAATGCCGAACAATGTCCGTTTTTAATAGATGAAGACAATGTTTTAAAAATTCGAAAAGCCAAAGAAATTATTATCGCCAATATGGCTGAACCACCAGGTTTACAGGAACTAGCCGATGAAATTGGTTTGAACCTGAAGAAACTAAAAATGGGTTTCAAACAAATTTATGGCGATACTGTTTATGGGTTTCTATTCGACTATAAAATGGATTATGCCCGGAAATTACTTGACAGTGGTTCTTATAATGTAAACGAAGTAGGTTTAAAAATAGGATATAGCACTGGAAGTCATTTTATTGCAGCTTTTAAAAAGAAATTTGCAACAACTCCAAAAAAATATCTGATGTCGATAAATACTAATATTTAAAATCAACATCAATTTTATATATCAAAACATAAATAAAAAATAATATTTATCATATTTCTCAAAAGTTGTATTACATACTTTTGACGAAAATTTAAACAAACAAATGCTTAAAGCCTAAAGCTTAAAGCCTAAAGCAAGAAAATCATAATGAAAGGCGTATTATTAGTAAATCTAGGTTCACCCGAAAGTCCAACTCCAAAAGATGTAAAACCATATTTAGATGAATTTTTAATGGATAAATACGTAATCGACGTTCCGTATTTATTGAGAGCATTATTAGTTCGTGGAATCATTTTAAGAAAAAGACCCGAAGAATCGGCACATGCTTACGAAAAGATTTGGTGGGATGAAGGTTCTCCTCTTGTTGTTCTTTCTGAAAGAATGCAAAAGAAAATACAACCTTTAGTTGATGTACCTGTTGCATTGTCAATGCGTTATGGAAGCATGACAATTGAAAAAGGACTTCAGGAATTACATGAAAAAGGAGTTACCGAAGTATTACTTTTTCCATTATATCCTCAATACGCAATGGCATCGACTTTGACAATTTTGGTTAAAGCTGAAGAAATTCGTAAAAAGAAGTTTCCACAGATGACTTTTACCGATGTTCCTGCCTTTTACAATAAACCAGATTATATTAAAAACCTTGCCGATTCTATTAAAAGAAATCTAGTTGGGTTTGAATATGACCATTTATTATTTTCTTACCACGGAATCCCAGAACGTCATATTCGCAAAACCGATGTAACAAAATCACATTGCAAAATCGATGGTTCATGTTGTAATACGCCATCACCAGCACATGATTTTTGCTACCGTCATCAATGTTATGAAACCACAAGACAGGTCGTGAAGTTATTAGGACTTCCTGCAGATAAATACAGTTTAACTTTCCAATCACGATTGGCTGGAGACAAATGGTTAGAGCCTTACACTGATGTTGAAATCAATAAAATGCCAGCTAAAGGAATCAAAAATTTAGCTGTAGTAACTCCTGCTTTTGTTTCAGATTGTTTAGAAACTTTGGAAGAAATTGCCATGCGCGCCAAAGAAGATTTTCAAGAAAATGGCGGAGAAGAATTCCTAGCTATTCCATGTTTAAATGATGATGATGAGTGGTGTGTAACGGTAAGCAACTGGATTAAAGATTGGGCTAAATAGAAAATAGAGTAAAGAAAAAAGATTTTATACTGGACGCAAGTTGTGGCCAAAATTATAAATATATAATGGAATACTATAACTACTTAAAGTCATTACACCTCATCTTTGTAATCACTTGGTTTGCTGGATTGTTTTATATTGTTCGATTATTTGTTTACCAAATCGAAGCCAATGACAAACCATCGCCAGAAAAAGAGATTTTGCAAAAGCAATACAAGATAATGACGTATCGTTTATGGTATATTATTACCTGGCCATCGGCAGTTTTAGCAAGCATTTTTGCTTTCTGGATGTTATTTTTTACCGATTTAGGTAAATCATGGTTACAAATGCCCTGGATGCACGTAAAACTTTGCTTTGTATTTTTATTATATTTATATCACGGAAAGTGCCATCAGATATTTAAGCAATTGCAAAATGACGAAGTAAAACACACTAATAATTTCATGCGTTTGTGGAATGAAGGAGCAACGATAATCTTGTTTTCTGTAGTGTTTTTGGTTGTTTTAAAAAATGCTGTAAACTGGATTTATGGTGTAATCGGGATTATATTATTCTCGGTTTTAATCATGCTGGGATTTCAATTTTATAAAAGAATACGAGAGAAAAATAAATAGTCTTCAGTACTAGTCGCAGTTTCCAGTTTAGCACTGAGACTTAAAACTGCGACTGGAACTCAAAACTAAATACTAAAAAAATGTTCAAGAACTTCAAAATGTCGATGCTTTCGTTGCGTGTAAGGATATTCCTTTCGATGATTGTATTGATTGTTGTTGCTTCTGTTTTACTGGCTTCGATTTCGATTATTCAATTTAAGAATGAGGCCAAAGAATATCATCAAGAGCGTTTAGAGCGAAAAGAAAATGCAGTAAAAGAACACATCAATTATGTTTTGGCAACTACAACTTATCCTTTAAAAACTGCCAATTTGGATTTGATTTTTAAAGATAAAATTCATGAATTAGCACAAATTCATAATATCGAAATCAACATTTATAGTCTTAAAGGGCAACTTTTAAAATCATCCAAAGAATCATTTGCTGTTGATAAAGTTTCGCCGCCAATCCCTGAATACATTTTAAAACTAGTGCGTTCTTCTATAGAAAAGCGCTTTGTCGATATAAAAACTCAAGATGGTGTAAAAAACCGTTCTTCATATAGTTTAATAAAAGACGAAAAATTCAAACCGCTCGGAATTTTGAACTTACCATATATTGAAGATGATGGGTATTATGAAAATGAGCTCAATACTTTCCTTATCCGTTTAGGTCAGGTTTATTCATTTATGCTTATTGTAGCATTTGCACTGGCTTATTTCCTATCAACCTACATCACCAAATCATTAAAAACCATTTCGGATAAGTTGAGTGAGACCAACCTGAACCAGAAAAACGAAATGATTGTTTTAGAGGCCAGCAGTAAGGAGATTAACTTCCTAATCAAGTCTTACAACGGAATGGTGGAAAAACTCGAGAAAAGCGCCATAAAACTAGCTCAAAGCGAACGTGAGGAAGCTTGGCGCGAAATGGCGAAACAAGTAGCGCATGAAATTAAAAATCCGCTTACGCCAATGCGTTTGACAGTACAAAGTTTCCAAAGAAAATTTGACCCAACGGCTCCTGATGTTAAGCAAAAACTGAATGATTACTCCGAAACATTAATTCAGCAAATAGATACCATGACAGCTGTGGCTTCGGCATTTTCAAATTTTGCTTCGATGCCTGCACAACAAAACGAAACATTAAATGTGGTGGAAGTGGTTGAACTTTCGCTAGATATCTTTAATGAAGAATATATTGTTTTCCAAAGTGAAGAGGAAGAGATTATTTCGAAAATGGATAGAACACAACTTATCCGAATCATTACCAATCTGGTTAAAAATGCTACACAAGCCATTCCAGAAATCCAACATTATAAATCGATTTTGGTTACTGTAAAAAGACAAGGCGACAATGTTGAAATTACTGTAACAGACAACGGAATAGGAATACAAAAACAAGATGTTGACCGCGTTTTTGAACCAAAGTTTACCACAAAGAATAGCGGAATGGGTCTTGGTCTCGGAATTATAAAAAACATTATCGAAAATTATAAAGGAACAATTACCTTTGAAACAGAATACGGAAAAGGAACCACATTTACGGTTACATTACCAATTACAAACTCATAAATAACAGTATCATGAACTACGAAAATATACTAGTCTCAATCGAAGAGAAAATTGCAACCGTTACAATTAATCGCCCTACGAAGCTTAATGCTTTGAATAAAACAACGATTAATGATTTGCAAAAAGCATTTAAATTATTGGCAAAAAACAATGACATTCGTGTGATTGTATTAACTGGAAGCGGAGAAAAAGCATTTGTAGCCGGAGCTGATATTTCAGAATTTGCTAATTATTCTATCGAAGAAGGAACAGCTTTGGCAGCAGAAGGTCAGGAGAAATTATTTGATTTTATCGAAAATTTAAAGAAACCAGTTATTGCAGCCGTAAATGGTTTTGCTCTTGGTGGCGGATTAGAACTGGCAATGGCTTGTCATTTCCGAATTGCTTCTGATAATGCAAAAATGGGATTACCAGAAGTTTCTCTAGGACTTATTCCTGGATATGGAGGAACACAACGTTTACCTCAACTTATTGGTAAAGGTCGTGCTATGGAAATGATTATGACTGCAGGAATGCTTAACGCTGAAGAAGCTAAACAATACGGATTAGTAAATCACGTAGTACCTCAGGCTGAACTTATTGCTTATTGCAACGGTATTGCAGAAAAGATAATCAAGAATGCTCCATACGCTATTTCTAAAGCGATTAAAGCTATAAATGCTAATTATAAAGATGGCAAAAATGGTTTTGAAACTGAAATAAAATCTTTTGGTAAATGCTTTGGAACTAAAGATTTCATCGAAGGAACTACAGCATTCTTAGAAAAAAGGAAAGCTGAGTTTACAGGGAAATAAAGGTTTTTTAACCGCAAAGAGCGCAAAGTTATACGCAAAGAACACTAAGGAAAATCTAAACAAAGCTTTGCGAACTTTGCGTATAACTTTGCGCTCTTTGCGGTAAAATCAAGACTCCTACAAATCTTAGCGGTTGAGTCATTAAACCGTTAAAACAATAAATAATATTAAAACAATATCATGTCTTACGAACCTATATTAAAAGAGTTTTGGCAAAAAGTAAAAGAAAGTATCCAGAGCGGAACTTTTGCTAAACTTACATTGGCTAAAACCATTGGTGACACCGAAATAAAAAACATCTATTTCCGTCTTGTCATCAACGAAGACAACACTTACGGTGTTTCTCTTACGGCACGTTATAAAACAGAAGAAATAGAAAGTTTCCATACTCTTGATGAAGCTTTTATTGTTCTGACTCCTTACATCAAGAATCCATTTTTAACGGCTTTATTGTTTACAACCGATGCTGATATTACTTTTAAAGTAAATAAAAAGAATGTAGGAAGTATTATCGAACAAGCTCCGACTTTTAAAAATGCATCTCCAGTAATGCTTGAGATGATAGAAAAAGGTATTATATAATCAAAGAAGCACTGCGGTGCGCCTCTACTAATCATTCATAACCAAAACCACCAAGAAATATTCCAAATGAAAACTACAGTAACATCTTTATTTTTAATAGCTACACTTTTTATGAGTACAGCTATTTTCTCTCAAAGCACTTTTAAAGAGTATAAAGCAGGACACACTTTTGATATCAGTTTGCCTGATTATATGAGCAAAACTGCTGATTTAAACAGCTCTGCTGCCATACAGTATAAAAACGTTGTAAAAGATATTTATGGAGTTGTCATTTTTGATACTAAAGAAGAGTTGAAACTTCTTGAAATGAACTACACCTCTACTAACGAATTTTACGAGGATTTCATTAAAGACTTTCTAAAAGATGAAGAAAAAAGAAATGTATCAAAACCAAAATCGACAAAAAAAGGAGAGATCAGTTTTATCGAATGTGATGCAAGTTATTTTGACAAAGAAATCAATAATAGCATTTACTACTTTGTTGGGATTGTAGAAACAAAAACCGCTTTTTACAAAGTTTTATCCTGGTGCTCTATGGAGAACAAAGACAAGTATAAAGCAGATTTCCAAAAAATACTTTATAGCTTAAAAGACTAAAAAAAAGAGCCTAAGTTTTATACATAAACTTAGGCTCTTTTTTTTAAAAGGCTTCGACTCCGCTCAACCTGACAAACTAAACTCTTCTTACTGATTACTTTTCAGAGTTTACATTTCACTAAAAACTGAATACTGAGACTGAATACTAATACTACTTCACTCCTTCCCACTCAGCATAAAACTGCGAAAGGAATGTTTCCATAAAACGATGTCTTTCGGCAGCAATTTCCTTTCCTGTTTCGGTATTCATTTTATCTTTTAGCAGCAATAATTTCTCATAAAAATGATTAATTGTTGGTGCATTATTCTTTTTATATTCTTCCTTAGTCATATTGGTAATCGGAGCAATATTAGGATCATAGATAGTTCTATCCTTGAACCCTCCGTAATGAAACGCTCTTGCAACACCTATTGCACCAATAGCATCTAAACGGTCTGCATCTTGTACGATATCTAATTCTGTCGAATTAAATTTCTTTTCAAAATTGCCTCCTTTGTATGATATGTTTTCTATAATACTTACAACATGCGCTATAATCTCTTCCGAAACATTTTCTGACTCTAAAAACAATCTTGCTGTTCTTGGTCCAATAGTTTCATCTCCGTTATGAAACTTACTATCGGCAATATCATGTAGCAAAGCACCTAATTTTACCACTGTAACATCACAAGGTGTGTTATTAGCGATTAAAAGTGCATTTTTATACACTCGCTCAATATGAAACCAATCATGCCCTCCTTCGGCATCATTTAGTTTTTCTTTTACAAAAGTGATTGTTTTACTTATTATCTCAGAATTATTCATATTCATGTATTTAATTAGTGCTTCTCTGCAAGACTAAAAATAGTATACAGATTTTGCAGATTAACAGGATTTAAATAAAAAAATTACCTCTAAATCCTTATTTTAAATAAAAAATGTTGATTGTCAAAGTCTTGAAAACCTTAACAATCAACATAAATATTTATATTTTTTCAAAGTTCAGCTTCAAAATAGAAATTCAATTTAAAATCCTAAATCTAAACTCAAAATCAGAAATTTAAAATTTAAAGTCTTGCAGGCTCTACCCATTTAAAGATATGTGATTCTTGAGGAATAACTAATCTTTCGGATATTTTTGCCATTCTTCCTGGTAATTTCATCAAGTAATCACGCGCTTTTTCAGCTTCATCTGTAAGACCACCAATTTTGTCAATTTCCCATTTGTCAATTAACTTTTGCATGATATCTACATAATCGCTAGCAGTGTAAACACCAATACGTTGTGCTGAATCAGAAAATTGCTCAAAAGCAGAACTTATTTTTTGCCCTGATTCTCTAAGGAAATGCGCTGGCATAACGATTTTTTGCTTCATCATGTATTGAAAAGCAAGCATCATTTCGCTAGGATCAACTTGAAAAATACGAGTAACAAATTCGCTATATGCATGATGATGGCGCATTTCGTCACCAGCAATCATTTTACACATTTTAGACAATTTGTTATCGCCATATTTCTTAGCCATTTGTGCTACTCTGTTATGAGAAACATACGTTGCAAGCTCTTGAAAACTAGTGTACACAAAGTTTTTGTATGGATCACTTCCTGTTCCGATATCAAAACCATCATTGATTAAATGTTGTGTAGTCATTTCTATTTCGCGCATATTTACACGACCAGACAAATACAAGTATTTGTTTAGCAAATCACCGTGACGGTTTTCTTCACCAGTCCACTGTCTGATCCATTTAGACCAACCGTTTCCACCATTTTCAACCTGATTAATACCTTCTACATCCATTAACCAAGATTCATATGTTGGTAAAGCTTCTTCGGTAATTGTATCACCTACTAAAGTTACCCAGAAATCGTATGGTAATTCTTTTGCTATTTCGCGTAGTTCTTTTACCTCTTCAAAAAAAGTATCTTTTTCAGAATTGGGTAAAAAATCTGACGGCTGCCAAATCTTTTCAACAGGTATTAAATACTGTTCAACGAAGCTGTCTACGTTTTTCTCTAAAAACTGCATCACTTCTAATCGAATGTTCTTTATAGACATTTTATATAATTTAAATTTTAACTCCTTCTACTACAGCCTTTTCCGACTTTTCCATTATCGTTGTAAAATCGTAATCCTTCACCGCTAACGGTTTATGGATGGTAAAGGTAAGATGATTTCCTAAACCCACAGGAAAAAAGCCGAATTTTACCATTTTCCATGAGTTATTAATACTAACAGGTACAACATATGCAGATGGTGCATATTTGCATAATATCTTCAAACCGTTTTGAGCAAATTCCTTTGGTTTTCCAGTTTTACTTCGAGTGCCTTCGGGGAAGATTACGGCAGCACGATTATTTTTTTCAATATATTCAGACAATCCTTTAATAGCAGGAATGGCTTGTTTAGGATCTTTACGGTCAATTAGGACGGAACCTCCATGACGTAAATTATAAGATACACTTGGTATTCCTGAACCTAACTCTTTCTTACTTACAAATTTACAATGAAAACGACGTAAATACCAAATCATTGCCACAATATCGTACATGCTTTGATGATTTGAAACAAAAATAATAGGAACTCCAGTTGGAATTAATTCTCTGTTTTCAAATTTATACGTTGTACCAACTAGGTTTGTACATCTAACCAAAAAGAAATTAAGGTAATCTACACTTTTTTTATGTGCTTGGTAACCAAAAACATTAAAACAAACCCATTGAATTGGATGGAAAATTGCTAAACAAAATCCAAAACACAAATAATAAATAACGGAAATGGGGTACGAAATTAGTTTTTGCATGCTTAAAAAATTAGCTGCAAAAGTAATAAATATATTTTTAGCTCTAATTAAATCGCAAATAATAATAGGTTTGTTGTTAAATTGTACCTTTGTTGCATAATCCACAGTTTTTTCAAAATCAAAAAATGAGCTTTACTTACCCAAAAAACGAACGACTAAAAAGCAAAACAATAATTGGACTACTATTTTCTGAAGGAAAATCGGTGTCTAAATATCCGTTGCGATTGGTTTATTATTCTGGTGATATAAAGCAAGATGAGAAAATAAAAATGGGTGTTTCGACGTCTAAAAAATATTTTAAAAAAGCTGTTGATCGTAATTACTTCAAACGCGTTTTGCGCGAAACTTATCGTTTAAACAAGCATATCTTACTTGACAATTTAGACAAGCCTTATTCGTTTATGTTCTTTTATCAAACAAAAGACAGACTGTCTTATGAAGAAATCAATACTAAAACGATTCAATTGTTTGAAAAATTTGTGCTTCAGATAAACCCAAAACCTATTCCTGAAACTGAAACGGACGTACAAAACGATTCGATTCAATAGATTTTACCACTCAAAAACGTGTTTCGGTATAGACTCTCGTTAATGTTGCTGAATTATTCTTATTTTAGTACTCTGAAATTTAAGATAAATCACAAACATGGTCGCGTTTTTCAAAAAAAAATTTATAATCCCTATTGTTGCAGCTGGTTTTTTGTTCGTTGGAACTAGTTTTAAAGACGACTTCTTCGAAATCGCAAAGCAAATAGAAATCTTTACAACTTTATTTAAAGCTGTAAACACTAATTATGTGGACGAAACCAATCCTGGTGATTTAATGGATAAAGCCATTAAAAGCATGTTGGCTAGTTTAGATCCCTATACTGTTTACTTTAATGAACAAGATGTTTTAAATTTTAAAATCAACAATACGGGAGAATATACTGGTATTGGCGCGCTCATTACCCGAAAGGCAGACCGATTGATTATTAAAGAACAATACAAAGATTATCCTGCCGATAAAGCCGGACTTAAAGCTGGTGACGAAATCATCCAGATTGGTGATGTGTTGATTGCCGATTTTAAGGATGATGCTTCGCAATTGCTAAAAGGTGCTAAAAACACTAAGATCGCTATTAAATATCTTCGCCAGGGAAAAACGAATACTACGGATATCGTTTTGGATGAAGTAGACATTAAGTCTGTTCCATTTTTCGGAATGATTGATGCTAAAACGGGTTATATTGTTTTGGCACATTTTAGCCGTAAAGCTTCTGCCGAAACTCAAGCCGCATTAGAACAACTTAAACGCGATGGAGCAACTCAGATAGTTTTGGATTTAAGAGGAAATCCAGGTGGACTTCTTAATGAAGCTGTAAACATTTGTAATCTTTTTGTACCAAAGAATGAAGTTATTGTAACAACAAAATCTAGAATCGAAAAGCATAACAACACTTATAAAACTACTAAAGAACCTATCGACACACAAATCCCATTGGCTATTTTGGTTAACGGAAGAAGTGCTTCGGCATCTGAAATTGTATCGGGAGCTTTGCAGGATTTAGATCGTGCCGTGGTTTTAGGAAGTCGTAGTTTTGGTAAAGGTTTGGTACAACGTTCTGTTGATCTTACTTACGGAACTCAACTAAAAGTAACAATTTCTCGCTATTATACTCCTTCCGGAAGATGCATTCAGGCACTGGATTATGCACATAAAGACAAAAATGGTGTGGCTACAAAAACTGATGCTAAAAACTTTAATGCTTTTAAAACCAGAAAAGGAAGAACTGTTTATGATGGCGGTGGGGTTATGCCTGATATCGAATTAGACGAAACTAAATTGAGTGCAATTACTAATGCGTTGCTTAAAAACGATGGTATTTTTGACTATGCTACTAGTTATTACTATAAGAATCCAAATCTTGGAACTCAAATTCCGACAATAACTGATGCTGATTATAATAGCTTCAAACAGTTTTTGAAAACTAACAAAATTACTTTTGATACTGAAACTGAAGTGGCTTTAAAAAACACTTTGGCTGCAGCCAAAAAAGAAAAAATAGACGAGACTATTACTTCTGAATATCAGCAATTACTTAATGCTCTGGAGAAAAGCGAAACTACTTTACTTGACAAGAACCAAAAAGAAATCAAAAATCTGATTTTGGAAGAATTAATAAAAAGATACCAATATCAAGAAGGTTTGTATCAATATTATCTTAAAAACAACTCAGAGATTAAAAAGGCGGTTGGAGTTTTAAATAACCAAACGGAATATAAATCTATCTTAAAAATGTAATTGAATAAAGATTGGTTTTATAAAAAAATGCCAAAAGGAATATTTTTTCTTTTGGCATTTTTTTATAAAAGTACAAGTCTATGAGCTAATGTTAATTACTATCAACTAGCTAATTTACAAAACTATAAAGTGAGCCAATTAACTACGTCTTTAAACACTTCATCCCAATGATAACTATCTTCTAAAGGGTTTCCATTAGTATCAAATTCTTTCTTTTCATAATTATGACCGTAATTAGAATATGCTTTGAGTTTAATATTGCTTTTAGGTAATAAAAAAGGTAGTAAATCATTGTGTACTGAACCAATATCAGCAGATCCATACACAACCATTATAGGTTTTTTAAATCTCCGTAGGCTTTCATAACTCATGTTTTCGTTATAACTCAGCCAGTTATTAAAATCTATGTCATCCTTAAACGTTATTCTATTTGCTGGAATGTTTTTATAATCATCGATTAAATTATCAATTTCTAATTGAGAAGCTTCATCATTATTTGTTCCGAAACCTTTAACTCTCTCTCGCAAAATACTTTCGGTTACTCTATTAAAAGGATCTGCGGACATACAAACTAGTTTTGCAATTTTTGTATCGGTCTCTGCTAGTTTACAAGCCACTCTATAACCTTCTGAATGCCCTATAACAAAGATTGAATCTTTTTTAAACCTTTTATCGTTGTATAAATAGTTTATAACAGCTTGTACCTGACTAACTCTATACCCTAGATTATTATTTTTGATATATTCTTGGGGTACTTTTCCATTTTCATCAACATAACCGTTTGCGTCTCTATCATAAGTGCCCATTATAGGAATTCCTTTTCTGGCAATAATGACAAAATTAAATTTTTCGGAATACCCTTTAATACTAAACGGAATTAAGGAATTCGTTACCTCCTGATCATAAAAAATCACTGGTAAAGGCAGCGAACCCTGAACAAATAAAATGGTTGGTTTTGGTACTTTAGATTCACTTTTAGACATTAAAAACACAATTGTATCCTTCTTTGTCTTTAGAGTTATTTTATCAAATCCTGCTTTTTGCAAATGGAAATCTTCTCCATTTTGTGCATTCATAACAAAACACGAGAATGAAGCTATTATAAAATACCTAAAGATGTTCATTTATTAAATTTTAAATTGTTTCTATATTCTTACAGGAACAAAAGTATTCTATAAATATCTCTTTAACCAATCGGCTATCTGATTTAACAAATTATCGTTCACAATTTCTAAATCATGTCCTTCATTTTCATAAACTAGTAAGCGCGTAGTATATTCTTTTGAGTTTAATTTGGAATAAAAAGCAAAGGCATTACTAATATCAACTTTTACATCTTTATTACCCTGAATAATAAAATGGGATACTTTTTTATTCTGGATAGAATCTATTGCCAGTAAACTAGAGCGGGTTTTTAAGGCTGCAACAGAATCTTTGGCGTAACCAGGAATTCTTTCTCTATAAACCCCAAACATCTCTGGACGTTTTGTTTCGATTAAATCAGCCTGTCCTGCAATTACTATATTGGTTTTTATACGATTAGTCTTTTTTAGCATCAAGAAATTAGTCATAACGCCACGACTCCATCCAAAAACACCAATCCTGTTTTTGTCGGCATTTGGTAATTGATCTATAATATCAAAAAGGCTTAAGACATCATTTACATCTTTACCACCAAATTCGTCTACGCCTTCACTTACTGAAGTTCCACGGAGTTGAGAACCAATAACAATATAACCTTCATTGGCAATTTTGCTAAGAAACTCCGTTAAAAAAACAGAATTAACTGCACCAAAATTACCGTTACCACCGCGATTGTATATTAAAACGGGATAGTTCCCTTTCTTTTTAGGTTCTATTAAAAAACCTCTAAGTTTTAGGTTGTCAAAAGACTTGTAATGAATACTGCGGAAATTTAAAGAATCAAGAAATTGGTATTCTTTTTTTAAAACTATCTTTTCATTTATCTTTTCCGAAATAACTGGATTAAAAGGGTAATCCGTAATTTTTCGGTTCTCTAATGTGAAACTAGATTTTGATGTTTGTGCAAAACTGAAATTGAATAAAAACAGCAATAACAAAAGAATAACTTTCTTCATATTTTATTTAGTAATTGACTTCATGTATGTACCAGTATATTTATCTGCAAATTCTACATACCATTTGTTTAATGTTTCTTCGCCTAAATTATCATAAATAAGCTCATATTGTTTCTTTAAAGCTATTTTATAATCCTTTAGACTTTTCTCAATATCCTTATTCCACTCTTCGTTTTCTTTTCTGGTTTTTGGCTGATGATGAATATATTGTCCGAAATAAGTTTGACAAAACTCATTATAATCTTTTGTAAAAAGAATAAAATTATGCCACATTTCGTCCATTATAGCTATAGAGTCATCACTAATAAAATTAAAATTTACATTAGAGCATAACCAAAGCCATTTTTTTGTTTCCTGAAAAATGCTAACTGCTTCTGATTCTTCTATTTTATAAAACTTTAAAAATCTATCTACAACATCTTCATTCTTATAATTGAGTACATTACTCAAACTTTCTTCCATACTTTTTTGCATTGCTTGAAAAATTTAAAAAAAGGAGGCAATGTAAAACATTAACCTCCTTTTGTATTATTAAACTGCTGTTACAACACCTGTACAATCTCTACTAGCTGTACAAGCCCCAGAAGAATTACCTCCTCCAACAATTTTCTCTAAACGCTCAAACTTTTTATCTAATAAATCATTGATTGTTTTTTTCTTTTTGTCTTCGTTAATTTTTTTCATCGTTTTTAATTTTTACGGTTAGATTTAAATTTTGTACTAATCTGCATTAAGCATTTCTTATCTCTTTTGCCTGTCGACTGGGCTATCCGAGATTTGAAATGATAACAAGTTAGTTTTTCAAAAATAGACGCTAATGAAAATAATCCTTATGCATTTTTATGCGAATTATGTAAAGCTTAAAGGATTCACGCGTATAAAAAGCTTGTATAATTAACTAAAACTTTCAAAATATCATTAAAAGTGGGTATTGTTCTAAAAAAAATATTTCCTCATTTTTGCAGCAAACTAAAAAGAAAAATGACCAAAAAGAAACTGCTACAAGTAAGATTAAACAAGGGATTCTCTCAGGAAAAACTAGCAGATTTAATTGGCATGACACAATCTAATTACAGCCGAAGAGAAAATGGACGCAAAAACATTTCGGAGGTAGAATGGCTAAAAATAGCTAAAGTTTTGGGTGTAGAAAAAGAAACTATTTATGAGCCTAATGGCGATAATAGCAGTATAATCGATCAGTTTAATATCCCCGATTCTATTTTTAAGCAACTTGAGTTGCTAAGAACAGAAAACAGGGCACTTAAAGAAAAATTAAAAGCTCTTACAAACTAGTTTTTTATCATCTCTATATGCGGAATATCATCTTCCAAATACATTTCGCTGGTTTGTACAAAACCATGGCTTTCGTAGAATTTTTTCAGATATAACTGTGCTCCAATAGTAATATCGGTTTTATTAAAATGGGTTTTAATTCCTGCAATTGCTTCAGTCATTAAATCATGTCCCCATTTTTTATCGCGATAATCCGGGCTTACTACAACTCTTCCTATCGAGGCGTTATCAAAACTAATTCCGGCATCAAAAAGACGTGCATGAGCCACAATTTTGCCTTCATATTCGCCTATTAGGTGTAAAGCAAGTTTGTCTTTCCCATCTAGATCTAAATAAACACAGTTTTGCTCTAATACAAAGACTTCACTTCGTAATTTGAGGGTATCGTATAGTTCGTGAACAGTTAATGCCTCAAAAGGCTTAATTTTCCAATTTGGTTTCATGTTGTAATAGTATAATCTGATTTTATTTTAAAAGAGTATTATCGCTTATTGATTCTAACCGATTTTATAATGGCTTCTAGTTCCAACATCGAATCTCGCTCTTCATTGGATGGAGAATAACAAAATCCCTCGAGTACGAGTATTCGGTTATAGGCTTTATCAATAATTGCATAATTAATAAAAGGTCCTGTCATGAAATCATTTCTTAAATCCCAAGTACCTTTGGTTTCATAAGTAGTTTTTCCGTCTAGGGTGATTTTAGAGAAATAAGGCGCGTAGGCTTCTTCGGTAATCATTTGAGTATTGGGTTCACGACCTTTTATATACCTTCCTACTGAATCCCGCATTTTTACGATGTTGCCAACAATATCGGAGTTCTTGGTAATACTTGTTATTGGAACCTGGTAAATAAGTAAACTGGTACTACCGCTTACCATTTCTTTTTTTAGCCAAAGAAAGTTACGTTTATGCAATGCATATTCATATCCTGTGGGAACATCTAACTTTATATGAAACTTATTGTTGAGAATTGCACCATCTAACAGTGATTTACTGTTGTTTTTTTGGCATTCGGCTATTTCGGTTTCCCTAATTATTCGAATTATCTGAGGTGTGTGTATTTCAAACGCTTCTATAATATCCGAAACTGATTTTCCTGATATACGAAATACATTTTGTGGTGATGTATAAACGTTTTTAGTGATTTCGAACTTACTTGTATTCGATTTTTTAACTACAATAATATTTCGCCCATCGGTCATGAAACCTTCTAGTAGTTTGGCTGGATATTGATTTATGGTAAATAATGGTTCTTCCTGAACAAGACCTACAACTGGTGAAGCAAATTTATTCCTGATGCTATCCCCCACTTCTCCGTACCACAACTGATCATCTATAATAATCGAGATTGTGTTTATTTTACTGCTATCGTTGTGCTGATGTATTTTCTCATTCTTTTTTAGACATGAGAAAAACAAAAACGGAAGTATTAGCAATAAAAAATGGGTTTTATTCATCTTTAATTTTTAGTTAAGTTATGAAATAAAACCCAAATTTATATACAATTTTTGATTATCCGTTTATTTTGAGCTTCATTCCTGGTTTAATAGCTCCGTTTTCGATATCATTCCATTTTTTAATATCAGAAATAGTTACTCCTGGATATTTTTTGGCAATGCTATATAACGAATCTCCTTTTTTTACATAGTAATCAACTCCAACATTTTTTACAACATCTGTTTTTTTCTTGAAAGTATTAATGTTGTTTGATGCAACAATAATTTCTGGAGTTTCAGATGGTTCTTGAATATTAGAATGAATTACTAATTTTTTCATTGAAGCAATCATATCCATATTCTCTGGAGTCAAACCGTTCCATTCTTTTAAATCTGATAAAGAAACATTGAATTTCTTAGCGATTGTGCTTAAATTATCTCCTGCTTGTACCACGTAAAGTGACGGCTGAGATTCCGTTGTTTTTTTATCATCAACACTAGCAATTGCTTCTTCTGTATGTTTTTTATCAACCGCAGGAACCAATTTTACTTCATTGATATCTTTCTTGATAATTTTGCTTTCCGAAATAATCTTTAGACTTTTCCCAAGTGCAATTGAATTGCTCTTTAGGTTGTTCCATTTCTTCAATTGATTAATTGAAACATCATATTTACTTGCAATTGAACCTAAATTATCTCCTGAACGAACCTTATAAATTTGTGTTTTTGAAACAACAGTTTGGTTTGTTTTAGGCGAAGCCAATTTTGTAGCTGCAATTAATGTTTGCAGTCTATTTATTTTAGAACTTGATTCATGATTAAGATAAGCGTAAATTTTGTCTTCGTTTGAAGTAAAAATAGCCACTTTATCTTTTGGCAATCTCAAGAAATGCTCTTCGTCTTGATAAAAAGGAACTACATTCAGTTTATAAGATGGATTTAAAAGCTGAAGTTGTGCTTCGGGAACATCTAATAAATTAGATATTTGCCTAAAACTCATCTTTTCTTTAATTCTTACCGTATCTGTTTGAAAGTGTTGTACAACTGCTCTATCTGGAACAATACCATGTTCTTTATGATATTCGTAAAGATACATTGTAGCTAAAAATGCCGGAACATATCCTTGTGTTTCTTTAGGAAGGTAACTACGAATATCCCAATAGGTTTGTTTTCCTCCTGAACGACGAATCGCTTTGGATACGTTTCCTGGACCTGAGTTATAAGAAGCTAAAACTAGCTCCCAATCGCCAAAAATTTTGTACATTTTTGACATATAATCTGCAGCTGCAGTAGATGCTTTTAATGGATCACTACGCTCATCAATAAACGAATCTATTTTTAGATTATATTGTTTACCAGTGTGGTACATAAACTGCCAAAGTCCTGTGGCTCCCATTTTAGAAACTGCTTTTGGGTTTAAAGCTGATTCTACAACGGCTAAATATTTAATTTCTAAAGGAACGTTTTGCTTAGCAAATGCTTCTTCGAACATTGGAAAATAATATTCTGATAAGGCCATTAATCGCGAAAATGATTTTTTACGATTCTTTAAGAATGACTTTATGATATTTTCCAACCCTTGATTATACTGAATATTAAAGGGTGATTTCTCATTCATTGCCTCAAGACGTTGCTTTAACAACTCGGTTGGCAATTCATAATCTACCTTTGCATCGGTATTAATTGTTTGGATATCTTTAGATAAATCTTCGTATATGTCTAAACTCACTAATTCTTTCATCCAAAGACTGTCTACCCGAACTGCGTAATCGTCTTTTACAAATGAATTTTTAACTGAATCTAAATACGAAATCTTAATGTCCTGCTTTACAACTGGGTTTGTTTGCGCAACTTCTTGTGCAAACAAACCCATTGTAGACAACAGGAGTACTGATAATGTGGTATTTTTTACAATCATAACATCTATTTAATTGACATATTTCTTACAATTTCTATGCCGTAATTTTTGCAAACTTAAGGACTATAAAATGAAAGACTCTTTAAAAAGTGTTAAAAATGAGACAGTTAGTCCAAAATAGCTGCAATTCCAGGTAAAACTTTACCTTCTAACATTTCTAACATTGCTCCACCTCCGGTAGATACATAACTCATTTTATCTTCAAAACCGAACTGTTTTACAGCAGCTACTGAATCTCCTCCTCCTACTAATGAGAAAGCTCCATTTGCTGTAGAAGCAGCGATATAATCTCCTAAAGCGATTGTTCCTTTGGCGAAAGATTCCATTTCGAAAACTCCTAATGGACCATTCCATAAGATAGTTTTTGATTCCATGATTACTTTCTCAAAGTTTTCCAATGATTTAGGACCTGCATCAAGACCTTGCCATCCATCAGGAATTGCATATACATCTACTATTTGTGTGTTTGCTGTGTTTGAGAAATCATCTGCAGCAATAACATCAACTGGAATATGTATTTGAACTCCTTTTTCTTTAGCTAATCTCAAAATTTCAAGTGCTAGTTCTAATTTGTCATCTTCACAAATAGAATTCCCTACTTTACCACCTTGTGCTTTAATGAAGGTAAAAGTCATTCCTCCTCCAATAATCATATGGTCAACTTTATCTAAAATGTTTTCGATAACCGTAATTTTCGAAGAAACTTTAGATCCACCAAGAACAGCTGTAACTGGTTTTTCACTATTTTTAAGTACTTTATTTAAGCTTTCTATTTCTTTTGCTAATAATGTACCGAAGCATTTTTCGTTAGGGAAAAATTGGGCAATTATTGTTGTCGAAGCATGTGCTCTATGTGCTGTACCGAAAGCATCGTTTACATAGATATCTCCTAATGAAGCTAATTCTTTTGCGAAAGCTACATCTCCAGCTTCTTCTTCGGCATGGAAACGTAAATTTTCTAATAATAAAACTTCTCCTGGTTTTAAATTTGCAGCAGCATCTTTAGCAACTTCTCCAACACAGTTTGAAGCAAACTGTACAGGAACTCCTAAAATATTTGAAGCTGTTTTTAAAATATGTTTTAAAGAGTATTTTTCTTCAACTCCTTTTGGTCTTCCAAGGTGTGACATTAAAATCACGCTTCCGCCTTGGGCTAAAATTGCATCAATTGTAGGTTTTGCAGCTTCGATACGAGTTGCATCTGTTACATTAAAATTTTCATCTAATGGCACATTGAAATCAACACGAATGATAGCTTTTTTATTCTTAAAATTAAAATCTTTTAACGTTTTCATTAAGGTAAGTTTTTTAGTTTTTTTTGAAAGAATAACAAATATAGAACTTTTAGCTTAGTAATAAATTCGATAAAAATAAAAAACAGGGGTTTACATAAACGAAAACGATGTAATTTGATAATTATTTTAAATTAAACACAAAAAATCAAAAATTGGCTAATTAATTATTAATCGTGAACTGGATTTTGTGTACATGGACAGTTACTAATTGCCTGAAGGAAATCAAATCCTATAGTTACAACGTGTGTTCCTGAATTGTAAGCTCCTATACGGTTAAGTGATGCCTGGTATGAATAACCAAAGTAAAAACCTGCCTTCTTGAAACCTGCCATAGGCCCTACCATTAATGGCTGGAAGAACTGATCATTTAGGAAACGATAAGAAACTCCTATCCAATAATAATCTTCGTAACGATTGTATTGTCTGAACTTAAAGTTAAAATCGGTACTTGAACGCTGATCACTTGCAAACAATTGGTAATAAACTGATGGTTCGAACTCGATTCGGTTGTTCTCTGCTCCTTTAAAAACATATCCTGTATAAACTTGATAGTTTCGAAGTAAATTAGGCTCTATACCGTCGAATTTGTCGATTTCTTTATTCAGGATGTTACTCGCATTAAAACTTAAATAGAACGACTTATTACGATATAAAACACCTACATCGAAGTTGTTATTAGAAACGAATCTGTTATCGGTAACACTTGGATCTGGTGCAGGGATTTCATATGTTGGATTAAATTCGTTGATATCAATTTTAAAATTATTGATGTTATACGAAATACCAAAAGATAAGTATTGCTTAGAATAGTAATCCAAAATTAAGTGGTGCGCAAAAGATACTTTGGCTCCTGTTTGTCTTGTATATCCGTTACTATCGTTATAAAGCGATATTCCCACTCCTGAACGATCTAAGATTCTAAAATCCGCATAAAGCGATTGGTTATCTGGTGCGTCTTTAACTCCTACCCATTGTGTTAAACCATTGGCACGTATTCTTAAGTTATCACCAATTCCGGCAAAAGTTGAAGATACTACAAATGGGTTATCAGCAAGGTATTGTGTGAAAACTGGCAAATTTAACTCCTGGCTGTAACCTGATGTTACAGCCATAAGTAGAAATGATATGATAATTTTTTTCATTGTATTTTTAATTTTAGATAACATAATTACTTTGTTATTAGTTATCTGTAAAGGGTGAAATGTCCAACAAACTCTCTGTCATCTTTATTGTCATTGAGTTTCAATACGTACCAGTAATCACCAGATGGCAATTCGGCACCATTGTATTTTCCATCCCATTTTTGACCCAATCTGTATTTGCAAATTATACGTCCGTATCTGTCAAAGATGTCGAATGTTAAATCTTTGTAATTTACTGTACATCCTGGAGCCCAAGTATCGTTTATGCCATCTCCATTTGGAGTAAAGTGGTTCGGGATACAAACATCGATGTAAGGAACATATCTTGTAGCTGTAGCTGTACATCCATTTTTATCTGTTACAACAACTGTGTAAGTTCCTGTTTTGTAAATAATGAATTTATTAACTGATCCATAAGGTTCTCCATCTAATGTGTATTGGTATTCTCCACCACCACCTGTAGCTGTTGCAACAATTTCATTTAATCCACCATCGGTTAATGTTAATGTTAATGGTTGAACATCTTCTATAGTAAATGGTAATGTAGTTTGCTCACAACCATTAGAATGTCTTGCTGTTACAGTATGTGTTCCCGGAGCAACATTAACAAATATGTTACTATCCTGATATGTTGTGCTACCATCTAATGCATAATCTACATCGGCTGGGTTTGCACTTTCATGAATTGTTATAGTCACAAAATTTGCAGCTACATTATTCACACAATCCGTATTAACCTTAGCAGTTGGCTCTAGTTTAACTGATTCTGGCATTGGAATTTCTAGTTCAGCCGTACAATTGTTAGCATCCAAAACATAAACAGTATGTATACCTCCTACTAAACCTGTAAAGAGATGGTTTGTACCAGTTACTGGTGCATAAGTACCTTTTCTGTCATCTAAACTTACTCTGTAAGGAGCAGTTCCTCCAACAATTTCGATACTAAATGATCCATTTTTCTCTCCAAAACATAACTCTGGCAATATACTATTTGGTACTAGAGATGGGCTTAAGATTCCTGGTTCTTTTATTTCGATATCTTTAATCGGTAACTCACATCCGTTTTCGTCCTGTACTAATACATGGTAGAATCCTGCTTTTAAATTGTCAAAAACATTAGATTCGAAGAACTCTTTAAAGTTTGGCGAAATCGCATATCTAAGTTTACCTGTTCCTCCAGAAGCTATAACTGTAATCATACCGTTTTTAGACGCATTACATGTTAAATGTGTAGGAACGGCATTAGCTGTTATACTTGTAGTTGGTTCTGTAATTGAAACTAATATCGACTTCGTATTACAATCTCCACTATCAACTCTTACAATATAATCTCCTTTTGAAAGATCTTCAAAACGTCCTGCTACTTTTTGGGTTGGCGTAGGCACAATTGGTTGACCAGCTGCATCTAGCAACGTGTAAACATAGTTACCTAATCCACCTACAGCAGTTACATATATACTACCTGTACTTGATCCTTTACAATGAATGTCATAATCAGTAACACTACTTAAAACTAGTTCTGGAACTTTCGGCGGTGTAATACTGTTAACAGTTTCGGTAGTACAACCAAATACATCTTGTACAAAATATTTATACGTAGTTTCTGTTGTCGTAAATGGCAATACAATTGTCACTGATGAATTAAACGGCGCACTATAATCAGTTCCATTTGTACTATACTTATATGGTCCTGTACCTCCTGTTGCAGTAAGTGTTAACTCTGGAACTATAAGACAAGTTTCGTTAGTTTTAATTGCTAAAGATCCTTTTACTATTGGTGGCTCATTAATTTCTACTGCCACAGATGTACCTGTACATGTCCAACTATCTGTAACTATCACTACATAACTAGCTGCTTTTAATCCTGTAAATACATTATTCGGTTGTGGACCGTTTTTAGTTACAACTCCATCAGGATATGTTGCAACCAATGTATATAAATATTTACCTGAACCTCCTGTAGTAGTTACTGTAATTTCTCCTGAATTATCACCAAAACAAGTTAACATTGCTTTAGCTACATTAGCTGTTACTACAATTGGTGCTGGTGTTTTTAATTCTAAAGGCTTTGGAACTTCACACATCTTAGTATCTCTTACTTTAACAATGTAATTTCCAACTCCTAAGTTAGGGAACGTTGATTGAGTAGACCAACCAACTAATGGAGCTCCATTTAATTCTAACTGGAACTCGTAGCCTCCTGGCCATCCACCTTTAGCAGAAGCTATGATTTTTCCATCATTACTACCTGCTGCACAAGTAATTTCTGAATGCTGTACATCAAGTTCTAATGCTGCCAATGGTCTTTTGATTTCAAACTCAGCATCTACATCACAAAATGGCGAATCTATTAATGTAGCTGTTATTTTATAAGAACCTGCTTTTAAATTACCAATTGTAAGTGGTCCTAGATTTGCACTAGTGCCATTGCTTGATGTTGGGCCAGTAATTACATATTTGAATCCACTAGGAAGATTAGATGGAATTACTTTAGAATCTACTAAAGTGAAATCTATGCTTCCATTATCTGAATCAAAACATGTAAGATCCTTAATGTTTGTTGCTTTTAACTCGAAAGTATTCGAATTATTAACAGTATGAATTCTATCAAGACTACATCCTGTATCAGGATTTTTAACTGTAATTGTATATTGTCCTACTGGTAAATCAGTAAAAGTATTTACTCCAATTAGATTCGTTTTAATTGTACCATCTGGATACTTTATAGAATATTCTAAAGCTGGTAATGGCAATACTCCTTCAGCAGTTACATTAACACTGATATCTTCATTAGTTAAACATGTGATGTAGGCATCAACTTTTATAACAGCATCTTTAATACCTACATAAGGCTTAATTACTGCTGTAGTGCTTATAGGGCAATTATTGTTGTCATAAACTTCTATGATATAAGTGCCTCCTGCTACTTCAGACGAAGTATATATAGTCTCTTTTCCTGACTGAACAATTCTGTCATCTGCTGGTGTAGCTCCTTTTTTAATAAATACATATTTAGTAAGCGGTTGAGTACCTCCTGAAGCGCTTACTTCTATCGTAGCAAACTTAGGTGCATTTGTTCCTGCATTACATTCAAATTCTGTAACAACTGGAGTAGCAATAACAATTATGCTTGGTTGTATAATTTCAGTTTTTGCTGAACCTGGACAATTTCTACCCGACATAACCGATACTGTATATTTACCTGCTGGTAAATTACTGAATGTAGGTTCTTTTTGTTCTGCTCTAGCAACAATATTACCTTTATAATCAACACCATCTAAAGTAAACTTATAGTCAGGGTTATTATTACTTGCATCTAGAGTAACTGTTATAGTACCATTAGCTCCATCAAAACAAGTAACAGGAGTTGCTGTTAAATCAGCATCTACAATAGTAACAACTGCTGCTGTAGGTATTGTATAATCAATTGATGCCATACAATTTGTCACCATATCTTTTACCCAGAAATAATACTTAGTTCCTGGAGTTAAATTAGGGAATACAGCCGTTACGCTAAATGTATTTGGTGTTGTAGCAGTTCCAGTAGCATATTGATAATTAGCAGGAATTGTTCCTCCTAAACCTTGTAGAGTAACAACACCGTCGCCACCGTTACAAGTTGGGTATGTTGAAATTTCTGCCGATAACTCTAACGGTTTCAAAATTGTAAATGCAGCAGTTGCTTTGGTAATACATCCATTAGCATCTTTTACATATACATCGTATGTACCTGGTCCTTTTACTGTTAATTGATTGTTTGTCGTAAATGTTTCATCAACATTAGTTAAACTATATTTCAATGGTCCTACACCATTAGCAGTAACTGTTATTGTATAATCTGCACCAGCAACATAACATTGACTATCTGGTGTAGCTACAATAGCAGATGGAAGTGGATCTACAGTAATATCTACAGTTGTCATAACTGAACATAGATTTTTATCTATAACCCAAACATCCCATTTAGTGCTCACAGTTGGATCAAGTGTAGCGGTATTGCTATCAAAATACTTCCCAATTGGTGAATCTCCTGATTTTACAAATGCATATTTATAATCTGGTGTACCACCAATAACCGATGCAATAGGAACTGTTACCTGTGCACCTTTAGTTTTACAATTTTGTGGCACATTTGTAATTGGTCCTAAGCTTAATGCTAATAAAGGTTCCGTAATTATAACCGCAGTTGATGTTTCAGAACATTTAGGGAATCCCGTTTCTTTAACTACAACTGTGTAATTATTTCCTGCAGGTAACCCAGCAGTAATTGTTGAACCTAGAGTAGTATCTCCATTTCCTGCATCTACAGGAACAGCACTTATTCCGTTATAAACTTCATAAGTATATGCTCCAGTATATCCGGTAACATCTATAGTGATTTTTCCTGTGCTATCTGTTTTACATCCTACTTGAGTGGAAGCAAAAGCTGTTACTTTAAGATTATTAAATAATGGAACTTCTTGAATTTCTGATTTTATACTACAACCTGTATTATTATCGAAAATTTCGAATTCATAATAACTACCTGCAGTATCTGCTTCATAAGGAAATGTAGTACCTGTAACAGTCGTTAAACTTCCTGGAACAAGAACTCCATCTTTATATACTTGGTATGTAAATTCTTTTGGAGTATTTGTTCCTCCGTTTATAACTACATCCATTACTTGTTTCTTGTTTTCACAATCCATATCTGCACCAAAAGTTACATCTACAGAAATTAAACTTGGGAATGGAGCAATTGGAATAGTTACATCATCGATACAATCATTTTCGTCCTTAACGTAATATGTTACGTTTTGAATTGTTTTGTCAGCACCTACATAAAATACATTATCATTTCCATAAGTAATATTGTCTTTACTATAAGTGAATTTTCCTGTTCCTCCAGCACCTGTAACGGTCACTTTTACTTTTTTAGGAGTGTTTCCTGTAGAACATTCAAATGGGTCTGCTACTGCATCAGCAACAACTTCAACAGGTATACCAATAGTAACTTTTACTATTTCTTCACAACCTCTTTCAGATTTAACTGTAACATTATAATCTCCTGAAGCTAACCCAGTAAAATAACCATTTGATTTTTGTATAACTGGAGTGCCAACTGGAAGTCCTGTTATTGGATCAAGTGATGTAAGTGTGTATGTATAATCTGGGTTATTATTAGCTGCTGGTAAATTAACTTTAATTGTACCATTACTAACGTTTCCTTGAGCTGGTTGCCCTGCCGGAGTCATACAATTTGGTAATGTCACTACAATATCACCAATTGCTAAAACTACTTTTGTAGGAAGCGGAATATCAACATCTACAGATTTTTTACAATGAGTACTTAAATCCTCAACAGTAACAGTATAACTTCCCGCTGCTTGATTTTTGAAAACACCATTGTTCTGCACTACATCAGCAGGAATAGGAACTATTGTAGTATTATTTTTTAAAGTAAATTCAAAATTATTTAACGTTGTATTACCTCCAGAAACTTCTGCAGTAATAGTACCGTTTGCGATATCACAAACAGGATCAAGGGTAAATTTAGCTTTAAGGTCTAACGGTTTGAAAATTTCTACTTCCACTTCGTTGCTTGTACAACCGTTTAAGTCTTTAACTTTAATTTTGTATTTCCCTGAAGTCAAATCAGCTATTGTAAATAATGGTGTTGTTGTAATCGCAACAGCGTTACCCCCATTTAAAGTGTATGTATATGGCCCTACACCAAGTGTAGTTATATTTACATTGATGGCAAAATTACCTTCGGTAGCAGAACAGAAAGCTGGATCTATAACTGCATCAATTATTGGTTCTGGATCTTTAACAACTGTTACTGCTTTATATGCAATACAACCATAAGCATCACGAACATAAACCAAGTAATTACCTGCTTCTACTTTAAAAATGCTTGATGTATGTGTAGGAATAACGAAAGAATCTGCTGTAGGCGGAACATCTATTAATGGATCCTGACCTATTGCTCCATTATCAACAACAATTTGATACAAGTATGGAACCGCTGCAGAAGCTGGAATTGCTGGTACTGCAGGCGAAGTTGGAGTTGCTGGTACTGCTGGTACAGCTACAACCGCTGGTATAGTAGTTCCTCCTTTTGGAAAAGCTTCGATTACTCCTTTCAATGGGTTACAATTAGCATTATTAGTTGATCTAGCATCTAATGTTAAAGCTGTAGCTGAACCTGTAATATTGAATTGAATTGAAGCAACACTACATCCTTTTTTAATAGGTAAAGTTGTTCTATCTAATATCTCAGTTACCAAAACATAATAGTTTCCAAATGGAAGTACTCCGAAATTTTTTATATCTAGAGTACCATTTGCTGGTACTGTTCCTGAACCAATCGGTCCTACTGCTGCTAAAGTTTCTGCATTAAAAATTTGATAATCCACGTCTGTTGGTACAGTATATGGGCTATAAACTTCTAAAGATACATTTCCATTATCGGCATTTAAACAAGTGATGTTGTTAGCTTGTAATTTCTTTATTTCTAATTTAGAATTTGTTGGAATTGGCTTATCTGCCGTTTCAAAATAATAACATTTAGTCCCTTCATCATAAACAATAAATGTATAGGTAACTCCTGGTGTTAAATCATCAAAAATAGCTTTTTTACTACCTGGTATAATAACTGGATCTCCAACAGGAGAGCCTAAAACAGTTTCATCTTTCCATGGAGCAGATGTCGGAGAAGTCCAAGTCATTCCTGGACCTGTGTAAATAGCAAAATGAAATGGTCCGTTTCCTGTAATTCCTGCTCCGGTACCTGTACCAATAGCTACAGTAGCAGAACCTCCTGTAGAACAATCTGCAGGTGGGAAACTTACATCAATATCTAAATCCTCTGGAGGAGATGCTACTAATATGTCTTTTATAATTTTAGAACAATTATTTGCATCTGTTACAATAATTTGATAGTAGCCAAAATTTACTACCTCAAAAACTTGTACAGAACCATCTTGGTCTTCAAATTTCACATCGTAACCATTAACTCCTTTTACATGATAAATATAATCTTTTGTTCCTCCTTTTACTTCCTTAATTGTAATTGCCCCTAATGATACACCACCTGCTTTACAAGTTATAGGATCAACTTTATAGTCAACTACAATAGGATCTGGTTGTTTAATTTCAACATTCAACTCTGTTTTAGAACAAGATTTGGCATCAGTTACTTTTACAGTATAATTACCTGCTGGAAGTCCAGTAGTTTGCTCAAAATATGGTGTACTAGTTGTTGTATTGTAAACATCTATTACATAAGGTCCTACCCCAAAAGCAGTGTCTATAGTTACAGTAATTGAACCTGTAGACTCACCATTACATAAAATAGTTGAATTGGCTACTGCTGTAAATTGTGGGTCTGTTTTTGGTTTTACAGTAACTGTTGAAGTTACTTCACAACCTGTATTATCTTTTATAACAAATACATATTTGGTATCTGTCGTAGCTGTTGTAGCCACATTATTTGTGTAAGAGAACTTGTTTCCTGTTATTGTTTTAACAATAGGATCTGCAACTCCATTTACGGTTACTGTGTAAGTATAAGGCGCTGTACCGTCAAACACTTCTCCTTTAATAATTATATCTGGATCAGTAGTAGTACAATCAGCACTTTTATCCAAATTTACAGTTGCTCTTAGTTCTTTTGCAATATGTTGAGATGGTAATACTAATGTACAACCAGTTACTTTGTCCCTAACTGTTACGATATAATCTCCTGGTTCTAAATTAGAAAAAGTACCTGTAGGCTGATAAGTCCCATTATCAAGTTTATACTCGTATGTAGGCGATGGCACTACATCTGGCGTAACAATTATTGTTGCTTTATTCGTTTTATCATAACATAAATCTGAAGTTACATCTATTGTAGCCTTAGGTTTAACTTTATCTTTCAATTCAAATGTTTCTGATACTTCACAACCATTTAAATCTTTTACAGTTACTTTATAGTCTCCAACTTGTGTTAAATTATCAAAACTATTTGTTGATTGTGGACCAACTACAGTTCCATCAGGTTGTGTAAGGGTATATTTATTAGTTCCCCAACCTCCTTTAGTATCAACTACAACTTTACCATTAACATCACATGTCATCGGTGTTACAGTTAATTTTGTCAATTCTAATTTTTCAGCAGGTGCCAAAATTTTAGCAGTCGCTGAAGCAGTACAATTTGTTCCAAGATCTGTTATGATTAATTCATAATTCCCTGCTCCTAAATTTGGTACATCTACATCAAATGTTGTTGATCCCGTATCTTGAGTTGTACCTGTTACAGGTGCTCCTCCATTGATAGCGTATGAGTAATCAACTTTATTTCCTAAATCCTTGATAGTGAATTTTGCAGAACCGTTTGTAGCATTTAAACAAGTAATGTTTATTGACTCTTTTACTGTTACTACAATTGGTGTTAATTTTTTAATAGTATACGGGAACGAGAAAGTACATTTATTAGCATCTCTAACAGTAAATGTATAAGTACCAGGGGCTAAATTTTTGAATATGTTTTCTGGCTGCCAAGCTCTTGTTAATCCAGTTGGTGCTGTTATTGAATATTCATATGGTCCTTTTCCTCCTGTTACACTTTCGATAGTAACATCTACTTCATTAGATGGGCATTTAAGAGCTGAATTTGTAATATTCATCGCAGTAATCGGAACTAAATCCAGAATAATTCCTGCATCCTCAGTAACGTTACATCCTTTGCTATCAGTAATTGTAACTGAATAAGCTCCGCCTGTAGTTAAATCTTTAAATATACCTGTGTTATTAGTTGCTACTACTGTAGTAACTCCACCTTTGGTTATCTTCAATACGTAAGTATAAGTAGTACCGTTTCCACCTGTTGCCGAAGCAGTAATGATAGCTTTAGTTTCACAAGTATATTGTGTTGATATCTTAACTGAAGGTGTAATTACATCTGGTTGTGTAATATCAACTTCTACCTCTCCTGTACAACCATTAGTATCTTTTACATAAAATTTATGCTTTCCTAAAGTTAAATTATTAAAAGTAGGTACGCTTGTAAATCCTGTTGTAGGATTATCACTAAACTGGTAATCACCTGTTCCGTCATGGCCAGTTAATACAACTGAACCATCAGACAATCCATGACAACTAATGTTTGTTTGCTCTGCCTTAACCGTAGGGTTTGTAATTGAAGCTACATTACCCTCTGCAGTTGTTATACATTTATTTTTATCGGTAATTTCAAAAGTATATTTACCCGCAATAGTCGTAGTATATGTGAATTTTGGACCCGCAATAGCCCCTACGCTAGCATATACCTCTTTACCTGTACTATCTTTAACTATATAACTAAATGGGGTTGTACCTCCATTAATTGTTACTTCAATCTTAGCTTCTTTTGGATCGATACAAGTTAATGAAGTAGCTGTTTTGGCATCTGCAGTAAGATTAGCATTAATTGTTTGGCTAATTACTGTAGCCTCACAACCATAAGAATCTGTTATTACAAATGTGTAATCTCCTGTTGCTTTTGCCTCGTAAGTAAATGAAGTAGCAGGTGCTAGAACTGGAATTTTAGATCCTAATACACCAGTATTATATTTAACCTGGTAATAGTAAGGAGCTACACCATCGGTAATATTAACCGTTATTGTTGCTATTTTTCCGTTAAAACATAAACCTGTATTATCTGCAATTTCAGCTTTTGGAGCAACTGGTTTATCAATAACCAAAGGTATGTCTATATCATCTAAACAACCATTTTTATCTTTACCTGAAACCGTATACGTTCCTGGTTTAACGTCTGTTAATATCCCAGTAGATGGGAAAGTAACTACATTAGGCGGTGTTGCCGAATCTGTAAGTGTAAATGTATAGTCTTTTGTACCACCTTTTCCTGATGCAGTAACTGTAGCGCCTATAGAACACTTAGCAGCAGTAGCTTTTGCTTCTACTTCAAACTTATCTGGTGATCCAACTGTAGGCTTAAGCGTAAAATCACACCCTACAGAAGTAGCGTCATAACGAACCTTAACCGTATGTTCTCCCTCTCCTAAACCATCAACAATAGTCTCTTCTAATTTAGAAACTTTCCAAGGTAGAACTCCATCTATTAAATATTCAAATCCATTGGTAGTATCAAAATTAGATGCAATAATTGTTAACCTTCCATCTTTATTTCCTTTACATTGTGTTGCGACAATATCTTTAACATCTGCAGTAAACTTTTTATTCGGATCTACAATAACATCAAATTTTTTGGTAGATAAACATGATTTTGGTAATTGATATACTTCTATATCATCAACCGCAAAGTCAATCCCATCAACTTGAGAAACTTCAAGTCGTAATACAAAATCTAATGTAGTATTACTACCTGGATTTATTGTTCTGTTATATTCTACCCAACCGTCTGTTTTTGGTATTCCACCTGTAGATTGTGAAGATAGTGGTTTCCCTGCACTGTTTTGCAATTCTACAGTAAGGGAAGCGTCTGGCTGAAAATTACCAACTTTTAATAAATTAGTAGCAAAAAACCTAACCTGTATTGGCTGATCTGGCACAATATCTTTAATAGTTTTTCTATAAAGAACCGCGTTATTTGGGATAGCAGTTCCAGCATCAACTGCTAAATACCTACCTCCAGTAGCAGCAGTACCAGTTGTATGGTCAACAGGGTTATGCCATCCGTCATAAGGATTATTTCGTAAAGAATTGGTAACCGTGTATTCTCCGTTTCCAAATAACTTATTTCCATTACATTTTGTTGCTTCAACTTGTCTTTCCCAACAAAAAGCAGGGTTAATACCTGGCGAAGTTTCATCTGGTCCAGAACCAAAATCTTCATTTAATAAATTACTAAATGTTGGTGCCGAAATCAATTTATATCTTACTTCAATTTTGTGGGGTGTACCAGGAACTGATGGTGGTACATTTACAAAAACATTTGGCGGAGTATTTGTATTTACCACTCCATTCAGTAAATATTCGTAATCATAATTAGCACCTCCGGTATTTGTAATTGTTACAGTAGTTGATGCATTTCCGTCACAATTAAATGTTGGTGTTGATACCTCAATTGTAGGATCTGCAGGTTTTTCTTCTAAAATAATTCCAGTCATTGCAAAAGGACAACCTGGTGCTGGTGAACTATCTTTAATATAAAAAGTATATGGTGTAGTTCTTGGATTAATGTAAGCTTCATTTGAATCTTGCCAAGTAGTACCTCCGTCAAAACTATATTTATATGGAGGAATTCCTCCTTGAGCATTTGTAATTCTAACTTTACCTTGTTTTTCAGATCCTGTTGGTCCACAACCAGATAACTCGGCAACCCCTGCAGAAGCAGTAACTTTTGTTGCTGGTGCTGTTATTGTAATTTTTACAGACTCATCAAAACAATCTACTTTGTCATAGGTATATTTTACTACAACATCGTAATCGCCTGCTGCTAAATTTTTAATTGGAGAAATTGTACTAAATGGTCCAGCAAGTCCATTAATACTATACGATACTGTATAGTCTGAAGTAGCAGGAGTTAAAGTAAATGAAATTTCACCATCAGCGCCTCCATAACAGTTAATATTTTTCTGATCAATTTTAACAGTTGGTCTTACTAAGTCTGGAACTGTAATAGTAGGAATTGTAACGCTACATCCCGCAGCATCTATAACAACTATATCATACGTTCCTGCTTTTGTAATTGGAATTAATGGGTCGGTTAAAGGAGTTTTATCACCATTAACATAATAGTAATAAAAATCTGGGAATCCTGCGACAGGCGTTCCTCCTGTTGCTACTACCGTAATCACACCATCGTTACAAGTAAGAGGTGTTGTAATACTAGCTTTAGCATCTAATTTATTATCATTTATAGTAACTCTTTCTGTTTTTACACAACCATCTTTTGTAGTAATTGCTACATCATATATACCTGGTGCAATACCTTCAAAAAGGTTAAAATTCTTAGGAGCAACAATTTTTCCTGAGTCGCCTTTTACATCACCAGTTGCAACTTCTGTAATAATAAATTGATACCATCCGTCTACTCCAGTAACAGTCGCTTTGATAGTTCCTCCTTTTCCAGCACAACTTGGATCTGTAGTATCTATTTTTGTTTTAAAAGTTTTCTCTATAATTGTAACATCCGCAGTATACTCACATTTTTCAAATGTATTATCTACTGCTTTTGTTTTTATATGAACGATATATCTTCCTGCTGGAACATCATCGAAAACATTTGAATCCTGGTAAGGTTTTACGCCATCCAAACTATATTGGTATCCGAATCCATCATTTGGTTTTGGATTTGTAATGGTAATACTTCCCTTCGTATCACAAACGATATCTTGCTTTGTAAAGGTTGGGTCTACTACACTTTGAGTCACATTAAAATAATATATATTTTCACATGTATTATTATAAGTAACTACAAGTCTAAAAGTACCTGCTCTATTAGCAGTATAAGTTGGCCCCTTAGCTACTTCTGTCCAGTTTGTAGCAGTTACATCAGGACAACTATCATCTAGTGTTGATGGTCTTGGATCTTTTGTTTCTTGCCAAACAATACTTGATGCTCCTTCGATTTTAGTATCAATAGGTTTTGTAGCATTTTTTCCACATAAGAATATTTTCGGAAATGGCTTACCATCATTAATACAAGTATAAGGCAATTTAGTTATTGGATCAATATTATCCGCAAAACTATTAACTGGATTATCATTAATGTTTACAGTATATTCCTTAACAATAAATGTTTGAGTTATTCCTTTGCATGGTGCTGCTGCACTAGTAACTACTGTGTATGTACCTGGTTTAGTAACGGTAACTTCTTGGTTGTTACCTCCAAAAATATTTCCATTAGGATCTTTCCATACATAAGTAGTATAACCACCTCCAGCTTTTAGTTTAACTGTACCACACAAATATAATGTTTGCTCAAATTTACATTTCTCTAAACCAATAAGAAAGTTAGTTGCTGTTGGTTTACCAACATTACAACCTTCCTCTGCGGAAAGACTTCCTTCTCCAAATGTATTTTTGTTAATAACTCCGTTATATTTTGAAATAGCTGTATTATCAATAACATTTGAGCATGCGTCTGTTAAAGCATCACAATCTTTAACTGTCTTTACTCTAAATGTTAGAGTAGTGGTACCACTATTACTTACAACAAGATCTGGAGCAACCTCAAATACTATGGTTCTGGTAGCCGCATCATAAGATTTTACCTTTACTCCATCTGGTATATCTAAAAAATCGGTTTTATCGTTAAAAATAATATTATTAGGCAGAATATCTGTAATTGTAAAGTTTACTGCGTTATCATTACCTTTATTTTGGAAGCTTATTTCATATTTTAATTCTTTATCGATACTGATGTCCTTACCTCCCGCATCATAATACTTACCGGCATCATCTTTTGCAAAAACTTTTTTAAGAAGTACAATCCTTGGTGCAATGATTTCGACAGCAAAAGCATTAAAATAATAAAAATAGAGATCCTGATCACTACCCAAGCTTATCTCTGCGGAGGTATCACCATTTTTAATTACAGAACCTCCCGGGTATTGAGTGGTTGGATCATTTTTTACTTCAAACACCCCCGCATCAAATCCTAATGTATTGGAACTATTAAGATCTCTATCCTTTAAGATAGTCCCCATTGAAGTAACCGAACTGTTAAAGAAATTATCTTTAGTAACCCATTTTTTACCATTATAAAACGATTCTTGTGGTCTTTCCTGAGGTGTAGATTTAAATCCATTAATCGATAAATAATCACCTCCGATATCTAAATCTCCTTCTATTGCCGAAAAAGCAAATTTTGCTTTTACCTGACCCACTGGAATTGTAGTAAATCCAGAAATTTTGATTTTTAAATTATTATCAACATCAATTGCACTAAATCCATCAAATGATGTAATTGCTTTTTCTGGCAAAGTTGCATTTTCATATACAAAGAAAAGAGACCATCCTGCAGATAAACCTGTACCTCCAGAATTAGCATTAGCTGGTCTATTTGTACCTTGCGCCGTAGAAATATTGGCTACAGAATAATATCCCTGAGGATCAGGCCTTGGTGTTTTAGTAAAATAATCTGTTACATTGGCATAACATGCATAAGGCAAACTAGTACCTATTTTAGTACCGTTTGCATTATAAATAACGGTACCATCTATATCAACATAGCTTCCCCCAGGCATTTTAAACTTTACCTTATCTATTGCCTCAGTACCCCTGGTAACTGCACTCCAGTACAGTCCTACATATACAATCTTGGAACAAGTTGCATCAGGCAAAGTCAACTTAGCTTTACTTGAATTAAAAATACCAGCACCTCCATCAACATTAACATATTTCATGTTGAAACTGCTATTCTGATCCCTATCGTTAAAGGGTACCTCAGGGCCTTCACTCCTGGTACTTCGATTCAGGATGCTATTTCCAATCAAGAGGATGTCCCCTCTTAAATTTTTATTATTGTAGCGAATATCAAAACTTTTATAATTTTGAGAATAGGAAATAATGCTTTGTAAGAAGATCAAAGCAATTAAAGCAATTTTTACAATAGTAGGTTTTTTCATGGTATTTTCTATTTAATCATTTGCAATGCTTTCCTAAAATGGGGGGTCCAGGAAAACAAGACAAATGGCACTCTAAATATTTATTCAGTAGCATGCTCTTCTAAAAAACTAGAAGCTCCCTTGCATACTTTTTCTTATAATTTTATACAATAATCGTTTTATTCGTTTTCGACTTTTACAATAGACATTTTTCCGTTGTATGGTTTATTACCTTTTGATTCTAATGCTTTACTAGCCTCTTGTAAGTTATCATACTTATCGTAATAGATGTAATATTTACTAGCACTTACATTGTAAAAGAAATTAATATCTGATTGTCCTGCAGAAACTGCTTTGGTCAAAAATTCATCTCTTTTATCTGAGCTACTATGTACAGCAATAATCAAATAATAACCACTTTCAGCATTTTTAACATTCTTGATAATTTGCATGTTCGATTGTTCATCGCCATAATCAAAATCATTTGCCTTTAATGGTTTACTACTTGGTCTTGTCGTTTCTTTTATACGTTTTAAAGTAGCAACATCTTGTTGGTAACGACCTTGATCATTCTCGAATGCCGCACGCTTAATTCTACGTCTTTTCTCTATCTCAGTTTCTAGTTTAATTTTCTCTAAACTAGCAATCAAATCTGCATTCGATTTTTCTGCTCTTAATTGTTCTGCTTTTAAAGCTTCAATTTTGGCTAAGTAACTTTTGTTAAGTGCATCATTTTTATTCGGCACTTTTTTAAGTCGCTCATTATACAAATTCGTCAATCTGGTTAACGCATTTTTTTGTTCGCTGTTAACTTGAGCTATTTGTAATTTTAATGCCTCTAACTCGCTATTTTCAGACGCTACGCTCTTAAATGGTTTCGGTTCTTTATATATTCCTTTTTCACTTAAATCATTTTCTTCTCTAAGGTCATCAAGGTCTTTTTGTTTTTTAGCAACTGTAGCTGTCAATTGGTTCAATAAATCTGTTTGTGTTTTATATGAACTATCAAACACACTAGTTAAATTATCAATTGATTTAGCAGTCTCATCTTTAGCCGCATTCGCAGCTGCGTTTGATGCTGCAAGAGCATCTGCATCTTGTCTCGCTTTTAGTTCAGCATCCTGAGCTTGTCTTGCCTGAAGTGCGTCAGCATCAGCTTTGGCTTTAGCATCTGCATCTAATTTAGCTTTGGCATCAGCATCAGCTTTCGTTTTAGCATCTGCTGCTAATTTTGCTTGTAATGCTATTGCATCAGCTTTGGCTTTTGCATCAGCAGCTAATTGAGCATCTGCATCAGCTTTCGCTTTAAGTTTGGCATCTGCAGCTTCTTTTGCTTGTAATCCTGCAGCATCGGCTTTAGCTTTTGCATCTGCAGCAAGTTTGGCTTTTGCGTCTGCATCAGCTTTCGCTTTTGCATTAGCCGTTTCTTTAGCCAATAATGCTATTGCATCGGCTTTGGCTTTTGCATCAGCAGCTAACTTAGCTTGAAGAGCAATTGCATCAGCTTTAGCTTTTAATTTAGCTTCTGCAGCTAGTTTTGCTTGTAATGCATCAGACTCCGCTTTAGCTTTAGCATCGGCATCTATAATTGCTTTTAATTCGGCAGCTTCGGTTTTCGCCTTAGCGTCTGCTTTTATTTTAGCATCAGCATCAAGTTTTGCCTGGATTGCATCAGCATCAGCTTTAGCTTTTGCATCGGCTGCTAATTTTATTTTAAGTGCTTCAGCAGCGTCAGCTTTAGCTTTTGCATCAGCGGCAAGCTTAGCGTCGGCATCTGCTTTAGCTTTAGCATCAGCATCTAATTTTGATTGTAATGCAGTAGCATCAACTTTTACTTTAGTATCAGCTGCTAGTTTTGCTTGTAATGCAGCGGCGTCGGCTTTAGCTTTTGCATCAGCATCTAATTTTGCTTGAAGTGCATCGGCATCTGCTTTTACTTTAGCATCTGCTTCAAGTTTTGCTTGTAATGCAGCAGCATCGGCTTTAGCTTTATTATCTGCAGCTAGTTTTGCTTGTAGTGCATCGGCATCTGCTTTAACTTTAGCATCGGCTTCAAGTTTTGCTTGTAGTGCAGCAGCATCGGCTTTAGCTTTATTATCTGCAGCTAGTTTTGCTTGTAATGCATCGGCATCTGCTTTGGCTTTAGCATCTGCAGCAAGTTTCGCTTGTAATGCAGCAGCATCGGCTTTAGCTTTATTATCTGCAGCTAGTTTTGCTTGTAATGCATCAGCGTCTGCTTTGGCTTTTGCATCTGCAGCTAGTTTTGCTTGTAGTGCAGCAGCATCGGCTTTAGCTTTATTATCTGCAGCAAGTTTTGCTTGTAATGCATCGGCATCTGCTTTGGCTTTTGCATCTGCTTTGGCTTTTGCATCTGCAGCTAGTTTTGCTTGTAATGCAGCAGCATCCGCTTTAGCTTTATTATCTGCTTCTAATTTTGCTTGTAATGCATCGGCATCTGCTTTTGCTTTTGCATCTGCAGCAAGTTTCGCTTGTAGTGCATCAGCGTCTGCTTTGGCTTTTGCATCTGCAGCAAGTTTCGCTTGTAACGCATCGGCATCTGCTTTGGCTTTTGCATCCGCAGCAAGTTTTGCTTGTAATGCATCGGCATCTGCTTTAGCTTTTGCATCTGCAGCTAGTTTTGCTTGTAATGCAGCAGCATCGGCTTTAGCTTTATTATCTGCTTCTAATTTTGCTTGTAATGCATCAGCGTCTGCTTTGGCTTTATTATCTGCTTCTAATTTTGCTTGTAATGCATCAGCGTCTGCTTTGGCTTTTGCATCCGCAGCAAGTTTCGCTTGTAGTGCAGCAGCATCGGCTTTGGCTTTATTATCTGCTGCTAGTTTTGCTTGTAACGCATCGGCATCAGCTTTTACTTTTGCATCTGCAGCTAGTTTTGCTTGTAATGCAGCAGCATCCGCTTTAGCTTTGTTATCAGCCGCAAGTTTTGCTTGTAATGCAGCAGCATCAGCTTTGGCTTTATTATCTGCGGCTAGTTTTGCTTGTAATGCAGCAGCATCGGCTTTAGCTTTGTTATCTGCAGCTAGTTTTGCTTGTAGTGCGGCAGCATCGGCTTTGGCTTTATTATCTGCGGCTAGTTTTGCTTGTAGAGCGGCAGCATCAGCTTTGGCTTTATTATCTGCAGCTAATTTAGCTTGTAATGCAGCAGCATCGGCTTTAGCTTTGTTATCTGCAGCAAGTTTTGCTTTAGCATCGGCATCAACTTTAGTTTTTCCATCAGATGAAAGAGCTTTCGTTTTAAGTGCTTCAGCATCTGCTTTAGACTTAGCCGCTTCTAATTTTGCTGCTTCTATTCTGGCTTGAGCTTCAGCATCGGCTTTAGCTTTATTATCAGCTGCCAATTTAATTTTTGCTTCAGCATCAGCTTTAATTTTTGCTTGTGCTTCTAATCTTGCCTGTATTGCAGCTGCATCAGCTTTTGCTTTTGCATCAGCGGCAAGTTTAGCTTTTGTAGCTCCATCTGTTTTTACGACAGGAGTTGTAGTTGTTTTGGCTGGTGCCACTTTTTTGACAACAGTAGGTTCAATAAGTGCTCCTTCTTCTTCGTCATCTCCATAATAGTAGTTTTTGCTTTTAAATTTATAAGCAATAACAAATTCATGAGAAGCTCCAAAATTGGAAAAATTACCAGTCCCTTTTTCGTAGTTATATTCAATAGCAATTTTTGGTGTGATATTTACACCAAAACCTGCTGACATTCCGTATAAAGTGTTGTAACCTGCTTGTGCCCAAAATCCTTTAGGAATAGCAATCATTGCTAATCCAGAAATGACAGTTTTGTCTTTCTTGAATTCAGATTTTAAAAGACCTGAAAATTTACTTCTGTCAAAAAAACCATAAGCATCAATATAACCTGTGTACATAAGGTGAACTTCCACAGCTTGCTCTGGATCGTCTTTTACCATCTCGGAAGTGGCAAAATTATATAGCAATAAATTATTTACAGATAAACCAACGTCTAAAAATGCGTTACCGTAGTTAACACCTGGGTTAATCGTAATTAGTGAATTTGAAGGAATGTCATCGATATTAAGATTCATATCGTTTGAGATGATTTTCCCCTGATCTAATCCGCTTTTGTAAAAACCAACATTTGCACCAAAAGTAAGATTACTGTCTTCTTGTAATACTACATTGTGAGCAAAGTTTCCTATGATTCCAAAAGTAGTCATAAGACCATAATTTTGTTGGAATAAACCAATACCTATACCTTCATTTTCTCTAAATCTTCCTGAATAACTAAATAAATAAGTTTGTGGTGCATTATCAAATTGTACCCACTGACGCTTGTTATAAAAACTCGCATAGGAATTTTGTTCGCGAACAAAACTGAACGCTGGGTTAATAATATATCTATTAAATTTTAATGAATTTCTGATTGGTATTGAAAACGAAACAACTCCATCCCCTTTGACATTGTCTTGAGAATAGAGTACATGTGTTGAGCCGTAAAGAAAAGTAACGAATAGTAATATTTTCTTCATATTATTTAATTACAGTTATAGATCCTTTTTTTTCATCACTACCTTTTGTGATTATGTAATAATAAACCGGATTTATATTTTTAAAACTTTTTATTTCCCATTTTGAAGGATCGTAATCCACACCATTAAACATCACCTCTCCTTGTGAACTAACGATCATAACATTTGTATCTGCATTTTTATAATCAGCAGGAATGTCCCAAGTATTAAATGCGCTACTTAGGCTTACTATATTTGGAATGTTTTTAAGATTTGAATCCGATACCTGAAAACCAAATTCTTTGGTTCCTGTACAACCTGTAGTTTGTGTAACAGTTACTTTATAATTACCCAATTCTTTAACCGAATAATTATTGGTAATAGCATCTGGGATGACTACACCATTTAAAAACCATTTGTAAGAAGGATCTACAGCATCGCTAGTAACAGTAACATCTAATGTCTCTCCTGTTTCTACATTAATCACGTTGCTATTGGGAACATTAATACTTCCTGTAAAAGAACCTTCACTTTGCAAGTTGATAGATCCATTACCTGTACAACCACCAAAATCAATCTTAACAGAATATAATCCGCTAACATTGGTCTCGTAAGTTTTATTATTTGCTCCCTCGATTTTAACTCCTTCTTTAAACCATTCAAAGTTTATTCCTCCAGAGACACTTAAGGTAGTGGTTCCTCCGTTTGGACAAAATGGGTTTCCAAGGCTTGATGTAATTGTAGTACTTGCATCAGTTGTAGATTCGGTAACAGTAACTTTATTCGAGTAAGAATTTGCGCTTAATATACAAGCCCCATAATTGGTTCTGGCATAATAAATACCTGGCTGTGTAACAGTATAACTACCGCCACTTGCCTCCGCAACTAAAGTTTCGGGTAAGACAAGACCATTGTCTTTATACCAATTGTAAGTTAAGTTTGTGTGTTTTAAAGGAGAATCATTTAATGGTCCACCTGGATTATCAATAGATAAAACAAAATTCCCACCAGCACAATATGTCGCTGTCGGGATAAAATTGTTTAATGTATATTGAGCATTATGAACTTTATAGTACGCAGGAAATTCAACCGAAGGCTGACCAGTAGTTACTGGCGCCGTGGCTTTTACTCTAAGTCTATAATGTTCTCCGGCAGTATTCGTTGGAAACGCTATTCTTATTTTTCCTGGCGATGATACAATTTCTCCAACTGCAGAGGTGTAAACTACCGATGAGTTTGTAGTAAAGCTTCCGTCTGGGGCGGATAACTCAACTATAAACTGATTGGTTGCTAACAATCCTGTAACAGGCGAAAAGTTAAAATTTATATCATAGCCATTGAATCCAGGGCTAGCACAAACAGGGCTAAAACTAAATGTAGGTTGCCCTATAATTATTTGTGCTGATAAATTTGTATTGGCAAAAAAGATAACAATTAAAAAAAGAAAACTTCTGCGAAGAATAGTAGGTAATTCTTTCATCATATGATACGCTCTTTAATTACATCTTTATCAAAAAACAATAAGCTATCAATAAATGTTTCAGAAAAATCGTACTTACAGTTTACATCTAATACTTCAACAGGATTGTTGTTTTGTAGTGTAAACTTGGGTTGCGAACAGTCGGTTTCTATGTCATTAAAACTATTTACTACGCTTGAGTTTATAGCAAAGCTACCTATGGGGGCGGACAACTCTACTATAAACTCAGTTGTAGTATTTAATTCTAAAACTGGTGAAGAGCAAAGATTCTCTTTAGCAGTTTTTTCTATAGAATTAACGCAAATCGAGGTATCAGGAAAATTAGATTTTCCAGTAGTTGCCTCTTGAGCGAATGTATGATTAGTTGTTATAAGGAGCCCAAATAACAACAGATATGGTATTTTTTTACTATGTGGGGCGATCATTCTTTTTTAGATATATGTTTCCAATTAAAAGACATAAAATGTCTCTACGACTAAATTGTATTTAAAAAATTAAGAATCAAACAAACAAGTAGGTAAACTATTTGTTTGAAGCTGTAATTTTACCAATATTAAGTCTGTAGTCCGGTCTTTTTGGATTAGAGATATCTATAAAAGTTTCGTTATTATTACTTTGAGAATAAACGTTAAAGAAGATACTGTTTCCGTACCAGTTCTCTAAGTCTTCATTGTTAGAATTAAATTCTGAGAAAATATTTCCTTTACATAAATTGAAATACATTTCTTCAATTTTAATTTTTTTCAAATTAGCGTCATTGATCTCAATTTTACTATCTAATACAACCGCTGGGTTAAATCCAGAGATTACACTTCTTTTAAGCTCGATAGCTGCATTACTACCTACATAAATAGCTTCTTTTACTAATCCAGATTGAATATCTGCACTAATGTTATCGCTATCATTTAGCATGGTAATATTTGCTGCAGTAACCAACGTTTGTTTCTTAGTAAAATCAGTCTCTTCTTTCTTATCGTAAGAAGCAACTTCCATACAACGAGAACCTTCTTTATTACTAGTTAAATAAGAAGATCTAACTGCAAGAGAGTTATATATTTTACATTGAGTTCCTTGAGTAAATTTAAAATCGTTGTTGATAGACTTATAAGAAACAAATTTGTTAATGTTTAAATCTCCACCAATCATATCAAATGAGTCACCTCCTGAGAAGCTAGCCATTACGTTTTCTAAAATTGTTTTGCTTCCAACACCAGCCAAAGTTAGGGAGTTGAAATTTCCAGAACCTTTAACTTTTTTACCAGCAAATTCGATTCTAACATATCTTAAAATACCTGAATTTGCAGTAGTATTATCACCACCATAAGTAGTTAATGAAGGATCAAGATCGTAATTTACAGATGAGATGTTTCCAAATTTATTTATCGGAGCATCACCCAAAATTACAATTCCACCCCAGTCACCAGCTTTCTTAACAGCTTTGTTTGAAGTAAAAACGATTGGGTCCGTTTCTAATCCATCAGCTATAATTGAAGAACCTTTTGTAATAACAAGAGTTCCTTTAGAATCATAATCACCAATGATTAATGTTCCTGGCTCTATTGTAAGTACGGCATTGTTTGTTACATAAACATTACCTTGAAGAACGTAAATATTCTTCTTTAATAATTTTGTATTTACTGATATTTTTCCAGCCAAAATCTGATTGGCTTCACCATAATCAACTTTGTTGGGTTTAAATTCTGTCCAGTTGTTTAACCAGTTGCTATAACCCATTATACCTTTCTCTTGTTGTGCATTTACGCTGCACACAGCAAAAAGGGCAATCCAAATAATTTGTAATGATTTTTTCATGGTAGTAGGTTTTAATATTAACACTAAAGTGATATTTGAGTTAATGAAATTAAAAAAACTCATTTCGGAGTTTTCCTGATAAATCAAAGAAAACGCCGAAAACGAGTTGTATAAATATCCTGTATCTCATTATACGTTCTAATTAATGAGATTTAAGACATAAATAGATTCAAATTATTCGTTATTTTCATTGAAAAGGTGCAACGTTTTAAGTGTATTTTCATAAAACAAAATTGCTGCAACTAAATTATCTTTATCAGAGTAAGGCATCATTTTTCTCTGAAATTCTACTGTTACATCTAGGAATGAATTAGTCGACGCTACTTGAGCATCTTGGATTTTCTTGTTTTCACTATCCATCGGGATACCTAGATCAGCCATCGTAACTCCTGGTTTAGTAGCCAAAGCAATATAAGGTAAAGTTTTTACCAATACTTTGATACGCTCGATGTATAATTCTAACAATTCACCTTTTTGCATACCTTTTAATTCTTTCTGATCATGGTATTTCCTAATCAGTGCAGTTGTACTAATAATGCTTTGGGGAGCATTTTTAGCTTGAGATGATACCACCTCAGTTGACAACATTAAAAAGATGCTTAAAAAAATAATTTTCCCTTTCATAAATTCTGATTTTAAAAATTCAATTATAAAAACAAAAATATATAAATAAAGTTAACTTGCAATTTTTATTATCCTTTTTTTTAAACAAAAAGAGCCAAAATAGGACAAAAAAAGGCTATTAAACGACAAAATACGCTTCTTTGTCGATTTTTTTTGACAGTTTAAAAAAAACAGTTTTGTAGGAGATAAGGCTGTTTTAGTAGACTAACTATCAACATGTTAATATTTTAATTACTAAAAAAAACCTTACCTTTTTCAATTAAGCCAAAATGATATTAACAAGAAAATGTTAATATATATTTGATAAAACACCCAATCTGGGATTTTTTGTTAATTTTTTATTTTCCTTAAAAAGAAATTAACTAAAAAACCAAAAACAATGTTTAAAACTATTAAATGAATCATTCCTGTCTTTTTAGATTTTAAATTTAAGAACACTATCGAGCCAAGATTGACATCAAACTTTATTTCTGAAAATTTTTGACTAAATCATTTTCTACTATCTTTGCTTCATGCTATTTTCTGAAATTTTAGGACAAGATTACATTAAAAACCACTTAATAAAAAGTGCTTCTTCGGGTAGGATCCCTCATGCACAATTATTTATAGGTCCAGAGGGCTCCGGGACTTTACCCGCGGCTATCGCATACGCACAATATATATTGTGTGGGAATTCTGGATCAGATAATGAAAATGGGAATGCTTCCTGCAACTTAAAGTTTCAGTCTATATCCCATCCCGACTTACATTTTATATATCCAACCGTAACAACCGAAGATGTAAAAACTAAACCCAAGAGTTTAGATTTTATTCAGGATTGGCGTAATTTCATTCAGGAAACTCCTTATGGTGGATTATTTGATTGGTATAAAATTCTTGGCGTACAAAACAAACAAGGAGAAATTCGGGTAGAAGATGCTCAGGAAGTTTTAAAATCACTTTCGTTAAAATCTTATGAAGGCGGTTATAAAATCATGATTATATGGATGGCAGATAAAATGAATATCGCTGCATCCAACAAGCTTTTGAAATTATTAGAAGAACCATCTGATAAAACGATGTTTATTTTAATATCAGAAAACGAAGAATCAATTATTCAGACTATACGATCACGTTGTCAAGTACTTCATTTTAATGGATTAAGCGAAAAAATAATTGCCGATGCATTAGTTGCTAAACAAAATATAGAAACCAATGCCGCATTAAAAATAGCGCATCAAGCACAAGGAAATTTCAACAAAGCCTTGCATTTACTAAGAAATGATGATGATGAATATCCATTTGAACAATGGTTTGTTACTTGGGTTCGTGCCGCATTTAAAGCCAAAGGAAATGCAGCAGCTATTCAGGATTTAATAGTTTGGAGCGAGCAAATTGCAGGATTGGGAAGAGAAAGCCAGAAGAAATTTCTGGAATTTTGTATAGAGATGTTTCGTCAGGCACTTTTGCTTAATTATCAAGCACCGAGTTTGGTATATATGGAACCAAAAGTAGAGAAGTTTAAACTAGAGAATTTTGCTCCATTTGTAAATGGAAACAACATAAACGATATATTCAAAGAACTTTCTGATGCGATGTATCATATTGAGCGTAACGGAAATGCAAAAATTATTTTAACCGATTTATCCATAAAACTAACACGTTTAATTCATAAAAAATAAAAAGATGAACAATATTGCCTCCATACTAATTTTAGTATTTTTAGCTGTTACATTTATTCAATCTGCTTACGACAAAATATTCTATTGGAAAGATAATGTAAGTTGGCTAAAGGGACATTTTTCCCAAACACAACTTAAGAACCAAGTACCACTTGCCTTATTTAATATTCTGGTTTTAGAATTAATTTCAGGAATTTTATGTATCGTTGGTTCAATACAATTATTCTTAAACAGCGGAAGAGAATTTGGATTCTACGGCGCAATTTTTTCTTGTATTACACTAATAATGTTACTTTTTGGACAACGATTGGCAAAGGATTATGATGGTGCAAGAACAATTGCAATTTATTTCATTCCAGCAGTTATTGGCGTTTATTGGTTAAACTAAGAAAAATAGTTCAATAGATTTATAAAACAAACTTCCCTGTTTTAACCATTTTTTTAAGCCAAATGTTACTTAATATAACATCTGGTGAACAATTATTTGTTTCTAACTAACTAGATGATTATCAGAATTTCTAGTCGAGAAACAAATACCTGAAATTTAAAATTTATGAATCATTTAAAATTGAGCAAACACATTTTTTATCTTTTTTTGATATTCTCATTTCAAGGAAAATCATTTGGCCAAGAAGTATTTATAGATTCTATACAAGATAAGTACGGACTAAAAAACGAAAAAGGAATTGTTATTTGTTCACCAAAATATGATGCTATTTATTCATTTGATGAAGGTTTCGCTCCAATAGTACTAGATTATAAATGGGGATTTATAGACGAAAAAGGAAACGAAATAACACCCCTAAAATACACCATGGTAACCCCCTTTGAAGAAGGATTTTCATCAGTTTCGCTTGATAACAAATGGGGATTCATCGACCAAAATGGCAAAGAAATAACATCTCTAAAATACGATGATACAGGCTTTTTTAATAAAGGTCAAGCCAATGTGATCATTGACAACAAATATGGACTAATCGATAAAACCGGAAAAGAAATAACTCCCATAAAATATGATAATATTGGTTGGTTAAGTGACGGTCTTACGTTAGTACTTCTTAACAAAAAATGGGGATTTATCGACCAAACCGGCAAAGAAGTTATCCCATTAAAATATGACGGAGTAACGCCGTTTAATAAGGGTATCGCAGAAGTAAAACTAAACGGAAAAACATTTTATATTAACTCAAAAGGAGAACGTACTTCTAAAAATTGAAATCTCATTTTATGAAACATCTAAAATTAAACAAAACCATATTCTTGTTATTATTAGCATTAATAACTCAAGGAAAAACTATTGCACAAGAAGCTTATGCAGATCCTGTTACAGATAAATGGGGATTAATAGATGAAGAAGGAAACTATATCCTGGCTCCAAAATATGATAAGATGTTTGCGCCAGAAGAAGGTTTCTTTATCGTCGTTAAAAATAAAAAACAGGGCTTTATTGATGGAACAGGAAAAGAAATACTAGCGCCTAAATATGATGATATATTTGCTCCAAAAGAAGGACTTTTTATTGTAGTTAAAAACAATAAATCGGGTATTGTAAACAATACAGGAAAAGAAATTTTAGCGCCTAAATATGACAGAATATTTGCTCCAGACTCGGGTTATTTCATTACGGTTCTTAATAATAAATATGGATTTATCGATTTAAACGCCAAAGAAATCCTAGTTCCAACATACGACGAAGTTTTAGCTCCCGAAGAAGGTTTTTTTGCTGTAAAACAAGGTTCTAAATATGGTACCGTAAATGAAGCTGGAAAACAAATTGTAGCACCAAAATACGATCAGATTTTTGCCTATCATAATGGTTTAGCAATTGTTGTCATTAACGAAAAACAAGGTTTAATTGATACTAACGGAAAAGAAATAACTCCTATAAAATATGATAAAGTTTATGGGTCTGAAGGTGGTTTTTCATTAGTTACATTAAACAACAAAACTGGATTTGTTGACCAAACAGGAAAAGAAGTTGTATCTCTAAAATACGATGATGCCTTTGATTTTACGAATGGTTTTGCAATAATAGTTACAAACAACAAATGGGGATTAATGAATGCAAAAGGTAAAGAAGTAGTTCCTCCTAAATATGATAAAATATTCGCTCTGGAAGGGAATATTGCACAAGTTATTCTTAAAGAAAAAGTAGGATACATCGATGTAACAGGTAAAGAAATTATTCCTTTAAAATATGATTCAATCTTTGCTTTTGATGGCGAATATACTTCTGCAAGCATTAATAATAAATGGGGATTAATCAATAAAAAAGGACAAACTATAATTCCTTTTAAATACGATTCTATGACATGCTATTGCGGAGAAAGAACAGAAGTAGAACTTAACGGCGAAACATTTTATTTGAACATCAAAGGAGAACGAATAGATTAAAGCTTTAAATAATTTATCAAAAATCTAAGAAGACTAACATTCTAAGAAATCTAATTATTGATTACATTTGAGCCAAATAATACATTTTAATATTTTAATTATTAAAATATTAAAAATCAACAACATAACAATTAAATGAAACCTAAACATCCTTCAGAATCTTTAACAATATTAACCGATTTAGTTTTACCAAGCGAAACAAATCCCTTAAACAATCTATTTGGTGGCGAATTATTGGCCAGAATGGATCGTGCTGCAAGTATTGCTGCCCGAAGACATTCACGCCGAATTGTAGTTACAGCTTCTGTAAATCACGTGGCTTTTAACAGAGCAATTCCCCTGGGTGCTGTTGTAACAATTGAAGCAAAAGTGTCCAGATCTTTTAAAAGTTCTATGGAGATATTTATCGACGTTTGGGTTGAAGATCGCGAATCGGGATTTCGTACAAAAGCTAACGAAGCCATTTACACATTTGTAGCAGTAGATGACACAGGAAGACCGGTAGAAGTACCACCAATTGATCCTGAAACTGACCTTGAAAAACAACGTTATGAAGCTGCATTACGTCGTAAACAACTAAGTTTATTATTGGCTGGAAAAATAAAACCAGAAGAAGCAACAGAACTTAGAGCGTTATTTTTATAAAAAAACAATCTCTTAAAGAGAAAATAAATCCCGTTGCAACTTCAAAAAAAAGAAGTATTTTTACGACGATTACATCCCAATACAAATCAAATCAAGAAGTTAATCCTTTATTGATTTTATATAAAAGAGTTATAACAATTTAGATGAAAGAAAAAGAAAAGATGAGTTCAGAGAAAGAAGCCAAATTAAAAGCGCTACAACTTACGCTTGATAAACTTGATAAGACTTACGGAAAAGGAACCGTGATGAAAATGGGCGATAAAGCCATTGTTGAAGTAGAAACAATTTCATCAGGATCATTAGGAGTAGATTTAGCCTTAGGAGTAAACGGTTACCCAAAAGGAAGAATTATCGAAATATACGGACCAGAATCTTCTGGTAAGACAACACTAACATTACATGCTATTGCCGAAGCTCAAAAAGCGGGTGGAATTGCTGCATTTATTGATGCTGAGCATGCTTTTGATAGAAACTATGCAGAAAAATTAGGAATCGATATCGAGAACTTAATTATTTCTCAACCAGACAATGGAGAACAAGCATTAGAGATTGCAGAGAACTTAATTCGTTCTGGAGCAATTGATATTGTGGTAATTGACTCTGTTGCTGCTTTAACTCCAAAAAGTGAGATTGAAGGAGAAATGGGAGATTCTAAAATGGGTCTTCACGCACGTTTAATGTCTCAGGCACTTCGTAAACTTACAGGAACAATTAGCAAAACAAATTGTACTGTATTCTTCATTAACCAATTAAGAGAGAAAATTGGTGTAATGTTCGGAAATCCAGAAACAACAACGGGTGGTAATGCATTAAAATTCTACGCTTCAGTACGTATCGATATTCGTCGTTCATCTCAAATTAAAGACGGTGATAACGTAATTGGTAACAGAACCAAAGTAAAAATCGTTAAAAACAAAGTTGCTCCACCTTTTAAAACTGCCGAATTCGACATTATGTACGGAGAAGGAGTTTCTAAAACAGGAGAAATCTTAGATTTAGCTGTTGAATTTGAAATCGTTAAAAAAGCAGGTTCATGGTTTAGCTACGGTGAAACAAAATTAGGACAAGGTCGTGATGCAGTAAAATCGCTAATTAAAGACAATCCTGAATTGGCAGAAGAGCTAGAACTTAAGATTAAAGCACATATCAAAGAATTGGCAAGCGCCTAAAATATAAAACCCGAATATAATTCGGGTTTTTTTGTGCTTTTTACGCAACCTTTTTCTATAAATCACATCTATACAAAGAATAGTAGTTTTTAAGCCTTAAAAAGGCTCATTGTTATGAATTTTTAAAACATAAAAGATGAAGAAGAAACTGGAAACGTTATTCCAAAATCACTGGATAACAAAAAGAAAATTAAGAATTGTAATGAATTTTATTTCGAAAAAAATCATTCATCGATAAGGCAAAATTTACTTTTTAAGAATTAACGCTTGACTCTTGTTTTTGCAAAACAATATCTTCTTGAAAGATTTTGTCTTTGCGAAACACTAACAATTGCTTATAAATCAGCTGTCTTACCTGATCACGAAGGTCTTTTCTGTCTTCTGGATTCAGATTTGCTGTTTCTATAAACGAGTGAATTTTTACTCTCATTTTACCAGGGCTTCCGCTAAAAAATGTATACGAAAATCGCTTTTTATTATCAGCATAAGTAATCGGAACAATCGGAATATGGTGCTCAACTGCTAAACGAAAAGCGCCATCTTTAAACTCGTCCAAAACAATCGATTCATCATCTGGAACTCCACCTTCAGGAAAAATACAAATGCTCAAACCTTGACTCAAACGCTTTTGAGCTCGGTTAAAAACATCCATTTTACTTTTAGACGATTTTCTATCAACTAGAATACAAGTTCTTTTGTAGAAAAATCCGAACAATGGAATCTTCGAAAGTTCTTTTTTTCCAACAAAAACGAACGGGTTTTTAATAATAGCCAACGTTAGCATAATGTCAGTCATCGAAGTATGATTAGCCACAATCATGTAGCTTTTATTAGGATCTAAAACTTGCTCCTTCTCTACTTTGTAATAAAAACCCATTCCGAAAAGAATAAATTTTGCCCAAATTCTTGCCATTTTAAAGAAATAGGGATAGCCACTTTCGGTAAGAATCGATAGTACTAAAAACGGAAACATTACCAATATCGGGATGGCCATTAAAACATAAAACCAAACACGCCAAATAACCCAAAAAACAATTTTAAATCCTTTCATAGATTCAAAAGTAATAAAAGAGAAATGAATTTTGCAAAAAAGAATTTACATGCCAAGAAATTAACCGCAAAGAGCGCAAAGTTTTACGCAAAGTCCGCAAAGGATTTTACAAATTTTTGCTTAAAAAAGTTACGAAAAGAACGCAGATAAAACGGATTTTTTAAAAATATAGATTGAAAATCCGTTTTTAATCCGTGTTTTCGCCTTAGCGAATCCGTTTCATCCGCGTTCCTGTCGCAAAGTTTCTAGCCACAGATTATAAAGATTAAATGGATTTTTAAAATTTGTGTTGATCTACGTTTGTTCATAAACGGAATTCTAAAGCAAAAACTTAATATTCTTTCCGATAAATAAAAACTTTGAGAAAAACTTTGCGGACTTTGCGTAAAACTTTGCGAACTTTGCGGTTAAGAAAAAATTTAGCATGGCAAAAATACTTACAGGCGTACAAAGTACTGGAACGCCGCACTTAGGCAACTTATTAGGAGCAATTATTCCTGCAATCGAATTATCTAACAAACCAGAAAACAAATCATTTTTGTTTATCGCCGATTTGCATTCGATTACACAAATAAAAGATGGTAAAACTCTAAGAGAGAATACCTTTAGCGTTGCTGCTGCCTGGCTTGCGTTTGGTTTGGATATTGACCGTGTTACTTTTTACAGACAATCAGATGTTCCACAAACAACTGAATTAACTTGGTATTTAAGCTGCTTTTTTCCGTTTCAAAGATTAACATTAGCACATTCTTTCAAGGATAAAGCTGATAGGCTTGACGATGTAAATGCAGGTTTGTTCTCGTACCCAATGCTTATGGCAGCAGATATTTTGCTTTATGATGCAGAGTTTGTTCCTGTTGGAAAAGATCAAATGCAACATTTAGAAATTACACGTGATGTAGCCTCTCGTTTTAACCACCAAATGGGTGAAACTTTTGTAATTCCTGAAGTTAAAATTCAAGAAGACAGTATGTTAATTCCTGGAACAAATGGAGGGAAAATGAGTAAATCGGCTAATAATTATATCGATATATTCTCAGATGATAAAACGTTACGTAAGCAAGTAATGAGTATCGAAACAGATAGTACTCCACTTGAAGATCCTAAAAATCCAGATACTTGTAATGCATTTGCAATTTATGCTTTAATCGCAACTGAAGAGCAAATTGTCACAATGAGAGCAAATTATTTAGGCGGAAACTATGGTTATGGTCATGCCAAACAAGCTTTGTTTGAATTGATTACTGAGAAGTTTAAAACCGAAAGAGAAAAATACAATTACTACATAAATAACCTTGACGAAGTAGATGCTTTACTCAAAAAAGGAGCCCAAAAAGCAGCTGTTATTGCTAATGAAGTTTTGGAAAGAGTACGAGTAAAACTAGGGTTTAACTAGAAAATAACTTAATAAAAACCTCACCAATGTCTTACAATCATTGGTGAGGTTTTTTTATAAACAATATACTAAATCGATTTAGTAATTACGCAAGGAGCAGCAAAATAAAAAGAGGTAGTAATAACTAATTTGAAGGTATTTAAACTCCATAATCTTGTCTTTTCGACGAAGGAGAAATCTCCACAAAGAGCTCTATAAAGTGAATCGCTAATTTTTGTCAAGTTTCTTACAGAGATTTCTCCTTCGTCGAAAAGACAATTTTGTCAAGAAACTTTGCAAATCTAGCGGTTAAATTCTCTGTCAATTGATTTCAAGAAAGCATGAATCAATCATTCAAATCAAATCGCCTCAAACAATTTTCCGGGTAATGGGCGAATCACGCCTTTAAGTTCCATATTCAGTAACAATCCTGAGATTTTGTAAATCGGGAAATTACATTTTAAAGCGATAGTATCCATTAAATCCTTTCCGGTTTTTAATAAATAATCATAAATTTTCTGCTCATCGGGTTCTAATTCTACAAACAATTGCTTCTGTACCGATTTAGACGTGTTTTCGACGTCCCAGTTCAAAATATAAATCAAATCGGCAGCATTAGTCAGCACGTTTGCTTTTTGTGTCTTAATTAAGTTATTACAGCCTTGGCTAAATTTATCGGTTGTTCTGCCTGGAACTGCAAAAACATCCCGATTATAATCATTAGCCATATTAGCCGTAATGAGTGATCCTCCTTTATCTGCAGATTCAATAACAATAGTAGCTTCACTAATACCAGCAACGATACGGTTTCGGCGTACAAAATTTTCTTTGTCAGGATTAGAAGAACTCCAAAACTCGGTCATAAAACCACCGTTTTGTTCAACTCTGGCAACGTATTTTTTATGAGTTTTAGGATATATTTGGTTTAATCCGTGAGCAACAACGCCTATGGTCTGAAGATTATGATCCATTGCCAATTGGTGTGCAAAAATATCAACACCATATGCAAAACCACTTACAATAACAGGATCCAAAGGGGCTAAATCTTCGATCAATTTTTTGCAAAATTCCATCCCGTACGACGTGATTTGTCGCGTTCCTACGATACTTATGATTTTTTTATTCGTCAAATCAATGTTTCCGGAGCTAAATAACAAAACAGGAGAATCAATACAATGTTTCAAACGATCAGGATAGTTTTTTTCCTGAAAAAAAGTTATATTAATCTCATTTGCATGAATAAAATCAAGTTCTTTTTGTGCTTTTTCAAAAATTGACTTTTCTTGAATATTCTTCAATAAAACAGATCCAACTCCATCAATATAAGCAAGTTGCGAAGACTTAGTTTTAAAAATTGCTTCGGCAGTACCGCAATGCAACAATAGCTTCTTTGCCATTATATCTCCCACTCCATCAACACTTTGTAAGGCTAATAAATAAAATAAATCCTGTTCAGACATTTGTCTATAAAATTTGGTTACACAAATAAAACAAATCCCTTATTTGTTATTTACAAAGATGATAATTTTACGTAAATTCTTGCCAAAAAAAATAAACTTTAAAAAAGTCGTAAAATATAAAAAATTAGTCGTTTTTATAAATATTTAGATTTCAATTGTTTACATAAAGTTTTGAATTGTTAATAAAAATTGTGAATAAAATTTTGATAACTATTTACGTTGTCTAACTTTGTTACTATGAAAATCGAAACTTACATCGCGCAGTTATTGTATCGTTATCAGTGTGTAACGGTTCCTGGGTTTGGAGCTTTTTTAACCGAAATTCAATCGGCTCAACTTAATGAAGGCACAAATTCTTTTTTTCCACCGAAAAAATTAATCTCTTTCAATTCACTTATCAAAAACAACGACGGCTTGTTGGCAAATCATATTGCTCAAACCGAAAAAACATCGTATAAATTTGCTGTGAGTTCACTTCATTATGAAGTTTTAAGCTGGAAAAAGGAATTAGAAGATAACGGTTTTCTTTCTATTAAAAACGTTGGAGAAATTAGAGTCAATGCAGATAAAAATCTTGTGTTTACTCCTAATGATCAGAACAATTATTTAGCTTCTTCATTTGGTTTAAGCCCATTCGTTTCTCCTATGGTGAAAAGAGAAGTTTTTGAAAAACATATCGAAGCTTTAGAACTAGAAACGGCTGATGAAAATGAAGCAATTGGATTATCTGGTTACAGAAATTCTTATTTAAAATATGCTGCAATTTTTATACTTGCGTTAGGTGTTACTGGTAGTATAGGTTACCCAATGTATCAAAACCAAATTGCAAACGAAACTGTTCTTGTAGAAACTGCTGTACAAAAGCAAGTTCAGAATAAAATTCAAGAAGCTACATTCTTTATAAAAAACCCAATGCCTGCGGTAACTCTTTCTGTAAAAGAAGATAAATTACCAATGCCTTATCATATTATGGCAGGTGCTTTTAGAAGTGAAAAAAATGCTCAAAAAGCATATAATCAATTGAAAAAAGCTGGGTATGATGCTAAAATAATTCCTGCTAACAGACACGGTCTTTTCCCTGTTTTATATGGTAGTTATGCTACAATGCGTGAAGCAGAAAAAGCTCAAAAAGAAATCCAGAATACTATAAATCCAGATGCTTGGATTTTAATAGAAACGCTTTAATCACATAAGGAACAATCCTTTAGGATTAAAAGACGAACTATATACACTAAAAACACCATTTCTTGATGAAAGAAAATGGTGTTTTTTTTTACAACAATAAAAGTCAAAAAAACAACAACATAGGTTTTTTACTACATTTTGGAATAATATTTGCTAATGTTTTTAGAACATTAAAAATTTAATACCATGAGAATTGCACAAAAACTAGGCATCATTATTTGCCTTTTTATTACAACACAATCATTTTACGCACAACAAATTGCAACCAGTCTTACTCAGGAAATGCTCTTGAAAAAAGAGAAAGATGACGCGAAGAAAACATTAGAAAATCAGAAAGAATTACAAAAAAGACAAGATCAATTAAAGCAAGATCAAAAAAAAGCCGAGAAGCGTCAGAAAAAAATAGAAGACGCTCAGAATAAAATTGAAAAAACTAAAAAAGAAATTAAGAAAACGGAAGATAAAAATCTGAAAATTCAGAATGAAATCAACGCTAACAAACTACCTGAAAACAAGATTCAACAAAAGATGATAAAATCTAAAGAACAGGAACTTGAGATATTAAAACTACAATCTAAGCTTACAGAACAGCAACAAAATCTAACTAAAATTTTAGATTCAAAATAGCTCAAAAAACAACATAAAAAAGAAAACCCTATTCGGCTGAATAGGGTTTTTATGTTTTTAAGAAAAATTAAAAAGTTAATTTAAACTTGCTTTGTACATACGTAGTTCATCCCAAGTAAATTTCTCACCATGCTTCTCTTTCAGTCCGTTAAGAGATTCTTCCTGATAAAACTGAAAAGCTTCTTTTAATGCAGTAATTTTATCAGCAGGTAAAACATCATTAACTGAAATTACTTTAGTTTGAATCAGTTTTACCAAATGAGATTCAATGGTTTGCGTTGTCAGTTTACGAATATTAGCAATATCTTTTATAGACATTTTTTCCTGCCACAACTCATACGTTTCCTCGACTGTAGATTTTTTAACCGTTTTTTCTTTCGGTTTTTTAGACGAATAACGTTCCACGGGTTCATCATCATCCAATAAATCTCCATTTTTACTTTTAAAATTATCTCGAATTGTCGTCGTTTTCTTCGACTTGTAACTTTTGATCTCTGGCGACGTTAATTTATCTTTAGAGATCGTATCTCCGGCAACAACCGTTTCTATCAATAATCGAGCTTTCATTAGGCGTAAAACGGCTTTAGTTTGCAGCTCTTCTAACAAAACTAATTCATCGTAAAAAGCCTTCGCTTTTTTTACACGCTGAATTTCTTCCATTTTATATAAAAGTTCATAAACCAGATCATCCATTGGTTTCATGAAGTAGCCGTAAGCAGCTTCAATTCGTTCAGAAACATGAATTAAATCAACCGTTTCATTATTAAAAATTCTATTAAGCTGAACGATAAATTTTATAGCTGGATCTACGAGCGATTCTATAATCAAAGTTTGCTTTTTAGCCCATAACGCATGCTTTGCTTTTTCTGAACTTTCAGACTTATCGTTGTAACTGTATTGATGATTGCGCCATTCTTGAGCCAAATTAGCCCAATCAAAACTGTTAGCCAGATACTTATGAATAAAATTCTTGGTCTCAAAGTGTAATGAGTTCTTCAATAATTCTTCTGAAGCTTTATTCAAAGCATAATCCATTACATCCTGATCGTTAGAAATACCATTCATACGCAACGGAGAAAGCAAAATAAGCCCATTTAAGGAACGCAAACGTGATAATGCTACATATGCTTGTCCGGGAAGAAAAACTTGCGATACATCGAGCGCTGCTTTGTCAAAAGTTAAACCTTGGCTTTTATGCACCGTAATTGCCCAGGCAAGCTTGATAGGATATTGCACAAAAGTTCCTAAAACCTCCTCCTCTATTTCCTGGGTCATTTCATCGACTTTGTATCGAATATTCTGCCATTCGTATTTCTCAACTTCGATGGTTTTATTCTCCTCAGGAAAATGAACCATGATTTCCTGACTCGAAAGCGATTTAATCACCCCCATTTTTCCGTTGAAATAATTTTTATCAAAAGACATATCATTCTTCACAAACATAATCTGAGCACCAACCTTAAGCTGAAGATTTGGATCAAGCGGATATATTTTTTCAGGAAAATCACCAACAATATCAGGGAAATAATTATTCATTTTCCCTTTTAAATCATTGATAGCCTGATTATTAATTGTATCAGCCTTAGCATTATGCGTTGTAAGGGTAATGTACCCTGGATTATTTTTTAAGTCAAAATCAGGTTGAACATACTGATTTAAACTCTGAATATCTTGTGGTGTAATTTGATTATTTCGCAAATTATTTAATACCGAAATAAACGAATCATCGGTTTGACGGAAAATTTTAGATAATTCAATATACAAAGGCGGATTTTGCTGAATTACATGCGAATGAAAAAAGAATTTTCCGCGGTAATATGTTCTCAAAGTTCGCCATTCTTCATCACGAATTACTGGGGGCAATTGCAATAAATCGCCAATAAACAATACCTGAACACCACCAAATGGCTGGCTACTTTTACGAACCGTTTGCATCATAAAATCCATAGCATCAAGCAAATCCGCACGCAACATACTCACTTCATCAATGACTAAAAGCTCCATGTTGCGGATAACCGAACGCTTAACATTATTCATTTTAAAATGCCTGCGCAAAGTTGCCTTCGTTTCAAACTTGGTAGTTTCCGAGAATTGTGGTGAAGAATTATCCGGAATAAACCCTGCAAATGGCAACTGAAACATCGAATGTATCGTAACACCACCAGCGTTAAGCGCGGCAATTCCCGTAGGTGCCACAACTACAGTGTTTTTGTGTGTTGTTTCGATAATTTCACGCAACAATGTAGTTTTACCAGTTCCGGCTTTTCCTGTAAGAAAAATGGAACGTTGTGTTTGGTTAATAAACTGTAGCGTGTATGAAGCTGCTTCGGAAATATTTTGCATTAGGCTTGTATTTTAGAAAAGAAAAAACTCGAAATTCTGATAAGAAATTCTTTTTGCAAAAGTAGAAGAACATATCGAGTTAAAAACCTAATTGTAGATATTTTATAATAAAAAAAGCCTATATCATTTCGGATATAGGCTTCAAAAATAGTTTATTTATTTATATTATTTTTTAGCTGTCGTTGTATCTTTTGCTTTAGCATCAGTTTTAGTATCTAGCTTTGTTCCAGCTTTATAATTGTCATTCAAAGCTTTAACGATATCTTTTGTAATATCATATTTGTCTTCAGCATATAAAATTGATGCTGCATCACCTGTACCGTAAATGTAAGAGTACCCTTTTTCTTTACCGTAATTTTTGATGAATTTTTTAACTCCAGTAACCAAAGAATCCATTTCGGCACCGCTTTCTTGTTGCAATTGTTGAGCAAGTGCTTGTTGCGCATACCCCAATTGTTGTTCTCTTTTTTGTAACTCAGCACCTCTTTGTTGTGCCCATGCTTGACCATTGGCTTGAGCCTGGCTTTGAAAATTAGCAGCATCTTGTTTAAAACGAGTAATCTCGGCTTGAAGCTGTCTCCCTTTTTCCTCTGCTTGTGCTTTGTATTTAGCTTCAAGGTCTTTTGCTTCTGTGTACTCTTTCATTAAAACTGAAGTGTCAACGTAAGCTGTTTTTACTTCTTTAACTTCTGCTGTTTTGTTACAAGCAACAACTGAAATTGAAAGTGCGATAATTACTAATGCTTTTTTCATTTTGTTAATTTCTATTTTTTTTAAAGTATGAAAGACAAAAATATAAAAAAATCAATAGCACCGACATAAAGTTTAAAAAATGCACGATTTTTCTAGTATCAATTTTTGTTATCAAACCCCTGTTTTATATAATTTACTGCTATTAATATTGGATTTAATAGCTGCTTTTTAAGGCGCTTTCTCAAAAGAAGAATATAAACGCTCGTTTATCACCAAAAGCGTGTCTTAAAGCAGCTAAAAACGCTTTTTACTTGTTTTTTAGGACGTAAATGTGCGATGAATATTCTAAAGTTCGTTTTGCTTTCCAATTTGACTTTAAACCAATAAAAAATGCAGATAGATAATTCATTTTTCCAGTTTTATATTTTTCCGAAAGTAAGCTCACATAAAACGAATCAAATTTCATTGGGAGGATTTTTTCCAGGCGCATATCTACTTTTTCAAAAAGGGACTGAATCGCTTTTTTTGAGAAATGCCAAAAATGAATTGGCACATCATAAGCTGCCCAAAAAGTTTTATAATGATTTGCATCGAAAGATTTAAAATTTGGAACTGCTACAATTAACGTTCCAGTTGGTTTTAATAATCGCTTCAATTCCTGAATTTGTAATTCTAAATTTGGGACGTGTTCCAAAACATGCCACATCGTAATTACGTCAAAAGAATTATTCTCGAGGTCAGCAATTTTTGCTACAAAAGAAATCCCTTTTTTTATTGCGATGGATTTTGCTCTGTCGCTCGGTTCTACTCCAACAGTTTCCCAACCGTTTTCTTTTGCCGTTAATAAAAAATCTCCTGTTCCGGCTCCGATATCCAAAATTCTCCCTTTTTGTGGATTTTCAGAATTAATTAAATTTAGCTTATTTTTTAAAGCTATATTTTTTACAATGTGATATGCCTTTTCAAATAATGAACGTTTGTTATCTGTGTGCGAAATATAATCTTCGCTTTCATAATATTTCCCCAGATTATTTTCATCGGGTTGTGGAGATGTAATTAGCATGTCCAAAGTTTCATCATAATACAATTCAAAAGTTTCTTTAGAAACTGAGTGATCTTTTACAGTAAGAAAATGTTTTTTGTTTAAAACGTCCATTTTATAATTATTGGTATTTTGGTTTAATTTTACGCCAAACCCAAAAAACGGAAAATTTCGTTTTTTGGGTTTCTTGTTCTTAATATTTTATTTTTCTCTTTAACGCTTCCAATTTATTTTTACAGCCGATATTTTTTCGTTTTCAATTCTTGTTTCTGTACAAATAGTAAATCCATTTTTTACATAAAACAACAATGGCGATTTATACGGCGCTGCATTTTTTTTAATTTCATTTTCGTGGTCTATAACCCAACCATTCAAATTATTCTTATTCTTTTTTAATTCTTCAATTAACAACGAACCTTTTCCTGTTCCTTGAATTTGACTGCAGATAATAATTGCAAACCAATCTTCATTATCTCGCAAAAAAGCAAACGCCCAACCTTTGATTATATTCTCATCATCAATTAAAAAATGATGTTTTACATCTGACAAGCTATTTAAATACAAATCAAAATCATGAATTGTTTCATGATTTAAATTCATTGGATATTCATTGTTCCAAAGTTGCAATAAGGTTTCTTTGTGTTCTAATGATAAAACTTCTTCATGAACTATCTTCATATTCTAATAAATTTAAAACTTAATTAATTCAATAAAATCAAGACTTCACAAAGTAGTTTCACGTGGAACAGTTTAATTTTAGATTTCTGATATTAGATTTTAGATTGAAGAGCAAAGTCTAGAACTAAAAAAAATACTCATCAAATTCAATGCTTCGCAAAGGAGTTTCACGTGGAACAAATAATTTTAAATTTCTGATATTAGATTACAAAACTAACTCTTAAGCCAAAAATTCACAAGCCTTATTCCCTCCTATTCTAATTTCAGAAAACAATTCAGAAAATCAGCTATCAACAACATCTCTGTTCAAATACTAATCAAGAAAAACTCAAAACAAATATGATACGAAGATATCAATTCAGATCTAAAAATGCATCCATTTGTAAAGTTTCAATCACTTAAAATTTCAAGAATATTCAAAACAAATATTCTCAATTTAAACTTTAGAAACAATTCTAAAAACCCTTTCATAATGCATCTTCCATTATATTTCTTTAAGACAATTCGAAAAGCTAACATTCGGCAAATGTATAAAATCAGATTAAAGAAATCATTTTTAATTTAAAACATAAATTATTCATCAAATCTAAGAATAAACACAATATTGTCATTTCGATGAAGGAGACCCGAGCGATAGCGAACAGATCTAGTAAATCTCAGTAAGTAACTCTGCAGCGGGAATCCAATCTTTGTCGAGCTTCTCGAGGAGATTTCTCCTTCGTCGAAAAGACAAACCTTTGCGCTTTTGCTCCCGACGCTTCAGGATTGCGTGAGATTCATACCGTACAGTATTGCAGCTGTTTTTCTTAACTTAATGACATTGCCCGACCGATACTGAACAGGTGAAGCAAATCTTAGCGAGTAACTCTAAAAAGCTAGGACTCTCGTTGCGGAGTTTCTTGTAGAGATTTACTAGATCTGTTCGCTATCGCTCGGGTCTCCTTCATCGAAATAACAAATAGTGTGTATAATTGACGTTTATAAAAATTTGTGCCTTTACGATAAATTTATCCGATACAGTATTATAGATTTTCCTTAACTTAATAACATTAGGCTTCGGGACTGAAAAACAAAATTTCGAAACAAAAATTACTCGAAACTATTAATTCATATTAAAAACTCGTTCAAAATTCAAAAACTCAATACTAACCAAATTAAAGAATACACAAAGTAGTTTCCTATTTGAATAAATTTCAGATTAAAATTAAGTAGAATTACACCGCAATTCATATTACTTATTAAACAATTTCATAAAAACAATTCAAAAAACAAACAATTGCAACAATGTATCAATTTAGATTGAACAATACATTTTGATTTAAATTTTCAACATTTCATCAAAAACACGAATTCACAAACCCACTACTCACCTACTTTAATTTCTAATTAAAGAATACAATCAATAATATAGAAATCAAATTCAGTTACAAAGACAATAATAATCAAAGCGGATTCTCATCTACTCAAATTAAAATTACAATTCCTAACTGGCGAATCATATTACATCTTTCTTTTAATTAAGCTTACTCCATAAAAGCTCAACGCTTTTTAAAACAAATGAAGAAAGCTTTAAGTTTTAGATTAATTGGTAAAACTAAAAAAACTCAACAAAACCAAAGTTTGACGAAGTAGTTTCACGTGGAACATTTTATTTTAGATTAACGGTTTTGGATTTCAGATTACAGTAACAAAACATTTATAAAACTCAAACCAGAAGGTTAAAGATAGATTACAGAACTATGCCTTGAACTAAAAAGGATACAGATCAAATACAACAATCACTAAATTATTTCATATTGTATTAATTTCAGAATAATCCATAAACAGAAAAACCCCAACAAAGTCGGGGTTTAACAAAGTAGTTTCACGTGGAACATATTATTTTTAGATTCTAGCTTTTATAAATTAAAGCGCTACAATCTGAAGTCTGCAATTATTATCTTCCCATGTAAATAAGTAAAACAGAGATATCACTTGGTGAAACTCCGCTTACTCTTGATGCTTGAGAAATTGTAACAGGACGAATTTTACTTAGTTTCTGCTTCGCCTCTATCGACATTGATTTGATTTTATTATAATCGAAATTCTCTGGGATTTTCACTTCTTCTAATCTCGTAAGCTTATCAGCATTATTTCTTTCTTTCTCGATATAACCTGAATACTTAACCTGGATTTCGGCTTGTTCAAGAATCTCCTGATCTAAGTCGTTTTCATTAATATATTCTTTAACCTTATCAAATTTCAAAATATCTTCTAATTCTATTTGCGGACGAGAGAAAACTTTAAACATTTTATCTCCTTGAGAAATCAAAGCCGTTCCTTTAGATTCTAAAATAGGATTTGCTTCTGCAACAGAAACACTCGTTTCTTTGAAGAAAGCAACCATTTTCTCAGACTCATTCAGTTTATGCTCCATTCTACGTAAACGTTTCTCTGAAGCTAAACCTATTTCATACGACATTGGCGTTAATCTGAAATCGGCATTATCCTGACGCAGCAATGTTCTATACTCGGCGCGAGATGTAAACATACGATATGGCTCTTCTGTTCCTTTCGTAATAAGGTCATCAATTAAAACACCAATATACGCTTCGTCGCGTTTTAAAATTAATGGCGCTTTTTCGTGCACTTTTAAATGCGCATTTATTCCTGCCATCAATCCTTGTGAAGCAGCTTCTTCATATCCTGTTGTTCCGTTAATCTGTCCAGCAAAATATAAACCTTCAACTAATTTTGTTTCAAGCGTATGTTTTAACTGTGTTGGTGGAAAGTAATCATATTCGATTGCGTAACCAGGGCGGAAGAACTTAACGTTCTCAAAACCTACAACTGTGCGCAATGCTTTAAACTGAATATCCTCTGGCAAAGAAGTAGAAAATCCGTTTACATAAACCTCACAAGTATTCCAGCCTTCAGGCTCTACAAATAATTGGTGACGTTCTTTATCAGCAAAACGATTAATCTTATCTTCGATAGAAGGACAATATCGCGGACCAATACTTTTTATTCTTCCGTTAAACATTGGCGAACGATCAAAACCAGATCTCAAAATATCATGCACATCCAAAGATGTGTATGTCATATGGCAAGACCTTTGATGAACCAAAGGCGAAGTAACATCAGAGTATGAAAATTTGTCCGGCTTAGCATCTCCCTTTTCTTCGTTCATTTTAGAATAATCCAAAGAACGCCCATCCACACGTGGAGGCGTTCCCGTTTTCATTCTACCAGATTCAAAACCTGCTTGAACCAAATCTTCGGTGATTCCGTATGCAGCACTTTCTCCTGCTCTACCTCCACCGAACTGTTTGTCTCCGATATGAATCAAACCGTTCAGGAAAGTTCCGTTTGTCAAGACAACCGATTTAGAACGAATTTCAACTCCAAGCGAAGTTCTGATTCCTTTTATCTTTCCGTTTTCGATTATCAGACCTTTCACCATTTCTTGGTAGAAATCAAGATTTGGAGTTCCCTCCAACATCATTCTCCATTCTTCAGCAAAACGCATTCGGTCACTCTGAACTCTTGGCGACCACATTGCTGGTCCTTTTGACTTGTTCAACATCTTGAATTGAATTGCCGTGCGATCGGAAACAATTCCCGAATATCCGCCAAGCGCATCAATCTCACGCACAATTTGTCCTTTTGCAATTCCACCCATCGCTGGGTTACATGACATCTGTGCGATGTTTTGCAAACTCATTGTTACAAGCAAAGTTTTAGACCCAAGATTCGCGGCCGCTGCCGCGGCCTCTGAGCCGGCATGTCCTGCGCCGACTACAATAACATCGTATTCTTCTAAAAACATTTTTTGATATGGATTTTTCCTGAATGCTTCGCATTCGAAACAACTCAGAAACAAATTAAAATTATTCATGTTCCACGTGGAACACACAAAGTAAAAATTTAAATTACATGTTCCACGTGGAACATGTAATTAAAAAAAGAGTTTTATAATTATAGTTCCACGTGGAACATTGCTATTTTCTCTTCTTCTTTAGAGCGCATTAAAGCAGCTTCACTCTCTGACTTATCCTTGTATCCGCAGTAATGCAAGATACCATGAGCCAACACTCGCTTCAACTCATTCTCAAACGGAACATTAAAATCTAGAGCATTGTCACGAACTCGTTCTACAGAAACAAAAATATCTCCGTTTAGTTCGTTACCTACAGTATAATCAAAACTAATAATATCTGTAAGTGTGTCGTGGTTTAGATACTCTACATTTATCTTATGAAGATATTCATCGTCGCAAAATATATAACTTATCTCTCCTTCTTTTTTATTCTCTGAAAGAATCACAGCCGATAGCCATTCTTCAAACGCTTCTTCATTATTTAAAACGAAGTCTGTTTCGTAATTAAAATTGATCATTTTGTATTAAAGTATTCTTGAACCTTTTGATTAAAATTCGAGCGCAAAGGTAATGATTGTCTATTTAAAATCTCTATGCTATTTAAATAATCTGATAAGGGCGTTGGCAACGCATTCGATTGATTATTAAATTCTTTCCTATTTGTTTCGGATTGTCGCTTGTTCTCTTGACCTTGTTCCTGAACAGCATTATTTAGCTTTAATAATTCTTGTTGAATATTTAAAATACGCTGCATATTTTCGTTCTTAAATCCTTTATTGAGGAGTTGCTTTTCTAGTTGCTTCATTTGTTCCAAAGTCTTTTGACCATTTGGTCCTAGTCCTTGTTTCTCTAATTCGTTTTGTAAAGCTTCTCTAAGGCGAACTTGTTCTTTGTAAATTTCCATTATCTCTTGAGCATTACCTTCGCCATCATCTCCAGATGTTCCTTTCCCTCCTGACTTAGGATCCTTGCCATCTTTACCATCTTTTCCTTTACCTGGCTCCTGCCCTTTCTCCATTCCTTCTTTCATTTTCTTTCCTAAACCTTCTTGCTTCTTCATGATATCTGGCAACTGCATTCCTTCTCCTTGACCCGGTTTAGGTTTTCCTGAACCAGGACTAGACATTGACATTTGCATATTGCTTAATAAATCACTCAGGAAATCAGCCAGTTTATTAGCTGATGAAACTGCGTATTGCTGGTGAGAAACTCCTTTAGGAATCTGAACATCGGTTAACGTTTCAAGAGCTTTATCCATATTGTATTGTACGTTTCCAATTTCTTTAGTAACATCTTCTGCTACTTTTGGGTTACGTAAAGACAATGCAAACAAGCTATCATCGATATGTTTAAACTGTAACTTTAAATTTTGCTGTATCTTTATGTTCTTGTTAAATACAGATGAACCCAACTTAAGCGATTTAAACTGTAACATAACTGCCTCTTCTGATAATGAAAAAGCAAGAAGGTTATCAAGAATCTGACGTAGCATTTTTACATCTTCTTCTAGTTGTTCCTGCTCAGAACCTTCCATCCCTTCTTTCATTTTCTCAGCCATCTCTTTCATTTTCTTAGCTGCATTTTTTTGTTTTGGCTTTGCTCCTGCGCTATTGTTTTTCTTTAATTCTTCAGATGCTTTTTTTAATTCATTATCAATATCTTTCTCTTTATTGGCATCAGCTGGAATTTCCATAGGAGCTTTTAAAGATTTATTTTCTTCTTTTAAATCCTTTAAATCTTCCTGAACCTTGTCAAATTCTTTATTGATTTCATCTTGTTTATCGGCAGTGTTTTCTTTTTCTTTATTAGAAAGTTGCTCTTGCTTATCGGCAAGTTTTTCTAATTTATCTTTTAGTTGTTCTGCTTTTTTAGACACATAAAACCTCTTGGTAAGCTCTACCAATTGTTCTAAATTTCTAGATTGATTCTTAGAAATTTGTTTGAACTTATCAATCTTATCAAACAATTCATCACTCTTAATTTTATCATTTAAGTCTTTAAGTTCATCCAATAATTTTTGGTTTTTCTCTAAATCCTTATCTGCTTTATCCAAACGTTTTTGTAAATCTTCGATAGTTTGGTCTTTCTTTTCAGTCTTAAATTTGTCAAGATTTTGGTTCATCTTCTCAGCAAATTCTTTCATCATTTGGTCTTGCTGTTTCTGACGTTTGACAAAATCATTTACTTTTTGTTGGTCTTTAAATTCTAAATTGTTCTTTTCCTTCCCTAGATTTTGAAGTTTTTCTAATTCAGAAATTTGCTTATCCTGACTTTTTAATGATTTAGATAAAGCATTAATATTACTGTTTTGCATCTCTAAATCTTGTTCGTGCAATTCATCTGTAGTAGCAACTCTATCTGAAAAAACAGATGACTTTGCACTCTTGAAATTATGTGGTGCATCGTTATCAAAAACTTCAAAATAATATTCATAAGATACTCCTTGCTCAACAGGAAGATTACTTGGGAATGAGAAAACAAACTGATCGAAAACATTGTTCTTAACTGCAATTGTTCCACGTTTGGCAGTGTTAGGTTTGTTGCGCTCGTAGTATACGATTTGCAATTTTGACAAACCATAGTCATCAGACAATTGTCCTAACATATAGTCTTTACCTAACTTTAAACTATCCGGAGCAACGCTCACATTGATAGTTGGAAACTGATCTTTGATAACTGAGAGCTGATAATTAAGCTTTTCGTAGTTTTTAACCTTGTTATTTGATGTAAGAATTTGATATTCTGTATTTTGAGTTACATTTTTTGATAAAACGAAGCTATCATCTGCTTTAGTAAAAGGAATAGATGTAGTACCTTCTTTCCAATCTACGTTTTGAGTAGATTTAGTATTCATTTTCCAAGTTACTCGAGTACCTTCTGGCAAAATAGCATTACCTGTTCCGCTAATAGTTTCACTTTTCTTATTAAGATATGAAGGAAAGTTTAAGTGCATTTCGAAGTTTGCAATAGATGGAACTGTGATAACTTTTAATTCATATGATGGAGAAGTAACAAGATTACCTTCTACATAAAACTCAACATTAGTATTTGGTTTCTCAATCTTAAATTCAAATACTCCAGGTTTGGTCGATTCCATAAAATAACTTTCGTTTCCTATATGAATCATAACATTCTCAGGAATCACTTTCCCCTCTGATTGTACCTGAAGAATAAAATCTTTGTTCTGTTCGGTTTGCAAATTATAATTTAGAACAACAAATTTAAAAGGTGCTGGTGGTAAAAAAGCAGCATTAAAATGCACTACTCTATTTAAACTTTGAGAAAGAATACTACTGTTTCCAGAAATATAAAAAACCAAAAAGAACAAAATTGGTATTAAAGCTAATGGTAAATATTTCTTATTTGAATTAAAATTAATAGCATTACTGAACGGTATCGGTTGGAGCGAATTTGCTTTTTGTTCTATTGAAGCCAACATTAATTCAGACTTTTCGATATCATTATCTGTAGCCGAAAGTTGCAAAAAGTTAGTCAGTTTATCATTTACTTCAGTAAAATGATTTCCTATAATTGCCGAAGCCTGATTGTAATCAATGCCTTTTTGAAGTTTGAATAATTTAAAAAGCGGAAACATAATAAAACGAAACAGTAAAAATACTTCCACGCATACAAAAGCACAGAACAAAAGTGTTCTTCCTACTGGCTTTAACCAAAGAAAATATTCGATGAAAATCGTAAATAAAAAATACAACAATCCAAAACCAGTGAAAAGAAGTAAACCTCTAATCAACTCATTGGTATAATATTTCTTGATAAAAGCTTCTAACTTTTGATATATAAATGGAACTGTTTTCACAATAGTATTCTGTTTTGCTTATAACCTATAAAAGTAACAATTATACTAATTGAAATTCCAAATAAAATACTACTATCTATATCCGTTTTTAAAAACCCCATAATGTTATAAAAATGACTTACACAACCATTGATTTATTCGAATTTAAACCAAATTTGCAGTTAATTTAAAATAAAAATCATGAAAAAATTATATGTATTACTTATTACATTAGCACTCATATCTTGTAGTAGTGATAATGAACCTCTGCCACAAGAGCAATCTACAGATAAGCCAATTGAGCAGCCAGAAGAAAAGCCAACGGAACCTACAGTTAAAACTAAAGGACAGTTCATTTTTAAAAATATTACATATGATGTTACAACTGGATCTGCTTTAACTGTAGCCCAATCTAAAAATGTATCTAGTACACTATTAAGTTTAGTAAATCTAAATAATGACCAGACAGAAACTGTGATTATTCAACTAACTATATTTCATAAAACTACTAAAACTAATATTTCTGGTACCTATCAATTAGGTGATTGGCGAGATGAAACCGGAATAGATATATTAGACAAAGGTTTAACTGGTTATGAAATTTTTGTAACATCTTCAGATGGCAAAACATTATTAGAACATTATTCAAACGGACTCGATAGAACCAATTTAAAAGAAGGGGTTTTAACCATTACTGAAAATGGAAATGATAATTATACAATTAAATATAATCTGCTATTCGAAAATGGAATGACATCATCTGCAAACACAACAGTGAATCTTTTAACAAAAAAGATGTAAGCTAGTTTAAAATAATCAAAAGAGCTATAGACCAATAATCTATAGCTCTTTTTTTATATCTACAAATCAATACTCTAAAATCTGAATTGTATCTTTGCATCAAAATTTAAACAAATGTCAAAGCAAGTTCGTGTGCGTTTTGCACCAAGTCCGACTGGACCATTACATATTGGTGGTGTTCGTACTGCCCTATTTAATTATTTATTTGCAAAAAAACATAACGGTGTTTTTTATCTTAGAATTGAAGATACTGATCAGACCCGTTTTGTTCCTGGTGCCGAAGCTTATATTATGGAAGCTCTGGAATGGTTAGGAATTGCTCCAGATGAAACTGTTGGAAAAAATGAAAAATTTGGACCATACAGACAAAGTGATCGTAAAGATTTATACCAACAATATGCTGACCAATTGATCAATTCGGGTTGGGCTTACTATGCATTTGATACTCCAGAATCATTAGATGCTCATAGAAAACAACATGAAGCTGAAGGAAAAACATTTATATACAATCATCATAACCGCGAAAAACTAGATACTTCTCTAGTAATTTCTGCAGAAGAAACTGCTAAGAGAATTGCAAATGGAGAACATTATGTTATCCGTTTTAAAACTCCGGTTAACGAGACATTGCACTTACAAGATATTATACGTGGAGAAGTTAAGTTTGAAACTAACCTTTTAGATGATAAAGTTTTGTTTAAAAGTGATGGTATGCCTACTTACCATTTAGCAAATATTGTAGATGATCATTTGATGGAAACATCTCATGTAATTCGTGGTGAAGAATGGTTACCATCTATGCCTCTACACGTTTTATTATACAGAGCTTTTGGTTGGGATGCTCCAGAGTTTGCTCATTTACCATTAATCCTGAAACCAATTGGTAACGGAAAATTATCTAAAAGAGATGGTGATAAACTTGGTTTCCCTGTATTCCCATTAGAATGGAAAACAGAAGAAGGGGTTTCATCTGGTTACAGAGAGAAAGGATTTTTCCCAGAAGCTGTTATAAACTTCCTAGCTTTATTAGGTTGGAATGATGGAACTGACAAAGAAATATTTTCATTAGATGAATTAGTAGAAGCTTTTGATTTGAACAGAGTTCATAAATCGGGTGCTAAATTTGATCCAGAGAAAAACAAATGGTTCAATCACCAACATTTGATAAAACAAAGTAATGAAGATTTAGCCAAAGACTTCACTCCTATTTTATTTGAAAAAGGTATTGATGTTTCAAAAGTAGATCTTGTTAGAATAGTTTCTTTGATAAAAGAACGTGCTCATTTTGTTTCTGAATTTTGGGAACTAAGTGATTTCTTTTTCAAAGCGCCAACATCTTATGATGAAAAAGCAAGCAAAAACTGGAAAGAAGAAACTCCTGCTTTAATGCAAGAACTTACATCTGTTCTGGAAAATATTGAAGATTTTACATCTGTAAATATTGAAACTATAGTAAAAGATTGGATGACGAAAAATGAAATTGGAATGGGTAAAGTTATGCAACCTTTCCGATTAAGTTTAGTTGGAGCATTAAAAGGTCCTCACCTATTTGACATTGTTGAAATCATAGGAAAAGAAGAAACAATCTTAAGAATACAGAAAGCAATTGTAGCTTTGTAAAAACAAAAAATATAATAAATATAAAAGCGTTAAGAACACCAGAAGTTGGTATTCTTAACGCTTTTTCATTTTAATAAAAACATAACGCATTAAAATGGAAGAAATTTCGTAATTTGACCATTAATATTTAAACTAAATTTATCTGTTATGAACATTCCAATTATTCTTCTTTTAGTCTTCGGATTATTTATTTTCCTTTCTTCATTCTTTACAGTGAAACAACAAACATCTGTAATTATAGAACGTTTTGGAAAATTTCTTAGTGTAAGAACTTCCGGTTTACAATTAAAAATACCAATGATCGATAGAATTGCCGGACGTGTAAATCTTAAAATTCAACAACTTGATGTTATCATTGAAACGAAAACTAAAGACAATGTTTTTGTGAAACTAAAAGTATCTGTTCAATTTATGGTTATCAAAGAAACTGTTTATGATGCTTTCTATAAATTAGAATATCCTCACGATCAAATTACATCTTATGTATTTGATGTTGTTCGTGCCGAAGTTCCTAAATTAAAACTGGATGATGTTTTTGAAAGAAAAGATGATATCGCTATTGCTGTAAAAAGAGAATTGAATGAAGCAATGACTACTTACGGATATACAATTATCAATACTTTGGTTACTGATATTGATCCAGATATTCAGGTTAAAAATGCAATGAACAGAATTAATGCTGCTGATAGAGAAAAAACTGTTGCAGAATTTGAAGCTGAAGCATCTAGAATTAGAATTGTTGCTAAAGCAAAAGCTGAAGCTGAAAGTAAGAGATTACAAGGTCAGGGTATTGCAGATCAAAGAAGAGAAATTGCCAGAGGTCTTGTAGAAAGTGTTGACGTTTTAAATAAAGTTGGAATTAATTCTCAGGAAGCTTCAGCATTAATTGTTGTTACTCAGCATTATGATACGTTACAAGCTATTGGTGCAGATGCAAATTCTAATTTGATTTTATTACCAAATTCACCACAGGCAGGAAGCGATATGCTAAATAACATGGTTGCTTCTTTTAGTGCATCAAACCAAGTTGGCGAAATGATGAAGAAAACGAATAAAAAGGTTAAACCAAAAACTGAAACTAACCTAGATTATCAAGCTCCAGAAACTCCGGAAGCAATAGAATAATCAGAATTTATAAAATAAAAAAGAGGCTTAATTGCCTCTTTTTTTGTTCATAAACCAAGCTATCAAATAAGGGATAGCGGCTTGTATAATTTTTATATAAGAATTCGAAAGCATGTCTTTATAAGAACCCAAGAATCCATTTACTATATTTTTTGGTTCTAATGATTCTTTAGTTTTTTGAACACTAAGAACAAGCTTTTGATAATTAATTTGTTTTTCTAATTTAAGAATTTCCAATTCTCGTTCAATTTCAGCGTATGATGAGTATTTTTTAGTTTCCATAATTTAGTCGTTAAAAAAGATTTCTGAAAATTTTGACAAGATTGGTCCTTCTACCATTTTATCTCTTATAAAGAAAATAAGTATTGTAGCTATAAGATACAACCCTCCTACTATAAGAAAACCAAAAGTATAACTTCCTAAAGCGGCACTTATTGCAAATGCAGCAGCAACAGATCCAAATAACATAACCATACTGAAACACAATAAGATTAAAATAAATTTGAATATTACTGTTGTAGATTTCATTGCTACTTTAAAACCCCACAACTTATAATAAGCCAGGTGACTATCAACATAAGCTTTCGCTTGATCCTGAATATTTTCTGTATGTTCTTTTAATTCTTCAAAAGCCATAATAACTATTTTAGTGATATTGATAAAAATACAAAGTACACAATGAAACCAATGTATTGTGATTCTTAAAATTAATTAATTTTTTTGAAACAATAACAATTAAAGTTCAATGTGTACTTTGCTTATGCCTTAAAAAAAGGCTATTTTATTTTTGAAGCTTAGCGTTTTGAGTTTTCAAATCGGCCAATTTAGTTTCTAAAAATGAAATTACTTCTTCTGTTTTGTAGCTCATATTAGAAAGTAGATTTTCGTAAGTTCCATCTAAATCTTCTTTTGCATTCAAAAACTTGTCACGTAATCCTTCAGTAGAATGTTCTAATTTATGTTTTAAATTATGTTTTGCATCATCGATTCCGTGTTTAATACGTCCTCTGGTTTTTGAACCTTTATCTGGTGCAAACAAAATTCCAATTCCTGCTCCAATCGCTGCACCTGTAAGAAGTGCTAATATTGTGTTTCCTGTGTTGTTTGACATAACTATAATTTTTAAAAGTTAATACTAAAGATAATCTTTTTTTTACAAATAAAATTCTAGGGAATAATGTTTAATATAATTTTAATATACATAAGCAACTGCCTGGTACTTACCATCTGGTTTTTCGACAATTGCCACAAACGGATATCCATTATCTGCAGACTTAGTTTTGATGCGTCTTTCCGTTTGTTCTTTTAAAGCTAAAGGAGACTCCCCTTTTGTTTTTGTTGACAAACCTGAAAAAGTCTCAACTTCTTTTAGTCCTATAGTTTGGCTAGGTTTTAAAATTTTAACCGAACTATAATCCTTTTTATCAGATACTGTAATTTTTGGAGAAATAGATTCTGATTTAGAACTTGCTTTTTCATTAAGAGAAGAAACCGCATATTTACTAATAGTAAATTGTTCTGAACTTCCGTTTAATGAATAGTAAAGAAGATCATTATCTTGTTTTATATAATTAACATCTAATTGTTCTCCGTTATGTTTGATTATTTGATGAGTTTGCGAAAAAGCAAAACTCGTAAATAATATTCCTAGTATTAAAAATTTGATTTTCATAAATACTGCTATTAAGTTTATAATATAAAATTAAGCCTCAATAAAGTATATCATAAAAAATGAAATAAACAATTTTGAAAATAATCAAAAAATCAATTTAGGCGATTTTGACAATCATGAAATAAAATTGAAAAACACTTTAAAGAAAAAAGTATTATCAAAACTAAATCACAATCTAAATACGAACGATAAATTAATTTTATGAATTTCATCTAAAACTATTCAAAAACTAGAATTTGCATTAAGATCAAATTCTGAAGTTTGAAAAATAATTTTGTAATCATAGCCCACTCCATTTTTATTTTAAAATGAATAAATTCATTTTCTAAAAATTTACTTTTTTGGCTTTTTATAAAAATAACTCTTTCACGTACATTTTTGTGTTAACAACCCGTTAAACCATCATAATTTTGACAAAAAATTAAAATAAAGCTCGTCATTCAATCTTTTTCAGGAAACCAATATTAGAGTTATCCAATTTCTGAAAACGTCTTAAAATCAATATATGAAAGCTGTTTTTAATCTATAAAAACTATTAAAATACAAAAATCTATAATAAATACTAATAATAGTTAAAAACTTAAATAATATTCTTTAATATAATTAAAATTGATATATTGTTTTCATACTAATTATGCAATGAAATTTTCTAGTTAGTAGAATTGTATTTTTAGAGGGATCGAAAATAATCTTAGAAAACCAATTTTTTTTAAATCCAAAAAGTAAAATACTTACTCCGTAAAAAATTGAATTATAAATCGACTGAAATGTATGAAAATTGGAAAGGATATGTACTTATAAACATTTCTATGTTAACAACGACAAAATCATCTATAAATTAGGTCTAAAACTAAAATAAAGAACGCTAATTAATTATTTTTATAAAACCAATAATAGAGTCGTCTTAATTATAAAAACGTCTTAAAATCAATATATGAAAGCTGTTTTTAATCTATAAAAACTATATAAAATTTAAAAATAATAATTAATACAAATAATAGATAAAATAATATATAATAAACAATTACATAAATAAAATTGATTATTAGTTTCATTCAATTTTTATAAAATATTTTCTCTTTTAGTAGAATTATTTTTTGGAGAAATTGAAATGATTTCAAAATATGAAATTTTAAAATCAGAAATGTAAAACTGTAGCAAAGTGAAAAATTGAATTGAATATCGTGCAAAATGCATCAGAATAGTAAAGATCTTGTACTTATAAACATTTGGATGTTAACAACGACAAAATCATCTTAAAATTAAGTCTAAAACTAAAATAAACAACGCTAATTAATTATTTTTATAAAAACGATAATTATACTGACTGATTATTAAAAACGTCTTAAAATCAATTTATGGAGGTCTATTTTAATCTGATAAAACTATTAAATTTTACTTTTTAATAGAAATTATAAATAATAAAAAAAGCGCTTATAAAAAGCGCTTTTCAATAACTAAAATTGATATTATTTTTTTAACATTTCTTCCAAAAGTTCCTTTTCTCTATCGGAAGCATTTTTTGGAGGATTTGAATTTAATTTTTGAATTTCTTCTTCAAACTGTTTTACAAAATCAGAATCTGATTCTTTATCTCTTAAATTTAAAAGTGCTTTCGAACGAACATAAGTTGATTCACTTCGTAAAGACATAGTATAAAACTTTTTGATTTCTTCAGCATCAAAATCCGAAGATTTTAAATTTGAAAATTTCAAGATAAAATTAGCAAACAACAAAGAACTCTTATTATTGTTGATATTCTTTTTGAAAGAATTTTGTAATAATGAGAAACTAGAAATGTTTTTGATGCTCTCCCCTATTGCATTTTCAATAGCTAAACGTTCTGGTTTAGTTTCAACTTTAAAATATTTATTGATATCTTTTAAAGAATTATTAATGCTATTTTCTTCTTTTTTACCTTTTTCTTCCCAAGCATCTTTAAGTCCAACAGTCTTGTTAAACACTAATTTTAAAGCAGTTGAATCTTTATCAACAGTAAAATAACCTAAACGTTGAAACTGAAATTTATCTTCATTTTGAGCTGTAGCCAAACTTGGTTCAACAAATCCAGTAACAATTTCTAATGAATTTGGATTTACAAAATCTAAGAAATTTTTCTCTTTATGACTATCTGGAGCTTCATCTATAAACAAACGATCATATAAACGAACTTCAGCTTCTACTGCATGTGCAATAGAAACCCAATGTAACGTTCCAGATACTTTTCGTTGGCTTGCTTCACTTCCACTTCCACTTAAAGAATCAGTATCATAAGTAACATGAATTTCGGTAATATTACCTTCAGCATCTTTTATAACACTTTCTCCCTTAATGATATAAGCATTTTTAAGACGTACTTCTTTTCCTAATGTTAAACGGAAAAATTTAGCAGGAGCTTCTTCTAAAAAGTCTTCTCTTTCTATATATAATTCTCTTGAAAATGGTACTTTTCTGAATCCAGCTGTATCATCTTCTTGATTATTTTCTGCGTCAAGCAACTCTTCTTTTCCTTCAGAATAATTAGTAATTACCAACTTTACCGGATCTAAAACTGCCATTACACGTGGTGCAATTTTGTTTAAATCTTCACGTATACAAAACTCTAAAACAGATACACTTATTAAATTATCACGTTTTGCAATACCTGTAGAATTAGCAAAATTACGTAATGAAGCAGCAGTATACCCTCTTCTTCTTAATCCAGAAATTGTTGACATTCTTGGATCATCCCAACCATTAACATGGTGTTCTTTAACTAGTTGTTGCAATTTTCTTTTACTTACAACGGTATGCGAAAGATTACGTCTTGCAAATTCTCTTTGCTTAGGACGTAGTTTATCTTCATCTATAATTTGATCTAAAAACCAATCATATAATTCACGGTGAGGCAAAAATTCTAGTGTACAAAATGAATGTGAAATACCTTCTAGATAATCACTTTGTCCATGTGCCCAATCGTACATTGGATAAATTTTCCAGGCATCTCCTGTTCTATGATGATCTTTATGTAAAATTCTGTACATAATAGGATCACGCATCAACATATTAGTAGATTTCATGTCTATTTTAGCACGAAGAATATGAGTTCCAGCCTCAAATTCTCCATTTCTCATTCTTTCGAATAAGTCTAGATTCTCTTCTACAGAACGATTTCTATATGGGCTATCTGTACCTGTTGTAGATGGAGTTCCTTTTTGAATAGCCATATCTTCAGAAGATTGACTATCAACATAAGCTTTATCTTTTTTAATTAATAAAACTGCCCAATCATATAATTGTTGAAAATAATCGGATGCATAACGCTCTTCTGACCAAGTATAACCTAACCATTCAACATCATTTTTTATTGCATCAACAAATTCTTGTTCTTCTTTTTCAGGATTAGTATCATCAAAACGTAAATTCACAGGAGATTGATAATCAAGTCCTAATCCAAAATTTAAAGCAATAGAACTTGCGTGACCAATATGTAAATAACCATTTGGTTCTGGTGGAAAACGAAAATGAAGTTTATTTTTTGATAGACCTGATTTTAAATCTTCTTCTATGATTTGTTCAATAAAATTGAGTGATTTTTCTTCTGATGTCATTATTTTATAGTAATTTTAGCAAAGATAAAAAAATAGATGATAGATTGAGATTTGGGCCTAAGAGACTTTGAATTAAATTTATTGCTATTTTTGCATAAATAATCAAAGTTATGAGACAATTAACTGTTACAATACCAGACGATTTTTACGAAACTTTTATTAGTTTTTTCAAACATATTCCAGATGTTTCTATAGACGAAAACACTCCGAATGAAATTCCGTTATGGCAGCAGGAAATGGTTTTAGAACGTATGAAAAATGCCAAACCAGAAGATTATATAAGTTGGGAAGAATCTAAAAAAAAGCTCAACGCTAAATGGAATAAATAAATGTATGAAATAATTATTCTATTACGTGCTGACTTAGAAGTAGATGAAATTGCTGAATATTATGAATCTTTAACTAATGGACTGGGAAAAAAATTCTTTAATGAATATCAAGATTACGTAGAAACTTTAAAGACCTTTCCTTTTTTTGAAGAAAAATATAATATTGTTCGTACTTTACCTTTAAAGAAATTCCCTTATACAATTCATTTTACAATTGATGAAAACGAGAAATTAGTTTCCGTACTGGCTGTAACATCCAATTACCAAAATCCAAATATTACAAGAATAAAATTATAAAAATGGGAATTATTAAACTAAAAAATATTCGTACTTTTTCTTACCACGGATGTTTAATTGAAGAAGGAAAAATTGGATCTGACTATGAAGTGAATTTAGAAATTCATGCCAATTTAAGAAAATCTGCCGAGTCTGATCATCTTGCCGATACTGTTGATTACGTACATTTAAACAAAATTGTGGAAGAAGAAATGGCAATTAGATCTAAATTATTAGAACATGTTGCCAAAAGAATCATTACAAGAGTGCTAGATGAGATTCCGATGATCACAAAAACAATAGTAGAGGTTTCTAAAATTAATCCTCCTATTGGTGGTGATGTTGAGTCGGTTACAATTAGAATGAAAGAAACTAGAAAGAAGTAAAATTATTTCTTTTAATAATTTTTAAAAATAGTTGGCTTTAAGTTTTTAAAATTTAAAGATTATGGTTACTTTTGCCATCCGTTCAACAATGGCGTCGTGGCCGAGCGGCTAGGCTGGGCTCTGCAAAAGCTCCTACTCCGGTTCGAATCCGGACGATGCCTCAAAAACCTTCAAAGAAATTTGAAGGTTTTTTTTATGCTTAATTTTTAGAAAAAATTAGATAAAGATATAGTTCGAATCCAGACGATACCTCAAAGAGATACAGAAATGTGTCTCTTTTTTTTGTGCTTAATTTTTACTGCTTTATGTCAGTCAGATTGAGCGGAATTGAAGTCTTATATGAGAGTGTAATTATCTTTGTCAAAGTTTTGAACCAGGGCTGTAAGAAACTTTAATAAAATCTCAAGTTTAAAGTTGGTCAGCGCATTTTTGTCATTTCGACAGAGGAGAAATCTTCTCAAGAAACTAACTCATAGTTTTTACACAAATTGTCGAGCTACTCGTGGAGATTTCTCCTCTGTCGAAATGACAAGTTTGTGGTTTATTTTGTATAAAGCGAAAGTTCCTAATACCCTTTGTTTTGAACTTTGACAAAGAGTTTCAAAGCTTTTAAACATAAAAAAACCTCTCATTAAGAGAGGTTTAAAACTATACTTTGTAGTTATTAACAATTACTTTTCTATCTTCTCAAAAGCATGTTTAACCATTTCTTTTTCTTTTGGAAACCATCCTTGAATAATTAAAACAAAACCAAAAATCATTAGAACAACACTTATTCCTTTTTTAATTTTAAGAATATTAGATGGTGTCATCTTAGACTTTAATTGCTTTGCTAAAACAATTTTAATACAATCTATAACTAGATAAGTTACTACTACTGTAACAAAAAATGTCATCATTCTAGAAGTTTGCATTTCTAATTTTGGACCGATTGAAATAATGATCGCAACCCAAAAACCAAGAACTCCAATGTTAATAACGTTTAGGAAAAACCCTTTTACGAAAAGACTTCCGTAGTTTCTTTTGATAATATCACGGTCTATTTCTTCGTCATTTATTTTCTCTTCTTTCTTGAGTTGTACAAACGAAATAATACCATAAGCTAACATGATTATACCACCAAAAATAAAAAGAGCTGGTTTATCTTGTAAACTTTTAATTAATCTATAACTTCCTAAATAAGCTATAGCTATAAAGAAAATATCTCCTAGAATTACACCTAAATCAAAAACCAATGCAGCTCTAAAACCTTTGGTAATACTTGTTTCAAGTAATATAAAAAATACTGGGCCTACCATAAAGCTTAAAAATACTCCCCATGGAATCCCTGCTAAAATATCATTTATCATTAAAATACAATTTCGATTTATTCTTCTTTCTCTTCAATCTTACCGCCCAGAACAGTTTTTTGGTTAATTTGTTTTGGTTTACCATAGATGTAAATATAGCCTCCTGCACTCACTTTTGCATCAACTAAGGTAGTAGCATAGATTTCGGCATTTCCTCCCGCAGAAACGTTTATTGTCGTTTGTGAGGTCTTAAATGTTCTTGCTCTAAGAAATCCTCCTGAACCTAAATTAGCAACTTGATTTGTTGCTTTTCCAGATACTTTTATAATTCCTCCAGAAACTGCTCTTACTTTGGCATTATCAACATCTAAAATTACATTGATTTCTCCTCCTTCTTTAGAGTTTAAATCAATTGTTGTTTGCTTGAAAGTTTCTTTACTAGTAACAATACTTCCTTCGCTTACATCAATAGCTTCAATACGTTTGTAATAAAGCTGAATTGACATATCATTTCCAGACATAAGTTTAGGAAATGGCATTCTTAGTTTTAGTTCGCCGTTTTTATTAACAACTTCTACTTCACTTTCTCTACTTCCTTTTATAACTATCTTGTTTTCTGAACTTTCAATTAATGTAATACTCAATTTATCGAATACTTTCACTTTATCAAAATCCCCTAAACTTTTGGTTACCTGACCAAATGACATTTGTACAAATAAAATTGCAACTCCAATCAAAATCTTTTTCATGTTTTCCCTTTTAAATTTTTACTGTTTATTCTGCTCTTCTTAAAAAATGAAAATCTAATTGTTTTTTAACTAAATCTGCATTTTTAACTTTAACATAAATCTCATCGCCTAATTGTAATATCTTATCTGAAGTAGCTCCAACAAGCGCATATTGTTTTTCATCAAATGTATAATAGTCATCTTTTATCTCTCTGATTCTTACCATACCTTCGCATTTATTAGAAACTATTTCTACATAAATTCCCCATTCTGTAACTCCAGAAATAACACCAAGGAATTCTTCGTCTCTATGATCTTGCATGTATTTAACCTGCATGTATTTAATACTATCACGCTCAGCATTTGTAGCTAAACCTTCCATGTTTGAACAATGTAAACACTTGGTTTCATATGTTTCTTCATCTACAGATTTTCCTCCATCTAGATAATATTGCAATAATCTATGCACCATAACATCTGGATAACGACGTATTGGGGATGTAAAATGGCTATAATAATCAAATGCTAAACCATAATGACCAATATTATCTGTCGAATATTTGGCTTTACTCATACTTCTAATAGCAAGAGTATCAATTAAGTTTTGCTCTTTTTTACCATTAACTTCTTCCATTAAAGCATTTAATGATTTAGAAATATCTCCTTTATTTCGGAAATCTATCTTGTAACCAAACTTAGCAATTACGGATTGCATTGCAATTAATTTATCTTCATTTGGTTCATCGTGAATTCTATAAACAAATGTTTTCTTTTGTTTACCAATGTATTCGGCAACTTTTCTGTTTGCCAAAAGCATGAATTCTTCGATTAAATGATTGGCATCTTTTGAAACTTTAAAATAAACTCCTTCTGGTTCTCCTTCGGCATTCAAATCAAATTTAACTTCTACTTTATCAAAAGAAATAGCTCCATTGGCCATTCTTTTCTTTCTTAAAATCTTTGCTAATTCATCCAGTTTTAAAGTTGCATTTACAATTTCGTCCGAAACTACATAAGAACTTCCTGTAATAGAAGTTTCTTCTGGAATTGTATTATCTTTTGTTTCAATAATATATTGTGCTTCTTCGTAAGCAAATCGCTGATCTGAATATATTACTGTTCTACCAAACCATTGGTTAATAACTTGTGCATTCTCTGATACTTCAAAAACTGCCGAGAAAGTATATTTCTCTTCGTTAGGTCGTAATGAACATGCAAAGTTAGATAACACTTCTGGTAGCATTGGTACTACTCTATCTACTAAATATACTGATGTTGCACGTTGATAAGCTTCATCATCAAGGATAGTTCCTTCCTCCAGATAATACGAAACATCGGCAATATGAATACCTATCTCATAATTACCGTTTTCTAATTTCTTGAAAGATAAGGCATCATCAAAATCTTTTGCATCTTTTGGATCTATCGTAAACGTAAGCGTATCTCGCATATCACGACGTTTAGCAATTTCGCTTTCTTGTATAGATGTATCTATTTTTTGTGCATAAACCTCTACTTCTACTGGGAAATCTGATGGTAAACCGTATTCAGCCAGAATAGCATGAATCTCAGTATCGTGTTCCCCAGGTTTACCTAAAACTTTAACTACTGATCCAAACGGACTATCAGCTCTTTTTGGCCAATCTTCTATCGTAACTAAAACAACATCACCATTTTGAGCCTCACCTATTTTATCTTTTGGAATAAAAATATCAGTGTACATTTTAGGATTTGCAGTAGAGACAAAAGCGAAGTTGTTCTGAATGTCAATAACTCCAACAAAGTCAGTTTTATTTCTTTCAATTACTTCAATTACTTCTCCTTCAGGACGTTTCCCTTTTCTTCTATTATAAACGTAAACTTTTACTTTATCTTTATCTAGTGCACGATTTAAATTATTTGTGGGGATAAAAACATCTTCTGTAAAATCAGGACAAATAAAATATGCTGTTTTACGACTTGTCATATCAATCGTACCTTCGTAATAATCCTGACTAATTGCTTTGATTAAATATTTACCTGGTTCTGATTCTACAATCTTATTTTGAGAAGCCAGAATCTTTAAATCTTTTATAATTTGGTTACGACTTTTAGTATCGTCTAGTTCGAGCTTCGCTCCTATTTGTTTGTAATTAAATGGTTTATTAGCATGTTGCGATAAAATTTTTATAATCTTACTTGAGAAATCTTTCTCATTCTTTATCGGTTTTCTAATTTTCTTACTCATATATCTTTTCTTATAAGGTTTAAAATTACAAAGAAGATATCAGATAATACTTTTTAGGGTACATTTTATTAAAAATATAACTTTCAAAGGGAGATATTTATTGATTTTCAAAGGTCATTTGTAATTAGCATACTTAAATTACTGTTAGCTACAAATTTTTAATAATGCTCATTTCGTATCTTTACGAAAAGACCTTTATGGAAAGCTTTAAAACTATTGCTACATTCAATTATCTGCACGAAACAGTCGTTCTAAAACACTTACTAGAACAAGAAGACATTCCATACTACCTGGAGAACGAAATGACCTTATCGGTGGCTCCTTTTTACTCAGCAGCTTTGGGCGGGATCAAACTCAATGTTCATCCAGAGGATTTCGAAAGAGTTCAGGAAATTCTTGACAACCTCAATAATCCACTTTCAATCGTATAAATTCAAATTCTCAATTTTTTTTTCTTTTCAATTTTTCAAAGTTGTCAACATATATTATATATTAAAAAAAGAAAAATTTAAATTTAATTAATTTTTGGTTGTTATTATAGTGTGTTAATATGTCATATAAATTTATTTTTAAAAGCATTGAAATGAAGTTTCTCTTAGTTATATAGAGTTATTAACATACTTATATTTTGTTAAAGGATTAATTTCTAAGACTTTTTAGATTTTAATTAACATTGGTTAACAACCTAAAATGAATTCATTTTGTAGATAACTTCATATGTTGATATTTGTTGAAAATGTACTTTTTGATATTGATAACTTTTCTAAAAATTCACCAAACTTTATTAGGTTATTAAGTTCCAGTTTTGGATTAGGTTTTTTTATGACACAACCAAAAAAAACTTCTAATTTTCTTTCTGTAGTTATTAACAAAAGATGTTAATTTAAAGTTAACTGAATATCAACGAATTAGCTTTTGCTATTAACAATATAAAATTTTAACAAAAAAGATGTTTATTTTTCATTGATTACTAGATACTTATAGCGTTGTTAATAATGTTAATAAGTGTTAAGTTTTTGATATGAAGTGAGTTATATATTAAGCTTTTTCTAATACAAATTTCATCAATAATTATCAATTACTAAAACTATGTTTTTAAAAGTTATTAAGTAAAAAATTAGGGAAAATTAGGGAAATTTGTGGCAACCATTTATTTATTAGTTAAATTTGCCCTACACAACTTAATATAACTTAATAATGAAAATTTCAATAGGAAACGATCACGCAGGACCAGAATATAAAAAAGCAATTGTTGCTATGCTTAAAGCAAAAGGACATGAGGTAACTAACTATGGTACAGATTCTGAGGATTCTGTAGATTATCCAGATTTTGGTCATCCTGTTGCTACAGATATATCTGAAGGTAAGGCAGATTTTGGAATTGTTATTTGCGGAAGCGGAAACGGAATTGCAATGACTGTTAATAAACACCCGAAAGTAAGAGCTGGCTTATGTTGGACTAAGGAGATTGCTTATTTAACTCGTTTACACAACGATGCTAATATTATTAGTATTCCAGCGCGTTTTACATCGATTCCACAAGCAGTAGAAATAGTTGAAACGTTTTTAAATACTGAATTTGAAGGTGGAAGACACCAAAATAGAGTAAATAAGATTGCTTGTCAGTAAAAAGTTCAAAAAAACGGGTGCTTCGCACCAATAAAATAGTAAGTCGGGCGGATTTTTAAATTCATCCGGCTTTTTCGTTTAAAAATATTTAGATATAATAGCTTCATAAATAGGTAATTATAGAGTTATTAACAACGAAAAAACTATACTATTTATTAATGGATTCTATATTTAAAACTGCATTTTTTTAGATTGTGATTATCAAGGACAGTTTAACTATTTTAATATAAAATATGATTTAGTTATTTGATAAATAAGTATTTATGGAGTTATTAACAACATAAAAAGAATACTACTGATTAATGGATTCTATGTTTAAAACAGCACTTTTTAGATTTTAATTATCTAGGAGAGTTCTTCCATTTATTATAAAAGAAGGTTTAGTAATTTTATGTTTATAGAATACCATTGTTAATAATGAATATTGCAGATGTAGTATTGGTAAATTCTTAAAAATGTTGAATTTAATTGTTTGATAAATAGCTATTTGTGGAGTTGTTAACAATGGAAATAACAACACTTTTTATTACTAGATTTGGTTAACAAAATAGTACTTTTTGATTGTGATTATCAAGGACAGTTCTTCTATTTATTATAAAAGAAGGTTTAGTTGTTAATACATAAACAATAGTATTGTTTATAATGTACATATTAGAAGTAGTACTACTAAATAATTAAAAATGTTAGTTTTAATTGTTTGATAAATAGTTATTTATGGAGTTGTTAACAATGTGAAAACAACATTCTTTATTAAAGGATTTGATTAAAACAACACATTTTTTTGATTGCAATTATAAAGTCAGCATTACTATTTAAAGAAAATAATATAGAGTATTTAATGACGGAAGAAAGTTTGCTTGTTTTATGTTTGAAGAATAGCATTACTAATAAGAATCTAACAAAAAAACTAGAAGTAAATTTTTTTAAAATGTTAGATTTAATTATTTGATTAATAGTTATTTGTGGAGTTGTTAACAACGTAAGAACAAACTATTTATTGGTACTTACCATAAACCAAGCAAGAGTTTCGGCATCACAGTAATAAAAAAAGAAAAGGGATGCAATCACTATCTGGAGGAGAATAATACCTGCATACTTTATCATAAAAGAAGGTTTACTCGTTTTATGTCTAAACAATAGCATTGCTAATAATAAACCAACAGAACCGCTAAGAGCAGTTATTGAAAACAGCATATTTTCGGATATTCTACGTTTATGTTTAACAGCTAAATATTTATCGTATCCGGCTAAGATAAAAGCAATACTATTTACAACAAAAAAATACACTAATAAAACTTTCATTGGCTTAAAATTAAAAACAAAGATATTATTTTAGTCCCATCAAAATTTAGGGAAAGAATATAAATAATGTAATTCATAATCAATGAGTCCAGTACAATTATTTGAGCAAAAAAAAGTAAGAAGCCATTATGATGCTGAAAAGGAAATTTGGTATTTCTCGGTAATTGATGTGATTGAGATTTTAACTGGAACTGATAGACCTAGAAAATATTGGGCAGATTTAAAAAATAAACTTTTAAAAGAGGGAAGTGAAGTGTCCGATAAAATCGGACAGTTGAAAATGGAAGCAGCAGATGGTAAACAAAGAATTACAGATGTCGCTGATACTAAACAGCTTTTACGATTAATTCAATCTATTCCTTCTCCAAAAGCAGAACCTTTTAAGCAATGGTTGGCTAAAGTAGGTTATGAAAGAATTCAAGAATTGGCTGATCCGGCTCAAAGTTTAGATCGCGCTCGTGAAAATTGGCAAAATTTAGGACGAAGCGAGAAATGGATTCAACAACGAATGACAGGGCAGGAGACTCGTAATAAATTGACTGATTACTGGAAAGAATCCGGAGTAGAAAAAGTGAACGAATTTGCGATGCTTACAAATATTATTCATCAGGAATGGACTGGATTATCTGTAAAGAAGCATAAGGAAGTAAAAGGATTAGAATCTCAAAATTTAAGAGACCATATGTCTGAAGCAGAACTAATTTTTACCGCTTTAGCAGAACTTTCTACTCGACAAATTGCTGAAAGTGATGAAGCAAAAGGACTTATAGAAAATGCGAAAGCAAGCAAAAAAGGAGGAGCTATTGCCAAAAATGCGCGTATAGCTTTAGAAGATAAAACAGGGAAAAGTGTAGTAACAGGAGAAAACTTTTTGCCTCCGGATAAAAAAAAGCTAAAGTAAATTAGAATTAAAAAATTTAGTTCAATTTTGATAACGTTAAACCAATAAATAACTAAAACCATTGCAAACTTTGTAAAACACTTTGCATCTTTGTGGTTAAAATTAAATAAGAATGACTAATATTCAATTCATTGCTAAGTCTGTTCAAACAGCAGCGATTAACATTCAAAACACAGTTAAATTATTAGAGGAAGATTGTACAATTCCGTTTATTTCAAGATATCGAAAAGATACTACAGGAAATCTTGACGAAGTTGTAATTGAGCAAATTGCAAAACTGCAAAAAGAATACGAAGTTATTGTAAAACGTAAAGAAGCGGTTTTAAAATCGATAGAAGAACAAAAATTGCTTACCCCAGAATTAAAACAAAAAATAGAACAAAGTTTTGATTTACAAGAGATAGAGGATTTTTATCTTCCGTTTAAAAAGAAGAAAAAAACAAAAGCCGATGTAGCGCGTGAAAATGGTCTTGAACCGTTGGCAAAAATCATTATGTCGCAAGGTAATGATGATGTTGATTTTATTTCGACTCAATATATTAATGACAATGTTATAAACGAAGAAGCTGCTTTGCAAGGAGCTCGTGATATCATTGCCGAATGGATTAACGAAAATATTTACGTTCGTAAGCAATTACGTAGATTATACCAACGTAAATCGACAATAGTGACCAAGGTTGTAAAGACTAAGAAAGATGATGAAAATGCGCAAAAGTTCAATCAGTATTTCGATTGGTCAGAACCATTGACAAAAGCACCATCACACCGATTATTGGCAATGCTTCGTGCTGAAAACGAAGGATTTGTAAAAATGAAAGTCGAAGTTGATATTGACGAAGCTTATGATGTTATTGATGAACTTGTTATAAAAGGACAAAATAACACCACACCACATATACAGTTAGCGATTGAGGATAGTTATAAACGGTTGTTGAATCCTGCTATAGGAAATGAGACTTTGCAAGAGGCCAAAGCTAAAGCTGATGCTAATTCTATTCAGGTTTTTGCTAATAACTTAGGACAGTTATTGCTTGCGCCACCATTGGGCGAAAAACGAATTTTAGCTATTGATCCAGGATTTAGAAGTGGTTGTAAAGTGGTTTGTCTGGACGAAAAAGGAGATTTGTTATACAATGAAACTATTTATCCGCACGCACCACAACATGAAGATGCTATGGCGATGAAAAAAATTCGCTCGATGGTAAACTCTTATAAAATAGATGCAATTTCTATTGGTAACGGAACAGCTTCACGTGAAACAGAGTTCTTTATCAAAAAAATCGCGTTTGATAAACCAGTTCAGGTATTTATAGTTTCTGAGGCTGGAGCATCGGTATATTCGGCATCTAAAATTGCTCGTGAAGAGTTTCCTGATTATGATGTTACGGTTCGTGGATCGGTTTCTATAGGGCGACGACTTTCGGATCCATTGGCAGAATTGGTAAAAATTGATCCAAAAGCAATTGGGGTAGGACAATATCAACATGATGTTGATCAATCAAAATTAAAAGAAGAACTAGACAACACCGTAATTCGTTGTGTGAACTCGGTGGGAATAAACATAAACACGGCGAGTAAACACTTATTAAGTTATGTGAGTGGAATAGGAGAGAAGCTTGCCGAGAATATTGTACAATATCGTTCGGAAAATGGTCCTTTTGAAGATCGTAAACAATTAAAAAAAGTACCTCGTTTAGGCGATAAAGCGTATCAACAAGGAGCTGCTTTTATTAGAATTACCAATGCAAAAAATCCGCTGGATAATTCGGCAGTACATCCTGAAGCATACGGTATTGTTGAAAAGATGGCTAAAGATTTAAAACTAACAGTTAATGATCTTATTGCTAATAAAGAAAGAACAGCTTTAATAAAACCAGAGAATTATATCACGCCAGAAATTGGTTTATTAACATTAAAGGATATCATCAAAGAATTAGAAAAACCAGGCTTGGATCCTAGAAAATCGGCTAAGGTTTTTGAATTTGATCCGAATGTAAAAACGATAAAAGACGTAAAAACTGGAATGATATTACCTGGAATTGTTAATAACATCACCAACTTTGGTTGTTTTGTTGACATTGGTGTTAAAGAAAGCGGATTGGTTCACATTTCTCAACTTAAAGCTGGTTTTGTAAGTGATGTAAACGAAGTAGTAAAACTACATCAACATGTAGATGTAAAAGTGACTGAGGTTGATGAGGATAGAAAGCGTATTCAGTTAACAATGATATTATAAAACAAAAAAAATTCGAAATCCCAATATATTTATTGGGATTTCGAATTTTAAGACTTGAGAACTAAAAAGTCTATTTTTTTTCTTCTTCTTCTTTTTTATCAGCAGGTTCTTTGTTATCGTCTTTTGCAGCGTTTTTAAATTCTTTAATTCCACTACCTAAACCTTTCATTAATTCTGGAATTTTTTTACCTCCAAAAAGTAATAAAACAACTGCTAATATAACAAGGATTTCTGTAACACCTAATCTTCCCATGATTGAATAATTAATTGCCGGAGCAAATTTGTATATAATAAAAGCAAAGGTATACAGAATTAGTTAATATGAATTGGTTTTATTATAAAAAATTTATTTCTTGTTAAGTTAAATATTTAATAAAAACCTATTTTAAAGGCAGTCCTATTGCATTTTGTCCGTTTTATCAACAGTATTAATTATTATATTTGTCAATTAAAGTACCACGATGTCTGAGAAAAAATTAAAACGAATCAAGTTTAGAAAGAAATTGTTTGTCAAAAACCGTTTGGTTATTTTGAACGAAGATACTTTTGAAGAAATTTTTTCTTTCAAACTTAACCTCATGAATGTTTTTGTTGTAGCCACTCTTGGAGCAATTTTTTTAATATTAATTACAACTTTTATTATAGCATTTACTCCGTTAAGAGAATTTATACCAGGATATTCATCAACAGAATTAAAGAGAAATGCAACTGAATTAGCTCTAAAATCTGATTCATTAACGGTGGCGTTAAAGAAAAATGAAACTTATATTAAATCTATTCAAAAAGTGCTAACAGGCCAATTAGAATATGCTAAATTTAATAAAGATTCAATCTTGTCGAGTGTTGAAGTAAAAGAGGAAGATGTAAACTTAGCCCCATCCGAAGAGGAATTAAAACTGCGTGAGGAAGTGGCAAACGAAGAAAAAAAAGAAAACACTAGTTCTGTTAAAAAGAATAAAAGTGATAAAAAACAAAAGTAAAGAATGTCTATAAAATCAGTCGCTGCAAAATTATTTGCCAGCAAAATTTATAACAATACGCAGGCTTGGGCCAAAAAACCTGTCGAAACTCAAATGAAGGTTTTTAAGAGTTTGATAAATGGGGCAAAAGATACTGAGTTTGGAAAAGACCATCACTTTGATAAAATAAAAACCATTCAGGATTTTAAAAACTATGTACCTGTAAGAGATTACGAAGATTTAAAGTCATATATAGATAAAGTACGAGTAGGAGAGAAAGATATTCTCTGGAAAGGAAAACCACTTTATTTTGCTAAAACATCTGGTACAACTTCGGGAGCAAAGTATATTCCGCTTACCAAAGAATCAATGCCATATCATATTGAAGCTTCAAGAAATGCGATTTTGCATTATATTCATGAAACGGGAAATGCTGATTTTGTAGATGGTAAAATGATTTTCTTGCAAGGAAGTCCTGAATTGATAGAAAAAAACGGAATAAAACTAGGCCGCTTATCTGGTATTGCTGCTCATTTTGTGCCAAAATATCTTCAAAAAAACCGTTTACCATCATGGGAAACTAATTGTATTGAAGATTGGGAAACTAAAATTAATGCAATTGTCGGTGAAACAATAGATCAGGATATGACTATTATTTCGGGAATTCCGTCTTGGGTACAAATGTATTTTGAGCGATTAGAAGAGAAAAGCGGAAAGAAAGTAGGGGATTTGTTTAAAAACTTTAATCTCTTTATTTATGGTGGAGTTAATTACGAACCCTATCGCGCGAAGTTTGAAAACCTTATAGGAAGAAAAGTAGATAGTATTGAGTTATTTCCTGCTTCGGAAGGGTTCTTTGCTTACCAGGATTCTCAAAAATCTAAAGGAATGCTTTTATTATTGAACTCGGGAATTTTTTATGAGTTTATAAAAGCAGATGAGTTCTTTAGCGAAAATCCAAAACGATTAACAATAGGAGAGGTAGAGTTAGGTATAAATTATGTCTTGATTATATCTACAAATGCCGGGCTTTGGGGTTATAATATTGGAGATACCGTTCAGTTTACATCTTTATATCCGCATCGAATTATTGTATCGGGAAGAATCAAGCATTATATTTCGGCATTTGGAGAGCATGTTATTGGTAATGAGGTCGAAAACGCTATGAAAGAAGCCATGGAAAACACCAATATACGTATAAATGAATTTACTGTTGCACCACAAATAAATCCAGCAGAAGGATTACCATATCATGAATGGTTTGTAGAATTTGAAAATGAACCAGAAAATATGTTAACTTTCGCCGAAGCAATAGATGATTCTATGCGAAAGCAAAACATTTATTACGAGGATTTAATTACTGGAAATATTTTGCAAAAGGTTGTGATAACTAAAGTTACTAAAAATGGTTTCCAGGATTATATGAAATCTCAAGGGAAATTAGGAGGACAAAACAAAATTCCGCGACTGTCTAATAACAGAGATATAGCAGACGCATTAAAAAATGAATAAAACTTAAAAGTTTCAAAAAATATATTAAGCATGAAAGAATCAAAAAACATTTCGAGATCAAGAGCACAAGAATCATCAGCTGCTATCGAAAAAATGTACATTACAATGCGCCATTTGTTTAACAGAGGTTTTTATAAACCAATGGGAATCTCGGGCGATACATTACGTGAAGCATTATTAGCTTTACGACCAGAAATTTACGGAAATATTGCCGAAGAGAAAGTAGAACTTAACGGACTTTTATATGTTATAGAACGACTTCCGGTAGGAATTGAACAATGTCGTTTTATTAATTTAACTTCAGACGAAGGATATTCTAAATCGCATTTTCAAGCAATTGTTCCTCCAAAAAGAAGAAGAAATTGCTATAGAATCGATGAGGAGCAAATGAATGTGGAAATTACTCGCGGTCGTTCTGATATCTATGATATTTTAACGCATTTGACTTTTATCTTTATCGAATCTCATAAAATCAGAAATAGAGTTTTATTAGATGATGGAGGCGAAGTTTCACGCGATTGGTTAAAACTTGAACTTGCAGTAATGCAAACCAAAAAGTTACCACTTGTAGAGAAAGAGAAAGCAATATCGCATGTTGCAAATATCTTAGGGAGAACATTTGAAGATGTTCTTAATATCTACGATGCTTTTGGATCAGAAGCTGAACCAGACAGGTTTTTACATATCATTTACTGGTTAGGAAAATTAGCAATCGAAGAAGTTGTTGAGAATAATAAACGTACAATTACATTCAGTCCTATTTTGCGAGAGCGTTTAGGACACCATATTCACGGAGAAATCTGGGCAACAAACATCAAGGAGGTTTTAAAAGCAAATGCGCTTCTTGACCGTCCTATACATGTTATAAGTGCTAATATGCATAGTGTAATGAATTCTATCTTTGCAACACCAGTTTTAAAAACTAAGTTCAAGGACAAGTCTGATTTCTTTATTTATGAAGAATTAAGTAAATCGGGGGCAAATGCAATACGTAAAGATGTTGAAGCAATTGCCTTGAAAAATGGAATGATTTCGTTACTGGATACTTCAGGAACAAATATCGACGTACAAATATTTGATACGGCTAAGATTGATTGGGCAAAAACAGCTTTTCCAAAAGCCGATTTAGGAGATAAAAAACCAGTAATCATAGTTATGGATTATGCGTTTGGAGAACAAGCTTATGAAACAATCGATGAGTTACTAAAACCTTATAAAAAAGATACGCTACTTAACGTAAAATCGGTTTCGATTATGGGTAAAGCAGGGATTCTAGAAGGAGGAAAAGGAGATATCATGATTCCTACAGCACATATAAATGAAGGAACGGCTGATAATTACTTTTTCGAGAATGAATTAAAAGGAGCAATGTTTGAAGGAAATGATATTGCAGTTTTTGAAGGGGCAATGGTTACCGTGTTAGGAACATCATTACAAAACCGTGATTTATTAAAATTCTTCCACGAATCGACTTGGAGCGTTATTGGTCTGGAAATGGAAGGATCATATTACCAAAAAGCAATTCAATCGGCTTCAAAAATTAGAAAAAGCGTTCCGCATGATATAAAAGTTAGATATGCTTATTATGCATCAGATAACCCATTAGAAACAGGAAGTACTTTGGCTTCTGGAGGATTAGGAACAACAGGTGTAAAACCAACATATTTGATTACGATAAAAATTCTAGAGCAGATTTTTAACGTAAAATAATAACATTAGTATACAAGGGTACTTTTGTACCCTTGATAAAAACAAATTTGCGATTGATGTTATCGCAAAGATTAGATTACAATATTTTAAAGAATGTAATTTATAAATTCAATTACATTTGCCACATACAAAAAATACAATGAAAAGAATACTTATTACAGGAGCAGCAGGATTTTTAGGTTCACATCTTTGCGACCGTTTTATAAAAGAAGGTTATTATGTTATCGGAATGGATAACTTAATTACTGGTGATTTAAAAAACATCGAGCATTTATTTAAACTTGAAAGTTTCGAATTTTATCATCACGATATCACAAAATTTGTACATGTTCCTGGAGATTTAGATTATATACTACATTTTGCTTCACCAGCAAGCCCGATAGATTATTTAAAAATTCCTATTCAAACCTTAAAAGTAGGTTCATTAGGAACACATAATTTACTAGGATTGGCTCGTGTAAAACAAGCAAGAATTTTGATAGCTTCAACATCTGAGGTTTATGGAGATCCTTTGGTTCACCCACAAACAGAAGAATACTATGGTAATGTAAATACAATAGGACCACGTGGAGTTTATGATGAGGCAAAACGTTTTCAGGAATCAATAACAATGGCGTATCATACTTTTCATGGAGTAGAAACCAGAATTGTACGTATTTTTAATACCTACGGGCCAAGAATGCGACTTAATGATGGTCGTGTAATTCCTGCTTTTATCGGTCAGGCACTTCGTGGCGAAGATTTAACGATTTTTGGCGATGGTATGCAAACTCGTTCATTTTGCTATGTAGATGATCAGGTAGAAGGAATTTTCAGATTACTACACTCAGATTATGTGTATCCGGTTAATATTGGGAATCCAGATGAAATCACTATTAAAGATTTTGCTGAAGAAATTATAAAACTTACAGGAACAAACCAAAAAGTAGTTTACCATCCTTTACCAATAAACGATCCATTACAGCGCCAACCAGATACTACAAAGGCAAAAGAATTACTTGGTTGGGAAGCAAAAGTAAATCGTGCCGACGGTATGAAAATCACATATGATTATTTTAAATCACTTTCTAAAGAAGAGTTATCAAAAGAAGAACATAAAGATTTTTCAAACTATATAAGATAAATGCGGACAAAAACAGGAAGATATTCAGGTTATATCCGACCCTTTTCATATTTGATAGATTTAATTATCATCAATGTATTTGCGGTTTATATAATTGATTTTCCTGTTAATCAAATAGCATTTCCTATAGCTTTAAGCGTCGCTTGGCTGTGTATCGCAGTTCATTTAGGTTTTTATGAAGTATATCGATATACCAAAGTAATTGCAATCTTAAATTGTGCACTCAGTCAGTATGTTTTATTTAGCTTAATAACATTTGCAATAGCTTATTTTTATTCTCAAAAAATAAGCTTACCTGCAGTGATTGTATTTATTAGCGCATCTTTCCTGGTGATACTAACAATTAAGTTTTCTGTTTATTTTTTCCTAAAAAAATATAGAGTTCTTTATGGAGGTAATTCCAGACGAGTTGTTTTAATGGGAAATAGCAAAAGTGTTACCCCGCTGCAAAACTTCTTCACAGAAAATCTGGATTACGGCTATAAACTGATCCATATATTTGATATTGAAAGTGAAGAGGAAGATCATATTAATAAAATGCTGGAGTTTGTTTTAGTACATAAAATAGATGAAATGTATTGCTCGATGACCGATTTATCTCAACAACAAATGAGAGATATTATTCATTTTGCAGATAATAATTTGAAGACATTAAAATTTATTCCTGACGAAAAACAAATATTTTTCAGAAATTTCATGTTCGAATATTATGACTACATACCAGTTATAAAACTAAGAGATATTCGATTAGATGATAAATTTAATAAAGTTATTAAACGTGCTTTTGATATTGTCTTCTCCTTAACAATTTTAATTGGACTACTTTCCTGGTTAACACCAATTTTAGCCATTTTAATAAAATTAGAAACCAAAGGACCTATATTTTTTAAACAAAGACGAAACGGACTTAATAATAAAGAGTTTGATTGTTATAAGTTTAGATCAATGAAATTGAATGATGTGGCCCATTTGAATCAGATTACTAAAAATGATGTTCGGGTTACTAAACTTGGTAGATTTATGAGGAAAACCAGCATTGACGAATTACCTCAGTTTTTCAATGTTCTAAAAAACGATATGTCAGTAGTTGGGCCAAGACCGCATATGGTTAGTTATACCGAAAGATATGCCGTACAGGTTAATAAATTCATGGTACGTCATTTTGTTAAGCCAGGCATTACAGGATTAGCCCAAACGAGTGGTTTTCGTGGTGAAGTCGAAACAGATAAAGACATTATCAATCGCGTAAAATACGATATCTTTTATATGGAAAATTGGTCTATTTTATTAGATATAAAAATCATTTTTGATACCGTTTATAATACGCTAAAAGGCGATGAAAAAGCATATTAATGGATTTAGTTTCTATTTTAATCCCTACCTACAATTGCGAAAATTTCATCCGCTCTACAATACAATCAGTACTTAACCAAAGTTATTCTCATTGGGAAATTATTATTGTAGATGATGCCTCGACAGATAATACAGTAGCAATAATAAAAGAATTTGCTCAAGACGATAATCGAATAAAACTAACTGAATTAGAAAAAAATTCAGGAAATGGTTTTGCCAGAAACATAGCTTTAGATAAAGCAAATGGAAAGTATATAGCGTTTCTTGATGCTGATGATTTATGGTTTCCCTTAAAATTAGAAAAACAAATACAGTTCTTAAAAGATGAGAACTTACCTTTTACTTTTAGTTTTTATGAGTGGATTGATGAAGAGGGGAATGTTTTAAACAAAAAGATAGAAGCTCCAATAAATTTAACTTACGAAGAATTGTTCTTCTGTAATTATGTGGGGAACTTAACTGCAATTTACGATGTTGAATTTTTCGGAAAAATCAGAATAGAAGCGACTCAAAAAAGGCAAGATTGGCGCTTGTGGCTTACGATTTTAAAACAAATTAAAGAAGCAAAACCTGTCCCTGAATCATTAGCATATTATAGAATAAGAAAAGATTCTATTTCATCTTCAAAGTTCAAATTGATAAAACATAATTTTGGTGTTTACAGACGATTCCATGGGTTTAATTTTGTGGTTTCCTGTATCTATATGACTCGGTTTTTGTTCACACAATTGGTAATTAAACCAAGATATATAAAGACATATTTTTTATAATTCTTTAAGGTCGCAAATTGAGGCCTTGAAGTATTATTTTTTGTTTGAAAATTGGAGACGCAATTTGTGACCTCCAATTTTTAAATTCTTTTTTAGTAAGTCTTTGAGAAAAACTTGAAGACGCAATTTGCGACATCAAGTTTTTAAGGTCACAACTTGTAAGCTTGAAGAATAAGAGAATTATTTTTTATATCCAATTTTAACTCTTTCATTTCCGTCTTCTTTTTTCTCCGTTAATTCGTCTAGATAAGAAAAAACCAATTCAATATTTTTATCATGATTCTCTAACTTCTTTTGAATCTGTAAGATATCAACCTTAATCTCTGTGGTGTCCAAAAGCATTTGTCTCACTTTCGTGAAAATACGCATGATCTGAATATTGGTTTGAATTGCTTTATCGCTTTTTAGAACGCTTGATAACATGAGAATACCATGTTCCGTAAATGCAAAAGGTAATGTTCTACTTCCTCCCCAACTTGAAGTCGCAATTTGCGACTTCAAGTTTTCAAATTCACTTTCCGTAAGTTGAAACATGAAATCTTCTGGAAATCGAGATGAATTTCTTTTTACTTGTTCATTTAATCTTTTTGTTTGAACATCGTAAAGCATTGCTAAATCAAATGCGAGCATCACTTTTTGATTACGGATAAAGTATATTTTGTTAGAAATAGTTTCTTCAGAAAGTAAAGAATGATCGTCCATGAGTTTTTAATTAAAAAAAACAAATGTAAGATTTTATTTATATTATAAATAAGATTTAAACTGTTTTAGTTTTCCGCGATTGGTTCTTTCTAAAACTGTTTTTCGGGTAAAAGTGAAGTTTAAATTAGGTTCCAGATAAAGGGCTATTGCCTCTTCTATTTTCTGAATTTGGTTTTTATCGAGTTCATTATCACTAATATATTCTATTTCAAAAGAATCTAATTGCGTTTGTTTGATTATAAACTCTTTTACATTTCCATCGTCTTCTATGATGCTTTTGGTCACATAATAAAAGGTTAATCCCGGCGATTTTTTCCCGCTTGGTAAAATGGCAATATCATTGGTTCTACCAATCAATTGTTTTAAAATAGGCTTTTGTAATGTACTTTTTTCATCCAGAATCCCCATGTCGCCAATTTCATATCTTATAAACGGATGGGCTTTATTATATAATGATGTAATTACAACTTTGCCCTCAGTTCCATTGGGAACAGGCTGATTGTTTTCATCCAAGATTTCAACAAAAAGAGTTTCGGCATTTATTTGCCATTCCCCTTCAGGATTTTCAAAAGCAATTAAATCAAGCTCAGATGCTCCATATTCATTAACAATCGGAATCCCAAATTGTTTCTTCAAAAGAATTTTATCACTTTCAAAAAGCATTTCAGATGTTACGATACAAACTTTTAAACTAGGGCAAATATCTTTTAATATGATGTTTTTCTTTTCTAAAAACTTAGCAAACATAACAATAGAACTTGTATACCCGTTGAGGTAATCGAACTTTTTGGTTTGGAATTTTTTTAAAAAGCTTTCTAAAACGGCATCAGATAAATTAAAAATCGGAAATCGATAACGGTTGCTTAAAAAATCTTTAAAACGTTCTTTTCTGTTTCCAATAAAATCCATCGGAATCCCATAAAAACGAGCCTGATAGGAAGTATTAAAATTTATTCCGTGCCAACCAAAGCGCATAATATTCGAAGCCCAGGTTAAGGCATGGCAATATTTATCTTTGGCAAAAACAAAAGGAGTTCCGCTTGACCCAGAGGTTTTGTTGAGGTAAACGTTTTTGATAGCATAACCTTTAGACAACCTCTCAGAAAGTGGTTTTTGCAAATTCTGTTTGTTCAAAACAGGTAAGTCATTCCAATTTTTGGTATTTACAGCAACAACTAATGTTGTATAAAATGAATTGTTTTGCAAATGATAAGCAACGATTTCTTCTTTTTTATGTTGAATAAATAAAGCATGTTCCTCTTCAGAAAACTGAATAATGGTATCCAATTCAGTTTTAGCTTCCTTAATCGGAAATCCATTTATAAGAAGAGAAAGATCAAAAAGTCGAAGCATTTGGAGCATAAATTTCACCAAAAATAATATTTACCAACAACTAAAGATCAACAACCAACAACTTTTTAAAAATTAATTCTGTTTTAAGGTTAAAAGCAATTATTTTTGCACCACAACTAAATACAACTATACAATGACAATTTTACTATTGGGTTCAGGAGGAAGAGAGCATGCATTTGCATGGAAAATGATTCAAAGTCCGCTATGCGAAAAACTATTTGTTGCACCAGGAAATGCCGGAACAGCTGGTATTGCCCATAATTTAAACATTAGTCCAACAGATTTTGAAGCGATAAAAACCTTAGTAATTCAGGAAAATATAGGTATGGTTGTCGTAGGCCCAGAAGATCCATTGGTAAAAGGGATTTACGATTATTTTAAAAACGACGAAAGTTTAAAACATATTCCGGTTATCGGACCATCAAAATTAGGCGCTCAACTTGAAGGAAGTAAAGAGTTTGCCAAAGAATTCTTGATGAAACATAATATCCCAACAGCAGCTTACGATAGTTTTACTGCAGAAACTGTAGAAAAAGGATGTGAGTTTCTAGAAACGCTGCAACCTCCTTATGTTTTAAAAGCAGATGGTTTAGCAGCAGGAAAAGGAGTTTTGATTATTCAGGATCTTGAAGAGGCTAAAACCGAATTAAGAAACATGCTAGTTCATGAAAAATTTGGTGCAGCGAGTTCAAAAGTTGTTATCGAAGAGTTTCTTGATGGTATTGAACTAAGCTGTTTTGTATTAACAGATGGAAAAAGTTATAAAATCCTACCAACTGCCAAAGATTACAAACGTATTGGCGAAGGTGATACAGGATTAAATACAGGCGGAATGGGAGCAGTTTCTCCAGTTCCTTATGTTGATGCTGTTTTAATGGAAAAAATCGAAACACGCATCGTAAAACCAACAATAGAAGGTTTTCAAAAAGACGGAATCGAGTACAAAGGTTTTGTATTTATCGGATTGATAAATGTTAAGAATGAACCAATCGTTATAGAATACAATGTAAGAATGGGTGATCCGGAAACTGAAGTTGTAGTTCCTAGATTAAAAACTGATTTAGTAGAATTGTTCTTGGCTGTAGCCAATGAAAAACTAGATACAATTTCTCTAGAGGTAGATCCAAGAAGTGCTACGACAATCATGGTAGTTTCAGGGGGTTATCCAGAGGATTTTGAAAAAGGAAAAGTAATTTCTGGATTAGAAAATATTTCAGATTCTATTGTTTTCCATGCAGGAACAAAGTTGGATAACAACAATGTGGTAAGTAATGGAGGAAGAGTTTTGGCAGTGACTTCATATGGAGACAACTTCCAAGAGGCCATAAAAAAATCTTATCAAAACATAGACAAGCTAAATTTTGATAAGATGTATTTTAGAAAAGATATTGGCTTCGACTTACTTTAAAAAAGAGTGAGCCGTAGTATCTTGATTTTCTGTTCCGGCTGCATCAAAAATGCGTAATTGTTTAATCCAATATACCATTGCAGCTGCACAGATAATCATGAAAATCCAGTTAATTGTATTAGCACCAAACCATGATACAAGTTCTAATGAACGTAAAAAATCAAGTGGAGCAAATAAAATGTTTACGAATAAGTACTGTATTCCTTCAAAAAAAGTTGTCATAATTTATAAAATTATTTTGTTATTTATTGTTTTGTAACACATTGAAGTTATAAATCCCGATAATCAGAATCTTTATTTCAACTTGTTGGTTTCCTTTTTAAACAAGTATTATATTTACAGTCACAAAAGTATAAAATATCCTTATGATAACAAGTGTTTTTAAAAAATCTACACCATTAAATTATTCATTGGTCGTAATTTTAATGCTGGTTTTCTTTTTCATCTATCAATTTCAAGAAATTTCTTGGGTAAAATCGCTTATTTCAGTTTCAGAAAAAATAAGTTTATTGATAGTTGTATTAGGATCTATGTTGATAACCAACTTTGTTGTCAAGAAAAACGGACTTAGTAAAGACAATGGCTACACGATATTCTTTTATTTATTGTTATCCTTGTTTTTTCCGTCGGCACTAAATAACCCTAATGTATTACTTGCCAATTTCTTTGTGTTATTAGCTCTTCGTCGATTGTTATCATTACAATCTTTAAAATCATCTAAAGAAAAAATATTTGATGCCTCATTATGGATTCTATTGGCTTCATTGTTCCAATTTTGGTGTATTTTATTTCTTATATTGGTATTTATATCAATAATTTTTCACGTTGCAGGCGATTATAGAAACTGGATTTTACCATTTATAGCTCTTTTTACTATAGCTACACTTTTTCTATTAGTGTCATTATTGTTTAATATAGATGTAATTACGTTTTTTCAAAACCGCGCAACGCTTGATTTTAGGATTAATTATTTTACGAATAATTACCAAAATGGAGCACTATCAATCTATGTAGCAGTTGCATTGTTTTTTGTAGTTTCGTTGTTGTTAACATTATCAAACAGACCTTTATTATTGCATTCTTCATACAAAAAAATCGTTGCCTATTTCTTTATAGGGATAATTGTGTTTTTAATATCTCCTAATAAAAGCAACGATTTATTATTGTTTACAGTAGCACCTTTGGCTATTATGGGATCAAGTCATATTGAGTTTTCACAAAACAAACTAAATAACGAAATCGTATATGGAGTCTTGATTTTGTGTAGTCTATTTACCTTTTTCTCTCAATTATAGTTTATTTCCATAAGCTAAATCACCGGCATCACCCAATCCTGGAACAATATAATTTTTCTCATTTAAGTTACTATCCAAGGCAGCAATCCATAAATGGCAAGAATCTGGCAGATGTTTTTCTAGATAAGCAACACCTTCTGGAGCAGCAATTACAACAGCAAGATGCATTTCTTTTGGTGCACCATTTTGTATTAATTTCTCATATACAGCAACGATCGATTGACCAGTGGCGAGCATTGGATCGATTAATAAAACGGTTTTATTATTTATACTAGATAAGGCTTGATATTCGACCAAAATAACAAATTCAGCATCATTATTAGGATGATGTCTGCATGCCGAAACAAAACCATTTTCGGCTTCATCAAAGTAGTTCAAAAATCCAATATGTAGTGGTAATCCAGCACGTAAAATAGAACATAAAATAAGTTTGTCATCAATTTCGGTAGTGCTTTTGATACCAAGCGGTGTTTCGATTTCTACGTTTTTATAAGATAGGTCTTTACTTATTTCATACGCCATAATTTCACCAATCCGCTCAATATTTCTTCGAAAACGCATACTATCGTTTTGAACTTTTATATTTCGTATCTGACCTAAAAAATGGTTTAATACGCTGTTATTTTCGGATAAATAATGAATCTGCATGATGGTATTTTTAAATTTATTTTAAAACCTAATTTGTTATAAATAGATTTATGATTTGATATTTTTTTATAAAAGTATAAAAAGTATCTTTGTATCTATAAAATTTAAAGACATGTTTTCAAAATTAGCATATTCTGTATTCGAACAAAGTATCAAAGATTATCATAAATTTGATAATGTTGATCAGCCAATAAACAATCCATATCCTAAAGATAAATTTGAACATTTATTATATTTAAAAAACTGGATTGATACCGTACAATGGCATTTTGAAGATATTATTCGTGACCCGAATATTGACCCAGTTGCTGCACTTACTTTAAAAAGAAGGATTGATGCATCTAATCAGGAACGTACTGATATGGTGGAATATATCGATAGTTATTTTTTACAAAAATACAGCAATGTAAAAGTAAAAGACGGTGCCAAAATCAATTCTGAAAGTCCAGCATGGGCATTTGATAGATTATCTATTTTGGCTTTAAAAATTTATCATATGAATGAAGAAGCTACTCGTGCAGAAGCTTCACAAGAGCATAGAGATAAATGCCAGGAAAAATTAAACGTACTTTTAGAACAAAGAAGTGACTTATCAACTGCAATTGATGATTTGTTAACTGACATTGAGAACGGTGATAAATTCATGAAAGTGTACAAACAAATGAAAATGTACAACGACGATGATTTGAATCCTGTTTTATATCAAAATAAAAAATAATTGGCAGAATTGTCCAATAAAATTAAGCATATAGCCGTCATGAGACTCTCCGCAATGGGAGATGTTGCCATGACGGTTCCTGTTTTACGCGCTTTTGTAAAACAGTATCCTGAGGTAAAATTAACGGTAATTTCACGCCCATTCTTTAAACCATTTTTTGATGGAATTCCGAATCTGACTTTCTTTGTTTTTGATGATAAAGAACGTCATAAAGGATTTTTAGGATTAGTACGTTTATATAAAGATTTAAAAAAGCTACATATTGATGCTTTTGCCGATTTGCACAACGTTTTACGCTCTAAAGTTGTTCGTACTTTTTTCGCTTTAAGCGGAAAAAAAACTGCATTTATTGATAAAGCCCGAGAAGAGAAAAAGGCATTGATGCGAGCTGAGAATAAAATCTTCAAGCCATTGCTTACTATGTTTGAACGACACAAAAAAGTGTTTGAAGAACTAGGATTTCCATTGGATTTATCGAATCCTGTTTTCCCTACAAAACCAATTTTAAGTCAGGAAATAGTTGATTTAATCGGAAATAAGTATGAAAGATTAATAGGAATTGCCCCTTTTGCACAATACGATTCTAAGGTATATCCGCTGGATTTAATGCAGGAAGTAATAGCAAAACTAGCAGAAAATAAAAATCATACCATCTTACTTTTTGGAGGAGGAAAAAAAGAAATTGAAATTCTGGATTCATTTTCTAAACCGTATGAGAATGTTGTTAATATGGCTGGGAAAATCAAATTTCAGCAAGAATTACAACTTATTAGTAATCTAGATGTTATGCTTTCTATGGATTCAGGAAATGCACATATAGCAGCAATGCTGGGTGTAAAAGTAATTACACTTTGGGGTGCTACACATCCATACGCAGGATTTTTACCATTTAATCAGAGTTTAGAAAACGCATTAACTTCAGACCGAAATCAATATCCAAAACTACCGACTTCTGTTTACGGAAATAAAATGGTAGAAGGGTATGAGGATGCGATGAGAAGTATTTCTCCAAATGAAATTGTTCAAAAAATACAGTTAAGCATATAATCCATTTAAATCATGGAGAAAATACCCAATTGTTTTCTTTTTGTTCCTATCAGCAACAATTATAATAAAATGATTTTCTTTTTCTGTAGGCAGCAAAATGTGTTCAAAATCTTCGGTTGAATTTCTATAAACTTTATGCACCAATTGAGATTCTTTAATTTTGTGGGATAGCACTTTAGCACTTTTTAATTTGCTTACGTAAGGCCAAATATTAAAGATATTGTCAAAAACTGTTATTTCAGTCATTTTGCCAAGCATTGTTGAGCTATATTTTTTTTCAGTAAGTAACTTGGGACCTTTTTTATTTCGGTGTTTTTTAATTATAAAGTAGATACAAATAAGAGCTGTTATTACAAAAATTGCTACAAATGATAAACGAAGGAAGTGATGTATTGTCATAATATTTAATATTTAAACGTGTTGACAAATTTGATTTAGCTCTACAAATCATGTAAAACATGAGGTTGCGATTACTTTAATAACACCACTAAAATAATGAAAATTTGGCAATATTTTAATAAAAATTTGTTTTTATTGTAATTTCAGCTCTAGACAAAGATTTTCATCAAGACAATGATTGTAAACATAATTATAAAACAAAAAAAAATCCAAATCCCAATTATAAAGTTGGAGTTTGGATTTTTTTTATTTGGAATTTAATCTTTTATACGTCGTCGTAATCTACATAAATAGACTCAGAGGTAGGATGTGCTTGACAAGTAAGAATTAATCCGTCAGCGATTTCTTTATCGGTTAGGATTGAGTTCTTTTTCATCTCTGCAGTACCCGAAGTTACACGAGCAAGACAGCTACTACAAATTCCGCCTTGGCAAGAATAAGGAGCATCGATTCCTTGTTTTAATGCTGCATCAAGAATTGTTTGTTTTTGAGACATTTCAAAAGAAACTTCTTCATCGTCTACTAAAACAGTAATTTTAGAATGTCCTTCTAATGAAGTATCAATTTTATTTTCTTGTGTAGAAGAAGTAAATAATTCAAATTTTATAGCAGATTCTTTTACGTTTTTCTCTTTTAAGATTCCCGAAACGGTATTAATCATTTCTTCAGGACCGCATAAATAGAATTTATCAAATTGTAATTCTTTATGCTTGTTGTTCAACACAAAATTTACTGCCGATTTATCGATTCTACCAAACAAAGCATTTTCAACTTTAGCTTGACTATAAACATAATGTACAAATAAGCGCCCTACATATTGCAATTGTAAATCGTGTAATTCTTGGTGGAAAATAGTGTCTTCGACAGTTTTGTTTCCATAAACCAATACAAAAGAGCTTTTTGGCTCACTTTTTAAAACCGATTTTAGGATAGAAAGTACAGGAGTTATTCCGCTTCCAGCAACAAATGCTGCATAGTTTTTTTGTTTTTCTGACTCGGGTTCAAATGTAAATTTACCTTCGGGTTTACCTACTTCTAGTACATCACCAGCTTTTAATCGTGTAGTTGCAAATTGCGAAAAAACTCCGTTTTTTACGGCTTTTACAGCAATGCGTAATTCACCACTTTCTGGAGATGAACAAATAGAATAAGCACGACGAAGCTCTTTATTATCTAGTGTTAATCGTAAATTGATATATTGTCCTGCAATAAAAGTATAGTTTGATTTTAGTTCTTCAGGAACATTAAAAAGTATTGAAACAGCAGTTGCAGTTTCACGTTTTACTTCTTTTATTATTAGTTTTAGGAATGAAGGCATGATATTATTTTTTTGCAAAAGTAGCAAACAGCTATTAAATGATTGGTATTAAACAGTAATATTTTACTTTGTTTGTAACGTTTTCCTACATTTACACACTTACGTATCAAACTAAACCAAAAAAAATGATTAAAAAGTTTATTTATCTCGAATGGAAATCCTTTTCAAGGTCGGCATCATTTGGTGCCAATGTTGCATTAAAAATTGTAATAGGTTTTCTGGCAATTTATTTTTCGCTTATTTTAATTGGTGCGGGAACAGGTATTTTTTACCTGCTTAAAAAGATGAATCTTGATCCGTTATTAACTATAAATAAGTTCTTGATTTATTATTTTTTATTCGATTTAGTGATTAGGCTTTTAATGCAAGCCATTCCGGTGCTTAATATCAAACCGTTATTAACATTGTCAATCCAAAAGAAAACTATTGTTCATTTTTCACTTGGCAAAACCGTCTTATCGTTTTTCAATATCATTCATGCTTTCTTTTTTATACCTTTTACAATAGTATTATTAATAGAAGGATATGATATATTGAGTGTAATCTTTTGGCATTTAGCCATAATAGCATTAATTTATATCAATAACTTCTTGAATATTTTGTTGAGTAACATCGACAAATTGTTTGTTGTTTTTCTTGGGATAATTGTTATTTTAGGAGGACTGCAGTATTATGATTTTTTTGATATTACAAACTATGCCGTTTTGCTTTTTGATGGTTTTTATAGCATAAAAGGACTCTTTCTTATTCCAGTTTTGGTTTTGGCAGGGCTTTATTACATGACTTTTATTTATTTTAAAGATAATTTATATCTCGACGCTGGACTTTCGACTAAACATGATGTTGCTACAACCGAAAACTTAACCTGGCTTAATCAATTCGGGACATTAGGAACTTTTCTTAAAAACGATATTAAACTTATAAAGAGAAATAAAAGATCTAAGATGACTATTATTATGAGTCTTTTCTTTTTGCTTTACGGATTACTGTTTTTTAGTGCAAGTACGCACCAGCCACCAGTAATGCAAATTTTAGCAGGTATTTTTGTATCAGGAGGTTTCCTTTTTACTTTCGGGCAATTTGTACCAAGTTGGGACAGTTCATATTACCAACTCATGATGACACAAAATATTCCGTACAAAGGATATATTACTTCTAAATGGTGGTTAATAGTTATTGCAACAATTATATCGACGATTATTGCTTCATTTTATCTTTATTTTGGATGGAAAGTGTATCTCACAATTGTTGTTGGAGCCATTTATAATATTGGTGTTAATTCACATTTAGTACTCCTGGGAGGAGCATTTACAAAAACACCAATCGACTTAACATCTACAAGCGGAGCATTTGGAGATAAAAAAGCTTTTAACGTAAATGCAATGTTACTTACGTTGCCTAAAATGCTGCTACCATTGGGATTATATTGGATTGGTCTTTGGCTTGGAAATCCAAATATAGGATTAGCATTAGTTGCTATAGCAGGAATAATCGGTTTTGCTTTTAAGGATAAAGTCTTTTTGCTTATCGAAAAAAGATATAAAATCGAAAAATATTCTACTATAAGTGCTTATAAACAAAAGAACTAGAGTAATTATAAAATGTGTCAATTTGATGATTTTTATCTGACCAATAATCAAAAAAATATCAAATTAACAATTAACCAGATCAACAATTAAACATTAAAAAATGATACAAGTAAATAAACTTTCAAAGACATATAACGGAACAACAGTTTTAAAAATTGATAATCTTGAAATTCCAAAAGGGCAAAGTTTTGGGTTAGTAGGGAATAATGGTGCGGGAAAAACTACTTTTTTTAGTTTGCTATTAGATTTAATTCATCCCTCTACTGGAAATATTACAACAAATTCTATTCAGGTAAATAATGACGAAAGTTGGAAAAGTTTTACAGGTTCATTTTTGGATGAAAGCTTTTTGATAGGATATTTAACTCCCGAAGAGTATTTTTATTTTGTAGGAGATTTACGAGGACAAAATAAGGCCGATGTTGATGCATTATTACTCAAACATGAGGAATTTTTTAATGGAGAAATTCTAAAAAACAAAAAATACCTGCGAGATCTGTCTAAAGGAAATCAAAAAAAAGTAGGAATTATAGCTACACTTATTGGTAGTCCCGAAGTGATTATTTTAGACGAACCATTTGCAAATTTAGACCCAACAACAGTAAGTCGATTAAAAAAAATAATAAAAGAACTAGCTGATAATCCGAATGTTACAGTTTTAGTTTCGAGTCATGACTTACAGCACACAGTCGAAGTTTGCGACCGAATTGTTGCCTTAAATAAAGGAGAAATTGTGAAAGATATTCAAACTTCTGGAGAAACACTTCAAGAACTGGAATCGTTTTTTGCCGTTTAAATATAAATATCTCAAAAAGAAGCGTATTTTTACCAGTTATTATACTAAAAAACTTTTTTAGATGTTAAATGTTAAAAATGTTTCCCATTGAAAAACAATCGACTTAAATACATATTTCTGCTCTTATTTTTTTCCCTTTTGATAGCTTGTTCTACCAAAAGAGATACATTTTTAGCAAGAAATTCTCATGCTTTGAGTACAAAGTATAATATATTATACAACGGACAAGTAGGTTTTGATAAAGGCATGAAAGCTATAGAAGCAAATTATACAGATAATTTCTGGAAATTACTGCCTATCGAAAGAATGCAAATTAACGAAGGGAATTTGGATGAAGCAAAAACTAAAAATGCTGATTTTGAACTTGCTGAGACCAAAGCCACCAAAGCTATTCAAAAACATTCGATGAATATTGGAGGTCGGGAAAAAAATAGCCAGATAGACGAAGCATATCTTATGCTTGGTCAGGCACGTTATTATGATCAGAGGTTTTTACCAGCCCTGGATGCTTTTAATTATATTTTATATAAATACCCAACAAGTAGCAACATTAATACCGCGAGAATTTGGCGAGAGAAAACCAATATGCGTTTAGGTAATGATGAGTTGGTTATAAAAAATATCTATAAATTAATAAAAGGAGTTGCATTAAAAAAACAAGTTTATGCCGATGCAAATGCTTTATTAGCAGAAGCTTTTATCAATTTAGAACAAAAAGACAGCGCAATTACAAAACTTAAAATTGCCGAAGAGTTTACCAAAAGAAATCCTGAAAGAGCTAGATATCGTTTTATTTTAGGACAATTGTATCAGGAAACACATAAAAGAGATAGTGCGCTTTATTTTTATCAATCGGTAATTGATATGAACAGAAGAGCAGAGAGAAAGTATGTAATACATGCTTACTCAAAAAAAGCTCAGTTATTTGATTATCAAACAGGTGATAGTACCGTTTTTATTAAAACATATAATAAACTAATTGCCGATAGAGAAAATAGACCATTCCTGGATGTGATTTATTATGAAATGGGAGTTTTCTTTGATAAGCGTAAAAATGAAAAATCGGCATTAGAGTTTTATAATTCTTCATTAAAACGAAAATCCTTAGATCCATATTTAACAGCATCTACTTATCGAAACATTGGTAATATGTACTTTAAGAAAGCTAGTTATACAATGGCGGCAAAGTATTATGATAGTACTTTGGTAAAAATGGATCCTAAAACCAGAGAGTATGTTTATATCCAAAAAACGCGAAAAAATTTGGATGACGTAATAAAGTACGAAGGTATTGCAAAACGTAATGATAGTATTATAACAGTAGTTGGACTTCCAGATTCAGCCAGAGTAAAATATTTTAGAGATTATATTGCCAAGATAAAAACTGAAGACGAAGCAAAACGAATTCTCGCAGAAAAAGAAAAACAGAAACTGGCTAATATTGCACTAAACACAGGTGGAGGTGGTTTGGAAACAGTAACGGCAACGGGTGCTGTACCTGGAACTCCTGAAAAAAGTGGTATTCCAACACCGCCAACAGGAAACGAAGTTGCCAGCAATTTTTATTTCTATAACCCATCTACAGTTGCTTACGGAAAGCTACAGTTTAAAAAATTGTGGGGAAATAGAGTCTTAAATAGTAACTGGAGATTACCATCTAATAAACCAAATATGACTTCGGATGATGATAAATCGACGGATGTGGTTGTAAATGATTCTATTAAAACAGAAGCAATAGTTGAAAAGTATACTATAGATTTTTACGAAAAACAACTTCCAAAAGATAAATCGGCAATAGATAGTATTGTTAAAGAACGCAATTTTTCTTACTATCAATTAGGCATTATTTATAAAGAGAAATTCAAAGAGTATGAATTGGCTAGCAATAAGTTAGAGCAATTGTTACAGAATAACCCTGAAGAAAAATTGATTTTACCATCGATGTATAATCTCTATAAAATTTATGAGATAACAAATCCAGCGAAAGCGGCAGCGGTAAAAAATGAGATTTCTTCACGTTATCCAAATTCACGTTATGCACAAATCATAAATAACAATGGTTTAGATGAAGAATCGGCAAGCAAAGCACCTGATAAAGAATATCAGAAATGGTATAAATTATTTCAGGAAGAAAAGTATGGCGAAGTCCTAAGTAATATTGATAATTTAATTAATCAATATTCCGGAGATGAAATCGTATCAAAATACGAGCTATTAAAAGCCAATACTTTAGGTAAAGCAAAAGGATTAGTTGCTTATAAAAAAGCAATAGAAAACGTGGCTGCTAATTATCCAAATAGTGAAGAAGGAAAAAAAGCTCAAGATATTTTAACAAATCAAATTCCGTTTTTAGAGAAGCGAGTTTTTACTACAACAGATACAAAAAATTGGAAAATCCTGTATAAAATTGGTATTCAGGATGAGAAAGCAAGAAAAGCAATTGAAGATATTATTAAAAAGTTTTTTGCAGATGAAAATTTCCAAAAGCTTACTTTTTCTTTCGATAAATACGATTTAGATTCAGGATTTGTTACCGTTCATGGTTTAAGATCAGAAGTTTATGCAAATGATGTTGCTAAAGTATTAAAAGAAAATAAAAAATATAACTTGATAGAATATCCTGCAGTAATAATATCAAGTGATAATTATAGTATAGTACAAATTAATAAAAATTTAGAAGCTTATTTAGCGCCTAAAACCCCGTAATCATGTTTAATAAAGCACCCAAATTTAGCACAGAGCACTTAGGAAAAACAAATAGAATAGTTGAAGGAACTATAATAACAGGAGATATTACATCGCTAGCCGATTTTAGATTAGATGGTGAATTAATAGGGAATTTTACTTCAAAAGGAAAAATTGTAATTGGCCCAGCAAGTAAAGTTAAAGGAGATATCATTTGTCAAAACGCTGATATCGAGGGAGAATTTACAGGAAAAATCAAAGTTGTAGACCTTTTAAACGTAAAAGCCACAGCTAAAATTACCGGTGAAGTTACCATAGGAAAATTATCGGTAGAACCAGGAGCCGATTTTAGTGCGACTTGTATAATGGCAACAGATTTTAAAAGTGGAGTAAAAGAGGACACAAAAAAGATTTAAATTATTTTTTTGTGTATAGAAAAAAACAAAATAATTTTAAAAAGTTGTATAGGAGCTTTTGAGACCCCTATACAGCTTAATAGTTGTTAAGGTGTAAAAGATTTATGATCACAACCACCCCAACACCATGATATAGTGTTAGTTGCACCAGCAGGTGCATTTCCACCGTTTACTTTTTTCATCTCTAAATTAGAAAGAGTTTCTTTTTTAAATTCTAATTTTTTTGCAACTTCTTTTTTTGCAACTTCTTTTTTCATAATTTTTCTTGTTAAATTAAATAGTAAATCAAATATAGACATATAAATGAAAAAAAAAAATATTGAGCTAAAATTAATTGAAATAAAAAAAAATATTGATGAAAATTGTCACCTTATTAATGAAATAGGTTTGTTATCTGGCCTTTCTGGCTTGGCATTATTTTATTATCACTATAATAAATATTTTAATATTATTGATAAAAACAATGATGCATTTAATTGCTTATCGAGAAGTGTTGATATTATTAACGAAGGAGATTTTCAATTTTCTTATTGTTATGGTGTAGCAGGTTTGGGATGGGTTTTTGAGTATCTTCATAGAGATAATTTCTTTTTAGAATCTTATGGGGATACACTATTATCTAATCTAGATGGTTTTTTAAAAGACAATATGGATTATAATTTAGATAATAAAAATATAGATTTATTGCATGGAGCAATTGGTTATGGATTATTTTTCTTAAAAAGATACTCGGGAACTAAAAATAGAAAATTAAAACATAGATATAAGCTTTATTTAATAGAGTTAATACAAAAGATTAATTTGATGGGTGAGTTTGAAAACACTGATATAGTCAAATTTAAATCAGTTAATCCTGTAACATTTAAGGAAGGTTATAATTTAAGTTTGGCTCATGGTAATAGCAGTGTTATAAATTTTTATTCGAGATTATATAAGTTTAGAGTTTTTAGAAGTTTGGTTGAAGATGTATTAAAACAAAATGTTAATTTTATTATTTCATCATATTCTCCAGAAGCTAATTCTACTTCTTTATTTCCAGATCTAATTGATTTAAATGGTGTTAGAAATAATAATACAAGATTAGCTTGGTGTTATGGAGATTTGGGAGTTGCAATTTCGCTATGGCATGCATCTTCAGTTCTAAAAAATCCAGTTCTAAAAAACTTTTCATTAGATATTTTTAAACATGCAGCAAAACGAAGAGTTTTTGAGAATACATATATTACGGATTCAGGTTTATGCCATGGTGCATTTGGCGTCTTTCAGATTTTTAAATTTATTTATTCTAAAACTAATAATGAAATATTTAAAGAAGCTGCAGATTTTTGGTTTAAAGAGGGTTTTGAAAGAGCTATATTTGATGATGGTTTTGCAGGTTTTAAAACATGGAATGGGGCAAAAAAAGTATGGGTAAATGAGATATCCCTTTTAGAAGGCATTTCAGGAATAGGTTTGGCATTAATTTCGTTACTTTCTGAAGAAAAAATCAATTGGGATGAATGCTTATTGATTAACTAAAAATAAAGATAAAAAACAGTATAATGAAAAATTATTCTTTTATAGATACAGTAATTTTAAGAACACCACTTTTTAAAAAACAAAATAACATTGATTGGGAAAATATTAAAAATATATTTTCATTTCCCCAAAACAGAGAAGCTTTGTTTTTAGGTTCTCCAAATATTTGTAATATTTTTGAAATGTACGAGAAGGATAATACCAATATTTCCAATGAAGATATTGACAAACTCAAAAAAGCACTATATAAATATACTTCGAGATTATCAAACAGAAGCACTCCTTTTGGATTATTTTCAACTATATCAGTTGTGAAAATTGATTCAAAAACAGATATAGATATTGAAAAAAGCTCAATTCAACGAATTACTAAGTTGGATATGTTGTTTTTAGGAGTGATCAAAAATAAGCTTCTAAAACAAGAAGGTGTATTAAGTAAATTGAAATTCTTTTCGAATAATTCTATGTATAAAATTTCGAACAAATACAGATATGTAGAATATTACTATAAAGAAAATAAAATATTTCATAGAATTTCAGAGGTCGAAACTTCAGAATATCTAGATTTAATAGCAGTTAAAGCAAAGAAAGGTATAGATTATGAGGAGCTAGTTTTGACTCTACTTAATGATGACGTACCATATATTGATGCTGTTGATTTTATTAATACTTTAATTGATAATCAGTTTATATTAAGTGAGTTGGAATTTACTTTGACAGGTCAGGATTTTTTGGACAGACTTATAAAAGTATTTTCCGAAGATAGATTTCAAAATGAAGGAGGAATTGCAAATAAGGATATGTTAATTAAAATTAAAAAAGAGTTAAACTCGTTTGATCAAAACATTAATGAACCCTTAAAATATGTTGAGTTATCTGATAAATTAAAACTTCTACATGACGATATTGATATATCAAAATTGTTTCAAGTTGATTCTTTTAGAAATATTAATAAAGGCACTTTAGATACAAAGACTATAAAAACTTTAAAAACAGGAATTTCTGTTTTAAATAAATTACAAGATAAATATGAAAATGAAGAACTAAATCAATTTAAGAAAAAATTCCAGAAGAGATTCGAAAATGAAGAAATTCAATTGGTAAAGGCGTTAGATACAGATTTAGGAATTAGTTATAATGTCTCATCTACTGTAGAAGCTCCTTTATTGGATAATTTGAGAATGCTTAATATGAGAGGTGATAATTATCAGATTTCATTAGGACCTAAAAAACATTTTTTATTAAAAAAACTAATTGAAGCAACAAAGAAAAATGATTATATAATTAATTTATTAGATGATGATCTAAATAAGTTTGATGAAAACAAGGAATTTTATCCAGATACTTTTTCAGTTTTTATTAATGTTTTTAATGAAAGTGGAGTAGAAAAAATTAATATTAAATCGTTATCTGGTCCTTCAGCGAATTGTTTGATAGGAAGGTTTAGCCATCTTAATAAAAATGTTTTTGATTTATGTGATAAGATTAATGCGATTGAAGCCGATTTAAATTCTGATAAAATTGTGGCAGAAATTGTTCATTTGCCAGAAAATAGAACTGGAAATATTTTGTACCGAAGTTTTCAACGTCATTATGAGATACCTTATCTAGGAAATTCATCTTTAGATATATCAAATCAAATTGCTATTGATGATCTTTATTTATCTATAAAAAATGATAAATTTTATATTAGATCAAAAACTTTAAATAAAGAAATCCTTCCTCGCTTAAGTACTGCGCACAATTTTCCAGATAGTACTTTACCTATATATAGTTTTTTATGCGCTTTACAAAATCAGGACTGTCCTGGATTTGCTTTTGATTGGGGTGGTTTACAAAATGAATTTGATTTTTTACCTCGACTATGTTATAAAAATATAATTTTTAGCAGAGCTACATGGAATATAAATGAAAAGGATATAAAAAAATTACTTTTAGATTTAGAATCTAAAGAAACATGTAATAATTTAAAAACATATTTGTTTGAAAAAAAAATACCTGAAGTAGTTTATCTTTGTGAAGGGGATAATGAAATTCTTTTTAATTTTAAAAATGAATTAAGTTGTCAAGTGTTTTATTCTATGATAAAAGGGAAAAGAAATATTCAATTAAAAGAATTTCTCTTTAAAGAAAAGAGTGTTACTAGTGATTTTTGTAACGAATTTATCCTGTCGGCATTTAGAACTTCAAAAAATAATAATCCTAATAAAGAATTAGAGGTTTCAGAAATTGAAGAGGTAGAACGATCATTTTCAATTGGAGATGATTGGCTATATTATAAATTTTATTGCGGAGAGAAGGCAGGAGAAGAGTTATTAAAAAGAGTTATTGTACCTCTTGTTGATAAGCTTACAAAAAAAGGATTTATAAAGAAATGGTTTTTTATAAGATACAACGATGAGGATGGAAATCATATTCGAGTTAGATTTTTACTTGAAAAGAGTGAGTTTATTTTAAATTGTATTCAACATATAAAGAAATCAATTTTTAATTTTGAAAAAGAGCAACTAATTTGGAAAACAACTACAGATAAGTATGTAAGAGAGCTTGAGAGATATGGTTTTAAAACAATAGAAGAAACGGAAACTCTTTTTAATAACGATAGTATTTGTTCGTTGAATTTTATAGCAACACTTGAAGGAGATATCTCCGAAAAGAATAGATGGTTGTTTGCACTATTATCAGTTCATGAATTTTTAAACGACTTTGATTTTTCAATTAAAAATAGAATAGAGTTATTTAATTATCTTAAATCTAAATTTTCAGATGAATTTAGTATTGATAGTTCAATAAACAAAGAAATAAACAAAAAATTTTCATTATATATTGTCGACATAGAAAATTTATTAATTCATAAAGAACTAAATGAAGTAACAGTTTTTGCTTATCAGTTAATAAAAGAACGTTCAATAAAAAACAGATTACCAGTTTCTCAAATTAAATCTATAATAAACAAGCAGAAAAACGATTTAACCATAGATAATTTAATTTTGAGCTATGTACATATGATTTGTAATAGAATTTTTTTAACCAAACAACGTCAACACGAAATGGTTATATACAATTTTTTACATAAATTTTATAATAGACAATTTTTTAAAAATTAATTTCAAACAAATGGACAGTAAAAATTCTCACCATAAAAAAGAAAAAAGCTGGATCGCGCTTATTAACATTCCTATACAGATGGGGGTAATTATATTTTTATTTTCCTATCTGGGTATTTGGTTAGATGAAAAATATTCAAACGGAGGTTCTTTATGGACAATCGTTTTGTCTTTGTTTTCGGTTTTCTTAGCACTTTATAATGTCCTGCGACAAGTTAAAAATTTAAATAAATAATGAATAGAACTGTTGATTTTCTTAAGTATTTTATCCCTTTTTCGATTGTATTGTTTGTCACGCAATACTTTGTTATGCAATCTCTTTCAGATAAATTAGTTTTTTTTTACTCGGCGTGGAGTATTTATATATTTAATATTCTTGCTACTTTTTTAGTTTACCTGTTTTTAATTTTTGTCAATAAAAATTTCCCAACTTATACAGGTTTTGCTTTCCTTGGCGCAAGTTTTTTTAGAATGATGTTAGCCATTATTTTTTTAATTCCGCTAATAAAAGCTCATGTAAAAGACCCAATAATAGACTTGGGTACGTTTTTTATCCCTTATTTTTTATTTTTACTTTTTGAAACATATTTCACCGTTCGTCTAATAAATAAAAGTTAATCGCTTCATTATTAGATAAATTGACTAAAATAAATGTAATTTTAAAAATTACATCTATAAATTTTCAATTTTCAATTTAAAATGTACCTTTGCAAAAAATTTTTGGAACCTAAAATTAGATAAAGATTTAATAATGATATTTTCAAATAAACCAGTTCAGTACTTATTAGTTACTTTATTAGCTTTTTCTTCGTCGATAAATTTCGCCTCTACTCCTGTTGACAGTGTTTCAGTTAAACACGAAAACGTTGCAGTAGCAGAAGGAAAAAGTCACGCAGAAAGTGTTGGTCACGAAATAGAAAAAGAATTTAATGCTAGCGAATTGATCAATTCGCACATTGGAGATTCTCATGATTTTCATATCGCTGATTGGGATGGTCATCCTATTTCTATGAGTCTGCCAATTATTTTGTGGACTAATAATGGATTAGAAATTTTTTCATCTGCAAAATTTCACCATGATAATTCAGGTGAGCATATAGTTGATATTAATGGACAGAAATTAGTTCGTTATAAAGAGATAATTTTTTACGCTGATAAATTTGAAACAATGACAGCTGATCAGAAAAACACTGGAGCTTTTGCTTTTGATGCAAGACCTTTAGATTTCTCTATCACAAAGAATGTTTTTTCAATGTTGATGTCGGCAATTGTTTTGTTCTTCTTATTTTTTGCTGTAGCAAGATCTTACAAGAAAAACCCAAATGCACCAAAAGGATTGGCTGGATTTTTAGAGCCACTAGTTACTTATGTTAGAGACGAGATTGCAATTCCAAACATTGGACCAAAAAAATACGCAAAATATATGCCGTATCTTTTAACTATCTTTTTCTTTATTTGGATTAATAACTTAATCGGATTAATTCCTTTCTTCCCATTTAGTTCAAACTTAACAGGTAATATCTATTTTACATTTGTAATGGCATTTATTACTTTCGTAGTTACAACTTTAAGCGGAAATAAAACTTACTGGGGACACATTTTTAATACACCAGGAGTTCCTGTGTGGTTGGCTCCAATTATGATTCCTGTAGAAATTATCGGAATGCTTACTAAGCCATTTGCATTGATGATTCGTTTATTTGCAAACATCACTGCTGGTCACATTATTATCTTGAGTTTAGTTTCTTTGATTTTCATTTTCAAAAGTATTGCTATCGGACCAGTTGCTGGAGCATTCGTATTGTTCATGAGCGTATTAGAAATGTTGGTTGCTGCTTTGCAAGCGTATGTATTTACATTGCTTTCAGCATTATTTATTGGTCAGGCTGTTGAAGAGCACGATCATCATTAATTAGAGTTTTATTAATTATTAACTATATAAATTTATTATTATGGTATTAGCTGGAATCGGAGCTGGATTAGCTGTAATTGGTGCAGGTCTTGGTATTGGAAAAATTGGTGGTTCTGCAATGGACGCTATTGCTCGTCAACCAGAAGCTGCTGGAAAAATTCAGACTGCTATGATTATTGCTGCTGCACTTATTGAAGGTGTTGCTCTTTTCGCAGTAGTTGTTGCGTTAATCACAAACGCATAATTAAAATTTAAAACTTCCTGTAGCGGTTGGCTCCAGGAAGTTTTTTTAAAAAAGACAAACAATTTTTAAATATATAATGTTATGCAATTAACTTCACCAGAAAGTTTAATTTTTTGGACAACAATTATCTTTATTGTTTTCTTCATTCTTTTGGCAAAATATGCTTGGAAACCTATTTTAGGAGCGGTAAAAAGCCGTGAAGAATCTATCAATGAGGCTTTAGCATCTGCTGAAGCAGCTCGTAGAGAAATGCAAAATTTAACTGCAGATAATGAGCGTATCTTAAAAGAAGCTCGTGCAGAACGTGATGCAATGTTAAAAGAAGCTCGCGAAATGAAAGAGCAAATTATAGCTGAATCTAAAAATGAAGCTCAAGAGCAAGGTCAAAAATTGATCGCTCAAGCTAAAGCAGCTATTGAAAATGAAAAAAATGCAGCTATGGCTGAATTGAAATCTCAAGTTTCAACTTTATCATTAAGCATTGCTGAAAAATTATTGAAAGAAGAATTATCTAGCAAAGAATCTCAAACTAAATTAGTTGAGAAAATGTTAGATGACGTAAAGCTAAACTAATATTATGGCAAGTACAAGAGCAGCAATTCGTTATGCAAAAGCAATTCTAGACTTAGCAAACTCTAAAGGTGTTGCCGAAGCTGTCAATAACGACATGAAATCAATTGCTTCAACAATAGGAGCAAATGAAGAATTGAGTACCTTTATCGAAAGCCCAACTATAAAAGTTGAAGTTAAAGAGAGTGCTCTTTTAGAAGTTTTTGCAAGTGTAAATGGTGTAACCAAAGGGTTATTTCATTTATTGTTTGAAAACAAAAGATTCGAAATTCTAGGAGCAATTGCACTAGAGTACAATAAATTATTTGATGAAAGCATTGGTGTTGAAGTAGCTACGGTTACAACAGCAATTCCTATGGATGCTGCTTTAGAAGCTAAAGTATTAGCTAAAATTGCAACATTATCAGATAAAAAAATTACAATAGAAAATAATGTAGATGCTTCAATTATTGGAGGATTTATTTTAAGAATAGGCGATAAGCAATATAATGCATCTGTTGCAAACAGATTACAAGTATTAAAAAGAGAGTTAAGTAATTAGTTTTATTACACATAAAAGTGTCTAAATTATAAATTTAAGATGGCGGAAATCAAACCTGCTGAAATTTCAGCAATATTAAGAAAGCAAGTAGAAGGTTTTGAATCTGGTGCTACGCTAGAGGAAGTAGGAACGGTACTTCAAGTTGGAGATGGTATTGCTCGTATTTACGGGCTATCTAATGTACAATACGGTGAGTTAGTTGAATTTGAAAACGGACTTGAAGCTATTGTATTGAACCTTGAAGAAGACAATGTTGGTGTGGTACTTTTAGGACCATCAACAGGAATCAAAGAAGGATCAACTGCAAAAAGAACACAACGTATTGCTTCTCTTAAAGTAGGTGAGCAAATGGTAGGACGTGTAGTGAACACTCTTGGTTTTCCAATTGATGGAAAAGGACCAATCGGTGGAACATTATATGAAATGCCTTTAGAAAGAAAAGCTCCTGGAGTTATCTTCCGTCAGCCAGTAACTGAGCCATTGCAAACAGGTATTAAAGCTGTTGATGCTATGATCCCAGTTGGTCGTGGACAACGTGAGCTTGTTATTGGTGACCGTCAAACAGGTAAATCAACTGTTTGTATCGATACAATCTTAAATCAAAAAGAATTTTACGATGCAGGAAAACCTGTATTTTGTATATATGTTGCAATTGGGCAAAAAGCTTCAACTGTAGCAGGAATTGCTAAAATGTTAGAAGAAAAAGGTGCAATGGCTTATACGGTTATTGTTGCTGCAAATGCTTCTGACCCAGCTCCAATGCAAGTTTATGCTCCTTTTGCAGGTGCAGCAATTGGAGAATATTTTAGAGATTCAGGTCGTCCAGCACTTATCGTGTATGATGATTTATCTAAACAAGCTGTTGCTTACCGTGAGGTTTCTCTTTTATTAAGAAGACCACCGGGACGTGAGGCATATCCTGGAGACGTTTTCTACTTACACTCTCGTTTATTAGAGCGTGCTTGTAAAGTAATTGCAGATAATGGAATTGCTAAAAACATGAACGATTTACCAGATTCTATTAAGTCTATCGTAAAAGGTGGTGGTTCATTAACTGCTTTACCAATTATTGAGACTCAAGCTGGTGACGTTTCTGCATATATCCCAACAAACGTAATTTCGATTACAGATGGTCAGATTTTCCTTGATGGAGATTTGTTCAACTCTGGAGTTCGTCCTGCTATTAACGTAGGTATCTCAGTATCTCGTGTTGGAGGTAATGCACAAATTAAATCAATGAAAAAAGTATCAGGTACTTTAAAATTAGACCAAGCTCAATTCCGTGAATTGGAAGCGTTTGCTAAATTTGGTTCTGATCTTGATGCTGTTACTTTAAACGTAATTGAAAAAGGAAAAAGAAACGTTGAAATCTTGAAACAAGGTTTAAATGATCCTTATACAGTTGAAAACCAAGTTGCTATTATTTACGCTGGTTCTAAAAACTTATTAAGAAACGTTCCTGTAAATAAAGTAAAAGAATTTGAAGCAGATTTCTTAGCATACCTAAACAGCAAGCATAAAGACACTCTTAATGCGCTTAAAGCAGGTAAACTAGACGATAACATTACAGATGTTATTGAAAAAGTAGCAAAAGAAATTTCAGCAAAATATAACTAATAAGATAATTGGATAATTAGATAATTAGAAAGATCAAAGTGTTTTTCTAATTATCTAATTGACTGATTTTCAAATTTTCTAATTAGAAAAGATGGCAAATTTAAAGGAAATCCGTAATAGAATTACTTCCGTTTCATCTACGATGCAGATTACATCGGCGATGAAAATGGTTTCTGCTGCAAAGCTTAAGAAAGCACAAGATGCAATCACAGCGATGCGTCCTTATGCCGAGAAATTAACGGAATTATTACAAAACCTTTCTGCAACACTTGATGGTGATGTAGGAGGAGATTTTACTACACAACGTGAAGTAAAGAAAGTATTAATTGTAGCAATAACATCTAATAGAGGTTTATGTGGTGCATTTAATACCAATGTAATAAAGGAAGCAAAAGTACGTTCTGAATTTTATGCCGGAAAACAAGTTGACATTTTTGCTATAGGTAAAAAAGGAAATGATGTTTTAAGCAAAACACATTCAGTAATAGACAATAAAAGTTCAGTTTTTGATGACTTGACTTTTGATAACGTAGCTGAAATTGCTGAAATTTTAACTCAACAATTCTTAACTGGAAAGTATGATAAAATTGAATTGATTTATAATCAATTTAAAAATGCTGCGACTCAAATTGTTCAAACAGAACAGTTTTTGCCTTTGGCTCCAATAAAATCAGATGTACCAGTTTCGACAGGAGATTATATCTTTGAACCTTCGAAAGAAGAAATCGTGTTAACTTTGATTCCTAAATCATTAAAAACACAATTATACAAAGGTATTCGTGATTCATTTGCGTCTGAGCATGGTGCACGTATGACTGCAATGCACAAAGCAACGGATAATGCAACTGAGTTAAGAAATCAATTGAAATTAACTTATAACAAAGCCCGTCAAGCTGCAATTACAAACGAAATCTTAGAAATCGTTGGTGGAGCTGAGGCTTTGAAAGGATAAGAAAAATTTTTAATTTTTCAAATCTTCAAAATTGCGAGGCTTTGAAAGCATAGGAAAAATTTTTAAGTATATAAAAAGAGCCAACAATTGTTGGCTCTTTTTTTATGTCTATATTTTAGAACTTGATAGGGATAAATTTTACTTTAAGAAAAGTTCTTCTTCAATTTTTGAAAATTCTTCTTTTTCATATTCTTTGATAGCTGTATTTTTTACCAGAAAAATTTTGTCGCAGTCTTTATATAGAATTTCCAGAATATGTGAAGAAATAAGGACTATACTTTTTTGAGATAACTCTCTAATATAATTCATCAACAGATAATTAGATTCTAAATCGAGACCATTAAAAGGTTCGTCAAAAATATAAATTGGATACTCTCTTTGGAATACGGCATTCATGTAAGCCTTTTTTTTCATTCCAGTCGAAAATGTCTTGATGAGTTTATCTTGTGACACATCAAATAAATTGGTTTTATTTCCAGTTTTTAGATTTAGCAATTCTTTATAAAAATTTGAAAATTCTGTTGCAGTAAGTTCATCGTATATTGGTACTTCAGTTGGGAAAAATGCTATTTCGTTATGTTTAATGGGCAAATCAATGTAGGATATTGTTCCTTCAAAATCTATTAGAGCAGTTATAATTTTAAATAATGTAGTTTTACCTTCGCCATTTTTCCCAACAACTCCATATATTCCATTTTTTGAAATTGAAAGATTTATATCCTGTAAAACAGTTTTATTTCCAAATGCTTTCTTCTTGATATTAATCTGTAACATATTTCAAATTGTTTATTGTTTTTATAGACTTATAGTATAAATAAGGTAAAATTAAAAAAGGTATCCCGATTTGGACATTTATAATAAATAAAGCGAAAAAAATCTGTTGTAATAAACTATTACTAAAAAAAGTGTATTTAAACAAGATGCTAATTATTGGAAATAAAAAAACTAATGGTACAAACAGCAGTAAATCCCATTTTTTGAATACTAATAGACATAAAATTAAAGCTGTACTCAATAGTAAGGTGTTGTATATCGCAATTTGAATTTGCTTTAAAAGATATTTCCCAGAATCGAAAGAACTTATTTTTATATGAATTATGTTCTCTCTATTAAAGGATGGTAAACAACCAATAAAAGAAACTAAAAATAAGCTGGCAAGATTTAGATTATCATTATTGTATTGGTCTCCCATTACATTAAGGAAAATAATCAAAGGTATAAAAAGGATAAGTTTATTTTTTCTAAAGCAAATATGCCAAAATGGATCAAGTAATCTGAAGGGATACTTTATGGTTTTAAGCCCTACTTTATTTAGTAGAATCAAGAAATATAGTATTAGAAAGTGTATTATAAGAATATCCCAACGTTGGTTTATAAGATAAATAATTATAAACGGTAAGCTATATATTGTGTATTCCAGGAATAATAAAAGACGATAATTTTTATTTACCCTCAATAGCTCTATGTCCTTTCTGTTCTGATGATAAAAGGCTATTTCTAAAGTTGTTATTAAAAAGAAATAATTGTATTTTGGAAATAATTGATTTAGAAAATAAATAATAACTGCGTAAAAAGCCAAGAACAATCCTATTGCTAAATAGTCATCTTTTGGTAATATTTTTCTAAATCGGATTAGGATTAAATACTTTAATATTTTTATCATTTCTTATTTTAAAAAGCAGTCATTAAGTAAAATGTAATATTATTTTCCTGCTATAAAGGCTGCAAAATAGATAAAAAAACAAAGCCGCAAATAATCAAATACAATTATTATCCTTCAAACTCTTTTTTCCAAGCTTTTAAAATACCAGAGAAATCCCATATCTTTTTTTGGTATTTTGTTATCAAAAATATTAAAACAACAACATCAAATAATAAAAACAACAATATTATGTATAAGCTCATAGCTATTAATTTAAGTAGTATTGTGTATATATTGGTAAATCTCCGAAATTTTACATATTCATAGCATAAATTATCTATTCATAAATGCATATGTAAATCTGCCCAATTCAAAACCAATATAAGTTAATATAGCTGATATCCATAATAACCATACTATGAAATTATTGGTTTCCTCTTTGGCATAAAGAGCTATTTTATTCATATACTTTTTCATGTTTTTATAGTTTAATTAGTTAGTAGTTTGAAGAGTTGTTAATGGATGAAATTATAATATGCTTTTCCTATTACGTATCCTGCAAAATATAAACTAGCCCATAATATAACTGCTGATAGGACAATCTTAGCAAGAGTGTCAATATTTATAATATTGTTTTCGTTTTTCATCATTTATGTATTTTAAGATGGTAAAAGTTTAAATATAAGGCTATTTACCATAATTATAAAATATTTTGTAAATAAAATCCGTAAAACCTTTTAATCGATTATCAACATTATAATAACCCTTGTTTATTCCATAAATCATAATATTCTCCTTTTTGCTCTAATAAATCGATATGATTTCCTGACTCTATAATAGCACCATTTTTCATTACTAATATTGTGTTGGCATTCGCAATTGTACTCAATCGATGGGCGATTACGATTACTGTTTTTCCTTGTGATTTAAAATTATCAATAACTTCTTTTACAATTGTTTCTGAGTTGGTGTCTAGTGATGATGTTGCTTCATCCATTAATAAAACTTCGGGATTTTTGTATAAAGCCCTCGCAATTGCAATTCGCTGTTTTTGCCCTCCCGAGAGCATCGTGCCATTTTCTCCTATTTGAGTTTCAAAACCATTTGATAATTTTTCTACAAATTCGGTTATTCCTAGTTGTTTAGATAAATCCAGAACACGTTGAATATTAGGAAAAGAATCTCCTAAAGCAATATTTTCAATAATATTCCCCGAGAATAAATTGAGCTGTTGTGGAACGACACCAACAAAATTCCTCAAACTTTGATAATGGATAAACTGTGTATCATATTCCCCAATATAGATTTTACCTTCTTTTATGGGATATAAATTTTGTAGTAATGAGATTAATGTGGTTTTACCACTCCCACTTTCACCAACAATTGCTGTTGTTTCATTTTTCTTGAATATGGCATTAAAGTTTTTAAACACTTCAATTCGTGAACCATAACGGAAAGAAACGTTTTCGAATTTTATATCACCTACATTTTCTCTTTGAATTTCCGTTTTGTTTTCTGTCTCTTCCCGTTCCAGATCCATTATTTCAAAAAGTCTATCGGCAGCTATTAATGCATTTTGCGCCGTTTTGTTCATGCCTATCAAGGAGGCAACTGGTGAAGTAAAATAACCTATCAAGGCATAAAAAGAGAATAGTTCTCCAGGAGTTATGGCTCTGTCAATTACATATCCAGAACCAATCCACATTAAAATAATGGTGAAACCTGAAGCTAAAAATTGAGTAGAAGTATTTGCAAAAATCCCATTTAGCCCTGATTTGTAAGTAGTAAATAATAGTTTTACGAATTTGTTTTCTGTTTTTAGATTAGAGAACTCTTCAATACCAAATTCTTTTACTGTTCTAATGTGTGTGATACTTTCAACTAGTTGCGTTTGTAGTTCGGCAGCATTTTCCATGATGTTTCGTTCTACTTTCTTGTTGAATTTATTCAAAACAAAATAGATTGCAGCATAAAAAGGAATCACAAGTAAGATTACTAAAGCCAGTTTCCAATAATAAGTAAACATTAATGCAAATGAAAAAATAACAATAAAAATGTTTACAATCATTTCGATTGCTACTTCATTTATAAACGAACGAATTTTTACAGCATCATTTATTCTGGATGTAATTTCCCCGATTTGCATAGTGTCAAAAAAACGTTGTGGTAAATGGAGTAAATGTTTATAGTATCCTAGTATTAGTTTAGCGTCTATCAATTGCCCTGTTTTCATTACAAAAACGCTTTTCTTGGAGCCAATATAAGCTTGCAATACTATAATTGCAATCATAGAAATGCTTAATAAATTGAGTAAATTCCTATTCCCATCAACCAATACATAATCGGTTATTTTTTGGATATAAATAGACATTGCCAATCCAAGAACGGTAAACAATATTGCACCAACCAAAGCTTGAATCAAAATGGTTTTGTGTGGTTGTACCAAATGCCAAAAACGTCTTGTAGGAGAAACCTTTTCATTATATGTTTTAAAATCATCATTGGGAGCAAAGAGAATCAATACACCCGACCATACTTTTTGAAAGTCTTCGAAAGTATAAGTTTCAATTTTACCAAAACCAGGATCCATTACCATTATAGCTCCCCCATTTTTGGAGGGATTAGGAGAGGATTCGACTTTATAAATTACCACATAATGATGCAATTGTTCTTTTGTGACTATATGAGCAATGGCAGGAAGTGGGATTTTATCCAAAGAATCTATGCCGCCTTTGACGCCTTTGGCGGTGAATCCCATTTTTTCGGCAGCTTCAATAATGCCCAATACATTAGTGCCTCGTTTATCGGTATAGGCATATTGTCGAATTCTTGCTATAGGAAGATTAACTTTGTAATGGTTTCCAATAGAAGCCAAACAAGCCGCACCACAATCTTTAATATCATGTTGTTTTATTTTTATTGAAGACATATTAATTACTATTTTCTAATTGTTTTGGATTAAGCCAATCATCGATTTTATCAAATAATAAATCGAATAAGCTACGACGCGTAATAATATATCTTGTTGTTAAGGTCATTCCTTTAGAAACATTAGTTGTATAACCAGATTGTAATTGCATCATTGTTGAATCTAATGCACTGCGTACTTTAAAAAAAGCTTGGTCTCCTTGCATGGTAATATTTCTATCGATATCAATTACTTTTCCTTGCAATAAGCCCCATTGATTGTAATTAAAAGCATCCAATTGAAATTTTACTTTTTGATTCATTTTTACAAGTCCTATGTCATTTGGGGAAACATTGCTTTCTACAATAAGATGATCTGCTGCCGAAATTGATGCGATGGACTGAGAAGCATTTAAATAAGAACCTATCTGAATACCCGAAAAATTCTCAATAGTGCCAGAAATAGGCGCTAAGACAATATAATTAGTAGATTCTACATTTATTTTGGCAACAGTCCCGTTCAGGTTTTTTAATCGCTCTTCTAACTCTCTTTTTTGATTTTCCCAAGTGGCTTTTTGTTGGGTGATGTAGCTTTGTAATGCCTGATTGGCAAAACGCAATTCGTAATCGTGTTTTTCAAATTCGACTTCTGCAATGATACCTTTATCAAACAAACTTTTGTTTCGGCTAAAATTAATTTGAGCCTGAGTAACTTTACTTTGCAATTCATTTTTACGTGCTTGAAATTTAAATAAATCTTCTCGTGCAGTTGATGTTGTTAAATGGGAGGTTTTATTTTGCAATAAGAAAGAAACATCTTTAAATAATGCTGATACTGAACTCGATAAAGTGTCTTGTGTTTTTTTATCACTTTCCAGGTTCTGTTTGGAGATTTTTATAAGTGTATCACCTTTTTGTACTAGAGTATTATTTTTAAGCGACAGCCAAGTAATGCGACCACTTACTATGGTTGTTATAGGTACATTATCGGTAGTACTGCGAATAATACCGCGGCTCTGACTACTAATATCAACTTTAATAATTGGTAACAGCACCAAGAAAACTATGATCGATAAAACAAGTACCAAGTATAGGGATATACTTTTGGTTTTGTTTTTTGCAATAAGATTTTCGAGTGTGTTTATAGGGTCTGAACTGAAGTTCATGATTTAATTTGGATTGGTTTATTTATACGATAGAAAGGTAAAAACAGGACGATAGATTTCCTGTCCTTCTGATAAAAGAAAGATTATAGAGTGTTATAAATAATGTAAAGATTTGTGTATTTTTCTAAAAAAGGCCAATATTATATCCTAAAAATAGAAAGTTGTTATATTAAAGTACACATATTTTATTTGAAGCAGTATTTTTAGTTGATTTTATAAATTATGCAAATTTGACATACTGATAATGTTATAGATTATATTTTCCAGCGTTGTAATTGTCAATTATTTTTTTAGCTTTTTCATAATCATCTTCAATCACATTTAATTTTACTTTATTGAGTCCTCCAACAGGAATTCCCCAAGGATTAAAGGTTCCCATTAAAGAATTATCTTGATAGACTAAAATGTTGTGACTCTCTAAGAGACTTTTTATTATTAACGATTCGGTATAATTACCACCAAAAACGCCAATTCTTTTTTTATTTTCAATCATTGTTTACAGTTTAAAAGTTAATATGTTTTTTATATCTAGTATAATGGTAAAGTATTATTGTACAAAAGAATATGATTATATTTAAAATGTTTGGCATATTTTTTTGAAAAACTGTATTTGAAAAATTATATAAATTCAAGTAATTTGACGAAGACAATAAATTATTTATTCCAATCAAAAAGCTAACTGTAGTTAAAGTCATCAGAAATAAGTCAATAAAAGAATTAACAGCCAATTTGTAATTAATTTTAGAATAGAATGATTTGATTAAAGATATTTTTCTTCCAAAATATAAAGTTCCAAGATATTCGTTAAATGATAAATTTTCTTTTTTAATCTTTTTTTCTTCTTCTATATAGAATGAATCAGTCTGAATTTTCAATAGTATGTATACTATTCCGAGTAATATAATTTCAGAGAGTAATAGTGCCCCCCATCCTAAATGGAAAACTCTAACAAGGACATTCATTTCTCCAGATAAATCACCATTACCTGCAATATAAGTTGTTAGAATATCAAAACATCTAGCACCAAGAATAAGGATAAAAAAGTTGAAATTATTTTTCGTTAGACCCAAAGATTTCATTTTGTTGTTGTTTATGATTAAAATATAACTATTAATTTAAATAAATATTCCCCTGATTTTTTGTGCGAAAATCAGGGGAATTAATTAGTCTATTTATGGACGACCGTATTCGCCTATACCATTAGAAGATTTATATATTTCTCCTCCTAAATAAATAATTGCAAGAGCAACTGGAATAAGCCATCCACCATCAACTTCTTTTACTTCTCGAGCATTAAGCTCTACTAAATTCAAACTATCTAAATTCATAATTTGTTGGTTTTTAAAGATTAAACTTTTTTGTTTCAACAAACTGTTTCTTGAGAAATTTGCTATTGCTTTTTTACATTTCTACAAGGAGTTTGTGAATTCTAATTTTTGCTTTGCTTTTTTAAGGGTTACAATATAGCTGAATCAATCCCCATAATTGGCCAAATTATAATTTATAGAAAAATAGAGTATTCTAAAGTAACGTCTTACTAAAAAACAATCTCGTTTTCTTTTGCCAAAACTATATCAAACATCATATTGAATACAAATGGTCGTTATCGGGATTCGGGAAAACCGATATAGATTTCGGGAATTTCGTGTTAAAAAATGGGTTAACTGTATGGTTTTTAGTATTTTGTGTGTCATTCGTTAAATTCGTTATTTGTTGGTTTAATTGTACAAGTTTGCTGTATTTTTGTAAGAAAATTAAATTTAATGAAGAGCTTTATCTGGAATATAAAGGTTTTATTGTTTTTATTGCCGATAATCGTATTGGGACAAACTCCAAAAAAAGAGTATACAAAACTTTCTTATGATGAGTTGCATGATTTGTATTTTGCTAATGAAAAAGATAAAACAGTGCAACAGCAATGTGCCCAAGCTTATTTGGCTAAAGCCAATAAAGAAAACATTCCTATCCAAAAAGCCAAGGCAAATTACCAATTTGCCCTTTTGTATTATGATAGAGATGTCAGTAAAGCCATTATGTATCTGGATAGTGTGATTAAATATTCTCAAAATACAGGTCATAAATTTTTTCCTGCTGCGGCTTATTGCGAAAAAGCAGATTTACTTCAAAGGCAATTTAAGTTTAAAGAAGCTTTGAATAATTATAATTTAGCCGAAAAAATAGCGCTTAAAACAAATATCGATTACTATTATGTAGTGCGGGGATATATAGCTATTACTAAATCAGAAGATTTAGGAGATTTTAAAGAAGCACTCGATATTTATAAAGAATGTTATCGGTATTATAAAAGCAAAGATGTAAGAAATCCGAAACTTGCCAGGGATTATCTAACTGTTATTTTTGGAATAGCAGATTGTTATAAATCGTTACATAATAAAGATTCAACTACTTATTACAATAAATTAGGCTACAGAGAATCATATATAACAAAAAATGAAGAATATAAGTACCTGTTTGTTTTAAATGAGGGAGCGAACCAAGTAGAAGGAAAGAATTATAAAGTAGGTTTGGACAGTATTAATAAAGCATTGCCCAAGATGATCAAATATGATAATGTTAGTAATGTATTAGCCGCTTATTTTTATTTGGGTAAAGCCTATGAGGGCTTGGGTAAAAAAGCAATAGCTGCTGAAAATTTTATTAAGGTAGATTCTATCTATAAAGTAACAAAAGAAATAAGTACCGAATTTATAGATGGATATCCGTATTTGATTTTATATTATAAAAATTTAGGAGATAAAGAAAATCAATTAAAGTACATAACTGCCTATATGACGATAGACAGTACTTTACAGAAAAATTATAGAGAATTAAATAAGTTGGTGCATAAAGAATATGATATCCCACGTTTAATTTCCGATAAAGAAAATCTTATAGAATCTCTTGGCAAGGATAAAATAAAAACATATTGGGGTTTGTTTTTTTTATTTTTAATAACCATTGGTATGGGTGGTTTTGGTATCTATCAGTATAAACTTAAGAAGAGAGATCGTTCCCGATTTGAAAAAATAATAAATGAAACGACAGGAAAAGAGGGCAATGGAATTGAGGAAAATAAAGATAAAGAAATTAAAATAGCTGTAACAAAAATTGAAGATATTGGAATAGCTGAGGATTTAGTGAACCAGATTTTGGAAAAGCTGGATGATTTCGAAAACAAAAAAGGATATCTAGAATCGAATATTACGGTACAAATGTTGTCTACCACATTTGAGACGAATACAAAATATGTATCCAAAATAGTAAATGTGTATAAGGGAAAAACTTTTACCCAATACATAAACGATTTAAGAGTTGAGTATGCAGTAACTCAACTACAAGAAAATATGAGGTTAAGAAAATATACCATTCAGGCTCTTGCTCTGGAATTTGGTTTTAACAATGCGGAATCCTTTTCGGCTGCTTTTTATAAAAAAACAGGTATCAAACCAACTTATTTTATTAAGGAGCTCGATAATGTCACATAATAGTAAAGCTTTTATTCTTATGTTGTTATAAGAATCTACAAACTCGAAATTCCCGAATTTCGATATACACTAGGTGATTGTTTAGTAGTTTTGTAAGAGAGCTGTTCTATATTTGTAAGTAAATAATAAATATAATTTATAAAAATGAAAACGAAAAGAGAAAAAAAAGAAGTTAATAAATTTGATTTAGAAAGATTTGTAATAGCAAAATTAAAGAATCCACATTTAATTAAAGGGGGAGGAAATGGCACTGAAGGTGAGCCGGTTACTAATCCAAAATTTAAAAAATCGACAGATTATTGTAAATAGGATAAAATTATTTATACTATTTATATGTAGTTAGTTATTAACTGAAATTTAATTAAGATAAATAATGACAAAAGATAAAAAAGTTTCATTTTCGAAATTATCCAAATCGGGTAAAGTTTTAAATGTGTATAATGCGATGCAACTTGCAGAAAAAGTGAGCAAAAAGAAACGATAATAGATACCATAATAACATTAAGTATAAATAAATTGAAAAAAATTATAACATTATTAGTCATTAGTTTTTCTGGAACTATATTGGCTCAGTCTCCTGCATTGGCTCCATCAATTCCAGCAACCGATGTATATCATGGAATTGAAGTTGTTGACGAGTACAGAAATTTAGAAAACCTGGAAGACCCAGCTGTTATTGATTGGATGAAAAACCAAACGATTTATACTGAAGCAACCTTGAAAAGTATTTCTAAAAGAAATGAATTTTTAAATCGAATGCTAAACATAGATAAGAAAACAGAATTTTTTTATGGTGCTATAAATACAACTACAGATGGCACTAATTTTTATACTAAAATGCGTAATGACGAAAACTATCGAAAATTGTACTGCAAAAAAGGACTTAATGGTAAGGAACAATTACTTTTTGACCCCAAGGATTTTAAACCAGAGGATAATAAAAAATATTTAATAAGTTATTATAAGCCTACCAAAGACGGTTCTAAAGTAGTTATTGCAGTTACGGAAGGCGGAAAAGAAATTGCCGAAGTTGTTATTTTTGATGTACTAAAAAATAAGATGTTACCAGAGATTATTACCAATACCTGGCCAAGTGGAATAGGAGGAATAAGTTGGTTGCCCGACAACTCGGGAATTGTTTATGTTCATATTCCTAATATCGACATGAAATCTGATGATTTTATTATGAACACAAAGTCTGTTGTTTATAAACTTGGAAGTAACGTTAATACGATAAAAGATATTTTTTCGATATCAAATAATCCTGAATTAAAATTAGACAAGGCAGATCTTCCTATTGTAACAATTCCTCAAAAATTTAATAATTACATATTTGGACGCGTGGGTGGAGCCACCAATTATAGTGATTATTTTTATGCAAATGTGGTAGATGTTTATAATGATAAAGTGATTTGGAAACCCTTTTTTAAAAAAGAAGAAAAAATTAAAAGTTTTATAATAGACGGAAACGATGTGATTTTTATTTCAGAAAACAACAACAAAAGTCAGCTATGTAAAACATCTCTTGATTCTCCGAATTTTTCAACTCCGGAGGTTATTGTTCAGCAAATAAAAGATGAAATAATAGATGATGTTGTAAAAACAAAAGATGGATTTTTCTTTACAACAGTGAAAAATGGAGTTGTAGCAAATTTTTATTTTTATAACGGAAGAAATTATAAAAAAATAATTTTGCCAACACCTTCTGGTAAAATTTACATGCAAACCATAAGTGAAGATGTATCGGATATTTGGATTTCTTGTTCAGGATGGACTCAAAATAGAAAAAGATATAAGTACGATATTAAAACAGATACCTTAAGACCGGAAGATTTTCGTGAACAGCCAGATTATCCCGAATATAAAGATATAGTAGTAGAAGAAATAGAAATAATAACACATGACGGATTAGCTTTACCTCTAACGATTATTCACAAAAAAGGATTGGATAAAAATGGTAAAAATAGAGTAATCATGGATGGATATGGTGCTTATGGGGATTCAAACGAAGCTTATTTTAATCCATATAGTTTGTTATGGATTTTAGATGGAGGTATTTTAGTACATACGCATGTGCGAGGTGGTGGAGAAAAAGGCGATGCATGGCATAAAGGCGGTTTTAAGAAAACAAAGCCAAATACATGGGAAGATTTTATTTCGAGTGCAAAGTTTTTAATCAAGGAAAAATATACTTCTCCAGAATACTTGGGTGTAGAAGGTGTAAGTGCTGGCGGCATCTTAATAGCCAGAGCGATTACAGAAAGACCAGATTTATTTAAAGCAGCAATTATCGATGTAGGATCGATAAATGCGGTTCGTGCAGAAATTGCACCCAACGGGCCAAATAATATAAAAGAATTTGGAACTGTTGAAAATGAAGAAGAGTTTAAAGCATTGCTAGAAATGGATGCATTTCATCATATAAAGAAAGGAACAAAATATCCTGCAACCTTGATAACTGCTGGTATGAATGACCCTCGTGTAATTGCTTGGATTCCGGCTAAGTTTGCAGCCAAACTTCAAGCGAATAATTCAGGTGATAACCCTATATTTTTAAATGTAGGTATGGAAAGTGGTCATGGTGGAGATGTATCTTTTGATAAATTAAATGATAAACTTGCCGATTCTTATGCTTTTTTTTATTGGCAGTTGGGGCATCCAGATTACAAATTAAAGAAGGAATAATGTGTTTAAATCAAAAGAATGAACATTTATAAAGTTCATCATTTCTCCCAGTATGTTTTACGAACGCCTTTATTTCCTATTTCTTTTTATTTAAATGTAATAGAGAATTATTCTCAGGAAGGATTATTAGAGGCGTTTGAAAATCGGTTGGTTCGGGAAGCAATTTATATCGCATCACCCGAATTGGTATTGGCTTTAGACAAATGGAAAAAAGATTCTTCTGGTCTTTCGAACAAAAAAGAGAACGGTTTAGAGATTTCATTATTAAAATACATTGCCAGAATGTCTGCAAGGTGTACTCCTTTTGGGTTATTTGCTGGTTGTACCACAGGAAAAATAGATTCGGAAACAAATTGTATTCTTAAATCGCCAGCTAGTTTTAATCGTTTTACGCAATTTGATAGACAGTTCTGGTTAGGAATGTTGCAGGAATTTGGGAAACGAAAAGAAATTAGAAATCATCTTGTATATTATCCTAATACTTCAGTTTATACTCTTGGCGATTTCTATCGCTATGTAGAGTATAAATATGTAAATACTAAAAGGGAGCATAGTATTTCGGCACTAAGAAAATCAGAACTTTTAGAAACGGTATTGCTTCATGCAAAGTCAGGAATAAGGGTTGATGAAATGGTTTTACATCTTATCGATGATTCTTCTGAAAAGGAAGACGCATTGGCTTTTATTTACCAATTAATAGATTTTCAGTTTCTTGTAAGCGAGATTGATGGTACTATAACAGGTAAAGAGGAGTGGGATAGTGTATTTACTATTTTTAATAAAATTCCCAAATTACAACATGATAATAAACAATTGCAAATTCTTAAAAAAGGGCTTTTAAAATTAGACAAGAGCTTGATTCCTGTTGAAAACAGTTATACCGAAATAAAGGAATTAATCCAAAACATAGATTTGTCTTATGATGAAAAATATCTTTTTCAGACTGATTTAAACACAGCTACCTATGTAAATGTATTAAGCGAAAAAGTTCCAGAAAAAGTAATGCAAGCGATTCGTTTTTTAAACGGAATTCAAAATTCTAAAAAGTTTACAAATCAGACCAATTTTATAAGAAGATTTACTCAAAGATATGAATCAAAAGAAATGCCACTAACTACAGTTCTGGATACAGAAACGGGTATTGGCTATCTTCAAGATTCAGATATGAATGATGTTCATGACATATTAGAACGGTTCTCTTTTCAAGGTTCAAAACCGAAAACAGAGAATCAATCTTGGAGTGTTTATGACTATATCATAGAGAAAAAATTGCAAGAGAGTGTTGTAAAAAAAGAGAAAAGCATTCTACTTTCAGAAAAAGATTTTCCTGATTTTGATGCCAATTGGGATAATGCTCCAGCTACATTTTCGGTAATGATCGAACTTTTAAAAAATGAAGAAATTAGTATTGAATCTTCAGGAAATAGTAGTGCGGCAAAATTATTAGGACGCTTTTGTAATGGAAACAAGGGGATTCATAATTTGACAAAAGAAATTATTGAAAAAGAAACAAAATATCATTCTGATAAAATCTTGGCAGAAGTGGTACATATTCCTGAATCAAGAACAGGGAATATATTACGAAGACCATTTTTAAGAGATTATGAAATTGCCTATCTTTCTATCCCTGGTGTACCAGAAGAGAAAACAATCGATTTAAATGATTTGATGATTTCTATTAAAGAGAATAGGATTTTTTTGCGATCTAAAAAGTACAATAAAGAAGTTGTTCCTTGTTTATCTAATGCTCATGATTATTCTAATAATAAATCATTACCCATTTATCATTTTTTATGTGACTTACAAAGTCAGGATTTAAAACCTATTTATAGTTTTAATTGGGGTGTTTTGGATTTGCATTATGATTATTTCCCACGAGTATTATATAAAGACGTTATTCTTTCGAAAGCAAAATGGATGGTGGATAAAAAGGAAATAAACCAGTTTTTAAAAATGGAAGAAAGCGGTTTATTTGAAGCTTTTACAATTTGGAAGAATGAACGTAATATACCCCGACTTGTAAATTGGATTAACTCAGATAATACACTTTTACTTGATTTAGAAAAAGAGATTTGTATGAAGATGTTTTTAAAATCGGTTCAAAACTATAATAAAATTACGCTGGAAGAATTTTTGTTTACTGGTGATTCTGTTGTTAAAGATGCCAATGGAGAAGATTTTACAAATCAATTTATATTGTCATTTTACAAAGAGTAAATAGACTTTGAGAATAGAGACGCAATGGACGCGGATGATACGGATTCGCTATCGCGAAAACACGGATAAAAGCGGATTTTATTTCTGTTGTCTTTACCGCAGAGCACGCTAAGAAGAAACGCAGGGGACACAAAGCTTTGCGAACTTTGGGAAAACTCTTTTAAACTTTGCGGTTAATTTTTTGCCACAAATTATACAAATAAAAATCTGTTAAATCTTTGCGGTTAAAAAAACATAAAAATGAAAAGAGATTTTTGTTTAGGGAGTGAATGGTTGTATTATAAAATATACACAGGAGTTAAAATGACCGATATTGTTTTAGTAGAAAAACTATATCCTATTATTTCATTATTAAAAGAGAAAAATTTAATAAGTAAATGGTTTTTTATACGATATAAAGACCCTGATGAACATTTGAGGATTCGTTTTTTGCTAGCTTCACCTGATAAATTATCTGAAATAATAGCAATTCTTTATCCTGTTTTGGATGAGATGTTAGAGCAAGACATTGTTTGGAAAGTAAAAACGGGTACTTATAAAAGAGAAATTGAAAGGTATGGCCAGAACACAATGATTGATTCAGAATTACTTTTCTACCAAGACAGTGAAATGGTTTTGCAATATTTAATCTTAAAATCGGGATTTGCAAATAACAACATACCATTGCTTTTTAGTTTTTGTGCGATTGATAGTTTTCTAAATTCATTTTTGTTAACAAGTGCAGATAAACTAAAGCTAATGGATGAGTTGCAATTATCTTTTAAAGAAGAATTTAATGCCAATAAGAATCTTAAAAAAGAAATGGATAAACACTATCGAGAGTTATTTCCTGAAATGAATCGATTTTTATTTGATAAAAGTATAAATGATTATCCTGAAGTTTTTGAGTTAATACAAGAAAAACAGACTAAAGTTGATAAAGTGACTTTACAGATTAAAGAAAATCTAGAAATTTCTCTATCAAGTTTTTTAAAGAGTCACATACACATGATGGTAAATAGGCAGTATACATCCAAACAAAGAATGTATGAACTATTAATTTATGATCATTTATATCGATATTATAAAACAATAGTTCATCGACAATCTGTTCTAATTGCCCCATGAATATAGCGATACCAATTATTAATCAGTTTTTTTGATTAATTTTGGCTTCTATTTTTATATCAACATGCAATTTATAATCAAAGAACTTACTACTATTAAAGAAATGGTTGCTCAAATTGCGACCATGCAGTATTTATATCCCAATCTGGATTTGGAGAAATATGAATTATACCTATCAGAAATGGTTCCTCATAGTTATACCCAAATTGCTGTTTTTGAGGATGATGTATGTTTAGGAATTACAGGATGTTGGTCATCTACAAAGCTTTGGTCCGGAAAATATTTGGAGATAGATAATTTTGTTGTGCATCCAGATCATCGTTCTAAAGGAATCGGGAAATTACTGACGGATTATATTGAGAAAAAAGCGCTTGATTTAGGGTGTTCTAATATTGTTTTGGACGCATTTACTTCTAATTTTGCCGCACATCGTTTTTATTATAATCAAGGTTATGGCCCTAAAGGATTTCATTTTGTAAAAATATTAGATGAAAATAAGTTGACTTAATATAAAATAGCATAACATTTCCTTAATGAATCGATAAAAACGATATTAAACCAAAGAATTGGTTATTTTTGTTTTATAAATTTTATTACCACAAATATTTTGGGATTATATAAAAATCTTTTTAAACAGACAGCTATTTATGGGCTTGCGACAGTATTGCCACGAATGCTGAGTTTTTTATTAGTACGATTATACACCGGAATTTTACCAACAGCAGAGTATGGTGAGGTTTCTATCGTGTTATCGTGGATGGTTTTCTTTAACGTAGTACTTTCTTACGGGATGGAAACTGCTTTTTTTAGGTTTTATAATTCCGAACCAGATAAGAAAAATGTCATTGCGACTTCTACAATTTCTATTTTTTGGTCATCGATTATTTTTCTTTTTGCAGCATTAATTTTTAGAAATACACTTGCAACTCTTGCTGAAGTCGATGTACAGTTTGTTACCTATTCGGTTTGGATTTTAGTTTTGGACGCGTTGGTTTTAGTTCCTTTTTCTAAGCTTAGAGCCAATCAGCGACCAATGGTTTATGCAGCAATAAAAATTGGAAATGTAATAGTAAATCTTGTTCTGAATATTTTCTTCTTGATGTACTTACCTAAACTTGCGGCTGATAATCCAAATTCTGTTTGGGATAATTTATATGTAGAAAATTTCCAAATTGCTTATATTTTCATTGCTAATCTTTTGGCAAGTTTGGCAACCTTTATAGTATTGTCTCCAAATTATCTTTCGCTTGGACGAAAATTTGATCCAGTACTTTGGAGAAAAATGATGAAATATGGTTTACCAATTTTGGTGGCTGGATTAGCTTTTGCAGTTAATGAGCATTTTGATAAAATCTTACTAGGTTATTTATTGCCAGAAAACATAGCAAAGTCAGAAGTTGGAGCGTATTCAGCGTGTTATAAATTGGGTTTATTTATGGTTTTATTTGCAACAGCATTTAGATTAGGAATTGAACCTTTCTTTTTTAGCCACGCTAAAAATGCAAATGCACCTCAAACTTATGCAGTAATCACGAAATATTTTGTGATTCTTGGATCATTGATTTTGTTAGGAGTGATTGTTTTTGCAGATATTTTAAAATTACTACTGTTAGAAAATAAATCTTATTGGGAAGCTATGAAAGTAGTTCCGTTAATTATCCTGGCGAACTTTTTCTTAGGAATTTATAATAATTTATCGGTATGGTATAAACTAACTGATAAGACAAAAATTGGTGCTTACATATCAATAGTTGGAGCTATACTAACTTTAGTATTAAATTATCTTTTAATTCCGAAGTATAGTTACTATGGATCAGCAATTGCAACAATTTCGGCTTACGGAAGCATGATGCTTATTTCGTATGTTTTAGGAAACAAGTATTACCCGATACCTTATGATATGAAGAAAATTGGAGCCTATTTAGGAATTTCAATTGTATTCTCGGTTATTTCTTTTTACGGATTCAGAGAAAATTACTTTGTCGGAATTCCATTGTTCCTTCTGTTTGTTTATTTCGTTTATCATAACGAAAAGGATACGATAAAAGGAATTCTTAGCAAAAAATAACAAATTCAAGATTTACATTTAGCTTTAAAAATATAAAAATGACGATTAATATTATCAACAAATCACAACACGATTTACCTAACTACGAAACAATAGCTTCGGCAGGAATGGATTTGCGTGCTAATTTATCTGAACCAATAACATTAAAACCTTTAGAAAGAACCATAGTTAAAACGGGACTTTTTATAGAATTACCAATTGGTTACGAAGCACAAGTGCGACCAAGAAGTGGATTGGCTGCTAAAAAAGGAATCACGGTTTTAAATTCTCCAGGAACTGTAGACGCGGATTATAGAGGTGAGATAGGAGTAATTTTAGTAAATTTATCCAATGAGGCTTTTGTGATTGAAAATGGAGAAAGAATTGCACAACTTATTGTTGCCAAACATGAAAGAGCCGAATGGGTTGAAGTTAACGAACTTTCGGAAACATCAAGAGGCGAAGGAGGTTTTGGTAGTACTGGGGTGAAGTAGTTTGTAGAGATTTCAAAATTCAAAATTCCAAGTTGAAAATTCAAATTTTTTTAATTTCAACTTTAAAATTAAAAAGTTGTGAAAAAATTTGATTTACATGAAAGGCTAATTGATTTTGCAGTTCAAATTATAAAAATAACAGATAATTTAAAAGGAACAAAGGCAGGAAATCATTTATCAGGTCAGATTGTACGTTCAGGAACTTCGCCATCATTAAATTATAGTGAAGCCCAAAGTGCAGAATCTAGAAATGATTTTATTCATAAAATGTCGGTTGTGTTAAAAGAGCTTCGAGAAACACATTCATGTCTGAAAATTATTTTGAGAGCTGAATTGTATTCGAAAGAAGAATTAGATTTAAATATTGCAATAAAAGAAAATGATGAGTTAATTTCAATCTTTGTAAAAAGTTTGGAAACATCAAGAAGTAAAAACAAGTAAAATAATAAGTTTGAATATTCAACTTGGAATATTCAATTTTGAAATAAAAAAACATGAAAATAATCGTTCCAATGGCAGGTCGCGGATCAAGACTTAGACCACATACATTAACTATACCTAAACCATTAATTCCGGTTGCAGGAAAATCAATTGTACATCGTTTAGTCGAAGATATTGCTAAAATTCTTAAAGAGCCTATCGAAGAAGTTGCATTTATATTAGGTGATGAAGCTTTTTTTGGTGATGATGTCGTAGCAAGTTTAAAAGAGTTAGCAAATGGGTTAGGAGCTAAAGCATCTATCTATCGTCAGGATTTACCTTTGGGGACAGGACATGCTATTATGTGTGCCAAAGAATCTTTATCAGGGCCTACGGTAATTGCTTATGCAGATACTTTAATTAGAGCTGATTTTGAATTAGATCCAGAAGCAGATGCTGTGATTTGGGTAAAACAAGTTGAGCAACCAGAAGCATTTGGAGTAGTTAAGTTAAATGCTAATAATGAAATTACGGAGTTGGTCGAAAAACCAAAAGAGTTTGTTAGTGATCTGGCTGTTATAGGAATATATTATTTTAAAGAAGTTGAAATTCTTAAAAATGAGCTTCAAATAGTTTTGGATAATAATATCCAGAACGGTGGAGAATACCAGATTAATGACGGTATTAAAGCAATGATGGCTAACGGAAAAGTTTTTAAAACCGGTAGCGTAGATGAATGGATGGATTGTGGTAATAAAGATGTTACTGTCGAAACTAATTCCAGAATGTTAGGATTCTTGCATAATGATGGAGAACATTTAGTAGATTATGATGTGAAATTAGAAAACTCGACTATTATCCCGCCATGTTATATTGGAGAAAACGTAGTATTGAAAAATGCAACTGTAGGACCTAATGTATCTTTAGGAAAAGGATGTCATGTTATTGATAGTTCAATCAAAAATAGTTTGGTGCAAACTAATGCACAAATAAAAAACGCTAATTTAGACAATGCAATGATAGGAAATCACGTTGTTTACGATGGTAAGTTTACTAGCATTAGCATAGGAGATTATTCGGTTTTAGAATAAACAAGAAGTCAAAAAGGGTTCGTTTTTACTTTAAATGTCAATAATATAAAAATGAAAAAAAGAGTTTTAATAATTGTATTTATGGCTTTGCTTGGCAATCAGGCTTCGATAATGGCTCAAACTGAACCAGAAGATATAGCTATGGCTACCGATGAATTTCAGGACTCTTTTTATGAATCGTTATTACAAAAAGGTATCGAGAATTATGACAAAGCAATAACAGCTTTGCAAAAATGCGAGAAATTGCAACCTAATGACGCAACTGTTTATTTTGAATTAGGTAAAAACTACCTGTCTTTAAAAGATTATAGAAATGCTCAAAGTTCGTTTGAAAAAGCGGTACAGATAAATCCAAAAAACAAGTGGTTTTGGTTGGGTATTTATGATGTTTCTTACCAGACTAAAAATTATCCTTTGGCGATAGAAACGATCCAGAAGATTATTCCGTTTGATGAGGAATATAAAGATGATCTGATTTCTTTGTACATGATTACAAATCAGTGGGACAAAGCACTTGCATTGATTAATGAAATGAATGACAAGTTTGGAAAATCAAGTGAAAGAGAATTATATAAGGCACAGATTTTGTCACAAGGAAAATATCAAAATGTCGAAATAGAAAGTCTTACGGATCAGATTAAGAAAAATCCGAAAGAAGAGTCTAATTATATTGCTTTGATTTCTTTGTATGCAAAGAATAATGATGCTAATAAGGTATTGGAAATTACGCAACAATTAGAGAAAGCAATTCCAACATCGGAGTGGGCACAAGTAAGTTCTTTTAAAACGTATTTAGATCAGAATCAACCTGAAAAAGCAATCCAGGCAATGGATGTTGTTTTAAAAAATTCTAAAATAGATTCGAAAATCAAACATAGAATATTAAACGAATTTCTAATTTTTGTAGGTAAGAATCCACAATATAGTCCTGATTTGGATAAAGCGATTACTTATTTTAAGAATGACCCAGATGTAGATGTTGCAAAAGAAATAGGGAAGTTTTATCATAGCAAAAATCAATTTGATCAGGCAACTAAATATTATGAGTTGTCAGTAAATTCAGCTTCGCAAGTAGATATAGAAACAAATTTACTTTTGCTTCAAGCGTACACCGAAACTAAACAATACGAACCGATGGGAAAACGTTCGCAAGTAATGATAGAAACATTCCCAACGCAACCGCAGTTTTATTTTTATTCGGGATTGGCTAATAATCAGTTGCAACAATTTAAAAAAGCAAAAGACGTTTTAGAAATGGGGCTTGATTATGTTGTAGATGATGTAACTTTAGAAGCAAATTTTAACATTCAGTTAGGAGAAGCTTATAATGGTTTAGGAGATTTGAAGAAAAAAGAAGCGTATTTTGCGAAGGCAAATCAATTATTAAGACAAAAAAAATAAGAATCTTTTATTTTAGGTAAAAGTTCAAAACAAATAAATTCTGATGAAGAAATATCTAATGTTATTGTTACTCGTTTTTATTGTTTCGTGCAAATCGAAATCGGGTGCAGTACAAGGAAATAATACAAGCAAAGAGGAAGTAAATCCAGTTTCTGCGAATAAAATTATCGACGGACATTATAATAATAAATTACAGTTTTCGACTTTATATATTAAAGCTAGTGCAAAATATTCGGATGATAAACAAAATCAGAATGTTACGGCTGAGATAAAAATAAAAAAAGACGAACAGATTTTGGTAAGCATTCGTTTTCTTGGAATTACAATGGCAAAGGCTTTAATTACACCAAATTCGGTAAGCTATTATGAAAAAATAAGCAGCACTTATTACGATGGAGATTTTAGTAGTTTGAGCAAATGGTTAGGAACAGATTTAGATTTTAATAAAGTTCAAAATCTTTTGATAGGTGAAGCAATCGACGACTTAAAAAAAGGAAAATACACTGAAACATTAATTGACAGATTATATCGTTTGGACGAGGCAAAAGAAACGGATATTAAAAAATCATTCTTTTTTGAAGCAGATAAATTGTTATTGGAAAAAGAGCAAATTTCGCAAACTTCCAAAAATATCATGATGCAAATTGCATATGGTGAGAATAGAACTTTTGATCAGGGAATACTTCCAACAAGTATTGCAATAGAAGCGATTCAACCAAAAGGAAAAACAGAAATCAATTTAAATTACAATACAATTACATTTAATGAAGAACTTTCTTTTCCTTATAGTGTCCCAAATGGATATAAAAAAATTATAATTAAGTAAGTTTGCAAAAATATATTTTAAAGATGCCAAAATTTCTCCTAAGCCTAATTCTTATTTGCACCACTTCGTTTATGTGGGCGCAAGACTCGCAACAAGAAAAACTGGAACAACGTAAAGCTCAGATTCAACAAGAAATTAGAGATAACGAAAAAATGTTGCAGTCTGTAAAGAAGAAAGAAAAATCTGCGGTGAATGTTTTTATTGTTCAGTCTAATAAAATAAAACTTAAAGAAAAACTAATCAATACTACCGAAAAGCAAACGAAGCTTTTGAGTAATGATATGTATATCAATCAATCAAAAATTAATAAGCTTAAGAAAGAGTTAGAGATATTGAAAGCTGATTATGCTAAGATGATTCTTAAATCGTATAAAAGTCGCTCAGAACAAAGTAGAGCGATGTTCTTATTATCATCAGAGAGTTTTTTGCAAGCATATAAACGTGCACAGTATATGAAACAATATACTAATTTTAGAAAAAATCAAGGAGAAGAAATTCAGTCAAAATCACTTCAATTAGCTGATTATAATTCAAAATTAGACGGACAAAGACAGGTAAAGAAAAAAATCATTGCCGAAAATGAAAAGGAAAAAGTAGCATTAGAACAAGAAAAGAAAGAACAGCAAAAACTAGTTAACTCGATTAAGAAAGATAAAAATAAGATTATTGCTGATACGAAAAGTAAACAACAGGAATCGAAAAGAATCGACAGACAAATTGATCGTTTAATTCGTGAAGCTATTGCTGCTGCCAACCGTAAAGCTGCTGCAGAAAAAGAAAAAGAAACAGGAACAAAATCTGTTGCTGCAGTATCTGATACAAAAATTGCATTAACAGCCGAAGCTAAATTATTAGCAGCGGACTTTAAAGCTAATAGAGGTAAATTACCTTGGCCAGTAGAAAAAGGATTTGTATCATTGGGTTATGGTGATCAGCCACATCCTATTTATAATACTCTGGTAATTCATAATAGTGGTGTCGAAATCACGACAGAAGCAGGTTCAAACGCAAGAGCAGTTTTTGAAGGAGTTGTATCTAGCGTTATGGTATTATCACCAATAAACAAGGCAGTAATGATCCAACATGGAGATTACTTTACAGTATATCAAAATTTAAGTTCTGTATCTGTAAGTAAAGGAGATAAAGTAAGTATCAAACAAAATATAGGTAAGATTAGAACTAGTGGAGAAACAGGAAAAACAACCATTAAGTTCTTAATACTACAAAATACAACGTACAACAATCCGCAAAGCTGGTTGTATAATATGTAATAAAAAACGGGACATTAGTCCCGTTTTTTTATGGTTATATTTTGATTTAATCGTATTGTTCTAAAAAGTATCTTACAACATCGGTTGTTGTAACAATACCTTTAAGTTCTCCATTATCGACTACAGGTAAAGCATGGAATTCTTCTTTCACAAAAATTTCTGCTAAATCTCTTATAATTGAATCCGATGATACTGTCATAGGTTTAGATGTCATTACTTGAGGAATGGTAAGCATATCCAGGATTGCTTCATCGGCACCTTCTTGTCCTTCAAATAAAGCTCCAAATGTTAATCGGTTTATATCTGTACGACTTATAATACCAATCACTTCTTTACCTCGAACGATTGGAATGTGTCTAATGGTGTTTTTTTTCAACTTTTCGACTACCATTCTTAAGCCGTCATTTTCATTTGCAGTTACTACGGTTTTAGTCATTATATGACTAATTGGTTCTCTCTTTTTCATAATAGATGTGTTGTTATATTTCTATTAAAGGTGTAAAATATTTCTGATAAAAAACATGATTTTTATCACATTGGAGAAATGAAATCGAGGAGGAATAATTATTCCAATTTTAGGCTTTTATTAAAAAAGAGTATCGAAATTTGCACTAATGAAGATAAGAATAGAAAAATCATCTTATTGTTCATTTGAAATTGTATCGATTGAAATTTAAAAATAGTATTTTTGCACTATGGAAACAAATAGACAGAAAAAAATAGGCGGTGTCATCCAAAAGGATTTGGTTGATATTTTGCAAGGTGAAGTGAGAAAAAATGGAATTAACAATTTGATAATTTCAGTATCCAAAGTTAGCGTAACTACAGATTTATCTGTGGCAACAGTATATTTAAGTATTTTTCCTCAGGATAAAGCTAAAGAAACATTGGCAGCAATTAAGTCAAATTCAACTTTGATTAAGCATGATTTATCACAACGTGTACGTTTACAATTACGTAAAGTGCCAAACTTAGTTTTCTTTATAGATGACTCATTAGATTATATTGAGAAAATAGATAATGCATTAGCAAATAGAGATAACCCAATAGAAAATCGTGATCTTTTAGAAAAAAGAAGAAAATCATAGTTTGAACTTTCCCCTTTACATAGCCAAACGGTATATTTTTAGCAAGAGTAAAAACAATGCTATCAATATCATAAATCGTATTGCCAGCCTTGGAATTATTGTTGGTACAATGGCTTTGTTTGTGGTTTTATCCGTTTTTAGCGGATTAAAAGTATTCAGTCTTTCTTTTACAAATGAGATAGATCCTGATTTAAAAATTGAAAGTACCTACGGAAAATCATTTTTGGTTACTCCAGATCAGGAAACTCAGATTAAAAAAATTGAGGGTATCGCTTCGTACACCAAAATAATCGAAGAACGGGTTCTGTTTATTTTTAATGGAAAACAACAAGTTACCTACTTAAAAGGAGTTGATCGTAATTATCCTGTTGTAAACGATATTAGAAAAAAACTCTTTAACGGACAATGGCTAAAACCCGATACGTATCAGGTTGTTGTAGGGTATGGGATTTCTAAAAACTTTTCGATGGGAATATTGGATTTCGAAAATCCATTGCAAGTATTTGCTCCAAAACCTGGAAAGGGCGCTATCGAAAATCCTGAAGAAGCTTTTAGTAAAACCGATGTATTGCCTGTTGGGATATATTCGATAAGCGAGGATTTAGATTCTAAATATGTTTTTGCAGATTTAGGGTTGGTTCAGGAATTATTAGAATATAAGCCGAATCAGATTTCGGGAATCGAGTTTAAGTTAAAACCGAATGCAAACGAATCTAATATCGATTCGCAATTGCAAAAGATTTTCAATAATAAAGTCACTACAAAAAATAGGGCTCAACTTAATGCGTCTTTGTATAAAATGCTTAATACCGAAAACATTGCGGTATATTTAATCTTTACATTGGTGATTATAGTAGCTCTTTTTAATTTAATTGGAGCATTAATCATGATGATCTTGGATAAAAAAGGCAATCTAAAAACGCTTTTTAATCTAGGAACAGAAATCAAAGATTTGCGAAAAATATTTTTGCTACAAGGAACCTTGCTTAGTGTATTTGGAGGATTAATCGGTCTTGTTTTAGGTGTTATTTTGGTCCTATTACAACAACGATTTGAACTGATCATGATTACTGCAACGCTAGCATTTCCTGTTGTTTTTACTCTCGAAAATGTATTTATTGTTTTAGGAACTATATTTTCACTTGGATTTATAGCTTCATTTATAGCAAGTAAGCGCGTTAGCGAAAAATTGCTAGATTAGAATTTTTATTCTAAAATTAAAAATATTACTTATATTTATCGTCTTAAAAAAATACGCTATGATAGTTTCTGCCTAATCCTATTTTATTTTTTAGAATAATTAGGATGCCTTCAAATTTTTTAAGTCCAGCCAATAAATAATTGGTTCTGGACAATTTTATCATATATCCTTAATTATCATGACAGAAACAACAATACAGAAAAGTTTATTTTCTCGAATTTTCTCAACAATAAAACAAGCTATCAAAGGAGATGAATCTTTTGATTACACTTCGGGCAGTATCAAAAAAGCCGTAATTCTTCTTGCTATTCCAATGGTCTTGGAAATGCTTATGGAATCGGTTTTTGCATTGGTCGATTTATATTTTGTAGGACATCTGGAGCATAGTAGTTTTGCTATTCAGGCAGTTGGACTTACAGAGTCGGTTATTACGATTGTTTACTCAATTGCAATCGGGATTAGTATGGCTGCAACAGCAGTTGTTGCTCGTCGTATAGGCGAAAAAGATCCTGTTGCCGCAGCAAAAGCAGGAATGCAAGCCATTATTATTGCTTTTGCAATTAATAGTGTGATTAGTATTTTTGGTTTTATTTATGCCAAAGACATCTTGTTACTTATGGGCGCATCTGCAGAAGCGGCAGAATATGGTTATAAATTCACCCAAATAATGATAGGCGGAAGCTTATGTGTGATGCTTTTATTTCTTATCAACGGAATATTTCGTGGAGCAGGAAATGCTGCTATAGCCATGAAAAGTCTTTGGATTGCTAATATTTGTAATATTATTTTATGTCCGATTTTAATTAACGGACTAGGACCAATTCCTGCTTTTGGATTAGTTGGAGCCGCAATAGCAACAACTTCTGGACGAAGTATTGGTGTATTATATCAATTGTACCACTTGTTTAATGGTCGTGGGGTTTTAAAGATTATTTCATCTTACTTTATTCCAGACTTTGAGCAAATCAAGGCATTGGTAAAAATTGCTGCGCCAGGAGTATTACAATTTGTTATTGCATCTTGTAGTTGGATTTTTCTGGCACAATTGGTAGCAACAACAGGTGGAGATCATGGTTCTGCAGGATATCAAACCGCATTACGTATCATGATGTTTTTTATTCTTCCGGCTTGGGGATTAAGTAATGCTGCAGCCACTTTGGTTGGGCAAAACTTGGGTGCAAAACAAATAGAACGTGCCGAAAAATCGGTTTTTACAACCGCAAAATACAATGTCATTTTTATGGCTACAATTATGCTTATCACATTCTTTTTTGCAAAATATATAGTTTCATTTTTTACCAATGATATCCTTATCCAAAACATAGCTGTCGAAGCATTACAGATTATGAGTTCTGGATACATTTTCTACGGAATCGGGATGGTATTAATTAATACTTTTAATGGTGCTGGAGATACCTGGACACCAACATTAGTAAACTTCTTTGGGTTCTGGTTATTCCAGATTCCATTAGCCTATGTATTAGCGAAACATTTTAAAATGGGACCAACAGGAGTTTTTATTGCAATTCCGGTTGCCGAAACAGCGATAACGTTAGCAAGTATAGTACTTTACAAAAAAGGAAAATGGAAACGTACTCAGGTGTAGTAATTTTAAAAGACTAACACAGATTGCACGAATTTCCACAAATTAATCCGTGGTAATTATACAAGAATGGAAAAACGAAGAATCATTTATGATTGTAAAATAAAAAAGACCGTCAATTGGCGGTCTTTTATTTTAAAACATCTTTGTCAAAGTTTTAAACTTCTCCTTTTTTTATGCTTTTTAAACAAATTCATATCCAGCATATACTTCCTGGATTTCGTTCATTACATTAAATAATCCTTGAGGATCATCGATTGTAACTAGTTTTTGTTTGTATTCTTTAAACGAGTGGATTCCTTTAAAGTAATTGGTATAATGACGACGCATTTCTACAATTCCTAAGCGTTCGCCTTTCCACTCCATCGACCATGTAAGATGGTTTCTTGCGGCTTCTACACGATCACTAACGGTTGGAGCAGGTAAATGCTCACCAGTTTCAAAAAAGTGCTTTATTTCGTTAAAAATCCAAGGATAGCCAATTGCAGCACGACCAATCATTATACCGTCGATACCGTATTCATTTTTAAATTTCAATGCTTTTTCAGGACTATCGATATCGCCATTTCCGAAGATAGGCATTGTAATTCTAGGGTTGTTTTTTACACGAGCAATATGTGACCAGTCTGAATGGCCTTTGTACATTTGAGCACGTGTTCTTGCATGAATCGTTAGAGCTTGCACTCCAATATCTTGTAAGCGTTCGGCAACTTCATCGATATTTATCGAGTTATCATCCCAACCCAAACGGGTTTTTACAGTAACAGGCAAATTAGTACTATCAATAACAGCTTTGGTTAAACGTACCATTAAATCAACATCTTTAAGAACTCCTGCACCAGCGCCTTTACAAACTACTTTCTTTACAGGACAACCAAAATTAATATCAATTAAATCAGGATTCACGGTTGTAACAATTTTTGATGACATTGCCATCGCTTCTTCGTCTCCACCAAAAATCTGAATTCCAATAGGACGTTCGTAATCAAAAATATCCAACTTCATTCGGCTTTTAATAGCGTCACGAATTAATCCTTCCGAAGAAATAAATTCCGAATACATTAAATCGGCTCCGTGTGTTTTGCACAATCTACGGAACGGTGGATCACTCACATCTTCCATAGGAGCGAGTAGTAAAGGAAATTCGGGTAATTCTATGTTGCCAATCTTGACCATCTTCATTATTTTTTGCAAAATTACAACTTTTAGTTTAATTCCTTGCTATTTAGAGATTCAAAGGGGTAGGAGAGGTGTAAAGGCTTAGAGAAGGTTCAGAGGGACAAAGGTTCAAAGGTTTTCTATAGAGGTGCGGCAGTTTATCTCTATAAAAAGATTAAAGGGTCAAAGGTTTTAAAAAAGGATCGTATTATTTCCAATTTTAAAACCTTTGGGCCTTTGTTACTCAGAGCCCCAGAACCTTCTTTAAACCCTTGCAACTTTAGACGCACTGCGGTGCGTCTCTACGGAAAACCTCTGCGCCTTTGTTACTCAGAGCCCTAGAACCTTCTTTAAACCTTTGTGGCTTTATACGCACAGCAGTGCGTCTCTACGAAAAACCTTTGTCCCTTTGAACCTCAGAACCTTTGTCCCTCTTTTTAAGAAATCCTATTATCAAAAAAACGAATCGGCTTGCGACTCATTGGGTTAAAAACCAAAGGATTTAATATTTCTTTTGAAGTAAATTCTATTTTTGGAGTTACTCTTAATTTGGCTCTAAAGTGATCTTTAATTTCTTGCAACAATTCACTCGACTGACTTTTTACGGCAATCTTAATTAGGATTTCATCTGTTCCTAAATCATTGGTGAATATCTCAATAATATGATTTTCGATTGCATCAAAGTCACTTAAAACATCATTCATCGCTGGCGGATAAAGCGTTGTTCCTTTATATTTTATCATTTGTTTTTTACGCCCGATAACTGGACCAACACGCAAAGTATTTCTTCCGCAAGCACAAGGAGTATCATGCAACTGAACAATATCACCAGTTTTAAAACGCAATAAAGGCATGGCTTCAATCCCTAAAGTGGTAAAGGTAAGTTCACCAGCTTCGCCATTTTTTACTCGATTATTATTTTCATCAAGAACTTCTACAATGATAAGTTCGGGATGATGATGTCCTCCGTTTTGATGTTCACATTCGGTAAAAGCGGTGCTCATTTCGGTTGAGGCATAAGTCGAGAATAATTTAATATCCCACTTCTCAGTAATTTTTTTAGACAAAATATTCATCGAAAAATCTTGATTTCTCAACGACTCTCCAATACAAATAGCGCCTTTTATGCTCGAATTATTATAATCGATATTATGGCTTTCGGCATATTCCATCAGTTTTAGCAAAAATGAAGGTACAGTTATTAGGTACGAAGGATTGTATTTTAAGATAGAATCCCATTGCAATTCGGGTATTCCTGCACCAACACGGATTACACCTACTTTTAATTTTCGCAATCCCAAAAAGTAAGCTAATCCAGCCATGAACTTGCGATCAATTGTAGTCATAAGTTGTACAATATCACCTTCTTTGATTCCGGCACAGTCAAAAGAAATGGCTTCGTTGTAAGCCAATCTGTCTAAATCGGCATCGGTTAAACCAAAAGTTACAGGATCACCTAAAGTTCCCGAAGTGGTTGCGAAATCGATGATTTTATTAATAGGTACACACAAAAAATCATCGTTATTATTCTGAAGATCTTCTTTGGTAGTAACAGGTAAAAGTTGAAGATCTTCCAGTGTTTTGATAGTAGAAACATCAATGTTTTTTTTCTCAAAAAGGTCTTTATAATAAGGTGAATTCTGACTTATGTAAGTCAAAAGTTCAACTAATTTTTGTTCTTGAAAAATTTTAATTTCTTCTAAAGAACCTTTTTCTATTTCTGGAATCATCTTAATTTTCTTTTGATTTTCTTAATATATTTTTCAACTTTCTGTTTTTCAGGAAGTGTGGTAATTTCTTTTGTCAATGCTTTTTCAAAGTGATTTTGTGCCAAAGCATATTCTTTTTTCTGGTAAAAATACAATCCCACTTTGTAATAAACTACCCAGTAATCAGGGTTTAAGGATTGATATTCCTGAATAAATTCAGGTGAAATTGCGTTCTTGCTTTTTAAATAAGAATTGATTTTTTCATCTTCAATTCTGAATTTTTGATAATTTTTAAATTCGGCTGAAGCCAAAAAAGGATCTTTGGCAATATTCAATTCACTCTCAGACAAAGATACAATTGTATCTGTTTGCTCTCTGTTTTTAAATATTTTATTCAAGTCGTAACAAACAAATTCTCCCAGTTGATACGGATTGGCAGAAACCCAAACTAATTTTTCTTCGGGTTTAAAAATTATGCCATGGTGCGCCATTAATTGATTTAAGGATTTTTCGTTACCATAACCCAATTTAATATTTTCCAAACCTTCTTTGTTTCTGAGTATTTCGGATGCTTTTTTAGGATTTACTTTTGGAGTTTCTTCAAAAAGTTCCACCATTCTATCGTATCGATATTTCGAATGACTGTTTAGGATTTGGTTCTCATTTCGTTTGTCATCTTTTAAGGCGTCGCTTTGAAAATGATTAGAACAAATAAGCTGATTGTTGTTTGAGACTTCATAAACTCCAAATTTGTGTGGAGAAACTTCTATTAAAACGGCTTTGTTATCATTGGCACTTCCTACCATTATAGATTCGGAAACGAAAACGGTTGTCTTTTTTGCAATAGCAATAGCTTCATCAATGTTGGTTGCATATTGTAATATTTGGCGGGTGAGAACAGAAATAGGAGTTTTGGCAATTAGCGGGATTTTCGATTTTCCGGCATTGATGGTTACTGTTAATCCTTCCTGATTCATTCCTGAAACTGCTCCAATCATTCCCGGCCAGGTTACCATCATAAACGGATGACCTGTTTTTGGTTTTATAAAGGCTACGATTTTGTCTTTCGCGAAAGCGTCATTTACATAAAAATCGAAATTGCGACCAAGGATTAAATTCCCATCTTCAGATTTTTCTCCCCAAGCAGCAAATGAGGAACAACCTACTAATGCCAAATCTTGTAATGCGTGCCCAATATCATGAGCTGCATGCAAATACAAATTGCGTAAATATTGCGATGCGATGGCATCATAATCATGCGATGTGTATTGAGAAACGCCGTAAATTTCGGTTTGATATTCTTCGGGAACATTGAGGTATAATTTTCTGTTGTACCATTTTAAAAAGTTTCTAAGCATATTTTGCTTAAACTTTGAAGGTACTAAATCTTTAATTTTTGAGAAAAATATGAGTTCTTGCTTCTTTAAAAGAGAGTCAGTTAATGCTCCAGAGTTAAGACCAATTTGATAAGCGTCGCCTTCTACATAAAGTTCCCAAAGACCTTGTTTGTTTTTTAAAAGAGAGTTCTTTCCAACTGAAAATACCGAATCGGATTGTTTTTTTACGATAGGTAAAATGGTATCATAATCTGCGATATTGGGCTGATGATGCATTGATTTTGAAGTGCCACAGGAGAGAAACACCAACAAAAAACCGATTAAGAATACAATCAGAATTCGCTTTTTCATAATCAAAATTATTCAGAGGCTTGATTGATTTTGGTTACTAGATATTCTTTCCCAACTATTTCTGAGCAAGTAACAACGGCGCCAATAGTTACGCCCAAAACGCCATGCATATTAATACTTTGTCCTGTTAAATACAGGTTGTTAAGTTTGGTCTTAGAAGCAATAAATGATTTCATAGGATTGTTAGAATCTTTAATGTAACCATACATATTACCGTTATGTCCACCAATATAATCACGATAAGAAAGTGGAGTAGAAGTGTGTATCGATTGGATACAATCTTTTATTCCGGGAAATTTTATCTCAATCTCGTTTAAAAATTTGATTGCTTTACGGGATTTAAATTCATCATAACTTTCGCCACGATCATTCTTTTCGGCAGTCGTATTAAATGTATCTACCCAAGGTAATAAATCGTCGAATTTCATGTAGGTAATAAAAGTCATTCCATCCGCCCATTCTTCATCTTTCTTAGATGCGTTCATGGATGCCATATATGCTTTTGGCCAAGAGTTTTCGTCGTACTCATGGGCTGTCCAAACATCATTACTATTTTTAAAATGATAGTAGTTATGATTGATGTATTTAAAGGTATTTGGTTTAAAAACCAAGTATAAACTAAATGCTGAGATTACGCCTTCGAGACTTTGGATTCGGCTATAAAATGATTTTCTAAAATTTTCTTCGCCAACCATTTTTAAAGTGGTTTTTGGTTCTATGTTAGAGATAAAGTACGTTGCCGAAACTTCGGTTCCATCTTTTATTTTAACATTAGTAACATTGTTGTCTTCTACATTAAAACGAACGACTTCTTTGTATTTATGAACTTCTCCTCCGTGTTTTTTTAATTGTTTGATGAGTTGTTTTGTAATCTGACTTCCGCCATTTATACATCGCCAAGAACTCTGAATGTATGAGTTTACAGATAAAGCATGTACATAAAAAGGCGATTTGTCTTCAATGCCAGCATATAAAAAATTAGAACCAGCAAGTACGGCTCTTAATTGTTTATTTTCGGTTATCTCATCGATGGTTTGTTTGGCATTTAAGGTCAAGATTTCGCTATCGTATTTCCCTTCCCAACGCAAGTTGTATAACGGGAACGAATCGCAGGTATCTTTTATTTTTTCACAATAATTCTCTATTGCTTCTTTTTCTTCTGGGAAGTGTTTTAATAATTGGGCAACGAAGTTTTCATATCCTTGCGCATGTGGATATTCTTTGTTTTCATCTTCAAATGAGATGATATCAAAACCATCTTCATCCATTTTTTTTAGTTTCAAATTATCCATGATGCCTAGATATTTGAAATATTTATACAAATTTTGCCCTTCGCTCAGTCCTCCGATGTAGTGGATTCCTGTATCAAAAATTGTTTTATCTCTCACAAATGTTTGGAGATTTCCACCGAACTGATTATTTTTTTCGAGCACACAAACGCTATATCCTTCTTTGGCAAGAATAATAGCCGAAACAAGACCGCCTAAACCGCTTCCTACGATAACAACATCATAACGTTCTTTCATGCTATTCTTTCTTTAAGACTATAATTTTGTCTTCTTCATTTGTACAAGTATAGCCAAAATTAAGCAATGTGTCCTTTAAACTTGTGCTATTTATTAAAATAAAACAAGATGTTGTCGGAATAATTTTTTCAATAATTGAGTTGTAACTTTCATCGGAAATTAAAACAACATCATATTGTTTTTGTAATGCCACATCTAGATTTTCCAGATAATGTATGGCTCTTTTCTTAACGATATAATTGGTTTGTGCAACCTCATGTTTTTCTTCATCGGTTGTATAAGAGTCCACTTTTCGTTGTGGTTCTTGTAATGTTAATAGTAAATCGAGTTGACCATAATCATTGGTAAGATGCAAGATTTTGGCTTTAGGTTTTATGTATTTATTTAATAGATAATAGGTCTCTAAATAGGTTTTTAGATTCTTTTTTACACTATTTATTATTTCCGATTCTTTATAATCAAAACTATTGATAATTATTTTTTTGAAATAATCAGGACCTTCAAGCTGCTCTCGTACTTTATGGAATTCGGCTTTAAAGAAGGTACTTATTTGCTTTGTTCTTTCGGTATAATTTTTCCCAAAAGAAAGATTATCAGGAGTAATTCGGTCAAGAATAGAAATGGTTATTGCACTATCATATATAATGAAATCTCCTTTTGGTAATGCCTCTGAAGTACCGTGGATCAGGATAGGGATAATATCCAGATTAAAATGTTCTGCAAGATAAAATGCGCCTTTATGGAATCGTTTTACCTGATTGCTTTCAGATCTTGTTCCTTCTGGGAAAACCATTAAGGAATATCCTTCGTCTATTTTTTTTCGTAAATGTTCAAGACCTCCTTCAAGACCTTCTGATACGGGATAAAAACCTGCTTTTCTTACTGTAGCTCCAAAAATAGGAGAATTGTAAACCCAGTCGCTTACCAGATAAATGATTTTAGGGCTTAGCATTCCAACTGCCAAAATATCTAAAAAGGAAGAATGGTTGGCAATAATTACAGCTGGTTTTTCAAATTTCTCGTTATGAATATTAATTACTTTTTTGCTTACAAATGGATTTGTATATAAAACGGATTTCATGAATTTTGAAATCAGATATCGGAATCCTTTTATTTTTGTCTGCTCTTTTAGAGGAAGAATTTTCATAAATGTCAGGCAAAAAAGAGACATTAAGATTCCACCAAGACCATAGTATAAAAATGACAATACGCCATGTATAAAGGAACGAAGCTGGAATGGTGCTTTTCCGTTTTTAGGGCGATTAGACAAGAATAGCTTGAATAAAATGGGGTAGAAGATAAACGTAATGATTAGCGCTGCAAAAACCCCAATTAATGAAATTGATGAAATAGATTGTAATGCGGGATGTTTGGCAAATATCAATGCACCAATTCCTAGTATGGTTGTTATTACCGCAAGTATAATTGATGTTCTGTATATCGCAATCTCATTCTTTCCGGTTGTATATTCTTTTTGTAAGGCGCTTGTCATGAAAATACTAAAATCGACACCATGACCAAAAATCAAAGTACATACAATCATGCTGAAAATATTCAATTCGATATTAAAAATTCCCATGATACCAGCGGTTACAATTCCGGTTAATGCAATCGGAATGCAACTTATAATAACCAATTCAACTCTTCTGAAAAAGAAGAACAGAATAAGAATCACGGCGACAAAAGAATAATTTACAAGAGAATTAAAATCGGTTTTTAGTGTGCTAAAGAAAGTTTCATTCATTTGCTGGCGGTCAATTGCCAATAAACCATCTTTGGCAGAAGCCGATTTTACAAATGCGTCACGTTGTTCGGGAGCAACTTTTACTAATGTTGAGATGGTGAAAAAGCCGTTTTTCTCACTAATAAATTCCTGTAGTTGTAAGGCACTTATCTTTAAATAATCCTGATAGGTTATAGGTTTAAAGCTAGCATCAAGATGGTCAAAAAATGCGGTGTAGGTTGTGGGTTTAAACCCAAGCTTTGCACCTTCGTTTATTAATTGAGATTTTAATAGTTGCTTTTTATTGGCATCCCAAAATGAATTCCATTTATCAATTTTTTGCTTTTGCTCCTTTTGCGAAAGCATAATTCCTCCTACAGAACTATAATTTAATATTTTGTTTTCCTGTTTTTCTTTTGCAAGAGCATTAAAAAGCAAGCTGTTTTTTTGCAAAACATCTTCCATACTATTTCCGTAGGATGCCAGATAAATAGTTTTAGAAGTTAAGCTTGTTGTACTTTCTTCAAGATCTTTTTCGGCAGCTTTAATTTCTTTTGGAACAAAATTAAGTTGTGATAAATCATTATTAAAACCAACATCGTTATAAGTAAAACAACAAATGATTGTTATAAGAACACAAAAGCCAATTAAGAATTTATTGTTATGAAATGAAAAATGCGCCAATTTATCAATCACATTTTTCTTGTGTTCAAAATTGTTTTCTTTTGGTTTATACAAATGCGGAACAATGAGAAGGGAGAAAAATGCGGAAGCCATTACGATTACTGCAGCAAAAATTCCTAAGTCGTTTAAGGCATCTGATTTTACAAAAAGCAAACATAAAAATGCAACGGCAGTTGTAGAACTACTCATGATTACTGGCATCGTAATGTCTTTGTACAATGTTTTTACATCGCTATTGTGCTTGTAATGTGTTAAGATATGTATGGAATAATCTATTGTGATTCCTAAAAGAATTGAACCAATACCAAGTGAAATCGCCGAAATTCTTTCCTTGACAAAGTATAAAAATGCAACGGCAAATAAAGCGCCAAAAACTGTTGGAAGAAAAATGATTAATGGGATAAATACTTTTCGATAAAACAAAATCAAGATAAGCATTAATGTAATCATTGCAATAGTTGTAGTAAGTACAATATCACTCTTAATTTGGTTGGCATTTGCAACAGCAATAAGTGCTGATCCAAAATAACTTATCGAAGCTTTTGTTTTAAATTGTTTGTTTAAATTGTCTTTTATTGTATTAAGCTTTGCTGCAAAAATGGAGTTTTGTTCTGTTTCGCTCGAAGGCAAATTAGAAGTAATAAACAACAATAATTTCTTTTTGTCTTTGGTCATTAGAAAACCATTGTCGAGGGTAAAATCATCGCCAACATTTAATTGCTGTAATTTTTTTAGGGCTATAAATGAAATCCCTAATGGATCTTGTAATATAAAATCTTTGGTAATAAATCCCGAAGGGGAGATTATCGATTTGTAATTTCCTTGCACTGTTGCCGCAATACTATCTTGTTGCAATTTTGATTGTATGGTTGCATAATCTTTATCGTCTAGAAAAAGAGGCACATTGTTGTAAACAAAATCGATAGTTTCCTGAATGTTTTCTTCATCGATTTTTCCTTGTACAGCTGTTATATAAGGCTTGCAAGTTTTTGCAATACTATCGGTAAAAACTGCTGCCATTTCTTTTAAATCTTCATCTGTTCCGTCTTTTTCAATTTGGAAAATAACGGTGATTTTATCTGCAAAATTAAGCTGCTTTAATACTTTGGCAGTAACATCTGTTTTATCGTTTGTTGGAATAAGTTTGGTGATATCTTCTTCAAATTTAATTTTTGAAGCAAAAAATCCAAATATAAAAAGCATCGCAATTGCCAAGAAAACCGATAACGATTTTCTCTTATTTACAAATAGATGTATGGCGTAGAAATAATGATGCATGCTTATAGTTTTTTTAGCCACTGATTATACTGATTCGTACAGATTACTCCCGTTGCGAATATAATTTTCTTTAATCCTTTAATATGTGGCAAAATATTTAATTTAATTATTGGTTTTATTTTTGGGTGTACTAAACAATGTTAAAAGTAAGTAGGCTATTGATCCTAATAATAATGCCATTACGGATGCTAATACTAAACTCCCAACAACATATTGTGTTACATTCTTTGATACATCTGTAAGTGATAGTGAATCATTTAGTACCAAAGGAGCTGTATTTGTTATAAAAAGACTTCCCATTTTTAAAGATCCATATATTACTAAAGGGATGAATGGTGGGAAACTAACATTTGATGCCAAAAAAGCGATGACTTTATTAAGCTTGAATAAGGTAGCAGAGAAAAGAAGTAATATGGTCTGGAATCCCCAAAATGGTGAAATCCCAATAAAAACGCCTAATGCAATTGCTGCTGATTTTTTAAAATTAGATTCATCGCTTTCCAGAATATCTTCTAGTAGGAATTTTTTAAGTCCTTTTTTTTTAATTTTCCGAACTAAATCTCTCGGTTTAATGTAAACAAGAGCAATAAAAACCAATACGGTATTTAAGATACTGATTCGGGTAAAATCCTTGAATGGACGAAAATGTGAAACTCTTTCGAGAGGGTCATACAAAACTTTGACCGGAATGTTTTTAACCGGAATGCCTTTCCAGGCAGCACGTACAATAATCTCGATTTCAAATTCAAATTTAGGCGTGAAATGTCTCTCGGGAATTAATCGTAAAGGGTACAACCGAAATCCGGATTGTGTGTCCTGAAGTCTAATTCCTGTTTCAAACCAAAACCAGAAGTTTGAAAATTTGTTTCCGAAACTACTTTTTTTAGGTACATTTTCCTGAGTCATATTACGACTTCCAATAAGCAAGGAATTTGGTTCTTTTTGGATAGCATCTATAAACGAAGGAATATCCGAAGCAAAATGTTGTCCATCGGAATCGATTGTTATCGCATATTCGTAATTTAAAGCAATCGCTTTATTAAATCCGTTTTGCAATGCAATTCCTTTTCCTTGATTTTCGGGATGGTGAATTTGTATGAGTTCTGGAAAATTTTCTAAAATTTCTCGTGTTTTATCTGTCGATCCATCATTGACTACAATAACATCTTTGGTGTAGGTTAAAATAGAATCAAGAACTTTTGCTAACGTTTTGTGGTTGTTGTACGTGGGTACAATAACACAAAAATTAGTTTGGGCAAGTTGTTCTTCTTGAGATAAAATAGGTTCCATTTTGTGGTTTTTCTTTAACTACTTTACAGTTTGCTTTTCTTCTGCAGAAAAACTTTTAGATTGTAGGATAAAGTTCTTTAGATATTCCTTTAGCGCAGTATTTTGATCTTTATAATGTGCCAGAATAAATTTTTTGTCTTCTTTGATGTTTTTTTTATAACCCGTAATTCCAGGAACATTTTCCTGAATACTTAATCGAATCATTCTAATTTCTATCGAGTTTGGCTCTTTTACGACAGTGCTTTCTAATAATTTAGCACCTTCTTTAAAACGACTCATTTTGGCCGAAACTTTCTTCTCATATTTAGAATCCAATAGGATAGAAGCGGCTTTATATGCTACCAGAATATTTTCGTCTGTGGTCGAAATGTCATTTAGTTTTGCAGTAAAATCTTTTGCACTTGTTTCAGAACCTGAAGCTGTTGGATATATTTTCCTGATAGTTGCAAGATCTGGTGTACTTACCAGACTTACTAATAAAAATAAGGATAAAAATAATTTCATGATTAAGTCTTTTTATAAACATTGCTTAGTTTTAAAGCAACCGTTTCATTAAAATAAGTCGTGTTTTTTACTTTTACCAAACCGTCTTCGGTTGTGGTAATATCCAATTCTAAACGTAATTCGGGTGTAACTTCGGGATTAATTAGCGCCATGAATTTTACATTACTTAGCGTTTGCATCATTAGGTTACTTTTGGTAATTGTTTCCGAAAGTTCTTTTATAATTTGTATCATACATACTCCCGGCATTATCGGGTTGTCTGGAAAATGACCTTTAAAAACATCGTGTTTATCATTTACTAAAATGACAGCATCGTATTTAGAATCACTTGTGTTTTCTAATGAAAGTATTTTATAAAAGTCTTTTAAAACCATAGTTACATTTTATTTCAACCCTGTTGGGTGTAGTTAATTTTAACGTATGAAATCTATGTTTTTATACGTTAAATAAAATTTTTATGACCCGAGTGAACAGATGCTGTAATTTACACCTAACAGGTTATTTTACTTTAAATGTATAACTAATCCCAATTTGGAAAACGTTATTTAATATGATGTTATCATAGTAATCATCGTATCCGTTATCAATACCATCATATCCGTAAATATCGATTAGACCTTGTTTAAATCTTGCTTCAAAAGTTAAACCATTAGGTAAAGTATATCCAAGACCAGCAACGAAAGCAACATCAACTCCAACAGGATTGTAGTCGTATGAAGGGAAATTGTCACTTGTTTTAAAATCTACAGATGGACCACCTAATATATGAAATCCACCTCCTGCAAAATGAAATTTAGCAACTGCACCTAATGAAACATAATTTAATTCGTAGGTTACTTTACTTGATCTAAATGATCCTAATGCGTATTCACGTGCTTCTGCACCTTGTCTTGTGTAGGTTAGTTCTGGCTGAAGAGTAAAATATTTATTGAATCTTATGGCTACCAAACCACCCACATAAAAATCTGTTTTAGCGTCGCTAGATCCAAAATTGGTTAAGTTCGAAATATTTAAACCGCCACGAATTCCTGGACTTACAGTTACCTGAGCTTGTGTGTTAAGGATTCCAACAAGGAATACAACTGCGATTAAGATTAATTTTTTCATTTTTGATTTAATTTTTAATGATTCGTTTAATTTTTACTCTGATTTAAAATAATTCAGCTCTATTTTTAACTTTATATTTTGATGTAAAATCTCTATTTTTTCTGCAAAAATATTGTTTTCTGAACTAAAACTAATAGTTATTTTTTCTTTTGTTTGTGAGGCATGTACTACCTTCTCTAGTTTGTTATTTTCTTTAGATAAAAATATAAAATTATATTGCTTGCCATCTTTAGTTTGATAGATGGTATTTTCTTGATTTTCAAATGATTTTTCGATTATGTAGTCCTTTTTAAGAAGTAAACGAAAATCTTTTTTTAAGGTCGAAATAAGAATTTTTCGGTCTAATTCGGATACAATTGAGTTGACTTTAAAACTAGTTTCCGAAATTTCAAAGTCTAATAATTTATTACCAAATTCAGTTGTAAATACTACTCGATGTGTAGTATCATTTATTTTCTTGGCAATAAAAATTCCTGACAGTTCATGACCATAAACGGTTATGTTTGCTTTATAGACATAATCAATTTCGGGATTAGAAAAATAAGGAGCTTCGTAAGTCGTTTTTTCTAATGGTTTTGGAGTATAATTTTTGGTAATTTTTTGACCACAAGAAAATAAGAAAATGACTAGAAAGCAATTAATTAGTAAAAACGGAGTCGTCGATTTTTGCATTTATCACTTTATTTTTAAGTACAATTCGGGTATAATCTTCAGATGATTCAAGAAGTTTTACCTGAACAACTGTTGCATCTTCTTTATCAAAAGTCAATTCTATTTGCTTGATGTATTTCTTTAAGGTTGCATCTTTTGGAATAAATTTAGCAATATTCTGATTTTTAAATTTAAAATAACTGATGCTAAATTCCTTATCATCAAACATATCGCCACTTACACTACCTACAATAAGTTTATTGATTCGACCAAAGATTTTGCTATTTCCAATATCGACCGCACTTTTTTTGCCTTCGTCATTAATCAGGATTTTACCGTTTTTAAAAACAATACTATAATTATATGGTTTTTTGTATTGCCATTGTAATAAGCTTGGCTCTTTAAAAATCATCTTTCCAGATGTTTCAATATCCTTGGATAAAAAATCCAAATGCTTGTACTGAACGAAATCAGTACTTAATGTTTTTATTTTTTTAGAAACTACATTCACAGATTGCTTGAAAGCTGCAATTTCACTATCAGACATTTTTTGTTCTTGTGCAAACGAGTTCAAGACGAACAGGTTCAGAATTATAACGGATAAGTATATTTTAGTCTTCTTCATATGCTTTAAGATTCAAAAGTTTTTCAACCGAAATCACGGTATAATTGTTTTGCTGCAGGAACTGCAAGAACTGTTCCAAGACCAAAACCGAATGCTTGGCCGTATCGTGCAAAAGTACAATTCCGCCAGGAGAAACTCGTTTTATAATGCGATTGTAAATAATCTCTTGGTCTTTAATGCCGCCATCAAGGGATCGGATATTCCAACCAATTACTTTATGGTTGCTTATTTTTAAAGCTCTTCGTATAGATGGTGTTGTTACGCCATACGGAGGCCTGAAAAACTGTATTTTTTTTGAAGTAAATTTTTCCAGCAATACATCCGTTTTCCTCAGTTCTTCGAGTATTTTTTTAGCATTGTAAAAATCAAAAAAATCAGAATGACTATAAGAATGATTCCCTACCAAATGCCCTTCGGATAAAATACGTTCTATAATTTCGGGATGTTTCTCGATGTTTTTTCCAATGCAGAAAAAGGTAGCTTTTACATCGTGTTTTTTTAAAACATTCAGAATTTCTAATGTAGTTTCGCTTGGACCATCATCAAACGTTAATGCAATTTTCTTTTTGGTTACCGACGAATTATTGCAATAAGCCTTTACATGATAATTAGAATTTATTCGTGCCGAGTTTATCGCAGCAATACTCAACCAGATTATTCCAATGATAATAAACCACCAAATATTGATTGCGATATAAAGTTTCGAAAGAAGCAGTAAAAGCAATATGATGATAAAAAACAAAGAAGTGTTTTTATGCGTTATCATTTTGAAATTAATGTAAAACTATGGTCTTTACCGTTTAATTGATTGTACAATAAAATAGTATTATATGCTGGTTTCTCTAGTGAATTAACTCTAATCAGTTCTGGGATTGTTTGTGTTTTGATAATTTTAGAACCAACCCATAATCCAAAAGATGAAGCGGTATTGTATTCTCCACATAAATGTTTGTAATAAACCTGTGGTGTATTTGCGAAAGCATTTTCGGTTAAATTGGTATAATAAGAATCGAATTCTACATCACCATTTAAGCCTAAAACAATAGCGTCAATATCCGAAATTTCTAAATTATTCGATTTTAAGAATTCAATAATTTCAGCTTCAACTTCATTTTCTTGTAACTTGTTCTTGATTTCTACATCTAGAAGTTCAGCATAAGTAGTTTCTTTTTTTTCATTTTCTAAAACAAAAAAACTAGCTCCTTCACCACAAACATATCCTTTTGTGGTTTCGTTTAAAAGTTCGTAAGGTTCATTTCTTTCTCCTTTTATGTATCCTGCTAATTTAAAAAGTGAAATAGTATAATCTCCGTTTTCATCAACTCCACCCACTAATACTGAGTTGGCTTCGTTTCCTTCAATCTGCATTTTTGCATCCAAAAGAGCCGACTCAAATGAGATTGCGCCATTTACATAAGTAAAGTTATATCCCTTGCATTGTAATGTTAAGGCTATTTGTGCTCCAACAGTATTGTGTGTTGATTGTATAAAAGCAGTAGGAGTTAAAAACTCCTCGTTATTATCGATAATTGCTTTTAGGAATTTCTCCGAATCTTCGATGCACCCCATTCCGGTTCCGGTAATAATAGCATCGATATTCGAAATATTGGCTTCTTTTAATGCATAAGCAGAAGCTACGATTCCGTTTTTGATTCCATTAGCCATTCTTCGGCTTGCAACTGGAGAAATGAAATCTTTGTAGACAGGTTTTTTTAAAAACAAAACGTTGTCATTTTTATTCCATTCAGCATCTTCTAAAAAAACAGTATCAAATGTTTTTTGAGCTGAAAGACAACCTGTACCATTTATATATGTTTTCCTCATTTGCTTTTAGAAAATATAAGAGTAGAACAATTACCACCAAACCCGAAAGAATTTGATAATACGTGTTCGATATTTTTATGTTTTAATGTTGTTTGTGGCGTCAGATTAAATTCCTGCATTGGAGTTTCAAAGTTTAAACTTGGGAAAACCACATTGTTCTGAATAGCAAGTACGCTATAAACCGCTTCGATTGCTGCTGCTGCCGCCAGTGTATGTCCTGTAAAAGGTTTGGTTGAGCTAAAATCGGGAACAGGTTTCTGGTCGTAAATTCTAAGAATTGCTCTTCCCTCAGATAAATCATTATTGGGAGTTGCCGTTCCGTGAACATTTATATAATCGATCTCGCCAGGATTTATAGCAGCAACATCAAATGCTTTTTTCATAGCAAGATAAGCACCATCTCCATTTTCGGATGAAGCAGTTTGATGAAAAGCATCATTGGCATTGCCATAACCCGAAACACGAGCGAGAACTTTTTTGTTTTCTTTTTTTACAATTTCTTCAGATTCTAAAACTAAGAACGCAGCTGCTTCGCCTAGGTTTAATCCTTTGCGTTCATCATCAAATGGTTTATTATATCCATCAGATAATATCATTAAAGTTTTAAAACCGTTGATTGTAAATTTTGCCAAAGCATCGGTTCCACCAACAATTACCCGATCCAGTTTTCCGGTTTTTATCAATCGTGCACCAAGCATAATTGCATTTGCAGCCGAAGAACAAGCCGTACTTATTGTAGTAACCATTCCTATTAATCCGAGTTCGTCGGCAATTTTTTGAGCTACATCGCCACAATTATGACAACTAATGTATTTTTCGAGTTCGGGATTATCAAAATAATCGTAATAATATTTCTCGGTCATATCCATTCCGCCAACGCTTGTTGCCGAAATTAATCCCGTTTTATATTCATTAATTGATGTAATTCCTGCATTTGCTACAGCTTCTTTGGCAGCAATTGTACCAAGCATAGCTGTTCTCGAAAAGTTGTTTTCTTCGTCAAGTTGTAATTGAGCGATTAACTCAGCATTGGTTTTTTTTATTTCACCAACCTTAATAACATCGGCATGAACTGTCGAAATGTTTTCGATAGTTGTAATAGCAACTTTGTTATTTATTAATGAAATATAATTTTCCTCAACCGAATTTCCGATTGAAGAAATTATTCCCATACCAGTTATAGCAACTCCTTTTACCATTTTTTTAGACGACTTAGATTTTTAGACTTACTTAGACTTCTTAGATTTTCTAGATAAAAATTCATGAAAAACTAGAGGATAGTTGAATAATTTAAAAATCGAACAATTTATTATTTTAAACTTTGAAAAAGCTTCTTGAAACTATTTTAGACTTTTTAGATTTTAGACAATACTTTTATCTAATCCCGTCCCGACGTTTCGGGATCGGGATAAAAATCTAAGCCAGTCTAATCAGTCTGAAAAAGTCTATTTAGTTCTATTAGCTGTTATGTAAGCAGCCATTGATTCGATTGATTGGAAAATTACTTTTCCTTCTTTTGGGTCAACTAATTTAATTCCGTAATCTTTATCAAGAATAACAATTAATTCCAAAGCATCGATAGAGTCTAAACCTAAACCATCTCCAAACAAAGGATCATTGTCATTAATATCTTCAAGCGTAATGTCTTCAAGGTTTAAAACAGTAATAATTTTATTTTTTAATTCTAATTTTAATGCTTCCATGATTATTTATTATATAATGTTTCTATCGTTTCGTTTTGGTATTTATGATTCTCGTCTTTACCAATCAGGCAAAGAAAAGCTTTATATTCTTCATTAAAAAATTCAACCCATCCACAAAGTACCTTTTCTGCTTTATTGGTATGCAAAAGTGTATTGGCATAACTGTTCATGAATTCTGGATTGAAGGCATCAAATATAAAGAAAGAATTCTCGCTTTTTAATTGATGACGTATGCTTATTTCGCCCAAGCAAATGTTTGGCAAGGTATAAACAAAAACTGCTGGACTTGGATAATAATTTTCTTTATCAGATATAGATTCCTGATACTTTACATCGGTATCTAAACTTGATGATTTATTGGCTAAAAGTAAAGCGGTATTGTTTTCTGTTTGCTTTGCCAGTTCACTATCGTTCGGGTCCGATTCTGTTTCAGATTTCAAAAGTAATTCGGCTCCTAAAAAAGCAAGTTTGCTTAAAGAATCCATTTTGAAAAACTTAGGATAATTAATCTCAAAATTGCGATAAGCTTGTTTTGAGAAATCAGCAAATAAAGTGGGTTCTGTTTTGAATACAGAAGTTCCATTCAAAACAATTTCGTTGTTTTGGATTGTGCAATAGGATTGTATGTATGTTTTGTTTTGAGTCATTTTATTTTATATAATCTTCTGCATCATAAGCATCAATAGGAAAATCTTCTTCAGTTATCGATTTATAGAAGAAAGTTCCAATACTCATTTTTAAATCAATGTAAATTTTATTTAAATCTTCAATATTTTCTTCTTCCCAAAGAATGTCATGAAAAATATATCCAACGCTCATTGTTTTTGTATTTAGAACAATTGGATCTCCGTTTGCGCCGGAACCAATAATTAATAAATCTTTTTTATAAATTTCGTTATTCTCTTCTTCAAGATTTTCTGTTTTAATTCTGTTTATGCAATTAAAATATATACTTCCAAATTTAATTTCTTCTCTAAATGAAAATGTTTTAAAAAAAATTATCAAATCTTGAGATAAGTTTAAGTTTTCAAAAAACTCAATAGTTTTATCTGTTACTTTTATTGCATTATCTTTAAAATCAAAGTTTTTAATTTTTAAAGCTTCTTTAAAAAGTGATTCGTCTAAATTCATTTCTTTAAGTTTTGAACTTGTAAGGATTACTTGCAAGTTGGATTTCAAATTTGAACTGTTCGGAATTTCCGAACAGTTCAATCTCATTTCACTTTTTCAAAAACCACAGCCGTATTACAACCTCCAAATCCAGAAGCTGTTTTTAGGAATGTCTTGATATTTTTATCTTCGTTTTTCTCAATTACATTTATCGATTGACTTACACCTAATTCATCAAAACCTAAGGAAACAAAAAGCTTGTTTTGAAGCACAGATTCAATAGCAATAACTGTTTCTAATAATCCTGATGCGCCCAATGTATGACCATAAAAACCTTTCAGACTATTTACAGGAACTGTTCCCATTTCTAATCGGTTGAAAGCGATGGCTTCCATTTCGTCATTAAAAGATGTTGCGGTTCCGTGTGCGGAAATATAATCGATATGTTCTGGTTTTATTTGTGCTTCGTTCAGGGCATTTTGAATACTTCGGTACAAACCTTCGCCTGTTCTTGAAGGACCCGAAATATGATTGGCATCGTTTATAGAACTATCTCCTGTAACTTTTATTTTTGAATTTTTGGCTTCCGCCGAAACTAAAACTGCAGCAGCAGCTTCGCCAAGACTTACACCAGTTCTGTTTAAAGAATATGGTTTGCATGGTAAACTACTCATTGCCTGAAAAGCATTAAAGCCAGATAAAACAAATTCTGAAACTTCATCGCCAGCAACGATAAAAACGTTGTCGTAAAGTTCGCTTTGTATTAATCTTTTGGCAACCGAAACGGCCAGAATTCCAGATACACAAGCATTTGATACCACGATTGGTTGGGTTTTAAATCCAAAATAATCAGCTATTGTTTGTGCCAAAGTATGTAAATGTGCATTCTGAAAACTCTCTGGCGAATCATTTTTTAATGCAGTGATATTTCCTTTTGTTGTCGAAAGTATAAAGGCTGTCTTTGAATCTAAATCTATTTTTGAGTTTTTGACAACTGGCTCTAAAGCCAAAATCATCATTTTCTCTAATCTCGAATAGTTGGTTTCGGAACTAGCTTTCGCGAAAGCGGTATTTAGTTTCTCATCATTTATAATCGATGCATAAAAAGGATTTGGCATCAAGGACACATCTTCATGCAACTGAATACCTGATTCACCACGTAGGATAGTTTCAATGTTTGATGGAACATTAAATCCTAATGGTGTGATGCAATTGGTTTGCGTGATGTATACTGCTTTTGTCATTTTTATTGTGTTATCCTAACAGGTTTTTAAAACCTTGTAGGTATATTGTATTGATTATAATATACCTACAAGGTAAAAAAAACCTTGCAGGAAAGCTTTCCTGTGATTGTATCTTGTGTTATCTAAAAAGGCACGCAGATTTTACAGATTAAGCAGATTTACACGGATTATTTTTATTTCGTGATAATTCGTGTTTGTTTTTACTTCAATAATCCTACTTTTCTCTTCCATTCTTCATAAAAAGGAGGATTGGTAAGCATTAAATTCCCTTCTTTATTTAAAAATACCTGAGTGGTTTCGCCTGTGCAGACAATCTCATCGTTGGTATTGAAAATTCTAAATCTAAAAATTATTTTTGCGGCAGGTGTATCTACAATACTTGTTTCCACCCGAATGACATCGCCATAACGCAAAGATAATTTATGTTCGCAAATAGATTTTACAATTGGGGTTGTATAGCCACTTTCGGCAACATCCAGATAGGTAAGTTTGTGTTTACGCCCGAAAGCTTCACGACCATCTTCAAAATAAGTTATGTAATAGCCGTGCCAAACGATTCCGAGTGCATCGGTTTCGTTAAAGCGAACTCTAACTTCTTCGGTAACTGTTAATGCAATAGCTTCGTTATACTGCTCTTTTCTTCTTATCATATGCTAAGGCAATTGTTGTGGTAATTATAAAAAACAGAAATAATAAACTTATTTCCGGAATGATTTCTAAGATAGATGCGTTACGTAATAACACATCGTAAAAGGCATTTAATCCCCAGTTCATCGGTGATGATTTGGCGATGATTTGCATGATTTTTGGCATTGCAAAAACAGGAACCCAAACTCCGCCAATTGCAGCTAAGATAATAACACTTGTTGCGCCAAAGGGAGCCGATTGTTCTTGTGTCTTGGCAACGGTTCCTAATAAAATCCCAAAACCTATGGCAGCAAATCCAGAGAACAACGCAACGATACTCATTAAGAATAAATGTCCTTCGATATTAAGTGGTGGCAAACCAATTTCTGGAAACAGAAATACGGCTACAGCTACCATCATATAAAACTGAATCATACAAATTACGGAATACGTAATTGTTTTGCCCAGCATTACAACACGATTTGAAACTGGATTTGTTAATAATCGAACGAAGGTTCCTTGCGTTTTTTCTTTTACAATATTAATCGAAAGCGGAATCACAATAAAGAACATAGCAAAAAGTGTCCAAGCCGGAACGTTATGTTGTGTCGAATTTGGCAACACTTCTTTGTTGTTTACTCTAGGAACTATTTCTTTGAAAGTGATAAAACTTTTTTGTTCAAAACTAGCGCTTCCTTCTCCTAATTGTTCCTGAAAGGCGGTGTATATAGAATGTGTTTCTATTTGCGAGATCATCTTATCGATAGAGTTCATGACCGCATTCTTGAAACTCATTTGTACTGCAGGGTCAAAGTATAGTTTAACCTCCTTTTGGTTGATTATTTTAGGAGTTTCAGTCTGGGCAAGTGTATCGGTTAAACCAATGCTGCTCACTATTTTTTGTACATTCTGGTCGATTTTTGCCTGTAAATCTTTACTTAAGTTTTGCGGAATTACAATCGCCAATTGATATTTTCCTTTATAAACAGCTTCTTTGGCAACAGCCTCGGTTAAAGGAATGTTGTCGATTTGAGTTACTACAGTAAACAGGTTGCTTTTTTGCAAATTATCATAAACTGTTTTGGCTACTGAACCGTTGTCGTTATTAACCAAAAGGATTTCGATTTTGGAATCGCTTACGGTTTTAAATGTACTATCCTGAATTAAGGTTACGGTAATAACAAGTACTAGAGGCATCACAAATAAAATGATTAATCCTCCTAAATCTCTTTTCAGTAAAAGAAATTCTTTCACGACGGACATCCATAGTTTATATATCATCTCTCAGTTCTTTACCAGTTAATGAAATAAAAACGTCCTCTAGGTTTTGAGCATTTTGTGTATTCGATATTAATCCTGAGGGAGTGCCTTGAGCGTAAATTTTTCCTTGGTCAAGTATTGCAATATCACTACAAAAATCTTCCGCCTCAGATAAATGATGCGAAGTATAGATTATAGTAGTTCCGTTTTGGTTGAGGTATTTTAGGTAATCAATAATAGCATTTTTAGATTGCACATCGACACCAACTGTTGGTTCATCTAGAAATATAATTTTAGGATTGTGTAATATCCCTGCAATTAAATTGATTCTTCTTTTCATTCCTCCCGAAAAGGTTTCGATACGTTTATCTGCAAATTTCAGTAAACCCAAAAGGTCTAAAGTTTCGATTACTTTGTCTTTTAAATCCTGACCTTTTAAGCCGTACATACTCCCGAAATAATGTAAATTCTCTCTTGCGGTTAGGGTAGGATATAAGGCATATTCCTGAGGAACAACGCCGATAAATTTTTTTATTTTGGTAGCATTAGTTCCATAGGTCATTCCGTTAATTGTAAAAGAACCCGAAGTAGGCTTGACTAAACCACAGAGCATAGAAATTAATGTGGTTTTCCCAGCTCCATTTGGGCCTAATAAACCAAAAATCTGACCTTCGTTTATAGTAAGCGTTAAATCGTTCAAAGAATACATTTCTGCATTTTTGTACTTTTTAGAAAGGGATGTTATTTGAATAATGGGTTGCAAAATATATTAGCTAATTGCTTTTTTTAATTTCTTAAAGAACACTTCTTCTCTATTGGCAATGTCCAAAAGTTGGTCGGCAATAGTATTGTAAGCATCATTTTTGGCACTTCGGTTTTTGTAGATTCTTGAAGCTTCTACAGCAAAATCTCGCCATAAATCTCCAATTTGGGTCATTTCTTTCGAAAGGATTTTTAAATCTTCATTGTTTAAAATAACGGCAGCTTCTTGTAAAAAAGCAGCATATATAAAACGGAAACCTCCGCCACCAGTTCCTATCTCTTCTTGCATTCGTACCATTTGCGCCAGATAATGATTGGCTTTTTTGGTTCCGTGTTTAAGAGGCCATTTGCGTATTTTTCCCGAAACTAGTTTTATTCCTTTAACACCAATAATAGGCATTGGCGCAAGCATATCGCGACAGGTATTCTTTATTCCTTTGATAATCGCACTTTTTAAATCAATGTTCTCAGGAATATGAATCGGATAATACATTTGCCCTTTTGGAGCAAAAGCACCTTTAGCAAAACGGACTTTGTCTAAGTCGTCATGTGTAAGCGTGGTAACAGTTTCCATTACGGGGTCGCTAATAAGATAATCGGTATCGGTTTTTCCGTAAACCACTAAGTTATGAGCATTGAAATGAAAGCGATATTCGTCTGGAAAATAAGTTAGGTTGTAAACACCGACTTGTAATCCTGTTGGGATATTATTTTTTAGATTTTCATCTAAAGCTTGGCTTGCTTTGGAAACGGATGAAAACTTTTGTCTTTTTATTTTTAAATATAATCTATTGGCAACTCTCCTAAAAATTTGTCCTGGTAAGGTTCTGTAACTTATTGCAGGTGCATAATTAACTTTTATAAAAGGCAGGTACACAAAAAAAAGTCCTGAGCCAATACCAAAAACCATAGGTTCACTTAAATTTAAACCGCTGTTTTTTAGCAAATTTGAAGCTACTCCATTTTCGCAATGCGCCGATTGATGATGTGTAAAAGTAGTTTGCATTAATCTGTTTTAAAATTTTTTAATTCGGATACTGAAATCGAAAAAGCATCAGCATATTTTTGTAAAATCCGGTCATTTAGTTTTGCAAAGATAGCGGGTTTAAAATGCCTTTTTACGCGCCATTTCCACAGACCAACATAATTGGAAAGGATTAACAAATCCATTCGGTTCAATTCCATAAAATAGCAAATAGGGCTTACTTCTCCGTTTTTGACTTGCAATTTTGCATCGGCGATGCGTTCGTTTATTTCATCGATAGAATTAGAAAGTGCAATAGTTTTAGGTTCCCAACCTGTACTTAGAGCTGTAGTATAATTACCGTTTTCGTCGGTTGCATATACAAGCTCTTTCATATTGTTTTTGGTTAAATTCCCTTGGTCTTGTGGTACTTTTTCTTTTTCCATGACTTATATGAATGTTAGGATGTTAAAAGCATAAGCGATTAAAAATAAAGAGGTTAGTGTTGTTAGAAAAAAAACTAAACTTTTTCTTTTCAATATTGCGAGATATATCATTTCAAAAATGAATGCTATACAAAAGGCCATAAGTATATAAATGAGCATAAGTAAAAGACCAAGGTCTCCTACATCTCCACTATGATGGCGATTCCCTAGGGTATTTTCATAGTAGGACTTATAAATAAAAAGAGAAGATCCTATTAAAAAAATTAAAATTCCAATTCGAATTAATATATGTTTTAAACCCATTTTATTATTTAAAATTAATTATTCCGGAATCGAAACTGTCTTTTGAATGAATAAATTAATTTCACATTCCAATAGTTGTGTTTCTTCATGAAAGCTTTCGCAACTCATCGTACATAATGTATAATCGTCTCCAGCAAATTTAGAAACCAAAGTTGCTCGTGTAATTATGCTTGTGTTCACTTTTGGTAATTCGTATATTTTGAGATTTTTCAGCGTACTGATAAAACCAATAACACTTACATTTTCTTCTTTGTCAGGATTAGCAAAATATTTTTGAGCTACAATAGAAGAGCAGGTTTGCGCCACATTCTCAATTAATCCGGCTTCGATAAAAATATTCTTGTCGACAAAAATATTATCTTCTTTAATTAAAAAAATGGTTTCTACACTTTGAGCATCTATCGTAAGAATCAAATCTACCATAAGCATTGGCTCACGGTGCGGGAGATAATTTCGGATGTCTACTAGAGTGTCCATTTGTTATATTATTTAGCCAAAACGGTTTTCATTTGTCCGTTGGCAATTTCTTCGTTGTTTAAGGTCGTAACAATATCTACCAATGTTATTCCGGCAAATTCTTGTATAATAGTAATCGTCGATTGAATCTCGTCGTTTACACTAGGCAATTTCTTTATATCAATTTGCTTGATAGAACCTATATATCCTGTCGGTGCTTTTTCTTGTTTTAAGAAAAAAACATATCCTGTATGTAAAGCGACAGATTGTGCCATATGTTCTATTAATCCAGCTTCTAAAAAAATCCCGTTTTCTGAGAAAATATTTTCACTTTGAATTTTTAAGCCAGCAACCAAAGAACTTTCATCAAATGAAAACATTTTGTCTACCATTACAAAAGGGAACTTTTGTGGTAATAAATTTTCGACTGCTTCTTTATCTAGAATAGGTTTTGTCATGATTTAGCAAACCGTTAAATACGCATACGCAAATGAGAATCGTCCGCTTTCGGGAACTGATAAAAGAATGCGGTCGCCTACTTTTAATTTTCCTGAGTTCATTAATTCTTCAACAGCAAGATAAATGGATGCCGAACCTACGTTTCCAACATTAGCAAGATTCATAAACCATTTTTCATCGGCTATTCCTACATTGTTTTCTTCAAGGTTTTTCTTTAAACCTTCAACAAAAAAATGAGAAGAAACGTGAGGGATAAAATAATCAATCTGGTCTGCAGTAACGGCATTTTTTGCCATTGCTTCACTCATGCTTTTTGCGCCCTTAGCCAAGATAAATTCATCTAATAATTTTACATCTTGTTTGATAGAAAATACAGATTCGTTTAACCATTCTTCAGGAGAGTAATCACTCCAAGGTTTTATTTCGCCACTTTCAAGTTTATCTCCTCCGGCATACATGCAAGTCTCTAATTCATACGCATACGAAAAAGCTTCCATCCATTCTATTTTTAAGGAAATAGGTCCTCTTGGTTTATTTTCTAATAAAAAAGCACCAGAACCATCGGATAACATCCATCTTAAAAAATCCTTTTTAAAAGCGATTATAGGAAGTTCTTCCAGATTCTTTAAATTAGAAACTTCTGGATTATATTTTTGTGATAAGAACCATGACGAAACTTTCTCAGATCCTGTACAAACGGCATTTTTTGAATTTCCTGATTTAATAGAAAGGAAACCATATTTTAGCGAATTCATTCCTGCGCAGCAAACTCCTGATGAAGAGTTCAACTCAACCGATTTGTTCTTTAGTAATCCATGAACCATAGCTGCATGGGATGGTAAAAAAAGATCTGGTGTTGAGGTTCCGCAAGAAAGGACTTCCATATCTTGTGGAGTAAAATCGTTATCAAATAATTTTACGATAGCATTATGCGTTAGCTCCGCATTATTATGCGTGCTTTTTCCATCTTTGTCTATTGCATAATACCTACTTACAATCTTGTTATTGCGCAAAATAATACGTCTCGCTTTGGAAACGGCATCGTTGATAAGGCCCAAATAGCTTTCCATTTCATCATTTGTGACAGCTTCATTTGGCAAATATTTTGCGGCTTTTGTAATATATACTTCAAACATAATATGGGTGCTAAACTCCTTGGTAATATTGAGTTTCTTTTTTTATTTTGTTTATTTTAATAGGATATGTAATAACGTGCAATATATACACTATTGGGGATATTAACCAAATCGCGAGGAATAAATAAACATTAAATACCTTAAGGAGTATCTTTCTGTTTTTATCATTTCTGGAGATTAATCCTGACCATTTGGTAAAAATTTTATTAGCAGTTTTATCTACGGTTACCAAATAAGAACTAATACGAACGGCTGAATTTGCGATTAGTTTAGGTTGTAGGTCTTTTAAATTATTTTCTTTTAGATTTGAAGCAATAATATCTCCAAATTTTGAGGATTCCTGAATGTCTTTTTCAGATACTCCTGGTAAAGGGAAAATACCCAAATACTTTTTTTTAACTCCAGAAAACATCCATTCTACAATAGTAATCACACTTATTAAATTGCCAACACGATCTACTAAAGCTACGTTTCCAACCAAATTTGCATTGGCTTCTTTTAGTAAAACTTTAATTTTTTCCTGCGCCATAATCCACATATTTCTTGAACCACTTATGGTTACTACAGGAGTATTATTTAATATTTTATGTGCTTCGGGACTTTTTAAAAAGGAGTTAATAGGGATAGAAGGGGATAAATACCAAACTTGATAGTTTAATAAAACTAAGTCGAATTTTGTATTTAATATTTCTTCGGGAACTGGTTTTAATGCTGTTGGGATTTGCCTAAATGACTCAGGAAAAGCATCAAAAAAAGAATCTTTATCCCAAGGAAAAGGAAAAGGTTTCTCTAATTGTATTTCATGAAACGTTACTTTAAACTCGTCTGAATTCAAGAAAGGTTTCGCTATATTCCGAGCTATACTTTCGAGTTGTCCAGATTGAGAGTAATAAATAAAAAGAACATTTTTCATTTTGGTTGTGGCTTTTGGTTATGGCAAAAGTAATTAATTTTATGAAACGAATTTTCTGATTTTATCGGTTCGCTTTGTGTGAATCCAATCTGGCCAAGTCGATTCATCTTCGGCATCATAAATACGAATTTCTTGATTTTTATCTTCAATAAGTAATTCGTCGGATGTGCAATTAAGAATCAAAGCGGCGGCAGCAACTCCTGAATAGGTTGCCCCTGCAACACCATGTGATAGTGTACACGCTCCACATAAAAACAAATTTTCAATCTCGGTTTTGTTTTTATAGGAGAATGGACCAACTTGATTTAATGTTTTTTCAGTTCCATATACATTGCCTTTGGTCGAATTGATATAAAACTCATTTGTTTTTGGTGTTCCTAATTCGGCTTGAACAATATTTTGTTTTGCATTTGGGATGATTTTCTCCAGATTGTTCATCAGTTTATCAATCACTTTTTCTTTGAAAACTTTATATTCTTCATTATGATAATCTTCTAATCCGTTAAAATCTTTTAAGTTGTCATAATTTACATAAGTAACGATTTCAAAATTGTGATATCTTCCGTTAAAACTTGCTGGATCTTTAAGTGTTGTGCAACTTATAAAAACGGCAGGAAATGAATCGCCAGAATCAATGTTGTTACTCATTAGGTTTTCAAAATTTTCATCGTCGTTTTCATCTTTCATCATCCATATATTTCCCGAATCAATATTAAATTGGGTAACATCCATATCTAATGTCAGGAATAAAATTAATGAGGTTACGGAGTATTTAGTTTTCTGTAGTTTCTTAATAAGTGATTTACTTAAATGTTCTTTACCTATTAAGTTTAAATAGGTAATAGACGGATCAGCATTGGAAATAATATTTTTAGCAAAAATGGTTTCTCCGTTTTCGAGTTCAACTCCTATTGCTTTTTTATTCTCAATAATTATTCTTTTGACATTTTGCTTTATGCGAACTTCTCCACCATGTTTTTTTACTCCATTTGTCATTGCTTTTACAATACCTCCACCTCCGCCCATGGGATAAAAGCCTCCATCAAAATAATGTCCCATCACGGAACAATGTACAGGGAAACAGGCTCTATTTGGCGAAAGCCCATGATCACCACATTGTATATTAAGGACAGCTTTGAGCATTGGATCTTTTATATGCCAGCCAATTACTTTTTTTAAAGGGAATAAGGCAAACTTGCCAAAATGTTTGGTTCGGAAGGGAACTGTTATTTTCTGCCACAAACCTTTTAGTTTTGGCATTAGTTGCAATTCAAAATTTACTTTCTCGACTAAGGAAAGATATTCGGTTATGTTTTTTTCTTCTTTAGGAAAATGTGATGAAAGTGTTTTTTTGAGGTTGTCGATTCCTGCTGGTAAATCAAAAGTTTGGTTTCCGATCAGGCAATGTTCGTATGCTTTTTTATTCATTCGGAAAAACACCATATCATTGGCAATTCCTAAACCGCGGTAAAGTTCATTGGTAGATGCTCCTTTATCTATAAGACCTACATAATGTACGCCAGGACTAAAACGTTGTCCCTTTAATGTAAAGCTATGACTCCAGCCACCTGGAACATAATGTTGCTCAAGGATTAAGACTTTTTGCCCAGCTCTTGCTAAACAAATTCCTGTTGCTAAGCCGCCAACTCCTGAACCAATTATGATAGTATCAAGCTCTTTCATACTTTATTTTAAGATTTGCTAAAGTATAAAAGAATTCTTACTATATGTGCGGTGGCTTGTTTTATTTTGTGTTTTTTAATTGATTCCAAAAATCAAAATAATTGAACCATTGTAGGGGATACTTTTCAAGCATGGATTCAACGTTTTCTATGTAAGCACGTAATAACCCTTTTTCGTCACGATGTTTTACAGCAGCTTCACGAGCATATAAGTGATAATGCAAGTTTGGTTCTTTCATTACATACACAAAAACTACGGGAACTTTTAATCGGGAAGCAATTAAAAATGGTCCTGCCGGGAAATTAGCTTCTTGTCCTAATAGTTTGTCTGATAATGATTTTGTTCCTTCAAAATAACGATCTCCTGTAAAACAGATAAGTTCGTTTCTGCCCAGAGCAGCATTGATTTCGAAAATATGGGACAAATCGTCTTTTATGATAATAAACTTGACAGTTGGTTTTTGGGTAACACTTTCTAAATATTTTTTTATATCCGAATGTTCCAAGTCGGTAGTAACCAAATTGATTTGAAAATTGATATCGATTTCTCCGAAGAAATGTTCTGCAATTTCAAAATTTCCAATGTGAGCACTAATTAAAACACCACCTTTTTGTTCGGCAAGTAGTTTTTTTAGTGTTTCGATTCCATCAAATTCATAGGTAAATTGTTCTCTCATTCCGGCAGAAATGGAGACTTTATCTATTATGGTTTGTCCAAAAGTATAGTAACTTTTGAAAACCATTTTTTTGGATTTAAAATAGGAGTAGCCTAGTCTTTTATTAAAGTAATAAAAGATGGCACGATTGCTTTTTTTGAGAAAAAGGAAATAATAAGATGCGACAAAGTACAGGAGAAAGTAGGCAGATCTAACACCCGCTTTTTGTATTAAAAAAACGAATATTCTATATCCTAAAACAGTTCCTTTTGATTTGCCATCCCATTTGCTCATTAAGCAGTTTTGGCTTTTAGTTTGGTTTCGATAAGGTCATAAAAGTTTTGAAAAGTAGCAATGCCAACGAAATCAACTTCAACTAATTTTACGCCAAAATTTGATTCAATAGATACTACCAAGTCTACATAATCTAAACTATCTAGTCCTAAAGTATCTTTTAAATTAGCGTTCGGTTCAATGTCATCATTATCAACTTCAAATTCATCAACCAAAAAACCATTAATCTTTTCTATTATCTCTTGCTTATTCATTATTCTATTTAAACTTTTTAACTACGAGTGCAGAATTTGTTCCTCCGAATCCGAAGGAATTGGACAAAAATATATCAATTTTTCTATTTAACGTAGTTTTAACTAAATTTAATTTAGCTGCGGCTTCGTCTGGGTTTTCTAAATTGATGTTTGGAGCTATAAAATCATTTTGCATCATTAGTATAGAATAAATGACTTCGCTTGCACCTGCCATCCAGCATTCATGCCCTGTCATTGATTTTGTGGAACTTACATAAGGATTGCTTTTTCCAAAGATTTCAAAGATTGCTTTGGCCTCATTTTCATCTCCAACAGGAGTAGAGGTAGCATGTGCATTTATGTAGTCAATGTCCGACGCATTTAATTTTGCATCATCAAGTGCTCTTTGCATTGCTATGGCTGGACCTTCGACATTTGGAGTCGAAATATGTCCTCCATTTGATGAAAATCCGTAACCGCCAACTTCGGCAATTATAGTTGCACCACGTTTTATCGCAGATTCATAACTTTCTAAGATTAAAGTTGCTCCTCCGCCACTAGGCACTAAGCCATCACGACCAGAATCAAAAGGTCTTGATGCTTTGGTAGGATCATCATCTTCGGATGCAAAAACACCTAAACCATCAAAACTGCTCATTGCGTATTTGTTGATTTCTTGTGCTCCACCACAAATTACAATATCTTGAAATCCGCTTTTTATTAAAAAATAAGCCAGACCTATGGCGTGGGATCCACTTGCACAAGCGGCGCTTATAGTTAAATTAATACCTCTTAACTTAAAGATTGTCGAAAGGTTCATTGTAACAGTAGAGTTCATGGATTTAAAAATTGCTCCAGAACCAATTAAGGCTGTATCTTTTTTTTCTCGAACAATGTCGGTTGCATCGATAATAGCTTTAGATACGCTATCATTACCGTACATAATACCAACTTCGTTATTGTCGAAAAAAGAATCATCTATTCCAGCATTTTTCAATGCTTCGATGGTAGCCATATAAGCATATTCGGTTTCTTCACCAATGCTCATACGTTGTCTTCGGGTTAGTAGACTTTTTAAATCTGGTTTTGGAACCATACCAGTTAAGGCCGATTGAAAACCAAATTCTTTTCTCTCTGCATCAAATTGTATTCCTGATTTTCCATTGTACAAGGATTCTTTTACTTCATTTAATGAAGTTCCGATACATGAGTAAATTCCCATTCCTGTAATTACAACTCTCCTATTCATCTTCTTTTTTATAGTAATTTTTTAAGAATATATTCCACCGTTTATGTTTATAACTTCACCAGTTATATAACTTGATTTATTTGAAATCAAAAAGCTTACCAAATTTGCCACTTCTTCGGCTTCGCCAAAACGATTAACAGGAATTAATTTTAATAATTCTTTTTCGTCTAACTGGCTCGTCATATCAGTTTTTATAAATCCTGGTGCAACGGCATTTACGGTAATATTTCTTTTGGCTACTTCTTGAGCCAATGCTTTGGTAGCAGCTACAATTGCGCCTTTTGCAGCAGAATAATTGGTTTGACCAGGCGTACCTTTTACTCCCGAAACTGAAACCATATTTACAATGCGTCCGTATTTATTGCGGAGCATTTTTTGAATAAAAAATTGTGTGACATTAAAAAAACCACCTACACTTGTGTTCATAACTCCATTCCAGTCTTCTTGTGACATCCACATAAACAATCCATCTTTTGTAATTCCGGCGTTGTTTACAATTGCCTCAACGATGGCTTCAGGATTTGCATCCTGCCATTTGGTTAATACATTTTGAACTTCTTCAAAATTAGAAACATCAAATTGTATAATCTCAGCAGTTGCGCCTAATTTTATTACTTCTTCAAGTGTTTGTTCGGCAGCAATTTTGTTTGAATGATAGTTAATCAGAATGTGGTACTCTGTATCTACAGCTAATTTTTTACAAATAGCACTCCCAATTCCTCGTGAACCACCAGTTACTAATGCACATTTCATATATGTAAATTTTGTTTTTTATAGGTCATATATGGTATCGCCTTTTTATTTATTGGTCTTGGTGACACAATTTTTATTAGTCTCGATTTCATATATGTAAATTTTGTTTTTTATAGTCGATTTATGTTATCGCTTTTTTTTACTTACTGGTTTTGTAACCGGTTTTGTTTTAGTTTCTGACTTTGTTTCAGTTTTTGGTTTATCAGAGGCGATTTCACTTATAGTATTTTTTTCTTTTGTTTGCGAAAATAGTTCAGCGTTTTCAAACCATTGGTTGCCTAATACAGTTCCGTCTGGTTTAAGAAATCCCCATTTTCCTTCATTTTTTACTCTTGCTAAGCCATCTATAAAACCTTTGTCTTGTTGTACAAATAGAGCAATGACAAATCCGTTTGCCGTTATGGTATATTGAGTTGGGATTACTAGTTTTCCTGATTCATTAATAAATCCCCAGTTTTTTTCTTTTACAGGAGCTAATCCATTTGTACTAAAAACTTCGGCATCACTATAAGTTGGCGGAATAACAAATTCTGCTTTAGGGTTAATATATCCCCATTTAGATCCAATACAAACCGGAGCTAGATTTTTAGAAAAGGCTTTTGCTTTATCATATATTGGCAGAATTGCCCAACTTCCTTTTAAGTCAATGAATCCGATTTTTCCATCTTTTCTGGCATAAGTCAAATCTTGAGATTCGAAATCCCAAATTTTATCAGCACCTTCTACAGGAATAAATTTCCCACCAGATACTAATCCAAAAATTTTGTCTTTTCTGGCCCAAGCCGTGTTTTTATTATAATTACCAATTTCGGCATAAGCAGGTTCTATAACCTCTTTTCCAGCAGTATTTATAATTCCCCAATTTTTATTATTTTCTACTCTTGCAAAACCATTTTCAAAAGGTTTGATAACATCATATTTTGGTTCTAAAACAACTGCCATTTTTGAATTGATTAATCCAATTTTGTTTCCTTGTTTTATAAAAGCAACACCATCTCCAAAATCATATAATTTATCCGAAGGTGGTGCAATTTGTACCTCTCCTTTGGTATTGATGTAAACCCATTTTTTATCTTTAGATACGATACAAATCCCACTATTAAAATCTTTGGCGTTATCAAAAGTAGCTGGAATTGCCCAAGCTCCTTTAGTATCGATAAACCCCCATTTTCCATTATCTTCTACAGCAGCTAAGCCTTCAGAAAAACTTCTTGCAGTTTTGTACTGAGGTTCAATACGAAATGTTCCATCTTTAGTAAGATATCCAATTTTTCCGTTTTTCTTAACTAATGCCAGTTCTTGACTATTAACAAATTGAATGCTGCACAGCAATAAAAAAATAAGTGTTTTTTTCATGATTTTAAGATTCAAGATTAATAATGTAAAATAAAAAATTAATTATTTATCAGGTAGTCTTTTACTTTCTGAACAAAAGGATACATAACCTGATCTTCTTTAAATTTAGGTATAATTGTTCTAATATCGTCATATATTTTTTTGGTCACAGACGAGATTTGATCTTTTTGTTCTAAGTAATCAATTGCCTGAACAATAGTAATCAGCTCTATAGCCAAAACTTCAAATGAATTTTCTATCACTTTTGCAGTAATAACAGCAGCATTTGTTCCCATGCTTACAATGTCTTGATTGTCATTGTTGTTTGGGATACTGTGTACATACATTGGGTTAGACAACATTTGGTTTTCAGCAGTTGTTGAGGTTGCAGTAAACTGAACGCCTTGCATTCCGAAATTAAATCCTAATGTTCCAAGATTCACAAATGGAGGAAGGATTTCGTTTATTTTAGAATTTAATAAATAATTCAATTGACGTTCTGCAAGCATTGTAAGTTTGGTAATAACAATCTTTAACTTGTCCATTTCTAGTGAAATGTAATCGCCATGAAAATTACCTCCATGATATACATGTTTGTTTTTTACATCTATAATAGGATTGTCATTTGCCGAGTTAAACTCATCTTCTAGAATCGAACCTACATTATTGATAGTCTCTAAGATTGGACCTAGAATTTGTGGCACACATCTTAAAGAATAATACTCCTGTACTTTCTCTTTAAAGATTTCTTCGGTATTTTCTCCAGTATATAAGTGATCTTCTCTTTTACGGATTAAGGTACTGTCCGAGAGGTTTTCTCTCATTCTTGCAGCTACTTCTCGTTGTCCTTTATGACGTTTTGTTTGGTTTAATTCTTCCGAAAAATGGTCGTCATAAGCCTGTACAATTTCATTAATTGCGCATGAAAACTTTAATGACCAATCTAATAATTTATTAGCGTGATGTACATTTACTACACCTATTCCCGTCATTACTGAGGTTCCGTTTATAAGCGCAAGACCTTCTCTTATTTCTACCTGAATAGGAGTTAGGTTCTCAATTTCAAAAACCTCTTTTGTAGGTCTTCTTTCGCCTTTGTAAAAAACTTCGCCTTCACCTATTAATGTTAATGCCAAGTGAGATAACTGAACCAAATCTCCACTTGCTCCAACTCCTCCATGTTCAAAAATTAATGGAGTAATATCTTTATTTATGAATTCTTTCATTAAATGAATTACTGAAGGATGTACTCCGGAATTCCCTAAAGAAAGTGTGTTTAGTCGTGCTAGAATTGCTGCTTTTACACAAGCTGCATTTAATGGTTTTCCTGTTCCTGAAGAATGGCTTCTTATTAAATTGTATTGTAATTGAATTCGGTCTTCGTCTTTGATACGGTATTGAGCCATTGGTCCAAAACCAGTATTTACACCATAGATGACTTTGTTGCCAGAGAATTCTTTTAAGAAATCAAAGCTTTCATTTACCCGGTCTAAGACAGTTTTACTAATGTCTATTTTACTATTTCCAAAGATTATGGATTCAAATTCTTTTAAACTTAAATATTCGCCAATTGTGTTCATTTAACCCTTTTTGATTATGCTAAATTAATTTTATTTATTAAAATAAATGTAGTTATTTTGATGATGGCAAATGTAAGGCAATAATTAATAACAATTCGTATATGTTAAAGGAGTTTGTAGATGTTTTAATAATAGGAGCGGGACCCTCTGGATGCGTATCAGCAGCTTATTTACGTAAGAATAATTGTAAGATAAAGGTTGTTGAGAAAACTAAATTTCCTAGAATTGTCGTTGGTGAGAGTTTAATACCACGTGTAATGGATCATTTTGCCGAAGCAGAATTATTTGATAGTCTCAATGCAATGAACTTTGAGAAAAAGTTAGGAGCGAGATTTATAAGAGGAAATGAAATTTGTGTTTTTGATTTTTCTAATAAATTTTCTGAAGGTTGGGATTGGACCTGGCAAGTTCCCAGAGCCGATTTTGACAATACGATGGCTCAGGAATTAATTCGAAAAGGAATTGATTTAGAATTTGAGTCGGAAGTTATTGAAGTTTCTTTTGAAGGAAGCAATTCAAAAACAATTGTGAAAGATGTAAATGGAAATTTAAAAGAGATTCACGCCAAATTTATTATTGATTCTAGTGGTTACGGTAGAGTTTTACCAAGACTTCTAGATTTAGACAAGCCATCGGCTTTAGATCCGCATTCTTCTATTTTTACGCATGTAAAAGATATTAACAGACCAGAAGGTGTAGAGGGAACAATGATTTCTTTTGATGTTCTTGAAACTGAAGTTTGGTTATGGGTAATTCCTTTCTCTAACGGAAATACAAGTTTAGGAGTGGTAGGCCCTACAGATTTCATCAATTCACTTTCTGAGAATAAAGACAATGCCGAAGCATTAAAAAATGCTATTCAGCTTTCAGATTATTATATTAAAAGATTTCAGGGAACAGAGTTTTTATTCGAACCAATAAAGTTAGAAAACTATTCGCGTTCGGTAAAGAAAATGTATGGTGATGGATTTGCTTTGACAGGAAATAGTACTGAATTTTTAGATCCTGTATTTTCATCGGGAGTTGCTTTTGCTACCGAATCGGGTATGCTTGCTGCAAAACTTTATTTGAAACAATCTCAAGGAATTCCTGTAGATTGGGAAGTAGAATTTACTGAATATATGAAACGTGGAATTAATGTTTTTACCACTTACGTAAAAGAATGGTACACGGGTAATTTACAAACGTTATTCTTTCATCAGCCAGAGAACCCAGATGTAAAACGTAAAATCTGTGCTGTGCTTGCTGGATATGTTTGGGATGAAGAAAATCCATTTGTAAAAAAACACGATAATGTAATTAAAAATATGGCTTACCTCTTAAATATGGAAAGTAAGAAAAAACAAAACCCTAGTGAAAACTAGGGTTTTTGTTTTTTTTGAATCTTATTTGTATGCTTTCTTCAGAATCATTTTAGAAAGTGATTTTGCTGTTTTGGCATAACCTTCTCCAATTCTTGTTTCATTATTAAAATTATTTCCCCATTGATCTCCTGGGGCTTCTTCGCTTTTTATTTCTAATAATACATTTGATTTATTAGCTGTTTCTACAAATTTTAAATTAGTAGTAACTTTTGCTGGTTGTTTCATAATTCCTGCGTCCCAGCCCGGATAAATCCATACCGTTTGTACGATTAAAGTATATGGGGTATTTAAGCCTTCCTGAAAGTTTACGTCTTTACCAGCTTTAGATAATACAATGTTTCCTATTTCTAAAAATTTTGGAGTCCAGATTTGTTCTTTGGCAACGACCCATCTTTTGTACCAAAGATTTCCGTTTCCTTTTGCTTTTTTGTCTAAATCGACTTTGTGTTCTTCAACATATTGTGCTTCTGGTTTATTTTCTTTCATCATAGTAAAGTTGCTATAATCAAATTCGGTATTAATTTCTTTTTGGTCTTTCAAGAATTTAAAATCTCCAGATACAACTTTCATGTCTTGTGCAGACATTGCGAAAGAGAGAAATAAAAAGGCAACTATTAGTTTTTTCATTTTTTGTTTATGCTTAAACGGTTGGTTTATTAATTTTTTTAGTGCTCAAATGTAATTAAAGGTTATTTGTAAAGTGTTATTTGTCTTGTTAATTTTTAAAGTTCGCTTTTTAAAAGAACTTATTCTATTTAATAAAGAAAGGATACCATTTACAGTATCCTTTCTTTATTAATTAAGCTGTATCGTATTACCAGAACTTCACATATAGAGAGGCAATAATCAATAAAGTAATTACTATTAATACAGTTGTTTGTGGTTTTAATTTAAACATTGTAGTATCTAGCTCAAATGCTTTCGGGTTTACTTTTGGACCTGCAAAACTTATAAGAATCATTGCAAGTGTAGTAAAGCAGAAAGATAATCCCATACAAATATGGAACGGAATCTCATAAGCTCCTTTTCCGTTTGGATAAGCAGTATATAACAATGTATCGTTACCAAATAATATTGGAGCATATTCATTGAATAAAATAGATAATACAAAACCTAAAATCACACCTACAATAGCTGCGGCTCCAGTAGTTCTTTTCCAGAACATACCAAGAATAAACATGGCGAAAACTCCAGGGCTTATAAAACCAGTGTATTTTTGGATGTAGGTAAAACCTCCAACGCCACCAATTCCTAAAATATCATTCCAAGTAAATAAAACAGCCAAAAGCATTGCAGCAAAAACAGCAATTCGACCGATGTTTACTTGTTGTTTTTCACCAGCTTCTTTTTGGATATATTTTTTATGAATGTCTAGCGTATAAATAGTCGAAATACTATTTACTTTACCAGCCAATGAAGCTACAATTGCTGCGGTTAATGCAGCTACTGAGAGTCCTTTTAATCCTGTTGGTAAAAAAGTTAGTACCGCAGAGTACGCTCCATCTTTTCCGCCAACAAGTTGAGGTAAATGTCCGTTTTGATATAAAACATAAGCGGCGATACCAGGTAACATAACAATTAGAGGCATTAATAATTTTAAGAAACCAGCAAATAATATACCTGTACGAGCAGTTTGCAAATCGGCACCCAAGGCTCTTTGAGTAATGTATTGGTTACAACCCCAATAGTTAAGGTTGATAATCCAGATACCAGCTACGTAAGACAATATACCAGGGAAAGTTAAGTACTTATCTATTTCTAGTTGAGAAGAAGTTGCAGTTGGTTTTGGGATAATCATTTTAAAATGTTCTGGAGCTTCTCGCATCAAAACTTTAAAACCGGCAATTGCATTTTGACCCACGCCAAAATATTGTCCTACAGTTGTTAAAGCAATATAAGAAGTTACTAATCCGCCTATGATTAATACAGCAACCTGAATAACATCTGTGTAAGCAACAACTTTCATCCCTCCTAATGAAATTATCAAAGCAAAAAGTGCCAATCCTATCATAATAACATGAAGGTATTCTCCTCCCGCCAATCCGTTGATAGCTACAGCTCCTAGGTATAAAATAGAAGTAAGGTTTACAAAAACATACAGAAACAACCAAAAAACAGCCATAATCAAAGCTGTTGATTCATTATAACGTGTTTTTAGAAACTGAGGCATAGTGTATATCTTATTTTTAAGATAAACAGGAATAAACCATACGGCTACAATTATTAAAGTGATGGCAGCAACCCATTCGTAAGCCGCAACTGCAATTCCTAAAAAGAAACCTTCGCCGCTCATTCCGATAAACTGTTCTGCCGAAATATTTGACGCGATTAATGAAGCTCCAATTGCCCACCAAGTCAGGTTTCCTTCGGCAAGGAAATAAGCTTTGGCGTCTTTTTCGTCTTTTTTACGTTTGCGATATATAGTATAACCGTAGGTAGATACTACAATAAAGTAGATTATAAAAACCGCATAATCTGCGATGGCAAGGTTTTGGTTCATGGTTAATTGTGTTTAAGGAGGTAATTAATATAAAGTATTTCGTGGTTATAGTTATTGGTTTTTTTAAATACACTGAAATTTATAGACAGTTTTATGATGGTATTTATCTTCTTTTCTTAGTATCGAATTAGGAAAACGAGATTGATTAGGCGCATCGGGATAGTTTTGAGTTTCAAAACAAATACCGCTTAAAGCATGATAAATAACGTCTTCTTTTCCTTTTATTTCGGTGGAGCAATTACCACCTACAAAAACATGTACACTTGGCTGATCTGTATAAACCGTCATTCGCAATCTGCTTGTTGGGCTATAAAGTGCAGCGGCAATATCATTTTTAGTTTCTATTATAAATGAATTATCAATAATAGGCGGACAGTTTGCAGGAGTTCTAAAATCGAAAGGATGGTTTAAAAGATTTAAGATATTTCCTGTTGGGATATTCTCAGAGGATGTTTCTAATATTTTATCCGAGTTTACAATCATTTCTTGGTCAGTAACGCTAGAACCATGTCCGTTAAGATTAAAATAACTGTGATTCGTTAAGTTTATAATGGTATCCTGTGTCGTAGTAGCATTATATTCTAATTGTAGCTCATTGTCATCAGTTAGCGTATAGGTTAGGCTTACAGACAAATCTCCGGGATAATTTTCTTCATTTGCAGGACTTAAAAGAGTCATGGTTATTGATTGATTTTCACCTTCGGTAATTGCTTCAACTTCCCACTTTTTCTGAGCAAAACCTATAGTTCCGCCATGTATAGCATGATTGTTATTGTTTTTGTTTAAAAGATAAGTCTTATCATTTAAGGTAAAAGTTCCGTTGTTTATTCTGCCGGCATATCGTCCTATTGTTGCGCCAAAATAAGGAGCGCCAGAAAAAGAGTATGATTTTAAATATTTTTCTAAGGTATCAAAACCCAAAACCACATCTATAAGATTTCCGTTTTCAAGCGGTACGATTAAGGAAGTAATCGTTGCACCATAATCGATAATAGTGGCTTGCATGCCATTTTTATTGGTTAATTTATAGGAATGAATAGCTTCGTTGTCAGGTAATATACCAAAGAATTCTTTTGTGTTTATATCTGTAAAATGTGATTTGTGTTTTATTTTCATTATTTTTTTGTGAAAAATGAAATTCAAAAATATGTATATTATTAATGTAATCCATACCAGCACCTACCAGTTTTTTGTATATTGCATGAAAATATTATCTTTTATGAATATAATTTCTATCCAGAATAATCTAGGTATTCCTAAATACAAACAGATTATAGCTTCAATCGAGAGTAGTATTAATAAGAAAAACTTAAAGAAAGGCGATAGATTGCCATCGGTAAATAAAGTGTGTTTGGCTTTTTCTTTATCAAGAGATACTGTTTTGCAGGCTTATGATGAATTAAAAAAAAGAGGGATTATTTATGCCATACCAGGAAAGGGATATTATATTAAAAGTGTCGAAATCACAATCAAAGAGCGCGTTTTTTTACTTTTTGATGAGCTTAATAATTTTAAGGAAGATATCTATATTTCCTTTTTAAGAAATATTGGAGAAGAAGTACAAGTTGATATCTTTTTTTATTATTTCAATACAAAGGTTTTTAAGAAACTAATAAATGATAATAACGGAGCATACACTAAATATATAATTATGCCAACCGATTTGGCAGATGCAGCTTCCTGTATAAATACCCTACCAGTAAATGAAGTTTATATTTTGGATCAGACGAGTGAAGCTTTAAAAGCATATCCATCAGTTTGTCAGAATTTCCCAAAAGATATTTATGATGCATTAGTTAAGGGAAAACCTAAGCTAGATAAGTACAACAAATTAATTATGATTTTTCCAGGATTTAGAGAACCTTTAGGAATGAAAATTGGATTTCTTAATTTTTGTAATGATTTTTTATTTGAGAATGAAGTGATTACTGAGTTTAGAGAAAGAGAAATTAAAGTAGGAGAAGTATATATTATTCCTAATGACAGAGATTTGGTTCGGGTTATTGAAAAAGCAAAGCGTCAGGATTTAAAACTTGGTCACGATTTCGGAATTATCTCTTACAATGAAACACCATTAAAAAAAGTGGTAGAAAACGGGATAACAACTATTTCGACAAATTTTGAAGAAATGGGAAAAATTATGGCAAAGATGGTTTTGTCTGGAAAGAAGCAAAACATCGAAAACAAATCGTCACTGATCATGCGTAACTCATTATAATCGGAAACTCAGAAGTTGCATTTTTTAACTAATAAAAAAATATGGGATTTAAACATTTATTTAAAGCAGAAGCCAAATGGTCATCAAGTAAAAACGAGAAAGGTTTCGTTTCTAAAAATCATGAGATAATAATTGAAGGAAAGCCTGTTATGAGTGTTTCTGCGGCAAAAGCTTTTAAAGGCGACGCAGAGTTATATAACCCGGAAGATATGTTGTTAAGCAGTCTGGTTTCGTGCCACATGATGTCATATCTTTATGTATGCAGTCAAAACGGAATCGAAGTTTTGGGTTATTCTGATAATGCTGAAGCAACTCTTGAAGTGGAATTTGACGGAAGCGGACGCTTTACTGAAGTTCGATTAAATCCAAAAGTTACTATCGCTAATCCTGATAAAATTCAATTAGCATTAGAACTGCACAAAAAAGCAAATCAGTTATGTTTTATAGCTAATTCTTGTAATTTCCCAATATTGCATAATGCTAGTTGTGAAGTGGTTTAGAATGCCATATTTGAGTTTCTGAATGTTATCAGTTTTTCATCCATAAAAAAAATTAAAATCCCCGACCATGATAACAATCGGGGATTAAGCTTGGATTACTGCTTGGTTAATAGAATTACATCTTTTACGACTTGATTTGACACAGGTAAAACCTGCTCTCTATTTTCCGGACATTCTCCCGGCACGCTTAAATCACTATTAGGAATAAGAAACAGCGTGATTTGTGTGGGTGTTTTGGTATCTACAATATAAACATTACCGCTTTGTCCACATTCGGGATACCTGCCCATATAATTGGATACATAATAGGAAGCTTTTTTGTCACCAAAGTAATCGCCTTCAATTACGTACGGAGCATCATTGGGTAAATTTCGGGTGTCTTCCAGAACGGCACCGTTACTTGTGGTTATTAAATAACGAATTCGTAATTCGTCTATATAAGTACCGCCTGAAAGATCCTTTTTAAATTTGGTTATTACAAAAGTGTATTTTTTTCCATTGGTACTGCCTGTCCAGGTTCCCAAGTACTTATTGAGTAAGTTATTTACATCCTTAAGATATACCCCATCAGGAATTCCATTATCTGCATGTCTGTATTCTATTAGTTTTTCTACAGGCACTATTTGTTGTGCTTTGCAGGATAATGACACTAGTAGTATGCCTGCTAAAATTATTGCTTTTTTCATCTATCAAGAATTAAAATCCCCGACCATAAATGATCGGGGATTAAACTAGAATTATTGTTTGGTTAACAAGACTTCTTCTTTTATGACTTGATTTGACACTGGTAAGAGCTGTTCTCTCTTTTCAGGGCATTCCCCCGGCATTGTTAAATCACTATCCGGTATAAAAAACAGCTTGATTTGTGTGGGTGTCTTAGTATCTACAATATAAAGACTACCACTTTGTCCGCATTCGGGATACCTGCCCATATAGTGGGACACATAATAGGAACCTTTATCGCTCCCAAAGGCGCCAGTTTTAATTACGTAAGGAGAATCATTGGGCAAGCTTCTGGTATCTTCCAGAACCGTCCCATTACTTGTGGTTATTAAATAATGAATTCGTAATTCATCTTTAGAAATACCTAAGAAATCTTTTTTAAAATTGGATATTACAAAGGTGTAATTTTTTCCATTGGTACTGCCTGTCCAGGTCCCCAAGTATTTATTAAGTAAATTATTTACATCTTTAAGATATGCTCCATCTGGGATTCCATTATTAGCATCTCTATATTCGGCAGCCTTTTCTAAAGGTATTATTTGTTGTGCTTTGCAGGATAATGACAGTAGTAGTATGCCTGCTATAATTATTGTTTTTTTCATGTTTATTTGTTTTAACATTTTATGCCACTTAGGGCTTTGTTTACATTCATTAGTTTCCTCTCGGAGGTTCCGTCTTTGTTTATTTTATACAATTCAAGATTATTTATTTTTACGATTTCACCTAGAAATTTTAAAAACCCCAATTCTACATTATCTTTTATAAAATAAGTTTTATAAACTTCATCTAAGCTTCTCCAATTAAGATCCCTCATCTCACTTATATCGTCGGAGGTAAAACGCAACTGGTAGGTTCCCGAGCTGGACACCATGGTACCATATACCTCCATGATGGGGATCTTGTTGTTATGGGCGTTTTTTACCAAGCTTAAAAAACTACCAATATCCTGGGGCGAAAATATTTTTACAGGTGCATAAATTATAGGTTCCCCATCAGGATTCACTTCCCCCGAATCATAAGGTTCTATATGCGTGTGTATATAACCTATTATATCCGGATCTGTAGGTAAATCTAATTGGTTTTTACCTATTGCTGTAAGAGGTGTAAAAGGGCCTTTTACACTCTGGGAATATCCTGTTTCAAATTTTAGATTCGTTTTACCTCTTAGTTCGTCCATTTTGGCGATAAAATTGGCATTGGCCACTAGTTTATGAATATTGTAGCAAGGGTCGTTATTGCTCCCAGGTGCCGAGGCACTGCCGCCGCTACCACCACTTCCACCAGGATTATTTGTTTGACCACCACTTCCAGTAGTTCCTCCCCCAGCAAGCGGCGGTGTATATCTTATTATAACAGATGGGTTGTGGTTTTTTCCGCTACCACTACCCGTACTTACCAAGACTTCATTTAAGTCTATAGGTGGTGCTTTGTGCGTAATAGCGAGCGTTTTGGTATCGTCATCGGTATTAATCTCTACAGATGGGACATCATAAATGTTTTCACCATTTTCGAATCCTGCTCCTTTTACAAAACCGTCTCTTAAATCCCAGGTAATAATAAAACCAGTAAAAGTATCCAGATTTTTAAATCCGTCTATTATTTTACCTCCTCTGGGAAAAGGGAATAATTCATGAATCTGGGCGATATAGCCTTTACCCCATGGATAAATGTACAACATTTTTTCCCCCATATATTCCGGGTTTTCAATAACATCCTTCAGTGGTAGTCTTACTGCCATTGTACCGTCCTGGAGTTTAATATTGGCGGCAGATTCCCATTGGTGCTCTAATTCCTGGAATAATGGGAGAAAATTTCCTTCGGCTTTGTAATCGGTAAACCAATTTCTGGAGGCATTAATAGCCTGCTGATCTGTATCAGGTTGGGTACTGGTTTCTTCATGTGCACAATTTGTGACTAACATTGCAAAAACAAAAATAAGTAAGGTTTTTACACTTTTCTTGATTTTTTTCATGTCATAATGGTTTAGTGGTTGGTTAATAAATTAATTATAAAGGCATAATCTATGACCAATCAAACCACTACATATCTGTCAAAAGTTATTATAGCAATAGAATAAGGCAAATTAATTAATATGCGAAAATTCCATAGTGTTTTCGCTTAGTCTTGATAATTAAATGAAAGAGAATAAATTTTAATTATCAAGAAAAAACCTATATTAAAAAATAAAGACTTTGAATAAGAATTTAAAAGAGGGAGTTATAAAAGCAAAAAAAATCCGTCAAGTAGAAACTACAAGACGGATTTAATATTTTGAAATCAGATAAGATTACTCTATTTCAGAAACTCTCATGGTGTTTACCATTCCTTTATCTTTAATAGGCATTGCTGCTAGGTTGATTAAGTAATCACCTTTTACAACATATCCTTTATCTTTTACGATTTGATTTACATCGGTTACAGTATCATCAGTACTTACATCTTTGTCATAGTAGAATGATTTAACTCCCCATAAAAGACTTAATTGAGTTAAGATTCTTTTGTTAGAAGTAAATACTAAAATGTGAGCAGACGGTCTCCAAGCCGAAATTTGGAAAGCAGTATAACCACTATTTGTTAATGTGCAAATTGCTTTAGCTTTAATAACGTTAGCCATAAGCGCAGCTTGCTGACAAATTGTTTTAGTAATAAAACGTTTTGTTTTTATTTGTGGTGTGTTTTGTGGAACATGAATTAGCGGAGAGTCTTCAACAGCTTCGATAATTTGTGTCATTTTTTGGATAACCTGAACAGGATAGTTTCCTGCAGCAGTTTCTCCAGATAGCATTACAGCATCAGCACCATCCATAACAGAGTTTGCAACGTCGTTTACTTCCGCACGAGTTGGAGTTAAACTAGTAATCATAGTTTCCATCATTTGTGTTGCCACAATTACAGGAATACGAGCAGTTTTTGCTCTGCGGATTAATTCTTTTTGAACCAATGGTACTTCGTGAGCAGGAAGTTCAACTCCTAAATCTCCACGAGCAACCATTAAAGCGTCGCAATAAGCAACGATTTTATCCATATTCTCTAATGCCTCTGGCATTTCGATTTTAGCTACAATCGGAATTTTATAATCAGAATGTTTATCAATTAACTCTTGTAAGTCTTGTAAGTCACGTGGTGTTTTTACAAAAGAAAGAGCTAACCAGTCTACTTTTTGCTCAATAGCAAAAATTGCATCTGCAATATCTTTTTCTGTCAATGCAGGTAAAGATATTTTAGTATTAGGAAGGTTTACACCTTTTTTAGATTTTAATTCACCACCTTGAATAACTACAGCGGTAACTTCTGTTTTTTTATCAGTTGTAAGGATCTCAAAGATAAGTTTTCCATCATCTAATAAAATACGCTCTCCAGGATTTACATCATTTGGAAAGTTTTGGTACTTCATGAAAACTTTTTTTGCAGTACCTATAATATCTTCCGCAGTAGTAAAAGTGATTACATCGCCATCGTTTACTACAACTCCTTCTTCCATTACTCCTACACGAAGTTTAGGTCCTTGTAAATCTCCGAGTATTGCCGTGGTATAACCAAACTCTTCGTTAAGTCCTCTAATAATGTTGATTTTCTCTTTTACTCCTTCGTAATCTGCATGCGAAAAATTAACTCTAAACACATTAACACCTGCTTCGATCATGTCCTTGATGATCTCTCTAGTTCCACATGCAGGCCCAAGTGTGGCTACAATTTTGGTTTTTTTGTTTGTAAGCATTTCTATTAAAAAATTAAATTGTTTTTTGATTTTATTTTATTTGTATCAACTATATAAACCGTTGAGATGGTATCAATGGTATTTAATATTTGTTGTATTTTTAATATATCGAAAGCTTCCTCACTCTTTTCAATTTTTAAAAAATAATCAACTTTTTTAAACTCAGGTAGTAGATATACTTTTGTGGCGACCTCCATCGAAGTATCTGAAAATAAATCCTGACTGTCATTTGGTGTATTCTGAATGACTTCGTTTTTATTTTGAATTAAATCCCAATAAAGTTCTTTTTCTTCATCGTAATAATCAAATCGTGAAAAATGAGTCTCACCTTCTTTCACATTAATTTGGATTTCATTTTTACTTTTACTCAAAAGAACCGGGAAGTTTTGATTGATAAAATAAGCCAGTCGATAATCTTCCATAGAAGTATGTATGGCAATCAAATTATAATCAATTTCATCAAATTCGCCTAATTCTAATTTATGAATAGCCATTTCCTGAAAAAATAAGTTGTAAATATACTATTTCTATTGCTGGTTCAATAGTTAAGATTGGTATGTTTTTGTTAATTTATAAACGAAAACGATGTAGTTTTAAGAAAACTAGTTTTATTTCTTGTCCATTTTTTCTTGAAATGCAAAATACGCACGTTGTGATGCTTTTTCTTCTGCTTTCTTTTTGGAAGTTGCTCGCGCTCTTGCGACTACTTTATCGTCAATACTTAATTTAACGCCAAATAAACGTTCTCCACCAATGCCATTATCCTCAAAAATATCATAATGGAATATCTTTTTCTCTTTCTGACACCATTCAATAACTAAGCTTTTGTAGCTTATAACTTTTCCCTCAAGTCGGGTAATATCTACATACGGACCGATTACGCTACTTTGGATAAATTTTTCACAAAAAGAATACCCTCTGTCAAGATAAATGGCTCCAATAAGCGATTCGAAAATGTTACCATGAATGTTTTCTCCAAAGTGTTGTAAAGGCACTTTGCTTTCTATAAAACGAGCCAGATTAAGATCTTTTCCAAGTTCGTTCAAATGTTCTCTACTTACGATTTTAGAACGCATCTTGGTTAGATAACCTTCATCTCCAGCAGGAGCTTTATTAAAGAGATGTGCTGCAATTACAGCACTTAGCATTGCATCTCCAAGAAATTCTAAACGTTCGTAGTTAATAGGATTTCCGTTTTCGTCCAGTCGATTAGAAGAGCGATGAGTAAAGGCTTTCTTATAAAATTGAAGCGAAATAGGTGGAAAACCAAGGATTTTTTGAATAGAATCAAAAAAAATCCCGTCTTCTTGAGAACGGGATTTTGAAAATATTTTTTTGAAAATACTCATAAGAAAATTAGTCAACTAATTTTTTAAATAAAACACAAGCATTGTGACCTCCAAAACCAAAAGTGTTACTCATAGCAACATTTACTTCTCTTTTTTGAGGTTTGTTTAGTGTTAAATTTAATGAAGGATCTATTTTTTCATCAGCAACCGTATGATTGATTGTTGGAGGAACAATACCGTGTTGCATAGCAAGTATAGAAGCAATAGCTTCGATAGCACCAGCAGCACCAAGTAAGTGTCCAGTCATAGATTTTGTAGAGTTGATATTGATGTTTTTGGCATGATCACCAAAAACAGCACTAATCGCTTTTAATTCAGCAACATCTCCAAGTGGAGTAGATGTACCGTGCGTATTAATATGATCAACATCTTCAGGTTTCATACCAGCATCACGTAATGTGTTTTTCATTACAGCAATAACACCAAGTCCTTCTGGATGAGGTGCTGTTAAGTGGTACGCATCAGATGACATTCCGCCACCGCCAATTTCGCAATATATTTTTGCTCCACGTGCTTTAGCGTGTTCGTAATCTTCAAGTACTAATGCACCAGCTCCTTCACCTAAAACAAAACCGTCACGAGTAGCGTCAAAAGGTCTTGAAGCAGTCTCAGGGCTATCATTTCTGGTTGATAAAGCATGCATAGAGTTAAAACCTCCCATTCCTGCAATTGTAATAGCAGCTTCAGATCCACCAGAGATGATAATATCACACATTCCTAAACGAATGTAGTTAAAAGCATCAATAAGTGCATTGGCAGAAGAAGCACAAGCAGAAACAGTTGTATAATTTGGTCCCATATAACCATTTCTCATAGAAATGTGTGCAGGGGCAATATCAGCAATCATTTTAGGAATAAAAAACGGATTGAATTTTGGTGTTCCGTCTCCTTTAGCGTAGTAAATAACTTCTTCTTGAAAAGTTTCTAAACCACCAATTCCAGCTCCCCAGATAACTCCAACTCTTTCTTTGTCGACGTTGTCATCAGTAAGACCAGCATCTTTTATAGCTTCGTCACTTGCGGCAACAGCATATTGAGCAAATTTATCTAGTCTACGAGATTCTTTACGATCCATAAAATCTTCGATGTTGAAGTTTTTTACTTCACAAGCAAATTTCGTTTTATGTTTCTCTGTATCGTAATACGTTATTGGGGCAGCACCGCTTACTCCATTAATAAGCGCGTTCCAATAATCCTGGATGTTATTCCCAATAGGGGTAAGTGCGCCTAATCCTGTTACAACAACTCGCCTTAATACCATAAATAATGTGTTTTATTAGCTTTAAACAAATAAAACCCACGCTTTCTTGATTGTATTATATTACAAAAGAGCCATGGGTATTACAATATAAATATATTTTTTTGATTGAAAATCAACCCAAAATTTAAATTTTTATAAAAAATAATAACACCCGATTTCTAAAAATTCCAATTTTTTGAAATTTCAAATTCCAATCTTGGAATTTGATTTTTGATTTTTGTAATTTTTAAGAGTCGGGTGGGAATTTATTATTTTTTAGCTTCTTCGATATAAGAAATAGCTTGACCTACAGTAGCAATGTTTTCTGCTTGATCGTCTGGAATTTGGATATCAAATTCTTTTTCGAATTCCATAATAAGCTCAACAGTGTCTAATGAGTCAGCTCCTAAATCATTAGTGAAGCTTGCTTCTGTTACAACTTCGTTTTCGTCAACACCTAATTTGTCTACGATAATCGCTTTTACTCTTGATGCAATGTCTGACATAATCTTTAATTTTAGAATTTAATTTGTTGGCAAAAATAAAAAACTTTATTTTAAAACCACGATTTAGTTAATAAATGTAACACTAATTTATAAAATTAATTTCAACAAAGGGGTTCGAATGTTATTTATTTTGGTTTTTTATTCCGTTTTTTGCAAAAAATAAATCAATTCGAGTATGAAAAAAATTATTGTTTTTGCTTCAGGTTCAGGGAGTAACGCCGAAAACATAATAAAATATTTCGCTGAAACACAAATTGCAAATGTGGTTTCTGTGTTTACCAATAACGCTAATGCGAAAGTAATTGAAAGAGCCAAAAACTACCAAGTTGAGGCCCAAATTTTCACCAAAACCGAATTAATTGACGGTAATGTACTACAAAAAGTAAAATTAATTGATCCAGATTTGATCGTTTTGGCTGGATTCTTACTTCAATTCCCAAAAAACATTATCGAGGCATATCCTAATAAAATAATTAACATTCATCCTGCATTATTACCTAATTATGGAGGGAAAGGAATGTATGGAATGCACATTCACAGAGCAATAGTCGAAAATAAGGAAAAAGAGACAGGAATAAGTATTCATTATGTAAATGAGAATTATGATGAAGGAGCGATTATCTTTCAGGAAAAAGTAGCTTTGATTGATACGGATACAGCAGAAGATGTGGCTGCTAAAATCCATGAATTAGAGCAAAAACACTTTCCAGAAGTGATTGATAGATTAATTAGACTGGCTTAGACTTCTTAGATTTTTAGACTTTTAATTGGAATCATAAATTTTATTCTAGATTTAAAAAAAAGAATTGAATTGATGTTTTGTTATGAATTTTTAAGTTATCATAAATGAAGCTAATTGTTTAATGATCCAATAATCGAACAGTCTAAGAAGTCTAAAAGCGAAGCAAGTCTACTGTCTAAGTAGTCTAACAATCTAAGAAGTCTAAGTAAGTCTAGATTCTAAGTAGTCTAAAATCTAATAATCTAAGCAGTCTAAAATGAATCAACACGAAGTACATATATATACAGATGGCGCGGCTAAGGGGAATCCTGGTAATGGGGGATATGGAGTAGTTATGGAATTGGTTGGAACACCACATAAAAAGGAATATTATGAAGGATTCCGTCTAACTACAAATAACAGGATGGAACTTTTGGCAGTAATAGTAGGTTTAGAAAAACTTAAAAAACCAAATATGAAAGTTCTTGTTATTTCAGATTCAAAATATGTGGTTGATTCTGTTTTAAAAAAATGGGTTTTTGGTTGGGAAAAGAAAAAGTTTGTTGGGAGAAAAAATCCTGACTTATGGAAACGTTTTTTGGTTATTTATAGAAAACACCAAGTTGATTTTAAATGGATAAAAGGACATAATAATCATCCTCAAAATGAGCGTTGCGATGAATTGGCAGTTATGGCTTCCATGCAAAAGCAACTTTCTATAGATGCTTATTATGAAAATATAGGATCTAAAGAAGCATAAAAAAACGTGTCAGGGAAATATTTCCCTGACACGTTTTTTTTAAAGAAATTGTATTGTTTTATTCTTTGTCTAAATCTTTAGATTTATTGAAACCTACAAGTAATCCAATTCCTGCCATGGTAAAAATTGTAGATGGATAAACTGCACCATCTTGCAAAGAAGTGTACGTTGTAATTAGCAAGGCAATGAAAATTCCAATTCCGCTTCCTATTAATAAAAAGGCAAAATTTAAAATAAGGACTTTCCATATTGGTGTACTATTGTTTTTTCCTTTCATGAAAATACTGGCATCGACACCTTTTTCTATGAGAGCTAATCGTTCTCTGTTTCTGGTAGAATAAATAAGATAGACAATTCCGAATATCATTAAGAAAAGGCTAATTGGCACTAAAATTTGTGGTCCCATAATTTTTATAATTTAATTGATTGATATTCCATATGACGAGATAAGTTTAACTGAGGTTACAGATTTTGTCAAAAAAAATATTTTAACTTAGTTGTAACCTTAATGAGTTTGTTGTCGTCATATGGAATATGGATAAAGTAAATGATCAGTATTATATCAATCAGGTTCTTTTAGGGGAAACTAATATGTTTGCAGTATTAGTTGATCGTTATAAAGACATGATCTTTACTATGGCTATAAAGATGGTAAAAAATAGAGAAATAGCCGAGGAAGTTTCTCAGGATACCTTTATTAAGATTTTTAATTCCTTGAATAAGTTTAAAGGAGATTCTAAGTTTTCGACCTGGATTTATAAAATAGCCTATAACACGTGTTTGGATTATTTGAAGAAGAATAAGAAAGATGAAAATCACGTTGTTATTGATGAACTTAAAGGATATTTGATTAAAACTACTGATAATGCTTTAAGTATTTTGGAAAATCAAGAACGGAAGCAAGATATCCAGAATTGTTTAAATTTGTTACCAAGTGAAGAAAGTTTTCTATTGACACTTTTCTATTTTGACGATCAGAATTTAAATGAAATAGCTAAAATCATGGATATTAGTGTCAGTAATGTCAAAGTGAAGTTATTCCGGAGTAGAAAAAAATTAGCAGTTATTTTAAAAGAGCAATTAGAACCTGAAATATTAGATTATTATGAAAGAGAGCGATGAATATTACGAAAATTTAGTAGACAAAGTTATGGCAGAAAGTGCTTTGCAAAAGCCTTCAGCTGATTTTACTTCAAAGATCATGTCACAAATTTTAATTGCAGAGAAAAGTAAAGCTATTGTGTATAAACCACTAATTTCAAAATCTGTTTGGTTTGTAATTCTGGTATGCTTAATTGCTTTTGTCGGGTATGTAATTTTTGGTGGGAACGAAACGAAACAAAACGATTTGGTTGTAAGTGATTTGCTTTATTCTAAAATTGATAATATGACTCCTTTGTTTCAGTTTTCAAAAAACACATCTTATGCAGTTTTAATTGTAGCTTTAATGGCCTTGATTCAGATACCAGTATTGAAGAATTATTACGATAAAAGATATAGATTCTAAATCGCGTTTTTTAGGTTTTTCTGATTTATTTATTCTTATAAATGTAAGAAATAATCCAATATTTGTAAGGTGTAAGTATTTGGTTTTTAGTGTATTTGGTTGATTTATTGAGTTTCGTTTTTTATGAAAATTTTGATACGATCAATCGTTGCAACTCTGAAACTTATAAAGTATCTTTGCACCTTAATTCGAAATTCATAAAATGAATAAATTACTGATTGTCGGAACAGTTGCTTTCGATGCTATTGAAACCCCTTTTGGGAAAACAGATAAAATATTAGGTGGTGCAGCGACATATATTGGTTTGTCGGCATCGTTTTTTAACCTACAATCGGCTATTGTTTCTGTAGTTGGAGATGATTTTCCTCAAGAACATTTAGATTTATTAACTTCAAGAAATATTGATATTTCTGGACTTGAAATCGTAAAAGGTGGGAAAACTTTCTTTTGGAGCGGACTTTACCATAACGATTTGAACTCAAGAGATACATTAGCGACAGAGCTTAATGTATTGGCAGATTTTCAGCCTAAAGTTCCACAAAGCTTCAAAGATGCTGATGTTGTAATGTTAGGTAATTTACATCCTCTTGTACAAAGCAGTGTTTTAGATCAAATGGAATCAAAACCAAAATTAGTAGTTTTGGATACGATGAACTTTTGGATGGATTGCGCTTTACCAGAATTATTAGACGTTATAAAACGTGTTGATGTAATTACAATTAATGATGAAGAAGCAAGACAACTTTCTGGTGAATATTCATTAGTTAAAGCGGCTGCAAAGATTCATACTCTTGGACCAAAATATGTGGTAATCAAGAAAGGAGAACACGGAGCATTATTATTTCATGATAAAGAAGTGTTTTTTGCACCAGCATTACCTTTAGAAGATGTTTTCGATCCAACTGGAGCTGGAGATACTTTTGCAGGAGGTTTTGCAGGGTTTATTGCACAGAGTGAAAATGTTTCTTTTAAGAACATGAAAAATGCAGTAATTTATGGATCAAATTTAGCTTCATTTTGTGTAGAGAAATTTGGGACAGAAAGAATGGTTGCCTTAGATAAAAACGAAGTAGTTGCGAGATTAAAACAATTTAAGTCGCTAACTCAGTTTGACATAGAACTATAAAGAATTAAAGCCTCGTTCACGGGGCTTTTTTGATTTTGTTATTACAAAGAATAGTACAAACTACAACAACAACACACAAACACAAATACAATGAGCGACGCTTTAAAACACGAATGTGGTATAGCTTTGGTTAGACTTCTTAAACCGCTTGAATATTACAAAGAAAAATACGGAACAGCTTTTTATGGGGTACAAAAAATGTACCTTATGATGGAGAAACAGCATAACCGTGGACAAGATGGTGCTGGTTTTTCAAGCATCAAATTAGATGTTGAACCAGGACAACGATACATAAGTAGAGTTCGTTCTAATCACGCACAACCAATACAAGATGTTTTTAAACAAATAAATGAGCGTATTAATGAAGAGATGACTTTGCATCCTGAATACGCAAATGATGTTGCAAAACAAAAAGAAAATATTCCGTATATAGGAGAGTTATTTTTAGGACACGTTCGTTACGGAACTTTTGGTAAAAATAGTATCGAAAGTGTACATCCATTTTTACGTCAGAGTAACTGGATGCATCGTAATCTTATTTTGGCGGGTAACTTTAACATGACAAATGTTAAAGAACTTTTCGAAAATTTAGTAGAGCTTGGACAACATCCTAAAGAAATGGCGGATACAGTTACAGTGATGGAGAAAATTGGTCACTTTCTTGATAAAGAAGTAATGTCTTTATATCAGGATTGTAAACAAGAAGGATATTCTAAAAGAGAAGCTTCTCCAGTAATTGCAGACCGATTGGATATTGGAAAAATATTAATGCGTTCAGCTAAAAATTTAGATGGAGGATATGCAATGGCTGGTTTATTAGGTCATGGTGATGCTTTTGTTTTTAGAGATCCAGCTGGAATTCGTCCTGCTTATTTTTACCAAGATGATGAAGTAGTAGTTGTAGCTTCAGAAAGACCAGTTATTCAAACAGTTTTTAATGTTCCTTTTGAAAGCGTTCAGGAAATTGAACCAGGAAATGCATTAATCATTAAGAAAAGTGGTAAAGTTTCTATGGAAGAAATTTTAACACCAACAGTTAAAAAAGCATGTTCGTTTGAAAGAATCTACTTTTCAAGAGGTAGTGATGCTGAAATATATCAAGAACGTAAAAACTTAGGTAGATTAATTTTGCCTGCAGTTTTAAATGCAATTGATAGTGATACAGATAATACTGTTTTCTCTTATATCCCGAATACAGCAGAAACCTCTTTTTATGGTTTGGTTGAAGCAGCGCAGGATTTCTTAAATCAGAGAAAAAACAATTATATAATAGCTAATAGAAATACGCTTACTGCCGAAACGTTGCAAGAATTACTTGCTGTAAAAATACGTACAGAGAAAGTAGCTATTAAAGATGCTAAATTAAGAACCTTTATTACAGAAGATAGTAGCCGTGATGATCTTGTGGCTCACGTATATGATGTAACATATGGTGTAATAAAACCAACTGATAATTTGGTGATTATCGATGATAGTATTGTTCGTGGAACTACACTTAAAATGAGCATCATAAAAATGATGGATCGTTTAAATCCTAAACGAATTGTTATAGTATCATCGGCGCCACAAATTCGTTTCCCTGATTGTTATGGAATCGACATGGCAAAACTAGAAGGATTGGTAGCTTTTAGAGCAGCATTAGAATTATTAAAAGAGCGTAATCTATATCATATTGTAGATGAAGTATATGCTAAATGTAAAGCACAAGAAAATTATTTGGATAGTGATGTTGTAAATTATGTTACAGCAATTTACGATCCATTTGAACCACAAGAGGTTTCAGATAAAATTGCTGAAATGTTGAGTTCACCAGAAATAAAAGCCGAAGTAAAAATTATTTTCCAAACCGTAGAGGATTTACATATTGCTTGTCCTAAAAATCTAGGAGACTGGTATTTTACAGGAGATTATCCTACTCCGGGAGGAAATAGAGTGGTAAACCGCGCTTTCATGAATTTTTACGAAGGAAAAGACGCCAGAGCGTATTAAAAAGCATAACAAAAGGTTAAAAAGTGCATTTCATCGGTTTTTTTTGCCGTTTATCTTGATTGTTTGGTAAAAATGCACTGCTAACATACTTTTGAAAGACCATAACATTAGTAGGTTAAGTTTATGGTAGATTTGGGGCAAAAAGGGTGGAAGCAATTCCACCTTTTTTATTGGAATCAAGTCAAGGAGAAGGACTTAAAAAGGTCTTCTAATGATGAAATAAGTCTAATCATCGATTTTATTTGTAGTTCAACAGGAATATTTGGTATAGCTACAATGTCGACATACATTTGAAGAACCATAACATTAGTAGGTTAAGTTTATGGTAGATTTGGGGCAAAAAAGGTGGAAGAGATTCCACCTTTTTTATTTTTTATTAAGTAGAGAAAAGAATAAAGAACATAGAAAAAAGATTGCAGATTTAAGACAAAGAGAATTTAAAAAATTAAACATAAAAAAAGACGGATAGCAATTAAGCCATCCGTCTTTTTTCTTTACTCTTTTTTCTATTATCTCAAGACTATTTATCTAAAGCAAATCTTCTAGCAACTTCAGTCCAGTTAATTACACTGAAAAAAGCTTCGATATAATCAGGTCTTCTGTTTTGGTAGTTTAAATAGTAAGCATGCTCCCAAACATCCATTCCTAAAATTGGAGTTCCTTCGCAACCTACTTCTGGCATTAATGGATTGTCTTGGTTTGGTGTTCCACAAACGTCTAACTTTCCTCCTTTAAGTACGCATAACCAAGCCCATCCAGAACCGAATTGTGTTGCACCAGCTTTAGCAAACTTAGCTTTAAACTCTTCAAAAGTTCCAAAAGAAGCTTCGATAGCTGCTAATAAATCTCCTGTAGGTAATCCGCCTCCGTTTGGTGACATTACTGTCCAGAATAAATTGTGATTGTAGTATCCACCACCGTTGTTACGAACTGCAGCGTTTTTTTTATCTAAATTGATTAGGATGTTCTCGATTGTTTTTCCTTCTAAATCTGTTCCTGCAATTGCTGCATTAAGATTTGTTGTGTAAGCATTGTGATGTTTTGTATGGTGGATTTCCATTGTACGAGCATCAATATGTGGTTCTAATGCGTCATACGCATAAGGTAATTGTGGTAATTCGAAAGCCATAATATTATTGTTTTACGATTTATAATTAAATTTAATCCAAATTTATACATTTAAGTTTGGAATAGAAAATACTATTTGACTATAATCAAATTAAATTAATTGATAATCTGATTTTTTGGCACTTATGTTTTCGGGGTTTCTTACTTCCCGTTATAAGTTGTCATTGTATTTTCGAGACCAGCAGTTCCGAAGGATTTGATTATTTCAGATGCTATTTCAAGACGTTCAGGTAGTTTTGCTTTTTCGGTTTCATCCCATTCGCCTAATACATAATCTACTTGTTGACCTTTTTTAAACTCGTCGCTTATCCCAAATCTAAAACGGGTATATTGTTGCGTGTTTAAAACCAAGTTAATATTCTTAAGTCCGTTATGACCTCCATCACTTCCTTTTGGTTTAATACGAATTGTTCCGAATGAAAGGTTAAGGTCATCGGTAATTACCATAATATTTTCTAACGGAATATTTTCTTTATCCATCCAATACTTCACCGCTTTACCACTCAGGTTCATGTAAGTATTTGGTTTTAAAAGCAAAAATGTTCTTCCTTTAAATTTATATTCGGCAAGTGAACCTAGTTTTACGGTTTCGAAAGAGATGCTTTCTTTTCGTGCTAAAAAGTCGACTATTTTAAAACCTATGTTATGTCTTGTGTTTACGTATTCTGCGCCAATGTTGCCTAATCCTACGATTAAAAATTTCTTCATATAATCTGATTTCTCTTCTGTTTTTGTTGATGAAAACAGGTTTGTTATCCATTTTATCATTTTACAAAAGTAAGCTTAATTAGATAATGGGGCAATTGGATAATTAGAAAATATGATAATTAGATAGCTTCCTTTTTTGTGGGTTTGTAGCACAAAGAGTGCTAAAGGGAAGGGGTGCAGATTTAAACGAATGATTTTAACCACAAAGTGTGTTAAAATTAACGCAGAGGTCGCAAGAGGAAAAAGGGAATGTAGATTTTGGTGTTTTTAGTCAGAACCTCAGGATCTTCGCGTTTTTTTAACATTTGAAAAACCAAGCGTAATTGTTAGCCCTGATAGTAGCGGCATCCTTTTATTTTCTTTTAAAATAAAAGATATAGCGAATAGCAGGAGGTCTAGGTTGTTTGAAATCGAGAAATTTCTGCTCCTGGAAAATAAAAGGCAAAAAAAAACACCAGTTTTGCAACTGATGTTTTTTTTGTAATAGTTTGAAAAAAAATTATTTTTTCTTTCCTTTTGCTGGAGCTTTTGCAGCTTTTGCAGCTTCTTGAGCAGCTTTCATAGCAGCACGAGAAATTCTTACTTGGCAAACAACTGTGTTGTCTGGGTGCATAATTTTGTATTCTGGTGCACCAACTTTAGTAACGTATAATTTGTTACCCATTTCAAGTGGAGTAATGTCTGCTTCAACAAAATCCGGAAGGTTTTTAGGTAATGCTTTTACTTTAAGTTTACGAGTGTTTAAACGTAAAACACCTCCACCAAGAACACCTTTAGATGTACCAACAACTTTTACTGGAACTTCCATAGTGATTTCTTTGTCATCAAATAATTGAAAGAAGTCAATGTGTAAGATTTTGTCAGATACTGGGTGAACTTGAATGTCTTGTAAAATTGCATTGAATGATTTTCCTTTTCCAAGCTCAATCACAACTGTGTGTGCGTTTGGAGTGTAAACCAAGTTTTTAAATGCCATAACTTCTGCTGAGAAATGAACTGCCTGATTTCCTCCGTATAATACGCAAGGAACCAATCCAGCATTACGTAAGGCTTTAGTTGACACTTTACCCACGCTTTCTCTTTCTGATCCTTTAATTGTAATCGATTTCATTGTAAAAAAAATATAGTTATTAATAAATATTCAAATTGTTATAAGCTTTAGGCACCAGGCTTTAAGCTTTTTTTTTGTAATCGTGAAACAGCTTACGGCTTAAAACCTAAAGCATATTGCATTTTTACATTATAAATTTTCCACTAATGGAATTGTTGTGGTGCACCATGTGCATAACTTCGGCAAAAAGAGGTGCACAACTCAACACTCTTATTTTCTTTGATTCCTTTTTTAGCGGGATTGAATCTGTTACGATTAACTCGCTTAATTTAGAATTCTCTATTTTCTCATAGGCATCCCCAGAAAGAATAGCATGTGTACAAATAGCTCTAACGCTCAATGCTCCTTTTTCGATCATTAAATCGGCTGCTTTTGCTAATGTACCACCAGTATCGATCATGTCGTCTACCAATATTACGTTTCTGCCTTTTACTTCACCAATTAATTCCATGGTGTCGATTATATTGGCAACTTTTCTTTGTTTGTAACAAATCACTACATCTGATTCTAAAAATTTAGAATAAGCATAAGCTCTTTTTGAACCTCCCATATCTGGAGAAGCGATTGTTAAATTTTCCAAACCTAAACTTTCTACGTATGGTAAAAAGATTGTTGAAGCAAAAAGATGATCTACTGGTTTCTCAAAGAATCCTTGAATTTGATCTGCATGCAAATCCATTGTCATAATTCTTGTTGCTCCTGCAGCATCTAATAGATTGGCTACTAATTTAGCTCCAATCGGTACTCTTGGCTTGTCTTTTCTATCTTGTCTAGCCCAACCAAAATATGGTATTACAGCTGTAATATGTCTGGCTGATGCACGTTTTGCTGCATCAATCATAAGTAACAATTCCATCAAATTATCTGCTGTTGGAAATGTCGAACAAACAATAAATACACGTAACCCTCTGATAGACTCTTCATATGATGGCTGAAATTCACCATCGCTATAAGTTGACATTGTAACCTTACCTAACGGTATCCCGTATTGTTTTGCAATTTTTTCGGCAAGATAAACACTTTTTGAACACGCAAAAATTTTAGCTTCTGGTTCTAGGTGCGACATTATAATTTGTTGTTTTGTAGTTAGTTGTGTGTGCGTCGTTTTAACGAGGTGCAAATTTATAAAATTTATTGAACACTGAAAGGAAAATTTTAAGTATTTTGTTAGAAAATGTAAAATATTTTTATAAATTTGCACCGTGTTAAAGGAACAAGAGTTTATTATAACGATAAAAATTGTTCTATTGCGTTAAAATAATTGATTTATTAATTATTTTTTCGTCTGCTAAGCCCGGATGGCGGAATTGGTAGACGCGCTGGTCTCAAACACCTGTGGGAAACCGTGCCGGTTCGACTCCGGCTCCGGGTACATAAAAACCTCGTAATCGATTGATTACGAGGTTTTTGCATTTTAAGAGGTGGTCAAAAGGGTGGCTAATATTTTTTTAATTTGCAAAATGCATTAAAATGACAAGCCCCATTAAGTTAAAGCAACATAGAACTATCCGATTTTTCGCTCTAAGTTATTCCTTTATTCTTCTGTGTAATTTTGAGTAGCGTACTCATGAACAACCAACAATATCTAAAAAATATTAGCTAAATAACAACCATCAACATCTTTACTTTCAAAAACCATAATGAATTGCTAAAATTTAATTACTATTGTAAGATAAGAATCACAACCAGACTTTACAATATTTATCAAAATTAAAATTTCACAAAAATGTACAATACCGTACCCGAACAACTAAGAAAATTAGCAATTGAAAATGTTTTTAGCACACCTACTTATCAAAAATGTTGGCAAATCTGGCAACCAGAAATTATACGCCTTTTAGGAAATAACTGTTCTGAAAATGAAATTTTAAATTTAGGAGACAATCTTTCAAATATATTCAAGTCAACCGGCGGCGGCGGACGAGGACAAGGAGAATTGTCTGCAAGCGGAACAGCCTGGGAGTCTTTAGTTTGTTGGTATATTAATCTTTGCACAGCGGGAAGCAGAGTTGTTGCTATCAAAAAAATGAGCCTTGTCCCTAAAGCAATACAAGACGCAATAACTGTGAATTATGGTAATTTTGCATGCAACACCGAATCCGACATAACAATTATTGTCTTTCCTGATTTACCAGAATACAATACAGACATAAATCAATTAAATGTTTTAAACAATCTCGGAAATCGAATTGACCCGATTGTTAAAAATAAGTTTAACTTCGAACTAACAAATCATTTAGCAGAAAGAGATTTTAATCATTTTGAAATCGGAATTATTCAATGTAAAACAAATTGGAATGATAATGCACAAATACCAATGCTTTGGGACATGATTTATTCTGCTGGCGGATTTCGAAATAGAAATATAACAATAGGAAGAAACGGTTACAATATTCAAAACGCACAAAGTTTTAGTTATTCGTTTGTAACAGTTCCCTCAAATGCAAATACGACTTACAAACCTGATGGAGTCGCAGTTAAGAGAGTTACTAACTTGTCTGGAGGGAACTATTGGGGCAATCCAAGCGTACAAAATGTTGCTAAATCATTAAAAGAAATTTTTACAAATAATTTCAGTTCTGGTTCAAGAACTGGATTAAGAACGGATATTCGCAGTGCAATTCCTCAATTAACAGCAAACAATCCGTTATCTTATTTTGGACTTTATTGAATATTCTTCAAAATTTCTAAAGCTACAGCTCTAGCCATTAGTGGGGGAACTGCATTCCCCACTAATGTAAATTGAGGAACTTCAAATTTACGTTTATTCCCGCCCGTTGAGCGTTTTCCTTGAAACACAAAAGAATCGTCAAATGATTGAAGTCTAGCCATTTCTCGAACAGTCAATGCTCTTGGATTTGAATAATGAATATAATCATCTGCAATAGTCATAATTGTAGAACTTTGCCCTTCTGGCTTTAAAACTGTATAACTTCTTTTATCTGATTCTAGCCCAATTTCTTTCAGATTAGCCTTCGCGGATTCATAATTTCCCGATTTTAAAATAACATTCAATCTTTTAATAACTTCATCGTTTTGCTTACTCGTTTTATGATTTTGTAACGGAGCAACTAAATGAGTTAAAGTATTTTCGAGCTCTTCAAAATTTCTAACATAAAAAGGATTCTTTGCATTTGCAAATCGACTATTTAATCGACCCTTTTTTGACCATTCAGAATAACTTAAACCTTCTTTTTCATTAGGTCTACCATCAACATTCCTTTTCTGAATTAACGCTTTCATTTTTTCAGTTGAACCATTATATTGTGCTTTCAAATCAATTTTTTCATAATTAAATTTTTCATCATCATTTCCGACAAAATCTAAATCATATATTGCTTCAAAAACATTAACCTTTTCACTATGCGCTACAGTTGCAGGAACATCACTTATAAGTTTTTGATCTTTTCTACATCCAATAAACAAAACTCTTTCTCGATTTTGAGGAACCCCATAGTTTGACGCTAGCGCCACGAAGGGTTGCTCTATATTATACAGCCTAATTCTCGATAAAATAGCCTCAAATTCTTTTTCTTTATTTACCTTAATAACAAAAGAACCCAATCCTTTTACACACTCATCGAATGAATAATCAAATATTTCTAGTGCCGTGATTATCTGCTGTACATCTTCCAAAAAGTTTTTATTGGGTTTTAAATTATTGAAAGCTGTATGTATTTTTTCAATAATCGTTTCGGATTCAATTGAAGTTAAAAACGAATCAAAATCATCTGCAAAAAAATCATTATCTAAATTAGAAAATGCTTTTTCATTAATAACCCTTTTTCTAATGTATTGCAATTCTTTAACACGCTTCAAAAGATTGAATCCATGACGAATAGTACTAATATTTCTATCGGTCTTACTTGTCTTGTAGTCAACAATTTTTGGTGTCAATAGCCTAAATTTATTCTCTAAATTATTGATATAACTATTCTTTAAGCCATCCAATTCTTTGTCGGTAGATCTCTCAAATTGTAAGCGTAAATTATAACATTCTAAAATAAAGGATTTTTCAATTTCTACTTTTTTGAGTTGAGCAACGAAATGAGTCAATAGACTAAATTCTTTTAAATCTACTATTGATCTAATTTCCTGCAGAATCATTTCTTTAATCTTGCCTTGCTCTTTTGTCAAAATTCCTTTGACATTTTCCATAACAAAATACTTAGGACGAAGCTGTCTTATAACTTTTAAGTAATGTGCGAATAAATCGTCTTTTTTATCAAACTTTTTTCTTTTACCCGCCAAACTAAAACTTTGACATGGTGGACCACCACAAACAATGTCTATTTCTTTCGTACCTATTTTTTTTAAGAAATTATCTAAAAAATCCGGCTCTGTAATATCTTGGCGAAGAAATTCAGCATCTAAACCAAGTTGATAATTGTATCTAGCCAAATGTGTAAGTTCGCAATTTTCATTAATATCACTTGCTAACCTAAAATCATAATATTTGTCTCCATATTCAGCTTGAAGAAAACCTTCGCTAAAACCTCCTGCTCCTGCAAACAAATCAACAAAAGTCACTTTAGATTTTGTTTCATATTCTACCGGAAGCCCAGAAACTATATTTAAGTCCGTATTTTCTCTTCTACTACTAATCAATGAGCTTAATTTTTCTTTAATTTTTTTGTCTGTAAAATTGGTATGCAATTCAGTATCGAAATATTTCTCAACTTCTTTCTTAAGGAAGTTTAAGAATTTATTTATTGAACTATATGCTTTATCCGAGCTTTTAACTAGTTGATTTTCGATATCCCAATCGTCCTTCAATATCTTTTCTCCAGTTGCGACTTTGACTTTTGAATTTTTTGAATGCAAGACAAGATGAATAGGATATCTATTGCTTTTATCAGCTTTATCAAGGTAGAATTTTACATTTATCATTTTACGGACGTTTTTACGGATACGGACAAATCTACGGACAAAATTTAAATACGCAAGAAAAAAAAGGATTTATTTTAAAAAAAATATAACTTTCAATAAGTAAATTCAATATACACAAAAGAACAACTTATAATAGCTAAGTTTTCGTTGCGTCCGAAGCACGAATAATGAAAGCTGTGTTAAACGGAACCAATTACAAAATCTTGAACCATGGAGCTATCGCTATTTACTTATCCACGTAACTAATTATTTTAGCATAATAACTGCGTATAAACCAAGGGTTATTAATGAAAGGACAATAAATACCACTAACATCCATCTTGATAGATCTTTGAAAACTTTTTCTAAATCTTCTTTAGTTGCCAAATGTCTTGTACTATATTCTACTTCTTTATCAATTTTTGATTCGATATAAGTAGTTAAATTTTCTGCTGTTTCTTTGCCCACTTTTTCAGATAATAAAAAATAAAGCTTCGTTAGGGTTATGTTACTCATTTGTTTTACCTTTTTATGTATTAGGCAATTTTGTATGGTGCAAAAACTCAATACGCTTTCTCAATTAAACAAATTTAACTGAAAAAGCGTATTTATTTATTATCACGTTTATTCAGATTCAAGATAGTACGTTACTATTCTGTTAGTATAACGTTCGTCGTAGAAACTAAATTTAAGTGCTTGTCTTCCGTCCTTGTAGCTGACAAAAACATCTGTAAGTTCTAAAAGCTCACTTTCTTTTTCTCCTTTGTGAAATATTTCCATAGAAATAGTTTTTTTTGCCTTGTCATAAATGTAATTAAAATAATCGTCGGAAGGCTCTAAGGCATTGCTACAAATATCAGAACCATCAGCCCAAATTCCTTTGTTACCATTGTTAAATGAAAAAGTATCATCAAAACGACAATATCCACGGTCTTTTTCTTTACTCATATCAGTATTAGCAACTCCATCGTTGTCTAAATCAACAGGTAGATCTGTTATAATTGATTTAATTTTGTAAGAACCTATTAGTTTTGGCTCTAAAACATCGACTTCTTTGGTACAAGCCATTAAAGAAAATGTTATCATTAACATTCCGATTTTTCTAATATTTTTTTTCATCTTTATTATAATTGTTTAATTAATCTATTTAATTGGTATAATATCTAAGTCCAATTCCTGCAAACGGAACAAATTTTCCTAAATCTGAATTAGCATGATAATACTCGTTTACTTTTATAAAAAGCGTTGTTCTATCATTAATAAGGTAGTCAAAGTCTAATCCCGCATAAGCCCCGTAAATGAATTTTGATTCGTCCAAAATCAAACTGCCATTGCTTAAATTCATGTCTTTATTATCGTTGACTATTTCGTAGCCAAGTACTACACCGCTCCCTAAGACAATCCCGAATTTTCTGTTTTGAGTAAGATACAAGGGGACAGAATATCCCAAATTAAGTGTTATGTCGTTGTAGCCGACTCTATCATCTCCGATTTTGTATTTAGCATCGGTTACTAAAATAGATGCTGAAATTGAGTTGTCTCCGTGAATAAAGTAATTATGACTTAACATTACACCATAACCGTCCTGTGTTGCCCCAATGCCAACACCAAAAGCATTTTTGTAGGTCTGGGAATAACCTTTTGTAAAAGCTGATAGTAATAATACCCCAAGAAATAATTTAGTTTTTTTCATTTGTAATTGATTTTAATTTATAAAAATTGATTTTGAATATTTGTTTTTAGCTTGATATAATTTCTTTACATTCTGCAATGATTTTAAAGTAGTTCTCTTGCATCATGCTTTCGCTTATTGGGATTTTCTGATTGATATATTTTCCTTGTATCTCGTCTCTTAAAAATTGAGTTTTTAAAAATTCTCGAGGACTTCCTTCAGCTATAATACCGTAGAACTCTCCTTGTTCTAAATTGACTATATCACTAATTTTAACACGATTTCTTTCCTGAATGTTTTCACTAGTACCCGAACTCGTATTGCTCCCCATATGCACAAACTTTCCGCTTGTTCCATCACCTGTGCTTTTAGATGTAAATACTTCATCCTTTTTACTGAATAGATTTTGAACCATTTCGGCGGTTTTGTAATTCGTAGTTCTTCCAAAGAATTGATTTCCTAAGTTTGATATAACAACTTGAGCTTTACCTTCGCCATATTTATCTGCTAATTGAGCATAATCTTGAACTCCAAATATTGTAGCTATTTTATTGCTCCTTGCAGTAGCAGGGATTTGTTCAATATTTGGGATGAAAATTGTTGGAGCTTCGTCTAATAACACAACTGATTTTTGCTGATTCGGTTGATTCATTTGCCTAAGCGCTACTGAAATAATAAGCGAGATTGCAGGAGTGTAGACAGTAGGTAACGTACTGTCATTCCCGATACATAGAAATTGAGGGTTCTTGGGATTGTTTAAATGCAAATCAACATCGTTGCTTGAGAGAATCCAAAAGACATCAGGAGCATTAAGAATAGATAAAGCATTTTGAAGGGTCGCAAGCATTCCTGCAATTGTACGGTCTGCATTTCTATCAATAGATTCCTGTAATGCAGCTAACATACCTTTTGCTTCGGGATCTTCCGATATCTTTTGAACTAAAACATCAAATGAAGTTTGTACTATAAATGATATCAAATGTGGTAACGTACATATATCGGGATGCTTTTGTCTTAACCACCAAATAACAGATACTAAAATATTTTTGGCACTACCAAGCCAAAAATCCATTTTCTTAATTGATTCAGGCAAAAGATTATTGATAATAACCTGACTATACTCATTTGCTATGGCAATTTTGGTTAAATATTTTGGATGTATAGGATTTACTCTGTCACTCAATAAAGGATACTTAAAATCAATATTCTTGACTTTGATCGAAGTGTTTTCATAATTTAAATAAACTTTATCGGTCAATTCTGGGCTTTTGAAATCGTATAGTATTCCTGTAAAACCTTTTTCTCCAATCTGTTGAATAATAGGCTCGAAAATACTAGCCGATTTTCCTGAACCAGCTCCACCTTGAATATAAATTCCCCTGTAAGGATTATCTAGGTTTATTTCTCCTTTATTTGTTTTAAAAGTGAAGCCGTCATCTTTTTTGGACTTTTCTTTAACTTTTTTGAATTTTTCAGTTTGATTTGGTTTGATTCTATTCTTAAACTTTAATAAATAAATCGCATAAAAAATAGGAGTAATACAGATTATTGCCCCAAAATCTCCGATAAGTGTGCTTAATAATTTTCCTAACAAGGCAATCAATAAAACTATCAGGATATTGTTAATGATTGTACTGATAATTACTCTAGGGAATCGTTTTTGTTTCGCATGATAGAAAGAAATGTAAATTACTGATGGTACACTTAAAAGCACTCCAAAGTTTGCCCAAAACGGCATCTTACTTGCTACGAATTTTGAAAACAGAAACAAAAAGTTGTTATACCCATTTTGAAAGTAATTTGGCTTTAATTCTTTTAATTGAAAATTATAAGAGTCCGTCCACAAATTAGTTATAGAGAACCCAAACAAGTGGGTTTCCAAAAGCATTACACTTGACACTACAGAAATAAGAAAAATTGCTTTCAAAATTTTACCAATAATACCTACAAGTGTGTTTGCTTCTCCAATGCTAAAACCATGATCTGCCATGTTATATCGTTTTAAATGTTAATATTAATAGAATTGAAAACAGTAAGATTATTGTCAAAATCATTAAAACGTATATTCCTAATCTTTGCTTTTTGTTTTCGTTATCTTGATTATGCTGTAACTCTTGAATTTGATTTTTTTGAGCTGTAAACAGCTGATTCCAGTGCGATATGATTTCTTCAAGGCGTTCAGTTCTTGGTTGTATTTCAATTTTTTCTAGCTTTTCTATAGAAATAGAAAACTCCTGTACTAAATTTGATTGCTCTGTGACTAGCTTTTGGAGCTTATCCGTTTGTTCTGCAATAACCTCTGCTATTATTTCTATATTTTTGCTCATATTCCGAAGTCTTGTTCTAATTTTGAATAATTAATTTTTGGTTCATCATTTTTATCTTGCTCAAGTTGGATTTTATCCTCTTGAAGCTTATTTAATTCATTTGCTTTTTGTAAATTATCATTATCCGTATTCATATTAATGATTAGATTAGGAGAAACTACTTCATCAAAATGCTTTTCAAATTTTTGTTTTTCTTTAAATTCCTCCTTTGTCATCTTCGGAGTTTTTACGAATGTTTTTATTAAAGATTTGGCTGTACTTTTTACTTGGAACTCTCCAATGTTTTTAACTTGTTTTAATTCGGTTTTAAGTCCATGTTTAACTTGAATTGCAGTGCTTTTACCGATTCGACTTTTTGACATCTGCTTTCCTTGTACACGCTTCAGAGTAGTATCGAGATTATAATTTAAATCGTTTTTTAAGCCCCCTTTTATTAAATTGCTAGCTGACATAGAACGGTGTATTTCGCTAGCTTTAAAATCGTTTTTTGTCGCCTTGTCTAAAATCCTAAAACCTTGAATCTGCCCTTGTTTATTTATGGTTGGTTTTACTTCTAATCCTTTTAAATCCATTTGCTTAATCCAATTTTGAAAGCTTTGAGGGTTTTGTTTTAAAACTTCCTGATGTTTTTTATAGATTTCTGTTTTTAAACTATCAGTACCTTTTTCGATGTTTTTAATATTTTCAAACATTTTTTCTTTAGCCGAGATTAACCCTTTTTCTTTTGCAATCTCGTGGGCAATCCATTGCGCTCTTTTACCGATGTGGTTATCTGAAATTAATTTACCATTTGCTTGAACTCGGTTTGCGATAATATGTATGTGTTTATGTTCTTTTTCGGTGTGTACAAAGGCTACATACTGCTGTTTTTCTGTATCTATTCCGAGTTTATTTAAATAATCCTGAGTCATTGTTTTTAACTGCTCATCAGATAAATTTTTGCCGTCTTTTATATCGGGAGATAAAACCAAACTGAAAGTTTTGTTCGTTGCTCTTTGGTTTAAATCCTGAATCATTTTCATTTCTTCTACAATTTCTTTTGGGGAGCTACCGCAGATATTATTACGGTCAAGTTCATACCCTTTGAGGTCATTCATAACGTAGTTAGATAATGCGCCTCCGCCACTGCATGCCTTTGCGAGTCCAATCATGTCATTTTAGTTTTAATAGATGTTCCCGAATTAATTTGCTTGTTGCAATAGATTCCTCTTTTACTCCAGTAGTATCTCCTAACTTAAAAAGGTTAGAAATTCGCCTAAAATTGTCGGCGTATTTTGATAATAATTGGTAACATTCTATTTCTTCAGGAGTTAGTTTATTTGATAATTTGTAATTAAAAACTAATCCTCTCATAAGTTCAGAAACTGAAACACCACTATTTGAAGCTTTCTTTTTTATAATCAGATTTTCAATTTTTGTAACTCTGAATTTGATTAATTTGTCTTTCATTAATTCTTAATTTTTAAGATTTAGATTGAAGTTTGAGTTTCCTTTTTTGCAACCATCGGGCGCAAAACAAGATTCGTCGTTGTGGTGCAAATGCGTAGCAATTTGTGACCACAATGACACATCTTGATGATTTGGACGTTTAGAGAACCTTAAAAGATTAGGCTATAAATAGGTTGTTTTCGTAAAGTTATTTTGGAAAACCTCTTCGTTTTAGTTCTTTTTTTACGGCTCCAATGAAATATCCAGCGGAGTTTTCAATTGCTTTTTCATCGACAGTACATTGCACATCAATAATAAATTTTAAAAAGTCATCCCTCATTACATCATTAGCAAATCGAATCAATTTCTCATTGTTTTTGAGTCCCTCATTCGTGAAGTTTAGATTCTCAACCAATAAAGTTTGGATGTAAATATTTATGTTCGCTAGTTCCATTTTTTCTAATATTTAATTTCTAATTCACATATCGAAAACCACTCATTTAAGTCTTTATAGCCCTTGAATATTCCTCTACAATCAATTGAATTTTGAAAAGCTTCTTTGATAATTTCTGTGTATTTATTTCCTGTGGTATCATTATCTAAATACAATTCAATGGTTTGGTAGTTTTCTAAAACCGATAAATTTTTAGTAATCAATGCGACAGAATTTAAAATGAGATAATCCGATTGCTTCAGCTTTTTATTATCTCTGATTTGACTAAATGAGAGGTAATCAAAAAAGCCTTCGAATATTCTCAATATTTGAGATTGGTTTGAAATAATAGTGATGTCTTTTTTGCCTAAACAGATTTTCGCATACTTAGAGCGAATTTCAAAACCGCCACTTCTATTTTCAAAACCTATCGCAAAATATTTTCTATCCTTGATTGTATAATGAATCTCTTTTAAAATACTTTCTGTTTGGAATTTGGTAATCCCTCTGCTTTTTAAATATTGAATTAAAGCCAAATGCTGAACTGGAATTATTTTTTTGATATAGCTCTCATTATCTTTCTCTTTCGTTGGAGTTTCAAAAACTTGCTTTTGAAAAGAAAAAAAAGTGTCAAACTTGTCTAGATAACTCAAAGCTTCAGTAACATTAAATCCGAATTTTTCAATTACAAAGTCAATTACATTACCGCCTTTTTGTTCGCCATGGTCAAACCATCGATTAATCTTTCTATTTAGTTTAAAAGAAGCTGTTTTCTCAATCCTAAACGGACTTAGATACCAAGATTCATTTTCATTAGATTTTGTCGGCTCACAGCCTAAATTTTGAAGAACTTTTTCTATTGATATTTCTTTTGCTTGGATAGTATTCATAGCTGTAATTTTTCTAGGTTTAAAAATCTTTCAAAAAGTGATGAATTGATGACAAACTGCTTTTAGCCTTTATGTACTCTAAGAATCTTCAATCATCATCTTATCATCAATTCATCACTATTCATAATGCTTCATCATTTTTTGTCATCATTATTTTTTTTGATGACAAACTGATGACAATGTAAAAGGTTGTGAATAAAGGACTAATCTCTCTTTGTCATCAAATCATCAAAATTTTTGAATAAAAATTCTCTAGAAACAGTATAGTATCTTCCTTTACTCAAATTTTGATAAAAATCTAAATCATTTGTAATAGTGATTTTTTGATATTGATTTGAATTAGATTGTTGTTGTAGCTTCCAGTCATTGCGAATGATTTTTTTTATTTCATTAGCATCGTGTTTGATTTTGAACTTGTTTAGAAAATTCAATACATCAGAGAAACAGAACTGAATTATCTCAATATCTAAGCTATCCATGGTATTAACTAAAACACTCGCCAATTCTACTTCCAACTTACTGGAGTTGAATTTTACTAATTTCTCTAAGGCATTAGTTTTAATCTGTTGTGGGGTAAACCACATTCTAGATTTATTTTCAGTGGAAAGTTTTCGATTTGACAAAAAGTATAAAAAGGCAGGTATTTCACTTATTAGTTTATCTAAAAAATTAACATCATCAAATTCTAAAACTTCTATTTTTCTTACCCAAAACCTTGTTTCTTCTGCATCTATCTTTATGAAGTTATGTTCGTTATTCGAACACATTATAAATTTCCCAAAAAAGTAAACTTCTTTTCTATCTTTACCTTTTGATTCCATTTTACTTACGTTTGTTGTAGAGAGATATTTTATGCGCTCTGTAAGCTCATCAGTTTTAAAAAGTACTTCATCGATGCATATTAGTAGTTTTGACGACCAATCAGCATTAAAATTGCTTGCAAATGAATCATTAGTAATGTAAGTAAGATTATATTCGAAAATTTCTTTTAACCATTTTAGAAACGATGATTTTCCAGTATTCCTAAATTTGGAGACCAAACATAAAATTGGAAGTATTTGCGAGGGTTTCGAGTATAACAATTGAATGTAATCTATACCAATTTCTAGTTGCTCCCGAAATAGATGCTTCATCATAATCATACTATTAGTAATATCTCCTTCTTTAGGTATTTTACTTAGAATATGATATGTATTATAGTAATCTAAAATTCTCTTTTTGTAAAATTCTCTTCTGTTCTCAGGAAGACAAACGAACCCATCATAAATTTCTACTTGAGACAGGGCATTTTTACCATGGTCTTGTCTAATCAGCTCTGGACTCCAAGGAATAAGTATTTCAATACCTTCACCTAAATTATTGGGATACAAACTTTTCTTGTAGTAGGTCGTTCCTATTCTTAAATATTGACCTTTCAATTCGTCTTTCAATTGGTCTTTCATACACAATGAGTTTTTTGTATATTTGTGATATACAATGAGTTATTGAAGCGTTATAATTTGGCAGAATTGTGACGCTTTATTTTTTTACTATTTCTCGTGAAGATTGTTGGTTATTGCTTTTCCATAAAGAATGATAACACAGCTATTAAGCAACATTACTATAGACTTTAATAACGGATAAGCCGAATAACTGAACAAGAATAATTGGTATACAGCAAGGGTCGAGAAAATGATTAGTAGAATAACTAATCGAATGTTTTTAGTTTCCATAAAAGTTTGATTTAGATTAAAAATGAGGTAACCGGTAAACAAAACCTTATTTGTGATTATGTTTTTTGCCATATTCTAGAAGCTCTTTCTCAGAATAGAAATATCTTCCGTTATAATTGTAGTGTGGTAAATCTTTCTCTTTTCTCCAGGTAATAATAGTCGGAAGAGAAATATTTAAAAATTTGCAAGCCTCTTTTTGAGAAATTAAGTCTTCTTTCTGAGACTCATTTGAAGATTTCAAAAGTTGAAAATTCTGTACTTTATTAAGAATTATTTCTACAACCTTTTCTAAATCTTGTTTACTGTGGGAATACAATTGTACAGACATAGTTTACTTATTTTTAATTAGTATTAATGATTTTATTAACACTGTAAAATTCCAAATAAGAAAAGGCTTAAATTTTAAAATCTTTAAAATTTAAGCCTAATCAATTAAAAACAAAGTAGTTATGTTGCGTTTTTCGAGTTTTAGAAAACTCTTTTTAATCTAAATTTTAGTAGTTTTCTATTGTTTTTACCTCTACTAATTCGGGAAAGGTTTGATTTAGTAATATTGATACTTCTTTATTATTGCACCTAATTGATTTATTATTTGCAACGAGGATAGATTTTATTAATTTTATATGAGTGTAGAAAAATTTTCTGTTTTTTATTTCCGAAAAAACTAATCGTTTTCCTGATGAATTTTTAAAATTCTGACTAACAAAGCTTTGTATGTCTTTTTTTTCTATATCAGATAATTTAATATTTTTAATTCCGAATCCTTCTATTAATTTATCAATTAATTTTCCAGTATTAAAATTCCCAGTTAATCTTATTCTATTAAGCTGTCCTAAAGATTCATCCTTATTAAACTGATTTGTTTTGAATTCTGTAGAATCTGAATTTTCGATCATTTCAAATATGTCATCTACAATTAAAGAGTATAGCCCAACAGCAGAATAAATAGAGAAACTCGAAAGAGACGTCTGTAATATAAAATGATTTGTATCTAACCTATTTAAAGAATCTAATAAACTGCTCATTACTATATTTTCAATATGATAAAAGCAAGTGGTTTTATATTTTTCAATGTCATTTTTCATGAATTTCACCCAGTCATCTTCTGTGCGAAATAAAAAAGGAGTAATTCCGAGTAACATCGGATTCTCAAGTATTGATTTTCTCCCAGTCTTCGTATAATCTTCTAAATTATATATCCCAAAACTTTTTCTAATCTCTTCCTTTAATGTTTGCTCTATTAACCATAAATCAGATAATAATTCTGCCTTAAGTGCTCCTTTGTCATCGTCTGTCAAATCTAACTTATCAATATCTTTTTTCAATTCCATTTCCTCAATTGAATAGTGGAAAAATCGGTCGATCATATTATATTTTCGACCCTCACGAATAATATTTTCAATTTTGAGTTCTAAATTATTGTATCTATTTTTCATTATTATTCCATTTATCCATTTGTTCATCAGTGTACTCTTCAGTAATCTTCATATACTTATCTAAAACAGCATCCTTTTTAATGTTTGCAATCTTTTTAATTGCTTTTGGCTCCATACCAAGTAATAAAGAGTTGGTTATAAATGTCTTTCGTGCAGTATGGCTAGTAATCAACTGATATTTTGGTAAGGTATTCTGAATTTTCTTTGTTCCTACGAATCCTGTTATTGTTGTAGGTTTATCAATTCCAACTATCTGACAACATTCTTTAATGTAATCATTAAATTTTTGCATCGATATAGAGGGCAATGGTTCATAGATTGTTCCTTGATATTTATCTAATATCTCTTTAGAAAACTTATTCAGTCTTATAATGTGGTTTTGAGTTTTTGTCTTTTGAATTGAGATATTAATATGAGTTTCCGTAATATTTGCTTGATGTAACTGTGACAAATCGGAAAACCGAAGTCCAGTAAAGCAACCCATACAATAAAAGTCTTTAGTGTGGTTTAGTCTTGAATTTTCAAAGTCATAATTATACAACTGCATTAATTCATCATGCGTAAGATAAATAATATCTACATCATGCTCTATTCCTTTAAACTTCTCGAATTCTCTAAGATTGTTATAACCTTTGTCTGTACACCACTTTAAAAAGGACTTTAAAACGGCTATTATCTTTGCGAAATAGTTATTCTTAATCTTCTTCTCGAAAAAAGAATATTTCATTAATTCTTCATAAAAAAAATTATCAATTTTATTAAATGAAATATTGAACCCTGTTTCATTCTGAAAAGATTGTAAATAACCTTTTATTGTTTTCTGCGCTTTTATTGTGTTATAGGCTTTGGATAATGAACCCGACAATAAATATTCATCAAAACATTCAAAAAAATCAAATTCAGAGTTTATTTTGGTTTCTTTAGATTCATACTGCTCCAAAAAAATTTCTTTTGAGAAAGGTATCTTATTTGCCCTGAAAAAGAAAAAAACATCATTTACTTTCGATTCAATTCTTTGTAATTCATCATTAATGAATTGATAATTATTAGACTCTTCCTTTTTTAGATTAGGTTTTATTCTAGAGCCTGTCCAATAGATTTCTTTAGTACTAACACCTACATTCTTTCTTATTCTAATTCCTTCCGCTCTAACAACAAACTGAATTGGGATTAGTCCATTTGATGTTATTTTCTCTTTCCTTAGTTCAAAAATCACTTTCATTCTAGCTAAAACGGATTAAATTATAATAAAGGGTGGCTAAAAAGGTGGTTTATTTTGATTTTAAAAGTTGAAAAAACTAAGAAAAAAATCCTTTCCGCACTATATCTATCTCAAATATAGCAATAAAAAGAACACTAAAGACAGGTAAAAATAACTAAAGTATTAAAGGACTCCGGCTCCGGGTACAAAAACCTCTTTGAAAGAAGAGGTTTTTTTGGTTTTAGACAGTTTTTGATAAAGCTAATTTCATCTTTTTCGAGTTTTTTAAAGTCCATATTATAGATTTAATTTGCCCTGTTTAAAACCAATTTTTATTTTAAATAGGTTCTTTGTCAGAGATATACAAAACTTTTTAACTTTGTATTTGCAAAATATAACTAGTTATTAAAATGGAAAAAATCGAGCACATCAATTATATCAAATCACCCATTGCGGATGTTTATAAGGCATTAACAACACAAGAAGGTCTTGGTGCTGTCTGGACAGAAGAATTAATTGTTAAGCCAGAATTGGGTTTTATCAATGAGTTTGATTTTGGAGATAACGATAATACAAAAATGAAAGTGTTAGAATTAGTTCCAAACCAAAGAATACTATGGGAATGTGTAGTGTCAGATCCGGAGTGGGTCGGGACGAAGATTTCATTTGACTTAACTGAAAAAAATGGAGTAACATCGGTTGTTCTTAAACATTTTGATTGGCGCGAACTGACCGAATTTTACCAATGGTGTAATTATAATTGGGCGATGTTTTTGTTAAGTCTAAAAAGTTACTGCGAAGATGGTGAAGGAACACCTTATCAAAAAAGGAAGTTTTAGAATTTATATTATTACCGATTTTTATTTTCAGCAGTTTTAATGTCTTTATATATTGCTAATATTTCTGGATAGCTCCAATAGAAAGAGGTATTGATAGAATATCTGGCGTCGTCTTCATCGATGAATTCTAAATAATAGACATACGGTCTTCTGTTTACTTGTTCTTTCAAACTAATATCGATATTCTTAATCACGAGTATTTTCTCCCAAGTTGTATTATATCTTAAGCCTTTAAGGATTATGCTTTTGTTGTTTATTTGAATTTCATTTATAAAAATAATAGCTCTTTTATATGCTTTTATGAAGCTATACAATGCTAGGGAAAAGAATAAACATGAAATTAATAATGGTATAAGAATAGGGTAATATACTTTGTCATAATTAAACATTTCAGATCCGAAGATGCGGATAAATATTCCGGAAACAATTAATAAACCTAGACTTATTAGTGTGATAAAAAAATCTAGTCGTTCTATAAAGTGTATATGTTTGTTTCTCATAAGGAATATTGAGTTAATTGTATCGGCTAATAATTATCTGGGGAAAATGAAATTTGTTATAAAAAAAATGCCCTCGATTAAGAGAGCATTTTATATATCTATAAAATAGTGTTAAGCAACTTTTTTGATTAAATCAAACATCGGGCAACGACTACAACGCTTGTTCTCGCTTTTTTTGTATTTTTCGCAACAACTCGACTTGCAATTTTCAGCACGTTTAATTTTATCAAGGATATCTTTTTTCTTCTTTTTCTTTTTATCCTTTTTTTTGTCCTTGTCTTTAACCTTATCTTTCTTGCCCAATTTTCCTGTGAATTAAAAAACTGATACAAATATAAGTTATTTTTATATATTCTAAATAAACTTTAACTATTTTGGATTAATTGCAATAGAACTTGTAACAGTTAGTTGCTTGATGTCACGGTCGAATAAGTATAAACCACCTTTATCATCGCCAATTAAGTTAATTTTATCTAAGATAGATTTTGCAGTAGCTTCTTCTTCAATTTGTTCAGAAACGTACCATTGTAAGAAGTTATGAGTAGCATAATCTTTCTCAGAGAAAGTAATATGTACTAATTCGTTGATAGATTCCGAAACAAATAATTCATGTTTGTATAATTCTTCAAACATTTCTTTAAAAGTAGCGTAACTAGTCTTAGGAGCTTTAAGATCTGTAATTGTTGTTGCTCCTCCACGTTCGTTAACATAACGAACTAGTTTTAGCATATGTGCACGCTCTTCGTCAGACTGTGTATACATGAATTCTGCAATTCCTTCCAGTCCGTGAGCTTCTGCCCAACAAGCCATAGATAAGTAAGTTTGAGAAGATTCTGCTTCTATGCGAATTTGCTTGTTTAGCGCTGTTTCTATATTTTTTGATAACATAATCGTGAGTTTTTTGTAAAGTTAAAAAAAATTAAGCAATCCAAGGAAACCTTAATCTTTATTAGAAACAATTCAGATTCAGACTAAATACAACATCGTTTCGTTATTGCTCATAATGAGTCTTATACAACTATAGTAAGATAGAGAGTGGATCATGATTAAATAAAATTTTTGAGGCATAAAAAAAGCCCTAAAAGATTTGTCTTTTAGGGCTTGAGAGTTTATTAAAAAGAATTTATTTTACTTGGAAAGTAACTCTTCTTGCCAATCTTCTAGCTTCTTCTGAGTTTTTCTCGATAGATGTATCAGCACCTTTACCAACTACATTTAATCTTGAAGATGAAATACCAGCTTTTTCAAAAATAGTTTTTACGTTATTAGCTCTTAAGTTTGATAATTTATCGTTGTAATCTGATTTACCAACTTGATCAGCATAACCAATTATGTCAAGAGTAGTTGATGGATTTTTTCTTAAATAAGTTAAAATAACATCGATAGCTGCAGTAGAATTCTCTATTGGAGTCGATTTGTTAAAATCAAAATAAACACTGTAATATTTATCGTTGATCATTTCTTTAACAAGATCCTTTTCAGGTACTATTGGAGCAATTACTGATTTTTCTACAATTACTTGTTTCTCAGGAATTTTATTTATTTGAGTTTGAAGGTCAGCTACTTTGTTTTCTAATGCAGAAACATCAGCATCTTGAGTAAGTACAACCCAGTCAGCATGTTTTTCATTTTTACCTAAGTAAATGTTTAAACCTACTGTACCAGTAAATAAAATTCCAGAAAATGATCTTGATGACTTAATAGGTGTACCGTCAAAAGTAGCATTTTGATCTGCGATAAAACTAGTCGTGAAATCTCCTGTTAAAGCAAGTCTATTAGATAATTTAATCTGACCAGTAATACCAGCCATCACATTACCTACCCAGTCTTTATAATCAGACTTGTCGCTTTCAAATCGACCTACGCCAACTCCAGCATGTCCTAATAAACCAATTGTATTAGTCCAAGTTTCAAAATTCATAATTCTACCTAAGTTTGCAACACCTTGTAAACCGAATCTGTAATATTTAGTACTAAAATCAAGTGATTGTTTACCATCCTCAAAACTGTTGTATCCTAAATCGGCTTTTAAACCAAATTTGTTATTAAACATGTATCGAGCTCCTAAATCAACTGTAAACGGACTTATTACAGAAGTAGAATAACCAGCAGCAAAAGGACGTTGCGGTTTGTTAAAACCACCATCAAATTCTATAGACCATTTATTGTAATTATTTTCAGTTGTTTTTTCTGTTTTTGTCTGTGCATGTAAGTTCGATGCACCTATTGCAAAAGCCAGAATGATTGTAATTTTTTTCATTTTAATTTGGAATTTTAAATTTGTCCAAACAAACAAAATTATCAGAAAATTCCGTATCCTAAAGAAGGTATAAAAGTAATAAGATAAGACAAAAACAAGAATCTGTAATTTAATAAAAAAGTCAGCTATATGGCTGACCTTTAGATGTTATGGTGATTTTATTCGATTATGTGTTCATTAATTCTTGAAAATAATCTATAAACTGTCCTACATGTAAGGCATCCATTAAGCCATGATGTACATGAATAGACATAGAAATAGTTCTTTTTCCGGTTTCAGAAATCATCATTTTTCCAAAGGAAACTTTTGGGCAACTATCTGGAAAAGTATAACTTCTGGCATGAGATAGAGAAGTGAAATTGATCCAGGGAATTGCCGAAAAATGAATGAGATTATCCTCACTAAATGTTCGGGTAAAAAGTCCCGTTGTATTTTGTATACGCTCGATTTCAGATAATGCAATTTGCTCAAAGATTTTAAAATCCGGATTAAACTCAATTAAAGAGAATCCAAAAGTGCCATCTTCACGACCAATTGTTGCTGAACCATTAATGCTATCGTGTATATAAACCTGATCTTCGACAATACGATACTTAAAAGGTTCAATTGCATTTATAGCAACTAATGTTTTATGCAGATAATAAATAAAAAAAGAAGAATTTAATTTCTTCGCATTCGCGTAAGCAATCGTACAATCAATCTCGACAGTTACTCCAAAAAAGGGCTCATCCATTTGCTTGAAAAACAGAAAATGTTCTTTCCTGTTCCAAGTTTCCAGATCCAAAAGGGTTTTCATTATATTAATTTATTTACTACGTCGGTTATTTTTTCAAAAGCGAAGAAGTTTTCGTGTTCTACTTTATGACTAATCTTCTCATGTTCCCAAGTTGTATGAAACGGAATATGTACCGCATATCCTCCAATTCCTAAAACAGGTAAAACATCCGATTTTAATGAATTTCCAATCATTAAGAATTCATCAGCTTTAATATCCAAACGCTTTAATAGTTTTTCATAATCAATTTCTTGCTTGTCTGACATTACTTCGATATGGTGAAAATAGTGACCCAAACCAGAACGATGTAATTTACTATGTTGATCTTTTAAGTCACCTTTTGTAGCAACAACAAGTTTGTACTTGCCATGAAGCGCTTTTAGAGTTTCTTCAACACCATCTAGCAAATCGATTGGTTTCTCGAGCAATTCTTTTCCGTACTCAATGATTTTTCCAATAACCTCGATAGAAATCGTATTATTCGAAATTTGTATTGCTGCTTCAATCATCGAAAGGATATATCCTTTAATTCCGTAACCATATAAAGATAGATTCTGAATTTCGGTTTTAAATAATTCCTGTGATAAACCTTGATGCGAAAGATAATCTTCCATCAACACACAAAATTTTTGTTCCGTTTCCTGAAAATAAGGTTCGTTTACAAATAAAGTATCATCGGCATCAAATGCGATTACTTTAAGTTTTGATATTTTGTCTTTATGTAACATTTAAAATTTTGTTTAAAGGTTGAAGTTTTGTTCGTTTAAATTCTTTTGCCACAGATTAAATAGATTTTAAGGATTAAAAATCAATCTGCTTAATCTGCCAAATCTGCGAGAACATTTTTCGTTAAAAATTAAAAAATCCGTTTTTATCTGCGTTTTCGCTTTAGCGAATCTGTTTAATCTGCGTTCTATTTTTTTGCCACAGATTAAATGGATTTTAAAGAACTAAAAAATAATCTGCTCAATCTGCCAAATCTGCGAGAAACTTTATCGTTAAAAATTAAAATCCGTTTTTATTTGTGTTTTCGCTTTAGCGAATCTGTTTAATCTGCGTTCTATTTTTTTGCCACAGATTAAATGGATTTTAAAAAACTAAAAAATAATCTGCTCAATCTGCCAAATCTGCGAGAAACTTTATCGTTAAAAATTAAAAAATCCGTTTTTATCTGTGTTTTCGCTTTAGCGAATCTGTTTAATCCGCGTTCTACTTTCGCATCCCAATTCTAATTCTTAGAAAGCAGTTTCTTAATTGAAATAGTTTTATCGTAAAACGTAATCCGAATTCCGAATAACAAAATAATTCCACCGAAAATCATCTGTAAAGTTATTTTTTCTTCTAAGAATAACCAAGCCAATATCGAAGTTAGTACCGCCTGGCTTAATAAACTTAGAGAAACTCTTGTAGCTCGCATATGTTGAGTAGCATAACTTATCGAGAGCCAAGCACACAACTGACAAATTACAGCCTGAAGGACTAATACAAACCATCCGGTATTTGAAAATCCAGTAAAAGGCTCGTTTAAGGCATAACAAAGAATCCCCAAATAAAGACTTGAAGTCAATAAACTAATAGTCATAAATGATAAAACATCAACTTCTGTAAGGACATTTTTGCTCACCAAAAGATAAATCGAATATAAAATCCCTGATAAAACAGCTAACAGAAAAGCCTGATCAAAATTCAATTCCAGGAAAAAATTAAAACCAACTAAAGTAATCATTCCAAATAATGCTACAACAGTTCCAATCCAGAAATTAGTTGCTGGTCTTACTTTCAAAAAGAAAAAAGAGCCAATCCCAACCCAAAGAGGAGATAAATTGGTAAGCAATGAAGCTTGTGTTGCACTCGATTCTTGTATGGCAATATTCCAAACAGCAACATCAGACGAGAATAATACGCCACAAAGTGCAGCTAAAAGCACAAATTTCGTTTTTGGAAGTTTAAAACTTTTAGTGATAAGCACATAAGGTAAAAGCAATATTATAGCAAACGTCATGCGATAAAAAGCCGAAATTAATCCAGGTGCTAGTTTCAATTTAACCAATATAGGAAAAATAGATATGCAGAGTATTCCACAGATTAATGCTAATCTTGGTTTTGTAATTTTCATTTTTAAAGTTTTTCAAGCTTAGTACAATATACTTAATTAAGCTTTTAAATTATGCCTTTCGGGAAGTGTTTTTTTTGGGCAAAAATACAGCAAATTAAAATTATTTGCGATGTGTTTAAAAGTAAAAAACGCGTGAATCAATTAATAGATTCACGCGGTTAGTATTCGAAATTAAAAAGTAAGAACAGAGATAGATTTTAGTCTACAAATTTTCTTATAATATATTCTTTAGTCTTATTATCATAATAGCCCAAATAATAAGAGTCAGTTTTAAATAGTGTTTGTGAGGATACATCATTATTGTCATCAAAAAAAGTTCGAATCTTATCAAATGCTAACGGTTGTAAATCTCCTTTTATGTGATTTCCTTCATTGTCGAATAGACCTTCAACTTTAACTACTTTTTTGTTAGAATAGGAATTAAAGCTTTCCATTGTCGGGCTAAAAAACACAGCTCCAGCTATTGCACCAATAAGTCCAAATTGATTCATTGCCGCTTGACCGCCAGATTGCTGTCCTGCAGATACACCTCCAAAAGTTATCAAAGTGCTTTCTCCCATATGGTAACAAGAAATAGCAGTGTTTAAATTGTTTATTTTTCGTATAAATTGAGAGCTGTTATCCAGAGTTCTTTTTCCTCCAAAAGCTCCACCTTCCTGATAAATTTCAGAATTTTTAAAGTCGATCGGATTAGCTGCATTGGCGAAGTATTCTTTTATTATATTATCGTCTAAATCTTTTATTGTAAAATAAAACAATTCAGAAGAGGTTTTTACCTGATATAGTTTATTGTCAAAAAAGAATGAGTTAGAATTCAGAAAATAGCGCTCATTCACACCTATTGAATGTTTTTTCACCATTCTTTCAGTAGCAATAAAACGATCTAAATCAATACGAATAACTTGAGTATAGTCGATATTAGCATCAAGAGTTATTACGATTTGTTTATTATCAAAATAGCATTTTCTCTTTTTTGCAGCATCGGTTAAAGAAGTTGGATTTTTAACATTGATATTTTGCAATGTAAAAGGAATTTCAAAAGGAAGCAGGTTTTCTTCAAAAACGCCATATAAATCTGTTCTGGTATAACCATATCTAAAAAAACGAAATCCATCTAAATTGATTATTTGCTCTTTATGATTACCATCTTTGTCAAAAATATGAAGCTTGAAATTATTGCTTTTTTTGATAACGCTTAAAATATAGAAATTTTCATTTCCACTAAATTTTTGCAAAATCTTTTCATTTTTAAAAAGAAGGGTATATTGTTGCGTTATTATTTTTCGACTATTAAAGTCATACAATTGAGTAAAAATATCTTCATAATCGTTTGATGCCCAAAATAATCTTGTATTATCATTACTAATATTGTTACCAATCATATTAGAGTACATCTTAGTGTTTGGTCTTTCAGTAGAAATACTGTCTATAATTTGCATTTTTTCGTTAAGACGAATAGCTTTTACCTTTACTTTATCACTAACAAATAATGTAACTTCTTTTTTATCATCATTTATAGTCTGAAAAACATCACGGTTCTTCTTTAAATCAACAGTTGTAGAGCTTACGATTTCTTGCGAGAAAGAAGCCAAACTATTTAAAAACAAATAGGTAAGGAGTAATTTTTTAAGCATTTTTAATTTATTGGAGGTTTGATTTTTGTCTGGCTAATATCTTGTTTTTCTCTTAAATATAATTAGGTAAGAAAAGTTTTTTTTTAAAGTAAAAAACGCGTGAATCAATTAAGAAATTCACGCGTTTTATTATTTTAATCTCAGACATTAACCATTTTATTACAAGCTTTTTCTATTTGTTTATCCGAAAAAGGCTCAAGTGATTTGGCGAGCATCCGACTAGTTTTTATGCAACCAATCATTTTAGTTCTGATATCGAGATTATTCCCAATTTCAGATTCTAGAATCAACCCGAATATTTCAGTTAAATATTCGGGTTGATTTCTAAATTCACCTTCAAGCCAAAGGGCAGAAAGGAAGTTTGCCACGGATGGCATTACATCATGATGTGATAGTTTTTGATTTTCTTTTGTCATAATCGAAAATATTAAACGCACGAAACCCTCGCTTTAGATGTGACAAAATACCCGTAAGGATAGATTTCCCATTGTTTCCACAGGGACATCATGGCGAGGGAATCGCTTATGTTAACTTTTAATAAAGTTTCAGGATTGCTCCTTAAGGTATTTTGTCTAGACAAACTTACAATTATAAATTCATAGCGCAGTAAAAAAATATAAGAATATGCTTTCTTTTTTTTACATTCTCACATCTGACATTTCCCAAAAAACTAATTTATCGTTTCTCCATTTGCAGCCTCGGCATCAGGATTTACAAAAACCAATTTTCCTTCAGCATTTGTAGTCATTAAGATCATACCTTGACTTTCAACGCCACGTAAAGCTCTTGGAGCTAAGTTTGCTAACACAGTTACGCGTTTTCCAACTATTTCTTCTGGCGAAAAACTCTCAGCAATTCCCGAAACAATCGTACGAACATCAATTCCAGTATCAACTTTCAGAATCAAAAGTTTATTAGCTTTCGGCATCTTTTCCGCTTCAAGGATAGTTCCTACACGCAAATCCATTTTGGCAAAATCCTCAAACTGAATCAAATCTTTCTGAGGTTCAGGTTGCTTGTTTTCAGCAAGATTAGCAGTTTTTGTAGCTTCTAGTTTATCTATTTGTTTCTGAATTTCTTCATCTTCAATCTTAGCAAAAAGTAATTCAGCTTCACCAATCTGGTGTCCAGCAGGAATTAAATCCGAAGTTTCAGCGATGTCACTCCATTTTAGTTTGCCTTCATTCTTTAATATTCTCGATAATTTAGTAGCAGTAAAAGGCAAGAACGGTTCAGATAAAATGCTCAACGCAGCAGCAATTTGTAATGCTACATACATCTGAGTTTTTACACGTTCCGGATTGTCTTTCATAACTTTCCACGGCTCCTCATCGGCAAGATATTTATTTCCTAAACGAGCAACATTCATTAGTTCACCCAATGCTTCACGGAATCTGTAACGTTCTACCGAACTAGAAATAACAGCAGGATATGCTTTTAATTCAGCTAGAGTAGCTTCGTCAATCTCCGTTAATTCATTTGGAGTAGGAATAAAACCGTCGTAATATTTATTAGTCAAAACTACAACACGATTAATAAAGTTACCAAAAACGGCAACCAATTCGTTGTTGTTTCTAGCCTGAAAATCTTTCCAGGTAAAATCATTATCTTTAGTTTCCGGAGCATTAGCTGTCAGTGCATAACGCAAAACATCTTGCTTCTCAGGAAAATCTTCTAAATATTCGTGTAACCAAACCGCCCAGTTCTTAGAAGTCGAAAGTTTGTTTCCTTCCAAATTCAAAAACTCATTTGCAGGAACGTTGTCTGGCAAAATATAACTTCCTTCAGCTTTAAGCATTGCAGGGAAAATAATACAGTGAAAAACAATATTGTCTTTTCCAATAAAATGTACCAGTTTCGTATCTTCATCCTTCCAGTACGGTTCCCAATCTTTCCCCTCACGTGCAGCCCATTCTTTGGTAGATGAGATGTAACCGATAGGAGCATCAAACCAAACATATAATTTTTTTCCTTCAGCACCTTCCACAGGAACATCAATTCCCCAGTCAAGGTCACGCGTTACAGCACGAGGTTCAAGTCCGCCATCAACCCATGATTTTACCTGACCATAAACATTAGGTTTCCAGTCGTTTTTATGTCCAACCAAAATCCATTCCGTCAGGAAATCAGTATATCTGTCTAGAGGTAAAAACCAGTGTTTAGTCGATTTTAAAATTGGAGTTTCACCAGTAATAGTCGATTTCGGGTTAATTAAATCAGTAGCATTAAGCGTCGATCCACATTTTTCACATTGATCACCATAAGCTTCCTCATTGCCACATTTAGGACAAGTCCCAACAACAAAACGATCTGCAAGAAACTGATTCGCTTTTGCATCATATAATTGTTCCGTTACTTCTTCAATAAAATCACCTTTATCATACAACGTTCTAAAAAATTCCGAAGCCGTATCATGATGAATTTTAGCCGAAGTTCTAGAATAATTATCAAAAGAAATTCCGAAATCGATAAAAGATTTACGGATAATTCCGTCATATTTGTTAATAACCTCTTGCGGAGTAATACCTTCCTTTTTAGCTTTCATAGAAATCGCCACACCGTGCTCATCGCTTCCGCAAATAAAAGCCACATCTTTCCCCTGCATACGTAAGTAGCGAGAATAAATGTCCGATGGCACGTAAACGCCCGCCAAATGGCCAATGTGTATCGGTCCGTTCGTATAAGGTAAAGCAGCAGTAATGGTATATCTCTTAGGATTTTGTAACATAAAATTGATTTTTATTTTTCTGATAAAGCCGTAATATAAGCCGACTTTAGGTTTTATTATGATAAATTCTGTGCAAAAATAAGCAATAGAATTGAGTCCCGACGCTTCGGGATATTCTTTTTTATCAGGAGCTATTTCCAGCTATCCACTTTATCTTTACTTGCCTAAAGAAGGCAAGCAAAGGATGCCGTTCCTATCTGGGCTAGAAAACACCAAGTTTTGTATATTATAAGGATAAAGACGAAGTGTAGCAGAGTCACAAAGTAACCAAACAACAAAAGTACTAAGTCGCAAACTTGTCAGACTGAGCGGAGCCGAAGTCTCATAAAAACCTTTGCGAATCTCTGTGGAGCCTTTGCGCAACTTTGTGTAATAGCTTTTCCGCAAAGAACCTCACGAAGAATTATTTAAAAAATCTTTGCGAACCTCTGCGTAGCCTTTGTGTGACTTCGTGTAATAGCTTACCTCATAAAGTAGAATTAATTTAAACTAAGCCTTCAATCCATAAAAACCACAATCTAATGCAAATCGTTCGGAATATATTTTGCAATCTTTGATGCAAAAAAAGAAAAGAACATTATGAGCAAGACTAAACTAATAATTAATAAAAACGGATCTATCAAGATAGAAGGTGATTTCGAAATATTGGATTCAGAAGGGACAGTTTACGGATTACAAGGAAGAGCAGCATTAGGGCTTTGTCGTTGTGGATTATCTGTCAACAAACCTTTTTGTGACGGTTCACACCGTAACAACTTCGAACACGATTCAAAAGCATTCGATTTGCCACCAATGAAAACGAATTAAGAATTCTATTTTCAAAAACCTAAGAAGAAGCCCTCTCATAATTATGAGAGGGCTTCTTCTTTTTATGTACCTAATATATAAGGAGTGTTTTTACCTTATATATAGGAGAGAGTTTATGCTATAATATATAGAAGTATGTTTTTCAGGAGCTATTTCCTGCTCCCGAAGCTTCGGGACGCTCCAGTGTTGCCCTTTTTAAAGGAAAAAGGCCAAGGATTTTCCCCGATGCTTCGTGGCTATCAGGGATAGGAAGCTCAAAATCTGCTCAATCTGCTAAATCTGCGAGAAACAAGAATGCGAGAAACCCTAAGAAATCCAGCAAAACCAAGGGAAAAACAGGTCAAATGCCCTAAAGTGCCCAAAGCAGATAGAAAACAACAAAAAATAACTGACCGTAAGGAGTGTGTTATCAGAGTATTAAGAAAAGAATAAAAAATAATCAAAAAATACTCTCTAAAAAGTATTGTTTAACTGAATAAAGGTGGTAGTTTTGCACCCGCAACAACGACAAACGTTCCTTTAAATACTGACAAGCAAGACGAATCAAATTAGAAATAAAATTCTAAAAAAAGATTTAGAAAAGCTTGTGAGAATGGAAAACGGATGTTACATTTGCACCCCGCAAAACAAGCAAAGTTCCTTGAAAGATTGATAAGAAAGAAGAAAACGGAGATGAAAATTTTCCAAAAAAAAACTTCACAAATTTCTTGCCAGTTAGAAAAGACTTTTCTACTTTTGCACCCGCTTTGAGAAACAAGCGATATTAAAAAAGAAGAACACGTTCCTAGACATATTGAATTGACAGCCGTTTTGAGAGAGATCTCAAAACAACAAAATAAGAGTAATAGAATCGATAGATTTGAAAAAACCGATAGAATCATTAGTCGAATATAATATTAAAATATACGATGAAGAGTTTGATCCTGGCTCAGGATGAACGCTAGCGGCAGGCTTAACACATGCAAGTCGAGGGGTATGCTTCTTCGGGAGCAGAGACCGGCGCACGGGTGCGTAACGCGTATGCAATCTACCTTTTACAGAGGGATAGCCCAGAGAAATTTGGATTAATACCTCATAGTATAATAGTTCGGCATCGAGCAATTATTAAAGTCACAACGGTAAAAGATGAGCATGCGTCCCATTAGCTAGTTGGTAAGGTAACGGCTTACCAAGGCTACGATGGGTAGGGGTCCTGAGAGGGAGATCCCCCACACTGGTACTGAGACACGGACCAGACTCCTACGGGAGGCAGCAGTGAGGAATATTGGACAATGGGCGCAAGCCTGATCCAGCCATGCCGCGTGCAGGATGACGGTCCTATGGATTGTAAACTGCTTTTGTACAGGAAGAAACAGTTCTACGTGTAGAACCTTGACGGTACTGTAAGAATAAGGATCGGCTAACTCCGTGCCAGCAGCCGCGGTAATACGGAGGATCCAAGCGTTATCCGGAATCATTGGGTTTAAAGGGTCCGTAGGCGGTTTAATAAGTCAGTGGTGAAAGCCCATCGCTCAACGGTGGAACGGCCATTGATACTGTTAAACTTGAATTATTAGGAAGTAACTAGAATATGTAGTGTAGCGGTGAAATGCTTAGAGATTACATGGAATACCAATTGCGAAGGCAGGTTACTACTAATTGATTGACGCTGATGGACGAAAGCGTGGGTAGCGAACAGGATTAGATACCCTGGTAGTCCACGCCGTAAACGATGGATACTAGCTGTTGGGAGCAATTTCAGTGGCTAAGCGAAAGTGATAAGTATCCCACCTGGGGAGTACGTTCGCAAGAATGAAACTCAAAGGAATTGACGGGGGCCCGCACAAGCGGTGGAGCATGTGGTTTAATTCGATGATACGCGAGGAACCTTACCAAGGCTTAAATGTAGATTGACCGTTTTGGAAACAGAACTTTCGCAAGACAATTTACAAGGTGCTGCATGGTTGTCGTCAGCTCGTGCCGTGAGGTGTCAGGTTAAGTCCTATAACGAGCGCAACCCCTGTTGTTAGTTGCCAGCGAGTCATGTCGGGAACTCTAACAAGACTGCCAGTGCAAACTGTGAGGAAGGTGGGGATGACGTCAAATCATCACGGCCCTTACGCCTTGGGCTACACACGTGCTACAATGGCCGGTACAGAGAGCAGCCACTGGGCGACCAGGAGCGAATCTATAAAACCGGTCACAGTTCGGATCGGAGTCTGCAACTCGACTCCGTGAAGCTGGAATCGCTAGTAATCGGATATCAGCCATGATCCGGTGAATACGTTCCCGGGCCTTGTACACACCGCCCGTCAAGCCATGGAAGCTGGGGGTGCCTGAAGTCGGTGACCGCAAGGAGCTGCCTAGGGTAAAACTGGTAACTAGGGCTAAGTCGTAACAAGGTAGCCGTACCGGAAGGTGCGGCTGGAACACCTCCTTTCTAGAGCCCTACATGTTAGCAGCAATGCACGTTAGGGAAAGAAGACGAATTGACCTATAGGTTAAATTGAAGATTATATTACTCTGCTGTTAGTTCAAATAATACAATTAAGTAAAACAGAGTCTCGTAGCTCAGCTGGTTAGAGTACTACACTGATAATGTAGGGGTCGGCAGTTCGAGTCTGCCCGGGACTACTTTTTTAGAGTTGTGAATTGATAATTATAAATTATGAATTTAAAACAAAAGAAAAGACTGTAAACTTAAAAAAAAAAGGAAATTTTAGAAGTTGAAAGATTAAGAATGATAAAGTTCATAATTTTTAATTCACGATTTTTAATTTTTAATTAAAATGGGGGATTAGCTCAGCTGGCTAGAGCGCCTGCCTTGCACGCAGGAGGTCAACGGTTCGACTCCGTTATTCTCCACTGATTTAGTTGTCAGTTGATGGTTTAAAGTTGATGGGTTTACCTAACAACTAACAACCAGATTCGAGCAACCAAATAAAAGTTCATTGACATATTGAGATAAGAAAATAATAAAAAGTAGAAAGCATTTTTTATTGAAAGTAGTGATACAGACGATAAAGAAAACGGTCTTGATTTATCAAGACTGGTACAATAAGCAAAATAAGGGCGTATGGGGGATGCCTTGGCTCTCAGAGGCGATGAAAGGCGTGATAAGCTGCGAAAAGTTACGGGGATCGGCACACACGAATTGATCCGTAAATACCTGAATGGGGCAACCCACTATGTTGAAGACATAGTACACCGATAGGTGGGCAAACCCGCTGAACTGAAACATCTAAGTAGGCGGAGGAGAAGAAAACAAAAGTGATTCCGTAAGTAGTGGCGAGCGAACGCGGATTAGCCCAAACCAATGTTGTTACGGCAATGTTGGGGTTGTAGGACCACGACATTTCTTGCACAAAGAATTAGAATCTACTGGAAAGTAGAACCATAGAGGGTGATAGTCCCGTATAGGTAATGAGTGTAAAGGATAGTGGTATCCTGAGTAGGGCGGGGCACGTGAAACCCTGTCTGAATTTGGCGGGACCATCCGCTAAGGCTAAATACTCCTGAGAGACCGATAGTGAACCAGTACCGTGAGGGAAAGGTGAAAAGAACCGTGAATAACGGAGTGAAATAGATCCTGAAACCATACGCTTACAAGCGGTCGGAGCCCTTTCGTGGGGTGACGGCGTGCCTTTTGCATAATGAGCCTACGAGTTAACGTTGCTGGCAAGGATAAGTGGTTAAGCCACGGATCCGTAGCGAAAGCGAGTCTGAATAGGGCGCTTTAGTCAGTAGTGTTAGACGCGAAACCGTGTGATCTACCCATGGGCAGGTTGAAGCTGTGGTAACACACAGTGGAGGACCGAACCGGTTGACGTTGAAAAGTCTTCGGATGACCTGTGGGTAGGGGTGAAAGGCCAATCAAACTCGGAAATAGCTCGTACTCCCCGAAATGCATTTAGGTGCAGCGTTGTGCATAAAGTTATATAGAGGTAGAGCTACTGATTGGATGCGGGGGCTTCACCGCCTACCAATTCCTGACAAACTCCGAATGCTATATAATGTTTCACAACAGTGAGGGCTTGGGTGCTAAGGTCCAAGTCCGAGAGGGAAAGAACCCAGACCATCAGCTAAGGTCCCCAAATATATGTTAAGTTGAAAGAACGAGGTTTGTCTGCCCAGACAGCTAGGATGTTGGCTTGGAAGCAGCCATTCATTTAAAGAGTGCGTAACAGCTCACTAGTCGAGCGGACGAGCATGGATAATAATCGGGCATAAACATATTACCGAAGCTATGGATTTTGACTTAGGTCAAAGTGGTAGGGGAGCATTCTAACAGGGTTGAAGGTGTGTCGTAAGGCATGCTGGACTGGTTAGAAAAGAAAATGTAGGCATAAGTAACGATAATGCGGGCGAGAAACCCGCACACCGAAAGACTAAGGTTTCCACAGCTATGCTAATCAGCTGTGGGTTAGTCGGGACCTAAGGCGAACCCGAAAGGGACAGTCGATGGACCACGGGTTAATATTCCCGTACTACTTATTACTGTGATGGGGTGACGGAGTGATGAAAGCGCCGCGAACTGACGGAATAGTTCGTTGAAGTACCTACCTATAAGCTGCGCAGGCAAATCCACGCGGCTTGGGGAAATACGATAGTACTCGGAGACTTCGGTCAAAGAGATAGTGCGCCTAAGGGCTTCCAAGAAAAACCTCTAAACTTCAGGTAATAAGTACCCGTACCGCAAACCGACACAGGTAGTCGAGGAGAGAATCCTAAGGTGCTCGAGAGATTCATGGCTAAGGAATTAGGCAAAATAGACCTGTAACTTCGGGAGAAAGGTCGCCAGCAGCAATGCTGGCCGCAGTGAAGAGGTCCAGGCGACTGTTTATCAAAAACACAGGGCTCTGCAAAATCGTAAGATGAAGTATAGGGCCTGACACCTGCCCGGTGCTGGAAGGTTAAGAGGAGATGTTATCTTCGGAGAAGCATTGAATTGAAGCCCCAGTAAACGGCGGCCGTAACTATAACGGTCCTAAGGTAGCGAAATTCCTTGTCGGGTAAGTTCCGACCTGCACGAATGGTGTAACGATCTGGACACTGTCTCAGCCATGAGCTCGGTGAAATTGTAGTAGCGGTGAAGATGCCGCTTACCCGCAGTGGGACGAAAAGACCCTGTGCACCTTTACTATAGCTTAGTATTGACCTTGGATAAATGATGTGTAGGATAGGTTGGAGACTGTGAAGTGGCGTCGCTAGGCGTTGTGGAGTCATTGTTGAAATACAACCCTTTGTTTATCTGAGGCCTAACCCCGCTCAAGCGGGGGACATTGCTTGGTGGGTAGTTTGACTGGGGTGGTCGCCTCCAAAAGAGTAACGGAGGCTTCTAAAGGTTCCCTCAGTACGCTTGGTAACCGTGCGTAGAGTGCAATGGCATAAGGGAGCTTGACTGAGAGACATACAGGTCGATCAGGTACGAAAGTAGAGCATAGTGATCCGGTGGTTCCGCATGGAAGGGCCATCGCTCAAAGGATAAAAGGTACGCCGGGGATAACAGGCTGATCTCCCCCAAGAGCTCATATCGACGGGGGGGTTTGGCACCTCGATGTCGGCTCGTCACATCCTGGGGCTGGAGAAGGTCCCAAGGGTTGGGCTGTTCGCCCATTAAAGTGGCACGCGAGCTGGGTTCAGAACGTCGTGAGACAGTTCGGTCTCTATCTACTGTGGGCGCAAGAAATTTGAGTGGATCTGATTCTAGTACGAGAGGACCGAATTGGACAAACCTCTAGTGTATCTGTTGTTCCGCCAGGAGCACCGCAGAGTAGCTACGTTTGGAAGGGATAAGCGCTGAAAGCATATAAGCGCGAAACCCACCACAAGATGAGATTTCTTTTAAGGATCGTGGGAGATGACCACGTTGATAGGCTATAGATGTAAAGGCAGTAATGTCATAGTCGAGTAGTACTAATAATCCGTAAGCTTATGTACGCTTTTCCCCACGCTTCGGCGTGGGGGAGAAACTTTCTAAAAAATACTTTTTTCTTTATCTCAGTGTGTTAAGATATTTGCTCGACGCAGAGCAGTTGATGGTTAATAGTTGATAGTTGCTGGAGAAATCCATCAACCGCCAACCAAAAACCAACAACTAACAACCTTAAGGTGGTTATTGCGGCGGGGCTCACCTCTTCCCATCCCGAACAGAGTAGTTAAGCCCGCCTGCGCAGATGGTACTGCAGTTATGTGGGAGAGTATGTCGTCGCCTTTCTTTAAAATCCTCATCAAGTATTGATGAGGATTTTTTTTTGGCTTAACTTTTTGGGATTTTGTGAAAAGTTGTTTCGCAAAAAGCGCAAAAGAAAACACAAAGGTTCGCAAAGTTTAATCAATAGCTTTTGCGAACCTTTGCGTTTTTCTCTTTCATACTCTGCGGTTAAAACCTGAAGTATTGTTTATGCTAAAAGAGCTTAGTGTCTGGTAATTTCTGAGAAACTATTTTAAGTTTTACTAGTAAAAAATCTTTGCGAGACTCTGTGTAAACTTTGTGAAGCTTTGCGGTATAATTTTAGCGCATTTATGGAGAATAAAAATTTAAATCTTACCCCTTAATTTTATTAATCTAAGTGTTGTAGTAATGAAATTGGTTCTAATAGATATAAATTTAGAGTAAACATAATTTATTTCGCTACTAACTTGTGCTTGCTGTTTTTTCTGTAAAAATAAGTTGAGATGTAGACAATTAATAGATATGGTGAGTAAATTAGAAAAAACATAAAAGCTTTAAGTGGCCAACCAATTCCTAGCGTATTTTTTTCTAGTTCTTTTACTTTATCTAAATTTTCAAGGGCTACGTTTTTAAATCTTTCAATATCGTTCATAGCATCAAAATCAAATCCATAATAAGAAAGTAGAATCTCATTTGAAAAGCTTCCCCACCATCCTACAATTAAAACGAGAATAAAAGTTGTTATGATGCTGGTGATTAAGTATGTGATGAATATGTTTTTAGTATTTCGTTTATATATTTTATTTAATATTACGATTGGTAAAACGATTAAAATTATTATTGATATAAATGTTATTGTTTTTATTATAATCTCCATGAAGTGGCTATGTTGGTAGTTGTAGGAAAGAATTAAAAAGAAATCTGATCTGGTTTGATTTTATCTAAATATAAAGTTCGCCACGCATTGTTATAGCTGAAGATCCACCAACTAAAATATCATTTTGTCTACTCATTATTTCTATTATTGAGGATTGATTTAATTTTACGCCTTGTAGAATCTTATATTCTTTGTTTGGTTGTGTATACTTATTTTTTGTCAAAAAACCGATTAGAGGGCCTGCAGCAGTTCCAGTAGCGGCATCTTCTTCTATTCCGATTATTGGATTGAAAAATCTGGCTTCAACAATATTATCTTGATCTTCATCAGTAATAGTAAAACAATAAAAACCTTCAAATTGATGTTCTTTTGAAATTTCGATTAAAAGTTTGTTGTCAGGAGTACAGCCGTTTAATAATTGGCTATTTCTAATCGGAACCATTACGTGCGAAACTTCTGTTTGTACCACAGTTGGAACGAGCATATTAACTTCTAAATCTTCTATTTTTAAACCTAATGCTATTGCTATTTTATAAGTAGGGACTTGGTGTTTTATAATAGCTTGTTTTTGATGCATTTGTACAATAGGATATTGTGTGACTGAATCAAAACTTGCTGTTACTCGTATCGGGGCATTTTTCATGATTACAAAACGATTGTTTTCATCTTGCTCATCAAATATTGGTATTTTTTTTAATAATGCACCACAAACGGCACCTAACAAATTGTGTCCAGCTCCGTCTATCTCAAAGCCTATTGGAGTAAAAGAACGCACATTAAGAGCCTTTTGTACTTTAGAATAATAAACAAATGAAGTCTCAGAATAACCAAATTCCTTTGCAATATTTTGATAAACTTCTAAGTTTAAATTTCCATCAGTAAAAACGACAGACAAAGGGTTTCCTTTGTAACTTGTATTAGAGAATACATCTAAAACATAGTATTCTAATGCTATTCTTCCCATCATTATTTATATTTTTAAATGCTTATTTTTTTGATATGTTCGCTTGTTAAAAATACAATTATAATAATTTATATCTAGTAGATTTATTCGTCTAATTCTTTCCAGCAAATGTCTATTTCTCGTTGAACTTGTTTTTCGAGTTTAGGAAGTTCATTTGTAACCCAAAACTGGCTTTCTCTAGTCAAATAATATTTGTCTTCGTTAAGTTTAAATTTCATGGTTTCTGTAATCATCGAAATCATTTCATGGACTTCTGATGTTCCATTTGCAAAATTTGGACCGACTAAATATTTTAAAATATCCTTTTCATATTTCGGTTTGTAGTATAAAATATGAGTAACTATAGGAAAATAGAAGTAAAAATAACTATAAGTATTTGAGTGATATTGGATTTTATTAAATTCGGAGATTAAAACATCAGATTGTAAATCGGGAGTTTCAGAATTCAATTCTTTTAATAATTCAAAAGTTTTTTTAGCACTTGTAGTTAAATCCCTCATTCTTTTAAGATATGAGAATGCTTTTTCAAATTCTGAGTTTTGATTGTTTATCCAATTAAAAGCGTTCAATTTAGTATTCGATTTAATGTTATGTGGTTTGAAATATGTACTAATTTAAAACAGAATACTGTAAAGTTTATATGAGATTTTGACAGTCGAGATCTATTGTTGAATACTTATTTTTAAATTACTGAAGTTGTTGATTTTTTCAAATTCAGTCATAAAAGAATTTACTTCTAGGATACTATCATTTTCTGCTTTCAATTTAAGTAAGTTAAATTCTTCTCCGCTTATTTCTCTAAAATAAGCTTGTGTTTCCATATTAGAAGCATTTGATGGATAATTTTCGGGTATTTCTTGTGCTGTTAACTTTCTTAATATTTTAGTGTAGATTTTATTTGATAGTTCAGTTTTAGAGATAGAAATTTCAATTATTAGTTGACTGTTTCTATTTAGATAATTCTGAATTCTTTCGTAAAATTCACTTTCACAATTTTTATTGGAGTCGAATAGATTTAATTTATGAAGAAGCTGAATTTTAAAATCACCAACATTTTCATAGTCTACTAATTTGATTTTTCGAGTGTCCATTTAAATCAATGTTATATAATTTTTTTAGAACAGATATAATTCTTGTATTCTGATTGAAAGTATTTAAGATGTTATCTTGTTTTGCTAGCTTAATTCTCGTAAAGTTTAAACTCTTCGATGTCATGATATCCAAAAACTGCTATTTCAGGATGCTCATTTATTAAATTTCTTATTTTATCTAAACTGTTTAATCTTAAATCATTGTTGTCTGCCCTCATTTTGGCTAACTGATTTACGGGATGCTCACTATCATTAAGTTCTAGTCTCATGTAATATGCGTCTGCAATGTAAAACATCCATTTGTTGTCTGTTTTTATTACTACGCCACAATGTCCTGAAGTATGTCCGAAAAGTGGAACAAGAAAAATTTCTGTTTCGGTATTTGTAATGACTTTTCTAGCTTCAAATCCGAACCAATTAAAGTCGGATTTTCCATAAGTTTTAATCGTTGGATTATGTGCTAATGGTGTTTTTAAGTATCTTGGATTTTCTGAATTGAAGTTTTCATATTCTTCGATTCCTACGTGAACTGTTGCATTAGGGAAATCGGCAAGGCCTCCTATGTGGTCGTTATCGAGATGGGAAATAACGCAATCAGTAACTTTTTCAGGGTCAAGTCCTAATTCCTCGATTTGCTTTATGGCGGTTTGATTTTCGTTAAAGCTATAGCCAACAATATCTATAAGTTGTTGGCCGATTCTTTCTAATGGTTTTTGGATGTCTAAAAGCCCAATGCCAGTATCAATTAAAAAGAGTTTATCATTCTCTTCAATCAATAGGCAATGTCCACAGACATTATCGTTAACTGGTGAAACAATTTTAACACAGTTTAAATGATGTATTTTTGGCATGCGGTTAATATGAAGCGTTAACTGTTTTTATAATTAAAACACCTACTCCCTCAGTATCTCCATAAAGACTAATTGCTTTTTGTCTGTCAACAGTTGTAATCTTTAGAATTTGATTTTTTGAAAATGTAAGTTTCTTTTTTTCTAAGTCTTGATAAGTATATGTTACTCCATCTACAATAAGCATTGGCTCATTTGTAATAACTTTATTAGTAGCCATTTGTATAATAGTATCTGAAAGATAGAGTCTTTCTGTTCCTTTATCTTGTAGTTCATATCGACTTTGAGAATACATTGAGAAGGATAAAAGTGAAATAGCTGCAATAAAAATTTTTTTCATAGGTATAATATTTTAATAGAATTTGGGCGATGAATAATTTTAATTCAATGCTAAAATAGTGTTTTTTGTTACATAATAATATTGTGAATTTATATTTCTTATGAAAATGGGTTTGCGTTAGGGATAGCAGCGGATAGCCCACAGCCTGACGTAGGAAGTGCGAGGACTTGTAGTGAATAGCCCGACCCGGAGGGAAACGCCCAGTAAATTATTCCCATTCAGTTTCATATCTTTGTAAGCGGAATTAAATAAGCATAGAAATCATGGCAAAAGGACCTGAAAAAAATACCAAAAACAAGGCTTTGCATACCAAATTGCTAAACCGAAAAAAGACTAAACTTCAGGAGGAGAAAAAAGCAAAAGCATTACGTTTGAAAGCTTTGGTTACAAAAATGAATGAAAAAATGGGAAAGGACGGATTAGACGGGATATAAATCAGATTGTATTTCTTTTCTGGTTTAATTTAACTGAAATTTGCAAAACAAAATCTAAACATAAAACAAGATGGAATTCGGTAGAATAATAGTTTCTGAAACGGCAATGAATAGTGAGAATCTTCAAGATATAATTCACTCTAATATTTCGGTAATTAACTTAATGCGTGAGGAAGGTATTGATGATGACTTGATTCATGAGGATGCTTTGATGAGTTATTATTTAGATTATTACACTTCGCAATGTACAGAGGGAAATTTTGCTCAATTTGTATATAATTCGAGTTGGAATGCTGAGTTAAATGAGTTAATCGAAGAAGGTTTGGCTTTGCTTGGTGCCGAAAAACACTTGGAATTATTCCAACAACAAAGCAAAAAAGTAAAATTAATGAGCAGCGTAAAACTTAATAAATTCCTTAAAGGAAAATTAGAAGGTGTAAACCCAATAAGAGATTTGCTGAATAATGATACTTTTTATGAAATAGAAGAAAACCTGGTTACGTTGAACGCTAATTTTTTAAAATCACATCCTGATTTAGAGGTTCTTTCGGTAGATGATATGTTTGCTACTTTGGAGGAATTTGTGGGTCATGAAATTAAAAGAGCTTAAAAGAAAGTTCTTAGGTTCGGAGTAGCAAAGGTTCAAAGGGTGAGTTTGTGTGAAATGGAGTTTGTGAGAAGAGAGAAGGAAGATTTAAGATGTAAGAAGAAAGAGGGATTAGAGAACAATGATATTGTAAAGTTATCAGAATTATTTTTGGTAACTATTTGATACTTAAACTCTACTCAAGAGGACAAAGTATTGTATTTATTTCTATTTAATTAAACTTTTGGGAGTCTTTGTGTCGCCTTTGTGCAACTTTGTGATTCTTTGACTCCGCTCAGGAGGACAACAGTTTCTGGAATAATATTTTTTTATAAGTAAGAAATTACCTTTCCCTATAAACTTTGTCCCATTCTTAGCAAACATTTCCTTAAATTTGCTTCCTTAATATATAAATATACAATAGTTACAAAATTTAAGCTATGTTACAAATCGCATTTATTAGAGAAAATCAGGAAAAAGTAATCACAGCTTTGGCAAAACGAAATATCGATGCCAAAAGCGCTGTTGAAGAAGTGGTGCAACTAGATGAAAAACGTCGTGCAACTCAAGTTGAGTTGGATAACATTTTGTCTGAATCTAATAAATTATCCAAAGATATTGGCGAATTGATGAAAGCGGGTGAAAAATCTAAAGCCGCAATTTTAAAAGAGAAAACAGTTGTATTAAAAGAAAAAAGTAAAGAGTTAGCAGACAAAGCTGATGTTTTGGCTCAGGATTTAACTCAAAAATTATATGCATTGCCAAACCTTCCAGCTGATATTGTACCAGCAGGGAAAACTCCAGAAGACAATTTGAATGTTTTTGAAGAGGGTGAAATTCCAGTTTTGCATGAAGGTGCACAACCACATTGGGATTTGGTAAAAAAATATGATATTATCGATTTTGAGCTTGGTGTAAAAATAGCTGGTGCTGGATTTCCTGTTTATAAAGGAAAAGGTGCTAGATTGCAACGTGCTTTAATCAATTATTTTTTAGATAAAAATACTGCCGCAGGATATAATGAAGTGCAAGTTCCGCATTTAGTAAACGAAGCTTCAGGATATGGAACAGGACAGTTGCCAGACAAAGAAGGACAAATGTATCATTCGACTATTGACGATTTATACTTAATCCCAACTGCCGAAGTTCCTGTTACGAATTTATTCCGTGATGTTATTTTGAGCGAAAGCGAATTACCTGTTTTACATACAGCATATACGCCTTGTTTCCGTCGTGAGGCGGGTTCTTATGGAGCTCACGTACGTGGATTAAACCGTTTGCACCAATTTGACAAAGTAGAAATTGTACGTGTTGAGCATCCGGATAATTCATATAAAGCGCTTGACGGAATGGTGGAGCATGTGAAAACTATTTTGCAAGAATTAAAGTTACCTTACCGAATTTTACGTTTGTGTGGTGGTGATATGGGTTTTACAGCAGCATTGACATATGACTTTGAAGTTTTCTCTACAGCACAAGATCGTTGGTTAGAGATTAGTTCAGTTTCTAACTTCGAAACTTTTCAAGCGAACCGTTTGAAATTACGTTTTAAAGATAAAGACGGAAAAAATCAATTGGCTCATACATTAAACGGAAGCTCATTGGCTTTGCCAAGAGTACTTGCGGGAATTCTTGAAAATTACCAAACACCAGAGGGAATCGTAATTCCAGAAGTATTACGACCATACTGTGGGTTTGATATTATAGACTAATCTTTTTAGTAAACAGTATTCGGTTGCAGTTTTCAGTCCAGTTTGGAAACTGAAAACTGTTACTGAGACTGAATACTAAAACTGTAACTAAAAACCGAAGATGAAAAAGCTCTTTCTATTTATTACTTTATCATTCTCGCTATTTACATTTGCTCAAAATGAACAATTAGCGCAATATTATTACGATAAAGGTGATTTTGAAAAAGCAAAAATCAGCTATCAGGAATTGTTGGATACTAATCCTTCGAACACACAATATTTTTATCGAACTATTGATTGTTATCAACAACTACAACAGTTTGATGTAGCCGAAAAAATTATCCAAAATCGATTTAATAAGTACAAACAAGGTACTATTTTAATTGAACTGGGATATAATTTTCAATTACAAAAAAATGATGCTAAAGCCAAAAACTACTACGATCAGGCTTTAGATAAAATCTCTACAAATCCTAATGAGGTATTTGGTATTGCCAATTCTTTTGAGAAAAAAGTGTTATTGGAATATGCTTTAAAAGCGTATCAAATGGCATCGAAAATTCAGCCTAGCTTTAATTTTAATTTTCAGATTGGTTTACTCTACGGACAAATGGGTAAGACTGATATGATGATTGAAACTTTGTTGACAGAATCTAATGAAAATCAACAAAACACTCCGTTAATTCAGAGTCAGTTATCAAGGTTTATGGCAGATGCTGCCGATACAAGTTTTAACGATGCATTACGAAAAGCACTTATTTTAAGAACTCAAAAAGACCAAGATGTTTTTTGGAATCATTATTTGAGTTGGTTTTATGTGCAACAAAAAGAGTTTGCAAAAGCATTTATTCAGGAAAAAGCAATTTACAAACGTGATCCCGAATCACTTTCGAGTATTGTTAATTTGGCTCAGTTTGCGATTGATGATGAAGATCCCGAAGCAGCTCAGGAGATTTTAGCTTTTGTTCTGGAGAATACAAAAGATTTAAGTTTGCTTGTACAGGCAAATACCTATTTGTATAAAATAAAAATTGACAAAGCAACCGAAAAAGAATATCCAGTAATTAATACAGGACTCCAAGAATTGCTAACAACTTACGGCATAAGTCCTTTTACCTTATCTTTGCAATTAATTCAAGCACATTTTTTGGCTTTTGATTTAAAAAAATCGGAAGAAGCAAAAACGATTGTTAAGAATGCACTCGAATTACAACTGAATGATTATCAAAAAGCAGAGGCTAAAATGGAATTAGCTGATATTTTACTTTTTGAAGAAAAATTTAATCAGGCGTTATTGTATTATTCACAAATAGAATTGGATCTTAAAAACGATGTTATGGCGCATGAAGCGAGTTTAAAAGCTGCCAAAACGAGTTATTTTAAAACCGATTTTGTGTGGGCTTTAAAACAGTTTAAAGAGTTAAAATCGGCTAATACACAGTTGATTGCAAATGATGCTTTGGAGTATTTTTTATTGATAAATGATAATACAGTTGCCGATTCTACACAAACGGCTTTGAAGCAATTTGCAAAGGGAGACTATCTTATATATCAAAATAGAAATCAAGATGCGATAGCTCAATTTCAAAATATATTAAAAACTTTTAAAGGACAAGAAATAGAAGCCGTAACTTTGCTGCGATTAGGACAAATTTACGAAGACTTAGGCGATTATAATTCGGCTTTAAGTCAATACCAATTGATTATCGATCAACATAGTGACGGAATCTATATTGATGAAGCATTGTTCTTTTCGGCAGAAATTTACAATAAGAAATTACAGGATTTTGAAAAGGCAAAAGCCTTATATGAGAAAGTAATCTTTAACCATCAGGATAGTATTTATTTTGTAGATGCCAGAAAGAGATACAGGGAATTGCGAGGCGATACCAATTTATAGCTAGGTTTAATTGGTTATTCGTTTAACCGATTAACCGAAAAAACGATTAAACAGATAAAAATGATTATTTACAACATCACCACAAACATACATGAAAGTGTGCATAACCAATGGTTAAATTGGATGCAACAAAAACATATTCCTGAAATTTTAGCAACAGGAAAATTTTCATCTGCAAGAATAGTAAAAGTTTTAGTAGATGAAGAAATGGGAGGGATTACTTATTCTGTTCAATATGTTACTGATAGTAAGGAAACGTTAGAGAAATATTACCTTGAAGACGAACCAGCTTTCAGTCAGGAAGCATTACGATTATTTGCAGATAAAATGCTTTCTTTTAGAACAGAATTAGAGTTTATCTCGGAGCATTAAATAGATTATTTGATATTTTGGAGAGTCTAACAATCTGAAAATATAAATGGAAATTAAATTTCAAACTAAGGAACAGAGCAATAAACAACAACAAGAGGATTTCTTGAAGTTGTCTAAAACGGAAAGGGTATATAGCTTTTTTCGTTTGATGGAACGTGTGAGCAAGTTTCCTGTTAAGAATAAAGAAGATAAGAATAAAGATAATTTTCTGATTGTTATAAAATCAAAGTAGGATGCTAAAATTGTGGGATCAAAACATTAACGAGTTCATTACTTTAGCTAACAAACATCAAGTTCGAATGCTTATGGTTGGTGGGGGAGCCGTTAACTTCCATGGTTATCAAAGACATTCAGCAGATGTTGATTTTTGGATAGAAACAACAGATGAAAATTTTAAAAAATTAGTTGTTGTTTTCAATGAGATGGGGTATGAAATTACTGATTTCCCTGAAAATGTAAAAAAACAAGAACAGAATATTTCAGTGAAATTTTCTCCAATTGATTTAGATTTAGAATTAATTACCAAATTTTCGGTAAATAAAACTTTTGAAGAAGCTTACAATGACAGTGAGGAAGTAACTGTAAATGACAAAACATTTTTAAGATGGAATGTTTTATCTTTAGAAGACTTGATTACAAGTAAAATTAAAGCGAATAGAGCTAAGGATTTACTAGATATTCAACAACTTCGGGAAATTAATAAAAAATAGATTATTTGATATTTGAGTGGATTGATATTTCAAAAAACTCAATAATCTAACAATCTGATAATCTAAAATAAATGGAAAAAGTAAAAGCCAAAAAACATCTCGGACAGCATTTCCTTAAGGATGAAAGCATCGCTAAGGCAATAGCAGATACGTTAAGTTTAAAAGGATATGACGAGGTTCTGGAAATTGGACCAGGAATGGGTGTGTTAACCAAATACTTGTTAGAAAAGCCAATCAATACCTATGTTATCGAAATTGATACTGAATCGGTAACTTATCTAGATGAGAATTATCCAAAATTAAAAGATAAAATTATTTCAAAGGATTTTTTGAAGTATGATATAAATGAAGTTTTTGAGAAAAAACAATTTGCTATAATTGGGAATTTCCCATATAATATTTCTACTCAGATTGTTTTTAAAACATTAGAATATCGTGATCAGATTCCAGAATTTTCTGGAATGTTTCAAAAAGAAGTAGCACAACGTATTTGTGAAAAGAAAGGGTCTAAAGCTTATGGGATACTATCGGTTTTGGCACAGGCTTTTTATGATACCGAATACTTGTTTACGGTAGATGAGAATGTATTTATTCCGCCCCCCAAAGTAAAATCGGGAGTTATGAAAATGACCCGAAAAGAAGATTACAGTTTGCCTTGCGGCGAAAAGTTATTCTTTACAGTAGTGAAAACAGCTTTCCAGCAACGTAGGAAAACGTTACGTAACAGTTTGAAAACATTAAATTTATCAGACAAGTTAAGAGAAGACACTATCTTTGATTTACGCCCGGAACAACTAAACGTGGCAGAATTTATAGCATTAACTCAGAAAATAGAAGCCGATGGAGTTTAAAATCAGCAAAGGTCTAATACAAGAATTAGAAACACTCATTCAGAGTAAAAACGACAAGCAATTGGAAGTTTTATTGAATGATATTCACCATGCTGATATTGCCGAAATCCTGGATGAACTGGATTTTGATAAAGCAACTTACATATTTAAAGTATTAGATAGCGAAAAAACCGCTGAGATTCTTCTGGAATTAGAAGATGATTTGCGTGAGAATATATTAAGCAGGCTTTCGCCAAAAGAGATTGCCGAGGAGCTTGACGAATTAGAAACAAATGATGCTGCTGATATTATTGGTGAATTATCGAAAGATAGAAAAGCCGAAGTAATATCTGAACTTCAGGACGTAGAACATGCTAAAGGCATTGTCGATTTATTACGTTACGCCGAGAATACTGCAGGGGGAATCATGCACAAAGAGTTGGTAAAAGTCAATGAAAATTGGAATGTGCTTACTTGTGTGAAAGAAATGCGAATTCAGGCAGAAAATATTTCAAGAGTACATTCTATTTATGTAGTCGATGATGAAGATAGATTAAAAGGGCGTTTGTCGCTTAAGGATTTATTAACCACTTCTACACGAACTCCTGTTAGCGAGGTTTACATTAAGAAATTACATTATGTAGATGTAGAAACTCCCGATGTTGAAGTAGGGCGTATCATGGAAAAATATGACCTGGAAGCAATTCCTGTTGTAGATGAACTGGGACGTTTGGTAGGTCGCATTACGATTGATGATGTTATCGATGTCATAAGAGATGAAATAGAAAAAAGGGATACCGAGGACATTCAGAAATTTGGGGGTTTGGAAGCTCTTGAATTACCGTATGTAGAAACTACCCTTTTTGAAATGGTTAAAAAAAGAGCTACCTGGTTGGTGGTTCTGTTTATTGGAGAAATGTTTACTGCATCTGCAATGGGCTTTTTTGAAGGAGAAATAGAGAAAGCTGTTGTCTTGGCTTTATTTGTTCCACTTATTATTTCTAGTGGAGGTAATTCGGGATCACAAGCTGCAACACTTATTATTCGTGCAATGGCCTTAAAAGAGTTAACACTAAAAGACTGGTGGTATGTAATGAAAAAAGAAATTGCATCAGGTTTTTTATTGGGTTCTATATTAGGAATTGTTGGTTTTATAAGAATCATGATATGGCAAAAAACAGGATTGTATGAATATGGAATCCATTGGTTTTTTGTTGCACTAACGGTTTCTTTTTCTTTATTATTTATTGTATTGTGGGGAACGTTATCTGGATCGATGATACCATTTATGCTAAAAAAACTTAAGCTGGATCCAGCAACTTCATCTGCACCATTTGTAGCAACATTAGTTGATGTAACAGGATTAGTTATTTACTTTACAATTGCATCTATATTATTAAAAGGCAAGTTATTATAAAAATAAAAGCATGAATTTAAATATACTTAACCACTATATTTCATGCTCTTAGAGTCTTTTTAAGACTCAAATCTATTAAACCAAAACAACCAAAAAACTATAAATTACAACCAGAATGAAAGTACACATAATAGGAGGAGGAAACCTTGGGGTTTCTATAGCCTTAGGGATTGCAAAATTCTCAAAGAATAATCAAGTTACAATTACCAGAAGAAATACAGCTAGTATCTTGTATTTGCAAGAATTAGGAATTACAGTTTCATCAGATAATAAACATAATATACAAGAAGCAGATCTTGTTATCCTGACTATAAAGCCATATCAGGTTGATACGGTTTTGACAGAAATCCTTCCTGTGATTTTTAATAAAACAATTGCTTCGGCAGTAAGTGGTCTTGCTATTGATGTGCTTCAAAACAAAACCAATCAGGAGCATCATGTAGTACGAATCATGCCTAATATTGCAGCGCAATTTGGAGAATCGGCTACGTGTATTTCATTTACCGAAAAAGATAGAGCACAAGCGTTACCAGTTGTAACTTTATTTGAAGATTTAGGAACAGCTCCAATTATTGACGAAAAGTTAATGGATGCTGCAACTGTTTTAGGGGCTTGCGGTACAGCGTATGCTTTGCGATATATTCGTGCTTCGATGCAAGCAGGAATAGAAATAGGATTTGATTCTCAAACAGCATTGGCTATAGCGGCGCAAACCGTAAAGGGAGCAGCCAAAATGTTACTAGAGGAAAAAGTACATCCTGAACAATTAATCGATCGCGTAACAACACCACAAGGCTGTACAATTGTTGGATTGAATGAAATGGAACATAATGGTTTTAGTTCATCTCTAATTAAAGGAATCAAAACTTCTTTAAAGCAAATTAAAGGATAGTTTTAAAAATAGTGTTTTTATAAAAAAAGGACTTTCAGTTTTAACCGAAAGTCCTTTTTTGTTTTTAAGTATTCTTAATACGTTTCTTTAAAGTCAATTTTAGCCAGATGAATCCCAGTAATCCTGCAATAAATGAAGCAAGCAAAATTGCTATTTTGGAAAAATTAATGACTTCTGGATCTTTAAAAGCAAGTAGGGTTATAAATATGGACATTGTAAATCCAATTCCGCCCAGCATCCCTGCACCTATAACGTAAGACCATTTAAGTTCTTTTGGTAACGTACAAATTCCTAATGCAACACCTAAGAAAGCAAATAGAGTTATTCCTAAAGGTTTCCCAACAACTAATCCTAAAATAATTCCTAGTGTATTAGGATGACTTAAACCTTCATGCCAATCAGAGTTTATAGCAATGCACGTATTTGCCAATGCAAACAATGGTAAGATAAAAAACGCAACTGGTTTATGTAAAAAGTGCTGTAGTTTATAAGAAGAAGTTTTCTTGCCGCCATCTCCAAACGGAATTACAAAAGCAAGTAAAACACCTGTTATTGTAGCGTGAACTCCAGAATTTAGCATAAAATACCACATGATAACTCCACCAATTAAATAAACATAGAGATTGTGAACTTTCATTCGATTAAAAATAAATAACACACCTAAAACAGCAAAAGCCAAAGCTAAATATAGGAACGATATAGTTGTAGTATAGAATAACGCAATAACTACAATAGCACCCAAATCATCGATTACGGCAAGAGCAGTAAGGAATACTTTTAGAGAAGATGGAACTTTGTTTCCTAAAAGAGATAGAATTCCAATTGCAAAAGCAATGTCGGTTGCCATCGGGATTCCAGCTCCGTTTTGTGTATCAGTTCCAAAATTCAGTAATAAAAATATTCCCGCAGGAATAAGCATTCCGCCCAAAGCACCAAAAATTGGTAATGAAGCATTTTTTATACTAGTTAATTCTCCTTGATAAATTTCGCGTTCTAATTCTAATCCTATCAAAAGAAAGAAGATAGTCATCAAACCATCATTTATCCAATGTGTAATAGAATGATGTCCGATATTGGTTTCCCAAAAAGCAATATAATCGTTTTGGAAAATAGAGTTTGCTAAAAAAAGAGAAAGAATAGTTACGAAAAGTAAAATCAGACCTCCTGATTTTTCACTTTGAAAAAAGGCCTTAAATGTTTTTGTTAATTTCATTTTTATATTGTTATTTCAGTGCGAGTTCTACAGCTTTTTGCGCATGAATTGCTGCTGTATTAAATAATTTGGTTGCTGTGTATTCGTTGGTAATTAGTAGTTCAATTTCGGTACATCCTAATATAATTCCTTCGGCGCCTTGGCTTATTAAATCGGTTATTATATCTAAAAAAATAGTTCTTGAATCGGTATTTATTATTCCTTTTACCAATTCTTCATATATTATTCGATGAATTTCGACTCTTTGTTCTTGATTAGGGATTATAGTTTCTATTTTATATTTGTCGAGCAAGCGACCTTTAAAGAAATCTTGCTCCATTGTAAATGAAGTTCCTAACAATCCTATTTTTCTAAAATTTTCTGCATTAATCTTCTCAGCAGTTGCGTCGACAATATGAATTAAAGGAATTGATACGCTTTTTTCTATTTCATCAGATAATTTATGCATTGTGTTTGTGCATAATATGATAAAATCAGCTCCTGCTTTTTCTAGTTGTTGAGCCGCGTCTGACATTAATATTCCTAATTTATTCCAATTGCCTTCTTTTTGCAAAGTTGCAATTTCATTAAAATCTACTGAGTACATTACGGATTTACAGGAATGAACACCACCAAGTTTTTCTTGAACACTCCTATTTATTATTTGATAATATAAAGAAGAACTTTCCCATGACATGCCACCAATCAATCCAATTGTTTTCATAAAATCGTTTTATGCGAATTTACACATTTCTTAGCGAATTCTTTTGGTTAAAACCAAAACCCGTATTTTTTTTGTTACTTTGTTTATCTAATTTAAGTCTTAATTTCATGCCAATTAAAGTTTTACATATCGATAGCAATCACCCAATTCTTTGGGAACAATTACAGGAAGCTGGATTTGAAAATCATGCCGATTTTACTTCTACTAAAGAAGAAATTGAAGCAAAAATTCAGGATTATCAGGGAATTGTAATCAGAAGTCGTTTTAAAATCGACAAACAATTTATAGATAAAGCAACAAATTTAAAATTTATAGCACGTGTTGGGGCGGGATTAGAAAGCATAGATTGTGATTATGCTCTCTCTAAAGATATCGAACTAATTGCTGCTCCCGAGGGAAATTGTAATGCAGTTGCAGAGCATACATTAGGAATGATTCTGTCTCTTTTTAATAAACTAAATCTTGCCGATAGCGAAATACGTTCGGGACAATGGAACCGAGAAAGTAATCGTGGTTATGAACTTGACGGAAAAACAGTAGGGATTATAGGTTATGGTAATATGGGTAAAGCATTTGCAAAAAAACTTAGAGGTTTTGAGGTAGAAGTTTTATGTTATGATATTCAGGATAATGTTGGAGATAAAAATGCTAAACAAGTTTCATTAAAAGAGCTTCAAGAAAAAACCGATGTATTGAGTTTGCATATTCCGTGGACTCCAGAAACAGATAAAATGGTCGATACAGCATTTATTAATGCATTCAAAAAGCCATTATGGATAATTAACACCTCAAGAGGTAAGAACATTGTTACCGCCGATTTAGTTACCGCAATGCAATCAGGGAAAGTGCTTGGAGCTGGTTTAGATGTTTTAGAATATGAAAAATTATCTTTCGAAACACTTTTTCAGGACAAAGATACTCCCGAGGCTTTTCAGTATTTATTAGATGGTCGAAAAGTAATTTTAACACCGCATATTGCAGGTTGGACATTCGAAAGTCATGAGCGTTTAGCCCAAGTAATCGTTGATAAAATTAAAGCAGTTTGTTCATGAGTAAAAAATTTTAAGACGGATTTGTGAATTTTCTCAATAAAATTTCTATTTTTATTCATTATAAATTATTTAACTAATAAAAATGGAAAATTCAAAATCTGAAGAGTGGAACAACCCACAAATTGTAAAACCAGAAAATAAAAAAGTACTTGCCGGAGTTCTAGCAATTCTGCTAGGAGGATTAGGTATTCATAAATTTATTTTAGGGTATACTCAAGAAGGTATTATTCAGTTAGTTATCGGAGTGGTAACTTGCGGAGTTGGAGGAATAATAGGTCTTGTAGAAGGAATTATTTACTTAACTAAAACTGACGAAGAGTTTTATCAAACCTACCAAGTAGGTAAGAAAGGCTGGTTTTAAGATATAAAATCTCGATTTTTCGAGATTTTTTTTTGGCTTTCATTTTTTTAATTTTAAAAACGATAGTGCTAAAATTAATTAAAAGAAGTTATTTCTTATAATTTTTTATATTTGCAAAAAATGGAGTATCCGAAAATCCATAAATAGAGTAGGGACCAATCAAAACCAAAATTTAATAATGGATACACAAAAAGTTGATATGTTTATGATGATGAATGCAAAATATTTTGAAGGGCATCATTTAAACGCAATCAGAGAAAAACTTTTAAGTTTAGACGAAAGCCAATGGCAAAGATTACAATTAACTCAATTTAAAGATCCAACAACAGCTTTGTTGATTTCTATTTTTGCTGGTGCATACGGAATTGACCGTTTTTATATTGGCGATACAGGAATGGGAGTAGGTAAATTACTTACTTGTGGAGGTTTTATGATTTGGGCTATTGTAGATTGGTTTTTAATCCAAGGAGCTACCAAAGAAAAAAATGCAATGGCATTTAACAATACATTTTTGTAAAACATGACAAAAAACAAGCTTTATGCGTTAACTTTAATTGCTTGTTTTTTAGGGTATAGTTGGTTGTTCTTTTTTGATTTTGTATCACATTTAAATTCAGATCATGATCTTACGGTCTGTCTTTTTAAAAGAATAACCACTATTCCTTGTCCTTCTTGTGGAACTACACGAGCAGTCGACAGTTTTTTTAAAGGAAATATACTCACTTCTTTATACCTAAATCCATTCGGAATTATTGTAGCAGGAATAATGCTTATTGCTCCAGGCTGGATTGCGTTTGATTACTTCACAAAAAGACAATCTTTTTACGATTTCTACATTAAAACAGAAACAATAATTAGGACAAAAAAAGTTGCAATACTGTTGATTATTTTAGTAATTATCAATTGGATTTGGAATATAAACAAACAAATATGACCGCATTAAATAAGTTTAATTACAAACCTTATGATAGTGAGTTAGAAAGAGCATCAAATAGTTATTTGATGTCACTTGTTGCTGTGCTAGGAGGTTTGCCATTGCCAATTATGAATTTATTGGCATCCGTTTTTTTTTATTTAGGAAACAGAAAAAGTACAGCTTTTGTTAAATGGCATTGTACACAAGCATTATTGGCACAACTAGGTATGTTTTTCTTTAATACCGTAGGTTTTTGGTGGACAATCTCGATTGTTTTCAAAGAAGGTCAGTTTACCAATACATATATAGCGTATATGTTAACGATAATAGGTTTTAATCTAGTGGAGTTCATATTTACCTTATATCTGGCAAGTCAGACAAGAAAAGGAAATCATATCGAAATATACTTTTTTGCCGATATTACTAATTTAATTTGCAAGACCAATGAAAACACTATTTAGAGGACTAACCATCGTAGGAGCTTTTTTTGGTATATGGTTTTTATTAGCGCAAATAGATTATATCACTTTCTTTAAAATTGACAAAGCCAAAAGCGCTACCGAAAAAGGAGTTGGCGATATGATTTGGGATCAAATTAAAAAGACAGAAGATAGAATCGTAAATGATTCTATTACTAAAACATTAGATAAATTGCTAGATCCATTATGTAAAGAAAATGGAATTGTGCGCGATAGTCTTAAAGTTCATATTATCCAAAAAGATGAGGTAAATGCATTTGCTTTGCCAGACGGACATTTGGTAATATATTCAGGTTTAATCGAAGCTTCAAAAAATGAGCAAGCATTAATAGGTGTATTAGGACATGAAATTGCTCATATAGAGAATGACCATGTCATGAAAAAGCTATCCAAAGAAATTGGTTTCTCTGTTCTTATGTCTATTACAACAGGAAACAATGGGAGCGTAATAAAAGAAGTAATGCATACATTATCTTCTACAGCTTATGATCGTTCACTCGAGAAAGAGGCAGATATTACTAGTGTAGAATATATGCTTAAAGCAAAAGTTGACCCAGCACCATTTGCAGATTTTCTTTATGATATGTCATTTGATAAAAGTTTTGGAGGAGCTTTATCTTGGATAAGCACACATCCAGAGTCTGAGGCTAGAGCCAAATATATTTTGGAATATATAAAAGGTAAAAAACTAGAGAAGAAAATGATATTGTCTCAAAAAGAATGGGATGGTTTTAAAAAAGCGGTAAACGATTATGAAAATTAATAGCTGCTATTAGTTTTATCTAATCAAACAAAAGCAGTTTAGATAAAAACAAAAATCCCGTTTCATCGAAACGGGATTTTTGTTTTTATAAGAGTAGAGAAATTAATCGTCTTTCTCTGCAAGTTTTCTTTCTAATTCTATCTGAAATTCTTCAATAACCGGTTTCATTGTGCTTTCCGGAATGTCGGCGATACGAATGTACATTAAACCATCGATAGCATTATTAAATAAAGGGTCAACGTTAAAAGCTACAACACGCGCATTTTGTTTGATGTATTTTTTAATCAAAACAGGCAAACGTAAGTTTCCTGGTTCTAATTCGTCGATGATTTTATCAAACTTGTTTAAGTCAGATTCAGCTTCATCAAAAATAAAGTCCTTATCAGCATCTTTTAGTTTTACCTTGTATGCTTTTTTCGGGTGAATGTATTGTGCAATATAAGGATCGTAATAATTAGATTTCATAAACTCAATCATCAATGATTTAGAGAAATCAGAGAATTGATTACTAATACTTACACCACCAAGCAAATACTTATGCTCAGGATAACGCAACGTTGTATGAATGATTCCTTTCCATAATAAGAAAAGAGGCATTGGTTTTTGTTGGTATTCCTTAATAATAAATGCACGACCCATTTCGATAGATTTATGCATCATATCATGAAGTTCAGGCTCGAATCTAAAAAGGTCATTTAGATAAAAACCGTCCATTCCGTATTTAGGATAAATCTCAGAACCTAATCCCATACGGTAAGCACCAGATATTTTTTTGGCATCATCATCCCATAAAAACATATGGTGATAATATTGGTCGTATTGATCAATATCAATAGGCTCATTTGTTCCTTCACCAACCTCACGGAAGGTAATTTCGCGTAAGCGGCCGATTTCATGTAGTATATTCGGAATGTTTTTCGCTTCAGCAAAAAACACTTCGTAGTTTTTACTTTGTAATAATCTGCAATCTGTGTTTCTTAAAATTTCAACCTCTGCATTTATCTTGTTTCCATTTGCAGGAGTAACAATTTCCTTAGGACTTTTAGTAATCTTTAAGTTTGCAGTATCTAGCAATTTATGTTCCTTCTCAAAAGGATTTGCCAGCATATAAGTTTTCTTTCTTAAAAACTCCGAGTATTCTTCAAAAGATTCAAGTTCGTTTTGTTCGTTAACCGAAATAGGTTTTCCGATACGTACCTTAATAACACGATCCTTTTGAGTAAGTAACTCCGATGGTAATTTTGCTGTACGCAAAGTGTCATCTATTTTAGAAAGCCAATAGAACAATTTACTGTTTTTGGCATGAAAATAAATAGGAACAACAGGCACTTTGGCTTTTCTGATTAATTTAATCGCGCCTTCTTCCCAAGGTTTATCCACCACTAGTTTCCCGTCTTTATAAGTCGAAACTTCACCAGCAGGAAAAATCCCTAAAGGCTTTCCGTCACTTAAATGACGAAACGTTTCTTTTATTCCAACCACGCTTGATTTTGCATCCTTATGATTTTCAAAAGGATTTACAGGCATGATATATTTTTTTAACGGAACAATACGGTGTAACAGGAAGTTAGCAATAATCTTAAAATTAGGCTCTCTTTCAAGCATTAATTTTAATAATAAAATGCCATCAATACCACCAAGCGGATGGTTTGAGATAGTAATATAAGCACCGTCTTTAGGTAATCGTTTTAAATCTTCTTCCGGGATTTCGAATTTTATTTGTAAATCATCCAAAACTCCATTCAAAAAAGGGAGATCTTCTAAATGTTTATTCCTATCGTAAATCTTGTTCAAGGTCGATATCTTTAGTACCTTCATAAGGACCCAGCCAGAAAAAGTACCTAACACCCCGTACTTGTCAACATTTATTGCCTTGGCAACTTCTTTCGCGGTAACTAAACCCATGTACAATTTGTTTTTTAGAGCAGGAAACAAAGATAACAAAAAACTCTACTTTTCCTTAATTCTTATTCAAACTTTCCGCTTTTTTATTACATTTGAAATACATAAAAAAAATTGTAATGAAAATTATTTCTTATAACGTAAACGGAATTCGTGCTGCAATTTCAAAAGGATTTATCGATTGGTTACAACATGCAAATCCGGATGTTATTTGTCTTCAGGAGATTAAAGCGACAGAAGATCAAATTCCAGTAGAAGATATTACCAAAGCAGGTTACCCATATCAGTATTATTATCCAGCTACAAAAAAAGGATATAGTGGTGTTGCTATCCTTTCAAAAACAAAACCAAATAACGTTGTGTACGGAACCGGAATTCAGCACATGGATTTTGAAGGAAGAAACCTTCGAGCAGATTTCGACACTTGCTCTGTAATGAGTTTATACCTTCCGTCAGGAACCAATATTCAGCGATTGGATCATAAATTCATGTTTATGGACGATTTTCAGACATATATTAATGAGCTCAAAAAAACAACCCCAAATCTTATTATTTGCGGTGATTACAACATTTGTCACGAAGCGATAGATATACATGATCCTGTTCGTAACAAAACAGTTTCAGGATTTTTACCAGCCGAACGTGCTTGGTTAGATGGATTCATGAAAACAGGATTTATAGATAGTTTCCGCCATTTTAACAAAGAACCACACAATTATTCATGGTGGAGTTACCGCGCAGGAGCAAGAGGAAATAACAAAGGATGGAGAATCGATTATAATTTAGTTAGCGATAGCTTACAACACAAACTAAAACGTGCCGTTATATTACCAGACGCAGTACATTCTGACCATTGCCCGGTTTTAGTCGAAATCGAAGATTAATGGTATCATTATTGTTAGATACACACAAGATTTAAGCAAACTCCAGTAAAGTTTTTCTTAGGAGCTATTTACTTCGTCAGTTCGCTTCGCTCGTGTCCTGCTTTCCGCTATAAATGAAATTCACTGAACACATATGTGAAATATGAACTTAGTGAAGTAATCTTTATGTTTTTAAAGGAAAAACATAAAGGATTTCCGCTATAAATGAGAATTCACTGAACTCATATAAAAATAAAAGTATAGTGAAGTAATCAGGGCTAGATCGTGCTAATACCAATAATTAAAAAAGAATAAGAAAATCTCAAATAATAAACACCACAAAAAAATGATTAAAAAAGCTTCAATCGGATTATTGATACTTGCGCTTACAACATCGTGTGTATCCAAAAAAATATACAACGATCTGGAAACGAAATTTGCCGATTTAAAAAAAGAAAATCGTTCAATCTCCGATGAAAATGCCGAATTGCTAAAAGCAAAAAATCAATTAGAGTTAGACCGTGACGGATTAAATAAAAATCTTGCTACAACTAAAGCTGAACTAGAAAAGCAAAAAGCTGATTATGCAGCTGCACAAAACAAATTAAAAGTTTTGCAAGATTCTTATGATGCATTAGAAAAAAACAGTAATGAAGCTTTAAAAAGCAACATGAATAAAAACCGTGAGTTACTAGAACAACTAGAAGCCAAAGGAAAAGCATTAGCAGCAGAACAAGCACGTTTAGACAAAACAGCAAAACGTTTAGACGAACTAGAATCTATGATAGCGGCTAAAGAAGCTGCTATGAAAAAGCTAAAAGAAACCCTATCAAAAGCACTAAACGGATTTGAAGGAAAAGGATTGACAGTAGAACAAAAGAACGGAAAAGTATATGTTTCTATGGAAAACAAATTACTTTTTAATTCAGGAAGTTGGTCAGTAGGAACAGAAGGTAAAAAAGCAGTTGTAGAACTAGGGAAAGTATTAGGAGACAATCCAGATCTTTCAGTATTGATCGAAGGACATACAGATGATGATCCCTATGTAGGTTCAGGAGTAATTACAAACAACTGGGATTTATCGACCAAAAGAGCAACAGCAATTGTAGCAATCTTGAGCGAAAACAGCAAAATCAACAAACAAAAGTTAACTGCTGCAGGTCGTGGAGAATTCTCTCCATTGGCAAGCAACGCAACTCCAGAAGGAAAAGCTAAAAACCGTAGAATCGAAATCATCCTAACACCAAGATTAGATGAAATCGCGGAAATGTTAAATAGCATTAATTAAGTTACTAAGGAACTGAGGTTCTAAGGCACAAAGAAACAAAGGTTCAGGGTTTATACTCTGGACCTTTTTTGTTTTCTGGTTATACTACAAGGTCTTTTTTACCTTTTATAGCGTATTTACTCAATTTTATTTTCAATCAATGGCGAGGAAATTAACCGCAAAGAGAGGAAAGAGTTACGCAAGGTTCGCAAAGTTTTTAGAATCCATTTAATCATTTTAATCTGTGGCAAGAAATAAAACGAACACTTTTATATTTTATCAAATAGATTAGAGCTTAGTCAATGACTTTTAGTTTTTTTGTAACTTTGTCATTCTAAATACAATAATCATGGGACTTCCGGAATTAAAAGATAAAATAAGACTTCAACTAGATTTAGCCGATGAACGAGTGCTTCGTATTGTCTCTTCTGTTTTTGATAATTATTTAAACGAAATCGTTTCTTATGATTCAAAAGGGAATCCATTAGAGTTATCCGAATATCACAATAAAGTCGAAGAAGGATTGGATGATGTTAAATATGGCCGAATAATTTCACAAGAAGATTTGAATAAAGAAATGAAAAATTGGGATAATGAGTAATCCTAATTTGGATGTTTTTTGGACTACTAGTGCAAAAGAAGATTTAAAGGATATTTATTATTCTTTAAAAGGAAAAATTTCTTTAGAATCAGCTCAAAAAATTAGAGATGAATTGTTTGATAGTCCAAATAGAATTATTTTTTCAGAGCAATTCCAATTAGATGAATATCGGATAGATTGTAGAAGAATAGTCGTAAGAAACTATAAATTATTATATCAAATTAAAGATAACTCTGTTTTTATAATTAGAGTTTTTAATACATTTCAAAATCCATTAAAAAGTTTGAAATAGATAAAATAAGTTGAACATATAAAAGGTTTAGAGTTTTTTAACTTTGAACCTTTTTCTTTTGAAATATTGCTTTGTACCTTTGAAGCTCATTAGTAATAAACGTAGTCCCAATCCCAAAATTTAGGGACAGTATAGTAACTCAATACCTTAGCACCTTAAAAAATGAAATACACTACAATTCCCAATACCGATATTAAAGTAAGTAAAATAAACCTTGGTACGATGACTTTTGGTCAACAAAACACCGAAGCCGAAGGACACGCTCAAATGGATTATGCGCTAGAACAAGGCGTTAATTTTTTTGATACTGCCGAGATGTATTCTATTCCAGCAAGTAAAGAAACTTACGGAAGCACAGAGAAAATTATAGGAACCTGGTTTAAAAAATCAGGAAAAAGAGAAGATGTGGTTTTGGCAACCAAAATCGCTGGACCAAATGATAATTTTGGCTATATGCGTGAGAAAATAGATTTCTCACCAGCAAGTTTAAAATATGCATTAGATCAAAGTTTACAAAGATTACAAACCGATTACGTAGATATATATCAATTGCATTGGCCAGAGCGTAAAACAAATTGTTTTGGACAACGCGGACTTAAAATTCAGGACGACGCTTGGGAAGATAATATCCATGAAGTTCTACAAACTATGGAAGGTTTTATAAAAGAAGGAAAGATTAAACATGTAGGACTTTCTAATGAAAATCCTTGGGGAATCATGCGTTTTCTTGAAGAGAACAAATACAATAATTTACCAAGAGTTAAAACAATTCAAAATCCATATTCATTATTAAATCGTCTTTTCGAGAATGCTTCTGTTGAGGTTTGTATGCGAGAGAATGTAGGTTTATTAGCGTATTCGCCAATGGCTTTTGGAGTATTATCAGGTAAATTTTTATCAGGTGAGAAACATCCAAACTCAAGACTTAATTTGTTTCCACAATATACAAGATATAGTAGTGAGCAAAGTACCAAAGCAGCACGTATGTATCAGGAAATTGCTAATAAACATGGTTTAAATTTTGCACAAATGTCGTTGGCATTTGTTAATCAGCAACCATTTGTAACAAGTACTATTATCGGAGCAACTACTTTGGAGCAATTAAAAGAAAATATAGATTCTATTAACCTTACATTATCAGACGAAGTTATTGCCGAAATCAATGCGGTTCACGCTGTAATTCCTGATCCAGCACCGTAGTTAAGTTTTTAGCTTCAGTCTCAGTTTTCAGTTACTACAAACTTTTATAGCATAGATTGTCTATAAAGGAACGCGGATAACACAGATTTACAAAAGTAAAGACGCGATCCCGAAGCGTCGGGACGGATTTTTTAAAAAGACTATAAATAAAATCTGTTTTTATCTGCGTTCCATATTAAGCATTACTGGAAGATATTAAAATAAAAATCCCGATACACGTTTAATTGTATCGGGATTTTATTTTGAAAGAGATTTATAAATTTAATACCTGATCTTTAGGATATCTTACTTTATAGCTAATTCGGAATTTCTTGATTTCATTAGGCTTCATTTGTAATTGCCAAGTTAGGATTCCAGTTTCAGAATTTACTTTTGCACCATCATTTTGTAATAATTCAACTTCGATTTCTTTATTCGTAGTCAAAGGATATTGATCTTTTAATAAAAGTTCAATAGCTTCTTTCTTGTTGTTTCTTACAGTGATATCGTAAGTAAAAGTTTGTTCTTTTTTAGAAGATAAAAACTTAGTTCCCGATTTGTCGGCTACTTTTTCACGTTTTATAGATACCTTTTTGTCACGGCCCATACTTAAATTTAAAGTATCGCTGGTTTGGTTTGGTTCGATAAAAGTTTTACCTACATACATCCCTTCAAAAATGATATTGGCTTCACCTCTTAACAAATTGTATTTGCTGTAATCGGCAATTTCAGCAAGAAGAAAAGCTTCATTTTCAACTCTTGGTGCAGCATAATATTTATACGATGAAGGTAGTTTTATTTCTTTAAGAGAAACACTATGTACTTTACCATTAGATAAAATATCATAAGGAATATCAATATCAAAAGAAACATTAAGTTGGTTTTCTTCTACGGTAGTGTAATTAGAAACAGATGATTCAGTTATTACAGGTGATGGAGCAGCTGCTATTTCCATATTTGCAGAAGCATCATCATTTATTGCAACTCCTGCAACTCTTCCTTGTAGTTGATTCATTACACCTTTTTGTTTATAGCCATATGCTGCCTGAACAATATTATTATTTCTCAAGAACCAAGAACTCAATATTGGTGCCTGATTGTTTTGGTTAGGATAACCACTTGATAAAGTAAGTTTTACTTTTTTCCAATCGATACCTGTATTTTGGATTACCTGAGCTTTGTACATCATATTAATAGGCGATGTGACACTTTCGGCACGTAAATCATAAAATGGAGTCCAAGTAGCATTATTTGTTAAGTACGAAATATCTAATGGAACAGCACCTGCAACTTCATTCATAACCTGAACGATTAGTTTTCCCGATGAGGTTTTCTCTTCTTTACTTGTATCAACTTCAAGTTTATTATTTAGTTTTTGAAGTGTTTCATTAAGCTTTTGTTGCTTCTCAGTAAGTGTATTAATAGTATTGGCGATTTCGATTTGCTTGTTTTTATAATACTCAACCATTTTCATTAATTCAGTAACATTCAAACCAGAATTCACACCCGAAATTTGTTGATTTTTATCTAAAAGTTGAATTGTTTTTGTTTCAGAATTTATCGTGTTATTAACTTTCTGAAGCTCTTTCTGAACCAAAACAATACTATCTCTAACTCTTTTTAAAGCGGGAGATTTAGTATCTACTTCATATTCGGAGATATAATTATTAGTAAACTGAACCGAAAGAACAGTCACTGTCGAAGGAGTTCCTATTTGTATAGAATTTTCATTTAAGTCTACAGCTACATTTTTTATCACAATCTCGCTTGTTCCTAGCGGAAGATTAGCGCTTGCAGTTTGCGAAATTTCGGCAGCATTAAAATATACTGTTGCGGCTTTTACTTTAGCCGTTGTAAAGATTGGCTTTTGTGCAAATGCAATTGCGCCAATCAATAATAAAGCTGATGTTACTATTTTTTTTATCATGAGTTTAATATTTAAATTGTTTGTTTAGGGGAATAAGGATTACAAATAACGAAAATTTGAATGGGTTTTAATAGTAGATAACGAGAATGATTTTCTTTTTAGAGTTATCAATTATGTTTTCAACTACACCAAAAAACTTTTCATTTACCATCGGACATCCATAACTGTTACAAATAGGATTTATTTGTTCTTCAAAAGGGACATCCTTATATTTATGTAAAACCACATTTCTATCAAAAGCATTATCGTTGGTTTTGTCTAATCCGTATAACTTGTAGGCCTTCCCAAAAGTGCCTTCATACGAATACCCAATCGAGTATTTTCCTAACGAGGTAGAAAGCGAATTCTTTACGTTGCTAAATTTTAACTTTCCAGGAATTCCGGTTTCCGAACCAGATCCATGACCAACCAAACCTTTGTTAAGTAGTTTATCGTTTTTTAAATCATATATAAAAAAGCGTTTCTTGCCAGAAGCAATTCCCATATCGATAAAAAAGCCAACTTCGGTATTGTATTTCGAAGATGTGTTTACAAACTTTTTAATTTCGTTTATCTGGCTTTCTAGTTTTTCTTTAGAAGAAGATTTTGAACTAGGTGTTTTAAGATTTTCTTCTTTATGGATGCATTTAAAACTAACAGAAAAAATTCCTATAAAAATCAAAAAGAGGATACTCTTTTTCATATTCTTAAATAATTTATTTTTCACACTTTATTTATTTCTCAACAGTATATCCTTTAACTTTTGCAAGAGCAACAATCGATGTGTTTATGGCATTACCCAAATCATCTTGTTTTTTTGTCTTTTTTGCTTCGGTATCTATATAGCCTTGACGTTTTTTAGCAAGTTCGCTAATTTCCTTTTGAATATTTTCTCTTTCTTTGGTTTTTTGCGCAACAATTACTTTTAATTCGGCAGTAGATTTATTCTGAAGTTCAGCAGGCAATTCTTCTTTTTTTATTTTCGAAATAGCTGTAGCGTCATCTTTTACTTTATCAACTAAATCCCAACTATCATTTTTATAAACAGCTTTAGATTTACTCACTGCACGCTCGGCATAATTAGATGCAGAAACTCCCTGAGCATTTCTGTCTTGTTTTTCCTGATTCATTTTTTTCTCTGAGCCTTTTGAACCATAACCAATATAAGTTTTATTGATTTTTTCATTGCATTTAGTAATTTCCTCATCATAAGGAGTTACTATATAACGAACCGTTTGGTTGGAATCAATATTAAAGTATTTGCCTTTTCCGTAATCGGCACCATCTTTCCATAATTCATTTACGCCTTGAGTTTTATCACCACAATAAATAGTATTTACATAAATATCATTCTTTAAAGCATTGCTAATGGCTTCTTTATAATTAATTCCACCCTGATTAAATTCTTCGTTTCCTGCAATATAAATTAGCTTCATATTGTTGTTGTCCTTTGCCCATTTTAATTGTTTGGTCGCATCCTGAATCACAGCTCCGCAGTATTCGTTACCACCATTTGTACTTAGAGAAAACAGTTTTTCCGAAATCAAATCCAAATCGGTCGAAAGTGGTGCTATTTGTCGGATATAATTAGATTGTTTCGATAAACCGTCATTGCCATATTCATACAAAGCAATTTCGATATCGGGATTTTGTCCATTGTATTTTAAAGTTGTCAAAGTGTTTACAATATTCCAAAGACGGGATTTTGCCTGATCAATTAATCCATCCATACTACTAGAAGTATCTAATAATAATGCAACTTGTATTTTGGTTTTTTCTGCAGTTATTGGTTTTTCAATTTTAGTATTCTTCTTGAAGTTTGCATTAGTATAATTGCTATTTGCAAAAGAGAATGTAGTTGCTAAAAGCGCTGAGATAAGGATTGATGTTTTCATGATTTCCTATGTTTTAGATTGTGATTATAGACCAAACTTATAAACTTAAAGAGTTCGTTTTTTGCAGAAATGGTGAAACGGTATTTTCACTTGGTGAAACGAGTTGTAAACGGAATATAAAATACTTTACTTTACAGTATTGTTTTTGAAGGTTCTGAGGTGCTAAGAAATTAAGGCACTAAGATTTAAAAAAAGATAAAATATATGAGTCGTTTAGTAGTCGTTTTTTCTTTATTTCTGATGTTGTTACTTCCGTTTGGAGTAGTGGCACAGGATTCTCTTGCCAAGAAAAAAGCAGTGTCAATTTCCAAAATGAGCAAAGTATCTAAAGAATTACAAAAATCATTGGATGTAAATGATGAAACACAAATAGGTCAAAATTATGAGCGCCTTGCGAATGAATTCCTTAATAAAGGAGATAATGCAAAAGCCGAAGAATATTATAAAAAAGCATTAGCAAGTTATACCAAACAAAATCTTGCAGATGATAAAATACGAGTAACAAGAAGTATTGCCAAAGTACAAGAGAACCAGAAAAAGTTTGATTCGGCAATAAAAAATTATGAAGCAGCAGGGGCTATTTCAGAAGATAAAAGTGAGGAAAAAATAAACCAGAATGACGCTAACCGATTGCGTACACAAGCAAGCCCGATTACGCAAGCAGGATATGTAAATTCTAATATTGAGTTACTAAAAAAAGAGAATAAAATCGATGAGGTATCTGCGGCATATGTTCAAAAAGCGGAGAATTCTCTACAACAGCAAAATAAAATAGTTGCAATCGAGAGTTACAATAAAGCGCTCGCTTACGCAAAAGATAAACCGGAAGAAGTCATTAAGATTAAAAATGAAATAGCCAAAGTATATGCTTCGGATAATCAGTTTGAGAAAGCGATTGGTATAAACGAAAGACTTTTGGCGGAAGCCAAAACCAAACAAGATTTCACTACACAAATCAAGCAATTGCAATCTTTGGCAAAACTTTATTTTAAAAAAGAAGAACCTAAGAAAGCCATTCTGTCGCTTAAAGAAGCCTATGATTTAGCATCTAAAAATGGAAATTCTACCGAGGCAAAGAAAAGTTTGTCGGCTTTAATAGCGTATTACAAAACCAAAGGAGACGATAAAGAAAGTATTGCTTTATATGAGCAGTTCTTTAAGAATTTTGATGAATTAATTCAATCTGATACTACGCTAATCGATGCAAAAACATTTCAGGTAACCGAAGATAAAATTCGTCAGTTAGAAAAAGAAAAAAACTTAAAAGATGAATTAATTACGAAGAAAAACACCTTCAATTATTTTCTTTTAGGTTCTATATTATTGCTCTTGCTTTTATTCCTATTTATTGTAAAAGCACTGTATTCGATAAAAATTAAAAATAAAGAAATTGCTTTGCAGTCGCTCAGACGAGAAATGAATCCGCATTTTATCTTTAATAGTTTGAATAGTGTGAATCAGTTTATTTCGGAAAATAAAGAATTAGAAGCCAATAAATACCTGACCTCTTATTCTAATCTAATGCGAAATATGATGGAAAACTCCAATAAAGATTTCATCACATTAGATAAAGAAATTGAACAATTAAAGAAATACCTGGACTTAGAACATTTGCGTTTTCAGGACAAATTCGATTTTAAAATTAGTGTTAGTGAAGCCTTAGATACCGAAACTGTTTTGGTTCCCAATATGATTATTCAGCCACATCTGGAAAATGCAATTTGGCACGGATTGCGTTATCTTGATAAAAAGGGATTTTTGAATCTTAATTTTGAGTTTGTAGCCGAAAAAGTTGTGGTTACTATAGAAGATAACGGTATTGGTTTAGCCAAAAGTCGTGAACTAAAAACCAGTAATCAAAAAGCACATGAGTCTCGAGGATTAAGCAATACAAAGGAACGTATTGGTTTGCTGAACGAATTGTATAAAAAGAATATTTCTTTTGAAATTATCGAAAAAGAAATACCAGAAACAGGAACGATTGTTAGAATTGTTTTTCCGTTAATAGATAAATTATGATGACTTTCCAGAAGATAAAAAGTGTAATTGTCGAAGACGAACTTGCAGCACGGGAAGTACTCAAGAATTATTTGAGTAAATATTGTCCGCAAGTTGAGGTTATTGGCGAAGCACAGAATATAAAAGAAGCTGTTCCGTTATTGCACGAACTACAACCACAATTGGTTTTTCTGGATGTAGAAATGCCTTTCGGGAATGCTTTTGATGTTCTCGAAGCGTGCAAGGATTTACACTTTGAAACGATTTTTGTTACGGCTTTTTCCGAATATTCATTAAAGGCTTTAAACCAAAGTGCTGCTTATTATTTGCTAAAACCCATTAGTATCGAAGAACTAATTGTTGCAGTAAACAAAGTGCATCATCAGGTTATGAACAATGAAATTTTTAATAGAAACAAAATTATTGTTGAGAATTTTCATGAAACCAAACCCGAAAAGCAACAAGTAATCTTGCCAACATTAGAAGGTTTTGAAGTGGTTAAAATGGAAGAAATTGTCCGATTAAAAGGCAATGGAAACTTCACCGATTTATACCTAAATAACGGAAATAAGAAAATGGTTTGTCGATTCTTAAAGCACTTTTCCGAAATTTTACCCTTACCATTTATACGAGTTCATAAATCGCACATCATTAATATGAATTGCGTAAAAGCATATAATAAAGGCGGAATCATAACGCTAAATGATGGAGCCGAAATTGAAGTTTCCCCAACGTATAAAGAAGATTTCCTGAAAAATTTCAAGTGATTTCATGCTAGAAATGGTGATGATATGTTATCCTGTAAGGTCTTTTTTTTGACCTTGTAGGTATGATAATTAATTATGACTAGTTACTATGCTAACCTTATTTTTTGCGTCGGATTTCACTCTCGAATCAGTGAAAATCTTTTGAATTTTATCTAACTCTTTTTAAAATTATATAAATCTAGGCTTGAATTTATAACTCTTGAATTGCCTTCAGCTTCAGCTGGAGGTACAAGAATTGATTATAAATGGGCTTTAGCCAAATAGCTAAGCATTTTGGCTAAAGCCCAATACACCGATTATCATATTATACTCCAGCTAAAGCTGGAGCCAATTCAATAAATGTGAATTAGTTAACAACTATTTGTCAATATCCAACCACTTTCTTAACCCGAGACTGAAAGTCGAACAGACGAAGTAAATCTGTGGCTAATTTTATTGCTTGGTTCTAGTCACGGACAGACATATAATTAATATATAAGATACCTAACAGGTTTTTAAAACCTGTTAGGATAACAATACAGCATATTGTATGTGTTAAACTTACCTACAAGGTTTTAGAAACCTTGCAGGAATAGAAGTTATAAAGAATTTTATAGATCAAACTCATCATCTATAGACATTGAGTCGACTGGAACTGCTGTAGAATCTGGAGCTTTTATTCGCAATAGCGAGCGAGCGTTTCCAGAAATATAAACAGGGAATCTATTAATAGTATCCTCGGCAGTCAAAATACCGCGACGCAACATAATATTACTTAGGAATTTTTGATTTCTGATAGCGTAATCTTTCAAGTTTCCCTGGTCATTAAATTGATAGGTGAATTTTCTTGGACTCGGTATAATCGTAGCCAGAAATAAACATTCGTTAAGACTTAAATCTGACGGACTTTTCTGGAAATAAAAACGACTTGCTTCGCCAATTCCATATACATTTGGTCCCCATTCGATGATATTAAAATATACTTCGAGCATACGTTGTTTGCTTACTACACGATTATTTTCGAGTATATAAACCAGTAAGATTTCTTCGAGTTTGCGGGATAATGTTTTTTCTCTGGTAAGGAAAACATTCTTGATTAACTGCATACTAATCGTACTTGCACCACGAGAAAACTTCTTAGTTCGGATGTTTTTTAAAATGGACTGTTTAAAAGCTTCATTAATAAAACCACGATGAGAAAAGAAAGAAGGATCTTCGGTAGTTAAAACACATTTTTGAAGATAAGGAGAGATTTGTTCAATCGGGGTATAATTTGGATTTCCTGCACCTACTAAAATTGGTCTTTGCAGTACATTTTTTATAATAGCACGATATACAAATTCACCATTTAATTTGGTAAGGTTTGCTTCGCCATATTTGGTAATTACTAGATTTTCTTTGTTTAGTTTACTATCGAAAACTAAACTGTTCGGTTTGTTTTTGTTGAATTTAAAATCAAGTTTATAATCGAAATTTCCAGTAGCTTCCATGCCTTGAAAATGAGTAAACAAACCATCTGGTAATGAAACAATAAAATCCTGCGCTTTCATTTTAGGAATAGCAACTTTAAGAGTATAAATCGTATCCGATTGGGTATTATAGGATACATAAGGATGGAACTTTATCTTGTTTAACTGAACGGTCGATGTGCTATCTATCGAAATAAAATCAGACCCCAATAGGAAACGATAATCAAAACGGGCATTTTTTATAACAACGTCTTTGCTGGCAATTCTTGCGTGGTTAATTTTTAAATTTGTGATAGAGGAATAACCATCAATATGAAGTTCGCTTCCGTCTTTTTTAATGTTCTCAATATTCAATCGTATAGAGTCAAAACTAGCTAGCATATTAAAGCGGTCATCAATGTAAGGTACTCGAATTGCTCCTGTGTCAAGATTAAAAAAGCGGATATCGGCTTTTTTATTCCTTGGGTCAGCAAATCCTTTTATGTTCCAGCGTTGATCAAATGTGTTGGTTTGAACATGTAAATTGGTCTCGAGTTCTTTATCGACTAAAACTAATTTATTTATTGCAATTTGTGCTTTCTTACCATTATCATCAATCTTAAAAATCAAATTTTCCAACTTCATATCAGTAGGAACAAGATTTAATAATTTTGATATTATCCTATAGGCATACGCTGCATATTCTCTTTTTTCGTTTTTAGAAGTATTAGTACTGTCTTTTTTTAAGAATGCATCAAAGTTCTTGATAGTTCCCTTTTTTACTAATTGTATAAAGCCTCTGTCGATTTTTAAAGTTCCAATCTGGATATCTCCCACCAATAAATGCGATAAACTAATACTGGTTTCTATATTGTGAATATTACAAAGCGTATCAGCATTTTTTGGTACCAAGATTACATTGGTTAGTTTTATCCCCGAAAGACCATCAAAAGAAGCTGTTTTTACCGAAAACGTACTGTTGTATTCTTTGTTCATTTTATCGGAGACCTTCGCTATAGCTTTATGCAAAAGGGCATCTCTAAAAAAGTAAAATCCTAAAAAAAGTACCACTAAAACTAATGCAAGTATTAGGAATGCTTTGAATATTTTTTGTTTTGGAAACTTCATAAATTGAATTGCTATTTGAAATAATTCGGCTTCTATTATCTGAATTAGAATTATCAGTCTATAAAGAAAATAAAAATCCATTAAAGAATTGGAAAAGTTGACGCAAAAGTTTCCTTATTCAGTATGTATATTTTGATTCAATTTTGCAGTTTTTTAAATAATGTATTTTTCATAGTACAAATCTTATATATTTGCAGAGTTATTAATAATTAAAACCAGTTTAAATGAAAACTTTAAAGAAATTTATGTTTATGGCTGTTGCCATCTTTTCACTAGTAGTATCATCTTCTTGCAGCAGTGACAATTCATCAGAAGATAATGTAGAGGAAAGCACAATTGCAGAAGGGTATATTAAATTTAAATATAATGGGGTTGCTTATAATTTTAACCCTGCTATAATTACTTCAGGAAGCATAAATATAATGGGGTATGAGGGAATTGATGATACTTTTAAAAGTATTTCTATATGGCTGCCTTTGGATTTTACAACAGGAAGTCATCCAATTGTATATGATTTGTCAAATCTTACAACTACCTACCAAGCAAATTTTAGTTTTAAACCTGAAATAAATAATATTAGTGCAACATCAGGAACTGTGAATATTACGGAGAAAAGTGATAAAAAAATCGCAGGGACATTTAGTTTTTCTGGATCAAGAGATGGAAAAACATTTACAATTACCGAGGGAAGTTTTAGTGCACCAAAATTTTAGTAATTGCTTTATAAAAAAAATCTCGCTCAAAATCTTATTAAATTAAGGTTCTGAGCGAGATTTTTAAAATATAAATTATTGGATTAGCCAAAAAGAATACTGGCTACATCTTCGATTTTAGCAACAAGCTCAATTTTTATTCCTGTATTTTTTAATGCAATTTTATTGTACTTAGATACAAAAATAGTCGAAAATCCTAATTTTTCTGCTTCTTGTATGCGTTGGTCAACTCGGTTTACAGGACGAATTTCACCTGATAAACCAACTTCTCCTGCAAAACAAAAACCTTTAGTTACAGGAATATCTTCATTTGAGGATAAAATAGCTGCAACTACAGCAAGATCTATCGCAGGATCATCTACAGAAATTCCTCCGGTTACATTCAGGAATACATCTTTTGCTCCCAAGCGAAATCCTGCTCTTTTTTCTAAAACAGCCAAAATCATGTTTAATCTTTTGGCATTATATCCTGTAGTACTTCGTTGAGGTGTTCCGTAGACTGCGGTACTTACTAAGGATTGTATCTCGATCATTAACGGACGCATTCCTTCGAGTGTCGAAGCGATTGCTGTTCCTGATAATTCTTCGTCTTTGTGCGAAATTAATATTTCAGACGGATTACTTACTTCTCTTAAGCCACTTCCCAGCATTTCGTAAATTCCTAATTCGGCAGTAGATCCAAAACGGTTTTTAAGTGATCGTAAAATACGATATACATGATTTCTGTCTCCTTCAAATTGTAGAACGGTATCTACCATGTGTTCCAAAATCTTAGGACCTGCTATGTTTCCGTCTTTGGTAATATGCCCAATCAGGATAACAGGAATATTGGTTTCTTTGGCAAACTTGATTAACTCAGCAGTAGTTTCTCTAATTTGAGAAATACTTCCGGCTGTTGATTCGATATAATCCGTATGAAGCGTTTGGATAGAATCGATAATTACTATTTCGGGCTGAATGGCTTCAATTTGTTTGAAGATATTTTGTGTTTTGGTTTCGGTAAGAATGTAACAATTGTCACCATTTGGCGTGATTCTTTCGGCACGCATTTTTATTTGTTTCTGGCTTTCTTCTCCCGAAACATATAGAGTTTTATAGGGTAGTTGTAATGAAACTTGAAGTAAAAGTGTACTTTTTCCAATTCCGGGTTCTCCTCCTAAAAGAGTTAATGAACCAGGAACAATACCACCACCAAGAACACGGTTTAATTCACCATCAGTTGTGTCCATACGAACTTCCTGAGTCGAATCTATTTCGTTTATTCGTAAAGGGCGAGGAGCCTTTCCACTAGGTGTAGGTTCGCTCTTCCAAGCAACTTTTTCTTGTTTTTGGATAATTTCCTCGGCTATGGTATTCCATTCTTTGCACGAATTACATTGCCCTTGCCATTTGGAATATTGGGCGCCACAATTCTGGCAAAAAAATGTTGTTTTAACTTTTGACATTATTTCTTTTTAATAAGACCGTTCATTTCATCTATTTTGTCATACATCAAGTCTTTGTTTAATTTACCAATAGGTTCCATTTGGGAAGCGTTTTGATATTTTTTTGAAGCTCTTTTTGCATCACCCATTTTTTCATACATCAATCCTAATTCATATTCGCCTAGCATTGCTTTAGGATAGCTTGTATTGGCGATTTCGGCTAATATACCCAATTCGTCGTAAGCATTGTTTTTTAAAATAGCGGTTTCTACTGCTATATAATCATTCATTCGAACAGGCATTTCTACACCTAATGTTTTTGTGATGATATCGTATTTGTTTCTTAGATAATCTACATAACCAGATTTAAGAATAACTATTTTGTCATTATACTCAGCTAAATTTATAGGTTTGTATGCATCAAAAATTTGATTTAAAGCATTTGGAATCGAGTATAAAACCACTGAATAATAAGTCGTATTTTTAAATAAATCGTATTTGTAATTTATTAAAGGATTGTTGGCTATTTTGATGTTTTGATCTAGTTTTTGAATAGGTTCTTTTGTCTTTTTAACATCTCCATCGGCAGCCGATAGATAATAAAATAAAGGTGTTTTTAATTTAGCAAATTTTTCAGGAACACGCACTTCCATTTGAGTTGCCAATTCTGGACTCATAGAGATATAGGCATTAAACAAAGGAACTTCTTTATACAAGAAAAAATTCAAATAACCTGCAGTTACACCATGACCAGCAATAATTCGGAACGGGGCTGTGCGGTATTTTCTTTCCACTAAAGGGATTACTTCTCCCGCGACAAATTCGAAAAATTCAGCTCCTTTTTCAAAAGGTAAACCATTAATTCCGTCGAAGGTAGAATCGTCTTCGCGTTCATCATTTTTATTTTGATGAATAGCTACAATAATAACTTCTGGTAAATCATCCCAATAGGTACCATATTTTAAAGCACCACTAAATGGATCAAGAAGATATTCTCCATCGAATAAATAAAGAACTGGGTAATTTCTGGTTTTATTATTTTCGTAAGAAGCAGGTAATTCTACAGTAATGGTTCTTGTTTCTCCTAATGATGTTGAATTAATTGTTTCTGTTTTTCTTTGAGAAAAAGCTGTAATTGAAATAAAAAGAAGTAGTAGGTAAACTTTTTTCATAATTTGGGATTTCTGAAATTTTAAGATTGTTAAAATAGAGTAGCAATATAGTACTTTATTTTTCTTATTTAATACTTGTTAATTGCAAATTGGCAAAGCAATGTTGTTTAGTTGGCTTATAGATACGACAAAAATCCTTTTACAAATTTTAACTTTGAAAAAGGATGATTTTATTTGTTAAGAAATGGATTTATGTCAACGAATTGTCATTTTCATTTGGGAAAACGATCCATGGTTTGAAGGTTTTGGCTTCTTCAAACTCCAATGTTGCGTAAGAAATGATTATGATGATATCATCTTTTTGTACTTTTCTTGCTGCAGGACCATTTAGGGTTATTTCGCCCGAATTTCGTTCTCCTTTAATAGCATACGTTTCAAAACGTTCGCCATTATTGATGTTCACAATTGCTACTTTTTCACCTTCAATAATATTTGAGGCGTCTAGTAAGGCTTCGTCAATAGTAATGCTGCCAATATAATTAAGATCGGCTCCAGTTACTTTTACACGGTGTATTTTTGATTTTACTACTTGAATTTGCATGCTACAAAAGTAAATTAATTTAATGAAATAGTGTCAATCAACCTAATAGAATTAACAAATACTGCTATAAATGCGCGGTAATTTTTGTCTTTATTTTTGTGTTCTATAGGTAATAATGTAGATTCATCGGCAATTACGAAATATTCTAATTCAAACTTATCATTGTCTTTGAAGGAATTTTCTACAAATTCAATTGTTTCTTCGGGACTTTTAGTCTGAAATATTTCTTTTGCTTCGGTTAAGGTTTTGTAAATTATAGCAGCTTCCTGACGTTCATCGGGTGTTAAACGTTCGTTTCTGGAACTCATTGCTAATTGGTTTGATTCTCTAAAAATAGGACAACCAACTACATTTACAGGTAAATGGTTTTTTTCGACCATTTTCTTTACAATTTGTAATTGCTGGAAATCTTTTTCTCCAAAATAAGCGTTTGTAGGAGTGATAATCTCGAATAAACGTTTTACAATTGTACCTACACCATTAAAGTGCCCAGGTCTGAATTTTCCCTCCATTTGGTTTTCTAATCCATCAAAATCAAAGGATTGAGAAACAGTATGACCTTCGTAAATATCTTCGACAGTTGGAGCGTATAAAATTATTTTATCGCTTAATGTGCGCATTTTTTTTACATCTTCGTCTAGAGTTCGGGGGTATTTTGCTAAATCTTCTTGGTTGTTAAACTGTGTTGGATTTACAAAAATACTTACAACTGTGTCATCATTTTCGTTCAATGATCGTTGCATTAATGCTAGGTGACCTTGGTGTAAAGCGCCCATGGTTGGTACGAAACCAACACTCGAATTTTCGGTTTTAATAGTTTTTAAATAAGCTATTAAAGCAACTTTACCGTAGAAAATATGCATGGTGGTATTATTAAAATTTAGTGCAAACATAATATATTAGTTAATAACTGCATAAAATTTTGTAATTTTGCATCGTTTTTATTACCAAAAATTAAGCAAATTACTATTATGAAAGATAAGAGGATATTGTATGTATCATCTGAAGTCGTGCCTTATTTGGCTGAAAATGAGGTTTCTTTAATGTCTTATGATGTGCCAAAAATGATTAACGATCAAGGTGGACAGATAAGAATTTTCATGCCAAGATATGGGAATATCAATGAAAGAAGACACCAGTTGCACGAAGTAATCAGGCTTTCAGGCATGAATTTGGTAGTGAACGACTTAGATATGCCATTGATTATTAAGGTAGCATCTATCCCAAAGGAGAGAATTCAGGTTTACTTTATAGATAACGATGAGTATTTTAAAAGGAAAGCGACCTTTGCCGATGAAGAAGGCGTGATGTATCCAGATAATGACGAACGAGCAATTTTCTTTGCAAAAGGAGTTGTTGAAACCGTTAAGAAATTAAACTGGGTTCCAGATATTATTCATGTACATGGATGGATGGCTGCAATGTTGCCTATTTATATGAAACATTATTATAAACATGAAGCGTTATTTTCTGAAACCAAAATTGTAACGTCTGTTTATACGCAATCGTTTGATGAAACATTGGACCCTGAAATGATTAAGAAAGTAAAGTTTGATGGTATTCCACATGAAGCCGTTTCAGACTTAGAGATTCCAAATTATGAAAATATTTTAAAGGCAAGTATTCTTCATTCTGATGGAGTAATTATAGCTTCAAATAACCTATCTTCAAGTTTAACAAAATTTATAGAATCTTCGGGAAAACCTTTTTTACCTTTCGCCGCAAAAGATGCATTCGCAGAAGCGTATACAAATTTTTATAAAAACGAGATTCTTTAAAATTTAACTTTTTTATTACACATGTATAATACTTCTTTTTTTAAGAAAATACTTTTAGTTGCAAGCGTTGTTCTTTTATATTCTTGCGATAAGGATTTCAATGTTATTGGTGATGATTTAATTGGTGATAATCACTTTGATTTAGCGATATATAATTCAAATGTTGTAGCTTATAATCAACAAATATTTCCAATACAATCTAATAATTTAAATATAAATCAATTAGGGATTTATGATAATCCAGCATTTGGTATTACAACGGCTAATTTTGCTACTCAGTTGACATTAGCAGCTGTGGCTCCGGTTATTGGCGCAAGCCCAGTTGCGGATAGTATTGTGTTAAGTGTTCCATATTTTAGTCATATGACGGCGCAAAATACAGATGGAAGTAGTGTTTATAAATTGGATTCAATATATGGTCCTGATTTGTCTAAAATAAAGCTAAGTATTTATGAGTCGGGTTATTATATGGCGGATTTAGATCCAAGTAATAATTTTCAAAATAAGCAGCTTTTTTATACGAATCAAAATTCTGATTTTTATAATGCTAAAGTTGCTAGTCGTTTGAATAATGCTTCAAATCCATTGAATAATGATGCATTTGTTTTTAGTTCAAGTGAAATTAGAGAAAGTACTAGTGATGCCACTGGAAAAGTGACTGTTACAAGGAGTGCTCCAGCAATGAGATTAAAATTAGATAAAACTTATTTTGAAGATAGAATTTTAAAAGCTTCAGCATCTAATTTAGCTACAAATGATGTTTTTAAAAATTATTTCAGAGGATTATATTTTAATATTGATAAATCTGGTAGCGATCCTGGAAATATGGCAATGATGGATTTTAAGAAAGGTAAAATAACAATTTATTATAAAGCAAAGACTGTTATAACAACAGATCCAGAGGAAACAATGGAGTCAAAAACGCTTGTTCTTAATTTAACTGGTAATACTGTAAATCTTTTAAATCAAAGTAATACAAGTCCTAATTATAATACTGCAATAACTACTCCTAAAGTTACAGGTGATGATAAGCTGTATTTAAAAGGAGGAGAAGGATCAATGGCAGTGTTAGAGCTTTTTGCGCCAGGAGAGTTGGATGAAATTAGAAGTAAAGGGTGGTTGATTAATGAAGCAAATTTAGTTTTTAATATTGATTCGGATGCTATGAAGAATAGCTCAGAACCAAACAGAATTTATTTGTACGATTTTAATAATAATCGACCTATTGTTGATTATTATAATGATGGAACTCCAAGTGCTTCTACTGATGTAAAAAAAGCAAAACAGATTTTTAGTGGTATTATAAATGTTGATCCAACAAGTAAAAGAGGTACCAGTTATAAAATCAGAATTACTAATCATGTTAGAAATTTGATAAAATATAAGGATTCAACTAATGTAAAGATGGGGATAGTAGTTACAGAGGATATAAATACAATCACTTCTAATAAATTAAGGGATTCAGATAAAAAATTAACTGCTAGGCCTGAAATTCCTTTTACTGCAGCTCCGAGAGCATCCGTTTTGAATCCGTTAGGGACAATTCTTTATGGAGGAACTCCTGCGGCAGCTGATAAGAGATTGAAACTTCAGATTTACTACACGAAACCAAATTAATTTAAATAGATATGTGTGGAATTGTTGGATATATAGGATATAGAGAGGCGTATCCTATTGTAATTAAAGGACTAAAACGACTCGAATACAGAGGATATGATAGTGCTGGCGTTATGTTATATGACGGAGAAGCAGTTAAACTTTGTAAAACAAAAGGTAAAGTTTCGGATCTTGAAGCTAAGGCTAAAGATAATTTTACGACAAACGGAACTATAGGAATAGGACATACGCGTTGGGCAACACATGGTGTTCCTAACGATGTGAATTCGCATCCTCATTTGTCAAACTCAGGAGACTTGGCGATAATACATAATGGTATTATTGAAAACTATGCTCCGCTTAAAGAAGAGTTGAAAAAAAGAGGGTACATTTTTCATTCTGATACTGATACTGAAGTATTGGTGAATTTGATTGAAGATGTTCAAAAACAAGAAAATCTTAAACTAGGTAAAGCAGTTCAGGTTGCATTAAACCAAGTTGTAGGTGCTTATGCTATTGCAGTATTTGATAGAAAAAATCCAAATGAAATTGTTGCTGCCAGATTAGGTAGCCCGTTAGCAATTGGTGTTGGAGAAGGTGAATATTTTATTGCATCTGATGCTTCTCCTTTTATCGAATATACTACAAATGCAGTTTATCTGGAAGATGGTGAAATGGCTAATATCAGATTGCATAAGCCTATTAAAATCAGAAAAATTAAAGATGATTCTTTGGTTGATCCTTATATTCAAGAACTTCAAATGAATTTGGAGCAAATTGAAAAAGGAGGTTATGACCATTTCATGCTTAAAGAAATATACGAACAACCAAGCGTTATAAAAGACACGTATAGAGGAAGACTTCATGCAAATGAAGGAATTGTTCAGCTAGCAGGTGTTGAAGATAATTTGGAAAAATTTCTTAATGCTGACAGAATTATTATTGTTGCTTGTGGTACTTCATGGCATGCAGGTTTAGTTGCAGAATATATCTTTGAGGAATTTGCCCGAATTCCGGTAGAGGTTGAATATGCTTCGGAATTTAGATACCGTAATCCTATCATCAATAAAACAGATGTTGTTATTGCAATCTCTCAATCGGGAGAAACTGCAGATACAATGGCTGCTATTAAATTAGCAAAAGAACATGGGGCATTTGTATTTGGTGTTTGTAATGTTGTTGGTTCATCTATTTCTAGAGAAACTCATGCAGGTGCTTATACTCATGCAGGTCCAGAGATTGGAGTTGCGTCTACAAAAGCATTTACAACTCAAATTACTGTGTTAACAATGATTGCTTTGCGTTTAGCAAAAGCAAAAGGAACATTGTCTAATCCAGATTTTCATAGATATTTACAAGAATTAGAGCTTATACCAGACAAGGTAAAAGAAGTTTTAGAAACTAATGATGTTGCTAAAGAAATTGCAGCTGTTTTTAAAGATTCTCCAAATTGTTTGTACTTAGGAAGAGGTTATAACTTTCCTGTGGCGCTAGAAGGAGCTTTAAAGCTAAAAGAAATCTCGTATATCCATGCTGAGGGTTATCCTGCGGCAGAAATGAAGCACGGACCAATTGCTTTAATAGATGAGCAAATGCCAGTAATTGTAATTGCGCCTAAGCAAGGACATTACGATAAAATTGTAAGTAATATTCAAGAAATAAAATCCAGAAGTGGAAAAATCATCGCTGTAGTTACTAAGGGAGATACACAAGTACGTGAATTAGCGGATTATGTGATTGAAATTCCTGAAACATCAGATGCTTTATCGCCATTAATTACTACAATTCCGTTGCAACTTTTATCTTATCACATAGCAGTTATGAGAGGTTGTAATGTTGATCAACCAAGAAACTTGGCTAAGTCAGTTACTGTAGAGTAAAACAAAAAATAAAACATAAGTGTTTGAAAAAGCGAGATTTATATCTCGCTTTTTTTTATGTCAAAAAATTAAGAATTCATTTTTGTAGAATATTCAATTTTTTGTTAAAAATAATATGTATGCATAGTATATTTCAATGAGTTAGGGCTTTATAGTTGTCAAAAGTTTAAAAAACAGCAATATGAAAAATGTATTTTTGTTGCTAAAAAAATAAAGAAAATTAATTTTTTTTAACAAATTTTTAGTAATATCAAAAATATTTGTACTTTGGCAATATAAACCAACTAAATCTAACCAAATGAGAATGTATTTACTTATTCTATCATTGTTCTTCTGCGGCGTTTCTTTTGCGCAGAGTACAATTTCAGGTTCCGTTACCGATAATAAAAATCAATCGATTCCAGGGGCTAATATTAACGTTGTTGGAGAGTCCAGTAGTACCTCTACTGATTTTGACGGATCATTTACTTTAAAGTCCTCAAAAATTTTTCCTTTTACAATTAAGGTTACGGCAGTAGGCTATGAAACGAAAACGGTTAATGTTATTTCGGCTTCGCAAAAAGTTATTGTGTCGTTAGCAGAAGAAAGAACAATGTTAAACGAGATTGTAGTTTCAGCTTCGAGAACTCCAGAAAGAATTATTGAGTCGCCTGTTACAATTGAGAGAATGGGGCTTCAGGAAATAAGAAATACAACCGCTCCGTCTTTTTACGAAGGATTGGAGAATATGAAAGAGGTTATTTTTAATACTAGTAGTATTTCGTTTAAATCGGTAAATACGAGAGGTTTTGCAACTGTTGCTAATACTCGTTTTATGCAATTGGTTGATGGTATGGATAATTCATCTCCTGCATTGAACTTTGTATTAGGGAACTTAATTGGTCTAAATGATTTAGATGTTGCAAGTGTAGAGCTTTTACCTGGAGCATCGTCTGCACTTTATGGAGCTAATGCTTTTAATGGTATTTTGTTTATGAATAGTAAAAGTCCTTTTACAAATCAAGGGATTAGTACTTATTTTAAATACGGTCAAACATCTCAGGATGTTGCAGGGACAAATGATTATGTTGATTTTGGGTTTAGAGCGGCTACAGCATTTACCAAACATTTTGCACTGAAGGCAAACTTTAATTATATAAGCGCTACTGAGTGGATTGCTGATGATCAAAGAAGTATGACTGGAGGTACTATTGGTCATGCAAATAATCAAAATTATGATGGATTAAATATTTATGGAGATGAGGTAACTACGTTTCTTTCTAATGTAGGGCAGGTAAGTAGAACGGGATATCATGAAAAAGATTTAAATGATAATAAATCTAAAAGTATAAAGGCAGATTTTGCTATGCATCTTAAACCATGGGAAAGTGAAACCGAGATTATACTTCAATATAAGGTAGGTGTAGGAAGTACTATTTATCAAGGAGCAAATAGATATTCTTTGAAAAATTTCTTTATGGATCAAACCAAATTAGAAATTAAAGGAAAGAATTTTTTTGCGAGAGTTTATATGACTACAGAAGATGCTGGAGATTCGTATGATATGCGTTTTGCTGGTTGGAATGTAAATAGAGCAGCTAAATCAGATACAAACTGGTTTACAGATTATGCTAAATCATTTCAATTATCATCGGCAGTATTAGGTCTTAATGCAAATGATGCTGCAAATTATGCTAGAAATTTTGCAGATTATAACGTTTCGCCAGGTTTAGGTCTATCACCAAATATTGATCCTAATAATCCAAGTGCTCCAAGATCTGCAAGATTTGAACCAGGTTCTCCTCAGTTTAAAAGTGCATTTGCTAATGTGGTAAGTAATCCAGATTTAACACAAGGAGCTAAATTTATTGATCACTCGAAATTATATCATTCAGATGTGAATTATAATTTTAAAGACCTTATCAAATTTGCTGAAATTCAAGTTGGGGGCTCTTGGAGAGAGTATTTAATGAATTCTGAAGGAACAATTTTTACAGATTATGACGGACCTTTAAATTATAAAGAATATGGTGCTTATACGCAATTGGCAAAAAAATGGATGGATGATAGATTGAAATTTACTGGATCTGTTCGTTATGACAAAAGTCAGAATTTTAAAGGGAATATATCTCCAAGGGTAGCATTTGTATATTCAGCAGGAGTAACAAGAGTTCATAATTTTAGAGTTTCTTATCAAACAGGTTTTAGAAATCCAACAACTCAAGATCAATATATTGGTCTGGATTTAGGGCCATTTGCATTAATTGGTTCTGCTGCAGAAAATCTTGATCGTTTTACAGAAATTAGAGATGTTAGTCCTGCTGGTCAAGCTGCAGGTAATCCTGCTCAGATAGAAATGAGTGGACAAAATGCTTATCATAATGCATATACTGTAGCTTCTGTACAAGCATTTGCAGCTTCGGGAAATCCTAAAGATTTACAAGTAGCTAATATTGGTTTGGTAAAACCAGAAGAAGTGCAAGCTTTTGAGGTTGGGTATCGCTCAGTAGTAAGAGATTTTTCAATTGATCTTAATGCATATTATAATATCTATGATAATTTCATGAATACAGCTCGAGTAATTAGTCCGTATTATGGAACGGTGGGAACGGATATGACTAATCCAGCGGTATTACAAAGTTACCAAGCGTTGGCATTTGGAGATAGAAGAGTTTATCAGGTTTATACAAATACAAGTGCGCAAATTACCTCTTTTGGTGTTGGTGTTGGTTTATCTAAAAAAGTATATAAAGATTTTGAGGTTGGTGTTAACTACAACTATTCACAATTTAATTTTGATCAGTCAAAAGATCCTGGATTTGTTGCAGGTTTTAATACTCCAAAACATAGAATCAAAGGTTCGTTAGGAAATTCGAAATTATTTAAAAATTTTGGGTTTAACATGAATATAAGATGGAATACAGAGTATTTATGGGAGGCATCTTTCGCAGATGGAATGGTTCCGGAGAATACGGTATTTGATGCTCAGGTAAATTACGGAATTCCTAAGTTGAAATCGGTTATCAAGGTTGGAGCAACAAATATTTTTGGAAAAGATTATATTCAGGTTGTAGGAGCAGGTTTAATAGGGCAACAATGGTTTGCTTCATGGACAATTAACCCATAAAAATTATAGATATATAATTAAGTACTTCTTGTTGAATTAAGAAGTTTTGGGAAAATGAATATTAATGTATTAAAATAACAAATCATGATAAAAAATTTTAAATGGCTACTATTGGTTTCATTAGCCTTTGTAGCATGTAATAACGATGATGAAGATACAACGCCAGCAGAAGTTCCAGTAACACCAGGTTCGGCAGTTTTTACAAAGTATGTAGCTTTGGGGGATTCATTTGCAGCAGGATATAGTGATGGAGCCTTATTTATAAAAGGACAGGGAGGCTCTTATGCTAATATATTATCTCAGCAGTTTATTGCTGCTGGGGGTGGGGACTTTAAAACGCCGTTGACTTCGGATAATGTTGGAGGGTTGTTATTTGGGGGTGTTCCAAATCCAAAATTTCCACCAAGATTTGCAATATTAGGATTTAATCCAGATGGTACGCCAAAGATTGCGCCCGTACCATTTGCTTCCACAACTGAAGTTATGGCGCACATAACGGGACCTTTTAATAACCTGGGTGTTCCTGGGGCAAAAAGCTTTCATTTAATAGCGCCAGGATATGGTAATCCTGCAGGGTTATCTTTAGGTGCAGCAAATCCATATTTTGTTCGGTTCGCTACTGTACCAGGAACTACTATTTTGAAGGATGCTACAGATCAAAAGCCTACTTTTTTCTCTTTATTTATAGGAGGAAACGATGTTTTAAGTTATGCAACATCAGGGGGAGCAGGAAAAGATCAAAAAGGGAATCCTAATCCAGCTACTTATGGTAGTGATGATATTACGGATCCTACTGTATTTGCAAATGTGTATACAGCTTTAGTTGGAGGTTTAACGGCAGGGGGAGCTAAAGGGGTAGTAGCAAATTTACCTTACGTAAATGCATTGCCTTATTTTACAACTGTTCCTTATAATCCAGCTGCGCTAACAGCTCCTTTGGTAGCACTATTAAATTCTGGATATGCTACTTATAATGCAGGTTTGTTAACGATGGTTAAAAATAAATTGCTAACTGAAGCCGAAGCGGCTCGTCGTACAGTAAAATTTGCAGCTGGAAATGGTAATGCAGTTGTTATTGTAGATAGTTATTTGACAGATCTTAGTGCATACGGGCTTCCATCTTACAGGCAAGCTACAAAAGAAGATTTCATGGTCTTGACTTCCAGAGCATTTATAGGTACTACAGTTGGTGGAGATCCAACAAAAGTAAATGGTTTGTCGGTACCGTTGGCAGATAATTGGGTGTTGTCAAAAGATGAAGTAAAAGAAGTTAGTACAGCGACAGATGCTTATAACATAACAATTGAAGCAATCGCTAAGGAAAAAGGGTTAGCTTTTGTCGATACAAGAACTGTTATGGCAAAATTATCTAATGGAGGTCTTAATTTCGGAAATTTTAATATGACATCCGCTTATGTAACAGGAGGGGCGTTTTCGCTTGACGGAATTCATCCAAGTGCACGAGGGTACGGGTTAATTGCTAATATCTTTATAGATGCCATTAATGCAAAGTATGGTTCCACATTGCGACATGTTGATTTGTCTACTTATCCAATTCAATATCCAGCAATATTACAATAAAGCCAATTTTTTTTAGTAGGAAAGCCACCCATTTTAACAATGTGGTGGTTTTTTTATCTCCTTGTAAAGATGGACTTTTATGCAATCGATGTACTTATTTTTGTAAACTGATAAAAATATAGTATTTTTCTAAAAAAAAGTTATTGATTTTATATTTTAAAAATTATCTTTGCGCTCTGAAAAAAGAGGTATTTTCGTTAAACCTAAATAGCTATTTAATAAACACATACAGTAATGTCAAAAGTAATAGGAAAAGTTGCCCAAATCATTGGACCAGTAGTTGATGTTGTTTTCAACGGTAAAGATGTTGAACTTCCAAAAATTTATGATTCATTAGAAATCACTAAAAAAGACGGAACATTGTTAGTTCTTGAAGTACAATCTCACATCGGAGAAAATACAGTTCGTACAATATCAATGGACTCAACAGATGGTTTGAGTCGTGGATATGAAGTAGTTGGAACAGGAAACCCAATCCAAATGCCAATCGGTCCAGACGTATATGGTCGATTATTTAATGTAATCGGAGATGCAATTGATGGTTTAGGGGACTTGCCAAAAACAGGAGAAAATGGTTTGTCTATTCACAGACCAGCACCAAGATTCGAAGATCTATCAACTTCATCTGAAGTATTGTTCACAGGTATTAAAGTAATCGATTTGATTGAGCCTTACTCAAAAGGAGGAAAAATTGGATTGTTTGGTGGTGCAGGTGTTGGAAAAACAGTATTGATTCAGGAGTTGATTAACAATATCGCAAAAGGTCACGGTGGACTTTCTGTATTCGCAGGAGTAGGAGAAAGAACACGTGAAGGAAATGACTTACTTCGTGAGATGTTAGAGTCAGGTATTATTAAATACGGAGATGATTTCATGCACTCTATGGAAAATGGAGGATGGGATTTATCTAAAGTAGATATGCCAGGAATGAGAGAGTCTAAAGCTACTTTCGTTTTCGGACAAATGAATGAGCCTCCTGGAGCTCGTGCACGTGTAGCACTTTCAGGATTATCTATCGCTGAGTATTTCCGTGATGGAGCAGGAACTGATCAAGGTAAAGACGTATTGTTTTTCGTTGATAACATCTTCCGTTTTACACAAGCAGGATCTGAGGTATCGGCACTTTTAGGTCGTATGCCATCTGCGGTAGGATACCAACCAACATTAGCAACAGAAATGGGTGCAATGCAGGAACGTATTACATCTACAAACAAAGGATCTATTACATCTGTACAAGCGGTTTACGTACCTGCGGATGATTTAACTGACCCGGCTCCGGCAACTACTTTTGCTCACTTAGATGCAACAACAGTATTGTCTCGTAAAATTGCTGAGTTAGGTATTTATCCTGCGGTAGATCCATTGGATTCTACTTCTAGAATCTTGACTCCACAAATTTTAGGTGATGAACACTATGATTGTGCACAAAGAGTAAAAGAAATTCTTCAAAAATACAAACAATTACAAGATATCATCGCTATTCTAGGTATGGAAGAGTTATCAGAAGAAGATAAATTATCTGTATCAAGAGCACGTCGTGTACAACGTTTCTTATCTCAACCTTTCCATGTAGCGGAACAATTTACAGGTATTCCTGGAGTTTTGGTTGACATTAAAGATACTATCAAAGGATTTAATATGATTATTGATGGTGAGCTAGATCACCTTCCAGAAGCAGCATTTAACCTTAAAGGTTCTATTCAAGATGCTATCGAAGCTGGAGAGAAAATGTTGGCAGAAGCTTAATCTAGTTTTCAGTATTCAGTCACAGTATTCAGTACTGAGACTATTAACTGAGACTGTAAACTAAAAAAAGATGATTTTAGAAATAGTATCACCAGAAGCAAAATTATTTTCAGGAGAAGTTACTTCGGTTACACTACCAGGAGTAGATGGAAGTTTTCAAATCTTAAATAATCACGCGCCGATTGTTTCTTTGTTACAAAAAGGGACTGTGAAAATTGTAGGAACAAGTTTCAATTTCTCTAAAGAAGCAGCAGATAAATTCACGAAAGTAAATGATAAGACCTATACATTAGAAATCGTATCAGGAACAATCGAGATGAAAGACAATAAAATAATTGTTTTAGCAGACTAAGACAATTCAGAATAAAGTTGAAAAAGCCAGACATAATTTGTCTGGCTTTTTTGTTTTAGATTGATATTCATTTCTTATACGATTCCCCAAAAACCGCTAGAGATATAGGCGTTAACAGTAAATCCTGAAACAATTCCCCAAAAAATAATTCCTAAAGCACTTACAGTAAAAGCTTTTGCGAATTGAAGTTTTGTGTTTTTATTTAAAAACTTATAATAGAAAACAGTAAAATAGAGAAGCTGAAAAAGAAGAAAAAGTACTGTGGAGTAATTAGATGAAAGGTGGAATAATAAGGATATTGGTAGTATTAACAATGTGTTGATTAAAATACAAAAACCTAACATATACATTCCGGCGACTAGGTGTTCTGTGTAGTTGTAGTTTTCTTTTCTGTAAAAAAGCCAAAAGAAAAAGGCAGTAAGCGGTAAGGCCATCATGGCCATTAGATTAGAATATTTTTTTATGAAATGAAGCATTTTTTCTTTTCGTTCGTAAAGATGTATCATTTTTTCTTTCTGAGCAGGATTGGAGATGCTATTTAGTTCCTGATTTTCTTTCTGAATATCTATAGGAGGCACTTCTTTTGGGATATTAGAAATAAAAACAAATATTGCCGCAATCAGGAGGAAAAAATTAAGCGGAGGGAAATATTTTTTTCTTTTTCCGTTTATGTATTCCTTAGCTACAATTCCACTTTTCAGTGTCAAATCTCTAATTAGTTGAAAAATTCCTTTATCAGCATGTGTGAAATAATGAACAGCTTCATGAAAAACCTCATGTGAATTTATGCGATGTAAATTGGCTTTTTGGCTACATTGAGGACAATAATTAAAACTAGAATAGTGTGGGGTTTCACAGTTTTTACAAATGATTTTCATTTTTTTTTCTTTTTAATGTAATATACAGATTACAGATAGTCAGTTTGTCGTTTTAAAATTAGAGAAAAAATATTTTAATTAACAAGAATTATTTAAAATTCAAATTATAATCTGCGGGGTATATATGACTCGCTGTTTATTTAATAATGATAATCAATTTCATAACTTTGCTCTATGAAATTACCAGAAAATCTTATTCAAAAATTAGTTGTACGAAAGCAAAATAACGCACTTAGGCAATTGCCATATACTAGTGTATCAATTGATTTTACTTCCAATGACTATATTGGGTTTTCAAATTCTGTAGCAATTTTTAATAAAACACATCAATATTTGCTTGATAGCAATTGTACTAAAAACGGAGCAACTGGTTCAAGATTAATTTCTGGGAATCATTCTCTCTATAAAATCACAGAAACGTTTATAGCTCAATTTCACGAGTCAGAATCGGCTCTAATCTTTAATTCGGGTTATGATGCCAATGTTGGGTTTTTTAGTGCTGTACCACAGCGTAATGATGTTATTTTGTATGATGAATTAAGTCATGCTTCTATTCGGGACGGGATTTTGATGTCGAATGCTAAATCTTATAAATTTAATCATAATGATTTTGAAGATTTAGAAAGACTTATATTAAAACACCAAAACATTGCCATTCCGAGTGGAGACAAGGAAAAGAAGATAGTTTTAAATACGATTTATATTGTAACCGAAAGTGTTTTTTCTATGGATGGCGATTGTCCAAATCTAGAGGAATTAGTAGTATTGTCTGAAAAATATAATTGTTATCTCGTTATTGATGAAGCTCATGCTTTAGGAGTTTTTGGCGAAAAAGGCGAGGGATTAGTGCAATTTTTAGGATTACATAATCGTGTTTTTGCCAGAGTAATGACTTTTGGTAAAGGTTTAGGCTGTCATGGAGCAGCAGTTCTTGGTTCAGGAGAACTAAAAGAATACCTCGTTAACTTTGCAAGAAGTTTTATTTATACCACAGGATTATCTCCACATTCCGTAGCAACTATTTTTATTGCCTATCAGCAATTGGAAATAGAAAAAGAAACCATCGAAAAACTACGCCAAAACATCGTTTACTTCAACCAACAAAAAAAACTTCTAGGATTACAACCGATGTTTGTTCGAAGCAAATCGGCTATTCAATCAGCAATTATTCCTGGTAACGAAAATGTAAAAGAAGTTGCTAAAAAAATGCTGGATAAAGGGTTTGATGTAAAAGCAATCGTATCACCAACAGTTCCGGAAGGACAGGAAAGATTGCGTTTTTGTATTCATAGTTATAATACTTATGAAGAAATTTCGGAAGTGTTGCTTTTGCTAAGTAACGTCGTATATTAGCCCACGGATAATACAGATTCTACAGACTAACACGGATTGATTATGGCTAGCTTACTTCATAAAAAAATTACAGATTCAATTTTAAAAGCATATTATGCAGTTTACAATCAACTTGGTTATGGTTTTCTTGAGAAAGTGTATCAAAACGCAATGTACTTTGAACTAAAATCGTTGGGGTACAAAGTTGAAGCTCAAAAGCAAATTAGAGTTTATTTTAAGAGTCAATTAGTTGGAGAATATTATGCAGATTTATTAGTTGAGGACAAAGTTATAGTTGAACTCAAAGCTTGTGAATTACTTATGAATGTCCATATAGCGCAATTAATTAATTATTTGAAAGCAACCGAAATAGAAGTTGGATTACTCTTGAATTTTGGAGAAGACCCAGAATTCAAGCGAATTATATATACAAACGATAAAAAATAAACTAAAAAATCTGTGATAATCAGTTAAATCTGTGTTATCCGTGTGCCAATCTATGAAATTATTTATAACAGGAATATCCACCGATGTTGGTAAAACAATTGCTTCGGCTATAATTGTAGAAGCATTAGAGGCAGATTATTGGAAACCGATTCAAGCAGGGGATTTAGAGAATTCAGATACGGCAAAAGTTCAATCAAGAATTTCAAATAATAAGTCTCAGTTTCATAAAAATGCCTATGCTTTAAATACGCCAGCAAGTCCGCACTTGGCAGCAAAAATTGATGGTGTTACTATTGATTTAAAAGAAATAGTTGAGCCAATAAGCAATAATCATTTGGTTGTAGAAGGTGCTGGAGGACTTTTTGTTCCATTAAATGATAAAGAATTTGTTATTGATTTAATTCAGTCAGATTATAAAGTAATTGTGGTTTCGAGACATTATTTAGGAAGTATTAATCATACATTGCTGACTATTGAAGCATTGAAGAATCGAAAATTAAATATTGCAGGAATTATTTTTAGCGGAAGCGAAAACAAATCTTCTGAAACAATTATTATTAATAGCACCGGAATAAAATGTATTGGTAGAATTGATGAAGAACCCTATTTTGATCAAAACGTTATTAAGGAATATGCCGATTTATTTAGAGAAAATTTACTTGGTTTATAGAAGGAGAAAATAGAGACAAGAAACATAAGCAAGAGGATTGAGAAAAGATTGTAGATGAAAGAGGATGGAATGTAGAGGCGAGATTATGGAATAAAGAAAATAGACTTTCCTATCTTTGCTAAAATCTATAGATGTTTAGTCTTTTCTTTCTAAAATCTATTTTCTATATTCTAAATAAAATGACATTATCTGAAAAAGACAGCCAATACCTTTGGCATCCTTATACCCAACATAAAACCGCAGCAGTTCCTATCGCCATTTCTAGAGGGGAAGGCGCATTACTTTGGGACGAAAACAATAAAGAATATATAGATGCGATTGCCTCTTGGTGGGTTAACCCCTTTGGGCATAGTAATCGTTTTATTGCCGATGCGATTTACAAACAATTAACTACACTGGAACACGTTTTGTTTGGCGGTTTTACACATGAACCAGCAATTGTTCTTGGTGAAAGACTCATCGAAATTTTACCAAAGAACCAACAGAAAATATTTTTTTCAGACAATGGTTCTACAGCGGTAGAAGTTGCGATAAAAGTAGCTTTACAATATTTTTTTAATAAAGGAGAAAAACGTACTACTATTATTGCTTTTGAAAATGCTTTTCATGGAGATACCTTTGCTGCAATGGCTGCAAGTGGAATTTCATTTTATACACAAGCTTTTCAGGGGATGTTTATAGATGTTGTTCGAATTCCTGTTCCTGTAAAAGGACAAGAGCAAGTAAGTTTTGATGCTTTAAAAGAAGTAATAAGAGATAAGAATTGCGCAGGATTTATTTTTGAACCTTTGGTACAAGGAGCAGCTGGAATGGTAATGTACGAGCCAGATGCATTGGCAACTTTAATCCAGATTTGTGCAGCAAATAATGTTCTTACTATTGCCGATGAAGTTATGACGGGCTTTGGTAAAACAGGAAAAACATTTGCGATGGATTATCTGGATGAAAACCCAGATATGATATGTCTTTCGAAAGCATTAACAGGAGGAACTATCCCGATGGCTATTACGACTTTTACCCAAGAGGTTTTTGATGCGTTTTACGATGATGATATTAATAAAGCATTGTTTCATGGGCATACCTTTACGGCTAACCCTACAGGATGTGCTGCTGCTCTGGCAAGTATCGATTTGCTACAAACAGAGGAAATGCAAGCTAATATTGCGCGTATAAATAAAAGCCATTTACATTTTCAGGATAAAATAAAAAATCACTCAAAAGTTATTACAACCAGAGTTTTAGGAGTTATTTTTGCATTGGAAATAAAATCTGATTCAAAAGAAAGTTATTACGGTTCGATGAGAACGAAGCTTTATAATTTCTTTATTGATAAAGGAGTTGTTCTAAGACCAGTTGGGAATATAGTTTACATTTTGCCGCCATACATTATTAGTGATGAGCAGCTTGAAAAGGTATATTCGATTATTGAAGAAGCTCTAGAAATGGTTTGATAAATTTAGACTTCTTAGATTTTTAGACTATTAGATTAGTTAGACTTTTGGATTTAATTAATTATTAAAACCTTGCGAATTTTCGATTAAATAAAATATTGACATTGAATAAAAAAATTGCCATAACAGCCTTTTCTTCTATTTCACCTTTAGGAAATAATCCAAAAGATATTTGGGAGAATTACTTAAATAACAAACATTGTTTTACTGTACAGCAACTAGATAAGCAAGAAACTCCTGTTGCTGCACTTACTACAGATTCTAAGCAAATTGTGGAACAAGTGCGTAATTCGGACATCAAATATAAATTTCTTGATAATAGTGTTTTGTTTGCTTTGGCGGCGTCTCGAGAAGCAATAAAAAATTCAGGTTGGGATTCTGATGCTGTTTTCGGGATTAATATAGGTTCTTCTCGTGGAGCTACCGATTTATTCGAAAAACATTTTCAGGAATATTTAGAAACCGGAAAAGCACAAACATTAGCTTCTCCAACAACTACATTAGGCAATATCTCTTCTTGGATAGCGCACGATTTACAAAGTTCGGGTCCAGAAATTTCGCATTCAATAACTTGTTCAACAGCTTTACACGCTTTACTAAACGGGGTGGCATGGTTAAGAGCAGGAATGGTTGATAAATTTTTGGTTGGAGGAAGCGAAGCTCCATTAACAGATTTTACGATTGCACAAATGCGAGCTTTAAAAATTTATTCTCGGGCTGATTTGAATACCGATAAATGGCCAAATCTAGCATTCGATTTAAATAAAACTCAAAATACTATGGTTCTGGGAGAAGGGGCTGCAGTATGTTGTATTGAAGCTGGAGAAAAAGAAAACGCTATTGCTTATGTTATAGGTGTGGGATATGCTACAGAAGTTTTAGAACACAATATATCGATCTCTGCTGAAGCTACTTGTTTTCAAAAATCAATGAAAATGGCTCTGGAAGGAATTAATCCAGAAGATGTAGATGTGATTGTTATGCATGCTCCAGGAACTATAAAAGGAGATTTAACAGAATATAAAGCAATCCAAAAGATATTTGCCGAGACTAAACTTCCTCTGCTTACCACTAATAAATGGAAGATTGGACATACTTTTGGAGCTTCGGGAATATTGAGTGTAGAAATGGCAATCTTAATGATGCAACACAATACATTTATAGGAGTTCCTTTTGCGGAAGCACAACAACAAATGAAACCTATAAAAAAGGTATTGATAAATGCGGTTGGTTTTGGAGGAAATGCCGTGAGTATTTTACTCGAAAGAGCCTAATAAATATGTAGACTCTGTTAGACAAATTTTACAGATTTGATGTAAGTAATTTGATGCAGATTGTCTGTTTGAACGGAGCCGAAGATTTATCTATACTTAAATATAAAAACTACTTGACATTGGTTTCAAGTTCCTTTACTTTTTCATAAACCATATTGCTTTCAAAACCTCGGCGCAATACATAATCACAAAATTTCTTGCGTTTTTTGAGTTGATTGTTTTCGTGTAAATTATCCCAACATTTTTGCGTTAATTTTTCAAATGTTTCTAGATATTCATCATTACTAATTCCTGCAAGTGCAAGGTTGATATTGGTTGATGTAATATGACGTGCTTTAAGTTCGTTTACAATTCTTATTTTTCCCCATTGCTTTATGCGATGCTTTCCTTGTGCAAAACTACAAGCAAAACGAGTTTCATTTAGAAAGTTATCTGTAATGAGTTGTACCACAATAGAGTCTATTTCGTCTGGTGTCATTTTTAGACTATATAGCTTAGATACCACCTCGTCATGACAACGTTCCTGATAAGCACAAAAATGTTCTAGTTTTTGTAATGCTTCTTTGGGAGTACAATCCGTTTTCATATAGTCTATTGTAGTTTTAGTATTGAATAAAGAACAAATGTAAAGCTTTAATTTTTTTTCAAAAACTTGTTTTGCCTCGAAAGTCTATTTCGAAATAATCTTACTTAAAAAGACTTATGTAAATCATCTAGTAGAGATAGAGATTTTTATATCAAATTGTGATAATTGAGAGGTATTACCTTGTAATTTGTTAAATATATGATAAAACCTCAATCTTAAACGTTGTAATACATGATAATATGAACATTATATGAACTTCTTTTAGGAATTTTTAGTTAAATTTAAGAATGTATTGCATAAGTATCTTTGCCCTAATAAGTTACGTTGTATGATTTTTTTTTGAGAAAAGAATATGATGCTGATAAATCTTCAATCAGTATCAACACCTTTTCAATACCACTCATAAATATTACAAAGAGTTAATTGATTTTTTTTATCATTAAAACCTACTATTATGAGACTAAAATTATCTTTGTTTTTCGTTTTTATTATTACTTATTCGTGGTCTCAGACTACAAACACATTTTCAACTGCTGGTAGTGGTACTTTTGTTGTGCCTGCTGGTGTTACCTTGCTAACTGCAGAATGCTGGGGTGCCGGAGGTGCCGGTGGAGGTAATGATGATAGTAATTCCGCAGCTGGGGGAGGAGGAGGAGGCTACAGTAAGACTACTAGTCTTAGTGTAACTCCTGGTAGTTCAATTAATTATACTGTTGGTACTGGAGGTCTAGGGTCTAAAGCAAATGGGACTAGTGGATCAGCATCCAATTTTTTAACGGTAACTGCTAATGGAGGTGCAGGAGGAACAAGTGGAAATGGTGGAGGTGGAGCTGGTATTGGTGGTACTGGAGGAGTTGGAGCAAATTTTTCTGGAGGTAAAGGAGCAAATGGAAGTTTGGTGCTTACATTATTATTTTCAGGAGGAGGAGGAGGTAGTGCTGGTACAGCTTCAAATGGTAATGATGGATCAGCAGGTGGAGGAGGCGCTGTTGTGACTGGAGGAGGTGCCGGAGGTAATGGGGCAACACTAGCAGGTAATGGACAGGTAGGACTTCCGCCAGGAGGAGGAGGAGGAGGAGGTTTAGTTTTATTAGGCCTTGGTAATAATAATGGAGGAAATGGAGCAGCTGGACAGATAAAGGTTACCTATACTTGTCCTACTTATAATATTACAGGTGCTAGCGCAACAAATGTATGTATATCTGTAGGTACAACATCTACAGTAACAGTAACAGCGAGTGCTGCGTTATTGCCTGTTGGTAATTATGTAGTTACCTACAATAGGAGTAATCCAGTTGCTGGTGGTACAGGATTAACTGCAAATATGACTGTTAGTACGGCTGGAACTGGATTCTTTACGGCTACGGGACTAACTACAGCAGGATCTAGTACTATAACAGTTACTGCGCTTACGTCAGGATCTTGTTCATCAACGGTTAATTTTGGGGCTACATTAAGTGTAAGCGCTTTGCCTACGATAACATTAGCAGCCACTGCAGCGAGTGTTTGTTCTAGTGCTAGCGTACAAAATACCACATTAAGTTATAGCGCTACAACAAATACTCCCACAACATATAGTATTACTTGGAACGCATCACCTACAAATACTTTTGCAGCTGTGACTGATGCAGCATTACCAGCAAGTCCTATTACGATTGTTGTTCCAGCAGGTACAGTTGCGGGTACTTATACAGGCACATTAACGGTAAAAAATGCTGCGGGTTGTGTTAGTAGTTCAGGCTCATCTTTTACAGTAACCGTAAATACGACACCGACTATAACATTAGCAGCAGCTACAACAAGTGTATGTCCTAGTGCAAGTGCTCAGAATACTACATTAAGTTATAGCGCTACATCGGGCACTCCCATAACATATAGTATTACTTGGAATGCATCGCCTACAAATACTTTTGCAGCAGTAACAAATGTAGCGTTACCAGGAAGTTCTATTACCATCGCTGTTCCAGCAGGTACAGTTGCTGGTACTTATACAGGCACATTGACGGTAAAAAATGCTATTGGATGTGTTAGTAGTCCTGCCTCAACTTTTACAGTAACGGTAAATCCGACTCCAACAATAACATTAGCAGCTGCTGCGGCAAGTGTATGTCCTAGTGCGAGTGCTCAGAATACTACATTAAGTTATAGTGCTACATCAGGCACTCCCACAACATATAGTATTACTTGGAATGCATCGCCTACAAATACTTTTGCAGCAGTTACAGATGCTTCTTTACCAGCGAGTCCAATTACGATTGTTGTTCCAGCGGGTACAATTGCAGGTACTTATACAGGCACACTAACCGTGAAAACTGCAGCGGGTTGTGTTAGTAGCCCTGCCTCAACTTTTACAGTAACGGTAAATCCGACTCCAACAATAACATTAGCAGCAGCTACAACAAGTGTATGTCCTAGTGCAAGTGCTCAGAATACTACATTAAATTATAGTGCTACATCAGGCACTCCCACAACATATAGCATTACTTGGAATGCATCGCCTACAAATACTTTTGCAGCAGTGACAGATGCTTCATTACCAGCAAGTCCAATTACGATAGTTGTTCCAGCGGGTACAATTGCAGGTACTTATATAGGCACACTAACCGTAAAAACTGCAGGGGGTTGTGTTAGTAGTCCTGCCTCAACTTTTACAGTAACAGTAAATCCGACTCCAACAATAACATTAGCAGCAGCTGCGGCAACAGTTTGTTCAAGTGCAAGTGCTCAGAATACTACATTAAGTTATAGTGCTACATCAGGCACTCCCACAACATATAGCATTACTTGGAATGCATCGCCTACAAATACTTTTGCAGCAGTGACAGATGCTTCATTACCAGCAAGTCCAATTACGATAGTTGTTCCAGCGGGTACAATTGCAGGTACTTATACAGGCACACTAACGGTGAAAACTGCAGCGGGTTGTGTTAGTAGCCCTGCCTCAACTTTTACAGTAACGGTAAATCCGACTCCAACTATAACATTAGCAGCAGCTACAACAAGTGTATGTCCTAGTGCTAGTGCACAAAATACTACATTAAGTTATAGCGCTACATCGGGTACTCCCACAACGTATAGCATTACTTGGAATGGATCTCCCACAAATACTTTTGCAGCAGTTACAGATGCTACATTACCAGCAAGTCCTATTACAATTGTTGTTCCAGCAGGTACAATTGCAGGTACTTATACGGGCACACTAACCGTAAAAACTGCAGCAGGTTGTGTCAGTAGTTCAGGCTCATCTTTTACAGTAACGGTAAATCCGACTCCAACAATAACATTAGCATCATCAGCAGCTAGCGTTTGCTCAAGTGTAAGCGCCCAAAATACTACATTAAGTTATAGCGCTACATCGGGTACTCCCACAACATATAGTATTGTTTGGAATGGATCTCCCACAAATACTTTTGCAGCAGTGACAGATACTACATTACCAGCAAGTCCTATTACAATTGTTGTTCCAGCAGGTACAATTGCAGGTACTTATACGGGCACACTAACCGTAAAAACTGCAGCAGGTTGTGTCAGTAGTTCAGGCTCATCTTTTACAGTGACAGTAAATCCGACTCCAACAATAACATTAGCAGCATCAGCAGCTAGTGTCTGCTCAAGTGTAAGCGCCCAAAATACAACTTTGTCTTATAGCGCTACAACAAACAGTCCCACAACGTATAGTATCACTTGGAATGCATCACCTACAAATACTTTTGCAGCAGTGACAGATGCTACATTACCAGCAAGTCCTATTACAATTGTTGTTCCAGCAGGTACAATTGCAGGTACTTATACGGGCACACTAACCGTAAAAACTGCAGCAGGTTGTGTCAGTAGTTCAGGCTCATCTTTTACAGTGACAGTAAATCCGACTCCAACAATAACATTAGCAGCAGCTGCGGCAACAGTTTGTCCTAGCGCAAGTGCTCAGAATACTACATTAAGTTATAGCGCTACATCGGGTACTCCCACAACGTATAGCATTACTTGGAATGGATCTCCCACAAATACTTTTGCAGCAGTTACAGATGCTACATTACCAGCGAGTCCAATTACGATAGTTGTTCCAGCGGGTACAATTGCAGGTATTTATACAGGAACATTAACGGTGAAAACTGCAGCGGGTTGTGTTAGTAGTTCCGCATCAACTTTTACAGTGACAGTAAATCCGACTCCAACAATAACATTAGCAGCATCAGCAGCTAGCGTTTGCTCAAGTGTAAGCGCCCAAAATACTACATTAAGTTATAGCGCTACATCGGGTACTCCCACAACATATAGTATTGTTTGGAATGGATCTCCCACAAATACTTTTGCAGCAGTTACAGATGCTTCATTACCAGCAAGCCCTATTACGATTGTTGTTCCAGCTGGTACACTTGCGGGTACTTATACAGGCACATTAACCGTAAAAACTGCAGCAGGTTGTGTTAGTAGCCCCGCTTCAACTTTTACGGTAACGGTAAATGCAACACCAACAGCTCCAGTTATTGGAGTTATTACACCACCAACATGTGCGGTTTCTACAGGAAGTGTTGCTTTAAGCGGATTACCATCTGGTAATTGGTCAATAGTAACAAATCCAGCCACTATTACTACCACAGGTTCAGGAACAAGTACTGTTATTAGTAATCTTGCACCAAATACATATACTTTTATAGTAAGTAACTTAACAACAAGTTGTACTTCTGCAGCATCTCTTCCCGCTATAGTTCCTACTTTGGTTACTAATAGTTGGAGCGGTTCCGGATGGTCTAGTGGTACACCAACGGCAAATCAAAATATTATTTTCTCAGCAGATTATACTTCGGCAATAGGACCAGCAGGTGATTTAACTGCTTGTTCTTGTCAGGTGAATTTGACAGCTAAAGTTACAATTAAGACGGGAGCAACTTTAGCTATTACTAATTCGGTTACAGTAGCTTCTACAGCTAGTTTAAAATTCGAAGACAAGGCGAGTTTATTTCAGATAAATGATAATGCGGCAAATAGTGGCAAAATTATCTATGAACGCATTTCTCCACAGATGAAAGATCAGGATTACGTTTATTGGTCATCACCCGTATTTGGTCAAAAATTTAGTACGCTAGCATTAGGAACTTTTTCTTATTTTGCTTTTGATATTGCGACAAATAGTTGGTTACATGCAGCTGATAACATGGAAACTGGTAGAGGATACATTATAAAAGCACGTAATGCAGGTCCTTTTCCGTATGATCAAAAAGTAGTTTTTGAAGGAATTCCTAATAATGGGGCACTTACTCTTAGCACTCCAACTAAATTCGATGAGTATATTTTGGTAGGAAATCCATATCCTTCGGCTTTATTTGCAGATGATTTTTTAAGAGGAAATTCTACTATTTTAGAAGGGACTTTATATTTCTGGACGCATATTACCCCACTTGGACTTCAAGGTGGTAAATTGAATTATGCATCTGAAGATTATGCAATATATAATTTTACTGGTGGAGTTACTCATGGTCAAGGAACTGGTTCAGATTCAGGAAGTGCTCCGCCATTAGGATATATTGCGGCAGGACAGTCTTTTTTTGTTAATGCAAAAATTGGAGGTGCACAAGTAACTTTCAATAATAGTATGCGTGCTTCTGGGCAAAACGGACAATTTTACAGACCAGGCAAAACTAGAAAAGCAGCAACTATAGAAAAAAATCGAGTGTGGTTAAATCTTACGAATAAAGAAGGTGCATTTAAACAAATATTGGTAGGTTATATTGAAGGAGCAACAGATGATTATGAAAGTATGTTTGACGGAATTTCTCTAAACGGAAATACTTTTATTAATTTTTACAGTGTTCTTAAAGATAAAAAACTCAGTATTCAGGGACGTGCCATACCATTTAAAGAAACCGATTTGGTGTACTTAGGATATAGTTCAGAAATAGCTGGAGATTTTACCATTGAGATAGATGATGCAGATGGTTTATTAGCAGATCATACTATTTACCTGGAAGATAAAGTAACTGGTGTTATACAAGATTTACGCCAAAAAGGATATACGTTTACCACAGCCAAAACTGATGGTGTCGATAATCGATTTGTATTGCGATATACTAATAAAACTTTAGGTACAGGAGAGTTTGAAGCAACAGAAGATATAGTCAGAATAGCTGTTGAAAATAAAGAGATTCAAATCAATACACTTAATCAAGCTATAGATGCCGTATATGTTTATGATGCATCGGGTAAACTACTTTACCAAAAAGATAAAATAGGCAACCCTAAATTGAGAATAGAAAACTTAAAATTAAGTAATCAGGTTTTAATTGTAAAAGTTGTTCTTGATAATAAACATACCGAAACCAAGAAAGTGATTTACTAAATAAAATTTAGATTAAACTTTAAAAACCATTCCGCAAAACGGAATGGTTTTTTGTTTTTTAACAAATTTATTTAGGATGAAGAGAAAAATCAAATGGATTTAGTTTCTAGTTTAATTCTTAAATATCATCAAGTTAATAAAAAGTAAGTATTTACGTCGTTAATATGCATTTTGTCTTAAAAAAGATGCATTTCAACGGGTATTTAAGTAAAATAGCGAAAACGTATTTTCCAAAAAAAAAAATCTTGTGAGAGGTTTTTTTTTGTGCTTTATTTGGTGCGCATTAACAAAAAACAAATATTTTTTAATTTTAAATGTTTAAAAATCAAGTTATTATGATTGTTTTGGAATGTGTAAAAAGGTGTGAAATCATTTAATTAAAATCACTTTATACATAAAAACTTACAATATGTTAAAATTATTTTTTAAAACAACATAAAGTTGAAAATGAAAAAATAATAAATGCTGATTTTCTGCATGTTATTAAAAAAATATTAAGTGATGCATTGTTAAAATAAAGATTGCAAAAACACAGAATATCAAATTAATTTACAAATAATTAATATACCCAAAAAAACAATTTATAATTCTAAATCCTACTTATGAATAAAAAATTACTATTAAATGTTGATTTCTTCCTCTCTCAACATTCTTCTAAATCAATAAATAAATCAAACAGCCTTACTAAATGGTTGTGTTTGGTTTTGGTTTTAGGGGCGTTTAATCAAGTTATAGGGCAAGCAGTGTTTAATTCTAGAGCTAATGGGAATTGGAACTCAGCAACAACATGGACAAGGATAAGTGGTACCGATGGAGATGGTATACCTGATTCGAATGACAATGTGAATATTATAAGTGGGCATACAATAAATTCAGGAGCTACTCCAGCCTGTGCAGCAATAGCTATTTTAGGGACACTTAATATGGCTAACACAAATACTCTTACTGTTGGCGGAGATGTTAGTGGAAATGGAAATTGGACAGGTAATACTGTTGGTGCAGTTACGACTATTTCACTTACAGGTAATTGGTCGTTTACTGGAACTTCGGCTGGAACTGGAGCAATTACAATTTTTACAGGAACAGCAAGTCAAGCCCTAACAGGGAGAATAAGTTCTGCTAACAGTGGTACTCTTCGAATAAATAAAACAGGAGGTTCAGTGATTTTGGGAAATGCCTTGACGGTAGCTACTTTTACAAATACATTAGGTATTTTTGATGCGAATACTTATCTACTGACTGCTACGACAAATACTCTTACTGCAGGAACATTAAGAGTAGGTGCGGCAAATTGGGGTGCAAATTATTCATTCACTCCTACACCTCCAACAAATTTTACTATTGATTATTACAATGCAACACCAACAATTAATGCATCAATTACGTATCAGAATCTTACTTTTTCAGGAGCAGGTACAACAGCTAATCCTAGCAGTAATTTAACAATTCAAGGTAATTTATCCAATGTAGGTGGAGGAGTAATTGATTTTAATGATAAAAATGTTACTTTAAGTGGAGGTAATGTCCAAAGCGTTGCTGGTTTTACAACAACTGGGAATGTTGCTATGACAAAAACAGGCAACAAAGCAACATTTACAGGGGCTGTAAATGGTAGTAATTTAACGATTAATGGTTCGGGTGGTAGATTAGCTTTAGGAAATTATGTACATACTTTTACAGGTACTTGGTTAATGAGCGCAGGTACTCTTGAGGGAAATACTAGTACTTTGAAGATAGGAGGTAATATAACAGGTACTGGTGGTAGTTTTCTATCGGAGACAGGAACAGTAGATCTAAATGGTATAGGACAAACTGTTAGACAATTAGATTTTTATAATCTTATTATGTCAGGAACAGGAACAAAGACTTTTACAGCAGCTACAACTATAGGGAATAATTTAGAGATTGGTTTAGGAATAAATGCAAATTTAGGAACTTTCACCCATAAAGCTAATACGTTTACATCTGGAGGAGCAGTTCAGGATTTGGGATCTTGGGGGAGTACAAGTTCTTCTGCTGATAATAAAAACGACACCTATTTTGCAACTACTAGCGGGATTGTAAATGTCGGTAAGACATATTGCACTTTTAATTTTCCTAATGTAAACCCAATTACTAATGTGGTTTTTAAGACTATTTCGAATGCGAGTTCTGCGCTTACAAGCTCTCCGAAGTATGAAAATTATATTAATTATAAAACAAATGTTACTAGAGGACAAAGTTATCCAATAACTGTACAAGGGAATACTGATGGTAATTATTGGAACTATTATACTGTTTATTTTGATTGGAATCAAGATGGTGATTTCGTCGACTCAGGCGAAGTATTTTATATAGGAACAATTATAAATTCTAATGGTATAGATGGAAAATCAGCATCTGTGTCTATTCCTATTCCTACAAATGCTTCTCTAGGTACTACCAGAATGCGCGTAATCAGTCAATATAATAATTATAATGCGACCCCATGCTCTGCTTCTTCTAGCTATGGTCAAGTTGAGGATTATAGTGTAAACATAGAAGCTGCATGTTCAGGTACTCCTAGCCCAGGAAATACCATTGCTAGTGTAAATCCTGTTTGTCCAAATGTTCCTTTTACTTTATCTGTTGAAAATCCAACTTCAGGAGGAGCAACTTATCAGTGGGAAACTTCATTAAACGGTTCAACATGGAGAGATGCAACACCCGCTCCTGTTACAATTATAAACACAAATTTTAGCACAATACCAACTAATGCAACTACAATAGGGAATAGTACGTCTATCACTAGTGGCGAGTTAATTTTAACTTCTACAGGTGTTACAAGATATTCAGGAGGGTATGTTATTAATACTACTCCTGGTTCAAACATTACACCATTTACGGCAAGTTTTGATTATAGAATTTTTGATGGTGGTGGTGCTGATGGGATGAGTTTAAGCTATGGACCAAATATAGATTCAGGAACTGTTGGCGGTGGTGAAAAAGGAGAGGGCTCTGGTTTTATCTTACAATTAGATACTTATGATAATGTTACTGGTCAAAATACGGGTAGCATGATTCGAATTTTTTATGATGGTGTTCAGATTTTTGCAAATAGCCTTAACCCTTTTAATCTTAGAAATTCTTCATATAGAAATGCTATTTTAGCAGTTGATGCTAATGGTTCTTTATCTCTTAAAATAGCGGGTACAACAATTGTTTCAGGTCTTTCAGTGCCAAGCTATGTAGCAGCAGATAAAACAAACTGGAAATTTAAATTCTCAGCTCGTGTAGGAGATATAAATGATAAACATAGTATTAATAAAATATTTATTCAGTGTGGAGATGTTTTATCAACTAATCCTACATTTACTACTTCACAAACAGAAGCTACTTATTATCGTGCTAAGGTTGCTTGTGGTGGAGCAACGGGAACTTCTTCACCTACTCAAGTTACTATGTCATCGGTTGCAATTACAACACAGCCAGTTGCACCAGTAGCTACTTGTATTGGCAGTAATGGTACACAAACTATTTCGGTTGTAGCAACTGGAGCTGGATTAGCATATTCTTGGCGTAAAGGAGGAGTTCCAGTACCAAATGGAGGTGTAATTAGTGGTCAAGGATCAGCTACACTTACATTGACAAATCCTATAGCTGCAAATGCAGGTAGTTATGATGTTGTTATAAGTGGGGGATGCTCATCAGTAATAACATCTATTCCAGTTTCAGTAACAGTTAATACACCAGTAACAATCGGTACCCAACCAGCTGATCTAACAATTTGTGAAGGTGGAAGTGGTTCATTTGCAGTAGAAACTTCCGTTCCTAGCTCAACATATCAATGGCAATATTCATCAGATGGTAATTGGACAAACGTAGATACTGCTCAGTTACCTTATGTGTCTGGATATACAACAAAAACATTAACATTAACAAATGCACCTGTAGACTGGAATGGTAATAGAGTTAGATGCGTAGTAACTAATAGTGGTTGTTCCACTAATTCTAATGCGGTTTTGTTAACAATAAAAGCATTACCAACTCCACCAACCCAAGGAACAATTACGGCAGCAACTTGTGCAGTTCCTACAGGAAGTGTTGTATTAAGCGGATTACCTTCTGGTGATTGGACAATTGTAAGTAATCCTGCTACAGTATCAACAACAGGTACGGGTATATCTACAACAATTTCAGGACTTGCTCCTAATACTTATACATTTACAGTAAAAAGTACAACTTCAACTTGTACGTCTGTAGCATCTGCAAATGTTGTGATTCCAGGTTTAGTTACTAATACTTGGAATGGTACAGCATGGTCATGGCCTGGTGGTGCGCCAACAATAGATCAGAATGTTATTTTTACAGGAAGTTATCCTGCTCCAACTACTCCTAATGTGGATATAAATAGCTGTTCTTGTGAAATAAAACCGAATGCTAATGTTGTGATTAGATCGGGTAGTACATTAAGTGTTATCAATTCGCTTACTGTTGCTCCTACTCCTACGGCTAGTTTAACATTCAAAGATCAAGCAAGCTTGTATCAGAAAAATGATAATGCAATTAATACAGGAGTAATAACTTATGAGCGTCTTACTAAAACGATGAAAGATCAAGATTATGTCTATTGGTCATCACCAGTAGTTGGTCAGAAATTCAGTAAGCTTTCATTAGGGACTTATTCTTATTTTGCATATGATATTGCAACAGACAACTGGCTACATGCAGCTGATAATATGGAAGCAGGTAGAGGGTATATAATTAAATCACGTAATGCAGGACCATTTCCTTATAATCAAACAATTGTGTTTAATGGGACTCCTAATAATGGCGCTCTTACACTTGCTATGCCAACAATGACGGACGCATATATCTTGGTAGGAAATCCATATCCTTCGGCATTATCTGCCGATGATTTCTTACTAGCCAATAAAGATATTTTAGACGGGACGTTATATTTTTGGTCACGCATTACTGCACTAAATTATGATGGGACTAAATGGAAATACGCCTCTAATGATTATGCAACATATAATCTTACTGGTGGAGTTGTGGGAAGTCCAGCTGGCGGAAAAGCTTCTGGTTCAGGAAGTGAAAAACCATCTGGGAATATAGGAGCGGGTCAATCTTTCTTTGTTAATGCTAAAACGGGTGGAGCTAATGTTAAATTCAAGAACAGTATGCGTGTAGCAGGTAAAAACACTCAGTTTTTTAGATCTAGCAAAACTAACAAAACAACAGCTTTAGAGAAAAATAGAGTATGGTTAAATCTTACCAACAAAACAGGAGCTTTTAAACAAATGTTAGTTGGTTATATTGAAGGAGCAACAAATGATTATGAAAGTATTTATGACGGTCTTACATATAATGCTAATGCTTTTGTTAATTTTTATAGTATTGATAAAGGACAGGAGTTCGCAATTCAAGGGCGTGCGTTACCATTTAAAGAAACCGATTTAGTGCCTTTAGGATATAGTTCAACAATAGCAGATAGTTTTACTATAGGTATTGATAATGTCGATGGTTCATTTACAAGTCAGGGTATTTATTTAGAAGATAAAGTTGCTGGTATAATTCATAATTTACGCGAAACAGATTATACATTTACAACTGCAAAAGGTACTTTTAATGATCGTTTTGTGTTACGATATACCAATAAAACATTAGGTACAGGAGAATTCGAATTAGCAGAAAATGCAGTTTTAGTAGCTGTTGCAAACAAAGAAATTAAAATCAATGCTTTTAGTCAAACTATAGATAAGGTATTTATTTATGATGTATCAGGTAAATTAATTTACAAGAAAGAGAAGGTAGGAAATCCTACATTGACTATCGAAAACTTAAAATCTGCCAATCAGGTTTTAGTGGTTAAAGTTGTCCTTGATAACAAACATATCGAAACCAAGAAGGTGATTTTTTAAATACAATTTAAGTTAATTTTTAAAAACCATTCCACAAAACGGAATGGTTTTTTGTTTTTAAAAGGTTTTTTAGAATTTAATAATGTAGCGTAATATTTACAAAATAGTTAAGTTTTAATATTGTGTTTTGTTTTTTAAAGATTAGTTTAGCAATAAATTCCTACTAATTAATCATTTTAGAAATAACTTTTAAAAGAAGATTATCTTGAAAACAAAACAATATTATCTGCTGGTTTTGATAAGTTTTATATTTATTACTATTTGTAATGGGCAACAAGGGAGTGTCGATGCTACGTTTAATACCTATGATGATGGGCATTCTGGGGATGGTTTTGATAATATTGTGAGAACAATAGCCTTACAACCAGATGGGAATTTAATTGTTGGTGGAGATTATTTTAATTTTAATGGAACTTCAGCACGTTACTTATGTAGGTTAAAACCAGATGGGAGTATAGACGAGGACTTTAATATAGGTATTGGATTTAATGGAAAAGTATATGCTTCACTTATACAAAAAGATGAAAAAATAATTATCGGAGGGGCATTTACAACTTATTCGGGAATAACTTCCAATCGGTTGATTCGCTTAAATCCCGATGGATCTAAAGATAATAGTTTTAATACAAATGGAGCAGGTAGCGGAATCATATATGATATTGCACAACAACCAGATGGTAAGATTATCATAGTAGGGAGTTTTACTCAATATAATGGAGTTGTAGTTAATAGAGTCGCACGAATATTAGAAGACGGAAGTTTGGATACGTCATTTTCAACAGGCTCAGGTTCTTCAAAAAATATTACAAATATTCAAATTCAATCTGATGGAAAAATTATTCTTTCGGGGAATTTTACCGCTTTTAACGGAACAGATTCAAATCATATTGTTCGCTTAAATCCTGATGGTACTATCGATACTACTTTTAATATAGGTTCAGGTTTTAACAGCGATGTTGCAGCATTGGCATTACAGACAAATGGAAAAATTTTAGTAGGAGGGAAATTCACAAGTTATAATGAAATACCTGCAAATAGAATAATTCGGCTGAATAATGATGGAACTGTAGATTCTGATTTCTTGTCAGGAACAGCATTTAGTAATGATGGTGTTACAGTTATCAAGACAGATGCAGCAAATAATATAATGGTTGGAGGTTCTTTTACGGGAAAGTATGATGGGGCATCGGTAAATAGGTTGGTTCTTTTAAATTCTGACGGAACTATGAATTCTGATTTTGATATTGGTTCAGGACCTGCATCAGCATCAGTACTTGATTTAGCAAATAATACAGATGGTTCTTGGTTTGTTGGCGGTTCATTTGCCGTTTTTGATTCCCAGAATCAAGGAAGATTGGCTAAGATAGATTCAGAAGGAGCATTAGATATAGGATATCTTGCGGCAGGAGTTGGATTTGACAATTCGGTTTCGAAGATAATTTATTTAACAGATAATAAATCGATAGCCTTTGGTAATTTTACAAAATTCAATGGAGAATCAACCCTAAGAATTGCAGGATTGCTCGAAGATGGAGCTTTGGATGTTACATTTAATCTAAATGGAATTGGAGCAAATAATGCAATTAAAACAGCTGTTTTACAATCGGATAATAAAATAGTTTTTGCAGGAGCTTTTACAAATTATAATGGAAAAGTTTGTAGCCGAATTACCAGAATTTTACCAAGCGGTAGTATTGATGAAAGTTTTACAATGGGAACAGGATTCAATAATCAGGTATATGCATTGGCAGTACATTCAGATTCCAAAATTATTGTTGGAGGGAATTTCACGAGTTATAATGGAATGTTATCTGTAGGCAGAATCATAAGATTAAATCTCGACGGAACTATAGATACAGGTTTTGTAACAGGTTCAGGAGCCAATGCAATAATAGAAACATTGTTTGTGCAACCAGATGGAAAAATCTTGGTAGGTGGAAGATTTGATACATTTAATGGACACTTATCTCCAGGTTTAGTTCGTTTAAACTCAAACGGAAGTATAGATACTAGTTTTAGTGTAGGTAATGGTTTTGATAAATATGTTTATGCAATTGCGTTACAATCTGATGGTAAAATAATCTTAGGAGGTACTTTTTTAACATACAACGGAGTTGCCCAAAAGAGAATTACAAGATTAAATCCCGACGGAAGTTTAGATGCCACTTTTACAATTGGTACAGGGTTTAGCAATGGAGATGTTCGTAGTATTTTGGTTCAAAAGGACAACCGAATTTTGGTTGGAGGAGCATTTTCGGGAACTTATAATGGAGTGCCTTCAATGCGAATGCTTCGATTATTAAAAGATGGTTTATATGATACCTCTTTTGCTGTAAACTTAAATAGTACATTATTCAGTATGAGTTTTACACCCGATTATAAACTTCTTATAGGAGGTAATTTTAATTCAGTATCAGGAGAAACTAAACATAGGATTGCACGGTTAAAATTATGTACAGATAGTTCTAGTTGGGATGGGACAAACTGGACAAATGGATTACCATCCGAAGGTAAAGAATTAATTTTTCATGATAATTATACTTTTTCAGGACAGGTTAATGCATGTAATTGTAGTATTGATTCAGGAAAAAAAGTCACGATTCCTAAGGGAAATACTTTAGGATTAAGTTTAAATTATTCAGGATTGGGAACCTTGGTTCTAGAAGATACAGCAACTTTATATCAATTGGATGATGAGGTGGTAAATACAGGAATTGTTGAAGTAAAAAGAAAGACAACTCCCATTTTAAAGCATGATTATACCTATTGGTCATCACCAGTAGAAAATCAAAACCTATTTGATGTATCTCCAAATACAACATCTAATAATTACTATTCGTATGATGCTACAAGAATAACTTGGAATAAAGAAAATGCATCAACCAATATGATAATTGGTAAAGGCTATATTATTGAAGCTCCAGGAAATTTCTCAAAAACAACTGCGACAACTTATGAAGCCAGATTTAAAGGGAGACCTACTAATGGTAAAATTTCAGTTTTATTAGATAATCAAGTTGGTTATGATTTAATAGGTAATCCGTATCCTTCTGCGATAAATGCTGATATTTTTATATCGAAGAATAGAGAGAATGTAGATGGAACGCTTTATTTCTGGACACACAATACCCCACTTGTCAACAATGATTATAATTCTGATGATTATGCAGTATATAATTTATTAGGAGGAGTTGCAACAAGACCAGCTTTATCATCGGGAATTAATCAAACGGAACCCGATGGAGTTATTGCTTCAGGACAAGCATTTTTCTTAGGTAGTAAAGGAACAGGAAAAGTCAATTTTGATAATAGTATGCGAGTAATTGGTCGTAATTCTAAATTTTTTAAACCAAGTAAAACTCAAAAACAAGACAGAGAAAGTTCAATAGAAAGGCATCGTATTTGGTTGAATCTAACAAATAAAGAAGGAGCTTTTAAACAAATTTTATTAGGTTATATAAAAGGAGCAACCAATTCGTATGACTCTTTTTTTGATGGGGAAAATTTTAACGGAAACAAATTCGTAAATTTTTATAGTATCAAAGAGGATAAAAATTTAGTAATACAAAGCAAAGGGTTACCATTTAATGAAACAGATTCAGTACCGTTAGGTTATAGTTCAGTTATAGCAGGGAAATTTGCTATTGGTATCGACAAAGCCGATGGATTATTGACAAACCAAATAGTTTATTTAGAAGATAAATTAACGAATATAATCCATGATTTGAATAAAACAGATTATTCTTTTACTACAGAAGTAGGAACTTTTAATGACCGTTTTGTATTGAGATATACTAATGAAATATTAAGGACAGGTAAATTTGAAACATCTGAAAATAGAATTTTGGTTTCAGTTGCAAACAAAGAAATTAGAATTAATTCCTTTAGCGAAACTATCGATAAAATATTTGTTTACGATTTATCGGGCAAGAAAATTTATGAAAAAAGCAAAGTAAATTCAAATCAGCTTGAAACATCAAAAATAAATATTTCGTCACAAATGGTAATCGTTAAGATACTATTACAAAATAAAACTACAGTTGTTAAAAAGGTAATGCTTTAGCAAAAACAAAAATCCCTATTAAAACTAATTAATAGAGATTTTTTATATTTCAAATTCTGATTATTTTGCTTTACCCGAAGCTTCTAAGTTTCTTTCGATAGCATGTCCTGGTCTTGACCATTTTGGTTTTTCGCCAAGTGGAGCATATTGAGAATTTTCTGCTTCTACAGTTTCAGGTTGAGAAACTTTAGTAAAAGGTTTTTGAGGAATCAAACCTAATAAATCAAACATTTTCATGTCTTCGTGTACATCCGGATTCGGAGTAGTAAGTAATTTATCACCTGCAAAAATAGAATTTGCTCCAGCAAAAAAGCACATTGCTTGTCCTTCGCGACTCATATTAGTTCTTCCTGCTGATAAACGCACTTGAGTTTCAGGCATTATAATTCTGGTTGTAGCAACCATACGAATCATTTCCCAAATTTCAACAGGTTTTTCTTCTTCCATAGGTGTTCCTTCTACAGCGACCAATGCATTAATAGGCACCGATTCAGGTTGAGGGTTTAATGTAGAAAGTGCAACTAACATTCCAGCACGATCTTCGATACTTTCACCCATTCCTATAATTCCTCCGCTACAAACAGTAACATTAGTTTTACGAACATTTTCTATAGTTTGCAAACGGTCTTCAAAACCACGAGTTGATATAACCTCTTTATAATATTCCTCAGATGTATCTAAGTTATGGTTGTAAGCATATAAACCAGCTTCGGCCAAACGTTGTGCTTGGTTTTCGGTAATCATACCAAGAGTACAACATACCTCCATATCTAGTTTATTAATGGTACGCACCATTTCTAGAACTTGGTCAAATTCAGGTCCGTCTTTTACGTTTCTCCAGGCAGCTCCCATGCATACACGAGAAGAACCACTAGATTTAGCACGCAAAGCTTGAGCTTTTACCTGACTAACCAACATTAAATCATTTCCTTCTACTCCAGTATGGTAACGAGCAGCTTGAGGACAATAGCCACAATCTTCAGGGCAACCACCTGTTTTAATAGATAACAAAGTAGATACCTGAACTACATTTGGATCATGATTTACTCTGTGAATAGATGCTGCTTCATAAAGCAAATCCATCATTGGTTTATTGTATATGGCGATAATCTCGTCTTTCGTCCAATTGTGTTTTGTACTGTTCATCTATACGATTTTTTGATGCTCAAAAGTAATTAAATTGTTCTAATGAATCAATGCAGTATTTTAATTTCAGTCTATTAAAAGTTTTTGCGGTTGTATTTTAAGACACAATTTACGAATGTAGGTTCGCAAGGACACCCAAAAAACAGTAATTTATCCTTTTGGAATTCTCAGATTTATTAAAAAAAAAATTAAAAAAAGTACTAAAACAAATTAGTCAGCAGCATATTTATTGTTCCAATACAACATTAATAGCATGGTTACAACTACAGATGAAGCGATACCTTCAAACAATAAACAAATACAGTAGGTTGGAACAGATGGGTTACCGCCAAACATAAAAGTGGCGGATAAGGTTTTTACATACGCGTCTCCACCGCGGGCATAACTGTAAATAAGTAATCCGAGAATACTAAGTGCGACTCCAATTACAGATGTTGTCATGGCCGAAACAGCATTAGAAACAGCATTGGTTTCGCCTTCAGCAAGATTCATTTTTATAGTTCTGTTTACCCCATAAACAACAAAAGCTACGTTCAGTGCACGTAAGTAAAGTATATGAGAAAGACCTAAAACATTCATTAATAAAAAATAAACACCAATACCTAGGAATATAAGAATCCCATTGTATAATTCTTTTGAAAGTTTCATAACGATTATTTTTAAGAAGTTAATAGTATTTGGTTGATATACAGTATAATGCTTATCAAATTTACTAAAAAAATCACTATGTTGTCATTATGAATGGCAGAAATAAATTAAAGGAATTATAATTTATTTGTGAAGGCTATAGTTGTTTCTTTATCTTTTTTTAATTGTTCTTTTAAAAGGTCGAAAGAGCCAAATTTTTGTTCCTCACGAACATATTGCAATAAAGAAACGGAAATTTCTAAATCGTAAATATCTTCATCAAAATCTAAGAAATGAATTTCGATAGACTGAGCCTGACCACCCACAGTTGGGTTAAAGCCAATATTCATCATACCATAAACTACTTTTTTATTGATGATAGATTTTACAATATAGACTCCATTTTTAGGAATTAATTTGTATTCCTCCTCAATTTTTAGGTTAGCAGTAGGAAAACCAATAGTTCTGCCTAGTTGTTTTCCTTTTACAACAGTACCAGTTAGGAAATAATCATAACCTAAATATTCATTGGCAAGATTCATATCGCCATCGGTTAATGCTTTTCTTATTTTGGTTGAACTTACAGATACATCTTTTATTTCTTGTGCCGAAATTTGCTCTACTTCAAAACCATATTGCTCCCCAAATGCAATTAAATCATTAATATCAGCCGTTCTGTTTCTTCCAAAACGGTGATCGTGACCAATGATTATTTTCTGGATATGAAACTGATTTACCAAAATAGAACTCACAAAATCCTCGGCAGTTAATCTAGAAAAACTTTCGTTAAAAGGGTGAATGACAAGGTTTTCTATGCCTGTGTTTTCTAGGAGTTTTGTTTTTTCGGCAATTGTATTCAGTAATTTTATTTCTGATTTCTCCTGTAATACCATTCTAGGATGAGGGAAGAAAGTAAGAACCAAACTCTCATATTTTCCGTCCTGAGTATTTTGGGTAATCTTTTCAAGTATTTTTTTATGACCAATATGTACACCATCAAAGGTGCCAAGAGTTAGTATTGTTTTCTTGGTAGATCGAAAATCGGTTATAGAATGAAAGAGCTTCAAAGCAAATAGTTTAAGATGTTGCAAATTTATACTATCTATTTTAAATCTAATAGTAAGGAGAATTGATTTTTTATAAAGTTGGGGATGATTTTGCTAAAAAAGCTTTATTTGACGATTTTATATAATTATTTGACGATTTTATATAATTATTTGACGATTAAATCTTTTTATTCACATTAATTGAATTAATTTTGAACTTTAAATATTTCTCAACATGAAAAAAACTATACTTCTTTTATTAATTATCTTTAGTTCTGTCCAAATTCAGGCACAAAGTAACGAAATGTGGAAAAAAGTTAGTCAAAGTACCACTTCGATTACCGAGAGAGGAAATGTAAAGTCAGACGATAGAGAAAAGATTATTTATAAACTAAACGAAGTTTTTTTGAAAGAAAAACTCGCTAGTGCACAACTTAAAACTGATAAAAGAACTACAGCCGAAATTACGATTCCTAATATGGATGGTGCTTTCGAAAAATATACTGTTTGGGAATCTTCTAATTTTGATCCTCAATTACAAGCAAAATACCCAGATATTAGAGCTTACGAAGGAATAAGTAGTAAAGATAAAACAGCAAAAATTCATTTTAGTGTTTCTCCAGAAGGAATCCAGACGATGGTTTTAAGAGCTGATAATGCTTCTGAATTTATCGAACCAATTACAGAAAATAGTGGAGAATATACCCTGTTTACTGCTAAAAGCAGAGATAAAGGAAGTTTGCCATTAACATGTAAGACAAAAGATATTGTATTAAATAAAGAATTAAAAGCCAAGACAGCCAAAATAGCAGCAAACAATAAAGTATTTAAAACTCTACGATTGGCATTGTCTTGTACAGGCGAATATGCGGCTTATTTTGGAGGTACAAAAGCTAACGCATTAGCAGCAATGAATGCTACGATGACAAGAGTTAATGGTGTTTTTAATAAAGACTTGGCTTTAAGATTAATCATAATAGCCAATAATGAAGCTGTTATTTATACAAATGCAGCGACAGACCCTTATTCTGATGCAGCCACAGGAGCTAAAGGAGCTTGGAATCAAGAAGTTCAAACTACTTTAACAAATGTTATTGGCGAAAATGCGTATGATATTGGTCATTTATTTGGAGCATCAGGAGGTGGCGGTGATGCTGGTTGTATTGGTTGCGTATGTGTAGATAATTCTAAAGGAAGTGGGTTTACATCTCCATCTGATAGAAAACCACAAGGAGATACTTTTGATATTGATTTTGTGTCACATGAATTTGGGCATCAATTAGGAGCAACCCATACTTTTTCTTATGATATAGAAGGAGCAGGCGTAAATGTAGAACCGGGAAGTGGTTCTACAATCATGGGATATGCAGGAGTTACAGATGATTACGATATACAAGATCACTCCGATGATTATTTTACATATGCTAGTATTTTACAAATTCAAGAAAATCTAGCGACAAAAGTTTGTCCAGTTAGTGTGCCTATAATAAATAATCCTCCAGTGATTAATGCGGGTGCTAATTACACAATTCCAGTTAGTACCGCTTTTATTTTAAAAGGAACAGGTACTGATATTGATGGTGATTCGATTACTTATTGTTGGGAAGAAAATGATACGGCAATTACAACATCAGGAAGCCTAAGTATTGCTAGCCCAGACAAACCTGATGGTCCTTTGTTTAGATCATTTCCGCCTTCGAGTTCACCGATACGTTATATGCCAAATTTAGACCTTGTTCTTTCAGGTAAAGTAACGAGTACTTGGGAGTCGGCTCCGTCAATCTCCAGAACTTTACATTTTACATTAACAGGTCGTGATAATGCTGCTGCGGGAACTGCACAAACCAATACAGCTGCAATGATTGTAAATGTAATAAAAGATATTGGGCCATTTACAGTAACATCACAAGGCACAAATGATATTGGGTGGCTTCATGGAACGAGCCAGATTATTACTTGGGATGTAAAAAGCACGAATACTTTGCCAGGATCTGCCAATGTAAATATAAAACTTTCTACAGATGGTGGTTTAACCTTTCCGATTGTCTTAGCTGCAAATACACCCAATGATGGTTCTCAAACAGTGGATGTTCCAGAGGATGTAACAGCAACAAATTGCAGAATTTTAATTGAACCTACAGCCAATATTTATTATGCAGTAAACAGTAGATCATTTGCAATTGGTTATAAAGTTGATGCAACATGTACTTCGTATCCACTTGGAGCAGCTTTTGCAATACCTAATGCATTAGCATATACAACAAGAAATATAAATGTTCCGGCCGATGCAGGGATAGTTTTAGATGTAAATGTTTCTGTAGGATTGACACATACAAGATTGTCGGATGTAGAGATGCAACTAGTAAATCCTCAAGGAGCAATTGTACGATTGTTTAATAGAAATTGTGGAGATGTAAACGCCAGTTTGTTATTAAAGTATGATGATTGGGGAACAGCTTTAGATTGCTCAATACCTACTTTACAAACTGTAACTCCTACTGATTTGCTTAACAGTTTTAATAATAAAGATGCTGTAGGAACTTGGGCATTCAAGGTAAGAGATGCTTACGTAGGGAGAGATGGTACAATAGATTCAGGCTCAATTGAGATTTGTACAAAAAAATACACTTTGCAAACAGAAGTTATTGTTATGCCAAAGGAGCTTATAGCTTATCCTAATCCTACTAAAGGAGATCTTGAAATTGCTTTTAGATGTGAATCAACAGATGGAGTTAGAGTCTTTATATACAATGATGCGGGTAAAGAAGTTTACCGTAATACATTTGAAAGTATGGCAAATTTCAAGCAAAAAATTATACTGAATAATCGTTTAGATACAGGGATTTATTTCTTGGTTGTATATGATGGAGATAGAAAAACAGTAAAAAAGATTGGTTTCGAATAAATACTAAAGCTAATTTAAGAGTGTGCCATTGCCATGCAAACAATGCTGATTTTGGCACCTGGAATTTTTAGTAATGCACGAGAACAAGCTTCAAGTGTTGCTCCAGTTGTGATTACATCATCAATAAGTAAAAAATGCTTATCGTGTTTGTCTTCGGTAAACGAGACATCAAATATTTCTTTAAGACCTTCTGATCTTCCTAAAAGATTTTTTTTAGATTGGGTTTTAGAGTATCTGGTTCTAATCAATAAAGTATCGTTGTAATCTATTTGTAAACCTTGAGAAAGAGCGCGGCCAAATGTAGTTACTTGGTTGTAGCCTCTTTCATGAAATTTCTTTCGATGCAAAGGAACTGGAATAATCATATCAAAAGGTACATCTAGTACTAATTCTTTTAAATCCTCGACATGCCATTGGCCAAGCATAGTGCCAATATTTTCGTGCCCTTTATATTTTAAGTTATGGATGAGTTCCTGCACAATTCCTTTCTTATTAAAATAAAGAAAAGCAGAAACATGTTCGACTTCAATTTTTCCATAAAATTTTTTAAAAGCTTCGTTTTTTGGATTTAAATAATATTGGGTTAGAGGCATTTCATGTCTGCAAATGGTACAAATTATGGTTTCATTTGCCATTAAAAAAGAGTGACATCCAGCACACGCTTTTGGGAAAAACAGGTTAATAATGTAATTAAACACAAATAGAAAGAATTTAGTTACAAAAATAAAGAAATTCAGGCTTCAATCTTTGCAATTTTTCTTTTTTTTACAAGGACTTTTTATATTTTTGCATTACTATGGCAAAACAAGACGATTTATTTAAGAATGTAGTTTCGCACGCAAAAGAGTACGGATTTATTTTTCCGTCGAGCGAAATATACGATGGTTTAAGTGCAGTATATGATTACGCGCAAAACGGAGTAGAGTTAAAGAAAAACATCCGTGAATATTGGTGGAAATCAATGGTTCAGATGAATGAGAATATTGTAGGCTTAGATGCCGCAATATTAATGCATCCAACAACCTGGAAAGCTTCAGGCCACGTTGATGCCTTTAATGATCCGTTAATTGATAATAAAGATTCTAAAAAAAGATATAGAGCTGACGTTCTAGTAGAAGATTATGCTGAAAAGCTAAATCTAAAAGCTAAAAAAGAAATCGAAAAAGCGAGTGCTCGTTTTGGAGATGCTTTCAACGAACAGGAATTTGTAACTACAAATGCCAGAGTAATTGAATATTTAGCTAAAGAAAAAGAAATCAGAGAACGTTTAGGACGCTCTTTAGGTAATGGAGATTTAGAAGATGTTAAAGCTTTAATCGAAGAACTAGAAATTGCAGATCCAGAAACTGGATCTAGAAACTGGACAGATGTAAAGCAATTCAACTTAATGTTTGGTACTAAGTTAGGAGCATCTGCAGAGTCTGCAATGGACTTGTATTTACGTCCAGAAACAGCTCAGGGTATCTTTGTGAATTTCTTGAATGTACAAAAATCAGGAAGAATGAAAGTTCCTTTTGGAATTGCACAAACAGGAAAAGCGTTTAGAAATGAAATCGTTGCAAGACAATTTATTTTCCGTATGCGTGAATTTGAACAAATGGAAATGCAATTTTTTGTACGTCCAGGAGATGAAATGCAATGGTACGAGCACTGGAAAACGACACGTTTAAACTGGCATTTATCTTTAGGTTTAGGAAAAGAAAACTACCGTTTTCATGATCACGAAAAATTAGCACATTATGCTAATGCAGCTGCGGATATCGAGTTTAATTTCCCTTTTGGATTCAAAGAATTAGAAGGAATTCACTCTCGTACAGATTTTGACTTAAAAGCGCATGAAGAATTCTCTGGTAGAAAACTACAGTATTTTGATGCTGAATTAAATCAAAATTATGTTCCTTATGTGGTAGAAACTTCAGTAGGATTAGATAGAATGTTCTTAGCAGTTTTTGCAACTTCATTAAAAGAAGAAACATTAGAAGATGGTTCTACAAGAACAGTCTTGAAGCTACCAGCAGTTTTAGCACCTACAAAAGCAGCAGTTTTACCATTGGTAAAGAAAGATGGCTTGCCTGAAATTTCTAAAAAAATCATCGAAGATTTAAAATGGGATTTCAATGTTTCTTATGATGAAAAAGATGCAGTAGGAAGACGTTATAGAAGACAAGATGCATTAGGAACTCCTTTTTGTATTACAGTTGATCACCAAACTATCGAGGATCAAACAGTTACAATCCGTCATAGAGATACAATGAAACAAGATCGTGTAGCTATTGCCGATTTAAGATCAATTATCGAAAATGAAGTTTCGATGAAAAATTGGTTAATGAAAATGTAAAATAAGAATCGATTATTAGTATAATCGATAATTAAAAATAAGAAAAAAGCTTCTCATTTGAGAAGCTTTTTTTGTTTAGAAAAGGTATGTTTTAAACATGCAAAAAATAGAGATAATATATTAAAGAAGACTTTATTTTGTGCATTTCATCGGATATATTTGCACTTCGTCTTAATGTGTTAACATTTGTTTAAAATATATTAACAATAAAATCTTTAAAAAAAGGAAATATGTAAATTTAATTGCTTTATTAAAGCTAAAAATAAGATTTTATTGTTGAAATTCCAATGAAGGAGATAAATTTGCATATAATTATCAGTTCGGTTCTTGTAAAATAATACCACTAAATCTACAAAAGCATTGAAAAATTATTCATACATTATTATTGATGATAATCAAGAAAGTGTTCTAAAAACCAAGGAATTAGCAGATGGTTTTTCAGAGCTAATTTTTGTTGCTATTGCAAATACATATCAGCAAGGATTAAATTTAGTTTTGGAGCATAATCCAAATATTATATTTCTTGAGATAGATCCAAAAGATAATACAAGTAATCTTTCGTTATCATTTATAAATGAGCTTTATCATTATTTGCGGATAGTTCCTAAAGTTATTATTACAACCACCAAAAAAGATTTTGCTTTTGATGCGATTAAGTATGGCGTAATGGATTATTTGCTAAAACCACTTAAACGGGCAGATTTACTCAAAACGATTTTAAAACTAGATTGGCCTAGTTATGAGGTAAATTTAATTAGCAATCAAACCGTTCAGGATTTTAAAACCTCGCTTAAAGGAGATGCTATCGAGGTACAAAAAATAAATCAATCTTTAGTGTTATGTGTCAAATCGTATGGAGATTATCGATACATTCAAGCTAAAGATATTACCTATATTCAGGCAGATAATAATTCGACAGATATTTATTTGAATACTGGAGAAATGATAACAGCTTTTAAAACATTAAAATATTTTGAAGCTATTTTATTACACCCATTTATACGCATACACAACAGTTATATCATCAACAGAAACCATATTGCGAGGATACATACTGGGAACTCAGTTTGTTACATAAAAAACTCTACAAAAAAACTACCATTTTCTAAGACTTATAAAAGAAATGTAGAGATAATAATTGCCGAGTTTGCTAACGGAAACTATATAGAGGTCTAGCAACTAAGTATTTACACGTATTTGACCTACGTACACTACCATTTGGCAGCATTCCACCATATATGCCTTTTTACAGAGTTGAAAAGGGGATTACAGTACTAATTTTACACCATGATTTAGCAATAAGCGATCATTTAAAACGTAAAAAAATACTAACAATAAAAATCCCCAGATTATGAAAACTTCAATCACAACAATCGCATTATTTTCTTTAGCATTAGTAGCAACATCTTTTACTACTCCAGAAACAACTAAAAACATTTCATTAAATGCAAAAAGTGAGATAATACCACCTATTGATGGCGGTGGATCAGCAGGAGGAGGAAGAAAACAAGATGTTTACATCGATTTATCTATTGATGGTGGTGGATCAGCAGGAGGAGGTAGAAAACAAGATAATGGTTATATGTTAGATTTGTCAGCAACTAACAGTTATAGACAGCCTATTGATGGTGGTGGATCAGCAGGAGGAGGAAGAAAACAAGACTAGAACAAAGAGTTTATATGTAAAAAAAGGCTGTCAATTTTTTGACAGCCTTTTTTTGTGTCTATAGTTTTAGTATTTTTGATAAAAGCCAAATGTACTATTGAAAAAAATCTACCCTATATTATTGTTATTAGTTTTTGTTTTTTTGGGCTGTACCAAGAAAAGCATTGTCGACAACAATGTGACTTCCTCTGTAGATAGTTTGTCTCTTTATTTGTCATTGGCAAATGATATCAACGTGCCATTTAAGTCCAAACAAGAGTATAATAAAAAAGCGTTCAATATAATTATCAATCAAAAAGATGATTCGGTTAATAGAGTAAATTTGTTTAAAGTAGCCAATCGGTATTACAATATGAATGATTGGAATGCCTATCGGGAAACAACAAAACTCATACTAGAACGATCAAAAAGTAACCTTGATACGGTTAGTATGGCTAAGGCTTATGCTTATTTAGGAGATTACTATAGTTTTAAAACAGTTCCTGATAGTGCTTTTAGGAACTACTATAAGGCAGAGAAATTGTATATCCGGATTAATGATGACTATAATCTTGCCAGAACTTTTTTGAGTAAGGCAACTCTACAATATAACATAAGCGATTTTTTTGAGAGTGAAATAATGGTTTTTAAAGCCTTGCGGCTTTTGAAGCGTCAGAAAAAAGTAAGTTATTTATTGCATGAATCCTATAATCTTTTAGGGATTTTATACAAGGAGCGAGAAGAATATGATAAGGCTTTGGAATTTAATAATAAGGCTTTAGTTATTCTTGAAGATAAATCAATCCCATTAGATCTTCAGCTAAAAGCGACTTCGCTAAATAATATTGGCTTTGTTTATTTAAGTATGAATGATTATAAAAAAGCAAAAATATATTTTCAAAAAGGATTAGAACAAAAAAACTTATTTAAGGAAAAACTTATATTATATGCTATGTTATATGATAATTTGGCTTATTCTAAATTTAAGTTGCATGAGTCTGAAGGACTTCCAGATCTATTTTATAAATCTTTAAAAATTAGAGATAGTCTAGATCTTAAGTCAGGGGTCATATCTAGTAAAATACATTTATCTGAGTATTTTGCTTATAAAAAAGATACTTCAAAAGCAATGCAATATTGTAAAGATGCACTTAAGTTATCCCGAAATTCGAATAGATTAAGAAATACTCTTGAGGCACTTAAGCAAATGGCTCTTGTAGATCCAACAAATGCATCGGTTTATTCGAAAGAATATATACAGATAAATGAAAAAGCACAAAAAGCAGAAAGAAAGATGGGAGAAAAATTTTCCCGAATAGAATATGAAACGAATGAAATAAAAGATGAAAATACGAGTTTAAATGTTCAGAACCGAACATTGATATATGTTTTTAGTATCTGTGGTTTATTAGGACTCTTTTTTTATGTTTATTTGGCACAAAAAGCCAAAAATAGAGAGCTGCTTTTTAAACAGCAGCAGCAGATAGCCAATGAAGATATTTATAACCTGATGATTTCGCAACAAAATACAATTGAAGCTATTCGGATTAAAGAGAAAAAAAAGGTAGCCCAAGATTTACATGATGGTGTTTTAGGGCGAATGTTTGGGGTTAGGATAAGTCTAGACAGCTTAGATAAAGTAGATGATGCAGCAGCAGCTGTAAAGCGCAAAAAATATTTATCAGATTTAAAAGAAATTGAGCAAGATATTCGGGAAATTTCGCATGATTTAAATAAAGAGAAATCAGAATTGATTAATAATTTTGTAATGATTCTTGATAAGTTATTGGAAAATCAAAGAGTTACTTTTAAATCAAAATTAATCTCGAGTATTGATTCAAGTATAAGATGGGATTTGGTAAGTAACTCCATTAAAATAAATCTGTACCGAATTATTCAGGAAGCATTGCAAAATTGTAATAAATATGCACAAGCAGAAACAATAAAAATAGAGCTTAAAAATGAAGTAAATCATTTGGCGTTGTTGATAAGTGATGATGGAGTAGGATTTAATGTAAATAGAACCAAAAAAGGAATTGGTTTGCAAAATATTTTCTATCGAGTAAAAGAATGCGATGGAACCGTTGATATAAAATCTAATAAAGCGGATGGAACAGTTATAGTAATTAAAATTCCAATTGATCAAAAAATAAACCTTCAGCATAATGACAACTGATAAACCTCCAGTAGAAATAATTAAGAATAACATATTTATAGTAGATGATCATCCTTTTATAATTGAAGGGTACAAAAATGCGATTACGAGATATAATCCTAAAGAATATGAATTTTTAATTACACAGGCCAAAGATTGTAAATCGGGTTACGAGGTAATTATGGATCCTGCAACAACAAATTTTGATATTGCATTTCTAGACATTAGTATGCCCGCTTATGAAGAAATGGAAATATATTCGGGAGAAGATTTAGCAAAGCTGATTATGGAACATATGCCAAATTGTAAAATAATTTTGCTAACAATGTACACCGAATTACTTAAGATAAAAACAATCATTAGAACAATAAATCCTAGAGGATTAATCATAAAAAATGATTTAACATTTGATGAGTTGTTATTTGCTTTTGATAAAGTGATGAAAAAAAAGACTTACTATAGCCAGTCGGTTGTTGAAATGTTAGAAAAATCACCAAAAGACTCCATCGAAATTGATCAGATTGACGAACAAATTCTGTTTCATTTATCCAAAGGAACTAAAACAGACGAAATGCCACATTACATTCCTATTTCTTTGAAAGCTACAATAAGAAGAATAGAAAATTTAAAAGAATTGCTAAAAGTAACAGATGGTACAGATGATGATTTAGTACACGAAGCCAGGAACAAAGGACTTTTATAAACAGCGCTTCTATAAAATAAAAAAAGACATCTGATTAGATGTCTTTTTTTATGGATATATGTAATTATTCGCTTAAAGCATCCCATCCGCGGGCTTTTAAAGCAATTTTTGTATTAGCACGAGTTACTAGATGAATCCCTTCGCTTTCTTGTGTCATATGACCAATAATTGAGAAGTTTGGATTTGCTTTTATCTTTTCAAAATCTTCCATTGCAATAGTAAAAAGTAATTCGTAATCCTCTCCACCATTAATCGCAACAGTTGTACTATCGATATTAAATTCTTCACAAACATTTATGAATTGTGGATCTAGCGGCAATTTATCTTCATATAAGTTACAACCTACTTTAGATTGTTTGCACAAATGAATAATCTCCGATGATAATCCGTCTGAAATATCAATCATAGATGTTGGTTTAATCTCCAAGGCATGTAACAAAGTACGAACGTCTTTGCGAGCTTCAGGTTTTAATTGGCGTTCTATTAAATAAGTATAGGCATCTAAATCAGGTTGCGAATTAGGATTTACCTGAAAAACTTGTTTCTCTCTTTCTAGAACCTGTAATCCCATATATGCAGCTCCAATATCGCCAGTTACAACCAATAAATCAGTTTGTTTAGCGCCATTACGATATACGATTTCATTTTCATCGGCTTCACCAATAGCAGTAATACTAATGATTAATCCTTTTTGAGATGAGGTAGTATCACCACCAATTACATCTACATTATATTCTTTTGCAGCATGCGTGATTCCTGCAAATAATTCTTCAAGGGCTTCTAATGGAAAACGATTAGAAACAGCTACAGAAACAGTTATTTGTGTTGGTTTAGCATTCATGGCACAAATGTCTGAAATGTTTACCACCACAGCTTTGTAACCTAAATGTTTTAAAGGCATATAAGCCAAATCAAAATGCACACCTTCAATTAATAAATCGGTAGAAACGACTACTTTCTTGTCTTTAAAATCTAATACAGCAGCATCATCGCCAATACTTTTTAAAGTAGATTCTTGTGTAACATCAAAGTTTCGTGTTAAGTGCTCAATTAGTCCAAATTCGCCTAATTGCGCTATGCTGGTACGTTGTGGGTTTTTATCTTCAATCATTTTGTTACGGTACTAAATTTCTTAGGTGCAAAGGTACAAAGATGCAAAGGTTTTGACTAATTAAAAAGAAGGCCATTTACGAGAGGTATTTGTTTTAAGTAAAATTTGTTTAGCCTTTTGTGTTTTTATGTCAATATAAAGATTTTTTAAAGAAAAATAACATGTAAATTTTTTGTTATATTTTTGAATAGCAATTGTTTATGTTTATTTTTTGAAATAATTTTAAAAAATAAAATCACTACTGACAAACTGTTGTCACCGACTCGATTTACTTTTGAAGTAATAAAAAATCAAAACTTTAAAATTATGAAAACACTAGCAGCACAAGTTATTACTCCAGAAGATTTATTAAAACATTGGCAAGGTCATCGCGCATTGACACGTCATGTAATTGAAGCTTTTCCTGAAAAAGATTTCTTTGAATTTTCTATTGGCGGAATGCGTCCTTTTTCAAAATTGACAGATGAACTTTTGGCGATTGCGGCACCAGCCTTAAAAAGTATTGTAAATCGAGACAGTCAGCCTTTTAAAGAAGGAGAAGAGAAATTAATTTTTAAAGCGCAATACCTTGAAAAATGGGATGAATCTACCGATGAGATTAATAAATATTGGGAGCAATTAAAGATAGAAGATTTCAATGAGAATTTCAATTTGTTTGGACAATATGAATTTCCGATTGTTCAGAATATCTTATATTTTATCGATAATGAAGTACACCACCGCGGACAAGGGTATGTTTATCTAAGAGCATTAGGTATTGAGCCTCCTTTTTTCTGGGAAAGATAATTAGAATTAAATAATCCTTTCAATCATCAATCAAATTATATTTTCAAATCAATTCTTATTCAGAAAAACTAAAATAAATTATCATGAGCTTAAAAAAAATAATGACAAATTATGCAGACTATAATTTATGGGTAAATCAGCAATTTGTTAATTGGCTTTCTGTAAAATCAGACGAACTGCTTCATAAAGAAGTAGCTTCGAGTTATTCTAGTATTATTAAAACACTCAATCATATTTGGGCAACCGAAGAATATTGGTATTCGATAATAGCAGAGACTTCTGAATTTGATAAAAGAGAAAATACAGAATTGATAACTAAGGAAATATTTGAAGGATTAGTAAATAGATCAGCTCGTTTGTCTGAATATATCAAATCACTTTCAGAAGAAGAATTATCCAGAAAAATTAAAATTGAAAGCCCTTGGTTTCAATGTGAGTTGCCAATATGTGATTATTTATTGCAGGTTGTAAACCATGGGACGTATCATCGAGGGCAGATAGTTACAATTGGTCGCAATATTGGTATTACTGATGCATCAAATACAGATTATAATTTTTATAATGTTGTTCATGCTCAGCAATAAAAATTACGAATATTTGATATAAAAAATAAAACTCCTAAAATGAAATCTCATTTTAGGAGTTTTTTTATAAAAGTCTTTGTCTGTTAATTTCTAATAACTCTAAAGTTCGTGTTTTTAATCGCTCAGGTTCCAGAATTGTAGCGTAATCTCCAAACATTAAAAACCAACGCGGGAAACCACTTTCAATATCTCGGCACATAAAAGTCATCTCGATATTCCCATCGATTTCTTTTTCGGATATAAAACCATGATATTTCCGTTCGTGTGATAAATACCTCGCTATCTTTTTATCAATCAGAATGCGCACTTTGGTAGTTGGAATAGTTTCATTTTTATTCAAATAAGTTTCAAGAGAATCATGTTCTAATGTAAAATCTTTTTCTGTTTTTTTTATACTATGTACACGGTCTGTTCTAAACTGGCGATAATCGGTGCGCAAATGGCAATATCCTATAACATACCAATTGTTGTGATCATGAAAGATACCAACAGGTTCAATATTTCTTTCTGTAATTCCGTCTGAAGTAAAAGCTTGATAAGAAAGAATAACTTGTTTTTTTTCGGCAATACTTTCAAAAAGTAAAGCGAGCGTATTTGGAGATTTATCGTTAAAAAGTTTCTCGGTAGATTGCATTAAAACACTCGATTCAATTGTAGAAACCCAATCTTTATCGTCGCTTTTAAGCACAGATTTTAATTTATACATTGCCGAAGCATAATGATTTCCCAAAGTAGTATCAGTAAATTTTTGCATCAATTTTTCAGCAGCAATAAAGCTACTAGCTTCTTCTCGGGTAAACATAACTGGCGGTAATCGATAACCATCCATCAAAGCATAACCAACGCCAGCTTCGCTATAAATAGGAACGCCAGATGCTTCTAGAGTACGAATGTCACGGTAAATTGTTCTTAAACTTACTTCGAAACGATTGGCTAGTTCTTGTGCTTTAACAATCTTTTTAGATTGTAGCTGAATAAGAATTGCAACAATTCGGTCAAACCGTTTAGGGGATTCATCGAGCATTTTTCTTTTGAGTTTTATAGATACAGAAGTTCAAAGATACAAAGGTTTAGGCTTTGAATTTTCTGAATGATTGTATCATTTCATATATTCCAAAAGCAATTACAATTTTTCCAAAGATAAATATTAACCAACTTATAGGATTTGTTAGATAGGTTCTATTACTATCCAAAGGATTGAAAAAATCTGTAACAAGGAAAAATCTAAATAAACCAGATGTAAAATGAGAGAGATTATTCCAATTAAAAAGGTCTATTTTGTATTCATAATTTTCACAAATGAAAAAGAGAAAATAAATGATAAAACCAGTTATTAAAGTGAATTTCATTGCTCTTTTCCAATCTGTTCCGTATTCAGAAACTACATCGCTAATCCATAAAATAAATTTATCTCTTCTTAGTTGTATAGGTTCTCTTACTCTATGATTTAAGTGATCTTTGTCATTTTCAAATTCCTTTAATTTTTTTTTGATATCTTTTCTATATGCGTTAAACTCGTAGACTCTAAATCTATTATAATCAATTCTATTTTCTGCTTTTTGAAGTTGTTGTTTTATGGTTCGAATTGTCCTTCGATCGCAATCATCAATTTTTTTTATTTGAATGTCATCAAAAAAAGCTCCTTTTTCAAAATTTGTTTTGTCTATTTCAATAATATCAAAATAAGTTTCTTGAAATGAAACAAAATCATGAAATTTAATTTTTTCGAATTTTAGTTTATGGATTTTAGACTTATCAAAATCAGTGAATTTATAAAAATCACAATCAGTGAATTTTAAATCGCCATTGATTTTATTTTCAATCGATTGAAAATTTGTTGTTTTGTTAAAGGTGCAGTGACTGAAATGAGTGCTGTTATTGAATTTTGTTTCAAAAAAAGTTGAAATTGGAAAATTGCAACGATTGAAAAAAATATTATTTGCTTTTAAAGTTGCCTTATTTCCGATATATTCGAAATAATCATTAAAATCACAATTTGAAATTAATGTATCATTTAATGTAGATCTTAATATGCTAAAATGGTTTGTTGATTTTAGTCCAGTAATTTTTAAAGCACCGTCGGTAAATTGAATATTTTCAAAGTAAATATGATTTATTTTTCCACGATTAATTTTAATTGTACCTGATTTGACAATAGTAGACTTTACATTACTAGTGTCTTCAATATTTTCTTCAAAAGAAAGATCATTTATATTACAATTTCTTATTTGAAAGAGTTTGTTGTTTATTACACAAGAAATAAATGCCAAAGTATAAAGATTACATGATGAGAATATAAAGTCACATAAAAAACAGCAATTTTCAAAAATGAAAGAATTGTTTTCAGGCGTTTCTTCGTTAGGAATACCACTAAAAGTAACTCGCATTCCTTTAAAAGTGATATTTTTAAATGTTAAATTTTCATTAAGAATTGTGATTGGAAAATCTATTTCCTCATTGAAATTGATTGTTATATCATTAAAATGTTTTTCTTGAGATTTAATTCTTTTTCCAAATTCTTCTCCACTTATTTCTGCCATTTTATTTTGATTATTTCATCAAATTTAAACTAAAAAGCCCAATAACTTTCGTTATTGGGCTTTTCTATATGCTGTACTTTATTTTCTAAAACTTAGAGTAGATTTCTAAACTAGTATTAAAATTTATAAAGTAATCCAAATTTAGGTTGTGCAAAAATATTATTAAATAGGTTGATGTTTAGCTCAAAACTACTAGATGAAGATCCGTTTTCAGGATTTGCATTATTGTACGTTAAGATATCAGCCAAAGCAAATGTAGCTGCCCATTTCTTGGTAAAGAAATAGTTTAGACCTACTGTTATGTTCGCCTTAATTCCATTTGTTGTGTCTTCTACATTTAATACTTCAGTTTTAACATGGCTATACCCTAATCCAGCTTCTCCAAACACTTTAAGACGTCTGGAATCCAATTCTAAGAAATAGTATCTGGCAAATGCCCCAACACCAAATCCATTGTTTTTTCTTTCAGCTGGAGTGTCTTTATCGATTGTAGAACCAAACACATCCAAGTCTAACCCGATAGCTAAATTGTCATCAAGAAGATATCCAAATTTTGGGTTTATAGAAAATGAGTTTGACTCATCTTTTACAGTACTAACCGATACACCTCCCTCAATAAACATACTCCCTTTTTCGAACCGTACTCCTTTGGCAGTGCTAACTTCTTCTTCTACTTCTTTCTGTTGTGCGTTTGCAAAACAAAATGTAAATAACGCTACAAGTGTTGTGATTTTTGTTTTCATAATCATTGCTTTTAAATTGTTTAAATAAAATCTGATTAATTCATATATGTAAAAATAATTAAAAACTTACAAATAAATACTTAATAAAGTGAGATTTTATCCATTATTTAATTAACAATGTGTTGATGTGTAGTAGTTTAGTTAGGTTTTGTGGGCTGTAGGGATTTAAAAAGAGCATAAAAAAACCCAATAACGTTAGTTATTGGGTTCATCTATATTCTATTCTCTTTCTTCTTTTATCTAAAATAAAAAAGCTAGTCGTTCAATTTTAAAACAGCCATAAATGCTTCTTGAGGAATCTCTACGTTTCCTACCTGACGCATACGTTTTTTACCTTTTTTCTGTTTTTCAAGTAATTTACGCTTACGCGAAATATCTCCACCATAACATTTTGCAGTAACATCTTTACGTAATGCTTTTATAGTTTCACGAGAAATTACTTTTACTCCAATTGCTGCTTGAATCGGAATATCAAATTGCTGACGTGGAATTAATTCTTTTAGTTTTTCACACATTTTTTTACCAATGTGGTAAGCATTATCTACGTGAATTAAAGATGATAAAGCATCAACAATTGTAGCATTTAATAAAATATCAACTTTTACTAAGCTTGAAGTTCGCATTCCAATTGGTGCGTAATCAAACGAAGCATATCCTTTTGAAACCGTTTTAAGACGATCATAAAAATCAAATACAATTTCGGCAAGAGGCATATCAAAAGTCAACTCAACTCTTTCGGTAGTTAAATATGTTTGGTTGGTAATTAAACCACGTTTTTCTATACACAAAGACATAACATTACCTACGAAATCAGATTTGGTGATGATTGTTGCTTTGATATAAGGTTCTTCTACGTGATCTAATTTTGATGGTTCTGGTAAATCAGAAGGATTGTTTACCACAAATCCTACAGTAGGTTCTTTTTTAGTATAAGCCAGGTAAGAAACGTTAGGAACTGTAGTAATTACAGTCATATTAAACTCACGTTCTAATCTTTCCTGAATAATCTCCATGTGTAACATTCCTAAGAATCCACAACGGAAACCAAATCCTAAAGCTGCAGAACTTTCAGGTAAAAATACTAATGAAGCATCGTTCAATTGTAGTTTTTCCATCGAGTTACGTAACTCCTCATAATCTTCTGTATCTACAGGATAAATCCCAGCAAATACCATTGGTTTTACATCCTCAAAACCAGTAATCATATTAGTTGTTGGCGTTTTAGCATCCGTTAGGGTATCCCCAACTTTTACTTCTTTAGCTTCTTTAATACCAGAAATTAAATAACCAACATCGCCTGCGGAAATAACACTTTTTGGAACTTGATTTAATTTTAAAGTTCCAATTTCATCAGCAAAATATTCATTACCTGTGGCCATGAACTTAATCTTTTGCCCTTTTTTAATTTGTCCGTTTTTTACACGGAAAATAACTTCAATTCCTCTAAATGGATTGTAATGAGAGTCAAAAATCAAAGCTTGTAAAGGCTCATCGATTTCTCCTTTTGGAGGAGGAATTCTTTCGATAATTGCTGCTAATATATTTTCGACACCTAAACCTGTTTTACCAGAGGCGTGAATAATTTCTTCTAGTTTACATCCTAATAAATCTACGATATCATCGCTAACTTCTTCAGGATTTGCACTTGGTAGATCGACTTTGTTTAAGATTGGAATAATTTCCAAATCGTTTTCCAGAGCCAAATATAAATTTGAAATTGTTTGAGCTTGTATACTTTGTGCAGCATCAACAATTAAAAGCGCCCCTTCGCAGGCAGCAATTGATCGTGAAACTTCGTATGAAAAGTCAACGTGTCCGGGAGTATCAATTAAATTCAGGATATATTCCTCTCCTTTATAAGTATATTCCATCTGGATGGCGTGACTCTTTATGGTAATTCCGCGTTCACGTTCCAAGTCCATATTATCAAGCAATTGCGCTTTTTCTTCACGTGCAGTAACGGTTTGTGTTGCGCCTAGTAAGCGATCGGCAAGTGTACTTTTTCCGTGATCAATGTGTGCAATAATGCAAAAGTTACGTATATTTTTCATTTTCTTTTATATCAATTCTCTATACGAGTTTAAGTATTTTTTGTTGTGATTTTATAGTATGGCTGTGCCATACAGGCGCGTCATTAATCGGCAAAGATAATGCAAACTTTTGGATTGTAGAATCTTGATGTATTATTGTTGAATCTTTAAGAAATAAAAGATGGATTCGGCTGTTTTTTACACTCTTGAATGCTTATTCTAAAATTTAAGTTTAAAGCAAAACAAGTGTTTTTATAATCTAAGAATAATTATGATTCTTTAGTTGTCGAAGACTCTTTTTCGGCATCGCTTTTCTTTAACGTATCATACCAGTTTTCTATAGATGGATAAATAAAACCAGCTATTTTTTGTATCGGATTATAAAATATCGATTTGTCTAATGTTTCTTTTTTTGCAAAAGTATGATTGAAATTTATTTTTTCGAAAAGACTAAAAACAATACTCAAAATAAGAATCGTTTTTAGAATTCTAAAAAGACCTCCGCCTAGTTTATTAAGCCATCCCAGTTGAGCAAAATCAGCAATTCCGGTTAAAAATTTAGCTAATAAATATACTGCGATAACTACTAGAATAAAGGTTAGGATAAAAGCTGTAATCTGGATTGTATTTGGGTTCCATGAAACATGTTTCATGATAATTTCTTTCATTAAAGACGAAAATTTTATCGCTAGGTAAATCCCAAGTAATAAAGAGATAAAAGAAGCAACTTCTACAAAAAGCCCGTTTTTAATACCTTGGTATAAACCGTATGCCAATAAAACACCCAAAATCATATCGAAAAAACTCATATTCCTGTTTTTGTTTAATAAAGGCGCAAATATAGAAGAATTATCTGTTTTTTAGGTTCGGAGGTTCAGAGATGCAATCCCGTCCCGATGCCCAATGTCATTAAAGTTAAGGAAAAAAGATAAAAAGATTTAAGATTTTTGACTAACGATTTTTGATTTCAGATGTGGGAAACAGCACAAAACCAAAAATTGACAATCGTTACCCGAGCCTGAAAGAGCGAACAGGCGAAGCAATTTTTAATCTAAAATTTCTTAACCTTAATGACATTGAGAATTTAGACAAGAGAAAATCCGTGTTTATCCGTGTTTTCGCTTTAGCGAATCAGTGTCATCCGCGTTCCCTTCTAGACAATCTTTGTCGAGAATACAATTAACCATAATTAGCTAAAAAAGCTTAACTTAATGACATTGCCCGACGGTTCGGGATCGGGACTGAGGCTTTAGATGTTGATGTTTTTGATTTTTCGGGATCAATAGACGAAAGTATTGTCTTAAAATGATCCTTTTTAGAACGTTAAATCTATGGATCTATACGTTTAATTTTTTAAGGTGTTTGGATTTGAAGTCCGTATCTTTGCAAACTAAATTTTATGACTTTTGAATTTATAATTCATAATTCATAATTCACACCTATAAAAATGTCAAGAGACGCACAACTTAAAGAACGCTGGGAACAGCTTGTAAATATACTTTCCGATCAATTTTCACAAGGAGAAAACCTAGATTTAGATTCCATAATTTATTTAATTGGGGTACAAGAATTAGGGAAATTACACCGTGAATTTAAAAAAGATGAAAAATTAAACCTCATGCATATTGCTATATGTAGGTTATTAGAGCCTTATGGTTTTTATGAATTTGAGTTTTTTGATGAGGAAGGTTGGCCACATTATAAGGTAAAAGAAGAATTACCACCATTAAAAGCGGGAGAACAATCGGTTTTAATGAAAGAAGCAATTGTGAGTTACTTTTTAGAAAGAAAACTTATAGAGTAGTTTTATTAGTATTCAGTGTTCAGTCTCAGTTTTCAGCGTGTGCTAAACTGTAAACCGCGACTGAACACTGAACACTGCTACTGAAAACTAAAAAAATATGTGTAGATACGCAATGGTTTCCTATAAGCCACATTACGCTTGTTTTGATTGTCGTAAGACATTTAAAAGAAGATTGATGTGTGATATAGAAAGAGGGGAGAAATCTGTTCAGGAGGCAAAGTGTCCAGAATGCGGAGAATTAATGGCTAATATGGGACTTGATTTTGAATCACCTAAAAAAGATGATGTAAAAAAATGGGAGCATATTAAAAGTCTGTATTCAGTTGGAATTGCATTTCATTCCTGTGGTTGCAGCGGACCAGGTTATATTCCTAATTCTAAAGAAAAATTAATCGAGTATTTTGAAAACCTAAGAGATACTTATCTTAAGAATATTAATTTTTGGCGTTCAAGAACAGAGCCTACCAATAAACAGGAAAGAGAGAAAGATTATCAAAAAAATTGGCATGAATTAGGTAAGGTTTCATCTAATTCTAAAAAAGAAATTGTTAAGAATCAGGAAGGAATAACTTTTTGGTTAAATAGAGTACAGGAAATTGAAAGTAAAATAAGTTTGATAAAATAGTTATAGATTAAACTTGTTTTTGCAATAGAAAATGGATTACTACTTTAATCAAGTTTATATTTTTGTCAGGCTTACTCGTTTTATTTGTTAATATTATTACGATTTGCAAAGGAAACTTTAAACTTTAGACTTTAAACTTGAAACAAATTATGTAAATTTGTATTCTCAATTACGGAATGAAAATGATAGATAAGATAAAAGAATATATTGGGGAAGCTCAAGCTTTTTCAACTGAAAATAAGGAAGAGTTAGAAGCATTCCGCATTAAATTTCTTGGAAAAAAAGGTGTTTTAAATGATTTTTTTGCTGAATTTAAAACGGTACCAAATGACCAGAAAAAGGAATTTGGACAGGTTATAAACGCTTTAAAAACAGCTGCGGAAGATAAAGTAAAAACAATAGTTGAAGCTTTAGAAAGCAAAGAAGAAATTAAAGGTATTTACGGAGATTTAACTCGTGCTGCCGAGCCAGTAATTATTGGTTCTCGTCACCCGATATCAATCGTAAAAAACCAGATTATAGATATTTTTGCAAACATTGGTTTTAACGTTTCTGAAGGTCCGGAAATCGAAGACGATTGGCATAACTTTACGGCATTAAACCTTCCGGAATATCATCCGGCACGTGATATGCAGGATACATTTTTTATACAAACAAACCCAGATGTTTTGTTGCGTACGCATACATCATCGGTACAGGTGCGTTATATGGAAAATCATAAACCGCCTATTCGTACTATTTCTCCAGGACGTGTTTTCCGTAACGAAGCAATTTCGTCAAGATCACACTGTATCTTCCATCAGGTAGAAGGATTGTATATTGATAAAGATGTTTCATTTGCCGATTTAAAACAAACATTGCTTTATTTTACTAAAGAAATGTTCGGGAAATCAAAAATCCGTTTACGTCCGTCATACTTTCCATTTACAGAACCTAGCGCCGAGATTGATATTTATTGGGGTCTAAAAACCGAAACCGATTATCGTATCACCAAAGGAACTGGTTGGTTAGAAATTGGAGGATGTGGAATGGTAGATCCAAACGTATTGAAAAATTGTGATATCAACCCAGAAGAATATAATGGTTTTGCATTTGGTATGGGAGTAGAGCGTATTGCAATGTTGTTATACCAGATTGGTGATATTCGTATGTTTTACGAAAACGACGTTAGATTCTTAGAGCAATTTAAATCAAACATATAATTTAAGTCCAAAATTTGTAAAGTCGAAAGTTTCAAAACATGAAGCTTTCGACTTTATGACTTTATAACTTTTTACAACTATGAAAAAAGATATAATTATTCCAGAAGTAGAGAATATTTTTATGGCCGTTGTTCAGGAATGGAGCGACGATTTTATGGAGAAAGTATGGTATGCTTATCTTGTAAATGACAGTGATTTTAATATTGAAAGTGTAATGGTCGTTTCAAAAGCTTTTGGAACAATTGATGGCGAAATGAAAAAAACGTCACTTTTGCGTCATGCTTTTGTTGAGGTTCCATCGGTTTCGGTAGTAAAAATCGAAATGGTAGAAAAAAGTGTATTAGCTTTAAACAATGAGTTTATGGTTACTTTTTTTATCGGAAACACATTATACGACAAGAAATATATTTTTAAAGCACATTCTATACACGAAGATTTCTCTGAAGAAGTGCCTATCTTGTTTGTAGATGGCGTTATAGTGAAGTAGAAGGTTTTAGTTCTCAGTTGCAGTTTACAGTCTCAGTATAAAAACAGTCTCAGTTTACAGTTACAGTAAAAACAGTAAATTGGTTAGAGAATAAAATATAAGAAAAGAGTCAAGACGAAATAAATTAGTCTTGACTCTTTTTTTTATTCTTTTAAAGTAGTAGATACTCTATATTTTTTATTTTTCACCGCAAACTGAGACTGAAAACCGCGACTGTAACTAAATACTAATCCAATACATCAGTAAGTTTCTTGAAAACAGTTTTAGCATCTTTACCTTCATATAAAATAGCATAAACGGCATCGATAATTGGTGTTTTTGCACCATATCCTTGGTTTAGTTTATAGGCACTTTTGGTAGCATAATACCCTTCGGCAATCATGCTCATTTCCATCATAGCGCTTTTTACAGTATATCCTTTTCCAATCATATTTCCGAACATTCTGTTTCTCGAAAAAACAGAATATCCTGTAACTAATAAATCACCCAGATAAGCAGAGTCATTAATGTTACGTTTCATTTTATGCACTTTCTTGATGAATTTCTTCATTTCGCGAATAGCATTACTCATTATAACCGATTGAAAATTATCGCCATAACCTAAGCCATGGGCAATTCCTGCAGCAATTGCATAAATATTTTTAAGCATTGCAGCATATTCAGTACCTATAATATCATCAGATATCTTGGCCTTTATATAATTTCCAGATAAGTTCTTGGCAACAACACTAGCTTTAGTAGAATCTCCGCATGCAATTGTTAAATAAGATAATCTTTCTAGAGCAACTTCTTCGGCATGACATGGTCCTGTAATAACACCAATGTTGTAATACGGAATGTCATATTTTATATGAAAATGTTCTCCAACAATTAAACTTGTTTCAGGAACAATACCTTTAATAGCCGAGAAAATAACTTTGTTATCTAAGGAAACTGTTAATTTTTCTAATTCGGCATTTAAAAAAGCCGATGGAATAGCAAAAATAATATAATCAGCATATTCTACGGCTTCATTTATATTATTAGTAAGCTTTAATTTAGTAGTATCAAACTCTACCGAACTTAAGTAATTCGGATTGTGTTTGTATTTGTTAATGTGTTCGATAGCAGCGTCATTACGCATGTACCACGAAATTTCGGAAAGATTTACACATAACATTTTTGCAATGGCGGTTGCCCAGCTTCCACCACCAATTACTGCAAATTTTAAATTTTCGCTCATTATAATTATTAATTTTTATCAAAAGTACTAATATTATACGAATAGTACGAAAAATTCATGCTAACAAACGCTTTTGGTATGAAAAATACATATCAAAATATACAGAAACTATCTCGTTTTTTATTAGTTTAAATTCTAATACGAAAAAAATAATTATTTTTTACAAAATATACAATAAGTAGCTGATTCTTACGTTGTAGTAGTTTATGAATTAGAATTTTAGTTAAATGAATTTACAAAGAATTGAGTTAGTTAGTTTTGTTTTAGTATTGTAAAAAGGCGTCCTTAATAAGTTTTAAGAACGCCTTTTTTTAGTTTTCAGTTTTTAACTGCGACTAGTAGCTCATTTCTACAATCGATTTTACTTTATCTAAAGTAACCAATTGGTTTTCTCCTAAACCTTTCCAACCTCTTTCTTCAAAACGATTTACTATAAAGTCGGCTGTTTTATCATAGTCGTTCGTATATTGAGATAGTTTAGTATCCATTCCCATAGTATGGAAAAAGGCTACTGTTTGGTTAATTGCTTCTTTTGCAACTTCATCATCAGAACCTGTTAGGTTAAAAATACGTCTTCCGTATTGTGCTAGTTTTCCCTTTTTAGTTTCAAACATTACACGATATAAGCTAGGACCAACAATTGCCAATGTTCTTGCGTGATCGATACCATACAAAGCAGTTAATTCATGACCAATCATGTGAGTTGCCCAATCGCTCGGTACACCTTTTTGTATTAATCCGTTAAGCGCCATTGTACAGCTCCACATAAAGTTTGAAGCCAGTGGATAATCAGTAGGGTTTTCAACTACTTTTGGACCAATTTCTATTAAAGTTTGTAAAATACCTTCGGCAATTCGATCTTGTAAATATCCTTCATGAGGATAAGTTAAGTATTGCTCCATTACGTGCGTATAAGCATCTACAACACCATTTTGTAATTGTCTTTTTGGTAAAGAAGCAATAACAGTTGGGTCACAAATAGAGAATTTAGGAAATAAAGCACTACCACCAAAAGCCAATTTTTCCTGAGTAGACTCTATAGTTACTACAGCACCAGAATTCATTTCGCTTCCCGTTGCAGGCAATGTTAAAACTGTCCCGAATGGCACAGCATTTTCTTTAATCAATAAACGTTTTTGAAGGATATCAATCGGGTTTCCGTCAAAATTTACAGCTGCCGAAATAAATTTAACTCCATCAATTACAGATCCACCACCAACAGCTAGAATAAAGTCTATTTTCTCAGCTTTAATAACTGCAACAGCTTTCATCAAAGTTTCAAAATGCGGATTTGGTTCAATTCCACCAAATTCTACAATATCAAATCCTTTTAGATTATTGATTACTTGCTCGTGAATTCCGTTTTTAAAGATGCTTCCACCTCCGTAAGCCAATAATATTTTAGCCCCTTGAGGAACAAGGTCTTTTAATTTTTCTATTTGTCCTTTTCCGAAAACTAGATTTGTCGGATTGTATAATTCAAAGTTTAACATTTTTTTTGTTTTTTAGTTACTAAGATACTAAGGCGCTGAGGTTCTAAGTTTTTTTTAATCTCAGCGACTTAGCGACTCAGTATCTTAGATTCTTATTTAGTTAATTTTTTTAATAATTTCTCAGCAACCAATTTTGATGATGCTGGATTTTGTCCTGTAATTAATAATCCATCTTCAACTGCGTATGGTTCCCAGTTTGGTCCTTTAGAATAAATTGCACCATCTTTTTGTAATGCCTCTTCAAGCAAGAACGGAACTATTTTTGTTAATCCTACTGCTTCTTCTTCGGCATTAGAAAAGCCAGTAAGTTTTTTCCCTTTTACTAAAAATTCCCCATTTACCTTAACATCCTTAAGAACTCCAGGAGCGTGGCAAACAAAACTTACAGGTTTGTTTTGCGTGTAAAATGTCGTGATTAAAGCTGCAGAGTTTTTGTCTTCGGCTAGATCCCATAATGGGCCATGTCCGCCAGGATAAAATACAGCGTCATAATCAGCAGGATTTACATCTGATAATTTAATGGTGTGTTTTAATTTTTCTAATAAAACTTTATCAGCATCAAATCGTTTAGTGTCTTCTGTTGCCGATGCAGGGTCTGCACTTTTAGGATCTATAGGTGGTTGACCACCAAGTGGTGTTGCTATTGTTATCTCAACTCCTTTATCTGCAAGAGCATAATAAGGCGCTGCAAGTTCTTCTGTCCAAAATCCGGTTTTTTCGCCTGTGTTACCCAGCTTATCATGACTAGTAACAACAAATAATACTTTTTTCATATTTTTTTTATTTACTTTTTGCGCAGTAGTTTTAGCACAATTTATAGTTAATGCGATAATAACAAATAGAGCGATTTTCTTCATAATGTATTTTATTTGATACAAAATTAGAGCAATTAAGGTATTAGTAAAAATAAAATAAATTATGTTTGTGATAAATATATTTATATCATGGTTAATCTAGAATGGTACAGAACGTTTAAATCGGTATATAAAAACGGCAATTTTTCTTTGGCCGCCAAAGAGCTTTTTATTAGTCAACCCGCAGTTAGCCAGCAGATATCAATGTTAGAAGCACACGTTGGTTATAAACTCTTTAACAGAAAATCAAAAGGAGTCGAACCAACGGATTACGCTAAGTTACTTAATAATTTGATTATAGATGCGCTTGACCGTCTCGAAAACGTAGAGAATGGGTTTCGCGCAAAGGCATCCGATGCAAATCGATTAATTTCTGTTGGTATTTCTAAAAACTTGTTTGCTAGCTTAGGTAGTGTCTTAATATCTAAATTTGATTTTATCGATTTTAGTTTTAATGATAATGATACTCTTTTTGAATTAGTAGATGCCAAAAAACTTGATTTTGCAATTATTACCAAGCAATTTGATACGTTTGATACTATTCAGGAAGTTGTTGGAAAAATTAAATTAGTTATGGTTTCATCACCACAACTTGAGGTAAATGAGTTTAAGCAGAAGTTAAAAACTAAAGAATCCTCAGAAATAGAACAATGGCTTAATGAGCAAAAATGGTATAGTCATGATGCAAGAATTCCTCATGTTAAATTATTCTGGCTGCATGTTTTTAATAAAAAAAGACCTTCGATGGTTGCCAATTATATTATTCCTAATGAAAGTGAAATGCTTAGAGTACTCTCTAAAAATAGCGGAATTGGGATAACCTGGAATTGCAATGCAAAAGAATTGATTGAGGAAGGTAAACTACAGTTATTATGGGATAGTAAGGAAATGCCAAGTATTGATGTTTTCTTGTTATCAGGAAAAAACAGTAACCTGAGTCCGATTTTTGAAATTATTGCTACAGAATTAAAGTTGTTTTTTAGTAAGAGATTTTAGTCGTAATCCTTTATTTTTTATTTTTAAAAGAATAATTTTGATAACGAAACAACTTAATTTTTGAAAATGAATAATTTAAAAATAATTTTAATAATGATTGCTGTAGTCTTTATGAATAATTCATGCAGTAAGAGCGAAGATGAAGCAATAATAGATTGCTTAGGAGATTCAATTTTAATGAAATTAAAACATTCCGAAGATGAAACTGATTCTAAGAAAATTAATTATTCTATAGAATATTATGGAAGTAAAACGATAAGTTCTGTAAAATGGACTTTTGGAGATGGATCTCCTTCTGAAGTTATAAGCACTACTACGGGATCAGTAGCACATACTTACAGTGCTGCCGGAACATTTGAAGTTATAGCGGAAGTAACTATTTCCAAAGACGGAGGTAGTTGTACTACAAGCCCAAAGAAAAGTATAACGGTAAATTAAAAAAGTAGGAAGAAAACATATTTAGGAGAGTCAATTTTATAATTTATTGCAATAGCATAAATTATAAAATTGACTCTCCTTTGTTATATTTGTGTAAATTTTACGCATTAGAGTTATGATAGAAAATCAAAATATTAGAGTTGCTGTTGATGCGATTGTTTTTGGATACCAGAACAATCAATTATATGTGCTTTTAATTCAGCAAAAATTTGGAACTAAAGAATCGTATTGGGCTTTACCTGGTGGTTTAGTAAAAAATGATGAATCACTAGAACAAGCTGTAAAGCGTGAGTTAAAAGAGGAAACTAATATTACGGTAAATCACTTTGAACAATTATTTACTTTCGGTGATGATGTTTTCAGGGATCCGAGAAACAGGGTAATTTCTGTTGCTTATTTTGCATTGGTAGATCCTTCGAAGTTAAAAGTTAAAGCCGATTCTGATGCAGATAATGCACAATGGTTTCAAGTGGATGCTATTCCTGCTTTGGCATTCGACCATAATTTAATTCTAAAAAAAGCGATTGAGCGTTTAAAAGCAAAACTTACTTACGAACCAATCGGATTTGATTTGTTACCAAAAGAGTTTCTATTTTCAGAACTGGAGAATTTGTATTGTACAATCCTGGAGAAAGAAATAGACAGAAGAAATTTCAGAAAAAAGATCTTAAGTTTTGGGATTATTCAGGAAACAGATAATTTTTCGCCTAATAAAACAGGAAGACCTGCAAAATTATTTAAGTTCAATCAGCAGAAATACAATGCTTTATTGAAAGAAGGATTTCACTTTGAAATTAAGTTTGCGTAAATCTTACACAAAATAATTGTTCGTATAAATATTAAATGTATATTTGCGTATAATTAACGCAAAACAAAAAACTATGATACTTAATTTAGACCCAAATTTTACCCCTTTTACAGGACAAAAAGAAATAGATTTTAAAAGCTTTACTTTTTCTGGAGGAGAACCACATATCAAAATTAATCCTGATTTTGATGTCAATCAAAAAATAACAATCACACACAGATTAAATTCATTTAACGATTTAGGATTGTTATGCCTAGCTGTTGATGCATTAAGAAGAATGGACGTAAAAGTTATTGATTTGTTTATTCCTTATTTCCCAGCAGCAAGACAAGATCGTGTAATGATAAAAGGAGAACCATTATCTGTAAAAGTATATGCAGATATTATCAATGCAATGCAATTAAACAAAGTATTTGTCTTTGATGCACATTCTGAAGTTACGCCAGCTTTGGTAAACAATTGCGAAGTAATTCCGAATCATACTTTTATAGCAGCAGTTATTAAAACAATAGGAAACGATGTAAAATTGATTTCTCCTGATGGTGGTGCTTTGAAAAAAATCTACAAAGTTTCTGAGTTTTTAGGAGGGGTAGATGTTGTAGAATGTAGCAAAAGTCGTGATGTAAAAACAGGAAGATTGTCTGGTTTTAAAGTTTATGAAGAAGACTTAAAAGGAATGGATTGTCTTATTGTAGATGATATTTGCGATGGAGGGGGAACCTTTGTAGGATTAGCAGAAGAATTAAAAAAGAAAAACGCAGGGAAATTATATTTAGCTGTAAGCCATGGAATTTTCAATAAAGGCTTTGAAGTTTTAGATTGTTTCGATAAAATATTCACAACTAACTCTTTCAAAGATTTTGAAGGTGAAAGTGTTGAAGTGATAAAATTAGAATTATGAATAAAAATTATAGAGTAGAAATAGCAAATAAAACTTTAGAAATCATAAAGGATGGTTTTTATGAATATAAAGGGAAAAAGATTGTTATAGATAAAGAACTTGGAGAATCTATAGAAAATACGTTTACAATTGAGCCAAACGATTGGGACGCAATCTTGAAAACCCCAATTGAAAATAAGTTTGAAACAGAGATTATAACGAAAAATTGTTCTACAATTGAAGCAATTGTTCAAGAGAAAAACGGCAAAATTTGCGTCTTGAATTTTGCTTCTGCAAAAAATCCAGGCGGTGGATTTTTAGGAGGTGCTTCTGCTCAGGAAGAAAGTTTAGCTAGATCTTCAAACCTTTATGAAACACAAATCAAAGACAAAGTGATGTATGATTTTAATAGAAATCAGTCTTCATTTCTATATTCAGATTACATGATTTATAGTCCGAATGTCTTGTTTTGGAATGATGATAGCGGAAATTATTTTGAAAAACCATTAGTTGCAGACATTATCACATCACCAGCGCCAAACAAAGGCGCGATGCTGCAACATAATAGGAAAGAAGAAATTGCTGTAACAGAAGAGGTTTTTAAAAACAGAATGGATAAAGTCTTGGCAATTGCTTTAAAGCAAAAAAGTGATACAATAATTTTGGGAGCTTGGGGTTGTGGTGTTTTTAGAAATGAAACCAAAGATGTAGCACATTTGTTCAAGGAAATTATTACTGAAAAATACGCAGGTGCTTTTAAAAAAATAGTCTTTGCAATATTTGATACTTCTGAAAAAAAATCAAATTTCAAATGTTTTAAGGATACTTTTAAAAAATAAATCATGAAATACATTATAGAAAACCTAACATCGGAAAGTAAGTTTTTATTTTTCTGGGGACATCAGCCCAATAAAGACGGAAGTATTTCTAAAACTTGTTTCAGTCAGTGGTGGTTAAGTTCTTTTGAAGTTGATAAAGTAGTTTACAAAACGGCTGAACATTGGATGATGGCTAAAAAAGCCGAATTGTTTAAAGACAATGAAGTTTTACCAAAAATTATTAAAGCAAATTCTCCTGCCGAAGCTAAAAAGTTGGGAAGAGAAGTAAAGAATTATAATGAAACGCTTTGGTTAGCCGCTAGATTTGAAATTGTAAAAGAAGGTAATTATCATAAATTCAGTCAAAATGAGGAGTTGAAGACTTTTCTGTTAAATACAAAAGAGAGGGTTCTAGTAGAAGCAAGTCCTGTCGATGCAATTTGGGGAATCGGGATGGCGAGCGATCATAAAGATGTTATGAATCCTGCGAAGTGGAAAGGGTTGAATCTTTTGGGGTTTGTCTTGATGGAAGTTAGAGATGAATTGAAATAGAAGACCATGAAAGATATTCAATATATAAAAGGCGATGCAACATCTCCACAATCTGAACATAATAAGATAATTGTTCACATATGTAATGACATAGGTGGATGGGGAAAAGGGTTTGTAATGGCTATTTCAAAACGATGGAAAAAACCAGAAAATCAATATAGAGAATGGTTTAAATCGAAAGTTGATTTTGAATTGGGTAAAGTTCAATTTGTCCAAGTTGAAGAAGATCTTTGGGTTGCTAATTTAATTGGTCAGCACAAAATTAATAAGAACGAGAATGGAAATGCTCCAATAAGATACGATGCTATAGAACAAGGCTTAAAAGAAGTTACTCTTTTTGCAAACAAGAATAAAGCTAGTATTCATATGCCAAGAATTGGCTGTGGTTTAGCAGGAGGAAAGTGGGAGATGATAGAACCTATTATCTTGGAAACACTTTCTGATAATAACATAGAAGTAACAGTATATGATTTTTAGATAAAATTAAAAATCAAACTGTTTTAATTAAAACAGCACAATGAACATATTGTGTGCAAAATAAAATGAAAATAGAATTAAAAAAATATGATGAGCAAATTGCAGAATGGCCAAAATCAGGTTATCACATTATGGCTCAATATGACGAGGAGGAAATAATAGTTTATCAATCATACCGAAAAGAAATAGGGGATTTTGCAGTTGAAAATCAATTTTTTGGTGGAGAGTTTAGTCTTACTAGAATGACTTGGATTAAGCCTAATTTTCTGTGGATGATGTACAGAAACGGATGGGGAACAAAAGAAGGACAAGAAGCGGTGTTGGCAATTCATCTTAAAATTTCAGCATTCAATAGGTATTTGCAAAATGCAGTTTACTCGTCTTATGATTCATCACTTGGAATAAGTCGTGAAGAATGGCAAACGCAGGTAAAAACATCATCAATAAGATTACAATGGGATCCAGATCATGATCCTTACGGAAATAAGTTAGAGAGAAGAGCCATTCAGATTGGTTTAAGAGATGACTTTATAAAATCTTTTGCAAAAGAGGATATAGTACTAATCGAAGATATTTCAGGTTTTGTAAACGAACAATATGAATTTGTTCAGAATAAACAATTAGATTATTTGATGGTTCCCGCTGAAAGACCTTTCCTTTTTGAAGATGAAGAATTAAATAAGAAATTAAAAATTTCATAGAAATCATGAATGAAAAAATAGCAAAGAGCATTAGCAAATTCCTGAGTTTAGTACTCAGACATTCGCCAGAAACCATAAATTTAAAACTAGATGAAAATGGTTGGGCAGATGTAGAAGAATTGATTGCAAAATGTTCGAAAAATGGAAATACATTAGATTCAGAACTTCTGGATTATGTAGTAGAAAATAATGATAAAAAAAGATTTGCTTTTAATGAAGATAAAACTAAAATAAGAGCAAGTCAGGGGCATTCAATTTCGGTTGAGTTAAACCTGAATGAAGCTGAACCTTCGGAGTTTTTGTATCACGGAACAGTTGGGAAGTTTATGGATAGTATCAAAAAAGAAGGACTCCAGAAAATGAGCCGTCAACATGTACATCTTAGCCAAGATAGAGAAACAGCTATTAAAGTGGGCGGAAGAAGAGGAACTCCGCAGATTTTATCTGTTAGAAGTGGCGCAATGCACAGAGACGGATTTAAATTTTATTTGTCTGAAAATAATGTTTGGTTAACAGATGCTGTTCCTGCAAAATATATAGAGTTTTAATCATGAAAAAGACTTTGGTAATTGGAGATATTCATGGCGGATTAAAGGCTTTAATTCAACTTTTGGAGCGAACCAATATCCATGTAAATGATAGGTTGATTTTTTTGGGAGATTATGTTGATGGTTGGAGCGAATCTGCAGCGGTAATTGATTTTCTTATCGAATTGAATAAAACACATAGTTGTATATTTATTAAAGGAAATCATGATATTTGGTGTCAAGAATGGTTACAATCAGGAAAGCCAAATAGTATTTGGTTGCAACACGGAGGAACGGCGACTATAAAAAGCTATGAAAATTATGCTACTGAGAAAATAATGGAGCATTTGTTCTTTTTCGAAAGTATGAAAGATTATCATGTTGATGAGCAAAATCGCCTATTTATTCACGCAGGATTTTCATCAATGCACGGTCCAGAGAAGGAACATTATTCGAGTAATTATTCTTGGGACAGAACATTATGGGAAATGGCGTTGATAATGGATAAACGAATAAAAAAAGATTCGCTTTTATACCCCAAAAGATTATTACTTTACGAAGAAATATACATAGGTCATACACCAACATTAAATTACAATATTCAAGTTCCTATGCAAGGTTGTAATGTTTGGAATATTGATACAGGAGCTGCTTTTTACGGGAAATTATCCTGTATGGATATTGAGACAAAAACAGTTTGGCAAAGTAATATAGTTCAGGAATTATATCCGAACGAAAAAGGAAGAAATAAATAATAATAACAATAAAACCATGAACCCACTATTATTAACAGATGGTTACAAAGTTGACCACAGAAGACAATATCCAACAGGAACATCATTAGTATATTCTAACTGGACACCAAGAAAATCTAGAATCGAAGGAGTTGATGAGGTTGTATTTTTTGGATTGCAATATTTTATCAAAAAATATATTATTCAGGATTTCGATTTATACTTTTTTAAACAACCAAAAGAGGAAGTTATAAAAAAATACTCTCGTAGAATCAATAATTATTTAGGCGAAAACCAAGTTGGAACCAAACATATTGAGGATTTACATGATTTAGGTTATATACCGATGGTTTTTAAAGCATTGCCAGAAGGAGCAAGCGTTCCGGTTCGTGTGCCTATGTTTACGATGTATAATACAATCCCAGAGTTTTTTTGGTTAACAAATTATTTCGAGACATTACTTTCAGCAGTAGTTTGGTTGCCTTGTAACTCTGCAACAATTGCTAAGCAGTATAGAATTGTACTTGATAAATACGCACAAGAAACTTCATCAGTTCCAGAGTTCGTAGATTGGCAAGGACACGATTTCTCTATGAGAGGAATGGGAGGAATAGAAGCTGCGGTAACTTCATCTGCGGGACATTTATTAAGCTTTACAGGTTCTGACACAATTCCTGCAATTGATTTTCTAGAGGAATATTATAACGCTAATTCCGATGTTGAACTAGTTGCTGGATCTGTAGCAGCAACTGAACATTCTGTAATGTGTATGGGAACTACTGAGGGAGAATGCGAAACTTTTAAAAGATTGATTTGCGAAGTGTATCCTAAAGGAATTGTTTCTATCGTTTCTGACACTTGGGATTTATGGAAAGTATTAACTGATTATTTGCCTCGATTAAAAGAAGAGATTCTTTCTAGAGAAGGTAAAGTAGTAATTAGACCTGATAGTGGAGATCCTGTTGACATTATTTGTGGTAACCCAAACGGAAAGACAGAACAAGAAAAGAAAGGTGTTATTGAGTTAATCTGGGATGTTTTTGGAGGAACTATAAATAGCAAAGGATATAAAGAATTAGTACCGCAAATTGGGGCAATATATGGTGATAGTATTACTGTAGCGAGAGCCACTCAAATTTGCGAAAGATTAAAAGCCAAAGGTTTTGCTTCTACAAATGTGGTTTTAGGAATTGGATCATTTACGTACCAATACAATACCAGAGATACTTTTGGTTTTGCAATGAAAGCGACTTATGGTGAAGTAAACGGAGAAGGAAGAGCAATCTTTAAAGATCCAATTACAGATGATGGAACTAAAAAATCTGCAAAAGGATTAATGAAAATTGACCTAGTAGATGGTGTATATCAATTAACAGATAATGTTTCTTGGGAAGAAGAGGGTAAAGGGGAATTAAAAGAAGTCTTTAGAGATGGAAAATTATTAATCGACCACTCATTAACTGAGATTCGAAATAATGTAAAAAAAGAAGAGCTTGCTATAAGCTAACTAGCAAAGAATAGGCCTAAATGAAATTAACATTTAGGCTTTTTTATATAATATAAAGAGTTATATGTAATTGTTTTTTAACACATAGAAACATAGCTGTTGTACTCTCAAAAAAAGGCGTTTCACTTATTTAAAATACACAGAGCCTAGCTATGTGGAAGAAATATATTTCTTTTTGTTTTCTTTTTAACACATAAAATCTATGTTTCTATGTGTTAAATAAATTTTTAGGATTACCCCAACGTGACAATATATTTACTTCTTATAAAAATTATTGTGGTCAATATATTCCCAGACTTTCTCGGGTAATAGTGGCTGAATATTTTTTCCTTCTTTAATATTGTTACGAATAAAAGTAGAAGATATTTCTACAATTGGCGCATCTATTAAATGAATTTTAGGATGATTTTTTAGTTCTAAATTTTCTACTTCAGATGAAATTCTTGGATAAACATAAATGTCATAATCTTGTAGAATCACTTCGTAGTTCTTCCATTTATGAAGCGTTTTTAAATTGTCTTCGCCCATAATCAATGAAAATTCATGATTAGGATATCTTTCTTGTAAATGAACTAATGTATTTACAGTATAATTAGGCTGAGAGAGTTTAAACTCAATATCCGAAGGTTTTAATTTATCAAAACTATCTGTAGCCAAATGAACCATTTGTAAACGATGGTAATCGTCTAGTAATGTATCCTTCTTTTTAAGAGGGTTATGAGGTGTAACTACCATCCAAACCTGGTCTAAATCGGCATGTTCTGCCATGTGATTGGCAATGATAAGATGCCCAACATGTATGGGATTGAAAGTTCCGAAATAAAGACCAATTTTCATAAAAAAGGTAATTTTTGTTTGATAGATTAAATAGCTTTAACTACATCAGTATTTTAACTGGATGAGGTTTTGTCTTTTTTACTTTCAAATTGTTCTAAAATAATAGCTGTTAAGCTTAAAAACGACTCTTTTTACTAATGAAATTGTCTATCGAGAATTTACCACTTCCTGTTACAAAAAGAAGTAAATAAAATAATAGATATAAAATCGCCATTTCTTTAACATCGATTGGGTCAGCTCCGTGAACAACAAATACAGCAACTAACATTGTTATTATTAAAGGAATCGAAGCTAATCTTGTTGCTAAACCTATTGCAATAAGAAATGAACATACAACTTCGGCAAAAACAGCAAGACCTAAAGAAAACGTACTTCCTACTCCCAGAGGATCCGGAAATTGAATTTCACCTCCGGCTAAAAGTGTATTTAACTTTGGTAAACCATGAAAAATCATCAATGTTGCAATTGATAATCGGATTATAAGAATAATAAAATCGACTTTGTTTTCGCTTCTTTTTACCTGAAATAATCTGTTCATAATAGTACTGTTTTTTATTTTTAAAATAATTGGCGTTTATATTGCTTTTAGAGCGTGATTTTATTTATTAATAAACTCTTTTACCAGTTGGTAAGCTTCTTCTTTGGCAGTATCCAAATCGTAGTTCTTGATGATTTTATCAAATTGCGGAGCAGTTGCAAGTTCTACAGATGCTTTTGCAATACGCATATTAATTTTGTCTTCACTTTCAGTCGAGCGTTTTTTCAAACGAATTTTCAACTCATCGATACTTGGTGGTTTTACAAAAACGGCAAGAGTTTCTTCAGGAAATTTATGTTTAATACGTAATCCTCCAGAAACATCAATGTCAAAAATCACATTTTTTCCTAAAGCCCAAATGCGTTCGATTTCGCTTTTTAAAGTCCCGTAAAAGTTATCACGATATACTTCTTCCCATTCCAGAAAATTCTCGGCTTTAATATGCTTTTTAAATTCTTCTAATGAAATAAAGTAATAATCAGTTCCATGAACTTCCTCTCCGCGAGGTTCACGTGAGGCTGCTGAAATAGAAAATTCTAAGTTTAAATCTTCTTTACTTAATAAATGTCTAACAATGGTTGTTTTTCCTGAACCGGAAGGTGCTGAGAATACGATTAATTTCCCTTTTTTCATTACTTATGCTTTTGGCCTTAAGCATTACGCTTTAAGCTTTTATTTAGTATATCTTTTTTGGTTTCTAGTTTTTACAAAACATTCAAAACCTGCTCTTTAATTTTCTCTAGTTCATCTTTCATCATCACGACCAATTTTTGCATTTGAGCATGATTAGACTTAGAACCCATAGTATTGATTTCACGTCCCATTTCTTGAGTTATAAAACCTAATTTTCTACCATTGGCTTCAGTACCATCGATAGTTTGAAGGAAATAATCAAGATGATTGGTTAAGCGTACTTTTTCTTCAGTTATATCTAGTTTTTCTAGATAGTAGATAAGTTCTTGCTCAAAACGATTTTCATCAACATTTACTTTAAGTTCAGAAATTGCAGTTTGCAAACGGTCTTTAATAGCCTGAACACGTTCTGGGTCTAATGCTAAAGCATCTGTCATGTACTGACGGATATTACCTATTCGTAATTGAAATTCTTTTTCAAGAGACTCACCTTCATCTTTTCTAAAATTCAAGATGTTTTGTAAAGCTTCTTCGATTACAGTTTGAATTTGCTCCCAATCATTTTCATCAATTTCTTCACGTTCCGTTTTTAATGTATCTGGCATGCGAATAGCCATTTTCATTAATTCAGTTTCATCTGCTTCAGGATAAACTTCCTTCAGTTGGTTGATGTAAATTCTCACGATAGGAACATTTACTTTCGTAGATGTTTGTTCGGAAGTACTTTCGATAAAAATAGAAAAATCGACTTTACCTCTTTCTAGTTTCAGTGCAATCTGATTGCGTAAACCCAACTCCATTTCTCTGTAAAGTGAAGGCATTCTCACATTAAGGTCTAAACCTTTACTGTTTAACGATTTTACTTCTACAGTAATTTTTTTTGTTGGTAATTGCAAAGAAGCTTTGCCGAACCCTGTCATGGATTGTATCATATAAATTGGATATAGAGGGGCAAAGATAATGAAATATTTGGTGTATTGTTGATGATGGTTATTTGGTTAAAACCTTCATTACCTGTAAGATATTTTGTTGCGAGTTGCCAATGTATATTTTTTCGTCAATAATAAAGACAGGACGACTCAAGAAAGTATAATGTTCTAATATGTATTTCTTAAAATCGGCTTCGGTCAGGGATTTGTTTTTTAAATCCATAGATTTATATAATTGAGCCTTTTTGCTAAATAAAGCCTCGTAACTACCAGATAGTTGGTGCATTTCCTCAAGCTCAGTTTCAGTAATTGGATTTTGCTTGATGTCATGAAAAAGCAAGTCATTATCTTTAGGTAATCCTTTTATAATTTTACGACAAGTATCGCAAGAAGCGAGGTAGTATATTTTGTTCATAGTATCAAAGTTTTGAGTGCAAAGAAAATTCATTTAATATTTAAATTGTTTATTTTTATAAAAAAAAAACATAATCATGAATCAAGCATTTGAAGCAACTAGAGTAAGCAGAAATTTAATTTTACAATTTTTAGATAATTATTCATTAGAGCAATTAAACAAAGTTCCTCAGGGATTTAATAATAATATAATTTGGAATGTTGCGCATATTGTTGTTACACAGCAGCTTTTGGTTTATAAATTATCAGGGTTGCCAATGATGGTATCGGATGAGTTGGTTGCAAAATATAGAAAAGACACCAAGCCTGAAGGTGATGTATCACAAGCAGAACTTCAAGAAATTAAATCTTTGCTTTTTGAAACTATAAAGAAAACTGAAGCAGATTATAATGCTAATGCGTTTAAAACATATAATGAGTTAACAACAAGTCTTGGTTTTATCTTTAAAAATATTGAAGATGCATTGTCTTTTAACAACTACCACGAAGCACTCCATGTTGGAATCATGATGAGTATTCGAAAATTTATTTAATTTTTTCTATTGTTTCAATAGTTACAGTCATTGCTCCGGCACCTTTGTGTTTAGTGATGTCCATAAAAGCACGTTTTGATAAGTCTATTTCACGTGTTCTTACAAATGGGCCTCTATCTGTGATTTCTACAATTACAAATTTTCCATTGGCTTCGTTTGTAACTTTTACTTTAGTACCAAACGGAAGTTTTTTGTGGGCAGCAGTATATTTATTGTTGTTAAAACGACTTCCGTTTGCAGTTTTTCGACCATTAAAACGATCTGAATAATAGGAAGCGTGTGCAGATTTTTTGTAAATTTTTAATTTGGAATTTTTATCTATAGTTATAGAGTCTTTTTCTGTATTAGTAGGGGAGGCAACAGTTTTATTTTTTTGGTTTTTTAAAGTATCCTGTATTACTTTAGGATCTACTGGTTTGGTTTGACTGTTTAGATATGAAAAACCACAGCTTAAAAAAGTAATGATTAGGATAGAAAGTATGATGGTTGTTTTATTACTCATAAATTTTATTTTTAAGATGGATATACTTACACAAATAATATGCCGAAATTAAAAAAAGCCCTGTAATTAGGGCTTTATTTGTGTTTTTAGAACCATAACTTCCATGGTAATCTACTTAGAATCAGTACTAATCCTAATCCGTAAAAAATTGCAAATGTTTTGAATTTTGACTCGCTTGTAGTCAGGTTTTTATGTTTTGACCATCCGATAGTTATCAAAATGATAGCTATAATATTGATTAATGGGTGTTCTAATGATGTAAGTCTAAGGTCTGCGTTTGACATTTGTCCGAAAGCAGCTTTTCCAAGAGGAGAAACGAAATAAAGGATTAATCCGATTAGTAATTGCGTATGAGTAGCGATTAATGTAAAAAGACCAATTTTACGATCTGTTGGTGTAAAATCTTTTTTTGAGGTAAAACCAATAATTGCATTTATAACTGCAACTAATAGAAGGATTAAGACAATATAGGCCCATCCTGAGTGAAATTTTTGTATGAATTCGTACATAGAACTAAAGTTTTTTAAACAAATATAAGCAAAATTATGGCATAAAAAAACGGCATTAAGCTAAAAAGCCAATACCGTTTTTGTGAATTTTATGTTGTGATTTTTTTAGAAATCGTAACGTAAAGTAAAGTTCCAAGTTCTTCCGAAACCAAAGTATACTTGGTTTCCTGTAGCTATACCATCATATGTTTTTCCAGCTGAAGCATAAGTAGGTCCGTTTTTTCCATTAACAAAATCGTCAGCAAAAAAATTGGTTCTAGACTCTGCAATATAAATTTTGTCTAAAACGTTGTTTACGTTTAATCTAAAATTCATTGATTTATCTTTGTCTTTACCTACAAGCATTTTGTATGAGAAACCAGCATCCATTATTCCGTAATTAGGTAACTCTAATGCACCTTTATTATCTGGAGATGCAAAGTTAATAGGGCTTAATCCTGCATATAAATTATCATTATAATTGTAATTAGCATCAACAGTTACTCTTGGTAAAACTTCATAAGAAGCTCCTAAAGAAGCTGTCATTTGTGCAGCATCACCTACTTTTACTTTGTCCATGTAAACTGGAACTCCTGTGAATCCTGGAACTGGAGTGTTGTCTGCTTGGAAATATGCATTAACAGTTGCGTTACCTTTGTATTCCCAAATTCCGTAAGAGAACATTGCGTTTACTTTTAATTTATCTGTAATGTTAGAATTTGCTTCAAACTCAATTCCAGAGTGAACTTCGTTTAGTCCTAAATATTCTGTGTAAGTTGTGTTACCAACAACTCCAGGAGAATCTGGAAGTGCGTTACCTTTTAAGTATCTGTCATTCCAAGTTGTGTTGTAAACGTTTACAGTAGCATTGAAGAAACGAGAACGGAATCCGTATCCTGCTTCAAAACCAGTAATTTTTTCGTTAGTAACGTTAGGGTTTACTGTAGATTTGTTATTAGGGTAAACTGAGTTAAAGAATGGTTGTTTAGAGTAATAACCTGCATTTACATACACATTATTTTTCTCGTTAATATTGTAGTTTGCACCACCTTTTACGTTACCACCTAAGATGTTTTTATAATCTGTAGAAGATAATGGATCAGAGGTTTTGTATAAGAAATCATCTTCTCTTTGGTATCCTTGTTGAGAGATTGCTCCTTGAACAAATGCAGTTAAGTTGTCTTTAGAATACTCAAGTTGAGTAAAAGCACCATACCATCTTACATTTCCAGTACTGTTGAAAGCAATTTTCTCATAATCCTTATTTTCGAAAGGATTCCATTGAACTCTTGAGTCATAAGTTGTAGTAAGGTGTCTTCCGTCTGGTTTTAAATCGGCAACACTGTTGTCGAAGAATTCTCCACCACCTAATAAGTCATTAACTACAGTAAAGTGGTATCCTTTGTAAGTTCTAGCATCAACTCCAAAATCTAAAGTTAATGTATTGCTTAATTTTTTATTCAAGTTGATTACTGCACCATACCAGTCATGAGAGTTGATAGATGAAGTTTGAGAAATTCCAGATGTTGTGTTATAAGTATAATTAGGTGCACTTCCTGATCTACCCGTAGCTGAGCTGTTTTGGAAAACACCACCAACTTGTGTTCTTGTTTGGTCAGCTCCGTTAAAATTAACTTTACCTTGACCAGAGTTCCAAGCTTGGATTCTGTTATAATCTACCATACCATTTGGTAGTAAAAAAGCTTGGTTGTTGTAACTTAAACCTCCAATTCCACCTGTAGCACTTGCTCCAGCTCCACGTCCCCATGAAGCATAAAGTACACTTGATAATTTAGTAGTTTCGTTTATTTTGTAATCCCAGTTAATAGATGCAACTGGCTTGTGGTAGTAGTTTTTTCTGATGTTATATTTCTCACCATTCAAGTATCCTGCATCAGCATTGTATCTTGTATTTGGGTTGTCAATAGAACCGTATTTTTGATAAGTTTCGATTGTAGAAACTGTACTTCTTTGGTTGTGCCATTGTGGTGCACCAGTTACAGTAAATTGAAAATCGTGTTTGTTATCTTTTGTAGCATATCCTAAAGCTACGAAATAGTTAGTTCCTTCAAATTCAGTTCCGTTAATATATCCGTCTCCCATTGTTTGAGATAATAATACAGAAGCAGAAAGTCCGTTATCTAATTTTCCAGTATTGTAAGATCCTTGTAATTTTAAATAATTTGCATTACCAAATCCAGAAGAAAATGAACCTCCTTGTTTGATGTCAGAAGATTTAGTTACAATGTTTATTGTTCCCCCTACAGATGAAACAGCAAGTTTAGAAGAACCTAAACCTCTTTGTACCTGCATTGCAGAAGTTACATCAGAAAGTCCAGCCCAGTTACTCCAGTAAACAGTTCCACCTTCCATGTCATTAATTGGCATACCATTAACCATTACGGCAATGTTTTTTTGGTCAAATCCACGAATGTTGATTCTTGAGTCTCCGTATCCACCACCACCTTTTGTAGCGTAAACTGAAGGAGTATTTCTTAAAACCTCAGGAAATTCTTGAGTTCCTAATTTTGCTTGGATTTCTGAAGCTTTAATAGTAGAAACAGCAACAGGAGTTTTTCTGTCCTTAGCGATATCAACTACAGTACTTTTTACAACAATCTCGTCTAGTTGGTTAGAGTTTGATGTTAAAACGATAGCTCCTAAATTAACAGTTCCTCCATTAGAAACAGAAAATTTAATTGTTTTAGAGTCGTAACCTAAGTAAGAAACAACTACTTCTCCAGAGGCTACTGAAGTTGTAATAGAAAATTTACCATCAAAATCGCTTGAGCCAGCGTCTGATGACCCTTTAACTACAGCATTAGCTCCAGGTAAAGAATTAGAACCATCGGTAATTGTACCTGTGATTTTTCCTTGCGAAAATACGGTTGAAACCATCATGAACAATAGTCCCGTGAGTAACCAATTTTTCATTGTCTTCATTTGTTATTTAGTTAATTGTTTTTGGCAAAATTATAACATTTTAATCGGATAATGTTATCAAAACGTTAAGAAAATATCGTTTTGCGTAATCTCTTGAGTATTAAAGTGATTTTGTTGATTTATACTAAGGAAAATGGCATTTTTTTAAATTTTATGGATGGTTTTTTGTTAAAATATCAAAAAATAAAATCAATAAAAAGCGAGCGTATGTTAATTTTAGATAAAGCGAATAACTTGAGGATTAGTATTATAAGAAAAAGCTTATTGATTGCCAGAATCAATAAGCTTTTTGTGGATTATGTACTATAAGTTTCTAGTTCTTACTTATTCTTCAAAAAATGATTTAATAAGAAAGAGGTTGAACTATCGTGATTTTTCACTGTTTTTGTATTGATCTCATCTAATATAGAATTTGCCAATTGTTTACCTAATTCTACTCCCCATTGGTCATAGCTAAATATATTCCAGATAAGTCCCTGAACAAATATTTTGTGCTCATATAAGGCAATTAATGAACCCAGAGATTTTGGAGTTAGTTTTTGTATTAAAATAGTATTTGTTGGTTTGTTACCAGTAAATACTTTAAAAGGCAATAAGAATGCGGCTTTGTCTGCAGCAAGTCCTTGTTTGTCAAATTCAGCCTGAACTTGTGCTGCCGTTTTTCCGTGTAATAAAGCTTCGGTTTGTGCAAAGAAGTTTGACATCAATTTATTATGATGATCTTCGTTACCATATAAAGGTTCTACATATCCAATAAAATCTGTTGGGATTAATTTTGTCCCTTGGTGTATTAATTGGAAGAATGCGTGTTGCGAATTTGTTCCAGGTTCTCCCCAAATAATAGTTCCTGTTTGGTAGTTAACAGGTTTTCCGTCACGACCTACACTTTTTCCGTTGCTTTCCATTGTTGCTTGTTGCAAGTATGGAGCAAGTTTTTGTAAATATTGAGTGTAAGGAATTAGTGCTTCACTTTCGGCACCGAAAAAATTATTATACCAAACACTTAATAAAGCTAGAATTACAGGTAAGTTTTGGTCAAATTCAGCTGATTTAAAATGTTCGTCAGTTTCATTAGCACCTTCTAATAATTGGTTGTAATTATCAAAACCAACTGCTAAGCTAATGCTTAAACCAACTGCACTCCATAAGGAGAAACGTCCACCAACCCAATCCCACATCGGGAAAACATTGTCAGGATTAATTCCGAATTCAGTTACTTTTTGGATGTTAGTCGACACAGCAACAAAATGTTTTGCAATATCTTCTTGTGAAGCCGATTTTAAAAACCATTCTTTAATAGTTTCAGAATTGGTTAATGTTTCCTGAGTAGTAAAAGTTTTTGAAACAATTACAAATAATGTAGTTTCAGGGTTTAGTTTCTTAATAACTTCATTTACGTGATCACCATCTACATTAGAAACAAAATGCGTAGTTAAATGATTTTTGTAAAACTGTAATGCTTCAACTGCCATAACTGGACCAAGATCTGAACCTCCGATACCAATATTAACAATATCAGTAAAAGCTTTTCCTGTAAAACCTTTTCTTTCTCCAGAAATTACTTCATGGCTAAATTTTTTGATTTTGTTTTTTACTTCGTAAACTTCTGGAATTACATTTTCTCCGTCTACTTTTATTACAGCAGATTCTGGCGCACGTAAAGCAGTGTGTAAAACAGCTCTGTTTTCAGTTTGGTTAATTATTTCACCACCAAAATATTGAGAGATCGAGTCTTTTAATCCAATAGAATTTGCTAGCTCTAATAAAAGAGAAATAGTTTCCTGATTAATATTATTTTTAGAATAATCTAGTAAAAAGTCATTCCATTGTAAATTGAATTTTTCAACACGAGTTGCATCTTGTTGAAATAATTCTTGTATCGTAGTTTCGTGAATTGTGTTATAGTGGTTTTGTAGATTTTTCCACGCTTCAGTCCCAGTTGGGTTTGTTGTGTTTAAAGCCATTTTTTTGTCTTAATTGAAAATTTGGTTATTAAAACACAAAAATACTGAAATTAGTTTTTAATAGTGTAACGCTTCACGATTATATAACAAATAGTTACGAAAACGTTTTATGTGGCTAAATACTATTGTAATGATTATTGGATTTTAATTTTCTCCCATGATGCAACTAGATTGCCTTCTATGTTGACATCTTTAATTTCGTAATACTCAAGATTATTTTTAGATGTTTTTCTGAATAGCTTTTTAAAATCTTTGTCAATGAAATATTTATCGTTTAAAACAAAAGAGAATGATTTTATTTCTTTCCACTTAGAATCTTTTAAACTATATATCGTAATTGCTTTGTATCTACTTGCGCATGATGAATAATATTCGGCTATTTCACTTTTACCATCTTCATCAATGTCTCCAATGTTTATAATACTTGAAGGATGGCAACAATTAGAGTCGGTTAAAATTCGGGGAATGCTATTATCTGTAAAATAATAAGAATCTCCTTCTTCGCAATAATTCAATGCATGTAAAACAAAAACATAATCTTCTTTTTTGTCACCATTTAAATCTCCTAGATTATTAAGTCCTTCATTATAATATTCATCAAACATTTTCTTTTTAAGTCTAAAAGGCAAGCATTCTTTTATTTTGCTTTCAGCTTCGTATTTTGAAATGTCTAATTTGAATTTTCCTTTTAAAATAGAATCGTTGATAAATTGAATGTCATTTGATAAAACAGAATCTTTTGATATGCCATTCTTAACTGCGAATAATTGCCAATCATAAGAAATTTGATTGGGCTCTAGGAATACTTTTTTTGTTCCAGTTTTTTCAACGCCATTTTTACAAGATGTGATACTTAAAATAATAATTATAAGGAGTAGTTTTTTCATCACCAAATCTTCCACCAAGGTTTTTTGTTTACTTCAATTGTTTTCTTGGCAGTATTGATTTCTATTCTTTTTGGAGATTCCGTTTTAATTTTAGAATCATCAAAGAACATTTCGCCATTGTCGTTCATCCCAATTGGAGTTTTGGTTCTTTCTTTCCAATCGTTGGTTTGTAGTTCAGGAATTAGCGGCGAGTTTCTTTTGTCAATAAATTTCCCTCTTGCTTTTTCTGTAATTTCTTCTTCCAGGTTTGAAGATGAATTTTTAAATAGTGTTAATGAATTGTCTGGAATGTTTAAAAGAAAAACTTGTGTTTTGTCATCAATTTTCTGAATATCTAATACTTTAAAATAAGCAATAGTGTCTAATAAATAGTGACCTATCTTTGCTGAATCGGGATTGAATATTGACAAATCTTTTGCGTTAGCGCTTGCAATTAAATATCTGAAATTTCCCGAAAGCCCACCGCCAAGGGTACTCATGTCAGTAAATCCTTTTTCTTGAATTATCTGTCCGACTCTATAATTTGAAATTAAATCTTCGGGCAAATTTGTATCTCTGTAAAATAGTTTTAAACCCGAAAAAGTTTCATTATAAATTGCTTTAAGACGGACATTTTTCATTGTTTCTATTTTTTAGAGAATGTGTTTCAGTAAAAATTATATATTCCCAATACTATCCAATTCTCTCTTTAAAGGCTCTATTTGTTTTATGAAACGGGTTTTCTCATTTCCTGTTAGAGATTCTCCAGTAGGTAAATTAAGTCGAAGAGCATCTACCTGAACGCCGTTTTTCCAGAAACGATAACATACGTGAGGTCCAGTTGCAAGCCCTGTACTTCCTACTAATCCGATAGTTTGTCCTTGAGTTACACGTTGCCCACGTTTTACTAATATTCGGGACATATGTAAGTATTGAGTAGAATAAGTGCCGTTGTGTTTTACTTTTACAAAGTTTCCGTTTCCTGCTGTATATCCTGTAGCTTCAACAACTCCAGAGGCTGTGGTTGAAATAGGAGTTCCAGTTGGAGCTGCATAATCAGTTCCTTTGTGTGCTTTCCAGGTATGTTGTACCGGGTGAAACCTGTTGGCAGTAAATCTAGATGTGATTCGGCTAAATTTGATTGGCGTTTTTAAGAAGAAGTTTTTCAGTGTTTTTCCTTCGTCATCATAATATTCAACTTTTCCTGAAGTTGTATCTCTTTCAAAAGGAAAGGCATATATAATTTTGCCTTTATATTCAAAAAATGCAGCTTCAAGTTCTTCAACGCCATCATAAGTTTTGCCGTTTATAAAACGTTCTGTGAAAATTAATCCGTAGCGATCTCCTTTTTTAAGTTTGAAGAAATCGATAGACCATGAGAAAACTTTGGTGATTCGGCTTGCAAGTGCGGTTTCTACACTTTCATTTCCTAAAGTTTCTGATAAGGAGCTTTTTAAAACTCCACCTATTATTTTTCGTTTAAGAGTAACAGGTTTTACTTTTTTGTATGCTTTTGCAATACTATCGCGTAAGTCGACTACGTAGTAGCTTAATGCGTCGGGTTGATATATGAAAACTTGTAAATCGTTTGTTTTGTTTTTTGATCTAAGAAGGGTGTATGGTTTATGGTATCTAATGGTTCTTACATTAAATGAATCTTTAATTTGTTCTACAATATTATAGACTTGTTTGCTTCCAATGTTTTGTCCTTGGATAATAGTCCCAAAAGTTTCACCTTTTTCTATAGTGTCATTAACCACATTGTAGTCAGCATAATTAAACCCAAAATCAACTTTTTGTGGTTTTGGTTTGGTAATTTTAGTTTCAATTTTATCCGTTGTTTTATTACATGATATTATTAAAAATAACATTATTATAATTGCTGATACTTGTTTCAAACTCTTCTTTTTTTTATTAATTATATTTCTTTTTCATTTCCCCAATCGGCCAATTCTTCTGCACTCCATAATTCTGGAAAAAATATCCTGCGTTGGTATTTAGGATGCATGTATTTTTGCCAATCACTTCCGCCTGTTGCTTCTCCATTTCCTTTTCCGCTTTCAAGAATGTATTTTCTGGCAGTATTTAAATGTTGCATTACCCAAGTAATATTTACGGTGTGGTCATAATGGCGCATTGCTTGAACTAATACTGGGTTTTTTTGATCTTCTTCGGGAAGTTGTTTGAATTTTTGCCAAATATTTTTGGTCTTGTATTCTTTCATTTGTGTTAGAAATTGAGATTTGTATTTTTTCTCAAATTCTTGAAGTAAATATGATTTTTGACCTGTTTGATAATCTTTTCCGGCTGCTTGCCAGTATAAATGTTCAAAGCTAGTTTCTAGGTCGGTATTTGCGTCAAAGCGGTCTTTGTATCTGCGATCTGTTAAATTAATTACATCTGTTGAGGAGAATTCGACTAATCGATATTGTGCGCTCTGAAAACCACTTGCAGGAGTTAATGTATTTCTAAATTTCATATACTGCTCGACTTCCATGCCGTTTTCCATAATGCTAAATGAATTAGTTAGCATATCGAAATAACGTGTGATTCTAGAAAGGCGCTCACTAAAAAAATCAGTCTGAATATTTTCTACTTCCGAAACTTGCTCAATCTCCCAAAGAATCATCTTGAAGATTAATTCGTTTACCTGATGGTACATAATAAATACCATTTCATCAGGAAGAGTTGTTCTTTGTATTTGAAGATTTAAAAGTGCATCAGTTTGGATGTAATCCCAATACGTAATAGGTTTTGACCAAAGCAGACCTTCTAATTGTACGTCTGTTTTTTGGTTAATAGCATGGTATTTTTTATCAATTTCTTTTAAAATTGATTCTGAATTATCAGTGATATTCATTATTTTTTTACTTTAAATGGATTTTTTAATCCTTTGAATGCGTCCAAATCGGCTTTTATAGAACCAACGGCAAGATCTGCTTTTATTCGGACAGGTAATTTATTATCGTCATCTGTTATCCAGAGTGTTACGCTTTCTTTTTCTTTAAAAACTCGTCCTGATTGTACCAATGGTTTAAAAATCATTGTCGGAACGGTTCCAAATTTAGTTGTAATATCCTCACGACCTACGAATTTTAACTTAAATTTTGTTGTTTCGTCGTCAAAAAACATGTCAATTGTTATCGATTCTCCTGATTTTAGTTTGTCTATATTAGGATGGTTCCTTAAATAGTAAAAGGAGGACATAATATCTTGTACGTTTTTACCAATAACAATTGTTTTCTCTGTCTTGTGTTTGTAATCTTTTACAAGAACACGCCCATCTTGGTTAAAGAAACCTTCTTGATTCTTGGTATAGCCGCCTTCGTCTATTTTTCGTACAAACTGATATGGGTTTCCAGTTTCTTTGTCAAAATAGCTTTCATATAAATCATCTACTTTAAAGAAAAAACGAGACATTCCAGTTGTGTAACCTTTACCCACGGCATGAAACACTTTTTTGTTGTTTACAGTAGCATCTTTTATTTCGAGTGTTGCATATCCAGCATTTATGATACCATAATGAATTCTGAATTTGAACCATTCGCCTACATCAAATGAGTCTTCTTTTTGAGTATCGAAGCTAAGTGTAAGGATTACGAATATGGAGAGGATTAGTTTTTTCATAAGATTCTTTGACAATTTATAAAATAAATGCAAATTCTATTCCAAATGTATTAAAACAAAAAAACTCAGTCAAGGAATGACTGAGTTTTTATGCTATTAACTAACCAAAAAACTATAAATTATGAAATTTATATCAATTTAGGAAGGAAACCACCCCCTCCTGTTTTGCGAGTGCAAAGATAGATATAAAGACATTAAAAATAATAGTAAAAAAGTGAGTTTAACATATCATTTGCAAAAAAAGCATCGGTTTAAAGAGGATTTTTTCACATAATGCATAAAAAATGCGTTTTTACAGCGTTCCTCGCAATTCTTGTTCTCTCTCAATCGACTCAAAAAGTGCTTTAAAGTTACCAGCACCAAATCCTTTAGCTCCCATTCTTTGAATTATTTCGAAAAATAGGGTAGGGCGGTCTTGAACTGGCTTCGTGAAAATCTGTAATAGATACCCATCTTCGTCAGCGTCGACCATAATTGCTAATTTTTCAATTTCGTTGATATCTTCTTTCATCATATCCATATGAACACCTAATCTTTCAGGAATTGCCTGGTAATAAGTGTGCGGAGGGGCAGATAAAAACTCAACTCCACGCGCTTTTAATTGCGATACTGTTTTTATGATGTCATCGGTTGCGATGGCGATATGCTGAATTCCTGGTCCGCCATAGAAATCTAAATATTCTTCTATTTGAGATTTTTTCTTTCCTTCGGCTGGTTCATTGATTGGGAATTTAATTCTTCCGTTTCCGTTAGACATTACTTTACTCATCAAGGCCGAATATTCTGTTGTGATTTGTTTGTCATCAAACGATAAGAAATTTACGAATCCCATAACGTCTTCGTAGAATTTAACCCATGTGTTCATTTCATTCCATCCCACATTTCCAACCATATGGTCGATATATTTTAATCCTGTTGGTTCTGGATTATAGTCTGATTTCCATTCTTTGTAACCTGGTAAGAAAACACCATTATAGTTTTTTCTTTCTACAAAAATATGAACCGTTTCTCCGTAAGTGTAAATTCCAGAACGTACTACTTCTCCAAATTCATCTTTTTCGACAGTTGGTTCCATAAATGAACGTGCACCACGTTTCATAGTTTCTTCGTAAGCGCTTCTTGCATCTTCAACCCAAAGAGCGGCAACTTTTACACCATCACCATGTTTTTTAAGGTGTTCGTGTATTGGTGAATCTTGTGTTAAAGGGGTTGTTAAAACAAGTCTTATTTTGTCTTGTTTTAAAACGTAAGATGCTTTATCTCTTACTCCTGTTTCTAATCCTGCATAAGCTAATGATTGGTAACCAAAAGCTGTTTTGTAATAATGTGCCGATTGTTTTGCATTTCCTACGTAGAATTCTACATAATCTGTTCCTAATAACGGAAGGAAATCTTGTGCTCCTTCAAAGATTTTTTCTAATCCGTATTCTACTGATTTTACTTCTTTACTCATTGTGTTTATTTGTTTAATCGGTTAATCGCTTATTAGGAAAAACCGAAGTGTTGTTTTTAAGTTTTATTTTTTTTACCGCAAAGGGCGCTAAGTAAAAGACGCAAGGTTCGCAAAGTTTGTCATGGCGATCTTTGCGTAAAATCCTTGCGAACTTTGCGGTTAGATCTAATGGACTAACTATTCCGTCCAGGATTTGTAATACTGTCCATCATCAAGACCCATTGCTTCTTCCGTGACCATAAGTGGGCGGAAAGTATCAACCATTACGGCTAATTCATGAGTTTCTTTGTGACCAATACTACGCTCCATTGCGCCTGGTGCTGGACCATGCGGAATTCCTTTTGGGTGTAAAGTGATATGACCTTGCTCAATATTATTACGACTCATAAAATCACCATCAACATAATATAGTACTTCATCAGAATCTATATTGCTGTGATTGTATGGTGCCGGAATTGCTTTCGGGTGATAATCGTAAAGTCTTGGGCAGAATGAGCAAACGACAAAAGTTGCCGTTTCAAAAGTTTGATGTACTGGTGGCGGTTGGTGTACACGACCAGTTATAGGCTCGAAATTATGAATCGAGAATCCGTATGGGAAATTATATCCATCCCAACCCACAACATCAAAAGGATGTGTGGCATAAACCACTTCGTGAATCATGCCCTCTTTTTTGATTTTAATTAAAAAATCACCTTTTTCATCATGTGTTTCCAATTCGTTTGGCAAAATAAAATCACGCTCACAAAATGGAGAATGCTCTAAATGCTGACCTGATTGGTTTTTATAACGCTTTGGGGTATAAAAAGGAGCGAAGGATTCGACATAAAAAAGGCGGTTTTCTTCGGTCTCAAATTCTATTTGATAAATAATACCTCTCGGAATGATTAAATAATCGCCATACTCAAAAGGGATATTCCCAAGCATGGTTCTTAGTTTTCCTTTTCCTTTATGGATGAAAAGCATTTCATCGGAATCGGCATTCTTGTAGTAATATTTTCTAAGGGATTCTTTTGGAGCTGCTAAACCTATAATACAGTCTTTATTGACTAACATGGCTTTGCGGCTGTCAAGAAAATCATTTTCAGGTTTAAGTTCAAAACCTTTAAAAAGTAATGATTTTATGTTTTTTCCGATTGCAATTTTTGGTTCAACCGAATAAGAATTTAAAATTTCTTTTACTTGTGTTGGTCTGTGAACATGATAAGACAATGACGAATGTCCGTGAAAACCTTCGGTTCCAAACAATTGTTCGTAGTATAACCCTCCGTTAGGTTTTTCGAATTGGGTGTGTCTTTTTTGAGGAAAATCTCCAAGTTTATGATATAATGGCATGGCTTTTCTATTAGATAATTTTAAATTAGATAATTCGAAAAATTTGAATTGTGTGAACAGATAATCAGCTCAATATTGTGTAATTGACTAATTATCTCAATTCGGTAGTTTTATTCAGGATTTCTCTTGATAAGGAATTGAAGATACTCTAATAAACCTGTCCATTTTGTTTTCATTATAACAAATGTCGTAATTTTTATGAATCAAAATTACATATTATATTATTTATAACATAAATTTTTTCTAAAAAACTAAATTAAAACACAAAACCTATTTTAAACCATGTATAGCCTTTGGTGTTTTCAGGCGACCAGGAGTATTTTATTTCTATAGGACCTATTATTGTCTCTAAGCCATAACCTACGGCATAACCTGTGTATTTTGGTACTGAAACCCACTCGACTCCTTCAAAAATATTGTTTCCAAGGTTTGCAAAGTTGGCTGTGAAATTAATATGATTTTTTTTGAATATCTCGTAATCAAAGGTTGCTTCGGCTTTTATAAGACTGTTTCCTGCAAGACTTAAAAAGTCATATCCGTAGAAATAATTAAAATTATCTAATTTATAATAACCATATCCTCCTAAAACATAATTGAAAAATGGTACACTTGTTTGACCAAAAGTAAGTCCTGCATTAGCTTTAAAAACTACAGTTGCCTTATTGAATATGGTTTTTGCTACACCAATTTCTGCTTTTGCAGTAGAGAAAGGTTCAAAGACACTTGTGTAATTTGAGGAAAATAGATAAGATTGAATATTACCTGAAAAACCCCATCCTCTTTTAGGAAAATCTTTATTATCGAAGGTGTCATAATTCATATATCCGAATAAACTAAAGTAACTGCTTTTGTCTATGTTTGGATCTATAGCGGCTAAGGTCTTTGAGTGTATTTTTAAATATTTATATTCGACTCCTCCACCTATCAGGAATTTTTGGACAAAAAGTGTTTGAAAATAGGCTTGATTAGTTATGTCGAGAAAATCAACATTAACTAAATTAGGATCTGTACTTTTAAGAAGTGGACTACTTAGTTCTTGAGTTATATTTCGATTAAATTGTGTTAGTCTTGATTTGAACCCAAAGCTTATATTAAATCCGTTCTCGATATAATAGTCAAGATTGTATCTAAAATTATCTCCTAAAATGATATCCAATGAAGTAATGTCGTTTTTAAAGAGCGTTTTTCTGTGGGTAAGATTTACTAAAATTGCACTTTTGTAAAGTCCGTCATAATGCAAACCAAATTTTAGATAGGTTTGAGTTGGGTTTTCTTTTAAAGTTAAATTTAAGTCATCACGAGTTCCATTTGGATCTAATGAATAGGAAATTGCACTAAAGTTTTGGGTGGCATTAATATTATTGACACCTTTTAAAAGGTCACTATAAGTTATTTTTGATCCTGCCTTAAAGCGTAATTTACTTGTAATATATTCGTGAGTAAAATTTTCCAGGTGATTGCAATTTATATCTTCGATTTGCAATGTGTCTGAAGCTACTTTTAACTCAGGTTTTTTGTAATAACCTTGTTTTTCGACCAATGCTTTAATTTTTTCGTAAGTCGCAAAGGTTGCATCTTCTCCTCTTCGGATAATTTGTTCTCCTTTATCAAAAGAGATTACACCATATTCTTTAATATCTGGTTTGATATAAATATCGGTGTTTTTTATTTTTCTCTTCATCTTATCGATAGATTGAAGATTGGTTATTTGTACTAATATACGAGTAGCATCTTTCAGTTTTGTGCGATCTAATAAATCATCCTGAACATCTACACCTATGATTATATCTGCGCCTAAATTCCGAACTTCTTTTATAGGGTAATTGTTTACAACTCCACCATCTACTAGTAGTTTTCCGTCTATTTCTACAGGTGAGAATAGGGAAGGGAATGCTGCGCTGGCAATCATGGCTTGTGCCAAATTTCCTTTGTTAAGTAATACTTCTTCGCCAGTTTCGATATTGGTAGCAATACATAAAAATGGTGTTGGTAGCTGATTAAAATCGCGAATGTGTCTTACGTTTCGAGTAAGGCTGCTTAATAAATTATAGTTGTACATTCCTTTAGAAAGTGCTTCGGGAATTCCAATTTTAAAATTGCTAAAAGGTAAAATTATAGCGTATAATTCGTCGTTTCTTTTTTCGTAAAAGTTTTTGGATGATCTTGGAATGTAGTCATTTATTAAATCATCAAAATTGGTTCTCTTAAAAATTGAATCAATTTGAGATGCATTGTAACCAGATGCATAAAGTCCACCAATGATGGATCCCATACTGGTACCGCCTATATAATCGATTTTGATTCCTGCTTCTTCCAGAACTTTTAATACTCCAATATGAGCAAATCCTTTGGCTCCACCGCCACTTAATACCAAACCAATTTTTGGACGGTAAGTGGGATCATTTTTATCTTTTTTTATAGTATCCTGAGCAAATATGTTCTGAGTGAAACCTAATGTTATTAAAACAACTAATGTTTTTATGCCCCAGATGGGAATGGAAAACTGCGAGTGAAGAAAAGCTATTTTTTCTTGTAGAAAAAGAGCGACCCAAGAAGCTCCTTTTTTTGCAATAGAAAAAAAGTTTTTTAATCGAGTATTTGTAATGGACAGCTGGATGAGGCTCATAGAAATAGCTGGTTTGTTCTGTAAAAGTCGGAAATATTATCGAGCTTTATATGTCATTTTTGTTTTAATAACATTATTTCTTCAATAATATAAGGTTTTTGTTTTTGTCGAATTTCCAAACATCAGTATGCCATCGTGCACCACCTCGACAACTTGATTGAATTGTTTTTTTCTTTTTGTTTATTTGGATGTCGCAAAACTCATCACATTCTGGTCCGAAGTTTCGAGGCATTCTTAATTGTTTAAACTGGCTGCTTATTGGGTCGTAAATAAAAAGTTGAAATATGGTGTAAACTCCCATTCCGTCGTCTAGATGATAGGTAGAAAAGTCTTGATAGCCATCAAAATTATAATCTTCAATCGCAAAGTGCATTTCTCTGTCTGAAATTGAAGTTTCTATGCTATCTATAATTTGTGTTTTATTATTTTTAGAAGTGGTGATTTCTAATTTTTCGAAATCATTAACCGCTTTTATTTTTATTTGGGTGTTATCTTTTTGATTAATTTCAATATTCTTTTGACTATAACTATGGTATGAAAATAAAAGAATGATGTTTAAAAGGATTATTCTCATGGGGTTATTCTTGATTGGTGTTATTGTAAAATGTTGTTATTTTTTTTGCTTTGGATGGGCCTACAACATCTGCTATTTCTTTTTCGGTTGCCAGTTTTAATCTTTTAACACTTTTAAAATGTTGTATTAATGTAAGCATGGTTTTCTCGCCTATTCCCGGAATACTTTCTATAGAGGAATTTAATGCTGCTTTGCTACGTTTGTCACGATGAAATGTGATTCCGAATCGGTGTGCTTCGTTTCGTAATTGCTGAATTACTTTTAGGGTTTCGGATCTTTTATCTAGATATAATGGAACTGAATCTCCAGGATAAAAGAGTTCTTCGAGACGTTTGGCGATACCTATTATTGTAATTTTACCACGTAATCCGAGTTCGTCGATACTTTTTAAAGCCGATGATAATTGTCCTTTTCCTCCATCGATAATTATAAGTTGTGGCAGAGGTTCGTTTTCATCTAATAATCTTTTGTAACGGCGATATACAATCTCGGTCATAGAGGCAAAATCATCTGGACCTTCGACGGTTTTTACATTAAAATGACGATAATCTTTTTTGCTTGGTTTTCCATCTTTAAAAACCACGCAGGCTGCAACGGGATTTGTTCCTTGTATGTTGGAGTTATCAAAACATTCTATATGACGTGGCTCAACTGGCAGGCGTAAATCTTTTTGCATTTGTGCCATAATACGCTTGGTATGACGGTCGGGATCTACGATTTGTAATTGTTTGAGTTGTTCGATTCGGTAAAACTTAGCGTTTCTAATCGATAAATCCAGAATCTGTTTTTTATCGCCCAGTTGTGGAACGGTAACTTTAATGTTTTCTCCCAAATCGACTTCAAAAGGAACAATGATTTCTTTGGATAATAATTGGAAACGCTCACGCAGCTCAATTATAGCAAGTTCTAGTAATTCGGCATCGGTTTCGTCTAGTTTTTTCTTGATTTCTAAAGTATGAGAACGAATAATCGAGCCATGCGAAATTTGAAGAAAATTGACATACGCCGCGCTTTCATCTGAAACTATCGAGAACACATCGATGTTGGTAATCTTAGGATTTATAATAGTCGATCTGGATTGATAATTTTCCAGAACTTCTATTTTTTCTTTTATTTTTTGTGCTTCTTCAAATCGTAAATCTTGCGCCAATTGGGTCATATGGCGCTTAAAATCTTTCATGCTTTCTTTAAAATTTCCTTTTAGGATTTCGCGAATAGCATCGATTTGTTTTTGGTAATCTTCTAGTGTTTGTAGTCCTTCGCACGGACCTTTGCAATTACCAATATGATACTCTAAACATACTTTAAACTTACCACTATCAATGTTTGATTTACTTAAATCGAAATTACAGGTTCTAAGCGGATATAGCTCTTTTATAAGATCTAGTATTGTATGTACGGTTTTAAAACTGGTATATGGGCCAAAATATTCTGAACCATCTTTGACCATTCTGCGTGTAGAAAAAATACGCGAAAAAGGTTCTCTTTTTATGCAAATCCAAGGATAACTTTTATCATCACGCAATAATACATTGTAGCGTGGTTGTAGGGTTTTTATAAGGTTGTTTTCTAATAAAAGCGCGTCGGTTTCGGTAGGAACAACAATGTGTTTTATCGTTACAATTTTCTTTACCAAAACATTGGTTTTGGCAGTATCATGAATTTTATTGAAATAAGAAGAAACTCTTTTCTTTAAATTTTTGGCTTTGCCTACATATAATATTTTTCCATCTTTATCATAATATTGATATACGCCAGGATTATCTGGTAAAGTTTGGATTTGAAGTTCGAGAGGAGTCTGCATACAACAAATTTAAACTTTTGAGTTTGAATTTTATAATTCTTTTGAGTTTCTTCCAAAAAAAGAGCCCGTTTTTTTATAGAAAACGGGCTCTTTTTTTATTTGGAATTTTTATTTAATTGTAAAGTATTCGGTTTGTAGTAAATGCGTTCTTTCATCAAATGAGAAGTCTACATATTTTGCATCGTCTTTTTTAATAGAAACCTCTAAACTGCTTCTTCCGATTTCTTTTTTATCGGCATCAAAAGCTTTTAAAACTAGATTTCCTTTAAAATCTTTTTTAGCAATTAAGTAAATTGTTACTTTCTTTTGTTTATCAGTATCTGCTCCGTATATTTTTTCGGCTTTGCATTCCTCAAAGTTTGCTTTAAAAGTGGGTTCAGAAATCACTTTGGAGGTGTTGATGCTTTCGCTCATTCCTGAGTTTATTCCTTTTATAACATCTCCAATTCCTTTAGATGCGCTTTTGGCGGCATCTTTTCCTTGTTCTTGGAGTGCTTTTCCTGCACCTTCTATTAATTTAGATTTTACAGCAACTGCTTCGTTTCCGTCAGCTTCTGCTTCTTTCATTTTCTCTTCTTTACTCATGCAGGAAACCAGAAGGGTTAATGCGCCAAATAAAACTGCTATTTTTTTCATTTTAAATTTTGATGTGGTTAGTTGGTTAAGATTATAAGTGTTAAAGTCAAAGATATAAATTTAAAATATAATTTCTATATTTAGCTTTTATTATTGAATATGAGAAATAGTAAACCATTGGTGATTTTTGGGGAATCCATTTTACCAGGTGAAAGCAAAACCGTTAACGTCGAAATTGCTCGACTGCACACTACAACCAAATTGAACATTCCTGTTATTGTAAGACGTTCGAAGATTGAAGGGCCTGTTGTACTTTTTTCGGCAGGGATTCATGGTGACGAAATTAATGGTGTCGAAATCGTACGTCAGATAATAAGCAAGAGAATTAATCGTCCGCAAAAAGGAACTATCATTTGTATTCCGGTTATAAATATGTACGGTTTTGTAAATAAAGCGCGTGAGTTTCCTGATGGACGTGATTTAAACCGAGTTTTTCCAGGAAGTAAAAAAGGCTCTTTGGCAAGCCGTTTTGCTTATCATATTGTTACCGATGTTTTGCCAATTGTAGATTATGCTGTCGATTTTCATGCTGGTGGAGCAAGCCGTTTTAATGCACCGCAGATTAGGCTCTCTGAGAATAATCATGACTTAAAGGTTTTGGCGGATGTATTTAGCGCACCATTTACTTTGTATTCTAAAAACATTTCGGGTTCGTTTAGGAGTATCAGCGAAAAATTAAAAGTAAAAATGTTGCTTTTTGAAGGTGGAAAGTCATTAGATATTAATCATGAAATTGCTAATATTGGTATTGATGGAGTAAAGCGTTTGCTGGCTTATTTAGGAATGTTAGATTCTAATCATATTGTTACAACGCCTGAAGAACCGTCTATTTATATCGAAAAATCGGTATGGCTACGAGCTAAATGCTCAGGGTTACTACATGACTACAATACAATTGGAAAGTTTGTTAAGAAAGGAACTATTCTGGCAATTATTACCGATCCTTTTGGTAAGTTTGAAAGAAAAGTAAAAGCACCGCATGATGGGTATATTATTAATGCAAACCATTCGCCAATTGTGTACGAAGGGGATGCTATTTATCATATGTCCAAAAACAATCTAGAAGAAGATGACAACTAAAAAAGAATTGCGCTTACAAAAAAAAGGGTTGAGGAAACAACTTACTGAAACTGATATTGACGAATTGAGTTTGGTTATTGCCAATAAAGTACTTTCATTACCAATTTGGGAAAAAACTTATTTTCATATTTTTTTACCAATAGTAGAACATAAAGAAGTAAATACGGAGTTTATTTTGCATTTACTTGCTGGAAAAGACAAAGAAGTTGTAATTTCTAAAAGTGATTTTGAGACCCGAGAAATGACTCATTTCTTGCTTACAGATAATACTAAAATAAAGAAGAACGAATATAATATTCCTGAACCTGTAGATGGTCTGGAAGTTCCGTCGAGTAAAATTGATGTTGTTTTTGTTCCTCTTTTAGCGTTTGATACTTCTGGAAATAGAGTAGGATATGGAAAAGGATTCTACGATAAGTTTTTATCTGAATGTAAACCAGAAACAATTAAAATAGGTTTGTCTTTCTTTGAGGCTGAAACCGAAATTACAGATGTTTTTGAAGGGGATATAAAACTTGATTATTGTGTTACGCCTGAGAAGGTATATAAGTTTTAGGTTTTGGGTTTTTACCGCAAAGTTTATTTTGGGTCTTTTTACCGCAAAGTTCGCAAAGAAATTAGGTTTAGTTTGTGGTGTATTAAGGTTCGCAAAGTTTCTCCGTTTGTTTTTTTTTACCACAAAGTTCGCTAAGAAATTATATTTAGTTTGTGTTGAATTAAGGTTTGCAAAGTTTCTCCGTTTGTTTTTTTTTACCACAAAGTTCGCTAAGAAATTATATTTAGTTTGTGTTGAATTAAGGTTTGCAAAGTTTCTCCGTTTGGTTTTTTACCGCAAAGTTCGTAAAGAGATTATGTTTAGTTTGTGGTGAATTAAGGTTCGCAAAGTTTAAGAAAACAACATTCAATTTTAAATCGTTTATTTTCATTTGTAGAAAAAATTTAAAAAATTTTTGGCATTGAATTTGAATTGGCTCAAATTGCAGATAATTTTAACTAGTACATCCGGAATGCTAGCCATTATTTGAAAGAAAAACCAATTTACTAATTCTTAAAATTTATTTAAATGAAAAATAAACATTTTTATTTGATGGCATTCCTTGTTCTTGTTTTATTTAGTTGTTGTAAAAAACGTGAGTACAGCGATGAGGCTGCGGCCGCTGATGATGTAGTAGTTTATGATACGGAAATTCCCGAAAACATACTTCCAGATTCTAATACCGAAAGTTATGTTGGTCTTGAAGAAAATCCTTTTGAATCTCCTATAAAATCACCACTTTCTACTTTTTCTATTGATGTTGATAACGCATCTTATACCAATATCAGGCGTTTTATTAACAACGGACAAAAGGTTCCTCAAGATGCTGTTCGTGTTGAAGAAATGATGAATTTCTTTAAGTATAAATATCCACAACCAGAAGGACAAAATCCATTTTCGATTAATACAGAATTAAGCGATAGTCCTTGGAATAAAAACAGTCAATTACTAAAAATTGGTTTGCAAGGAAAAGATATTCCAATGACGAATTTACCAGCATCAAATCTTGTTTTTTTAATAGATGTTTCTGGATCTATGAGTGATGATAATAAGCTTCCGCTATTAAAAGAATCTATGAAGATTTTAGTAAAAGAACTTCGTAGTGAAGACAAAGTTTCGATTGTAGTTTATGCTGGTTCTGCGGGAGTGGTATTAACGCCAACTTCGGGAGATAATAAAGAAGAGATTTTAGATGCTTTTGATAATTTAAGCGCAGGCGGAAGTACAGCTGGTGGAGAAGGAATTGAATTGGCTTATAAGTTGGCACAACAAAACTTTATTAAGGAAGGAAATAACAGGGTTGTTATTGCTACTGATGGAGACTTTAATGTAGGCGCTTCTTCAGACATGGAGATGGAAAAACTAATTGAAGATAAAAGAAAATCGGGTGTTTTTTTAACTGTTCTTGGATTTGGAATGGGGAATTATAAAGACAGCAAAATGGAAGTTTTAGCCGATAAGGGGAATGGAAATTACGCTTATATTGATAACATTCAGGAAGCTAATCGATTTTTAGGTAAAGAATTTAAAGGTTCAATGTTTGCCATTGCAAAAGATGTAAAAATTCAGATAGAATTTAATCCTAAACATGTTCAGGCTTATCGATTAATTGGGTATGAGAACCGTAAATTAAAGCCCGAAGATTTTAAAAATGATGCAATTGATGCTGGAGAATTAGGAAGTGGCCACACGGTTACGGCATTGTATGAAATTATTCCGACAGGTGTTGAAAGTGATTATATTCCTTCTGATTTAAAATATACAAAAGTAAAATCGGACAATTCGAATTATAGTGATGAGCTTGCAACTATTAAATTTAGATACAAAAAACCAGATGGTGATAAAAGTATAGAAATGGTAAGTACTATTGATAATAAGAAAGTCTCTTTGGATAGTAGTTCTTCGGATTTTAAATTTACAACAGCAGTTGCCTGGTTTGGATTAAAATTAAGAGATTCCAAACTTATTGCGAATAGTTCTAGTGCGGATATAAAAAAGTTAGCAAAATCAGGATTAGCAAATGATGACGAAGGTTATAAAGCCGAATTTATACGATTGGTAGATGCTGTAAATTAGATAGATGTAGCAAACAAAAGAAAATCCCAAATTCAATTTTATATAATATTGAATTTGGGATTTTTATTTTTTAAACAAATGAATTATTTCACCTCTTTAACAGCCGAGGATTCTATCCAACCTTCGGTTCCATCGGTTAATTCTATTTTTTTCCAGTTTTGTAATGACTGTTTTACGTATACTTTTGCTCCTTCGTGAAGGGTGAAAATTGGTGAACCAGCTTTTTGAGGTTCGCTACGTACTTCGGCAATTTCTGCAAATACTATAGCAGGTCTTTCGTTATCAAAATGACTTTTTTCTAAAAACCCTGCTGTTAAGCTTACCAGTAAAGCAAGTAATATCAAAAACATTCCGATAAAATAAACTCTTTTAGAACGTGTAAGTTGCGAAAAATAGTACCCGATAAAGCAAAGCAAGAATGTCGATGCTATCCCTACAGAAATCCATGCCCAGATATTGTAATGATATATTCCGGTAAAGTTTCGGATGAGTTTTGCAAAACCCACTTTAGGAACTTCTTTTATTTCGTCGATTGTTAGTTTTTTAGCAAATTTTAAATTGTTTAGAGCCTCTGGATGATTAGGGTTTAATACCAAAGCTTTTTCGTAATTGTATATCGCTGGAGCTACTTTATTTAGTTTGTAATAGCAATTACCTAAATTATAATATAATTCAGCCGATTGTTTTTTATCAACTTTTATAACGTTTTCATACTCTTGTACTGCTTGCTCGTATTTTGATTCTTGGTATAAAGCATTCGCTTTATCAAAGCTATTTTGAGCAAAGAAAATTTGGGATAATAATAAGAATAGGTATAAAAGAATATTTTTCATTTTATTGATATGTAATAAGAGTTTCAACTTTGCGAACCTTAATTCAGCGTAAGCTAAATTTAATTTCTTAGCGAACTTGTATGGTTAGAAACTATATTAAACAATTTGTTTTTCTAATTCTGAAATTATCAATACAGCTTTATCAAAATCTTGCTGAATAGAAGCGCTAGATGCTGGTGCATATCGTGCAAACTCACAGTTCTCGGTTAGGCTAATGAAATTTTTAACCGATTCTGGATTTGCTTTTCGAGACAATAAAAGCTCTGTGATATTATCCTTGCTCATTTCTGAAGTTTCGATATGTAATTTGGCTTTCAGGAAATTATGCATTGCTTTTTCAAGCGCAATATAAAACGGCTCTTTGTTATTGATTTGTTTTTTAGCTTCAGATAAATATTTCTTAGCCAGTTTATTGTTCATTTTAATTCTGTTTCCAGTAATGTCACCATCAATAGCTTCTTTTTTCTTCTTAGCTAAAACTATAATTGGTACAATCAGGAATGGTAAAAACAATAGGGTATAAAACAAGTTTGATCCATAAAAATCATCGTTTACGACAGAGGTAAAATTGCTTTTTAGCTTAATATACTTGAACTGTTCTGTAGCCGATATTTTGTTTTTTGCAGTTGGGCTAGAAGCCACATTTGCATCTGATGGCGTTGGACCATCAAGAACATTCACCATGATTTCTGGAGAAGTAACTGTTTTGTAACTTCCTGTATTTAAATCAAAATACGAGAACTGCATTGGTTTTATGGCATAATTCCCTTTGTATTGTGGTATAATGGTATAGGTGTCTGATATTTTTCCAGACATTCCGCTAAGTGTTGTGCTTACCTTCTCGTCATGTACAGGGTCGTACATTTCTAGCGCATTTGGTACAACTGGTTTAGGCAGGGTAAATAATTTCATATTTCCGCTACCAGCAGCACTAACAACTAACTCCAGGCTTTCTCCGTTTTTTAACGTAGTTTTAGATGGCGTTACTTTAAAGTCGAATCGACCTACAGCGCCCGAAAATCCTTCTGGTTTGCTAGATTCTGGAAGTGCTTTTACATTGATAGTTTTAGCACCTGCCGATACGCGTTTGTTGCCATCGGTAACTACAACCTGACCAAACATATTTCTTCGGTTAGTAGGTAATTGCACATCGATATCTAACGCTAAAGGTTCAATCACTAATTTACCTGATTTTTGTGGATATAATACCGTTTTTCTAAGGACTACGTAACGATATTTTTCGCCTTTAAACATACCTTCTTCAGCAACAAGTTGTTTAATATCGATATTCTGACTCCAGAAATCATTGTATTTTGGTTTGTCTAATTCTCTCCAATTTGTGATACCGATATTATAACTGAAATACAATTTGTAAACAACAGTAATTGGTTCGTTTATATATGGGTTTGTCTTAGATATATCGGCAACTAGATATAAATTATCATCGGCAGATATTTGTTGTGGATCATTTGGATCTCTTTCTTGTGCTACTGCGGCAGTAACATTTATTTTTATAGGAGATGTTTTGTAAACCTGACCATTATATTCTATTGCAGCTTGTCTTATAACAAGGCTTCCTTTTTGGTTTGGTAATAAGAAATAGGAATACACTTTCTCGAATGAACTTCTTCCGTTTACCCATGACTGACTTACTTGCTGACTTGGTCCAGCAACAATTCTAAAACCTTCAAATGTGGGCTGAACAAAGTTATCGCCATCAACATTCATAATGAAGTCAATTCGAAGTCTTTCGTTTAAACCAAGCGTAGTTTTGCTTACTCTGGCCTCAAATTGAACTTGAGCCATAAGCCCTTGGAAACTTAATAGTAATAGAATTAAATATCTTTTCATTACCTGTTTAATCGTTTTTTTTAAATCGTTTAACTGTTTAATCGTTTAACCATTTATTGTTTGTCAAATAAACAAATAAACAGTTAAACGATTCAACTTTATTTTACCAGTCTTTTTCAGTTTTTCTAGGAGCGCCTTTAACTTTTTGACCGTTTACTTTATCCTGAATTTTCTTTTCTTCATTATTTACTGCATCAAGAAGATTTTGTAAACGTTCTTTAGAGATTCCTCCTGGTGTAGGTTTTGGTTCTCCTTTATTATCATCTTTCTTAGGGTCGCCTTTATCGTCTTTTCCGTCTTTTTTATCTTTATCAGGATCTCCCTTATCATCTTTTTTATCCTTGTCCTTATTATCTCCTTTGTCGTCTTTCTTGTCTTTTTTATCGTCCTTTTTGTCGTCTTTTTTGTCCTTGTCCTTATCTTTATTCTTGTCTTTGTTTTTATCGTTTTTAGGAGGATTTTCTTTTAGCATTTTCTTAGCCAATGCAAAGTTGTAACGTGTTTCTTCATCTGTAGGGTTGTTACGTAATGCATTTTTATAAGCTTCAACAGCTTGCCCATAATCTTTCTCTTTCATAAAAACATTACCAAGGTTGTGGAGTGCTTTGTGTTTTTGAGATGGTGTTTTGGCATTCTTTAATGCTTTTGCGTAAGCAAATTTAGCTTCGCTAGCTTGGTTTTGCTTATAAATAGCATTTCCTAAGTTATAAGGTGCAACGCTACGATTTGGGAATTTAGATTGCGAGATTCTATAATCAGCTTCGGCATCTACAAATTTATTCTGTTTATATTCTTCATTAGCTTTAGGCAACGCTTTGTCCTTTTCTTGAGCCGAAACAGCCAAAGAAAGCGTTAATAAAATATATAGAAGTAAATTTCTCATTCTAATTTTTTTGTTTTTTTGTTTCAAAAGATAACTGTGTTGAAACAATTATTTTGTTTCGTTAAATAAATTCAACTCTTTAACCCAATTTGTTTTTCTTTCTAATAAGAAAAGATCAATGAATAATAATGCAAATGCAATACCAATAAACCATTGGAATTGAGACTGAAAATCTGCCATTTGCGTAGCTTCAAATTCTGTTTTCTGAATATTATCTAAAGCATTTTTTACATAATCCAAAACTTCTTTGGTATTACTGCCATAAACATAACCACCTTTGGTTGCTTTTGCAATAGCTTTTAGCCCTTCTTGATTTAATTTTGTTATAACGACTTCATTGTTATTATCTCTTTGGAAACTCTCAACAACTCCATTTTTTTTCAATGGGATTGTAGCTCCTTTTTCGGTTCCGATACCAATAGTAATGATTTTCATTCCTAGTTTATTGGCTTCTTCGGCAGCAGCTTCGGCTCCTTCAGAGTGGTCTTCTCCATCTGAGATTAAAATCAATAGCTTACTTGTTTTGCTTTTTTCGTCAAAATAAGTTGCAGATAGTTTTATAGCTTCGTCAAGTGAGGTTCCTTGCGATGAAACCATATCTGGGGTCATGCTTTGCAAGAACATTTTGGCAACGCTATAATCGGTTGTAATTGGTAAAACTGGGAAAGCACTACCTGCATAGGCTACGATTCCTATTCGGTCGTTTCCTAGCTGATTGATAATTTGCGATACTAATTGTTTACTTTTTTCTAAACGACTTGGAGCAACATCTTCGGCAAGCATACTTTTAGAAACGTCTACTGCAAATACAATATCAATTCCCTCACGTTTTACAGTTTCCATTTTTGTTCCAATTTTCGGATTTACCAATCCTAAAATTAATGCAGCTAAAGCCAAAAGGATAACTCCTAACTTTAAAAATGGTTTAAAAACAGAATGCTCCGGAGTTAGTTTTTTTACTAAATCCAAATCTCCAAATTCGCGTTGTTTTTTTCTTTTCCAATACATATTGAAAAGAAAAAGGCACACCAAAATTGGAAGCAATATAAGAAGGTATAAATATTTTTTTTCGTCTAATTCCATTTTTAAATTCTAGTTTTCAGTTTCTAGTTTCAGCTCTCAGTTATTTACTGTGACTGTAACGGAATACTGAAATATTAAATAAAGCTTCTGTAAACAGTATTTCGTAATCCAATTTCCAATAATAGCAATAAACCAGCTAATATCACAAAAGGTCTGTATTTTTCATCGTAATCATAGAATTTTAATTCTTCGATTTCGGTTGTTTCCAGTTTATTAATCTCATTATAGATAGAAGCTAATTTTTCATTACTTGTAGCTCTAAAATATTTTCCGCCAGTTTTGTTTGCAATGGTTTTCATCATTTGCTCATCAATTTCTACTTTCATCATTCTAAACAAGAACTGACCATTTGGAGCAATTGCATAAGGAAACTCTGCCATTCCGTTAGTTCCAATACCAATTGTATATACTTTAATACCGTATTGTTTTGCAATATCTGCTGCTGTATCTGGCTCAATAAATCCAGCATTATTAACACCATCGGTCATTAATATAATAACTTTACTTTTGGCTTTGCTGTCTTTAAGTCTGTTTACGGCTGTTGCCAATCCCATTCCTATTCCAGTTCCGTCAACAAGAACATTGTCATATTTTATACTTTTAATAGCCTCAAGAATAATTGCTTTATCACTTGTTACCGGAGTTTTTGTATAAGCTTCAGATGCGTATAAAACAAGTCCAATTCTGTCGTTTGGTCTTTCGCTAACAAAGTCGGCAGCCAATTTTTTAAGCGCTTGCATACGATCTGGTTTTAAATCTCGTGCAAGCATACTTCCAGAAACGTCTATTGCCATTACAATATCAATTCCTTTTGTTGTTTTTGTCTTATTACTTACATCTACCGTTCTAGGTCTTGCTAGTGCAATTATCAAAGAGCTTAAAGCTAAAATTCTAAATACACCCAAAAAAGGTTTTAGTTTTGCTAATAATGATTCTGAAGATTTAAAACCTTGCAGTGAACTCATTTTTAATGTTGCCGATTGCTGATTTCTTTTCCAGAATAACCAAGCAATTGCAATGGGAATCAAAAGAAACAACCAGAAAAACTCAGGGTTTAAAAAAGTTATTTTATCCATTAATTAGTTGCTTTTTTTAGTTCTACAGAGTTTAATATGCGGTCTGCAATATCATTGGCATAAGTATCTCCTTCTTCGTGAAAAATCATTATTTGTTGTAATCCGCCTTCTTGGCTAAATAAAAGGATTTCGTAATACATTTTGGTACTCGATTTAGTGCCTTCATCTATACTAGAGAAAGTACCGTAACCTTTAACTCCACGAATTCCTTCTTTGGTTTCGAAATCTTCTTGTTTTACAATCATATTTCGTGCTCCTTGTGCTTCGATAGTTTTTATGGTAACTTCTAGAGATTTTGATAAATCAATTTGAGTTTCTTCCTTATATTTTAAAGTAGAAATCATCAATGAGAAATTATCAACCAAGCTTCCGTATCCAAAGGATTGCATTTCTTTAATTAACGCTAAACCTTCTTTAGGGAACATTTTAGTCAAATCCATTCTTTTTAAAACTTTTGGAGTTTCAATTAAAATGCCAGGATTTCCGTATTCACTTTTTACCCATTCTCCTTCTAATAATTCTTTAGATGGATGCCCGATAATATTATCTTTTACATAAGTAAAACCTTTGGTCGCAATAAAATAACTGGTAACAAGAACAATCAAAAACAATACAGTTGCTACTGATAAGGCAATACGTTTGTTGCGTTTTTTTAGTAACTGAAGTTTTATTTGTTTCTGTCTTTGCGCTTCGTTTAATAAAGTATCTTCCTCGACAACTACTTCTACAGGAATTGCGCTGTCTAGTGTAAGGATTGCTTTTTGAATTTTATTTCTGTCTTCGGTAATTTCAAAATCTAATGGTTTAGATTTTGCAAATTTCACTAAATCGGCTTGTTTTAATACACGCTCTAAGTTCTCGACAGTTTCTGGCGTTAATGCCATTTTTTTCTTTACTGATGCAGCTCTAATTCCTTGTATTAATTCAGATGTCGTGCTTTCCATCGCTGGAATTTCGATTGCTTCCTCGATATAATTTCTGGCAATATCAGTCAACTCGCTATAATAGGCTTTAACTTCCCCTTTTTGCCAAAGTTCTTTTTTCTCTAATGTGTTAAGCAAACTTGTTGCTTTTTCGATAGGAGTTTTATAAACTTCTTCTTCAATTTTCTTTTGCTGTCTTTTTTTGATAAACCAATATACAAAAGCACCAATTCCTAAAATTAAGGCTAGAATCAAAAGGTATTTCCACCAATCTCCAATTCCATCTTCAACTTTAGTAATGTCTTTAATGTCATACATTTTTTGTTGCAACGTATCTACTTTTACATTTGCAACTTCTACTCGAATAGAATCAGATAGGTAAGGTTTTTTATCGATGAGGATTTGAATACTAGGAATAGTATATCTTCCAGAATCAAATTGAGTTAAACCATATTTTTTAATCAATTCATAACGGTCATCTTTTTTGACAGTATCAATTGGATATGATTTAATTACCTCAAGAGGACCAATATTTTTAAGTTTAGGAAAAACAACTTTCGACTTAGAATCGACAGAAGTTTTAATTGTTAACTTAAACTCAGCTCCAATTTTATTTTTAGTAGTATCTATACTAGTCTCAATCTGTTTTTGTTGCCCAAAAACAGTTGCCGATAGCAAGAATAAAAATATGTAAAGTTTTAATTTCATTTGATTTTTTAAATTTCAGCTTTTAATCTAAAACGAATGCTTAAAATTGGAACAATGATAATACAGATTTAAGCAGATTTTATTTTTATTTTTTTCTTCGAATTATGTTTAAAATCTAATTTTCTAACAATCTAAGAAGTCTAATTAATCTAATTCTCTTATCTCGATTTAAAATAGCCTAATAATTTGGTTACATAACTTTCGTCTACGCGAGTATTTACAACACCTGCTCCCGATTTGCTAAAAGTCTCTTTAAAATAAGCTACTTTGCTATGGTAGTGTTTTTCGTAATTGGCACGTATTGTTTTGGAACCTGTATTGATTAATTGTGTTTTACCAGTTTCGGCATCAAGCATTGAAACCATTCCGATATTTGGTATTTTTTCTTCTCGAATATCATATACTCGAACACCTGTAATATCGTGTTTTTTTGATGCAATTTTCAAGGTATGTTCATAATCATCAGACATGAAATCGGAGATTACAAAAACGATGGCTTTCTTTTTTTGTGTACCTGATAAAAACTTTAATGCTTGTGCAATATCAGTTTTATGACTTTTAGGTTCAAATTCTATTAATTCGCGGATAATACGCAATACGTGAGATCTTCCTTTTTTAGGCGGAATATACAATTCGACTGTATCCGAGAATAAGATTAAACCTATTTTGTCATTATTTTGAGTTGCCGAAAAAGCCATTGTGGCTGCAATCTCGGTTACAATATCTTTTTTAAACTGATTTTTAGAACCAAAACTTTCAGAACCCGAAATATCCACCATAAGCATCATGGTAAGTTCGCGTTCTTCTTCAAAAACTTTTACGTGGGCTTCATTATAACGAGCGGTTACATTCCAATCGATAGCACGTATATCATCGCCATATTGGTACTGACGCACCTCGCTAAAAGTCATACCACGACCTTTAAATGAAGAGTGATATTCTCCCGAAAAGATATGATTACTCAATCTTTTGGTTTTGATTTCTATTTTACGTACTTTTTTTAATAGGTCTTTTGTATCCATTTTTAATTTGTTTAAAGTTTAAGAGTTTAAGGTTTCAAGTTCGATATGCGACAATTTGAAACTTTAAACATTAAACAAATTTTTAAGGTACTTCAATTTCGTTTACAATTTTATTGATGATGTCTACAGAAGTGATGTTTTCAGCCTCTGCTTCGTAAGTAATACCTACTCTGTGACGTAATACATCGTGAACAACTGCACGAACATCTTCTGGAATTACATATCCACGACGTTTAATAAAAGCATAACATTTTGCGGCATTGGCTAAGTTGATACTTCCACGAGGAGATGCTCCAAAACTGATAAGTGGTTTTAAATCAGCTAATTTGTATTTTTCTGGGTAACGCGTTGCGAAAACAATATCAAGAATATATTTTTCTATTTTCTCATCCATGTAAACTTCACGAACAGCTTCTTGTGCACGTAAAATTTGCTCAACAGAAACAACTGGATTTACTTTCTCATAACTTCCTTTTAAATTTTGGCGAATTACTAGACGCTCTTCATCCATTTTTGGATAGTCAATTACGGTTTTAAGCATAAAACGGTCAACTTGCGCTTCTGGTAGTTGGTATGTTCCTTCTTGCTCAACAGGGTTTTGAGTTGCAAGTACTAAAAACGGGCGATCTAGTTTAAAAGTAGTGTCCCCAATAGTAACTTGTTTTTCTTGCATCGCCTCCAAAAGTGCCGATTGTACTTTGGCAGGAGCACGGTTAATCTCATCGGCAAGGACGAAATTGGCAAAAATTGGTCCTTTTTTGATAGAAAATTCATTTGCCTTGATGTTGTATATCATCGTACCAACAACATCGGCAGGTAATAAATCGGGTGTAAATTGGATACGGCTAAACGAACCTTGCACTGCTTGGGAGAGTGTATTTATCGCTAATGTTTTGGCTAATCCAGGAACACCTTCTAATAAAATATGACCCTGACCTAGAAGTCCGATTAATAAACGTTCGACCATATGTTTCTGACCCACAATAACTTTGTTCATCTCCATTGTGAGAAGGTCTATAAAAGCACTTTCTCTTTCAATTTTTTCATTGATCGCTCTAATGTCTAAAGTCGTTGTATTTTCTTCCATATAAATATTTTTAAAACCTTGAATTTAATGCCTTACTTTTGAGAGTGCAAATTGAATATTTTTTGAGAAGTAAGATGTTAAAGAATGGTTAAAACTTCGACCAAAGCTCTAATTTTAAGGTTGAATTGTGATTCTATTTTTATATTTTTAAGAACTTTGATGATTATGTTTTAGAAAGCAAGATTTATTACTACAAATAATGTTATATTACCATGAGCAAAACGCTATTATCGCCTATAATTGTGGGCACTATGAATTGGGGAGTTTGGGATAAAAATCTAACTCCCAAAGAAATGGAAAACCTTATCCAAATATGTTTAGAGAATAAAATAACCACCTTTGATCACGCAGATATTTACGGTTCATATACTACCGAAGCTGATTTTGGAAAAGCATTCGCAGCAAGTAAAGTTTCAAGAGAGAAATTGCAACTGATTTCGAAGTGCGGAATCCAGATGATTGCCGAAAACAGAAACAATAAAATTAAGCATTACGACTATTCTAAAGAATATATTATTTGGTCTGTAGAAAACTCTTTGAAGAATCTTAAAACGGATTATTTAGATGTTTTTTTACTACACAGACCAAGTCCTTTAATGCAAGCCGATGAAATTGCCGAAGCTGTTGAGAAATTAAGAACTGAAGGTAAAATTGTAGATTTTGGATTGTCTAATTTTACAAGTGCACAAACGGAATTAATTCGCCAAAAAATCGATGTTAGTTTTAACCAAGTACAATTTTCGGCTACAAATTATGAGCCGATGGTTGATGGTAGCTTTGATTATATGCAAATGCACGGAATTCGTCCGATGTCATGGAATCCGCTAGGGACAGTTTTTAGAGAAGACAATAAACAAACGCGAAGATTAAAGAAATTATTGGCAACATTGGTTTCTAAATATAGCTTAGGGTCAGATACTATTTTGCTAAGTTGGATTTTAAGACATCCTGCAAAAGCTCTTCCGATAGCTGGAACAGTAAACGTAGCCAGAATTCAATCTTTAATGAAAGCGGTAGAATTAGAATTAGAAAAAGAAGATTGGTTTGCTATCTGGACAGAAAGTATGGGAGACGATGTGCCTTAATAATAGTTTTAAGTGTCAGTATTCAGTTTTCAGCAGCTATTAGTGTGAAAAAATATTTGCCATAGATTAAAAGATTAAAAATATTTTTTTAATCTGTGGCTAAAAAATAAAAAACATAGAATGAAAAAAACAGTTCTAATTACTGGTGCTACAAGTGGTATAGGTAAAGCCACGGCACAATTAATGGCAAAAAATAACTATAAAGTTATTCTTTGTGGTAGAAGACAAGATCGATTATCAGAATTAGAGAAGGAACTTTCGGAATTTACAGAAGTGCATACTTTGGCATTTGATGTTAGAGATAAAGAAGCTGTTTTGGAGCGCATTAGTTCTTTGCCAGAATCATTTTCTGTGATAGATGTTCTTATCAATAATGCAGGAAATGCGCATGGATTGGATCCAATTCAAACAGGAGATTTAGACGATTGGGATGCAATGATTGATATTAATGTAAAAGGACTTTTGTATGTTTCTAAAGCGATTATTCCGCAAATGACAGAACGAAAATCGGGACATATTATCAATATTGGTTCAACTGCAGCCAAAGAAGTTTATCCTAACGGAAATGTATATTGCGGTACAAAACACGCTGTTGATGCAATAAGTAAAGGAATGCGAATAGATCTGAATCCATACGGAATTAGAGTAGGAGCTATTCATCCAGGAATGGTTGAAACTGAGTTTAGCGAAGTACGTTTTAAAGGCGATGCAGAGAGAGCTTCAAATGTTTACAAAGGGTTTGCTCCATTGCAACCAGAAGATATTGCCGATATTATTCATTTTGTGGTTTCAAGACCTTATCATGTAAATATTGCCGATTTAGTAGTTACGTGTACAGCTCAGGCATCCTCGACTATTGTTAAAAGAAATTAATTAGATTATTAGACTAGCTAGACTTCTTAGATTTTTAGACTAATAAAAATCGTTAAATGAGATAATTGAGGTTTTAATAATTGCACTAATATGAATTAAGATGGTTTTATTTATGTTGTCTTACGATAAGACAATCGAACAATCCAGTAATCAAATAATCCAACAGTCTAAGAAGTCTAAGCTAGTCTAATAATCTAAGAAGTCTAAATAATGATTAACAAACGCCTTTTAATAAAAAACCTACTCGCTCATAATGATGAGAGTAGTTTTTATGATAAAAAAAGGCAATTGAACTTGCATTCTCGCGAAGGGAAGGCAAAGTTTTTAAAGCATATCTGTGCTTTATCAAACTCGAACCCTACTAATAATTCTTATATAGTTGTAGGTGTTGAGGACCAGGATAATGAGATTGTAGGTGATGATTTTTTTGACGACAGTCGGATTCAGAATCTGGTAAATGCTTTTCTTGAAAATCCTCCAAAAATTCAATACGAAAATGTACCTTTTCCTAATCTTCCAAAAGATAAAGTAATAGGATTGGTTACAATTAAGCCTAAAAGTAAGATTTCTTATTTTAAAAAAGGAATTCACACTATTGTTGCTAATAGTGTTTTTATTAGACGAGGAAGTAATTCGGTTCCTGTTGAAGAAAGGGAAGTGGAGAAAAATTATCAAAATACTGAAACCGTAATTGGGATAGAGAATAGTTCCCGTAATAGTATAGAGTATACGCTGGATGGTGTAATCGACTTTATGAATTTTCGACATAAAGATATGTCGCCTAAGTATAAAGTTTTTAAAGAATTATTTGTTATTTGTTGGGCTGGAGTTCCTAATAAATCTCGTGATAAAACGTTTTTGTCCCGTGTCGATATCGAGCTGATAAATGAGCAAATTAAGTTGTTTTATTCTGCTCAGGATGTAGTCACAATTACTTTTGATGAAGATAGTTTTACTATTCTCGAATACGTTCCGTTGGGCTTAAATGATAAAACAAGTTATTATCCGCTGGAACAACAAACAATTCATTTTTTTGATAATGGCTACTATAAAATAGATAGAGAAATACTTTTTCAGCCGCCGGAGTTTAATCGAAAAATGCTTTATCATATATACAACTCTAATATTGCATTGCTTGGAAAATTACAAAAAGGAGTGGCCTTGTCTAATCGTGAAATGATTGATTTGGAGAATTTACCTTCGACTTTTATGATTTGTTATCTTAATGGTTTTGAAGATGCAAAACAAAAATTAATTGATGCGAAATTACTTTTAAAGCCTTTTACTCAAGTGTATTTATCTTTTAAAGAAGCTTTACGAATCTTGAGAAAGATGAAATATGATGTTTAGTGAGGAAGGTGAATTAGGCGCTAAGGTTCTGATAAGCAAAGGTTCAAAGGTTTTTTCAGACTGCATCTAATGAAAATTTTTCATGAATGTCAATAATGTGTCTCGCAAAGGTTTTTCGTAGAGACGCACCGCAGTGCGTCTAATTCTTTGTGATTGTTTTTTTGAATTGCCTCCAGTTTTAACTGGAGGAGAAATTAAGGTTTTGTGGTTGGCTTCAGCCAAATTGTTTTCGCTTCTGTATTCAAGAATTACTTGAAAATTAAGTAATCATTTACTTTATCGTAAGGCAATAATAATTCTTTTGGACCATCTGCATACGAAGCTGCTTCATACGAATTGTAATAAAGTAGTAATCCTTCTTTAGTATAAAAAATATTTAAAGGCAGGTTGAATTTTTCATTTTCAAACATTAATCCTGTTGCATTGATGCTTCCGTTGGCAGGAATTTTATATTTGTTTCTGAATTCTTTTTCGGCGAAAGCCTTAAAATCTTTTTCGCTTTTAAATAATTGATTGTTTGTAATTGTTTTTCCTGTTTTAGGATTAAACAATAAAGAACGATATCCTTGGTAACCATGTGCGCCTCCAGTAAAGGTGTAATGGTTGATTTTTATGTTTAGAATGCTATCAGATTGATATTCTACATTACCCTCAATTTTGGCCTCCCAACCAAATTTATCTTCGGGAAATTTTTTCTGCATTTCTTCGTAAGAGCTAATAAAGGATTCAGTTAAATCATTATAATCGGTAGATTGGAATGGTTTTTCTCCAAAATAAACGATTTCTTTTAAGACAGAAAATACTTTCTTATTGATGCTATCTGCTACGATTGGAACATCTTGAGCAATCGGAACTTTTAAACTAATCTGAGGACAATTGGTTTTACAAGGTAAAGCTGATTTCTTTTCGAATGTTTGTTCTTTAAAAGAAAGTTCTTTAGTGCAACTTGTTAAAAATAAAAGGCTTACGAATAAAAAGGTATATTGTCTCATCTTGAAAAATGTTAATTAAATACAAAGGTATTAACTTGTAACTTGATTAAAATAAATTAATGGGTAAATTTGTAGAGTATTTTGGAGTCTCAAAAACATAAAGGTATGAAATTGATAAGATTTCAAGCATAAAATTATAATTAAGTAAAAACAGTGCCATATTGCACTAAAAAAATAAATATTATCTACATATGAAATTCAATACAAAAGTTATACATGGTGGTCAGCATCATGACCCAAGTACAGGAGCAGTAATGCCTCCAGTGTATCAAACATCTACGTTTATCCAAACAAGCCCAGGGCAACCTCTTGGAGATTACGAATATAGTAGAGCATCAAACCCTACAAGAAGTGCTTTGGAAAATGCCTTGGCTAGTATTGAAAACGGAACACGTGGATTAGCTTTCTCATCTGGATTAGCTGCTACTGATTGTGTTTTACGCTCATTTAAAGCTGGTGATGAAATCATTGCTATGGATGATTTATACGGAGGAACATACCGTATGTTTACACGAATTTATAAAGATTCAGGAATAAAATTTCATTTTGTAGATATGAATGATATCGCAAAATTTGAGTCTTTAATAAACGAAAATACAAAATTGGTTTGGGTAGAAACACCTACAAACCCGTTGATGAAATTGGCGGACATTCAGGAAATTGCCAAAATCACTAAAGAGAAGAAAATATTATTTGCAGTCGATAATACCTTTGCGACACCATATTTACAAAAGCCTCTTGATTTAGGAGCTGATATTGTAATGCATTCTGCTACTAAATATTTAGGTGGACACTCAGATGTTATTGCGGGAGCTTTAATTGTAAAAGATGAAGCTTTGGGTGAGCAATTACATTTTCAGCAATTTGCTACTGGAGGAACTTTAGGACCAATGGATAGTTTCTTGGTTTTAAGAGGGATTAAAACGCTTTCGCTAAGAGTACAAAGACATTGTGAGAATGGAGAAAAAGTGGTTGATTTTTTAAGTAATCATCCAAAGATAAAAACAGTTTATTATCCAGGTTTACCTAGTCATCCGTTTCATGAAATTGCTAAGAAACAAATGAAAGCTTTTGGAGGAATGGTTTCCTTTACTTTTGTTTCGGGTAAAAAAGAAGATTCGATCACTTTCTTGGAAAAATTGAAAGTTTTTACTTTGGCAGAATCTTTAGGAGGAGTAGAATCTTTGGCAAATCATCCTGCTTTAATGACTCATGCTTCTATTCCTGCGGATAAGAGAGCAGAAGTTGGAATTACAGATGATTTGGTTCGATTAAGCGTAGGTATTGAAGATGCAGAAGATTTAATTGCTGATTTGAAACAAGCTTTAGAATAATAGAAAAATAAGAGAAATAAAAAACCCCAACATTTATAAAATGTTGGGGTTTTGCTTTATGTGAAAGTTTCTAATAATCTAAGTAGTATACATAACCTAATGTAAACCAAACCTGAGAATCATTGGATTTATTTTCTGTGAATACTTTCGAATTTGGGTTCAATCCATCAATCCAATCTGAGTTGTAAAATTGAGCTCTCATTTCAAACAATAAATCGTGCATAGGAGCCATTTTAAAACGTGTTCCGATACCAGCTGTTAATGATAATACAGTTCCGCTTTCGCTAGAAAACCCGTATGGGTGTCCGTCTGAAGGAACTAAGTATTTATAAAAAGTAGTTGCAGGATCTCCTAAAGGTCCAAGAGAAGAACTTACTTTGGTGTTGTAATAACTAAACTGAATTCCTCCACTTATATAGGGACTAAAACTACCTATAGTATTTTCGTAATCATGCATTTTCATAAATGGCGAATACTCTAGTTGTGTACCAAGATTAACCAATGATGTTTTTCCGCTCATGGCTTTAAGTTGGATAACTCCTATTTTATTAGGATTGCCATTAACCGTTTCACCAAAGTGGTCTAAACTTGTTTGGTTGTATGAAATTTCAGTACGTACTTTAAAGTGTTCATTAAAATACGCTTCACGTCTTGAATTGTATGAAAAATTTAAAAAGTGTACTACACCAATACCAAAACCTGTGTTTTTGGTATTTGTAGAGTTATCATTTCTTTGGCCATAGTCTGACTTGAAAGCAGAGGGGCCAAAAATAACACCAACTTCATGAGCTAGCCTAGATTGTGCCTTGGAATTGTATGAAAAAATAAACGAAATTAATAGTGAGATTACTGTGTTTTTGAGCATTAGGTTTAAATTTCTTTTCGCGACAAAGATATAAATATCCATCACAAATCATAAAATTTTCAAAAAAAATAAAAATGCTAAGGAGTATGTTGTTTTGACATTAAAACTATAACGTTTTCGTGCAAGACATTGCGTTAAAAATATCTATTTTAAAAAATATGTATTAATAATACAATTCTACTCATAATTTATAAAATATCAAGCCCAATTTCTTTATTAGGCGTATATTTGTGGAAAATAACAAAAGGATACTTTTATGTGTGTTTTTTGTTGTTTGGTTGAGTAAATAATAAAATTAATTTATTTGATAATTTTTTTAGAAAATGAAACAAAAAATAAATGAATTTATGGCTCTTGTAGAGTCAAAAAATCCAAATGAGCCTGAATTTATTCAAGCAGTTAGAGAATTTGCTGAAACAGTAATTCCATTCATTGCTGAACAAAAAAAATATGACGGTAAGAACTTGCTTCTTAGAATCGCAGAACCAGAACGTTCTATAATTTTTAGAGTGCCGTGGGTTGACGATAAAGGAGAAATTATAGTAAATAGAGGTTTTAGAATTCAGATGAATTCGGCAATCGGACCATATAAAGGTGGAATTAGATTTCACCATACAGTAAATTTATCAGTTTTGAAATTTTTAGCTTTCGAGCAAGTTTTCAAAAATAGTTTAACGACACTTCCTATGGGAGGTGGAAAAGGAGGTTCTGATTTTGATCCTGAAGGAAAATCTGATGGTGAGATTATGCGTTTTTGTCAATCGTTTATGACCGAATTATGTCGTCATATCGGACCAGACTTAGATGTACCTGCCGGAGATATTGGTGTTGGAGCTAGAGAAATTGGATACTTATTTGGTCAATACAAAAGAATCAAAAATGAGTTTACAGGAGTTTTAACAGGTAAAGGAATCGCTTACGGTGGTTCATTAATCAGACCAGAAGCTACTGGATACGGTGTTGTATATTTTACAGACCAAATGTTACGTACTATTGGACATGAGATTAAAGGAAAAAGAGTTGCGATTTCTGGTTTCGGAAACGTTGCTTGGGGTGTAGCTTTAAAGATAAATGAATTAGGAGGGAAGTTGGTAACAATTTCTGGTCCTGATGGATATATTTATGATGAAGAAGGTATTTCTGGAGAGAAAATCGAGCATATGGTAGAAATGAGAGCAAGTGGAAATAACAGAGCAGAAATGTATGTTAAGAAATATCCAAATGCTCAATTCCATAAAGGAAAAAGCCCATGGGAAGTAAAAGTGGATATCGCTATTCCTTGTGCTACTCAAAATGAATTGAACGAAGAAGATGCTAAGAAATTAATCGCAAATGGTGTTTTATGTGTTACAGAGGCAGCAAATATGCCATGTACACTTGATGCAATAAAACAATTTGTAGGTAAGAAAGTTCTTTTTGCTCCAGGAAAGGCTGCGAATGCTGGTGGAGTTGCTGCATCTGGATTAGAGATGACGCAAAACTCAATTCGTTTGAACTGGACTAGTGAAGAAGTAGATCTTAGACTAAAAGACATAATGGTAGGAATCCATAACCAATGTAAGAAATACGGAGTTGGTGCAGATGGTTACGTAAATTATGTAAAAGGAGCTAATATTGCTGGATTTGTAAAAGTAGCAGATGCTATGCTTGCTCAAGGAGTAGTATAGTTTTTTAAATACAATTAAAATGCCTCCATTCGAATTTTCGAATCGGAGGCATTTTTTATTTATATCAGAACGAAATTCAAATACTTTCGTTTGTATTATATTTGTGGAACCAATTGTATAGGTATAGATAATGGAAAAAAAGTTTCTTTACGTTTTGTTCTTATTGCTCATGCAATTTGGTTTTGCGCAAAACAAATTATTATGGCAAGGTTATTTTTCTTATAACCAAATAAAAGATGTTTCGGGTTCTCCTACAGCAATTTATGCTGCTACAGAAAATGCATTGTTTTCTAAAAATACTGCAACAAATATTGTTAAGACAATAAATACTGTTGATGGCCTTTCTGGGCAATCTATCTCGTCTTTATATCATAGTGAATCATTTCGTAAAACACTCATTGGGTATGAAAACGGATTGATGACAGTGATTAATGAAGTTGATGGAAGTATTGTAAAAGTGGTTGATATCATAAACAAACAACTTCCTGCGAATCTTAAAAAAATTAATCATTTCATGGAATATAATGGGATGGTTTATGTTTCATGCGATTTTGGAATTGTTCAGTTTAATCTCAAGACATTGCAGTTTGGAGATACTTATTTTATTGGAGACAGTGGAGCTCAAATTAATGTAAGACAAACTACGATTTACAACGGATTTATTTATGCAGCGAGTAATAGTGGTATAAGGAAAGCTAATATTACGAATCCTAATTTAGTCGATTATATTCAATGGTCATTAGTTACTGCGGGCGATTGGTCAAGTGTAGAAACAAATGACACAAAACTGATTGCAATTAATACTTCAGGTTATATTAATAACTACGATTCAGGGTCTAATACTTTTATTGGATTTATGTCGCTCCCTCTACCGTCAAAAGATATGAGAGCTAAAAATCATAATTTATTTATAACTACAGCAAGTGCAGTTTATGTATATAATAACCAAATGGTTTTACTACGCCAGATAAATAATAGTGACGTTTCGATCACAGGATTGAGTTTTACTTGCGCAACTGCTATTGGCGACAATATCTATATTGGTACAAATGAAAGTGGACTTTTTGTTTCTACGCTTTCAGGGGCTTCTATGTTTGAAAACACTATGCCGGCGGGACCATCGCGAAATAATATTTTTGCTATTAATGTTGTGCCAAATTCACTTTGGGCCGTCTATGGGGATTACAGTGTTTCTTATAATCCATATCCATTGGATAGTTATGGAATTAGTAAATTTAATAGTGCGGGATGGTTAAATATTCCGTACGAAAAATTGTTTCAGGCTAAATCTATATCAAGAGTTATTGTTAACCCTAATAATGAAAACCAAGTATATGCGAGTTCTTTTTTTTCAGGATTATTAAAAATAGATAATGAGACTCCTTCAATTTTATATAATCAATCAAATAGCGGATTAGAGACTCTTACGTTTGTGGGGCCAAATTATATAGATGTTAGGATAAACGGGACTGCTTTCGATAAATTAGGGAATTTATGGGTGACCAATAGTTTGATTAAAAATGGATTAAAAGTATTGAGAACTAATGGGCAATGGCAAACTTTTCCTATTGGTATGGTTCTTATTAAACCTGAAGATGCTAGTTTTAGCAACGTGGCTATAGATAAGAATGGGACAAAATGGATTGGTACAAATACAGATGGCGTAATTGGTTTTAATGAAAGTACAAATACAGCCAAAAAAATTGCAGTTGGTATAGATAATGGGAATTTACCAATTACAGATGTAAGGGCAGTTGCAGTAGATGCTAAAAATCAGCTTTGGATAGGTACAACAAGGGGGCTTCGTGTTTTGAGTAATGTAAATAATTTTCAGACAGAAAATCAATTAAAAACAAACCCTATTATCATAATGGATGATGGTTTGGCTCAGGAATTACTTTACGAGCAATTTATTTCGGCAATTGTTGTAGATGGGGCAAATAATAAATGGATTGGAACCACAGATTCAGGTGTTTTTTTTGTTTCACCAAATGGTCAGGAAACTAAATATCACTTTACGATAAATAATTCGCCATTGCCAAGTAATCAGATTAGCGATATTGGTATAAACAATGTTACCGGAGAAGTTTATATTGCTACAAATAAAGGAATGGTTTCGTTTAAAGGAATCGCTACCGAAGCCAATGAAAATTTAAATAATGTATATGTATATCCAAATCCTGTACGTCCAGAATTTTCGGGAACAGTAAAAATTGCAGGATTACTAGATAAAGCCAATATTAAAATTACAGATATCGAAGGTAATCTTGTGTACGAAACAACATCCGAAGGAGGAACAATCGAATGGGATACGACTGCTTTTGGAAAATATAAAGTAGCTTCTGGTGTGTATATGATTGTTGTTTCGGCTGAAGACGGAGGAGAAACCAAAGTTAAGAAAGTAATGATAATACGATAGTTTTTAGTGTCAGTCCCAGTAATCAGTCTCAGTTTCTAAAAATCTAAGAAGTCTAAGCAAGTCTAAATAATCTAAGAAGTCTATTTTGCAAGTAAAAACCAAGGCAATTGTCATTTCGGCTATAAAATTCCAAGAAAAAAGCTTGATTGCCAAGTGTTTTACGCTTTCGCATGGATTGAAAACTTATTTTGTTAGAGATGCTTTTTCAACTCGTAAATCCAGTCAGAAAATAGCCTATTTTCAGCCATTAACTATTCTTGAGATTGAGGCTGTACATAAAAATAAAGGGACATTAGAAAATTTCAAGGAAATAAAAATTGGAACCCCTTTTCAAACCATTCATACCGATATTGTAAAAAGTACGATTGTAATGTTCTTATCCGAGATTCTGCATTACTCAATTCAGGAAGAAGAAAAGAATGAATCACTTTTTATTTTCTTAGAAACAGCTTTGTTTTGGTTGGATCAACATGATGAAATTACCAATTTCCATCTTATTTTGATGTTAGAAACTACTAAGTACCTAGGCTTCTATCCCGATGTTTCTGATGCAGATCTGCCGTTTTTCGAAATGAATGAAGGTGTTTTTACTCTTTTTCATGGGTTAAGTGCCCTAACCGAACATGAAACTAATTTGTTCAAAAAACTAATAGATTTGAAGTTTGATAATGATCAAAAAGTTTTTCATGTTATTGAACGACAACTACTCCTGAAAATCTTAATAGACTATTATAGTTTTCATTTAGATGGCTTTAAAAGGCCGAAATCACTAGAGGTTTTGAAAGAAATATTTTCTTAAAAATCGAATCCTATTTTTATATATTTGCGCTGTAATTTTTATAAAATTTTGAAGTTTTCAATCTTTTATAATTAATTTCAAGAACATTATTCATTCTTAACTATAAAATTTTAAAAAACCAAACATGAAGAAAATTACGTTTTCGATTATTTTACTTTTATTAGTCAGCTTTTCGGCTATTTCCCAAAGGAAATATGACGAAATAGTTAACACAGAGAATACCGTACAAGATATGGTACAAAATGGAATTACAGGAATTGTTGTTTTTAATGAAGGAGGAACAATAAAAGGTTTAGATCCTGAAACTAAAAAAGTTGTATGGACTTTGACCAAAGATGATTTTGGAGGTAAATCAGCATTGACTATCATAGGTGATACCGATCTTACAAAGCTTTTTGATGATAAAAGTGCTTTAACTACTGTTGCCGGAAGTCCTTATGTTGAAGCTTACATCAATAACAAGTACATTATCATCAATACTGATACTGGTAAAGTGGTTTACAACTCTTCAAAAGAATCTTTTTGGGTAACACAATCAGATTTTATTCCTGAGACAAATGAGTATTTGCTTACTTTGAAAAAAGATGGCGACATGGCAATTGCATTATTGGATATGACGACTGGCGAATTAAAATGGAATACTACTGTAGATAAAGCAAAATCATTATTTAGCTTCTCTTTTAGAGAATCAGTAAACACAAACGTTGCTAAAGTACACGGATCAGTAATTTATTATTTACTGTACGGAAAATTATATTCTTTTGACAGAGCTACCGGAAAGTTAAACTGGAAAGGTGAAGAAGATTATTCAAAATTCTTCCTGACGCAAAATGATAAAAATATTGTTGTAGTAAACAACACTGGAACTTTTTCGAATAAACAATATTTAAATGTTTTGAATACAGAAAACGGAAAAAGTATCTGGAAAGAATCAATCAAAACAAAAAGGGTTGTTTATCTTGAAGATTGGGGAACAAAATTGTTAGTAGCTCACTATAGTGGTTTTAACTTTTTTGATTTAAAAACAGGTGAAAAAATCTGGAAAAAAGATGCTCGTGGAGATGGTTTGAAAAGAGTAATTCCTATCGATCAGGATTTTTTATACGTTGCTGAGAACGAAATGATGTTGATCAATAAAGACGGAGAAAAACTTTGGAAAAAATTTATTGAAATTTCAGATGATAAAGAAGATCCGATTTATTATTTAGGTAAAGTAGGTGAAAAAGTAATGTATCTTACAGGTACTTACGGAAACATGGTTGATTATAAGACCGGAGTTAAACTTTGGAAACGTAACATCAACTTTGATAAAAACCGCCCGGTCTTACCAACTTATGATGAAGCTACAAACTCGTACTTAGTATATAATGATGAGAAGTTATATAAATTTGATCCAAGTATTAAAGACAAACCAGAGCCTTTTGCTAAAGTAAATATCAAAAAAGAAAAAGACTTAAACAGCATCGAATTATTTCCTTGGGGAGTAGTGCTTTCAGGACCAGTTGAGGTAATGGGAGTTAATATGGATGGTACAATCAAATATCACCTTACTTATACACAACCAGGAGAGTCAACAAGACGCCTTCTAAAAAGTGCTGCCATTGTAGGAAGTATCGGTTTAGGAGTTGCTGCAGGAGTAAGTGATTTTAAAGGTTCAGAAGTAACAATGACATATCGTGATTCTGGCGGAAATATGAGAACTACAGTTGTGAAGGCAGAAGATCAAACGAATAAGGATCAGGCAAATGCTTATGCAGCCGGATCTGTAGCTCTTGGTATTGTAGCTGCTAAATTTAATTCTCGTTTTAATGCAATGAAACAAAATAGAGATTACTCTTATATTTTTGCAAAAGCAGAAACAGGAGAAAAAATTCTTGTAAAAGTAAGTAAAATAGACGGTGTTGAGGTTGATAAAATTATTTTTACAAACAACAAACCGGTTTATGAAGTAGATCCTGCAACACAAAATATTTTTTATGTTTCGGATAAATCTATTCAGATCTTTAATAAAAAATAAGAAAAATAAAAACCCAAAGCCATCAGGATTTATTTCTGGTGGCTTTTTTTTTTTGCCTATGAAAAAAATATTACTCTTAGTGGCTTTGCTTGTAATTGGATCAATTCAGGCACAAGAAAAAATAAGCTCAAAAACAAAGAAATTTAAAATTCCGATAATTAGATATTCTGAATTTCCAGCTCTTGATAATGTATTAACGCAAACGGCTTTTTATCAAATGGATAAATCGCTGCAGGAAGAAGAATCTAATTTAAAGAAGGATTTTTTTAATATTGATGGATTTATAAAAGATCCTGTAAACGGAAAGCTTAAGCTTTATTTAACCTTTGCGATGCCCAGATATACAGACACTCAAATAGATAGTGTGTATGATAAGGAAAAAAATCGTTGGACTTATAATGCGCACTCTAATTATATAAATAATGTAAAATTAGATGTTAAGCTTGGCGATAAAATTATATTGACTAAGGATTTTGGAGGTTCAGATTCTTATTCGGTAAGTGTGGGAAATAGTATGGGTGCTTTGAAAGTTGTAGCCTCAGAACAGGATAAAAAAGTAAAGACAGCTGTAAAGAACTCAGATTACAGTGATGTAGGGCTTGGATTTGATAATGTTGTCTACAAAGCGGCAATAAGAATCCAGGATTTTTTAAATTATAAATTTGGATATTCAACTAGTGTAGTAAAGGAAAAATTTGAGTTTGTAACTTCAAAAGGGCATTCAGAATACGCACAAATGCTTGCTTTCGAGACAGAAATTACAGCTCAGTTGGAGAAAGTAACTCTTGAGAAAGGTTTAGACGAGAAATTACTAACGCCACATTTGCAGTATTTAGAAAGTCTGTTGGTAAAATACCCACTTTCTCCGGCAAATGAAGATATTCGTTTTATTGTCACCAACAATTTGGCTGAAACTTATTTTTTACTTGAGAATAAAGAAAAAGCCCTGAAATATGCTAATTTATTAATTGAAAATGATAAACAAGATTCGAGAGGATCTACAATTATCGAAAGAGTTAATAATGGCTATTTTGCAGATAAAAAAATAAGAAGTCATACACCTCGTTTTGCAGAACTTAAAAAATTAGGTTTAAAAATTGCCGAAGAAAAAGAAGAGTTGAGATTAGCTTTTTTTGAAAAAATCGACCGTCAGGAAGCTGATTGGAATATCGAAAAAGAAAATAGAGCGGCAGCCTTAGAAAAAAGTAAAATTCAACGAGAAAATATGCTTGATTCTATTGCATATCAATCTAATCCAGATTTGTTAGCGAAGATTATCGCTAATCTTGGTGGAAGCAATATTCTAAAAAAAGTAGAGAAAACACATTTGGTGTCTAAGTTAACTTTAGAAGAAAGTAATATACCTCACACCGAAGAAAGATGGGCGACAACGACAAATTATCTTTTGAAAAAGAAAATGCCGGAAACCTATTATGAAATCGTAAATGGACCAGAAGCATGGAGTCACAGTGATCGCGAAAGCGGAGTGGAAGCCAAATGGGCAAAATTACCAATTTACAAGTATAGTAATCTTTCTGCAAATTTGGACCCTGTGAATTTCTTAACTGCTTTTAGACTTGATTTATGGAATAAGCTGGAGCTATTGCAAGACGAAATGGTTGACGGGAAATGGTGTTATCATTTTAATTATTTCGAAAAAACATTGAACACAAGTAATAGAACCATTCCTAAAACAGATTATCATCTTTTTATTGATAAAGAGGATTTTTCGATTGTTGCAACGGAAAGAACAGAATTTGATGATGGAAATAAAAGTTTTTTTGAGCGAAAGCTTTTCAAAGATTATCGCCCTGTAGCAGCTTTAAATTCAGGAAAAATTCCGCATAAGATTAATTATGAAATTGAAGATTTTTACGGAGATACTTCCTATCAGGAAAACCGCGAAAAAGTGGAAGTAAATGCCGTTTTTGGTAATAGAATTTTTATGAAAGAAGTTTATTTCGGAAGTTTTAAATAAAGATTAATACTATTAATGACGACCGTCTTTTTTGCTAATAAAAGACTGTTATATTTTCACTTTTGTAGACACTAAGAAATATTTTCTTGAAGATTGAATCCTTAGGGTTTTCAGTTTTTGAGAAAATATTTCTGTTTAAATCAATAACTATTTTTTGATAAATGCGGAATTATAAATGTATTAACAAATTTAATTAGTGAATTGGTGGCTAAAAAAATCAAAATTCCTTACTTTCGCACTTCGATTTAAGAAAAGGATAAAATGAGCACAAAATTTACTGAATACAAAGGACTTGACTTACCTACTGTAGCGTCTGAAGTACTTGACTTTTGGAAGAAAGAAAATATATTTGAAAAGAGTGTAACTACTCGCGAAGGTGCAGTGCCTTACGTATTTTTCGAAGGTCCTCCTTCGGCAAATGGATTACCAGGAATTCACCACGTGATGGCACGTGCGATTAAAGATATTTTTTGCAGATATAAAACTCAAAAAGGTTTTCAGGTAAAAAGAAAAGCTGGTTGGGATACTCACGGACTGCCTGTAGAGTTAGGTACCGAAAAAGAACTAGGAATTACAAAAGAAGATATTGGTAAAACAATTTCTATCGAAGAATATAACGAAGCGTGTAAAAAAACCGTAATGCGTTATACCGACGTATGGAATGACTTAACTGAAAAAATGGGATATTGGGTAGATATGGAAGATCCATATGTAACTTATAAACCAAAATATATGGAGTCTGTTTGGTGGCTTTTGAAACAAATTTACGATAAAGGTTTGTTGTACAAAGGATACACAATTCAGCCTTATTCTCCAAAAGCAGGGACAGGATTGTCTTCTCACGAAGTAAATCAGCCTGGAGCTTATAGAGATGTTACAGATACTACAATTGTAGCACAATTTAAAACATTGCCAGAAACATTGCCTTCGTTTTTACAAGGTTTTGGAGATGTTCATATTTTAGCCTGGACGACAACGCCTTGGACATTACCATCGAATACCGCTTTAACAGTTGGTCCAAGAATTGACTACGTTTTGGTAAAAACTTTCAATCAATATACTTTTGAACCAATCAATGTTGTTTTGGCTAAAAATTTAGTTGGAAAACAATTCGGAAAAGGATTTTTTGCAAGCGAAGATGATGCCGATTTCGACAATGTAAAAGAAGGTGACAAAAAACTTCCGTATAAAATTTTAGCGGAAGCGAAAGGAGCTGATTTGGTTGAGATTCGTTACGAACAATTATTACCATATGTATTGCCATATCAAAATGCTGAAAATGCATTTAGAGTAATAGCAGGAGATTTTGTTACTACCGAAGACGGAACGGGTATTGTACATACCGCTCCAACTTTTGGTGCTGATGATGCTAAAGTAGCAAAAGAGGCTAAGCCTGAAGTACCGCCAATGTTGGTTCTTGACGAAACTGGAACAGCAGTTCCTTTGGTAGATTTACAAGGAAAATTTACTTCGCATTTAGGTGAACTTGCTGGTAAATATGTAAAAAACGAATATTATGATGCAGGTCAGGCGCCAGAGCGTTCTGTAGATGTTGAAATTGCTATTCGATTAAAAGAAGAAAATAAAGCCTTTAAGGTAGAGAAATATGTCCACAGTTATCCACATAGCTGGAGAACTGATGAGCCGTTATTATATTATCCACTAGATTCTTGGTTCATTAAAGTAACCGATGTAAAAGATAGAATGTTCGACCTGAACGAAACTATCAATTGGAAGCCTAAGTCTACTGGTGAAGGACGTTTTGGAAATTGGCTTAAAAATGCCAATGACTGGAACTTATCTCGTTCTAGATATTGGGGTATTCCGTTGCCAATTTGGAGAACTGAAGATAAAAAAGAAGAAATTCTTATTGGTTCTGTTGAAGAATTGTACAATGCGATTGAGAAATCTATCGAAGCAGGTTTTCAAAAAGAAAATCCGTTTAAAGGATTTGAAATCGGAAATATGTCTGAATCTAATTATGATTTAATCGATTTGCATAAAAATGTAGTCGATCAAATAACTTTAGTTTCGGCTTCAGGCCAGCCAATGAAACGTGAAAGCGATTTAATTGATGTTTGGTTTGATTCAGGGGCAATGCCTTACGCACAATGGCATTATCCTTTTGAGAATAAAGATAAAATTGACGAGAATAAAGATTTTCCAGCTGATTTTATTGCTGAAGGTGTCGATCAGACTCGTGGATGGTTTTATACGCTTCACGCAATCGGAACTTTAGTTTTTGATAAAGTAGCTTATAAAAATGTGGTTTCAAATGGCTTGGTTTTAGACAAAAATGGAATAAAAATGTCTAAGAGTAAAGGAAATACAATTGATCCTTTTAAAACCATTGCAGAATACGGTCCTGATGCCACACGTTGGTATATGATTATGAATGCAAATCCTTGGGATAATTTAAAATTTGACCTTGAGGGAATTGCTGAGGTTCGTCGTAAATTCTTCGGAACATTATATAATACCTATTCATTCTTTTCGTTGTATGCAAACATCGATGGATTTAAATATGCTGAAGCAGAAATTCCGATACACGAAAGACCAGAAATTGATCAGTGGATTATTTCTGAATTGAATACACTTATCAAAGAAGTTGATGGCTTTTATGCCGATTATGAGCCAACAAGAGCTGCTCGTGCAATTTCAGACTTTGTACAAGAGAATTTGAGCAATTGGTATGTTCGTTTATGTCGTCGTCGTTTTTGGAAAGGAGAGTACGCGCATGATAAAATAGCAGCATATCAAACACTTTATACTTGTTTGTTAACTATAAGTAAACTAAGTGCTCCAATTGCTCCATTTTTTATGGATAAGCTTTACAGAGACTTAACAACTTCAACACAGTCAGAAAATTATGACAGTGTACATTTGGCAGAGTTTCCAAAATACGTTGAAAACTTTGTTAATAAAACGTTAGAAAGCAAAATGCAGAAAGCGCAGACTATCTCATCACTTGTTTTATCACTTCGTAAGAAGGAAATGATTAAGGTACGTCAACCGTTGCAAAAGGTAATGATTCCAGTACTTGACGATAATCAACGTAGTGAAATTGAGGCAGTTTCAGAGCTTGTAAAAGCAGAAGTTAACGTGAAAGAAATCGTTCTTTTAGATGATGCTTCGGGTATTTTGGTGAAACAAATTAAGCCTAATTTTAAAGCATTAGGACCTCGATTTGGTAAAGATATGGGCTTGATTTCCAAAGAGATACAGTCTTTTACCGCGCAGCAAATCAGTCAGTTAGACAAGGAAGGTTCGTTAGATATTGTTATTGCAGGAAATAGTGTAACTTTATCATTAGAAGATGTCGAAATTACATCACAAGATATCGAAGGTTGGTTGGTTGCAAATTCAAACGGAATAACAGTTGCGCTTGATATTACGATCACGGAAGAGCTGAAAAATGAGGGTATCGCAAGAGAATTGGTTAATAGAATTCAAAACATCCGTAAAGATTCTGGATTTGAAGTAACTGATAAGATAAAGGTACAGATAAAGAGAAGTGGTATATTAGAAACTGCAATTCTTAAAAATGAAGACTATATTAAGTCTGAAACATTAACAGATAGTTTGGTTTTCTTAGACGAATTAGAAAGCGGCATAGAAATTGAATTTGATGATATAAAAACAATGATATTAATTTCAAAATAATATAAAAATGGTAGATGAAATTACAAGATACTCTGACGCTGATTTAGCTGAATTCAAAGAGATCATTTTGGGTAAAATACAAAAAGCGCAAGCAGATTTAGACTTGATTAAAAGTGCTTACATGAATGATTTAAATAACGGTACAGATGATACGTCTCCAACATTTAAAGCATTTGAAGAAGGAAGCGAAACTATGTCCAAAGAAGCAAACTCACAGTTAGCTATCAGACAAGAAAAGTTTATTCGAGATTTAAAGAATGCGTTATTTCGTGTAGAAAATAAAACATACGGAGTGTGCAAAGTAACAGGAAAGTTAATCGGAAAAGAAAGATTAAAGATTGTTCCTCATGCTACAATGAGTATTGAAGCAAAAAACTTGCAACGATAGTTTTTTAAATAAATAATAAAGCGCTCCTATTTAAGGGGCGTTTTTTTTGCGTCAAAATGAAGAGAAGTAATTTAAGTGTAAAAAAGGAAGTAGTTAAATTAAAACTGTCTTTGCGCAAGACAGTTTTAATTAAGAAAGTAATGCTGTTACGCTAGATTTTTTTCCAAATCAGTTTTGTATTTTCTTAAAACAGCTCTTGTCATTCCTAAGTTGGCTTTTGTAGAGTCTGCGACTAGATAAACCATGAATTTATTATTTGGTGAAATATCAATAATGTGAATTTGATTGGTAAGCGTAATTAAGATATCCTCGATGTCTTGTTTTAAATTTAAGGCCTTTACAGCGCTTAATTTAGCTTTAACTACTTCAAGGTTATATGCAGAAGCTAATTCGGGATCAAATGTCGAATCGATGCTTAAATTACCATAACTAAGCCCTGTTTCAATCTCGGTTACAGCTACAGCTATAAAACCATTCACATTTGTTTTCATTTCAGTTAGAAAAACATTTAAAAAGTCGTTGCTCATAATTTTTGGGGATTTATTGGTTATTAATTATTTTAAAAGACTGTTTTTGTTAAGCTGAGTGGCTAGTTCATCGATATTGCGCAGAAATAATCCGAGATTGCTACCATCATTAGAGAAAACGATGATGCTATGAGAATTGTTTATTTTATTCATTACAGCGACTCCATTGGTGGTTTTAAGGTATAATTGTTTAAGTAGTCCTTTGTCTAAGTCATTAAGGAATTTGTCGCTCATAGATAGGATTGCATCGCTCATTGCGGCAACACTGTCACTATATTCTAAGTGTAAAGAGGTGATCAATTTTCCTTTTGTACCCGATATAAGTGCCGATGTTGATTTGGTCTGAATTAAAAACTCATTTAGCATGGAAGTGATTTCATTCATTGTGTGGAGATTTGGGGAGTTGTTAAAAAATAATTGATTAAGCTAATTTAATTAAAAAATCATAGCTTTATCATGTATTATCTCGTTAATTTATTTAAGAAATATAAAATTTTTGCGTATTATTGTAAGAAAGGAATGGAGGATTAAGTAAGTATTAATTTAAGATAAAACGTTATGGCTAAAGTGTTGAAGTTTAAAGATGTGAAGTCGGATGTTGATAGTAGAATAAAGGAATTTGATAAAATAAGGGTTAAGTTGAATGTTGCCAAAGCAAAAAAGGCACAGGGTAATATTGTTAAGACTACAGATGGGAAAAAAGAAGCTAAAGGATTGTTCAATTCAATCTCAAGTTTTTTTTCTGAAGGATCTAAGCCGGTTAGAAATAACGGAAAATAATAATGAAACATTTTGTTACGAAATAATTAACGCTCCTAAGGGGGCGTTTTTTTTGATTTAATTGTTACTTTTGCGCCAATAAAAAATTATAAAATGTCACTACGAAAAGCGTATTTACTTATTTTCATTATTTTACTTATTGATCAGCTTTCTAAAATTTATATAAAAACCAACTTCGTTTTAAGTGAAGAAGTGGAAGTTTTTAAGTGGTTTAAGATTCTTTTTATTGAGAATGAAGGAATGGCTTGGGGAACAAAAATTCCAGGAGAATATGGGAAATTGATTTTAACCGTTTTTAGGATTTTTGCCGTTTTTGGTATTGGGTACTGGTTGTATGACTCTATTAAAAAACAAAGCTCAACATATTTAGTTGTCGCTATTGCTTTAATTTTGGCAGGAGCTGCAGGAAATATTATAGACTCTGTTTTTTATGGTGTAATATTCGATGACAGTTATAACAATTTAGCAACACTATTTGCTCCAGAACATTATGGAACGTGGTTTCATGGTAAAGTAGTAGATATGTTGTATTTTCCTATTTGGGAAGGAAATCTACCAACTTGGTTGCCAATATGGGGTGGACAACAATTTAAATTTTTTAATGCAATTTTTAATTTTGCCGATATGGCAATTTCTACAGGTGTAGGTATTTTAATTGTTTTTAATAAAAAAGCATTTAATAAGCACTAATTAATTTTACTTTATAGAATTTTAGTTTTTTGCAACCGAATAGTTCTCGGGATGTTTTATTTTTACAGTTCGAAAAAATTAAAAAATGCAAAGACCTTCCTTTTCTATATATGATGCATCCGCAGGTTCAGGAAAGACATATACCCTAGTTAAGGAATATCTTAAAATTATACTTTCGGCTCCTAAAAATGATGCGTATCGCAATATTCTTGCAATAACTTTTACAAATAAGGCAGTTCATGAGATGAAAAGCCGAATTGTAGGTAGCTTATCTGAGTTTGCCAAAGAAGAACCTTCCGCGAAAGCGATAGATTTAATGGAGGATTTGGCGAGGGATACTGGCCTTTCAATCATTGAATTAAAAACAAAATCACAAAATATCATTAAGCATATTATTCATAATTATGCTGCTTTTGATATTTCTACAATCGATAAATTTACCCATAAGGTTATTCGTGCTTTTGCGCATGATTTAAATTTGCCCATGACTTTTGAGGTAACTCTGGATACAGAAAACTTACTCATAGAGGCAGTCGATGCAATTATTGCACAAGCGGGACAAGATGAAACTTTGACCAAGTTGCTGATTGATTTTACGATGGAGAAAACCGACGATGATAAAAGTTGGGATGTTTCTCGTGAAATTCTTGAAACAGGAAGGTTAATCTTAAATGAAAATAATCGAAATGAGATTACTCATTTTCATGATAAATCAATTGGAGAGTTTGTCGAAATAAAAAATAAGCTAAAGGATTTGTGTAAAAATCTTGAGGAAGAAAATGCTGTTTTTGCGACTGAAGCTCTTTTGTTAATTGAGAAAAACGGAATCGATTTAAAATCTTTTTCAAGAGGAACATTTCCGAATCATCTAGAAAGTATTCGAGATGGGAAGTTTAATCCCAAGAATAAAACATTTCATGAGTTTGATGATATTGCGATTAATAAAACGGCCAAAGATAAAGCCGTAATAGAAAATATTATTCCAGAATTACTTCAAATTCTGGATAAGATTTATAAAAATTTCGAAAAGAGAGATTTCTACAAAGCATTTCTTAAAAATATTACGCCATTGTCATTGCTGAATACAGTAAGCAATGAGTTAGAAAAGATTCAGAACGAACAAAATGTTTTGTCTATTTCTGAGTTCAATGCAATTATTCATCGCGAAATCCAAAATCAACCTGCGCCTTTTATTTATGAACGTTTAGGAGAAAAATACCGTCATTTTTTTATTGATGAGTTTCAGGATACTTCCGAAATGCAATGGCAGAATTTAATTCCGCTAATCGATAATGCCCTTTCTGGGCAAGATGATTATGGAGTAAAAGGAACTTTGATGATTGTGGGAGATCCGAAACAATCAATTTATCGTTGGAGAGGAGGAAAAGCGGAGCAGTTTATTGAATTAAGTAAGGATTTAAATCCGTTTAATAATCCAGATAAGAAAATAACACATTTAGATACTAATTACAGAAGTTATAGTGAGGTTATTGAATTTAATAATAGCTTTTTTAAATTAATCTCTTCAGAGTTTGAAAATGCAGACTATAAAGATTTATATGAGAATCATAGTTATCAAAAGACAAATGCAAAGAAAGGCGGTTATGTAAATATTTCGTTTCTTCCGGTAATTGATAAAAATGAACAAATTGATGATGATGCTGCTCTGGAGAAAACTGATTTGTATGTTTTAGCGACTTTAAATACAATCCAGAAAGTACTGCGTGAAGGATTTGAGTATAAAGATATTGTTATTTTGACTCGTAAAAGAGATCAGGGTATCGCTGTAGCAAATTATCTCACAGAGCAAAATATTCCGTTATTATCATCAGAAACATTGATGATTCAGAATGCAACCGAAGTTCGATTAATTATTCATTTATTAAAGTATTTGAATAACAATGCAGACTTAGAAGCTAAAGCTAATTTTTTACATTTCTTAACTAAGAATATTGAGATTAAAAGGCCTGTTCATGACTTTATAGCCGAAGGAATGGCTGAGAGAAATGAAGCTGCTTTTGAAAAATGGTTAGAGAAATTTGATATTTCGCTTTCGTTTGAAAATATTCGAAAGAAATCACTTTATGAAGCCGTTGAAACTATCGTTTCTAAATTTGTGCGTTTGGAATATAATAATGCCTATGTGCAATATTTTCTTGATATAGTTTTGGAGCGCGATATTAGGAATCAAGCAGGTATTTCGGATTTCTTAAGTTATTGGGATAAGAATGCGGGGAAATTTAGTATTCCGTCTCCTGAGGGGAATAATGCTGTTCGTATAATGACAATTCATAAATCAAAAGGATTAGAGTTTCCAGTGGTAATTATGCCTTTTGCAGAAGAAGATTATAGTCGAAAACCAAAAGATAAGTTATGGTTAAATGCGGAGGAGTCAGACTTTGGATTGCCAAAAGTGTTAATAGATAATAGTAGTGCGGTAGCTGGTTTTGGAGAAGATGCCGCTGTTGTTTTTAATTCAAAAAAACAAGAAGAACTACTAGATAATGTAAATGTTTTATATGTTGCCTTGACTCGTGCTGAAGAACAATTATATGTTATTTCTCAGGAAATAAAGCCTAGAAAAGATGGAGAATTCCCAGGTAATATGGCATCTTTTTTTATAAAATATTTAATTAATCTTGGTGTTTATGATGAGAGTAAATTGGAATATGAATTTGGAAATTCAGTAAAATTATCTTCGGGAGATAAACATTCTTCGTTCACCAAGACGATTCTGCTAGTTTCGGAAGTTTTAAATCCAAAGAATATTAAAATTGCACAACGTGAAGCATTAATGTGGGGAACGCATCAGCAAGAAGCTATATCTTATGGGAATGTGATTCATGAAATCTTAGCGTTTGTAAAATATAAATCAGATGTTGATTTGGCGATTGTAAAAGCATTAGAAGACGGGCTAATTGTATTTGAGCAAAAAGAGATAGTTTTAAAGACGATTAAGGAAATTGTAAATCATTCAGAAATCAGTATTTGTTTTGAGGAAGGTAATAGGGTTTTAAATGAGGAAACAATAATACAGAAAGCAGGAAAGACATTGAAGCCTGATAGGGTAGTTATTACTCCAAAAGGAGAAGCTTATCTTTTGGATTATAAAACAGGTTTGAGTAATCCCAAATACATACAACAGTTACAAGAATATCAGGATGCTATTGAAAATATGGGTTTCAAAGTGTTAAAAAAAGCATTGGTGTATATAGGAACCGATATCGTTGTAGTAAATTTGTGAAAAAATTAATCAGACGTTAAAGAAAAAAATCAGGATAACTTGTTAAAGTTTAACATATTAAATAAATAAAAATGTACGGAAAAATTAAAGAGCATTTGCAGAATGAATTGCAAACTATTGAAGAAAACGGAATTTTTAAAAAAGAACGAATAATAACTTCTGCTCAAGATGCTGAAATAACAATTTCTACAGGAGAGAAGGTTTTGAATTTTTGTGCCAATAATTATTTAGGATTGTCTTCGCATCCAGAAGTGGTTCAAGCTGCAAAAGACGCTATGGATACTCATGGTTTCGGAATGTCATCTGTACGTTTTATATGTGGTACGCAAGATATTCATAAAACATTAGAGAAAAAGATTGCTGATTTTTACGGAACAGAAGATACAATTTTGTATGCAGCAGCTTTTGATGCTAATGGTGGTGTTTTTGAGCCTTTATTAGGTGAAAACGACGCGATTATTTCAGATAGTTTAAATCATGCTTCTATTATAGATGGAGTTCGTTTGTGTAAAGCAGCTCGTTATCGTTATGAAAACAGTAATATGGAAGACTTGGAGCAACAGCTAATAAAAGCGAATGCTGCGGGAGCCCGTTTTAAATTAATTGTTACTGATGGAGTGTTCTCTATGGATGGACTTGTAGCTCCATTGGATAAAATATGTGACTTAGCAGATAAATATGATGCTATGGTTATGGTTGATGAGTGTCATGCTGCTGGATTTATTGGTGCAACAGGAAAAGGTACTCTTGAGGCAAAAGGAGTAATGGGTAGGGTTGATATTATTACAGGAACACTTGGTAAAGCTTTAGGTGGAGCTATGGGAGGCTATACAACTGCTAAAAAAGAGATTGTAGAGTTGTTACGCCAAAGATCAAGGCCTTATTTGTTTTCAAACTCATTAGCGCCTGCAATTGTTGGAGCTTCGATTAAAGTATTCGAGCTTTTAGAAAAAGATACTGTATTAAGAGATAGATTAGAGTGGAATACAAATTATTTTAAAGAAGGTTTAAAGAAAGCTGGTTTTGATATAATAGATGGAGATTCGGCTATCGTTCCAGTTATGTTATATGATGCAAAATTATCGCAAAATATGGCAAATGAGCTTCTAAAGGAAGGTATTTACGTAATTGGGTTCTTTTTTCCAGTAGTTCCTAAAGAAAAAGCAAGGATAAGAGTACAGTTGTCTGCAGCTCATACGAAAGACCATTTAGACAGAGCCTTAGTGGCTTTTGTTAAAGTAGGTAAAATGTTAAAAGTTGTATAATTCCCACTTTTTACATTTCTTATTGCTTTTTTTTAACATTTCATTTTGTAGTTAAAAATTTACGCATTACTTTTGTCTATAATTAACTAAATTGTAATTAAATAAAATTAAGTATGAAACATCTTAACAAACTTTTAGTTGCTGTGATGATGGCGATGGGTTTAACTTCTCACGCACAAGACAGTAACAATCCATGGGCGATCTCTTTTGGAGTTAATGCCGTTGACACTAGAACCAGTTCTGGTGCAGGGAGTGGTTTCTTTGATCAACACTTTTCTCAGCCATTCGCAGTGAAAGACAACTGGAATATTCTTCCTTCTGTATCTTATATTAGTGTATCAAGATATGTTGGTAGTAATTTTTCTGTAGGATTGCAAGGTTCTGTGAACAAAATTGATAAATTGGTTGTTTTCAATCAGCCAAGTCTTGGAGCTTCTGATTCAAGAGGTAATACTGTGTATAATCCTGGTGACTTAATGTACTACGGAATTGATGCTACTATTAGATATAGCTTCCAAGAATTAATCAAATCTAAAGTAATCGATCCTTCGTTAACTGTAGGTGGAGGTTATACTTTCTTCGGAGATAGTAGTTTTGGTACAGTTAATCCAGGTGCTGGAGTAACTTTTTGGTTTACTGAATCTATTGGTCTTGAGCTTGCTACAAAATACAAATGGGCTGTTTCTCCTAACGAAACTAAAGCTACTGACAGATCTGTTTTCCAACACACTGCTGGTATCGTTTTCAAATTCGGAGGTAAAGATACTGACGGAGACGGAATCTACGATAAAGATGATGCTTGTCCAGATGTTGCTGGTTTAAAACAATTCAACGGATGTCCTGATACTGACGGAGACGGAATCGTTGACGCAAGTGATGCTTGTCCTACTGAATTTGGTTTAGCTGCTTTAAACGGTTGTCCTGATAGAGACGGAGACGGTGTTGCTGATAAAGATGACGCTTGTCCAGACGTATTTGGTTTAGCTGCTTTAAAAGGTTGTCCAGATGCTGACGGTGATGGTATTGCTGATAAAGATGACAAATGTCCTACTGTAGCAGGTCCTAAAGAAAACGGTGGATGTCCTTGGCCAGACGCTGATAAAGATGGTGTACTTGACAAAGATGATGATTGTCCTACTGTAGCTGGTCCAGCTAGTAACAGAGGTTGTCCAGAAGTAACTACTGCTGTATTAGATGATCTTAAAGTTCAAGCTAGAGCGGTATTCTTTGACACTGGAAAAGCTACTTTCAAAAAAGGTGATGCTCAAACTCCAGTTAGATTAGATGCTATCAAAGAAATCCTTAAAGATTATCCAAATGCTAAATTCAGCATTGAAGGACACACTGATAGTACAGGTTCTGCAAAAATTAACGATAAATTATCTCAAGAAAGAGCTGATGCTGTAATGAACGCATTAATCGCTAGAGGTGTTAATCCAGCAAACTTAACTGCTAAAGGATTCGGTTCATCTCAACCAGTAGCAAGTAACAAAACTGCTAAAGGAAGAGCTGAAAACAGAAGAACTGAAATTAGACACGTAGGTTCTAAATATGAAGGTAAATTGTAATTTACTTTTCTAAATAATTTTAAAAAGCCATTCTTAATTGAATGGCTTTTTTTATTTTTATACAATGACAGAGACTTACTTTTTAGATAAGATTGCAAAGGTTATTATTGAAAACTATTCGGGTAAATTAGCCGAAACTACAATTGTGTTGCCGAATAAAAGAGCTAAAATTTTTCTTATTGAAGCTTTAAAAAAACAAATTACCAGTACAGTTATTAGCCCAAAAATAATTAGTATAGAAGATTTTATCCAAGATATAGCTTCTGTGCGTTCAATTGATTCGATTGAATTGTTGTTTGAGTTTTATGAAGTTTACCTATCTGTTACAGAGAAACAGAATCAGCAGTCTTTTGAACTGTTTGCGAACTGGGCAAAAACACTATTACAAGATTTTAACGAGATTGACAGGTATCTGCTAGATCCTTCTCATGTTCTTTCTTATCTTAAAGACATTGAGGATATCAAAAAGTGGGGAATTGAGGTTGAAAACAAAACACAATTATTAGAGAATTATATAGATTTCTGGAAACTGCTACCTAATTATTATGAATCGCTGTATACTCATTTGTTGAATAAACAAATAGGATATCAAGGATTGATTTATAGAGAGGCTGTTAATAATATAAATCACTTTACAAATTCAGTTCCGGGGAAACATTTTGTTTTTGCAGGATTTAATGCTTTAAATGCTGCGGAAGAAAAAATTATTCAACATTTAATTGCTTCTGACCAAGCTAGGATATATTGGGATATTGATAGAGTATTCTTAAATGACCCTTATCACGATGCAGGATTGTTTGTGCGACGTTTTAAACAAGACTGGAAACATTATAAAGCAAATGATTTTGAGTGGATATTTGATGATTTTTCTCAATCTAAAAATATACAAGTTATTGGAACGCCAAAAACAATTGGGCAGGCTAAAATAACAGGTAGTATAATTGAAGAAATAATTACAAATAATCCAGGTTCTTCACTAGATAAAGTTGCTGTAGTATTAGGAGATGAAAATTTATTGATTCCGCTTTTATATGCTTTGCCTTCTACAGTTGGTGCTTTAAATATTACGATGGGTTATTCTAGTAAAAACAATCCAACTCAAATTTTAATTGCAAAGTTGTTTAAAATGCATACTAATGCATTGTCTAGAAATGGAGCGTCTTATGTTTTTTATTACAAAGATGTTTTGGATATATTAACTCATCCATTAGTCGAGCCTTTTGCAAATGTAAAAGAGTTGGTAAAAAAGATAAATCAGAATAATTATACTTTTATTACTCATTCTAAAATCGTTGAACTTAATGAAAATCCATCGGATTTATTTTTATTACTTTTTCAGAAATGGGATTCAGGTTCTGTAGCTGTTTTAAATAATATTTCTACTCTCTTACTTGTAATAAAAGAGAATTTAAGTAATGATAATGAAGAAGATAAAATAGCTAAAACATTTGTTTTTGCCATTTTTAAAGTAATCAATAAATTAATTAACTATTACTCTCAACATGGACATATCGATAAGATAGAAACGCTGTATGCTATTTATAAGCAGGTTATTGATGTTGCTGAAGTTTCATTTGAAGGAGAGCCTTTAAATGGTTTACAGATAATGGGAGTTTTAGAGAGTCGTGTACTAGATTTTGATACCGTTATAGTCACTTCTATGAATGAAGGAAAATTTCCAGCAGGAAAATCTATGAATTCGTTTATTCCTTATGATGTAAAACGCGAATTAGGTTTGCCAACTTTTAAAGAAAAAGATGCTATCTATACGTTTCATTTTTATCATTTATTGCAACGTGCTAAAAATATTTATTTACTATATAATACAGAGAGTGAAGGACTAGATGCGGGAGAAAGAAGTCGTTTTATAACACAATTAGAGGTCGAAAAAAAGCCGAAACATAATTTAACTCAGGAAATTTATAATGCAGTTTTGCCTGAAACAGCTTATCAACCTATGGTTGTTCCGAAATCTGAAGCTGTAATGACACGCTTAAAAGAAATCGCAACTGCAGGATTCTCACCGTCGGCATTAACGAGTTATATTCGAAATCCAATTCAATTTTATTTTCAAAAAATATTACGAATTCGTGAAGTTGAAGAGGTAGAAGAGAATATTGCTTTAAATACGTTAGGAACCATTATTCACGAAACGCTAAAGGCGCTTTACGAGCCTTTTATTGGAAAGTTTATTTCAGAAAGTGATATTGCTAATTGTTTCAAGTTGTTAGATGATGAAGTATTGAAACAGTTTAAGTTAGTTTACAAAGAGGGAGAGATTAAAAAAGGACGTAACCTTTTAGCTTTTGAAGTTGCTAAGCGTAATGTTTCTAATTTCTTAAAAGTTGAGCTTGATAGTATTAAAGATGGTGATGCGATTAAGATTTTGGCAATCGAAGAAACTTTCGAAAGAACATTAACGCATCCAAGTTTGCCATTTCCGGTTTTAATAAAAGGAAATGTTGATAGAATTGAACAACGTAACGGAATACTTAGAATTATAGATTATAAAACTGGCAAGGTCGAAAAAGCAAATGTTGTTCTTAAGAATTGGGACGGACTTACAGCAGATATAAAAAACGACAAAATTATTCAGGTTTTAGCGTATGCTTTTATGTATGAGAATAATGCCAAAGGATTGCCTATTGAAGCAGGAATCATTTCTTTTAAGAATTTAAAATCAGGGTTTTTACCTTTTGGCTTTAAAGAAGAAAAGGATGTTAATATGATTATTAACAATGAAATAATGCATAGTTATTTGGAGCAAATCGTGTTATTGCTCAATGAAATATTGGATATTACAATTCCTTTTGAAGAGAAAATAATATGAGAATAATTAAGAAGTTAGGGAATGCTTTTGAGTTTTTTAAAGGTACAATAGCGATTAATCTGGCTGTTAGTATCTTGCCTTTGCTTTTTGGAGGATTGCTTCTCTTTAATTATTCGGTTGTGAGTTTTGGTTTTGCCATAAGTTTAGCGGTAAAAGAAATTAATTCTAAAAATGAGTATTTATTTTATTTCAATAATGGACTTTCCAAGGGTGTTCTTTGGTTTTATTCTTGGTGCTTTAATTTTATTCTTTTAATATCTGGAATTCTCATTTTTAATCTAATAAATAGATTATTTTGAAAAGACATATTTTAGAAATAGATAGTGTTAAAAAGTCTTTTGGGGAGAAAATTATTCTTTCCGATGTCTATTTGCAATGCGAAACAAATGATATTATTGGGCTTCTGGGAAGAAATGGCTCAGGTAAATCTACTTTTCTTAAAATTATTTTCGGAGTTATACCTGCGGATTTTAAGTTTGTAAGAATTGATGGAGTTATGAAAACCAAGACCAGGGAATTAATGAGTGAAATAAGTTATTTGAGTCAAGATAATTTTATTCCTAATGTTTTTTCTGTTAAAAAAGCAATTCGACTTTCGATTGCAAAAGAAAGGATTGATACGTTTTGTAATGACGAAATGATACAGGTGATAACCGACAAAAAGATTGCTCATTTATCAGGAGGAGAATTGCGTTATCTCGAAATAAAACTTGTATTAGAAAATTCTTCAAAGTTTGTATTACTCGACGAACCTTATAACGGATTATCTCCTTTGATGATTGAAAAAGTAAATCAATTAATTATCATGAATTCGTCTAAAAAGGGAATCATAATATCCGACCATAATTACAGAAATGTAATTAGTATTTCGACAAGATTGGTTTTAATCAAAGATGGAAAATTGAATCATCTAAAAGATAAAAACGAACTGATCGAAAAAGGATATTTAAGTCCTGAAATGATTTAAAACCCTTTAAAAAAATCTAATAATACAGTAGTTAATTCTGTTTCATTCTCTATGGAACTCATGTGTCCATCAGGAAAAGTAACAAGAGATACATTTGTATTTTCTATTTGCTGAATACTTTCTTCGTAGTTTAAAACAGGGTCTTTTTCTCCTAAAATTAATAACATCGGGAAAAGATTAGTATGTAGAATAATTTCCTTGTCTTTTCTTATTTTCATTCCTTCTAAGGATGCAATTATCCCTTGAAGAGGCGTTTTTAAGGCTTCTTCTTTTACGAGTTCTATATTCGTAGCAAGTCTTTCTCTATTGTTTTCGCTAAATAAATTTCCAATAGCTAAACCTATAAATGCGGCATAGTTTTGTTTAACGGCTTTAATAGCTCGATTTCGATTTAGCTTTCGTTCAGCACTATCAGGTTTAGATGTAGAATTTAATAAAACCAACCCTTCTATCTTTTCGGTATATAATTCGGCGAAAGCCAAAGCAACATATCCGCCCATAGAATGTCCTATAAAAATAGCTTTATTAATATTAAGATGAGATAAAACTTCATTAACTACATCGGCATTATCCTCCATGGTGTGAACGTAACCTAGAGGCTCAGTTTTTCCATGACCCAATAAATCAATAGTAATAACACGGTAATTTTTAGAGAATGCATCAACATAGTGGTTCCACATCGTTTTGTTTTCCAAAAAACCATGAAGTAGAACTATAGCAGTTCCTTTTCCTGTGTCTGAATAAGAAATATTGGTATTTTTAAAAAGAATATTTTTCATTATTATCGTTTGTACAAAAATAGTATTTTGAATGTTAATCGCGCAAAACAATATATTTTTGTTTTTTTTTGCATGAAATTGACTATTAAGTAAAATGTTTTTTTAACTAATCAGTTTTTTTAGTCTGTTTCTTTCATCTTGCATACATTATAAAATTGATTAGCTTTGTGAATTATAATAATTAACTTACAAACATATGAAGTCAATTTTACTTTCTGCCTTTTTTCTGCTTAATATTCAATTGGCCTTTTGTCAATGGGAGAATTTAAATACTGGATTAACGGATGATTTGTCAGGAGTCGTTTTTCTAGGAGATAACGGATTGGTGTCTGGAACACATGGACTCTATTATACTACTACTGGAGGTCATGGAGCAGCTAGTTGGAAAAAAATTGAGATAACAGATAATGCTGATAATACTACGATATATAAAAACACTAATTTTACGCATTGTTTTTCAGATACAAGTGGTTCAGTTTCTACTGGGTTTGTTTTTGCCTGTGGACAGAATACTTTGACCAAACAAGCAATTATTATGAAAATTGAGTTGCCATCACTTAAATATGAAATTATATATATTGGCGATACAAACTCAAAATTAAATCAAATTACCTATTCCTATTATAACAGATCGTATGTTGCAGTAGGTGAAAATGGATTAATTGTTACTTTTGCATCAACGGGTATTGTAAAAGCAAAAAATATTAGCGCTGATAATTTTTCTTCTGTTAGTTTTTATGACCAAAGGTGTAAGATAGCTACTACTGGCAAAATATTGTATTTTGAGTATTTTGATTCTAATTATCGTTATGAGGAAATATTAACGCCTGACTCTGATATTAAAGCAATAGCTTATGGCACTGGAAGGTTTAGTAATGGAGTAACTTTTTGTGCTGGAAATAGATTTTCACGATATGATATTTATAATTCGCTTAGTAATAATCACACCAACTTTTATAATGGGCCTTTGAATGCAAAATGTATTTCTGCTAGTTCAGATAGCGAGTATGTGGGAACGGATCATGGGATTTATTATGTTGCAAATAGCCAGGCTCTTGAATGGCAATCTACATCTTCAAATTATGGCATAAATTGTTTTTGGAAACAAATGGCAAATGAAGCTTTATATGCATGTGGAAATTCTGGTGTTATATTAAAAACCAGTAATGGAGGGGGAACAAGGGTTCCTTATGTAAGTATTTCAGAAACGATAGGTGGCTGTGTTGGAGGGACTGTATTTGTAAAGCCTATTACGGGATCTGTTAAAAGTTGTCAATGGTATGTAGATAATGTTAAGGTTGATTCGGCATGTGGTAATTTGTTATATGATTTTAAAACGGTTGGCAATCATGATATTAGGTATTCAGTTACGAATTTTTACGGAGTTGAATCTTCCGATGTTAAAACCATTTATATTAGTCCAATTCCAGCAATTAATTTACCAGTCAGTATCAGTGATAATATTTTGTGCAAAAGTGAACCGATAACTATTCAAATCCAAAATTCTGAGGCAGATGTTGTTTATACACTACGAAGTGGTGCTACCCGTTTTGGAACAAGTGGTCCTGGGAACGGACAAACTATTTCTTTTATAAGTAATCAAATAACTGAATCTGGAGATTATTTTTTAGAAGCTAAAAATAGAAACGCTGATTGTGTTGTAAGTTTTACCGATAGATTTCACATTACGGTAGAACATACAAAAGCAGAATTTCATAAAGATTTAATAAATGCTAAACCAAATGAAACTACTGTATTTTATCAAAAAGCTATAGATGCACAAAACTATAAATGGGATTTTGCGCCAAATGCCTCACTGGTGACTTCAAATGGAGTACAAGAGAACGTAAGTTTCTCAAAAGAGGGAGATACAAAAATTGATTTCGAAGTCTGGTCAAATAATGGTTGCTACGATAAAATAAAAAAAGAAGGACCTTTTATTTATGATGATCCTGGAAATTCGAATAAGTGCTGGGCTCTGATTAATGATGGGGTAGATTCTGAATGGAATGGATATGAATATGAAGGTAATAATGGATTAACACCAACAGACGACGGTTTTTTGGTTTCTGGAGGATTTAATGACCAGATATTTGATTCTAAAATTGGAGTAAAACCTAATTATAAAAATAAAAAAGGGGGCTTTCTAACAAAATATGATAGAAACGGAGTTTTAAAATGGATTGTTAGCACAGAACATGACCCTAGAATTCGCGAAAGAGATATCATATATTCTTCTGTAGTAGATCATGATGGGAACATATATATATGCGGTACTCATGAAGGTATATTTATAGATAATAAGGGCGAAAGAATAAAAGTAAGCCCAGTAATCGGCTCAAGTAGTAATATTGGCTATATCATTAAACTGGATAAGCAGGGAAAAATAATTTGGAAATTAAATAGCACTGTCGGTGGTCCTTTGGCAAAAAAACTTTATATCGACAAAGAGAATAATTTAGTCACAACAATTCAACTAAATTATGTTTATGAGGATAAATTTCAATTGTATTTTAACGGTAAGCCTTCAACCGTCATTAATCAAAAGCAAGTAACGTCGCAAGCAGATAACTTAACAATGTTAAAAATATCACCTGCGGGATCAGTAATTTGGTATGCAGGAATTACGATTAGACACGTAAATGGTGCAGGAATTGTTGATGTTGGATTTGATAAAGATAATAATATTTGCGTAGGAGGAAATTATGAGTTTGACGCAGACTTTTACTCCGCAGGTAATACGACAACACCCGAGGTTCTGAAACGTTTTGAGGGATATGGGGCTAAAATGTTTTTGGTTAAATACAATAAAGAAGGGATTTTGCAATGGAAAGTGAGAAGTAACACGAAAGATGCCTTTTTTAATGGCGTCTCTATGAGCTCAATGGTTACAGATGAAAACGGAGGTAGTTATATCACTGGAGGTAATGAATGCGATACTGCAAAAGCTGTTCATTTCTTTGAAAATAGCGATGGAACAATAACTCAAAAAAGTATTGGCGGCTTTTTTTTAGCAAAAGTTAATTCTCTAGGAAAATGTGAATGGATAACGGGAAGTCAATATGCCAGCGGTAGAGGGGCTAAAATGATTAGGGATAAAGACAAATTGCATATTATTGGAGGTATTTCTGGTACTGGTTCTTTTATTACATCTAATGGACAGAGTTATGATTTATCGATGAGTAGTTATGATTTCTTTTTGGCGACTTATGATTTATCAGGGAATTTAAAAAAGATAACTGCCAATGGAGACAATAAAAATCATGTTAATGTGCCTTACATGGAAATGTTTGATTTTTTCAAGGCTGAGGACGAATCATTTTATTTATCTAGTAATTTAAGAGCAAACAATTACAGTAGCTTTGGCAACGTATTAAGTACCAATGGCATCGATGGAACAGTTATACATTTTAATGAGAATTGTGGAATTGTTAAGTATGAAACTACGTTGTCAACGGAGGATTTTGATCAAAATTCAAAAGCTGTTATTTATCCTAATCCAACTTCGGGTAAAATTTCAGTTGATTTAAAAAATTATAGCGGAAATGTAATTGTACAGATATACGACGTAAATGGAAAAAAAATAAGTGAAGAAAAAGCTGTTGATTTAACGAAACTTGATTTGACATTAAATGGTAGTCAAGGATTATACTTTGTAAAAATTAAAGCTGGTGAAAATATACAAACCTTTAAAGTCCTTAAACAATAAATAATATCTAATAGTAATAAAAGCAAAACGGCTAACATTTCTGAAAGCCGTTTGTCTTTATTATAAAATGAACTGAATTAAACGTTCATTAAGCTTTCTATTTCATCAGCTTCGATAGGAATATTGCGCATTAAATTAAATGGTTCTCCAGTTTCTTGGATTACAACATTATCTTCTAATCGAATACCAAAACCTTCAGCAGGAATGTAAATTCCAGGTTCAACAGTAAAAACCATATTAGCTTTCATCGGTTCGTGTAATAATCCGTAATCATGTGTGTCCAATCCCATGTGGTGAGAAGTACCGTGCATGAAATATTTTTTATACGCTGGCCAATCAGGGTTTTCGTTTTGTACATCGGCTTTGTCTATTAGTTTTAAATCTAATAATTCCGAAGTCATTATTTTTCCAACCTCTACATGATATTGTTTCCAAAGTGTTCCAGGAGTAAGCATTTTTGTAGCCTCATTTTTCACACGTAAAACAGCATTATAAACCGCTTTTTGGCGAGCCGAGAATGTACCTGAAACCGGGATAGTACGCGACATATCGCTAGAATAATTAGCATATTCGGCAGCAACATCCAGCAAGATTAAATCTCCAGCTTTACATTGTTGATTGTTCTCGATATAATGTAAAACATTTGCATTATTTCCAGAAGCAATAATCGGAGTATAAGCAAAACCTTTAGAACGATTACGAATAAATTCGTGAATAAGCTCTGCTTCGATTTCATACTCGGTTACATTAGGTTTTACAAAAGACAATAATCTTCGGAAACCTTTTTCGGTAATATTACAAGCATGTTGAATCAAATCGATTTCTTCGCTTTCTTTTACCGAACGAATACGTTGTAATATAGGGTTACTTTTTGCAACCTGATGCGCTGGATATCTTTCCTTCCACCATTTTACAAAACGAGCTTCACGAGTTTCAGTTTCAACAGTTGCACGATAATGCTCATTAGTATTAATGTACATAGTATCGGCATAAGTCATCATTTCGTTCAGAATCTTATGAAAATCTTGTAACCAATAAACGGTTTTAATTCCCGAAACTTCAAATGCGCGTTGTTTAGTAAGTTTTTCCCCTTCCCAAACAGCAATATGGTCATTGGTTTCTTTTAAAAATAAAATCTCACGCTGATTTTCGTATGGAGCATCTGGAAAAAGCAACAAGACACTTTCTTCCTGATCTACACCACTTAAGTAAAAAATGTCTCTATGTTGAGCAAAAGGTAATGTACTATCGGCGCTAACTGGGTAAATATCATTTGAATTAAAAACCGCGACACTATTAGGCTTCATTTGAGCCATGAATTTTTCGCGATTTTTTATAAAAAGAGAGCTGTTTATTTGATGATATTTCATATTAATTTAGTTTTATACTTTGAATACTCAAAAATACTAATTTTAGAAATACTAGATAGATTTGATTTATTAAAATTTTCTTATTTATCTATACAATATTCACACAAACTTGTCTTTCTGAGGAACGAAGACACGAGCGATAGCGAATTGGCGAAGCAATCTCCACAAGGCACTCACACAAAGCATCTCCAGATTGTCGAGCTACTCGCGAAGATTTCTCCTCTGTCGAAATGACAATATTGAGAAAATCTTAGTAACTCAGAACCTTAGAATCTTAATAATGGCGTGTCCCTCCGGGTCGGGCTTTCGGCTATATCTTTTATTCCGCTATCGCTTCATAAAAGGATACCGCCTCTATCCCTCACGCGAACTCAGTATTGTGAAAAATTGTGTTTACAAAGATAAATGATTGAATTAATTATATGATTTTGTACATTGTCGTGGATATAAAACAGTTGTGCTAATTTGTAAAATAACAGAAGTGATAATTGAGAGTAAAGGAATAAGAACAGATAAATATTTTATACCTCCATTCGAATTAAGAATGGGCGAAATAGTTGTAATTCATATTGATGGCGGAACTGACCATTATGATATAAAAATGGAATTGGTTGATATTTTTACGGGGAAAACAAAGAATGATAATGTAAAAGTTTTTAAACCATTAACTTATGTAAAGCATTTTAAGGAGTCTAACTTTAGGAGATTGTTTTGCCCTGTTACAATTGAAGAATATTTGAGAAAAAATGCAGAATTAAAAAATAATTTTGCGTCTAAAATTTATGAAACCAAGTGGATTACTAAAAGAATAAAAGTAAATACGCTTGCAGGAAATCCAAGGAAATTACTTAGTTTATATTCGACTTTGTCAAAGACAAATAATATTGTTTTTGACTTGGCGGGACAAGATCCTCAAGGAGCAAGTGAGGCATATCAAATCATTAAAGATAAGATTAGAAATGGAGGTTCAGCTATTTTAGTTGATTGGAAAGATGATATGAGAAACGATTGTTCAAAATTCATAACAATTGAATGGCAGTAGTAATAAAAAAACACACATTTAAAATGAAAAAAAGAATTTTATATTTTATAATACTTTGTATTGCTTTTAGTTGTAATAAAAATAAAGAGAAGGAAGTATTACAAAAACAGAAAGAAGAGTTTGTAGTTCCGCTTCCGCCACCTCCACCTAAAAAAATTGATGAAAATAGTTTGGTGGGGTTTGCTTGTTATTATTCTGGAAGAAAGTCTAAACCAGTTAAAGAATTTTCGGAAATCCTCGGTAATAAAGAATATTCACGTGTCAAAGAAAAGCTTTACAGTATAAATACCGCAGAGAAATATTTAGCAACGGTTATTTGTGAAAGACTTCTGAAAAAAAGATTAATTACGTTAACTGAAAATGAATTAAATCAAATTAAAAAGAATAAAGTTAGTAATGAAAAAGTAACAATATGTTCTGGCTGTACTCATGAAGCAGAATTAACAATGAGTGAAATGTTTTCTTCAAATGAAAATTTTTTATCAAAATCGATTGAAGAATGGTTGAAAGGTATGATAAAATAAAATCAAAAGTATTGAAATAACTCCAAATCATAAGAGAGTTGAAAATGCTCTTGTTTATGAAATCAAGGTTTTAGTTTTATAAGAGATAAGTTTACTATTTATAGATTATGACAATAGAAAAAGCAAATATAACCGACCACGAAATCTTAACAGAAATAACCAAAAAGTCAAAAGCATATTGGGGATATTCGGCAGAACAGATTTTGCAATGGGATAAAAATCTAACAATTACCGAAGAGTATATTAAAGATAATTATGTGTTTAAGTTACTAAGCGAAGATTTAACCATTGGTTATTATTCCTATTTTATTGAAGAAAAAAAGAATGTAAAACTGGATAATTTATTTGTTAGACCAGAATATATTGGAAAAGGATTCGGGAAATATCTAATTGACGATTTTTTAAACAGGATTAGAGAAAATAAATTCGAAAAAATAACACTCGATTCAGAACCAAATGCAGAAGCATTTTATTCGAAAGTAGGATTTGTAAAAGTTAGCGAATTTGAAACTTCAATAAAAAATAGGTTCATGCCAATTATGGAAATGAAACTAGAAGAAAATACGAAATAGATAGTATTAATTTATTAATGCGTACGCTAGAATATATTTAAAATAAGGCAGTAAAAAATGAATAAGTTAGATTTTAAATTAATAACAATCAAAGAAGTCAAATCGCAATATCCATTTTTGATAGAGCGAGAAGGATTCGATTATTTTGAAGAATGGGAAGATCAGGATTTCTTTCTTATAGCAAACAGAAATGTAAATTTTGAGGGTAATTTTTATTTAGATCTTTATGAAGATAAAGAGAAAAAATGGCTTACAAATGTATTAAATCTACCGTTAAAAGATATTGATGCAAGAAGAATCGAAGGTATTTTAATAAACGGAGATTTCTCTACCAATGGAACAATTATAAATGCGGAAGGAGATTATGGTCCTTACATTTATATTAATGGTAATGTTACTTGTCAGAGTTTATTATTAGGAGGTTCTTATACCGAAATAACAGGAAATGTAAAAGCAAAGGAAGTTGTAATGACTTCTTATAATCATGGTAATTTTAAATGCACAGGACTTATAGAAACGCCAGTATTTATAGTCGAAGACCATTATACAACATTTGCGGAGCGTAAAAATAATTTGTTTTATTGTAATGATAAAACAGACGATTTTGATGCTAAAAACGAATGTGAATACGATGAAGTTTCAGGAGAAGGTATTATCTCAATAGAATTGCGAAAACATCTTGATAATCCGTTAATAGAAACTTTCGAAGAATTAAAACGAGAATTAGAATTTGGAGAATTGATTTTAAAACAAAATAATCCTCCTGCAAAACCGTATGAATATTGGCGCGGTCGTGTTTTATCAAATTATAGAGATCTTAAATTGGTTCCGAAAGAATTTAAAACCGAGGAACTTTGTAATCTGGCATTAAATATTTCCTATCATGCTTTGTCATTTATGGATGAGAACTTAATAACTTTTGAATTCTGCGATAAATTAGTTGACAAAGATGGTTTTGCAATTCAAGTTATTCCAGATGAATTTATAACAAAAGAGCTTTGTTTTAAAGCTGCTGAAAAGGGAACAATGTTAAGATTAATTCCAGAAGAATATTATTCTGAAGAATTGATTCTGTTAGTTTTCAAGAACGGAAAACATCAACCAGATATTAATGACGTTCCTTCAGAGTTTATTACCGAAAGTTTGCTCAAAGAATATGTAAAAATTGGAAGAGGATTATGGCTTGATAAGGCTTGTAAAGAAAATGAAATTGATAAATTATCTATTCTAAAACAAGTAGTTAAGTCTGGAATAGAATATTTGGATACTGTTTTGGGAAATCATTTCAGTAAAGAAATAGTTGATTATGCTGCGTCTATTTATAATAATGAAAAGTATAAAGAAGAGTGGCGTAATTATGTTGAGAAATACAGGGTTAAATTTGAACGTATTGGTTTAGAAGGGGACTTTCAAAAAGAATAAAAGATTATGGAGCCAAAAATCAAAATTAGAAAAATTGAAAAAAAAGACCTAGATTTTGTATATAAATCGATATGCGAACTTGAAAATGAAATATTAGATTTTGAAGTATTCAAGAAGATATTCAATGAAAATATTTCAAACCCAAACAATCTGTATTTGCTAGCAGAAAATGAGAATGTAGGTGTAGGTTTTATTAGTTTTCACACACAAAATCTTTTGCATCATTGCGGATTAGTTGGTGAAATTCAGGAATTTTTCATCAATAAAGATTATCGAGGTAAAGGAATTGGGCGACAATTAATACAAAAAATATTGGATTACGCCGATCAAAACAATCTAAAAAGCATCGAAGTTACCACTAATCGTAGAAGAGTAGAAAATGTCTTGATTTATGAAAATCTAGGTTTTGGTTTAACCCATAATAAGTTTACTATTTACAGGTGATAGTTCAAAATGAGGTAGTTGTAAAGTCATTACGAGGAACGAAGTAATCTCCCTTTGTATTTACCACTGGTTGGTTTTGTTAGGGCGGTTGCTTCGTTCCTCGCAATGACAAGATTGCGTATAAATATATCCTTTATCAAAAATTTAAACTTTGACAAAGGTTCTACACATAATTAAATTGGAATTTTAATCAACCCATTTATAATATCTCGCCCCAATTAAGTTTGGGCTTTCTTTCTCGATTCTATCCAGAACCCATTCGTTTTTGGGAGTTCGGATGCTTTGTTTTTGTTCTTTTTTGTGAAGCTTCTCGTAGGTTTCAAAATCAATTTCGGTACTTTTTTCTAAAGTTTCAAAAAGATTAGTTTCGGTAAGAGCAGATTTCCATTCAGGTTGAATTGTTCCTTCAAAAACTTTCGATTTAGATCCACTTCCGTAAGCAAGAAAACCGAATTGAGTTCCTGAAATTTCATTTTTGGTATCATAAAAATGGGCCAAAGTCGATAATAATCCCATGAAAATAGATCCTGTATAAAGGTTACCTATTAAAGAAGAAGCTAATTCAGCAGGTTGTAATTTATCAACAACAAAAGTTTTGTATGCTTCAGATTTGCTTATTTCTTTCAGTTTATTTTGATATTCAGCTGCAGATTCATCTCCCGAAATAATTTTAGTTTCGCTGTCTAAAGCATAAATTTCTGATAACATTCTGCGTCCCTGAAAAGAGTATGGTAAATGCATAATGATACTTTTCCAGGAATTGTAAACAGTTTCTGAAGTGTTTTTTAATTTCTTAAACGAAAAATAAGCATTTCGAGTACGATCCATATAACACTGATTCGAATATTGTCCGTCGAAAACAGGTTGGTCTTTATGGATTTCTATTTCGGCTTCAAGATTGTCAAACCAAGATTCATTGGTTACATTTCCTGTTATAGATTCTTTCGAAATAGTACGGTATGGTTTAAAAAAGTCGAAAACGCCTTTTGTGCTTGTTGCCCAATTATTTTCGAAAGCAATAATTCTAGGGTTTGAAGTTACAAGCATTGCAAGAGCTCCAGCTCCTTGAGTATATTCTCCAGTTGAATTTAAATCGTATTTTGCAAAATCGGTAGTAACTACAATAGCTTTTTTAGTCGGATTTAATTTTACATAATCGATACAGTTTTGCAAAGCGTCAACTCCGCCAATACAAGCAAATGTAAAATCGACAACATCGCATTCGGCTAAAGTATCTTCTCCAAATTTTTGTTCCATCAATGCAATCAGGAATGAGCTAATAGGTTTAGAACTATCAATGGCGCTTTCGGTTCCAACATAAATACGACCAATTTCGCTTAAATCTATCTTATTTTCTTCTATTAATTTGGTTAAAGCATTTGCTCCAAAAACTACAGTATCCTGATAGGTGTCTGGAAGTGTCATTTTAATTAAACCCAGACCTTTTTCTAGTTTTTCGGGTTCTATATTTCTGGCAGTTGCCAATGTTTTTATAGGTAAATGTATTTTGGCTACATCAAATGTAATAGCGTCAATTCCTGTTTTCATTCTGGTTTTTTTGAGGCGATAAAGGTAAAATTAAGCTATCAAACTTCGATTGTTTTAAAAGGATAAAATTTGGTTTCGGGGTACTTTTGAGGAAAACAAATCAAAATGTTGAAAAAAATAGCAATTTGGTAATTATATAAAAAGCAGGATTTTGTTAAAACAACCTTTGTAAAAAATCTATTTTATTGTTTTTAAATAATTTGCAATAAAATCATCCAAAACTCTTTAAACTCATTATAAATAACAACGAAATGGTTGTAGTTCATGACTATTTGAGTTATTTTTGTGTAATTTTTTAAAACAAACTACTTAACACTTATGGCACAATCTGCACTATTGAATGCTTCCATCTTAAAGAAAGTGGCTATGGCTCTTTCGGGAATATTCTTAATCACGTTTTTAGCGCTGCATGTTTCCTTAAATTTCATTTCTATTATTAGTAAAGATGTTTTTAACGAAGCTTCTCACTTTATGGGATACAATCCGCTGATTCAATATGTAATGCAACCAGTTTTGGCAATCGGAGTAATTTTCCATTTTATAATGGGATTTGTATTGACTTTGCAAAACAGCGCTGCAAGACCAATTGCGTATGCAAAATACAATGGAGCTGCTAATGCTTCTTGGAGTTCTAGAAATATGATTATTTCTGGATTGGTTATTTTAGCATTCTTAGGATTGCATTTTTATGATTTTTGGTTTCCTGAAGTTGCCTACAAATACATTGCAGGTACAGCACCAGATGCTACGAGATATTATACGGAGTTAGTTCATAAATTTCATGACCCGATTCGTACAGGGTTATATTGTATTTCATTTGTGTTATTAGGATTTCACCTTTGGCACGGATTCAGTTCTTCTCTTCAATCTATGGGAATGAACAATAAGTACTCAAGATCTTTAAGTAGATTCGGTTATGGATTTGCGGTAGTAGTACCAGCACTTTTCGTTATAATCGCATTATTTCATCATTTCAATAATTAATATAAATTATAATGGCATTAGATTCAAAAATTCCACACGGCCCAATATCGGACAAATGGACAGATTATAAAGATCATATTAATTTAGTAAACCCTGCTAACAAACGTAATTTAGATATTATCATTGTTGGTACAGGTTTGGCTGGAGGTTCAGCTGCGGCTACTTTGGCTGAGCAGGGATATAACGTAAAAGCTTTCTGTTTTCAGGATTCGCCAAGACGTGCGCACTCTATTGCGGCTCAAGGTGGTATCAATGCGGCAAAAAACTATAAAGGTGATGGTGACTCGGTTTACAGATTATTTTATGATACTGTAAAAGGAGGTGACTACCGTGCGCGTGAAGCAAACGTTCACCGTTTGGCCGAAGTTTCGGCTAATATTATTGACCAATGTGTGGCTCAAGGGGTGCCATTGGCAAGAGAGTACGGTGGTCTTTTAGATAACCGTTCTTTTGGAGGAACTTTGGTTTCTCGTACTTTTTATGCACAAGGACAAACAGGACAACAATTATTGTTAGGAGCTTATTCTGCAATGAACCGTCAGATTGGTCGTGGAAAAGTAAAAATGTACAACCGTCACGAAATGTTAGACATTGTTATCGTGAACGGAAAAGCGAGAGGTATTATCGCTCGTAACTTAGTTACTGGAGAAATAGAAAGACATTCTGCACACGCTGTAGTAGTTGGTTCTGGAGGATACGGAAACGTGTTTTTCTTGTCAACAAATGCTATGGGAAGTAATGCAACAGCAGCTTGGAAAATTCATAAAAAAGGAGCGTTTTTTGCAAATCCTTGTTACACACAAATTCACCCAACTTGTATTCCGGTTTCAGGAGATCACCAGTCTAAATTGACTTTGATGTCTGAATCGTTACGTAATGACGGTCGTATTTGGGTTCCTGCAAAACAAGAAGATGCTAAAGCAATCCGTGAAGGAAAGAAAAAAGCAACTGATTTATCTGAAGCTGATAGAGATTATTTCTTAGAAAGAAGATATCCTGCTTTTGGTAACTTAGTACCTCGTGACGTAGCGTCTCGTGCTGCAAAAGAAAGATGTGATGCTGGTTTTGGAGTTAACAAAACTGGAGAAGCTGTTTACTTAGATTTTGCTGCAGCAATTAAACGTTACGGAACTGAAGAAGCTTTTGTAAAAGGTTTAGATGATAAAGATGCTGCTTTAGTGACTAAATTAGGAGCTGAAATCGTGAAGAGTAAATACGGAAACTTATTCCAAATGTATTACAAAATCGTCGATGAGGATCCTTATACAACACCAATGATGATTTACCCAGCGGTTCACTACACAATGGGTGGAACTTGGGTTGATTATAACTTAATGACTACAATTCCTGGATGTTTCTCAATTGGAGAGTCTAACTTCTCTGATCACGGAGCAAACAGACTTGGAGCTTCTGCTTTGATGCAAGGTTTAGCTGATGGATATTTCGTATTGCCTTATACTATTGGAGATTATCTTGCTCCGGATATTAAAATGGGAGAAATTTCTACAGATTTACCAGAATTCGTAGCAGCAGAAAAAGAAGTAAAAGATCAAATCGATAGATTTATCAATAATAAAGGAACTCATTCTGTAGATTATTTCCATAAGAAATTAGGAAAAATCATGTGGGATAAAGTAGGTATGGCTCGTAATGCTAAAGGTTTATCTGAGGCTATTGTTGAGATTGCTGCTTTACGTGAAGAGTTTTATAAGGATGTAAAAGTTCCTGGAAGCGCTAACGAATTTAATCAGGAATTAGAGAAAGCGACACGTGTTGCCGATTTCTTAGAGTTAGGAGAATTGTTCGCAAAAGATGCATTACACCGTAATGAATCTTGTGGAGGTCACTTCCGTGAAGAATACCAAACAGAAGAAGGAGAAGCACTTCGTGATGATGAAAACTTTGCATACGTTGCAGCTTGGGAATACAAAGGAAAACCAAGTGATGCTGTATTACACAAAGAACCTCTAGTTTACGAAAACATTAAATTAGTTCAAAGAAGCTACAAGTAACAAGTTAAGAGTTAAAGGTTATGAGTTCATTAAAGTCGTTCGAAGATTTGGAATGCTGGAAAGCAGCAAGAGAATTGAGGATATTTGTGTCTCAAAATATAATTCCGAAATTTTCAATCGAAGAAAAATATGCCTTAACAAGTCAACTTAGACGTTCTTCAAGATCTGTTAGTGATAATATTGCCGAAGGGTATGGAAGATATCATTATCAGGAAAATATTCAATTTTGTAGAATTGCCAGAGGTTCTTTAACAGAATCATTAAATCAGGTAATAACAGCAATGGATGAAAATTATATTGAAGAAGATTTGTTGCAACAATTTAGAGAAAGGTTTGAAAGAACCAAAGCAATATTAAATGGATATATAAATTATTTAGCTAAGACAAAAATGATGTAGCGAAAGAAAATGAAATCGTAAGATTTTATTTTCTTACTTCTAACGTTTAACTCTTAACTTATAACCCATAACAGAATTATGAAACTTACATTAAAAATATGGCGTCAGAAAAACGCCCAAGATAAAGGAGGAATCGTTGATTACCCAATCGACGGAATCGAACCAGATATGTCTTTCCTTGAAATGCTTGATGTTCTTAACGAACAATTAATCAACAAAGGAGAAGAGCCAGTAGCATTTGATCACGATTGTCGTGAAGGAATCTGCGGTATGTGTTCATTATTCATCAATGGAGAAGCACACGGACCAGACAGAGGAGTAACTACTTGTCAGTTACACATGCGTATGTTTAAAGATGGTGATACGATTTTTATCGAGCCATTTAGAGCAAAAGCTTTCCCAGTAATTAAAGATTTAGTTGTTGATAGAAGTTCTTTTGACAGAATTCAACATGCTGGAGGTTTTATCTCGGTAAATACTTCAGGAAATACAATTGATGCAAATACAATTCCGATAAACAAACACGATGCAGATAAATCATTCGATGCTGCTGCTTGTATTGGTTGTGGAGCTTGTGTTGCAACTTGTAAAAACTCATCAGCAATGTTGTTTGTTGCTGCAAAAGTATCTCAATATGCTTTATTACCCCAAGGTAAGATTGAAGCTGTTGATCGTGTATTAAACATGGTACACCAAATGGATCACGAAGGTTTTGGTAACTGTACTAACACTGGAGCTTGTGAAGTAGAATGTCCTAAAGGAATTTCTCTTGAAAATATTGCACGTATGAACCGTGAGTATTTATCTGCAAGCTTGAAAGGATAAAAATAAAATGCAATTTAGTTTTTATAAAAAACGCATTCGCCACGGCGAATGCGTTTTTTTGTTTTTGCCTATTCATAATACAATTGCGAAGCACTTATTTCTTGTTTTTCTTTCCCTTCTTGTCGGATAAAGCATTGTAGTGTAGAACTTCCTGCAGCATCAAAATAACTGATGTTTATCTTATGGAATCCTTTTTCGAGTTTTGCTGCTCCAAAAGCTTCATTAATCCAATGTCTTCCGTCGTTATCAACAATAAGCTGGTTGTCTATAAATAATTTTGCACCATCGTCTACAATAGTCGAGAACTCATATTGTGCAGTTTCAGGAATATAGATATAACCTTCAAATTTTAACCCCATGTATAGGTTCTCTTTTGATTTGTATCTTTTCATTTCAATTACTCCTTCATGAATGCCTGATTTAGCAAATTTTATAGTGTCTAGTTCCAGTGTTTGTTGAACGAGTTTATTTGTATAGGAATATTTTAAACCATTTTTGGTTGGCTTAATAGCCAAAGCAGGTTGGGTTTCGGAATTTTTAACTGAAATTGTGGTAATGGAACTTCTTCTTCCGCTTGGACTTATTTGTACTACTTTGATGTTTCTAAATTCTCCTTTTGGGATATAAACCGTAACTGGTTTTGTGTAATTACTGGCTGTTTCATCTGGATTATAACCATCGATGGTATAAAAAATTTGTCCATTTTTAATTGTTGGTTGCATTTCTAGAATGAATTTTGACGCTATAACAGTGGTGTCCTGAATTCCAAATGGAGTAGGGACTTTATATAATCGTTTTTCGGATTCCAATTTTTCTATATGATGTGGGAACCTTTTTAGCATTAAATTTGAATAATTTTTATTCTTTGTCTCTGTCCAGGCTATTTCTGCAAATGGAAATAATCTTGGATAAAGCATATAATTTAGTTTTGCAGGACTAATTACATATTCCGACCAAATATTAGCCTGAACTCCATGAATGTATTTTTGTTGTTCTATGGTTAGGCTATCTACGGGAGTTGGGTTGTAGTTGTATACTTCATGAACTGTGGTTAATCGACCAACAGATAATGGTTCTTGTAAAGAATAGCCCTGATTATGGTCGAAATAAATATAATCTTCCGGAGTCATAACGACTTTATGTTTGTCTCTAGCTGCTGCAATTCCGCCAGATTCGCCACGCCATGACATAACTGCTGCATTAGGAGCAAGGCCACCTTCTAGAATTTCATCCCATCCAAAAATTTGTCTTCCGTTTGCGTTTAGAAATTTTTCCATGCGTTTAATAAAATAACTTTGTAGTTCATGTTCATTTTTTAAACCAAGGTCTTTTATTCTCTTTTGACAATTCGGACATTTTTCCCATCGTGATTTTGGACATTCGTCTCCGCCAATATGTATGTAGTTACTTGGAAAAAGTACCATCACTTCTTTTAAAACATCTTCTAAAAAAACAAAAGTTTCTTCTTTGCCTGCGCAAAATACATCTTCGAACACACCCCAGGATTCAATTACTTTTAAGTCTGTAGATGGGAAACAGGCTAAGTTTGGGTAAGCAGCTACGGCAGCAGAGGCATGTCCTGGCATTTCTATTTCGGGAATAACGTTTACAAAATGCTCTTCGGCAAATTTTACAACTTCTTTGATTTCTTCCTGTGTGTAATAACCTCCGTAGGGAGTATTGTCAAAAAATCTTGGGAATCGTTCGAATTTATTCCCAACGAGTGTTTGTGCTCTTTTGGATCCGATTTCGGTAAGCTTAGGATATTTTTTTATTTCGATTCTCCAGCCTTGATCATCAGTTAAATGCCAATGAAAATTATTTAGTTTGTAATAAGACATTTGGGCAATGAAATCTTTAATAACATCTGCCGAAAAAAAGTGACGACATACATCGAGATGTAATCCTCTATACGGATATCTAGGCTCATCGATAATTTCAATACATGGTAGTTTGATCTGAGAACTTACTGTTAAGTTATTTGGCAAAAGCTGAAGTAAACTTTGTACTGCGTAAAATAGCCCTTGCTCTTGACCTGTAACAAAAATACCTTTTTGAGTAATATTTATTTTGTAAGCTTCCTTATCTCCTTTTGCGGAAGCGGATTCGGTTGTAAATTGAACCAAAATATCAGCTTTCTTTTTAGAAGAGTTTTTGTTTATAACAGATTCAAAAATTTGAGCTGTTTTGAGTTCTTTGGGAGTGTATTTATTGTTTTTAAAAACAATTTTTATTTGTCCTTTTATAGCGATACTATCACCTGTTGCCTTATAAAAATTAGGTGCAGGAATTATAGTTGTATTGTTTGAAGTTTCTTGGGCATTCCCTAATGAATAGCACAATGTTAAAATAAATAGGAGGATTTTTTTCATGTTAGGGTTTTTGGTTGGTTAAAAACAAATTTAAAGTTTATAGTGATTTAAATTAGTTGTTTTGCAAAAAAATTGCACTGCGTGTTTTTGTGTTTAATGTATTGTAAATGATGTTTTTTGTGTTGTTTTTGTGTTAGTTTTTTATTTCTTCCAGCAATATTATTGCATTATTTGTTTACTTTTGTTATAATAAATGGAAACGCATGAATGATAACGAATTGGTAAATTACACCAAGGAAGAAAGAAAAGCTCATATTTTAAAAGAGATTAACTTACATACCCGAGTGAGTTTCGACACACTTTCTAATCAATTGTTTGTTTCTGAGGATACAATTCGAAGAGATATAAATGAACTTGAATCAGAGTCTTTACTGATTAAGGTGAAAGGTGGTGCTATGACAAAAGCATATCATCATTCTTCGGTAACAAAAACTTACGCAGGTGAATCTAAACAAATAATTGCAAAAAAAACTGTTGGATTGCTTCACGACGGAATGGTTTTGTTAATTGGTGGAGGAACTACAATTAGAGAGTTTATTCGATTAATTCCTAATGATTTAAATCTTACCATTTTTACCGTAACTGTTTTATCTGCAGTTGAACTTTTGGATAAACCTAATGTGAAAGTTATAATGATTGGTGGGAGTATTTCGCCTTATAGTCAAATGTGTGTGAGCGGAGATGTGTATCATCAGTTATCAAGTATTAAGGTTGATTTATTAATTTTAGGAACAAATGCATTAGATATTAAAGGAGGTTTTTCAGACTCTGATTGGGAAACTGTTCAGGTAAAAAAAGCAATGATTCAGGCTTCTCAAAAAACGGCTATACTTACAATATCCGAAAAATTGGATACGGTTTTAAAGATGAAAATTGCCAGCTTATCCGAAGTAGATTTTGTAATAACTGAGGTTGATCCTAATCATGAAAAACTTCAATCGTATAAGCAGGCTGTTCCAAATTTGACTTTTATTTAATCCCAATTTTTTATTAGGAAGTTTATCCAGTTTTGATGGAAGATATTTTTTAAATCTTCTTCTGAATATCCATGGCTTCTAAAGATGAAGACTAATTTTTGTAAATCGGCTATAGTGTTTAAATCATATGGTGTTTGTTCTGTACCAAATGCGCCATCTAAATCTGAGCCTACACCAATGTGATTTGCATTTCCTGCCAATTGGCATATGTGGTCCATATGTTTAAAAACGGTTTCGAGATTACATTGCATTCCTAATGGAGTAGAAACACCTCGTTCCCAGTTTGGTACCAACATCCACGCATCTAATGCGCCACCTATAACTGCTCCTCTGGAAATGAGTTCTTTGATTTGATCATCACTATATTGTCTGTTATGATTTACTAAGCTTCGGCAATTATTGTGGCTTGCCCAAACTGGACCGTTATAGTTTTCTAGCGCTTGCCAAAAAGCATCGTCACATAAATGTGTTGCATCCAGAATAATATTTAAACGTTCCATTTCTTTAAGCAATTCGATTCCGTTTGCGCCCATTTTTCCTGTAGAATCGGTTCCGTTAGCATAACGACCTGGGCCATAATGTGCAGGACCAATAGCTCTTAGTCCGTAATTGTGCGCTTTTTCTACGTATGAAACATCAATAAGGGAATCTGCACCTTCGAGACTTAAAATATAGCCAATAGGTTTTTTGTCGTTTGGAGTGCCATCATTCCATAATTCAATTTGTTTTAGTAATGATTTCTTGTCGGTAATTGCAGTCATTTCGCCTTCCTCTTCCATGCATTTGTACCAAGAGACTTGTGCTTGTGTTTGCGCCCAAGCTTGTTGTGGCGAATTCCAACCAGGAATTTTACTATCGGGTTTAACAAATCGCGCTATTTGAGTTGCTACTACAATCCCGATGTTTCCTTTTCTTAAATCGGGAAATGATACGGTAGCTTTTTCTCTATCTGGTTTGTCATTCATTCCTTTTTCTAAATGACGCAATGTAGATACATCATTTCTTAAATCTCTATTCCATTCCATAGCATTCATGCTTAGGTCTAGATGTGCATCAAATATGAACATAGTGTTGTATTTTATTTTTAAATACTTATTTTTTTATTACGGGCAAGAACAGTCCATTGATTATAAATATCTTGCTGAGAGTTTACTACTTGAACTGTTTCGTATAAAGCACAAGTAGGACAAATATGGTAGGGGATTGCATAAATGGTATCGCCTAGTTTGTATTGTTTGTTTCCTTTATTTTCGAGAACTAAATGTTCTTCGGAATGCGATATAGGAATTAACTTATCGTCATTTAAAATTGTCAAACGTTTATCTATTGGGTTTTCTGAAGCTACAGATTTATATCCGATATCGATACATAAAGTATTTTCTGTGGGTTTAGAAATAATTGTTCCCACTAAAACCGCTGCGGGTTTAAAACTCTGTTCAGGTAAATTAGTCTGATAATTAATATCCCAAAATACAAATGTACCTGGGCTAGATTCTACATTTTCCTGAGTGGCATAAAACGGAAATGTATTAGAGCCACCAGCAACAATTTTTAGTTTGTAATTGAGTTTTTGCTCAAGTGTAGAAAGTTTATCTGTTATCTGGGTAAATGAATCTGATGCTTCTTTTGTTCGTTGCTCGATAGTGCCTTTTAAATGGCCATCATAAATATGTAATCCTAAGAAATTGATATTTGGTAATTGGATTATAGCACTGGCTAAATCACTCCAATTGCTTTTAAAATTTACTCCGGTTCTATCCATTCCAGCATTTATATCAAGGTAGATGTTTAGCTTTAAATTGTAGCTTTTGCCTAACTCGGACAATTCGTTTGCTGTGTCGATATTATCAACAATAGTCGAAAAATTAAGGCGAGGATATTTATGTAGTAAGGTAATCCAGCGTTTTTGTTTTAATCCTGTGGGTTGGTAGGCTAATAATATATCAGGAACATTATGAATGGCACATAATTCGGCCTCGGCAATAGTGGCACATTTTACTTTGTTTATTTGATATTTTTTAAACAAATCGAGAATTACTCCAAGTTTATGCGTTTTTATATGTGGTCTTAATTTTTGAGTATTACCATTTACAGATTCAATTAAGTGCTCGATATTGTATCGAATACGGTCGATATAAAGCGCTAAAAAAGGAGTGTCAATACGCGTTTCTGGATTTATTTCCCACCAATTATTTTCCATGTCTTTATTTTCTGGTTTTATCAACAATAGCAATTAAATTTTTAAAAGCTTCAAATGATTTATTATAATCTAATTGAGATAGCATTTCTTTGGAGAACAAATGAGAACCAATCCCTACACAAACAACTCCTACTTTAAACCAGGATTTTAAATTGCTTTCTTCTAATGTTACTCCGCCAGTAGGCATCAGTTTTAAATTTGGAAATGGTGCTTTTATAGCTTTTACATAATCAGGACCTCCTATTTTATCTGCAGGAAAAAGCTTAACTATTTCGGCTCCTAATTTATTAGCATGAAGAACTTCGTTTAATGTAGCTGCTCCCGGAATCCAATAAAGGTTATTTTTTAAACAATAATTTCCTATTTCTAAATCTGTATGTGGGCATATAATGCAATCTGCACCAAGTTTATGGTACGTTTCGGCATCATTTAAGGTCAGGACAGATCCAACAGCTAATTTTATATCTAGGTTATTTGTGTTTCTAAAATTTACCATTTGAGCAAAAACTTCTTTTGCGTCATCAGCACGTGCAGCAAATTCAATGATTTTAATTCCTGAATCTGAAGCAGATTTTAGTATAATCTCGGCAGTTTTAATGCTGATTTGCGTGACTAAAGGAAGTACTCTTTGTGCTTTTAAAATATTATACATTTTGTAATTATGTTTTATCTATTAATTCTATTACTTGAGCCGTATTTGATGAAATGGTTTATTTCTTCGGATGTGGTTATTGCAAAGTCTCCTACTACGCTTTGTTTTATAACGCCACATGCCGTTGCCCAATCTATACATTCTTGTCCTGATAGATTGTTTTTAAGGCTGTAAAGTAATCCTGTGGTAAAGGCGTCTCCTGATCCAATCTGGTCGGTAACTAAATGTATTAGATATTGTTTTGATTCGTAAAATTTACCTTCGTGAAATAACATGCCTGAATACAAGTGGGTTTGACCTTCTGATTTTCTGAAGCTCATAGCTAATGTTTTTAGGTAAGGCATTTTTTCTTTTAGCAATTCGTATGTTTTTAGAAACCGATTAGAATCGGAATCATTTTTGTCTGTTTTAATACCAAAATATATTTCTGTCGAATCTAAATCGGCTACAGTAATTGTGCTGTAATAAAGAAGGTCGGGCATAATTTCGGAAGGACTTTTCCCATATTGCCATAGTTTTGTACGAAAGTTAAAGTCAGAGGATATTGTTAAGCCTTTATTATGAGCGGCTAATATTGCTTTCTTGCAAACTAAACCAGCCTCATTAGAAACTCCTGGGCTGATTCCAGACCAATGAAAATGGGTTGTATTTTCTAAAACTTTATCCCAATTTATTTCATCTTCGGCAATAGTTGCAAAAGCCGAATTATTACGGTCATAGATTACCTGCGATTGTCTTATCTGATTACCTGATTCGATAAAATATAAGCCAATTCTATCTCCTCCATAAATACAATCTGTGGTATTTACATTGTACTTATGGAGTTCATTTAATGCAAGCTGAGATAGGTCGTTGTTAGGTAAACGAGTTATGTAATTGGTATTTATGCCTAATTGTGAAAGTAGTACACAAACATTTGCTTCGGCTCCTCCTATATGAACCTGCATTTCTTTGGCTTGCGTAAATCGATTGCCATTGGCTATGCCCATTCGTAATAGAAGTTCTCCAAATGTTGCAATTTTTGTTTGTGAGGTATTTGTATTCATAGTTATTATTTTTTTTGCCACTCCCGATAGCTATCGGGATTCACAGACCAAACACTTAATATTTTTTTACCATTAAGATATTAAGCTTGACTTCTTAATGAAAATTAGTAGGTTAAGAAAAATTAAGCTTAGATTCTTAATGAAACTTAATTTCTTAATGGTTTAATTAAAAAAATCAATGTTAATCATTGAATCCCGATAGCTATCGGGAGTGACATAGCTTTTTTAATATAATTCGAAAATCGCTTCTACCTCAACAGGAATATTATCGGGTAAAGAACCCATTCCTACGGCACTTCTTACTCCGATTCCGTTTTCTTGTCCCCATACCTCAGCAAATAATTCGCTACATCCATTAATAACATAAGGATGACGTAAAAAATCAGAGGTACAATTTACCATTCCGAGTACTTTAATTACTCTTTTTACTGCGTTTAGGCTTTCAAAATTGGTAACAATTGTAGATAACATTGTTAATCCTACTTGTCTAGCTGCTAGTTTACCTTCTTCAATATCCATGTCTCCTCCAATTCTTCCTATGATTAAAGATTTGTCGTCTTTAACAGGACCATGACCAGATAAATATAAATATTTGCCATCGATTAAGAATGGTTTGTATATGCCTAAAGGTTTAGGAGCTGGGGGTAATGTTAGGCCAAGTGATTCAAATTTTTCTTGTGGTAATAAGCTCATAATATTAGTGTATAAAAATGTTTAATATAAAAATAAAAATAATTCCAAGGACGGATACTAATGACTCCATCACTGTCCAGGATTTAATGGTGTCTTTCATGCTGGTGCCAAAGTATTCTTTGAACATCCAGAATCCTGGATCGTTTACATGAGAGCACATCAGGCTACCTGCGCCTATAGAAAGAACCAATAAGTTGGGGTCTAATGATTTTAATTGTAATAAAGGTACTAAAACTCCGGCAGTCATTAAGCCTGCAGCAGTGGCCGATCCAACACAAATTCGTATTAATGCAGCTATTAACCAGGCAAGTAAATAAGGATGAATGTCTATTTGTATTAAAGATTCGACAATGGTTTGGCTTACGCCGCTTACCATCATTACTTCTTTTAAACTTCCGGCTCCACCAATAATAAGTACTATTAATGCAACGTCTTTTATCGCAACTGCATATTCGTCCATAATGGTTTTCATGTTTTTACCTGTACGAAAGCCTAATGTGTAGGTGCAAATGATTAATGAAATTAACATGATAATACTAGGTTCGCCTATAGTTTTGCATATTAGTTCTACTTGTTCGTTTTTCCAGACTAATGGTAATAAGGAAGTAATCGTTAAACCAAATACTGGAAATAATGAAGAAGCTATACTTGTAAAAAAACTAGGTTTTGTAGCTTGGTTTGTAGGTTCTTCGGTTGGAACAATAGTGTTTTTATCATTAGATTTAATATTCTTAAGTGTGTTAGAGAACAATAAACCTGCAATAAGAATAGTTGGTATAGAAACAATAATACCATAGGTTAAAACCAAGCCGATGTCGGCACTTAAGGTATTGCTTAAAGCCATTGGTGATGGATGGGGAGGTAAAAAACCATGTGCAACCGAAAGTGATGCAAGCATAGGAATACCTATATATACCTTGGGTAGCTTAAACTGATTGGCTACAGAAAATATTAAGGGAACCAAAAGTATAAAGCCTACACTATAAAATAAAGGGATTCCAACAATAAATCCTGTAATCATTAAGCCTAATCGTACGTATTTTTCGCCTGTCCATTCCATAACTGTCTTTGCAATTACAGATGCGGCTCCAGAAGAAACGGTAAGTTTACCAATGCAGGTACCAAATATGATAATTAGGGCAATTGAGCCCAGCATATCGCCCAAACCTTTTTGAACGGTTTGTGTTAACGTTATTATTGGCAAACCTAATAATAGGCCTGCCAATAATGATGTTATGATAAAGGCAATAAATGGGTTGATTTTAAACCAAGTTATTTGTAGCACTAAAAAAATAATGCATGCCGAAAGAATTATAATACTCATTTAATTTACTTATATTATTATTTATCCCACCACATTCTTGTTGTAAACGCATCGCTGCCCTGACGCTTAACTGCTTCTGCTAAGTTAGCAGAATTAACAGAATATTCGGCAGTTGGATATTTAAAACGTCTTGGTATTGTGCCGTTTGTCACGTTTCCAGGAAAATTTACAGGGGTTAATATTGGGTAGCCAGTTCTTCTCCAGTTTGCATAAACCTCTTGTTCATCTACAAATAAAGCAATCCAGAATTGAGTGTGTATCTGATTCATTTTTTGATCAAATGTGCCTCCAGCCAAATATGGATTTGCAGTTAAATATGGGGTTGCATCAGTTATGGCGTAAGATGGTCCATAAATCACAGCATTTAGGAAAGAGGCTTTTACCGCTTTTTCGTATAAACTTTGGTCAGATTCTCCTACATACCATCCTCTAAGAGCGGCTTCAGCCAGATATAAATTAGTTTCGGCATTGCTAATTATAATAAGAGGAGAGTCAACTTTAAGAACGGTACTTTGGTTTGGTTCAGAATAAGTAGCCTGCTCAATTGGAGTTGGTGCTATTTTAGTTCCGTTTGGAAAACCTTTTTGCACGGCAGGACTTGTGTTTTGTACCGTACCTTGCCAAACACCTGCGTATATACTAATTCTTGGATCGTTAGTAGTTTTTAGTACATCAATAAAAGTTTTACTAAGTTTTCCGCCTTCATTGTTTTTTTGTCCGAAAGATGATTTTGCAAAATCAAGATTTATTGGATCTAGAGCAGAAGGGTTGCGGTTTATATCGTTTGGCCCGTCTTTATATTCCATTATGGCATTATCGGCAGCATTAAGGATTACCCCACCTGTAATTGCCTTATTTACCCAAGTTTTAGAAAGCGCAGGGTCAACTTTAGATAATCTCATTCCTAATCGAAGCATTAATGAATATGAAAATTTCTTCCATTTATTAATATCACCATCGTATATTAAATCAGCCTCACCAAAACTAGGTTTGGATGTGGTTAATGCTGATGCTGCTTCATCTAATTCTTTCAGTAAATCTTTATATATAAATTCCTGACTATCATATTTAGGTAAAAAAAGCAGATCAGAATTTGCTTTTGCAGCTTGAGAGTATGGAACGTCTCCATATAAATCTGTAACACGGTGAAATAGGTAAGCTCTCCAAATTCTGGCAATATTATACCTGTTGATATTTTCTGGATTATCCTTTAGTGTGTTTATTACAATAGTTACTTCGTTTATTGCATTTGGATATATTCGTGCAAAAAAGGCAGAGTAATATACTTCGTTGTCAAGGTATTTGTCTCCTGCTCCTGATGCTTCTTTGTAAGTGGAATAATGTTGCATCATTTGACCACATTCAATAATTGAGGTGAAAAAATAATTATTGTTTAATCCGTCAAGCTGAGATCTGCTAAAAATGAAATTTGGAGTAGGTTTATCTACTGCGTTTGGATTTGTATTAGTTTCCTCAAAATCTTTAGTACAAGCTGATATGCTTAATAAAAGGATGCCTGCTATATATAGAGTTGTTATCTTTTTCATGTCTTTTAATTTTTATATTTTAACACTTAAGCTTAAACCAAAACTTCTGGTTCTAGGTACACCAAATTGTTCTATACCTTGAGCATTGCCAGCGCTAAAAACTGATTCAGGATCTACGTTTGGAGTTTTCTTATAAAGAATGAATAAATTTCGGGCAACAAATGAAATTGATGCTGATTGAATTACAGACAGACCTTTAATCTTATTAATAGGCAATTGGTATCCGATAATTACTTGTCTCAATTTTACAAAACTAGCATCATAAACAAATTCAGATGTTATGTTTTTTAATCCGTCATAATATGTTCTTAAGTTTTCAGGAGCAATAACCATATCTACAGTTCCTCCGTTTTTATCGACACCTTTTATTGGTAATCCATTTTCACGTCCTTCCAGAGTAAGTTTTGTAAGTCCCATACGAGTTCCGTATAAATCGGTACCAGAATATAGGCTACCTCCAAATTTTGCATCTATCAAGAAGCTAAATGTTATTGCTTTGTATCTAAATTCATTACTAAGACCTGCTCCCCAAGGATGTACACCTTGGCCTAATTCTTCAAGTGGCCCTCTTTCTGTGGTAGCCGAGCCTCCGCTTACATTATAAACAGTGTTTCCATTTGCATCTTTAAGAGGTTTATATCCTTTTATGATACTATATGGTCTGCCAACATCACTTGCAATAATTGCATAATTATTTACAGAAGATGCCATTGTTATAGAGGTTAATTCTTCGGTTAAGGCCTCTACCGTGTTTTTGTTATAAGATCCATTGAAGGTAACATCCCATGAGAAATTTTCTGAACTCATAATTTTTCCATTAATTAAAAGTTCTACACCTTCGTTTCTCATTTTTCCGAGATTTAATAAAGAAGTAGTTGCTCCAGATGCATTAGAAATAGTAGTTTCTACAATGTCGTTGGTTGTTTTACGATTGTACCAAGCAAAATCAATATTCATACGATTATTAAAAAATCCTAGATCTGTACCTATTTCAAATGTTGTTGAGGTTAAAGGGCTTAGAGTAGGGCTAGGTACTCTTGAGCTAGTTGGACCTTGGAGTTGTTGCCCATTATGTCCTCCTTGAATCATAGAGTAAGATGGATTTAATGCGTATGGGTCAGGAGTTGCTCCACCTACTTGTGCCCATGAACCTCTTAATTTTGCAAAAGAAACCCAGCTTGGCATTGTTAATATGTCTGAAACTATTACGCTAGATCCAATAGAAGGGTAGAATACGGTGTTATTATCTTTAGATAGTGTGGAGAACCAATCCTGGCGTCCTGTAAAGTTTAAAAAGAATACATTTTTATAATCTAAATCTATCGCACCGTAAACTGAGTTGGTTTTGGTTTTTCCGTAAGGGTATGTATAGCTTACAGTTTTTAAGTTTGTTAGTGAGTAAAAATCGTCTAGAACAAATCCTGTTCCATCCACTCTTACTTCGTCTCTTAGTGTCGTTCTCGAATTAACTCCTATTAATGAGCTTAAAGAAATTCCTCTGTATATGTTTTTCTTGGTGTAATTAAGTATTGCTTCAGAATTTATATTAGATAATATCATTTTTGAACCCTGAACATAACCATCAGGAGTATTTAAAGATGTTTTAGGGATGTATCCAAAAAATTCATAGTTTGTGTAATCTTGACCGATACGACCTTGTAAAAATAAATCTGGCGTAAAGTTTAATTTTACGTTTGCCATCCCCACAAAACGGTTTTTAGTATCATTATTTTTAATTCTATTCACTACAAATTGAGGATTTGTTGCAACGGGAACAGGGTTCCATGCTACTTCTTTTCCGTTTTCATCATATCCAGGAGCTAAGTTTCTAATGTCTACAGTATTTGCAATTAAGTAAGTTCCCCAGTTCGGGTTTGCTTCAGCATCGGATACAGTTGGTCTGTTGTTTGATTTTTCTAGGTTGTATTGAGTTACCACATCAAATTTTAACCAATCAGTTAGGTTTACATTACTGGCTAAATTGATTGTTTTGCGATTAAAGTCGGCATTTGGTACAATACCTTCGCTATTCATATTAGAGAATGAAAGACGACCACTTGCTTTGTCGGTACCACCAGATAACGCAATTGAGTTTATATATGTAGTTCCAGGTCTGTAGAAATTTTTAATATTATCTTTTTGTGGGCTATAAGGTCTTTTTACTCCATCAAATTGCACTACATCAGTTCCGTCCATTTTAGCTCCCCAAGACCAGCGTCCAGTAGCTATGGCTTCATTTTGAGTTAAAGGCTTTTTGCCTGCATCTCCAGCTCCGTATTCATATTGCCAATCTGGTATTACTGCGGGAGTTTCTAGAGTAAATGATGTGTTGTAGTCAATCCCGATGCCTTTTTGAGCAGAACCTCTTTTGGTTTGAATCAAGATTACTCCATTGGCAGCATTAGCACCATATAAAGCCGCAGCAGTTCCTCCTTTAAGAACTGTTATAGACTTGATGTCGTCAGGATTTATTAAAGCAGTTCCATCTCCTCTGTCAACATTTAATTTTGGTGAGCCAGGCGCATTTCCTGTTCCAGGTAAATTAAGTTGTGTGTTGTCTATCGGTAAATCATTTACAACATACATAGGTTGGTTATTTCCGTTTAAGGAACCATTTCCACGTATTACAACTCTGGTCGAACCGTTTGGTCCTGTTGCTGTACTACTAACGTTTACTCCGGCAATTTTACCTACCAAAGCATTTGAGATATTGGCTTCTTTTGCTTTGTTAAACTCAGACCCTTTTAGCTCGGTTACTGCATAGGTTAGAGATTTGCTTACTTTTTTAACACCTAACGCAGTAACAAAAACTTGTTCTAAAACATTTTCAGATGGTTTTAAACTTATAAGTAATTGGTTTGTTCCATTTATTTTGGATTCGCTTGTTCCGTATCCCATATAGTTAACGACAACAAAACTTTCACTTTCAGGAACATTTAGTTTAAAGTTTCCGTTTTCATCAGTAATCGTTGCTATTCGGTTATTGCTTTTTGCGTATACGGTCGCTCCGGCTATTGGCATTCCGTCATCTTGACCTACTACTTTACCAGTTATCTCAATTTGACTCGTGCTTTGTTCTAAGGAATGCTTTTTTATTGCATTTTCATGTGCGTTTATTGTTAGGCTCATTCCTCCAATAAATACTAAAGATAATAATTTGGTTTTCATAATTTTCTGGTTTTCATTGTTTTGTGGTTTGGTTGGTTATTTGTTTGTGGTCAAATATATATAATTTATTCTCACGATTTGAAATATTTTTGCAATATTTTGCAAAAATATTGCAATATTTTTTTGTTTAATGTTTTTTTATTCCCAAAAGTGTGGTGTTTGTTGAGTTGAATGAGTTTTAAGAAATAATCTATTTGGAGTTAAAGTCGAATGAGCTGATTTATTTTAAAAAAGAGTATTTTTACAATATGAAAATTGCATTAATTCAAACAGATCTATACTGGGAAAGCCCAGAAAAAAACCGAAATTATTTCGAACAAAAGATTCATGAAATTAGCGAAGCTGTTGATTTGATTGTGCTTCCCGAAATGTTTTCTACAGGATTTACTATGAATCCTTCTAGCGTTGCCGAAACAATGCAAGGAGAAACCGTTGAGTGGATGAGTTTATTAGCTAGAGCTACAAAAAGGGCAATTACCGGAAGTTTGGTAATCGAGGAGAATGGGGAGTTTTATAATAGATTATTATTTGTTTTTCCCTCAGGAGAAACAAAATATTATGATAAGCGACATTTATTTACTCTCGCTGGAGAAGATAAAGTGTATACCAAAGGAGATCAGAAACTAATTGTAGATTATTTAGGATGGAAAATATGTCCGCTAATTTGTTATGATCTTAGATTTCCTGTTTTTTCTAGAAATACAGAATCCTATGATTTACTATTATATGTAGCCAATTGGCCTAAAATACGCACTAATGCATGGGATACATTATTAAAAGCGCGTGCTATCGAAAACATGTGTTATTCGGTAGGAGTAAACAGAATTGGTTTAGATTATCATGGATATGAGCACATTGGGCACTCACAAGTAATAGATTTTCTTGGAGAATATTTAATTACTCCCCAAGAAATAGAAGGTGTTTTTATTACGGAATTAGATAAAGAAAAAATGTACGAAACAAGAAAAAAACTTGATTTTCTGAATGATAAAGATCAATTTGTAATCCAGGGATTATAGATTATTTCTTTTTATCGGTTTTCTTTTTGTCTGTTTTTTTATCAGATTCTGGATTATAAGGAATGCTTAGATCAAAAACTTGATCAACATCCCAATTGGCTCTAACGTCGATTTCTTTTGAGAAATAAATAACCTCTTCGGCATATCTTTTTTCTAAAAAATTTCCTGGATCATACTGCTTGTTTTTATTATCGTCATAAATCGCACGAAGAGTAAATAAGCTTGGCTCCAAGAGGTCAAATTCTATTTTAGTATTGCCTTCTGTGTATTCAGTCGCAAGTACCGTTTCTCCTTTTTGATTTGTTAATTCAATGATTATAGGGAAACGTTTTGCGTTCTGTAAATTAAGGATTAGATTTCCGTAATCAGCAGGAGCTTTTGTTGTTAAAGTATATTTTAAAGTATCATTTGTTTTTTCGTAAAAATCAATCAATGCTCCAGGTAAAAAAGTAAATGAGTATTTTTCAGAAGGTTCTTTTTTGAAGTCAAAGAATAGGCGTTGATCAAAATCATCATATTCAGTTTTAAAAGGAACTGCGACAGAATCTTTGTTTATTAGTTTTATTTTTGATTCATCAAAGCGAACCAAAGGGGTTCCGCTTTCTAATGTAAATCGGTCTCTAAAATGGATAATTCCACTTTGCAGCGCATTAATATGTAAAGTATCTTTCTTTTGATCTTTTATCTTAAAAGAGTAATTCTTTTTGTAGTTGTCTTTGGTGATTTCCATCGATAGAGAATCGACTTTTAGAGGTTTGTACCATACCTGAAGTGAATCTTTTTTAGGAAATTGAGTAACAATTGTTGGGAGAATTTCTCCGTTGTTCTTTAAGATAATCTTAGGTCTGGAGTTCTTAAAATTTTGTTTTCCATCGTAACCTACAACCAGTCTGTTTCCTGAAACCTGAGCAGGTTTATGTGTTTTTAAAGGTAGTACTTCTTTAAATAATTCTAATTCATAAATAGTATCATTAGGTATTGTAATAGGATGTTTTATAAATCCTATTTTGTCATCCTTAGGGTTGAATTTATTGTTATTTCCTTTGTCTTTTAGAGCAACCAGAAGATATTTTCCAGCCTTTAGATTCTCTAATCTAAACGTCTTTAAACTATCTAATGTGTTGGTAATATATCGTGGATTTTCCTTGTAAACAACCGAATCTTTATAAGTGTCGTTTATTTCATAAAGCATTACAGATACAAATGAGTCTGATTGTTTATCATGTGCATCTTTTATTTTTCCGCCAAGAGCCAAGGAATCTATATAGCTTCCTGTAGAAAAAATGTACTTAAATTGGTTATACGGATTTCCCTCATTATTATCAGTAATACTTTGCCCAAAATTAAAACTATAGGTAGTATTAGGTTGTAAAGTGTCGTTTATTTTTATAGTGATGTATTTGCTCGCCGTTGTAGGATTTATGAGAGGTTCATGCTTCATTGGTGGCGAAATAATCAATTGTTTATTCGCATTTTTAATTTTTACATACTCATCAAATGTCAATTTTATAGTATTGCCTTTAAATTCGGTACTAAAATTTTTAGGAACACTAGATAATAAAACAGGTGCAAGGGTGTCTTTTAATCCTCCGGTTATGCTTCCGCGTTTGGCGCAACTTACCATTAATAAGGTCAATAAAAAGAAAATATATTTTAAGTTGCTTTTCAACATAATCGGTTTAGATTTTTATTGCACAAAATAACAATTATATTTGCTTTAATCGAAATTTTTTATCGAATTATTGGGAGTTGTTACTTTGGATTAAGATAAGCTAGATTAACCTCAAATTATTTATAGATAAACTCGTTTGTATTTATTATTAAAATAAAATGTATCCTTACATTTGACAGTAAACTTAATTTAGAATATTTTGAAATTTCGCATTGTTTTTAGTGTTTTGTTTTTATTATTGATTTCATGTAATAAACAAGAAAAACCAGTTGCAGCTTTTTATTATTGGAAAACTATCTTTAAATTATCTACAGGAGAGAAAGAAGCTTTGCAGCAAAATAATATCAGTAAGATTTATATCCGGTATTTTGATGTCGATTTGCATCCAAAAACTCAAGAGGCATTTCCGCTTAGTCCAGTACATTTTGAAAGTAAAACAGAAAACTTAACAGTTGTTCCGGTGGTATACATCAAGAATAAAGTGATGTTGAAAAAAGGAATTGATGTAGATAGTTTGGCTAAAAAAACATTTGATTTTGTGGAGTTAATAAACAAAAAAAATGGAATTTCGTGTCAGGAAATCCAAATCGATTGTGATTGGACATTGGCTAGTAAATTAAATTATTTAAGATTTATAGAAACTTTCAAGAAGATATCTCATAAAAAGCTCTCAGCTACAATACGGCTGCATCAGGTAAAATATTTTGAAAAGACTAAAATTCCAAATGTTGATACTGGGGTTTTAATGTATTATAATATGGGAACAATTGCGCCTGATTCTCTTAACTCTATTTATGACAGAAGAGTTGCGCAGCGATACATAAAAAGTTTAAAAAAATATCCTTTACCGCTTGATTTTGCCTTGCCTATTTATTCTTGGGCGGTTCATATTCGAGACAATAAAGTAATAGGATTAAAAAGTAAAATAGATATAGAAGAATTGCAAAATGATACTAATTTTGTATTAAGTCGAAAAAAATACTTTACTGTAAAGAACTCCAATTATAAAAAAGGTACTTTTTACAAACAAGGTGATGTTTTAAAAATAGAGGCGATTTCTAAGGATGATTTGCTAGAAATGGCTTCCGATCTGGAGGAGAATACGGCTCAATATCCTAAAGAGATTATTTTTTACGACTTAGATGAATTCAATTTAAAAAATTATGAAAAAAATGTTTTTAAACAAGTTCTTTCTTGTTTTTAGTGGTGTTTTATTGTTTGCCTATGGTATAATTTATGCTTGCGGAGGCGGAGATGATTGGGGAATGGGGTATAGTTCTAATTTTACTCCCGAAACTTTTGTCGAAAAATCATACAGACCATTGTTTTACTCTGGAGAAGTTTTTTACGGGATTGGTTTTGATACTCAACATAATTCTAGATTTAATGATGACATCAAATCAGATTGGAATGCGTATTTAAAAACTAAGGTTGATACTGCTACGGTAAGTTATTTTTTAATTGGGGATAATACTTCAAGATATTCGTATGATAAAGAAAATGCTTCAAAATATAAGGAAGAAATTGAACAGCTTCATGTTTTTTTTAAAAACAAAAAAGGAAATCAGGCTTCTTTAAAATGGGGTAAAAAAATAAATTTGAAAGATGATAAAACGAAGGCTTTTATCGAGTTTTTATATTTAGCACAAAAGATAGAAACAGTGTCAGTTGGAGAAGATTATTGGAGTTATGAACCTAGGGTTGCTAACACCTTTGATGATTTAAAAATGATTCAATCTATCGAAAACGTGTATAATACTATATCAGATCCGTTCTTAAAAAACAGGTATTGGTTTCTTACCATGAAAGCTTATTTTTATAGTAGTAATAAGCAAAAAGCAATTACGTTTTTTAATAAAACAGAAGCAGCTGTTCCTAAAAATGTATTGTATTATCGTGCGCTTGCTTATGTGGCAGGAATAAATCATCAGCAAGGTAAATATTCGACTTCTAATTATTTATATGCGCAAGTTTTTGATAAATGTCCAGAAATGAGAATTGTTACAGCTTATAGTTTTCACCCAGAAAACGAAGCAGACTGGAATAAATCTTTGGCTATGGCCAAAAATAATAAAGAAAAAGCAGCGCTTTGGGCAATTCATGGGTATTATAAAGATGAAGCGCAAGCGATTGATAAAATTTATCAATTAGATCCAAAAAATGAACATTTAAATTATTTGCTTACAAGGTTAGTTAATCAGCAAGAGCAAGGGATTAATAATTCATTTGAGTTGGCTAGAGTCGATTCTGAGGGCTCTACGGATTATGGTGCGCCTGCAATAAAACAAACTGTTGCTGAAAACAAGAAAGGAAATCAAGCGAAAATTGATTTAAAAGCATTCGATTTAGTGTCTAAAATTGCTTCAACAGGAAATACGGAAAAGCCTTATTTGTGGGATATTGCTTTAGCGTATTTGCAAACATTAAAAGGGAATTTTGCTAAGGCTGATGAGAATTTTGCCAAAGCCGAAAAGACAATGCCTAAAACAGAGTTGGCAAATAATCAGCTTAGATTACTTCGTTTTGTAAATAATATGAGCAAGATTGATAAGTTAAATTCTAAAAATGAAAAAACAATTCTTAAAGATCTAAATTGGTTGTACAAAGAGCTTCCGAAGCAACAAGTAGGTGATTTTCGTTATGAAAACGCTTCAAGCTGGAGTAAAATGTATTTAATGACTCTTTATACAGAGCAAAAAAATTATGTAATGGCAGAGTTGTTTGCTAATACGTCGGCTTATGGTTATTGGGGAACAGGGAATTCTTTTTATGATGTCGAAAAGAATTTGTTAGGAATGAAAGCATTTTTGACTAAGCCGGATAAAACCGAAATTGAGAAAATAGGTTACAGTATTTATAATTTGAATTTAAATAACATCAATAATTTTCAAGCGATACAAGCAACATATCAAAATAAAATTCCTGAAGCAATTACTTTCATGCAACAAACGGATACATTACAAAATGCAGTTTTTTATGGAAATCCGTTTAACGGAAATATAAAAGATTGTCATGATTGTGACCATTCTGCATTCCAAAAAAAGAAATATTCTCAGATAGAATTTTTAACGACTATAAAAGCCATGCAAGATAAACTGGCTAAAAACGAAGACGTATATACAAACAGTTTATTACTAGGGAATGCATTTTATAATATCACCCATTTCGGAAACGGAAGAAGTTTTTATGAGATCGGAATTGTAGGCTATGGTTCAAGTCCGTATTCATTTAGAGATTCTATGAAAAAAATGATCACAGATTGTTCAGTGTCTAAAATGTATTATCAAAAAGCTCTGGAAGCTGCTACAACCAAAGAGCAAAAGGCAAAGTGTACTTATATGCTGGCAAAATGTGAACGAAATGAATATTACAATAAAAAGTATATTGCGGTTAAAAATTGGTGGACTGCAGATGATGATAAGATAAATTTCCTGGCATGGAATAATTTTAAAGTACTGAAAAAAGATTATTCAGATACAAAATATTATCAGGATGTTATTGCCGAATGTGGTTATTTTAATACATACGTTAATCAATAAAAAGAATCAGTGTTTTTCTAAATCAATTTGAGATGATGAATAAAATAGAACACATAGGGATTGCGGTTAAAGATTTAGAAGTTTCGAATCTTTTGTTTGAAAAGCTTTTTGGAGCTCCTGCTTATAAATCAGAAGCAGTAGAAAGTGAAGGAGTGATAACTTCGTTTTTTCAAAACGGACCAAATAAAATTGAACTTCTGGCAGCGACAAACCCAGAAAGTCCGATTGCTAAGTTTTTAGAAAAAAAAGGGGAAGGAATTCATCATATCGCTTTTGATGTAACAGATATTGTTGCGGAAGTAGAGCGGTTAAAAAAGGAAGGTTTTGTTGTTTTAAATGAAAATCCCAAAAAAGGAGCAGATAATAAACTAGTTGTTTTTTTACATCCCAAAAGCACAAATGGGGTTTTGATTGAGCTTTGTCAGGAAATTAAATAATTTTAGAGTATTTAATACGGAAATTAGAAGCTTAAGAATCAGATAGTTTTGATTTTACTGAAATTATTAACGAAATTAATGTAAAAATCATTGCCAAATATTTGCTACAAATGAAAAATAGTGGTAATATTGCAACCTCAAAACCGGTCCTATAGCTCAGCTGGTTAGAGCACCTGACTCATAATCAGGTGGTCCCTGGTTCGAGCCCAGGTGGGACCACTACTAAAATTAAGCCTTTGCAGAAATGTAAAGGCTTTTTTGTTTTTTGTGACGAACATTTGACGAGCATCAAGTGTTTTATAATCAATTAGTTTTGTTTACTTTTATAGAACTAAATTGATTATAATATGACTATTTATACCTACATCTTGTCATTTATTCTAGTTTTTGCAAAAATGGTCATTCCGGTATATCTGCTTTTTAGATTATTTTTCATTATTAAACCTTTATTAGTAAATTTATATTTTGAAGAGAAATTTAATTATTACGAAGGAACGAACAAAAGCAGATTATTGATTTTGTTGTTGCTTTTCTTTTTATCTAGTTTTATTGGGATTACCCTTAGTAATGAAATTTTGAATATTTCAGATATCTACAATTTTACATTTTATCTTTTTATACTTGTTTTTATCCAACTAGTATTGTTTTTTTTGTTTGAGATGAAAACACCTGTAAGTATTTTTAAAATAGTGAAAGATTGCTTCCAAAACCCTAAGGAGATATTTAAGCAAAGAAAAATTGTTTTTGAGGAAAGTGAAGTGATTCAATCAATAAATCTGAATGGTGTGAATTTTAAAGATATCATAAATTTGACCAATGGAGATATTATCAAACAGATTCATCGAAGAGAATTTGAGCTAATAATAGAGAAGAATATTACCATTTTTGAGAATAGTTCTTCAATCGAAAATCTTTATAAACTTTGTAATGGAATCGAAATAAAAGAAGGGTCAATTTTAATAAGTATCGATAATAAAAGAAATTCAAAACAGAACATAGTAGAAATATTAACTTCACTTTTCAATATTGAAAAAAACTGGAATTCTCAGATTAAAGATAAAACAAATACAAAAATTATTGATTTTTTGAATAAATATATCAAAATAAATGATGCCAATAAAACATTACATATTAATGATTTTACACGATTTTTTGTAAAGTCAGTTTAACCTCTTTGTAAAATGTGATTACTACAATATGTTTTTTAAAATAAAATAAGCTAAAGTGATTCATTCTACTTGAGAATTTATCATTATTGGTTATTTTAGATATGTAAATTGTTTTTACACGATTTTTTACTTCTCTAAAGCTCTGTAAACTTGTTTAATAATTCAAAAATATAGAATCATGGATACAAGTAATTTTACTTCTAAAATTGATCGATTAGAATTGATCATATTGAACTTAGCTAAGAAACAAGATGCCTTTATTGAAAAAGCATTGATGAAATTATCTTTAAATAGTAAAGATATTTACTCATCTGAAGAAGCTGCCGAATTTTTGTCAATCGAGCTTAAGTATATCTACCAACTCACTCACCAACGCAAGATTAGATATTCCAAGAAAAAAGGTCAAAAGAAAATTTATTTTAGAAAAGAAGATCTTCTTGATTATTTAAACGGGGAGATTATTAGTACTACTGAAGATCTGGAGAATGCAAATGCTATTTTGTGGAAAAAATAAGGCGTTCACCCCAGTAAAATCAACTCCTAAAAATCTTTTATTTTTTAATCAAATTTTAATCAGAATATTTTAAGAATTAAAATTCGAATCTTACGAACTTAGATATTTCTTATATCAGAGTAGGAACTTCATATTTCAAAATTATAGATAAACCTTTAATATCTGGAGATAAAGTAAAAGTAATGGTTCTATGGAATCGGGAAACAATAATTACTGATCACGGAAAAACATTTCTCACGATGGAGACTCGAGAAATTAGGAACTGACTAAGTAAAGAAAGGTCATAACTAATATCCACTTTCCTTTTTTTAATAAAAGTATAAATTAGTAAATCCAAGTGTCCCTTTAAGAATTTCAAAAAGGACATCTTGGATTTCAAAATATTCTAACTTGTAGAAGCTAATTCTGATGCGTTATTTTAAAACGCAGTAACATTTACAACTTCGTAATAATAAACTCTGAACGTCTATTAGCTGAATGTTGCTCTTCTGTACAACTTGACACATTAGTCGGTTCGCAACCGCAATCATTCACCAATTGTGATTCGCCATAACCTTTACCAGTTAATCTCTTTGGACTAATTCCCTTTTTGACAAACCAGGCAATAGTTGATTTGGCTCTTCGATCTGATAATTTCATGTTATAAGGATACGTTTGTCTACAATCCGTATGAGAACGAACATCAATTTCTAAGTTAGGATGCTGATTTAATACATCAAGTATTTTTGCTAATTCTAATTCAGCTTTCCTTGTTATATTGGCTTTATCTAAATCAAAATAAATCATTTTTATGTCAAAGCATTTCCCCAAATCATCACCAACTGTAACTCTGCATCCTTCTCCTACTGGATCCAGAATTAACGATAAATCAATTTTTTCGGTTGTCTCGGCAATAACGACGTTTTTTTCATTGGCATTGTATTCTATTTTTTCTGCTCTTGCAACATATGACTTCCCACATTCTACAGCAAAAGAATAATTACCATTATCATCTGTTATTGTTGAATTTATTTCTTTTGACAAGTTATCAAATAATGAAATTTTCACCTTCGCAAGTGGCAATCCGCTTTTTTTGTCAGTTACTATGCCAGATAATAATCGTTCGCAAGTGTATGCTATTTTCTTAGTTTCTACAAAGCTATAAATATCGTCACTTCCTTCACCGCCTTCTCGATTGGAACTTATAAATCCTGTTCTTGTCCCTTCATTAATTAAAAAAGCAAAATCATCTTTGGAACTATTCAACGGTTCCCCTACATTTATCACATCTCCAAAATTACCACTTTTGTCTAATTTAGACACAAAAACATCCAAACCTCCAAGGCCAGGATGCCCATCTGAAGCAAAGTACAATTCATTTTCTGCAGTTATCGTCGGAAAAGTCTCGCGTCCTTCTGTATTTATTCCCTTTCCTAAATTGACAGGAGTTCCAAAACTTCCATTATCATTGATTTTTACTTTAAAAATATCTGATCCTCCTAAAGTTCCAGGCATATTGGATGCAAAATACAACGTTTTATTATCTGCACTTAAAGCGGGATGTGCAACGCTGTATTCATTACTGTTAAATGGCAGCTCTTTTATATTGGTCCATTTATCACCCTGTAGTTTTGCCTGATAAATTTTCAATCGAGTAGTTCCTTCCTTATCTTTTCCTTTTTTTCTTAAATAATTGTTTCTTGTAAAATAAACAGTAGTACCATCTTTTGTAAAAACAGGTGTAGATTCATGCAATTTAGTATTAAGCATCTTTCCGTAATTTTTTACCCCAGATAGTTTTCCTTCCGAATTCATCTCAGCGGAATACAGATTTGTAAATCCTTCTCCTGTCCAGGAATGTTTTTTTGTTATGACAGTTCCAGTATCTCTTGCTGAGGCAAAAATTATTTTATCCTTATAATATGCACTCCCGTAATCTGAATGTTTTGAATTAATTCCGGCGTTTTCAATTTGATAACGGCCAGAATTCTTTTTAATTACATCTAAGTAATTTTTTTGAGATGATGCCAACACACCGCGGGAATCTAAGCTATTTATTTTATAAAATTTAGACATCATTTCATCAGCTTTTTTATAATCTTGTATTCCCTTTAATGATTGAGCATAACGATAGTAATATTCTGGTGCCACATCCTGAGTAAATGAAAATAATTCATTGTACCACTTTGCTGCATTGTTTAAATCAGCATTAAAATAATATGAGTCCCCAAGTTTTTCAAGCATATCTTGTGACTTATATCCTTTTTCATAAATACGCTCATAGGTTTTTATCGCATCAATATAGGCATATTTATCGAACTCCTTATCTCCTTTTATCTCTCTTGTTTTCTGTGAATAAGCATTCATCGAACAAACAAATATTAGTAAGAAAAAAAGTTTCATTGCTGCTGATTTTTTATAATAGTTTCTTTGAAACTTGTAAATTTTCGTTTTCATAAATAAGTAAATTTTAAAAGAATCTTGGAGAAATTATTCGATTCGTTTTGTTAGGTAATTCAAATCTCAAAAATATTTCATGAGAGCCTGAATTATAATTATTTAATTTAGTGGTTTCTAAATCGTAACCATAACCAATATACATACCATCAGTAATCTGAAAACCAGCCATAGCACTTACTGACGCACTCCATCTCCAGGCCAATCCCAAAACAAATTTATCATTAAACATGAAATTTCCTGACACATCCAATTGCAATGGAGATCCTGATACACCTTTCAATAAAAAAGCTGGTTTAAACTTTAAACTAGGAGATAAATCAAAAACATAACCTCCTATTAAATACAGGTTCATTTTCTCTTTATTAACTACTACTTCATTGTCATTATATCTATTGCTCTCAAATAAATTAGGTGCTGATAATCCTACATACAATTGATTAGAATGGAAATATATACCTGCTCCTACATTAGGAGAAAAACTATTATCAAAGTTTTGTAAAGATGGATCATTTGAGTCTTTGGGATTTAATTTGCTAGGGTCTAGACTAAAAAAATTACCACTTGCTTTCACTCCAAAAGATAATTTATAAAATGCTGAAGTTTGAATAGTGTAAGATAAATCTGCTGACAACGTATTCTCTTGAGTTGGTCCCAATTTATCACTAACGAAAGACAATCCTCCTCCAAGATTACTTCCCAAAGGGGAATTAATTGAAAAAGTACCAGTCCTTGGTGCGCCGTCTAACCCAACCCATTGGGTTCTGTACAATCCAAAAATACTCATTACCCCCCTTGATCCGGCATAAGCTGGATTCACATTAATAGTATTATACATGTATTGGGTATACTGAGCATCCTGCTGGGCATAACTCCCTAAACTTGTTAGGAGTAATATTGCGAAAAAAGTATTTTTAATTTTCATATGTAAATCCTATTTATTTGTTTTTAGAATACTATCTCTTTTTAATTAATAATCAATATAACACTGACCACACAGCTTAACATTTAGAAAAAAATTATATAAGGGGACAATAATTATATTGTCCCCTGTATATTCTCCTATTTCGTTAGATATAAATATCCTGCTTTGCTTAAAATTCTTCCTTCGAAATCTGTAAATTTCAAAATGTAATAGTAAGTCCCATCAGGTAATCCTTCTGACTGTTTTATTGTAGCTCGTCCATCAGAGAAACCTTTAAATGAAATCTCCTTATTATTATAGCCTTCTGCCGAATAGACAAGTACTCCCCAGCGATTGTAGATTTCAACCGAATTTTTAGGATAACAATCTAAACCTTCAATATGGAAGTAATCATTATCTCCATCTCCATTTGCAGAAACAAGATTAAAGACTTCAATTATGCATCCCTTTAAATCTAATACTGTTGGCTTATCTTCAGAAAAAGAACCGTTATCAGAGATGTCACTAACAATGGTGTTTAAAGGTGTGGTTCCTGTTACGGTTGCCAGATTACTTACCTTACCTGCATTAATATCGGCTTGGGTAAGTTTATAAACCCCCTTAAATTCAGTCAAATTCTTTTCTCCTACTTCTAAATTAATTGGTCCTCCTGTTAAAATTAAACCTTCCTTAGTATCGGTTACTTTTACATTTGTCAATGCCACATCACCACGATTCGCTACTTCAAAACTATAAGTCAATGTTTCTCCTGCCTGCGCTAAACCATCTTTATTATTGTCATCAAAAATTACTGTTTTAATAAGTCCAATTGAACAATTGAATAAAGTCAGACTAACTGGAGTTCTAGTTAAACTATTACATCCTGAGATTGTATTTACAGTTTCGGCATAATAAGTAACAGTTCCTAACGTATTTAATATTGGCGATGTTACAATATTTCCAGCTGTAGCTGAATTGTACCAAACTACCTTTGCTCCTTCCGTTACACTTGCCGTTGCAATTAATGTTTGTATTCCATCAGTCATACATTTTGTTTGATCACCTCCACTTATCGGAGCTGAAATTGTATTTTTGACAATTACATTTTGATTGGCTGTCGTTTTATTTCCGTGACCATCATCAAAAGTCCATGTTACAATTGTAGTTCCTTGTTTAGTAATTGGGAATACAGTTGTTGTAGTTCCTGTAATAATTCCTGAACAAGCATCATTTGTTGTTGGTGCAACTAGTGTTCCTTCACAACCTTCTAAAGTAACATCTGCTAAAGCTGGTAAAAGCGGAGCTGTTGTATCTTGTACAATTACATTTTGATTGGCTGTCGTTTTATTTCCGTGACCATCATCAAAAGTCCATGTTACAATTGTAGTTCCTTGTTTAGTAATTGGGAATACAGTTGTTGTAGTTCCTGTGATAATTCCTGAACAAGCATCATTTGTTGTTGGTGCAACTGGAGTTCCTTCACAACCTTCTAAAGTAACATCTGCTAAAGCTGGTAAAAGCGGAGCTGTTGTATCTTGTACAATTACATTTTGATTAGCTGTCGTTTTATTTCCGTGACCATCATCAAAAGTCCATGTTACAATTGTAGTTCCTTGTTTAGTAATTGGGAATACAGTTGTTGTAGTTCCTGTGATAATTCCTGAACAAGCATCATTTGTTGTTGGTGTAACTGGAGTTCCTTCACAACCTTCTAAAGTAACATCTGCTAAAGCTGGTAAAAGCGGAGCTGTTGTATCTTGTACAATTACATTTTGATTAGCTGTCGTTTTATTTCCGTGACCATCATCAAAAGTCCATGTTACAATTGTAGTTCCTTGTTTAGTAATTGGGAATACAGTTGTTGTAGTTCCTGTGATAATTCCTGAACAAGCATCATTTGTTGTTGGTGCAACTGGAGTTCCTTCACAACCTTCTAAAGTAACATCTGCTAAAGCTGGTAAAACCGGAGCTGTTGTATCTTGTACAATTACATTTTGATTGGCTGTTGTTTTATTTCCGTGACCATCATCAAAAGTCCATGTTACAATTGTAGTTTCTTGTTTAGTAATTGGGAATACAGTTGTTGTAGTTCCTGTGATAATTCCTGAACAAGCATCATTTGTTGTTGGTGCAACTGGAGTTCCTTCACAACCTTCTAAAGTAACATCTGCTAAAGCTGGTAAAAGCGGAGCTGTTGTATCTTGTACAATTACATTTTGATTGGCTGTCGTTTTATTTCCGTGACCATCATCAAAAGTCCATGTTACAGTTGTAGTTCCTTGTTTAGTAATTGGGAATACAGTTGTTGTAGTTCCTGTGATAATTCCTGAACAAGCATCATTTGTTGTTGGTGCAACTGGAGTTCCTTCACAACCTGCTAAAGTAACATCTGCTAAAGCTGGTAAAAGCGGAGCTGTTGTATCTTGTACAATTACATTTTGATTGGCTGTCGTTTTATTTCCGTGACCATCATCAAAAGTCCATGTTACAGTTGTAGTTCCTTGTTTAGTAATTGGGAATACAGTTGTTGTAGTTCCTGTGATAATTCCTGAACAAGTATCATTTGTTGTTGGTGCAACTGGAGTTCCTTCACAACCTTCTAAAGTAACATCTGCTAAAGCTGGTAAAAGCGGAGCTGTTGTATCTTGTACAATTACATTTTGATTGGCTGTTGTTTTATTTCCGTGACCATCATCAAAAGTCCATGTTACAATTGTAGTTCCTTGTTTAGTAATTGGGAATACAGTTGTTGTAGTTCCTGTGATAATTCCTGAACAAGCATCATTTGTTGTTGGTGCAACTGGAGTTCCTTCACAACCTTCTAAAGTAACATCTGCTAAAACAGGTAAAACAGGAGTTGTTGTATCTTTTACAATTACATTTTGATTGGCCGTAGTTTTATTTCCGTGACCATCATCAAAAGTCCATGTTACAATTGTAGTTCCTTGTTTAGTAATTGGGAATACAGTTGTTGTAGTTCCTGTGATAGTTCCTGAACAAGCATCATTTGTTGTTGGTGCAACTGGAGTTCCTTCACAACCTGTTAAAGTAACATCTGCTAAAACAGGTAAAACAGGAGTTGTTCTATCTTTTACAATTACATTTTGATTGGCTGTCGTTTTATTTCCGTGACCATCATCAAAAGTCCATGTTACAATTGTAGTTCCTTGTTTAGTAATTGGGAATACAGTTGTTGTAGTTCCTTGTTTAGTAATTGAGGATAGAGTTGTTGTAGTTCCTGTGATAATTCCAGAACAAGCATCATTTGTTGTTGGTGCAACTAGTGTTCCTTCACAACCTTCTAAAGTAACATCTGCTAAAGCTGGTACAACCGGAGCTGTTCTATCTTTTACAATTACATTTTGATTGGCTGTTGTTTTATTTCCGTGACCATCATCAAAAGTCCATGTTACAATTGTAGTTCCTTGTTTAGTAATTGGGAATACAGTTGTTGTAGTTCCTGTGATAGTTCCTGAACAAGCATCATTTGTTGTTGGTGCAACTGGAGTTCCTTCACAACCTGCTAAAGTAACATCTGCTAAAACAGGTAAAACAGGAGCTGTTCTATCTTTTACAATTACATTTTGATTGGCTGTCGTTTTATTTCCGTGACCATCATCAAAAGTCCATGTTACAATTGTAGTTCCTTGTTTAGTAATTGGGAATATAGTTGTTGTAGTTCCTGTGATAGTTCCTGAACAAGCATCATTTGTTGTTGGTGCAACTGGAGTTCCTTCACAACCTGCTAAAGTAACATCTGCTAAAACAGGTAAAACAGGAGCTGTTCTATCTTTTACAATTACATTTTGATTGGCTGTCGTTTTATTTCCGTGACCATCATCAAAAGTCCATGTTACAATTGTAGTTCCTTGTTTAGTAATTGGGAATACAGTTGTTGTAGTTCCTTGTTTAGTAATTGAGGATAGAGTTGTTGTAGTTCCTGTGATAATTCCAGAACAAGCATCATTTGTTGTTGGTGCAACTAGTGTTCCTTCACAACCTTCTAAAGTAACATCTGCTAAAGCTGGTACAACCGGAGCTGTTCTATCTTTTACAATTACATTTTGATTGGCTGTCGTTTTATTTCCGTGACCATCATCAAAAGTCCATGTTACAATTGTAGTCCCTTGTTTAGTAATTGGGAATACAGTTGTTGTAGTTCCTGTAATAATTCCTGAACAAGCATCATTTGTTGTTGGTGCAACTGGAGTTCCTTCACAACCTGCTAAAGTAACATCTGCTAAAACAGGTAAAACAGGAGCTGTTCTATCTTTTACAATTACATTTTGATTGGCTGTCGTTTTATTTCCGTGACCATCATCAAAAGTCCATGTTACAATTGTAGTTCCTTGTTTAGTAATTGGGAATACAGTTGTTGTAGTTCCTGTGATAGTTCCTGAACAAGCATCATTTGTTGTTGGTGCAACTGGAGTTCCTTCGCAACCTGTTAAAGTAACATCTGCTAAAACAGGTACAACCGGAGCTGTTCTATCTTTTACAATTACATTTTGATTGGCTGTCGTTTTATTTCCGTGACCATCATCAAAAGTCCATGTTACAATTGTAGTTCCTTGTTTAGTAATTGGGAATACAGTTGTTGTAGTTCCTGTAATAATTCCTGAACAAGCATCATTTGTTGTTGGTGCAACTGGAGTTCCTTCACAACCTGCTAAAGTAACATCTGCTAAAACAGGTAAAGCAGGAGTTGTCGTATCTTTTACAATTACATTTTGATTGGCTGTTGTTTTATTTCCGTGACCATCATCAAAAGTCCATGTTACAATTGTAGTTCCTTGTTTAGTAATTGGGAATACAGTTGTTGTAGTTCCTGTGATAATTCCTGAACAAGTATCATTTGTTGTTGGTGCAACTGGAGTTGCACTACATTCTCCAACTATTACATCTGTTAAAATTGGTGTTTGTGGAGCTTGTGTATCTTTAACTGTAATAGTTTGAACCAAATTAGTTGTAAGTCCACTACAATCTTTTAATGTATAAGTTCTTGTTATGATGTAAGGTGTATTGGTTCCAGACCCACCGTTATTCGTATCTGCAACTGTTGCAATTATTGTTCCGCTACAATTATCAGCTTCATCAGTAATCAGATTTACATCTGCAGCGGGAATTTCTGACATACATTGTACTGTTAGATTGGCTGGTGCCGTTCCTGTTGGAGGAATCACATCGTCAATTGTATATGTGTAAACCCAGTTGTGCGTATTTCCTTCACAATCCTTAAAGGTATAAGTATATGTTACATCTCCTTCACAAGTCGGAATTGTTGAAATAATCGGGGTATTCGCTGTCAATACATTTCCGCAATTGTCTTTTACAACCGGAACTGTTGGCGCAACAACAGCCGAAGCACAGGCAACTGTCGATTTTTGATTAGCTGGCATTGTGAAATCTGCTCTGTCAATTGTAAATGTTTGTGCAAAATTGATGGTATTTAAAACATTTTCACCATCATCCTTTACTTTATTGTTATTTGTATCTGCATATTCTGTTACTGTGTAGGTTCTGCTAACCGTTCCGTTACAGCTTGGATTTGGTTCGTTTGAAGCAGTTATATCAATTGCTCCACAAGAAGTAATTACTCCATCTGCATTTCCTAAAGCTTCAAATTCTGATTTAGTTAATGAAGTTCCAGTTGGCAATTCTGCATAACATGAAATGTTTACAGGTGCAAATGTTGGAGGAATCACTTGAAACAAACAAGAATAATCTTCTACTTCTCCGTTTTCGAAAATATTATCGTAATCTGTAAAATTTATCGGCACATTCGAAACAATTAATCTTTTAGCTGAGACTGCTTGAGCTGTTGTCGGCGGAACAGCTGAAATTGATACGTCAGTTACACCTGTTATTGTGGTACTCCCACTATAAAAAGCAGGATTACCATTTGCATCCACATCATTAGCAAAATTACCATCATTGTTCCAGTCAAACCATAAACCATAATATCCTACTGTTCCAGAAGTATTGCTGTTCAGCACTACCGTATAAGATCCTCCTGTAGTTGTTGGACTTATAAATCCATCATCAAAACTGTCGGCAGTTGCTGTTGTATTCTTTAACGGACTTGTTTCAATACTTACCCCTGAACCTGCCCATACAGCATCTTTTCCTGTAGGTACGCCCGTAACAACACAACCTAAAATCTTAGCTTGTGCTACTGGCCATGGAGAAGGTAGATCACCATAATCATAATCTTCAATCCTTTTTACTACATAACTGCGAATAGAACTACAAGCTCCATTAGCGCCTGTTAGGGTATATGTGCCTGGTGCTGTTACTGTAAGAGTATTATCGGTACCAACTTCTACATTATTGCTGTCTGTCCAACTATATGAAGCTATTCCCGTTGGCGCAGTACCTCCTGCATGAAATAACACTCCTGCAGGTATAATTATTTTATTCATATTAGGGGCTGAAGTTCTCTCATAATAAATCTTTAAAGAACCTGCACTTGTTGAACTATTAAAATAATTTAACTCAATGGTATGATAACCTGCAGAAAGTGTAAATTCAGTTGAAGCAACCTCATATGATGCATGAGCCCCATCATTACTTACACGCAATGATCCGTCTATATATAAATTACTTCCATCTTTGCTGTCAACATAAAAAATATAGTTTCCAGCTGTAGTAATATTAATGAATCCTTTATACTTCAAGCCATAAGCAGTCGATGAATCCTGCACATCAGTAAGCCCTGAAAGATTCATTTGCGCTGCCACTCCCATATTATTAGGTCGTTGATTGTAAAAACCTTGTGTAATAACACTAAAATTCGAACTGGCAAAGAGTGAATTGGCATCATAAGGACTATACGTTTCATAATCAAGCCCAGCAACATATCCTGCGGCATTAAGCGAAACAGAAGGGGTATCGCAACTTAGTTTATCGTTACCCGCTATGGTGAAGGATGATACTGTAGCTGTATCTACCGTTATGGTAATGCTTTTTGTTATTGAACAATTGTATTTATCAGTATAAGTACATGTATAAGTACCACCTTGCTCAGCAGTAATACCATTAATATCAAAATTGGCTTCGGTACTGCTAAAACCATTTGGACCTGTCCACTTAATAGTAGCCGGAACTGCTTCAGCAGGTATAGCGACAGAGGTAAATTGTACTGTAGAACCCGTACATTTTGTTGTTGAAGCAGGAGATATAATAATATCGTCTACAGGTCTATCTACTATTAAATTTTCTGTATAAGAACAACCTTCTGTATCTGTAACAGTTACTACATAGGTACCCCTCATATTTGCATTGGTATAATTAGTAATAACCGGATCTGCTACATTGCTGGTAAAACCATTAGGTCCAGTCCAGCTATAACTGATAATATTTGTGTTATAAGCAATTGCACCACTTTTCAATTCAATGCTTGTCGAACCACAAACATGATCTGCTTTAGGAAACAACATCAAATTACCAAAATCAGAGAAATTACTAAAATCTCCACCACCTATTGTGCTTATGTTTTGATAAAAATAGAATTTACCCGCTGTATTAGTTATATCTATTACACGACCCGGTGGTGAGGCAAACTTTGATGTTACATCCTTTCTGCAATAATTCCAGCCAGGCATGCCCGGAATAGGTAAAAAATCAGTCGCCTTAATAATTGTACTGTCTCCATTTAGCCTAAAGTTCCCTATTATAGCGTCTGGTGCTACAAAATTAAAACAGGTTTTAGTAGACAGAGCTGGATATTGAAAAGAAAGTGCCTTAGCTCCTTTACAAGCACTAATTGGCGTAAGAATACCTCCTCCAAATTCCGACTCTACCCCACCAATTTGGTACACCATAACAGGCTTATCTGCTTTAATACTGGCCACGTTTTTACCAGTTGGAAGATTATATCTTACAAATTCTCCTTTATTCACTACCAATATAGTCGTGGTGGTACCATCAAAAACCGTAACAGTAGTCCCATCTTGTGAACCAAAAATAAAAGTACTCTCATTAGTGGTAACTTTTAAATTTGTGCGCACTTGAACATATTCCAGCCCAAAGTTGCTAATCGGGATTAATTGGTCACCTGCGGCATCAGTACCTCCACCTTCGGAAGGAGCTACTAAATCATCACTATAAGTAACAACTACAGGAGCCGTACTAGTAACAAGGCTTCCTCCCAAATGATTCTTGTTATATGCTATTGCATTTGCAGAATAACTTTGACCTTTGTTCAAAGTAATAGTGAAAGGGACATTGGCACCATGTCCAGTTATCGCTTCACTAGGGGTTATGATCACTTCAGTGTTATCTTCGGTTGCAGTAACAGCAAATAAAGAGACAGCCCCAGCATAAGTACTTCCACCAGTGATAGCAATATTTTGTCCAGGTACAATAAAGGAAGTCCCAATTGCATTGGGACCACGCAATGGCATAGTCGCATAATTACCTCCAGATTCATTAGCATAGTATACACTCATGTTTCCATCAACCTGTATCCTTAAACCTCTGTTTACAACAGTGTTTGCCGGTTTAACAGTAATGGCATTAATATAAGAAGTCATGTCAATTATTTGAGAACCTACAGGAGGAATTGTACCTGTAATGGGGGCAAAAGTGGCATCAGCTGGCATATCTATTACATAATAGGCATCAGCTGTACTGGAAACATTGGTTAGATGTAACTTTTGAGGTGAATTTAATGAAATTGAACCAGACTTCGCAGATGACCATTCAGGCACTCCATACCAAAATTCAAAATCAGCAGGAGCGACAAACTGTGCCCTGGCAGAGAATCCCGGAATTAAAAAAAGAATCAAAAAAAATAAAAGTAAATAATTTTTTTTTTTGAAACACAAATATTCTAAAGAGCGACGAATACCCTTTTTTTTAGTGAATTTTAACATAGATGATTTATTTATGATTTCATTTTTAAGTTAATCAATAGAAACAACCGCTTTTAACAGCGGATTATATAACATTCAGTGTACCCCTATCATACAAACAAGTTTTTACAATTGTCAACGGATGTACTCTTTCTCATTGTAAGAGTAAGCACAAACGCCTACACCAGTACTACCTATAACATAAGTGTAGATAGATTTTCTAATATCATTTTTGCGATATAAAATCAGAGTAATCCAGAGACAGAAAAGTTTCCTGTGCATAAAACAACGATATAATTGATGTTTTTTTAGTGTTTTTTTTAATTCATAAGCATTTATTTTTTATTGAAATAATTTTTTAGTCATTAATAATTTATTTTGTTGCCACATTTTTTTCATTAGGCATTACAAAGATATCTTGAATAAAATCAATGCTTTATAGTACAAAAAACGGTTTAGAGTAGAATGATTTCTACAAAAAATAAATAGGAATATTTATTCATAAAAAAACAGAGACATAGATCTCTGTTTCCTAATATAAATAAAGTAAATTTTCAGATCATCATTAAGAAGAAATATCTGTTTATTGCCAATTATTCATCATAATAAAGCTGAAAAATTTAATAAAATCAACTAAATTATCAATTTTTAATTTTCAAAAATTCTGCTTTTATAAGTACTAATCGTCGTTTTTTTAAATTTAATAATTCCAGTATTTCCAGATTTCCGTATCCTTTGATTAGTAATTGTGACATTTCAGTTTCCTCATTCGACAATAGCTCTAATGCGTTGCTAGATTTTTTTGAAATATAAGAATCTAAAATTTTATCTTTTATATTGTGAGTCATATATTTTCCAGACGAAATCATTGCATTAATTGCATTTTTTATTTCATCCTCTGTGGTTTGTTTATTCAAATATCTGGATGCACCCGCAATTAAGTTCTCATGACATAAATATTTTCATCATAAGCAGAAAACATCAAAATTTTAAGATTAGGCTGAATTGCTTTAATTTCTGCCAAAACATTTATACTGTTACTATCTGAAAAATTCACAACCAGAATTAGTAAATTAAATTTAACTTCTTTCAATAATTTAAAGGCGTCTTTAAAATTTCCTGCCATATAAATTGACCCATTCGAAAATAGTTCTTTTATAATCAAAGAACCTCCTTGTCGGGCCACGCTATGGTCGTCAATAATTAAATAATTAAAACTATTTGATGATTTCATTACTATTTAAACAAATTTACTTTTTTGAGCTATTTTGGAGTTCTATACTGTTTTTAATAAGGTTTAAAATCAGATTAAATGTAATCTTAGTACCTTTCCCTTTTTACTCTCAATATTAATTTAACAGTCAAATAACTCCACAATTTCTTTACAAATATTTAGCCCTAAACCAACACCCAAATCATTGATGTTTTCTGACATTTCTCCCTGACAATAGAGGTCAAATATATTTTTTGAATCATTTTCATCAATTCTAATTCCGTTATCCTGGATTTCCAGTTTTAAATTTAATTGGTTTCCGATCATTCTTTCGTAAACGATAGAAACCGATATCAATCCATCTTTCGTAAACTTATTGGCATTACCAATGATATTGTAAAAAAGTTGATGAATTTTTGCCATATCGGAGTCTACTTCAATATATGAAAACAAAATAAAATTAATTTTCATTTCGTTACCTTTACCCTATACCAATGAACCTATTGAAGAAACAATTTGATTTAGTTCACTTTAATTCAAATTTTTATTTTTTAATGTAAGTGAACGATTTTCATCTTTTGAATATTCCAAAATTTGACTCGACAAAAGCAATCGCGAATTTGTTGTAAATTGAATTGATTTGAAAGCTTCTTTTATTTCAGGATCTTTTATCGATGAACTTATCATTTTGCTGTAAATAGAAATTATGCTAAGTGATGATCTGATTTCATGACTTAGCATACCCATAATTATGTTTTTAAAATTCAGACTTTGTCTAATTTGATTTGGGTATTAAATAACCTTTTTTCGTATCCAAATGCCATTTTTTGTAAAACTAAAAACTATAAGTGATATAATAAGCATCAATATAATTAAGATTGCAATTGTATTAGTTTTCGTTGTTTTATTCTTGTAATATCGATCCTGCAATTCTGTTTGCACATTATTCTGCAGTTTGCTTAATGATTTGTTATAATCAGGTATAATCAAAAATTCTAAATCTAACAGTCTATCATTAAGTTCGGTCAATTTCAAATCTTGTTTTTGTAAACTGGTAAATAATTTATTTAAAATTTTAAATTGATTTTCATAAAATTCATTAGTAATATTAAATACATTTTTCATCTGCTCTTCAATACTTCCTGAAATTATTTTATCATTATATTTTATTATTATAGTAGTATGTAATTGTTCTCTCCGAACTTCCATCTTTCTTGATAATGCATCTCCTAATCTCAAAAAATAGTCTCTTTTTAATGCGCCGTCTATCTTAATATAGGATTCCTTTTTTATGGTATCAAAACGTTATTGAATTCAAATTTATTAAACTTAAATACCGTTAAATCATCAAATTTATGTGTTTTAATATTGCTCTCTAAAGTAAAATCTATTTATATTTTAAAGTTGAAATATTAGATTCTGACTTGTGTTTTTCTTTCAGAATCTTTATAAATTCTTTATTATTATTATTATTATTATTATTATTATTATTGGAAATAAAACTTGAACTATCAAGTAGATATCTTATTTCATTTATCGTAGTGCTATATTTTGCCAACGAAGTCTGATATTTATTGATTTTCCTGTAAATTTTGAAATTTTATTTAATGACTTCAAGGAATCTGCTGCCTTAGATATTTCAATTTCATTTGCAGATTTATTATGCCAAATAATCATTGTGATCATTTGCAACACTATAACGCATACTAATATGATGTAATGAATTATTTTGCGATGCTTGAATTTTAGCTTTAATAAACTAAATACATGATTCATAAAATGCTTTCTGCTTAAGATTTTATATTTTGAAATGACAAAATAATGAGTTGAGATCAAGAACAATTAAATCATTAAATTGATTTGCTTGAGGATTATAAATGATATACTCCTGTTTAAAATCAGACTAACTACAACAATGACGACATACTCATTTAAAGGTCTTTTTTAAACGATTGATTTTTTTTAGATCTGACTTTTTTAGAAAACAGTTTTGAGGTACTTAAAAAAAAATCCTGCAAGATAATCTTACAGGATTTGTGAGTATTTAAGTATTAGCGAATATCTTTCTTCTAAGATTTTTTGATGCTGTTTTTGGCGAACAATAATAACAAAATCTAAAACCTTAAAAAAGCATCCTCTTTTTTAAAGTCTAGTAGTATGTTGGTCCACTATTGCCATTATCTGATTGAGAAGTCCATAAAGTTCTGCCATTTTTGCTATATAATACTAAATTCTGATCATTTTGCATAGTTAAATAGGCACCAGGATTTCCATTAGTATTAGTAGCCCAAACTGCTTTATTATTACTATCATAGGCAACTAAATTTCCGTCAGTTTGCATTTTAAGAACTTTAATAATCCCTTTTGCACGCTTTTCCCATGATAGTAAGGAACCACCTTTATCCCCCCCCGTAATTATTTGTAAAGTGTTATCTAAGATTCTAAGATAATGTTTTTTATCAGGAGAGGAAAGTCGGTTATTTACATCTATTTGCTCATTTGCTAATAAAGTTACTGATTTAGTCGATCTGTCAACACCATATTTTGAAGACCACAAAGGTATTCCGTATTTATAAATTACCAAATTCCCATCATCTTGCATAGTTAAATAGGCTCCAGGATTACGGTCAGTGCCAGTAGCCCAAACTGCTCTATTATTACTATCATACGCAACTAAATTCCCATCATCTTGCATTTTAAGAAATGTAAACCTATTCTTTGTAATGTTTTCCCATTCTAATAATTGACCCTTACCTGAAAAAGTTTTTATGATTTGCATAACCCCACCATTACTACTATGATAAGAAGCCTTAAAAAAGAACTGGTTATTAGGAGATCGGAGCTCGTCATCTAATTGTAATACTGCTCCAGGATATAACGCTCGTTTATATGTTACTGTCTTTCCCGTTAAATTCGATGTTGGCTGGGATTGTTCATTTGGAGTTAAAGTATTAGCTTGTGTTGTCGGAGTTTCCTGATCATTTGAGCAAGAAGCCAAAACAAGCATAAATAAGGGGAATAATGTTTTTTTCATAAAAATATATTAATAATTTAATTTATTTAACAAGCTCATCTTGTTAATTAAGTGCGAAATTATATTATATTTAACTGTGCGATAACAGAGTAAGCCATAAAAATATAAGAATATATCTTTTGTGAATGGCGGTTGTAATTTAGTGAAAAGCTAGCCGGATAAGAATTTTGGCAGGTAAATTTTCAATTTTCATTTACGGATGAAAACTAGAATTCTTTTATTATAGCAAAAACAAAATTTAAACTTCAATTTCTTCACCGCATATGTTTAATGTATGGTATTAGGTATAACTAACCAAATGTAATTAAGTTAATAACTCAAATACATATATACCTCACGTTTTTATCAAAAAATCAACCCTATTTCGAGTTGGATTTTTGCATTTTATCTCGTTTTTATACTCTTTAACAGCTTTAAAGTGAGTTTTTTATAAAATTTTTAAAAAACTAAATTCAATTTTTAAACAATGTTGTTGTATTTGTCATAATTCTAACTCAAAAAGTTATGATGGTTATAAAATACGACTTTGTAATTCTACTGCAATTTTCGGACTACCGTATAGCTCTTTGTATTCGTAAAATATGGAAATTATTTCTTCTTTTAATATCTGAGTTCGACGTTGCATTGGAGAAAGCACCTGATTATTCCATTTCTTATATGAGAGATGAGATAACCCTAAAACGTTACATATTTTTGTAATTGCCTGCTAATCAGAATGGTTTTTAATGAAATGATAAACAGCAAACTCTCCTCTAGAAGTATATTTACTTGCATTTTTAAAAATTTTAAGTTTTGCGTTTTTAAGCTCCTTTTTAAGTTTTCTTTTTTGCTAACAAAATCTTTTTGTCCATTGTTTAATCTTGTGAAGCCACGACCACAAAAACTTGCTTCTCCAAATTCGAGAAGTTCTTGTCTCCATCGAATCATAAGCGACGTCGATATTCTAAGTTCTCTCATACCTTTGTTGCAACCTATTTCAAATCCTAATTGGTCTGCTTTCTCTTTAAAGTCACAATCGTAAATTCTATTACCCTTTTTCATTTCCTAAAGTTCAGGTTTTATTAAGTGAATTTAAGAAATAATGACGTAGATGTATAAAATAATAAAAGATAATGAAATATTTAGTGTTTCATTATCTTTATATTAATAACTTCCTTGTTTATATCTAAAAAATTAAAGTAGTATATTGGGTATATCATTATCATAAAAACTATTGGCAACAGTTACTAGAACTGATTTGAGTAATCAGCTTAATGGAAAGTTGGTTTTGTATTTGAATGGTTTGGCAAATCCGTAAAATAAGCTTAATTTAATACAAAAACCCGCTGTAATAGTAGGACGTTAGACATCAGGTAAAAGAAAAAAACGATGAAAAAAATTGATAAAATAGCATTATAAAAGTTAAAATTGGTCAAATTTTAAGCACAAAATCGAAAGGTAAAACAAATATTATATTCCAGGAGGCAAAAGAGAAAAGAATGAAACTATCCAATATACTTTAATCAGAGAAATTCTAGAAGAATAAAGTGTTGAAATAATAAATGGAATTATTGAATATGTTGGAACGTTTAAAGCACAATCAGACGAAGCTATTGAAGGAGTAATTGTAAAAATGACTTGTTATAAAGCTAATTACATTGGAGAACCGAAAGAGAATAATGAAATAGAAGAAATTAAATGGTTAAATTATATAGATTTAGATATAATATCAGAAGTTGATAAAATTATATTGAAAGATCTGAAAGAGAACGGATTATTAATCTGAACGAAAATAGACTGAAAAATTGTAGTAAAAATGTGGAGCTAACTTAAAAAATGACCAAACGTCTAACACTTACTACTAATGATTTGACAAATCCAAATAAGGGACTTAATTTAACCTCAAATCAGTTCCCAAAGTTTTCCTATGCTGAGGCAAGTATTCCGCTCGTGAACGCAACGGAGATTTACAAAGAGCGTTAAAACAAAAAAAGCTCCAGATTTCTCTGAAGCTTTGTCTTAGTAGTCCCGCCCGAACAAATGGCGAGCTTTTTTGCGGACGATTTAGAGCGTTTATTGAATATTTCTGTAAACACAGTATTAATAAAAGAAATGTTTCTTAGTTGAAATATAAAAGTAATTTTTAAATTTAAGAAAATTGGGCATCAATACAATGACCGCATTAATTGGTGAAGTTGATTTAGAATTACAATATTAACTTTTTGATGACTTTTGTTGGGTGAAATATAAGCTTTTGGGAAGATGTAAATTTTCTGGAAAATTATGCCTTCAAATGTTTTTTGTATTTCGCGAAAAAATTGGTTTTATGTTTATAAGTTTATATGGCATCTTCTCATTAACATGTATTTTTTGGTCTTTGGATATTAGAAAAGCGAGAGTTTACCTTGTGTGATTTATAAAAAAGGTAAAACAAATATTTGATTGTGTACTGTTTGAAGAAGGAGAGCATTTATCAGAAAATGTTCAATTCGATTTATTTCAATTAAATTAGAAATCCCGAAAATAGTAAATTAAAAAGAGTATAAATCACAAGATTCTATTTTAGATAATCGACTAAAAGAAACATTATTTTCGTAATTATGCGAACTTCTTGGTACAAAATCCAAACTTATGGTTGAATATTTCGAGTTTTTAACCTAACTCATAGAGGTTTGAAAATCAAAGTATTTGGTTTCTTAAGACTTATGAAATAAAATTTAGCTAATAAAACTATAGATTTATACTCATATTTTTCTCAGCACTGTTGAGAGTTTTTTAAAGCATAATTAGTTAAAATATATTAAGATCAAAGAGTTGAAACTGTTGGTTATGTTTATAAACATGAAAACATTACAGACTCAATGTAAAATAATAAATCATGGTTTTTTCTTATGTAAATATGGCTTTTTAAAGATATAAGTATTATTGTAATTTCTTTTTTTTTGCGGTAAATTTTAAAAATGAAAAAAATATTTATAGGTACAGTTTTTCTTTTTTCTCTTTCAGTTGCCGCCCAACAATGTGGGGATTCCGTAGAGCAAAACACAGAAATTAAAAATCTTAAATTGTACAGAGAAAATGCTCATGCCTCTTATTACCATGATAAATTTAATGGAAGAAAAACGGCAAGCGGACAAAAATTTAACAATAGTAAATTGACTGCAGCTCATAAAAAATTTCCATTTGGCACAAAACTCAAAATAACAAACGAAAAAAACGGAAAATCCGTAATTGTAGTAGTTAATGATAGAGGTCCATTTGTGAATGGGAGAGAAATTGATCTGAGTAAAAAAGCATTTATGAGTATTACATCTAACAAAAGCGGTGGCGTCGTTTTTGTGAAAATAGAAATCATTGGGAAATAGATAAGTTTTTTTTTATATAGATGATATTTTTTAAGTGAAAAATACAATTAAAGTAAACTAACGATTATTGAAAACTATTTCTTGCAAGGCGTTTGAGTTGTTAATTACCTTAGCAACTTCTTGTTTTCTTAGATCATTAAAATAGCTAGTTCCTGTGATCAATAGAAGTTTTTTGGAATGATTTGTTTTTTGTTAAAATAGTAGTATAAAGTAAAATTGCTTGCATAAATCCACCACCGTTTATAAGATGAAGAGTATGTTTCCCATACCGTAAGTTGTCTTTGTTTGCGACCAAATATTTATAATCATTTTTACCATCATAAGCATCTTTAACGGTATCATCTACTCTTAATAAACCAGTATTTTTATAAATCCCAAGACTGAGATGACATTTTTGCGCATTTCATTATGATATTCTATAAAATTAGAATTTGTATAAGATAGAGGGAATATTTCCAGGTAAATGTAAACTGCAACATCTGGACTTTTTTTTATGTATTTTTCAACAATCATTTTGACATTCGCTTTATAATTTCAATTTTTTGGAGGTTTAGGATGTGTAATTTTTTTTTCAATTTTAGCATCATTTTTAGTAGAAGTATATTTATTGCAGGAAGGAAATAAAATTGCTCCAGTGCTAAAAATTAAAATATATATTTTCATTTATGCTTATTAAAAAAGAACTTTCGAATATTTTGTTTTAAAATATTTGTAGATATCTTTCAACTGATTTAAAAAAAGATCTATATGGGTTTTAAAAACAGTATTGTAAGACATTTTTTCTATTCAATAGACAAATAAAAGTGTGTTCTTTTTTAATGAGAAGAGGGTTTTTTATAATAAAAAAAGCTCTGATAGCGAGTAAGGAAAAATGATACTGAAGTAGTGCTTTTTTTCTAGTAAAACTTATTATCGTACAAATTTTTAAAAAATCGTGGCAAATTTTGAACTGGTATAATCAATTAGCATAAGGGTTTGTTATTCAATCAAAAATATCGAAAAATGTATCGAACTAAAACATATATAATCAATACTTTGCTGGCTTTTTAATTTTCTTGTGAACTCCTTGGTACAAATTCGAATCTTTTGCTTGAAGATTTACTGCTTTTTGCGAGTTGATAGAGGTTAAAAAATAAAAGTATTTGATTTTCAAAGTTAAATGAATTAAATGCAAATCTCTTAATTAAATACTCACACCAGTGGTGCGAGTCAATCGTTATTCAGGTTATACTTTTTATTATCATATCCATTAATTGACTAATCAATTTGCTTCATTTTTCAAGAAGTATAGTTCTTGTCAGATTTCATTTTTTTTTCGATTTTTTCACGAATGTCGAATATGGTGAAACCAACTTTTTAATGAATACACAGACTTTCTGTGTTTTTAGGAAATATATCAGTCAGGAAAGTCAATATGCTTTCAGCTTCAATCAAATGTATACTAGATCTGCTTAAAACAGCAAAATTTGCTCTGAACGGCATTGAAGTGAGTATGGAGAGTAATATAAATACGGAAAGATATGTTGGTAGCCTGCTTAAAATAATTGAAATGCTGATCCCATTGGAAGAAGCAGAACTACTATACAGGCTTTAACAAATACACTTATATGAAAGCAAAACAAAGTTTAAAATTAACTTGTTTCCATTTATAATTTTAATAAAACGCCGACTTCGGAGGCGTTTTCCAGCTCCCGGCAGGGCAAGTAGTTTTGTGGCACTAATCTAATTTCGAGTGCCTCAAAACACAACTTGCTGTTTTCTCTCGAAAACATTATTAAGAATAGTTTTAATTGAAAAGGGCTGATGCCCTTTTTTTATTTATCATGTATTTCTGTTTTATAATTAATTTTAAAATCAGCCTTGTTAAGGTTGAAAAATAAGATTGTTAGCAGTTCTGATTTCAATCCTCTTCAGTAAATCTGAAAGACTTAAGTGCAGTTTTTTTTTAAATTTTATTTACTTATGTAAACAAGGTTAAAAGTATAGACAGATTTACAGTTATAAATAATCCTGTGAGCAAATGTATTTGTAGAAATGTATTTATGTAGATATGCATTTACAGCTTTACTCTTTTACATATCTACGCTTTTAGGTAATGATATAAATGCTCCTGTATGTAAGTATGTAAATAAGCTTTCAGTTAAAGCCATAAATACTTATATAAAACCATACATATGTTTCCAAAAGAAAACAGAAAAACTGGAAAAAAGAAAAAGAAAGCAATTTCAAAGGACGGGATGCAGTCAGGCCAAAAGGAATCGGAATAAGTCCCGAGGGGTGGCTTGTGAGTATGCGAGCAAGGCATTATGCCGAAGTCTTTTGGCCAGACTGAATCAACCCGTCATACCTTTGTTTTCTTTTTTACTTCTTTTGGTAAAAATAAAGTAAAAAGAATCTTGCGTTTAAGTTAGTAAGCTGAACTAAATCCAGTGATAGGGTTTATCCTTGCGGTTGAGGTAGCAGTACATTTCTTCCTTTTTAAGTTCGGGAAAGAATTTTAAAGCAATGTCAATGGTATAATTGGGAAGGAAATAGATTTCATCACGAACAGCCTTGATCACTTTTTCATGTCCATAAAAACACACGATTTCATCTATTTCTTTCTGACCTCCAAGCTCTATGACACGGGCAATAATAGTTTTGTAGGCTTTCTCAAAGTCCATGACATCTATATCGAAGTCCCAAAAAAAGACCCGATCCAGATTAGGAACGCTATTGTTTTTTTTAACTCTTGCCATATAGTAAAAATATGATTTTTAATCTTGTTATTCAAACTTTTACCTTCTAAATCCACGTCTTTTATTGGGTGGAGGGATTTTATTTTTTGGCTCGGAAAAATCAAAAGAAGGATTGAAAATTGCCTTTTTTAGACGTTAGGTCATTTTGTTCCAATTGGTTTCTTTTCCTTTTCAGAAGTTTGACTTTTTCTTCTCTGTCAATATTTTCGTGATGCAGTAATGAATGTGTAACCAGTGGAGGATTTCCATCGTATTTATTTCTGTAGGCATCTAAATAGGTTTTAAGTGGATGATGTTCCAAAATAAAATACGTATCCACAAAATCTTTTATCTTTGTGCCGTTTTGAAATATAGCATGAAGGGGTATACTTATTTTAAAAAGAATCCTCTTTGTCCAGTCATACCCCCACGAAACAATTTCCAAAGTAAAGATGCTCCCATATTAGCAAGTGTAGCATTAATAAATAAATCCTATTGTTAGAGTGCTACGGTTTTGTATAAAACTACCTCAGCATCTGCAAAAAGTTGTTGTCCTTGATTGGCTGTGGTTATTACATCATTATCAAAAAGATTGACCTGCAGTCCTGCTGACCCAAAACGATAAGACTATGGTTCATCAATACAATTTATATGTAGGGACTACTTGGAATTGGTAACACTGAAAAATAATTTAAGACTGAATCTCTGACAAGCGATTACTATAAGGCTTAAAATTATACTAATTCATCATCTACCACATTAAGATAAAAATTAGCACTATTACTAAACTTTCAAGGTTTCTTTTTAAATTTTTAATTAAAAAAGAAGGCTAGTTCTATTAGAAACTGACCTTCAGCAAATGTGGTATTTATCAATCATACCTATACCTAAAAAAAAAGTTTCTCATATAAAATAATCCGAAACTAGTTTTTTAATAGAATTTTATTTAATCAACATAAATTGATATTTATGTTAATTAAATCCGTTAAATTGGCTACTAAACTTCTTTTACCTATAAAAAATATCACTTTTTAATTCTTCTTTTTACTTAGAGCCCAAAAGTATCTTTAGATTAAAAAACCAAATTACTTCTCATTTTTGCAATATTTGAAGCATCTAAGTGAGGTAATTTTGAAGAAGCGTATTCATAAACTGCATCGTTAGAATTAGCAACTTACTTGAATACGTATCACAAAAAAATATCAATTTATCTAACTGATAATCAAAACTTACAACTTTACCCATTGCTAAGACATAATCTGTAAAAGCGTTAATATTCAGGAGATTGATATTGAGATACATGAACAGAATAAAATAAGTTTCCGTAATAAGTAGGTACTGCGTATAAAGAAAATACAAGACTAAAATAACCTTTTGTAAAATTACTTTTTATATTATGGTTTATTAATTTAAAGCAAAGTTAGTCTTAACACAATTAATAGATTGTAGAACAACTAACTAAATTTATAGAAGTTTAACTACAAAAAATAGATCAAAACAAAAAAAGCATTAGTAAACTTTTGTTTACTAATGCTTGAAAATAAATATCACTATCTTTTATTAGATGATTATATCGGAATTTTTTAATTTAATCCTTAAGTGAAGCTTTAATTTTTGTAGCATTAAAATGACAAAATTTTGAAGAAGCAGTCTTATGCATTACATCCTTTGAATTATCAACATGCTTTGCTCCTAAATTATGTCCAGCCTCATGAGCAAAAACATTATCAGAATTATCACATGCTATAAATGTTGAATAAGAACTCGATGAATAACTCCCTATATACGCGAGCCCCAAGGTACCACTCTTCCAACCACCTTCGTATAATGCACATCTTGCAACTTTCCCTGATACATTACTAGGATACTTGCTACAAAAAACTCTCAATTTATCTAACTAAGTACCAGAATCTGAAACTTTAATAATTGCACCGAAATAATCCGTAAGAGCATAAGTACTTCTTGGTTCAGGTATTACATATTGAGATATATTAATATCATCATATAAAGTCTGTGCATCTTGATTCACATTAAATAATGAAAAAATTAATCCGTGGTACCCTTTTGAAAAGTTATAACTACCCTCCCTAAAAATAATTTCAATATTATAAATATTAGAACCAGATATTGACCTTTGTTTATGTAACTTTTTATAGGTATTAGACAGTAGATCTGACGAACATGTATCTTTACCTTCAGCCGATTCTCTCTTTTTAGACGGCTGTGAGGTAAAAGAAGAGAGATTAAATAACCCTCTGGTTTCTGTAAAGCCGTTTCTCAGAAGATTCCACAAAAGGCTATAGCCCAACTGTGCTAATGCACCGTTTATGAACAAATCCTGTTTTTCCCATGCCTCTGCAAGGGAGCAGCTCGGAGCGTCATCCGTGTCAGATAGTAGAGGAGTTTTCGGTATTCTTTGGTTACAAAAGGAAGATTTCCAACAAAGATATATTTTTGGGATTCATACTGTACGATCAGGATAGGCTTTAGGGGTACTCTTGTAATTTAGTTAACGAGTAATAAATTAAAAATAAGTGAGATTTAATTAAAGTTAATAATTGTAGAGGTAAAAATTATTTAAATGTGTGTTTATTGTTAGATTACTCAAATTAAATTTTAGTGAGAAAGATTTATTTTCAATATAATTCTGTGAAAAACAATTATTACATCTTCACTATTGAATCGGGATGTTGAAAATAAAGCTATTCTAAAAAAATGCTTAAGCCATCAAGAATTAGTAGAATTAAAAGGAGCGGTCAATGCAATTCCTGATGAAAGGATCTTGATAAATACCTTGTCGTTACAAGAAACAAAAGATAGTTCAGCAATTGAAAATATCGTAATTACTGATGATGAGCTTTATTAAAGTAATTTTTTATCATATGATTTCAAAATTTTAGTAGTGAAAGAAGTATATAGTTATACTAAAACTTTACAATTTGGTTTTGAAAAAGTAAAGCATCATGGACTTTTGGATAAACATAAATTATGTAGAGATGTTTATTATATAAATACTTCGTTGTATTTATTACTGAGTAATGCTAATAAAAAAAAATAAAATTAATATATATATAAAACATTATATTTATATGTATAGAAAATGAGATTATATATATATTAATAGATGTATATATAAATATGGAGATTTCTATAATAAGTAAGTTATTGAAATTTTAAATAAATGTGAGGGTTTGGATCTTAAATATCACGAATCTTATTTATCAATTGAGTTTTAAACGCCATATTATTTTGGCTGATTTATGTTTAAGTCTAAAGGCTCTTGAAACTCAATTTTAATTGTTCTTTTATCCATATTTTTTTCAAATGTAGATAAAATAATTAAGTAAGTTTATTTCTTCTTTTCAATTCTTATGACCTGGATTTCTCCACACTCATCAAATGTTGCTGCAATGAGAATATATGCGGATGTATAGGGCAACCGACAGAACCAGTTGTATGTTCAGAAAAGTGTTATCACGAATTAATAAATGAGTACAAATAGAAATCGTAGCAAAATCTATACTTGAGTTAGCTTATTTCACAGGCTTGAGATAAAAAAAAATTATGAGTGTATCAAAAATAAATGAAGAAAAAATTTTTATCTGAATGTCGGAAGTTCATTCAGCTGAATTAGAACATCAAGAATTTAAAAATAAAAAAGAGACATTAGCAAAATTCGGAAAAGGAGAAACAATCTTTCAATCAGTTTATAATTACGAATTCCTGATTACGGAAGGATTCAAAGAAAATGCCAACAATACTTTTGAATGTATTCGTAAGTGCGTAGAAATCGCAGAGGATTATCTATACATAAAAAAGCCTAACACCAAAGAGAATAGATTTCACTTAATATTAACTAAAGAGAAAAAATAGAAGAATTTTAGCTCTTATCCATAAATAAAATTTGAAAATTCATTTACAATAACTGCTATCCTGCTAGCTTTCTCCTAATAATTACAACCGTCACTCGCAAAAGATATATTCTTATACTTTTACGGCTTATTTTAGATTACACTATAGTTTAATACGATGTATTTTTGCTCTTAGTTAGTAAGAATAGGCTTGCTGATAAATTTAAAAAAATTTTTAAAAAAACATGAAAAAAGTATTATTATCATTTATGTTTATGATTGTTTTGGCTTCTTGCTCAAATGATAATCAGGAAACTCCAACAAATCAAGCTTCAAATGAAATTCAAAGAATAGAAGGCAAAACCTTCGACCCAAATGAAATTACAAAAATTGATCAACCTGAGCCAAAATCGAATTTAACAAGTAAGCATTACCCTGGATATAGAGGAGCAGCACTATACTCTGGTTCAGTATTATATGAAGGTAACTATCTTGAATCTTCTAATACGAAATACAATTTTAAGGTTGGGTGGGGATCTTGGACAATTGCGAGAGTAACCATTAATACTGCAGCCTTAATTTGGAATACCCAAAAATTGTATAATGGGGTGGGGTATACTATCATGCAATCCGATGGAAATTTAGTAGTATATGCAAATGGCAGAGCAGTTGCGGCTACTTTCACTAACGGTAATCCTGGGGCTTATTTAGTGATGCAAGATGATGGAAATTTGGTAATATATACCCGAAATGGTAGACCTATATGGGCTACTGGTACAAATGGCAGATAATGCATAAGATAGCAGACTGTAAAAAAGAATATGTTTTTTTATGTTAGAGTTTTAGGTTTTGTTATTATTGTTCACTAAAAATAGCATCAAAAAATCTTAGAAAAAGATATTAAATACATGTAAATCCCGTGAGATAATTCTCTCGGGATTTTTTTATTTTTTAGAATTTATTTTAATAGGTTAAGATTTAGATAAAGGAGAAATATTCACAAATAACCCGTAATAAGAAGAATTCAATCCTTGTGAAATTTTTGTGGAGATTTACTTAGTCATTTCGCAATTGCTCGAGTCTTAATCGTCAGAAATGGATATAAAATGATATAATGTTTAATTAGAAATAATGACAAGGTCAAATCGAATTTTTAAGTTAGATAATGGTCATATCATTATCTTAAATTATAGCGAGACTGACACAGATAAATCTGTAAACTAAACCACTTTCTTCCCAAAGTGTTTTTTTGTTTATGGTTTTTCGAGTTGAGATTTTTTATTGGTACATTTGATTAAGAATTTATGAAATAATAGTATGCTTACCAATAAAGAAATAATCAAAATAGAAAGGATATTTTCTCTAATCCAACCGAGTACTTTAAGATCAATACTAATTTTCAATTCCAAAGACGAGTTTAAGCAGTTTGTAATATTTCATAGATTTAAAAGAATATATCTTTGCATATAGTAAAAAGTCAGACTGGTAATGAATTCCATAGATCTTAAAATATTTGAATTAATAGACTTGCTAATTAATACTGGTAGGATTGAATATGTCAAAGAATTTGGAGAGGAAATTGGTGTTTTAAAACAAAACATCATGAGAATAAAACAAGGTAAAGCTCATTTCACAGCGGAGCATATTAAAGCTATTTGTAAAGTTTATAATGTTAATACTAATTGGATATGAAAAAAGAATTTGGATATTTTAAAAATCCCGTCATTTCGCAAAACAAATAGAAAAGAGGATAAAATTCAACTCATAAAACCACTGAAAAATGTTCAAGATATAAAATGGAATCTTAGCATACGGCTCATTAATAGATAGCCCGGAATAGAAATTGAACCATTAATTATCAAAAGGATAAACTGTAAAATACTATTCGAAGTTGAATTCGCGCGTACCAGTAGATCAAGAAGAGGTGCGCCAACATTAATTCCTTATGAAAAAGGTTACTTTCACTAAATCTCTAATAATTCCAAACATATATTATCTAATATCTGTTTTTTCTAAATCTGATGCAATTATTAAAGGCTTTAACTTTTTATGATATACCATATTACATACGAGACCAATTGATTTAGAAATATTATTGTTATCATAATATACTTTATTCTATTCAACGAATGACTTTAATTTATATTTGAAAATATCTTCATGGCCTATTATTTCCCAACTTGGATAATCTTGTAAAAAAAAATCTAAGAAACTAGCTCCAAATTGTAAATTAGTATTATTTTCATCGCCTTCTTATTTCAAAATTATCTGGTAAGCTATAAACATATTTATTGTAGAATAGGCCCTTAAAGTTTTTATATGAAGCTTGATTAAATCATTCTATATGAAACTAAATTCAAACTTCCAACCATCTCATTTATAAATACTCTTTCTTTCCAATTTTTATTTCTAAATATAGATTTTAATGCTTTTTCAGACATTTTTTTTGCAAAATATATCCAATATGCTGAATACCAATTGTATCTATTATTTCTTGATCTATTAAAGACGCATCATTGTTACATTTAAAACAAGAAGGAATTTTTAATAAGTTCTTCTTAAATTCACTTGGATGTGTTTTATAAAGATTTTTTGCGGGAATATGTTCTTCGTGATTTTCTTTTTTCGAAAGAGGAATGTTGCAATTATAACAATTCATTTTTTTGTTGTTAGCAGAATTCTTATAATTGTTGAAGCTGGTGTCTTTGTATATGATTTTGTAAACAGATAATTGAAAAAATAAGCCAATTTCATTAAACACAATCTTGGCAAATATCTGTTTTTTGCGATTTTTTATTATATGTTAATTTTTAAATATTCAATAATATAGTTATAATGGTATTACTTCATTCCATTTTTGAACATTTCAGCAATTTCATATATTTCCCTAATAGGAATGTAATAATCACTAAAATTAGTTCTATAACTTTTAACTTTGAACATTCCCATTAAATGAGAGTTAGAAATTAAACATAATCTTGTAATTATATCAATAATCTCCAGCTATTAAATAGCTAGAAATCAATAAATTTTTATTTATTTGTAAAATAAAAAGGTGATATTTATTTTAGCTAATATTGCAAAAACTTTAAAAATTGTATTTCAAAAGTTAAATGAGGAATTAATCAGAACTTTTCATTTTCTTAATTAGATATCCAATGCTTTCACCAGTAAGAGTGTTTTTTTGATATTGCAGGTCATCAATAAGTAATTCTTTAGGTGGGAGTTTTTCAAAAATCTGATTTCTTTTTTCTTCACCAGCAACCTTTAATCCACATCGTTCTTGTATAGCTTTTGCACTGTATTGTTTACCCAAACTACTACCGTTAAAAACATTTTTTGTTACATGGTCAATATAGGTAATACCATAAAGCAAGCCTTCTGAATTCTTTCTAAAAACGGTATCAATGCCTTCCTTTTCCAATTGTCTTGCCAGTGTTCAGTTATTGGTATTACTTTTTCTCTTAACAGAGCCATATTAATAGCATTTCTTACTCTTGATTTATCGTGCATACTTTTAGCTTTGTTACTCTTAAATTTCTCTTCTAAGAATTTTAAAGTTGGTTTAGTATAAAAACTACTCGCTTTAATTGGAACACCAATTGGTTTATCTTTTGCGTTCAATATATTACACACCAATCCTCTAGCTAAAAATATTTTTGAATTCTCACTACCAAGGTCAGCCGTTACATTGTATTGTTTAAGGACTGTATTAAGTTCAGCAAGGCTATTATATTTATAATTATTCACAACCGCATTGAGAACATTGAATATGGTTTTTTTAAATTCAATCCTTCCATATTGTACCCTACCCATTGAAATAGCCTCTAAACTAAATTCTTCTTTCTTTTTTCGTCCCTCTGCCTTGACCTGTCCAAAGAGTTCTTCAATTTCCTTTCTTACAGGTTCTGATTTTCTAATGCCTAAATGATGCAGGTCAATTCGCTTGCCATCCTTTTCGATGTTTATTGAAACTATGTTCAGAGGCTCATGTCTCGCATCGTTGTGTTAGTACACCAAATAAGGTTGCTCTCCGAAACCTATTTTCTCCATATAGGTATCTGCAATAGCAATTAGTTTTTCTTGAGAATGTTTCTCCGATGGGTCAAAATTCAAGGAAATATGTACAGCGTTACGTTTTGCATTTTCGTTTAATTCCGCTCTTTTTATAAAGCGATTGAGCTTCATGATATCGATTATTTTTTCGACATCAGAAGGATATTGCTGCTGAGTTATATTCCGCTATACCCGCCTTTACTTTGTTTTCATTGTAGTAGAAAACACTACGGATGGAGTGACTTGTTTATATGATTGCAACCATTTGTCCGTAATTTTGCAAGTGTGGCTTTCAATCTGGTCTATCTTATTATTTATAGTTCTTCTATCAATTTCAAAACTGATAATCCATACTTTGAACTCAGGAATTTGTTGCAGTGTATGAAGCCTTTTAACCGCTTGGTTTAAATTGTTTCCTATGGCATTTAATTGCTTGCGAAGTTGCACTGTTTCTTCTATAAAATTATCTAAGGATTGGTTTCTGTAGTTTGTTGTTATCGATTTATCTAATAGATGGCTACGGAGGAAGTCACTTAACTTTCGACAAGTACTGCTTTTCCATTTTTGCTCTATTTTTGTATATTCTTCTGGTGTCAGGCGCAGTGCAATTCTGCGTGTTCTGTTTGAATTTTCTCTTTCCATCATCTTTCATTTTTATTGTTTCAAACTCTTGATTATTTTAGTGTCTCCACCACTGAGTTTCGAGGTAATAGGAGGCAAGATGAACGGCTGTCCAACAACCGTTCATCTTGCCGTTAGCTTTGACGCTAACTTAAACCTTCCCCAGAGTCTTTAATTTTTTTAGATTCTTGAAGTTTTGTTTTCAATTAAAATAGTTCGTTTTAACATAAGATTGATTTGAAATTACTAATGACTGTTGGTTACACTCAGGTATGTAAAGTTCGATTTTAAAGTAATGTTGCTTTTATTGTTTTCCATAATTGACAAATATATTAAAGTGACTGTTTTTGCCCGAATATTTGAAGAGTAAACTAAAAGTATAAATAATGTACGCTAAAAGCGTAATTTATTATCTTTGTAATAATGAATAAAAATCTTTATATAATTGCAGGCTGTAATGGTGCAGGTAAAGCTACTGCTTCGTTTACAATTCTTCCTGAAATACTAAATTGTTAGGAGTTTGTAAATGCTGATGAAATAGCCAAAGGGCTCTCGCCATTTCAACCAGAAAAGGTATCTTTTGAAGCTGGTAGAATAATGCTTCACAGAATAAATGAGTTGTTAGTAAATAATGAAGATTTTGCATTTGAAACAACTTTGGCAACAAAAAGTTATAAATCAAAAGTTACTTTTGCTCAGGAAAAAGGCTATAAAGTTATGCTATTGTTCTTTTGGTTACAAGATGTTGATCTTGCAATTGAAAGAGTAAAAACTAGAGTTCGGGAGGGAGGACATAATATTGAGACGGATGTTATTAGACGACGATATGAAAATGGAATTACAAATTTATTTAATATATATTTGCCAATAGTTGATGAGGCATTGATTTTTGATAATACAGCTGTAAAGGCGGAATTAATTGCACAGAAAATATTAGGTTACGATATTGAAATTAAAAATAAAATTAAGTTCGATAAACTCAAAAACAGAGAAACATGGAAAGTCACAAAACAACAGCGACTCAGAAGAAAATTATAGACGCAATGGACAAAGTTTATGAAAATTTAATTGAGTTTAAAAAGAGAAAAAACAGTGATCTAGTTGTTATGGAAAATGGGAAGATTGTAAGAATAAAACCTACTTCACTATAGGTTATTAGTTCATTATAAACTTAAAGCTCTCAGATATGAGGTTTTTTTTATTGGTGTAAGCAAAAAAATATTAGGAAAATAATTAAACCAAATTTCCTTTCGTACTATAGAAAATGTTGCTGGACGTGCTTTATATTGAATTTTTGCAAGGAGGGGATTTTATATAAGAAGGTTTACAGGATCCTGTAAGTTTTTAATAAAAGGAATTTGGGATAATGGAATTTATGCAACGGGACATAATTCGGTTTAACAAATTCCAAATAAAGATGGATGGTATATTGCATATCATAGATTTTCATATACAACCAGAATAAAAATGAGATGTGTTCAAGGTTTTATCGTGAAGTTTATATTGATAAATTAGAACTTAATACTGATGGAACTATTAAATAAGTAACGCCAACTCACTTGGGAACCAATGCTATAAATTTGTTTTATAGAGAATACAAAAAAGCTGTTTCTTAACTGAAACAGCTTTTTTTAATGATTATGATTAGTGTTTAATTTTGAAACTTTCTTTTTCCCGCTCCTGAGCATCAATTACTGCTACAGCTGCCATATTTATAATTTCATTGACACTCGCTCCCAATTGGAGAATATGAGCAGATTTGCTAAGTCCCATAACTATTGGACCAATAGAATCTGCTTTATTGAGTTCCTTCAATAATTTATTAGTAATATTAGCTGACGCCAAATTAGGAAAAATCAAGGTGTTCACTTTTTTACCTGCCAATCTTGAAAACGGAAATTTGCTTTGCAGTAATTCTGGATTTAGGGCAAAATCGGCTTGTATATCTCCATCTACCAATAAATCAGGCTTTTTTGAATGCAAAATTTCTACCGCTTCTTTTACTTTTGATGCATGAGAATGTACCGAAGAACCAAAATTTGAATACGATAACATTGCCATAACAGGGTCAAAACCTAAGTTTGTAGCAATATTGGCAGTCATTTGGGCAATATCCGCCAATTCTTCGGCAGTGGGGTCAATATTAATTGCAGTATCTGCTAAAAACAGTGGGCCCCTTTCAGTAGTCAAAATATTAACCGAAGCAACTTTTTTTACATTCGGTGCCTTTCCGATAACTTCAAATATCGGTTTAATTACATTAGGATACGCTCTTGAATACCCAGAAATCATTCCATCTGCATCGCCAACATGAACCATCATCGCGCCAAAATAATTGCGCTCTCTTATTTTTTTTTGAGCAATGAAAAGGGTTACACCATTTCTTTTTCTGTTATTCCAAAATATTTCTGCATATTGATTTCTTACCTCTTTGGACTCTTCACCATGAGTGTCAATGATTCGAATATCTGCATCAAATTCAATTTCTTTTTTTAACTCTGATATTGTTTCTTTGTCACCCAATAATATGGGTACAGCTATACCTTCATCATAAACAAATTGAGCTGCTTTCAATACATCTAAATGGTCGGCTTCGGCAAAAACAATTTTTTTAGGATTCATTTTGGCTCTATTGTGCAGCATTCGGACTACCTTATTATCGTTGCCCGAACGTTGTAGCAATTCTTCCTTATATTTTTCCCAATCCTCAATAGGCATTTTGGCAACACCACTTTCCATGGCTGCTTTGGCAACCGCTGGAGGTATCGACGAAATAAGTCTTGGATCAAAAGGTTTTGGAATAATATAATCTTTACCAAAAGTAAGTCTAGTTTCCCCATAAGCGATATTCACTTGTTCTGGAACAGATTCTCTGGTCAAATCTGCTAATGCCTTAACCGCTGCCATTTTCATTTCCTCATTGATTTTCGTTGCTCTTACATCTAAAGCTCCTCTAAAAATGAATGGGAATCCCAAAACGTTATTTACCTGATTAGGATGATCTGAACGACCTGTAGCCATAATAATGTCTTTGCGGGTTTTGATAGCTAGGTCATAAGCGATTTCTGGATCTGGATTTGCCATTGCAAAAACAATAGGATTATTTGCCATTAAAAGTAGCATGGCTGGATTAACAATATCGGCAATAGAAAGTCCAATAAAGACATCAGCATCTACCATTGCTTCTTCAAGGGTGTCAATTTTTCTGTCGGTAGCAAATTCCAATTTTTCGCATGACAGATTTTCTCTATCCGAACGAATTACTCCTTTACTGTCAAGCATTACTATGTTATTGCCATTGGCACCAAAAGCTTTGTATAATTTAGTACAAGAAACAGCCGCAGCTCCAGCGCCACTGACAACAATACGAACTTCCCCAATTTTTTTCTTTGTTATTTCCAACGCGTTCAGTAAAGCTGCTGCCGAAATAATGGCAGTTCCATGCTGGTCATCATGCATAACAGGAATATCTAGTTCTTCTTTTAAGCGTCTTTCAATTTCAAAAGCTTCCGGTGCTTTGATGTCTTCTAAATTAATCCCTCCAAAAGTAGGAGACATTATTTTTACAGTTTCAATGAATTTATCCACATCTTTAGTGTCCAATTCAATATCAATACTATCGATATCCGCAAAAATTTTGAATAGTAAACTTTTTCCTTCCATTACTGGCTTTGATGCCTCCGGGCCAATGTCTCCTAATCCTAAAACGGCTGTACCATTAGTAATTACCGCTACGAGATTTCCTTTTGAAGTATATTTATATACGTTATCCTTGTTTTTTTCAATTTCTAAGCAAGGTTCTGCTACTCCTGGAGAATAAGCAAGTCCCAAATCACGTTGGGTAGCATAAGGTTTTGTAGGCACTATTTTTATCTTTCCAGGCTGTGGTTTGGCATGATAAATCAAAGCCTCCCTTCTTAATTTTTCTTTACTCATAATTGATAAAATTTAATTTCTAATGACTATTTAACCATCACATTTTCGATAATCATAGCGTAGTCAATTCCAATACCAATAAATATTCTACTTAATTTATATCTTTTGTTTTGCTTTTGCAGTTCCTTTATTATATGAAATCCCTAAAGTTTTATACAAATCAGTACGATATCACTCTGTATGTTTTTTTAATGTTTCATATTTGATTTTGGTTGTGGAAGACTTATTAAAGTTTCATTTAAAAATTCAACTTTTCCACTATGAATGTCATATATAGCTCCAATTATTAAAATTTCGCCGTCTGAATATTTTTTATGTAAAATTGGATCCAAATCACGCAAAACATTAACTTGGTCAATAACACTTTGTCTTACAGCATTATCTACAGGGTCGCCAACTAAATGAGATGATTTGGCTACAGCAGGTTTTATATCATTTATCAAAGTGACAATGTGTCCAGGGACATTCTCTTTTCTATGAACAGCAGCTTCAACAGCCCCGCATTTGGTATGACCTAGAACAACTATTAATTTTGTTTTTAATTTTAAAACTGCAAATTCCATACTACCATATGAAGCTGCAGCCGAAACTTGTCCGGCGGTCCGAATAATAAATAAATCGCCAAGCCCCTGATCAAAAATCATTTCATTTGGAACACGTGAATCTGAACAACCTACAATTATAGCAAATGGTTGTTGCTCTTTTTCTAATTTATTGATATAATTTATATCTTGTCTTGGTCGTATTGTCAACCCTTCAATAAATCTTCTGTTTCCACCTTGCAGTTTTTTAATTGCATACCGTGGATTTGCATATGCAGAATCTCGGTTGATTATGTAGTGTTGGGCTTTCCACTTTACTGAATCAGTAACTGTAGTTATTTTTTTAGTTGATCTTTCTTTCTGAGCAAAAAGTATGTTATGGATAAACATAAGAATCAAGGTCGTAAAAAGTATTTTTCTCATAAATTTTGGCAATTATTTTCTAGAGACATTTTATAAAGCTTTTAATCGAAAAAGAGAATTTGATGCACAAAAATTAAAATGTCTTTAACATATTCTATTTGTTATCTAAGGTTTCTTCCATAACTAAAAACTCATTTTCACTTTTTGATATTACTATTGTTGCGACACTATTGCCAAGGAAATTGGTTATTGAACGTGCTTCACTCATAAATTTATCAACACCCAACAAAAATGCCAGTCCTTCGATAGGTATCTTATGAATTGCCGTAAGAGTGGAAGCTAGTACTATAAAACCACTTCCGGTTACTCCGGCAGCACCTTTAGAAGTTATCATAAGTAAGAGTATAATGCTGATAATTTCTCCAAAAGAAAGATGCACATCATATAACTGCGCTAAAAAAATAACAGCCATTGAGAGATAAATAGATGTACCATCAAGATTGAAAGAATAACCAGTAGGAACTACCAAACCAACGACAGGTTTACTGCAACCCATTTTTTCCAGTTTTGTCATTAGGTTTGGTAGTGCCGCTTCTGAGGATGATGTCCCCAAGACAATCAGCAATTCAGTCTTTAAGTATTTGATTAAAGTAAAGATGCTCATTTTGTAATATTTTAAAATTCCTCCCAGTACAAGGAAAATAAAAAAAGCCATTGTGATATAAACAGAGAGCATTAGTTTACCCAATGGAATTAAAGAATGAAGACCGAATTTTCCAATGGAATAAGCCATAGCTCCAAATGCCCCGATAGGCGCAAGGTACATAACCCACTTTAACCCCTTAAAAACAATTCTTGAACATTTGTACAGAAAATCTACTATAGATTGTCTTTGCTGCATAAAATTTAATGCAATACCCACAATGATAGCTACTAGCAAAACCTGTAGTGTAAGGTTATCCATGAAAAATTTAAGCCATGAAAAACTTTGTGGATTAGAAGTATATTTACTTGCATCATCCATATTAAGTCCCGTTTTATTAATTTTTCCAGGTTCTACAATATAAGCAACTGCGACCCCAATGGCTAGTGCAATGGTGGAAACAACCTCGAAATAAATCAATGATTTCAAGCCTATACGACCAACTTTTTTAAGATCTCCCATACCAGCAATTCCCAATACGATGGTTAGAAATATAATAGGAGCCACAAAGAGTTTAATTATGCTGATGAAACCATCACCGATTGCTTTCATTTTTACAGCATTTTCAGGGTCATTGTGACCAAATAAAACTCCTATGATTATTGCAATTAAAACCCAAAAGGTTAAGTTGGTAAGCACTTTATTTGTAAGTCCGATATTTGGTTTTTGATTATGCATTTTTTTTAATTTAAGTTATTGAGATAATGTATTTGGTTATGACAGAAAGCGAAAATGAGATTTATTCAGTATCAAAAGAGGAGTTCCTGCGGGTATCCTTCATTGTGCTGTAAACGATCAGAGATATAAAAATGCATATCGTGACATAACCGTAAAAATAAGTTTCATGACCAGCATCTTTAACCCAAAGGGCTATGTATTCTGCCGTGCCACCAAATAATGCTACAGTAATGGAATAGGGAAATCCGACACCAAGCGCACGAATTTCCGTTGGAAATAATTCAGCTTTAACAACTGCATTTATAGAAGTATATCCACTAACAATGACCAAGGCAATCATGATGTAGCCAAAAGCCTCCCATTTTCCTGAGGCACTTGAAACTGCTGTGAGTAAGGGATATGTTGCCAGAGTCCCTAAAATCCCGAACGCTAAAAGCAATGGTTTTCGCCCGATTTTATCTGATAATAACCCAAAAAAAGGTTGAATCAAAGCAAAAATAAGTAAGGACAAGAAAGTAATTAATGTAGAATCATCCTTCGTCAGATGTACTGTGTTTACAAGAAATTTTTGCATGTATGTACTATAGGTATAGAAGGCAATTGTTCCGCCAAGAGTTAAACCAACAACAGTAGCCAATGCTTTCGGGTGGCGCATTAATTCTCGTAATGAACCATTCTTTTTCACAACATCTTCTCTTTTTTTAAATGCTGATGTTTCGTCCATATGACTTCGCAAATACAAGGCTACTATAGAAAGCACTGCTCCAATAAAAAATGGAACGCGCCATCCCCATGAGTGCATTTGCTCATCTGTTAAGAAGAGCTTTTGCATGGCAAGCTGAATTCCTAGTGCAATTAATTGCCCTCCAATCAAAGTTACATATTGAAAACTGGAGAAAAAGCCGCGATGTTTTGCCGTTGCCATTTCACTTAAATAAGTTGCTGATGTGCCATATTCTCCACCAACACTCAATCCCTGAAGCATACGTGCTACAAGCAATAATATTGGAGCCAACACACCTACAGCCTCATAAGACGGCGTGAGAGCAATTAGCAAACTTCCCAATGACATTAACAATACAGAAAGCGTCATAGAAAATTTTCGTCCTCTCTTATCTGCTAAACTCCCAAAAAGCCAGCCACCGAGGGGGCGCATCAAAAAACCTACAGCAAATATTCCGGCTGTGTTCAGTAATTGTGCTGTGCTATCGCTTTCTGGAAAAAAAACTGGAGCAAAATATATGGAAAACGCTGAATAGGCGTACCAATCATACCACTCAACAAGATTTCCTATGGAGCCGCTCATGATCGCTTTTAATCTTCGACTGGTTGTCATTTCTTCTGGTTTTACTACTGTATTTGGTTGAGACATAATCATGGTTTTTTATAAATAAATATTAACAGAAGCAATTAATTCCCCTGCTCTTTTGAAGACTCTGTTTGTTACTTTGTCATATAAAGGACGATTTGAATATTGCAATGAAATTTTGGCATTGTGTCCGTCCAGGATAAAATTTGTCCCTAGATCATAATAACTTCCACTTTCGGCAAGTGCATCAATTTTTTTTAAAGCATAGGCTGCAAAAGGTTGAATTCTAACTTTGTCGCTAAACTTTGGAAGTAAAAAGCCCGCCTGGGTATACCAAATTTTCCCGGTCCCGAAAAGATATCTTGAGTTCCCAAACCCTTCTTTGGCAATTGCTCCAGTAAAATTTGGATCAGCAGTACCAGGATTCATTATTGCAGTTGTTCGGATATAATTGGGACCAAAATTATAATCATATAAAACACTGTAAACTGTAACTGCCATGTTTTTATCCTTTGGTCCGACAGGGAGATCCCCAAAAACATCTAAACCCAAAATGGAGATATCGTGACTTTCGAAGATACCAGTTGTAGGTTGCGTCATAGTTCCCTCTTTAGTAGAATAAAATCCTGCACCAATATTTAAGACCTTCTTTTCACCTAGATAACTTCCTGCTAAAAATGGAGTAGTCCTATTCTCTTTTTCAAAAAATTGATAATCAAAATAACCGGCAAACGAAAGTTTTCCGCTCTTATTATTGTCTACAGCTCCAGTTGCTACCGTAGGAATTAAATTGGTTGCAAATGGTTTGTTAACATTTATTCTATAGGCCAATTTTTTATATTCGCCATGCGCAAAAATCCCCATTTGTCTTGAAAACTGATCAGAAACTTCGATAGTTGCAAAATTAAAAACAGGTAAATCACCGGCCAACATTTTGGTAGAACTTGCATTGGTTAAACGACTTATACCATTCCATCCGTGTAAACCTGCACCCAAATAGAGGTTAAAATTATTCCGTTTTTTTGTCTCTAAATCAATAGATTGAATAATAGCAAATTCATTATAAGCATCAAGAAAAAAGAACGGTGCTTTCTTACCAGCACCATTTGTACCAGTTCCGGTTCCACCACCAGAAATAAATGATTGGTTATTCATTCCCATTTGTACAAACATCAAATATCTAGGTGAAAGTTGTGCTGTAACAGAAATTCTCATCCTTCTGATTCCAGCATCATAGGTTGTTTCTTGTGCCACTCCATTAACGGCTGTTCCTGGGTTGTTTTCAATAACACGAAACCAGGTTTGATTTGAAAAGCCAAATTTTAAATACTTACTTCCGTCTTCATTTAATTTGATTTTTAAATCACCAATTCCTTTTAATTTCGGTTTATTCTCTATTTTAGAATTTTTTTTTGAAGCATCTGTTTCCTGACCAGACACAATACCAGAAAAGGACAATAAAAATGTAATACTGAAGATAATTGGTTTAAAACTTTTAATATAATTCATAATGTTTGCATAAAAGATTAGAAATAAATAATAATTCGTGTAGTTTCTTACGATTACAAACTAAAAATGAAATTCTGATGAAATTTTGAAGTAAACCTGAGTTAATATTGAAATTTCAATCGATTTCGTAATTGTTAGAAAATTATTCCCCATCAAAATTTATTTCCACGGTATGAAGCTCGTCAACGAAAGAATATAGGATAGAAAAATGAAAGATTTCGGTTATTTTTCTAACAATGGATAGACCAATACCAATAGAGTTTAGGGATTGATTGTTTTTTTTGAAACGTTCAAATAACTCTTCGGTGGGTACTGTAGGAACAATTCCGGTATTACGAATCGTAAATATATTCTCATTAAGATTTATAAAAATAGAGCCGTTGTGGTTATTATGTTTTAAGGCATTACTTAAAAGGTTGTCAAAAAGAATTTTGCACAATTCTTCATTAATAAGCACTGATATTCCGTCAGAAATTTCATAGAACATTTTAATTCCTTTCAAATCTGCAAGTTCAACAAACGATGAAACTGAATGTTGGAGAATTTTTGATATATCGGAAGGTGAAGTAGTATTATTTTGATAGTTTTCAAGTTTTGTGAGCAAAGTAAGAGCATGATTAATTTTTGAAAGTTTCTCCAGTTCTTCATAGATAACAGTAAGTTTTATAAGTTGCTCTTCACTTAAATCACTTTGCATTAGCAGTTCTGTTTTTGCTTTAATGACAGCTATTGGTGTTTGAAGTTCGTGTGAGGCATTTTCTGAAAACTCTTTTAATATTGTGAAATCTTTTGAAGCTTTTTCAGTCATCTTATATAAAAAAGCGTAAAGTTCTTCAAATTCATAAGTACTTGTTTTTTCAAAAACAATTGTTTCTTTTTGGTCAACATTGAAATTCCGGATAGCTTGTAAAGCCGAATAAAAGGGAGAAAGAATATATCCTGCAAAAATCTCACTTAAAACAACAACAACTGAGATAAGAAATATAAAGGTCCAGGCAAATACCATGAATATACCTTCAAGGTAAATAGTATCTGCTGTAATGATGTAGGTAGAACTTGTGATTGCAATTTTTTTATTGCTTATAAAATGTAATGTTGTCAGTCTAATGTTTGTAATGGTATCACGTAGGTCAGGACTCCACATCTTTTGGTAATTTACTACTTCTTTTTTGTTACTACTTCTATTGTTGAGCAATTGGATAGTAATGTTTTTTTGAGAATATGTTAGTGAAATTTTATCACAACTTAGTTCTTTTGCTACATGAATGTTGGTATTTCTTAATTTGCCAATAGCAGTTTGAATAGTACTTCTTTTTACTGCTGTATAAACAATAGAAAATCCGACAAGCAACGTAAAAAAAGTTATTATGGAATAGGCAATAGTATATTTGTAATTAAGCCTCATCTAATAATTACTGATTTTATATCCCAACCCATAAATTGTTTTGATATAATCTTCTCCTCCGGCATCAGTAATCTTTTTTCTTAGATTTTTAACATGTTGGTAAACAAAATCAAAATTATTAAGATTGTCAATATAGTCTCCCCAAAGATGTGATGCAATAGCTTGTCGGGACAAAACGCGGTTAGTATTGTTAAGAAAATACAATAATAGATTGGTCTCTTTTTTTGTGAGTATAATATCGATACCATTAATTTTGGTTTCCATTGAGAAAATATCCACAACTATTTCATTAAATTCAATCTTAGCATCTTTTAATCCATGTCTGCGAGTGACTGCCTTTATTCGCGAATATAATTCAGGTAGAGGAAATGGCTTAGTAATATAATCATCGGCACCTTCATCGAAGCTTTTAACTTTAAAATCTAGCGAATTTTTTGAAGAAATTATAATGATGGAACTTTCGATATTAGATTTTTTTAAAATTTTTAAAAGATCAATTCCATTACCGTCAGGAAGCAAAAGATCAAGAATAATACAATCATAAGTAAAAAGGGTAATTTTTTCACGAGCTTTATCAAAAGTTAGCGCAATCTCACATATATTATTTTCTTGCACAAGGTAGTTTGCTATGCTGTTTGTCAGTTCGACATTATCTTCAACCAAAAGTAATTTCATAATCATTCAAAATAAAAATCAAAAAAATCAAATCAAAAACAGTTTTAATTTGCTCAAAAAAGATTGTTTTTTGATAAGATGGAAAGGTTAATGTTTTATTTTTTATGAATTATATCGCTGTTATTTTTGATTTTTTTCAGTCGAAAGTAAAAATTACCGCTTTAACTAAGGTGAAGCAAATTTAAAAAATTGCACTAAAGAAGAATGGAAGAATAAGACATAAAAACAGGACGATGGAACTTTGTTGGAGATTTCACATTAGAAATCTATCTGGCAAATCATGAAAGAAATATTGAAGTATTTTAGGGAAAATTAGGTTATGAAATAGAAGTTCAAAAAAAGTGAGACTTTAAAACTCCACTTTTAATTGATTATGGATATAAATTATGTAGTTTGGTAGTTAGTAGTTACTTCGGGAACATTTTTTTTACAGATTCAATTCCGTTTATCTCTTGAAGTCGTACTTTTATACATTTCGCTCGCTAGAGTGTTTATATTTAGTAGTGCATGGGGACAATCAAGTGGATCGGTAAATATATTAATTGGTAGTTTCACGACCGTATAGAAACAACTCGAGCGGTTCATACTCTGATTGATTAGAGCCAGTGCTTTTGGAGTAATAACATCTAATTTCAATTGATTTTTAAGAGGGTTAACTAGATTATTGGTAAAAATACACTTGGATATTATATTCAATCAGGGCAATTTGAATTGCTTAAAGGGGTAAAAGATAAAAAACTCCTTTATTTTGAAATGGAAATCCGTTTTAATACGGAGTTCCCTTAGGATTATACTTATGGTCTAGACAATATTCAAAATTTGTCTACAACGAAAAACGCATTAGATTTATTGGTAGAGGAATTCTATAAATTGCTTGAACAAAAAAAGCTCTATGGAGTATTCTTCACTACTAAAAAAATAAAATTAAAAGATAAACAGATGTAAAGTAATTATCAGAAAAAGAAATAGGCGATATAGTAAAAGAATTATATTTATCAAAAATTAAGCAATTGTATCCTTTAGATGATTACAAAGTAAGAATTTATGGAAATGGTAAACTCGTTCAATTTGTAAGCAAAAACTAAAATGAAGATGGGAACAAATATCTTTTTAGATTTACTATGCAACTATTAATGTTAGGCGGAAACAATGGAGAAAGTGCCTTAAATTATTTATTCTATGTGCCTAAAGGGAAACCGAATTAGAAGTTTTTTAGGGTATATAAAATAATAATTACAGAAGAAGAGCTGTTTTTGTTAGGAAAGCTTTTAACAAGACGATTAAAAAATCTTGTGTTACTATCATTATTTTCTTTATCAATTAGCTTTAATTATTGATTATCAAAACTATATTGATCGTGATGTTACCATGCGTAGGATTCTTTTAATAGAAAAATAAGTACCTACAATATTGATCGTATAGAGAATGAATTTAAAGTTCAAAATAAGGACATCCTCACTTACACATATGATACATCTTCTAATTAAAAATATCTCAAAATATTTTTAATTAATACTTTTAATAACCAGAAGAAAAAAAATATTTGGAACAGGTAGACTATAGAAAAATTAAAGAAAAAGATTAATAAAGATTATGTGTTTTGACAAAGTTAATATTCCCTATGAAACGGTTCGTAATGATAATAAAATGAAGGAAATAAGCTTTTTTATTAATTCAAGTTGCTAGTTTATAGGTAATAAAAAACAAAGTACCAGTTCAGTAAATTTGTTTTGCGAACCAATAAATTTTACCCATGCTTTGTAAACAAAAAATTATATTAATTTTTTGTTTAATAAATGATATTTTACAAGGAATTAATCATCTTGAAGATGTAAGAAGGTGTATGAGTGATAGTGAAATTGTCCTGACAGCTATTGTATTATCAACGAGTTTTTAGGGCAATCATAGCTCAGCTATTAAGTTTATGAAAGAATATGGATTTATTCCAAAGATGTTAGATAAGAGCAGGTTCAATAGAGGGTTACATAAAATTGACAAACTTCTATATGAATTGTTTGAGATTATAACTCTCTAATTTTAAAGACTTCTATTGTGAGATGCAATATATTATCGATTCGTTTAATCTAGCCGTTTGTAAAAATATGAGAATTACAAACTCTAAGCTTCTTAAAGGTAAAAAATATAGAGACTATATATCCAAGTATGAGAAATTATTTTTATGGAGTAAAAGTTCAGTTATTGATAACTAAAAAAGGGAAATCTATACCATTTCATTTTACTCCAGGAGAAACCGCTGATATAAAAGTTTTAGGAAAAATGATTGGTAAGTTGCCTGCTGAAGCATCTATTTATGGAGATAGTGCATATACCTTTTATGGGTTAGAAGATTTTGCTCTAATGAAAAAACGTGTTTTATTGAAAATTCAAATACTAAACGAATAGATACAATAGAGCAAAAAAATGAAAAATTAAAAATGAGGAAAAGAGTAGAAAAAACCATAACTGATATTAAAAAAAATGTTTCCTAGAACGATACACGCTGTAATATTGGAAAGTTTTTTATAAAACTGACATTGATTGTCTTTGGACTCCAATTAAATAAAACAATTAACTAGCAACTTGAATTAATTATAATATTGAATTAAAATTTATTTGATTTTTAGTAAAATATTCTTTAGTATTCAAAAAATCTGATGATATTTTGAAATAGGCTTTTGGATTAATATCATTAATTTTTGCAATAGTTTATAAAACTTAGCTTTTAAAAAACTCAACCATTCAATTCAGTAAAATTTTCTTATTTATAAGATGTCTGATTTGTCGAGGGAAAAGTTCTATTTGCTCGATTTTGCATTTCTAAATATAATTCATTCAAGAAACAATTGTCTCTCGGATAACAGATTTATATGCATAATTTACTGAACTTAATGATAATTCTGTCTCGTAACTAGTTGTAGTCTTAGTCTCTTAAAAAAAACAAATCAAAATATTTTAAATCAGCCCGTTCAGATAATAATAAAAAACATTTTTATTATATTTTTTCGACTTTTTGAGGTTTTTAAACAATATTGATTCAATTATATTTGCATACCACTTCACAAAATTTTTCCCTTAAAAGTACCTTATTCGTAAGGTTTTTTTTTAAATAACATATTAAAAATGAGGTGTATCGCTAAGGGCTCAACGAATTGGGACAGGGTGAGAGAATGAGGATTTGAAGGACTACAACACCGTTTAAGCGGGATAACATAAAAGACTCTGAACTTATTTTTTTCAATTTAGAAATTCCAAAGCAAATTTATTTGATTCAAGCGATTTGCGAAAGCTATCAAAATGATATTATCTTAAATTCAAGATTTCTACTGCTTTAACTTAAAAAAAAAACTAAAATGGAAAAAAAGTTACAAAAAATAAAATTGTCTTTCCGACTACCAAAAGCATTAATGTCAGCTTTTGCTATACTTTTGATTTTATTGAATAGCCTATCAATAAATGCGAAAGAAAATATATCCAATTCAGAGTCAAATATTTCTTTTAGACAAAATAAAGTTGTTGATATAATAAAAGGTAAAGTTACTGATGAACTAGGCATGCCTTTAACAGGCGTAAGTGTACTTGTAAAAGGGACTAAAAGTGCGGCGGTCACAGATATTGATGGAAATTATACTGTGAATGCTAAGAAAGGAGATGTTTTACAATTTTCATACGTGGGTCTTGATACACAGTCAGTCATAGTAACAGGAGAAATCGTAAATGTAACATTAAAAGGAAGTGGGGAAACTTTAAAAGATATTGTAGTTTTAGGTTCTCGTAATCCAGCAAGAGTTGTAACGGAGTCGGCAGTGGCGATTGATGTTATTAGTATGAAGAAAATTGCTTCTCAGGGCGCTCAAACCAATTTAAATCAGATTTTAAATATGGTAGCTCCCTCGTTTACATCTAATACACAAACTGTTGCAGATGGAACAGATCATCTTGACCCGGCTCAGTTGAGAGGTCTTGGTCCTGATCAGGTATTAGTTTTATTGAATGGAAAAAGAAGACATACTTCCTCATTAGTTAACATAAACGGAACCCCCGGAAGAGGATCTGTAGGAACCGATTTGAATGCAATTCCTTCGTTTGCTATTGAAAAAATAGAAGTTTTAAGAGACGGTGCCTCTGCTCAATATGGTTCTGATGCAATTGCAGGAGTCATCAATCTTAGTTTAAAGAAAAATACAAAAAAAATTGATGTTAATCTTTTTTCGGGAAGTAATTTTTCTAGAAATGCCAATGATCATCGAGGAGGAAATGATGGGAATCATTACCAATTGGACGCAAATTTCGGAACAGATCTGGGCAAAGAAAAGAGTTTTATTAATTTGACAGGAAGTTTGCAATTACGAGATGCCACAAGCAGAGCTAATGATGCAACCGGAACAATATTCAATGCTTATAATGCAGTAGAGCAAAGAGCATTTGAAGACGGAATTAATATTAATTCTCTTTTTGCAAACATCAACAACACTTCAAATTCGACTCAAATTTTCAACACAATAAAAACGTATGCACCTCAAGTAGGTTATTTTACAGCTGCTCAGCAATCATCAATAAATAATGCTACAAACATTTCACAATTACAAACTGCATTAAATTTTGATGCTACTGATGGAGAGTTGGCCTACAGAAATCTTGAAAGAAAAGATTTTAATATGAGAGTTGGTCAATCTTCTTTTGAAAGTGTTCAGTTTTTCTTAAATGCCGCTTATCCAATAAATTATAAATTGGAAATGTATGTTTTTGGAGGAACAAGCTATAGAGAAGGAGAATCGGCAGGTTTTTATAGAAGACCAAATCAGTCAAGATCTTATACGGGTTTATATCTGAACGGATTTTTACCTGAAATTCATTCTACAATTAATGACATTTCTGTGGCTTCTGGATTTAGAGGTGTCTTTTTAAAAGATTGGAATTTTGATATTAGTAATACCTATGGGCGAAATGCATTTGATTATAGTATCGAGAATACAGTAAATTCAACTTTAAGAGAAGGTTCTCCTACGCAATTTGATGCTGGTGGTTTACGCTTTGCTCAGAACACAACTAATTTTGATATGAGTAAAAATTTCGATGTCTTAAAAGGATTAAACATTGCATTTGGTTCTGAATATCGTCATGAAATGTATGGAATAAATGCAGGAGTTCCAGAATCGTATAATCAATATGATATTAATGGAAATATAATCAACGCAACGACACCTGCAAACATAAGGGTTACTGATTTTTATGGGGCTTCGAGACCTGGGGGGGCTCAAGTTTTTCCTGGATATAGATCACAAAATGCAAAAAATCAATCTAGAAATAGCTATGGTCTTTATACTGATTTAGAGTTGGATGTTACAGAAAAGTGGTTACTAAATGGAGCAGCGCGCTTTGAAAATTACTCTGATTTTGGAAATACAACGAACTTCAAATTAGCGACCTTTTACAAATTAACAGACAATATTAATTTGCGTGGAGCTATTTCTACAGGGTTTAGAGCGCCATCATTACATCAGATTTATTATGAATCAACTGCTACACAATTTACCGGAGGAGTTCCGTTTGAAGTAGGGACATTCAGTAATGATTCTGAAATAGCAAAATTATTAGGGATTCCAAAACTAAAACAAGAGGAATCTATAAGTACTAGTGCCGGATTTACAGTTAAAATTCCTTCAGCAAATCTAACGTTAACTGCGGATGCTTATTTTATAAAAATTGATGACCGAATAATATTAACTGACCAATTTATTCCTACTCCGCTTATACAACCTTTATTTAATCAGGCTGGGGCAACTGCAGCAACTTTTTTCGCCAATGCAATTGATACAGAATCAAAAGGAATAGATGTAGTTATAAGTAACAAAATATGGTTAAACGAAAACCTGACATTACAAAATGATTTCTCAGCAACTTTTTCGAAAACACATCAGGTAGGTGATATACATGCATCGCCAATATTAGAAGCTTCAAATCAGGTAAACACGTATTATTCTGAATCTTCCAGAATTTATCTTGAGGAAGCAATTCCAAGGATAAAAGCAAACTTCACGAATAACCTTATCTATAAAAGACTAGATTTCTTTTTTAGAAATGTATACTTTGGTCAGGTAACCGATCCAAATGTTGCTGATATAAATGGTGATGGTCTCGTAGGTGCAATTGTTGTAAATGGAAAAGCTGTTGAAAATGAACATCCAATATTGGGAGCTAAAATCATTACCGATATGTCTGTTGGAATAAAAATTACTGATGCGACAAGAGTTGTTATTGGGGCCAACAATATTTTTGACATTTATCCGGATAAAAATCTAGGGACTCAAATGGCAAAAAGAGCTAATGGTGTTGATGCTAACGGTACTATCATCTATGCTCCTGTTGCGACTGCCATCGATTTGTCTAACCAAAACCAATTTGTTTATTCAAGAAATGTGTCTCAATTTGGTCAAAATGGACGTTTTGTTTTTGCTAGACTAAGTTTTAGCTTCTAAATTTATTTTGTAAACTATACTATTACAAAGCCGTCAAAAAATATTGACGGTTTTTTTGTTAATTTTAGATTTGATTTCATTGAGTATAATTAGTTATTAAGTTTTTCTTGTGTATTGCAATATTTTTAATTTCTGTTACTCTGTGGATTTTGACAAATTGTATTTAAAATTATTTCTTAACTGTGGAGGAAGTTTTAATTCTGATTGTTTTTTTTAGTTTGCAGTACTTCTCCATCAGGCAAATATTATTGCCTAAAATGGCAAAATAGCTTAGTATGTAATTTGACAGATTGTATAAAATGGAATTACTTTTGAACAGTAGTGAATTTTTATTTACTACCTTTTTTTTCGAAACACAAATAAGGTGTCGTGTAATTTTTTTGTTGTTAATCTATTGGTTAATTATAAAATTAGATTTTTTATAGTTTTCACTCGTTGCATTTTGTGTACCATCCGTAGTAGATATTTGATTTATTTACAGCCATTATTTTTATACGAGTGATGGTTCCGTTTAAGTGAAAGTTTACTTTACTGAAAATATGACTTTGCGGTATTATAAGCAAAAAATCATTTTTATCTGAATTAATCAAGTTAGTCTATTTACGTATTTAAAATCGAAATAATTATACTACCATGTAGCTGCTATTTTAGAAATTATGTTTTTACATGTCAATACATTTGTGGAAAGAAATAATGAAATTCAATAGAATTCTTTTCACAGTTTTAAAAGTGATTAATTTATGGAGTTATCGTTGATATGATGAATTAGCTTTAAAAATAGCTAGTTTATTAGTGATTTATATAACCGTTATATTTTATTAGAAAAAAGAAAAATATTTTGATTTATGGAAGAAACAAGCAATTTGTAGAAATTGCTTTTCGTTTTTTAAAATTTACTTTGGCTTTCAATATTAAAAATTAAAGAGGTGTAAAGCTATCTGTTTATTCAAATTACCTGTAAACTAATGTGTTTTTGATTCGTCATTCTTAATAATCAAATTATTAAATATAGTTTGCTATGTATTGACCTATTTAGTCGTTAACTGTATTCATTAATATATTTTTCAATAATCTCTTCATACGTCCTAGAGCACATAAATCTTAAGTCAAGATTTCACTTTATGAATGATTGTGTTCATACCCACAAGGCCTAATCTATTACTCTTAAAATTGAAAAGTGTAATTTCATATTTATTTAAAAAATAATATCATCAATAATTTTGTCTAAAGTGTTACTTGGAAGTGTATTTAAATAAGACATAGTGGATTTAATATCCTTGTGACCTAAAGCTTCCTTAATAATATCTATTGAAATATTATTAAATTTCAGGATCGTTGCAAATGAATGTCTTGCGCAGTAGTAGGTTATTTTTTTTTTAATGCCTAAATTAGTAATAATCCTTTTAAGAGGTGTATTTATATAAATTTTGAGATATTTTTCTTTTTTATTACTTATGTAAGTATGGGAATCTTGATTGTTGTGAATAATGTTGAATAAGTACAATGAATCATTTGGAGGTGTGTATTCTTGAATTTTTCTCTTCCAGTATTCATTTAGTTTAAAATTTACTATTACACCAGTTTTACTCCTTTTATAAGTAATTCTGTCTTTGTATAATTCTGTTTTTTTTAATTGCATTAAGTCGATGAAATTAATTCCTCGTCCGTAATAACTTAGTAAAAACATGTCTCGAGCAATGATCTCATTTTTATCGAATAGTTCGGCATTTTTTATTAGCTCAAGTTCTTCTTCAGAGAGATATTCTTTTTTTCCACTTTCTTTAATTTTAGATACTTTAAATTTGTTGAACGGATACATTGATACAGGAATGACTTCGCGTTTAATAGCTTTATTAAAGACGGCTCTTAAAGTTCTGATTCTGATGCCAATTGTACTTTGACTATTGTTATTACCGTTTAAAAAGGATTGATATTTATAAATTGTATCTACAGATAAATCTTTGAAAGATATTTCTGTTCTATTAAAAAACCGTTGAACCGATTTTAATGTTTCCTTTTCAATGTTGTAAGTTGAAAGTTTTCCTGAATTTTTTATTTCATCCATTAAGCTTTCGTGAAATGCAGTGTAGCTTAATGCATGCTGTTTTCCCGAATCCTTTTTGAATTTGTTAATAATATCCTTTAAGGTGAATGGCGTTTCATCTAATTCAAATTCATGAATAATATTGTTAACACGACTTGAATATTTTTCAATTAGATCATTAATTTGCTTGTATTCTTTGTGCGTTTTTTTAAGGCGATCCGTTTCAAATGACCAGTCTTCATGTTTGCATTTCTTCTTGATTGATAAACTAGTATTTATCCTGTCTTTAATTAATACAAGATTAATAAAATACTCACCATCTGCATTTGGCGTTGCCTTTAGAGTAAATTTGTATGATACCATTATTGAAAATATAACTTATAATTTTTGACGAACATTTGACGAGCAAAAATACAATTAAAATAAGAAATAATGATTTATTATTCTTATTTAAAATTATAAACACCTGATTATTAGGTATTGTGATGAAAAATAAGTTATGCTAAAATAAAAAAAACCTGACTCATAATCAGGTGGTCCCTGGTTCGAGCCCAGGTGGGACCACAGTTTAAATTAGAAAAGCCTTTACAGTAATTAGACTGCACCCAAAAGTTTGGACAAATTTATAATTAAGTTTGATAATAATGAGCTCGATATTTTATCGGGCTCATTTTGTTTAAATTTGATTTAATTCTTTCGTTATTGTAATATATTATATACTTATTAATTTCTTTTTTTAATTGTTCTATTGATTTGAATTTTTGGGTATAAAACATTTCAGATTTTAATATTCCAAAGAAGTTTTCAATAATTGCATTATCTAGGCAGTTTCCTTTTCTTGACATGCTTTGTTTGATTCCTTTTTGTTTTAATAAAAGTTGGTAATGATTCATTTGATATTGCCAGCCTTGGTCTGAATGAAGTATTAAATTTGTATTATCTGGTATTTTTCTAAAGGCCTTTTTCAGCATCATAACCACTTGATTAAACACTGGTCTCTCTGTGAGTTCATAGCTGATTATTTCCTGATTAAATAAGTCAATTATTGGTGATAAATATAATTTGTTTCCAGCTACATTGAACTCTGTTATATCAGTTGCCCATTTTTGATTTGGAGCTTTTGCTTTAAAATTTCGTTCTAGTATATTTGGAGCTATTTTACCATTTTCACCTTTATAAGACTTATACTTTTTTACTCTAATAACACTTTTTAACCCTAATAGATTCATCAATCTAAGAACTGTTTTATGATTGATAACCAGTCCTCTGTTTTGTAATTCATCGGTTATTCTTCTGTAACCATAACGCCCTTTATGTCTGTGATAAATGACTTTAATCAACTCTTTAATTTCTTTATATTTATCAGGTGACTTACTTTGTTTTTGATGATAATAAAAACTGCTGCGTGCCATATTTGCAAGGTTCAAAAGTAATTCCAAACCAAATTTATGCCTTAATTCGTTTATGGCTTTGGATTTTTCCTGGCTTGAATTAAGGCTTGCAGCTTTTTTAGCAATTCATTCTCACAGCGAAGTCTTTCGTTTTCTTTTAGCAGTTCTTGCTCTCTTGTCAGGGGTTTCTCTGATTTACTTTTTTTGCCTTTATTATTACTCATCGATACGGGTCTGCCTCTTTGTTTTGGTTGTAATCCTACTAGTCCAAAGTTAGCAAAATCTTTTTTCCATTTTAAAACTATGGAAATATCGGGAATATTAAATCTTATACCAGTCTGCATTAAGGTAAGGGATTCCTTTTCTATGATATTGAGCACTTTTAGCTTAAATTCGGCTGAATAGCTTTGATTCATTCGTGACAATAAACCAATTTTACCATATGCCTTATAAAAACTGACCCACTTACGAATATTCCATCTTGCAGTCTTTTTTAATTTTGAAACATATCCATCTGAATAATGCTTCTTTAAAACCAATTCTACACATTCTAACTTAAATGCATAGTCATACCTTGCTTTTCTTTCCATAAAAAATGCCCCAAATAGTGTCTAACTTTTTGGGGCATGTTCAAATGTAGAGGCTTTTTTGTTTTCATCAGTACAATATATGTATAACAAATTGCTGACCTAGTAAAGATAGTAAACTTTTCATTCTGTTTCAATTAGCTGTATTTTTTAGTATTTTTACTTTTCAATTAAAAAATAATTAGCGTTATGTCAAGAATAATTGAAAAAGTTTTTTTCTTTCTTCATCAACAAATACAAAAGGTAAATTCTAAAATAACCTCCAAAAAGGTTACACTTATTTTTGCCCCGCTATTACCTATTTTGGTAGTTATCATCACTGCTTTTCAGTTATACAATGGTGATTTAATTCCATTCAATTTAATAGTTCTATTTTTTGGAGTTATTTTTTCATTTTTACTTACAGTATCATCCATATATTTTTTAAAAGGTGATAATATTTTTAATCGATATAATAGAGAAAAGTCAAATAGTAATTTATCTCAGTTCCAAAATACATCAAAGTCTACAAACAATATATCTGAGCAAAAAGTAGCGGATTTAATTGAGGCTAATAGAGAGGTAATAAAATACTATTATATTGAATTTAAAAAGATTGAGCTATTTAACGATGACAAATTATTAATTGACTTTCAAAGTTTGATTGCTAATTGCTTAAAAAAAACTAAGAACAATTATTTTTTTAAATTAGAAATTAGTGCTCAGGAAACACACGGTTTTATCAATGAATTTATGATTCCTTTCTTGATAAAATTAGATTCAAACAGTGTAATTCCTAAAAAAAGTATAGCTTCTCTGCTACAATATAAAAAAGCAGGTAAATATATTCCGGTAAATGAAAAATCATTATCCGATAAAAATAGAATAACCGTTACCCTTTATCAAAAAAAGGTATACGAAAGTGTTCAAAAAATGTAGATTCCTCGAATTATTATGTGACCAAGTCGCAATTCCACGTTTCATCTAGTTTCATTCCAATAGTTTAGCCTCATAATTCTAAAACAAAAATTATGAACCCACAAAAAATTATTGAACAGTTAAATGAAATTAAAATGATGATTACAAAAGGTAATCAGTTCCAAAAAGAGATTTTTACTATTAAAGATCTGATGAACTATACAGGCTTTTCAGATAGTACGATTCACAAATTATCTGCTAAAAAATTAATCCCTCATAACAAGCCAACCAATGGAGCTTTATTCTTCGATCGAGTTGAGATTGTTGAATGGATTAGAAAGCACAAAGTCTATTCAGATGAGGAAGTTTTGTCTAAATTTTCCAAGCAGTTAAAAAAATAAGCGTTCAAAAAAACACTTTTGAACGCTTAGAAATTTTTATGTAACTCAAAAGAGTGTATGCAAATATAGGTATTATGCTCATTCATCAAATTATTTATGGAAGAAATAAGCGTATATGATGTGTCATCACGCAAGGATTCTGTGTATGACAAAATTCAGGAAGAATTATCTAAGTATTTTAAAATCAAGTTTAATGAAATTTCATTGGAGTATGAAATTTTTGATGCAAACTCTACATGTAAAATCGATTTTAACGAGTCCTCTTTGTTAATACATCTTCATAGAGAAAAATTAAATGTTAGTCCGCAGGTTTTTAAAACATATTTAAAGTCACATTTTGTGGAACGTATTAATCCACTGATAGAGTACTTTAAAAGTTTACCACCTTGGAACGGTAAAGATCATGTCAAAAGGTACGCCAGCTATGTAAATACTGACGATAACGAGTTGTTTAACCTCCACCTTCTTAAATGGGCAGTTCGTGCCGTTAAAACGGTATTTCTGAAGGAGGCTATAAATAAACATGTATTGGTTTTAGAAGGAGGTCAGAGTTTTGGTAAATCTTATTTTTTAAATTTTTTATGTCCCACCCAACTTGAAAAATATTTATATACAAATTTAGGAGTAGGAAGGGATGAACGTATTAAGCTAGCAAAGTCTTTGATCATTAATGTTGAAGAATTAGATGTCATGGGGAGATATGATATCAATGCTATTAAAGCACTTATAAGTCAAGTTTCTATTAATGAGCGTTTACCATATGCAGATAAATCAACTTTACTCTATCGGACTTGTTCATTTTTAGCATCAACAAATCGTGCTGAATTTTTATGTGATGATACAGGTTCTGTAAGGTGGATTATTTTTAGCGTTATCGAGAAGATTGACTTTTCCTATAGTAAAGAATTTAATATAGATGATTTTTGGTCACAAGCTTACCATATTTTTAAATATCAAAAAGAATTTAAATCAGATTTAACTCAGGAAGAAATAAAGGTCAATGAATTGAGAAATGAACGTTTTACTGTACAAACAGTAGAGAATGAATTTGTTTTAAAATACTATTCGGTTAGTGATAATATTTCAGATTTTAGGACACCATCGGAAATTGTAACAGAACTACAGGTTATGGGACATAAATTAATTGCTCAAAAAGTTGGCTCAGCACTAAAAAAATACAATTTTACCAGAATCAAGCATGCAAAACGTCAAGTATATGGCTATTTAGCAAAAACCAAATTTAGGGATTCTCCTTGGGGATTTACAGATTCTTAAATATACTTACCTAGTTACCTAATTGCACATTAATTAATTGAATTTTAGCTATTTATTTAGGTGGGTAACTTGTAATAATCAGTACTTGACTTACCCTAATTAGGTAAACTAGGTAAATCAAAAATAAAGTATCTTTTTTTTAATATGCTTATTATAGCTGTCCAATTTCTTTAGGTAACTAGGTAGGAAAAAAATCAAATTATAGTGAGCGATATAGAGAAATTAAGAAATATTCCAATGATCAATATTTTGAAAAGATTAAATATTGAAATCATTGAAAAGAAAAAAGAACAGTTTTGGTTTAAAGCTGACTGGAGAAATGAGCAAACACCTTCTGTAAAATGTGAGCATAATCTTTTTTATGACTTTGGTGAAGGTTTTGGAGGTAATACTATCGACTTTATTATGAAGTATTTTTCCATCGGGTTTTTGCAAGCAGTTAGGTGGCTACAAAATGAGGATGTTATTTTTTCTTTTGACCAGCCTAAACAAAATGTTTTTCTGGAGATGAAAAAAGAAAAGCAATATCGTGTGGAAAGAATTCAACTTTTACAAAATAAAATTTTAATTGATTATTTAAATACAAGAAAATTGAACATTGAAATATGTAAAAGATATTTAGATGAAGTGTATTATAAAATAAAGGATAGGAAATATTTTGGAGTGGGATTTAGGAATGATCAAAATCAATTTGAAATTCGAAATAAATATGCAAAATTATGTTTAGGAATAAAATGGTTTACATGGATCAACAAAAGCAATAAATCCCTAATAATCTTAGAATCATGGTCGGATTTCATTTCATTATTGACGTTGTATCCTAAATGCGAAAAGTCAAAAGATTTCTTGATTTTAAATTCTCTATCAATGCTTTCGAAAGTAGACCAAGTATTGAATGTTTATTCTGAACTTTTGTTTGCTCTGGACAACGATGTTGCGGGTTCGAATGCAACAGAAAATTGTTTACAGAAGTGGAATTCAGCGGGAGTAAGATGTAAAGATATTAGGTATCTGTTTCATGGCTCAAAAGATATAAATGATTTCTTGATTTTAAATACCAAGGCAAGTAGCTAGAGTTGTGTATGATACCTTGAAATAATTTATAATAACAGTGTATTTAGTAGCAAGTAGGACAGGGGCGGAAAAACCCCTATCCTACTTGCTCTGCGAGGCCAAAGCCTTGAAAATAAGCCTTTCTTTAGGAATGAAGTTTATAATATTTTATAATTAAAATATAATTAAACACATAACTATCTGATTAACAGTTTTAAAAATTATAATTATGACTAAAAAAAGTATTATTATAGATGAAAAAGCACATACAGAACTTGGGAAGTTATCTGAAAGTTTACGAATGAACTTAGGGGTTCTTATACAAGAAATGATTTATTATTTCAAAAAAACAGGTATCGATCCTAAAGATGCCGTAAACAAAAATCCAGCTTTAATGGTTGCCGCTTTAGATAAAAGGATAGTCTCTTTTTTAAAAGTTCAAGAAAGAGATATTTTGAAACCATTAAGACAAGATGTTTTTAATTATCAAAATGCCCAAAAAGAAGAAATATCAAAGCTAATTATTTCGATAAATAAACTCTTAGATCAACATTTAGAACGTACAACTGAAATAAAAAAAGCTCATTTGGAGAATCTGAACAAAATAAATCGCAATGATGAAGAAAGGACTAAAATGGTAATTTCTGAATTACAAAAAAACAGACAAGCTATTTTGCTTATTTGTCAACTATTAGATGACAAAAACAAATCTGGCACTTTGGGTAAAATTAAATCTCTTTTTTCATAATGCCAATATCTAAGCCACATAGTACACTTGGAGCTGACAATAAACGAAGTTGCTCCAACTTGGCTATTTACTTAGAAAAGGAAAATGAAGAATTAGATAAAATCATCAAAAAGTCTTCCACAATGAGTGAAATATCTCAGCTAGAAAACAGGAAACAAGGGTTCTTTACAGCTTCAGAGATTAATATCGGCACGATAGATGTTATTAGTGCTATCGATAATAATAAAAGAAAATTAGGAGCAAATGATGCTAAATATTTTGCTCCAACCATTAGCTTCAGCGAGAATGAATTGAATCATATTGCCTTTCTGGCTACTGGTAAAAGAGAAGTTACAAGTGTTTTTGACTTAAATTTATTTGAATTAGAGCAATTTAATAATCTTATAAGAGAATATGGGCGTAAAGTAATGGACAACTATGCTTTGAATTTTAATCGTCAAGACAAGGGAATTAAATCGGGTACTGATTTGGTTTATTTTGCAAAAATTGAACATTTTAGAAAATACAAGGGTACGGATAAAGAGGTTATTAATGGAAAGGAAATTTCTGGAGAGTATAAAAAGGGTCTGCAATCTCATATTCACATAATTGTTTCCAGAAAAGATAAAACACAGATATTAAAATTAAGTCCTACTTGTAATGAAAAACAAACCAATAGAAAAATTGGCAATAACGAATATCAAGTAGGATTTGACAGAGTGAAATGGATCAATCTGAACGAAAAAACTTTTGATGAACATTTTAATTATAAACGAAAAGAACTTGAGAAATTTCAAAATCAAAATATTTTAAAAAATGGAAGTCCTCAGGACAAGTATGAAATCAATAAAAAAATTGAAATAGAATTGGTTAATATGGATGCTATAAAAAAACAAATTATGAATGCACATTTCAATGTTTTGAGAGTAAAACCAAACAATTTAAAAGAGTATCAACAGCGAATGATAAAATTTGCCATTCAGGTTTTGCCAACAATAAATAAAGATGGTTTTCTCCGAGAGAATCACTTTTTTCACGAACAATCAGGTATGGATTTCAAAGCGAGTGAAGTGGATCAAAACTTAAAAATCCATAAATTATTTAGTGCCGATAGTAAAACAACGAAGCAAGTGCAACAAATTGAACCGTCATTAGAGGATTGGAAGATTAACACCGAAAAATTAACATCCGTTTTATCATTTCTTCCCTTTGAAATCGATTCAGGTGCTGATGATGGATTGCCAAAAAGAAAAAGAGCAATAAGAAGATGATTCAATGTAAAAAAGAAACAGTATAAAAAAAAGATAATTCTATATTACCAAAAAAGAAATCCTTACTTTATTATCTAATCTTACTACATCACCTCCTAATCTTAGTAAACTAACTGTCGGTGATGCTTACCCAAAGAGATAGTTAAAAATATATAAAGTTCCTAATCCATCAAATATGAAACCTGAATTGATCCATAATAATAATCCTCATTAATAAAACTTTTTACTTCTTTACCTTTATAAATAAAAGCATATGATAAATTAAAATTCTTTTGACCGTATTTTAATCCTATTTCAGTATTAAATCGGAATGGCATTAATATATTGGTAACGGGACTAGCTTCATTAAACAAACTCCCCTGTATTGTCGCATCATAAAGTTGATAATTAATACTGGGAGCTATATATATGTATAATTCATTAAATTTTTGTTTTGGATTAGCATTTACAGAAGCACCATGAAGATTTGAATTATATAAAGGGACTAATTTTTTAAGGCCAATTCTTGATAAAAATCCCGTCGAAACACCGGTAAAAACAGTCCCTAAATTTGCTTCGGATTGAAGGTTAAAATCTATATAATCATAGTTTTTTATAGAAAATAATTTCATTGAATAGAAATAATGCATCTGTATAGCCAGTGCATTTTTTATTTGGTTTTTCCAGCCATGAACGACTGGAAATTTAAATAAATAATGAAATTGCTCTTGTGTTTCTTTTGCAAATGATTCTTCACCAACGATTCCTAACTGAAAGCCAACTTTAAAGACTGATTCATCCTGATAAAAAGTATTTCTTAATGCTTCGGCAAAAAGATAACCTGCAAAAGGACGATCATTCAGAACTATATTACTACTACTAAGATTGGCAGGAGTATAAATATATTGCCCTAATCGGATTTCGTTAATTTTCTTATTTATTTTTTGATTATTGTTTTTTGCTAGACACCTATAAAAAAGTTCAATTCCATTAGTGTAATATTTGTCGTTTTTTAACGATGTATATAAATCATTATCTGTAATGAAACCAACTTCAACAGTTTTACTTTGCCCAAATACAAAAGGAACAGTCAAGAGTAAGAGTAACCCAATGGTAAATTCTTTCTTTGTAATCATTTCTTGCGGTTATTTAAAGGTATTATAAGATAGATTCTTGAGTATTATTTCAATTAATGATTTATTTTAAATTAGACTTTAAAAACATATTAATTCAATCATATTTTGATACTGTAAATATCAAATGTTCTGCCGTCTTCGATAACACAAATAAGACATAAAAATCAAACAATAAAGCTAAATAAGGACACTGATTTAAAATTGAGGAGTCTTTTGTCATCCGTTAAGAGATATAATCTAAAATGATTTTAGAACCGTTTCGGAAAACATCAAATCGAAATATTAAAATCCATTTTATAAATTTTATCTGCCATTTTGAATTGGAACAGAAACTATAATAAAATTTGTAAAAAAAAGTAAAGAAGAAACGTGTAATGGAGTACTAAATAAATGGCAGGAAGAGATATCAATTTAATAAAAGTTATAATCTTGATTTTGCAACAAAAATTAGAGGTGTTTTTTATTAAAAATTTTGAAATTGTAGATAATAATAATAGATTTATTTAAGCAAGTTCAAAAAAAGTATCTACCATATAATTGAAACTATATTTCCGAAGCCTTTCGATTTCTGATTTTTTTGTTTTAACAAAACCCTATTTTTAAAGAGACATAAATAAGCTCTGACAGATAAATGCGATTAATTGTTAAAAAGTTTGCGTAATAATATGCTCCTGTATATATTTTCCCTAATCGTACCAGTAGCGCTTCCCATAAGAACAGCCTTCTGGTCTTTTTTTTTATAACAACATGGCTAACAAGAGTCCAAAGACAGTAACGGAACAAATTGAATTATTAAGACAAAGAGGTTTGCTATTTCATAATGAAGAATTAGTGCCTCATTTCCTTGAAAACATTAGTTATTATCGTTTAAAAGGATATTGGTGGGAAATGCAATCTAATAAAGTAGAACACAAATTTAACGATAACAGTTACTTTGACGAAGTTATAGATTTATATAATTTCGACAGACATTTACTCCTACTGATGTATGATGCAATAGAAAGGATCGAAGTGGCTTTGAGAACAAAATTAATTTATCATTTATCACTTATTTATGGCCCATTATGGTATTTAGATTATTCCATTTTTACAGACGGAATAAATCAAATGTCAATAGCTGGTCATTTAAGTAATGAAATTACAAGAAGTAAAGAACAATTTATAATAGAGCATAAAAGTAAGCACAAAATGAATTACCCGAAGCATGGTAAGCATTGGAGGTCGCATCAATGGGGTCACTATCTAAAATATATAAAAACCTAAACCATCAATTACGAGAAAAATCCACAATTGCTTTACAATTTGGGTTTAATTCTCACAGCGATTTTTCAAGTTTTTTGGAAACAACTACAGTAATAAGAAATGTAATAGCGCATCATTCCAGGTTATGGAATAATAATATTACAATTAAATATTTGTGGCCAAAAAATTTAAAAAATAATCCTATCACTTATATTCCAGACGAAAACCAAAGAGCTAAATTATTTTCTTTATTCTCATTAGTACTTTACACATTAGAAAATGTTAGTCCAAATAGTTCTATCAAAGGTAAGTTCTATAGTTTAATAGATGAATATCCAAGCGTTCCAGTACACAAAATGGGTTTCCCGGAAAATTGGCGAACTCAACCAATATGGGCACAATAGAGAATACCTCAATCAGTACATAAAGTGGTCTCACTCCGGTCGTTCGCTTTGTTTCGTTCGGCTGTTCCAGTCGGTCGTCGGCAGAAAAAGCCTCCTCCCTCCATTCCACAGTTCACTCTTCAGCATAGCGTCGGCCAGCTCGGCAAAAGAGCAGGCCGTCACTACGCTTCCTCGCCCTCATCTTCACACGCTCTCTTCCTGCGTTCGGCGGGGCTATTACATCCACAATACAGCTTCATCCCATTTCTCTCCGCAGGCTCCGCTCCATTATATTCAGCAGTATTATTATGTCTGTCGCCCCTAGTTTTTTCGGCGGTTGCTCCTTCGCCAGCCATCGGGGTTTGCTCCGTTATCACTTTGCATTTGAATAAGGAACGCCCCGCAGAAAAAGCGGGACTGATTTTTTAGTCACCCCGCCGTTTCACGCTCATACCCGCTCCGTTTCGCTCCGTGCCTTCGCTGTACTCCCGCATCTATGGTGGCAGTTCGATTGCCGCAACCCCGCCACTGCGCTCCTCATCCGCAAAAAAAGTTCCTTGCCCCGAAAAAGGGGCGTCACTTTTTTTGCTTCTTGCGGTGCTTGGGGGTGTTTGATTGTCATTTTCATAAGAACTTTTCCGAAAAGTAAATCAAGAACATCGTGCTAAAAAAAATAAAAAAAGAAAGTAAAGCTAAGTTCCGGTTTCAAAAAGTAAAGTTCAAGCCCTGCGGGTTTTCGAAAAAATCTCCACCTGTAGATTTCATAACTACTCTTCAGTATACAATCACACTTTCTATTCTTGAAAACTATTGAGGTAGTATTTTTTCAAAAAAACTTGACTTATTTTGAAACCTCTACTAATACGAGAACTTTCTTTTTTTCTTTTTTTCTTTGTGAAAATTATAAAGGAAAAAACCATGGATCGATAATTCTTCTGATTATAAAAAAGTAAGTTTATCAGAAACTATAATTACATTCGTAAAAAATGAAGTTTTTGTATTATAAAGTTCCAATAATTTTTAGATTAAGTTCTCGAAGGCGAAATCTAAATCTGTAGTATTGAAATCTTCTAAATAAGTTTCAGTTGTTTTAATAGATTGATGACCTAAGGCTTGCTTAATCATGACGGTATTAATACCTTTTTTTAAAGATATTGTTGCGAAGGTGTGTCTAGCAGTATAAAAAGTCACTTTGTTTTTAATACCACATTGGAGTGCAATAATGTTGAGAAGTTTTCCATAATAATTTAAAACACTTTTTTTTCTATCTCTCAATTCTTCTTTTGTGTATAGCTTTTCATCTTTGTCTAAAATTGGGAAAATATAATCGGTATCAAATGGTCGATAAATTTTAAAGTAGTTTAGAATAGTTCTCGTATAATTATTATTTGGAATTTTTACATTTAATTTTACTTGCGTTTTATTTCTAATATACGAAAAACTGCTTAAATCAACATCTTCCCATTTTAACTCAGCTACATCTGTGAAATTCATGCCTCGGCAGTAAAAACTAAATAGATAAGCATACAATGCTTTCGCACCCTCTTTGTTTTCAGATATGTCATAGTCCAGTAATAGTTGTAAATCTTGTTTACTTAAAGCCTTCTTTACTTTATTGGATTTCAGTTTTGAAATTATATAATCTTTAAAAGGATAAAATTCACTAGAAACAATTTTAGATTTTATTGCTGAGTTATATATTGCTCTAATATTGCGCATGTATACGCCAATACCACCATCGTTACAGTCATGAGCTCGTAAATGAGATTCAAAAGCTATTAGAAAATCGTAATTAATTTTTGTAAAATCGTAAGTTATAATTGTTGGTCTAAATCTCATAAGAGCAGAAATGGTGTCACGATAGGAACAGCTTGAACTTATTTTTCCAGATTCTTTTAATTGAAGTTTTCTCTCCTCAAAATAAGCGATAAAGCTTAGTTTTTTAACTTCTTCAGGTCTAAATAATGAGTCAAATGATTCAAGAGAATAGTTATGACCTTCCTCGATCATTATATTTAATATTTTAGAAGCATCTTGTTTTATCGAATTTAATATTCGATTACATTGTAAATAATTTGGGAAGTTGTATCTAAATTCATTTGCTTTGTTGTTCCAAAATTTTGGTAATACATTGTAAGGGGTTTTGTAGAATTTCGATTTTCTGTTTATCGTTATTCTTAAATTAATTGGAAAAGTGCCATCATTAAGCATTGTTTTTTTTAGGATGATTTTTACACTAGCTTTCATTTTTAATATTTTTAAAAGTTCAACATACGTACAACAAATGCATACATATTGTGAAGCAGGATGAAACAAAAATATTTTTTAAAAATGATAAACAGCTATAATACAGTAGCTTTGAAGCTAAATGCAATTAAATGCAAACATTAATAGTCTATCTCATAATCAGGTGGTCCCTGGTTCGAGCCCAGGTGGGACCACAGTTTAAAATTGAAAAGCCTTTACAGTAATGTAGAGGCTTTTTTTTGTAGGTAAAAATTTTTAGGGTTCAAAAAACAACAGGGAATTTATGTAATCCTCGTATTATGTTACTGGGGCGCCATTTAAGAACTTTGGCTTCTTTATCGAATCTTAAATTTGGTAATCGGTTTAAAATAGTATTTATGGCTATTTCGCATTCTAGGCGAGCTAAGGCCGCTCCCATACAGAAATGTATTCCATGACCAAAAGCAAGATGCTTGTTGTTCTCTCGGGTTATATCAAAGCGAAGTGAATCGTTGAACATGGCTTCGTCTTGGTTTGCAGATGAGAATAATGCCAATGCTCCTTCTCCTTTTTTAATTGTAATCCCTTTGATAGTGATGTCTTCTGCGGCCAATCGCATTGTTGAAGCAAAAAGGGGGCTATTATATCGTAGCATCTCTTCGATAGCAGAATGAATTAGTTTTGGATTGTTTTTTAAAAGCTCCAACTGGTCAGGGTGAGATAATAAAGCATGCATTCCGTTGCTAATAAGGTTAAGTGTGGTTTCATGGCCAGCGATGATAAGTAGTAGGATAGAGGCGTAAAGTTCGTCTTCAGTCATATGGTCTTCGGCTTCTTCCAGTTTTAAAAAAGCACTGATAAGGTCGTTACCAGGTTTTTTTCTGCGTAAATCTAGTATGTTTTTCATGTAGTCGATAAAAGCTTCAGAGCTTTCATTCAGAGATTGTTTGTTTTTCTCAGTTATATGAGACTCAATCAAAACATCTGACCAGCGTCTAAGTTTTTCTTGGTCTTCAATCGGGATACCTAATAATTCGATAATTACTGTAAAAGGAAGTGGGTAAGCAAAATCATCAAGGAAATCCATTTTTTTGTTGTTGTAGATTTTATCTATTAGCTCATCGGTTATCTGTTGAATTCGAGGACGCATCTCGGCAACTATTTTTGGGGTAAAAGCTTTTTGTGCAAAACCTCTCAGTCGTGTATGTTGAGGTGGGTCGCTGGAAAGCATGTGCCATCTTCTTAGTATATATGCGGCTGTTGTTCGTTTGGATTTTTCTTTTGAGGATTCGTTGTTAAGTGTTTGCGAGTTGTTTAGAGATTTGACAAATCTGGGGTCGCGTAGCATGTTGGTTACGTCATCGTATTTGGAAATTAGCCATATGGGGAATTCGTCCCCCAATGTAATTTGCTGAATTGGAGCAATGTTTCTTAGTTTCTGAAACGTCAATTCAGGATTTGCAATAAATGATTCGTCGTAAAAATCAAGTGGGACGTGTGATTTCGTAGCATAAGGACAAGTGCTTTGGGTTTTGGTAAAGTCAATCTTGTTGTTGATAACGGGATTTTTCATAGTAGGTATTTTTAAAGGAGTTGTGTTTGGGTGAAACTCATTATAAAAATAAGGAAAAATCGTTCAATTTGTAGTTAAAGTATTGGTTTTTAATAAATTAATTATTTTTGTACTTCAGAAGTAAATAAGAATTTGATAATGAGGAGCGGTTTTTGGGTTTTAGCTTATGTCTTGGCAATGTTTTTTGTGTAGGATTTTTAGTTTATTAAATACTGAATTGTGTGGATGTGATAAGAAATAAAATAGCTTATAATCAGGTGGTTGTGTGTTTTTGTTGATGATAATTGTTGTGTTTTTTAGAATTTGTTTAAGCTTTTTTTATTAAGGTATTGCAGCTTTCTATTAAATTTATACATTTGTCCAGCAATTTTGTTTTGAGTTTTTTCATTGCAAGATTTAATAAAAAAAAAACGGATTTCCTTTATTTATTGTGTTGAACTCAGGTAGCTAATATTTTTATATGAAAATTATTTCAAGTAAGTTTTTAATGGTTTTTTTCTTCATGTTTAATGTTGTTACTGTTTTGGCAGGTTCGCCTCAGCCAGGGCCTCCGAAAAAAGGACCTCCAATAACGCCACCTGTGCCTATTGATGAAAATTTGGTATTGTTGCTTGTAGGGGCATTATTATTCGGAATTTATATTATATATAAGCATAAACAAAAAACTCCAGCATAGCTGGAGTTTTTTGTTTATTAATGCTTTTGTTTTTTTTAATTGTTTTTGTATAATCTCGATACATATTTCCCGATTACATCAAACTCTAGATTTATTTTAGTTCCAACTTTAAAATCTTTGAAATTAGTATTCTCAAAAGTATAAGGGATTATCGATACGCTAAATTGGTTTTTCTTAGAGTTTACAACCGTTAAGCTAACTCCGTTTACGGTAATTGACCCTTTTTCGATTGTAATATTGTTCAGATTTTCGTCGTATTCGAAAGTGTAGTTCCAGCTACCGTTGGCTTCTTCTATTGCAATACAGTTTCCTGTTTGATCTACGTGGCCTTGTACAATGTGTCCATCAAGACGGTCATTTAGTTTCATGCCTCTTTCTAGATTGATAATATCACCAGTTTTCCAATCTCCAATATTTGTCTTTTGTATTGTTTCGGCAATGGCTGTAACGGTGTAAAGTGAGTCCTGTGTATTTACAACAGTTAAGCAAATACCATTATGGGATACGCTTTGGTCTATTTTAAGTTCGTTTGTGATTGTAGAATCTACAGTTATATGAAGATTGTCTCTGTCTTTTCTTATTTCGGTTACTTTGCCAAGGGTTTCTATGATTCCTGTAAACATTTCTTATTTTATTTTACTAAATTTGCACATCAAAATTAGTAATAAATAACCTGAGGTCATGATAAAAAATGCAGAAAATATAATCGTTGGAATTTCAATAGGAGATTTAAACGGTATTGGAAGCGAAGTTGTTCTTAAAACATTCGAAGATTCTCGGATGCTTGAGCTGTGTACACCAGTTATTTTTGCAAATGTGAAAATTCTCTCTTTTATCAAAAAGAATTTTACTTCATCGGTAATGTTGCATGGAATTGATAAATTAGATCAGATTTTGCCAGGAAAAATTAATGTTTTTAATCTTTGGAGAGAAGGGATTGATATTAATCTGGGAGCTAATGATGATAAAGTAGGGGAGTACGCGATAAAGTCTTTTGTTGCAGCTACTAAAGCTTTAAAAGAAGGAATTGTAGATGTTTTGGTAACTGCACCTATCAATAAGTATAATATTCAATCGGAGACGTTTAAATTTCCTGGGCATACAGATTATTTAGATCAGGAGTTAGAGGGTAATGCCTTGATGATGATGGTTCAGGATAATCTAAGAGTTGGTTTGTTAACAGATCATATTCCGTTAAGTGAAGTTGCATCGCATCTTACAGAAGAATTAATAGAGCGTAAAATTCAAACGATTAAACAATCATTGATTCAGGATTTTAGTATCAATAAACCGAAAATTGCAGTTTTAGGAGTTAATCCGCATTGTGGAGATGGTGGTGTAATTGGTAAAGAAGATGATGCGATTTTAAAGCCAACATTAAAGAAAATATTTGATAAAGGGACATTGGTTTTTGGACCTTTTCCTGCAGATGGTTTTTTTGGAAGTGGTCAATATGAAAAATATGATGCAATTGTAGCTACATATCATGATCAGGGATTGATTCCTTTTAAAACACTAGCGTTTGGTAAAGGAGTTAATTATACAGCTGGTTTAAACAAGGTAAGAACCTCGCCGGATCACGGTACAGCTTATGATATTGCAGGGAAAGACGTTGCAGATTACAATTCATTTAAAGAGGCTGTTTATTTGGCAATAGACATATTTCGCTCTCGTAATCAATATGAGGAGATTAGCAAAAAACCTCTTAAAATAAAAGAAAAACAGTTATAAACAAAAAAAGGTGAATAAGATTATTAGTTTTACAATAATTTTATATCTTTGCACCCCGATTCAGACTTCTGTGGTTCAGAATATGAATTAGGAAAAATGATGTTGAAATGAGCAAGACAAAAGAATATTTAATTCCTTTCGTAGGATTAAAGTTAGGGAAACACCATTTTGAGTATCAAATAAATAATGTGTTCTTTGAGAACTTTGATTATGAAGAATTTCAAAATTCTGATATCAAGGTAAATGTAGTTTTAGAGAAGAAAAGCAACATGTTAGAGTTGGGTTTCAAACACAAGGGGACTGTAAATGTACCATGTGACTTAACAAGCGAAGATTTTGATTTACCATTAAAGGGTAGTATGAAGTTGATAGTGCGTTTTGGAGAAGCTTTTAATAATGACAATGAAGAATTGCTTATTCTGCCTTATGGTGAATTCGAAATAGATATAGCACAATATATCTATGAAATGATTGCACTTTCGGTTCCTCTAAAAAGAATTCATCCAGGAATTAAAGACGGAAGTTTAAAAACTGAAGCTTTGGATAAGCTGAATGAGTTAACTATAAAAGAACAAAAAGTAGAGAGTACAAAAGAAGAAGATATTGACCCTCGTTGGGACAAATTAAAGAAACTATTAACGGATAAATAATATAGTAAAATGGCACATCCTAAGAGAAAAATCTCGAAAACAAGAAGAGATAAGAGAAGAACACATTATAAAGCTACTGTAGCTCAAATCGCTACATGTCCTATTACTGGAGAAGCACATTTATACCACAGAGCTTACTGGCATGAAGGGAAAATGTACTACAGAGGGCAAGTTGTTATAGATAAATCTGTAGCTGTTGCTTAATACATTTTTGTAAATGATATTAGAACTCTCACTATGTGAGAGTTTTTTTTGTTAGTAATAATTTTCTTTATTTAAGAAAATTAAGACATTACGTTTAGAATTTTTTTTGTAATTTTCAAGTCTTTTAAAAATTTTTCAAATACCAGTATTTGGAAGGAAATAATTGAATATAATGAATACAATCACAGCCGCAATAACCGCTGTTGGAGCTTATGTTCCAGACTTTGTACTTTCAAACAAAGTCTTAGAAACTATGGTAGATACCAACGATGAATGGATTACTACCCGCACCGGAATAAAAGAAAGAAGAATTCTTAAAGATACTGATAAAGGAACCTCATTCCTTGCCATAAAAGCAGCACAAGATTTAATAGCTAAAGCTAATATTGATCCTCTGGAGATTGATATGATAATAATGGCAACCGCTACAGCAGATATGCCAGTAGCTTCTACAGGAGTTTATGTTGCTACAGAAATAGGCGCAACAAATGCATTCGCATACGATTTACAAGCAGCTTGTTCTAGTTTCCTTTACGGAATGTCTACAGCTGCAGCATACATTCAATCAGGAAGATATAAAAAAGTATTACTAATAGGAGCAGATAAAATGTCTTCGATAGTAGATTATACAGACAGATCAACTTGTATTATTTTTGGAGATGGAGCAGGAGCAGTATTATTTGAACCAAATTACGAAGGTTTAGGCTTGCAAGACGAATACTTGCGTAGTGATGGAGTAGGGCGTGATTTCTTAAAAATACCAGCAGGTGGTTCTTTAATCCCAACTACTTTAGAAACAGTTCAAAATAATAGACATAATATTATTCAAGATGGGAAAACAGTATTTAAATATGCTGTTACCAATATGGCTGATTCAAGCGAATTGATTCTTAAGAGAAATAACTTAACAAATCAAGACGTAAATTGGTTAGTTCCACATCAGGCAAATAAGCGTATTATAGATGCTACTGCACACAGAATGAATTTAGAAGACTCAAAAGTATTAATGAACATCGAAAGATACGGAAATACAACTTCGGCTACATTACCATTGGTACTTAGCGATTTTGAGCATTTATTCAAAAAAGGAGATAACATTATTTTTGCCGCTTTTGGAGGTGGATTCACTTGGGGATCTATTTACCTAAAATGGGCTTACGATAAAAAATAAATTTAAACTAAAAACGAATATTATGGATTTAAAAGAAATTCAAAACCTAATCAAATTTGTAGCAAATTCGGGAGTTGCTGAAGTAAAGTTGGAGATGGACGATGTTAAAATCACCATTAGAACAACTTTAGAGGGTAATGTAACAGAAACCACGTATGTTCAACAATTGCCTACTCAAGCAACGTTACCACAAGCTGTAGTACCACAGGCTATTCCAGTAGTAACAAATACAGAAGCTCCAGCAGCAGCTGAAAATTCTAAATTTATCACTATAAAATCTCCAATTATTGGAACTTTTTATAGAAAACCTTCACCAGACAAACCAGCTTTCGCAGAGGTAGGTTCAACAATTGCAAAAGGAGATGTTCTTTGCGTTATTGAAGCAATGAAATTATTCAATGAAATTGAATCTGAAGTTTCTGGTAAAATTGTTAAGATTTTAGTAGACGATATGTCTCCAGTTGAGTTTGATCAACCATTGTTTTTAGTAGATCCATCATAAAAATTTAGATTTTAGATTTTGGGTTTTAGAAATTTTCTATAATCTAATGATCAAACTATCTAATTATCTAATTATCTAATTTTAAAAAGATGTTTAAAAAAATATTAATTGCGAATAGAGGGGAAATTGCACTTCGTGTAATTCGTACATGTAAGGAAATGGGGATTAAAACTGTTGCAGTTTATTCTACAGCCGATGCTGAAAGTTTGCATGTTAAATTTGCAGATGAAGCGGTTTGTATAGGTCCACCTCCGAGTAACTTATCGTATTTGAAAATGTCAAATATTATTGCTGCTGCCGAAATTACTAATGCAGATGCAATACATCCGGGATACGGATTTCTTTCTGAGAATTCAAAGTTTTCTAAAATATGTCAGGAACATGGTATCAAATTTATTGGTGCTGCTCCTGAAATGATTGACAGAATGGGTGATAAAGCTTCTGCTAAAGCTACAATGAAAGAAGCAGGAGTTCCTTGTGTACCAGGTTCAGATGGTTTATTAGAATCATTCGAACAAACACAAAAATTAGCTAAAGAATTTGGTTATCCAGTAATGCTTAAAGCTACTGCCGGTGGTGGTGGAAAAGGTATGAGAGCTGTTTGGAAAGCTGAAGAACTTCAAAAAGCTTGGGATAGTGCTCGTCAAGAATCATTAGCTGCTTTTGGTAATGACGGAATGTACCTTGAAAAATTAATCGAGGAACCACGTCATATCGAAATTCAGATTGTTGGTGATGCTTATGGTAAAGCATGTCACCTTTCTGAAAGAGATTGTTCTGTACAACGTCGTCACCAAAAATTAACTGAAGAAACTCCTTCGCCATTCATGACAGATGAATTGCGTGAAAAAATGGGTGAAGCTGCTGTAAAAGCTGCTGAGTTTATTAAGTATGAAGGAGCTGGAACAGTAGAATTCTTGGTAGATAAACACAGAAATTTCTACTTCATGGAGATGAATACACGTATTCAGGTTGAGCACCCGATTACAGAACAAGTTATTGATTATGACTTGATCCGTGAGCAAATTATGGTGGCAGCTGGAATTCCAATCTCTGGAAAAAATTACTTACCACAATTACACGCTATAGAATGTCGTATTAATGCTGAAGATCCTTATAATGATTTTCGCCCTTCACCAGGAAAAATTACTACGCTTCATATGCCAGGAGGTCACGGTGTACGTTTAGATACTCACGTGTACTCAGGATATAGCATTCCGCCAAACTATGATTCTATGATTGCTAAATTAATTACTACTGCACAATCTCGTGAAGAAGCAATTAGCAAGATGAGAAGAGCTTTGGATGAATTTGTAATCGAAGGAGTAAAAACTACAATTCCTTTCCATAGACAATTAATGGATGATCCGCGTTATATCGCAGGAGATTATACAACTGCTTTTATGGATACATTTAAAATGAAAGATCCAGAATAAAACATTACTATATTATTCTAAAAGCCTCACAGCAATAGACTGCACCCAAAAGTTTGGACAAATTTATAATTAAGTTTGATAATAATGAGCTCGATATTTTATCGGGCTCATTTTGTTTAAATTTGATTTAATTCTTTCGTTATTGTAATATATTATATACTTATTAATTTCTTTTTTTAATTGTTCTATTGATTTGAATTTTTGGGTATAAAACATTTCAGATTTTAATATTCCAAAGAAGTTTTCAATAATTGCATTATCTAGGCAGTTTCCTTTTCTTGACATGCTTTGTTTGATTCCTTTTTGTTTTAATAAAAGTTGGTAATGATTCATTTGATATTGCCAGCCTTGGTCTGAATGAAGTATTAAATTTGTATTATCTGGTATTTTTCTAAAGGCCTTTTTCAGCATCATAACCACTTGATTAAACACTGGTCTCTCTGTGAGTTCATAGCTGATTATTTCCTGATTAAATAAGTCAATTATTGGTGATAAATATAATTTGTTTCCAGCTACATTGAACTCTGTTATATCAGTTGCCCATTTTTGATTTGGAGCTTTTGCTTTAAAATTTCGTTCTAGTATATTTGGAGCTATTTTACCATTTTCACCTTTATAAGACTTATACTTTTTTACTCTAATAACACTTTTTAACCCTAATAGATTCATCAATCTAAGAACTGTTTTATGATTGATAACCAGTCCTCTGTTTTGTAATTCATCGGTTATTCTTCTGTAACCATAACGCCCTTTATGTCTGTGATAAATGACTTTAATCAACTCTTTAATTTCTTTATATTTATCAGGTGACTTACTTTGTTTTTGATGATAATAAAAACTGCTGCGTGCCATATTTGCAAGGTTCAAAAGTAATTCCAAACCAAATTTATGCCTTAATTCGTTTATGGCTTTGGATTTTTCCTGGCTTGAATTAAGGCTTGCAGCTTTTTTAGCAATTCATTCTCACAGCGAAGTCTTTCGTTTTCTTTTAGCAGTTCTTGCTCTCTTGTCAGGGGTTTCTCTGATTTACTTTTTTTGCCTTTATTATTACTCATCGATACGGGTCTGCCTCTTTGTTTTGGTTGTAATCCTACTAGTCCAAAGTTAGCAAAATCTTTTTTCCATTTTAAAACTATGGAAATATCGGGAATATTAAATCTTATACCAGTCTGCATTAAGGTAAGGGATTCCTTTTCTATGATATTGAGCACTTTTAGCTTAAATTCGGCTGAATAGCTTTGATTCATTCGTGACAATAAACCAATTTTACCATATGCCTTATAAAAACTGACCCACTTACGAATATTCCATCTTGCAGTCTTTTTTAATTTTGAAACATATCCATCTGAATAATGCTTCTTTAAAACCAATTCTACACATTCTAACTTAAATGCATAGTCATACCTTGCTTTTCTTTCCATAAAAAATGCCCCAAATAGTGTCTAACTTTTTGGGGCATGTTCACAATGTGAGGCTTTTTTTGTTTCTGCTCTTTTCTAATGAATCTGTGTATACTTTTTACACACTTTTTATCTAATTTACACACTTTGTAACTGGGTAGGATATAATTTGTTCTATTTAAATAACTGATAATTAGTTAATTGGCTTGTTTTGTGGTTCGTTGAATTTTGCGGCATAATAATTTCTTTATCTGAAGTGTAAAAACAATACAAATAATTTAAAATCTATTATTATGAAAAAGTTAATCTTATCAGCCGCAATCGTATTAGGAAGTTTATCTTCATTTGCAACAACTTTACCAACTTCAGTTATAGATGTTAAAACTACATCAGTTCAAGAAGAATACACAGAAGTAAAAATCGAAGAATTGCCAGCAGCTATTACTGCAGCCTTAAAAAAAGCATATCCAGATGCAGTACTTAATAAAGCATATGTAAATGCAAACAAAGAGTACAAATTAGATGTTACTGTAGGTGATAAAGTAGGAAATCTTTTTGCTGATGCTACAGGAAATTGGATTAAAAAATAATTTAATCTAGAAACTATAAACCTAAAATAGAATAAAAACATTAAAAATATATCATTATGAAAAAGTTAATCTTATCAGCCGCAATCGTATTAGGAAGTTTATCTTCATTTGCAACAACTTTACCAACTTCAGTTTCAGATGTTAAAACTACATCAGTTCAAGAAGAATACACAGAAGTAAAAATCGAAGAATTACCAGCAGCTATCACGGCAGCTTTGAAAAAAGCATATCCAGATGCAGTTCTTAATAAAGCATATGTAAATGCAAATAAAGAGTACAAACTAGATGTTACTGTAGGAGATAAAGTAGGAAATCTTTTTGCTGATGCTACAGGAAATTGGATTAAAAAATAATTCAATCTAGAAACTATAAACCCAAAATAAAATAAAAACATTAAAAATATATCATTATGAAAAAGTTAATCTTATCAGCCGCAATCGTATTAGGAAGTTTATCTTCATTTGCAACAACTTTACCAACTTCAGTTTTAGATGTTAAAACTACATCAGTTCAAGAAGAATACACAGAAGTAAAAATCGAAGAATTGCCAGCGGCTATTACTGCAGCTTTGAAAAAAGCATATCCAGATGCAGTACTTAATAAAGCATATGTAAATGCAAACAAAGAATACAAACTAGATGTTACTGTAGGTGATAAAGTAGGAAATCTTTTTGCAGACGCTACTGGAAACTGGATTAAAAAATAATCTAACTTAGTGGTTTAAAATAAATTAAAAACATTAAAATCTATTATTATGAAAAAGTTAATCTTATCAGCAGCAATCGTATTAGGTGGTTTATCAGTTAATGCTGCAACTGTAGCGAGTACAGAACCAACAGTAAAAGTAATTAGTATTCAAGACGAATACACAGAAATTGGAGCAGATGCACTTCCTGCAGAGGTAAAAGCTACTCTGGAAAAATCTTTTCCAGGAGCAAAACTTGAAAAAGCATACAAAAATGAGAAAAATGTGTATAAACTAGAAATCGCTCATGGTGATAAAAAGTATACTATTTTCTCTGATGCATCAGGAAATTTGATTAAGAAGTAATTATAAGCCAAATAAATTAAAACATATATCATTATGAAAAAGTTAATCTTATCCGCAGCAGTTGTTTTTGGGAGTTTGTCAATTTACGCAGCAACTATAACAACTACAGAGCCAGTTGCTAAAGTTGTAACAGTGCAAGATGGTTACACAGAAGTTAGCGTAGATGTAGTACCGGTACCGGTAAAAACAGCTTTACAAAAGGCTTATCCGGATGCGAAACTTGATAAGGCATATGTGAATGAAAAGAAAGAATATAAATTAGAAATTTCAGTTGGTGACCAAAAGGCTACTGTCTATTCAGATGTCAATGGCAATTGGATAAAAATATAATTTAGGTAGATTAGTTTAGGTTTTTTTAAAAAGAGATTGCATCTGCAATCTCTTTTTTTTTGCAAAATTTTATGAGAATACAATTATTTTAGTCTTATTTTAGCATGAAAAGCCCAAACACTAATGCCAAAGATTTTATTAATAGAAGATGATATTTCGTTTTGTAAATTGTTAGATAAATTCCTGACAAAAAAGTTATACACGGTTGTGACTGCTTTTTCTGCAGCCGAAGCACGAAATATAATTAAAGAAGAATCTTTTGACCTTATTATTACCGATTTAAGACTTCCAGATTCAGATGGGATTGGGTTAATGTCTGAATTTAAAAAAATGTATCCCGAAATCCCCGTTATTTTAATGACAGGATATTCAGATGTAAATACTGCTGTAAAAGCAATAAAAAATGGAGCTTCAGATTATATTTCGAAACCATTTAATCCAGAAGAAGTTTTACTTGTAATTGCAAATGCTTTACAAACTTCACCGCAAGTTCCAGAAAAAGAACAAAAAGCTAAAGTTCAAAAAAAATCAAGCGAATTTGAATTTGTAAAAGGAATTTCTAAAGCTTCTAAAAAATTAGCAGAACATATCGAGTTGGTAAGTCCAACTAATATGTCGGTTTTAATTATTGGTGAAAGCGGTACTGGAAAAGAAATAATTGCCAAGAGTATTCATGAACAGAGCCCTAGGAAAGGCAATAACTTTATTGCGGTAGATTGTGGTGCAATACCAAAAGAATTGGCTGCAAGTGAGTTTTTTGGGCATTTAAAAGGTTCTTTTACAGGAGCAGTAACTGATAAAATAGGTTATTTTGAAGCGGCAAATGGGGGAACAATATTTCTGGATGAAATAGGGAATCTTTCGTATGAAAATCAAATACAACTTTTAAGAGCCTTACAAGAACGAAAGATAAAACCAGTAGGTAGCAATAAAGAAATTGATGTTGATATACGTATTGTAACTGCGACCAACGAAGATTTGCGAGAAGCTGTAAAAAAGGGAGATTTCCGTGAAGATTTATACCACCGAATTAATGAGTTCTCTATACATTCACCTTCATTGATTGATAGAGAAGAAGATTTAATGCTTTTTGCAGATTTCTTTCTTGAAAAAGCAAATGAGCAATTGAACAAAAATATTATTGGTTTCTCGGATGAAGTAATTACTATTTTTCAGAAATATAGGTGGCCAGGAAACTTAAGAGAACTTCAAAATTGTGTAAAGAGAGCAACGCTTTTATCACAAGGAGATTTTATAGAAAGTACTGTATTGCCAGTTGAATTTTTTCAGGTTCAGAAACAAGTTCCAAATGATTTCTCATTATCTGAAAATGAAAAAGAGGCTATTATTCATGCTTTAGCAAAAGCGAAAAATAATAAATCTGAAGCTGCAAAAATGCTTAAGATTACCCGAAAAACATTATACAATAAGCTAAAACAATACGATATAGATTAGGCTATTTCTTTTTCCAGAATTAAAAGTAGCGAATTAATCTTCGTTTTTAATGTATTGAATATTGTTTCTAAATCGGTGTCAGGGTATTTTTTTTGCTCTAGATTATCTAAAATTTTGCTGATTTCCGAAGCTTGAATTTGTTTGAACATTGGAGCAATTCTATGTGCAATAGCACTTATTTCCATGCTATCTTTCTCAGTAATATTTTTTTCTAAAATTACTAAGTTATCTTTTGTTGTTTTTATGAAAGTTTTAATTACCTCTCGCAGTGCTTCTTTATCATTGGTTAAAAATGATTTTAAAGAGTCAAGAGAGAATCCTTTTTGTAAATTAGTATTATTGCTTTCATCATCTTCGGGAGTGATTTCGGTTGAATTATCAAAGAGTGAAAGTATTATTTGTAGTAATACTTTAGGTGAGTATGGTTTTTTTACAACAGTTGTAAATCCTGCATCAGTATAAACTTTCAGATCCAAATCGTCTCTTCCTGTTAAAGCAATTATAGGTTGGTTTTTATATTGAGAATTGTTAGTTTCTTTCAGCTTTTCTAAAAACTGAAATCCATCAATTTCTGGCATTTGAATATCGGTTAAAATAAAATCAAAAGCAGTGTTCTCAATCGTTTTTAGCGCTTCATTGGCATTACCAAAAGCCAGAACCGTGTAATTATGCTGTTTTAAAACCTCAGAAGTTAAACCTAATAAATTACTATCATCATCTATTACAATTGCGGTTTTGGCCGTGATAATAGGTGTGATGTGAGGCTCTTTATTTGTTTCTTCTAGTTCTAATTCTGTGTTAGTGTCGAATACTAACGGAAGTTGAATTTCAAAAGTACTTCCTTTTCCAAAAACGCTTTTTAGATGTAAATCACCACCCAAAAGAGTTGCTATTTTTTTAGATATAGCAAGTCCCAGACCAGTTCCTCCATATTTTTTTTCAATGCCTTCATTTGCCTGAGCAAATTCTTCAAACACAAGATTTTGGTTTTTTTTCTCAATCCCGATACCTGAATCTTCTATCTTAATAAAAACAAATTCTCCATTATGATTAATTGTAGCATCGATTTTTATAAATCCTTCTTCGGTAAATTTATAAGCATTCCCGATGATATTGCTTAAGATTTGTTTTAATCGAAACGAATCTCCAATTACTCTTTGGTTTAATCTTTCATCAGTTTTAATTATAAGTTCTATATCTTTTTGCTTGTAAACAGATTGAATGTTTTTAGCAACATCAGTTATAATTTCAGGAAGTGAGAAAGGTTTTTTCTCAATTGCAATTTTCCCAGCTTCGATTTGAGAAAAATCTAGCAAATCCTGTACTAATTGCGAAATGTATTCAGATGAATTTTTGATATTTTTAATAAAATACGATTGCTTCGTATTTAGGTCAGAATTGCCCAAAAGCTCAGTATAACCTACAATTGTACTCAAAGGGGTTTTTAAATCGTGACTTACCGTAGAGATAAGTTGCTCACGACTTTTTAGGAGGTTTTTGGTCTTAAAATTGGCAATTTCTAATTGTTTCTTATACAGCTGTGTTTTAGAATAATCACTGGCGATAAGTATAGAGAAAAAGATGGTAAGCAATAAACCAACAACGGCTGCTCCAGTTACAATTTGATTAATTTTTTTTAATGATTTTTCTTTATCCGTATTGTATTTTATCGAGTTAATTATGATTTCTCGTTCAATAATTCGCAATACTTTTCGGAGTTGTTCGGATATTAAAATCTCATTTTTAAGTAGTTTGTTCTCCTGATAATTTAGAGATTCTTTTTTCTTTTCAGTTTCTCTTTTTACAGAACTTAATAATTTTTTGGATGTAGATAAAATCGAATCAGATGCTTTTTTACTTAACGTATTTGTACTATCATCTGGGATATTTTGGTTGAGATAATCAACATATTTTTGCAGAACATTACGCTGATAACTCCCCAGTTGCCCTGGGTTTTTGGTAAAATCCTCAAGTTGTAATTTACGTAATGAAAATTCTAGTTTTGTTAATTCGTCAATGGCATTGTTTACCGTAACTTCATCATTAGCCTTGCTTTTGATGGTTTTTAATTGACGAATATTTTTGGTCTTTTCTGCCAATAAATAATTTACGCTATCTAGAAGAACAATTTGTGATTGCGTAGTAACAATTTTTTTTAAAGAATCAATTCGAATTCGTAAAGAATCCGATTCTCTAATGTAATGTTCAAAGTCTGATTCCGAATTAGACTGAATTGTCTTTCGGGCAAGACTTTCAGTTTTATATACATTCGAAAAAAGCTGACTAACTTTTAAAATTTTAGTCTTTTCAAAAGCAATTTTGCTTTCTATTTTCGAATAACTGACATTTTCTGAATATAAAACCCACCCCACACTAATTACAAGCGAAGCTAATGCAATGTAACTTATAAAAACTTTAAGCGGAATGTAACTCTTCTTACTTTCCATATTGTATGGTTGAAATAATTAGTATGGGATGTGTTTTTAAATTTTAATTATAGGGTCTCGTTTAACCATTTAAAGAATTCACTTTGCCAAACTTGAGCATTTTGAGGTTTTAAAACCCAGTGATTTTCTTCAGGGAAATACAATAATCTACTTTTTATACCGCGCAATTGAGCAGCTTGAAATGCTTCTTGAGATTGTCCAATTGGTACACGGAAATCTTTTCCACCCTGAATAATCAAGATTGGTTGGTTCCATTTATCAACATGGTTTATTGGGTTAAAAGTAGTGTATGTTTTTTGAGCAATTGCATTGTCTTTTTCCCAGTATGCACCACCAAAATCCCAGTTGTTAAAGAAAACTTCTTCAGTAGTTCCAAACATACTTTGCGTGTTGAAAACACCATCATGAGCGATAAAAGTTTTGAAACGGTTGTTGTGGATTCCTGCTAGATAGAAAACAGAATAACCACCATAACTTGCACCTACGCAACCTAAACGAGCTTTGTCTACATAGTTTTCTTTGGCAACATCATCAATAGCCGATAAGTAATCGTCCATAACCTGTCCGCCCCAATCTTTACTAATTTGTTCGTTCCATTCTACACCATGACCTGGCATTCCGCGACGGTTAGGAGCAACAACAACATAACCTTTGGCAGCCATTAATGAAAAATTCCAACGGAAAGAATATGATTGTGTTAAAGCAGATTGAGGTCCGCCTTGGCAATATAAAAGAGTTGGGTATTTTTTTGATGCATCAAAATTTGGAGGTAAGATTACCCAAACCAACATTTTTTTACCATCAGTTGTAGTAACATAGCGTCTTTCTGTTTTGCTTAAAGTTAAAGTACTGTAAGTAGCTGTATTTACATTTGATAATTGTTCCCAAGTGTTTTTCTTTAAATTGAAAGAAAAAATCTCGTTTGCATGATTCATATCCGATCTTGTTACAATGATATTATCACCTACAAAACCAACGATATCATTTACATCATAATTACCATTTGTAATTTGAAGTACTTTTATAGCAATTTTAGTTAATCCAGGAAAGTTTACTTCAAATAATTGTTTTGTACCATCTATAGGAGCTGTAAAAAATATTTTTTTACCGTCTTTGCTCCACGTAAAGCTATCAACAGTTCCGTCCCAATTAGCAGTCAGGTTCATTTTAATACCTTTAAAATCAACAATAATGTCGTTTTTATCAGCCTCATAACCATCACGTTTCATTTGTAACCAAGTTAGGTTTCCGGTTGGCGAAAATTGTGGTGCCATATCATAACCTAAATTTCCTTCGGTTCTATTTGTTGTTTTACCAGTTTCAAGATTGTATTCGTAAATATCAGTATTGGTAGAAATAGCATATTGAGTTCCAGCTTTTTTCTTGCTTACATACAAGATACTTTTACCATCAGGTGACCAGATATAATCTTCGTCTCCACCAAAAGGTTTTTGAGGACTATCAAAAGTTTCTCCTTTTAAAATATCAATTCCAACAGCTCCATCTTTGTTTTCTTTGTAAAAAACATGATTAAATTTACCTTCATTCCAAGTATCCCAATGACGGTAATCCAGACCATTGTATATTTGAGCATCAGATTTATCCAGATTAGGGTAAAAATCTTTTCCTAAAACTTTATCGATTTTCACTTCTTCATTATACACCAAAAATTTCCCGTCTGGCGAAATGTTTTTATCTGCCAAAATGGTTTTTGTGTCCGAAATTTCGGTTGCATTTCCACCATTTACAGGTAAAGTATAATATTTTGATGTCGAATTATTTTCGGCAATAGATGGTGTTGTAACCTTGTAAACAACGTTTTTTCCATCTTTTGAAAGTCCAAGTGCTGTAACTCTTCCTAATTTCCACAATAATTCTGGTGACATTACATTCTGTGCCATGGTGCTTAAACTCATCATTACTAAGGTTGTAAATAGTACTTTTTTCATAAATTTAATCTAAAAATTTTAAGGTTTTAAAAGTACAAAATTAATTCCAGCAACCCAGTGATAACACAATTGGTATTGTCTTAAATAAATGATAAAAGTTACCCCATGATTAAGAGGGATGAGCTAGTTTTATTTAAAAGGTTTAACCATGTAAGTAATATAAGTTCATTTAAGTTTTATCTGTTTAAGGTCAAGTTTATATGGACTTAAATTTCTTATATGGTTTAAAAAAACATTATTTTTATAAAAAATATCGAAATGGAATTAAGCTATTGGGAACTTAAAAATTGGTTTACAAATGTAGATTTCACCATTGTAGGTAGTGGAATTGTAGGTTTGCATGCAGGATTGCGCTTACGCGAAAAATTTCCGAAAGCTAAAATTTTGATTCTCGAGAAAGGAATGTTACCACAAGGAGCCAGTACCAAGAATGCTGGTTTTGCTTGCTTCGGAAGTCTTTCGGAAATAATTGAAGATTTAAAAACACATACCGAAGAAGATGTAATCCAGCTTATCGAAAAACGCTGGAGAGGGTTACAATTATTACGTAAACGTTTAGGAGATTATGCAATCGATTTTAAACCTTATGGAGGATATGAATTATTCTTAAAGGAAGATGAAAATGGATATGACGAATGTTCAAGCAAATTATCTTTTGTAAATGAAATTCTCAGACCACTTTTTAAAACAGATGTTTTTGCTAAAGAAATAGATCGTTTTGAGTTTAAAGGTATTCATGAGTATTTGGTTTTTAATCCTTTTGAAGGACAAATTGATACAGGTAATATGATGCAAGCATTGCTAAAAGAAGCAATTGAAGCTGATATTTTAATCTTGAACCAACAAACAGTAACTTCCTATTTGGATACTGGGAATAATGTCGAAATAATGTTGAAGGATTTTACTTTTACTACAAATAAAATTCTTTTTGCTACCAACGGATTTGCTAATACACTTACAAACGGTGGAGTTAAACCTGCCAGAGCACAGGTTTTAATTACCGAACCAATTCCTGGTTTAGAAATTAAAGGCACATTTCACTTAGATAGAGGGTATTATTATTTTAGAAATGTGGGTAATAGGATTTTATTGGGAGGTGGGCGAAACCTGGATTTTGAGACAGAAACTACCACTGAATTTGGGAACACAGAAATAATACAAAATAAATTGGAAGATTTGTTGAAAAATGTAATTTTACCAAATCAAAAAACAGATATCGCTCATAGATGGAGCGGGATAATGGGAGTAGGAAATAGTAAAAATCCTATTGTAACTCAATTATCAGAAAATGTATATTGCGGCGTTCGATTAGGAGGAATGGGAGTAGCAATAGGAAGTTTAATAGGAACAGAATTAGCAGATTTAATATAATGGCAGTAACCAAAAAACCGGCACCAAAAAAACCGGCACCAAAAAAAACAACACCAAGTAAAGCAAAACCAGCAGCGAAAAAGAAAAATCGCTCGTTTGGGAGCAAAATCGCTCGTTTCTTTTTTAAGCTACTTTTATGGTTCTTTGGGCTTTCAATATTTTTTGTAGTTTTCTTTAAATATGTTCCTGTACCTTTTACACCTTTAATGGTAATTCGTGGTATTGAAAATAAGTTGGCTGGTAAAGAGAACTATTTTAGTCACGATTGGGAACCAATAGAAAACTTATCGATGAACTTGCAAAAAGCAGTTATTGCAAGTGAAGATGGAACTTTCTTAACACACAATGGTTTTGACTTTAAGGCATTGCAAAAAGCATATAAAAGTAACGAACGCGGCAGAAGAATAAGAGGAGGAAGTACGATATCGCAACAAACTGCCAAAAATGTATTTTTATGGCAAGGGAAAAGCTATTTCCGTAAAGGACTAGAAGCTTATTTTACAGTTTTAATCGAGTTGGTTTGGGGAAAAGAACGTATTATGGAGGTATATCTTAATAGTATCGAAATGGGCGATGGTGTTTATGGTGCCGAGGCTGCAGCACAACATTGGTACCGCAAGAGCGCAAAGAGTCTTACACCTATACAAGCTGCGGGAATTGCAGCTATCTTGCCAAATCCACGAAAATTTAAAGCAACTGGGTCATCTAGTTATATTAATAAAAGAAAAAATAAGATTGTTAAAGTAATGCGTAGCGTTGGTAAAATTAATTATGATGGTACCAAAAAAGGGACTTAGTATTCTGTTTATTTTAGCAACCACTTTTGTTTTTGCCCAAAGTAGAACCAGTGAAATTGGATTGATTACTGATAATGATTTATATACATCGTCTAAAAATGACATGTATTATACAAATGGTTTAGAGCTTTTCTATCGTTTTTTATCAAAGAATGAGAATGAAAAAATAAACAAGAAAATTACAGAATTTCGTCTTGGACAATATATTTATAATCCTAGATTTATTAATCAATCGGCTGTTGATAAAAATGACCGTCCTTTTACAGGATATCTTTTTGTCGAAGCAGGCCGAAGTTTTTTTTATCAAAGCGAATCGGTTTTAAAGACAGATTTTCAATTAGGTTTTATGGGCCCAAATGCTTTAGGGAAAGAAACCCAGGAAAGTTTCCACCACTTAATAGGGTATAAAAATGTATATGGTTGGGAAAATCAGCTTAGTAATGCTTTCGCCGTGCAGGCGCATGTTATGTATTCTAAGAAATTATTCCCAACGAAACATCATGATTTTATTGATCTTCATTTTCAGTCTGAAGCAAATCTTGGGACTATTTTTACGGGAGTTTCTACAGGATTATTAACTCGAATTGGTTTTAAGAGATTACTCCCAATTTATGACTCTAATTTACATGATGCTTCAGTAAGTTTCGAACCACAATTCAATATTAGAGAGTTTTACTTTTACGCAATACCAAGCGTTAATTATCAATTTTATGATGCTACGATTCAGGGTAGTATGTTTAACAATAATAGCCCAATAACTTTTGATTTAGAACCGCTTCGTTTTAATGCTGAGTTTGGTTTAAAATACCGCCACAATAATTTTAATATGTCTTATTCTTTTATTTACCGTGGCAAAGAATTAAAGGGAGACCCTTATAATACTAATACGGGTTATTTTTACGGTTCTATTCGATTTGGGTATTTGTTGCGATAGGACTTATTTTCTTAATGATATTTTTGAGTTTATCTTTTTAAAAAATTATGAATTGATTTATTTTGATTAGATTAGACTTTGTTTTGAAAAATCTAACTAAGAAAATAACCTATAAATGACTACAAACATACCTAAACAATCTATTAATCAATTAAAAAAAACTCTTGAGAATTTTAAAATTAGCGATGCAATTGAATTGTGTACTAATGAAGCTCAAACACGTAAATTTTTAATTGAACCATTTTTCGAAATGTTAAACTTTGTTTCGAATGATTTAATACCAGAATACAATGCTGATTTCGGTGAACGCATAAGTCAAAAAATTGATTATGCTATTTTGCTAAATAAAAAAGATACAATTTTAGTAGAGGCAAAAAAGTATAATAGTAGATTAAGTGATAAAGAAGCGGGTCAGCTAAACGGGTATTTTAATAATACTAAAAATTCAAGAATTGCGGTATTGACAAATGGAATTGAATATAGATTTTATTCAGATGTTTTGCAGCCAAATGTAATTGATAATAAGCCTTTTTTTATTTTTAACTTATCTAATTATTCAGATAGAGATTTAGAGACGCTAATTAAGTTTGATAAGAGGTATGTTGTTATTAATGAAATTATTAAAACTGCACAAGAAGCAGTTTTTGTCGAAGATTTTGAAAATAGTCTATTAAAAGAATTGATTGCTCCTTCAAAGGATTTATTGAAAATTATTCATAGAAATATGAATTTTAAAACTAAATTCAATGACGATACTCAAGGTAAAATGATAAGTATGATTAATTCATCTTTATTAAAATCTCTTTATGATAAAAAAGTCATTGCAGAATCAAACTCCAATACTGGTGGAATTATTACAACCGAATCTGAAATTCAAGCATATCATACAATAAGAACATTACTTATTCAAAATAAAAAAATTCCAAATGAAAGAATTTTTTATAGAGATTTTAAAAGCTTCTTTAATATTAGTATTGATGATAATGTCAAAAAAGTGATTTGTAAGTTGGTTTTTAATGATTCAAAAATGAAGATTCTTATTGAAAATAATGAGTATCTGCTAACGAGCATTGATGATGTTTTGAAATATAAAAATGAATTAACTAATAGAACACTTTCTTTGATAGAATAAATAAAAATAAATTGGAGTGAGTACGAAGTCAGGAGACTTCGTACAGCGGATTAAATAAATCATATTGTTTATTTACCATTCCATAAAAGCAATAAAATGATTATCTGGATCTTTTAGGAAAAGCACTTTTCCACCAGGAAAATCCCATGGACCTGAAAATGTGCCTGCAGGTAATTTTTCTATATCAGATTCATTACTTTGAGGGAGTTGGTTTTTTATAAGCATGTCGTATAATTGGTCTATAGATGCTTCATTTATTTCTATATTTCCTTCATTAATAGGTTTTTGTAAGGTACTTATTTTTAATTCGACATGACTGTTAATCGGTGCAAAGAAGGTTTTTGCTTTATTTGTAAAGACTTCGGTTTTGAGATCAAAAACTTTTTTATAAAAATTAAATGACACTTCGAGATTAGAACTATAAAGCCAGAAATGAATTTTCATGCAACTATTTTTAAGTAAAGTTAAATTAGAAAGTCCAGATTTGCAATTTGTATGCACCATCAATATCAAAAAAGGTTCTTGTAAAATCTAAAACCTCTAATCTAGCCCCGATGGAAACGGCATCCTTTTTATCCGTTTTTTTGCGGATAAAAAGATATAGTGCACATCGGGAAATGAGGTCTTTTGTAAATGCAGCTTTCTGCTTCTTAAAAAAATAAGCCGCAATCACATAAGAGCGATTACGGCTTTATATCTGTCTTTTCTGGAACATTTTTAATTTGTATTTAATTTCTACGTACTAATTCAGAAATATTTAAAAATGTTATATCATAAAAAAACAAATAAATTTTTATATCAATACTCAGTCGATTTATATTGAGTAGTTTGTGTTTTGTGTAACTATATTTCATAAGACTACTATAGAAACTAATTGTTACAGTGTTACAGTGTTATTTTTATCTTTTTACTTAAAAAACACAACTTACTGTAAGAAAATCGTGTTTTTGTAATAAAAATCACAAGGAGTTGTTTGTGAATTTGTACTAGTGGACATAAAAAACCGTAAATCATTTAATTTAAAAATAATTTACGGTTTTGAACTCACTTTTATTTGAGCAAGAATTTCTAGATACTTATTGTTTTATGTAATTTCCAGGCAGATGTCCTTTTGATTCCATTTTTGTATCGGATGTTTTTACAAAGTTAAATCGGATTATGGAACCTTCTTTACCTTGAGAAAAATCAGATATATATAAATTTGGGCTAGAAGAAATTTCTTGTGGTAATGTATTAGAGAACTTGGTTGTTTGTTTGCTAAAAGAAAAAGAATCACCTGTTGTGGTATATTTTATATCACGTGATGTAAAAGTTAATATTGCTCCAGAAGTTTCCTCTTTCCAAGTTCCTTGAATCCAGTTAGGGGGATTAAAAATGCCATAAGTATCTTCATCGTTAGATGAGCAAGAAGTAATAATAAGCATTAAACTAAATAATAGAATAATTTTTTTCATGTATAATAATTAAAAGATTAAATAATGGAAATATAACAAGAGGCTATGTTTTGTTATATTGCTCCTTAAATTCAAAAAACGTACCATTTATTAAGCATTAACTACGTTTTAACTCTTGTTTTATCAAGATTCAGAACAAGAAGCTTTGTTTACAATAATTAGAAAACAGAGTATTTATTTTCTTAACTTAGTTTTTTTAACAGAAATATTTAAATAATTTTAAGATATAAATAATTGTATTTCAGTTTATTGGAGTTTGTTTTTAAAATAAATGAAAAATATTTTATTTAATATGTCCAATTCTGAAAGTTCGATTGTTATTAGGGTATAACAATTAAAAATTTAAACAAAATGGAATCAAGAATTAACATTCAGGAAAAAGGACAAAGCGCATTAAAACCACTTTTTGGAATTGGGGCATATTTAAAAAAATCGGCAGTAGAAGAAATACTATTAGAATTGGTTTACTTTAGAGTATCACAAATTAATGGTTGTGCTTATTGTCTGGATATGCATTCTAAAGATTTGCGTGCCAAAGGAGAAACAGAGCAACGTATATATGGTTTGAGTGCTTGGCGTGAGACTCCGTATTATACTGAGAGAGAAAGAGCGGCACTGGCCTGGGCAGAAGCATTAACAAAATGCGAAGTACCAGATTCAGTTTACAACGAAGTAAAAAGTCAATTTTCAGATGAAGATTTAATCGATTTAACGATGGCAATTACAACAATCAATACTTGGAATCGTATTAATCTTGCATTTCCATATGGAGTAGGTACCTATCAGGTTGGACAATTTGGAGGTTAATTAAACGATTCAATAATAGTAAAATAATAAGAAATGGAAGAATTTGTATTGATATTTAGAAGAGATAGCATAACCAAAGAAATTCAGCCCTCGCCAGAAGAAATGCAATCATCTATTAAATTATGGCAAGATTGGTTAGGCGGAATCGCTGCTCAGGATAAATTGGCTAGACCACTACAACGCTGGGATGGTGAAGGTAGAGTTGTGAAGCAAAATAATAATGTAACCAATGGACCTTTTGTAGAAATTAAAGAAGCAATAGGTGGTTTAATTATGATTAAAGTAGCTAATTATGACGAGGCGGTAGAAGTTGCCAAAGGTTGCCCAATCCTTTTATGGGGCGGAAATGTAGAAATTCGTATGGCTGTTGTTTTTGAGGGTCATTAATTAAAAATTAAAAATGCTTTTGTGTTTTATAAAAGCGTCAGGATTTGATTTTATGGAAGACAATCAGCTTTTGCCACATTTATTTAGAACAGAGTATCGAAAAATAGTTTCGGTACTCTGTTATTTATTTGGGATTAATCATATCGAAATTGCCGAAGATATTGTGAGTGATACATTTCTTTCGGCTACCGAATTGTGGAGTTTAAAAGGAATTCCCGAAAACCCGACTGCTTGGCTTTATACGGTTGCCAAAAATAAAACCAAGAATTATTTAAAACGTGATGCTCTTTTCGAGCAAAAACTTTCGGTAGAGATAAAACATAATGCTCCCAAAGCCGAAGAAATCGAGATAGATTTATCTAGCAAAAATATTATAGATAGTCAGCTTGCTATGATTTTTACGGTTTGTGATCCTTGTATTTCGTCTGAATCGCAGGTTGCGCTTGCGCTAAATTTGCTTTGTGGTTTTGGAATCCAAGAGATTGCCGATGCTTTTTTGACTAATAAAGAGGTTATTTATAAACGTATCAATCGAGCGAAAGACAAGCTAAAAACGGAGCAAATAAAAATTGAACAACCCTCTTTAAATGAGATTGATAAAAGATTAGATACTGTTTTAACAACCATATATTTATTGTTTTCTGAAGGATATTATTCGACTTCCCAGAATACAATTTTGCGTAAAGATCTTTGCGTCGAAGCAATGCGATTGTGTTACTTACTTATCGAAAACGAAGGAACCAATAAACCTGCGGTAAATGCTTTATTTGCGTTGATGTGTTTTCACTCTTCGAGATTTGAAGCTAGAATGAACGAAAATGGTGAAACGATTTTATATGAAGATCAGGATGAAACGCTTTGGAATATAGAATTAATAAATAAAGGAAAAGAGTATTTAAGTAAATCTTCAACAGGAAATAAAATCTCAAAATACCATCTCGAAGCAGGAATAGGGTATTGGCATACACATAAAGAAGATACAACGGAAAAATGGGAGAACATTTTGCAATTATATAATAGTTTACTGATACTGGAATATTCGCCCATTGCGGCTTTAAATAGGACGTATGCTTTGGCAAAAACTAGCGGAAAAGCCGTTGCTATAAAAGAAGCAGAAAAATTAAATCTCTCTGATAATCATTTTTACTATTCGTTATTAGGTAATCTATACACAGATATCGATAATGAGAAAGCGTTGCAACATTTTAAAACAGCTTTAAAACTAGCCAATACAACAGCAGATAAATCGACAATTATTAAAAATATAGATAGACTTATTATTCCAGAATAATAATAAAATTAAATAGGGTTCCGCTTTAATTAAAGTGGAACCCTATTATTTTAAATATACACGATTTTAGTCTTCGTTCTTTTTGTCTAAATGTTGTTCAGGACTGTCTATTCCTTTTAAATATGTTGGTAAATTTAATCCTGCCATATTAAACAAGTCGTTTAAAGGAGGAACAGTTTTCATCATTCCTGAAACAAAGTTTGCGGTAGATGAATTACCGTTTTCATTTTGTCCGCTGCCAGAATCCCAAACAGTAATTTTATCAATTTTAATATTTTTAACAGCCTCAACTTGTATTCTTACTAGTTCTGGTAGTTTTTCTAATAACAGCAATTGGAATGCTTTGCTTGGATCTCCACCAGCTGCAGCCACAACTTCTTTGTAACCTTCTGCTTGTTTAGTTAAAATTTCAAAAAGTCCTTTTGCTTCAGCTTCCATTTTAGCAAAAATCGCATCTGCTTCTCCTTTTGCATTTTCTCTTATCGTTTCTGCAGCAGCTTGTGCTTCTATAATGGCTCTTTGTTTAGCAATTTCGGCAGGAATTACAATGTTTGCAATTTGTGTAGAACGTTCTCTTTCTGAACGTGCTAATTCGGCTATTTGTTCTGCTACATAAGATTCTTCCAGAGCTTTTGCTTGTTGTACTTTTTCGGCAGTAATTGCAATACGTAGTGATTCCGCTTCTTTTTCTCTACGAAGTGCTTCTGAATTTGCAATAGCAATTCTTGCTTGGTTTTCTCCCTCAATAGCAATCGCATTAGCCTCTGATGTTTTAACTCTGGTATCTCTGTCTGCTTCTGCTTTTCCGATGGTTTCATCTTTTGCAGCAGTTGCAATACTAATTTCTCTGTCTTTTTGGGTAATAGCAATCTTTACATCTCTGTCTCTGTGAGTTTCGGCTATTTGAGTATCTTTTTCTCTATCGGCTAATGCTTTCCCCGTTTCTCCTATTTTTTCTTGTTCAGCGACACTAATTTTGGCTTCGTTAATTGCTTTTGCGGCAGCTTCTTTTCCTAATGCTTCAATATAACCCGATTCATCTTTAATGTCGGTAACGTTTACGTTGATTAATTTTAAACCGATTTTCTTCAGTTCACTATCAACGTTTTTAGAAATGTTGTCAAGGAATTTATCACGGTCAGAGTTAATTTCTTCAATAGTCATTGTTGCAATTACCAAACGTAATTGACCAAATAAAATATCTTTGGCTAATTCCTGAATTTGTTCAGATGATAATCCTAAAAGTCTTTCTGCAGCAGTATTCATACTATCAGATTCAGTAGAAATAGCAATTGTAAAACGACAAGGAACATCTACTCTAATGTTCTGGCGGCTTAAAGCATTTGTTAAGTTTGCCTCGATTGATAAAGGCTTTAAATCTAAGAATGCATAGTCTTGGATTACTGGCCAGATAAAAGCACCTCCACCGTGAACACATTTTGCTGATGTACCTCCAGTACGCCCGTAAATGACCAATATTTTGTCAGATGGGCAACGTTTGTATCTCGATACTAATGCTGAGATTGTTGCAAATAAAACTACAGCTGCAACGACTATGATTATCATTGGTGTCATCATGTTTATTAAATTAAATTATTTCTACTATTAGGATATTGTCGTTTTCTATTTTTACGACTTTTACGACTGCACCAGATGCAATTGTATTTTTTTCGGTCATTGCTTCTAATTCGTGAAATGCACCATTTACACTAATCATAATTTTACCTTTTCCTTTCTTACTTTCGGGAATAGTTAGATAAACTTCGGCTGTTTTGTTTAATGTATTTATGATTTTAAAAGAATTGTCTTCGGCTAATTTTTGTAGTTGTTTGATAATTATGAAAAACAAAAAGACAAACACAATACCTACCAACAGTGCTAAAATGACAATTAAAGTTTTATTAGGAACGGTTGAATAAAAGGAAATTCCTGTCCAGCTAAAACCTAAGAGAAAATTAATTAAGTTCCTTAATGAGAATAAATGAAATTGTTCGTCAGTGCCTCCTAAATCAGCATCAAAATCGGCATCAAGCCCATGAAAGGAGTCAGCACCAATAAATGATAGAATAGTTTGAATAATAAAAATTACACTTGTAGGTATAGCAACAAACCAAAAGGCGCGGAGCAAAGGATCTAAGTTCTCTAACATTTCCATAATTGTGATTCTTTTTAGCTAAAAAAGCCTTTAGCTTCTTTATAAATAGATAGCATTTTGTATTTGCTATAAATTTTTTGCAAAAGTAGAGCTAGTTTAAATCAGCAAGGACCACAATAAGGTTTTAAAGTAAAAGAATAAGTTTGAATATATGTGAGTGATTTTTAGTGTATTACAAAAAAAAAGAAAACCCTTGTAAAAACTAATTTACAAGGGTTTATTGTTTTATATTGTGGAGAATACCGGATTCGAACCGGTCACCTCTTGCCTGCCAGGCAAGCACTCTAGCCAAATGAGCTAATCCCCCAAAGTGATTGCAAATAAAGTCAATTAATTATCAAAAAACAAATTTCAAATAGTATCGACTGAAAATATTCTTCAAAACCGTAACTTTACAATAAAAACAACTATATGAGTTCAGAAAATCAAAATGGTTCGCTTCATACCATAATCCAAAATAATATAGCTACTGTAGAATTTGGGCATCCAGCCAGTAATTCACTTACAAGAACATTACTTAATAAATTGATTGCCGAAATTGATAGTTTAAGTAAAAATAAAGCTATTACAGTTATCATTTTAAGAAGTGAGGGAAATGGTGTTTTTTGTGCTGGGGGATCTTTTGATGATTTTCTTGCGGTTACTAATGAGGAGGAAGGAATCGAGTTTTTCTTAGGATTTGCACATCTTATCAATGCTATGCGCAATTGTTCTAAAATAATTATAGGGCGTATTCAGGGCAAAGTTGTTGGAGGTGGAGTTGGTATTGCTGCTGCTTGCGATTATGCTTTTGCAACGCAAGATAGTTCTGCTAAACTTTCGGAACTTGCTATCGGGATTGGACCTTTTGTTATAGAACCAGCTGTTTCTAGAAAAATAGGGAAAACGGCAATGACCGAAATGACTCTTGCTGCTCACGAATGGAAATCGGCAATTTGGGCAAACCATAAAGGCCTTTTTGCCAAAGTGCTTGAAAATGAACTAGAGTTGGATGAAGAATTATCTCATTTTGCTTTAAAATTAGCAAGTTATAATCCTGATGCATTGGCAGAGATGAAGAAAGTTATTTGGGAAGGAACAGAAAATTGGGATTCATTACTTTCTGAACGCGCTCGTATTTCAGGAAAATTAGTTTTGTCTGATTTTACAAAAAAAGCCTTGGCACAATTTAAAAATTAATAAATATGAATATTGTTTTATTCGCTCTTAAAGTGGACGTTGCAGAGAAAATCAAGTCTGCTCCCGATGCAAGTTATCAAATAGGAGTAGTTATAGGTTCCTTTATTCCGTTTGTGATTTTAGTAGGAGTTGCCTATTGGATGTATAGTAGAGCCAAAAAAAGAGAAAAAAACGGTTTTTAATTTTGTAAATTTGCAATCTAAAATACAACTCGATGAGTAATATCAGAATTACAAAACAATTTAGTTTCGAAACAGGACATGCGCTTTACGGATATGATGGAAAATGTAAAAATGTTCACGGACATAGTTATAAACTGTCTGTAACCGTTATTGGTTCTCCAATTACAGACCGTGATAATGTAAAGCATGGAATGGTAATTGATTTTTCGGATCTAAAGAAAATTGTAAAAGAAGAAATCGTAGATCAGTTTGATCATGCTACCGTTTTTAATGAAACGACACCACATATAGAATTAGCAAAGGAATTAAAAAACCGTGGACATCACGTGATTTTAGTTGATTATCAGCCAACAAGTGAAAATATGGTTGTTGATTTTTCTGAAAGAATTATCAAAAGATTGCCAACAAATATCTCTCTTTTCTCTTTAAAACTTCAAGAAACTGAATCATCATTTGCTGAATGGTACGCAAGCGATAATTTGTAATCGAAATCTATTTTCATGCAATTACCCAATAATAAAAAAGTATATTTTGCTTCCGATCAACATTTTGGAGCACCAACACCTGAGTTAAGCTTTCCTCGCGAACAAAAATTTGTGGCATGGCTTGATGAGGTAAAAAAAGATGCTGAAGCAATTTTTTTATTAGGTGATTTATTCGATTTTTGGTTCGAGTATAAAACCGTTGTGCCAAAAGGATTTATTCGTGTTTTGGGTAAATTGGCAGAAATTCGCGATAGCGGAATCCCTATATATTTCTTTGTAGGGAATCATGATTTATGGATGAGTGACTATTTTCAGACTGAACTTAATATTCCTGTTTATCACGATAATAAAGAATTCTCTTTTGGTGGGAAAACATTCTTGATTGGTCATGGCGACGGAAAAGGTCCTGGAGATAAAGGATATAAAAGAATGAAAAAAGTCTTTACAAATCCGTTCTCAAAATGGATTTTTCGTTGGCTCCATCCAGATGTTGGTGTAAAATTAGCACAATATTTATCTGTAAAAAACAAATTGATTTCTGGCGACGAAGACGTGAAATTCTTGGGTGAAGAAAACGAATGGTTGGTATTGTATGCCAAACGCAAACTAGAAACCAAGCATTATAATTACTTTGTTTTTGGTCACCGTCATTTGCCTATGATTATTTCTGTAGGTGAGGATTCGAATTATGTAAACCTAGGGGATTGGATAGGATATTTTACCTACGGTGTTTTCGACGGTGAAACTTTTGAATTAAAGACATTTGAGAAATAATTATCTTGTTCGTTTAACTACTTAAGTTTGATTATAACAAGTATTCAAAAGTTTATATTCTCTTAAATTGTTTAAGTAGATTGGGTAAGAGTGAACCATTTAAGTTATGTAAGTTCATTTAATGCAAGTATTCTAAATCTTATATTTTCTTAAATGACTTATATGGTTGGAATAATTTTATTGAATTATGTTGAAGTTTTAGAAAAACTTAGATAATTAATGATATAAGTTCATTTAAGCCGAAGAGTCTAAAACTTATATTTTCTTAAATGACTTATATGTTTAAAGCTACCTAATAATTACTTTTTCTTAGTCGGATAAATAGCAATTTTATGTGTTCTTAACATATAATTGGAGTCTTTGGATGCTTTAGAAAGTCGGAAACTAATTACTCCTGATGGTTTTTTCGGCATATGACATTCTATGCAGTTATCTTTTAGTAAGTTATCTGAGATTGTTTTAATTGTTGGCGTATTGTGCTTTACTGCGTTATGGCAACTCATACATATTTTTGAGTATGTAGCTAAGTTTTTAGTTGCATTTTCATGTGGATTATGGCAAGAAATACAATCCATAGTTTCGCTTTTTGTAAAACATTTGCTTTGTAGTAATAACTTAAATTGGTTCCCGTGCACATCAAAATCGGTTGTGTCGGTTGGGCTATGCGAACTTCTAAAATACTCCGAAAGATTGTCTCCGGGTTTAAAGTCAAATCTGGATTTTATTTTCATTCCGTCATTTCCAGAATGACATAATGCACAAGCGTCTAATTTTTGTTGCCTGGTTAATGATTTATAAGTAACAATATTTTTTGCAACTTTTAAGTCTGGAAATTTCAAGTGTTGGTTAACATGTTCTTTGGCAGGTCCGTGGCAACGCTCACAATCAATACCATAAACGATTGTTTTTTTATTAATCACATCTTCTACATCCATAGACAGAAAGTTCTTGTCTTTAGAGCTTTGGTTTACATTTCTGCTGCTAATATTAGAACTATGGCAAGCATAACAATCTTTAACTACTTTTCGATCAAAATAAGGTTTTTCAGCCGAAAACCCGGGACTTGTTGCCCAACTATGAACAGATGTATAATAGGAAAGCGGCAATTCGTATGTATTGTTATTGCGCCAGAATACGGAAGTTTGAGCATGTTTGGTTCCAAAAACTATTTCGAGTTTGCGGGCTTCAACTTCTTTTCCGTTTTTGTATAAAACCTGATAAAGACTATCATTTCGTTCTTCCATGACCATCTTGGTGTTTTTATCGTAAACAAAAACATGGTCTCCAGAATTAAAATTACCTAAAACATTCCCCTTTATAGCTGCTGCGGTTGCTTTATAGTGTGAACTTTGTATTGCTTTTTGATATAAGGCTTGATGACATTGTATGCAGCTTTCGGAGCCAGCATAATCGGTTCCGCGTGGATCAATATATTCATCGGATTTATTGCTGCAGTTAGATAATAAAACAACTAAAAATAAAAGGATAAAAAGCGTACTGGTATTTTTCATTAATGTAAATATACTTTTTTTTGAATAAAATCAAAATATATTTAATTATGAAAGCATTGATGTTAAAAAATAGAGAATTTATCTTAATTTAAGCCAACTCCGTAAACATATTCTTCAAGTTCAATTTTAAATAAAGAACCTTTTACCAAATCTTCAATCGCTTTTAGTTCGTCCATAGAAACAGCTAAATCTATTTGGGTACAAGGAGTTTTTAGCAAAAACTTATGGCATTTGTTTTTTAAAGCACATTCATCACAACATGCATTTGTAAGCAAACTATCTTCGATTAAATCATCAAAGTCTTTTAGTTCAGATACTGAAAAGTAGAACCCTGTTTCTTTAAAAATCAGTTGTATTTTGTCAAAAAGGGTCTCATTATGGTTTTTCCAATAAAAGGAAATCCCAAAGTCGTTATGATATATTTGTTCTATTTCTCTCATGTTCTTCAATTATAGAAACAAATATAATTATTATTTATATTAATTCTAAATAAAAGAATCATAAAATAGGTTAATTTTTGTTAACGAAATAAATAGTCTAAAATTAGATTAGGTGAGTTTTGATCAACATTCTTAATAATTGCATTAAAAAGGGGGAATGAACCATATAAGTTATATAAGAAAATATAAGACGAAGCTTATTTGCGTAAAGCTTAAATGAACTTATATAACTTATATGGTTTTATATAACTGAACTAAATGATTTAAAAATTGCCTGATTTATTTAACCCACTTATAAATGCTATCTAGAAATTCTTTTTGTTGGTCTACAAATAAATAATGAGAGCAGTTTTCGATAGATACGAAATTTTGTTTGCCAACAATATTCTTTAAAGCAGCGATTTCTGAAACCGAAAAAATACCATCCTGCTTTCCATATATAGCATAAATAGGTATTCCTTTTATTTTTAATTTCTGTAGAATAGGCTTTGTGTTGATGTTGTTTTGCTTTTCATTTTTATAAAACAACAGAGGAGCATTTTTATTTCGAATATTCGTTTTATAAAAATCGCTTATTTCATATTGATGATATAATGCTTTAGATTCAGTTGTAGGTTTTGGCATTTTAAAGAAATTATTCTCTCCAGCCAGTTCGAAGCAACCTTTTCTATATTCAGCAGAATTTTTGTCGAGTTTTTCTATATGAGAAACTTTATCAAGCAGAGCTAAATCATTATTCTTAGTATAGATTTTTTTGACAGAATCCAGAATATGATTATATGTTTTTTGTTGTGAAAATAAAGCTCCGATAAGAATTAGAGAATTAATTTTTTCAGGATATTTTTCAGAATAAAGTGTTGCAACCAAGCCGCCAAAACTATGAGCGAGTAGTGTTGCTTTTTTTAGATTATAAGTTTTGTAAATAGCGTTTAAATCCTTGAAGGCTTCATTATAGGTAAATGTGGCATTTGGATCTGTAGATCTTCCTTCGCCTCTACGGTCATATGCAATTACATAAAATCCTCTTTTAGAAAGTGCTTCGGCAGTATTAGTGCCTTCAAAAAGAGTAGCGTTTCCACTTGGTCCACCATGGATGAATATAATTGGTGTATCAGCTTTGTTTCCGTATGTTTTTATATATAATGCTTGAGCATTCACTAAGAATGTCAAAAAAAGAAACGAGAATAAGAATGTTATTTTCATTTACTACATGTTTTGATGGTCTTCCATGTCTTTTTGTAAATCTAGTTTTCTAAAAGTCGGGGACGATATTCCAAAACCTAAAACAGTTAATAGCGTCATGCTTCCGCCAAAAACCACTGAAATTACAGGTGTCATTAATCTAGCAGTTAAACCACTTTCAAAAGCTCCCAATTCGTTAGATGAACCTACAAACATTGAGTTTACAGCAGCAACACGACCACGCATATGGTCAGGAGTTTTAAGCTGTAAAATGGTTTGTCGGATAACAACCGAAATTCCATCAGCAATACCACTTAAAAATAAAGCGGCAACCGAAAGCCAGAATATGGTAGAAACACCAAAGAGAATAATACATAGTCCAAAAACAAAAATAGCACCTAAAAGTTTCATTCCCGCTTTTTTATACAAAGGAACGTAGGCAGAGATTAGCATCGTAATAAAAGCTCCAATTGCCGGAGCGGCTCTTAATATACCAAAGCCTTCTGGGCCAACTTTTAAAATATCTTGAGCAAATATGGGTAACAAAGCAACAGCTCCACCAAACAGAACTGCGACCATATCCAGAGATAATACACCTAAGATGGTTTTGTTGTTAAACACAAACTTGATTCCTTCTTTTAAACTTTCCATGATTGGTTCACCAATTTTTGGATTTAAAATAGGTTTGGTACTTATTTGTGATAAGGCAATTAAGGCAAAAAGTGAACAGGCAAAAACGGAACACATAGACCAATGTACACCAATCCAGTTAATAGAGAAACCAGCAATTGCAGGGCCTAAAACAGAACCTACTTGCCAAACAGAGCTACTCCAGGTTGCAGCATTTGGGTATAATTTTTTGGGAACAATTAAAGATATAAGGGAGAAAATCGTAGGGCCTAGAAAAGCTCTTACTAATCCGCCTAGAAAAACCAAAAAGTAAATAGAATATAGAATAGCATCTTTAGAGAAACCACTTACTACTTTTGGCCATGTTAATAAAAATAAACCAAAACTAATAACCGAAAAGCCTAAAATACATTTTACTAATAATCCCTTTTTTTCATTTTGATCTACAATATGACCAGCAAACAGAGCCATAGAAACTGCAGGAATTACTTCCATCAAGCCTATAATTCCTAACGAAAGAGGATTCTTGGTTAAACTATAAACTTCCCATTCGATTACAATAAATTGCATAGACCAGGCAAAAACCATGGCAAAACGCAATAATAAAAAGACATTGAATTCTCTAATACGCAATGCTGCGTATGGGTCATTTTTCTTGGCTTTATCTTTCATGTTACTGGATATCTTTTAACATTAATTGGATAGAAACGGTACCATTCCATTCGTTTTCTGAGATGCAATAAGCGGCTTGAAATGGTTTTTGATTAGTTGTTAGGTCTAATTTTTTGCCTAAACCAAATCCTATTGCCGAAATTCCTTCGGTCCCGAGACTTCGGGATTGCTTTACAAAAAGTTTAAGATGGTCTTCATCTGCGCCCATTGCTTTTGCATAACCTGTATCCTTTATGTTTTTGGTCATAAAAACAGGAGTCATATTAAGAGGTCCAAAAGGTTCAAACTGTTTTAAGATTCGAATTAATTTTGGGGTAATATCTGTAAAATTGATTTCGGCATCGACCTCAATTTCGGGAGTTAGCATTTCGGGTAGAATAGTTTTTTCTACTTGTCTTTCAAAAGCTTCTTTAAAAGCAGGATAATTTTCTTCTTTTAGAGTCATTCCGGCTGCATACATATGTCCTCCAAATTGTTCTAAATGAGAGGAACAAGCATCAAGAGCATTATATACATCAAAACCTTTTACAGAACGGGCAGAAGCGGCGTATTTATCACCACTTTTTGTGAAAACAAGTGTAGGGCGATAATAGGTTTCTATTAATCTGGAAGCTACAATACCAATTACGCCTTTGTGCCAGTCTTCTTGATAAACTACTGTCGAAAAGCGATTCTGTTCCTGATTTTTTTCTATTTGCTGAAAAGCTTCTTTGGTAATTTGTTTGTCCAGATCCTTACGGTCGGCATTGTATTTTTCTATTTCGGATGCAAATTGTTGTGCTTGCTCAAAGTTGAATTCAGTTAATAATTCGACAGCGTGATTACCGTGCTTAATTCGTCCAGCTGCATTAATTCGTGGAGCTATGATAAAAACAACATCAGTAATGTCGAGCACTTTTTTCTTTACTTGGTGAACCAAAGCTTTTATTCCTGGTCTTGGATCACTATTAATAACTTGTAAGCCGTAATAAGCCAAAACTCTATTTTCACCCGTCATTGGTACAATATCTGCAGCAATTGCAGTTGCAACCAAATCTAAGTAAGGAAATAAATCATCAATAGTTTGATTACGATTTGTTCCTAAAGCCTGAATTAATTTAAAACCTACACCACAGCCACATAATTCATCATAAGGATAAAAACAATCTTCTCTTTTTGGATCTAAAACGGCAACCGCATCGGGAAGAAGTTCTCCAGGGCGGTGGTGATCACAAATAATGAAATCTATGTTTCGTTCTTTTGCGTAAGCGACATGATCGATAGATTTTATACCACAGTCTAAAGCGATAATCAATGAAAATCCATTGTCATCAGCAAAGTCAATTCCCATGAAAGAAACCCCATAACCTTCGGCATAACGATCCGGAATGTAGGTTGCTACATTCGGGTAGTATGATTTTAGGTAAGAAGAAACTAAAGAAACAGCCGTTGTACCATCGACATCATAATCGCCAAAAACAAGAATGTTTTCCTGATTGGCAATTGCAAGTTCGATTCGGGAAACAGCTTTGTCCATATCCTTCATAAGATACGGATCATGAAGATGTTCTAATGATGGACGAAAGAAATTCTTAGCATCATCAAAAGTTTCAATACCACGTTGGATTAATAAAGTTGCAACAAAATCTTCTACATTTAGAACTTGTGCCAAATGTTTGATTTTATCTTCGGAAGGTTTTCGTTTTAATGTCCAACGCATGGTTGATTTTAGATTTTAGAGTGTAGATTTTAGATTCTTGAAATCAAAAATCGTTTAATCTGATATGTTTTTTTGCCACAGATTTTAAAGATTTTAAAGGATTTTTTTAATCTGTGCTAATCTGTGAAATCTGTGGCAAAATATTTGGTTTTACCTTTGTCAAATCAATCGTCCCGACGCTTCGGGAGAAATTCTTTACGTGGTTTCGACTCCGCTCAACCTGACAATTGTAATAAATTATTTTTGTTTCAAAGCTTCACCTTCAAACTTAATTCCGTCCCAACCTAAGTTGATGAAGTTTCTAATGTTTTGATGATTGGTTCCGTTTGGATCTCCTAAAACTTCTTCAAAATAAAAAGCTCCAAAACAAGCCAAGGTTTCTTCCTTAGAAAGGTTTTGTGCTTTTGCAAAAGCAAATAATTTACAAGAACCTGAGTTTTCGCCAGCAGCGTTGTGTTGAGTTCCGTTCTGGAAAGCAGTTGGTGTAAACGTGTAATTCTCTTCGATTACAGCAATAGTTTCTGGGAAAGTTATTTCGTTTGGAGTTTGTTTTAGTTTTTCTAAAAAGGCTTGGATACTCATAATGTTGATATTTTTTTTACCACAAATTACACAAATTTCCACTAATTAAATTTGTGATAATTTGTGATAATTTGTGTAATTTGTGGTGAACATTTTTTTTAATTTATGCTAATTGGTTAGTTCATGGAGAAATTATTCTTCATCATCATCCTTAGAAAATTTACTTTTCTTAGGTTCTTTTATTATTGTTTTTCCAGCGACAACTACAACAATTTCTCCGCGTGGAGCTATTTTTTCAAAGTGTGCCAATACTTCTTGAGCAGTTCCACGAACGTTTTCTTCATGTAGTTTTGATAATTCTCTGCATACACAAACTTGTCTGTCTTCACCAAAATAAGTGATGAATTCAGCTAAAGTTTTTACTAATTTATGTGGAGAAACATACAAAATCATGGTTCGGGTTTCTTCGGCTAGAGCCAAATAACGAGTTTGTCTTCCTTTTTTATCAGGCAAGAAACCTTCAAAAACAAATTTATCATTTGGTAATCCGCTATTTACCAATGCAGGAACAAAAGCGGTTGCACCGGGTAAACATTCTACTTCGATTTTATTTTCGACACAAGCACGAGTAAGCAAAAAACCAGGATCGGATATTGCAGGAGTTCCCGCATCCGAAATCAAGGCGATAGTTTCTCCAGCTTTTAATCTTGCAATTAAACTCTCGGTAGTTTTGTGTTCGTTATGCATATGATGGCTGTACATATGTGTGCCAATCTCAAAATGTTTTAAGAGTTTGCCACTTGTACGAGTATCTTCTGCTAAAATTAAATCTACTTCTTTAAGAATGCGAATGGCTCGAAAAGTCATGTCTTCAAGATTGCCAATAGGCGTGGGAACAATATATAATTTAGACATAATTTTTTCTGAATTCTGTTTAATCAATTTTTAGTTAACACAAATGATTCTATCTAACTCTTTGCGAAAGGACGCGGATTATGCGGATTCGCTATCGCGAAAACACGGATTAAAACGGATTTTATTTTTGATTGTTTTTAAATCAGTTTTAATCCGCGGCTTTACTTTTGTAAATCCGTATCATCCGCGTCCCTTTATAGACAATTTAAGTTAGTAACTCTTTACTTCATCCGTCCTTCGCTATCGCTCGAGTGTCAAAGTCCTAAAATACTTTCTTGAAATTTGTGTTTTATTTTTTATGAGAATTTTTTCTCGATAATACTTACGAAACGTTCTGCATATTCGTCTTTTCCTTCCCAGTTGTTGTAATCTGGTTTCACCATGTTTTCAAGAAACTCATTGGCTTCGCTAAAACTATCAAATGTGATTAATTGGTTTAAAACGCGATTGTAATCTTCTGGGCTATTCCCGAAAAGATTTTTTGTAAATGCAATACGGTCGTTAAGATCAACATGAAATCCTTTTGAAAGTTTTTCGTTTAAAGAAACTGGTCTGGATTCTTCTAAAACTGCTGTTGTAGTTGTTTCTTTTGCAACTACTTCTTTCTTTTTCTCTTTAAACTCTATTGGAGCTGATGGAGTAGGAGATACGGCTTCAAAACTATCAACTTTTACAAATTGAGCATTACTATAATCAATACCTAAATCCTCAAATGAGATATGTACAACGTCTGATTTTTTTGGAGATTCTTCTTCTGTTTCAGGAGTTAGCTCAAAAGCAGGAGCAAAATCCAGAGTTGGAGTTTCTACTACTTCTTCAACTTTTTCCTCTTCGGCTTTTATTGGTTCAGGAACTTCCGCAACAACTTCTTCAGTTTCGATTATTTCTTTTAAAAATGGCTCCGGAATATCTTCGATAGATTCTTCAGTTTCCGCAATAACTTCTTCTGTAATCTCTTCCGTTTTGGTTTCAATTACTTCTTTTGCAACTGGTTCAGGAATCTCTTCGATAGCTTCTTCAGTTTCTGCAACAACGTCTTCTATAACCTCTTCCGTTTTGGTTTCGATTACAGCTTCTGCAACTGGTTCGGTAACCTCTTCGATAGGAGTTTCTATAACTTCATTTACAATGATTTCTTCTTTTGCAATCGGTTCTTCGATTACAATAGTTTTTTCTGGTTGTATTGCTTCTTCTTTTTCAAATGCAGTTGCAATGGTAGTATCTATTTGGCTACGACCAATAGTTGGTTTGGTATCTTCAAAATTTTCATCAATAAATTTCAAAACGGCCAATTTTTCATATAATTTCTGCGTTTCAAGATATAATTGATTGATATCGGACTTGTTTTTAAGTTTTAAAATTCGATGTGCAATGCTGATTAAATCGGCTTCCAATTTTTTTTTCATAACGTTTGAAAATTATAATGTGTTAGGCTTGTTTATTAATGCGTATTCTTTTTGATGAAAATCAAAAAATGAAAGAAACATTGTGCAATATTTTTTTTATTTCTTTAAATTAATGCTCCCGAATCTTTGATTTGATAAAAATTTTCTACTTTTGAAAAAACGTAAAAGTATCGAATTTTTATGTTGATTTATTACCAGTACAAAGTAATAAAAACTATTCATCTTTAAAGGTAGAAAAATACAAAATGTTTCTCGAAAATACAGTAAATCACAAAGAACAATTTGGATGGATTGAAGTTATTTGTGGGTCAATGTTTTCGGGTAAAACCGAAGAATTAATCCGCAGATTAAAACGAGCTCAATTCGCCAAGCAAAAGGTCGAAATTTTTAAACCAGCTATTGATACCCGTTATCATGACGAAATGGTTGTGTCGCATGACGCAAACGAAATTCGTTCAACACCAGTTCCTGCAGCAGCAAATATTGCTATTCTTGCACAAGGCTGTGACGTTATCGGGATTGATGAAGCTCAGTTTTTTGACGACGAAATTATTACCGTTTGTAATGACCTTGCTAATCAGGGAATTCGTGTAATTGTAGCAGGATTGGACATGGATTTTAAAGGAAATCCGTTTGGGCCAATGCCGGGACTTATGGCTACAGCCGAATACGTAACTAAAGTTCACGCTGTTTGTACAAGAACAGGAAATCTGGCTAATTATAGTTTCCGTAAAACCGACAATGATAAATTGGTTATGTTAGGCGAAACCGAAGAATATGAGCCGTTAAGCCGTGCAGCTTATTATAATGCGATGAAAAAGAATCAGGAAAAATAGACTTATTATTTTTCTGGAAACAATAACTAAATAAATAATAATGCAGGAAAAAAGCAAGAAAAGAAAAGTAATTACGCAAGTAATAATAGCAGTTGTAATTGTGGCGATTCTGGCAATTTCTGCAAATTTAATTCAGTATTATTTTTTTAAAGGACCATCTGCTGTCGATAAACATATGACAGAATTGGTTAATAAGTACAATAAAAATTGTCCATTAACGATTCAGGAAGGAATTCGTTTAGACAGCGTTAGTTTAATTCAGGAAAGAGTTGCTCAATACAATTTAACCTTAGTAAATAATGATAAAGAAACTACAGATGTTGGCGCTTTAAGCAAGAACATCGAAGAAAGTTTGCTAAGTACTGCTAAGGCAAATCCGGGACTTAAAGATTTTAGAGATAATAATTTCACTCTTATTTATAGTTATAACGATAAAAAGAATGAGTTTTTATTCAAGATAAAAATAATTCCTGAGCAGTATAAATAAAGAAATTACAAAAAAGAAACCCGACAATTATTAATTAATTGTCGGGTTTCTTTTTATGTTTAATCAATAGAAGAATTAAATCTTTAATTTTCTTAATTCCTTAATGGTAAAAAAAATAATTACATTTTTTTACGCATTCTTGCTACAGGAATATCAAGTTGCTCACGATATTTTGCAATAGTTCTTCGGGCAATAGGGTATCCTTTTTCTTTAAGAATTTCGGCAAGCTGATCATCAGGAAGAGGTTTTCTTTTGTCTTCTTCTTCGATTGTATTTTGTAAAATCTTCTTGATTTCTAGAGTTGACACATCTTCGCCCTGATCATTCTTCATTGCTTCCGAGAAAAATTCTTTTATCAGTTTTGTTCCATAAGGAGTTTCAACATATTTACTGTTTGCAACACGCGAAATTGTCGAAATATCCAACCCAACCATATCGGCAATATCTTTAAGAATCATCGGTTTTAGTTTGGTTTCGTCACCATCCAGGAAGTATTCTTCCTGATAATGCATAATCGCATTCATGGTTACAAATAATGTTTCCTGACGTTGTCTGATTGCGTCGATAAACCATTTAGCCGAATCCAGTTTTTGTTTTATAAACTGTACAGCATCTTTTTGAGCTGTCGATTTATCTCTGGAATCCTTATACGTTTGCATCATTTCCTGATAATCTTTAGAAACGTGTAACGATGGAGCATTTCTTCCGTTTAAGGTCAATTCAAGCTCGCCGTCAACAATACGTATCGCAAAATCGGGAACTACATTCTCGGTAACTTTATTGTTTCCTGTAAATGCACCACCTGGTTTAGGATTTAATTTTTCTATCTCGTGAACTGCTTTTTTAAGTTGTTCATTCGAAACATTATATTTTTGTAACAGTTTATCGTAGTGCTTTTTGGTAAAAGCATCAAATTGGTTTTCGATAATATCAATTGCCAATTCTACGTATTCTGTTGGAGTTCGGTGTTTTAATTGTAGCAATAAACATTCCTGCAAATCACGTGCACCAACGCCCGAAGGTTCTAGTTCATGAATTACATTCAGCATTTTTTCGACCATTGCTTCATCGGTATAAATACCTTGCGTAAATGCCATGTCATCTACAATATCGGGAATACTTCTTCGTATGTAACCCATATCATCGATGCTTCCTACAAGGAATTCGGCTATTTCTCGCTCTTCATCATTTAAGATAAAAGTATTTAACTGATTAATTAAATCCTGATGAAAACTAACAGGCGATGCAAATGGAGTTTCGCGTTCCTGGTCGTCATCACTATAATTATTGGCTTGCGTTTTATAATCCGGAGTATCGTCGTCGCTTAAATATTCGTCGATGTTAATGTCGTCTGCTTCGATTCTGTCCGATTCAGCATCATCATAATCATCGTATTCTTCATTAGCAAATTCGTCAGCTTCGTACTCTTCTTCTTTTCCAGCTTCAAGAGCCGGATTTTCGTTCATTTCTTCTAATAAACGTTGCTCAAAAGCTTGCGTAGGCAATTGAATTAACTTCATCAACTGAATTTGCTGAGGAGATAATTTCTGAGATAATTTTAAATTTAAAAATTGCTTTAGCATAAAAAAGTGACTAAGTTACTAAGGCTCTGAGGCACTAAGTATCATTATAGTGTTGAATTAAAATTCGTTTAAAATATTTTTCTTGTTTTAAAAACTTTGAACCTTAGTGCCTTAGCATCTTAGGAACTTTTTATTAAAACTCTGCATTTCCAGGAGTTCTTGGGAAAGGAATTACGTCTCTAATGTTTGTCATTCCAGTTACAAAAAGAACAAGTCTTTCAAAACCAAGTCCGAAACCTGCGTGTGTAGCCGATCCAAATCTTCTGGTGTCTAAATACCATGATAATTCTTCTTCGTCTATTTCTAAGGCTTTCATCTTCTCGATTAAAACGTCGTAACGTTCTTCTCTTTCAGAACCTCCTACAATTTCTCCAATTCCAGGGAAAAGGATATCCATTGCGCGAACTGTTTCTTTTCCTGGTTCAGTGTTATCATTTAAACGCATATAAAACGCTTTTATGTTGGCTGGGTAATCAAATAAAATTACCGGACATTTAAAGTGTTTTTCTACCAAGTAACGCTCGTGCTCCGATTGTAAATCAGCTCCCCATTCGTTAATGATATAGTTGAATTTTTTCTTTTTATTTGGAGTAGATTCTCTTAAGATATCAATAGCTTCAGTATAAGAAACACGTTTAAAGTTGTTCTCCAATACGAAGTTTAATTTCTCTAACAAAGCCATTTCGCTTCTGTCTGCCTGAGGTTTAGATTTTTCTTCATCTAGAAGTCTAGCTTCCAGGAATTTTAAATCATCCTTACAGTTGTCTAAAGCATATTTAATTACGTACTGAATAAAATCTTCAGCCAAATCCATGTTATCATCAAGATTATTGAAAGCAACTTCAGGCTCAATCATCCAAAATTCTGCTAAGTGACGAGAAGTATTAGAATTCTCAGCTCTAAAAGTTGGTCCAAAAGTATAAATCTGACCCAAAGCCATTGCATACGTTTCACCTTCTAATTGTCCAGAAACGGTTAAGTTTGTTTCTTTTTCAAAGAAATCTTCTTTATAGTTTACTTTTCCATCTTCAGTTCTTGGAGTATTGTCAAATGGTAAAGCAGTAACTTTAAACATTTCTCCAGCACCTTCAGCATCAGATCCAGTAATAATTGGCGTATTTACATACACAAAACCTTTTTGTTGAAAATAGCTATGAACCGCAAATGATAATACCGAACGTACACGCATAATTGCACCAAACATATTGGTACGTACACGTAAATGTGCATTTTCACGTAAGAAATCTAAACTTGGTTTATTTTTTGGTTGTATTGGGAATTTCTCAGCGTCTGAATCTCCTAAGATTTCCAGTTTTGTAACCTGAATTTCAACACTCTGACCAGCACCTTTACTTTCGATTAAATTTCCTGTTACAGAAATCGCAGCACCAGTAGTAATTCTCTTTAAAGTTTCGTCTGGTGTATTTTCAAAATCAACAACACATTGTATATTATTAATGGTAGAACCGTCATTAAGAGCGATGAACTGATTATTTCTAAAAGTTCTTACCCATCCTTTTGCATTAACCTCCTGAAGCGTCGTAGTACTGTTTAATAAGTCTTTAACTTTTGTGTGTCTCATTTTAATTTTAGAATTGATATTAAAAATTGTCTTTCAATCGAAATGCAAATATAATCGAAATGTTTGTAATTGCCATAAGGAGTTGCGAAGTAAGAAGCTATTTCCTGCTATCCGCTATATCTTTATGTTTTTAAAGAAAAAACATAAAGGATGCCGCTACTATCAGGGCTAGAAGTGGGAGTAAAATAAGGTAATTAGATAATGTGTTAATGTGAAAATTAGATAATGTACAAATCCTGCAAGGTTTCTAAAACCTTGCAGGATTATAAAAAAAACAAATCCGATAGGCTTTTAAGTCTATCGGGTTTGTAATTATCTAATTTTCTCATTGAGACATTATCCCATTAAGCAGCACCGAACCAAGTCAATAAAATAAGTAGTAATACAAGAGCACCTGTAATTATAAAAAGAACTATTGCAACTTTCTTAAAAAAATTATGAATAGGGCTCTTAGGTCTTATGCCAGCTACAACTCCGGTATTACCATTAATGTAAAGAATATTTTTTTTGCCATTATAATCATAAGTAACAACATAAAGTGGTAATAAAATATGTTTGAATTTTATGTTATGATATTGACTCTGGATAGACTTAATTGATGTATTACCGCCTATTCCAAATTGAGAGCTTACTTTTTGACGAATAGCTTCGTCAACAGCTCTTTTACCTACGTAAAAACCTTGTTTTAAACTTATTTTATATTTCTCTACAATATAATCACTCAGATATTGGTCGTTTGTATTAACAAGATTCTTGGTAATCCAAGGACCTACTTTTGTTAGCAAACTCGCATCGACAGTTCCAGAAGCAGGAACCACAACATCATCAAAAGAGAGAGAAAGATTTCCCGAAGTAGATTGCGTATAAGTATTGTTACCGTTTACTTGTTTTCTTTCCAGTGCATAATTTGTGCTGGTTTGCATATCATATGTCCAATGAGGAACATAAACCCCAGATAAATCGATAGAAGACGGTTGGATTTTTTTTGTAAACCAAGTGTCTTTTGCCCAATTATAAGCCAATAGAGATGCCTTTTGTTTGTCTATTTTAAAAGGCAATAGATATTGAGGCTTTATAGTTTTATCTTCTTTTTTATTGCCATCCATTAATGAAGTATTGCAATACGGACAATCCGAAGATTTTGAATTTATATTTATAGTCGAAGCGGCACCACAACTTTTGCATTGTAACGTTTCTTCAACAACTGAATTTTCTGATTCTAATTTTTCAAGATAAGCTACAAAATCATTTTCTTCAATAATCGTTTGTTCCTGTGGGATGTTATTTTTGGTATTACAATATTCGCATATTAAGGTAGTTGTTCCAGGCTTATATTTTAATCCAGCTCCACAATTATTACAGTCAAAAGCTTTTAATGTTTCATTTTTAATTTCGGCGTTTTCCATTTTATTAATTAAATGTTAGGTAGAGGAGGAGGAGTTTGAGAAAATAAGTTTTGTAATCCAGGAACACTCGATGCTTTTTCCCATCCCGTCATACCTTGATTCCATACCAAAGTATCTGCTAATAGTTGTCCTTTTTCAATTAAAAGCGAAATCTGACTTTCGTTAAAAGGTCCAGCTTGTGCATTATTAATAGCTACAAAATATGTTATTCCCGTTGTTGGTAAAGGCGGAGGTGCTTGAGGAGGCATCTGATGACTCGAAAAAGAAGAAAAAGAACTTGTTTGAAAAGGCTCTTCAAAAGATTGCATCATTTGTCTCGCCATATTCATACCAGTTCCAAAACTAAAGGCAGTTCCAGCTATTCCAGATGGATTTTCGGCAGCTTTTTCAATAGATTGAGCTGTTTTATACTGCGTAAACTTTTTCATGTCGATTTTGTTAAGACGACTTAATTCAAAAATCTCTTTCTTAACATCCTCTGGCATAGAAGTGTTTTCAAGTAAAAATTTGCTAAGCTCAATTCCGTAAGCAGCAAAATCATCTTTCATGATAGTAAAGACAGTAGCCGAAAGCTCACTAGTGTTGCCTACATAAGATTCTATAGGTAAGTTGGCTTCGCCTATAGCATCGGTAAAACGAGATACTATTATGCTTTTTAATTGTTCGTTAATTTCTTCGGTAGTAAAATGCCCGTCAGTACCAACAATTTCTAATATGAATTTTTGAGCATCAACAATTTTAAAAGTATAAGTTCCAAAGGCTCTAATTTCGAGCATTCCAAAACGATCATCATTTAAAATTAAAGGGTTTTTTGTTCCCCATTTTTGGTCGATGAAATTTCGAGTGTTTATAAAATAAACCTCTGCTTTAAATGGACTGTTAAAATCGTATTTCCAGCCTTTTAAAGTAGATAAAATAGGTAAGTTTTGGGTATTTAAATTGTAAGTTCCTGCGTTAAAAATATCGGCAATCTTACCTTCATTCATAAAGATGGCTTGTTGGCCTTCTCTAACAATAAGTTTACTATTGTTCTTTATTTCGTTCTGAAATCTTTCAAATCTGTAAACAAGAGTGTTATTGCTATTATCTATAAATTCGATAATATCTAGAAACTCATTTTTTAACCTATCAAATATTCCCATTTTAAATCTAATTAATTTAGAAATCAAATGTAAGAATAATTTGTTTTCTTGTTTTATGAAAAAGCACTTTTTATCCTCTTAATAAGTCTTATTTATTGGTTTTTTCCTTTGAAATTAGTTAATGCACGAATCCTGTAAGGTTTCTTTTAACCTTGCAGGACTGAAAAACAAAATCGTATAAATAAAAAAATCCGTTTTGTAAAAAACGGATTTTTTTATAGAACCTTAGAACCTTAGAACCTTAGAACCTTAGAACCTTAGAACCTTAGAACCTTAGAACCTTAGAACCTTAGAACCTTAGAACCTTAGAACCTTAGAACCTTAGAACCTTAGAACCTTAGAACCTTAGAACCTTAGAACCTTAGAACCTTAGAACCTTAGAACCTTAGTCCCGAAGCCTCGGGATCAGAACCTCAGACTAGTTTCTTCTTCCTCCCATATAAATAGAGACATAATATAATAAAGTAGCAATCGAACCAATAGCAGCTACTACATATGTTCTTGCAGCCCATTTTAAAGCATCTTTTGCACCAGCTTGTTCTTGTTGTGTAAGCATTCGTTTGCTTTCTAACCAAGCAAGAGCACGATTACTAGCATCATATTCTACAGGCAAAGTCACAATCGAAAAGATTGTAGTTGCTGCAAAAATAATAATCCCAATTAGTAATAATTGCGGAAAGCTACGAAGCATCAGGATACCTGCAAGCAAGATCCATTGCATATAAGTCGAAGCTACACTTACGATTGGTACTAATTTAGAACGCATCGTTAACCATTGATAACCTACTGCATGTTGTACTGCGTGCCCACATTCGTGTGCAGCAACAGCAGCTGCAGCGGCATTACGTTGGTTGTAAACGGCCTCACTTAAATTTACTGTTTTATCTGCTGGATTATAGTGGTCTGTTAACTGACCAGGAGTCGAAATTACTCTAACATCACGGATACCATTATCGGCAAGCATTTTTTCGGCAATTTCTGCACCGGTCATTCCGTTTTGTAATTGCAATTTCGAATATTGTTCGAATTTACTCTTTAGTCTTGAACTAACTAACCAGCTAAATAACATAATCGCTCCAGCAAGAATTAAATAACTCATTCCCATATCTTTTGTTTTTTAGTTTATTGTTTAAAGTTATGAGATAAATAGCAATTTCTGAACCAAATTAAAAAAATGTCATTTTGTCATTTTAAACCATATTTAGTTTAAAAGGTTGTTTTTAAGAAGATGCGTCATTAATTCGGCAACATTTTTCATCTTATATTTCTGCAGAATATTTCGTCTATGGGTTTGCACAGTCAAGAAACTTAAAAATAATTCATCGGCAATTTCCTGAGTCGATTTTCCTTTGGAGAGTAATACAACAATATCTTTTTCTCTGCGACTAAGACTAGGAATGTATTCTAAATCTTCGGATAATGGCTGACTAATAATTGTTTTTACTTCATCACTAAATACAATCTCGCCATCGATAGCTTTATAAATACAACGTTTAAACTCTTCGAAAGAGGCATTTTTAAGAATATAGCCATTTCCTCCGTTCTGGATAAATTGCATAACTAAGCTTCTTTCAGACTGGCTGCTCATCCCAATTATTATTACTTTTGGATGTTTTTGCTTAATTGTTTTACATAAATCGACACCATTTATTAGAGGTAAAAAAATATCCATTAAAATTAAATCGACCTTGTTGGCTCCAATATAATCAAGAAGTGTAACCCCAGATTCTAATGTCTGAACAAGTTCTATCTTGTCTAAGTCGGAGAGTAATCCCGAAACTCCTGAGATTACAATCGGATGATCATCTACAATAATAGTTTTATAAGTCTTCATGTTTCACTTTTAATTCGATGTAGGTAGAAGTTCCTTTGTTTTCCTTACTATCAATTTCTAATTTTCCGTTTAAGAATTCTACGCGGTTTTTAATATTTCTTAAACCCATTCCTATATTGTCTTTTATTTCAGATACATTAAAACCAATTCCGTTGTCTTCGACTGTAATGAAAAAAACATCTTGGTTTTGAGAACAAGAAACTAGAATTTGTGTTGCATTGGCATACTTTAAAGTATTGTTTAGTAACTCCTGAATAATCCTATAAATCATGATTTCATAATTCTTAGATAAATTCTGGTTTTGTACTAAATACTGAAATTCAATTCTGGTTTTTGAATTAGAGTTGGCTATGCATAAATCTCTTAAAGCATTTTCTAAATTTAATTTTAATAAACTTTCGGGCATTAAATTTTGAGAAATATTTCTTAGCTCTTTAATTGAGCTGTCTAATAAAGTTCCTATTTCTATTTTATTGGTAGCATTATCTTTCTCAGCCAGATTCAGATGCATTTTTAGTCCCGAAAGCATACTACCAAGACCATCATGTAAATCTCGTGCAATTCTTTTTCTCTCCACCTCTTCACCTTCTATCAAGGCATTTGAAACGGATAGTTTTTTCTGGTTCTCGAGGGCAGCTAATTCTTGTTCGTGATTAACTTCTTTCTGGAAACTTAATTTTTTTTGATTTTTGTTTAATATCCATAAAAATAAAACCGTAATAAATAAAACGAATGATAGCACACCAAAAAGTATAGAGTTTAAACGATTGTTATTTGCTAATAAAGCCGCTTTATCGTTTTGCGCTTGTAACAGTGTTATTTTCTTCTCGCTTTCGGCTTTTTTATATTTAGCTTCAAGTTCTACGATTTCATTCTGAAACTTAGATTTGTTTAGGCTGTCATTTACAGTATTGTATTTATTGGAATAGAAATAAGCTTTCTCATGATTTTTGGTTGCATTGTAAACTTTTGCCAATTCATTGTAGTAGTTTTTTTTATCTACAATAAACGGAGTATTTTCTAAAAGATATTCTAGATTTTTTTTGGCTTTTTCGTAATCTTTTAATTTAAAAAGAACCTCGTATTCTGCAAATTTTAATCGGTTTAAAGCAATGAGATTTTGATGTTTTTGGGCAGATTTAATTCCCTTTTCATAGCTTTTTAAAGCTTTTGGATGTTGGTTTTGTTTAGCATAATATATTCCTTCTGCATAAAAGTAAGAGTCATTAAGATTAGATTCCGGGTATTTTGATAATTTAGAATATGCTTTGTCTAATGTTTTTTTTGCATCATAAAAACGCTTCAATTCTACTAGATTTTCAGCATTGATAATATATGTCTCCATTTTAGACTCTGCTAGTGTAGGAGAATTTTTGGTTGCTTTTTCGATGTAATTTTGAGCTTCACTTAAATATTCACTTGCTTTTTCGCGTTCATTTGTATTCATGAAGATAATAGCAATGGCTTTGTATAAATTACTTATCAATTCGTAATCGCCACTTTTCTTTGCAAGAGGAATGGCTTCATAAACCAATATTTTCATGTAGCCTTTTTCGTTGTTTTTTCGTTGCTGCATGAGACCATAATTTTGGAGTATTATGGCACGCAATTTATAGGCTTCGGGATTGTTGTATTTTTTTAATTTGTTGTTGGCTTCAACTAATGTTTTTTCAAAACCATCAGCATCTCCTTTTTCTAGAAAACTAAAGGCATTATAATATATAGAAGCGTCATTTAAGAAAGGGAATTTAGTTTTTAGTTTATTAGCTTCTTGCAAATATTCTTTAGATTTTTTCATATCCTGAACCATCAGGTACAATTTAGATAATCTAAAGCTGTAAAGACTTTTTAGACTATCAGACTGAGCATTTTTAGTAACTCGGGCAATACTATCTATATAAACTGTATCATCATCTAAAGAAAGTATAACCTGTGAGTAAGTGGTAGTTGAGAAGAATATAAGGAATAAATAAAAGCCTATTTTGGTCATAAATTGTGTTTTATCAAAAATATTAAAATTAAATTTTTTTCAAAATTTTTTTCTGTTTTTTACCTGATATCAGGTAGAATAAATTACACTTTATCAGGTATTGTCATCTTTTTTCTTCAGGTTTATATTTGTTAAAATGATTATTAAATATAAATAAACCCAAAGAATTCAATCATGAAAACGACTTTAAAAAAAATTATGTTCTTGCTAACCTTGGTTTTTGTAGCTGCATCATGTAGTAGTAGCGATGACGATAATGAGCCAGGACAAGTAACCAAATCAAGAGATGTAAAATATGAAATAACAGGAAATTTTACTGGAGAACTTAGCGCAATTTATTTTGATAAAGGCGGAAGTCCACTAAATGAAGATGTTACCAGTTTTCCTTGGACTAAACAAATTACTGCAGATGCAGGTGTACCAGGAATAACATTCAGCGCAAGCGGTCATGGTGGCGTTAAGGACCAAACATTAACTGCTAAAATCTATGTTGGCGGAGAAGTAGTAAAAGAATCTACTGCAAAAGCAAACAATGACGGAATCATTATTGTAACTCTTGCACCTTTTCTTTTTCCACAATAATTTATATAAAACATTAAGGTTAAAAAAAAGCTTTGTAATGATACAAAGCTTTTTTTTATGATTCTAATTGATTATTAACTTCTTCAAATTTTGCAATTAGATCATTCAACTTTGATTGTTGTTTTTTAATTTGTTTTGGACGAATATAAAACCAATTAAAGCTCATCCAAAGCAAAGTTACTCCATAAGTAAAAACGGCCCATAAAGTCGCCATTCTCGATGTATATTCATAGAGATAAAAACAAATTCCAACTCCAAGTAAAAGAAAATACAAACTCAACATTTTAGATTGCATAAATTGTTGCTTCTTTTTAATTAAAATCAGTTTCTGTAAATATTCCTGATTGGTTTGAGCGGTAACAATATTTTTATACGTTGATACTAATCGATTATAAAAAAACAAATAAATAACCATTGCTAAAATCGTTAAAACGATTCCAATTTTTGTCGAAATAAATTTCGGTTGATAAGTGTACCAAACAAAAATAATGAAGACACAAGTTGTAAAAAGCAAAATATTGGTGATCCATAAAGTACGTACTCCAGCTTTTTTAAATTGCTTTAATCTTGCTAGTAAATCTTCTATATTGGGTTGACTTACGGTTTGTTTTTTCCATAAATCTTTAAAGTCTATATTATTGTCCATTTTCTTTAAATTTTTGAGTTAGTTTTTCTTTAATTCTATGAATTTTCACTCTTATATTCGCTTCCGAGAGACCTACAATTTTGGCTATTTCTGCTTGCTTTACATCTTCTAGTTCAAGCGAAATAATAATACGATCGGTTTCAGGTAATTCGGCGATGCATTTGTACAAAAATTGAATTTGTGGTTCTAGCGAATATTCTTTTTCCTCGGTAATATGTGCCGGAAGTTCTGATTTTGGAAAACGTTTTCCTTTTTCTATTTGTCTAAGGCAATTATTAGATGCAATCCTAAAAATCCAGCTTCCGATATTGGCTTCGTTTCTAAAAGTGTGGAGTTTTTCCCAAATAATAATAAATGTTTCCTGAGCGATATCCTGTGCAATGCTGTAATCATTTACGTAACCCATGCACAACCTAAAAACCTTTTCCCAATAGGATTTATATAGCTGTTCAAACTCCATTATTTCGATTTTATAAAGTTGGTTAGTTGGGTTAAATACCAATCTTTGTCATCATACATGATAAAATGTAATCCTTTGTTTGCATATTGAAGATTAGCATTTTTTAAGTTTTTATATTGAGCTTCGATTGCTGGTTTCATGTTTACAAAATAAGCTTCAAGTAATATGAGTGAAGGACATTTTATGGTTGCGATTTTATCTCTCAAATCAGTGTTAGAAAAATCACAAAACATTTCGGCAAATGTTTTTCTGTCGGATTTAACACTCCAGCTAAGTAATAAATCTTGCTTAGAGGTATCTTCTAAAAGTCTTGGAAGGTATTTTTTTTGATTTTCAGAAAATTGCTCCTCAGACATTGCTGTCATTTTATTGATTATTGGCGTACAATCATTATTTTCTTTTGCTTTAAAAGAAGGATCCATTAAAGCCGACAAACAAGGAAGAGCATCAACTACTATAATTTTACCTATCAATTCCGGATAATCTGCGGCGAGAGCTAATGCGAGTCCGCCACCCATACTATGACCTACTATAATTGGTTTTTCTATTTTGTTTGCTTTTATGTAATTAGCGATTTCTGTTTCCCAATTTATAAAAGAAGCATTTGGTTGCGGTTTTACTCCTGCAAAACCCGCCATTGTAAAAACATAACAGGTAAAATCTTTTTCGAAGTTAGATTTTGTATCGTTCCACACATCTCCAGAACTAGCAAATCCAGGTAAGAAGATTATAGATTGTTTTCCTTTTCCAGTTTTGGTAATTTCAAACGGATACGATTTTGTTTGTCCGAATACATTTAAACATAATGCTGAAAATAAAAGGGCGATAACTAAGAAGATATACTTTTTCATTTTTAATAGTTTTAAGTTGTTAAATGATAGAATTTGCCTTTTAGATACAGGAGTTGTTAAAATGTTACAACAAAAATAAAAATTTTAATAAAAAAATTTCAAATTCCAATGTTGGTGGGAATTTTAAGAATGGGAATTTTAATTTAATAAAAAAACTTTGCACAAAAAAAATTCCAAACCCCAACAAAAGTTGGAATTTGGAATTTATAAAATATTGTAAATTGAATTTATTATCCAACCAAATTAATGATTTTTCCAGGAACAATAATTACTTTGTTTGGTGTTTTACCATCCAATTGTTTTAATGTTCTTTCGTCTTTCATAATGATTTCTTCGATTTGTTCCTTGGTTAAATCCAAAGGTAATTCGATAGTGAAACGCATTTTTCCGTTAAACGAAACTGGGTATTCTTTACTGCTTTCTACCAAATATTTAGGTTCAAAAGTAGGGAAAGCAACAGCTGCAATAGATGTTGTATGACCTAATAATGACCATAATTCTTCCGCAATATGTGGTGCATAAGGCGAAATTACAATTGCCAAAGGCTCAAGTATTGCACGAGAATGACAGTTTTGTGTAGACAATTCGTTTACACAAATCATAAACTGAGAAACAGAAGTATTGAAAGAGAAACTCTCCACATCTTCTACCACTTTTTTGATGGTTTTATGTAATGATTTTAAGTTGTCTTTTGTTGGTTCGTCATTAGTAATAATTAAACCATTATCATCAAAATACAAACGACATAGTTTTTTCAAGAAACCAAATACTCCCGAAATTCCAGCAGTATTCCAAGGTTTAGCTTGCTCTAATGGACCTAAGAACATTTCGTATAAACGTAACGTATCAGCACCATATTCATTACAAATATCATCCGGAGTAACTACATTATAATATGATTTCGACATTTTTTCGACCTCGCGACCTACAATGTATTTACCGTTTTCATCAAAAATAAATTCGGCACTATTAAAATCTTCTCTCCAAGCTTTGAATTTTTCAATATCCAACTCATCCGAAGAGTTTACGAAATGAACATCAACACGAATTGGCTGTACATTTTGATCTCCAATCTTATTTTTAGAAATAAATGTATTTGTACCTTCAAGTCTATAAACATAAGCAGTAGTTCCCAAAATCATTCCCTGATTAATCAGTTTTTTGAATGGTTCTTCAGTTGGAGCAAAACCTTTGTCTTTTAAGAATTTATTCCAGAAACGAGAATACAATAAATGCCCGGTTGCGTGTTCGCTTCCGCCAATATATAAGTCAACACTTTCCCAATATGCTAATGCTTCTTTACTTGCAAATTCATTTTCGTTATGCGCATCCATATAACGCATCCAGTACCATGAACTTCCTGCCCAACCTGGCATAGTGTTCAATTCTAATGGGAAAATAGTAACGTTATCAACCAAATTAGTATTTACAACAGTATTGGTTTTAGTATCCCAAGCCCAAACGTTTGCATTTCCTAAAGGAGGCAATCCGTCTTCAGTTGGTAAATATTTCTCTACTTCTGGTAAAATAATTGGTAAATGTTGCGTGGCAATCATTTGTGGCAATCCATTTACATAATATACTGGGAATGGTTCTCCCCAATAACGCTGACGTGAGAATACGGCATCACGCAAACGGTAATTGGTTTTTCCTGTTCCTTGATTTAGTTTCTCTAATTCGGCTATCGTTTTTTGAGTTGCCTCTTTATTATTTAATCCGTTTAAGAAATCAGAATTTGCAATTTCTACATTGTCTTTTGAGCCGTAAGCCGCTTCAGAAATATCAACATTAGCAAAAATATTTTTTATAGAAGGCATCCCTTGCTCTCCTTTAAAGAAATTTGCAAAAGCATAATCTCTTTCGTCTCCACAAGGAACGGCCATTACAGCACCAGTTCCGTATCCTGCTAATACATAATCTCCAATCCAAACCGGAATTGGTTCTTTGGTAAAAGGATGTTCAGCATAAGCACCTGTAAATACTCCCGAAATAGTTTTTACATCGGCCATACGCTCACGCTCAGAACGTTTTGCAGTTTTTTCGATATAGGCTTCAATCGCTGCTTTTTGTTCTGGAGTTGTAATCTCAGCAACCAAAGGATGCTCAGGAGCCAATGTCATAAACGTAACTCCAAAAATGGTATCAGGACGAGTTGTAAAGACTTCAATATTATTAGTTTCAGGTTTAATGTTTAAAGTTGCTTCACTTTGCGACTCTGCCTGAGAACTGTAACTTAAAACTGGGAACTTTACTAACGCTCCAACCGATTTTCCAATCCAGTTACGTTGACTTTCTTTGATGCTTTCGCTCCAGTCGATATCGTTAAGACCTTGCAACAAACGTTCTGCATAAGCAGAAATACGCATGCTCCATTGTGTCATTTTTTTACGGATTACGGGATAACCACCACGCTCAGAAACACCATTTACGATTTCGTCATTTGCCAAAACAGTTCCTAAACCAGGACACCAGTTTACTTCTGTTTCTGCCAAATAAGTTAATCTGTATTGTAATAGTATTTTTTGTTGTTCATCTGATGAAAATGATGTCCATTCGCTTGACGAAAAACCTATTATATTATCATCGCAAACTGCATTTACAGTTGCATTTCCTTCTTTTTCGAAAATAGAAATTAAAGTCGAAATATCTTCGGCTTTATCAGCATCTTTATTGTACCAAGAATTAAACAATTGGATAAAAATCCATTGTGTATGCTTGTAATAATCAGGATTTGAAGTACGAACTTCTCTGTCCCAATCAAATGAGAATCCTATTTTATCTAATTGTTTTCTGTATCCAGCAATTTGCTTTCCTTCTTTATCTACACCACCATCAATATTTACACGAGTAGTATCTTCCGGGCGTTGACCTGTTTGTATAGCATATTGCTCCGCAGGTAATCCGAAACTATCGTAACCCATCGGGTGTAAAACATTAAAACCTTGGTGTCTTTTAAAACGAGAATACACATCAGAAGCAATATAACCTAGTGGGTGCCCAACGTGTAATCCCGCTCCAGATGGATAAGGAAACATATCGAGTACGTAATGTTTCGGCTTTTCGGAATTATTTTCGGCTGCAAAAGTTTTATTGTCTGCCCAATATTTTTGCCATTTGGCGTCTATTTCAATCGGATTGTACTTCATTATAAAAGATTCAAAGGTTCAGAGTGACAAAGATTCTAAGGTTTTATCACTGAATTATAAGTTGGCAAATTTACGTTTATTGTGCATTGTACCAAAGTTATTTTTTAAGATATAGGATTAATGATAAAAATCAGTATTTAAAAAAACGGGAATACATAAATTTGTGGTTTGCAGGTAGGAATGATTTTTTTGTTTTTTAAAATATTTAAGCAATTGAGAGAATAATTTTACTTAAAATTTGAGTATTTTTAGATGCGTTTTTAAAAGATAAATGGGAGATAAGAAAAAATATTCTATTGAAGTTCGACTTTGGATTGAAGAAGCCGAAGGTCCTTTTTTGGGTATTGGCAAGATTTGGTTATTGGAGAATATTAAAAAAACGGGTTCTATTACCAATGCTGCCAAAGAAATGAAAATGGCGTACAGACAAGCGTGGCAATTGGTTGAGGAGATGAACCAACGCGCCGAATCGCCTTTGGTAGAGAAACTTCTGGGAGGAAAAGGTGGTGGAGGTGCACGATTGACCGAAGCTGGAGAAACTGCAATTACAGTATTTTATGAAATCGAAAAAAGAATTAAAGATTTTGCTCAGAAAGAAGTTCAAAATTTAAAGTTCTAAAATTTTTTAATAATCAGTATTCATTTTAAAACATACTGAAAAGTGTTGATTAATTATAGTCGATTGAGCATAATGGTTTTTAACACATAGAAATATATTTCTTTCACATAGAATGGCTATGTGTATTTTAAATGAGTGAAAAGCCTTCTTTTGAGTTTACAAAGTCTATGTTTCTATGTGTTAATTTTTTTTGGAGTTATGCTTAACGAACTAATTATAGTCAAAAATAAAAATGCTAATTACCAGTATTCTTTTAAAAACATACTGAAAAAATTATTGAAAATTATGAAGCTAAAAATTATAACATTTTTACTATTTCCGCTCATTGGCTTATGCCAACAAAATAATTCAGTTGCTACAGATTCAGTAAAACCTACTAATATGTTTATGCTTGGAGAAGTTATTATAAAAAATAATAAAAGCAAGGATACACTAAACAGGATGACGACAAAAAAAATGGAGTCACAAAATAAAATGGATGTTTCTCAGGCATTAAATATGCTTCCGGGTGTGAATTTAACCGCTTCGGGACCAAGAAATGAATCTATGGTTTCGATTCGTGGGTTTGATTTAAGGCAAGTTCCAGTTTATATGGATGGTATTCCGGTTTATGTTCCTTATGATGGTTATGTTGATTTGGCTCGATTTACCACTTTTGATCTTGCAGCGATAGATGTTTCTAAAGGATTTTCGTCGGTACTTTATGGTCCGAATTCGCTTGGAGGAGCTATTAATCTCATCTCTAGAAAACCTTCGAGAATATTAGAATATGATGGTTCGCTAGGTATGATTAATTCCAATGGATATAAAGGTAATATTAATATCGGTTCTAATCTGGGGAAATTTTATGTTCAGGGAGGATATTCGTATTTGCATCGCAACTCGTTTAGAATGTCATCTAATTATATTCCTTCTAAAAATGAAGATGGAGGCGAAAGAGATAATTCCTATCGTACAGATCAGAAAATTAGTTTTAAAGTAGGGTGGACTCCAACCGAAAAAAGCGAATATGCAATAGGCTATATTAATCAGCAAGGCGAGAAAGGTAATCCTGTCTATGCGGGCGATGATGTATTGAATTCGCTTTATGCAAAACCTCGTTATTGGCAATGGCCTAATTGGGATAAAGAGAGTTATTACTTTATCTCTAATTCAAATTTTGATGATAAGAACAGTTTTAAAACTAGAATATACTACGATAGATTTAAAAATACATTGGATAGTTATGATGATAATACCTATTCTACCCAAAAGAAACCGTATGCTTTTCAGAGCAATTATAACGATTATACGTATGGAGGAAATCTGGAATACGACACACAAATAATTCCGAAAAACGATCTTAAGATTGCATTTCATTTTAAAGAAGATGTGCATCGGGAAAATAACCTTGGCGAACCTGTGCGTAATTTTATAGACAATACGATATTAATTGGGATTGAAGATGTTTATAAAATCTCGAACAAATTTACTTTGGTTCCCGGAATGAGTTATAATATTAGGAAAAACAAAGAAGCCGAAGATTATAATAGTACAACAAAAGTAATTTCTGATTATTCAACGGCAGATGCTAGTGATGCCTTTAATGCACAAATTGGATTTTTTTATCAGCTAAATGAGAATCAAAAATTAGGAGCAACCGTTTCGCAGAAAACACGATTTGCAACTATCAAAGACCGATATTCGTACCGAATGGGAACTGCAATTCCTAATCCTGACCTGAAACCTGAAAAAGCAGTGAACTATGAAATAAATTATACAGCAAATTTTTTTGGTAAAATAACATTTCAAACGGCTTTGTTTTATAGTTCGCTAACCGATGCGATTTTAAATGTAAGCAATGTTGCACCCGGTAAATCGCAAATGCAAAACTTTGGCGAAGCCGAATACATGGGAGTTGAAGCTCAACTGAATTATTCGCTTTTGCAGAATTTAGCCTTTAATGTTAATTATACTTACGTCGAAAGAAATAACCTGACGGATCCTACAATTCATTTTACCGATGTGCCGAATACTAAAGTTATGGGAACAGTAGAATATCAGCCAATAAAACTACTGAGATTAATAGCCAACTCTGAGTTTAATTCGTCTAGAATTAGTACTAGTTATGGCACGAGAGCTCCAGATTACACCCTTTTAAATCTTTATGGTTCAGGTAAAATTGCTAAAAACTTTAGTATTGAGGCTGGAGTAAATAACATATTTGATAAGAACTACAGCCTTGTAGAAGGATATCCTGAGGAAGGACGCAATTTTTTTGTGACGCTTCGTTTTTTTAATAACTAAATCAAAAATAATTTTATATGAAAACTCAAAATTACATTCTCATTCTTTTAATTGCATTTTCATGCACGATGTGTAATTCTTCTAAAAAAGAAAAAGCAGATGCCGTTTCAACTGAAAAAGTTTCAGAAACAGATAACGATAAGCATCCTGTTCTTACACCTGCAGATAGTTTAAAATTGGTAAATCATCAAATTGAAGTAAAGGGCGAAGTCGAATTTCCGTTGCAATTAACTGTAGATTCGTTACGCAAAATGAAAGTGGCAACGATAAATGATTTTAAAGTAGTTTGCCAGAGTGGAGAAGTAAAAAAAGATGATAAAACCTGTAAAGGAGTTTTGCTAAAAGATATCTTGGAGAAAGCTAAAATTAAACAAAGCGGACATAAAGACCGAAATTTTTATATTGTAGCAAGAGCTTCAGATGGGTATATGGCAACGTTTTCGTGGGCAGAAATTTTTAATAATCCAACAGGAGATAACGCGTATGTTCTTTTTGAAGAAAATGGTAAACCTGTAAAAAATGGAGAAATGATTACGATTTGTAAAAATGACATAAAAACTGGTCCACGCCACGTTTCCTGGCTTAAAAGTATCGAAGTTTATAAAGTAAAATAAGGTTTTTTTTAAGGTTCTGAGTTACTAAGGTTCAAAGTTGCAAAGGCTTTTCTAAGAATCTAAGCGACTAAGGTTCTAAGTGGCTAAGGTTTTGAAGATCTAACCGCAAAGTGCACAAAGGGGTACGCAAAGTTCGCAAAGCTTTGTGTACTTTGCGTTTTTATAAAACCATACATTTAAAATCTTTGCGGGCTTTGCGGTTAAATTAACTTTTAAGGTTCTAAGTGGCTAACATTTTCAATAAGCAAAATTGTAAAACACAAAGTTTCATCATAAAGCTTTGCGAACTTTGAAGTACTATAAAACTATGCAATTAAAAAATCTTAGCATGCTTTGCGTTTAAATCAACACAAAACTTTTAGCACTTTGTGGTTAAATCAACTTTTTATTCGATGTCTAATTGTATAATTAAAGTATAAAAGTTCGTTATTAGCTGTAAATAATGAAATTCTTTATTATTTTTACCACATAATTTAAGCAAACTATGAGTTCTAACTTTGATAAATTTCAAAAACGCAGGTTAATTTCCTCTTATTTTTCGGTTGTATTAAGTGTATTTCTGGTTTTATTCCTTTTGGGAGTACTAGGATTGTTCATTATTAATTCTAAAAAATTAGCAGATGATTTTAAAGAAAAAATCGCAATGACGGTTTTCTTTAAAAACGAAGCTAATGATAGTATTATAAAGGCATTTAATACCGAATTGAAAAAAGCTCCTTTTGCAAGATCGTTTGTTTATGTTACTAAAGAAGCTGCTGCTAAACAACATACTGATATTATTGGCGAAGATTTTCTAACGTTTTTAGGAGAGAATCCATTGTTGAATTCTTACGATATTCACTTAAAAGCCGATTATGTTGTTAGAGATAGTATTACTAAAATAGAAACGAACTTACGTAAAAACACTATGGTTTCGGATATTGTTTATGACAAACAATTAGTAAATCTGGTAAATGATAATATCAAAAAAGTAAGTATGTGGATTTTAATTATAAGCGGATTTTTAACTGTAATTGCAGTACTGCTTATTAATAGTTCATTACGATTATCAATACATTCTAATCGATTTATTATTAAAACAATGCAAATGGTTGGTGCTACAAAATCGTTTATTCGTAAACCATTTGTAATGCGAAGCATTAAATTAGGATTAATTGGTGCTGGTTTGGCAATTGTTGCTTTAATCGGACTTTTAATATATGTAGACACAAATTACCCAGGACTTGGAATATTAGATGATAAAGGCCTTATTGGGTTAGTATTATTGGCTGTTTTAGGAATCGGAGTTTTAATTACTTGGTTAAGCACACACTTTGCTACACAACGTTTCTTGAATTTAAGAACTGATGATCTTTATTAAAGTTAAAGTATTCAGTCGCAGTATTCGGTAAACATTATAACAGAATTTAATTTTAGAAATGAAAAATAAAGAAGAACAAAAACAACAGGAATTCCTTTTTGATAAAGTAAACTATAAAATTTTATTAGTTGGAATCGGAGTAATTGCATTAGGATTTATCTTAATGGCAGGTGGAGGAAGTGATGATCCAAATGTTTTTAATGAAGCTATTTTTAATTTCAGACGTATTCGTTTGGCTCCAACTACAGTCTTGATAGGTTTTGGAATCACAATTTATGCTATTCTTAAAAATCCTAAAACAGACTAATTAGACTCCTTAGACATTTTAGATCTTTAGATTATTAGATTAATCTTTTCTGAAAAATCTAAGCAGTCTAATATTCTAAACAATCTAACAATCTAATAAATGGATACTTTACAAGCTATTGTTTTAGCCATCATTGAAGGAATTACAGAATTTTTACCTGTTTCTTCAACTGGTCACATGATTATTGCCTCATCATTTTTTGGGATTGCCCATGATGATTTTACCAAACTTTTTACGATTGTAATTCAACTAGGAGCGATTCTTTCGGTTGTAGTTTTGTATTTCAAACGTTTCTTTCAAACGCTTGATTTTTACTTTAAATTATTGGTTGCTTTTATACCAGCAGTTGTTTTAGGATTACTATTAAGTGATTTTATAGATGGTCTATTAGAAAATCCAGTTACAGTTGCAATTTCACTTTTACTAGGAGGAATTATTTTATTAAAAGTAGATGAATGGTTTAGTACACCAAAAGGAGCCGAAACATCACAAGAAATCACCTATTTGCAAGCTTTTAAAATAGGGATGTTCCAGTGTTTGGCAATGATTCCTGGAGTTTCTAGAAGTGGAGCAAGTATAGTAGGAGGAATGTCGCAAAAATTGACAAGAACTACAGCCGCAGAGTTTTCATTCTTTTTGGCAGTTCCTACGATGTTGGGAGCAACAGTAAAAAAGTGTTATGACTATTATAAAGCGGGATTCGAATTATCGCATGATCAAGTTAATTTATTGATTATTGGTAATATTGTAGCCTTTATAGTAGCGCTTTTGGCTATTAAAACTTTCATAGGATTTTTGACTAAAAACGGATTCAAAGTATTTGGATATTACCGAATTATTGCAGGAATTGTATTGTTGCTAATTCATTTCTTTATTCATCCGCTTACAATTATATAATGAATACTCCCGAAGATTTTTTAAACGGACAAATTTTACTAATAGATAAACCTTTACATTGGAGTTCTTTTCAGGCAGTAAATAAGTTAAAATATGCACTGATAAACAAAGCTGGATTACCAAAGAAATTTAAAATTGGTCATGCAGGTACATTAGATCCTTTGGCAACAGGGCTATTACTTATTTGTACAGGCAAGTTTACCAAAAGAATTACCGAGTTGCAAGGTCAAGCCAAAGAATATACAGGTACTTTCTTTATTGGAGCTACCACGCCTTCGTATGATTTAGAAACCGAAATCGACCAAACTTTCCCAACGGAACATATCGATGAGGTCTTGATTCATGAAACGGTAAAACAGTTTTTGGGCGAAATAGATCAAAAACCACCAATTTATTCGGCTATAAAAAAAGATGGAGTTCGTTTGTATGAGCATGCTCGTGCAGGAGAAACTATCGAAATTGCAAGCCGAAAAACTACAATTCACGAATTTGAAATTACTAGAATCGCGCTTCCAGAAATCGATTTTAGAGTAGTTTGCAGCAAAGGAACTTATATTCGTTCATTAGCCTTTGATTTTGGAAAAGCAATGAATTCTGGGTCTCATTTAACTGCTTTGCGAAGAACCAAAATTGGTGACTACGATGTGAAAAATGCTATCGATGTTACTTTATTTGAAGCTTCTTTAGGATCGAATAAAGAGTAAATTATTTCGAAAGAAATTCGTTTTCAATTTTTTTTGCTAACTTTACTATTATGAAGACAAAAAATAATAATTCCGATAACCTTGCGATACCTGGTAAATCTATGTCTCAAAAAAAATTCGCTTCGATGATTAAAGAAGCTGAAGCAGGAACTTTTTTTACATTAGAAGAATCTAAAAAACATTTTCAAGAATGGAAATCCCAAAGAAAGAAGTAGTTACTTCTGCTCTTTTTGATTTTGTTGATCTTCCTTCAATTCATGAATACGGGACCGAAACTTTTGGTTTAAGACTTGCAGATTATTTTATTGAAGAAATATATTCTTATTTAGATAATTTATCTAAAGATTACTTACTTCATCCAGAATGTCATCACCTTAAAACTAAAACTAAGAAATACCGAAACATTATTTTGGGTTCTTATTTAATTATATACCGGATAAAATCTACTAGAATTGAAGTTTTAAGAGCTTTTCATGGAAGTCGCTCTCCTAAAACTATTGGTAAAATAAAAAAAATCAATATTAAATAATCGGTTAAATTTAGTTAAAGGACATAGTAGATAAAGTGTAAATAAAAAATTTACTCAAAATAAACTATAGAGGTAACTTTGTTTAAAGAAAGTTTACCGACTCTGAAAAAGAAAACAAAAAAGCACATTATAAATAAGATATTATAATGTGCTTTTTTTTAAGTATCGCTATTCCATAAATTGTGTTTTTTGAGGTTAATAATGAGATATGTTTTTCCCTCCAAACAAGAATCGCGAAAAAAAATCGTAGAACTTTTCAAATAACTTTTTCATAATAGTGCATTTTTTAATTGTTAGACAATAAATAGACACCAATAAAAAGAGCAAATAAAAAAGTAAATAATAGAATTGGGACTATAACAGCAAGTTACAAAAAATAAATTAAAAATAAATATTTTTTTGATGTATAATCCTTGTTTTCAGTGTTTTAGTTTGTGTTTTGTAAATATTTAAGATTTGTAGCAAAAAATACAATCAGTTATCCTTCCTGTTTTTCCATGATTTCCATGATTTCATCCTGTGTAGAAACTCCTTTATCATGAAGGTACCATAATTGTAAATTGGCCTTGATAGTTTCATCAAAAGCTCCAAATTCTTTTTTATAGTTGTTTACCAAGTCAATTGCTCCTTTTGGGCGAGGTCCCCAATCGGCAAGAACTTCAAGTTTTTCTTTATCGATTATAATTAATTTCGGAATTGCTTTTCCTCCATTTGTCAAGAACAGATTCATTAACTCAGGATTTTCATCACGAAGTACAATTTTCAGATCGATTTTGTTTTCAGATTCTGCGGCCATTTTATAAATATTAGGCAATAGTTGTGCAGCATCTCCACACCAACCTTCAGAAATAACAAGCCAAATGTAATTTTTGCGAATGTTTTCTAGCTTAGAAATCGTTGTTTCGGTAGTTTTTATTGTTTTTTCCAGCCGATTCATTCGAGTTTCGTTCAAGCTGCTATAATTTGTTAAATCTTCGGATTGTTCTAGTCCTGTCGATTTTCCTTCGGCTAATAAATCAGAAACAAGTTTTCGGTATTCGATATATGAATAGCTATTGGACAGGGCGTTGGAAATACATTTTTGCATAAATTTTATTTTTTTATGAAATACAAATTTACAGCTTTAATAGAAACCGATGCTGATTTTTGTCATGTTGTGTCCTAAATACATTATTAAAATGGACGTTTTATGCAAAAAAGAGAAGATAAATTAATTTTTTTAAAACACTATTTTTAAAAATCAGAATATGTCTATATTTGCACAAACCAACGCAACATAGAAATGAAATACAAAAGAATTCTTCTTAAATTAAGTGGAGAAGCTTTAATGGGAGATTTACAATACGGAATCGACCCAAAAAGATTGGACGAATATGCCGAAGAAATTAAGCAAATTCATGCAAAGGGAGTAGAAATTGCCATTGTAATTGGAGGAGGAAACATTTTTAGAGGAGTTTCTGGGGTAAGTTCAGGAATGGATAGAGTACAAGGTGATTATATGGGAATGCTTGCTACTGTAATTAACGGAATGGCATTACAAGGCGCTTTGGAAAATAAAGGAATGTTAACACGTTTGCAAACGGCTCTAAAAATAGAATCAATTGCAGAACCTTATATTAAAAGAAGAGCAGTACGCCACCTTGAGAAAAACAGAATTGTGATTTTTGGTGCAGGTACAGGAAATCCTTACTTTACTACAGATACAGCAGCAGTTTTAAGAGGTATAGAAATTAATGCCGATGTTATCTTAAAAGGAACTCGTGTAGATGGTGTTTACGACTCAGATCCAGAGAAAAATGCATCAGCTGTAAAATTTGATTTTATCTCTTTTGAAGATGTACTTAAAAAAGGATTAAATGTAATGGATACTACTGCTTTTACATTAAGCCAGGAAAATAAATTACCAATTGTGGTTTTTGATATGAACAAAATCGGAAATTTATTGAAAATTTGCGAAGGCGAAAATATTGGAACTGTAGTAAATATATAGTATTCAGTTACGGTTTACAGTCGCAATTGTCGACTTGAACTGAAAACTGAGATTGAAAACTGAAAACTTAAAAATATGACTGAAGAAATCGAATTTATCTTAGATAGCACTAAAGAATCAATGGCAAATTCTATTGCACATTTAGAAAAAGAATTTCTAAATATTCGTGCAGGAAAAGCATCTCCAGCAATGCTAGGAAGTGTTTTTGTAGATTATTATGGTTCAGCAACACCACTTTCGCAAGTAGCTAAAATTAGTGTTCCAGATGCAAGAACGATTACTTTGCAACCATTTGAAAAAAATATGTTGCAAACAATTGAAAAAGCAATCATGGTAGCCAACATTGGTTTTAATCCTATGAATAATGGAGATGTGATTATCATAAGTGTTCCGCCATTAACAGAAGAGCGTCGTAGAGATTTGGCAAAACAAGCAAAATCTGAAGCAGAAGATGCTAAGATTGGTGTGAGAAACGTTCGTAAGGATGCCAACACAGATATTAAAAAATTAGAAAAAGAAGGAACTTCAGAAGATGTTTGCAAAAGCGCAGAAGAAGAAGTACAAAACCTGACTAACAAATATATTAAACTTATTGATGAATTATTAGCTAACAAAGAAGCTGAAATCATGAAGGTTTAATCTTTTTATAACGATTAAAAAATCCGTCTTGTTAATTTTATACGAGACGGATTTTTTTATTCTTACTTTTGTGTATCCTAGCCAATTTATAATATTGTTTTCTGTATGAAGTTATTGTGTTTCTTGACATTGTTTTTCACGCTTTCTATACAAGCGCAATTCCAGATAAACGGAATTGTAACGGAAAACGCTACCAATAAACCACTTCCTTTTGCAACAATCGTTACAGATGATGGTATGAACACCATTACTGATGTCGATGGAAAATTTACACTCCTGTCAATTTCTAGTATCGAATATTTTTCGGTTTCTTATATAGGTTATACATCAATTACAATTTATACTTCGCCTAATAAGAAGTTTTATAAAATAAGCCTGGCCGAATCGACAGATGCTTTAAAAGAAGTTGTTATCTCAAACGAGAATCCCGCTCTTGAAATCATAAGAAAAACAATTGCGAGTAAAGACAAAAATAACCCACAAAAAAAATTAACGAGTTTTGAGTATAAAACCTATAACAAATTAATTGTAACGGCCAATCCAGATTCTATAAACTCAAGATTAGATTCTATTTTTGTGCAAGAAGCTATAGGTCGAAGATTTATAAAGGTAGATTCTGCTAATTTTAAATTCAAAGAGATTTCTAACAAACAGCATTTATTTCAAACCGAAAAAGTATCTCAATATCAATTTGGTAATAAGAAGCTAAAAGAAACCATTCTAGGAACAAAAATGGCAGGTTTCAAGCAGCCTATTTATGAAATTATAGCATTTAATCTACAATCGATTTCTATATACGATTCTAATTACGAACTTTTCGAAACCAAGTATAATAGCCCAATTGCCAAAGATGCCTTAAAAGACTATAGTTATAAGTTGCTGGATACGGTTATGATAAAAGGCAGGAAAACCTATATGGTTTACTTTAAAAACCGAATGAAGAAGTCTGAATTAGGCTTGGAAGGAGTTCTATATATTGATCAGGATAGTTATGCCATTGCAAAAGCGGTAATGCGGATAAAAGGTGTACTTGATATTAGCGGAATACATGAGTTTGATTATATACCAGAGGAAAAAATTTGGTTTCCAAAGAATACAACGTTCAAAATCGTTAAAGGGAAAAATGACGATGATATTAAGATTCTTGGAGGAACAATTCAGTTTGATGGAGATGCAGAACAAGAAGAAGATATTCATAGAAAAAAAGGAGCTTCGGATTATACATATCTAATGTCCGAAAGCAACAATTTTGATGTTCATTATAATAGACCAATAGAAATAAAAAATCCATCTATCTATATTGAGATTACAGACGATGCTATAAAAAAGCCAGAGAGTTTTTGGAATAAATATCGAAAAGATAGTTTAGATATTCGCTCGCAGAAAACGTACATGCTATTAGATAGTATTTCGTTAAAGAAAAGAGTCGAAAGCAAAATTAGGTTTGGACGAAAAATTATTAATGGCTACTTGCCGTTAAGTGTTGTCGATTTAGACTTAAGGAAACTATTTAGTTATAATAATTACGAAGGATTCCGATTTGGTTTAGGAGGAGTTACCAATGAGCAGTTTTCAAAAAAATATAAGATTGGTGGTTACACAGGTTACGGGACAAAAGACGGTAACTTTAAGTACAACCTGGATTTATCTACAAGAGTCGAAAGATTTTCGAATACATGGGTAGGAGCATCATACACCAACGATGTAAGAGAGATTGCAAGTACCGTTTTTGCAGTAGATAAAAGAGTATTTAAACTCTATGATCCAAGACCCATAAACATTAGTACTTTTTATAATTATGTGAGTTGGGCTAGTTATGTGGGTACTCGAATTGTACCGAAGACAGAAAGTATTTTTGAGCTTTCGCGTTCTTTTATCGAGCCCAAATTTGACTATGCTTACAATTTAAACGGAAGATTGTATACTAATTATGTTATGACAACGGCAATGTTATCATTGGCTTGGAATCCGTTTAGTGATTATATGCAAACCCCAAACGGGCGAATTGAAACTGAAAAAAGATTTCCGAAGTTTACCATACAATACACTCAATCATTGCCTAAAGTGATGGAAAATGATTTTAATTTCTCTAAAATAGATTTTAAAACCGAATACGAGAAAAAATATCTGAATGGGCAAAAAACAAGTTTGCTCTTGCAAGCGGGATATGCAATGGGCGATGTACCAATTACACACTTATACAATACCTCTCCGAATAATATTACCAAAGAAACAATGATTCAGAGAATAACGTTTGCAGGTAGAAACAGTTTTGAAACGATGTTTTTTAATGAATTTTTCTCCAGCGAATATGCTATTTTTCAGGTAAAGCATGGTTTTAACCGATTTAAAATCATCAAGAAAGTAAGACCATCACTAGTATTGGTTTCGCGTATGGCGTGGGGGAATATGAAAAATCCAGAACAACATGTTGGGATTGACTACAAGACGTTAAATAAAGGTTTCTTTGAATCGGGTATAGAAATTAATCAGATATTTAATGGTTTGGGATTAAGTGGATTCTATCGCTACGGACCAAATCAGTTACCTAGATTTGAAGATAATATCGCCGTTAAATTGAGTTTTGTACTTAATTTAGGTATATAAATAAAAAAAATCCCATTCTTTACGAATGGGATTTTTAAAACTATTAAGGTTTAAGAATTAAAACCGATGGCGTATTATTAAGCCATGTGCTTTGAGATTCGATTAGTTTTTTCCAGCTGTCTAAACTAATAATCATTAAATCTTGATTCTCTAAAAACTCTTTTTTTATAGTTCTATCAGACATTAGCATGATATGATTTGGGGCAATTTGTTCAATAGATCGAATAGATTCCTGCATATCTCGCGTGCTTTTTAATTCTCCGCTCGCATCTAGAATCGTAATTTGGGAACCATTGTTGTTAATTAATTTTTTTGCATATTCGATAAGGAATGCATCTTCTTTGCTGAAAATAGGCATGAAAACCTGATTTATTTCTTCTAATTCTTTGTCGATAAAAATTCCGACTGGCATTTTGCTTTTAGCGATAACGTGCCTTGTTCTTTCATCAAAAGGTGAATTTTCAAACAATCCTTCCTTTCCTGTGAATTTATCGATTAAACGGTCTGGATTTACGATTCTGGTCGTGAAACCAAGGATTTTACCTAGCAACGTTCCGTCGAAAATAGATTGTCCTAAACTAACCAATAATAAATCGTATTCACCTTGGTTTGCCGTTTCGGTTATATCAGCATCAATATCATTAGATACTTTAAAAAGGCTAATCATGTTTTGGTTTAAAACTTCAGATTCTGAAATAACTGGTAAAAGCATTTCTCTTTCATAATCTTTTACCTCAAACGAGTGTAACTCAGAGCTCAACGATAAATGCATTGCTGTTACAATAGTATTATCAGGTTGTTTTTTAGTCAGGCTATTTGCAATACGCAATAATGTTTTTCCTTTTTCGGGAGTATCAAATGAAAATAAGATTTTGTATTTGCTTTTGTTTCCTATTTCTTCTGGAATAGTCGTCTTTTTATCTTTAAAAATAAAATTGATAAAGTCTAAAGCTGGTCCAGTCATAAATGTGGTAACCAATGCCATAATTACCATCATGGTAAAAATTTCGGTAGATAAAACACCTAAATCATATCCTATGTTTAGAACTACCAGTTCCATTAAACCACGAGTATTCATTAAGGCACCGATGGCTAAACTATCTTTCCAGTTTTGTCCCACAAATTTAGCTGCAAGAGCACTTCCGAAGAATTTACCAACTACAGCCACAGCAATAATTACTCCTGTAACTTTCCATAAATAGGGGTCATTTAATAAACCTATTTGAGTACGTAATCCTGTGAAAACAAAGAATAAAGGAAGTAAAAGTATAACAGATACGTCTTCTACTTTTTCGATAAAAATATTACGGAATTTATTGTTTTCTGGCATAATCGCTCCTGCTAAAAATGCACCAAATAAAGCATGGATTCCTATTAGCTCTGAAGCGTAAGAAGAAAATAAAAGCGTTAAGAAGAAAATGGCAACTACTGGTTTGTTTAAACTTTCACGAGTTGAATTTAAATCGCCTACACGTTTTAAAAATGGGCGAACTATTTTTAGCATCACAATTACATACAAAATTGCTAATCCTATTACATATAATGAACTAGTAAATGAACCTGCTTTTACAATAGCAATTACTACGGCAAGAATACACCAGGCAGTAATATCATCGGCAGCAGCACAAGTTATGGCAATGGTACCAAGTTTGGTTTTTTGCAAGCCTCGTTCCTGAACAATTCTAGCTAAAACGGGAAATGCCGTAATACTCATGGCAATACCCATAAAGAGACCGAAAGAAGAAAATTCAACTCCTACTGGGGCAAAAGTATGATAGATAAAATATGCCAATGTTAGTCCTAATGCAAATGGAATTACAATACTTGCATGACTAATTACAACAGATTCATGTGCTTTGTTTTTAAGTACTTTTAAATCTAGTTCCATACCAATTACGAACATGAAAAGTATTAAACCAATCTGACTTAAAAATTGTAGGTTTCCTAAGGATTCTTTTGGGAATAAAGTGGCTGAAAATTCAGGAAAATACATTCCGATAAGGGATGGTCCTAAAACAATACCAGCAACCATTTCTCCAATTACTGATGGTTGACCAATTTTTCTAAAAACCCATCCAAAGAAACGTGCTACCAAAATAATTGTAATAATCTGGGCAAGTAAAATAGCAAGCGGATGTTGTAGATTTTCGATCATTGCCGAAATGAAGTCATTCCAATGGCTACTTTCTGTTTTTTTTACAACTATTTCTCTTCCTATTTCTAATGCTTTTCCTTTTGAGATTACCAAATAGATTAAAGTCGAAAATCCGCCAATAATTATTAGATAAAATAATGAGTTTTTGATGTTTTTCATATCACGTCATTTTGATTTATTGTGCAAATATGAGAAGTGACTTTTAAGGAAAAAAGAAAATCTAGAGCTAATTCCTGTTAGATGTAATAAGACGGAAAAACTTTGTAATAACTTATATTTTTACTTTAAGTAAAAAGTCAGATCGGTACGTTTCGCTTAAAGAAAGAGTAATATTCTCCCCATTTTTTCTTTGATGAAGCAATACAATTTCGTTGTGATTAAAGAATTGTATGGCGTTCATGGCTATGATTTCCTTTTTATTAACCCGACAAAAATGGGCATCAGGTAATTGCTTTAAAAGGGTATCAAAATTAATGTTTTTTAACGTAAGCAAACTACCATCTGTAAGTAGCACCGTTTTGTCCCGACTATCTGTTGTGGCTGTTTTTATGTATTGAATTTGGTTAAAATACAACAAGGTTTTGCCTTTGTCGGTATTTAAGTGCATGAATTTTTTTGTAGCCTCAGGTTTATTGAATTGCTCAAGCGCTTTGGAAATTGCTTTTTGCAAACGTTCTATTTTTACTGGCTTTGTAATATAATCTACAGCATCAATATTAAACGCTTCCGCAGCATAATCTTTGTAAGCGGTACAAAAAATAATTAATTTATTCTCTAATAAACTGGCAAGACTCAATCCGTCAATTCCTGGCATTTCGATATCCGAGATTAATAAATCGAAATCGAGATTTGGAATTTCGGCTAGTAATTTTTCGGGATTATTAAAAGTTTTTACAATCTCTAATGCTGGAATTTGCTCACAAAGCATCTTTAGATAAGTTAAACCAGGTAACTCATCATCCAGTAGTAAGCATTTGAGTTTTGTATTCAAGTAGATTAATTTTTAAATGAGCAATGTAAATATCGTTCTCTACAAATTTATCAAGTTTGAATTGATTTTTATAGATAATTTTTAATCGTTGTTCCAATGTAGTGTTTCCAATACCGCTTCGTTCTTTTTTTAATACTTTTTTATCTGATATTTTATTAGAAACGGTCAGAGAGAAATGGTTATCCTTAAATTCGAATATTACTGAAATAAAAGCATCGGCATTTTGTATGTCGGCGTGTTTAAATGCGTTTTCGATTAAATCGATAGAAATTAACGGCGCGAGTAAAGGTTGGTCGTACAATTTTTCGTCTTCGCCAATAATAGTTTTTACTTTTAATTCGAAAAGTGGACTGATCTTTATTTTATTGATTTCGATAAGATTCAGTGCAAACTCGATTTCTTCTTTTGGTGTTACTAGCTTTTTTTTGCTTTCGTAAAGAATATAATCTAACACATTTGCTAGTTTATCCAGAGCAAAATATGTTTGATACGCATGTGATTGAATCGAATTAAGAATGTTCTTGAAAAGATGTGGATTCAGTTTAGATTCCAGTGTTTCCAATTGCAAATCATTTACTTTCATCTCAAGTAAATAAAAATTCTTTTCGGCTATCTCTTTTGCTTTTCTAGATTGAATTAACTGATAAACGATATAACCAATTAAAACTACTAGCAAAAGAATTATTGCTAGTAGAGAATTAGTTATAGTATTGCTTGTTTGCATGTTATTAATGGCTAGAAACAAATTTTAACCCAATAATCGAAGCTATTAATGTTGATAAGAAAAATATTCTCCAAAATGTAGCGGGTTCTTTAAATATAAAAATCCCAACCAAAACAGTTCCTACAGCTCCAATTCCTGTCCAGACAGCATAAGCTGTTCCTATAGGTAAGACCTGAGTTGCTTTAAATAATAAAACCATACTTATAGTAAGGCATACAAAAAATCCAATCATCCAGTAGGTAGCTACCATTCCAGATGTTTCTTTGGCTTTGCCAAGACAAGAGGCAAAACCTACTTCAAATAGACCAGCTATTATAAGTAAAATCCAATTCATTTTTTAGGGTTTAATAATTAATACAGAAGGCACGTTACTTAACCAAGTGCTTCTGGAGTCGACTAATGCTTTCCAGCTTTCAAGGCTAATAATCATTAAATCTTGTTTGTCTAAAAATTCCTTTTTGATGATACGGTCGCTCATCATTGATATGTTTTTAGGGAATTTTTGCTCTAAGGTACTAATAGCACTCTTAATTACAAAATTAGACTCTATGTTTCCGTTTACATCCAGAATCATGATATGTGAATTGTTATTGAAAATTAGCTTTTGAGCATAATCTATCAAGAACGTATCTTCGACACTAAAAATTGGTATAAATACTTGATTTACATTTTGTAATTCTTTGTCGATTAAGATTCCCAAAGGCATTTTAGTTTTCGAAACAATCAAACGGGTTCTTTCGTCAAAAGGAGAATTCTGAAACAATCCTTCCTTCCCAATAAATTTGTCTATAAGTCTATCTGGGTTAATGATTCGGGTTGTAAAACCAATTACTTTCCCTAATAATGTTCCTTCAAAAATAGATTGTCCTAAACCAACCAGTAACAAGTCATAATTGCCTTGATTGGCAATGTCGGCAATATCACTTTCAATGTCTATGGTAGCTTTAAAAATAGTTGTGATTTCTTGTTTAAGAATTTTTGATTCTTCGACAAGTGGGATAAAACTATCTTTCTCTTTATCTTCAATATTAAAAGCATGCATCTCGTCGCTTAAAGATAAATGCATTGCCGTAACTTGAGAGTTATCTTGCTGTTTCTTGACCATACTATGTGCCAATCGCAAAAGAGATTTTCCTCTTTCGTTATTTCCAAACGAAATCAAGATTCGGTATTTATTGCTAATTGATGGTTCTTCGAGAACTGGGGTTTCTTTGGTTTTAAACACAAAATCGATTAAATCCAGCGCTGGTCCAGTCATAAAAGTAGTTACCAATGCCATGATAACCATCATTGTAAATACCTCGGGAGTTAGAACTTTGAGTTCTAATCCTATATTCAACACGACCAATTCCATTAATCCTCTTGTATTCATTAAGGCTCCAATGGTTAAACTGTCTTTCCAGCTTTGTCCTACGAATTTAGCTGCAAGTGCACTCCCGAAAAATTTCCCAACAACTGCAACTAATATAATCATTCCAGTTACAGTCCATAAATAAGGATCGTTTATAAGTCCGATTTCGGTTTTTAAACCAGTAAAAACGAAGAAAAGAGGTAGTAATAAAATTACGGATACATCTTCGACTTTCTCGATAAACATGGTTCGGAATTTAGGAACATCAGGCATGATTGCTCCAGTCATAAATGCACCAAAAAGGGCATGAATACCAATAACTTCGGTTGCGTATGAAGATACAATAAGAGTAAGTACAAAAATTGCCACGACAGGTTTGTCTATATTCGATTTTGCTCCATATAAATCACCAATTCTTTTTAAGAATGGTTTAACAATGTATAACATTGCCAGAACATAAATAACAGCTAGAAAAATGATGTATATCGAGCTAACAAAACTTCCAGCTTTTACAATAGCAATTACTACAGCAAGCAAGCACCAGGCAGTAATATCATCGGCAGCAGCACAAGTGATAACAATTGTACCTAATTTGGTTTTATGAATACCTCGTTCTTGAACGATTCTTGCTAAAACAGGAAAAGCTGTAATACTCATGGCTATTCCCATAAATAAACTAAAGGATAGGAATTTTACACCTTCGGGAGCAAATTGGTTGTAAACAAAATAAGCGAGCCCAATACCTAATGCAAAAGGAATTACGATACTGGCGTGACTTATTACAACGGCTTCATTTGCCTTGTTTTTTAATGCGTTTAAGTCGAGTTCCATCCCAATGACAAACATGAAAAGTATTAAACCAATCTGACTTAAAAATTTTAAGTTTCCTAAGGATTCGACAGGAAATAAGGCCATTGCAAATTCAGGAAAATACAAGCCTAATAAGGATGGTCCAAGAGCAATACCGGCAATAATTTCGCCTATTACAGATGGTTGCCCAATACGTTTGAAAATCCACCCAAAAAAACGGGCGACAAAAATAATTGTTATAATTTGGGCTAATAATATCGCTAGTGGGTCTTGAAAATTAGATTGCATCGAAGAAATAAAATCTTGCCAAGAACCTTTTCCTGTACCTACAACTTCTATTGTTTTATTTGCCTCTAAGTATTTACCTTTAGTAATGATCCAGTAAATTAAAGCTGTAAAACCTCCGGTTACCCCTATATAAAACAATGCGTTTTTGTAGTTCTTCATCCTATATTTTAAATAATGTAATTATTTTCTCAAAAATAATACAAATATGAGAAAAGGTAGCTAAGAAATCGCATCAATTTCAATTAACTTATTGTAAAAAAATGACTATAATTTATAGAAATAATAGTATAAAAGTGTACTCAAATTTTATCCTTTCCTGTGTTTTTCACTACATTTGCATCCATTTTTAATACTTTTATGAAAAAGAAATCAAATGTAGGTTTCTGGGAATCTATTGCCAGAATTATACTTAAAAATAGAATCCTAATTTTAGGGATTATTGCAGCCATAACTGTTTTTCTTGGCTTGCAATGGAGAAATCTTGGAATGACTTATACGGAAGCCAATTTACTTCCTAAAAAACATATTGTAAACCAGCAATATCAAGACTTTTTAAATAAATTTGGTGAAGAGGGAAATCTTATCGTTATCGGATTTAAAGACGAAACTTTTTTTACGCCAAAAAATTATGCTGCCTGGAATGAGTTAATGACAGGATTAAAGGGTTCTAAAGCGGTGGATTTAGTTGTTTCGCTAAATGATTTAAAGAAGCTGGAAAAAGATACTGTTGCAGAAAAATTTGTACTTGTTCCTTTTATAGATCAAAATCAAGCAGTAAATCCGGAATACCTTAAAAAAATAAAATTTGACCTTTTTAATAATTTGCCTTTTTACGAAGGTTTATTGTTTAATAAGCAATCAGGGAGTATTCGTTCAGCTGTTTATTTGAATAAGAAAATAGTAAATACTGCAGCTCGAAAAACATTTATTCTGGAAGAATTGGTTCCTAGAATTGAGAAGTTTGAAAAAACTACAGGAATAGATCTTCGCGTTTCGGGAATGCCATATATCCGAACAATTAATGCGGAGAATATGAAAGGTGAAATTGGGCTTTTCATTGGTGCGGCATTACTTATTACTTCATTGATTTTCTTTTTGTTTTTCCGTTCTTTCAGAGCTACGTTTATATCAATCTGTATTTTGTTAATTGGGGTAATGTGGTCGTTTGGGACATTAGGATTGTTTCATTATAAAATTACAATCTTAACCGCAGTAATTCCTCCATTGATTATCGTAATCGGAATAACAAATTGTATTTTCTTAATCAATAAATACCAGCAGGAAATAAAGATTCATAACAATCAGGCAAAAGCTTTACAACGTATTATTTCTAAAATTGGAGTTTCGACTTTAATGACGAACTTAACAACTGCTGTAGGTTTTGCAACGTTTATGATTACGGGTAACGATTTGTTGTTTGAGTTCGGGTTAGTGACATCTATCAATGTTATATCGGTTTACTTGCTTACACTTGTAATAGTGCCAATTGTGTATAGTTTTATGCCTTTGCCTAAAGAGAAACATTTGTATCACTTAAGTAAAAATTACATTTCGTCTTTGTTGGATTGGGTTGAGAATGTTGTAAAAAATAAACGAAAAGTAATTTATACAATCTACGGTTTAGCGCTTCTTTTTAGTGTGATAGGAGTTTCTCAAATTAAAGTTTCGGGTAGTTTAATTGGCGAAATGCCAAAAAGCGCATCGTTTTTTAAGGATATTCTTTTTTATGAAAAAGAGTTCAACGGTGTGATGCCGTTGGAGATTATGATTAACACCAAGCATAAAAAAGGTGTTATGAAATTATCGACCATGAAAAAAATGGATGAGTTGCAAGAAACAATTGCTACGATTCCAGAATTATCAAAACCAGTTTCGATAGTAAATTTAGTTAAATACTCTAAACAGGCATTTTATAATGGTAACCCAGAATATTATGAGTTGCCAACTTCACAAGAGCAAACATTTATTTTATCGTATGCTAAAAATGCTACTAAAAACAGTAAAGATAATTTGATGAAAAGTTATGTAGATTCGACTGGACAATACGCTCGAATCACGACTTTTATGAAGGATATTGGAACTCAGGAAATGGCTCGAGTAGAAGGGAAGCTGAAAAAGAAAATAGAAGAGATTTTTCCAAAAGATCGTTACGAGGTTACCTTGACAGGGAAAGCTTTAGTGTTCCAAAAAGGAACTTCATATTTGGTAGATAATCTTATAGAGTCTTTAATTTTTGCGATTTTAGTAATTGCAGCACTTATGACTTATTTGTTTAGATCAGGAAAAATGGTAATGGCATCAGTAATTACTAATATTTTGCCACTTTGTATTACATCAGGATTAATGGGGTATTTTGGTATTCCGCTTAAGCCATCAACAATATTGGTATTTAGTATTGCTTTTGGTATTTCGGTAGATAATGCGATTCAGTTTATGGCAAAATACCGTCATGATTTATTGCAAAGTAACGGGAAGATCAAGAAATCAGTATTTAGTGCTTTAAGGGAAACAGGAATTAGTACGTTTTACACTTCGATTGTATTAATTTTCGGATTCGCGACTTTTACATTGTCTAGTTTTAGCGGAACAATTGCGTTAGGAGGATTAATATCTTGTACGTTGCTATTTGCAATGTTTGCAAATTTATTAGTCTTACCAGCATTGGTCTTGACATTTGAAAAGAAGAAGGCAAAAAAAGAAGATAATATAGAAGGAGAGATTTAATCTCTCCTTTTTTATATATGATATATTCAGGTAATTATAGCTGAATTTGTCTGTCGATTTGTTGATCTAATGAGATGAAGGTTTCTGTCCTGGATACGCCTTCAATTGCTTGAATTTTGGTGTTTAGTAACTGCATTAAATGTTCGTTGTCACGACATATTATTTTAATTAATATCGACCAGTTTCCTGTTGTGTAGTGACATTCGAGAACTTCGGGTATTTTTTTTAATTCTCTTACAGCTTCCGGATTTCGTGCAGCTTTATCAAGATATACGCCTACAAATGCCATTGTATTGTATCCTAATACTTTATTGTTAACTGTGAATTTTGAGCCCGATATCACACCTGATTGTTCTAGTTTGCGTAATCGCTGGTGAATTGCTGCACCCGAAATTCCGATTTTATTAGCAATCTGTAATATTGGTTTTCGTGCATCCTCCATTAAGTGTCGTAAAATTTCTTTATCGATACCATCTATTTCTATAACGAGTGAGTTGATTTTCATGTGTTGTGATTTGAAACTAATTTGAGTAGTTTGGTTAAAGATAGAAACCAAATTTAATGATAAAACTTTAATTAAGTTCTGAAATCGAAATCTTTGTCAAAGTTTAAAACTTTGACAAAGATGAATTGGGGTGGAAGTTGAGATAAAACAAAAATTTCAAATCTATAAGTGATGTAAGGTTTTGTATTACTTGAAGTTGGGATTTGGGCATAAAAAAAGCCGCGAAATTCGCAGCTTTTTATTTATTTAGATAAAGGATTATTTTCCTTTATTTGCTTCAGCAATATATTTTTCTAATGCCATTGTCATTGATGGAGTTTCAGGAGTTGGAGCAAGAATATCTATTCTTAAACCATAATCTAAAGCTTCTTTTTGTGTTGTGCTTCCAAAAACAGCTATCCTAGTTTCGTTTTGTTTGAAGTCAGGAAAGTTTTTAAATAATGATTTTATTCCCGTTGGGCTGAAAAAAGCTAAAATGTCATAATAAACATCTGCTAAGTCAGATAAATCACTCATTACTGTTTTATAAAAAATTGCTTGAGTCCAATCAACTTTTAAGTTGTTTAAAGTAATAGGAGCATCAGCGTTTAATTGATCAGAAGCAGGTAGTAAGAATTTTTCGTCTTTGTACTTTTTGATTAATGGAGATAAATCTGCAAAATCTTTAGCACCAACATAAATTTTACGTTTTCTGTACACTACGTATTTTTGTAGGTAAAAAGCAACGGCTTCCGATTGACAAAAATATTTTAATCCTTCAGGAACTTTATAACGCATTTCTTCTGCTACTCTAAAAAAATGATCAACAGCGTTTCTGCTTGTTAAAATGATTGCAGTGTAATGATTAAGATCGATTTTTTGAAGTCGAATCTCTTTAGCGTTAACTCCTTCCACGTGAATGAAAGGTCTGAAATCAATTTTTATTTTGTGTTTCTGTTGGAGCTCAAAATAAGGGGAGTTTTCCACTTTAGGTTCAGGCTGTGACACCAAAATTGTTTTCACTTTCATAAGTTGTAATATTTTCTAAGCACTCCCTTTGGTAAACCAATAATACATAAAATAATAAGGGGCTATTTCAAGAGTGCAAAGATATAAAATAAAATAAAATAACTTACTCAATATTACGTTTTGATAGTTTTTAATTGAAATAAAATAAGAGAACAGGCTAATACATAGTGAAATAGCTAGTATTGTTAGCGGTACATTTTTTGAAATATCGTCATAATAGAACAAAATTGCATTAACTGGAAGGATTAAAATACCGATATAAGCTCTATAAGTTACTTTTTGTAAGTTAAAGTGCTCGATAAATTCTTCAATATTAAAAGAAGTAGCAACAATCTTTTCTATTAAATACTTTGATAAAATAAAAAATCCCAGCAAGGTTACAATTTGGATATAAAGAGTCCAATCAGTCTTTGATGCATGTCCAAAACTACTTAAGGTAAGTTGTATAAAGAATGCAAAAGAAATAATTTGTAAAAAAAATAAGGCAATTGTAAAACCGCTTTTTATATGGCTGCTATCTCTATATATTTTTGCATATTTATCAGAGAAAATCAATTTTGTAAAGTCTCCAAAACGGCTCTCATAGATAGACTTTGTTATAGCAATAACCGCAAAGCATAACACAAACAAAAGTGTTGCCCAGTCTTTGTTTTCAGTAATTCTTGGATGAAGTTGTTCAATCATAGCGATGCAAAATTAGTAATTTTTTATATCAATACTTTTATTATAACTTTATTATGAATGAAATGCTATAAAAAGTTTACTTTTGCGTTGAAATTACTCAGAAAAATGAATGATTGTATTGTCATAATTCCCACTTACAACGAAATTGAAAACATTGAAAGCATTATAAGAGCTGTGCTTTCTCAACATAAATCTTTTCACCTTCTTATTGTCGATGATAACTCTCCAGATCGTACTGCAGATAAAGTTGTCATGCTTCAAGAGGAGTTTGAAGGGAAATTGTTTTTAGAAAACAGAGCCAAAAAAGCAGGCTTAGGAACTGCTTATGTTCATGGTTTTAAATGGGCTCTGGATCGAAAGTATAATTATATATTCGAAATGGATGCCGATTTTTCGCATAACCCAAATGATCTCGAAAAACTTTTTGATGCTTGCCATTTTGGTGGAGCAGATCTGGCTATTGGATCTAGATATGTAACAGGGGTAAATGTTGTAAACTGGCCATTAAGCCGTGTGTTGATGTCATATTTTGCATCGGTGTATGTAAAATTCATAACAGGTATGAAAATACATGATGCCACTGCAGGATTTGTATGTTATAAAAGAGAAGTCTTGGAGGCTATTAATCTTAACAGAATAAAATTTGTTGGTTATGCTTTTCAGATTGAAATGAAATATAGAACGTATTGCAAGAAATTTGAAATTACCGAGGTTCCTATTATTTTTACTGATAGAACAAAAGGAGTTTCTAAAATGAGTAATGCTATTATAAAAGAGGCAATTTTTGGAGTTATCTCACTTCGACTAAAAAAATTAGTCAATTCATTATAAACCAATATTAAGGATGAATAGGATTTTAATAAAAAATGCTAAAATTGTAAACGAAGGGTCAATTTTTGAAGGCGATTTGCTAATCGAAAATGATATAATTGTAGAGATCTCAGATAGTATAAGTCTAAAGTCTTCTAATTGTGTCGTTATTGATGCCGAAGGAAGTTACTTAATGCCGGGAGCGATAGATGATCAAGTACATTTTAGAGAGCCGGGTTTAACACATAAAGGAGATATCGAATCTGAGTCTAAAGCAGCTGTTGCCGGAGGAATTACTTCGTTTATCGAGCAGCCTAATACTGTTCCTAATGCTGTAACTCAGGAAATATTAGAAGAAAAATACCAAATAGCTTCAAAGAAATCATATGCGAATTATTCGTTTATGATGGGAGCTACAAATGATAACTTGGAGGAGGTTTTAAAAACAAATCCAAAAAATGTAGCAGGAATTAAGATATTTCTAGGTTCTTCAACCGGAAATATGTTAGTAGATAATGAAGCTACACTCGAAAAAATATTCTCTAGTACACCAATGCTTATTGCTGTACACTGTGAGGATGAAACAACAATTCAGAATAATTTAGAAAAATATAAGGCAGAGTATGGTGAAGATGTTCCTGTGACGGTACATCATTTAATTCGTAGTGCCGAAGCGTGTTATATTTCTTCATCTAAGGCTATCGCTTTGGCGAAGAAAACAGGAGCTCGTTTGCATATTTTTCATCTTTCGACTGCTAAAGAAATGGAATTGTTTACAAACAAAATCCCTTTAGAAGAAAAGAAAATTACTGCCGAGGTTTGTGTGCATCATTTATGGTTTACAGATGAAGATTATAAAACTAAGGGTAACTTTATAAAATGGAATCCTGCTGTAAAAACTGCCGATGACCGAAAAGCTCTTTGGGAAGCATTGCTAGATGGACGAATAGATGTAATTGCTACAGATCATGCGCCACATACTAAAGAAGAAAAGAAACAATCCTATTTAAAAGCTCCTTCTGGAGGTCCTTTGGTTCAGCATGCCGTTGTAGCTATGTTTGAAGCACATCATCAAGGAAAAATTAGCGTTGAGAAAATCATTGAAAAAATGTGTCACAATCCTGCTAAAATTTTTAAGATTGAAAAAAGAGGTTTTATTAGAGAAGGTTATTATGCCGATTTGGTAATTGTAAATCCTGGTTTACCTTGGAGTGTAAATACAGATAATATTTTGGCAAAATGTAAGTGGTCTCCATTTGAGGGATATACATTTAAATCAAGAATTACTCACACTTTTGTAAATGGTCAATTGGTTTACAATGCATTTAAAGTGAAAAACGTTCACGCTGGAAAAAGATTATTATTTGATAGATAAGATATGAAAAAAATAGTCATAATTATTTCGGTATTAATGTTTGCTGTAGGATGCAAGAAAGAACTGGTTGCAAAACCAGAACGACTTGTTGAAAGAGATAAGATGATAGATATTATGTATGACTTATCATTATTAGAAGCAATAAAATACCAGAATCCAATGTCTCTTGATTCTAGCGATACTAATCCTACCAGATTTATATTGAAAAAATATAAAGTGGATAGTTTGCAATTTGTAAAGAGTAATATGTATTACGCTGCAAATTATAATGATTACAAAGACATGTTTGATGAGATTAGTGCGCGTATAGAAAAAAATAAAAAGAAGGTAGATTCTTTAATCAAAATTGAAGAAAAGAAAAAGAAGTTGCTTGAAAAAAACGGCAAAGCTGTTAAAAAAGACACTATTAAAAAACCTAAAGAAGAATTGATAAAAGTAAAGCCGGTTTCGCCTAAAATAGAGATGAAACAGAGTAATTAACTTTTTATAAAGTAGAAACCTCTTTAATATATTGATGGATATTTATGAAGTCAGTTTTTAAAGTGGTTTTTATTTTTTCATTCGAATATAAATCTTTTGTATAAGACGATTTTGCAGTCGCTTTTGTAATCTGTCTTTTCTTCAGGAAAAATGTAGATAGAAACCAATCGATTCTCCATATAATTTTCATAAGTAAAGGACTTGCATGAATTGTAGGTCTTTTTACTTTTAATGCATCAGCAATAGTATTTAGAATATCTCGAAAAACGATATTATCTGCAATTAAAGTAAATCGCTCATTTTTTATCTCGCTTTTCATTAATGTTACGGCAATTCTAACAACATCATCTACGGCAACAAATCCGGTACTTCCCAGCGTGTAGAATGAAAGCCCATTGGCTACTTTTGTATAAAGTTCAGCGCTTCCTTGTTCATCACTTTTAGATTTTGGGATAGGACCCATAATTACCCCAGGATTTATAATAACAACATCAAGGCCTTCTTGCCAACTACGCCAAACTTCCATTTCGGCACCATATTTAGATATTGCATAATCGCTATGTGGTTTTTCAGGATTCCATTCCGTTTCTTCGGTTATAATAGTTTCATGGGCTGCAAGGTCTCCAAGAGCAGCTATTGAACTTACAAAACATAATTTTTTTATTTGCTTTGCGATACAAAAATTTACAATGTTTGCAGTGCCTTCGATATTGGTTTTTCGTACTAAGTCTTCGTCCTTTGGGTCAAAAGAGATTAAGGCTGCACAATGATATACATACTCAATATCTGCAAAAGCAATTTCTAATGAGGGAACATCGAGGATATCAGCTTCAACCCATTGTATTGATTCGAATAAATGTGATTTTTTATATAAATCAAAAACTGATTTTGTTTTTTCTATTTTATTTGCGTTTCGGTAAATTGCCCGAACGTTGTCTCCATTTTCAATTAAATGAAGTAATAAATGTGCGCCAACTAAACCTGTTCCTCCTGTTACTAAAACCATTTTGTAAAGATAATACTTTCGATTTATCTACATACAAATTTCGTACGATTCAGGGTACAGATAATAAATAAGGCATATTAAAAAGTATCTTTTCAATATGCCTTATTTGTTTATAAGATCAAATGTTTTGTTTATTAGAAAATTGTGTACCCTAAAACAAAATCTATTGAGCTGTATTTTGCAGAATAAGTTAGATAATCGCGCATTAATTCTTTTTTGGTATTTAATCTTGCTTCGAAGCTAAATTTATTTTTAAAGTTATAACCAAGGCCGAAAGCAAAATTACTTCCAGAACCACTTTCATATTCTCTTGTAGTTTTATTTGTTACATCCGTGTAAGTGATGTTTGTTTTGCTTCCTGCATCAAATGCATAAGCTACGTTTATAAAAATTTTAGAGGTTTGATTTAAAAACATATAATGTCTTATTCCGATAGGGATTTGTATAGAAGTGTATTTTACTTTTGCATTGTTAGGGGTTTCCGGGCTTATTATAAATCCACTAGGAACATTATATGTTTTATCATCCTGGTATGTTTGATAAGCAGGATTTATAAAAATACTCCATTTGTTTTTATTGTATGGAAGGATGTACTCTGCCTCGACACCAAACTTGAAGTTAATTTTATTATCTAGTTGTACGTTATCGCGAAGAAAGTAATCATTTTCAGTAGATAATGATGCAATGCTTGCGCTAGGCGTTATTTTAACTAGAAAAATTCCTTTGTTTACTTTTCTTTCTTCTTTAGCTAAATTAGGTTTGATGTTATTGTATTTTATGAAATACTTAGTAAGATCTGATTTATTGTAATTAAGTTTTATAATTTCTTTTTCGGTTGTGTTTTCTGCCTTTACATTTTGAAACAGTTGTTGTTTGTATTCATTATTTTCGGCTAGTATTGTTGGGGAGCCGTTAGAATCAATCTTATAATATTTTGTATAAACAAGTTGCTCCACAGGAATCGTTTTTGTTTCGTAAAAATATCTATTAAGGTTTTGATCGGTGTAACTATATAAAGTGGCATCGCCTTTTATAAGAATTTTTAAAAAAATTACTTCTTCTTTAAAAACAGGGTTTCTGTCAGCTAATAACTTATTTGGTTCGTCGCTTGTACGATCTATTTTAATTTTAAATTTTTTAAATGTGGTTTCATTGTCGATCCCGAACTCTTGAACGTTTGCAATGGTTTCGGTTTTAAAGTCGTTGTCACTAAGTTGTGTTTTGTATTTAAAATCTGTTGGATTGTTTTTCCAGTCTATGTTTCTTATGAAACATTCTATGCGACTTCCATCGTTTAAAATATAATATCCTTTTTCAAAAGATATTTGCGCATAAGAAAAAGTAAAAAAGAATAAAAATAAAATAGTAATCAGTAATGGTTTTTTCATGGTAATTTATTAGTTTTTTTGCGAATGTAGCCATTATATATTGCTTTTATTGCATATTAAAGGTTAAAGCATGAATTGTTTATCTGGGTACAGATGAAGATAGTTTTTATAGTTTGAATTTAATGGTTAATATTTTGCAGGACAGAAATGAAAATCTTTTGTAACAGGAGTGTTTTATAGTATTTACTCCTAACAGAATTAATTATATTTGTAAAAATTATTTTAAAAGAAATGAAAAATTTTATTGAAGAAGTAACTTGGAGAGGAATGCTTCACGACGTTATGCCAGGTACTGAAGAACATTTGATGGAACAAATGAGAGTGGCATATGTGGGAATTGATCCAACTGCGGATTCATTGCATATAGGGCATTTGGTTGGAGTGATGCTATTGAAGCATTTTCAGTTATCAGGACACAAACCATTAGCGCTAGTTGGTGGGGCAACAGGTATGATTGGTGATCCATCGGGAAAATCGAATGAAAGAAATTTACTTGACGAAACAACGTTACGTCATAATCAGGAAGCTATAAAAGGACAATTGTCTCGATTTTTAGATTTTACTTCAGATGCGGCTAATGCTGCTGAATTGGTGAACAACTACGATTGGATGAAAGAATTCTCATTCCTGGATTTTATTCGTGATGTGGGTAAACATATTACGGTAAACTATATGATGGCAAAAGATTCTGTAAAGAAAAGATTGTCTTCAGAAGCTGCCGAAGGAATGTCGTTTACAGAGTTTACTTATCAGTTAGTTCAAGGATATGACTTTTTGCATTTGTATAAAAACAAACAATGTACCCTGCAAATGGGTGGAAGTGACCAATGGGGTAATATCACCACAGGAACGGAATTGGTAAGAAGAATGGAAAGCGGAAAAGCGTATGCTTTAACTTGTCCATTAATTACAAAAGCTGACGGAACAAAATTCGGAAAATCAGAAGGTGGAAATATTTGGCTGGATGCAGCAAGAACATCTCCGTACAAGTTTTACCAATATTGGTTAAATACTTCGGATGTTGATGCTGAAAAATATATTAAGATTTTTACTTTCTTATCAAAAGAAGAAATTGAATCTTTGACAATAGAACATAGAGAGACACCACATTTGCGTATTTTGCAAAAAAGATTGGCTGAAGAAATTACTGTAATGGTACATTCTGCTGCAGATTTAGAAAATGCAATTAAAGCTTCGGGTATCTTATTCGGAAATTCTACTTCAGATGATTTAAAACAATTAGATGAAGCGACTTTCTTAGATGTTTTTGACGGTGTGCCTCAAGCAGAAATTGCTAAAGCCGACCTTGAAAACGGATTAGAGATTATAAATGTTCTGAATGAGAAAACAGGATTCTTTAAATCGAATGGTGAAGCTAGACGTGCTCTAACTGCTAATTCTATTTCGGTTAACAGAGAAAAAATAACAGAGGAATTTGTTCTTTCTAATAAAGATTTAATAAACAATCAGTTTGTTTTATTACAAAGCGGAAAGAAAAATTATTTTGTGATAAGAGTGGTTTAATTGTTTAGCAGGTAATTTGTTTAATCGTAAGTTTCGGTTAACCGATTTAACAAATAAACAAATCAACTTTTTTACAAAACCATCAAATTACAACCTCTAATATCAGAGTTATCAAAACGTCCCAATACCTCGAAAGAGTTGTTGGGATATTTTTTGCCCAAATCTTGCGTAGCGATAAAGGAGCAAGAATTAATATTAGCCAAGTCAATAACGTTTATACCACCAGTTTTTCCTTCTTTTACGTAAGTTAAAGCATCTTCGGTATCACGAATAAGTACTTGAATCCACGATGGGCATTCAAAAATTCCTTCGCCTAAAGAATAAGCTTGCGATAATAATTCGGTCATACCATACTCAGAATGTATTGCAGATACTCCAAAGCCTTCACATAATTCTTTATGTAATTCTTCGCGAATCATTTCTTTGCGTTTTCCTTTCATTCCACCAGTTTCCATTATGATGGTATTTTGTAGTTTAAACGAGTTTTTTTCGATTAAATCTAATAAAGCATATGTTACACCAATTAAGATAGTATTTTGTCCTGATTGGTCTAATTCGATTAGTTTTTGGGTAAGTTCTTCGTGGTTATGTAAATAAAACCCACTTTCTGGATGGTTTGATAATTTAATTAAATCTTCGACCATGTATATTAAAGAAGATCCTTCGCGTTCTAGATAAGAAGGCAAAAGTGCTAGTACAGCATAATCTTCGATGTTACCATAAAATTCTGAAAATCCTTTGCGATAACTTTCTTCATACAAAGAAACATCGGTTACAATATGCTTGCTGGTAATCATTCCTGTTGTACCGCTACTGGTAAAAGTAACCTGTGCAGGATTAGAATTTGAGACTACATTATGGCTCTTAAAGAACTGAATTGGCAAGAAAGGAATTTGGTTAAGAGACTTTACTTTTTGAGGATCTGTTTTAAGATAATCACAGAATGTTCGATATACTACGTTGTTTTCGTATTGAAAGCGAAACACTTTCAACGCTATTTTTTCAAATTGCTTTTGATTGGAAATCGTAAATATATCGGTTGTTGTAATCAAGATCTTTTTTTTTGCAAAGGTAATTTATTTAAAAGAAAAAGCTCCAATATTACTTTGGAGCTTTTTTATGTTTTTATTTTTAAAAATTACCTGACAATTAGCTTTCTAGTTGCAGTTGCGTTCTCTTCGTTTATTTTTATGATATAAACACCTGGCGAAAGATTAGAAACATTAAGCTCTTTAGAACTTATTTGTGTCTGTAGGACTTTTTTCCCCAGTACGTCAAAAATGGTTATCTCTTTTTCTAAATCATTTTTAGACGAAATGTATACTTTACCGTTACTCACAGGGTTTGGGTACAAACTTAAGCCCTCTATAACAGTGCCGTCTTGCGGTTTTGGCAGTTGTTTACTGTCTTGTGCCGAGACACTTACAGTAAAGAAAAAAGCCAATAAGAATGTAATATAAAAGTAGTTTTTTGCCATCACTTAAATTTAGTATTAGTAAATATACAAAAAAGTTTTCAAAAACTACGCCAAAAAAAAACATCCTATAAATTTAGGATGTTTTTAACATTTTATTTCGAAGTTATTAGAAATCAACTAATCAATAAAGAATTGTGTGTTTTTCTAAAACTTTATTTAATTACTTAGTCCAGTTACCCCAAGTAGGTAATTCAGCACCAGCACCAGCACCAGTTGCACCAGTAGTTGTTCCTGATAATTTAGCACCATCAAAAACAGTTACAGAAGCTCCAAAAGTATAGTTTGTGATAGTAAAGTTACCAGCAGCGATATTTGCAGTTGCACCAGCATCAGTTGATAATTTAGTAAGGTCTTTAGGCATTCCATCAGCAACATATAAGTTTGTGTAAGCTTGTTTTCCACCACCTTCTTTATAGTTGATTGATTTTTCGTCAGCTGGGAAAGCAGCATCACCTTTAATGATAGAGATATTAATGATTTTAGCATCAGTCATTGGAACAGCTGTACTTGGATTTTTTTGATTGGTAGATCCTTCAACACCTGCTTTAGTAACACCTTTGATGTAAACGTTTGTAGCAGTACCTTGCCATCCGTCAGCAAAATCTAATGAATCATCATAAGAATTGATAATTACTAAGTTAGAAGCGTTTACTGCTCCTCCGAAGAATTCAATTCCGTCATCACCACTTTCAAAAGTGTAGATATCAGATACTATTGTTCCTGAACCTACCCCGAAGAAAGAAACTCCATTGTATTCTTTTTCAGCAGTGTATTTAGAACCTGTGTAAGAAATTTTTAAGAAGTTGATATTTCCAGAAGAATCTGCATTGTTATTACCTCCATAGCTTAAAGCACCTACTTCAGAAGTACCATTGTCTCCAGTGTTCACTTTTGCATTACCAGCGATAATTAATCCACCCCAGTCACTTTGAGCAGGAGTAGCTTTTCCAGATGTCATAATAACTGGTTTAGCAGCAGTACCATTGATGTTGATTTTAGCATTTCTCTCTACAGCAATGAATAAAGAAGTAGCTTCTGCAGTAGCAGAACTTTTAATTACCGTTCCGGCAGGAATTACTAAAGTAGCTCCACCTTTAACAACTAAACCTCCAGTTAAAGTGTAAGTTTTAGTAGGGTCTAAAGTTACAACACCTTCATTGATGTCTCCTTTTAAATCGTCAACCTTTAATACGAAATTACTTTTGTTTTCGTCCTTTTTGTTGTTGTTATCATCAGAACTACAGCTTGTTAAAGCAAGTCCTAATATTGCAGTCATCGCAAATAATGATTTTTTCATTTTGTTGTGTTTTATTGTTTTGATTTATTTAAGGCAAAGTAAACGAACATATGTTTTTGCTGAGTTAAGACCATATTAACAATATATTAAGTATATTGAGTAAAAAATAAACCCGCTTAATGTAAAATTTACATTGAATTTTGATAAATAAAAAAAAGGTGATTAGATAATACTAATCACCTTTTGAAATTTTTATGGTTTTACTTTTAGAATGTATAGCTTAAAGTAAGTCTAAAATCTGAACCTGCTTTATATGAAATTGCAGTAATATCACCAACAGATTCTTTTCCTGGTACTTTTCCTTGTTCTTGTACACGATTGAAAGCCGGGTTTAAAATATTATTGTAAATAAAGCCTAATTTTAAGTTTTTAGTCAAACTTGCATTAGCGATAAAGTCTAGTTTATTTACAGCTTTATCAACTAAGTTTCCTACTTGTCCGGTTCCAATAACAGCTAATTTATCTGAAAAATAAGAGTATGATATTGTTGTAGTTATATCCTGACCTTCTCTGAATTCATTTAAAAATGATAAGTTAGCATTGGCAAGGAAATTAGAAGCCCCTGTTAATTTACTCTCTGTAAAAGTAAAGTTTGCCCCAAAATCATTTTCGTTATTTACTTTCTCATTACTTAAATCCTGATTTGTATAAAGGTAAGACCCATTGGCATCAAACGAAAGTTTTGTCTTTAGGTTGTTACTGTTTTCAATTTCAAAAATGTCTTTTCTAAATTCTAATTCAACCCCTGCTACAGTTGCTTTGTCTCCTGTATTAGCATAAGTAATATCATTTGAAGATGAATTAAGGAACATTTCGTTGATTGGATTTTGAATAATTTTTCCAAATGCAGTAACAGAAATTAATTCGCCTGCCTTAGGAAAAAATTCCCATCCTAAATCAAAGTTATAATTTGTTGAAGCATACAAATTAGGGTTTCCTTCGTATGCTTGTGCGACATCTTCGTAAATAATAGGCACTTTTTCTTTAAACTGAGGTAACGTATATGTTTTACTTGCAGAGAATTTTAAATTCTGCTTTTCATTCAAGGTGTACTTTGAAATTAAACTTGGTAATATGTTAAACTTTGACTCATCTGAACTATCCCCATCAGGAACTGTGGTTGTGATATAGGAAACATTCTGAGTCAATTGTTCCAGTCTCGCACCTAATATCACACTCAATCTATCAGTTAAAGAGTATTGAACATTAGCGAACGCAGCATTGATATATAAATTTCCATTATACAATTGGCTAATTCTGTTTGAGTAAGATGAACCCCAATGTGCAGGGTCTAAATAGTTGTCTACGTGATGTATGTCTTCTTTAGGGAAAGAAATTGTAGTTCTGTTTGGGAAGAATGAATATTGCTCCATTTTGTAATCTACATCCTTGAACTTTCCTGAATAACCAACAGTTACTTTTCCTTTGTATGTGTCATCGCTTTTTTTGCTGAAATTATATGATAATGCAATATTAGCAGCGATTTCATTCTCTTTTAAGTCCTGAAAAAATCGGTGATTATTGATGTTTGAATTGGTGAAAAATGTATAGTCAATGCCATTAGGTGCATGTACAAAAGAGTTTTGCATACGATCTGGTATTGCGCTGTCAGACATGCTATATCCTACTCCCCAATTTAAATTCCACTGATCGTTGAATTTGTTTTTCCCTGTTAATTGGTTTACAATTAATTGAGTTCTTTCAAATGTTCCACGTTTGATAAAACCTGAAATTTGTTGATGAGCGTCTCCACCACCGTCAAAATTCTGGTTAGTTCCTTCATACTCACTGTAATCCTGATCACTTGAATTTAAGAATAAAGAAGTAAAGAAGATTGAGTTTTTATTATTGATTTTATAATCAGCCGTAGCCATAACAGTTGTTGTAGTGTTATGTTTGTATGCTGTTCTGTAAAAATCTGAAAAGATATCTCCGTCAGCACTAATCCCGCCTCTGCTATATCCTTCTGTAAATTTATTTCTTGCACTAAAAGATCCTGTAACAAAAGTTGCTATTGAGCTTTCGTCATTTATATTAAACTTCTTTCCTGCAGATAGTGTGTAGAATGCATTCAATACATTTTTGTTTTCTTGTCTGTCCCAGCTCGTTGAATAATTATATGGTTGAAGCGGAGAATTAGGAACGCCTACTTTTTTGAATCCAGTGTAAGAAGGTCCGTCTTGTAAATAGAAATGATCTTGCCCCAAGACGTTTGTATTGGCACCTGTTCCAATTGAAAAGCTGATAAAAGGTTTTCCGCTGAATTTTTTTGAACTGATGTCAATATTTGCTCCACCAAAATCAGCATAATTTTGAGCCTCAAATGTTTTACTTACTCCGATATTATCTACAATATTTGTTGTGAAAATATCTAAAAGGATATTTTTATTTGCAGGATTGTTTGATGGTAATGGAAGTCCGTTTAAAGTAGTAACATTATAACGGTCACCCAATCCTCTTACGAAAACATTTCCTGAGTCGTCATTTTTAGAAACACCACTTACTTTAGATACTGCATTCGCAACATCGTTAATTCCTTTTCTTGAAATTTCTTCTGCACCAATAGCAGATTTAAAGGCAACTGCATTTTTTTGTTCTAAAAGTAAAGCAGATTCTTTTTGTTTACTTACAGATGAAGCCTTTACTACAACATCTTTTAGCGTATAACTCCCCGAAGATAACGCTTGATTAGCAGTTGTAGTTTCATTCGATTTAACAATTACTGGAACTTCTATAGTTTCATACCCCAAGAAACTATAAATTACAGTGTAGCTACCAGGAGCTATGTTTATCGAATATTTACCATCGATGTCGGTATTTGCACTGTTGTTTGTTCCTTTAATAAGAACATTTGCAAATGGTAGTGCTTCATTATTAGTTTGTTTGTCTGTTAAAACCCCAGAAATTGTACCTTTGGTCTGAGCCATAGAAACAGCACAAATAAATAATGTAATAAATAGAAATTTTAAGTTGAATTTCATTTTCGTTTGTTGTTTGTTTATTTTTTTGCAAATAAAAGACGGCTTTGTAAAGTTCGTGTTAGCTGCTTGTTATTGTTTTGTCTCTAATATATTATGAAATTGTTATGAGATTAAATTACGGTTAACACTACTTTTTAACAGTTGATTTATTATTACCTTTACACTCGCAACTACAATCATTGAATATTATATCGTATAAGTATCAATGAGATAACCCAATTTTTGCTATTTTATGAAAAAAACACAAACTAAGATTTTACTAGTAGATGATGAACCGGATATTTTAGAAATTGTTGGATATAACCTATCTCAAGAAGGGTATCAAATAATTACAGCCTCAAACGGAAAAGATGCAATTGCAAAAGCACAAAAGGAATTGCCAGATCTTATAATAATGGATGTTATGATGGCTGAAATGGATGGTATGGAAGCTTGTGAACACATCCGAAAAATACCTGAACTAAATAACGTTATCATTACATTCCTAACTGCAAGAAGTGAAGATTACTCACAAGTAGCTGGTTTTGATGCTGGAGCGGATGATTATATCACTAAGCCTATTAAACCAAAATTACTAGTAAGTAAGGTAAAAGCATTATTGAGACGTTTAAAAGAACAAGAAGTTAGTAGTGATACATTAAACGTAGGTGGAATCGAAATTAATCGTGAAGAATATAAAATCGTAAAAGATAATATAGAAATCGCTTTACCTAGAAAAGAATTTGAATTATTCTATTTATTGGCTTCAAAACCAGGAAAAGTATTCAAGCGTGATGAAATACTTGATAAAGTTTGGGGTAATGAAGTAGTTGTAGGCGGAAGAACGATTGATGTACACATTCGAAAATTAAGAGAAAAAATTGGAGAAGATTTATTTAAAACCATCAAAGGAGTAGGTTACAAATTCGAGGTTTAAGATAAAGATTACCAACCAAAAGCATAATGCAAAGAAATCAGAATTATCTTTGTAGAAGCTATCCATTAACTAAATGAAAATAAGTTTTAAAAAAACCTATAAGTTTGCTGTAAAGTCAGCACTATATATAAGTCTCTTTGCTACAGGATTTGTAGTAATTCTAGTTTTATTATTCTTCAAAAATAGAACAGAACATTTATTACCATTCAGTCTTGTCTTTCTTGTGTCGGTATATGCGTTCTCGTTTATGGTTTTACAATACCGAGTAGAACGTTTTATTTATCGCAGAGTAAAGAAAATCTACGATGAGGTTTCGTTATTGGAATCCAGTACACTTATCAACCAGCCGATCACTACGGATATGGAAACGCTTTCGCGTGAAGTCAAAAAATTTGCAACCGATAAAAAGCTAGAAATCGAAATGCTCGAGATTCGTGAAGAATACCGTCGAGAATTTCTAGGTAATGTTTCGCATGAACTTAAAACGCCATTGTTTACAGTTCAGGGATATATTTCGACTTTATTAGATGGAGCAATGGAGGACAAAACCATTCGAAAAAAATATCTTAAACGTGCCGAAAAAGGAGTAGAAAGATTAATTTATATTGTCGAAGATTTAGACATGATCACTAAATTAGAAACAGGCGATTTAAACTTAATAATCACCGATTTTGATATTGTCGAACTTATTCAGAATGTTTTTGATTTATTAGAAATGAAAGCTGATAAAAAGAAGATTAAGTTAACTTACGAAAAGAAAATCCTTCAGCCGATTTTGGTGAAAGGAGATAAAGACAGAATTCAACAGATACTAGAGAATTTGATTGTGAATTCAATTAAATATGGTAAGCAAGGCGGAACTACAGAGGTAGGAGTTGTAAATCTTACAAAGAAAAAAGTACTTATTCGTATTAGTGATAATGGAGAAGGAGTAGAGAAACAAAATATACCAAGACTTTTTGAACGTTTTTATAGAGTAGATAAAAGTGGAGCCAGATCTGAAGGTGGTTCTGGTTTAGGACTTGCTATTGTAAAACATATTATCGAAGCCCATAAAGAGAAAGTGTATGTTGAGAGTGAGTTTGGGATAGGTTCTGAGTTTTCATTTACTCTCGAAAAAGCCCATAAAAGCACTAATCTTGAAGTTAAGTAATTGTAATTAGAGCATCTCAGATCAGCATAAAATTCTCATGATTTAACCTCGATTTAAAGTTGCCGATTCTCCCTTAATATTAAATTTTCATAATAATAACATCTTGGTAACGTTATGTTAACTTTGATGGGTGATTTTTGCACTCTGAACGAGGAGTTTAAAAAAATAAGATGAGAAAATTTTTAGTGGTAGCTTTATCTTTAGCGGCGGGCTTAACGCATGCACAAGAGGTAAACAAAGATGAGATAAAGAAAGAGGTAGTTCGTATTTTAGACTCTATTAATAAGGCAAAAGAAACTGCAATAATAACAGCACCAAAGATTGAACCTATTCTTCAAAAAGAAGAAAAAGATCATTGGTATGATAAAATCTCATTACGAGGTTATGTTCAGATAAGATATAATGGTTTGTTTTCTACCAATGATAAAGTTTCATGCGAACAGTGTGATAGATCTTGGGGGACAACATCTACAGAACCAGATGCAAAATCTAATAATGGGTTTTTTATAAGACGTGCACGATTAGTGTTTTCTGGTCAAATACATCCAAATATATATTTTTATTTCCAACCCGATTTTGCAAGTTCACCAAGCACTGGAATCAATAATTTTGTTCAAATTAGAGACATATTTTTTGATTTCTCATTTGATCCAAAAAGAGAATACCGTGTTCGTGTAGGACAAAGTAAAATTCCTTATGGTTTTGAGAACATGCAATCTAGTTCTGTCCGACTTGCTTTGGATAGAAATGATGCTATGAATAGTGCTATATTAAATGAACGTGACTTAGGAGTGTTTTTTTATTGGGCACCTAGCAAAATAAGAGAACGTTTCGAAATGTTAGTTAAAGATGGTTACAAAGGTTCTGGCGATTATGGTGTTTTTGCTTTTGGAGTTTACAACGGGCAAATCGCAAATAAGTTAGATAGCAACAGAGACTTAAATGTTGTAGCCAGAGTAACTTATCCTTTCGTAATAGGAAGCCAGATTATTGAACCAGGAATCCAGGCTTATTCAGGGAAATGGGCATTTACCAATGAAATTTCAACTGGAGTTGCAATAGATAATAAACAATATGTAAAAGATCAGCGAGTAGGAGCAACTTTTGTATTATACCCTAGACCTTTTGGGATACAAACGGAGTATAACATAGGTAAAGGACCTCGTTATGACAAGACTACTAATAGTGTCGATGTTACAAATATAAATGGAGGTTATGTTTTATTAAATTATAAATTAGATTTAGGAAAACAACTATTATATCCTTTTGCAAAATTTCAATATTATGACGGAGGAAAAAAATATGAAAAAGATGCCAGAAGTTATGTAGTTAGAGATTATGAAATTGGAATAGAATGGCAGCCTCTAAAAGCATTAGAGTTTACAGCAGAATATGTTATTGCCGATAGAACTTTTGAAGATAGCGCATTACCAATTAATCGCCAACAAGGAAATTTACTGAGATTACAAGCTCAATTTAATTTCTAAAATATAAAAAACATATAGGATGGAGTTTATTATTTTTCGAAAACAGAAAATAATGAACTCCATTTTGCTTTCTTCTTATATTGAGGTAATCCTTTGTATTCTTTAATTTTCGCAATATCCTCAATCTTAAAATCATCTTGTAATGCGTAAGGAATAAGGCCTTCTTCCTGTAGTTTCTCAGCAAGATATAATTGCTCATATTGACCAGGAGTTGGTATAAAAAAAGCTTTCTTTTCTAGTTTTACCAAATCCATTACGGTTGTATAGCCTGAGCGACATAAGATTTGCTCACTTTCGTTAAAAGTTTGTTCTAGCTGGCGTGTATTCATGAAATTGTAATACGTAACATTATCGATGATTTCCTTTTTTTGGTCTTTTTCGACAATGCCTTTTACAAAAACTACTTTTCCGTCGTAGCGAATAACTTCTTGTTTTAATTTCTCTTCGAGGTAACCACGTTGAGGTTCTGGTCCAGATAAGATAACCATTAAATCATATACTTTAGGCGTTTCCTTCTTGCGCATTCGGCTCATAGGACCTATGTATCTTAACTTGATTTTTTTTGATTTTAAATGGCCTAATTCTCCAGTTAAATTAGGATTCTTTTTTATGTCGGGAACCCAACATTCAGTATATTTCTTTATAAAATATTGATGACATTTGCTGGTAAACCAAGTCGTGTTTCCAGTCATTACATTTAATTGATGCGTAATAAAAACCGATGGTATCTTATCACTGTAAACACCCAAACGATTATCAGAAATAATCCCATCGATACCATATTTTTTAATCCAGGATTTTACCATTTTTTTTTCGTCCAAAATGGCTTCAATCATTTTAGGACAATTTTTGATTAATTTCCACTTAAAGTTTTTACCATTCTTGGCATATTCTATTTGGTAGGAAGGTAATTCGAGTGTTTGGATATATGGGAATTCTTTTCGTAATAGCTCTAAAGCAATACCATCAGAGGCAATTATTGGGATGTAATTGTTTTCCTGTAATGCTTTAATTATTGGGATGCATCTTGTGGCGTGACCTAAACCCCAATTTAATGGAGCAATTAAAATAGTTTTATTAGTTGAATCTAAATTCATATAGAATTGGGTTATGTTAAGTTAACCCTGCGAAAGTTACAAACAGTAAGTCTTTTCCTTATTTATAAATGATTACTAAAATATTAAGTTATTATTTTAGTAAAAACAAAAAGGCTAGACGCTATAAGAAGTCTAGCCTTTTTAATTGTATCAGGAAAAATTGATTAGTCTTGAATATAAGTTTTGTTTCCGTTAGAATTAATGTAGTATTTACCACCTCTAGGTCCCGTATATACTTTTTTGCCATTATATTCTCCAGTAACTTTATCTGCTACTTTAGGTGCTTTTTCATTAGTTTCTTTAACTGTTTTTGTAGCAGTTTTAGCAGTGCTTTTAGTTGTTGCTTTAGTATCTGCTTTAGCTTTATCTACTTTTTCAGTAGCAGTTTTTGTATCAGCTTTAGCCTTAGTTACTTTTTTAGTAGCATCATCAGTTGCAGTCTTAGCATCAGTTTTTGCTTTGGTAGCTTTTTTTGTAGTTGACTCTTCTGCTTTAGTGGTTTTTGCCTTAGCATCGCTTTTAGTTTTTGTAGCTTTATCTTCTACACTTTTAGTTGCTGATGCTTTTTCTTTAGTTGCTTTTTTCTCTGTAGCAGTTTTGGTGTCGGTAGCTTTTTTAGTAGCAGTCTTTTTTTCTTTAGTTGCTTCTGATTTAGCTTTGGTTTTAGTCGTCTTTACAGCAGTTTCTTGTGCGTAAAAATTACTTGAGAAAACTAACATAAAACAAAGTAATAATAATTTTTTCATGTTTTTTAAGTGTTAAAGTTTATAATAAAATTAATCAATTTATTGTAATGTTTTCGAAAATGTATCAAAAATAAGCTCTTAGCTGAACATTTCCTGTATGAATAGTTGGTCCAGTCTCGCCTTTTCTTCCTTGATAGTTTACATTAACATCCAAAAACTGAGTGATGTTTTTTTGCAATAGCAATCTCCATACCAAATTTTGTCCTGTTTGTAAACCTTCTAACATTTGAAAACCTACTGATGAAAATTCATTGCCTGTAAATTTATTCTTATAAAATGAAAATTCACCATTTAATGTGATTTTTTTATCACCAGCATAAGAAAAAGATGTTCCTAATCGGCTTTGTTCTAACGTTTCTTCCTCTCCAATTTGATTGTTCTTGTTCTGAATTTCATAGAAGAAATCTAAACTTGTACTTTTAGAAAACAAATAACTAATTTTTGGAGCAAGTTGATAACCTGTTAGCTTATAGTTTTTTTCTGGGAAACTTTCAGAGATAAGATCAGTTTGTATGGTTTTGGTGAAAAATCCGAATAACCAACTTTTATCATATAAATGAGAATATTGTAATTGATGCGAACTATTTTTAGCCTGTTGCGATCCTATTGTAAGTAAGTTTCTGCTTTTGTTTTGTAAATAGGTATAAGTTGTAGAATGTTTTTGTTTACCACGATTATAAAATAAACTGTTTCTGAAACTGGAATTTAACCCCAGCACATTTTCATCTGAAGAATTAAAAGGATTAAGTTCAAAACGATCACCATCACTTTTTACTTTTCGATCTAATATAAACGAGGTCTGGTTATAAAAATAAGATATTACCTTTTTTATTCCAGTTTCATTTAACCATTGGTTTGGATTTAATGTTACCGATTGAGAAAACTTATTCTGATTTGTTTTAATATAAATCCGGTTAGGTAAAAAGATTCGAATGTATTTTGCCTGATCAATAAATGCAGCTACTTCAAATTCCTGTAATTCCTGAATTCCATTATTGTTGTAATCGTTCCAGGTGTAAACTCCTTGTCCTGCAGGAACTTCTACGTAGGTATAATCTTGTTGCGGCATTGTTCCCGAACTGGTTTCGTAGGCAGTAGTAGTTTGGATAAATTGATTGAAAAAACGATCATTATAAAGAATTCTGGAATTTAGTGATGGTTCTCTTTTTTTAGTCACATCTTCAAAATTCAATACTCTATAGCTCGCATATACAGATAAATCACTTTTGGTAGTCTGGATTAATTTAGATCTTAAATAATAAGTCTGCGAGTTGTTTACACGTTGTAATAGTCCGTTTTGTAAACTATCATTGCTTCGTTTTAAAAAGCCTAATTCTACAAAAACCTTGGTACTATCACCACGACCTATAAATAAACCATATTCATTAAATCTTTGGCTTAAAGCCGAAAACTGATTGGTTTCCTTATTCTTTTCTTGATTATCTTCAAGTTGTACAGTACCACCAACCCAGTTTTTATTAAAATGATAACGGGCTTGAGTTTGGTTTCTTAAAAACTTAGAAGTCGATATTGTGCTGTTACTATTTAGTAAACTACCTTGGTTTTGAATCAGCCAGTTTTTTACTTTAAAAAGACCATTAACGGTATGTCGGCTTCCAGAATAATTTTCGGTAAAATCTAAGTTTTCAAATTGATAGGTTAGTAATCCTATATCTGAGGTCTTTTTTTGAGGAAATAAATCAAAATTTAATCCCGAAATTAATAAACTCTGATTCCCAAATCGATTTGCAGGAAGATTCCAATCCCGATCAAATTCGATGTTATAAAGGCGTTCTACCGATTTAAAATTGTCCTGAATAAATTGATAATTTACAAATGCATCCAGATTCCAACTTCTGGTAAATAAACGTTGCTTAGCGTTTATTTTGGATGCAATTCCTTTATTGTTTCCATCTTGTATGCTCGAAAATAGATTAGCATCATTGTTACTAACACCAACTTCAAAATCAAAACTTGTTTTTTCGGTTGGATTATATTTACCCAAAAAAGTAGCTACTTGCAGTTTTATTGGAGCAACGAGTTTAATAATTGGAGCATAATTTCCTTGCGGAATGCCATTTATAGGAGCAACATATTCATAAATTCGATCAATTGTATTTACGTTTCTAAGAATGTAATTGGCAGACTTTGCACCAATTAAATTGAATCTTACATTGTATAATTCTTCTTTTGGATCGTTGGAGAATTCATAAACTTCCGTTCCGTTTATCATTATTTTTCGGTAAAGAATTTTATTGTCCGAATAAGAATCAACGTAAGCCGAAGGAGCAATCATGGCATTTGTATCATCTCCCGCATTACTTAATATTTCTACCTGTTCTTTGGTTAGATTTTGTTGTAACGGTTGGTTTTTTAAGTCATTTTCAGAGTATAGATACCCTCCAAAACTCCATTTTTTATTTTCATGAGTAACTCCGGCATACGTTACAAATCGAGTATAATTTTGATTTGTATATTGGTACTCAACACTTATACGCATCTCCGAAGTAATTGTAAAAAGAGAAGTAAAAGTGATTTCCCCAGCATTATAATCAATAGTATAATCTTTGTTTTCGCCTCGTTTTAATAAAACACCATTTACATAAACTCTTTCAGAACCCGAAATCACCAATATGTATAACTCACCATTCTGTCCAGTTAACTTATAAGGACCTTGATTTCCTTCCTGTCCAGTAATGTTACTTTTTGCATATTGCCCCCTTACCAATGCGGCAGAAGCAAATACATTGGTTTTGCTATCTTCGTCACCAAAATTAAAATTAACGGCAAGACCTTGAACCTTTTTGTCGAAATTTAGGAACTGTGTTTTTTTATTTTCAAGAAAAATATCTCCCGCGCGTAATGCCCAATCATTACTAAAAAGCTCTATAAATATATTATCGAATTGATCTAATTTTTGAGAGTAACCACCATCTTGCAACGGAATATTATTGTCTTGTAATGATGCACGAAGACTTACTTTTTCAGATATTTTTCCTGTAATCTGTAAGTCAAGATTAGAGTTTAAAACTGTGTTTTGGTTGTTACCAATGGTAATCCCTCGGGTAATACTTCCAGAAGTATTTAATCCGTCAAAAGGAGTTACAGTTTTATTGGTTTTAGGTTGTATTTGATATAAAGATTCAGAGGTTACACCATTACTTACGATTCGGTCAGAATCATAAATTTTATACTCTTTGGTTAAAATATCTGGAAGTTTTAAATACGCAACTGTTAGAGAATCAGTATTCGAAATCATTTTTTCATTTAAAAGTAATGTTCCTTTCTGGAAATTTACTTTGTAGAAACTACTATCAATAGGTTGTTTATTGTTGTCGTATAGTTTGAAAAAACTCGAATTGATACTAACGTTTTCAAGATGAATAGTATCTCTGGAGATACCAACTTTTTTGGTTTTATAGTGCGTGTTTATTTCCTGGGCATGAAGTCCAGAACAAAAAATAATTACAATCCAAAAGAGTAATTTTTTAAACATAAATACTTTAACTCCAAAACGTCAAAAGTAGTATTTATAATTGTGAAATGTTGCGACTGGAATTTTAGTTTTACTATCAAATGTAATTGAATTTAAGAAAACTACTTTATGTGTTTTCCCAAGACACATAGTATTGCAATTATAATAATTAATATGAATACAGAATTAGGATTTGCAAAATTAGTTGTCCATCCCATTAGCTTATTTCTTTTGGGAGGAAACATTCTCTTATCTTCTTTGTTGTAATAAAAAATTCCCCAAATCCAATTGTTAGAATCATTATGCCAGTTGTCTTTGGTTTCTTTACTTGGTTTCTTGTTTCTTTCCATAATTTATTGCTTTAATTTTCATTTCAAAATATTGATAAATACTATTTTCATTATCTAGATAAAGAATAAGGGCTGCAGTCATAGGAAAGAAAAACGTAATTAAACCGTGGGTCAGCACAATACTTAAATGAAAAAAAACACCTAAAGTCAAGAACAATTTTTTAATCAGTTTATCTGTAGCTAAAATACAGGCAAATAATCCTAATTCAAGAATTATTACAGACCAACTTATTAGGGGAGTAAATGGACTAAGTGTAATAATGGATAATATTTTTTGCAGCCATAGAGGGGCTCCAAAAATATTATTAGTAAACCAATAATAAATACAAGTACCATCTTTCCATTCATCATTAAATATTTTCCCCACTCCAGCATGCAAATATATAATAGCCACCTGTAATAATATCAAAAAGTAATAAGTATTAAAAAACACATTTATTGCTTTTCTACTTTTTGTTATAATTAATTTATTATTGCTCCACTGATTGATTCGATTGTCAAAAATACAAATAGGGATAAGTAACATACTTAAATTGGATGCTATTTGGTCACCTCCTTCAATTGCAATAAAAGAATTACAAATGCTAACATGCACCCAAGTTTGCAATAAAGAAAATAGCTGTGGGAAATAACCAGTAAAAACTATTAATAAAATTGAAATTGAAATTGTTTTTGCAAACGAGGAACTAAACAAGTTGAAAAGACTAATATGTTGAAGAAAAACGTCTAATTTAAAAGAGGTTTCATTATGAATTAATAGATTCATATTTGTTACTTCATCTATATCGTTAAAGCATATAGTAAGTAAAGCCCCAAAAGCTAGCAAAGATCTGACAAAAATCAATCGATTATCAAAAATGATTTTTTGTTCTAAATGAGAGATAAATTTATTCATCTTGGTGAATATTTATAGCGTATACAATAAAGGATGAGGGATAATCAGGTTTTTGATTTAATAATGACCAAGGCAATGCATGTTTACTAACAAATAAATATTTACCTTTAAAATCGGGAACATTTTTTTTAAACACACTAATTTTATTAAATTTCAATGTGTCCAAATTTATTTTTTCAGTTATATTTTCTGCTATTTTCGCTGTTAATCTGTAACCAGTTATTGAATCTGACTTTATTTTATTTAAAATTGTACTTGCTTCTATAGTCAATATTCTATTGTGTCTTGAAAGGCCATAGTAATAATCATTAGAAAAATTTCTTAAATTTTTCATTTCAATTTTGCCATTAAAACATTCAAAAATATAGAATTCTGGTTCTTTTGCACTTTTTGTAAAAAAAGCCCAGCCTTGTGGGAATGCAGAAATAAATTTTGATTTAGCAGTATAACTATTATTAAGAGGATTGTTTCCAAAATAAATGGAAAGAATAGTAAAAAATATTACAAGAACAATACTAACTGAACTATAAAACGCTATCAGTGATGGTTTCGATGTTTTATTCATGATTGTGAATTATTAAAATAGGCAAGTCACTTTGATAATAACTTGCCATATTTAATTAAATACCAGTAAATTCTATAGTGACATCTGACTGGAATTTTTCAATTAAGTATCCCTCAGAATCTATGTAACCAGGATCCTCATAAAAATCAGGTGATGGTGGTAGTGGTGCTTCTTGCAAAAACAAGACAATTACGATGACGGCTGCAGCTGCGGCTAATAACCAAACAGCAACGGAATAGTAAGGCGCTGGATATATGACTTTATTGGTGTTTTTGTCTGATTTCATACTCTGAATAGCATTAAGCAATTCTTCTTTTGTAGATTGTTCATTAATTTTATATTTTGAAGTGAATAAACTGATAAATTTATTCATGTCATTCTCGGTGCCTCCTTTTTTACTTTCATTTAATAATCCAAAGGCAGCATCTGATATTTTATTAGCAGCATCTACAATACCATATTTTACTTGATAAAAATCGCCTGATCCTATTTTTGCTCTAAAGTTTGATAAAAACTCTGGATTGGATTCCTTAATGGTTTCTATAATTTTATTTTGAAGGACTAACATTTCATCCATTTGAGCTTTGTCATTAATAAATGTTCGAAAATTTAAATCTTTAAAATCATCTAATTTATTAGCTAGAGGACCTTCAAGAAACATAATCCCTTTAAACACATCTTCGTCAGTAAAAGAATTAGTCGCATTGTTTTTATCAATATTTGACATCTTACTTTCACGACCTATTTCATCCTTAGTACAACTAAAAAAAATAAATACAAAAGCAACTAAAGTAAAAATGTGGTGCCTTATAACGAATTCTCTAATTTTTTTCATAATGCATAGTTTAATGATTAGTAATAACTTATTTGATGACAAATCTACACGTGATTTCAAACGACTCTTATGCGAAAATCGGTTATTTCTACCCTGAATTTATATTGTTGTAAAATATTTCTTATGTTTGAATCGGTATAAAAGTTAAATTATGAATGTAATCGTAGGAAATAAGCTAAAACAGCTACGTAAAAGCAAGAATATGTCGCAAGAGCAAGCGGCAGATTGTTTGTGTATATCTCAGTCTGCGTATGCGAGGATAGAAAGAGGAGAGAGTAGTTCTTGGGCGAGCCATATTAGTAAAATATGTAAATTTTTCGAAATAACCCCAGCCGAATTGATGATGAATGAAAGTCGACTGAACAAGGAAGAGAGTAATAATTTAAATGAAAGTTTTATTATCAATCAATTGTCAGATAAAATAATAGAACAATATGAAGCACGAATAAAAGAGTTGAAAAAAATAATTAAAGATCTAAAAAGGAATGAAGGAGAGTAAATACAAAGAAATTCATTTGTTAACGAAATTTTTTATGGTTTTTTACGAATTACAATTAATTTTTATAAAAACAATTTAGTAACACTTAAATAAAATTTCTATGGTTGGTGCTAAAATTATGGAGTTAAGGAAAATTAAAAAGTTATCACAATTTGAATTATCAAACCGATTAGGGATTAGCCTGACAGCATTATGTGATATTGAAAGTGGAAAAAATAAAAAAATAGACTTTTTGTTAATAGATAAGATTTGTAATGAGTTAGATGTAGAGTTCAATTATTTTCTCGAAAACCCAAATCCAAAAGTATTTGATGATAAAAAATTTATGGAACGTTTGACGGAAATTGCGCTACTTAGTGTTTATAGAAAAATAATAAAACAATATGAAGTCGAGATTTTAGAATTGAAGCAGATAATAAAAGATTTAAAAAGAAAACAGAAACCATAAAGAAAGGCTCCACTTAAAAAATGGAGCCTTTCTTATTATATTGAATTTTGTAATTAACTTTTATAGAAAAACTAATTAGATTCCTTTGTTACTATTTGCATAGTCTCGCGGCTTACTTGTTTTAGTAAAACTACTTTGTTTTCTTCGACAGTTTCGGCAGCTTTATCATCAAAATGACGAATTGTATATAAAGTTACATTTTCGCTGAAATCAACTTTGAACTTTTTAGAAAGGATAGCATTCAAATCATTGAAATTCTCAAATTTATCTTCTACACAAACAGAAAAACTAATCGCAGAGTTTTGAATTAAATTTACTTTAATTTTAAATTCATGGAATAAAGCAAAAATCTCGCTGATGTTTTCCTCCATGATAAAAGAGAAATCTATCGATGAAAGAGAAATCAAAAGTTGGTTTCTTTTTACGATAAAACAAGGCAAATAAGGTTCTAAATCGACACCTTTAGAAACACTTGTTCCTTTTAGCAATGGGTTTATAAATGATTTTACATACAACGGAATCTCTTTTTTCTGTAAAGGTTGTAATGTTTTAGGGTGAATAACTGTTGCTCCGTAAAAGGCTAATTCGATAGCCTCACGATATGAAATTTGATTAAGCAAACTTGCATTTTCAAAATAACGTGGATCAGCATTCATAACTCCGGGAACGTCTTTCCAGATGGTAACACTTTCGGCATTTAAGCAATAAGCAAAAATTGCAGCAGTATAATCTGAACCTTCACGACCTAAAGTAGTAGTGAAGTTGTTTTCATCGGCACCTAAGAATCCTTGAGTAATGTTTAGCATTTTTCGCTTTACATTATTACCAATATTTTTTTGAGTTAATTCCCAATCAACTTCGGCATCTCTGTAATTAGCGTTGGTTTTTATAAAATTACGAACATCAATCCATTGTGTTTGGATGCCCATAAAATTCATAAAATGGCTTAAGATAGTAGTCGAAATTAACTCTCCAAAGCTTACAATTTGGTCATAAACAAAGTTGTAATTAGGAGATTTGTTATGAGCAAGAAAGTATTCTAACTCCGAAAATAATGCCTTTACAGCAGTAAAAACTTCATGTTTCTCATTTTCGAATAAATCTAATAATATCTGGTTATGGTATTTTTTTACTTCTTGAACAGATGAACTTAACTCAGAAGATTTTTCGAAATAATTCTTTATTACAACCTCAAGAGCGTTTGTGGTTTTTCCCATGGCCGAAACCACAAGCAATACATCTTCATAACCTACTTTTTGTAAAACGTCATAAACGTTTTTAATTCCTTCAGCATCTTTCACTGAGGCACCACCAAATTTGAATACTCTCATTATTTATTATATCTTAATATTATCTATTGTCTTTTAATTTTTGTTTTTCTCTAAAAAAGTATCTATTCCAGCTTCGTCCATTTGTACAACACGCCATTCTTCGATAATTTTAGCACCAGAATTTTCATAGAATTTAACTGCAGGAGTATTCCAATCGAGTACATTCCATTCAACTCTTTTTACTTTATCCTTTTTGGCCTGCTTCATTATTTCGGAGTATAAAGCAAATCCTAAACCAGATCCACGCATTTTATCTTTTACAATCAAATCCTCTAAATGTATTGTTTTTCCTTTCCAGGTCGAAAATCGGTAATAGTACAAAGCAATCCCCACTATTTCGGCATCTACCTCGGCTACAAATACATGAAAAAGAGGGTTTTCTCCAAAGCCATCACGAACTAAATCACTTTCTGTAATCAAAACAGCGTCTGGTTCTTTCTCGAATATGGCTAGTTCCTGAATCAAGCCTAAAACAGCTTTCATATCATCAGGGTTTCCTTTTCTAATATTCATAAATTCTTATTATTAATGTATTTATATCTAAAATAATGGTTTTTTTGAACTCAATTTTTACTTTTGATTAACAAATATACAATACGGACAAACTAACTAAATAATTTTTAAATCAATTTCACAAAAAAGGCGATATTTGTGACTTCAAAAAAAAAAATCTACAACGATATAGTATAATGGAAGAACGCAATAAAACACTAGGAGAGTTTATTATTGAGAACCAAAAAGCATTTCAGTATTCGTCGGGAGAGCTTTCCCGAATTATCAACTCTATACGATTGGCGGCCAAAGTCGTTAATTATAAAGTAAACAAAGCTGGTTTGGTCGACATCGTTGGCGCAGCAGGAGAACAAAACATACAAGGAGAAGATCAGCAAAAACTAGATGTGTATGCAAACGAGGTTTTTATTCAAACCTTAATTAATCGTGAAATTGTTTGCGGAATCGCTTCAGAAGAAAACGATGATTTTATCACTGTTCAAGGAAGTGACAACAGTCATAACAACAAATATGTAGTTTTAATGGATCCTCTTGACGGATCTTCTAATATTGATGTAAATGTTTCTGTAGGAACTATTTTTTCGGTTTATAGAAGAATTACGCCAATAGGAACTCCAGTTACACTCGAAGATTTTTTACAACCAGGAGTTAATCAAGTTGCGGCTGGATATGTAATTTATGGAACTTCGACTATGTTGGTTTACACAACAGGTCATGGTGTAAATGGATTTACACTGAATCCTGCAATTGGAACATTCTATTTGTCACACCCGAATATGAAATATTCTAAAGATGGAAATATTTATTCTGTAAATGAAGGGAATTATGTTCATTTTCCTCAAGGAGTAAAAGATTATATTAAATATTGCCAGCATGAAGAAGATGATAGACCTTATACTTCAAGATATATCGGAAGTTTAGTTTCCGATTTTCATCGAAATATGATTAAAGGAGGAATTTATTTATACCCTACAAGCAGCAAAGCACCAAAAGGAAAGCTTCGTTTATTGTACGAATGTAACCCAATGGCGTTTGTAGCAGAGCAAGCAGGAGGGAAAGCATCTGATGGTTTTAATAGAATCATGGAAATTAACCCAACCGAATTACACCAACGCGTTCCGTTCTTTTGCGGAAGCTATAATATGGTCGAAAAAGCAGAAGAGTTTATGCTTAAAGCGAAGTAATAAAAATAAAACCCGACTAGTAAATAGTCGGGTTTTGTTTTTTAGTACCTGTCTAGTCCTGAAATAACGATACATAAAAAAACATCGTTATGAAAGAGCACTCAAATTATGTAAAGCGTAGTCAACGCGACTACAGTATGTCATTAAAGCTTCAAATTGTTAGTGATATTGAGAAAGGATTTATATCTATTACTCAGGCAAAGAAACAATATGGTATTCAAGCCCGTTCAACTGTTGTTCAGTGGCTTATAAAATTTGGTAACTTTGATTGGGAGAACCAAACCCCAATCAAAATGATAAAAACACCCGAACAAAAGATTATGGAGCTTGAAGCTCAAGTCAAACTTTTAGAGAAACAAAAGGCATTCTTAGAGAGACAGGCTTTTGTTGCTGACAAAAAAGCGATTCTGTTTGATATGATGATTGATTTAGCTGAAAAGGAATATCATATTGATATCCGAAAAAACTCTGTGCCCGAACAATCGCCCATTTCAGACAAAGAGAACGAGAAACAATAGCATTTACCTGTTTTTTGTTCGGGATAGACAGACAGGTTTATTATCGAAAAATTAGAAGAACAACATCCAGTCAGAATAAAGCCAAAGAAGTTGTATCATTGGTTCATAATATTAGATCAGTAATGCCTAGAATTGGTACTCGAAAGCTCTATTATCTTTTATTGGATCAACTCCATTTAATGAAGATTGGAAGAGATAAATTCTTTGATATACTCAGAGCTAATCATTTGTTGATAAAGCCTAAACGGTTATATCATGTAACAACCAACTCGCATCATCGCTTTAGAAAACATGAGAATTTAATTTTAGATTTAAATATAATCAGACCCGAACAAGTTTGGGTATCTGATATCACATATATTGGAAAAAGAGATAATCCTCGTTATTTAAGTTTAATTACTGATGCTTATTCCAAGAAGATAATGGGGTATTATGTAGCTGACAATTTAAATACTCAAAGCAGCATAAAAGCTTTAAAAATGGCTCTTAAGCAAAGAAAAAATTGCAATTTACCTTTGATACATCATTCTGATAGAGGAATTCAATATTGTGCTAATGAGTATCAAAATGAACTTATTAAAAACAAGATTTTATGTAGTATGACTCAAAACTCAGATCCTTATGAAAATGCAGTGGCTGAAAGAATAAATGGAATACTAAAACAAGAATTTTGGATTGATAAGTATAATTCAAGAGATAAAATTGTAAATAAAATTATTAAGGAATCAATTGCTGTTTATAATGAACTTAGACCTCATTATTCCAACTATATGCTGACCCCTAATCAAATGCATTCTCAAAACAAAATAAACATGAGAACATATAAAGCAAAAAACAGCAGTAAAAACGTTTTTACTGCTGTTTAATATTTTAATTTTATTTAATAATTCGTATCGTTTTTTTAGGACGAGACAACCTGTTTTAGTTTTCAGTCTCAGTTTTTAGTACCAGTTTGTAAACTGAATACTGCGACTGCAAACTTTTTTAATATTAGTCTCAGTTTTTAGTCTCAGTTAGTAAACTGAATACTGCGACTGCAAACTTTTTTAGTACGAGTCTCAGTTTTTAGTACCAGTTAGTAAACTGAATACTGCGACTGAATACTGAATATTTCTATTTATTCATATTTTGCATTTCGAAAGTAAAAGTATCTAAATCTACTTTTTTATCTACTAATGAAAGTGCTTTTGCAATAATGTAGTTTACGTTTCCTGGAGTAAATCCTAGTGCAAGACCAAGTCTTCTTAGCATGATTTCCTGACTATCTCCCATGTGGTGATCTACGTGTACCATACGAGCCAAATCGTATAAACGCTCTAAACGTTGAGAATACAAATAAGGCGCATTTATAGGATGCTTCAATGGATCTGCAAGAATCTCTTTATACTCTTCGTCTGAAATTTCTAATCTAGAAGCTAGCTTGTCTAAAAAAGCTTTTTCTTCCTGATTTGTTTTTCCGTCTGCAAGAGCTACGCGAACAATAGCCGAAAAATGACCTTTATTTCTTAGTTTAAATTCGCTATCAAATAAATCTGAAAATGACATAATTAATTGGTTTTTTGTATCACAAAGATAAATCTATTTTTAAATTATTAATTTTAATTTTCTCATAATTTTTATAATTGGAGAAACTACAATTTTAACTTATTTTTATTTAATGATTTTAGAATAGCAATCTACCATTTTCAAAATTAATCGTAAGTTTACACACCCTTTATCAATTTTAAATTAAAATACCCATGTCAGATTTTTGGATTTATTTTCAAATAGGATTAAAACACGTTCTAGATATTCATGCTTACGACCACGTAATGTTTCTAATGGCTTTAACCATTCCTTATGCATTTAAGGATTGGAAAAGAATTTTGCTTCTTGTAACTATTTTTACAGTTGGGCATACATTAGCATTGTTGCTTTCGGTTTACGGAATCGTTACTATTAAAGTAAATATTGTCGAATTTTTAATTCCGATAACTATTTTAATAACAGCCTTTTTTAATTTTTTTACAGCAGGAAAATCATCCAAGACAGAGAGTATTAATTTAGTGTTTTTTATAACACTTTTCTTTGGGATAATTCATGGTTTAGGATTCTCTAATTATTTTAAAACAATATTAGGAGGCAGTCCATCATCAAAATTATTACCATTAGGAGAATTTGCATTAGGGATTGAGGCAGCTCAAATTATTGTGGTTTTTGTAGTTTTAATAATCTCATATATTGTACAGACTGTTTTTCGTTTTTCAAAACGTGACTGGACTTTGGCGATGTCGGCATTTATAATAGGTGTTGTAATCCCGATGGTTATTGAGAGCGAAATATGGAGCAGATAAAAAATGGAAAAGAAAAAATTAAATAGATACGACAAAGCCTATTTGAGAATAGCTAAAGAATGGAGTTTGTTGTCGTATTGCAAGCGCAAGCAAGTTGGTGCAATTATAGTAAAAGACCGTATGATTATTTCTGATGGTTATAACGGTACACCATCTGGGTTTGAGAACTGTTGTGAAGATGAAGAAGGATTAACGCGCTGGGATGTTTTGCATGCCGAGGCAAATGCTATTTTAAAAGTAGCGCGATCTACTCAATCTTGCGAAGGAGCAACGTTGTATATAACGCTTTCTCCATGTAAAGAATGTAGTAAATTAATTCATCAATCGGGGATAAAAAGAGTTGTTTACCAAAACGGATATCGTGATGATGCAGGTATTCAATTCTTAATAAAAGCAGGTGTAGAGGTAGAACATATTCCTGTGTTAGAAGAAGAATAAAGTTACAGTAATTTCAAGATACACGGTTACTTATGAAGAATGGCAATAATCTGTTCTCATAAATTAAATATTAACTACATATGAAATTCAATCCTAAATATTTGCCAATAGTTATTGGAGTAACTTTAGCTCTGGGAACTGTCCTTGGAGGTATGTTAAACGCTCCGGTACAGGATCAGTTTTTGGCTAAAACCAACTCTAAGAACAAACTCAACAAATTAATTGATTTCATCAATAATGAGTATGTAGATAGTGTAGATACCGATTCTATTGTAAACCTTACAGTAGATAATATTTTATCAAAACTAGATCCCCATTCCGTTTATATTCCGCCAAGCGAACAAGCAGAAGTTGCCGAAAGTATGAAAGGTGATTTTGTGGGTATTGGTGTAAATTTCTATATGTATAGAGATTCCGTTGCAATTATAAAACCTGTAGAAAATGGCCCTTCGGCAAAAGCAGGAATTCTAGCCGGCGATAGAATTTTATACGTAGGGAAAACAAAATTGTTTGGACGAAAGCTTCCTTCAGATAGTTTATTTGCTAAATTAAAAGGAGAAAAAGGAACAGAGATAGAGCTGACAGTTTATAGGAAATCAGAGCAAAAGAAATTAAAAGTCAAAATAAAGAGAGACGTTATTCCGATAAAAAGTGTTGATGTCTCAATGTTATTGGATAAAAATACCGGATATATAAAAATCAATCGTTTTGCAGAGACAACCTTTGCAGAGTTTAAATCGGGTTTAACCAAATTAAAACAAAATGGAATTGAGTCGCTTATTATCGACCTTCGTGATAATGGTGGAGGATATATGGAAGAAGCAGTTGCGATTGCAGATGAATTCCTGAAAAATAAACAACTGATTGTTTTTACCAAAAATAAAAATGGCGAAACCGAAAAAACCTTTGCTACAGGAGCCGGAAGTTTTGAAAACGGAAAAGTATCTATTTTAATCAATGAAAATAGTGCTTCGGCAAGTGAGATTCTGGCAGGAGCAATCCAGGATAATGATAGAGGAAATATTATTGGTCGCCGTTCTTTTGGAAAAGGATTGGTACAACGCGAAATGGATTTTAATGACGGTTCTGCTGTGCGATTAACTGTTGCAAGATATTACACTCCAACAGGTCGTTCTATCCAAAAACCGTATAGCCACGGAAACGAAGATTACTTTAAAGAATCGGATTCACGATTTAATAACGGAGAGTTATATAGTAAAGACAGTATTAAGGTTGTTGATACATTAAAATATAAAACACCAAAAGGTAAAATTGTTTACGGAGGTGGAGGTATAGTGCCAGACGTTTTTGTACCTATAGAAATGGAACATGGTAGCGAAGGCTCGGCTTATTTACTACAAACGGGTATCGTAGGACATTTTGTTTTTGAGCAGTTGGATAAAAACCGAAAAGCATTCACAGGACTGAACTATAAAGAGTTTATCGCCAAAATGCATGCGACGGATGATTATTTTAAATCGTTTCAAAAATATCTTTCTATTAACGGATTAGATTTAAAATTAGATAAAAATAAAGCAATCATTAGTCGTTATATTACAGCTGAATTTGCTCGACAATTGTATGGCGAAATTTACTATTACGATGTGATTCTTAAAAATGATGCAATGATTAAGGCTGTTTTAAATCAGAAGAAATAACGCTAAATTTTATCAAAATGGAAGTAAAGACTATTGTAAATGCCGAAATTGAGCTTTTAGCTGCTATTAAAAATGCAGATGTTTTAGCTCTGGAAAAGATTCTACATGATGATTTATTGTTTAACTTACCAGATGGGCAAACGATTACTAAGGAATTCGATTTAGATACCTATCGCTCTGGTAAAATTAAAATAGATGTTCTGGAAGCTTCAGATCAAATTATTAATGTAATTGATGATTCAGCAGTTGTTGGAGTTACTATTTTGCTAAAAGGGAAATATGATAATGATCCTATAGATGGTGTTTTTAGATATATTAGAGTTTGGAAACAATTTGATGACAATTTAAAAGTTATTGCAGGTAGTTGCATACAATTAAAATAGAATTAATGAGTTTAACTTAGCGAACTTCACAGTTAAATAATAAACATGAAAAATTTAAAAAGAATAAGTTTTCTGTTAGTCTTAATGGTTTTTGTAATTTCTTGTGCATGTATGAAAGATAAAAATACGATTTCAGGAAAAGTAGAATCTATCGAGTTTGGTAAAGACGGTTATACTGCAAAAGTAAAGACGGAGAAAAACGAAATTTACTATGCTACAATAAGCATTGTAAATGTGGGCGGTCCTGAAAATTATAAGAAACTAAAAGAAGGAGATGAGGTTTCTTTAAAAGGAGAAATCTGGAAAGCTGATACCGAGAAACATATAAAAGTAAAAGAGATTGTTTCTGTAAAATAAGTTAATGCTAAAGCATTAAAATTGTTGAAATATTAAGATTTTTGAACCATTAAGACATTAAGTTTATTAAGCTTAGTCTAATGGTTTTTCTTTTTTTACTATTTAAGAGATTAAGTTTAACCCGTTGGGTGCAATTAATTTTAACACATAGAAACATAGGTCTTGTACGCACAAAAAAGGCGTTTCACTTGTTTTTAAATGCACATAGCTAGCTATGTGAAAGGAATGTATTTCTTTTTGTTCTCTTTTTTACACATAAAAGCTATGTTTCTATGCGTTAAATATTTTTTTCACGACCCGAGCGAAGCGAATAGACGCAGTAATTGCACCCAACGGGTTAAGTTTATAAAGTGTCTAAAACTTAATTTTTATTAATCTCTTAATGGTTTAAAATGAAAAAACTGATGTTATAAAACTTATCGAGTACTGTCGTGAGCATGAGTTTGCACGCCGTTATTCCATACCGTTAAGATATCCGTTGCAACGGCAGCTCCACTTCCTGCAGCAATTGCAAGTTGGCTTCTCCAGCCAGCCAGAGTACCAATTACATAAATACCTTCAGCAACTTTATGGTCGATGTTTTTTAACTGAATTCGTTGTTTTTCGGGAAGCGCTTTTTTATGAGGTTCGATATATTGTATCAAGCCTTCGATAGCAAAAGTATTTGCAGAACCAATCCCTACAACTATCATTTTGGTTTTATAAGAGCTTCTGTTTGTAGTAATTAAAAATTCAGGATATTCACCTTCTATTTTTATTACTTTCTCATTTGGGATTTGCTCAATATGCGGATACGCCTGGCTTAAATGTTTGGTACTTTCAGATAATAATTCAGAACCTAATTTTCCAGGAGCAATGCCATAAGCATTATTAAAAAGAGCTTCTTGAAGAGAAGAGTTTTTTTGGTGAGTAAAAACCCCAATTTTTTTGTCAATAGCAAAAGGTTTATTTTGTGCAGATCCTAAAACAAGTGCACAGGACATGCTTGATACCCCTCCGCCAATAATTAAAACGTCAAACATATTATTGTTGATCGTTCATCTTTTCTTCTATTTTTTTAGAAACTCTAAAAATTAAAAGAATTAGTACAGCGCAAAATGAAGCAGCGATTCCAATAAAAGCTACCATGCTATCTCCTTGTAAAGGATTCTGAAAGTCAAGCAAAGTAATATTGAAAATAATCAAAGCTAATGCTAAAAGCACTAATATGGAAGTAAAAATTTTCATAGGACAATTATTTATTTCTAACTATTAAGAGAAATAGATAAATACTGAAACGTTGTTTTTTGGATCCCTAAAACGAATATTCTGGTATTTAAGTATTTCTGAGGGGGTAAATTTATGAAAATTAATTTTAGACAAACAAACCTTTAACATTAGCTGCAAATAATTTAACAGCAATGGCCAAAAGGACTACACCAAAAGTCTTACGAACTACGCCAAGTCCATTCTCACCCAGTAATTTTTCGATCTTAGAAGAAGATTTTAGAACGATATACACCAAGATAATATTAAGTATAATTGCGATAACTATATTTATAGTATGAAATTGAGAACGCAAGGATAATAAAGTTGTCATTGTACCTGCTCCGGCAATTAACGGAAATGCTAATGGAACAATTGATGCAGAGCTTGCTTCTTCGTTACGATATATATGTATACCAAGAATCATCTCTAAGGCTAAGAAGAATAAAACAAAAGATCCTGCTACAGCAAATGAGTGAACATCGATACCAATTATTTTAAGAAATCCTTCTCCGATAAAAAGGAAAATAATCATGATAAGACCAGCTACTATTGAGGCTTTTTCAGATTCGATATGCCCGACTTTTGATCTTAAATTAACAATGATTGGGATAGAGCCCACAATATCAATTACTGCAAATAACACCATCCCGACAGTGATAATTTCCTTAAAATCAATTTCTAGCATAATTTTTTGATTTAGTGTTTAAAGATGTGCAAAGTTAGATAATAAAGTTAGGGCTTTTTCATAAGAAATTAGCAATAGTGTATTTTTGTTATAAAAACACGTGTTGTTGTGTAAAATAATGATTTTTATAACAAAATTTTGTTTTTACTTCAAGGATTCGCAAAGATTATTAGTAAACTCATGAGCGAAAATGGCTGGCAGGGTTTTGAAAAGGTTTCGATATGTCTTCTAAAATTTAATTTTTCGTTGCTTTTGTTGACGAAAAAAAAACTTTGGGGTTAAATTTCAACACATTCTGCAGTAAAAATTTAATCTCATTTCATCTGTTTTCTTTGCCTATCTTTGCACTTTATAAATTTCAGTATTTTATTATCATGTTTCAATTAGGGAAAACCATCGTTTCGGAAGATATTCTTGAAAAAGAATTTGTTTGCAATTTATCAGCTTGTAAAGGTGCTTGCTGTGTTGATGGTGATGCTGGGGCTCCGCTAAGTGAAGAAGAAACAAAGATATTAGAAGAAATATACCCAAAAGTTAAACCGTTTTTACGCAAAGAAGGAATTGCAGCTATCGAAGCGCAAGGAACTTGGGTAAAAGGTACAGATGGTGATCTGGAAACACCATTAATTGATAATAAAGATTGCGCCTATGTAATCTTTGATGGTAAAACTGCGCTTTGTGGTATCGAGCAAGCCTATAATCAGGGAATCGTAACCTGGAAAAAACCAGTTTCTTGCCATTTATACCCAATCCGAGTAAAAGATTTTACCGAGTTTGCAGCAGTTAATTATGACAAATGGGATATTTGTGATGCTGCCTGTTCTTTAGGTCAGGAGCTTGAAGTTCCAGTCTATAAATTTGTAAAAGAAGCGTTAATTCGCAAGTTTGGAGAAGATTGGTATATGGAACTTGATAAAGTTGCACAAGACATGAAACGCTCTTAAAAACATCCCATTTTTTTTACAAGGAAACAATGCTGATATTGCAGTAAAAATTATTGCAAATGATCTGAAAAAAGATTTTTAAAAATTATAAAAAAGTCTTGCATTTTATTTCAAAAATCCTATATTTTACGCTTGCTAACGTGAATTTGGACAGATTTAACTGTCTAATTTTCAGAATGTTAGTAATTGTATGAAAATTATTCTGTTTTTGTCCCTTTGTTAAAAACTAGACTCGATTGTGAATAAGTTTGACTTTTATTTTAGCCAACAAATGACAATCTTTGTAGTCTACAGAAATGGATGAAAATCTATTGAAAATATTTAAAATAAAACACAACTATAATGTCACAAGTCGAACCAATTTTACAAGAAAATAAGAACCGTTTCGTAATTTTTCCTATCAAACATCATGATATCTGGGAATGGTACAAAAAAATGGAAGCTAGTTTTTGGACTGCTGAAGAAATTGATTTGCACCAAGACTTAAATGATTGGAATAATAAGTTATCTGACGACGAAAGATACTTTATCAAACATATATTAGCATTCTTTGCTGCATCTGATGGAATCGTAAACGAAAATCTTGCTGAGAATTTTGTAAACGAAGTACAATATGCAGAAGCAAAGTTTTTTTACGGATTCCAAATTATGATGGAAAACATTCATAGTGAAACGTATTCATTATTAATTGATACTTACGTAAAAGACGAAGCAGAGAAAGATGATCTATTTAATGCATTAGATGTTTTTCCAGCAATTGCCAAAAAAGCAAAATGGGCTTTAAAATGGATTGAATCAGATTCATTTGCAGAGCGTTTAATTGCTTTTGCAGCTGTAGAAGGAATCTTCTTTTCAGGAGCTTTTTGTTCTATTTATTGGTTGAAAAAACGTGGACTAATGCCAGGATTAACTTTCTCAAACGAGTTAATTTCTCGCGACGAAGGAGTTCATTGCGATTTTGCAGTGCATTTACACAACCACCATTTAATTAACAAAGTTCCTAAAGATAGAATTAAAGAAATTATCGTTGATGCTTTAAACATCGAAAGAGAGTTTGTTACAGAATCTCTTCCAGTAAGTTTAATTGGTATGAATGCTGTCTTAATGACACAATATTTAGAATTTGTTGCCGATAGACTACTTGTTGAATTAGGATGTGACCGTGTTTACGGTTCAGCAAATCCGTTTGACTTTATGGATATGATTTCACTTCAGGGAAAAACCAATTTCTTTGAAAAACGTGTTGCAGAGTATCAAAAATCAGGTGTGATGAACACAGATAGTGATGCTCAAAAAATTTCATTCGATGCAGATTTTTAGACAACAAAGCATTTTTAGCGATTACCACGACGCTCAAAAAACAAAAAATTAAGAAACGAAGGTTTCTATAACTAGACAATTTAAAAGTTGAATCTGATTTCCCCCAAATCGTAGATTCGACACTATCACTGACTAATTTTCAGCCTATATACCAGGTTGGGGAGAGGGTAACTATTGGGAATCTACTAATTTCCAAATTAATATAAAAACACGCAATGTTTAAGTATAGAGGCTTGTCCTCTATGCTTTCATTTTTTCAATAATAATTATAAAGGTAAGCTTATGTATGTAGTAAAAAGAGATGGCCACAAAGAGCCCGTAATGTTTGATAAGATTACAGAAAGAATCAAAAAATTGTGTTACGGGTTAAATGAACTTGTAGATCCTGTTAAGGTAGCTATGCGCGTTATCGAGGGATTGTATGATGGTGTTTCGACTTCGGAACTAGATAATCTTGCTGCCGAAACTGCGGCTTCAATGACGATTGCACATCCGGATTATGCTCAATTGGCTGCTCGTATTGCAATTTCAAACTTACACTCTAATACTAAAAAATCGTTCTCTGAAACGATGAAGGATATGTATAACTACGTAAATCCAAGAAATGGTCAAGAAGCACCACTTCTTTCGGATGAAGTATTTAAAGTAATTCAGGAAAATGCTGAGTTTTTAGATTCGCATATCATATACACAAGAGATTTTAATTACGACTACTTTGGTTTTAAAACTCTGGAGCGTTCGTATTTGCTTAAAATAAATGGTAAGATTGTCGAGAGACCACAACATATGTTAATGCGTGTGTCTGTAGGTATTCACCTTGATGATTTAAAATCGGTAATGGAAACATACGACTTAATGTCGAAAAAATTCTTTACCCATGCAACGCCTACATTGTTTAATGCAGGAACTCCAAAACCACAAATGTCATCTTGTTTCCTTCTTGCTATGCAAGACGATAGTATCGATGGAATTTACGATACGTTGAAACAAACGGCTAAAATCTCACAATCGGCTGGAGGAATCGGACTTTCTATTCATAATGTACGTGCAACAGGTTCTTACATTCGTGGAACTAACGGAACTTCAAACGGAATTGTTCCTATGTTGAGAGTATTTAACGATACAGCACGTTATGTAGATCAAGGAGGAGGAAAACGTAAAGGAAGTTTTGCGATTTACATCGAAACCTGGCATGCAGATATCTTTGAATTTTTGGATTTAAAGAAAAATACAGGAAAAGAAGAAATGCGTGCGAGAGATTTATTCTTCGCCATGTGGACTTCTGATTTATTCATGAGACGTGTGCAAGAAGATGCCTCTTGGACATTAATGTGTCCTAACGAATGTCCTGGATTATACGATGTTTACGGAGAAGAATTCGAAACAATGTATTTGGATTATGAATTTAGAAATAAAGGAAGAAAAACAATCCGTGCTCGTGAATTATGGGAGAAAATCCTTGAATCACAAATCGAGACTGGAACACCGTATATGTTGTACAAAGATGCAGCAAACCGTAAATCTAACCACAAGAACTTAGGAACAATTCGTTCATCAAACTTGTGTACTGAGATTATGGAGTTCACATCTAAAGATGAAATCGCAGTTTGTAACTTAGCTTCAATTTCGTTACCAATGTTTATCGAGAACGGAAAATTTGATCACGAAGCGCTTTATAACGTTACAAAACGTGTAACTCGTAACCTGAACAAAGTAATCGACAGAAATTACTATCCAGTAAAAGAAGCAGAGAATTCTAACATGCGTCACCGTCCGGTAGGTCTTGGAGTACAAGGATTAGCAGATGCTTTTATCTTGTTGCGTATGCCTTTTACAAGTGATGAGGCTAAGAAATTAAACCAAGAAATTTTCGAAACATTATACTTTGCAGCTGTAACCGCATCTATGGAAATGGCTCAGGAAGAAGGACCGTATTCTACATTTGCAGGATCACCGATGTCACAAGGAGAATTCCAATACAATATGTGGGGAATGAAAGACGAAGAATTATCAGGACGTTGGGACTGGGCTTCGTTACGTAAAGAAGTAATGGAACATGGAGTTCGTAACTCATTATTGGTTGCTCCGATGCCAACAGCTTCGACTTCACAAATCTTAGGAAACAATGAAGCTTTCGAGCCTTATACATCTAATATTTACACACGTCGTGTATTATCTGGAGAATTTATCGTTGTAAACAAACACTTACTAGAAGATTTAGTAAAACTTGGATTGTGGAACGAAACATTGAAACAAGAAATCATGCGTCATAATGGATCAGTTCAAAACATTGATATTATTCCGCAAGACTTAAAAGATCTTTATAAAACTGTTTGGGAAATGTCAATGAAAGATATTATCGATATGTCACGCCAAAGAGGTTACTTTATAGATCAATCGCAATCATTAAACTTGTTTATGCAAGATGCGAATTATTCTAAACTTACGTCAATGCACTTTTACGCTTGGCAATCAGGTTTAAAAACAGGAATGTATTACCTAAGAACTAAATCTGCGGTTGATGCGATTAAATTTACATTAAACAATGATAAAAAAGAAGAAGATGCACCAGCAGCAGCTTTGGTTCCGGAAACAGAATCAATAAGCGTTGAGGATTACAAAGCAATGTTGCTAAAAGCACAAGCAGGAGATCCAGACGATTGCGAAATGTGTGGTTCTTAATCTTTTTTTTAGAAGATAGAAAAATAGAATAAAAAGAAAAGATTTATTCTTAGTTAATAGAAAGCAGTTATCATTATGATAGCTGCTTTTTTTTTTGCCCAAACTTGCCATCTCGAAGAATGAGAGATCTCCACGAGTAGCTCGCTAATCTTGTCCTTCATCGTCAGGAAAGACAAGATTGAGGAAAAACTTTGCGATTCTTCGTGACCCTTCTTCGCGAAGCTTTGTGAAATAGCTCTCATGCCAGAAGAAAGGCAAACTTGTAGAGTATATCAATGAATATAGAGTAAATACTCAATTTACTCAAGGGCAATATTGAATCTATAAATAGCGTTTTTATCTTAGAACCTTAGCAACTAAGAATCTCAGAACCTCCCTTTTAAACCTTTAATTAAAAACAAAGTCTTATTCTCAAATAAATTCCTGCGTTATGAAAAAAAGCAATGTTTGGTCGTTACGATTGGGTTTTTCAGGTAAAGAATCTGATAAGATTGAAAAACTAGGATTAGAAAAATTTCTAAAGCATTCCTATGATTCAAAATTCGACAAACAACTTCCTGCTTTTTTAGACGATGATCCCAAAACACTTGTAGAACTTAAAGAACTACGCGAATCTATAAAAACAGCTGACTCAGAAGCTAAAAAGAAGGCTCTTAAAAAAGAAATCTATTCGGCTGTTGAATTAAAAAAATGGTGGATTGCCAAAATGCGAAACGATGAATTTCCGTTACGCGAAAACATGGTTTGTTTCTGGCACAATCACTTCGTATCTACTTCTCAAAAAGTAAAAGTTAATTACTGGATTTACCAGCACAATATGATTTTGCGTGAGCATGCTTTCGGGAACTTCAAAGAGCTCACCAAGCAAATCATAAAATCGAATGCAATGGTGAGATACTTGGATAATGTTGATAATAAAAAAGGAAAATACAACGAAAATCTAAGTCGCGAATTACTCGAATTGTTTACAATTGGGATTGGGAATTATTCTGAAAATGATGTTAAAAACGGAGCAAGAGCTTTGGCTGGACTTAATTATGGAGATGATGGTGCAGTCTACAGGCGCTTTGCAGAAGATGATACTGATAAGACGTATTTTGGGAAAACGGGAAATTGGAAAGCAGATGATCTCGTTGATATAATTTTTGAACAGAAAAGTATTCCATATTTAATTACTCGAAAAATTCTGAAATGGTTTATTTATGATAATCCGTCAGAAGAATTAGTGATTTATTATGGCGATTATTTTAGGAAAGTGAAGTTTGAAATAGAACCGTTGCTAACTAAAATTTTTACCGAAGAATATGGTAAAGATGTTTCCGGAACCAAAATAAAAGATCCGTTAGTATATATTTTACAACTCCTAGAAGAATTACATATTGATGATCTCGATGACGGTATGGTTATGTTCTTTTTGAAACAGCAAGGAATGGATTTATATAATCAGGTGAATGTAAAAGGTTGGGATGGCGGAAATTCATGGCTGACTTCTCAGGTTTATTTGCAACGAAATAACACCTCAGATTTACTTTGTAACGGAAGAAGTATTACGAAAAAAGTACTGAATACAATGAGTGGTGAAAGTGAGAAGCCGAAGGCAGAATTTGATAAAATTGATGTCAAAATAGATTTTGATTCTAATGGGAGTAATAAAACAATTATCACCGAATTGTCTAACAGGTTATTATTTAAAGTAGATGAATCGGTACAAAAAGACATGGAGGATTTACTTAAATATGATTTTGATCCAAAGGATTCTCATGCCAATTATGCAGTAATCAGACTGTTTAATTACATTACAAAGTTGCCAGAATATCAATTAATCTAGAAGTTTAAAGTTATGAACAGAAGGAATTTTATATCGATAACAGGAACGTTTACTGGTGGAATGCTTTTGCTTCCTGATTTTTTGCATGCTTATGGTTCTCAAAACAGTTTGGTAATTGGGGAGCAATGTGTTGTATTTGTTCAGCTTAATGGAGGAAATGACGGATTGAATACTTTTATTCCGTACGATAATCCGTTGTATTATGATTTGAGAACAAAAATTGCTTTGGGTAAAGATGTAGTAGTTGGGAAGAATAAAGGAATGGCGTTTCATCCTTCTTTAAAAGATTTTGCTCAAATGCAGCAAAATGGAGATTTAACTGTAATTCAGAATGTAGGTTATCCAGAGCCGATTCGGTCGCATTTTCGTAGTCAGGAAATTTGGCAAACAGCAACAGATTCTAATAAATATATAAATGAAGGATGGTTGGGACGATATTTGGATTTGCAATGTAAAGACCATCAGGCAACGGCTGGGATTAATCTTGACACAATAGACAATCTGGCTTTGAAAGGGGTAGAGCCCAATTCAATCACGGTTAAAGATCCAAACCGATTTAAGGTAAAATCAGATAAGGAAGAGAATGTAACATTGTCGAATAATCCGCAATTAGATTTTGTTCGAAAAATAGCTAATTCAGTTATTGAAGGATCCGATGAAATTCAGAAAGCATTGGCAAAATCTAAAACGGAAATAAGTTATCCTAAAACAGATTTATCTAAAAATCTGGAATGGATTGGTAGATTAATAAAAGGAAATTTAAATTCAAAAGTGTATTATACATCGCTTGGAGGATTTGACACACATGATAATCAGCTTGCTATTCATGAGAAAAAGTTATCCGATTTGAATGATGCTTTGTATGCTTTTTATCAGGATTTAAAACAGGCGCAATTACTTCAAAATGTTACGGTTGTTGTGTTTTCGGAATTTGGAAGAAGAGTAAAAGACAACGGAAACGGAACCGATCACGGAACAGCAGCGCCGATGTTTATTATAGGTGGGAATAATAAAGGAACAATTTTAGGGAATAATCCAGATTTGTCTAATTTGGATAACGGGGACTTAAAATATGAAATTGATTTTAGAAGTGTATATGCCTCCTTGTTACAGCAAAAAATGAATTTTGATTATTCTAAAATTGGGATTAGGAATGCGCCTCTTTCTGGGTTGTTTAGTTAAACACAAAATCAAGGTTTTGTTTGAGTTGCCTCCCGCTTTAGCTGGAGGTTTTAATAGAGATAGGAAAAACAGGCTTTAGCCAAAACGCTTTAGAAATTTTGGCTAAAGCCTAAAAGATGTGAATCTCTTTAACCTCCAGCTAAAGCGGGAGGCAATTCAGAATATATCTCATGTATTTATTTTTACTAAATTTGTATATTCAATTCTAATAATAAAAATATGGAAATCAAAAATTTATCTAAATATAGTGATGCAGAAAAAATTGTTTTGGCTGAACAACTATGGGATAGTGTTTCTAAAGAGAATTTAGAAGTTTCTGATGATGTGAAGAGGGAATTAGATATACGTATTCAAAATTTAGAAGAGGGGAAAACGGAACTATATACTTGGGATGAGGTTAAGGCTCATTTAAGATCGATTAGATAATGCATAGAATTAGGTTCGTTAAAGAAGCGTTATTTGATATTGAAGATATAGTCTTGTGGTATGAAGAACAAAGAATAGGGCTTTCGTATGATTTTGAACTTTGTCTGGAAGCGGGACTTGATGAAATCTCAAGAAACCCGAATGCTTTTCAAAAGAAATATAAAAATGTAAAAATCAGATTTATTTCAAGATTCCCTTATGGGATTCATTATCGATTTGAGAAAGATGAAATTGTTGTTATAGGCGTATTTCATACATCGCGTTCTCCTAAAAACTGGTCGAAGAAATTAAACTTATAGATGAAATCTTAGCATCTTAGTAACTTAGTCCCGAGGCTTCGGGATAGCAGCTCCTTAAAAACCAATTAGCTATATCTCATTTTTGGGGTTGTTTTTTAAAATATCATACAAAAAAAAGCAAATTTGTTAAGAAATCCTTTTTTGTTTCATAAAATGCAATATTTTTTTTGGTGCACTGAAATTAATTTATACATTCGCAGAGAATTTATTGAAAAACACAAACAAAATGTCAAGCAACCGTTTTTATTTTAGCAACTCTTTTTATTTCTTCTTTAGTAGAAGTGAGGATTGTGCTATGGTTATTTGAGAAAATTTAAAAGACAAATAAAACTAATATACAATCCTGATGAAAATCAGGATTTTTTTTTGAGTATATGACAACAAAAATTGCAATACAAGGTATTAAAGGTTCATTTCATCATCAGGTAGTGAATGAGTATTTCTCTGAAAACGTGGATATTGACGAATGTTTATCATTTGAAGAATTAATTGATAGCGTACTTTCGGGAAAATCAGATCAGGCTGTAATGGCTATCGAAAACTCGATTGCGGGACCAATTATTCCGAATTATGCCTTGATAGATAAGAACAATTTGCACATAATTGGCGAGCATTATTTAAATATATCTCAGAATTTAATGGCATTAAAAGGCCAAAAAACGGAAGATATTACAGAGGTTCATTCGCATCCAATGGCATTGTTACAATGTATGGATTTCCTGAAAAAATATCCAAATATTAAATTGGTAGAGGATAAAGATACTGCCGAAACTGCAAGAAGAATCCAAGAGAAACAATTAAAAGGGATTGCGGCAATTGCAAGTAAAGCGGCTTCGGTAATGTATGATTTAGAAATTCTGGCACCAGAAATTCAAACTATCAAAAACAACATGACCCGTTTTGTGATTATCAAGAAAGAGAATTCGTTTTTGCCTACAACTGAGATCAATAGAGCGTCGATTAAATTCGAGCTGAATCACAAAAGAGGAAGTCTGGCAGCAGTTTTAAACGTAATGAGCGATTGCAAACTGAATTTAACAAAGATTCAATCATTGCCAAAAATTGAGACACCTTGGAAATATTCGTTTTTTGTAGATGTAACTTTTGAGGATTACGAAGATTATGCAAAAGCAAAAACATTAATAGCAATTATGGCTGAGTATTTTAAAGTTTTGGGAGAATATAAGAATACGAAACCTTAATTAGTCATAAAGTTAGAAAGTCGAAAGTTAGAAAGTCAACAAAGAAAAGCATAAAGCTTACGGCTTTAAGCCTAAAGCAAAAACAAAAGAACCATGATAACAACAGCAAAAAGATTAGATGTCGTAGAGGAATACTACTTTTCTTCGAAGCTTAGAGAAGTAAGACAATTACAATCTGAAGGAAAGCCAATCATTAATATGGGAATTGGAAGTCCAGATTTAAACCCTTCTAAAGCAGTTGTCGAAGCAGTAGTTTCGGCAATGCAGGATGAAAATGCACATCAATATCAAAGTTATCAGGGGTTGCCAGAATTGAGAAAAGGAATGGCCGATTTTTATCAGCATAATTATGGTGTTGCTTTAAACCCAGCTAATGAGATTTTGCCATTAATGGGTTCAAAAGAAGGAATTATGCATATTTCGTTGGCTTTCTTAAATGAAGGTGACCATGTTTTAATTCCGAATCCAGGATATCCAACGTATACTTCGGTTACAAATTTAGTTGGTGCAGTTCCTGTTTATTATGACTTGAAAGAAGATAATAATTGGGAGCCAGATTTTGAAGCTTTAGAGCAATTAGATCTTTCGAAAGTAAAGATTATGTGGTTAGGTTATCCGCATATGCCTACTGGGGCAAGAGGTAGTTTAGCGTTATTTGAAAAATTGGTTGCTTTTGCTAAAAAACATAACATTTTATTGATTAATGATAATCCGTATAGTTTTGTTTTGAATGATAAACCAATGAGTTTATTACAAGTAGAAGGAGCAAAGGATGTAGCATTAGAGCTTAATTCGTTGAGTAAGACCTTTAACATGGCAGGCTGGAGAGTTGGAATGGTTTTAGGAAATCCTGAAATTATAGATGCTGTTCTGAAAGTAAAAAGCAATATGGACAGCGGTATGTTCTACGGAATCCAAAAAGGAGCAGTTGCAGCATTAAATTGTGATAAATCATGGTTTGAAGAGCAAAATGTAATTTATAGACGCCGTCGTGAATTGACCAATAAACTGGCTGAAAAACTAGGTTGTAAAGTATATGCTGAGGGAGTTGGATTATTTGTTTGGGCAAAGTTACCAGAAGGTATAGCATCGGCAGAAGATTTTATCGACCAGATATTATATGAGAAGCATATTTTTATTACGCCGGGAACTATTTTTGGTAGTAATGGCGAAGGATACATAAGGTTTGCACTTTGTGTAAAAGAAGAAAAAATACAAGAGGCAATAGAGAGATTTTAAATTGTCATTGCGAGGAACGAAGCAATATCTGATACTGAATCAATTGCTAGTGTGATTGTTTCGTTCCTCGCAATGACAAACGTCTTGAAAAAACGAAAAGTTTAGCCCTGATGGAAGCGGCATCCTTTTTCTTGCTTCTTTAGAAAGAAAAAGATACAGCGGACAGCAGGATTAGCTTTAAATAAAAAATAAAAATGAACATACACGTAATAGGAATAGGGTTAATAGGAGGTTCAATGGTTTTAGATATCAAAGAATTATATCCGGAGGCTACTATTTACGGAATTGATAATAACGAAGCGCACTTACAAGAAGCAATCGCGTTGGGTGTTATCGATAAAGCGTCGACTTTTGATGATTTGGTAACCGCCGATTTTGTAATTGTTTCGGTTCCTGTAGATGTTGCGCTTACTGTTTTGCCTAAAGTTCTGGATGTGATTGGTGAAAATACAATTGTTTTTGAAGTAGGTTCTACTAAAAAACCAATTTGTGAAGCGGTTGCAAATCATCCGAGAAGAAGAAACTTTATAGCAACTCATCCGATTGCGGGAACGGAATTCTCTGGACCTTCGGCGGCGATAAAAGGTCTTTTTAAAGGGAAAACGAATATAATTTGTGAGGTGGAAAAAACCACTTTTAAATTACAGGAAAAAGCTTTGCAACTTTTTACTGCGATCGGAATGCGCATACGATATATGGAGCCAAAATCGCATGATAAACATATTGCTTATGTATCGCATTTATCTCATATAAGCTCATTTATGCTTGGTAAAACGGTAATAAATAAGGAGAAAGACGAACAGGATATTTTTGATATGGCGGGAAGTGGATTTGAAAGCACTGTACGTTTAGCAAAAAGTTCTCCAGCAATGTGGACGCCGATTTTTAAACAGAATAAAAAACAGGTAATCGAAACCCTGGAAGAATATATATCAAATCTTACCCAGTTTAAAGATTTGCTGGCTGCAGATGATTATAATGCCATTTATGAGGAAATGGAAAGCGTGAATAAAATAAAAGAAATCTTAAACGGAATAACAATAAAAAAATAAAAAAAATGGAAAACAAGAAAGAAATGAGAAATTGGTTAAATGATTTCAATTTAACTCATCCGCTTGTAATTGCAGGACCTTGTAGTGCTGAAACTGAAGAACAAGTATTGAAAATTGCTCATGAATTAAAAGACTCTGACGTAAGCATTTTCAGAGCTGGAATCTGGAAACCAAGAACGCGTCCGGGAGGATTTGAAGGTGTTGGAGAAATTGGTTTGAAATGGTTACAAAAAGCTAAAAAAGAAACTGGTTTATTAATGGGAACTGAAGTTGCGACTGCTGCTCATTGTAAATTGGCTTTGGAACATGATATTGATGTTTTATGGGTTGGTGCTCGTACTACAGCAAATCCATTTGCAGTTCAGGAAATTGCAGATACTCTTAAAGGAACTGATAAAATCGTTTTGATTAAAAACCCTGTTAACCCAGATTTATCTTTGTGGTTAGGTGGTGTTGAACGTTTACATATGGCGGGAATCGAGAAACTAGGTGTAATACACAGAGGATTTTCGACTTACGAAAAAACTAAATACAGAAACATTCCAGAATGGCAGATTGCTATCGAATTACAAAATAAATTCCCTGATTTACCATTAATCATTGATCCATCTCACATTACTGGAGATCGTAAAATGATTCTTGAAGTAACGCAAGAAGCTTTAGATTTAAATTATGATGGTATGATTATCGAAACTCATACTGATCCTGATAATGCTTGGAGTGATGCTGCACAACAAGTTACTCCAGACGCTTTGAAACAAATCTTTAAAGATTTGAGAGTAAGAAAGACTGATGACAAGACTGATGAATACAGCCAAAAAATGTCTAAATTAAGAGCTAATATCGATGTTCTTGATGCTAACTTGTTAGACTTATTAGGAAAACGTATGAAGGTTGCTGACGAAATTGGTCAGGTGAAAAAAGACGCAAACGTTGCTATTCTTCAAAACAATCGTTGGAACGAAATTCTTGGTAAAATGATCCTAGAAGGAGAGAAAAAAGGATTGTCGGAAGAATTTGTACTTAAAATGTTTAAAGCAATTCACCAGGAAAGTATTAGTCACCAAGAAAGAATTCTTAACGCATAATTCGTTTTAGACCATATAAGAGGTATAAGTTTGTATTAGGGTTTGTAAGCATTACCGTTAAATGTACTTATTGTTACTTAAATGGATAATATTTCTTGAGAATAGAATCTCCATCGCTTTTAATTAAGAGATGGGGATTTTTTAATTTATAGAGAATGTCAAAAATTTTGAACTTTAAACTTTAAACGAAAAACAATCATTTATCTTTGCAGAGATTTAGATTTTGAAACTAAAAGCTAAAATCAGATATTTAAAATTAAAAAATGACAGGAACCGTTTACAAATCTACAGGAAGTTGGTACACCGTAAAATCTGAAAAAGGAGATTTTATTGAGTGTAGAATGAAGGGAAAGTTTAGGATTAAGGGTATTAAAAGTACAAATCCTATAGCTGTAGGTGATGTTGTAGATTATGAACTGGAAGAAAGTTCGGATACTGTAACAGGAACGATTCATAATATTCATGAGAGAAAGAATTACATTGTTCGTAAATCAGTAAATTTATCTCACCAGATGCATATTATTGCATCTAATATTGATTGCGTTTTTTTATTGGTAACCATCAATAATCCACCAACGACATTTAATTTTATTGACCGTTTCTTGGTTACGGCTGAGGCATATGGTATTGAAACAGTTTTGATTTTTAATAAAATCGATACTTTTGATGAAGCTACGCTTGATGAGCAATTGTATATGCAACATGTGTATCAGGAAATAGGATATAAATGTTTGCGTATTTCATCGACTGAAGGAAAAGGTGTTGAGGAATTAAAAGATATGATGATTGGTAAGGTAACGATGTTCTCAGGACATTCTGGAGTTGGTAAATCGACTCTTGTAAATGCAATGGAACCTAGTTTACATCTTAAAACCAAAATGATTTCGACAGCCAGTAAACAAGGACAACATACAACAACATTTGCAGAAATGTTTGATTTGTCTTTTGGTGCTCGTATTATTGATACGCCAGGAATTAAAGGTTTTGGTATTGTCGATATGGAGAAAGAGGAAGTTAGTGGTTATTTCCCTGAGTTTTTTAAATTAAAAGACCAGTGTAAATTTAACAACTGTTTACATAAAGACGAACCTCATTGTGCTATTAAAGCTGCTCTGGAAAGAGATGAAATTGCTTGGTCACGTTATAATAGTTATCTTAAAATCCTAGAAGGAGAAGACGAACATTACCGTACAGATATTCATAATGAAGATCGCGCAGCAAGCGATGAGACGAGGAAATAATTGTTAATTATTAATTGTTAATTGTGAATTATGGCAGAGAATATAATAAAGACAAAGTCATTTAGCTTTGCCCTAAGAATTATTAAATTATTTCAATTCTTAAATCAAGAAAAGAAAGAGTTTATTTTGAGTAAACAATTACTTCGTAGCGGTACATCAATTGGAGCATTAGTTCGAGAATCGGAACAAGCAGAAAGCAAAAAAGATTTTATTCATAAGCTTGCAATAGCTCAAAAAGAAGCTAATGAAACAGATTATTGGTTAGAATTGTTGTTTCAGTCAGATTATTTAAATGAAACTCAATTTAAATCTATAAAATTTGATATTGTAGAAATAAATAAAATTTTAGCTTCTATAATAATAACTACTAAACAAAAAATAGAAGCGAAATGAATTCACAATTAACCATTTATAATTCACCATTATTTTGAGAGTTGTTCTTCAAAGAGTTTCTTCAGCCTCGGTAGTGGTTGATGGTAATAAAGTAGCCGATATCCAAAAAGGGTTGCTTGTTTTTGTTGGTATTGAAGATGCCGATACACAGGAAGATATTGACTGGTTGGCTGGGAAAATAACCAAAATCCGAATTTTTGGTGACGAAAATGATGTCATGAACTGTTCTGTTCAGGATATTAAAGGCGAAATTATAGCCGTAAGCCAGTTTACACTTCATGCTGGGACGAAAAAAGGTAATCGTCCGTCTTACATAAAAGCTTCAAAACCAGATATTGCAATTCCGCTTTATGAAAGTTTTGTGGCAACGCTGGAAAAGGAATTTGGAAATAAAATTCAGACAGGAATTTTTGGTGCTGATATGAAAATCAGTCTATTAAATGATGGTCCTGTAACAATAATAATAGATAGTAAAAATAGAGAGTAAAAAGAACGAACATTTGTTAAAGATTTCTAAAAATGATATATATTTGGCGAAATTACTTATAAAATGAAATCGATTTTCTGTTCTCTATTTTTTATTTTGTTTACTTTTTCTTCAACTGCTCAAAAAGGAGAATATATTGCTGCAAGTATTTCTGATAGTCTTAAAGAAAATGCAGAAGCTGTTATTCGTTTAAATCAAATAGATATTGTAATTGCTTCTCAGAGAAGTATGAAAACGAAGCATAAAAGAGTTATAACAGTATTTAATAAAAAAGGGTTAAGTGCAATTGATGCTACTGAATATTACGATAAATCGGTAACGGTTAAAAATATTGAAGCTACTGTTTTTGATGCCTTAGGCAAAGAAATAAAGAAAATAAAACGTAAAGATTTTCGAGATCAGAGTGTTATAAGTGGCGGGACATTGTTCTCTGAAAGTCGCTACATCTATTTAGATTATACTCCTGTTCAATATCCGTTTACTTTAGTATACGAAAGCGAAGTTGAAACTTCTACAACTGCTTTTATTCCAAAATGGTTACCTCTTGATAATTATTACACGAGTGTAGAAAAAAGTATCTTAAATGTAACTTATCCAAACAATTTAGGATTTAAGAAAAAAGAACTTAATTTCTCGGGGTTTGATGTAAAGAAAACAAAAGATACCGATACGCAACTATCTTATGTAGCGACTAATATTCTGGCTCAAAAAAAAGAAGATTATAGTCCTGCATTTAGCAATATCTTTCCTTGTGTTATGATGGGGTTAGAGAATTTTCATCTCGAAGGTGTAGATGGAAGTGCAACAACATGGGAAGCTTTTGGGAAATGGTATGCCGATAAAATTTTATTAGGTACGATAGATTTGTCTGATGAAACAAAAGCAAAAATTAAAGCCCTTGTTGGAACGGAAAAAAATCCTGTTAAAAAAGCTAAAATAGTATATGACTATGTACAGAAAAAATCAAGATATGTAAATATTGCGATTGGTATTGGTGGATGGAAACCGATGTTTGCAAATGATGTAGATAGATTAGGATATGGAGATTGTAAAGCATTAACTAATTATACAAAAGCACTTCTGGAAGCTGTTGACGTTCCTTCTTATAATACAATTTTATATGGAAATCCATATAAAATGAATATAGATTCAGACTTTGTTTCTATGCAGGGAAATCACATGATATTATCTATTCCGAACGGAGATAAATATATTTGGCTTGAATGTACAAGTCAAGACGACCCTTTTGGGTATCAAGGTACTTTTACAGATGATAGAGATGTATTAATAATTAAACCAGAAGGAGGAGTAATTGTTAGAACAACTATTTATGATGATAAAAATAATACGCAGATAAGTAAAGGGAATTACGCTTTATCCGATGAAGGTAATTTATCTGGAGCAATAGCAATAGTTTCAGGAGGTTCTCAGTACAGTAAAAAAATGGGAGTTGAGAAGATGCCACCTACAGATAAAGATGCACATTATAAAGATTACTGGGATAATATTAATAATCTGAAAATAAATAAGAGCGTTTTTTCTAACGACAAAGAGAATGTAAAATTCACTGAGGATGTTCAAATAAATGCTTCTAATTATGGTGTTATTTCAGGAAGTAAAATGATGTTTGTGGTAGATGCTTTTAATCAATACACAGGAAGTATAAAGAGAATTAGAAATCGAAAAAGTCCATTAGAAATACAAAGAGGTTATTTTGATACTGATGAAATAGAAATTAATTTACCAGCAAGTTTTACAATCGAATTTTTACCAGCAAGTTTTGAACTGAAAGGTAAATTTGGAGAATATAAAACGGAAATAATTAAAAAGGAGAATAATAAGTTGCTCTATAAGCGTTCCATGCTTCTAAATAAAGGAAAATATTCGGCTAAAGAATACGATGAATATCGCCTTTTTATGGAGCAGATTAATAGAAATGATAATGCCAAAATTATACTAACCAAGAACTAAAACCAATGAAATTTAACCAACTAACAATCGTTTTATTTGTTGTGCTTTCCTTTTCAAAAATTGCAGCACAAGAATTTAAATTAGGGAAAGTATCCATTCCAGAATTACAGGAAAAAGTACATGCCAAAGATACTTCAGCTTCAGCTGCAATTTTATTCAGAAAAGGGACCTCTTATTTTGAATATGATCCGGTTGATGGTTTTGTAATTATAACTGAGGTTGAAAGCCGAATTAAAATCTATAAAAAAGAAGGTTACGAATGGGCTAATCAAGGGGTAAGGTATTACATAGGTGATTCTAATACAAAGGAAAGTGTTTCGTTTTCTGATGCGGTTACTTATAATCTTGTTGATGGAAAAATAGAGAAAACTAAACTTAAAAGTGATGGGACTTTTGATGAGAATTTTAATAAATATTATAATAAGAAAAAGATAACAATGCCTAATGTAAAAGAAGGTTCTGTTATTGAATATAAATATAGAATAAAAGCTTTGACAATTGGTTCCATGAGGGATTGGTATTTTCAAACTTCTATTCCGGTTAACTATTCTGAATTTATAACCCGAATTCCAGAATATTTTGTTTACAATAATAAGCAAAAAGGGTATATTTTTCCTAAAGTTAATAAAGAAACAAATACGAAGTATATTGTATTTAATAATAAAGAAAGATCAGGAGGGGATGTTTCGACAACCAGTTATTCTCAGAATAAACGAGAATATCAGGAAGAGAAAACTACTTATACAGCAGAGAATTTGCCAGCGATGAAAGAAGAGGCGTATGTTAATAATATTAATAATTATACCTCAAGTCTGGAGCTAGAATTGTCTATGACAAAATATCCTAATCAACCAATAAATTTATATTCAACTGATTGGAATTCAGTCGTAAAAACAATATATAACTATGAAAGTTTTGGCCCGGAATTAAATAAAACAGGTTATTTTGAAGATGATTTAAAAGTATTGCTTGCAGGCGTAGATACGCAAGACGAAAGAATTAATAAAATATTAAACTTCGTAAAAACAAGAGTTAAATGGAATGGTTATACTGATTATGGATGCGATAATGGGGTAAAAAAAGCTTATAAAGAAAAAACAGGAAATGTGGCTGATATAAATCTTATGCTAACAGCGATGTTGAGGCATTCAGGATTAACAGCAAATCCTGTTTTAGTAAGTACACGTTCTAACGGAATTGCAATTTCGCCTAATAGAACGGCTTTTAACTATGTAATTGCGGCTGTTGAAACTCCTAATGGAATTATTTTACTAGATGCTTCAGATAAGTATTCAATCCCAAATATTTTGCCATTTAGAGCTTTAAACTGGATGGGTAGATTAATACGAAAAGATGGGACTTCTGAGGAGATTGATTTAATGCCTAAAATAGTATCTGCCAACAATGTGTCTATGATTTATAATGTAGATGCTAGTGGGAATGTGAGCGGAAAAACTAGAAAGCAGTATACAAATTACAATGCCATGATGTTTAGGGATAATATTGGTGATGTGAAAGAAGATGCATATCTTGAAAAATTAGAAAATGATAATAATAAAATTGAGATAAGCGAGTATTCCAGAACAAATGAAAAAGATTTATTATTGCCTGTAATCGAGACCTTTTCGTTTTCGGGTAATAACCTTTGCGAAATAATTGGTGATAAAATTTATATAGATCCAATGTTGTTTCTTACCGATAAGAAGAATCCTTTTACACAAGAGAATCGTGAATATCCTGTAGATTATGGTTTTCCATCTTCTGATAAGTATAGTATTAATATCACTATTCCAGAAGGGTTTGCAGTTGAAACTTTGCCAGCTTCGGGAGGATTTGCTATGGAAAATGATTTAGGTTTATTTAAGTTTATTAGTTCTGTAAACGGAAACATTTTACAAGTTGTAATAACACACCAGATAAATGAGCCAGTAATACTACCAGATGATTACTCAGTTTTAAAAGAGTATTACAAAGGGATGATTGCTAAAGAGAATGAAAAAATAGTTTTAAAAAGAATATAAAATGGATTTAAAAAATGCCCAACTAGATGTCGATACCTGGATAAAAGAACATGGAGTTCGTTATTTTAATGAATTGACAAATATGGCACAACTTACAGAGGAAGTAGGGGAAGTTGCCAGAATTATTGCGCGTCGTTATGGAGAGCAATCGGAGAAAGAAAGCGATAAGAATAAAGACCTTGGCGAAGAATTAGCCGATGTAGTTTTTGTGGTTTTATGCTTAGCAAATCAAACAGGAATTGATTTGCAGTCTGCATTTGATAAAAAAATGGATTTGAAATCTGTTCGAGATAAAGACCGTCATAAAAACAACGATAAACTAAAATAATGTGATAAGTTAGGGTAAAGCTTTGGAGTATCCTTTTTTTAAAATAAATTTGCAAAAACGCACAAAACAATTACCCTATAATGAATTTACTATTAAAAACATCTCAAGCTAATTTACAAGGACAAATTGCAGTAACTGGCTCAAAAAGCGAAACCAATCGATTATTATTATTGCAAGCATTGTTTCCGAATATTACTTTGGCAAACACATCAAACTCTGATGATAGCGAAGTAATGCAAAAAGCATTAGTTGGTAATGAAGAAATAGTAGATATTCATCATGCAGGAACAGCAATGCGTTTTTTAACAGCCTATTTTGCGGTTAAGGAAGGTAGAGAAGTTGTAATGACGGGTTCTAGTAGAATGCAAGAGCGTCCGATTAAAATTTTGGTAGAAGCTTTAGCTCAGTTAGGGGTAGAGATTTCATATTTAAAAGAAGAAGGATATCCGCCAATTCGCATTAAAGGGAAAAAAATCACAGCATCAAAAGTTACCTTGGCTGCCAATGTAAGTAGTCAGTATATTTCGGCATTATTACTTGTGGCTTCTAAATTAGAAAATGGTTTAGAGTTAACATTAGAAGGAGAAATTACTTCTATTCCATATATCAAAATGACTTTGGCTTTGCTTAATGATTTAGAAATTCAAACTAGCTTTGAAGGAAATGTAATCAAAGTATATCCAAAAGCTGAGGTGGTTGCAAAAGAAATGGTTGTAGAGTCTGATTGGAGTTCGGCTTCTTACTTTTTTAGTTTAGCAGCACTTGCAGATACAGCTTCGATAACACTTAGTAGTTACAAAGAAAATAGCCTACAAGGAGATTCAGCTTTAATATCACTTTATGAGAAAATGGGTGTTGAGACTACGTTTCAGGGAAATAAAATGACTTTGGTTAAGCAGCCAAATTTTAAATTTGAAATGGTAAATTTTGATCTGAACAATACTCCAGACATTGCACAAACTATTGTAGTTACTTGTCTTGGTTTAGGAATAGGTTGTCATTTAACAGGTTTGCACACTCTAAAAATTAAAGAAACAGATAGATTGGAAGCTTTAAGAATTGAGTTGACTAAATTAGGAGCTAATATTTCGGTTACTAATGATAGTTTAACGCTTGTTGCTACAAATGAAATAAGTTCTAATGTAAAAATTGCTACTTATAATGATCACCGTATGGCAATGGCATTTGCTCCATTGGCATTAAAAGTGCCAATAATAATCGAACATGCAGGAGTAGTTTCTAAATCTTATCCAGATTTTTGGAAAGATTTAACAAATTTAGGTTTTGAGACAACAGAAATAGGTGCATAATAATCAATGTTTACGGCTAAAATCAGGAATAAATTTTGAAGTTTGCAATTTTCTAACTAAATAAAAGCCAAAACACTTGACAACGCCTATCTCACAATCGTATATTTGCACTCTAAATAAATAGACTACATGAAATTATCTCATTTTCAATTTAATTTACCAAAAGAACTTTTAGCTGAATTCCCTGCTGAAAACAGAGATGAGTCTCGTTTGATGGTAATTGATCGTAAAAAACAAACTATAGAGCACAAAATGTTCAAAGATGTAATCAATTACTTTGATGATGGTGATGTTCTTATATTAAATAACACTAAAGTTTTCCCTGCTCGTTTGTACGGAAACAAAGAAAAAACTGGAGCAAGAATTGAAGTTTTCTTATTAAGAGAACTAAATTCAGAGCAACGTCTTTGGGATGTTTTGGTAGATCCAGCTCGTAAAATCCGTATCGGAAATAAATTATATTTTGGTGATGACGATTCGTTAGTTGCTGAGGTTATCGATAATACTACTTCTCGTGGTAGAACATTGCGTTTTCTTTATGATGGTTCTTACGAAGAATTCAGAAATAAACTAACAGAACTTGGAGAAACTCCAATTCCTAAATATATCAGCAGAGAGGTAACTCCAGAAGATGCTGAAAGATACCAAACGATTTATGCTAAAGAAGAAGGAGCTGTTGCAGCACCAACTGCTGGATTGCATTTCTCGAAACACCTTTTGAAAAAATTGGAAATTAAAGGAGTAAACTTTGCAGAAGTTACACTTCACGTAGGTTTAGGAACTTTTAATCCAGTTGAGGTTGAAGATTTATCAAAACACAAAATGGATTCAGAAGAGTTAATCATTACTGAAGAAGCTTGTGAAATTGTAAATCATGCAAAACAAAACAAGAAACGTATCTGTGCTGTAGGAACAACTTCAATGCGTGCTATTGAAAGTTCAGTTTCATCACAAAATACATTAAATCCTTTTGAAGGTTGGACTAATAAATTTATTTTCCCTCCTCATGATTTTAGTATTGCAAACTGTATGATTACAAACTTCCATACACCAAAATCAACATTGTTAATGATGATTTCTGCATTCTGTGGACATGATTTAATGAAAAGAGCATATGAAGAAGCTATAAAAGAAGGATACAAATTCTACTCTTATGGTGATGCAATGCTTATCATCTAAGAAATATAAAATAAGGTTAATTCAAAAATCTCGCTAGTAATAGCGAGATTTTTTTTTGAAATCTAGTTAACCTGATAGACTAGTTTTACGGTAATATTAGCCGTTTTGTTTTTAGAGGTTGTATTAAATGATCCTCCATAAGAAAAGTCTTCAGATGAATTTTGCCCAGTAATTTGGAAAACTCCCATGTCTGATTTTTTTAATTTTCCTAAAGAAGCATCAGCATTTTCAGCAATGCTTTTGGCTCTGGAACTAGCATCTTTAGTTGCCTCAGCAATCATTTTTATTTTAAGTTCAGCTAGTTTGGTATAATAATACTCAGGAGGATTAGAATAGAATTCGACTCCAGAATTTATTAATTCACTAGATTGTCTGGAAATTTCCTCAATTTTATTTACTTCTTTAGATTGAATAGTTACACTTTGGGTTAATGTAAATCCCGTAAAAACTTGTTGTTTTGGTGTTCCATTTTCATTGTACGAAGTGTCAAAATCTTTATTGAAGTTTACTGCAGAGAAAACCATTTCTGAAGCTTTGATTCCTTTGCTAGCCAAATAGTTTTTTATTTTCTCTCTATCGCTGTCTAATGATGCATAAGCTTCTTTTAGCGTAAGACTCTTTTTAGAGAATGAACCACTCCAGACAATTAAATCCGAAACAAAATCTTTTTTCCCAAGACCTGTAACACTAATAGTATCATTATTTTTATTTCTATTTTGGAATGCATTAGAAAACAAATAGGCAGAGATAATCACTGCTAAAGAAATAATAATAACATTTAAATTGTTTTTGAACATGGCATATAATTTTAAATTCAATCAAATATATCGAATTAATTGTGTTCATTTTTAACACAGGCTTATATTTTTCTCCTTTTGTCTTCGTTGTTTTTTTTCTACATTTACCAAACAAAATTCAAACAATGACTTTCGAAAACACACGTGAATTTGCACAAAAACTTGATTCACAAGATATATTGCATAAATACCAAGACGAATTTATTTTTCCTGAAGTAAATAATAAAAAGGTTATTTATTTTACAGGAAATTCTTTGGGATTACAGCCAAAGCGTACAAAATCCTATGTTGATGAAGTAATGGCAGATTGGGCAAATCTTGCTGTTGAAGGGCATTTTTATGCCGAAAAACCTTGGTGGGATTATCAGGAACGTTTTGCCAAACCACTTAGTAAAATTGTTGGTGCTTTGCCAAGCGAAGTTACCGTGATGAATACATTAACGGTTAACCTTCATTTATTGATGGTGTCTTTTTACAGACCAACTGCAACCAGATATAAGATTATTTGTGAGGAAAAAGCATTTCCTTCAGATCAGTATATGTTTCAGAGTCAGGTACATTTTCATGGTTATAAAAAAGAAGATGCTATTGTAGAGATCAAGCGTCGCGAAGGAGAACACAATATTCGACTAGAAGATGTTTTGGCCAAAATTGAAGAAGTTGGAGATCAATTGGCTTTAGTCTTAATAGGTGGAGTGAATTATTATACAGGACAAGTTTTTGATATGAAAACCATTACTGCGGCTGGACAAAAAGTAGGAGCCAAAGTAGGTTGGGATTTAGCGCATGCAGCAGGAAATATAAAATTAGAATTGCACGATTGGAATGTTGATTTTGCTGCTTGGTGTAGTTATAAATACATGAACTCAGGACCAGGAAATGCATCTGGTTGTTTTGTGCACGAAAAACATCATAATAACCCCGATTTACCTCGTTTTGCAGGTTGGTGGGGACATAATAAGGAACGCCGTTTTAAGATGGAACCTAATTTTGACCCAGTTCATGGAGCTGATGGGTGGCAAATAAGTAATTTACCAGTGCTTTCTTTAGCGCCTTACCTAGCATCAGTAGAAATGTTTGATGAAGTAGGAATGGATGCCTTGATTACCAAAAGAGATAAAATAACAGCATATCTGGAGTTTATCTTACATGAAATAGATAAAGAAGTAAAAGGTAATTTTGAAGTTATTACTCCAGCAGATCCTAAGGAAAGAGCTTCGCAATTATCTGTGTTTTTACATGGAGAAGGACGTAGTTTATTCGATTATTTAATGAAGAATGGAGTCATTACAGATTGGCGCGAACCTAATGTTATTCGTTTAGCTCCTGTTCCTTTGTATTGTTCTTTTGAAGATATGTATGAGTTTGGACAAATTTTAAAAAGAGGAATTTTAGAATAGTCTAAACGTAAATAAATAAATAAAATATTTTAAAGTCAGCTAATTCAGATTGTTATGAATTGGCTGACTTTTTTGCGTAGTTTAATTTTGTAACGATCTCTTAAAATTATGTAATTCCAGACAAAAGTTTAGGCTTTACTTTGTTATGTTATAAATACCTAAAATTTACAATCATGAAAACATTATATTTAGTATTATTTTCTTTTGCGATTATCTCGTGTCAGAATCAAGGGAAAATAGATATTCAAAAAGCCAAGCAAGCGAGTATTGACTCTATGAAAGTTGAAATTAATAAGCAAAAAGTTATTGATTCAATGAAAACAGAGATGGCAAAAGTTCAAGAAGAAAAAGAACAAGTTCAAGCTCAAGCAGAATTAGCACCTCAAAAAGTGGTTGTTGTAAATCAGCAAGCGCCAGCTGCTGCCGCGCCAAAGAAAAAAGGATGGAGTTCGACCGCAAAAGGAGCTGTAATAGGTGCTGGAGTTGGAGCAGTTACAGGAGCAATTATCAGTAAGAAAAAAGGCGAAGGAGCAATAATAGGAGGATTAGCAGGTGCTGGTGTTGGTGCAGGAACTGGAGCAATTATAGATGGAAAAAAGAAAAAAGAATAGAGTAGACCGCTATTCTTCGAATAAATGTTAGTTATATTCAAATTAGAAAAACCACCTCAAATTAATTTTAGAGGTGGTTTTTTGCATAATAAAGAAATGTGGTATTATTGTCTTATGATGGAATAGCTATAGCAATAAGCTTAGTTCTATAATCATTAAATTGATTTTGAATTTCTACTTTATCATTCTTAAAATAAGAAGAAGCTGCAAGCAGATTTTCGTAATATGCAATTCCGCTTAAAAGATTGTCTTTAAAAGCTTGTAATTTTTTAGTTTGTGCAGCTGTTATTTCTGCCGAAATATTCTCGATATCTTTCTTAAAATAATCCAGATACATCTTTAATTCTTTTACGAATAAATTCGGACGATTTTTAACGCGTATAACCGACTTGTTTCCGTAAATGTGCTGTACCATATCGTTCAGAGATACTTCTTGATCAAAATAGGCCATATTTGGACCTGGGCATATAACAACACCTTGCGCTTGTCCTTTTATTTTAATATCGTTCTCTATATAAGATGCATTTGCGAGTCCTACACATAAACATGATTTTTCGGTAATAGCAGCTTTTGATCTTTCAAAAGATTCAGGTGAAACAGTATCTTTTATAGTTTCTAATTCGGCTAATTTTAAATCTTGGTATTTTTTTGAAGCCGAACAAGTTCCTTTTGGATCATATTCTTTGCTTAACGCCAAAAATTTCTTCGGGCAAGAACTTCCTGCTTTATTATCGTGAATACGTTTTTGTTTCAGGATTTCGTTAGAGGTTCCTCTTAAGGTATTAAAAGGTACGCCTAAAGGAGAAATATGACTTAAATATAAATCCTCTTCTTGAGCTTTCATTAATAAGTTACGAGTAGGCTGATCTACAGATGTCGCTTCTGGAACTAATAAAAAAGGAGTTCCCCAACCTACAGAATCTACACTGTAATTATCTAATAAAAACTCGTGTTCTTCGGCAGTTCCTACACCACCTTGTACGGTAATTTTAAGAGGTAAAGGATTTTCGGGAACTAGAAATTGTTTTTGCTGTAACGCTTTTACCATTAAATCATGAGCAGATTGAATCAATTGATCTTTTTTCTGCTTAAATTCTTCTAAGATAGGACCTAATAATAAACCTTCGGTTGCAAATGCATGTCCACCACAGTTTAATCCTGATTCTATACGATACTCAGAAACCCAAAGTCCTTTTTTTGCCAAGAAGTTACCTTGAATCATGGCTGATCTAAAATCACTTACTTTTAGTATAATTTTCTTTTTAAGCTCATTATTACTATTTGGAAAAAAGTCTGGGAAATTCTCAAAGTAACTATATAGTCTAGGATTCATTCCGGCAGAAAGAACTAAAGAAGATTCTAGATTACTGTTTGCAAAACCACGAAGAGCTGCATGAGCATCATTAAATTCAATAGGTAATTGTTCGTCTTTGATAAAGTTATCTTTATCAAGTTTTGTCATAATATTTACATCAATTGCTCCTGCAGAAAGATGTGATTCGATATAATTTTGGATGTTTTCTTTAAACGAAATACCATCTTCCATTAAGTTTAAAAAACCTTTTTTTATCTCAGAACTATTAGGCAGCATCGAGATATAGTTTTCCAGTGCTTGTTTGCTCTCAGATAATTCGGTTTTAAAATTTTCAAATTTTTGTTTTACGATTTTATCTACTAAGTTTAAGTAGGTTGTAATACGTTTGGCTCTGTAATCGTGAATTTTTTGGCTTATTTCCTGATAAGAAGAATTGAATTTTTCAGAATAAAAAGCGGTCATCTTTTCAATTAACTCATCATCTGCAATCGAGATTACCGATGAAATACCATATTTAGCTACTCGAATCGGGCTGTCAATAGTATAAGCGAGTCCCATTACAGGGATATGAAAAGAGTGTATGGGGGTTTTTGTCATTTGAGATTATTATAAAATTTAATAAATGACAAATGTTGTGAAATCATTTTATAAAAAAACTGATATATATCATGTTTATAGCGGATTAAGTTTGTTTTTTGGTGTGATTAAATTAAAATTTTCTTAAAAGATTCAGCTATACTTCTCCATAAAAAATTATAAAAAGACTTTTCCTGAATTCGTTCTAATTCTATTTCAGTTTTTTTAGCTTCATTATCAGAGTCTTTTTTAAGGATTAAATTAGCTAAAGAAGTTTTTAATTTTGCCTTTTTTTCAGGATCTTTCTTTTTGTATAAAGTAACTTTTAAGTCCTTGTATTTTAAGCTTGCATTTCCTGTAGCCTTTTTGTCGTTTCCATTAATATCAAAATGGTAATCATCAAAAGTACCTTTAAACGAAGTATTAGTATATGGTTTTGTGAAAGCATACATGGCCTGAACATCAAATTTGGCAATACTCCCTTTTATACGGAAACCATCGTTTTTGTCTAGTACATTTAATGTCCAATGCACTTTTAAAGGAGAGTTTTTCATAAAAAGGCAATTGATTTTAATATCTAAATCGGGTGCTTTTTTTAATCCAAAACCACTCTGCAGATTTGTAGCGTTTAAGTTAAAACGACTGAAAGTTAATATTGCAGGTCCTTTCTGGAAATTGATTTCTTCTTCATATACTAATTTTGAATTTCGGATAGAAAGGGTGTCAATTTTTAGTGGAAACGGAATCTTTCGGAGTAATGCATTATACAATGGTTTTTTGCTTAAATCATCTGCGGGTATTTTATTTCGATAGATATTTGCATCTAAATCATCAAAAACAATAGAATTTGCATTAAAGAAAAACACATCATTTTTAAATCCCCAATTCATCGAATTGATATTTATATCAGTTGCCTTTATGGTAAAAAGATCTTTTTCTTTAGCTAACTTCTGTACAAATTGATGACGAGAATATAAAGGGATATAACTGAAGTTTTTTACTTTTAAAGAATGATTATTAGTTGTTATTTGCGACGCATTAATGGTGTAAAAGGGGTTTGGCTTGTAATATATACTATCACAATTTAGGGCGTATTTTTGATACGAAAAAGGGATTTTCTGTTTAAGAATTTCATCATTAATTACAATTCCTTCTAATACAATAGCGATATTTCGAGTGTATAAAATAGGCTTATTTGTTTTGGTAGACATGATGTCTAAACTTGCTTCATTGAGATAAATATTAGAAACAACAATAATTTTTTGGAAAGGTTCAATTACTTGTGTACGAATACTATTGCTGTTGTCAATTGCATTTTCATCTTTTTTATACAAGATTACTCGCGCATGATCTATGGTGATGCTTTTTGCACGTAACACATCATTAAATACAAGATTCCAGATGCTGAAATCATTTATGGCAACTGTTTTTATTTTAGAATAAATCCCAATTTTGGTAGTGTCGTTTTTTGGTGTATTTTTAGGATTAATAACAATATTAGATGCATAAATATCTGCTGCCCAAAGATCGATTTTTATTGTTTCGTATGTAATTTGATACGGCGTTTTATTATTGTCCTGAATGATTTTTGGGAGTTGTTTTTTTACCCAAAAATTTAGCCCTGAATTTATTAAAAACAAGAGGGCTAAAAACGAAATGATTCCTATGATTATTTTTTTATTTAAAGACATTTAGTGCATATTTTATTTTAAATATATAAATTTAAAGACTTAAAAGGAATAACTTTTGGATACAATTGTGATTTTGATAACAATACATTTCATTAAAATATTTATTTATACAATTTAGAAACATGAAAAAAATCAAAAAAATACTGCTTGTTTTGTTCTTGATACTTGTTGTTTTAGGAATCGGTTTATGTACTTATATTTTTCATTTAAAACCAAAATATGAAGGAGAAGTAAAACTGAAAAACATTCAAAAAGAGACAACGGTATATTTTGATGATTTTGGAGTGCCACATATTTATGCAAATTCACAAAAAGAAGCCATGACAGTTTTGGGTTATGTACATGCTCAGGATCGTTTGTGGCAAATGGAGTTGATGCGTCGTATTGCATCTGGGAGATTGTCGGAAATTTTTGGTTCGGTAATGCTAAAGAATGATAAGTTTTTTTCGGGATTAGGAATAGAAGAAGCTTCGGCGAAAGCAATTGCGCAATTGGATAAAAATAGCCCGAGTTATCAATTAACGATGGCTTATCTGGACGGAATTAATCAATATTTGGAAGAAGGTGTTACGCCAATAGAATTTCAGTTGGTTGGAGTGAAAAAAGAAAAATTCACGATAAAAGATGTTTATAATATTTTTGGGTATATGTCTTTCAGTTTTGCAATGGCACAAAAGACAGATCCTTTAATGACTGATATTCGTAATAAATACGGAAATGAATATTTAAAAGATTTTGGTTTAAATGGCGAATTTAATACGACTCAGATAAGAAATGCAAAAGAGAATCCAGAAGAATTTGCAGTGATTTCAAAATCTGTTGCTTCGCTTCTTGAAAAATCTCCAATTCCCCCTTTTATAGGAAGTAATAGTTGGGTGGTTTCACCTCAGAAAACGAAAAACGGAAAGGTTATTTTTGCTAATGATCCGCATATCGGATTTTCTCAACCAGGAACTTGGTATGAGGCACATTTAATAACTCCGGATTTTGAATTATATGGTTGTTATCTTGCTGGAACGCCATATCCTTTATTAGGTCATAATCGTGATTATGCATACGGATTAACAATGTTTGAAAATGATGATATCGATTTTTATCAAGAAGAAAATAAATCGGGAGATGCTAATGAATATAAAACGCCAAATGGTTTTGAAAAATACGAAACCAGAAAGAAGGTTATAAAGGTTAAAGATTCATCGGATGTTATTGTAGATGTAAAAATAAGCCGTCATGGTCCTGTTATGAATGGCTTGATCGAAGATTTAAAGAATAGTAATAAACCTATAGCAATGTCTTGGGTTTATACGCAACAGCCTATAAAAATTCTAGATGCTGTTTACGGACTTTCGCATGCAAAGAATAAAAATGATTTTAAGAAAGCAGTTTCACTAGTTGCTGCTCCGGGCTTAAATGTAATGTATGGTGATGCAAAAGGGAATGTAGGATGGTGGGCAACCGGAACTTTATATAAGCATAATAAAGGTGTAAATCCTAATTTTATTCTGGATGGTGCAAGTGGTAAAGATGATATTGCCGAATATTTGGATTTCTCCAAAAATCCATCGGCAGAAAATCCAAAATGGGGTTATGTATATTCTGCGAATAATCAGCCAGAAGCTATCGATGGGTTTTTATATCCTGGATATTATTTGCCAGAAGATCGTGCTAAAAGAATTACGCAATTGCTTGATGCAAAATCTGATTGGGATAAAGAAGCGATTAGTAAAATGATTTTTGATAATACATCTCCAGTTGCTCCAACGGTGGTTCAGAATTTACTTTTGAATGTGAAAAATGAATCGCTTACAGCAAATGAAAAACAGGCATTATCTATTCTTAAGGATTGGAAAGGAACTAATAATGTGGAAGATGTTGCGCCTACGATTTACAATAAATGGGTATATGCATATTTAAAAAACACTTTTGAAGATGAATTGAGAGAGGGAAATTTTAAAAATTTCTTAGAAACACATCTTGTAAAACAAATTATAGCGAAACAAATACAAAACGAAAATTCGGTTTGGTGGGACAATATATTGACCAAAAATGTAAAAGAAACTAAGAAAGATATTTTAACAAAATCATTTCATGAAGCAATTGCGGGACTTGAGAAGCAATTAGGGAATACGGTTCAAGACTGGAAATGGGAGAAAGTACATACTGTAGAGTATCATCATCCTTTAGGACAAGTGGCTGCTTTAAGAGGAATCTTTAATGCTGGACCTTTTGCAGTTTCGGGCTCAACAGAAGTAATTAATAATCAGTTTTTTGATTTTACTGATAAAGGAGTTTATAATGTAAAAGGCGGACCATCGACAAGAAGGATTATTGACTTCTCGGATATAGAAAATAGTTGGAGTATTTTGCCAACAGGACAATCTGGGAATCCATTTAGTAAACATTATAAGGATCAAGCCGAGCTTTATAATGCAGGAAAGTTCCGAAAAATGAAATTAAATAAGGAGGAGATTGTTAAAACTTCGACTAAACTGGTTTTTAAACCTAGATAGAAAATGGAAGGTTTTATATCAGGATTTATTTCATTATCTAACTGATTGCGTGAAGGATTGAAGTGAAAATCCTTTTTTGAGGAACGAAAAAAAGATTGTAGCGAAAAGCCTGACCCGACCTTTTTGGGAGGGGCACGCCCAAATATTTCTTTGATTTATAGCCTATTCTATAGATTATATACTTATTTTTACGAGCGTATAATCACATTTTTTTTTGATGCAAACTCCACTTAAAATTGCTATTGTAGGTTCTGGATTGGTTGGCTCATTGTTGGCAATTTATCTTAAAAAGGAAGGTCATGAAGTTCATGTTTATGATCGAAGCCCAGATATTCGTAAAATTAATTTTTCGGGACGATCGATAAATTTGGCAATGTCTAATCGAGGTTGGAAAGCACTAGATGGTGTTGGTGTAGGAGATGCTGTTCGTGAAATTGCTATTCCGATGGATAAGCGAGCCATACATTTGGTTGATAAACTTAATTTTCAGAATTACGGACAAGAAGGCGAAAGTATTTATTCGATTTCGAGAGGAACCTTAAATCGTAAAATGATTGATTTGGCAGAAAATGCCGGAGCCGATTTTTTCTTTGAGCAAAAGATATGGGATGTAACTTTAAGCGATGCTACATTACATATTGGTGATACGGAAAGAGGGGAGTGGGAAGAGAAAAAATACGATATGGTTTTTGGAGCCGATGGTGCTTTTTCTAGAATTCGTCATCGTATGCAACGCCAAAGCATGTTTAATTATTCGCAGGAATTCTTGAATATGGGATATAAGGAATTGAATATTCCGGCAAATCCTAATGCTACTCATAAACTAGATAAAAACTCATTTCATATTTGGCCACGTGGGGAATATATGCTTATTGCATTGCCTAACTTGGATGGTAGTTTTACGTGTACTTTGTTTATGCCTTTTGAAGGAGAAAATTCTTTTGATTCGCTAACGGATAGAAAACAGGTTGAAGACTTTTTTGAAAAAAATTTCCCGGATTCTATTGAGGTTATACCAAAATTAGCCGAAGATTTCTTTAATAATCCTACAAGTACATTGGTAACTATGAAATGTTTTCCTTGGACTTATAGTGATAAGATTGCTTTAATCGGCGATGCGTGTCATGCTATTGTTCCTTTTTATGGACAAGGAATGAATGCTGGTTTTGAAGATATCACGGTTTTGTACGAAATGATTCTTAAATATGGAGATGATTGGAAAAAGATCTTCTCTGAGTATGAAATTTCACGTAAACCAAATGCGGATGCAATTGCAGAACTTTCGTATCGCAATTTTATGGAAATGAGTACGAAAACGGCTGATGAAAAATTCTTGTTACAAAAAAAGATAGAAAAAGCTTTTTCGGATAAACATCCAGATAAATGGATTCCGCTTTATAGTCGTGTTACTTTTAGTGATCGCCCTTATGCCGAAGCATTGGCAATAGGAGATTTTCAGAATACGATTATGGAAGAGGTTTTAAGAATGGAAAATATAGAAGCTATTTGGGATAGTCCAGTTGTCGAAAATAAAATACTTGAATTGTTGAAATAAGAATCTTTAGATATTTATAAAAACAAGAAACCCTTTTAATACAACATTAAAAGGGTTTCTTGTTTTTTAGAATTTACTTCTTGAACATTTTTGATAAAACGCCAAACACACCTCTTATAAAAGTAGCACTGGTTACTACTTTTAGTACCGATTTGCCAACTACGCTTGCAGTACTTGGTTCATTACTCGTTTTCTGAGAAGTTTTCTCTTCTTGTCGAGAAGAAGCTTCTTGTTCGGCATCGCTAATTTTTTTGGTTAATATTTCGTAAGCACTTTCACGGTCGATTACCTCGCTATATTTTTTAACCAATTTTGATTTTTGGTTAATTTCCTGAATTTCACTTTCTGTTAATACATCCATTCTGCTCATTGGTGCTCGCATCATAGTGGCTACTAATGGTGTTGGAACTCCTTTTTCGTTTAAGGCTGTAACCAGAGCTTCTCCTATCCCTAAACTCGTAAGTAGTTCGTCAGTCTTATAATATTTAGATGTAGGGTAGTTGTCGGCAGTTTTCTTGATGGCTTGCCTGTCATTTGCTGTAAAAGCTCTTAAAGCATGCTGAATCTTTAAACCTAACTGTGCTAAAACTCCACTTGGCACATCCATTGGGTTTTGAGTTACAAAATAAACCCCAACTCCTTTTGAACGGATAAGTTTTACAATAGTTTCAATTTGCTCTAGCAATACTTTACTAGCTTCGTTGAAAATTAAGTGCGCTTCATCTATAAAAATGACTAATTCAGGTTGATCAACATCTCCCTTTTCGGGCATTTGTTGGTATATTTCGGCAAGTAAACTCAACATAAAAGTCGAGAATAATTTAGGTTTATCCTGAATATCCGTTAAACGAATGATATTTACGTATCCTTTTCCGTTTTCGTCGATGCGCATTAAGTCATCAATTTCGAATGATAATTCACCAAAAAAGATATCTGCTCCTTGTTGTTCCAGTTCGATTATTTTTCGGAGAATTGTTCCAGTTGTGGCTGTAGATATCTTGCCATAACTGGCTGCGATTTCATCTTTTCCTTCTTCGGTAATATAATTAATGACCTTTTTAATATCCTTTAAGTCTAATAAAGGCATTTTATTATCGTCACAATATTTAAAAATTACCGAAATAACACCCGATTGAGTATCATTTAAACCTAATATTCTAGAGAATAAAACGGGTCCAAATTCTGAAACTGTAGCACGTAATCTAACTCCGCTTTGTTCAGAAAGAGACATTAATTCTACAGGAAATTGGGATATATTATAAGGTATATCGATTTTTGCATGACGTTCGGTAATAAAAGACTTTTCTTCTCCTTCTTTGGCAATACCACTAAAATCTCCCTTAATATCCATCATTAAAACAGGGATTCCTGCTAATGAAAGTTGCTCAGATAGTACCTGAATCGTCTTAGTTTTTCCAGTTCCAGTCGCTCCAGCTATTAATCCGTGACGGTTTAATGTTTTTAATGGGATTTTTACGTGTGCATTTAGAGGTTCCCCATCGAAAATTGCTCCACCAAGAATAATACTTTCTCCTTTGGTTTGATAACCGTCATTTATACTTTGAATAAATTCGTCTTTTTGGCTCATATTTATGTAACATTAATTCAGTTGCAAGGTATAGATTTTTTCTTAAAACGTTTAATTTAGCTATGTTAGCGTAAAAAAAAACTAATTTTGTTAAAAATAATAATAAAAAATATTTTCTTAACACATTATGAAGATTTTGAGAGATTGCATTGCTTTTTACTAAATCGTTGTAAATTTTATCATAAATAATTATTTTTTTACTTCGATTTTATTTAAAATACAATTAATTCAATTAGATATTTTTTGTTTTAAGGTTAAATTAATTGGAATTAAATTGAAAAAAGTTTTTTTATTTAAACTAAAAATATAAATTTGCTGCACTACAAGTTTATTATAACTAAAAAATAAAAATTATTTAAAACTATTAAAATTAAAAAAAATGGCAAACGTTAAAGTTAAAAAGGAAAGTACTTCAAATGGCGGAGGAATGGTGTCAGGATTGATTATTGCAGCATGTATTTTTGTGGGTTGGTGTATTTGGAATTTCCTAATGGGTTCTCCATCGAATTTTGAAGGTGGTACAGTTGAAGGGCACCCGTTGAATATATTAGGTATGGTTTACCATGGAGGTATTATCGTTCCTGTTTTGTTAGGTATGTTATTAATGGTTATCGTATTTTCTATTGAAAGATTTACAGTTATCTCTAAAGCTGCTGGAAAAGCAAACTTAGATAAATTCATGAAAAGTGTACAAGGAAGCATTAAAGAAGGAAACATTGATGCAGCTATCGCTTCTTGTGACAAACAACAAGGTTCAGTTGCAAATGCAATTAAATCAGCTTTAATTAAATATCAAGAAGTTAAAAAAGAAGGTTTCAACAGTGAAGAAGCTTCTGAAACTATCCACAAAGAAATCGAAGAGATTACTTCATTAGAAATGCCAATGTTAGAGAAAAACATGACAATCATTTCTTCATTAGTATCTTTAGGTACATTAGGAGGATTGTTAGGAACAGTATCTGGTATGATTAAAGCATTTAGCGCGTTAGCTTCTACAGGTTCTCCTGACCAAGCTGCACTTGCAAATGGTATTTCTGAGGCACTTGTAAATACTGCAACTGGTATTAGTACTTCTATCTTTGCTATTATTGCTTACAACTTCTTTACATCTAAAATTGATGATTTAACTTATTCTATTGACGAAGCAGGTACTACAATCGTAAATACTTACAGACACTTTAGAGGAAGTTTAAAACAATAAATAATTTTTTAGCATGATTATTGTGCTAAATTTAAAATAAAAGATAATGGCAAAAATAAAAATGAAAAAAAAGTCAACGTCTACGGACATGACTGCCATGTGTGATGTTGCATTTCTTTTGTTGACATTCTTTATTTTGACTGCTACTGCAAAAGTGCCTGAGGCACTTCCTGTAGACACGCCTTCATCTACTGTACAAACTAAATTACCTGAAACGGATTTAGCTACACTTACAATAGGAAAAGGAAAAGTATTTTTTGATTTAAAAGGAAGAGAAGTTCGTAAAAGAACTTTGGAGCTAATGGGTGAGAAATACGGTGTTGCTTTTTCTGACAATGATAAAACTGAATTTGCTCTAATGGAAGGATTTGGAGTTCCAATTACAAGTTTAAAGCAAATCATTGACATGAAAGCGGCTGATAGAAGTAAAGCTGATCAACCTGGTATTCCTAAAGATTCTTTAGATAATCAGTTAAAAGAATGGATTTACAATGCGCGTATTGCAAATATTGAAATTGCTGATAAAGAATTACAATTTGCAATAAAAGGTGATGCTAAAGAAGAGTATCCTGCGATTCATAAAGTAATGGACATCTTGCAAGATCAAAAAATCAATACCTTTAGCTTAGTTACTGGTTTGAGAGGAAAAGACTTTTAATTAAAAAACATACACTAAAATGGCTGAATTAAATACCGACGGCGGTGGAGGCGGAAAAGGTGGTAAAGTAAGAAGTAAAAAGCAAAACTCAAAAGTAGATTTAACTGCGATGGTAGATTTGGCTTTCTTACTAATCACATTCTTTATGCTTACCACAACGTTGTCAAAGCCTCAATCGATGAACTTGGGGTTGCCAGATAAAGAGAAGGATCCTAATGAAAAGAATGATATTAAAGTAGATGAAAATCGTACAATGACTTTATTATTAGGCCCAGATAATAAATTAACTTATTATATGGGATTGTTAGCAACTCCTATCGCTGGACCTAAAGATATTGCTTATGGGAAAGACGGAATCCGTAAAGAATTAGTAAGCAGAAAAAAATCTGTTTTAGAATATTCTGCTGGAATTGGGAAACCAAAAAACGGAATTATCGTAATTATAAAACCTACGAAAAAATCTAGTTACCGTAATTTGGTTGATATCTTGGACGAAATGGCTATTACTGGCGTAGAAACCTATGCAATCGTTAATGAGTTTTCGCCAGAGGAAACAAAATTGGTAGAGAAAAAATAAGAGCAATCTTATCTTTTAACACCCTAATAATCAAGAAAAATGAAATTAGATATTATAAAAAACCAGTGGCTTGATATCGTATTCGAAGGGCGTAATAAGATATATGGTGCATATGAGTTAAGAAAATCTAACACAAAAACTACGGTAAGAGCACTTATCGTTGGGTCAGTTATTTTTTCAATTGCTGTTGCTGCGCCTGTTATTGCAAGCCTTTTGCCGGATTCTAAAGCAGATGAGGCAAGTAAGGATATTAAGATTACCACTGTAAAATTACCACCTAAAAAAGAGGAGGTAAAACCAAACCTTCCGCCTCCACCACCTCCACCTCCAAAAGTGGATCAAGTGAAGTTCGTGAAGCCAGTTGTAGCAAAAGCTGATGAAGTAACTGAAGAACCACCAAAATTAGTGGAGCTTAAAGAGAAAAAAATTGGTGCTGAAACTATTAAAGGAGATCCTGATGCAGTATTAACTGTTGAACCAGTAGGTACAGGAACAGCTGCAGTAGTTGAAGAAGATACACAAATTTACAACACAGCAGGTATCGAAGTAAAACCTGAATTCCCTGGAGGGATTGAGAAATTCTACAAGTTCGTAGGTAATAACTACAAAACTCCAGAAGAAGAAGGATTGAAAGGTAAAGTATATGTTACTTTCGTAGTTGAAAAAGATGGATCATTAACAGACATTAAAGTTTTAAGAGATATTGGTTATGGAACAGGAACCGAAGCTATTAGAGTTTTAAAGAAATGTCCAAAATGGAATCCAGGTGAGCAAAATGGTAAAAAAGTTAGGGTATTATACTCTCTTCCTATTACTATTCAATCTGCAGACTAATGTTGAAGAAACTGCTTGATAATATTAAGAAGAAATCGCTAAAAGAGCGATTTCTTCTTGTTTTAGGAATGTTCTTCTTTCTAATGTATTTTGTAATAGGTTTAGTAATTATTTTTTGGAAAGCTTTACCAATTGCAATGGAATTTAAATATAGAGTTGCTTTTGGTATATTATTAATCGTATATTCGTTTATAAGATTTGTGAGGTTTTTTAATTCAAACACTGATTAGTTATGCTAAAGAATAGTAAAGTTTTGTTTTTAGTATTGTTTGGTTTGTTGTTTATTACTTGTAATCAGAAAGATAAAAGTAAAGTAGACAAAGAATCAATACTAAAAGGATCTATGGATATTACTGTAGATGAAACGTTGGTTCCTATTGTTGAGGATCAGGTGCTTATTTTTGAAAGCACTTATGATGCAAAAATTGCTATAAAGCCAAAATCAGAAGCGGAACTTATTAATGATTTATTAAATCAAAAAGCTACTGTTGCTTTTACAGCAAGAGATTTGACAAAAGAAGAGAGAGAAGTTTTTAATAAAAAGAAAATTGCCCCTAGAGTAACGCCAGTTGCTACAGATGCAATTGCATTTATTTCAAACAAAGACAATAATGATACTTTAATTGCGTTGAAAACAGTGATTAATTTAATGCAAGGTAAATCCGAAGCAAGTATCAAAGGATTAGTTTTTGACAATCCAAACTCTAGTACAGTGCGCTATTTAAAAACTTTGGCAGGAACTAAAGATATTCCTAAAGAAGGAGTTTTTTCATTTAAAACGAATGAAGAAGTAATTAAATTTGTATCTGAGAATAAAGGAATGGTAGGAGTTGTAGGAGTAAATTGGTTGTCACAACCATCTCCTAAAATGAAAGATTTTGTTGCTAAAGTTAATGTATTGAGCGTAAAAGGTCTTACTAGTGATAAATTTGTTGCTCCAACTCAAAACAATATAGCAGAGGGTACTTATCCTTTGGCACGTGATTTGTATATTATCAATTGTCAAGGATACTCAGGATTAGGTATTGGGTTTGCTTCTTTTGTAGGAGGCGATATTGGACAAAGAATAGTTTTAAAATCTGGATTGTTACCAATACGTGTTCCTGGAAGAAAACTCAATGTTAGAAGTGAAATTATTAACGAAAAAGAATAAATTAATTACAACAGAGATGAATAAATTTAAAATTTTTAGTGTTGCGTTAATGGCTACAGCTGCTGGAACTTATGCACAAGACATAAGTCAAGCTAAAAAAGCTATCGATGCAGAGCAATTTGAAAAAGCGAAATCAGTTTTACAATCAATTATAAAAGCAAAACCAACAGATGGTGAAGCTCCATTTATATTGGGTAATATTTATTTAAGTCAACAAGTTGCTGACTCTGCAAAAATATATTACCTTAATAGTACAGCTGCATCTAGCCGTGCTAATCTTGGTTATATTGGTTTAGGTCAATTAGATTTAGATAATAAAAATACAACTGCAGCTCAGGCTAATTTTGCTTCAGCTATAAAGCCAATGAAAAGAAAAGATGTAGAGGAATTTATCTATATCGGTAAAGCATACATGAATTCTGTTAATCCAGATTACAAAAGTGCTATAACTTCTTTAAATCGTGCGGTAGCAGTAGATCCACAAAATGCTCAAGTACTTTTAGCACTTGGAGATGCATATTATGGAGATAACAATCAAAACGAAGCTTACAAATCATATCGTAATGCATTCCAAGCAGATCCAACATTGTTGAGAGCAAAAATGCAACTTGGAGTATTATTAAAAGGAGCTAAATCTTACGATGAAGCTATTAAATCTTTTAATGAAGTTATTGCATTAGATGCTAATTATGGTCCTGTTTACAGAGAATTAGCTGAAACATATTACAAATGGGGAAGAAACAAGCCTTCTAAGTCAGAAGAGAATATGCAAAAAGCTATTACTAGCTATGAAAAATATTTAACGCTTACGGATTATTCTATACATTCAAGAATGCGTCATGCAGACTTTTTAATTCTTGTAAAAGATTATAAAGCTTTAGAAGTTGAGGCAAACAAAATGATCGAATTGGATAAAGTAAACCCTAGAATCTTCAGATATTTAGGATATGCTGCATATGAAAATGGTAATGTAGATGTTGCTATCAAATCATTAGAGGATTATGTAAAAAATCCTAAAAATAAAATTATTGCAAAAGATTATTTGTATTTAGGTTTTGCTAAAATCAAAAAAGGAACAAATGCTGAAGGTACTTCAGTTGATCCAGCTGCATTCGAAGCAGGTTTGGTAGAGATTAGAAAAGCTATTGCAATGGAGCCTTTAGCGGTTCAGGATTTAGGTGATCTTGGAAAAGTATTGTTTGGTAAAAAATTATACAAAGAATCGGGAGCACTTTTTGAATTTGGTACAAAAGTTCCTGAGTCTGCAACTTATTTAGATGATAATATTTATTATGGTTTATCAATATACTATGATAACAACAAAGCTAATACTAAGCCAGACGCAATTGCTTTACAAAAAGCAGATGCTGCATTTGTAAATGTGATTACAGCTTCACCAACTTATCAAGAGGCTTACCTTTATAGAGCAAGAACAAACAGATTGCTTGAGAATGATGAGGCAATGACTAAAAACTACGAAGATTATATTGCAAAATCTACTGAAAAAGGAGCTGAAGAAATTGCTAAACCAGCAGTTAAAGCTAAATTCGTAGAGGCTTACAATAACATCGCAGCAAGTTATGCAAATACAGATAAAGTGAAAGCAATTGAGTATTTCAACAAAACTTTAGCATTGGATCCTACTAATGCTTATGCTACACAATCTTTGAATACTTTAAAATAATATAAAAATTCTTAATATTTTAAAACCGATAGTTCTTTGAATTATCGGTTTTTTTATTGTTCCATTTTTTATTGACTATCTTTGCACTTTAAAATTTAGTAATGTTATCAAAAGAAATACAATTAGAAGTAAATAAAGGTGCAATGTTACCCTTAATGGAAGAGTTTTACACGATTCAGGGAGAAGGATTTCATACAGGTACAGCAGCTTATTTTATCCGTATTGGAGGGTGTGATGTAGGTTGTCATTGGTGTGATGTTAAAGAAAGTTGGAATGCAGAATTGCATCCGCCTACAAGTGTTGATTTAATTGTAAATAATGCAAGTAAATATGCTGATACAGTTGTTGTTACAGGCGGAGAACCATTAACATGGGATATGACTGTACTTACGACAGAATTAAAAAATAAAAATCTAAAAGTCCATATCGAAACCTCAGGAGCTTATCCGCTTACAGGAACGTGGGATTGGATTTGTCTTTCTCCAAAAAAGAATAAATTGCCAACGCAAACAGTTTATGATAATGCACATGAATTAAAAGTAATTATTTACAATAAGCATGATTTTATCTTTGCCGAAGAACAAGCCGAACTAGTAAACGGAAAAGCAATATTGTTTCTTCAGCCAGAATGGAGTAAAAAAGAAGAAATGACTCCTCTTATTGTAGAGTATGTCATGAATAATCCGAAATGGAGAGTTTCACTTCAAACACATAAATATTTGAATATTCCTTAATCTAGGATACTCATATGTTACAAAAACAAAAGCCTCTTCATGCATGAAGAGGCTTTTGTTTTTATGGCTAATTATGTATGATAACCAATATGTATAAATAGTATACAAGCTGTGTAAAGTGTTTTCATTTTGAGTTTAGCTAGGAAAACAAATATAATTACCATCCCTTATGTTTCTTTAGAGCTGTAATGTGAGCTAAATGATGATTGCCGTGCCAGGCATACGTTCCTATCATTTGCTTGATAGAAACTATTGAATTATTTTCGGGGTGAATAAAAGCTTTTTCAAGTTCTGCTTGAGATAAGCTCTTCATGATGTATCCTAAACGAAAATGCAAACCATCCAGTAAAGACAAAGTTGGTTGTATAGGCATTGTCAAATTATCAGGTAATTCAGCCCAAAGGTCCTCGTGGTAAGCTTTTATTATTGGCTTGTCTTCGGTCAAAGCCCATTTTATTCGTATAAAACAATTCATATGGCTTTCGGCGCAATGATGAATGAGTTGTCTTACCGTCCAACCTTCCGGCCGATAAGGAGTGTCAAGTTGTTCGTCGGATAAACTAATCACTTCTTTTTTTAGTCTTTCGGGGAAAGAAGAGATTTCTTCAATTTTATTTAAGATATAATCAGGAGAATAATTTTCAGGAGCTATAAATTTTCCGATAGGATATTTTAATTTTTCTAAATCTGAATTTTCCATGTTATGTGTTTTGTTTTTTAAATAGAAAGTTTGGCTAGATAATCATAATGTTCGCCTTCTAGAACAAGTTCACATTTAAAGCCATTAGCGACAGCTGCATTTTGGAGCGTATTGTAATCTAAGTATAACCAGTCAAAAGCAGATTCTTTATCGCCTTTATAAGATATATTAAAAACCAGTTCGCCATAATACTCAGTATCCGATGGAATCCATTTTCCTCCATCTTCATCTTCGTCAAACATATATATAATGTCCGAACTATCCAGTAAGATTTGGCCACCAGGATTTAGAAGAGACTTTAGCTTTGATAAAAATTTATTGCAATTTTGAAGTTTTCCAAAAATACCAACACCATTCATTAATAATATAATTGTATCGTATTTTTCGCCATCTAGAGTTAGTATATCTTGTGCTTTGGCATTTTTTACACCACGGAGATTACAGGTTTCAATTGCTTTTTCCGAAATATCTATAGCGGTTACGTCTAGATTTCTTTCGTTCTGTAAATACAAACTATGACTTCCGGCTCCACAACCTACGTCAAGTATTTTTCCGTAGGCAAGTTCTAATGCTTTTTGCTCCAGTTTAGGCATTTCTTTAAAAGAGCGAAACAAATAAGCAACGCTCATTTCGTCAGCTTCAGAAATAGTGGTTTCGGTAATTAAATCCTCAGGCGAATTGTTGGTCTGGAAATCTAGCATTGCTTTCCCAAAAAGGTCTTTCATTGTATTTTAGTTCAAAGTTTAAGGTTTCGAGTTTAAAGTTGTTTAATTTTGCAAATCAACTTTAAAAATTAAACTTGAAAGAAATTTTAAACAACTTAAATAAGTTAGCCAAAGATAAGCATATCGAAAACAAAAAGTATTTCGATAAGCTTAAAAAGAAACAACCTAAGAATTTAGATTATGTAATGCAGGAATTACATGACGCAGAATTCAAAAAAACAGATTGCTTAAAATGTGCTAACTGTTGTAAAACGACAGGGCCATTATTTACGGATGCTGATATCGAGCGTATCTCAAAACATTTGCGACAAAAGCCGCAACAGTTCATCGAGCAATACTTGCGTATAGATGAAGATAAAGATTATGTTCTGCAAAGTGTTCCGTGTACATTCCTGGATAATGAAAATTATTGTATGATTTACGATGTACGCCCAAAAGCCTGCCGTGAGTTCCCGCATACAGATCGTAAAAAATTCCAGCAAATTTCTGACTTAACGCTTAAAAACGTCGCAATGTGTCCAGCGGCATTTAATATTGTCGAGGCAATGAAAAAGCGTTTACCTTTATAAGAGTGTTTTTAGGCTTAAATATTTCGTAATTGTTTTTACGAGTAATTTATGTTTGTTTATTAAACCGTATTTTTGAACTTATTATAAGACAACCCTATCAATTTTGAATCTAGAATATTTTATAGCCAAAAGACTTATTACTGCAAAGGATTATAAAAGCAGTATATCAGCACCAATTATAAAAATTGCAATCTCGGCTATTGCAATCGGAATAATAATGATGTTGGTTTCAGTAGCAACCGGAATTGGATTGCAACAAAAAATCCGCGAAAAAGTCTCCGCTTTTAATGGTCAGGTAATTATTTCTAATTACGATAATAACCAATCCGAGGTAACGTTAAGTCCGATTTCCAAAAAGCAAGACTTTTATCCTAAGTTTACTTCTGTTCCAGAGGTAAGTCATATCCAGGCAATAGCTAGTAAAGCTGGGATAATAAGAACTGAAACTGCATTCGAAGGAATAATATTCAAAGGGGTTGGTGCCGATTATGATTGGAATAATATAAAAGAGTATTTAGTCGACGGAAGACTTCCTGATTATTCTAAAGCAATTAATCAAGAAGTGTTATTATCGAGATTTCTTGCAGATAGATTAAATCTAAAAGTAGGAGATGAGTTTAATACCTTCTTTATAAAAGAAGATCAGAATAAATTACCAAATGTTCGTCGATTCAAAATCGCAGGAATCTTCAATTCAGGATTTCAGGATTTCGATGCTACCTACATAATAGGAGATATTCGCCATATACAACGTATTAATAAATGGACTCCAAACGAAGTTGGAGCATTTGAGGTTTTCTTAAAAGACTTCGATAATATAAAAACGACAGGAGACGAAATCTATCAGCAAACATCATCAACGCTAGATACTAAAACCATAATCGAAAAATACAGTTATATATTTGATTGGTTACAACTCTTCGATTTTAATATTATAGTTATTCTTGCTATCATGATCATTGTAGCAACAATAAATATGGTAGTAGCATTATTGGTGTTAATACTAGAGCGCACACAAATGATCGGAATCCTAAAAGCATTAGGAGCTAATAATTGGGTCATTCGTAAAATCTTCCTTTATAATGCGCTTTACCTTATATTAAGAGGATTGTTCTGGGGGAATCTTATTGGGATTTCGCTATTGTTGATACAACAGCATTTTGGAGTGATTCAGCTTAATCCAGAAAACTACTATGTTAACCAAGCGCCAGTTTATCTCAACTGGGGGTATGTATTGTTGGTAAATCTGCTTACAGTAACAGTTTGTTTTTTGGTGTTATTAATTCCTTCCTATATAATAACGAAGATTTCTCCAGTCAAAGCAATACGATTCGAATAGTTTTCAGGAGCTGTTTCCTGCTCCCGAAGCTTCGGGACGCTCCAATCTTGTCCTTTTTAAAGAGAAAAGGCCAAGGATTTCCACTACTATCAGGGCTATCAAGGCTGGTAAGTTCAAAAATCTGCTCAATCTGCTCAATCTGCGAGAAACAAAAATGCAAGAAGCTCCACGAAACCCAGCAAAACCAAAGGAAAAACGGGGTAAACGCCGTAAAGTGCCTAAAGTATATAGAAAACAATAAAAAATAACAGACCGTAAGGAGTGTGTTATCAGAGTATTAAGAAAAGAATAAAAAATAAACAAAAAATACTCTCTAAAAAGTATTGTTTAACTGAATAAAGGTGGTAGTTTTGCACCCGCAACAACGACAAACGTTCCTTTAAATACTGGCAAGCAAGACGAATCAAATTAGAAATAAAATTCTAAAAAAAAGATTTAGAAAAGCTTGTGAGAATGGAAAACGGATGTTACATTTGCACCCCGCAAAACAAGCAAAGTTCCTTGAAAGATTGATAAGAAAGAAGAAAACGGAAACGAAAATTTTCCAAAAAAACTTCACAAATTTCTTGCCAGTTAGAAAAGACTTTTCTACTTTTGCACCCGCTTTGAGAAACAAGCGACATTAAAAAGAAGAATACGTTCCTAGACATATTGAATTGACAGCCGTTTTAAGAGAGATCTTAGAACAACAAAATAAGAGTAATAGAATCGAGAGATTTGAATAAAACCGATAGAATCATTAGTCGAATATAATATTAAAATATACGATGAAGAGTTTGATCCTGGCTCAGGATGAACGCTAGCGGCAGGCTTAACACATGCAAGTCGAGGGGTATGCTTCTTCGGGAGCAGAGACCGGCGCACGGGTGCGTAACGCGTATGCAATCTACCTTTTACAGAGGGATAGCCCAGAGAAATTTGGATTAATACCTCATAGTATAATAGCTCGGCATCGAGCAATTATTAAAGTCACAACGGTAAAAGATGAGCATGCGTCCCATTAGCTAGTTGGTAAGGTAACGGCTTACCAAGGCTACGATGGGTAGGGGTCCTGAGAGGGAGATCCCCCACACTGGTACTGAGACACGGACCAGACTCCTACGGGAGGCAGCAGTGAGGAATATTGGACAATGGGCGCAAGCCTGATCCAGCCATGCCGCGTGCAGGATGACGGTCCTATGGATTGTAAACTGCTTTTGTACAGGAAGAAACAGTTCTACGTGTAGAACCTTGACGGTACTGTAAGAATAAGGATCGGCTAACTCCGTGCCAGCAGCCGCGGTAATACGGAGGATCCAAGCGTTATCCGGAATCATTGGGTTTAAAGGGTCCGTAGGCGGTTTAATAAGTCAGTGGTGAAAGCCCATCGCTCAACGGTGGAACGGCCATTGATACTGTTAAACTTGAATTATTAGGAAGTAACTAGAATATGTAGTGTAGCGGTGAAATGCTTAGAGATTACATGGAATACCAATTGCGAAGGCAGGTTACTACTAATTGATTGACGCTGATGGACGAAAGCGTGGGTAGCGAACAGGATTAGATACCCTGGTAGTCCACGCCGTAAACGATGGATACTAGCTGTTGGGAGCAATTTCAGTGGCTAAGCGAAAGTGATAAGTATCCCACCTGGGGAGTACGTTCGCAAGAATGAAACTCAAAGGAATTGACGGGGGCCCGCACAAGCGGTGGAGCATGTGGTTTAATTCGATGATACGCGAGGAACCTTACCAAGGCTTAAATGTAGATTGACCGTTTTGGAAACAGAACTTTCGCAAGACAATTTACAAGGTGCTGCATGGTTGTCGTCAGCTCGTGCCGTGAGGTGTCAGGTTAAGTCCTATAACGAGCGCAACCCCTGTTGTTAGTTGCCAGCGAGTCATGTCGGGAACTCTAACAAGACTGCCAGTGCAAACTGTGAGGAAGGTGGGGATGACGTCAAATCATCACGGCCCTTACGCCTTGGGCTACACACGTGCTACAATGGCCGGTACAGAGAGCAGCCACTGGGCGACTAGGAGCGAATCTATAAAACCGGTCACAGTTCGGATCGGAGTCTGCAACTCGACTCCGTGAAGCTGGAATCGCTAGTAATCGGATATCAGCCATGATCCGGTGAATACGTTCCCGGGCCTTGTACACACCGCCCGTCAAGCCATGGAAGCTGGGGGTGCCTGAAGTCGGTGACCGCAAGGAGCTGCCTAGGGTAAAACTGGTAACTAGGGCTAAGTCGTAACAAGGTAGCCGTACCGGAAGGTGCGGCTGGAACACCTCCTTTCTAGAGCCCTATATGTTAGCAGCAATGCACGTTAGGGAAAGAAGACGAATTGACCTATAGGTTAAATTGAAGATTATATTACTCTGCTGTTAGTTCAAATAATACAATTAAGTAAAACAGAGTCTCGTAGCTCAGCTGGTTAGAGTACTACACTGATAATGTAGGGGTCGGCAGTTCGAGTCTGCCCGGGACTACTTTTTTAAAGAATTTCAATTAAAAATTGAGAATTAAAAATTAAAAAAGACTGTAAACTTAAAAAAAAGGAAATTTTAGAAGTTGAAAGATTAAGAATGATAAAGTTCATAATTTTTAATTCACGATTTTTAATTTTTAATTAAAATGGGGGATTAGCTCAGCTGGCTAGAGCGCCTGCCTTGCACGCAGGAGGTCAACGGTTCGACTCCGTTATTCTCCACAAAAAGCTATAAGCCGTAGGCTAAAAGCTTAATGCCTAAAGCGTAAAGCCTAAAGCATAATAAAGTTCATTGACATATTGAGATAAGAAAATAATAAAAAGTAGAAAGCATTTTTTATTGAAAGTAGTGATACAGACGATAAAGAAAACGGTCTTGATTTATCAAGACTGGTACAATAAGCAAAATAAGGGCGTATGGGGGATGCCTTGGCTCTCAGAGGCGATGAAAGGCGTGATAAGCTGCGAAAAGTTACGGGGATCGGCACACACGACTTGATCCGTAAATACCTGAATGGGGCAACCCACTATGTTGAAGACATAGTACACCGATAGGTGGGCAAACCCGCTGAACTGAAACATCTAAGTAGGCGGAGGAGAAGAAAACAAAAGTGATTCCGTAAGTAGTGGCGAGCGAACGCGGATTAGCCCAAACCAATGTTGTTACGGCAATGTTGGGGTTGTAGGACCACGACATTTCTTGCACAAAGAATTAGAATCTACTGGAAAGTAGAACCATAGAGGGTGATAGTCCCGTATAGGTAATGAGTGTAAAGGATAGTGGTATCCTGAGTAGGGCGGGGCACGTGAAACCCTGTCTGAATTTGGCGGGACCATCCGCTAAGGCTAAATACTCCTGAGAGACCGATAGTGAACCAGTACCGTGAGGGAAAGGTGAAAAGAACCGTGAATAACGGAGTGAAATAGATCCTGAAACCATACGCTTACAAGCGGTCGGAGCCCTTTCGTGGGGTGACGGCGTGCCTTTTGCATAATGAGCCTACGAGTTAACGTTGCTGGCAAGGATAAGTGGTTAAGCCACGGATCCGTAGCGAAAGCGAGTCTGAATAGGGCGCTTTAGTCAGTAGTGTTAGACGCGAAACCGTGTGATCTACCCATGGGCAGGTTGAAGCTGTGGTAACACACAGTGGAGGACCGAACCGGTTGACGTTGAAAAGTCTTCGGATGACCTGTGGGTAGGGGTGAAAGGCCAATCAAACTCGGAAATAGCTCGTACTCCCCGAAATGCATTTAGGTGCAGCGTTGTGCATAAAGTTATATAGAGGTAGAGCTACTGATTGGATGCGGGGGCTTCACCGCCTACCAATTCCTGACAAACTCCGAATGCTATATAATGTTTCACAACAGTGAGGGCTTGGGTGCTAAGGTCCAAGTCCGAGAGGGAAAGAACCCAGACCATCAGCTAAGGTCCCCAAATATATGTTAAGTTGAAAGAACGAGGTTTGTCTGCCCAGACAGCTAGGATGTTGGCTTGGAAGCAGCCATTCATTTAAAGAGTGCGTAACAGCTCACTAGTCGAGCGGACGAGCATGGATAATAATCGGGCATAAACATATTACCGAAGCTATGGATTTTGACTTAGGTCAAAGTGGTAGGGGAGCATTCTAACAGGGTTGAAGGTGTGTCGTAAGGCATGCTGGACTGGTTAGAAAAGAAAATGTAGGCATAAGTAACGATAATGCGGGCGAGAAACCCGCACACCGAAAGACTAAGGTTTCCACAGCTATGCTAATCAGCTGTGGGTTAGTCGGGACCTAAGGCGAACCCGAAAGGGACAGTCGATGGACCACGGGTTAATATTCCCGTACTACTTATTACTGTGATGGGGTGACGGAGTGATGAAAGCGCCGCGAACTGACGGAATAGTTCGTTGAAGTACCTACCTATAAGCTGCGCAGGCAAATCCACGCGGCTTGGGGAAATACGATAGTACTCGGAGACTTCGGTCAAAGAGATAGTGCGCCTAAGGGCTTCCAAGAAAAACCTCTAAACTTCAGGTAATAAGTACCCGTACCGCAAACCGACACAGGTAGTCGAGGAGAGAATCCTAAGGTGCTCGAGAGATTCATGGCTAAGGAATTAGGCAAAATAGACCTGTAACTTCGGGAGAAAGGTCGCCAGCAGCAATGCTGGCCGCAGTGAAGAGGTCCAGGCGACTGTTTATCAAAAACACAGGGCTCTGCAAAATCGTAAGATGAAGTATAGGGCCTGACACCTGCCCGGTGCTGGAAGGTTAAGAGGAGATGTTATCTTCGGAGAAGCATTGAATTGAAGCCCCAGTAAACGGCGGCCGTAACTATAACGGTCCTAAGGTAGCGAAATTCCTTGTCGGGTAAGTTCCGACCTGCACGAATGGTGTAACGATCTGGACACTGTCTCAGCCATGAGCTCGGTGAAATTGTAGTAGCGGTGAAGATGCCGCTTACCCGCAGTGGGACGAAAAGACCCTGTGCACCTTTACTATAGCTTAGTATTGACCTTGGATAAATGATGTGTAGGATAGGTTGGAGACTGTGAAGTGGCGTCGCTAGGCGTTGTGGAGTCATTGTTGAAATACAACCCTTTGTTTATCTGAGGCCTAACCCCGCTCAAGCGGGGGACATTGCTTGGTGGGTAGTTTGACTGGGGTGGTCGCCTCCAAAAGAGTAACGGAGGCTTCTAAAGGTTCCCTCAGTACGCTTGGTAACCGTGCGTAGAGTGCAATGGCATAAGGGAGCTTGACTGAGAGACATACAGGTCGATCAGGTACGAAAGTAGAGCATAGTGATCCGGTGGTTCCGCATGGAAGGGCCATCGCTCAAAGGATAAAAGGTACGCCGGGGATAACAGGCTGATCTCCCCCAAGAGCTCATATCGACGGGGGGGTTTGGCACCTCGATGTCGGCTCGTCACATCCTGGGGCTGGAGAAGGTCCCAAGGGTTGGGCTGTTCGCCCATTAAAGTGGCACGCGAGCTGGGTTCAGAACGTCGTGAGACAGTTCGGTCTCTATCTACTGTGGGCGCAAGAAATTTGAGTGGATCTGATTCTAGTACGAGAGGACCGAATTGGACAAACCTCTAGTGTATCTGTTGTTCCGCCAGGAGCACCGCAGAGTAGCTACGTTTGGAAGGGATAAGCGCTGAAAGCATATAAGCGCGAAACCCACCACAAGATGAGATTTCTTTTAAGGATCGTGGGAGATGACCACGTTGATAGGCTATAGATGTAAAGGCAGTAATGTCATAGTCGAGTAGTACTAATAATCCGTAAGCTTATGTACGCTTTCCCAGCCCCTAACCCCCGAAGGGGGAACAAAGGGGCTGGGAGAAACTTTCTAAAAAATACTTTTTTCTTTATCTCAGTGTGTTAAGATATTATTTTTAATTATGAATTATCAATTGTTAATTATTAATTAAAAAAGTTACCTCAAGTAACAACGACCTTAAGGTGGTTATTGCGGCGGGGCTCACCTCTTCCCATCCCGAACAGAGTAGTTAAGCCCGCCTGCGCAGATGGTACTGCAGTTATGTGGGAGAGTATGTCGTCGCCTTTCTTTATAATCCTCATCATTTACTTGATGAGGATTTTTTTTTGTGCCCTACTTTTTTAAAAAACTAAAAAGGTTTTACCGCAAAGGGCGCAAAGGATTACACAGAGGTTCGCAAAGTTTAATTAATAGCTTGGCGAACCTTTGGGGCTTTTTATCTTTGCGCTCTTTGCGGTAAAACTATTATGTGTAAAGAGGGTTTTGTCTAAGAAAGACTATTGTGTTATATCATGATCGTTTTATGCTTAAACAGTCTTTTGCGTCTTAGCGACTTTGCGAGAAACAATTGTATTGCTTAATAAAAAAGGGTCTCTGTCTTAACCTCTGTGCAATTTCTTGAAATAGCGTTACAAACGCTACGGAACAAACTTTCGGATAATGTATTCTGTTGTTATCTTGAATGAAGTATATATTAAGGCTTACAAATAATAATTTTGAATAGCTTTAACCTCTTATGTCGTTTTTATTGTAATGATTGAAATTATAGTCTTAAAAGAAGTAATAGTAATATCTAAAAAGGGTTGCTTGAATAAGTCGAATGAAATTTTATCTCATATATAAGCATAAAAAAACCTGCTCGATTGAGCAGGTTTAGTAATAATTGTGAGATTTCAGAGATTTGTTAGTCTTCTGTATCTTGAGTTTCTTCTAAATCATCTGATTTTCTTCCTATTTTTATTTTTGGATTGTCTTTGTTTCCTGTTATTATTAACGGAACTCCTAAAATTCCTAATGGAGGTAAGCCTAATCTCATTTTTATGTTTAGTTTGCCATCCAAACTTGTTGTTCCTTCTATTCTAGGTCTGAAGCCTGCAAATTTAAATTTGAATCGTTCTAGAGTAATTATATTGTTTTTAATACTACTCTTAATATCTACTTTTGAAATTTCAGGATTTTTTATTCCCTCATGGCTTGTTGTTTTACTTACAGCATTAAACATTTTCATGCCATACAATTTGATATCTTTTACAGATACAACTCCTTCACCAACTAAGGAAGGATAGACAGGTTCCATTTTGGCGTTAAGCCTTCCTTTTAATTTGTAATCTAAAGAAATAGTTCCTTGTGCTTTTTCTGCAGCACTAGCCATTTTTCTAAATATCTCAATCTCATTATAGGCCTTTTTAACGTCAAAATCTGTTGCTTTAATGGTATAGTCGAACAAAGCTTTTTTCATTGTTAGAGCCTGGTATGTTGCGTCCATAGCAACTTCACAACCTATTAAATTAAAACCTGTATTCTGCATGGTAAGAATGCCTTTATTCATCTTAAGATTTCCTTTGGCATTATTTAAAGCAAGTTTATTAAAGTTTACCTTCTGTGCATTTGCTTGAAATTGTAAATTAAAATTCTTTGGAATTATAATTACACCAGTTTGTACTACTTCATTTTTTGGAGCTTCAGTACTTGTACTAGAAGTAGCTGTCGTACTATTTGTTTGAGTAGTAGTTGTCGACATAAATTCATCGGCATTAATGTATCTTGAATTTATGACAAATGAACCTTTTAAAACTCCAGTTTTGGTTGTTGCAAAATTGATAACATTTTGTAAATAGCCATTCATTTTAAAATCTGATTGTCCGTATGTAGACAAAAAGTTTTTAAAGAACATTTTGTCTTGGTTTATTTTAAAAAGACCTTCTTTAATAATGAACTTCTTAGGTAGGTATTCAGAAACTATTCCGATGTTTTTAATTTCTAGCGTTCCTTTATTATGGAGTTTGCTATAATTTCCTTTTTCGGCATCGCTTTGTTTTCCTTTTAAAACTAAATCTGCTTTAATAGAACCATCTAAATCTAGCCCTTTTTGAGAAAATACTCTATATATTTTGCTTATGTCCAGTTCCCCTTTGGCTTTTACATCATAAGTAAGGTCATCAAAATTATATAAGTCAGCATCTATATAAAAAGGTTTTCCTTCAAATGTTATTTGTGCAGGTGATAATTTTACTTTTAAATCATCAAAAGTCCCTTTCTGATTTTTAATTTCTGAAACAATAGTTATGTCTGTAATTGGATTCGGATAATATTGAGTTTTTAAATATCCATTTTTTAGGTTAATTGTTCCAGAAGTTACAGGGAATAATTTGTTTTTTAAATCAAATACTCCTTTTGCTTTAATATCTCCAATAAGATTTCCTTTTATTTCGATATCAGGAATTCCAAATGCCTGGATTAGTTTCTCTAAATCAATCTGACTGGTTAAATCTATATTTAAGTCAGGTGTATTTACTCCTTTTACATAGAATTTAGATTTTAAATAATCTTTATTAATATTCAAGGCTAAATTTTTCCCGTCAACAACTAATAAATCTGGATTTAATGAAGGTAGCTTTGTGTTTATGTCTAGATTTAGATTTGAGATAGGGAATGAACTTTTATTATAGTTTACATATCCATCATTTATTTTTAAATCTAAGTCTAAATCTGGTGCTATATTTTGAGAAGCAATATATTTCCCTTTTAGGGTAAGTAATAAATTGGTATTACCCTTTAAATCTGTTTTTGATAACCAGGTAACAAATTTTGGAGGAAACGCTGTAAAGACATCATGTAATTGGCTATTATTTGACTTTATTATAAAATCGATATTATAACCATCTTTTAAAAAGTCAAATTTTCCTTTAAAATCAACTATCAGCTGATTTATTTTTAAATTGTTTTGCTCAAAAAAGAATGATAAGGAGTTTACATTTACTTTAGTGATTAAATCGGCGTCAACCTTTTTATTCATTAAGTACGGTTCGTTCTCATATAAAATATTAAGTTTTTCGATTTTAGCTTTTGAATATAAATCGAAAATATCTTTGCTTAAATCTCCTTTTCCAGAATAATTAAAGCCAAATACATCTAGATGTACATTGGTTGATTTGTCATCGTAAATAATTTTACTGTTTAAAATCTCAATTTTTTCTAGTTTTAAAGAAGTATCGCTACTGTCTGTTGCTTTTTCAGCTTCGACAGATGATGATTTATAAACGTTATAATTTGCTTCTCCATTTTTGTTAACTTTTACATTGATAAAGGAATCTGATAAGTAAATCTGATCAATACTTACTGTCTTACCAAATATTAAGCTGCTAATGTTTATTCCGAAGGAAACCTCTTTTGCTGAAACAAAATTCTCTTTCTCGAATGGAGCAGATCCATTTAGTTTTAAATCGTTTAAAGTTAAAGTTAATGATGGGAAATGATGAAAGAAGGAGATATTAGCGTCTGAATAATTTAATTCAGCATTAAGTTTCTTGTTTGCTGTTTTCTTTATCTCTTCTTTTATTTTATCCGAAAAAACATAAGGCGTTATAAAAAGTAGCGCTAAAATAACGACTAGCACTATTCCAATATATTTTACTATTCTATATAAAATGGATTTTATATTCCCTTTTGCCATAAGTATAATTATTAGTTGTTTTTATCCGTGTACAGTTTCGCTTTTTCCATAATTGGTAATAATAGAACCTTCGTATTCAATCCATTCTTTCCAACGTTTATCAATGTCAATATTGTCTGTATATTTTCGGGCAAACCCTAAAAAAGTGGTATAATGGCCTGCTTCCGAAATCATTAAATCGCGATAAAACTTGGCTAATTCTTGGTCTTTAATGTTTTCTGAAAGAACTTTAAAACGTTCGCAACTTCTAGCTTCAATCATAGCTGAAAATAATAAACGATCACAGAGTGCATCTTTTCTACTACCATCTTTTTTCATGAATTTAAAAAGCTCATTTACATAGTGGTCTTTTCTTTCGCGACCAAGTGTCAAGCCTCTTTGCTTGATAATGTCATGTACCATTTGTAAATGCTCTAATTCTTCTCTGGCAATAATCAACATTTCGGTTACTAATTCCTCTAATTCTGAATTGTATGTTATTAAGCTAATTGCATTTGAGGCTGCTTTTTGCTCACACCACGCATGGTCGGTAAGAATTTCTTCGATATTCGATTCGACAATGTTTACCCAACGTGGGTCTGTAGCTAATTTTAATCCTAACATGATATTTTATTTATAACCTACAAAATTAGTGTTTTATTCCCGATTTTTGGATTTAATGATGATATTGCCGCTTAAATAGTATTATTTTGTAGTAGAAATAGAAGAGAATATGAGTGAGCCTAAAAAGCTTTTAATAATTGGTTTTGTATGGCCTGAGCCAAATTCATCGGCGGCAGGGGGGAGAATGATGCAATTAATTTCAATTTTTCAAGAACAAGATTTTGAAATCACATTTGCTAGTCCAGCTTTGGATAGTGATTTTATGATTGATTTACGAGCGTTAGGGATCGAAAAAAAATCGATTGCTTTAAACTGTTCTAGTTTTGATGATTTTATAAAAGAGCTGAATCCATCTATTGTTTTGTTTGATCGATTTATGATTGAAGAACAGTTTGGTTGGCGTGTCTCTGAAAATTGTCCTGACGCATTGCGTATTTTAGATACTGAGGATTTGCATTGTTTACGTCAAGCTCGTCAAAAAGCATTCAAAGAAAATAGAAATTTTGTAGTTAGTGATTTATTTTCAGAAGAAGTTGCAAAGAGAGAAATTGCTAGTATTTTGCGTTGTGATTTGTCTTTGATGATTTCTGAGTTTGAAATGGAATTATTAAAATCTGTATTTAAAATTGATACAGCTTTATTATATTATTTACCTTTTTTATTGAATCCAATTTCTGAAGATATATTAAAGGAATTACCTTCTTTTGAGGAAAGGACAGGTTTTGTTTTTATTGGTAATTTTCTGCATGAGCCTAATTGGAACACTGTTCAATATCTGAAAGAAGTTATTTGGCCTTTGATAAAAAAACAATTACCAGATGCAGTTTTAAATATCTATGGAGCATATCCTTCACAAAAAGTTTTGCAATTGCATCAACCTAAATCTGGTTTTTATATTATGGGTCGTGCTGATAATGCTCAGGAAGTAGTGCAGAAATCTAGAATAGTATTAGCTCCGATACGTTTTGGTGCGGGATTAAAAGGGAAATTAGTTGAAGCAATGCAATCTGGAACACCAAGTGTAACTACAACAATAGGTGCGGAAGCTATGAATGGTGATTTGCCTTGGAATGGTTTTATTGTTGATGATGCCGAAGATTTGGCTAAAGCAGCAGTAACGTTATATCAAGATCGAAATCTGTGGAATGAAGCTCAAATAAAAGGAATTGAAATTATTAATACGCGTTATTTAAAAGATAATTTTTCGGCAGATTTTATTGAAATGATTTCATATTTGCAATCTAATTTAGAATCTCATCGTAATAATAATTTTATAGGCAGTATGTTGCAATTTCATACAATGAGAAGTACAAAATATATGTCTAAATGGATTGAGGCAAAAAATAAAAATTAAGCCTCCATTTTTCCAAAGCCTACTGTTTCCCTATAAATTTGAGGTGAAACATCAGCATTGGTTTTAAAAAATCGGCTGAAATAATGTTCGTCTTCATAACCTAATTCGTATGCAATTTCTTTGACTGTTTTGTTGGTCATGTATAATTCTCTTTTGGCTTCGATTATTATTCTTTCGGCAATTAAATCGGTTAATGTTTTATTGAAATAAGTCTTAGATAATTTTGCCAGCGCTTTTGGGGAGATATTAAGTAATTCGGCATAATTTCCTGCGGAATGTTTGGTTTTAAAATTGAGTTCAATAGCATCTTTCAGATTCTGAAGAATAAATGGTTCTTTAGAATTAGGTAATGATTTCATTTCTTCTAATTGTTCATTCTTTAGTCGTGAAGCGGTAATTAAAAATATTTTCAGATAGGAAATCAATAATTCATATTGTGCCAATTCAGCATTTTGAATTTCGGTTTTCATTTGTTCTAAAACCATTCTAAAAGTTGCTGCAGCTTGTTCTGTAATAATTGTAAAAGGCGGTTGGTAAACATTGTTGAATAAAATACCATTGCAAGAAACTTCCTTTTGATGCATGTGAATACAGTAGAAGTCTGGATGAAAATGAATTGCAATTCCTTCAATTGGTTCACTTACACATAGCATAAAGGGTTGATAAGGAGAAAAGGCTAGGAGTGAGTTTTCTTCAAAATGATGTTCGGCAAAATCAGCTTTTACTTTTCCTTTTCCTTTGGTTACCCAAATTAAGGAAAAATAATTATTACGCTGCAAATGGTCAAAATGAATATTATTATCAAAAGGAAGAAGCTTAAAAGCTAAATTGCCATTTTGTGGATTAATTAAAGTGAAAACATTCTGAGTACTCATGATTTTTTTTTGTTTTTGAAATATAAAGATAGTCATGAAAAGAACTCACAACTATCTTTATAAAGTGTTTTTGCATGAATTAATTTAAACTCGAAACAGCTGGGAAATCAATTTCTGTATTTGCTGTATTGTTAAAGTAGTTTGTTAAAATATTTAAAGCTACATGTCCAATAGTTTCTGCAATTTCAGCATCAGTAACTCCTGCATTTTTTACTTTGTTTACGTCTTCATCATTTACTAAGCCATTTTTACTAATTAAGGTTTTAGCAAATTGTAAAACAGCTTCGATTTTTGCATCAGTTGAGTTTCCTGTTCTTGCTGCTTGTAAAACGGCTGGATCTGCTTTTACCAGTTTTTCTCCAATAAAGGTATGAGCTGCTAAGCAGTAATCGCATGAATTACTTTCTGAAACTGCTAAGGCAATTAGTTCTCCTGTTTTTGCACCCAATTTTCCATGACTTAGAGCGCCACTTAAATTTAAATATCCTTCTAGAACTGCTGGAGAATTCCCCATTGTTCTCATCATGTTCGGAACAACTCCCAATTTTGCTTGTACAACGTTGAATAAATCTTTAGTTTTTCCTGTTACTTCTTCTGGGTTTAATGCTGTTAATCGTGTCATCGTATTTAATTTTTATGTTATTTATTTGTTGTTGTCTTTTGATATTACAAAGGTGTGACGATTACAGAATCTAGAACATGGAGGATTTACGCTATGTGATGGACAATTTTCCCGGAGGTGTTTTTTTAGAAGCTAATCCCGCTATTCGTTACAATCTTTTGCTTTTTAAAGAAAAAAGCAAAAGGATTTTCACTTCTATCGGGGCTAGGGCAATTGTTTTCATAAGAATATTTTTCGTTTATTAGGTCAGGAATGACAAATAAGAATAAAAAAAATCCCCGATTACAAGGTGTAACTGGGGATTTTTTGCTTTGCAGTTTTCAGTTGCAGTCTTCGGTCAGATTGTAAGCTGAAAACTGCAACTGAAAACTGAAACAGAATACTATTTTAAAATGCTTTCAACAGCTTGAACGGTTGTTGCGTGATAACCAGATTTAGCTTTGTCAAAAATTTGTTTTGCCCAAATTTTTCCTTCAGGAGTTTTTGCCATTTCTTTATAAAGCATCATTACCGATCCGGTTCTGCTGCTTGAAATCAAAAATTGTTCAATCGCAGGATTAGCAGCCGTGTATTTATAGCGAATCGATGGAATAAACCATTGACGTTTGATAACGAAATTACCTCCTTTTGTAAAATTAAATTCAGCATCAAGTGCTTCCATTTCTTTTGCAGTGATGTCTGTTGGCAGATTATCTATAAAATGTTGTTTTTCTGCAGTTGTTGTGATTTTTTTACTTAATCCTTTTACGCCAGTTTCTCTCCAGCTTTTCTGAATTTTGTCTATTGCATCAAAATCTGCAGAACTTACTGGGGTAATATTTGATGGAATTCCAGGTTTGTAAATCCAATCTTCGGCTTTTATTTTATCAGCAAGTACTTTGTCTCCTTTTATAAGGTTTTCATTGTAGTATTTAATAAAATCATCAGTTGTAATAGATTTAAAAGCGTGTGCATCGAAATAGTTTTTAATGAAAACGTCAAATTTTTCACGTCCAACGGCATTTTCAATAACTCTTAAAAAAGCATATCCTTTTACATAAGGAATCATGCTGATTCCGTCATCAGGATTTCTTCCTGTAAGGCTTACTTTTAATCTTGTGTCAGGATTTGTATCTCCATATTCAGCTACATTATCAACTAATTCTTTACGGATGATAACGTTTTGCATTTCAAATTCTTTCTTTCCAAAAATAGCTTCACCAATTCTATGTTCTACATAAGTGGTGAAACCTTCGTTTAACCAAATATCATCCCATGTTGCATTGGTCACTAAGTTTCCGCTCCAGCTATGTCCTAATTCATGCGCTAATAAGCTAGTTAAAGAACGGTCACCAGCGATAACACCTGGAGTTAGGAAAGTTAAATTAGGATTTTCCATTCCGCCATAAGGGAAACTTGGTGGTAAAACCAATACATCATAACGTCCCCAACGGTATGGGCCATAAAGTTTTTCGGCAGCAACTACCATTTTTCCAAGCTCAGCAAATTCCCAAGCTGATTTTTTTAGCATTGATGGTTCTGCGTAAACACCTGTTCTATCATCGATTGATTGAAATTCGATGTCTCCAACTGCAATTGCCATTAAATAAGATGGTATTGCTTTGTCTTGTTTAAAAGTATAAACTCCGGTATCATTTTTCTTTTGAGGGTTAACAGCACTCATTACGGCCATTAAGTCTTTAGGAACAGTAACTTTTGCATTATAAGTAAATCGAATTGATGGAGAGTCTTGACACGGAATCCAGGTACGTGACCAAACACTTTCTCCTTGAGAGAATAGGAATGGTTTCTTTTTGTCTGCTGTTTGTGCAGGGGTAAGCCATTGTAAAGCTACAGCATCTTTACTAGTGCTGTAGTAAATATTTACTTTGGTTGTATTTGGTTCAATTGTAATATGAAGAGGTTTTCCGTGGAATTCAACTTCTTTGCCTAGCTTAAATTTGGTTTCTTTTTCATCATCACCTAGAGTTACTTTAGTGATGTTAAGGGTGTTTTCATCAAAGATTATTTCGTTGCCTTTGCTAATGTTGTCAATTTCCCAAGATGCTTTTCCTGTAATGGATTGTGTCTCAAAATCAACTTTAATGTCAAGGTCTAAGTGTTTTACAACAGCAAGTTCAGGTTTAGAATAACTGTGTTCATCTGTAACAACAGCTACTTTTTCGGTTTGTTCCTTTTTCTGACAGGCAATTACGGTCAGGAATAAAGTAGCAAGGATTAGTTTTTTCATTTTATGAAGAATTGAATTAGTGAAGGGAAATTAAACAAAAAATCCCGTTTTGAATAAACAAAACGGGATTTTATTATAAATAACCATCTTCCGTCCCGAAGTTTCGGGATTGGGATGCTCAGGCTGACATTAAAATTATGCCAACATTGTAACTGGGCTTTCGATGTATTGTTTTAATGTTTGTAAAAATTGAGCTCCAGTTGCACCGTCAATTGTTCTGTGGTCACACGCTAATGATAACATCATTGTGTTTCCTACTACAATCTGACCGTTTTTAACTACTGGTTTCTCTACAATTGCACCTACAGAAAGGATGGCAGAGTTTGGTTGGTTTATGATAGAATTAAATTCTGTAATACCAAACATTCCAAGGTTAGATACTGTAAAAGTACTTCCTTCCATTTCTTGTGGTCCAAGTTTTTTGTTTTTAGCTCTTCCAGCAAGATCTCTCACGCTAGCACCAATTTGAGATAAACTCATAGCATCTGTAAATTTCAATACAGGAACTACTAATCCATCTTCAACAGCTACAGCAACACCAATATTTACATGGTGGTTGATGATGATAGCATCTTCTTTCCACTGTGAGTTAATTTTTGGGTGCTTTTTCAATGCCAAAGCACAAGCTTTGATCACCATATCGTTAAAAGATACTTTTGTATCTGGAACGCTATTTATTGTAGCTCTAGATGTCATTGCTTCGTCCATGCTTACTTCGATCACTAAGTTATAGTGAGGAGCTGTAAACAATGATTCGGCTAAACGTTTAGCAATGATTTTTCGCATTTGCGAGTTTTTGATCTCTTCTGTGAAAACTTCACCAGCAGGAACAAAAACTTTTGGCGCAGCAGCAGTAACTTCAGGAGTTTTAGCTGGAGCCGCGGTAGCAACTGGTTGTGTAGTTGTTGCTGCAGCAGGTGTAAAGTTTTCGATATCGCTTTTTACGATACGTCCGTTTTCACCAGATCCTTTTACTTGAGATAATTGGATTCCTTTATCTGAAGCAATTTTCTTTGCTAAAGGTGAAGCTAAAATTCTTTTTCCGTCGCTAACTACTTCAACAGTTTCTGCTGTTTCTTGTGCAGGAGCTGCTTTAGTTTCTTCTGTTGCTTTTGCAGGAGCACCACCAGCAGTATAGTTTTGGGCAATACCAGAAATATCAGTTCCAGCAGGTCCGATGATAGCTAATAAACTATCAACAGGAGCTGTGTTTCCTTCTTGAATACCAATGTATAATAATGTTCCTTCATTGAAAGACTCAAATTCCATTGTTGCTTTGTCAGTTTCGATTTCAGCAAGAATATCACCTTCAGCAACAGCATCACCAACTTTTTTAAGCCAAGTTGCAACTGTACCTTCAGTCATAGTATCACTTAATCTAGGCATAGTTACTACAATAACACCTTTTGGCAATTCAGTTGCAGCTTTTGCAGGAGCAGGTGCTTCTGTTTTTGCTTCTGGATTTGCAGCTTCAGCTTTCGGAGCTGCAGCAGGAGCGTCTCCTCCAGCGATTAATGCCGTAACATCTTCGCCTTCGTTTCCTATAATTGCTAATAATGAATCTACTGGAGCAGTTTCTCCAGCAGGTATTCCTATATATAAAAGAGTTCCTTCATTGAAAGACTCAAATTCCATTGTTGCTTTGTCAGTTTCAATTTCAGCAAGGATATCTCCTTCGCTAATTTTGTCTCCTACTTTTTTAAGCCAAGTTGCTACCGTTCCTTCCGTCATAGTATCGCTCAAACGAGGCATTGTTACTTTTATCGCCATGATTTATAGTTTATGAGGTGTAAATGGATAGTCTTCTTGTGCGTATACTACATCGTAAAGTTGTTGTAATTCCGGATATGGAGATTCTTCAGCAAATTTCACACACTCTTCAACCAAGTCTTTTACTCTTTGGTCAATTTCTTCAATTTCTTCTTCAGTAGCAAATTTTTGATCTTTTATTACATCAAGAACTTGTGTAATTGGGTCAATCTTTTTGTATTCTTCTACTTCTTCTTTAGAACGATATAATTGTGCATCAGACATTGAGTGTCCTCTGTAACGGTATGTTTTCATTTCTAGGAATGTTGGACCATCACCACGACGAGCTCTTTCAACAGCTTCATACATAGCTTCAGCAACTTTCACTGGATTCATTCCGTCAACTGGTCCACAAGGCATTTCGTAACCTAAACCAAGTTTCCAGATATCAGTATGATTTGCGGTTCTCTCTACAGAAGTTCCCATTGCATATCCATTGTTTTCAACAATAAATACAACTGGAAGTTTCCATAACATAGCCATATTAAAAGCTTCGTGTAAAGAACCTTGTCTTGCTGCACCATCACCAAAATAGGTCATAGTTACACCACCTGTTTCAAAATATTTATCTGCAAAAGCTAAACCAGCTCCTACAGGAATTTGTCCACCTACAATTCCGTGACCTCCGTAAAAACGGTGTTCTTTTGAGAAAATGTGCATAGATCCACCCATTCCTTTAGATGTTCCTGTTACTTTTCCTAAAAGTTCAGCCATTACACGTTTTGGGTCCACACCCATACCAATTGGTTGTACGTGGTTTCTGTATGCAGTTATCATTTTATCTTTTGTCAAATCCATGACATGCAATGCACCAGCTAGTACAGCTTCTTGACCATTGTATAGGTGAAGAAAACCTCTTACTTTCTGTTGGATGTACAATGCTGCTAGTTTGTCTTCAAACTTTCTCCAAAGTAGCATGTCTTCATACCACTTTAAATATACCTCTTTTGTAACTTCTTTCATCTGAATTCTTTCTTTTGCTAAAGTGTTTCTGTTATCAATTGTTGCCTATAACGCAAAATAGTTTCCTCCCACAAATTTGCGCCCGAAGGGTCGGGATGCAAAAATAAGACATTCCTACTAAGAAGTAAAATTTAAAAGCTAATTTTTGGTTTTTTTTACAAGAACTTTTTATCAAACATGAATGGAAGTAAATTTTTTAGGGATGCCGATTGATAAATTACACCTATTTCTCCCATGAAATAAATTTCGATAGGGGTCTCTTGTTTTATTTCATATTCTGCAATTGATTGTCTGCAAGATCCACAAGGAGGGATTGGAGCTTTTGTTTGATTCGTATCTGAAGCTGCTGTAATGGCAATTTTTAAAATTTTGGCATCAGGATAAATTGCTCCTGCATGAAAAATTGCTACTCGTTCTGCACAAAGCCCCGATGGATAAGCTGCGTTTTCTTGATTAGAACCTAAAACAATTTGGCCATTATCTAAAAGTAATGCAGCTCCAACTCTAAATTTAGAATAAGGGGCGTATGCTTTTTTGCGAATAGCGATTGCTTCGTTCATTAAGTCTTGAGTGTCTTTTGAAAGTTCTTCGATAGATTCAAAAACAGAAAATTGCGTTGTAATAGATATTTCTTTCATTATGTATTTAGGAAAAAAAATCCAAATTTCACGAAAGTGAAATTTGGATTGTTATAATTGTGAATTTTATTTATTAATATACTTCGTATTTGTCGCCAAAGTTAAAGGTTAGTGAGAAACGAAGTGTGTTTTCTAATGGATTTTTTACGTTTGAAGTAGAGAATAAATACGAAACATCTACTTTTACTACATTGTACTTGAAGCCTGCTCCTAAAGAAAAGAATTTTCTAGCTCCTTTTTCTGGGCTTTCATGAAAATATCCTAATCGGAATGCAAATGCATCTTGGTACATATATTCGGCACCAATACTATAAGTAATCTCTTTTAACTCTTCGCTAAAACCACCTGGAGCATCACCAAAAGATTGGAAAATTCCAGATACCCAACCTATTGATCGGTAGTCTTCATTGTTTTGCATTCTTTCTTGCAGAGTAACTGTACCATCGCCATCTAAATCTGGATCTTGAGGTGTAGGAACTAATAATTTACTAAATTCTACGCCTACAGCTAGTTTGTTGTAATCGTCTAGGATAAAATCAAATCCTCCACCTACTTTTAAATTAGCTGGTAGGAAGTTAGCATTGAGTTCATCACTATCATATTTCATCTTAGGTCCTAAATTCTGAATATTAAAACCACCTCTCCATCTTCCGTTAAAGCTGTTATAAGCAATTTCTTCAGATTGATAAAAACCAGCTACATCTACTGCAAATGAACTTGCAGGTTTAGCATCTATTTCTTCAGAAGCTATTTTTAGGTTGGAACGTATGTACCTTCCTGCTACAGCCATCGAGAATTTTTCGCTAAGCTTTAGTGAGTAAGAACCGTCAAAAGCTAGTTCGTTAGGCGATACAATGTTTACTGGCTCATCAGGACTATCGGTTCTTCTTAATTCGATATCACCAAATCCAAAATAACGGAAACTTGCTGCAAATGCATTTCGGTCGTTTATTTTGTTATAATAGGTTATTTGTCCTAAAGAGACATCATTTACCAAATCGGTAAGATACGGAGTGTAACTAACAGAAAACCCTTGTTTGTCTTCGGAGAAGGCGTATTTTGCGGGATTCCATTGTTGAGAGAATGCATCTACAGATGTGGCGACACCTTGGTCGGCCATACCTGCTGCTCTAGCGTCGGCAGCTACTAATAAAAAAGGTACTGCAGTTGTAATAGTTCTTTCTTGTGCCTTTGCTAATGAAATAACAAAAAGGCAAATTAAAATGAGGGTAGGTTTTTTCATCTAGGTTTTAAAATAGTAAACAAATATAATATTTAATTAAAGTATGACAAGTTTTTCAATTTTTTCTGCTTTTTTATTTGTTGTGTTCGATTTTACAGTTAGTTTATAAATATAAACACCTTTGCCAATTCGATCGCCAAAATCGTCTCTTCCATTCCAAGTTATATCCCGAGATAAAAAACCTTCGGTAGTAATAATTTGATTTTTTGTCCAAACAACCTTTCCGGTAATTGTCATTACTTGTACTTGAACTTCTAAGGGTTCATAAGGTTTGTTGTGTGAAAACCAAAACTCAGTATAGGTTGTGAACGGATTCGGATAATTTAAAACATGCGTTAATGTTATTGAGTCATCACCTGAAACAATAAATTGAATTTCGGTTGTAACGGGGTTGTTGTATACATCCCATGCTGTAACCGAAACGGTGTGCAATCCTACTGCTAAATTACGGAATGGAAAACGTAATGTTCCATGCGTGTAATCGTCTAACTTGGTTTGATAATAATCGTTTAATATATAAGGATTACTAACGTCTCCGTCTAAAATTGCAACTATGTCATGTCCTATTCCACTTGCGGTATTTATCCCGTTTTCATCTTCAAGATTTGCAAGTAAAAAAGGAGATTCATTTGTAACCCCTCCTGATACAAATGTTTCATCGTTCATATATAACTGCACTTTTGGACTATTATTGTCTTGAGGTGCATTTTCGTTTATTCCACCTATTTTTATTGTTGTATCGTAACCCGTTTGGTTCTCAAGAAGTTGTTGTTTTTTGGCGTAAAAGCTAATTCTTCCGTTCCCTACAGGGATTCGGATGTCTCTTGGTACTACAAAACTAAACTCAAATAAACCATTGGTTACTGATGCACTTCCTCTAAAAATAGTTTCTCCCAAAGTGTTAAATTGCATTGGGGGACTAAAGCCATCATTATTGAGTGTCGAAGATATAATTAATTTATCAAATATCGCAGTAGTTAATTCACCATTATAGTTTGTTAATAAATTATTGTTTTCATCTGTTATTTCTCCCGATAATTTAATTTTTGACAGCGATTTTAAATCATCAATTGGTTGGGAGATAACAACATCATTTACTTTGGTGAGTTTTACTTTTGGTTTTGGGATAGCAAGCATTAAAGCTGGGTCACCTATATATACAATAACATTGCTAGAAGAGCTTGGATTGCTGTTTTTGGATAGTCGTAATGATTCGGAAATGGTTGTGTATTGGTTGGATCCGTATGACAATAAGTTTTTTGATAAAATGTCATTGAAGTTTTCAGCGCTAAATTGTCCGATAGATCTTATAGTTGTAAGCATAGCGATAGCGCCTCCCTTAGGATTCCAATATGTATATTCACCGGCAGTAGGTCTCGTTGGGTCATCAAATCTTGAGAACTCGCAGGTTATGGTTATAAATAATGGATACTTGTATTGATTGTTTAGATTTTGCCCATCAGCTTTGCTCCAAATACGTTCGCCTGCTAATCCATCTTCACCGCCATGTCCTAGATAGTTAAAAACGAGCGCGCCTTTTTCGAAAGCATCAAATAAGTCAGTTCGTGCTTTGGGATATCTTGATCCTCCTGCTGAAGCTTCTTGTGTATAGGAATCTAAGAGGATTTTATCAATATTGAAAAAAGGTTTTTCGGTACCTATAACATCAGCTAATTTATTTTGTCGGCTTTGTAATGTAGCATCCGAAGCTTTATCGGAATCATCTGCAACTAGTACGAAGTTATTTTTCCAGTTTCCGTAAGATTTAATGTCATGGTATTCTAGTACTTTATTAACCATTTCGTCAGCTTGTTTAGTGTCATTAACAAGCATTCTTCCTACTGCGAGATCTATTCCTCCAAAAAAAGAAACTACATTGCCTTCGTCATTATCCATTAATCCATAAAAATCATCAGATGCAAATGAAGCTTCTCCTGTACTATTACTTCTTAAGGAGTAATATATAGGTACAATGTTTCCGTTATTATTGATTCTGTTTTTATAATCGAAAGAAGCATCTCCAAAAAGATTAACGTATTTAATTCTTTTATCAGGAGTAGAGGCATTGTCATATATGTATTTAATGCAGTTTCTGATGGCGGCTATATCTTGTTTTCCAGATGAGAATTCCTGGTAGATAGATTCAGTTGAAATTACTTTTACGCTTAAGTTAGAATGAGATCTGTGGAAGGATGCTAGTCTTTCGGCTTGATTCATTAAAAAAGAGGGAGCGATAATTACATAATCAATGTCTTGAAAAGCGCCTTGATTGTTTTTTAAAAGTGTTCCTTTTAAGTTCTGGTTAGGAATTTTGGTTTTGTTATCTTTAAAAGGGATGTAGTAGTCGGAAGGATCGAGGGCTACATATTTTCTTATTTCTCCTAATTGTGCTTTAAAACTTATTGTGTTTTGATTAGAGTTTTCAATAGTGCTTACATTATATATATCAGTGACATCCCAAATTTGGGCAATGCTGGTTGTGTTTGTGATATCGTAACTGGCAATTCCGATGCTTGAACTAGCTAAGTCGTATTGAAAAAGAAATTGTTTTCCGTAGCCTTGTAGTTTTCGTTTAGCAATTAATTTAATTTGATCTAAGTATCCCTTTGATCCGGGAACACCACTATTATTGTAGTTAAGTTTTATTTTAATGTTTTCGGATCCTGTAAATGTTTTGTTGGAAGGTAATGAGTCGGTATAAAATTTAATTTCTGAATTGGGTGTTATTGCGGGAAAATTTGTAGTAGCTATATCTTGTCCGTTTGCAGCAACTTTAAAAGACGTGTTTGTGTATGAAGCAGAAGCTGTCTTGACTTGTATTTTTACAGGAACTGAAGTGTCGATATTCGGAAAGCTAAACTCAAACTCTTGTTCGTTGTCGATTTCAAAAGATTCGCCATACCATTCTCTACCAAGATGTGTTATGTTTATCAGGTCTTTTTCGTGATATTGATGGTCATCAAATGTTGAGAGGTTTATGGTACTGCTTCCTGATGGTGGTTGCATTTGGGTGATTCTTTTTCCGTCACCTCCCTGAGTCGTTATATAATAGTATGATTTGTTATCGTATAAGTTACTATAGGTTCTGCTTTCATCGTTCCAAGTATCGACTCCTTCGGCATAAAATAAGATGTAGTCGTCGTTATCAAAACTTCCGTCATTTTCGCCAATGATCTGAATTGCATTTTCTGTTAAGTCATTAGGATAATAAGATGAGTTGGATAAAGGAAGCATTCTACCACCATTTCCGAATATTTTTATCTTTTTTGGGTTGACTTTTGTCAAATCTGAGTTTAAATTTTGCAAGAAGCTTTTGGAGATTTTATATACACCGGATTTTTCAATGTAAATTCGATACCAATCTCCAGATGATAAAACAGAATTGGTGATGTTTGCATTCTTTCTGGTTAATGATGCTCTTGAGGTAGTATTGTTTTGAGAATTGGTTATTATATTATAGGTAAAAGATTTTACTCTTTTGTATCCTGTTCCGTTATTGATTATTGGTGACAGGGTTAGTAAAGCTTGATTGATTCCTCTCGCAGAAGAGATTTTTAACGTTTCATTAATAGTTTTTGGGATGTTTTTTAATGTTAAATCACCCAGTTCATTTTCAGAAATTGTTTCGTAAACAATATTAGATAATTGGACGGTGCTGTTCTCAGAATAATTGAATTGCGTAAGGTTTAAAGCGTAAAAAATTGTCTTTGTATCGGAGTTTAAGTGGTAGCTATTACCCGAAAACAGGGGGGCATTGACTTTAAACTCTCCAAAATACATGTCTTTTTTATCGAGCCAATTTATAATAACGTCATCTTTCGTCTGCGCGAAAGAGCTGATATATAGTAAGATAAAACAGGTTAATAAGGTCTTTTTCATTGCGCGCTTTGACAAAAATGATATAGTTGTATTATACCAAGTAAAAATATAGTATTTAGTGTTATAGTAAATAATAAAAAGTATATTTTTGCGTTCAAGTTATGTGAGATGATTTTACAAGAATCAGGTACATGAAATTTTTATAATTGTTTTATAATTGATGTTGCGAATTAATTTTAATTATTATATTGCAGCACCTAAATTATTACCTACTAAAGAGTATGAAAGTAAACAAAATTATGGCCTTACAGTTAATGTTATCTATGACATTGGTTCTGGGAATGGCTAGCTGTAGTAAAAAATCTAGTTCGAGTGCATCAAGAGCTACGGGTTGGGACGTTAATAGTATTAATGGAACGGCACAAAATGTTTCTAACAAAAAACAACAAGCAGGACCTGGATTAGTTTTTGTAGAAGGAGGAACGTTTACCATGGGTAAGGTTCAGGATGATGTAATGCATGATTGGAACAATACTCCAACGCAACAACACGTACAGTCTTTTTATATGGATGAGACTGAGGTGACTAACATGATGTACTTAGAATACCTTGAGTGGTTGAAAAAAGTATTTCCACCAACAGAAGAAAATTACAAACATATATATGAAGGAGCTTCGCCAGATACTTTAGTTTGGAGAAATCGTTTAGGTTATAATGAAACTATGACCAATAACTACTTAAGACATCCTGCATATGCCAACTATCCTGTAGTAGGTGTGAACTGGATTCAAGCAGTTGAGTTTAGTAAATGGAGAACTAACCGTGTAAACGAAGCAGTTCTTGAAAAAAATGGATACCTTAAAAAAGGTGCTAAAACAGATGATGTTAATGCTGAAAGCAACTTTAATACTGAAACATATTTAATCGCTCCTACATCTACATTTGGAGGAAACGAAGAAATTGTTTTAAAAGAAGGTAAAAAAGTAAGAAGAACTAAAAAAGGAGATGCTGCTGAAGAGCCTAAAAATGTTTATGCACAGCGTTCTTCTGGAATTATCTTACCAGAATATAGATTACCAACTGAGGCAGAGTGGGAATATGCTGCTGCTGCAGATGTTGGACAAAGAGAATACAACATTTATAAAGGACAAAAGAAATACCCTTGGTCTGGAGATTATACTCGTTCTGGAAAAAGAGCAACAAGAGGTGATCAATTGGCTAACTTTAAACAAGGTAATGGAGATTACGGAGGTATAGCTGGATGGTCTGATGACGGTGCAGATATTACAAATGAAGTGAAAAAATATCCTGCAAACGATTTTGGATTGTATGATATGGCTGGAAACGTAGCCGAATGGGTTGCCGATGTTTACAGACCTCTTATCGATAATGAAGCAAATGACTTTAACTACTTTAGAGGTAACTTGTATGCTAAGAATAAAATTGGCAAAGACGGTAAAGTAGAAATCGTTACTAAAGAAACTATCAAATATGATACTTTAAGCAATGGTAAAATTGTAGCAAGAAATTTCCCTGGAGATATTGCACAAGTACCTGTTGATGAGCAAGAGACTTATTTGAGACAAAACTTCTCTACAAGTGATAATATCAATTATAGAGATGGAGATAAGCAATCATCTAAATATTATGATTTCGGAGCTTCAGAAGAAGAGCAAACTGCTGCTGATAAAGCAAAACAAGCAATGTACAATTCTCCTAAGCATAATGTTACCACAGATAGTTTAGGTAACATGGTTAGAAAATATGATAAGTCTAGCAAAAGAACAACTTTAGTAAATGATAATGTTAGAGTTTACAAAGGAGGTTCTTGGAGAGATAGAGCATATTGGTTAGATCCAGCTCAAAGAAGATATTTCCCTCAAGATATGGCAACTGATTACATTGGTTTCAGATGTGCAATGTCAAGAGTAGGACCTAAATCTGAAAAAAGAAAATCACCTAGAAATTAAGAAATTTAATAATAGTAATAAAAGCCCTTTGATTAGGGCTTTTATTGTTTTAAATCTGTTTTAAAATGGATATTGCTCACATTCATAATTTGTTTTTACAATGCCAGTCAGTTTCGACAGATACTCGTAAAATTGAATTAAATTCAATGTTTTTTGCTATAAAAGGAGATAATTTTGATGCAAATACATTCGCAGAAGAGGCTTTGCAAAAAGGAGCGTTATTTGTAGTTATCGATAATGCATCTTACTTTATTGATCAAAGAACTATTTTGGTCGAAAACAGTTTGATTGCATTACAAGAATTAGCAAAATTTCACCGTGCTTATTTACAATTGCCTATTATTGCTTTGACAGGAAGTAATGGGAAAACGACAACCAAGGAGCTGATTAATGTTGTGCTTTCTAAAAAGTACAATACTAAAGCAACTGTTGGAAATTTAAACAATCATATTGGTGTTCCTTTAACGCTATTGACGTTTACTAAAGAAACTGAAATTGGAATTGTAGAAATGGGAGCTAATCATAAAAAAGAAATAGAGTTTTTATGCGAATTAGCTCAGCCGGATTTTGGATATGTGACCAATTTTGGGAAAGCACATCTTGAAGGTTTTGGAGGGATTTTGGGAGTTATAGAAGGGAAAAGTGAATTGTATACTTATCTTTCTGCTCATGATAAAGTTGCGTTTGTCAATCTGGATGATTCTATTCAGGTAGAAAAAACAAGTGCGATAAAGAAATTTTCATTCGGATATAAAAATACTAGTGGTGATGTTGTTATAAGCACCATTACAGCAAATCCTTTTGTGGTTTTAGGTTTTGGCAATGAAACTATTACTTCGCATTTAATTGGACTGTATAATGCCAATAACATAAGTGCAGCACTGGGAATAGGAAAGTATTTTAAGATAGAAGATTCTGCTATAAAAGAGGCTTTAGAGAGTTATATACCCGAGAATAATCGTTCGCAATTATTAGTAAAGGGAACTAACGAAATTATTTTGGATGCATACAATGCAAACCCAAGTAGTATGGCTGTTGCAATCGAGAATTTCATTCAATTAGAGAAGCAAAATAAAGTCATGATTTTGGGAGATATGTTTGAGCTTGGTTCAGAAAGTGATCAAGAACATAAGTTTATTGTAACATCACTTTTGAATGAGAATAAAACAAATTGTTATTTCATAGGACCTTCTTTCTTTAAGCATAAAGCTGATAAAGAGAATTTCCATTTCTTTGATTCGTTTGACGCTTTTGCTACTTATTTAGGAACTATAGCTTTTAATGAGCAAACAATACTTATTAAAGGGTCTAGAGGTATGGCTCTGGAAAGAGTTTTAAATTTTATTTAAAAAATATCTTTAAACTATAACAAAAAACCATCCGATGTATCGAGGGCACTGAAAAACATCACTTATTTTGATTGGGATTGTTTTTAGACAATAAAAAAACGCTTATAACAGGACTTCTAAATATCTGTTATAGGCGTTTTTCATTTTTAAACTATTTTTTAATTTAAGCTATATGAGTCTATTTTTGATTTACATAAGAGGCATTTTTGATAAGGCACATTTAGTTTGTAATTTCCTATATTAATTTGAGTATTCTTTTTAAGTTGACCGTAAAAATAGCTATTGCGCCTTGCATTTGCATATTGGTAATGCCATACGATATAGCTCTATCATAACCATGTACATTTTTTAACTCACTGTTTTTGGCTTCTATTTTGTATCGGTGTTTTGCTTTCTCTTTATAGTAGTCGGTTTCTTGAAAAGCAAGCTGTTCTTGGTGTAATTCAGATTTTATTGATACTGAATATGTTTTTGTCTTGGCTCCCTCTTTGTAACATCCCTCTTTTAAAGGGCATAACTTGCATTTTTCAACATCAAAATAATAGGTTTGTACTTGATTTTTTCCAACATTTTTTTTCCCTTGTTTCGATTTTCGGATAGCCATATGCCCCGCAGGACATACAAATCTATCAGCATCTTTATTGTAATCAAATTTATCTTCTTCTTTTCTAGCTCCCTGACCTATTGTGATATTTAGTTTGGCTACCACTTTAATATTTTGAGCGTTTGCACGCTTTAGGTTTTCTGTTCCTGTATAGGCTCCATCTCCAATAATAGTATCTACATCAATTCCGTTTTCTTGGCTAATCTCTAAAAGTTTCGGTAATTCCGGTCCATCTCCTTTTTCGCCTGAAGTCACTACAGCTGCTGTAATGATGCGCTCTTGGGTCATCGCTAAATGAGTCTTGTATCCAAAAAAAGAGCTCTCGGCAGATTTATGACCTGTTTTAGCATCTGTATCTTTTGATAAAGTAAAATTTTCCTGAGTATCTTCTATAGTTTCTTTAAGCAGATTTAGCTTTTCTTTCACAGCTGGTATAGAACTCAAAGACTGTTCTTTCTCTATACGTTTTTCGAGCTCTTTACAATAGGCTAATTCTTTTTCTAATTCATTGGTATTGTTCTTCTCGGGCATATGCTCTTTGAATTGGTCATCAAATAAATATACTGTTCTTCGTAGAAGTTTAGAGCGCTCTCTTAATACATCAATTGCTGCAAATGGATTTGATCTTGATAAAGTGTGTGTAGCATCAACTATAATAGACCTGGATCTGATGATTCCCTTTTCGACGGCTATAGATACTGTTTTGCCAATGAGTAGATTTAATAAGTCCGTATCCTTCAGGCGAAGTTTACGAAATTTCGTTAAAGAACTTGGATTAATAACACTCTCCTCTGGTGTCATTTCTAAGAAATACTTAAAAGACATATCAAAACGTGAACGTTCTACTACATCAACATCCGAGACATCATAAATTGTTTTTAGAAGTAAATACTTAAACATACGCACTGGGCTTTCTGCTGTGCGACCATTAGTGGTGCAATATTTATTTAGCAACTCATCGTAGATGAATGAGAAGTCGATGAGTTCGTTGATTTTTCTAAGGAGATTATCCTTAGGAACGATTAAATCATACAATGAAGAATAGGGGCTAAACTGAATTTGCTGCTGCTGAATTAACATCTAAAAGGCCTTATGATTACACTGAAAAGATACAAAAAAAAAGGAGCAGAAAACTTTTAGTTTCTACTCCTTTTAATTAACAATTATTCATGAAAAGGACTTTTTCAGTGCCCTCGATGTATCGGATGGTTTTTTGTTTAAATACTCATTAAGAATCCTATAAGGTTTTCTTTTTTGTTTAATTCTAGTTTTTTTCTTAATCTATAACGAGCAAGTTCAACTCCTCCATTTGAGATGTTCATGATTTCTGCAATTTCTTTAGTCGACATATTCATCAATAAATAAGTTGCTAAATCTAGTTCTCTAGGTGAAATTTTTGGGTATTTTTCTTTTAAGCGTTTCAGGAATTCAAAATGGACATTCTTTATATGCTTTTCTAAATCTTTCCAGCTTTTATCTGTATTTACTTCTTTAACGATACTTTTGTTGAGTTTGTTGAATTGAAATTTAGTAGACTCGTCAAATGTTTCAATGTCAATTTCTTTCAGTTTATGTATAATTCCGTTTAGGATTTTGTTCTTTTTTACTACTTGCAAAGAATTATTAACTAGTTCTTTGTCTTTTGTAAGTATTTTTATTTGTAGTTTGTCATTTTTTAATTTTTCAATTTCCTTTTCTAATTGATATTGTTCTTGCCTTATTTTAGATTCTTTTTCTAAGTAAAGTCTTCGTTGTTCGATTGTCTCGTAATATTTATTTTTTCTAATCTTCATTTTTATGCGATAGGAGATAGAGTAAATAGCAACCAATACAAGCATAAAATAAAATATATAAGCAAGAATATGTCTGTACCAAGGTGGTGAAATGGTAAAAGGGATGACATCAACCTCAGATTGTATCCCGTAACTATTTCTCACTTTAACTCTCATTTTGTAATTGCCTTCTCTTAAATTGGTATATTCCTTTACTGAAATTGTTGACCAATTACTCCATTTTTCATCAAAAGGATCTAATTGATAAGAGTATTCTACATTTTCAAGATTCTCATAAGTAGGAGATGAGAAAGTGAATTTTACATGATTTGACGCATATGGAATTAAATATTTTTCCGAAATTTTCTTCTGATTTCCGAATGTCAAGGTATCATTTGTAAAAGTAAAAGTTCGGATGAATACGTTTGGTTTGGTTACAATGTTATTTATTAATTGAGAATCATAATGCGCCAGACCATCTGTTAATCCGATAAAAATATTTTGAGGATCAATAGTGTTAACCGAAAGATAGTTGGTTACTAAGTTTCCTGTTAAGTTTGAAAATGGGGCAACGACATTTGTGTAATTTCCATCTGGAGATTTAACTAGTTCTCCCAAAGATTCATTAAATACGTACCAAAGATTTCCTTTTGAATCTTCATAAAGAGAATTTATTACGGGTAAATCTTTAAAAACGGCAGTCATTTTTTTATCCTTATAGAAAACTTCTTGTTCTTTAGAATATTTATAAAAATGATTATTTGTTTGAAAATAAACGCTGTTATTTATTTTTTGAATACTTCCAATGCCTTTCTCTTTTGATAAATTGTGAATTATTTTTATTGATTTGAATTTTTTTAAATCATCAGATAATTTCATTTGATATAAAAATTCATCTTTTTTTAACCATAAATAGTCATTGTCTAGCTCGAATAAAATAGAAGATTTATTAAATCCTGCAATTTGATTTCTAAACTCTAAACCATTTGCAGTTTTTTCAAACAATGCAAATCCATTATAGTTTGATCCTACTACAAAATTTGGATGGTTGGGGACTGTTCTAAAACCGAAATAACCATTCTTATCCAATAGTTTTACAGCCTTATTTCCTTTTATAATTATTGCGCCTCTATTGTTGGCACATATTAATTCGTTACCAATAACCTGAATATTCCATGTTTGCGTATTTGTTCCTTCTACAAGCGAGAAAGCCCCTTCTTTAAAAGCAGTATTCCAAGCATGGTAAAAAACACCTTGATTTGTTGCTACATATAAATACCCATCATGAATTACAGAAGCATATACGGTACTAATATCATAACTAAAGCCAAAGTATGTAAATGGAGAACTTTCATTGATAAATGCAATCCCATTATCTAGCCCAAGCCAAAGATTGTTTTTGCTATCTATAAAAGAAGTAAGTACGGTATTGTTTTGTAAGCCCTTTTTGCGGTCAATATGTTGAATAATTTTTCCGTTTAGGTCGGATATGATAATACCGTTTAAAACGGAATTTAATACAATGAATTTGTCTTTGATAGAAACACCTCCTAATGAACTATTTTTTTTGATAAAAGCATTGGCTTCAGTGTTCCAAGGAGTCAGTGTTTGATTACTATAGATAAAAAGTCCATTTTCTAAAGTTGCTATCAAGAGTTCATTGTTAGGCATTTTAAACATTGCCCAGACTTCGGTGTTGTTTAATGTTGTCGTACCTTTTAAAGGATATAATTTCCCGTCTTTATATATTAGTATTCCTAATGAATTGTCTTGAACATAGATAGTGTTGTCAATTTGAAAAGAAAACTGAAAACGTTTGGGAGCTTCTATTGTTTTAAGTTTATTGTCTTTAAAGATATAAATTCTGGCAAAAGATTGAAAAATTACCTCATCCTTAACAATATGTATTCTCCATACAAAATCTAATTCTTGAGCGCTTTTTGATTTGATGAGTTTTGATAAAGAGGTATATTTTAATTTTCCTTTAGAGTCGGCATCAAAATAGCCGAGTTCTTTATAGCCACCTACATATATTCTGTGAGAATTATCAACTTTTACTGATCGTACCGATGTTGAGTTGGGTAAGAGGTACTTGGTCCATGATGAACCATCAAATTGTATAAGGCCGCTATTGTTGGCAAAATATAAATTTCCATTCTCATCTTGATCAATACTCCAGTTTTGAGTTGCTCCTTTGTATTCTGCCCGTTTATAGTTTCGGATGTCTGGAACTCCGATATTTTTAACTTGTGCTGATAATAGGATCGAAAAGAATAAAAAACAAACGGTTATGATGTTAAATCTTGTAAAATTCATAATTACATTATAATAGGCTCAACGATTTACTTAGCTTTTACGTGGCTTTAAAATCCTTAAAATATTAGACTTAATATTGTTTTGGTTTTGAAAAAACACCTTGTAAAAGCTAAAGTAATCGATTTATATAGAATGTAGTGTTTATTTTAATTTTATATTTTTTTTAAATACCATAATTTAATTTTTAAAACAATGTAAAACAGTTAATTATATTTTTTTTGATGTGTTTTTGACTAGTGTTAATTTTGATTTTGATGTGTTTTTGTAGTGATTATTAATTGCGTATACTTAAAAAAACTTATTATTATTGTTGCGAATTACTAATTAATTAACCAAAATTTTTAGAAAAATGAAATTAACAAAATTACTTATTTTTTGTTTTTCATCTATTCTATTCTCAGTTTATGCTCAAGCGCAAGACGTTACAGTAAACGGAATAGTTAATGATGAAAGTGGTATGCCAGTACCAGGAGCATCTGTTTTAATAAAAGGAACGGGGAAAGGGACATCTTCTGACTTTGATGGGAAGTTTCAACTTCAGGCACCTTCTAATGGTGTTTTAACAATTACGTTTATAGGTTATGCAACTATTAATGAACCAATAAATGGTAGAAATAAAATAGTTGTACAATTACGTCCAGAATCACAAACGTTAAATGAGGTTGTTGTTGTAGGATATGGTACTCAAAAGAAAAGTGTAGTTACAGGAGCAATTTCTAAAGTAAAATCTTCGGATATCGAAAACTTACCGATATCCAGAGTTGAACAAACTTTACAAGGAAGGGTTTCTGGAGTTACTGTTGCTGCGAGTTCTGGACAACCAGGATCAGCATCTACGATTCGTGTGCGTGGTATAACTACTCTGGGAAACAATGACCCGTTATGGGTTGTAGATGGTGTAGTGGTTGATGCTGGTGGCATTGGGTATTTAAATCAGTCTGATGTTGCATCTATCGAGGTATTAAAAGATGCGGCTTCTCAAGCAATTTACGGAGCAAGAGCTGCAGCTGGGGTAATTATTGTTACTACCAAAAAAGGGAAATCAGGAAAAATGAGTGTTAGCTATAATGGCTATACAGGTTTTTCTTCGGCAGCAAGAAAACTAGATCTTTTAAATGCGACTGAATATGCTACTTTAAGAAATGAGAAGTATGCAAACGGATATGCTAAAAAATCTCCAACAGATACTTTTGCATTGCCTTTTCAAGATCCTAATGCATTAGGTGCAGGTACAGATTGGCAATCGGTTATTTTTAATGATAGTGCAGCACGTATTGGTCAAGAGTTAAGTTTATCAGGAGGAAATGATGTATCTACTTTTTATGCCTCTTTTGGTCTTTTGGATCAGGAGGGTATTGTAACAACAGATATTTCTAATTATAACAGAAAAAACATTCGTTTAAACTCTACTCACAAAATATCTAAATGGGTAACTTTTGGTCAGACATTAGGTTTTTCCAGAGAGAAAACGATGGGGATAGGAAACACAAATAGTGAGTTTGGAGGACCATTAAGTTCTGCAATAAATTTAGATCCGATTACTCCTGCTATCGTAACAGACCCAGGGATGGCTGCATTGCCTCCTTATTCTGTCGGTATTGATGGTCATGGTAAAGGAATTTTAAGAGATCCTTACGGAAATCCATATGGTGTTTCGACTATGGTTACACAAGAAATGTCTAATCCATTGGCTTATACTCAAACTAGATTAGGAAATTACAACTGGTCAGATAATTTTGTTGGAAATGCTTACTTAGAAATTGAGCCAATAAAAGGATTAAAATTCAGAACTACATTAGGAGGTAAACTTGCTTATTGGGGTGTTGAAAGCTTTACACCAGTTGCATATTTAAACTCAACTAATATGACACAAGTAAATAACCTTTATAGAGAAACAAATAAAGGTTTTGGATGGAATATAGAGAATACTGCTTCTTATACAAAAAGTATAGGTGATCATAATTTTAGCGTATTAGTAGGTCAGGGAGCTTATGTAGATAACAGAAATAGTGGTACAAAAATTACATATACTAATTTACCAGTAGATAATCATGATGATGCCTCTTTTAATTTTGACCTTCCAAAAGATCAAATAAATGCTACAGCAACTACAGGAAATGAGCACAGAGTAACTTCTTTATTCTCTAGATTAACTTATGATTTTAAAGAAAAATATTTAGTAACAGGTATTATTCGTAGAGATGGATCTTCAAGATTTGGAGCAAATAATAAATATGGAACTTTCCCTTCATTCTCATTAGGATGGGTTCCATCAAAAGAAGCATTTTGGGTTGAAAACAAAGTAGTAAACCAATTGAAATTTAGAGGTGGTTACGGTGTAACTGGTAATGATAATATTGGAGATTTTAAATATCTGGCAACTGTAGGAGATGGTCGTAACTATACTATAGGGACATCTGGATCTGTAACTATTGGTAACAGCCCGAATGCACCTTCAAATCCAGATTTAAAATGGGAAGAAACTAGCCAGACAAATATTGGTTTAGATGCTACTATTTTTTCTGATTTCAGTTTATCTGTAGACTGGTATATTAAAAAAACTACAGGAATCCTTCAGGAAATTATGTTACCAGGTTATGTTGGTTCAGGAAATCCAACTGGAAACGTTGCTGATATGCAAAATAAAGGTGTCGATTTAGAATTAGGATACCGTAAAAAATTAGGACAGGTTAATATGTCTTTAAGTGCAAACGTATCTTATCTGGAAAATGAAGTAACATATTTAGGACGTGGAGTTGATTTTCTTGCAACAGGAGAGCAATTTAAAGCGATGACATATGATATTACAAGAACTCAAGTTGGGCAGCCTTATGGATCTTTCTACGGATTTAAGACAGCAGGAATTTTCCAAAACCAAAACGAGATTAATGCTTATAAAAATGCTGCAGGAGGATTAATTCAACCAGATGCTAAACCCGGAGATTTCCGTTGGCAAGACATTAATGGAGATGGTCAAATTAATTCAGATGACAGAACAAATATTGGTAGCCCAATACCAAAATACACTTTTGGATTTACGGTAAATCTAGATTATAAAAATTTCGATTTAATGATTTTTACGCAAGGAGCTGCTGGAAATAAAATTTTCCAAGGATTACGTAGGTTAGATATTGAAAACTCTAATTACCAAACCACTGCTTTAAGTCGTTGGACAGGAGAAGGTACATCTAATACGTACCCAAGATTAACATCTGATGATACAAACAAAAACTTTAATAACCCTTCTGATTTTTATCTTGAAAAAGGAGATTACGTAAGAATAAAAACAATTCAGATAGGATATTCATTGCCAGTTAAGACTATTGGACAAATTGGTTTAGAAAAAACCAGAGTTTATTTAACAGGAGAGAACTTATTGACTTTTACTAAGTATACTGGATATGATCCTGAAATTGGAGCAAATAGCGCTACAGGAAATGTTATGGGTATAGATAGAGGTATTTATCCTCAAGCCAGAACTATAATGTTGGGAGTTAATTTACAATTTTAATAAAAACGAGAATCATGAAACTAAAAAATATAAAATATTCACTTGTTGTTTGCGGAGTACTTTTTACTGTCCTGTCGTGCGGTGAGGATTTTTTAACTGTAGAACCAAAAGGAACTGTTCTAGAGGATAAATATTACCAAAATGAAAGCCAGGCTTATGCAGGATTAGTAGCTGTTTATGATATACTTGGTAAGCAGTCTAAAGGATTTGAAAACATGATCTGTATGCTAAATGCAGGTTCAGATGATTTTAATGCAGCAGGTGGTGGTGCTACAGATGGTGCCGGAATACACGCATTTGGAGATTATTCACTTAGTCAATCAACAATCCCAGGTAGTTTTTGGGGAGATTTTTATCAAGGGATTTTTAGAGCAAACGTATTGCTTGAAAAATTACCAGCGGTACCAATGGATGAAGCTAAAAAAGCAAGATTTGCAGCTGAAACAAAAGCGTTACGTGCTTATTATTATTTTGAATTGGTTCGTACTTTCAGAAATATCCCATTGATATTAGAGCCATTAAAAACACCAGATATTTTTAATGTAGTTCAAGCGACACCAGAAGCGGTATACGCACAGATTGAAAAAGATTTAAAAGAATCACTTCCTGGATTACCTGTTATAATTACAAATAAGGGAGATGAAGCAGGACGTTTATCTCAGGGTGCAGCAAAGGCATTGTTAGGGAAAGTTTATTTATACGAAGGGAAAAATGCATTATCAGCAGCAGAATTTGCTGATGTAAATGGTACTCCAGGTGGTACAAGTATGTACGGATATAAATTGGTAGCTGATTTTGCAGATTTATGGAAGATAAGCAACAAGTTTAATTCAGAATCGATTATTGAAATTGTACATACTGATAAAAGTAATGCCGATTGGGGCTTTTGGGGTGGAGGAAAAGATGAAGGAAACTCTGTTTGTATTATGGTAGGACCTAGAGGATACAATAGGTCAGAAAATTCTACAGCACCAGATTATGTTTCGGGATGGAGTTTTAGTACCGTAAGACAAAGTTTATATGATGTGCTAAAAGGAGATCCTCGTTTTGATGCTACTATTCTTGATATGAAAGCATTGAAAGCTGCTAAACAAGCAGATTGGGCTCCTAATTATGATGATACAGGTTATTTCCTTAAAAAATTCATGCCATTAAATTCCGATACATCTACAGGTAGTGGATCAACAGCTTTAAATTACAAACAAGATGTTTACGCGATCCGTTTAGCAGATACATATTTAATGGAAGCCGAAGCATTAGGTGGTACAGGAACAAGAGCGCAAGCTTTACTAGATGCTGTAAGAGCACGTGTAGGTTTAGGATCAACTCCGGTTTCTTTGGATGCAATTGCGTTAGAAAGAAGAAAAGAATTAGCTGGAGAAGGACACCGTTGGTTCGATTTAGTAAGAACAGGAAAAGCTGCTGCTGCATTGGCATCTAAAGGATTTCAAGCAGGTAAAAATGAAATTTGGCCAATTCCTTTTAAAGAATTAGAAAACACTAAAATTGTTCAGAACCCTAATTATAACGATTAAATAAAGATCATATGAATTTAAATATAATTTTTAAAAAGACTATATACCTAATGTTTGTTTTAGGAACACTAACAAGTTGTGAACCTGATGCACCAGGAGCTGGCAACGGATTAACTGTTGCAAGTGTAGATCCTTCATTTACAATTACCCCGGTAGAAGGAAAGAATAATACATATTTATTAGTATCAGGTACAGACAATGTGCTGAATTCTTACTGGAAAGTAGGCAAGGCAGAGTTTTATGGAAAAATGAATTTGGAGATTTTTTTGCCAGATAAAGGAACGTATAAAGTAGTGCATACTGCTGTAGGCCGTGGAGGAACTACTGATTTTGCTACCAAAGAAATTATTATTGCTGCAAATGATCCTGACAGAGGAAATTTAGTTAAAGGAACCAGTTTCTTAGATGCTGCTGACCAAGCACAATGGACCAACTTGCACCTTAATACTAACGGATTAGCCGCATGGACTTTCACTCCGGGATTTGCAACTATAAACGCAAGTGGAAACACCTCTAATCAGGAAGGAATTTATCAGGAAATAGATGTTGTAGCAGGTAAAGAATATATAATAGATATGCAGGTATCTGCAAAAAGCGGATCTCCGGATTTTTGGTTTGAAGTATATGCTGGAAAAACAGTTCCAACTTCTGGAGTTGTATATACAGACAACAAAGTTATGGGATTAAGCTCTGAAGACGGTTGCGGGAAAGGAGCATTTGATGGAAAACTATCTGCTGTAGGATGTGTAAAAAATAGTGTTACAGACAAAGTAGGTAATGTTGTAAAGTTTACAGAAACGGGTAAAGTCTATTTAGTAATAAGAGCTGGTGGTAACGGATTTACTCCAACTGGAATAACAATTACAGAAGTAGAGTTTAGAGGAAAATAATTAAGAATTGAGTTAAATAAGTTTAAGTTAGGTTGTAGAATAGCCCATATTCTTTATGACTATGGGCTATTTTTAAACTACTTAGACATTAAAGCTATGTTTTATAGACATTGAAAATGTTGTTAGAATTTGCACATTAAAAATTAAATAATGAAAAAAAACAGCTATAAGATTCTTTGCTTATTATTTACGTTGACGGCTTTTTCGCAGCAGCAAAAAAACAAGCAAGAGTTTACCACAAATGGAAAAAAAATTGCAGTTTACACAACAGCAGATAATTCAAAATTAAGAATAACACCAACAGATAATCTAGTTTTTTCGGCATCAAAACAACCATTAGAAACTGAAATATCGGTTTTTGTAGAACCTAAAAAAACTTTTCAAACCTTTATGGGAATTGGCGGAGCAATTACAGATGCAAGTGCAGAGGTTTTTGCCAAATTATCAAAAGAAAAGCAAGCAGAATTTTTAAAAGCGTACTACGATACCAAAACAGGAATAGGCTATTCATTGCTAAGAACCACAATACACAGTTCTGATTTTAGCAGTGGAAGCTATACTTATATCGAAGAAGGAGATAAAGATTTAAAAACTTTTAATATTGATCATGACAGGCAATATCGCATACCAATGATTAAAGAAGCGATGAAAACCGCTAATAATAATCTGGTATTATATGTCGCTCCCTGGAGTCCGCCAGCATTTATGAAAAGTAATAAAGACATGCTAAAAGGTGGTACACTATTACCAGAATACAATCAGGCTTGGGCAGATTATTATGTAAAATTTATAAAAGCTTACGAAAAAGAAGGAATGCCTATTTGGGGAACATCGGTTCAGAACGAACCAATGGCAACGCAAACATGGGAATCTTGCATTTACTCTGCAGAAGCAGAAAGAGATTTTATAAAAAACTTCCTGGGGCCAACAATGAAAAAAGCAGGCTTGGGAGATAAAAAAATTATTGCTTGGGATCATAATCGTGATTTAATGAACCAAAGAGCCAATGTAATTTATTCCGACCCAGAAGCTTCTAAATATGTTTGGGGAATGGGGTTTCATTGGTACGAAACATGGACAGGCGGAGCGCCAATGTTTGATAATGTAAAACAAGTGTACCAAGCCTATCCAGATAAAAAATTAATGTTTACCGAAGGTTGTATCGAAAAATTTGATGCTGCGAAATATCAATTTTGGCCAAATGCCGAAAGATATGGAATTTCTATGATTAATGATTTTAATAACGGTACGGTTGCCTGGACAGATTGGAATATTCTTTTAGATCAAAATGGTGGGCCAAATCATGTGGGGAATTTTTGTTTTTCGCCAATTCATGCCGACACCAATACAGGTGAATTAATTTATACACCATCGTATTATTATATTGGGCATTTCTCAAAATTTATTCGACCGAATGCAAAAAGAGTAAGTACAGCAGTAAGCAGAAGCTCTTTGTTAAGTACATCATTTCTTAATACTGATGGTAAAATGATTACAGTTGTAATGAACCAAACCGATGTAAGTGTGACTTATAATTTAATTATAGCATCAGAGAAAACGGTTGTTACAATACCAGCTCGCGCAATTCAAACTTTAGTCTATTAATTATAATAAAAGCCAAGAGTTAAATATGTTCAGTCATTTTTAATTCTTGGTTTTATTTAAAAACAACAAACTACTTAGATGAACAACACTATAAAACTGATAAAAAATATTTCACCAATACTGATAACGGTTTTTACATTAAGCTGTTCATCATCAAATGTCACAGACAAAAAATCAAAAAACGAACACAATCAAAATCATCAAAAAATTGAAATCTTTACAACAGCCGAGAATACAAATTTTAAATTATCCAAAACAGCTAATTTAATTCTCGCTTCTGCAAATGAGAATTCAAACAATACAATCTCAATTACAGTAAATCCTCAAAAAACAGATCAAACCTTTTTAGGAATCGGAGGAGCAATTACAGATGCAAGTGCCGAGGTTTTTGCTAAATTAAGTACTAAGAAACAACAAGAATTTCTTAATGCTTATTATGATAAAGACAAAGGAATAGGTTATTCATTGGCAAGAACAACAATACATAGTTCCGATTTTAGTAGTGGTAGTTATACCTATATACAAGAAGGAGATAAAGATTTAAAAACCTTTAGCGTTGAGCATGACCGTAAATATCGTATTCCGTTATTAAAAAAAGCGATCGCAACAGCAGGAGGAAAATTAACACTTTTTGCCAGTCCGTGGAGTCCTCCGGCATTTATGAAAAGCAATAATAACATGCTAAGAGGAGGTACATTACTACCAGAATATGCGCAATCATGGGCTAATTATTATGTGAAATTTATTCGGGAATACGAAAAAGAAGGTATTCCTATTTGGGGATTGTCTATTCAAAATGAACCAATGGCAAGCCAGAGTTGGGAATCTTGTATTTATAGCCCAGAAGCCGAAAGAGATTTTTTAAGAGATTATCTAGGACCAACAATGACAAAAGAAGGATTAGAATCTAAAAATATTATAATCTGGGATCATAACCGTGGTGAAATGTTAGAGCAAAGAGCTCGCCTTGTTTTTTCAGATTCCGAAGTTTCAAAATATGCTTGGGGAATAGGATTTCATTGGTATGAAACCTGGGCAGGAGGACCGCCTAAATTTGAATCCGTTGGTGATGTACATGCCGCTTACCCAAATAAAAACTTATTATTTACCGAAGGTTGTAATGAAAAATTCGACGCTGCAAAATATCAATTTTGGGGAAATGCAGAACGATACGGAATTAATATGATTAATGATTTTAATAACGGAACAGTTGGCTGGACAGATTGGAATATCCTTTTGGATCAGAACGGAGGTCCAAATCACGTAGGTAATTTTTGCTTTGCCCCGATTCATGCTAATACAAATACTGATGAATTAATATACACACCGATGTATTATTATATAGGACACTTTTCAAAATTCATTCGTCCTAATGCCAAAAGAATCATAACCGAAATAAGTACAGATGCTTTATTGAGTACATCATTTATTAATACAGATGGAAAAATTGCAACAGTAGTAATGAACAAAAGTGATAAAGAGATAACATATAATTTAATACTTGCATCCGAGAAAAAGACAATTACGATTCCAGCACATGCAATGCAAACTTTGGTTTATTAAGAAATTATAAAAAGAAATAAAATGAAACAGTATTTAAGTAAGATTATAAAAGTTGCATTTTTTGCTGCACTAGTCGTATTGCAGGTAAAATGCTCTTCATCTAGCGATACTGTCGATCCTGCTCCAAAACCACCAGTAAAACCAGATCCGCCCACTGTTGTTACTAATGATGTAGATTTTTGGTTAACCAAAGGGGATCAGACAGTATTGCTTACCAAACAAAATGGAGTTCTTGGGTTTAATACCACAGCAAATTCATATACAAATATTGAAGTAAACGAAGCTCAAAAATACCAAACCATCGATGGATTTGGATATACCTTAACAGGAGGAAGTGCACAGGTAATTAATCAATTAACTACCCAGAAAAAAAATGATTTATTGCAGGAATTATTTGGCTTGACCGAAACTTCTATTTCAATAAATTATATAAGAATAAGTATTGGAGCATCCGATTTAAACGAGAAAGCATTTACTTATAATGATTTACCAAAAGGTGATACTGATCTTGATTTGGTTAGGTTTAGTTTAGACCTTGATAAAAATGGAGTAATTGCACTTTTAAAAGAAATTCTGGCAATTAATCCAAACATTAAGATATTGGCAACGCCTTGGTCAGCGCCACTTTGGATGAAAGACAAAGATAGTTTTGTTGGCGGAAGTTTGCAAACTCAATATTATGATGTGTATGCAAAATACTTTGTAAAATACATTCAGCAAATGAAAAATGAAGGGATAACAATTGACGCTGTTACTCCGCAAAACGAACCCTTGCATGGCGGTAATAACCCGAGTATGGTTATGACAGCTTTAGAGCAAACAAATTTCATCAAAAACAATTTAGGCCCAGCATTTAAGGCAGCTAATCTTACAACCAAGATCATTGCTTACGATCATAATTGCGATAATACACAATATGCTATGGCGATTTTAGGAGATCCTATTGCAAGTCCTTTTGTAGATGGATCGGCATTTCATTTATATGCAGGAAATATTAATGCACTTTCGACAGTTTATAATGCTTTTCCAAATAAAAATCTGTATTTCACTGAGCAATTTACCTCTTCGACAGGCGATTTTAAAGGCGATTTAAAGTGGCATCTTAAAAATGTAATTATTGGTTCAATGCGCAATTGGAGCAAGAATGCATTAGAGTGGAACTTGGCTAATAATGGTTCTTTTGAGCCACATACACAAGGAGGTTGTAATACGTGTAAAGGAGCATTAACGGTAAATTCTAGCGATAGCTTTAATCGTAACGTAGCCTATTATATTATAGCTCACGCTTCTAAATTTGTTCCAGTAGGTTCCATAAGAATTTCTAGTAATATAAGTGGGAATTTGCAAAATGTAGCTTTTATAACCCCAACTGGAAAAAAAATATTGATAGTAGAAAACGATGGCGATACAACTGAGATATTCAATATAAAATTTAATGGTAAGTGGGTTACAACCTCATTAGATGGAGGCTCTGTAGGAACTTATACTTGGAAATAATAAACAATAAGATTTGATCTAGAGTTTATATAAATAAAATAGATATATGAGAAAAATAGTTTTGCCATTACTTGTATTGTTTTCATTGACCTCTTTTGGTCAAGGGTTTTTGCACCAAAACGGACAAAATATTGTAGATGGAAAAGGTAAAAATATAGTATTAAGAGGATTAGGATTAGGAGGATGGATGGTTCAGGAAGGATACATGATTCAGACCGAACCATTTGCAAGTCCGCAATATGTGATAAAACAAAAAATTACAGATTTAATCGGAGCCGAAAAAACCGAAAAGTTTTATGAAGCATATAGAGCCAACGGAATAACCAAAAGAGATGTTGACTCATTAGCAGCTTGGGGATTTAACTCCATACGTTTGCCAATGCATTATAATTTATATACACCGCCAATAGAAACAGAGAAGAATGGTGAAATTACTTGGATAGAAGAAGGTTTTACAATGACCGACAACTTACTAAAATGGTGTGCCGAAAATAAAATGTACCTCATTTTAGACCTTCATGCTGCTCCTGGTGGACAAGGAAAAGATGCCGCAATTTCGGACTATGATACTACTAAACCATCTCTTTGGGAAAGCGAAACCAATCGTAAAAAAATGACCGAATTATGGAAAAAATTAGCGTTGCGTTATAAAGACAATCCATGGATTGGAGCTTATGATATTATAAATGAACCCAATTGGAATTTTACAGGAACAAATAAAAATGGTTGTGATGAAAATTCGAATGCGCCTTTGCGTGAGCTTTTAGTTTCTATTACAAAAGCAATTCGCGAAGTCGATAAAAACCACATGATTATTATTGAAGGAAATTGTTGGGGAAATAATTATAACGGAATGTTTCCGCTATGGGATGATAACATGGCAATGAGTTTTCATAAATATTGGAATTACAATACCACAGCATCAATCCAGAAAATGCTAGATTATAGAAAACAATATAATGTACCAATCTGGATGGGAGAAGGTGGAGAAAACTCTAATGTTTGGTTTAAAGATGCTATTTCATTATTCGAAACAAATAATATAGGTTGGGCATTTTGGCCAATGAAAAAAATCGAAAATATTGCAGGAATTGCTTCAGTTACCAAAACACCCGAATACGAAAAGTTGCGTTTATACTGGAAAGATGGAGGCGAAAAACCAAGCCCAGATTTTGCAGAAAAAGCATTGATGCAATTAGCCGAGAATTTTAAGTTAGAGAATACCACAATAAAGGCAGATGTACTTGACGCAATGTTTCGTCAAGTACAAACAAATGAAACAAAAAGTTATAAAAAACGAGTTTTGCCGACAAAAATATTTGCAACCGAATATGACTTGGGAACAAACGGATTTGCATATTCTGATAAAGATTTTGTGAATTATCGTGTAGAAACTGGAACATTCGAAGAATGGAACAAAGGGAAAACAATGCGAAATGACGGAGTTGATATTCTGCCCTGCAAAGACGATTTCTCAAATGGATATCAGGTATCATTTATCGAAAATGCTGAATGGTTACAATTTACAGCAACAAGCAAATCGGCAGCAACGTATGATGTAGCCATTAGATACTCAAGCGAAAAAGTAGAAGGTAAATTACATTTAGAGAACGAAACAGGAAAAATCTCAGAGACAATTACTCTTCCAGCAACAGGAAATGATACAACTTGGAGAACAATTATACTCTCGGGCGTAAAGCTGAAAAAAGGAGAAAACAAAATTAAAGTTGTTTTTGATAAAGGAGGATTTAATTTGAATTACATGGATTTTGCAACTACAAAGAAGTAAGTTGTTAAAAAAACGTAAAGTAAAACCTATAATAGTGTTTGTAATTAATATTTTGTTAGATTAGTTTTCTCCATTAAAAGCTTCAGATAAAACGGGAGCTTTAATGGATTAAAACCTTTAATTATGAAAAAAATAAACCAACTAATTGCCCTTGTAATGTTTTTGTCTTTTAATGGAATTTATGGGCAAAATTTAAAAATCATGACGTATAATATCCGTTTAGATATTGCTTCAGATGGAGAAAATGCATGGCCGAACCGTAAAGACTTTTTCACATCACAAATACAATTTTACACCCCGGATATTTTTGGCGTACAAGAAGCAATGCCCAATCAAGTTAATGATATTGCAACGGCATTACCAAGTTATAATCATATAGGTATTGCTCGCGAAGGAGAAGGAAAAGGAGAATCATCTTCTATATTTTATAAAAAAGATAGATTTTCAGTACAACAAGTCAATACCTTTTGGCTCTCACAAACCCCAGATGTAATTTCAAAAGGTTGGGATGCAGCTTATAATAGAGTTTGTACATATGCACTTTTTAAAGACTTAAAAACTAAAAAAACATTTTGGGTTTTTAATACACATTTAGATCACATAGGCGAAGAAGCAAGAACCAAAGGACTAGAACTAATTCTTTCTAAAATGGCAGCAGTAAATACCAAAGGATATCCAGTATTTCTTATGGGAGATTTTAATTCAGAACCCAATGAAGAGCGCATTATTTCTTTGAAAAAAGTAATGACCGATACTCGTGAAATTTCAGAAGAAAAACCATTTGGCCCATCTGGAACCTTTAATGAATTTAAGCATGACAAACCAGTCACGCTATTACTAGATTATATTTTTATTTCTAAAAACAGCAATCTAAAAATAAAAAAACATGCAGTTTTAAGTGATTCAATAGATTTAAAATACCCATCGGATCATTTCCCTGTTTTAATTGAAATTAACTAAACCATGAAAAAAATAAACAATACAATGCAAATTTTGATTTTGCTACCACTTATTGCAATGCAAATAAAGTGTGGCTCAACAAAAAATGCAACTACAACTACAACATCCAAAACAGATAAAGTGGAATATTGGGTTACCAAAAGTGACCAATCGGTAAAGCTTCAAAAACAAGCCGAAGCATTAGTTTTTACTACTGCAACAAATACAAACCCAACTATTGAAATAGATGCTTCGAAGAAATTCCAGACTATTGATGGTTTTGGATTTTCATTAACAGGAGGAAGTCCCGAAGCTATTAATAAATTAGAGAAATCGAAAAAAGCAGCATTATTACAAGAACTGTTTGGTTCAAAAGATAATTCGGTAGGAATTAGTTACCTCCGTATTAGTATCGGAGCGTCAGATCTTAATGCTGAGGTATTCTCTTATGATGATATGCCTGCCGGAAAAACCGATTTAAAACTAGAACATTTTAATCTGGGTCCAGACGCAACAGCGCTAGTTCCGCTTTTAAGAGAAATTATTGCTATAAATCCTAGTATTAAAATCATGGGATCGCCTTGGTCACCACCAGTTTGGATGAAAGATAGCGGAAGCACAAAAGGAGGAAGTTTGCAACCACAGTATTACGAAGTATATGCCAATTATTTTGTGAAATACATTCAGAAGATGAAAGAAGAAGGGATTATAATTGATGCAATAACTCCTCAAAACGAACCATTACATCCAGGAAATAACCCAAGTTTATTAATGCTTGCAGAACAACAAGCAGTTTTTATCGGGAATCATTTAGGTCCCGCTTTCGCGAAAGCAAAAATCAAAACCAAAATTGTGACTTACGACCATAATTGCAACAAACCCGAATATCCCTTAACGATTTTAAATGATCCAAAAGCATTGCCATTTGTAGATGGTTCGGCTTTTCATTTATATGAAGGAGATATTAGTGCACTATCAACAGTTCATGACGCATATCCAAACAAGAATATTTATTTTACAGAACAATATACAGGATCAGGCAGCAGTTTTGAGACAGATTTAAAATGGAATGTAAAAAACGTTGTAATAGGTTCTATGCGCAATTGGAGTAAGAATGCACTTTCTTGGGGCTTAGCCAATGATGAATTTTATAAACCATTTACACCAGGCGGATGCAGTACCTGTAAAGGCGCTTTGATGATTGATAAAGATGGAGTAATTAAGAGAGAAGTAGGATATTATATTATTGCACACGCATCCAAATTTGTACCCGAAGGTTCTGTACGAATTGCTAGTAATGTAAGTGGTAATATATATAATGTAGCTTTTAAAACTCCAAAAGGGAATATTGTTCTAATAGTTGAAAATGATGGCGAAACAGTCGAAACATTTAACATTAAATACAATCAAAAACAAATAGCAACTTCATTAGACGCAGGTTCGGTGGCAACTTACGTTTGGTAGAAAAATCAATACCAATTTAATATTTATTTCATGAAAAGAATTACCACATTAACTTGTTTGATGATTTCGTTTTTTGCGATAGCACAACAGCAAACAATAGATCAGAAAGTAGATGCGTTGTTAAAAAAAATGACGTTAGAGGAAAAAATAGGACAGCTTAACCAATATACAGGTAACAATGCTGCAACAGGACCTATTACAATAAACCCGAACAAACAAGCCGAAATAAAAGATGGTTTAGTGGGGTCAATGCTTAATGTAGTTGGAACAAAATACACCCGACAATATCAGGAATTGGCAATGCAATCGCGTCTTAAAATACCATTGTTATATGGTCAGGATGTAATACATGGTTTTAAAACCACATTCCCGATTCCGTTAGGAGAAGCAGCAAGTTGGGATTTGGCAGCGATAGAACTTTCGGCTAGAGTTGCTGCGACCGAGGCAGCTGCAAGCGGAATCCATTGGACATTTGCCCCAATGGTAGATATTGGTCGTGACCCACGTTGGGGGCGTGTAATGGAAGGAGCAGGAGAAGACACCTATTTAGGTTCAAGAATAGCTTATGCCAGAGTAAAAGGATTTCAAGGAGATAAACTAGGAAATCTAAATTCAGTAATGGCATGTGTAAAACATTTTGCTGCTTATGGAGCTGCAATTGGAGGTAGAGATTATAACTCAGTAGATATGAGTGAGAGAATGTTGTGGGAAACTTATTTGCCACCTTTCAAAGCCGCGCTAGATGCTGGAGCAGCTACATTTATGAATTCATTTAATGACATTAACGGAATTCCAGCAACAGGAAATGCGCATTTACAAAGAGATATTTTAAAAGGAAAATGGAACTTTCAAGGATTTGTAGTTTCAGATTGGGGATCAATAGGAGAAATGGTTGCACATGGCTATTCTAAAGATAATAAAGAAGCCGCACTAGCTGCAATCACAGCTGGTAGCGATATGGATATGGAAAGTAATGCATACAGATATAACTTGGCAGCATTGATAAAAGAAAACAAAGTTTCGATAGACTTAGTTGATGATGCAGTAAAAAGAATTTTGCGCAAGAAATTTGAGTTAGGATTATTTGAAGATCCATACAAATACTCTAATCCAGATAGAGAGAAAAAAGAATTAAATAATCCAGAGCACCGTAAAGCAGCACGTGAAGTTGCAGCAAAAAGTATCGTTTTATTAAAGAACGATAATGCAATTTTACCACTTTCTAAAAACACAAAAACAATTGCGTTTATAGGACCAATGGTAAAAGAATATAAAGCCAATATGGGTTTTTGGGCGGTTGAATTACCAGAAGTCGACTATAACAAATGGGTGGTTTCTCAATGGGATGGATTACAAAATAAAGTAGGGAAGAATACCAAATTATTATATGCCAAAGGTTGTGAGGTAGAAGGCGATAACAAAGATGGTTTTGCAGAGGCAATTGCAACAGCAAAACAAGCTGATGTAGTAATCTTGAGTATTGGAGAAAGGCATGATATGAGCGGTGAGGCCAAAAGCCGAAGCAATATTAATTTACCAGGAGTTCAGGAAGAATTAGTAAAAGCGATTCAGGCAACAGGAAAACCAGTTGTAGTTTTAGTTAATGCCGGAAGACCACTTGTTTTTAATTGGACTGCCGATAATGTTCCAGCTATTCTTTATACTTGGTGGTTAGGTAGCGAAGCAGGAAATGCTATTGCAGATGTTTTATTTGGAGATTATAATCCGTCAGGAAAATTGCCAATGACATTCCCGAGAGAAGTGGGGCAAATTCCTATTTACTATAACCATTATAGTACAGGAAGACCAGCACAAGATGATAATGCAAAAGGATATGTTTCTGCTTATACAGATCTAAAAACTAGTCCTAAATTCCCTTTTGGGTTCGGATTAAGCTATACTAAATTCGATTATTCCGATCTAAAATTATCTACAACTAAAATGAAAAGCAATGAGAAAATTCAAGTTTCTTTTCAGTTAAAAAATGCTGGAAAAGTAGCAGGAGAAGAAGTGGTTCAATTATATTTAAAAGATAAATTTGGATCAGTTGTAAGACCAGTTTTAGAACTTAGAGATTTTCAGAAAGTGAAATTAAATGCAGGAGAAACCAAAACGATTCAGTTTACAATAGATAACGAAAAACTATCTTTCTATAATGACAAGATAGAGTGGGGTTCAGAACCAGGCGATTTTGAATTGATGATTGGATCATCTTCGGCAGATATTCGTGTAAAATCTGATTTTGAATTGGTGAAATAGTAACAGCAATTTTCAAATAACAAAAAACGGGCAAAATATATATTTTGCCCGTTTTTTATTTTAAAGTATTCATAAAATCCATAACTCCAATTCCTTTATAGGATTCGTTTATGGCTTGTTCATATGCATCTTTTTTTGCTTTTTTGTCTTTTGAATCAACATTACTCAAAAGTTGATCGGAAATTTTTTCCTGCTTAATGCTATATTTTAACGATTCTTCTAAAAGGTCGTTTTTTGATACTAATCCGAAAGAAGAACATATTTTTCTAATAAGCTTCTTGTTCAGTTTTTCTAGAGTTGGGATGCTCATAATACAATTAGTTATGTTTTCAATTAATTATATGACTGCCTTTTTATTTTTTTGTTACAGAACAGTAATTTTTTTAACTGGACATTAATACCTTATAATTAGCTTATTAATTGTTTTTTTGAAGAAAAATAACAAGCGAAGTATTAAATGTGTTATTATGACGCAATGTACTTATTTTTTTTAAGTCGTTTTATATTTGATTGTAAATTTGACATTAATTTATGATTTTTTAAAGCATAAAAAATTGGTGCTATAGCCTGCTTTAATTGCAAAAACGGTGTTAGAAAATAAGATTGATTTTCGTTTATTGAAAATAAGCTAAATTGCACATTTATTTTATGTCGGATAAAATTTGAACAAATAATAAATGCATGATAAATACCACTATATATACTCATGAAGACTATCAGCCAGGACTTTCTATAGATTGTGTAATTTTTGGATTCCATGATAATCAGCTTAAAGTTTTGCTAATTAAAACCCCGTATGAAAATAAATGGTCATTACCCGGCGGATTTGTCCCTATAAATGAAGATATAGATGATGCAGCAGTAAGAGTACTTAAAATCAGGACAGGAGTAGAAGGTATTTTTTTGAGACAATTTGCTACTTTTGGTAAAGTAAAAAGAAACGATAAGCATTTTGGTAATGCAATTTTAGACCATCTAAAAATTCCCAGAGAGGCAGGAAAATGGCTTTCGCAACGATTTGTAACCGTAGGATATTATGCCTTGGTCGATTTTTTACAAACGGTTCCACAACAAAGTAAAAAAGAAGAATTAATAGAGTGGGTTGATCACAAAGAAGTTCCAGAATTAATCTTGGATCACAAAGAAATTCTAGATAAAGCTTTGATTACACTCCGAAATGAGTTGAATTTAATACCAGTAGGATATAATTTGTTGCCTGAAAAATTTACGATTCCCGAGCTTCAAAAATTATATGAAACGATTTTGGATAGAAAACTCGATAGAAGAAACTTTCTCCGAAAAATAACCAATATCGGAATCTTGAATAAGCTCGACGAAAAGAAAAGTAATGTAGCGCACAAAGCTCCAAATTTATATACTTTTGATAAAGATAAATATGATGAGGTTCTTAAAAATGGACTAAATCAAGGTTGGTAAAAATTAGAGTTTAACTTTAAAATAAGCTATCATGGTATCGATTGAAACATTTAGAAAGTTAGCTCTATCATTCTCAGAAGCAACCGAAGAACCACATTTTGAAAAGACTTCTTTTCGAGTGAAGAAGAAAATATTTGCAACACTCGATGTAAATAAAAACCAAGGAGTATTGAAGTTTAATGAAATCGAACAATCTGTTTTTTGCGCTTCAAGCGAAAAATTCTTTTATCCCGTACCTAATAAATGGGGACAACAAGGCTGGACAATTGTAGATCTTGCCAAAGTTCCAGAGCCAATGCTACAAGATGCATTGTCAGTTTCCTATAATAATGTTTTCCCCAAGAAGCGTTAATAACCAATTATTATATTTGCAAAAAATTGCTATATGATAGGTGCTGAAAATTGGAATATAATTGTCGTTCCGTACAATCCTAATTGGGCGGATGAATTTAAAAAAATCGAAAGAGAATTACTCGTTGTTTTAAAAGATGAGGTATTATCAATTGAACATGTAGGTAGTACATCTGTAGAAGGTTTGCACGCAAAACCGATTATAGATATAGATATTGTAATCGAAAACGATAGGTTTCTGATTGTAAAACAGAAACTAAAAAAGATAGGTTATGAACATGTAGGTAATTTAGGTATTGATGGCCGAGATGCCTTTAGTTATAAAAATAAGGAACACCTTATGGAGCATCATTTATATGTATGCAACAAAGAGTCGAATGAGTTAAAACGCCATGTCACTTTTCGGAATTACCTACGCACACATGCAGATGAAAGGGACAGATATAGCCAGATAAAAATAGAAATGGCCGAAAAATTCCCTCACGATATAGATAATTATCTTTTAGGGAAAGAATCAGTTATATTAGATATCTACAAAAAATGTGGGTTATAATTTAGTATTATGAGATTAAGAATTTATGCTTAATACAAAACCCAATCCTTGATTCACATACTTAATGAATCTTAATCTTTTAATGGTTCAAAAAATTACTCAACAATAGTTCTAAAAGTCAAGTTTACTCTAGGTTTAGATATTGTTTTAGTTGGAGGTAATCGATGTAACCAATGGGTTTGAGTAGTATCTTTCATGACCAATAAACTACCATGCTCTAAGATTAAAGAAACGGTTTCTTTAGTATCTTTATGTTTAAAGGCAAACTTTCGTTCCGCTCCAAAACTTATCGAAGCAATAGCACCATTCTTTTTCAAATCTTTTTCGGCATCGCTATGCCAAGCCATTCCTTCATCGCCAGAATGATATAAATTAAGCAAACAAGAATTAAAGGTTTCTCCGGTTTTTTCTTCGATAACAGTTTTTAATTCTAATAATTCTTTAGTCCACGGAAGTGCCTTTTTTGTAGTGTTAGAATAAGTGTATTCAAAAGGAGAATCGCCATACCAAGCCACTTTACGTTTTGTAATTATTAATTTCCCAAAGATAATTGCTTCGTCATTTCTCCATTCGATAGTATTGAGTAATATATCTCGATAGTGATTCGAATTTTCTCTGGAAAATAGTTTACCATAATAATTTACAGTTCCGTCTTTAGGTAATAAATTGGTCGTTTCGTCTATTTCGGGATTAAATAAGTCCATCTTTCCAGTTTTTATATTCAGCTTTCATACAATGTCCACAAGGTCTAAAGTTATTTTGTTTAGCTTCATCTTCGGATAAAAAGAAAACTCGATTTTCACGTTTCATTCTTTTACCAGAAGAACATTTTAAAGTTCCGTAAATTTTTAGCTTTCGGTTTCCACCAAAGCAAATTTCTGCATTTTTAATTTTATTCCGGAGATCTGAATCGGAAATTTTATTGTGTTGAATCATTTCTTTTATACGTTTGTTTTACTGTAGAGACGCACCGCAGTGCATCTCCCGTAAAGATTGTCATATTTTTTGCCACAGATTAAAAGGATTAGAATGATTTACAAATCTGCCATATCTGCTAAATCTGCGTGAAAAAAATTATGTATTATATTTTACCGCAATTTTTATCCTGTAGAGACGTACCGCAGTGCGTCTACACGAAGATTGTCCTCATGGATTAATTTACGTGATGTTAGACGCACTGCGGTGCGTCTCTACAGATATACTGTGTGTTAAAACCTTTGTGCCTTAGTACCTCAGCACCTTTGTACCTTAACTCAACGCATCATGAAAAATAATCCCAAGCGTGTGTCGTTCCCCAGAATGAATCTCACTAACACCATGTTTCATATTAACGCGGTAATAACCTTTAGAACCTTTTACGGGTCTAAAATTGGTGGTAAAAACTAGAATATCTCCTTTTTTGGGTTTCAGAACAATGGCTTTCGATTGTGCTCTGGGAGTTTGTTGTGTTAATACAAATTCGCCACCAGTAAAATCTTCATCGGGTTCGTTTAGAAAAAGTACAATCTGAATCGGAAAATAAACATCGCCATATAAATCCTGATGTAAGGTATTAAAACCGCTTTTGCCATATTTTAAAATTAAAACAGTTGCTTTTAATTGATTATTGGCGTGACATTGTTCGAGTAATTTCTCGTGCGTTTCGGGGAAAATAGTATTGATATTTAATACTTTCATCCAGGCGTTTGCAATTGGAGCGAGTTTAGGATAAATAGCTGTTCGAATTGTTTGGATTAAATCTGGCAATGGATAATTAAAATATTTGTATTCGCCTAAACCAAATCGATAACGTTCCATAACGACCGTTTTTCGGTATAAATTAGGATTTGAATAGTCAAATTTTAAATCTTCACATTGATCGTTATTAAGCACATTCGGAATTATTGCAAATCCATTTTCGTGCATAGATTCGGTGATGCTTTCCCAATTAAGAGAAGCAATTTTTGATTGTATATTTTGCATGGTAATTTTAGATGTTATTGAATTTATTATGAAGAATCATTCACATACAGTTTGTCTGTAGAGATGCACCGTAATACGTCTACGCAAAGATTATCCTATTTTTTACCACAGATTAAAAGATTAAAATGATTTATAAATCTGCCATATTTGCTAATTCTGCGTGAAAAAATTATGTATTATATTTTACCGCAATTTCCATCCTGTAGAGACGCACCGCAGTGCGTCTACGCAAAGATTGTCGACAAAGATTCTCTCGTGGAAATACGAAACGTTAGACGCACTGCGGTGTGTCTCTACATGTATATGTTGTGTAGTTTTATATTATTGGATTTACTTGTACGCCTTCCCAACCGATAATAGCAGTTTTTCGGGTATTTCCCCACATATATCCGCCAAAAGTTCCAGAAGCTTGAATCACACGATGACAAGGAATAAGAAAAGCTACAGGATTACTGCCAATCGCAGTTCCTACTGCACGCGAAGCATTAGGCTTTTCTATTTGTTGTGCGATAGAACCGTAGGTGGAGAGTTGTCCCATTGGAATTTTTAGTAGCGTTTCCCAAACTTTTAATTGGAAATCAGTTCCTTTTAAATGCAGTTTTATTTCGGATAATTTACTCCAATCATTCTGAAAAATAAACAACGCATTTTGTTGTACTAAATCTAGTTTTCGGGAGAATGTTGCATTTGGGAATTTGTGTTGTAAATTTTCAAAACCAGTTTCTTCATTTTCGGCGAAAGCCATAAAACAAACACCTTTACTAGTCGAAGCAACAATAATATTCCCAAACGGACTTTCGGCAAAACTGAAATTAATTTCCAGGTTTTTACCTCCGTTTTTATATTCGGCTGGCGTCATTCCTTCGATGTTTACAAATAAGTCATGAAGGCGACTTGTACCCGAAAGACCAGTATCGAAAGCGGCATCAGATAAAGTTGCCTGATTGTTTTCTTTGAGGATTTTTTTTGCGTGTTCGACACTAATATATTGCAAGAATTTCTTCGGACTTGTTCCTGCCCATTCGGTAAATAAACGTTGAAAGTGAAACGGACTTAAATGCACTTTTTCGGCAACCTCATCTAAGTTGGGTTGCTCCTTAAAGTTAGCTTTGATATAATCTATTGCATCGGCAATGCGATTATAATTAATGTTTTCCTGTGTATTCATTTCGTTCAATTTTATAATACAAATATCGACAGGATTCTTCGGTCATAAAATCCGAAACTTGCTGTGTTTTTTTAACTGCAAAGTGCGCTAAGGTTTTACGTAAAGAACGCGATGTTTTTTACTCGAAAACTCAAAAGGGCGTAAATTTATTTTCGCAATATTGGCATCCTGAGCGAAGTCGAAGGAGCATAAAGGACATCGACAAAGATTGGCATAAATTTTAAAATTAAAACTTTCCGAGATTATAAAGTTCGCTATAAATCTTTTTCCATTTTGTAATTAATCAGTTCTACGCCTAATCTTATATTTCGTTGTTCGGCTTTTACTATAAAGCCTTTCTTTTCGAAGAATGGTTTTGCTGTTATACTTATGTCAGATGTTATGGTTTTTTGTCCCAAAGCGTTGGGATATTTTTTTGCTTCAAGTTCTAATTCGGTTAAGATTCTATCAGCGATTCCTTGTCGTTGATACTCTTTATGAATGTAAAAGAAGTCGATGTAATTTCCATCTTTTAAAGTTCCAAAACCAGTAATTTTATTTGCTATAATTGCTAATAAAACAAATTGTGTATTAATAACTTCAATCCAGCGTTCGGTATTATCAACTCCCGAAATCCATGCATCAATTTGGGCTGGATTATAATCGTCTTTGCAAACATGTTTTATAGTTTCGATATACAATTCCTGCATTTCTTTTAAATCGGAAATAGTAGCTTTTCGGAAGTTCATTGTATTTGTAATTAGATGATAAAGAAATTCAATTTATAGTAAAATGTACTTTGTTTTATTTTGATTTCCTTCAATTTTAAAAATCTTAAGTTCCACTCCTTTTTTTAAATCCCTACTTGCTGTAGCAGATGATATTTCTTTAAAAACATTCATGTAATCTTTTCTTGTAAATTCACGAACTCCTAGCATCGAAAAGTAATCCAGGCGGTCTATATCTCTTATTGTTCTATTGTTGTAGTTCAATAAATTCTCCAACGATGTATTTATGACCCCAAGCATATACTCAATAAAGTGAGTTGATTTTCCAGTATTGTCGCTTGTTTCAAGTGATTTGTAATATTCTTTTTGGGTCTGGCTAATTAAAGATTCAAAAGGTAAAAATTCAAAAACGGGATATTCATTCATTAAAATTAAGGTTTGCCATAATCTTCCCATTCTACCATTTCCATCTAAAAAAGGATGAATGAACTCCATTTCATAATGAAAAACACAACTTTTTATTAGAGTTAATTCATCTTTATCTTTTAAATAATCAAATAAATCATTCATTAAATGAGGAACATTGTCATGTGGCGGGGCAACATGTGTAACTTTTGAACCTTTTACTATTCCAACACCTTGTTGTCGGTATTTTCCAAAATCAGGAATTAAACCTTTCATTAATGTAGAATGTGCATCTAAAAAGCTTTTAGATGATGTTGATTTGTACTGATCTAATTTTTCATATACCTTAATGGCATTAAGAACTTCAAGGACATCTTTTTCAGGACCAATGACACGTTTGTTTTCTATTAAAGCTGTAATTTGTTCTTCTGTCAAAGTATTTCCTTCAATTTGTAAAGAAGAATGAATTGTTTTTATTCTGTTTTGTTTTCTTAACTGAGGAGATTGTTTGTCTAAATTAACGGCGTTTAGTGCTCCAATTTTTTCAGAAATAGAACTGATAAGTTTTAATATAATTGGAGTAATGTCATATGGAGGCTTCATGATAGTATCATTTGATACTATCAAAAGTACTATTTTTTAATCTAATGTGTTGTAGTTTTAGAAAAAACATTGATAACAACAACACCTATAATAATTAATGCCAATCCTATTATTGCAGGTAAATCGGGAGTTTGTTTAAAAAATACTGCCCCGATGATAGTAATTAAAATGAATCCTGTATGTTTTTAAAATTTGTTGGATAACATTAATTTGCTAATCTTAATTCCTTATTTAAAAGTTTAAAGTTCATCTTTCGATACTACTACAATTTTAATAGAAAAGATATTCCACTCAATATGAAAATCTAAATTTAGTCGATAGATATTGTCTGTTCGTTGACTTGTTTTAAGAGTACGTCGAATGTATTTGCAATGGTAAAGCAAAAACGGTTTATTTGTAAGAAAATATTTTAAAAATATACTATTATGAAAACAAAAACATTCTTAATCATTTTTCTTGGAATGATTCCTTTTTTTTTCACCGCATGTAGTAGTGATGATGCAGTAAAAGAAGAAGATGTAAATTCTGAAATTATTGTCGACGACGATTTTAAGGTTATTGGAACTGATATTACACTTGAGAATAGTGTAACTATTGCTTTTTCTGGAGACCAAGCTGTAATTAATAACCCGTTTGCTGACAAAGGTGTAAGTATAATACAAAGTGGTGGTAAGGTTGTGGTGACATCTACCATAACTGATACTGAAGTAAATTATGTTTTGTCAGGAACAACAAAAGTTGGTTCCTTCAAGATTTACAGTGAATATAAATTTGGATTGGCTTTGAACGGTGTTGACATTGTTAGCACGGATGGACCAGCTGTGAATATACAATCTGGCAAAAAAGTATCAGTTAATTTACTGGCGGGTTCTTCTAACCGTTTGGTAGACGGAACAACTTACATGACTTCTGGTGATGAAGATATGAAAGGAACGCTATTTAGTAAAGGGCAATTGATATTTGGAGGTTCAGGAAATCTACTTGTTCAGGCAAGAAATAAGCATGCAATTTGTAGTAACGACTATATTCGTATAGATGATGGAACTATCACTATAGCTGGAACTGTAAAAGATGGTATTCATGCCAATGATTATTTCCGTATGGAGGGAGGAACACTGAATATTACCTCTGCAAGCGATGCTATTGAATGCGAAAAAGGATATATTCAGATAAATGGTGGAACCATTATTACGCAAAGTGTGGGCGATGGTCTAAAAACATCATACACAGGAACTGATATAACAATTGTTCCTTACATCAACATCACTGGAGGAACGATGAACTTAGCCGTTTCTGGCAACGGAGCCAAAAGCATTAAGAGTAAAGGTAACGTAACAATAAGTAACGGAAATCTCACGCTAACAACAACGGGTAGCGCTTATTATGATACTGAGGATAAAGATATTTCATCTTGTGCAGGAATCAAATGTGCAGGAAATATGATTGTTTCAGGCAATAGTATTATTACAATTAATAGTTCGGGAGCAGGAGGGAAAGGAATTAATGTAGATGGTACGCTTATTTTTGATGGTGGGACAACAACGGTTACTACGACTGGAGATCAATTTAAATATGGTACTAATGATACAGCTGCAAAAGGTATTAAAAGTGAAGGAGATCTTACAGTTAATGCTGGTACAATTACAGTTAAAACAAGTAAAACAGAAGCTGAGGGAATGGAAAGCAAAGCGACAATCATTATTAACGGAGGAACAATTGAAATTGAAGCGTATGATGATGGTATAAATGCGGCAAAACATATTGCAATCAACGGTGGTTACGTTTACTCTTATAGTGCTACAAACGATGGTATAGATTCTAACGGGACAATGACCATTACTGGTGGAACGATTATTTCGTCAGGAACAGATGCTCCAGAGGAGGGATTTGATTGTGATGATAATACTTTTAAGATTACTGGAGGGACATTGGTTGGTATTGGTGGAGCGACCAGTAACCCGACAGCAAATGTTTCAACTCAACATTCTTTAGTGTACGGTACAAGCAGCATTACAGCAGGACAATTAATTAATATACAGTCTACCACTGGAAATAAGGAAGTATTGACTGTGAAAATGCCACGTACTTATCAACGTGAAATGGTATTATTGTTTAGTAGTCCAGATTTGCAAGCAAACACCAACTATACAATTTATAAAGGGGGGAATACATCGGGCGGAACAGATTTCCATGGTTTGTACCAAAATAGTTCTTTTAGCGGAGGTACTTCCGCCGAAATATTCACTACAAGTACTATGGTAACAAGTGTAGGAACTTTTTCAAGTGGTGGTCCTGGAGGTGGTGGCGGACCTGGCCCTCGACCATAAATAATTTTAAGGATTAGAATAGAAACAGGAAAAACAGATTCATAAAATGTTTTCCTGTTTTTTTTAACTAATTTTTTAATCTAAGTAGCAACCATTGTATAATGTCGTGTTTCAAAATTTGACAAAATAACACAACAAATTGATTTCAAGCTATTATTCCCAATATTGATTCTTTTGACTTTACGACATTTAAACTTTTGACTTACTTAATGTGATGCAGTTTTAGAAAAAACATTGATAACAACAACGCCAATAATGATTAATGACAATCCGATTATTGCTGGTAAATCGGGAGTTTGTTTAAAAAATATAGCTCCAATAATAGTAATTAATACAATCCCAACTCCAGACCAAATAGCATAGGCAACACCAACAGGAATTGTTCTTATAGCAAAACTAAGGAAATAAAATGCACCTGCATATCCTATAAAAGTTATTATGCTTGGAATAAGTTGAGTAAACTGTTCTGATTTTTTTAATGCCGATGTGGCGATAATTTCAAATATAATAGCAATTCCTAAAAAGAAGAAGTTTTTCATAATTCACGTTTTTACAAAGTTAACCTTTGTGTTTTAGTGAAAAGAAGAATTTATTGAATATTGTTTTATTTCATTCAAATCTACTTTTTGGATGAGTTTTTCAGAAATTGGATCATAATAGCGATAGGGAATACTAGGTCCTAACCCACGAAAAGGACCATCCTTATGATTTAAAAAAGCCGAGTATCTTCCGCAGCACTCTAATGTTATGTAGCTAAAATTTGAATCACAACTATTAACCTGAACATTAATCCATTGTGGGACTTTACCATTTCGCCATAAATAATCAATTACAGTCGATTTTGTAGTAGGATTAATCGAGCTTGATTCATCGATTTTATTATCAGGATAAATTTCTTCATCATTTTCTAATTCATTTCCATCGTATGAACAATTAGTTTTAATTATGAATTTACAATCGTATGGTAATTTGTTTATTACCATTTCCTGTGTAAAATCTATAAGTCCGTCAAGGGCTTTTTCCAGACTGATTTTAAAATCTTCTTTTGTCATGATTTATTTTGTGAGAAGGATTTAAAAATCTATTTAAGTTTCCCTTTACGGATAGAAACACTTATTAATTGATACCCATTTTCGGTTCTCAGGAAATCAAAATGATCCTGCGTGGAATCTTTTTTATCACGGTGATTAATAATAATACTCTTCATTGGATATTTCCAGTCTTTGGATTCATTACAATTATTAAAGTACTGATTGTATTTGTCTGCTTCGTAGATAAATTGATTTAGGCCATCTGTCGTAACAAAGTAATCACAAGTAGGATTGCTAAGTTCTAGCAATTTATCTTTTATGAGTTTGTAGTTTTTATTAATGAACTTAGTTTTTGGTTCATTTATCCAGCCAACTGGTTCTTTCCAATAGAAAAATTCTTCATAGGAATGTTTTAGTAAATTCTCTTTGGATAAATCTGTGAGTAAATTGTTTTTTAGCCACAATTTAAATTCTTTATCATAATTTATAAATGAATAGTATTGTCCATCAACACCAAGGAAATTTTCTCTTATCGGGTCTAAGCTTGGTTCTTTTGATTTTTGCAAAGAATAAAAATTCAGCTCATCATTATATACAAAATTCTCGATAAAGATTTTGTTATTAGTATCAATAAGATAGTCATTTCCACCAGCCCAACTAAAATGATTGCAACCTCCACCATGATTATCATTTACTTTTTCGGCGCCTTTTAATGCTATAATCATTCCGTTTGTAACTTTGGTTAGGCTGCTATATTCGGCAGGAATTACAATTTTGCCATCACCATTAAACACCCCCATTTTATCAGTTTTTGGGTCTCGAAATCTAATAAAACCTTCGTTTTCGCAATCAGGACCATTGTCGAATATATACAAACTATCTCGACCAACTATTTTTCCAGTCTTTGTTAGATAATAGTTTTTCCAACTTTCATTTTCTTCTTCGGAAACAACAATAATATCATCAAATTTATTGGCAATTGTCATTCCCATAAATTTAGGTTCGATTTTTATAATGTCGTTTTTATCTTTATATCCGGTATGCGTCGTGTCTTTGTCCCAGAATGCAGTCCATGTATCATTATTTTGTGCAAATGACATACAGTTTATAAGGAGAAATATATAGAGGAAGAAAATGCGTTTCATTGCTGTTTATCTATTTAAAATCGTATTCGTAATTTATTTCTTTTAAATCTTCTTCTAGTAATTCCCAATCTTCAATTTCGTCTACAATAGACAAAACCATTTCTTTGGTCAAGATTTTACCTTGATAAATTTCGGTTACAGTTTTTAATGGAATTCCAGTTTCTTTATAAGATTCATCAAAATACTCGCTTGCCCAATCGATATATGTTTGCGGATTTCCATCAAAAATAGTTAGTAATTCTGCTGAGTTGTCATTATAATCTTCAATAGTTCCAACTTCCCAATTCTCGGTTTCGTTTGTCCACAAACAAAATGTTGTTCCAAAGGATGCAACAGGCTCACCAAAAATAAAGTCATTATAAATCTCAGGAAGGTTTCTAGTCAGATCACTTTTCGCGTTATGCTGATATTCGTGTGCAAAACCATTTATTACGCAATGATTTTCGAGAAAAAGAATATTCATTAAATCTCCAGATCCGTCTCTCATTCCGCAATACTCTTCTCCTTCTCCCCATTTAGAGTTGTAGGAGTAATATCGATATTCCCATTCTTGGCAAATAATAGCGTCCAGAACTGAAATTGCTTTGCAGATATTCTGGAGTGAATTTTTATTAGGTAATAATTTAAAGTCTTTTGTAGAAATCATGTTTGTTTATATTTTATCAGTTCCGAACTGTATTTCTTTGGCTTCGTCATAACAATCGGAGCATAATATTTTGAAATCGGCTAAATTTTCAAATGCTTCATTCCACTCTTCGCCGTTATCGAGTAACCATTGCTCACATGATCCACACCAAGCAATTTGCGGAAGATTTTCTTCGGCTTCAGAATAAAAAAAGCCAACTTTTTCTTTTTTGTCTATTGCCATTGCAAGATGAATACAGGCAAAAGACATATCTTTTGAACCATGTAGTTCACATATAACTTTTTCAATCATATTTTTAATCGTAATTAATCTAATCGGGTTTGTTTACATTATAGATAGTTGAGGTTTTAAAATATTCAAGTTCATTACGTTGATATCATCAACTAGTTCTTGATTTGATTTTAAAACATTTTCTTTATCCCAATAATGTTTTATAGCTAATATATAAATATAATCTAGGAGTTACTTCCTGAATGTAAAAAGAAAGGTCTTAAATTAATTTGATGATTTTGTTTGCGTGAGGGATAGGAGGTAGCTACCAAAGTAGCCCGGATAGCCCGACAGCGTTAAAAAAAATACCCAATGAACGTAATGCTTATTGGGTATTTTTTTTAATGGTGGCACGCCCAAATTATAAAATTTAGATTTATGTCCCAAGGCTTCGGGATAGATTTAAGATTTAAAAAAGAAATCCGATTTTTCTTAAGGATTTAGTGATAATCCGACACTAAAAAACAATCTTACTTTATCGATATTATTTATCCAGGAAGTATCAAAATGGATTGGGCCCAAAATGGATTGATAGGAAATCGCGGCACCTCCAGATATTACAAGGCTAGGGTCGAAGCCATCATCCCATTTTCCTTTTGGACTAAATGCCTTATTAATGTATTTATCAAAAGATTCAAACCCAACAGTTGCAATATTAAAATGGGGAGTAAGATAGATTTTTCCCATAAGATTTATTTGAGAAGCAATTTTTAAGCCCATATATTGTGAAACATTGAGTTCGTCTTCATGTAGGCCAGGAAATGAAAAACGATTGCTACCAGAACTTGGTATAATTCCTCCTAAGAAATATTTTGAAGCATAACCAAAATCTGAATATGAAATTTGATCGTCTTTAAGTTTATCCTCAAAAATAAAATAAGAATCAAACGCAATGATTCCTGTGATTTTCTTTCTTATAAGAGCTCTTTTTTCAAAGCTGAAACCAAATTTTGTATAACCATTGGTTGCACCAGATATGCTTGTTTGATCTGGGTCGTTAAAAGAGGTGTAGACATCTGTTAACAATGAGCGGGTTACATTTGCTTTTATAATTGTTCCATTTTCGGCAAAGAAAACTTTATCCATATTATTGTAGGCATAATGCATGTTTACTTCGATACTGTTTAAGGAGTAATCGGTGATGTCGATTGAGTTAGGATTGTATTCTCTGTCGTATTTTGGTTTTAAATTGGCATATTGATAGTGTAAACCATAGCCAAAATAACTTTTTAATGAATTTAAATTTCTGTTAATCTCATTATTAAATTCAAAATAATTATAAAGTACATTATCTGAAGCTTTACCATCAAAATAAATTTCTTGCCTTAAAAATGCTCCATAAAGTTCAGATGACCACCACCAGTCTCTGTTTTTTCCGAAGTTTTTCTGAAAATTGATCCTTGCTTTTGGCTGCTCTGCAATATCCACTGTTACAAGAAGACGAGATGCTCTGGCAAGAACATTTCTTGCGGTGTAATTAAAAATGATTCCAACGCCTCGGTAAGTATCGTAATGTACGGATGTGTTGAGTTGGTTTTTGGCGCGTTCATGTCCAAATAGAGTAACTCCTAGTTTGTCGCCATCTTTGATGAAATAACTGTATGTAATTTCATCAAAAAGATTGGTACCCATGGCTCTGTTAATGCCTGCTATTAAATCTTTGGTGGTATATTTTGTATTTGTTTTAAGATTTGTTCTTCCTAATACCAAAGCAAGGTTTTCGGGACTAATTTTTTTGTAAACAATTGTGTCAAGAACAAATTCTGGAGGCATGTTTGGTAATTCGTGAATTCGTTGTGTGTATCCTTTTAATTTTTCGGATAATGCAATTAAAGCGGGAAGATTTTCTGCTGTTGCGATTTTACCATCTTTGTAGATTTCATCACTATCTGCAAAATCAGCGGTAGAAAAACGTAAGTTCGGCAAATGATCAACTAAGATAGTACAGAGTTTTCGGTTTGCTGGATTCTTAATATTACTCGGGAACATACTGGTTTGTGTCAATATAGTCACAAGATTGTTCAGTTTGTCTATTGGCTCCAATCCACCACCTACATCACTACCAATAATAATATCGGCACCCATTTGTTTAGCAACATCTGTAGGGAAATTATTCATTACACCACCATCAACTAATACTGTTTTTTCATATGCCATGGGTTTAAAAATAGCAGGCAGAGACATACTGGCTCTCATGGCATAAGCAAGATTACCTTTGCTTAGAATAACTTCTTTTCCTTCGGATAAATCGGTAGCCATGGCTCTAAACGGTATTGGCAGACTGTCAAAATCTTTAACATTATATACAGGATAGGTCAATTCAGCAAGGTATTCTCTTAAATTTTGATCATTTAACAGAGAGCCAACGCTGTTTAGTTTTTTATCTTTAATTCCTATTCCAACTAAATAGCGCTGAAATTCTCTTTTTTCCTCTACACTTACAGATCTTAACGACTGGCCTCCGCCAAGTAATTTATCCCAATTAATGTTTTTGGTTAATTTTTCGATACTATCGCCAGAATATCCCATGGCATATAAGCCTCCTATAACGCTTCCCATACTATTCCCTACAATAAGATCGGGAACGATGTGTAGAGAATCTAGTTTTTGTAAAAGCGGAATATGCGCAATTCCTTTTGCTCCGCCACCACTTAAGACTAAAACGACTTTAGGTTTCTTTTCCTGAGAAAAAATAATTTGCGGGAGAATAAGTAAAAATAAGAAGATGATTAAAAAAGTTGTTTTTTTCAAGTTTGTACTATTTAAGTATTTGAGAAATAGATTCTTATTTTAATTATTAAAAGTAAGTAGATATTTATAAACGTGCAATTTTTTGAGTGAAATGTTTTTTATGCCTGGTTGGGTGAGATTTTGATAAATTGTAGAGATAAATTATTGTAACTTAAAATATTGAAAGTGAGAATTACCGCATATCATCTCAGAAACTCCATTTTCTGTTTCAAAACCGATAAAATAAGCATTTAAAATCCCTGAATTTTCATCAATAGAATATCGCCAAACTTCTTTATTTTTATACACAAATTCTGTAAAGTTAGAATCATAGTCGATGTAAGTCGCAATTTCTGCTTTTTTACAAAAAATCACTGGCTCAGTTTTTATGAAACACCATTCTTTCGATTTTTTGTAAAGCTCAAAAAATAATATTTCATTGGAATTAATTGTTAACATTTCTCCGATCAAACCATTTTCATCGGGCATAACCCAATTTAAATCGGTGCTAATTTTTTTCCAATTTCCAGATATGTTTTTCAACAAATTTTCTCTGACGATTGATTTTAAGGAATCGTATTTTTTATATGCAATTTGTCCTAGTTCGTTGTCGGGAATAATATGATGGGCAAAAAAAAATAATTGGATTGCTTTTTCATTTTGCCCTTTTTGTAAAAAAGATTCTCCTAAATCAAATCTGTCTTTTTGAAATTCATATTTAGAATTGCCTTGGGCGGTTAATTCAATAGACACAATTAAAAAAATAATGATAAAAATATAATTTTTCATGTTTTTTAGATTGTTACAATAATACAAAAACCCTCACATTTCTGCAAGGGTTCTAATATTCAGTTAATTTTAAAAATCTATCCCGAAGCTTCGGGACTATAATCTTAAATCTAAAATTAATCTAGTATCTGTAGTATTCTGGTTTGAATGGACCTTCAACTGGAACACCAATATAAGCAGCTTGATCGTCACGTAAAGTTTCCAATTCAACTCCTAATTTAGCTAAGTGCAAAGCAGCAACTTTTTCATCTAAATGTTTAGGTAACATGTAAACGTCATTGTTGTAAGCAGCACTGTTTTTCCATAATTCGATTTGTGCCAAAGTTTGGTTTGTAAATGAGTTACTCATTACAAAACTTGGGTGACCTGTAGCACAACCAAGGTTTACTAAACGTCCTTCAGCAAGAACGATGATATCTTTTCCAGCAATAGTATATTTGTCAACCTGAGGTTTGATTTCGATTTTAGATGCACCGTGGTTTTTGTTCAACCAAGCCATATCAATTTCGTTATCAAAGTGTCCGATGTTACAAACAACAGTTTTGTCTTTCATTTGCTCGAAGTGCTCTCCAAGAACGATATCTTTATTTCCAGTAGTTGTAATGATGATATCAGCATTAGCAATTACAGTGTTTAATTTTTTAACTTCATAACCGTCCATTGCAGCTTGTAAAGCACAAATTGGGTCAATTTCAGTAACTGTTACAATAGATCCTGCACCTCTGAAAGAAGCAGCAGTTCCTTTTCCAACATCACCGTATCCACAAACGATAACTCTTTTTCCAGCTAACATTAAGTCAGTTGCACGACGTACAGCATCTACAGCAGATTCTTTACACCCGTATTTGTTATCAAATTTAGATTTAGTAACAGAGTCATTTACGTTAATTGCAGGCATTGGCAAAGTTCCAGCTTTTACTCTTTCGTAAAGTCTGTGTACACCAGTTGTAGTTTCTTCAGACAAACCTTTAATTCCAGCAACCAATTCAGGGTAACGGTCAATAACCATATTAGTTAAATCTCCACCATCATCAAGAATCATGTTCAATGGTTTTCTGTCTTCACCAAAGAATAAAGTTTGCTCGATACACCAGTCAAAATCCTCTTCGTTAAGACCTTTCCAAGCATAAACCTGAATTCCAGCAGCAGCAATAGCAGCAGCAGCCTGATCTTGAGTAGAGAAAATGTTACAAGAACTCCAAGTAACTTCAGCACCAAGAGCAATTAAAGTTTCGATTAAAACTGCAGTCTGGATAGTCATGTGTAAACATCCTGCAATACGAGAACCTGCAAGAGGTTGTTCGTCTTTATATTCAGCACGAAGCGCCATTAAACCTGGCATTTCAGCTTCAGCTAGTTCAATTTCTTTTCTTCCCCAAGCCGCTAGAGAGATGTCTTTTACTTTGAAAGCCACAAAAGGCATAGTTGTAGTACTCATTTATAGTATATTTGTAATTGTAAAATTTTTTGCAAATTTACGGAATAACTTTATAATTTAACTAATTTCTAAAAGATTTGTGAAATGTTTAATCACTTAATCTTTTGAACATTAGCTGAATAATTTAAATACCCATCAAAGTATAGTAAGAGTGAGAAGCTAATCCCGCTATTCGCTATATCTTTTTCCATGCAAAAAAAGCATGAAAAAAGGATGCCGCTACTATCGGGGCTAAAAACATTAGATATTACGAGTTTATACAAACTCCTAATTTTTTAAAATATAGTAAAAGAGTAAATTATAATGTTTGGTTTCAGGGTATTTTCGACAGAAGCAAAATTTATAATTCATAATTTATAATTCACAATTAAAACAAATGCCTTTACATCAAACAATACAGTTTAACCCAACAACACAAATTTTAATTTGGAAGATAACCGAGTCTTTCGAAGAGTTGCTTGATAAAGTAGTTTTAAAAGAAAAAACACAACTTCGTTTAAACGGAATGAAATCTGATTTGCATAAACGAGGATTCTTAAGTGTGCGTATGCTTATGCAAGAAGCAGGTTTTACCGATCTGGATTTGCATTATGACCAATTCGGAAAACCGTATTTAAGTTGCCACAATCATATATCAATTACACATTCGCATAATTTTTCGGCAATAATTATTAGCGAAGAAACCGTAGGAATCGATATCGAACTTCAACGCGAAAAAATCTTAAGAATTGCTGATAAATTTGTCGATAGAGAATTCGATTATTTAGACCCAAATGCATTAGAAGAATACATAAAAAAACTCACCGTAATTTGGGGCGCAAAAGAAGCCATCTTCAAAATCCGAAATGAAAAAGGAATCAGTTTTAAAGACCATATTCGTGTAAATTCTTTCTCTCTGGAGGAAAACAAAACATTGGCAAGCCTACATTTTGATGATTTGGTAAAAGACTTTGTAGTCTACTATGAAGAAATAGAAAACTTTACTTTAGTCTACGCGCTGGAGAAGTAGTTTCTAGCAATTAGTATTCAGTCGCAGTTTTCAGTTTCAGTGAAAAGTCTCGGTTTTCAGTTGCAGTATTCAGTAAAATCAAAATAATAATCTGCTAAATCAGCCAAATCTGCGTGGTAAAAAATAGTCGCAGTATTTAGTTTCAGTAATCAGTGCGAACCGTTGTGTAATAATCCGCGTAATATTATCTAGGCTTTCGAGCGGTTTTCAAACATATTCAAATAAAGAAACGTACTCATTTTTCGAGCTCTTCGTTTAAGAGTTTCTACATTTTCTCCTTCAAAAAGTTCTTCCAGGGTTTCAAACCACACATTTAGCCAGATTCCAAACTCATGCGATGAAATCTGATGGTTAAAATGATCATCAACTTTATTGTGCGCTTCAATAGGATTGCCCTTGTATTTTTTGACAGCGAATAAATTGGTTTCCCAAAAATCAGTTAGTTTCTCCAGGTGTTCATCCCAATCTTTAATCATATCATTAAAATAAAAGCCAATCTCAGTATTGGCTCTTATTTTTGTATAGAAAGTGTTTACCAGAAGCGATATATCTTCTCTGTTTTCTATTTGTTTTTTCATAACTAAATGTTATTTATAATAATAAACAAGATACTAAAAAAGACGCTTGTTATAATTAGGTTAAAAACCGTTTTATGGCTCATTTGTGCCAGGATAGAAGTATTAGCAATGATATTAGCAAAAACAATTATAGCAAGCTGAATCATTTGTGTTACCGATGTTCCATTAGCCAGAACAAACATTGCTGCAGCTGCACCAAGACAGCTTTGTCCAATAATTGCCATAGTTGCAGAGCCAATGTAACTTTTATTAAAATTTTCGAATGTTGAGTTATAAAGTGTCATGATATATAATTTTAGAGTAACAAAGTTACGGTTCACATATATCTTACATTTATGACTCAAATCATAAAGCAAAAACTATCGGTACACTTTCCGGTTTATAATTTTTAATTCGCCTTTTTTCTCCAAAGATTTTATAGCACGTATTACGGTTTCAACCCGAAGTCCAGATAAATCACCAATTTGTTGTCGCGTAAAATTGATGAGGTGTCCATTTGCATCTTTCTTAAAATTAAAATTTGCAATAGCATAGTCAATCAATCGTAATACACGATGTTCGGGTTCATGAGTAGATATTTCGGCAGCCATTACCGATTTGTAATACAATCGTTGTGCTAAGTTTTCGATAATTTTAATACTTATTGCAGGGTTTTCATTTAATAATTTCATGAAACTTTCCTTAGGAACACAAAGTATTTCGGCATCTTCTACAATAACAGCACTAGCAGGATACTTTTGATTTAAGAATAAAGGAGGTTCTCCAAATGATTGACCTTTATAGAAAATTCACTGAATAAATTCCCGACCATCATCATTATAATTATTCATTTTTACTTCGCCCGAAAGAATCTGATAATAGTACGCAGGCAACTTACCTTCTTTAAAAACAACAGTTGTTTTTGTGAATTTTTTCTGTATTGCGTCGTATTTTTCAAGTAATTCAATAGCAATCATAGGTTTGTTTCTTTCGTTAGTTAAAGCGAATACACAAATATAATTGATTCGAAATAGTTCTCTTGCATAAAAAAACTTTTACTTTTACGCTCGCTATGGGACAAAAATTACAAAACATATATAAAGAAATACGTTTGGCCAAAGTTGAGAATCGAAAATTACTTGCGATTCTTTTGGATCCAGATAAAATTACTTGGCAAAACCTTGATAGCTTATTGCAAAAAATTAATCAATCACCAGCAACACATATTTTTGTAGGAGGTAGTTTGGTCGAAAGTACTGTTTTGGAAGATTTAGTTTTTCAGTTAAAATTAAAAACTAATTTGCCAGTTATGATTTTTCCTGGAGACCCATCGCAAATTTCACCACAAGCAGATGCAATTTTGTTTTTATCATTATTGTCGGGTAGAAATCCGGATTATTTAATCGAATATCAGGTTCAGGCAGCGCCAATCTTAAAAAAAATGAATCTGGAGATTATTTCAACAGGATATATTTTAATTGAAAGCGGCAATGAAACTGCGGTTGCACGAGTAAGCAAAACAAAACCATTAGATAGAACAAATCTTGATTTGGCATTAGCAACAGCTCTGGCAGGCGAAATGTTAGGGAATAAATTAATTTACTTAGAAGCAGGAAGTGGAGCAAAGCAAGCTGTTCCGTTAGAAATGATTCAGCTGATTTCTCAAAATGTAAATATTCCAGTAATTGTTGGCGGTGGAATTGTAGCTTTGTCACAAATTCAGAAAGTGTATGAAATGGGAGCAGACCTTGTAGTTGTAGGAACAGCTTTTGAAAACGATATTCATTTTTTTGAATCCTAAATTCAATTTAAGTAATAAAACAGACAAGCTCAATGATTGATTTTTTTCTTAATGCGTATAAAAATGTTCCGCTTTGGCATATTGGCTTAGAATTTCTTGTTTTTGTGTTTGGAATTTTAAGTGTTTGGTTTGCCAAAAAAGAAAATATTTGGGTATATCCTACAGGATTAATAGCCACAGTAATTTCGGTTTATTTACTTTATATAGCAGGTTATTTAGGCGATATGATGATTAATGGATATTTCTCTATTATGAGTATTTACGGTTGGTACAACTGGGCAAAAGGAACAAATCAAGAAGATAATTTACCAATTACACGTACAAATAATCAAGAAAAAATAATAGGCATAGGCTTATTCTTTATTACAATTTTTGTAGTTTTCGGCATCTATAAATTTTTCGATTACGAGTTACATAAAGATAATTATATTGATATTCTTGCCTCTGGCATATTCTTTACAGGAATGTGGTATATGGCAAAGAAAAAGATAGAAAATTGGACCCTTTGGATTATCGGCGATATTATTGTAGTGCCTTTATATGCTTATCGTGGGTTAGGAATGTTATCATTCCAATATTTAATTTTTACAATTTTGGCTATTTCAGCTTATTTAGAATGGAAGAAAATCTTAAACAACAAGATACAAGAATATTAAAATTTGCTTTGTTCGGTCCGGAGAGTACTGGTAAAACAACTTTAGCCAAGCAACTTGCCTCGTATTATGAAACGGAGTGGGTTCCTGAGTTTGCACGTGATTATCTTCAGGAAAGATGGGAAGAGAATCAGCATATTTGTGTTGAAGAAGATATGATGCCAATTGCTTATGGACAAACAAAATTAGAAAACGAAAAATTAGCTTTAGCAAATAAGTATTTATTTTGCGATACCAATCTTATGGTAACCAAGGTATTCTCAGAGATGTACTATGGTTTTTGTAATCCATTATTAAATGAAGCTGCACTAGAACACGAATACGATTTGTTTTTCCTTACCGATATAGATGTTCCTTGGGAAAAAGATGATATTCGGGATAGTCCAAAAGAACGAGAAAGTGTTTTCTCCGTTTTTAAAGAAACAGTAATCAATACCCAAAAACCGTATATAACCCTATCAGGAAATAAAAAATCACGCTTGGCCAAAGCAATAGAAATAATTAATGATTTGACGATTGCTAAAGAATTAGGTTTTTCTTCGGCCGATTTTGTACAAATTTACGAGCACGGAATTCCTTTTGAAAAAATTAAAAAGCAATTAACGATTTTTAAAAACGGAATAGGCAAAAGTATTTTAATAAGCCCAGCGACAGTTTTAAACGGGATTTTGAATTTATCAGAGGCTGATTTTGAAATAAAAGCGGCTATGTTTGATGCTAATAAATCGAATTTAAAATTAAAAAAATTCGTTCCGGCTTCTGGGGCAGCAAGCAGAATGTTTAAATTCTTGAATGCATTTCTAAATGATTTTAATATCGAAAAGGAAAGCATTAATGCCTATATCAACAGAAAAAAAGAAAGTCAATTATCTCTTTTTATTATAGGGATGGATAAGTTTCCTTTTTTTGAAGCTGTAGATAAAAAATTAAGGGAAGTATATCCTGATTTTGATTCTTTAAACACAGATTATAAAAATTATTATTTTATAAAAATGTTATTGGCTTCGGATTGTTTTGATTTTGCAAATAAACCAAAAGCGGTCTTACCTTTTCATCAATATAAAACTCATATTGCAAATCCTATCGAGGAACATTTGCATGAATGTGCTTATTATGCCAGTTCAAATTCTGTTTCTAATTTGCATTTTACAGTTTCAGAAATTCATCAGAGTCAATTTGAAGAGTGTGTTGCTGCTGTTAAAACAAAAATTGAGAAAGAGTCAGGGACAAAAATTGGTATCAGTTATTCTTATCAAAATAAAAGTACCGATTCAATTACAGTTGATTTAGAAAATCAACCAGTAAGAACGGATGACGGACAATTGGTTTTTAGACCAGGCGGACATGGTGCTTTAATAGAAAATTTAAATAATCTGGATGCTGATGTTATTTTTATCAAGAACATCGATAATGTAATCCAGAATCATATAGAGAAAATTGCTTTGTATAAAAAAGCATTAGCAGGTATTTTAATAGAATTACAAAATAAAGTTTTTGGTTACCTAAACGATATTGAAAATCAACAAATAACTGAAGGGAAAATCGCTGAGGTAGTTTTGTTTTTAAAACAAAATCTAAATATAGAAGTAGCTATTGAAAAACTCACTTTTGAAAATAAAATAAATCGAATAAAAGAAGTTTTGGATAGGCCAATTCGCGTATGCGGAATGGTGAAGAATGAAGGGGAACCAGGAGGAGGACCATTTTGGGTTCAGGACGAAGAGGGAGTAATTTCGCTTCAGATTGTAGAAGCTTCTCAGGTAGATTTAGCAGACAAAAACCAAGCAGCTATTTTAGCAAATGCAACTCATTTTAATCCAGTTGATCTAGTTTGTGGGATTAAAAATTATAAAAGCGAAAAGTTTGATTTAACAAAATTTATAAATCATAATGCAGGTTTTATAGTCGAAAAAAGTGCTGGCAAAAATACTGTAAAAGGATATGAATTACCAGGATTATGGAATGGTGCAATGGCAAAATGGTTAACCGTTTTTGTTGCAGTACCGATAATTACTTTTAATCCTGTAAAAACGGTAAACGATTTATTAAAACCAGCACATCAACCACAATAATGGAAATAGAAAAGATTGTTACAGAACTAACCTATAAAGCTGTTCGTAGTAGTGGTGCTGGCGGACAGAATGTAAACAAAGTATCCTCGAAGGTTGTTTTGAGCTTTGATTTGCGAAATTCGCAAGCTTTATCTGAAGAAGAGAAAATACTTTTGGAAATAAAATTAGCAACAAGATTGACATTAGATACAATTTTAATCTTGAATTGTGATGAAGATAGAAGTCAGCTAAAAAACAAAAGTATCGTAACAAAACGATTTTTGGAATTGATTAAAAACGCTTTAATAATCCAGAAACCTCGAAAAGCGACTAAGATTCCAAAATCAGTAATTCGTAAACGTATCAAGGATAAAAAGAACATTTCGGAGATTAAGCAATCTCGAAAGAAACCAAATTTAGAATAAAATTCCAAAAATAAAATTCCAAATTCTAATAAAGATGACAGTAAAAACGAGTTTTTGGAATTTGGAATTTAATTTTTGGAATTTGTTTTTTAACACTACATTTGCACTGTCTCAAAGGGGTGCTCTAAATAACGAGCTGAGATCATACCCAAAGAACCTGAGCGAGTAATGTCGCTAAGGGAAAAAACGACAAGTCATAGCGTGCACACTATATTTTGTCGTGAAACATTTATTAATTTAACAAAAAGAATAATTCCCCCTTTTATTCGTAATTTTTTTACGGATGAAAACTATTATTAAAGGTGCTTTTATAGGCAAGAAGGTTCAAAGGCACAAAGGTTCAAAGTTGAGCCGAAAATTTATTTCCTTTCTTCTATTCTCTTTTTTCTATTCTCTTTCTTCTTTCGCACAAGTACAAGATACTACCAAAGTAAATCAATTAGATAATGTGTTGGTTTCAGCAGTACGTGTTACTACGAAAACCCCTGTAAGTTTTAGTAATTTAACTAAAAAAGACATTAAATTCAGAAATTTAGGTCAGGATATTCCTGTTCTTATGAATTATATGCCATCGGTTGTTACGACTTCAGATGCTGGAAACGGAGTAGGTTATTCAGGAATACGCGTACGAGGTAGTGATGCTACGAGAGTAAATGTTACCATAAACGGAATTCCGTATAATGATGCCGAGAGCCAAGGAACATTTTGGGTAAATATGCCTGATTTTGCTTCTTCTGTAGAGAGCTTACAGTTACAAAGAGGTGTTGGTACCTCAACAAACGGTTCGAGCGCTTTTGGAGCAAGTTTAAACTTATTGACAGATAATTATGCTACAAAAGCTACAGGAGAAATTGCTACTTCATTTGGTTCATTCAATACATTAAAAAACACAGTTAAGTTTAGTACTGGTTTATTAAATGACCATTTCGAAATTGCAGGACGTTTATCGACCATAAAATCAGATGGATATATAGATAGAGCAAGCACAGATTTAAAATCCTATTTCTTGCAAGGAGCGTATGTGGGTAAAACAACCTTAATTAAAGCGTTGGTTTTTGGAGGAACCGAAAAAACGTATCAAGCCTGGAACGGAATCGATGCAGAAACTCTAAATACTAACAGAACCTACAACTCTGCAGGAAAGTTTAAAGATGCATTAGGGAATACTCGTTTTTATGATAATGAAACCGATAATTATAATCAAAACCATTATCAGTTACATTGGAGTGAATTTGTGTCCGAAAAATGGAGTACAAACCTTGCAGCACATTATACAAAAGGAAAAGGGTATTATGAAAATTATAAATATGATGAACCCGTTGAAGGTTATGGTGGGATTGAGCCTACTAAATTAGTATATAATGATTTAGGAGAATTAGTTCCGGGAACAGATTTAATTCGCCAAAAATGGTTGGATAATGATTTTTATGGAACTACATTTTCTGCAAAATATGTTACAGATAAACTAGATGTAATTTTAGGAGGAGGCTGGAATAGGTATGAAGGCGATCATTTTGGTAAAGTCATTTGGGCAAGAAATGCTTCTCAAACAGAACTTGGAGATCATTATTATGATGATCATTCGGTTAAAACAGACGGGAACATTTTTGCGAAAGCAAATTATCAATTAACCGATAAATTTAGTTTTTATGGTGATTTACAATATAGAAGCGTACAGTATAAAGCCAATAGCAAAGAAACTGGTTTGGTCGATGATAATTTTAATTTCTTTAACCCAAAAGCAGGATTAAATTATGAAATAAACTTAAAAAACACCTTGTATTTCTCTTATGCAAGAGCCAATCGTGAGCCAAATAGAACAGATTACGAAGGAGGAAATGTAAAACCAGAGAAATTAAATGACTTTGAATTAGGATGGAGATATAATTCAGAGAAAGTGCAATTGACTTCAAATGTGTATTATATGGCATACAAAAATCAATTGATTTTAACAGGAAGGTTAGATGATGTTGGTGCTTCAATTCGTGCTAATACCGAAAAAAGCTACCGTTTAGGGCTAGAAGTAGATGCAACGATTGCCTTGTCGGAGAAGTTTATAATAAGACCTAATTTTACATTAAGTAGTAACAAAAATGTTGATTTGGCTGTAGATGGGGAGTATTATGGAACTACAAGTATTGCCTATTCTCCAGAAGTAATAGTAGGGAACATTATTGTTTATAAACCAATCGAAGGGTTATATGTTTCGTTATTGCAAAAGTACGTTGGAGAGCAATTCATGAATAATATAGAATTGCCAGCTGCAAAACTAGCAGATTATTTTACAAACGATTTGAATATTGCTTATGAGATAAAACCAAAATCTATATTTAAATCGATTACTATAACTGGTTTAGTAAATAATATTCTGGATAAAAAATATGTTTCAAACGGAGCTATGTGGGATATCTATCCGTCTTATTATCCACAAGCAGGAATTAATTTCTTAGCTGGATTAACGCTCAAGTTTTAAATCGACTTACTTTTATATTTAAAAAGCCTGAAAGTTTAAACGAGGGCACTGAAAAACATCCCTTATTTTGATTGGGATTGTTTTTAGACAATGAAAAAACGCTTATAACAGGATTTAAAAATATCCGTTGTAAGCGTTTTTCGTTTTATATCTGTTTTTTATTTGCAGCTATATGAATCGATTTTTGATTTATAGGGGGCATTTTGTGTAGGCATACTTATTTTATAAATTTCTTACATTAATTTCAGTATTCTTTTTAAGTTGACTGTAAAAATAGCCATTGCTCCTTGCATTTGCATATTGGCAATGCCGTACGATATTGCTCTATCATAGCCATGTACGTTTTTTAACTCACTATTTTTAGCCTCTATTTTGTATCGATGTTTTGCTTTTTCTTTGAAATAATCCGTTTCTTGAAAGGCGATTTGTTCTTGGTGTAAGTCTGATTTTATCCTTACACAGTAGGTTTTTGTTTTTGCCCCTTTATAACACCCCTGTTTTAAAGAACAAGATTTGCATTTTTCGACATCGAAATAGTAGGTATATGTTTGATTTTTCCCAACATTTTTTTTGCCCTGTCTAGCTTTTCGTATAGCCATATGTCCTGCAGGACAAACCATTCTATCGGCATCTTTATTATATTGAAATTTATCTTCCTCTTTTCTTGTCCCATTTGCTACTGAAACATTTAACTTAGCTACAACTCTAATATTTTTCCCGTTTGCTCGCTTGAGATTTTCTGTTCCTGAATAAGCTCCATCACCAATAATGGTATTTACATCAATTCCGTTTTGCTGACTAATCTCTAAGAGTTTTGGTAACTCTGGACCATCTGCTTTCTCTCCTGAGGTAACTACAGCCGCTGTGATGATTCGCTCTTCGGTCATCGCTAAATGAGTCTTGTATCCAAAGAAAGAGCTATCTGCGGATTTATGACCTGTTTTAGCATCTATATCTTTTGATAAGATAAAATTTTCCTGAGTATCTTCTATAGTTTCTTTAAGCAGATTTAGCTTTTCTTTTACAGCAGGTATAGAACTCAAAGATTCTTCTTTTTCTATGCGCTGCTCCAGTTCTTTACAATAGGCTAATTCTTTTTCCAATTCATTGGTATTGTTCTTCTCGGGCATATGCTCTTTGAATTGGTCATCAAATAAATATACTGTTCTTCGTAGAAGTTTAGAGCGCTCTCTTAATACATCAATTGCTGCAAATGGATTTGATCTTGATAAAGTGTGTGTAGCATCAACTATAATAGACCTGGATCTGATGATTCCCTTTTCGACGGCTATAGATACTGTTTTACCAATGAGTAGATTTAATAAGTCCGTATCCTTCAGGCGAAGTTTACGAAATTTCGTTAAAGAACTTGGATTAATAACACTCTCCTCTGGTGTCATTTCTAAGAAATACTTAAAAGACATATCAAAACGTGAACGTTCTACTACATCAACATCCGAGACATCATAAATTGTTTTTAGAAGTAAATACTTAAACATACGCACTGGGCTTTCTGCTGTGCGACCATTAGTGATGCAATATTTATTTAGCAACTCATCGTAGATGAATGAGAAGTCTATGAGTTCGTTGATTTTTCTAAGGAGATTATCCTGAGGAACAATTAAATCATATAATGAGGAATAGGGACTAAACTGAATTTGTTGCTGTTGAATTAACATCTAAAAAGCCTTATGATTACACTCAAAAGATACAAAAAAAGGAGCAGAAACTTTTAGCTTCTACTCCTTTTAATTAACAATTTATTCGTGAAAAGGACTTTTTCAGTGCCCTCGTTTAAACTTTCAGGCTTTTTGTTTTTTAGTTATATATACGTAATGTACTTCCGGCTACATCTACACGATATTGTTTCATAGGATACTCTTTATCCCCTAGTCCTGTAAATAAACTATAAACGCTTTTGTCACAAGAACAAATAGCATTTATGCCATCGATAGTCATGGCTACACAACTTGATATCGCTTCATTAGGACAAGCAGCATCAAAAACATTATATGAGGTTTCGCCAACTTTCATTACAATTAAACCTTTTGCTCCATAGTTAGGAATATATACAGGGTTGCTTATAAATTTAAGATTAGAATAGGCAGGCAAATTCGTATCAATGGTAAGATTTACCGAATAATTTGGAATATTAGGATTTTTACTTCTGTCACGACTATCACTACAAGACATGAGCAGAACAACAAACAGGGATAAAAGCCAGAATTTTTTCATTATTATAAAAAGAATTAGTGAAACAAAATTAATTTAATTAGATTTGAAATCTATATGATTAACATATAATTATGTACTATTAAAAATAATAGTATCTTTGTAATAAGAAATCCCGTCCCGATGGGATTTTTTCTATTTATATAAACGATGAAGTTATGAGTAAAGTATCTTATTATACAGCAGAAGGATTAAAAAAATTAAAAGATGAATTGGAGCACTTAAAAAGTGTAATGCGTCCAAAGGCATCTCAAGATATAGCCGAAGCAAGAGATAAAGGTGATTTATCTGAAAACGCCGAATATGATGCAGCCAAAGAAGCACAAGGCCTACTTGAAATGCGAATTTCTAAGATGGAAGAAGTGTATTCGAATGCAAGATTAATAGATGAATCGCAATTAGATGTTTCTAAAGCGTTGGTGCTTTCTAATGTAAAAATTAAAAATCAAAGCAACGGTATGGAAATGAAATATACGCTTGTTGCAGAAAGTGAAGCAGATTTAAAAACCGGAAAAATATCAGTTACTTCTCCAATAGGAAAAGGGTTACTTGGAAAATCAGTTGGTGAAGTTGCAGAAATCACAGTACCAAACGGAGTTTTGAAATTTGAAATTCTTGAAATTACAAGAGACTAAATTTTTAGTTTAACTGTTTAATCGTTAAATCGGTTAAACGATTAACCAAATAAACGAATAAACAATGTCAATATTTACCAAAATAGTAAACGGAGAAATTCCAAGTTATAAAATTACCGAAGATGATAATTTTTTGGCGTTTCTGGATGTAAATCCAAATGCCAAAGGACACACGCTTTGCATCCCGAAGAAAGAAATCGATAAGATTTTTGATATGGATGATGAATTATATCTAGGATTAATGCAGTTTTCTAAAAAAGTTGCAATTGCTCTGGAGAAAACAGTTCCATGTAAAAGAGTAGGAATGGCAGTAGTAGGACTTGAAGTTCCTCATGCACATGTACATTTGATTCCGCTTAACGAAATGGATGAAATGCGTTTCCATAATAAAGTATCACTTAGTAAAGAAGAATTTGAGACTTTAGCCAAAAGTATTCAGGCTAATTTATAGGTCTTAAATAAGTATCTTTTAAATAAAATAAAACCACAAATTCAATTCATGAGTTTGTGGTTTTTTATTTTTAAGATGGAGAATTTATTTTGTAATTAAGTTGGATGATTGTTCCTTTTCCTATTTCAGATTGTAAAACCCTTATCTTTCCGCTATGATATTCCTCGACAATTCTTTTTGTTAATGAAAGACCTAATCCCCAACCTCTTTTTTTGGTTGTAAAACCAGGTTCGAATATGGTTTTAAATTGTTTTTTAGGAATCCCGATTCCAGTGTCCGAAACATTTATTTTTACTAAGTTTCCGTCTTGCTCGATTTTCAATGACAAATTGCCTTTTCCTTTCATAGCATCAATGGCATTTTTTACCAAATTCTCAATAGTCCAACTATGAAGAATCGGATTAATCATAACCATAATTGGATTCTCAGGCGTCTGGCAAGAAAAATTTACTTGTTTAGAGAAACGAGATTGTAAATAATCATAGGTATTTACTGTTTCCTGTACAATATCTTTATTTTCAAGAACTGGAGTAGATCCTATTTTAGAGAAACGATCGGTAATAGTTTGTAAACGCTCAATATCTTTCTCAATCTCTAAAGTAATTGATTGGTCAATATTTTCAGTCTTTAAAAACTCGACCCAACCAATCAGAGATGATAGTGGAGTTCCTATTTGATGAGCTGTTTCTTTTGCCATTCCTGCCCAAAGTTTATTTTGGGTAGCCATTTTGGTACTTCTGTAAAAGTTATAAACCAAGCCTCCAAACAAAAAGATAATCAATAATAAAGCAATTGGATAATACTTAAGTTTATTTAATAATTCGGAGTTACCATAATATAGTTCCTGATGTTTTCCAGGAGCATACTCAATTACAATTGCCTCATTCTCCCGTTTTAGTTTGTTTAAAAAAGAACTAGCCTTTTGTTTATCTTTTATAACGGTTTCATCAATATTTACTGCACTTATAATACTATCTTTCTCAGTTAAAATAATAGGAATCGAAGTGTTGTTGCTAAATATCTGTAATGGTAATTCGACATCGGTATTTTCATCAGCATTAATCAATGTTTTTTGAGCATTAGCCCAAAGATTCATTTTTAAGCGTTCCTCATTTTTAAAAATCTGAAAAAAGGTATAAGTGTTCCAAAGAATTAAGGAAATAATCAAAAAGGAAGCACAAATAATGATCCATCGGGTTGTATTTCTTCTTTCTGAAAAAAACATAAATTAAATTTTGAGGTATAAATATAACGAAATAAACATAGTATATATTTTGTACGGGCACAAAGATTTTTATTTTTAAAATGAATAGACTTCTTTCGAAACTTAAACGATTTATGTACTTTTGTTGTCTTCTAAAAATGATTAGAAAAATAAAAGTATGATTAGTATTGATCCAAAGGAAATTCCGACCGCAAAAGTGCAAGGTTATTTACAAAGTGCAGTTGGACCAAGGCCTATTGCTTTTGCAAGTACTATAGATAAAGACGGAAATCCGAATTTATCACCATTTAGTTTCTTCAATGTTTTTAGTGCTAATCCGCCAATTTTAGTTTTTTCACCCTCTCGAAGAGTACGTGACAATTCTATAAAGCATACTTTAATAAATGCCGAAGCTACACGCGAAGTCGTTATTAACGTGGTTAATTATGATATTGTGCAGCAAACATCGCTTGCTAGTACTGAATATGCCGATGGTGTAAACGAATTTATAAAATCGGGATTAACACAAATTCCATCGGATATTGTAAAACCGTATAGAGTAAAAGAGTCGCCAGTACAGTTTGAATGTAAAGTAACTCAAATTATTCCGTTAGGAACAGAAGGAGGAGCAGGAAATCTGATTCTTTGTGAAGTGGTAAAAATTCATATTCACGAAGCAATTTTGGATGAGAACGGAGCAATAGATCAACATAAAATTGATTTGGTTTCTCGCTTAGGAAATAATTGGTATTCAAGGTCGAATCAAGGACTTTTTGAAGTCGAAAAACCGCTTACAACTCTAGGAGTAGGAGTAGATGCGATACCTGATTATGTAAAGGAAAGTTCTGTTTTTGATGGGAATGATTTAGGTAAATTAGGGAACGTTGAAGCCTTGCCTACAACAGAAGAAGTTAGTATATTTGTGAAAGAAAACTTTTCTGTGAAGGGAGTATTGAGCTCAGATGATGATGTAAAAGTGCATCAAAAAGCTAAAAAGTATCTTGATGAAAACGATGTAATATCGGCTTGGAAAGTACTTTTGGCTAAGAAAATAAAAAAATAAATAACAATTAAATAAAAACGGAGATGGAAGTTACAGGAAAAGTAAAAGTTGTTAATCCAGAACAACAAGTTAGTGCATCATTCAAAAAAAGAGAACTTGTAGTTACTACAGAAGAGCAATATCCTCAACACATCATGATCGAATTTACTCAAGATAAATGCGATTTGTTGAGTAGTTATAAAACAGGAGATCCTGTAAAAGTTTCAATTAACTTAAGAGGAAGAGAATGGGTTAATCCACAAGGAGAAACTAAATACTTTAATAGTATCCAAGGATGGAGAATCGAAAGATTAGATACAGCTGCTCCAGCTCAAACTCCACCAATGCCTGCTGCAGAAGCTTTTGCTCCAGCAACAAACTTAAATGAAGACGAACCAGACGATTTACCATTTTAATCAATAGGTTTTGATTTTATAATAAACAAACCCGGCAATTTTTTCAAATTTGTCGGGTTTTATATTTTACTTAAAAATGTATCATTTATCCGAAGTTTTATTTTTTCCGCCAGTTTCAGAAGCTAATTATGATGGTATTTTGGCAATTGGAGGTGATTTATCTCCAGAACGATTACAGCTAGCTTATCGAAGCGGAATCTTTCCTTGGTTTAATGAAGGTGAACCAATATTATGGTGGTCGCCAAATCCTAGAATGGTTTTGTTTTTGGATGAATTGATTGTGACCAAAAGCATGCGCAATATTCTTAATCGAAACATCTTTAAAGTTACTTTCAATCAGAATTTTAGAGACGTAATTTCAAATTGCCAGAAGATAAAACGTGATGGTCAAAACGGAACATGGATTTCTAATAACATGATTGAATCCTATTGTAAACTTCATGAGATGGGTTTTGCAAAATCAGTTGAAGTATGGGAGAATGATGTATTGGTAGGTGGTTTATATGGTGTAGATTTAGGACATGTTTTTTGTGGAGAAAGTATGTTCTCTAAAGTGTCTAACGCATCCAAAGTTGCTTTTATAGCTTTAGTAAATAAATTAAAAAATGAGAATTATAAACTCTTAGATTGTCAGGTTTATAATCCGCATCTTGAAAGTTTAGGATGTCGGGAAATTGAACGTGATGTTTTTATGCAAATTTTAAATAATGATGAGTACTAGTTACATTGTAAAGGAACTTTATATCTATCCTATCAAAAGTTTGGCAGGAATTAGTTGTAAAAGCGCTAGGGCAGAAGAAATGGGGTTTGAAAATGACCGCAGATGGATGCTTGTTGATGAATTTAATCAATTTATTACTCAAAGAGAATATCCTTTTTTAAGTCAGTTCTATCCACAAATTTTGGATGGAAAAATGACAATAACATATCTAGATAAAAAACATGAGTTTTTTATTGATGAAAATTTAGGAACACCTATTTCTTCGATGGTATGGGATGATAAAAGCGAAGTTGTTGAGGTAAATAAAACAACTTCTGAATGGTTTACTGCTCAGTTAGGATTTACTTGTAAACTAGTCAAAATTATTAATAGCGGAGATAGAAAACATACAAATTCAAAACTAGATACCACATTTAATGTTAGTCTTGCCGATGGTTATCCGTACTTATTAATCGGAAGCGAAAGCTTGGATAATTTAAATGAAAAACTCGCAGAAAAAATAACTGTTTTAAGGTTCAGACCTAATATTGTAATTAGTACAGCAGTTGCACATGAAGAAGATACTTTCGAAGCTTTTCAGATTGGAAATGGCAAATTCAAAAATATAAAACCTTGCGGAAGATGTATTATGGTAAATAATGATCCTAGTAAAGGTGTTGTGAAAAAAGAACCGTTAAAAACATTAAGCAAGTATCGTAAAGTTGATAATTCTGTTTTCTTTGGTACAAATTTAGTATGCCTGGAAAATGCTATTATTAATGTTGGAGATGCTATTGTTTTCTAAAAATTAAGTTTAGTAAAGTTCCAATTTATTGTATCAAAAAGAACTAATTCATTTTTTAATGTAGGTAAATCCAGAATTAGTTTTAATGTTTCGTGTGCCATCATTGTGCCGATTATTCCAGGTAATGTTCCAAGAACACCGTTGAGGTTACAATTAGGCACATCCTTTGGATCGGGCATTTCAGGGAATAAATCGCGTAAGTTTTTACTACTATTATGATTAAAAACAGCTATTTGTCCTTCAAATTTTAGAATACTTCCGTAAACCAATGTTTTGTTTAAATTCACACAAGTGTCGTTAACTAAATAACGGGTTTTGAAATTATCGGAACCATCTACCACAATATCAAAATCCTGAATAATTTGAGATGCATTTTCTGGAGTTAATTTTTCTTCAAAAGCGATAACAGTAATTAATGGATTTAGTTTTTCGACTACAGTTTTAGCAGTCAGAGTTTTGGCTTGACCAACAGCTTCTTCGGTATATAAAATCTGGCGATGTAGATTATGAATTTCTATTATATCAAAATCTACAATACCAATAGTTCCTATTCCTGCAGTTGCTAGATATTGCAAAATAGGACAGCCCAAACCACCTGCACCGATAACCAATACTTTTGCTTGTTTTATTTTTTCTTGCCCAATATCACCAATTTCAGGTAACATCATTTGGCGGTTATAACGTAAAAAATCTTGGATAATGCTCATTAAATTTTAGATTATTGATTTTAGATTGTTGAAACCAGAATCTCGACTCCGCTCGATTTGACACATGAATCTTAATATGTTTATTCTAAAGTAAAGTTGAGGATTTTAGTACTTTTGACTATATGACATTTGACTATATGTTCTATCCCAATCTTTCCAAACTGGCTCATAACCTGATTCTTTGATGATTTTAGCGATTTCCTGAGCCGAACGTTCATCGCTAATCTCGAATTGCTCTAATGATTGTGGATCAACGACATATCCGCCAGGATTAGTTTTTGAACCTGCACTCATACTCGTCGTTCCAATTGGGATAATATTATTTCGGAATTTTTCATTTTCACGTGTCGATATAGAAATTTCTAAATCTTCATTCCATAATCGGTACGCACAAATAAGTTGCGTTAAATCTTTATCATCCATAATAAAATTAGGTTCGATAATTCCTTCGGCAGGACGTAATCTGGGAAAAGAAACGGAATACTTAGTTTGCCAATATTTTTTCTGGAGATAATCGATGTGTAAAGCATTAAAAAAACTATCGGTGCGCCAATCTTCCAATCCTAAAAGAACTCCTAATCCGATTTTGTGAATGCCTGCTGTTCCAATTCTGTCAGGAGTTTCCAGTCTAAAATCGAAATTTGATTTTTTGCCTTTTGTATGGTACTTTTTATAAACTTCCTGATGATACGTTTCCTGATATACCAAAACAGAGTAAACTCCAGCTTCATGAAGTTTTTCATATTCTTCAGTAGAAAGCGGCTGAACTTCGACAGAAATAATCGAAAAATGTTCTCTTATTTGATTAATTGCATTCAGGAAATAATTAATATTTACAGTATAATTTGCTTCGCCAGTTACCAACAAAACATGGTCGAATCCAACATTTTTTAAAGCTTCAACTTCCAGTTTAATCTCAGGGTCCGAAAGTGTTTTTCGTTTGATTTTATTGTTCAAGCTAAAACCACAATAGGTACAAATGTTCTGGCATTCGTTACTTAAATAAAGTGGCGCGTACATCTGAATCGTTTTACCAAAACGTTTCTTAGTAAGTTCATGGCATTCTTGTGCCATTTGTTCTAAATAAGGCAAAGCTGCTGGTGAGATAAGTGCCAGAAAATCATCAAGATTTCGTTTGTTTTTGGTCAATGCGCGTTCTACTTCCTGTGGGGAGGTTTGGTATATTTTGGATTGGATAGTATTCCAGTCGTATTGATTAAAAACAGATTTGAATGTGTTCATTTGAATTTTGTTTGTTTCACGCAGATTTTACAGATTTAAGCAGATAAAAAATGATTTAATTTTTAATTGAATTTTACTGAATCTTATATCTGTTGATGTTTTTATATTTTATTAGCAATTCTTTTGATATCATTTAAAATGTTTAAAGTGTTGAAATTAACTAATAATCCTAGTTTTTTATTTGTGAGCCTTAGATAAGTGGCAAGCTGTTTATAATGTATTGGAGCTATTTCTTCAACTGATTTTAATTCAATTATCACTTTGTCTTCTACCAAAAGATCTAGTCTAAAAGCAGGTTCTAGTGTTATTTCTTCATAAAGAATTGTAACTTCAACTTGTTTCTGGACTTGTAAATTAATTTTTGTCAATTCATAAAACAAAGCGCTTTCATAAACAGATTCAAATAATCCTGGGCCTAAATTATTATATACTTTAAAAATTGCTCCTCGCACTAGATATGATATTTCATTCTCTGTCATTATCCTTTAATTTAAATTCGATTCAAAATTAAAGAATTTTCTTTCTTTTTTAAGATTTTACTTTTCAAGTAGATTTTAGCAGATAAATAAATAATAATCATTTTAAATCAGCTTAAATCCCCTTAAATCTGCGTGAAATAACTTTGTTAGTATAAAAAAGAAGTCAATGGGCTCGAAGCTACAGCTTGATTATATTGTTTTCCTAGTTTAGCCTCAAATGCTTTTCGACCTGCAATTACAGCTTCTCTAAAAGCTTGAGCCATTAATTCAGGATTTCCGGCTACAGCAATCGCAGTATTGACTAAAACAGCATCAGCACCTAATTCCATTGCTTTTGCAGCATCTGATGGAGCTCCGATTCCAGCATCTATAATTACAGGAACGTTGCTTTGTTCTATTATAATTTCTAGGAAATCGATTGTTTTTAAACCTTTATTACTGCCAATAGGAGAGCCCAAAGGCATTACAGCTGCTGTTCCTGCATCTTCCAATCGTTTGCATAAAACGGGGTCTGCATGTATGTACGGCAGAATAATAAAACCTAGTTTTGCTAATTCTTCGGTAGCTTTTAAAGTTTCGATCGCATCTGGCATTAAGTATTTTGGATCAGGATGAATTTCGAGTTTTAGCCAATTGGTTTCAAGAGCTTCACGGGCTAATTGCGCTGCAAATATTGCTTCTTTTGCATTTCTTGCTCCCGAAGTATTTGGTAATAAATTAATCCTCGGATGTTTTAAATGGGATAAAATAGCATCGGTTTCAGTTTCTAAATCAATACGTTTTAAAGCAACAGTAACTAATTCACTTCCCGAGGCCAAAATAGCTTTTTCCATTTCCAGATTTGAGCCAAATTTTCCTGTCCCCAAAAACAAACGGGATTCAAGAAGTTTATCGCCTATTTTAAATAATGACGTTTGCATATAATTTTTCGTTAAGTTGTGTAATAAGTTTTCCTTTCTCGGGACTTTTGGTAATTATTCCAGAAACAGCAATACCATGAATTCTGGTTTCTATTAATTGATCAACGTTTTCTAATGTGATTCCGCCAATAGCATAAATAGGAATTTCGAGATTGTTGGATTTGATTTTTTGTATGATTTCATGATATCCTTCTAAGCCTAGAATCGGACTTAATTTCTCTTTGGTTTCTGTGAACTGAAATGGACCAAGACCAATATAATCACAACCATTTTTTATGTGATTGGTGATATCTTCGAATGTATTGGCTGTTCCGCCAATAATTTTTGTATTTCCTAATATGGCTCGTGCTTCGTCTATTTTTGTGTCCGAAAGCCCTAGATGTACTCCATCTGCGGCAATTTGTTGAGCCAGATAAACATTGTCATTGATGATGAAATTGGCGAGATATTCTTCACATAAAAACTTTACAGCTTCTGCTAAAGCGAAAGAATTCTTTGCTGTTTGATTTTTAAATCGCATTTGTACCCAATCACAGCCATTATCTAACGCCTGATGAATATTGTACAATTGTGCCTCGATTGTATTTCCTTGTGAGATGTATTGTAGTTTATTATACATAGTGATAGCCGATTAAGGTTGAAGTTGAATTCAAGTATTTTTCGATATAATTTTTGGCATTTATACAGGCTGATTTTAAATCTTGGTCCAAAGCCAAATTAGCAGCAATAGCCGATGATAATACACAACCTGAGCCATGTTTTGCGTAGCATTTGGTGTTATTTGGCGTAAGCACGAAAACTTCATTTTGGTTATATAAATAATCAGTTCCGATAGCTTTGTTATTATGTCCGCCTTTTAATAAAATAGCCGTTGGGATTTGTTTGTTTAATTGACTTGCGTCAAAATCGAAATCAGGAAATAGCTTTTTTACTTCATTATAATTTGGTGTAATCAAATCAATTTTGGAAAGTATCTCGTTTAAATCTGATTTGTTTTCGATGGTAATAAAATCAAATTCGGTTGTAGATTTTAAAACTGTATCCCAGACTATTTGAGTTTTAGGAGAAAGTTCTTTTATATTAAAAACAATTTCTTTTAAATAATGGAGAGAAGGAACAATCCCGATTTTCACCACCTTTATGTCATAATTTTCAAAAAGTGTTTTTATGGAACGTAACACAAAATCAAGAGATGTCCATTCTATTTGAAAGAATTCTTTTTCTGTCTGAATTGTATTTCCTGTATTGATGGCAAGTCCAGCAACTTGATGTTGTTCAAAAGTTTTGCAATCTGCTAAAACTCCTGCACCACCAGATGGGTCAAAACCAGCTATTGTAAGGACGAAAGGGCGATTTTCTGACATGATTTAAAATTTTTAATTGGATTTTCTGCATTCCAAATACTACCTAATAAAGCAACATTATCAAAGCCACTTACCAGTGTTTTTTCTATGTTTTCAGTATTAATTCCTCCCAAAGCAATTAGTTTAGTTTTTACATTAGTTCTGTTCTTTATGGCTTCAAATAAATCTGTTTTAGGGAGATAATTCTCTTTAGAAATACTAGGATAAACTGGACTCAAAAAGGCATATTCAAATTCGGGAGCTAATGAATTAAAATCGTGAATTGAATGTGTCGATGTTGATAAAACTATATTTTTAGACCTACATGGTTTTGTAAATCTTGCAGGAAAACCAAGATTGTTTTTTCTTTTTTCCTCTGTAAAATGAATTCGGTTAATCTTAAAGTTTTCTATCGATTCATGATGACTATGTAATACCAATCGAGATCGGAATTCGGGACTTATCTGTTCGACAAACGAAATCATTTCCTTTAGCGAATAATATGGTTTTCGCACATGAAACAATTGTAATCCTTCCTCAAAAAGAGAATGGATTACATTGATTTCATTTGCTATAGCAGTTGGATTTGATAGAACTATCATAATCTTTCTTCTTTCCTCTATTTCTTGACTTTCTTTTCTCTTGCTTCTTTATTCTGAAATTAAATATAAATCTCTTTTCCTTGCTCAATAAACTCTTCCGATTTCTCTTGCATTCCTTTTTCGGCTGCAGCCACATCACGTATTTCCTGAGATATTTTCATGGAGCAGAATTTTGGACCGCACATCGAACAGAAATGAGCGATTTTGGCACCTTCGGCAGGAAGTGTTTCATCGTGAAATTCTCTTGCTGTGTCTGGATCTAGTGATAAATTAAATTGATCTTCCCAACGGAATTCGAAACGGGCTTTGCTCAATGCATTGTCACGATATTGTGCTCCCGGATGCCCTTTGGCTAAATCGGCAGCATGAGCTGAGATTTTATAAGTGATAACTCCATCTTTTACATCTTTTTTATTAGGTAAACCAAGATGTTCTTTTGGGGTAACATAACAAAGCATTGCGCAACCGTACCAACCAATCATAGCAGCTCCAATTGCAGATGTAATGTGGTCGTAACCCGGTGCAATATCTGTAGTTAATGGTCCAAGAGTATAAAACGGAGCTTCGTTACAATGCTCTAATTGCTTGTCCATGTTTTCTTTTATCATGTGCATTGGCACGTGACCAGGACCTTCTATAAACACTTGAACATCGTGTTTCCAAGCAATTTTTGCTAATTCTCCAAGAGTTTCCAGTTCGGCAAATTGTGCAGCATCATTGGCATCGGCAATAGAACCTGGGCGTAAACCATCGCCTAGAGAAAATGCTACATCATATTGTTTCATGATTTCGCAAATTTCTTCAAAATGAGTATATAAAAAGTTTTCTTTGTGATGAAACAAACACCACTTTGCCATTATCGATCCGCCACGGGAAACGATTCCTGTAACGCGTTCGGCAGTAAGATGAATGTAACGCAATAAAACACCAGCATGAATAGTGAAATAAGAAACTCCTTGTTCGGCTTGCTCGATAAGTGTATCGCGGAAAACTTCCCAAGTTAAATCTTCGGCGATTCCTTTTACTTTTTCTAAAGCCTGATAAATAGGTACTGTCCCGATTGGTACTGGCGAATTACGAATAATCCATTCTCTGGTTTCATGAATGTTCTTTCCAGTAGATAAATCCATTATGGTATCTGCTCCCCAGCGACAAGCCCAAACAGCTTTTTCAACTTCTTCCTCAATGGTCGATGTTACAGCGCTATTACCAATATTAGCATTTATTTTCACTAAGAAATTACGCCCTACAATCATAGGTTCGCTTTCGGGATGGTTAATGTTGTTCGGGATAATAGCACGACCAATTGCTACTTCACTACGTACAAATTCTGGAGTTATCTTGCTTTTTGGAGTATTAGCACCAAAACTATGTCCAGCATGTTGGCATTGCATGGCTTTAGTTTGTTCATTTAATAACTCAATACGTTGGTTTTCACGAATCGCAATATATTCCATTTCGGGAGTAATAATTCCTTGTTTAGCGTAATAAAGTTGCGTAACATTTGCGCCTTTTTTGGCACGTTTTGGTTGGTGTAAATATTCAAAACGTAAATGATTTAAATTCTCGTCGTTTAATCGCATTTGTCCGTAATCTGAGCTGATTTCGTCTAGAATTTCTACATCGTTTCGTCCTAAAATCCATTCTTCTCTTAGGCGAGGTAACCCTTTTCGAATGTCTATTTCGATATTTGGATCTGTGTAAGGGCCTGATGTATCATAAATAGTTACGGAAGGATTTTTTTCGATACCACCATTAGAAAGTCTGGTGTTGCTAAGTATTACCTCGCGCATGGCTACTTTTATAGGATGTATTTCTCCGTTAACATATACTTTATTGGAGTTAGGGAAAGGAGTTCTGGATATTTTTTCTTCGTTAGTCATTGGGAGGAAGTTTAAAGTTTTTAACTTGATTGTAAATTTTGTTAGTTGTGAGATGTTTTGTAGATATGCACATGTACAGGTACACCGCAGTGCTTCTTCAATTGGGATTTGAATTTTTTTATTGGGATTTATCCCGATAGCTATCGGGACTATCCTCCTTGCGTAGCAGAAATAATTAAAATATCGTCGGTTTCGTTTAGGATATGTGTATTCCAGATGGGTTTTGGAATAACAGTGTTGTTTATGGCAATGGCAATGCCATTTTGTTTGTTGGGAATTTCGAGATCGAGCAATGCCTGAACGCTAAGAGATTCAGCATTGAATTGTTTGGTTTGTTGGTTGATTTTTAGTTCCATTCCTCTAGAATTTAGTATATAGTTATACTTTAGGAATGGCTACAATGGCATATAGATATGCACGGAAGTCATCTTACTTTTCCCTACGCTAGTATGAACTAGATCAGGTTCAGAGGGTAAAATCTCAGCCTACTTTATTGTAGACACCCCTAAAGTGTGAAGCAAATGTAATAATTTTTTGTTTAAACGTTTAATGTTTAACGTTTAAAGTTGAAGAACTGTTTTTGTAGTTTAAAAAAAGTTACAAAAATATTTTTTGAACCATTAAGAAATATAAGAGGAATTAAGTTTTTCTGAAACTGAAAACTGTGACTGCAAACTGTAACTATGACTGCAAACTATTTTTTTCTTGTCCAGCAATCTTCGATATGATCATTGACCATTCCTGTGGCTTGCATTTGAGCGTAAATAACGGTTGAACCAACAAATTTAAATCCTCTTTTTTTTAAATCTTTACTAATTGTGTCAGAAAGTGGAGTAGTAGCGGGAACATCTTTTAGTGTTTTTGGATTATTGATGATGGGTTTTCCATCAGTAAATTTCCAGATATAATCAGAAAAACTTCCAAATTCTTCTTGTATTTTTATAAATGCCTGTGCGTTGCTAACTGCCGAACGTATTTTTAATTTGTTTCGGATTATTCCAGTATCTTGAAGCAAAGATTCGATTTTCTCTTCGGGATATTGAGCTATTTTTTTGTAATCGAAATTGTCAAAAGCAGTTCTAAAATTTTCTCTTTTGTTTAAAATAGTAATCCAACTTAATCCTGCCTGAAAGGTTTCGAGAGTTAGAAACTCAAATAATGATGCATCGTCGTAAACAGGAATCCCCCATTCTTCGTCATGGTATTTTTTGTATAAATCGCTTGCTGAGCACCAGCCACATCGTATAGGTTCCATCTTTTATTTCAAATGTATAAAAAATCCTCATTTCGGGATGAAATGAGGATTTAAATTTATGTAATTTTAGGTGTTATTTCCTTTTATATTCACTTAAAGCATAAATAGAACTGTTGTCATTACCTTGAGTTATCTTTAATCTCAATGTTGTATTGCTTAATTCTAATATTTCATAGATGGTTGTATTGCCTTGAATATCTTTTACTGTTAGAGTTTTATTCGCTGTTGACCATGTTCCTTCATCACTGTATAGTTTACATTTTGAATTAACATACTCATATTCCAATTCGGTATATTTTGCATTATCTAATAATTCTATGACATTGTTATTACATCCACCTTCTTGTGTAAAAGGAAGTAATAGTTGTGTGCCATTTAAAATGTTTCCTACTTTCGTTAGTTCCCATTGACCTATAATTGAAGCTTCTTTGTTATTATTGTCATCATCGCTACTACTCCCACTACATGATGATACAGTTAATCCCAATACAATTGCAAAAGCAAACAGAATTTTAATTTTTTTCATTACGAAATTTTTAAATTATTAATACAAAGTATCAAACATATGTATATAATTTAGCAAACCAAGTTTTTTCTTGTTAAAATAATAATTTTCTTACTATTTTAGAATCATTATTCTTTACTTTCCAATTTTCCAATGGTAACCTTTTACTGAAGGAATATAGGCAGAGGTTCCAATGATGATTAAGTCGTTATAAATTCTCTTATTGTATTTTATTCCGATAGCTTTCCCTGAAGTATACATTTTGTTTGCTTCAAATTTAATTTTCATTCGAGCATCAGCAAATTTAGCATCCGAAATTTTCTCAATAAACCAAGTAGAATTCCATTTGATATCGATTTCATCTTCGGCAGTTTTAGTTATGCTTTTTATTAATTTAACTCCTTCTTTTGGGATGTTATGGTCTTCAATTAATTCTTTTTGGGTTAGTGTTTCTCCTGTTTTGCATACAGAAAGTAATTTTTTAAAATAGGTAAAACCTTTAAGTTTTTCAGTTTCTAAGTTTTCTATCCTTATGCTATCTTTTATAACAGAACCTTCTTCTGTAATGGTTTCGTTATTTTTTGTTTTGTTAGGCGTGAATATAGTTTTTGTAATGGAATCTTTAGCCGAAGTTATAGTTTCTATTGTACTTTTTGAGATGTCCTTTATTTTTTCGGAAACAGTTGTTGTTGACTCTAATAATTGATCTCTGTCATTTTTATTACAACTAGACAAGCAGCATAAAATTAAAATCAATAAAAATATATTGTGATGTTTCATGCGGTATGGTTGTTTTTCTTTTCTTCGGAATTATCTTCTTCCAGATATTTTTTAATCAAATGATGACCAGCATATATCAGTGGAGTTAATACTATTGCCAAAGTAAGTTTGAATGTATAGCCAGTTAAAGCTGATGATATAAAAGTATCGAAATTTATTTTTCCAGGTAACCAAAAAGCAATTCCTAAAACAATAAAAGAGTCAAATAGTTGAGAAATTACAGTTGATCCGGTAGTTCTAAGCCAAATTTTATTTTCTCCTGTTCGTCTCTTAAAGAACCAAAACATCCATACATCTATTAACTGAGATACCATAAATGCGATAATACTACCTACAATAATCCACATACTTTGTCCGAAAACAGCTTGAAATTGTTCGTCATTGACAGGGCTAATGCCTTTTGCTGCAGGAATTACGATTGACATAAATAATATTAGAAAAGCATAAGCGATTAAACATGCTGTTATAAAAGATAGTTTTTTAACTCCTTTTTCTCCAAAATACTCATTAATCAAGTCGGTCGTTAAAAAAACAATAGGCCAAGGTAGGATTCCGATACTCATTACAAATGGGCCAATTTGGATTAATTTCCCTCCAATTAGCTCTGCTACAACTGCATTGGTAATAAAAATTCCGGCGAGGATAACAAAAACAATTTCTTTCTTGGTTTTAAACATAGATAAATTTTAATATGCCAAATTTAAGATATTATTCGGAGTATTTATTTTTATAAAAAACATTGTTGAGATGTATTTAAGATGTGGCTTTTTTCTTCGTTAGCTATTCTAATTATTGGCTATATTTGGGAATTGCATTTATTTTATAAAATATTAAATAACGTACATGAAAAAAATTGTCACTATTCTAATTATGGCTACATCTTTAACTTCTGTTCAGGCACAAACAAATTTACAAAATCCATTATTGCAAAAATGGATTGGTCCTTATGGTGGTGTACCTGCTTTTACAGAGTATAAAATAGCCGATTTTAAGCCCGCTTTTGATGTTGCTATCAAACAAAAAAGTAATGAGATTGATGCTATTGCTAATAATACAAAACCTGCTACTTTTGATAATACAATTGCCGAATTGGAACGTTCTGGTAAAACGTTGTCGAGAATTATGACGGCTTATGGAATTTATTCTTCAAATATTAGTACTCCTGAATTTGCATTGATACAAAAAGATATTGAGCCATTACTTGCTGCTCAATCTACTGAGTTTTATCAAAACAGAAAACTATTTGGCAGAATAGAAAAGTTATATAATTCTCCAGATAAAAAGAAACTAACCGGAGAACAACAAAGACTTATTTGGGTTTATTATACGGAGTTTAATAAACAAGGGGCAAATTTAAGTGATGCCGATAAAGCTAAAGTTGGAGAAATCAATAAGCAATTATCAACGTTATTTTCTAAGTTTAGCCAGAATTTATTAGCAGAAGAAAATAATCAATATGTAGCTTTGGTAACCGATGCAGATTTTGATGGTTTGCCTGACGGAATAAAAAAAGCTGCTATGGCCGATGCTAAAGAAAGAAAACTTTCGGCATTAGGTTGTATTGCTAATACACGTTCTTTTGTAGAGCCTTTTTTAACTTTTTCTACCAATAGAGCGTTGAGAGAAAAAGTTTGGAGAATGTTTATAAACAGAGGAGATAACGGAGATGAATATGATAATAAATCGACTTTGGTTGAAATTTTACAGCTTCGTGCTGCTAAAGCAAAACTTTTAGGTTATCCTACTTTTGCTCATTGGAATTTAACTAACAGAATGGCTAAAACTCCTGAAAGAGCGATGGCTTTAATGGAAGCTGTTTGGGAGCCAGCTGTAAATCAGGTTCACAAAGATGTAGCTGATATGCAGAAGATTGTTGTTGCTGAGGGAGGAAAATTTCAGATTGAACCTTGGGATTATCGTTATTATGCTGAAAAAGTTAGAAAAGCAAAATATGACTTAGATCAAAATGTGGTTAAGGAATATCTTCAATTAGAAAAATTACGCGAAGGAATGTTTTGGGTTGCGGGAGAATTATTTGATTTAAAATTTAAACAAATAACAGATGTTCCTGTATATCATTCAGATGTTAGAGTTTGGGAAGTTTCTAATATAAAGACTGGTAAAGTAGTAGGTTTATGGTATTTTGATCCTTACGCCCGTAAAGGAAAGCGTTCTGGAGCATGGATGAATGCGTATAGAAAGCAACAAAAACTAGACGGAAATGTTCTCACGATAGTTTCTAATAATAGTAATTTTATAAAAGGAAATGATAATGAGCCAGTTTTGATTTCATGGTCAGATGCAACTACTTTGTTTCATGAATTTGGGCACGCATTACATGGTTTATGTTCGGATGTTACCTATCCTACATTATCAGGAACTGCAGTTGCAAGAGATTATGTAGAGTTTCCATCTCAAATCTTAGAGCGTTGGTTAGAAACTCCTGAGGTATTGAATAAATTTGCTTTAAATTATAAAACAGGAAAGCCTATTCCTAAAGATTTGGTTGAGCGTATTGCAAAAGCAGCAACATTTAATGAAGGATTTTCTACTGTTGAGACAATTTCAAGTTCACTTATTGATATGAAATTACATTTAGCAGGAGATTCTGTTATTGATCCTACAATTTTTGAGAAAGAAACATTGACTAAGCTTAATATGCCTAAAGAAATTGTAATGCGTCATCGTATTCCTCAATTTGGGCACATTTTTTCTAGTGATGGGTATGCGAGCGGATATTATAGTTATTTATGGGCAGATGTTATTAGTGCCGATGCTTACGAGGCATTTACAGAGGCAAAAGGACCTTATGATAAAGATGTTGCTAAAAGATTACACGATAAGATATTTAGTGTAGGTAATACAACAGATCAGGAGGAAGCTTATAAATCTTTTAGAGGACATAATCCTGAGATTAATGCTTTAATGAAAGCTAGAGGTTTTGAAACTCCAGTAACAAAATCAAACAAATAGTTATAATAAAAAAGAGAGACCGTTAAGTCTCTCTTTTTTTTATATGCGAATCTAGAATATAGATTATCCTAAAGTAACTCTTTTGAAACCTGTAATTTCAACGTTGAATCCTTTAACATAATCACCAACTTTTTTACTATCATCTTTGATGAAGTTTTGATCCAATAAAGCTTTTTCTTGATCTAAAGTAGTATTGTCAGAGATGAAACGTTGAACTTTTCCTGGAATAATTTTATCCCAAATTTGTTCTGGTTTACCTTCAGCTTTTAATTCAGCTTTAGCATCTTCTTCAGCTTGTTTTATAACTTCTTCAGTTAATTGAGAGAAAGAGATATATTTAGGAACATTTTTTAAAGTTTTTCCTAAACGTTTTGCTTCTTCATTTTCTTTTTCGATTACAGCAATACGAGCAGCAAGTTCAGAAGCAACGAAAGCAGGATCAAAATCTTTGTAAGATAATGTATCAGCTCCCATAGATGCTACTTGCATAGAGATGTCTTTAGTTAAAACTTCAGCGTTATCAATTGGTGCAGAAATTGCAGTTAATGCAGCAATTTTGTTAACGTGAACATAAGATCCAACGAAAGCCCCTTCTAAAATTTCAAAACCACCGATTTCGATTTTTTCACCAATAACACCAGTTTGCTCAATTAACTTTTCAGCAACAGTCATTCCGTTGAAATCTGAAGCTAAGAATTCTTCTTTAGAAGAGAAGTTTATTGCTTTTTCAACTAATTCTTTAGCTAAATTTACGAAGTTTTCATTTTTACCTACGAAATCTGTTTCGCAGTTTAAAGTGATGATAGCTCCTTTAGTTTTGTCAGCATTAATAAAAGAAACAGCAGCTCCTTCAGAAGACTCACGGTCAGAACGATTAGCAGCAACTTTTTGACCTTTTTCTCTAAGGTTTTGTATAGCTTTATCGAAATCTCCTTCAGCTTCAACTAAAGCTTTTTTACAGTCCATCATTCCGGCACCTGTAGTTTGTCTTAATTTATTTACGTCTGCAGCAGTAATTGTTGCCATATTGTATGATTTTTTATGAGTTAAAAGTAAAAATTCCAATCTTTAAATCTCAAATTCCAGTTTTATCAAATTATCAACTTAACGTTTCTAATTTTTTATGGGATTTGGAATTTAAAAATTGGAATTTAAATGTTTATTTATTCTTTTGTTTCAGCAGGAGCTTCAACAGCCTCAGCAGCTGGAGTTGCTTCTTCTGTAGCAGGTAACAATGATTCAGCCTCTTTGTCAGAACCTCTGTCAGAAAGACCTTCAACGATTGCAGCTGTAACTAAAGATAAAATTTTATCAATTGATTTAGAAGCATCATCATTTGATGGGATAACATACTCTACTTCTCTAGGATCAGAGTTAGTATCTACCATTGCAAAAACTGGAATGTTTAATTTTTGTGCTTCTTTTATTGCGATATGTTCAGCTTTGATATCTACTACGAACAATGCTGCAGGTAGTCTAGACATGTCTGCGATTGAACCTAAGTTTTTCTCTAATTTAGCACGAAGACGATCTACTTGTAAACGCTCTTTCTTAGAAAGTGTCATGAAAGTACCGTCTTTCTTCATTTTATCAATAGTAGCCATTTTTTTAACAGCTTTACGGATAGTTACGAAGTTAGTTAGCATTCCACCAGGCCATCTTTCAGTGATATAAGGCATGTTTGCAGCTTTTGCTTTATCAGCAACGATGTCTTTAGCTTGTTTTTTGGTAGCAACGAATAATATTTTTCTACCTGATGCAGCGATTTTTTTCAAAGCTTCATTAGCCTCTTCAATTTTTGCTGCAGTTTTATATAGATTGATAATGTGAATACCATTACGCTCCATATAAATGTAAGGAGCCATGTTTGGATCCCATTTTCTAGTCATGTGTCCAAAGTGAACACCTGCTTCTAGTAATTCTTTTACTTCTACTTTGTTTGCCATTTTTGTACTAGTTTACGTTCTGTTGATTAGCAATGCATAAATGGCGATTTTGTCGGCTTTATACATTTAGATGCTAAACTATTTCCTACCTCGATAGGAGAGCAACAACAACTGTGTTTTTTAAATTCAATAATAATTGATATGCCTTGTTCCAAATGAACAAGACAGGTAATATTAACGTTTAGAGAATTGGAATCTCTTACGAGCTTTCTTCTGACCGAATTTCTTACGTTCAACCATTCTTGGATCTCTTGTTAATAAACCTTCTGGTTTCAAGATAGCTCTGTTTTCAGCATTTACTTCACACATAACACGTGCTAATGCCATTCTTACAGCTTCTGCTTGACCAGTTGAACCACCTCCGTAAACGTTTACTTTTACATCAAAGTTGTTTACATTTTCTGTCATAGACATTGGTTGTAAAACTTTGTACTGTAAAGTTGCAGTTGGGAAATAGGTTGCGAATTCTTTTTTGTTTACAGTGATTTTTCCTGTTCCTTCTGAAACATAAACACGTGCAACAGCGGTTTTTCTTCTACCGATTTTGTGAATAACTCCCATTACTTAAGATCGTTTAGGTTAACAGTTCTAGGTTTTTGAGCTCCTTGTTTGTGCTCAGATCCTACAACAACATTTAAATTTCTGAAAAGTTCAGCTCCTAATTTGTTCTTAGGTAACATTCCTTTTACTGCTTTCTCTACTAATAATGCAGGGTTTTTTGCTTGCAATACTTTAGCAGTTAAAGTTCTTTGACCTCCTGGGTAACCTGTATGACGCATGTAAATTTTGTCATCCATTTTTGTACCTGTAAGGTTAATTTTTTCTGAGTTGATAACAATTACGTTATCTCCACAGTCAACGTGCGGTGTGTAACTTGGTTTGTACTTACCTCTTAAGATCATTGCAACCTTTGAAGCAAGACGTCCTAAGTTATGACCTTCAGCGTCAACAACAATCCACTCTTTAGTTACAGTGGCTTTGCTAGCTGAAACTGTTTTGTAGCTTAATGCGTCCATAATATTATTTTAATTAAACATTCCATCCCCAATAAAGGGGTTGCAAAAGTACAATTAATTATTTTAAAACCAAATACCTTAAAAGATTATTTTAACTACTGAAAATCAGGAGATATCTTTTTATTTAAAAGAATAAAAAAACCATCTTTACAATTAAGTAGAGATGGTTTGGATTTTTGCGACTATATTTTGTTACACAATAAACAAATTTGCTATGTCTACAACCTGTTGCGTAGTAAGTGGTTCATCATAGGCTTCTGAGCCTGCTGCGGCTCCAAATAAGGTTGCGGTATTGTATCCTGCCTGTACAGTTAATTCTTCTCCATTATATACAGCTTGGGTCGCAGATGGCATTCCTGCGCCTCTCTCGTTACCGCTTATCCATCCTTTAAGGCCGCGTAATCGTCGTACTTCGGATGCGTGACGCGCTTCTACCGAATGTATTTGCAGTGCAGCTGTTAGTAAATCTGGCGTAGAAATTAAATTTCCTGCCTGACCTTTATAGGCTCTTACTCCTGTATCTTCAAAGGCTTGTGCCAAAGCTAAAAACGTTGGGTAATCACCAAATGGATCAAAAGCGCCACCAACAGTAAAGTCAAAAGTAGGTTTAGGAACAAAGTTTGCACTTGCTGTTCCTCCCAATCCTGCAATTAAAAAATTTACATGGCTTGATTCGTGAGCAGCAATTTGTTGAAAAACTTTTAAATCGCGTCCGCCATTTTCAGATGCTGGAATAACTCCTGAATCTAATGCCATAGCATAAAATTCGTTTTCAAGATATTCTAAGGTTAATGCAAATTGTAATGCTCCAATTGGTGTTGCTGGAGTTGCAGTTATATCTTTGGCTAAAGCTTTATTGGCTAATGAAGATAATCCGAACGGAATTGAGGCTATTGCCAAAGTCTTTCCGATATTTCCAAATTGTGTAAAGCTATCTCTTCTTGAGCCCGTGCTTCTCATTGCGCTTTCGTCGGCAAAGGTTTCTATAAATTTTAATATATTCATAATTTCTAGATTTTATGGGTTGTGGTTATGGTAAATATTTTGCTGTGAATGGAGTTGTTATAAATCCTCCCGCAACAGCTAAGATTTTAGATGGATCTTTCGCTACATCTAAACCAGTTGTGGCATTTACCACATCATCGCCCGCAAAATCTTTAGAATTTGGGTTTATTAAACTTCTAATTGCCGCAGCATGCCTTGCTTCTACAGAAACAATTTTCCCTGCCAACACCAAATAATCGGCACTTTTAATTAGTTTTCCTGCACCATTATATGCGGCAACTCCTGTATCTTCAAGAGCTTTAGCAGTTGCAAGTACTTCTGTACGACTGTTAAAATTCATAGATCCGTAATTAAATGCCAAGCTAGGAAGTAATTGTGTGCTTGGGTTAGGAAGTGCTCCGCTTAAAGCTGCCTTAAAAAAATCTCTGTGAATCACTTCGTGATGATATAAATCAGTAAGAACCTGACGTTCGATATCACTAAAAACACTATTAAAGTTTGATGCATTTACAACCTTAGTGTAAAAGTCGGCTTCTAGTTGTTCTAAGGCATATGCATAGGTTAATACGCCGAAATCTCCAGAGCCTAAATCGAAGACGCCATTTCTAATTCCAGGTAGTGAAGTGTCGTCAACAGGCATATTTTCATCATCGTCATCGTGATTACATCCTGCCAAAAGTAAGCCAGTGCCAACAATGGTTAAGCCACTGATCTTAAGAAAACTCCTTCTGTTGTTAAGTAAGGGGTTAACTTCATGGATTTTAACTTCGTTTTTCATAATTCAATTTCTTTAAGTGGTTGTTAATAGCAAATTATAATTATATGTAAATAGGTATAAACGAAATTTTTTGATGGGCGGTTTTGGATTTTGGCTTTTTTTTAATTTTTTGTTTAAATTATTTTAAGAAGGAGATGTAATTACTTGAAAATTTAAAGCATGTTTTGACTTGTTTTTGTTTTAATTTCCTTAATTCTACTATATTTGTATTAATTCAATAAAATTATCTTAAATGAAAGCTAAAGCAACTTTAAAACAAATCGCAAAAGAACTTAACGTTTCTGTGTCTACAGTTTCTAAGGCACTTAATGATAGTCCTGAAATTAGTGAGCAAACTAAAATTAAAATTAAAGAGTATGCTAAACTAAAAAACTATAAGCCGAATGTTATTGGTTTGAATTTAAAGAACCGTAAAACAAAAACTATTGGAGTTATTATACCTAATATATTAAACTCCTTTTTTGCTAAAGTTTTTAGTGGTATCGAGAAAGTAGCAGATAAAAAGGGATATAATGTTATTACATGTATTTCTAATGAGTCTTTGGAAAAAGAAATTCATACGCTAGAAATGTTGAGTAATGGAACTATTGATGGTTTTATATTATCGGTTTCTGAAGAAGCTCAGAAATTACAAGAATATAATCACTTTAAAGAAATTATAAACGACGGAACGCCAATTGTAATGTTTGACAGGATTGCAGAAGGTGTAGAGTGTGATAAAGTGGTAGTAGATGATTTTGATTCAGCTTTAAATTCAACACAACATTTAATTAATTTAGGATGTAAAAATATAGCCTTGATTTCATCTGTAGATAATTTAAGTGTTGGAAAATTGAGAGCAGATGGATATCTAAAAGCTTTAAATGACAATAATATTCCTGTAAACGAAAATATTATTCTTCGTACAGATTCTGAAGAGGATATGAAAAGTAAAATAGATGCCATTTTTGATCATAAAATTGATGCAATTTTTGCTTTAGACGAAAATGATTCTGTTGCAGCTTTAAGAGTTAGTTTGAAAAAAGGATATAAAGTTCCAGAAGATATATCGATAATAGGTTTTGCAGACGGAATTTTGGCTTCGAGACGTTTATCACCAAGTTTAACCACAATAAGCCAACACGGAATAGAAATTGGTGAAGTTGCTGCCAAACGATTAATCTCAAGATTAGAAGAAAAAGAAGGGGAGAGCAGCGATTACGAAACCATAGTAATCAAAACTAAGCTGAAAGAAAGAGAATCATCAAGAAAAGTTAAATAATAAAAATATAACCGATAAAAAAAGGACTGTTCGAAAGAACAGTCCTTTTTTTATGTATAATTTGTGTCATAAATGACAAGATTGTGTTGATTTTTGATTTAGAAATCTAAATTCAGCATCTTTTTTAATTTCTAAGAAAACAATAATTCAAATAGAGTCCGATTCCAATATTAAATCAAAGATGAAATCTAAAATGTTATAACTTTCATTAGTTGTTTTTCGTATTGCTGTTCTCTCTCTGTTATTTGCAGATCTAATTACCTTTTTTATTTCTTTAGTTTCGATACCTCTATTTAATAATTCGGTTTTCGCTAATGTAAGTGCGTCTGGATTCCATTTTTTTGGAGAACCAGCTATTTTTAATAATTCTGATGTTGTTCTGCTTTTTATTGGTGGCTTAAAATTGTCTGTCATCAATTTTTTTCTTTTTTCTAATATGATAATAAGGATATAATTAATGTGCCTCTAGTCAATCTTTACCCAAACCAAGTTCGATATCTAAATGAACGCTCATTATAATTGGCTAAAATTGTTTTAAACTCAATGTCTTTTTCATAATTACATTGTAAATTTTATTTAAGAATTTCTTCCAATTATAATTAATCCCAATATAAAAGGGAGGGCATAAAAAGCTAATATGACATAATTAGTATTTCTCAGATATATTTTATTCTTCTTATTAAGGTTAGAAGTCTCAATTAAAAGGGCAACAATTATTAAAAAAAGAATAAAAAGAGAGATAAAAAAAACTATATATGCTATTCCTATGTTGCCTGAATAATCTACAATCGAGTATAATAGAAAAAATACAAAAAGTGGAATAACTATTCTGATCACGAAGTGAACAATTATGTTGAATAGATCTGAGTCTGTATCTTCTTCTGGTTGAGTATTTTTAATCTCAAAAAGTTTATTTAATTCTTCATTCATGATGATTTTTATTTATTGTTTTTTGTATAATGCTACAAAAAAAGGCAATAATCCGGCATACGCTATAAGCTCTAGAAACCCTATGATTTGTGATAACCGATAGTGTACTTCTGGATCTATTGATATTGATGCAGTAGATTGTATAAACCAAAATAAATTTACTGTTATAAGTATGCAAATTGATATTATTGCTAATAAGGTATTTTTTTTCATTTTTATTTTAGAGAAGGTTAGTCTTATTATTTTATATTTTTTTGCAATGTATGAATTTTCTTGTTCATTATTTTGGTTTTTTAATGAAGAGACTCAATTGAGAAATAAATGTAATAAACATTTTTTTGTTTTTTAATGTGCCTCTAACCAATCTTTCCCTAAACCTAATTCTACTTCTAGTGGGACTGCCATTATAAATGCGTTCTCCATTTCGTGTTTAATCATTGGTTGGATTTTTTCAAGTTCAGAGTTGTGTACATCAAACACAAGCTCATCATGTACTTGAAGCAACATTTTAGATTTCCAATTTTCAGATGTTAGTTTCTTGTGGATATTAATCATCGCAATCTTAATAACATCGGCAGCGCTTCCTTGTATTGGTGCGTTTACGGCATTTCTTTCGGCTCCACCACGAACAACTGCGTTTTGCGAATTAATATCTTTTAAATAACGACGACGACCCAGAATAGTTTGTACGTAACCATTTTCTCTCGCAAATTCTATTTGTTCCTGAATGTATGATTTTAATCTTGGGTATGTTTTATAGTATGCTTCAATCAATGTAGCGCTTTCGCTTCTTGATAATGAAGTTTGGTTACTTAATCCAAAAGCCGAAACACCATAGATAATACCAAAGTTTACTGTTTTGGCATGGCTACGTTGTTCACGAGTTACTTCTTCTAATGCTACATTAAATACTTTAGAAGCGGTAGATTTATGAATGTCTTCATGATTCTGGAATGCTTTTATCATATTCTCTTCACCACTTAAAGCAGCGATGATTCGTAATTCTATTTGAGAATAATCGGCAGAGATTAAGGTATAATTTTCGTCGCGAGCAATAAAAGCTTTACGTATTTGTCTTCCTCTTTCGGTACGAATTGGGATATTCTGTAAGTTAGGATTGTTTGAACTTAAACGACCAGTTGCAGCTACAGTTTGCATATAATCGGTATGAACTCTTTTAGAAACTGGATCTACTTGTAATGGTAAAGCTTCTACATAGGTATTTTGTAGTTTTACAAGAGAACGCCAATCTAGGATTGCAGCAACAATCTCATTGTCTTTGGCTAAATAGCTTAAGATTTCTTCGCCCGTTGCGTATTGACCAGTTTTGGTTTTCTTTTGCTTTGCTCCGCCAATTTTTAATTTATCAAATAAGATATCTCCTAATTGTTTAGGTGATGCAAGGTTAAATTGTTCTCCTGCGATTTCGTAAATTTTAGCTTCTAATGTTTTAATATCCTTACCTAATTCTTCAGATAATGATTTTAAAAAGTCAACATCAAGTCTAATTCCTTCAGTTTCCATCGCAGCCAAAACACTAACCAACGGAATTTCGATTTCGTCGAATAATTTTTTAGTTCCGGTTTTGTCTAATTCTGTGGTGAATATCTCTTTAAGTTGCAACGTTACATCGGCATCTTCAGCAGCATATTCCTTTATATCTTCGAGTGCAACATCGCGCATCGATTTTTGATTCTTTCCTTTTTTGCCAATTAAATCTTCAATTGATTTTGGAGAATATTTTAAATATGTTTCTGATAAAATATCCATATTATGACGCATGTCTGGATTAATCAGGTAATGCGCAATCATAGTGTCAAATAATTTTCCTTTTACAGAAACACCATAATTCAATAATATTTTTAAATCATATTTTAAATTCTGCCCAATTTTTTCGATTGCTTCATTCTCAAAAAACGGAATAAATTTTTCAATCAATGCTTTTGCTTCTTCTTGGTTTTCTGGAAACGGAACATAGAATCCTTTTCCTTTTTCGTAAGAAAATGAAATTCCAACCAATTCGGCGTGTAAAGCATCTAATCCTGTAGTTTCGGTATCAAAACAAACAGAAGTTTGGTTTTGTAAATTTTGTAAAAGCAATTTTAAACCTAAATCTCCTTGAATAATTTGATAAGAGTGAGGCGTGTTTTCTAGATTATTGTAAAAAGAAGTTCTTTGCGCTTCTGGATTTTCTTCATCAGTAGTAGCACTTCCAAAAAGATCAAATTGATCATCGTTTTTCGGTTGTGGTTTTTTGTATAGTTTAGCATCAGGAGCAGCTGCAGTAGCTGTTAATCCGCTTCCATCTGCTTTAAAAAGATTGTCAAATTGTTCTGCCATTCTTCTAAATTCCAATTCTTGGAAAATAGCATCCGTTTTTTCGATATCAGGACGAGTTAATTCGTAATCAGATTCGTTAAAAGTTACAGGACAATCTAGTAGGATAGTTGCCAATGTTTTAGATAGTAAGCCTTTCTCAGCGTTAGCCTCGATATTCTCTTTCATTTTTCCTTTTAGCTTGTCAGTATTTGCTAGAAGGTTTTCCATTGAACCATATTCTTTCAATAGTTTTTTGGCAGTAACTTCTCCAACTCCTGGAAGCCCCGGGATATTATCGGCAGCATCGCCCATCATACCAAGAAAATCAATTACTTGTTCCGGACGTTCGATTTCAAATTTTGCCAATACTTCAGGAACACCCCAAATTTCTATTCCATTACCCATTCGGGCTGGTTTGTACATAAATATATTCTCAGATACTAATTGTGCAAAATCCTTATCTGGCGTTACCATAAATACTTTATAGTTTTCTTTTTCGGCTTGCTTTGCAATAGTTCCAATTAAATCATCGGCTTCAAAACCCGCAACTTCTATAATCGGGATATGCATTGCTTTTAATAATTCATGTATATAAGGTACAGCAATTTTTATAGCTTCGGGAGTTACATCACGATTGGCTTTGTACTCAGGGAATATCTCATTACGCAAAGCACTTCCTCCTTTATCAAAAGCTACGGCTAAATGATCTGGTTTTTCTCTTTTTATCACATCCAAAAGTGAGTTCATGAACCCCATAATTGCAGAGGTATCCATTCCTTTGGAGTTAATTCGCGGGTTTTTTATAAAAGCATAATAGCCACGAAAAATTAAAGCGTAAGCATCAAGAAGAAAAAGGCGTTTTTGAGTTGACATAAAAAAAATATTAGTCTGTAAAAATAAACAATTGGGTTTTAAAAACGATTCGGTTCTTGAAAATTTAATCTGGATAAACTCAAATTAGAATTGAAATGTTTTATTAGAGATGCTTTTTTACTATCTGTAGAATCGTACAGCAGTGCGTCTATGGTAATGCTATTGTATTACTTTGTTCGTAAATGCAGTGTAAGATTGAATATTAAGTATAAATAGTTAATGTCAAGTTAAAATTTTCAGATGATTGTTTTCTTCATTTTGTCTTCATATTACAGATGTAAATTTGGTGTATAAAATAAGAGATAATTAACTTTTAAATATTAGAAATCATGAGAAATTTAGTAATGTTATTAGTAGCAGTTTTAGGAACAAGTGCAATGGTTAGCGCAGCTACAACTCCGGTTAAAGCAACTCCAACAAAAGAAGTTAAAGCAACCAAACACCCAAAAGCAAAAACAGATAAAAAAACAAAATCTGAAAAAAAAGCAGCTCCAAAAGCAGAACCAATGAAAGCTAAAAAATAAATGTCGTTTTTGTTTTGCTTTAAATGAAGGTTGATAGCGGTAGGCAAAACAAAAAGGATAATTATTGATAAGGCTGATAAAGAAATTTATCAGCCTTTTTTGTTCGTACAGGCGTTAAATTTTTAATAATTAAAAAATTACGTTTTCATTATTTGCTTACTTTTAATTTATAAAATACAGTTTATGAATATTCTTATTGTCGAAGATAATAAAGAGCTTGCCATTGAGGTTAAAGATTTTTTGAGTGATGGTGGTTATGTATGTAAAATTGCTAATACGTGTAATGAAGCATTAGATGAAATTGGCGGAAATGATTATGATGCCATGCTGCTTGATTTAGGTTTGCCAGATGGAGATGGTTTTGATGTTTTAAAAGCAGTTCGAAAAACCAAATCCAAAATTGCAGTAATTGTTATTACCGCTCGTGGAGAATTAGATGACAGGATTGATGGGTTGCATCTTGGTGCCGATGATTATCTTACCAAGCCATTTGCGCTAACAGAGTTAAGTGCACGTTTGTTTGCTGTTATTCGTAGAATGCATGGGTATACTTTAAATGATTTAAAAATACATGGATTTTCGTTGCAATTACAAGATTACAAAGTAAGTTATGATGGAACACCGATTAATTTGACCAAGAAAGAATTTGATATTTTTCAATATTTAGTATTGAATAAAAATCGTGTAATTACCAGATTACAATTAACAGAACATATTTGGGGAGATATTCTGGAGATAAATTCAGATTCAAATTTTATTGATGTTCACGTTCGTAACCTTCGAAAAAAATTAGACAAACACACTACTATTGATTGGTTTGAAACAGTAAGAAATGTTGGATATAGAATTAATACCTAGATAAACTAATATGAAAATAAAGCATCAATTAGCCATTTTTAATGCACTAACGCGATTGTTAGTGATTTTGATTTTATGGTTAATGCTGCCTATTTTAGTTCAGAATGTGGTTTATAGACACATTAATAATGGACTTATCGAAAAAAAGAAAAAGTTTATTGAGCATTTAAATCAAAATGAAATTGATGATTTTATCGAAAATGCAGATGATTCTACTGAAACTTATTCGCAATTTTCGACTTTACATAGTGAGTTTTTGGTACTATCGAGATTACCAAAATTACCAAATCTAGAAAAGACCACTTTTGTTAATGAGAATAGGATTATCGAAGGTGAAGAAAATGAGTATAGGATATTACGATATCATTTTACTTATGAAAATATAGGATATCAGTTAGAGATAGGAAGCAGTTTGGCAGAAATAAAAGATCTTACTTTTATTATTAAGCTCTTTATTATTATTGTTTTAGTTGTAATTGTTTTGATAACATTCTTGGCAGATACTTTTTATATAGAGTATTTACTCAAGCCTTTTTATAAAATAATAGATACTAAAATACGTAGAGTAAATGAACCCGAAGCTTTTGATCACACTCCGATTAAAGCGCATTCGGCAGATTTTAGAGAATTAGATTCGGTTTTAAACCAAATGATGGATAGGATAGGAGAGCTTTTTAAAAAAGAAAAGCAATTTATATCCAATGTTTCTCATGAACTTTTAACCCCGATTGCGTTATTAAAAAATAAATTCGAGAACTTATTGCAAAATGAATCTTTGGATGATAATGCAGTTGATAAAATTGCAGGCTCACTCAGGACTTTGGATATGCTGAAGAAAATAATCAATAACTTATTGTTAATTTCCAGAATCGAGAATAATCAATATGCCGCCAATGAAGCTATCGATTTTTATGAAATCGTAAGCGGATTGTACGATGATTTACAAGATAGGATTGATGATAAAGGATTGCAGTTCTCTAATAAAATGGAGCATGATTTTAATTTTATGGGTAACAATACGCTCATGCATATCCTATTGTATAATCTAGTTACCAATGCAATAAAATATAATAAAGAGAACGGAAGTATTACTATTAGCGATGGGTTTTTAAATCAACATTACTATTTGTCTATTTCTGATTTGGGAATAGGAATGAATGAAACCCAAGTCGAAAAGATATTTAATCGATTTACCCGAATTAGCTCTGATCAGGATGGTCAAGGTTTAGGCTTGGCTATAGCCGATAGTATAGCTTCTTTTCATCATATAGAGATTAAGGTAACCTCGACTCCTAATGAGGGTACTACGTTTTTGTTATTGTTTCCAAATAGCGTCAAAGCTTAATTAAAAGTTAAAATTTTTAGGCAAGGTAAATCTTCATTTAATCTTCATTTAGCAGATATATCTTTGACCTATAAATAATGAAATAATAATAATCATAAAACTAACAATCATGAAAAAAGTATTAATGCTAGCTATAGCAGTTTTAGGAACTACAGCAATGGTAAATGCTCAAACAACTCCAGCTCAAACGACTCCAACAAAAGAAGTGAAAGCTACTAAACATGCTAAAAAGAAAGCAGATAAAAAAGCTGAAGCTACAAAAACTGAAGTAGCTAAACCAGAGGCTGCAAAAGCTAAAAAATAAGGGTTTGATTAATATTCTACTTACTATAAATTAGGGTTAATAATTTATATAAGGGGGTAGGTAGGATAATAGTTTTAGTAGGTGGAAAGCTGGTGAGTAAAATCACCAGCTTTTTTTGTTATTGTTTGCGTTAAAATTTTGATAACAAAAAGTTTTCACATATTCATTCTTTGTTACTTTGCTTAAAAATTTTTCCAATGGTCATTCGTTTTATAATTATTTGTGCTCTTTTTTTATTTATAGAGTTTTATTCTTTTCAGGCTGTTAGAACATTAATTAAGCTAAGATGGCTCCTGATAAGTTACCAAATAATAAGTTTACTACTTTTTATATTTATAATATATTCCTTTACGCAATTTGACCGTTCTATTGGGCAAACTAAGCAAACCATGTTTACAATGGGGCTGATGTTGGTCGTTTATGTACCAAAAATTGTAATAACATTAGTGCTTTTAGGCGAAGACATTTTTCGTGTAGGAGCTGGATTAGTTAACTATTTTATCGAGAATCCTAACTTAACGAAAGATAGTGTAATTCCTAGCCGAAGAAAATTTGTGAGTCAATTGGCAGTTGGTTTGGCAGCAGTTCCTTTTCTGTCTTTAATTTATGGAATTTTTGAAGGAAAATATAATTTTAAAGTAATCAGGCAAACTGTATTTTTTCCAGATTTACCAGATGCTTTTGATGGATTTACGATTACACAAATATCTGATGTGCATTCGGGAAGTTTTGATAATCCAGAGAAAATAAGTTATGCTATCGATTTAGTAAATGAACAAAACTCGGATATGATTTTGTTTACGGGAGATATTGTTAATACGCATGCTACCGAAATGCATCCTTGGTTAGAGACTTTTAATAAAATAAAAGATCCTAAATTTGGTAAATATGCGGTTTTAGGAAATCATGATTATGGCGAATATGTTACTTGGCCATCTGAACAAAAGAAAGATGAAAACTTTGAAGCTATAAAAAACTTATACGGACAAATTGGTTTTCAATTATTATTGAATGAACATACTTACATTCAAAAAGGAGAGGATAAAATCGCTTTGGTAGGTGTTGAAAATTGGGGACATAATTTTAAAAAAGCGGGTGATTTAAATAAAGCTTCGCAAGGTGTTCAACAAGATGATTTTAAGGTGTTAATGAGTCATGATCCTAGTCATTGGGAGTATGAAATAAAAAATCATCCTAAGAATTTTCACCTTACTTTGTCAGGACATACTCATGGAATGCAGTTTGGGATTGAAATTCCGGGCTATTTTAAATGGAGCTTGGCACAATATGTGTATAAACAATGGGCTGGCCTGTATGAAAACGCAGGTCGCTATGTATATGTAAATCGTGGTTTTGGATTTCATGCTTATCCAGGACGTGTAGGGATTATGCCCGAAATAACTGTGATTGAACTAAAAAAAGGGAAGGATGTGGCATAATTCGTTAAAAATGCTACATTTGTATATAATAATCTCTTTTTAGTAGATTTAAAAAGATTAAATAGTTGATTTTATGTCAAAATTTGGAGAACTTATAAATGCTCAAGTTCCAGTGTTAATTGATTTTTACACCGATTGGAACGAATCATCAGTGTCAATGCATCCTGTAATAAAAGATGTTGCAGCTGCGCTAGGCGATAAAGCCAAAGTCATTAAAATTGATGTGGATAAAAATCAGGAATTGGCTGATGCACTAAGAATAAAAGGACTACCTACTTTAATGATTTATAAAGAAGGTCAAATGATTTGGAGGCAATCCGGCGAATTGGATGCAAATACTATTATAGGGATTGTACAAGAACAATTCTAATTTCTTCTGGATACTAAACTTGTAGTATTCTTTATATGTTTTATTAAATGACCGTATGTTTAATAAATAACATCAAATATAAAATTGTTTTCCTTTAAATAATCTAATGTTTTTGGTAATGCAAATTTAAGGTTTTGCGATGCTTTAATGCTATCGTGAAAAACAATTACGCTTCCTGATTTTACATTTTTTATTACATTCTGTAAGCACTTTTCCGGAGATATGCTTCGGTCAAAATCTGCGCTTAAAACATCCCACATTATTATTTTATACCCCAATTGGCGTAATTGTGTCGATTGTGATTTGGTGATTTTGCCATAAGGAGGACGAAAAATCTTAGGCTGAAGATTTTCAGTAGAAGATTTCTGGATTTGTTTGCCGCATAAAAGACTATTGTCTAAATACGTTTTAGTGGTCGTTTTCCAGCCTTTTAAGTGATCATAAGTATGATTTCCTATCGAATGACCTTCGGTGATTACTTTTTTGAAAATTTCGGGGTGTTTTTCGATGTTATTGCCAATGCAAAAGAAAGTGGCTCTGGCATCGCGTTTTTTTAGTTCAGATAAAACCCATTCTGTGATTTCGGGAGTTGGACCGTCATCAAAAGTTAAATAAACTTTATTCTCCTTATTAGGAATGTCCCAATAATAGTTAGAGAAGAATCGTTTTATCAGCTTGTTCGTCTTAATCCAGTAAAAACTCATTTTCTGAAATTTTAGTTTATGTAAAAATAAAAAATGTAGCGGTATTTTTCAATAGCGCTACATTTTTTAATTATTATATTTTTAGAATATTATTTATTCTTTTTCACGACCAAATCGCTCGAAAACATTTACATAAGTATTGAAAATTGCTTTTTGCTTGTTGTAAAAAGGTAAATCTTTACTTTCCTTCATTACTTGCAATAAGCTTCTGTATCTTTCGATATCAGTAATTATATCAATAGCCAGACTTGTTTGTTCAGATGGATCTAAATGGCTGTAATAATCTAGATTTTCTTTGTATTTATTTATTAACTTTTCTAGTAAATCATGTGCTTTTGCTTTTTCGCCAACATCATAATATCCTTTAGCAAAAGGCTCAACTAATGAGTAATAACCAAATTTATCCAATGGCATTTTTGTCATAGCTAAATTGATAATGTTTTTGGCTTTGTCAATTTTACCTTCAGTAATTAATTGTTTCATTAATCTGGAAAGATTAGTACGATACGTGATACTGTTTCGTCTTGTTTCTGGATCGTGATAAATTTTATCACTTTCGCTATTACCCCAATCCCATTTCATTACGATATCATACATTTTATCGGCATCAATTTGCCCCATGTCCATTGGTCCGCCATCTTTATTAGGAACGGTTTTAATTGGTACAAGTTTATACACCATTCCGTCTAATTGTAGATAGTTTTTTAGCCATAAATAATCTTCATCGTCAAAAGCACCACCACTAAAATAAATTGGTCTTTTCCAATCGTTATTAGCTAATATATCAAGCATCATCAAACGATTTTTGTATAAAGCACTTCCTTTAATATCAATGTCGATATAAGGAACAATAGAGTCGTAATACTTAGGAGCAACTACTTTATTCTTGATAATATTATCCTTGTTTATAGTAAGACGGAGTTTATTAGTTGGATAAAAGTGAATCGTTTGTCCGTTTTGCATTTCAACTGTTGACTTAGGGTTTTTTATAAAATCAATAAAACCTTTAATGTCCCAACGACTATCTATTTTTGGAATATGCGCCACATAATCTAATTTATCACCTACATATTGTTCGTGAACAAAAGATATTGGTAATGCATTTGATTCGTATGTTTTTGTTTTCATCTGATCGATATACCAATCGGTCATGAATAGACTTGTATTTACGATTTTAACATCGGTTCTTATTTTCTCTATTTCCTGAGCGTACCATAAAGGGAAGGTATCATTATCTCCAATGGTATATAAAATGGCATTAGGATCACATGAGTTTAAATACGCTTTAGCCATTGCTACAGCAGTATATTTATTAGATCTATCATGATCATCCCAGTTTTGAGAAGCCATAAGTATCGGAGCAGCAAGTAAGCTACCTGCAATAACTATAGGTCCGGCAATTCTTGGTGTTATATATTTCTGCAGGGTTTCATAGAGTGCGTAGACCCCGAATCCTATCCAGATTGCAAATACATAAAAGGATCCGACTAATGCATAATCTCTCTCTCGAGGTTCAAAAGGTCTTTCGTTTAGGTAAATTTTTAATGCTAAACCAGTAAATAAGAATAAAGCTAATAGGACATAGAAACTTTTTAAATCTTTATTTGCATGGTACATTAAACCGATTAAACCAAGGATGAAAGGCAAGAAAAAATAAACATTTCTTCCTTTATTATTTAATACATCCGATGGTAAATTGTCTTGAGAACCTAAATGAATTGAATCCATAAATTTGATTCCGCTAATCCAGTTTCCATCTAAATTATCATATTTCCCTTGAGTGTCACTTTGGCGACCTACAAAGTTCCACATTAAATATCTCCAGTACATATATCCGAATTGGTATTCGAACATAAAGCTAAAGTTGTCTGCAGTTGTTGGTTTTTCAACAATTAAATAATCGCCATAACTTCTTAAGAATTTCACATAACCCTCATTATCAATTTGTTTTTGAGCGTATGCTTTTCTGAATTCAGTAATTGTTTTTTCAACTTCATGTCTAAGTTGAGCAGTTGCTTTGTTAAACTCATCTTCAGATAATTGACTTGGGTCGATACCGTATTTTTGCAAATCATCTTCATAAGGATAATTTGGGTTTATCTTAAATGCAGGAGGGTTAGTAAAGTTAATGTAGTTTTCTACATGCTCAGTACTCCACATTCTTGGTAAAAAAGCTTTTTGTGCATCGTCAGTATTTTGTACTGCATTTTTATAATTGTTGGTAATAATATATTTACCAGTTTTGTAGTCTCTTTCGTAATTCGGTTTTTTGTCTAGATAAGGAGTGTTTTTATCTAATCCTGCAAAAACTTCCGTGTATTGAGGTCCGTAAAACAATGGGTTTACACCGTATTGTTCACGGTTGTAATATGCAAGTACTTCGGTCGCATCCGAAGGTTTGTTCTCGTTAATTACAGTATTAGCATTTGCTCTGATAGGTAGCATTAACCAAGTAGAGAATCCAATTAAAATGAATAAGATACAAAGAATTATAGTGTTGTAAAAAACAAGTCCTTTTTGTTTTGTGTAACGTAATCCAAAATAAAAGAAAGCGATAAAAGCTAAGGCAACAAATATAGTTCCTGAGTTAAAAGGTAATCCCATTTCGTTAACCATGAAAATCTCGGTTTTACCAAAGAAAGCCATCGTTAAAGGAAGTAATAATATGAAGATAAATAATAAGACAGCTACAACTACTATATTGGCAACAATGAAGTTTTTGATAGTAACTTTTTCGTAATTTTTAAAGAAATAAAGAAATCCAATTGCCGGAATTGTAAGTAATGCCATGAAGTGTACTCCAAATGAAAGACCTACAACTAATGAAATAATTAGTAACCATTTATTTCCTCTTGGAGTATTCATGTCTTGTTCCCAACGTAATCCCAGCCAAAAAAGTAAAGCGATTAATAAGGATGCCATAGCATAAACCTCTGCTTCGACAGCATTAAACCAGAAACTATCAGAAAAAGTATAGGCTAGAGCCCCTACAAAAGAACTTCCTAAAATTACAATAGCGTTATTTTGATTTACTTCGGCAAAACGACCAACTAATTTTTTAAGGATAATAGAGGACGACCAGAACATGAATAATATTGTAAAGGCACTTGAAAAAACAGACATCATATTAACCATTAATGCCACATGCTGGTTATCTATTGCAAACATTGCAAAGAAAGCACCCATCATTTGGTATAAAGGGGCACCAGGAGGGTGACCAACTTCAAGCTTTGCTGCTGTAGCGATGTACTCGCCACAATCCCAAAAACTCATGGTAGGTTCGACAGTTAGGGTGTAAGTTATTAAAGCGATTGTAAATGTTAACCAACCAATAATTGTATTCCATTTATTAAAGTTGAATTGTGCCATATTTAGGTATTAAAAATTTGTCCTTATTTTATCTTACAAAGAAAATGTTTTTTTATGTAATCAAACTAGCATTAACAAATTTTTCTAAAAAAGTAATTACAAAAACTAACATGTTGTTTTTGAATAGGTTTCGAGAAACGGCGGAGCTTTGTTCGAAAAAAAATCAATTTTTTTTCAAATTTTTGTTCAAAAAGTTTGCGCAAACTAAAAAAAGCTTTAAATTTGCACTCGCTTAACAGCACTGCTGGTCTATGGTGTAATGGTAACACAACTGTTTTTGGTGCAGTCTTTCAAGGTTCGAGTCCTTGTAGACCAACATAAGAAGCCTCTCAATCGAGAGGCTTTTTTTATGCAATAAAGTCAGATGTCTTAGGAGATTTTAAAAAAAAAATAAAACTTCATGGTAGATTATGATATGTTTAAAAAGAGAGATTGCTGTTTAGTAATCTCTCTTTTTATTTAATTTTTCTTTGATTTGGTTTTTTTGTAAAAAGGTTTTGTTGTATGGGGTTGAATAAAAAATTTGCACAAACTAAAAAAAGTTTTAAATTTGCACTCGCTTAGCAGCATTGCTGGTCTATGGTGTAATGGTAACACAACTGTTTTTGGTGCAGTCTTTCAAGGTTCGAGTCCTTGTAGACCAACATAAAAAGCCTCTCAATCGAGAGGCTTTTTTTATGCGATAAATTTAAGTGTTTTTAATCTAGTTGTTTTTATAAGGTAATTTCTTTTTGTTTAGATTTTAAAAGTTATTACAGGGCGTACGGCATGATTTACTAAGTCTTCGCTGATGCTTCCGTTAAAAAAGTGTGAGAATCCAGTTCTTCCATGAGTACACATTCCTATTAAATCGGCATCAACACTATTAGAGAAGTTTATTATACCATTTTCTATATTAGTGTCGTTATAAATATTGGTTGAATAATTGTTAAGATTAAAAGGTGCGATAAAATCAGTCATTATTTTCTCGGCAACATGAGTCGGTTTGAAACTATTTGGAGTGCAAATCATGACTAAATGTAGTTTAGAATCGAAGAATTTGGTAAATTCAATCAATTTTTTAAAAGGTTTTTCAGTTTCTTTTGAGAAATCTGAAGCAAAAACAAAATTTGTAGTTTTGAAAGTTTCCATGTGTTTTTTAATGACCAAAACTGGAATTTCAGAATGGCGAACTACTTTTTCAGTATTCGATCCTATAAGTAATTCTTCAAATCCAGAAGAGCCATGTGAACCCATAACTATTAAGTCGATTTCGTGTTCATTACTTACTTTTGCAATTCCTTCAGCTGGTCTGTCGAGTTTTACCATCTCAGTTATTGTAAGTCCGTCTAGGTAGGGTCTCTCGGTGATTTTAGAAAGCATTTCGTTGGCTTTTTTCATAAATAACATGGTCTCAGGGATGCTGATTCCGCCAGTAATTGCATCATTCATTTGGCTAGGTAATTCTAGTGTATGAAGTATGATTATCTCAGAGTTATTTTTTTTAGCGATTTGTGCAGCGGCTTTTAAAGCGTCTTCTGCATGCTCAGAAAAATCGGTAGGAACTAAAATGCGTTTCATAACTTTGTGGTGTTAAATTATGTGAAAAATCATTTATTTTAATGCTTTAATAAAGATAAGAAATATTTTTACAGCAATCAATTTATTTTGATTTATAAAAAAACACTATATTTGCACCGTTATTTATTAAAATCTAAATAATGAGGGGACTAAATGTCCCCTCTTTTTATAAAAGTATGACATTTAAAGAAAAAGTAAACGTATTAATAGCTGAAGGTCTCTTAGAAAAACCATCAATTTTTTTAATAGACTTAACCATTACCGATGCTTTCAAGATAATTGTATCTTTGGATGGAGATAATGGTGTGCTCTTGCAAGACTGTATTGATGTTAGCCGTGCTATTGAGAATAATTTGGACAGAGAAGAACAAGATTTTTCTTTGGAAGTGGCTTCGGTAGGAGTTGGTTCACCATTAAAAATGGTTAGACAATACAAGAAGAACATTGGTAGAACATTGATTGTGAATACTAATAGTGAAAAAATTGAGGCTGAATTAGTTGATGCTAATGAAGATTTCATAATTTTGTCTTGGGAAGCAAGAGAACCTAAGAAAATAGGAAAAGGAAAAGAAACAGTTCAAAAAGAGCAACAAATACCTTATACAGAAATTAAAGAGGCAATTGTTACAGTAACATTTTAATTAAAGAATTCGCATGGAAAATTTAGCATTAATCGATTCATTCTCAGAGTTTAAAGATGATAAACTTATTGATCGTGTAACGCTTATGGCAATTTTAGAAGATGTATTTAGAAATGCATTGAAGAAAAAATACGGTTCAGATGATAACTTCGATATTATCATAAATCCTGATAAGGGAGATATGGAAATTTGGAGAAGAAGAGTAATCGTTGCCGACGAAGATCTAGATTTTGAAAATGAAGAAATTACTTTGACTGAAGCAAGAAGAATTGAAGCGGATTTTGAAATTGGTGAAGAAGTTTCTGAAGAAGTAAAATTAATTGATTTAGGTAGAAGAGCTATTTTAGCTTTGCGTCAAAACCTTATTTCTAAAATACATGAACACGATAATACAAATCTTTACAAGCAATTTAAAGATATTATTGGAGATATTTATACTGCCGAAGTGCATCATGTTCGCCCAAGAGTTGTAATTTTGGTGGATGATGAAGGAAATGAAATTGTTTTACCAAAAGAAAAACAAATTCCATCTGACTTTTTCCGTAAAGGAGATAACGTTCGTGGTATTATTGAAAGTGTTGAATTAAAAGGGAATAAACCTCAAATTATTATGTCTAGAACTTCTGAGAAGTTTTTAGAGAAATTGTTTGAACAAGAAATTCCTGAAGTTTTTGACGGTTTAATTACAGTTAAAAATGTAGTTAGGATTCCTGGTGAAAAAGCAAAAGTAGCGGTAGATTCTTATGATGACAGAATTGACCCAGTTGGAGCTTGTGTAGGTATGAAGGGATCTCGTATTCACGGAATTGTACGTGAGTTAGGAAACGAAAATATAGATGTTATTAATTATACTAGTAACATTCAATTATATATTACTAGGGCTTTAAGTCCTGCAAAAGTATCTTCAATTAAGATTAATGAAGAAACAAAAAGAGCCGAAGTTTTCTTGAAATTAGAAGAAGTTTCTAAAGCTATCGGTAGAGGTGGTCATAACATTAAACTAGCTGGCCAATTAACAGGTTATGAGCTTGATGTTATTAGAGAAGGTGATGTAGCAAGCGGTGAAGACGATGACGTAGAATTAACTGAGTTCTCTGATGAAATCGAAGATTGGGTTATCGAAGAGTTTGCTAAAATAGGATTAGATACTGCAAAAAGTATTTTAAAACAAGAAGTAGAAGATTTAGTAAGAAGAACAGACCTAGAAGAGGAAACGATTTTAGATGTAATGCGAATACTAAAAGAAGAGTTTGATAGTTAGTCTATCTTTCTCACAACACAACGAATAGGTAATAATAAAAAGGTTTTATGTCTGAAGAGAGAGTAATAAGAATAAACAAGGTTTTAAGGGAATTAAATATTTCATTAGAAAGAGCTGTGGATTATCTAAAAGATAAGGGAATTGCTATTGATGCAAATCCAAACGCAAAAATTTCTAATCAGGAATTTAATATCCTACAAAGCCAATTTGCGGGCGATAAGGGAAATAAGGAGGCTTCTAAAGAAGTTGGTGAGGAAAAGAGAAAAGAGAAAGAAGCATTGCGTGTAGAACGCGAAAAAGAAATTGAAGACAAACGCAAACAAGACGAAGAGCGCCAAAAACAACAAGAGGTTATAAAAGCGAGAGCTGTAGTAACTGGTCCAGTTCAAGTTGGTAAAATTGATTTAAATCCGAAAAAGCCTGCAATTATTCCAAACACTCCTTCAGTAGCAGAGCCAGAAAAAGTTGAAATACCTAAGGAAGTTGTAAAGCAAGAAAAACCTATTCAAAAAGAGGTAGTTCAACCTGTACAACCACCAGTTCCTGTTGCTGAGAAAAAAGAAGAAAAACCTGTTGTTGAGAAAGTTGTTGAGAAAAAAGAGTCTAAGCCAGTTGTAGTTGCTCCAGTAAAGGAACCTGTTGTAAAAGCAGAACCTGTTGCTCCAGTTACGCCTCCTGTTGAAGAATCGATAACAACACAATATCAAAAATTATCTGGTACTACTCTTACTGGTCAAACAATTGATTTATCTCAATTTAATAAGCCTAAAAAGAAGAAAGAAGATCCAAAGATAACTCCTAATAAACCAGGAGCTCCAGGAGCAGCTGCAAATAACGCTAATAAAAATAAGCGTAAAAGAATTGCTCCTAAGCCAGGTGCGCCTAGACCGGCAACGCCACCAGGAACACCAAATCCTAATAAAATTACTCCAAATACAGGAGGAGCTGGAGGAGGATTTAATGCTAACAGAAGTGCAAGACCAGGTTTTGTAAAAGGAAACCGTCCTGCAATTGTAGCAAAAGTAGAGCCTACTGAAGAGGAAGTAAAAAACCAAATTAGAGAAACGCTTGAAAAACTACAAGGTAAAGGTGGAAAATCAAAAGCTGCTAAATACCGTAGAGATAAGAGAGACACGCACCGTCAGAAATCTGATGATGAGCAAAGAGCTTTAGACGAAGGAAGTAAAACTATTAAAGTTACTGAGTTTGTTACTGTAGGTGAAATTGCAATTATGATGGATGTGCCAATTACTAAAGTTATTGGTACTTGTATGTCACTTGGTATCATGGTTACCATGAACCAGCGTCTTGATGCAGAAACATTAACTATTGTAGCCGATGAGTTTGGTTATGAAGTTGAGTTTATTACTGTAGATATCGAAGAAGCTATCGAAGTAGTTGCAGATAAAGAAGAAGATTTAGTTGTAAGAGCGCCAATTGTTACTGTAATGGGTCACGTCGATCACGGTAAAACATCTTTACTGGATTATATCCGTAAAGAAAATGTTATCGCTGGTGAGTCTGGAGGAATTACACAACACATTGGAGCATACGGTGTAACATTGGATAATGGTCAAAAAATTGCATTTTTAGATACACCAGGTCACGAGGCGTTTACTGCGATGCGTGCACGTGGAGCTCAAGTTACCGATATTGCTATTATTGTAATTGCGGCGGATGATGATATCATGCCACAAACAAAAGAGGCAATTTCTCACGCACAAGCTGCTGGAGTACCAATTATATTTGCTATAAATAAAGTTGATAAGCCAAATGCTAACCCTGAGAAAATTAAAGAAAGATTAGCAAGTATGAATTTACTTGTAGAAGATTGGGGAGGAAAAATCCAATCGCATGATATTTCTGCAAAAACAGGATTAGGTGTTAAAGACTTATTAGAAAAAGTATTGTTAGAGGCTGAGATTTTAGATTTAAAATCAAACCCTAATAAAGCAGCACAGGGAACTGTTGTTGAGGCTTTCTTAGATAAAGGAAAAGGATATGTTTCGACTATCTTAGTACAACACGGAACGCTTAAAATTGGAGATTATATGCTAGCTGGAAAACATCATGGTAAAATTAAAGCCATGCATGATGAAAGAGGGCACACAGTTCTAGAAGCTGGTCCGTCAACTCCAGTATCTGTTTTAGGTTTAGATGGTGCGGCAACTGCAGGTGATAAGTTTAATGTATTTGAAGATGAAAAAGAAGCAAAACAAATTGCATCTAAACGTTCTCAATTAATGCGTGAACAATCTGTACGTACACAAAGACATATTACATTAGACGAAATTGGTCGTCGTATTGCTCTTGGTCAATTTAAAGAATTGAACGTGATCCTTAAAGGTGACGTGGATGGTTCTGTTGAAGCATTATCTGATTCGTTCTCTAAATTATCTACTGAAGAAATTCAAATTAATATTATCCATAAAGGAGTTGGAGCGATTACTGAAACTGACGTTATGTTGGCTTCTGCATCAGATGCGATTATTATCGGATTTAATGTTCGTCCAGCAGGAAATGCAAGACAGTTAGCAGATAAAGAAGAAATCGATATCCGTTACTACTCTATTATTTATGCTGCTATCGATGACTTAAAAGATGCAATGGAAGGAATGTTAGCTCCTGAAATGAAAGAAGAAATTCTTGGAACTGCAGAAATTAGAGAGATATTCAAAATTTCTAAAGTTGGATCTATTGCAGGATGTATGGTAATGGATGGTAAAATTGCAAGAAACTCTAAAATCAGAATTATTAGAGAAGGTGTTGTAGTATTTACTGGAGAGTTATTGGCATTGAAACGTTTCAAAGACGATGTTAAAGAAGTTTCTAAAGGATACGATTGTGGTATTCAAATTAAGAACTTCAATGATATCGAAGAGCGTGATGTGATCGAGGCTTACCATGAAGTAGCAATCAAAAAGAAATTGAAATAGAATTTTATATTTTCAAAAAAAAATCCCGACTTGTCGGGATTTTTTTGTTATGTGCTAGAATTTCTTTTTACCAAAAGAATAAGATACGGTTAAAGAAGGTCCGTTATATCCCCATTTTAAATAACCTTGTGCTCTGTTTTTTTCTGCATCTACAGTGAAGTTTAGTCCTGTATAACCTAAAGCGAGATCTAAGTTCTTTACGACTTCATACATGAGGGAGAAATTGTAACTAATGATTTTTCCGTCTATGTTATCTATTTTTACAGAAAGATAACTAACATTACCATTGAGAGCTAATCTATCTGTAAAAGCATATCCACCCCATATTCCTATATCTGGTAGAGGAGCGGTAAAACCAAAGCTATCTTCATAGCCAATACTTGCGGTATTTCCTTCGAAGTTGATACCGACATCACTTTTTAAGACATGGATTCCAAGCATTAAACCTAATTCATATTTCGGACTAGTAAGAAATGCATACCCATATGAAATCATATAGATATTCGTATCAAAAAAGGCTGTAATATCTGAATTAACCGTATAGGTGTGATCTTTAAACTCGATATCTTTTTGTAGTGTATGATGAGAATCACGATTTAGGTTAAAGTAACTGAGGTCTAATCTTGATCTGCGAGATATTCGCCATTGTAAATTAGCTAAGAAAGTTGTTGTTGATTCGCGGAAGCCTAAATCATCTTCAAAATCTATTGTTGTTCCAAAAGTGTGATTTTGATTTCCTACTTCAACCTTAGTGTTGTTTATAGGAAAAAAAATACCAGCAGTAACCTTAAAGCGCTTAACAAACCATGGCGGAGTAGGTTTTTGTTTTTTGAAGGAATTGAAATCATTAATGGATCCTTCTTCTATTGTTAAATCTTGAGGGTCTAGACTATAAAGAGAGCTGTTAAAAGGCTCATTTGGCAGACTAGCGACTTCTTCTTGTGAACATGCTAGAATTGGCAGTAATAACATTCCAAATAACAGTGCGCTTGTTGAAAAAACTTTTGATTTCATGATTATGTTTTTTTAAGATGTTGGCTTAGTTGTATTAGGTAAAAGTTAATTATGTGAATGTGACTACAAAATTCAGTAGTTTATTGATATAAAACGTAAATATTAAGAATGGATAGGTTGCAAATTAGAATATGAAACAGAAAGATGAAATATGTTTAGATGCGACAAAAGTATTATTCCGTCCTTTATATAAGTGTTACTTGTTATTTGTACTCTAAATTACAAGAGTATTGGTAATCTAATGTGTTTTGTTTTATATGGTATAAATTAAAAAGGGTTAAGGAATTTTTATCATGAAAATGCTTTTGTTGTGTTAAAGGAGCTTTTGTGGTGTAAATGTTTTTAATCAAGTTTTTTATGAGGTTTAAAATATTTCATATTATTAAGGGATTAACGTCTTTTAAAGTTAATTCAAAAAATGTTGCTTACAATTTTACAAATGTTGAGCAGCTAAGAGAAGTTATGCCAGGTTTGTTACAGGGGTATTTGTCTGAGGAAGAAATGCCAAATAGTTTAATGTTGTTGCCGCCACCTCCAGAATATACTTCTGCGTCTTTTTCTATTGATTTAGAATATGCAAAAAGAGCAGCTGAATCTTATGATGATATGCGATTCATGCAAGCTAAGAAGGATGCTAACCTCTCTTTTCCCGCAGCGGCAAAATCTTTTGAATCAACTTTAGGGATTGAAATTAGTGAAGAAAAGACGCCTAAGCTTTATATACTTATGCGTAGAATAATGACAGATGCAGGTTTGTCAACCTATGCGGCTAAAAATCATTATAACAGAGAGCGTCCATTTGTGATGAATAATGTCAAAACTTGTACTCCGGAGCAAGAGGAAGTTCTTCGTAAAGTTGGTTCATTTCCTTCTGGTCATACTGCTGTAGGGTGGGCGTGGGCATTAGTATTTAAAGAAATTTTCCCTGAGAATGAAAAAATGATTTTGGAACGAGGGTATGATTTTGGCGAAAGCCGTATTATTTGTCATGCGCATTGGTATAGCGATGTAGAAATGGGTAGGGTGATGGGTAAGGTAACTGTGGATAGGCTTAGAGATAATGCAGATTTTCAAAAAGATTTGGCTGCGGCTAAAAAAGAAGTGAGGCAATACAAGAGTAATATGCTTTAAGAATGGAGTTTGTTTTTAATGGGAGAAAATAATAATTGTGCCTAAGAATTGGGCGAGAATGAGGATGGTTGGTATTTGGAAATAATGAGCTTAAAGTAAAGGTTGTATTGATTAAGAATTTTAGATTTTTAAGTTTTATCTATTTGAATATGTGTGATTTGGGAAGTTTTTTAGAGCTATTTGGTAAAATAAAACCGCCTTTAGTTAAGGCTAATAAAAAAGACAAAATCTATTCAAGTTGAATGGATTTTGTCTTTTTCTTATGTGTTAAAATGATGATTTTATTTGCCTGGTTTGATAAGAAATACATTTTTATATCTCTTTTTTATGTCGGCTAAATTTCTCTCAGCTTCAATTTTACTTTTAAAATTTCCAACCATAACTTTATAGTTTGGGGTGTTGAAAATTATTGTTCCATCGATGTTTTTGAACTCTTGTTTGAAGTCAATCAGTGTTTTTTTTGCTTCTTCACTCTTGCCGCTAAAAATCTGGATTTTGTAACTGTCGTTAACGCTAATTGACGGGTTAATTTTACGTTTTTCATTCAATAATTGCTCAAATTTGGGGTCTTGGTTTAGTGCAATGTTTTGATCTTGTGCGTTAATGTTATATGCCAAAACTAGTAGTAATGATGTGTAAAGTGTTTTCCTTCTAGGGGTTAAAATTCTCATAATGTGATGGTTTTTATGCAAAAATAGTATTTAATATATAAATGGATATTAGAAAAATTATTTAGAATTGATATAAATTGGTATTTAAGACTATTTTAAGGTTTTGAGAATAGTTCTTAAATTGTATTTTTGTGCAAGTTTTAAAAGAAGGTATTCTTTTTTGTGTAATTCGTATACAGAAAAAACCGTACCAAATTTTAGTAGATAATCATTATACAATATGGAAAAGGTGGGTAACCATAATTCGATCTCAAGGAAATTATTTTTAAGCTTAGGGCTAACGTTAATTTTCTCGCTAACTTCATTTGCACAAGATGCTGCTGCTCCAGCAGCGCCTGATGCTGCTGCTACTGTAGCAACTCAGGGAGGTGATCCGGTAAAGGGTAAAGAACTTTTTAATGCAAATTGTGCTGCATGTCATAAACTAGATGGGAAATCGACAGGTCCTGAATTAAGAGGCGTGTCGGCAAAACATGATAAAGCTTGGTTGTACAAGTGGATTCATAATAGCTCTGATTTGATTAAATCAGGTGACCCAGTTGCTGTGAAGCTTTTTGCTGATCACAACAAAGCAGTGATGACTCCATTTCCTCAATTATCAACAGGGGATATTGATAACATTATTGCTTATACTTCTGAGCCTAAGGCTGAGCCTAAAACTCCAACGGCAACTGCTGCTGTTCCGGGTACAGGAGGTGAAAGTGGGGCTATTTCTAATAGCGTAATCCTAGGGGCGCTTGCTCTAGTAATGGGTATGCTAGTAGTGATGCTTTACTTAGTAAACAATGTATTAAGAAAAGTTGCGAAAGCAAATGGAATCGATGTTGCTCCAAAAGAGCCAAGAGTTTCATTATGGAAAGCGTTTGCTAGAAATCAATTTTTGGTTTTAGTTGCTTCTATATTCTTGTTATTGGCAAGTGGTTATTTTGTGTATGCTTACTTAATGCAAGTAGGTGTAGATCAGAATTATGAGCCAATTCAGCCAATTCACTATTCTCACAAAATTCATGCTGGAGATAACGAGATCAATTGTAAATATTGTCACTCTGCTGCTCGTGTAAGTAGGACTGCTGGTATTCCTTCTTTGAATGTTTGTATGAACTGTCATAAAAACATATCAGAGGTTGCTGAATCTACTGCTACTCCTGAGTACAGCAAAGCATTCTATGATGAGCAAATCCAAAAATTGTATAATGCAGTTGGATGGGATAAAGCTACTCAAACATATACAGGGAAAACACAACCAGTAAAATGGGTTCGTATTCATAATTTACCTGATTTTGTATACTTTAATCACTCACAACACGTTTCGGTTGCTGGTATCGAATGTCAAACTTGTCACGGTCCAGTACAAGAGTATGAAATCATGAAACAGTATTCTAAATTAACAATGGGATGGTGTATTGATTGCCATAGAAAAACTGATGTTAAGATGGAAGGAAACGAGTATTATGCTAAAATACATGAAGAGCTTTCTAAAAAATACGGTGTAGAGAAATTAACTGCAGCGCAAATGGGAGGTTTAGAGTGTGGTAAATGCCACTATTAATCAAATTATTAAGATTTTAATATTTATATACAATGTCATCAAACAAAAAATACTGGAAAAGTGTTGAAGAGCTAGACGAAAATAGTTCTATTGTTGAGGCGCTTAGAAATAACGAATTTGTTGAAGAAATTCCTACTGATGAATTTTTAGGAAATGCAGATGCATTAGCATCGTCTTCAACTTCACGTCGTGACTTTTTAAAGTACGTTGGGTTTAGTACTGCAGCAGTTACGCTTGCAGCTTGCGAAGGCCCTGTTCACAAATCGATACCTTATGTACTGCAACCAGAACAAATCATACCAGGTGTAGCTGATTATTATGCAACAACTGTTTTTGATGGTTTCGATTTTGCTAATCTTTTAGTAAAAACACGTGAAGGGCGTCCTATTAAAATTGACAATAACACAATTTCAGGAGCGAAATTTTCAGCCAATGCTAGAATCCATGCGTCTATATTATCATTATATGATAGTATGCGTTTGAAAGAACCTAAATTGGAAGGAAAAAATTCAACTTGGTCTGCTGTTGATTTAAAAATTAAATCTAGTATTGCTGAGGCGAATGCTAAAGGTGGTCAAATTGTATTATTAACAAATACTTTGGCAAGTCCATCTACTGAAAAATTAATTGCTGAGTTTATAGCTAAAAACCCTAATGCAAAACATGTTGTTTATGATGCGGTATCGTCATCATCTGCTTTGGATGCATTTGAAACAGTTTATGGTGAAAGAGCTTTAGTTAATTACGATTTCTCAAAAGCTTCACTTATCGTTTCGGTAGGAGCTGACTTCTTGGGAGATTGGCAAGGAGGAGGGTATGACTCAGGTTATGCACAAGGACGTATTCCTAGAAATGGAAAAATGTCTCGTCACTTCCAATTAGAAGCAAATATGACTTTGTCTGGTGCTGCTGCTGATAAGCGTTTACCTATGTCGACTGCAAATCAAAAACAAGCATTAGTTCATATATATAATGTTGTAACAGGTTCTTCTGTAGCTGTTAATTTAGACAGTCAGTTTAAAGCAGAAGTAACTAAAGCAGCTCAACAATTAAAAGCTGCTGGTTCAAAAGGAGTATTAGTATCAGGAATTCAAGATAAAAATGCTCAGTTATTAGTTTTAGCTATCAACCAAGCGTTGGTGAGTGAGGCTTTTACAACTTCTGAAACAAGACAAATAAGAAAAGGATCTGATGCTAAAGTAGCTCAATTAATTAATGATATGAAAGCAGGTAGCGTTCATACATTACTTATGAGTGGAGTTAATCCAGTTTATACATTAGCAGATAGCGAATCTTTCGTTGCAGGATTGAAAAAAGTAAAAACATCTGTTGCTTTCTCTTTAAAACAAGATGAAACTGCTGAGCTTGCAACAATTGCTGCTCCAGTTCCTCATTACTTAGAGGCTTGGAACGATGTATCTATTACAAAAGGAACTTATGGTCTTACTCAACCGACTATTCGTCCTATATTTGATACAAAACAATTTCAAGATGTTTTGTTATCTCTAACAGGAAATTCTGGAACATTCTACGATTATATCAAAGCAAATGCTTCTGGAATAATTGCAGGTTCTACTTGGAATAAAGTTTTACACGATGGTATTTTTGTTGGAACTGCTTCGGCACTTTCTGCAGGTTCTGTTGATTATAGTGCTGCTGCAAATGCAGTATCACAATCTAAAGCTTCTGGTGATTTCGAATTAGTATTATATACTAAAACAGGAATGGGAGATGGACAACAAGCAAACAATCCTTGGTTGCAAGAGTTTCCAGATCCAATCACTAGAGTTTCTTGGGATAATTATGTAACTGTTTCTAATGCTGATGCTAAGAAGTTACAAATGTCTAATGAAATTGTTGCTAATGGAGGTTTAAACGGAAGTTATGCTACTATTACAACTGCTGATGGAGTAAAATTAGAAAACGTACCAGTAATTGTTCAACCAGGACAAGCGGTAGGTACTATTGGTTTAGCTTTAGGTTATGGACGTAAAGCTGCTCTAAAAGAAGAAATGATTGTAGGTTTAAATGCTTACTCTTTATATAAAGGTTTTAATGATGTACAATCTGTTAAGCTTGCAAAAGCTAGTGGAGAGCATGAGTTTGCTTGTGTTCAAGGTCAAAAAACTTTAATGGGAAGAGGGGATATTATAAAAGAAACTTCTCTTGAAATATTTAATACTAAAGATGCTGAATTTTGGAACGAACAACCAAAAGTATCTTTAGATCACAATGAAGTAGCAGCTACATCTGTCGATTTATGGGATTCATTTGATCGTTCTACAGGACATCACTTTAATCTTTCAATTGATTTAAATGCTTGTACAGGATGTGGGGCTTGTGTTATCGCTTGTCACGCTGAAAATAATGTACCAGTTGTAGGTAAAGACGAGGTAAGAAGAAGTCGTGATATGCACTGGTTGCGTATCGATAGATACTACTCTTCTGAAAGTACTTTTGCTGGAGACAACGAAAGAAAAGAAAATATAGCAGGATTGTCAAGTTCATTGTCTACATTTAACGAAATGGAAAAAGCTGGAGATAATCCACAAGTTTCTTTCCAGCCGGTTATGTGTCAACATTGTAATCATGCACCTTGTGAAACTGTTTGTCCAGTTGCTGCAACTTCACATGGTCGTCAAGGACAAAACCAAATGGCTTATAACAGATGTGTTGGTACTCGTTACTGTGCAAACAACTGTCCATATAAAGTACGTCGTTTTAACTGGTTCTTGTATAACAAAAACAGTGAATTCGATTATCACATGAATGATGATTTAGGTCGTATGGTATTGAATCCAGACGTAAACGTTCGTTCTCGTGGAGTTATGGAAAAATGTTCTATGTGTATTCAAATGACACAAGCTACAATATTAAATGCTAAGAAAGAGGGTAGAGCTATCGTTGATGGAGAATTCCAAACAGCTTGTTCTAATGCTTGTTCTTCTGGTGCTATGGTATTTGGAGATGTAAATGATACAGAAAGCAAAGTTACTAAACTAGCTGCTGATGATAGAATGTATCACTTATTAGAGCATGTAGGAACAAAACCTAATGTGATTTATCACGTTAAAGTTAGAAATACTTAGTACAAAAAATTATTAATTAAGAAACAATATAAAGGATTATGTCGTCTCACTACGAAGCACCCATTAGAAAACCTTTAGTTATAGGTGATAAATCTTATCACGATGTAACTGTAGATGTAGCTGCACCTGTTGAAGGTAAAGCAAATAAACATTGGTGGATTGTATTTACAATCGCATTAACAGCTTTCCTTTGGGGATTAGGCTGTATAATTTACACCGTATCTACAGGTATCGGAACATGGGGATTAAATAAAACAGTTGGTTGGGCTTGGGATATCACAAACTTTGTTTGGTGGGTAGGTATTGGTCACGCCGGAACTTTGATTTCTGCAGTATTATTACTTTTCCGTCAACGTTGGAGAATGGCGATTAACCGTTCTGCCGAAGCAATGACAATTTTCTCTGTTGTACAAGCAGGTTTATTTCCAATTATTCACATGGGACGTCCATGGTTAGCATACTGGGTATTACCTATACCAAATCAATTTGGTTCATTATGGGTAAACTTTAACTCACCATTACTTTGGGACGTTTTTGCAATCTCTACGTATCTTTCAGTATCATTAGTTTTCTGGTGGACTGGTTTACTACCTGATTTTGCTATGCTACGTGATAGAGCAATTACTCCTTTTAATAAAAGAGTTTATTCTATCTTGAGTTTTGGATGGAGCGGTAGAGCAAAAGACTGGCAACGTTTTGAAGAAGTATCTTTAGTACTTGCAGGTTTAGCTACTCCACTTGTACTTTCTGTACATACAATTGTATCTATGGACTTTGCTACATCTGTAATTCCAGGATGGCATACTACAATTTTCCCTCCTTACTTCGTTGCAGGAGCGGTTTTCTCAGGATTCGCAATGGTAAATACCTTGTTGATCATTATGAGAAAAGTTTCTAATCTTGAAGCTTATATTACAGTTCAACATATCGAATTAATGAATATCGTAATCATGATTACGGGTTCTATTGTAGGTGTTGCTTATATTACTGAGTTATTTGTAGCTTGGTATTCAGGAGTAGAATACGAACAATATGCATTCTTAAACAGAGCTACTGGACCTTACTGGTGGGCATATTGGTCAATGATGACATGTAACGTTTTTTCTCCACAGTTCATGTGGTTCAAAAAATTAAGAACGAGTATCATGTTCTCATTTATAATTTCAATTGTTGTAAACATTGGAATGTGGTTTGAAAGATTCGTAATTATTGTTACTTCTTTACATAGAGATTACCTTCCATCTTCTTGGACAATGTTCTCACCAACATTTGTTGATATTGGAATTTTCATCGGAACAATTGGATTCTTCTTCGTATTGTTTTTACTTTACTCTAGAACATTCCCAGTTATTGCTCAGGCAGAGGTGAAAACTATTTTGAAAGGAACAGGAGATAATTACATTAGAGAAAGAGCAAATAAAGATTCACACCATGAGTAATAAAGTAATATACGCCATTTATAATGACGATGATATTTTGATGGATGCTGTAAAGAAAACTAGAGCTGCACATCATCATATTGAAGAAGTATTTACTCCATTTCCGGTACACGGATTGGATAAAGCAATGGGCTTAGCGCCAACAAGATTAGCAATATGTTCTTTTATATATGGATGTATTGGTATAACAGTTGCGACTACGATGATGAGTTATATTATGATTCACGACTGGCCTCAAGATATTGGTGGAAAACCAAGTTTCAGTTTCATTCAAAACATGCCTGCATTCGTGCCGATTATGTTTGAAATGACTGTGTTTTTCGCAGCTCACTTAATGGTAATCACTTTTTATATGAGAAGTAGATTATGGCCATTCAAAGAAGCAGAAAATCCTGATGTAAGAACAACAGATGATCATTTCCTAATGGAAATCGCTGTTAATGATAATGAAGAGGAATTAGTTTCTTTTTTCCAAAACACGGGAGCTGTAGAAGTTAAAGTAATAGAAAAGAATTAATTGTAGCTATGAAAAGTATATATAAAATAACACTTTTAGTTGGTATAACTATTTTAGTTTCATCTTGCCACAATAATTCGGCACCAAACTATCAGTACTTCCCTAATATGTATGAATCTTTAGCGTATGAACCATATGCAGAGGCTAATATTTTTAAAGGAGGAAAGGAAGGACAACTTCCAGTAAAAGGAACTATTAACAGAGGTTTTGAACCTTATGAATATGAGAATTCTACAGCAGGTTATGAATTAGCGAAAGCTAATTTGAAATCACCTTTAGATTCTTTAGATAGAAATTCAGAAAAAGGAAAAGAACTTTTTGAAATCTATTGTATGAGTTGTCATGGTGCAACTGGAAATGGAAAAGGTAAATTGGTAGAAAGAGAAAAATTTCTTGGAGTTCCTAGTTATAAAGACAGGGTAATTACTGAAGGAAGTATTTTTCATGTTGAGACTTACGGATTAAATGCAATGGGTTCTCATGCAAATCAATTAAGTACTCACGAACGTTGGTTAGTTGCTGACTATGTTCTAAAACTAAAAAGCCAATTATAATAATTGTTGAACAAACTGATCGTATTAGATATGTATACATTTTCAAGTAAATTAAAAACTTTTTCTTTCATCTTAATGGCTGTAGGTCTTTTGGGTATTGGGTATGGTTTTTTAAATGCACCTAAAGATATTCAAGAAGTTGAAAAAATACTAGCTGCTGAGTCTCATGGTGGTCATGGAGAAGCGACTCATGAAACTGCTGAGCCAGCTCATGAAGCACATGCTGAAGGAAAAAAAGAACACGCTCAAGTTGGTGCTGCAGATGAGCATACAAAACATTTAAACCATGTTTTACACCAATTGCAAAATAAACCATGGTCAGCATTATATGTTGCTTGTATTTTCTTTTTGCTACTTTCTATGGGAGTTCTTGCATTTTACGCTATTCAACAAGTTGCGCAAGCAGGATGGTCTCCTGTATTGTTTAGAGTTATGCAAGGTATAACTGCTTACTTACCTGTAGGTTCTGTAATATTTTTTATAATTTTAGTATTTTGTGGACTGCACTTCAACCATATGTTTGTATGGTTAGGAGATGGAGTAACAGATCCTAAAAGTCCAAATTACGATGCAATCATTGCTAATAAAGCAGGATATTTAAATTTTCCTTTTTGGATTATTAGAGCTGCAATATTCTTGATTGGATGGAATTTGTATAACTACTATACTAGACAAAGATGTCTTGCACAAGACGAAGCTAAAGATGATTTGAACTACAAAAAGAATTTCAAAATGACTGCTGGATTCTTAGTGTTCTTTATCGTTTCTGAGTCTATTATGTCTTGGGATTGGATTATGTCTATCGATCCACACTGGTACAGTACATTGTTTGGATGGTATGTGTTTGCTAGTTTCTTTGTAAGTGGTATCACTACAATTGCATTAGTGACTGTATACTTGAAATCTAAAGGATATTTAGAGCATGTTAATACAAGCCATATTCATGACCTTGCTAAATTTATGTTTGGTATTAGTGTTTTCTGGACTTATTTATGGTTCTCACAATTCATGTTGATTTGGTATGCAAATATTCCTGAAGAGGTAACTTATTTTGTTACAAGAATTCAACTTTATAACCTTCCTTTCTTTGGAGCTGTTGTTATGAATTTTCTTTTCCCATTGTTGATTTTAATCAATACTGATTTCAAGAGAATTAGCTGGGTAATTGTTATGGCTGGAATTGTAATTTTATTAGGACATTATCTTGATTTCTTCAATATGATTATGCCTGGTACAGTAGGTGATAGATGGTTCATTGGTGTTTCAGAAATTGCATCAGTACTTTTCTTCTTAGGTTTATTTATTTTTGTAGTTTTCACTGCATTAACTAAAGCTCCTTTGTTACCAAAAAGAAATCCATTTATAGAAGAAAGTAAACATTTTCATTATTAATATTTAAAGAAATAAACAGATGACAAGTTTGTTGGTAATTATAGTTTTAGTTTTATTAGCTGTAGCATTATGGCAATTGACCAAGATATTTGATCTTACTCAGGTAGGAGCAAAATCGGACGATTCTCAGGTTGCATCTGATAATGATAATAATGTTCAAGGGTATTTAATGTTCGGATTTTTAGCATTCATTTATATTTTTACAATATATGGATTGTTAAAATGGGGGCCATTAGTATTACACACGCCAGCTTCTGAGCATGGTAGTTTGGTTGATAGCCTTATGAACATTACTTGGGTTTTGATTTTTGTAGTTCAATTTATAACTCAAGGATTACTTTATTATTTTTCTTTTAAATATAAAGGAGAAAAAGATAAGAAAGCATTATACTTTGCTGACAATAATAGATTAGAGGCACTTTGGAGTGTTATTCCAGCAGTTGTTTTGGCAGGATTAATTCTTTACGGATTATATGCTTGGAATAATATTATGTTTGTTGACAAAGATGAAGATACAGTTGTTATCGAATTATATGCTCAACAATTTAAATGGACTGCAAGATATGCTGGACCTGATAATGTTTTAGGTAAAGCTAACGTAAGATTAATCGAAGGTGTAAATACTTTAGGAGTTGATATGTCTGATCCATATGCACAAGATGATATTGTGGTTTCAGAATTACATATACCAAAAGGAAAGAAAGTACATTTCAAGATGCGTTCACAAGACGTATTACACTCAGCTTACATGCCTCACTTTAGAGCGCAAATGAACTGTGTTCCTGGTATGGTTACAGAATTTGCTTTCACGCCAGTTTACACAACTGCAGAATATAGAGACTTAGAGTACATGGTAAAGAAAGTTGCTCATATTAATGAACTACGTTCTAAGAAAAGTGTTGAGCTAGTTGCAAAAGGAGAAACAGCTCTTGACCCTTATACTTTTGATTATTTATTACTTTGTAATAAAATTTGTGGAACATCTCACTATAACATGCAAATGAAAATAGTTGTTGATACGCCAGAAGAGTATAAAAAATGGTTAAGCGAAAAAGCTACATTAGCTCAGGATATTAAAGCAGCAGTTGCTCCAGCTCCAGCAGAAGGTGCAGCAGGAAGCACTGATACTACCAAAGTTGATACTACTGCTAAAGTAGAAGCTCCTAAAGTAGCTATGAAATAATATTTATTTAAGAAATTTAAAGTATACATATATGTCAGCAGAAGGTCACGATCACGGACAAGATCACGAACACGAACACCACCATAAAGAGACATTCATTACTAAATATATCTTTAGTATTGATCACAAAATGATTGCCAAACAATACCTTATAACAGGTATTATTATGGGGGTAATTGGTATTGCAATGTCCTTGCTTTTTAGAATGCAATTAGCATGGCCTGAAGAGTCTTTTAAAATATTTAATGTTTTATTAGGAGATAAATTTGCACCAGATGGAGTAATGACTAATGATGTTTATCTTGCATTAGTTACCATACACGGAACCATCATGGTATTCTTTGTATTAACGGCTGGTTTGAGTGGTACTTTTAGTAACTTATTGATTCCGCTTCAAATTGGTGCAAGAGATATGGCCTCTGGATTCATGAATATGATTTCATACTGGTTATTTTTCTTATCAGCAGTTATAATGTTAAGTTCTTTATTTGTTGAAGCTGGACCTGCTTCATCTGGTTGGACAATTTATCCTCCATTAAGTGCTTTACCACAAGCAATTCCTGGTTCAGGAACAGGTATGACATTATGGTTAGTTTCTATGGCAATCTTTATTGCTTCATCATTGATGGGGTCATTAAACTACATCGTAACTGTTATTAACTTAAGAACAAAAGGTATGTCTATGACAAGATTACCTTTAACTATATGGACATTCTTCGTAACTGCTGTTATTGGAGTTATTTCATTCCCAGTATTATTATCTGCTGCATTATTATTGATTTTTGACAGAAGTTTTGGTACTTCTTTCTTCTTATCTGATATTTATATTGCTGGAGAAGTTTTACATTACCAAGGAGGTTCACCAGTTTTATTCGAACACTTATTTTGGTTCTTAGGACACCCTGAAGTTTACATTGTAATCTTACCAGCGATGGGACTTGTTTCGGAAATTATGGCTACGAATTCTCGTAAACCAATTTTCGGATACAGAGCGATGATTATGTCAGTTTTAGCAATTGCATTCCTTTCAACAATCGTTTGGGGACACCACATGTTCGTTTCTGGAATGAATCCATTTTTAGGATCTGTATTTACATTTACAACATTATTGATTGCAATTCCTTCTGCTGTAAAAGCATTTAACTGGATTACAACTTTATGGAAAGGTAACTTACAATTTAATCCTGCAATGTTATTCTCTATAGGAATGGTTTCTACTTTCATCACTGGAGGTTTAACAGGGATCATCTTAGGAGATAGTACTTTAGATATTAACGTTCACGATACATACTTTGTAATTGCTCACTTTCACTTAGTAATGGGTATCTCTGCACTTTATGGAATGTTTGCTGGTATTTACCACTGGTTCCCTAAAATGTATGGTAGAATGTTAAACAAAAACTTAGGATATATTCACTTTTGGGTAACTGCAGTTTGTGCTTACGGAGTATTCTTCCCAATGCACTTTATCGGATTAGCAGGTTTGCCAAGACGTTACTATACTAATACAAACTTCCCGTTATTTGATGATTTACAAAACGTAAACGTTTTAATAACTGTGTTTGCTTTAGTTGGAGGAGCTTTCCAATTAGTGTTCTTATACAATTTCTTTAGTAGTATTTTCTACGGTAAGAAAGCAGTACAAAACCCATGGAAATCTACAACTTTAGAGTGGACTACACCAGTTGAGCATATTCACGGTAACTGGCCAGGAGAAATCCCTCACGTTTACCGTTGGCCATATGACTATAGTAATCCAAACTATGACGTTGATTTTGTACCTCAAAACGTACCAATGAAAGAAGGAGAAGAAGTTCTTCATCACTAAAAATATTTAAAACCTCTACTCATAGTAGAGGTTTTTTTTTGACTTCCTTTTTCTTTCTCTATCTTTGCTAAATGAATGAAAATTTAGATCCAACAACGAACCGCTATAACTCTGAAGAGTTTGATCTTGAAAAAAAATTAAGACCGCTTTCTTTTGATGATTTCGCGGGTCAAGATCAGGTTTTAGAAAACCTGAAAGTCTTTGTTGCGGCAGCTAATCAGCGTAACGAAGCATTAGATCATACGCTTTTTCATGGTCCTCCCGGACTTGGAAAAACTACTTTGGCAAACATACTTGCTAATGAATTAGAGGTTGGTATAAAGATTACATCAGGGCCAGTTCTGGATAAACCTGGTGACTTAGCTGGATTACTTACTAATCTCGAAGAAAGAGATGTACTATTTATAGATGAAATCCATCGTTTGAGTCCTATTGTCGAAGAGTACTTATATTCGGCAATGGAAGATTTTAAGATAGATATCATGATAGAGTCTGGGCCTAATGCAAGAACAGTTCAGATTAATTTAAATCCATTTACCTTAATCGGAGCAACAACACGTTCAGGTTTGTTAACTGCACCTATGCGGGCTCGTTTCGGTATCTCGTCACGACTACAATATTACACTACAGAGCTTTTAACTTCAATTGTAGAAAGAAGTGCTTCGATATTAAAAATGCCAATTTCTTTAGATGCTGCAATCGAGATTGCAGGCCGTAGTCGTGGAACACCTCGTATCGCAAATGCATTATTGCGTCGTGTTCGTGACTTTGCACAAATTAAAGGAAATGGAACTATCGATTTGGCTATTGCACAATATGCACTAAAGGCATTAAATGTCGATGCACATGGTTTAGACGAGATGGATAACAAAATCCTTCTTACCATTATTAGTAAATTTAAAGGAGGGCCAGTTGGATTGTCTACATTGGCAACAGCAGTTTCCGAAAGTAGCGAAACCATCGAAGAAGTATATGAGCCATTCCTAATTCAGGAAGGTTTTATTATGAGAACTCCACGAGGACGTGAAGTTACCGACAAAGCATACAAACATTTAGGTAGAATAAATACCAATATTCAAGGCGGATTATTTTAATTTTTTTGAAGCTATTTCCTGCTGTCCGCTATATCTTTTTCTGGCTAAAAAGCCAAAAAAAGGATGTCGCTCCCATCAGGGCTAAAACCGTTTCATATTAAATTTACATTGATAAATTCAAAAAGTACATATTCACAATTTATTAAATCCGAAGCCAAAAGGCTTGGGTTCTTATCTTGTGGAATTTCTAAAGCAGGATTCTTGGAACAAGAAGCCCCAAGGTTAGAAAATTGGCTTAATAAAAACCATAATGGTCAAATGGCCTATATGGAAAATCATTTTGATAAGCGGTTAGATCCTACTTTATTGGTTGATGATGCCAAAAGTGTAGTGTCGTTATTACTTAACTATTACCCTTCCGAAACTCAGGAAAATGATAGCTTTAAGATATCGAAGTACGCATATGGACAAGATTATCATTTTGTAATAAAAGAAAAACTCAAAGAATTACTTTTTTCCATTCAAGAGCAAATAGGTGATGTTTCTGGTCGCGTATTTGTTGACTCCGCTCCAGTTTTGGATAAAGCTTGGGCTGCCAAAAGTGGTTTAGGCTGGATAGGCAAAAACAGTAATTTAATTACACAAAAAGTAGGCTCTTTTTACTTCATTGCCGAACTTATTCTCGATTTAGACTTAGAATATGATTATGCCACTACAGATCATTGCGGTTCATGTACAGCTTGTATCGATGCTTGTCCCACACAGGCAATTGTTGCTCCTTATGTAGTTGATGGGAGTAAGTGTATTTCCTATTTTACAATTGAACTCAAAGAAAATATTCCACAAGAAATGAAAGGGAAATTTGATGATTGGGCATTTGGTTGCGATACCTGTCAAGATGTTTGTCCTTGGAATCGATTTTCTAAAGCACATTCAGAACCACTGTTTAATCCTAACCCAGATGTTATGGCAATGTCGAAAAAAGAGTGGTTAGAGATTACTGAAGAAACCTTTCGAGTGGTATTTAAAAACTCCCCTTTAAAAAGAACAAAATTTGATGGTTTAAAACGAAATATCAATTTCTTGAAATAGCCTTTTTATTTTGGATAATTTGTTAATTAGGGGTAGATGTTCTGTTTTAATTGTTAATAAAATTATTTTTTAAAGTAAAATTTGCAATAAAATTGAGTATAAGTTACTCGTAAAAGTATAAAATACGCAACCCTACGTTGCGTATTTTTTTATTCTATTATTTGAACTTTAATAAGTTATGAATTTTTGCGTTGAAGTTAGTGCGCGAAATGACTTTTATTGTTGTTATAAAAACTTTTAGTTGCTAAATTGTTAATTTTTTTCTCGATAAAATCTACATTTATTCGAAAAAAAGAGTACTTCAACGATAAAACAGGTAGTTCGACGAGTTATATAGTTATTATTTTACCCTTTATATACTTTCGCCCCACCAAACTACCTATTTCTATAATCTTAAAGACGAATTTGAGTCGAAGCTAATTTATTTATGGTCCTTATTTTATTTTTCTTTTATAAAATTTTGAAAGATCTTTTCCTTAGATCTTCGGTAGAACAATCCCTCTTATTTAATTTATTCTCTTCGAATTCATTCATCGGGTTTTCGAACAATTATAGTATTACCCAAAACAAAACTGTTTATGCAAAATTGTACTCTTAAAATGCTTAATTTTTTTAGACTAACTTCTTTTATTGTATTTTTTTTATTCTCAACTAGTCTGTTTTCACAAATTTGTGGAACACCTGGTGGAGATGGTCCTGTTACAGTATCAAGTTCTGTAAATACGTATTATCCTGTTGATGGTAATATCACCTTGAATAAAGGAGCTCAATCTATATTATTAGGAGCCGTACCAACAATGGATGCTCATAAAAATAATTTTGGAACAACTCAAATTTCTGCAGGGGATTTGATTTTGATTATCCAAATGCAGGATGCTATTATTGATTTTAGGAATGATGCTAATTATGGTTCAGGAACTTCAAGTAGTGGCCCGGATAAATTAGGAGGTACAGGATTCACAGCTATTGGTAATACAGGTATTTTTGAATATGTTATTGCAACAAATGATGTTTCATTAAAGGGAGGAAATCTTACGTTTAAAGGTACCGGTCCAAATGGAGGTACTTTTAATAGTTTTTTTAATGCGGATGCAACACCTACGAGAGGGAAGAGAACATTTCAAATTGTTAGAGTACCGCAATATTCTAATTTAAAGCTTACCTCTAAGATAACGACACCACCATTTAATGGTATAGCAGGTGGAGTTATTGCTTTTAATGTTTCTGGAACTTTCGATTTTAATGGATTTTCTATTGATGGAACAGCAAGAGGATTTAGAGGAGGATATAGCCCTATAGCTTTTTCAGGTGTAAATGATGCGAGTTCTTATGTTGGTGATGCTTCAAAAACTTATATTTCAGGGAAAGGAGAAGGAATCGCAGGAACGCCTAGATATATGTGGGATGGTTATAACCAGGTAGATAATAAAGTTGAAGGTATGCCAGCAGGTTCTTCAGGTAGAGGAGCTCCTGCCAATGCTGGTGGTGGTGGTAATGACCACAACACCGGTGGCGGTGGCGGTGGTAATGGTGGTTTTGGTGGTTTAGGTGGTTACGGTTGGCAAGGAATTGGAGGACAAACTTGGCCAACTTATACTGGGGGAGGAAGACCTGGTTTTAGATCCTACCTAGATGCTACACCAGAATTAACAAGACTTATAATGGGAGGTGGCGGTGGCGCTGGAGATGCTAATAATGCTATCGATGGTGTAAAAGGAGGTGTCGGAGGAGCTATTGTGCTTATTAATGCAGGAACAGTTCAAGGTACTGGGTTAATTGAAGTTAATGGAGGAAATGGTGCTCCGGGTGCATATGGTGGTACACCAGATGGAGCTGGAGGAGCTGGAGCTGGAGGGACAGTATTGTTGAATATTTCTAATACCAGTACTGGAGATATTACAATTAATGCAAAAGGAGGAAATGGAGGGAATACAGAAAATGATACTAAAAACGAGCACGGACCAGGTGGTGGTGGTGGTGGTGGAATCATTAGACATAATCTTGAGGGGACTGTAAAAATTACTACCAATGTAACTGGTGGTTTGGCAGGTAAAACTAATAAAGGAAGTGGAACTGGTTCTAATGTCCATGGTGCTAATGAGGGAGTAAATGGACATGTATCGACTTTTATCTCTAAAGATCTACCGCCAAATTTACAGGTTAACTCAAATTGTTTTCCTATTCTGGATACCAAAGTAAAATCGTTACCTAAAGCATCAGCTTGTAATTCGATTGGAGAGAAGGTTTCTTATGAAATACAAATAAAAAATACAGGGGTAGGAAATGCTGCCGGGGTCGATTTAGACTTTTATTTTCCAACAGGTATCGAATTTGATTCTGCTACGGCAACATATTCAGCAGATACTACTGGTCCTTCTGGTGCTTTAAGTAATACAGTTACATCTAAGAATAATCCTGTGTTTGGAGGGTTTAATATTGCTCAAAATGGAGTGGTTACGATAATCTTGGTTGGGAAAGTTATAGCGCCTATTGCTGCTGGTACATATAGTTCTAATGCACAAGCTTTATACTTTGATCCTACACGTACAACTGCCAATCCTACTAGAAAAATTACGGCAGCTGTAAACGCGTATGGTACAACTATAAATAAAAAATATGAAGGAGTTAACCAAATCGATGTGCCGGGAACGAACTTTAAAGGCGATGGCGCAACTGTAACAGAAGATGATATAAAAATATTTGCTTTGCCAGATGTTCCTACAGCTGAAGTGGTACAATCAACTTGTGATACACCAACAGGAACAATAACGGTAAAAACTCCTGCAAATGGTGAAGGAATAAGTTATACATTAAAAGGAACTAATCCTGTAACAGCACCAGTAATTAATACAACAGGAATCTTTTCGGGCTTAGTGCCAAATAACTATATAGTGACAACTACAAATGCTAATGGATGTACTTCGGTTTCTACTGATATTATAACTATTAATGCAGTTGCTGGGGCGCCAACAACTACAGGAGTTTCTACTTGCCAAGGAGTAAAAGGATCATTAAAGGCTACTTCTACATGTTCAGGTACTATACAATGGTATACATCGGCTTCGGGCGGTACTAAAGTAGGTAGCGGAGCATCTTTTGATCCAACTACAGTTACAGGCTTAATAGATATAAATAAGGCAGGAACTACAGTTTTTTATGCAGCTTGTGGTAGTGGCACAGGTTGTAGAACTGCTACTAATTTTGTTATTAATGCAATACCAACAATTACAGGAACAACACCTGCGGGACGATGTGATACTGGAGAAGTGATTTTAGGCGCTACAGCCTCTTCAGGAACAATTAATTGGTATTCTGCAGCAACTGGTGGAGCATCATTAGGAACAGGTACAAGTTTTACAACACCAAGCTTAACAACTACTACAACTTATTATGTTGATGCAACCGATAACGGATGTGCTACAGCAACAAGGACTGCAGTTAAAGCATCGATAAATACTAGGCCAACAATAACTTCAACAACAGAAGCCTCTAGCTGTGGTACGGCAGCATTAACACTAAAGGCAACTGCATCAACAGGAGCTGATACTATCAGATGGTATGCGGATCCGGTAAGTGAACAGGTATTAGGAACGGGAGTAGAATTTATTACTCCAAACTTATCAACTACGACTACTTATTATGTAGGTGCTACTACGACCGAAGGTTGTACTACAACATCGAGAATTGCGGTTGCAGCAGTTATAAATGATGCCTCGACAATTGTGCTTACTAGTGGTACGCAAAATCCTGTAGTTTGTACAGGAACAGCAATTCCTACTACGGTTTATACATTTGGCGGAAGCGCAAAAAATGCAATAGTAACAAATTTGCCAACAGAGTTAAAGTCCGTTGTCGATTTAACAGCAAGAACAGTAACTATTTCAGGAACTCCAACAGCAAATGCTAATTATACGATAACAACAGTTGGACATACAATGCCGTGTCCAGCAGCTACAATAAATGGAACGATAACGATGAACGCATCGATTCCAAAACCAACATTAACTACATTAACGCAACCAACTTGTACGACTGCCACGGGAAGTTTTGAGATTACTAATTATAATCCAACGTATACTTATACGGTATCGCCGTCAACAGGAGTTACGCGAAATGGAGCTACGGTAACAGCGCCAGCAGGAAGTTATACTGTAAAAGCTACCTCTGGAACTTGCGCATCTGTAGAATCGGTTGCTGCAGTAATTAATGCACAACCAGCTACACCAGCTATGCCAACAGTAAGTGCTGTAACTCAACCAACTTGTGCAACGGCTACAGGAAGTTTTACAATTACGAATTACGACCCAACTTATACTTATACAATCACGCCGTCAACAGGAGTTAACCGAAATGGAGCTACAGTAACAGCACCAGCAGGAAGTTATACTGTAAAGGCAACATTAGGGACTTGCGTATCAGCTGAATCAGTTGCTGCAGTAATTAATGCACAACCAGCTACACCGGATATGCCAGCAGTAAGTGCTGTAACACAACCAACGTGTGCAACAGCTACAGGGAGTTTTACAATTACAAATTATGCCCCAACTTATACCTATACAATCACGCCGTCGGCAAATGTTGTTCGAAATGGAGCTGCAATAACAGCGCCAGCAGGAAGTTATACTGTAAAAGCGACATTAGGGACTTGCATATCAGCTGAATCAGTTGCTGCAGTAATTAATGCACAACCAGCTACGCCAGCTATGCCAACGGCTACAGAGCAAAATTTTTGCTTTGTAGATGCTAAAAAAATTAAAGATTTAATTGCTACAGGATCAGGTATTCAATGGTATAATGCTCTAACGGGTGGTATTTTGTATAAAGAGACTGACTTATTGGAATCAAATACATATTATGCTAGTCAAACAACTAATGGATGTGAGAGTGAAAGAATCGCAGTAAAAGTTATTGTAACAGAAACTCCTATTGCAGGAACGTTATCAGGAAATCAAAATATTTGTATAACAGAAAATACTGCTTTTTCATTATCAGGAGGTACTGCTGGAGGAAGATGGAGTAGTAGTAATACGGCAGTAGCTACAGTAAATGCATCAACAGGAGCAATTGCTGGAGTTGGAACTGGGGTAGCAACAATTAAGTATACAGTAACTGGAACTGGAGGTTGTGATGATGCTACTGCAGAAAGAGTTGTAACTGTTAGCTCTTTGCCTACAGCGACAATAACAGGAACATTAGAAGCTTGTTTAACTACTACACTAACAGCGGTTACCAATGCGGTTTCTCCTAGTTATGTTTGGTACAAAGATAATTCAGTTATCAATGGGGAGACAGCTTCGACATTAGTTGTAACCTCAAATGGAGATTATAAAGTAAAAATCATAAGTGGTTCTACTTTTTGTGAAGAAACTTCTACTGCTTCGACAGTAGTTGTAGCTGATACAGAAAAGCCAGTTATCACATGTCCAACAGCTATTAGCCAAGTTGCAGATGCTAACAAATGTGGCGCAACCGTTTCTATTGTAGATCCAACAGCAACCGATAATTGTTCAACAACATTCACCTTTGCAGGAGTTCGTTCAGACAGTAAATCATTGACAGATTTATATCCGGTAGGAACAACAAAAATAGTTTGGATAGCTACCGATGCTTCAGGAAATACCTCATTATCATGTGAGCAAACAGTTACTATTACTGATGCAGAAAAGCCAGTTAAACCAGTTTTAGCAGATGTTGTAGCACAATGTTCAGCAACAGTGCCAGTTCCAAGCACAACAGATAATTGTAAAGGAACAATAACAGGAACAACAGCAGATCCACTTACTTATACAGTACAAGGAAATTATACAATTACTTGGAGTTTTGATGACGGAAATGGAAACGTAGAAAGCGCAATTCAGAACGTAATAATAAAAGATACAGAAAAACCAGTTATCACTTGTCCAGCAACTATTAGCCAAGTTGCAGATGCTAACATGTGGCGCAACCGTTTCTATTGTAAATCCAACAGCAACTGATAATTGTTCGACAACATTCACCTTTGCAGGAGTTCGTTCAGATAGTAAATTATTAACAGATTTATATCCAGTAGGAACAACAAAAATAGTTTGGACAGCTACCGATGCTTCAGGAAATACCTCATTATCATGTGAGCAAACAGTTACTATTACTGATGCAGAAAAGCCAGTTAAACCAGTTTTAGCAGATGTTGTAGCACAATGTTCAGCAACAGTGCCAGTTCCAAGCACAACAGATAATTGTAAAGGAACAATAACAGGAACAACAGCAGATCCACTTACTTATACAGTACAAGGAAATTATACAATTACTTGGAGTTTTGATGACGGAAATGGAAACGTAGAAAGCGCAATTCAGAACGTAATAATAAAAGATACAGAAAAACCAGTTATCACTTGTCCAGCAACTATTAGCCAAGTTGCAGATGCTAACAAATGTGGCGCAACCGTTTCTATTGTAAATCCAACAGCAACTGATAATTGTTCGACAACATTCACCTTTGCAGGAGTTCGTTCAGACAGTAAATTATTGACAGATTTATATCCGGTAGGAACAACAAAAATAGTTTGGATAGCTACCGATGCTTCAGGAAATACCTCATTATCATGTGAGCAAACAGTTACTATTACTGATGCAGAAAAGCCAGTTAAACCAGTTTTAGCAGATGTTATAGCACAATGTTCAGCAACAGTGCCAGTTCCAAGCACAACAGATAATTGTAAAGGAACAATAACAGGAACAACAGCAGATCCACTTACTTATACAGTACAAGGAAATTATACAATTACTTGGAGTTTTGATGACGGAAATGGAAACGTAGAAAGCGCAATTCAGAACGTAATAATAAAAGATACAGAAAAACCAGTTATCACTTGTCCAGCAACTATTAGCCAAGTTGCAGATGCTAACAAATGTGGCGCAACCGTTTCTATTGTAAATCCAACAGCAACTGATAATTGTTCGACAACATTCACCTTTGCAGGAGTTCGTTCAGACAGTAAATCATTGACAGATTTATATCCGGTAGGAACAACAAAAATAGTTTGGATAGCTACCGATGCTTCAGGAAATACCTCATTATCATGTGAGCAAACAGTTACTATTACTGATGCAGAAAAGCCAGTTAAACCAGTTTTAGCAGATGTTGTAGCACAATGTTCAGCAACAGTGCCAGTTCCAAGCACAACAGATAATTGTAAAGGAACAATAACAGGAACAACAGCAGATCCACTTACTTATACAGTACAAGGAAATTATACAATTACTTGGAGTTTTGATGACGGAAATGGAAACGTAGAAAGCGCAATTCAGAACGTAATAATAAAAGATACAGAAAAACCAGTTATCACTTGTCCAGCAACTATTAGCCAAGTTGCAGATGCTAACAAATGTGGCGCAACCGTTTCTATTGTAAATCCAACAGCAACTGATAATTGTTCGACAACATTCACCTTTGCAGGAGTTCGTTCAGACAGTAAATTATTAACAGATTTATATCCAGTAGGAACAACAAAAATAGTTTGGACAGCTACCGATGCTTCAGGAAATACCTCATTATCATGTGAGCAAACAGTTACTATTACTGATGCAGAAAAGCCAGTTAAACCAGTTTTAGCAGATGTTGTAGCACAATGTTCAGCAACAGTGCCAGTTCCAAGCACAACAGATAATTGTAAAGGAACAATAACAGGAACAACAGCAGATCCACTTACTTATACAGTACAAGGAAATTATACAATTACTTGGAGTTTTGATGACGGAAATGGAAACGTAGAAAGCGCAATTCAGAACGTAATAATAAAAGATACAGAAAAACCAGTTATCACTTGTCCAGCAACTATTAGCCAAGTTGCAGATGCTAACAAATGTGGCGCAACCGTTTCTATTGTAAATCCAACAGCAACTGATAATTGTTCGACAACATTCACCTTTGCAGGAGTTCGTTCAGACAGTAAATTATTAACAGATTTATATCCGGTAGGAACAACAAAAATAGTTTGGACAGCGACCGATGCTTCAGGAAATACCTCATTATCATGTGAGCAAACAGTTACTATTACTGATGCAGAAAAGCCAGTTAAACCAGTTTTAGCAGATGTTATAGCACAATGTTCAGCAACAGTACCAGTTCCAAGCACAACAGATAATTGTAAAGGAACAATAACAGGAACAACAGCAGATCCACTTACTTATACAGCACAAGGAAATTATACAATTACTTGGAGTTTTGATGACGGAAATGGAAACGTAGAAAGCGCAATTCAGAACGTAATAATAAAAGATACAGAAAAACCAGTTATCACTTGTCCAGCAACTATTAGCCAAGTTGCAGATGCTAACAAATGTGGCGCAACCGTTTCTATTGTAGATCCAACAGCAACCGATAATTGTTCAACAACATTCACCTTTGCAGGAGTTCGTTCAGACAGTAAATCATTGACAGATTTATATCCGGTAGGAACAACAAAAATAGTTTGGATAGCTACCGATGCTTCAGGAAATACCTCATTATCATGTGAGCAAACAGTTACTATTACTGATGCAGAAAAGCCAGTTAAACCAGTTTTAGCAGATGTTATAGCACAATGTTCAGCAACAGTACCAGTTCCAAGCACAGCAGATAATTGCAAAGGAACAATAACAGGAACAACAGCAGATCCACTTACTTATACAGCACAAGGAAATTATACAATTACCTGGAGTTTTGATGACGGAAATGGAAATATAGAAAGTGCAATTCAGAACGTAATAATAAAAGATACAGAAAAACCAGTTATCACGTGTCCAGCAGCTATTAATAAAAACGCTGATGCTAACAAATGTGGCGCAACCGTTTCTATTGTAAATCCAACAGCAACTGATAATTGTTCAACAACATTCACCTTTGCAGGAGTTCGTTCAGACAGTAAATCATTGACAGATTTATATCCTGTGGGAACAACAAAAATAGTTTGGACAGCTACCGATGCTTCAGGAAATACCTCATTATCATGTGAGCAAACGATCACTATTGCCGATGCAGAAAAACCAGTTATTAGTTGCTCAACAGCGGTTATAGCTAAAACAGACATAGGTTCATGTACAGCAATAATTGTTCTGAGTTTACCAACTGTTTCTGATAATTGTGGAATCGCTTCAGTAACGAATGATGCTCCTGTAGTATTCCCAATTGGAATTACAACTGTAACTTGGACAGTTACTGATAATAATGGTAATATTTCTACTTGTACACAAACGGTAACTGTGTTTGGTCCTATTAAATCTAACGATGATTTAAGGGTTTCAATAAATAGTTATGTAGGAGGTATTGCAGTTTCAAACGTTTTGAATAATGATTTATTGAATTGTGTTAGTGTGGTATCAAATCAAGTAAAAATTACTTTAGCAAGTACGTTACCGTCTGGAGTAAATTTTGATACAACTACTGGTGAAGTAAGTGTAAATCCACATACGCCATCTGGAACTTATACATTTGATTATACTATTTGTGATCTTTCAAATATTACAAATTGTAGTACATCTACAGTTAAAATAACCGTAGATAATCCATTAATCGAAGCTATCACCGAAACGACTTCACCAATCAATGGAAACACAGGAGGCAAAACACCACCATTAACAGCTAATGATAAATTAAATGGAGTAGATGTAGTAATTGGAACCAACCCAGGTGAAGTAAAACTAACGCCAGTAACAGTACCAACAGGACTCACACTAAATCCTGACGGAACTGTAACCGTATCTCCAAATACACCGGCAGGAAACTACGATGTAACCTACAAAATATGCGAAGTGACCAATCCGACAAACTGTGATGAAGTAACTTCAGTAGTTGTAGTAGGAGCAGCGATTATAGATGCAACAGATGATAACGTACTCTTTGCAGACGGAATAAACGGAACACTAGAAGCAATCAATGTATTAGACAATGATAAATTAAACGGAAGCAGAATAAACAACCCAGCCGTTGTAACTATAAAAAGCCTAACCGTATTATCAGGAATCACATTAAACGAAGACGGAACAATAGATGTAGCGCCAAATACGCCAGGAGGTACCTATACACTAAACTACCAAATTTGTGATGTGATAAACAAAACAAATTGCGTAAGCGCCAAAGTAACCATTTTTGTAGCCGTACCATCGATAGCCGTGATAAAAACAGCAATATTCAATGACGAAAACAAAAGCGGTTATGCCAATGCAGGAGAAACCATCACCTATACCTTCAAGATAACCAATACTGGAAACACCCCGCTGACAAACGTAACAGTTAGCGACCCACTTCCAGGACTAGTTATGACAGGAGGTCCAATCACATTAGGCGTAAATGAAACCGATGAACACACCTTTATAGGCGTATATGTAATCAAACAATCCGACATCAATGCCGGAAAAATAAGCAACCAGGCCACCGCATTTGGAACCAGTGCCAACGGAATCACAGTAGAAGACAAATCCGATTACACCAGTAATGTAGACGACAACCCAACAGTATCCCCAATAGAAGGCTGCGTAATAAAAGTCTTCAATGCCATCTCACCAAACGGAGATTCAATGAACGAAAGATTCTACATCCAAGGGCTAGAATGTTATCCAGAGAACACCGTAGAGATATATAACCGATGGGGAGTTTTAGTATTCGAACGCGAACACTACAACAACGAAGAGCGTGCCTTTAGAGGAATGTCCGAAGGACGCACCACCGTAAAACAATCCGATGGACTGCCAGTAGGAACATACTACTACGTACTAAAATACAAAGACAGCGAGTCCAATGCCCACCAGGAAGCAGGATATTTATACATCAATAAATAAAAGTAAAAAACAAATAGAAACGGCTTAGCCCTAAAAAGCTAAGCCATTCTTAAAAGAAAAATAAATGAGAAAATTAGTAATCGTTTTTATGTTTTTTTCCGCAGTAAGCCATGCACAACAAGATGCCCAGTTTACACAATACATGTACAATACCATCAATATAAACCCAGCCTATGCCGGTTCCAGAGGAGCCATGAGCATTTTTGGACTATACCGTACCCAATGGGTAGGACTCGATGGAGCACCTGAAACCAGCAGCTTCTCCCTAAACACCCCGTTAAACAATAGCAACCTGGGACTTGGAGTATCCCTGGTAAACGATAAAATAGGACCAACAAACGAAAACACATTCTCGGCCGATTTATCCTATACCATACCCACATCCGAAACCTTCAAGCTATCCTTCGGGATCAAAGCCACCGCAAATTTGTTCAATTTAGACATAGGAAAGCTAAACCCAGAACAACAAGGCGACCCACAATTTCAAGACCTAAACAGCAAATTCACCCCCAACATAGGAGCAGGAGTATACTGGCATTCCGATAAAGCCTACATCGGATTATCCGTACCCAATTTTATCGAAACCAACAGATACAACGATAACGACATCGCCATCTTCAAAGACAAAATCAACTACTACCTAATAGCCGGATACGTATTCGATCTAGACCCCTATATCAAATTCAAACCAGCCGTACTCACCAAAATGGTCGAAGGTTCCCCACTACAAGTCGACCTGTCAGCCAACTTCATGTTCAATGACAAATTTGTAGCCGGAGTCGCCTACAGATGGAGTGCAGCCCTAAGCGCCATGGTAGGATTCCAGGTAAGCGACGGATTATACCTAGGCTACGCCTACGACCGCGAAACCACCCGCCTGAACAACTACAACTCAGGTTCCCACGAGATATTCCTGCGATTCGAATTCTTTAATAATTACAGCCGAATAACCTCACCAAGATTCTTCTAAATCCATCAAAGATGAAAAAAAACTATATAGCCATCACCTTCACCCTCCTTTTAGTACTGATAACACTAAACGGAAGAGCACAAAGCGCAAGCCAGCACAAAGCCGATAAAGACTATAACCAATACGCCTATATCGATGCCATTGCCACCTACGAAAGAGTAGCCGAAAAAGGATACAAAGACCAGGAAATGTTCCAAAGACTAGGTAACGCCTACTACTTTAATGGCGAACTAACCAAAGCAGCCAAATGGTATCAGTCCCTTTTTGAAATGAATCCAGAACAAGAACCCGAGTACTACTACCGCTACGCACAAACCCTAAAAGCCACAGGAGATTATGCCAAAGCAGATAAAACCCTCGAGAGCTTCAACAAAAAAAAGACAGCCGATAAAAGAGGAGAACTATTCGAAAACAATAAAAACTACCTCGAGCAAATAAAAGCCAACTCAGGACGATACGAAATAGCCGACGCAAAAATCAACTCCACCCAAACCGATTACGGAAGCGCCTATTACGACAACAAACTCGTATTTGCATCCGCCAGAGATACCGGAGGCATAGCCAAAAAAACATTCAAATGGACCAATAAATCCTTCACCAACTTATACACCGCCGAAATAAAAGCCGATGGAACACTAGGAACACCAGAGCGATTTCAAAAGAACATCAATTCCAAATTCAATGAATCCACACCCGTTTTCACCAAAGACGGAAAAACAATGTACTTTACAAGAAACAACTACCTGGAAGGAAAAAGAGGCAAAGACAACCAAAAAATCACCCTGTTAAAACTCTATAAAGCAGAACAAATCGATGGCAAATGGACCAACGTAAGCGAACTACCATTTAATAGCGACCAGTACAGCACCGCACATCCAGCACTAAGCAATGACGATAAAAAACTATACTTCGCCTCCGATATGTCAGGAACCCTGGGCCAATCCGATTTGTATAGCGTAACAATAAACAGCGACAAAAGCTTTGGAAAACCAGAAAACCTAGGAAAAACAATCAATACCGAAGGCAGAGAAACCTTCCCGTTTATAGCAAACGACAACCAGCTATATTTTGCCAGCGACGGACGACCAGGACTAGGCGGACTTGATGTATACGTTACCAAAATCAATGATAACAACAACGATAAAAACAACAACGATAACACCTTTACAACAGTACAAAACGTAGGCGCACCAATAAATAGCAAACAAGACGACTTTGCATTTATCATCGATAGCGAAACCCAAAAAGGATACTTTACCTCCAACAGAGAAGGAGGAAACGGCAACGATGATATTTACAAACTAACCCAAACAAGAAAACTAAACTGCGAGCAAACCCTAAAAGGAATAGTAAGCGACAAAGAAACCAACGCTATACTAGACAATGCCAAAGTAACCCTGCTCGATGAGCAATTTAAAACAATAGGCGAGATTACAACAGCAGCAAACGGAACATACAGTTTTAAAGTAGATTGTAACAAAACCTATCATGTAAGAGTAGCCAAAGAAGATTACGAAACGATAGAAACTTCAGTAATCATAAAAGAACAATCAGGAGAAACAAAGCTAAATATAAAATTAGAAAAACGCATCAAGCCAATCACAGTAGGAACCGATTTAGCCAAAACGCTAAACATACCTATCATCTATTTTGATTTAGATAAATCCATCATCCGCAAAGATGCCGCCTTCGAACTAGAGAAAATCCTGGCGGTAATGCAGCAATACCCGAAGATGAAAATCGATATCCGCTCCCATACCGATAGTCGTCAAACAGCCAAATACAACCTGGCATTATCAGACAGAAGAGCCAAATCAACCCAACAATGGTTGATAAAAAACGGCATTAAATCTAATCGATTAACCGCCAAAGGATATGGCGAGAGTCAGTTAGTAAACCACTGTTCCGATGGAGTTCCTTGCACCGAAGCTGAACACCAATTGAACAGAAGAAGTGAATTTATCATCATCTCGATGGAATAATATTCAGTACATCTAAATAATAAATACCATATTTAAAAGCAATGCTCTTTTTGAAATTTCAGAAAGGGCATTGTTTGTTTTGTATTCAGATGGTTGGTGTTGAGTAAATATTTATTAAATGTGTTATAAAAATAAATAAAACTCTTTATTTTTCTGGTTTTGACAGCTGATTAAATATTTTTTTAAGTTAAAAAGATAGAATAATGTTATTCGTAACTTGTTTTTTTTTAAATTTATAGTTCTTAAAAATATCAGATATGACTGTTAATCAAATACTAAGCACGAAAGGAAAAGAAGTTTATTCTGTCCTTTCATCGACTACCGTTTACGAGGCTTTAAAAGTAATGGGAGAAAAAAACATTGGTGCCATCTTAGTAATAGATGGAACAGAGCTAAAAGGTATATTGTCAGAAAGAGATTATGCACGAAAAATTGTCTTAAAGGATAAATCTTCAAAAGAGACATTTGTTCATGAAATCATGGAAAGCAATGTGATTACAATAAGTTTGTCGGATAATTTAGACTCCTGTATGGAGTTAATGAGTAGTAAAAGAATTAGACATTTGCCTGTTGTAGATAATGGTATTGTGGTAGGAATTATTTCTATAAGTGACGTTGTGAAATCAATAATAGAAATTCAAAAGGACACCATTAATCACTTAAATTCCTATATATCACAATAGAATATGGTATGAAAGAATAGCAAAAAATAGCCTAATTAATTTCAGGTTATTTTTTTTGGATTAAAAATAAAGCTGGTTTTTTGAAAAAAGAGTAATATAAAAGAATAAAAGAATAATATAAAAGCTTCCTTTTTAAGCCAAGTCTTATATCTTTGTAAGCTAGAATAAAATCTAAAAACAATGAATAAAGATAGTAAAAGAAGCGAGGCGTTATTGTACCATTCAAAGCCTACTCCAGGTAAGATTCAAGTAGTTCCAACCAAAAAATATGCAACCCAAAGAGATTTATCTTTGGCATATTCACCAGGTGTTGCCGAACCATGTTTAGAAATTGCAAGAGATGTAAACGAAGTATATAAATACACTGCAAAAGGGAATCTTGTTGCTGTAATCACTAATGGAACCGCGGTTTTAGGCTTAGGAGATATTGGTCCTGAAGCATCAAAACCAGTAATGGAAGGGAAAGGATTGTTATTTAAAATATTTTCTGATATCGATGTTTTTGATATTGAAATTGGAACAAAAGATATTGAAGAATTCATTCAAACCGTAAAGAATATTGCTCCAACTTTTGGAGGTATTAACCTAGAAGATATTAAGGCACCAGAATCTTTTGAAATAGAAAGAAGATTGGTAGAAGAGCTTAATATTCCAGTAATGCACGATGATCAACACGGAACTGCAATTATATCTTCGGCAGCTTTGATAAATGCTTTAGAGTTAGCAGATAAAAAAGCAGAAGATGTAAAAATGGTAGTTTCAGGCGCAGGATCTGCTGCTTTGGCTTGTGCTGATTTGTATGTTTTATTAGGAGTAAAAATTGAGAATATCTTAATGTATAACAGTAAAGGGCTTTTAACTAAAAATAACCCTGCATTATCTGCTTTACAATTAAAGTATGCTAAAGATATTGAACCAATTGGTTTAGAAGAAGCTTTAAAAGGAGCGGATATATTTTTAGGATTATCGTCAGGAGATATCATGACAGCTGATATGTTATTAGGAATGGCTGAAAATCCAATCGTTTTTGCAATGGCAAATCCTGATCCGGAAATCAATTATAACCTAGCTATTACAACTCGTAAGGATGTTATTATGGCTACGGGACGTTCTGATTATCCTAACCAAGTAAATAATGTATTAGGATTTCCTTATATTTTTAGAGGAGCTCTTGATGTAAGAGCGACTAAAATTAACGAAGCAATGAAAATGGCTGCTGTTAGAGCATTAGCTTCATTAGCAAAAGAGTCAGTTCCAGAGCAAGTAAATGTTGCTTACGGAGCGACTAAATTAGGATTCGGAAGAGAATATATAATTCCAAAACCTTTTGACCCAAGATTAATTACCGTAGTTGCACCGGCAGTAGCCAAAGCAGCAATGGAGTCTGGAGTAGCTTTAAATCCAATAACTGATTGGGAAAAGTATGAAGAAGAACTTTTGGCTCGTTTAGGAAATGACAATAAAATGGTTCGTTTGATTACAAACAGAGCAAAAATGGATCCAAAAAGAATCGTTTTTGCCGAAGCAGATCATTTAAATGTATTAAAAGCGGCTCAAATTGTACATGAAGAAGGTATTGGTTTTCCAATCTTATTAGGAAATAAAGAAATTATTCTAGAGCTTAAAGCTGAATTAGGATTTGATGCAGATGTTGAGATTATTGATCCTAAAACGAAAGATCAAGAAGAAAGAAGAAACCAATTTGCATCTTCTTACTGGTCAACAAGAGAGAGACGCGGAATATCTTTGCTAGATGCTCAAAAATTAATGCGCGAAAGAAACTATTTTGCTGCAATGATGGTTAATGAAGGAGAGGCAGATGCATTGGTAACAGGTCATTCTAGAAGTTATCCATCGGTTGTAAAACCAATGTTACAGCTTATAGAGAAAGCACCAGGAGCTTCACTTGTAGCTACGGCAAACATGATGATGACGAATCGTGGGCCAATGTTCTTATCAGATACTGCGATTAATATCAATCCATCAGCAGATGATTTGGCTAAAATAGCAGTTATGACAGCTAAAACAGCTAAAATGTTTGGAGTAGAGCCTGTAATTGCAATGGTTTCATATTCTAATTTTGGTTCTTCGACAAATCCAGGAGCTGCCAAAGTGAGAGAAGCAGTAGCTTACTTGCATAAAAATCATCCTGAATTAGTTATCGACGGAGAAATTCAAGCTGATTTTGCTTTGAACCCAGAAATGCTACAGGAAAAATTTCCTTTTTCTAAATTAGCAGGAAAGAAAGTTAATACACTTATTTTTCCTAACTTAGAATCGGCAAATATTACTTATAAATTATTGAAAGAATTGAATAAAGTAGATTCAATAGGACCAATAATGTTAGGTATGGGTAAACCAGTACATATTTTCCAATTAGGGGCAAGTGTAGAAGAAATGGTTAATATGGCAGCTATTGCTGTTATTGATGCTCAGGAAAAAGAAATTAAAAAGAATAATTTGATTAAATAATTTCAGGTAAAAAAGTATTGTTTAAAAATTGTGGTATTTTTACTTCAAATTTTACTATATTTGGCGCTGTTAACATTATATTATGATTGCACATTTGCAAGGAAAATTAGTTGAAAAGACGCCTACCGAAGTTGTTATCGATTGTGGTGGAGTAGGATATCATGTAAATATATCTTTACACACTTATTCGTTAATACCAAATAGTGATTTTATAAAATTGTATACGCATCTTCAAATAAAAGAAGATGCGCATACATTATTTGGTTTTATAGAAAAATCCGAAAGAGAAATCTTCAGGATGTTGTTATCGGTTTCTGGAATTGGAGCTAATATTGCCAGAACAATGTTATCTTCATTAGATCCGAAACAAATTATTAATGCAATAGCATCGGGAGATGTGGGTGTAATTCAGTCAATAAAAGGAATTGGGAACAAAACTGCTCAACGAGTAATCCTTGATTTGAAAGAAAAAATTGTTAAATTGTACGATTTAGATGAAGTTTCAATGCTTCAAAACAATACAAACAGAGATGAAGCGTTATCTGCTTTAGAAGTTTTAGGATTTGTCAGAAAAACATCTGAAAAAGTGGTTGAAAAAATCATAAAAGAAGATCCTGAGGCGACTGTTGAGTCAATAATTAAGAAGGCTTTAAAAAGTTTATAAAAAAAAACGTACTTTAAAACACACGGACTATATGCATAAAATTTGTATTTTTTTGCTGGTTTTATTTTGTGGGTTTGTATCGGAAGCTCAGGTAAAACAGGAAGCTCAAGATACAACTAAAACAGGGTATTCTGTTGGTAAAATACAAATAAAAGATCCACAAAGTATTCTTTCCGCATATACTTACGACCCTATTACAGATCGCTATATCTATACTAATAGCGTAGATGATTTTTCGATTAATTATCCTATTATTTTAACGCCAGAAGAATACGAAGCTTTAATATTAAAAGAGTCTAGAAGAGATTATTTTAAGAAAAAAGCAGATGCTATTGATGGTAAAAAAGATGGAAGTGAATTAGCCAAAAAAGATTTACTACCTAGATATTATATTAGATCTGGACTTTTCGAATCTATTTTTGGAAGTAATACCATCGATGTAAAACCAACTGGTTCTGTCGAAATAGATTTAGGAGTTCGTTATACCAAACAAGACAATCCTTCCTTTTCTCCTAGAAACAGATCAAATCTTTCTTTTGATTTTGATCAGCGTATCAGTATGAGTTTACAAGGGAAAGTAGGTACTCGATTAAATGTAAATGCTAATTATGATACCCAATCAACGTTTGCATTCCAAAATTTAATAAAATTAGAATACACACCATCAGAAGACGATATCATTCAGAAAATTGAAGTTGGTAACGTAAGTATGCCGCTTAATAGTACTTTAATAAGAGGAGCACAAAGTTTATTTGGGGTAAAAGCCCAATTACAATTTGGTAAAACTACAATTACGGGAGTTTTCTCAGAGCAAAAATCTCAAAGTAAAAGTGTAGTAGCCGAAGGTGGAGGTACAGTTCAGGATTTTGATTTGTATGCTTTAAATTATGATAATGACAGGCACTTCTTTTTATCTCAATACTTTAGAGGTAAATATGATTCGTCTTTAAGAAAATACCCTTTTATAGATAGTAGAGTTCAAATAACAAGATTAGAAGTTTGGATTACTAATAAACAAAATAGAGTAAGTACTACAAATAACAATTTAAGAAACGTTATAGCACTTCAGGATTTAGGTGAGGCACAATTATCAGGAGTTCCAGATAGTGAAGTTGTGGTGCTTAATCCTTCAGCGGGAATGTTTCTTAATCCAATAAATTCACCAGCGAATAATAGTAATAATAAATATGATCCAAAATTAATAGCAGGAGGAACAGGTTATTTGAATAGTAATATTCGTGAAATTGTTACTTCAAGCTCAGGATTTAATGGTATTACAGTAAGTGAAGGACAGGATTATTCGAAATTAGAAAATGCAAGAAAATTAAATTCTAATGAATATACTTTTAATCCACAATTAGGATATTTATCGTTACAACAACGATTGGCAAATGACGAGGTTTTGGCAGTTGCTTATGAATATACAATGGGAGATCAGGTATTCCAAGTAGGGGAATTTGGTAATGATGGTGTAGATGGTACAGTAGTAACAGGTAACAATCCTTCAAATCAAGCAATCATAACGCAAAGTTTGATTTTGAAAATGCTTAAAAGCAATTTGACAAATGTTAAGAATCCGGTTTGGAATTTGATGATGAAAAATATCTATCAAATTCCTGGAGCATATCAAATAAAACAAGAAGATTTCAGGTTTAATATTTTATATACAGATCCGTCTCCTATAAATTATATCACGCCAGTTTCAGGAACACCATTTCCTCCAAATCCTACACCAGATAATAAAGTAGAAGAAACACCTTTGCTTAAAGTGTTTAATTTGGATAAATTAAACTACAATAATGACCCACAAACGGGTGGTGATGGTTTTTTTGATTTCTTACCGGGATTAACAATGGATGCTCAAAATGGTAGAATTATATTTACAACTAAAGAGCCTTTTGGAGAATTGTTATTCTCTAAATTATCAAATAGTACAGGAGAAGACTATCGTAATACAAGTACTTATAATGCAAATCAAAGCAAGTATGTATTCCGTAATATGTATGCTAGTACACAATCTGCAGCTTTACAGGATAGTGATAAAAATAAATTCTTATTAAGAGGTAAGTATAAATCTACAGGAGGTGACGGAATTCCTATAGGAGCTTTTAACGTTCCTCAAGGTTCTGTAGTTGTTACTGCTGGAGGACGTGTTTTGGTTGAGGGGATTGATTATAGTGTAAACTATCAATTAGGAAGAGTTCAGATTTTGGATCCTTCGCTTCAGGCATCAAATACACCAATAGAGATTTCATTAGAGAATAATTCTATTTTCGGACAACAAACCCGAAGATTTATGGGAATAGATGTACAACATAAAATTTCAGAGAATTTTACTGTTGGAGGTACTTTTTTACAAATGACAGAGAAACCGTTTACACAAAAATCGAGTTATGGACAGGAATCTGTAAATAATATGATTTATGGTTTTAATACAAATTTCTCTACCGAGATTCCTTTCTTTACCCGATTAGTAAATAAATTACCATTTATAGATACAGATGTTCCTTCTAATCTTTCGTTAAGAGGAGAAATAGCCTTCTTAAAACCAGGTACTCCAAAAGCAGATAATTTTGAAGGAGAATCAACTATTTACGTAGATGATTTTGAAGGGTCGCAATCAACAATAGATATGCGTTCGGCATATGCATGGAGTCTTGCATCTACGCCAGAGGAGAATGCTGTAAGTGCCTATAATTTTAATGCCAAAGCCAATGATATGAGTTATGGTTTTAAAAGAGCAAAACTAGCATGGTACACAATTGATCCAGTTTTTTATTCTTCTAAACCATCAGGGATAAGTAATGATGATTTATCATTAAACTCGACCCGTAGAATTTATAGTGATGAGTTGTATCCATTAACTGATATTGCACAAGGACAATCGCAAGTGGTAAACACATTGGATTTAACTTACTACCCATCAGAAAGAGGACCTTATAATAATAATTTAAATTATGCCACAAACCCAAAAGATAATTTTGGAGGGATAATGCGTGCTTTGAGCTCAACCGATTTTGAACAAGGAAATGTTGAATATATTCAGTTTTGGGTATTAGATCCATTTGTGGGAGCAGGAGAAACAGATCAAACCAATACAGGTAAGGTTTACTTTAACTTAGGAGAGATTTCAGAAGATATTTTAAAAGATGGAAGAAAACAATATGAAAATGGTTTAGGACCAGGTCAGATTGTGGTTAATCCTCAGCCTATGTGGGGAGATGTTCCAGCATCGCAATCTTTAATTTACGCATTTGACAACGATAGTGGTAATAGAGCCAATCAGGATGTAGGTCTTGATGGTTTGCCAGATGCTAGAGAAGGGGCAGTTTATAATAATTTTGCCACAACAAATGACCCAGCTGCAGATAATTATACCTATTACTTAAATGCTGATGGTGGTGTTTTAGATCGTTACAAGAATTATAACGGTGTTGAAGGAAACTCGAATGTAAATATAAACGATGCAAATAGAGCTTCGACAACACTTCCTGATGTTGAGGATATCAACAGAGATAATACCATGAATACGATTAATGCTTATTATGAGTATAGCATCGATATTAAGCCAAATATGGAAATAGGGCAAAATTATATTACAGATATAAAAAATACCCAAGTGACTATGGTAAATGGAGCAGTAACTGCTGCTAGATGGATTCAGTTTAAAATTCCAGTTTCGCAACCTCAAAATACGATTGGTAATATATCAGATTTTAGATCAATCCGTTTCATGAGAATGTTTATGACAGGATTTGAAAGTGATGTTACAGTTCGTTTTGGAGCATTAGATTTGGTAAGAGGAGAGTGGAGAAGATACACAAATACATTAGATCCTGCTGATGTTAATGTAGAAGATGATAATACGACTTTCGATGTTTCTGCTGTAAATATTGAAGAAAATAGTACTAGATGTCCAGTAAATTATGTTTCTCCTCCAGGAGTAGCGCGTGAGCAATTATATAATAATAATACAATTATTAATCAAAACGAACAGGCATTAGCATTACGAGTTGCTGGAAATGGATTGCAACCAAAAGATTCCAGAGCTGTATTTAAAAACGTAAGTGTTGATATGCGTCAATACAACAGATTAAAAATGTTTTTGCATGCTGAATCATTACCAAATGAACAGGTGTTGCAAAATGGACAAATGGTAGGTTTTATTCGCTTTGGAAATGACTTTACTCAGAATTTCTATCAAATAGAAATTCCTTTAAAAGTTACTATTCCAGTTTCTACGTCAGGTTCAGATTGTTCTCCTTTAAGCCCTGAAGTTGTTTGGCCAGAAGAAAATAATATTGATTTGGCTTTGTCATTATTGACACAAATGAAAATTGAGGCGATGAAAATTGACCCAAATACACTTCCGCTTGATGGAATTTATTATCCGGATGATGATATAACCAAGCCAGATGGTGATGGAGATAGTACTTTGCGATTAGGGATAAAAGGAAATCCGAATTTTGGATTGGTTAGGAATTTAATGGTTGGTGTGAAGAATACAGAAACACATCAGGATATTAAAGGAGAAGTTTGGTTTAATGAGTTGCGTCTTGCCGAGATGGACAATAAAGGAGGTATGGCCGCAATCTTAAATTTAGATACTAATTTTGCCGATTTTGCTACGGTTTCTGCAACAGGTAGAAAAAGTACTATAGGATTTGGATCTCTGGAACAAGGACCGAATGAAAGAAGTAGAGAGGATATACAACAATACAATATCGTAACTAATTTGAATTTAGGTAAGTTATTACCGCCTAAATGGGGAATTAATTTACCATTTAATTATGCTGTTGGAGAAGAAGTAATTACGCCAGAATATGATCCGTTTAATGAAGATATTAAATTGAAACAGTTATTGGATGTAACGACAGATGCTGCCGAAAGAGATAATATAAAAAACCGTGCAATTGATTATACAAAGCGTAGAAGCATCAACTTTATTGGAGTTAGAAAAGATAGAGCGCCAGAGCAAAAACAACACGTTTATGACCCTGAAAACTTTACATTCTCGCAATCATATAATGAAGTGCAACGTCATGATTATGAAATTGCGAGTTACCGAGATCAACAGTCTAGTACAACTGTAAATTATGCATACAGCTTTCAGCCAAAGACAATTGAACCGCTTAAGAAAAATAAATTCTTTAAGAAGAGTGACTATTGGAAATTGTTAAGCGATTTTAATTTTAATTATTTGCCATCTAATATCTCGTTTAATACTAATATTATAAGACAATATAATCGTCAGGAATTTAGACAAGTAGAAAATGTTGAAGGTATTGGATTGGATCCAATGTATAGAAGAAACTTTGCTTTTAATTATCAGTATGGTTTTAATTTTAATCTTACGAAGTCATTAAAAATAAATTATACAGCATCATCTAATAATATAGTTAAAAATTATATGAATGCAGATAATGAGCCAATTGAGAACTTTAGTATTTGGGATAGCTATTGGGACATGGGTACGCCAAATCAGCATATGCAACAATTGATTTTAAATTACGAAATTCCATTATATAAGATTCCTGTATTAGGATTCTTAAAAGCAAATTATTCTTATACGGGTGATTATAGCTGGCAACGTACTTCAGAGGCATTGTCTAGTTATGAGGATGGAAGTGGTAATTTTTATGATTTAGGGAATACAGTTCAGAATGCAAATTCGAATACATTTACGGCGACCATGAATATGAATACGCTTTATAAATATTTGGGACTTAATAATAAGGGAGGTGCAAAAGTTCCTAAGGCTAAACCAACTGTACCAAAACCAGGAGAGAAAGTAGTAAATACAAACCAACCATTGGTTGTAAATAGTGCATTTCATGATGGTTTAATGGGAGTACTAACAAGTATAAAAAATATTCAGGTAAACTATACTGTTAACAGCGGAACTGTTTTACCAGGGTATACACCAAGCGTTGGATTCTTAGGTTCATCTCGACCATCTTTAGGTTTTATTTTCGGAAGTCAGGATGATGTACGTTATGAAGCTGCTAAAAATGGTTGGTTAACAAATTATCAGGATTTTAATCAGAACTTCTCGCAAGTAACAAACAAGATGTTTAAAGCTACTGCGAATATTGATTTATTGCCAGATTTAAAAATTGATTTGAGTGCAGATCGTGCTTATTCAGCAAATTTCTCTGAACAATATGATGTTGATGAAACTGGATTGTATCATGCGAGATCGCCATACAATTATGGTATTTTCTCAATCTCGACGATTTTAATAAAAACATCATTTGCTACAAGTGATGAAAATTCATCATCGGCATTTGATGATTTTAGAAGCAATCGTTTGGTAATTGCAAATCGTTTGGCAGAGGGGTACTATGGGTCAGGAGTTGAAATTCCAAGATATGGTGATGTAAATAATCCTATTCCAGGGCCAACAGATCCAAAATATAATTTATTTGTTTCAAATCAAGGGTACCCAATAGGATATACAAAAAGTAATCAGGCAGTTTTGCTTCCATCATTTTTGGCAGCCTATTCAGGAGCAGATGCATCAAAAAGCTCGACGGGTATTTTTAGAAACTTTCCGCTTCCAAACTGGAGTATTAAATATAATGGATTGATGCGTTATAAATACTTTAAAGATAAATTTAAGCGTTTCTCTTTGCAGCATAATTATAGAGCATCTTATACGATTAACCAGTATCGTTCTAATTTTAAATATGATCAGAGTCCAGGAGGATTGGATCCGGATAGTGGTAATTTCTATAATGCGACAATCATGTCTAATGTCAATTTAGTAGAGCAATTTAGTCCGCTTATTAGAATGGATTTCGAGTTGAAAAGTTCGTTGAAAGTACTTACAGAAATTAAAAAAGACAGAGCATTGTCGATGAGTTTTGATAACAATCTATTGACCGAAGTTAAAGGGATGGAGTATATAATAGGTTTAGGATATCGTATTAAAGATGTGATTTTTTCATCGACATTGGCTGATAGTCCTACAGGAGTTATAAAAAGTGATATTAATATAAAAGGAGATTTATCATATCGAAATAACCAAACTATGGTGCGTTATCTAGATTATGATAATAACCAACTTGCTGCAGGACAAAACATTTGGTCTGTGAAAATTACAGCAGATTATTCATTTAGCAAGAATCTAACGGCAATTTTTTATTACGATCATTCATTTTCTAAAGCAGTTATTTCGACTACGTATCCTTTAACGAACATTCGATCAGGATTTACAATTAGATATAATTTTGGAAATTAAATTTCAGATTCTAAAGTGGATTTGATTAGAAGATTGTTACATTTGCCCTATTAAAATTCAATTATCAATTATCAATAAGTATTTATTATGAATATACCAACAAGTTTAAAGTACACAAAGGATCACGAATGGGTTAGCATTGAAGGTGACGTTGCAACAGTAGGAATTACTCATTTTGCTCAAAAAGAATTAGGAGACATTGTTTATGTTGAAGTAGAAACTTTAGATCAAACGCTTGATAAAGACGAAGTTTTTGGAACAGTTGAAGCTGTAAAAACAGTTTCGGATTTATTTTTGCCATTATCAGGAGAGATTATTGCTTTTAATGACAGTTTAGAAAGTGCTCCAGAAACAGTAAATTCAGATCCTTACGGAGCTGGATGGATGATTAAAATTAAAATTTCGAATACATCAGAATTAGATTCTCTATTATCTGATGAAGCTTATAAAGAATTAATAGGTGCTTAAACAAATATTTTTTTTATGTTTGGCTTTATTGTGGACAGGGATTATCGTTTTTCTTTGTTTAACAGAGTCAAGTAATATTCCAACAATAAAAATTCCTTACATAGATAAATTAGTTCATTTTTGTTTTCATTTTGGTTTTACAATACTATGGTTTTTGTTTTTTAAAAAACAATTTAATAGCATAGATAATTATAAGCCGTTACTTGTTTCTTTTGTTTTTTCGATTTTTTTCGGACTTGCAATAGAGATTTTGCAAAGTAGATATACTTTAACAAGAAGTGCTGACATGATGGATTTTTTAGCGAATGCAATAGGAGCAACATCAGCAATAATTGCGGTGCTACTATTTAATAAGCTAATCTCTAAAATAGTAAATTAATAAATCCCACTTCGGTGGGATTTTTTGTTTTTAATATTTTTGGTAATGTAATATTTATGTTAGTGATTGTACTTTGTTTAGGCTTAATTAAAAGTAACAGGTTATATCAAACTTATCTCAATATAAAATGTATTTTTGCCAACCAGGATTTAATACAATTAATTTATTATACCCATGAATATTAGACAATACTTAGATTCAACATATTTAAAAACTGCTGAGCAAGCTAATTTGAATGAAGCAGAAAATACACAGATAGTTAAAGATGCAATTGAAGAGGCTATAACTGAGCGTTTCAAATTGATAATGATTCGTCCGGATAAAGTTAGTTTGGCGAAAGAAATGATCTCGAAGGCAGAATCAAATCTCTTGATAGGTACTGTGATCGATTTTCCTGAAGGGAAATCAAATTTAGAAGCAAAGCTTGCGGAAGCAAATGTAGCAATACAAAATGGAGCTGATGATTTAGATTTTGTATGTAATTATGAAGCTTTTAAAAACGGGGAAATTGATTTAGTAAAAAATGAGATTTTGCAATGTACACGTTTGGGATTATTGACTAATAAAAAAGTTGTGAAATGGATTATAGAAGTCGCAGCACTTAACGATACCGAAATTATACAGCTGTCAGCATTAATAAAAAACATAATCATTCAAAATTTTGATGAAAATGATTATTTTTCTGTTTTTGTAAAATCATCAACTGGCTTTTATAAAACAGAAAATAATTTGCCAAATGGAGCAACAGTTCCAACAATTATAATGATGCTTGAAAATGCTTCGCCGCTTCCTATAAAAGCTGCTGGTGGGGTAAGGTCATATAATGAGGCTGTCGAAATGATTAATCTTGGAGTGAAGCGTATAGGAACTTCAAATGCCAAAGCAATTGCAAACGGAGAAACTTCACAAAACCAATATTAAATTCACAACCAAAACCACCGTATGAACAAAGGTTTTTTGACTTTTATTATAGCATTTTACTCTTTAATGGCTGCTTCTCAAGAAGCAAATAATTTAACTGTTAAGTCTAGTTTTACTTCTGAAGAATTTCCAATTTTTCCAACTTGCGAGAATTTAAAATCAAAAGCTTTAGAAAATTGTTTCTATAGCGAGGTTCAGGATTTTGTATTTAAAAATTTTCAAATTCCTTCAAGTTTAAAACAGAACAATTATAAAGGTGATGTAAAAGTCCTTTTTGAAGTGGACAGAAATGGAGAATTTAAGGTTATATATGTTAATGCTAATAATGATGAATTAGTTCAGGAAACAAAACGTGTTTTTGCCACATTTCCTAAAATTAAGCCATCTACTTATGATGGAAAGCCAACGTATTCTAAATATACGATCGTAATTAATATACCATTAAAAACGGCAGGACAAATTTCTGAGGAAGCGATAGCAGCGTCAAAGATCATTAAACCTGATACTGCACCTATGACAGAATTGGATAGTATTGTTTATAAAAAATATACAAATCCAGAGTTTGAAAGTAATTTAAATATTCCTTTTTCTCATAGTTATTACGCTCAATTTGATGGTGCTTTAAATAAAGTGGGGAGTAATAATCACACAGCTTCAAAGCCATATACGTATGCAGAAGTTTCAAAATATTATAATCTTAAAGCGGTGAATGAATCGCTTAAAAAGAATGTTTCAGGTTGGTGGGGGCGCAAGCTTTGGAATGAAAGTTTAGTTGAAATAGAAGGAGAGGGATATTGGTTTACATTAAATGCTATTGTAGATTTACAAGTAGGTAAGGATACAAAAAGTGATATTTCTTATACTTATGTAAATACAAGAGCGCTTAATTTTAGAGGTGGTCTAGGTAAGCATCTTAATTTTACTACGACAGTTTTTGAAAGTCAGGGAAGATTTGCAGATTATTATAATAGTTATGCTGAATCAATAAAGCCTTCGGGTGGGAATCCTGCTGTAATTCCTGGAATTGGAATTGCTAAAGCTTTTAAAACAGATGGCTATGATTTTCCTTCTGCGGAAGCAAATTTGACTTATAAACCAGGTAAAATTTTTGATTTTCAATTAGGTTATGGAAGAAATTTTATAGGAGATGGATATCGTTCTTTATTAGAGAGCGATGGGGCAAGTCCGTATCCGTACTTTAAAATGAATACTACTTTTTGGAAAATAAAGTATACCAATACTTATATGTTTCTTAAGGATGTTAGACCCGATGCAACAGTAGATAAAACTTATGCCAGTAAATATATGGCAAACCATTATTTAAGTTTAAATGTTACAAATAGATTAAACTTAGGTTTCTTTGAGTCAGTAATCTGGACCAATAGTAATGACCGAGGTTTTGATATGGCTTTTGCTAATCCGATTATTTTTTACAGATCGGTTGAGTTTGCTTCTTCTTCTAGAAGCGGTAATGCTTTACTTGGTTTAACTGCAAAGTATAAATGGAATAATCAAATTAATTTGTATGGACAATTTCTTCTAGATGAATTTTCAGTTGGTGATATGGGAAGTGGAGAAAAAAGCTGGAAGAATAAATTTGGATATCAGTTAGGAGCTAAGTATTATAATGCATTTCATGTGCCTAATTTATTGATGCAATTAGAGTATAATCATGTGCGCCCGTATGTGTATTCTCATAGTGCTGTTATAACAAATTATGGTCATAATAATCAAAGTATTGGACATCAATGGGGAGGTAATTTTAGCGAATTTATAGCTATTGCTCGTTATCATAAAGGAAGGTATTTTGCAGATGCAAAAATTACGGTTGGAACCAGAGGTTTGGATTTTGATACTGCGGAAGATTCATTTAATTATGGGTCGGATATTTATAAGAGTTATGATGTAAAAAGACCTTATAATACAGGTGTAGAAGTTGGGCAAGGGAATAAAACATCGGTTTTTATTACCGACATTCAGGCGGGTTATTTAGTTAATCCAGCTACAAACTTAAAATTCTTTGGAAGTTTAATTTATAGAAACTTTGATCCGACTAAAGATACTGCGGCAAATTTTAAGCAAAGTACAACATGGTTTACTTTAGGATTAAGAGCAGATGTCTTTAATTGGTATTTTGATTATTAAAATATTTAGTAAGATTTTTTGCAGATGATTCGGTTTTATCGTGAAATTGAAGCATGTTTAGTGCTTTCTATTGAAAAAATGTAATTTTATCGTCCTAAATTCTGCAATCTAATTTGTACATTTGCACCAGTTTTGAAAAAACCAAAATAACAACGCATTGGACGCAACACAAAATACACTTTCACTCAAATCTATTTTTAATGATTTCAAAGAAATCACAAAAGCAGGACTCGCCGTAAGTGTTTTGTTCTCTTCGATAGCTGGTTACCTACTTGGTTTTGATGATCAACATCCATTTCAATGGTCGGTACTTTTAGTTTTAGCAATTGGAGGATATTGTATGGTAGGAGCTTCAAATGCTTATAACCAAGTTATCGAGAAGGACCTTGATGCTTTAATGGACAGAACAAAGAATCGTCCAGTTCCTTCAGGAAGAATGTCGCCTAAAGTTGCTTTGCTTGTAGCGTCTTTACTTACAATTATTGGATTAACTTTACTTTATACAATCAATCCTAAAACAGCAATGTTTGGTGCGATTTCAATTTTTTTATATACCAGTGTTTATACACCATTAAAAACAGTGACTTCTTTGTCTGTTTTTGTAGGTGCTTTTCCAGGAGCGATACCATTTATGTTAGGATGGGTTGCAGCTACAGGAGATTTTGGTATTGAAGCAGGAACATTATTTCTAATTCAGTTTTTTTGGCAATTTCCTCATTTTTGGGCTATTGGTTGGTTCTTGTATGAGGATTACGAAAAAGCGGGATTTTTTATGCTTCCAACAGGGAAGAAAGACAAAGGAACTGCATTACAGGTTATATTATATACGATTTGGCTTATTATAGCATCGCTTTTGCCATCTTTAGGATATACAGGTAAATTGTTTATTACGCCAATAGCGGCAATTTTAGTGTTCTTATTAGGGCTTTGGATGTTGTTTTATGCAGTTCGTCTGTATAAATTAAGAACGGCTAAAGCAGCTAGAACATTGATGCTGGTAAGTGTTTCTTATATTACCTTGTTGCAGTTGATTTTTATATTTGATAAATTTTTAAGATAGTTATGGAAATGACAATGACAAAAGATGAAGATAGAGCAAGAAGCGCTAAGTCATCTAAATTGATTTTATTGTTCGCAATGGTTAGTATGACCATGATGTTTGCTGGGCTTACCAGTGCGTTTGTGGTTAGTAAGTCAAGAACCGACTGGTTGAAGGACTTTCAGCTACCTTCAGCGTTTTATTATAGTACTTTAGTGATTATTGGTTGTAGTGTTACTTTTTATTTAGCTAAAAGAGCTATTCAAAAAGACAATAGAAAAGCGACAACTAACTTACTTTTGACTACTTTAGCATTAGGAATTTTATTTGTGGTTTTACAGTTTGCAGGATTTGAACAAATCGTTGCAGATGGCTATTATTTTACAGGAGCGGAGAGTTCTATAACGACTACTTTTCTTTATGTTGTAACGGTTACACACTTGTTTCACCTAGCTGGAGGGATTATTTCTCTTTTAGTTATTATTTATAATCATTTTAAACAGAAATACAATTCGACTCAAACTCTTGGAATAGAACTAGGTGCAATGTACTGGCACTTTCTTGATTTCTTGTGGGTCTATTTATTTTTATTTTTATATTTCTTTAAATAAGAAAAAAACGTAAATTTGGGAACTTTTTAACGAATATCTTTTATGGAAGCGACAGTTACTACTGCAAATAACGAAGAAAAAACTTGGGGAGGCGGCAATGAGCCATTAGGAGCAAGTTATGGTAAAATGATGATGTGGTTTTTTATCGTATCGGATGCCTTAACGTTCTCTGGATTTCTTGCGGCTTATGGTTTTTCTAGATTTAAATTTATTGAAACTTGGCCATTGGCTGATGAAGTGTTTACTCACTTCCCTTTTATGCATGGTGTTCCTGCACCTATGTATTATGTCGCATTAATGACATTTATTTTGATTTTTTCATCTGTAACAATGGTTTTGGCTGTTGATGCAGGACATCAAATGAAAAAAAGCAAAGTTGCAGTATATATGTTTTTAACTATTATTGGAGGTTTGATTTTCGTTGGGTCACAAGCTTGGGAATGGAAAAATTTTATCAAAGGTGAATACGGAGCTGTTGAAACAAAAGGAGGAAGTTTACTTCAGTTTGTTGATAAAGACGGAAAACGTGTTGCTCTTGCAGATTTTGCAGTAAAATTACCAGAAGGTAGAGAAGCATTAACTAGAGACAAAGGAAAATGGTTTATGAGCGATGCAGAAACATTGCCAACATATTCTGTTGCCGAAGTTCAAGCTGGTTTTAAAGCACATCCTGAATTATTAGTAAGAACAGAAGTCCTTACTAAGGAAAAGAAAAAAACTATTCTTTCTAGAGAAGATTCAGAATTAAGATTAAGTCAAGCGCATTACGTTGTAGAAGGTGCTAATTTGGTTAGAAACGAATACGGAAATAAATTATTTGCTGATTTCTTTTTCTTTATTACAGGTTTCCACGGATTTCACGTGATTTCTGGGATTATCATCAATATCATTATCTTTTTTAATGTATTGTTAGGTACTTATGAAAAAAGAAAGAGCTATGAAATGGTAGAGAAAGTTGGTTTATACTGGCACTTTGTCGATTTAGTTTGGGTATTTGTATTCACAGTTTTCTACTTAGTTTAATTTTAGATCTATATTATTATGTCACACGAATATGTATCACATACAAAAAGAATCTGGTTCGTTTTTGCACTATTATCTGCTGTAACAACAGTAGAGGTTATTTTAGGAATCTACAAGCCAGGAATATTAGAGTTTAATCATTTTATAGGTTTAAATTTATTGAATTGGATATTTTATATCCTGACAATATATAAAGCTTATTATATAGTATGGGCATTTATGCACATGGAAGGTGAAAAAAGCAGCCTAAGATGGTCTGTAGTTTCAACGGTTATTTTCCTAGTTTTATATTTATTGTTTATTCTTTTAACTGAAGGACATTATATTTATGGGGTTTTTAAAGATTCTACTATTAAATGGAATTTTTAACATGATATTAATTCAAAAAGAGGGTACGCATTGCGTACCTTTTTTTATTTTTGTACTTTAAATTTTTCCCTTCTATAATGAAAAAAAATATAGTCCTTTTCGTTCTCTTCGTTTTGCCTATAGTTGCTTATCTCTTTTTTGCTTCTGGCGTGAATGGTTTTACTACTTTGCCTGTTATAACACCTAAAGTTGCCGACTTAGGAAACTGGGAATCCTTGAGAGGTGAAAAAGTAAGTCTGGATAACAAAATAACAATACTCGGTTTTTCTGGAACTGAGATTTTAAAAAATCGTGGAAATTATTTTAATTTAAACGAAAAAATTTACCAACGCTATCACACTTTTCAAGATTTACAATTTGTTGTAATTTGTCCTTTGGGAACTGAAGAAGATACTCGTAAAGTAGTAGATGCTTTAGCTGCTTTTACAGACGTATCACAATGGCATTTTGTTTTTGCTTCACCAGACGAAATCAATACGTATTATAATCAATTGCATTTAGTTGGAAAACTAGATCAGCATCTAGGTACGCCTAATGTCTTTATTGTTGATAAGGGACGTAATTTAAGAGGTAGAAAAGAAAAGAAAGATTACAAGGAAGGATATAATACTTTTCATCCATCTGAACTAAGTAACGAAATGCTCGATGATTTTAAGATAATCCTTTACGAGTATCGTGCGGCCCTTAAGAAGAATCATAATGCAACCAAACAACTTTAAAATTATATTGCCATGTTTAAAAACAAATCATATATCGGAATCTCATTTATAATATTGATTTTTGGTATTTATGCTATTCCTAAAATTATCGATAGAGTAAAAAATGATACTGTTGTAAAAGGGAGTCGTTTGGATAGTGTTAATTCAAAAGATGCCAAGGATGATGGGGAATTAGTAAAAATTGGACCAGCTCCTAAATTTGAATTAACAAATCAGGATAACGTTAAAATCTCAAATGAAACTTATAAAGGAAAAGTATATGTTCTGGAGTTTTTCTTTACAACGTGTCCTTCTATTTGTCCTAAGATGAATTTGAGTATGTTAGAAATCGAGAAAAAGTTTTTCGGGAATCCTAACTTCGGAATTGTATCTATAACTATTGACCCTGCTCATGATACGCCACAAGTATTAAAAGATCATGCTAAAATGCTAGGAGTTAAATCTTCTAATTGGAATTTTTTGACCGGAGATAAAAATGTTATCATGGATTTATCTAATAAAGGATTTAATTTATATGCTGGTGCAAATAGTAAAGTAAGCGGAGGATTTGAACATTCTGGTTTATTTGCTTTGATAGATAAAAACGGTAATATTCGTTGTCGTAAAGATGATTTTGGAAACCCAATTCTTTATTATGACGGATTAGATAAAAAAGGAGTTAGAGATATACAACAAGATATAAATATATTATTAGAAGAGTAAGATGGAGGATAATTCATTAGAAAAAAAATACAATAAGTACATCATACTTGTTTCAATCGTAATTCCAGTTGTAGTTGCTATTTTATTTGGAGTTAAACTTAAAGATTTTGGATATAATGTTGAGCCGCTTTCTTTCTTGCCGCCTATTTATGCTACAATAAATGGTATTACAGCATTAGTTTTGATTATTGCTGTAATGGCTATCAAAAAAGGAAATCGCAAGCTTCACGAACGCTTAATGACTACGGCAATTGCACTTTCGTTAGCGTTCCTGGTAATGTATATTGCATATCATATGACATCAGATTCTACCAAATTCGGCGGAGAAGGTGCAATTCGATATGTATATTTCTTTATTCTGATCTCACATATTTTATTATCTATTGCAATTGTTCCATTGGTTTTAATAACGTATGTTCGTGCAATCGCAAATACATTTGACAAGCACAGAAAAATTGCAAGAATCACATACCCGCTTTGGTTATATGTTGCTATTACCGGAGTAATTGTTTATTTAATGATTTCCCCTTATTATGTTTAATATAAATACAAACAACAAGAAACAAGGTGTTTCTAGACTGGCAAAGATTAGTTTCTTGTTGGTTATTTTTTTCTTTAATTTATCTGTCAATGCACAATGCGCAATGTGTCGCGCTGCTCTGGGCGGAGATGAAAATACTAAGCAAGCCGAAGCAGTAAATGATGGAATTGTTTACCTTATGGTAGTTCCTTATTTACTTGTTGCTGTAATTGGCTATTTGATTTTTAGAATGTATCAGTCTAAAAAGAAGAACGCGTAAACTAGGATTTATTTTAATCCGTTTACCGAAACATTCACTGTTCCATTAACTTTTATAAAAGCAATAATGGCTTGATTTGTTAATTCTACTTTTTGGAATTCTATGTCTTCCATTTTTCCATTTACATAAACACCAGGCATAGGCGAATAGTTCTTAAGATAATTAAGCATACTTTGTTTTCCTTCTTCTAAATTAGGTTGAATAGAATAACGGCAGCTTTCTTTCATTTTGTTTAAAATAAATCCTTGTAAAAGCCAGTTGGCAGTACGGGTTAGTCTGCTTTTTGTATCAAGAACATAGTCTAGTTGGTCAAAATAAAGTTCCTTAGTTTGCGGGTTGTATTTAGGGAAACCATTTAGATATAAAGTTCCATTTACAGCACCTAGGACATCTAAGGCAATAATCATTTTACCATCTTTGTGCCAGATTTCAACATTCTTAACAGTTATTTTTTTGCTTCCAGTACCAAACTCTTGCCCTGCAAAATTTTTAGTCATTATTTTAGATGCGTCTTTGTAACTAGACACGGCAGCGATATTAGCTGTAATTTGTTTTGGGATTTTAGATACTGGTTTCAAAACTATTTTAGAAGCACTAAATTTTGTTTCAGGTTGTTTACCAATTATAGTCTCCATATTACATTTCATTCCCATTTCTAGTAAAAAAGAATCATTTTTCAGCTTAGCATCAGAAGAATATATTTCGATAGGTACAATTCTTAGCCAGCTGTCATATTCTTGATTCATCTGGAATGGAGTACATATTTTTTCTAAGGCAGCCAAAACATTTGGTTTAAAGTCCATTGACTTTTCTATTGCAGCATCGATACTTTTTTCTAATTTTGATTTGAAAATAGAAATGGCTGGATTTATAAGATAAGTTACAGGCATATTCTTTCCAAAAACACTCATAGTTGGGCTCTCATTCCAATCTAATGATTTTAATTCGGTTTTAGTGTTCAATTTCCAATTGGTCAGCCCCACTGAGCTAACTAATGTAATTACTCCATTTAAATTAAATTCTCTGGTATCGTATAGCTCTACGCCTAATTGTTTGGTTCCTATTCTATATTTTACAAGTGCTTTTAGAGGTAAAATAGTCTTGATTTTCTTGTCAGGATTGGCTGGATCATTCTCAATTCTTATAGGAGCCAATTTCCATATTTTGATTTCGATATCGTCATCTTCAATATTGTTGTCTTCGTAAATTAAACCAGTAAGTAAAGTATTAGTTTGGTTTTCAATGTCTTTTAGCTTTACGGTAATAGGCAAGTTTATGAATGAAGGAGTGTTGTCGTATATTAATGGGCTAGCATCATCGGGCTCAGGCTTTAATGTTGCTAATTTTTGAGAAGAAGAACAGCTAGTTATAAAAGTGATAACTATTGAGAGGGCTAGAAACGATATTAATTTCTTCATTATATTTTTTTTAAGATGCAAAATTAAGAAAACAAATATATTTTAAGATTAAAGTGTAACATTTTGATAGAGATTTAGTCTTATTAGTGTAATAGGTTAAAACTATTAACATTTCATTATATTGAATTACTTGGCAAAATAAGTATTATTGTTTTAAAATTAACAAACCATGATTGAAATTAAAGACTTGCATAAATCCTACAAAATGGGAAAATCTGAATTACATGTGTTGAAAGGAATTAATTTCAATATTAAAGAAGGAGAGTTGGTTGCTATAATGGGGTCATCTGGTTCGGGAAAATCAACATTGCTAAATATTTTAGGAATATTAGATGAAGCCGATTCGGGAGAATATATTCTGGATAATGTGCCAATTAAAAATCTTAATGAAACAATTGCATCTAGATACAGAAATAAATTTTTAGGTTTTGTTTTTCAATCCTTTAATTTAATTAATTATAAAACGGCATTAGACAATGTTGCTATGCCATTATATTATCAGGGTATAAAAAGAAAAGAACGTTATGAAATTGCCTTGGCTTATTTAAAAAAAGTTGGTTTGGATTCGCATTCACACCATTTACCAAGCGAACTTTCAGGAGGGCAAAAACAGCGTGTGGCAATAGCCAGAGCATTGGCTTCAAACCCTAAAGTATTATTGGCAGATGAACCAACCGGAGCTTTGGATACAAAAACATCATATGAAGTAATGGAACTGATTCAGGGAATCAATGACGAAGGAAAAACAATTTTGATTGTAACACACGAGCCAGATATTGCAGCAATGTGTAAAAGGAATGTAGTCTTGAAAGATGGACTAATTATCGATGATAAATACGTAGAACAAGTAAGAGCATCAGCTTATGTTTAATATTGAGCGTTGGCAGGAAATATTTGAAGCAATTTCCAAAAACAAATTAAGAACCTTTCTTACAGGGATTTCTGTTGCTTCAGGAATTTTTATATTGGTTATTCTTCTAGGTGCAGGTAAAGGACTTCAGAACGGAATCGAAAAACAATTCGAACGTGATGCTGCAGGTATTATAGAGGTTTGGACAGGTGTTACTACAAAACAATATAAAGGACTAAACCCAGGAAGACAAATTCAGTTTAGAAATAGCGATTATTCACAATCAGTTCAAAAATTTGAAAATCAGTTAGATAAACGAGCTTCAACTTATAATTTTTGGGGTGCATCTGTAACTTATGGTAAAGAATCTTCAAGTTATCAGTTTAGAGGTGTAGATCCGGATTATTTAGGAATCGAAAATGCTACCATTGTAATGGGAAGATTCATAAATAGCAAAGATTTGGCTAATTATGAAAAAGTCGCAGTAATTGGGATGAAAATAAAAACAGACTTATTTAAGGATAAAAACCCGCTTGGAGAACAAATTTCTATAAACAATATCAATTTTAAAGTTGTTGGAGTTTTTACTGATCCGGCTGGAGAAAGAGAGGAAACCAGAGTTTATTTGCCAATGACTACAACTCAAAGAGCTTATGGAATTGGTGACAAAGTAAGTAATTTGTTTTTTACATTAAACAAAAAAGCTTCATATGAAGAAGCATTGGCAGAATCTGAAAAATTTACTGCGGATTTAAAGCAACTTTTAAAGACTAAAAATGTTGTAGCTCCAGATGATGATAATGGTATTGGGGTTTACAACTCAGTTAAAGATGCAAAACAAGTTTATGACTTGAATCTTTATATCAGACTGTTTTTTTGGTGGGTAGGGATTTGTACTATAATAGCAGGTGTTGTGGGAGTTAGTAATATTATGCTAATTATTGTAAAAGAAAGAACGAAAGAAATTGGGATAAGAAAAGCACTTGGAGCTTCGCCAATATCGATAGTTGGAATGATATTACATGAGTCTATTTTTATCACTACAATTGCAGGTTTTATTGGTTTATTGGCAAGTTTATTATTACTAGAAGTAGTAGGGCCAATGATAAAAAGTGAATTCTTTTTAAATCCAGAAGTTGATTTTAATGTGGCGTTGACCACTTTAGTTTTGCTCGTATTTGCGGGAGCAATGGCTGGTTTTTTTCCAGCATACAGAGCAGCAAAAATAAGACCTATTGTAGCACTTAGAGACGAATAATTATGTTTGATAGAGATAATTGGGAAGAGATTTTAGAAGCTTTAACGGCTAATGTGTTTAGAACAGTGCTTACCGCTTTTGGTGTGTTTTGGGGAATATTCATTTTAGTAATCTTACTCGCAGCAGGAAATGGTTTAGAGAATGGTGTTAAAAAAGGATTTGATGGTATTGCAACAAATACCATGTTTATGTGGAGTCAAACTACATCAAAACCCTACAAAGGATTGCCTAAAACACGACGTTATGATTTTAAAAATAGTGATGTCGCAGCTTTAAAAGAAGCTTTGCCAGACTTATTATATGTGTCTCCTCGTAACCAATTAGGAGATTCTAATGATGGTGTTAATAATGTTGTTCGAGGTACTAAAACTTCGGCTTTTACTATTTTTGGTGATTATCCTGAGCTTATTAAACAACAGCCTATGGATATTATAAAAGGGCGTTTTATAAACCAACAAGATATTAAAGAAAATAGAAAAATTGCCGTTATCGGGAAAGGTGTTATAAGTGGACTTTATGGAAAAGCCGAAGAAGTTATAGGAACATATATTAAGGTGAATGGCGTAAATTTTATGGTCGTAGGAGTTTATCATTCTAAAAATCAAAATAATGGAAACGCTGAAGCGGAACAAAAAAATATATTTGTTCCTTTTACAACCTTTCAGCAAGCCTTTAATTACGGAGATAAAGTAGGATGGATGGCGCTTACCGCAAATGATAAAGCTTCTATAACCGATTTAAAGCCAAAGATCATAGAAATAATAAAAGAAAGACATTCTATTAATCCTATTGATGATAGAGCAGTTGGGAATTTCGATTTGTTTGAACGATTTAATCAAGTGCAAGGATTGTTTACAATCTTAACATTCATTGCTTATTTTGTAGGTACCTTAGTTTTAATTTCTGGAGTTATCGGAATTTCTAATATTATGCTTATCGTGGTAAAAGAGAGAACCAAAGAAATAGGAATTCGTAGAGCATTGGGAGCAACACCTGGAGCTATTCGCAGACAAATACTTTCGGAATCTATATTCTTAACTATTATATCTGGAATGTTAGGTATTGCTGTTGCAACTGGAGTTATTGCAATTCTTAATATGGTATTGGCTTCGATGCCTCAAGAAGGAGAAACGATGTTTGCGAATCCAACGGTAGACTTAAGAGTTGTTTTTGTAGCATTATTAATATTAGTAGGGTCAGGTTTGCTGGCAGGATTTATTCCGGCACAAACTGCAATAAATGTAAAGCCAGTAGATGCTTTGCGAGCAGAATAAATTATCAATCAATAAAATAATCGATTAAACAAAAAACAAAATGAAAAAAGGAGTAACCATAACCGTTTTAATTTTTATCGCAGTAGTTTTCTTCGGGGCTTTGTATTACTTGTATGCAAAAAATCAAGAGTCGCCAATTGTTTATCAAACAGAAAAAGCTGAGATAAAAACGATAGTTAAAAATACAATTGCGACAGGGAATATTCAGCCTGATGAAGAGGTACTTATCAAACCTAATATTTCGGGAATTATTGAAGCTGTTTATATAAAAGCAGGAGAGACTATAAAAGCAGGAGACATGATTGCTAAGATTAAAGTTGTTGCAAATGTTTCGAATGTAAGTAACACTCAAAATCAAGTTCAGACAGCTAAGATTGCATTAGATAATCAAGAAAAATTATATCAAAGACAAAAAACATTGTTTGATAAAGGGGTAATTTCTGCAAATGATTTTGATGCTGCGCAAGTAGCTTACAAACAAGCAAAACAAACTTATTTATCTTCTAAACAAAGTTTTGATATTGTAAAAACAGGAACTACATCTGGATTAGGAAATTATGCTAATACTTTAATTCGTTCAACAGTAACGGGAATGGTACTAGATGTACCTGTAAAAGTAGGTAATCAGGTTATCGAAAGTAATAATTTTAACGAAGGAACTACAATTGCGAGTGTGGCAGATGTGGGAAGAATGATTTTTGTTGGAAAAATTGATGAATCTGAAGTTGGAAAAATCAAAGAAAAAATGCCAATTGAAATTACTGTTGGAGCCATAGAAAACAAAAAATTTGATGCAATTTTACGTTATATTGCACCAAAAGGAGTGGTAGAAAATGGAGCAATTCAGTTTCAAATAAAAGGGTCGCTTGAAAATAGAGATGATACATTTATTAGAGCAGGTTTAAGTGCAAATGCATCGATTATATTAGATAAAGCAGAAAAAGTTTTGGCTATAAAAGAATCATTGGTACAATTTGATAAAAAAACTCAAAAGCCATATGTTGAAGTAGAAACTGCACCACAAAAATTCCAGAGAAAAGACCTTGTTTTAGGTGTTAGTGATGGAATTTATGTTCAGGTGAAAAGTGGTATTACAGCTACAGATAAAATAAAAATTTGGAATCAAGGATTGATAAAAGAAGAAGAGAAAAAATAAGTAGCAGTTAGAAAAAAAGAATTTTTGGTTTTTAAAGAATGTTAAATTTGTATAGTATCTTTGCTATGCTTTGATTCAAAGTTTATGAAAAATAATAAATATATTTATTTTGTTTTTGTCTTGCTATTTGGAGCGTCAATTCAGGCGCAATCTAAAAAATGGACGTTAGAAGAATGCGTAAAGTATGCATTGGATAACAATATTTCGATTAAACAATCGGAATTAGATACCAGAAGTGCTACTATTGATAAAAAATCTGCTATAGGAAATTATTTGCCTACAGTAAATGCCAATGCTTCACACTCCTGGAACGTTGGTTTAAATCAGAATATTACAACGGGATTACTTGAAAATCAAACCACACAATACTCTTCTGTTGGAGCAAGTGTAGGAGTTGATATCTATAAAGGATTACAAAATCAGAATACATTACGAAAAGCTAATTTATCTATTGTAGCATCAAAATATCAATTGCAAAAAATGCAAGAAGATATTTCGCTTAATGTAGCAAATGCATTTTTGCAAGTACTTTTTAATAAAGAAAATTTAAAAGTACAACAAGAACAACTTGCAATTAGTGAGAAACAATATACACGTTCAGACGAATTGGTAAAAGCAGGAACAATCCCAAGAGGAGATTTATTAGATATTAAAGCTACTGTTGCAACTGGTAAACAAAATGTTATCATTGCAGAGAATACGTTGCTAATTTCTAAATTAAGTTTGGCACAGTTGTTACAACTAAAACAATTTGAAGATTTTGATGTTGTTGACGATACCAATATAAATGATGGAAATTCTATTTTGTCACAGTCGGCAAGTACAATTTATGAAAAAGCAAAAGAAGAAAGAACAGATTTAAAAATTGCTAAAACGAATCTGGAAATTGCAGAGAAAAATGTTTCTATTGCCAGAGGTGCTTATCAGCCTACTTTAAGTGCGTTTTATAATTTTAATACCAGAGCAAGTTACTCAGATATTGTTACAGGCGCAGTTCCGGATGCAAATAATCCTACCAAGCAAATTGGTTTTGTACAAGGGACAAATCAAAGTGTATTGCAAAATAATTTTTCGCCAGTTTTAGGAAATGCAGCGCCAATTTTGGATCAGTTTAAAGATAATAAAGGACAGTCGTTTGGTTTCCAGTTATCAGTGCCAGTTTTTAATGGTTTCTCTGCAAGAAATAACGTAGAACGTTCAAAAGTAAGTTTAGAGAAATCTAAGATCGAATTAGAACAAAAAAACTTAGATTTACAGCGTAATGTTTATACTGCTTTTACAGATGCAAAAGGAGCGTTAAATGCACATGAAGCATCGGTTGTGGCATTAGAGTCAAGACAAGGAGCTTATGATTATGCTAAAGAAAAATTTGCAGTAGGATTAATGAATGCATTTGATTTTAATCAATCACAAACATTACTTACTAATGCACAGTCGGAAGTTATTAGAACGAAGTACGACTATATATTTAAAATTAAAATATTAGAATTCTATTTTGGAATTCCGATTGTTAAAAACTAGTTCATTATGTCAAAAAAAACAATTTATTTCTTATTAGGCGGCGTAATAGTTGTCATTGCAGCATTAGTTTGGTTTAAGAAAGAAGGTGTAATAGGAAATAAAGATGCTGGTACAGAAATAGAAGTTGCAAAAGTAATGGCATCGACTATTGTAGAAACTGTTTCGGCAACAGGAAAAATTCAGCCAGAAATTGAAGTGAAAATTTCATCAGAGGTTTCAGGAGAAATTATTGCACTAAATGTAAAAGAAGGGCAAGTTGTTAAAAAAGGAGATTTATTGGTAAAAATAAATCCGGATTTATATACATCAAGTTATGATCGTACTGTTTCTAATTTGTCTGGAGCCAAAGCTGGTTTAAGTCAATCAGATGCTTCTTTTAAAGAGGCAAAGGCTAGTTATGAAAGAAATAAAAAGTTATTTGAAAAAGGAATTATTTCCAAGTCAGATTGGGATAAAGCAATAGCTTCTTTTGAAGTCGCCAAAGCAACCAAGCAAAATTCTTATTTTGCTGTACAAAGTGCTTCAGCATCTGTAAATGAAGCTAAAGATAATTTAAGACGTACTACTATTTATGCTCCTGCAGATGGAACAATTTCTGTGCTTAATGTAGAGCTTGGAGAGCGTGTTTTAGGAACCCAACAAATGGCTGGAACTGAAATTTTAAGAGTTGCCAACCTGAACAATATGGAAGTTGAAGTTGATGTAAACGAAAATGATATTGTAAAAATAAAAGTTGGAGACGAAGCAAATGTTGAAGTTGATGCTTATTTAAAAAAGCAATTTAAAGGTATCGTAACAAGTATCTCTAATTCAGCGAGCAGTACATTAACATCTGATCAGGTAACAAACTTTAAAGTTAAAGTAAGAATTTTAAAAGAATCATATCAGGATTTATTGGAAGGGAAGCCAGAAGCATATTCACCTTTTAGACCAGGAATGACAGCTACAGTTGACATTATAACAAATACAAAAAAGAATGTGTTAGCGGTGCCAATAAGTGCCGTAGTTGTAAAATCGGATACTACAGCTGTAAAAGAAATTAAAATTGAAGATCCAAATGATAAAAAAGTAGCTCCTAAAAACGACAAAAAATTCGAATGTGTTTTTGTAAAAGTAGGAGATAAAGCTAAAATTAGAATTATAAAGACAGGAATTCAAGACGATACAAACATCGAAGTAATGTCTGGACTGAAAGCCGGAGATGTGGTAATTACAGGGCCATACACAACAGTTTCGAAAGATTTGAATTCGGGAGATAAGGTTAGCCTTAAATCCGATAAAGAAAAAAAATAATAATGACAAGACAATCTAGTTCTATAGTAGAATTAGATTGTTTTTTGTTTCCATAAAATATAAAATTAGTTTGGCTTACATTCTTAATATTGAAACCGCTACAAAGAACTGTTCTGTTGCTTTAGCAAAAGAAGGAAAAATTATTCTGCACAAAGAAATCTCTGAAGAAGGCTATTCTCACGCCGAAAGATTACATGTTTTTATCGAAGAATGTATTCTGGAAGCTGGAATTACTTATAAGGATTTATCTGCAATTGCAGTTAGTCAGGGACCTGGATCTTACACAGGATTGCGTATAGGGGTTTCGGCTGCAAAAGGGTTATGTTTTGCATTGAATATCCCATTAATAGCTGTAGATACATTACAAACATTAGCTTCTCAGGCAAATGTTACAAATGGTTTAATTGTTCCGATGCTGGATGCTAGACGAATGGAAGTGTATAGTGCTGTGTTTAACTCAAAGTTAGAAAAGCAAAGAGAAATTTTGGCTGAAATTATTACCGAAAACTCTTTTGAAGAATATACCGAAACAATTTATTTTGTTGGAGATTGTGCAGAAAAATGCAAACCAGTTTTAACAAAAGAAAATTTTATTTTTCTAGAAGAAGTTAAATACCCATCGGCAAAAGAAATGAGCACCATAAGTTTTGATAAATTCAAAATAAACGACATTGTAGATGTCGCTTATTTTGAACCTTACTATTTGAAAGATTTTATGGTTACAACTCCCAAAAAGCAATAAAAACTATTTTATTTTTGAAGAGTATAAGGCTGAACAGAAATTCCTGCTTCGTCTAAAGCAATTTTGCAATTTTCTAAAGTCTGAGAAATAACAGTTCCGAAATTTTCATTTTTTGCCCAAGGACGCACTGCAAATTCTACAGAACTAGTTGTTAAGTTTTTTACGAAAACTTCTGGCGCAGGATTCTTAAGCACATTAGGATTGTCTACTAATATTTTTTCAAGAATATCTTTTGCCTTTTTTATATCAGCATCATAAGCAATTGCAAATGTTAAGTCGGCTCTGCGCTGTCCTTGCATAGAATAATTAATAATTGTGCCATTAGATAAAGCTCCATTTGGTACAAATACAGTTTGATTGTTTGCGGTAAGCAACTTAGTTACAAATATTTGTATTTCAGAAACGGTTGCAATAATACCTTGTGCTTCAATTGTGTCACCAACTTTAAAAGGTTTAAATACAATTATAAGCATACCTCCGGCAAAGTTAGAAAGTGAACCTTGTAGAGACAAACCTACTGCAAGACCCATGGCACCAAGAATAGCAACAAATGATGATGTTTCAATTCCTAGTTTAGAGATAAATGATACAAATAGTAATATTCGTAATGCCCACAATAAAATATCTGCAAGGAATTTAGATAAGGTAGGGTCGAGGTTACGTTTTACCATTATTCGACGCATTACTCTATTTACAACACGAATAATGTAGAGTCCTACAAATAAAATAAGAAAAGCTGAAATTAGTTTCGGAGAATAATCAACTAATATTTTTATAAATTGATTAACGTACTCACTAATTTGTTCTGGATTTAGATTCATTTTTTTTTAATATAAAAAAACCTTCTCATAGAGAAGGTTTGAATTAGTTTGACAAAGATAAAAATTAATTATTTTATTAATTAAAAATCGAGATCATCTTTAACTATTTATTTAATGCTTTATCCGAAGCTTCATCGGCAGCGTCAGTTGCATCGGCTGCAAGAGATTTTGTTTCTTCAGTAACAGTTTCAGCTGTTGTTGAAGCAGTTTCTTTAACAGAATCAACTGCTTTTTCGATAGCATCCGAAGCTTTTCCAGCATATTCGCTCACAGTATCTTTTGCTTGATTTACATAATCTTCAGCGCTGTCTAATATTGGGGTAGAAACTTCTTTAACCTTTTCGAAAGTTTCTCCAGCAAATGTTTCCGCTTTTTCAAGATATGGAGCCGATGCTTCTTTAACCTTGCCTATGGTTTCTTCGGCAAATGTTTCGGCTTTTTCAAGATAAGGAGCAGCAGCTTCTTTTGCTTGTTCAAATGTACTTTCGGCTTGGTCTGCTAATTCTGTAGCAGACTCCTTGGCAGTGCCGAACAAATTCTTAAAAAATGTTGATAATCCCATAATAGTTCTTGTTGATTAATTTAGATTACAATATTAATCTTTTTTTTAAGAAATATATTATTTGCGGAGTAATAATTTATTGATAATAAGTAGTTTGTGTTTTTGGTTTTGTTTTTTTGCGACAATAAAAAAGCGCTCCGATTGAAGCGCTTTTTTAAATTTTTTATAGAAGTGAAGGGTTATGCATTTACAGCTTCTACTTTTATGTTATCATCATTTAGCATACTTTTTAGCATATTTTCGATACCACTTTTAAGTGTAAACGTTGATGACGGACAACCGCTACAAGCTCCTTGTAAAATCACTTTTACAGTTTTATCCGTTTCATTATAAGAATCAAAAGCAATATTTCCACCATCGGCAGCTACCGCAGGTTTTACATACTCTTCTAATATATTGATGATTTGTTGTGATGTTGTATCCAGTTTATCAAAAGCTTCATCTTTAGTAACATCATTTTTAGTTGCTACTTCGATTAGACTTTCGTCTAAAACAGTTCCTCCGTTTTCAATATATTGTTTAATGAAAGTTCTTAGCTCAAGAGTAATTTCTTGCCAATCATTAATTTCATATTTAGTTACCGAAATATAATTTTCATCTATAAAAATCTCTTTTACATAAGGAAATTTAAATAATTCTTGTGCTAATGGAGAAGATGCAGTTTGGTCAATATTTTTGTATTCTATTGCATTTTTAGTCAACATTCTGCTTACTACAAATTTTAGGGCTGCAGGATTAGGAGTCGATTCACCATAAACAGTTATTGGCTGCTTTTTAGGTTTATTTTCGTCAATACTTATTATTACTCCACCATCGTTTACAAAAGCTTCGATTTGTTCCGCTACAGCATCTTTTACATCATCCCATTCAACAATGCTATATCTTTCGATAGCAATAAAATTACCTGAGATATATACAGTTTTTACAAATGGTAAATGAAAAAGTTTTTGAGCTAATGGAGAGTTTTTAGCTTCATCAATATTTTTAAATTCAAAGCTCTCATTCTTAGTTATAAAGTCAGGAAATTCGAATTTTAGTATAGTAGGATTTTGTGTTTCTTTTATAGTGAGTTTTGTCATGATTTAGTAATTTTTTACAAATTTACTAAAGTTATTTTCTACTAATAGTTATATTTGATATTTAATATGAAAATAGCGTATTATTTCCTCAATCTTAGGAATTTTTACCATATTTTAATACTAAAATAAAATTTTAACACCTACTTTAATAAACCTGCCCCCAATGTATAGTAAAATTAAATATTCAGTTTTTCTATTATTTATATTTTCTTATTCATACTCTCAAGAAGGGATTCCTGTTTATTCAGATTATTTATCGGATAATTATTATTTGATACATCCTTCGATGGCTGGTGCGGCAAATTGTGCAAAACTTAGATTAACAGCGCGTAAACAATGGTTTGGTCAAGATGATGCACCAACATTGCAAACTTTAAGTTTTAATGGTCGAATTGGAGATAGTAGGTCAGGAGCTGGAATTATAGTTTTTAATGATAAAAATGGTTACCATTCTCAAAAAGGAGTTAAACTTACTTATGCGTATCATATTCTTTTTTCTAGAGATGAGATTGATTTAAATCAGCTTTCATTTGGTATGAATGTAGGTGTAATTCAGAATCAGTTAGACGAAACAGCTTTTGAAGCATTTGATCCAATTGTTGTTGGGGATATTCAAAAGGATACTTATTTTAATGTAGATTTTGGAGCATCATATAACTATCTTAACTTTTATGCCCATGCTACAGTTCAAGGAGCTGTTGAATCCAGACGAGAAATATATACAGAATTTGAAAGTGATAATCTGAGAAAATACCTTTTGAGTGCAGGATATGTCTTTGGAAATAAAAAGAAATTATTGTGGGAACCTTCAGTTCTTTTTCAATTATTTGATAAAACAAAAGAGAAGTTAGTCGATTTTAATCTGAAAGCATATAAGAATATGGATTTTGGTAGTCTTTGGGCTGGATTATCATATAGAAGAAGTTTTGATGGAGCTCAATATTATAATGGTTCCGGAATATCTACTCAAAAATTACAATACATAACTCCTATCTTAGGGGTTAATTATAAAAACTTCATGTTTGCTTATACATATTCGCAAGTTACGGGTAATGTAAAGTTTGATAACGGAGCATACCATCAAATTACTTTGGGACTTAACTTATTCTGTAAGCGTGAACGATATGATTGCGATTGTCCTGCAATAAACTAATTATAATTCATTTTAAAAATAAATTTCATGTTGATAAAATCTGTAAACGGAAAAACACCTAATATTCCAGAGGATTGTTATGTAGCCGAAAATGCTACGATTGTAGGAGATGTTTCTTTTGGAGATTCATGCAGCGTTTGGTTTAATGCTGTGATTAGAGGAGACGTAAATTTTATTAAAATAGGGAATAAAGTAAATATTCAGGATGGTGCTGTTATTCATTGTACTTACCAAAAGCATCCAACGATTATAGGAAATAATGTTTCAATAGGGCATAATGCAATTGTACATGGTTGTACGATACATGATAATGTATTAATAGGAATGGGAGCAATCGTAATGGATAATTGCGTTGTCGAGAGCAATGCTATTGTAGCTGCTGGCGCTGTAGTAACACAAAATACAGTTGTAACCTCTGGTAGTATTTATGCTGGAGTTCCTGCAAAGAAAGTAAAAGATATAGACCAATCTGATTTTGCTGGCGAAATAGAACGTATTTCTAATAATTACGTAATGTATTCCAGCTGGTTTAAAGAAGAGTAGAGGTAGTTACAAATTTATTTTTTCGAAGAAAGCATTTTTATAGCTTTCGCTGATAGGAATTCTTTTATCTCCAATCAAAGCTTTATTTTTTTGAATTGATTTTACGTGTTTGATATTAATAATGTACGATCGGTGAATTCTGGAAAAACCTTTATTCGAAAGTAAATTTTCAAGCTTTATAAGGCTTATTAATGTTAAGGTGTACTTATTGTCTGTGGTATAAATTTTTACATAATCTTTTAATCCTTCGATAAATAAAATATCCGAAAAGTTTAGTTTTACATTCTCATATTCGGCTCTTACAAACATGAAATCATGGTTAATTTCGGGAGCCGAAATAGGATTTACACTTGCAGGAATATGCAACGGATTAAATAATTGTTGTGCTCTTACAACCGATTTTAAAAAACGATGAAACGGAATTGGTTTTACTAAATAATCTACAGCACCAAGATTAAATCCTTCAACAGCATAATCAGAATAAGCTGTTGTAAAAATGACTAAAGGTTTCTTTTCGATGGCATTTAAAAAATCTATTCCTGAAAAATGAGGCATTTCAATATCCAGAAATATCAAATCAATACTCGTTTGATTTATAATAGAAATAGCATCAATTGCGTTATTGAAAGTACTTACTAACTCTAAAGAATCGACTTTACTCACAAAATCCTTAAGTAACTCGACTGCCAGAGGTTCATCATCTATAATTACACATTTCATTTGTCGTCTTTTTTAGATAAATTTATGATGCGAAAATATAACTTGACCTCTAAAGACAAGTTAAAATTAGATTTTCAATAGTTAATTTCCTGTTATAGTTTATTGCTATCTAGACCATTATTAACTTAATCTTAAGTGATAGCAGTTTGTATTTCGTCTAGTTTTAAGTTGAGATGTACGTTATAAAATTTCTTTGTTTCGGTTATTTTAAGTTCGTGTGCATCTGGATAAAGAAGGTTCAGGCGACTCTGAATATTAGTTAATCCAATTCCAGAATTTTCAGGGTCTTTTTTATAGTTTTCTACTTTGTTTTCTACCCAAAAATCCAAGCTGTTTTGTCCGATAACTATTCTAATTTTTACAAAAGCAGCTCCTTTATAATCTGTTCCATATTTAAAAGCATTCTCTACAAATGAGATTAACAATAATGGTTCTATAAATTTGTTTTTGGGTTCACCATGTACATTAATAGTAATGTTCTCGATGTTGTTTAGTCTTAATTTTTGTAACTCAATGTAATTCTGAATGTAGTTTATCTCTTTCTCGAGAGCTACCGTTTTATTGTCAGTCTCATACAACATATAGCGCATCAATTCAGACAATGTTACGATTGCATCTGGAACTAAATCTGATTTTTTATGTGCTAGAGAATAAATACTATTTAATGAATTGAACAAAAAATGAGGATTTGTCTGTTTTCGCAAATAAATCAACTCAGTAGTTGTACGATGTGTTTCGGCTATTAATTTATTTTGTTGGTTATTATAAAACTCTGATAATGTCTTAATAATGGCACTTATAGTTACTATTAAAATATAAAAAAACGAAGGAGCTATTTTAAAAAACAAGGGCTGAGTAACCATTGTAGTTCTAAATTTAATATTCTTAAAATGCACAGGAGGTCCTTCACTAGGAACTGTTTTCATCGGAGGCATTCTCCTGGCTAGTTGTATATCGGGTATGAAATAACTATCCCGAATGATTATAAAAGTGACAATTAGAGCTATAATAAATACGGAATAGAGCCAGTACTTTTTTTGTAAAAGCAACGCTGGAACTAAATAGAAATAGTTTAGATAAAATAATATAATTCCAGTAATCCATTGTACATAAAAATCAGGCGTTATCTGGAACGGGCTTTCGTAAAATTGAATCAATGAGGTTAGGATAAAGAAAGTCCATATAACACTATGAAATAGTATTTTGTTAGAACTAGTATTCTTGATTATTTCGACGTTCATTTAGATAGTTATATCTAATAAAATTAAATCTTTTTTTGTTACCGTTGGTGATAAATTAGCTTCAAGCTTTTTTACTACCAAATTCCCAGTTTTTAAGGCTTCTTTTTCGGTAGTAAAGCTCTTGTTATTATCAATAACAGGAATTATGGTTTGCTTGATTATGATTTTTTCATCATTAGCAATTGTGTATCCCCAACCAGTAGCGGTTTTTATAGATTCTACATGATATTTCTCTTTTTTATTGCAAGCTACAAGTAATAAAATAGTAATTACTGCAATGATTTTTGAGACCGAAGAATAAGAATTCTTCTGGATTTTTGCCCAGAAGAATCGATTTTTGATATTAATTGTCATCATCATTTTGTTCTTCCAGAGGTTTAAATTCCCATGCATCATCATAATAAGACGAACCAGATCTGCCTAATAAAACAAACCCTCTATCATTAATAGCGAAACCAACAGCGTCAGTTCTTGAGGCACCTTCTAGCGAGGTTCTTTCTTGCCATAAATCAGTAATTGGGTTGTATTCCCAGATTGTTTTTGAGCCTTCTCCACAAACAATATATCCTAAACCATTCATAGTAAAACTAGAGGAATTTGAGCGCATTATTGAGTATGTTTCATGGTCATCTTCGCTATCGTCGAGATTTCTTTTTTTAGTCCAAAGATCAGTGCTTGGATCAAACTGCCAGAAATCATTTTGATTCGAACCGCTATTTACTCCTGTTCCTAAATATGCTTTGTTATTAATTACAAAAACAGTTGCATTTCTTCTTTTGTTTCCACTAAAGCCATTTACTTGAGTCCAGGTATTAGAGTTTTGATTGTACTGATAAAAATCTTTTAGATAATTACCATCGTAACCTGTACCGAAATAGGCTTTTCCGCCAACTTGAAATCCTACTGCCGAATAACGTGCCGTACCTGCAAATTCTGCTTTTTGTTCCCAAACATTCGTTGCGGGGTTGTACTCATAAAAGTCTTTTAATTTATTGGTACCATCATAACCAAGACCAATGTAGCCTTTTCCGTTTAACTCAAAAGCAGATGCAGAGCTTCTGGCAACTCCTGGAAATTGTGCTTTTTGCTCCCAATAATCTCCTATAGAATTGTACACCCAAAGATCCTTTAGATACTCATCTCCAGTATATCCTGTTGCCACATAAGCATATGCTCCAATTACAAAACTTGCAGCACTAGATCTTGCAGGACCATCAAAAGCAGATTTTTTGATCCAGTTTCCCATTAATTCGTCATCGGAATTATCATTACTACAGCCTACAAAAGAGAGACTCGTAATAAATGTTGCGAATAATATTCCTTTTTTTAAACTATTCATAATGTATTATATTTATTAGTGTTTGTATTTTATACCAATGTTAAGAATGTAGCTGTTGCCGATATTAAAATCATAAACGTTATCGTTATCATGATTTGATAATTGGTATTTTTTATTAAAATCATACCCGGCTTTAAAATTCACAAACCAATTTCCATCCATGTTTCTCTCATATTCTAATGCAGTAGTAATTTGAGATAAACTCGCTTTTGTGGCTGTATTACCGTCTAAATATTTAGTGTTATCCAGATTAAAAAAATCTCCATTAAAACTATTTGTCAGCCTAAATACATTTCGCTCATTGTTAGAATATGTTATTGCTGAATTAGGAAAGCCAATAGTCATTGTAGCAGCTTCACTTATTTTATGATAAAAAGAAAATGTTGGAGTTATTTTGGGTAATCCTAAGGCATTAGTCCTTTTTACTCCAATATTTATTGTGTTGTTTTTATCAATAATCGTATTAATCTCTAATCCTCCTAAAACCGATAAATCTGAAAGATTAAGGTTTTCCTGAAAATTTAATGTTGGTTCTATTTCTAGGTTCAACGTTGTTTTTTGTGTTAATAGATGAGTAACTACTAATGTGTTTTTAATACTGTTATATGGACTATAATTGTACTTAAAATCATAGTTTTCTATGTCATACTTAACTCCGATATTTTTGTATTGTAATGTATTTGTAATCTTGTTTTTGGTATCAATGTTTTTATAAACCGAAATTCCGATGCTTGTTTCGTTTAATGTGATTTTATCTGCGGGTTCAGTCTTTATATTCATATCTACGCTATAGCCATTTTGAGCATAAATTGTAAACATCGGAACCATAATAAGTAAGGATAGTAAAGTTTTTATTTTCATTATTTATTTATTGGTTCAAAAGTAGTTATGATATTATTTTTAAAAAAAGAAGATATATATATCGGCACTTCCAATAGACTAAATGGCAAATTTTAGTGCCGAATGATGTATTTGTTAGCGCTTAGTACTTATAGATTGTTTTGTTCTATTTATAGATACAAAAGCCTAGACTGTATATGTTGTGATGTTCTCTAGAAAAGTGCATTTTATATTTGTTCAAAAAATATTTATGTACAAGTTATTGTTACCGTTGTTTCTGGGAGTTTTTATGACTTCCTGTAATTCGGATAGAGATGCCGGAGAATTTGTAGTAGGGTCGGATTATTTATCGATAGGGAATAAAGTAATTTTAATCGATACCTTGACTGTTGATATGTCTACTATCAATTTTGATTCATTGGTTACATCTAGTCAAAAAAGGATTTTGGTAGGGAACTATGTAGATCCTATTTTTGGGAAGGTAAAATCGGATAGTTACCTCCAATTAATTGCAAATAATTATAACTTAAATACAGGAGGTTCAGATACGAATTTGCCAAATTATGTATTTGATTCCATTGCAATGGTTCTGAGATATGATAACTATTTTTTTGGAGATACAACCCAAACTCAGACATTCGATATTCATCGATTAACTCAAAAAGTAAAGCCAAATAAGGAGGATAAAAATTTCTACAATAATTCGACTTTAACTTATGCTCCTGAAAGTTTGGGGATGATTTCATATAAACCCCGACCAACTGAAAAAGATTCTATTAATATAAGAATGAGTGATGTTTTTGGTTCAGAGCTCTTTCAGAAATTAAAGAAAAAGGAAGTTACCAATTTTGATGAATTTACAGAATACTTAAAAGGAATTGTTCTTACATCATCTACTGCAAATTCATCGAGTGTTATCGGGTTCAATCAAGCAACAAGTGTAGTGCGGCTTTATTACTCAATATATCAAGGGCAATCTGAAACTTCTCTAATAAAAGATTTCTCTATTCTGGATGCTTCCAAGCAGTTTAATAATATCTCATTAGATAGGACCGGTACACTTATTGAAAACTTGCCAGTTTCTTCGAGTAAATTACCAAGTTCCCAAACGGAGAATAAGGGCTTTATTCAGTCAGGAACTGGAATTGCCTGTAGAATTGATTTTCCAGGTATAAAGAAACTTAAATATATAGCCGAAAAAGGAGCAATTGTAGATGCTCAGTTAATAATAAAACCAGTTGCCAATTCCTATTCTAAGATATATCCATTGGCTGATTCATTACGTGTGTATGTAGGTGATAATTTAAACAGAATTAGTGGTACACTTAATAATTCGTCGGGTGCGGCCATGTATGCCTTATTAAATAAAGCTAGTGATGAGTTTAATGAAAATGTAGCATACAAAATTGCGATAGGAGGTTTTTTACAAAAAGAAATGTTGAAACAGTCTGATCTGAAATCCTCATTAATCATTACGCTGCCTAATATAAATAAAGCAGTTAATCGACTTGTTTTGGGAAATCAGAAATTACAAAGCAATAAAATGGAATTGAAAATTTATTACATCACTTATTAAATGAAAAATAAAATAGCGTTTGCAAGTTTACTAGTTTTAATGTCGTTGACATCGTTTTCTCAAAGTATTTCTAGTTCTCCATATTCACTTTACGGATTGGGTAGTTTGTATGATTCAGATTTTGGGTCAATTCCTTCTATTGGCTCTTCGGGAATTGCATTACCATCCAATGAATTTATTAATAATCTTAATCCAGCTTCATTAGGATTTATGTATCAAAACCATTTTTTGTTTGATGTTGGAGGTAAATTTATTGAAACTACATATCAAAATAATTCAAAATCCGAGAATCGTAATAATGCTCAGTTTTCTCATATTGCATTTGCTTTTCCACTTACACAAAAGTCGGCTTTTAGTGTAGCTCTACGGCCTTATTCGAGTGGAGCATTTAAAATTTCAAATTTAAAAATTCCGATAGAAAATAGTCAGGATAAGTATAATTTAGATGTAACAGGAACTGGAGGTTTAAATAATTTTGATTTCTCGTATGCCTACAAAATCAATAAAAAACTGTCTTTGGGGCTTTCTGCGGCTGTACTTTTTGGTAGCACTACAGATGATAGGTATTATACGGTAATGAACTCTATTACTAACATTAACAAAAAAACTAATTACAACGGGCTAAGACCAACTCTTGGAGTTCAATATCAAATAGATTCTACATTAACAATTGGCTCAACTTTTAAATCACCATCAAGAATAAAAGCTTCTAAAGTACAAAGTGTAACAATAGTTGGAGATTCGGGCACGATAACCACAGATTCTGATACGGTTTCAGACGTTGATGATTTTTATTTGCCTACAGAAATTGGAGTAGGGGTTAGCAAGGTTTTTAAAAATAATTTGACCATGTCTTTTGATTATGAAAAGAGCCTTTGGAATGACACTAAGCAATCAGAATTGTATGGGGATTTTGTAAATCAAGACCGATTTGCATTCGGGGTTTCTTATAAGAGTAAAAAGAATGCTCGTAAATACGTAGATCGTATTGGGTATGGATCGGGAATAAATTATGATACTGGTTATCTGGAAGTCGATAATCAGAGGGTTAAAAACGTGTCTTTTTCGCTTGGTTTAACGCTTCCTTTAGAGAGTAACTCTTTTTCTACTTTAAATATTTCGTACTCTTACGGACAAAAAGGAAAAATTGGCGATGGGCTTATAAAAGAGAATTACCATAAAATATCTCTCAATTTATCATTGGATGGTTTATGGTTTGTTAAGAGAAAAATTGATTAATAGTTAAAAATATTTCTCTTCAACTTTATATTTATTCTCTAGTATATCCGATAAAACTTTTGGATTACCATTGGTATAAAATATAGGTTCATCTACAGGGCCATTATTAAATCCTGTTTTTTCGCGTAATATATTTTGCGTTTGTTTTGCAACAGCTTCTCCTGAATCTATAATATGAATGTGTTCGGGTAATATTTTTTTTATCTGAGGTATTAAATATGGATAATGGCTACATCCTAATACCAAATAATCAATATTAGCCTCAATCATTGGTCTGAGGTAAGATTCAAGAAGTTGAGCCATCTCAGGAGAATTTAAATCTCCATTTTCAATTAATTGTACTAAACCATGACCTACTTGTTCAATAATTTTGGTGTCTTGATACATTTCGGTTGCTTTGTTAAAAAGCTCACTGTTTAAAGTACCTTGAGTAGCCAGGATTCCAATAGTTTGCGTTTTTGAATTTGTCGCAGCTGGTTTTATAGCAGGCTCTATTCCTATAAATGGAACAGTGTATTGTTCTCTTAATTCTTTAATAGCATTTGTAGTTGCTGTATTGCATGCAACAACAATTAGTTTACAACCCATATCTAGTAAAAAATCTACATTTTTTTTACTTAAGTCCACTATTTCCTGTTTAGTCTTTTGACCATAAGGAGCATTTTTAGTATCTGCTAAATAGATTGTCTTTTCGTTAGGGAGTAACTGATGAATTGCAGTCCAAATAGAAGTGCCACCAATGCCTGAATCGAAAACGCCTATGGGATTATTGTTTGTCATAAAAACAAAGTTAAGTATTTTTTGGAATCAAAAAAAAGCCTTTAACTAGGATTTTTGAGTGGAATAAAATTAATTTTTATGTATAAAAAAAAACTGCTCGAACCATTTTATTGGCGAGCAGTTTTTTATTTTTTATAAGACAGTTTTTTAGAAACCTAAGTCTTTTTTTACATCAGCAGTTACGTTTGGACCGTCAGCTAACAAAAGAGTAGAACCATCTAAAACATATTGGTATCCTTTTGCTTTTCCAACTTTTTGGATAGAAGCTCTCACTTTTTCCATTAATGGTTTAACGATATCAGATTCTTTTTGTTGTAATTCTTTTTGAGCGTTATCTCTAAAGTCTACAATTCTTTTTTGCATGTCTTGAACTTCTTTAGAACGTTCTCCGTTAACTGCATCAGTAACTGTAGCTGATTCAGCTTCGTATTTTTTTAATTTTGCTTGGTATTCTTCTACCATTTTTTTGTAATCTGCATCATATGTACCGCTTAATTTCTCAAGTTGTTTTTGTGCGTCTATCATTGCTGGCATTTTAGACATAATTTCGCTTACATCAACGTGAGCTACTTTTGCTTGAGCATTCATTTGGTTTGCTCCTAAAACTAGTATTGCAGCAATTAGTAAAGTTTTGATTTGTTTCATCATCATTTTAAAATATTAATTAATTATTGGTCGTATTTCCTTGTTTTTCTTTGTCCTCTTTAGCCTTTTGCTCTCTTGCTTTTTTGGCAGCTTCTCTTTCTTCTAAAATCTTATTTCTTCTTTCTTCTAAAGCTTTTTTGCGTTCGTCATACAGTTTTTGTCTGTCATCAACCATTTTCTGTTTGTCTTCGGCTAATCTTTGTTTGTCTTTAGCTTCATCAGTTGCAGCTGTTTTTGCAGCTTCTGTTGTAGGAGTCGCAGTTGTTGAAACACCTTCTTTTTTTACTGTTTCAGAAACCGTGCCATTTTTTTTAGCTTCTCTTGCGTCTCTAATTGCTTTCTTATTCTCTTCGTATACTCTTATTTTTTCTTCCTGAGCTGCTTTCCTGTCTTCCAGTATTTTATCTCTTGCAGCTTTTCTTTCATCTAAGACTTTTTGTCTTTCTTGTAAAGCTGGACTTTCATCGATTGCAGCTTCTTTATTCTCTTTCGCTTCTTCTATAGCGAGTTGTTTTTTCGTAAGTTGTTCTCTTTTGTCCGTTCTGGTAATAACTCGTAAAACCTGATCGCTAACATCGTATCGCTTTGCTGCAAAAAGCATCGTTAAATCAGATGATCTATCAAAGATAAAATCATATTTTTTAGCTTCAGCAATATCTTGAACAGCAGTAAAAACTTGATCTTGTATTGGTTTTGCCAACGACGATTTTTGTCTAATTAAATCACCATTAACACCAAATCGTTGTTGTTGATAATTTAACATTTCAGTTTCAAGAAACTTAATCTCTGTTTCTCTTTCGTCAATTAGCTCATTCGTTAATAAAGCTTTTTCGGCTTTTAAAGCGTCTTTAAGTTTATTGATATCTAATTTCTTAGTCTCAATTTCTTGCTTCCACTTTTCTGCTTTTTGCTCTAGTTGTGTTTGAGCCTCTTTATAGTCAGGGACATTTTGTAAAATATACTCCATGTCGATGTACCCTATTTTTGTCGATTTGGTTTGTGCCTGACTTGTAATTCCTACAATCAGGGCCAAAAATATAAATAAAAATTGTTTTCTCATAACATTAATTTATTTGAAATTTTTAACCAATACGATTAAAATTGTTGTCCAATAATAAAGTGTGTACGTAAACCGCTTGGTTTTGTTTGTCCTGGCAATGCATCAAATCCGTAACCAAAGTCAATTCCTAATAATCCAAATGCAGGCATAAATACACGTAAACCAGCACCAGCAGAACGACTTAAGTCAAAAGGATTATAATCTTTAAATGTTGGATAAGATGAACCTGCTTCAGCAAATGTAAGCACGTAAATCGAAGCCGATTGTTTTAATGTAATTGGGTAACGCAATTCTAATGAGAATTTGTTGTAAATCGTTGCTCCAATTTGTTCTCCATTACTATTTACTGGCGTTAATGAGTTATTTTCATATCCTCTTAATGCTATTGTTTCTCTACCATCCATAGAGTAATTAGCCATACCATCACCTCCTAAATAAAATCTTTCAAAAGGAACTACACCTCTAGCTTGGTCATAAGCTCCTAAGAAACCAAATTCAGTTAGCGTTCGCAGTACTAATTTACCATAAATTTTCGTGTACCAATCAGCTTTGAACTTAATTTTGTAGTATTCTAGCCAATTAAATTTCTTTTGATCCACTTTTCCTTGGTCTGTAGCGGCAAGAGTATAGTCGCTAACCTTGTTTCCGTTTGCATCAATATAGTCACCTATTTGTACAATGTTTCCATTTGCATCAGGAACATTTGATCTATCAACAGTATTTTGTAATTTGTATTCTTTCTCATTTCCTAAGTTAGCATAGTCAATTCCGTTGAATAAAGAATAAGGCGGAGTTACTTTTGCCGAAATACTAAATTCAGAACCGTATGTTGGGAATATTGGGTTAACCCCTTTATTACTTCTTGTTAGTCCAATAGTATATGCTAAGTTTCTTGATGTTCCGTTACCGAAAGTAAATAATCCAGTGTTGTAATTATGTAAATCATAATGTTGGTAACTTACCGATTGTGATAGTACAAAGAAATCATCTGGGACAGATAATCTTTTGGCTTTACCAACAGATAACGTCAAGATGTTAAAACTCTTGCTCTTATCTACTTTTTGTGTAACATAGTTATTTAAAAACTGTGTACTGTAAGATATCGATGTGCTAAATTGTACTGGTTTTTTTCCTCCAAACCAAGGCTCAGAAAACGATACACTATAAGTCTGGAAATAAGTACTTCCTTGTAAACGAAGGGCTACTTTTTGTCCATCACCCATTGGTAGTGGTTTGTAAGCGCTTTTGTTAAATAAATTTCTAGCAGAGAAGTTGTTGAATGAAAGTCCTAAGGTTCCAATAAAACCTCCACCACCGTAACCTCCTTGAAGTTCTATCTGGCTAGATCCTTTTTCTACAAGATGATATTCAATGTCTACAGTTCCTGCAGCAGCATCAACATTTTTGAATTTTGGGTCGATTGCTTCTGGATCAAAGAATCCTAATTGTCCAATCTCACGAATAGTTCTTACTAATAAGTCTTTGCTGTATTTTTCACCTGGCTTAGTTCTTAGTTCACGGTAAATTACTTTATCGTTTGTTTTGTCGTTACCTACAACTGAGATTTTATTAAAATATGCAATTGGACCTTCAGTAACTCTAATTTCAAAATCAATAGTGTCATTTACGGTTTTTACCTCTACAGCATTAATGTTAGAAAATAAATACCCATTGTTTTGGTATAAATTGGTGATGTCTTCTGCATCAGGTTTCGTCTTATCGGCAATCCTTTTTTCTAAAAGTACGCCATTATAAGTTTCTCCTTTTTTAATACCTAAATAACGATTTAATTGTTGGTCAGAGTAAACGGTATTTCCTAAGAATTTGATATCACCAAAGTAGTATTTGTTACCTTCTTCAATATCTACTTTTATCGCTAATGTGTTTTTCTTTTTATCGTACGTAATAGAGTCATGCAATATCCTTGCATCTCTATATCCTTTTTCTTTGTAGTTAGCGATAACTTTATCTAAATCAGCTTTGTATTTGTCTTTAATGAATTTTGAAGCTTTAAAAATACGGATAGGATTTTTTTGCTTGGTGTCTTTCATTGCACCGCGTAAAGACGCATCAGATAATGCTTTATTGCCTTCAAATTCGATTTTGCTAATTTTTACCTTATCACCTTTATCTACACGAACAAGCATGTTCACTTGGTTTGTTGAGGTTGTATCGGCAGTAGTAGTAATAGTTACTTTTGTATTAAAGTAACCTTCTTTTTTGTATTTATTTTCAATATAATTCTTGGTTGTCGTAATTAAATTTTCGTTTACAATTTTGTTTTTTGTTAAACTGTTGTCTTTAATTAATGCTTCGACTTTACCTTTCTTAATACCAACAAATTTTACTTCGTTTAATTTAGGAAGCTCTACAATGTCTAAGTCTAGGTATATGCTATCGTTTTCTATCCTATTTACATAGAATGAAATTTCATCGAAAAGACCAAGCTTTCCCAGCTTTTTGATGGCTCCACTTATTTCTTCTCCAGGAACTGTTATTTCCTGTCCTTTCTGTAGGCCAGAAAAGGTAACAACTGTTTGTTCATTGAAACTTATTTTACCAATTACAGATACGTCGGCAAGAATATATTTTTTCCCTTGGTCAAAAGGAATTCTTTCTTGCGCTTTTATTTGTGAAAAACTACCAAAAACCAATAGGGTAAGTACTATTTTTATTCTTTTTTGTAACACTAAAAAATCATTTAATTTGTTCACTTGTTTTTCCAAATCTACGTTCTCTTTTTTGATAACTAATGATAGCCTCATATAAATCCTTTTCTTTAAAGTCTGGCCATAAGACATTAGTAAAATATAATTCTGCATAGGCAATTTGCCACAACAAAAAGTTACTTATTCTATGTTCTCCACTTGTTCGTATTAATAAATCTACATCTGGTAAATTTTGCGTGTAAAGATGCTCATTTATAATTGAATCGTCAATAGTGTCTATTGAAATTATATTATTTTTAACTTTATTACTGATGATTCTAACAGCGTTTACAAGTTCTTCTCTAGAACCGTAACTCAAAGCTAATGTGAGCGTAAGCCTTGTGTTGTTTTTTGTTTTATCAATAACATCCAAAAGTTCTTTTTGAGCAGATTGAGGTAACTTTTCTAAGTTTCCAATTGCATTAAGTTTGATGTTGTTTTTTTGTAATGTGCCAAGTTCTTTCTTTAATGAGTTTATAAGTATCTTCATTAAAGTTTCGATTTCTAACTTAGGTCTGTTCCAGTTTTCTGTAGAAAAGGCGTATAATGTTAAATATTCGATTCCTAGCTTGGCGCAAGATTCAATGGTTTCTTTTACTGATTTTGTTCCGTTTTCATGACCAAAAGCTCTTAGGAAACCTTGTTGTTTTGCCCAGCGTCCATTTCCATCCATAATAATGGCTAAATGTCGTGGTAAGTTTGTTTTATCTAATGTGTCTAAATTCATTTTTTTTAATAAGGGCAATAGCAAGGTTTGTTTCCAAAGGTATACGTTAAAGTTACTCCCGAGAAAACATACCAGTCATTATTATTTAAGTTTCCAAAACGTAATGATTTTAAATTATCATTATCTGGATTACTACCATCAAGGTTGTCTGTAAAGGTATATCGCGCTCCAAGCTCTAATCCTAAGATAAAATTAGTGGTTAAATTTGTTTTTACACCTAATATCATAGGAATTGCAAATGAACCTGAATTCTTTTCTTTTTCTGTTTCCCCCGATTGAATGTATAACTGTTCGTATCTAAAATAGTTAATTCCTGAAAACACATACGGAGTAACCTTTCTTTTGGAATCATGTAAATTGAAGTCAAAAAAATTGAATTCAAGTCCCGCAGAAAGTTCTCGGATTGTGTTATCAAAACGATATCCTCTTTGTTTTCGACCACCTTCTTTTGAATCTGAATCATTTCCAGTGATTGTTGATTGTGTGTACGAAAAGCGATATGCATGTCTCGGACTTTGATTCCATCGGTACAATACGCCAAAGGCAAGCTTTTCTGGCGCAATATACGTCGTGCTTCCCACATCTCCAACATAGTTACTACCTCCTAAAAAAACACCTACCTCATGTATCTGAGCGTTCATGCTTACAAAGGAGAAGAAACATAACAATAAATTAAAAATTTTGTTCATTTAATTAAAAATTGCGTGCAAATATAATAATTATCAATACGAATCAATGCTGATTAAGTTAAATCTGTCTTTTTTTGAATTAAAGATGAAATATCTCAACAATTACTGGATATTCGATACTTGCAAAACGAGAAAAAAACTACAAAAGTATGTCGTATGTTTAAAAAGAACTTAATTTCTTTTGTCTTCGCCCCAAAGTAGTTTGTTACGTAAGGTCTTCAAAAAGGTTTCTCCTGGGATTTCGACCATATTTATTTTAAAATCTGTTTTCTTTATTGTTAGAATAGATTCGTTTTTAACCGATGCTATTCTTGAATCTAAAGATATAAGATAATGATCCTCTCTTCCTGATACTCGAAGTTTAATTTCGGTATTATCTGGAATTATAAGCGGTCTGGCTGTTAAATTATGAGGTGCAATAGGCGTAATTACAAGACTGTTTACATCAGGAGTTAATATCGGGCCACCACAACTTAGTGAATATCCTGTTGAACCTGTTGGTGTTGATATAATTAATCCGTCTGCCCAATAAGAATTTAAGTATTCACCATTTAAATAAGTGTCTACTGTTATCATCGAAGTAGTGTCTTTTCTGCTTACTGTTACTTCATTCATTGCAAAATTAAGTTCTTCGATAGCTTCATTTCTTGGCTCAGTTGTTAAACTTAATAAAGTTCTTTCGGATACAGTGTATTTTTTGTCGATTACAAATTGCATAAATGCAGCTATGTTTTCTTTTTGTACAGTAGCTAGAAATCCTAATCGTCCTGCATTAATTCCTAAAATAGGAACTCCAGAATTACGAATTAAGGTTGCTGCTCTTAAAATAGTTCCATCACCACCAATGCTTATAAGCATTTCAAAACTACTGTCTAATTCTGTATGAGATGAAAAAGTTTTGTATTCTTTTTCGATTATCTTTTTTTCGTGAAGCATCTTCAGGAAATTGGCTTCGATAATCATTTCGACATTATTAGAAGTAAAAAAAACAAATATGTCTTTAATAATTGGGTCTGTACTATTTAGATAGTATTGTCCGTAGATAGCTACTTTCATTTGTTGCGTGGTCTTTATTGTCTTATCGTAAACGATTTTAGGTCTAATTTCTTTGTGCAAATTTCTATTAAGTGATCTTGATTAGGGTCTAAATAAAAATTTAAATTATTGTAGACTAAGATATAGCTGTCAATCGCATAGTCAAAACCTCCATGAGATAAATCATCAATTAATTCGTAATCCGGTTTTCCGTGATACTTAATTATATTTTCTCGATTAAAATTAATTATTGGCTCAATGTATTTTTTTGTTAATGTAAAATTCGAAATTTTTTGATCTTTAACACTGCAAGAAAGTCCGCCAGCAAAATGTATGTATCCGTTTAGTGTTTTGAATTTTTCTAATCTTTCTTTAAATGTAAGATTTGAATTTTCAAAATTATAACCTTCAATGCTAGGGTCATTAATGTAAATTTCGATGATTTCAAAAATGTCAATAGTACTGTAATGATTTCCTAGTTTTATAAAGTCAATTTCTAATTCTTCAACCGAAATTTCATTTTGCACTAGTTTTGTTAGTTGGCTATTGTCAAATGCTATCATCCCGCTTTTTTCTATAGCTATATATTAAGGTACTTGTCTAAATAATCAGAGCGTTCCTTTAAATTATTGATATATGTGTCTTCTTGGTGTTCTGATATAATTTCGTAATTGTATCTTCGGAAGGTTTGAATAATTTCATTCATCGCTCCTAAGCTAATTTTAATGGTTATCTGAACACTATCTGCACTAGCATCAGAAACAAATATACCTAAAAGCCTGCCGTTGTTACTTTCTACAATTTGAGTAATCTCACTCATAGAGTAATCCAGAAGTCCTTTTTTTACAATTATAATTCCTCCTGGTTCTTTTAAAAAAGGGGTTTCGTGAAAAAACTTAATGATATCGGTTATTTCATAAAAACCAAGATAGGTGTTGTTTTCGTCTAAAACAGGAATTAAATTGGTGTGGTTTTTAGCAAAAACTTCCAATACATCTAGCCAGATCATATTACTTCGAGCAAAAAAATGTTCGAGAGTATATTTATAATCAATTACTTTCTTGTCGCTATCAAAGGTTTCAATATCGTCGGATGCAATACTACCAATGTAAACACCATCTTCCAGAACTGGAAAATGAGAGAAACTCAAATCGGCAAAGAAATCCTGAACCGAAGCTATGGTTTCCTGGCTATTGATTGCTCTAAAGTCATTGGTAATATAATTTGTAATGTCTGTCATAAATTAATCAGCAATATTTGATGCAAAATAATCAAAAAATAGCAAAAACTCCTAAGTTTTACTTTGTATTTTTGTCGTAACAAATATAGTGTTACTAGAATTAATATCCATTTATATGACAAAGTTAAGTGTAAATATCAATAAAATTGCAACGTTGCGTAATGCGCGAGGAGGAAATGTACCTGATTTATTAAAAGTTGCTACCGATATTCAGAAGTTTGGAGGAGAAGGAATCACAATACATCCTCGTCCAGATGAACGCCATATCCGTTATCAGGATGCACGTGATTTAAAAGCGATTGTATATACCGAATATAATATTGAAGGGAATCCTCAACATAATTTTATCGATTTGGTTTTAGAATGTAAGCCAACACAGGTAACATTAGTTCCTGATGCTATTGGAGCAATTACATCTTCTGCAGGTTGGGATACTATAAAAAATCAATCATATTTAACAGAGGTTATTCAGGAATTTCAGCGTAACGGAATCAGAACGTCGATTTTTGTTGATCCAGTTTTAGAAATTATTGAAGGTGCTAAGAAAACAGGAACGGATAGAATTGAATTATATACCGAAGCTTTTGCACATCAATACAGTTTAGGGAATAACAATGGAATAGATCCATATGTTGCTGCTGCAAAACTGGCAAACGAACTTAATTTAGGGATTAATGCAGGCCATGATTTAAGTTTGGATAATATTGAGTTTTTTAAACAAAACATCCCAGGTTTATTAGAAGTTTCTATTGGACATGCTTTGATTTCTGAAGCTATTTATCTTGGTTTAGATAATGTAGTTAATATGTACTTGCGTAAATTGAAGTAATTATGTTATACTCAAAAATAGAAGGCGAAGGCAAGCCATTATTGATTCTTCATGGATTTTTAGGGATGTCTGATAATTGGAAAACGTTAGGGACACAATTTGCTGCCGATGGTTTTCAGGTTCATATTTTAGATTTACGTAACCACGGGCGCAGTTTTCATTCGGATGTATTTACTTATGAGGCGATGGTGCAAGATGTTTTAGAATATTGTGAAGCCAATAATTTAGATAAAGTCGATATCATTGGACATTCGATGGGAGGTAAAACGGCTATGTTCTTTGCAGGAACACATCCTGAAAAAGTAAATAAATTAATTGTTGCCGATATTGCTCCTAAATATTATCCCCAGCATCATCAGGATATTTTGGCGGGATTAAATGCAGTCGATTTTTCGGTAAAACCAAGTCGTAATGATGTCGAAGCTATTTTGGCAGAGTATATTTCTGATTTTGGAACAAGACAATTCTTAATGAAAAATTTGTATTGGCTTGAGCCAGGACAATTGGCATTTCGATTTAATTTGCCAGTTTTTAATACAAACTTAGAAGCTATTGGTAAAGAATTAGATGTTAATTTAGTTTTTAATAATCCTACATTGTTTATTAGAGGAGGAGTTTCGAGATATATTTTAGATTCGGATTTTGAGAATATCAAACAGCATTTTCCAAATTCTAACATCGAGACAATTCCTAACGTTGGACATTGGCTACATGCCGAAAATCCTAAGATGTTTTACGAACTATCCACTGAGTTTTTGAAGAAATAATTATTCTTTTGATAAAAATTTTATTACTTTTAAATGAATTTTAAAACGAAAAAATATGAAATTACTACTCAGAATATTGATTACCGCAGGTTTAGTATTACTAATTGCTCATTTTATGCCAGGCGTTCACGTAGCTAGTTTTACTATTGCTTTAATTGTTGCTGTGGTATTAGGATTGCTTAACGTTTTTATAAAACCACTGTTGGTATTGTTCACATTACCAGTTACTTTACTTACGTTTGGGTTGTTTTTATTAGTTATCAATGCGCTGATTATTTTGCTGTGTACTAAAATTGTTGGCGGGTTTACAGTCGACTCATTTTGGACAGCATTAATTTTTAGTATCGTACTATCTATACTACAGTCGATTACATATAAAGTGTTAGGAGAGGATAAATAAATGAGTAATAAGAAAGTGTATTAAAAAGCACTTCTTATCAATATATTAAAAAGCTTGGTTGGGTTGCAAAAATTTTATAATTTTGCAACCCAATTTTATTATGTAAATTAAAGAAGAAGATGGATATTAAAAGAGTCGCAATAAACGCAGTAAATGAGACAATTGTATTGAACGTTGTTCATATGGATTACAAAGGTCAAGTAGCAAAAAGAATAAACGAAAAAATGCCATTGGCAACTGTAAAAGGTTTTAGAAAAGGTCAGGTACCAAAAGACCTTGTTGAAAAACAATACGGGAAATCTATTAAACAAGAAGAAGTTAAAAAAGTAGTTGATTTGGCTTTGGAGCGTTATATTCAATCTGAAAGATTAAATCTTCTTGGAACTCCACTTGCTAAAGAAAATGAAAATTTTGATTGGGATGCTGAAGAATTAGTATTCGAATACGAAATTGGTTTAGTACCAAACTTTGAAATTAATCTTGAAGCTAAAAATGATATCGTAAAATATATCGTTACTGCAGATGATAAATTAATTGATGGTCAAGTTGAGCGTATCCAAAAACAATTTGGAAAAGCAATTCCTCAAGATGTAGTTGTAGCAGATTCTGATATTACAGGAACTTTTACAAACGAAGAAAAAGGAATCAACAATACTACAACAATCTCACTTTCTATCTTTAAAGACAAAAAAACTGCTGATAAATTCATCGGGAAAAAAGTTGGAGATGTTGTAACTGTAAACACTAAAGGTTTATTTGAAGACGATCACCAATTAATGGATTACTTAAAAGTAAGTCATGATGATGTTCATGGTCTAGAAGTAGATGTTAACTTTACTATCGAAGCTATCAACGGTGCAGAATTGGCAGAATTAAACCAAGAATTGTTTGATAAACTTTTTGGTGAAGGTAAAGTAGCTTCATTAGAAGATTTGAAAGCAAAAATTAAAGAAGATGCAGAGCTTCAATTTGCACAACAAGCAGATCAAAAATTATTATTAGATGTTCAGGATTTCTTAATCGAGAGCACTAAATTTGAATTGCCAGCTGAATTCCTTAAAAAATGGTTGCAAACTGTAGGTGAGAAAAAATTATCTCCAGAAGAAGCAGAAGTTGAATACACAAGATCAGAAAAAGGATTGCGTTTTCAATTAATTGAAGGAAAAGCAATGGCCCAAAGTAATATCCAAATTACATTTGAAGACTTGAAAGCATTTACAACAAACGCTATCAAACAACAAATGGCTCAATTTGGACAAACAAATCCAACTGACGAAGAAGTTCAGGCAATTGTAGCAAGAGTATTATCAAACCAAGAAGAAGTAAAAAGACTTTCTGAGCAAGTTGTTGCAGAGAAGTTATTGGTATTGTTTAAAGAAAAAGCAAACCCAACAACTAAAGAAGTAACTTATGAAGAATTTATTGCAGCTTCTTACGGAGAATAATTTCTAAAAAAAATAAGTATATTTGAGCGTCAAAAGAATATTTTTCTTTGACGCTCTCTTTTTTTAGATTTCAAATTTAAAATAAGACATATTGGCATTGTTTATAAAGAGGTATGACCTTTGATGAAATAAAATATACAATATAGTAACGTACAACTTAGAACAAATAAATATGAACTACGGTAAAGAATTTAAGAAATTTGCTACAAAGCACCAAGGAGTGAATGCTATGTATTACGATAAAATCGTAAGTGCAATGAATCCAACTAATATGACTCCATATATTATTGAAGAACGTCAGTTGAATATTTCACAGTTAGACGTTTTTTCAAGATTAATGATGGATAGAATCATTTTCCTGGGAACAGGAATTGATGATCAAATTGCAAATATCGTTCAGGCACAATTGTTATTTTTAGAAAGTGCAGATGCGTCTAAAGATATTCAGATTTACTTAAACTCTCCAGGAGGAAGCGTTTATGCAGGATTAGGAATTTATGACACAATGCAATACATCAAGCCAGATGTAGCTACAATTTGTACAGGAATGGCTGCTTCTATGGGAGCTGTTTTATTGTGTGCAGGAGCAGCAGGAAAACGTTCGGCTTTACCACATTCAAGAGTAATGATTCACCAACCATCAGGAGGAGCTCAAGGAGTTGCTACAGATATGGAAATCAATTTACGTGAAATGTTGAAATTGAAAGATGAATTATACAACATCATTTCTCAGCATTCAGGGCAAACTTTTGATAAAGTACATAAAGATAGCGAGCGCGATTACTGGATGATTGCTGATGAAGCTAAAGAGTACGGAATGATTGATGAAGTTTTGAGAAGAGGATAAATTTTTAAGGTTCAAAGTTGCAAAGGCACTAAGTTACAAAGTGCATTGTTTTGTGAATTTGAAGATGAAAATTTAGGTTAAATAAAATCAGTTTACAGTTTTACAGTCGCAGTTTTCAAAACTGAGAACTGAGAACTGATACTGAAAACTAAATATAGATGGCAAAAGTAGTATTAGAGTGTTCGTTTTGTGGGAGAAAAAAGCCAGAGACCAATTTATTAATTGCTGGTATTAATGCACATATTTGTGATAAGTGTATCGAACAAGCACACGGAATTGTTTTAGAAGAATTAAAATCAAGCGGAAGCGCTAAACTAGTTGGTGATTTAATATTAAAGAAACCAAAAGAAATTAGAGCATTCTTAGATCAATATGTAATAGGTCAGGATCAAACCAAAAAAGTAATGTCTGTTGCGGTTTACAATCACTACAAACGTTTAATGCAACAACAGTTGGATGACGAAGTAGAGATAGAAAAAAGTAATATCATTATGGTTGGTCAAACAGGAACAGGAAAAACATTAGTAGCGAAAACCATTGCAAAAATGTTAGACGTTCCTTTGGCAATTGTTGATGCTACCGTTTTAACCGAAGCAGGATATGTTGGAGAAGACGTAGAGAGTATTTTGACACGTTTGCTTCAAGCTGCCGATTATGATGTGGCCAAAGCCGAAAGAGGAATCGTTTTTATTGATGAAATAGATAAAATTGCTCGTAAGAGCGATAATCCATCAATAACACGTGATGTTTCGGGCGAAGGAGTTCAACAAGCATTATTGAAACTTTTAGAAGGAACAGTTGTAAACGTACCACCAAAAGGAGGACGTAAGCACCCAGACCAGAAATTTGTTGAGGTAAACACACAAAACATTTTGTTTATAGCTGGAGGAGCTTTTGATGGAGTAGAACGTATTATTTCAAAACGTTTAAACCGTCAGGCAGTTGGTTATAGTACATCAAAAAATGTGGATAATATCGACAAAGACAATTTATTGCAATACATCATTCCAAAAGATATAAAAGACTTTGGATTGATTCCTGAAATCATTGGTCGTTTACCAGTTTTAACGCATATGGATCCTTTAGATAGAGAAACATTGCGTGCAATTCTTACTCAGCCTAAAAATGCATTAATTAAACAATATCAAAAATTGTTTTTAATGGATGAGGTAGAGTTTACAATTACCGATGAAGCTTTAGATTTTATTGTTGATAAAGCTTTAGAGTATAAATTAGGAGCACGTGGATTGCGTTCGTTATGCGAAGCAATCTTAACCGATGCGATGTATGATTTACCAAGTTCAGATGTTAAAACATTAGAAATTGATCAAGATTACGCTAAAGAAACATTGAATAAAAATTTATTGAAACGATTAGAAATCGCTTCGTAAATCTTGAAATATTTTTGACGAAGTTAAAACCTTTGTCAAAGATTCATTTTAACCTGCTCCTTTATTTGAGCAGGTTTTTTATTTTATGTGAAGTGTAGAAATTTAAAGCTAAAAAAACTAATTTAGCTAAAAATATATTTTACAATGAAAGTATCAAGATTAGAGATAAATAATTTTCGTCATTTAGAAGATCTTACATTTGATTTTACTTATCAATCAGGTCCTAAAAAAGGACAATCTTTAGATAGAATTTGTTTTATTGGACAAAGTGCTACAGGAAAAACTTCTTTATTAGAGTTGATTAAAATGTATGTAATTAAGACAAATGAAATTAAAACTGAAGGCAATCTTATTTTGGAATTTGATAAAAAAGAAATAAGAATTAATTTAGGAAATGTAGAGGATGATACAACAAAGGATCAAACATTAATAGATGCTATTGTAAATAGAAAAATGTATTACTTTTCTTCAGATCAATTATCTCCAAATAATTTTGAGAATATAAGTAAAGATTCGAATCAAATAAAAACGGAACTTGAAAATTTAAAAATTAACTATGCTGACTATAGAAAAATTGAACAAGAGGAAGTTAAAACATTATTAAAGGCAACGATTTTAGAGTTTAATTATCAAACAAATAGTATGATTTGGAGATATATTCTTGATGAAATATCAGTTTTTAGGGCTAAATTAACTCAAAAAGGTTCAGATTTAATAAATAAAGGTCTTCATCAAGATTTTTCGAGATTAGGAAAGGAAATGGAAAAATGGAAAAAAGAAAATCCAAATCCTCTAACTAATTTATCTGAAAAATGTTTAAATCCTATTTTAAAAAAATTAAACCTTGAAGTTGATCTGGCAGATACCTCTTCACTTATTCCATTGAAACCTATAAATTCAGATGTAGCAATACCTTCTAATGCTTTGAGTACAGGAACTAAACAATTGATGCTTAATTCATTACCGTTATATAGGCTAAGCACGGAAAAGTCTATGGTAATCATTGATGAACCTGAAAGATCTTTGTTTCCAGATGTTCAAATGGAATTAATTCCGTTTTATCAGAGTTTAGCTCCAAATGCACAATTCATAGTTGCTACACATTCTCCTTTTATAGCTGCTTCTTTTGAACCTGAAGAAAGATTTATTTTATATTTTGATAAAAAAGGAAAAGTACAAGTTCGTAACGGAGTTTCTCCTATTGGAGATGATCCGAATGATATTCTAAAAAATGATTTTGGATTAGAGCATTTAATGAATGCTTCCGGAATAAAAGCTTATAAGGATTATTTAAATCTCAAGCAAAAAATGGCTTCTGAAGATGATGAAAAAAAGAAGAAAGAATTATTGAAAGAAGTTGTTTCATTGGGAGATAAATATAAGTTTTAATGAAAAGAGTTTTAAAATTAGATGATTCTAAAATTACTGAGGAGGGATTAAAATATATTTTAAAAGGGAATAATTCTAAAATAAGTGATTATTTGTTTGAAGAGCAAAAGGGATTTTGTGCTTATACTGAAACTTTTTTAGGACGATCTGATAAACAAGAAATCGATCATTTTGATCCAACCTTAAAAGGAAAAGATGAAGATGGATACCATAATTGGTTTTTAATTAAAGCCCAATGGAATTCTGAAAAATCTAACAAATGGATTAACTATCAACCTATTTTACATCCTGCTTCGGATGACTTTGATAAAAGGATTATATATTCCAATGGAGATTATTTAGTATCTGATTCTAGTGATTATGAAGCTAAAAATTTAGTCGCCTTATTGAAATTAGATAACCCAGATTTAGCAATTGAAAGAAAACGTTATATTAATAGAAAGCGTGATGAAATTAAAATTTTCGGATGTTCGGAAAATGAATATTTCAAGATTCTTATAGGTCAGGATTTAAACTCTATACGTTTTATAAGAGCTATATATGAAGAGTTTGGTATAGATGTTTTAGAGATGATAGATTAATTTTTATCTCACTCTAAACTTCTCCCGATATTCTATCGGTTTCATTCCGACCATTTTATAAAATACTTTTCTAAAAGATTTAGGGTCATTATAGCCAGTTTTTTCGATAATCTCCGATATAGAAAGCTGTGTTTGCTCGAGATACTTCTTCGAACTTTCTACACGAATGTTCTGCAAATACTCTATAGGAGGAATTCCAACTACTTGTTTAAATCTTCGAGTCATATTACGGTTACTAGTTGGGATATCTTTAGTGACCTCTTCCAGTTTTTCTATTGTACTGTATTCGTTTTCTATCTTATGCTGTAATTGGGCAACAAGAGTATCATTGTGTAAATGATTAGGTCTAAAAGTGCTAAAATAACTTTGTTTGTGGCGGTTTAAATCAATAGCAAATATCTTGGCAATTTGTACAGCAACTTCATTTCCGCAATATTTCTGAACCAAAAGAATCAGTAAATGAAAAGACGAAGTAGATCCGCCACTAGTATAAAGAGTTCCATCGGCGGTTAATGTTTCCTCAGGTTTTAAATTTACTAAAGGAAAGGATTGATTAAAAGCACTACAAGCATCAACATGAGTTGTTGCCAGCTTTTCATCTAATAATCCCGAAGCACCAAGCAAGAAAGCACCAGTACAGAAACTAGCTATTTCTGCTCCAAGCAAATGTTGTTTTTTTAGCCAAGGAATAAAATGGCTGTTTTTTGCAATCATTCCCTTCATATCATCTGTGGTAAATGCAGGAATTAAAATCAATCCAAGTTTTTCTTCGGAAGATTGGATAGAATTAACTTTATAATTAAATAATTTTTCTTGCTCCATTTGTTCAGATGATTGAAAAACGAATATTTCAAACGGTTTTTCACCTTCAGGATGCAATTTATTAGCAGTTTCAAAAACTTCAAGAATAGCTGCAATACTCAATAATTTATAGTCATGCGGAACGATTAACCCAACTTTTTTGCTCATTATTTCTCTTTTTTAATGAAAATGACTTATACAAAAATAGTTTTTTTGTCTTAAATGACCCCAAAAATGACTTTTATTGTGGTCTAAAGGCTAGACGATTACTTTAAATTTGCTTTAAATAATTTGTAAATTTATATAAAAATGAAAACAGAAATTTTTTTAAATCTTCCAGTAAAAGATTTAAATCGCAGTATGGCTTTTTTTACAGCATTAGGTTTTACATTCAATTTAAATTTCACAGATGATAAAGCAGCTTGTTTAGAAATCGGAGAAAATATATTTGCAATGCTTTTGACAGAAGAGTTTTTTAAAACTTTTACTAAAAAACAAATTTGTAATACAGCAACAACAACCGAAATCTTAATGGCGTTATCTGTTGATAGCCGGGAAAAAGTAGATGAAATAATTACAGCAGTAGTAAAAGCTGGCGGAACCGAATATATGGAAGCCAAAGATTACGGTTGGATGTATCAAAAAGCTTTTTTAGATATAGACGGACACCATTGGGAAATATTTTTCATGGATGAAAGTCAAGCACCAAAAAAATAAAAATCAATTTATAAAGTATAATTTAAATCAATTGAATATGATAACAGTTCAAAGTACAGTAAAAGCTCCAATAGCAAAAGTTTGGGAAATATGGACAACACCAAAACATATACAGGAATGGAATAATGCTTCCCCAGATTGGCATACACCATATGCCGAAAATGATTTAAAAGCAGGAGGTAAATTTAAATCGACAATGGCAGCCAGAGACGGAAGTATGAGTTTTGATTTTGAAGGAGAATATACCTTGGTAAAAGAAAATGAAGCTATTAAATACGCAATGGCCGATGGAAGAAAGGTCGAAATTAGTTTTAATGAAACACCAAACGGAGTAGAAGTAATAGAAAGTTTTGATCCTGAAACACAAAATCCAGAAAACTTCCAACAACAAGGATGGCAAGCAATTTTAGATAATTTCAAAAGTTATGTAGAGAGTAATTAAGGAAGGGGCAAAGGAGCAAAGGTTCAAAGAGACAGAGGTTTCTCTCAAATATGAATAAAAAAACTTTGAGACTTAACGCTTTTGCAGCAAATATATAAGCATAGCTTAAATGAGCTTACCTTACTTATATGGTTTAAAAATAATAACTTAAAATATTAAAAATGACAAGACAAATATGGCTTAATCTGCCAGTAAAAGATGTAGCAAAATCGAAAGCCTTTTTCTCAAAAATTGGATTTTCATTTAATGAAGAACACGACACACCAAACTCAACTTGCATGCTTGTTGGCGATGGTAAATTTGTAATAATGCTTTTTGAAGAGAATATGTTTACAGATTTCTCTCAAAATAAATTAACAGATACAAAAACAAGTTCAGAGGTTTTAATTTCTATAGATGCCGAAAGTAAAGAAGAAGTAGATGCACTTGCTCAAAAAGTTCAGGAAGCTGGAGGAAATGTTTTTGCAGCTCCTGCAGAAAGTCGTGATTGGATGTATGGTTGTGCTTTTGCAGATTTAGATGGACACCGTTGGAATTCTTTATTTATGGATTTTAGCAAAATACCAAAATAAAATCTCATGGAAACTTTAGAGTTTGCAATTAGAATTAAAGCTCCAGTCGAAAAAATCTGGTCAGTTTTATGGGATGACGAAACCTACAAAAAATGGACAAGTGTTTTTTGCGAAGGTTCACACACTATAAGTGATTGGAATGAAGGCGATAAAATACATTTCATGTCGCCTAACGGAGAAGGAATGTATAGTGTTATCGAAACTAAAATTCCAAATGAATATATGGCTTTTAAGCATTTGGGTGAAATAAAAGACTTTAAAGAATTACCCATCGATGAAGCAACAAAAAAGTGGAGTGGAGCAATGGAAACCTATCGATTGACCGAAGAAGATGGTTTTACAGTTCTCGAAGCTAAAGTTGATACGCTCGAGAAATATATAGATTATTTTAAAGAAGTTTTTCCGAAAGGATTAGAAATGGTAAAAGAATTATCAGAAGAAAAATAATAAAAACACTAACAATAAAAATAAAATATCATGGCAGCAGTAAATCCCTATTTAATATTTAATGGAAATTGCGAAGAAGCATTTCTATTTTATAAATCAGTTTTTGGAGGTGAATTTGCATATATTGGAAAATTCAAAGATATGCCTGCAGACGAGAATTGTTCTCAAGTATCAAAAGATAGTGAAGAAGCAGAAAAAATTATGCACGTTAGTTTACCAATCGGACAAACCATTTTAATGGGAAGCGATAGTACCGAACAATCAGGAAAGGTGACTTTTGGAGGGAATTTTTCGGTTTCAATTAATGTCGAAAGTGCACAAGAAGGTGACAGAATCTTTAACGGACTCTCAGCAGGAGGAAATCCATTTATGCCAATGGGTAAAACTTTTTGGGGAGCTTATTTCGGAATGTTTACCGATAAATTTGGAGTAAACTGGATGGTGAATTTTGATGAAAATATGCCAAGTAGCTAAATTAAATTATTACCTCGAGGTAATTAATTCAGGAGATTATTTAGAATAATTTTAGAACAAGACTTGCTTGTTTTTTCAGTTGTTCTAAATAATCTTTTTTTATTAAAAGTTACTTCTATATAAGTTATTTTAAGCATTAGAACAGAACATTAAATTATTTAAATAAATCATATCGATTTGTGTTTTTTCTTTACAAGAAAACAAAGCATATTCTTTTTTATCAACAATAGATTGCCGATTTTTGTCACTTCTAAATCAATAAAGATAAAATGACAACAGAAGATAAAGAGATTATTTTATTAAAAGTTTCAGGTCATGATAAACCAGGAGTTACAGCAGGATTAACAGCAGTGTTGGCAACTTATGATGCCGTTATTCTAGATATAGGTCAAGCCGATATTCATGACACACTTTCTCTGGGGATTTTGTTCGAAATCCAAGCTGGTTCAACTTCAGGACCAGTTCTAAAAGATTTGTTGTTTAAAGCTTATGAATTAGAAGTTAAGGTAAAGTTTATCCCAATCTCTATCGAAGATTATGAAAAGTGGGTAAAAACACAATCTAAGCAACGTTATATTGTTAATATTCTAGGAGAGGAATTAGCTGCTTCGCAGTTGGCAGCAGTAGCTAAATTATTATCCGATCAAAATTTAAATATAGTTTCTATAATAAGATTAACTGGTAGAACATCAGTAGTCGAAAAAGAAGAATATCCTCGCTCATGCATACAATTATCACTAACGGGAGATGTTGTAGATAAGATTGCCATGACGGCAAGTTTCATGGAAATTTCCAGAACCTTAAATGTAGATATCTCATTTCAGGAAGACAATATTTATAGAAGAAACCGACGTTTAGTTTGTTTCGATATGGATTCAACATTAATCCAAACTGAAGTAATTGACGAATTGGCAGAGCTTAATGGAGTAGGAGAGCAAGTAAGAGCAATTACAGAATCGGCTATGAATGGCGAGATAGATTTTAACGAAAGCTTTAAGCAACGCATGGCATTGTTAGAAGGTTTGAGTGAAGACGTTTTACAATCCGTTGCCGAAAAATTACCAATCACCAAAGGAGCACATCGCTTAATGAAAGCCCTAAAATATTACGGATATAAAACTGCTATATTATCAGGGGGATTCACCTATTTTGGAGATTATTTACAAAAAGAATTAGGTATCGATTATGTTCATGCCAACCGATTAGAGATTAAAGACGGTAAATTAACTGGTAAATATTTAGGCGAAATTGTAGATGGCCAAAAGAAAGCAGAATATTTAAGAGCCATCGCCGAAAAAGAAGGAATCCACATTAATCAAACCATAGCAGTAGGAGATGGAGCAAACGATTTACCAATGCTAAACTTAGCAGGTCTAGGAATCGCCTTTCATGCAAAACCAACAGTAAAAGAAAGTGCATCAACCTCTATTTCCAGCCTAGGACTCGATGGAGTTTTGTACCTATTAGGATACCATGACCGCTATATCGATATGATTGTTTAGATTATTACAATAATGTCATCCTGAGCGGAGTCGAAGGCTTATGAGTAGGAATGGGCTTCGACTCCGCTCTGCCTGACAAAAAAACAAACCTTAGTTTTAATTTAAGCTGAGGTTTTTTTATGGGCATGTCCCGCAGAAAAAGCGGGTCGGGCTATACATTCCACCCGAGCGAAGCGAATTGACGAAGTAATCTTTTTATTTTTTAAAGAAAAAAACAAAAAGGATTTCCATTGCTATCCCTCATGCGATCTAATCGTGAATAAAATTATAAAGCTCTAACAGGTTTTTACTCAATCTTGTCTTTCTGAGGCAGGAAGAATCTTAGTAAGAAACCCCTCAGCGCTAGTGCGAGCGTCTCGCTCGTACCCGCAAGATATATATTTATAGTTTATTGTGTTCACGAGCGGGACGCTCGCGCTAGCAGCGGTGTTTTTATATTGTCGAGCAGCTAACAGAGATTCTTCGTGCCTCAGAAAGACAAGATTATGGTTAGGTTTGAGTTAAAGATACTGTTAATTATCGCTCTATGTGCTAGTGCGAGCGTCTCGCTTGTGCCCGCAAAGAATATAATTTAAAGTTGATTGTGTTCACGAGCGAGACGCTCGCGATAGCTGTGAGGATAATTATGGTTTAGTTTCTATTTCAAAGTTTTTGTTATACCTAATCGTACCTTCATTCTCATTTATTTCTAGCATATTAAGTTCAATCAACTTCTGTAATATGTCTTTTAAGAAATCATTGTATTTGTTTTCTGTCCATTGAATCCACAAGTATCCAGGGAAGTTGTCAGTTTCAAATAAACTTAATTCAACGGCAATGTGATGAATAGCTATATCCATATCCGTCCATTTATTTAGTTTCTCTTTTAAATTCATTTTAAATTTTATCTTTGAACTATAATTTGTCCAGTTAAAAAAAATGAATGCCAAGTTGCAAACGATAAAACGAATTTGTCAGTTTGTGATTGATTTTTATTGTGGTTAAAACTTGTGTTCATTTCAATTTTATAAAGTTGATTTGAATTTGTTAATTTAGTTTTCCAGCATTCAATAATTTTATATGCTACTTCTCTTGGTTGTAAATCTTTGTTAATGAGTTTGCATTTTATCAACATCATGCACTCTAAATTTCCAGTCATTTCAAACTCAATGTTTTTAATTATTTCTGTTTTGATTAACCAACTTTCAAGGTTATTACGAAACTTAAGAAAATCATTGGTATCAGAATATGGTTTAATACTTTTATCAAGTGATTTTAGAAAGGTAGAACCATCCCAGTAATTAAAGTCTGGTCTTATTATACGGGTAATTTTTCCTTTACCAACTATTTTTGCACCCTCTCTGGTTTCAAATTCCTGTCCAACAAAAAATTGCCCAATATGAAAGTCAGTACTTAATGTTTGTAAATAAACTTTTACTGTCTCACCTAGATTACAAGTTTCTTTGTCTATGAATTGTTGTGGAGCATCCCAGTCTTTTCCGTTATAGTAGAATTGACCACGATATCCATTGTTAACAGCAGTTTTGCGTCCACCCTCTTGTTCAGTTAAGTAGTAAATCTCGGCTTCAAGTTGAGGTTCTCTAAGTTCGTATTTATTGATGTTGCTCATCACATCCCTTTCAACTGCTCCAAATAATCCCTTTGATTCGAAAGTCTCGGAATTTTATGTTGTCCGCCTAATTTGTCTTTTTCTTTTAACCAATCGTAGAATAAATTTTCTCTTGCAACATTAATCACCAAAGGATTTAGTGTCATATTATTGTAACGTTTGGCTTCGTAATCGGAGTTTAGGGATTGTAAGGTTTCGTCAAGAGCTTTTTGAAATTGCGAAATATCAGCAGGTTTTTTCTTAAACTCAATCATCCATTCGTGTGCACCTTTTTCTTTGTCTTGCATAAATATTGGAGCTACAGTATAATCTATAACTTCAGTATTTGTTAACTGGCACGCTTTGGCAATAGCCTGATCGGTATTTTCGACCATAAGTTCTTCACCAAAAACATTAATATGATGTTTAGTTCTTCCTGTAACACGAATTCTATAAGGGTCTAATGAAGTAAAACGAACCGTATCACCAATTAAATAACGCCATAAACCAGAATTGGTAGTAATTACGATTGCATAATTTTTATTCAATTCGACATCTGCCAATCGAATAACTTTTTGCTCTGGTTTCCCAAAAGTCTCCATCGGGATAAATTCATAGAAGATTCCGTAATCTAGCATTAGCAATAAATCACTGGAATTATTCAAATCCTGAATGGCAAAGAAACCTTCAGAAGCATTGTATATTTCGTAGTATTTAAAATCTTTTTTAGGTAATATGTTTTTGTATTGTTCTCTGTAAGGAGAAAAACTTACACCTCCATGAAAGTAGACTTCCAGATTTGGCCAGATTTCAAATAAATTTCCTTTTCCAGAATCTTCCAGAACACGATTCATTAAAACCAACATCCATGAAGGAACACCAGCAAAACTGGTTACGTTTTCATTTTTAGTTTCATTTATAATAGCAGCAATTTTGGTTTCCCATTCGCTCATAAGCGAAGTTTTATTGCTAGGTGTGCTACTAAATTCTGCCCAAATAGGCATATTCTCAATCAAAATAGCCGATAAATCTCCGAAGAAAGTATTGTTGTTTTCATAAATCTGAGAACTTCCGCCTAAGCGAAGACTCTTGCCCAGAAACAATTCTGAATCTTCATTATTATTCAAATACAAACATAATAAATCCTTACTTCCTTTATAATGACAATCCTCCAGAGCTTCATTACTTACAGGGATAAATTTGCTTTTAGCATTTGTAGTTCCGCTAGATTTTGCAAACCATTTTATTGGAGTCTCCCAAAAAACATTTTGCTCACCTTGACGAGTGCGTTCAATTAAAGGTTGTAATTCTTCGTAGGTTGCAATAGGTAATCTTTCAGAAAAAGTTTTGTATGAGTTTATCGAAGCAAAATCATATTGTTTTCCAACAATGGTATTTTCGGCAGCCAATAATAAATTATGAAGGAGTTCTTCCTGAACTTCATTTGGATATTTAAGAAAAAGTTCTATTTGATGAATTCTTTGTTTAAGAACCCAAGAGGCAAATGAATTGATTATTGATAGAGGCATGGAGAAATCTTAGATTTTAGATTGTTGATTTTAGATTTTAAATTTCAGATAGTACAATGGGTGTAAAATCAAGAAATTTAAAATTTGAATATCGACGCACAAATATTAACTTTGTCGTTGTATCAAAAATAGTGTTTTTTTATAAATGACAATTCTATTTATGGCAAAGATTCCACTTCAAAAATGGAGTTTTAACAGTATCGAGATTTAAATTCTTGTGAACGAATCTAAAATCTAAAATCAACTTCCGATAGCTTCGGGACTAAAAATTAAAATCTAATGCAATATCAGGGCGTACTTACAAAGATGCAAACCGAAATGGGGAATCCAATTCAATATTATTTGGTTTTTGAGGACAGTTTTATCAACGTTAATCAATTATTGAATAAAGAAATTGAGATTAGTTTTGTAGGCTTTCAATGTTTGAATTGTGGTAAGAAGAAAAAAATATTCCGTCAGGGATTTTGCTATGATTGTTTTTATTCAAGTCCAGCTGTTGGAGATTGGATTATGAAACCAGAATTAAGTACGGCACATTTAGGAATTCAGGATCGTGATTTGGTATACGAAGAAAAAGTACAATTACAACCACATATTGTATACCTGGCTTTATCTAGCGAAGTAAAAGTTGGAGTGACCAGAAAGACACAAGTACCTACACGTTGGATAGATCAGGGAGCGACACAAGCCTTATCGATAGTAGAAGTTCCGAATCGTTATTTAGCAGGAATTACCGAGGTAGCGTTAAAGAATCATTATGCTGATAAAACAAATTGGAGAAAAATGCTTCAGAATAATATCGAAGCCGTTGATTTGATTCTTGAAAAATCTAAAGTAGAAAGTTTGATTCCTGACGAAGTTCGCGAATATTTTTATCCTGAGAAAAATGATTTGTACGAACTACATTATCCTGTTCTTGAATATCCGAAAAAAGTAGCAAGTTTAAGTCTGGATAAAACACCAACTTTTCAAGGAAAGCTTACTGGTATAAAAGGACAGTATTTATTGTTTGAAGACGGAACCGTTTTTAATATCCGTGGATCCGAAGGATATGTAGTGACAATAAATGTATAATTCTAAAATTGATATTTAACACATAGAAACATGGATTTAAAATTTAAAGAATTTCTAGAAAATCATGATTTTTTCACATAGTGCTATGTGGTTTATTTTGAGTGAAACGTCTTTTTTATACTTCGAAAGTTAAGCTATGTTTCTATGTGTTGAAATAATTGAGATTAATGGGTAATCATTAGTTTCTTATTGTCGATTCCCTCTCTATAATGAGTGTTGGGAGTTCGATAGTTTGATGAATAACAGGAAGATGTTCTTTAATTTGAGCAATTTCATTTATTAATATAGCAGCTGCACGTTGACCAATATCATAACCAGGTTGGTCAATCGTGGTAAGCTTTGGCGAAATTACGGTAGACATAAACCAATTGCTAAAACCAAAAACGGCAATTTGCTCCGGAATCTTAATATGCATATCGTTGAGGTATTTTATAATACCAATAGCTACCAAATCGGTGATGGCAAAAACTGCATCAACATCTTTATGCTCCTCAACTAGTTTTTGAGCATTGGCATAACCATCTTCAAAATCGGAGTTGTGATCACATAAATAAACCAGCGTAGGGTCATAAGGAATATTATGATCTTCGAGTGCTTTTTTATACCCAAGAAAACGGTCAATAGAATTTTGTGGAGTATAAGAACCTCTAAAATGGGCAATTTTTTTATATCCCTTATTTATTAGATACGTTACTGCATCATAAGCAGCTTTTCGGTCATTGATAATCACTTTTGAACAATCGACTAATTTGGCTATTTTATCAAATAAAACTACAGGAGTATTCTTTTTTATAGCATCGTTTATGTGAGAGAAATCATCAGTTTCATTTGATAGCGAAATCAGAATTCCATCAACTCTTTTTTGCTGCAGCAAAGCAATCTGCTTTTTTTCAAGCTCATACTTTTCATTAGATTGCAAAATAATTACAAGATAACCTCTGTTTTCGGCCTCGTCTATAATTCCGTTTAAAACACTCGAAAAGAAATGATGTACCATCGTAGGAATAACAACACCAAGAGTTTTGGTTTCGTTAGTTCTAAGGTTTACCGCATTGGCATTGGGTTTGTAATTCATTGTTTCTACCATTTCAAGAACCCTTGCTCTGGTATTTTCGCTAATATCAGTGTACCCTTTTAACGCTTTTGAAACTGTTGTAACAGAAATTCCTAAAGCGGCAGCAATGTCTATAAGTCTGGTATCATTCATTGAATAAATGTAATAAAACTAATTGATAATTAATTAAATTTAATTAATCGAAAACGTTTTCGGTAAAATCGAAAACGTTTTCGGCGAAAATCTTCATTGATATAAATAAATAGGCAATAGTTTTACTCTAACTAATAACCTAACCAAATAATAAATCATGAAAAAGTTTAATTCTAGCTCAATAATGTCGTTCTGGATGTTATTGCTATTTATTCTTCCAGCAATGGTTTTTTCGCAAGAAAAAAGCAGTATTTCTGGACAAGTATTCGATGAAAACGGACAAACAGCACCGGGAGCAAATGTTGTTATTCAAGGCACTTCACAAGGAGTGAGCACAGACGTAGATGGAGGATATACATTCCAGAATCTTATTGCAGGAAGTTACATTATTCTAGTTACAAACGTAGGATATAAATCAACTCAAAAGAGCATTACAATTAAGGACGGAGAAAATTCAAAAGTCGATTTTCATTTAGAGGCCGAATCACAAAGTTTGAAAGAAGTTGTCGTTACTGGATCATCAAACCCAAGGTCAAAACTAGAATCGAGTATTGCAATTACTACTTTAGGAGCAAAAGCAATCGAGAGCAGAGCGCCAATAAGTACAGCAGATATTCTCCAGACTATTCCGGGATTTGTTGTAGAAACATCGGGAGGAGAAGTAGGAAATAACCTTTTTGCAAGAGGAATTCCATCGGCAGGAGCCTATGAATATGTGCAAATACAGGAAGATGGTTTAGCCGTTTTTGAAGATGGAGCTCTACAATTTGCAAATGCAGATAATTGGTATAGACTTGACGAAACAGTAAGCAAAATGGAAGCAGTTCGAGGAGGTTCAGCATCGATTTTTGCATCGAATGCACCAGGAGGAATTGTCAATTTTATTTCGAAAACAGGACAAAATGAGTTTCAGGGAAAAGCAAAACTTACTGTTGGAGATTATGGATTATTCCGTACCGATCTTAATTTAGGTGGAGCATTGGTTAAAGATAAATTGTTTTTTAATGTAGGAGGGTTTTATAGAGCCGATGACGGAATAAGAAAAACGGGTTTTACCGCAAACAAAGGAGGACAAGTAAAAATGAACCTTACTTATAAGTTTGATGACGGAGGATATTTAAGATTAAATTACAAAAAACTAGATGACAGAAATACATTCTATTTACCAATTCCATTAAAAAGCAATAATGGAAAAGTAGAAGGAGTAGCTGGATTTAATCCAAATTATGGAACGTTAACTTCTGCCAACTTTTCTCATTTAAGCGTGCCACAATATGGAGGAGGAACTTTTAATGCCGATTTAGAAGATGGAGTTCACCCAGTTGTAGATGCTATTGGAGCCGAATTTAAAAAGAAAGTAGCCGATAAAGTTACCCTAAAAAACGCATTCAGAAATACTAAAATAGACTTGAATTACAATGCAATTTATAGTAGCGGCGGACCTTGGACACAAGATGGCTACGCAACAGATGTACAAAAATTAGCTCCAGCAAACACAGGAGATTTGAGTTATACTTACGTAGATAATAATACAGCATTAGATCCAAATGCATTAATAATGAGAGCAGACCATTGGTATATTCACAAGCAAATGGAAAATTTTGCCAATAATTTGTCTTTTAATTTCGATTTAAAACCTGTTAATCTTACTGTTGGGTATTATTACTCTAACTGGAAATCGAAACAATACTGGAACTGGAGTAACTATCTGGTAGATGTTACCGATAATCCAAGATTAGTAAATGTAAATAATACGGCAAGCGGAATTGCACATACTTGGAACGGGATTGAAAGAATTACCTGGCTTGAAAGAGATGCAGAGACAAAAGGAAAATTAAATGATTTTTATGTTGATGCCGAAATCCAAGCTACAGATAATCTAACGTTTAACGCTGGCGTGAGATACGATAAAAATGTGTATTCAGGATATAGAGATAATGCACGTTTTGGAGCAGAGAATCTAGGAGTTCTAGATAATAATACTGCCGATGATGCGGTAACTACAATACAAGGAAATCCTTATACATACTGGAAATATGATGTAAGTGAGTTTTCATATACAGCAGCAGGGAATTATAAGTTTAATGAAAACATGGCATCTTACATAAGATATAGCCACGGTTTTAGATCACCAATCGAAGAGTCATTTTATGACAATGCTAAAGATTTGAGCAAACTAGAAAATACTTTTGTAAACCAATTAGAGTTGGGGTATAAATATGCTAATTCATTCCTTTCGGTAAATGCCAATTTATTTCACATGAATTTAAAAAACGTTGCCTTTACAGATATATTGGCAGACGGAACTTCTGAAAATAAATTCGCCGATGTAAACAATTTAGGTTTAGAAGTAGAAACTAATTTAAGATATAGTATTGCAAGATTGAATTTTAATTTTACAGTTCAAAATCCGGAGTATGATAATTTTACAGGTCAAAATGCCGATGGAAGTACGTTTAATTTTAACGGAAACACGGCTCGTAGAATCCCTAAATTCTTTTGTGTAATAAGACCAGAAGTTGATATAACCAAAAGATTATCAGGATATGTTCAGTATTCTTATTTTGATAAGAAATATACAAATCAGGATAACGAACAAGTTTTACCAGCTTTTAAAGAAGTTGGAGCAGGTTTAAGCTACGTAGTCAACAATTTAAGATTTGCTGTTGATGGAACTAATTTATTCAATGAAATTGGGTTAACAGAAGGAAATCCAAGACAATCAACATCAGATACAGATGTGTTTTTGGCAAGACCTATTTTAGGACGCGCTTTCAGATTTTCTGTAGCAATCAACTTTTAGTTTATGTATTAATTAGTTCAGCCAAATGCTGTTTTAATAACGGCATTTGGTTTTTTGTTACATTCGTTAGTAAATCAATATGTTAAGATGAAAAAAGCAGGAATAACAGCAGTATTATATCTCAATTACTTTGTATTTGCAATATTACTAAACAGCGTAGGGATAGTAATTTTAAAAGCGCAAAAAAATTATGGCGTAAATGAATTACAAGCTAGTATTCTAGAGGCTTTTAAGGATTTGCCTATTGCAATTGTATCGTTTTTAATAGCTTCATTTTTACCAAGAATAGGCTACAAAAAAGCAATGCTTATCGGGTTAGGATTGGTAACTTTTGCCTGTATTGCCATGTATTATGGCAACTCTTTTAATTATGCTAAATTGCTTTTTGCAACCGTAGGAGTTTCTTTTGCTTTGATAAAAGTATCCGTTTATTCGCTTATTGGTACAGTAACCAATAATCAGAAAGAGCACAATGCTTTGATGAGTAGTGTCGAAGGTGTTTTTATGATAGGAATTGCGCTGGCATATTTTTTATTTCCAGCTTTTAATAATGATACTAATCCCGATTCCTGGCTTAATGTATATTGGTTTTTAGCTTTATTGACATTACTATCATTTGGCTTTTTATTCTTTATCAAAATAGAAAAACCTGTAGAAATTCCAGGAGCTAATCTTGCAGATGATTTTGTGCAAATGATAAAACTAATGGCAAAATCATTAGTTATAGTTTTTGTAGTAAGTGCTTTTTTATTCGTAATGATTGAGCAAGGAATCATGTCTTGGTTGCCAACGTTTAATGATAAAGTGCTTCACCTATCAGAGAATAATAGTATAATGATGGCAAGTATTCTGGCTATTTCATTGGCAATAGGAAGAATCTTGGCGGGAGAAATCACCAAAAAAATAAACTGGATTTGGGTATTGAGTTTCTGTATTATATGCGCTATGCTCATTGTAATTTTTGTATTGCCAAAAGCAGTAGGACTAGAGGTAAAAACAATTCATTCCTTTAGCGAAATTCCATTAATAGGTTTTGCATTTCCGCTCGTAGGATTATTTATTGCACCTATTTATCCGTTGCTCAATTCGGTTATATTAAGTGCTTTGCCTAAAAAGTTACATAGCTCCATGACCGGATTAATTGTAGTGTTTTCTGCATTGGGAGGAACGATAGGCTCAAGAATAATAGGATGGTTATTCCAAAATCAAGGACCACAAAATGCATTTTATTACACATTGATTCCGATGTCATTATTATTGGTGTCATTCTTTATATTAAAAAAAATAACGACTAAAAATGAAATTTAAACTAAACATAAATCAGACGCTTCAGAGATTATTGGCACAAGAAGACACGGATGGTGATAAAAAAATTACGATAGACGATAATGGGCCAAAAAGTTTTTTATTGGAAGACGAAAATGGAAATTCTCTAAACGTTGAAGGAACTTATTATTTATCTAATTTATTACAGGAATTGGCATTGGCTAAAAAAAGCAATTCAGAATTTGCAGAAATAGATAGTGCCGAAATAATAGAGAATCCTGTAAGTCGCATTTCCAGAAAAATAAAAGATTTATATTGGAATGGATTAACGAGAACTATCGATGCAAAAGGTGTTGCGAAAATTGTAGAAGATGAAAAAATAGAAAATGCAATTTCTTATTTATATGTTCCCGCAACAGATGCTGTAGCTTTTGAGTATTTTAAAAATTTAGAAGCATCTATTCCGAAGTTAAAAGTGGTTCAGCTAGCCGAAGACATTTCATCAGAATATGTTTTGACTTTAAATAAAAAACCTGGGATTTTGGCTTTGGCATTACAACAAGATAATAACGAGATAAAAGGTATTCCGTTTGTAGTTCCAGGAGGCAGGTTTAACGAAATGTATGGTTGGGATAGTTATTTTATAGCTATTGGACTTTTGCTAGACAATAAACCAGAACTTGCGGTAGGGATTGCCGAGAATTTTAAATACCAAATAGATCATTATGGTAAGATTCTTAATGCCAATAGAAGTTATTATTTAACGAGAACACAACCTCCATTATACACTTCTTTAATTGTTGCGATTACAGAAAATTCTAAGCCAGAAAAAAACTGGATTACAAGACATCTTCATACAGCAATAAAAGAATATCAAACCGTTTGGATGCAAGAAGGGAAGAGGCTTACGCCAAATGGACTAAACCGATATAAAGCAGAAGGAATTGGACTTCCGTTTGAAGTTGAGGTAGGACATTTTGATGATGTTCTGGAAAAATACGCATTGTTATATAATTTATCATTAAGAGAATTTGAAAAGAAATATCTTGATAGAGAAATTATCGATGCAAGTCTGGATGCTTATTTTGTTCACGATCGCAGCATGCGAGAAAGTGGTCATGATACCACCAATCGATTTGTAAATGTTTGTGCCGATTTAAACACGATAGATTTAAATAGTTTGCTTTATAAATATGAAACGGATATTGCTTTCCTGATTGAAACAGAGTTTGATAATCAATTTAAAGACGAGAAACACACAACATATTCTAGTGAATATTGGAAAGAAAAAGCAGCTTTAAGAAAAGAGAAAATTAATGAATTGCTTTGGGATCAGAATGCAGGGATTTATTACGATTATAATTTTATAAAAAATGAACCGCATCCATTTGATGCAGCAGCAACATTTTATCCGCTTTGGGCAAAATTATGTAGCAAAGAGCAAGCGGAAGTTTTGGTAAAAAAGGTGTTGCCTAAATTTAAATTAAAAGGAGGAATCGCAGGAAGTACCAAAGAAGCAATTGATGATCTTGATGTAAACTCACCACAACGACAATGGGATTACCCTTTTGGGTGGGCGCCACATCAAATGTTTTTATGGGAGGGATTACTGAACTATAATTATATAGATGAAGCTCAGGAAATGGTTTATAGATGGTTATGGCTTATTACTCGAAATGCGGTAGATTATAACGGAACTATTCCAGAGAAATTTAATTTAGAAACCAGTTCCCTTAAAATATTTGCCGAATATGGGAATGTAGGTACAGCATTCGATTATATTACCGAAGAAGGTTTCGGTTGGATGAATGCTTCATATCAGCTTGGATTGAGTATTTTAAAAACAGATTTAAAAGGGGAGTTAGATAAACTAACAGATCCAGATACATTGTTTTAGAACAAATAACAAAGAGGCTGTCCGAAAAATAATTTTCAGATAGTCTCTTTGTTTATTGAGATAATGCCTATTTTTTTAAAATTATTGATGAAGAAAGTCCCAGCGGGACGTTATATTTATAGTAATTTTAATTGTAATCAAAAGAAACCCCATCGGGGTGACATATATAGCAATCTAAAGGAAAATCAAAATATCGCTACGCTGTAGCAATTATCTATCATATCTTCTGAAAATTTCAAAAAAATAAAGAGCCTAAGAATTAATATTCTTAGGCTCTTTTTTAATGTAATAATGAAATTTTATGGAGTCGTTGCAGGCTCTTCTTTTTTCTTTTTCTTAAACAAACCGTTTAATAAATCACTCGCTTTATTAGTTACTTCTTGAGTGGTTTTTTCTTTATTTGCAGCACCCGCTTTTGTTGTATCTTTTGATTTGGTGTTTTTATTAATCAAATCGGTTAAGGCTGTTGTTCCTTGTTTTGTGAGCTTATCTTTTTGCTGATTTACCAATTGAGTGGTTAAACTCGTAACGGCACTTTTCATATCAGTAGAAACTTTCGGGTTAGAAAAATTCCCAGTCAATAATGCGTTAATCGGAATGTTTTGCAATTTAGCAGCATCGGCAGGAGACATTTTAGCAATAAAAGCATTTGCCTCAGATCCAAGATATTTTGCAGGAACATCTAATTTGATATTGTAGTTCATCGTTTGGTCAAAACCATGAGTTCCGCCAACAGTGATTTTAATGTCTTGATATTTAATGTCAAATGGTTTTACATTTACTTTTCCATTGTCAAAAGTTAGCGCTGCTTTAATATCATTCAAATTCACTTTGTTCATATCAATGAATTTAATATTTGAAGTTAAAGCATTTAATACAGTTGAATTTTTAGAGTTTATAGTAGTTGAAAGTAATTGTCCTAATAAATCTCCTGAAATCGAATTTAAGTCGGGAGTTAATTCCTTCGCATCTAGATTTCCGTTAAGTTTAATAGTCGAATTTAATTTACCGTTGATGATTCCTGCTATAGGAGCTATTTTTTTCATCATATCCAGTTGCGTAAAAGTCTGCGCAATATCAACCTGATTAAAACCTAAATTCATATCAAAAGTAGGAACTTTGGCTTTTGTAGAAACAGTTCCGTTTACACCAATTGTACCTCCAAAAATAGATGTTTTAAAGTTCTCCAAAGTTGCTTTTTCATCCTTTACAATTATCTTCCCAGATACATCTTTTAGTTTTAAATTATCATACACAACCGTATTTGCTTTAGCAGTTAATGAACAATTTAAGAAAGCCGGAATTTTCATTGCTTCAGCTGGTTTTGCCTTAGCTTTAGTATCAGTTTCTGTTTTAGCCGGAGCAGGTTCTCCAGTAGTCATGAAATCATCAACAACTAATTGATTCGAACTCATATTGAAATTCCCTCTTAGCTCTTGTTTCTTAAACATAAAACCGTAGAAGTTTTCAAGAACACCATTAATGCTAATATCACTTTTTCCAGTTGTAGCATCAAATTGTTTTAAGTTAATCGTACTTGGATTAAACTGAACCAATGCAGTACTAATATTCATCGATTTGTTGTTCTCATCTGTATATTTAAAACCAGATAAGCTCATTGTACCAGCATTTTTTATGTTTTGGTATTGACTTTTTTCAACCGAAGCCATATCAAAATTAGTAGTTACATCGGCTTTTAAAATTCCAGCCAATGGTTTATCCATTTTTATAGGATACGCTTTAGAAAGGTTGGCTAAGTTAATAGTTCCTTTTAATGCCGCATCTACAATAGGATTTACAGTAATGTTTTTGATATTTGCTTTAGCATTAAAAACATCCTGATCAATCTTGAACGAAAGTTTATCTAAATTTACATAAGTATCATTTAAAATCCCCGTTTCGTTTATAATCTTAGTATCGATTACAATGTTCTGAACCGATTTTGGTAAGTTTGGATATTTAAAAGAAGCATTGTTGGATGCAATTGCAACATTAAATTTAGGAACCGTAGTGTCAGATAATAATCCTTTAGCAAATCCTGCAACAGTAAAATCTCCTGTAGTTTTTACACCATCTAATCCAGATGCATATGCAGAAGGGATTAAACCTAAGAAGTTTGTAAACGATGAGGTTGGAGTTTTAAACTTCAAATCATATTGTTGGCCTTCTTTAACCATTTGGATAAAACCATCAAATTCTAATGGTAATTGATTAATTAAAGCTTTGTTCTCTTTAAAGGTATATTTACTTTTTTCTAAATCGATACCTAGAACTGCATCAAGAGTTAATGATACATTTTTCATGTAATTTATCTTGTCCATATCCAAAGATACTTTTGCAGTCGATTTTGTTGTTAAGTCCAATTGCGAAGCTGTGAAATCTCCTTTTCCTTCGTGGTTTAAACTATCGATAACCATTTTAATTTTAGAACCCTGATCAAAATATCTAAAAGTAAAATTTTCGATTTTATACCCTTTTATTTTTAAAGAAAGAGGCTTGCTATCTGTTTTGTCTTCCTTTTTAGAGTTGTCTTTTATAGCAATGTCAAAATTCCCAACACCATTTTTGTCGAATATAATATTCACTAATCCGTTTTTGGTATCAATTCCTTGAATGCTCAAAGGTTCGTCTTTTCCTTTGAAAAGTTCTTTGATGCTCATTTTTAAATTCAACTCACCTAAAGAAATAAGTGTATCTCCCTCAAAAGGAGCTTTGTTTATAATCACTAATTTTTCGATAGAAACGTTAGCATTCGGGAAGTTTTTAAATAAACTCAAATCGGCATCAACAAAACTAACTTTAGCGTCAACACTCTCATTGATAGCTTCGGATATTTTGGCTTTTATCTGATCTTTAAAAAAATACGGAATGGCAAATAGTGTTGCAATCAGTAAAACAATTACTATTCCTGCGATTTTTAGAATTTTCTTTACATTCATATACTGAGTTATTTGGATTCAATTATTGCAAGCAAATTTTATGCCTGCTTCTTGCAAAAATAGACTTTTATGCGTAATCCTCTTTGTAATTTTTTCATAAAATGGATTTTCCGCATAATTATTTGTGGGATTTATCTGTTTTTTAACTGCAAAAAAAATAGCCTACTGCATATCGAGGGGCGACTATGAGTAAGCTATTCAAAAAAATAAACAGGTTATATTCGTTAAGAACTTTACCTGCGTAAAGTGTCTTAAATACTTGTATAAGTATACTTCTAATATTTTGCTAAAGTAGCTACAACATATACTTACATGTGTTACCGGTAAATTAAACCTGAGTTAACTTTAAGCGGTTTATGTAAAATAAAAAATCCGTTTAAGTTAGACTCAAACGGATTGTAATTATAATGAAGTTGTAATTATTGAATGGTAATTTGAAACGGAATCATGGCTTGTACGCCTTTCTTGTTTTGTAACCTTTTTATTTGTTCAATAATAACATAATTATCTTCGCCTATTTCTTCTTTAAGGAAAGCTTCTTTAGATTTTGCAAAAGGTAAATTTTGCAACATATCATTAAATTTCTTATCGTATTCTGGATAGTTTTGTGTACTGAAACTTTTTATTTTAGCCAGACTTGCAGCTTCGGCAATAGCATCATTTAAACCACCAATTTTATCTACAAGACCAATTTTTACAGCCTCAGAACCAGACCAAACTCTTCCTTGTGCAATAGCATCTACTTGCTCAAAAGTCATTTTTCTTCCTTCGGCAACATGAGATACAAATGTTTTGTAAATATGTTCAACGCTTTCTAGTGTTACGGCTTTAAAGTTTTCATCCATAGGAACAAACGGACTATATCTGGCTGAGTTTTCGTGAGTTTTTACTTGTTCAGTATTAATTCCTAGTTTAGTTGCTAGAGGAGTAAAGTTTGGTAACACGCCAAAAACTCCGATAGAACCAGTTATTGTATTGCTTTCGGCAAATATTTTATTAGCGTTACATGCAATATAATATCCTCCAGATGCTGCGTAATTACCCATAGAAACCACTACTGGTTTTACTTTTTTTGTTAATTCTATTTCTCTCCAAATCAAATCAGAAGTTAAGGCACTTCCACCTGGACTGTCGATTCTTAATACAATTGCTTTCACATCTTCATTTTTGCGAGCTTCTTGCAAAGAACGACGCATAGATCCTTCGCCAATAACGGTAACATCACCCTCGCCACTTTGTATTTCTCCTTGTGCATAAATAATCGCTATTTGGTCGCCAGAAGTGTCTGAACTCATTGCAGTAGTAATAATGTTTTGAGTATAATCAGAAATAGAGATTTTATTATAATCATCATCACCAGTTACTTTTAATGCTTTTTTGATGGCATTATGATATACATCTTCGTAAGCGATAACATCTATAAGACGTTCTGCTTTTGCCATTTCTGGAGTTCTGGCCAAAAGACCATTTGCGATTTCATTTAATCGCGTAACTGGAATGTTTCGGCTTTTAGAAATATCAGCAACTACAGAGCTCCATATTGAGTTTAATAAAGCGCCAGTTTGTTCTCTGTTGGCATCACTCATTTTATTTTCAAGAAATGGTTCAACAGCACTTTTATATTTTCCATGACGAATTACTTCCATATGGATACCTGATTTATCCTGAAAATCTTTAAAGAACATAATTTCTGATGATAGTCCTTTAAAATCTAAATCTCCAACAGGATTTAAATAAATAGTATTTGCAACTGAGTTTAAATAATATTCTTTTTGCGAATAAGCATTAGAATAAGCCATTACAAATTTCCCTGATTTTTTAAAGCTTTCAAGAGCATTACGTAATTCTTTACTTTGTGCCATTCCTAAAGAAGATACATCATTAAGGATAGAGATTCCTTTTATGTTTTCATCCGTTTTTGCAACTTCTATAGCATTAATAATATCTGTTAAGCCAATGCTTTTTTGCTCTGAAAAAATAGTAACCCAAGGGTCTTTATATTTCCCTGCATAATCATTTTGTATTTTTCTTAAATCGAGCTCAATTACAGAGTCACTTTTTATTGTAACAGCATTACTGTCGCCACCAAAAACTGCGGCTAATAACATTATTCCGAAAAAGGATAGCATGAAAAAAACAAAAATACCGATTACGGTAGCTAGTACATTTCCTAAAAATTTCATAATTACATTTTTTTTATAAGTAGCAAAAAAGCTAAAATGTTACAAATCGCGACTTTATATTTTTTTATTTTGTTATTAGTCGTTACACAAATATATTGCTATTTCTAAAATACTTTTAGTTAATTTGCATCTAATTATGAAATCACAGCATCAGGTCGTTTTATCACTAGGAAGTAACCAGGGAAACAGGTTAGAAAATATCGAAAACTGCATTAATTTGATACATCAGGAAATTGGAACTGTTGTTCAGGTTTCGAGATTATATGAAACACCTGCTTGGGGTTTTGAGAGTGATGCGTTCTATAATTGCGCTTTGGTTTTACATACAAATACATCGGCACAAAAAATATTAAATCAGGTTTTAAAAGTCGAAAAGCAATTAGGGCGTATTCGTTCAGAACAACAAGGATATCAATCCAGGCTTATAGATATTGATGTGATTATTTTTGAAGATGAAGTTATTGATACTGATAAACTTCAGATTCCTCATCCTTTGATGCAAAACCGAAATTTTGTTTTGTTGCCTATTCAGGATTTAAACTTAAACTGGAAACATCCGATTCTTCAAAAAACAATTCCAGAATTAATTGCAATAACACCCGACGATAGTGTTTGTACGGTTGTTCAGAATCTGAAAAATCCATTACAGGAAATTCCGATGCAGCGATTTAATTATATTGCTTTTGAAGGAAATATTGGTGCAGGAAAAACAACTTTGGTTCATAAAATAGCCGACGATTTTAATGCTAAAACAGTATTAGAGCGTTTTGCAGATAATCCCTTTTTACCTAAATTCTACAAAGATCAAAACCGATATGCTTTTCCGCTCGAAATGTCTTTTCTTGCAGATCGTTATCAGCAATTATCAGATGATTTAGCTCAGTTTGATTTGTTTAAAGATTTTATCGTAGCCGATTATCATATTTTTAAATCATTAATTTTTGCCAAAATTACACTTGCGGAAGATGAATATCGCTTGTATCGCAACTTGTTTGATATTATCTATAAGGAAATGCCAAAACCAGATTTGTATGTTTATTTATATCAAAATACAGAGCGGTTACTGCACAATATAAAAAAACGTGGCAGAAGTTACGAGCAAAATATTTCGGCAGATTATTTAGATAAAATCAATAATGGATATTTAGAATATATTAAATCACAACCCGATTTAAATGTACTGATTATTGATGTTTCAGATCGTGATTTTGTAAAAAGACATGAAGATTATCTTTTTGTTTTGGAAGAAATTCAGAAAAAAATAGGATAGTTATTCTTTTCTTAACCAACCCAAAATTCGATCATTGCCAATTATCCATTTGCCTTCTTTTTCAATTAAAGAAAAAACTTCTCTCGATTTGCTAAACGGACCTGGATTTTGCTGTATTATTTCAATCTCATTATCAGTAACATTCGAAACAATTGCAACGTGCCCAAATCGGTTAAAGATGGTTCCGCTATAAATTAAAAGATCATCAGCTTTTGGTTTGCTCACACTAGGGTTGGTATATTGTACCAAATCTCTCTTTTCGTTTCTTTGGCCATCTTTAAGATCTGCATTAAAAAAGTCTTTGGCATGACCATAACTATCAGGCATTTTATGATTAAAATGTTCGTAATAATATCTTTTTACAAATTCTACACATTGGTATTTTAAGCCAAGATTGTAATTGTCTGTAGTAAGATTTCTATCAGTAACATTATTTACTCCACCATTGTAATATACGCGAACACCATTTAAACTGTCCAGAGGTTGACCTATGGTGTGTTCTGTGTTAAAATTAAATTTTTTAAAAGCCCATATTCCTGAGAAAAGAAATATCAATACCCCAATTAAGATATAAGTTCTGCGTTTAAGTTTCATTGTAATAGTAATGTCGTTGTTTTTATTTTGGCCAATTCATTTTTTGGAATAAATCCCAAACAACGATCCCTGCACTTACAGATATATTAAGGGAATGTTTAGTTCCTAATTGCGGAATTTCGATACAACCATCGCAAATGGCAACGGCTTCCTGAGCTACGCCATATACTTCGTTTCCAAAGACCAAAGCGTATTTTTTACCCTTTTCAACTTCAAAATCTTGTAGAAAAATGGCACTTTCTACTTGTTCGATAGCCAGAGTTGTAACGTTTTCTTTTTTTAGATTTTCAATTACTTCCAATACATTTTCATGATGTTCCCAAGTAACAGTTTCGGTTGCTCCAAGTGCCGTTTTATGGATTTCTTTGTTTGGTGGTGTGGCTGTAATACCGCACAAGATTATTTTTTCTATCAAAAAAGCATCAGCAGTACGAAAAACAGAACCTATGTTGTGTAAACTACGAATGTCGTCTAATACTAATATAAGAGGTGTTTTGTCTGAATTTTTAAAGTCGGCAATGGTTTTTCTTTCGAGTTCGCTGTTTTCGAGTTTTCTCATAATTGTTTTAAATTCTAGTAATAAAAAAAGCTTCCAAATATTAAGGAAGCTTTTCGTTTATTTTGTGTTGTTTTACGATTTAGCTTTTTGGAGCTTCATCTGCTAAAACTGTACCTTTAATAGTAAGTATTTTAGTTGGCTGTCCAGCTGCATTAGATGTAACTGTTACAGTTTTTGTAAATGCACCAACTCTGTCAGTAGCATATTTTACACCAATAATACCTTTAGCTCCTGGAGCGATAGGCTCTTTTGGAGAAGTTGGTACTGTACAACCACAAGAACCTTGTGTGTTAGTGATGATTAATGGTTTGTTACCGTTGTTAGTAAAAACAAATTCACGTTTTCCATCTGCATTGTGTGCAATTGTACCGTAATCTATAACTTCATTAACGAAAACCATTCCAGCACCATCAACTTTAGCAGCCTTAGCTTTAGCTTGAGCGTTAGATGTAGCAACACTTAACACTGTAAACATTGCAAGTAAAATTATTTTTTTCATTTTTAGTTTTATTTTTTAATTATTAACAAATTTATATAAAATAATGAAAACGAAACTTAAAATTGCCTTAAAAATATTTTAATTTTTTCAGGGATTCTTTATTCGCTTTAAAATTTATAAATTCGCTGTCATAAAATTTCATTTAAAAACATAGTAATTTGGCAGCGAAAGAGAAAGTGGTGAAAGAAACACCCTTAATGAAACAGTACAACGAAATCAAGAGAAAATATCCTGATGCATGTCTGCTTTTTAGAGTTGGCGATTTTTACGAAACCTTTGGGGAAGACGCTATTAGAGCTTCTAAAATTCTAGGAATAACATTAACGAAACGTGGTGCGGGTTCAGAAACCGAAACAGCTTTGGCTGGTTTTCCGCATCATTCTATTAATACATATTTACCAAAATTGGTAAAAGCAGGACTTCGTGTAGCGATTTGTGATCAGCTGGAAGATCCTAAAATGACCAAAACAATCGTAAAAAGAGGGGTTACAGAACTGGTAACTCCGGGAGTTTCTCTTAACGATGAAGTATTGCAGTCGAAAACTAATAATTTTTTGGCATCGGTTTATTTTACTAATAAAAATATCGGTGTTTCATTTCTGGATGTTTCTACAGGAGAATTTCTTACTGCGCAAGGAAATGCGGAGTACATAGATAAGTTATTGCAAAATTTTAATCCAAGTGAAGTTTTAGTTCCAAAGCATAATAAGAGTGATTTTAAAGATGCCTTTGGAGAAGATTTTCATAGTTTTTATTTAGAAGATTGGATTTATAAGGAAGATTACGCTTTTGAGATTTTGACGAAACATTTTCAAACCGTTTCCTTAAAAGGTTTTGGAATCGAAGAATTAAAAGAAGGAATCATTGCTTCGGGAGCAATCTTGTATTATTTATCCGAAACACAACATAATAGAGTACAACATATAACTGCAATTCAACGTATCGCCGAAGATGCTTATGTGTGGATGGATCGTTTTACGATTCGTAATCTGGAATTGTATCATAGTTATAATCCAAATGCAGTTACGCTTCTGGATGTTATCGATAGAACGCTTTCGCCAATGGGTGGGCGTTTGTTAAAACGATGGCTGGCATTACCTCTTAAAGATAGTAATAAGATAAAAAGTCGTCATGAAGTAGTAACGTATCTAAAGGAGAATCAGGAAGTACTACATGATATTCAGTATCAAATTAAGCAAATATCCGATTTAGAACGTTTGATTTCCAAAATTGCAGCGGGGAAAGTTTCTCCTCGTGAGATTGTTTATTTAAAGGAATCTCTGGATGCTATAATTCCGATAAAAGAACTTGCGCTTAAAAGCCCGCAAGAAGCAGTAAAAGTAATAGGAGATAGTTTGCATAGTTGTGAATTATTGCGTGAGAAAATTAAAACGACCTTAAATCAGGAATCAGCACCAGTATCTATTAATAAAGGAAACGCTATTGCAAAAGGGATTAGCGAAGAACTGGATGATTTACGAGCAATATCGACTTCAGGAAAAGAATATTTAGAAGGGATTGAAACCAGAGAATCGCAAAGAACAGGAATTACTTCTTTGAAGATATCATTCAATAATGTTTTTGGATATTATATAGAAGTTCGAAATACGCATAAAGACAAAGTACCTGCAGAATGGATTCGTAAACAAACATTGGTAAATGCAGAGCGTTATATAACTGAGGAATTAAAAGAATACGAAACTAAAATTCTAGGAGCCGAAGAGAAAATTCATAAAATAGAGTTGGAGCTTTTTGAACAATTAGTTTCTTGGATTACAACATATATCAAGCCCGTGCAAATGAATGCAAGCTTGGTAGCACAATTAGATTGCTTGTGTTCGTTTACGCAACTAGCAATCGAGAATAAATACGTTTGTCCGGAAATAGATGAATCTTTCGAATTAGAAATTAAAAACGGAAGGCATCCTGTTATCGAAAAACAATTACCAGTTGGAGTACCTTATATCGCTAATGATGTTTTCTTAGATAGAGAAACGCAACAAATAATAATGATTACTGGACCCAACATGTCTGGTAAATCTGCTATTTTGCGTCAAACAGCTTTAATTGTATTGCTGGCTCAAATGGGGAGTTTTGTTCCTGCGGACAGTGTTAGGATGGGAATGGTTGATAAGATATTTACCAGAGTAGGAGCTTCGGATAATATTTCGATGGGAGAATCGACTTTTATGGTCGAGATGAACGAAACTGCTTCTATCCTGAATAATATCTCAGACAGAAGTTTGGTCTTGTTAGATGAGATAGGAAGAGGAACTAGTACTTATGATGGGATTTCGATTGCGTGGGCAATTGCTGAGTTTTTACATGAGCATCCGTCAAGACCTAAGACTTTATTTGCTACGCATTATCATGAGTTAAATGAAATGACTGATTCGTTACCAAGAATCCAGAATTATAACGTTGCAGTAAAAGAATTAAAAGATACCGTTCTTTTTATCCGAAAACTGGTAAAAGGAGGTAGCGCGCATAGTTTTGGTATTCATGTGGCAAAAATGGCTGGAATGCCTCAAATTGTAATCTTGAAAGCACAGAAACTTTTAAAGAAACTAGAGAAGGATCATTCGAGCGATGCGCTAAACGGAGTTAAATCAGATAATGACGAGATGCAAATGAGTTTCTTTAATCTGGATGATCCGTTATTAGAAGAGATAAAAGAAGAGATTCTAAATCTTGATATAAATGCGATAACCCCAGTAGAAGCACTGATGAAGCTTAATGAGATAAAAAGAATGATTACGAGGAAATAATTTCAATTTTTAAAGAATACGTTATCAGAATGTTATGTTTTTTGTGTAATTTTTTTTCAAAAAAGGCTTGTTTAATTCAATAAATGTCCTAAATTTGCACTCGCAATACAGAACAATTCAAGTGTTGTAGTTCTTAAATAAAAATGAAATGCGAAAATAGCTCAGTTGGTAGAGCGCGACCTTGCCAAGGTCGAGGTCGCGGGTTCGAGCCCCGTTTTTCGCTCAACACCACATAATGCTCGGATGGTGAAATTGGTAGACACGCTGGACTTAAAATCCAGTGAACAGCAATGTTCGTGCGGGTTCAAGTCCCGCTCTGAGTACTAAAAACCTCTTCTTTTTGAAGGGGTTTTTTTATTTTACAAAAGTTTGTAATCTTAAAAGTAAACTTAATAATACTTGATTATGAGCTTTGAATAAATCTTCGTTGGTTTTGAAATCAATAATCTAGAAGTCTGGGGGTTTTGTAATCAACAATCTAAAAATTTAAAATATAAATGGGTGCTTTCGTGATAAGTAAGAGGTTTAATGATGAGTATAAATTTGTGTTTACTTCCAGGAAAGGGAAGGTCATCTTTACGAGTTTGAGTTATGAGTTGAAGTTTGAGGGTGAAGAGGATATTGAGAAGTTTAAGACGAATATTGATCAGGCTAGGTTTTTGAAATTTAAAGGTTCTGGTGGTAAGTATTTTTTTAAATTGATGTTGGGTGAGGTTCATTTTGCTACAAGTCGAAAATACACTACAGAATTGCTTTTGCAGAAAGGGGTTAAGGAAATAGTAACTTATGCTGCGAGGTCTGAAACTTTGGATTTTTCATCAAGTGAATCTATTTTTGAAGATGAAGTTTTTGAGGAGGAGATGGAAGATTAGGAAAGTGATAAATTTCAATAAAAAGAAATCCCAAATTCCAATACTGTAAAAGGTTGGGATTTGGGATTTTTTTTTGCTTTTTAAATTCTATTGCTTGAATTTGGACCTGGGCGATAGCGAACAGGCGAAGCAATTTTAAAATATTAGAATTTCAAAAATTATAAGCACAAAAAAAAAACCATCTCAAGGATGGTTTTAAAAATTTTAGAATCTAGGTTCTAATTATTTTTTTGCAGCTTCAGTTGCAGTTTTAGCAGCATCAGTAGCAGTAGCAGCAGCAGAATCAACTACAACAGCAGCAGAATCAACTACAGCAGCAGCAGAATCAACAACAACAGCAGCAGAATCAACTACAGCAGCAGCGTCGTCAGCAGGAGCAGCGTCAGCTTTTTTACAAGATACAACAGTTAAAACAGCAACAACAGCTAAACTTAAAAATACTTTTTTCATCTTACTTTATTATAAAAGGTTAATTATTAATTCGTGGCAAAGATATAAATTTTTTAATATGTAAAATATTTTTTTATTTTTTTTTTAAAATATTCTTCGTTGCCTACGTTTATCTTATTATCAATTAACGTGCCAAAAACGTTAAAAAGCTTTTAGAGGTAATGAATTAATGTTTAAAGGGGTGTTTTTTAGTAAAAGGTACTCGGCAAGACTAGTAAATACGGTACTTTTTTATTTTTTATTGGATTAATCTCTGTAGAAATGGATTGATATTGGTTGTGAAAATTTGAAATTCTAAATTTATTTTATCTGGAAACAGTCGAAAAATTATGATTTGAATAACATGTTTTATGATAATTTAGGGAGAGAGATTAAATAGTACTCATAATTTTATCAGTAGCACCCTTCTTGTTTTGAACGTAAGACTTGCAAATTAATCCTTTCTCGTTAAGGTGGTTTTTATCTGTAATAAGGTTGTTGAATTCAGTTTTCAGTTCTTCCGTAGTAGTAATAGATATGCAGCCTCCTAATTGTACAAGTTCTGTGGCTTCGGCAAAATGAGAATAATTTGGTCCAATTATAATAGGAAGACCAAAAGTTGCAGGCTCGAGAATATTATGAACGCCAGGATTTCCGAAACCACCGCCTACATAAGCAATCGTTGCGTAGCTATATATCTTGGTTAGTATTCCAACAGTATCAATTATAAATACATCATAATCTGCTAGGTTTTTGCCTTCTTTTTCAGAAAACAGAATTGTCTTCTTAGTAATAGATTGTTGCAGACTTGTAATTTGTTCTGGTTTGATATTATGTGGAGCGATAATAAATTTTACACGCTCTTGGGTAGTATTGATATATTCAGTAAGTAGAACTTCGTCTTTAGGCCATGAACTGCCAATAACAATAGTAGTTGTGTTGTTTTTAAATTCAGCAATAAAATCTAAAGTATTATCACGTTCTAAAATAGCAACAACACGATCAAATCGGGTATCACCCGAAATAATTACGTTCTTATATCCAATAGATTCGATTTTGTTTTTGGAGCTTTCGTTTTGAACAAAAAAATAAGTAAAGGCATCAAGCGCTTTTTTATAAAAACCACCATACCATTTAAAGAATATCTGATTGTCTCTAAAAATTCCCGAAACTAAATAAGTAGGGATATTGTTTTTCTTTAGTTCATTAAGGTAGTTTAGCCAGAATTCATATTTGATAAAGAATACCATTTCTGGGTGAGCAAGTTTTAGAAATTGCTTAGCATTATATTTAGTGTCCAATGGCAAATAAAGCGTTACATCAGCAACAGTATTATTCTTTCTGACTTCATAACCTGAAGGAGAAAAGAAAGTAACAATGATTTTATGAGAAGGGTATTTTTCTTTTACTTTTTCAATAACGGGTAATCCTTGCTCATATTCGCCTAGTGAAGCAGCGTGAAACCAAATCGTTTTGTCTGAGGGTTTTATCTTTTCTTTAAGGATAGTAAAAACATCTTTTCTTCCGTTTACAAAAAGTCTGATTTTTGGACTAAAAAGGGCTACTATTTTTAATAAAAAGGCTACAACAAAAACGATTAGATTGTATAGAAAAAGCATAGTTAAATATTTGGGGCTAAAATACGTTTCTTTCAATTATTTTCATTGGTTTAAACTCATTAAATAACTATTTTTGTTGCTCGTTTTCGGAAGTATTATTTTGAAGGTCAATAGAAATGTGGCTTTCTTTATTCGGGAACGCAAACTTTAAATTAGAATATCGAAATGAAAAAAATTCAAATGGTTGACTTAAAAAGTCAATATGATAAAATAAAAGTAGCTGTAAATGCTTCAATTCAAGACGTTTTAGATACAAATACATATATTAATGGGCCATTAGTTCATGAATTCCAAAAAAATCTTGAAGCCTATTTAGGAGTAAAACATGTTATTCCTTGTGCAAACGGTACAGATGCATTGCAAATCGCAATGATGGGGTTGGATTTAAAACCAGGAGATGAAGTTATTACTGCCGATTTTACTTTTGCTGCTACTGTAGAGGTGATTGCTTTGTTGCAATTAACTCCAGTTTTAGTAGATGTTGAGATGGATAGTATGAACATTTCTATCGATGCAATTAAAAAAGCAATTACTCCAAAAACTAAAGCAATCGTTCCGGTACATTTGTTCGGACGTGCTGCTAATATGGATGCAATTATGGATCTTGCCAAGGAACATAATTTGTATGTAATCGAAGATAATGCACAAGCAATAGGAGCTGATTATGTTTCTAAATCTGGTGCTAAAACTAAAGTAGGAGTTATGGGGCATGTAGCTGCAACTTCTTTCTTTCCATCTAAAAATTTAGGTTGTTATGGAGATGGTGGAGCAATTTTTACAAATGATGATGCCTTGGCACACATTATTCGTGGAATTGTAAATCACGGAATGTATGAGCGTTACCATCATGATGTTGTGGGTGTAAATTCACGTTTAGATAGTATTCAGGCAGGAGTTTTAAATGTAAAACTTCCATTATTAGATGAATATAATAAAGCACGTCGTGAAGCAGCAACTAAGTATAATGCTGCATTAGCAGGTCACGCTAACATTATTACGCCTTCATTTAATGCTAACGAAAACGACCACGTTTTTCATCAATATACTTTGCGAATTATAAATGCAGACAGAAACGGATTGTTGCAACATTTACAGGATAAAGGAATTCCTTGTGCAATTTATTATCCAATTCCGTTGCATTCACAAAAAGCCTATGTTGATGTTCGTTATAAAGAAGAATATTTCCCAGTAACTAATCAATTGGTACAAGAAGTATTGTCGTTGCCAATGCATACTGAGCTTGACGATGAGCAAATTAAATTCATTACCGATAGTGTAATTGAGTTTTTAAAATAAACCAGACTAAATAAATAGCCAAAAAATAACCAAGAAATGAAAGTATTAGTAACAGGGGGATTAGGATTTATCGGTTCGCATACCGTAGTCGAATTGCAAAATGAAGGCTTTGAAGTTGTAATAATTGATAATCTTTCTAATTCTTCAGAAGATGTTTTAAAAGGTATTGTAGCCATTACAGGTAAAACGCCTTTATTCGAAAAATTAGATTTAAGAGAAAAGGCTGCAGTGCAAAACTTCTTTAAGAAATATAATGATGTTACTGGGGTAATTCATTTTGCGGCATCAAAAGCTGTTGGAGAAAGTGTTGAAAATCCACTTTTGTACTACGAAAACAATATTAGTAGTTTGGTATATCTTTTACAAGAGTTACAGCAAAAACCTGAAGCTAGTTTTATATTTAGTTCTTCTTGTACGGTTTACGGTCAAGCCGAAAAAATGCCAATTACAGAAGATGCTCCTGTGCAACAACCAATATCTCCTTATGGAAATACCAAGAAAATTGGTGAAGAAATTATTAGAGATACTGCAAAAGCAACTAATATCAATGCTATTTTATTGCGTTATTTTAATCCGATTGGAGCACATCCATCAACAGAAATTGGAGAGTTACCGATTGGAGTTCCTCAAAATTTAGTTCCTTTTATTACACAAACCGGAATCGGATTGCGTCAGGAGTTATCAGTTTATGGAGATGATTATCCTACAACTGATGGTACTTGTGTTCGTGATTATATTCATGTCGTTGATTTAGCAAAAGCGCATGTTGTGGCTCTGCAAAGATTATTGACTAAAAAGAATCTGGATAAAGTAGAAATATTTAATCTGGGTACAGGAAAAGGAAGTTCTGTTCTTGAGGTGATTACAAGCTTTGAAAAGGTAAGCGATAAAAAATTACCATACAAAATTGTAGCGCGAAGAGAAGGTGATATTACTGAGGCCTATGCAAATACAGCAAAAGCTAATGATGTGCTGGGATGGAAAGCTCAATCAACGCTTGATGAAGCGATGAAGAGCGCTTGGAAATGGGAAGAAAAGATAAGAAATAAAGTTTCTTAATTTAAAATAGATAGTATTTTAAAAGTCCCAAATTATAGCATTATAATTTGGGACTTTTTTATTTAAAAGACATAGTATTAGCGATGCAACAAAAGCCAGATTATAAATTATATCTCTGCATGGCAACAGTAGGGATTGTGTGGGGAACAACTTTTTTAGGAATCAGGGTTGCGGTAGAAACAATTCCGCCATGGTTTGTAACTTCTATTCGTCAGGGGTTAGCAGGATTAATAGCGATGACTATTTTATTGTTTAAAAAAGAATTAAAATGGATTGGTTGGGAGAACTTTAAACACCAATTAATTCCAGCTTTATTAATGATTGTTATTGCAAATGGTTTTACTACAGTTGCGGAACAAACTTTACCGAGTGGGTTAGCATCTATAATGAGTGCTTTATCACCAGTACTTATTTTTATAGGAAGTGTTTTGTTCGGATTGCAAAAACCAAGCTTAAAAGGTGTTATAGGAGTAATAATTGGTTTTACAGGAGTTGTTTTTATTTTTAAAGATGGACTTGGTTCATTTTTAGATTCTAATTATCAACATGGACTTATATTTATGAGTTTAGCAATTTTAGGTTGGGCGGCAGGTACAATTTATACAAAGACTCACGCTCATAAATCGAATAATATTACGCTGAATTTATTTTATCAGTTTACTATCGCTACTTTGGTTCAGTTGGTTTTGGCATTTATTTTTTCTCCAAATCCAGATGTGAGTTTATGGAGTACGAGAAGTATTTTGGCAGCTTTGTATTTGTCTGTTTTTGGGTCTATACTTGCTTTTTTCTCCTATCATTATGCTTTAAAACGAGTAACGGCTATTCAGGTTTCTATTTTGTCTTACTTTAATACTATAATTGCAGTTTTTTTAGGTTGGTTGTTGTTGGACGAAGTAATCACTGTCGATTTTATTATTGCTACGGCACTTATTATATCAGGCGTTTTTATTATTAATTATAAAAAGAAAGAAAAAAAGATTGTATAAAAATCTTATTTCTAATTAAATAGAAATCCCAAATTATTATTTATGATAGTTTGGGATTTTTTGTTTGGTGTAAAATGTTGTAAATTTGACTGTTAAAAAATTTATCATGAATGCTAAAAAAGAAAACTCCAAAATAAACAAAGTCGAAGAGCCTTCGGTTGAATATGAGATTTCTAAAGCTAAATTTAAGGGAATCGACAAGACTACTTTTGATTTTGATGAAGAGATGAAAAAAGGGTATACGACCGAAGAAGCAAAAGCAGAATCTATTAAACGAATACGTGAGTGGTGGGGAAAATAAAGCTTGCTTACACATCACATGTAATTAGTTATTTAGATGATTTGGTTCGTGTTTTATATAAAAATGACTATTTTGGTTTTATAGAAACAGCTGAAGAGTATGTTTTGAATATTTATGATTTTGTTTCTGGAAATATTAAATCAAGTCAGCATAGAATAACTCCTAAAAGAATACAATATTTAGGTTCAAATTACATTTTTTATAAAGTAAATAAAAGAACTACATGGTTTATTTTCTTCGAAAAGCAGAATGAAAACTTCTTGATTACGGGAATTTTAAATAATCATTGCGAAGAAGCAAATGTTTTGTGAATTTATTTTTATTGTAAAATTATATAACTGATACTTAACTCAGTGCTAACGTTTGTTGAGTGAAAATGGCATTTATTTGCTAAAAATATAAACTATGAACTCATTTCAAATTTTAAAAAGTACAATTTTCTTAAGTGCTGTAATTTTGTTATTGGCTTGTGATATGAATGATGATAATCAAACGCCCGAAAATGGAAAATATCCAACTTTAACAGGGGCAAATCCTATTGTAGTAGCTCATCGTGGTGCATCGGGTTATTTGCCAGAGCATACAATCGAAGGATATACAAAAGCTATAGAAATGGGAGCCGATTTTATAGAGCCCGATTTAGTAATGACGAAAGATGGACAACTAGTAGTGCGTCATGAACCAATGTTATCTGGAACTACAAATGTGTCAGAAATTCCAGCTTTTGCTTCTAAAAAAACTACCAAAAATATTGATGGTGCAATGATTACCGATTGGTTTGTTTCTGATTTTACTTTGGCGGAAATAAAACAATTAAAGGCGAAACAAGCTTTTGCGGAGCGTTCTCAAGCGTATAATAACAAATATTCGATTCCAACATTTGCAGAGGTTATTGCTTTAGCGAAACAAAAAACAGCACAATCAGGACGTGTTATAGGGATTTATCCTGAAACAAAACACCCTTCTTTTCATGAAGCATTAGGTTTAAAAATCACAGATAAATTATTAGAGATGTTAACTGCCGAAGGTTGGAACAGTGCTTCATCTCCAGTTTATATTCAGTCGTTTGAAGTTTCTAATTTGCAATATATCAGAAGTAAATCAACAGTTAAAATTATCCAGTTGTTAAGTTGCTATGATGTGGCTTTAAATGGTGATTTGATTTTTACAGTTCCCGAAGGAGAGATTATTTCTGATGGAAAACCGTATGATTGGCATTTAAAAGGAGACACTAGAGATTACGGATTTTTTAGAACTCAGGAAGGTTTGGATTTTGTTAAAACCTACGCAACAGGAATTGGTCCTTGGAAACCTTTTATTATTCCTTATAAAGGAACAGATGTAAATAAAGATGGAAAGGCTGATGATATAAATGCCGACGGAAAAGTAGATGATGCAGATAAAGAAGCTTTGTCGCCTACAACTTTAATTTCAGATGCGCATAAAAAAGGATTACTGGTACATGCTTATACGTTTAGAAATGAAGGAAAACGATTGTTGAGTAATTATAAGAATAACCCAACTTTAGAATATCAGGCTTTCTATAAATTAGGATTGGATGGTGTGTTTTCTGATTTTACAGATACAGCCGCTCAGGCGAGATAATTTGCTTTTTGATATGAACTCTAATTCTGCAAGGTGTTTTTTAAGTCTTGTAGGTATGATATAATGTATATTCTAATATCCTAACAGGTTTTTAAAACCTGTTAGGATAATGTAGAGTTGTTATTTCGGATCGAAAGTTTGCGGAATTTTTTGGTTTTCTTTTTCTTTATCAAAAATCCAAGATATAATCCACCATCTTCCTTCGTCATAATAAAGTTGTATGCTGTTAATGCCTCTTCGGGCAACAGGACCGTTTTTTACTAATCGAGTTTCGTAAGTGCTCCAAACGTGCGCAATATTTCCAAACACACGAACTTCTCTGTTTATTTCATTTTCATAGAAAGCTGTTTTCGCAACCATATCATCCGTTTCTTTGTGGAACTCTTTAAGAATCATAGTAGTATGTTGTAGTTTTCCTGCGGCGTTTTCTAATGGAAAAGAATAGATAGCATTTGCGTCATGAAGCGAAAGGTCGCGTTCCCATTGTCTTTTTTCGCCAGCTTCTCCAGAAACTGCCTCATAAGTAGCTTTCATAATTCCATTAATAGTAGCTACATCTTCCTTTAGAGGATATTTTTGTGCATTCGAAATTTGTGTAGTCATAATAATAGTAAATGTGATTTTTAAAATTGCTTTAATCATTACTGAATTGTTTAATTTTCAGGCAAATGAAAACAAAGTATAAAGCACATGAAACTATTTTATACAGTAGTGTGTAAATACTACACATACTGCTTGTTTTTTTATGTAGATGGTTATAGCATAAATTTATCGAGAGCAGTATTTAGACATTCTTTGTAGGTTTTGCCAATGGTGATTTTGTTTCCCTTGGCAATAATCTGATTATCTTCTATGCTGTCGATATTAGTTAAATTGACTATTGATGAATTATGAACTCTCATAAATTCTTTGGGTAATACATCTATTAATTCTTTTAGAGATTTGTAATAGGTGTATTTTGTGTTATCTACAGTTATTATTTGTACATAATTCCCTAAACCAGTAATGACAGCGATAGTATCAAAGTATAGTTTAATTATCTTTTTATCGGTTTTTATGAAAGTAAATTTTTCAGATGTCATTGTGGTTTTGTGATTTGTGTGGATTTTCAAAATTACATAAATACTGTTGTATTGATGGTGTGGATAATAAAAAAATCCCCACAAACATATGCTTGTGAGGATTCTATTTGTATTGACAATTTTTAGACTGACTACTTAAAACTGTAACTGCGACTTAAAATTATGCATTCGCCGTAACAGCTTCTTTATCAATTTTTCCAATTAATCCAGCTAAAACTTTTCCAGGGCCTACTTCTGTAAATAAAGTAGCACCATCAGCAATCATTTGTTGTACAGATTGTGTCCATTTTACTGGAGCTGTAAGCTGAATGATTAAATTCTTTTTTATTTCGTTTGCATCAGAAACTGCACTTGCAGTTACGTTTTGATATACTGGGCAAATAGGAGTAGAGAAAGTTGTTGCTTCTATCGCAGCAGCTAATTCTTCTCTTGCAGGCTCCATCATTGGTGAGTGAAAAGCTCCACCAACAGGTAATATTAAAGCACGTTTTGCACCAGCAGCTTTCATTGCTTCACAAGCTTTTTCAACAGCAGTAGTTTCTCCAGAGATTACTAATTGTCCAGGACAGTTATAGTTTGCAGCAACTACGATTCCGTCTATCGAAGCACAAACTTCTTCCACTACATTATCTGCTAATCCTAAAACTGCAGCCATTGTAGATGGAGTAATTTCGCAAGCTTTTTGCATTGCCAAAGCACGTTGAGAAACTAATTTTAATCCGTCTTCAAAAGACAAAGTACCGTTTGCAACTAGAGCAGAAAATTCTCCTAAAGAGTGACCTGCTACCATTTCTGGTTTAAAATCTTCTCCCAAAGTTTTGGCTAAAATAACCGAATGCAAGAATACAGCAGGCTGAGTTACTTTGGTTTCTTTTAGTTCTTCGGCAGTACCTTCGAACATGATATCTGTGATTCTGAAACCTAATATTTCATTAGCTCTTTCAAATAATTCTTTGGCTAAAGCCGAATTTTCATATAAGTCTTTGCCCATTCCTGTAAATTGTGCGCCTTGACCTGGAAATACGTATGCTTTCATTTCTTTTAATTTAAAAATTTAGTGATTCTAAGATTGAAAAATTAGTTTCAATTGAAAGACAAAAATACTATTTTTTTTAGCTTGAATAATTCTTAAACATATAAATCCACAACAATCTCGAAAGTCGGATATTAAAGAAAGAAAAAGCAATAATCACTACGGCAATAATTGGAATGATTCTTAAATCGAAATTTTTTTCAAAGAAAAATTGAGCAATGCAATAAGTAGCAATACCTTGTGCTACAGTTAGTCCATAGCTCATATACATGGCGCCAAAAAAGAAACCAGGTTCTTTCTCGAATTTAAAACCACATTCACTACAAGTTTTGTGCATTTTTGGAAATTTGAATGTGAAAAATATATTTTTCTCATCTAGAACTTTTCCTTTGTGACAATTAGGACATTCATTTCTTAAAACATGGGTGATCATATATGACATAATTGATTCATTTTTTATTATATACAAAGATACCGCGCTGGTTTTCAATTCTGTTTTTATATCTTCGCTTATTATAGCACAATAAAGACATTTGTAGCCATGAAAAAGTACCCAATTTATAGCGTTACCAATTTTAGTTGTAATGATACGAGGAGTGATTTTTATGTTAATTCGTTTACCGAACATTTAAAAACGCACAGTTTTGTCGAGAAGCCACATCGTCATGATTCCTATTTAATGGTTTTGTTTACGGATGGTTCTGGAATTCATGAGATTGATTTTGATAGATTTGATATAAAAAAAGGAAGTTTGTTTTTGCTTCAGCCAGGACAAATCCATTTTTGGGGTTTAGCACAAGATATTGAAGGATATGTTGTAATCTTCTCTCAGGAAATGTACAACCTGTATTTTGGTCAAAAAAAAATCAATGATTATGCTTTTTACAGTTCGATAAATAATAAACCTCAAGTTTATTTTGATGCCGATTCTATAAAAGGAATTACACCTTATTTTGAGTTGTTAATGCGAGAAAGTAAGCAGAAGAATAAATACCAGTTGGATAAAATGCTTAATCTTTTAGATTCAATTCATATAGAAATTGCAAGGAAATATGATGATTCTGATGTTCATGAAGTACATCCTTATAACATAAAAATAAAGAAGTTTGAAGAGCTTTTGGAACTTCATTTTAAGACTAATAAATCGCCTTCATTTTACGCCGAACAATTACATATTACCTTAAAGCATCTTAATAGAATATGTAATGATATTTTAAAAAAAACTGCAACAGAAGTAATTACAGACCGAGTTGTTTTGGAGATAAAAAGAATGCTAATTGATAAACAACTAGCGGTAAATGAAATTGCCGAAGAAGTTGGGTATGATGATTATTCGTATTTCTCCAGAGTCTTTAAAAAATATACCAACTTATCGCCAACTGAGTTTAGGAATTTGAAGAAGTAGCTTTTTTTGAGAGAGGTGAGAAGTAAGATGTTAGAAGCAAGATGAGGGATGTGAGATGAAAACGGTTGTCAGGCTGAGCGTCCCGATCCCGAAACTTCGGGACGGGAGAAGCCCCGCAAACATTCGGTGTTGTTTAGAAAAGAAAAAAAACAAAACCCTATACTTCTTTCAAAGCATAGGGTTTTAACCAAATTAAATACTAAAATTTATGTAGGGGTAATTATTGTTTTGCAAATTGCAATTCAATGTTCAAACGAACATCATCGCTTACTAAAACTCCACCTGCTTCTAATGCTGAGTTCCAGTTTAATCCCCAATCTTTACGATTGATTTTTCCTGTAATATTCAAACCAACTTTTGTGTTTCCCCATGGGTCAGTCATGATTCCGCTAAATTCTACCGGAAGTTTAACTTGTTTTTCAACACCTCTGATGTCTAAATTACCAGTAAGTTCGTAATTACCATCGTCTATTTTTGTAAAAGCGGTAGATTTAAAAGTCATTTTTGGACTGTTTTCTATATCAAAGAAATCAGCACTTCTTAAATGATTGTCTCTATCTGTGTTTCCAGTATCAATAGATTTGATGTCTGCAGAAAAAGTAATCGCTGCGTTCTCAAAGTTATTCTCGTTGCTTGCAATAGTAGCTTCATAGTCATTAAATTTACCTGAAACATTAGTAAACATCATGTGTTTTACTTTAAAACCAATTTCTGAGTGTGTTGGGTCAATTGCCCATTTTGTAGTTGCCATAATTTTTTGTTTTTATTTATTAAATAATAGTTTTATATAATGTTGAATTAATAATTTACTTGCATCGGAATTTCCATTAATAAAAATTCCGCATCGGTATTTGCTGTAATAGTTGCTGTTTTAAAATCTTTGATTCCTATAGCATCACGAGTATTTAATTCTTGCCCGTTGATGGTTACGTTTCCTTTTAAAATGAAAGCATATAAACCGTTTCCTTCTTTTTTAACCGAATATTCTGTTGTGGTTCCAGTGTCAAAATTCCCCATATGAAACCAAGCGTCTTGATGAATCCAAACTCCAGCATCATCAGGATTCGGAGATAATACTTGCTGTAATTTATTATGTCTGTCTTCTGTTTTTAAAGAAATTTGTTGGTAACGTGGAGTTACATTGCGTTTGTTTGGGAACAACCAAATCTGTAATAATTTAGTTTGTTTATCTGCGTTTGGATTAAACTCACTATGTTGGATCCCTGTTCCGGCACTCATTACCTGGATATCTCCATGTTTAATGATTTCGGTATTTCCCATGCTGTCTTTATGAGCCAAATCTCCTTCTAGCGGAATGGTAATAATCTCCATATTATCGTGAGGATGCGTGCCAAAACCCATTCCTGCTGCAATAGTATCATCGTTTAAAACTCGAAGTGCTCCAAATTGTATGCGCTCTGAATCGTAATAGGTTGCGAAACTAAAACTGTGATATGCATTTAACCAACCGTGGTTTGCATTTCCACGAGTTTCGGCTTTGTGTATTACTATATTTTCCATGATTGTTTGTGTTTGTTGTTATTTGATAGGGCAAATTTACAACCAAAGGAAAGGGAGAGCACTTAACCTAGATTAAGAAATGAATTTTTTTGAGGTTCAAAGGTTTTTTTTGAGGTTCAGAGGTTCAAAGGGACAAAGAAGCAAAGGTTCTGAGTGATAAAGAAACAAAGACTTATTTTATCGTATAAAACAGATACAAGCTAACCGCAACATTGTCATTCTGAGCGAAGTTGAAGGGCCACAAAGTAATATTCCCAATCCTTGCCGAGCTACTTACGTTGGACGGTTTTTTATCCATTCTATGCTTGCAATATTGCTAATCTTTGTCGAGTTTCTCGCGGAGATCTCTCCTTCGTCGGGATGACAAGATTGTGTGAAAATCTAAGGAGTCTAATGTCTAAGAAGTCTAATGTCTAGTGTCTAAGAAATCTAGAAATCTAATTTAACTATATTTCGCTATATACTGTTGTACAACTAAATCGGTGTTTTCGTGGCGTTTTTTGTTTTCAAGTTGTGTTGGAGGTGAGGCTCTTTCTAAGCAGTTTTTTACAGCGCAAGTTTCGCAAGTAACACCAACTATTTGTTTTACGATTGGTTTAGCTTCTATAAACTTGAATTTCTTTTTCATGGCTGGAGTAATCAAAATTCCAACCGAAATACTTCGGATACAGTTTTCTACAAAAGGATCTTTGGTAGCCGATGAAAAAACCAAATATTCGTTTCCGCTATTCTCATAACTCGAAATTTGAGCGTCAAAGAAATGTACTTTGTTTTGTTTAATCGCTTCGTCAATGGTTTTAATAGAAACCCATCGGCGGCAATAATGCTCATTCATTTCATTGGCATGAGGTTCTTGCTGATTGGTAATATGAAGTTCTTTTTTTATTTGATACGTTCCCGAGCCTATATGATGGGACATTCTAAGGAAAAATAAATTCTTTAAATGAAAATCCTTTGGTAAAAGATTGGTTAATCTCTGGTAAAATGATTCAGGCGAAACATTGAATTTCTCGATTAAAGCAACAAACTCTTCAGGTCTTGGATGCTCTTTGGTTAAGAAAAGATTAATGTCATCTATTAATAATTTTCTAGGTAATAATAATGCTCCAGCAAAATAGGAAGCGTAAAAATTATGCAAGACCTGATCAAAATTGTCAAACTTTATCCAGCTGAAGGTCAGTAATCTGTCGGTTATTTCTAAGTAGTTATAAGCTATTTCTTTGGCTAATATAAAAGCTCTTTGCGGATCATCTATTTCTTTAGAAAGTAATAAAGTTTTGCTTTTAGGAACATAAATAGATCGTAAATCGCCCAAAGCTTCCTGATCTTTAAAGAAGAGTTCTTTAATTGTATAACCGTATTCTTCTTTTAGAATGGCACTTAATTCCAAAGTTGAAATTTGATTCTCAAGATTAATCTGGAATGATTTTGAGAAAGCAACTACTTTATTTTCTAAATCTTCAAAGTAATTTGTGTGTGCTTCTTGGTAGGAACGCAAGGATGCCAAGAAAAAACTTTCCCGACTTAAATTATAGTGTTGTGCAATTTCTATTATGGTGCTAATAAAGGCATTGACTTTTGCAGGAGCATTAGCAATAATATCAATTAAATCATTTTCATGGATTCCAAAAAGCTCTAACGGAATTTCTTTTAAAATACCAGATTTTAAAATTTCGCCTATCGGTGCTAAGTTGTTATCTAGTTTCAAAGAAACCATTTGATCATAACTTATGTCAAGATTTTCGCACAAGAGTAAAATCTTATCAGTCTTCGGATATTTCTTTCCTTTTTCTATTTCGTTCAAATAGGATTTAGAAAGGTTCGTGAGTTTGGCCAAGCCAAATAACGAAAGGTTTTTTTGCGTACGAACCTGTTTTAATTTAAGTCCGAAAATAAGCTTGATATAGTCTTTTTCAATGTCCATAACTCAAAAATACGCATTATAAAAATAATCGCCAAAAAAATATTTTTAATATTTAGCGAACGTTCGCTTGTTTTGTGTTAAACTTTTTTATAACATTGTCGTATAAAATGTATTAGCTATGAAAAACCAATTGGAAATTACAGAGACGGCAATGGAGTTTTTAGCCGAAAAAAACAATTCTTATACTGCTATCTGGACAGATGAAGCAGTAGCTTTTATAACAGAATTGCATCGAAAATTTGATTCTCAACGTAAACTATTACTGTTTCAGAGAGAGCAGAAACAAATTTTATTTGATCAAGGCGTCATGCCAACTTTTCCAGTTGAAACTAAATTAGTCAGAGAAGATAATTGGACAGCAGGATCCATTCCTAAAGATTTATTGGATAGGAGAGTAGAGATTACAGGGCCAGTTGATAGAAAAATGATTATCAATGCCCTTAATTCTGGTGCGAAGACATTCATGGCCGATTTTGAAGATAGTACTTCTCCAACATGGGGAAATTTAATGAGCGGACAAGTAAACTTAATCGATGCTGTAAATAAAACTATCAGTTTGACTGATGAGGTTAAAAACAAAACCTATCAGTTAAATGAAAATATCGCGACTTTAATTGTTCGACCTAGAGGAATACATCTTAATGAGAAACATGTTCTGGTAGAAGGTCAGGAAGTTTCGGGATCATTGGTAGATTTTGGTTTGTATGTTTTTCATAATCATAAAAAATTACTTGAAAACGGAACAGCTCCTTATTTTTATATTCCAAAATTAGAACATTATCTAGAAGCGCGTTGGTGGAATAACGTGATTGAATTTACTCAGAACTATTTAAGAATTCCTCAGGGAACGATTAAAGTTACGGTTCTTATAGAAACGATAACAGCAAGTTTTCAGCTGGACGAAATTATATTCGAATTAAAAGAGCATATCGTTGGGTTAAACTGTGGGCGTTGGGATTATATCTTTTCATACATAAAGAAATTCCATAAACATCCTTCGTTTTTGGTTCCAGACAGAGATCAGGTAAATATGACTTCGCCTTTTATGAAAGCGTATTCTAATCTGGTAATTCAGAGATGTCATAAAAGAGGTATCCACGCAATTGGAGGAATGGCAGCTCAAATTCCGATTAAGAATAATGATGAGGCTAATGCTATCGCTTTCGCGAAAGTAAAAGCCGATAAAGAGCGTGAGGTTCGTAACGGTCACGACGGAACATGGGTAGCACATCCAGATTTGGTTTCATTAGCAAAAGAGATATTTGATGCAGGAATGCCAACACCAAATCAGATTCATATAGCAAGACCGCATCTTACAATTACCGAGCAAGATTTGCTTGAAGTGCCAAATGGTACTATAACTGAAGAAGGAGTTCGAAAAAATATTAATGTAGTAGTTTTGTATCTGGCTTCCTGGCTTAACGGACAAGGTGCAGCGGCTATACATAATTTAATGGAAGATGCGGCAACAGCAGAGATTTCGAGATCGCAATTGTGGCAATGGTTATATAACAAAGTGGTTTTGGATAATGGAAAGCAGTTGAATCTGGCCTATTATCACAAATTAGCTTTAGATGAATTCAGTAAAATTAAAAAGGAATTGGGCGAAGAAAACTATGAAAAACGCTGGTTTCCTTTGGCTGAAAAAGTACTGGAAAGGTTGGTTGTAACGCTCGACTTCGAAAACTTTCTTACTATCCCATGTTACAAATATCTATAATGAATTAAAAATTGAGAATTAAAAATATTTTTTCACGCAGATTTAGCAGATAACGCAGATTTTTAATTTAAAATCTATGGATTTAAAAAAAAATCAGAGTAGCAATAAAATTTTTTTTTTTGAGACTCTGTAGAAAACTGCAAACTGCAACTGCAAACTTTTTTGCTTACTAACAACCCAAATAACTATACTATGAAAACAACAGAAGACAGAATTCAGGAATTGATCAACGATTGGTTAACAAACCCGAGATGGGCAGGAGTAGAGAGACCTTACACAGCAACTGAGGTGGTTACTTTACAAGGGTCTTACGAAATAGAACATTCTATTGCCAAAATGGGCGCTCAAAAATTATGGAGAAAACTTAAAAGTCAAGATTTTGTAGCAGGATTAGGTGCTTTAACCGGTAATCAGGCGATACAAGAAGTTGATGCAGGTTTAGAAGCTATTTATTTGAGTGGATGGCAAGTCGCTGCAGATGCTAATTTGGCTGGCGAAATGTATCCTGATCAATCTCTTTATCCTGTAAATAGTGTGCCTATGGTGGTTAAGAAAATAAACAATGCTTTATTAAGAGCTGATCAAATTCAGGTTGTTAATGGAGTTCAGGATAAAAAAGATTATTTAGTGCCTATTGTTGCTGATGCCGAAGCTGGTTTTGGAGGAAACTTAAATGCATTCGAACTAATGAAATCTATGATTGAGTCTGGAGCTTCTGGAGTTCATTTTGAAGATCAATTGAGTTCTGCAAAAAAGTGTGGACATCTTGGAGGGAAAGTTTTAGTGCCAACTCAGGAAGCGATTAATAAACTGGTAGCAGCAAGATTAGCAGCAGATGTTATGGGAACACCAACTCTTATTGTTGCAAGAACAGATGCTGATGCAGCTAATTTATTAACGAGTGATGTAGATCCTAGAGATGCTCCGTTTATTACTGGCGAAAAAACTAATGAAGGTTTCTTTTATGTAAATAGCGGAATTGATCAGGGAATTGCGAGAGGTTTAAGCTATGCGCCTTATGCCGATTTAATCTGGATGGAAACCAGTAATCCGGATTTGGTATATGCTAAAAAGTTTGCTGATGCTATGCGTGAACAATTTCCTGATAAAATGCTAGCTTATAACTGTTCTCCATCATTTAATTGGGCTGCTAAATTATCTGTTGCCGAGATGGAAACTTTTAGAGAAGACTTGGCTGCAATGGGATATAAATTCCAATTTATTACGTTGGCAGGATTCCATGCTTTAAATACAAGTATGTTCGAATTGTCTAAAGCATATAAAGAAAGAGGAATGGCAGGATATTCTGAATTACAGGAAAAAGAATTTGCTTTACAAAGTAGCGGATTTAGAGCTGTAAAACATCAGGCTTTCGTAGGGACTTCTTACTTTGATGCTGTACAAAATACAGTAACGATAGGTAAATCAACAACTACTGCAATGAAACATTCTACTGAAGTTGAGCAGTTTTAACTCAATAAAACTAGTTCAATATTAAGAGGATTTTAAAATTTTAACCATTAAGATATTAAGAAAAATTAAGCTTTGGCCTTAATAAAACTTAATGTCTTAATGGTAAAATAAAAACTATTTCTTTAAAAGTCTTGCTTTCATTTTGCTAAAAAATTCGGGTGTAACTCCGATGAAAGAAGCAATTTGTTTTTGAGGTACTTTCTGGATTAGTGTTGGATATTTGGCGCAGAATTTTTCAAAACGTTCTTCGGCAGATAAACTTAGATTATCCATTAAGCGTTGCTGATTGGCAACCAATGAATTCTCAGTTAAAATCCTGAAAAAACGTTCTAATTTTGGAATATCAAAATACAGTTGTTCTTGGTTTTCTTTGCTAAGAACGACAACTTCGGCATCTTCTACAACTTCAATAAATAGTTGTCCTGGTTTTTGAGTAATAAGGCTATACATATCGCTTATCCACCATCCTTGACAAGAAAAACTCAATACATGTTCTACAATATTGTCATTGATATTAAAACTTCGAATGATTCCTGAGTTTATAAAATAAGATTCTTTGCAAACATTTCCTGCGTTTAATAAAATCGTTTTGGCTTTGTAGAAACGGGTTTCAGTTTTGGATAAAAAATGAGCTTGTTCTTCGGGGGTTAGTGAAACATGTTTGGCAATGTTTTCTAGAATTAATTCCATTATTTTTCTTTTACCAATGTAAACGTAGTTACTTTATAACGGTTGTTTTCTATTTTTCCAGTTACTGCTGCTTTACGGATTGTATTACAAAAACCATCTTTTGCATGTGCATCGCCATGTTCGTCTATAGTAGTTCCATCTACGAAATAAGATTTTCCGTCTATGCGAACAGCTAAATCACAGCTATTTCCTTTCATCCCAAATTGACATTCTCCACAAGCTGTTTCTACAATTTGAGGTTTTTCGGTGGTTTTTTTGTCTTGTGCATTGATTGTGATACTTAAGAATAGAAATGCTAAGAATACTAATTTTTTCATCTTTTATAAAATTACAGTTATTAATTGTGCGGTTTTTTTTGCTCTTTCGACCACTTCTTCAATCGGTGTTTCCAGAATGTCGTTTGATAAAACAACTCCCATACGACGGTAAGGTCTTGAAGTTGGTTTCCCAAAGATACGGAAGTCGGTTTTAGGTAATGCAGCAACTTTTTCGATTCCGATATAAGTTGGATTGTTTGATTCTCCAGAGGCTAGAATTACTGCGCTTGCTCCAGCTTTTTCTAAGGTTATTTCGAAAATTGGCAAACTTAAAATAGCACGTAAATGCAATTCAAATTCGTTGAAGTTTTGTGTTCCTGCTAAAGTTACCATTCCGGTATCGTGTGGGCGAGGAGAAAGTTCAGAGAAATAAACTCCTTCGTTGGTTAAGAAAAATTCTACTCCAAAAAGACCTGCGCCTCCCAAAGCTTCGGTTATTTTCTCGGCCATATCTTGGGCTTCGTATAAATCCTTATCGGATACTCGGGCGGGTTGCCAACTTTCCTGATAATCGCCACGTTCTTGGCGGTGACCTATTGGTGCACAAAATAGGGTTGGGTTGTTATTTTGAGTAATTGTTAAAAGTGTAATCTCTGAATCGAAGTTTACAAATGCTTCTACAATTACTTCGATAACATCTCCGCGTGAACCTGCTACAGCATAATCCCAGGCTTTTAGGATGTCATCTTGGGTTTTTATAGTCGATTGCCCTTTTCCTGAAGAAGACATTAAAGGTTTTACAACACATGGCATTCCTACTTCCTGAACCGCTTTTTGTAGTTCTTCGGCTGAGGTCGCATATTGATATTTGGCAGTTTTAAGTCCTAGTTCTTTGGCTGCTAAATCACGAATGGCTTTGCGATTCATGGTGTAGTTTGCCGCTTTCGCAGATGGAACTACTGTAATGCCTTGTTTCTCGTAATCGTAAAATCGTTCGGTACGAATGGCTTCTATTTCGGGAACTATAAAATCGGGTTTGTGTTTGGCTACGATTTTGTCAAGGGCTTCGCCATCGAGCATATTGATTACTTCAAAGCCATGTGCAACTTGCATTGCCGGAGCATTTTCGTAACTATCTACAGCAATTATGGTTTGTCCGATGCGTTGTGCAGCGATGGTAAATTCTTTGCCTAATTCGCCTGAACCTAGAAGTAGTATTTTCATTGTGTTTTATTTAATGTTTGAGGGTCTTGACTTAGTTTTACAATTATCAAACTACTAATAAAAGTCATTATCATTAATAAAAAAGATAAAAATAATATCATTAGTATCGAAAGAACAACTTGATCATAGATCTGGGAATGTAATACAACCGAAATTCCATTAACAAACTGTCCAATTATATAAAGTGTAAAAAGTGCTATTATGATTTTTAAGCTTACAGCAAATGAGAATTGTGAGCAAGCTTGAAAGTATGTTATTTGATTTAATGAATGGCTTATTTTTTTACCAGAACTCCAGAATAGAAAAACGAGGAATAACGGAAATAATACTCCCCAAAAGATAGGATTCCAAAAAGCACCAAAATCGGATATTTTGATACAAAGGTCAACAAAATAGCTTTCTGAAAATATTAGTAACGGAAATATAGCACACACACAAACTCCAGCAATAATCGAATGTTTTGTTATGCTATTGTTTAATGCCATTTGGATTTAGTTTTGAGAGTAAAGATAAAAAAATGGAATTTATTCTCACGCAGATTTTGCAGATTCGATAGATTTAATTGTTGGTTGTATTGTAATACTGTGTGTAGACGCACTGCGGTGCGTCTCTACAGTTGGAACGTGAAGATAGATGGTTTTAATTATTGACAATCAATGAGTGTAGAGACGCACCGCAGTGCGTCTACGCAATCTATATCTATAATCTATATTTTTGGATTGCGTTGATTTAACCGCAAAGTTCGCAAAGGTGTAGGCGAAGGGCGCAAAGTTTTGTTTTAGTTAAAATAAGGTCCGCAAAGGTTTCACGCAGATTTTGCAGATTCGGCAGATTTAATTGATGTTTGTGTTGTAATACTGTGTGTAGACGCACTGCGGTGCGTCTCTACAGTTGGAACGTGAAGATAAATAGTTTTAATTATTGACAATCGATCGCTGTAGAGACGCACCGCAGTGCGTCTACGTAATCTGAATCTATAATCTATATTTTTGGATTGTGTTGATTTAACCGCAAAGTTCGCAAAGTTGTAGGCGGAGAGCATAAAGTTTTTGACGGGAAGTTAAAATAAGGTTCGCAAAGGTTTCACGCAGATTTTGCAGATTCGGCAGATTTAATTGATGTTTGTGTTGTAATACTGTGTGTAGACGCACTGCGGTGCGTCTCTACAATTGGAACGTGTAGCTAGATGTGTTTTGTATGTGTTTTAATTATTGACAATCAATTTGTGTAGAGACGCACCGCAGTGCGTCTACGTAATCTGAATCTATAATCTATTTTTTTGGATGTATTGATTTAACCGCAACGTTCAGAAAGGTTTCATGCAGATTTTGCAGATTCGGCAGATTTTTATTTAATTGGAAATTTAATTTTTAGATAAAGAAAGTATACAGTTTGTCATTTCAGAAATGACAAGATTGTGGGAACATAAAGTGTAATTATAAATGTAAAAGTTCTTGTTTTACGGTTTGCGTGAGGGATAGAAGCGGATAGCCCACAGCCTGACGAAGGAAGTGCGAGGACTTGTAGCGAATAGCCCGACCCTTGTGGTCACGCCCAAGTTTAAAGCCTTTTATGGAGTAATTATTTGTTAATAATTATGGTTATAACTTCTTGTTTGACTAATAAGGAACTTCCTTTAAAGCGATACTATATTTATATATTTGCCGGCTTACAAATAATAATTATAATTTAAAATAATGAAAGTAAAATTTTACTTAATAGTAAGTGCTTTATTAATGTCGGCATTAGTACATTCTCAGTCTGGTGGGATTACATTTAACTTGGGAATGGGAGAGCAAAAAGCTGATGCAATTGTTTTTAAAAAAGACAAACAAAAAATTAGTGGAGTAGTTAAATTTCCTGGGGTTGCTGATAAAAAGATAAAAATTAAAGTAGGAGATGAAAATGAAAAATATGCAAGTAAAGACATAGATTCAATTCAGATTTTTGACCAGAATAAAAAACTGTCTTATGTTTTTGTATGGACAAAGACAAAAGTGTACAAAAAAAAGGGTACGGAGTTTAAGGTTATTGATGAAAGCTGGATATGTAAAATAATTAATGGAAATGTATCTTTATATTTAGGAGGTGAGGAATACGGGATAAAAGAAGTTAAGGTTGAAGATGAAAAGACTAAAGAGAAGATAAAAGAGAATAAAATGAAAATTGTCTCTAAAGATGTTAATCATTACATGAAAAGGAGTAAGGAGGATTATCCGGTATTGGTTTCTATGAGTTCAAATGCTCTTTCTGCAGGATACAATGCTTTTTTTAGAGAGTATGGAGTTTATTACTTTAGTGATGATTCTGAAATTGCTAAGAAAATAGAAGATAAAGAATATAAATATTATGATATTGAGGTTGTTGTAAATTTGTATAACAAAAAACGAGAGCCGAAAATTGAGCCAAAAGTTGAGCCAAAAACTACGAAAACTACAAAACCAAAGACAACTAAAAAAACTACCAAGAAAAAATAAGCAATAAAAAAAGCGATACTTTATTTAAAAAAGTATCGCTTTTGTGTTTTTAATGAAAATGGTCTTCTTCGATTTCAAATTCGGCATCTTTCTCCCAAATTTCCATTTCGCAAGGTTTACAGTTGAATTTTAGTTTGTATTCAAGTTCACCTTGTTTTAATACCAATGGTTCTTTTACTTTTACACCCATTATGTCTTTTTGGTGTATTGGGCATTTTTTTAATTCGTATTTGATGCAATATTTAGTAGTCATTACACGAGATTTTCCTGGATCCCATTGTAATTCAAATGCTTTTTCGATTTCGGTTACGCCGTGACGTTCGTAGAATTTACGAGCTGTTTTGTTCGAAACGTTGTACATGAAATCCAATTTGGTTTCTGGATACGGATGTGAAGTTTTTACCAATTGGTGCTCTTCACGTTTGTAATTTGCCAAACGAATTTCGGTTAACTGATCGTAAACAGTTCTTCGCATTTCGTTGATTTTAGAAATAGGAAGGAACCAGTTTTGGGTAAACATCACATTAATTTCATCGGCTGTATAAGGTGTAAATCCTGTTTTTGCCAATTGTGTTTTGATGTTTTCTTCGATTGATTCACCAGTTTTAGTTTGCTCTTTAGAATGTTCTAAAGTAACAATACTAACATTTCCGTCTTCGTCGGTTGCTATTAACTCAAAACCAGTTTCGTTTTCTGTAAGTAGTAAAGTGGTGCTTAGTTTACGTACGGCACTATCTTCTCTTTCTACAATTTTGATGAAAGCTGCATCGTTATTACGGTAGATAAAAGTTCCGTCTTTTACTTCTTTTAAAACGTTTGGATAAATTTTACCGTTTTCAGCTTTGTTTACATAGATTCCATCGGCTTCGTTGTTTTCATTGATAAAACAAAGTCCGTCACCGTTGTTTAATAATTCGCCATTTTCGATTTCGTAAGCATTTCCAACAGTTCGGATTAATTTACCAATATATTGTCCTTTTGATTTTGGGCTTTCCCAAGATCCAATACTATGATTTCTATCGTTTACAAAATAGTCGGTATATCCACGATTGAAAGTTCTGTTTAAAGAAGAATCAAAAGTATAGGTACATTTTCCAGAAGAAGCTTTCGTGTATTTATCATTTCCTTCTGCTTCTAAGAAACTATCTAATTTTTGACGTAAAAACGATACGTTGTTTTTAACATAAACAACATCTTTTAGTCGCCCTTCGATTTTAAAAGAAACGATTCCTGCTTCAATTAAATTAGGGATTTGGTCTGAAATATCTAAATCTTTAATCGACAGTAAGTGACTGTTTTTGATTAATGTTTCTCCGTTTCCGTCGATTAAGTTATAAGGTAAACGACAGTTTTGAGCGCAAGAACCACGATTGGCGCTGCGTTCTCCGTTTGCCACACTCATATAACAGTTTCCACTGAAAGAAACACATAAAGCTCCGGTTACGAAAAACTCTAATTCAACATCAGCCTCGTCGTATATTGTTTTAATTTGATGCAAATTCAATTCACGGGCCAAAACCACACGTTTTATTCCGGCATCTTTTAGGAATTTAATTTTATCAGCATCACGATTATTAGCTTGTGTGCTGGCATGAAGTACAATAGGAGGTAACTCCATCTCCATGATAGCCATATCCTGGATAATTAGTGCATCTACACCAATATCGTATAATTCATAAATCATTTGACGACACGTTTCTAGTTCGTTGTCGTACAAAATGGTATTCATTACCACAAAAACCTGAGCATTAAATAAGTGAGCATATTTTACTAATGCAGCTACATCTTCTAGTGAATTGTTGGCATTAGAACGTGCTCCAAATTGTGGTGCACCAATATAAACTGCATCGGCTCCACTATTTATAGCTGCCATTCCTCCGATTAAATCTTTAGCAGGAGCTAATATTTCGATTTTTTTCTTCATCGAGTTGATGATAAATTATTTATTTCTAAAACTTTATGCTTTTTGGCTTTCGCCTAAAAAAGTTTGCAAAGTTCTTATAAATAATCTGAGTTTGCTAATACTGAAGTGACTTTTTTTAAAATAGTTAGATAATAGAAGATGTTTGGCTTTTTTATTTAATCAGTAATAAAATCATATTCAGATTTAGGAAGCAATGTGGCAAATTGCAACATTTCATTGAAAGATTCTTTCATTATTGACCCTCTCATCCCTTTGTTAATTATTTTTTCATAGTTGCTTTCGGTCGTAATGCTTCCAAAATTTATAGATATATTCATTTTTGACATTCCAGATAAAATTATTAAACTGTCTTTGAAAGTAAAATTCAGGAAATATGAAGCGTTTAATTTTTGCAAATTCTTTGGAGATGTTTGAATGAATAAAAATTCCTTGTCTTTTTTCTCAATTGAATAATTATTTTCTATTAATGTTTGTCCAATCATTTTGAAATTTTCTTCGGCAGTTTTATTATTCTTAACTAAAATTTTCCAAGTTTTTTTCGGGGGATCTTGAATTAAAGTTGATTGAGCAAATGTAAGTTGAATCACAAAAAATAAAGAAAGTAATAAAGTTGAAATTTTCATGATATACTATTTAAGTTGGTTTAAAATTAATCTATAGGAAATGTATATCCTGCTGTAAATGCACCGAAACCTTGTTCACCTGATAGATTTCCGTAAAAGGTAACTCCAATTTCTATGTTGTTTTTTGGGCCCAATGCAAGTCCTAAGCTAATTGGAATATGTGGAACTACACCGCTTTTTTTTTCATTGACTTGATTAGTGTAGGTTTCAAATGAACCGATAGAAGCGCCAATACCAGTTTCTATAAATGGTGCAACCCAAGGAATTGGTGCGCAAAGACGAACTTTTGCTCCTAGTAAAAATGCATTAGTTTCTACTTTGTAGCCTTGTGGGTTTTTAACGGCATCTTCGCTAGTTGAGGTAAAAATAACGCCAGCATAAGGTCTTACGCTAAACCATTTGGTAACTCCTATTATATATTCTCCTTGGGCAAAAAAACCAGAACCATCGATGATTTCGGGATTTTCTTCTTCATAATTTGAAGTACTAGATCCATAGCCTATTGAGACTTTGATAAAATTTCCTTCTGTTTGGGCTTTTGCCAGATTAGATGAAATTATTGTAAAAATAATAATGATAAAGATTTTCCGAAATACAGAATTCATAATTGGTTGGTTATTTGGTTTGTAATGTTTTTATAGCTTTAACCCGTTGGGTGCAATTAATTTTAACACATAGAAACATAGGTCTTGTACGCACAAAAAAGGCGTTTCACTTGTTTTAAATGCACATAGCTAGCTATGTGAAAGAAATATATTTCTTTTTGTACTCTTTTTTACACATAAAATCTATGTTTCTATGTGTTAAGTAATTTTTTTACGAATTGCACCCAACGGGTTAGCTTTATTTAAATTTAATGTCCGTAACTAATTACTTTTGAAATTTTCCAGCCTGTAGGTGTGTTTTTCCAAATATGAGTAAATTTATAAGTGCCACAATTTATAAGTTCTCCGTTTTCGAGTCGGCAGAATTTATGCACTCCTGTTTGTATGGCTCCATAATCTTTAATTGGGTAAACTTCGATGCTTCCTTCTACAAGAATTCTTCTGGTGTATCCGTAATTGGTGAAAATTCGCTGAAAGTTTTCTATTGTTTTTGTGTAGTTGTCTAGTCCTCCTGTATCATGAAAGAATTCAAGATCTTCGGCAAATAAAGTTTTTAATTTTTCTAAATCACCTTTATTAGCAGCATCAAAAACAACTCCGTCCATTTTTACAATTGTATCAAATAATTCCTTAGATACGGGTACATAAGGTTTCGACTCATTTGATGTTACGCTTTTTTGGGCATTACATGGTATTGCTAAAACTCCTATTGTTAGCACTAGTAAAATAATAGAGATTATATTCTTCATGTTTCTTGTTTTATGAGAATCGTATAAAAAATGATAATTATATAAAAGTTTTTATTTAAGTGCTAAAAATAGTAATAAAATAATATAAAAAGTAATGTTTGTTTGGTGAGTAATAATACAAGGGTGTAAGGAACTTGGTTTCGTGTATTTAATATCAGCATGCAGACAGGAGTATTAATAGAAAACAAAGTTCATTATGTTTTTCATTTTTTAAATTCTATCCTGTTTTAATTATAGCTCACGGTTTCAACCGTGTGATGCGGATTGCGATAATACATTGTGCTCCAACGGTTGAAACCGTTGGCTATGTTTACAATATGTTATTTGTGCTTGCAATCTGTTGTTTATTAGTAAAGTTGATAGTGATTAGTTTTTGGGTTAGGGATAGGAGCGATATCCTTTTATTTTTTCTTTAAAAAATAAAAGATATAGTCGGATAGCCCGACCGGAGGAAACCCCATAAAAAAACAGCTTAAAGTATAAAGTGATGAAACTTTAAACCTTAAGCCGTTTTAATAAACTTATTTTATGTTGTTATGCAGCCAAAGCTTCTTTGATTCTGCGTAATGCTTCTTTTAGGATATCGTCGCTTGTTGCGTAAGAGAAACGAATACAATTTGGGTTTCCGAATGCATCTCCTGTTACTGTTGCAACATTTGCTTCGCCAAGAAGATACATTGATAAATCATTAGCATCTTTGATGTGTGTTCCTTTTAATGTTTTTCCGAAGAAAGAAGATACGTCTGGGAAAACGTAAAATGCTCCTTCTGGAACGTTGATTTTTACTCCTGGAATTTCTTTTAATAATCCAACCACTAAATCTCTACGTGTGTGGAAAGCCTGTACCATGTGGTTTAATACACTTGGGTCAGCATCTACAGCTGTAATTGTAGCGCGTTGTGCCACAGAATTTGCTCCTGATGTTACTTGCCCTTGAATTTTTGTACACGCTTTTGCGATGAATTCTGGAGCTCCAATATAACCAACTCTGTATCCTGTCATGGCAAATGCTTTTGCAACTCCGTTTACAGTAATTGTTTTTTCTAACATTCCCGGAATTGAACCAATACTGCAGAATGTTCCTGAGAAATTAATGTGCTCATAAATTTCGTCGGCAACTACGTATATATTTGGATGTTTTTCTAACACTTTTGCAAGTGCAGTTAACTCTTCTCTGCTGTAAACTGAACCTGAAGGGTTACAAGGAGAACTGAACCACATCATTTTTGTTTTTGGTGTAATTGCTGCTTCTAATTGTGCTGGTGTAATCTTGAAATCTGTATCTACAGATGTTGGAACTTCTACTGGAACTCCTCCTGAAAGTTTTACGATTTCGAAATAAGAAACCCAGTATGGTGCTGGTAAAATAACCTCGTCACCTTCGTTTAACATTACTTGTGCAATGTTGTATAATGATTGTTTTGCTCCTGTAGAAACTACAATTTGAGTTGGTTTGTAGTCTAATCCGTTATCTCTTTTGAATTTTCTGCAAATTGCTTCTCTCAATTCTAAATAACCTTCTACTGGAGAATATGTACTGTAATTTTCGTCGACTGCTTTTTTAACTGCTTCTTTAATAAAGTCTGGCGTGTTAAAATCAGGTTCACCTAAACTTAAACTGATAATGTCTTTTCCTTGTGCTTTTAGTTCGCGTGCCAAAGCTGCCATTGCTAGAGTTTGTGATGTCGCAAGGTTGTTGATTCTGTCTGAAAGAATATGGTTCATTATAAAATTTTTGAATGTCCTTAATTTCAACTTTAATTAAGGATGGTTAATTATTAATAGATTTTTTTTAGTTTAAACGGATAATCCAGGTTTCATCCCTAATTCACGTAAATGTTTGAAGTGAGCAATAATAGCACTTCCCATTGTTTTGTATTCGTAATATGGTAAATCGCATTCTTTTGCAGTTTCTTTCACGATTTTTGCAATTTTACCATAATGAATGTGACTTATATTTGGGAAAATATGGTGTTCGATTTGGTGATTTAATCCTCCAGTGTACCAGTTTACAATTGCGCTTTTTGGAGCAAAATTGGTTGTAGTAAATAATTGGTGAATAGCCCACGTATTGTCCATTTCACCTAATTCGTTTGGAGAAGGGTTTGTAGTTTCTTCAACAACGTGTGCCAACTGAAATACAACACTTAGGATTAATCCGGCTGTATAGTGCATTACGAAGAATCCGATTAGTACTTTCCACCATGTAATCCCAATTACGATTGGTAAAACAATCCAGATTGAAACATAAATAACTTTTGTTATAATAAGTGTTGTCCAAAGAATCTTTGGGCTTTTTGGCTCACCATAAGATAATTTTCTTTTTAGGTAGTTTCGCATTTGCTTAAAATCGGTTGTAATTGCCCAATTAAATGTCAATAAACCATATAAGAATACAGAATAATAATGCTGAAAACGGTGAAAACTATGCCATTCTGCATGTTTTGTAAAACGAATAATTCTTCCTGCATCCAGATCTTCATCATGTCCAGGGATATTAGTATAAGTATGGTGTAAAACATTATGTTGTACTTGCCAGTTGTAAACGTTTCCTGCAAGAACATAAATAGTTCCTCCCATGAATTTGTTAATCCAGTTTTTAGTCGAATAAGAACCATGGTTTCCATCGTGCATTACGTTCATTCCAACACCTGCCATCCCGATACCAATTACGATTGATAAAAGTAACATTACCCAAAAAGGCATATTAAGTGTAAGGATTAAAAAATATGGTGTTAAAAAAACAGCAAAAAGAATAACGGCTTTTAAGTGTAACTTCCAGTTTCCGGTTTTCTGAATATTATTCTCTTTGAAGTAATTGTTTACTCGAGAGTTAAGTGTTCTGAAAAACTTCAGATTGTCTTGCTTTGCAAATATAGGAGCAGTCTTATTCATAATTAATTTAAATAGTTTTCAAAGGTAATTATTATAAATTTTCAATTTGCAAAATTGAGTTAAATATTTCAATCGTAAAGTAGTACTTTTGTTAAAAATTTAAAGCAATGGACGAGATATTGAAATATTTTCCTGATTTGACCGATCTTCAAATCGAACAATTTCAAAAATTAGACTTTTTATACCACGATTGGAATGAAAAAATCAATGTAATTTCTAGAAAAGACATTGATTCCTTATATACAAAACATATTTTACATTCGTTAGGGATTGCAAAAATCATGAAATTTGAACCTGGAGCAACAGTTTTAGATGTTGGAACTGGAGGTGGTTTTCCTGGAATTCCTCTAGCGATTCTTTTTCCTGAAACACGATTTTATTTAATTGATGTAATTGCCAAAAAAATAAAAGTGGTTCAAGGTGTTGTTGATGCATTAGAATTAAAGAATGTGAAGGCTGAACAAAAGCGTGCTGAATTGGTTAAAGGAGATTTTGATTTTATTGTAAGTCGTGCCGTAACCAATATGCCGGATTTTGTTTCGTGGGTGAAAGAAAAAATTAAGAAACAACACAAGCATACTCTAAAAAACGGAATCCTATATCTTAAAGGAGGAGATTTAGCAGAGGAACTAAAAGATTTCCCTAAAGCTACGTTGTATGATTTAGCAGAAATATTTGATGATGAATTTTTTGAAACTAAAAAAGTGGTTCATCTTCCTTTGAAGTTTACAGTTTAAAACATATCGAATACAATTTATAAAACCCTGTCTGGATTAGATGGGGTTTTTGCTTTTTAGATTGGTATGGTTTGTTGCTCTATTGGCTGGATGTGAATACAAGAAAGAAATAAGAATTTACTTCGTCTGTTCGACTTTCAGTCTCGAGTCACGAATTTGCTCAAATTTTAATGAGATTAACGTTGTTTGTGGAATTAATTTCACAAACAAATTAGTGACAATTAGTGAAATTAGTGTTCAAAATTGTTTAAATCGATAGTATCATAACAGAAAGATAATTTTGTTACTAAGTGTATTTTTTTATCTTTGAAATACTTACAAAAACAAAGTAATGATGGATAGAAGGAAGTTTTTTAGAAATGGCTCTTTATTTACAATTGGAGCTGCTGTAATGAATCCTTTTCAGGGTTCTGCAAATATTTTAGATCTAGAATCGGTTAATAAAAATAAGAAAGCTAAAAATATTATTCTTTTAGTTAGCGACGGAATGAGCACAGGAACTCTAAATATGACAGATTTGTTCCTGAACAGAAAAACAGGAAAAGGTTCTAATTGGATTCAGTTATATAAAGACAATCGTGTTTCGAGAGCCTTGATGGATACGGCTTCGGCTAGTTCTATAGTAACCGATTCGTCGGCTGCGAGTTCTTCTTGGGGTGGTGGTTTCAGAGTAAATAATGGAGTGCTTAATGTAAGTCCTCAAGGTGAGCCACATTTACCTATTTGGCAAAAGTTCAAGAAATCGGGTAAGATGGCTGGTTGTGTAACTACTGTTCCTATTACTCATGCAACTCCTGCTGGGTTTTGTGTAAATAGTAAAAGCCGAAATGCTCAGGATGATATTGCCGAACAATATCTAGATCTTGGTTTTGATGTTATGATGGGTGGAGGTTCAAACTATTTTAACTCGGGGGTAAGAAAAGATAAAAAGGATATGTATGCTGCTTTTAAAGCAAAAGGATATCAGGTGGTAAAAACGCGTTCTGAGATGGATGCAGCTTCTAATTCTCAGCCTATTTTAGGTGTGTTTGCAGAAGATGGCCTTCCTTATTATGTAGATAGAAATAGCGACGATAATTTAAAACAAACAGTTCCAAGCCTTGGAGAGATGGCTCAGAAAGCTATTGATAGAATGAAAGGTCATAAAAACGGTTTTGTTTTACAAATAGAAAGCGGAAAAGTGGATTGGGCTGCACACGGAAATGATATTGCGGGTTTAATTAATGACCAAATTGAGTTTGACGAAGCAGTAAAAATTGCCATAGATTTTGCCGAGAAAGACAAAGAAACTTTAGTGATAATTACAACTGACCACGGAAATGCAAATCCTGGGATTATTTATGGTAAATACGCTAATGAGAATTTTGATAGCATCCAGAAATATACACAGACTAACGAGTGGGTTTTAAATCAGATAAAACCAGATTCTTCGGTTGCTCAAGTAAAGGAAATTATCGAAAAGGCTAATGGACATTCGGTTTCGGATGAAGATGCCAAAACGGTTTTGAGTTATTATGATGGTTTGCATAAGGAAGACGGATTGTACAACTACAAGAAATTGCCTTATAAAGCTTTTGCCGAAATGCAAGGAAAAATAAATTCTGTAGGTTGGATTAGTATGGATCACTCTGCCGATTATGTAGAGCTGGCAATGTTCGGTCCTGGAAGTGAACTTTTAAAGCCTTTTGTAAAAAATACCGATTTACATTATTTGATGTTGCAAGCTGCAGAAGTAGAAAATAAATTTTAGTTTACTTCACTCGTTAGTTTGAATTAATTTTAATACATAGTGACATAGGTTTTGTATGCTTTAAAAAGGCGTTTCACTTATTTTGAATACACATAGTTTGCTATGCGAAAGAAATGTATTTCTTTTTGTGTTCTTTGTTTAGAGATTAAATCTATGTCACTATGTGTTAAATGAAATCGAATTCTGGTTTATTGGGTTTTACTATTTGATAGTTTTTAAATACGTTAGCCAGTTTTCTTTATAACTACTACCTATTGGGATTTCTATTGCGTTTATTTCGACTTCGTTTTTAGAATAAGCTGTTAGTTTTTTTGTCTGAATGATAAAAGAACGATGAACGCGAACAAAATTTGAATCTAATAACTTTTCGAAAGCTGAAATGTTCTGTTTAAGATGATGTGATTTTCCGTTTTCTAAATGTATAGTGATATAATCTTTTAGACTTTCGATGTATAAGATTTCTTCAAAAATTATTTTGATATTTCTATTCCCGCTTGATACAAAAATATGATTTTCGGCAACTGCTTTTTCTTCTTTTTTGGGTGTTTGTAATTGTTTGAATTTTTCGATCGAAACAAAAAAACGATCAAACGTAATTGGTTTTAAAAGGTAATCTATAACATTGAGTTCATATCCTTCGATAGCATATTCGCGATAAGCGGTTGTGAAAATTACCTTAGGTGGATTCTTTAATTTTTTTAAAAAATCATTTCCTTTTAATAAAGGCATTTCGATATCCAGAAATAGTAAATCGACTGTATTTGTTTCTAAAAAAGTATATGCTTTTAATGCATTTTCAAATGAATCAACTAGTTCAAAATTGTCAAAATTACCTAGATGAGATGCAATTAACTCTCTAGCCAATGGTTCGTCGTCGACGATAATGCATTTATATTTCATTTGAAAAAAATATTTTTTGTTGTTTTTTCCGATATGTCAAAACCACAGTTTTGCGTTTAATTTTAGTTCACTTTTTTGGCAATTACATCACTTCCCATATTTAATGTAAGACTATCAATTTTTCCGTTTTCGCCTTTATTAAATGTAAATTGTGCGGTTATTATTTTACTATAAAACCTATTTTGAGATATCGGAAACACTGTTGTTATAGCTTCCCCAGACCCTTGAATAAATAATTGTTCATCTTTTGAAGTAACAGTGAAAAAATAATTTTTATTCAACTGATATTTGCCTTCATAAGTTTTAAGAATTTCTGACGGAACTATGATTTCTCGAGTCAGTTCATCAGAAGCAATTCCTAATTTAGTTAGAACTTTTATTGCATTAGAATTATTCGGATCCAGTTCAACGGATTTCTTATAATTTTCTACTGCATTTATGGTATCGTTTAAAACCAAATAAATTTCTCCTAAGCTATCGTATGCATTTGAAGATTTTGGATTTAATTCAAGATTGAATTTAAATAGGGATAATGCATCGTTTATTTTCTTTTCTCTTAAATATTTATATCCTAATTCATTAATACCATCACCGTTAAAAGCAAATTCATTAGCATTTTCTTTTATTGCTTTTTTTGTGATTTCTATAGCTGTTTCCACAGAATTATTATCTATGGTTTCTTTAAGCTTAGAAAAAACAGGAATTTTGGGAAGTACATAAGGATTTGACGATAAAATATTATCGATGGCAAGATTTATTTCATTCAATGCAATCGCATCGCCATAATTAGTAAGTAAAATATAAGAATTGTTTTTAGTCAAATCTCTCTTTATAAAAGTACGGTATCCAAACTGCCTTCCTGAATGTTCTACTGATTTTTGTTGTTTATCTTTGCTTATTCTCCATCCAAATCCATAATTTGATACAGAACCATTTTTTAAAGTTGTTGCGGTAAATGCTTCATCTATTGTTTTCTTAGATACTAGCTTTTGAGTATACAATGATTGTTCCCATAAAAATAAATCATCTACATTTGAAAATATACCAGTGGAACCTATGTGCGAAATTTTAAAATCATCTATTTCACCAATCCTGTTATAACCAATGGCTCTATTTTTTATTTTAAATCCAGGATCATTACACACAGATGTATTTTTCATCTTCAACGGATTAAATATGTTTTCTTTTGTAAATGTTGCAAAGGATACACCAGAAACTTTTTCTATGATTAAAGCCAACATTACATAACCACCATTATTATAAGCATATTTTTCGCCTGGCTTAAAACTTAATTGGTTTCTCTCTATTAGTATTTTAAATACCTCAGAATTTGTCAAATTATCTTTATCTGAAAAATCGTCATAATGTGGTAAGCCCGATGTATGATTCATTAAATTTCGTATAGTAATATCATTTGCATAAGCAGGAAATTCTGGAAAATACTTTATGAGTTTATCATCATAAGAAAGTTTATTCTTCTCTTTTAAAATCATAATTCCCATTGCGGTAAATTGCTTAGAAACAGAAGCAAGATTAAAACATGATTCGGGTGTTAATTGTTGTTTGGTTTCATTATTTGCATAACCAAAAGCATTACGATAAATCACTTTTCCATTTTCAGAAACTAGAATAGTTCCGTTAAAAATACCATTTGTATGATAATGTTTCATTAACTTGTCTAGTTCTGCTGATTTATTTTGTGCTCCAATATTACACAAAGCAATCATTTGAATGATAATGCTTAAAACGATTCCTTTTAATAAAGAATGAGTTGATTTTTTTTTCATAAAGGTTTTTTGAATTTTAATTTTTTAGCTAAAATGAAGGTAAACAATATTATTTGTGCAGTTTTAGTATAATCAAAATTGATTTTTTGAAATTTATAGATAAAGAGAAAGTTGAACCTTATAAAGGGTTTGTGTTTCTTCCATTTCTAATTGATGTTTTTTTGGATATAATAAATCTAATTGTTTTCGGACATTTTCTAATCCAATTTTTGATTTATCCGAAATTGTTAAAATGCCATTTTGAGGTTTTGTATTCTCAATACCAAAAATGATTTGTCCTTTTTTACTCTCTAAATTTAGTTTGATAGTGGCTTTTTCTGTTTCGTTAATTACTCCGTGTTTAAAAGCATTTTCTATAAAAGTCAATATGATTAGAGGTGAAATTTTATTGCTTTCCTGAATGTCTTTGGTAAACGAAATATCCAATCTGTTTTCGCTATAGCGAAGTTTTTCTAAAGCAATGTAATTCTCAATTAAGGCAATTTCTTTTTCGATAGAAACATAATCTTCATTACAGCGGTATAATACAAAGTCCAGAATTTCGGATAGTTTCGCAATTACTTCGGGTGCTTTGTCGTCTTTTTTAAGAGTTAATGTGTATAAATTATTCAGCGTATTAAAGAGAAAATGAGGATTTAATTGATTCTTCAATACTTTTAATTCCATCGATTTTTTCTCTTCTTCCAGTTTTAAAAGACGTTGCTGCTTGCGATTAAAGCTGATAAAACCCAATATGATAATTGGATAAGTGATAAAAGAAAACTCTCTGAATATTAATTTAAAAGAAGTTAATCTTTCGGGAACAGACATTTTATGTCCAAGCCAATCATCAAAGAAACCAGGAAATTTAGGTTCTAGATAATAGTATTTAAAAATCATTAGAAAAGCAAAAACAAGATAAAGCCAGCTTAAAGCTGAAAATATAAAAAGCAAGTATTTTTTTTTGTTCAGAGTTTGAGGAATTATCCAATAAATTAATCCGTAAGCGGCGATTGCCTGAGCAATAACTTTCCAGGTATAAACAAAAGTAAAGTCATAAGAGCTAGTATCATTAGACTTGCCAGAGATGTATAATAACAAAAAGGAAATCCAATAGATACAATGAAATAGAATTCTTTTTAGGTCGATGTTTTTTAAAAAACTCATTATAACGGTTTAAGAGGGACAAGATAATAAAATATCGAAGTATGCTTTGTTCGTAGGGTTAAATAAAGGCTTTTTGCTCCTAAAAATAGTATTTGGGCATACGAATGCATTATTCTTTTTAAATAGATTATTTGAATGCTAAAGTTGTGTTTTTGATTGCGCATAAAATAGGGAATTGACTCTAAAGCTATATTCGCTTTAAATATATAAATCATGATAAAATTGATTCTTCTATTCGCATTATTTTTAGTAAATGAACTAAAAAGTATTCTCTATTAAACGATCAAAAAATAATTAAACCTAAACAAAATGAAGACAACGATTAAAAGCGTAATTGGTATTCTGATTTTCATGAATACTGTAAATTTATTTTCGCAAGAGAGCAAACAAGAAATTACTTATAGTGAAGTTTCAAAAACAATTAAACCAACTTTGTTTGCCGATTTAGGCGAAACTTGCCAAACTCCCGACGGAATGGCTTTGGATAAAAAAGGGAATCTTTATTTGTCAATCACTAATCCAGTTACGTTTGAAAAGCACGGAAGTAAGATTCTAACATTTGATAAAAATGATAAACCCGTAACTTGGTTTGATAAATTACCTGTACATCCCATAACGAAGAAAGTACATCCTATGGGAATGGAATTTGGCCCTGACGGAAATCTGTATTTAATGGATAATCAGTTTTTTACGGATAACGAAAATTTTTCCAGATTGATAAGAGTTGTAGTCGAGAATGGTAAACCTAAATATGCTGAGGTTTTGGCAGAAGGTTTCAACTTTGGCGAAGCTGTAAGGTGGTATAAAAATCGAGTTTATATAACTGATGCTCTTTTTGAGAATAGACGAGAAAGTGGGATTTATACTTTTTCATTGGAGGAATTAAATAAAGGCAAAATAATTTTGGATAAGAATACGAAACCGAATCATTTAGTAACAACATTTACTCTTAAGCCTGAAGTAACAAAAAGAACTATTGGAATTGACGGTATTGCTTTTGATAAAAAAGGAAATCTATATGCAGGAAATTTTGGAGATGGAGTGATTACAAAACTGGAATTAGCAAAAGATGGTAAGCTAAAATCTAAGAAAGTAGTTTTTGACTCGGATAAATTAAAATGTTGTGATGGCTTTTTTTACGATGAGAAAAGGAATTCTATTTTTATTGCCAGTTATGACTATAATAGCGTTCATCAATTGGATTTAAATACGAATACAATTCATTTAATTTGGGAAAATGGTAATGCTGATGGTTCTGACGGACAATTAGATAATCCTTGTGAAACGATAATTTATAAAGGAAAATTATTGGTTGTAAACTACGATACTTTTAAAGGGGAGAAGAATACTGAGATAGATTCTTTTCATACTATTTCTAGTTTTGAATTAGCTAAATAGACTTAATTCATAACAAAAAAGAATCCCCACGAGTTTTAAAAACATTTTAAACTTGTGGGGATTTCTCTAAAAATATATTGAATTAACTAGCCTCTTTTGGGAAACATAAAAAAGGATTTGTTTCGTAGTTTAAACTCGCAACAAAATCTTTTATGGAAGTTTCCGAAGATTTTTCACTGTATATATAAAAAGGATCAAAGAAAAAATCACGGCTGATTAGTGGTTCTGCCGATGGATTATAAACTTCTTCATCTGTAGCTTTTATATTGTCATACGTATATTGACAAGGAAAGATATGTTTAAGTTCTTTTAAAGTATTTTTAAGCCATTTATTAAATATTTTTTTCTTCGGAGAAATGTGGCGTGCAAGTAATGCTAAACCTACGATTTCACTTTGTAGATAATAAGATCCTTTTCTGCGTAGTACATCTACCATTCTTACATTCATAAGAGCAACCCATAAAGGACCATCTATAGGGCCAGTTGCAGGAGCATCCATGTTAAGGTCAAAAACTAAAGGTTTGGTATACTCAGGATTTGATATAGAACACCAAAGAGCTTCAATGCGAAGCTTCATTTCTTGAGATGATTCGGTATGGCTTTTATAACGCCAGTATATCCATTCAAGTAATGCAGCCGTTAATCCTAAAGAAGCCTTGTAACTAATACTTTCTAAAGCATTTTCTAGTTTATTATGATTCTCTGCCGGATCAATAAGTTTCTCCATGATTTTTTCATTCCACTTAAAATCAATTACGTGACCAACACTTTTTGCTTCACGGATTATTTCAGGTACTTTCTCTAAACTTTTCATAAGTCATTTTAATTTAATTCCATATTTATGTGCGAACATCCTATTCTTTTCCTTTGAGTTTATTTACTAGGTTAAGAAAGTTCAAATTTACGGGTGCGCTTATTTTTTTTATGTCAGGAAAGGTTTTAAAAGTAACATTATAAGGTTTTTGGAAAAGGTATGTTTTTGATAACCAACTACGTACGAAAACGATTACAAATAATCATCAGGCAAGATGTTTTTATCTTTTATAAAAGTAAAAACCCACAAGATTCAAATAGTTTTGAAACCTGTGGGTTTTAATTGTTTTTAAACTTTAGAGATTATTCTCCTAAAAACGGATATCTGTAATCTTCTGGAGTTACAAATGTTTCTTTTATTGTTCTTGGAGATGCCCAACGCAATAAGTTTAATGCAGAACCTGCTTTATCATTTGTTCCAGATGCTCTTGCACCACCAAATGGTTGCATTCCTACAACAGCTCCTGTTGGTTTGTCATTAATATAGAAGTTACCTGCAGCATTTTGTAATTTTGTTGTAGCTACTTCGATAGCATAACGATCTTGACTAAATACAGCACCAGTAAGAGCATATTCAGAAGTAGTATCAACTAATTCTAAAGTCTCTTCCCATTTTGCATCTTCATATACATATATAGTAATAACTGGTCCGAATAATTCGGTTTCCATTGTAGTATATTTTGGATTTGTAGTTACAATAACTGTAGGCTCAATAAAGTACCCAACAGATTTATCGTAGTTTCCACCAACGATTATTTCAGCATCAGCATCTTTTTTAGCTTGATCAATAAAACTAGCTAATTTATCAAAAGATCCTTCGTGAATAACTGCAGTAATAAAGTTACCAAAATCTTCTGGTGAACCCATTTTCATAGATTTCACATCAGTGATTATTTGCTCTTTTACAGCTGGCCATAAACTTTGTGGAATATATGCTCTTGAAGCTGCCGAACATTTTTGACCTTGAAATTCAAATGCACCACGTACAATTCCTGTAGATACTTGCTTAGCATTAGCACTTGGATGTGCAATGATGAAATCTTTACCACCAGTTTCTCCTACGATTCTTGGGTAAGTTCTGTAGTTGTGAATGTTTGCACCAATTTTAGCCCAAATATCTTTAAATACATGAGTTGAACCTGTAAAGTGTACTCCAGCAAAATCACGACTTGCCAATACAGTATCGGTAATCATTAAAGCATCACCAAAAACTACGTTGATAACACCGTCTGGAACTCCAGCTTCTTTAAAAACTTCGATGATAATTTGAGTAGAGAATACTTGGCTATCACTTGGTTTCCAAATAACAACATTCCCCATCATTGCAGCACTTGCAGGAAGATTTGCAGCAATAGCAGTAAAGTTAAAAGGAGTAATTGCGTATACAAAACCTTCTAAAGGTCTGTACTCAAGACGGTTCCATGTTGTGGAATCAGATTTTGGTTGGTCTGCGTAAATTTGAGTCATGAACTCAACATTGTAACGTAAGAAGTCAATCAATTCACAAGAAGCATCAATCTCAGCTTGGTGAATGTTTTTTGATTGTCCAATCATTGTAGCTGCGTTTATTCTGGCTCTGTAAGGACCAGCAATAAGTTCGGCAGCTTTTAAGAAAATAGCAGCACGTTGTTCCCATGCCATATTTGCCCATGCATCTTTTGCTTCAAGCGCATTAGCAATCGCTTTTTCTATATGTTTTTTTTCGGCTAGGTGGTAAGTTCCTACTACATGTTTGTGGTCATGAGGAGCCGTGATGTTTCTTGTGTTCCCAGTTTTAATTTCTTCACTTCCAATGTATAACGGAACATCAATTTTAGAGTTCCACATTGTAGTATAAGCTGCTTGTACTGCTGCTTTTTCTGGTGAGTTTGGCGCATATCCTTTTACGGGTTCGTTTACCGCTTTAGGTACATGAAAAAATCCTTTTAGCATATTGTTTAGAATTAGATAATTAGACAAATTAACAGTTGGATAATTCATTTTATACGAATTATCTAACGCTGTACAAAAGTACGAAGGTTAAACTAATAATTTGATAATTTTAGTATAAGATAACTATAAAAAATTTCTATAGAAAAGAGATTAGTTTAATGCAAATGGGGCGCACATTCTAAATGTAGGAACAATAACTTTGAAAATTTTTGTAGTAGTAAAATTAACCATGTTAAAATATCCTTTCATTGCACCATAAGGAGATGACAATAAACAGCCTGAACTATAGGTATGAAATTCGCCTGGTTTTAAAACTGGTTTTTTTCCAATTACGCCTTCGCCATCTACTATTTCGATATCGTTTAATGAATCAAAAATTTCCCAATGACGAGAAGTAAGTTGTACAGAATCCTTGCTATGGTTCTCTATAGTAACCACATAGCTAAAGGCAAAGTGAATCTTGTAGTTCTTGAAGTAGGTACCTTCAAAACTAGTTAAAACGGATATTTTTATGCCTCTTGTTATTTGAGAAACCATACTAAAGTGGTATATATGTGCGTAATAGAAGCAAATTTACAAAAAAAAATGATTCAAAAAAACCATTTCTAAAATGTTTTTAATTGATGATGTTCAGGGAGTTTGCATATCCTTTACCAATTACACGATCATAACGGTCTCTATTCTCTCGATAATAAACCAATATAGTGTATTCATTTTCGGTTTGGAAAAAATTACCATCGATTGAATTTTCATAATCAATTGCTCCTTTTTTATCGGCTATCTGATATTGGTAATTAGTAAATCCTTGTTTTATCATTATGGCTTTTTCGTATACGCCTTTCTCAGTATTATAATCCATTTTATTCTCGGGAGTTAAACCGTAATTGTTGAACATTCCGTTAATGTAAATGTCTTTGTTGAGACGGAAGGCTGGTGCCGAAAGCGAGAAATAAACCCAAGCATAGTCAGCTTCGACTTCATTATTTGTTGCATTCATGTTTTTTACAACAAAGTTTCCATTTATATCCTGATAGTTTGTGTAAGGAAAGTTTCCTCTGGCGCTATTGGTGTATAAATAAGAATTATAAATGTCTTTGCTAGAATCGACTCTTCCTACATTGTTACCAGCGTTACGAATATCTTTATTTTCAAAATATAAAAATTCATTTCCAGCCCAGAATTGGGTTTCATTATTGTATTTATATATTAAATCATTTCCAATTGTGTATTGTGGTGGAACGTTTTTAATTCCAGTATTAAAGTTCCCATTTTGTATTAAAAACACTTTTACACTTTGTAATGGAGTCTGAAAAAGAAAAGAGTTAGATTTTATAGCAAAATCCAAATTATGCTTGTATTCGATATCGCTTACTGTTCGGCTTCTTCTTACCTGAGCAGGAACAGTAACTAAGTTTTCATATACAATGAACTTTCTGGAAAAGATAACTTCTTTATCTTCATTTAGAATCTTAATAATATAATTACCTGTAATCAACAATTGGGTATATTGATTTGGGAAAGATACTTTATAGTGTGAATATATCTGTAAGGTGTTAAATGAATTGGTATAATTGGTGATTCTCTGACCGTCAAATCCTTGTAAATAATCAGTTTTTGGAATATCGGACGGAATCCAATTATAATCGCAATGTGTAATTTCGTAATAATAATCAGCTTCATTACCAAATAAATCATCAAACTGGAGTTGAAAACTATTTCCTAATTCAAATATCGGAACAACATTTTGTCCTCCTTGTTCAAACGAAACTGTTTTGATATTATATGGTGGAGTGATTTCTGATTGTACTTGGGCTGTAGCTGAAGTAAAAACAAGAATAAAAATTAATTTTCGGAAGAATGAATTTGGCATAATATATTATGTTGCAAGATTGTAAATATAACAATTTTATATAACGAAAAATGTACCAATTTATTAGGAACCTAATATATACTCCAAATTAACTTCGATTTCATCGTTAACAAAGCTTTCTTCTAAAAGCGAATCAGATAATAGTTTTTTGTTTTCTTGCAGTTTGATTATTTTTTCTTCAACCGTATTTTTCGAAATAAACCTTACAACGTTTACTTTGTTTAATTGTCCAATTCGGTGCGCTCGCCCAACTCCTTGTTTTTCTGCAAAAGGATTCCACCATGGATCTAAAAATAGAACATAAGATGCTTTGGTGATATTTAAACCAACGCCACCTGCTTTAAGCGAAATAAAAAATAACAATGGATTTTCGTTTTCCTGAAATAAATTTACTTGTTGCTCTCTTTTCTTGGCAGGAGTGTCACCTGTAATCTCACAAAAAGCTATTTTGTTTTCTTTACACCAAGTCGTGTAGAAACTCAAATTAGTAACAAATGAACTAAAAATGATAGTTTTTTGTTTCTCTTTTACTAAAGTTTCCAGGTAATTAGTGACCGCAATATATTTTCCGGAATCAATCTCTGATTCCTGATCTACCATTTTTGGGTGATTACTCAGTTGTCTTAACTTCATCAATGTATTGATAATGCTAATTTTGTCTGGGCCGGATCCATCAGTTTTTAGTAAAAAATTACGAGCTTTTGATTTCTCTTTTTCATATAATTTTTCCTGTTCAGGATCCATATCGCAATAATAAATCTGCTCTGTCAATTCTGGTAAATCCTTTAAAACCTGCTCTTTGGTTCTTCTTAATATATAAGGCTGAATAAGATTTTTTAGTTCTGCTAAACTATCTTCATCTTGCTTTTTCTCAATTGGAATTTTAAAATTTTCGGCAAAGAAATTATAACTGCCCAAAATATCTGGATTTATAAATTGCATTTGCGACCATAAATCGTCCAAAGAGTTTTCGATAGGCGTACCACTTAAAGCTATTTTATGTTCCGTGTTTATTTTAGTAATAGCTTTGAAAATTTTAGAATTTTTATTTTTAATGTATTGACTTTCGTCTAAAATTAAATAGCGGAAATTGTATTTTTCTAAAATTGAAATATCGCGATGAATGATGCTGTAACTGGTAAAAATTAAATCTGATGATTCTAATCTACTCGCTAATAATTTTCTGTCGTTACCAACATACTGCATTTTCGAAAAATGTGGTGTAAATTTTCCTGCTTCGTTGTACCAGTTAAAAACCAATGAAGAAGGTAAAACAATCAATGTTTTTAAAGGTTCCCTTTCAATAATGGTTTCATTTTGAAATAAATCAAAATTTGTGGTTTTGGTTGTAAAGCCTAACTGTTCCTGTACGGCAACCAATACGGCTAAGGTTTGTAAAGTCTTACCAAGACCCATATCATCAGCCAGACAAGCACCCAAGTTGGAATTAAAATGTCCCAAAAGCCATTTTACACCATCAATTTGATAAGGTCTCAAAGTTGCTTTTAGTAAATCAGAAGAGGTGTATTCAGCTTCGCGAATTGGATTTACGTCATTTTTGATTTCTGGAATTGCATCTAATGCGGCAAAATTACTTTTGCGCAAAAGCAGATTCCCATTCTCTGTTTTTGCCAGTTTTGCCAGCGAACTATATTTACTGAGCCATTCTAAAGGAATTAAAAAATAGTTTCCGTCGGGCAATAAAAACAGTCTTTCTTTGCTTTTTATATTCGGAATAATTTCGCTGAAATTGATTGTATATGCTCCAATCGAAATGATTATTTTAATGTCAAACCAATCTTCTTTAGTTTCTCCTTTTGAAAATAAAACGGTATGGTTTTCTGTAATGATTGCTTTGCTTTCCAGTTGCAAATTTTGGATTGTAAAACCTAGATTTTCTAACTCTTCTTTACGATTAATAACCAATTGAATATTGGTATAAGGATCTGGAGTTTCTGTATCTGAATTCCATCCAAACAATTCATTTTTGATTTTTATAAAACCAATTTCCAGCAATTTGTTTGTATATAAATCTTCATCACGACTTCGTTTAAACTGAATTATTTTTGGTTCATTGGCAACACTAAAATCTACAAACGTATGTGTTTTTTTAGTTTTACTAGCGTCAAATGAATATCCGTTATAATCGAAGTGAAGGTTGAGATAATAACAGTTTTTAAAGAAATCATGAACAGGTTGAATCGTGCAGGAGATAATTTTATCACGAAGTTCAATTTCAAAACCAGTTGCTTCAATGTCGGTTTTTTTAGCTATTTCGGGAATGAAATTTTTAAAATAATCGTCAACTAATCTTGAAGGTATTTCGATTGATTTTTTCTTTAAAAAAGGCGTAAGTTTTTTAGAATTCAACTCTTTTAACTGTCCTAGTTTTTTATTGATAATTAACCAGCCTGGAGCATCCAGTAGTATATCGATACTACTATTCATGGGTAGAAATGTAGTTTCGTTTTCTTTTAACGATAGTGTATATGTAATTCCTTCTGCGTGTTTGTCAAATTGAATTTGAGGCTCAAAATCTAGGGGATTAGTACTAACTCGTGTACGATAAAAATCTTTTTCAATTCCCATGTTAATAGATAACGGAAATTGTTCTTTTACAATTAGTGTGTAAAAGGAACTTAAATGTAGTTGTAGATGCTGGCGAATTGCAAAATCAATTTTGGAATCTTTTTGCAGATCAGTAATTGTTTTTGCCGATTTGATTTTTGCGCTAAATTTCTTGAAAATAAATTCAGGCTTTAAAAATTCACAAGCCGTCAGTATTTTTTTTGCATTAGTATCTAAATGTTCAAATATAATTCCAAAACTCTCAAGAACGTCTGCACTTGCTTTTTTGTTTAAATATTTAATGTCATTATCATTAGCGTCTTCAACGATATAAGCTGTTGGGATATAAACATTCAGATTTTTTTCAAAACTGATGTCAAAACAAAATTGAAATGATTTCGAAGGTTCCAAGATTAAGGGTTTGGTTTGGTTGTAATTTGGGGAGTTGTCTAATTCAAAAAAAACTAAAAAGTAACGCTGATAAAACGGATTGCTAAAGCAAAACGCTGATAAAAACGGATTTTTTGTTTTAGTTATTAATTTAAATCAAAAAAATATTATTCCAATGATGAACCTAACAGGTTTTTAAAACCTGTTAGGTTTCGAATGATTATCATATTTTATAATTCAGTCTGATTGTATTATTGCTCAATAGCTTTTTAAATGAACTCATATCACTTATATGGTTCGAAAAAGCGTTTAGTTTTCCTGTTTAAAACAAAGTGGGATAATTTCTCCTTTGGCCAAACAATATTTTTCTACCAGTTCTGGAGCTATTTTGTTGGTGTAATCTTCTTCGATTACTATAAAGCCAATGCTTCTTAATTTATCAAAATAATCGCGACCGTAAATACGTACGTGGTCATATTGTCCGAATATTTTAGCACGTTCTTTTTGGTCGGTAATAGTATCATCGGCAAAAGTAACTTCTCTTGATAAATCTTGTGGGATTTGCAAAATAGCCATTCCGCCTGGTTTTAAAACGCGAAATAATTCCTGCATAGCTTTTGTGTCATCAGGAATATGTTCTAAAACGTGATTGCATAAAATAACATCATATTCATTATCCTTAAAAGGCAAATTACAGATATCTGCTTTTACATCTGCTAAAGGAGAGAACAAATCAGTTGTTGTATAGTCAAGGTTTTTTTGCTTGCGGAATAGTTTGTAAAAAGCTTGTTCCGGAGCAAAATGTAATACTTTTTTTGGTGCTGTAAAAAAATCAGTCTGATCATTAAGGTATAACCATAACAAGCGGTGTCTTTCTAAAGAAAGTGTGCTTGGTGATAATACATTGTTACGTTGAGTTCCATAACCATAAGGCAAAAACATTTTGAAACTTTTACCATCGATAGGATCAGTAAATTTATCTCCTTTTAATGTAAAGGCTAAAATAGGACGCGCCACATAACTCAAACGAATTAATAATGGACGTGGAATAGTATTAAGTACTAGTTTGAAAAGTTTCTTCACGGTTTTATAGATTTGAACACGAATTTCACAAATTTACACGGATTAATGCAATGTGAAATTTCACGAATCTTAGGCTTGGGTTAAAGTATTATTCTTTTATATTTAAGGCTGTCTTCTCCAAAATTAACTAGTAAACCCAGTTTGTTTTTTGAGGCAGCCAGATAATTTAATGTTTGTTTAATTTCACTACTCGAAAGAGCTGTAATAGCTTTCAGTTCCAAAATGATTTTATCAAAAATTACAAAATCTGCAAAATAGTAACTGGATAAAATAATGTCTTTGTAAGCTATATTATATTTTAATTCACGACTATATGGTATTTCGTTTTTTTGAAACTCATATTCCAATGCATCACCGTAAACTTTTTCACTATGTCCTTTGCCTAAAATTTTATGGACTTCCATGCAGATTCCTATAATTTTGTAAGACTCGTCTTTTAGATATAACTCATTCATTAGTGAAATTTTCAGTAATCCATTAATTCGTGTAAATTAGTGAAATTAGTGTTACAGGACTAATGGCACTTTTCTAAACTCATCCTCTTCATTACTTTCGATTCCTAGTGCTTTATAGATGTATTGGAAAGTTGATAAGATTTCTGGTTTACCATCGATTAAAGCTACATCGTGTTCAAAGTGTGCACTTGCTTTACCATCGGCAGTTGTAATTGTCCAGCCATCTTTATGTTGTTTTATGTTTTTTGTACCAAGATTAATCATTGGTTCAATGGCAACAACCATTCCTTCAATAAAAAGTTTTCCTCTACCTTTTTTACCATAGTTAGGCATTTCGGGATCTTCGTGCATTTTTTGTCCAAGTCCATGACCAACTAGTTCACGAACAACACCATATCCATGTGCTTCGGTATATTTTTGTATTGCGTTTCCAACATCTTCTACGCGGTTTCCAGCTTTAAATTCGCGGATTCCAACATATAAAGATTCTTTGGTAACTTGTAATAGTTTTTTAACTTCTGGAGCAACTTCTCCAATTTCAAAGCTATAAGCATGATCTCCGTGATACCCATTTTTGTATGCACCACAATCTACTGAGATAACATCACCACTTTTTAGAGGTGTATTATTCGGGATACCGTGAACAACTTGCGAGTTTGGACTCATACAAAGTGAGTTTGGGAAGTCGTACAAACCTAAGAAGCTTGGTACAGCACCGTGATCACGAATAAATTCTTCGGCTAGTTTGTCAAGATATAATGTGGTGACTCCTTCTTTTATTTCAGAAGCAATCATTCCTAATGTTTTAGATACGATTAAGGCACTTTCGCGCATTAATTCTATTTCTTCACGTGATTTTACAATAATCATAATTTCGGATTTTCAGTTGGCAAAAGTACAATTTTAATATTATTTTTTTTAAATAGCTTTTGTATTTAATTATAACAATAATAATTAGGTCAAATAGCTATGATAAATATATAGAAAGTTTGTAAAATTATCTTGTTAAAATGAAAACAGTTGTAGAAACAGTTGTAGAAACAATTGAATAAATTAGCTTATTAATTAACTCGTTACATTATGAAAAGTAGTAATAACCAAGAAGGCATAAGCAAAGCGGCTGGTTTGATTAAGATGAAGAGATTTGCTTTGGGAGTATTGGGTGTAGCTGTAGTTCTTTTTTTGATAGCAATTTATTTTAAAATAGGTTGGCTAAAAGCTTTTAGCGAGGCGGCTATGGTGGGGGGAATTGCAGATTGGTTCGCTATAGTAGCCTTATTCAGGCATCCTCTGGGATTACCAATTCCGCATACAGCTTTAATTCCTAATAATAAAGATGCTATTGGGCAAAATCTCGGCACTTTTGTTTCTGATGAGTTTTTAATCAAAGAGAAATTAGAAGTAAAAATCGAGCAATTTAATTTTGCTGAAAAGGCTGCAAACTGGCTATCTGAAAAAAGTAATGCAAATACAATCGCTTCATTAATTATTGAAGATATTATACCAGGGATTTTAAAAACAATTGTTGATGAAGATGTTCAGAGGTTTATTCAAGCCAAATTTGAAACCAAATTAAGGGAAATAAATTTTGGAGAATGGATTGCGGTAGGGTTAGAGTCTTTAACTAAAAGCGAAAAACAAGAGCAGTTAATTACTAATGTTTTAAAGATACTTACGGAAGAATTGCAGAATAACAGAGATGTGATTCGCGAAAAAGTAAATAAATCAACGCCTTGGTACACGCTTGGTGTGGCCGATAAAAAAATTGCAGACGGTATTTTTAATGGACTTTATGAATTTATCGATGAAGCAAAACATTCTAACAGCAGTATCAGGAGGAAAATAAATGCTTATGTTCTTGATTTTATTACAGAGCTAAATAGTTCACCAGAGCTTCAGCAAAAAGTAAATGATTTAGTGATAGAGTTTGCTCATAAAAGTGAAGTGAAAGAGTATATCAATGATATTTGGAGTCAGATAAAAGTTGCGATTTCTGCCGATTTAGAAAAGAAAGATGATTCTAAAATAAAAAATAAAATCATCAGCATGATTCAGAATTTTGGAGTCAGTATAAAAGGGGATGAAATTATGTTGAGCAAAATCAATAATTTTATAAAAATAGATTTGCTAGGAATCCTTTTGAAGAATAAGCAGATGATTGGAGATTTAATTGCTTCATCGGTAAAGAGTTGGGATAAGGAAGAAATCTCTAATAAGTTAGAATTAGAAATCGGGAAAGATCTCCAGTTTATCCGAATTAACGGAACCGTAGTAGGAGGGTTTGTAGGTCTTTTTATTTATTTTATTGAGCATATTATCACCTAGAAAAACGGTTGTTTTCAAGAAACGAAAAAGAGACAAATTCTAAAACGTATCTCTTGTCTGAAATATTTTTAACTTCCTTTTTTAATTCTATCGTATAGATACAAATTTGGTAAATAAATTTCGAACACGAATTTCACTAATTTGCACAAATTTTAATGGCTAAATTAGTTTGTGAAATTAATTTCACAAACTAATTCGTGTCAATTTGTGAAATTCGTGTTTACTTTTTATACTTATGTCCAGACGGTAGGTTTTTAATCAGGGTTTGCCATAATTTTAAAGAGTTCCGAATTAGAAATATAAAATCTGTTTTCTAAAGCAATAGCAGCAAGTTTAGCACTTACTAAATTATTCTCTCGAGTATTAATTAAGAATAACGAACTTTCTCCAAACGAAAATAAACGTTCTTCGGAGTTGAGCATTGTAACATTGTTTTCGACCAAATCTTTCGCCAGTTTCTTTTGTTTTAAGAGTGAGGTGATTTCTGTTTTTTGCGCGCTTATTTTATTGGTTAATTGTGTTTTTTCTAAAGCCAAAGCAAATTCATTCTCCTGAAGTTTATATTTCGCCAGTTTTAAGCTCCCTCGTTCCTTTCTTAAAAATAAAGGGAAATAAAATTCTAGTCCTATTTTGTAATCTTCAAAACGATAATTATCAATGTAACCTGGTTCTGATAAATAGGAGTAACCCACATTTATTTTGGGTAACAGCATATTTTCTTTTAGCTTTTTTTCTACATTCAAAATCTCTATTTTATTTTGTAATGCATTTATTTTTGGGTGAGTTTCTAAGCTAAAATCATTTTGTAATAAGTCATTGGTCTTTAAAGTTTCTTGCAATGAGTTTTCTAGCGCTGTTTCAGGAATAAGACTATCGGACATCTCTAGAGGAATATTATTTTCTAACCAAAGAAAATTAGATAGTTCTAGTTTTGATTTGGCAAGTTTTAGTTTAGAATCCTCAAGACTTAATTCTCTATTTTTTAAACTAATTCCAGCTTCAATACTATCAATTGCAGGTTTGTCTCCTTGACTTATTAATGCTTTGATTCCTGTTAGGCGTATTTGCGCATTATTATTGTACGTTTCGTAAAGCTTCATTTCGTCAAAATTCTTCTTCCAGTTAAAATAAGCAATCGAAGCATCGTACAATACAGCAATGGCTTGAAGTTTTCTTTCGGATTCGCTTAGTTTTATCTGAATCTTTGCTTTTCGAACATCCGCCATTCTTTGGTTTATGAATAATCCTTGTCCAATAGGTACACTAATTCCAAAAGAAGTTAATCCTTTATTAGGAGTTGTATTTTCGGGATTAAGATAAACACCTTCGTTATTATCGAATCCTGCTTTTAACTCAATTCCGTACCAAGTCGGAATTTTAAAACTGCTGTTTAAAATGGAGTAGTATTCTTTGTCTTTAAATTGTTTTTGGCTAAAATCGACTTCAATTTTTGGATCAAAACCACCTCGGGCCATCATTAAATTGGCTTGGGCTTCACTGACTTCCAAATTAGCACTTTTAACCAAAGGATGGTATTTTTTTACATATCCAAGAAATTCATTATAGCTGAATTCTTTAGCTATTGGTTCTTGACCAAAAACGGTAAAACCAATAAAAAGAAAGGCAAAAAGTAGTGGTTTCATTATTTTTTTTCTTTTGTGGTTTTTGTTTCGCTCTTATAATAATTGGGAGGGAATCCGTTAAGGGTTCTCCAAATCTCAAACCAAATTGGTACAGTATCTAACAAAGCAATTGTTTGTGCGCCAGAACCAACACTAAGTTGTTTAGGCCATTTAGCTTCGGATGGGTCTGGGGCAATCAGGATTCTGTATTTACCATTGTCGCTAATAAAATTTTCTATAGCTACAACTTGCCCTCCAAATGTTCCGTAAGATATATCAGGCCAGCCCGAAAATACTATCGTAGGCCAACCATCAAACCAAACACGTACTTTTTCTCCCTTTTTTATCAAAGGCAAATCAATAGGATTTATAAAGGTTTCGACCGCAATATCATATTCAGATGGCATTATGGTTACTATCGGAGTTCCCTCTTTTATAGTTTCTCCAATACCTGCTAGTAAAGCTCTGTTAATGTAACCATTTTGAGCTGCTTTGATGTAATACATACCATTACGCACACTATAATTTACATATTGATTTTCTAGTTTATTAACTTGTGCTTCAGTATCAAATTTATTACTCAAGGTTGTATATTGATCACTTTTTGCTTTAGCTGCTTTTTCAGAATATTCGGCAGTGATTCTGTTAATCTCTACTTTAGCATTTATGTATTCATTTTTGCTGGTTAAATATTTATTTTCCTGAGTTACAATTTTAGCATCAACATCTTGTAATTTTAAGCGTTTTTCCTCAACATCGGTCATCGGTTTTAAACCTTCTTTGTTTAGTTGCAAGGCACGATTATATTGTGTGTTTGCAATTTTTAGCTGCGTTTTAACTGCAACAAGATCTATGCTGTCGCTTTTTATTTTTAAAAGCGATTGTTTTACTTTATTTCTTGCTTGCTCTAATTTTAATTTCTTCTCGTTTTCTATAAATTCTATTTGCTTAGAAAGTGTGTTTACTTTTTCTCCATAGGATTCTAGAGATTGCTTTTTAGCATCAACTTGGTTTTTAGTGTTTTCTACTAAATTTGGATCCATGTAATCTTCTTTTATCTCAGAAATAAACATGATTGTATCTCCTTTTTTTACAAAATCCCCTTCTTGTACATACCATTTCTCAATTCGACCCGAAATAATACTCTGGATAGATTGTGGTCTTTGGTTGGGCTTTAAGGTCGTTACAGATCCTGAACCAGAAATATTCTGTGTCCATGGCAAGAAAAGCGATATTATTACGAAGATTGCGGTGCCTATTATTATTTTATTCAGGATTTTATAATGAGGCCTATTGCTTAGGTCTTTTATAGTTTTATATTTGTCAAGAGGCTGTAACTTTGTTTTATTGTCGGAAATGTTTAGCATGGCGTATTGTTTTTTTGATCAAGTATAATAAGGCCGTTTTGCATGGTTATTTTTCGAGTCGATTTTGTTTTCCAATAAGGATTTTTAGAGGAAACAATAATGGTCCATTTATTCTTGTCGGAAGTTATAAAATCAATAATTTCATTAGCAACATCATCATCCATAGTATCTGTTGGATCCTCATAAAAAAGGATTTTTGGTTTATGAATAATACTTCTTGCTAATAAGATTTTTTGAGCATTAGAGGAAGATAATTGTCTTCCTTCCGGGTAAATATGTGTGTCTAAACCTTTTGGTAATAATTTAATAAATGGGCTAAGTTGAACTCCATCTACGGCCCACTTTAAATCTTCAGAGCTTATCGATGGGTCATTAAAAGTAATGTTTTCTAAAATGGTTCCTTCAAATGGTGTTTCATTGTGAATGATACTGCCTATTTGTGAGCGATATTGTTTTAGGTTTATTTTCTTAAAGGTGTCATCATTGATATAAAAAGCGCCAGAACTTTGTTTAAGTACGCCCGATAGTAACCTGATAAGAGTAGTTTTTCCAGAGCCATTTTGACCATCAATTACTATTTTTTCTCCCTGATTTATTTTAAGGGTAATAGAATCTAAGGCGTTCTTTTGAGAATCTGGAAACTTTACACTTAAGCCTTCTGTTTCTAAAGTGATGTTATTATAGCAACGGTCATTTTGTGAATCTGAATTTTCTTCTAATTCTAAATCTGTTACTTGTCCTATTTTTTCAACAGAAGTTAAAACATCATAAAAACTTTCGAGTCCCAGAATGATTTTCTCAACAGAGTTAATAACTAATAAGATGATAATTTCTGCAGCAACAAACTGTCCAATATTCATTTCCTGACTTAATACTAAATACCCTCCAATAGATAGTAAACTGGCAGTTATAATGATTTTAAAAAGAATCAATTGTGTAAATTGTCTTTTGATAACGCTAAAATGTTTTTCGCGATACGTAAGATAACCACTTACTATTGAGTTGTTTTTCTGAAGTGCAAAATCATAATTAAGTTCGTTCCTGAAACTATAATTATTACGCGCCATTTCTTGTAACCAGCTTGCAACTTTATACTTGAATTTCGATTCTTTTAAACTAGTTTCTAAACCTGATTTGTACGAAAATTTAAAAATGAAGTATAAAAGAAGAAACAATAAGAGTCCAAATACTATAAAATAGGGATGGTATAAGGACAGCAGGATGATTCCAAAAGTGATTTGGAGTAAGGCTGCCGAAAAATCAGTCAATAATTTTGAAGTTCCTTTTTGGATGGTCATGGTATCAAAAAAACGATTTGTTAATTCTGGAGGATATGTACCATACAATTCTGATTGTTTTATTTTTGGTAAACGAGCTGCAAATTCAAATGAAGCGCGAACAAATATTTTTTGTTGCAAATTTTCTGTAATTCGCAATTGCATAAAAGATAAAATACCAACAAGCGCAACTCCGGCAACAACTAAGATGATAAGAACAATCCAGGATGCACTTACCCTGCCAGATTGTATAAAAGTAATAATGGCTTGGATTCCTAACGGAAGCGACAAACTTATTAATCCTGCAAAAATAGCATAGAAAAAGATTTGATAAATGTCTTTTTTATCTAGCTCAAGTAAATTGTAAAATCGTTTTATTGGAGTCATAATTGGTTGTTTTTAGCGCAAAACGTTTTCTGCAAGATTTAAATAAAATTGAGTAGTTGTTACAGTTTCATTGCAATCAGTGATTGTCTTTAAATGATCGGTTAAGAAATGTTGGTGTAAACTTCCTTCTACAATAGTCGATACTAGAGATTTTGCAAAAGGGTAGTCCGGATTTACTTCCTTTACAATAGAAACAATCCGATTAATAACTCTTTTATATATTAAAAAAAAGCCTTCTTTGTTTTCCTGATCAACCTCTTTAGTATGGAATGTTTTAGTGAATTCGGCAATTATAATTTTGTTTAAAATCGCTTCATTAATATGTTCTGTAGAGGCATCATCGGTAACTTTTTCGGTTACTATAGTAATCGCTTTATTGAGCTTTTCTTTTTTATCTGTAATGTTAGTAGTAGAGAAAACAAGTTTGTACTCCATCCAGCTCCAGTACCAAGAGGAGAGGTAGACTAATAATTTGTGTTTGTTTTCAAAATAACGATAAATCGAACTTTCGTTAGATCCTATTTCTACGCCTAATTTTTTAAATGTAAAATTATCAAACCCAATTGCATCGATGAGAAGAATACTTTGTTCAATAATTTTTTTTCCTAAGGTAGATGTTTCCGGATCCTTTACATAGATCTTTTCATTGACTTGGATTTTTAAATTTGATAGTATAGTCTCCATAAAAGTTATTTTAAATGCAAATATAATAGTATTACTTTCAATTTTGAGTATTTAACTTTTATTTGTGCAAAAAAAAAGCTGTTCTTAAATCAAGAACAGCTTTTTTTTAAAATAGGTTTCAGTCGCAGTACCAGTTTTCAGTGATGATTGCAACTGAATACTGTTACTGTAAGCTAAAACGAATGCTTTTACAACAATGAATGACAAGTCATTGCAGCAGGTTGTGGAATTCCCATTAACTCAAGAATAGTAGGAGCAATGTCACCCAGAACACCATCGTGTATTGTTTTTAATTCTTTGTCAACTAAAATAATCGGCACAGGATTAGTTGTGTGTGCTGTATTAGGACTTCCGTCAGGATTAATCATAGTTTCGCAATTTCCATGATCGGCAATTACAATTGTAGTATAATCATTTGCAAGAGCAGCTTCGATAACTTCTTTTACGCAAGCATCAACAGCTTCACAAGCTAATATTGCAGCGCTCATAATTCCTGTATGTCCTACCATGTCTCCATTGGCAAAATTTAAACATACAAAATCTACTTCACCTTTATTTAATTCAGGCACTAATGCATCTTTTAATTCAAATGCACTCATTTCTGGTTGTAAATCGTAAGTTGCTACTTTTGGAGAATTTCTTAAGATTCTGCTTTCGCCTTCAAAAGGAACTTCTCTTCCGCCAGAAAAGAAAAAAGTTACGTGAGGATATTTCTCCGTTTCGGCAATACGAATTTGTTTTTTATTCGCTTTCTCTAAAACTTCACCTAATGTTTCGGTAATGTTGTCTTTGTTGTAAACAACTTTTACGTTTAGGTATGTTTCGTCGTAATTAGTAAGCGTTACATAATACAATTTTAGTTTATGCATGTTTTGCTCGTGAAAATCTTCTTGCGAAAGAGCTTCAGTAAGTTCACGACCTCTATCGGTTCTAAAATTGAAGAAAATAACAACATCATCTTCTTTGATAGTTGCTAGTGGTTTATCATTTGCATCAACCATAATGATTGGAGCGATAAACTCATCAGTAATGTTATTTTCGTAGCTTTCTTTAATAGAAGCTACGGCATCTTTTGAGTGTGTACCCAGTCCGTTTACTATTAAATCGTAAGCTAGTTTTACACGTTCCCAACGTTTGTCACGATCCATAGCATAATAACGACCTATTACAGATGCTATTTTTACTGGAGTATTTGCAATATGGTTTTCTAAATCTTGTATGTAAGTTGCTCCAGATTTAGGATCAACATCACGACCATCGGTAAAGGCATGAACAAATACTTTGTCCAAACCGTATTCTTGAGTAGCATCAATTAATCCTCGTAGGTGAGAAGTGTGTGAGTGAACACCACCATCAGAAACAAGACCTAAAAAATGTACTTTTTTATTGTTTTCTTTTGCATAAGTAAACGCATCTACAAGTACTTGCTCTTTGGCTAAAGTATTGTGAGCTACAGCAAGGTTTATTTTTGCTAAATCCTGGTAAACGATTCTTCCCGCACCAAGGTTCATGTGTCCAACTTCACTATTTCCCATTTGCCCTTCTGGTAAACCTACATTTAAACCATCGGTACGAAGTTGTGCGCTTGGGTAGTTTTTGTAAAGGCTATTTATAAATGGAACATTTGCATTGTCTATTGCAGATACTTTAGGGTCAGGAGATTTCCCCCAACCATCTAAAATCATAAGGATTACTTTTTTGTTCATCAGAATTTATTTTGCACAAAGATAAGCCATTTGTAAAATGTTTAAGAAAGACTTAGGTACAATTATGCTTTATAAAGGGAACGGTATAAAAAAATAATAATTTAATTATAGAAGGTGTAATTTTTTAAAATAAATGCAGATTAGGTTTTGTTTTTGATGCCATTATAGCCAATGAAATGATGAATGCTTACCGATAAAATATGGTTTATTATATTCATGAATAAGTAAGTTGTTTATGTTATTAAAGAATAAAGTATTTGAGATAATCAGGAAGAGCTTAAAAAAGTCTATTTACTTTAAAATGATGTAATTAATTAGTGTAGCTAAATGTGGTATAATTGATTAATTTGCTTTTCTAATATGTAGGTTTTGGCTTATAGTTTACTGTGTTTCAATAAGTTTTGTTATAATTTCATTAAGAGAATACAATAAATATTAGGTTGTATTCGTTAAAAAATGATTAAAAAGTACTTCGTTTCTACTGTAAAATTTTGGGAGCTACATATTTTTTATATATTTGCGAACCACGAAACAAATTATAACCTAAACGCATTCAATGATTTATAAGATTTGTCCCATATTGTTAATGTTGTTTTTGTCATTTACCACGGATACAAAAACAACTACAGAAGTTAAAAAAGTTGAAAAGAAAAATATCGCTAGTACAGTAACTGCAAGCTTAGATTTAAGAATCAAAGCGGTTTATAGTACACTTAATGCAAATAATTTTGATTTACCTGAACTTAAGAGTTTTACAGAGGCTTTAAAAGGTTTTTATTTATTAAAGGAAAAAGGACTTATTCAAAAAGATCTTTTGACTTTGGTAGATTTTAGTTTGTCTTCTAATCTGAAACGTCTTTGGGTTATTGATCTTTCTACCAATACCGTATTGTTTCAATCTCTGGTTGCTCACGGAAGAAATACAGGTGAAGAATTCGCATCAGATTTTTCAAATACAAATTCTTCCTATAAAAGTAGTCTTGGTTTTTATGCAACAGGTGAGGTGTATAGAGGAAAACACGGAATCTCGTTACGTTTAGATGGATTAGAAAGAGGAGTTAATGATAATGCGCGCGAAAGAGCAGTAGTAATTCATGGAGCTGATTATGTTTCGGAATCATTTATTAGAAACAATAAAAGGTTAGGTCGTAGCCAAGGTTGTCCTGCTATTCCTGTAGAATTAACTAATGCAATTATCGAAGCAATAAAAGATAAATCGTGTTTATATATCTATCATCCATCAAGAACTTTTACGATGGAAGAAAAGCTAATTTCTTAATTTAACATATAAATCGGTGTCTAGATTGTAGATGTCATTTCTAAATTGTAAAGAATTATCTTCGCTCCATGCGGTCCAATACCATTGATACATAGCGTATTTTTTGGCAATTCTTACATTGGTAGTTTTTTTAGTAACTATAAGAGAATCTATTTTTTCTTTCGACCAGTTATTAGAGTCCAATATATGTTGTGCTAATTCCAAAGGATTTTCGACACGAACACAACCAGAACTTAAAGAACGATTGTTTCTTCCGAATAAGTTACGGTGATTGGTATCATGTAAATAGACGCTATGGTTATTTGGAAACAAGATTTTCATTAATCCCAATGAGTTACTACTTCCAGGACTTTGTACATAGCGATAACTACCAGGAGAATTTTCATTCCAGTCACTAGGTTCTACAACAGAGTTGTCTTTACTGTAAATCGTAATGTTTTTATTTTTTAAATAATTTCGATTGCGTTTCATTGCAGGAACAATATCTTCTTTTAATATAGTTGGCGGAACAGTCCATGTTGGGTTAAAGACAACAGTTTTAAGAGTTGAGGTTAGAATAGGTGTTTTTCGGCTATTAGTACCCACAACAATTTTTCGAACAACAGTAGTGTCTTTGTTTTCAACAACATGTAGGCTGTAATCAGGAATGTTTATTATAAAATAATTTTCGGCAAGCGTATCTGCAAACCATCTCCAGCGCTCAATGTTGCTGATAATTTGATGTTTTCGTCTGATTTTAGAAAAATTCAAAGCATTAACAGTTCCTTTACCAATAACACCATCGGCAGCTAAGCCATGACGAGTTTGGAATTTTTTAATAGCTTCAAATGTCTTATTGTCGTAAGTAGATGTTAAACTGTCCCTTCCTGTTAGATCTTTCCAGTATAAAAGGCGTTTTTTAATTGTAATCATTGCGTTATTAGTGTCGTGCAACGTTACTTTATCTTCAACTTCAATGGTTTTAATGTTGTCGTCTGGAAATTCATTTAGTAATTCTAGTGCTTTTAGTAACCTTTTATAGGTATATGTTTTTGGCTGACTTTTTTCGATAGCAAGTGTTAAATCATTATCATTAAAAGCTTTTATAAGAATGGTGTTTACATTAAAAGGTTTGTCATTTAAATCCCAATCATTATATAGTTTTTTAGGATTCAGTTTTCCTTTATGTAAATGCGTTAAGTATTTCTGAAAATTATAAGTAAGCAAAACGTCATATAGAGCCAAGTCGGTATCGTTTAACTTACTTATTTTACTTTCAAAATTTTCTATTCTTTTTATGCTATAATCGTTTGGTTCTAAACCAAGAGATTCAGATTTTTTTAATTCATCAATAATGAAGGTTCTTTTTTCAAGATTTCCCCAAACGGTCTCATTATGAGATGCGATGTAAAATTTTTTAAGATCTTCACTTTTAAAAGAGCCTATCACCGATGTGTCCAACTGAATTTTTCGTTCATCAGTTTGAACAATTGCAGGAAGAGGTTCTGCTTTTTTTTCAGGAATTGCTTTTTCTTCTTTTTTGCAACTTATAAAGATTGATAGTAATATTAAAAAGTAAAGTTTATTCATTTTAAAGTTTTTTATACATTAACAGGTGTTTCCCAACATCTTTTATTTCAAAAATTGCACCAGTCTTTTGGTAGCCCATTTTTTCATAAAATCCAACAGCTTCAGTTCTGGCGTTAAACCATATTAGTTTACAATTATTGTTAATACAATATTCTTCACAGTAAATAACCAAAGCTTCCCCCAATCCTTTTTTTCTAAAATCGTCCAAAACGGCCATTCCTCGAATCTGCGATTGGAAATTTTCCGCAAAGGTAATATTAGAATTTCGGAATAGCGAAATAATTCCTACTAAATTTTTATCTTCATATAAACCAAAGTGATGCGTTGTAGGTAAATCATCACCATCAAAGTGGCAGCTTTCTATAGGTTTTCCTTTTCGTAGAACAGGATTGCGTACTAAATAAGTTTCTTGGGCAGATATTTCTTGTATGTTTGACATAATTTTTAAAGAATAGTAAAGTTATAACTTTTTAGTTTTAAATATATTAAAGAATTTGTTTAAGATTTTTTGAAATTTTTGTAAAAAAAACTTGTTTTTAACTGGAGTTATTATCTATATTTGCACCACAGTAATGCGAAAGTAGCTCAGTTGGTAGAGCTCCAGCCTTCCAAGCTGGTTGTCGCGAGTTCGAGCCTCGTCTTTCGCTCTAAAGAAACCGAAATTGCAAATGTTTCGGTTTCTTTTAAAAAGAAAAAATTTTTGATTTTTATTTTTTAGAATGATTTAATTTTTTTATATTTGCACCCTGTTAATGCGAAAGTAGCTCAGTTGGTAGAGCTCCAGCCTTCCAAGCTGGTTGTCGCGAGTTCGAGCCTCGTCTTTCGCTCTTTAAAAAGCCGAAACTTAATAGTTTCGGCTTTTTTATTGCACATAACTCAAATCTGTTTGAGGTTCTAATTCTTCAGGCTCTTGATTTTGTCTAAAAAGACGAGCAGATAAATCCCCTTTCAAAATAATTTGATCTCCTTTTACGTCTAACCAGCTTCCTTCACGCAATCCTAAAACAGGAAGTGTATTAAAAGCATGGAATTCTTTTATTCTTGTTTCGCGAGTTTCACCCATATGTTTAGACTGAGAATCTGGATCTAAATAATGAGGGTTTAAGTTAAACGGAATTAATCCTAAAGTCTGGAAACTTGGCGGGTAGATAATTGGCATATCATTAGTAGTTTGCATCGATAGTCCGCAAATGTTGCTTCCTGCGCTAGTTCCTAAATAAGGAGTCCCGTTTTTAACAGCTTCAGCAAGAACCGTCATAATGTTGTTTTTGTATAGTTGTGTTACTAACAAAAAAGTATTTCCGCCACCAGTAAAAATTCCTTCGGCATTGTTAATGGCTGTTGTAGCATCTTCAAATTGGTGAATTCCTTTTACTTTAATGTTTATTTTTTCAAAAGCTTGAGAAACAGTATTAGTGTATTGTTCATGCGAAATTCCTCCAGGTCTTGCAAAAGGGATAAAAAGAAGTGTTTTGCAGTTCTTAAAGTGCACTTGCAATTCGGGTAATAAATAATCTAAATAGCTGCCACCGTGAAGGGTAGAGGTGCTGGCAATAATGACATTTTTCATAGATTTTGTAATGTTTTTTTGTTAAGTTAAAGATATTAAATAGTGTGTTTTAAAGCCGTAAAATAAAGGTTTAATTAACATATTTTTACCAAGTCGTTAATATTAAATTTAGATGACATTAAGATACTTTTACAGCTTATCCTTATAATGTTTTGATGAACAAGGTAGTATGTGTGTTTTTTATTTTCCTGGCTAATAATCTTTTGGCTCAAGTTACTGTTTCTCCTGTTTTAAAAGGAAAAATTGATGCTAATACAATGGATTTGGAGGGAATTTATGTGGTTAATTTAAGGACAGAAGCTTCTGTAGTTACAGATAAGGAAGGTTCTTTTTCGATACCAGTCCAAACAGGTGATACGCTTGTTTTTTCGTCGGTACAGCTTAAAGAACGTCGAATTGTTTTGACAGACGAAGATTTGGCATCGGCAAAGTTTGTGGTAAAATTGGAAACACTAGTGAATCAGTTGCGAGAAGTCATTATAAAAAGATACGATAATATTAATGCAGTTGCCTTAGGGATAATTCCTGCGGGGCAACGTTCTTACACAACTGCAGAGCGTAGGTTAAAAGGAGGAACTGATCTGGATGCTTCAGTAGGATTAGGAGGTTCAGTTGGTCTGGATCCTATAATAAATATGTTTTCAGGCAGGTCAAAAATGCTTAAAAAAGAACTTGCTGTAGAGAAAAAAGAAATCTTCATGAAGCTTTTGGAAAATATGTTTGATACAGATCACTTTGTACGAAAGCTTAGTATTCCGTTGGATTATGTGAAGGGATTTGAATATTTTGCAGTAGAAAATGAAAGTTTTACAAAGATTTTAAGCTCTAAAAACAAAACGACTACCGAATTCTTGCTAGGAGAACTAGCAGAGAAGTACAAAGAAATAATAGCACGTGAAAATAATTAATACTTTACTTTTATTTATTGTATCTTTATTCTTTCAAATTAGTTTTGGGCAAACTGTTGTTACAAAAGAAATTTCCGGAAGAATTACCGCCGACTCAAGTTCGGTCGAAGCTATAACAATAGTCAATAATACCACTCAGGAAACTACTATTTCGGATAATAAAGGACAGTTTTCTATCGTTATCAAAGAAGGAGATGTGTTGGTTTTTTCGGCAGTAAATCTAGAACCACTCCGAAAAAGAATTACAGCTAATGATTTGAAATTAGACTTGTTACTGGTAAAAATGGTTCCCAAAAACATAGAGCTAAAAGAGGTTGTTATAAATGAATTTTCAAACATAAATGCCGAAAATTTAGGAATCATACCTTATGGACAAAAGAAATACACACCAGCAGAACGAAAATTATACACGGCCAAGTCTACTATGACAGATGCGCTCTTAAATAAGATATCTGGTCGGACCGCTATGTTGAAAAAAGAAGTAGCTGTAGAGAAAAAAGAGATGTTGTATTCAAAAATTGAATATCTTTTCGAAGAGAATTATTATACTGATAGATTAAAGATTCCGCTAGAGCATATAAAAGGGTTCCAGTTGTATTGCATAGATGATCCAGAGTTTGTAACTTCGTTGAATGCCAAAAACAAAACAATGAGTATGTTTTTAATAACAGGTTTGGCGCAAAAATATTTAACAATTATCGAAAATGAGAAATAAAATTGGAATATTGATCTTGAGTTTATTTTGTCAGTTGTGTATCGCGCAAACTGGAACAAGAATGTCTTTACATGGAAGAGTAGTAAATGACTCGGTTGCCCTGGAAAGTGGTTATGTTTTGAATGTTAATACAAAAACAAGAACCTTTATTTCTTCAAACGGATTGTTTGATATACTGGCACAGCCAAAAGATACTTTGTTGTTTTCGAGTTTGGCTTTTCAAACAAGAAAAATGGTGCTGACAGAAAAGGAGTTTGCTGAACGCCTTTTAGTAGTGCGATTGGGGCTTAAAAATAATCAGTTAAAAGAAGTGGTTATTCCAAAAGGATTAAAAGTAAAATCACTGGATAAGAATACCCAGAAATATGTTGATATGCAATTTGAGGATGATAAACAGTCAACCCCAGAAAATAGTGTTTCTTATTCAGATCAAACCATAAAATACGGTACAGATTTCGTAAGGATATTTAAAGATGTTAAAAAGCTCTTGAATAAATCAGGCGAAAAAGAAGTTCCTGTAGACGATGTAGCTTTTACGCAATATGTAAGAGCAAATTTCAGTCCGTCATTCTTTGCTAAAACTTTAGAATTACAAGATGATGAGATTGATTTGTTCCTGATGTATTCTTCTAATGATCCTGTTTCAAAACAATATCTAAAACCAGAAGATAGATTTCAGTTAATGGATTTTTTAATTAATAAAAGTAAAGAATTCAAAAAAGTGAATGATATTAAAAAATGAGAAAAATTGTAGCTTACTCTTTAATAGGGTTATTGTTCCTATCATTATCATCATTTGCTTTTCATAAATTTTATGTTGGGGTATATCAAATAAATTATGCTCCCGAAAAAAAAATGCTTCAAATTACATCTCGAATTTTTATCGATGATCTGAATAATGGAGTAGAAAAAAAATATAAAATCAAGTCCAACATCGGCACAGAAAAAGAAACTGAAGCCGATGTTGCCCTTTTGAAAAAATATCTTGCTGAAAATTTTACTATTAAAGTAAATGGTCAGTCACGACCAATCACGTTTTTATCGAAAGAAGTTGAATCAAATGATGTTTTGGTTTGTTATTCCAGAATAAAAGATGTTGATAAAATTAAAAGCTTAGAAATTTCGAATACAATTTTGGTAGACTGGAATACCGAGCAACAAAATATTACACATGTTTCGGTATTAGGGAGCAAAAAGAGTGTGCTTTTTACAGAATCTTCAAGGAAAGAATTGTTAAAGTATGAATAAATGGAGATGAATATTTTTTTAATTGTTATTTTCACACCCTGACAAAAACTCCAAAAAACCAGTTTATGAGAAGAATATCATTTTTATTGTTTTTTCCTGCAATCATGTTTGCGCAGGAAAAAAATACCACACCAATAAAGCAACAAGGGAAGTACGATACTAACAAATTTAGTCAAATGTATGACTTATTGGCTACTCCCAATATGTTTCGTACAGCATCTGGAGCGCCAGGACCAGCATATTATCAGCAACAAGCCGATTATAAAATTGATGTTGAGTTAGATGATAAAAACGCAAAATTAAGCGGGTCAGAAACAATTACATATTCTAATAATTCTCCAGATAATCTAGAGTATTTATGGTTGCAACTAGATCAAAATCAAGCTAAAAAAAATACACAAACTACATTAGCCGAGAGCGATAAAATTAATCAAGTTTTAGCAGTTGAAGGTTTTTCGAACAAATATTTAAAAGACGGACTTGAGCGAGGTTTTAATATTGAGTCTGTAAAAGATGCAAAGGGAAATCCGATGTCTTATACAATTAATGAAACCATGATGAGAATTAATTTACCTGCGCCTTTAAAAGCTGGTGAAAAAATTTCATTTTCTATTAAATGGTGGTATAACATTAATAATTATAGAAAAGACGGAGGACGTTCAGGATATGAATTTTTTGAAAAAGACAAAAATAGATTATATGTAATTGCGCAATTCTATCCAAGAATGGCAGTTTATAATGATGTAGAAGGATGGCAGAACATGCAGTTTTGGGGAGGTGGAGAATTTGCTTTACCATTCGGAAATTTTGATGTTAATATTACCGTTCCAGCAGATCACGTAATGGAAGCCACAGGAGAATTAACAAACAGAAGTGAAGTGTTTACTCCAGAACAGGTAAAAAGATACGAGCTTGCTCAAAAATCATATGATAAGCCAGTTGTTATTGTTACACAGGCAGAAGCAGAGGCAACAGAAAAAGGATTTTCTGAAAAGAAAAAAACATGGAAATTTAGTGCTAAAAACGTACGTGATTTCGGGATTGCAACATCAAGAAAATTCATTTATGATGCAATGGCAGTAAAGCTTGGAGGTAAAACAGTTATGGCGGCTTCAGTATATCCAAAAGAAGCAAACCCACTTTGGGGAGAAACGTCAACAATAACAGTTGCACATACATTAAAAAGTTATTCATCACACACATTTGATTATCCTTATCCAAAAGCAGTTTCAGTTTCGGCAGAAGATCAAGGGATGGAATATCCAATGATTTGTTGGAATTTTGGTCGTCCTGATGAAAACGGAGTAACGAGCAAAGAAATAAAAAACGGAATGATTGGTGTAGTAATACACGAAGTAGGGCATAACTTTTTCCCTATGATTGTAAATTCCGATGAGCGCCAATGGAGCTGGATGGATGAAGGTTTGAATTCATTTTTAGAGTACTTGGCAGAGCAGGAGTTAGATCCTAATTTCCCATCAAGACGTGGTCCTGCAAAAAACATTGTTCCTTACATGAGTGGAGATCAAAAGTTTTTAGAACCAATTATGTCAAACTCTGAGACGATTCACCAATTTGGTAATAATGCTTACGGAAAACCAGCTACAGGTCTTAATATTTTAAGAGAAGTAGTTATGGGAAGAGAATTGTTTGACTATGCTTTTAAAACATATGCAAATAGATGGAAATTTAAGCACCCAACACCAGAAGATTTCTTTAGAACGATGGAAGATGCTTCGGCAGTCGATCTTGATTGGTTTTTTAGAGGGTGGTTTTACTCCACAGATTTTGTAGATATCGGAATTAAAGATGTAAAACAATATTATGTTAGCGAAACTGCTACAGCAGAGCTAAAAGATACTAAGATTAGAAAAGGACGTTTTGGTTTTGAAAAAGGACCTTTTGTATATTTAATTGCAAGCGATAACAAAGAATTAAAAGGATCTGATAAAAAAGCCTTAAAGGTTGATGATGTAAAATTATTATCAGATTATGTTGCGCAAACATTTAATGCAGAAGAAAAAGCAAATTTAAAATCACCTAAATATTTTTACGAAGTAGAGTTTGAAAAGCCGGGAGGAATGATCATGCCTATTCTTGTAGAGATTACTTATGAGGACGGAAGTAAAGAAGAATTTAAATATCCAGCACAAATCTGGAGAAAAAATAATGATACAGCCAAAAAAGTATATGCAACAGAGAAAGCTATAAAAAGCATTCAAATTGACCCAAAATTACTTACTGCAGATATTGATGTAACTAATAATGCATGGCCAAAAGTAGAGGTAAAATCAAAATTTGATTAAGCATAAAAAGATAAGAGACTCGCAAGGGTCTCTTTTTTTAAGTAAATTTTAAAACAGTAGGCTACAAAATTTAATATCTTTGTGGCACATAAAATAAAAAAGATATGTTTGGTATAGGAGGAGGAGAATTAGTTTTTATACTATTTGTAGTACTTATGCTTTTTGGTTCAGATAAAGTACCAGAAATTGCTCGTACTATGGGGAAAGCAATGGCGCAACTTAAAAATGCGACCAATGACATTAAAAGCGAAATTCAAAAAGGCGCAGAAGCTAACGGTTTTGATGCGAAATCATTAGACAACATAACAGGCAATATTAATTCTGAAATAGAAAAAGCCAAAACTAATTTGTTAGGAGATGCTACAACGCAATTCGAAAAAACAAAAGAAGACATTGATACAATTACAGGCCCAATAAAACGTCAGATATAATGCTTGAAAAATTACAAGAACTCGATACTAATTTATTTGTTTATCTTAACGGTTTAGGTTCCGAAACTTACGACAAACTTTGGCTCGTAATTACGAATCAGGTAAATTGGATTCCACTTTTTTTGTTATTATTTTATTTCATTTATAAAAAATTAGGAACAAAACAGACCTTGTATCTATTACTTTTTATAGCAATTTTAATAACCTGTACAGACCAATTAACAAATTTGGTTAAAAATAATGTACAACGTTTAAGACCTTGTAATAACCCCGATATTAATTCGTTTATTCGAATTGTACAAGTTCGCTCATCATTCAGCTTTTTCTCAGGACATGCTGCTAATACAATGGCAGTAGCTACATTTTTGTATTTATTACTTAACAAACACTTTAAATATTTTGGACTCCTGTTTTTATGGCCATTAGTTTTTGCTTATAGCCGTATTTATTTAGGATTGCACTATCCGTTGGATATCCTTTGCGGATATTTAGCAGGAGCAACAATGGGATTCTTGCTGTTTAAAATATACCAAAAAGTAAGAGCAAGGTACTTTCCAGTTTAAATTTTAGGAGCTTTTTCCAGCTGTACACTCTATCTTTTCCTGGTTAAAGGAGCCAGAAAAAGGATGCCGTTTCCATCTGGGCTAGAATTGCGTTTAAAAATTTAAAAGCTTTGATTAATTAAGCTTTGTTTTTTCGCTCCATTCCAATCCATTTGGTAATTCCAGATTACTAAATTCGATATGAATAACGCGTCTTCTTTCATTATTAGTAGTCTTGTTAGAAGCATGAAAAAGCAATGGTTTCATAATCATTATACCGCCTTTTTCGATTTCGCAAATTGTTTCCGTTTCATTCTTCAAGTCCATGTTTTCGACTCTCAAAATTCCTTTAGAATGAGAATTGTTAATCACTTTTAAAGCACCATTGTCTTTAGTAGTTTTGTCGATATGTATTCTTATTGTAAAATTATTTTCGAGAACTTCTTTGGGAGGTTGTACTGCAAACTGATTTTGTTTGGTAGTCCAATTTTCAAAATTTTCTATATCTAATTTTTTATCTACCGAAATAGTCAAATCTTGATGGTAAGCAACAAACCAATTTGATTTTTCGGGTTTGTCAAAATATATTGATTTCGTTATAAAATAATTCTCCCCAAAGTTAGATTTGATAATATCCTTTAAGTTCTGATTAAAGATATAATCTAATGTCTCAGGAATTTCTTTGTGGAATTGTCTAATAGCAAATAAATCTTCAGATTTCCTAAAGGTTGTTTTATCCGTTTTGTTCTCAGTAACGTTTTCAATTATCGAAATCAATTTTTTAATTTCGTTTTCATCATAAACATTATCAATAATTGCAAAACCTTCCGAGTTTATTTCATTGCTGTAATTCATTTATTGCTGTTTTTTTCTGAATTACCTCTAGCTAAAGTAGAAGGTAATTGAGTCTTTGTTTAATAAAAAACTTAAAATCTTAGTGCTTCAATAACTTAGTAACTTTCTTAAAGTACTCGACTTACAGTTAGACCATCACGAATAGGTAATAAAACAGTTTCTACCCTTGGATCGTTCTTTAAGAGTAAGTTGTATTCTAAAAGTATTTTTGTACTAATATCGTTTGGTTGTAATGGTTCTAAAACTTTACCACTCCATAAAACATTATCAGATAAAATGATACCTCCTTTATTCATTTTAGGAACAATCATTTCGTAATAATTAAGGTAGTTTTCTTTATCAGCATCGATAAAAACCAAATCAAATTTTACATCAATCGTAGGGATAATAGTTGTTGCTTCGCCCAAATGTTGGAAAATTTGTTTTCCCCAAGGCGATTGGTCAAAATATTTTCGTTGAAAATCGATTAATTCTTCTTTAATATCGATGGTGTGTAATTGCCCGTTTTCTTGCATGCCTTCGCATAAACATAAAGCAGCATAACCAGTATAAGTACCAATTTCGAGAATATTTACAGGACGTATTAACTTAGATAACATACTTAAAACACGCCCCTGAAAATGCCCGCTTAACATACGTGGTAATAATATTTTTTGGTAAGTTTCTTTGTTTAAACGTGCTAGTAATTCAGGTTCTCTTTCTGAGTGTTGTTCGATATAATCTTCTAAGTCTTGTGATATAAAATGCATGATGAGTAAAGTCTAAATTTTTGAAACACAAAAATACAAAAATATCTACTACACTTTTTAGCATAAAAAAAACCATTCGCCGTGACGAATGGTTTTAATTTTCATGACAATGAAAATTATTTTTTTAAAGCATCATTAACTTCTTTGGCTGTTTTTACAGTTCCGTCTTTTGCAGCTTTTGCAGCATTTTCTACTTTTTTAGCTCCTTTTTCTGTAGCGTCTTTTACATCTTCAGCAGCTTTTTTAGTAGCATCTTTTACATCTTTGGCAGCATCTTCAACTTTAGTTACGGCTGTATCTTTTACTTCTTTAATGTCAGTAGTTAATGAGTCTACTTTGTTTCCAAGCGTTAATTCATCTTCAGTAGGTTTTGGCTCTTCTTTTTTACATGACTGAACAGCTAAACTTAATAAGGCAACTAATGCTAAACTTAAAATTTGTTTTTTCATAATGAATTAATTTTTTTAGGTTGATAAAATTTAACGTTTATAGAGCTGAAAAATAAAGATACACATTTTAAAATGATTGCGCGCTTTGTAATATTATTTTCCCTTTGATAGAAAAACAATTCTCGTGCCAAGTTTTATATTCGGAAAGATTTAGTAGAAAGATTTTTAAAATCAAAAAGGTACCCATGTAGAGTACCTTTAAAAAAAAACATGATAATATTTTAAAAAGAAATGATGAGTTTTTCCACTCACTTAGTTTTTGTACAAACTAAAATTAATAACAATGTCATCTTTTACTTTAATTAAACCAGCCATCTTTACGGGTGGTGCTAATTCAATATCTGAGAACTTTAAATTAAGTGATCCTTCGATTTTTTTATCAGTAGTATATAATATGAAATCTTTGTATATCAGGGTTTTATTTGTGATGTAAAAAGCCAGCGTACATTTGTAATTTTTGCCACTAGGTTTTATGTCTGTAATATACACAATACTGTTAGGGAAGGTTTTTATCTTTACAGTTCCTTGTAAATCTTTTGTCATTATTTTGTTTCCGCAATCAAAATTTGACATCTTGATTTCAGTATTAAATGCATTTTTTTTTGTTGAATTTAAATAAATGGTATCTTTTTTAAGGAAGATATTGGAGCAATTGTAATTGCCGACAGTTGATACTCCTGTAATTTCTATTTTTATTTTATTTATTATTAAAACAGTATCATCTGTTAAAAAAGTGGGTTTAGCACTTCCCAGGGAAAGAAAAATGACTAAACCCAAAATTAAAATTAGAAATCTATTTTTCATTTTATTTAGAATGAAATTGTTGCTTCAAACATTAGTCCTTCAAATTTTCCTCCGTAAAAGTCATTTGGCATTGAAACTCCGCCTACATTTCCAAATTGTTGGTAGTTTTTGTAGTTCTGTTGCACGTATGAAAGTTTTGCTAAAATGTTTTTAGTCATAAACCAACCTGCAGCAGCTTCAAATCTATTTACTTGTACAGCATCAGCATCAGAGTTACGTAGTTTTCCGTCGACTAAATTGTATTTAGCACCAACATATAGATTTTCATGATTTCCAAAACGATAAACTAAATCTCCAACATATTGATTGACATTACGAGTATCATCTGTTCCTTTATAGTCACCTCCTGAAGCAAATTCTAAAGTACCAAAGAATTCAAATCCTTTATATTTTATAAACGGGTTAATCATGTAAGAAGTGGCCCAGTTTCCGAATCCCGGATTAAATCTACCAGTGTCTTTATTGCTCTCTGAATCTAAAATATTTGAACTTGGGTAACCTATCGTTCCAGCGTGCGTCATTACGCTATAAAAACGACTTCCTGCTCTATCAGAACTATATAAGTTTCCGCTAGAATTTGCTGTATGATAGTAAGATCCGGTAAGTCTGATTCTTAAATCACTGTCAATTTGTTTGTCCCAACCTAGTTTAGCTAAGATTGTAGGGCTAATAGTTGTATTTTGATCTGGAGCAAGTTCTGTAGCTGTTCCAGGAATAACTTCTTGTACGTTTTGATTTAATTTAGAGTTTGTTACTCCAATCATACTTACAAAACCGCTTCTGTTATAATATATTTCAGCTCCCATTTCGGTAGTAAAAGCATCCATGATATTGTTTCCAATAAAAGGGTTTGTTATCGTATAAGCATTGTTACTTCTTCTAAAATGCGCATCACCATAGTTGTTTTCCATTTGACCTATTTTGATGGTGGTATATTTCATAACATCTTCAAGAAGCCCTTTTTTAATGAAATCTAATTTGTCAATTTGCAAGTATCCACCTTGTACCCAGGTTTCATGGTGGTGTCTGGAAGCAAGATATATGTCTAAGTTTACACGTACCCCATCTGCTAATTGTGCACCTATTGTCATATTAGCATTTGGTAAATTAAAGTCGTTAGTTAGATTGTTTAATCTGTACTCGGCATTCGCTCCGGTTAAGTTTCTTTGGTCATTGAACGAATTCAAGGCTTGAAATTGCAAGGCAAATGCACCGCCCAGATCAACACTAATGCCTTTGTAAGCAGTGGTATCTTTTTTGACATCAAATACATTGATGGCTCTCTGGTCACGAGGAATTTGATTCTGCATATGTCCAAAACTTAGCTGTGCATTTGCAGCAACCGTGCTTGCTAATGCTATAAATAGTAGATAGATTTTTTTCATGATTATTATAAATTAAAGTTTAAATTGAATTTTATGGTTAAGTTTTCTCCAGTTTTAATTGTTCCTAATAATGCAGTTGGAGATTTCATTCCAAATTCAGTAAAAGTGATTTTGTTGCTGCCTTGTAAGGATGCCGCATCTTTGGTAACTGTAGTTTTTACTTGTGTTTTTATTACTTTGCTTACTCCGGCTATGGTGTAAGTTCCAGTAAGTTCCCATGTAGTTTCATTAATCTTTTCGGCAGATTTTAAAACATATTTAATGTTTTTGAATTTGTCTGTTTTTAAAGTTTTGTACGCCACCTTATCCATACTAGTTTTCTCGCTTTTAATGCTCTCTGCAGGTAGGGTAATATCAATACTGTTGATGCTAACTAATTTTGAATCTGCGATAGTGAAATTAGCTGTTCCTGTTTTTGAGTCAGATTTCATTTCCCAGTCATGCATTGTAGATGTTCCAGAAACTGAGTAACTAGTTTTTGCGTCTAGTGTGTAGTTTTTTTGAGCATTTGAAGACAATACGATTCCGAAGAAAAGTACTGTTGAAAGGAATAATTTGTTTTTTGGTAATTTCATTTTTCTGAGTATTAAATTGTTATCGAAAAGTTTGATTTGTAGCTTTTAAATTATATTTATCAGCAGCTAATCGTGGTATTTGTTTGAGTCAAATTTAACACACATAAAGAGCTCTTGAGATGATATAAATCATTGTTAAAATTTTATTAAAGCCCTATCTATAGCTACAACGATGTAGTATAATCGATGTTTTTTAGGGTAAGAAATTACATGGTTTTTTACGGATATAATTGCCTTTATTTTAGATTCTATTATCGGTTTTAGATTATATATGATAGTCGATTAAAAATGAGCAAATACTTTAGTAACTTTGCAGCATGCAAATGGAGAAAAAAGATATACGAGCCTTATCAAAAGAGGAATTGCGCGATTTTTTTGTCGCTAATAATGACAAAGCTTTTCGCGGAAATCAAGTTTACGAGTGGTTATGGAGTAAAGGAGCACATAGTTTTGATGATATGACCAATGTTGCTAAGGCAACACGTTCTATGCTCGAAGATAATTTTGTTATCAATCATATTAAGGTTGATACAATGCAACGCAGTAGCGATGGTACAGTAAAGAATGCTGTACGCTTACATGACGGATTAGTTGTAGAGTCGGTTTTAATACCAACCCAAACAAGGACTACGGCTTGTGTATCTAGCCAGGTAGGTTGTAGCTTAGATTGTAATTTTTGCGCAACAGCGAGATTAAAAAGAATGCGAAATCTAGAACCTGCAGAGATTTATGATCAGGTAATAGCTATAGATAAAGAAAGTCGTTTGTATTATAATCATCCGCTATCGAATATTGTGTTTATGGGAATGGGAGAACCACTCATGAATTATAACAATGTTATGAAAGCAATTGATATGATTACCTCTACAGAAGGATTAGGAATGTCACCAAAACGTATTATGGTATCGACATCGGGAATTCCTAAGATGATTAAAAAAATGGCCGATGATGATGTTAAATTCAAATTGGCGGTTTCATTACACTCGGCAATCGATGAAATCCGTTCTCGAATTATGCCTTTTAGTAAAAACTTTCCTTTGGCAGATTTACGAGAATCATTAGAATATTGGTACAGAAAGACTAAATGCAAAGTTTCATACGAATACGTAGTTTGGAAAGGAATTAACGACGATAAAGCATCGATTGATGCCTTGGTAAAGTTTTGTAAATACATACCATGTAAGGTCAACCTTATTGAATATAATCCAATCGATGATGGAGAGTTTCAGCAAGCTTCAGAAGAATCGATTAATGCGTACATAAAAGCATTAGAAAATATAGGGATTGTGGTAAAAGTACGCAGAAGCAGAGGAAAAGATATTGATGCTGCTTGTGGGCAATTGGCCAATAAAGAAGCAGAAGTTTAGAATTACTTTAGTATAAAAATAAAAAAGCATTAAAAACGAGATCACCACTTGTTTTTAATGCTTTTCTCTTTATAAATCAGCTTATTTTTTTAAATGAATTTCTTCCGAAACGCCATCTCTTGTAACAACAGCAAGGTCATCACAATCACCATTTCCAAAATCAATTAAAGCCTTAGCCTCATTTTTAGTAATAGAAATAGAACCTTTTACAGGGAATGGTTTTTTGCATGCCATAGAGAATTCTAGAGGAAGTATAATTTCGGTCGAAATTTTATCACCATTAGGGAACGTAGTTTCTCCAGTACCAGTGATAATAAAAGTGTTATCGTCCCAATTAAACCAAGTGTCGAAACCAGCAATCATTTCCTTTGTTAAAGTACCAGTTCGTTTGTAGATTTTCCCATCTTCAAATGTAATTGTCATGTCGATTGCCGAAGTAGATACAGGGTGAACAGTTGCTAATAAAGCAGTTGCTTTTTGTGTTAGGCTTATGCTTTTGCTACCTTGTATTTTATTACCATTGTGGTAAAAGTTCTCAAAACTGTATGTGATTGTATGTTCAGAGCTTGAGAAATCATTTGTAAACGAAATGGTAATTTTTCCTTTCAATGTATTTCCGTTAGATAAGGTACAACCTTCAGTGCCAAAATCGATAGTTCTTGTCCATGTATTGTCTGTTAATACAGTTGTAATGACGGCGCATTCTGGTAAAAAGCTTTTAATAACTCCAGTTGCTTTTCGGGAACTGTTTTGTTGTGCGCCAAATTGGTCTTCTGCAATATTTGAAACATCATCAATCGATGCATCAATTTTTGAGTTTGTAGCTATTTCATCGTTTGAAATAGTTTTAGATGAAACATCTTGTCTTGTTTCATCTGAATTACAACTAATGAAAAACGAAAAAGTTGCAATGGCTCCCAATAATAAAATCTTTGTTTTCATAATAAGTAATTTAGATTTCTTGTAATTAATGAATTAAATTAAAGTGGAGATTATATTGTAGATTTTGAGTTAATGCTATTTTATAAAGGAGAAATAAAATAGTAACGACACAATTAGACTATGCTAATAATGAGCTTTCGAGTAAATAAGGTTTACTTGAATGTGAATAGTGTATAAAAAGTTACAAATGTTGATATACTTCTATAAAATAGACAACGTTTTTTTATTTAAAATAGTATATTTGGAATCGAAATGAATATTACCTCACAAATAAAGCAGCCCATTTTTAACGAAATGGAACTTTTTGAAAAAAAGTTCCATGAATCGATGACTTCAAAGGTGGCTTTGCTTAACAGAATTACCTATTATATCGTAAATCGAAAAGGAAAACAAATGCGACCTATGTTTGTTTTCTTGACAGCAAAAATGGTTTCAGAAGGAATCGTGAACGAACGTACTTATCGAGGAGCATCGGTTATAGAGTTAATTCATACTGCTACTTTGGTTCATGATGATGTTGTAGATGATAGTAACCGTCGTCGTGGTTTTTTCTCTATCAATGCACTTTGGAAAAATAAAATAGCTGTTCTGGTTGGAGATTATTTACTATCAAAAGGATTGTTACTTTCTATAGATAACGGTGATTTTGATTTACTTAAAATAATATCTGTTGCTGTACGCGAAATGAGCGAAGGCGAATTACTTCAGATAGAAAAAGCAAGAAGACTAGATATTACCGAGGATGTTTATTATGAAATTATCCGAAAAAAGACAGCGACACTTATTGCTGCTTGTTGTGCACTTGGCGCAAAATCGGTTATAGAAGATGAAGTTCAGGTAGAGAACATGCGTAAATTTGGAGAGCTTATAGGAATGGCTTTTCAGATAAAGGATGATTTATTCGATTATAGCGAAGAAGCTATAGGTAAACCTACCGGAATAGATATTAAAGAGCAAAAAATGACTTTGCCTTTAATTCATGTTCTAAATAACTGTACCTCTAAAGAAAAAAGCTGGCTTATTAATTCTATCAAAAACCATAATAAAGACAAAAAGCGTGTAAAAGAAGTTATTGCTTTTGTAAAAGATAATAATGGTTTGGCTTACGCCGAAAATAAAATGGTAGAATTTCAGCAAGAAGCACTCTCACTACTCAACAATTATTCAGATTCAGAATTCAAAGCAGCCTTGACTTTGATGGTGAACTACGTTATCGAAAGAAAAAAGTAAGGATTAAATTTTATTTTTTCTTTGTTTTCTTTTTCGATGGAAGTGAAAATTCTTGTGCTGGTACCGTTATATATTCGACTATATTTATTCTTGATCCCAGATTTAAATTAATTTCCTGAATTTGGCAATCGCTAAGATCGATTTTTTCAATTTTGAATTTCCCATAAGATCTTTTTGAAAATAATATGGAGTAAACACCTCTTTCAATATTAATATCGAAAAGCCCGTCATCATTTGTTTCATAAAAGCTTGTGATTTTAGAAGATAAATTTGTCAAAGATATCTCTACGCTTTCAACGCTGCGTAATTGACGATCAAAAGTTTTACCTTTAATTTTAGCCAAACCAGTATTCGAATATCCAATGCTTTTATTCTCCACTTTTATTGAATCTGCTTTTTCTTCTTTAGAAAAGCCAGTGATTGCTTTATTCTCATTTTGAGAAAAAAGTAATACTGAAAAAAGACAAAAAATTGAGCTTAATATTATTTTCATTGTAATTTGGTTTCTTGCTAAAATAGGAAATATAATCTATTCAGAAATTAACTAAGTATATGCGGACCAGGAAATAGAGGTTGGTCTGAAATACTTGCTATCTTTAATTCTCCTTAAGTTTGTATCAAATAAAAAATAATTAGAAAATTAACTAAATAAAAAAAAAACAAGTTTATTTGTTTGTAAATCAGTGTTTTGTTTGTTTTTTTTGGAATTTGTAATTTATTTTTTGATTTTTTTTCAACCCAGATGCAACCATTTCGAAACGACAATCGTCTATGCTAATAGAAGACCATTGCAAAACCAAAAACCGAAAGCTTATTAATGAAAATTATCCATTTACATCAAGAAGAAACTGAAATCATTCAGTTGGCTATCGATAATAATCGACAGGCTCAGCAGCAGATATACAGTAAGTTTTCTTCGAAAATGTTAAGTGTTTGCCGACAGTATATTAAAGACATTCAACTAGCAGAAGATGTAATGATAACATCATTTATGAAAGTCTTTGTAAACCTTAATAAATTTGAAAATAAAGGAAGTTTTGAAGGATGGATTCGAAGGATAATGGTAAACGAATGCATCTCATATCTCCGGGTTCAAAAAAAGGTGAAATTTATAGAAGATGAAAATTATACTGAAGAGAGTTTTAATGGCATCGAAAGTCAATTATCTACAGATCAAATTCAGTTTTTAATAGACAGCTTACCAGATGGTTATAAGATGGTTTTTAACCTTTATGCTATCGAAGGATATAAGCACAATGAAATTGCAACGATGCTGGGGATTAATGAAGGAACGTCAAAGTCACAATTATCACATGCTCGTAAAATGCTGCAAAAGCAAATTATTATATTAAAAAAACAAGAAAATGGAACCGAATAAAATAGAAAAAGAGTTTCGTGAAAAACTAAATGAAAGAGAAATCAACCCTAGCAATAATGCTTGGGATAGATTAGATGCGATGCTGAATGTTGCCGAAGAAACTAAGCCAAAACGAAAATATACCTGGATGTATGTTGCGGCAGGTTTTATCGGTTTCTTATTGATAAGCACGATTTATTTTAGTCAAAGAGAGGCTCCAGTTAATAACCTGAATGTTACAGTAGTTGTTAAAGAAGAAGTAAAAGATTCAGTCGCTAAACCAAATAAGCCAGAAGATAAAATAATCTTGAACCCTTTAAATACAGATGCAGTTGTAATAAAGGAGACAAAGAAAAATAGTGAAGAAAAAAATGAAAAAGTAAATCAAAATAAAATAAATCAAAATCAAGTAGCGGAGCGTTCAATCATCAAAGAAACCAATAACGAGAATTGGAAAAACAATCAAAAAACAGAATCAAAAATTAATCAAACAACAATCGCAGACAATTCAAAAAGTGCAACTGTAGATCAATTACTGACATCAGCAGAAAAAACTTTAGTAATGGGGAAAACAGATCAGCAAAAAGCTAAAGTTAAGGTAAATGCTAATGAGTTACTTTCTCAAGTCGATGGAGAGTTAGAGCTTTCATTTAGAGAAAAAGTAATTAATAAAGTCAATAAAAATTACCAAACTGTAAAAGTAGCTTTGGGAAACAGAAATGCTGAAGAATAGCTATTGCAATAATCAAAATTAAAATCATCATCAATCAAAAAATCAATCAATTTTTAAAAAAATCACCATGAGAAATTTTACCATTTACTTAGTCCTCATTCTATTTTTATTTGTTAGCAAAATGATAGGGCAAGAGACATTTGAATCCAGAGCAAAATCTATTGCAAACAAAATCGAAAAAATAACTAAAGATGAAAAAGCTGCTTTGAAAGAAGAAGTAGAAGTTGTAAATGTTCAACTTTCTGAAGGGAAAATAACCAGAGAAGAAGCTGATAAAAAGAAAAAACAATTAGCGGAAGCAAGAGCGATTATAATAGAAGAGAAAATTACGGTTGTACAAAATGAATTAAATGATTTAGTACAACAAAAAGTAGATGGAAAAATAAAAGAAAGAGATTCTGTAAAAAAGTATATGATTAGGCTTTGCAAAGGATGTGGAAAAGGAAAAGATTCGATTTACAGAGAAAAGAGAACTACTTCACAATTTGTGTTTGCAGCAGGAATAAATAATTTAGTAACCGATGGAAGTTTAAAAAACTCCGATTACAAATTTATGGGTTCGCATTTTTACGAATGGGGATTTACATTTAATTCCAGGATTTTAAAAGATCATAATTTGCTTCATGCTAAATACGGATTGTCATTAATGTATAATAATATTAGACCTACAGAGAACCGTAATTTTGTGGTAGACGGGGATAAGACCGTTCTGGAAGTTAATCCTGTAAATCTAGATGAATCCCGTTTTAGAAATGTTTATTTAGTTATACCAGCGCACTTAGAGTTTGATTTTTCGGGAAGTAAACGCGATAGTAATGGAGGTACTTATTTTAGAACTCACAGAAGTTTTCGTTTTGGGCTTGGAGGATATGCGGGGATTAATGTTAAGTCCAAACAAATTCTAAAATATGATCAAGATGATATAAAAGAAAAAGTAATATCAAAAGGCGATTATAATGTAAATAATTTCATTTACGGAGTAAGTGGTTATATGGGATATAGAGATATAAGTTTGTATTTAAAATATGACCTTAACCCTTTGTTTGCTGACAATGATATAAAACAAAACAATGTTTCATTAGGATTACGTTTAGATTTGAATTAAAAAAGTTAGGTTAGTTTTATAGTAATGAAGCACTTCGAGAGAAGTGCTTTTTTTGTTTCATATAATTCAAAATATCAAGTTTGATTTGTGTAATTTTGCAAGCTTCAATCTTTAAAAAAGTAATACGTTTTGATTTCACAAAATACCATAAATACCGTTTTTGAAACTGCTCGAGTAGAGGAGGTAATTGGCGATTTTGTACATTTAAAACGAGCAGGAAGTAACTTTAAGGGATTGAGCCCATTCTCGGATGAGCGCTCGCCATCGTTTATGGTATCGCCTGCAAAAGGTATCTGGAAAGATTTTAGTTCTGGAAAAGGAGGTAACTCTGTTGCTTTCTTGATAGAGCATGAACATTTTACTTACCCAGAAGCCATTCGATATTTGGCAAGAAAATATAATATCGAAATTGAAGAAACCGAACAGACAGATGCTGAAAAAGCGATTACAGATGTTCGTGAAAGTATGTATCTTGTTTCTGAGTTTGCCAAAAAGTATTTTCATAATGTACTTTTAAATACAGATGAAGGTCAGGCAATAGGGCTTTCATATTTTAAAGAAAGAGGGTTTACAAACGAAACAATTAAAAAATTCGAACTAGGATATTCTCCTGAAACTTGGGATGCTTTAACTAAAGAAGCACTCGGTCAGGGATATAAACTTGAATTTCTTGAAAGTACAGGGTTAACAATTCCTAGAGATGACCGTCCGTTTGATCGATTTAAAGGACGTGTTATGTTCCCAATACAAAGTATGTCGGGACGTGTACTTGGTTTTGGAGGACGTATTTTAACCAATGATAAAAAAGCCGCAAAATATTTAAATTCACCAGAGAGTGATATTTACCATAAGAGTAAAGTGTTGTATGGTATTTTTCAGGCCAAACAAGCTATTGCTAAACAAAATAATTGTTTTTTAGTTGAGGGTTATACTGATGTAATTCAGTTTAATCAAGCAGGGATAGAAAATGTAGTTGCATCTTCTGGAACGGCATTAACACCAGATCAGATTAGACTGGTAAATAGATTGACAAAAAACATCACTGTACTTTTTGATGGTGATGCTGCGGGATTACGAGCGTCTATTCGAGGAATCGATTTGATTCTGGAAGAAGGTATGAACGTAAGAGTATGTACTTTCCCTGATGGTGATGACCCGGATAGTTTTGCCAGAAAAACTTCGTATGATGACTTAGTAGCGTACTTAGAAAATAATGCTAAAGACTTTATTCAGTTTAAGGCTTCGTTATTAATGAATGAAGCAAAAAATGATCCTATAAAGAAAGCCGATTTGATTCGGGATATGGTTACGAGTATTTCTAAAATTCCAGATAGAATTCAGCGTGAAGTTTACGTTCAGGAATGTGCCAGAATTATGGATATTTCTGAGCAGGTACTTGTGAGTACTTTAGCTCAGTTGATTCAAAAAGATATTGCAGAAGTTGGTAAAAAGCAAAAGCAGGAGCAAAAACCTTTTGAAGTTTATAGAAACCAAAAACCAAAACAAACAGGGTATTCAGGAGGAGATCCAGAAGACCCAAGAAACGGACCACCCGATGATTATCCAGGTGAGCCAGGATATCCAGTAGAACAGCAAGCAGAAAAAATTGATATTTTATATCATTTAGAACGTAAAGTAATTGAAATTTTATTGCTTTATGGAGATAAGACAGAACTGTTTGAAGATGTTTTCCTGAGAAGTAATGGAGAAGGAGAAATAGAAACTGTTACCGAAAAGAAAGAATACAAAGTTTTTCAGCGAATTTATTTGAGTTTGCAGGAAGATGAGGTAGAGCTTTCTAATAATCTGTTTCGAGATATTTTTACAGACTTAATTGCATTCTATCATCAGAATGAAAAATTTAGTTTGGAGCAATATTTAATGCGTTTGCAGCCTGAATTTGCTCAGGAGGTAACAGATATTCTGATGGAAGATGAAAAAGTTACACTTCATGATTGGGAGGGACAAAATATTTTCGCAAAAGAAAAATCAGAATCTATAAGTCAATACGTAACCGAGACAATTTTGTCTATGCGTTGGTTTTTGGTCGATAAAATAATTGAAGAATTAAAAAGCTCCATAGTATCAGACCCTAAGGAAGATAATATGGAGCTCTTGTTAATGGTGGTAGATTACTCTAAATTAATTAATTCGTTTTCGAGAAAACTTGGGAGGGTAATGTCCCGTTATCATAATTAAATAATCTCTAGTGTTTTGGCTTTATTAACCAAATCTACTAAATTGGTAACGTTTAATTTTGTTAGTAATCTTAGTTTATAAGTACTAATTGTTTTTTCGTTAAGATTTAGAATTTTAGAAATTTCGTTGTTTTTCTTACCATCGCTTAAGTAACGTAATACCTCAATTTCTCTGTTAGAAAGTTTTCGATACAAACGTTCGCTTTTGCTTTGTTTTGCGATCAATGCCATGTTTTTACGTACAGTTTCATTGATGATAATTTTTCCTTCGTGTACTTTGATAATCGAAATCCCCAGAGTTTCTAATTTTTCTGTTTTGTGAATGTATCCCGAAACACCAGCTTTTATGGCATTTGGAGCATACATTTGTTCAGAAAGATTACTGAAGATGATGATTTTTGTTTTTGGAAAGTTTTTCAGAATAGACTTAACTTCAAAAATACTGGCAAGACCTTCTAATTCTAAATCTAAAATTAGAATGTCGATGTCCTTAGTTTGAAGGATGTCTTTTACCATCGTAAAGTTGCCTACATTTGCAACAATTGAAATGTCATCATGGTCTTTAAAATACGACTTAACGCCAAAGTGCGTCACAGGGTGGTTGTCTGCTAAACATACTTTAATCATAGTTTTACCTTTTTAAGAATTGTTCATTTTTTTTGGAACTGTAAAATTAATAAATAAATTCTGTAATTTATTGCAAATCAGTATAAAAATGATTATTTTAACTTTTTAGGTATCGAGCACACAGGTATAGGATTCATTTTGTGTTGATTGGCTGTGTTTAATTTCTTGTATATTTCGAAAACAATTTTTTCTCTTCCTACAAAGTCAGCAGCCGATTTTCCTAGCTCATCGGCTAACATTGCCGCTTCTAATTCGTCATAACTTGCACCCAATTGGTCTTCATCTGTTCTATTATCTCCAAATAAACCATCGGTTGGGGCAGCTGTTAAAATTGTGTTAGGAATTTCAAGAAATAGCCCTAAAGCATACACGTCAGATTTCATTAAATCGGCAATTGGACTCAAATCTACGCCACCATCACCGTATTTTGTATAAAAACCTACTCCAAAATCTTCAACTTTGTTTCCTGTTCCAGCAACCAATAATCCGTAAATTCCAGCCAAATAATACAAACTTGTCATGCGTAAACGAGCACGAGTGTTGGCAAGCGATAAATTTACTTTTGCAATATCGGCATCATGTGGAGTTGAGGCTTTAAAAGCTTCAAAAGTACTTGTTAAGTCAGTTTCGATATTAGAGACATTTGGGAATCGTTTTTTTAGTTGTTCAATGTGTTCTCGTCCTCTGGAAACTTGATTTGGAGCTTGATGTATTGGCATTTCTACACATAAAACCTTTAATCCTGTTTGAGCGCATAATGTTGAGGTTACAGCTGAGTCGACACCACCAGAAATTCCTATAATAAAACCATTCACTTTAGCATTGTTAGCATAATCTTTTAACCACTCTACAATGTAGGTATTTACTTTTTCTGTTTGAATAGTGCTTTTTTTAGCCATAATAGTTTAAGTTTTAAAATGCAGGAATGTATATTTGCACAATTATATTTAAGTAGTCTTTACTTAGATAATTTTGCAACACAAACTTAATTAAAATAAAATGAAAATATATCGGTTTGCTATCGCTCTATCTGTCTTTTTTTTGTCCTGTGACCAAAAAAGCAAAATTGAAAAAGCGGTAGAAGAAATTCCTGTTGATATTAAAGTAGAACGCTTTGATAAAGTGTTTTTTGAGACCCAGCCAAAAGATTTGGGTAAAGTAAAAAAAGAATACCCGTATTTTTTTCCTGCAGGAAATGATGATGCGGTTTGGATAGAGAAAATGCAGAATCCGCTTTGGAGAGAATTGTATACCGAAGTTCAGAAAAAGTATGGAGATTTTGAGCCAGTTCGAAAAGAGTTTAATACTTTATTCCAACATATAGAGTACTATTTTCCTAAAACTAAAACGCCAAAGGTTATTACTATAATATCTGAGATGGATTATAATAATAAAGCAATTTATGCCGATAGTCTGGTTGTTGTAGCGCTAGAGTTGTATTTAGGAAAAGAACATAAGTTTTATCAATTCCCAAATTATATAAAAGAGAATTTTGAAGAGAAACAAATTATGCCAGATGTGGTTTCTAGTTTTTCGATGAAGAAAATCTCACCAGTTACCGATAAGAATTTAATTAGCAAAATGGTATATTATGGAAAGCAATTGTATTTAAAAGATTTGCTTTTGCCAGATTATACCGATGCAGATAAGATAGGATACACACCAGAACAAATAAAATGGTGTGAAGAGAATGAAGGATATATGTGGCGTTATTTTATAGAGAAAGAAATGTTGTATAGTGATGATGCAAAACTTACAACACGATTTATAAATACAGCACCATTTTCTAAATTTTACCTAGAAATAGATAACGAATCTCCAGGACGCGTTGGAACCTGGATTGGTTGGCAGATTGTACGTTCATACATGAAAAACAATGATGTGTCGATAGAACAATTATTAAAAACCAACGCAAAAGAAATTTTTGAAAAGTCAAAATATAAACCTAAGAAGTAATGTCAGATAATAAACAACAAACCTCAGAAATTAAATTCCTTATAGAATTAGACGAAAACCGTGTGCCAGAAAAATTAAAATGGTCGGCAAAAGATGGTGGAGTTGAAGCTCAGGATGCTAAAGCAATTATGCTTTCTATCTGGGATAGTAAGGTGCAGGAAACAATGCGTATTGATTTATGGACTAAAGATATGCCTGTGGATGAAATGAAAATTTTCTTTCACCAGACTTTAGTAGCTATGGCAGATACTTTTAAACGTGCTACAGACGATGAAAAAATGTCGGATACAATGAAAGATTTCTGTGATTATTTCGCTGAAAAGCTAGAATTGAAAAAATCGTAATTGAATACAAAATAGAAAATCCCATTCGCCGCGGCGAGGGCACTGAAAAAGTCCTTTTCACGAATAAATTGTTAATTAAAAGGAGTAGAAGCTAAAAGTTTCTGCTCCTTTTTTTGTATCTTTTGAGTGTAATCATAAGGCTTTTTAGATGTTAATTCAACAGCAACAAATTCAGTTTAGTCCCTATTCCTCATTATATGATTTAATTGTTCCTCAGGATAATCTCCTTAGAAAAATCAACGAACTCATAGACTTCTCATTCATCTACGATGAGTTGCTAAATAAATATTGCATCACTAATGGTCGCACAGCAGAAAGCCCAGTGCGTATGTTTAAGTATTTACTTCTAAAAACAATTTATGATGTCTCGGATGTTGATGTAGTAGAACGTTCACGTTTTGATATGTCTTTTAAGTATTTCTTAGAAATGACACCAGAGGAGAGTGTTATTAATCCAAGTTCTTTAACGAAATTTCGTAAACTTCGCCTGAAGGATACGGACTTATTAAATCTACTCATTGGTAAAACAGTATCTATAGCCGTCGAAAAGGGAATCATCAGATCCAGGTCTATTATAGTTGATGCTACACACACTTTATCAAGATCAAATCCATTTGCAGCAATTGATGTATTAAGAGAGCGCTCTAAACTTCTACGAAGAACAGTATATTTATTTGATGACCAATTCAAAGAGCATATGCCCGAGAAGAACAATACCAATGAATTGGAAAAAGAATTAGCCTATTGTAAAGAACTGGAGCAGCGCATAGAAAAAGAAGAATCTTTGAGTTCTATACCTGCTGTAAAAGAAAAGCTAAATCTGCTTAAAGAAACTATAGAAGATACTCAGGAAAATTTTATCTTATCAAAAGATATAGATGCTAAAACAGGTCATAAATCCGCAGATAGCTCTTTCTTTGGATACAAGACTCATTTAGCGATGACCGAAGAGCGAATCATCACAGCGGCTGTAGTTACCTCAGGAGAGAAAGCAGATGGTCCAGAGTTACCAAAACTCTTAGAGATTAGTCAGCAAAACGGAATTGATGTAAATACCATTATTGGTGATGGAGCTTATTCAGGAACAGAAAATCTCAAGCGAGCAAACGGGAAAAATATTAGAGTTGTAGCTAAGTTAAATGTTTCAGTAGCAAATGGGACAAGAAAAGAGGAAGATAAATTTCAATATAATAAAGATGCCGATAGAATGGTTTGTCCTGCAGGACATATGGCTATACGAAAAGCTAGACAGGGCAAAAAAAATGTTGGGAAAAATCAAACATATACCTACTATTTCGATGTCGAAAAATGCAAATCTTGTTCTTTAAAACAGGGGTGTTATAAAGGGGCAAAAACAAAAACCTACTGTGTAAGGATAAAATCAGACTTACACCAAGAACAAATCGCCTTTCAAGAAACGGATTATTTCAAAGAAAAAGCAAAACATCGATACAAAATAGAGGCTAAAAATAGTGAGTTAAAAAACGTACATGGCTATGATAGAGCAATATCGTACGGCATTGCCAATATGCAAATGCAAGGAGCAATGGCTATTTTTACAGTCAACTTAAAAAGAATACTGAAATTAATGTAAGAAATTTATAAAATAAGTATGCCTACACAAAATGCCCCCTATAAATCAAAAATCGATTCATATAGCTGCAAATAAAAAACAGATATAAAACGAAAAACGCTTACAACGGATATTTTTAAATCCTGTTATAAGCGTTTTTTCATTGTCTAAAAACAATCCCAATCAAAATAAGGGATGTTTTTCAGTGCCCTCGCCGCGGCGAATGGGATTTTTTTATTTAACAGAGGCTTTGTTTAGATTCTTAAATATTCGTTTTAAGGATCCAACCATTAATTTGTCTGAGCTTCTGTAGAATGTTATGTTGTCTATAAGTTTATCTGACTTTTCTGTTTCCCACATAGATTTAGTTTCCTTTTTGTGAGCTGTACCTACCACTTTTTGTGAGAAAATAATTTCCTGTAAGTTTAAGTCATATATCTCTAGGGTTACAGCGCTTTCGTTTTTGCCTAAATCATTTTCGTCTTGATAAAGTTCAACGGAAGAGAAGTCGCTTTTGTTTTTTGTGGAAACAATATTAATAAAGAAATCAAAACCAGTTCCGTCTTTAAGTTCTTTTAATTTTGTTTTGTTGGGATCTAAATGAATTTTTCTGGTAATTAGTAATCCATTTACGTCATTGATATAAGATATTCGTTCGCCTAAATTTTTCTTGAAATAGTCTAGAGTTTCAGCGGTTAATTTGTCTCTAGAGTTTTTTGGACAATCTAATTCGTTTAACAGCCATTTTCCAGATGTAAAGTCAACGCCAGTTTTTGGTCCAGGCATAGTAACATACGATGATGATTCGCATGATGAAAATATAAACAGAAAAATGAGTGGTATAAACTTTAAGCTTTTCATAACTATATATTGATTGGTTTCAAATGTAGTTTAAAAAAATATTTTTTTTAAAGATTTTAACTACAAAATAGAAAATCCCAAAACCGATTAAGTTTTGGGATTTTTTATTTTATCTGAAAAGGATATTTTAAAACTGACTGTTGTTTTTGAATACCTCTTGGTTTACTTCGTCAATGTATTTTAAAACATCATCTTTACCAGTAGCTTCTGTTGCCGATGTTACAAAATAATGAGGCATTTCGGCCCAGTTATTAGCAAACATTTTCTTTTTGTAAGCTGCGATATGAGAATCGATTTTTACTTTACTGATTTTATCTGCTTTGGTGAAAATGATACAAAACGGAATTTCACTTTCTCCCATGTACGACATAAATTCAATGTCGATGGTTTGAGCTTCGTGACGAATATCGATTAATACGAAAGCGCAAACTAATTGTTCGCGAGTTTCAAAATAATCAGTAATGAACTGTTGGAAAACAGATTTTGTTTTTTTAGAAACTTTAGCGTAACCATATCCTGGTAAATCGACAAGGAACCAATTGTTATTAATCAGGAAATGATTTATCAATTGTGTTTTTCCAGGGCGACCAGAAGTTTTTGCTAAGTTTTTATGATTGGTCAACATGTTGATCAAAGAAGACTTTCCTACGTTTGATCTTCCTATAAAAGCATATTCTGGCAAGAAGTCCTTAGGACATTTGCTTACATCAGAATTACTAATTATAAATTCGGCGGTATTTATTTTCATATCTATACTATTTCTAAAACCTCCTCAAATTCGAAAGCGTTTATTATAAATTGGTTTTTTGCAACCATTCTTCAAGAATTTTGTTAAACTCTTCTGGATGTTCCATCATGGCAGCATGTCCACATTTGTCTATCCAATATAAAGAAGAGTTAGGAAGTAATTTGTTAAACTCTTCGGCTACGTCCGGTGGAGTTACTTTGTCGTTTTTACCCCAAATGATACAAGTTTCAACTTGCATTTTAGGTAAATCTTTTGCCATGTTATGGCGAATAGCGCTTTTTGCTATAGTAAGCGTTTTTATTAATTTTATTCGATCGTTTACCGAAGCGTAAACTTCATCGATAAGTTCGGGAGTTGCAATTTTTGGGTCATAAAATACATCTTCAGCTTTTCTTCTTATGTATTCGTAATCTCCTCTTTTTGGGTAACTGTCGCCCATTGCACTTTCGTAAAGACCAGAACTTCCTGTTATAACAAGCCCAATTACTTTTTCAGGGTATAATTTGGTATGGTATAAAGCAATATGTCCACCTAATGAATTCCCTAGTAAAATAACTTTATCGAATCCTTTGAAGGTGATAAAGTCCTTAACATATTTGGCAAAACTTTTTACGTTGGTTTTTAGTATGCTTTGTGTGTATATCGGTAAGTCAGGTATTACTATTTTATATCCTCTATTTGAAAAATATTCGGCTACGGCATCGAAGTTACTAAGTCCTCCCATGAGTCCATGTAAAATAACAATAGGTGTCCCTTCTCCAGCTTCATAATAGCTGTATCTGCCTTCTTTTTTGTAATGTTTATCCATCTAACTAAATACCGATTTCAATTTGGACAAATATAGGGTTTAATACATAAATATGGATTTTTGAAAACATTTTTTAACTAGATAATTTTAGTAGAAGAAATAAAAGGCTAAAAATCAGTTGCTAGTTGTTTTAATTTTTTTCTTTTTTCTAAAGAAAATTAGCAAAAACAGATTGGAATTTTATGACAATATCATTTCATTTTTTGTTATGTAGAACCATTCTTACAAACTATTTTAAAATGGCTAACGATCTGACTCTGCATAATTTAAGGCTTTTGGGATAAAAGTGGTTAAACTTATCAACAAAGTGGTATATAGTGGTAAATTGTGGTAATATTTTTTATATTTTTGCTGTGTAACATAACCATACATTTTTTTGAACACAATTGTCGGGACATATGAGTGTAAAGTCGATGCAAAAGGGAGGCTGCTAATGCCAGCTCCTTTAAAAAAGCAGTTGGCGACCTCTCTTCAAAACGGATTTGTTTTGAAGCGTTCCGTTTTTCAGACCTGTCTGGAATTGTATCCAATGGAAGAATGGGATTTGATGATGCAGAAAATTAATAAACTGAATCGTTTTGTAAAGAAAAACAATGATTTTATCAGAAGGTTTACCGCTGGAGTTAAGATTGTTGAGATTGATGCATTAGGACGTTTATTGGTTCCGAAAGATTTAATGACATTTTCTGGTATTTCAAAAGACGTGGTGTTTTCATCTGCGGTAAATATTGTTGAAATATGGGATAAAGAGTTATACGAAAAATCAATTAGCGGCGAAGATATGGATTTTGCAGATTTAGCCGAAGAAGTAATGGGAAATATAAATGACGACGACAATGGAATATCATAATCCGGTTTTGCTTCATCCGACAGTAGATGGCTTAAATATTAAGCCCGACGGCATTTATGTAGATGTGACGTTTGGTGGTGGGGGACATTCAAAAGAGATTTTAAACAGGCTAGGGCCAAACGGAAAATTATTTGCTTTTGATCAAGACGAAGATGCTTTGGCAAATGCTTTGCCTGACGAAAGGTTTACTTTGATAAATGAGAATTTTAGATTTATAAAAAGGTTCTTGCGTTTTCATGGTGTAAGAGGAGTAGATGGAATTTTGGCAGACTTAGGTGTTTCATCACACCAGTTTGATGTTGCTGAAAGAGGATTTTCTACTCGTTTTGATGCTGATTTGGATATGAGAATGAGTCAGAAGAATGATTTGAACGCATATCGTGTGGTAAATGAATACGACGAGCAGGATTTACGCCGAGTTTTTCTGGATTATGGAGAATTGAAAAATGCACCAGTTTTGTCAAGAACAATTGTAGAGGCGAGAGAGCACAGACCAATCAAAACTACAGATGAATTAAAAGAAGTTTTGGCGAAATATTTACCAGAAAGAGTTAAAAATAAAATATTAGCTCAGATTTATCAGGCTATTCGTATTGAGGTAAATCAGGAAATGGATGTATTGAAAGAGTTCATCGAGCAATCGTTGGAGATTTTAAACCCAGGCGGAAGATTAAGTGTTATTTCTTATCACTCATTAGAAGACAGATTGGTAAAGCGTTTTATTAAAAACGGAATGTTTGAGGGAGAGCCAGAACGTGATTTTTATGGAAACTTCACAGTTCCATTTAAGACTATCGGAAAGCTAATAGTTCCAGATGATGCAGAGATTAAAATTAACAATAGGGCTAGAAGTGCAAAGCTAAGAATAGCTGAAAAAATATAGTACTATAATAAGGTATAATGAAACACGGAGTATTTGACATATTAAAAGCAAGATTTCTTATAAATGATGACGCTATTAAAAATTGGCGTTTTATCGTTTTTATCATTTTGCTAGCAATAATAATGATTGCAAATACACAACGATACGAACAAAAGGTTTTTGAAATTGCAAAATTGAATAATGAAGTAAAGGAATTGCGATCGGAGTTTGTAGACAGACGTTCGGAATTGATGAAGTTAAAGATGGAATCGACAGTATCGGAAAAAATGCTTGCTAAAGAAATTTATCCATCAACAGTTCCGCCAATTAAGATTGAAGTGAAGAAAGAAAAAGAAAAAAGCTTTTTTAAACGCATATGGCAGTAGACGATAAAAATATATCCTACAGAATTTATCTGGTAGCAGTTTTCATCTTTTTGATGGCAATTGGTATTGTCGTAAAGTTAACCAACATTCAGTGGGTTGAGGGGGATTATTACAGGAAATTAGCCAAGCAACGTACTGTAAAAAACTTCGTTATTCCTGCAAATAAAGGGAATATTTATTCTGCCGATGGAAGTCTTTTGGCAACCTCTATTCCTAATTACGAAATTAGATTTGATGCTGTTACACCAAAAACTGAAGTATTCGAGAAAAATGTAAAATTGCTTTCGGATTCTTTGTCTTTTGTTTTAGGAAGACCAAGTGGTTATTATCAAAATGAATTAAGAAAGGCAAGAGCCAATAAAAACAGATATTTTTTGATAGCTCGAAAATTGAGTTATACAGATTATATGAAAATAAAAGGGTTCCCATTATTTAATTTGGGAGCTTATAAAGGTGGGATTATCGTAGAGCAAGAAACGGTAAGAGAGCATCCTATCGGGAAAATTGCCGAACGTACTATTGGTTATGACAAAGGTGGTGTGAACGGAGAATCGATGGGTAAAGGAATCGAATGGGCTTTTAGAAAATACCTGAATGGAAAGGATGGTAAAATTCTAAAACAAAAAATTGCAAAAGGGCAGTGGAAACCTATTCGTGATGTAAACGAGGTAGACCCTCAAGATGGTTATGATGTAATATCGACAATAGATGTTTTTATTCAGGATATTGCGCATCATGCATTGTTAAAACAAGTAGAAGATTACCAAGCAGATCATGGTTGTGTGGTAGTAATGGAAACAGAAACCGGACATGTTAAAGCAATTTCTAATTTAGGAAGAGCAGATGATGGTTCTTATTATGAAACAACAAATTATGCTATAGCCGAATCTCATGAGCCGGGATCAACTTTTAAACTAGTTGATTTAATGGCAATTTTAGAAGATAAAGTAGCGGATACCAGTACTGTTTATGACACTAATGGCGGAACAATAAAGTATTATGGTCGTTCTGTTAATGATTCGCATAGAGGGGGGTATGGTAAAGTTTCATTAGCTAGAGGGTTTGAACTTTCGTCAAATACAGTAATGGCTCAGGCAGTTTATGATAATTATAAGAGTAACCCATCCAAATTTGTAAATCATATTAACGGATACGGATTAAATAAAAGATTGGGATTGCCTTTTGAAGGAGAAGGAAGACCATATATTCCACAACCAGGAGACAAGCATTGGTCGGGAGTTTCATTGCCATGGATGGCTTTTGGATATGGAGTTTCGGTAACGCCATTGCAAACGTTGACTTATTATAATTCGGTTGCAAATAATGGAGTAATGGTTAAGCCACAATTTGTTTCGGAGATAAAAGAATGGAATAGAACGATTAAGAAATTTGATGTCGAAGTTTTAAATCCTAAAGTGTGTTCGCAAGAAACAGTTAAGAAGCTAAAAGCTGTTTTGGCAAACGTGGTTAAAAAAGGAACTGGGTCTAAGTTGTATTCGAAAGATTTTTCGATGGCAGGAAAAACAGGAACGGTTAAGGTGAATTACGGAAAAGGTGACAAAGGAAATTTTTATTACGCTTCTTCGTTTGTAGGGTATTTTCCAGCAGATCATCCTAAATATTCTTGTATTGTAGTCGTTCATAAACCAAATACATCTAAGAATAATTATTACGGAGCCGATGTTGCAGGGCCTGTTTTTAAAAGAATAGCACAAAAGATATTTACAGATGCACCATCTGCAAATACGATTAAAAAAATAGACGGTAAGATACCAAAACAAGAGAACAATTATAACGCATATTATACCCAGGTACAAAAGAAACAGTCTATTCCAGATGTAAAAGGAATGGCGGGAATGGATGCAATTGCTTTGCTTGAAAATTTAGGTCTTAAAGTAAAAGTTAACGGAATAGGAAAAGTGAAAAATCAATCACTTCAGGCAGGGCAGAATATAGCCAAAAACACAATTATAGTATTAGAATTATCGTGAATATATTAAAAGACATATTATACAAAGTAGCTATTGAATCGGTAACGGGTTCAACAGATATTGCTATTCATAAAATAGATTTCGATTCTAGAAAAATAGAAGCGAATGATGTTTTTGTTGCCATTAGAGGATCACTTTCTGATGGACATGATTATATCCAAAAAGCAATTGAGCTTGGTGCAACGGCTATTATTTGCGATACATTACCAGAGGTTTTAGCAAAAGAAGTTACTTATATCAAGGTTAAAGATACCAATTCGGCTTTGGCTTTTATGGCAGCTAATTATTTTGATAACCCATCAGAAAAAATAAAATTAGTTGGTATTACAGGAACAAACGGAAAAACTACGATTGCTTCATTGTTGTATCAATTATTTAAAAAAGCTGGATTTAAAGTAGGTTTGTTATCTACAGTAAAAATATTAGTTGATGAGACGGAATATAAAGCAACTCATACAACACCAGATTCTATTACAATCAATCATTATTTAAATGAAATGATTGAAGCTGGAGTAACGTATTGTTTTATGGAAGTGAGTTCACACGGAATTCATCAAAAACGTACTGAAGCATTGCATTTTGTGGGTGGGATTTTTACAAATTTATCACATGATCATTTGGATTATCATCCAACTTTTGCAGAATATAGAGATGTAAAAAAGTCGTTTTTTGATTCATTACCAAAAACAGCATTTGCATTATCAAATATTGATGATAAAAATGGGCCTGTAATGTTACAAAATACAGTTGCTAAAAAACGCACCTATGCTTTAAAATCGTATGCGGATTATAAAGCGCAAATTTTAGAAAACCAATTATCAGGATTGTTATTAAAAATTAATGATAATGAGGTTTGGGTAAAATTAATAGGAACATTTAATGCTTATAATTTATTAGCTATCTACGGAACAGCTATTGAATTAGGGATTGATAGCCTTGAGGCTTTACGTTTATTATCGGATTTAGAAAGTGTTTCTGGGCGTTTTCAATTTATCGTTTCAGATTCTAATATTACAGCGATTGTAGATTACGCACACACACCAGATGCGTTAGAAAACGTATTGAAAACCATAAATGATATTCGTACTAAAAATGAGCAATTAATTACGGTTGTAGGTTGTGGAGGAAATAGAGATAAAACCAAGCGTCCGATTATGGCACAAATTGGTTCAGAACTAAGTGATAAAGCAATATTTACATCGGACAACCCTAGAAATGAAGATCCAGAAACTATAATTAGTGAAATGGAAAAAGGTGTTGAACCTCAAAATTATAAAAAAACATTGGCAATTACAGATCGAAAACAAGCTATAAAAACAGCTTGTCAACTAGCTCAGCCTAACGATATTATTTTAATAGCAGGTAAAGGACACGAAACGTACCAAGAAGTAAATGGAGTACGTCATGATTTTGATGACATGAAGATAGTTAAGGAAATTTTAGCACAACTAAACAAATAAAACCAGATATATGCTATACTATTTATTTGAATATTTAGACAAAACATTAGATGTGCCAGGAACAGGAGTTTTTCAGTACATCACATTTAGATCGGCTTTAGCTTTCTTGCTTTCGTTGCTTTTATCAACAATCTACGGAAAGAGAATTATCAATTTCCTTAGGAATCAACAAGTAGGAGAAACTGTTCGTGAGCTTGGACTTGCTGGTCAAAATGAAAAAGCTGGTACACCAACAATGGGAGGTTTAATTATCATATTTGCTACCCTTGTACCTGTTTTGTTATTTGCTAAACTGCATAATATTTATATCGTATTACTAATTGTAACCACACTTTGGATGGGAGTAATTGGTTTTGTAGATGATTATATCAAGATTTTCAAAAAAGATAAACAAGGACTTAAAGGAATTTTTAAGGTTATTGGTCAGGTAGGTTTAGGTTTAATCGTAGGGTCTGTACTTTATTTTAGCCCAAATGTTACCGTAAGAACCGATACTGGTAATAGTGATATTTATAGAGTACAATCAACAACTAGTGTTATAGTTCCTGCATTAATCGAAGAGAAATCGACCGTTACAACTATTCCCTTCTTTAAAAATAATGAATTTGATTACGCCGAATTATTGGCTTGGACAGGCGAAGGATATGAAAAATGGGCTTGGTTAATTTTTATCCCAGTTGTAATTTTTATTATCACAGCAGTTTCTAATGGAGCTAATTTAACCGATGGAATAGATGGTCTTGCAGCGGGAACCTCGGCAGTGTCCGTCCTCGCGCTCGGGATATTTACGTTTCTTTCCGGGAATATTATTTTTTCGAATTACCTCAATATAATGTATATCCCCAATTCGGGAGAAATGACCGTTTTTATATCCGCCTTCGTAGGTGCATTAATTGGTTTTCTATGGTATAATTCATATCCCGCATCTGTTTTTATGGGAGATACAGGAAGTTTAACAATAGGAGGTATTATAGCTGTTTTGGCAATTGCGGTTCGTAAAGAAATGCTGATTGTTTTGTTCTGTGGTATTTTCTTGGCAGAAAGTGCCTCGGTAATTATCCAGGTGGCTTATTTTAAATATACAAAAAAGCGTTTTGGCGAAGGACGAAGGATTTTCCTGATGTCGCCATTGCATCATCATTACCAGAAAAAAGGGTATCATGAAAGTAAAATTGTAACCCGTTTTTGGATTGTTGCAATCATGTTAGCCATATTGTCTATCGTAACATTAAAACTAAGATAATATGAGGTTAGTTGTTTTAGGTGGTGGAGAAAGCGGTGTTGGTACTGCTATTCTTGGAAAAAAGAAAGGATATGATGTTTTTGTTTCCGATTATGGAAAGATAAACGAGAGTTATAAAGAAGTTCTTATCATTAACGGAATTGCCTGGGAAGAAGGAAAGCATACCGAAGAATTGATTTTGAATGCCGATGTCGTCATGAAAAGTCCTGGTATTCCTGAAAAATCACCTATAGTTAAGAAGCTTATAGAAAAAGGAATTAAAGTAATCTCCGAAATTGAGTTTGCAAAACCTTTTACTGAAGCCTTAACAGTTGGAATTACCGGAAGTAATGGTAAGACAACAACAACAATGTTAACCTATCATTTGCTAAAGTCGGCAGGATTAAACGTAGGATTGGGAGGTAATATCGGAAAGAGTTTTGCATGGCAGGTAGCCGAAAACAAATTTGATTTTTACGTGCTTGAGCTAAGCAGTTTTCAATTGGACGGGATTATAGATTACAGGCCAGATATTGCGATTATAACCAATATTAGTCCAGATCATTTAGATAGATATGATTATAAGTATGAAAATTACATTAACTCGAAGTTTCGGGTAACGATGAATCAGACAGAAAGTGATTATCTTATTTATGATGGCGATGATGAAGCATCCGCCGAATGGCTTAAAAATAACACGACAAAAGCAAAACTAATTCCTTTTTCATTGACAGAAGAATTCAATGAAGGAGCATTTATAAAAAACAACAAAATGGAAATCAAGATTAACCAAGAAGAGTTTACAATGGATACTGAGTACATTGCTTTAGAAGGAAAACATAATTTGAAAAACGCAATGGCAGCAAGTTCAGTAGCTAAGTTGATGCAAATCAGAAACGCAACAATTCGTGAGAGTTTATCTAATTTTCAAGGCGTTGAACACCGCTTAGAAAAAGTTCTGAAAATTCAGAATGTACAATATATTAATGATTCAAAAGCAACAAACGTAAACGCTACATTCTTTGCTTTGGATAGTATGAATGCTCCAACAGTTTGGATTGTTGGTGGTGTTGACAAAGGAAATGATTATAACGAATTAATGTCATTGGTTCGTGAGAAAGTAAAAGCTATTATTTGTCTTGGAGTTGATAACCGAAAAATTATCGATGCTTTTGGAAATGTAGTTGATATTATGGTTGAAGTTAATAATATGAACGACGCTGTAAAAACAGCACAACGCTTAACCGAAAAAGGTGATGCAGTATTATTGTCTCCAGCTTGTGCAAGTTTTGATTTATTCGAAAACTACGAAGACAGAGGAAAGCAATTTAAGCAAGCGGTTCACAACCTATAAAAAGTTTAAGGTTTAATGTTTAAGGTTGAACAACTTTGAACATTAAACAAAAATAACTTTAAACAAAATTGAAGATGAAAGAGCTAGTAAACAAATTAAAAGGAGATAGAGTAATATGGTCATTCGTGGCTTTATTGGCTTTGTTTTCGTTTATGCCTGTTTTTAGTGCGAGTAGTAATTTGGCCTATTTAGGTCATGGAACAGGAAATACACTAGGGTATTTGGTAAAACATTTGGCTCATATTTGTATTGGTTTTTTAATTATTTACTGGGTACACAAAGTACCGTACCATTATTTTAGAGCAATTTCTAAAGTTGCCTTGCCAGTAGTTTGGCTTTTGTTAGCCTATACACTTTTAAAAGGAACCGTTATTGCTGGTGCAAATGCGAGTCGATGGATACAGGTTCCGTTTATCGGGATTACGTTCCAGACATCTACATTAGCATCGATGGTGTTGTTTATTTTTGTGGCACGTTATTTATCGAAAACAAGAGATGAAGATGAACCTTTTCAGACCTCGTTGATACAGCTTTGGATGCCGGTTTTTGTTACGCTGATGCTTATTTTGCCAGCGAATTTCTCGACAACAGCGCTTATCTTTTCGATGGTATTAATGCTTACGTTTATTGGTAAATATCCCTTAAAATATATAGGATTAATTATAGGTTCGGGAGTTGTAATGTTTTTGTTCTTTCTTCTTTTAGCGAAAGCGTTTCCTGAATCCCGCTTTTTTAGTAGGGTAGGAACATGGGGAAGTCGAATCGAGAATTTTACGACTGATAAACCAGATGAAGATGATTATCAGATAGAGAAAGCAAAAATTGCAATTGCATCTGGGAAATTAGGAGGTTTAGGGCCTGGGAAAAGTGTTCAGAAGAACTTTTTGCCACAATCATCTTCCGATTTTATTTATGCAATTATTGTAGAAGAATACGGTTTAATAGGAGGATTAACAATCTTGTGTTTGTATTTATTACTGATGTTCCGATTTGTAATCGCATCGCATAAAGCCAATACATTATTCGGGAAATTAGTCGTCGTCGGGCTCGGATTCCCTATGATATTTCAGGCGATGATTAATATGGCTGTTGCGGTCGAATTATTGCCAGTAACAGGACAAACGTTGCCACTTATTAGTAGTGGAGGTAGTTCGATTTGGATGACATGTTTTGCACTTGGAATCATTATTAGCGTTACCAAAAAAGACGAAGAAATTGAAGAAGAGCTGAAAGAAAAGGAAAAAAGAGAAGAAGCGCTTAAGAAATTAATCGATAAACAATTAGAAGAAGAGAATGAAGTAGGGAGTGATCAAGAAGTAGCAGCAGCATATTCTATAGAAGACAATGCAAAGAATCCAATGGAAGCTGTTATGAGGTAGTTAGAGTAAAAAGAGAATATAATAATTTTTAAAATGTAGTAACATTTAAAAATATGACAAAATATAAATTCATATTAAGCGGTGGTGGAACAGGAGGACATATTTATCCTGCAATCGCAATTGCGAATGAATTAAAATTACAATATCCTGATGCTGAATTTCTTTTTGTTGGTGCAAAAGACAAAATGGAAATGCAGAAAGTACCACAAGCGGGATATGAAATAAAAGGTCTTTGGATTGCTGGGTTACAACGAAAATTAACTTTACAGAATGCCATGTTTCCTTTTAAGTTAATGAGTAGTTTATTGCAATCAAGAAAAATAATAAAAGCATTTAAACCAAATGTAGTTATCGGTACAGGAGGTTTTGCGAGTGGGCCATTATTAAAAATGGCAGGTTCGGCAGGAATTCCAACAGTTATCCAAGAACAAAACTCATTTCCGGGAATTACAAATAAGTTGCTTAGCAAAAAAGCGAATGCAATTTGTGTAGCTTATAAAAACTTAGAGCGTTTTTTTCCTGCAGATAAAATTGTTTTAACTGGTAATCCTGTTCGTCAGGATTTAATTGATATTGATAGCAAAAGAGACGAAGCAATTGCATTTTACAATTTAGATGCAAATAAAAAAACATTGTTGGTTCTTGGCGGAAGCCTTGGTGCTCGAAGAGTGAATCAATTAATAGAAAAAGAATTACCAAATATGCTTTCGCAAAATGTTCAGGTAATCTGGCAATGTGGGAAATTATATTTTGAAGATTATAAAAAATACAATCAGCCAAATGTAAAAGTGGTTGATTTTATAGAGCGAATGGATTTTGTTTATGCAGCTGCCGATGTAATTATTTCAAGAGCAGGAGCGTCATCAGTTTCGGAATTATGTATAGTTGGAAAGCCAGTTATTTTTATTCCGTCACCGAATGTTGCCGAAGATCATCAAACAAAAAACGCACAAGCTATTGTAGATCAGAAGGGTGCGATTTTGTTAAAAGAATCTGAGTTAAATAGCGAGTTTAGCATTGTTTTTGAAGCGTTGTTGAAGGATGAAGAGAAGCAAAAACAGCTTAGAGAGAATATAAAAAGATTGGCAATGCCAGGTGCAACAAAAGCGATTGTTGCAGAAATTATAAAGTTGATTAAGTAAAAAAATAGTCATAAAGTTGAGAGTCTAAGTTTTAAAGCTTAGTGCTTAAAGCTTAAAGCAAAAAAGAAATGAATTTAAACCAAATACAGAACGTCTATTTTATAGGAATTGGAGGCATCGGAATGAGTGCTCTGGCTCGTTATTTCAAGAACATTGGAAAACAAGTTTCAGGGTATGACAAGACACCTTCAATGCTTACAAGTGAACTTATCGAAAGTGGGATTAATATTCATTTTGAAGATAATATCAGTTTAATTCCAAGTGATTATTTTGTAGAAAATACACTAGTAATTATAACGCCAGCAGTTCCAACTAAACATTCGGAGTGGAATTACTTTTTAGAAAGAAATTATCAGGTTAAGAAAAGAGCCGAAGTTCTAGGAATCATTACTCAGGGTACTTTTAGTTTTGCTGTAGCAGGTACGCATGGTAAAACAACAACATCTAGTATTTTAGGACATATTCTTTACGAAAGTGGAGCCGATGTTACTGCTTTTGTAGGTGGAATTGTTGAGAATTATAATTCGAATTTAATAGGAAACGGAAAAACGGTTACTGTTGTCGAAGCAGATGAATTTGATCGTTCGTTCTTGCATTTACACCCAAATATCGCTTGTATCACATCTATGGATGCAGATCATTTGGATATTTACGGAACAAGTGAGGCTATTGAAGAATCTTTTGTAGAATTTGCTTCAAAAGTTGAAGATAAAAATAATCTTTTTATAACCAAAGAATTGCCTCTGGAGGGAGTTCAATGTGCTATAAATGAAGATGCTCCGTTTAAAGCGTTTAATGTAAGAATTGCTAAAGGGAGCTATATTTTTGATGTGCAAACGCCATCAGAAACAATTAAAGATTTGCATTTTGGTTTGCCAGGAAAGCATAATTTAATGAATGCGTTAATGGCTATTGCAATGGCAAAAACATACGGAACATCAACCAATGCAATTGCAAAAGCTTTGGCTTCATTTAAAGGAATAAGAAGACGTTTTTCTTATCAGATAAAAACAGATAATCTGGTTTATATAGATGATTATGCACATCATCCGACAGAGATAAATGCAGTTAATCAAGCGGTTAGAGAATTGTATCCGGGACAAAAAGTACTGGCTATATTTCAGCCACATTTATTTAGCAGAACAAGAGATTTTGTCGATGGTTTTGCCAAAAGTTTATCAGCATTTGATGAAGTGATTTTATTAGATATTTATCCAGCAAGAGAATTGCCGATGGAAGGAATTACATCGCAATGGTTAATGGATAAAATGAGTAATTCTAACAGGAAAATAGTTGCTAAAAATGATTTATTAGCATCAATTAAGGCTAGCGATGCAACCATAATTGTGACTATTGGAGCGGGTGATTTAGGAGAATTAGTACCGTCAATTAAAAATATTTTAAATGAAACTAATTAATTGGATAAATCTTCGTTTGGTACTCATGTTCGGAGTCGTTATTGTTTTATTTTCGTTTACTTCTCATAGAAATGGAGAGCGAAAATTAAAGAAATCGACTGTTGTTTTTGTAGGGGAAAACGCTATTTTTGTTAAGCTGGAGGCGGTTAATAAATTGTTAATAGAAAATGAAAAAGATGCTTCTAGCATTAAAAAAGAAGGGTTAGATTTGAATAAGATAGAGAAAGCCCTTAATACGCAAGAGATGATTGAAAAATCAGATGTATTTGTGAGTATTGATGGTATTCTAAAAGCAGTAGTAAAACAGAAGACGCCGATAGCCCGCATTATGAACGGGAATGAGTCGTTTTATATTGATTACGAGGGTAGTAAAATGCCTTTGTCGGATAATTTTACAGCTAGAGTTCCTCTTGTTTCGGGGAACTTAAATGAGAAAAATAACGAAGAATTAGCTACATTATTCCGCATGATTTTTGACGATGCTTTTTTGAAAAAAAATATCATTGCGATTCAAATTATGCCTAATGGTAGCTTGAAAATGCTTAACAGAAATTTTAATTACGAGATAGATTTTGGCAGAACAATAAATGTTGAGCGAAAATTTAATAATTATAAAGCCTTTTTTCAAAAGGCAGTTTTGGATAGCTCGTTATACAAATACAAAAGGATAGATCTTAGGTTTACGGAACAAGTAGTTTGCACAAAATAATAGATAATGGGAAAAGATAATATTGCAGTAGGTCTAGATATTGGTACAACCAAAATTGTTGCCATGATAGGTAAGAAGAATGAATATGGTAAGCTTGAGATCCTGGGAATAGGAAAATCAAAAAGCTTAGGTGTTGCGAGAGGTGTTGTAAACAATATTACTCAAACAATACAATCTATTCAGCAAGCGATACATGAAGCGGAGAATAATTCGGGTTACAAGATTAAAGATGTAGTTGTAGGTATAGCAGGACAGCATATTCGCAGTATTCAGCATACAGACTATATTAGCAGAACCAATCCTGAAGAGGTAATTGGCGAGAATGACATCCAGCTTTTAATAGACCAGGTGAATAAACTGGCGATGTTACCAGGTGAAGAAATAATTCATGTTTTACCACAGGAATTTAAAATTGATGGACAATCGGAGATTAAAGAACCGATTGGAATGTACGGAGGAAGATTAGAATCTAGTTTTCACGTTGTAGTTGGACAAGCTTCATCTATAAGAAACGTTGGAAGATGTATTCAGAGTTCAGGAATAGAATTGTCAGGCTTAACATTAGAGCCATTGGCTTCTGCAGATGCAGTATTGAGTCAGGAAGAAAAAGAAGCAGGAGTAGCACTTATTGATATAGGTGGCGGTACAACAGATTTAGCGATTTTTAAAGACGGAATCATTCGTCATACGGCTGTAATTCCTTTTGGAGGAAATGTAATTACAGATGATATAAAAGAAGGTTGTTCGATTATTGAGAAACAAGCTGAATTATTGAAAATTAAATTTGGATCTGCATGGCCAGGTGAAAACAAAGACAATGAAATTGTTTCGATTCCGGGATTAAGAGGAAGAGAGCCAAAAGAAATTTCTTTGAAGAATTTATCAAAAATAATCCATGCTCGTGTAGTCGAAATTGTAGATCAGGTTTTTACAGAAGTAAAAGCTTATGGACATGAAGATCCTCGTAAAAAATTAATTGCAGGAATTGTTCTTACAGGTGGTGGAGCTCAACTAAAACACATTAAGCAATTAGTAGAGTACATTACAGGAATGGATACCAGAATTGGTTATCCAAATGAGCATTTGGCAGGAAATTCTAACGAAGAAATCTCAAGTCCGTTATACGCTACAGCTGTTGGTTTAGTAATGAACAGCATTGAAAATAGAACTCAAAGTGCCGTAAGATTGGATGTTATAGAACAACCAAAGGCACCAGTACATAGAGCTCCGGTACAACAGCAACACTATGAGGTTGAAGAATCTTATGTGGAAACTGTTGAAGAAGTGAAGAAAGTAGTTAAGGAAGAATCGACTGAAACAAAAATAAGAAGATCCTTTTTTGACCGCTATGTCGATAAAATCAAAGATTTTTTAGACAACGCTGAATAAGCGATTTGAAATAATACAAGAATTAATATTTAATATCAAAAAACCAAAAATATGATGGGCAACTCAGAATTTGGAAGCATTTCATTTGATTTACCAAAGAATCAATCAAATGTAATAAAAGTTATCGGTGTAGGAGGTGGAGGTAGTAATGCCATAAACCATATGTTTAAACAAGGAATTAAAGGAGTAGATTTTATCGTTTGTAATACAGATTCACAAGCGCTACAAAATAGTTCCGTGCCTAATAAAATTCAGTTAGGGGTTAACTTGACAGAAGGTTTAGGAGCAGGTGCCAATCCAGATGTAGGACAGCAGTCGGCTATTGAAAGTATTGCAGACATCGAGAAGATGTTGGATCGCAATACCAAGATGGTATTTATTACTGCAGGAATGGGTGGAGGTACCGGTACAGGTGCTGCGCCAGTAATTGCACAATTATCCAAGGAAAGAGAGATTCTTACAGTTGGAATCGTTACTATTCCGTTTCTTTTTGAAGGTAAAGTACGTCAGGAGCAAGCGCTTTTGGGTATTGAAAAGTTACGTAAGCAAGTCGATTCATTAATTGTAATTAATAATAATAAGTTAAGAGAAGTATACGGAAATCTTGGTTTTAAAGCAGGATTCTCTAAAGCTGATGAAGTTTTGGCAACAGCCTCTAGAGGTATTGCTGAAGTTATTACGCATCACTATACTCAGAATATCGATTTACGTGACGCTAAAACAGTATTGTCTAATAGTGGAACTGCTATAATGGGATCATCTACTGCATCTGGAGAAAACAGAGCAAAAGATGCTATTATTTCGGCATTAGATTCTCCATTGTTAAATGACAATAAAATTACGGGAGCTAAAAACGTATTGTTGCTTATCGTTTCAGGTTCTAACGAGATTACTCTTGATGAAATTGGAGAGATCAATGATCATATCCAGGTAGAAGCAGGTTTTAACGCTAATATAATTATGGGGGTTGGTGAAGACGAAACTCTTGGTGATGCTATTGCGGTTACAATTATTGCGACTGGTTTTGATGTTGAACAACAAAATGAAATCGTAAATACAGAGCCTAAAAAAATTATCCATACGCTAGAAGATGAGCAAAGAAGTGTTCATAATTTAACGAATAAAACAGTTACTTCTTTTGATTTGAATGCTGAAACACCTTCAACACCAAAACCAGAAGAAAAAATAGTTTTTGAATTAATCGATGATACTCCTGCACCTACAGCAGTTGCACCGATTGTTCAAACTCCAGTGATTAACGAAGATGAATTAGTTGTAATGTCTGAATTTATTAAAAATTTAGATGTGACTTTTGAAATCGTTTCTCCAATTACAGATATTGATTTTACTATTTCAGCTCCTGAAGTTGCCCCTGTAAGAGCTGTTCAACATAGAATCGTAGAAAAAGAAGAGCAAACTACTTTTTCTTTTGACTTGCCTCTTTTTAGAACTGAGCCAGAAGTTAAAGCTCCACCAGTAGTAGAAGATACAAGAGTTTTATTTGAATTATCAAATGAAACACGTGATATTAAAGTAAATCAGCCAGTTCAGTTTGTTCCAGTTACAGAACTTTCAGATAAAGGTATTATCAAATATTCTTTGGAAGAGTATATGGAGCTTGAAAATGATTTTACTTCATCTAAACCTGTTGAAAAGGTAATTGAAGAAGTTATTCCAGAAGAGCTTAATATTACAGTTCACCAAAGAGCGGTTACTCCGGAAACTAATTTTTCTGCAGAGGTATCTCCGATGGAATTAACTATCGAAGAAACATTACGTTTGAGAGCTGACGAAAGAAGAAAGAAATTAAAAGAATTTAATTATAAGTTCCATAATAACGTTTCTAGAGTTGAAGAACTAGAGAAAGAGCCAGCCTATAAAAGATTAGGTATTGATCTTTCTAACAGTTCACAGAACAACACAAATTCTAGAATCTCTGTAGGAACAGATAGTAATAATGATTTACAGTTGCGTTCTAACAATTCATTTTTGCACGACAACGTAGATTAATACGATAAAATCAAAATGAGGTAACCCGAAAATTGAATTTAATTTTCGGGTTATTTTTTTTATCTTCGCACAGAATTAGAAATTTGACTTCTTTCATAGACTTTTAAAGTGAATTTTATTATCAGTTCGAGTCCTTCGGCTTTGTTCAGGATAAATAAGGAGAGAACAAATTTTAAATAAATATATAAATCTATAAGCCTGGCTTATAAAAAAATAAAACTGAGATGAGTTTACAAACATTAATCATGGACGAAATTAAAACCGCCATGAGAGCAAAAGATACTGTTGCATTAGAAGCTTTAAGAGCAATTAAATCAGAAATGTTATTGGCTGCTACAGCTACAGGATCTAAAGAAGAATTAACGGAAGATGATGAAATTAAATTGCTTCAGAGACTAGTTAAAACTCGTAAAGAGAGCGCTAGAATTTTTACAGAGCAAAATCGTCCAGATTTAGCAGAGCCAGAATTAGCTCAGATTGCTGTAATCGAGAAATTCTTGCCTGCACAATTAAGCGAAGAAGAAGTAGAGGTAGTTATTGCAAAAATCATTGCAGAAACTGGAGCTTCTGGAATTGCTTCAATGGGTAAAGTAATGGGATTAGCATCTGCTCAATTGGGTGGAACTGCTGAAGGAAAAACCATTTCGACTATTGTGAAGAAATTATTAGTATAAAAAATCCAAAAAATAAATTCCAAATTCCAAACTTAAAATTGGAATTTGGAATTTAAAAAATTGAATTTTAAATATTTTGACCGCGTAGTTCAACTGGATAGAATATCAGATTTCGACTCTGAGGGTTGTAGGTTCGAACCCTACCGTGGTCACAAGAAAATTAAAAAGCCTGTAAAATCAATGTTTTACAGGCTTTTTTTATGTTCGACAAAATCATTGATAGTTTAAACTGATTGATAACCTCTCTATGTTTATTAAGTTTACCGGTTTGAATCCTTTATAGTTTTTAACTTAGATTTTAAAGATTCAAATTTAAAAGCATTAATTTATTCTGAGTGGTTACTAACTCTTGCATCGATTTTTTTAAATCACTTGGTATATTATCAATTTCATTTTGCTTGGTATAAAAGTCATTTTCATCTTTGTAATGTGTAATACTCACTAAAAGGTTTTTATCTTGAAAAACGGGTAGTCTTGGAAAATGATTTTCAGTCATTTCGCTTACCCAAAGTGTTATATCTTCTATTTCTAAATTTTTAAGAAAAGGAATATATGTAGTGTCAAATAGGTCAATAACCTTTTCAAGTGTGCTGTTACAAATATAAAAATCTACAACGGTAATTGTTTTATCGGTTTTTAGCAATCCACTATTAATTTCTTTCTTTAATGGTCGTAATAAATAAACATTGTCAGAATTTATCATCAGCTGGTTTGCACCTTTACCATATTCTTTCCAAGTTGCACTATCAATATAAAAATCATTCAAAAATTTTAATCTAGTTTTCATGTCTCTAAAACCACGAAACCAAACAAATCTATCATTTACGCTATTAATTTTGAATTCTCCCAAAGTGTAGCCACCCAATTCATTCATTTGGTCAACAAATTTGGAATGAAAATAATCACTGAACTTATCGACTAAATTTGGTTTTAATAAATAATTACGGATTTCTAATACTTTTATGTTTACTGAATCTTGTTGGGCTAAATTACTCATATTGTTTTTTTTGCGTTCAATAATATCGATTTGCAAGTAATTATGGTGAATAACATAAATACTGCTAATTGTTTTATATTCATTTTCCTTTAAAGACTATAGTAAATAAAGTAATTTAATATCTTTATTGCAAGTACATACATTTTAGTGATTAAGATGTTAAAAATATACTATTGCTGATTATCAGTAATTTAAAAAATTAATTAATGGAAAAAAGTTTAAAAAAAGCATATTGTCCAGTTGATTATGCTTTTCAAAGAATAGGCGGGAAATACAAAGGAAGAATTTTATGGTATTTAAAAGATGGTTTGATGAGATACGGTGAATTAAAAAGAATAGTTGAAGGTATAACCCCCAAAATGCTCACTCAAACACTCAAAGAATTAGAAGCCGATGAACTAATTTCAAGAAAGGTTTATGCTGAAGTTCCACCTCGTGTTGAATATACTCTTACTGAAAATGGAATAGAATTAATCCCTTTTATCAATCAAATGAGGATCTGGGGCGAAAAACAAATGAGCTTGGGTAAATAATTGAAATGATTTACCGATTGAGGTAAATTATGTATTCAGTTTTATCAGGGGTAAATTTTCTTTCCTAAACTCTGGAAATCTCCATGTAAAAGTCTCGAATTTTGTACCGAGGCATTCCCTAAAAAAGGTAAAATACATTATGTGTTTTACCTTTTTTTTTTGAATATATGAATTATCACATGTTCTCTTTATGAGTCTTAATTGGTAATCATTGGAACTCAAAGCTTATCATTTTTACCTCTTTTATTCAATTCCAGAATCTACTTTGCGCTATCTATTTGATTAGATTATCATTGAAGTGCAATATTTGAGCATTTTTTTGTTTTTAAAGATTATACTTGTTTATATTTTTAAAATAACACTACATTTCTTATAAATATCTTTATTTGTCAGTTTAAAAACTTTTGAAAGTAAAAACAGATCTTAATTACTGCAATATTTGAATAATATAATAGCGCTAACCCTCATGGTTGGCTAACTCGCCAACTTATAATTGCAATAATTTTACAATCAGGACATTATGTTTTTGGGGTTGTTTTTTTGTAAAATTCCTACTTGCTTAAAGTGTTTTTTTGAGAATTTTAAAATTAATGTTTAGTGAGTTATGTGCGATTGTTTTTAAAGAGTTGTATTGGTCTTTAAAATTAAAAAAAAGAGTGATAAATAAATGAATTTAAAAAATTAAAAAGATGAAATAGAAAATTAGCAAAAATGAATAAAAACTTAAAAAAAAACGAACAGAAATAAAATAAAAATGAACAAAAATTTACTTATAGTATTAGCCATTCTTTTATTTAATATAGGATATGGCCAAGATCTAAAAACATGGACAGGAGCCCAGAGCACTGCATGGGATGATGATGCAAATTGGGCGCCTGAAGGAATGCCGACATTTGACAATGACATATTAATATCAAACGGACCTAATGTGCTATATCAGCCGATAATATCTATCCCAGGAATTACTTGCGGTACTCTTACGTTGCAAAATTCAACTCCAGGTAGTATTGTTGTTCTGACAGTTAAGGGGTTAGGTGGATTGACTACTGCATCAATAATTATGAATAGTAGCGTAGCTACCAGCAAGTGTAGTTTAAATATCGGCTCAACTGTAACTGTAAAAGGTGATGTTAAAATGAATGGAACTGCGCTTCAAAATGATGTGACTTTTTCCGGAGATGGAAATTTACTAATTGGAGGAATGATGACTGGAGGTTCTTTAAATACTGGTACTGTATCAGATCAAAAAGGAACTGTAACTTATAATGGTACAACAACACGATCTGTTGGTGCATATAGTTATCATAATCTAACGCTTTCTGGTAGTGGTGTAAGAACAATTGGTTCTGGAGTAATTGTAAATGGTACGCTAACTATGACTGGTTCTGCAACAGCTTCTGCTGCGCCGGTTTATGGTGATAATGCAGCTTTAAGGTACAATAGTGTATCGAATCAGACAGTTGGACCGGAGTGGGTTACTCCCTTTGTTTCGAAAGGTGGGGTTCAGATTTCTACTGTTGCTCCAAAAGTAGTCACTATAGGTGATAATTTAGAGAAGAAATTTGATAAAGGAGTGTCGCTTATCATAGATTCAGAAGCTTCATTAGTAGTTGGTAACAACAGTAATATGTATTTCGCGGGTAATTTTATGAACAGCGAAGGGTCATTAATAACTGATGGATATGTTTATTTGACAGGTACAAGTAATCAAAATATTGGTGGTTTTGTATCTACAAAGGGAGTTGTTATGAGCAAAACTGCTGGAACAGCTACTTTTACAGCTAATGTTAAGGCAGAAGAATTAACAATTGACGGTATAGGTGGGGCACTTAATCTTGGAAAAAATTTGACTCATACATTTACTAAATGGATTAGAACCCAAGGAACATTAAACGGAGGTTCAAGTATTTTAAAAATTTCAGGGGATGTTGTAGGTAACGGAAGTAATTTTGTACCAGGAACTAGTACTGTAGAATTTAATGGAGAAGCTCAAAATTTAGGATCAGGATCCATAACTTATAATAATTTGGTATTATCAGGAACTGGAGTTAAAACATTTGGTGCTAAAACTACAATAAATGATACTTTTTCTATAGCGACTGGAGTAGTTGCTGATCTTACAGCTGGTTTCGTGCATACAGCTAAAAGTATAAAACTTGGTGGCAATGCAGGATCTGGTGGATCATGGGGAAGCTCACTTTCAAACGCAGTGAATAAAAATAATGTTTATTTTACTTCTAATAGTGGTATCGTAAATGTTGGGCCAACAATAGTAGTAAGTACAAATAGCTTACCAGCATTAACGACAATTTATGGCACACCATCAGTATCAAAAAACTTTGATATAACAGGTATCGCAATGCTTGAAGGAATTGTAGTTACGCCATCTTCAGAGTTTGAAGTAAGTACAGATGGAATTACTTTTGCTAATACACTTACTCTTGGAGCGACTGGTAATATTGCGCAATCAAAGATTTATGTTCGATTAAAAGCGACAACTGCAGCAGGAAGTTATTCCTCTGGAAATATTGCTTTAACGAGTAATGGTACAACTACGGTAAATATACCAATAGCGACAAGTACTGTAGATAAAGCAGAATTAACTATCAAAGCAGAGAACAAGGAAAAAGCTTATGGATCAGACAATCCAGTTTTAACAGTAAGTTATGATGGATTTGTAAATGGAGAGACTGTAGCGATTTTAATTAAACTACCTACAATTACAACTACGGCAGTTAAAGGAAGTGTAGCAGGAACAACTTATCCAATCACTGCTACTGGAGCAGAGGCATTGAATTATAAGTTTAAATATGAGCCGATAAATGGATCATTAACTATTACTCCTGTAGCTTTAACTATTACAACAATTGATAATAGTAAAGTTTACGGATCTCAGAATCCAGTTTTAACAGTAAGTTATGATGGTTTTGTGCCTGGTGAAACTGAAGCGAATTTAACCGCAAAGCCTACTATTGCTACTACAGCAGTTACAGGAAGTCCCGTAGGAAAATATGAAATTACAGCTACTGGAGCGGCTTCATCAAATTATAAAATTACATATGTTAATAAAGGATCATTAATTATTACTCCTGCGGCTTTAACTATTACAACAAATGATAATAGTAAAGTTTACGGATCTCAGAATCCAGTTTTAACAGTAAGTTATGATGGTTTTGTGCCTGGTGAAACTGAAGCGAATTTAACCGCAAAGCCTACAATTGCTACTACAGCAGTTACAGGAAGCCCAGTAGGAAAATATGAAATTACAGCTACTGGAGCGGCTTCATCAAATTATAAAATTACATATGTTAATAAAGGATCATTAACTATTACTCCTGCGGCTTTAACTATTACAACAAATGATAATAGTAAAGTTTACGGATCTCAGAATCCAGTTTTAACAGTAAGTTATGTTGGTTTTGTAAATGAAGATACTGAAGCAAGTTTGGCCCCATCAGCTAAGATTGTAACTAGTGCACTTATAGGAAGTGGAGTAGGAACTTATTCAATCATAGCTAGTGAAGCAGTTTCATCAAACTATACCATTACTTATGATAACAAAGGATTATTAACTGTTACTCCTGCTGAGCTAAAAATCACAGCAGATAATAAGGAAAAAGAGCATGGTAATGATAATCCAGTTTTAACAGCAACTTATGTTGGGTTTGTAAATGGAGATACTGTTACAAGTTTAAGTATGCCAGTGACAATTGTTACGCAGGCAGTTAAAGATAGTTCAGTAGGAAAATATGACATCACTGTTAGTGGAGCAAAATCAACAAATTATGATATTACTTTCGTTTCTGGTACTTTAGAAGTGACTAAATCTACTAATGCAGGTTTAACAGATTTAGCTATTAGTGAAGGTAAGTTAAGTCCGGATTTTGCAGAAGGAACTAAAGATTATACAGCTACAGTACCAAATGATGTTAAAACTATTACAGTTACACCAACTACAGCAGACACTGAAGCAAAAGTAACAGTAAATGGAGTAGAAGTGCCTAGTAGAACTCCTAGCGGAGAAATTACTTTACAAGTAGGTGAAAATAAGATTACCACTATAATAACAGCTCAAGATGGAACTATTAATACTTATACTGTAATTGTTACAAGAGAGCCTTCTAGTAATGCAGGTATGACAGATTTAGCTATTAGCGAAGGTACTTTAAGCCCAGTATTTGCAGAGGTAACTAAAGATTATACAGCTACAGTAAAAAACGATGTTAAAGATATTACAGTTACACCTTTTACTTCTGATAGTACTGCAACAATAACAGTAAACGGAAAAGAAGTAGCTAATGGCACTGCTAGTGGAAACATTCTTTTAGAAGTTGGTAAAAATGAGATTACTACTATAATTACAGCACAGGATGGAAAAACACAAGAAACATATACTGTTGTTGTTACAAGAGAGCCTTCTAGTGATGCAGGTTTAGCTGATATTACGGTTAGTGAAGGAACTTTAAGTCCTATTTTTAATACAGACACTAAAGGATATACAGTTGATGTGCCAAATGGAACTAACTCAATCATAGTTACACCTACACCAAGAGATCCGGATGCCAAAGTTGAAATGATAGTTGATGGAAAAACGATTACTGATAACGCAGCTCCAATCGATTTAAAAGTTGGTGATAATGAAGTTACAGTAGTTATGACTGCTCCTGACGGAACACAAGAAACATATACTGTTGTTGTTACAAGAGAGCCTTCTAGTGATGCGGGTTTAGCTGATATTACGGTTAGTGAAGGAACTTTAAGTCCTGCTTTTAATACAGATACAAAAGATTATAGTGTAGATGTACCAAATGAAACTGACTCAATTGTAATTACACCTAAATCAATCGATCCGGATGCAAAGGTTGAAATGATTGTTGACGGAAAAACGATTACTGATAACGCAGCTCCAATCGATTTAAAAGTTGGTGATAACGAAGTTACAGTAGTGGTTACTGCTCCTGACGGAACACAAGAAACATATACTGTTGTTGTTACAAGAGAGCCTTCTAATGATGCAGGTTTAGCTGATATTACGGTTAGTGAAGGAACTTTAAGTCCTGTTTTTAATACAGACACTAAAGGATATACAGTTGATGTGCCAAATGGAACTAACTCAATCATAGTTACACCTACACCAAAAGATCCGGATGCCAAAGTTGAAATGATAGTTGATGGAAAAACGATTACTGATAACGCAGCTCCAATCGATTTAAAAGTTGGTGATAACGAAGTTACAGTAGTGGTTACTGCTCCTGACGGTACACAAGAAACATATACTGTTGTTGTTACAAGAGAAGATGCTGATGTTAAGCCTTCTGATAATGCTGGTTTATCTGATATTGTTGTAAGTGATGGGACATTAAGTCCTGCTTTTAATACAGATACAAAAGATTATAGTGTAGATGTACCAAATGAAACTGACTCAATTGTAATTACACCTAAAGCAATCGATCCAGATGCAAAGGTTGAAATGATTGTTGATGGAAAAACGATTACTGATAACGCAGCTCCAATCGATTTAAAAGTTGGTGATAACGAAGTTACAGTAGTGGTTACTGCTCCTGACGGTACACAAGAAACTTACACTGTAATTGTTACAAGAGAAGATGCTAATGATAAGCCTTCTGATAATGCTGGTTTATCTGATATTGTTGTAAGTGATGGGACATTAAGTCCTGCTTTTAATACAGATACAAAAGATTATAGTGTAGATGTACCAAATGAAACTGACTCAATTGTAATTACACCTAAATCAATCGATCCGGATGCAAAGGTTGAAATGATTGTTGACGGAAAAACGATTACAGATGCTACAGCTCCAATCGATTTAAAAGTTGGTGATAACGAAGTTACAGTAGTGGTTACAGCGCCAGATGGTACACAAGAAACATATATTGTTATTGTAAATAGAGCAGATGCTGTACCACAAGAAATTATACCAACAAACATTGTTACTCCAAACGGAGATGGTAAAAATGATTTTTGGATAGTTCCAGGTCTTGATAAATATCCAAACAATTCGGTTAAAGTTTTTGATAGAGCAGCAAGATTAGTGTATTCTAAAAATAATTATAACAATGAGTGGGATGGTACTTATAAAGGATCTCCACTTAATGAGGATACTTATTACTATTTAATTGATCTAGGAAATGGTTCACCTAAAATGAAAGGGTTCATTTCAATTATTAGAGATAACAATTAAGAATAAAATAAATAAGAATAGTAAAAATGGTTAGAAGATAGCCACACAGAAATGAATACAATGAAAATAAAATCAATGAGAGCAATCTATATACAGGTAATTATGTTCCTGATTATATTAGGGACAAACTCCGCAAATGCGCAGTTAACAGAATTCGAGTCTATGTATTTTCAAAACCAATATTTAAACAACCCTGCAATGGCAGGGTTAGATAAAGGGATGAAGTTTAATGTAGGTTACCAAAGACAATGGGATGAAGTTCCGGGAAATCCGATATTAATGAACGCTACTTTCGAATACAATTCCGGAAACAGAACTGGACTAGGGTTAAATGTTAATAGCGACAGAGCAGGTTTAATCAATAGAACAAGGATAATGGGAACTTATGCTTATCATTTACCAACAGGAGTTGACCAAAAGATACATTTCGGCTTGTCTGCGGGTGCAAAATTTTCTGCTATAGATTATAATAAAGTGGAAGGAAGTCTGGATGATGTTGCACTACAGAACTATAACGAGGGTGCCATTTTTGATGGAGATTTGGGTATTGCTTATACTAGCAGATTATTAACAGTTCAGGCATCATTGCCAAAACTTCATAATCTTTTCTATGAAAATGATAATGGTATTAAAAATTATGCAGATCGTTCTACTTTTTATTCGGCTATAAGTTACAAGATATTACTATCTAATGGAGATGAAAACTTAAATGTTGAGCCATTGTTAGCTTATAGAGGTGTTAAAGGGCACAAAGATATTTTGGATATGGGTGGAAGGTTTAATTTTCCAGATTATAAAATAAACATTTCTGCATTTTACCATACTAATAAAACTGTTTCTACAGCATTTGGAATTTCGCTTGATGATTTGGGTGTTTTCCTGGCTTACTCTAAATATTTTGGAGCATTAGGTGCTTATGCAAACAATACTTTTGAATGTGGACTTAGTTATAAAATGTAATAAAAGAGTTTGTTAGAATTTAAATAAGAAGCTCTGCTCTTCACACTATTTTTTTATAAAAAAGAGTTTTATTTTAGGAACGAAGTTGAAAATGAATTGGTTATGACTGTTGAGTGATTTAGAGGTGCCTGATGTTTTTGGGATTTAAAAATGGAAAGCTAATGCTAGAGTAAGTTTAGGTGTTTTTAATCATGTTTCATAAACTTAGGGAATCAAATGCTTTTCTTTTCAGACCTCTGTCAAGTTTCACAAAATCTGGAAATCTCTAAGTAAAAGGCTTTAATTTTGTATCAAGATTGTTCATAAAAAAAGGTAAAATACATAATGTATTTTACCTTTTTTTTATTTCTATAATTACGAAGTCAGTGTTAAAAGAAATATGTAATCATGTTCAAAAGTTGAATATGAAGTGAATATAGTTCCTCTTTAAAATTGTTTTATTCGTATATTCAACGTTCACGTATAAAATCAGAGTATCTTTACCCATGATTGCGATAAAGAATATGCAGATGATTGATCATCTCTCCTTTTCATAACTTCAAATTCTAGTTTCAAGTCATAATAACAAAGTTCCCAAATACACATTAACTTATTGCTAATTCCATTCCTTTTAGGTTTTTTATTAGTTTTTTGCATTCAACCTTAATTAGCTATAATATATGACATTGATCTCCAAAGAAAAATTTTCTGAAGCTGCTGGCCTTTCTAAAATTCCTATCCCGGGATTATCCTCTTATTTAATGAAAGTAATGAAAATTAACAATTTAAATACTGTTGTAAAAGAAGCAGGTAATCTTGAGGGTGCAGATTTTGCTAATTATGTTTTAATGAAAATTGGTGTAAAAGTCCAATATGATGCTACCGAATTACTTAATATTCCTCGCGAAGGAGCTTTTATTGTTGTTGCAAATCATCCTTATGGAGGTATCGAATCATTAGCTTTATTAAGTACAATTGCAAAAATACGTCCTGATACAATGTATATGGGGAATTTTTTATTAAAGGAAATACCAAATCTTGAAAAATGCATTATCGCAGTAAATCCATTTGAAAATCTGCAAAATTCTGCGAGTATTACGGGATTAAAAATGACGCTAAAAGCTTTATCAGAAGGTATTCCTGTTGCAATATTTCCTGCTGGAGAAGTTTCATCTTATAATTTTAAGACGAGTGAAATCACTGATCCTGAGTGGCATCCCGTGGTAGGGAAAATTATCTGTAAAGCTGATGTTCCTATTCTGCCTATATATTTTCATGGAAATAATGGTTTTTTCTTCAGTATGTTAAAATCAATTCACCCGATGTTGCAAACTTCAAAACTGATTTCGGAACTTTTTAATAAACAAGGACATGCTTTAAAGATGACTATCGGAGAAGTTATTTTTTTAACCAGGGTTAAAGGTAAAGTTTCGGATCCTCTAATGTTAAAAAATCTTAGAAGCAAGTTGTACGCTCTCAAAAATCAATTACATAATTAAGAGATTAAAGTTTATTTAACGCTTGTAATTAACTTTAAAAATTAAATACTTTCTTTTCATACCTCTGGCAAGTTGCTTAAAGCTCGAAAATATTCAAGTAAAAGGTTCAAATTTTGAACCGAGGAGTGTCTCGTCCTAAAAAAACGATACGAATTATTAAATAAAATTAAAATATTAAACAGCAGTAAAAACGTTTTTACTGCTGTTTTTTGCTTTATATGTTCTCATGTTTATTTTGTTTTGAGAATGCATTTGATTAGGGGTCAGCATATAGTTGGAATAATGAGGTCTAAGTTCATTATAAACAGCAATTGATTCCTTAATAATTTTATTTACAATTTTATCTCTTGAATTATACTTATCAATCCAAAATTCTTGTTTTAGTATTCCATTTATTCTTTCAGCCACTGCATTTTCATAAGGATCTGAGTTTTGAGTCATACTACATAAAATCTTGTTTTTAATAAGTTCATTTTGATACTCATTAGCACAATATTGAATTCCTCTATCAGAATGATGTATCAAAGGTAAATTGCAATTTTTTCTTTGCTTAAGAGCCATTTTTAAAGCTTTTATGCTGCTTTGAGTATTTAAATTGTCAGCTACATAATACCCCATTATCTTCTTGGAATAAGCATCAGTAATTAAACTTAAATAACGAGGATTATCTCTTTTTCCAATATATGTGATATCAGATACCCAAACTTGTTCGGGTCTGATTATATTTAAATCTAAAATTAAATTCTCATGTTTTCTAAAGCGATGATGCGAGTTGGTTGTTACATGATATAACCGTTTAGGCTTTATCAACAAATGATTAGCTCTGAGTATATCAAAGAATTTATCTCTTCCAATCTTCATTAAATGGAGTTGATCCAATAAAAGATAATAGAGCTTTCGAGTACCAATTCTAGGCATTACTGATCTAATATTATGAACCAATGATACAACTTCTTTGGCTTTATTCTGACTGGATGTTGTTCTTCTAATTTTTCGATAATAAACCTGTCTGTCTATCCCGAACAAAAAACAGGTAAATGCTATTGTTTCTCGTTCTCTTTGTCTGAAATGGGCGATTGTTCGGGCACAGAGTTTTTTCGGATATCAATATGATATTCCTTTTCAGCTAAATCAATCATCATATCAAACAGAATCGCTTTTTTGTCAGCAACAAAAGCCTGTCTCTCTAAGAATGCCTTTTGTTTCTCTAAAAGTTTGACTTGAGCTTCAAGCTCCATAATCTTTTGTTCGGGTGTTTTTATCATTTTGATTGGGGTTTGGTTCTCCCAATCAAAGTTACCAAATTTTATAAGCCACTGAACAACAGTTGAACGGGCTTGAATACCATATTGTTTCTTTGCCTGAGTAATAGATATAAATCCTTTCTCAATATCACTAACAATTTGAAGCTTTAATGACATACTGTAGTCGCGTTGACTACGCTTTACATAATTTGAGTGCTCTTTCATAACGATGTTTTTTTATGTATCGTTATTTCAGGACTAGACAGAGTTATAAAATAAAAAACCTATTTCGTAATGAAATAGGTTTTTTTATGTCTTTGAAACTTCATTTCATTTGTTAGTAGAAACAACTCTGGAATCAGTTAAGAAATTGTTCCAAACAGTTAAAGGAATTATGTACGATGTTTGATAACTTGTATCAAAAATAAATGCTTTATCTTTTACTTTTAAAGTATCAACATTAAACCTTTTTAGTCTTTTTTGCTGCTTATATAAATCGATTCTATAATGAGTTTTAGGACAGCAGCAGTAGCCTTCATTTTTTGTTGAATCAAATAAAGAATCAAATTCTTTTATTTTCTTTTTATCAAGTATTCTGTCTAACCCAACAAGTTTTGTTGTGTCCTGCCGAGTATCGTCTTTAATTCTATAGAGAGAAATTTCTATTCTATCCATTTCATTTCGTAGCTTTTTGAAATAATTTTTGTGATAGTCTAAAACTAAATGCTTTTGGTCTTTAACGTCTTGTTCTATCTTTGGTTTTACAACTTCATTTTTTTTATTGCAACTACTACAAAGTATTACAATCCCAATAATAATCAGCTTTTCAAGTTTAATCATACTTACAATCAATGTGTTACATATGCATTTTTTGTTTCAAGTAGTAGCTATCTTTTAGATGTAATAAAATAGTTTCTGTATCTCTATCAAATAGAGATACAGTTATTAGCTCATTTCTGTAATTACTAATATATAACTATTTTTATTAGATCAATTACCTTTTAAAGCAGATCTTGGTAAAAGGTAATGTTACGCACATTAACAGGATCCCAGCCTCCGTTGGAAATACGATGCAATTCGATATAATAAATTCCTTCTTCAAGATAAACATCGCCCAATTGTTTCGTTTGATAGTTTGTAAAGCTATTGTTGGTTGTGGTAAACGGATAAATAATACTTGAAATATCTTTTATCACCAATTGAAATTTACCAGAATATCCGGCTAGTTCACTTTGCCAGTGATAAATTCCTGCCTTATTCACCTTTACTCTCCACCCTACATAAGCATCTGCATTTGTCCATCCTCCAATGTTATAATTAGGAGCATGTTCTATTACAATGCCACTTCCGTGTAGTATGGCATTTTGCGCAGGAAGAACAAGAGTGTTATCTGTATTTTGATTAATAATAGGAGTTGTGTCAATATAAGGATGAATTAGAATTTGACGCACATTGACAGGATCCCATCCTCCGTTAGAAATACGATGTAGTTCTATGTTGTAAATACCAACAGACAGATTAATCATTCCGAGAGATAAAGTTTGATAATTACTAAAACCGTTTGTTGTTGTAAACGGATACGGTCCCTGATCTACTCCGTTTACTTTAAGTACAAACTGTCCTGAGTAGCCAGATACAATAGCATCCAAAAAGAAGTTTCCGGGTTTAATGACTTCTACATACCAAGTCGCAAAGTTAGCATCATCAGTCCATGATCCGAGATTATAAAGCGGTCCATTTTCAATACTTAATCCAGTTGCTTTAGCATCGACTGCATTTAAATTAAGTGTACCATCTTTGTGTTGTTTAACAAAGTGAATAAGTATATCTACAATTTCAGACATTTCTAAAACAATGGTTGTACTAATACTATCCAAAGGATTTTCTGGTACAGGAATAATATATCCCGATGCATTGTCATTGGGAGTTATGTTTAACGCAGTTTTGGTAGTATCGGCAAGGAAATACGCTTTAACAACGCTTCCTTCACGTAAATCGGGAACAGCTAGATTTCCGTCTTGAGGCCAATCATCGGCAAATACATGTAGGTATAGATATTGTGTTCCGTTTACAATTTTGCGAGTAGCTCGTCCCCAAGGTAATTGTTTTGTATAAGGACTAGGTAAGGCTTTCTCTATTGCCATTTTATTTATTGCCATCCAGGCAGCAAATCCATCAAGTCTGTTTATTGCTTCAGGCGGGAATGTTCCATCTCCTTCAGGACCTATATTGAGAAGGAAATTACCTCCTTTACTGATAATATCAATCAACTTTTGAATTAAATCTGTTTCGGTTTTCCAACGCGGATCGTAAGCATCATAACCCCAATTATCATTCATGGTCATACAAGTCTCCCAGTCTGTTCCATCTCCGTTTGGAGGCATATTAGGAATGTTTTGTTCGGGGGTAGCATAATCTCCGGTCAAACCATCTTCCATTCGGTTATTAAATATCAAACGATCAGATCCAGGGATATTTTTAATAGCCTTCATCATTCGGTAGCGGAATTCAGGTTTGCTGCCGCCTCCCATATCCCACCAAATAAGGTCGATGTTATAATCATTAATCATGGTTTCGAGATGAGGAACTACAATAGTATCTGTATATTGCGCCATGTCGTCATAAGCAGCTTCATGACTAGGGGTTGTGTTTTGGGGAATCCATCCCATTCCTCCGGGATTCATCCAGTCCAGACATTGCGAATAATAAAACCCAATTTTTAACCCTTCGGCATGAGCCAAAGTCACTAAATTTTTTAAAATATCGGCTGAGATATTAGTATCATCCTGAATATTGTACCCCACATGATGTGTATGCATTAAGGCAAAACCTTCGTGGTGTTTGGCAGTAATGACAATATATTTCATACCAGCATCTTTTGCCATTCGTACCCATTCGGCAGCATTGAAGTTTTGTGCTGTAAAGTTTTGTTGCCAGCGCGTTTTGTATTCAGTTCTGGGAATCTGGGCAGCAAACATAATCCATTCGGCATATTGACCACGTTTGTAAGGCTCTCCTGTAGTAGGGTCTATTTTAATAGTCCCATCGGGGTTAATCCATTCGGGGCGATAAGCCGAATAATAATCCTGCATCCAATAATCGGGGCCAGTATAAGGTCCGGATTTCATTAAAGTTGGTCCTGTATAATGTCCCGCCAGTCCAGAGTAAGCACCCCAATGTAAGAATAGTCCAAAACCTGCTTCACGCCACCAACTCATTCGTTCATCTTTGTGCGCTTTTGTCTCTAGCGTCGCTACATAAAGACTGTTACTCATATCGGTAAAAAGATTCTGGTTGTCATCCCGCCCTCTTACTGTGAAGTAGTAAATATCAAATGTATTCAGGTTATGTATCGTTATCGAATTAGTGCTAATGTTTTGATGAAAAACACCTTCTTTAAAAACATCGTATGAAGTTACCCCGGGAAGAATATCCCATGTTAAAGAAATAGAATTGGTCTGTATATCGGTTGTTTTTAGCTCTTTTGGGACATTGTTGTAGAAAGGATTAAGATCAATTTCGGTATCGCTAAAGGTTAGTTGATCGATGTAAACAGTATCTCCAACGGCACGATTATCAGTAAAATCAGGCTGAATGCCAAAAGTAGAGATATCTTTTACCTTATTCGTCAATAAATCAAATACGGCAACTCCCCATTCATTTTGTTTATCTAATGGACTTTGAGATAAGAATTCAGTCGAAATATTAACCCTGATCTGAGAATTCGGATTATTGCGATAATATTTCATGTATAAATATTTATACTCCGAGAGCGGCTCCTTTAGAGAAGAAAAAAAACCTGCCCATTTAGTAGCATTGTCCAGTCGTTTAAATTTCAGGACTTTATTACTTTGATTTGATCCTGTTTTGTCGGGATTATCTACTACCGTAATTTGCATAGAAGCAGCCGGGTTAATATTAATTTTATTGGTAAAGTTAATTTGCCCGTTTTCAAAATTGTCAATTACAAGTGGTTCTCTAATTATGGGACGCGGATAATAATCTGGTTTAAATTGTATTTTGATTAATGCTGATTGAATTTCGGGAGCCGACATAAAATAATCCCATAGCATACCCGAACGATAATTTTCGATCATGCAAATAATAGGCCCCTGATCGATAGCCAAATAACTACCATCAACCCAATTGGCGGTTTCATTAAAGGAGTCTACAAATCCCGCTTTTTCGTTCCAGATTTTCGACCCCAACTTTTCATAAAAATATCTGAGAGCGGCTAATGACTCTTTAGGAGTATATGGCATTGACGAGATAGCAGCTGTTGGGGCAATTACGCCTTTGTCATTTCCGGGTGAATGGGCGCTGTAACTTGTCGGGCCATCAGAAGCAGTTAATCCCCAGGCTTTGTTTTGGCCATATCCCGTATATGTAAGCGGGTTTTGTTCGCAATAAGCTCTGTTTATTAATGTATGAGCCTGATTTTGCTGAAAATAATTTACATCATTATAAGTGTCCCTTAAATTTTTAGGATTAAATCCGAGAAATGAATAATGAGCAAAAAATAGAGGGCCACCTTTTGCATTTCCGTTTCCAATAGGAAGCGTAATATCATAAAATTTTTGATTCTTGGTTTTATAAGTACCGCCCGATGACCAGCCGCTTTGCCACAAACTGGGATCGATAGCATGAGTGGGTGAAGCAATAGCCAACAGATACGTAATCATACACTCGTTCCAGCCTACAATACCCAAATTCTTTACATTTTGCAGCTCATTGTTGCAATGCCAGTACAGCTTATTTGATCCGAATGTAAAATAATTCCAATCAACATTGTTCCAAAGTATGTTAATCTTAATAACCAGAGCTTGTTCTGTTACTATTGGTTGGTTAAAATACTGACGTGCCGTAATCAAGCCCTGCATCATAAAAGATGTTTCGACCAAATCACCTCCATTGTCATCTGCGCTAAACGGAATGGTTGCACCTGTATTTCCATTTATCCAATGAGCAAAAGCTCCTTTGTAATTAGTGGCCGAGTTGGTTAAGAAATCGACAATTTTATCAATACGTTGTCGTCCTTGTTCTCTTGTAATAAATCCTCTCTCGATGCCAACTAAAATTGCCATTACTCCAAATCCCGAACCGCCAGAGGTAACGGTATTTCCGGCTGTTCCCGAAACAGGAATACGCTCGTATGCCATTCCTGAGCTTGATGCATAATCCCAAAAGTATTTAAATGTGTATCGTTGCGTTATAGTAAGCAACTCTTCATCCGTAAGCGTAGGTGTTAATGGAGTAGATTCTCTCATAAGATTAATTAGATTATTAAGTAAATATTAGGGAAAGGGGGCGTGGTATTGATATTTTAAACAACTCATATATCCTGTTGTAGATAATACTGCCAATAACAAACTTTGAGAGTCTGTCGGAAATGAGGCTTTGGATGTTTTGTTGTTTTATGTAATTGAAAATCAATGTTATACGAATATATTAATTATTATTGAATAACACAACACGAAAAAATATTATTTATTTAATTTATTCTCCAATGTTAAATTTATCTTTAAATCGTTTTCTTTTTTTATTTCAAGAACTTGTTCTAATAAATCTATTATCGTTAATTAAAAGTATGTCTTATCTTATCATAAATAAAACTACAGACAAATTCGCTATTATCTGCTTTTCTATAAGTTTGTAGATGATTAAGTTATTGATTATAAGTTATGTATATTATTTGTGGAATAGATGAAGTATTAACTTGGGAAGATTAATTTTGAAAAATAAAATTTATGAAAGCTAATGAAAAAGTAAAATGATATATAGAAAATTATTAATACTAATCTTTTCGGTGCTTATAATTAGCTGTAAAGACAATTGTAAAAACATTGAGAATATACGTTTCTCGACAGGTATAGAAAAAATGATTGAATCTAAGCAAATATGCGATGCTGGTGTGTCGTCTGCTAAATGGGGATTGAATTTAAAACTAGAATATGATGATAGTAATTTTTCATTATTTGGATTTGATGAAAAAATAAAAATTCTTTCGGATAAAAAAAGAAATATTATACTATGTATTAAGACCAATGAAGCTTATAATTTTGGTGTGTTTTATAATCCTAATGAAAAAATTATGTATGGTATATATGAAATTATTTTTTTAGACAAAGATTTAGTACCCCTGTATTCTATGGGAGAATATGGTTCTTATAAATATGAAGATGATTTAAAAAATCAACAAATAAAATATTATATGATTAATAAAGATGAAACATTTTTTCTCAATCTTGATTACAATAATGTTTTAGATATGTATGATAAGTTAAAGAAAAGTCCAATTAAAAGTGATGGAGGAGGGATCAGTCCTTATTATAAAAAGCCTTATTCTTGGGAAATACCATGATGTAAAAGAAAAAAAATATGAAACAAAGGATTCTAAAAGGCATTTTATTGAGCTTTGTCGTTATAATATTTTTGATAGGGGCATATTTATTTTATAATGTTAAGATTAAATCTTCTAATTGGTATAAAGAAAAAGTTTGGAACGAACGTGTTAGAGAAAAACAAGGAGAAGTAGTAACAGTTAAAAAGGGAAAAGATGAATAAAAAAATAATTTTTAGTTTTCTTCTAGTTATTAGTTATATCTATTTTATATACAATCCAATACTTATTCATACAAAATTTGATGAGTCAGATAGTCTAACTTATGATAAATCCAATAAAGGAGACAGAATAAATGTTTTTAGTTCTTTTAATTTTGATGATGGGAATTATTGGAAAGCTTCAGTGATAATAAATGAAAGAGATGAAATTTCTACAAAAATACCGTATGGACAATATTTAATGACCAAAGATATAAAGCTAATTAAAAAGCTAAGTGAGATTCCGCTTAGGTACACAGAAAGCGATATGACTACAGTTTTAAATGAATTAATATTATATAGAAACGATACAATAGTTTTCCGAAGTTACCTTGTTATAGATAATAAGATAGAAGGACTTCAAAATTATAAATATGGATGGCTTGAGGCAAATGGAAATAAATTTTCTAGTATTATTAAAGATTTTGAAATAACTTATTTTCCAATTGTATGTTGGTAAAATAAAGATATTTGATAGAGAATAGAAAAGTTCAGTTAAAAATGACGAAAGAGGAATTAGTCCTAATTACAATAGTCGTTTATGAAATAATAAAGAGAAAAATATATTACGAATAGATTTTTTAATGAAGCTATAAAAACGTGACATTTTAAATTATGGATAAAGGAAAAATCATACCTATGGAATCAACAGATTATGTGTTTGTTAATAATCTACTTTTTAAAAATTTAGATGTCATTATTTTAGGAGTGATATTTTTAATTGTGTTGAATACTGTTTTATTGATAATATTACTGAAACGAATAAAAAATCGGTAATCTATAGGATAAACCTAATAAACCTGAAGATAAATTATAATTTCATTTCCCAAAAAAAGTTAATCATATGGTTATATTTTTCGGTTTTAAAACTAAGGAATAAATGAAAAGAAGTTTTATTATATTGCTGTTAATTTTAATGAATCTAGTCATCATTTTTTATATTGACTATAAGATAAATTTACCCGATTTAGATTATTATCATGGGAAAGATGGTGGTGTAATTGTAAGGTTTCATGTAACTATTGTTATGAGTGTTATCTATTTTTTTATCATGAGTAAAAAGAACAAGATTATATATTCTATTTATGGATTTATTATCGGGATAGTATCAATGGTCATTTGTTACTTGGCTCTAGCGGAGTTTACAAAATTGAGTGATATCTTTTATCAAATAGTAGCAACCATGGTTTTTATGTCAGCATTTTATTTGATTGAAAAAAGGGGTGAAGTTTATAAGGATAGAAGTAAGGTGTTTGATATTGAATAATTTAAAGAAATAATTTAAGATAATGGAGAATAATACAATACTAGAAAATATTGATTTAATTCAATTTGTTTCAAAAAGACCAGCAATGTTTTCAATTCATAATGTAGAATCTTTCTTTATCTTTTTTAAAGGATATTCAATTGGTAAAAGTGATTCCGTAGTTCACGATTTTTTTGACTCTTTTAGAGGTTTTATTCATGAAAAATTTGCTGAGGATGGGTTAAAAGATATTGATCCTGAAAGAATTATTAGGCTATATAGTGCTAATGATGGTCACTCTTTAGAACTTTTAAGGATTTTGATAAAAGAATTTATGGAGAGATAATATATTATAAAACAATAAAAAATTAAAGAGAATAATTAATGAAAATCATAATTAATATTGCGTTGGTATTGTTTTAGATTTAATATTATAAAAATTCTTTTTAGATTATCACATTTCATAAAAATTACTTTAAAAATCTATAAAATTTAAATACATGGTTGCCAAAACACATATAAAATTAATTTTTTCAATCTATGGAGATGTATTTAATTCAAATGAATTTACTGAACTTGTCGGAATATCACCGACAGCTTGCTGGAACAAAGGAGATTTAATAAAAAATAACAAGAAAGAAAAGAAAAGAATAGAGTCAGCTTGGGAATATTCTATCAATAATATTGAGACAATATACTTTGAAGAAATATCAAATGAGTTTGTTAAGTTATTTAATGAAAAAGTAGAGAAGATACTATTGTTTAAGAAGAAGAATAAATTGGCAATAAAATTTGATATAGTATTAGAAATAGTGAAGGATAATGGAGTTGTAATGTCTTTTAATAGAGATTTCTTAGAGGTAGTAAATAGGTTAGGTGCCGAAATTGAGATAGATATTTATGTTTTGGATTAGGGTAACCTATGATATATGAGTGACGTGAGTATTCAAGGGAAAAATATAAAATGTTTTTTGCGAATAATTTAAAATTTAAAAATAAAGAGAATAATTAATGAAAATCATAATTAATATTGTGTTGGTATTGTTTTACATCTTACTTGTATTTTTTGCCGTAATTTGGTTTCTTGCTCATGGTTCAGGCCACAAAATACCACTCGAAACAGATTTAAGTATAGCAGGATCTATAGTATTAGATATTCTAGTAATAGTCGTTTTGAGATTTGCTAAAAAACGGATAACAAAAGATGAATAGGTTAGGGGTTTATAATCCCCAAATCTCTAAACACGGACTTCGTGATATCTTTTCGGCAAGGACCGAAATTAGTACTATTTAATTTTCTGTCTTGTATAAGGCGTGTTGCAAAAAAGTAAGTTCCGTTTTTATTCTCGATGTAGCCAACCCACCAACCCGTATTGATTTCATTTTCTCTAGTCCAGCCAGTTTTGGAGTGAATAGTATATTCTGGATTTTGTTCGGTTATCATGACCTTTTTTACTATTTCGATGTTTCGCTTAGAAAAAGGAAGGTTTCCTTCGTAGAATTTTTTGAGAAATTCAACTTGATTGATTGGCGAGATTCCGAAAGCACCAAAATTCCAAAAGTCAGCATCCGTTTGTGAGAGGTCAAGATTACCGTAATTGCAAAGGGATAAATATTTTTTGTAATTGGCTTTGCCAATTTTTTTAGCTAATTCTATAAACGCCCAACCTGCCGAAACTTCAAAAGCTTCTTTTACCGTTATATCATGATAAATAGTAGGGCGATAATCATATTTTATAGTATCGGTACTTCCGGGCCATTTCACTATCTCATTCTCACTAGCAATAGTTTTTGTTTCTAATGCAATAAGCAGATTAATGATTTTAAATGTCGATGCTGGTAACGTTTCCTTTTTTGTATTGATAGTGTCGGATAAAATCCATTTATGATTGTTATTGTCATAAATCGCAATCGAGCCTTCGACATTACAATTATCAAAATATTTTTTAAAATCCTCCCGTATTAAAACTTTTTTGCTATTTGATGTAATTGAGGAATTGTCTTTTTTCTTGTTCGATGAACAGGAGAAAAGAAGTCCGATAAATAACAATCCAAATAACAATCGTTTCAATTTCATTTTGGTGTTTTTAAAATGTATTCTTGACTATGTCTTTAGCCACAGATTAAAATGATTTTATAGATTTCTTTATGAAAAGGATTACCACGAAGTGCACTAATTTTTTATGCTAATTGAACATAGTGAATGTTCTGATTCGTGAAAATTCGTGCAATTCGTGGCAATCCAAGAAAACAAAAAACTAAAAAAACTTTACTATATGTTTTATACTTTAAAAATCAGTTTCTTTTTATAGAAAACCCAAAGTATAAGTGACCAAAAAATGGCGTATGATATTGCATAAGCTAATGATGCATTTAGTGGATTTTCAAAACAAGGCGTAATTCCAAATTTGTAAATCAAGGCTTGAAGATTGATTTCTTCTGTAGCTATATCTGGACTTTGAACTTTAATAGAACTCAAAACTCTAGGAATTATCCCCGAAAAGTAAAAAACAATCATTGGATTTACTCCCCAAATTAAAAATAGTTTAGTCCATTTTTTATAGTTTGCTACATCTATTATATAGTATAATATGGTTAAGCATATTGTAGCTATACCAGCGGTATATAAAACATAAGAACTTGACCAGAGTGATTTGTTTATTGGGAATATTATGTTCCAAAGCATACCGATAACTAAGAGTACAATTCCTGAGATTGCTAATTTTTTTAGAATTTCGGTTTTTGTAATCTGTAAGTTTAGTATTTGTCCTATGAACATTCCGAGAATTCCTGTACCAATAGCTGGTAAAGTACTTAAAATTCCTTCTGGATCCCAAGTTTTAGAGAAGCTCCATAAATGCCCATTCAAGAGTAAATTGTCTAACCAAGCAGCCAGATTGGTTCCTTTGTCAAAATTGGCAGCGCCAAATCCTGGAACAGGAACAAAAGCCATCAAAATCCAGTAAATCAACAAAATTGAAGCTGTAACCAGAAGTTGCGTTTTTAAATTTGTTTTTAGATATAATAGCGAAGTAAAGAAATATACAATTCCGATACGTTGTAAAACACCAGGGATTCTTACGTCCTCAAAAGCTTCTATTTTACTATATGCTAGGAATAATAATAAAGCAAAGATTCCAAAAACAAGATATGTTTTAACTTTTAAAGTAAAGTTTCCTAAAAGGGCATAGGCTACTGCAAATGTTATACTTAATCTAAGAAGTAACAAAGGGATTCCTTCTAGTCCAAACAATTGAATTCGGCTGAAATAATTTAAAGATAATCCTAAACAGAATATTCGTAAGGAACGAACCAAAATTTTATTAAAAACTCCTGAGTCAAAATGTTTTGTAGGCATTGCAAACGGGATTGCTGTTCCCATTATAAAAATAAAAAAGGGAAAAACTAAATCGGTAGGAGTACAGCCGTGCCATTCGGCATGTTCTAAAGGGGGATAAATAGATGCCCAGCTTCCTGGATTATTAACAATAGTCATTAATAAAATCGTAAATCCTCTAAATACATCTAGTGAAATTAAACGTTCTTTTGTCATTGGTTTGGTTTATTTTATTATTTAAAAGTGAAACTTTTAATCTACTGTATGGATATAAGTACAAAAAGTAAACACGAATTGACACAAATTTTAATGGTTGACTTAGTTTGTGAAATTAATTCCACAAACTAATTCGTGTCAATTCGTGGAATTCGTGTTTAAAATTCATTTGTAATATTTGTGTTCATACGGTTGAAGTTTTACTGGTTCTTTATTTTAACTTGGAAAAGAAATTTTACCCATCGATACAGACGGAATTCCTTTGCGTGTTCCAAAATCTGATGTTCCACCAGAAACAGTTTCATTTGCCAAAATCGCAAAAAGTATTGCTTCTTTTGCATCTCCTGAGATTCCTAAAACATCGGTATTTAAAAAAGTACAAGGCAATAGTTCTTTTAGCCAACTTACTAATAATGGATTATGTGCGCCTCCGCCTGACATATAAATCGTAAAACTTTCAACAGGATGTGTTGTGTTCTTTATAGCTGTGTGTATGGCGCTGGCTATCGTTTCGGCACTAAATCGGGTTAGGGTTGCCAATAAATCTTCAACAGAAATATCGTTTGTATTGCTTTGGGTTTGAGCTTTTTTAACATATTCTATATTAAAAAGTTCTGGACCTGTAGTCTTCGGGAAAGAGGCAAGGAAGAACTCATCGGCTTTTAAAGCTTCTAAAAGTGAATTGTTTACTTTGCCTTGTTTCGCGATTTCGGCATCTTTATCATAGGCTTTATCAGGAAATGAAAGTCTGGTAAAGGCATCGATTAAGGTGTTTCCGGTTCCTGTATCGGTAACAAAAACTTCTTCGGGATTACTGCTTGATGGCAAATAGGTAAAATTTGCAATTCCGCCCATATTAAGCATAATACGATTTTCTCCTTTTTTTCCAAAGAGGAAATAATCGCCATAAACGGCAAGTGGAGCTCCTTCTCCTCCTGCAGCAAGATGCTTTTGACGAAAGTCTGACAGTGTTATAATTCCAGTTTTTACAGCAATATGATCTCCGTCACCAATTTGTAAAGTAGCGTTTGGGAACTTTTCTTGTTGGTGTAAAATCTTAGGTGCATGAAAAACAGTTTGACCATGCGAGGCTACCAAATCTACTTTATCTGTTGGAACTCCCCAACGTTCTAAACATTCCAAAATCATGTTGGCATGAAGAACCCCAATCCATTCATTTAATAAAACCAGTTTCTGAAAATCAATGGTTTGTTTAGCAAATACGGTTCTGATTTCTGATTTTATTTCTTCAGAATAATCAATGGTATCGAATTGTACTAATTGAACTTCGGTGTTTTCACCAGAACCAGAGATTTCGCATAGAGCCACATCAAGACCATCTAAAGAAGTACCAGACATTAATCCGATAATAGTTCGGGAAGGTTTTTGAGCAATTTTATACAGTGATTCCAGATTTGTGTTCATGATTTTTGTTTTTAAAAGTTCATTTTAATATCCTTTTTAAACCATGTAAGTAATGTAAGTTCATTTAAGCTGTATTTTGAGGAGACTCTAATATGAACTTATATTTCTTATATGGTTAAATTTAATACAGGTTTTATTTAACCTTTGATTGATATAAATAGAACTGTTTTTTATTTTATAATAGCGTCCTGAATTATTTGCTGAATATCTTCTCGGATTTTTCCTCTAGCTAATTTATTCTCATCATTAATAACTTCGGGATAGGTTCTATTGGATAAAAATACATAAACAATTTCTGTTTCTGGATCAACCCAAGCTATGTTTCCAGTAAATCCGGTATGTCCAAAACTAGATGGAGAAACGCAGGCACACGTAGGACCTTTTTCGTTTATTCTTTTATCAAAACCTAAACCTCTTTGTACTCCTTTGTCAGCGTAATAGCAAGTATTAAAGGCATCAAATGTTTGTTTGGAGAAATATTGTTTATTACCATAATTTCCTTTTTGTAAAAATAGTTGCATCATTTTAGCAACATCCATAGCGTTGGAGAAAATCCCAGCATGACCCGCAACTCCGCCTTCCATTGCTGCTGCCATATCGTGTACATATCCCTGAATAACCTGGTGTCTGAAATAATTATCAATTTCGGTAGGAGCAATGTTACTTCTATCAAATCTGTCTAAAGGATTGTAAAGCGTATTGTTCATTCCGAGTGTGTTGTAAAAATTTTGCTGACTCAGTACTTCTAATTTCTTATGCGTTTTTCTTTCTAAATATTCTTTCAGGATAATAAAGGTAAAATCGCTATATCTGTATTCTTTTTTTAAGGATAAGGGAGTATCGGCAATGATTTTCATGATGGTGTCGTGATAGTCATTTCTAATAAAAAGATTGTCTGCAACTTTTGTAGAAAAATCAGATTCGGCTACTCTGCGATAGTATTTAGCCGAAGGTTTTCCTTCGCTATCCAGCGTTGCTTTGTAAAACGGAATCCAAGCCTGAAGCCCTGCATAATGAGTTAGTAAATCCTTGAAGCTGATATTTTCTTTATTTGTTTTCGCGAAAAGCGGCACCATATCTTTTAATTTGGTATCCAGATTTACTTTTTCATTATCATACAATTGCATTACGTTAGGCAATGTCGAAATCATTTTTGAAATCGAAGCTACATCGTATAAATCTGAGTTTGTAACTTTTCGGGTATTATCATAGGTTTGACTACCGTATGATTTCTGGAAAATAACACTTCCTTTTCTAGCTACAAGTACCTGCATTCCCGGAGTCATTTTTCCATCAATTGCTTTTTGTGCGATAGCATCAATTTTAGATAAAATAAGCGGATTCATGCCTACATTTTCTGGCTTTGTAAAACCCAAACGATTTATTTTTTCGGTAGTTAAACCATCATTTACATTAAAAGATGTATTGATAGACACGGGTAGTTTTCCTTTGGCAGGGATGGCTCCAAATAATAATTCTGCCGAAACTATCTGACTGATATCTGAGTTTTGATAGGAAACTACTAATCCTTCGATATCATCAAAATTAGTGATTGGCAATAGTGAATAGGGCTTTGTGAAAATATCCAAAATCACTTTGTTGTGTTTTGCAATTTCTTGTAACCAAATCAGTTCAGTATCTGTGAAATTTTGTTTTTCCCAAGTTTTATTTACTTTGTGAAAACCAATAATAACAAGATCGTATTTTTTTAATTCTTTATTTAAGCTATCTATGTTCGTGTTGGCTACTTCGGTAACTTCTGTGTATTTTTTTAAAGTAGTAACAAAATCACTATTAACATCTTCTCCTAGTTTTACATACGCTATCTTTTGTCCTAAATCTTTGATAGGAAGTATTTCCTTTTCATTTTTTAAAACGGTAATAGCGTTTTCGTATAATTTATAGTGCAAAGCATCATTTTGCGGCGGATTAAGCTCGTCGTATATGTTTGCCATATCGATAGGTTTGTATTTGTTTAATCCTGCTTTAAATTTATAATGCAATATTTTTTTTACCGAATGTGCCAAACGTTCCTCGGTAATAACACCTTCGTTATAGGCAACTTCAAGTTTCTGGAATGCTACAGGAACATTTTCTGAACAAAGCAAAATGTCATTTCCTGCAAGTAGTACGGCAATTTCCAGATCCCCAGGGCCTTTAAAATTACTTGCGCCTTTCATCGCTAGACCATCTGTAAAAATTAAACCTTCAAAGCCTAATTCTTTTTGAAGCAGATTAGTTACTACATTATAAGAAGCAGAAGATGGAAGATTTGGTGTTGGTTCCAGACTTGGAATATTAAGATGGGCAACCATAACCGATACTAAACCTTCGTCGAAGATTCGTTTGTACGGATACAATTCGACTAATTCAAGTCTGTCTTTTGTGAAATTAACCAAAGGCAATGCGTGATGAGAATCTGTTGAGGTGTCTCCATGTCCAGGGAAGTGTTTTCCGGTACTAAAAACACCTTGACTTTGTACCCCTTTCATTAAGGCAATGGCTTTGTCGCTTACATTAACTTTGTCTTCACCAAATGAACGGTTTCCGATAATAGGATTTTTAGGATTGGTGTTGATGTCAAGAACTGGAGCGAAATTAAAATGGATTCCGATTCGTTTGTTTTCATTGGCCATGTTTCTTCCAACATTTTCAATTAAACTTAAATCCTGAATTGCGCCTAAAGTCATATTCCAAGGGTAACGATAAGTTGAGTCTAATCGCATACCCAATCCCCATTCGGCATCAATCCCTACGAACAAAGGAACTTTTGCTTTAGATTGATACTGGTTGGTTAATTTGGCCTGACGAACAGGACCTCCTTGAAAAAATATAACTCCACCTACTTTATAGTCTTGAACTAATTTATTGATTTGATTGGTATGAACAGAATCTTTGTTAGAATAGGCAGAAATCATAAATAGTTGACCTATTTTTTCCTGAACCGACATTTTATTGTAAATACTATCTACCCAAGCAGTTTCTCTGTCTGAATCTTTAAAGAATGTTTTCTTTTCGGATTTACTTGGAGCTACATAAACTACTGTATCTGCTGGGGAGGTATCATTTTTTGAATCTGTAACTGTATTGTTTTTTCTGGAAACGCCACAATTGGTGATTAAAAATAAAAATGTGGCACAAAGGCTAATTTTTATAAAGTAATCTTTCATATCATTATTTTTTGGCAATTGAATATTTAGAGTCTGTTTAAATTTTAAACAGGCTCTAGCTTATTTAAAAGCGTTCAATTGATTAGTTAATTAGTTTTGTTTTTAAGGTGGTTTTAAAAACTTATTTTTTCGCTACTGCGTGAGCTTGTCAGGAATAATCCTAAGTAAGTTATTAAACCATTTAGCACGATTAATTCATTATCAAATACATATCCTGCAAACAATACTTTTGAATTTTCATTTATTAAATACGTGAAGAAAGGAGATAATAAACAGATAAATGGAACGAGTTTATCATTTACATTTCTTGATTTTTGGAACAATCCAAATGCATATAATCCTAATAATGGACCATAAGTGTAGGATGCGACCTTAAATATCATCCCAACTACTGAACTATCATTGATGGAATTAAAGATGATTATTACGAAGAAAATCAATGCTGAGAAGCTGATATGAACCAAGTGTCTTGTACGTACTGAGTTTTTCTTATTGCTATTTTCGGCTTTGTCCATGCCTAAGAAATCAACACAAAAAGAAGTTGTTAATGCTGTTAATGCTGAATCTGTCGTAGCAAATGTTGCAGCAATAATTCCTAATAAGAATACAATTGCCGGAATTGTGGCTAAATGATTTAAGGCAATTTCTGGGAAAAGTAAATCGGTTCTTGGTTTACCTGTAATTAAATCTGTTGGAATTGCAATTCCGTTTTTATTAGCATAAATGTATAGTAAAGCTCCAACACTCAAAAAGAAGATATTGATTATAACGAAGATTCCTGTAAAGGTAAACATGTTTTTTTGTGCTTCGCCAATGTTTTTACAGCTCAGGTTTTTTTGCATTAAATCTTGATCAAGTCCTGTCATTGCTATAGTAACAAACATTCCTCCTAATATTTGTTTTATAAAATGAAATTTGCTTCCTAGAAAATCATCAAAGAAAAATATTTTAGAGTAATTACTATTTTTAACTTCTTCAAAAGCACCAATAGCACTTAAATCCATACGATCACAAATAAAATAGATGGTAAGAAAAACTGAGGTAACTAAGAAAAACGTTTGTAACGTATCTGTTATAATAATGGTTTTTAGTCCACCTCTATACGTGTAAGAAAAAATAAGAATTAAGGACATTAATACTGTAAAAGCGAAAGGAATACCATAAAAATCGAATACAAAACGCTGTAATACAATTACCACTAAGTATAGTCTGAATGCTGAACTAACGGTTCTACTAATCAGGAAAATAGAAGCTGCAGTCTTATAGCTGTAAAACCCCATTCGTTGTTCTATATATCCATAAATAGAGGTTAAGTTCATTCGGTAATAAAGCGGTAATAATAACTTTGTAATTATTATAAATCCGATTGCATTACCTAATACAAACTGAAAATATTTGAATTGTTCACCACTCGCAGCACCAACTTCTCCAGGAACAGAGATAAAAGTTACTCCAGAAAGAGCAGTTCCTATCATCCCAAAAGCAACTAAATACCATTTTGAGTTTTTATTGGCTGTAAAAAAAGCATCATTTCCATCATCCTTTCGGCTCACTCTATGCGAGATATAGAATAGTGTTCCGAAATAAATGATAATAAGAAGAAGGATAGTACTTGGTGTCATTTTATCTTTTGTGGTTTAGTATTTTATAAATTTACTTGTTGGGCGTAATTAATTTTTAACACATAGAAACATAGATTTTGTAATCTTAAAAAAGGCGTTTCACTTGTTTAAAACACACAGAGTTTGCTATGTGAAAGAAATGTATTTCTCTTCGTATTTTTTTACACATAAAATCTATGTTTCTATGTGTTAAATGAAATTTTCATGAGTTATATCCAACGTGTATAAATCTATAAAAGATTTTGATTAGTTTGGTTATTAAATTTCCAGATCTTTATTTTCTGCCAATAAAACGGCTCTTACACTTTTGTGTTTTTTTAATAATTCTGAAGCTAGTTTCTCATCAATATGAAGTTCTTCTACAATCATTTCTACACCTCTTTGTACTAGTTTTTTGTTAGACAATTGCATGTCTATCATTTTGTTACCGTAAATTCTTCCTAGTTTAATCATAACAGATGTTGAAATCATGTTTAAGACTAGTTTTTGAGATGTTCCCGCTTTCATTCTTGTACTACCTGTAAGGAATTCTGGCCCTACAATTAGCTCTATAGGATGGTCGGCTTCTTTAGAAATAAGACTTGCGCTATTACAAGAAATACTCCCTGTAATGATATTATTTTCTCTTGCTTTTTTTAATCCTCCAATAACATAAGGAGTATTTCCTGAAGCTGCGATTCCTAAAACGACATCTAAACTCGAAATATCATAGGCAGATAAATCTCTCCAAGCCTGATCAATATCGTCTTCGGCATTTTCTACCGCTTTTCTAATGGCCGAATCACCTCCAGCTATAATACCAATAATCCAATTGTCTGGAACACCAAAAGTAGGAGGACATTCAGAAGCATCAAGAATACCGATTCTTCCAGATGTACCTGCGCCGATATAAAATAGTCTTCCGCCAAGTTTCATTTTAGAAACAATAGCATCTACTAATTTCTCAATAGTAGGGATTTGTTTTTCGACAATCTCGGCTACTTTTTTATCTTCATTATTTATATTGGTAAGCAATTCATTTGTGCTCATTTTATCTAAATTAGAGTAAAGTGATTCACGTTCTGTATCGGGATTTATTTTTGCCATTTTATTTTGTTTTTAGCTAATTTTTTTAATTTTTTAATTTTGTTTGGAACATATTTTATGATTGGGCATCATAAAAAACAGTCCAGAATTTATTTGACAATAAATAAGGGTATGATTTAATAGATTAGGTATTTTGTGCGCATTTTTTTAAATGCTTCTAAATCCTTTTGCCAGGTCTTTCTAATTTTATCTTCAGAAATTCCGCTTTCAATTTGCTGTTGCAATTTTTTTGTTCCAGCAAGTTTTGTAAAAAAAGGATTGAAGAATTTAGTTTTATCACTAGTGTTTTGGTAAGCTTTAATCAACCATTTTAATTCTAAACGTGTTAGTTTAGGATAAGATGTTAAATCCTCACCAAAGCATTCTTTCCCATTATAAAGTGGGTCTTTGGCTCCAAAATTTGGTTTAGGAGTAAAGCTAAAATTAGTTTTTGTTAAAAAAGGAGAACCATAAATCTGGAATTGTTTCTCGGTTCCACGCCCCATACTTACATTAGTTCCTTCAAAAAGACATAAACTTGCGTATAGGTTTATAGATTGATCATTTGGTAAGTTTGGCGATGGTTTTGCAAGCAAGCTATATTCCATTTTTCGGTTATAATCGACACAAGGAATAACGGTTAGCTTACATTGTACTTCATTTTTAAGCCATTTTTCGCCATTAATCATTTGAGCATATTCGCCGATAGTCATCCCGTGAAGCAGTGGGATAGGGTGCATACCCACAAAACTTGTAAATTCTTTTTCTAAAAGTGGCCCATCGACAATACCTCCATTAGGATTTGGTCTGTCAAGAATAATAAGCGGAATCCCATTTTCTGCGCAAGCTTCCATCACATAATGCAAAGAAGAAATATAGGTGTAAAAACGTGCTCCAACATCTTGTAAATCAAATATCATAACATCGACTCCTGCTAATTGTGCTGCTTTTGGTTTTTTATTATCTCCGTAAAGAGAAATGATTGATAGTCCGGTTTTTGGATCTTTTCCGTCTACAACATGTTCGCCAGCATCGGCAGTTCCTCTAAACCCATGCTCGGGAGCAAAAATGGTTTGAACAGCAATTTTTTTCTCTAATAAAAAATCTACCAGGTGAGTTTTGTTAGTCAAAATCCCTGTTTGATTTGTAACGATTCCTACTTTTTTATCTTTTAATAAGGGTAGGTATTTTTCATAATTATCGGCTCCGGTTTTAATTGCCGGTGCGTTTAATTCTTGAGTGTTGTTTTTTGTAATTGTTTGTAATGAACTGGAATATGATGTTGTGTAAAACATTGATGCTACAATAACACATTTAGCTATGAATTTTATCATTTTAAATTACAGTTTAATAGTTAGAAGGCAGAAATTGACTAAATAAAGTTAGATTATTATTTGATTGGTATTCTGTATTTTTTTGATTGTTGTTGTGTGGTTTATTGTAGTAGCGTTTATCTGAGTTTATCAGACTAGGATTTTATTTTCGTCGGTTTATTAAACGATGTCTTCGTTGTACGAAATAATAATTTTAAAATACTACCTCTGGAGTTTTCCATGACCAGAGGTAGTTTATTATTTTGTTAGTATTCAGTTTTTGAGATTCTGAATTACCAACCTGGGTTTTGTTTTAATTCTACCCCTTGAGCTTTGTACAAATCGATATCGTTTGTTGGGATATTCAATAAATAATGTTTGGCTTCAAAGGTTCTTGCATTTGCTGGGTATAATTTAATATATCCGTTACCATCTACTATAACTTGTGTTCCAACAGGTGTACCTATTCTTGCTCCAAGATTTACATCTATATTTTTTGAAGTATCAAGGTAATCTCCTTTTTTCCAACGGTAAATATCCATTTGTCTAAGCGTTGTCCAGCTCATAAATTCAATTTGACGCTCACGACGTACTTCCCATATAAGAGGGCTAACAGAACCTGAGATTTGCTCTAAAGTAGCCGTTCTTCTTGGGTCATTAATTTGTATTCCTCCAGCAGAAGCATTAGTCCCGTCTGTAGTTAAAGGCGCAATTCCTGCACGGGCACGTACTTTATTGATAGACATATCAAGATCAGTATTTGTAGCAGTACCAAGTTCTGCGCAAGCTTCGGCATAATTTAAATATACTTCGCTTAAAGTAAATACAGGGGCATCAGTATAATTACGTCCTCCTGTAGTAACATCGGGACCTGTTGTTGCAGGGTTGTTGTATAATTCGAATACATATCCTGACATTGAAACTAATGTAGCAGCACTAAAAGGTTTTCCTTTATATCCATAATTAGTAGGATTTACAGTTTTACCAAAACGAGGATCTCTGTTAGCAAAAGTTTTTGTAATGTCATCATCACCTGTGTATTGGCTGTTTCCTGCTTGTTGTATTGGTAATCCATTTGTGGTCACATAACTATCTGCAGCCCATTTTGTTAAACCATATTGTATGGTTGACGTATTGGTGTAGTTTTGAAGAGAATGCATCAATACGTTTGATAAATAACGTTTTGTAAGTATCACCTCTGTATTACCAGCCAATTCAACAGAGTTGTAAAGAGATTTCCAATCTGAGTTTAATTTATAACCACCATTATTCATTACAGCAAGTGATGCTGTTTTGGCTTTGTTAAGATAAGCGCTTCCATCTTGACCTAAATGATATTTTCTGTACGTTCCTTCGTAGATACAAATGTTACTTAAAGCAGCATAAGCGGTATATTTATTAACAGTAGTATTTTTATCATCTACCGGAAGTAACAAGTCTATAGCTTCTTCCATATCTTTAATAGCTCTATCAATAACTTCAGCTCTTTGCATTGAAGGAGAATATACCTCAGGATCATTCTGAGCTAAAAATTTATCGGTGTATGGAACATTTCCCATTTTTTGTACTAAACGGAAATATGTATAGGCTCTGAAAAATTTAGCTACACCTAAATAATGATTCTTTTTTACCTCTGCCATAGGAACGCCAGGTACTTTTTCTATCATTAAATTACAACGACGAATCAGTGTGTAAAATTCATCCCAGGAATACTTATTGGTAGTACTTGCTGTAACAGGCATTTGAAAAAAAGTATAAGCTGCCAGGTTATCATCTACTTTAGAGTCGGTGCCATGGAAATAGAAAGAAGAAACTCCAATTGTTGTCCCGTTGCCGTAACCAAAAAAAGTATCATAATTAAGCCATGAAAATGTTTTTACGTTGTCTTCAGATTGCCAGAAGTTCTCGTTTGTAAATTTATCTGCAGGCTCATCTGTCAGGTAGTCCGAACAACCAACGGCGCTCATTGCCATTATAGTTGCTGCAAACATCAGCTGTAATTTGGATTTTATAATTGATTTTTTCATTTTAAAATTTTTGAATTGTTAGTATTAGAAAGATAGCTCAACACCAAAAGACCATGTTTTGGTAAAAGGATAAGCTCTTCCCCAGAAGATTTCCGATTCGTCAAGTTCAGGATCTACAGGAAGACGGCTATCTGCCCAAGTCACTAAGTTTTCACCCGAAGCATATATTCTTAATTTTTCTAACCCTGCTTTTTTGATGAATTCTTTTGGTAAAGAATAACCAAGAGTAACATTTTTAAGACGTAAATAAGACATATTAAGTAAGTATCTTGTTTGAGTTACGAAGTTATTCATACCTTCAGTACTACCTCCAAAAGCTGTCGATTCGCTACCATAATAAGGATTTGGCCAGTAAGCTCCTGTATTTTCTGGTGTCCAATAGTCTGATTGGTTTGCATACATTTGTTGAGGTGCACGATAGAAAGGTAAAACAGCATCTGATGCAGCCCAATAATCACGTTTAGCAACCCCTTGGAAGAAACCAGAAATGTCAAGACCACGATATTTTCCACCTAAAGTTACTCCGTATTTGTAACGAGGAGTTGTATTTCCAATTTTGCTTAAATCTCCATGATCGTCTGCAGTTCCAGCTCCACGTGATATAACACCATCACCATTTGTATCTACATAATGTACGTCTCCAGGTCCGTATTTAAAACTACCAAGCATAGTTTTAGAATAGTCAACACCATTTACCGTTTTACCGTTATTGGTAAACACGTCATTAGATTGTAAAAGTCTGTCACTCGTTAAACCCCAGATTTGACCAATTTCATATCCGTCATAATAAGTAGTTAATAATTTAGAGCTATTATTCCATTTAGTAACTACCGATTTGTAATCAGATAAAGCAACATCTACAAAAACTGAAGCACTCTCGCTTAATTGTTTATTAAAGTTTAAAGATAGTTCCCATCCTCTTGTTCTCATGTTCCCTGAGTTTGTTTTAGCTGCATCCTGACCAAAAGAACCTGGAAGCGTTATACCAGGGGCAAGCATTCCTTTTGTATCACGTTGGTACCAATCAAACGAAGCACCAAGCATATCAAATATTCTCACATCTATACCTATGTCTTTTGTATATACTTTTTCCCAAGTTAATGATGGGTCAACGTTAGTTGGTAATTCTGTTGAAGGAGGTAATACTGCTCCACCATTTATCCACGAAGGATTTTTAGTTTTCATGATAGATAAGAAAGCATTGTTACCAATGTTTTGATTTCCTATAGATCCCATTGATGCACGTAATTTAAGGTCATTTAACCATCTGCGTGTACCTTCCATAAAACTCTCATTAATAATTTTGTATCCTATAGATGCCGAAGGGAAGAATCCCCATTGTTGGTCTGTAGGGAATTTAGAAGAACCATCATAACGAGCGTTTAATTCTAATAAGTAAATTCCGTTATAGTCATAATTTACACGACCAAAGAAACCTGCGATTGAATAAGCTGTTACATCTGGGTTCAAATCAGTATTTGTAGCTCCAGAAACAAATTGTTCTCCTACAGCAAGATTAAATTCTGGTTTTGTTTTGTCTAAAAGTGTGTTTCTTCTTGCATATGTACGAGAAAAATCTTGCCACTCTGAGTTAAAACCTCCTAAGAATTTTAAATTATGTTTGTTAAATTGCTTTTTATAGTTCGCATAAATATTAACAACATTTGTTCTTGTTTCTGCTTTTGATTGTGCTACAAAATCATTTCCTGCTTCAAGAGTTGCAGGTGTAGCTGTTTGTATTGTTGTAGCGTCGTATGGCATAGATGACCAGCTATCCCAAGCCTGAAATTTACCTCCGTTTTGTTTTCTGGAGTAATAATCAGTAACACTGCTTATCTCAGTAATTATATTAAGATCTTTTATAACTTCGGCTGTAAATTTTGCACTTAACCTGTTATTGTATTGATCATTTTCGTTCATAGACGCATTAGATAAATACCCTCCGGCAGTACGGAAATTATATCCTCTATAGGTTCCGAAGTTTGGAGTATATTGTCCCCAACGAAGTGCGTAACCAAAATAACCTCCATATTTTGTATCATCAGTACCAGAACCACCATAATAGTTAAATGGCTGATCGTAAGTACTGCGAATAGTCATTACTTTGAAATCTCCTGTAAGCCAATCCGTTAATTTTGTAGTAAATCCTAAATTGATATTTGTTCTCTTTCTAGTTTCCTGATTTACTCTTAACATACCTTGTTGGTCTGTAATTGCAAACGAAGCAAAGAATGAACTTTTATCTCCCAGATTACCTTGAGCAGAGAAATTATGAGAAGTTTGAAGCGCATTTTTTGCATACATTTCTTTATTAGCATCCCAAACTCTGTAGAAATAAGGAGTACCATTTTTAATTTCCCAATCTTCACCATAAACCATTTCATTGCTAGTACGATTGTTTGCATATTTCTCTTTCCAGGTTTTAATTCCGGCAAGTAAAGTGTTGTAATTTGCTCCAAAAAATTCTGGTGTAGAACCATCAGTACGCGTTCCTGCAGCAATTAGTCCAGGAATTTCGTCTGTAGGGTCTAAGAATTGTAATGTAGAAATCGGATTGGTAAAAGCAGTGTTTCCGCTATAAGAAAATCTAACTTTTCCTTCTCCTGTTTTTCCTCCTTTTGTAGTAATAAGTACTACCCCAAAAGCGGCACGAGCACCATAGATAGAAGCCGAAGCTGCATCTTTAAGTACTGTCATCGTTGCTACATCATTAGGGTTGATAAGAGATAAATCTGTAGGAACTCCATCAACCAATATTAAAGGATCGTCAGAGCCGTTAACATTCACAGTTCCAGATCCACGTATGTTTATTTTTGCCATACGATTAATATTCCCTGAGTTAAAACTAACATTTACACCAGGCGTAGTACCCTGTAATGCCTTGCTTATATCAGTTAAAGGTCTGCTGCCAATAGTTTTAGCAACATCTATAGACGCAACAGCACCAGTTACGTTGGTTTTTTTCTGAGAAGAAAACCCTACGACAACTACTTCGTCTAATTTTGAAGCGGTTTCAGAAAGATCAACATTAACCTTTTGTTGTCCCTCTATTTTTACCACCTTAGTTTCAAAACCCATGTAGCTAAAGCTAAGGCTTTCTCCTGGTGATATTGCGATACTGTAGTTACCATCAAAATCAGTAGAGCTACCTTTTGCAGTTCCCTGAATAAGGACACTCACTCCAGGAATAGGAATCCCATCCGCTTTGTTTTTTACAGTTCCGGTTATTGTTTTTGTTTGCCCAAATGTTACTTGAATGAACAAAACCAACAATGAAATAAGGAATAATTTTTTCATGATAATTTGGTTTTTTTAATGGTTGTTGAGCAAATATATTTATTTATTGCATATAAATGCGGTATTTTATATTTATTTTCAAAAATTAACTAAAATAACGCAAAACAATGCAGTTTTTGCGTAGTAATACCCTATAAGGTCTATAGGAGATTCAAAATATGCAAACTATTGCATATACTAAGGAGTCCTCAGCTTTTGAATTGAATTATTTGATATATTTGCCCTGAATTTTTAATTTTTAAAAAATGCTGAAAGCCGAAAGACATAAATACATAATGACTAAACTCCTTGAAGAACAAAAGGTTGTTACGACGGATTTGGCTTTAGCTCTAGATCTGTCAGAAGACACTATAAGGAGAGATTTGAATGAATTAGACAGTAAGAATCTTCTTGAGAAAGTTTATGGAGGTGCTATACAGCCTACAGAAAAATCTGTTGATGTTTTTGATATTGTCATATCGGCAGAAGAAGAAAAGAAAAAAATTGTCACAAAAGCGTTGTCATTATTGCATGATGGACAGGTTATTATAATGAGCGGAGGCAGCACCAATCTTGTGTTTGCGAAGCTAATCCCTTCCGATTTAAAGGCTACAATCTATACTTATAGCTTACCAATAGCAATGCAATTATCACAGCATCCTAATATAGATTTAATATTCATAGGTGGAAAAATGCAAAAAAACGCAATGGTTACTATTGGTATGGATGTAATCCAGGTTTTGTCTAAGATTAAAGCCGATATCTGTTTTATTGGAGCCAGTAGTATTAATGTAAAACAAGGATTAACAGAGATAGGGTATGAAGTGTCTATTGTTAAAAAAGCAATGATAGAGTCTTCTGACAGAGTAGTTTCGATGTTTTCTTCGAATAAATTAAATACTAAAATGCCACATGTTGTTTGCGAACTTAGTCAGCTCGATACTATTGTTACAAACCTTGATCCAGAAGATCCAACGCTGGAAGAATATAGAAAATCAGGAGTTTTTGTGTTGTAATTTGAGATTCAATCAGTAATTTCTGCGTTATTTTACGGTATTTTAATTTAATTTTGTTAAATAACGCAAAATAATGTATTCGTTTTGTTTTTTGTATATATTTGTTAAACTAATTTTTTAACTAAGAGATATATTATGAAAACCAATACTTCTTTGGCTTACGACATACCTGGCAAATTTGAAGAAACCCGATTTGAGAAAAATCATAATGTGATTTTTGATAATTCAATTGTAGGTTCAAAAGCAGTTGCTCAGGAAATAGCCGAATTAATACGTTCAAAACAAGCCAAGAATAAAACTTGTGTACTTGGTCTGGCAACAGGCTCATCACCTATAAAAGTATACGAAGAGTTAGTTCGAATGCACAAAGAAGATGGTCTTAGTTTTTATAATGTAGTTACTTTTAATCTGGATGAATATTATCCAATGACCAAAGAGAACCGTCAGAGCTATCATTATTTTATGCATCAATATCTCTTTAATCATATTGATATAAAACCAGAAAATGTAAATGTTCCAGACGGAACTGTTGTTTTAGAAGAACTTAATCAATATTGTGTTGATTATGAAATGAAAATAAAAGAAGCCGGAGGGCTTGATTTTCAGCTTCTGGGAATTGGTCGTACAGGACACGTAGGATTTAATGAGCCAGGATCACACATTAATTCAGGAACCAGAATTATAACCCTAGATCATATTACCAGAGTCGATGCTTCATCAGACTTTAATGGTATCGATAACGTTCCTAAAAGAGCAATCACAATGGGAGTTTCTACGATTCTTAGATCTAAAAGAATTGTTTTGATGGCTTGGGGACAAAATAAAGCCGAAATTATTAAGAGAACTATTCAGGGAGATATAAGCTCAGAAGTTCCTGCTACATTCTTGCAAAATCATTCTAATGCTACTTTTGTATTAGATCAGTCTTCAGCATCTGCATTAACACGATTTGAAACCCCTTGGTTAGTAGGCGGATGTACCTGGACACAAGAATTAAAAAGCAAAGCAATCGTTTGGCTTTGTAGAGAAACCAAACAATCTATATTAAAACTTACCGACAGAGATTATAATAATAATGGTATGTCAGATCTTTTGGCACAAGAAGGTTCTGCTTACGATTTGAATATTAATATGTTCAATGTTTTGCAGCATACTATCACGGGTTGGCCAGGAGGTAAACCAAATACAGATGATTCACATCGCCCTGAGAGAGCCAATCCGGCTAAGAAAAGAGTAATCCTTTTTAGTCCACATCCAGATGATGATGTTATCTCGATGGGAGGAACATTTTCTAAATTAATAAAACAAGGACATGATGTACATGTAGTATATCAAACTTCTGGAAATATTGCTGTTACAGATGATGAGGCATTAAAGTTTGCCGAAGTATGTAGCGATTTTGTTGGAAAAGAGATAGAAGGAGTTAATTTTTCATTGGTTATTAATTTCCTAAATAATAAGACAGAAAATCAAATTGATTCTTTGGAAGTTCGAAAATTAAAAGGACTAATAAGAAGACGTGAGTCGTATGCAGCCACGAGATATATTGGTTTAAAAGATGAAAACACTCATTTCCTTGATCTTCCTTTTTATGAAACAGGTCAAGTTAAGAAAAATCCGTTAGGTACTGAAGATATTGCAATCGTTAAGGATATTATTGCCAAAATAAAACCACATCAAGTATTTGCAGCAGGAGATTTAGCAGACCCACACGGGACGCACGAAGTATGTTTGAATGCGATATTTGCAGCAATGAAAGAATTAAAGTCAGAACTTTATATGAATGATTGCTGGTTATGGTTATATAGAGGAGCTTGGCATGAATGGGATATTCATGAAATAGATATGGCAGTACCCTTAAGCCCATCAGAAGTATTATTGAAACGTCATGCAATTTTATACCACCAATCTCAGAAAGACAGAGTAATGTTTCAAGGAAATGACTCAAGAGAATTCTGGGTTAGAGCCGAAGATCGTAATAAAAACACAGCCATTTTATATGATGAATTAGGACTTGCCGAATACGAAGCAATCGAAGCATTTAAACGTTTTGATTACTAATAATTTGTGGTAGTTTAATAAATTATAATATAGATTTCCAACAAAGGATTATAATCCTGCAAGATTTTGTACCGCAGACCTGACGTTTTTTAAAAGAAGTTAGGTCTAATCTTGCTAACTTGCAAAGTCAAATTAACACCTTGAAATACAATAATAAAACAATAGCAATATCATATTAAATGTCTGATACTCTTCAACTACAGCAATTATCCGATTCATTAGAAGGAACTCTTTTTTATGACGAGCTTCATAAAAAATTATATGCCACTGATGCATCTGCTTATAGAATTATACCACAAGCAGTAGCAGTTCCAAAAACAGAAGAAGATATTGTTAAAATTATTCGCTTTGCAGCAAAAAATAAAATTTCAATAACGCCCAGAACGGCAGGAACTTCTCTGGCAGGGCAAACTGTAGGGAATGGAATAATTGTAGATGTATCTAAACATTTTACTAAGATTGTTGCTTTTGATGCTGCTAAGAAAACCATAACAGTTCAGCCCGGAGTAATTCGCGATGAGCTGAATTTGTATTTAAAACCACACGGATTATTTTTCGGACCTAATACTTCGACCACAAATCGATGTATGATTGGCGGAATGGTAGGAAATAATTCATCAGGAACAACATCAATACGTTATGGAGTAACCCGTGACAAAATAGTCGAGATAAAAGCTGTTTTAAGCGACGGAAGCATTGTTGTATTTAAGGAAATGACTTCGAAGGAATTTATAGAAAAGACAAAAGGAGATTCGCTGGAAAGCAAAATCTACAAAGCGATTTATGAAGAACTTTCGAATAAAGAAAACCAGGAAGAAATTGTAAAAGAATTTCCAAAACCTGAAATTCACAGAAGAAATACAGGATATGCAATTGATTTATTATTAAAATCAGACTTGTTTTCGGGTACAGAAAACACAATAAATTTAGGAAAGCTACTTTGCGGAAGTGAAGGAACTTTGGCATTTACCACAGAAATCACACTGAAAGTAGATGATTTGCCACCAACAAATAATGTTATGGTTGTGGCACATTTTCATACTATTCAAGAAAGTTTAGAAGCCGTAGTTACTGCAATGAAACATCATTTGTACACTTGCGAAATGATGGATGATACAATATTAGATTGTACTAAAACCAATAGGGAACAAGCTAAAAACAGGTTTTTTATCGTAGGAGAACCTAAGGCAGTAATTATGCTCGAAGTAGGATCACACCATAGTATGGAAGATGCCGAACGACAAGCAGATGCGTTAATTAAAGATCTTGAAGAAAATAATTTTGGGTATGCTTTGCCTAAAATTTATGGAACCGATATTGATAAAATAAATGACTTACGAAAAGCAGGACTCGGACTTTTAGGAAGTATTGTTGGCGATGATAAAGCTGCCGATTCTATAGAAGATACAGCGGTTGAATTAAGTGATTTGCCTAATTATATAGCCGATTTTTCTGCCATGATGCAAAGACATGGGCAAAGTGCTATTTATTATGCGCACGCAGGAGCGGGAGAAATACATTTGCGTCCCGTTTTAAATTTAAAAACAAAAGAAGGATTACACCAGTTTAGAAACATTGCTACCGAAGTGGCAATTTTGGTAAAAAAATATAGAGGTTCACTAAGTGGAGAACACGGTGACGGAATTGTTCGTGGAGAGTTTTTGCCATTTATGATAGGCGAAAAGAATTACGAATTATTAAAAAGAATTAAAAGTGCTTTTGATCCGCATACAATTCTGAATGTTGGAAAAATTGTGAACGCTTTTAAAATGGACGAAAACCTGCGGGTAGAATCAGGAAGAGTAGAACCAGATATTAAAACAATTCAGGATTTCTCGGATAGTATGGGGATTTTGCGTGCTGCCGAGAAATGTAATGGTTCAGGCGATTGCAGAAAATTACCTTCGGCAGGAGGAACTTTATGCCCTAGTTACCGAGCTACAAGAAATGAAAAAGATACGACTCGCGCCAGAGCCAACGCACTGAGAGAATATTTAACGCATTCAGAGAAAGACAATAAATTTGACCACGAAGAATTATATAAAGTATTTGAGTTGTGTGTGAGCTGTAAAGCCTGCGCAAGCGAATGCCCAAGTAATGTAGATGTAGCGACTTTAAAATCGGAGTTTTTATATCAATACCAAAAAGCAAACGGATTTTCTGTTCGAAATAAAATATTTGCTTTCAATTCTAAACTCAATAAGCTAGGAAGCATTGCGCCTTCCATGACAAATTTTGTTGCCAATTTGGGCTTTGTTAAAAAAAGTATGGGAATTGCTTCTCAAAGACAAGTTCCATTATTAGCACCAACAACTTTTAGAAAGTGGTACGAAAAAAATAAAAAATCAACAGTAAATAGTCCTTTTGCAAATGGAGCAGTCTATCTTTTTTGTGATGAGTTTACCAATTATTATGATGTTCCAGTTGGAATAGATGCCTATGAATTGCTGACAGGACTAGGCTATGAAGTAATAATTGTGGACCACGAAGAAAGCGGAAGAGCATTCATATCCAAAGGATTCTTAGAAGAAGCACAAGAAATCGCTAATAAAAACGTAGGTATTTTTAAAGATTTAATTTCAGAAAATATACCCCTGATAGGAATCGAACCATCTGCAATATTGACTTTTAGAGACGAATACATTCGATTGGCAAAAGACAAAGAAAGTGCTGAACGATTATCGAAAAACACATTTACTGTCGAAGAGTTCTTTAAGAGAGAAATTGCTGCAGGAAAAATTCATTCTGGACAATTTTCGGATGTAGAGAAAACAATAAAAATTCACGGACACTGCCATCAAAAATCATTAAGTACAGTCGAAGCTTCTTTTGCAATGCTCAATGTGCCTAAAAATAGTTCGGTTACCATTTATAATTCAGGTTGTTGTGGTATGGCAGGTTCATTTGGATATGAAAAAGAGCATTACGAAATCAGTATGCAAATGGGTGAGGATACTTTGTTCCCGAAAATCCGTTCAACCGAAGCAACAACTGCAATTGCAGCTGCAGGAACGAGTTGCCGTCACCAGATTTTTGACGGAACCAATAGAAAAGCAATGCACCCAGTGACGATTTTGAGGGATTGTTTGAAGTAAATTTCTCGAATCTAAATTTTATATTTTTTGAGTTTTATTAAAGAAATAAAATTGTAACAAAAAAAGTTAACCATGTAAGTGATGTAAGAAAATATAAGCATGACTAATCAGCGTAAAACTTAAATGGACTTATATCACTTACATGGTTAAAATAGTTTTATTTAATTGTGTGTTACCTTTTAGCTTAAGCTTTAAAGTCAGTGAAATAATAACTTAAAAGAAAGAAAGTTAATCATTTAACCCGTTATATTTTTTTGTCAAAATGTATCAGAAATAAAAAATCTCATACATTTTGAAGAAAAATTATTGCCTCTTTTTAACCAAAAGAAACCATAATTCTATGAAAAAAACAATTTACACATTACTCTTAGTATTTCTATTTTTTTCTGCCAAAGCAGCTAAGATTGACACGATACAAGTGTTTAGCGCTTCGATGAGTAAAAACATACAGACGTGTGTAATAGTTCCTGATAATTATAAAAAAAGCAGGAAAAAATTTCCAGTAGTTTATCTGCTTCACGGATACAGCGGAAATTATGCAACTTGGGTAAAAAGTTTTAAAGAGGTTGGAGAACAGGTTGATAAATATGGTTTTATAGTAATTGGTGTTGATGGGAATTATTCAAGTTGGTATTTTGATAGTCCAATAGATTCCACTTTTAAATATGAAACTTATGTTGTAAATGAGTTAGTTCCCTTTATAGATAAAAATTACAAAACGATTGCAAGTCGTGAAAGCAGAGCTATATCTGGTCTTAGTATGGGCGGACATGGAGCATTGTATCTCTCGTTTAAACATCAGGATGTTTTTGGAGCTGCTGGGAGTATGAGCGGAGGAGTAGATTTTCGTCCGTTTCCTGAAAAGTGGGATATAAAAAAACGTTTAGGTTCTATAACTGAATTCCCTGAAAATTGGGAGAAAAACACAGTAGTAAATATGCTTGAATTAGTAGAAAACAATAATCTAAAACTTATTATCGATTGTGGAGTAGATGATTTTTTTATTGATGTAAATAGAGAACTTCATACAAAGATGCTTACCCAAAAAATTAACCATGATTATATAGAACGTCCAGGAAAACATAATATTGAATATTGGGAGAACTCCTTAAAATTTCAATTGCTGTTTTTCTATAATTTTTTTAATAATTGAGAGAGGTTTAAAGGGACAGAGTAACAAAGGTTCAAAGGTTTTCTGTAGAGGCGCATAGTGTAGAGACGCACCGCAGTGCGTCTAACATAAAGGATTAAAATATTTTTTTTCTCCACGAATTAATGAATTTGCAGGAATTAAATCTGTTAAATCTGCTGAATCTGCGAGAGAAAACACACAAAGATGTATCGTAGAGACGCACCGCAGTGCGTCTAACATAAAGGATTAAAATATTTTTTTTTCGCCACGAATTAATGAATTTACAGGAATTAAATCTGCTAAATCTGCAGAATCTGCGAGAGAAAACACATAAAGATGTATCGTAGAGACGCACCGCAGTGTGTCTAACACAAAGTAACCACAATATAATTTGTTTCAAAATAAAATAAAAAAACATACCAATGAAACATTCATTTTCCATAATATTATTGATTTTTATAATTGCATCAGGGTTTTCTCAAAAGGCAGAAAAATCAGGAAATATCAAGTTTGTGCAACTTACAGATTTGCATGTTTCTGTGGGAAACGAAAATGATTTTTTGTTGCAAGATATTATAAAAGAAATCAATAATTCGGATAATGAATTTGTTGTAGTAACAGGAGATTTAACGAATCGTGGAGCAGACGATGAACTAAAACAAGTGCATTCTATTCTGGCTAAATTGAAAATTCCGTATTATGTAATCTCAGGAAATCACGAAACCAATTGGAGTGAAAGCGCAGGTTTAACGTATAAAAAAATATGGGGTAACGATAGATTTGTTTTCTCAAAAGGCGACTATCTTTTTATCGGATTTCCGTGTGGACCTTATATGAAAATGGGTGATGGTTTTGTAAAGCATGAAGACGTTCTTTGGCTTGACCAAACACTAAAAGACAGTCTTAAAAATAGCAATAAAAAAGTATTGAACTTTGCGCATTATCCATTAGATAATAGTGTGAGTAATTATAAAGAAGTACTTTCTGTTTTAGAAAAATATCCTACAGTTGTTAGTTTTTGTGGTCACGGACACACCTTAAAAAAATATGATTTCTCTGGTCTAAGCGGTATTATGGGAGCATCGATTACCTCTCGTGATGGAAAAACAAGAAGCTACAACGAAGTTGTAATCAGTAATGATAGCATTAGTGTTTATCAGAAAATGATAGACAAACCAGGAGTTTTTAATTTCTCAGTTCCAACGAAACCTTCAAAAATTGAAATCCCAAAAGACAATTTAGAAACTAATTTCTCTCCATTTATAAAAGACATTGCATCTATTTATAGTGTCCCTTGTTTTGATAAAAAGAGCCTCTATTTTACCAATTCTATTGGCGAGATACAATCGGTTAATTTGAAAAACAAAACCCTGAATTGGAAAATAGAAACAGGAAATGCTATTTATTTCTCTCCAATTATTGCAAAAAATAATCTTGTTATTGGTACAATAGAAGGAAATCTGTTAGGATTTAATACAGAATCTGGCAAACAAAAATGGAAGATTCCTGTAGGTGGAGTTTTGGTAGGTTCGCCAATTGTTGAAAATAATAAAATTTATACAGCAAGCTCTACAGCGTTTATATGCATTGATGCCGTTAATGGACAGGTAATTTGGAAGAATAACTTACCACAATCGTATTCGCAAGGAACTCCATTGATACAAGGAGATAAGATTATTTTTGGAGCATGGGATGCCAATGTTTATTGTTTAAATAAAAATACGGGAGCACTTATCTGGCGATGGAATAATGGCAATATAAATCAGCTTTTGTATTCGGCTGGAAATGTAAATGTAGTGTCGTCAAAAAGCAGACTTTACTTTGTTACACCAGAACGTTTTTTGACTATTCTGGATATCGAAACAGGTAAAACTCTTTTAAGAACCTCTAAATGGAAAGTCAGAGAATCGATGGGAAAAAGCCAAGACGGAAAATGGTTTTATGCAAAAACGATGAATGGGGAATTGTTAAGATTACCAGTAAGTGACAATCTAGAATTAACCGAAGAAAATTTGATTAGTCAAAGTAAGATTTTAGATTTAAAACTAGGGTACGAGCATAATCCAGCGCCAATAGTAGAAAACAATAATAAAATATATATAGGAAGCCGAAAAGGAGAAGTCGTTATTGTTGATGCAGAGAAATTTGAGATTATAAAACAAATCAATTTAGGAAGCTCGAGCGTAAACGGATTTTCAGTTGATGATCTGGGAAAAGTTTGGACATCGCTTATAGAAGGTGGGGTTTATTTGTTAGAGTAAGTTGTTATCCTAACAGGTTTCAAAAACCTGTTAGGTATTTATTTATCGACAAATATTATGGAGCTTTTCGCGAAACAATTGCACAAATTAAATCTGCTTAATCTGCCAAATCTGCGTGAAAAAAAAATTACACGTTCCAAATTATGTTAAGTTTTTTGGTTATTTTCCGCCACAGATTAAAAAGATTAGAATGATTAGAAAATTATATTGAGTAAATATGCTATGCTATAAAAGCTCCAGCGGAGCGTAATATTTATAGCCAATGTTATACGTTCTTTTTGTAAAAGCTCCAGCGGAGCGATATGTATGTTTGTCTTCGGGTTGCTGAAATGTCACCCCGCTGGGGTTTCTTTAGATAAACAATTAAATTTCTATAAATATAATGTCCCGATGGGACTTATTTCGTTGGTGATTTAATAATGAATTAGATAGAAATTAAAGGATTAAACAGATTAAAAACTTTGTGGACTTTGCGTAAAACCCTTGCGGACTTTGCGGTTAAATTGCCCGAAAAACATTAACTAACCAAAAATAGAATTTATGAAAATCTTAAAAATTTTAATTCTAGTGCTGTTGTTTCAAGCCAATCTCTTTGGACAACAACCAGCAAAAAGAGAAATGCGGGCTGCTTGGATTTCTACTGTAGATAATATCGATTGGCCTTCAAAACCAGGTTTATCAGACAAAGCGATGAAAGCCGAAATGATAACAATTCTGGATAATTTACGGTCGTATAATCTGAACACCGTAATCTTTCAAATTCGCCCTACGGCAGATGCCTATTATAAATCGACCAAAGAACCAGCATCACATTGGATAACCGGAACTCAGGGCGTTGCCCCGGGTTTTGACCCATTGCAATTAATGATTGACGAAGCGGGGAAAAGAGGAATGAGTGTACATGTCTGGCTAAATCCGTATCGTGTACAAAAAGATACGGCTAAGAATGTGCTAGCAAAGACACATTTATATTTTAAAAAACCAGAGCTATTCCTTACTTACGGAAATACGAGATATTTTAATCCGGGTTACAAAGAGACCAGAGATTTTGTTGCTTCTGTGGTGGGCGAAATAGTTCGAAATTATGATATTCAGGCAATACACATGGACGATTATTTTTATCCATATAGAATTGCTGGACAAGAATTTCCTGATCAGGTTGCATTTGCCAAAGAGCCTCGACAGTTTAAAGACAAAGACGATTGGAGAAGGGATAATGTTGATTTGATAATCAAACAAATACGAGATACTATAATTGCAAATAAACCAGAGGTCGAATTCGGAATTTCACCTTTTGGAGTATGGCGAAATATTGCCAAAGATTCAGAAGGATCAAACACAATGGCAGGAGCTACAAACTATGATGATTTGTATGCCAATGTTTTAAAATGGCAAAAAGAAAACTGGATAGATTATGTAACACCTCAAATATACTGGCACATTGGTTTTGACAGAGCTAATTTTGAAGTTTTGGCAAAATGGTGGGCAACACATAAATACGGGACAAATGTATATGTAGGTCATGGAGTTTATAAGCTTTCGAAGACAGCAAACGAAGTAGAGTGGAGAAGTCCAGACCAGATTGTGAAGCAAATAGAAATGGTTCGGTCTCTGCCTTTACTAGATGGCTCTATGTATTTTACAGCAAATAATTTTCTAAAAAAAGGAGATACGCTTAGAAAGCCTCTTATCGAAAAACAATATAAATATATCGCGTTAACACCCGAAGCAAATAGAATTACAAGAATAACACCACAGTCGCCAATAAACGCTACGATTGCTAAGAGCGGAGATAAAGGACTGCTTACCTGGAAGGCTGGATTGAACAATAAAAAATATGTGATATATAGATTTGCTAAAGGAAAAATAACCGATTTCTCTAATCCTGAGAATATTTACTATGTAACCACAGCCACAAAATTAGAAATACCAAATGCTAATTTTGAAAAATATATTTATGCCATTACCGCTTTGAGTACCACACAAACGGAAAGTATTCCAATACAATTTTAACAAAACAAAAAACCAGAAAAGATGAAAAAAAGTATGCTACTAATCGCAGTTTTCCTGAGTTCCCTGAATGTATTACAGGCTCAGAAACTCGATATAATTCCGCAACCAGTAAAAATAGAACAGAAAGAAGGAACATTTGTAATTCCTTCATCAGTACAAATTGTTGTAGACAAAAAGTTGCAAAAAAGTGCCCATTATATAGGGAGTGATTTTTTTGCAACTACAGGAATTAAACCGATTGTTTCTATTGGAAAAGGAAATAAAAAAGATGGAATATCATTTTTAGTAGATGAAAAATTAAATCTTCCTAATGATGGTTACGAATTGAGCGTAACCAAAAAAGGAGTGGTTATAAAAGGAAAATCTTCAAATGGAGTCCTAAACGGACTTCAAAGCTTATTACAAATTTGCTCTGCCAAAGAGGTGAAAAAAGGAACAATTCCGTTTGTGAAAATAGAAGATTATCCTCGTTTTGAATGGCGCGGAATGATGCTTGATTGTTCAAGACAGTTTTTTGATAAGCAAACGGTTAAGAATTATATCGACTGGTTAGCAGCACACAAGATGAATGTTTTTCATTGGCATCTTACCGATGATAACGGTTGGAGAGCCGAGATTAAATCAATGCCAGATTTAACCTTAAAAGGAGCCTGGAGAGGACCAGGAGGAGTATTGTTGCCATCTTACGGTTCAGGAAACAAACGTTACGGCGGTTATTATACCCAAGCCGATATGAAAGAAGTGGTGACTTATGCAGCAGCTCGTGGAATCTCAATCATGCCCGAAATCGAAATTCCGGGACATTCTCGCGCTGTAACGGCAGCATATCCAGAAATAGGATGTGTTACGACACAGGAAACAAAAAGTGTTCAGGGAGAAGTAAAAAATGTATGGTGTGTGGGGCGTGAAGAAAATTATCAGATTTTAGATTCTATAATTAGAGAAGTTTCTGAAATGTTTCCTTTTGAATATATTCATGTTGCAGGAGACGAGGTAAACAGAGCCAATTGGGAACATTGCCCAAAATGTAAAGCGCTGATGGAAAAAGAAGGCTATACAGATACTTTCCAACTTCAGAATTATTTCTTTAGACGTGTTGAAAAAATCGTAGAAAAATACAATAAAAAAACAGCTGGCTGGAATGAAATTTTAAAAGGAGGAGAGATAAATCCAAACACTTTAATTAGTGCTTGGCAGGGAATAAGCTACGGAATTGAATCGGCTAAAAAAGGATATGAAACTGTTATGATGCCAGGACAATTTACTTATTTTGACATGGCACAGTCCGAAAATGAGCGTGGTCATCGTTGGGCAGCAATTACAGATACAAAAAGAGCTTATTCGTTTGAGCCAATTCCAGACAACGATTTAACACCCGAACAACAAAAATTGATAAAAGGAGTTCAAGGTGCTTTGTGGAGTGAATATCTTGATCGTCCGACACGATTTGTAGAATACCAAAGTTACCCAAGAATTAGTGCTTTGTCTGAAATTGGATGGTCTAAAAAAGAAGATAAAAACTGGGATAATTTTTATGGAAGATTAACCAATAGCCATTTGCAACGTTTGGCTAATATGGGAATTGCTTTTAGAGATTTTCCGCCAACGGCAATTTACAAAAGCGGAACGATTACAGTAACACCACCTTATGAACGAGCAGTTGTACGTTATGATGCGCAAGGAAACGAACCTACGAGACAATCCCCTTTATATACTGGACCAATCCAGACTAAGAATTACGAGCAATATTTGTTCCGTACCTTCTTTAATGAAGATTCGGCAAGTCCTGCGGTAAAAGTTGAGAAATTACCAGTTGCAAATTGGAGCACTTCTAAAGTTGAGGTTTTAAACATTTCGGAGAATATTACAGAGCATGTTGATAAAAGCGGGATTTGGTATTTAACTTTTAATCCAACTGCAGATGAGGCTAGTAATGGAGTTATTAAATTGGTTTCACTTTATGAAAATGATAAATTAATCCAAACCTATTCAGAAGAAAAAACACTGAAATCAAAACCTCGTTTGCGATTTGTGATTGATAATTATAATGATAAAAACACTTATCGTTTAGATTTTATTGTAGATAATAAAGAGGCTACAGCATCTTCGGCTAAGGTAAAATTCAATTGTTCACCATATCTGGAACCAGAGGTAAAAGTTACCTCATCGATGGCTGAAAATCCTAAATTTCCAATTTCAAGATTAGAAGATTATAATGAAGAGACTTATTTGCGTACCGATGTTCCGTGTGTAAGTGGTGACTGGATTCTATACACTTTTACCAATCCTGTTGTTTCTTCAAAAATTGATGTATTGACAGGAATTCCGCATCACCCAAGATTTATTGTAAATGATGGTTATGTTGAATATTCGTATAACGGAATTGATTTTGAAAAAGGAGATATTTTTGATTACGGAAATGCTTCCATCTACCCAAAGAAACCTGTAAAAGCAGTTAGAATAATGATCACAGGAACCAACAACGAGCCTCTTATGGCAGGTCAGGACTTGAGAGTTAATCCATAAAGAACATGAAGAAAATAGGAGTTAAAATCGTACTTGTTTTTTTGATTCTTCTAGAGATTAGTTGCCATTCTCTAAAGAGTTCAATAAAATCTTTCGATACAAAGCAAAATGAAGTTTACATCGATTCGATGATGAATAATGCGCTCGAAAAAGGATTTTTTCCTGGAGCTCAAATTATTGTAGGTAGCAAAGATTCTGTTTTCATTTTGAAAAATTATGGGTATCACGATTATTCAAAAAAAGAGTTAGTAAAAACAGACGACGTGTACGATTTAGCTTCTATGTCTAAAGTTTTAGGAGCAACCCTCGTCGCCATGCGTTTGGTTGGAGAAAACAGATTAAAATTAGAAGATAAGTTGGGAGACGTAGTTCCTATGTATAAAAACACAGCTATTGCCGATTTAACTTTTTTTGAATTACTCACGCATACTTCGGGATTAACGCCCAGTATTACTTTTTATCAAAGTATGTTATCTACACCAGATGGATCTCCTTTGTTAAGTAAAGAAAAGTCGGAGAACTATCCTGATTTATTTGATACGATGTATGTAAACAAGAATATTGTTTATGATGCAAATTATCTCTCTTTTGAACCTAAAGAGAATTATGTTCAGGTTTATAAAAATATGTGGATAAATCCTGAGTTTTATAAATCGGTATATGAGAAAATAGCTGTAGCCAATACCAATCCTCGTGGTAAGTATTTGTACAGCGATTTAAACCTGATTCTTGTGCAACAAATGATGGAGATAAATACAGGTAAAAAGTTAGATCAACTGGCTAATAAAATTTATGCTGAATTAGGGATTTCAAAAATTGGATATAATCCTTTAAAATGGACTTCGGAGCAAAATGTAATGCCAACCGAAATTGATAATTTTTTCAGAAAAGATACCATCAAAGGATATGTTCACGATGAAGCTGCGGCTATTTTAGGTGGAGTTTCCGGGAATGCAGGTTTGTTTGCCAATGCACAATCGATCTCGGTAATTTGCCAGATGTTGCTTAACAATGGGAAGTATCAAGGAAAGCAAATTCTAAAAGCAAAGGCGGTTGCAACATTTACAAATTCGCCTCTTGCCAAAGAAGGAATTTATCGTGGACTTGGTTTTGATAAACGAAAACCAGATGCGTTTTATTGCAAAAATGATTTTGGACATACGGGTTTTACAGGAACATTTTTCTTTTTGAATCCCGATAATAATAGGTTCTTAATTATTCTTACCAATCGTGTAAACCCTACAAGAACTAATAGATTAATGTATAAAGATGATTTTTGCCCGAAGATTTGGAAACAAATAAATAATTAAAAAAAGTTAGTCACAGATTAAAAATGATTTTTGTTTTGTTGACGCTAAGTTTTTCACGCAGATTTTACAGATTTAAGCAGATCAACACAGATTATAAAATTTAAATCTGCCAGAATCTGCAAAATCTGCGAGAAACAATTTATTATAATGTAAATGTCCTAAATCTGCAGAATCTGCGAGAAACAAAAATTAGTGGCAAAAAACAATCTGTGTTAATCGGCTTAAATCTGCTAAATCTGAGTGAAACAATTTATGCTAATTCGTGCAATTAGTGAAAAACAAATAAACCCTATGAAAAAACTAACCATAATATGCGTATTAATTACAACCGTTTCTTTTGCGCAAAAAATAAAAACAGGAGCAGAAAATTATACTGAATATTTACCTTTACTAAAAGGGAAAACTATTGGTATTGTAACCAATCAAACAGGAATTATTGATAAGAAAACCCATCTGGTTGATTTTTTGGTTGAAAAGAAAGTAAAGATAAAAACCATTTTTGCACCAGAACATGGTTTTCGTGGTACTGCCGATGCTGGCGAACACGTATCTGATGAAATCGATACCAAAACAGGATTATCGATTGCTTCCCTTTACGGGAAAAATAACAAACCAAATGCTGAGCAATTAAAAGGAATTGATATCATGGTTTTTGATTTGCAAGATGTAGGAACACGATTATATACGTATGTTTCTACAATGCATAGAATTATGGAAGCTTGTGCCGAGAATAACATTCCGTTAATTGTATTAGATCGCCCGAATCCGAATATTGGTATTGTGGATGGTCCTGTTTTGGATATTGCGTTTCAAAGCGGAATTGGAATGCACCGAACTCCTTTGCTCCACGGAATGACTTTAGGCGAAGAAGCTAAAATGATTAATGGAGAAAAATGGCTTAAAGACGGAATTCAATGTAAATTGACCGTTATTCCGTGTCTGAATTATAATAGAACCATGAGTTATAGTCTGCCAGTACGACCTTCTCCTAATTTACCTAACGATCAATCGATTAATTTATATGTTAGTTTATGCCTTTTTGAAGGTACTAATATAAGTATGGGACGTGGAACGGAGAAACAATTCCAGATATACGGTTCTCCTTATTTGCCAAAAAGCGATTTTGCATTTACTCCAAAACCAAATTTTGGAGATAAAGATCCTTTATATAATGGTGTAGAATGTAATGGGGAGGATTTGTCGGCAATTCCTAGAATTAATAGACTAGAAATTAAATGGCTGATTAAGGCATACCAAACAACTGTCGATAAGTCTAAATTCTTCGATAAAAGAAAATTCTCTATACGAGCTGGAAATGAAAAATTGCAACAACAAATAGAAGCTGGAATCTCCGAAGAAGAAATTAGAAATAGTTGGAAAGATGGTTTGCGAGATTTCAAAAAAATGAGAGCAAAATATCTGATTTACAAATAAGAATAATAAATTTATGGGCATGCCCCGCAGAAAAAGCGGGTCGGGCTATACATTCCAATCTTTTTATTTTTTAAAGAAAAAAATAAAAAGGATTTCCATTGCTATCCCTCATGCGACCCCAGCAGATAAAAGATAAAAAGATTTAAGATTTTTGACTAACGATTTTTGATTTCAGATGTGGGAAACAGTGTAAAATCAGCAATCTTATTATTTATTAACACAAAATCAAAAATCGACAATCGTTACCCGAGCCTGAAAGAGCGAACAGGCGAAGCAATCTTCAATCAAAAATCTCTTAACCTTAATGGCATTGGGGTCTCCGCGAGTAGCTCCACAATCTAATACTCTTTTATGTTAGTTTCTTACGGAGATCCTTCCTTCGTGAGGAAGACAAGATTGAGGTAAAGGATACGCTGATTCATCATGGATTTTTTATGTAACATTATTAAATCTATTTTATCTGCGTTTCCTTTACGCGTAATCCAAGCCTTTGCACCTTTGTCTCTCAGCGCCTTTGCACCTTCTTCAAACAATCTTGTCAACCTGGGCGGAGTCGAAGGGCATAACGTGCAACCAACTTTGTCCTAAAAAAGTAACGCGGATAAAATGGATTCGCTATCGCGAAGACGCTGAAAAAAAACGGATTTAATAATGTTGCATAAGAAATCCGTGATTAATCCGTGTCTTTACGGAGTAAATCCGTTTCATCCGCGTTCCTTTTATGCGTAACGTTTTATACGTGGGCTTCGACTCACTCAGCCTGACAAGATTATGGTTGTTTTACGCGTAATCCAAGCCTTTGCTCCTTTGTCACTTAAAACCTCAACAACTCAATAACTTACTCTGAATCAGTTTTTTTTGTAACAAAATGACATTTGTAATGTATTGATATTTAGTATGTTAAATATTTGGTAAAAAAATTATTTATTCGTTGAACGACACAATAATTTGCAGAATAATTTAAATATATGCAGAAATATTTTGTTAATTTTATCATTAAATATTTTAAATACCTGTAATTCAGCAACTTGTGAATTATGTGTTTCTTGATGAAAAATGCCTTGATAACATTTTAATCAAATGAAATTTCTTTTTAATACCACACTTATCATAAATACCCTTTTCCCAAAATAATTAACTGATTTTTTTCATTATTAAAACCTACTATTATGAAATTAAAATTATTTTTATTACTCGTTTTTATTAGTTTTTATTCGTGGTCACAGACCACCAATACATTTACAACTAGTAGTGGTACATTGGTTCTGCCAGCAGGTGTGACTAGCATTTTTGGTCAGGCTTGGGGCGGTGGCGGCTCAGGCGGAGGTGCTAGTGGCGCAGGATTACTCCTTGGGCGAGGTGCTGCAGGAGGAGGAGGAGGTGCTTATGCAAGTGCTAGACTATCAGTTACTTCTGGAGCGACCTTAAATGTGGTTGTTGCAGGACAGACAACTGGAACTACAGGAGCTAATGGTACAACAGGAGGAAACTCTACTATTATAGGATATGAATCTTCATTTTTGGCAGCTGGCGGTTCAGGCGGAGGAGCAAATAATGCAGGAGGAACACCTCTTGGAGGAGTTGGAGGTACAGTTGCCAATTCTGCAGGAACAGTTCGGTTTGCAGGTACTAATGGAGGTAATGGTACTACAGGGGCACTTTTAATCAATTCTGGAGCAGGTGGTGGTGGTGCAAATTTTGGTGGTGCAGGCGGAGCAGCTGTTATGGGGGCTCTATTAGGGAGTAATGCGCCAGGAAATGCTGGAGCAGTCTCTGGTGGTGGCGGTAGTGGAGCAATAAATTCAGGACTGGGTGCAGCTCAGGTTGGTGGAAGTGGTGCAGCTGGTAAAGTAATAGTTTCCTATAATTGTCCTACTTATAACATTACTGGCACAACAGCATCAAATGTATGTTTGGGTACAACATCTACAATAACGGTAGTTTCTAGTGCGGCATTATTGCCTACGGGTAGTTATGTAGTAACTTACAATAGGAGTAGTCCTAGTGCAACTGCATTAACTGCAAATATGACGGTGAGTACAGCAGGAACTGGAACTTTTACAGTTACAGGATTAACTACTGTAGGGACTAGTACAATAACAATTACGAAACTCAGTTCAGAGAATTGTTCATCCAATATCACAACCAATAATACAGCTACTATAACTGTTTTTACCAATACTGTTGGCGGAACTGTATTTGTACCTAATGGAGAGGTTGATTACGGAAGCACGAGTGGAGTATTGACATTAGTAGGTAATGTAGGTTCGGTCATCAAATGGCAATATTCAATAAATCCGTTTACGACATGGATAGATGTGCCTAATCCGAGTACCAGCACGGATTATACTTCGGTGGCATTAACAGAAACAACAGATTTTAGAGCCGTTGTAAAGAATGGAGTTTGTGGTACTGAAAATTCTTTTTCAAATGTCGTACTAGTAAAACCAAGGCCTACTATAGCTTTAGCTTCTTCGGCAATAAGTGTTTGTGAAAGCGGTATTATCGAAAATACAATATTATCTTACAAAACAACAACAGGGGACCCAACAACTTATAGTATCGTTTGGGATTCCTCGCCAGCCAATAGTTTTGTACCAGTTGTTGATGCTGCATTACCAACTAGTCCAATCACGATTGCTGTTTCTGGAGGAACAGCTGCAGGAACTTATACAGGAACATTGACTGTGAAAAACGCAAACGGAGTTGCCAGTATCAATTATCCTTTTGATTTAGTTGTACATGATACTCCTACAATTGTTTCATATGGAACAGTTAAACCAATTCATGCAAGTGCCAATTTACAGAATGGAGAACTGTTTTATGATAGGGTTTATGCTAATCCTACAGCATATCGTATTGATTGGAATGATAATGCAAATAATGCTTTATTAGTAGATCAGCCTAATACTCCATTTACTTTTTCGCCAAACGGGGGTGTTTTAAATACAATTGTGATACCTGCCAATGTTCCACCTGGAAATTATACAGGTGAAATTTATATATTCAATGAGTATTGTTCTGAACATGAGGTGATATTCTTGGAGGTCACTCCAGGATTACCTACTATAGCTTTGGCTTCTTCGGCAAAGGATATTTGTTTTAGTGATAATGCAACAAGTACCTCATTATCCTATAAAACAACAACAGGGGACCCAACAACATATAGTATCGTTTGGGATTCCTCGCCAGCCAATAGTTTTGTACCAGTTGTTGATGCTGAATTACCAACTAGTCCAATCACGATTGATGTTCCTGGAGGAACAGTTGCAGGATTTTATACAGGAACATTGACTGTAAAAAACGCAAACGGAGATGTTAGCGGAGGATATGCCTTTGAATTAGTTGTAAATGCTTCACCTACAATTACTACAACAGGATCAGTTGAATCGGTTTATACAAGTGTTAATTCACAAAACACAACATTGGCCTACGATACCACCACAGGTAACCCTACATCATATCTTATCGATTGGAACTATGATGCAAATCAGGCCTCATTGGCAGATCAGGGAGCTACTCCATTTATTTTTCCGTCAAGCGGAGGTGCTATAGATACAATTGTTATCCCGGCCAATGTTCCAGCGGGAACTTATTATGGTGATCTTTATGTTGACAACGTAACCTGTTTTAATATGTATCCAATATCGATAACAGTAACAGATATACTTAGTATAGGTTTGGCAGAATCTGCTAGTAATATATGTACAAGTAAAGAGGGTAATGCACAGAATACAACAATAGATTATTCGGGAACTACTGGAGACCCAATAACTTATAGTATCGTTTGGGATTCTACTCCAACCAATAGTTTTGTATCAGTTGTTGATGCTGCATTACCAACTAGTCCAATCACGATTGATGTTCCAGGAGGAGCAGTTGCAGGAATTTATACAGGAACATTGACTGTGAAAAATGCAAACGGAGATGTTAGCGGAGGATATGCCTTTGAATTGGTTGTAAATGAGACTCCTACAATTACTACAACAGGGTCAGTTGATTCGGTTTATACAAGTGTTAACTCGCAAAACGCAACATTGGCTTATAATACCACCACGGGTAACCCTACATCGTATCTTATTGATTGGAACTATGATGCAAATCAGGCTTCATTGGCAGATCAGGGGTCTACTCCATTTACTTTTCCGTCAAGTGGAGGTGCTATAAATACAATTGTTATCTCGGCAGATGTCCCTCCGGGAACATACTATGGAGATCTCTATATCGACAATGTAAATTGTTATGATGTTTATCCAATATCTATAACTGTTATTTCAGCCGAAGTTCCAAGGATAGGATTATCTACATCAGAAAATAAAATTTTGATTTCAGCTTTAAGCAAAGTGATTACAGTTGAAACTTCTGATGAAACAATTGATAAAGTGTATGTTTTTGATGTTTCGGGTAACTTACTCTACCAGAAAGATGCGGTAGGAAATCCTAAATTGAGTATCAATAATTTAAAATCTGCTAATCAGGTTTTGGTAGTCAAAGTAGTTTTAGATAATAATAAAACTCAGACAACAAAAGTGATTTATTAAATTGAATAAAGATTGTGTTTTTAAAAACCATTCCGTTTTGCGGAATGGTTTTTTGTTAAAGATCAGGGAGAACTGAAGCTCAAAGCCTAAGTAACATTGAATCTCCTTATTATCTCAGTACTTTTTTTGTAACAAAACAACATTTGTAACTTATTGATTTGTAATGTGTTAAAAAATAAAGAAAAATCTCTTTTTATCTGTTTAAGTACACAATTATATGCAGAAATATTTTGTTAATTTTATTAACACAAAGACTTAATGTATTAAAATACAGTACGTTATGATTTTTAAGAAAAAAAGAAACATTCTAGATTGCTCTTCAATCTAATCCTGTCTTTCTTTTTAATACCACTCTTCATAAATACCCTTTTCCCCAAATAGTTAACTGATTTTTTTCATTATTAAAACCTACTATTATGAAGCTAAAATTATTTTTATTACTCGTATTTATTAGTATTTATTCGTGGTCACAGACCACCAAAACATTTGCAACTAATGGTACACTTATTGTCCCCGCAGGCGTGACCAGTATTTCCGGTCAGGCATGGGGCGGCGGTGGCTCAGGCGGAGGAGCCAGTGGTGCCGGGTTACTTTTAGGGAGAGGCGCTGCCGGAGGTGGTGGCGGAGCTTATGCCAGTAGTATACTTACAGTTGCTTCTGGGCAAATCTTGAATGTGGTTGTTGCAGGACAGACTACTGGAACTACTGGAGCCAATGGTACAAGAGGAGGAAACTCTACTATTACAGGATATGAATCTTCATTTTTGGCATCAGGCGGATCAGGCGGAGGAGCTAACAATGCAGGAGGTACGCCACTTGGCGGAGTTGGTGGTACGGTTGATAATTCCGCAGGAACTATTCGTTTTGCAGGGGTTGATGGTGTTATTGGTAACACAGGGGCACTTTTATCACTATTGCTTACCTCGGGCGCTGGAGGTAGTGGCGCTAATTTTGGAGGCGCAGGAGGCGCAGGAGTTGGAAGCTTAATTTTAGGTAATGCACCTGGTAATGCAGGATCAGCCCCGGGCGGAGGAGGTAGCGGAGCTATAAATTCGGCATTAGGTACTGCACAGACAGGAGGAATTGGTGCAGCGGGACAGGTAATTGTTTCGTATACTTGCCCTACTTATAGTATTACATCTACAACTGCTGCAAGCATTTGTGCTTCTAGTGATACAACTTCTACAATAACAGTAACAGGTAGTGCTACATCATTGCCTGTTGGTAATTATGTAGTGACTTATAACAGAAGCAGTCCTAGTGCTACAGCATTAACTGCTAATTTAGCGGTTAGTACAGCAGGTATAGGAACCTTTACAGCAGTAGGATTAACTACCACAGGCTCTAGTATAATAACTGTTACTAAACTTACATCAGAGACTTGTTCTTCTACTATTACCGCTAACAATACTGCTACAGTAATTGTATCGCCAGCAACAGTTGGAGGAACAGTAAATGGCGGAACTATTATTAATGCAGGAAGTACAAGTGGTTTGTTAACCTTATCAGGTCATACAGGATCTGTTGTTAAGTGGCAATCAGCTGTAAGTCCTTTTACTACTTGGGCAGATATCGCTAATACAACCACAACTTATACTTCTGGAGTATTAAATGTAACAACTCAATTTAGAGCGGTTGTTCAGAGTGGAAATTCTGCTGTCGAAAATTCTGCAGCAACAACGATTACTGTAAATCCAAGACCAACTATAACATTAACTTCATCTGCTATCAGTCGTTGTTCTACTAACGATGGTAGTGCCTCGCAAATAGCATTAGGCTATTCTGCAACAACAGAAAACCCAACAACCTATAGTATTGTCTGGAGTTCATCTCCTACAAATAGTTTTGTACCTGTTACCGATGCAGCATTGCCGGCAAATTCAATTAATATTGCTATTCCTGCAGGAGTAATTCCTGCAACATATACAGGTACATTGACGGTAAAAGATGCAAACGGAGGTGTTAGTAATCCAGGTTCAATTTTTACTTTAAAAATAAATCCAGGTGTTACTATTAATACTGTAACAACAATCACTGCTGTTAATGCAAGTAGTAATCCGCAAACTACAGACTTGTATTATGGTGCTAATACTGGTACTCCTAATAAGTATTCTATTGATTGGGCATCTCCTTTATTTGCAGATCAAGGGGATACTCCAAATTACTTTTATGGAAATGGATTTATGATACAAAGTATTCAGGTACCAGCAAATGTTCCTGCCGGAACTTATATGGGAACCATACTTATTAGCAATGATAATTGTTCGGTATCTAAACCAGTATCTATAACCATTAATCCAGCTATACCACCAAGTATACAGTTAGTATCTACCTTAGTAAAACGCTGTACTGGAGGTGGTAATTATCCGCATTATGTTGCATTACCGTATAATCAGGTAACAGGTAATCCTATAACATAGAGTATTGTCTGGGATGTATTACCAACGAATAGCTTTACAGCAGTTACTGATGCAGTGTTGCCAGACAGTCCTATTTCAATTCTGGTTCCTTATAATGCTCCGACTGGAACTTATACTGGAACATTAACGGTAAAAAATGCAAATGGTAGTATAAGTAGTCCATTAGCTTTTAGTGTAAAGACATCTCTGGGAGCGCCTTCAATTACCACAACAGGAATAATCACAGCAGTTTTTACAGCAGCTAGCTCACAAACTACAACATTACAATATTCAGCTAGTATGGATAATCCTGAGCAATATTATATTGATTGGGACAGCACTGCAAATAATGCTTTATTGGAAGACCAACCTAATACTTTATTTGCTTTTAACCCGAGTGGTGGTACTATAGACTCAATTAATATTCCGGCAAATGTTGCACCTGGAACTTACAATGGGACATTATTTGTTGTTTTTGATTCTTGTGTGAGACTTTATGAAGTATCTATAACGATTAATGGTGAGGCACCAACCATTGATTTAGCAGCTTCGGCAGAAAATCGTTGTTATACAGGTACTAATATAGTTCAAAGTTCAAAGTTAAATTATGCAGGAACTACAGGGGCGCCAGTAACATACAGTATTGTTTGGGATTCCTCTCCGGCAAATAGTTTTGTACCAATTACTGATGAAGTGTTACCAGCTAGTCCAATCATAATCACTATTCCAGCTGGAACAAATATTGGAACTTATAGAGGAACATTAACTGTGAAAGACGCAAACGGCGTTATTAGTTTAGGGACGGTTTTTAAAGTAAACATCGGATTACTAGCAACAATTCTTAATGGAGGTACCGTTAACTCAGTGGCAACAAGTGGCAGTTTACAAAATGCCTCATTAAAATACACAGGGGCCTTTGCTACTGCTCCTACTAAGTATTCTATTGATTGGGATCAAGCGGCAAATGATGCTTTATTGGCAGATCAGCCTACCTCTTCATTTGCTTTTTCATCAAGTGGAGGTATTCTAAATACAATCCAGATACCTGCAAATGTTTTGCCAGGAACTTATACTGGTTCGTTAATTACTTCTACTGAAACTTCTTGCGATGCACAGCAAAAAATATCTATAACGATAAATCCACAGGTAATAATACCTACTATAGCCTTAGCTACTTCGACAAAGGATGTTTGTTTTGATAACAATGCTGTAAGTACAACATTGTCTTATAAGGGAACAAGTGGAGACCCGATAACATATAGTATTGTTTGGAATTCTTCTCCTGCAAATAGTTTTGCTGCTGTTACAGATGAATCTTTGCCAGCCAGCCCAATTACGATTAATGTTCCTGCCGGAACAGCTGCCGGAACTTATGTAGGAACATTGACTGTAAAAAATGCAAGTGGTGGTGTTAGTATTAATCATGATTTTAATGTAGTTGTAAATAAGACACCTTCTTTTAGGTTGTCTCCTGAGGTTGAACCGAGATGTACAAGTACCAACTCACAAAATTCAAGATTATCGTACGGCGATACCTCTGGAAATCCCACAAGCTATTATATTGATTGGGACCAAGCTGCAAATGATGCTTTACTTGAAGATCAGCCTAACACTCCACATGTTTTTAGAGAAGATAATGGTATTATAAGCACAATTATGATCTCTGCAAATGCTCAACCTGGAACTTATTTTGGTAGAATATATATTGTTAATGCTCTTTGCAGTACATCTTATGAAACGTCAGTACGTATTATTCCGTTGACAGCAACTCCGATTATTGGAGAAATTAAGCCATCAAAAGAAGGGGCTTCAACAGGTAGTGTTGCTTTAAGCGGATTACCTTCGGGTAGATGGGAAATTGAAAGTGATCCGGCGATAGGATTTAGACCAGGATCTGGTACAAGTACAGTTGTAAAAGGTCTTGCAGCGGGTACATATATTTTTAAGGTACTTGCTGAAAGTGGAGGATGTATCTCATTAGCATCAGAAAGCGCTACAGTTTATTCTTATACAGAGATGAGAGGAACTCTTCCAAAAGATATTATGGCAGCAGAAATACCAGCGACACAAGATTTAGATTCGGATGAAAATAGAATTTCGGTAGCTACCTTAAACAAAGTAATAAGTGTTAATGCTTTTAATCAGAATATTGATCAGGTGTTTATTTACGATGTTTCAGGTAATTTACTCTATCAGAAAGAAGCGGTAGGAAATCCTAAATTGAGTATTGATAATTTAAAATCTGCTAATCAAGTTTTAGTGGTTAAAGTTGTTTTAGATAACAACCAGACCAAAACCCAAAAAGTGATTTTTTAAATTAAATAAAGTGTTGTTTTTAAAAACCATTCCGTTTTGCGGAATGGTTTTTTGTTTTTTAATAGATTCTAAACTGTTGAGGTTTAAAGGTGCTAAGTGGCAAAGGTTCAAAGGTTCAAAGGTGCTGAGGTTCAAAGTTGCAAAGGGACAAAGGGACAAAGACTTGATCACAACAGAACCCTAATCTTGTCATTCCGAAGAATTGAGGAATCTCCGCGAGTGGCTCCGCAATTTAAGAAAAACTTTATGTTAGTTACTTGCGGGGCTTCGACTCCTCAGCCTGACATTCGCAAACCTAATTTTTGCACTTTTGTCTCTCAGGTTCAAAGGGACAAAGGTTTTCTATCGATGTGCTAAGAAAGGTTCAAAGGTTTTCCACCAATGCGCTAAGAGAGGTTCAAAGGTTTTAAGTTGCAAAGGGACAAATACTTGATCACAACATAACCACAATCTTGTCATTCCGAAGAATTGAGGAATCTCCGCGAGTGGCTCCGTAATTTAAGAAAAACTTTATGTTAGTTACTTGCGGAACTTCGACTCCGCCCAGCCTGACATTCGCAAACCTAATTTTTGCACTTTTGTCTCTCAGGTTCAAAGGGACAAAGGTTTTCTATCGATGTGCTAAGAAAGGTTCAAAGGTTTTCCACCAATGCCTAAGAGAGGTTCAAAGGTTCTAAGTTTCAAAGGGACAAAGGCTTGATCACAACATAACCCCAAACTTGTCATTCCGAAGAATTGAGGAATCTCCGCGAGTGGCTCCGCAATTTAAGAAAAACTTTATGTTAGTTACTTGCGGGGCTTCAATTCCGCCTGACATTCGCAAACCTAATTTTTACACTTTTGACTCTCAGTTTCAAAGGGACAAAGGCGCTGAGGTTCTGAGCTGCAAAGAGACTAAGACTAAGGCAATTTTGCGGTTAATTTTTTAGCTACAAATTTCACGAATTTAAACTTTTAAAATCCGTTTTTATCTGTGTTTTCGCTTTAGCGAATCTGTCTTATCCGCGTTCCTTTTCAGCGACAGATTATCCCGATGCTTTGGGATTGCGTGTTTTGCGTAATTCTTTGCGAACTTTTCGATTAATTTTTTCTACCACAAATTGCACAAATTTTCACAAATTTAAACTTTTAAAATCCGCTTTTATCTGTTTTATCCGCGTTCCTTTTCATCCACAGACTTAAAAAAAAAGCTCCGAAATTAAATTTCAGAGCTTTTAGAATGGTATTATATAATTATATTTTTATTTGTCTATTCTAAGGAAATTTCCAAGAGTGTCAAAAATTAAATCAGTATCATTAGAAAGTTCTACTTCAGTATATGTTTTTTCATTATCAATAGATGTTATGAATAAACCTGGATAAGTGGTTGTAACATATGTATTGATTTTTGCAGGAATTAATGCAACAGGAATTGCAAGACGATCTCCATCGATATCAATCCATTTTCCATTTACATCAAAATCAATTTCAAATCCGTTAGAAAGAGAAACATCATAAACAGAACCGTTTGCATCTGGTTGATTTTGTTTTTCTACCAATCTAATTGTTGCATTAGGGAAATGCGTACTAATTAATGTTTTTGCAGTTTGAGGTAAAGCTGTAGGGTTAATAACTATTTCATTATGATTATCTCCATCATGATCTATTCTAACAAAATCTCCTTGTGTAGTAAAAACTAAATCTAGATCATTAGATAATTCTACGTCGTATTTAGTTTTTTCATTTTCGATTTGTACGATAAACAAACCTGGATAATTTGCAGCAACATAAGCATTAATTTTCTCTGGAATTAAAGCAGTAGGTATTGCTTGGTTACCTCCGTCTATTTCTGTCCAGTTTCCGTTAGCATCAAAATCTATTTCGAAACCATTTGCAAGCGAAACATCATAAATAGTTCCATTTAAACTAGGTGTATTTAATTTTACTGTTGATTTATATACAGGATTAGGAAAATAGGTTTCTGTAAATGTTTTTGCCGTAGTAGGAAGAGTAGTTGGCTCGATTGTATTTTTATCATTATTGATAATGTCTTCATTACTATCACAAGAAGTTGTTGAAAGTAAAATTGATAAAATTGTAAAACTTGTTAAAAATGTTTTTTTCATGGTAGTAGTATTAAATTGTTATTTTTTTATACTGCAATATTATAACCTGATTCTGGAAACATTTAGGAATATTCTTATTTTTTTTACAAAAGAGATAGTAAGGGAGATTAATCTTTATTGACGATATGTTTTTAAAAAGATTATAGTGATTTATAACGGTTTAATGATTTGTGTAGATTCGTGAAATCTGTAGCGAAAAATTAACCGCAAAGTTTTAGGAAAAGGTTCTAAGGCGCTGAGATGCAAATGCGCAAAGGTTTCTCTGAATGTGCTGAAAAATTCCTTTTATTCTTTTACCCCGATAGCTATTCTGAATGGGTAAATTTTTTCTCACGCAGATTTTAAAAAAATTTAAGCCGATGTGCGCAGATTTATTTATTACTATTTTTTTAAATTAAATCTGCTTAAATCTGTCGGATCTGCGTGAAAAAAATCATTTTAATCAGTGGCTAAAGAAAGGTACTGAGGTACTGATTTACAAAGGTTCAAAGGTTTCCTATCTATACGTGAAAAAATCATTTTAATCTGTGGCTAAAAAAGGTTTCCTATCGATACGCTTAAAAATTTGTGTAAATTCGTGTAATTTGTGGCAGAAAAATTTTAAAATCTCCAGCAAAAAAAGCCCCGAGATTAAATTTCGGAGCTTTTAGAGTATGATGCAGTTTTGTTTTTATTTATCTATTCGAAGAAAATTTCCTTCAAGATCAAAAACTAGTTCCAGATTATTAGAAAGTTCTATTTCTATAAACGTTTTTTCGTTATCGATTGATGTTACAAATTGATCAGGATAATTTGTAGTTACATAAGTATTGATTTTTGTAGGAATCAAAGCAACCGGAATTGCCTGATGATTTCCATCTATATCAATCCAATTTCCTTTAGCATCAAAATCAATGTCGAAATTATTACTTAGTAAAACATCATAAATTGACCCATCGGCATCAGGAATATTTTGTCTAGTTATAAGCTTATAAGTAGCATCAGGAAAATATGTAGTAACAAATGCAGTTGCCGGTTGAGGTAAATCGGTGGCACTAATTATTGTTTCATGATCATTATCATCATCGCTATCACAAGATGTTGCCGAGAATAAAAGTGTTAAGGCTATAAAGCCAGATAAGATTATTTTTTTCATGATTGTTGTATTTAATGTTAATTATCAATTCTTATAAAATTGCCTTTAGAGTTAAATTCTAATTCAAGACCGTTACTTAAATTTACTTCATATCCCCAAGTTCCTTTGTCAATTTTGGTTATTACAGTATTTGCAAAATTAGTAGTAAGGTAAGATGCTATTTTTTTAGGAATTATACTACTTGGAATTGCTTGGTGATTACCATCTACTTCTTCCCAATTTCCTTTTCCGTCAAATTCTATTTCTATATAATTTGTAAACTGAACTTTGTAATCTTTAGAGAAGGTTTCTTTATCCTCAATAATATTAACAGGTTCTTGTCCTGGAAAATGAGTTTTTAAAAAAGTCTGAGTATTTGCAGGTAAAGCATTTTTTGTAATTACTGTTTTTTGTGCATTTGCAGAAAGTCCAAATGCTAATCCTGCTATTAGGCATGTAGCCAAGTTTAATTTAGTTTTCATAATTGATGTTTTTAATTCTGGTACAAGTGTATAACCAGAATTTGGAAACAATTAGGAAAATAAATAAAAGACTACTTTTTTGGAAAAATAATTTTGAATTGATGATTTCCCGTGAACAAATATTCGATAGTAATCGAGTAATTATTTATGATAGATTTTACGATAGACAAACCTAAACCGGTAGATTCATTGGTTGTGGTATGGCGATAGAATCTGCCAAAAATAGCTTCAGGATTTAATGGAGAATTATTACCACTATTCGAAATGATGATATCATTCTTGTTTATTACAAAATTTACAAAACCATCAGGATGATTATGAATCAAGGCGTTTTTTAATAAATTACTAATTAATGCAATGGCTAATCCTTTGTTCATCATAAAAAACAAAGTATCATTTTCGGTTACTGTGATTTTTATTTTTTTGAATTCTGCCAAGTCTGCATAATCCTCTGTTAATACTAATATGAGTTTATTAAAGTTGACGCTTTCTTCTTCAGAATATTGTTGGTTTTCTATTTTGGATAACATCAATAACGATTTATTCAATCTTGTTAATCGAGTCAGTGTATCTGTTATTTTACCTATCTCCATCATTTGTTCATCAGAAAGTGTACTATTCTCGGCAAATAATTCGAGTTTGTTAATGCTAATCGCCAGAGGAGTTTGTAATTCGTGTGAAGCATTTTCTATAAATTGTTTCTGACTAGAATAAATTGTTTCATTACGATTTAGCATTTTCTCTACTTCTTTTGCCAAAACATTAAATTCATCAATAGGAGAATTTATAGGTTTTAATCGGCTGCCAGTTCCTAATTTAATCTCTTTAAGATTTTCTAAAACGATATGAAACGATTTCCAGATTCTTTTTAAGAGCAAATGGTTTACTACTAATATGCTAATAACAAGCATAACATACAAACCAATTAATGCAAGAAGTAAATCTTCTAGCAACTCATCTTCTTCTACAATCGATGCTTTTATAATTAATTCATGAGGATTACCTTTATCATCATTAAAAATAGTTCTTAATGTTCTAATAGGCTCGTTATCGTTATCATATTCCATGAATTCCTTAGAAGTAGAAAATTCATCTTTTCGAGAATAATCACCTTTAGGAAGTGGTTTTATAGTAAACTTATTGATACCAAATTCGGGAGAATTTAATAGTTTTTTGTCGGCAAAAGCATGTCGGATAATAATGATTTTAGAGTTTTTTAAATCATCATCAATATTATCATGCACTTCATCTAAAATCAGCATATAAAAAATCCCAGCCCAAATTGGGATGACAATAAGTAGCGTAAGTGCGAGATAGCGAAGTGTATAGTTTTGTAATTTCATTAATTCATTTTATATCCAATTCCGTAAACAGCCTGAATATCAATTTCGGCATTACTGTCTTTTAGTTTTTTGCGTAAATTTTTAATCTGTGAATATACAAAATCCAGATTGTCTGCCTGATCTGTATGGTCGCCCCAAACATATTCGGCTATTGCAGTTTTATTAATTAATCGGTTTGGGTTTATTATAAAATAGTAAAGTAAATCAAATTCTTTTCTGTTTAAGATTAGTTCATTATTGTCTATAGAAACTGTTCGTTGTTCTGGGCAAAGCGTTACGTTTTTCCAAACAATTAAATTGTCTCCATTGTGATTGTTTCTCCGAAGTGCCGATTTAATTCGAGCATGTAATTCTGATAAATGAAAAGGCTTACTTAAATAATCATCAGCGCCTAAGTCCAGTCCTTTTACTTTATCATCAACAGCATCTTTTGCCGATATGATAATAACTGCACTTTGTTTCTTTTGATTTTTTATTTCCCTCAGTAAGTCCAAACCATTTCCGTTAGGAAGCATAATATCGATTAATATACAATCATAATCGTACGCGCCTAGTTTGTCTAGTCCGGAAATATAATCATGTGCGGTTTCGACAATATATTTCTCTTTTTCAAGTGATTGTTGCACGACTTCACGTAAACCAGCTTCATCTTCTATTATTAAAATTTTCATGTTACCTGTTTTATGTAATTCAAATGTATGAATACGAATTCAAAATAAAACTTGGTTTCTGGAAACATTTAGGAATTAATGGAATTTGCATTAAATAATTTATTTAAAAAGGCTAAATACAAAAATGATGTATCTAGCCTTTTTTATAATTGGTTATTTTTTTAATATCAAATTGTTTTGATTTTAGAGCTTAATTATCTTCGACCTCTAAAACCTCCGCCACCACCTAATCTATTTCCGCCACCTCTTTGAAAGTTTTGAAAATCTCGTGTTTGAGTTTCTCCACGTTGTCTGGCAAAATCCGAATGGTTTAGCCCTTGTATGGTATTATCATGATCAGGTTCTCTAAGAGGTCTGTCAGGTGAACCAGAACCAAGCGTTTGGTTCGGTTTCTGTATGTTATTGCGTTCAGTTTCTCCTCCAAGAGATCTGTTAGGAGAGTTAAGCGTTTGGTTTGGTTTCTGAACGTTATCACGCTGGATTTTATCTCCATTATGTTGTGTAGAACCTAGCGTACCAGCTTTAGACCATCCGCCGTTGCCATTATTATAATGACTCCAGTTACCGTTATTGTCTTTTTTATAAACGTGTCCATCATGTCCGGCATAAAGATTATTGTTTGTGTGTACAGTAGTTCCTCCGCCTCTATGGTGTGTGATTATGCCCTCTTTACCACCAGAAGTTTGATAACCAACTACTGTTCCTTGTCTTGTTGTTACATGACCAGATTGTACCCATTGGCGACCATTGGACGCTGCTGAATGTCCCCATTGCGCATACGCATTATGCCCTTGTTCTGTTCTTCCATAATTTCCTGTCCAAGGGTTGTAACCACCAGCTGCGGTGCGCCCGCCATACCAACCTTGTACACTAGCCGAACGACCATATCTTCCTGTTGCAGGATTATACCAAGCTGCTGTTCCTACAGATCCGTATGGGCCATATGCAGCTCTTCCTGCTGCCCAACCTCCCGACCACGGATTATAAACTGCTCCAACACCATAAGTACATGGCCACGGGCGATATACAGGATAAATTCCGGGACCATAATAAAGATATGGAGGATAGTAAAATCCAGTTCCATAAGTAAGTACAGATCCTATTACCGCGCCTACAATAAAAGCTCCAAAATAACCTGCAGTAGTACTACTCTCTACAGTTGTATCTGTAACATTTGTTTGGGTTACATAGGTAACATTATAAACAGGAGAGCTAGGCGGAATAGAATAGATTTCTTTAGGTACAGAATCGGTTACTTTCCAAGGGCCATTAGGAGTTGTAGACATAAACCATACAGCCTGAAAACACAGATAATATAAATCTCCAACCTTTATTACTTTTTCTTGTGTGTTGCTCGCGTATTGAAGTGATGTACCCTGAATAGGTTTAAACTGAGGAGTTCCGTCGTAAGTAACTTTAGCCTTGGCTTCGGCATCGGCTTTTTTTACAATAGCTGTTGTTGGAACTTGTGATAGCATTACTGCATCCGAGGCTTCTTGTGTTCCAGGAACTGAAGCTAATACATTTGCTCGAGGAGAATCTTTAGGGATTTTTGCAAAATCAGCAGGTAACTTATCAGTTGCATAACTCCATGGACCAGTAAGCTCTTTAGAGCGAAACCATCTGCCCGATAATAATACATAATATTGCCCGTCACCTTCATCTGCAAAAACATCGTTATCCGTATTCTCAATATATATTAATTTAGTTCCGGGTATTTTAACAAATTTAGGAGTTCCGTTTATGGCAATAAGTTCAGCTGGTTTATCACTAAAGAAAACTTGTAATGAGGTATTGCTTGTTGGTGGAGGAATCATTTTCTTTACTTCATCAAAGTTTTGTCCTGATGGTAAATTGCTCATTTCTTTAGGTAAACTGGTCGTCTTTTCCCATTTGCCTTTTAAATCTGTAGCAGTTAACCAAACATTTTCGACTAATAGATAGTATTTCTTAGCCGATTTATCAAAAAATAAATCCCAATTTGTATTTACAACATAGCTCAGATTTGTTTTTTCAATCGGAACCAAAACGGGATCTCCTTGAACCATCAATAATATCGAAGGACTTGTACTATAAAAAATAGGAGGAGGGTCATTTTTAACCGCTATACCTTTAGGTGGAGTTTTGGTTTTACTTAAATCTGCCATTACACGATCTATAGAAATAGGATCTCCTCCTTTAGGAATTAATTCTTTAAATAGTTTTTCCATTTGCGGAACTAGTTTTTCATCGAGAGCAGGAAATCTGATATCGGTAACTTCTACATTTCTAAAAAATACACTTCTGGCATCTTTATCTACCAAGGTTCCAGCTTTTAGAGAAGCTACACCCAGAACCTCTTTGCCATCTTTTGGAGTTAAGGCAAATGCAATTCGTGCAGTTATTTCTTTAAAATCTTTCCAGTCATCTACCTGCGGTTGGTAATAAACTAATTTGGCATCATTGTTTGTTACTTCGCGTGGCCAACCATTATCGATTGTTTTTGTAGAATCTGAAGCAGAAGGATTTTCTGCTTGAGCTTTTTTATCTTCTTTGTCTTTTTTACAAGAAAAAGAAATCAAGAGAAAACTAAAGGCTATTGCAATTAAAAATGTCTTTTTCATAATTTTAGAATATATATCATAAAATTAAGTTGGCATCTATTACAAGCCTAATATTTAATAGTTTAGTCTGTTTCAGATTTTAAAATGATACAAAAAAAATCAACTATTTAAAGTTTACGAATTGTTTTTAAAATTAAACTGTAAAATTGACTCTCTTTTTATTAATAGAACCCGTTGTGTGTAATTAATTTTAACACATAGAAACATAGGCTTTGTATTCTCAAAAGAAGTCGTTTCACTTATTTTAAATGCACATAGCTAAGCTATGTGAAAGAAATGTATTTCTTTTTGTGTTCTTTTTTACACATAAAATCTATGTTTCTATGTGTTAAATGAAATTTTTACGAATTACACCCAACGGGTTAATAGATTATAGTTCTATTAAAACGGACTCAACATTTTGACGAATGGTCGTATTTCATTGACGTAATTCCCAGATTTGTGATTAAAATCAATTTATTATGTACTATTTTTATATACTTATAAACTCTTGTTAAATAAGTTTTTTTGAAATAATAAGGGGTATTAATTTTCGTTCTAAAAACACAATGAAATCATATTTTTCTTTTTTACTCCTTTTTACTTTTCCTCTTTTTTGCAATGCGCAAATCGATACGACTTACATTAAACCTTTTGAGAATAAACTTTCGCTAAGGACATATATGTCAATGAAACTTATTTCTATGGAAAAAGAAGTAGATGGAAAGGTTAAAAGTTTCATGCCCAATAACCCTATGAGCTTAGGCTTTGGAGTGTCTATAAATAACACAATAATTAATTTGAGTTATGGATATGGTTTGAGCTTTATGAACGATAAAGAAAAGGGAAGAACCAAAGCATTAGATTTTCAAATTCATAATTATGGTCGAAAGTTTATAATTGACCTTTTTGTACAAAAATATCATGGATTTTATACTGCTGATAATAATGATAAAAACATACAATTATATCCAGATTTAAATATTCAGCAATATGGTGCGTTTGGACAATATGTATTTAATAATAAAAAGTTCTCCTATAAAGCTGCTTTCAATCAGAACGAAAAGCAATTAAAATCGGCAGGGAGTTTTTTATTAGGAGGTGGAGTTTATTTTACAAAAATAGATTCAGATAGTTCTTTTGTGCATAAGGACAAGAATTCCTTGCGTAATTTTCAGTTTGGAGTAAGTGGAGGATATGCTTATACCTGGGCAATAAATAAAAGATGGTTTGCCAGTGGCTCTGTAACAGTAGGTGCTAATTTTGGTACGGAAAGAATAGATGACTTTGGCAAAAAAAAGATAGAAATATATCCCACATTCTTCCCAAGAACGGCTATAGGGTATAACAAAGAGAAATGGTCCCTCGGATTATCGTATGTCAATAATCTGATTTTCTCTTCATTTTCAGATAATAATGATACGGGTAACGTAGGACTGTCTTCGGGAAATTTTCAAATTGCTTATATATGGAGACTTGATTCAAACCCTTTTTGGGGAAAGAAAAAGGCAAAGTAAGTATTTTATGAGTATCTATTGCCTTCTATGTTTGAAGTACTGATTTGATTACATTCACTGCATTAATAATTCAAGTTTTGCTAAAACACTATATATAATTCAATATAATTATTTTAACCATCTAAGTGATTTAAGCAGATATAAGCTTGACTAACAAATTAGCACTTAGCTTAAATGAACTTACATCACTTATATGGTTAACTTTTTGGTTGCAATCTTAGATTTATATAGCTTAATTAGTATTTAATGTTTTCAATGTTTAAGCAATATGATTTGGGTAATTATTTACCCTTAATAAGGTATTTTGCTATAGCTTCGTAAGCAGGTAAAGAATAAGGATCATTTGCAGAGTTAGCCGCAACTGGGTTAGATGCAAAACGCACAATAACCATATCCGCTTTTGGGTCTATATAAATAAGTTGTCCATGTACGCCACGAGCACAAAATGCACCATTATCATTATTAGTTATCCACCACATATTTCGGTAGCTCCATCCTTTTAACAATGTATAGTTTGCTTTTGCAAATACTTTTTTGTTTCCGCCCTTTTTTATGTCATCAATTGCCGATTTTGGGATAATTTGTTCTCCGTTAGCCTTACCATTATCTAAGATTAACTGTCCAAAGCGCGCCATATCTCTTAAGCCTAGATTATAACCTCCACCAGCAAATGGAGTACCTGCAGCATCTACAGAGTAATAACCATCTTGTTCTGTTCCTAGTTTCTTCCATATTTTTTCGGATAAAACTTCGGCAACTGTTTTTCCTGTAACTCTGGCAATAATCCATCCCAAAACATCGGAGTTTACAGTTTTATAGCCAAAGGCATCTCCATGAGTTCCTTTTTTCTTAACCGTTGGTAGGTATTCGTAATACGTTTTAGGTCCAGTGTAATCTTTAGGTTTTGGTAGCGGATTACCTGCTGCCGAAAATTTCCATATTTCGGCATTAGGATCAGCGTAATCCTCACTAAACTGTAAAGCGGTAGTCATATCCATTACTTGTCTTACAGTTGCGTCCCCAAAAGCTGAATTTTGAAGTTCTGGAATATATTCTGAAACTAGTTTGGTAGGATCTATAAGACCTTCTTCGACCAACATAATCCCAAGTGTTCCCGTAAAAGATTTTGTTACAGACATGGCAGCATGTTGTCCATCGGTAGTTAATGCTCCAAGATATTTTTCATATACAACCTTTCCGTGGTGCATGATAATAACACCATCGGCATAGGTTTTTTGCAACGATTCTTCCCAGGAAATTGTTTTTTTCTCGTTTAGAGGTTTGAATTTAATTTGATCAATGTCACTTTTAATATTTGCTTCTAATGGAGTTGAATTTCCTAAACCACGAGAAACATTTACTGTTGGCATAAATTGGCGCATATGTGCTACGCTCCATCTTAGTGCTGGAAATTGAAAAAAACTGCCATCATCAAAACGTACAAGACGGTCAGCAGGTGGCGGAGAACCTACCATCCAACCCATTTTTACAGGATCACTCTGTTCAGCATTTAGATATTTGTTTTTCTCTTGAGCATTACCAATGTTACTTGATAATAATATTGAACAGGAAAATAATACACTGGAATAAAAATAGGTTTGTTTCATATTGTCTTAATTGATTAGCTAATGGGTAATAGAAAATGGAATGTAGAATGAGTTATTTTTCAGCTCGTTTTTGGATGTTGTTTTACTGAAAAAATAAGAATTTACGCTAAGTTAAGAACTTAATTTTGAAATGTTAAAATTTAAAGAAATATAATTTATCTAAAATGGAAATGTGATTATTATTAGAAAGGAGTTTTTACTGATGAAAAGTCTTCTTTTTGTGCTAGAATTAATAAGATTAAAAGGATTTTTAAGTGCGTCTATAGGGAATCTTTGAGCCTTTGTTACTCATTACCTTTCTTTCTAAACACAATCTTGTCATGCCGAAGAATGAGGCATCTCCGCGAGAAACTAACACAAACTTGTCGAGCCACTCGCGGAGATTGCTTTGCCAGTTCGCTATCGCTCGTGCCTTCGTTCCTCAGAAAGACAAGTTTGTGGTTATTTTATGGTTAACTAAAAAAAGAGCTGAGTTTTTTAAACGTAATCGATAGGAAACCTTTGTACCTCAGTTCCTCAGTCCCTCTGAACCTTTTTCAGTGTGTCTACAGAAAACCTTAGTACCTTAGTTTCTTAGTGTCTTTTTAGAAGAATTAAAAAAATAAAAACTCATCAATGCTAAAATCCAGACTCCAAAACCTCCGTACAAGAGGATTAAGTCAAAACCATGTGCAAGCGCTTCGTGTACAATTCGACCTGATGCGTCTAATGAAGCTAGTTCAGGAAAATCTTGATTGAGAGAAGAAAAGTTTCCTGCTGCTATTTTTTCTGCTAATGAACGTAATGTTTCTCGATTTAGAGATTCAGAAAAGGCAGTTGATAAATGAGAAAAGATTCCTTCGACTAGTATAAAACCCATTAATGCAATATTTATAGATAATGAAATCATTCGTGCGCTCATGTCTATTCCCGAAGCCATTCCTGCTCGATTACTCGATACAGAACTAGTTATAGTATTGGTTACAGGTGTGTTGGTTAAGCCTAAGCCAATACCTGCCAAAAGTGAACCAGGAAGCATGGTAAGCCAACTAGGATTTTCTGCTACGGTACCATATCTCATAATAATAAAGCCTAATCCTAATATAAACAATCCCAAAGGAATTACGATTCCTGAACGATAGCGAACTGAAAGATATTCTGCCAACGGAGGTATAATTAGAGTAGGTAGGGTATAGGCAAGTAATGAGAGTCCTACTGTTACAACATCGTAACCCAAGCAACTTTGGAAATAAATAGGTAAGTAAATTATAAACGGCCAAAAACTAAAATTCATACCGATTGAGCCAAAGATAGCGCCAGAGAAATTACGACTTTTAAATACCGAGAAATCAAACATGGGATGAGGGTTTGTTTTTTCGACCTTTATAAAAAGTACTAAACTTATCACCGCAATAAGGATACTTGCTAGGGCAATAGGGCTAGAGAAACCTAAATCTGGACCTTGTGTAATAAAATAAGTAAGCCCAAAAATGGATATAGACAAGGTGAGCATTCCCCAAATGTCTAGTTTTTTGGCTTGAGGATCTTTGGATTCATTTACATTACTATAAACAAGAATAGCTGCTATAATAGCTATTGGAACGTGAATCAGGAATACCCATTCCCAAGATAATAAAGCTGTGATTGAACCACCAATAATAGGTCCGAATCCTAACCCAACTCCAAGAATTATTCCCCAGATGCTAAAAGCCCTGCTGCGTTCTTTTCCTTCTTGAAATTGATAGGATAAAGTAGCTACTTGGCATATAAGCATTGCACCGCCACTTACTCCCTGAAAGAATCGGCTTATGATTAATACGGTTACATTTTGTGCTAAACCACAGATTAGGGATGAAATACCAAATAGAATTAAAGTGATGATAAGAATGCGTTTTCGACCATATCGATCGGCCAAGGTTCCAGCGGCCATAAGAACTGCAGTGCAACCAATTGTATAAATATTCATTATCCATTGCATATCCCGAAGGTTAGCGTTTAAGACTTTTTCGAGAGTTGGGAGAATTACAGGAACACTCGAAATTTCTAGTGAGAACATTAATGTGGCTAGACAAATGGCGATTAAGGCAATTGTATTTTTGGTGAGTTTAAATTTTTGCGTCATTTTTAAGTTTTTATATTTAGCAAAAATAAACTGAGTATGGCTGATATTTCGGTACAATTTTATGATAAAGAGGTATCTTTGCAAGATGAGAAAAGAAAATATGCACCAATCTGTCGAGGTAATTTATAAGAAGGTTAATGAATGCCCTATCGGAAATTCGCAATTCAGCTTTTTCCAGATGGTTTATGTTATTTCAGGAAATGGATTTCTTCATATTAACGGAAATTGTATCTCTTATCAAGCGGGTAATTTAATGTTGCTTACGCCAAATGATTATCATACGTTTGATATCGTTACAACTACAGAGTTTTTATTGGTTAAACTTAATAGTGAATATGTAAGAGATTATAAGTCGAAAAGTATCGATCATATTGAATGTATATTGCATTATGCAACTCATTTATCAGGCTGTATTTTAAATCGTAAAGAAGATGAATTTCTTGTTAAGTCTATTGCAGAATCTTTGATACATAGTATTGATAACAAAGATATTTATGATGAAGATTTAATTATTCATTACGTAAATGCATTGATTGTAATTGCTGCAAGAAATATTGCTAAAATAAAACCAGTTGGGATAAAGGAGAATGCTGATAAAAGAATTTTGGAAATCATAAATTACATTCAATCTAATATTTTGTGTCCTCAAAAATTAAAAGCTTCTGCAATAGCAGAGAAATTTGATATATCGGATACGTATTTAGGGAGTTATTTCAAGAATCATTGTGGAGAAACGATTCAGTCTTTTATTTCAAATTATAAAATTAGATTGATAGAGCACCGATTAAGTTTTAGTGATATGCGAATTAATGAGATTGTAGATGAATTTGGTTTTTCTGACGAAAGCCATCTTAATAAATTTTTCAAGAAACACAGAAACATTAGTTTAACGGGGTATCGAAAGGCTAAAGTTTTGTTGAGCCATGATTCTTAATATCTCACTTTAAGTGCAGCATAAAAAAAGCCGAAGAGATATCTTCGGCTTTTGTATTTTTATTTACTTCTAAAGAAATTAAAAAGAAGTCAATGCTTTTAAATCGGCGATTGTTGCTGTTGGGTTTTCGGCTTTAAAAACGAAACTTCCTGCTACTAGAACGTCTGCTCCAGCTTCGACTAATTGTTTTGCATTTTTATTAGTTACACCACCATCAATTTCAATAATTGTAGATGCATTTTTTTTGGTAATTAAATCTTTTAGTTTTTTAACTTTTGCGTATGTATTCTCGATAAATGATTGTCCGCCAAAACCAGGATTTACACTCATGATACAAACCAAATCGATGTCGTTTATAACATCTTCTAGTAAATCTATGTTTGTATGTGGATTAATTGCTACTCCAGCTTTCATCCCTTCTGCTTTAATCGCTTGTAAGGTTCTATGAAGATGTGTGCAAGCTTCATAATGTACGCTTAATATATTAGCGCCTAAGTCGGCAAAAGTTTTAATATATCTATCTGGATCAACTATCATTAAGTGAACATCGATAGTTTTTTTTGCATGTTTGTTAATTGCTTCTAAAACTGGCATTCCGAAAGAAATGTTTGGAACAAAAACGCCATCCATGATGTCTATATGAAACCAATCGGCTTGACTGTTGTTAATCATCTCGATGTCACGTTGTAAGTTTGCAAAATCGGCAGCAAGAACAGACGGTGCAATAAGTGTATTTTTCATTGTGTAGTTGTGTGTTGTGTTATTTTTTGCAAAGGTAATTTTTTTAACCGCAAAGTTCGTAAGGATTTATGTAAAGTTCATTAGGGTATTTTATGCTGTTTTTTTAACCGCAAAGGGCACAAGGATTTACGCAAAGTTCACAAAGCTTTGTGTTCTTTGCGTTTAAAATTCAATATAAGACATGAAAACCTTCGACTACTAAAATGGTTTTGCGTGAGGGATTGAGTAATTGTTTGAGCTCTTTTTTAAAGGATGTAACGTAGTGGAATGATTTAAAAAAAGCGAGTGCGAAAGCCTGACCTGTAGTTTTTACGGAAGGGCACGCCCAATTATAAGATGAAATAGTTGATGGTATAAAAAAATAAAACTCCGGTAATCAGCCGGAGTTTCAATCATCAATCAAAAAACGAACAGTCAATCAAACTGTTGTTTACTGTTTAGTCGAAAGTTAAATGTCTTAAAGCCTAAACCTTTGGACTTTATAAACTTTCTAACTTTAAGGCTAGTTTTAACCTAAATAAGTTTTAAGAATTTTACTTCTTGAAGTATGTTTTAATCTACGGATTGCTTTTTCTTTAATCTGACGTACACGCTCACGAGTTAGGTCGAAAGTTTCTCCAATTTCTTCCAGAGTCATTGGGTGTTGGTCTCCAAGACCAAAATATAAACGAACTACATCTGCCTCTCTTGGAGTTAATGTTTCTAATGAACGTTCGATTTCTGTACGTAATGATTCGTGAATTAATTCTCTGTCAGGATTTGGAGATTCACCAGAACGTAATACATCGTAAAGGTTTGAATCTTCTCCTTCTACAAGAGGTGCATCCATTGATAGGTGACGACCAGAGTTTTTCATTGACTCTTTTACGTCATTTACTGTCATGTCTAGTTCCTTAGCAATTTCTTCAGCAGATGGCGGACGCTCATTAGATTGCTCTAATAAGGCATACATCTTGTTGATTTTATTGATAGAACCAATTTTATTTAAAGGTAAACGAACGATACGTGATTGTTCTGCTAATGCTTGAAGAATCGATTGACGAATCCACCAAACTGCATATGATATAAATTTGAAACCACGTGTTTCATCAAAACGTTGTGCCGCTTTAATCAAACCTAAATTTCCTTCGTTTATTAAATCGGGAAGTGTTAATCCTTGATTTTGATATTGTTTTGCCACCGAAACCACAAAACGTAAGTTGGCTTTTGTTAATTTTTCTAATGCTCTTTGATCACCAGCTTTAATTTTTTGTGCTAACTCTACTTCTTCGTCAGCGGTAATTAGGTCAACTTTTCCAATTTCTTGTAAATATTTGTCTAATGAAGCAGTCTCACGATTGGTTACCTGCTTGGTGATTTTAAGTTGTCTCATGTTTTTGTCTCCTCAATTTTTAAGTGTACAAATGGTTATACGTATGAAGTTGCAAAAAAGTTACAAAAATTTAAAAATAATTATTTTACTTCGAAAGTTTCTCTCAATGATACAGGGATTCCTTCTTGTGTAAAGCCTTCTAAATTGATCTCATATTCTCCAGATACATCAGAAGTGAAAAAGGAAATTGTGTTCTCTTTGTTTTCCAGCGTTAAGTCTGGTTGCCAAAGTAATTGGTATCTATAATCAGGAATTCTGTCGTATTTATCACCATCAGTATAATCTTGTTTGAAATAGATAGTTTTATTTAAAGGTCTTTGAATTTCAGATTTCAAAATATAGTTTCCAGTTTCTTTACTTACGTAATCATTTCTTTTTGTAGTGATGCTTATGATGCCATTAAATGCTTTTGGACCATAAAAATAAACTCCTGGGACAACACTTATTTTGTATATATTTTCTGTTTTGTAATCAAATAATTCGTTGACATTCTGGATTAATAATCCATCGACTAATACTAATGTTGGCTCAGAAAAATATTTTAAATCATAGTTTATGTCTCTCACATTGAGGCTATATTTTTTATCTTCTTCACGATAATAAACTTCTTTTACCACTTCAGTTATTGTTTCTTTTAAACTCGGAAAGCTTGTGTAGTCCCCAAGAATATACTCTTTCTGTAATGGATTAAAAAATGATACAGCTTTACTATTGGCTTCTACACTATCTTTTTTTATGGAGTAATAAGCGTTTTCTATTTGGTTTGCAATTGATCTTTCTTCAATGCTATTTTTATAATCTGAAGTAAGATTTAACTCATCTGTAAATTTTAACTCTGATAAAGTGTATGGTTTGGTTTTATCAATTTCTATAGTGTAATCATTTTTGTCATCTCCTATTACCTGAGCTACAACATTAGTGTAGTTGGGGTTTTTATCTAAAATAAAGTTGAATTTACCATTTTGATCTGTCTTAACTATTTTAAAACCAAAATCAGTCCCGGGTATAGATAATGCTACACTTTTGTCGTTTATTTGTTTTGAATCTTTACTGTTTGTAATTGTACCAGATATTATTTCTCCTCTAAGTTCCGGTATAAATAAGATTGTATCATTTATTGTATTTGCCCATTTATTATTTGAATTATACTTTACAAATTCATAAGAATTTAATGGTTTTTTAGAAGGTAAGTTATCAATCTTTTTTATCGAAAGAGAATAGTTTCCTTTACCGCTAATAGTGTTTAAGGATTTAATTTTAAGTGAAAGTTGTTCTCTTTTTATTGCACTTATCTTATTTAATTCTATCGCAAAAGTTTGGTCTTTAGTAGGAGATAAGGCTAAATCTGATTTAGTTTCAGAAACTTTTGTTTCGTTTTTTTGAGAGTTGGAATCTTTGATCGAATTGCTTTTTACGCTCTTTAGATAGGGATTAATTATTACAAGATCAATTTCTGATACTTTAGAATCTTTTTTGTTTAACATCCAATTTGTATAAGCAATAAGCTTGTAGTTACCAGTGTTAATAGTTGTTGGTATAAAGAAATCACCGTGTCCCTTTCCGTTATCTAAATAGATTTTATTCATGAAAATAAGATTATTTTCACTGTCAATAAGTTCTACATGAGCAATTTTGCTAATGCTGCTTAATTTATTATTTTCAGGGTTTACAGCATATAATTTGCAATGCAACGTTTCTCCAGTAATTAGAGTAGAGGTGCTTAAGTGAACAAATATATTTTCGCTAGTTGATCTGCTTATAAATCCATTTTTATTTAATGAACTATTTTGTGCAATAGCCAATGTGTGAATTGCTATTAACATCACTATGCTTATGATTTTTTTTAGTCTATCCAAAATAAAGGTTTAATGTTAGATGAAATTTTTGTGCAGTCAGTACAAGGAGCGGTAATAAATGCAAAGGTATCTTTATCGTTTCCATAATATAAAACATCCATTCCTGACCCTTTAACAATCGAAAGTATTTTATCTCCTCCACATCCTCTATCTTTCCAACAGTTACTGTACAAACTAATTTCACATTTGAAATAATATGGAGGATATGGGTCGTCTATAAAAATATCTCTAAAATTAAAAAATATTCTTTTTGACGAAATTGATGATACTTCAAAAAAGCCAATTATTTTTTCACTGGGACTGTCATTTGATTTTAAATTACCATAGTTAAATCCAGGCTGAACTTGTGAGAAGATGCTTTCGGAAGTAGATAAACTTTTTAATGTTTTGTAATAGGTATAAGATTCTAAGTTCTGAACATATTGGCGTACTATAATACTGTAACGCTCATTAAGAATCGGGTTTTTGATGTCTATAAAACGTATTGGTAAATTAATGCGATCTTCACTTAATCCTACAGTATTCATTAAAAGTAAATCATCAGATTTTTTTGTGGTATAACAAACTCGGGATTCTCCTTCTCTGGGTACAACCAAGAAATCAGGATGACCATCTGTAGTAAATGGTGCTACTATAAGTTTATCCGGTTTCCAATCGGGTGCTATAACCTTATAGGTTTCATCATATTCATATCTGTAATACTTTGATTTAGCATCTGGATCATAACTACTCACAACTATTTGTACTCCTTTTTCTCCTTTAATGGTTTCAATCTTTGGTTCTACCTGAATTTCACTAACAGGCGTTAAAGACTGAACAGATGAAGAGTATGATTTTCCTTCTTTTGTAGTGATGTTTAATTGATATGTTTTTCCAGGAACTGCCTGAAATTCATTATTTGAAACATATAGGCCAGATATTTTTTCAAGACTAAATGAATAGTTGTTATTGTCATTATCGGTTACATAAACAGTAGCTCCTTCTTCTATAGTTGGACCATTCTCTTCGAAACGATAAGATCTTGAAATTTTTATTTCTTGTTTTTTGTATTCATTTGTAATGTTTGCCTGAACAACAAGTATATTTTCAAACGTACTGGTTTTAAAGGCATATTGTTCTGTGCAACTACTTATAGTAAAGCAAAAAAGTATAAAAAATAATGTTTTATATAAGCATCTGATATGTTGGATTCTTAATTCCATTTGCTTTGGTTGTTGAAATTTATTACTATGTGTTTTAATCTCATTTTTATTTAATGCAATAACAATCTATAATTTCTATCAATTTTAGAATGTTTATTATTTAGTCTCTCCAAAATAAAGGTCTAATGTTAGATGAAATTTTGGTACAGTCGCCACAAGGCGCGGTCACAAAATAAAAGTTTCCTTTCGCATCAGCTCCATAATATACTTGCTCAGTTCCAGATCCGTTAACTAGAGATAGTATTTTGTTTCCTCCGCATCCTCTTTCAGTCCAGCAGTTACTGTATGGAGTAATAAAACACTCGAAATAATAGGGAGGATATGGATCATCAAAAAAGATATCTCTAAAGTTAAAGAAAATTCTTTTTGATGAAATTGATGATACTTCAAAAAAGCCAATTATTTTTTCACTAGGATCATCATTTGATTTTAAATTACCGTAGTTAAATCCAGGCTGAACTTGCGAGAAGATACTTTTGCTAGTTGACAAACTTTTTAATGTTTCATAATAGGTATAAGACTCTAAGTTCTGGACATATTGACGCACTATAATGCTGTATCGCTCATTAAGAATCGGACTTTTAATATCTATAAAACGTATAGGGTAATTAATTCGATCTTCACTTAAACCTAATGTATTCAATAAAAATAAATCATCAGATTTTTTTGTAGTGTAACAAATTCTGGTCTCTTCTGTTCTGGGAACAACCAAAAAATCTGGATGTCCATTTGTTGTAAATGGAGCTACAATAAGTTTATCAGATGTCCAGCTCGGGGCAATTACCTTATAGGTTTCGTCATATTCATATCTGTAAAACTTTGATTTGGCATCTGGATCATAACTACTCACAACTATTTGTACCCCTTTTTGTCCATCAATAGTAGCAACCTTTGGTTCTACCTGAATTTCACTAGCAGCTGTTAAAGACTGCACATTTGAAGAATATGATTTTCCTTCTTTTGTGATAACGTTTAATTGATATGTTTTTTCCGGAACTGCTTGAAATTCGCTATTTGAAACATATAAACCTGATATTTTTTCAAATCCAAATTGATAGCTATTATTGTCACTATCGGTTACATAAACAGTAGCACCTTCTTCGTTAGTTGGCCCATTTTCTTCAAAACGATAAGATCTGGAAATTTTTATTTCTTGTTTTTTGTATTCATTCGTAATGTTTGCCTGGATAACAAGTATATTTTCGAATGTACTGGTTTTAAAAGCATACTGCTCTGTACAACTACTTATAGTAAGACAAAGAAGTATAAGAACAAATGACTTGTGTAAGTATCTAATATCTAGGATTCTTAGTTTCATTTGTTAAAATTTAATATTATAAGTTATCGTAGGAATAGGAACAGAAAAAATGGAAGTTTTGTATGCTTTAATTTCTCCATTTGCTGTTACAAAAAAGATAGAATATGGATTATTTCTTCCTAATACATTATAGATAGATATGTTCCAGAAACTATGTGTTAATTTCTTAATTTTATGATTTCCTTCTATATTAAAACCAATATCCAATCGATAATAGTCTGGTATTCTGTATTTATTTCGGTCACTATATACGGTATATTCTATCCCATTGTACATATAACTTCCTATAGGGTAGGTAATTGGTCTTCCTGATTGATATACAAAATTACTTGATACGCTATATCTCTTCGTGAACTTATAATTTAATACAGCACTTATCTCATGAGGTTTATCAAAATTTGTTGGAAAATAATCTCCGTTGTTTACTTTTTCCTCATTAAACTGAGTGTCTAATTTTATAAAAGTACGTGAATAGGTATATCCTAACCAACCATTAAGTTTTCCTGCATTTTTTTTAAGTAACAATTCAATTCCATAAGCTTTCCCTTCACCTTGTAATAATTGTGTTTCTGTGTTTTTGTTTAAGACTAAATCGGCTCCAACTTTATAATCTAGTAAGTTGTTAGATTTTTTATAATACCCCTCCAAACTAAGCTCAATATTATCATTATCAAGATTTTTATAAAAACCTAATGAGAATTGTTGAGCATCTTGTGGCGCAATGTGTAAGCCAGATAACTTCCATGCATCTGTAGGCGATTGAGTCGTATTATTGGTTAATAGGTGAATGTATTGGTACGTTTTGTCATAGCTTGCCTTTACAGAGAAATCATCAGTAAATAAATAGCGTACTGCTAGTCTGGGTTCAAATCCACCATAAGTTTTAATCACTTCATTTTTTTTGTAATATTGGGTACCAACAACGGTATTATCATTAACAGGAGTATTATCTCCGTAAATTCTTTGTGTTGATTCTCCTAGTGCTGAATATGTTGAATAACGCAGCCCCATACTAACTAATATTTTTTCACTTAGATTATAATTGTCCGAAATGTAAACTGCAGATTCTACTGCTTTTTCGTCAGCTATAGTTATTGGAATTAATGTAGAGTTGGGATTTTTTGGGTTGAGATATCCAGGTTCAACATTATACAGTTTGCTTGAAACTCCATAATTAAAAGCGTGCTTATTATTTGGTGTATAATTACCATTTAATATAACTTGAGTTTCATTTAATTTATAACCGTAATCAAAAGAATTCATTCCTCCATTATCATAGTCGATATTGAATTTGTATTCGCTATTTGTAAAAATTAAGTCAGCTTTACTTTTGTTGTTAAATGCATGGTTCCATTTTAATGAAATTAGGGCATTACTATATTTATAAACAGAATCTGAAGAGATACTAAAACGATCTTTGCTATAATATAAGGTAGATTCAATAGTATTGTTGGTATTTATTTTATGATTGTATTTTAGAATACCATCAAAAAATGCTGCTTGGCTATTATTTAAAGATTCATTATCTATTTTTTTCAAAATCCACTCAGAATAAGTAGCTCTTACACCAACTAACAAGCTAGATTTATTTTTTATAACAGGAGTTCCTATAGAAAGATTACTTGTTACAGATCCAATTCCTCCTTCTCCAGAAAATTTTTCTGGATTACCATTTTTTGTTGTAATGTCAAAAACAGACGATAGTCTGCCTCCAAATCGAGCAGGAATACTTCCTTTATAAATATCCACTTTACTGGTAGTATAAGGGTTGACTGCAGAGAAAAATCCTAAAAAATGAGATGTATTATATAAAACGGCATTATCTAAAAGGATAAGATTTTGATCATCTTTACCTCCTCTAACATTGAAACCAGCAGAACCTTCTCCAGTAGTTTTTATTCCGGGTAAAGTTGTAGCTACTCTAAAAATGTCTCTTTCTCCAAGAACTAGAGGAACATTCTTTATTCCTTCTACATCTATAGTAGAAACTCCAGCAATGACATTCTTTACGTTTTTATTTGCGTCTTTCTTTATGATAACTTCATCTAATTCATTTATGTTCTCATAAAGAGTTACGTCTAGTTTTCCATTGCCATAAATCATGACAGTCTCCGTATTTTTTTTGTGACTGATTGACTCTATTTCAATATAATTAAGACCATATGGGGCTTCAATAGTGTAGTATCCTTCATTATTGGTAACTGTGCTTGTGTTTTTATCACGTATTCTAATCGTAACGTTAGAAAGAGGTTTTTTTGTTTTTTCATTTTTTATAAAACCAGAAAGAGTATATGATTTTAATTCTCCTCCCTTTTTTTCTTTACCAATGTAAGTTATGCCAGAATTAATATTGTTGTGTATTATTGTATCATATTGTTGATGAAATATTGGTTTTGCAGAGTCTTTATTCTCAGTTTTATCTATTTGTGGAGTTGATGAAGACCCAAAATAATCGTTGGGTAGCGAATTGTGAATGATGCTATTTTTTGTTAGAATTATTTTTTTGTCAGAAATAAAATAATTCAGATTAGTCTTCTCAAAAAGATTATCTAATATATCTTCAACCGAAGTATTTACATAATTTTTATTAATTAAGACGGCATCAACAGTATTAAGCCAATTTGTATCAAAATAAAATTTATAATCTGTAGTTTTTTCAATTTTCTCTAATGCAGTTTTTAAATCAACGTTATTAAATTCAATGGATATTTTATTTCCTTTTTCTTGACTAAATGATAACGCATGAAAAGTTAATAAAAATAGGGTTAGTATAATTTTTCTCATTTTTTAATTGAATACATTAGTTAGAGGGAGTACTGTTGATTTCTTTTATTAGATTTTCAATGAAAATTTTCTTATCCGATTCCTCTAACTGAGAATAGTTATTGTAATAATTCTTTATTTTACTTTTAGACTCGGGAAATATTTTGATAATATCACTTTTGGAACTTATTTTATAATAGTTGCCTTTGTGTTTTAGGATAAAATCATTCTTCTCAATAAATTCATCAAATGTATTTTGGTTAGCTACATCAGAAATTCTTTTATTATCAATAATCTTTCCTCTGTTTTTATGATGTTTAATATAAAGAACATCATCTGGAGAATAAATAATTTCTTGATAATAACCATTCATGTAGTCTGGACATGTAGGATTGTTGTAGTTTACATTAATAAAATTTTTATGATTAATGCTAAAACTAGCTGTTTTTTCTTTTATGACATTAATTCCTAGGTAGTCAAATTCGCCAGTGGCTTTTAAGACCAGAACATCATTATTAACATCGTATTTAAGATCAAGGTTATTATAGTCTTGACCTTCATAGTTAAGATTTCCAATACTAAAGTTATTTGAAAAATAATAACTATGGCTGTTATCTATTGTTCTGTAATAGTTCACATGGCGTGAGCCATTGTATATTGCTAAATTTTCTTTACCTATGGCTTTATCAAACAAATTATATATAGAAGTTTCTTTGTTTGTTTGAGAATGTAAAGCATTAATGCTTATGATAACGCCTAGTAATAGTAATGTTAGTTTGTTTTGGGAATTTTTCAACTGTATCTTTTGATATAAAGTTAATTTCTTGCTTAATTTCAAAAGTATTAAAAAAATGTTATAAATATCACGTAAATGTGTTAAATAGTAATAAAATAACTACTCCAAAAACTATAAAAAATGATTATTCCTTTAAAACAGTAGGTCTACCTGAGAATTTATTTTTTCGATATAATAATCTATTTTTCGATTGGCTCGATTGTAGAATGAATTTTGCTCTTTGATTCCCGAAGCGCCCAAAGACTTTGAGTTGATAATTTGCTGCTTAAAGAATTGATGTACATTTTTGCAACTATCTACATTATCAGTAATAAAATAACCGAGTAAGGTATAAGGAACAAACATGGTTAGTTTTTCTTCGGTTTCTATGAGCATATTATTGTTTAATAATATTAACTCGTTGTAGTATATAGTGAAATTAGAATTTGGTTTATTGCCTTTTTCCTGAATAGAATTGATGATTCTTTTTAAGTCTTTACAAAGAGCATTTGCATTTTTTAAGTTAAGTAAGCCAGCCTCATAAAAGTATAAAATTTGTTGTAGACTACTGTTTATTGTAGTGTCATTCCATACCTCATTTACAATAGCATTATCATAAACATTTTTCAATTTTTGCATATATTCTGTAAAGGATTCTTCGATTACAAAATTTTCAAAAGTAACTTTCTTTTGATTCGTATTTAAAAGATTCAGCCACACAAATGCTTTGAATTTAGATAAAATGGTTCCGTCCATAAAATAAAACAGTGGAATATCCTTGGCAGAATAAAAAAGGGTCGTTTTTGGATTTTTAGTTAAAAACTCAATTTGTTCTGCTGAAGTTTTGAAATACTGAAGCATATCTTTTAATGTTTCTATTTCAATTGTTTTCTCTACAATAACTTTTTCTTTTTTTGAGAATAAATTATCTAACGAAATATTAAAATGATCCGCTAGTTTGATAGTTTCATCTATCGAAAATTTACTTTTTTCAGATATTCTTCGGTGTGATGCATCGTAACTAATTTCTAATACAGAAGCAACTTCGTCTATTAAAGAAGCTGATTTTGGAACTTTACTTCGAATGGCTTTTAATAATGATTCTTGGTATTTCATAATTTGCGATAATCACAAATATAAGAAATGGTTTTATTGATTTAAGCAAATTCATGTGTGATAATTGCAATAGGTTTGTCCTGTAATTTTAAAACAATGATTTATGAAAACGTCAATTTTAGTATTCCTGTTTTTTGCATTTGGATTTATTCATGCTCAGGATACAATCCAGATTCATACAGTTGATTCCGTAAAAACACATTCGCAGATTTTTAGTCTTTCGCCAATTTCTAAAAAAGTAGATCAAGTAAATGGACTTGTGTTTGGTCTTGGTCATATCAATAATAAAAATATAGAGCATCAAACAATTAATGGGATAAATATAGAAGCAAACCCGGCACCAGCCGCTGGAGCATTATATGCTTTTATATCGTTAATGTATCTGCCAGAAATCATTAAGAATAATAAAAAGTACCATGTTGTTAAAGAACCGAATGAGGTTTATAAAATTAAGAATATGAGCTATACTCCTTATTTAAAATTGAATGGCTTAAATCTTAGTTCAGGTTGCTTTTTTACAACAGCAAGCATGAATGGCTTAAATATTTCGGCAGGAAACAAGTTCAATGATTTTAATGGATTTTCGGTTACTGTTTTAGGAACAATTGCTGATAATCAGAACGGATTGTCGATAGGTGTTTATAATGCTAATAATGATTTAATTGGTTCAACAATTGGAGTTTATAATCAATCGTATGAGTTGAAGGGATTGCATTTGGGAGTTTTTAATCAGGCACAAATTAATAGAGGATTACAGATTGGTGTTTTTAATAAATCAAATTCTAAAGGTTTTCAGTTAGGGCTTTGGAATGTGAATAATAAAAGGTCGATGCCTTTTTTAAATTGGTAGTTATGAGAAGTTTTTTATTCCTATTCATTCTTCTGTTCTCAGAATTTGCATTCTCACAAAATGATTCTCAAGATTACTCGGATGATTATGAAAGAATTTATATTGAAGCTGGTTTTGTTCAGCCAATCGGGAAACTTTCGGATAAGTTTGATTTATCGCCCTCATTTGGTTTTTGGTTTAGAAATAAACTGAATCGGGAAGATTTTATAGATTTTGGGTTTAATTTTTTTATACCTAAAAGACCAGTAGAGCCTGATTTTGAATATCGAGATTCTATTGTTCAATACAAGTCAAGTCATTTTGCGATAAATATTGGAACTCGTTTTGCAAAAGTTGTTCCTTTATCTATGCGAAAAAAAGATTTTAATTTAGAATGGAATTCTGGAATTGGTTTGGCTTTAAATTTTTATAAAGCGCCAGACGAATTAGATTTTGAAGATGGAGAACATACAAAAGAAGTTTTAACTACATTTTACCTTTCGCAAGGAATTAAGCTCAATTATAAAAATATTGGATTACAATGTCATTATCAATGGTCTCCTTATGGATTGTTTAATGATAAGGTTGAGAAAGATTTTGGATCACAGAGTTTAATGTTCGGAATTGTTTATCGACAATAGCTAAAAACGAAAAACCCCAATTCAACTAAATGAATTGGGGTTTTCTATGAATAAACCTTTAGTAAACTAAGATCTGATTACTCTTTTTTCTCCTCACGTGGAGGTCTTGGAAGAAGTGCTTTTCTAGACACTTTTTCTTTTCTAGTTTTAGGATCAAGTCCAAGGTATTTAACTTGGAATACATCTCCCATGTTTACTACATCAGTAACGTTTTCTGTACGTTCCCAAGCTAGCTCAGATACGTGAAGTAAAACTTCATTTCCTGGTGCAGCAGTATATTCTACTACAGCTCCAAAATCAAGCATTTTAATTACTTTAACTTCGTAAGCTTCGCCCATTTGAGGTTTGAAAGTAATAGATTGAATTTTAGCTAAAACTGCTTCAATTCCTGCAGGATCTGTACCTAAGATTTCGATAACACCTTGTTCATCAACTTCGTTGATTACAATAGTTGTTCCAGTAGCTTTTTGTAATTCTTGAATTACTTTTCCTCCAGGTCCAATTAATGCTCCAATAAAGTTTCCAGGAATAGTTCTAGTGATGATTTTTGGAGAGTGTGCTTTAACGTCTGCTCTTGGAGCAGCAATAGTCTCAGTTAATTTTCCTAAAATGTGTAAACGTCCTTCACGTGCTTGCCCTAAAGCTTGCTCCATGATGTCGTAACGTAAACCATCAATTTTAATATCCATTTGACAAGCTGTAATACCGTCAGCAGTTCCAGTTACTTTAAAGTCCATATCACCTAAGTGATCTTCATCACCTAAAATGTCAGACAATACAGCAAACTTTTCACCGTCAGTAATTAATCCCATAGCAATTCCAGAAACTGGTTTTACCATTTGAACTCCAGCATCCATCAAAGCCATTGTACCAGCACAAACTGTAGCCATAGAAGAAGAACCATTAGATTCTAAAACTTCAGATACAATACGGATAGTATAAGGACAATCAGCAGGGATCATGTTTTTTAAAGCTCTTTGAGCTAAGTTACCGTGACCAACTTCTCTTCTTGAAGTTCCTCTTAGAGGTTTAGCTTCACCAGTTGAGAAAGGAGGGAAGTTATAGTGTAAATAGAATTTCTCTTCACCTTGCTCAGATGGAGAATCAATTTGGTTAGCTTCTCTAGAAGTTCCTAAAGTTACAGTTGCCAAAGCTTGAGTTTCTCCACGTGTAAATAAAGAAGAACCGTGAACTCTTGGTAAATAATCAATTTCACACCAGATTGGTCTGATATCTGTTGTTTTTCTACCATCTAAACGAACACCTAATTCTAATACTACGTTACGAACAGCTTCTTTGTTTGTTTTGTAGAAATATTTAGAAACTAAATCTCCATCAGCAGCTAATTCTTCTTCAGTAAATAAAGCTTTTACTTCTTCTTTTACTTCAGCAAATGCAGCAGTTCTTTCGTGTTTAGCCGAACCAACTTTTGCAATAGCATAAATTTTATCGTATGCTGCAGCTTTTACTTTTTTGTAAATTTCTTCGTTTTCTTTCTCACCTTCGTAAGTACGAATTTCTTTTTTACCAAAAGCAGCTTGCAAACGTAATTGTGCTTGGATTTGAACTTTAATAGCTTCGTGAGCAAATTTAATTGCTTCTACCATTTCAGCTTCTGAAATTTCTTTCATCTCTCCTTCAACCATCGCAACTGAGTCCATAGAAGCTCCAATCATCATGTCGATGTCAGATTTTGCTAAGTCTTCTCTACTTGGGTTAATTACAAATTTTCCGTCAATACGTGCAACACGTACTTCAGAAATTAAGTTGTAAAAAGGAATGTCTGAAACTGCCAATGCTGCAGATGCAGCTAAACCAGCTAAAGCATCAGGCATAACAGTTTCGTCATGAGACATTAATTGAATCATAACTTGTGTTTCAGCATGGTAATCATCTGGGAAAAGCGGACGTAAAACACGGTCAACTAATCTCATTGTTAATACCTCGCTATCGCTTGGACGAGCTTCTCTCTTAAAGAAACCTCCTGGGAAACGACCAGCTGCTGCAAATTTTTCGCGATAATCTACCGTTAATGGTAAAAAATCAACATTTGGGTTAGCGCTACGTGCAGATACTGCTGTTGCAAGTATCATCGTATCGCCCATTCTTACTACTACAGAACCATCAGCTTGTTTAGCTAAGCGTCCTGTCTCGATTGTGATGCTTCTGCCATCACCTAAATCGATTTTTTCTACAAATAATTGTGGAATCATAAATTTTTCCTTATTGGTTATACAATGGGTTTTAGTTGTGTTGTAGTTGTTGTTGTGCGTAGTTAATGCCTAAAACCCAATGAAAAACCAAACTTTTTTTCTTTGTTTGTGTAAAAACAAAAAGAGGCACTCTCGCACCTCTTTTTTATATTGATTATTTTCTGATATTCAATACTTTGATAATCTCACGATATCTGTTGATTTCTTTTTTCTTCAAGTAATCTAACAAAGCTCTTCTTTTACCTACTAAAAGTACAAGTGAACGCTCAGTGTTATAATCGTGACGATTTTTTTTCAAGTGTTCAGTTAAGTGTGAAATTCTGTAAGTGAACAATGCGATTTGACCTTCAGCTTTTCCAGTGTTTGTAACATCACCGTGTTGTGCAAAAATCTCTTCCTTTTTTTCTTTAGTTAAATACATTCCAATATTATTTAATGATTTTTATGTATGTCATACAACTTTTGTAAGACGGGTGCAAAAATAGTACTTTTTTCTCTAAAAATAAATTTTATTGAGTATTTTTTCTAATTGTTATAGGTAATGAATAGCTAACTCGGCTTGGAATGCCTCTTATTAAGCCCGGATTCCATTTTCCAGCATTTGTAATTGTGGTTATTGCCTTTAGATTTAAATCGTAGCCAAGTCCTCTTAAAATTCTTGGTTCAATCAGGTTTCCTTCCTTGTCTATAACGAAATAAATATACATTTTTCCTAAAAATCTATTTTCAGAAGTATCTAAATTTTGTGATATGTATTTGTAAAATGATTCCATTCCGGATTTAGGCACGGGTTTTTGAAAGACAACTTTATAATGATGTCCGATTTGTAAGGAATCAATGCTTGTTCCTGATTTTAATTTTCCGTTTTCATAAATCTCTGTAAAAGTGTATTGACTTTTTATACTTTTTCCCTTCCAGATTCCGTCAGGAAAACCATCTTTTATTTTTCCGCTTTGTTCAATGTTTTCATTTACCTCTTTAAGTTCGCCGTTACCATTTATCACAGTTTGTTCTTTTTCGGGATTCCAAAAGTTATTTACTTTAAACTGAACTTCTCTTTTTTTTTCAAAATATTCAAGCTCAGATTTCGGGTTTCCGTTTTCATACCAATTAAACTCTTTTCCAGTTTTTTTTCTATTTGAATAATTGACGGAGAGTTTTTTATTCCCATTTTCGTAATAATAAATATAAGGTCCTTCTTCTTTGATAATGTCCTTGTCAGTTGTACCACCAATCATTTGCAAGGTTTTTGATTTGTAGTAATCCTTAACGATATAAATTTTTTTATCATCAGAGTAATAATCTTTAATGACTCTTATATATTTATAGTTTTCAGACGTTGTTTCTAGCCAAGTAGAATCGAGATAAACAATTTTATCTGAAGAAATTGCCGTTTGTGTTTGTGCAAACAGTTTTGTCGAAATAGTGAGAAAAAAGAAAACGCGTAAAATTAGTTTCATAAAAGAGTTTAAAAGTAAAGTTACGCGAATGTATTATTTTTAGTACAATTTTGCAACTTCCAAATTTACAAACTCTAAAAATCTTTCGTCAGCTTCTGTAAAAGGGTCAATAACGTGACTATCAATATCAATTTGACCAATATTTACTCCGTCAACAAATAAAGGAACCACGATTTCAGATTTTACAGTAAAGCTACAAGCAATATAATTGTCTTGAGCAGCTACATCTGGAACTACAAAATTCTCGTTAGAAACAGCAACTTGTCCACAAATTCCTTTTCCAAATGGAATTACAGTATGATCAGTTTCAGCTCCTACATACGGTCCTAAATGCAATGTTTTATTTTCGTGATTGGCAAAATAAAATCCAACCCAGTTATAATAGTCAACATTATTGCTTAATAATTGACAAATGTTTAATAGTTTTTCGTCTCTAGACTGATTTGTATCTGCTACAATTGCAGTTATTTTTGGTTGTAATTCCTGAAAAGTCATCTTATTTAGTTTTTATACAAAAGTATTTAAAGCCAAATTCAAAAAATACATAAATTTGTTAAAAATTTCTCTTGAAAAAATATTTAATCCAGTACAAGCCTTTTCTTCTTTTTATAGGTACATTTTTTGGGACTTATATTCTATTGACATTAGTTTATCAATTCTATTTAGGTAGTTTTGAGAATGATAAAATAGATGGAATAACAAAATTAGTAGGTAATCATACCGAGTGGTTGTTGCAATTATTTAATAATGATGCTAGGGTTGATGAAATTTCCTCAGAGCCATATTTACAGATATTCTACAATCAGGAAGTAGTTGCTGTAATTGTAGAAGGCTGTAATGCGATTAGCGTGATTATTTTGTTTGTCGCTTTTATAGTCGCTTTTTCAGGTAAATTAAAGCCGACATTGTTTTATATTTTAGGAGGAAGTCTTTTTATTTATATTCTTAATATTTGCCGAATCGCTTCATTAGCAGGATTGTTATATTATTTCCCAGAGAAAACACATCTCTTACATGGTGTGCTTTTTCCATTGGTTATTTATGGAGTAGTTTTTATTTTGTGGATTATTTGGGTAAGTAAATTTTCAAAATATGCTAAATAATATTCTTCAAAATAAATCAAGAATTTTTCTCTTAATTGTGTTTGTGTTTCTTCTGGTAGGCATAAGAGCATACGAAAATCAATTATTTTATGATCCTTTTCTCGTTTATTTTGAGAGAGATTATAAAGAACTTCCTCTGCCTGAATTCAATTCGATTCAATTGTTCTTGGGATTGTTATTTAGATATTTCTTAAATACGATTATATCATTGGGAATAATTTATGTCATTTTTAGAGAAACAGAACTGGTTAAGTTTGCTTTGGTTTTATATGTTCTGTTTTTTCTTATCCTCATTATTGCTTTCTATTGTATTGTTTATTTTTATGGCAACCATAATAATTTGATTCTTTTTTATGTACGTCGTTTTTTAATTCAACCTATTCTTATACTGTTGTTTATTCCTGGATTTTATTATCAAAAAATAAATAAATAGCCCTTTTTTTGTACCTTTATTAGTCGATTTGTATTTGTTTAATTTTCAAATCAAAAAATAAATGAGAGTTGTAAAAAAATCAGGAGATACTGTTGTTTTTGATAGAAAGAAATTAGAGAAATCTCTTTTGAATTCTGGTGCAAATCAATCAGTTGTTCAGGATGTTTTACAAATGATAGAGAAAGAAATGTACGAGGGGATTTCGACCAAGAGAATCTATAAGATGGCTTTTAAATTGTTAAGAAAAATATCCCATTCGCATGCGGCACGTTATAACCTAAAAGAAGCCATTCAGTTATTAGGACCTGCTGGTTTTTACTTCGAAAAATATATTGCCAGACTTTTTTCTAAAGAAAATTATGAAACAAAGACTAATTTGACTTTGCAAGGCAAATGTGTTACTCATGAAATAGATGTCCTGATAAAAAAGAATGATGTTATTGCAATGGTAGAGTGTAAGTTTCATATGGGAAAAGAAGCATCTACAGATGTAAAAGTGCCAATGTATATTCTATCCCGATTTAATGATATTAAAGAAAGGAAACATCCTGTTTTTACAGACAAAGATGTTATCTCAGAGTGTTGGATAGTTACCAATAATCGATTTACATTGGATGCGATGACTTTTGGAGCGTGTTCAGGATTAAATTTATTAAGTTGGGATTATCCTGCAAATAATAACTTGAGAACAAAGAATGAGAATAATAATCTATATCCTATAACTTGTTTAACCACACTAGCCTTGGCCGAAAAGGATAAATTATTGGCTTTGGATGTGATTTTGGTTAAAGAATTGTTGAATAACCGCAGTTGTTTAGAAGAAATTGGATTGAGTTCTCAAAGAATAATAAGTGTTACAAAAGAAGCCTCAGAATTATGTAGGTATTCTTGAAAGTATTGCTTTTTGTTGTCGGTGTAATTTAAATTCAAATAAAATGAAAGTCAAATTCATTGGAGGTGCGGGAACAGTAACAGGTTCCAAAACGTTGATTGAGAGTAATGGGGTTAGAATTTTAATTGATTGTGGGCAGTTTCAGGGGATAAAACCTTTACGGGAACTCAACTGGGAACCTTTGCCTATTTTACCTTCAACTATAGATTTTGTGTTGCTTACACATGGACATTTAGATCATTGTGGTTGGTTGCCGAGATTGGTATACCAGGGATTTAAAGGGAAAATATATTGTTCTGGCCCTACAAAAGAAATAGCCAAGCTTATTCTTCTGGATAGTGCTAAGATTCAGGAAGAAGAAGCTAATAAAGCTAACGAAGAGCAATATTCTAAACATGAAATAGCAGAACCACTTTATACTGTGGAACAAGCCAGGAAAGTCTTTCCGCTTTTTAGAGTGGTAACAATAAATGAACCATCTTTTTTAGAAGCAGATATTTCGGCAGTTTTTTTTACTGCGGGACATATTATGGGAGCTTGTAGCATTGCATTAACGGTTGAGAAAAAAACACTAGTTTTTTCGGGAGATATTGGTCGTGATAATGATGTACTGTTATATCCTCCAGAAAAACCTAAAACTGCTGATTATATATTTTTAGAAAGTACCTACGGAAACCGATTGCATCCAGATACCGATGCTAAAGATGAACTCGAAAAATACATCAATGCTACATTTCAGAAAAAGGGAACAGTTATCATTCCTAGTTTTGCTGTAGAGCGAGCACAAAGTGTAATGTATTTGTTGTGGCAGCTTAAGAAAGAAGGTAGGATTCCGAATATTCCTTATATTATTGATACACCAATGGGAATTAGTGCCTTAGAAATCTTTATGAATAATAGAGAATGGCATAAATTAACGATGGAAGAATGTACAGGTATGGCCAAAATGTTTTCTCTAGTTTCGGATTATCAGGAAACGATGGATGTTATTTATAATAAAAGTACAAAGGTTATTATTGCTGCAAGCGGAATGGCAACAGGAGGAAGGGTTCTAAATTATTTTGAACATTATATCGGATTGCGTGAAACAACGGTAATTATTGTTGGTTATCAAGCCGAAGGAACTCGTGGTAGAAAGTTATTAGAAGGTGATAATGAAATTAAAATTAGAGGTAAATATTTCCCCGTTAAAGCTAAGATTTTAGAAATAGCGGGACTTTCTGCTCATGGTGATCAGGATGATTTGCTCCTTTGGCTTTCGGCATTAGAAAATAAGCCTAAAAAAGTTTTTCTGGTTCATGGAGAAAATGTTCCTGCAGATGCGCTTCGTATAAAAATTAAAGAGAAATACGGTTTTAATTGTTCTATTCCTTTAATGGGGCAGGAGTTTGACTTGTAAAAGGTGCTTTTTGAAATTTTTAACAAGAATTTGATTTTAAGAATTGATTATAATGCTAATTTTGCAGACGATATGAATATAAAAAAATGCACTAGTTTATTTTTAGCATTTCTACTATTGGTTTGCAATGTAGGACTAGCTTTTGATGTGCATTATTGTGGTGACAAATTAGCTTCAATTTCATTAAACAAAACTGTAGAAGCTCCACCAACAAAAACATGTTGTGGAATTACTTCCGAAAAAAAATCATCTTGCTGCAAAGACAAAGTAGTTCATTTTGAGAAAAAGTCAGATACAGCTACGATTAAAACATTCTTGTTTCAGTTTGATTTTCCTTTTACACTACAAGAATTTAAAACTGTTGCGTTTTTCTCTATTCCGAGTTTTAAAAACAAACAGATAATTGCATATTATAGCGATGCTCATGCACCTCCGCTATTTAAACTCTATCACCAATATATATTTTACGCCTGATTTTAATGTTTTTTTAAAGTCAAATCATTCAGTATGGTTTGAATCTACTTTTTTAAACATTAAAATTATTCTCATGAAAAAAAATATAGCACTTTTTGCTATGCTTTTGCTTTGTATTCCTGTTTTTGCGCAAGAAAAATTGGAAGAAGTTAAGATTACTAAAAAGCAAAAAGGAATTAAAAAATCATATACACTTACAGGAAATACTTCGCTTATAACAAGTAAAGAATTGCTTAAAGCAGCTTGTTGTAATCTTGCCGAAAGTTTTGAAACTAATCCATCTATTGATGTTAACTTTTCGGATGCATTAACGGGAACGAAGCAAATTAAAATGTTGGGGCTTACGAGTCCATATTTAATGATTACTGAAGAGAATGTTCCATCAGTTCGTGGAGCTTCTCAAGCCTATGGAATGTCATTTACACCAGGAACTTGGGTCGAAAGTATTCAGATAACCAAAGGAGCTGGAAGTGTTGTAAATGGTTATGAAAGTATTTCTGGACAAATAAACACAGAGTTGTTAAAGCCGATGAATGACATCCCATTCTTTTTGAATGCTTATGGCTCTGCCGATTCTCGTTTTGAATTAAATACCCATTTTACTAAGCAACTTTCGGATAAATGGGCAACAAGTTTGTTGGTTCATGGTAATGCGCGTGTTGCAAAAACCGATATGAATGATGATGGATTTATGGATAATCCATTAGCGAAGCAAATCAATATTTTAAATCGTTATCAATATACTAATGCCGAGAAAGGTTGGGTTGGTTTTGTTAATCTTAGATATATGAATGACAAAAAGCAAACTGGAGAGCTTGACTTTGATAAAGATCGGGATAAAGGCACAACCAATTATTGGGGATCTGAAATAAATACAGAGCGAATTGATGTTTCGACCAAAATAGGTTATGTTTTTCCAGATATGCCTTTTCAGAGTATTGGTTTTCAGAACGCATTTAATAGTCATAATCAGAAATCTTACTATGGTTTAAATGATTATAATATCAAGCAGAATAGTTATTATTCTAATTTGATTTTTAATTCGATTATCGATAATACCAAGAACAAATTTGCAGCAGGATTAAACTTTACATACGATCAATATCAGGAGTTTGTGAATGTAACTGATTATAGCCGAATCGATAATTCTGTTGGAGCTTTCTTTGAATATACGTATGACAACTCTGATAACTTCAGTATTATTTTAGGCGGAAGAATAGATAACCATAATCGGTTGGGAACTTTTGTAACACCACGTTTGCATGTAAGGTACAACCCTTGGGAAAAAGCAGTTTTGAGATTTTCGGCAGGAAGAGGAAAACGTTCGGCTAATATTTTTGCCGAGAATCAGCAACTCTTTGCTAGTTCAAGAGTATTCTCGATTCTTGATAATAGCGGTAAAATTTACGGAATGAATCCTGAGATCGCTTGGAATTATGGGTTGAGCTTTTCACAAAGATTTTCTCTTTTTGATAGACATGCCGAAGTTGTTTTTGATTTATACAGAACCGATTTTCAAAATCAGGTTGTTGTAGATGTAATGCAAAGTCCACAGGAAGTTTTATTCTATAATTTAAATGGAAAATCATATGCTAATAGTCTGCAAGTTGAGTTTAATTATGAATTATTAAAGAATTTTAATTTCCGTTCGGCTTATAAGTATTATGATATTCGAACAGATTATTTGTCTGGAAATTACGCAAGACCGTTACAGGCAAAACATCGTTTTTTTGGTAATCTGGAATATGAAACAAATCTTGTTGACGGAAAGCAATGGAAAATGGACTATACTTTTAATTGGATTGGACAACAGCAATTGCCAAACACAGCTTCAAATCCAGAAAAGGATAGATTGCCTGAGTTTTCACCTTCATACTCTTTGATGAATGCACAAGTGACAAGAGTTTTTTCGGATACTTTTGAAGTGTATGTAGGAGGGGAGAATATTGGAAATTACCGACAAGACAAGGCTATCTTAGGAAGTGATAATCCGTTTGGACCAGATTTTGATGCGTCGATTGTCTATGCTCCGGTTTTTGGACAAATGTATTATGCAGGATTACGATTTAAAATAAAATAAAAACAACTTAAATATAATTTAATAAACCCTTAAAAATAAAACAAAATGAAATCGAAGATTTATGAACTCCCAAAAAATAATAGAAAAATGATGAGTAATAATATAATAATAGTTTTACTAGTGACTCTTTTCTCATTTGCTGCTCAGGCACAAGAGAAAAAGAATAAGAATGCAAAATACGAGACAGAGGTAAGTGGTAATTGCGAGGATTGTAAAAAGCGAATAGAAAAAGCAGCTTTTAGTGTTTCGGGAGTGAAATCGGCAACATGGGATATTAGTACCCATAAATTAAATTTAATCTTGAATGAAGAGAAAACTTCACTTGTAGATGTGAAAAATGCTATTGCCAAAGTAGGTCATGATACTGATGCAGCGAAGACTACGCAAGATGTTTATGATGGACTTCCGACGTGTTGCCAATATGAAAGAAAATAATATTAGAGAACAAGTGTGAATTTGACTTTTTATAGCGTTAATAAAACTTTAAAATATGCCAATTTATTGTGGCTAAACTAATTTATTATTACTTTCACCAACTTATAAATTTAACGAATAAATCGCTTATATGAATAATTTTGATTGGACTCAATTAATCAATCCTGAGTTTTATATTACCCTTACCATTGGTGGATTTCAAATTGGTTTATACATTGTTATATTTATAGTTTTTGCCGAAACAGGACTTTTTGCAGGTTTCTTTTTACCAGGTGATAGCTTACTTTTTTTAGCAGGAATTTATAGCCGTGATTTAATCCAGAATATGGTTTATATCGAAAGCGACTTTATAAATGTTTTTTTGCTCTCTTTAATGGTGGCTGTTTCTGGAATTTTTGGTAATATGACTGGATATTGGTTTGGAGCCAAAAGCGGTTATTATTTATTTAAAAAAGAAGATACATTTTGGTTTAAGAAAAAATACTTGTTACAATCAAAAGATTTCTTTGAAAAATACGGAGGTAAAGCTATAATCTATGCTCGTTTTTTACCAATTTTTAGAACATTTGCTCCTATAGTTGCAGGAATTGTATCTATGGACAAAAAGAAATTTATGTTCTACAATATTTTAAGTTCATTTTTATGGGCTTTCATTCTGATATTTTCAGGACACTATCTTTACGGTGTGTTTTTGAAACAAGGAGTTGACTTAAAGCAGCATATTGAATACATCATTATAATTATTGTTATCATAACGACTTTTCCAGTTTTAATGAAACTACTAAAGAAAAGACCAGCAGATAAAATACAATAGATATTAAAACTAAGAAATCCGAAGCTTAAACTTCGGATTTTTTTTATTTATGATTGTTATCATAACAACTTTTTAGCTTTAATAAATTGCTAAAGAAGTGATAGTAGAAAAAATACGATAGGTGTTAAAACAAAAAATCCGAAGCTATAAACTTCGGATTTTTTTATTTCGGGACTTTTGTAAGTCAGAAAGGATATTACATCATTCCTGGCATACCTCCACCCATTGGGTTTCCGCCTCCATTATCTTCTTTAATATCGATCAAAGCACATTCAGTAGTTAAGATCATACCTGCTACAGAAGCAGCATTTTCTAAAGCAACACGAGTTACTTTTTTAGGATCGATAATTCCTGCTTTAAGCATATCTACATACTCGTCAGTTTTAGCATTGTATCCAAAATCACCAGAACCTTCGGCAACTTTAGCAACAACTACAGAACCTTCAAGACCTGCGTTTTCAACGATAGTTCTTAACGGAGCTTCTACAGCACGAGACACGATTTGAATACCTGTAGCTTCATCAGCATTGTCAGCTTTGATTTCGCTTAAAGCGTTTTTAGCTCTTAACAAAGCAACTCCACCACCAGCAACAATTCCTTCTTCAACAGCAGCACGAGTAGCATGTAATGCATCATCAACTCTGTCTTTTTTCTCTTTCATTTCTACTTCAGATGCAGCACCAACATAAAGTACAGCAACACCACCAGCTAATTTAGCTAAACGTTCCTGTAATTTTTCTTTGTCATAATCAGAAGTTGTAGCTTCCATTTGACCTTTAATTTGGTTTACACGATTTTTGATCATGTCAGCTTCACCAGCACCACTTACAATTGTAGTGTTATCTTTATCGATAGTTACTTTTTTAGAAGTACCTAGCATTTCGATTGTAGTGTTTTCTAAAGTATAACCTCTTTCTTCAGAGATTACAGTTCCGCCAGTTAAGATAGCGATATCTTCAAGCATTGCTTTTCTTCTGTCTCCAAAACCAGGTGCTTTTACAGCAGCAATTTTAAGAGCTCCACGTAATTTGTTAACTACAAGAGTTGATAAAGCTTCTCCGTCAACATCTTCAGCAATAATTAATAATGGTTTTCCTGATTGAGCTACTGGCTCTAAAACTGGTAAAAGTTCTTTTAAAGAAGAAACTTTTTTGTCGTACAAAAGGATATATGGATTCTCTAATTCTACTTCCATTTTTTCAGGATTTGTAACGAAATATGGAGAAAGGTATCCTCTGTCAAATTGCATTCCTTCTACAACATCTACGAAAGTATCTGTTCCTTTTGCTTCTTCAACAGTAATAACACCTTCTTTTCCTACTTTTGCGAAAGCAGTAGCGATTAACTCACCAATTACTTCGTCGTTATTTGCAGAAATAGAGGCAATTTGTTTTATTTTTTCAGAATCACTTCCAACTACTTTAGCTTGTTTAGCTAAGTCGGCAACGATAGCTTCAACAGCTTTGTCGATACCACGTTTTAAATCCATTGGGTTAGCTCCGGCAGCTACGTTTTTCAAACCTTCTTTTACAATCGCTTGAGCTAAAACTGTAGCAGTTGTAGTACCATCTCCAGCTAAATCATTAGTTTTTGACGCTACTTCTTTAACCATCTGAGCTCCCATATTTTCTAATGGGTCTTTTAATTCGATTTCTTTAGCAACTGTAACACCATCTTTAGTTACGTTTGGTCCACCAAAAGATTTTCCGATGATTACGTTACGACCTTTTGGTCCTAAAGTTACTTTTACTGCATTTGCCAATGCATCAACACCACGTTTTAATCCGTCACGTGCTTCAATATCAAATTTTATATCTTTTGCCATTTTTGTTTTTAGATTTAGGCAGTATGCTTTAGGCTTTAAGCTAGGCTCATACTGCTGATTAATTTTGTTTTTTATTTAAATAGAATTGATTAAAGCTTTTTTTAAATTGTAAATTTTGCTTTTAATTATGTTTATCTCCTTTTCAAGAGGTTCATATAATTCAATACTAATGTAATTTAAATCTTTTGAGAGTAATAGTAAATATTCTGTTTCATTGGCAGAACCCAAAGCAATATTGAGAAACTGATTAAATTCTTTGTCGCTATTTCTTCCACATCCTTCACTAATATTTGTAGGTATTGACGAGGATGCTCTTCGAATCTGACTTGTTAATCCATACAATTCTTCTTTTGGGTATATAGAAGTAATTTTATATAGTTTTAAAGTAAAAGAATGACTTAACTGCCAGACATCATATTTCTTAAAATCTCTCATTTTTTTTTTCGCATTAAGCTTTAGGTAATATATTTTAAGCAACTGAGGAAGCTTAAAGCCTACAGCTTATAGCGTAAAGTCTTTAGATTATCGCTAAGATATCATCTTCACGCATAATCAAATAATCAATTCCTTCATGTTTTAATTCTGTTCCTGCATATTTACCATAAAGAACTGTATCTCCAATTTTCACAGTCATAGTATGGTCTTTAGTACCATTACCTACGGCTACAACAGTTCCTTTTTGTGGTTTTTCTTTGGCAGTATCTGGAATAAAAATCCCTGACGCAGTTTTAGTTTCAGCAGCAACTGGCTCAATAAGTACGCGATCTGAAAGCGGTTTAATGTTTAAAGTCATGATTTTATAATTATGTTATGTTTATAATTTTGTTTGCTTATAAACTTTCAGAAACTATGCCACCTTAAAAAAACTGACATTATTTCTTATAAAAAATGCCAGCTTTGACAGGCTGGCATTTCTATATTTTATAAAGAATGTATTATTTTGCTGGGTTTGTCGCAGCAGGTGCTTCTTGTGCTGGAGCTGCAGGCGTAGTGACTGGAGCTGTAGTTGTAGATTTCTCGATAATTTTAGATTCTACATCGCTTAATGAACCAGTAAAACTTAAACTAGAAAGTAAGATTAATGCAATTAAAATTGTAGCCAAAGTCCAAGTACTTTTGTCTAAAAAGTCAGTTGTTTTTTGAACTCCACCTAACATTTGAGATCCACTTATTGTTGAAGATAATCCACCACCTTTAGGGTTTTGAACCATGATTACTACGATCAATAGAAAACATACTATTGTGATTAAAACTAAAAAAATTGAAAATGTGCTCATTGTTTAATTATTATTGTTATTTTGTTGTAATGTCTTAATATCCGAAATACGGTCTGCAAAGAAACTAATTTTTTCTGGATATTTCAAAATTAATATTTCATATGCTTGTATTGCTTTTGTATATTTCTTTTGTTCTAAATATACTCTGGCTAAAGTCTCTGTCATTAAATAGGTATTATCGTCCTTGTTAATGTCTATCTGTATGTTTGCTGCAACTGTTGTGGTTTGTTTTACAGGAGATATTTTTGGGCTTGTTTCAATAAATTTATCTATTAACTCAGCTTTTTTCTTTTTCTCTTCATCAATTTCGATTATAGAAGAATCAATTTCAACTGGTTTTACTTGTTTCTCTTCTTCCTTTTCTTCTTTTTCTTTCTTTTCCTCGTTTTTTACTTCGATTTTTACTTCTTTCTTTTCCTCTTTTCGCTCAATAGGCTCAGTTCTGGAAAGTTGAAGCCATTCTTGAAAAGAATGTTTTTCGCTTTTTGAAAAATCTAAAGGTTTTCCTATTTCCAGATTCTCTTCAGCAGTTTCTATAGCTTCAGTACTTTCTATCGTTTCTAAGGATTCTACAGTTTCTAAGATTTCTTCAGAAGTATTTACATTTCCCTCAATATTTGGAATAGAAGATTCTTTTATAGAAGTAAGAATAGAGCGCTCAATAGGGTCTATTAATTTAGGTTCTACCTTTTCTATAAAATCTTCCAGAGCAACGACTTCAGGTAAAATATGTTCGCTATCAACAACATCTATGTCCAAAAGAGCCAAAGCTTTTTTGTCATAATACTCTTTTTGAATGATCGAAAAAGTTTCGGATGTTATAAAATCAAATAAAATAGCTCTATCTGTTGTATGTGCAGCGGTAACTTTTAAGGCGTAATTATACTTAAAGCTGTTTTGACTGTAAAGCCCTTTTAATCGTAATGCTCTTGCACTCTGAAAATATGGAAATTCATTCAATACATTGCCTAATGCTTCCGTTTGCTTTTCTGTAATAGCATCGGGTCTGTTTATTAGGTATGTATAATCGTTAACATTCATTATTTTAAAATTGTTTAACTGTTTATTCGTTGAATTGTTTATTTGTATACTCGTTTTTTTTGAATCGAATTAACGATTAACCAATTAAACGAATCAACCTTTTTACCATTTTGCCAACGACTCATTAAATATATCTTGGGTAATACGGTCGAAAATTTCTTTAAGAGCCGTGTCTAATACAGATCCTACAAGTTGATCTTGTGCAGGGTAATCATAATAGAATTCAAAAGATTTTTCGAAATCGTCAGTTTCTTTCTTTTTATTAGTGAATCGTACGTTTACACGAATTTTTAATCTGTTTTGAGATGCTTGTTGATCTGCTGTTGCAGTCATTGGGCTAATTCTGTAATCGGTAATTTCTCCTTCATATACTAAATCACCACCTGTACTTACTAAATTCAGGTTAGTTTGATTTTGGATAAGATCCTGTAATTGTAAAGTGAAAGTACGATCCAGTCCTGGCTGAATTAAATCAGCATTATTCTGGAAGTAATTAACTTGAAATGTTTTTGCATCAATTTTTCCTGTTCCTGTAAAGTTGTAAACAGAACAACTACTAAAAGTGAAAAGAATTGCAATTATAATTAGGTACTGTATGTTTTTCATTTTATTTTTTAAAAGAACCAAAGGTATTTATTTTAGTTAATCAATTTTACTCCATTTGTTTTTTTACAAATCAAATTGTTTTATTTTTCGATATAAAGTTCGTTCCGAAATTCCTAATTCGTCTGCGGCAGCTTTTCGTTTTCCTTTATTTTTTTCTAATGATTTTTTAATCATTTCGATTTCTTTTTGCTCCAATCGTAAAACTTCTTCTTCCTCGATTGTTTCTGCAAATAAATAATTGTCATCGTTTGACTGGTATTGTTCCTCACGATTAGGAGTCGTCATAACAGCTGTTCTTGGCTCTTCTTCAAAATCAATTTCGCTATCATTTTCTTGGGAACCATATATTTTTTTGATCAAGTTTTTATTGGTTTCCTGTACATTTGCGCTACCATTTTGCATTAATTCCAGAGTAAGCTTCTTTAAATCATGTAAATCACTTTTCATGTCAAAAAGGACTTTGTATAAAATCTCTCTCTCCGTATTAAAGTCACTATCATTTTTTTTATCATTAATTACAGAAGGTAAATTTGGACCTTCGGCTGGTAAGTAAGATTGTAGTGTTGCGAGAGTAATATCGCGATTTGTTTCCAGAACCGAAATTTGTTCGGCTACATTTCGTAACTGACGAATGTTACCGTTCCATCTGAATTTTTGCAATAGTTGTACCGCATCATCATCTAGTTTTAATGGAGGCATTTTGTATTTATGAGCAAAATCAGATACGAATTTTCTAAATAATAAATGAATATCTTCTTTTCGCTCACGCAAAGGAGGTAAAGTAATTTCAACAGTGCTTAAACGATAGTATAAATCTTCACGAAATTTACCTTTTTCGATTGCATTAAATAAATTAACGTTGGTTGCTGCAACAATCCTCACATTTGTTTTCTGTACTTGTGATGAACCTACTTTTATAAATTCGCCATTTTCTAGTACACGTAGTAGTCTTACCTGTGTGGTAAGTGGTAATTCTCCAACTTCATCCAGAAAAATAGTTCCTCCATCAGCAACTTCAAAATAACCTTCACGTGTACTTGTAGCACCTGTAAAAGCTCCTTTTTCGTGACCAAATAATTCACTATCTATAGTTCCTTCTGGAATTGCACCACAGTTTACAGCTATGTATTTTCCGTGTTTTCTATGTGAAAGGGAGTGTATGATTTTTGGGATACTTTCTTTACCAACACCACTTTCTCCAGTTACCATTACCGAAATATCGGTTGGCGCAACCTGAATTGCTTTTTCGATGGCGCGATTAAGCTTAGGATCATTTCCAATAATTTCAAAACGTTGTTTTATAGCTTGAACTGTCTCCATTTGTATATTTTTTGCCACAGATTAAAATGATTAGCACAGATTTTTTTTAATTATTTTATATAATATATCTTTTATATTGAAGTGATTTTGTTTGAAAATTGACAAGCAATCCTACTTCAGATCCAGATAGTTTTATATAATTTAAAACCTGAGCAATATGTTCATTTGAAAATTCTTTTATTGCTTTGACCTCTAAAACGATGTCCTGATTAATTATAAAATCAGCATAAAATTTATGAGGTAAAATTTTTCCTTTATATTCAATTGAATATTCTTTTTCTCTTTCGAAAAGAATATTATTTTCTTTAAACTCTATTTCTAAGGCGTCTTTGTAAATTATTTCTAATAAACCTGGTCCAAGATTTCGATGCACTTCCATGCAAATGCCGATTATCTTATAGGTTTCGCCTTCTTTGTAATGTTGCATAAATTTATTTGTTTACCATATTTTTTAAATATAAGAAAAATAAGATAAAAATCATTTTTAATCCTATTAATCTGTGGCAACAAAAAAAATTAATTCATTTCGCTCAACCCAACAGCCTGACCTTTTAAAGTTCCACTAGTGCAACTTGTAATTTTTACATTTACAAAATCTCCTATTTTATAATTCTCTTTTGGGAAAACCACTGTAATACTTTGTGAATTTCTTCCTGAGAATTCTTCAGTTGATTTTTTTGAAACTTTTTCAACTAAAACTTCTACAGTTTGACCTATAAACTCTTCAGAGCGTAACCAAGCATGTTTTTGTTGTAAATCGACAATTTCTTGTAATCTTCTTGCTTTGGTTTCGTCGGTGACATCATCTTCCATTTTTCTTCCGGCCAAAGTCCCAGGGCGTTCTGAATAGGAATACATATAGCCAAAGTTATATTTTACGTATTCCATTAAGCTCATAGTGTCTTGGTGATCTTGCTCGGTTTCTGTTGGGAAACCTGCAATCATATCTTGTGAGATAGAACTGTTTGGGATTATGGTTTTGATTTTATCAATCAAAGTCATGTATTCCTCACGTGTATGTAAACGGTTCATTTCTTTTAGGATTCTATTGCTTCCTGACTGAACCGGTAAATGTATGTGTTTGCAAATATTAGGATATTTTGCAATAATGTGTAAAACACTCTCGTGCATATCTTGAGGATTCGAAGTTGAGAAACGAATACGCATTTTAGGGAAAGTAACGGCTACCATTTCTAGTAATTGGTCGAAGTTTACAGCAGTAGCTTTTTGCATATCTGTAGCATTATCGAAATCCTTTTTTAATCCGCCGCCATACCATAAATAACTATCTACGTTCTGACCTAAAAGTGTGATTTCTTTAAAGCCTTTGTCCCATAAATCCTGAATCTCATTCATAATACTTTGAGGCTCACGACTACGTTCACGTCCGCGGGTAAAAGGTACTACACAAAACGTACACATATTATCGCAACCACGAGTAATAGAAACCAAAGCGGTAATTCCGTTGCTCATCAATCGTACAGGTGAGATATCACCATAGGTTTCATCTTTGGATAAAATCACGTTTATAGCATCACGACCTTCTTCAACTTCACTTAATAAATTAGGCAAATCTTTGTAGGCATCTGGACCAACAACAAGGTCAACGATTTTTTCTTCTTCTAGAAACTGACTTTTCAAACGTTCTGCCATACAGCCCAAAACACCAACTTTCATTTTTGGGTTAATGCGTTTTACAGCATTGTATTTTTCTAAACGTTTGCGTATAGTTTGCTCTGCTTTATCACGGATAGAGCAGGTGTTTACCAAAACTAAATCGGCTTCTTCAAGCTTCTGAGTTGTATTAAAGCCATTTGCTGATAAAATTGAAGCAACGATTTCGCTATCCGAGAAATTCATCGCACAACCGTAGCTTTCTATAAAGAGTTTTTTTGTATTCTCAGGTTTATGTTCTAAAACAAGACTTTCACCTTGTTTGCTTTCTTCAATAATCTTTTCCATAAGTCACTTTCAAAAGTGTATTTTAATAAGGTCGCAAAGGTACGATTATTTGTATGATTGTGACAAGATGTCAGATGAAGATTTAACATTGTTTTTTATTTTAAAATTTGAATAAAAAAAAGCTCTCTTTTGAGGATAAAGAGAGCTTTGATTAACAAATTAAAATCTATGCAGAGATTAGAACAAATTGACGTCTAATTGTACTCTTGCAATTTTATTAGCAGGATTCCACATTGCAGTTGCCGATATAGGTAATTTATAGTTAAATACCGAAATATCTTTGGAGACTTTTATCCCCGTGTTTACAATGCCAAAAGCGCTTTCTTCCTGATTTGTGTACAAATATTTTTTCCCGTCGATTGCAAAAGCTCCTCCCATAAAAATATTTAGATTTACTTTTTGATTTCGGATAACTGGGTAGCTTAATTCTACGTACGTTGAATATCTACTTCTGTAATCATTATTGTTGTCTAATTCTCTATCATTTAACCCACTATAAAGTAAAATATCAGCTTCTATTCGAATGGGGAATGACTCGGGAAAACGATACGAAGTTCTTAAATCAATAAGGTGAGTAGTAGTTAGTTTATTGTAATTAAAAACTTCAGGGTTTTCAATTCCTGTAGTATTAAATAAATCCCATAGTCCGATTGATAAGTTATTTTTTTGATATTGAATATAATAGTTTATCTCACGATATTTCCCGTCAAATCCAGCACCTCCCCAAATTCCAACGGTAAAATTTCGTCCTTCATTTAATGCATAATGGATGTTTCCAGTTGCAGTCATACCATCATTTATAACGAGTCCTCTCCATAAATGGCTAGTTTCTAAACCTACGTTAAAGTCTAAACGAGATGGTTTTGTGTCTTCTATTGGAGTAGAAATGCTATCTTGAACTGTTCTTTTTTGAGCGTATCCAGCTAGCCCTATAATCGAGATTATAGAGAAAAATAATATTTTTTTCATGATTTTTTGATTTATAAAGCCATACTAGAGCATTGCTATATATAAGAGTGCTGCTAAACATGCTCCTATAATTGGACCAAGAATTGGGATCCAGGCATAGCTCCAGTCGCTGCTTCCTTTAAGAAGAAGAGTGTGCATAATACGCGGTCCTAAGTCTCTTGCGGGATTAATAGCGTAACCTGTAGTGCCACCTAAAGACAATCCAATCGCCCATACCAAAATAGCAACCGGTAAAGCACCAATAGATCCAAGTCCAATTTTAGCGTCAGAAGCAGTGCTGATGCTGAGTTCGGGACCTGCAATATAAAAGATTACGAAAATAAGAACGAAAGCCCCGATAATCTCACTAATCAAATTAGAAAAGGTATTTCTGATTGCTGGTATTGTACTAAAACAAGCAAGTTTTCCACCTTCGTCCTCAGTAATGGCAAAATGATCTTTATGGAATAACCAGACTAAGAATGCTCCTAACATGGCTCCGATTATTTGAGCAATAATGTAATAAGATACTTGGCTCCAGGCAAATTTTCCAATAAGAGCTAGTCCGATTGTTACGGCAGGGTTTAAGTGCGCACCACTAATTGGCCCTGCAACTGTTACGCCTACAAAAACGGCAAATGCCCAACCGGTAGTAATTACAATCCATCCCGAGTTATTTCCTTTTGTTCCTTTAAGAACTACGTTTGCAACAACGCCATTACCTAGTAAGATAACTAGCATTGTTCCTATGATTTCAGCAGTAAATGGCGACATCTTTTAAGTTTTAATGATTCATATTTTTAGTCCTCAATCCAGTTTTTAGTACGTCCAACGGCTTTATCCCAGTTTTTTACAAGTTTGTCAACTTCTGCCTTAGGCATTTCTGGAGTAAAAGTTTTGTCGATATGCCATTGTTCTTGTAATTCGCTTATGTTTTTCCAGTATCCTACGGCTAATCCTGCCAGGTATGCGGCGCCTAATGCTGTTGTTTCTAGTGTTTTAGGTCTAACTACATTAAAACCAAATATATCTGATTGAAATTGCATCATTAAGTTGTTAATGGCAGCTCCACCATCTACTCTTAGTTCTTTTCCTTTTCTTCCAAAATCTGCTTCCATTGATGTTGCTAAATCTAGTACTTGGTAAGCGATTCCTTCTAAAGTAGCACGTGCTATATGTGCGTTTGTAGTTCCTCTTGTAATTCCTAAAATTGCACCTCTGGCATATTGGTCCCAATGTGGTGCGCCTAAACCTGTTAAAGCAGGAACAAAATATACACCGCCATTGTCTGGTACGCTTGCTGCTAAGGTTTCGATTTCTTGGGCTGAGTTGATCATTTTTGCACCGTCTCGCAACCATTGTACAGCAGCTCCACCTACAAATACACTTCCTTCTAAGGCATACGTTGTTTCGCCATTTATTTTCCAAGCAACTGTGGTAAGTAAATTATTTTTAGAATAAACAGCCTTATTTCCTGTATTCATTAACATGAAGCAACCTGTTCCGTAAGTATTTTTCACCATTCCGGGGTCTGTACATAATTGTCCAAAAAGAGCTGCTTGCTGGTCGCCAGCTACACCTGAGATTGGAATTTTTGTAGAAAATAATGTTGTACTAGTTTCTCCGTATATTTCGCTACTTTGTTTTACTTCGGGTAACATTGCTCTTGGGATGTTGAACAATTCTAGTAATTCAGTATCCCATTCTAATGTGTGAATGTTTAATAATAAAGTTCTGCTTGCGTTAGAGACATCGGTCATGAATATTTTGCCTCGAGTAAGTTTCCAGATCAGCCATGTGTCTACAGTTCCGAAACATAGTTTTCCTTGTTCTGCTTTTTCACGTGCCCCTTCGACATTGTCTAAAATCCATTTAATTTTAGTCCCCGAAAAATAGGCGTCTAATAATAATCCAGTCTTTTTCTTGATCATTTCAGCATGACCTTTTGCTTTTAATTCGTCACAATATTTTGCTGTTCTGCGATCTTGCCAGACGATAGCATTATATAAAGGTTCGCTGGTTTCTCTGTCCCAAACAATTGTTGTTTCGCGTTGATTGGTGATTCCAATTGCGGCTATTTCTTTTCCAGAAATTCCCACTTTTGCAATAACTTCGGCAGCGACGCTAATTTGAGATGACCAAATTTCGTTAGGGTCATGTTCTACCCATCCTGGTTTTGGAAATATCTGTTCAAAAGGTCTTTGAGAAATACTTACTATTTCTCCGTCATGATTAAATACGATGGCTCTGGAAGAAGTTGTTCCTTGGTCTAGTGTTAAGATTAATTTGTCCTGCATGATATATGTATGTTGTTACTGATGATTTTTTTGAAAATCTGATAAGATGAATCCGTTAGCGATTGTTTTGAAATGCGATATTTGGGTTTGTGCCCATGTTTCGTCATGACCAAGTTCTTTTGCTAATAAATGTCCCACTTTTTCGCATGAAGCAATGGCTGCATGAGCATCTAGAAATAATAAACGTACTCTTCTTGCTAAAATATCGTCTATCGTTCTTGCCATTTCATGACGAATTGCCCAGGCTACTTCTGCCATAGTGTAGTCGTAATTAGGGTGTAGCTTTTCTTTTAATTCAGGCTCTTGATTTTGTAATTCTAGTATTTTAGGAATGTCAGTTCCGTATATGTATAAATGATTTTGACGGGTTGTAGAATTTGTTTCCGTACTTCCGTGAATTGCGATATGTTCCGTTTTACATTCCTTTTTTGGTAAGCGGTGTACAACTATTGCTTTGTCTATGATGTCTTCGGCAATTTTTCTATAAGTAGTCCATTTTCCACCAGTTATAGTTATTAATCCGGTTTCGGAAACAATTATTTTATGACTTCTTGAAACTTCTTTGGTACTTGTTCCTTCTTTTTCTGGTGCTGCCAATGGTCTTAATCCTGCAAAAACTGATAAAACATCAGCACGAGTAGGTTTTTTTGCTAAGAATCTTTGTGCTGTTTCTAAAACAAATTCAATTTCTGATTCTAATGCAATAGGTTCTAGACTATGTTTTTTAATTAGAGTATCAGTTGTTCCTACTACTATTTTATCATGCCAAGGCACTGCAAATAATACTCTTCCATCGCTAGTTTTTGGAATCATTAAAGCGTGGTCGCTTGGTAGGAAAGATTTGTCGAATACAAGATGAATTCCCTGACTTGGTACGATGTATTTTTTATATACAGCGTCGTTTAGTTTCATTATTGCATTAGTAAAAACACCTGTAGCATTAATAACTGCTCTACCTTTTATATCATACCACTCGCCAGATTCGTGATCTACTATTTGTACACCGATAACTTTATGGTTGTCGTCTTTTAATAGATTCATAACTTTGGCATAGTTTAAAATACATGCGCCTTTTTCTGCTGCAGTCTGTGCGATATTTATAGCCAAGCGAGAATCGTCAAATTGTCCGTCTTGATAAATAACACCACTTACTAAGCCTTTTTGTTCTATTGTAGGAAGTAGTTCAATAGTTTTTTTCTTCGAAATATACTTAGATCTACCTAGGCTTAATCTTCCGGCTAATAGGTCATATATAGTAAGTCCGATAGTGTAAAAATAGCCACCCCACCAGTTATAATTTGGTATAACAAAAGATTGGTTTTTTACTAGATGGGCTGCATTTTGAGCCATTAAACCTCTTTCTTTTAAAGCTTCTCTTACCAGAGAGATATCTCCTTGTTCTAGGTAGCGAACACCACCATGAACTAATTTTGTACTTCTGCTTGATGTTCCTTTTGCAAAATCTATTGCTTCGACTAAAACTGTTTTGTAGCCTCTACTAGCTGCATCGAGTGCGGTACCTAGCCCGCTAGCTCCGCCACCAATAACGATTACATCCCATTCAGGTGTTTGTTTTAGTTTTGTTAATTGTTCGAGTCGTTTCATTATATGTCTTATTTGTTGTGTTTTATGTCGTTTTACTTTCGAATAACAAACATAACGAAATTAAATGAAACTAAATAAAACAAAATGAAATTTATTTTTTTATTTAATTGTTGTATCTTTCGATTGTGGAAAATCTTAATACTAAAGAGGAATTATGACTATAATCAATAGGAGGCAAGAGGATATACTTAAGGAATTAAATCAAAAGGGATATGTAAATGTGGTTGATTTATGCGAAACACTTAATGTTTCAAGCGTAACCATACGAAAGGACTTAACTTTTTTGGAGAATCAAAAGCTCTTGCATCGTACACATGGAGGAGCGAGCAAGCAACCTATTTATGCTTTTGAAAGAGATGTTAATGATAAAGAAGGGTTGCAAGTAGAGCAAAAAAAACAAATAGCAGAAGAGGCGGTAAAATATATAAGTAATCACGATTATATTATATTAGGGTCGGGATCGAATATTCATTATTTATCTCGGGTTATAAAAGGATTTCAAAAACTAACGGTACTTACGCCTTCATTAAAAGTCTCTTTAGAGCTTAGTAAGGAAACAAATATTGACACAATACAATTAGGAGGAGATATCCGAAATAGTTCAACTTCGGCTGTGGGACCTATTGCAGAAGCAACTTTGAGCCAGTTTTCTTGTAATAAATTATTTTTAGGAACAGATGGTGTTCATTTAGATTTTGGTTTAAGTACATCAAATGCTTTGGAGGCGCATTTAAATCAAGCGATGATAGAGGTTGCAGAGAAGGTTATTGTCTTGGCCGATTCGACAAAAATGAATGTTCGGGGTTTTGGTAAAATTTGTGATTTAAGTAAAATTGATGTGCTGATTACAGATGCGGGCATTGATGCTGAAACTAAAACGAAACTCGAAGAAATGGGTATTGATGTAGTTGTTGCTGGTAAAATTTAGTTTTGATTTTGTAAATCAGGCTTTTTTTAATGTAGTTATTTATTGGATAGGCTTTTGTAATAAAGTTTTTGATTTTTATTTTGTTTTGAAGGAAAGGAATACATAATAACGAGAATATTTTTGTTATATATTAAGGTATAAAATAGCAGCTGCGAAAATAGATTTTTCTCAAAAAACGATTTGGGTGCACTCTCATTTAAAAAAAACTTCTACTTTTGTTCCAGAAAAATAGAGTAATGGCAAAGAATTTAGTAATAGTTGAGTCACCTGCAAAGGCAAAAACGATAGAGAAATTTTTGGGAAGTGATTTTCAAGTAGAGTCAAGTTATGGGCATATTGCCGACTTGCCTTCAAAAGAAATCGGTGTGGATGTAGAGAATGGTTTTAAACCTAAATATGAAGTTTCTCCGGATAAAAAAGCTTTAGTTAGTAAACTAAAAACATTATCTAAGAATGCCGAAATGGTTTGGTTAGCAAGTGATGAGGACCGCGAGGGGGAGGCTATTTCATGGCATCTTGCGGAAGAATTAAAACTTGATGTTAAAAAGACTAAGCGAATTGTTTTTCACGAAATCACAAAATCAGCAATCCTAAAAGCGATTGAAAATCCTAGAGAGATAGATTATAATTTGGTTAACGCACAACAAGCGCGTCGTGTATTAGACAGGTTGGTTGGTTACGAATTATCTCCTGTATTATGGAGAAAAATTAAAGGAGGTTTATCTGCAGGACGTGTTCAGTCAGTTTCAGTTCGTTTAATTGTTGAGAGAGAAAGAGAAATTCAGAATTTTAATGCAATAGCATCGTATTCTGTTGTAGCTGAGTTTACAAATGAAAGCGGAAAAACATTTAAGGCTAAACTGCCTAAAAATTTTAATACAAAAAAAGAAGCCGAAGATTTTTTAAATAAAAATATTGGTTCTTCATATAAGGTATCGGATTTAGAAACGAAACCTACCAAAAAATCACCAACAGCACCATTTACAACTTCTACATTGCAACAAGAAGCAGCAAGAAAGTTGTATTTACCAGTTGGAATCACAATGCAACTAGCACAACGACTATACGAAGCAGGACTTATTACTTATATGAGAACTGATAGCGTTAATCTTTCTAAAGATGCAATGGATGCTGCACAAGCTGAAATTATAAAATCGTACGGGAAAGAATTCTCAAAACCAAGAACTTTTACAAACAAAAGCAAAGGAGCGCAAGAAGCGCACGAAGCTATTCGTCCTACTGATATGTCACGTCACACAGTGAACATCGACAGAGATCAAGCTCGTTTGTATGATTTGATTTGGAAAAGAACATTGGCTTCGCAAATGAGTGATGCACAATTAGAAAGAACTAATGTGAAGATTGAAGCTAATAATCATAGCGAAATTTTTACAGCATCTGGAGAAGTTTTACTTTTTGAAGGATTCTTAAAAGTATATCTTGAAGGTCATGATGATGACGAAGAAGAGCAAGAAGGAATGTTGCCTGCAATGAAAGTGAATGAGAAATTATTAAATAATTATATCACAGCAACCGAAAGATATTCAAGACCACCGGCACGTTATACAGAAGCTTCTTTGGTGAAGAAATTAGAGGAACTTGGTATTGGTCGTCCTTCGACTTATGCGCCAACTATTTCTACAATCATCAACAGAAATTATGTAGAAAAAGGTAACCTTGATGGTCAGGAGCGTAATTATACTCAACTTACTTTACAATCAAACAAAGTAGGAGAGAAGTTGCTTAAAGAAAATACAGGTTCGGATAAAGGGAAGTTAGTTCCAACTGATATCGGAACAATTGTTACAGACTTCCTGGTTAAGAATTTTGGGACAATATTAGATTACAACTTTACAGCAAAAGTAGAACAGGATTTTGATGAAATTGCTGAAGGAAATATCGACTGGGCACAAATGATGAAGGAGTTTTATGATAAATTCCATCCAAATGTAAAAGATGTCGAAGCTAATGCTGAGAGAGAAAGTGGAGAAAGAATCTTAGGAAAAGATCCAGTTTCAGGAAGACCAGTTTCTGTTCGTTTAGGAAAGTTTGGGCCAATGGCACAAATTGGAGAGCCGGATGATGAAGATAAAAAATTCGCCAGTTTAATGGCAGATCAAAATATCGGAAATATAACACTGGAAGAAGCTTTGAATTTGTTTTTATTGCCTAAAAACTTAGGGGAATACAAAGGAGAAGAAGTAGAGGTAAGTAATGGTCGTTATGGACCATATGTTCGTCACGGAAGTGTTTTTATCTCATTGCCAAAAGGAGAAGATCCTCTGGATGTAACAATTACAAGAGCTCAGGAGTTAATAGATGAAAAAGCACTTGCTGATGCGCCTATTGCTGTATATAAAGGAGAAGGAGTACAAAAAGGAGTAGGTCGTTTTGGACCTTTTATCAAATGGAATGGATTGTTTATTAACGTAAGCAAAAAATACAATTTTGATAATTTATCACAATCAGATATTGAAGCGCTGATAGAAGATAAACTTCAAAAAAATATTGATAAAGTACTTCATAACTGGGAAGAAGAAGGTATTCTTGTTGAAAAAGCACGTTGGGGACGTTCGGTTATTACTAAAGGTAAGATTAAAATTGAACTTAGTAAAGATGTTGACGCTACAAAATTAACGTTGGCCGAAGTTCAGGAAATGATTGCTAAGAAAACCCCAGTAAAAAAGACAGCTGCAAAGAAAGCACCTGCTGCTAAGAAAGCAGTGGCTAAAAAACCAGTAGCTAAAAAGAAATAAAGAATGGAATTTGATTTTCTACAACCAGTTGCCGAAGAAATTCTAAACTACATTGATACATTGTCTTCTCAAGAATTGGGAAGTAAAATAGTTTTACATACAAAAGAACAGTTTCCAGATTTAGCAAAAGTAAATATTGCTATAATTGGTGTTTTAGATAATCGCGGAGATACTTCTGCGATTAGCGATGTAAACTTAAATCCTTTTCGTAAAAAGCTATATAGTATGTTTCCTGGAAACTGGGATATGACTATTGCTGATTTAGGGGATATTTTACCAGGAAATTCAATAGATGATACCTACTATCTTTTAAAAAAAATAACTGCAGCCTTAATAAAAAACAGAGTTGTACCTATAGTTATAGGTGGATCTCAGGATTTAACCTATGCTTTGTATCGTGCTTACGATGATTTAGAGCAAATGGTTAATTTGGTTGCTGTAGATAATAAATTTGATTTTGGAAAAGAAAGTGAAGATTCTTCAGCAACTTCATATTTAACCAAGATTATAGTTGATGAGCCAAACAATCTATTTAATTATTGTAACATAGGTTATCAAACTTATTACAACTCACAAGAAGAGATTGATTTAATCGAAAAATTGTTTTTTGATGCGTATCGATTAGGAGAGGTTTCGAATAAAATTGCGCTTGCTGAGCCAGTTTTTAGAGATGCTGATTTAGTGAGTTTTGATTTAAATTCAATAAAATCTGCCGATTCAGGAAACATCATCACTTTTGAACCTAATGGGTTTAATGGGAAAGAGATTTGTTCGCTTGCTCGATATGCAGGTATTAGTGATAAAGTGTCTGCTTTTGGACTTTTTAATCATAATAATACATCGCAAGAAGCTCCTTTAATGGCGCAGATCGTTTGGTATTTTATCGAAGGGTATCATTATCGTTCTAACGAGTATCCATATGGTAGCCGAAAAAACTATTTAAAATACATAGTTCCATTAGAGGAAGAAGAGCTGGTTTTTTATAAAAGCGACAAAACTGACCGTTGGTGGATAGAAATTCCTTTTATTTCTGACGGAAGTAATAAATTGAAGAGAAATACGTTGTTATCATGTTCGTATGACGAATATTTGACCGCTTGTAATCAGGAATTACCTGAAAGATGGTGGAAAGCACAACGTAAAAATACTGTGTAATCGTTTTCGTAATAAGGTACCAGTATTTAAGGGTTTTTTGAAATGATTGTTTTTGATTTTATTAGTAGGAATAGATTTATAAATACTAAAATTTAACGTTTTATGTCGATTTTTAATGACAGTTTATCGACTAAATATTTTTTTTTTATTTTTTTTAACTTTATTTTTGAACCGTGAAATAAATTACACAAAAAGCTATTGTTTTTTAAGAAAATAATAAATAGGTTTACGGACTTATAATAATGAATAGATAATCCAAATATATATGAAGAAGTTTATTGCATTTGCGGCATTTTTAACACTAATGATTAGTTGTGGTAGGTCAAGTGACAAAGGAGAATTGGTAGGTGTTAAAGGTGGGAAATGGTATCCTGAAAAGCCTTATGGAATGACTTTAGTTCCAGGTGGGTCGTTCATTATGGGTAAGTCAGATGATGACTTAGCTCAAGTAGAAGATGCACCAACAAAAACGGTTACCGTTCGTTCTTTTTATATGGATGAAACAGAGATAACAAATAGTGAATACCGTCAATTTGTGGAGTGGGTAAAAGACTCAACAATGAGAGTTCGTTTGGCAATTATGGCAGATGAAATGGGACAAAAACCAGGTGGCGGAACAGATGCTAAAGGTAAAAAAGGTGGAAGCATAGGAGATTATGCTTTTAACGATTCTGATCCAGAAAAAATGACAGCTTACGATAAATATATGTATGATAATTACTATAGTATCGGTACTGCTGATGATCCTTATGCAGGAAGAAAATTAAATAGAAAAGTAAAGTTAGCTAAAGGTACTCAAGCATATCCAGATGAGTATTATACAGAGGTAATGGATTCTATGTATATTCCTATAGAAGAGTCATATAATGGTTTAAGAACTATTGATGTTAATAAATTGAAATTTAGATATTCTTGGATGGATATTCAAGCTGCAGCTAAAGCTAAAGTTGGAAAAAGAAAAGATTTCGTTAAGACAGAAGAAGTTAAGGTTTACCCAGATACAACAGTTTGGATTAAAGATTTTACTTACTCATATAATGAGCCAATGCATAATGACTATTTCTGGCACAAAGCATATGGAGATTATCCAGTTGTAGGAGTACAATGGACTCAGGCAAAAGCATTCTGTGCTTGGAGAACATTAAACAAAAACACATACATAAAAGCTAAAAAGAAAGGTCATGATTTAGTGAACTCTTTCAGATTGCCTACAGAGGCAGAATGGGAGTATGCTGCTAGAGGAGGTCTGGAGTCTGCTACTTACCCTTGGGGAGGTCCTTACATCAGAAATGATAGAGGTTGTTTTATGGCTAACTTCAAGCCAAACAGAGGAGATTATGCTGCAGATAATGCTTTGTACACTGTAGAAGCAAAATCATACGATCCAAACGGATACAATTTATACAATATGGCAGGTAACGTTGCCGAGTGGACAGATTCTTCATATAGCCCAAATGCTTACGAATATGTTTCTACTATGAATCCTAACGTTCAAGATGGTTCAAACAAGCGTAAAGTAGTTCGTGGAGGTTCATGGAAAGATGTTGCTTATTTCCTACAAGTAAGTACCAGAGATTTTGAATACGCAGATTCAGCAAGAAGTTTTATTGGTTTTAGAACAGTTCAAGATTACATGGGAACGCAAGTGACCGGGAATAAAAAGAGTAAATTATAATTAGAGAGTACAATTAAAACAATAACCAAATCCTTATTTTTAAAACCTAAAACAAACAAACAAAATTATGGCATTATTAAGTAAAAAAGCGATGAACTTCGCTTACGGTATGGGAGCAGCAGTAGTAATTATTGGAGCTTTATTCAAAATTACCCACTTTGAAATCGGACCGTTAACAGGAACCTTGATGCTTTCAATCGGATTAGTAACAGAGGCATTAATCTTTGCTTTATCTGCTTTTGAACCAGTTGACGAAGAATTAGACTGGACTTTAGTTTATCCAGAATTGGCTAATGGTCAAGCAAAAACTAAAGCTGCAAAAGTTGAAACCCCATCTGATGCACAAGGTCTATTATCTCAAAAATTAGACGTTATGCTTAAAGAAGCTAAAATTGACGGTGAGTTAATGTCAAGCTTAGGTAACAGTATCAAAAACTTTGAATCTGCTGCTAAAGGAATTGCTCCAACTGTTGATTCAATCGCTTCTACTAAAAAATACAGCGAAGAGTTATCTACTGCAGCTGCACAAATGGAATCATTAAATAGTTTATATAAAGTTCAATTAGAAAGTGCTTCAAGAAACGCAGAAGCAAACAAAGAAATCGCTGAAAATGCAGGTAAGTTAAAAGAGCAAATGCAATCTATGACTGCAAATATTGCTTCTTTAAACAATGTATATGGTGGTATGCTTTCGGCTATGAATAATAAAGGATAATTAGTTAAAAACAATTATTATTAATAAAAAACTAATTATTTAGAAAATATGGCAGGAGGAAAATTAACCCCTAGACAGAAGATGATAAACCTGATGTATCTGGTTTTTATCGCAATGTTAGCAATGAATATGTCAAAAGAAGTATTATCTGCTTTTGGCTTAATGAATGAAAAATTTGAAAGTGCAAACGAGTCTGCTAATATGACTAATGAGCAAATGTTGATGTCATTAGACCAGAAAGCTGCTGAAGCTAAAGGTGAATTTGAAACAGCTGCTCAAACAGCTCACAAAGTGGCAGCAATATCTAAAGATTTTTATACATACATCGGAACTTTAAAAGGTGATGTATTAAAAGGATTCGAAAAAGATAAAGAAACTGGAAAATTGCCTTACGAGTCTATGGACAAAGGTGATAATATCGACAACTGGTTTACAGGTGAAGGTTATACTAAAAAAGGTGACGAAATCGTTGCAAAAATCAATCAGTATAGAGCAGATATGAAATCTGTATTGAGCGATAAAAAATATAGTGCAATTGTAGCTGAGATTGATAATAAATTTAATACTTCTGACGTTAAAAACAAAGAAGGTTTAAAAGATAAATTTTTAGCTTATAACTTTAAAGGTTTTCCAGCTGTTGCTTCAGTTGCAAAATTATCTGCTTGGCAGAGTGATGTTAAAAAAGTAGAATCTGATGTTTATAGTTCAGCTTTAGGAAAAGCGGCAGTAGCTGCAGCTTCTTATAACAACTATAAAGCGATTGTAGTTCTAGATAAAAGTGCTTACTTCCAAGGAGAAACTGTTACAGGTAAAGTTGTTTTAGGTCGTTATGACGAAAACACAACTCCTACTTCATTCTCAGGACCTGGTAAAATTGTTAACGGACAAGCTGTTATTTCGATGACTGCTGGTGGAATTGGAGAACAAAGCATTAACGGACAATTTACATTCTTAGAAGATGGAAAAAACATTCCACTTAAATTTGAAGGTAAATATGTTGTAGTACCAAAACCAAACTCTGCAACTATTTCTGCAGATAAAATGAATGTAGTTTATAGAGGTGTTGTTAACCCAATTTCAGTTTCATTTGCGGGTGTTGCTGATAATAAAGTTGTTGCAACTGCTCCAGGATTATCTTCTGCTGGTAAACCAGGTAAATATAACATGAGTCCAAGTACAGGTACTGAAACTACAATTACTGTTACAGGTACATTGCCAAATGGTTCTACAGTTTCTGACAAGAAAACTTTTAGAATTAAAGGTATTCCTGGACCAACTGGAACAATTAGAGGAGAAATGGGTGTTGTAAAAGGACCTAAATCGAATTTAGAGATTGCTACAATTGGAGCTAAATTAGTTGATTTTGATTTCGAAGTTGGATTAGATGTTGTTGGATTTAATTTAAAAGTTACTGGACAACCTACAGTTGTAGTTTCTGGTAATAGATTAAATGCACAATGTAAATCAGTTCTTTCAAAAGCAGGTAGAGGAGACCAAGTTACTATTTCTGAGATTAAAACTAAACTTGTTGGAGCAGGAAGTTATTTATTGCCTAGAACCGCTCCAGTAATTTATGAAATACAATAATAAGTAGATCTATAAAGTAAAACTACTTCAATATTATACTGATACCATGATGAATGTAAGAAATTTTTTAATAGCTATTATCTCTATTGCAGGGAGTTATACCACATTTGCACAGTCGAATTTGCTTAATGCAAAAACACCAGCTGAAATTGGTTTAAAAACTCCAGCACAACTTGTTTCTGATAATGACAAACCATTAGCTTATGGTTATGTACATGATAGAGACGTTTTGATGGGGAAAACTGTTTGGGAAATCATTGATTTAAATGAAAAAATCAACTTTTCTATGTATTTCCCAATTGATACTGCAAATATCGGTTCGGACAGACGTTCTATGTACGATGTTTTGACAAAGGCAATTAAAAATGGTAAAATTACTGAAGTTTATACTGATAGTTATTTCAATACCAAAAAGTCTATGAAAGACATTCAATCTTCTTTATCTCGTATCGATACAACTGATGCTGGTAGAGAACAATTGAATCAAGATCCGAATGCGTATGTTACGCAAACAATCGAAAAAAAGAAGACAACTGGTAAAGGAAAAAACAAAGTAACAACTTCAGAAACTGTAACTGTTCCTGCATCTAAAACTATATCTTCTGAATATATCTTGAAAACTGATTTAACAGCTCAAGATGTTACAGAATATAAAATTAAAGGATATTGGTATTTTGACAAACGTCAAAGTGAATTGAAGTATCGTCTTTTAGGAATTTGTCCTGTTACTCCAGATGTTTACACTATTAATAGTGAAGAAAAAGATTATATTGAATTGTTCTGGGTATTCTTCCCAGATGCGAGAGGTGTCTTACATGAGGCTAAAGCCTTTAATGACAAGAACTCTGCAATGCCAATTTCTTTTGATCAAATCTTAAACTCTAGACGTTTTAATAGTACAATCTATAAAGAAGAAAACGTTTACGGAGATAGAGCTATAGAAGAATACATGAAGGATAACGCTCAGAACCAATTATTGGAGTCTGAGAGAGTGAAAGAGAAAATTAGAAATTTCGAATCAGATATGTGGAATTACTAAAATTTAATTTCCTTCTTTAATATAAAAAACTCTTACCATTTTTTGGTAAGAGTTTTTTCATTTATGTTTGTTGGCGGTAACAGTTTAATTTATTTTTTCATGATTGACTATTTAATTATTGGTTCAGGTTTAGCAGGAATTTCTTTTTCAGAAAAAGCATTGTCGGACAATAAATCTATTTTGGTAGTAGATGATAAATCACAAAATTCATCAAAAATAGCAGGAGGTTTGTATAATCCCGTAATTTTAAAAAGATTTAGTGAAGTATGGCAAGCGCAACAACAGCTTGTTTTAATGGATTCTTTTTATGCAGATATTGAAAATAAACTTGCTACAAAATTCAATTTCCAGCTACCTATTTTAAGAAAGTTTTTCTCGATAGAAGAGCAAAATAATTGGTTTAGTGCTTCAGATAAAAAGAACTTAGCGCCTTTCTTGTCTACCAAATTAGTTAACAGAAAATATAACAGTATAGATTCTCCATACGATTATGGTGAAGTTTTGCACACAGGTTATGTTGATACGGCTTTATTATTAGAAAAGTATAGAGAATATTTACTTGCTAATAATTTACTGTTACAAGAATCATTTGATTATAATCAGATTGAATTTTTAGATTCAGGAATTCAATATAAAAATATACAAGCGCGTCATATTATTTTTGCAGAAGGATTTGGGTTGCATAAGAACCCATTCTTTAATGATTTGCCTCTGGATGGAACTAAAGGAGAACTATTTATTATTAAAGCAGTAGGTTTAAATTTAGACGTTATTGTAAATACAAGTGTATTTATCCTGCCTTTAGGAGATGATTTGTTTAAAGTAGGGGCAACATATAATTGGAAAGATAAAACCGATTTGCCTACGGAGGAGGCAAAACAAGAACTCCTGGAACGCATTCGCGAAATAATTACCTGCGAGTTTGAAATCGTTGAGCATTTTGCTGGTGTTCGTCCTACAGTACAAGATAGAAGACCACTGGTAGGAATGCATAATACACATAAATCGTTACATATACTTAACGGATTAGGTACACGAGGAGTAATGTTAGGACCAGCAATGGCTGAAGCTTTATTCGAAAATATAGAAAATCAAATTCCTTTGGATAACGAAATAAATATCGAACGATTTTACAGAAAGAGAAACAGGTAAATTGTTATATGTATAAACTATTTAAACGATATAGGCTATTTAAGGAAATATAAGTTTTAGCATTTCTTAAATGAACTTATATGGTTTCTTTTTTTTATAATTAACTTATACTTTCAATTCAGGCTATCTAGTATAATCTCTATTTTTTGATATTAGTGGTTGGGTCGTAAGAAACAAACATGTTGATGTAAATGTTTCTCGACCATCTTAATACAAATGGAAATAATACAACAAGTGTTACTACAATTGCTATAAAAGAAGCTTCGATACTAGAGTTTAGGAAAACGTAGGATATGATAAAAGCAGCAATTCCTAATGCTACATTTAATCCGTAACTTACATACATTGCTCCGTAAAAAAAGGAAGGTTCAATCTGGTATTTAAGACCACAATGACTGCAAGATTCATTCATTTTTAAAACCTTGGTTAAATGTAGCGGGTTCTTGTCTTCATACATACTTTCGTTTTGACATTTAGGACAAGTTCCTTTTAAAATACTATTTAGTTTAGATCCTTTTTTGAACATTTTGAGTAAGTTTTTGTAATGTATAAACTGCGATGTAAATACTTCGAAGAGAAATTATGCAGTTGTTTTTTTAATAAAAATGATGAATTTATCCCAAAGATAATCATTGGTCATCACATTAACAATTTTCAATTCTTAATATCCAAAAACAGCCTTTTTATCTTTATAGCATAATACATTCCTTTTCACTACCTTTGCATTTTTAAAATTATAAGTAAAAGGCAATATAAATTGCAATATGTTTTAGAAAAACAAGAATGAAAAATACTGATTAGAGGTTGATTAAATAAAATATTTAAAGTTTTAATAAGCTTAAAGAAATATTTTGTTATTCAGAGAAAGGTATTTTTAATGTCTGCAAAAATTAAATTTCTAGTCAAACTAGAGATATAAATTTAAACAATCAATTAGTTTATAATAACAATAATAAATGCTTAATATACATAATTTATCAGTTTCTTTTGGAGGTACTTATTTGTTTGAAGAAGTTACTTTTCGTTTAGGTGCTGGAGACCGAGTAGGTCTTGTAGGAAAAAATGGTGCTGGAAAATCAACAATGCTAAAAATTCTTGCAGGAGATTTTAAACCAGATTCTGGACAAATCGCAACAGAAAAAGAAGTTCGAATGGGTTTCTTACGTCAAGATATCGATTTTGAACAAGGAAGAACAGTATTAGAAGAAGCCTACGAAGCCTTTACGGATATTAAAGTCGTTGAGAAAAAATTAGAACATATTAATCATCAATTGGTAACCAGAACCGATTATGAAAGCGAAGAATACAGTCAGATTATCGAAGATTTATCTGATTATACACATCGTTTTGAGTTATTGGGTGGTTATAATTATGTAGGAGATACAGAGAAAATTCTTTTAGGATTAGGTTTTAAAAGAGAAGTATTTAATAATCAAACAGAAACTTTTTCTGGAGGTTGGAGAATGCGTATCGAGTTGGCTAAATTATTATTACAAGCTAATGATGTATTGTTGCTGGATGAGCCTACGAATCACTTGGATATCGAGAGTATCATTTGGTTAGAGAGTTTCTTGCGTAATTATCCTGGAGTAGTGGTAATCGTATCGCACGATAAAATGTTCCTGGATAATGTAACCAACAGAACTATCGAAATTTCATTAGGTAAAGCATATGATTTTAATAAACCATATTCTCAGTACTTAGAATTGCGTCATGAAATTCGTGAAAAACAATTGGCCACGCAAAAGAATCAAGCCAAAAAAATAGAAGAAACAGAAAAACTAATCGAGAAATTCCGTGCAAAAGCTTCTAAAGCTTCTATGGCGCAATCGCTTATCAAGAAATTAGATAAAGTAGAGCGTATCGAGGTTGACGAAGATGATAATTCGGTAATGAATATTTCTTTCCCAGTTTCTAAAGAACCAGGTAGAGTAGTAGTAGAAGCCGATAATGTTACAAAGGCTTACGGAGATAAAGTTATTCTTAAAGACATAAACCTGTTAGTGGAACGCGGAAGCAAAATTGCTTTTGTTGGACAGAATGGACAAGGAAAATCAACTTTTATTAAAGCAATCGTTGATGAGTTTGAATACCAAGGAAGTATAAAATTAGGACATAATGTACAGTTAGGTTATTTTGCCCAAAATCAAGCTGAATACCTAGACGGAGAAATCACATTGTTGCAAACAATGGAAGATGCTGCAATGGATACCAATAGATCAAAAGTTCGTGATATGTTGGGTTCATTCTTGTTCCGTGGAGATGATGTAGAGAAAAAAGTAAAAGTACTTTCAGGAGGAGAAAGAAACCGTTTGGCATTATGTAAGTTGTTATTACAACCTATAAACGTTTTGTTAATGGATGAGCCTACGAATCACTTGGATATCAAATCTAAGAATGTATTAAAAGCGGCACTTCAAAAATTTGGTGGAACTTTACTACTTGTTTCTCACGATAGAGATTTCCTTCAGGGAATGTCTAATTTGGTTTACGAATTTAAAGATCAGAAGATAAAAGAATATTTAGGAGACATTAACTATTTCTTAGAGCAACGTAATATGGAAAATATGCGTGAAGTTGAGAAAAAAGATGCTGTAAAAGCTGCTGCTCCTAAAGAAAGTAATAAAACTTCTTACGAAGATCAGAAGAAAACGAAAGCATTACAAAATCGCTTGAGTAAAGTCGAAAGTCAAATCAAACAATTAGAAAAAGATATTCAGCATGACGATAAAATGTTGGCATCTAATTATGATAAACACATCGAAGACGCTTCTTTCTTTATGGCATACAATAAAAAGAAAAAAGATTTGGATCAATTATTATCAGACTGGGAAGTAGTTCAGGAGGAGATTGATAATTTCAACGCATAATACAGTTTTTAGTCTCAGTTTTCAGTTTTTTGAAAATAAGAATATTATCTATAAACCTTTGTCAAAGTTTTCGAATTTTGACAAAGGTTTTTCAGTTTCAGCTGACATTTCACATTTTCAAAATACCTTTCACAGTTACATTATAATTCCAATCTTTTTAGAATGCTCAATGGCTTCGCTGCTGTGTTTAAAATAGCAAACAGAAACCTCAAGGTTTTCTAAATTTTTAAGGATTGCTTTCGTTGATTCTTTTTTGTTTTTACCAGTTTGCCTTATATAAACCGCTTTTACCGTTACAGGAAATATTTTGCAAATTCGTTCATATAACATTGGGTCGTGTTGAGAATCGTCACCCAATAAAACATATTTTAGGTTTGGGTAAAACTCCAAGACATGCTTGATTTTATCAAACTTATGGTCATGGTTTCCTCTGCCGCTCATAAAAAAGTCGGCAATTCCGGTTTTAATATCCTTTAATAAAATTACTGCCCTTGGTAGTTCGTGTATTTTGGTAAAACGAACAATAAAACTATATAAATTCCACTCGCTACTCGAGATGTAAAAAAAAGCATTTTTCTCTTCTTTGTTGTTTCTTTCTGCGGAACTTAATGCTTGATAATGCGGTACAACTTCATCAAATATTTTGCGATCATTTACATTTCTGAACAATAAAATATATAATTTCCTGAAGAAATTATGTGTGTGCGAAACCAAAAAAGTATCATCAATATCTGATATAATCCCAAGATTTCCTTCATGAGGTCTTATAAAAGTGCTGGCACAGGATATTGTTTCGTTTTTATGAGAAATGCTAACTTGGTAATTCATCCATCCAAAACCTGTTTCCTCTTTTAAAGGAATGCAGAATTTAAAAAAACCATCATCGAGCGTTTTGGTATGAATCTGGTTCTCTCCATGTTTTAAATAAACATCGTAATTTGGGATTGTTTTTATCTGGAAAAGTTTAAGAACAGAAGTGGCATTTTTAAAACTTCGCTTTTGAAAATCATAATCATTGGCAGTCGATGGTTTAAAAACGTGTCCCATAACAATTAGTTCCTGATCATTGGCATAACCGCGATATAATTTTAAAATAGGTTTCATTAATTGCTTACTTTTGGGATAACTAGTGTAATTACTTTTGAATAAATATAAAGATAAAATTTTGAAAAGGAATATCTTATTTGTTGTAAACCCTATTTCGGGTGATCTGGATAAATCTGAGCTTATTGAGACAGTAAAATCCTATGCGGTAACGTGTCATATTAATTTGAAAGTTTACGAAACTACTGGGCAGAATGACATCAGCCAAATACAAGCGTTGTATAACCAACATTTACCCATTAGAATCGTTGTTGCTGGTGGAGATGGAACCGTAAAAATGGTTGCCGAAGCAATGGAGGAATATGATGTTATTGTTGGGATATTGCCAGCAGGATCTGCCAACGGATTATCGGTTGATTTAAACTTACCTAAAACGCTCGAAGAGAATCTAAGTATTGCTTTTAATAACAATTATATCGAGATGGATATGATTTGTATCAACGGGAAAAAAAGTATTCATTTAAGTGATTTAGGACTCAATGCCGATTTAATCAAGAATTATGAAGAAAGCAATATAAGAGGATTTTGGGGTTATGCATCTCAAGCTTATACTACTATAAAAGAGTCTGGAGATTCTTTTGTAGTTTCTATTACAGCCAATAATCAAACGGTTGAACATGAAGCAAGAATGGTTGTAATTGCCAATTCTCAAAAATATGGAACAGGCGTTGTCATTAACCCAAATGGAGCAATTAATGATGGTAAATTTGAATTGGTTGTTTTAAAAAATCTAGATTTAATAATTCTTGGAAAAATAATTACGGGCAATATGCCTATCGATTCTGATGATATTGTTATTATTTCGACAGATCAAGCTGTAATAAAAACAAATCATCCAGTTAGTTTCCAAATTGATGGTGAGTATTGTGGCGCTCAGACTAAATTGGATATTCGTATTTTGCATAAGCAAATGAAAATTGCCATTCCTTAAAAATCTGTGACAAAGTTTTGAGCCAAGGATGTAAGAAACTTTGATAAAAGCCTAATTTTAAAGTTGGTCTGCGCATTTTTGTCATTTCGACGAAGGAGAAATCTCCACAAGTAGCTCGACAATTTAAGAAAAAAACTGGGAGTTAGTTTCTTGCGGAGATTTCTCCTTCGTCGAAATGACAAGTTTGGGATTATTTTGTGTAAAACTAAAGTTCCTTACATCCTTGGCAATATGATTATTTAAACGGATTTCGTTCTTGCCAATCTGTTTTGGGTTCCAGATAATTAAATAATTTGGCAATATTATGGTTGATTAAAGAATTACTGTGTGTGATAAGTCCGTACATTTTTACTGGTTTTGCACCCACAGAACTTTTGATTTCCAGAGCCGTTCTGGCAAAAATAACTTCTTTAAAATTCCTGTTTATAGAAAGTGCAATCATGTCGTAAAGCATGTTTAAATACAGCATTTTTTCGCGCTGAACACTTTCGTCATAACCTAAAAAATAAGTGTCCATTGCAGTTCCATTCATGATTAAAGTATTGAAACCAATTAGTTTTCCATCAATAAAATAACCATAAAAAAGGAACTTCTCTTTTAATGTTTCTTTAAAAACTCTAAAGTGATTTTTGGCTAAGAAAAAGGTATTAAAAGGAGCATTTTTGGCTACGTGATGATACAAATCATAGATAGTATCTTCAAAAGTTATGATGTCATCTATATCCATTTTCCTCTTTTCTATTCCTAAGGCTTTTTTGCGGGTACGTTTATATTGGTCGCGGTATTTTTTGGATAATGCATTAATATAATCTTCTTCGGTTTTCCAATCTTCATTGATTTTAAAAACCATATTTGGCTGGATCGAAAATGTATACCCTTTTTTGAATTCAGCAGAAAGCATATCAATTTCTGTTGCCGAAAAATCTTTGATAGTCGTGATATGGATTTTTTGCCCTTTCGATTTAAAATCTTTTTTTAGTGCATTGATTCCTTTATGTAATAATTTAATTGCTTTTGGTTGGCTTATTTTTTCAGAAAATGAATAAGCATTTTGACCTGTGAGCATATTGTTTCCAACAAACAAAACGTGTGAAGCAAATTTCTTGAAAGCAAAATTACGAACGGAAGTTTTTACACATTTATCTCGTTCTCCAAATGACTCGAGCTTATTAGAATCTAAGAATTGGGTTAGAGCAATACCAACTAATTCAGCGTCTTTAAAAAGTCCGATATAATGGCACAGCATATTGGTTGGTGCCGATTTTTCTAATACTTCCAGATATTCTCTGGATAAGAAAATATTATGCGTTGCCAAGTCATTCCATGTTTCAGGAAGTGAGGCAGTATTAGTATAAATCTGGAAGGAATAAGATGCATTCAAGGTAAGAGTACTATATTGTTCAAATTTACTTAATAATAACAGAATAATATAATTTAGGGTTTGTTTTACTTGTAAATTTTCTAAAAAAGAAATCCGTTTGATTTTCTAATTTCAAACGGATTTTATGTTTTAATTATTTATGCCCAAGCACAAATAATTCCTCCCATAATAGTTAGGGTAAGAATCCAATATCCGGCATGCACAAAAATATATTTCCAAGATTTTCTTTCGAATAAACCATTGATTGCTAACATAGGGAAAGCAAAGAATAAACCTGTCATGAAGCCATGAAGCGCTCCGTGTTTAAAAGTGCGAAATGCAGTTCCGTAATCGGCCATAAAAGCTGCAAAAGATGGTTTTGCACTTTCTATCATTGGTGGTCCGCCTACCATTCCTACTGCGCCCGATTGATGTATTGTTAATCCCGAAACAATTATAGTCATCATTAAAGAAAAGATGTATGTTAATACGAATATTTTAAGCATACTTCCTTTCTGGAGGTCTTCTTGAGTAACTCCAGCTTCTCTCATCCAGATAGTTCCAAATACTTTAGGGTTATACCAGATAAAACCAGTAACAAGAGTTGTTAGTGCCGAAGCAAAAAAAGCTAAGAAATTCATTTCCATAAGATTAGGATTTAAGGTTAGTTATTCAAATTTAATAAAATATTAAATACTAATTACATCAGATATTTTTGTTTTAAATAACTGATGTCTAAAATGTTAGGTGCGTTTTTTATTCTGTTCTATTTTGATAAAAAAAGGGATTAAAGCATCCCTTTTTTTCTATTTAATTAAGAAATTAGATTTATAAGTTGTTTCTGAATTGCGTAATACCAGATAATACACTCCGGTAGTTTTTAAATGGGTATGGATTTCTTTTTTAAAGTTATCGTTTACATTTATTTTATCCTGTTCATAAACAATTCTTCCTCCCACATCATATATTGTGAGTTTAAATGTTCCCTGCTCACCAATTAAAGATAGTGTGAATATACCATTATTAGGAACGGGAGCAATTGTTAATCCTTTTTTATCTGGATTTGTATGATCGTCGATAGCCAGAGTAGCATCTACTTTTATTTCTGAAGATGTTGTTTTGCTACATAAACCTGTTGTTACATAATTTAGAGAAAGAGTTTGTGTACCCTTTTGTGTCCATTTTATGGTAACAGTATTATTTGCCTGACTTACAATTTCTCCTCCGGTTACAGTCCAGTTATAGCTTTGCATATTTGGAGTAGCGGTGTAGATAGTAGTAGCATTGGTTTCGGTAATAAGAGCATCTCCTGTTATACTAGCCAAAATAGTATTTATAACACCCACATTTTCATAAACAATTCCTTTTCCTTGTAAGGCACTTGTTTTTTTCTGTAGTTTAGATAAATCGATACCAAATGTAAGTTCTCCATTCTCATTGAATTTCTCTATATTCTGAATTTTAAATTCAGTATCAGATACTTTAGCGATTACTGCATTTTCATTAGAGATATTTATCCCTCCGGCTTTGATTATTAAAGCGTCTTTTGTAAACTGAGATGCCGTGATTTCATCTGTAAAAAGTACTTTAAGATGCTCTATTTCGGCACAATCGGTATTGTTTGTTTTTACTGGTGTAATTGTACTGCTAAAGTCCACAACATCTATGTATGTTTCGATACTTATAGGGTCACTAGCATTTCCATATTCATCATAAGCAATGGCTTCAAAAGTATTTTTTCCGATATATCCTGTAATAGCAAAACTTAAATCTCCTGCTGTTTCTACGTATTTTTTATCTACTAATACTTTACTAGTTGGAGTTATTACATAAAGTTCTATAGATTGTTTATTGTCTATAGTTTTTAGAGCGATAGATAAATCATTGCCAGAAGTAATGTTATCTGTTGCTGAAATTCCTCTATCAGGAGTTATACGTATATTATTTGGAGAAGCTGGTTTATCAAATTTCACAGTCCACATCGTGCTTGTAGTTCCAGTTCCATAATTTCCAGATACATCTACAAAGTTAGATTGATCAATTATTAGTTTGTATCCACCTGCAGTATGTGTGTGTTCTCCTAATCCCGAGATTAGATAATGTAAATCATCCTGTTTTGTAACAGTTAATTTAGCATTTAGATCCACACTTCCTTTGTATAGCTTAATCCAGCTAGCTTCAAAATTATTTTTTAATGGTTTATTTAAAACTATCTGCATATCTGTTACGTTCTGGCTATTAAGCGCTCCCTGATATTGTGGCTTAAAGCTATCTACTTCCGGAACAACTAAATCAACTTTCCATTTATGAGATTGTACTACTAAACCTAACGAGTTATCTTCGGCTTTCATAGATGGCAAATCAACAGTTAATTCATATTCTCCTTTTTCCAGATTGTATTGGTTTAATCCTACGATAGTATACTTTTGATTGTTCTCTGTTACTATCGAAATGTTATCCAAAGATTTTCCGTTTAGCTTTAATTTGTCTTTAGTAAACTGGATTGGTTTTACTATTTTATTAAATGATATCTCAACGCTATTTACGGCTTGGGCTTCTGTTTGATCTGTTTTAAATTGAATGATTCCTAATTCTCCAATTATTTGTGTCCAGGAAACAGATTTGCCTTCAACTCCTTCGTTCTCTTCCAGATCTTTTATTCCTGCACATTGCACTGTTAGTTCATAATAACCAGAAGCAATGGTTAGGGTTTTAACGTTTAATACATAAGTAGAGTCGTTTACTTTACCTATAAAACTATCATTAAAAGGGATTTTATTTCCTTGGTGAATTAATGTTATGTTTTGGGCAGTAAAGGTACTCGGGTTTATGGCTTTATTAAAGTTTACCTGAACTGATTCTATTGCTTTGGTTGTTGTTGACGGAATGCTCTCAAAAGAAACTACTTTCGGTACATTGGTATTTATTGGTGTATAATACAATGTGTATTTTTCTAATCCTGATATTTTGTCAACAAAATGAAGATTGTTCTCATATTTAGGATCTGCTCCATCTCTTAATGTAACAAATGTCTGCCAGAAGTTTAGCAAAGGCAATTCCAGTTGATCACTGTTTCTAACAACTTTTACAAGTTTGTATTTGTCTCTACCCGGATCTGTTAAATTACCATAATTCCATCCTGTTTTAGACGAGTTCATAGTTAGAATTGTCGTTACCTGAGTTGGTGAAATAGGGTTAGAAATAGTTGCGGTACTTACTTTATATACTTCGTCACTTCCGCCATTAGAATAATAAATAGCATCAGGAACATCGTTTATATCTGCAATATCATTTACTAAGAAATCGGCTATGTTATCATGTCCAGCCTCATAAGCCTTTACGCTTTTAATAAGTTCATGAACATAAGATGCTTTTATTAGGCTCAGATTTTTATTTCCGTAGCTGCTCAAATGTTTTACTTTTAAATCATATTCTATAAAATGTCCTAACAATGTACTGGTAAACCACCATTGTCCGATTGCAGCTTTTTGTGGTTCAATATTTCCAAAATCTACGTTAAGTAAACCTAATTGTTTAGGCTCATTATTAAAGTTACTACCTATGATTTCAAAATCAATTAATAGTCCTTTTTTGTTTTCGATAATTTCAGGTTGCACAGATTCTACCTGAACATTTTTGGCTTGACCGTAACCTTCATTTTTAATTAATAATGCCATTTCTGCAGGAACCGTAGGCTCTACTTTTTCGGTTAATGGATCATCTCCAATAATATCACGCTGCATAAAATAATGCAGTACTAAATCTGGGCTTGGATTTACTTCCAGCGTAACTGGATATAATTTTATTGTTGCTATTTCTCCTGTATTTGGATCCAGATAAGATAATGTTCCTCCAAACGAATAAGATTTAGCAACTGTAGGAGCAGCCTCTTTTGTTGGTATAAAAAGTACTGTTCCAGATTTGTTACTTTGCGGACCAACAATTCCTGTTCCGCTCAGGAAAGCATCTTTATTAATTTGGAATAGATGGGTCATATCATTTCCAGATTCGTCTGTGATTATCAAATCTAAGTTTATGTTTTTTATTGAGTTAAGATCACTACCATTGTTCATAGTTAAAGTACCTTCAAAAGCTTCTCTGGTCATCGTCATTTTTTGAGAGAACTTTACTGTAACTGTGGCACAAACAGAATTAGATGATTTTCTGTCTACATATTCTTGTAAGTCACTTTTATCTTTTTCATACATTTCGTAAGCAGAAACAAAACCTCTTGCTTTTGTACGGTCTGCTAATTCTTTTGCCTTTAAGGCATAAACATCTAAACTATCTTTACTAATAATGGTAGCATATTGTGCATTTGGAGAAGTAATTCCTTTATTCCAGGCTTCTACAGACTCATTCCATCTTTGACTGAATACATTTATGTCGGCAGCGCTAATATCTGTTAAAACAAACCTGCTTTTCATAACAGCAATATCTGTTTCGGTAAAAATTTGTTTCTTATCTAAGTTTGTAGCTACTTCTTTTACAAAATCAGGGAAATTTTCGCTTTCAAGAATTTTATTGTTATTAAAAATAAGTTCTTTTTTCTTGGTAAAAGCATCGTCTGCAGCTTTTAATTTTGTTAAATCCTGTTCAATTACTTCGAACAAGCTTGGTCCTGCGTTTCGCCCTGTTATTGAAAGTCCCAGACACGTTTTTACCGCGCTTAATGCTCCCCATATACAACCATAAGTCTGTTTTTTTATGAGGCATCCGATTCCGCTTATTATTGCATCTTCCCAAGTAGTCGATGTAAGGAGAGAAAGCCCACAACTAAGAAGAACTGTAGGTGGATAACAGGCTAGAACTGCAGTTCCAATGGCAAATGCACATGGGTCACATGTAATATTGGCATCATAAGTAAAATCGATTGGGGAATAACCGGTTCCTCCTGGTACAGGACAATTTCTACAATATACATAATTTGGACCATTAATTACCGGAATGTCTACAGGTCCTAGATTGGTACATTCTCTAGAAAAAGAAAATGAATGTGGTACAGCTACCCAATGACTATCAATACATTGATACGTATACCAAGCCATTACAACTGCATCACAAGGGGCTGCTGATGCTGCTGCTCTTAATATGGTTCCCGTCATTCTTTCGACCTTAACAGGAATCTGGATAGATTGTTTGGCTAATATATCTATTTTATCAATTAATGGTGTAAACTTATATTCGTTGTCACTCGGAAACTGCAGATATACATCTTTGGCAGTAATAAGTCCTTTGTTTGTAAGGGTTGCCATTAGTATATAGCTACTTCCTTTGGCTATATCCTGAACTTTTTTATCCATTTCTACGACAACTACCGGAATGGGAACATTGGTTTCGTATTTTACAACAAGTTCAGTTTCATATTTATCTTCTATTTCTGTAGGTTTTACAGTCCATTCGTAACTGATTGCCTGATAAGCCAAATAAATACTTTGCTTATTAACTTTACCCGGATCAACCAAAATATTACTTTGATGATTACTGTGTTTGTCTGCCGTTACGGTTAAAACATAACTTCCTTCTGGAAGATTTTCGGCATTAAATAATCCGTTTTGATCAGTTACACCTTCTGCAACAATAACGCCCGAGAATGGATGACGTACTACTACTTTTGCTCCTTTTAGATGTGGTGCTTCTACAGTATTGTATGTATAGTCATCGACTGCATCAATAAGTAAAGAACCTTTGGATTCGGATACTGTTTCTATTTTAAAAGGGACACTAATTCCTTGTCCATTAGCAAGAGATATTGCTAAGTTTCCAGATAGAGGAATGTTAACTTGTTGTTTCACTGTAGGGGCTAATTCTAATATTATATTAGCGGTTTCATTTGGAGCTATTTTATCTATAACCGATTGACTTTTAAGTTTCATCCAGTCTAGTTTAGGTAATTCCACTTTTACTTTTTCGGCATCTATAGCTCCAGTATTGGTAATTGCCAATTCATAATAGCGAGAACTTCCTTTGGTCATTGTGGTATTAATACTTACAGGGTTTGCTACTATTTTTGCCGTTTGAATTTGACAATGGTAATAAGCTAGAGCTGTTAGTTTTGCTCCTTCATCAGATGAGATGGTAAAGTTAATAGGATAGTACTTCTCTTCTTCAGAAGCTTTATCGGCTAATATTGTATAATTTAATATGGCTTCTTGTCCTGCTGCCAGTGTTAATGGCGTTACTTGAATGTTAAATCCAGCATCTCCAGGAAGTTCAACTTTTATATTAGTTAGCGCAGTTTTACCATTATTTTTTAATTTAAACTCTCCTTTAAAAGGTGTTTTTTCTACTACTTCCCATTTTAAATAACCAGATGGTTTGTTGGTCCATTCAAAACCAATAATGTCAAATTCTGCTTGTGCAGCATTATTCGTTCCTGGGTAACCAGCACTTACGCCATAGTGCCCGCTTTCTGTTTGTAGCGGTTCAAAATCATAAGCAAAGTTTCCAGAAGCATTTGTTGTAACGGTATATAGGCGAACAAAGTTTCCGCTTGTAATCGTGATTTCTACTTCTTTGATTGCTGCAGGAGAATTATTGAGCATTTTGGCAGATCCGGTTATAGTAACTAACTCGCCAGATTTGTATAATGATTTAGCTACGGTAGCAGTTGCAAAATAACCCGGAAGTAATTTTATTTCAGTATTGGCTTCGTTATTTGTAAATGTTAATTCGTCTGTTTTTTGATTTGAATTTATAGTTACAATTAAAAAATAATCGCCAGCTTTTTCAGGCAGCTGAATAGGTTTAACTAAATTTAATGATTTTCCTGCTTCGATATCTTTGTCTAATTCGGTAGTTGCCAGTAGGATTGCGTTTTTTGTAGATTTATCTTTAGAAAGGTAATATTCTATTTTAGAACCTTTGGTAAGAATGGCAAATCCTTGATTGGTAATTGTTGTAGCTACTTCGATGTTATCTTTTCCTGTTGCTTGAGTTACTGTGTTTATTTTTGTAATAGTAGCATCAGGTTTATTTTGATCGGTTACAATTATCCACGCAAATCCAGAACTATAATTGTCTGCTTCGGCTTGAACACGTATGGTTTGATCTCCTTTTTTATTTGGATCTATTTTAGTGCTTATTTCTATCTCTATGGCTTCTTTTCCTACAGGAATAGTAGCAGTTGCAGGAATAGATACAATTGTAGGAGCATCTGACGAAAGTCTGACAGGAATAGCTGTCGATGTATCTACAGTATTTCTTGCAATAGTTATTTTTGCAGAATTTTCTTGTCCTGCCTTAACGGTTGTAGGGTTTGCTTTTACAAACAAAGCAGGGCCATTACTATCTAGTATGGTAATGGTTTTTGCCAATTGGCTTCCTCCGTTTCCTGCAGCAACTGTACAGTTACAAGAAGGAATATAAGCATCTGCGGTTACTTTTACAGTTTTTGTTCCATCGACAAGTCCGTTATTTATGACTCCAATGTTGATTTTTTTCTGGTTTACATTTGCAGGAAATTCAATAATATCAGGAAGAATTAAAGTATTTGCTACATTGGCAGACAAACGGATTTTTATGCTAACATCTGTTTTATCCAATCGTTTTATGATGGCATAAGTTGCATAAACTCCATCTCCTTTAGAAATGGTTTCGGGTGTTATCTCGAATTCAAAAGTAGGAATGTTCGAGCTTTTTAAGATGATTTCGGTGCTACTAGCCTGGAAACCTTCGGCTCGGGTTGTAATCTTTCCTATTACTGTTGCTTCTGGTACTTTATTGTCTCTAACCTGAACAGTAAAAGAAACACTTTTGCTTCCAGAAGGAAGAATGATTTCTGATGGGATATTCCAACGGGAATTCTGATCAGCAGTAATGCTGAATTTTGTGTCTTTGTTTTTTGCAAAATCGGTTTGTAAAGTAACAGTAATCATCTCCCCATCTGTGGCTGTTGTTTTTGATGGTGTTAGTGTAATTAATGAAACCTCATCATCTATAATTTCGATATTATCCGAGACTGTAGGGTAATCATTGCCCGTTACAGATAGTGCTACAGTTCTGTTTCCATCGGCTGCAGTATTGTCTACAGGTTTTATATAAAAAACGGCAGATGATTGGTCTTTAGGGATTTTTATACTCGCAGGAAAATCTAGTTGTCCGTTTTGCGAAGCAGCAAGTTGATATGTTTTATCAGTGCTTCGGTCTCCGCTTTGGGTTATGGTTGCCCGGATTACTTCTGTGGCATTTTCGGGAATAGATTTTTTATCTAAGGTTAAATACAATACTTTTTCGAGCAATATTGTATTGGGACTAATAAGTTTATTGTTGCCTTGTAACGCATCTGGTTCTTTTACAGATGGATTAGGAACCAGGTTAATTTTAATTTTTACGTTTCCGTCTATCCCTATAATTTTAGGAAGGTTGAAAGTAGCATTTCTGCTAATGGTTTTCTTGCTCTCTAAATCACCATCATAGGAAACACTTCCTAAATTATACTCGATACCAGTTGTTTCCGAAATTATACTAATTTGTTCTGTCCATCCTCCAGCTGCAATACGATCTCCGATGTTGTTTACTCCCCATGACAATGTAATTTTTCCGTTAGGAGTAATCTGAGATTCGCTGCTTGTTATACCCGAAATAGTTAAATCGGGATATTGTGCTGTTGCTATTGTAAGTATTCCGTTTGTATGGTTTGAGCCTATGTCTATTGCATTTTTAGAACTCAATACAACACTAGAAAGGTTTAGGTTATGAGTTTGCCCAGACGGATAATTTATCGGAATTTCGATCGGAATTTCTAATAAAGTTCCACTATTTCCTTTAAAAGGATTACTTGTTAGCGAGAGAATTATAAAATGATAATTTCGTGGGTTATTCTTCTCGATATTTACATAAACTGCGTGGTCTCCTTTACGGCTATCACTTATTTTACTTGCTTTTTCGTTAATGATAAGTCCTTGTGGAACTGTTAGCGTAAACTCAGCTCCAAGTACTTCATCTGTATTGGATAAATCGATTAAAATTTTTGATTCTTCTCCTGGTCCGGCAGTTGCATTTATAACTTTTAAACTATTTTGTGCATAAGTAAATGTTCCTAAAAACAGAAGAATAAATGCAAGAAAGGGTCTTAATTTTATAGGGGTTAATTTAGTAGATGTCATTTTAATAAATTTATTGTATTAACATTTTTCCTTTAAATATTTTTGGGCTGTTTGAAGCTTGTACTTCCAGAGTATAAAAATATACTCCTGCAGCAAGTTCTTTTTGTAAAAAGACCGCTTCATGTTTCCCTTCTGAGGTTTCTAAATCTGATTGTAGTCGAACAATTTGCCCTTGCATATTGTAGACTTTCAGCGTTACCTTAGTTGCATTTTCTAGTAAATGATATTTTATTGTTGTTTGTTCTCTAAAAGGGTTAGGGAAGTTCATAACAATATCTTTTCCAGAATTAACATCGATATCATCTATTCCTAGTGTTCCGTTTACAATTTTATAAGGAACTTCGTTTGCATTATCATCGGATATTACGGCAGAAACAATAGTCGTTTTAGGAGCTACTTTGGCAATAGCCACCTTACCCGATAATGTTTTGTCTATAGAAAATCCGACAACACTTGTTTCTTCTTTATTCTCTGCAATAGATACTGTATATCCTTTGGCAGAAAGTAAATCTGATACTTGTTCTTTGCTTATTCCTTTTAAACGAATGTCAAATGCTGCTGTAGCTGTTGCTTGACTATCGAGGTATATAATATCATTTTCAATGCTTAAAACTGTATTCTGATCATTTGTTAAGGCAAAACGTTTAGCAGCTTGTTGTACGTTTTCTTGTACTCCATCCTGTATTTTATTTATCAGAAGAATAATATCTAACAGATTTAAATTCTTATCCTTATTAATATCGGCTGCAGCATAATTAAAATATTTTGGTTTTTGGCTCAGAGTATAATTTAAAGAAGATTGGATGTCTAATATATTTACAATACCATCCAGATTGCTGTCTCCCTCACGATAGGTTAATGTATAAGTAAGGATACTATTTCTAGCTGATCCGGCTATTTGTCTAAGCTCAAGAGTTTGGTTGTTAGGGATATTCCATTCGCTCATTATATTCATTAGCTTAATACCATCTTCAGGAACTGTTACCATTTGGTAATTGTCTTTTAGCGTCATATTATACGATTGACTTGGACTGAATAACTGATTGGTATGGTCGTAACGATTTATCTTCTTGTCTTTTATTACTGTATTTACTGTTAGCGGTAATGCGCCTAAATTAATTTTTTGACGGTCAATTTTAAAATTCACGTTGGACGGAAATACAGCATTTGTTTCTGTAAGTTCATTCTCCGAAAGGTCGATTGTTTTAAGTTTGGTTAATCTTGATAACTCGTCTGGAATACTGCCTGTTAATTTATTACGGGTTAGGTTAAGGCTTTGTAGCTCTACAAATTTGCCTAACTCGGCACTTATATCTCCAATTAAGTTATTATCGGTTAGGTTAATTGCTACAACGTGTCCATCATTGGTTGTAACTCCTTTCCATCTTTTTTCATGAAGATTATTTGTAGATATATCCCAAGGTATTTTCCAGTTTGCACCTCCGGCTTTTTGGAAAAATGCAACCAAGGCATCAAATTCTTCTGCTAAAAGAGGTGTTTCAGATCCGTCGGCAATTCCTTTATATTGCAAGTAAGTACCCTGAGAAGCACCTGTTCTTTGCCAGATAGTAATTTTTGCTCCCGCAGGAACATCTGCAATAGATACGCTCGGGAATACAAGAATATTGCCTTCTGGTGTTGCCTCAGATATTTTAAAGTTATTTGCTTGTAAGGCAAATAAATACTTTCCTTCTTGCTCTGGATTAGTTTCGTTATAGGTAGTGATAGGAGGTAGGACTACACTAATTTCGTCTCCTTTTAAATACAGGAATTCCTCTTTTACAATTGTTTGTCCTCTTAGGTTTACATATACTTTACTCAGATCATAGGTAAAAGCTGTTTCCAGAGTATCAAAACCATTATTAGATAAATCCAGCTGTTCTATATTCTGGAATTGATTGAATTGTGCCGGGATAGTTCCTTTAAACAGGTTGGCTGCTATAGATAATTTTTTTAACCCTGATATTCCAGAAAGTACTGGTATTGTTCCTCCTAGTTTATTTGCTTGTAAGTTCAGGGTTTTTAAATTTGTGAGTTGCCCAATAGTTGTTGGAATATTTCCTTCAATAACATTCGATTGCAGGTTTAGGGTTTCCAGATAGGTTAAACCAGATAATTCTTCAGGAAGTGTTCCTGACAGATTATTTCCTGATAAACTTATTGAAACAACATGACCTTCTTTTGTGCCTACACCATACCAACTTACTTCATGAAGTTTGTTTTGTGAAGTATCCCATTTTTGAGTCCATTGTGCTCCATTAGTACTAGCATAGAATTTTTTTAGAATTTCAAATTCTTCCTCTGCCAATGGTTTTCCAAAAGTCACTTTATTATAGTTGATCGTTGTTCCCTGAGCAGTTCCGTCGTTTTGTGTAATCGAAATTTTGTCGGTTAGTTTTATGCTCAGTAATGCTATATCCTTAAAGATTAAGTTGCCTTCTTTATTAGAATAATTCGATACTTTATTTACGCCATTGATGAAAAGCGTAAAATAATTTTTGTTGTTAATACTTCCTCCATCAGCGTTAAAAATAAAAGTGCTAAGTGTTGGCAGGTTTATCACCAATTCATTTGCACCTACTTCGATAGTTGGGATAGCGATGGTTTGATATGTAAAATCAACTGTTTTTAGTAAAGGCAAACTAGCTAATGCTTCGTCTGCATTTTCGATATTATTATAACTTAGAGTAAGTGTTTTAAATGCTTTTAATTTCCCCCATGAAGAAGGAATAACACCTTTTAATTTGCAATATCTTAAATCTAAAGATTCTAGAGATTCCAACTCAGAAAAGATTGCTAAATCGGTGGTGCTTAAATCTTTTGTGTAGTTTCCTCCATACAAAGAAAGGTTTTTTAGGAATTTTAAATTCCCAAAAGAAGCAGGTATTGCTCCTGCAACGTTGCTATTATTGTTGAGGTTAATACCAGTAATATGTCCGTTTTGTATACTTACACCATACCAGGGACCTTCATGCAAATTATTTAGGCTAGTGTCCCATTTATTAGTCCATTTACTGCCTCCCATTGCATTATAAAAATCAACCAAAGCTTGATATTCTACATCTGGAATCTTAGGCTGATCTACTTTTACATTAGTGAAATAAATATTACTATAATAAGCTGCACCCGAAGCTCCATCATATTGCTGACGCAGATATAGCTGATCTCCTGTTTTTAGTGTTGCCAGATAAGTTGCAGGAATGGTTAAGCTTGCATCTTGCGCAACGGTTAGGTTAGTTCCTACCTGAGTACCACGCACGTATACTATGAATTGTCTTTTTGCCGAAAAATCATTAATAGGTCTGTTATAAAGAACGGTATTAGGTAAATTACTAATCTTTACATCGGTTCCTTCATACAGAAAGTTTTCTATACTAAGAGTTTGTGAGTTTAATTCCAGAGCTACAGAAGTTTTTAATAATCCCTGAATAGTACCTACTTTATTGCTAGAAAGATCTAAAGATGTTAATGCATTTAGGTTTTCTAATTCTTTTATAAGAACTTCTATCTGATTGCTATTTAGGTTTATAGTTGTTAAATTGGCAAGAGAACCTATTGATGCAGGGATAGTTTTTAACTGATTAACAGATAAATCCATTGTAACAAGACTTGTCATTGCGCCCAAATCTTCTGGCAATCCTGTAATTGCATTGCTACTTAAATACAATGATTTTAGTTTCTTAAGCTTGCTCCATGAAGCAGGTATGTCTCCTTTTAATTTGCTATATCTTAAGTCTAAAGTTTCTAGAGATTCTAACTCAGATAAAACACTTAAATCGGTAGTGCTTAAATCTTTGGGGTAACTTCCTCCATAAAGAGAAAGATTTTTTAGGAATTTTAAATTTCCAAAAGAAGCAGGAATTGATCCCGCAACGTAATTGTTATTATTAAGGTTAAGACCTGTTATATGTCCGTTTTCGATACTCACACCGTACCATGCTCCTTCATGAAGGTTGTTCAGGCTAGTGTCCCATTTATTGGTCCATTTATTGCCGCCCATTACGGTATAAAAATCTACCAAAGCTTCGTATTCGGCATCGGGTATTTTTGGTTGATTAACCTTTACATTAGTAAAAAAGATGTTGGTATAATATGCTGCACTTAGTGTTCCGTCGTATTGCTGACGCAGGTATAATTGATCTCCGGTTTTTAGTGTAGCGAGATAGCTTACAGGAATCGTCAGGCTGGCATCTGGCGCCATAGTTAAATTTGCTCCTACCTGACTACCGCGTATGTAAACGCCAATTTGTCTTCGACCTGAGAAATCATTTTTAGATTTATTGTAAGTAACTACATTCGGGAAATTGTCCACTTTTACATCGGTTCCTTCGTACAAGAAATTCTCTATGTTTACGGTTTGTGAATTTAGCTCGAGGCTTACAGTACTTTTTAGCAACGCTACAATATTGGATATTTTATTGCTTGAAAGATCTAGTGTTTTTAACGCATTCAGATTTTCGAATTCTTTTATAAGTACTTCTATTTGGTTACTTGCCAGGTTTAAGGTTACAAGATTTAAGAGGTTGCCTATTGATACTGGGATAGTTTTTATCTGGTTGGATGATAAGTCTATCGTTACCAGACTTTCCATTGTGCCAAACTCTTCTGGCAATCCTGTAATTGCATTGTAACTTAAATACAATGATTTTAGTTTTTTTAATTTACCCCATGAAGCAGGAATATCTCCTTTTAATTTTGAATATCTTAAATCTAAAGTTTCCAGAAATTCAAAGTCAGATAAGATTCCTAAATCGGTTGTGCTTAAATCTTTAGTATAACTTCCTCCATAAAGAGAAAGACTTTTTAGATATTTTAAATTTTTAAAAGAAGCTGGTATTGCTCCCGCAACATTACTATTATTGTTAAGGTTAAGGCTTGTAATATGTCCATTTTCGATACCCACACCATACCATGCACCTTCGTGAAGATTGTTCTGAGTTATATCCCATTTATTATTCCATTGTGTTCCGCCCATAGTATTATAAAAATCTACTAAAGCCTGATATTCTAAATCGGGTATTTGTGGTTGGTCAACTTTTACATTAGTAAAAAAGATGTTGGTATAATAAGCCGCACTAAGCGTTCCATCATATTGTTGACGTAAATATACCTGATCGCCTGTTTTTAAGGTTGCGAGATAACTTGCTGGAATAGTTAGGCTGGCATCTTCTGCCATTGCAATATTTGCTCCTACCTGACTGCCTCGTATGTAAACACCAATTTGTCTTCTGCCCGAAAAATCATTTTTAGATTTATTATAGGTAACTATATTCGGTATGTTATCGATTTTTACATCGGTACCACTGTACAAAAAGTTCTCCAGGCTTACAGATTGAGAATTTAGCTCTAAGCTTACCGTACTTTTTAGCAAGGCTACAATATTCGAAATTTTGTTGCTTGAAAGATCTAAGGTTTTTAAAGCATTTAAACCTTCAAATTCTTTTATAAGAACTTCTATCTGATTACTGGCTAAGTTTAGCGTTACTAAATAAGAGAGATTACCTATAGAAACAGGAATTGTTTTTATCAGGTTGGAAGATAAATCCAAGGTTACCAGATTTTCTATTTCTCCTAGTTCATCCGGTAATCCGGTAATTGTATTGTTGCTTAAATACAATGTTTTTAATTTTTTTAGTTTACTCCATGAAGCTGGGATATTCCCTTTTAGCTTGGTATATCTTAGATCAAGAGTTTCTAGAGATTCCAGTTCTGATAGAGAACTCAAATCTGTAGTATTTAAATCTTTGCCGTAGTTTCCTCCATATAGAGAAAAGCTTTTTAGATATTTTAAGTTTCCAAAAGAAGCCGGTATTGCTCCCGATATATTGTTGGTATTGTTGAGGTTAATTCCCGTTACATGTCCGTTTTCTATACTTAGACCATTCCATGCACCTTCATTAAGGTTGTTTTCGTTAATGTCCCATTTATTATTCCATTTGCTACCATTCATGGCATTGTAAAAATCGACCAATGCCTGATATTCTATATTTGGTATTCCGGGTTGGTTTACTTTTACAGTAGTGAAATAAATATTACTGTAATATGCCGCTCCAGAAGTTCCATCATATTGCTGACGCAGATATACTTCATCTCCATTTTTTAATGTAGCGAGATAAGCCGATGGAATCGTAAGGCTGCCATCTTCGGCAACAGTTATATTTGTTCCTACCTGACTCCCGCGGACATAAATTCCTATTGGTCTTCTGGCCGAGAAATCATTTTTGGTTCTGTTGTAAAGAACAACATTTGGGAGATTACTAATTTTTAAATCAACTCCCTCATATTGCAATTTATCAATGCTAAGAGTTTGGGAATTTAATTCTAAGCTAACGGTACTTTTTAATAAAGCGTCGATAGTTGATACTTTATTGCTGGCAAGGTTTACTGTTTTTAAGGCAGTAAGGTTTTCTAATTCTTTTGTTAAGACAGTTATCTGGTTGGTAGATAATTCTAAAGTTATTAAGCTTTCCATCTCTCCAATTTCTTTAGGTAAAGAAGTGATGGCGTTGTTGCTTAGATATAAAGTTTTTAATTTTTTTAGCTTATTCCATGAAGCAGGAATACTACCTTTTATGTTACAATTTCTTAGGTCGAGAGTTTCTAGCGCTTCTAATTCTGATAGAACTCCCAGATCGGTTGTGCTTAAGTCTTTGCTGTAACTTGCGCCGTAAAGGGAAAGGCTTTTTAGGAATTTTAAATTCCCAAAAGATACTGGGATTTTTCCAACAATGTTACTTGTATTGTTGAGGTTAATTGCTGTTACGTGTCCGTTTTCTACGGTTACACCATACCAGGCAACTTCGTGAAGATTATTTTCTTTGGTATTCCATTTATTATTCCAGTTGGACTCACCGGTAGCTTTGTAAAAATCGACCAAAGCTTGGTATTCTGTATCAGGAATTGGAATGTTTGTTGGGGTTTGGAATGCAAAAATTTGGGAACTAATAAGGAGGAATATTAGTCTAATGAGTAGTTTTTTTTCCATAACTCAAGGGTTTAAAGGTCAGTTGATTGGCGTTATTTTTAGTCGTTAGGTAATAATTGCCAAAAGTAGGAAAAATATCTATGTAAAAAATTGACTAAATTATTTATTTAAGAAAATACGTGTGATATTCTTATTTGTTAGTTCAAAAAGTAAGAATTTGATAATAATATTTAGCTCGAATCCGAGTAAATACAAGGGTGGAGAGAAGAGGTGATTTCTAGAAAATATTTTAAAAAAAATCACGAATTAAAAAGATTTTATTACTAAATTTATTTTTACAAACGATTACATAAAAAACAATAGTAACAAAGTTGTATTTAATTTAAACCGATAAAACTATGAAAGTACAATATCAAGGAGAACATAATGGGAAACCGACAACATTCGAAATAAGAATAATTGGTAATAATCTTTCTAAATCTAGTTCTAATTATCAAATCGATTTATTGGTAGGAGATAATAAACTGCCTATAACTTCATCAATGATACATCAGAGTTTATCTAATTGTTTAAAAGATATTTACTTATTCCGCAAAGCAAATAATATAAAGTTTGATCCCAATTCTGAAAAAGTATTGCCAAACTTAGTACCATACGATTTAGTATTGTATAACTATAATAAGCATGCCTTGTTTATGGCTTAGGAGGAAGGTTTCCTTTTTAGGTTCTGAGGCACTAAGGTTCAAAGGGACAGAGGCTTCTCAGTTTGTCTATAATGAGGTTCAGAGTAGCAAGGTTCAGAGGCTCTTAGTTTGTCTGTAAAGAGGTTAAAGCCTTCATTATGAGTAAAAAACGCAATATTATCATGAGAGATAGTATTGCGTTTTTTTATGTTCAATCCAAAAACTTAGCATCTTAGTACCTCAGAACCTTAGTGCCTTTTTTAAACCCTTTGAACCTTCTAAGTAAACTAAGAAAACAATAATAATTATTTCGAGTATAAAATAAATTATACCTAAAAGGGTTAGTTTATGGAAATGGTAAATTATAAGTCCCGTTGTAAGGCAACAATATAAAGCATTAGCAATCATGATTATATTTAGATAAAAGCGCCATTTGTTAGAAACAAACAAATAACAACACAAAGAGTATGTTGCGAAAATAAACGCTATAGCCGATAAAATATAAAGCGTTTCTTGAGGCATTCCGAAACTATATTGAAATCTTATCAAGACAAATCCCAATAAGAAAGCAGTTAAAAATGCACCAATACTATCCAAAAGGAATATATTTTTTGGGTTAGAGCTAAGTTTGGATATTACGGAGTTTGGGTTGTTTCGCATTTTTTCTTTTTGAGGTTCAAAGGTTCTGAGGCATTAAGGTTTTAAGTATTCGCAATCTTGTCATTCTGAGCGTCCCGAAGCTTCGGGAGAAGAACACATAAGTAGCTCGACAATCAAAGCCAAATATTATTTTAAAGTTTTAATTCAAGGGGACAAGGAACTTGATTTCATGTGCCAAAGAACTCTAATTTATTAAATTCTATTCAATTTTATCATAGCCCACGGTTTCAACCGTGTGATACAGATTGCGATAATTCATTGCGTTCCAACGGTTGAAACCGTTGGCTATGTTTATAGCATGTTATTTGTGGCTCGAATCCGTTGTCGAGCTATTAGTTTGATTTATATTATCTGAGTTTTCCTTGCATCAAATCACAAAATTGCATTTTATGTTCAATCCAAACCTTAGTACCTCAGTATCTTTGTGCCTTTGAACCTTTTTTCAAAACCTTTTTCAAAACCTTTCTACACACAAACTGAGAAACCTTTGTCCCTTTGCATCTCAGAACCTCAGAACCTTTTAGACTTTAAAATTTCCTCAACAATTCTTTTATTAATATCAATCTTGGCACCTGTAAATACAAAAATGGTTGTTTTGTATTCTCGGGCATTTTTATTTGTGATAGAATCGGCTATTATAGCAGTCTGAAAGTATGGACCAGTTTCTGCCATTTCATCATCATTTTCATGGTATTCCTTAACTCGTATTAAGTTGTTGTATTGTATATCAAGATTAAACCAGTTAATATAATCGGCATTAAAAGAGACGGCTTTTATTCCTTGTTTAGTATAATAATTAATAGCTCCTGCCTGTCCATAATTGTCACAAAGAACGAGGGTTTTCTTTTTCTCTGGATTTGGAATAGTTGCATAAACCGAATCGGTTTTGCGGGCAAGTTCTTTCCAACCAAGCATATCGGCGTAATCCTGAGGTAAATTATGATCTTTGCCATCTTCCCATTTAAGCATGCCTAGTTTTTTGTAGCCTTCGGGATGCTTTATGATGTATTCAGGACTTTTATTAGGAAAAGACAAGTTGTACATAGGGATAAACAACAACAACGGAATGATTACAAATACAGGCTGTAAATAACGTTTCTTACCCGAGTTTAAAATTTGTGAAAGATAAACAGCGCCAAAAGCAATGTAAATAGGATACAGTCCAATTGCGTAATAAGCTTTGGCTTTAAAGTATAGAAAAACGATTATTGTAAAGATAAGTGAGCTGAAAAAGAATCTATATTTCTCGAAAGGTTTATAAAATAATAACGCATATAAAGCGGAGAGAATTACAAGAGAAGAACCTATAAAATAAAGGAATTGCTTTTTTAAAAATTCTACGCGATCCATATTTATCAATTGTGTTTCGGCGAGTTCCTTCATGTGGTGAACAACCGGAAAATGGTTGTTGTATTGCCATAAAAGATTTGGAAGAATCAATACTAAACCTAAAAGTAAGGCGATATAGAGCTTTTTTTCTGTAAATATTTTTCTTTGTTTAGATAGTATTAAGGCAGGAAGTAAACCTATAAGTAGGAAAAGAATATTGTATTTGTTGAGGAATCCAAAGGCAAATGCAATTGCTCCTATATAAAGCCATTTAGGTTTTTCGGTTGTAACGTATTGTATTAGGATATAATAAAATCCTGTCCAACATAATACGTCGAGAGAGTTGGGCTGATAAAGAATGTTTATTCGCAGTAATGACGAAAATATAATGCAAGTTGCACCGAGAATTAAAGCATATAAATTTCCGTTGAGCTTTTCGATAGTTTTCCAGACGATTAAAAGTGTTAAAACACCAAAAAGAGCTGGGAAGAATTTTACCCAGAAAACAGAATTTCCGAGTAACAGGATGATATAAGAAATCCAGGATGTTACAGGAGGAACCGATAAATATCCCCAAGCGAGATGATTTGCCTGGTCGAGATGTAGGTATTCATCACGTTGCAAATCATATTCCGGACTTATTAATATGTATTGTAAAGCAAACTTTAAAATAATAAATCCGAGTAAGATTATGGTTTTCTTAGTCATGGGGTTCGTGGTCTAAATAGCTAAAATGGTTTGTATTAATTCTTTAGCTAATATATAATTTATTTTAATTTTAGACCAAGATGAAAATACGAGAACTTATAAAGTTCTAGATTCTCTAAAATTTTTTTTATTTATGCATTTTGTTTTAATTCGTATTCGATATGGTTGTCTTCCAGATTACCAATTTTAATGAAGTTAAGACGCTCAAGAAGTTTTATTGCGTTTTGGTTTTCCTGAGATGTTTCGGCCCAAATACGGTTTAATCCTATATGATTATTTCCAAATTCTATGGCCAGAGTCATTGCCAAAGTCATAAAACCTTGTCCACGATATTGAGGCAATAAAACACAACCAAGTTCTCCGGCTCCAATGTCTAGTCCGCGATAGTAGCCACAAGTTCCAACAATTTTATTGGTTGTATTATCTGCAATACCCCAATGTATAGAGTTGCCATCAGTATAATCTTTATCGATTTTAGCTTGCATTTCTGCTGCTTGCTCTAGTGTTTTTGCTTGAACAGCATCATAATACGAAATTTCGATGATGTCGTTAAGATCAGAAGGCAGTATTTGGCGCAAAGAGATTTTATCGCCAATAACGTTTGCAAAACTATTGTAAGGAGGTAATTTCATTTTACATTTTTTTATTGTTTGGTTTAGCTAATATATAATTTATTTTGAGGTAGACTTAAATAGGAAAGCTGTAAAATGCAAAAGCTCCGGATTTCTCCGAAGCTTTGTTTATGATATAAAATGATTATGTATTGTATTTAATGTGTAGCGTTTATTCTAATTGTTGCCTTTAGTAACGCTAATCCTTTAACGTTTTTAAAGTGAATATCTTTAGCTTGATGCTGAGGATTTTCGCTTACTAATTGTATCCAATCTTCGCCTTTATCCGATTTTTGGACTTTTTTAATCATTACAAATTCTTCAGAATCATCGGTTATTAAAGAAACCAAATACATTTCGCCCCAAAAAATATTCTCTGGAATGTTATTTACTTTTTTGTACACAATAATATCTCCACTTTTTAAAAGAGGATACATACTATCACCATTTACATAAATAGCACCATCGCATTTTGGTAAACCAGGAATCGAAATAAAATCTATTGGGTCTTGGTTGGCATCTTTAAACAAAGAAACAATTCCAGCAGAATCCTGGATATCGTATAAAGGCACTTTATTTTGTGCAGTTTTATTATAAACAGAATTTGGTTCCTGAAGTAAATTATTTCCTAAATCAGACTCGTCTTCAAAACCAATTGGCTTTAAAATCATGTTTCCTCTTCCCATTAAAAGCCATTCGGCACTAATATCTGGATAGACATTGAGTATATGCTCTATTTTTGATACACCAATATCTCTAACCTTATCTAAAAAACCATTAGAAAGACCAGTTTCGATATAGAATTTTCTTTTGTTAATTCCTTTATATTTAATAAGTTGTAGGATTCTGTCGATAATCATTGTATATATTTATAGATTATTTACTCAATTTATTATAATATGTAGGATATACTCTATATATTTGTAACATTATAAGAAAAAGATTAACTAAAAGACAAACGTACAAAAAAAAAGAAGAAGTATGCTTATGACTCACGTATCATTAGCAGCTTGTACAAGAAATGAGGCGAAAGTCTTTAGTATTCAGGAGTGTTTAGGTGGTTATAAGGGCAAGATTAGTAGCTACAAAATAGGGGATGTTTTAACAAGTAAAAGTAAATTATGGATTATCCGATTAAAATAGCACAAAGTAATCCCCATCGTGAGCGATTGGAAAAAGTAATTAAAGATTTGCTTCATTTTATCGAAGCAGGAGCAGTTTATGTATCCTATAGTGCTAGCAATAATGTAGTTATTATAACATTTGTCCTGAAAGAAAATTGTAGTCAGGACGGAGATGCATTAAATGAAACAACTCATAAATTCATAAAATTATATCCTGATTTTGTCTTTAAATTCATTAATTCTAATTGGGTAGATTATGGATTTAAAAAAGGAAAATTGTTTTTTATACAACATTGTACTTTTAAAGAATTGGTTTATTTTGAGCCAGATTCTAAAGTATTCTATCCACGTACAGACACTTCTAAACAATTGTCTAAAAGAGCCAAAAAACGATTTGATATAGACATTGAAGCTGCGGTTGTAATTTTTCGTAATGTTTCTATTTATACCAGAAACAATAAGCGGGTAGAAGCAGCCTTTGCATTGCATCAAACCTTGCGTTATATTTATATCTGTGCTTCAGAGTTTCTTATGCCAGAATTTATTAGTTCTACGTGTTTATTAATGCATTATGATTATATAATAGATTTTGCACCTACATTTAAAACCATACTTAATAAAGAAAACCAAGAAGATAAAGAGATTTTGGTAATGCTTAATGCCGCTTACAATAGCATACAGCAAAACCGTGATATGGTCGATATTGATGCTGCATTAATTGATAAAGCCAAAGGAAAAATCGAATTAATGCAGAGAGAAATTAACAGACTCTTTATTGAATACGTAAAATCGTGTAAACAAAAAGTAAGAGAACTGAATAATCAATCTTTTTTAGGGGAATCGATTTTTAATGGAAGAATCCAGCCTAATTATATTATGGATGAGGCATTCTCCCAGATAAGTGCTGTAATTGTAGAATCCCTTAAAACAAGATCAATATATTGTTTTGGATATACAACAAATCATAATCAGGAATTAATAGATAAAAATAAGAATTATAGTAATGAACTTCCTGATTATCATTTTTATTTGTTGGTTCTTAACCTGGAACATATAGAGAATGTGATAGAGTTGCTGCAAACTCAGATTACGGAGAAATTTGGGAATAAGTATAAAGTAACCATCCTTAATCATAGTGCTAGTTACTTGCGTAAGAAAAGCCAAAACAAGAAATATTTCTTAGATACTATTATAGCAAACGGACTCTTGATTTATAATAATCCTTTATATCTTGTTTATTCTAATGTTTTTGAGGTGGAAAGAGATACAGATTTTTCAAAGAAATATTTTGAAAACCGTATGTTGCTTGCTCAACAGTTCCTTAGCCTTGCTCAAAATTGTTTTATAGAAGATTCGACTTTTATAAAAAATATACTCCATCATAAAGCTGTTGAACAAATAGCAGGAGGACTCATTTACTTGTTTCTGGGATATCACTCGGGTAAGTTTTCTATGAATTATTTATTTTCTTTATTGAATTACATAGAAGAAATTGAGTTTCCTTTTGATTTTACTGATGAAAAAGAAACAGCAATCCATCAGCTGATGATTGCAAATTCTGAAATGTCAGGATCTAAAGATGTGCAAAGTGTAACTATCGAAGATGGAAATATTCTAGAAGAAAAGTGTATTAAATTCTTTATGATGGCAAAAGAAATAGCCGAAAAAGAATTTGAAAGACTAGAGAATCGTTCGGATTTGTCAACGTAACGCTAGGCGAAATTTTTTATGCATTGAAATTAATTGTAGCAATAGGTATCATTGGTTTATGAGATTTTTTTGGTTTAACCAATAAAAAAAACAATTACTCGTTTACTGCCAATGTATCTTCTAAATTAATTACTTTGTATAAAATTTAAAGTCAAATGAATAAAATTTACTACCATATTCTTTTTTGGGTATTTATCTTTTTATATGTATTTGATTATATAGCCTCTTTTTACAATTTCAAAGAAAGTGTTTTGTACTCTTCTCTTGAAGTTATATTTTTTGGTATAGAATTTTATATTAATCTATTGGTTTTACTTCCGTTTGTTTTAAACAAAAAAGGGAAAATAGCCTATATAGCATCTCTAGTTGTCTTATTAAGTCTTAGTTTCTCTATTTATTACTTTACGGGTTTAAATGTTATTTTGTACGATGATGATTTACTAAAGTCTTTTACATCTTTTCTTTTAAACCATTCGCTTTATATTTTTATCTCCTATATCGTTTGGGTTTTTAATAAATATTTTACCGAGAAACAGTTGCGATTACAATTAGAAAACGAAAAATTACAAACGGAAATGATGCTGCTAAAATCTCAAATTAGCCCACATTTTCTTTTTAATGCGCTCAATAATATTTATGCATTAACCGTAATAAAAAGTGATAATGCACCCAAAATGCTTGCTACTCTGGCAGATATACTTCGTTATTTTCTTTACGAAGGCAGCAAAAAACAAACGTCTTTAACATCAGAAATTGAGATAATCAATAAGTATATTCAGATTCAAAAATATCGCCAGATAGAAGGGATGGATAATATCACGTTTAATGTTTCCGACGACAATTCGGTAGAAGAAGTACCACCATTGTTACTCATTACACTTATAGAAAATGCGTTTAAACACGGTGATATTATTGAAAGTAAAAATGGATTTGTTACAATAGATTTAAAAACGATCCAGAATAAGATTGAATTCTCGATTGCAAATTCATTTCAGTTTAAATCAAATAATCAAGGAATTGGATTGCAGAATTTAGAGTCTCAGCTTAAAAATTTGTTTGGGAATGAATATGAATTAAAAGTTGAAGATAACAATTCGATATATAAAGTAAGCCTAAGTTTTTATGGAAACAAAGACAGTATATAAATGTTTAATCGTCGATGACGAAACTCTTGCCCGTATATTAATACGCACGCATTTGCTGCAAATTCCAGAACTCGAAGTTGTACACGAATGCTCATCGGCTATAGAAGCAGACAAATACTTAAAAACGCATAAAGTTGATTTAGTTTTTTTAGATATTCAGATGCAGCATTTATCAGGAATAGATTTTTTAAAGTCATTACAAAATCCGCCAAAAGTAATTTTTACAACTGCTTACTCAGAATTTGCTTTGGATGGTTATGAATTAAACATTGTAGATTATTTATTAAAACCAATAACATTTGAGCGCTTTTATAAAGCAGCAACCAGAGCATTAGAATTATTGAATTTAGAGAATGATACCAAAGATGCTACCGAAGCTACTTTTGTAGATAAATCGATAGTTATAAAATCCAGCCATCAGCATATTAAAATTCTCTTGACAGATATTTTATACATAGAAGGGCTTCATAAATATGTAAAAATTGTTACGGAGAAAAAAAATTACACAACCTTAATTGCTCTGTCAACAATGGAAGAAGAACTTTCGAACCAGACTTTTTATCGTTGCCATCGTTCCTTTATTGTTAACCTCAATAAGGTAGAATTAATAGATGGTAATCTAGCCATTATTGGCACTCATAAAGTGCCGATTAGTAAACTAAACAAACAAGAATTTCTAGCCAAATTAGGTAAGAGAATTGGTTAAGAAATAAGCAAAACAAACTTTCTGTACCCAAAACAATCCATTTGGGAGAAAAAAAATAATTAGGGGTTTAATAAGTATTCTATTTGTCGAATAATTATTAAACCCCTTCCCGTATTAGTCAATAGTTTTTGCCTAAAATAAAAGAGGAATTATAGTTATACCAAAGAGTATAAATAATTTAAAAAACAAAAAAAATGAACAATAAAGCAATCTTAACTATGACTTTTGCAATTATAATTTCGGCTTGCGATAGCGCAGATCTTGATGCGACAACATCTAAACCAGATCCAACTAAGCCACTTACTTCTGTTCTTTATACGATGCCAGAAGAATCTTCGACTCATGAAGGAACGTGGTTACAATGGCCACATCAATATGAGTACGGAGTAAGTTATAGAAATAGTCTGGATGCAACATGGGTTGCTATGACCAAAGCATTAGAGTCTACAGAAAAAGTTCATATTATAGCGTATGATACAACAGAAAAATCAAGAATAGAAAAACTTTTGGCAACAGCCGGAATACCATTAACTAATGTTGATTTTAAAATACATCAAACAAACGACGTTTGGGTTAGGGATAACGGTCCTATTTTTGCCAAAAGCCAATCAGGTCAGTTAGTACTTCAGGACTGGGGATTTAATGGTTGGGGAGAAAAATTTGGTTATGAAAAATGTGATGCAATCCCATCTTTTATAGCATCAGAAATTGGTATGACAGCAATAAAAGTTCCGATGGTAAACGAAGGCGGAGCTGTAGAACTAGATGGTAATGGCGTATTAATGGCTACTAAAAGTGCTGTTTTGAGTCAGAAAAACAGATCGACCAGAAATTACGGTATGACACAAGCTCAAGCAGAAGCTAATTTCACAAAGTATTATGGTGCTACAAAATTTATTTGGTTAGAAGGAGGTTTTAGTAAATACGATGTAACCGATATGCATATTGATGGAATTGCAAAGTTTGTTCCTGGTAATAAATTGGTAACGATGAGTAATGATGATTTGCTGGATTGGGGATTAAAGCAAAGTGATATCGATTTATTGTATAATGCCTCTAACAAAAATAATCAGGCATATACCAAAGTTTATTTGCCATTATCTCAAAATGATGTAGTAACTACAAACGGAACCAATTTAGGCTATAAAGGATGTTATATAAACTTTTATATCTTCAACGGAAAAGTATTAGTGCCAAATTATAATGATCCTAATGATGCTGTAGCAAATAATATTATTGCAGGTTTGTTTCCGGGTAGAAAGGTTATAGGAATCGATGTTCGAAATTTATACAAAAATGGAGGAATGGTGCATTGTGTAACACAGCAACAACCGAAATAATAAAAAAGAATTAAAAATACCACGAGTGCTTCATTAAAGGAGAAAGTTCAAAACCTCTTCAAATGTTTCATTTTGGAGAGGTTTTTTATTTAAATTTAATTTATATCAGTGTAAAGATGTTCTTCTTAACTTAATGATATTCTATTCAGGTAACGTACTTTTTAATTCATTCAAAAAAGTATTTTGCATATATTTGAAATATGGATATAAATAATAAAAACATAGCTACAAGGCGAGCCACAAATGCCGATTTGCCTAAACTTTCAGAATTTTTGCAACATCTTGTTAATGCAGAACGTCCGTTTGACCCAACATTAAGAGAGGGCGAAATATTCTATTATGATATACAAGAACTTATATTAGATGAGGTGACGGAAGTTCTGGTTGTCGAAAGCGATAATCAAATTATCGGATGCGGATATGCGCAAATCCGATCGGCAAAAGATTTCCAGAAACATGAATTATTCGGGTATATAGGTTTCATGTTTGTGAGCCCCGAATTTAGAGGAAAAGGTGTTAGTAATCTAATACTTAACGACCTTAAAAAATGGGTTTTATCTCAAGGAATAACAGAGGTAAGACTCGAAGTATATTATGAGAATGAATCGGCAGTTAAAGCATATGAAAAAGCGGGCTTTAAAAATCTAACTACAACAATGCGCTGTGTTATTGGATAATGATTTAGTTATATATTTTGAACACAAATTTCACTAATTTACACAAACCTTAATGGTTAATTTAGTGGTAATTAGTGAAATTCGTGTTTGTTTTGTATTCATAACCTCAGCAAAAAACTATTTTGAATCAAAGACATTTGTCTGAAACCAATCTCGTGTTTTATCAATCATTTCTTGTCCGTATTGTTTACGAATTGTATCATGAACCCATTGCAGGTTTTTTTCTCGTAACGAATCCTTTATCTTGTTTTCTGTCTCAATCATTGCCAGATGTATTGCACAAAAGTTGCCTTTTTTCCAAGGAAGATTTTCCTTGTCCAGCAGTACACAATTACCTCTGATTTCGTTGCATTCAAAAAAAGATATTTCTCCTTCTACAGCAAGAATTATATCCAGAAATGTAATCTCTGTGGCAGATCTGGCGAGTTTATAACCACCTTTTACACCTATATTTGAGCGTACAATTCCTGCTTTTTTTAGTTTAGTAAAAGCCTTAGCGAGATAAGTTTCTGATATGTTTTGGAAATTTGCCAAATCACGTACAGTAATCGTATTCCCTTCTGGAGGATCTATTAAATACACCAATGAGTGTATCGCATATTCTACATTCTTTCCTAAAGTTGGCATATAATCGATTTGATAAAATTCATAAGAATCTAGTTTTAATTCGTTGGCAGTAATTACTTAGTTTGTTCGCTTTGTTTGGGGCATAAAAAATATTAAACACATAGAGACATAGATTTTATGTATGGCAAAGGAGACAAAAAGAAATGCATTTTTTTTACATAATATAACTATGTGTGTTTTAAATAAGTGAAACACCTTTTTTAAGCAAACAAAAACTATGTTTCTATGTGTTAAAAATGTTAGTTTCTATATTAAACAGCATTTTGGCTCACATTCGGAACTTCAGGATAAGAATCTTCCAAAGCAGTTTTAACATCATCTGCAGGATAGATTAATTTAGTAGTAACTTCCATTTTTATAGTTTTTCCTTCAATCCCACTGGCTACCAGTTTGCGATCCCAGCCACTAGTTAGCATTCCGTCTTGCTGACCTAAATCTAAACAAGTTACATAATCAGTATAACTGTACGGTTTAAGCGGTTGCGAAAATAAATCGTTAACAGCATTATGTCCAGCCCATTTGCCAAGGAACATAGAAAACTGACAAGCCATAAGCGAACTATTCCCTTTATCGTCAACCGGAATATTAGCAACATCACCAGCAGCAATTACGTTTTCATATTCTTCCAATTTTAAATATTCATTTACATGAAGTCGCCCCAGTTTATCTTTTTTTCCTTTAAAAAAGTTACAAAGAGAACTTGCCACTAATCCAACAGTCGAAATAACTGTTTGCGAAGCTATAAAACGACCATCACTTAATGTGGCTCCGTTATTTTCTACTGCGGCCAGATATACACCGTTTGCAATAGTAATATCTTTGGCTTTTAATGTCTCTAATACATAATCTTGAGCTTCAGGAGCATAATAATTCCCTACTTTCTCTGACTTTTCGATAAGTACTACTTCAAATTCAATTGCATCCTGACCAAGATCGGCTAAAATTTTATTTGCTTTTTCTTTGATCACAGTTGCTACTTCAAGTCCCGTTAATCCGCTTCCTGCAACTACAAAAGTTGTAGCTCCTTCGCCTTCAAATTTTTTATTTGCCAATTGTGTTAAATGATCTTCTAGTTTCTGAGCACCATAAAAAGTATCAACATTAAATGTGTTTTCAATACCAGGAATATTTATAGCTTTCAGGACACTTCCAGAAGATAAGATTAGATAATCATAGCTCAACAATCTTGATCCGCTTTCGGTTGCTACTGTTACCTTTTTTTGGTCAGGATCTATGATTTCTGCTTTACCAATAATAAGTTTAATACCTAATGGTTTAAAGTATTTATTTAATTCGACCCTTAAACCTTCCAGAGAAACTTCGTATAATCTTGGGCGAATGGTCATATACGCATCCATATTAACTAAAGTTACCTCTAATTCATTTTCTTTTTTTAGTTCACGACTTTGGCGTATAGCGCTTAAAGCACTCCAAAAACCTGCAAAACCACCTCCGATAATTAATAATTGTTTTTTCATTTTTATAATAGATAATTACGATAATAATTGTCGCAAATTAAGGCAAATTAAATCATATTGTAAAATTATTCTTTCATTATTTAATTTTAAATATTTAAAAATGTAGTTAAATACTGATAATCAGATATTGTAATTTTGCATTTTAACTTTTCGGATAACCTTTATTATAAACAATAGAAAAGTGGAGACACATTTGTTTTGTATTCTTTTTCAGACACCTTTATGATTAAGAGAGAAATTTATTTTAGAAACTAAATCTGAAAAAATAAGTCTTTAATTGGTTGATAGTTAATGTTTTGTTTTTTTAGAAGAGTAGGAGATTGAGCCCTTTAAATATGGGAGATTGCATTTTTTAAAGCTTACTATTTTTATCGAGTCTAAATTAAGTTATATTTGCAACTTTTAATCACCTTTCTGTTATATATCATATAACTGCATTACAAATTAACTACAATGACTTATTGTAATAGTCTCCCGCCAATATTTTCTAAAAGCATTATTCTGTTAGTATTCATCTTATTTTCTAACCTTGGTTTTACACAAAATATAAATAAGTTAAATATTCAGATTACCGTTAAAGATGCCGAAAGTAAACTGCCTATAAAAGGGGCTTTGCTAACTGTAGAAGGATCGTCTCAGAAATATGAAGCACAATCAGACGATTTTGGAAGCATTGTTCTGAATGCTATTGTAAGCGGTAATTACAAAATAAAGCTATCACATTCAGGTTACGAAACCATCGAAAAAAAGCTAGAGTTTACAACCAATCAAAATTTGTCTTTAGAGTTAAAACCTGCAAGTATTGAGTTAAACGAAGTAGTTATTACAGCTACAGAGTCTCGAGGAATGACAAGTACCTCTATTATCGATAAAAGAGCCATGCAGCATTTGCAGCCTTCGAGCTTTACCGATTTATTAGAACTATTACCGGGCGGACGCTCAAAAGATCCTGTGTTTAATGCATCAAATCATATTAAATTAAGAGAAGTAGGTATAGCCGATTCTAATTATGATATTTCCTCTCTTGGAACCGCTTTTGTAATCGACGGAATTCCTCTTAATACCGACGCTAACTTGCAATATTCGACTGGACCAAGAATGACTATTACTCCGGGTTCCGGATATGCAAATACACGCAGAAACACAACATCAAAAGGAGTAGACATGCGCTCTATATCTACAGATCAAATTGAGAAAGTCGAAATTATAAGAGGTATTCCATCTGTAGAATATGGAGATTTAACTAGCGGACTTATTAAAATTAAACGAAAAAGAGGACGCAGTAATTGGGAATCTCGTTTTAAAGCAGATGAATTTAGTAAGCTGTATTATTTAGGAAAAGGGTTTGAATCTGAAGAGAAACGATTTGTATTGAATGTTGGGCTTGATTATTTGGATGCAAAATCGGACCCTCGTAATAGTTTCGAAAACTACAAAAGAATCACTGCATCTATACGAGTGCAAAAAACATGGGAGGATGATTCTTATCTGCTTCAATGGGATTCTAGTTTAGATTATAGCGGTTCGATGGATAATGAGAGAGCAGATCCTAATGTTGGTTACGCAAAAATTGATAGATATAGTTCTGATTATAATCGATTTTCTATAGCTAACTCTTTTGATTTAGACTTTAAAACATCACGATTTTTAAAATCGATTCATGTAGCTACATCACTTAGTCAGCAATATGATAAAATCGAACAAACCAAATGGGTACAAGTATCAAATGCTACAGCGATACCTAATAATACAGAACAAGGAGAATCCGACGGTATTTTTTTAACGCCTCAATACGCCTCAGATCTTCTGGTTGATGGTAAACCATTTGATGCTTTTTTAAAAGCAATGGGAGATTTTGAAGTTCGTTTATTTGGAATAACACATGCTTTAAAAGCAGGTTCGGAGTGGACATATTCTAAAAATAACGGGAAAGGTCAGGTTTATGATACAACCCATCCGCCATCTCCAGAAATGACAACACGCCCCAGATCCTACAAAGATATTCCTGCTAGTACAGATATTGCTTTTTTTGCCGAAGATGCTATTACAATTCCTTTAGGAAAACATCAATTAAACCTTGCGGGTGGTATTCGAGCCATGTCATTATTAAATGTACCATCGGCTTATGCTATACACGGAAAATATTATTTTGATCCCCGAATTAATGCACAATGGGTACTTCCGTCTTTCAAGATAGAGAAACATGCATTAAAAACGGAACTTACAGTAGGAGCAGGGCAATATACTAAGTTCCCAACATTGGCACAGCTTTATCCCGATTATGTATATAATGATTTGGTGCAGCTTAACTATTATCATAATACTCCCGAATACCGAAGAATTAATTTAATGACCTATAAAACGTCTGCAATAAATTACGATTTAACGCCGGCAATAAATAAAAAATGGGAAGTTCGCACAGATTTCTCTTATGATAATAACCGATTCTCTGTTACTTTTTTTAATGAACGTTTAGATTCCGGATTCAGAAGTGGGTCACGATATCATGCGCTTTCTTATAAAAAATACGATAGTAGTTCTATAGATCCTTCATCATTAACATCGCAACCTGATCTTGCCCAAATGAGTTTTGTAATGGATACTTTATTAACCACTTACAACATTACAAAAAACGGAAGTAAACTACTAAAAAGCGGTGTTGAATTTCAGTTTTCGTCTAAACGTTTTAAAGCTATAAATACGCGATTTACAGTAAATGGTGCTTGGTTTAAAACGACTTATACTAATAGTAATCCTGTGTATAAAAGTGGACAAAAAGATATAATTATTAATGGCAAACGACTTCCGTATTTAGGTCTTTACCAGTGGGACGATGGCTCTATAAAACAGCAATTAAATACAAACTTAATTGTCGATACTTATATTCCTTCACTTGGTTTAGAATTTTCTAGTTCCTTTCAATTTATGTGGTTTAGAAGCAATCAATCTACACCTATGAACGGAACACCAATTGCTTATATAAATCCTTCGGGAGAACAATATCCTTATCTCGAAGAAGATAAATCAGATCCTATTTTGCAATGGTTGGATATAAAATACAACGACGATTTATTTGAGAAAAGAACAATCCCAATGTCAATGAATATGAATTTGAAAATCTCTAAAGATTTTTATAAAAAAATCAGAATATCAATGTTCGTTAACCGACTCTTTAGTTACTATCAAAACTACGAAATCAATGGGCAGAAGATAGAACAAAGAGGGCTCACTTCTCCTTATTTCGGGATGGAATTAAACTTGAATTTATAATCTTTAATATTAAATAAATACCTCAATTATGAAAATTAAACTATTACCCATTTATCTCACAATAGCCATAATGGCTTTACTACAATCTTGCTCAAAAGATGACGATAATTATAGTAGCAACCAAACCGCTATAAGCTTAAAACTTGTTAACCCAGAAGATTTAAATAATGTTGTACTTTCTAACCTTTCGGTATCTTTTAAAGAACTTAATACAGGCAAAATAACAGAGAGTAAGTCATTTGTAAATAATGATCTTTCTATCGAATTAAGTGAGGGATCTTACGAAATTTCTATCAACGGAAAAATTCAATATTCTGCGGGAGAAAGTACTGTTGAGGCAGCAGTAAGCGGTTACAAAGAATCGGTTGTTATTACAGGAAAAACAGCGCTGGTTTCTTTAAACCTTTTCCTAAAAACAAGCCAATCAGATTTTATTATCGAAGAAGTGTTTTTTACAGGAACGCGAACTGCCGAAGGAAAACAATATCTAGGAGACAAATACTTTAAAATTTACAACAATACAGATAAAGTATTATACGCAGATGGATTAATGATTGCCCAATCGGAATTTATGACGGTAGAGAAACAGGCTTATACGCCTAATATCATGGCAAAATCTTTTGCTGCATCGGCAATTGCTATTGTTCCCGGAACAGGAACTACATATCCTATTGCTCCAGGAGGGTTTTTTATTATTGCTGAAGATGCAATTAATCATAAAGAATACAACCCAGGTTCAATTGATTTAAGAACAGCCAATTTCGAATTTTATACAGAAGATGCAGATGACGTAGATAATCCTGCAGTTCCTAATATGGAGAATTTATTCTCATCGATGATTGTACATAACAGAGGATTCAAGAGCTTTGTTATTGCTCGTTTGCCAATAAATAAAGATACTTACTTGGCAGATTACACGTACGACTATGAATATAACTTGGTAGTAGGAGGAGAAAGTTATCCTATGGGAGAGAGTGTTTACTCTATTCCTAATTCATGGATTGTAGATGCAGTTAATTTAAGTGTTGCGTCAGAATTTCAATGGATTGTTACCGACCCTTCATTGGATATGGGATGGACATACTGCGGAAAAGTCGATGCAGACCAAAGTCGTTACGGAAAAAGTGTTCGTCGTAAAGTGCTTTCAACGGACTCAAAAGGTAAAAAAGAATTGAAAGACACCAATAACTCTACATTAGATTTTAGCCCTGAGGTTAAACCATCTTTAATGAATTAATAATTTAATCATGAGTTTTCGTTCCCTCTTTCTATTTATTATTTTTAGTTCAGCTATGCTACATGCACAGGATAGTACCTCGGTTCTTATCCGTATTCATGAGGATTTAGCTCCCGAAAATAATTTTTCTGGTGCATTTTATACAAATCCTGCAAATATGCAATATGCTCGCCGCTATTCCTTATCAGAGTTTAGCGCCGGTTATAATACTACATCGCAGCAAACCAATATTCAACAATTAGGAAATGGCATTAGTGAGTTTCTTATTAACGCACAATCCTATTATAAGATTGATCCTAAAAATACGGTTTGGGGAAATGCAAACTATAAAAATGGTCAACGTAAAAATGTACAATGGAACGAAAGCTCAGATTATCAGGTGATATATCCTTATGTAACCGCCGATTCTATAGGAGGAGATCTTTCTTTTGAAGAATATTCTTTTAAAGGAGGTTATACTAAAGGATATCAAAAAATGACTCTAGGAATCGTTGCCGAATACCGTGCCTTGATGGAATACCGAGATATAGATCCCAGACCTAAAAATACAGTTTCGGATCTTAAAGTAGCACTCGGAATATCACGAAATATAGGAAATCATTATGCGATTGGATCGGCTATTAATTTGCAAAAATACACACAGTCAAATAATTTGAAATTCTTCAGCGAGTTAGGTGCTCCCGCTGTTTATCATATGACAGGACTTGGAGTCTATAACAACCTGCTCACAGGAAACAAACTGAGTTCTTATTATGATGGGAAAGGATATGGAGCAAATGTGCAATTATTTCCAAAAGACAGGAATGGTTTTGCTTTATCTATTGGATATAACCATTTTGATTATGAAAAAATAATGACCGAATTTCAAGACCTTATCGCATCTAGTATTCTAGAGAAACGGTATGATGGAGAACTTTCTTATTTAAAAAAATCAGAAGAAAAGGCTTGGGGTACAAAAATCGGATTTTATTATATAGACCGAGCAGGAACCGAAAACATATTCGACAATCAGACTTCATCATCTTACGTAAAAATATCCGAAGCTACTAAATATACAAACCAGGTTACATCGGTTATATTCTCAGGTTTATACAGTATTCCTAATCCAGAATTATCATGGTCTATTGCGCCAAGTTTTAATTTAAAAAATACAGCAACAAAGTATATCGATCCCTTAAGAACTATCGATGTTCAGCAAGGTATTGGCCGATTAGATTTTTCGGTTTCAAAACTGGTGTCGCAATCATTAATCAAAGTCTCGACATCTTTAGAGCATAGCTGGGCTTTAGATTCTAAGATGAAACTTAGTGACCGCATAAATACAAATCAAATTTTTGAAATGTTAGATTATAATTTTGCTTACTTATCAGCAGCATATACTAAAGTAAATCTAACAGCACGTTGGGATTACAAATATGAAACAGACCTTAATTTTTTTATCAAAACAGGTTTGGATTACTACAATTATTCTAAAAACAAAAACAATACTTATTTTCAAATGTCACTAGGAATGACGTTTTAATAGGCATTGCAAAATATCTATTACTTTATAATGAAGTCTATTTTATTAAAAACCTTTTTTCTTATTCTGTCCGTTGGTATTGTACATTCATTATTGAGTTTTAGCGTTACGCTAAGCGAAAAAATAGCAAATACCAATTGGAGAGAACTTTATAGTAAGCCAACAAATCAATGGCCAAAACCAACTATCGACAAAGGTGTTACTTGGCAAGAATTTGAACCTTTGGATGTAGATACAAGTTATTACGAAAGGATGGATGATCCTAAAGTTATATTAGGGCAGATGCTTTTCTTTGATCCAAAACTTTCAGGTTCTAATCAGGTTTCCTGTAGTAGCTGCCATGATCCAGAACTGGCTTGGGGAGATGGTAGAGAAGTATCTTTGGGAAATGATCATTTGCAAGGCAAGCGCAATACACCGTCTTTATATAATATTAATGCACGAAAATCATTCTTTTGGGATGGTCGCGCAACAACGTTAGAAGAGCAAGCGCAAGGACCAATTACGGCACATCATGAAATGAATATGGATGCTAAAAGTCTGGCTAAAAAGATAAAAAATGTTAAAGGCTACGCCGTTTTATTCCAAAATGCCTACGGAAACGCTGATGTTACTTATGATAAAATCTTACAATCATTGGCAACTTTCCAAAAAACAATACTGAGTAAAAGAAGCCGATTTGATGCTTTTATTGATGGAGATTACAGTCAATTATCTGATCAGGAAATACAAGGGTTGCATCTTTTCCGTACCAAAGCACGTTGTATGAATTGCCATTCAGGGAAATATTTTACCGATGAATCATTCCACAATATAGGACTTACCTATTATAAGAGAGACTATGAAGATTTAGGGCTCTATCATATTACTAAAAAGGCAGAAGATGTCGGGAAATTCCGAACGCCTTCACTTCGCGATGTCATGCACACAGGGCCATGGATGCATAATGGTTTGTTTGATAATATGACAGGTATTGTTAATATATACAATAGCGGAATGCACATGATAGATCCAGATGAAAGCGAGAAAGCTGCAGATCCTTTATTCCCGCAAACAGATGTATTGTTACAACCGCTAAATCTAGATGATGATGAGATTGTAGCCTTGGTTTCTTTCATTAAAACCTTATCAGGAAGACAATATAAAATGGAGCGTCCACAGATACCGAGGTAAATATAATGGCATAAAATTAAAATTATCCAGTTTGTTATTTGTAGTATAAATACTTATATATTAGCGTTTGTAAAAAAGCAAGTTATGTGATGTAAAATCATTTATAATTTGCTTTTTTTATCATTAACTAACTAAATTAAGTAGCAATACTATCTAAAGAAAACAATGAAAAGACTGAAATTACTGGCTATTATCTTTCTATTATTTGGAAAAAATATAAATGCTCAAAATAAAATCGATGACATTTTTAAATTAAAAATCGAGCAATCTCTAATTTCTCGAGGAGATAATTTTCCTGATTTTAAAACGAAGAAAGACAGTTTAGATATATTTTTATTTGCGCTGCATAAAGGTTTTTCACCAGCTGATTTTCAGAAGTACACGAAGTTTAGTGACGAAAAAATGACGAGTTTAATTACCTTGTTAGAATCTAAAAATTGGCTTCATAAAATTAATAATCAGTATAAACCAACTGTTTTTATTACCGATGCAAAAGATGGAGAACTGCTTTATAAATATGCAAAACCAATTTCGGAAAAAATAACCAAATCAATAATTAAGAATTTAGCCGAAATAAAGCAGCAATTTGGTAAAACAGAGATTTCAAAAACACAAGATTTCCAAAAATGGTCATTCCTTATTTTAAGTAATGTGCTATTAGATTCCTGGCAAATTAATGATGTCGAAAAAGGATTTCTTAAGCAAGAAGATAGGCCTTTAAGACACGGAAATCATTACTATTACAGAATCAGCGAAAATACAAATGCAAAAACAGAATCTTTTGGAATTTATGGAAATCAGTCAGAACAAATAGATGGCAAAGATGTTTGTGTTTACGGAAATAACAGACTTCATGTGCAAACAAATTCATTCGGAAATTTAGTTTCTAAATCAGACAATATTTTGTTTGAAGAAATAGCTAAAAACTATTTACCAGACTTATTAAAGATTCTGGAGAGCGAAAGAGAATACAGTAAAAAGATTTACACTAAATTAGGTTATGATAAGGAAATATCTTTCGAGGAATTTTTTATTTGGTGGTATCATTTTATCTATACACAAGCAACAGACGAAATGCATAAAAAAGGAGTTTTATCTATTCCAGCTGATGGGAATTTTGATTACGTAATAGAAGAATAAATGATTAAAACTTAAATTTGTATGAAAGGGAGATTTTGTACAAATTTAAGTTCTAATATTATTTTTGTTTGATAAAACTCCCTATCCCTTTCATTTTGAATGCATAACCTTATCATTTTGATAGGTATTATAAATTAAACAGCAATATTAATTATTTAATTTATTGGTATTTAGTGCTTTAATTTATTTTTGATTGCTTTGGCATACAGTTTGCACACTTTGATTCCTAATATTATGAATTAAAATTAAAAAACATGAAAGCAAATAAAACAAGAAAAAAAGATTTGACAGAGCTAGACATATCAGAAAAATCGATGAAGAGAAAAGACAGAATTATTAACTCAATAGTGTTTGCTGTGGTTTCCTTTATTGCTATTATGATGATTTCTAAAATAGTGTAGTACTATTTAATTATTATAATTTTTAGCAATTGTTAGATTTGCTTTTTTTGTCTTATTCGGAATTTTATTAAACTATAATAAAAGGGTTATAAAATAGTAAAGCCTCAGATTTCGCTGAAGCTTTACTGCACCCCTCACAGGACAATTTTGGAATTGTTTTATTGATTATTTTGTTTTATTAAACATATAACGGGCAATTTTCCATTCTCCATTTTCTTTTGCCAATACAAATAACTCCCTGTTTTCTTCAGGAACAGTTTGTCCATTAGCGTGAATTAATGTTGTGCCTTTTGAGTTTGTTACTGCATAAGCAATATCTCCACTAATGTTTATTTCTTCAATAAAGAACTCAATATTTAATTGTATTGATTTAAATACAAAATCATAGGAATCTTTTAATTGTTGTTGGCCTTTTGCAGTTGGGGCAGAGGTTGGCATAAATACACCATCTTGAGTGTATAATGACAAAACTTTAGATACATCTGATGTGTTTAAGGCATCACGATAAGAGAAAAATAATTTTTCTATGGCTGTTTTTTCTGCTGTTGTATTCATTTCTACTTGTTTTAAATTATTTGTTACGGATTTGTTTTCTGTTTGTTTTTGACAACTTGCCATCAGCAAGAGCAAAGAAATTGGGATTAGTATTTTTTTCATTTTATAATGCTTTAATTACATTACAAAGTTGAGGTAAACAGAAGAGTAACACTTATAAACAAGTTTAAGAAATACCCTTAAACTATATTAAGGGTAAATTACTTTTTAGTAATATTATTGCGGATTTTACTCAGGAATTCAGGAGTTATACCAAGATAAGAAGCTATTTGAGTATTAGGAATTCGGTTAGAAAGTTTCGGGTATTGACCCAGAAAAGTCTGATATCTTTCTTCGGCAGTAGAACTAATATTTTGTAGAACCCTATTTTCGAGTTCAATAAATTTGTCTTCGATAATAACTCTAAAATTTCGGTCAAATTTCGGAAAATGAGTATAGAGATATAAAAGGTTTGATTTTTCTATTTGCAAAATAACAGCTGGTTCCATAGCTTCGATATAAAGTCGGCTTGGTTGTTCAGAATGAAAACTACCAATGTCAGTAATCCATTCATTTTCTGAAGCAAATTGAATGTTATGTTCCGTTCCGTTTTTATCAACAGCATACATTTTAAAAAGTCCAGAAATAACAAAAGTATAATGCCTGCAAACATCATTTTCCTGAAGTATAAATTGTCTTCGTTTGATGTTTCTTTCAATCACACGATTACTCAATTCTTCCTTTTCCTTGCTGTCAAGAGGAAGATAATTATCAAAATGCGATATGAGTATATCTATGTTCACTATGTTTTTTAAAAGCTAATATAAAGCTAATTTACTACAAGTAATAAATTTTTCAGCAACGATTTAGCAACATTATCTTTTGATCAGTCATAAAATACTATTCTATAAAAAAAGCTTCAGATTTCTCTGAAGCTTTGCTTAATGTTATATGTAAGTTCTATAATGACAAAACAGAATAGACTTTGTAAGAGTGTAAAAAAAGATACTTAAAAATTAGTATTTACTTTTTTAGAGCGATCAGCAATGTATGACATAAGCCAAGTTACTTGTCCGTCTTTTACAAAGTATATTTTCTTTTTCTCTAGATTTGGAATACTTTCCAGGCAAGTTACTAGTATATTGTTTGCTGAAATAAGGTATCGTTGATCGTATGTAGTCAAAACTCTAGCAGCTTCTTTATTCGTTTTAGCATAGGTAGTAAACTTACCGAAATTATTTTTCAGGATTGCATCATAATTCATAACGTCCTCCAATGTAAAAGAAATATAATGATCTTTAGTGTTTTCATCATAATAAAGAGCTGAAAACGCCCAGACAGCTCCTCCGGATAAATAAATCTTTTCCTTTTTTAATAAAAGAGGATTTGCATCAAGCAATTGTTTTATCTTCTTACGCAGAATTGGGTTAAAATCAAAAGCCTTTTCCTGATAGGTTGACATATCATTAGCTTGACTTTGATTTACAACCGTTTTTTTAACAGCATCGGTAAGTGTCATTGTACCGAAATCAAGCTCCAAAGGAATAAACTCTAATCTGTTATCTCCAATCTCATCAATGTATCCACCTTTAGTAGTTTGGGCACCAATATCGAGGAGCAGAGCGTTAGAATAATCAACAGGTGGTATAGCACCTTTAACTAGTATTTTAGCTTCTTCGTCAACATTAATTATATCAAAACTTTTGCTAGTTAAAGTAGAAATTCTATTTCTTAAAACGTCAATGTTGCGAGCAGATGAAAAAGCAGGAGCAGCAACTATAAAAATATTTTCTTCGGGAATTTTAAATTTCGCTCTTATTTCTCTCAGTTGACTAAGAACTATATTGCTAGTTTTATTAATGTCGTCCTGAGGAAGCTCTCCGTAAGTAGAAATATGTTCGGCAAGGTTAATTCTTTCATTCGAGAAATGGAGAATTGTATAGTCTGCTTTCTTAATATTATTTATCTCTACAACAGAAGTTTTTATTGCTCTACGTCCGATTTCAATTCCTGCGTAAATGTTTTTTTGAGAAAATGAATTGATGGAAAAAAATAAACTTAAAAGGGTAAAAATTAGAATTTGGGTTGTGTGTTTTTTAAGCATTGGATTTAATTACTGTTATAATTTAATGAATAAAGATTGTGAGGGAATTGTTTGTTGTTTTGTTTGTAAATTAGATATTTGAATTGTGAGTAATATTTTTTTAGTGTAAATAATTTAAAGACTACAGAAGTGGACTTCTCAAGGTTAATATATCTTTTATATTAACAATAAAGTAAAAGGATCTCATGATTAGTTGCTTATATATAAGTGACAAAATGATAGAGTATTTGGTTACTAAGTCTTAAATACTGTGAAGTAAAAACTATTAAATACAAGGCCACAAATTTATAAAAACATTTATTAGAACAAACTCAGTTATTAGGAAAATATATTATTAAATTGTTAATACACTCGCATATTATTTTATATTTCTAATGTGTTGAAAAAGAGTGATAAGCAAATGGGATTTATTTAGAAAAGAGAAATAATGACTCATTTAGGGAAGTGTTTCTATATAAAAATGCATTAGGATTCCTGTATCTGTACAACTTTTCGTATTTTATAAAATCTATAAAAATCTCATAACCTTTGTTATAGTTCTTAGAAATTACAAAAAAGAGATAAGTTTAGGAATGCGAGATTATAATTTTGATTTCTTACTTGGCATTAATATCTACTATAAAAAACGTAATGTCTAATGTTTCCTTAAAATATATATAAGGCTTAATGATTCGTAGGATAAATATTATATATTTGACAAAAAAATAAGGCAAACCTTTGTAAATCTATCTTAATTTAGAGGTAAGCATAAGGTTTACTGCGCCATTATTAAGTAATATCAATTAAGCAAAGGCAAATTTTACATTTACAAGAAATAAGATGAAAAATAATATAAAAAAAATCGTTGTAATATTAAGTGCGATACGACTTTTACCTCATATTCTTTTGTTTAATTTTCATGGGAATAAAAAAGTAATACATTATGATGTCGAACGTTGGTTGAAGATAACTAATTCAGGTAGTAATACTCAATTTGGTTTCCTAACACTTATGACATTTTACCCAGAATATAGAAACGTTTTTTATGTAAGAGTAGGGAAAATTTCTTTTTTAATAAATTGGATGTGTCCGAAGATGAATACACTATTTATTTTGACAAAAAATATTGGGCCAGGGTTATTTATCCAGCATGGTTTTGCAACAATAATATCTGCTAAATCTATTGGACGCGATTGTTGGATTAATCAACAAGTAACTATTGGATTTTCAAATGCTACAGATAGTCCTGAATTAGGAGATAACGTAACAATTAATGCAGGTGCTAAAATAATTGGAAAAGTTAAAATGGGAAATAACTCTAAGGCTGGAGCAAACGCTGTAGTTGTAAAAAATGTTCCTGAGAATTGTACCGTAATTGGTGTTCCTGCATATATTATTAGGAGAGATGGAGTCCGAGTGAAGGAAGAATTGTAAATATCACTAGTAATATCAAAAGTTCTAAAAAAGAAAGCTTCAGAGAGATCTGAAGCTTTCTTTAGATTAAATCAATTAATTCACCTTTAGTTTCTGCTAATTGGCCATGTGGTAAATTGCCTTTTTTATATTCTAACCACAGCGAATTTAACCAGTAATCATTATGTTTAATTTCTAATGACTGTAATATTAAGCCAAAATCATCAGATACGTAGGAAGATAAATCAGGATGATTTGTTATAGAATATACGAGTTTAAAAACTTTTTCTCTTAAGCTGTGGCTACTAGTTTTGTCTATTTTACTTTCACTAACTTTTACTTTGATGATATCAAATATTTCCATCCATTTTTCAGAAAAATAGTCTTCGTCTCTTTCATCTAAAATCATGTCAAAATCATCTTCAGTATAATTCGACAGTACAAGAGGTAAATTGTTCTCAATAAAAAAGTTTAGCTTTTCTAAAATTTGCTCCATTTTACTATTATTTATTATTAATGCAGTCCTTTTTTTGTGTTGATTTAACTGCAAAGATTTATAAAGCTATTGATTAAATTTTGTAAACCTTTGTGTTATCTATTCTCTAAAGAGTGCAGTTTTTATTTCTTTAAAGTAAATATAAACAAAAAAGCTTCAGATTTCTCTGAAGCTTTTTCTTAGTAGCCCGTAGCGGAATCGAACCGCTCTTACATGGATGAAAACCATGCGTCCTAACCGATAGACGAACGGGCCTACTTTGCTATTGCGGGTGCAAAAATACAATCAATTTTAAAATACACAATAGTTTTTTCGAAAAACTTTTTTTGGTTACACTGAAAAGAGCATTGTTAGAAATCATCAATCGTAAACAGAATTGAGTTAATTAAAATGTATTTATTTGATTAATAATTGGTTGTTTTGTTTTTGAAAAGAACGAATAGGTTTTTTCTCTTCTTTATATTAAAATGTTAAATTTTATTAAGAATGATAAATATTTACTTTTGAGAGATTATTCTTGTAGTTTTTCTGTTGATTTTTTGAAAAAATGCCTGTTATTGGAAGTGTTTTAATGAGATATAATGTGAATATTACTGACTTTGCACATTTTTTTGTTATTGTGAATGATGATTGCGATAAGATGCACTGGTTTTGTTTAAGCAATAGAGCAGTGATGGATAATGTAAATGCAAATGGCGATACTTGTAATAGATTGCCTTTGTCGGAATTTAATTTATGTTATAGAATTATATACTTACTGATATTCCTACTCAGAATTGAAGTTATACGCATGTTAAATAACAATTAGATGATTAATCTCCGACAAACTATGTTCAAATCATTCTATAAGTTGGTAGCGTAAATTTAGAATGTTCTAATATTTTAGAGGCAAACAAACAGATGCGACTGCATCTCAAATAAATCTACTGTGTATTTTAGGCTTTTTTTATAAACATCAAATAGCTAGTGTTTCTAGAATTAGATTAAAATAGATTTATTTATGGATAATATAATATAATTATGAATTTAAAAAAAAATGTTCTTTTGCTGTTAAAAATTTATGATGAAAAATCTTTCTGGAAAGGCATTAAAAATTTCTACTATAATTGTATTATTTGTATTATTTGGGATATTGGGGTATTCTTACAATCAATATGTATATGCTCAAACAGTAGCTAATGATTTAAAAGTAGAAAAAATAGAACTGGTAAAGAATTTAATAGAATCAAAAAAAGAACTTGAAACTGCTATTTCCGAAAATATTTATTATAAAGATGAATTGATTAACGAAAAGCAAAAAGTAGAAAATTTATTATATGAAATAAAGAATACTAATGTTGATGCTGTAGTTATAATAAAATATAAAAAAGAAGTACTTCGATTGAAAAGAATTGTTTCTCTTATGCAAAAAGAAAAAATAAAACTATCAAAAATTGCGATATTGTATAAAATGCAAAGAGACAGTACAAAAATGATTTTAGGTAGTGTAAAGAAAAAAAATGACACTCTCATTGCTTGGAATAATTATTTGAAGGAAATACAAAAAAACAGCAACGAAATTGTATTGACTAACCTTGAAGTACAGTCTTTTAAAGAAGAGAGAGGAAAATTTACAGTTACTGATAAAGCAAAAAAAGTAAATATCTTAAAAATTTCTTTTACAATAGTGGGGTTTTTAAATTCGGGGCTTTCTTTGAAAAAAAAATATTATGTTCAGGTTATTGATAGTGAGAATAATATATTGGGTGAAAATAAGGAAATCAAATTTGGAAATTCTGTTTTGAATTACAGTTATATTTCTAATGTAAAATATCCAAATGATTCATTGAAATTTGAACATGAAATTAGAATGAAAGAGTTTAAAAAAGGGATTCATTTTGTTAATATATTTGATAAAGGAAAACTAACAAATAAAGATAAGTTTGTGCTGAGATAGTCCCGTGAACGTAACGAATATAAAAGTTTCAACGAAAGTTTAGAAACAAAAAAAGCTTTAGAGTAATCTGAAGCTTTTTGATTTTACGGGAACAGGACTCAAACCTGTGTTTGCTGCTTTAATTATTAGCATTTGTAAATAGACAGTCATAAATGGAGGAACGTATAAGTCTAGTCATATACGTTCCTATTTTATTGTAAAAACTTCCTGAACTATGCAAATAAAAATAATAAAATATCATGGAAATAGCTGAAACTAAAAAATTAGAGAATCTTAAAAAAATAATGAGTAACATGGAATTTTTTACAAAACTAAACCCCGATGCTAATAATAATTCGCTTAGTGTACCAATAAAATTATCTTCTTATTATGAATTAAATCTAATGGTTTCTTCTTTGCTTAAAACAAGTATTAGTTTACTTAAAAATGATATTTCTTCTGAAATCTCAATTGATTTAATAATCTTACTCGAAATTGCTTTACAGCTTCTTCCTGAGGATGAAATGGAGTTGCTGGATAAGATACGTGAAATAGATAAAAGATAATGTGGGGTTGTAATCTTTCGGACAAAGTGAATAAATAGAAAACTACAGCTGTAAAATGTTGTAATTTCTTGTTTTTTAGAAATTACCAGTTTAAAAGTTTTAGTTGTGTTTTATAGTCAGAATGAGGACGATTGCAAATCCTTGCTATCGAATTTAAGAGATGTTAGTTAGATATAGAAAGAAAAAGACGACAATTGCAGAAATCTATAAAACATAACAATCCAGATTAATTAATTTCGACAAAAAATAATTATTATGAAAAATATTGCCTTTTTATTTTTATTCGCTACCCATTTACTTGAAAGCGGAACTGATTTAAGGTATATTCAATAATTATTAGGTTATCAAAGCAGCAAGACCACCGAAATTTATACCTATGTTAGTAAGAAAAGTATTTAACAAATAAAAGCTTATTTGATGATTTGTGAAATAAAAATCCTATTTTTGAAAAGAAATAATACTGACAATTGTCAGACATAGCGACCCAATTTAGGGTAGATAAGTCGGACGTAGTCAGACATATATACAAGTTAGTGGTTACCTTAAAAAATCGACAATAATGAACATATTTGGAAATAAAAAAAAAGTTGAAATTATAAAAAAATCTATTAATCCTGTTGAGACTATCGAAACAATTAAGACTATTGAAACTATTGAACGTCCACGTATTTGTTGCATTGACATTAATGAAGAATATATCGAACTACTGAAAAAAAATGGCTTTAATATTTATAACGGTTCTTTAGGCTCAAAAGTAAAAGTGCCTAATACTTATAATAACAATAATCATCTTTTACTTTTAAATTATGATTTCCCACCAAACCTTCATGAATTTGATATAGTATTAATAGATTTGGAAGGTTACAAAACAATAGATTATAATTTTAAAGAAAATACAAGAGAAGATCATACAGGAAAAACATCAATTTCTCTCTTAAGTAGCTATCCTGAAACACTTTTTGACCCAAGACCAATTACAAGTAGTCTTTTAAGGGAATATTTAGACAAAATAACTAACCGAAAATTTTTAGTTTTAGCTTTTTCTACTGAATCTTATGAAATTGAATATGAATCAGTTGAAATATCAGAAAATTCAAACCAAAGACAACGTACTGAAAGTCATAATATATACTCTTTTTGGAATCATATTCCAATTTCGACACCAAAATTTGGAAAAGAAATCCACATAAATAATATAGATGCTGATTTTAAATCACTTTTAGAGAAATATAAAACTGACTCAACTTACAGTCAAACATTCTATCATCCAACAAGTTACAAAGGAATGGAATTAGTTAAAGATGAAAACTATTTTCCTTTAATGACTAACATTAATGGTGATATAATTTCTTACTTTGAAATAAAGGAATTTGAAAATTTAATTTTATTACCTCAAATTAAAGAAAAAGGTCTTTTTTTAAACGAATTTTTAACTAAAATTGGTCCCGCAATTTTTTCAGAATTATTCCCTTTTTCAAGCAATTTCGGATGGAAAACCGATAAAGAATATTGGTTACCAAATCATTCTAACTTAATAGTTGAAAAAAATAATCTTCAAAAAGAATATGAAATTAAACTGCAAAAAAGTGATTTAAAAATAGGAGCCAATCAAAAAAAATTCTCTTTTTTACACGACATATTGACTGAAACAGGTGATAATTTGGTAAATGCTCTAATAGAATATTTTAATTGGCTTGAATTTGAAAATATAATAAATTTTGATGAAACAAAAACCGAGTCTAAAATTCTAGAAGAAGATATTCAAATAAAACTAAATGAGGGTATATTAATTATTGAATGTAAAGGAATAGGTGGAACATCAACAGATTCCGATTGCAATCAAATCTCAAAAATAAAACATCGAAGATGTAAAGAAAGAAAGAAATTTGATGTTTATGCTTTATATATTGTAAATCATCAAAGATATCTGCCTCCTCTAAATCGTCAAAATCCACCATTTACATTCAATCAATTGGAAGATGCTCAAAGTGATGAAAGAGGTCTTTTAACTACTTGGCAATTATACAATCTATATTTTGATATTGAAAATAAAATTATATCAAAAACAGAAGCAAGAGATTCAATATTAAAATATGGATTGATTAATTTTAGACCTGCAAATCTTACATATTTATATGAACCTAAAGAGTTTTTTAATGATAATAAAGTATGTATCGTTAATATTAAAGACCTTTTATTAGTAAAAAATCAAGAAGTTTATATTGAAAAAAATGGCATATTCGAAATAGCAAAATTATTAGATATACAATTAAATGGACAGTCTGTTGAAAATTGTAACTGTGGTGAATTAGGATTGAAATTTGATAAAAAAATATATAAGAAATCAACTCTTTGGATAAAAGGCAACCACTAACACACGCTACAAGCAAGCTGGGCATTTGGCTTTATTTGAATATGGTTTTGTATTTTAAAAATTAGTTTTTAACCGAAAGTTTAGGTTTTCTTAATCCCAGCCTACGTGTAGCGCGAGAACGTTAGTGGCAAGCTTTCCGCGAATCTGCAAAAAAGAAACATTTTATCGACACAAAAATGGAAGAAAAAAAACTAATGAAAAGTATAGAAGATAGTTTTAATCGTATGAAAGAATACGACAAAAAGAAATTGATAGCTGATAAAAGAAATAAAACTGAACTTCAAGAGCTTGTTGATTTTGTAAATTCAATTTTTGCTAAATATCAAATTGATGATAGAATTACAAATAAACACATTCGTTTTAATGCAGAATTTATTGGGAATATAGTTAAGGTTGACGACAAAAAACTTTCTCAAATAATCTTTGACAAATATTTCCCAAAACCAATACGAGAATCATACTATCATTATACTTCTTTTGAAGCATTCAAAAGTATTCTTGAGAATAAAAAAATTAGATTATCAAACCTTAATAAGAGATTTAACGACGGAGAATTTTCAACCTTTTACGAAGAGCATGGAATGGATGGTTACAAAAAAGGAGGTTTTACATTAGGTGTTGACCATAGTGAAAAAGCAATCATGTCAAAAATATATTTCTTGTCGCTGACAGGTTCCGGCTATAATTTTGGCGACAACAATTTATGGCGTGATTTCGGCAAAGATGGAGATGGAGTTAGATTAGAATTTAAAATTACACCAAAGACACTTGATTTTAGAGAAATATTTTATTCAACACCTAAAGTTGATAATTCACTTCCAATGTTGAAAGAACTTTTCACAGGAATAAAAGCAAAATATGGGTTACCTTTTAATTTTACTTATTCATCTAAAATAGGTGCATATTATATCAAAGGTATGTTTCAAAACGAAGATGAATTTAGGTTTATAATTAAAACAACAGCAGACGATTACGACGCTTCTAATATTCAATCTGTGACCGTTAACGAAGAAAAAGCTATTGAATATATTGAAGTTGATTTCTTGAATAATTACGCTGACTTTGAGCTATTAACCGTTCAGCCAGGATACAATTGTTCTGATGAAGACATAAAAGAAATTGAAAATATAATTTTAAATTCAGAATTAAGTGCAACTGTAACACCGAAAGCACTTGAAAGCTATTATTAAATACGAAACAGAATAATAAGCCAGCCACTAACAGCTAGTAAGCAATAGTCGGGGATTGGGCTTAATTTGAAGTTGGTTTTGTACTTGGAAAAATAGTGATTATCAGAAATAATAGTTTTACTTAGCCCGACCATCGCCTACTACCAGAACGTTGGCGGTAATATTGCCAAAAAACGGATTCAATCTACCATTCAGCTTAAAATAGATTCTTTTAAATTTAAAATATTTTGACATGAAATTAAAAATACTACTTATTCTAATCATTATCTCTATATTCACTTCATGCAATAGCAATTCTTCTAAAGAGAAAAGCAATGTAATAGAAGGAACTTACGAAGCAACAGAAACTGGACTCGTATCTCAAATTGGGATATGGGTATTTTCGCGAGATGAAATTACTATTTTAATAGGTCATGATTTGAAAAACCCTTTTTCTACTTTAGGCTTGGTAGCAGTTCAAAAATATTATATAAAAGATGATATTATTTATACATGTCTTTGTAACTCTCAAGATTGTTTAGATAAAGGAAAAAACTATGAGAAACTCTGGAAAATTGAAGCAATAAGTCAAACTAACAACAAAAGAACCATTTTACTTACGAATGTTTATAACCCTGCATTTAAAGTAAAACTAGAAAAAGATAAAGGGATTGGTTTAGACGTAAAAAATTGGAATTAGCAAATAAGAATACTACCGCCAACACACGCTACAAGCAAGCTGGGCATTTGGCTTAATTTGAAGGTAGTTTTGTATTTGAAAAATTATTTTTTAACCGAAAGTTTTAGGTCTTCTTAATCCCAGCCTGCGTGTAGCGCGAGAACGTTATGGGCAATTAGACAATAATGGTAAAGCAATGAAAACATGGATGAAATACCCAAAATAGAGGATAAAATAAAGGCTCTGTATTTGTATATTGAAGGTAATGCATCAGACACTGAAGGTGATTCTTGGTATTACGGACATAATCCAATAATAGTTTCTTACATAAATAATTTATCTAAAAAAGATTGCGAAAGATTAGCATCTGAAATTTGGAATTGGAAAGAAGAAATTCTTATAGATTTAGCCGATCCATTTCTTGAAATAAGGAATCCAAATTTGAACGGTTGTTTTTTGTATTGTAAAATCTTTATGGAAATATACGATATTGAAAATGAGGAATATTTACTCGGTAATATACATGTTGTCAATGCTATTCCAAAGGGAAGTCAACCAATGAGTTTTTATATTGAGTTAGAAAATAAAATTACAAAACTAAACGAAAAACTAAAAGGAAACTATAAATATCCTGTCGAGCAAATAAAACTAAAAATCGATACTGAGAACAATTAACTGCCCAAAACAGCTACTACAACGGATTTGGGCAATTGGCTTAATGGAAACTTGGTTTTGTATTTGGGATGATTTGGCAAATCCGAAAAATAGTGCTTAATTTAATCCCAAACCCGCTGTAGCACAGGAACGTTAGCTAACATTGTAAAAAAAAGATTCTCTATGAAAACATTTTTTCCCTTAATTTTATTATTCTTTCTGTCTTGTAATGATAAACAAAAGCAACTGGAAGAAGCGCTTTTAAAAAAAGAAGGACAGGTTGAACTGGATTACTTTCACTTGCTTGATCAAAGTTCTGATAAGAGTTATGGCTTTACTGAATCAAATCCAATTAAGGTAGGAGGTCGTTCTGAAAGTATGGGGCCAAAAAATGAACGAAGATTTTTAAGTGCGTTAAAAGGTCCAAATGGAGAAACAGTTAGATTTTATAGAGAAGGAAGTTGTTGTCTTTTTGAAACTCCTAATGTAGAAAAAGGAATGAAAGGTTCACTTGATACTTATAAAGTATATTGGGAAAATATGACGGATGATACTCTACGAATTTACATAAATATGTACGATAAAGACAGTTTAATGATTCCTGTAGGTTTGACTTCAAAAAATTAACCAAAAGGTTACCTGCTATTTTAAACAAACACTATGCAAATACAACCATTAACATCGAATCAGTCAAGTGAGGAAAATTTATTTGACAGTTTTGTAATCGAAAATCTAAAATCTTTCGATGAACTAATTGAAATTTATAAGACTTATAAACAAAATAATTCTGATAAGACAATAATTTTGACACTTGATGATTTAGGGCAAGCTGAATATACAAGTGGACATTCGATAAATTCAAATGACCTTGACGAAACAGAAGGATATGACTTATCAGGGCTTGATAAATCGTGTTTTGAAGATGGCGAACATTTGGGCTATCTTTCAACACCATCTGAGTTTTTTATTAGAAAGGAGAACTTATTGAAACAAGCAAAAGACATTGACTTCACATCTGTTTGTGAAAGAAAATTAACAATTGACGAAGCTGAAATTTTAATTTTAGAGAAAGTTAATCGAACGCCACTTGATTACTTAGACGAACAGGTAATTCTTAAAATCGTTCCTGTAGAAAAGCCATATGAAGGAATTTGCGGTTTCCCGAATGGTTATTTTGAAAGCGACCTAAATCCTTTTGAAAATTGCGCTTTAGCAAAACACTTATTTGAAAAATACAATTTTGAACTTTTTGGAATAGGTGCTTCACTTTTAGGCTTTTTTAGAAATGAAAAATTGGAAGAAGATAAAGCAAAAGAATTAATTTCAGATTTATCAAAATTATACAACACTAACGAAACAGCATTCGATAAATTCTTTGAAATAATTAAAAGTAATAATTATCTGTTTTTAAAATACTGTGAATACTTGGAAGAATAAAAAAAGTGATCTTCGAAGTGTTCTTATGAGGAGCTATGGCGAATGTCTCCTGACTTCGCACTCGAAATCTAAATCAAGAAGAAAAGTACGTGATTTTTAGTAGTCTAGCTTATGAAAAGTTGTGCAAATGTCAATTGTCTCTACTTATTTACGCTTGGTATAACCTTCGGGAATTTTTAAAGAAAAATCTCTTACTGCGCTATTAGTCTTTTTATTTTGACCATTTACTATTGAAAAAACACTTAATAATATAAAAATTATTGTTTTCATGAGGTACATTTATTTTTGGGAAGGAATGTTTATTATGTATCTTTAAGCAACACAATCATAAAACCCGCTTTTAATCTTTTCCAACAATTTTTTCACTAATTTACGATAGAACCTATTACTTTGTCTAGCGGCTTTTTTACTTTGAAAAGAAATTGAGTAAGTACCGGTCACTGTACCGAGATTAATTTCATAGCAGTTTTTATCTGTAATTAAAATCTTTCGGGTTTTAATAAAGTCTCCTTGAATAATTAATACGTCAGTTTCTTTTGCTTCAATTTCAAATTTGCCATCATCGTCTGTTTTTGTCTTTCTATCCGTTCCTATTATTTCAATAGGAACTTCAACAGCTGGTAAAGGAATGCTTGCATATTCGGAGTTATCAAAAACAAACCCTCTGATTAATTTATTTTTTGGTGCTGCTTCTTGTCCAAAAGACAGAAGCGTCAAATGGCAAAGCAAAAGGCAAATAACTTTTTTCATATGTTTTTTTGTAATTAATGCTGTTAAATCTAAGTTTTTTTGTTTTAAAAAGATTAGAAATTTTATCTAAGATGAAGCACTAAAGAAATTGATCGCCAAACTAAAAATAAAAAATACAATTGAAACCTCAGATTTTCTTTGATAATATTATAGATGTTATAAAATTGAAAAAGGTTGGGAAGGAATAAAAAAACAAAAAAGCTCCAAATTTCTCTGAAGCTTTTTCTTAGTAGCGGGAACAGGGCTCGAACCTTTGTCCGCCGCGGCGGATATGGGCCTGATAGCTTAGATTTTGTAATAAAAAAAAGCTCCAGATTTCTCTGAAGTTTTTTTTCTTAGTAGCCACGCCCGAACTAATGTCGAACTTTTTTGTAGAGGATTTAGAAAAGTTCTTAAACATTCCTATCAATAGAAATGTATCGTAGAGTTATCATCATATGGCAAATTTAATGCAGTTAGACATATTTGTATAAGGAATTTTTGTTATTCAATTTCAGTTGTTGGAGGAAACTTTTGATTTGTTGTTTCTTCAGTCTTTCTTCTAATTTCCTGAAAACGATCTGACTCCATATTTCTGATCCTGCAGGTTAAGACTCTGGTTTGAGCATTTTTTTGCTTTATCTATAATTTGTATTAAATTTTCTGATCAATTTCAAATCCAATAGTTTTAGCATAAGTATTTAAATCAATTGCTGCAACTGTTCCGATAGATTGTTGCAAGTATCTTGTGAGTTGAAGAAAAAATGTAACTAATGAGTTTTCTTTGTCACTAAAAGTAATGCTTTCAAATTTCCTGCTTAAATAATAATCATTAATCCTTTTGTCAAAATCTTTACTACTTATGTCTTCTACACCATCATAATTAACGTAAAAACTACCATAATCTACTGCACAACCCATTTCTATTGTCTGTAAATTTTTTAGATTTTTCAGATGGCCTTCAATTGTATTGTTATTTGAATGAGTAAATGAATTTGTACTTGTTAATATTCCTCCTACTATTTTCGTTAATGGGCGGGCTGGTACTTCAACTCCAGCATTAATAATTTTGACAGAAGTCCTTTTTAAACTTCTAACACTTTCAATTTTTTTACCCGCATATTCGAAAAAATTATCTTCTCCGACTTTACCTTGTAAGTCAGGCTTTACTTCAAACACAGCGTATACACCCTCCGCAGGAATGTAATGAATCCCATTCTGGGTAAAAACAAAAGGTGTATATTGTTGATCATAAATCACTAAGTCTAATTGATGACTTAAACTTCCAGTGCTATCAACCACTATTGCTTTGTCAACACAATATCTATTAGGTAAATATTTTCTCAGCCATTCTATCCAAACATTTTCTAAAGAATCTCCTTTTGAACCCGGATGTAAAATAAATTCTCTGTTTGTGTTTAATTGAGCAACCATTTGGTTCTGCAATCCACTAAATAAATCTCCTAATTTAATTTTATTACTCATATCTATATATTTTATTTTTAAATTGAACATAGAAACCAAGTTCAATCTTGGTCTTGTCGTAACCTATGATCAGTATTAAGGGGTTTTTAATTGATACTTCAGGATGATTTGCAATTGAATTAATGGCATTGATATCAGTACTACTTGGTATTGGTAAATTGTTTGGATGGGTATGCCACTCTCCAAGGTAATATTTCTTAGGTTCCTCATCGTAAAATTGCTTTAATTTATCATCTATTCCTATTGTATCTCTCTCGAACAAGTAAGGTGTCCCTTTATATTTATTTGGGAGAATTGTATCTGTTATTTTTAAATGGGTTTGCGTCTGTGAATAATTACCAATTAAGAAGCCTCCAAACTCATTCGGGTAATGTTGAACTCCAATATCAATAATAGTAGATAATAAATTATCATCTATCTCCATTGTTAAACCTAATTCAGTTATTTTATATGTCAAAACTCATCTAATTTTATTGAAAATATATTATTCTCATTCGTACTTAAAACAAAGTTTCTCAAACTTTTACTATCATCACTCAATTTCATGTTAATATGCTTAATGGCAAATTGAACCAATGTACTGATATCATTATATGAAGCCTTGAATGTTGGACTCCAACATCCAGTTGGATTATGTAAATCTTCCATCTCATTTTCCAAAACATTTTCATATTGATTCATTACCCAATTATAACTATTTGATTCAACTGAACAAACAAGGTCTTTGGCATTATTAGTTATTGATAGTGTTATGTACTTGTTCAGTTTAAGATTACTCAAAATATACAACAAATCGTTATCTGTTGAACAATCTATAATCATATCATAATGAAGTAGTTTTTCTTGCAATTTAGTATTAGTACTGTTCAATCCTTGTGCTATTTTTGCGTCAATATGAAACATAACTGGATTAATTATTCCAACTTCAACAAAAGGAGATATTGAGAATAATTCATTGGATAAATCATCTACTTTATTACAAATCCCTGTTAAAAAAGAATATTCAGACCGACATACATTTTCTGGTTCTTTAATATCATAGTCAACTACATCAATACTGGTACAGCCGCATCTTGTCAACGTTGTCGCAACCATACTACCTATTGCGCCTATCCCAATGATAAGTATTTTGCTTTTAGTAATATTTTCGGTTAATCTACCTCTGCCAAAGAAATAATCATAAGAACAATTTTTAGTGATACCCCATATAATATCTTCATGAATAAATCCACCTTTCCATACTTTGTCTTCTTTATAAGACTCAATTGGAAATTTCCCAATTTCTAAAATAGCTACTTGCCAGTGTATCTCTTTTTCAGATATTCTATAACCGATTAAAAAAGGAATAGGTTGTCCCTTCAGTTTTGAGTTGTTTTTCTGGACATTATAAAGAAAACTGTGAAGATTTTGATCAACCAAGCCTTCTAAATCTTCCCAATTATTTATTGAAAACTTCCCCATTATTGATGGAGGTTTCTCTAAATATAAATATATTCCAATATTTTTATTAGATAATTGCTTTATTGCACTACTCCATTTACATTCTGCAATTTTTTTACTTAAAGAATCTCTAAATTCAAGGATAACGTTATTTAGAATAATCTTTTTATGAAATAGTCCATTATTTATTTTTGCATATTCGAAAAAACCAAATTGCTTCTTACTAAAGATATCGTCTACTTCTGTAAACAGAAAAGAAAAATGATTGTCTTTAAATTCTTTAGGCTGTAAAATTAAATGCTCATAATGTAAATCATTATCTTTATTTAAATAATATTTCCAAATCCATCTTTTTAATGAACTAATATCGATTTCAATTTTCTTCTTTAAATCGGTCTGATGCGACGTATGTATGCAAATGGAACCATCTCCCATTACATGTCCATACTCTAAATAAGAACTATTGGAAAAAGTAATAGATTCGTTATCCATTCTTTTTGACGGATATTCGGGATGAATCTTAACATCGAAAAATAAATAATCGTCTGTTGATTCGACTGGAACTTTAATTTTTCCAACTATGTTAAATTCTAAATCCGAACTAAATGGTATCTCAATTGAAATACCATTTAGTTCGGAAAAAATTTGCTGGATTGTATTTAGTCTTTTGTCCATCATTTAACCGAATCTTTCATTTTTTGGTGGATTAGAATAGAATCCGTTTCCTTTATTTTCGTATTTGTTGTCACTTTCTTCTTCCTCAAGAAATTTTGAATTTTCAGGGAAATACGTTTTGATATTTTCATCGTTATCCTCAATTCTTTCAAGCATATTCTTCATATCATCAGATAGGGTTTGTCTCTCTAATGTCGTTAAAGTATCGATTAAATCATTAGAACCATTTCCTGGATCTTTCAATGTAAAACTTTCGCCGGTAACTTCGTCACGGATATATTGCAATACGGTTTCTAGCTTACTCCATAAATTCCCCGATACATCTTTATTGTCAAAAGCTTTAATTGTAATCAATTCTAAAAAGAAGGATTTCGCAGGGTTATTATACTTGGTATTCTTCCAGACTTTAAGCAGACGGATGATCTTTCTAATGGAATCTTTTTCTTTTGTTGCTCTATCTTTAATATTTTTGATTTGGGCCTGTACATTAGTTTTAATTCTTTCACTGCCTTGGTCAAAGTTTCCATATTTGTAGTAAACGTAGAGGTTAAGGCTTTCATCATCTTTGTATTGATCTTGATTTAATTCACGCCCTGGTACAACATCAATTTTTACAACATCCCTGTCTTCATCTGCAAAAAACTCAATCCCAATAGAAACTTTTTGCTTTCTGACATTTGCCTCATCTTTGTATTTCTCATATAAAAAATCAAAAACATCTTCGTACATCTGCTTTAATGTGCCATTAGAACCAAACGCATTTCTTTTAAAAGGGCATACCATATCAAAATCAAATTTGGTATTCATAGCAGTATTTTTTGCATAGGAACCAGAATTAAAAGGAGAGTAAATATTGCTTTCATACTTCTGCTGTAAAGCCTCTTTAACTTCCTTGTTTTTGTCTTTGTGCTTATTTAAAAGCCCCTCCTCTTTTGTAATTTGATGCGTTTTAATTACCGAATCTAAATGTAAACTCTTATCCATATTTATAATTATTTAATTGTTTTCATTGATATTAAATTGTCTAGATTATCTTTTGTAGTAGCATTTGCATCACTTCTTAAATATTCTTTTCCAGCACTCTGAACATATGTTACCTTAGATTTAATACTCCATCCAGGATAACCCCATATTACCGTCTTAATAACATTTCCTTTTTTTAATAATCCTATCGTATCTGCTTCTGAGGTTTTAACCCCTGCGTTGAAAGAATCTCCATCATTTACCGGATGCAACATTACATGTGTAATATTATCATTTGAATCCTTCCACACGCCAGATATTAAATAATTTGCTGATTTGCTCATATTTTTTGTTTAAGTTAAACCTCTCATATACATTGTAATGCTATATAAATTTCATAAATTGCCATCGCTATGGAAAATTTTTAAAAAATTTAAGCATTACTATATAAATGAAGTCAAATAATAGAGAGGTTGCAACTTTTGATGAGAAATGCAGAGCGCTTCAGGAGGTTTACACTTCGGAGTTTTATGCTATTCTTTTCAAACACGCTATCATAAGGCTTAAGACTGTTTTTGGAATCAAATACAATTATCAAAAGGGGTTTAGGGGTATTATGATTGAAGACATGATTAATGATACGATCGAAGCCTTTTTAAGAGAAGGGGGTCGGAACTGGTATCTTGATAAGTTTCCTGATTTCCGAAAGCAAATAATAAGTGCGTTAGATAGTGTTATTTCAAACACATTAAATGCTGAACTTGATAAAGCAAATGAAACATTTGAAATTATGGATAATGATGTCGAAATGTCTTTTGACGATTCCGATTACCAATCATTATTATCTATATGCCATGATGAATTAACAGCTATGGGAGCCACAGATGATGAGTTATTATTGTTCGAACCATATATAATTAATGGTATGAAACGAAACGACTTGTCAGAGTTACTAGGCATCGGGATCGATGAACTGACAAATATTAAAAAGCGATTAGATCGCAAGTTACCATTTATAAAAGAAAAATTGAAAGTTTTGAATTATGAAAAATAACTTCATCAAAAAGATAGACGAGGCAATTATCTCCAAAATTATTGACGGAGATTCCAGTACCTATGATGAAATTCTTAAAGAGGAAGGCTTTGATATTAATGATATTGAAAATTATGCTCTTAAGAATTTTCGTAAACATTCATTTCTCTTAAAAGGTTATATCAATAAACAGAGAGATACCGATTTATTAGAAAAAGCTTCTGCATTACTACAAAATGCAATCGAGAAAAATATTGACAAACCAATTAGTTATTTAAAATCTTTAATTGCAAATAATCAATTTCATGTACAATATAGAAATTTAGATAATCTAGGAATTGATGAAATTAAAGAAATTATTAAAGATCAAAATTTATTAGAACTACTGGAACAATTGGAAAATGATCAGAAATAGAAGAGGTTCAAATAGAGCTAAAGCACTATTAGAAGAAATTGGCTTCGATGAAATAACTGATATTCCTTTGGATATTTTTGTTGCTGGACTTGGAGCAACATTAATAGAAGAGAAATTGCCAAGTTCGGACGGTAAAATTATCAGAGGTAATTCCAAAACATTAATAAAAGTAAACTCCAATATTCAGTTTGAAGAGAGAAAAAGGTTTACTGTCGCCCATGAAATCGGGCATTTTTTACTACATGACAAACTAGATTTAGAAATTCACGATGAAACATCTAATACACTAAACTGGTTTAATAATGCAGAGCAGCAAGCAAAAAAAGGAATTCAGGAATGGGAAGCTAACGATTTTGCATCAGAGCTTTTAATGCCGGAAGATATAATCCGGAAAGCTGCATTTAAAAAAAAGTTCTCTCCTGATTTAGTAAAAGAATTATCAGAAAGATTCAAAACCAGTTTAACCTCAATTATTTATAGATTATTATCATTAAATATCTATCCCTTATTTGTTGTTTTTATTAATAATGGTCAAGTTAAATATTGGAGTAAGTCAGATGGTTATTGGATAAAGATTAAAGAAATTACTAAATTATCTCCTCCCGAGGACTCTGTTGCCCAAGAATATATTGATGGTAAATATGATTTTTTATATTCAGGTAAAGATAAAGCGCAATCAATTTATAAATCGACATGGTTTGAGTTAAAAGATGAAGAGGAGGATAGTGATTTTTTTGAATATTGCATTCCTTACAAGCAACTTAAAACTATAATAAGCGTAGTTTGGGAAGAATAAGGCATATCATTGCTTCTAATCTTTTGTGCAATTATTTAAATATTACAAATTGTTTATTGAATACACATGTTCGAAGCTAGATTGATATGATGCATAAAAATGACTTTTATAAATCTTTGAAAAACTCATATAAAATAAATGACTATATACGAAAATGAACCAAAAACATGGAAAGATTTACAAAACAAAGTTGCCGAGATTTTAACTGTATGTGGCTATCTATGCGAAACAGAGAAAGACATAATTACGGTGAGGGAAAAAATTAATGTTGATGTGTATGCAGAAATAAGTAACCAAGTGTCTAGAAGCGTAATTATCTGTGAATGTAAATTCTGGAAAAAAAAAGTTCCGAAACATGTTGTGCACTCTTTTCGTACAGTTATAAATGACTATGGAGCTAATTACGGGCTTATAATTTCAAAAATTGGCTTTCAGAGCGGGGCATTTGAAGCAATTAAAAATACTAATGTTCAATTAGTTAATTGGTCTGAATTTGAAAATACTTTTAGGGCAGAATGGATCAGAAAAAAGTTAATTGCCATTTCTAAGACGACAAAACCTTTATATGATTATGTTGGTGTAGGTTTTATAGTGCTTTTTAAAGAACAACTTTCTAAACTTTCTCAAGATAAACTTGAAAAATACTACTACTTAACGGAAAAATACTTTAACCCTGTTTTTGCCACGGGAAATATTGATTACAAAAATGAAGAAACAAAAGAATTTGACATTGAAATGTTTGATAAACTTTTCCCATACTCTATGAGAGATTTAAATATAAATTTCGATTCATACGAAAGTTATTTTCTTTATTTAGAAAAAGTTTGTAACCAAGGACTAATTGAATTTGACAAATTATTTAAAGAAAAATTACGTCGATAAGATTAAACTAAAATTGTCTTAGTAGAAGTTGTTATTTCATGAAGAAAATTCATACTTGGTAGAGAAAACTCGGTCCCCTGCTCTGCGAAGAGTTCTTGCAAAAGATAAATTTGTAGCGAGTGCTGTGCGAATGTCTCCTGACTTCGCATCCGCAATCTAAATCGAATTTTAGTATAATAAAAAAAAGCTCCAGATTTCTCTGAAGCTTTTTGTCTTAGTAGCGGGAACAGGACTCGAACCTGTGACCTTCGGGTTATGAGCCCGACGAGCTGCCTACTGCTCTATCCCGCGTTGTTTCGGGTGCAAAGGTATAACCAATTATTGGATATTTCAACAAAAACTTTAAAAAATGTTTTATTTTCTGTATTGACTTGATATGACTACCTTTGCAGAATAAATAGTACACAAATGTCACATAAAGCAGGTTTCGTAAACATTATCGGAAATCCAAACGTTGGAAAATCAACACTAATGAATGCCTTCGTTGGAGAACGATTGTCTATAATAACATCTAAAGCACAAACTACACGTCATAGAATCCTAGGAATCGTAAATGGAGAAGATTTTCAGTTGATCTTATCTGATACTCCGGGAATTATCAAACCAGCATACGAAATGCAGGAATCGATGATGAACTTTGTAAAATCGGCTTTTGAAGATGCTGATATCCTAGTTTATATGGTAGAGATAGGGGAGCAGGAGCTAAAAGACGAAGCTTTCTTTAATAAAATCATACATGCCAAAATTCCAGTTCTATTGTTATTGAATAAAATCGATAATTCGAATCAGGAACAATTAGAGGAGCAAGTAGCATTCTGGACCGCTAAAGTTCCTAATGCTGAGATTTTCCCAATTTCGGCTTTACAAAATTTTAATGTGCCTGAGGTTTTTGGTAGAATCATCGAATTATTACCTGAATCGCCAGCGTATTACCCAAAAGATCAATTGACAGATAAGCCGGAACGTTTCTTTGTAAACGAAACTATTCGTGAGAAAATCTTATTGAATTATAGTAAAGAAATCCCATACGCAGTAGAAATTGTAACCGAAGAATTTTTTGAAGATGAGAATATCATCCGTATTCGTTCTTTGATTATGGTAGAACGCGATACTCAAAAAGGAATTATCATTGGTCATAAAGGTGCTGCTTTGAAAAAAGTGGGAATGGAAGCTCGTGCGGATTTAGAGAAGTTCTTCGGAAAACAAATTCATATTGAACTATATGTAAAAGTGAATAAAAACTGGAGAAGTAATGCTAATATGCTAAAACGTTTTGGGTATAACCAATAAATGTTGATTTGGTTAATCGTTTAACTGTTTAATCGGGAATCGTTTTAAACGTATAATCTAAAGTTGATGATAAAATCGGATATTAATCCTATGCCAGAATACTTTGACAGGTATATTAATCTTGTTGAGGATATAGGACTAGAGGAAGCTTTTGAGAAAAGTATAGAACAATTACAATTGTTGGATCTTTCGACTTTTATAGCATTAAAAGGAAAAACGTATCAGGAAGGTAAATGGACAGTTAATGAAATTATCCAGCATATTACTGATATCGAAAGATTATTATGTTCTGGGACTTTGAGATTTGCTAGGGATGAAAAGGATTTTGTTATGAGTTTTGATGAAGATGAAATGGCAAGAAAATCTAAAGCAAATTCTAAATCGATAACTGAAATCATTGATGAGTTAATTGCGGTAAGACGAGCGACAGCGTTATTGTTTAAGAGTTTTGATGCTGAAGATTTGCAGAAAACAGGAATCAATTGGAAGCATAGAATGTCTGTACTAGCAATGGGATTTAATATAATTGGTCATCAAATTCATCATTTGGATTTTATTGAAGAAAAATATTTACCACTGATTGGTTAATTGTAAAAAAGGTTAATCGTTGAATCGGGTTAATTGTTTAATCGAAAGTCTAGCCCTGATAGTAGTGAAAATCCTTTTGTGACGCTCCTTTAGCGGAACAAAAGATTACTTCACTTTATGTATATTTAAAAGCGGAGTTCAGTGAACTTCGTTTGAAGCGGATAGCAGGAAAGAGCTCCTGAAAAAAGTAGTCAGTTTTTTGGTTTAGAGTCACAGTTTTAGCAGTTTTTTTACTGAATATTTAAAACTGATAACTGCAAACTAAAAAAGACTACCTTTGCAAAAAATTAAAATAAAGCATTTTGGATTACAAGTGATTAGGTTTTTGGGTAACTAAAAATCTAAAATTTGAAATTCAAGATCTAAAATTCAAAAAAATGAATAACATTGTTGCGATAGTAGGAAGACCTAATGTAGGGAAATCAACCCTTTTTAATAGGCTGATACAAAGAAGAGAAGCTATTGTAGATTCAGTATCTGGGGTTACCCGTGATAGAAACTATGGTAAAAGCGAGTGGAACGGAAAAGAATTTTCGGTTATTGATACCGGCGGATACGTTCGTGGTTCTGATGACGTTTTTGAAGGAGAAATCCGCAAACAAGTAGAATTGGCTATTGATGAGGCTGATGTTATTATTTTTGTGGTAGATGTAGAAGAAGGAATTACACCAATGGATGACATTGTTGCTCGTTTGTTGCGTAAAGTTACAAAACCGGTTTTACTTGCTGTAAATAAGGTAGATAACGCAATGCGTGAGAAAGATGCAATTGAGTTTTATAATCTTGGTTTAGGTGAATATTATACGTTTGCTAGTATTTCGGGAAGTGGAACAGGAGATTTATTAGATGCTTTAATCGAATCTTTTCCTGTAAAACCAGAACCTGTTCAGGAAGAAGTGGTTTTACCACGTTTTGCTGTTGTAGGACGTCCGAATGCTGGAAAATCTAGTTTTATCAATGCACTTATTGGTAAAGAACGTTTTATGGTAACGGATATTGCGGGAACAACTCGTGATGCAATTGATACTAAATTTGACCGTTTTGGTTTTGAATTTAACTTGGTTGATACTGCGGGAATCCGTCGTAAGGCTAAAGTGAAGGAAGATTTAGAGTTTTACTCAGTAATGCGTTCAGTTCGTGCAATTGAGCATGCTGATATTTGTATCTTGGTTATCGATGCAACTCGTGGATTTGAAGGTCAGGATCAAAGTATTTTTTGGTTGGCTGAGAAAAACCGTAAAGGGGTTGTAATCCTTGTGAACAAATGGGATTTGGTTGAAAAAGATACGATGTCGACTCGTGATTACGAAGAGAAGATCAAAAAAGAATTAATGCCTTTTACGGATGTGCCAATTTTGTTCGTTTCGGCTTTAACGAAACAACGTTTATTGAAAGCATTAGAAGCTACGGTTCAGGTTTATGAAAATAGACAACAAAGAATACCTACATCTAAATTTAATGAATTTATGTTGAAGGTGATCGAAGCTTACCCGCCACCAGCGACTAAAGGAAAATATGTGAAAATTAAATATTGTATGCAGTTGCCAACACCTACGCCTCAGTTTGTGTTTTTTGCTAACATGCCACAATATGTTAAGGAACCATATAAAAGATATCTTGAAAATAAGATTAGAGAAAATTGGGACTTCTCAGGAGTGCCAATCGATATTTATATCAGAGAGAAATAATAAACAGAAATCCCGAGAAATCGGGATTTTTTTATGCAATTAATGTATGTTTACAGCGTTTTATTTTGGTGAATTATCTTTGTTAGCAAGGTTAGTTTGTAAAGCCAAGAAAATAGATGATAAATAGTTAAACCTTTGGCCTTTTTTTTGGTCTTATAGTATTAAAAAATCTTTTCATGTTTAGATTATACTCTTTCGTTTTGTTTTTTATTTTAGGTTATACAGCTAGTGCTCAAAATGACATTGTTATAAAGGGAACTGTCATCGATATTAATACGCAATTACCTCTGGAACTGGCTACAGTTTATTTTACCACAGTTAAAGATTCGACTATAATTGAATATGCAACGACGGATAAGAATGGTTTTTTTAGCATAAACACCAAGAAATACGATAAACCTGTTTTTATGAAGATAAATTACATGGGATATCAGCCGTATTATGAGGAGGAAAAAGGATTACTTGCAAGTAAGGATTATGGGAAGTTGTATTTACTCGAGAATGTAAATGCCTTAGATAATGTGGTTATAAAAAGTGAAGCGGCACCAATAACAATGAAAAAAGATACGCTAGAGTTTAATGCAGCTTCGTATAAAGTGCGCCCAGACTCGAATGTAGAAGCTTTATTGAAGCAATTGCCAGGCGTAGATGTAGATAATGATGGTAAGGTGACTGTAAACGGAAAACAAGTAACTCAGTTTTTGGTAAATGGAAAAGCTTTTTTTGATAAAGATGGAGCGATTGCTTTGAAAAATTTGCCTGCTGATATTATAAAAAAAGTTCAGGTTTCTGATTTTAAAACCAAAAAAGAAGAATTATCTAAACAAGAATCGACTTCGGATTATTCGAGTATAAACTTAACTATAGACGAAAAGAAAAATAAAGGTTTCTTTGGGAAGATTCTTGGCGGTTATGGCTCTGACGATAGATATGAGAGTAGCCTTATCATGAACTTTTTTAATAATAAACAAAAGATTAGTGTTTTAGCTTCTTCTAATAATATTAATTCTACGGGATTCTCTATGGATGATGTGTTTGATAATATGGGAGGAGGAAGAAATAGTAAAGGATTAAATAATAACTCTTCTGGTGGTGGTAAAGGAATCACGCAATCGAACTTGTTAGGATTTAATTACTCTGATGAGTGGTCTAAAGATTTGGAAGCTACGGCGAGTTATGATTTCTCTAATACGGTTAACAAAAACGCAAGTAAGTCTGATCAAACTAGTTTTTTGCCTACAGGAAATATTATAACCAGTTCAGACTCGAACACAAGAAATGAAAATACAGGAAATAATGTAAATCTTGAGTTAGAGTATAAAATTAACCCAACTACTCAAATTTTTGTTTCGCCAAAACTTAGCCAGTCTCGTTCTAATAACAATTCGGATTCATCTAGTTTTTCTGAAGATGGTAACGGGGAATCTTTAAACGAAAGTAATTCGAAATCCTATTCAGAAAGTACCAATACTAACTTTAGTAATGTTATTAACTTCAATAAAAATTTTGAGAGAAAGCATCGTAACCTAAGTTTGGTATTTATTAATAATAATACAAGTAATGATTCGGACGCGTTAAATCTTTCGGAAACTATTTTTTATCAAGACAGTAAGCCTAACGATCAGAGAAATCAAAATACAAAGAAGAATACCATTAGTGATACTTACTCGTTAGATCTGGAATATACTGAGCCTATAACTGATTCGTTGAGAGTAAGATTTGGGTCAAATTTTGATTTGGCAAATACTATAAATGATGAAAAAACATTCAACTTTGATCCAACTACAGAATCGTATTCGGATTTAAATTTATCATTGACGAATTATATAACTTCCAAACAAAATTCTGTTAGCCCTAAAGTTGGTATTACTTGGCAAAAAGATAAGTTTACCATAAACGTGAATTCTAGAACAGCAATTATTGATTATGATAATCACTCTTTGTACTTGAATAAAGAAACTGATTTGAATAAAAAATATGCTTTGCCTTATGGTGATTTCCAGATTAGATACAAGTTTAGTAAGTCTAAAAATATATCGTTTAAGTATGATTATTCTAATGCACTTCCTACTTCGACTCAGTTATTGCCTGTCTTGAATCTGAGTAATCCATTGAATACTATAATAGGAAATCCAGATTTAAATCCTATTGAGAAAAATAGTGCTAATTTTAATTTTAGGAATTTTGATTTCCGAACACGATCGGGTTATAGTTTGTTTGTAAGGGGAGATTATTATAAAAATGATGTTGTTTCGACCTCAATTTATGATGATAGCGGAAAAAGAACGACTACTTACACTAATATTTCGGGAACTTATGCTATTAATGCAGGAGGTAACTGGAACCAGTCTATAAAAAAAGACGCCCATGTTTTAAGATATGGTCTAGGATTAAATGGTAGTTATTCTTTTGATAAAGGATATACAAATGCGGTTTTGTACAATGCTAAATCTACTGCAATTACGCCAAAAGTATATTTATCATACGATTATGGCGAGTTGCTTACTATTGCTCCATCATATAGTTTTTCTTATAACGAAACAACGTATGAGAACTATTCTAGAGATGCGACCTCTAACGTGATTCATAAAATTAATTTGCAGGCAACAACTTATTGGCCTGAAAATTTAGTTTTTGGTAATGATTTTGGATACACTTACAATTCTAATATTTCGAGTGATTTTAAGAAAGATTTCTTTCTTTGGAATACAAGTTTGTCTTATGGAATCTTGGATAAGAAAATGTTTGTAAAAGTAAAAGTTTACGATCTTTTAAACCAAAACCAAAGCGCCACAAGAACAATTTCGGCAACATCTATTCGTGATGAAGAAAATACTGTTTTAAAACGATATGTAATGTTTTCACTATCGTATAAAATTGGAAATTTTGCATCTGATAAAAAAGGATCTAAGAGAAAAGGGTAAAAGGGAGGAAGCAACAAAGATTCAAAGCAACAAAGATTCAAAGGTTCAAAGCAACAAAGGTTCTAAGGTTTTATAGGTTCAAAAGAAACAAATTTAGAAGAACTTAAAGCTTGAATTGGCTCCAGCTAAAGCTGGAGATATTAATGATTAAGAGGAAAAGGGCTTTAGCCAAATCTTTTCGTCTTGCATCTTTTCATCTCACATTCTCAAGTCTTCACGCTCTCACATTTTTCGGTTAATTCTATGATAAAGTGTAAATCTGATAATATCTCTGTCGTAAAAATCGACTCCGCTCGCTCTTCGCTGAAAGTTTTTTAAGTAGCCAAGTTCTAAGCCAACATTTGGATTAAAATGATAACGTAATGCGAGGTAGATTCTATTTTGGTCGAAAGTATTTCTCTTGATTTCTTTTCCGAAATTGAATAAAACTTCATCAGAGATAGTTCCTTTTAAACTGCGTTTTTCTTTCTCCCAAAGGGTAAATGTAGATTGTAAACGGTACCGAAATCGAAAGGAAAAAGAGTAACCATCGAGTAATTCTTCTTGATTGGCTTTGTGAATAAAACGTTCTTCTAGCTGAAAACGATTGTGGAAAGTGATTTTTGCAATGTCGTTTATAAGTGTAATATCTTGTTGTGCTCTGTATTCTGGAATCGAAAAATCGGGATCAATTTCTGTATTCTGGGTATTGACATTAAAATAAGCGAAACCTCCACCAAGATCAATAAGTTTATTTGCTCGGTATCTTCCCTGAACTCTTAAAACCCATAGGTTTTCGTGAATAGGATTGAGAAAACTGCGATTATCAATTTCAGAATGTAAGGACCACTTTTGGCTTAACGGCAATATATTGTAATATCTTATCCAGGTAAGAGTTTGCTGGTCGATATTTTTTTTGGTTTGCCCTGCCAATAATTGACTTGTTAGTACGAGAAAAAAAAGTAATCTGCAAGATTTCATTCAGCTGTTATTCAGGCTGCGAATATATACAATTGATGTTGATTATAAATCGGCTTTTGGTTTGATTTTGTGATTTGTAAATATAAGGTACGCGGATTATACGGATTCGCTAGGCGAAAACGCAGATAAAAACTGATTTTTTAAAATTTATAATTTTGGAGAAATCCTTTTAATTCTTTTAATCTGTGGCAAGAAAAATTAACCGCAAAGTTTGCAAAGATTTACGCAAAGTTCGCAAAGTTTTTTAATCGCTTTATCTGTATTATTTATGATAGAAAAAGAGAGCAAGTATAAATAGAAAATCTGTTTTTATCCGCGTCTTTACTTTAGTAAATCTGCGTCATCTGCGTTCCCTTTTTTGACAATTTTGAATAAAAAAACTGGGACAAGTTATTTTAAAACTTATCCCAGTTAATAGATTTTTAATTTATGTTGAATGAAGTTCTGCTATAAAGAATACTTTAAAGTAACTCCATAAGTTCTTTGATCTCCTAATACTCCTGCATATTGTCCCGTGTTTCCTCCTGCAGGCAATAATTGCTCATAGTAATCTTTGTTTAAAAGGTTACGTCCCCAGAAGTGAACAGATAAACCTTCGGCTGCACGGAAACCAAAACGAGCATTAAAAATAGCATAGCCTTGAACTACTAAATATTTTGAAGCTGATGGGCTTGATGAGAATTCAGAACGAGCATAAGAATCTATCGCTACGAAAACTTTACCAGCATTTCCGAAGAATTTTGCTTTATCAGAAAGCTCGCCTCCTAAAGATCCAGCCCATTTTGATGCGCCTGGTAAATCAGTTCCCGAAACATCTTTAAATGCTACTGGAGCTCCTGTTTCTTCTAATGGAAGTGGTGCGTTTGTAAATTTTACATACTTACCATCTGTATAAGTTGCAGCTGCATTTACAGTAAAATGTTGACTAAATACAAAGCTAGCATCTAGTTCTACACCTCTTACACGTACTTTATCTGCATTAGCAAGATATCCACGGTTAACGCCCAATTCAGCTGCTTGAACATTTGTTTGGAAATCTTTAATATCTGTATTAAAGAATGCTAAGTTGAATATGGAGTTTTTAAAAGGAGATGTTTTTATTCCTATTTCGTAATGATTTACTTTCTCTGGTTTAATTACCGCAAGATCAAGTAATGGCTGTCCTTTGGCATCTGTTGGAAGACCAGCTACGTTTACCCCAACTGGTTTGTAACTTTTTGCATAAGTAGCGTAAGCATTAATTTTATCTGAAGCTTTGTAAGTAACTGTTATATTTCCAGAAAAGTCTGTGTTGTCAGTATCTGATGTAAAAGCTTGATCACTATAAACAGATTTTTTTAAAGCAAGTAATGCTGGATCAGTGGTTTGTAAACCTCCGTATGTTGTACGAGTGTAATCGGCTTCTTTTTTATCAAAGTTATAACGTAAACCAGGTAATATATGTAAACGTTCTGTTACTGCCCAGTCTAATTGTCCAAATACGGCAGCACTAGATGATCTGATTCTTGCATCGGTTTTTATTCCGTATCCTTCAAAAAGACCTGGAGTTTTCCATAATGGGCTAGTGGTGCTTTGTGAAAATCTCCATTGTGCATTACCAGATTCTTCGGTACCGTTTGTTTTAGATGTTTGGTCGATAAAAAACACACCTACAACACCACTTATTTTAGATGAAAGTTGTCCTGCATAACGAACTTCTTGTGTTATTTGTGTTTGTCTGGTTGGGTTTTGCGATTTTGCCAATACTTGTAATCCTGTAAAATCTCTATCATTTGATGGATCCCAGTTCCAGAATCTCCATGCAGTAGTCGAAGTAAGTGTACCGCCTCCAATTTTTGTATCAACATTAAGCGATATACCTCCTAAATCTTGTCCAGAACGCCATGGAGTATCTTGATCTATTTTGCGGTCAAATGCATTTAAACTTGGTAATTGATAATTTAAATCTTTAATAATAGCATCAAACTGGCGATAACCTGCTCTTTGAGTAGGAGCAACACCAGCTACAACTTGAGCATATCCATCAGGACGCTGCGTTGTAATATCTGCGGCTAATATAATATTAGTATTTTCTGAAGGAGTATAAAGTAATTGTCCTCTAATTCCTTGATTGTTTAGTGTGTTTGTAGCTCTTCCGGTAACGATATTGTCAACTAAACCATCACGTTGTGTTCCTGAAAAAGATAAACGACCTGCTATTTTTTTTCCTAAAGCACCAGTAACTGAAGCTTTGGCTTGTAAGAAAGCAAAATTTCCGTAGCTCACTTCAAAGTCTGCACCCGAAGTAAAACTTGGCTTACGAGTAGTAATGTTAAATGCACCTGAGGTTGTGTTTTTACCAAACAAAGATCCTTGTGGTCCACGTAGCACTTCAATTTGTTCTACATCGATAAAATCTAATGTTGTTGCTGCTGGACGGGCATAGTATACACCATCTACATAAAAACCAACACCAGGATCGATTCCGTCATTTGTAAGACCAAAAGGAGAACCTAAACTACGAATGTTGATTCCTGTATTTCTTGGGTTTGATGAATATAGTTGTACTGATGGAACAAGTTCTTTTATACGGTTTACGTTGAATGCTCCTGTTTGTTCTGCTTGTTTACCAGTTATAACTGATATGGCGATAGGTACATCTTGAACTTTTTCTATTCTTCGTCTCGAAGAAACAACTACTTCTATAAGGGCATTTTCTTCGTTAAGAGTAACTTGTAATGGAGTGGTTATTGGTAAAGCTGTAATTTCTATCTCTGCAGTTTTGTAGCCAATATATTGAACTAAGAGGGTTAGTGGGAGTTTTCCTTTGGAGTCAATGCTAAATTTTCCGCTTTGATCTGTAGTTGTATTAGAGGTTGTTCCTTTTATGATAACATTAGCGGCTTCTAATGGAATATTTTCGCTATTTGTAATAACGCCTTCTATGTTTTGTGCAAATGATATAGAGAAGGTTAAAAAGAATAGTATTGTAAGTGTGTTTTTTATAGATTGTTTCATTTTATATTAAGTATATGTAATTAGTAGAATTTAAATTAAATTTTTTTTACTAGCACATACACATACATAAAATAGAACTGGTATTGTTTTTTGCAATTAATTTTGAAATGCTACTCTGCAGCCGACTTGTCTTTTTGACAAGGATTCTTTTAAGTGGTTTCATAAGGTTGGTTTTAATTAGTTTGTGTTTATTTTTGGCAAATATATATAAATTCTACATAATTACTAGACTTTAAAATATATTTTTTTATTTTTCTACTAATGAGGCTATTGTAATCCCCTGCATTGCTTGTAAAGTTTTGTCTCTAATAAGCATTAAACCGTGTCTTAAGTGGCATTCTGACTCCGTTTTGCAATCAGAACAAGGTTCGTAAAAGTTTAAAGAAGCACACGGCAAAAGCGCAATTGCTCCATCAAAAAGACGATGAATTTCGGCTAATGTAATATCGTTTTTGGATTTTATAAGATAATAACCACCGTATTTTCCTTGTTTACTACTCACAAAATGCCCTCTTTTTAGATCAAGTAAAATTTGTTCTAAAAACTTTTTAGGAATATTGGCGCCCTCAGCAATTTCTATAGTTTTAGAAATGTGATTTTCGTCTTGCTCCGCTAAATAAAGTAATGCTTTAAGAGCATATTTGGCTTTATGTGATAACATTATTATAAATTATGATTTGCAAATATATTATAAGTTTTTAAACTGTGATAGGTAATTGGGACTGAAAAACGAAAACTACCAGCTTCCTCCAGAACCTCCACCAGAGAATCCTCCTCCGCCAAAGCCTCCACCAAAACCGCCGCCTCCGCCAGATGATCCACCACCAAAACCGCCAAAACCACCACCGCCACTTCGGCCAAGATTGCTTAAAATGATTACGTCGAGTAGGCTAGGGCCTCCACCGCCACTATTTCCGGAGTTTCCGCCACCACCTTTATTTCTTGACATAAGAAATATGATAACACCTACAATAATAATGAACATGATGAAAGGGAAATTTTGTCCTTCGTCTTGTTTACGGCTTCCTTTATATTTTCCTTTAAAAACGTCAAAAAGAGCATCGGCGCCTTTGTCAAGACCTTTGTAGTAACTTCCTGCTTTAAATTCAGGGATAATAATATTTCGGGTAATTTCACCACCAATACCAGCAGTTAATTTGTCTTCAAGACCATAACCAGGTGATATCCATATTTTTCTTTCGGCTTTAGCCAATAAAATAAGAACTCCGTTATCATTTTTTGCAGTTCCGCCAATTCCCCATTCTTGCCCCCATTTTGGAGTTAATATACCAATGTCTTCACCTTTAAGGCTTTCGATGGTAATTACAACAATTTGAGTAGTAGTAGAATCTGAGTAACGAATTAGTTTTTCTTCTAACTGTGCTTTTTCTGTAGGGCTTAAAACATTTGCATAATCGTAAACAGAAGTCTGAAATTTTGGTTTTTCAGGAATTGTAAATTGAGCAAAACCTATTTGGGTAAAGAACAGACAAACGATTAATTTTAGGAAAATCGAGGTATTTAGTTTGGGTGTAATCATTATCCTTTAGATATTTCGTTTGATAATTCGTTAGTATTGTCAGCAGACCAAGGGAAATATTTTTTTAATTGTTCACCTGCTACCAAGATACCGTCAATAAGTCCTTGTTTAAAATTTTGTTGTTTGAATTGTGCTGCCATTGCTTCTTTGGTAGAATCCCAAAAATCAGGATGCACAACGTCATTTATTCCTTTGTCTCCGCAAATAACAAACTTATGGTCGTCTACAGCAACATAAACTAAAACACCGTTTTGAAGATGTGTTTCGTCCATTTTTAATTCATGAAAAACTTCCAAAGCCCTATCAAAATGGGCTTTAGAAGTTGATTTTTCTATATGAACTCTAATCTCGCCAGAAGTATTTTTTTCGGCCACACGAATAGCTTCAACAATTGCTTCTTCTTCTTCCTTGGTTAAAAAATCTTCTACTTTTGACATTGAAATTAGTTTTTAGATGAATAATAATGATTTTTAAATTTAGTATTTCTACAATCAAAAATCGTTTATCAATTTTTTTAGAATTTTACTTCTACAGGTTTATCAGCTCCAGCAACAGCTTCAAAATATGGTTTTTCTTTATAATCTAAGAACCATTTGTTAGGAATTGATAATATGTAACCATTGTATTCCTGAACAGCTTCATTAAAACGAGTTCTTGCAGTAAGAATTTGATTTTCTGTACTAGCTAATTCGTCTTGTAACTTTAAGAAATTTTCATTCGCTTTTAGAGTTGGGTATTGCTCAACCGAAACTAATAATCTAGATAAAGATGAAGATACACCGCTTTGTGCTTGGTTAAATTGAGCCAATTGTTCTGGAGTAACATTACTTGGGTCTATTGTTACCGCAGTTGCTTTTGCACGAGCCTCGATAACAGCAGTCAATGTAGATTTTTCAAAATCAGCAGCACCTTTTACCGTATTCACTAAGTTTCCGATAAGGTCGTTACGACGTTGGTAAGCTGTGTTTACATTTCCCCATTCTTTGTTTACTGCCTGGTTATATTTTAAACCAGTATTTTTAATTCCAATTGACCAAAAAGCTATAATAGCGATTAGTACAACAATAATTCCTACAGGGATTAACCATTTTTTCATATTTGCTTTAATTTAAGTTTATTGATTTGTTTTTACAATTCGTTTTTAATTTCAGTCAATTGTGTTTTTATCGTCTCTAATTTACGTATTATTTCGAATTTATCTAATGTTTTCTTTTGGCCTTCCTTCAGGTGAATTTTGGCGCCTTCCAGCGTAAAACCGCGTTCTTTAACTAAGTGGAAAATTAATTGTAAATTTTTCACATCCTCAGGTGTAAACATTCTATTACCCTTAGCGTTTTTTTTGGGTTTAAGAATATCAAATTCTCCATCCCAAAAGCGTATCAAAGAAGCATTCACATGAAATGCTTTGGCGATTTCGCCAATACTATAATATCGTTTATCAGGTTGTAATTCTATATGCATTTTAATCTAATGATTGATTTTCTTGGTTTGCTAATTGCGAAATGGCAACATATTCCACCGCCGAAATATTTCCGTAATAAAAATTAAGAGGGTTTACTACTTTTCCATCTTTATGAACTTCGTAATGGCAATGAGGTCCTTCGGATCTTCCGGTGCTACCTACATAACCTATAACGTCACCACGTTTTACTTTTTGACCAGGTCGGCAGTTGTATTTGCTTAAATGGGCATACAAAGTTTCATAACCAAAACCGTGCCTAATTACGACATGATTTCCAAAACCAGAGGCATTACTGTCGGCTCTATCTATTACACCATCACCAGTGGCATAAACAGGAGTTCCTGTTTTGGCCGTAAAATCCATACCCTCATGCATCTTACGTACTTTGGTAAATGGATCTGTTCTATAACCAAAACCAGAAACCATACGTTTTAAATTTTCGTTCTGTACTGGCTGAATGGCAGGAATTGCCGATAATAAATCTTCTTTGGCACTAGCCAGTTTCAAAATTTCGTCTAATGATCTTGATTGTATTGCTAATTGTTTAGAAAGAACATCGATTCTTTTGGTGGTTTTAATTACCAATTGCGAATTATTGTAGCCTTCTAAAGCTTTATATCTTTCGATTCTCGAAAAACCAGCTTTTCGTATTGAATCTGGAATTTCTTTTTTGTTAAAATAAACTCGGTATAAATTATTGTCACGTTCCTCAAGACTCTCAACAACAGCATCAATCTGATCCATTTTTTTATTTAAAATCGAATAATTCAACTTTAAATTCTCAATTTCACGAGTTTGTAACCGGTCTTTTGGAGTTTCAAAGTAAGGAGTGTTCAATAAAATAACAAAACCTAAAAAACCAAACAACGTCGAAGCAACTAAAAACAAGACAATAAAGCCAAATTTAGTCCTTTTTTTAGTTTTTATTTTTCGGTAGGCCAAATTTTCCGAATCGTAATAATATTTTACTTTCGCCATATTTTAAAATACCCTATTTTTGCACACTGTAAAAATGTTAGTGGAACAAATTTAATAAATGTTTCAGTTGTTCCGCCCTTTTTTCAATAATAAAAAAATAATTAGTCAATTAGATAACGGGATAATTAGATAATTAATTATAAAAAAATTATCACATTTTTAATTGACACATTTTCAAATTGGCACATTTTCAAATTTAAATATGAAATCACAAGACGTACGCAAGCAATTTTTAGACTTTTTTCAGAGCAAAGGGCATTTAATTGTTCCATCTGCTCCAATTGTTCTTAAAGACGACCCAACCCTTATGTTCAATAACTCGGGAATGGCCCAGTTTAAAGAATATTTTTTAGGGAATGGAACGCCAAAAAGTCCTAGAATAGCCGACACGCAAAAATGTCTTCGTGTTTCAGGAAAACACAACGATTTAGAAGATGTAGGTTTTGATACGTATCACCATACGATGTTTGAAATGCTTGGAAACTGGTCTTTTGGAGATTATTTCAAAAAAGAAGCAATTAACTGGGCATGGGAATTATTGACTGAAGTTTATAAAATTCCAAAAGAAAATCTGTATGTTTCTGTTTTTGAAGGAAGCAAAGAAGATAATGTTCCTTTTGATCAGGAAGCTTGGGATATCTGGAAAACTCTTGTTGCTGAAGACCGAATTATTCTTGGAAATAAAAAGGATAATTTTTGGGAAATGGGTGATCAGGGACCTTGTGGGCCATGTTCGGAAATTCATGTTGATTTACGTACAGAGGAAGAAAAAGCATTGAAACCTGGAAGAGAAGAAGTAAATAATGACCATCCGCAAGTGGTAGAAATCTGGAATAATGTATTCATGGAATTCAACCGTAAAGCCGATGGATCTCTTGAGAAACTTCCTGCACAGCACGTTGATACTGGAATGGGATTTGAGCGTTTATGTATGGCATTACAAGGAAAAACGTCTAATTATGATACTGATGTTTTTACACCACTTATTGAAAAAGTAGAACAAATTACAGGTTTTAAATATACTTCTGATGAAGTTAAAAATATAAGTGAAGAACAAAACAAAACTAATATTGCTATTCGTGTAGTAGTAGATCACGTTCGTGCTGTTGCATTTGCAATTGCCGATGGACAATTGCCATCTAACACAGGAGCAGGATATGTAATACGCAGAATATTGCGTCGTGCTATTCGTTATGGATTTACATTTTTAGATACCAAAGAGCCTTTTATTTATAAGCTGGTAGATACACTAAGCACACAAATGGGAGTTCCGTTTCCAGAAATTAAATTGCAAAAAGAACTTTGTGCAAATGTAATTCGTGAAGAAGAAAATTCATTCTTACGTACACTGGATCAGGGATTGGTATTACTAGATAATATTATTGCAAATAACACTGATAAAGTTGTTTCGGGTAAAAAAGCATTCGAATTATATGATACGTATGGTTTTCCAATCGATTTAACAGCTTTGATACTTTCAGAAAAAGGATTAAAATTAGACGAAGCAGGTTTCGAATCAGAATTACAAAAACAAAAAGAGCGTTCTCGTGCAGCTTCGAAAGTAAAAGCGGGAGATTGGCAAATTTTGATTGATGATGAAGATGAAGAATTCATAGGATACGACCGTACCGAAGCAATGGTAAAGATTACTCGTTACCGTAAAGTCGAAAGTGCTAAAGATGGAGAAATCTATCAAATCGTATTTAATATGACACCTTTTTATCCAGAAGGTGGGGGACAAGTAGGAGATAAAGGATATTTTGAAGCTAGTAACGGAGATGTAATTTACATAATTGATACTAAGAAAGAGAATAATGTAATTATACATTTTGCTAAAGAAATTCCGAATAATCTAACAGAGACTTTTAAAGCTTTTGTAGATGTAAGCACAAGAAAAAGCTCTGCTTCAAACCACTCTGCTACGCACTTAATGCATCAGGCATTACGTTCTATTTTAGGAACGCACGTAGAGCAAAAAGGATCATTGGTAAGTCCGAAACATTTAAGATTTGACTTTTCTCATTTCTCAAAAGTAACCGATGAAGAATTGCAACAAGTTGAGGATTTTGTAAATGCAAGAATCCAGGAGCAATTGCCTTTAATAGAAAGAAGAAGTGTACCATTTGAGCAAGCAGTTCAAGAAGGAGCAATGGCTTTGTTTGGTGAAAAATATGGAGATCATGTACGTGCTATTAAATTTGGTGATAGTATGGAATTATGTGGAGGAATTCACGTAAACAATACAGCTGATATTTGGTATTTCAAGATAGTGAGCGAAGGTGCAGTTGCATCAGGAATTCGTCGTATCGAAGCAATAACTTCGGGAGCTGTAAAAGAATATTTTGCAAATCAAGCAGAGAAATTAAAAGAGATTAATGCAGTTTTAAAAAATGCACAAGATCCTATAAAAGCTGTTGTTTCATTGCAAGATGAAAATGCTAAACTTAAAAAACAGTTAGAAGTTTTATTAAAAGATAAAGCCAAAAACATGAAAGGAGATTTGGCTAAAGAATTACAAGAAATTAATGGTGTGCAATTCTTAGCAAAACAAGTCGATTTATCTCCAGAAGGAGCTAAAGATTTGGTTTATGAACTAGGTAATTCTTACACAAATTTATTTGTAGTATTGGCTACAGCCGAAGAAGGAAAACCAATGTTAACGTGTTATATCTCTAAAGAATTAGTTGCTGATAAAAAACTAAACGCTGGACAAGTAGTTCGTGAGTTAGGGAAATATATCCAAGGTGGAGGAGGAGGACAACCTTTCTTCGCGACTGCAGGAGGAAAAAATGCAGATGGAATTCCAGAAGCTTTAGCGAAAGCTATTGATTATGTGAAATAAAAAATCGCTTAGAATCTCAGATACTAAGTGTCTTAGGATATTATATTAAAAATAAAGACCCAAATAGCAATTTATATTGTTTTATTTGGGTTTTTTATTACAAAAAAATGAATTTTTATTAGGTTTTTAAGAGCTTAGTCTTTTATATTTACACTCTAATTGTTAATCTATAACCTATTAAAAAATGAAAATAAAATTACTTTACTTATTTAGTGCTTTATTAATGCTAGCTTCTTGTTCTAATGACGAAACTAGAGAAGATAATAATGATAATGGCGTTATTGTTATTACTCCGGAGAGTTCTGTTTTGTTACAAAAAACCATAGATAAAGATGAGGATGGTTCGACTAGAACAACTGTTTATATTTATAATGGGAATAAGATAGTTAGTCAATTATATAATAATACCAAAGAAGGTATTTACTATACATATACTGGAGATTTAATTACTAAAATGGAATTTAAACTTGCAGACGGTACTGTAGAACAAGTAAACTCGTATGAGTATGATCCTAAAGGAAAGTTGCTTACTTTTAGAAGAATAGATCCAGTAGAAAATCTTGGTAATAAAGAAGTTTATAGATATGACGCAGATGGTTCGATTTCTGTAACAGAGTATATTGGAGATAGTAAAACTCAAACACAGACTAATGCAACAAGTAAAATCACTTTTCTTAACGGAGAAGTAGCTGAAATTGTAAGTACAAATTCGCCAAATCATAAATATACTTATGATACCAAAAACAACCCTGAAAAGAACATTTTAGGAATGGACAAAATTGCTTTTGTTGATGGAGAGGCTGATGGAACTTTGCACAACACACTTACAGATACATCTGGAGATAAACTTTCGTCTAGTTATAGCTATACTTATAATGTAGGGAATTATCCTGCTACAAGTGTAGAAACTTCTTCTGAGGGAAAAGTTACTACACAGTATTTCTACAATGAATTAAAATAATAGCGTTTAAGATTCATTCTTAAAAAAAAAACAGAAAAAGTCAGATACGATAAATATTGCATCTGATTTTTTTATAAAGTAAAATTATTTGTTATCCAGTAATATTAAGATGAGAAAAACATTCAAGTTAATTTGTCTTAAAGTGTTACTTATAAAACATGTCGCAAGGGGGTCGGTTGATGAAAATGATTCTTTTTGCATTTAATTATTCTAAATGAAAATATATTATGAAAACAAAAATATTTTATTTCTTGATTGCCTCTTTATTTGTATTAAGTTCTTGTTCTGGTGATACTGACGGAAGAGATATTGAGCCAATAAAAGATATCAAAACTGAACCAAAAAAGGAAGATCAAGTTTTGTTGAGAAAAATGATTCAAACTCACGAAGATGGTACTGTCGACATATTGAACTATAAATATGACGGAAATAAAATCATTAGTGCTATTGATTCAAATGAGGAAGGTGGAGTATATTGGATTTATAATCAGGATTTAATTACAAAAATGATAATTAAACTTGCTGATGAAACTATACTTCAGGAAAATACATATACATATGATGCTAATAAAAAATTAAGTATTTTTTTAAGAGTTGATCCTGAATTAAAAGAAGGTTATAAAGAAGTCTATACTTATAATGCAGATAATACTATTACAGTTAAAGCATATTCGGGAGATGATAAAAGCCAAACTGTTTTTCAAGGGACTTCAGTCATAACTATTATAGGAGGAGAGGTTAGTAAAATTGATTCAAATTATTCGCCTAGTTTTGTTTATACATATGATACCAAATATAACCCGCATAGAAACATTCTAGGTTTGGATAAAACCTCTTTTGCAGATGGAGAAGCTTCAGGGAATGTACATAATATTATTTCTCAAAAGGTTGGGGATGGAGTTACTAAAACTTCAAAAATTACATACAATGCAGATGGTTATCCAGCGAAATCTTTTGATAATTTTGAAGATGCAGGAACTACTACGGAGTACTTTTATTAGTTGATTTATAAAAATTAAAAGCCCAATATCTTTTTTAATAGATATTGGGCTTTTTTTATGGAGTAAAATGATTTGTTGTTTATATATCTTAAAATGATATTTATAAGACGTATCGCAGGAGGTTAGTTAAATAAAAAGGTTTCTTTTTGTAGTTAATCATTTTAAAAAACCAATATTATGAAAACTAAATTTTTTTATTTTCTGGTAAGTTCTTTACTAGTATTAAGTTCATGTTCTAACGATATCGAAACTAAACCAACTACGCCAGTTAAAACAATATTGCCTAAAACGATAACTTATAAAATGGCTTCTTATGATTATAGTGGTGGTGGGACTACTGGTGTTATTACGGGCTATAATAATCAAACAAATAAAATTACTTATGATGGTAATAAAATTGTAAGCGCTGAATGTTTTGTTTATAATCATACAATGAAAACAGTCTTTACTTATACTGGAAGTCTGATAACAAAAACAGAAGGTTATGTAGATAATAGTTTAATTAGTAGGGTTTCATATGCATATGAAAATGGTAAATTAAAAGAAGTGGTTCTTTCATCACCAAATAATGATCTAATTACCGATTTTTATGTAAAAAATGTGTACACTCATAATACAGATGGAACAATTTCTAGCAGAATGTACCGTCATGATAATCCAACAGTACCAGAGGATGGAGAACAAATTCTAACTTTTAAAAATGGTAATCTTGTTAAGAAAACAACGAAGTATCTAGAAGATAATAGTTATTATAAATATACTTACGAATATAAATATGATACTCAAAACAATCCTTTAAAAAATATTTTAGGACTTAATTTGATAATGTTTGATATGGGAGGAATATATAATGGTCATGATATGTCTCACGGAGATTTTGGAATCAATGATTTTGGTATTAATAACGTTATTGAAAAAATCACCTATGTATCAGATAAAGAAAAAACAACGAAGTATGTAGAGGGATTAACATACCAATATGATGAAAATGGATATCCTGTAGAGAAAAAAGGGGATGAATATGTAGATGAAATTATTTATACCTATTAATGCAGAATTGTTTGTATTAAAAAAGCTCAATATCTTTTTAATAGATATTGGGCTTTTTTTATGGACTATTTTCTTTCACCAATTTGCTGACGCCACATGGCATAGTATAATCCTTTTTCGAGTACTAAATCATCGTGTTTTCCTTGTTCGATAATTTTTCCTTGTTCCAGAACAAATATTTTATCAGCGTGCATTACCGTAGATAATCGATGTGCGATTAAAACTGTAATCCTGTTTTTGTCGGATATATTTCTAATTGTAGTATTAATTTCTTCTTCGGTAATAGAGTCTAATGCAGAAGTTGCTTCATCAAAAATCAATAAATTCGGATTTCTTAAAATGGCACGAGCAATAGACAAACGTTGTTTTTCTCCACCCGAAACTTTAATTCCTCCTTCGCCAATTGTTGTGTTTAAACCATCTTCGGCACGATGTAATAGTGTCTCGCAACTGGCTCTTTTTAAAGCATCGTATAAATCCTCATCAGTAGCAGATGGTCTTACAAATAGTAAATTCTCACGGATTGTTCCTGAGAATAATTGAGCATCTTGGGTTACAAAACCTAATTGCTTTCTTAAATCTAATAAATCAATTTCGGTAGAATCGATGTCATTATAAAATACTTTACCCTCGGCAGGAGTATATAAACCGACTAATAATTTAACTAAAGTAGTTTTTCCAGAACCAGATGGTCCCACAAAAGCTACGGTTTGTCCTTGCTTAATATCAAAGTTAATATTCTCTACAGCTTTATATTTAGCCGTTTTGTGTTGGAAACTTACATTCGAGAAAAATAAAGATCTAATAGCGCCCACGTGTTTAGGATTCTTTGGGCGAAATTCTTTAGGAGCACTTAATAAGGTTTTAAAGTTTTCCATTGAAACTTTTGTTTCATTTAGCGCAATTATAAAATTACCTAATTCTTGTAAAGGACCAAAAATGAAAAAAGTAAAGAATACCATAGTAAGTAAATCACCCACAATTATTTTTTGTCCAAACAAGAAATAATATAGAGTAAACACTACACAGGTTCTTAAAAAGTGAACTGTTGTGCCTTGAATAAAACTTAAGCTTCTTATAAAACGAATTTTTTGCAGTTCCAGTTGCAAGATTTTAAACGTATTTAAATTCAAACGCTTTTCTTCCTGGTATGTTAATCCAAGACTTTTTACAAGTTCGATATTTCTTAAACTTTCGGTAGTAGAACCAGCTAATGCATTGGTTTGGTTTACAATTTTGCGAGAAACAATTTTTATCTTCTTGCCTAAGTACGAGCTTACTAAAGCAATGATTGGAGCAGTAACTAAAAATATTAACGAGATACGGTAATCAATTCTAGCAACATAAACAATTACAAATATGAATCCGATAACAGTTTGAAAAATTAAAGAAATAGATAGTGTAATTAATTTTTCGGAATCAGAACGTACTTTGGTTAATTTACTTAATGTTTCCCCACTACGTTGGTCTTCAAATTCTGCAAAAGGTAAGTCGAGTGATTTTTTAATACCATCAGTATACATTTGAGCGCCGGTACGCTGGATGACTACATTGGTGAAATAATCCTGAAAGTTTTTGGTAATTCTGGAAATCATCGCCGCACCAAGCGAAAGACCTAGCCAAAAGGCTACAGATTTAATAAAACCGATTTCATTTCCTTTGTATTTAGCTAATCCAACACCGCAGTCTTGCATTAATTTACCAGTAATAACAGAATCGGATAAACTGAAACAGATGTTTATAGACGCCATAATCAAGGCTAGAAACAACAGCATTTTATGTTTGATTATATAAGAATATAGTAATTTCATTTGAGAATTTTAATTTATAGGAGATGCAAAAGTAGTAAATAGATTGGCTTAGTAATTCTGATTATTGTATTAAGTTTTTAAATGTATCTCGCAAAGTCGCAGAGTCGCAAAGTTTAAAATTGCCTTTTTTTTGTTGTCTTTTTATCATTTTTGAAAAGCAATTAGCTAAATCAAAGACTTATTATAATTTTCATCAGTAGATTAAAGTTTAAAGATTGCTTTGCGACTCTGCGACTTTGCGAGATTTTTGTTTGATATGCTTAAAATGTAAGTTTTTACTTTAATTTAGTAAAAAAAATAAAAATGACAGAAAATGAAATTTCAAGTATTGTAGTTGATACTTGTTATAGGATACATGTAAAGTTAGGGCCAGGTCTATTAGAGTCTGTTTATGAGGCTATTTTGTATTTTGAATTAACCAAAAGAGGATTAAAAGTAGAAAGACAGAAACCATTACCCGTTATTTGGGATGAAGTAAAATTAGATATAGGATTTAGAGCTGATTTAATAGTTGAAAATAAGGTAATTTTAGAAATAAAATCGATTGAACAAATTTCAAATGTTCATCCTAAACAAGTTTTAACTTACCTCAGAATAACAAAAATGAAGTTAGGATTGCTGATTAATTTTAATGTACCAATTATTAAATTAGGTATTACAAGAGTTGTTAGTAATCTTTAATTTTTAGTCTGGATAAAAAATGATGATTTTCAGAGCATAAATTTTATTGATGAGATCTTAATTGTTTTTATCTATTGCATCTTACTACAAATAGTATTGGGGATCTTTAATGAAAATAAAATCTCATCAATAAGTTGTGCCTTAAAATGATATTTTTAAACCTTTTTTTGTGACCTAATTACAGTTAAAATCTTTCTTTTTGTTGCTTATTATCATGTCGACATTATGGGAAAAAAATTACACTATTTTTTAGTTGCTTCTTTGTTAATACTGACTTCGTGTTCTAAAAACAATGCTGAACAAGGAGATGGGAATATAAAATTGCCTAAAGCCAAATATTATAAATACATTGATTTTCCTTCAGATAATTATGAATCCACTTATAGGTATAATGGTAACAAAATCGAAAGTATTCTGGATGATAATGGATCAAAAACAGTTTTTACCTATACTGGAGATTTAATTACGAAAAAAGAAGATTTTTCTAATAAGAAGCTATTGGTTTATTGTACTTTGTATGAATATGAAAATAATAAACTAAAAGAAGCTGTTCATATATTTAATAATCAGAAGTTCTTAAAAAAGTATACTTATAATAAGGATAAAACAGTAAGCTATAGCGTACATCTTTATAATGATAAATCGAATACTACAACAGAAATTGCTACCGGAATATTTACATTAGAGAATGGCAATATTATAAAACAGGTAGATAAAGAGAGTAAAGATTATGGTAGTGCCGATATTGTAGCTTTTAAGTATGATACAAATAACAGCCCACTTAAAAATGTTATAGGAATTGGTTTGTTGTTAGATGTCGACTATTCTATTAATAATATTATTGAAACTACACATACCATATCTTCACAGGATTTGGCGATGCATATAACTTCTTTTCGAAATTCAATAACGCCCTATAAATCTACAAATACAGCTACTTACACTTACGATTCCGAAGGGTATGTACTAACAAAAGCATTTTATAATGATGGAAAGTTAGGATACAGATTATCATACACCTATTAAAAAAGCGGAATGTCATTGCATCGTGCTTTCGTATTTATAAAAAATAGACGAAATTTACACGAAACAACGATTATGCAATTCAGAACCCAAATTCCTATTTCGCAAAGTAACAATCCTATCGATTATAATTCTAGAGTATTGTCCTTTGGTTCTTGTTTTGCAGTAAATATGGCAGAGAAACTGGATTATTTTAAATTCGATAATAGTTGTAATCCTTTTGGAATTTTGTTTCATCCGTTGGCGATTGAAAAATTGATAAACTTTGCAGTTTCACAAAAGACATTTACCGAGAACGATGTGTTTTTTCATAACGAACGATGGCATTCGTTTGATGTACATTCAGATTTGAGCAACACAAATAAAGAAGATTTAATTAATAATCTGAATGAGATTATTAAAAAATTGTACCAACAATTAACTGAATCTACTCACATCATTATTACCTACGGAACTTCTTGGATTTATAGAAATATAGAAAGTAATGAGATTGTGGCTAATTGCCATAAAGTGACACAAAAGCAATTTATAAAAGAGCTTTTATCTGTAGATATAATAAAAGATAGTATTGAGAAAACAATAGATTTAATCACTTCGATAAATCCTGAAGCAAAGATTATTTTTACCGTTTCGCCAGTACGCCATATAAAAGATGGTTTTGTGGAGAATCAATGGAGTAAATCTAACTTAATTTCTTCGTTGCATGATACCCTGAATACTGAATACTATAAACTGCAAACTAAATATTTTCCTTCGTACGAAATCATGATGGACGAACTTCGTGACTATCGTTTTTATACCGAAGATATGTTACATGCTAATCAAGTTGCTATCGATTATATTTGGGAGAAATTCAGTGAAAATTATATTTCTAAAGAAGGGATTCTTATCATGAAAGAGGTATCCGAAATACAAAAAGGGCTTTCCCATCGAAGCTTCAATCCTGATTCTGAACAGCATCGTACTTTCTTATCAAAACTAAGTGATAAAATAAAAAAGATAGAACAGAAATGGCCTCATATTAAGTTTTAAATCCGTTCTTTGTTTTGAAGTTAAAGTAGAAATATACTTACAATAGTCCTTAATTTTAAAATAAGTTTGGATAATTATGTAAAGTATTGAGGTATATTTTTTACAATTTTGTAAATTGGATATGGTTAGTTAAATTTAGTAACCATATATCGATAATCTAAACCAGTTATTAGCCTTATTTTCTTTATATGAATAAGAAACGAATTTCTTTTCTGAAAAAAATACTTCGAGTGCTACTTTGGTGCGTCATTACATTAGTAGCATTATTGTTATTAATTACAATTTTAATTCAGGTTCCGGCAGTACAAAACTACGCCAAGGATAAGGCAATTACTTATTTGCAAAAAAAAATAAGAACCAAAGTAGCTTTAGATAGAATTGCCATTAATTTTCCTAAAGAAATCGTATTAGAAGGTTTTTATTTTGAAGATCAAAAGAAAGATACTTTACTTAGCGGAAAACGATTAGAGATAGACATTGATTTGTTTAAACTCATAAGTAGCGAAGTAGAAATAAATTCTATTTCGCTTGAAAATACAACAACAAATATTTCCAGAAACAAAGACGGAGTTTTTAATTTCGATTATATAATTGCAGCATTTGCTTCCAAAGAACCAGAACCTGCAGATCCCAATAGTAAACCTTTTAAAATATCGGTAGTTAAAATCAATTTGGATAAAATCAATTTTAATTTTAAAGATGATTTGTCCAAAAATGATGTTCGTGTTAAACTAGCTAATTTTCAAACAGAATTTAAAAAATTCGATTTGGATAAAATGGATTTTGATATTCCGAATATAGATTTAAACGGGTTAAAATTAGTTCTAAATCAGGATTTAGTAGAGAAGATAGCCGAAACATCAGTAAAAACCGTAGATACAATTTCGAAAAGACCAGATTTTAATTTAAAACTAAATAAAATCAGCTTGGCTAAAATCGATATTTCTTATGACAATAAAGATTCTAAACTCGCTTCAGGAATAACTCTGGGGAAATTACAGTTACTGGTTAATAAATTAGATTTAAATAATCAGTTGCTGGATTTTGATACTTTCGAACTAAAAGATCTAAAAGGAAATCTACAATTAGGCGTAAAAGACAAACAACTTAAAACGCCCGATTTAGATTCTACAGCTATTCCTCAAGCAGGCTGGAAGTTAAAACTGAAGTCAGCCGATATACAAAATATCGCTTTTAAATATGATGATATGCAATCAAAACTTACTAAGAAAGGGATTGATTATGGACATCTTGATTTGGATAATTTTAATTTAAAAGCCGAAAAGTTGTATTATGCAAATGATACCATTTCGGGGAGCGTAAAATCATTTACAGTAAATGAAAAAAGCGGACTTAAAATCCAAACGTTTAAAACAGATTTTTTCTATGGGCCTAAAAATGCATATTTGGATAATCTGTATTTAAAAACACCACAAACTTTATTGCAAAAGAATATTAAAGTTGCCTATCCATCAATCGCGGCGGTAACTAAAAATATTGATAATCTTAGTTTAGACGCCAATTTAAGTCAGGCAAAAGTTGGACTTAAAGACATATTGCTTTTTGTTCCAGATTTACAAAATACCAATCCGTTTAAGAGCAATCCCAATGCAGTTTTATCTATAAATGCACGAGTAAGTGGGAAAGTAAAGGATTTAGCAATTCCGCAGTTTGAAATGAGCGGAATAGGAACGACAAAAGTTTCTATTTCAGGAAAAATTACAGGAATGCCAGACGCGCAAAAAGCATATTATGATTTAGATATAAAAAACTTTGTGAGTTCATCCAAAGATGTGATTTCGTTTGTGCCAGCAGGAACAATTCCAAAAAGTATACAGTTACCTTCTCAATTTAATTTAAAAGGAAAATTTAAAGGTTCAGTCAATAATTTTAAAACTAATTTGGCGCTAAATAGTAGTTTCGGAAATGCCAAAGTAGATGCTTTGTTTGACCAACGAATTAAAAAATCTGAGAAATATGATGCTACAATTTCTTTTTCAGAATTTGATTTAGGTAAACTAATAAAAAACGATTCATTAGGAAAAATTACGCTTAAAGCAAAAGTAAAAGGAAAGGGACTAGATCCTAAAACGGCACAAGCACATTTGGACGGAATTGTACAAAAAGCAGTATTTAATAAATATACCTACCGAGATTTAACTTTAAAGGGAGAGATTGCCAAAGGAGCATTTGCAATAAATTCAGGAATTAAAGACCCAAATTTAAATTTTGGTTTAGTTGCCAACGGAAAATTTGATGATAAATATCCCGCAGTAAAATTAAAATTAAACCTTGATATTGCCGATTTAGAGAAACTAAATCTTCATGCAGGCCCGATGAAAATTAGAGGAAATGTTGATGCAGATATTGCCAATAGTAATCCTGATTTTTTAAACGGAAAGGTTTTCTTGTCGAATATTCAGGTTTTAAAAGAGGCACAACCAATTGTATTAGATTCCATTAAAATTTTGGCTTATGCCGATAAAGAAAAAAATAATATCAAGGTAATATCTCAATTCCTGAAAGCAGAAGTTGATGGGAAATATAAACTCACAACATTATCGGCAGCATTAAAAAAATCGCTATCAAAATACATGGATTTGCAAGTTCCTAAAACCAAAGGAGATTCAGATGAGCAGCGATTAACATTTAATTTATCAGTAGATAGTGATCCATTACTTTTTCAATTAGTTCCAAAGCTTAAAGGTTTAGAACCTATTAAAATTACAGGAAAATATAATAATGTAGCAGATTCTTTAGAGATAAAAGGAACTATCCCTAAGATTATTTATGATACAAATACAATTTCGGATGGTAAGATAAATATAGAAGCAAAAGAGAATGCGCTAGAATATCAGGTTTCTGTAGCTCCGGTAGAAAGCGGAGAATTTAAAATCCCTTTTGTTAGTTTATCAGGTAAAATCGAGAATAACATCTTAGGGTATGCATTACAAATAAAAGACAAAGAAGATAAAGAACAGTATTTTATTAAAGGCGAATTGCTTCATGAAAATGCTAAAAACACTATAAAATTTGATTCAGATAATTTTGTATTGAATTATGATAAATGGAATTTAGATCAGGATAATTCTATTGAATTTGGAGATAAGAGACTTTACATTAATAAGTTCTTTTTGAGCAATTCGGGTAATGAACTAAAAATTCAATCACAAAACGACGGAAAGAACGCACCTTTACAAGTCGATTTTGTCAATTTTAAAATTGAGACCATTTTAAATATGGTTAAAAAAGATGAATTATTAATGCAAGGATTGATTGATGGTTCAGTTTTGGTCGAAAATGTAATGACAAAACCAACTTTTACTTCCGATCTAAAAATAGTTGATTTTGCTTTTAAAGGTGAACCAGTTGGTAATATTGGTATAAAAGTAGATAATAAAACCGATAATTTATTAGCAGCAAATGTTACATTAACAGAGAATGGAAATGACGTAAACCTAACAGGTAATTATAAAATCGATGATAGTACTTTTGATTTTGATATAGCCATCAATCATTTAAATATTAAAAGTATTCAAGGTTTTAGCATGGGTAATGTTACCGATGGCTCTGGTTATTTATCAGGAAAATTTAAAATTACTGGTAATGCCGATTTATCTAAAGTAAATGGAGAATTAGATTTTAATGACGCTGCTTTTAAAGTGACGAAGTTTAATTCTATTTATAAAATAGCCAATGAGAAAATAAGGTTTGAAAACGAAGCGATTGTTTTTGATAATTTCTCTGTTTATGATGAAAACAAGAATGAATTATTTGTAAATGGAAATATCAACTCTAAAGATTTTAGAAATTATGATTTTGCTTTAACCATAAAAGCAGATCAGTTTAGAGCCATTCATTCTACAGAAGCTGATAATGATTTGTTTTATGGAGATTTATCATTAGATGCAAATCTAAATATAAAAGGAACATTAGATAATCCGGTTGTTGGAGGAAATATAAAAATTAATGAGGATACAAAATTTACAGTTGTTATGCCTCAATCAGACCCTTCGATTGCCGATAGAGAAGGAATTGTAGAGTTTGTAAATGAAGATAATTTACTACTGAAACAAACTGCTGCGATGGAAAGCAAACTCAATCAATCGAAACTGATTGGCATGGATGTGAGCGTTGCCATCTCTGTAGATAAAAAAGCAGAACTTACATTGGTAATAGATAAAGGCAACGGTGATTATCTGAGATTGCTTGGAGAAGCAGATCTTATTGGCGGGATTGATCCATCTGGAAAAACTACACTAACAGGGAAATATGAGTTTAGTGAAGGTGCATATGAGATGAGTTTTAATATGATAAGACGAAAATTTGATATCCAGAAAGGAAGTTATATTTTATGGACTGGAGAGCCTACAATGGCAAATTTAAATTTAACAGCTATATATAAAGTAAATACTGCGCCGATAGACTTATTAGGAAACCAGTTAGGAACTATCCCAGCAGCAGAAAAAAACACATACAAACAAAAAATTCCGTTTCAAACTTTATTAAAGATGAACGGAGAATTGATGAAACCTGAAATCTCGTTTGATATCGTTCTTCCAGACGGTAACTATGATGTCTCATCAGATATTATAACAAAGTCTCAGGCAAGATTGCAACAATTACGTCAAGAGCCATCCGAATTAAATAAACAGGTATTTGCACTTTTACTCTTGAACAGATTTGTTGGTGAAAACCCTTTTGCAAGCGAAAGTGGTGGTACAAGTGCCGAATCTATGGCGAGACAAAGTGTGAGTAAAATACTTTCGGATCAATTAAATAATCTGGCAGGAGATTTAATAAGTGGTGTTCAATTGGAATTTGATTTGGAATCTACAGATGATTATACTTCGGGAACCAAGCAAAATAAAACAGATTTGAATGTAGGAGTTTCTAAAAAACTATTAAACGATAGATTAAAAGTAACCATAGGAAGCAGTTTTGGACTAGAAGGACAAGATAACAATGAGCAGGATACTAATATTGCTGGAGATGTTGCTATAGATTACCAACTTACCAAAGACGGACGATACATGGTTAGAGCATATCGTAAAAACCAATATCAGGTTGCTGTAGAGGGGCAGGTTGTAGAAACTGGAGTTGCATTTATTATTACGATGAATTATAATAAGTTTAGAGAATTATTTCATCGTAGTGAGAAAGAAAAAGAACTGATTAAAAAAGAAAAAATACGCAAAGAAAAGGATAAGCAAAAAGAGAAAGAAGAGAAAAAGAAAGAAGAATTAGATAATGAACAAGAGCAAAAAACGTAGTAATATGGAAACTAAATATCTAAAATATTTTATACTACTTTCTTTGTTTTTTGCTTTAGGATGTAGCAATACCAAATATTTGCCAAAAGGCGAATTATTATATACAGGAGCTTCGGTAAAAGTAGAAGACACCATTCTTACAAAGAAAGAAAAAAAAGAACTACAGACTGAGCTAGAAGGTTTACTACGTCCTTTACCTAATAAACAATTTCTGGGATTGCGTCCTAAATTATGGATATACAATGTGGCTGGGGAACCTAAGAAAAAGAAAGGAACAAGATATTGGTTAAGAAATAAAGTTGGAGAAGCACCTGTACTTTACAGCAAAGTCGATTTAGATTATAACTCGGCAGTGTTGCGAAATTTTATTGAGAATAAAGGTTTCTTTAAAGTGAGGGTTAGTGCCGATTCTACAGCAAAAGATAAAAGAGCAACAGCAGAATATACTGTTTTTCCTAAACGACAATATAAAATTAAAAGTGTTACGTTTCCTGATGATTCTTCGGCTATAGCCAAAGAAATAGGAAAAACTAGTCGCAGATCATTATTAAAAGTTGGTAAGCCATATGATTTAGACGTTATAAAATCCGAGAGAGAACGTATTGATTCCCGATTAAAAGAAAAGGGATATTATTATTTTAATCCAGATTATATCTTGGCACAAGTAGATAGTACCAAAGGAGATTATGAGGTAAATATAAAATTAAAAATAAAAGGTGAAACACCTGCCAAAGCCAAAATTGCTTATAAAATTAATGATATAGTAGTGTATCCTAATTTTTCGATTTTAAAAGATAGTGTAGCTTATAAAAAAGAAGACATCTTAAAATACAAAGATTTCACGATTATAGATTCTACAAATACATTTAGACCAAGAGTATTTGACAGAGCTTTGTATTTTAAAAAAGGAGATTTTTATAATCGATCAGATCATAATCTTTCCCTTAATCGATTTGTAAACTTAGGAACATTTAATTTTGTTAAAAATGAATTTAAAGAATCCGATAGTATAAAAAATGCTCTCGATGCATATTACTATTTAACCTTATTGCCAAAGAAATTCATTCGAGTTGAGGTTTTAGGAAAAACCAATTCGGCTAGTTATACAGGTTCAGAAATTAATGTAAACTGGAATAATAGAAATTTACTAAGAGGAGCCGAATTGTTTACCGTATCCATATTTGGAGGAGCCGATTTTCAGATTTCAGGACAAAATAAAGGAAATAATATCTACAAAGTAGGAGGAGAAGCCAGTTTAACCTGGCCAAGATTAATTACGCCTTTCAATTTCCAAGGCTCTAGCGAGTTTGTTCCTAAAACAAAAGCGACTTTAGGATATGAATATCAAAACCGAATAAATCTTTATGCCTTAAATTCTTTTAGAGGGTCATTTGGTTACTTATGGAAAGAAAATATTCGTAAAGAACACCAACTGGATATTATAGAAGTTAATTATGTAAGCCCAAATCATGTAACGCCTTATTACTTACAACAAGTTGCAGAAGATGAATCATTATCTAAAGTACTCGAAAAACAATTAATCTTTGGACCTACGTATTCGTATACTTATACCAATACTATGCGAAAAAGAAAAAAGAATACATTCTATTTTAATGGAGAAATTGATCTTGCAGGTAATATTACAGGCTTGGTAACAGGAGCTAATGTCAAGAAAAACGATACCATAAAAATATTTGATGTTCCTTTTAGTCAATATGTTAAAGTAAGAGCCGATTTTAGACATTACTTAAAACTAGGAAAAGAGAGCCAATTAGCAAGTAGGATTATTGTAGGAGCTGGTTTGCCTTATGGAAATTCCTCTTCTTTACCATCGATCAAGCAATTTGTAGTAGGAGGAACTAATAGTATTCGTGCCTTTAGAGCACGCTCAATAGGACCTGGTAGTTTTAAAAGTCCAGACACAACAAGTACATTTTTGCCAGATCAATCAGGAGATTTAAAACTAGAGTTTAGTACAGAATATAGAGCAAAGCTTTTTAGTATAGTAAGAGGAGCCGTTTTTCTAGATGCTGGAAATGTTTGGTTGGTTAATAATGACCCAAATAAACCCGGAGCAAAAATCAGTAAGAACTTTATGAAGGAACTTGCAATTGGTGCTGGAGCAGGATTACGTTTTGACTTATCATTCTTGATATTAAGAACCGATATTGCATTTCCGTTAAGAATACCTTATTTACCCGAAGGACAACGCTGGGTAATAGATGATATTAACTTTGGAAGTGGCTCTTGGAGAAAAGACAATTTAATACTCAACATCGCGATTGGGTATCCTTTTTAAGGATATCCCAACATCAATTTAGTAGTTAAAAATGTAGTTTTGTTAACATAAAGAGTTAAAAAAGCACCGTACTATTAACATCTATACCTTTAAGTAATTGGACGTTTGTTTTTAATAAATTAGATAAAAGCAATTTTTTAGATTTATCCTTATTACCGCTTATATCTCTGATAATTCTGTAAATATATCTTTTGGTGATATATTTAATTTTTCTGCTAGTTTTCATAATTAAGAGGTTTATGATTTGTTATCTAAAGTTACAAAAAATAACTTTTGGATTCATCAAGTTATCCTAAGAAATTTTGTGACTTCGAACTATTATGTAACTATTCAAAATAAGAGATTTTTTTCTATCGACGTTATATTTATTTAACGGTGTTAGAATTTTACAATTCAATTAACAATTAAAAGGTTATTAATGTCTAATTTTGTAAAAAGATTAATTAAACATGAACAATAATATACCTATATCCTTATTAGAATTAGCATTTATTACTGAAGGTAGTAATGCAGCAGAAACTTTTCAGAAAACTAAAGAGCTTGCTCAACTAGCTGATAGTTTAGATTATAACCGATTCTGGCTGGCCGAACATCATAATATGGCACATGTAGCAAGTACCGCAACCGTAGTCTTAATTGGTTACATAGCAAGTCAGACTAAAAACATCCGTGTAGGTTCGGGCGGAATAATGCTTCCCAATCATTCGCCACTTATTATCGCGGAACAATTTGGAACGTTAGAAACACTTTACCCAAACCGAATAGATTTAGGGTTAGGCAGAGCACCAGGAACAGACTCGTTAACAGCACAAGCAATCCGAGAGGATTTTTATGAGCAATCACAGAAATTCCCAAAAAATGTACAAGCAATTCATGATTATTTTTCACCAGATAATGCTTCCGCAAAAGTACGAGCATTTCCTGCAGAAGGGGCAAATGTACCAGTTTGGATATTAGGATCTAGTATGGATAGTGCTGCTCTTGCTGCTGCAAAAGGATTACCGTATGCATTTGCAGGACATTTTGCACCAAAGATGATGTTGCAGGCATTTGAGTTTTATCGCAAAAACTTTATTCCTTCAAAATATTTGAGCAGTCCTAAAACAATGGCTTGTGTAAATGCGATTGGAGCAGATACAAATGAAGAAGCCGAAATTCTCTCGACTACCTTATATCAAATGTTCTTAGGATTGGTTCGTAATAATAGAAAACCAATGCAACCACCACTTGAGTCATTAGATGGATTGATGAGCGAAGAAGAAAAATTTCATGTAGATCAAATGACAGCTTGTACTTTTAAGGGAAGTAAAGAGAAATTAGAAAAAGATTTAAAGCATTTTATAGACTATTCTGGTATAGATGAATTGATGATTACAAGCCCAATTTTTGACCATCAGGATAAAATGAAAAGTATAAAAATTCTTAAAGAGGTTATCGATAACATCAATAAAGCATAGTGATGCTTTCTGAAAAAATCACTAAATTGGCTTCATAATAGCCATCATTAAAACATAATTATGTTGAGAAGAATTTTAGTCGGAATCGTAATCATAGTCGGAATTGTCCTTGCATTTAAGTATTGTGAATTCAAGAAAGACGATTCGACAAGTTTGGATTATAATACCAATTTAATACAACAACAAATTGTAAACGTTGGGAAACTGGTAGTTACCGAAGGGCATTTCTCTGAAGTAGTAACCTATAAAAACTCAAATAAGTATTTATTAGATATGATATCTTTCGAGAAGAAAGCATTGATTATTGTAAATGCAAACGTTACTGTTGCCTACGATTTGCATAAGATGAAATATGAAATCGACGAAAAAAATAAAGTCATAAAGATAGTATCGATTCCAAAAGAAGAAATTACAATCAATCCAGATATTCAATATTATAATGTAGAGCAAAGTCAGTTAAACGAGTTTACAGGAGATGATTATAATAAAATAAATAAATCTGTAAAAGCAAGTTTAGCTAAGAAAATTGAGAAGTCTTCGCTTAAAGCAAATGCACAAAACCGATTAATCAGTGAGTTGTCTAAAATTTTAATCCTGACAAATACAATGGGTTGGAAACTACAATACGACGGCAAAACAATCCAAAACGAAACTGATCTTAGTAATGATTTGAAGTTGTAGGTTTTGCTAAGGTTCAAAGTTGCAAAGGCTTAAAGATACAAAGGTTTAAAGATACAAAGGCACAAAGTTTTCTTGCAATCTTGTCTTTCTCTCAAACTTGTCTTTCCGAGGAACGAGGAATCTCCATGAGTAGCTCCATAAACGTAAGACACTTTGTGTTAGTTTCTAGCGGAGATTCCTCGTTCCTCGGAAAGTTTATGGATGAAAATGTTTCTAACACTTCTCTTTATCAAAAATCAGATCCAAACCTCCTGAAATTAAATGTGCAACTTCAGGTCTTCTTGTTTTTAAATTTTCAAGATTTGCTAATACTTCCTGTAATAATTGAGGCTGATTACTATTCTTTAAAAGCTCAGCTATTTCTACAGATAGTAACCAATCATTAGGATGATTTGCTTTGATTTTTTCGAATATAGAAGTTAGTAAAGTTTCATGAGAATTAGTTTCTCTTATAGTTCTAACTTGTTGGTATAATTCTTCTAGTTCATCACGTTCTTTAGAATGCTTGGCTTTGATGGTTTTTGTTTTTGGAATAGAATCGACTAAATCAAAACTATTTACATCGGCAGGGCCAGAAAAAGCAGAAACTACTTTTTTGCCAATTGCCATATCATAATTACCCCATTCAGGTTTAAATAAAATAGTATCTCCGTGAGTTACAGTACAGTTTTTTAAACTGATTAAAATAATCTCACCGTGTAAATTTCTAGACCCAGTAATAATTTCACCTTCTACAATAACTCCACCTTCAAATTCTAGTTTGATGGTTTCGTTTTCGACTATTTTGTAAGCATTTAAATCCATCGGACTCATATCTTCAATAGCCAGATTAAAGCCTTTTAGTTTTCCGATAGGACTACCAAAACCTTCAGGATGCGTTAAAATTCCGTGTCCAACTAATTCTTTTTCACGGTAAGATAATGCTGTTTTTCCTGTTGTTTGTACGTAAACGGGTTTCCCTTCTGCTTCAATAACATTAGTGAAAACTCCAGAAATTTGTAAACCTGTACTTAGTTCTATTGTTCCTAAAGCATTTGAGTTTATTAATTTTTGAATGCTGGAAATTCCTCCCGTACGCAAAGCCATTTTATTAGCAAATTCTTCAAGAACAAGATTTAAATGGGCAAAAGTAGGCGTAACATATAGTTGAGGTTGCAATTTTGTAATATCAAAACTCTGGTTTGCTGCCGAGATATCGTAAGGAATTTTAGTTACGTTATCGGTCATACACCAAGCGCTTTCTCCAATTGATGATAATAAACCAGCGCCGTAAATCTTAGGGTTTTCGACTGTACCAATTAAACCATATTCAACTGTCCACCAGTGTAAGTTTCTTATTTGTGCCATTTCAGACAATTCGCCCATATTGTTTTGCAAATCTTCAACTGCTTTTTCAGCTTGATCGATATCGGCTTGTGGAGTACCTTCGGCTTCTTTTAAAATCGAAAGCAATCGAATCGCTTCATACATTTGGTAATCTTTATGCGAAGAAATGGCTTTGCAACCAATTTCGCCAAAACGACGCAAGTATTCAGCATATTCAGGATTAGCAATAATAGGAGCGTGACCAGCACCTTCGTGAATAATATCGGGTGCAGGAGTATATTCAATATGTTCTAGCTGACGAATATCCGAAGCAATTACCAAGACATTATATGCCTGGAATTCCATAAAAGCATTTGGCGGAATAAAACCGTCAACGGCTACAGCAGCCCAACCAATTTCGGTTAAGATTCGGTTCATGCCATACATACTCGGAATATTATTGATTTCGATTCCAGTTTTCTTTAATCCGTCTAGATACGAATGGTGAGCAACTTTAGATAAATAGTCAACATTCTTACGCATTACATATCTCCAAACCGCTTGATTAATTGGCGTATAATCGCTGTAATCTTGAGGTTTAATAAATTGCTTTAAGTGTTTAGGTAATCTGTCCAATAACGGATTTGTTTCAATAGTTGGGTTCATTTCGAAATCGTTGTAGTTCTTCTGCGAAATTACGAATTTATGAAGCTATTTTTAGCTTTATTAGTAATTTTTTGTGTTATCATTTAGACAGAAAATTTGGAGCCTATTTTAGGTTCTTAATTTCTTTATCAAAATCAGACATGATTCTTTTGAGTTTTACAAGGTTTTCTATATTTTGGCAGTTAGTTGTATTTTGGAACTAGCTAATTTATATTAGAGCTATTTATGAATTTTTTCCAGCATTCCTAAAATATTCAATTTTGTAATTGAACATATATGCCATATTAGCTGCTCGTACTTTTGCTTCTTCAGCAACAATTCCGATGAAAAGACCATCTACAGTTTTTGTGAAAATTTCCATCCATCTATTAAAATGGGATTGATCAACAGGTAAATGTTTGTGTGGAGGAAACGGACTTCCGGAATAAGTATGTTCTTCTAGCAAAATTGTTTGCCAGAATCTATACATCTTCTCTAAATGTTCTGGCCATTTTTCTTGAATCTTTTCATTAAAAATTGAACCAATAAGTTCGTCTTTTTGAACTTTGGCATAAAAAGTATTCACTAATAGTTTTATGTCTTCGATTGTTGTAATGTCTAAAATAACCATGGCTTTATGTGGAAAAAAATTAAATGCAAAAATAGCATAAAACAGAAGATTTATCTTATATATTTAGTTAAATGAATCTAAAATGGTTCTTAAATAATAGATCATTTATAAAACATAAAATGAAAAATAACGGTATTGAAAAGGATTACTAGATTTTTAAGTAGTCCTTTATTTTTTATCCAATTAACTGCGTATATAAATCTTGATTTTCATTGAGATATTGAAATTCGAATCCCTTGGCAACCATATTGGTTTTAATATTTACGATGTCTTTTTTGTTTTTAAGTTCCAAGCCAACTACCACCGAACCAACTTCTCGGCTGTTTTTCTTGGCAAACTGAAAATAAGTGATGTCATCATTTGGGCCTAAAATATCATTTACAAATTCCTTAAGCGCGCCAGGACGTTGAGGGAACTGAATCATAAAATAATGCATCAATCCTTCGTAAAGTAACGAACGTTCTTTTATTTCGGCAGTGCGCTCTATATCGTTATTACTTCCGCTTACCACGCAAACGACTGTTTTGCCTTTTATTTTATCTTTATAAAAATCTAATGCTGCAATTGTTAATGCTCCGGCAGGTTCTACAACCATAGCTTCTTCATTGTATAAGCGTAAAATTGTTGTGCAAACTTTGCCTTCGGGAACAAGAATAATATCATCTAAGTTTTTGCGACAAATACCAAAAGTCATATCGCCAACTTGCTTTACTGCTGCACCATCTACAAATTTATCAATGGTTTTTAATGGTGTGTTTTTGCCATCAATAATAGATGTTTTCATCGATGGAGCGCCTTTTGGTTCTACCCCGATAATTTTGGTTTCAGGACTTAAATGTTTAAAGACTTCTGAAAGTCCCGATGCAAGTCCGCCGCCACCGATGGGAACAAATACATAATCAATAGGTTCTTTGTATGATTCCAGAATTTCTAATCCTACAGTGCCTTGTCCTGCAATAACTTTTAAATCATCAAATGGATGGATAAAGATTCTATTGCTTTTTACAGCATCTTCAGTTGCAGAGGCATAAGCATCATCAAAAGTATCGCCAATAAGAACAATTTCAACAAACGATTTTCCGAATAATTGTACTTGCTTTACTTTTTGTTTCGGGGTCGTTTTCGGCATATAAATCTTGCCTTTTATTTGTAGTAAATTACAAGAGTAAGCTACGCCTTGAGCATGATTTCCTGCGCTTGCACAAACAACACCTTTTGCTTTTTCGGTGTCATTTAATGATGAAATTTTATTATAAGCACCTCTAATTTTATACGAACGTACAATTTGTAAGTCTTCTCTTTTTAATAAAATAGTCGATTTAAACTCGTCCGAAAGATTAAGGTTTTGAGTTAGTGGGGTAGCGGCAACTACTTTGCTTAGTTGTTCTTTGGCTGTAATTACTTCATTAAATAAATTCATGGTGTTTTTTTGGTTGTTTTTTAAAATAAAAAACCTCCCGATTTGGGAGGTTCTAATAAATTGTATTTTGTTTACTTATTTATATAACACCTCGCCATTATTGCATAATTACAATAATGTTAATAGCGATAATAATGTTATTTAAGTTTTTCATTGTTTATTATTTGAAAAAACAAATGTATTAATTATTTAATAAGAACAACAAAAAAGATTATTTTTTTGCAATTGTAGGTGGATATTGTGCTAATATTTTAGTCACAAAATTGGTTACTATTTTATCTTTTTGCTCTCCACCTTGTTGAGTTAAATAACCTACACCTTCACCTTGCCAGATCATTTCTTTTTTCTTAGCATCGATAAAATCAATGTATAAAGTTCCTTGGGTAGATGTTGTTACAGAAGTTTGATTTCCCATCATTAAGTAAGGATTCCATCCATATCCCCATCCGTAACCCCAACCAGCGCTAAACTGGTTTACATTCACTTCTTCTCTGGCTTTTGTAAAAATGTTTATTAATAAATCTGGATTATCACTTTTAGTAAAACCTTTTGCTGCCATTTGCTCATCGATAGCGCGTAAAATTCTTCTTTTATCTAAATCAGAAATCTCTACTTTATCAATACCGGCTTTAAAATAGGCATATGTTTTATAATTAGTAAAATCCACATTTTTATCATAATCTGAATAGACTGAAACAGAACTACAAGAGCTTAGAATAAAAAGGAATAGAATCGGTAAAATAAATAATTTTTTCATGTTTAAATAATTTAAAAGTTTAATATCGACTTTAATTTAGAATAACTTTTCGTCTACTATATTAGGGATGGTCACTTTTAATAAAGGTTGCGTGTCCATGGCTCTTTTTATTGTAAAAATTGCTTCGTCATTACGAGCCCAGCTTCTTCTTGAAATACCATTGTTAACATCCCAGAAAAGCATTGATGCTAAGCGTTTTGACGCCTCTTTAGATCCATCAAGAACCATACCAAAACCACCATTTATAACCTCTCCCCAGCCTACGCCACCACCATTATGTATAGAAACCCAAGTTGCTCCTCTGAAGCTGTCACCAATGACATTTTGTATTGCCATATCGGCTGTATATCTTGATCCGTCATAAATGTTAGATGTTTCTCTGTAAGGAGAATCTGTACCCGAAACATCATGATGATCACGTCCTAAAACGACTAGTCCGATTTCGCCTTTGGCAATAGCCTGGTTAAAAGCTTCAGCAATTTTTATACGACCTTCGGCATCAGCATATAAAATACGTGCTTGTGATCCTACAACTAGTTTATTTTCCTGAGCACCTTTTATCCATTTAATATTATCCTGCATTTGTTGCTGAATTTCATCGGGTGCAGTTTTTGCCATTTCTTCTAAAACCTGAGAAGCTATAGCGTCTGTTTTTTGTAAATCTTCGGGTTTTCCAGAAGTACAAACCCATCTAAAAGGACCAAATCCGTAATCAAAGCACATTGGTCCCATGATATCCTGAACGTAACTAGGATATTTAAAATCGATATTGTTTTCGGCCATTACCTGAGCTCCTGCACGAGAAGCTTCTAGTAAAAAAGCATTTCCATAATCAAAGAAATAAGTTCCTTTGGCGGTATGTTTGTTTATAGCATCGGCATGACGACGAAGTGTTTCTTGTACTTTTTCTTTGAATAACTCAGGGTTATTAGCCATCATTTCATTGGCAGCTTCAAAGGTAATTCCAACAGGATAATACCCACCAGCCCAAGGATTATGTAATGAAGTCTGATCTGAACCTAAATCGATCTTGATATTCTCCTGATCGAATTTTTCCCAAACATCTACTACGTTTCCTAAATAAGCAATAGAGACTACTTCTTTATTGGCTTTCGCCAAAGAAACTCTTTTTACTAATTCGTCAAGGTCTTCTACAATTTCGTTAATCCAACCTTGTTCATGACGGATCTTAGTGATTTTAGGATTTACTTCGGCACAAACAGTGATACAACCAGCAATATTTCCTGCTTTAGGTTGTGCACCACTCATTCCGCCTAATCCAGAAGTAACAAATAAGTTTCCTTCGGGATTTAGTTTTATTTTTCTGAAACCATTCAATACTGTAATTGTGGTTCCGTGTACGATTCCTTGTGGGCCAATGTACATATAACTTCCTGCAGTCATTTGTCCGTATTGAGAAACCCCAAGTGCATTCATTTTCTCCCAATCATCCGGTTTAGAATAATTAGGTATAACCATTCCGTTAGTTACAACTACACGTGGAGCTTCAGCATGTGAAGGGAATAATCCCATTGGGTGTCCAGAATACATAGTTAGGGTTTGCTCATTTGTCATTTCCGACAAATATTGCATAGTAAGCAAGTATTGAGCCCAGTTCTGGAAAACAGCACCATTACCACCATAAGTAATTAATTCATGTGGATGTTGTGCCACAGCATAATCCAGATTGTTCTGAATCATTAACATAATAGCTTTTGCTTGTTCTGATTTTCCAGGATATTCGCTAATTGGTCTGGCATACATTCTGTAATCAGGACGAAAGCGGTACATATAAATACGTCCGTATTTTTCTAATTCTTCAGAGAATTCAGTTATTAATTCCGCATGATGTTGCGGTTCAAAATAACGTAATGCATTTTTTAAGGCAAGTTTTTTTTCTTCTGCCGAAAGGATTGCTTTACGCTTTGGTGCATGATTTATAGCTAAATCGTACACTGCTTTTGGAGGTAATATAGATGGAATTCCTTGTTGTATTTGTTCTTGGAAAGTCATTTTTATAAAGTTGCTTAGTTGCTAAGATTCTAAGTTGCTAAGGTATTTTAGCTAGATTAACAACAGATTAATTTTTTGTTTTTTAGATTATTGTTGACCCGTTGGGGTTCAAATACTAATCGATAAATTCTATTTCTATAAAAATAATATAATTCCAACGAATTTATTTTTTCAGCCTTTTAAAGGCGTAATATTTATAGAAAACAATACGATCAGTTGGTAAAAGCTCCATAGGAGCGAAATACCTATCAATGAAAATTCGATTTCAAATAATTATCTAATTTTCAAATTGACACATTTTCTAATTAACAACTAGGGATACCGAATATCCGACCTATGATAGGATTTGTGGATTGTAATCCTATATTTTTGAGAGCAGATATCCATATTTCGTATTTAAAGATTTAAGCATTTAAAGATTGAAAAATCCATTGAAGTAGAATTTTTTAATCTTCAAATTGATACATTTTCTAATTATCGTATTTTAAAGATTTGGAAATTTAAAGATTATATAATTTGTTTCAAAGGAATTTAATATTTCTTAGGGTTTTTAGGTTTTGGAGCAGTCGAATAATCCAAAAAACCAAAAGTCTAAGAAGTCTAACAATCTAAGAAGTCTAATAATCTATTTCCTAATTTCTCCTGTTTTTTTATCATATCCATAAGGGCAATGGCGACAACCACTTTTGCAACAATACCCTCTTTTTAAATGATGTTTTTCGGTAAAACATTTATATCCTTCGGGGGTATAATAAAAATCTTCGCCCTCAATTAATTTATTTTCCTTATTTTGTTCATTCATAATTCTGAATTTGGCAAAATGCTATTTTTATGTTTAATTTTAAGTAAATTCAATTGATTATGATTTTCTTTGTATAGAAGTAATTTACTACTACAAATTTATAAATTTTACAGCGAATGTTTTTGATTATTGCTAAATATTTAATTCCGAAAGGATATCGAGGAATGGCTGTATTTCCGTTTGTATTGGTAAAATACCCTTCGGACAAAAATAATCAGGTTTTTGTTAATCATGAAAAAATACATTTGCGTCAACAATTAGAGTTATTGATAGTACCATTTTTTATTTGGTATTTAATAGAATATGTGTTGCGTTTATTTCAATATAAAAATGCAAGTTTAGCGTATCAGAATATAAGTTTTGAGAGAGAAGCTTATAAAAATGAGGCTAATATGAACTATTTAAAGAGCAGACCTTTTTTTCGGTTTGTGCAGTATTTAAATCAAAAATAAAATCAGATTTTGAATCAAAAAATCCATACCGTTTTCCCAAACAATATTTCACTTACAATTAAAAGAGAAGATTTAATTCATCCTTTTATTTCTGGAAATAAGTACCGAAAACTCAAATATAATTTACTTCAGGCGAAAGCCGAAAACCAAGAAACGTTGCTCACATTTGGCGGAGCATTCTCTAATCATATTGCTGCTGTTGCTTATGCAGGAAAAGAAAGCGGATTTAAAACCATTGGGATTATCCGTGGGGATGAACTTGTTGATAAAATCGAAGGGAATCCAACTTTAAAATTTGCTCATGAAAACGGAATGCAATTTGAGTTTGTTTCGCGAGAAGATTATCGTCTTAAAAGCGAAATAAACTTTTTAGATAATCTAAAAGCAAAATTTGGAGCCTTTTATCTTGTACCCGAAGGGGGAACAAATGAGCTGGCAGTTCGGGGTTGTGAGGAGATTTTAACGCCCGAAGATGCCGAGTTTAATTATGTATGTTGTGCAGTAGGAACGGGAGGAACAATCTCGGGAATTAGCAATAGTGCGTTACCAAATCAAAAAGTTTTAGGGTTTCCAGCGTTAAAAGGGGATTTTTTAAAAGATGAAATTCGTATTTTTGCAAAGAATCAAAATTGGGAATTGATTACAGACTACCATTTTGGCGGTTATGGTAAAGTAAATTTAGAGCTTATTGCCTTTATTAATCAGTTTTTTGATGAAAATCAAATCCCTTTGGATCCAATTTATACAGGAAAGATGGTTTTTGGCGTTATAGATTTAATTAAGAAAAATTATTTCCCCGAAAACTCAAAAATCCTGCTGATTCATACTGGCGGATTACAAGGAATACAAGGAATGAATATGAAGCTGATGAATAAAAATTTACCAATAATTAAAAGCAATGTTTAAAAAAACACTCGTACTATTAATAACGATAACACTAATAGGTTGTAATGCAAGCAAACCTGCTATTGCAACAACCAAAAAGGCTGCTACTACCCAACAAAAACAAAGAGTAGCAATACAAACCAAGAAAAAGCCAGTTTATACCAAGACAGATACTAAAAAAACAACATCTAATAATACGACTGAAGTCATCGAGTCGACTTCAAAAACAGTTGTTACCAATACTTCTATAAGTGATTACATTGCTCAATATAAAGATATTGCGATGGGTAATATGAAAAATTACGGAATTCCTGCAAGTATTATTCTGGCACAAGGTATTTTAGAATCGGGTGCAGGAAAAGGAGATTTAGCCCTTTCATCTAATAACCATTTTGGTATAAAATGCCATAAAGACTGGGTTGGCGAGAGTGTTCGTCATGATGATGATTCGGCTCAGGAATGTTTTAGAAAATACAAAGATCCATCAGAATCGTTTCGTGATCATGCTTTATTCCTGACAGGAAAAAGCCGATATGCGACCTTGTTTACTTACGAAAAAGGAGATTATAAAGCATGGGCAAAAGGATTAAGAGCAGCAGGTTACGCAACAGATCCTAGATATCCAGAAAAATTAATTAGTTATATTGAGCGTTACGAATTACACCAATACGATAATATCGCTATGGGCAAAGACTATGTAGTAATAGAGAAAACTACAACCGTTATTGCTACAAAACCTAATACACAAAATAATAATAATTCAGGTAATCTTTCTTTGTACGAAGTCCAGAAAGGAGACACATTATATTCTATTTCTAAAAAATTCAACGTACTTGTAGATGATTTAAAGCAAAAAAACAATCTTGCTGATAATACCCTTTCTATCGGACAGAAGTTAATTGTGAAGTAAGATTTAATTCTAAAGAAACCAGATACATAAAAATATTTTTAATGAGCTTATAATTGATTTTTAGATTTAAACTTATCGTGTAAATCTAAAATCAGAACTCTAAAATCTAAAGTTAATAATGATATATCAAAGAAGCAGTCAGCTTTTTGCTGAAGCAGAAAAAGTAATTCCGGGTGGTGTAAATTCGCCTGTAAGAGCATTTAAAGCAGTAGGAGGAACTCCAATTTTTGTAAAAAGCGCTAAAGGAGCTTATTTATATGATGAAGACGGAAACAAATTGATAGATTACATCAATTCATGGGGACCAATGGTTTTAGGTCATGCATATGCTCCAGTTGTTGATGCTGTAATTGAGAAAGCTAAATTAGGAACATCTTTTGGGATGCCAACAGAGTTGGAAACACAAATCGCAGCTTTGGCTGTTTCGATGGTTCCAAATATTGATAAAATTCGTTTTGTAAATTCTGGAACAGAGGCTTGTATGAGCGCAATACGTTTGGCAAGAGGATTTACAAAGAGAGATAAAATTATAAAATTTGCAGGTTGTTACCACGGACATTCAGATTCATTCCTGATTCAGGCTGGAAGTGGGGCTGTTACTTTCGGAAGTCCAAATAGTCCAGGAGTTACAGAGGGAACGGCTAAAGACACTTTGCTGGCAAAATACAATGATTTAGAAAATGTAGCGACATTAATTAACGCTAACAAAAACGAAATCGCAGCCATTATAATAGAACCTGTTGCAGGAAATATGGGTTGTATTCCGCCAAATAAAGGATTCTTAGAAGGTTTACGTGAATTATGTACAGAAAACGGAATATTATTAATCTTTGATGAGGTTATGACCGGTTTTAGACTTGCACGTGGAGGAGTTCAGGAATTATTTAATATTAAGGCCGATATCGTAACATTTGGTAAAGTAATAGGTGGTGGTTTGCCAGTAGGAGCATTTGCTGCTCGTGCAGAAATCATGAATTATCTGGCGCCAATAGGACCAGTTTATCAAGCGGGAACATTATCTGGTAATCCGCTGGCAATGGCAGCAGGATTAGCAATGTTGCAAGCGTTAGATAATGATCGTGCTATTTTTACTCGTTTAGACGAGAAAACAGCTTATTTAGAAGCTGGAATTGATAGAGTTCTTAAAGCTAATAATGTAGTTTTTACAATAAATAGAGTAGGATCGATGATTTCGGTACATTTTGATGCTGCGCCAGTTACTGATTTTAAAAGTGCTGCCAATGGGGATAACGAAACATTTAAGAAATTCTTCCACGGATTGTTAAATGAAGGAGTATACATTGCACCTTCGGCATACGAAACATGGTTTATTACAGATGCATTAACATACGAAGATTTAGACTTTACAATTCAGGCGATTGATAAAGTTTCTAAAACTTTTTAAATATTTTTTTCACCATAAGAAATTAAGTTTCATTAAGGGAATTCAAAGGTTGCAATCCTGTAAGGTTTTTAAATCCTGGATATACTAAAGCTTAATTTTCTTAATCTCTTAATGGTAAGAATAACCAAAAAAACTTCCAGTTTAAGCTGGAAGTTTTTTTTTGTAGATTCTGGATTATTGTTTGTTTGCTCTGTCTTTCATTTTTTCTTTCATCTTCTCTTTATTTTCTTCTCTCATTGCAGTCCATTTTTTGTACTGGTCGGCATTTAAGATAGATTTCATTTGAGTTTCTGTTGCTGTTTTCTCATCCATCATTTCTTTTTTAAGAGCAGCTTTTTCTTCGGCAGTTGGTTTTGCATTGCTGTCTTTTCTAGCTTTTCGAGTTTCCATGTATTTTTGTGATTTGGCACTTTTCTCGGCAAGTAATTTTCCAACTTGAGCTTGTTGGTTGGCATCTAGATTTAATTCGGTAGTCAGTTTCTTTAAATGTTTTTCATTTCGTTGTTCAGGAGTCAATCTTTCTTTTTGTTGCTTAGGAGTCGTTGTTGTAGCGTCTTGAGCAAAGCTTACCATTCCAACGAACAATAAAGCAGCGATAAATAATTTTTTCATGATTTGTTTGTTTTAAAGGTTATAGTCGTTAGACATTGATGAAATCAATAGGTTTAATTGATTTTTTTTTAATTATAATTTATTTAACAGATGATAAAATAAAATTTGTTTCTTAAATTCGCATGGTGAAAAAAATGGTCTTCATATTGATTCTAGCTATTTTTCTAAAACCTGTATTCCCGGTTATAGAATATATTGTCAATTATGATTACATTTCGACCGTACTTTGCGAGAACAAGGCACAACCTGTTATGCAGTGTAACGGAAAGTGTCACTTGATGAAAGAATTAGCAAAAGCAGCCGATGCCGAAAAGCCATCTTCATCTGATAAAAAAAATACCCTTCTGGATAAAGTCGATTTAATGTTTGAATCAACTAAATTGTTTACCCTACAATTTTATCCAAATAATACCAAATCACAAATTAATGCGGCTTACGCTAATTTGTATTCGCATCTTAATGCGGATTTGTTTTTTCATCCACCAGCACGTATTTCTTAAATTTTAATTAAAACACTTTTGTGACCTGCTATTTCATTTGATTATTATCATTTGAAGTAAGCCTATGCACATACTATTTTAAAGACTTATTAAAGATATACAACTCAAAAATGAAAAAAATATTATATAAAGCAATAGCTATTTTGGCTATAACTGCTACTATTTCAGCATGTTCAAGTGATGATAATAATGAATCAGTTTCTGGAACTGGAAAAATCGGATTAAAATTTGATAACTCTTTTGGATCAAACGATTTAATTCTTGAAGCTCAGCCAAACACAACTACCAATAAGGAAGTTTTAAAAATTACAACGGTAAAATACATCGTAAGTAATATTGTTTTAACAAAAACTGACGGAACTACATTTACATACCCAAAAGCAAAAAGCTATTTTATTGCTGACGAAGCAAGCGCGGCTGGTTACAAATTTGTCTTATCAGATGTTCCTGCGGGAGATTACATAAAAGTAAAATTCGGAATAGGAGTAGATAAAGAGCAATGGCAATTGGGAGCATCAGGACAAGGAGATTTTCTGGCACAAGCTCAAGCTGCCAAAATGTTATGGAACTGGACTGCAGGATATAAATTCCTTGCTTTCGAAGGCAATTTTACTTCAGAAACCGTTACAACTGCACTTCCTTTTATGATCCATACAGGACAAACAGGAACTGATTATAACTATACCGAAGTAACGCTGGATTTCCCAACCAAAGCCTTGGTAAGAACTAATATTTCGCCAGATGTACATATTATAGCCGATTTGTCTAAAATTCTTGACGGACCTAATAAAATCAAACTTTCAGATTACAACATGGGCGGAACAGGCGCTATGATTATGGGTGGAGCTGCTTTGCCTTTAATTACTGCCAATGTAGCAACAATGTTTAGAGTAGATCACGTACACAACGATTAATTTCATTCCTAGGAGCACAAAAGTTGTTTTTTCATTAGGAACTCTTGTCCCGCTTTTTGCTATATCTTTTTTATTTTAAAGAAAAATAAAAAAGGATATCGCGGCAATCGGGGCTAGAATCGAGCTTTTGTGCTTCTTTTTAAATTTAGAAACCATGAGAATAAAATATTTTCTTTGGGTTATGATTCCGTTATTATATAGTTGTAGTGATCAGGATGATGAATATATAAATGTGCCTTTAGACTTTAAGGTACCATCTAATTTTCCAGCTTTGGTTTATGATATTACCACAAATCCGCCAACAGAAAAAGGGTTTGAACTGGGTAAAAAACTATTCTATGATGGGCGTTTGGCCTCTGATGGAATCGTTTCCTGTGGGTTTTGTCATATTCAGGAAAACGCTTTTACACACCACGGTCATACTGTAAGTCATGGTGTTGGCGATGCTTTAGGAACCCGAAATGCACCACCAATCCAGAACTTGGCTTATCAGAGAACTTTTATGTATGATGGCGTAACCAATCATCTGGACTTACAGCCTATAATTCCGCTAACGAGCGATATCGAAATGAATGGCGATTTAAATGCTATTCTCGAAATGATGCGAGGCGATAAAACGTATCGAACTTTGTTTGGGCAAGCTTTTACTGATGGGGCTGTTACTACGGAGAATATGCTAAAAGCACTTTCGCAATTTATGGTAATGGCAACATCATCTAATTCTCGTTTTGATAAATACCGTCGTAATGAATCTGGAGGAACTCTTACTGCCGATGAATTAGCTGGATATGCTTTGTTTAATTCTAAATGTGCTTCGTGCCACGCAACCGATTTAATGACCGACGATTCGTTCCGTAACAATGGTCTTGCAGTAAATCCTAAAGTAAACGATGTGGGACGTTACAAAGTGACTGAGTTAGCAAGCGATTATTATAAGTTTAAAGTACAAAGTTTGCGAAATGTTGAGGTTTCGGCTCCTTATATGCACGACGGACGTTTTGGAACGCTAGAAGCGGTTCTTAATCATTATGCCAGCGGAATTGAAGCTTCGGCAACATTAGACCCAATCCTGAGACAAAATGGGAAACTAGGAATCGAACTTTCGGAAATGGATAAGAAGCAAATTATCGCTTTCTTGAAAACCTTGACCGATAATCAATTCTTGACTGATAAGCGATTCTCGGAGTTTTGAGATTCTCCTAACAGGTTTTAAAAACCTGTTAGGATTAAATAATATAATAAAAATAGAAGTTTTAGCCCCGATTGTAGTGAAAAGCCTTTTTAAGAAAAGCCCTTATTTTTTCTTGGGTTTACAAAGTGACCAGCGGAAACTTTGTAAACGTATAGAAAAATGGGATTTTAAGAAAAGCTTGTAACGGAAAGCGGGTCCCGATAGCTATCGGGAGCTCCTAAAAAAATAAAATACAATGAAAAAAATAATAGTTTTAAGTTTGGTTTTAGTTTGTAATCTAACTTTTGCTGCAACGGTAAAAGATAGTATTTCGAGCTTTACATTTCAGCGTTTGGCAATGATGGAAGACTTTGATTGTGATGCTTGTGGTTGTTCGGCAAGTGGTGGAAGTATGGGTTTTAGCTCGATGTTAAACACAAATTTTGTTGGAATACGTTATTTCAATCAGAGTTATACGAGTCGTGATGGTATTTTTGCTAATTCTCCCTGGATTGATGAGAACTTTAATACGGTTCAGGCTTGGGCGCGTATTCCTGTTACAAAGAGAATCCAGATTTCGGCATTGGTTCCGTATCATTTTCATAATCGCGAATTAACGACTGGAACCGAGAGTATTTCGGGATTGGGAGATATTTCGGTAATGGCACTTTATACGGTGTTTGAAACGCAAAAAGACAGCACAGTTTTTACACATAAAATAGAGCTTGGTGGTGGTGTAAAAATGCCAACAGGAAAGTTTAACGAAGCTAATAATGTGGGGAGTGTAAACAAGAGTTTCCAACTAGGAACGGGAAGTTGGGATTATTTACTGGTTTCGGAATATGTAATTAAAAGAAAGAATTTGGGTTTAAACACAATGCTTAATTATGTTATAAAAACCGAAAATGAACAAAAATACCAATACGGGAATCAGTTTAATTACTCAGGAACATTCTTTTATTTGTTCGATTTACCATCGGTACAATTAGTTCCTCAGCTTGGTTTTGCGGGCGAAGTTTATGCTACAAACAAACAACATGGCTTGGATTTGCCAAATACGGCTGGAGATATCTTGTTTGGGAAATTTGGTATTGAGGTTGGGAAAGATAAATTTTCTGTTGGTGTAAACGGAATGCTTCCTATAAACCAGAATTTATCGAATGGCGCAATGGAGGCTAATTACCGCTGGAGCGTAAACCTGAATTATAGTTTGTAACAGGTTTTAGAATAATATAGAAAAGCTTCTATATTAGTGAGCCAATAGCTTATTGATATAGAAGTTTTTTTTATGTGTCTGGTTATGGTGAATTTATTTTAACACATAGAAACATAGAATTTGTACTCTTAAATAAAGGTGTTTCACTTATCTAAAAAGCACAGAGCTAGCTATGTGAAAGAAATGTATTTCTTTTTTGTATTCTTTTTTAGACATAGAATCTATGTTTCTATGTGTTAAATAAAATTTTAATAGATTTAAAGTAATAGATGTTTAGTTTTACTAAGGTTTAATTTAGACACATGAAATTAAGAAAAATAACTGTTGAGGATAATGTTTATCTCTATATAATGACTGGTAAGGTCGATTTGCCTGCACAGGTAGGAACATTGACAATAAAAATATTTTTAAAGGATTATAAACTAACACCATTATTAGTTAATTTCCTGACATGGGATGACCCAATAATTGGGCTTCCTTTAAATTTTGGTTTTCCACTTGTTAAGTCATTAACTGACGAAAAAGAAGTTGTGAACCTGAATAGGCCTAAATATGTTAGAGAATGTATCTTATTTGGCTTGCAAAAAGGATGGACAGGTAAAAATAAGTTGGAACCTCTTGATGGATTAGAGGTGTTACGTAATCTAGGATATGATGTTTCTGTCTTATCGGTTAAGAAGGGCGATAGTAAATAAAAAACTTTTAATAATTTAAAGACTTCTATAACAATGAGTTTAAAGACTTGTTGTTATAGGAGTTTTTTTATGTGTTGTCTTGCTACTTTTATAAGGATAGGTTTTTAAATTTGTAGAGAGATTGAAATAATTAAAATAGTTATTACTAAGAGAAAAAATGGAGTTTAATAAGAAAAGTAAAAATCGGGTTCTTAAAGCTGTAAATGGCGAGATGTCTTATAAGAAATTAACTGCTGCCGAGTTGCATCAGTTTGTGCAACATTGGAATTATGATGACGGAATTGAGCCTTTTGATTGGATTATTAAACAAAAACATTGTGATAAAGGAACTGCATTGTGTTTGTATTGGTTTCTTCAGCCAGATTATTTTTGCAAGTTTGCAAATGAGGATGAAGCAAAAGAGGATATTAACTATGAGAGTTATAAACTGCTAAAAGAAATTGAGCTGCGATATTGTGCGGGTTTTTATGAAGATGAGAATTTCTCTTTTAACCCGAAAGATGAATTTCTTGACGAATATTCTAACACGAAATGTATTCCAGCAGAAATGCTCGAAAAATCGGAAGGAACTATTTTTGAACGACAAGATATTGAGTTTGCTTTTTTAAGAAAGCCAAACGAAAAGGAATTAAAAACGATTGCTGCTAAGATAAAAGATGCTATAAAGATTATTCAGATTTCGAATTCTAGTTTTATTTATGACGGAACAGATTCCGCTATACAAGCTATAATAGAAAGTGTTGAATACTGGAAAGGAAAGGAATTAGGGAAGATAAAAATTAAAAATCTGTCATATTTATGGATGGATTGTGTACATAAACAACATAGCTGGGATTGGATAATTTGGGACTGGGAAACGGGTAATAATATAGGCGTAACCAACTCGACAAAAGAACTGACTTGTCTTGCAGATACTATTATAAACCATACAATAGATGGTTTCCAGCCTAGTACAATAATTGCTAGTTTATATAAAGATTTAGAAGGAGTAACTAATTTTTACGATTTAAAAAAAGATCCTTATAGCGGTATTGGATTATTGTTTAGTTCTGACCATTTAAAATTTAGGGAATAAAATAATTGAGGTTGCATAGATTTAAGATTGTAATAAAAAAAAGGTAACCATATAAGTAATGTAAGTCCATTTAAATTTTAGGCTGATTAAGTCGCGCTTATATTTACTTAAATTACTTATATGGTTAAAATAATTTCACTTTTTATAGGGCTTTACATAGTAGGAATTGCTTAATTTTGCAATCCAATTTTAATAAATATAATATGTTTCAGAATAAAAGTTTGTGGCTTGCAGTTTTAGTTTCTTTCATTTTTAGCTTTGGTTTTGCCCAGGAAAATGAATATTTATTAAAATTTAAAACTTCTAAAGAATTACAGAAGTTTTTAAATTATTCTAAGAAAACAATTCCGTTGGTAAGTGCACATCGAGGTGGTCCAACAGTTGGATTCCCAGAAAACTGTACACCAACATTTGCCAATGCAATAAAATATAATCCTACGATTGTAGAAACTGATATTGCTTTGAGTAAGGATTCGGTTTTAGTAATGATGCATGATAATACATTAGACAGAACAACAACTGGAACGGGTGTTATCGAAGGATATACGTATAAAGAGTTACAAGAGTTTTTCTTAAAAGATACTGAAGGAAAAGTAACTCCATATAAAATCGAAACTTTAGATCAAATCCTACAATGGGGTAAAGGTAAAGTAATTTATAATTTGGATATCAAGAAAGGTGTTCCGATGCAAATGATTATCGATGCAGTAAGAAGAAATAAAGCCGAGGCTTATTCGGTAATTATTACTTATACAGCAACACAAGCTGCTGAGGCTGCTAAACTTGCACCAGACTTAATGATTTCGGTTTCGGCAAGAGGAAAAGAAGATGTGGAACGTATGGAGAAATTAGGTGTAAAAGCCAATAAAATGATTGCATTTGTAGGTACTTCAGAACCAAAACCAGAAGTATATGAGTATTTACACAGCCGAAAAATTTCTTGTATTCTAGGAACTATGGGGAATCTAGATAAAAGTGCTGCTGCAAAAGGAGATGAGTTATATTATAAACTTGTTGCCAATGGTGCTAACGTGTTATCATCAGATCGTAATGTAGAAGCTGGTAAACAACTATTAAAATATGCAACCGATAAAAAACTAAAATCGAAACATATTGTAATTAAGAAAATAAAATAACAAACACGAATTTCACGAATTTCACGAATTTGCACAAATCTTAATGAGTAGTTTAGTTTGTGAAATTAATTTCACAAACGGATTAGTGACAATTCGTGAAATTCGTGTTTAAGATTGATTTATAATTTTTGTATCAGACGAGCTTCAATTGAAGCTCTTTTTTTTTGCCTGGAAATTTACTTTGCGATTATTTGTTTAATTTTAATGGGTAAACAATTATAATTTTAAAGAAAGCATATATGGATTTAGATAGAGTAGCAGGCATGAATAAAATAACGTTTTTCTCGGCTCAGCCTTATGATAAGACTTTCTTTAATAAACATAATTGCGAGTTTGGTTTTGACTTAGAATTTTTTGAAACACAGCTTAATAAACATACAGTAAGTTTAATTCAAGGTTCGAATATTATTTGTGTTTTTGTAAATGATATTGTCGATGAAGCGGTGATAAAACAATTAGCAGAAAAGGGTGTGAAGATTATTGCTTTACGTTGTGCTGGTTTTAATAATGTAAATCTGGAAGCAGCAAAGAAACATGGAATTCATGTGTGTCGCGTTCCTGCTTATTCACCCGAAGCTGTTGCCGAACACGCTATGGCAATGATTCTTACACTTAATCGCAAAACACATAAAGCGTATAACAGAGTTCGTGAGCAAAATTTCTCGTTAAATGGGTTATTAGGATTTGATTTGCATGGTAAAACAATTGGTATAATAGGAACAGGGAATATAGGGAAGGCTTTCTCTAAAATAGGAAAAGGCTTTGGTTGCCGAATTCTTGCTTATGATATTGTGAGTAATCCCGAAATGGAAAAAGAGGGAGTTGTATTTACCGATTTAGAGACAGTTTTTAAAGAAAGTGATATTATCTCGTTGCATTGCCCATTAAACGAGAAAACAAAGCATATCATAAATAAAGATTCGCTTACGCAAATGAAAAACAGTGTTATGATAATTAATACTAGCCGTGGCGGACTTATAGAAACAGCTAGTGTTATAGAAGCGCTAAAAGATGGTAAAGTAGGATATTTGGGAATTGATGTATATGAGCAGGAGGAAAAATTGTTTTTTAGAGACCTTTCAGAAGATATTATAAAAGATGATGCAATCCAGCGATTAATGAGTTTTCCGAATGTGTTGGTAACTGCACATCAGGCTTTTTTTACGAGCGAAGCATTAACTCAAATTGCGCTTGTAACGTATAATAATATCAAAGAATTGCTGATAAGAAAAGATCTAGAAAATAAATCGGCTTTATTGGTTTAAAGTATGTTTATTGTCAATGAATGACTTTAAGAAACCCTCTAAAACAAACGTATTTATTTAATTTTTTTGTAAATTTAACGGTAATAAAAAAAATAATAAAATCATGAAAAAGACATTTTTAATAGGCTTAGCAATGCTTAGTTTATATTCTTGCCAGAAAAAAGAAACGGCTACAGATACAGGAAAAGGAGTGGACTCAACAGCCATTGACTTATCAGTAACAACGGAAACCGATAATGACTCAGCGGCAGTAAATAATAAAACAGCTCCAATAGATTCTAAAGTAGTCGATATGATTCGTAAGCAATTAACCACAGTTTTATTAAACAAGGATTTGCCAGCAATGACAAAAGAAGACCGATTTTTTTACTATGATGCTTTCGATTTAAATAATGATAAAAAAGACGAGTACTTTGTAGGTTTCTCTAATCCTTATTTTTGTGGTACAGGCGGATGTTCTGGTTTTATCTTGAACAATGACGGAAGCTTATTGAATAAATTTACAGTAACCGATTTTCCTATTTTTGTTGGAACAACTGCTTCCGAAAAATTTCAGGATCTTATAGTGAGTAGTAAAGGAATTCTTTATAGTGTAAAAATGAAAAATGGTAAATATCCTTCTAATCCATCAGTTCAGGAAAAATGGAAAGGCGCAGTTCCTGATCAATCTCAAGCAATCCTAGATATAGATAATAAAAAACTAGAGAAAATTTCTTTTTAAAGAGAAAATATTCTTAGAGAAATAGATAAAAAAAGAGCTTCAATTGAAGCTCTTTTTTGTTTTAGTCAAACGAAATATAATTTCCTTCTTGGAGATTTATTTTATAGGAATCTTTGAATTCTTTTCTTTTTGTTGAAGCACTTGCCTTTACGATTCTTCTTTTGCTTGGAAAGCAAACAACAGCATTTAACCTATAAGGTTCAAAATCTATTAAATTTGAATAATACTTAAATGTGTTTTCTAACTGAGAATAAGCATCTTTTCTATGATTTGCTTGGTTTCCTTTCGCTACTTTTACTTCCGTAAAAAAGACCTCTTGATTATTACAGATAACATAATCACATTGACCACCTTTTACTGTTTTCATAACGCAATCATCATTTTGAATAAAATAGAATTCAGTATTTAATTTGTTTTCAATATGTAAATGCCAAGATTCTTTTGATGAGACAAATAAAACGGTTTCAGCTTCAAAAATAAATGTATGTTTGTCAGCAATCGTTTTTAAGCAATTTGTTTCAATTTGAGGAAATACTTCTCTAAGATGTTGAATCATAAATCAAGCAATTTATCAAATTCATTTGCAAAAGCATCGGAAACACCATCAATCATATTTTCTGAAATTTGCCCTAATTTATCATTCATTATTTTTTTAGCTTTTCCATTTTTCAATTCATAAGCGTTAAAGCTTTTAGGATTCAGCCAGGATTCTTTTTTAATAATTTTATTTACTTCTTTTGGATGTTTTTGTCCTTTATCATAAGCCAATAATAAATTATTTATAGATGCCAAAATAAAAGGACTATGAGTAGTAAGAATTAAATTCTTTCTTTCGTATAAACAATTTTTAACTAAATATTTAATTAATTCGTGCTGTGCTTTTGGATATAAATTTAATTCCGGCTCCTCAACAACAAAATTGAAATTATATTTTTCCTTCAATGATTTAGAATATTCAACTAATAATAAAATGGGGATTATAGATTGTAAGCCAGATGCGGACTCTAATAAGTCAACTTTTTCAATTTCATTATGATATATGTATGAAGTTTTTCCTTCTCTTTTGTATTTGATTTTTTTATCAATAATATTTAAAGGTAGTTCTTTTATTGTCTGAATTGCTTTTTCGTAATCTTGTCCGCTATTTAATAAATGTTTGGGGATTTGTACATTATTATTTATTAATCCTAAGGTGTTTTCGGAAATTAGATGAAGAAAATTTCTTTCTGCAGGAATATATAATGAGTCAAATAAAAATATATTTGGAAATACACTTATTATTTTTTCATACAAAAATATATAGCTTTCAATATTTTTTTCCTTTTCTAAAATATCAATCAAAATATCAATGTGTGAATCATTAATGATAAGTCTTTTCATTCTTACATCAGCAAATTCAATTTCGAATTTTACTTTCTGAGTTTCATTCTCGAATATATAATAAAAATTTTCTCGGAGTAAAAGTTTATAAGTATTTACAGTTGACTTAATTAATCTTTTGGTCATTTCTATAATATCTTTTTCTTTGTCTAAGATGTTGATACTGATATTTTTTATTCTGCCAAGAACATTTTGTAGGGTCGTTATATCTAACTTGTTTTTTTGAAAAGTAAAATCTGCAATTGTTATATTTTGATTTTTACTCTTATATTCAATGTAGGTTTTGTCTGTAAGATAGGATAGGATATTATATTTTTTTAATTCCTCTTCAAATGATATTTTATGATCACCTCTAAAGTTTTCATCTTCAAAAATTGAAATCAACTTAGCCAAAGTACTTTTCCCCGAAGCCTGTGCTCCAATAAAAGTGACCATTTCTCTAACTTCGATTTCAATATCTTTTAGAGGTCCGAAATTTTTAACAATAAGTTTTGCTCTTTCCATGTTTTCAAAATTAAGGAAAATTTTTATATAAGAAAAAGGAGCTTCAATAAAAGCTCCTTTTTAATTTAATATGAGTTTTAAGGAAATTACCCTACCAATTCTACAGTTTTAAACTCACCTTCAACAGCAACTTTTGTCAAACCGTGTTTAGATAAGTTTTTCATAGATGCATCCCATTTTTTGCCGCTTAAATTAGCAGTAATTTTTAATTGCTGAAGATCCATTTTATTTTCATTTCCTTTCAATAAATCCAAGATAAATTTCTCTTCATCAGATAATTCAATAGTTTGTTTTTTCTCCGGACGCATTTGTGGGAACAATAATACTTCTTGTATAGAGGCATTATTTGTTAAGTACATAATCAAACGATCCATTCCGATACCCATTCCAGATGTTGGAGGCATACCATATTCAAGTGCTCTTAAGAAATCTTCGTCGATAATACCATTAGCTTCATCATCACCTTTTTCAGACAAACGCATTTGATCTTCAAAACGCTCACGTTGATCAATTGGATCATTTAATTCAGAATAAGCATTTGCTATTTCTTTACCACAAACCATTAACTCAAAACGCTCCGTAAGTTCAGGATTATCACGGTGCTCTTTACATAAAGGAGACATTTCTTTAGGGTAATCTGTGATGAAAGTTGGCTGAATGTAATTTCCTTCGCATTTTGCTCCAAAAATTTCATCAATCAGTTTTCCTTTCCCCATTGTTTTATCTACCTCAATTCCCATTCCTCTGGCAGCTTCGAATAATTCCTCTTCAGTTTTTCCAGAAATATCAAAACCAGTAAAATGTTTGATAGAATCTGTCATGGTAACACGAGCGTAAGGCGCTTTAAAGTTAATTTGGTGTTCACCAAAAGTAACTTCGCTAGTTCCGTTTACTGCAATAGCACAATGCTCAAGTAAACCTTCAGCAAATTCCATCATCCAGTTGTAGTCTTTGTAGGCTACATATATTTCCATTGCAGTAAATTCAGGATTATGCGTTCTGTCCATACCTTCATTTCTAAAGTTTTTAGAGAATTCATAAACACCTTCAAAACCACCAACAATTAATCTTTTTAAATACAATTCGTTTGCAATACGCATATAAAGCGGAATGTCAAGCGAATTATGATGCGTGATAAAAGGTCTTGCCGAAGCACCACCTGCAATTGATTGTAAAATCGGAGTTTCAACTTCAAGATAACCTGCGTCATTAAAATAGTTACGCATAGCGGTAAACAATTTCGTACGCTTAATAAAGGTTTCTTTAACGTGTTGATTAACTGTTAAATCTACATAACGCATTCTGTAACGTAACTCAGCATCATTAAATGCATCGTGTACATTTCCGTCTTCGTCAACTTTAGGTAAAGGTAACGGACGCAATGTTTTACTCAAGAAAGTAAATCCATCTACACGTACACATTGTGCACCAACTTTTGTAGTAAACAATTCTCCTTCGATACCAATGAAATCACCTAAATCGGTTAGTTTTTTAAATACCGTGTTGTATAAAGTTTTATCATCACCTTCGCACAAAACATCGCGATTAACGTATAATTGCAAACGTCCTTCGCTATCCTGCAATTCAGCAAAACAAGCTTTTCCTTGGTCACGAACACTCATCAAACGTCCTGCAACGATAACCTTCTTACCTTCTTCAAAAGACTCCTTAATTTGCTTAGAAGTATGATTTACAGGAAAAAGATTAGCTGGATAAGGATTGATTCCTAAGTTGCGTAAGTTTTGAAGTTTCTCTCTTCGGATAATTTCTTGTTCTGATAATGCCATTTTGCGCTTTTTTTATAAGAGTGCAAAGATAAAGAAAAGAATGTAGATTTTAGAATGCAGTTTTTAGATTTTTTGTAGCAGCAATTTATTGTATTTCAATTCTCTTCTCTTAGGAACAGAGGTTCAAAGGAACAAAGGTACAGAGGTACAAAGATTCGGGTTGTGTGTATAACATAGATTATTTCTACGAGTAATTGGTTTTATAACGCGCAATCCTTCGACTCTGCCTCAGGAGGACAAACTGTAACCGTAACATTTGTACACATGTCAGGCTGAGCGGAGTCGAAGCCCGATTAATTACATCCGTAAAATCCTTCGATTGAGAAGGACAATGTTTGTGTGATAAAATCTGCTGAAATCTTTCAAATCCGCGTGAAATAAAACTTTGCGACTCTCTGTGTTTTTTCTTTGTGAAGCTTTGCGAAACTTCGCGAAATAGTTTTTTCTTACAAAACTTGTTTACATTAGCATTTTAAATTCTAAGCTTTTTAAATGAAAAATTATTTCTTCTTCTTTTTACTTACATTACTTTTTACAAGCTGTCAGGTTACAGAAACTATAAATATAAATCTGGACGGTAGCGGAACTATCGAAACAATACAGCTTAGAGACGAACATAGTTATATGCTTTTGATGGGAGAAAAATATTCCAAAGAAGAAAAGTTTCAAGACACCACCTATGTTTTTCGAGATTTTATTACAAAATATAACGAAACGTTTTTAAAATATACGGAACTAGAACAGCAATTGTTTCAGAAATATGCTAATGCAAAAGTGCATGCAAGAATGAGCTCTTTTGATAAGGAATTTAAAACTATTATTACATTTCCTTTTACCAAAATAGATGCTGTTCCTAACTTATACAATACCGAAGATTATGCAAATGATCTTGAAAACAATTATGCACTTACGGCAGAAAGTCATTTTTTTGATATAAAATATAGTTTTGATGGAACTATTTTTAAACGGACGGTAAAGGTTATTAATGAAGCTGAAATTGAGAAGAATAAAAGACAGATTGATCATTTTAAATCTAAATTCAACATCCTGAATTTCACGCAAACCTATACGCTCAAATATAATTTTCCTCGTAAGATAAAGTCGGTTTCTAATTCAGCCGCAATTCTTAGCTCAGACAAGAAATCATTGGCACTTACATTCCAGCTTTCCGATTGTTTAGTGAATCCTGAAAGTACTAATCTAGAAGTAATTTTAGAGTAAAAAGCTAGAAGCATAGCGACTTTACATCTTAGTGCCTCAGTACCTTTTTTTAAAATAGACTTCGTATCTTTGAGAAAAAATATAATCTACTCATGAAATTAATAAAATTCCTCAGTCTTTCCCTTTTATTAGCGACGTTAACAAGTTGTACTTTTACCGAGAACATTGATATTGCAGATAATGGGTCGGGTAAATTTTCGTTAGATATGGATGGTTCTGCACTTATGGCAATGGCAGGACAGCAACTAGGAAATGAAGTTGGTGATGCAACGAAAAGTATAGATTCTACTTTTTCATTTAAAGAAATGTTCAAGAACAAGAAAGACAGTATAGCAAAACTTTCTCCCGAAGAGCAAAAAGAGCTTAAAAAACTAGAGAATTTCGTCGTTCATATGAAAATGAATACAGAACAGAAACAGTTTATGTTAGATTTAAAAACTGATTTCAAAAATGTAAATGAATTACAGGATATGATGAAAACTATGAGTGCGCTTCAGAATATTGAGAAAAATAAAGCTTCAGATAAAAAAATGCCTTTTAGCGGAGATTTCAGTAACAATAGTACCGTAAGTTTTAGTTATGACGGGAAAAAGTTTAATCGTAAAGTCATTTTGAACCCAAAAGAAACTAATAAACCAGCAGAGGATTCATTAGGAATGTATAAAATGATTTTTGCATCTTCGAACTATGTTATAAAATATCGTTTCCCTAAAAAAGTAAAAAAAGTATCTAATGCAAATGCTTTGTTTAGTGAAGACAGAAAAACAATAACTATCCAATATCCGTTTACAGATTATATGGAAAATCCAACTAAACTGGGACTTGAGGTAGAGTTTGAAAAATAATACAATGAACAAAAAAATCCAACTACAAGATTTAGGTCAGAAAGATTATAAATCGACTTGGGAATATCAAGAACAATTATTTAAGGATGTTGTTGACTTAAAAATTAAAAATAGGAGAGAAGAACTTGATTTACCAACTCCTAATTATTTCATTTTTGTAGAGCATCCGCATGTATATACTTTGGGTAAAAGTGGCGATTTGAGCAACTTACTTTTATCCGAAAAACAGCTAGAAGCCAAAGGAGCTACTTTTTATAAAATAAATCGTGGTGGTGATATTACGTATCACGGCCCAGGACAAATTGTAGGATATCCTATTCTGGATTTAGAAAATTTCTTTACCGATATTCATAAATACTTGCGTTTCCTCGAGGAATCTATTATTCTTACGCTAAAAGAATACGGATTAGAATGTGGCCGAAGCGAAGGAGAAACGGGTGTTTGGTTAGGAGTAGGAACGCCGTTTGCCCGTAAGATTTGTGCACTTGGTGTACGTGCTTCACGCTGGGTAACGATGCATGGATTTGCCTTAAATGTAAATGCCGACTTAGGTTATTTTGATAATATTATTCCGTGTGGAATTCGCGGTAAAGCCGTTACTTCACTTCAGGTAGAACTTGGTGTAGAAAAAGTAGATGAAGCCGAAGTAAAAGCTAAAATCCTAAAACATCTGACAGAATTATTCGAAGCCGAATTTGTTTAAAATAATATGATTTTCGTAATGCGTTCCAAAATAGACATTGTCTAAGAATGGAACGCGTTTGAATAATTTTACTCTGAAAACTCAAGAATTATGTATGTTCTTTTATAAGACTTGTTGGGTTGTATCCAAATTGTTTTTTGAAAGCAAATGAAAAATGAGAAATGTTTTCGAAGCCTAAATCAAGATAAATATCAGATGGTTTTTTTCTTTCTCTTTGAATTTGAAAATGTGCTTCCTGCAATCTTTTCTGCATCAGCCAGCGATTAGGAGTGTCGTTAAAAATCTTTTTAAAATCCCTTTTAAAAGAAGACAAACTTCTGCCAGTTAAAAAAGCCAATCTTTCCAGACTTACATTAAACTTATAATTTCGATATACAAACGCTTCTAGATCTAGTTTTTCAGGAATACTTTGGTCAAATAAAATACTCGAAATTTCAGGATTAGTCTGTAATAATATCAATAAAAGTTCTTCCCTTTTTACTTTAGAGAACGTTTCGTCTATAACTCCACCTTCGTTGTAATAAGGCATTAATGAACGTATAAAATTGGGAATCAGAACATCTTTTTTAAGAATGATAAATGCATTTTTAGAGTTTGATTTTACATTCGCAATAGCGTGATTTTTTTTAAATTCTATCAAAAATGCTTCATCAAAAATGATTACTACTTTTTCAAATTGGCCGTTATCTTTTTGTTTTTTGTATTTAGCCAGATGATTTTTCCTTACAATACAATAATCTCCCGATTTAATAGTATGCATTTCATGTCCGTCATAACCTTCAATTTCTCCCGCTGCCAGATATAAAAAGATATGCTCTGGAACAAATTGTTCAGGTGAAATTTCAGGGCCAATATGACACGATTTTATTTCGGTAATTTTCATCTTGATTCAGCTTAAGTTAGTGCTAATTTACACCTTTCCACCATTCTTTAAAAACTTGTGTACTATCATTTAAATTTACAACTTCACCAATCATAGGTGTTACTAGTGGTAAATGAGCAGTTTTGCTAAGTGTCGATAATTTACTCAATGGTTCATCCCAAGAATGCATTGCTAGTTTAAACTTTGAAGAATGTACAGGGAAAAGTCTTTTTGCTTTTAAATCTTGAGCTGCTTTAAGTACTTGTTCAGGAAGCATATGTATGGCTTCCCAAGCTAGATTATATTGTCCGTTTTCCAGAATTGCAAAATCTATTGGGCCGAATTGCTCTCCAATTTTGGCAAAATGTGTATCGTAGCCGCTATCGCCACCAATGTAAATTTTAATACTTGGCGTCTGCAAAACATAAGAAAGCCATAAGGTATTATTTTTAGAAAAACCTCTTCCCGAAAAATGTCTTGCAGGAGTTGTATGTACTTTAAAACCATCTTCTAAGACAATTGTTTCATTCCAATCTTTTTCGATTATTTTATCTGTAGGATATCCCCAACGTTCAAAATGTCCTCCAACTCCAAGTCCACAAATAACCTTTTTTACTTTAGATTTTAAAGCAACTATAGTTTCATAATCAAGGTGGTCGTAATGATCGTGGCTAATAAACAAATAATCAATTGTAGGTAAATCTGCCACGGTGTAACCATTTGACCCTTTAAACGCGGTTACAGTTCCTGGTAATGGCGAAGCATTTCCGCTAAATACAGGATCAATCAGAAAACGTTTTCCATCTATTTGCATAAAATAAGACGAATGCCCGAACCAAACCAATACATCGGCATCAGGAGAAAGATTATGTAAATCTGTTTTTATAGATGGGATAGAATCAACAGGTTCGCGTCTTGGATGATTTCCAAATAATTGATCATAAAGAATACCTCCAAAACTGTAGCCGTTTGTTAGATTAGGAGTGTCGTGCGTGTTTTGAAATTTTCCATCACTATAATTGCTAGATTTTTTTATTAATTCCAAACGATTACCTTCTGGTGCTTTACCAAATTTTGGATGCATCATATATAAAAAAGTAACCAGGGTTAAAAGAGCCAAAATGCTTATTACTATAATCATAATTCTTTTTGTGATTTTTAGAAATCGTTTCATTCGATTTATTTTATTTTTGATTTGTTTTATGGAATCAAATTCAAGTAAACTATATGTGGTTGCAACACTTTTTAATTAAATTTCCCATAAGTATCTGAATTGATGGTACAAAATTGCATCAAAATAAATTGTGTCACTTTGTTTAAAAGTCCAATTTTACTTTGTTGAAAAGTTCACTTTAAATCTTTGGTATAAAAAAAGCTAACATTTTTTAAAGTTAGCTTTGTTATAGAAAATTATGAATTGTTTTAGTTTTTAATTTTATTAAATCCTGTTACATAATCATATCCAAGTTTCCCTTTTACCATACATAATTCAATTTTGCCACCTTCGGTTAGTTCTTCATGAAGTGCTTTTTTTATCGAAAAGCGTTCTTCCGTATTATTTTCAGTGATAATATGAATGAAGTGTTCTTTGTTACGCGATCCACTGGTTCCTTTTCTTATAATTGTATAGTTTTTACATGATTTATCGGTAGCCGCATAGAAATGATTTATAAAACTAGTTGAAGCTGCTGTAAGTAAAAACATCCCGACAAATAGCCCAAAGTGGACTGTGTACCTTCTTTTATTTTCAAAATATACAGAAGGATTTGTAATTTTTAAAATTATTGTAAGCAATATGGCTAAAGCAATTCCTGCGAAACCTGCTCTCCAAAATAGTTGAGTACCGTTTATAGTGTTGTCAATTTTTCTTATTTCAAAAAGCAAAAATACTAAACTTGTAAAAAATAAAGCAGAAGAAAAATAATATAGAAACTTGTCAAATGGTTTGGCAACTTTTTCAAAGGTAACTTTAGGAGGAAAGAAGTCATAAATTATAAATGGTGATAAGCTTATTATTAAGAGTAAATTGTACATTCCGATTAAAAAAAATGGCAGAGGAACTAATCTGAAAGTTCCTTTCTCGTCTCCAAATAAAACAATAGGAATTATACAGAGCCCAATATAAAGAAGTCGTTTGTAGAACTCTTTTCTCATTCCAAAGGACTCAAATTTCTTCTTTTTTAAAGGGGTATATTTACGTTTAGACATTTTAGATTTATGGATTTATTTGAGGTTATAATCTACGTTTATAGTTTATTATTGACTTTTTAGTTTTTTCATGAATTCTCCAAATGCAGGAAAAAAATCTTCAAAAAGAGGATGCTTTCTATTTTTAAGCATTACTTCACTGAACATTTTTAAACCAATGGCAAATTCTGTAGATTGATTCTCATCTCCAAATAGTTTCTTTTCTTTAATTTTCTCGATAATTGTAAAAATTTCATCGTGATTTTCAAATTCTAGCGATAAAGGTTTAGATAAAATTGTTTCTTCATTCATCAAAGAAACTTGTTCTAGGGTTAGTTTATATTTATTTGCTCGCTTTGTCATAATTACTGTTTTTTTTATTGGTTTTTGTCTAGAATAATCAAAGAGGTTTTTATAAATGTTACGCTTAGCTAGATTCGATATACGGGATTTAAATTATTGTAGCATTTAGAAAACTAAAATACAAATTAAAGCTGTAATTCTATACAAAGACTAATCTTCAAACAGTATTTCCAACTGATCTGGCAATAACCTAAAAGACATTCTATGATACTTAGTAGGTCCATATTTCTTAATTGCTTCGCGATGTTCCTTGGTAGGATATCCTTTGTTTTGTTTCCAATTGTACATCGGGAACTCTTCATGAATCTTATCCATATACTCGTCTCGATAGGTTTTGGCAAGTACAGATGCAGCAGCAATGCTCATAAATTTGGCATCGCCTTTTATAATGCTTTGATTTGGAATCGATTTTAATAACTCAATTTCCTTTTCAGAAAATTGCTTCCCAACGGTATTTTTCAAACCTAGTTTTGCATTTAGCATTCTATTTCCATCAACAATAATAAACTCAGGAATTTGATTTAGTTTCAGGATACATTCCTGCATTCCTTTCATTGAAGCATTTAGGATATTTATTTCGTCAATTTCATCGGGATGTAAATGAGTAATAGCAAACGTAATGGCTTGTTCTTCAATTATAGGTTTTAATTTTTCTCTAGTTTTTTCGGATAATTGCTTACTGTCATTTAGTGTTTTATTCTCAAAATTTAGTGGCAAAATTACGGCCGCTGCAGTTACTGGTCCGGCAAGGCAGCCACGACCTGCTTCGTCGGTTCCGGTTTCTAAATCATATCCTGAAAAATTGAGTTGTAGCATGTTCTTTTTTTAGAATTACAAAGATTAAATTTTTTCTGGGAAATAGATTAATGAAAGTACCGAAACTTATAACATGAGGACAAATTAATCTTCTAGCATTTTTACCTGTAAATGTTAAAATTTAACAATTTTTTTATTGTTAATATGGCTTATTAAAGGTTTGTTATTTATCACAATAATTGTCAAAAAATCTAAATCACTGTTATTTTTGTAAATTTTTTCTTTTTTGTTAACGTTTTTAAGTAGGAAAAATAATAATTAACATATTGCTAAAATTGTTATTGTAAGAAAAATTTATCATTTTTGACAAATTATTAACCAAAAACAATTTAAAATGAGGGTGAAATTTAAATGGATTTTAACATTATTAACAGCATTAACCATGCAGTTTTCTTTTTCACAGGAAAGGAATATTTCTGGAATTGTTTCAGATGCAACAGGCCCTATACCAGGCGTGAATGTTATCGTTAAAGGAACAAAAAATGGAGTACAGACGGATTTTGATGGTAAATATTCTATCAAGGCAAAAACAGGAGATGTGCTAGAGTTTTCTTATATGGGATTACAGGATAAGAGTATTGCAGTTGGAACTTCTTCGGTGATTAATACAAAGATGCAAGAAGGTGGAAAAGAATTGGATGAAGTGGTTGTTATCGGTTATGGGGTTCAAAAAAGAAAAGAAGTAACTAGTTCTATTTCTAAAATTTCAGGTAAAGATGTTGCTAATCTTATAACTCCTAGTTTTGAAAGTGGATTAGCGGGAAAAGCAACAGGAGTACAGGTTACTACCAATAGTGGGATTATTGGGGTAGCACCAAAAATAAGAATAAGGGGGGTAGCTAGTATTTCTGGGAAAACAGACCCTTTGATAGTAGTGGATGGAATGCCAATTGTTTCTGGTGATATTGGGAGTGCAAATACGCTTACTGCAAATGCATTAGGAGATATAAATCCCGCAGATATAGAATCTTATGAAATATTAAAAGATGGTGCTGCTACTGCAATTTATGGTTCAAGAGCTGCTAATGGTGTTATTTTAATAACTACAAAAAGTGGTAAAAAAGGAACATTGAAAGTGAATTTAACCAGTAGTTTAGGGATAGCTAGTGTTTCTAAAAAGTATGACTTATTAAAAACTCCTGATTTTATATTAATTTCAAATGAGAAAACAGCAAACAAAAATCTAGCGCCATGGGCAGTTGGGAATGAGTATAATACAGATTGGCAGGCAGCTATTTTTAGAAATGCTCCACAAACGAATCATTCGTTATCATTTAGTGGAGGGTCAGATAAAACAAAATATTATTTGTCGTTAGGATTAACAGATCAAAAGGGGGTTAATATAACAAATGAAATGCAAAGATATTCTATAAGAGCCAATATTGATCAGGATATAAATAAGTGGTTGAGTATAGGTACTAATTTAAGTTTAACTAGAGCTGAATATAATGGATTGAGTACAAGTGCAAGCGGATTGTCTGGAAATGTTTTTAATGCCATTAGACAATTACCTAATACACCAATTTATAACTCAGCTAATCCTACGGGTTACAATCTTTCAGATGATAATGTTTCGGTAGGTAAGTGGGAGAATAACGCCACAGTTGGTGACAACATAACTAATATTGTTTATGTTTTGAATCAGAATAAATACTATTCTAAAGTAAATAGAACCTTAGCTAATGTTTATGCAAATGCAAAAATCACTTCTGATTTGAGTTACAGATTGCAGGTAAGTGCAGATAATGCAATTACAAATGGATTTAGATATTGGAATCCTATTCATGGAGATGGACGAGGGAGTAATGGCTCATTGATAAATGACAATGCAGAGTATTTAACATGGAATTGGCAAAATATTCTGAACTACAAAAAAACTTTTGCTGAAAATCATAATTTAGGGGTTACTCTTGTTTCTGAGTATCAAAAACAAAAACTCAATTACTTTTACGGTTCAGGGAGTAATCTTCTAAGCAATTTTTATAATAAGGGATTAGTAAGCAATTCTTATGCCACTAAAGATTCAGGAGGGTCAATAACAGAGAATGGAATGATGTCTTATTTAGGGCGTGTTACATATAATTATAAGGAAAAATATTTTATTCAAGGTTCAATTAGAAGAGATGGTCTGTCAAAATTAGCAGGAGATACAAGATGGAATAATTTCCCGGGTGTTTCAGCTGGTTGGACTATCTCAAAGGAGAACTTTATGGAATCAATCAGGAATACAGTTTCTGATTTAAAGTTTAGATTATCTTATTCAGAAGTTGGAAATACAGAGATATTAAATGGATCTAATTATCCTTATATGGGGCTTACTATAAGTTCTCCTTATGGGAATTTAAATGGTATTGGCTATTCTCAATTTGGAAATGATCAACTTCAATGGGAAGCAAGCAAGAAAATAGATATTGGAATTGATTTAGGACTGTTTAAAAATCGTGTAAATGTTACTTTTGATTATTACAGAAATAATATTGATAAATTAGTTTTGGAAGCTCCTACGTCGCCTTCTTTAGGGATTCCTTTTAATGTTATTAATAAAAATATTGGAAAGCTATATAATGAAGGATATGAATTTGCTGTAAACTTCAAGGTAATTAATACTGAAAAATTTTCTTGGGATTTATCAACGAATTTAACACTTGCTAAGAATGTAGTAACAAGTTTATACCAAGGACAAGATATAATTGGAGGGTCATCTACAGATACCAATATTACACCGAACATTATTATACGCGAGGGAGAGTCGATAAATTCGTTGTATGGTTATAAATATTGGGGAGTAAATAAAGCCAATGGTAATCCTGTTTACTATAAAGCTAATGGAGATTTGGTGCAAGGAAAATTACCTCAATCTACTTACGCAGAATTTGATCCTAATAATCCAGCAGATGATTCTAAAAGTGCAACTTTGGGTATATCTGATAAGGTGATTTTAGGTAATACTTTACCAAAATATTATGGGGCATTAAGTTCATCGATGAAGTATAAAAATATAGATTTTGGGTTTATGTTTAGATTCAGTGGTGGAAATAAAATTTTTAATGCTACAAGAAGAGAATTAATGAACCAAAATTTCAATAATAATGGTACTGAAATCTTAGGAAGATGGCAAAGTGTTGATAATCCGGGAGATGGGTGGACTCCGAAATTATATGCTAGTTCAAATAATACAACTAATTTTTCCGGAAATGCAACTTCTAGATTTGTAGAAAAAGGTGATTTTATCTCATTAGATAATGTTAGTATTGGATATAGTTTGCCTAAATTATTAGTAGAAAAAATAAAACTAGATAGTTTTAGAATTTTTGCTCAAGCTCAAAATATCTGGTTAATTAGTAATTATAAAGGGCTTAATCCCGAGATGGAAACATCAGGTGTTGATATTAATGGAACACCTCGCACAAAAGTAATATCAATGGGTATAAATATAAGTTTATAATAAAACAGTATGAAAAATTTAGTTAAAACATTTCTATTTTCTGTAATTGTATTCGGAATGAACGCATGTACGGAAGAAAAACTTTTAGATTTAAGTCCTATTAATAATATATCTGAAAAAGATGCCTTTTCAACTCCTTCATTAATAGAATCCTATATGAATGGAGTTTATAACGCAGCAGCTCTTGGTACTTATAATAGCGGGACATCAAATGGAGGTAGAGGTTATATTTGGGGAGCAGCTTTTGTTCAACAGGGTGAATGTAGAGGGGAAGATGTAGTAAGTACGGCTGCTTTTTACGATTATACATATTCAACTACTTATGATGCAACTACTGCTAATAATGTTTATTACTGGGTAGATGGCTATAGGCTAATTAATAGATGTAATCTTATGATTAAAGGTGTTAATGAAGCTGTTACTAAAGGGATTATTCCTGTTGCAGTTGGGAATAATTATATTGGACAAGCTAAATTCCTAAGAGCCATAACCCATTTTGAGCTACTAACATATTTTGCTAGACCTTATAATTTTTCGTCAGATGCGAGTCATCCTGGGATACCATATAGGGAAGTGGGTATTAATACTCAAACTGAAATAGATTTAGAAAGTACTAAGTCTAGAGCTACGGTTGCGGAATGTTATGCTAAAATTTTGGTTGATTTAAATGAAGCTGAAAATTTGATAACAACTAAAATGACTGCCAAAGCCTCTAGAGAGGCTGCGATTGCTTTTAAGACTAGAGTGAATCTTCACAAAAGGGATTGGGCTAATGTAATTCTTGAAGGAAATAAATTGAATGGAGTATATACTTTGACGACTAAACCAGGTGATCCATTTGTGTTGGCAAATAATCTAACAAATACAGAATCAATCTTCTCTATTCAACATTCTGCGACTTCTAATCCTAATACAAATGGTGCATTAGCGAGTATAATAAAATCAAGAACTCTTATAGCTATTAGTCCAATTATTTGGAGAAATCCTAGTTGGTTAGTAGATGATAAGAGAAGAGAAGAAAAGTATGATCCAGATAAAAAACCAATAGGAATGGTTTTTACAAGTGGAGGAGCAAAATATACTAATAAGTATTCGGATGATGTAACTAAAACAGATGCAGCACCAATAATTAGATATGCTGAGGTGGTATTAAATATGGCAGAAGCTCAAGCTCGTCTAACTACTCCAAATTTAGCAGAATCGCTTACACTATTAAATTCTGTAAGAAACAGATCGCTTGCGAACCCTACAGTGCAAGCATATACATCAACTACTTTTTCTACAGCTTCAGATTTAGTTAAAGCTATACTCGTTGAAAGAAGAATTGAGTTTTTAGTGGAGGGACGCAGATGGTCTGATATTCATAGACTTCAAAATGATGATATTGCTCCAATTGATGGCATTCCTGCAAAAGTAGCAGGTAATATCACTCCGACCAGTAATTTATATACTTTAGGAACAGTATATTCGGGGCCTTACGCTATTGGGGCATTACCAAGTGCTGATTATAGATTTTTATGGCCAATACCTCAAATTGAGATGAATACTAATCCTGGACTAGAACAAAATCCAGTGTGGTAAAACAAAACGAACTTTAAGTACGTTTTAATTAAACTATTAAAAACTGTCCAAAATATTTTGGACAGTTTTTTTTTGGATAAAAATTAGTACAAATTCAAATAGTAATATTTAGAATATATTTTAAGGAAGATATTATGACTTAGAAAATTGATCCGGAAATTTTAGTAATCAGATTCAGGATAAAGTTGAGATGTAATTTTAAAAGTAGTTATATTAAAAACATTTTCAGTTTATAATGTTTTAATTTCGTTATTTTATTGTAGGTTAAAAACTACTTACGTGTTAAAATATTTAATTCACGACTAGGAATTAACTTACTTTATTTGTTAATTATTTGTTAAAATAAATATTAAATAAAGCTTAGTATTTTAAAGATAAAATTAGGGATAATGCTATTTATCTACTAATTTACTGAGTTGACACGTGGTAGTGTTAAAGAAATATTAAAAAAAAAGTTTTCAAGAGCTTGGTTTTACTTGTTATTTTAAGAAATTATTATGATGTTTGCGGCATACTAATTCAAAATTTAAAAAATGAAACTAAAGTTTAACGGATTCTTAGTGCTACTGGTAGTACTTATGACGCAACTCACCATTGCGCAAGAAAGAACTGTTTCTGGAATTGTTTCCGATAATGCAGGAATGCCTTTGCCAGGTGTAAGTGTATTAGTTAAAGGAACACAATCGGGAACTCAAACTGATTTTGATGGAAAATATTCTATCAAAGCAACTCCAAGCCAAGTCTTGGTATTTAGTTATATTGGGATGAAATCTCAAGAAATTACAGCTAGTTCAGCTACAGTAAATGCAAAGTTAGCAAGTTCATCAGTTGAACTTGAGGGCGTTGTAGTAACTGCATTAGGGATTAAAAGAGAGAAAAAATCTTTAGGTTATGCTTCACAAGAGATCAAAGGTGCTGATTTAAATTCAGGTGCTGCAAGTGGAAATTTTCTTAATGAGCTTTCTGGTAAGGCAGCTGGTGTAAACATCAGAAAGAATACCAACTTTGGTGGTTCTACAAACGTAGTATCCAGAGGGGTTAAAAACCTTACAGGAGATAATCAAATGCTTATCGTTATTGATGGTATGCCAATTAATAATGCTAACACTAACTCAAGTGTAGGTAAACAAACAGAAGGTGCTCGTAATACATATGATTACGGAAATGCAGCGATGGATATTAACCCAGATGATATTGAGACTTTAAATATCTTGAAAGGTGCTGCAGCTGCTGCATTATACGGATGGCAAGCTGGAAATGGGGTAATCATGATTACGACCAAAAAAGGTAAAGCAAGAAAAGGAATGGGAGTAACTATTTCTAGTGAATTTACAGTAGGTACCGTTGATAAAAAAACTTTTCCTGTTTACCAAAATAAATACGGACAAGGTTACGGACCAACTTACGATGATGCTGGTAACCCAAAAGGAATTCCAGTGGGACCAACAGGAGCATTCTTTACTATAGATAGTAACGGAAATCAAGTTGCTACTACAACTGATGATGCTTCTTACGGTGTTGCTTTTGACCCAAATCTTTCTATTTACCAATGGGATGCTTATACTAAATATTCTCCAAATTACGGAAAGAAAACAACATGGAAAGCAGCTGAGAATGGACCTATTACATTCTTTCAATCAGCTACAACCTTTAATAATTCGATCTCTATAGAGGATGGTACAGAGAAAACAAATTTTGTTTTGAACTACAACAACTATAAAGAAAATGGGATTTTACCAAATAGTGAATTAAAGAAAAATAATATAAGTCTTAAAATTAACCATAAGTTCACAGATAAATTATCAGCTAGTGCATTTGCAAATTATATGGCGCAAACTACGGTTGGTAGAAATACAACTGGATATGGAGGAGACAACATTATGGGGTCATTCCGTCAGTGGTGGGCTACCAATGTAGATATCCAGGCTCAAAAAGATGTTTTTGAAAATTCTGGTGGACAAAACATTTCTTGGAATATGGCAAATCCTGCTAATGGTAATACTAGTGCTAAGTATGCAGATAACCCTTATTTTACAAGATATAAAAATTACCAATCTGATGAGAGAAACCGTTTTATAGGATATGCTCAATTAGATTATAAGGTAGCAAATTGGTTATCTGTAACAGGAAAAGCTAGTACAGATAGTTATTCTGAATTACGTGAAGAAAGAAAAGCAGTTGGTTCTTTAAATGCAACTTTTGGAATAAACAGATTAGCTGTAGGTTCAGGATATCAAAAATATGCAGGTATGTTTTCTGAGCAAAACTATCAGCTTACTTTGAATTTCAATAAGAAAATAACACAAGATATTTCATTAAATGGTTTAGCAGGTCTTAACGCTTTAAGAACAAGACGTACTTCTACACTTGCTTCTACGGATGGTGGACTTATTATACCAGGAATTTTTGCATTATCAAATTCATTAAGCCCTTCTCCATATCCTGTAGAAGAGGAAGATAATTCGGGAGTAAATAGTGCTTATGCTTCTGTTTCTTTAGGATATAAAGACTTTTTATTCTTAGATGGAACGGTACGTAATGATGTATTCTCTACATTACCAAAAGGAAGTAACTCAGTAAATACATTCTCTACTTCTGCGAGTTATGTTTTTACAAATCATATTAATCAGCCATGGTTAACTTTCGGTAAATTTAGAGCGAGTTATGCTGAGAACCCACAAGGAAATATTGATTTGTATTCATTACAAAGTGTTTTTAGCAAATTCAATAATTTTGGTTCAAATCCATTGTACTCAAGACCAAACATAAGCGCTAATCCAGACTTACATACTGTAAAAACTAAATCGGAAGAGCTTGGTTTAGAAATGCAATTCTTTGATAGAAGAGCTGGATTTGAGGTGAGTGTATATAAAAGTTTAAGTTCAGATCAAATATTCCCTGTAGATTATTCTACAGCAACAGGATATTCTTCAAGATATGCAAATGCTGGTTCTGTTGAGAATAAAGGTATCGAGGTACAGTTTAATTTGACTCCTGTAAAATTGAAAGATTTTCAATGGGATGTTTTTGTAAACTGGTCTAAAAATGAAAATACAATTAAAGATTTAGCACCTGGAATTGAGGTGTTAACATTAGGAAGTTTTCAAGGGGGTGTGAGTATAGTTGCAAAACCAGGTAACGCTTTTGGTGATATTATTGGTAAAGATTATGTGTATGCTGCCGATGGACAAAAAGTTACTAAAGGAGGTACTTATTTAATGACTGAGTCGGTTACTAATGTTATCGGAAATGTTACTCCAGACTGGATTGGTGGAATCCGTAATAAATTTACTTACAAGCAAGTTTCATTAGGTTTCTTAATTGATATGCAAAAAGGAGGAGATATTTTCTCTTTAGATCAATACTACGGACAAAACTCTGGTTTATATGAGTCTACTGCAGGATTTAATGAGTTAGGAAATCCAGTAAGAAATACATTAGCTAATGGTGGTGGAGTTATACTTCCAGGAGTAAATGTAGATGGTACTCCTAATACAACTAGAACACCAGGGCCAGAAGTTGCAGGAGGTATTTATGGATATAATAAAAATCCACAGAAAGCTTTTATTTATGATGCAAGTTATATAAAATTAAGAGAGGTAACTATTACATATAGTTTCCCATCAGCGTTGGTTTCTAAATTAAGTTTAACTGATTTAAGACTTTCTTTAATAGGTTCTAACTTATGGATAATTCATAAAAATCTTCCAGATGCAGATCCAGAAAGTGGTCTTAGTTCAGGTAACTTGTCTTCAGGTTACTCAGGAGGTTCACTACCTACAACAAGAAACATTGGTTGTAACCTAACATTAAAATTCTAAATCATGAAAAAAATATTTTTATTAATATCTTTTGTTAGTATTGCTATCTCATGTAGTACTGATATTACAGATATGAATGTTGATCCTAAAAAACCAACATCGACCAAACCAGAATATATGTTTACTAATGCTCAAAAGAAATTAGTAGATCAGATGGTAAGTACCAATGTAAATAATAATGGGTTTAGATTGTTTTCTCAACAATGGGCAGAAACTACTTACCCTAGTGAAAGTCAGTTTGATCTTACGACTAGAAAAATTCCAGATAATCATTTTCGTATTTTGTACAGAGATGTTTTAGCTGATTTTTATGATGCTAAAAAGATGATTAATGGTCAGGTGACTGAAACTGAAGACGCTGCTATTATTAAGCAAAATAGGTTAACTCTTATTGATATTTTAGAAGCTTATACATATAGTATCTTGGTAGATACTTTTGGAGATGTTCCATATAGTCAAGTAGGAGATATTGTAAATTATCCTTTGCCAGCTTATGATGATGCTAAAACAATTTACAAAGATCTTATAAAAAGATTGACAGATGATGTTGTAATATTGAAAAAAAATGCTGCAAGCCCTAATTTTGGTAGTGCCGATATTATTTATGCAGGAGATGCAGCAAGTAATGGAAAATGGGTAAAATTTGCCAACTCATTAATTGTAAAATTAGCAGTAAATATTTCGGATGTAGAACCTGCTTATGCAGCTACAGAACTTAAGGCAGCTTTGGCTTCAGGTGTTTTAACAAGTAATGCTGAAAATGCAAAGTTGGTATATTTAACTACATCAGGGAATCAAAATCCGTTATATGCTGATTTAGTTACGGCAAACAGGAATGATTTTATTCCAGCTGAAACTTTTGTTGCAGCAATGGATGCAGTTGTTCCAGGTGGAGATCCTAGAATGGTGAAGTATTTTGTTAATGGTACAAAACCGACTCCAGTTATTCCTCCAGGAAGAACTTTTGTAGGAGGTACTTATGGAGAAGCTAACGTTTTTGAAACGTATTCACATATAACTGCTACATTAAATAATCCTGTTTTTCCAGGAACAATATTTGACTTTTCAGAATTACAATTTTTATTAGCAGAAGCTGCTGAGAAAAATTTAATTCCAGGAGGATCGGCTGTAGCTAAAGTTTATTATGAGGCAGGAATAACAGCTTCAATGGCGGATTGGGGAGTGCCAGCAGCAAGTATTACAACTTACTTAGGTCAGCCGAATGTGAATTATTTAAATCCACTAAGTGGAGCAACTTGGCAAGAAAAAATAGGTAAACAAGCTTGGTTTGCTCTTTATAACAGAGGATTTGAAGCATGGACTTCGTACAGAAGATTAGATTTTCCAAAATTAAAATCTCCAACTTCAGCTATAAATAAAAATATCCTAACTGTTCCAGTAAGATATACATATCCAGGAGTTGAGCAATCAATAAACGGAACAAATTATGCTAAAGCTGCTGCTGCTATTGGTGGTGACTTAATGAATACTAAAATATTCTGGGATAAATTCTAATCCTGATTATAACAGATCAAGGTAAAATTTGAAGGAATAAACAATAAATATTTTGAGTTTTTAGAGCCCCGATTACATTTTTGTAATCGGGGTTCTTGCATAAAATAGGAATGATTGCGTTTTTATATTAATCTATTGTGTTTTTTTATTTATACGTTTTTATAATTTACCTTTGCCACACTAAAATAGTCAAAAATAATATCTATATATAACCCTTTCAAATGAGAATTCTCTTTTTAATTTATCTTTTAGTACTACCCACACTATTATTTTCTCAGGTAAAACCATTAGAAATGAATGGGGAACATCGTGGTCTTAATGATACTATAAAAGCCAAAAAGAAAGTTGCAAGAATAGATCAATACCGGTATATAACGCTGGAACGTGATACAACTTACGTAGATACATCGCTTACAATTCAAAATGAATACAGTCATAATTATTTACGAAAGGATAATTTTGGACTTTTGCCATTTTCTAATATCGGGCAAACATACAATACATTACAATATAGCTTAACAAGCTTTACTCCTTATCCAGAAATGGGGTTCAAAGCCAAACATTTTAACTTTCTAGAAGCTAATGATGTTAAGTACTACTCGGTTGCAACGCCATTAACCGAATTGTATTTTAAATCTACGATTAATAAAGGGCAGACATTAGATTCTTTTATAACATTGAATCTGTCAGAACGATTTAATGTGTCCGCAGAATATAAGGGATTAAGGTCTGAGGGTAATTATATCAATCAACTGTCGAGTACAGGGAATTTTAAATTTACAACAAGTTATAGCACAAAAAAAGGACAGTATCATATTAATGCGCATTATACCTACCAAGATGTTTCGAATGAAGAAAATGGAGGGATAACAACGCCTGAGGATTTTGAAAGTGGTGATCCAGATTTTAAAAACCGACAAAGGCTGGAAGTGTATTTAACAGATGCAAAATCGTTTTTAAAAGGTAAGCGACTGTTTTTTGATCACGCATACAGAATAAATGAAACAGAAGGAAATAATAATTTGTATGTAACGCACCAGTTTAATTATGAAAATAAATTTTTCGAATACTATCAGCCAACAGTTTTATCAAGAGTAGGTAATGAAAATGTACTTCGATTTGGAAATTCGTATGTAACAAGTAATATCAATGATCAATCTCATTATAATAAAATGTATAATAAGGTAGGAGTTGCTTATGAAAATGTATTATTAGGGAAATTTCATTTTTTTGTAGATGATTTTAGAAGTAATTCATATTATGGAAGAGTTTTGCTTTTTGATGATGGAACAATTATCCCTAGTTCATTAAGTCAGGATATTAATAGTTTTGGAGGACAATATGAATATCAAAAAAATAAATGGAACGGAAGATTTTTATATTCAAGATCAATAACAAGTCAGTCGCTTTCGGATTTAGAAGCAAAGCTTAAATATGATTTTAGCGATAAGATTAAATTTTTATTTGAGTATCAAAACATAAACAAACTACCTAATAATAACTATAATTTATACCAAAGTAGTTATGTAGAGTATAACTGGTCGAAAAATTTTAAAAACGAAAAAATTAATTCATTAAGTGCTAGCGCTATTACACCATGGGTTAATATGTCATTTCAATATTCAGTTTTGAATGACCATTTGTATTTTGAGGATCAATCAACAGCAGCCGAAGCTGCTTTAAAAACACAAATTATAAGACCAGCACAATATAGTAATACAATTAATTATCTAGAGGTAAAGGCAAGTAAAGAATTTAAATTTGGGCGATTTGCATTAGATAATACCGTTTTATACCAAAAAGTAGATCAAACAGATGCTATTTTAAATGTGCCAGAAATTGTTACAAGAAATACATTGTACTACACTAATTATTTCTTTAAGAAAGCACTTTACTTACAAACAGGAATTGTGTTTAATTATTTCACCAGCTATTATGGTAATGATTATAATCCTGTAATTGGTGAATTTTTTGTTCAAAATAAGAAAGAAATCGGAAATTATCCGAACTTTGACTTTTTTATAAACGCCAGAATTAGACAAACTCGAATCTTTTTAAAAGCAGAGCATTTTAATTCATCGTTTTCGAGTAGTAATTACTATTCCGCACCTAATAATCCATATCGTGATTTTGTTATCCGATTTGGTTTAATTTGGAATTTCTTCCAATAAAATTAATTAATAATAATGGGAATCAGATCGTATAATTTCCAAACTTAATATAATGAATTACTCAAAAAATATTTTAGAAACAATTGGCAACACACCGTTAGTCAAACTAAATAAAACCGTAGCAGGAATTGATGCATTGGTTTTAGCAAAAGTAGAAACTTTTAACCCAGGAAATTCTGTTAAGGATAGAATGGCTGTAAAAATGGTTGAAGATGCCGAAGCAGATGGGCGCTTAAAGCGAGGAGGAACTATTATCGAAGGAACCTCAGGAAATACAGGAATGGGATTGGCTTTGGTTGCAATTATAAAAGGATACAAACTTATTTGTGTAATCTCGGATAAGCAATCAAAAGAAAAAATGGACATCTTGCGTGCAGTAGGCGCAAAAGTAGTAGTTTGTCCAACAGATGTAGAGCCAACAGATCCGCGTTCTTATTATTCTGTTTCAAAAAGATTAGCAAAAGAAACCCCAAATTCATGGTATGTAAATCAATATGATAACCCATCAAATGCATTGGCACATTATGAGCAAACAGGACCAGAAATTTGGGAACAAACAGATGGAAAAATAACTCATTTTGTCGTTGGAGTAGGAACAGGAGGAACAATTTCTGGAGTAGCAAAATACTTAAAAGAAAAGAACCCAAATATCAAAATTTGGGGAATAGATACATATGGTTCAGTTTTTAAAAAATACCATGAAACAGGTATTTTTGATGAAAACGAAATTTATTCATACATCACCGAAGGAATTGGAGAAGATATTTTACCTAAAAATGTTGACTTCTCATTGATAGATGGATTTACAAAAGTAACCGATAAAGATGCAGCTGTTTACACAAGAAAAATAGCACTCGAAGAAGGAATTTTTGTAGGGAATTCAGCAGGAGCTTGTATAAAAGGATTGTTGCAACTAAAAGAACATTTTACAAAAGATGATGTTGTTGTGGTGCTTTTTCATGACTCAGGAAGCCGTTACGTAGGTAAAATGTTTAATGATGATTGGATGCGTGAGCGTGGTTTTCTAGAAGAGAATGTTACAAAAGCTGAAGATGTTATAAAAGACCATTTAGACAAGCAATTAATAGTTGTACGTACCGAAGAATTGGTTTCGCACGCTATTGAAAGAATGCGTAAATATAAAATCTCTCAAATACCTGTAGTAGATATTACTGGATTTGTAGGTTCGGTAGATGAGACAGACTTGTTTAGAAGCTATGTAGCCGATAAAAATGTAGCCGAAAAACCGATTAAAGAAGTAATGGGAAAACCATTTCCTATTGTGAAACTAGGGACTCCGATAGAAGAAGTTTCGAAATTGTTTACAAAAGAAAATGATGCCGTTTTAGTAGATTTAGAAAACGGAAACCATCATATTATAACAAAATACGATATTATAGGTTCTATAAAATAGGACATAATTCAAAACAAATTAAAATGCCACAAATCTAGCGAGAAAGCTCGTTGAGTTTGTGGCATTTTTAGCTTATAAATTTAGTATAATGACTTTTACCGCCATAGATTTTGAAACAGCTACAGGGTATCATCCTTGTTCAGTAGGTATAGTTACTGTAGAGAATGGAGTTATAGTAGACGAGTTTGTTACTTTAATCAAGCCACCTAATAACGAATATTCACCATTTACAATTAGAGTGCATGGTATTTATCCTAGAGATACAGTAAATGCAAGATCATTTGCTCAAGTATATCCAGAAATCAAGAAACGTCTAGAAAACAGAATCGTTGTTGCCCATAACGAAAGCTTTGATCGCAATGTTTTAGCAAAGTCTATGGAATTATGCGGATTAAGCTATGAAGATTTAAATATCGCTTCACGCTGGGAATGCACAGTTAAGATATATAAAGCCAAAGGGCTAAAACCTGCCAAATTAAGCGATTGCTGTCGTGAAATGAAAATACAGCTCAACCATCACGAAGCATTATCTGATGCTCGGGCATGTGCTAAATTATATTTATTGAGGTAATTTTCTTTCATTTTTATCTTTTTTTGAATTACATTAGTCAATCTTTAAATGGCTAAAAAAATGAAAGAAGATTTTTTGCATTACCTATGGAAGTATAAAAAGTTTGATACTTTAAATCTAAGAACGTATAATAATGAAGAACTTACCATTATTAATGTAGGACAGTATCTGGAATTGGCTGGTCCCGATTTTTTTAATGCCCAAGTTATAATAGGAAATCAAAAATGGGCAGGAAATATTGAAATACACCTAAAATCTTCTGATTGGTATTTGCATCATCATGAAAAAGATAAAGCGTACGAAAATGTAATTCTTCATGTAGTTTGGGAGCATGATAGTGAAATTTTTAATAGAAACAATCTAGAAATCCCTGTCTTGATTTTAAAAAACTACGTTTCAGAAGAAATTATTAAAAACTATAAAACCTTAATTGCGCCTAAATCTTGGATTTTTTGCGAAAAAGAAATTAAAGATATTGATAGTTTTTCATTCATAAATTGGCAAGAACGTTTGTTTTTTGAAAGATTAGAGCGTAAATCACAGCCTATTTATGATCTGTTAGAATTAACAAATAATGATTGGGAAGCAGTAATGTTTTGCTTTTTAGCTAAAAACTTTGGCTTAAATATCAACGGAAATTCCTTTTTAGAGATAGCCCTATCTATTCCCTTTACTATAATAAGAAAAGAAAGCTTTGAAGTTGAAAATTTAGAAGCCTTGCTTTTTGGAAATGCAGGCTTATTAGATATTGAAAAAGAGGATAATTATTTTAAAGATTTAAAATTCAGATATTTTTATCTGTTACATAAATACCAGCTGGAGAAAAAATACATAGATCCTGTGCAATTTTTTAAACTCAGACCAGATAATTTTCCAACGATTCGCCTTTCGCAATTAGCTAATTTATATCATAAACATCAGAATTTATTTTCTAAGATTATTACTTTAAAATCTGTTAAAGAAATTTATGATTTACTATTAGTTTCTGTTGCACCATATTGGCAAAACCACTATCAGTTTGATAAAATAAGCCCTGTAAAGACGAAGAAAACTGCACAAACATTTGTTGATTTACTTATCGTAAATACAATTATTCCGATGCAATTTGCTTATGCTAAAAAGCAAGGAGAGGCTGTTTCAGAAGACTTAATTGCACTTTTAAACGAAATTAAACCAGAAAAAAACACTGTTATAGATAAGTTTAAATTGTTTAAAATTAATGCTCAAAATGCTTTTGAAACTCAATCATTATTGCAACTAAAAAATGAATACTGTAATAAAAGCAGATGTCTTGATTGTGTCGTGGGGATGGAATTACTAAAGGGGAATTAGAAAGTTAGAGAATGAGATAAATGTAAAATTAGGTAATTGTTTTATTTTGTACTTTTGCAAATCAACTATCAAATATATGTCAGCAATTATTAAACTTAAATTCTTTTTTGAAAAATACGGCTTTCATGTTTCTTCCAGATTAGCCGATAAATTAGGAATGCGAGTTACAAGCGTTCGTTTGTTTTTTATATACATATCCTTTGTTACTGCAGGATTGTGGTTTGGAGTGTATTTAACATTAGCATTCTGGATTAGATTAAAAGATTTAGTTCGAGCCAAAAGAACTTCTGTTTTTGATTTGTAATTCATTTTAATCCATAAAAAAAGGGATTATAAAGTAGTTAATACTTTATAATCCCTTTTTTGTATTGAGATATATTTTATTTATCAGGATTGTTTAATTTACTGTTTTTCTTGCCGTAGGTAAAGTAAATAACAACACCTAGAGCCATCCAAATTACAAGTCTTACCCAGCTTTCGTTTGGTAAAGAATACATTAATGCCAAACAAATTACAATACCCGCAATCGGTACAAAAGGAACCAATGGAGTTCTGAAAGATCTTGGAGCATCAGGCATTTTTTTACGCATAACCATAACACCGATACATACTAATACAAAAGCTAATAAAGTACCAATACTCACCATATGACCTAAATCACTTACAGGAACGAAACCAGCAAATAAACTTACAAATACTAAAAAGAAAAGATTAGTTTTCCAAGGAGTACGGAATTTAGAGTGAATTTCGCTAAAGAACTTAGGTAATAAACCATCTTTACTCATAGTATAAAACACACGGCTTTGTCCCATTAACATTACCAATATTACCGAAGTATATCCAGCTAAAATCGCAATGATTAAACCAGTTTGTAAAAAAGTATATCCAGTTTTTGCAAATGCAGTTGCAGCAGGTTTAGCATCACCAGCAAACTCATAATAAGGCACAAGACCAGTCATTACGTGAGCAAATAAAACATATAGTACAGTACAGATTACCAAAGAACCTAAAATACCAATTGGCATTCCTTTTTGAGGATTTTTAGCTTCTTGAGCAGCAGTAGATACAGCGTCAAAACCAATGAAGGCAAAAAATACAGTTCCAGCTCCAGCAGCAATACCAGACCATCCAAACTCACCAAAAACACCAGTATTTTTAGGAATATAAGGAGTGTAGTTTGCAGTATCAATATAGCTCCATCCTAATACGATGAAAACAATTACCACAGCAACTTTTAAAATAACTAAGAAATTGTTTATAGAAGCAGATTCTTTAGTACCTCTTATTAATAATAATGAAAGTAATGAAACTATAATAACGGCAGGAAGGTTAATTATTCCGCCTTCTATAACAGTTCCGTCACTTAGTTTTAATGTTTCCCAGGGTGAACAAATGAAATTATGCGGAAGATGAATATTATATTTATTAAGTAATTCGAGTAAATAACGCGACCAACTTACACCGACCGTTGCGGCTCCTAATGCATATTCTAAAACTAAATCCCAACCTATAATCCATGCCATAAATTCACCCATAGTTGCATAAGAGTAAGTGTAAGCACTACCTGCAACAGGTATCATCGAAGCAAATTCTGCGTAACAAAGACCTGCAAAAGCACATCCTATAGCAGCTAGAATGAAGGATAATGTAACTGCTGGCCCAGCATGTTCAGCTGCAGCAATTCCAGTTAATGAAAATAATCCGGCTCCAATAATTGCACCTACTCCTAGCGCCACTAATGACCCTGAAGATAAGGTTCTTTTTAAGCCTTTTTCAGATTCGGAAGCTTCATTAAGCAATACCGAAAGTGGTTTAGTTTTCCAAATTGACATATATTATTTTGGTTAATTGTTATTAAGCTCCAAATGTATTCTTTTTTATAAAAAATAAAAACAATTAGTGCATTTTAAGTTATAAAATAATTAAAACTCTGCGAAATTGTTTGTTAATCGGATATTTTGCTTTGCAAGATATTTAAATTGTTTTGTATTTGGTAATAAAATTTTAAATATTTTCCTACGAAAATAAAGTTTTTTGATATAACTTACAGCCCCAAGTTAAACTAAGCTTTAATCAAAAATGAATTCTAGAAAAATTGCTCCTTACTTTAAGTTTAGTCGAGAACAACGAATCGGTATTTTTTTTCTATTTGCAATCATCATCATTTTGCAGTTAGTTTACTTTTTTGCAGATTTTAGCTCCCCATCACAGTTTTTTCCCGAAAAAGAAAAATGGATGTCTTTACAAAGCCAAATTGATTCAATCAAAACTGCAGATAATAATAGAGAAGAAAAAGTTTATTTATTCAATCCTAATTTTATTACAGATTACAAAGGATATAAACTAGGCATGTCAGTAGAAGAAATAGATAGATTATTAGCTTTTCGTAAAGAAAATAAATACGTTAATTCTCCCAAGGAGTTTCAGGGTGTAACAAAAATTTCAGATTCATTATTAAATGTAATGACTCCGTATTTTAAATTTCCAGATTGGGTAAACAATAAGAAAGAAACAAAAGAATATAAAAATTACCCCAATCAGAAGACATTTCCTAAAAAGGAAAAAATTATTCAGGTAGATATTAATAGTGCTACTCAAGAAGATTTGACTAAAGTTTCAGGAATTGGAGAAGTTCTTTCTTTGCGGATTCTAAAACAGAAAGAAAGTTATGGTTATTTTGTGTCGATGGAACAACTTGATGATATTTGGGGACTTTCGCCAGAAGTTATTTCAAATTTAAATAGTCATTTTAAAATTTCTGAACTCACTAATTTCAAGAAAATAGCCATAAATGATGCGTCTTTAAAAGAGCTGGCGCTCTTTCCTTATTTCCGATATGCGCTGGCAAAACAAATCGTCACCTATCGAAGTATGAATGGAAATATAAAGAATATTGAGGATTTGATAAAAATTAAGGGCTTTCCTGTTGAAAAAGCAAAAATAATTGGTTTATATTTGGAGTTCTAAAAATATACTAATGAATTTTGATTATAACGAAACGCAGTCTATGATTGCTCAGTCCATAAAAGAATTTGCTGAAAAAAACATCCGTCCGTATATAATGGAGTGGGATGAAGCGCAAACATTTCCAATCTCCCTATTCAAAGAATTAGGAGCAATGGGTTTTATGGGAGTTCTGGTTCCAGAAGAATATGGAGGGTCAGGATTAGGTTATCATGAATATATAACCATTATTGAGGAGATTTCAAAAGTTGATCCATCTATAGGATTATCGGTTGCTGCTCATAATTCATTATGTACAAATCATATCTTGACATTTGGTAACGAAGAACAAAAGAAAAAATGGCTTCCTAAATTAGCCACAGCAGAACATATTGGTGCTTGGGGGTTAACTGAGCATAATACAGGTTCAGATGCTGGAGGAATGAACACGACAGCGGTAAAAGATGGAGATCATTGGGTAGTAAATGGAGCGAAGAACTTCATTACCCATGGTAAATCAGGAGATATTGCAGTAGTAATTGTACGTACAGGCGAAAAAGGAGATTCTCGCGGAATGACAGCTTTTGTGTTTGAAAAAGGAATGCCAGGATTTACATCAGGAAAAAAAGAAAATAAATTAGGAATGCGTGCTAGTGAAACGGCAGAATTGGTTTTTGATAATTGCCGAATTCCAGACGCAAACCGTTTAGGAAATGTTGGAGAAGGATTTATACAATCTATGAAAATCCTGGACGGAGGACGAATCTCAATAGGAGCATTATCCCTAGGAATTGCAAAAGGGGCATATGAAGCAGCTTTAAAATATTCAAAAGAAAGATACCAGTTTGGGCAACCTATTAGTAGTTTTCAGGGAATTTCGTTTAAGTTGGCAGATATGGTAACCGAAATCGAAGCTTCAGAATTGTTATTGCACAAAGCAGCATTTTTAAAGCAACAACATAGGCCAGTAACCACAATGGGAGCAATGGCTAAAATGTATGCTTCAGAGGTATGTGTGAAAGTGGCTAATGAAGCAGTTCAGATTCATGGAGGCTACGGATATACAAAAGATTTTCCAGTAGAGAAATTCTACAGAGATTCAAAGTTGTGTACTATCGGAGAAGGAACTACCGAAATTCAGAAATTAGTTATTTCAAGAAATATTCTAAAAGACTAATTATATAATATGGGCATGCCCTCAAAAAAAGAAGCCATTCATTTTACGTTGAGTGGCTTCTTTTTTTGAGGTCGGGCTTTTCGCTATAATCTTTTTTGTTCTAAAAGAAAGAACAAAAAAGGATTTCCGCTGCAATCCCTCACGCAACCCTCCATTACGATTAAGATACGTAAAAAGAGATATGTGAAAAGGGATTCGTAAAATGTGAAAAGATTAAATTAAAGAATTGTATTGATGTTGTTACTCACGTCTTAATATTTTACACTTTACATCTCGCTTCTCTTAATAAACATATTGTAAAAAAATAATTCGTAATTTATAACTCGTAATTGGAAATAATGTTTACTTTTGCACACTTAACGAAAGGGGGTGTCAATATTATGTTAATTATACCAATTAAAGACGGAGAAAATATCGATAGAGCATTAAAGCGCTATAAAAGAAAATTTGATAAAACAGGAACTGTTCGTCAGTTAAGAGCACGTACTGCTTTTATTAAGCCATCTGTAAAAAATAGAATCAAAATTCAAAAAGCTGCTTACATTCAAAACATGAAAGACAACTTGGAGAGTTAGATAAAATCTATATTCGAATAAATGCCGTTAGTCATCAAAATTTTATAACTTTGATGCTAACGGTTTTTTTATTTTATGAAAACAAATAAACAAGCATTTCAGGAATATCTTCAGTTGGAGAAAAAATACTCTCCACATACCCTGAATGCTTATATGAACGATATCGTTTCTTTTGAGTCGTTTAATAAACTTCATTTTGAACAGGAAAATATTGATCAGGCAAATTATAGTCAGATTAGGTCTTGGATTGTTTCGCTTGTAGATAGTAATGTGTCTAACGTTTCTGTTAATCGCAAAATGGCTTCTTTAAAAGCGTTTTATAAATTTCTTTTAAAAATCAAACAAATAGAAGTTAATCCAATGCTGAAACATAAAGCGTTGAGAACTCCTAAAACAATACAGATTCCTTTTTCTGAAAAAGAATTGATTGATTTGATGAGTCAAATGGGGAATTCTGTAGGTTTTGAAGAAGTGAGGAATAAATTGATAGTCGATTTGTTTTATACTACAGGTATACGTAGGGCAGAATTAATCGGGTTGCAGGTAAATAATGTCGATTCGTCGGCTTGTACTATTAAAGTGTTGGGTAAGCGTAATAAAGAACGTATTATTCCTGTTTTGCCTGTAATTACCGAACAGTTTTTGTTGTATGTAAAAGAGCGCGAAAGTGTTGAAAATATTATTGATAAAGATTATTTTTTTATTACTAAAAAAGGGTTAAAATTAAATGAAACCTTTGTGTATCGATTAATAAATTCATACTTTAGTAAAGTCTCCGAAAAAGTGAAAAAAAGTCCTCATGTTCTCCGCCATACATTTGCGACTCACTTATTAAATAACGGGGCCGATTTAAATTCAGTCAAGGAATTGTTAGGACATTCAAGTTTGGCATCTACGCAAGTGTATACTCATAGCAGTTTAACTGCTCTTAAAAAAGTATATGCCGATGCACATCCTAGGAATAAATAAGAATTCTGAAATGTTTAATTCTAAAATAATTATTATGAAGGTAGATGTTCATGCGGTTAACTTTACTGTTGACAGAAAATTAGTAGATTTCGTTCAAGAGAGAATGGATAAGTTAGAAAAGTATTACGACAGGGTAGTGTCGGCAGATGTTTTTTTAAAAGTTGAAAAAACCAGTGATAAAGAGAATAAAATTGCTGAGATAAAAATCAATGTTCCTGGTGATGATTTTTTGGTAAAAAAACAGTGTAAAACTTTTGAAGAGGCTGTTGAGCTTTCGGCGGAATCACTTGAACGATTGTTAGTAAAAAGGAAAGAAAAGGTAAGAACACATATTTAATGTAAATTTTTTTCAAAAAAAGTTTTGATACAAAGATAAAATAGCTACATTTGCAGTCCGTTAGAAATAGCGGACTTTTTTATTGAAATTGCCAGCGTAGCTCAGTTGGCTAGAGCAGCTGATTTGTAATCAGCAGGTCGTGGGTTCGAGTCCCTCCGCCGGCTCAAAATGTTTCAAATGCGATTTGAAATAGGTCATGCAAATATTGATAAAAAAAATGGGGAGATACTCAAGCGGCCAACGAGGGCAGACTGTAAATCTGCTGTGTGAACTTCGCAGGTTCGAATCCTGCTCTCCCCACAATTTTGATTTCAGATTAATGATTTCAGAATTTAGATTTCTGAAAGAGAAAATGAATTTGATTCAGTTTTTGTTTTTAATCTAAAATCAAGAGTCTAAAATTAAAAATTGAAACTCTGCCGGTGTAGCTCAGGGGTAGAGTGCTTCCTTGGTAAGGAAGAGGTCTCGGGTTCAATTCCCGACATTGGCTCAAGTAAGTAGGAAATTGAAAATTAATATATAACTAAGATTAAAAATTAAGTAAAATGGCAAAGGAGAATTTTAATCGTTCCAAACCGCACTTAAACATAGGTACAATTGGACACGTGGATCACGGAAAAACTACATTAACTGCAGCAATCACTAAAGTATTGTCTGATGCAGGTTACTGTCAAGCAAAATCGTTTGATCAAATCGACAACGCTCCAGAGGAGAAAGAAAGAGGTATTACAATTAATACATCACACGTTGAGTACGAAACTGCTAACCGTCACTACGCTCACGTTGACTGTCCTGGTCACGCGGATTACGTAAAGAACATGGTTACTGGAGCTGCTCAAATGGATGGTGCTATTCTTGTTGTTGCTGCTACAGATGGTCCAATGCCACAAACTCGTGAGCATATCTTATTAGGTCGTCAGGTTGGTATTCCAAGAATCGTTGTTTTCATGAACAAAGTGGATATGGTTGATGATGCTGAGTTGTTAGAGCTAGTTGAAATGGAAATTAGAGATTTATTATCTTTCTACGAGTATGATGGAGATAATGGTCCTGTTGTTCAAGGTTCTGCTTTAGGAGGATTGAATAATGATCCTGCTTGGGTTCCTAAAATTCTTGAATTGATGGAAGCTGTTGATGCTTGGATCGAAGAGCCAATCAGAGACGTTGCAAAACCTTTCTTGATGCCAGTTGAAGATGTATTCTCTATTACAGGTCGTGGAACTGTTGCTACAGGTCGTATCGAAACTGGAGTTGCTAATACAGGAGATCCTGTTGAAATCATTGGTATGGGAGCTGAAAAATTAACTTCTACTATTACAGGAGTTGAGATGTTCCGTAAAATCCTTGATAGAGGTGAAGCTGGAGATAACGTAGGTATTCTTTTAAGAGGTATTCAAAAAGAAGACATCAAAAGAGGAATGGTTATTTGTAAGCCAGGTTCAGTTAAACCACACGCTAAATTTAAAGCTGAGGTTTATATCTTGAAAAAAGAAGAAGGTGGTCGTCACACACCATTCCACAATAACTACCGTCCACAATTTTATGTTCGTACAACAGATGTAACTGGAGTTATTATGTTGCCAACGGGTGTAGAGATGGTTATGCCAGGAGACAACTTAACTATTGATGTTACTTTGTTAAGCCCAATCGCATTAAACGTAGGTTTACGTTTTGCTATCCGTGAAGGTGGTAGAACTGTAGGTGCAGGTCAGGTAACTGAGATTGTAGAGTAATTCTATAAAACAAATATAAAACCAGTAGCGGCTTCGCTGCTACTGGTTTTTTTTAATAAACGGGCGTAGTTCAAGGGTAGAATAGCGGTCTCCAAAACCGTTGATGGGGGTTCGAATCCCTCCGCCCGTGCAATAATAAATATATCATGACAAAAGTTGTTAATTACATATCAGAAGCATTCGAGGAATTGAAGTCAAATGTGACTTGGCCAGCTTGGGCAGAAGTACAACGATTGACAATTGTAGTAGCTGTATTTTCAGTTTTATTCGCTTTGGCAACTTGGGGAGTAGATGAATTTTTTGCAAAAGCATTGGCTGGATTTTTTAACTGGATAAAAGCGTAATTTTTTTGTAATGGCAGATAATAATGTGAAAAAGTGGTATGTCGTTCGAGCAGTAAGCGGACAAGAGAATAAAGTCAAAGCTTACATCGAAACTGAAATTGCCAGATTAGGTATGGGTGATTATGTCTCTCAGGTTTTAGTTCCTACTGAAAAAGTTGTAACTGTAAAAGAGGGAAAAAAAATAGCTAAGGATAAAGTATATTTTCCTGGATATGTTATGATCGAAGCCAATTTAGTTGGTGAAATACCTCATATTATTAAATCAATAACTAGTGTAATTGGTTTTTTAGGCGAAATTAAAGGTGGTGAGCCTGTTCCGCTTAGATTATCAGAGGTAAATAGAATGCTAGGTAAGGTAGATGAGCTGGCTGTTAATACAGATACACGTTCAATTCCTTTTAACCTAGGAGAAACAATTAAGGTAATTGATGGACCTTTCAACGGTTTCAATGGAACAGTTGAAAAAATCAATGAAGAAAAGCGTAAACTAGAAGTAATGGTTAAGATTTTCGGAAGAAAAACTCCATTAGAGTTAAGTTTTATGCAAGTAGAAAAAGTATAATTTTTGTTACATCTATAATAACCACTACAATTGCTTCCAATAATTGCAGTGTTAAATTTTTTAAAAAATGGCTAAAGAAATTAGTAAGGTAGTTAAACTACAAGTTAAGGGAGGTGCTGCGAATCCGTCGCCACCGGTTGGACCTGCTTTAGGAGCTGCTGGGGTTAATATCATGGAGTTCTGTAAGCAATTTAATGCTAGAACACAAGATAAACCTGGCAAAATATGCCCAGTACAAATTACTGTGTATAAAGACAAATCATTTGATTTTGTTGTAAAAACTCCTCCAGCAGCAGTTCAGTTAATGGAAGCTGCAAAGCTAAAATCTGGTTCAGGAGAGCCTAATCGTAAAAAAGTAGCTAGTGTTACTTGGGAACAAATTAGAGCTATTGCTGAAGACAAGATGCCAGACTTAAATGCATTCACTATGGAGTCTGCAATGAGTATGGTCGCTGGAACAGCTAGATCTATGGGTATAACTGTATCAGGAGATTCTCCTTTTTAATTAAGAGAAAGACATGGCAAAATTGACAAAAAAGCAAAAAGAGGCTGCTTCAAAAATTGAAAAGAACAAACTATACTCTTTGAAAGATGCAGCTGCATTAATTAAAGTTATAGCTTCTGCAAAATTTGATGAGTCTGTTGATATCGCAGTGCGTTTGGGTGTAGATCCAAGAAAAGCGAATCAAATGGTTAGAGGTGTAGTAACATTACCTCACGGAACTGGTAAAGATGTAAAAGTATTAGCATTAGTTACTCCAGACAAAGAAGCAGAAGCTTTAGCAGCAGGAGCAGACTATGTAGGTCTTGATGATTATTTACAAAAAATAAAAGATGGTTGGACAGATGTTGATGTTATCATCACTATGCCAGCTGTAATGGGTAAATTAGGACCATTAGGTCGTATTTTAGGACCTAGAGGTTTAATGCCAAACCCTAAAACAGGTACTGTAACTATGGATGTTGCAAAAGCTGTTCAAGAGGTTAAAGCTGGTAAAATTGACTTTAAAGTTGATAAAACTGGTATCGTGCACGCAGGAATTGGTAAAGTTTCTTTTGGAGCTGAACAAATTTATGACAACGCACACGAAATTATTCAAACATTAATCAAACTTAAACCAACTGCTGCTAAAGGTACCTACATTAAAGGTATTCACCTTACAAGCACTATGAGTCCTGCAATTGCATTGGACCCTAAAGCAGTATAATTGGTAGTTAATAATTTTTAGTATGACTAGAGAAGAAAAATCAATCGCGATTGAAGATTTAACTGCACAGTTAGCTGGTACAAATATTATTTATGTATCTGATATTTCTGGATTAAACGCAGAAACAACTTCAAACTTGAGAAGAGCTTGTTTTAAAGCAGGTATTAAATTAGAAGTTGTTAAAAATACTTTGCTTGCAAAAGCAATGGAAGCTTCTGCGAATGACTATGGTGATTTACCTTCAGTATTGACAGGAAATAGCGCTATATTTATTTCAGATGTTGCAAATGCACCTGGAAAAATTATCAAAGATTTCCGTAAGAAATCTGATAAACCAGTTTTAAAAGGAGCGTATATTAATTCAGAAGTTTACATTGGAGATGATCAATTAGATGCGTTAGCAACTATCAAATCTAAAGAAGAGCTTCTTGGAGAACTTATTGGATTACTTCAATCTCCAGCTCAAAGAGTTATCTCTGCTTTACAAAACCAATTCGCAAACAGCGAAGAGGCAGAAGCATAATAACTATAAATGCGAGGGAGCTTATTTCCTTGTTGCTTAAATAGCGCACAATAAATAATTATATTTTACAAATCATTTTAAACGATAGAAAAAATGGCAGATTTGAAACAATTCGCAGAACAATTAGTTAACCTAACAGTTAAAGAAGTTAACGAATTAGCAACAATATTAAAAGACGAGTATGGTATTGAGCCTGCTGCTGCAGCTGTTGTAGTTGCTGCTGGTGGTGATGTAGCTGCTGAAGAAGCACAAACTGAATTTACAGTTGTATTAAAAGAAGCTGGTGCTTCTAAATTAGCTGTAGTTAAATTGGTAAAAGAACTTACAGGTTTAGGTCTTAAAGAGGCTAAAGATGTAGTTGATAGTGCTCCAAGTAACGTTAAAGAAGGTGTTTCTAAAGAAGAGGCTGAAGGTCTTAAAAAATCATTAGAAGAAGCTGGAGCTGTAGTTGAGCTTAAATAATTCAACTCAGTTTTAAGAACTAGGTTTAGGTCTTGAGTTATCTCAATGGCCTAAACCATTTTTCGTATAATAAAATATAACAAGTTTTATTATCAAATAGTTTAAAATACGAAAAAGTTTTTGATCAATACGAAGAAAAAAAATTAAACAGAATTGTGTCAGTTTATTTTTAAAGATGTATTGATTATAATAAGAAAGTATAGATTAAACAGTGTGTTTTTACACAAAAAATTACTTTTTTTTAATCAAAATTTTGTCCATTGATGATAACAAATCAGACTGAAAGATTGAATTTTGCCTCTACAAAAAATATTCCTGTATATCCAGATTTCCTAGATGTTCAGGTTAAATCTTTTAAAGATTTTTTTCAATTAGAAACTAAATCTGACGAAAGAGGCAACGAAGGGTTGTACAACACCTTCATGGAAAACTTTCCAATCACAGATACAAGAAATAACTTTGTATTGGAGTTCCTAGATTATTTTGTTGATCCACCACGTTATACAATTCAAGAATGTATAGAGAGAGGTCTTACTTATAGTGTGCCCTTAAAAGCTAGGTTAAAACTATATTGTACTGATCCAGAACACGAAGATTTTGAAACTATTGTACAAGATGTTTATCTTGGAACAATACCTTATATGACTCCAAGCGGTACTTTTGTTATCAATGGTGCTGAGCGTGTAGTAGTATCTCAATTACACCGTTCTCCAGGGGTTTTCTTTGGTCAATCATTCCACGCAAATGGAACAAAACTTTATTCTGCCAGAGTAATTCCTTTTAAAGGTTCTTGGATAGAATTTTCTACAGATATTAATAGCGTAATGTACGCTTATATCGATAGAAAGAAAAAATTACCTGTTACAACTTTATTCCGTGCAATTGGATTCGAAAGAGATAAGGATATCCTTGAAATTTTCGACCTTGCAGAAGAAATTAAAGTTTCTAAAACAGGAATTAAAAAATATATTGGAAGAAGACTTGCTGCACGTGTATTAAACACTTGGCACGAGGATTTCGTAGATGAAGATACTGGTGAGGTAGTTTCTATCGAACGTAACGAAATCATCCTTGATAGAGATACTATTATCGATAAAGATAATGTTGAAGAAATCATCGATTCTAACGTTAAATCTATTTTGTTACATAAAGAGGATAATAATCAAGCAGATTATGCTATTATCCACAATACATTACAAAAAGATCCAACAAACTCTGAAAAAGAAGCTGTTGAGCACATTTACCGTCAGTTGCGTAACGCAGAACCGCCTGATGAGGAAACTGCTCGTGGTATTATAGATAAATTGTTCTTCTCTGATCAACGTTATAACTTAGGTGAAGTTGGTCGTTATAGAATGAACAAAAAACTTGGTTTAGATATCCCAATGGAAAAGCAAGTGCTTACCAAAGAAGATATCATTACCATTGTAAAATATTTGATCGAGTTAATCAACTCTAAAGCAGAGATTGATGATATTGATCACTTATCAAACCGTCGTGTTAGAACAGTTGGAGAACAATTATCTCAACAATTCGGTGTTGGTTTAGCGCGTATGGCTAGAACTATTCGTGAGAGAATGAACGTTAGAGATAACGAGGTGTTTACACCAATTGATTTGATTAATGCTAAAACATTATCATCAGTTATCAACTCTTTCTTTGGTACTAACCAGTTATCTCAATTTATGGATCAAACGAATCCACTAGCTGAGATTACGCACAAGAGAAGATTATCTGCACTTGGACCTGGTGGACTTTCTAGAGAAAGAGCTGGTTTCGAGGTACGTGACGTTCACTATACGCATTACGGACGTTTATGTCCAATTGAAACTCCAGAGGGACCAAACATTGGTTTGATTTCATCTCTTGGTGTTTATGCTAAAGTTAACGGAATGGGATTCATCGAAACACCTTACCGTAAAGTAACTAACGGTGTTGTAGATCTTGAAACTACTCCAGTATATTTAAGTGCTGAAGAAGAAGAAGGAATGATGATTGCACAAGCAAACATCGAAATGGATGCAACAGGAAAAATTATTGCTGATAACGTAATTGCGCGTCAGGAAGGGGATTTCCCAGTAATCGAACCAACTCAGGTAGATTATACAGACGTTGCTCCAAATCAAATTGCTTCTATTTCTGCATCTTTGATTCCTTTCTTAGAGCATGATGATGCGAATAGAGCCTTGATGGGATCAAACATGATGCGTCAGGCAGTACCTTTAATTCGCCCTGAAGCTCCTATTGTAGGAACAGGTTTAGAGCGTCAGGTTGCGTCTGATTCTAGAGTATTGATTAATGCTGAAGGTGATGGAACAGTAGAATATGTTGATGCAAACATCATTACTATTAAATACGATCGTTCTGAAGAAGAAAGAATGGTTAGTTTTGAGTCTGATGAAAAAACATATAATCTAATTAAATTTAGAAAAACCAATCAAGGAACAAGTATTAACTTGAAACCAATCGTTAAGAAAGGTGATAGAGTTGCACTTGGTCAAGTATTGTCAGAAGGATATGCTACACAAAATGGAGAATTAGCTTTAGGTCGTAACCTAAAAGTTGCGTTCATGCCATGGAAAGGATATAACTTTGAGGATGCGATTGTAATTTCTGAAAAAGTAGTTCGTGATGATATCTTTACGTCAATTCACGTAGATGATTATTCATTAGAAGTTAGAGATACAAAATTAGGTAACGAAGAGTTAACTAATGATATTCCTAACGTTTCTGAAGAAGCTACTAAAGATTTAGATGAAAACGGTATGATTAGAATTGGAGCAGAGGTTAAGCCTGGCGACATTCTTATCGGAAAAATTACTCCAAAAGGAGAATCAGATCCTACTCCTGAAGAGAAATTGCTTCGTGCAATCTTCGGTGATAAAGCAGGTGATGTTAAAGATGCTTCATTAAAAGCTTCTCCTTCTTTACATGGTGTAGTTCTTGACAAAAAATTATTTGCAAGAGCCGTAAAAGATAAACGTAAACGTACACAAGATAAAGATGCTTTAGGCGCTTTAGAAATGGAATTTGAAACTAAATTTGTTGAATTAAAAGACAGATTGGTTGAAAAATTATTCTTGATCGTTAACGGTAAAACATCTCAAGGTGTAATGAATGATTTGGGTGAAGAAGTTTTACCAAAAGGTAAAAAATATACTCAAAAAATGCTTTATGCTGTAGAAGATTTTGCTCACTTAAGTAAAGGTCAATGGGTTGCTGATGATGCTACTAATAAAATGGTTAATGATTTAATTCATAACTATAAAATTAAGCTGAATGACTTACAGGGATCTTTAAGAAGAGAGAAATTCACTATTACTGTTGGAGATGAATTACCAGCTGGAATCTTGAAATTAGCAAAAATTTATATTGCTAAAAAACGTAAGTTGAAAGTAGGGGATAAAATGGCAGGACGTCACGGTAACAAAGGTATTGTTGCAAGAATCGTTCGTCATGAAGATATGCCTTTCCTTGAAGACGGAACACCTGTAGATATCGTATTGAATCCACTTGGGGTACCATCTCGTATGAACATTGGTCAGATTTATGAAACGGTTTTAGGTTGGGCTGGACAAAATTTAGGTAGAAAATTTGCTACTCCAATTTTTGATGGTGCTACTTTAGATCAAATCAATGAATTGACTGACGAAGCAGGAATACCAAGATTCGGTCATACATATTTATATGATGGAGGAACTGGAGAACGTTTCCACCAAAGAGCTACTGTAGGTGTAATTTACATGTTGAAATTAGGACACATGGTAGATGATAAGATGCACGCACGTTCTATCGGACCTTACTCGTTGATTACTCAACAACCACTTGGAGGTAAAGCTCAATTTGGAGGTCAGCGTTTTGGAGAGATGGAGGTTTGGGCACTTGAGGCTTATGGAGCATCAAGTACACTACGTGAAATCTTAACTGTTAAGTCGGATGACGTTATTGGTAGAGCTAAAACTTACGAAGCAATCGTTAAGGGAGAGTCTATGCCAGAACCAGGTTTACCAGAATCATTCAATGTATTGATGCACGAATTGAAAGGTCTTGGACTTGATATTCGTCTAGAAGAATAAATATAAGTTATCAGTCACAGTCTCAGTATTCAGTTCAACGCTGAAAACTGGGACTGAAACTGTTTACCAGAATTAAAGTTTTTAAGATTTATACCCGTAACCCGTTCCGATTTTTTATAATAATGCAAGGCATTTTATAACTAGCGCTTCAAAAATTGAGTTTGAAGTTTAGAGAAGTAACCCGAGGTAGCAGCGTAATGATTTAACTCTTTTATAAGGTAACTTTTAAAAGATGTAGATTATAATCTAAAATCAATTTTTAATAGCAAATAAATCAATAGTAAAAACTATGATGAATAATAGAAATAATAATAAAGATAAAAATCCAGTTAAAAGATTTAATAAAATCTCTATTGGATTGGCTTCACCAGAATCTATCTTGAAAGAATCAAGAGGAGAGGTTTTAAAGCCAGAAACAATAAACTACAGAACTCACAAACCAGAACGTGACGGACTTTTTTGCGAAAGAATCTTCGGACCTGTTAAGGATTTTGAATGTGCTTGTGGTAAATACAAAAGAATTCGTTACAAAGGTATTATATGTGACCGTTGTGGTGTTGAAGTTACTGAGAAAAAAGTACGTCGTGATAGAGTAGGACATATCAACCTTGTTGTGCCTATTGCTCATATCTGGTACTTCCGTTCTCTTCCTAATAAAATTGGTTATATCCTTGGACTTCCTTCTAAGAAATTAGATATGATTATTTACTACGAAAGATACGTAGTAATTCAAGCAGGTATTGCTAAAAATGCAGATGGAGAATCTTTACAAAGATTAGACTTTTTAACTGAAGAAGAATATTTAAATATTTTAGATTCTCTTCCTCAGGACAATCAATATTTAGATGATTTTGATCCTAATAAATTTGTTGCCAAAATGGGAGCAGAGTGTATTATGGATTTATTAGCACGTATCGACTTAGATGAGTTATCTTACCAATTAAGACACAGTGCTAACAATGAAACATCTAAACAACGTAAAACAGAAGCATTAAAAAGATTACAAGTAGTTGAGTCTTTCCGTGAGTCTAACTTAAACCGCGAAAACCGTCCAGAATGGATGATTATGAAAGTGGTTCCAGTTATTCCACCAGAATTACGTCCCCTTGTGCCACTTGATGGAGGTCGTTTTGCAACTTCAGATTTAAATGATTTATACCGTCGTGTAATTATACGTAACAACCGTTTGAAAAGATTAATGGAGATAAAAGCTCCAGAAGTTATCTTAAGAAACGAAAAACGTATGTTACAAGAATCTGTAGATTCATTATTTGATAACACTCGTAAAGCTTCTGCAGTTAAAACAGAATCAAACAGACCATTAAAATCATTATCAGATTCATTAAAAGGTAAACAAGGACGTTTCCGTCAAAACCTTTTAGGAAAACGTGTGGATTATTCTGCTCGTTCGGTAATTGTTGTTGGACCGGAATTAAAATTGTTCGAATGTGGTATCCCTAAAGATATGGCATCTGAGCTTTACAAGCCTTTCGTTATCCGTAAATTGATAGAAAGAGGTATTGTTAAAACGGTAAAATCTGCTAAGAAAATTATAGACAAAAAAGAGCCTGTAGTTTGGGATATCCTTGAAAATGTAATTAAAGGTCACCCAATTTTACTGAATCGTGCTCCTACGTTACACAGATTAGGTATCCAGGCATTCCAACCAAAATTAATTGAAGGAAAAGCAATCCAATTGCACCCGTTAGTTTGTACGGCATTTAATGCCGATTTTGATGGGGATCAAATGGCGGTACATTTACCATTAGGACCAGAGGCTATTTTGGAAGCTCAATTATTAATGTTGGCTTCTCACAATATCTTGAACCCTGCTAACGGTGCGCCAATTACTGTACCTTCTCAGGATATGGTCTTGGGTCTATACTATATGACCAAAGAACGTCTTTCTACTCCAGATCATAAAATTTTAGGTGAAGGCTTAACTTTTTACTCTGCAGAAGAAGTAAATATTGCATTAAATGAAGGAAGATTAGAATTGAATGCTTCAGTGAGAATTAGAGCAAAAGATTTTAATGAAGCTGGAGAATTAGTGTACCAAATTATTAAAACTACCGCTGGTCGTGTATTGTTTAATGAAGTGGTACCAGAAGCTGCAGGATACATAAATGATGTATTGACTAAGAAAAACCTTAGAGATATTATTGGACACGTTTTAAGCGCTACCAATGTACCTATGACGGCTGCCTTCTTGGACAATATGAAAGATATGGGGTATAAATTCGCATTTAGAGGAGGTTTATCATTCTCTCTTGGTGATATTAGAATTCCAGAACAAAAAACAAAATTAATTGCAGATGCCAGAGAGCAAGTTGAAGGTATTTCTGTGAATTATAACATGGGTCTTATTACCAATAACGAACGTTACAACCAAGTTATTGATGTTTGGACTTCTGCAAATGCTCAATTAACTGAGTTAGCAATGAAAAATATTAGAGAAGACCAACAAGGTTTCAACTCGGTATATATGATGCTTGACTCTGGGGCGAGGGGTTCTAAGGAACAGATTCGTCAGTTAACTGGTATGCGTGGTTTGATGGCTAAGCCTAAAAAATCTACTGCTGGTGGTGGTGAGATTATTGAAAACCCGATTCTTTCTAACTTTAAGGAAGGTCTTTCTATCCTTGAGTACTTTATCTCTACTCACGGTGCTCGTAAAGGTCTTGCGGATACGGCTCTTAAAACTGCCGATGCTGGTTACTTAACTAGAAGATTACATGACGTTTCTCAAGATGTTATTGTTAACATTGAGGATTGTGGTACTCTTAGAGGTGTTGAAGTTTCTGCATTGAAAAAGAATGAGGAGATTGTAGAATCATTAGGAGAAAGAATTTTAGGACGTGTTGCATTACAAGATGTAATTAATCCTTTAACAAGTGACTATTTAGTTAGATCTGGTGAGCAAATCACAGAAACTATAATGAAAGCGATTGAAGCTTCTCCAGTAGAGAAAGTTGAAGTTCGTTCTCCATTAACTTGTGAAGCACTTAAAGGTATTTGTGCTAAATGTTACGGTAGAAACTTAGCTACTGGTAAAATGACTCAAAGAGGAGAAGCAGTTGGAGTAATTGCAGCTCAATCTATTGGAGAGCCAGGTACACAGTTAACATTACGTACTTTCCACGTTGGAGGGGTTGCGGGTGGTATTTCTGAGGAATCTAGCATCGTTACAAGATTTAACGGTAAACTAGAAATCGAAGATTTAAAAACTGTTAAAGGCGAGGATAACGAAGGTAACTCAGTTGATATTGTAGTTTCTCGTTCTACCGAATTGAAATTAATTGATGAAAGAACAGGTATCTTATTAAGTACAAACAACATTCCTTACGGTTCAAGTATCTTTGTTAAAGATGGTCAATCGGTTGTTAAAGGTGATGTAATTTGTAAATGGGATCCATATAATGGAGTTATCGTTTCTGAGTTTACTGGTAAAATTGCTTACGAAGATTTAGAGCAAGGACAATCGTTCATGGTTGAAATTGATGAGCAAACAGGATTCCAGGAAAAAGTAATTTCTGAATCTAGAGCTAAAAAATTAATCCCAACTTTATTGGTTTACGGTAAAGAAGGTGAATTGATTCGTTCTTATAACTTACCTGTTGGAGCCCACTTGATGGTTGAAAATGGTGAGAAAATTAAAGCTGGTAAAGTATTGGTAAAAATTCCACGTCGTTCTTCTAAATCAGGAGATATTACCGGAGGTTTACCAAGAATTACAGAGTTGTTAGAGGCTCGTAATCCTTCAAACCCAGCTGTAGTTTCTGAAATTGATGGAGTTGTTTCTTTTGGAAAAATCAAAAGAGGTAACCGTGAGATTGTTATCGAATCTAAATTTGGTGACATTAGAAAATACTTGGTTAAATTATCAAGCCAAATTCTAGTTCAGGAGAATGACTTCGTTAGAGCAGGTGTACCATTGTCAGACGGTGCTATTACTCCAGACGATATTTTAAGAATTCAAGGTCCAGCAGCTGTTCAACAGTACTTGGTAAATGAAATTCAAGAGGTATATCGTTTACAAGGGGTAAAAATCAATGACAAACACTTCGAGGTTGTTATTCGTCAGATGATGCGTAAAGTAAGAGTACAAGATCCAGGTGATACTTTATTCTTAGAAGATCAACTAATTCATACTAAAGATTTCATCGTTCAAAACGATAAATTATACGGAATGAAAGTTGTTGAAGATGCTGGAGATTCTAGTGTATTAAAAGCGGGGCAGATTATTTCTCCTCGTGATTTACGTGATGAAAATTCATTATTAAAACGTACAGATAAAAATCTAGTTGTAGCTAGAGATGTAATTACTGCAACTGCAACGCCAGTTTTACAAGGTATTACAAGAGCTTCGCTACAAACTAAATCATTTATTTCTGCTGCTTCTTTCCAAGAAACAACTAAAGTACTTAACGAAGCTGCAGTAGCAGGTAAGGTAGATTACTTAGAAGGATTGAAAGAAAATGTAATTGTTGGACATAGAATTCCTGCAGGAACAGGTATGAGAGAATACGATCATACAATTGTAGGTTCTAAAGATGATTACAATGAAATGATGGCTAATAAAGAAGAGTATATTTATTAATTTAGGAAACTATGAGTAATCCGAATCAACAACAAGAGCAAATTAATATTGAGTTAGATGAAAAAATCGCTGAAGGAATTTATTCTAATTTAGCAATTATCAATCATTCTTCTTCAGAATTTGTTTTAGATTTTGTAAGCATTATGCCAGGTATTCCTAAAGCCAAGGTAAAGTCAAGAATTGTCTTGACACCACAACATGCTAAACGATTGTTAAGAGCAATTGGTGAAAATATTCATCGTTTTGAAACCGCTCATGGCGAAATCAAAGAAACTGAACAAGCACCAATACCGCTTAACTTCGGTCCAGCAGGACAAGCATAAATTTTAAAAGCCCCATTACTGGGGCTTTTTTTATGGAAAAAAGAGTAGTAAAAATCAAAAAAAATAGAGATTAAATCTGGAAACTTTTAGCTTTAAAATAGGATTTGTACATGAGGGTTTTGGTAAATATCATTAATTATTAATTGACTACTGACAAAGGGTTGTCACCGTCCAAGTTTACATTTGTGTCATATTAATCTTTAAAAAATAAAAAAAATGACAAACGTAACTGGTGCAAGTTTTAATCCAATCGAGTTTCCAAGTCCCATTGTAATCTCTATCAATGGAATAGAACTCGAAGTGTTTGAGGCAGGTCAACAAAATTCTAATAAACCTATCGTGCTTTGTCACGGTTTTCCGGAGCATGCCTTTTCTTGGCGTTATCAGATTCCCGAACTTGTCAAAGCTGGCTATCATGTCATTGTTCCTAATCAGAGAGGTTATGGAAAATCATCTCGTCCAATCGAAGTAACAGAGTATGACATTGAACATTTAACAGGTGATCTGGTCGCTCTACTCGATTACTACGGATATAAAGACGCTGTTTTTATTGGTCATGATTGGGGTGCAAATGTTGTTTGGAATCTTGCATTGTTGCATCCAGAACGAGTAAATAAAGTGATAAACTTGGCCTTGCCTTATCAAGAGCGTGGAGAGAAACCTTGGATAGAGTTAATGGAAGAAGTATTTGGAGGAGACTTCTATTTTGTTCACTTTAATCGACAGCCAAGAGTAGCAGACGCTATAATGGATGAAAACACATCTCAGTTCCTTCGCAATATGTTCCGTAAGAACGTACCTCCTGCACCGCATGAACCAGGAATGTGGATGATTAATCTTGCAAGAGCAAAAAAAGTACTCGGTGAACCCATAATGAATGAAGGTGAACTGGCTGTTTTAATCTCTGCCTTCGAATTTTCAAAGTTTACAGGAAGTATAAATTGGTATAGAAACCTTGACCGAAACTGGCACTTATTAGCAGATGTAAATCCAATCATTCAACAACCGGCTCTTATGATATATGGTAATCATGATATGATCCCTAAGTTTGAAAGATTAGCGGAGTTCGTGCCTAATGTAGAAGTGGTTAGTTTAGATTGTGGTCATTGGATTCATCAAGAACTCCCAGAAGAAACTAATCAAGCGATTTTAAAATGGTTAGAACAACATAATAGCTAAACAAGAAATAGAGTGATATTGTCTTGACACCACAACATGCTAAACGATTGTTAAGAGCAATTGGTGAAAATATTTATCGCTTTGAAACCGCTCATGGCGAAATCAAAGAAACTGAACAAGCACCAATACCGCTTAACTTCGGTCCAGCAGGACAAGCATAATTTAAATAAAAAAGCTCCAGAAATGGAGCTTTTTTTATATAAGAGAATTTGTGATTTATATTTTAATCAAAAAAGGCTTCTTGAATTTATTCTAATAAGTACTTTATCCGATTTTAATTCGCTTTATCGATTAAATTTCGCCTAGAATGCACATTTTTTTAACTTGCAAGTTCCTAAAATTGAATACTCGAGGTTATTTTATTAATTCAGATTCAAAAAAAGCGCTACTTTTAAAAGTAGCGCTTTTTTTATATAACGTTGAATCAGATAATTATTCAAATTCAGAAGTGAAAAATAATTTTACACTTGGATATTTATTTTGAGTCATTTGTATTGTAAAGTCAGAATCTGCTAAAAATACTAATTGACCGTATTTGTCTTTTGCTAAGAATTTTTGCTTGATACGTTTGAACTCTTTGAATTCATCATTTTTAGCATCATCAGGTTTTACCCAACAAGCTTTGTGAACGGGGAAGTTTTCATACGTACATTTTGCACCATATTCATGTTCTAAACGGTATTGGATTACCTCATATTGTAGTGCTCCAACAGTTCCAATTACCTTACGGTTATTCATTTCAAGAGTAAATAATTGTGCAACACCTTCATCCATTAATTGGTCAACACCTTTGTCTAATTGCTTAGCTTTCATTGGGTCGGCATTATTAATGTATCTAAAATGTTCTGGAGAGAAACTCGGAATTCCTTTGAAACTCATTATTTCACCCTCAGTTAAGGTATCACCAATTTTAAAATTTCCAGTATCATGTAAACCAACAATGTCACCAGGATATGAAATGTCTACAATTTCTTTCTTCTCTGCAAAGAATGCATTCGGACTAGAAAATTTCAAGTTCTTTTTCTGGCGAACGTGGTAATACGGTTTGTTTCTTTCAAAAGTACCCGAAACAATTTTTATAAATGCTAAACGGTCCCTGTGTTTAGGATCCATATTGGCATGTATTTTAAATACAAAACCAGTCATTTTTTCTTCAGTTGGATCAACTAAACGAGTTTCAGAATCTTTTGGTCTTGGTGAAGGAGCGATAGTAACAAAACAATCTAGCAATTCACGTACTCCAAAGTTATTTAAAGCGGAACCAAAAAATACTGGTTGTAATTTTCCGTCTAAATAATCCTGACGATCAAATTTAGGATAAACTTCATCAATTAATTCTAATTCTTCACGTAGTTTATCAGCAGGTTTTTGACCAATAATTTTTTCTAATTCAGGGTTTTGAACATCAGAGAAAGCTATAGTTTCTTCAATGTTTTTACGGCTATCTCCACTGAATAAGTTGATATTTTGCTCCCATAAGTTATAGATTCCCTGAAAATCATATCCCATACCAATAGGGAAACTTAATGGAGTTACAGTTAAGCCTAATTTTTGTTCAACTTCATCCATCAAATCAAATGCATCTTTACCTTCACGATCTAATTTGTTTATAAAAACAATTATCGGAATTTTACGCATTCTACATACTGCAACTAATTTTTCGGTTTGTTCCTCAACCCCTTTTGCAACGTCTATTACCACGATTACACTATCTACAGCGGTTAAAGTTCTAAAAGTATCTTCTGCAAAATCCTTGTGTCCAGGTGTATCAAGGATGTTGATTTTTTTATCTTTATAATTAAAGGCTAATACAGATGTAGAAACCGAAATTCCTCTCTGACGCTCGATTTCCATGAAATCACTCGTAGCTCCTTTTTTTATTTTATTGTTTTTTACAGCACCTGCTTCTTGGATAGCACCCCCAAATAACAATAGTTTTTCGGTTAATGTTGTTTTTCCAGCATCGGGATGCGAAATAATTCCAAATGTTCTTCTACGTTGTATTTCTTTTAAAAAGCTCATATTTAATATCAATAGTTTGCAAAAGTACTATTAATTACGGCTTAATAAAAATATTAGCTTCTTATTTAAGTCCGTTTAGTTTATAAAATTTGTTGCTATTATTTGATTGTTTGAATAAAAAAGAGGCTGATTTAAATAATCAGCCTCAAAATTAAATATTTTTTTTAGGTAATAATTAATTATTAATCGACCAAACAGTGTATCCTTTTGGAGGACATTGAATTTTTACCCATTGATCAGCTTGAGTTGTAGGAAGCCAACTAGAACTTCCTGTAAAGTCTTTTATCTGAGTGTTTGCCCAGTTTGTTTGTATCCATCTTTCTTGCCATGATGACGAATTATTGATGTATACCACTAATCCAGGGTTTCCGTTATATCCGTTTCTGCGGGCGATATATTCGTCATTATCAGCGTATAAAATTGAAGTTGTTCCAGTCGCTTTATTGTTGTGAATCCAGATAAGGTTATTTAGTTTGTTTTTATCAAGCCATTCTTCATAATCTCTATAAAAAATAGTTGGATATCCTTCGTGAGTTAAAATATAAGAATAGGCTAGTAATTTATTAGAAATTTCATCAGTATCATGATTAGACACAAATGTAACGGCTTTGTATGGGTTTCTTTTCCACATCATGTCGTCGTTTAATAAAGCAAGATTATTTCCGTCAAAAGCATCATTCATTTTATAATAACACGCAAAATCGAATACAGAGCTATTGGCATTATTTGCCCAATCATTTAATACGTTCACGTTCGAATCCCATAATTCCCCAACCGAAAAGCCGCCTACATTAGCATTCCAGGAGTTTACAACCCAAGCACCAAATCCTTTTACATAATCAAATCTCCAGCCATCAAATTTCATGGTATTTTTATAATACTTACCAACTCCATCAGATCTTAGCCATAACCAATCCTGCACATGAGGATTTGCGTGGCATAAATCTGGGAAACCGCCAAAAGCGCCTTCGTCATTATTACCGTAACTGTTTTTATAAAAATCATTATAATTACGGGTGAATTTTCCTGAAGCAACTCCGCTAAAGTTGGTCCAGGTATTAGTTCCTGTAAACGGATTCGCTTCTGATTGCCCGCCACTATTATGATTAATTACAATATCGGCATATACTTGCATATTTTCAGCATGTACTTTGCTGATTAAGCTCACAAGTTCTGTTTTTGATCCAAATCTGGTTTCTGTAGAACCATTTTGATTATAATCTCCAAAATCAAAATAATCTGTAGGATCATAACCCATAGAAAAAGCACCATTTTGCGCTTTTGATGCAGGAGGTAACCAAATAGAGCCAATTCCGGCATTAGACCAATCGGTAATTTTGGTATTTAATGTATTCCACCAGTTACCGCCAGCAGGAACATCCCAATAAAATGCTTGCATCATTACGCCTCCGCCAGGATTGGCAACATATTTTCCTGTAGTAGGAGTTCCTGTGCTAAATGGGCGCCCATCATGCTTTGTCACATTTATTACTTTGAACTGAGAATTTGCTGCTGCAATTTCAGATTCTGTATTTTCATTAGAGCTACAGGAGTAAAAAAATGCTGTTAAAGCAGTAATTAAATAAAGTTTTACAATTTGTTTTTTCATAATTAAATGATTTTTAGGTTAATTAAGGATTTGGGTAACCAAATTGTGATTAATTAAATAATTAGCCAATTAATTGTTTAATTACTGTTTTTAAATGCTAAATTTTAATAATCACATATCGAATGTATGTAAAACTTGCTTACCTAATTATTTTGAGATTTTATTTAATAAGCGAAAACGTTGTAGTGTTGAAAACTTTTGTTTATTTGCTTAAAAATGAATTGTTTGTGATGGTGTTTTTTGATTTTTTTAAGATGAAATTCGTTCAAATAAAGACAAGGTTGGTTTTCTAAATAGTTTCAAATATTAGATGTGATTAATCGTTGGGGATGTGATTTTTTTTAGTTGCATATAATTTTTTGTTAATAGTAATAAGTATACTTGTATTATGTGATTGAATTGTTATTTTTGTTCGTTATAAGTTAATTAAGCAATGTTTGTTAGATTTGTAAAGATTTTTATTTTCTGAACATTTAAAATATATATTGAAATATTCGGTTTACTATATTTGTAAGCTAATAATGCTAAATAATAAAGCTACTTTACATCAAATTAAATTTTTAAATAATGCTATTAAAAAAATTACGAATAAAAACTATCAATTGTCAATTTGTATTTACAATAAGTTTTTTGCTTCTTTTCAATTCGCTAACCAGAGCGCAAGAAATTATTAAGGATACGGTTATAGCAAAGCCAGTTGTAGTTAAAAGTAATCAGAAACAAAAAATTGATGGTATTATCGCTACTGTAGGTGATTACATTATTTTAGATTCAGATATCGATAAAGGATATTTAGAGATTAGTAGTCAGGGAGGATCTATAAAAGATGTTTCAAGATGCCAGATGCTAGGAAAACTTCTAGAAGATAAGCTATACGCACATCAAGCTGTTCAGGATAGTATTATTGTAAGTGATGCCGAGGTAAAAGGGATGATGGATGAACGATTGAATTATATGGTTCAGCAAATTGGAGATATAAACAAGGTAGTTCAATATTATAAAAAGAATTCTATTGAAGAATTCAAAACTTATTTTGCTGATATCTTAAAAGAGCAAAAGTTAGCATCAGAAATGCAAAAAAAGATTATCGATGGAGTTGAAATAACTCCGGAAGAAGTTCGTAATTTTTTCAAAAAAATTCCTGAAAATGAATTGCCAACATTCGGAGCTGAGATGGAAGTAGCGCAGATTGTTGTAAATCCTAAAATTTCGGATGCAGAAAAGAAAAAAGTAATCGATCGTTTAAATGGTATTAAGAAAGATGTAGAAGACGGTGCTAGTTTTGCAACCAAAGCAGTTTTGTACTCACAAGATCCAGGTTCGAGTTCTAATGGAGGATATTATAAGATGACCAGAAAGACAGCTTTCGTAAAAGAATTTAAAGATGTAGCTTTTAGTCTTCAAGAAGGAGAAATTTCTGCTCCTTTTGAAACCATTTTTGGATTCCATATTATAAAAGTAGATAAAATTAAAGGGCAAGAAGTAGAGTTACGTCATATCATAATAGCGCCAGTAGTTTCTGAAGAAGCTTTAAAAGAAGCAAAAGAAAGAATTACAGGAATTAGAGAGAAAATAATAGAAAAGAAAGTAACTTTTGCAGAAGCAGCCAGAGCAGATTCTGACGAAAAAGAGACACGTGCAAATGGTGGAGCTTTAATTAATCCAAATACGCAAGATACTCGTTTTGAATTAACAAAAATGGATCCAACATTATATGCTCAGGTTTCTAATTTAAAAGACAATGAAGTTTCGCAACCAGTTTTAGATACTGATCCACAAGGGAGAAAGAGTTATAAATTAATTACTGTAACAAAAAGAATCGAAGCGCATACTGCTGATTACGGTAAGGATTATATCAAGATTAAAGATTTAGCTTTAAAAGAAAAACAAATTAAAGCTATTGCAAAATGGTTTGATGAAAAAATAAAAGAAACTTATATTAAGATTCTTGGTGAGTACAGAGATTGTACTTTTACAAATAATTGGTTGAAAAAATAATTTTTATATAATAAATAAAAAGAGTTAGTTTTATGTGTTCATAGAACTAACTCTTTTTAATTTAAAATACATTCATAGATGTCTGATGTAACAGCAATTCATAACCTAGTTCAAAAACGTAATGAATTAAAAGCCGAAATCGCAAAAATTATTGTAGGTCAGGATGCAGTTGTAGATCAAATTTTGATTTGCATTTTTTCTGGCGGACACGCTCTTTTAATAGGTGTGCCAGGATTGGCAAAAACATTATTGATAAATACACTTTCACGGGCTTTAGGGCTTGATTTTAAGAGAATTCAATTTACTCCGGATTTAATGCCATCTGATATTTTGGGAAGCGAAATCTTAGATGAAAACAGACGGTTTAAATTTATAAAAGGACCGGTTTTTTCTAATATCATTTTGGCAGATGAGATTAATAGAACACCACCAAAAACACAGGCAGCTTTGCTAGAGGCAATGCAAGAGCGTTCGGTGACAATTGCTGGTGAAAACCATAAATTAGACTTGCCTTACTTTGTGTTAGCTACACAAAACCCTATTGAGCAAGAAGGAACTTATCCTTTGCCAGAAGCGCAATTGGATCGTTTTATGTTTGCCATAAAATTAGAATATCCAAGTTTTGAAGAAGAAGTACAAGTTGTTAAACGTACAACTTCAGACAATACAAGTACGATCAACCCTTTGTTTACGGCTCAGGAAATTATAGATTTTCAGCATTTAATTCGCCGAATTCCTGTTGCTGATAATGTAATAGAGTATGCGGTAACTTTGGTTAGTAAAACACGACCAGATAATAGCCTGACGAATGAGTTTGTTAAAAATTATTTAGATTGGGGAGCAGGGCCAAGAGCTTCACAAAATTTAATTTTAGCTGCTAAAGCTCATGCAGCATTCAATGGTAAATTTTCGCCAGATATTGAAGATGTAAAAGCTGTAGCAACGGGTATTTTAAGACATCGAATCATTAAAAATTATAAAGCCGATGCCGAAGGAATTACAGAAGAAATTATAATTCAGAAGCTACTATAACGATATAAAAAAGCTTATTTAGAAAGGTTCTTTGCTTAAAACATAGCAAAGAACCTTTTTCTTTATAACAGAGAATTTCGACTTTGTCAAAGAAAGGATTTTATATTATTAATAATTTAATATTTTGACGTTAAAATGCAATTTTGCTAATTTTGCGCAATGTAAATCGTTATTTTTTAATAATAACTTTTGAAAAGGCGACTTCTGTTATATTTTTTTTAATTCTCGGCTTTAATTTTTAAATTTGCGTACAAAAAAATAAGATACCTAGAAAAGACTTCAATTATGAATATTTATAACGATTACATTAAAGAGATTGCAGAACGAAAAGACCAAGGACTTCATCCGAAGCCAATTGATGGTGCTGAGTTGTTAAGCGTGATTATTGCACAGATTAAAGATCTGGATAACGAGTATCGAGAAGAATCGATTAAACACTTTATTTATAACACTATACCAGGAACTACAAGCGCTGCGGGTGTAAAAGCTAAGTTTTTAAAAGAGATTATTCTTGGAGAATCTGCTGTAAAAGAAATAACACCAGTTTTTGCATTTGAGTTATTATCACATATGAAGGGTGGACCTTCTATTGAGGTATTGTTAGATTTAGCTTTGGGTGATGATGCTGCTATTGCAAAAGAAGCAGGAAATGTACTTAAGACACAAGTTTACCTTTATGAGGCAGACACAGATCGTTTAAAAGAAGCGTTTAAAAAAGGTAACCCAATTGCTATAGATATTATTAAAAGCTATGCGCAGGCAGAGTTTTTTACAAAATTACCAGAAGTAGTTGAAGAAATTAAAGTAGTTACTTTTATTGCTGGTGAAGGTGACATTTCTACAGATTTGTTATCTCCAGGTAATCAGGCTCACTCACGTTCAGACCGTGAACTTCATGGTCAATGTATGATTACGCCTAAAGCACAAGAAGAAATTAAGGCGTTACAAGCACAACATCCAGACAAAAGTGTGATGTTGATTGCAGAGAAAGGTACAATGGGAGTTGGTTCATCAAGAATGTCAGGTGTAAACAACGTGGCACTTTGGACAGGAAAACAAGCAAGCCCATATATTCCATTCGTTAATATCGCTCCAATTGTAGGAGGAACAAATGGTATTTCTCCAATTTTCCTAACAACAGTTGATGTTACTGGTGGTATTGGTTTAGATCTTAAAAACTGGGTTAAAAAGCTTGATGCAGATGGTAATATTATTCGTAATGAGAATAATGAGCCAATTCTGGAAGAAGCATACTCTGTAGCTACAGGAACTGTGCTTACAATAAACACAAAGACGAAAAAATTATATAATGGAGACAAAGAGCTAATTGATATTTCTAAGGCTTTTACTCCTCAAAAAATGGAATTTATCAAAGCTGGAGGATCATATGCAATTGTATTTGGTAAAAAGCTTCAGACATTGGCAGTGAAAATTCTAGAAATTGAAGCTCCTCTTGTATTTGCTCCATCAAAAGAGATCTCTCTTGAAGGACAAGGACTTACAGCGGTAGAGAAAATTTTTAACAAAAACGCTGTTGGTATAGCTCCAGGTAAAGTATTACATGCTGGTTCAGATGTTCGTGTAGAAGTTAATATCGTAGGTTCTCAAGATACGACAGGTCTTATGACTGCTCAGGAATTAGAGTCTATGGCTGCTACAGTAATTTCGCCAATCGTTGATGGTGCATACCAATCTGGTTGTCACACAGCTTCAGTATGGGATAAAAAAGCTCAGGCAAATATTCCAAAATTGATGAAATTTATGAACGATTTCGGTTTAATCACAGCACGTGACCCGAAAGGAGTTTATCATGCAATGACAGATGTAATTCATAAAGTTCTTAATGATATTACAATAGATGAGTGGGCTATCATTATTGGTGGTGACTCTCATACAAGAATGTCTAAAGGTGTAGCATTTGGTGCTGACTCAGGAACAGTTGCTCTTGCACTTGCTACAGGTGAGGCTTCAATGCCAATTCCTGAATCTGTTAAGGTAACGTTTAAAGGTGAGATGAAAGACTATATGGACTTCCGTGATGTAGTTCATTCAACACAAGCTCAAATGCTTAAGAAATTTGGTGGTGAAAATGTTTTCCAGGGGAGAATTATCGAGGTTCATCTTGGAACTCTTACTGCTGACCAGGCATTTACATTTACAGACTGGACTGCAGAGATGAAAGCAAAAGCTTCTATCTGTATTTCTGAAGATGATACCTTAATCGAATCATTGGAGATTGCAAAAAGCAGAATCCAGATCATGATCGACAAAGGAATGGATAATGAAAAACAAGTTCTTCAGGGATTAATTAACAAAGCAGATAAGAGAATTACAGAGATTAAATCAGCAGAGAAACCAGCGTTAACTCCAGATGCAAATGCTAAATATTATGCAGAAGTTGTTGTAGATCTTGATCAGATTATCGAGCCAATGATTGCTGATCCAGACGTAAATAACGCAGATGTTTCTAAGAGATATACTCACGATACAATCCGACCATTATCTTTTTACGGAGGAGATAAAAAAGTAGATTTAGGATTTATCGGTTCTTGTATGGTTCACAAAGGAGATATGAAGATTCTAGCTCAAATGCTTAAAAATATAGAACAACAATACGGTAAGGTTGAGTTTAAGGCTCCGCTAGTAGTAGCGCCACCTACTTATAATATCGTAGATGAACTTAAGGCTGAAGGAGATTGGGAAGTTTTACAAAAATACTCTGGTTTCGAATTTAACGATAGCGCTCCTAAAGGTGCTGCACGTACAGAATACGAGAACATGTTGTATTTAGAGCGTCCAGGATGTAACCTTTGTATGGGTAACCAGGAAAAAGCAGCAAAAGGAGATACTGTAATGGCAACTTCTACGCGTCTTTTCCAAGGAAGAGTTGTAGAAGATACAGAAGGTAAAAAAGGAGAGTCATTACTTTCTTCTACGCCAGTTGTAGTCTTGTCTACAATTCTTGGTAGAACACCTACATTAGATGAATATATAGCAGCAGTAGATGGTATTAGCCTAACTAGGTTTGCACCTTCTCATAAACTGTTAGTAATGTAATCGTACGATTAGTTATAATCATTATATATAAAAAGCCTGAGTTGATAAACTCAGGCTTTTTCTTTTCTGGCTCTTCTATTTTTTGTAACTTGTGATGTTCAAAAAACAAAAACAAACAAAAACAATTATACTTATGGCTTTTGATATTGAAATGATTAAAAAAGTGTATGAGAACATGCCAGGTCGTGTTGATAAAGCACGCGAGATTGTTGGTCGTCCACTTACTTTAACGGAGAAAATTTTGTACAATCACCTTTGGGATGGAAATCCAACTAAGGCGTTTGGCAGAGGAGTCGATTATGTTGATTTTGCACCCGATCGTGTAGCATGTCAGGATGCAACTGCACAAATGGCATTATTGCAATTTATGCACGCAGGTAAGGCTAAAGTGGCTGTGCCTACAACAGTTCATTGCGATCACTTAATTCAAGCTAAAGTAGATGCTGTAACCGATTTGGCTAGAGCAAAAACTCAAAGTAATGAAGTTTTCGACTTCTTGTCGTCAGTTTCTAATAAATACGGAATTGGTTTCTGGAAACCAGGAGCAGGTATTATTCACCAAGTAGTACTAGAAAATTATGCTTTCCCAGGAGGAATGATGATTGGTACAGATTCACATACTGTAAATGCAGGAGGTTTAGGAATGGTAGCTATTGGTGTTGGTGGAGCCGATGCAGTAGATGTTATGTCAGGAATGGCATGGGAATTAAAATTCCCTAAATTAATTGGAGTAAAATTAACTGGTAAATTATCAGGATGGACTGCTCCTAAAGATGTTATCCTTAAAGTTGCTGGTATTCTTACTGTAAAAGGTGGAACAGGAGCAATTGTAGAATATTTTGGAGAAGGTGCAACTTCTATGTCATGTACAGGTAAAGGTACTATTTGTAATATGGGTGCAGAGATTGGAGCGACAACTTCAACTTTTGGATATGATGATTCTATGAGTCGTTACCTGCGTTCTACAAACAGAGCCGATGTTGCAGATGCTGCAGATAAAATAGCTCCTTACTTAACTGGAGATCCAGAAGTTTACGCTAACCCGGAACAATATTTTGACCAGGTTATCGAAATTAACTTAACAGAATTAGAACCGCACTTAAACGGACCTTTTACGCCAGATTTAGCTACTCCAATTTCTAAAATGAAAGAAGCAGCAATCAAAAATAACTGGCCATTACAAATTCAGGTTGGTTTAATTGGTTCATGTACCAACTCATCTTACGAAGATATTGCGCGTGCAGCATCTTTGGCAAGACAAGTTTCTGCCAAAAAATTAAAAACAAAATCACAGTTTACAATTACTCCAGGTTCAGAGGTAGTTCGTTATACAATCGAGCGTGATGGTTTTATCGATACATTCCATAAAATTGGAGCAACAGTTTTTGCTAACGCTTGCGGGCCATGTATTGGTATGTGGGATAGAGAAGGAGCAGAGAAAGAAGAAAGAAATACAATCGTTCACTCTTTTAACCGTAACTTTTCTAAACGTGCTGATGGTAACCCAAATACACTAGCTTTCGTAGGTTCGCCAGAATTAGTAACAGCTATGGCTATCGCAGGAGATTTAAGTTTCAATCCATTAACAGATACTTTAATCAATGAAGATGGAGAAGAAGTAATGTTAGATGAACCTACAGGAGACGAATTGCCTCCAAAAGGATTTGATGTTAAAGATCCAGGATTCCAAGTTCCGGCAGAAGACGGTTCAGGAGTTCAGGTAGCTGTAAGCCCAACATCAGAGCGTTTACAATTATTAGCTCCGTTTGATGCTTGGGATGGTAAGAACATTACAGGTGCAAAATTATTAATCAAAGCATTTGGAAAATGTACGACAGATCACATCTCTATGGCAGGACCATGGTTACGTTTCCGTGGACATTTAGATAATATTTCTAATAATATGTTGATTGGTGCAGTAAATGCATATAACCAAAAAACAAATTCAGTTAAAAATCAATTAACAGGAACGTATGATGCAGTTCCTGCAGTTGCACGTGCGTACAAAGCAGCTGGAGTTCCATCTATTGTTGTGGGGGATCATAACTATGGCGAAGGATCTTCTCGTGAGCACGCAGCAATGGAGCCACGTTTCTTAGGAGTTAAAGCGGTATTGGTGAAATCTTTTGCTCGTATCCACGAAACAAACCTTAAAAAACAAGGGCTTTTAGGATTAACATTTGCTAACGAAGCAGATTATGATAAAATCCAAGAAGATGATACAATCAATTTCCTTGATTTAGTAGAATTTGCTCCAGGAAAACCATTAACGCTAGAATTCGTTCACGCAGATGGAACTAAAGACATAATCTTAGCAAATCATACTTATAATGCAGGACAGATTGGCTGGTTTGTAGCTGGTTCAGCATTAAACTTAATTGCTGCTGGAAAAGCATAATTAAAGTTTTAAATCATATTAAAAACTCTCAAGGCAACTTGGGAGTTTTTTTATTTGAAGCTATTTCCAGCTATCCGCTATATCTTTTCTTTTTTGAAGGAAAAAAGAAAAGGATGCCGCTTTTATCTGGGCTAGGAAATCTATTTAAAAAAGAAATTTAGTATAAAGATTTTACCTGTTAAGTATTATAATTTCGCAGATAATAACTCTGATATTAAAAACTAACCCTGTGTTTTTGCTAGAGTCGTTTCTTGAGATAAGTTTTTAATCTTATTCGGATTTGTTAATTTAAATTCATCTAAATCTATGCTAAAAATTTTTGCAGAAGGTATTTTAGAATAACTATTGTCAATACGTCCGCCCAAAATGTATAATTTATTATCGTTATAATACATAGCTGAATACTTCAGAGGGAGGTTGATTTCGTATTCTTTTAATACTTTTAATTTAAAATTGTAAGTGTACATTTTTTCATCCTCAAAAAAATAAATAATATCGTCATTGTAAGCAATAGCAGGTCTTTCTAATCCCGAAAATAGTTCACCCTCAGTTAGCCATTTTTCTGTTACTAAATCAAAGGTTTCTATTTTAGATATTGGTTTTCCGTTGTTTCCGCCAATAAGATAAATTTTATCGTCTATCAGTATTCCAGTAGTTTCTTCTGCCATTGGCATGCTCGTAAGTTCATACCAATATCCGGAAGTAATATTATACAAATGCACTTTATCTGTAAAATCTTTTACACCACTTTCAGTTGCTTTTATAGAACCTCCCATTACAATAATATTATCTTTATAAGTAAAAGAAGCAAAGTCAGCAGCCTGATGTGGATTTGTTTTGTCGACTTTAACAGTGAGTTTTTCAATATCTAAAACTTCAATTTGATCTTGTAAATATTCCCAACTACTGTTTTTATTTACAAACATTTTTTTCCCTCCCAAAATATAAATCAAATTGTTATAGAGATGAATGTTATGATACGCCCTAACCTGTAGTTTTAAATCTGGAAATTCCCAAGAGTTGGTTTTGATATTGTAAATAGAAAGATACTTTTTATAATGTCGTTTTGTTGTTGTTATTCCTTCATTAAAAAAATCCTGAAAGGTAGGGTCGGCTATTTTTGCCCGCACTTTGGCCATATGATCGATTTCAGGATAAGCGTCACCTCCACTAATATAAATTTTATCGTCTTTTAAAAAAGATCCAAATGAAAAAACAGGATGTTTTAAATTAGTTATTTCTGTAAAAGCAAGTTTTGTTTTCAGTTTAGTATTGGCAACAATTGTAACGCCTGATAAATTTTGTGCCTCTTCTTCAAGAAAAACTTTGTAGTTATTTTTTGCCAGATAGCTTAAGGAAACATTTTTAGTGATGTAACCAATGTGAGAAAATTGTAATGTCTCATCCTCTTTAAATTCAGGAAAAACTTTTAAATAAAATTCACCATTTTCATCAGTTATAGTTCCAACTTTACTAGACAATGCAAATACATTGGTGTTTTCAACCGGAAGATTGTCTTTCTGAGAAATTACATTACCTTTTATATTTTGAGCAATTAATAATGTAGGAAAAAATACAAAAATCAGAATTAGCTTTTTCAAGGGTGTTTTTTTTGTCAGTTATTCTTTGTTTAAAAGTAGTATTATTTTTTTAAGAAAAATAATTGAATTAATATAGAATGATTATTTTTTATGCGGAATTTGTTAATTTGAATATAAAGAGTTGTTAAAAAATAGCGATTTTTAGTTTAATAAGTTAAATTAGCTTTTTAAGTAATTGGATTGTTGTTTTTTGATTTTTTTTAAATGAATTAAATGTAATCTGCGAATGTAATTTGAATAAGAATGAAAAGTTTTGGACTGATATTAGCGTTGTTTTTTTTTAGTTTTAATGTTTTTTCACAGGAAAAATATATTAAGCATAAAATTTCTAAAGGGGAGAATGTTAGTGTTATAGCCAAAAAATATCATGTAAAAGTTAAGGAGATTCTTGATTTAAATCCTAATGCTGGTAAATTATTAAAACTAAATTCAATTTTACTAATTCCAAGTTCAGAGAAAAATGTTGCCAATAAAGATAAAGCAACAAAAACGAAGACCAAAGAAAAAGAAGTAATTGCAAGTAATAAAAGCAATTCAAACAATTCGAATACTACAGCAAGTAATCAAGAAACTACTACTCATGAAATCCTAGCAAAAGAAACATTGTACGGAATTTCAAAACAATACCAGCTTACAGTCGAGGAATTAAAAAAAGCCAATCCAAAATTAGAAAGTGAAGGACTTAGAATAGGACAGCAAATTATAATTCCGGGTAATGCTAAACCAATTATAAAAGAAACTGCAATAGCTGCGACTACGATTGTTGCAACTCCTGAGCCAGAGATAATCGAAAAACCTGTAGAAACCGAAATTGTTCGTGAAGTTTTGCCTAAAGAAACTAAATATGCAATTGCTAAAGAATACGGACTTACGGTTAAAGAATTAGAAAGACAAAACCCATTTATAAAAGGAAAATTACCAGTAGGTTACGTCCTTAAAATAAATCCTTCAAAATCATATGTAAAGAAAGAAGGAGTACAAGAGGGAGTAGATGCTGCAACAGCAGTAGCGACAACAGTAATTAAAGATACAGCAACGACAAATAATGTAAAGTTTACCCATGACTCAGATTTGTTAAATCAATTGGTATTAAACGCTACAGAGAACGTAGGAGTTCGGTATCGTTCAGGAGGAACTTCGAGAGCAGGTTTTGATTGTTCAGGATTAATGGTAACTACATTTGGAAGTTTTGATATTAAGTTACCTAGAAGTTCTATTGAACAATCTCGTATCGGAGTTAAAATAGCATCGGAAGATGCGCAAAAAGGAGATTTGATTTTCTTTAAAACTAATGGAAGACGTCAGATAAACCATGTGGGAATGGTGGTTGAGGTATTAGATGGGGAAATTAAATTTGTTCACTCATCTGTACATGGTGGTGTAATTGTTTCTTCAACAAAAGAAGCATACTACGGAAGAAACTTCACTCAAGTTAATCGTGTTTTAGAATAAATTTCTTTAATTCTAAAAACGTAATATAAGTTTAAGCTTTTAGACTTACTCAGTTAAATAATTTTTACTTCTTTATTTTTTCTAAATTTTCTTTTACTCGAAAATTTACAATCTTCGTTATTAAATCCAAAGGCATAGGTTTGTCTAATGGAAACTGAATAGAGCCCTTTCCTGATTTATAAACAGAAAGTTCTTCTTGAAAAGCTTCGTTTCCCGAAGGCAACGCATAAAAGCCAATATGGTTTTTGAAAGCTGCAAAATGCACTAAGTTACCATTAAGCGTAAAAGTAGGGATGGTGTAACTTATTTTCTCTTCGGCATTTGGAGCAGCCTTTTTAATTGTTTGGCGCACTTGTTCTAATACTGCCTGAATGGCTACAGGAAAACCAGCAATATATTCATCAATGGTTTTAGGTTTTGAAGTTATCATAGCTTTTAATTTTATAAAACCAAAACCGCAATTTTGTCAAATTGCGGCAGTTTTAATAGAGTTTATCAAAGTTGTTATTTAGAGATTTCTTCCAATACTTTCTTTGCATTTTCATTTTTTGGGTCAAACTGTAATGATTTTTTATAGTTTACAATAGCAAGTTTTTTATCTCCATCTTTTAAATAAGCCTCGCCTAAACTATCATATGCATTTCCTGATTTAGGAAAGGTGTCAACATTTATTTTAAAAACGGCTATGGATTCTTTTGTTTTTCCTGATTGTAGTAATTGATAACCAACATCGTTTATTTCACTTTCCTTAATAGCGTATTCATCAGATTTTTTGAACTCTTCAAGTTTCTTCAATCCAGTTTCTAATCCTTGAGATTTAATAATACCAAATAGAGTATAAGCGGTAGATCTTTTGGCAATATCATATGGCATATCGTATAAAATTGCTCGTATCGCTTCAGACATTTGATTAAGACCTGTTCCCCCAGTATTGTTTAATAATACAATTAAATCGTTGGATGATGGAATACGGGAGATTAGAGTATTGAAACCATTTATTCCACCACCATGTTCAATAATTTGTACTTTCTTATCTGTTTTGTCAATGTTCGCTTCTTCAATAAACCACCCGTATCCATAATAGGATGTTGCAGAGAACCTTGTATTTATGTATTTGTTAAATAATAATTCTTTGTATTTAGCCGATAATAATTTTTCAGTATAAAGAGCCTGATCCCATAAGTATAAATCCTCTACGGTAGAATATAGAGATCCTGCAGCATAAGGAAGAGACATATCAATGTAACTCGAATTTACATAGTCAGAACTGCCTTTCTCTTTTCTTTCGTATCCAGTGGCTCTATTAGCTAAAATCACATCGTGATGGTCATAGCCGGAATCATTCATGTTAAGCGGGGTAAAAATCTTTTCTTGTAAACACTGCTCATATGTTTTTCCTGTAACTTTCTCTATGATATAACCCAATAGAAAATAACCAGAGTTACTATAGGAAAATTTTTCTCCTGGCTTGAATTGAAGAGGCAAATCAGCAAATGTTTTTACAAAAGCTTCTGGTGTATAGGGATTACGACTAATATCAGAGAAAAAATTAGGGAATGAAGTATAATTAGGTATTCCAGATGTATGAGTGAGTAATTGATGAATGGTAATTTTATCACCATTGGTTTTGGAATAATCAGGAAGATAGGTAGAAATTGGAACATCTAATTTAAGTTTTCCTTGCTCTGCCAATTGAAGAATTAATAATGCTGTGAATTGTTTGGTAATAGAGCCTAATCTAAACTTTGTGTTGGGTTCATTAGGGATTTTCCATTCCATATTGGCTAGTCCAAAGCCTTTTTTATAGATAACCTTTCCGTTTTCAGTTACAAGAGCAGTTCCGTTAAACTGGTTGTATTTAGAATATAAGCTTAGCAATTCATTAATTTTATCGGCCTTGGAAGTTTGGCCAATACATACATTAACTAAAATTAATTGAAAAGCAAGACTAAAAATGAGCACTTTTAATAAAGAGCTATTTGATTTTTTTTTCATGATGGTTGATGATTTTTGGTTATTATATTTTAAGCGTTCATTAATAATAGACGACTAAAATTTAATAAAGTTACTAAAAATCATCACTTTGTTTAGTATAATGCTATAATTGTTGAAGTAGTTGTAACTCGAAGTGATAAGTTGTGACTAATCATATATGCTATGATTTTTGTAGATTTAAGAATAGAAGTTTTATTAGTATCTATAGCTATGCTATGATTATAATATGGCTCATATTTTTTTTGCTCAGTAATCGAGAATAAACCAACTGTAGGAGTTTGTACAGAGCTTGCTAAATGCATGATTCCAGAATCAGCACCAATGAAAGCTTCAGTATTTGCTATTAACGCGCCAATTTCACGTATATCTTTACTGTAAAAATGTGTGGCTTTAAAGCCAATTTGCGAGACATTTTCAATAGGTAAAATTTCAATAATATTATGATTAGGATATTGAGTTTTTAGCCTTTTATAAAACTTCCCCCACCATGATTCTGAATAACATTTGTCGCCAGTTGCATAAGTATAAATGCAAATCGTTTTTTTATCGTTATTGACTAATTTGTCTAGTATTTTTTTTCCTTCAATGATTTCAGAATTACTCAATTTAAGATTTAATGCAGCAATTGATTTGTTATTGGGAGTAAAGCCTAGTTCGCTTAAATAACTTCTGAAATTGTATACAGGATATTTTGCGATATGTTCGTAATCAAGATATTTTGATTGAATATCTTCGACTGTAGAATCTCCGAAGAATTTGAATTTTGAATTTGAAAATTTAACCGAAAGTCTTCCAGATGAAGAATTTTTATCAACATTAATTGCAATATCATATTGTTGTTTTCTAAGCGATATCCATACCTTAATATATTGAAGTAAGTTCTTAAAAGGTTTTTTAGGTAGCTCAATAATCTTATCGACATTGTCGTAGTTTTCGAATAATATAGGCGCTAGATTGCCTTTTACAAATAAGTCTATTTTGCATCCCGGAAACGTAGTAATGACTTCTTCTAATAAAGGTGTAATTAATAATAAGTTCCCTAATCGGGCATTTGGACGTGAGATTAAAACTCTTTTAATCTCAGGTTTAATGGTTAAATGTTTTTTATTCGCATTTGTAGAGTGGCCAATATTTTTAGTTAAGCTATGCATTAGCTTTCGTCTTACTACGTTTATGTTTTTTAAGATTTTCATAGTGTAAATATTATTTATTAAACTTACTTCAGTTAAAAAAGAATAAATGGCAACTCAAAAAAACAGAAAGAATTAAAAGCAAATTGTTAAAACTCATTATGAGTCTTGTTGTAATGATAACTAAATGAGATTGTTATGTTTGTTGCTTTAAGTAAAGTTAGCAAAATCATTTATAAGCTGATTACATAATTTTCTGTTTTTTTTATATGATGAATCAAAATTGGTTTTTTTTAAATGATTGATGGTTAAGTCTTAGTTAACTTATAATTAGGTTTTTAGGTCTTATGACATAGTGAGAAGAGTTGTGACTCCGTTTCGTTTGATAACACGACTGAAAGTAAAAATGACAACTGCTATATAATCTAAAATCAGCGATCTAAAAACCAAAATTTATAAAAAAAGTATATCTTTAACCAACCAAAAACCAAAAAAAATGCAAGAAAACAAACCAGAAGATTTTAAAAGAGAACTCGGATTGCTAGACGGAACCATGCTTGTGGTAGGGTCTATGATTGGTTCAGGAATATTTATTGTAAGTGCCGATATTGCCCGACAAGTAGGTTCTGCGGGTTGGCTAATCTTAATATGGCTAATCTCAGGATTAATTACAGTTATTGCAGCAGTAAGTTATGGAGAATTAAGTGCCATGTTTCCAAAAGCTGGTGGGCAGTATGTTTACTTAAAAGAAGCTTACAATAAGTTGATAGCGTTTTTGTACGGATGGAGCTTTTTTGCAGTAATCCAAACGGGTACAATTGCTGCTGTAGGTGTCGCTTTTGCCAAATTTGCAGCTTATCTCTATGAGCCTTTAAGTGATGAAAACATTCTTTTTGAGATAGGTTCTTTCGACTTAAATGCAGCTCAACTGGTTTCTATTGTTACGATTATTTTATTGACGTATATAAATAGCCGTGGGGTTAAAAACAGTAAAATTCTACAAACGGTTTTAACTATTATCAAAATTTTATCACTTTTAGGATTAATCGTTTTCGGGTTAACACTTGGAGCAAAAGCTTCTATTTGGGATGCTAATTGGGTAGATGGTTGGTCTACGCGTGCTTTTGATGCAGATACTAAATCTTGGTTTCCAATAGGAGGTACAGCATTGCTTACAGGTATTTCGGCAGCTATGGTTGGTTCTTTATTTTCTAGTGATGCTTGGAATGGAGTAACTTTTATTGCGGGCGAAATTAAAAATCCGAAACGTAATGTAGGGTTTAGTCTATTCTTGGGAACTTTTATAGTTACGATTATTTATGTTTTAACAAACCTGATGTACTTGGCAGTAGTACCTTTTGATGAAATTGCTACAGCAAAATCTGATAGGGTAGCGGTAGTGGCATCACAATATATTTTTGGTAATATCGGAACGTTAATCATTGCAATTATGATTATGATTTCGACTTTTGCTTGTAATAATGGGCTAATAATGGCTGGAGCAAGGGTATATTATACAATGGCAAAAGATGGTTTGTTTTTTAAGAAAGCAGCGATATTAAATGAGTCTAGTGTTCCAGCTTGGGCATTATGGGCACAATGTGTTTGGGCTTCGGCTTTATGTTTGACAGGGAAATATGGGGATTTATTAGACTTTGTTATTATCATTGTTCTGATTTTTTACATTTTGACTATTTATGGTATTTTTATTCTGCGTAAGAAAATGCCAGATGCTGAGAGACCTTATAAGGCTTTTGGATATCCATTTCTGCCATTCTTATATATTGTAGTAGCATCGGCAATTTGTATTTGCTTATTGCTTACTAAATTTTCTACTTGTGGATGGGGAGTTTTAATTATGTTAACAGGAATTCCTGTTTACTATTTAACAAAGCCAAAAGAATAAGCGGCATAATTTAAAGAAAGCCATTAATTAGTGGCTAAAAGAGAATAGTTGCTAACTTAGATTGTCTATAGAGGAACGCGGATTAAACGGATTTTTTATCTATTATTTTAAAAAATCCGTTTTTAATCCGCGTTCCTTTCGCAATGAGTTAGATAGAATAGAGGATTAAGGAAGCTGTTAATCAGTGGCAAGAATAATGAACTATATAAAAACAGAAAACCCGTCCTAAAGACGGGTTTTTCTAGTGTAGTAAGCACTTATATAATGCTAGCAATTATTTTGCTAACACTAATTCTTCGTTGAAAGGAAGATTCCAAGCTTCTGCAACTCCTTTGTAAAGGATTTTTCCATTAGCAATATTCAATCCTTTTTTCAATTCTTCGTTTTCAGCACAAGCTTTTTCCCATCCTTTGTTTGCTAATTGTAAAGCGTAAGGTAAAGTAGCGTTTGTTAAAGCAAGAGTAGATGTGTAAGGTACAGCACCTGGCATATTAGCCACACAGTAGTGTACAATATCATCGATAATGAAAGTTGGGTTTTCGTGAGTTGTTGGTGTACATGTTTCGATACATCCACCTTGATCAACAGCAACGTCTACAACAACAGTTCCTGGACGCATTAGTTTAAGCATATCACGAGTAACTAAGTGAGGTGCTTTTGCTCCCGGAATTAATACTGCTCCAACTACTAAATCTGCATCAGCGATTGCTTTTGTAATGTTGTAGTGGTTTGACATTTGAGTGTTTACGTTTGCAGGCATAATATCATCTAAATGACGAAGACGTGCTAAACTTACATCCATAATAGTAACTTGAGCTCCTAAACCAGCAGCCATTTTTGCAGCTTGAGTACCAACGATTCCACCACCAAGTACTAATACTTTAGCAGGAGGAACACCTGGAACACCACCTAAAAGAATTCCTCTTCCTTTTAATGGTTTCTCAAGATATTTAGCTCCTTGTTGAATCGACATACGTCCAGCAACTTCTGACATTGGAACTAATAATGGTAAACTACGGTCAGCTTTTTCAACAGTTTCGTAAGCTAAACATACAGCTCCTTTTTCGATCATTGCGTGTGTTAACGGCTCTGATGAAGCAAAGTGAAAGTATGTAAATAATAATTGATCTTTTTTGATTAAATCATATTCAGATGCAATAGGTTCTTTAACTTTAATAATCATTTCAGCTATAGCATATACCTCTTCAATAGTTGCTAATACCTGAGCACCAGCATTAGTATACTCCTCATCGCTAAATCCACTTCCTAAACCGGCAGTTGCTTGAACGTAAACAACATGTCCGTGTTTTTTCATTTCCGAAACTCCAGCTGGTGTAACAGCTACACGGTTTTCGTTATTCTTGATTTCTTTTGGAACACCTATTATCATTTTTTATATTTTTTTTGTTTTTGTTAATTTTGTTTTACAAAGCTACATATAGAGAATATATTATCGATATTATGGGTATAATAAAGAAAATATTGTTTTTATTTAATATTTTTACCAAAAAATATTCTTTTTAATGAGCTTTTATCGTCTATAAAAAGAAAAAATGACTGATTTGTAATAATTTTTAAAACACTTTTTACCATGATTTTAGACGAAACTGACAAAAAAATCCTACGCCTTTTGCAAGAAGATGCGCATTATACCTTAAAAGACATTGCAAACAAAATAAATTTGTCTCTTACACCTGTCCATGATAGAGTCAAACGACTTGAGAGAGAGGGAGTTATTGAGAAATATGTGTCTATTTTGAACAAGAAAAAATTAGGGAATAATCTTACGGTTTATTGCCAGGTAACGCTCACAAAACAGACATATGATACCTCGGAAGGGTTTAATCAATCTATTTTGAATTTACCCGAAGTTGTAGAATGTAATTATGTATCAGGAAATTTTGATTACATGCTTAAAATTATCATTCCAGATATGGAAACGTATCATCATTTTCATCAAAAAAAATTATCAATTTTACCCGAAGTTTCTTTAATCAATACTGTCTTTGTAATGTCCGAAGTAAAGAGCACGACAGTTTTACCAATAATATAATGTGAAGTACAACTGTTGTGAATTGAAATTGATTGAGTTATAAGTTCAATTACATAAAATTATTAGTGTAATAAAAAGTTAACCATGTAAGTGATTTAAGTAAATATAAGTGTGACTATCAGTATAAAGCTTAAATGAACTTAAATCACTTATATGGTAAAAAAAACTCAACTTGTTGATTTAAAAGTAAAAACCACCAAGAGAACTTGATGGTTTTGAGAAAAAGTTGGTTTGGTTGGTGTATATGCTAGTAGTAAGTAAAACGTCTTACTTTCGCAATATATTTTGCTAATCGAATAACCTGGTGACTATAGCCATATTCATTATCGTACCAAATATATAATACAATGCTTTTTCCGTCTTTGGAAACTATTGTAGCATTACTATCATAAATTGATGGTGCCGAGGTACCGATTATGTCAGAAGAAACCAATTCTGTATTCAAAGAATATTTTATCTGTTCTACTAATTCGCCTTCAAGGGCATATTTTTTCATTATTTTGTTAATTCCAGCAATCGAAGTTGCTTTTTTAACATCAAGATTTAATACAACAAGAGAACCGTTAGGAACTGGAACACGTATTGCATTTGATGTTAATTTCCCTTCAAGCGATGGTAATGCTTTTGCAACAGCACTTCCTGCACCAGTTTCAGTAATTACCATATTTAATGCAGCAGCTCTGCCACGACGGTATTTTTTGTGCATATTATCAACCAGATTCTGATCATTAGTATATGCGTGTATAGTTTCTAAGTGTCCTTTTACAACACCTAGTGTATCTTCAATTGCTTTTAAAACAGGCGTTATAGCATTTGTAGTACAAGAAGCAGCCGAGAAAATATCATTTTCATCGGGATTGTATTCGTTATGATTTACTCCGTGTACAATATTAGGAACTCCTTTTCCAGGTGCAGTAAGTAAAACTTTGCTAACCCCTTTAGAAACTAAGTGCCTGCTTAATGCTTCCTGAGTTGTAAAAGCACCAGTGTTATCTACAACTAGAGCATCATTAATGCCATATAGCGTATAATCTATTTCTTCGGGAGAATTTGCCGAAATAATATGTACCGTAGTTCCATTTATCAAAAGAGCATTATTCTTTGGGTCAGCAACCACAGAACCTTGAAAATCTCCATGAATAGAGTCATATCTTAATAAAGATGCTCTTTTTTCAAGATTTGCTAGTTCGCTTTTATCACGAATAACAATTGCTCTTAATCTCAACTGATTTCCTTTTCCTGTTTTAGACATTAATTCTCTGGCCAATAAGCGACCAATTCGGCCAAAGCCATAAAGAACAACATCTTTAGGTTGAATTTCTTCAGATGATTTAGCTTCTTTTAGTTTTTCGATTACAAAATGACGAGCATCTGGATATTTTTCATCCTCCAAACGATATTCATAAGTTAGTTTTCCAATATCAATTTTGGAAGGAGGTAATTTTAAAGATAAAACAACTCTCGCAATTTCAACAGAGTCAAAAATAGTAATTGGTTTACCTACAAATTCTCCAGCGTATTGATGTAAATTAATAATGTCGCTTACATTCTTATCTAGTAATTGATTTTTGAATAAAACCATTTCGATAGATTTATCATACCATAAATCGCTTATGATTTTAATCAATTCTACTCCGGCTTTTCGTCTGTCGACTTGAAATGATACTTCTTTTTGGTACAAAGATTTTTTGCTCATAGTTGAAAATTTGTAAAAATAAAACTGCTTGTTTTTTTAAATTTGGCGCAAAAGTACCCATTTCAATCGATTTCGTAAACTATTTTATGATTTATTTTGGAAACGGGTGAAAATAAATTTTCTTCCAATAAAATGAAAATTGGCTTCTCCTAAAACAAAAAAATAAATTCTATATCAGAAGGAAATAAAAAAGCCATCCTGATTTTGCGAGGGCACTGAAAAACATCCCTTATTTTGATTGGGATTGTTTTTAGACAATGAAAAAACGCTTATAACAGGATTTAAAAATATCCGTTGTAAGCGTTTTTCGTTTTATATCTGTTTTTTATTTGCAGCTATATGAATCGATTTTTGATTTATAGGGGGCATTTTGTGTAGGCATACTTATTTTATAAATTTCTTACATTAATTTCAGTATTCTTTTTAAGTTGACTGTAAAAATAGCCATTGCTCCTTGCATTTGCATATTGGCAATGCCGTACGATATTGCTCTATCATAGCCATGTACGTTTTTTAACTCACTATTTTTAGCCTCTATTTTGTATCGATGTTTTGCTTTTTCTTTGAAATAATCCGTTTCTTGAAAGGCGATTTGTTCTTGGTGTAAGTCTGATTTTATCCTTACACAGTAGGTTTTTGTTTTTGCCCCTTTATAACACCCCTGTTTTAAAGAACAAGATTTGCATTTTTCGACATCGAAATAGTAGGTATATGTTTGATTTTTCCCAACATTTTTTTTGCCCTGTCTAGCTTTTCGTATAGCCATATGTCCTGCAGGACAAACCATTCTATCGGCATCTTTATTATATTGAAATTTATCTTCCTCTTTTCTTGTCCCATTTGCTACTGAAACATTTAACTTAGCTACAACTCTAATATTTTTCCCGTTTGCTCGCTTGAGATTTTCTGTTCCTGAATAAGCTCCATCACCAATAATGGTATTTACATCAATTCCGTTTTGCTGACTAATCTCTAAGAGTTTTGGTAACTCTGGACCATCTGCTTTCTCTCCTGAGGTAACTACAGCCGCTGTGATGATTCGCTCTTCGGTCATCGCTAAATGAGTCTTGTATCCAAAGAAAGAGCTATCTGCGGATTTATGACCTGTTTTAGCATCTATATCTTTTGATAAGATAAAATTTTCCTGAGTATCTTCTATAGTTTCTTTAAGCAGATTTAGCTTTTCTTTTACAGCAGGTATAGAACTCAAAGATTCTTCTTTTTCTATGCGCTGCTCCAGTTCTTTACAATAGGCTAATTCTTTTTCCAATTCATTGGTATTGTTCTTCTCGGGCATATGCTCTTTGAATTGGTCATCAAATAAATATACTGTTCTTCGTAGAAGTTTAGAGCGCTCTCTTAATACATCAATTGCTGCAAATGGATTTGATCTTGATAAAGTGTGTGTAGCATCAACTATAATAGACCTGGATCTGATGATTCCCTTTTCGACGGCTATAGATACTGTTTTACCAATGAGTAGATTTAATAAGTCCGTATCCTTCAGGCGAAGTTTACGAAATTTCGTTAAAGAACTTGGATTAATAACACTCTCCTCTGGTGTCATTTCTAAGAAATACTTAAAAGACATATCAAAACGTGAACGTTCTACTACATCAACATCCGAGACATCATAAATTGTTTTTAGAAGTAAATACTTAAACATACGCACTGGGCTTTCTGCTGTGCGACCATTAGTGATGCAATATTTATTTAGCAACTCATCGTAGATGAATGAGAAGTCTATGAGTTCGTTGATTTTTCTAAGGAGATTATCCTGAGGAACAATTAAATCATATAATGAGGAATAGGGACTAAACTGAATTTGTTGCTGTTGAATTAACATCTAAAAAGCCTTATGATTACACTCAAAAGATACAAAAAAAAGGAGCAGAAACTTTTAGCTTCTACTCCTTTTAATTAACAATTTATTCGTGAAAAGGACTTTTTCAGTGCCCTCGATTTTGCAGGATGGCTTTGAATTTGGGAAATAAAATGATTTAGATGATAACTCGAATAACTTCTCCGTTTCTATTAATCATTTCAATTCGTATACTTTGGTTTTCGTCTTTTTGATTTAAAAGTTTCGAAACCGTTTCAATGTCTGTTGCTTTTATATTGTCAATACTTAAAATAATGTTGCCTTGTAATTCATTATTATACTGTTTAAGATTTTCGTTTGTAAGAGCTTTAATTTTTACACCATAGTTTATACCGAATCTCTTTTTATCTGTTGCATCGATATTTTCTAATTCGATTCCTTTATATTCAGTACTAAAAAATTCATTTTTACTTAAAGTAACAGGAACTACTTTATTTTTTCCGTCACGTATATAAGTTACCTGAACTACATCATTAGGTCTTTTAGTATTAATATATCCAGAAAAATCAGCATAAGTAGCTATATCTCGATTATCTAATTTTACAATAATGTCACCTTTTTGAAGACCAGATTTTTCAGCACCTGATTTTTGAGTTACTTTATTGATGTAAAAACCTTGAGTTTGAGAAATACCCAGCTCTTTAGAAGCGGCATTATTAAGTTCTCCGCCTTCTACACCTAAAATAGCTCTTTGTACATTACCAAACTCCATAATATCTTCTATTATTTTTCTGGCAATATTAGACGGAACTGCAAATGAGTATCCAACATAAGAACCGGTCGTAGAGGATATCATGGTATTAATACCAATTAAATCTCCTCTGGTGTTTACCAATGCACCACCACTATTACCAGGGTTTACTGCGGCATCAGTCTGGATAAACGATTGAATTCCGTTTGTATCTAAGTTTCTGGCTTTCGCCGAAACAATCCCCGCAGTTACTGTAGAAGTTAGATTATACGGATTTCCAACTGCCAAAACCCATTCACCGACTTTTACAGCATCAGAATCTGCAAAAGGAGTATAAGGTAATTTTTCGTCGGCATCGATTTTTAATAAAGCAATATCCATTTTAGAATCTGTTCCAATAAGTTTTGCCGTATAAGATTTTTTATTGTTTAAAGTAATTTCAATTTCAGTGGCGTTTTTTATCACGTGATTATTAGTTACAATATATCCATCAGCAGAAATAATTACACCAGAACCAGTACCAACTTGTTCTTGTGTTTGCTGACCTCCATAACCGTAAAAATATTCTAACATTGGGTTAGTAACAGTTCTGCGAGATACATTTTTTACGTGTACTACTGTATGAATAGTTTTATCTGCTGCAGCTGTAAAATCAACAGTTTCGGCACCTAATCCTACTGTTTTAGAGTATGAATTTGGAGCAAGAGTTACTATCGATTTCTTTTCGCCAAAAAGAGAACCGTTATTATCAAATAATAACTTGTATGCACCAAGCGTAGTAGCACCGCTTAATAAGGATACTAAAAATAAGGTTGAAAATCGTTTCATTGTTTTGATTAGTGTTTAAGTTATCTATGTATAAAATTATATCAAAAAAAAACTGAAGTAAAGTGGTTTAACGCTCTTTAACAATGATTAACATTTCATTAATAGTTCGTACTTTTGTATTTCTCAATTCAATAACAATGCAAGTAGAATTTTATAAATATCAGGGTACAGGAAATGATTTTGTAATGATTGATAATCGTTCTGATTTTTTTCCAAAGAAAGATACAAAATTAATTGAACGTTTGTGCGACAGACGATTCGGAATTGGTGCTGATGGACTTATTTTGTTAGAAAATGATTTTGAAACCGATTTTAGAATGGTTTACTATAATGCCGACGGAAACCAAAGTTCGATGTGCGGAAACGGTGGTAGATGTTTGGTGGCATTTGCTAAAAAACTAGATGTAATAGAAAATGAAACAACCTTTATAGCTACAGATGGTTTGCATCATGCTACAATCGCGCCAGACTCTATTGTTTCTTTGCAAATGATAGATGTTGATGCTATAAATAAATATGATAATTATACGTTCTTAAATACAGGATCTCCACATCATGTACAAATAGTAGATGATTTAGAACATTATAATGTAAAAGAAAACGGAGCAGCTATACGTTACGGAGAATTGTATGGAAAACTAGGGAGCAATATCAACTTTGTAAAAAAAGTAGATGATAAAACATTTTCACTACGCACTTACGAAAGAGGTGTAGAGGATGAAACTCTTGCTTGCGGAACAGGCGCTACAGCGGTTGCAATAGCTATGAATGCAATAGGAGAAACGAATGAAACAGATATCAACTTAAATGTTGAAGGAGGTAAACTAGTTGTTTCTTTTGATAAAGTAGGGGAGCACTTTACAAATGTGTTCTTAAAAGGACCAGCAGAATTTGTATTTAAAGGAACAATCGAGATTTAATGTTTTCAGTCTGAAATCTATCCTATCCCGACGTTTTGGGATCGGGGCTAAATTCTAAAATTAAAAATGATCACATTAAAAGGCGATACTATATATATACGAGCATTAGAACCCAATGATCTGGAGTTTATTTATGCAGTCGAAAACGACCTTAGTATTTGGGAAGTAAGCAATACTCAAACACCTTACAGCCGATTCTTAATAAAACAATATCTGGAAAATGCCCATCAGGACATTTATGAAGCCAAACAATTACGACTTGCTATTTGCCAAGATCAGGATTTTCCTGCCATTGGCCTAGTTGATTTATTCGATTTTGACCCTAAAAATAATAGGGCAGGTATTGGGATTGTAATTCAGGATAATGAAAGAAGGAATCAAAATATTGGTTCTGAAGCTTTAACATTATTAATTAAATATTCTTTTTATCATCTTAATTTACATCAATTATATGCAAATATTGGTGTTAAAAACGAAGCAAGTAATGCACTTTTTACTAAATTTGGCTTTGAAAAAATTGGAACAAAAAAAGATTGGCTTTTAGTTAATGGAGTTTATCAGGACGAAGCTCTTTTTCAATTAATTAATAAGGAGTTTTAAAAGTTTAGTTTTTAAATTGTTATAATTAAAAAAAAATACTAGCAAGTAATGCAACCACATATGAATATAAAGAAAATTATAACAATAAGTGCCGTAATCGTAATTTCGGTTTTGATGGTTTATGGGTTTATTTTGATAAGCCAAATTTTTAGTGCTAATACTAAATTTTCTGAGAAAGAGGTTTACGTTTATGTACCTACGGGATCTAATTATGAAGATGTAAAAAAGATATTAGAACCCTTTGTAAAAGATTTAAAGAACTTTGAGATGGTTGCTAGTAAAAGAGGTTATCCTGATAATGTAAAACCAGGACGCTTTTTATTAACCAAGGATATGAATAATATGGATTTGGTTAGAGCAATGCGATCTAATGTTCCGGTAAAATTAGCTTTTAACAATCAAGAACGTCTAGAGGATTTTGCAGGACGTGTTGCTTCTCAAATAGAAGCTGATAGCACATCATTGCTAAAAGTATTTAAAGATTCTATTTTCATGAAAGAAAATGGTTTTAACGAAGATAATGTGTTTGCAATGTTTATCCCTAATACGTATGAAGTGTATTGGAATACTTCGGCTCTTAAGTTTCGTGATAAAATGATTAAAGAATATCATAATTTCTGGACTAAAGAGAGAATAGATCAAGCTGCTGCACAAGGATTAACTCCAGTAGAAGCTACAATTTTGGCTTCAATCGTACATAAAGAATCTGTGAAAAAAGATGAGCGACCTAGAATTGCAGGAGTTTATTTAAACAGATTGCGTCTGGAAATGCCATTACAAGCTGATCCAACGGTTATTTACGCAATCAAAAAGAAATCAAATGACTTTGAGCAAGTAATAAAAAGAGTTTTCTATAAAGACTTAACAATGTCGTCTCCATATAATACCTATATGAATACGGGACTTCCTCCAGGACCAATTGCAATGCCAGATATTACAGCATTAGAAGCTGTTTTAAAACCTGAGAAAAATGATTACATCTATTTCTGTGCAAGTATAGATCGTTTTGGATATCATGAGTTTGCATCGACATTAGCACAGCATAATGTAAATGCAAAAAAATACTCAGACTGGATTAATAGTCAAGGAGTGGTAAGATAGTCCCGAAAGTAAAATATAATCTATAAAAAGATGCCGAAGTTAATTATTGACTTCGGCATCTTTTTTTTTATAAATATTGATTTTATAAATAGATTTTTGAGAAGTATGATTTGTTTAATTATTGATAGTTGAAATTGTTCAAATAATTGAATTTATTTTTCGACAAAAGAGAGAATTGTTTTTATTGAAAATATCGAAAAAAACGACCCTAATTTGACGATTTAGAATTTTAAAATAGATTGGTAGTTTTATCCCGTCTCGACGTTTTTCTTACAAAAATTGACAAAAAAGCAGTTTTTTTGAAAACGTTTTCATTGGGATTCCACGTTATTGAGAGATAAAATTGATTTTTGGAACGCACTCCTAACTAGGTGGTTACGGGGCGTATTTTGGGTTTTTTGAAAAGTTTAACTGGTTGATTTATAGCTTTGTAAATTTTGTTGTATCTTTGTGGGCAGAAATTTTTGAATGGGACAGCGTTCAAAAGAAAAACAATCTATGATAAAGAAATGGTATTTTTACACAACATTAACCGTTATTATTGGGTTTTTAAGCTCAGGTTTTAAGTCCTTTAATTTAGACACCACTCCTTGGTTTCTTACAGAAAAAACAGATGGAACCGACTACTTACTTCCATCTAAAGAAAAGAAAGATTATCCTGTTTCAGACAGTATTCCTTTCACCGGAAACCACCTAATTGGTTTCAAAGAAGCAATCGCTTTAAGAGAATCTCAAGGCAAATACAGAAAAGTAAATACACTTGGTTACATGGGAAAATATCAATTCGGAACCCAGGCTTTAAGAGCAATTGGAGTACGAAATGATGAAGCGTTCCTAAGAAACCCTGCGTTACAAGAAAAAGCATTTATTGCTTTGTTGTCTAAAAATAAATGGATTTTAAGGAAGGAAATCGAGAAGTATGAAGGAAAGCTTATCAGCGGAATTTATATTACCGAATCAGGAATATTAGCAGCGGCTCATTTAGGAGGTGCTGGGTCTGTTAAAAACTTTTTTAAGAATAATGGACAAAAATATTTCAGAGATGCTTATGGAACGTCTATTAGAAGTTACATGAAGGCTTTTGGAGGTTACAATGTCTCTTCAATCGAAGCAGATAATGATGCCACAGTTCACTCGATATAATTCATTACGAATTAAGAATATAAAAAAACCTGCAAGAGATTGCAGGTTTTTTACTTTTTAGTCAATTAGGATTTCCAGAATTGTAATTGCGGCTTCACTAATTTTTGTTCCAGGTCCAAAAACGGCTACAGCACCAGCATCAAATAAATACTGATAATCTTGTGCTGGTATTACACCACCCACAATAACCATGATATCTTCACGGCCATGTTTTTTTAGTTCTTCTATAACTTGAGGTACAAGTGTTTTATGTCCCGCAGCAAGTGAGGAAACACCTAGAATATGAACGTCATTTTCTACAGCTTGTTTGGCAGCTTCTGCCGGAGTCTGGAAAAGAGGACCTATATCTACATCAAAGCCCACATCGGCATAACCAGTGGCAACTACTTTTGCACCCCTGTCATGACCGTCTTGCCCCATTTTGGCAATCATAATTCTTGGGCGACGACCTTCCTGTTTGGCAAAGGTATCGGCCAATTGTTTTGCTTTCTCAAAGCTCTTGTCGTCTTTTATCGCTGCACTGTACACGCCACTAAAGGATTTAATTTGTGCTTTGTATCTTCCGAAAACAGTTTCTAAAGCATCGCTTATTTCGCCTAGAGTAGCACGATTTCTAGCTGCATCAATAGCTATTTCCAGTAAATTACCGTCGCCGGTTTTAGCACAATGAATTAATTTTTCGAGTATTGCTTTTACTTTTTCAGAATCTCTGGTTGCTTTTATATGTTCTAGTTGAGCAACTTGTTGTTTACGCACCATTTGGTTATCCACATCAAGAATCTGTAAAGGATCTTCTTTTTCTAGTCGGTATTTATTAACACCCACAATAATATCTTGTCCGCTGTCTATTCGGGCTTGTTTTCTTGCCGCAGCTTCTTCTATTCGTAATTTAGGAATTCCAGCTTCAATAGCTTTAGTCATTCCGCCTAGTTCTTCAACTTCTTCAATAAGTTTCCATGCATTGGCAACAATTTCATTTGTTAAGCTCTCTACATAATAACTACCAGCCCAAGGGTCAACGGTTTTTGTTATTTTGGTTTCTTCCTGCAAGAAGATTTGAGTGTTACGAGCAATTCTTGCCGAAAAATCTGTTGGCAATGCAATGGCTTCATCCAAAGCATTTGTATGTAACGATTGTGTTCCGCCAAAAGCAGCTGCTGTAGCCTCAATACAAGTACGAGCCACATTATTAAATGGATCTTGCTCGGTTAAACTCCAGCCACTTGTCTGACAATGCGTTCTCAAAGCCAGAGATTTATCGCTTTTAGGATTAAATTGTTGAACCAGTTTTGCCCAAATCATTCTTCCTGCACGCATTTTGGCAATTTCCATAAAGTGATTCATTCCTATTGCCCAGAAAAAAGACAATCGTGGAGCAAATTCATCTATAGGCATTCCTGTTGCCAATCCTGTTCGTATATATTCTAATCCATCGGCTAGAGTATAAGCCAATTCTATATCGGCAGTGGCACCTGCTTCTTGCATATGATATCCAGAAATGGAGATAGAATTGAATTTTGGCATTTTTTTGCTCGTAAATTCAAAAATATCAGCAATGATTTTCATCGAAGGAGTTGGCGGATAAATATAAGTGTTACGCACCATGAACTCTTTCAGGATATCATTTTGAATAGTTCCAGAAAGTTTTACAGGAGGAACACCTTGTTCTTCGGCAGCAACGATATAAAAAGCCATAATTGGTAAAACCGCACCATTCATTGTCATAGAAACCGACATCTCTTCAAGCGGGATTTGATCAAATAAAACCTTCATGTCTTCGACAGAGTCGATAGCAACTCCAGCTTTCCCGACATCACCAACAACACGCTCATGATCAGAGTCGTATCCGCGATGCGTAGGTAAATCAAATGCAATTGATAAACCCTTTTGCCCTGCAGCTAGATTACGTCTGTAAAAAGCATTACTTTCTTCAGCAGTCGAAAATCCTGCATATTGCCTGATTGTCCAAGGGCGTCTTACATGCATAGTTGCATAAGGACCTCTTAAATTTGGGGCAAATCCAGCTCCAAAATCAAGATGTTCTATATTCTCAATATCTTGTTTTGTATAGGTTGCTTTTAGGTCAATTCCTTCGGCTGTTTCAAAGTAATCAGTTGTTAGTTGTTTATCTTGAGGATTAACACTATCTACCTGTTCGCTTTCAGCTTTTAATTTAATATGTTTAAGGTCTTTTCTCAATTGTAAAAAAGGTATTTAAAAGAAGTTTAATTCACTATCTCTGGATGTGTGAAAAATGGATTTTATAACGATACAATTTTCGTAAATTGAATAATGTATGGCATATGGAAAAGTTTTTAAAAATAATATTCTGATATTGTCATATCTAATTTGAAATAGTAATGGGTCTTTTTTAATAATTGCTATACTTTTTTTAAAGGAATCATTAAATCTAATAGCTAATTTTGGATGTATGTTTTTATACCAAAGCAAAGATTCTTTATAATCCTTTTTTGCTTCTTCGATAATTACTATTTTATAGACCATCTTCAATTTCTTTTAAAAAATCATCTATGTCAGTAACATTCGTTGGATTTTTTAAATAATTTTCTGTTCTTTCTCTAACTTGATCAATTTGCCATTGGGGGATTTTATAATTGTCATTTTGTACAGGTAAAATAATTACTTCTACTTCATCTGCTATAAAATCATCGGGTAAAATAACTGTTATAGAATGATTTTTAACCGATATTATTTGTCGAATTGCTTCCATAATTAGTTGTGTTAGATTCAAATATAGCTATTTTAAATCAGTTTTATTCAAGTTCTAATCGTTCTTGCTCCAGTTTTTCGGCCAACCGTTTTTCTATTATTGGTGTAATTAATGTCTTTCTTGGTTTTATTTTTACAAAAGGAAAGAGTTCTAAATCATGCTTCATTTTGTCGTCTTTGTTCGGGTACTTATTTGTTCCGAGTAAAACTTCTTTCTTTGTATCAAATAATTCTTGTTCCTTATCGGCGCTTTCCTGAATTTTTCTTTTGATAATTCCTTCGTTTAATAATTTTAAGAAACCTCCATTGGCTTCGATATCTTTAAATAAGGTCAATGATTTCTCGGCAAGTTGGTTGGTCAGACTTTCTATATAATAACTTCCGTCAGCTGGATTATTGACTTTGTCAAAATAGCTTTCGTTTTTAAGAATCAATAATTGATTGCGTGCAATTCTGTCCCCAAATTCATTGTCTTTATGGTATAAAGCATCGTATGGTAAATTAGCAATGGCATCTGCACCACCAATTATTGCCGACATACATTCGGTTGTGGTACGTAACATGTTTACATTGTAATCGTACAAGGTTTTATTTCGCTTTGTGGGCGAAGCAAGTATATGACATTTTAGGTTTGGATTGTATTCGGTTGCTATTAAATTAAAAAGCAATCGTAAGGCACGAAGTTTAGCAATTTCAAAAAAGTAATTGGTTCCTACTGATACTTGTAATACGATGGTTCCGTTTATTGAGGGAATTCGATTAAAATATTCGTTTGCATGTGCTACTGTATATGCAATTTGTTGTACCATATTGGCACCAGCATTTTGATATAAACTTGCATTAATACTTATTAAGGATGCATTTGGAATTTCCTTTGAAAGGATTTCAAGCGTTTCGAAATTGTTTTTTTCTTTGGTTGTAAATGAAAACCAATTGCCCTCTTTTGCCAATTGCCCAAGGGGATCAATATTATAGTAAAAAAATGCTTTTTTCTGTATTGAAATAGCATTTAGTTTTTTTACGAAATCGATTGAAATAAAATTCAAATTAAAGTAAACATTTCTGTTTTCTAAAGGTAATTTTTCGAATAATTTATCAACGGCAACGGTGTCATTTTCGATTGTAAAATACAAACTTTCAGCACCTCTTTTTAGGGAATCTAAAGCCCTTTCAACTGATTTTGAAACGTCATGAACAAAAATGTTCTGACATATTTTAAAATCAGTTGCTTTGGTTGTTACTTCAACGGGCTTGATGTTTTCATCACTATGATAAAATGGTTTTACCTGAATGTCTTCTGGCGAATTCCAAATCAAGGTTTCGTTATAATCGGCACCATCCAATTCAAATTGAATTTTTTGTTTCCATTGTTTGGATGATACTGGACTAAAATTATCGAAAAGGGGAGTAGCCATTTTTATCTTTTTATAATTCTGAATTTATTTTTTTTCGATAGTGTCACCTTCAAATTCGATGATGTAAATGTCTTCACTATCTTTTTTCATAAAATACTTTTCCCGTGCATATTTCTCAATTTGCTCTGGGTTTTTAAGTTCTTTTATTTGTTCCTGGTCTTTTTTTATCTCTTCTTGATAATAGGTTTTGTTGTCTTTTAACTCGTTTATTTGGTTATCTAGAAAGCGATGGTCAAAATAGGAGTAATTATCCAGAAAAACCATCCAGATTATAAAAAACAACAATACCCAAACATACTTGTTGCTCAGGAATTTAAACCAGGATTTATCTTTATATGGATTTGTCATTTTTTATTTTTTAGCCCCGATAAAGCCGATATCCTTTGAGAGGAACGAACAAAGATAAAGGCGTAAGCGGGAATAGCTCCTAATTTTTAATGCAATAAATTTACAATAAAATTATAGAATACGTTGATTAATTACTGCACGAACTACATCTATTGCTACGGTATTGTATTTGTCGTTTGGTATGATAATATCAGCAAAAGCCTTTGTAGGTTCGATAAACTGCTCATGCATAGGTTTTAAAGTGTTTTGGTACCGTGTTAAAACCTCGTCTAAGTCACGACCACGTTCGGCGATATCACGCTTTAAACGTCTGATAAGTCTTTCATCAGAATCGGCGTGAACATATACTTTAATGTCAAAAAGATCTCTTAGTTCTGGATTTGTCAGGATTAAAATCCCTTCTACAATCATTACTTTTCTAGGATGTGTGCTAATTGTATCGTCGGTTCTGTTATGTGTGATAAAAGAATAAACAGGTTGATCGATAGTTTTTCCTTCTTTAAGTTCTTTTAAGTGGGTAACTAATAAATCAAAATCAATCGCACGTGGATGGTCAAAATTTATTAAGGCTCTTTCATCAAAAGATAGATTTTTATTTTCTCTGTAGTATGAATCCTGAGAAATCACGCCCACTTCGGCATGGGGTAATTCATTCATGATTTGATGTACTACGGTTGTTTTCCCGCTTCCTGTTCCGCCTGCAATTCCAATGATGAGCATAAAAATATTGTTATAATTTGAAGCCGCAAAAATAAGAATTAATACGGATTTGTCATTAGATAAAATTCCTAAAATTCCTTGTAGCTTTTATCTTGTTTTAATTTTTTTATTGATTCGGTTTTTAATTCAATAATTAATCCTTACTAGAGGAAAGGTTTAATGCTGATTTCGCAAATTTACTCTAATCAGTACGTTAAACTAGTTTGCAAAATATTGATAAAAAAATGTATTTGTATATAAGATGGAACCTATATAAAAGAAAAGACCTCGATTACTTAGTAATCGAGGTCTTTGGTGCAATCAGTGATTTGTTTAAATACCTGACTTTAGTAAGCACTTATTATTTGTTTTTCTTTGCTTTTATCATCATTTCAAGCTGATCCCAAAGTTCTTCTGGAATTGCTTCTAATAAATTAAATTGTCCAGCTCCTTTTAACCATTCACCACCATCGATAACAATTACTTCACCATTAACATAGGCTGAAAAATCAGATACTAAATAAGCAGCTAAATTGGCTAATTCCTGGTGATCACCCACGCGTTTTAATGGTACTTTTTTGGCCATGTCAAATTTCTCTGCAAGATCTCCCGGAAGTAATCTGTCCCAAGCACCTTTTGTAGGGAATGGACCTGGAGCGATAGCATTAGTACGGATTCCGTATTTTGCCCATTCTACAGCAAGACTTCTTGTCATAGCTAGAACTCCAGCTTTTGCAGTAGCACTTGGTACAACATAAGCTGATCCTGTCCAAGCATAAGTAGTTACAATATTTAATACTGTAGCCGATGTTTGTTTGGTATCAATCCAGTGCTTTCCGAAAGCAAGTGTGCAGTTTTTAGAGCCTTTTAATACAATATCGATAACAGTGTCAAAAGCATTAGCCGATAATCTTTCGGTTGGCGAAATAAAATTCCCAGCAGCATTGTTTAGTAATACATCTACTTTACCAAAAGCTTTTAAAACTTCTTGTAGCATGTTTTCTACTTCTTCGTAATGACGAACATCACATTGCAGTGGTAAACAAGTTCCTCCTGTTAGGCTCTCAAGTTCTGTAGCTGTGTTTTTTAGTTTTTCTAAATCTCTCGACGTTATTGCAACTTTAGCACCTAACTCTAGAAAGTATTTAGTCATGGCTTTTCCTAGTCCGCTTCCTCCGCCGGTTACCACTATTACTTTGCCTTTTAAAGCATCGTCTCTTAACATTTTATCTGTATAACTCATGTTTTTTTAAATTTAAAAGGTAAATATAAGAATTAAATAGTATGCATGCATAATAAATGTGTTAATTTTAGTTTATGCTAAATGCTGCATAATCTTTCGGCAGCTGCCTCGAGTGTAGCATTATCTTTTGCAAAACAAAAACGGATTAGTTTTAAATCTTTTCCGTTGGCATAGAAAGTCGAAATAGGTATTGCAGCAACTCCGTATTCGGTTATTAGTCTTTTGCAGAAAGTCACATCATCTTCGTCGGAGATTGATTTATAGGATGCAACCTGAAAATAAGTTCCTTCACATGGTTTTAATTCGAATCGACTTTTTTCTAGTAATTTTTTAAAGTAATCTCTTTTTTCCTGATAGAATTTGCCAAGTTTAGTAACGTCAACAATATCTAGATATTCGCTTATTGCAACTTGAGAAATACTGTTTACACTAAAAACCAAAAACTGATGTACTTTCTTGATTTCTATCATTAAATGTTCTGGGGCTACGACGTAGCCAATTTTCCATCCTGTAATATGAAATGATTTCCCGAAAGATGAAATCATAATGCAACGGTCTAAAAGTTGCTGACGGGTGTGTGCTGAGATATGTTTTTCTTCAAAAGTGATGTATTCATAAACTTCGTCAGATAATACTAATAGGTCTGGGTATTTATCAAGAATCTTCTCTAATCGTACAAAATCTGCTTCCGCTAAAATTTTCCCTGTTGGGTTATGCGGATTATTAATGATTAGCATTCTTGTTTTGGCAGAACAAGCTTTTTCTATGATTTCCCAATTTGGCGTGTAATCATCGTTTAAAGGAACTCTAACTGAATGTGCATTGCATAATAAAACTGGTGCTTCGTAGCAATCATAACTTGGGTCGAGAATAATTACTTCGTCGTTTGCTTTAATTAACGCTTGTATGGTGGTAAAAATACCTTGAGTTGCTCCGGCAGTTACAAGAATTTCGGTTTCTGGTACAACTACTCGTTTATAGGAGTCCAGAATAAGTTTTGCAATTTTGGTCAATAACGGCGGATAACCTGCCATTGGAGTGTATTGGTGTACATTCTCGGTTGCAAGTCGTGCTACAATGCTAGTTAAGCGTTCGTCAACAGGAAAGTTAGGGAATCCTTGCGATAGGTTAATGGCATTGTATTCGTTTGCCATTTTAGACATAACTGTAAAAATACTCGTGCCAATGTGGGGGAGTTTGCTCATAAAAATCTATAATTACTTTTATAAAGATAGCTTTTTTATGATAATTTTAAATTCTTTTTCTGAAACGAATATTTTTCTAAAAAGAGAATCTATAGCTTATTAGTTAATGATTATAGGAAGAGAATAAAGAACTCTAACTTGCTTGTTGTTTTGTATTCCTGGAGTCCATTTAGGAGATGTTTTTAAAACGCGAATAGCTTCAGCGCCGGTTCCATAACCAATATCTCTTAAAATTTTGATATCGCTCAATGAACCATCTTTTTCTATTATAAACGTCACGTATATTTTGCCCTTTAGATTATCTGTTGGGTTTTTATAATTTCGTTTTATAAAACTGTCAAAACCAATTAAGCCTCCGGGAAATTCAGGTTTTACTTCTATACCAGCGGTGTTATAAATTAGATAATCATCGTTAGGAATAGTTCCTTGTGGGGGAATTGTATCATCGATACTTATAGTAAGTGATGCGTCTATGGTAAGTTTATCACCTTCTTTTATTGTTTGAGAAAATGTATTTTGCACAAAGCAAATCAAAATCAGTAATAGAAACTTCTTCATAGATGATGGTTTTAAGGTTTGATTACATTTTATGGATAATGAAAATCGTAGGTCGATTGTGTAAATCTACTTTAATTTTTTTCCAATCAGAAATGCGCATTGTTTTTATAAACTCAGTTGGTAAAGTAATATCTGTAGCAATACAAAGATGTGTTGCAGGATTTAAGATTTGTAAAATATCTTCGACTAGTTTATTATTTCTGTACGGAGTTTCAATAAAAATTTGAGATTGGTTTTTATCCTGAGATAATTTCTCAAAATGTTTCAATGCCGATTTTTTCTCGTCTTTGTCTATTGGTAAGTAACCATTAAAAGTAAAGCTTTGTCCGTTCATTCCAGAAGCCATCATAGCTAATAAAATAGAAGAAGGACCAACAAGTGGTACTACCTGAATTCCTTTTTCGTGTGCTAATTTTACAATTGCAGCACCTGGATCAGCAACACCAGGACAACCTGCTTCGCTCATTAAACCTACGTTTTTCCCTTCTAATAAGGGCTTTATAAAATCTAAATGTTCGCTGTTTTCGGTACGCTTATTTAGTGTGAAAAGAATAAGTTCAGATTGTTTTTTTTCGGGAGAAACGGCTTTAATAGATTTTCTTGCTGTTTTCTCGTTTTCTACAATATAATGGTCTATAAAATCAATACTTCTCTTTATTGTTTGTGGTAAAACATCCATTGGGTCACTTTCGCCTAAGGTTGTCGGAATCAAATAAAGTTTTCCTAATAAAGAAGTTGATTTCATGTGTTTGATTTTTTAATTTATTAAGACAGATTTCGGTTATTGATGTTTGGCTATTAGTTTTTTAGCAATCACTTCGGCAGCTTCGTCCAGCATTTGATAAACGGAGTTAAAGCCGTTTGGTAAGCCATAATAGGGATCGGGAACATCAACATTTTCTGCGGGAAATAATTCGTTTAGAATAAGTTGTACTTTATCTTTTTGCTGTTGGTTTTTTGTCAATGCAATAACGTCATTATAGTTGGAATTGTCCATGACGTAGATATAATCGAAGGTATCAAAATCGGAAGTTTTGAATTGTCTTCCTTTTTGATTTGAAATGTTTAAGCCGTTTTTTTGTGCTACCGCGATTGAGCGTTGGTCAGGGTTACGACCAATATACCAACCGCCCGTTCCTGCCGAATCAACTAAAAAAGTGTCTTTAGGTAATTTTGAAGCTAAAATGCCTTCGGCTAATGGTGATCTGCAAATGTTACCCAAGCAGACCATTAAAATTTTTACGGGCATGGTTCGCGTTTATAGCGTTAATTTTTTATTGATGTCTTCGACAAATTTCTTGAATTGTTTGTCTGTAGAGACTAAATTGTCAACTGTTTTACAAGCGTGTAATACGGTTGCGTGATCACGATCACCAATTTGTGAGCCAATATTTGCTAAAGATGCTTTAGTGAATTTCTTTGCAAAAAACATAGCCAATTGTCTTGCCTGAACAACGTGCCTCTTTCTAGTTTTAGATTGAAGTGTTTCGATATCCAGTTGGAAATAATCGGATACAATTTTTTGGATGTAATCGATAGAAATTTCTCTTTTTACATTTTTAACGAATTTTTCGACTACACTTTTAGCCAATTCAATCGTTACTTCTTTTTTGTTGAAAGAAGATTGTGCAATCAACGAAATAATTGCTCCTTCTAGTTCACGTACATTCGATTTAATGTTGCGTGCTACATATTCGATAATATCTTCTGGAATTTCAACTCCGTCACGATATAAAATATTTTTTAAGATAGAAATTCTTGTTTCGTAATCTGGCTGATGTAACTCGGCAGATAATCCCCATTTAAAACGTGATAATAAACGTTGTTCAATGTCTTGCATGTCAACAGGAGCTTTGTCAGAAGTCAAAATTACCTGTTTTCCGTTTTGATGTAAATAATTAAAAATATGGAAGAAAACGTCTTGTGTACCTGATTTTCCAGATAGAAACTGAACGTCATCAATAATTAAAACATCGATTAACTGGTAAAAGTGAATGAAATCATTACGATTATTCTTTTTTACCGAGTCAATATATTGTTGTGTGAAAATTTCGGCAGAAATATATAAAACCGTTTTTTCTGGGTATTTGTCTTTTACTTCAACTCCAATTGCGTGAGCTAAGTGTGTTTTTCCTAAACCAACTCCACCAAAAATCAATAACGGATTAAATGATGTTCCTCCAGGTTTATTGGCAACAGCCATACCTGCAGAACGAGCTAAACGATTTGAGTCTCCTTCAAGGAAATTATCAAAACTATAGTTCGGGTTTAATTGAGACTCGATTTTTAAATTACGTATTCCTGGAATTACAAATGGGTTTTTTAATTCAGGATTTAAGTTTTTAAACGGAGCATCAACATCTTGAGGTTTCATAGGTCCTCTATTGGCACTTGGCAATTGTTCCGTAAACGGTTGTTTGTTGCCATAAGTGTTTTCCATTTTGATTTTATAGAGTAACTTTGCATTTTTTCCGAGTTCCTTGGTAAGAGCAACTTTTAGTAATTTTACATAGTGCTCTTCTAACCATTCGTAGAAAAATTTACTTGGAACTTGAATGTATAATGCGTTGTCGGTTAGCTCAACTGATTTGATTGGCTCAAACCAAGTTTTGTACGCTTGATCTTGAATGTTGTCTTTTATAAAAGACAAACAGTTTTCCCATACCGATTGTGCAGTTTTAGTCAT